>NZ_JAZGQB010000001.1:0-4801794 GCF_052217145.1 Yersinia sp. 2541 StPb PI | reverse complement strand
GGCGGACTCCACTCGAACAAGATCAATAAAAGAAAGAAATCAGGATTTTTTGTAACTCATCGTTTTTGACACACGCCAATATGGCCTGTAGCAAGCCAAAGTGACATGCGAACCGTTTTTCGGTTGTTTTTACGACTAACATCCCCCTACGATCCCGGAGTAGTGATCCAGAGTAGCGGATGCGATCGGAATGGCGGATCATAGCGCAAAAGGAGCAATAGATCCTCCCCTTCCTCACAGATTAGATCCTTTTTATCCACAGGACATAACTTCTGTTAGGAGTGTAACCCAGTGCACAGCTTTTCGTGTCCCTCATCAGCAATGATCGCAAAATATTTCAGAATATACTGGTATCACCTTCCCCTTTTCTAACAACTGATCCTGATTAATCCACAAAGGATCTCACGGCGATCCTTGCGATTTGTCTGGGAGTCCGTATAATCCTCAGCCCTACGTGTGATGCCTGTGTTCTTGATGGCTTTGGCCAAAAAGAAACCAGCGGTGAACACGGGCAGGCTCTTGGTAAACTCCCGATACAGAAAACTTCTGTGCGGGCGGGCGCAATGTCAATTGACTCAGGACTGTACAATTATTACAATCCCGCTTCTTTATATGTTGCGATTGAGGCGTCGGTGTCTTCACTCCGAGCAGCCAAACGCGTTTACTGAATCAGTAATTATTTTAAGTTTAGGTAGAAATCGCTATGAAACGCACTTTCCAACCGTCCGTATTGAAGCGCAACCGTAGCCACGGTTTCCGTGCTCGTATGGCCACCAAAAATGGTCGTCAAGTTCTGGCTCGCCGTCGTGCGAAAAGCCGTACTCGTCTGACTGTTTCTAAGTAATAAAAGCTAACCATCTCAGTGGTTAAGCTAGCATTTCCTAGGGAGTTACGTTTGTTAACTCCCAGTCATTTCACTTTTGTCTTCCAGCAGCCACAACGGGCTGGCACGCCGCAAATCACCATCCTCGGCCGCCTGAACGAGCTGGGGCATCCCCGCATCGGTCTTACCGTCGCCAAAAAACATGTCAAACGTGCTCACGAACGTAACCGGATAAAGCGCCTCACACGCGAAAGCTTCCGTTTGCATCAGCATACGTTACCGTCTATGGATTTTGTCGTTTTGGTGAAAAAGGGTGTGGCTGACCTCGATAACCGTGCGTTGACGGAAGCTTTGGAAAAATTATGGCGTCGCCACTGTCGCCAGGCTCCCGCATCCTGATCGGGCTAATCAGGGGCTATCAGCTCGTGATTAGTCCGCTGCTGGGGCCGCGTTGTCGTTTCCATCCGACATGCTCTCATTACGGAATTGAGGCATTGCGCCGGTTTGGGATGATAAAAGGCAGTTGGTTAACACTGAAACGCGTATTAAAATGCCACCCTTTGAACCCAGGTGGCGATGATCCCGTGCCGCCGAAACCCGACGATAACAGAGAACACTAACGATGGATTCGCAACGCAATCTTCTACTCATCGCTCTGCTGTTCGTGTCTTTCATGATCTGGCAAGCCTGGCAAGTGGACAACAGTCCACAACCAGCCGCTCAGACCACGCAACAGACTGCGAATACTGCTACCGGTGATAAAGCAAGCCAGGCTGTGCCCGGCAGTGGTCAGGGTCAACTGATTACTGTAAAAACTGATGTGCTGTCTCTGACCATTAATACCCGTGGTGGTGACATCGAGCAGGCTAACCTGCTGGCTTACCCGGATGCTCTGGGTTCAGATAAAACTTTCGAATTACTGGAAACCACTCCAGCTTTCGTCTATCAGGCGCAAAGCGGTCTGACAGGCAAAAGCGGCCCGGATAATCCAGCTAACGGTGAGCGCCCACTGTTTGAAGCGCCTCAAACCAGCTTTGTATTGGCTGACGGTCAGGATGAACTGCGTATTCCATTGACCTTTACCGGCAAAGATGGCTCCGTTTTCACCAAGACTTTTGTGCTAAAACGTAACGATTACGCCATTGGCGTGGATTATCACGTTAAAAACGCCTCTGCTGCCCCGCTGGAGCTGACGCTGTTTGGTCAGTTGAAGCAAAGCATCAACTTGCCTAAACACCGTGATACCGGCAGCAATAACTTTGCGCTGCACACCTATCGTGGCGCGGCTTACTCTTCTGATGACACTAAATATAAAAAATACAGCTTTAGTGATATCGAAGACAAAAATATGGACATCACCACCAAAGGTGGCTGGGTAGCCATGTTGCAACAGTATTTTGCAACCGCCTGGATCCCGGCAGCTAATGAAACCAACACCTTCTACTCTTCTGATTTGGGTAATGGTCTGGCGGCTATCGGCTTTAAAGGTGCGCCAGTTATTATTCAACCGGGTGAGCAGAAACAGCTGGGTGCTACCTTATGGGTTGGCCCAGAAATTCAGGACAAAATGGCGGCCATTGCGCCACATCTGGACCTGACTGTTGATTATGGTTGGTTATGGTTTATTTCTCAGCCACTGTTCAAACTGTTGAAATTCATTCACAGCTTTGTCGGTAACTGGGGCTTCTCCATCATCGTGATTACCTTTATCGTGCGCGGTATCATGTACCCGCTGACAAAAGCGCAATACACCTCGATGGCGAAAATGCGTTTGCTACAGCCTAAACTGGCTGCCATGCGTGAGCGTATCGGTGACGATAAGCAGCGTATGAGTCAGGAGATGATGGCGCTGTACAAAGCTGAGAAGGTTAACCCGCTGGGTGGCTGCTTACCGCTGGTCATTCAGATGCCAATCTTCCTGGCGTTGTACTACATGTTGATGAGTTCCGTTGAGTTGCGTCATGCGCCGTTCATCCTGTGGATTCATGACCTGTCAGCACAAGACCCGTACTACATTCTGCCGATTCTGATGGGTATCACCATGTACTTCATTCAGAAGATGTCACCAACTACCGTGACGGACCCAATGCAGCAGAAGATAATGACCTTTATGCCAGTTATCTTCACTGTGTTCTTCCTGTGGTTCCCGGCTGGTCTGGTACTGTACTATATCGTCAGTAACCTGGTGACCATCCTGCAACAGCAGTTGATTTATCGTGGTCTGGAAAAACGTGGTTTACATAGCCGCGATAAGAAGAAACAGTCTTAACATGATAGATACCCCAGTCACTGGCATACGTCAGTAACTGGGGGAGAGCAGCTAACAAACGCTGCGACTGCAATTAAGAAGGGTATATGAGGCGGTCATAGCTATATGACCGCCTTATTCTTTTAAAGAGAGAAATAACCATGAGCACCACTGATACTATCGTGGCACAAGCAACCCCGCCAGGCCGTGGTGGTGTTGGTATTTTACGTGTTTCAGGTCGTGCTGCCGCAGACGTGGCGCAGGCGGTTTTGGGCAAATTGCCCAAGCCTCGCTATGCCGATTATCTGCCGTTTAAAGATACTGATGGCAGTACATTAGACCAAGGTATCGCTCTCTACTTCCCCGGCCCCAATTCCTTTACTGGCGAGGACGTGCTGGAACTGCAAGGTCACGGTGGTCCGGTTATACTGGATTTACTGTTAAAACGCATTCTGGCGCTGCCAGGGCTGCGCATTGCTCGTCCGGGTGAGTTTTCTGAACGCGCGTTTTTAAACGACAAGCTGGATTTGGCTCAAGCAGAAGCGATTGCCGACCTGATTGATGCCAGCTCGGAGCAAGCCGCCCGCTCAGCAGTAAATTCATTGCAGGGTGCATTTTCAGTTAAAATCCATCAATTGGTGGAAGCACTTACTCACTTGCGAATCTACGTCGAAGCTGCCATTGACTTCCCAGATGAGGAAATTGACTTCCTTTCTGATGGCAAGATTGAAGGCCAGTTGAACGGTGTGATGGCCGATCTTGAGCAGGTGCGCACTGAAGCACGGCAAGGCAGCTTGTTGCGTGAAGGGATGAAAGTGGTCATTGCCGGCCGCCCAAATGCCGGTAAATCAAGCCTGCTCAATGCGTTAGCGGGCCGTGAAGCTGCAATCGTAACCGATATCGCAGGCACAACTCGTGATGTTTTACGGGAACATATTCATATCGATGGGATGCCATTGCATATCATCGATACTGCTGGCTTACGTGAAGCCAGTGACGAAGTTGAGCGCATTGGCATCGAACGGGCGTGGAATGAGATAGAACAAGCAGATCGCGTACTGTTTATGGTTGATGGTACGACGACTGATGCCACCGAACCGGCCGCTATCTGGCCTGAGTTTATGGCCCGCCTACCATCGACTCTGCCCATCACCGTGGTGCGCAATAAAGCGGATGTCACAGGTGAATCGCTGGGGTTAACCGAAGTGAATGGTCACTCACTTATTCGCTTATCGGCCCGTACCGGCGAAGGTATTGACCTGCTGCGTAGCCATCTTAAGCAGAGTATGGGCTTTACCAGTAACACCGAAGGTGGCTTCCTGGCTCGCCGACGCCATTTGCAAGCATTGGAAACCGCTGCCCAGCATTTGGTGCAAGGCCACGAACAGTTAGTAAGCGCTTACGCCGGTGAGTTATTGGCGGAAGAGCTACGTTTAGCACAACAGTCATTGAGTGAAATTACCGGCGAATTCAGCTCAGATGACTTACTGGGGCGCATTTTCTCCAGTTTTTGTATCGGAAAATGAGTGTGATGTTATAGAGCTGGAGCAGATTATCGCTAATTTTGATAATCTGACTCTATGAGTCCGAACTGTTAGAGTCTCGACCGACGGTAGCTCGAACACTTAACTTTATTCATAAACTGAGGTATCCATGATTATAAAACCACGTGTACGCGGCTTTATCTGTGTGACTGCTCACCCGGCGGGCTGTGAAGCTAACGTCAAAAAGCAAATCGACTATGTCACAGCAGAAGGCCCAATTGCTAACGGCCCAAAACGAGTATTAGTGATTGGTGCGTCAACTGGATACGGGCTGGCAGCTCGAATCACAGCAGCATTTGGTTGTGGTGCCGATACGCTGGGTATTTTCTTTGAACGCCCAGGAGAAGAAGGTAAACCGGCGACCTCCGGCTGGTACAACAGCGCAGCTTTCCACAAGTTTGCTGAGCAGAAAGGCCTATATGCGAAAAGCATCAATGGCGATGCTTTCTCCGATGAGATCAAACGACTGACCATCGAGGCTATTAAGCAAGATCTGGGTCAGGTTGATCAGGTTATCTATAGCCTGGCCTCGCCGCGCCGCACTCATCCAAAAACCGGCGAAGTGTTTAACTCCACACTGAAGCCAATCGGCCATGAAGTTAAATTCCGTGGCCTAGATACCGATAAAGAAGTTATCAAAGAAGTTGTGCTACAACCCGCAACTCAAACCGAGATAGACAACACGGTAGCAGTGATGGGTGGCGAAGACTGGCAGATGTGGATTGATGCACTACTGGAAGCTGGCGTGCTGGCTGAAGGGGCACAAACTACCGCCTTTACTTATCTGGGTGAAAAAATCACTCATGATATCTATTGGAACGGTTCTATTGGCGCAGCCAAAAAGGATCTGGACCAAAAAGTTCTGACTATCCGCGATAGCTTAGCTGCCCATGGCGGCGGTGATGCCCGGGTATCCGTGTTGAAAGCGGTAGTGACTCAGGCAAGTTCCGCTATCCCAATGATGCCACTGTATTTGTCATTACTATTCAAGGTGATGAAAGAAAAAGGCACTCATGAAGGCTGCATCGAGCAAGTTTATTCGCTGTATAAAGACAGCTTGTGTGGTGAGGCACCGCATCTGGACGCCGATGGCCGTTTGCGTGCTGACTACAAAGAACTGGCACCAGAAATTCAAAACCAGGTACAAGCGTTGTGGGATCAAGTCACCAATGACAATATCTACCAATTGACCGACTTTACCGGTTATAAGACTGAGTTCTTAAACCTGTTTGGGTTTGCCGTCGACGGTGTGGATTATGACGCTGACGTAAATCCTGATGTAAAAATCCCTAATCTGATTCAGGGCTAAACCCCGGTTATAGCGATAGAACCCGCTGCGCAATTTGTACGCAGCGGGTTGATAATCCGCCTTTCGTCCCAATCGCCTAATAAAAAACACTAAATCCATTATCTCTATTATAGATAAGCTAAGATCATTTTCTTCGTTTACGCTTCATCCCCGCAATGTTTGAATGATTTCATTCTTAGTTATCCCGCTTTTAGCTAAAAGAATAACCGGCAACATAATAAATAAAGCCTCTGGTAGAGACTAAATTAACACTATTCCACAGGGAAATTATGATGAGAATACCTTCACTGACGATACCTTTATTTAGTTTAATTATTGTTACTTCACTAAATGCCCATAGTGAAGAAAATAAAGTTATCAAATTGGGATTTAATCCTGGCCCTTATAAAGAACAATTTGAAAAAGGTGTAGCCCCTTATCTGATCAACAAAGGCTATCGCATCGAATATAAAGATTTTAATGATGGCATCCAGGTTAATAATGCCGTTAGCACTGGCGAGATTGATGGCAATATCATGCAACACCCTATTTATCTGCAAGCGATAAATGAGCGTCTGCGGATTGATAATACCGGTATTGTTCAGGTTCCAACGCCACCGATGGGACTGTATTCTGATAAATATCAGCAAAGCCAAAAAGACCAAAAACCCAAAGAAGGTACTTTGATTTCAGTCCCTAACCAGCCCTCAAATGAGTACCGCGCAGCACTGTTGTTGCAATCTATCGGCTGGATAAAGCTAAAGGAAAAAATTGATCCAGCGACCTTCTCGCAAAAAGACATAGCAGAAAATCCGTACCATCTGGTGATCAAAGAAATGGATAATGCCCAGCAAGTCAGAGCATTACCCGATGTCGACTTTGGTGCTATTCAGGGTAATTTTGCTGTATCTAACGGTATAAAACTCAGCTCAGCACTGCAACTTGAAAAACCAACCACACAGTTTGTGAATGTGGTAACTGTCGCCGGTAAAAATAAAGATGCAGAATTTGCCAAGGATATTATTGCGGGATACCACTCGGCGGAGTTCAAAAAATACATTCTAGGAAATGAGAAATACACCGGTTATATGCTGCCTGATTATCTTAAGTAATGGAATAATCTGATGATTGAACTTCAGCATATTTCTAAAACCTTTGAACGTAAAGGTGTAAAGCTACAAGCGCTTAATAATGTTAGTTTAACCATCGAAGATGGCGATATATTTGGCATTATCGGTTATAGCGGTGCAGGGAAAAGCACCTTATTACGAATGGTAAACTCATTGGAAAGTCCAACATCCGGTGATGTGATTATTGATGGTAATAATCTACATGATTTTAGTCATGAGCAACTCAGGCTACTTAAAAAAAACATCGGAATGATATTCCAGAATTTTAACTTACTGGAGTCAAAAACTGTTTTTAAGAATGTAGCTATGCCGCTCATCTTATTAGGTAAAAATAAAAAATTCATTCAGGAGCGCGTCGCTGAATTGCTGGATTTTGTTGGGTTAGGTGATAAGAGCCATAGTTTTCCTAATGAATTATCGGGGGGGCAGAAGCAGCGGGTAGGTATTGCTCGTGCTCTGGCAACCAATCCATCAATTCTGCTGTGTGATGAGGCCACATCGTCACTGGATCCACAAACTACCGCCCAGATTTTATTATTACTGAAGAAAATTAATCAGCAATACAATATTACAGTGTTGCTGATTACCCATGAAATGTCCGTCATTCAAAAAATCTGTAATAAGGTCGCGGTTATGGAAAACGGCCAAATAATTGAGCAGGGTTCGGTATTAACGGTTTTTGGCCACCCCACTCACCCCACAACCCTTAATTTCGTCCGCACCGTGATCAAGGACAGCCTGCCCGATAGTGTGAGAAAACTGTTAGATAGCAGTCATGCTGGCCGCCAATTTCGTTTAGCATTTATGGGGGCGATTGCGACGCAACCGGTGATAAATCAACTTATCAGGCAATATGATGTGGGCGTGAATATTCTATTTGCCAACATGTCGGAGATACAAGACACCACATTGGGTCATATGGTGCTGCTGTTAAGCGGTGACAACAACCTCATTGATAGTGCCGTCACGCACCTGGCTGGAACAGGAATTGATATACAGGAAATACATTAATGATCGAAACCGCAATTACGTTGGACCAATTTGTCCAGGCGCTACACGACACACTGGTTATGGTCAGTATTTCATTGGTGATCGGTTCTCTTATTGGTATCCCACTGGGAATCTTATTGGTGGTAACCCGGCCCGGAGGGCTAATTAACAATCGCACTTTTTATAATATTCTTAACCCAGTGATTAATATCATCCGATCACTGCCCTTTATTATTTTGATGGTAGCGATTATCCCACTTACCCGCTTGATCGTGAATACCACTATCGGAACACCAGGAGCCATCGTGCCATTGATTATTTTTATCGCACCTTATATTGGCCGATTAGTAGAAAATTCATTATTGGATGTTAACCCCGGAATTCTCGAGGCAGCAAAATCGATGGGTGCCACGCCCCTTCAGGCGATTTGGTATTTTCTATTACCCGAAGCACTGTCATCTTTGATATTGGCACTGACCACAGCCACCATTGGCTTGATTGGTGCTACCGCCATGGCAGGTACTGTCGGCGGCGGTGGGATTGGTGATCTGGCTATAACCTATGGCTATCAGCGCTTTGATACGTTCGTAACTGTCACTACCGCGATTGTATTGATTATTACGGTACAGCTCATCCAATCGCTGGGTAATTTATTTGCCAGTAAAATTCGCCGTGAGTGATAAAAAAACCCCTTTTCGGCGAGCAAAAGGGGTCAGATTTTTGGCATAACTGCAATATATACCCTAAATAATTCGAGTTGCAGGAAGGCGGCAAGTGAATAACAACTTGGTTGTAAACCATGTTGAACAGCGCTTGCGCTGGCCCGCAGAGTGAGCCTCATTAGAGGCCCATAATCCCGATGAGCTTACATAAGTAAGTGATTCGGATGATTAAACGTAGCCAACACACCTGCAGCTTGAAGTATGACAGGTATAAAATTAAACTTTAAAGCCGCTAATCACACTCTCCAACTGTAAAGTTTGATCCTGCATCGCCTGAGCCGCAGCAGCAACTTGTTGCACTAGCGCCGCATTTTGCTGTGTTGAATTATCCAACTGATTGATTGCCAGATTAACCTGTTCGATACCCAAACTTTGTTCCTGACTGGATGACATGATTTCATTCATTAATGCCGCCACATTGGACACCCCGCTCATTAAATCATCCATAGTGGTTCCCGCGTCAGCCACCAAGCCAGTACCAATGGCAATATCAGCCACCGAGTCCTCGATCAGTTTTTTAATCTCACGAGCAGATGTCGCTGAACGCTGCGCCAGATTACGCACTTCTGATGCCACCACCGCAAAACCACGGCCTTGTTCACCCGCTCTTGCTGCTTCTACCGCCGCATTAAGTGCCAATATATTGGTTTGGAAGGCGATACTGTCAATCACACTAATGATATCGACTATTTTCTTCGATGAATGATTGATTGAACCCATGGTATCCACCACCTGTTTCACCACCTTGCCACCTTTCACCGCAACAGTAGAAGCATCTCTCGCCAATTGGTTGGCGTGACTGGCGTTATCCGCATTTTGTTTCACCGTGCTGGTAAGTTCATCCATTGAGGCTGCGGTTTGTTCAATTGAACTGGCCTGATCTTCAGTACGGGCGGATAAGTCCAGATTACCGCTAGCTATCTGGCGCGATGCTGAGGCAATAGCCAGGCTACTTTCACCGACTTGCCGCATCATTTGCTGTAAATAGTCGATAAAATTGTTGAAACTTTGGTTAATTGCATTGAATTCTGGGCTATTGCTTTCCGGTAAGCGCTGAGTCAAATCAGCCCCTCCCGCCGATAATGCAGTGATATTCTCTTTCAAAGCCGCTAAGCGTTTCATAAAGACGCGGATAGAAAACACCAGGAACAAGAGCAATAACAGCATAATTGGAATCTGTACTAACCCCAGATGCAACAGGATGGCGTGGCTCTGTTTAACCAATAAACTGGTTGGTAAGTCAGTAACCAAATACCACGGGCTATTGGCGATCGGGCGAATAAACAGGGTGTGAGAGGTACCGTCGACATCAAATTCACTCTCCAGTGCTTTTTGATCTTTTAACTGCGGCAATAACCGCTGGGTTTCAGCCGCCATCGGCGAGTTGGCCGCAAAGTCAGACAGATTTTTTAATTCGGCTTTGCCATCCGCCAGAGCACTGCTGCCGACAATCTTGCCATCAGCTTCGACAATCAGAATAGTGCCATTCACTTTCTGTTCCATTTCTTTAACCAAACGGTTAAAGAAACCTAAAGTAACGTCAATGGTTGAAACACCGTAGGCCTCGTCACCTTTATAAATTGCCATCGCGCAGTTGGTTCTTGGCTGTGGGCTGGCATCATCCTGGTAGGCCTTAGCCCACGCGCAGAAGCCTTTAGGCGCATTTAAGCCATCTTTGTACCATGGTTGCTCAAAATAATTTTGTGATTCTGGTGAATTCCAATGGGTGTTGACCGTTAACTTATTTTCTCCATTACGGGCAAAGAAAGTGCTGAACTTAGTCACCCCTTGCTCACGTTTATTAGGTAATGGCCAAATGCCACCACCAAACACATTACTGTCGCCGTACTGATCCACCAGCCCCGGTAATAGTTGATCAATGGTATTGCTGTCCATAATGGCAACAGCCTGTGTAATGCTGCGGGCTTGCGCTTCCACTTTGTTCATTTGCGCCGTGATTGCCGTCGCAATTTGGTCAACGCTATTACCGACAATGGTACTTTCAGATTGTTTGAGTTGTGGTGTCACAAAAAGCTGAATAACCACCACGGTGATTATCAGTAATAAAATAAAAAACGCACTGACGAGTAAGGTAAAGCGGGCTTGAGTGGTTTTTAGCATTATCGTGTCGCTCAATTAAGAGAGCTGGATAGCTCCAGATCTATTAACGGCATTTTGCGCACAGACTTGATGACTGATAAAAACGATTTTTCCGTTCCTCTCCTGCGGTCACAGTTTCAGCGTAATAATTCCCCCCTAACACCAATTTAAGTAATGTTTAAATGTCGTCATACGCGAGATAGTCATTGTTTTGTCGCATAAGTTTGGCCTACTCTGGTAACAAATAACCAATAGATTTCAAAATGCAGGTGAGAGGCCAACACACCTGCAATGAGAAAGATGACGGGTATAAAGCCTCATCCATTTACTGAACGGGAGTATGTCATGCCACAGCAATCCCTTAAAATTGTTACCCTACTGGGTAGCCTGCGTAATGGTTCTTACAATGCGATGGTAGCCCGCGCACTGCCTAAATTAGCGCCTTCAGGCGTCACCATTGAAGCACTGCCTTCTATTCGTGATATTCCGCTTTATGATGCTGATGTTCAGCAGGAAGACGGCTTCCCGGCTACAGTTCAAGCTATTGCTGAGCAGATTCGTCAAGCTGATGGGGTTATCATCGTCACACCGGAATATAACTATTCGGTGCCAGGTGGATTGAAGAATGCGATCGACTGGTTGTCTCGCTTGCCAAACCAACCACTGGCAGGCAAGCCAGTTGCTATTCAAACCAGCTCAATGGGGCCGGTGGGTGGAGCACGTTGCCAGTATCACTTACGTCAGATCCTGGTTTTCCTTGATGCGATGGTGATGAATAAGCCTGAATTTATGGGTGGCGTGATTCAAAGCAAAGTGGATGAGCATGCCAAGGCGTTGATTGATCAAGGAACGCTGGATTTCCTTACCAGCCAACTAGCAGCCTTTGCGACCTATATTGATCGTGTCCGCGTGAAGTAACCCATGATTCAAAACCCCCACTGGCCGCTGGTGATTGGGGGTTACTCTCTTGACCCACACATGTTGGATGCTGCTAAATGGCCGTTAAAATCACTGTCTGGCTTATCCTGACCCTGATATCCACTCTCTGGCTGGGTTGGTATGGTTTAAATGAGCAGCAAGCTGAGCGTGAGGCCGAATTTCGTATTACCCACCGTGAATTGAGCCAGCAATTAGCCCAGCAACAGGCTATTTTGTTTCTGACTCTTGAACCAAACCAACTGTCGCAACTACAGCGCCATTTCCCGCAATTAGTCGCAATTAGCCAAACTAAAGCCGACAAATCAAAAGCAGGCCAGTTAACGCTGCAAGTTCACGGCGGTGATTATCAGCTATCGAACTCATACAATGGCAGTTGCTTGCAGATTAATGGGTTAAAACTGTTACAGGTAGTGGGTTTACCAGAAAATTTCGACAGCGTGACATTGCGCTATCAGCAACATCTGTTAGCTGTGCTGGGCAAGCCAAATCCAGACAGCTTTTGGCAATGGCAAAAACCATTGGGAGAGGGCGCTCAATCCTTTGCGTTAACTGGCTATGCAACTCCTCTTTGGCGTGACCTGCCTTGGTTAACTGCCCTCCTGCTTTCACTCATATGGGGAGCTACCCTCTATGGTTGGCACCGTTGGCAGCAGTTGGCGCAATACCGCAATCGCGCCGAACAACGGGCTAAATTTGCTGATCAAGCCAGACTCAATGCCATGGGGGAAATTGCCACAGGTATCGCCCATGAGTTGAACCAGCCGCTCACTGCCACCCTGACGTATAACCAAACCGCTCTGCGGTTATTACCCGTGCAGGACGACAAAATTACCCCACTGCTACGGGCGTCAGTTGAGCAAATCAAACGGATTTCGGCGCTACTGGAGCGGCTACGCACATTACTCAGCCGTGGGCAGGTGAATTTACAACCGGTGGTGGTAGCGGATATCTGGTTACGCGTGAATGCTTTATTAAGTAATGAGATAGCCGCCAGCAAAGTAACGGTTGTGAATAGTATTCCAGCGAATTTACCACCACTCTCGGCCGATCCTTTATGGCTGGAGCAAATTCTGCATAATTTACTCAGTAATGCTATCCATGCCGTACAACATACTGCGACCCCGTTAATTTATTTCACTGCCCGCCTGCAACCACAGCAATGGCTAATTCAGATAGAAGATAATGGGCCGGGGCTAAGCCATCAGCAGTTAGACCACCTGTTCACACCTTTTTATACCACTCGCGAGAGTGGCCTGGGATTAGGGCTAACCCTGTGTGAGACATTGGTACAGCGAATGGGAGGTGACATAAAAGCCGCAAACAGTGAATATGGCGGGGCTTGTTTTACCCTAACCTTTCCCCTGATTGGCGAGAATACGCATGACAAAACACATTTATCTGATTGATGACGATGACGGTGTTCGCGCCGCGCTAACCGCATTACTCGCCACCCTGGGCTGGGAAGTAAAAGCATTCAGTGACGGCCAGCATTTCCTCGATACATTGGCAATAACCCAGCCAAGTTGCGTACTCCTGGATATCAGAATGCCGGGTAAGAGTGGGATGGCAGTATTAGAAGCCATTCAATGCCGTGATAGCACTCTTCCGGTCATCATAATGACTGGGCACGGTAATATTGAATTGTGCCGCCGGGCATTTAAAGGTGGAGCGCTGGAGTTTTTGACCAAACCTATCGACGCCGATGTGCTGATCGAGGCGGTCGGCATGGCACTGGAGCAACATGAGCAAGCGCTGGCAGTGAAAAAGCAGCAAGTGAGCTATCAACAGTTACTTAGCCAGCTCTCACCCCGCGAGCGGGAAGTCGCCGCGCTGATTATCCAAGGGGAAACCAGCAAGCAAATCGCCCATATGTTGTCACTTTCACCGCGAACCGTTGAAGCGCACCGCGCGAATATATTCTCCAA
This sequence comes from Yersinia sp. 2541 StPb PI, assembly GCF_052217145.1. Taxonomy (NCBI): domain Bacteria; kingdom Pseudomonadati; phylum Pseudomonadota; class Gammaproteobacteria; order Enterobacterales; family Yersiniaceae; genus Yersinia; species Yersinia sp. 2541 StPb PI. Next base: position 4,788,085 of record NZ_JAZGQB010000001.1, on the reverse strand, counting down.
GCTGGAGGTCAACTCGCTGGCATCACTTATTCATAATTACTCCTATATCCTACCAATAATATACTCAAAGTAATTGGTGTTGCAGGTAGGCAGCAAGTGAACAACAAATTGGTTGTAAACCATGTTGAACAGCGCCTGCGCTGGCCCGTAGGGTGACATAATCCCGATGAGCTTACGCAGTCAAGTGATTCGGGTGCGTGAGCGCAGATAACAACCCTGCGGCGCCAAGTCCGAAGGGAATAGGTAGAAGTACGGAGTAAAACGGGTAGTTAGCCGAATGTTTTTTCACCACTTATCGCCGTAACATAGCGGCACAGTGATGAAATCACTTCGCTAACAATAAGGATTTTATATGATCAAGCCTATTGCCCTGACCTCCGCCTTATTCATTGGCCTGATAGCTCAAGCCTCTGCTGCGGGTCTGAACACTGAACGTAATATCTCTCAGGCGCTGGCCACCGATTTGGCCAGCCGCACCCTCGCTGTTTGCCAGGCGGATGGTTACAACGTGGCGGTAACTGTGGTTGACCGTGCTGGGATCATCAAAACTGTATTACGTGCTGATAATGCCGGTCCGCACACCGTTAAAGCCAGCGAGCAAAAAGCCTTTACGGCACTATCGACTAAAACCCCAAGCGGGCAAGTGATGGAAAACAGCCAAAAGACACCTGCGGCCAACAACCTGAAAGACATTCCAGGGTTCTTGCTGTTAGGGGGTGGCGTGCCAGTGAAAGCAGGGGATGAGGTGGTCGGTGCAGTGGGTGTTGCCGGTGCACCGGGCGGGCATTTGGACGCACAATGTGCGACAAAGGCACTGGAGCAAATCAGCGCTCAGTTAAAAGCATAAGATTATAACGACAACGCCCCCACCCTCGGTGTCGAAAGGGGGGCGTTTTTATGATCGGCTATCAGTGATCAACAAAGGCAATTTTCAGCACAAACAGTAGCGCAACAACCACTACGCATGGGCTGATTTCACGCCAACGGCCAGTGCCCAGCTTCATCAGGCAATAAGAGATAAAGCCCAGCGCGATCCCTTCAGTGATAGAGAAACTAAACGGCATCATCACCGCGGTAACAAACGCAGGAACGGCTTCAGTCAAATCATCCCACTTCACCCGTGACAGGCTAGATGTCATCAGCACGCCAACATAAATCAACGCACCGGCAGCGGCATAAGCAGGCACCATACCGGCCAGGGGTGACACAAACATCACCAGCAGGAACAAGATACCAACCACAACGGCCGTTAAACCAGTACGACCCCCGACAGACACCCCTGAGGAGCTTTCAATATACGCGGTCACCGATGAGGTACCGATAAAAGCACCGGCTACCGAGCTGATGCTATCTACGTACAGCGCTTGCTTCATGCGCGGGAACTTGCCTTTGTGGTCGGTTAAGCCCGCTTTATCCGTGACGCCGATTAATGTGCCGGATGAATCGAACAGGTTAACCAGCATGAAGGAGAAAATGATCCCCGCCATACTTATATTCAGCGCTCCGGCTAAATCCACCTGCCCGACCACCGAAGTCACACTTGGCGGCATGGAGAAAATGCCAGAGTAATGCACATCACCCAGCGCCCAGCCAATCAGCGTGGTGACCACAATCGACACCAGCACCGCAGCGTGGATATTGCGAGAGGCCAGAACCGCAATAATAAAGAAGCCCAGCGCACCTAACAGCACACTGTGAGAAGTCAAATTACCTACCGCGACTAAGGTATCCGGGTTTGCCACCACGATACCGGCATTTTTCAGCCCCATCATGGCAATAAACAGGCCAATACCACTGGTAATCCCCACCCGTAGGCTCAGTGGGATGTTAGCAATCATCCAATACCGGATGCGGAAAATGGTCAGTAAAAGGAAACCGATTGCGCCCCAGAAAATAGCACCCATGCCGACTTGCCATGAAATACCCATCGCGCCAACCACCACAAAAGCGAAGAAAGCGTTAAGCCCCATCGCCGGAGCCAGTGCTACCGGTAAGTTAGCCAATAAGCCCATAAAGATACTACCAAAGGCGGCAATCAGGCAGGTTGTCACGAAAACAGCCCGCACATCCATACCCGCAACCCCTAAAATCTGGGGGTTTACGAACACGATATAGACCATAGTCAAAAAGGTAGTGATACCGGCAATCAACTCAGTACGTGCCGTGGTACCGTGCTGTTTCAGTTTAAATACACGTTCGAGCAGCCCCTGCTCAGTATCAAGGTTTGGTTTACTCATTCGAAGAGTTCCACAGAAGGGAGTGATAGTCGGGGGATATCCTATAACAAAAAACTATTGTTTAGAGCGGGATCACACTCTTTTTTGGCTATTTTTTATCTTCACTGTTGCGCAACAACGCCTTCATTATGACTGCATATTATTCAACCCGTTGTATTTTATTAACTTGTTATTAGTTTTTCTGCTAGTAGGGTCAATAAACATCGCATTCTTACTCAGGATGATTAAAGTGAAGTGAACGTAGATCTGCACAATTTAAGGATAAGTAGAGTGAATAACATTGAATGCGTCATGTTCGATTGCGATGGCACCTTGGTTGACAGTGAAGTTCTGTGTTGTCGTGCATACGTCGTGATGTTTGCCCATTACGGTATTCACCTGTCGCTGGAAGAGGTGATTAAGCGTTTTAAAGGGGTAAAACTGAATGAAATAGTCGCGCTGGTGAGTAAAGAAAACGGTCTGGATGAATCAATAGCAACGCTGGAAAAACTCTACCGCGCTGAGGTTGCACGCCTGTTTGATGCCGAATTACAGCCTATTGCTGGGGCAAAAGCGCTATTGGAGCAAATCACCCTGCCCGTCTGCGTGGTCTCCAACGGGCCAGCGAGCAAAATGCAGCACTCCCTTGGCCTGACTGGCCTGCTGTCTTTCTTTGATACGCGCCTCTATAGCGGTTACGACATTCAGCGTTGGAAGCCTGATCCCGCGCTGATTTATCACGCGGCAAAAGAGATGCAGGTGGCCGCCGAGCACTGCATTTTGGTGGAGGACTCCGCGGCCGGCACCCACGCTGGGATTGCCGCAGGTATACCGGTATTTTACTACTGCGCCGATCCACACAACCAGCCGATACACCACCCGCTAGTCACCATGTTTGATGATATGCAGCAACTGCCTGACTTGTGGCGCGAAAGAGGCTGGCAGATTACTCATCATTAGTGTGCCGACGGCGCTGGTTTATGACTCAACCAGCGCCATGAACGTTTAATGGCACTTTGTTTCTTAATAGCATGCTGTGGGCTAAAACGGCGGTTAAGGCCATTTGCCAATAAATCCAAAGCCAGGCATAAAACGAAGTAGACCAACGCGACAAACAGAAACACTTCCATTGGATAAACCATGCTGCGGTTATTAACCTGAGTTGCCAGAAAAGTCAGTTCATTCACCCCAACTATATAAGCCAGCGATGTGTCCTTAATCAATGAAATCCATTGATTGATAAATGATGGCACCATCATGCGCAATGCTTGCGGCAAGACCACAAACCATAAAACCTGCCAGCGGTTAAAACCTAGCGACAACCCAGCCTGCCACTGCCCTGCACCTATCGCCACAATCCCCGCTTTTACTGCGTGCGCCAGATAGGCGGAAGCAATCAATGCCAGTGCACACACCACCGTGGTGATTTCGGGGATATCCACACCAAATACAATTGGCAGCAGGAAGTAAGTCCAAAAAATCAGCATTATCACCGGGATGGCGCGGAAAAAGCCCAAAAAAGCCGCCAATACGCCCGCCCAAACACCACGAGACATTGCCAGCAATACCCCCAGCACGGTCCCTAAGATTGCGGAGGCCACTCCAGCCATGATACTGATCAGCAGGGTTAATGCCGCCCCACCCAGAGGGCCATCAGGGAAAGTACCCCACAGTAGATAAGTCCAGTTATCAGCAATAATTGTAAAATCCATCTCAATGCCCCCTGATTGTGGTTCGCTGTTGACGCCACATGCCCCAGGCTTCAATCAACGCGATAATGGCGATATACAATACTGTTGCCACCCCAAAGGCTTGAAATGTCCGCAATGTTTCGGTTTCAACCTGACGAGAAGCATAGGAAAGCTCAGCCACCCCGATAGCCATCGCTAAAGAGGAGTTTTTAATAATATTCATGTACTGGCCCAACAATGGCGGCATGGCAATTTTCAACGCCTGCGGCAACACCACATGGCGCATCGATTGCCAGCCCGTTAACCCCAGCGCATGTGCCGCGTATTTTTGTCCTTTAGCGACACCGCTGATCCCAGAACGTAATTCTTCAGCAATAAACGCCGTGGAATAGAGGGTTAGCCCGATAAACCCGGCTAAAAATTCAAAAGAAGGCCAACTTAACGTGAGTCCGATAAAGGTGATTTCATGGGGCGTATTGAGCCATGGAACCCAGGAAGCAGGCAGAAACTGACTGGCAGCAAAATACCAAAAGAACAGTTGTATCAGCAGCGGCGTATTGCGAAATAGCGTGCTATAGCCAACAGCAAACCACCGCAGCACTTTAAGTTCACTATCTCTGGCGGCAGCGAGCAAAAAGCCTAATAACGTGGCAGCAACCACCGTGCAGGCAGAAATCCACAACGTAAGCAGAAACCCCTGCCACAGCCAGTTAAGATATTGCGGGGCCAACAACCAATCAGTGAGATGATGTAGATTCATAGGATTTTAGGCCTATCTCTGTTTGACGCCTTAATAGAGTATTTTTTAGGCATACAATAAAATCCATTTTTGTACTCTTAGATACCTATGAGTCATAACGTTATAGCCAAAGTCATTGGAGTTGCAGGTAGGCAGCCAGCAAACGAACCCCGATGAGCTTACTCAAGTAAGTGATTCGGGTAAGTGCGCGCAGCTAACACCCCTGCAACTTCAAGGACGATGGATATATTAGGCTTTAGGTTGCTGATCCAGTGGCGCAAATTTAAACTCACCGCGCGGCTGGGCTGCATTGGTTGCTGGGCCAAACCAACGATCATAAATCTTCGCCGCTTCGCCATCTTTTTCCAATTTCACCAGTGTTTCGTTAATACTTGCCGTTAAGCGCTCTTCACCCTTAGGAATACCAACCCCTTGGTACTCTTTGGTAATACTAAACGGTGAGATCTCAAAATCAGCTTTTTGTGCCGCCGGTAAGTTACCGAGCAGGCCGACAAGTTTCGCATCATCCTGGGTGATAGCTTGAACGTTACCATTACGCAAAGCAGTAAATGCCAGCGGTGTATCATCGTAAGAAATCACTTTTGCGGTTGGATAATGCTCCCGCAGGGTAATTTCCTGAACCGTACCTTTATCCGCACCAATACGTAATTTGCCGATATCTTCAGGTGTCTTTAGCACACCTTTATGCGCGATAAATTTCTGACCCGTAGCGAAATATGGCAGGCTGAAGTTAACTTCCTTAGCGCGCTCATCAGTAATAGTGAAGTTTGCCGCAATCAGATCAACTTTCTTCGATGTCAGTAATGGAATACGGTTGGCCGGGTTAGTGGCGCGTAGTTCTACTTTTACACCGAGATCTTTCGCGATAGCATTCGCCACGTCCACGTCATATCCCACCAGCTTTTTAGTCTGTGGGTCGATATAACCAAATGGAGGGTTACTATCAAAAACAGCAATCCGCACCACACCCGCTTGCTTGATATCATCCAGTTTATCAGCGTGGGCTGCACCAGACAGCGTCGCCAGACCCGCTAACAGCGTTAATGCCAGTGCGCTTTTTTTTGTGGACAGAGATTGCTTCATTGAAAGCTCCTAAGATGATTGAGATGTTGCGATGTGGATAAGCTATCAATTCGGCGTTAGGTCAGGAAATAATATAAAACGATATATTTATAACTAATTAATCTCAGTCAATTAGTCTGATTATATTGGCAAAGAAAGTGGGATCGGTGGCAAAGGAAAATGAGGAGAATAGGGAGCCTTAGAGTGCATCCCAAAGCCTGTTTCTGAAGTTGTAGGTTGAAAAATGCTGTATATTCAGCAAATAAAAAAATAATCGATGAAAAAACACCCAAAAAAGTGAGCAAGTAACACGATCGTAGCCCTAAAATTTAGCCCAATCGTGTTATTAGCATGTATTAGAAAAAAGTGAACTGGCAGAATTATTTGCTACTGGAACTGGCATCAGATCGGGCTTCTTCTGTATTAGCCTTTTCCTGGGGCACTATTACAGCAGGTTTTACTTTACCCTTGCTTTGGCTGTCAGGTTCCTCTGTTATCTCAGACTGACCGATAAAGACGCCACCTTTCTTGATTGAGAAATTACTGCCTTTCACAATGCCGTTTAAACGTCCATTTTCCAGAATTTCCAGATGATCAGAAACACAGATCCCTTCAATACGTCCATCCACCGTAATGTGTGGTGCGGTTAAATTACCCTCAATCTTGCCACTGCGCATCAGCCTTATGGTGCCATCACTAACGATAATATCGCCGACCACTACACCATAAATTTGAATGTCGCCATCAAGCCTAACATCACCTGTTAATTGCGTACCTGCGGCGATAACGGTATTTGTTTTAGTTGTATCTGGTGACAAATCAGTTAATGGTGAATGGGCTTTATGGGGAATATTCGTCACAGGAAACACCTCATTATTACTGTTAGTTTTCTTTTTAAACATAATTTTTATCAAGATAAAGATAAGGAATAGAGTAGGAGCAAGCAGTAGATAAAAAAATAAATTGTAGACTATATAGCTCACTAAACATGCTATCCATAGCAACCAAAATAGGCTAAGCGTTACATTTTTGTGTGTATACAGACCCATGTTCACTTATCCCGCTCCCGCGTAAAAACATACCAAAATAATCATGTTAAGCTGAAATTTAAATATCACAAAAAACAATTTAGATATAGGAAATACATCTTCCGTCAAAAGGAAAATATATTTCCCACCTATAACAAAATTATCAGGAATATATAAAAACAGAGGAACACAATGCTATTTTATTATGTCAACAAATTAGGGTTTAGAATATAAACAAACATGAAACAATATAGAGTTATCTTATATTGTTCAAAAAAGGAGGGCAAATACAAAAAACAATCCCCAACCTGCCTAATTCGCCAGGATGATTGGGGAAATCGTTATTTTTCAGTCTTACTGGAAAGCAGTTTCTCTAAATCATCGCCACCAAGGTGGCGGAAATCCTGCCCTTTGACGAAATAGAAGATAAACTCACAAATATTCTGACAGCGGTCGCCAATACGCTCAATAGAGCGAGCGCAAAACAGGGCAGTCAGTACACTTGGGATAGTTCGCGGATCTTCCATCATATAAGTCATCAATTGCCGCACGATGCCCTCATATTCCTGATCAACCTTTTTATCTTCGCGATAGATCCGAATAGCCTCGTCCAAATCCATACGTGCGAAAGCATCCAGCACATCATGCAACATTTGCACCGTATGGCGGCCCAAAGACTCCAGACTAACCAACAAAGGCTGATGCTGATGAGAGAATTTTTCCAGCGCGGTACGGCAGATTTTATCTGCTACGTCACCGATGCGCTCCAGCTCAGAGATAGTTTTAATAATCGCCATCACCAAGCGTAAATCACTGGCCGTAGGTTGACGTTTGGCAATGATGCGCACACAGGCTTCATCAATCGCCACTTCCATCATATTGACCTTTCTATCGCCTGCAATCACTTGCTTCGCCAGTTCACCGTCCTGATTATGCATTGCGGTGATCGCGTCAGATAATTGTTGTTCCACCAGTCCACCCATGGTCAATACTTGGGTGCGGATATGTTCAAGTTCTGCATTGAACTGGCCGGAAATATGTTTATTCAGATTCAAGTTATCCATAATACTTCCCGTACGTGTAAGTAGGCGAAATTGATGTATACCCTAAATAATTCGAGTTGCAGGAAGGCGGCAATTGAGCGAATCCCCAGGAGCTTACTCAAGTAAGTGACTGGGGTGAACGAAAGCAGCCAACGCACATGCAGCTTGAAGTATTACGGGGATAGGCCGATCAGCCATAGCGACCAGTAATATAATCTTCCGTCTGTTTCTGCTGTGGCGCAGTAAACAGGGTATCGGTATCACTGAATTCGATTAGCTCGCCCAGATACATAAATGCAGTATGGTCTGAGCAACGTGCAGCTTGCTGCATGTTATGCGTCACAATAACTACCGTGTAATCGGACTTCAATTCGCTGATCAACTCTTCAATTCTACCGGTGGATATAGGGTCCAACGCTGAGCAAGGCTCATCCAACAGCAATACATCAGGGCGGATAGCAATACCACGGGCAATACACAAACGCTGCTGCTGCCCGCCTGACAAGCTATAACCACTCTGGTGTAATTTATCTTTGGTTTCATTCCATAATGCCGCTTTGGTCAGCGCCCATTGCACCCGTTCATCCATATCAGCACGGGACAAGTTTTCGAACAGTTTCACACCAAAGGCGATGTTATCGTAAATCGACATCGGGAACGGGGTCGGTTTTTGGAAAACCATGCCAACTTTAGCCCGCAACAACGCAATATCTTGTTTGTCAGTCAGGATATTCTGACCGTCCAATAAAATATCGCCTTCAGCACGTTGATCAGGATACAACTGATACATTTTATTGAATGTACGCAGCAGAGTAGATTTACCGCAACCTGATGGCCCGATGAATGCTGTGACCTGGTTCTTAGCAATATCCAGCGAGATATTCTTTAGCGCATGGAATTTGCCATAGTAGAAGTTCAGATCGCGAACCTGGATTTTGCTGTTATTGATGTCAGTAGCCATACTCATCAAGACTTCTCTCTTTTAGCCAATGCTGCCGTAGCCGCATTTTGAAATTTATTGGCGATTCGGTATTTTCATTACTCAATGCTGATACTTACGCAGCCGATTAATACTTTTTCTTCGCGAAAATAACCCGAGCCAGAATATTCAGTAACAATACACACAGGGTAATTAGCAGCACCCCTGCCCAAGCCAGTTGTTGCCATTCGGCAAATGGGCTCATGGCAAATTTAAATATAGTAACCGGCAAGTTAGCGATAGGCTGGCTCAGATCAGTGCTCCAGAACTGGTTGGAGAGCGATGTGAACAGCAAGGGTGCTGTTTCACCGGCAATACGTGCTACCGCGAGCAAGATGCCTGTCAAAATACCGGAGATAGACGCTTTCAGCGTAATAGCCGATATCATGCGCCATTTCGGTGTTCCCAGGGCATAGGCAGCTTCACGCAGGCTATCTGGTACCAACTTGAGCATGTTCTCAGTAGTACGGATAACAATCGGCACTTGTAACAGCGCCAATGCAATCACCCCAGCCCAACCGGAGAAGTGCTCCATCTTGGCAACCACGATGGTGTAGACAAACAGACCGACCACGATGGAAGGTGCTGATAGCAAAATATCATTTATAAAGCGGGTAATTTCCGCCAACCAGGATTTACGGCCATATTCAGCCAGGTAAATCCCCGCCATGATACCCAGAGGGGTGCCAATGACTGTGGCCCATAAGATCAATAAACCACTGCCGGCAATGGCGTTAGCCAAACCACCACCCGCGGTATTGGGTGGCGGAGTCATCTCGGTAAACAGCGCCAAAGACATGCCGTCAATTCCTTTGGTCACGGTGGAGAACAAAATCCACACCAACCAAAACAAACCAAACGCCATGGTAGCCATTGAAAGCAGTAAGGCTATACGGTTCTTTTGGCGACGCCAGGCCTGCTTTTTACGGCGGGTTTCCAGTAGCGTCGCATCACTTTGCATATCCATTGTCGCCATCTTAGCGCCCCTCTTTCTTAGCCAGACGCAAAATCATTAACTTAGATAACGCCAGCACGATAAAGGTAATCACGAACAATATCAGGCCCAATTCCATCAGCGCGGCAGTATGTAAACCGGACTCCGCTTCAGCAAACTCATTCGCTAACGCAGAGGTGATACTGTTCCCTGGCATGAAGAGTGAGAAACTGTCGAGTTGGTAGGTGTTACCGATAATAAAGGTCACTGCCATGGTTTCACCCAAAGCGCGCCCCAGGCCCAGCATCACACCGCCAATCACACCGTTTTTGGTGTAAGGCAGCACAATGCGCCAGATAACTTCCCAAGTGGTACAGCCAATACCATAGGCTGACTCTTTCATCATCACCGGGGTTTGCTCAAACACATCGCGCATAACCGCTGCAATGTAAGGAATAATCATGATGGCCAGGATGACACCTGCGGCCAGAATACCAATACCGAATGCCGGGCCTGAGAACAACACACCCACAATCGGGATGCCAGACATCACGTTGCCGACGGGTTCTTGGAAATAGCGGGCAAATAAGGGAGCGAAAACAAACAAACCCCACATCCCGTAAACAATACTAGGGATAGCCGCTAATAGTTCGATAGCCACACCCAGTGGGCGTTTTAGCCAGTTAGGGGCCAGCTCAGTCAGGAACAAGGCAATACCAAAACTGACCGGGACTGCAATAAGTAAGGCGATAACAGAGGTGACAACTGTGCCATAAATCGGCACTAATGCACCAAACTGCTCAGCCGGGGCATCCCATTCTTTGGTCCACAGGAAAGCCCAACCAAATTTTTGAATACTTGGCCAAGAAGCAACAATCAATGAAATGATAATGCCGCCCAGCAGAAATAGCGTAATCAGCGCAGCCAGTTTAACCAGCGCGCTGAAAATGATGTCACCGTATTTGCTCGGTGCTTTGGTAGTCGGCTTATAATCAGCCATAGACTCTCTTCTCATCCGGGTGTTAATTCCCTTCGTACTTGAAGCCGCAGGGTTATTGGTTATGTTCGCTCACCCGAATCACTGACCAGAGTCAGCTCATCGGGGTTCGTTCACTTGCCGCCTACCTGCAACTTCAATTACTTTGGGTATATTAAATCAATATCTTATAAATAAATTATTACAGGCAAAACTAACTTCAATCAGAAGATTGGCTTACCATTGCTGTCTTTAACATTGGTTTTCCAAGCTGCACGAACCTGTTCAACCACTTCTTTTGGTAATGTGGCGTAATCCAGCGCATTAGCTTGTTCAGCACCGTTTTTGTATGCCCAATCAAAGAACTTCAGTACTTCAGTGCCTTTAGCCGCATTTTTCTGCTCTTTGTGCACCAAAATGAAAGTAGTAGAGGTAATTGGCCAAACATCATCACCTTTCTGATTGGTTAAGTCTTGAGCAAACGTTTTGCTCCAGTCTACACCTTTGGCCGCAGCGCTAAAGCTTTGCTCTGTTGGGCTGACTGGTTTGCCATCGGCTGAAACCAGTTTGGTGTAAGCCAGGTTATTTTGTTTGGCATAAGCGTATTCCACATAACCAATGGCACCTGGCAAGCGCTGAACAAATGCCGCAATACCGTCGTTACCTTTACCACCTAAACCGGTCGGCCAGTTAACCGTTGAGCCTGCACCCACTTTCTCTTTCCACTGCGCATTCACTTTAGCCAGATAGCTGGTGAATACGAATGAAGTGCCAGAACCATCAGCACGGCGCACCACTGCAATATTTTGATCTGGCAATTTAACGCCCGGATTCAGCTTCACAATCGCCGGGTCATTCCACTTCTTCACATTACCCAGATAAATATCACCCAGTGTTTTACCGTCTAAAGTCAGTTCACCAGATTTGATGCCAGGGATATTAACGGCCAGCACCACACCACCAATCACAGTTGGGAATTGGAACAAACCTTCAGCCGCCAGCTTATCGTCTGCTAATGGCGCATCAGAAGCACCGAAATCAACAGTATTGGCAATGATTTGTTTTACGCCACCTGAAGAGCCGATCCCTTGATAGTTAACTTTGTTACCTGTTTCTTTCTGATAAGAATCTGCCCACTTGGCATACACCGGCGCGGGGAATGTCGCACCTGCACCTGTCAGGCTTGCAGCAGCGAACGCGGACACAGTGGTCATAGATAAAGTCGCTGCCACAATGCTGGCTACGGTGGTACGCATCAGTTTCATAATCCCTCCTAATGGGATATTAGAATTAACTCTATACCAAAGAACCTGGTATTGCAGGATGGGCTGAGTAATGAACCAAGCTAACAACGCTGCAACTCAAGTACCAAGTGTATAAATTGTTTTCATCAGATTAAGTATGGTGCAGGAGGGAAAATAGGACAGTTTAATGACAGAAAAATGTATGAAATATTACAGTTATATGACAAGCTGCTGGCGTTAAAATAAAATCATTATTTATCATTAGATTAGACTATTTTTTATCTTTTTATTTGTAATAACTTCAGTTGTGATCGTGGTTGGTCACCGCTTTCAAGTAGCGTTGCGCTGTGGGTTCGATACGACGAAATCGTTTCTGATAAAATAACGTCGTTTTTTATCACGTTTAATCCATTATATTAACGAATGAATTCAATTGAATAATGTTGTATTTATGCTCAGCGCTGAGCATATTCAACAAATTGGATGAGTAAACGTAAGATAAAGGAATAAGGAGAGGAAACTCAATAAAAATACGAATATAAAGCCTATTATTTCATTCTCATCACCATCCTGCTGTGCACATTTTCCCAGACGGCTTCCCTCTATTCTCTATTTCCTCAGTGGTTTTTTTTTGCATTGCTGCTAACATTATTTTCTAGGGTTACGATATTGAGTAACACTGAATTAATTTACTCTATTGAACACCGTCACCATTTTAATAAATTTTCAATATTACCCACAAAAAAATCATCGTCTCAGGAGAAAATATTTCTGTCTTAACAACATATTGGCTCTTTCCGAGCCAGACTCTCGGATAGAACAAGTAACCAACGCGGCTACCTACATAAAACTGGCAGCATACGAAAGATAGAAAATATAAATTTTCAGTCAATGCTTTTGAGTTACTAAGCCAACACCTTGTTTTATTACGCTGAATATTTGTCTCTATATTCTATCAAACGCCCTATGCTTTAGAGAATTTTCGTATAGATAATCACAGTAAACTCATTGGGAAATGATATTATGCAATCTGCAACTATGCCTTCAGGAAAAAATAGTTTTTCTGAGAATAATATTATTAGCAGTGTAATTAATAAATATGCAAACACCGGTGTATTTATAATTAATACCAACGATCCGCTGCTGGTGAAATTTTATGATATTCAACTGGGACTGGCAGGTATCAGCCTCGTTCGTTGTCCTAATTTCAGTCAGCTCTGGGCAAACCACAAACTGGCTAAATATGCCGTCAGCTCACTGGCGATGGGGGATAGCGATAGCGCACAACAGGTACACAGCATCGTCAGCCTGGATTCTACTGATGGGCAAACGTTCTCAGCAAATGCCATTGGTTCGTTGCCGGTGTCAGCCGTAAACATCACGCAAACCTTAGGTATTTTTGACGAATCAGGCAGCCCTGCGGGAACAGTACAATGTAAAAAGAACTATATTTATACTGCTAATTGCCCCATCCAGGCTAATGGCACCTTCCCGGCCAGTTTAAAACAAACCCGCTATCCGGTTAATATCATCTATACCTTCGCCCAAACGGTGAATAACCAGACAGTTTACGGGGCCGAAATTGTTACCACACAAAGTTACCCAAAATTAATTCAAAATGATTCTCCTGCTGATTTAAATAAAAATAATCTGATAAAAATCTGTCTGGCCCGTCAAGAAAGCGACTGTGACTACTTTAATAATTTTGACGGCAATGTCACCGTACCGATAAAAGGCAGCGTAACTTACTTCGGCAATATTGATTTAAATAATGGCAAGCCTATAAACGCGTATAACTCAATTTATCTGGTCCGCGAACGTCAGGGCGGCGATCCGATCACCCCTGCCAATGACTTTAATTTCTTTGACGACGCTAAAACCCGAATTAATGGCAACGTTTTATCGTGGGATCTAGACTGGCTTAAATTCAAACGTCCCGATTTTGATTCCGGTGAGCGGGTTTATTATATCTTTAAAGTGACATTACAAATTGAAGGAGCGAGTGTAGCCAGTTTTATTACCAATGCTCCCGGTCCGTTCGATCCTGAACAGCGCTTTTTAAATACCAACACACTAAAACCCATGCAGATTACCTATGGTTGTTTAGGTAAAGGCACTCCCATTTTGATGCAGGATGGTAAAGAAAAAGCCATTGACGACATCTTTATTGGTGAATGGGTGCAATCGCAGGATGGGCGAGCGTTAAGAGTCGAAGATGTGATTACCGGCACGGAGCAAAACTATCTTGAGATTGAAGTCAGGGATAGTAGCGGCCAGCTCAAAACCCTTATCACCAGTCTGGGCCACCCCTTTTGCACTACCACCGGAGTGAAACTGGCGAGTGAATTGACTCTGACCAGTCGACTGCTAACCCCAGAGTGTGACTGTGCTATCAGCCGTATCAACAAACAACACGGCGAAATTGAGGTGTACAACCTGCACCTTTCCACTGACGACCCCATCAAAGATCTGACAGAAAGTAGCAGCACCATGTATGCCGCGGGCGTGCTAGTTGGCGATAGCACGATGCAGTATCACTACGAAGAGGCCTACCACCATCGCTCGGTGAATATCCTAAACCAGCTACCGGAAGAATGGCGTCAGGATTATCAAAACCATATTAAAACCATATTAAAACCATAAGGTAATTGATTGATATGTTTATTGGTTATCCTGATTTTCAGCAAATTATCACCGATGACAAGCTGCGCGTCGTTGCCGTCTGTCAGCAGTCTGATGTCTATTATTTATATCCAGAACCCTTCGTCCTGATTGCTGGTGATCCGTTGGCCTTTGCACTGGATGTGATCCTCAGCCTAAGCAGCAACATTATCTACGGCGACCTTGATTTTACCGCTGAGCTACAATTTGCCAGCGGCGGCGCACTTGAGGCATTCAATCGCCAACACCCAGGGAAGGCTATCCAAGGTTTGCCGGTTATCCCCTATAAGCTAAGTTTCCGCTCACCACCTGACCATGATTCAGCATTAACCCATCAGGATTACGATCCGACCTGGTATTCGGCGCAGTCGATTCAATTTTTGATCTCGCTTGATGCAGATACCACGCAACTGATGAAAAAAACGTTGCTGGATAATATTGTTGGCTTTAATGCTCGTATCGATGGCTTTGTCGAAGGTGTATCGCCACGGCTGAACTACACACTAGATTGCGATCCCGGCCAGTTAATTGCCGAACTGGCGGCCAATGTTAAAGACGCCCAACCGGTGTCCAACAACCGGATCGCGTTTCCCTACATGTTGCTTACTCAGTACATGTACGAAAATCTGTCCCGGCTACCGCTGCTAATCTCGCCAGCCTTCTCCTCAACCAACCCGGCAGAAGCGCTATTATTCGCGCAGGCTTTGCTCGATCGTCTGTTCAACACGTTGGGATCGCCCTATATCGGTAACGCCAACACCAATACTACTTATATTTGTCTGTTGCTCCCCCAGAAACAGCGTCGTCTGATAATTGATTTAAAACGCGTTGAGCTAACCCAGCGTCCCATCTGCTTTTTATTGGATCCCTTTGCCACGGCACAACAAATTGCCAAAGAGGCTCCCGAACAGGTTATCCACCAGATAACCGCACCTGCGCTGCCAGACGGTAGCCTGCGGATTAACATCCTTTACGCTTTCCCACAGGGTCTTAAAGACGGGGCGTTTATTGATATACAAATCATTTTACCTCCGGGCGAGCTTTATCCTGCTGGACAACAGCAAACCCTGCTATTGATACCCAGTCAGAGTTATTTGGCCTTCACATTTATTAATAATACGTTCAGCTTGAATGGCGAATATCAGTACCACATTCGCGTTAGCTACCCAACCGCCAATGGATATCTCTCCCTCGTCAGCGAGCAACGAACCAGTAATAACAAAATACTGACGCTGGATTATTCCAGCCTTCCTTGTCAGTTCCTGACCCTCAATATCGATCCGACATTCGCACAACACAGTATGCTCACAGGCCACTACTCCTCCGCTAACCTGTCAGAACCCTTTGAACTCACACTGGCTTCGCCCTGTTTCAGTTATCCGATAACGGGACGTGATGCCTATGCCAAGCTGACCGCCTGGGATAACGATAGCGCCGCCTCAGTGGTGCTCGATATGCCAATCATCCAGTCAGCCACCATCGGTGTTTATAGTTTTCCTCAGTTTGGTGCGCAGCACGCCACCATTATCGCCCGGTTTGCTACTGGCATCCGTTATGTCACGTTACGATTTCAAGCTCAGGGTGAAACGCAAACGCGCGATCATACGTTTACGCAGCAGGATAATTGCTATGAATATCAATGGAATGTCACATCTATTTACGCGGCAGGGTTTCGTTATAAAACCAGTAACGGTCAATGGTCGGACTATGTGACGGGCAATCAAACCATTACACTTGAGGTTGAAAATGAAGACTGAATCATTAAATCCTGAAAAAAATCTGGCGTCCTTTTTTTTGCTTGATCGAGCTTTCGTCTTTCACGATCAGCGGTGCCCGCCCAATGACTATACCTACGGCTGCTTCACGCCTGAGATAGTTCATGACGATCGGGGAAATAAAACCAGTGGTTTTCACCTTACCACCAGTCCGGCAGGCGGCCTCGTCATCCTGATTACACCGTTAGTTCCCCTCAATACCCAAGCTATACAACAGTATATTCAGACACATATCTCCCACTCAGGCGGTAACATCACCCTTAAGCAGTGTACTGCGAAGACGGCGATTTTCTTGCGCTTTCATGAGCCGCTGGGTGACGCCACCTATCTGGTTGAGTTTGAAGGAAACTCTATGTCAACCACCCATTCGGAAGGGATAGAGTTGACTGAGGCCATACAGGGCAACGCGAAGCGGGTTTTTCTTGCCACCCACACACAATTCACGGTAAGCACTACGGTTAATGCCCGTCTCAACAGCGACTGGCGGCAGTTTCTAATACTGGCGTTTAACACCAAAACCCGCACACCAGAAGCTATTGCGCAGCTACTCGACAAGCAAATTACTGCTGGTATCGTCGTGCTGGACGAGGAGTTTAAAAATACCCCGTCGCCGCAGACCAAAGAGACCGTGAGAAAAAATCTGGTCGATCTCGCTGCCAGCATCCTCAGTAATACGCTCGCCAATATCTCGCATATTGATGAGATACCCACCAGAATTGACTATGATTTTTCTTACGAAAGCAGCCTGCCCCAATCTTATGAACTGATCGACGAACAGGATATCGCGACGCTATTTAGCGGCTTTATCGCCAATAAACTTATTTCCTATGACCCTTCGCCGCTGCCTGAGCCTCAACGAAAACAACCTGACGATCCGGGAAAACAGCATACCTGCAAAGTCAGCCTGGATTTCAATGCCAGCAAATTTATGATTATGTCGATTGAACTGACGTGGGCGGATAAAAAAATACCCATGCAGTGGCCAAACTTTCCTCCTCTCACCGTCACCGCCGATAGTCGCGTGAATGAGATAAATATCAAGGTCACCTTTTCCGACTATTCATTCATTAATATCACGCGCCAGTGGCAAGCAGACATCAACCTGACCGTTCAGGATATCGGGTTTCATGAAGTGACCTTTGATGCCCGCCACTTACAATCTGATTTTAAGACGATTTCAGGCAGTGCCAATTACGTCCCAGAAGGTCAGGCCAAACGCGCTACCTTTAATTTTTCATTTTCCGATCAGCAGTGGCAAACCACTTGGTTACTCAATACCCAGTCAAATAGCTTGAATGGCCGTATTGAATACCACTGGCAGGGAAAAACGTCGTCATTTATAAGCAGAAATTACGATTCAGGTGTACAGCAATCGACCTCATTCCGTATTGAACTTCAATACAAAAAATAACCATGAGTTAAGAGGAATAAGCTATGTTAACCACAGCCATCCAGCATTCGATTAAAATAGATACCAAAGAACACTTAGGCGTCAAGGTATATACCTATACCTGCTATGGCGATAGCGAAGATAAAAATATTTTTTATGTTATTCCTGAAACTCCAGTATTTTCTGGTCAGGAAAATAAACCTGACTTCTTATTCTATAAATATCGTAAAGAAGAGCAACAAGGCGGATACGCACAGTTTACCGTCAAACTTCCTGTGCCATCAGAAAGCGAAGCCGACAAAATAAAAGCACAGCTTTATAGTGGGATATCACCGCAACTTGTGGCGAAATCAAAACTTATCGTCCAGTATATTAAAGCTGAAGAATTATTTAATTCCGATCCGACCAATAAAGCCAATCAAGATGCCAAAATTAAAGCTTTTCAAAATGCTGGATTAACCGAAGAGCAAGCAAAAAAATATATACTCGCTTATAACCCTGACGCGGGTGACGATCAATTTCTTGGTCAACTGATGCCCGATAATGCGCGTAAAATAGAATTGCGCCAACCCCGCTATACCTCAGCGCAGGCCTCATTGATCATCAATGAGAACAAAGTATTTTACTGTCAGATGCCCACACCACTGAGTCCCTCTGGTTTGGGGAATAACGATACTGTATTTA
This sequence comes from Yersinia sp. 2541 StPb PI, assembly GCF_052217145.1. Classification (NCBI taxonomy): domain Bacteria; kingdom Pseudomonadati; phylum Pseudomonadota; class Gammaproteobacteria; order Enterobacterales; family Yersiniaceae; genus Yersinia; species Yersinia sp. 2541 StPb PI. The sequence goes on along the minus strand of NZ_JAZGQB010000001.1, from coordinate 4,769,642 downwards.
GCATGTCGCTAACGGGGCTGGGAGCAACCCTGTTTGAGAATGTATTAAAAGGAACGCCGAGTAACGCCAGTGTCGGGATTCGTTATAACTTCACGCTGGATGCCTCTCTGCCGGCAGTAAAAGTTATTGTCACCTACAACAGTGAGAAAATGAAAGAAGTGACGCAGACCATTACCCGTCATACCTGGTCTGCGGATGAAAAAGAAATCACCCGTGAGTTTTCCGAGAAAGGTGCTGCCAAGGTTTCTGTCATTACCAGCCTCAGCGCGCAAGAAATGGGCATGAAAGATGATCAATATAGCGCTTGGATAAAAACCTTCGAGGACTGGGGACAAACACAGCTTCAACAAATATTGTCTAGCCAGACAGGGCTGGATATGAGTATGGATTTGCTGAACGATGCAGGTAATTTTGATAAATTTAAAGAAAGTCTGAAAAATACGCAGGATTTCACCCGAATATTTGAAGAAAATCGTGTCGTTCCTTTTTCCATCGCGCCGCAGACTCAGTTGCCGTCCATCCTTTCTATTGTCGGTGCTGAGAAGGTCGATGACTATTTCAAAGAATACGATCTTAATGATCCCTTCTTTCAGTTTATTCAACCCGAATTTTATGTCAGTCAGGACCTGGATAAATATGATATTGAAAATATTATTGTTATCGCAAAATATGATGATAACCATGTCAGCACACTCCGCTTCGACAGAAAAAACACCGCGTCGCAAAAAACCGAGAAATGGTATATTGATAAAAAACTGGGGCGCACCTACAGCTATTCATATACGGTGAATTTCTCAGGGTTGCATTCAAAACCCTATCATTCAGGTAAAATAGATATAATTGATAGTCTGGTTCAATATATCAACATGGCACAATGCGGTATTGTCTACGCGCAAATTGATTCGTTACTTGATACACAGGCATGGGAAACATTCAACCAGGTGCTATTGAAAGCCCAATATTCCGATCCAGCGCATGGCGTAGAATTAAAAAGCGATACTCAGGTATTGAATGTTTCCACGCAGCCAAAACCTTTTATTTATCCAGTAGGCATGAAGCCAGAGAATCCCATTTATTTCACCACCAGTTATTATACCCGGGATGGTGGTAATTTTACTTACATCGAACCAGGTATTGAACCATCTCCGCAATTGCCCGGATATGGTGGCACCCGTGCGAACCAGATTCAAATAATGAATGCCTTACCGAGGAAAACGACCTACTCCATATTTTTCATCGCACCGAAGAAAGATGTACTAATTATCATCTTCGACATGATGGTGAACTATAAGACCTACAAGTTTAAACAGACTAAATCGATTAATCTGGAAGAAAAAGATCTCGTGGATACCACCACCCGCCGCGACCTTACCTTCGAATTTTTACCCGATGGCACAGATGACATTCCTGAAATCACCTATAGCGGCACCATTATTTACAATGATGAGCGCGATCCCAAGCCAATTGAGGGCAAGGTAACCGGTTCATCGGTCGCGGTGGTGGTGAAGTGTTAATGGCCCGTCATTCTTCTGGTGTAGCGGCGGCCAGATGTGCTGCCTCTGAACCGGCCCTCCCGTTGAGGCGGTGATGAACAGTGTTCATTACTATTGGATAGGCAGAGCATCGGTCATTGCATTGATGACTGATGCTCGGTTGATTGTTTTTTATTCAACATGGACACCCCCATGGATAACAGAATAACGGAACAAACTATCGGTTTTATTAATGCAATGCCAGGTAGCCAAGTTTATTATTATAGCGCGTTGGCACCCAGTATTTTGGTAAATGAGCAGGCTATTCCCGAAGTGCATTATCAAATATTCAGGAGCAGCGCCACCGCACAACCGACGACTTACTACGCAATACTCTCATTGCAGACGCAACTGAACAGCAGTATGGCTGCTGCACAGGCAGCGGCGCGGGATAATCCCGATATTCCGCCGGACGCGACCCTGCTCCCCTTACAAATTATTGCCAGCACTGCCACGCTCAGTATTCCACAAGCTATGCCTCAACTGCTGAATCACACCTCGCTGGGGAATAATCAGTTTTGCTACATCATGGCCGCACTGACTGATACGAATGATATTGAGCGAATCGTCGCGCTGCTTCAGCAACCGGAATCAGCACCGATTGCCGTCAGTTATAAAATCGACTACCTGCAACAATTACCCCCCTCAACCTTTGAACTTGATGCCCAATGGGATCAGGTATATGAATATCTGAAAATCTCATTCGGTTTTAATGCGCTGATTTTTTCTTTTAATATTGATGATATTTCCGAAACCTTAATCAGTAATAAGCTGGTTACTATCAAGGTAAGAAATACCAACCCCGACCATTATATGAAACAAGCCACGGCTGAATTGAGCACGATTCTGACTTGCGAATTTTTCACCCCAGTATTTGGTCAAATAAAAACAGCCCCCGCGCCTAAATTTGGTTTCCAATTACAAAACATCTCAGTTAAAGATATTGATAAACGCACGCTCAGTGCCCGAATCACCGAAACTACGGTAGTGCGGCGATCTCTCTATCCTCAAGCGCTTTTTGCCACATTGGTTAGCCAGAGCCATTATGATGCCATCGACGTCGTAAGCTATCACGAGCTTCAGGATGATTTTTTCTCTTACCGCAGCATAAAAGCTCAACTGCTGACATCTGAGTTAGACGAAAATATTCAATTGGTGGCGCTCAATTTGACTTATGGTAACACGCGGTCCCCGTTAGTTTTTTCCAGAAATAATATGGCGGCCAAAACGTTCCATTTTTCCGCCATTATCGACCCTATAACAAAAAAAATGTCCTGGCCGGTGGAGTATCAGTTCACATTATATTTTAACCATCCGGTCGGTGGTGTGATGTTTGTCAGTTCAGCCATCATGAGCACATCCTTAACCGAAATTTTTTTAGACATTGAATCGTTATATAGCCGTTATCATTTCGTTATTGCCACAGAAAAAAGATTCAACTGGGCATGGTATACATCAATATTGGTAAATATCACCTGTACCCATATTGAAAACAAAGAAAACAGCACATCAAAAAACTTCCACATCACCGAGAAAAAACCGTCAGAAGAATACAGCATCATGCTACCAGATCCTGAATGCTATACTTTTTCGGTAATCAAAGAATATAGCATTAGCGCTAACACTCCCCATATACCAGTAAGGTTAGACCAACCCACCAGCCAGGATGTCAGCATATCTTCACGACTCTATAAACAAAGAACGCTGAAAATCACCCCAGCGTTTGACTGGGAAAGAATCACACAGGTTCTAGTCAATGTGACTTACTGCTATAACCAATTCGCCATGAACACGTTAAAGGAAGCATTTTATTTCTCTGAAGACCAGTCAGAATCTGCATTATTTAGCGCAGATCAACCCGACCCGACATTACTGTTTATTAATCTCGACATCATGATTATTGATAATGACGGCGGCATTGAAAATAAAGAATTCATTACCGATGAAGATCAGATCTATATTACCAACTGACCATGAGGAAATATCATGTTATTACTGAGAGAAAAAACCGCCACGATTAAAAACATCACGTTTTTTTCTGATGATTCAGATGAAAACCAATTTTGGTATTTGCCCGGTGATATTCATATTGCCGTACGTGATGGGAAACCGGTATTTTCATTAATTAAATACACCGGTGATGACGCCAACCAACAGGGAGGATACATCAATTTTGAGGTCAATACTGCCGTCGATGAAGGCGAACTCAATACTGCGTTTACCGATTACCTGAATAAACTGAAGATCAAGCCGCAAAATGCCCGTAAAGCGCCAGTACCGTTTAACAACGGTACCGTGAACTTTTTTGTTCTGGATGCACAAAATTCCAACGGCCAGTTGATTAGCGCACAAAGCTCTAGCCTATTTGGTAATAACACCGCCATTTTCAGTGCCAAACTGACGCCACAACAGGCGGTTATTCTGGAGGCTGCGTTTAATCAAGCGCAGGCACCAGCGGCGGTGGCTTACAACCTCACTTATACCGGTATCACCCCAGCATTGAAAGTGGATGTTACAGCGGAATTTGACAGCGTTTATAAGGAATTCGGTGCTAAGTTTGGCATTAATATTCCTATTCCGGTCGAGACACCGGCAAGTTTTTGGCTCGGCTTTGACAGCGTGATTAAGAAACTGGAGCAAGATCAAAAACTCGTGATTAAAGTGACCGAAAGTATGCCCGGCGATCAGGCGACCAAAGAAAAAGAGTGGGCATTACAGTTTGTCAAAGAAGAACTACTAAAGATATTTTTCAACGCAACCATTAAACCAAACGCAGAAAGTAATGAGCAGGCAAAATCAGCCAGCGCTTCCATTCTGGAATCATTGATTGGCAGTAAAGATGAAAAAGGGAAAGGCGGTCTTTTCCCCTGCGCATCATTGGAATTAAAAGTGGTCAACATTACCGAGCATAAAACCTTATCCTTTAACTACACTTCATCAAAAGCGATTACTCAGGCCGCCGTACCACAAAACTTTATCGGCACCGACACGTTAAAAGCCCAAAAAGATAAACCTTATTTTATTGAAGTAAACGTCAATGATCCGTTCTTTCAGAAAATCGAACTGCAAATCTTCGGCCCTGATGGCTTTGAAGAGTTCGGTATCAAAGCGGCAGCATTTCAAGCCAGCTACAATAACAATGTCTATACCAGTGATGCCTTTACCGAGGACGGTAAAGAATGGCGGAAAAATATTGCCAGAAGCAAAGACAAAAATGAATTACTCGATATTCAAGGCGAGTTTATTTTTAAATCAGCGAGCAGCTCCGGCTGGGAAGGTAACAGCAGCTATCAGTCAAAATTCAAAACCGCTTCTACCACCATCGGTCTCGATCCGAGTAATTTACTCACTTTCAATGAAATTGATATTTTCCTCGATCGCCAGTTCTCCTGGGATAAATACAATCAGGTGCTGGTTGAACTCACTTATCTTGATGACAAAGAACAAAAGAAAACCAAGAAGTTCTCCTTTAATCCCGATAAAACCAAAGCGCAAACCTTCAAGTATCGCTGCCTGACAGAGAAACCCTGGACGGTTCATTATACGATTACCTATCTTGAGGTCGGCGGGCATACCCGGTTGGTCGACGGTACAGATAATCCGCCTGCCATCGTTATTCCGACATGAGCTACGGTAAATAATCATGGTTGAACGCGTTGCGGTGTTACCAGAGGCATTGGACGCCCTGGTAACCACTTTATGCCATCATGTGCCGGATTTAGCAGGCACGCTATTACCCGACATTCACCGTTTTAGCCAGAAACGGATGGCATCGGGGCTGCTGTCTGCGGCATTTAATACCAGTCTATTGGCTTATAACGGTTGCCCACTGGAGTTCACGACATCCAGCATAAAACCGCAGGCTGTGGCTTGCACGTTTGATACTTTTCTCCCGCTATTCACCCAGGCTCGTGATATTGGGGCCTTCAGTGCGGAAAATTACCCACACGCCTCGTCAGACTCGTCTGCATCCTGCTTCGCACACATTGCTCGAATACAACGGCCGGATACGCCTACCCAAGCGCTAAAATTTGGCTCATGGTTGGGGCGGAAATATACCGCTGACGGCATTAAAACCAAGGTTTACTCCGAAGTACCGCCAAATAATCAAGCATTAATCGCTCTGTATGCCTCCCCGCTAAATCACGCCAATAGCGATTATCCCCTGCATCAGTTAACCGCAGCCGGGCTATCGCTGTTGATGATTGGCTATTACCCAGATAACCCTGACACACCAACTGAATATTATTATCAGTGGCACAGCGCAGAAATAACGCTGGCAGACATTGCCAACGTTATGCGGTTATTTGGTATTGAACGTGGGTTTCCTCCGCTGGCCGCGCTGCTCAGGCAGGTATTAGCTAACATGCCTAATCCAGATGAATTCCCCGCCACCACCTATGGTTTCAGCCTGGTCTATAACCATCGACGCCAGTTGGAAAGTTTTAGCCTGTTTACTATGGCGCCGCGCTTTTTAGGCGGCAACGCGCAGGCTGCCATCAAGATTGGTGAGCTATTGCAGCACGTGGCACAGCCCATGCCGCTGCTACAAGCGTTGCTCAAGGAGAATGTGCCTCTTCAGTTTAATGTCATCGGCTTTACGGTTGATGCACAGGCAAGGTGCGGCGTCAGTTGTACCTTCAGCCCGCAGAACGACCTTTGGCGCGAGGTTGCCCTACCAGACCGTAGCCCGCCGCCGCCGCGTGGCATGTCGCCAGATGCAATCCTCCGACAACAGCAATCAGAAAACGGGGCATTCCTGTCCAGCGTCAGAACACCCGACGGCCAGTGGCATCAGGATGCCAATGCTTTTGTCACTGCTCAGGTATTAAGGACGCTCGACTACACCGAGCAAACGGCTTCCTATATTGATCGCGCGCTGGATTTTCTCGCTAGTTGTGAAACCCGCCCCGGTCATTTCAGTTTCTGGCCTCGTCACGCTCATCCCCGTTGGATGAACGGCCAGATGATTGACGCCGATATTGATGACACGGCGATAATTACCGAAATGTTATACAAATTTGGCCGTATTTCGCCTGACGCCGTTCGCCTGACGCTGATTGAGATGAATGGCTATCAGCTACAGAAGGTTGATGCCCGACTTACCGAACCACAGCATCAATGGGCTGAATGTCAAACCTTCCACACTTGGATGAAACAAAATAATGAGATTAGCCAGCTCGACTGCTGTGTTAATACCAATGCGCTAATTTTACTGTATCGTTTTTATGGCGAACAATGCGCAACCCTACCGGCTTATTATCGTATTATCACCATGCTGAATAAAGCCGTCGTCTGGAGCCAAAACGAATATCAGAGAATAACCCAATTAACCCCCTACTACGCTCATCCCGCCGAATGGTTGTCCACACTTGAATATGCCCAAAATATCGGTATCGATACACTATCTGACATTATTACGCCGTTAAAAAAATGGCAGCTTGCCAATAGTGCTAGGGAAATACCACTCTATCGTCGTCACGATGGGCAGTATCTGTGGACCTCATCCTATTTATCAGCGCTAAGGCGTTGTTCTGTTCTCTATGATACGAAGGATACCTATGAACATCTTTCTCAATGATCTGGTCACGCTAAACAAAATTATTCTGGAAAACGCGCAGCAGCAGTTTACCGACAATGTTAATCTGACCAGAAAATTATGGACAACTCTAACGCCATTATCCGATGAATTGATAGCACAGGTCAGTACCGAGAATGTCTCTGGCGAAATACGCTATCAGATTGAAACCATAACAGATGGCATTAGTTGGACGATGGTACTGAGTTTTTTTCTCAACAAAAACATTCAGGAAATGCCTTATGTAGTGCTCAATTTCAATCAGTTTGGCAAATTCAATGAAATGATATTTCAGGACGTGGCACTCAAAGCTGAACGGCAATATCAGGCTCAACTAAAACTAACCCGACTTGAGCAGCGAGATGCGTTATTAAGAGCCTTATCCAACTACGATGCGCAAACCACGTTGGTGATCGCCATCAAATCTGATACCGGCCTGCTGAATACTATTACTGATCCTAAAATATTTTATTTTGCGGAAAATTATTATCCTTATATCTACCGCGGCATTGCGCCACCGAATCCACGTCTTGAATTAATTCTCACACCAATAGAATATCATCAATACTGGTATAACTATTATCAGGATAATATTCGTAAAGATTATCTTTATTATTTACCCGATACGTTTCAACTGGCCAGTAACAGCAATGACAATAATAAACCCATGTTGTCGATCTCCTTTTCTGCACCAGAAGGGGCAACAGAGGTGGCTCAGTTTAATGTGACCTTTGACTATTTCTTGCTACCCAAGGTGGACAGACAACGCATTAGCGACGCCGAAACTACCTTTATCCAATCCCAGCCACAGGGTAAGTTGATCCCTTTTTCCAGTGCGCATAGCCTTAAACTACGGTTGTCATTACCGGCGGGGAAAACCGAAGAAACCAACGCAATAGTAAACCTGCAAAGCGGTATTATTGATTCGTTCACGCTGCCATCGGCGCAGTTTGCAAAAATTTGGGATGCGCTGTTTGATACCACGGCACAGCATCTGTTGCTCAATGGCGAGCTGGAAGTTAAACAGGAAGGCTTTAGCCCTGACAATATCCCGGTACAGCTCAGGATGCCGGTTGCATATAAAAATAATCCCCAGCTATTTATCGATAATTCCACCCCAGTTGAAATTGTCAAAACGCTGAAGTTTATCAGCAGCCAGGGTGCTTATGATCCCACCGGCCCGAAACCCATAGAACAGATACTAATCAGTATCAACCACCAGACGATAGCACTGAATAGCGAGCAGCCTACCAAAACCTTAGAAGTGAAAGTGTCGGCCTTGCAACTCATTCTTAATCCGCAAGAAAAGCTGATCTACCATTATGATGTGCAGATTCATTACCAGGATGGGGCAAGGAAAGAGCTTAGAGATTTAACCTCGACCTTCGAAATTATTTATGTCCCTTGACACTCTCCCAACGACGCTGTGGCATTAAAGTGTCGTTGGGTAATATATTGTGTTTTTATATATAAACTGATGATAGCGGCAGCTATCTAAAAAACCGGCAACGTAACTTTTGCCGATTCCTGACAATGACTGTTTTAATTTGGTCATAAAAAAATCCGGTATGCTTTTAAACAGCATAACCGGACTTTTCGAGTTAACGGCTATTTCATCCGCCCACAATATTTTGTGCTATATCTATCGCAGCTTATTCAACCGTGACTGATTTTGCCAAGTTACGTGGCTGGTCCACGTCGGTGCCTTTAATTAGCGCGACATGGTAAGAGAGTAACTGTAGTGGCACGGTATAGAAGATAGGCGCGATAATCTCTTCTACATGTGGTAACTGAATGATTTTCATCCCTTCACTGTCAGTGAAACCGGCATCTTGATCAGCAAACACATACAGCAAACCGCCACGGGCACGCACTTCTTCAATGTTGGATTTCAGTTTTTCCAACAATTCATTATTTGGCGCAACCACGATGACCGGCATATCAGCATCAATCAATGCCAATGGACCGTGCTTCAACTCACCTGCAGCATAAGCTTCAGCGTGAATATAAGAGATCTCTTTAAGTTTCAGCGCGCCTTCCATCGCAATCGGATATTGATCACCGCGACCAAGGAACAAGGCATTGTGTTTATCAGAGAAACCTTCAGCCAGCGCTTCAATGGTTTTATCCAGAGACAACATCTGTTCAATACGAGCAGGTAGAGCCTGTAACGCATGAACAATATTCTGCTCCAGACTGGCATCAGCGCCCTTCAGCTTGCCAATACGCCCCACCAGCATCAGTAATACTGTCAACTGAGTGGTAAAGGCTTTCGTTGATGCTACGCCAATCTCAGTACCGGCTTTGGTCATTAACGCTAAATCTGATTCACGCACCAGCGATGAGCCAGCGACGTTACAAATAGCCAGCGACCCCAAATACCCCAACTCTTTTGATAAGCGCAGAGCAGCTAAGGTATCGGCAGTTTCACCTGATTGTGACAAGGTGATCAACAGGCTGTTTGGGCGCACAGCGGATTTGCGGTAACGGAACTCAGACGCAATCTCTACGTCACAAGGCACACCGGCTAATGATTCAAACCAATAACGCGAAACCATGCCTGAGTTATAAGAGGTACCACAGGCAATAATTTGAATATGTTGAACATTTGCCAATAATGCATCCGCTTTAGGGCCAAGTTCAGATAAATCAATTACACCATGATTTAAACGGCCTTCCAGCGTATTTTTAATCGCCATTGGCTGTTCATAAATCTCTTTCTGCATGTAATGGCGGTAAACACCTTTATCACCGGCATCGTACTGCACCTGAGATTCAATTTCAGGGCGCTCAATAGCATTACCCTGTTTATCAAAAATTGCGATGCTACGGCGAGTTACTTCAACCACATCACCTTCTTCCAAGAAGATGAAGCGGCGAGTCACGGGTAATAACGCCAGTTGGTCAGAGGCAATAAAGTTTTCACCTACACCACAACCAATCACTAATGGGCTACCGGAACGCGCAGCCACCAAACGACTTGGGTCACGACTATCCATAACGACAGTGCCGTAAGCGCCACGTAATTGCGGGATAACACGCTTAACCACTTCCAGCAAAGATCCACCTTGCTGTAGCTCCCAGTGCACCAAGTGAGCAATAACTTCAGTATCTGTTTCAGAACTGAAACGGTAGCCACGACCAATCAGTAATTCACGTAAAGGTTCGTGATTCTCAATAATGCCGTTGTGTACCACAGAGATATAGTCAGAAACATGAGGGTGCGCATTGGCTTCCGATGGCTCACCATGGGTAGCCCAACGGGTATGTGCAATCCCGGTGCCACCATGTAAAGCCTGATTTTCGGCAGCATCAGACAGCGCCTGTACTTTACCCACCCGACGTAAACGCGTCATATTACCTTCAACGTCAACCACTGCTAAACCAGCAGAGTCATAGCCACGGTATTCAAGACGACGTAAACCTTCGATCAGAATCTCAGCGATATCACGTTGCGCTACTGCGCCAACAATTCCACACATCTATTTTATTCCTATGTAAGGTTCTTTTAGAACCTTGTCGATGTCAGTGACCTGATTTTCCGGATTTTCCGGGTTCCCCGAGCCTGTAGAGTTGGGGATTATTATGTTTTGCTCTGTGTTTTCAGCATCAATAGATAAACCAAAAACACAGGGCAAAACATCCCTTCAAAGAATAAACGATATTGAAGGGGCTGTTTTAATATAACCTAAATAATTCGAGTTGCAGGAAGGCAGCAATTGAGCAGATCCCCAGAAGCTTACTTATTTTAAGGTCAACGACCAGTAAGTAACTGGGGTGATTGAACGCAGCCAACGCACATGCAGCTTGAAATATAACGGGTATAGCTTATTTTTTCTTCACCGGACGCTGCCAGCCCTGAACATGGACTTGTTTAACACGGCTAAGCACTAACTCATTTTCCGCAATATCGCGAGTTACGGTAGTTCCCGCAGCGATAGTGGCACCCTTTGCAACAGTGACCGGCGCGACCAATTGAGTATCGGACCCAACAAAGACATCATCGCCAATAATAGTTTTAAACTTATTAGCTCCATCATAGTTGCAAGTTATGGTTCCTGCGCCAATATTTACGCCCGAACCAATCTCGGCATCGCCCAAATAGGAAAGATGACCCGCTTTCGAGCCTTTACCCAAGCGGGTATTTTTGATTTCAACGAAGTTACCAACATGTGCGCCTTCAGCTAATTCAGCACCTGGGCGCAGGCGGGCAAATGGCCCAACAGAGCAGCCAGTATCCAGGCGTGAGTTTTCTAATACGCTATATGGGCTAATGTCAGAATCATCACCGATCACACAATTTTTCAGTACGCATCCGCTACCAATACGAACCCGATCACCTAAAGTCACATGACCTTCAATGATGACATTGGTATCGATAGTAATATCACGACCATGTGTTAATTCTCCGCGCAAATCAAAGCGCGCGGGATCCAGTAACATCACACCGGCCAATAACAGTTTCTCAGCCTGCTCAGACTGGTATACACGCTCTAGAGCAGCGAGTTGCAGGCGGTTATTTACCCCTTCAACCTCACTCAACCGAGCGGGGTGAACCGCAGCAACCTTCTTACCATCAGCATGTGCCAATGCAATAATATCGGTGATATAAAACTCACCTTGAGCATTATTGTTATCCAACAGTGATAGCCAGCGCTTTAGATCACGCCCATTAGCAACCAGTATTCCGGTGTTGATTTCATTAATTTCGCGCTGTGCATCACTGGCATCTTTATGCTCAACAATCCCCACCACGTCGCCATTCTCACGCACGATACGGCCATAACCACTTGGGTTATCCAGCTTCACGGTCAACAAGCCAATGCCGCCTTGTGGCTTCGCCGCCAGCAGTCGCTGTAAGGTATCCACAGAGATCAACGGCACATCGCCGTATAGCATCAGCACATCTTCATCGTCAGCAAAGTGCGGTGCGGCTTGTTGCATCGCGTGCCCGGTACCCAACTGTTCAGCTTGTAATACCCAGTTCAAAGAGGGATCGGATAGCGTCTTTTTCAGCAGATCGCCGCCGTGCCCATAAACCAGATGAACGTTTTTTGCACCCAGCTTCATGGCCGCATCAATAACATGCTGAACCATCGGCTTACCTGCCAATGGGTGTAACACCTTAGGAAGGTCGGAATACATGCGTGTTCCCTTACCTGCGGCAAGGATGACTACACTCATTGAGCTGTTAGACATAAGCAACCTGATAACTCCAATTTAATAGACGGAAGTAAACCTGTTTAGCGAAATAATTACTACATATTTCTCAACGAAAAATGTACTCAACCCGCATGGTTAAAGGGTTGTTGCTACTCGTCATGTAACGAAAAAATGGGGCGAAAAGTGTCTGCGATCAGCGACGCTTCCCGTGCTGTTTTTGTCAAAACACATGTACATATTTACGCTATTAACCACTTATTTTACGACAAGAAACAAGAGTTTTCAGAAAGAAACGCTTTGAGTTTAGCTGAGGCTTAACTAAATAGTAGGAAAGCGGATTAAGGGAGATAAACCAAAGGCGAGTATCTGTGTTATCTGATGTATAGGTAAAAAAAAATGCCAATCAGATTTACTGACTGGCATTCTATTTTTTATTTATACCTTCGTACTGGAAGTTGCAGTAGCGTTAGCTTGCTACCTACCTGCAACCCCAATGACCTGAGTATATATAGTAATTTTATAAATCAACGAGTTAACGCAACCCATTAGTATAAAATTACATCGCCTTCCTGGTCAGTTCGATTACGCGTAATTTCGCAATCGCCTTCGCCAATTCAGCGGATGCCTGAGCATAGTCGACGTCGCCGTGGGAGTTGTTGATATGATCTTCGGCTTTACGCTTAGATTCCAGCGCTTTAGCTTCGTCCAGATCAGTTCCGCGAATAGCTGTGTCAGCCAATACGATCACAACGCTCGGTTGCACCTCAAGGATGCCGCCAGAAAGATAAATAAACTCTTCCTCACCGAACTGCTTCACGATACGTATCATGCCAGGCTTAATGGCAGTGAGCAGTGGGGCGTGACCAGGGAAAATCCCAAGTTCGCCTTCACTACCCGTCACCTGAATTTTTTGTACCACGCCAGAGAACATCTTCTTCTCTGCGCTCACAACATCCAGATGGTAAGTCATTGCAGCCATGTCACCCTCCAGTCAACAGCGTTACAGTTTCTTGGCTTTTTCCACTGCTTCTTCAATGGTGCCAACCATGTAGAACGCCTGCTCCGGCAAGTGGTCATAGTCGCCGTTCATGATGCCTTTGAAACCACGAATGGTATCTTTCAGCGAAACGAACTTGCCCGGTGAACCGGTAAAGACTTCTGCCACGAAGAACGGTTGAGACAGGAAGCGCTGAATTTTACGCGCACGGGATACAACCAGTTTGTCATCTTCTGACAACTCGTCCATACCCAAGATTGCGATGATGTCTTTCAGCTCCTGGTAACGTTGCAGAATAGACTGCACGCCACGCGCTACATCGTAGTGCTCCTGGCCAACAACCAGCGGATCAAGCTGACGGCTGGTGGAGTCAAGTGGGTCAACCGCAGGGTAAATACCCAAAGAGGCGATTTGACGACTCAAAACGACGGTTGCATCCAAGTGAGCAAAGGTGGTTGCTGGTGATGGGTCAGTCAAGTCATCCGCAGGCACGTAAACGGCCTGAACAGAAGTGATTGAACCCGTCTTGGTGGACGTAATACGTTCCTGCAACACACCCATCTCTTCTGCCAGCGTTGGCTGGTAGCCTACCGCTGATGGCATACGACCCAGCAGTGCGGATACTTCCGTACCGGCCAAGGTATAGCGATAGATGTTATCGATGAACAACAGTACGTCACGACCTTCATCACGGAATTTCTCCGCCATGGTCAGGCCGGTCAGAGCAACGCGCAGACGGTTACCTGGTGGCTCATTCATCTGGCCATACACCAAAGATACTTTGTCCAGAACGTTGGAGTCCGTCATCTCGTGGTAGAAGTCGTTACCCTCACGAGTACGCTCACCCACACCGGCAAATACAGAATAACCTGAGTGCTCGATCGCGATGTTACGAATAAGCTCCATCATGTTTACTGTTTTACCAACACCCGCACCACCAAACAGACCCACTTTACCGCCCTTAGCGAACGGGCAAATCAAGTCCATTACTTTGATACCGGTTTCTAACAAATCTTGTGAGCTGGCAAGCTCTTCGTAAGAAGGCGCTTCACGGTGGATTGCCCAACGCTCTTCTTCACCGATCGGACCTTTCATGTCGATTGGGTCACCCAATACGTTCATGATACGGCCCAGAGTTGATTTACCAACCGGCACTTCAATTGGGTGTTCCAGGTTGATGACTTTCAACCCGCGGCTCAGACCATCGGAAGAGCCCATTGCGATACAACGAACAACACCACCGCCTAGCTGTTGCTGAACTTCCAGCACCAGCTTCTCAGCAGTGCCTTCAACCTCAAGGGCGTTGTACACTTTTGGTACAGCGTCTTGGGGGAATTCGACGTCCACTACGGCGCCGATTACCTGGATAATCTTTCCAGTAGCCATCTTGAATCCTCTACGTAATACGTTTACCCGTCATACTTCAAATTGCTGGGGCGTTGGCTGCTTTTTCTCACCCCAGTTGCTTACTTTATTAGCAAGCGCCAGGGGATTTGCTCAGTTGCCGCCGTTTCGCAATCTGAACTATTTAGGGTAATAACCTGGTTAAACCGCGGAGGCTCCCCCGACGATCTCGGTGAGTTCCTGAGTGATGCTGGCCTGACGAGCCTTGTTGTAAACCAACTGCAGCTCTTTGATCAGACTACCGCCGTTATCGGTGGCGGCTTTCATCGCTACCATTCGCGCGGCCTGCTCGCTGGCCAGGTTTTCAACGACGCCCTGATAAACTTGCGATTCCACATAGCGACGCAGGAGGGTATCCAGCAATGCTTTAGGATCGGGTTCATACAGGTAATCCCAGGATTTCTTCTTCAGCTCACCATCTTCCGCAGGCGGAAGCGGTAGTAGCTGCATGATCCGTGGTTCCTGAGACATCGTATTGATAAACTTGTTATTAACGATATACAGCTTATCCAGACGACCTTCATCATAGGCTTGCAGCATCACTTTGACTGGCCCGATAAGCTCTGACAAGGAAGGGTTATCCCCCATGCCAGTAACCTGAGCGACAATCTTGCCACCCACGGAACCAAAGAAAGAAGCTGCTTTTGATCCAATCAGCGCTAAATCACATTCAACGCCTTTTTCAGACCAACCTTTCATCTCAGCCAACAGTCTTTTGAACAGGTTAATGTTCAAACCACCGCACAAGCCACGGTCTGTAGAAACCACCAGATACCCAACGCGCTTAACGTCACGCTCTTCCAGGTACGGATGTTTATATTCCAGATTACCTAACGCAAGGTGACCAATCACACTACGCATAGTTTCTGCATAAGGACGGCTGGCCGCCATGCGTTCCTGCGATTTACGCATTTTGGAGGCGGCGACCATCTCCATGGCTTTGGTGATCTTTTGCGTGTTTTGCACGCTGGCGATCTTGGAACGTATCTCTTTTGCGCCGGCCATTTCTGCTTCTCCTCATTACCAGACGGCCTGCTTTTCTAATGAAAAGCAAGGCCGCATAGCGTTACCAGGACTGGGTTGCCTTAAATGTATCAAGGATGCCTTTCAGCTTGCCCTCGATCTCATCGTTGTACGCGCCAGTTTGGTTGATTTGTTGCAGAAGCTCGGCATGCTCACGGTCAGCAAACGCTAACAGCGCAGCTTCAAAGCTACCTACCTTCGCCAACTCAACATCACCCAGATAACCACGTTCAGCTGCGAACAGAACCAGAGATTGCTGCGCAACAGACATCGGTGCGTATTGTTTCTGTTTCAGAAGCTCGGTCACTTTCTGACCGTGGCTCAGCTGTTTACGTGTTGCATCATCCAAATCGGATGCGAACTGGGAGAACGCAGCAAGTTCACGATACTGTGCCAGAGCAGTACGAATACCACCGGACAGTTTTTTCATGATCTTGGTTTGCGCTGCACCACCCACACGAGATACGGAGATACCTGGGTTAACCGCAGGACGAATACCGGCGTTAAACAGGCTGGATTCCAGGAAGATCTGACCATCGGTAATCGAAATTACGTTAGTCGGAACGAACGCGGAAACGTCCCCTGCTTGAGTTTCAATGATTGGCAATGCGGTCAAAGAACCGGTTTTACCTTTCACTTCACCCTTGGTAAAGGCTTCAACGTAGTCGGCGTTAACACGCGCAGCACGCTCCAGCAAACGGGAGTGGAGGTAGAATACGTCGCCAGGGTAAGCTTCACGACCTGGTGGACGACGGAGCAGCAAGGAGATTTGACGATATGCAACAGCCTGTTTAGACAGGTCATCATAAATAATCAGCGCATCTTCACCGCGGTCGCGGAAATATTCACCCATAGCACAACCGGAGTAAGGTGCCAGGTACTGCAATGCTGCAGATTCTGAGGCGGTAGCTACAACCACAATGGTATTAGCCAAAGCGCCATGCTCTTCCAGTTTACGCACTACGTTAGCAACAGTAGAGGCTTTCTGGCCGATAGCAACATACACACATTTGATGCCGGAATCGCGTTGGTTGATGATCGCATCAATCGCCAAAGCAGTTTTACCTGTCTGACGGTCACCGATGATCAATTCACGCTGGCCACGACCAATTGGGATCATGGCATCCACTGACTTATAGCCCGTCTGAACAGGCTCATCAACGGATTGACGTTCGATAACGCCAGGTGCGATAGCTTCAACAGCTGAGAAGCCGTCGTTTTCTACCGGACCTTTACCATCAATAGGTTCACCCAGAGTATTGACGACGCGACCCAACAGGCCACGACCGACGGGAACTTCCAGGATACGGCCAGTACATTTAACCTTCATGCCTTCGGCAAGATCGGCGTACGGACCCATAACTACAGCACCTACGGAGTCGCGCTCCAGGTTCAGTGCGATTGCGTAACGGTTGCCTGGCAGTGCGATCATCTCGCCCTGCATAACATCGGCTAAGCCGTGTACGCGAATGATCCCGTCACTAACGGAAACAATAGTACCTTCATTGTGAGCTTCGCTCACCACATTGAACTGAGCAATGCGCTGCTTGATCAGTTCGCTGATTTCGGTGGAATTCAGTTGCATATGCTCCAGTCCCCTTAAGACTGCAAGACGTCCGCCAGGCGTTCTAGACGACCGCGAACGCTGCCATCTATCACCATATCGCCTGCACGTATTACTACGCCGGCCATTACGGACTTATCGATTTTGCAATTCAGCTTAACTTTGCGTGATAGACGTTTTTCCATCGCAGCAGCAATTTTAGCTAGCTGTTCGTCTTTCAGTGGGCTCGCAGAGCTCACTTCGACGTCGACGGTCGACTCCAGCGAGGCACGCAGTTGAATAAACTGCTGTAGCACCTCAGGAAGAACCAGTAAACGGCCATTCTCCGCCATAACTCGAATGAAGTTCTGTGCGGATTCATCGAGCTGATCACCACAGACTGCAATAAACGTCTTAGACATTGTTTCTGGTGCAACAGCACCGGAAAGCAATTCAGCGATCTGTTCATTGCGCGTCACTTGGGCAGTAAACGCTAGCATATCCTGCCAACGATCAACCGCCTGGTGCTCAACAGCAAAGTCAAAAGCTGCTTTGGCGTAGGGGCGAGCTACAGTTACAAATTCAGACATCAGCCCCTCCCTCCTTACAGTTCAGCGACCAGTTTATCAACGATGTCGCTGTTAGCAGCTTCATCCACGGAACGTTCGATGATCTTCTCGGCGCCAGCTATAGCCAACATCGCGACTTGCTTACGCAACTCTTCACGAGCACGCTTACGTTCGGCGTCGATCTCTGCCTGCGCTTGCGCCACGATTTTGTTACGTTCCTGTTCGGCTTCAGTTTTAGCTTCATCAAGGATCTGAGCTTTGCGTTTACTTGCCTGCTCGATGATCACCTGTGCTTCTGCTTTAGCCTTCTTCAGTTGGTCGGTCGCATTGGCTTGCGCTAAGTCCAAATCTTTTTTGGCACGCTCTGCAGAAGAGAGACCGTCAGCAATTTCTTTTTGACGCTTCTCGATGGCAGCCATAATTGGCGGCCATATATACTTCATACAAAACAGGACAAACAGGACAAACGCGATGGCCTGGCCGAGGATTGTTGCGTTAAGATTCACAGCACAATGCCTCTTTAAAAGTTAATAGTTTGGTGTAGTTCACGGTAGAGAAAACTCTACTTACGCGACAGCAAACATCACGTACAGACCCAGACCAACAGCGATCATAGGGATGGCGTCAACCAGACCCATGACGATAAAGAACTGTGTACGCAGCAGAGGAATCAGGTCAGGCTGACGTGCAGCGCCTTCCAAAAATTTACCACCCAGGATGCCGATACCGATCGCAGCACCGATTGCCGCTAAACCCATCATTATAGCGGCAGCCATGTACAGCAGATCCATATTCAGGTTTTCCATGACAGTCTCCAATTATTTCAGTTAAACGCAGTAGTGTTATACACTTCATACTTCAAGCTACATGTGCGTTGGCTTCCTTCGTTCACCCCAGTCACTTAACTTATGTAAGCTCCTCGGGATTCGCTCAGTTGCCGCCTTCCTGCAACTCGAATTATTTAGGGTATATTAAGAAAATCAGTGCTCTTCGGACGCCATCGACAGATAGACAATCGTTAGAACCATGAAGATAAAGGCTTGTAACGTAATAATCAGTATGTGGAAGATAGCCCAAGGTAAACTGAGCATCCACTGTGACCACCACGGCAACAGACCCGCAATAAGGATGAAGATCAACTCACCCGCATACATGTTGCCGAACAGTCGCAAACCGAGTGAAACGGGTTTGGACAGCAGGCTGACACCTTCCAGAATTAAGTTAACTGGAATAAATATCGGGTGATTGAACGGCTGCATCGTGAGTTCTTTTACGAAGCCGCCTACACCTTTCATTTTGATGCTATAGAACAGAATCAGGATGAAGACACCCAATGCCATGGACAAGGTAATACTCACGTCCGCAGTAGGTACCACGCGCAATGCAGGTAACCCAAAGACATGTTCACCGATGTAAGGCAGTAAATCGATTGGCAGTAAGTCCATCATGTTCATCAATAAAACCCAAACAAACACGGTCAGGGCTAATGGTGCTATGACTTTACTTTTGCCGTGGTACATATCCCGCACGCTGTTATCGACAAAACCGATAATTAACTCAACAGCAGTCTGCAATTTGCCAGGCACGCCACTGGTGGCACCTGCCGCGACTTTGCGGAACACAAACAGAAAAGCTAACCCCAGCACGACAGAGAAGAACAAAGAGTCAATGTTCAACGTCCAGAACGTTGCAGGGCCAGGTGAGTGGGGATTGACCAACTCAAAGGTACGCAGGTCCAACTGAAGGTTATTCAGGTGGTGACCTATGTAGTCCCTTGGAGTAGAGATTTCTCCTGATGCAGACATGATGCCTCTTACCCTTTTTGTAGTTAAATACGATAACGGTTAAGTACGGTAGCCGCTAATCACAGCCGGTGCCAATATCTGCACAATCAGCACCGCCAAATAGGTTAAACCGAGTGGCGCAAACGCTGCTTTAAACAGCCCCAAAGCCACAATCAGCAAAATTATCGTCATGATAACTTTTAACCCTTCGCCAATGGCAAACGACCACGCAACACGACCTGGAGCTGCTGTTTTTGCCTGATGGCGGCAAGCAAACAACATAAACATGGCGCTGGGCAACCAAGCCGCCAATCCTCCTGCCAGAGCAGAAGCACTCCATTCCAGGCTTTTAAAGCCAAAAGCAGCACTGAGAACAACAAAAGTCATTAACTGCAAAAACAGCAGCTTTCGTGCGATTTTCCCACTGTAAAGGGATACAGGCATGACGTTTGTTCTCTCCGAACCACACTAAGGGTATGCTGAGTGAGGTATAAAACTGCCTTTTACCCCATTGAGTCAAGCAGCAAAAAACGAGCAAATTATACGGGCCACTCAAACGAATTCAATCGATAAGTAGCGAAAAGGTGAACAATTATTTAAATTTTCTTCTTTCGGACTATTTTCACAAGAAAAGCCTCGGAATAAAGCCCCCATTTAATTGTCTGACGATTCCAACCATTACCAATAAAGCGTGCAACTGATCACAAAACTTAAAACAAACTGATTTATATCCCATAAAGCTTCTGTTTGTCTTTAACGAAAAGAGCCATTAAAAAGTTTTATAAATCATAATGTTAAAATTAAACTATTATCGAACAACTTATCTACTTAGTAAAAACTTCCCGTTGACATTTCAGATAATAATCAAGCAACACTTCGTCTACATAAAAAGAGTGATGGCACAGCTAAAGTAATGACTAAAGTGACTATTTGCCAGCTTTCAATATAGTTATGCCATCTGTTATCGCTGTTTTTGTAAACAACACGTAAAATATAATCTGCCGGTACGATAGTAAGCGAAGAAATACTTATCGATATTAAAAATAATAAATACGATAATTTTCCTACCATCCGCCAAGGATTTATTACATTTTTTTGATAAATAACAAAGTTAGTTTGACTTAAGAATGACCAGATGGCGTTCACCTTCCAACTCTGGCACCTGCAATCGCACGACCGATTCAAGGCTAATACCCTCCGGCAGTACGGCTAACTCATCGTCCGGCCTCACCCCTTTAAGCGCATAAAAGCGCCCTTCAGGCTTGGCTGGCAAATGGTGACACCAAGACAGCATATCTTGTAGAGATGCAAATGCACGGCTTATTACACCATCAAATGGCGGTTTTGCGGCAAAGTCCTCAACTCGGCTTTGCACTGGCTCAATATTATTTAAGCCCAGTTCGTGCTGTACCTGACGCAAGAAGCGTACACGTTTACCCAAGCTATCTAGCAACGTAAAGTGCGCAGTAGGCCGTACAATTGCCAGCGGTATCCCAGGAAGCCCAGGGCCGGTGCCCACATCAATAAACCGGTCACCCTGCAAATGTGGGTTAACCACAATACTATCCAGAATATGTCGCACTAGCATTTGCTGTGGGTCACGAACAGAAGTCAGATTGTAAGCTTTGTTCCACTTATGCAGCAGTTCTACATAGCCTATCAACTGTAATTTTTGCTGTTCAGGTAACACAATAGCTGCGGCATTTAGCAGGGAATCTAATTTTTTTAACACAACAATATCCTCTGACTAAGCTCGTTCAGTCAGCATGAAAAGGGCCGGGATGAGGAATGATAATCTAGCTTGGCAGTGGTTTGAACCGTTAGTTGTGGCCTGAAGCAAAGAAGAACTTACCTGCACTGCTTATCCCTTAGCAATGCAGGCAAACGTCGATTGTTAGGCACTACGGCGTAGCAACCCCTGTTTTTTCAGCCAAACCAATAAAATAGAGATTGCTGCTGGGGTAATGCCAGAAATACGCGAGGCTTGTCCGATTGAGTTAGGTTTGTGATCGTTCAGTTTAGCGATGACTTCGTTCGATAAACCAGACACCTGACGATAATCCAGATCAGCCGGCAGTAGAGTATTCTCATTGCGCAGTTGTTTTTCAATTTCTTCCTGCTGACGCGCAATATACCCTTCATATTTAACCTGAATTTCAACCTGATCCGCAGCTTGTGGATCTGTTAATGCTGGGCCAAAAGAGGTTAGGGTTGTCAGCAAACGATAATCAATTTCAGGCCGACGCAGTAATTCTTCACCATTGGCTTCTTTAGACAACGGCGCTTTTAGTAATGCATTGATCTCAGAAACGTTTTCTGAGTGTGGATGTACCCAGATATCACGCAGACGTTGACGTTCTTTTTCAATTTGCTCAATTTTCTTGCTGAAATGTGCCCAACGAGCATCGTCAACCAACCCCAATTTACGGCCCATCTCAGTCAGGCGCAGATCCGCGTTATCTTCACGCAGCATCAAGCGATACTCTGCGCGAGAGGTAAACATGCGATACGGTTCTTTGGTGCCAAGGGTGCTTAAATCGTCCACCAGCACGCCAAGGTAAGCTTCATCGCGGCGAGGTGACCATCCATCGTCATCGTTAGCGAAGCGGCCCGCATTAAGCCCTGCAAGCAGCCCTTGAGCCGCTGCTTCTTCATAGCCGGTAGTGCCATTGATTTGCCCAGCAAAGAACAGACCGTGGATATATTTGCTTTCCAAGGTAGGTTTCAAATCACGTGGATCAAAGAAATCATATTCGATGGCATAACCTGGTCGAATGATACGGGCATTTTCTAGCCCTTTCATTGAACGGACGATTTGCATCTGTACATCGAAAGGCAGGCTGGTTGAAATACCGTTCGGATAGATCTCATTACTGGTCAGACCTTCTGGTTCAAGGAAGATCTGGTGTGAATTACGATCGGCGAAACGCATGACTTTGTCTTCGATCGACGGACAGTAGCGTGGCCCGATCCCTTCAATGATCCCGGCATACATTGGGCTACGATCCAAGTTATTGCGGATCACTTCATGGGTTTTTTCATTGGTGTAGGTGATATGACAAGCCATTTGTTCTGGATGCTGGCTAGCATTACCCAAGAATGAAAATACTGGAATAGGCGTATCACCGAACTGAGGAGCCAATTGGCTAAAATCAATGGTCCGCGCATCAATACGTGGTGGAGTACCGGTCTTAAGGCGATTAACGCGCAGTGGTAATTCACGCAAACGCTGTGACAATGAGATGGATGGCGGATCACCAGCACGACCACCACTGTAGTTCTGAAGACCGATATGAATTTTTCCGTCGAGGAAAGTACCAACGGTTAATACCACCGCTTTCGCTCGGAATTTAAGACCCATTTGGGTGACTGCACCCACAACGCGATCATTTTCAACAATCAGATCTTCAACTGGCTGTTGAAAGATCATCAGGTTTGGCTGGTTTTCCAATGCGGTACGTACTGCCTGGCGATACAGCACACGGTCAGCCTGAGCTCGGGTCGCTCTTACCGCTGGCCCTTTGCTGGCGTTTAGTATCCTAAACTGAATACCCGCTTGGTCAGTCGCCATGGCCATCAGACCACCCAGAGCATCGATCTCTTTTACCAAATGTCCCTTACCGATACCGCCAATCGCTGGGTTACAAGACATTTGTCCCAGTGTGTCGATGTTGTGCGTCAGCAATAAGGTCTGACGTCCCATGCGTGCCGCTGCCATTGCAGCTTCCGTGCCGGCATGGCCACCACCAATGATGATGACGTCAAATTGATCTGGATAAAACATGGTACTGCACCTCGCCGTTATGCGAATTTCTGTGTTTGCCCTGGGGTGGGGGATTCTACTCAAGTTTAGACTTTCGACCAAGCGGCTTAGGATCCCCCTTAATTAAAAGAAGATCTTTTTATTTAAAGATCTCTTTATTAGATCTCTTATTAGGATCATGATCCTCTGTGGATAAGTGATTATTCACATGGAAGATCATAGTATTAAGGAAGATCGTTTGCTGTGAATGATCGGTGATCCTATTGCGTATAAGCTGGGATCTAAATGCCATGTTATACACAGGCACTCTGAGGTGCCAAGGTTGTTATGTGGATATGTACCGGTTTTACCCTGCTTTTAAGCATACTTATCCACATTCGTTCGCGTGATCTTTAATCAAATTAGAGCAAATTAATCCAATTTTTGACCCAAACCTCTGCCGGATCCTCGGGAATTTCATGTTGTATGACGTCAATTTCTAAAATATCACCCAAACGTTTGGCGCCTTGTGCGATCAATTGTTGATCCAATGCTCTCACTGCACCGCAGAAAGTGTCATATTCTGAACTGCCCAAACCAACAGCACCAAAGTGCACTTGAGAAAGATCAGGCTTCTGTTGTTCGATTTGTTCTAATAATGGTTGAAGGTTATCTGGGAGATCACCCGCACCGTGGGTTGATGTGACTATTAGCCACGTACCCTCAAGCGTAAGCTCGTCTAATTCAGGGCCATGCAGCGTCTCTGTAGAAAAACCTGCTTCTTCTAATTTCTCAGCTAAATGTTCAGCAACATATTCAGCGCTGCCGAGTGTACTGCCACTGATCAAGGTAATGTCAGCCATAAAGAACCCAACCGAAGTAAAGAGCCGGTATTGTACGCTGTGAATCAGCTGGGATCTACCTGTGGATAATGTGGGTATAGTTATTTAGTGCTCAAGGCACAATGGTACGCATGATGGGGTTTTGCAGGGAGATAAGTGTCTCCGTTGACTGGATCTCATCGATAGTCTGGATCTTGTTGATAAGTACCTGCTGGAGCGCATCTATTGACTTACACATCACTTTAATAAAAATGCTGTAGTGGCCGGTGGTGTAATAGGCTTCTACAACTTCTTCTAAACCTTCCAGTTTTTTTAGTGCCGACGGGTAGTCTTTGGCACTTTTCAAAATAATACCGATAAAGCAACACACGTCATACCCGAGTTTTTTTGGATTAACGTGAACACAAGCCGCGGTAATGATCCCCGCCTGGCGCATTTTCTCCACTCGCACATGGATAGTTCCTGGACTCACGCCAAAATTTTTTGCCAATTCAGCATAAGGTGTGCGTGCATTTTCCATTAATGCGTTCAGGATGCCGCGATCGAGATTATCGATTTGATAAATTTCACCCATATTTGCCTCCTTTTTTTAACGATTACTTAATTTAAGACCCATAAAAATGAATTATTAAAAGTGAAAAGGCAATATTGTTTGTTGGATATTGAATTTAACCCTCATTCTGTTGCTTAATCGATGTCAAGCCAGGTGGCATAACCTAATTAGCATAATCAGTAATAACGAATCGAGAAAACGGCAATGAAAAAACAATTTATCCAAAAACAACAACAAATCAGCTTCGTAAAATCATTCTTTTCCCGTCAATTAGAACAACAACTGGGTCTGATTGAAGTACAGGCACCAATCCTGAGTCGTGTGGGTGATGGTACTCAAGATAACCTTTCAGGTTCAGAGAAAGCCGTTCAGGTAAAAGTGAAGACATTGCCGGATGCAACTTTTGAAGTCGTTCATTCATTAGCTAAATGGAAACGCAAAACCTTGGGTCGCTTTGATTTTGGTGCTGACCAAGGGATATATACTCATATGAAAGCATTGCGCCCTGATGAAGATCGCCTGAGTGCTATTCATTCTGTGTATGTCGATCAGTGGGATTGGGAACGCGTGATGGGAGATGGTGAACGCAACCTGGCTTATCTGAAATCCACTGTTAACAAGATTTATACCGCTATTAAAGAAACTGAAGTAGCGATCAGTGCTGAATTTGGTGTGAAGCCATTCCTGCCAGAGAATATTCAGTTTATCCACAGCGAAAGCCTGCGTGCGCGTTTCCCTGACCTGGATGCTAAAGGCCGCGAACGTGCGATAGCTAAAGAGCTGGGAGCTGTATTCCTGATTGGCATCGGTGGTAAATTGGCTGACGGTAAATCTCATGATGTCCGAGCGCCAGATTATGATGACTGGACGTCGCCGAGTGCTGAAGGTTTTGCGGGCTTGAACGGTGACATTATTGTCTGGAACCCTGTTCTTGAAGACGCGTTTGAAATCTCATCCATGGGGATACGTGTTGATGCTGAGGCACTTAAACGCCAATTGGCACTGACTTCTGATGAAGATCGTCTGAAACTGGAATGGCACCAATCACTGCTGAGTGGTGAAATGCCGCAAACTATCGGTGGCGGTATCGGCCAGTCTCGTTTAGTGATGTTATTGCTGCAACAGCAACATATCGGTCAGGTTCAATGTGGCGTATGGGGGCCAGAAATTAGCGAGAAGGTTGAAGGCCTGCTGTAAATCCCCTTAATACTAGATGTTGTAGGGGGGAGTGCGCTTGCTGCCTACCTACAAGACCAATTATATTGGGGATTATTGATTCCCAATATAATTGTGGGTTTTTAATCTATGCTGTAGTGATATATAAATATTTTAAATATCACTATATGCAAGGTTGTTGATGTTATGGCCCTTTTTCATCCTATAAAGCACTATTTACACGCTCGGCCACGATTGTTGTTTTCGGTTGGCGCGGGTGTTGTCACTTATTTCCTGCTGCCAACACATTACTCGATATTGCTGCGTCTGATGGTGAGTTGGAATGTTTCCGCCTGGCTTTATTTACTGTTTTTATGGTTGCAATTATTACGCACTGATTCGACGAAAATCAGCAAAATAGCCCGGGTGCAGGATGAAAGTGCCAGTATGGTGCTGAGTATTGTCAGCATGGCGTGTCTGGCCAGTATTCTGGTTATTTTATTTGAATTGAGCACGGCGAATCAGCTCTCAGGCTCTGCCAAGGCGTTCCATTTGGTCCTGACAGGGCTGACGTTATTGGTTTCATGGTTATTATTATCCACCGCTTTTACTATGCACTACGCACATTTGTTTTATATGCGCCGCGATAAATCAGAAACGGTTCTACCGTTACTTTTCCCCAAAGAGATAACCACGCCTTCCTATTGGGATTTCCTTTATTTCTCATTTACCATTGGTGTGGCTTGCCAAACTGCCGATGTCTCTACCGGCACGTCAGATATCCGCCGCGTAGTACTCTTGCAGTCAGTGTTATCATTTATCTTTAATATGACGATATTGGGGTTGTCGATAAACGTTGGAGCGGGCCTGCTTAACTAGCGCTTCCAGCGGCGCATCAAGCGGCTTTTTAGCCCAGTATCAAAACGCCAGATATGATCGAAAATTCGCATGATACCGGGCTTACCATACGCAGACATGGCAACAGCATGAAAACGGTGCTGGTGGGCTTGTTGCTGGATTTTAATCTTTCTGACTAATTCGTCTGGTAAACGTTGGGCGATAAAATCTGAAATGATCACTGCATCTGCGTCATACCATTCTCTATCTTCCATTTTATTTAATGTACTGGCTAAGCAAGCAGCCAGATCGGTACCTCCGCGAAAATGTTGGCCAAGAAAACGAATCGCCTGCTCAATACCACTGGCAGCAGATAGCTCGTAGTGAATTATTTCAGTGGCAAATAGCATGATGTAACAGCGGCGATTATCTGCCAGTGCAATTCGAAGCAGAGCCAGACAAAATGCTTTGGCACATTGTTCGTTAAATCCGCCCATGGAGCCTGAGGTATCGACACAGACGATAAAAGGGCCGCGAGGGTGTTCATCATTGCTTTTAAGACTGACCGGGCGCTGTAAGGTTTTCTCCTGCCAGTTGTCACCCTGCAAACGGTAAGTGAGTAAGCGGCGCTCCAGTAAACGGCGATAAAACTCAAATTCCAGCTCGCTCATCCCTAACATCACCAGTTCCGTCGGGAGCAATCGCAAAATATCATTGCTTTGATGAATGCCACTGACCTCCTCTGGCACTGTATCGGGCTGGCGAACCATGACAGTATAAGGTTCAAAGCGAGCCTCTGGTGTCGGTTGTGCCTTTGCTGAACGGCTACGACCCAATTGCTCGGCCAGTTGTTGTAATTCGGGTTGTTGTTGTAGAAAGTCACCGTATTGCAGTAGCAATTGATAATCGCCACGCTGTAAGTGGCCCTGACTCATATCCCAAAGCCGCCCTGCTGCCCCATCATTGGTTGCCAGTACAGGTTCTAATGCCCCACTGAGCGCCAATCTCTGCTGGAGTTCAGCCAGAAGTTGCTCTCGCTCTTGCTCAAGTAACTGGTGATGAATGGTGATGGTTTGTAGCGTTAGACTGACACGCCAACGCTGTAAAAATAAGGTTTGTAAACTATCGCCGGGTTGAGGGTTTCTGGCTAAATCAGCGGTTTGTAGCAATGTATTGGCTTGTGAAGCAAAGGGCGATTGCCATTGCTGTAACTGAGCCACAATATCTGGCAGATGCACATAAAATAGTGGGCTACTTTCCAACAAGCTTTGTTGGTATAGGGAAAACTCATTTGCCAGAGTAGCCGGAGCTTTAGCCTCGCGGATACGCTGCTGTAAGTTTTGCTTCCAACCAGGAATATCTTTCATTAGCGCCCGTTTAATTCGCGGGAATTTTTCGAAAAATAGTGCTAATTGAGGTGACGCCAATAGCCCGATCACCATCTCTTCGATAAGCTCACCCTCACTTATCGATAGCAGCATATCCAATGTTGCCAGGCTGAGCATCTGTCAGTGTCCGCGCATTTTTTGCTGTTGCTGTTTAAGTTGTTCTGCCACCTGCAACAAGCTGGCCTCGACTTTGGCAAGCCATGAGGAGGGAGTGAATAAACACGGCTGGTGTTGGCTGAATAGCCGCCGTTGTTCGGCAAGACTATGTTCTACAGTGGTTAATTCCACCAGCAATTCCGAGGGAACACTGACAGTTGCCGTGCCCGGTTGGGAAAGTGTGGAGGGTTGGCGGCTGATATCCAGTATTGTGATATGCAATTTATCATCAATTTCTGCATCAATGGATTGGGCATAACCGACACCATTTAATTTAGCGCGCAAGCTCCCTCCTTTGTTCAACCATTGAGCGAGGGCATCTTTTTCTATTTGCAAATGGGTAACTTGAATATCATGCAGGCTGAGCGGTTTTTGCAGCAAAAGCGTCAAAGTGCTGTCTGTCAGGTCGTCTGGTAGAGCATATTGGGATTTGCGGCTGAACATACCGCTTTGTTTGACGACGGTTAGCGCTTGATGGTCACTTTGCTGTTGTTGGTGCTGCAACCACTGACCCTGAACATGCTGTAGTTTCATTAACAGGCTTTGCTGTTGATATCCCTGCTCGGTTAATAACTGTTCAAGCTGCTGTTGCAGCAGCTTAAGCGAACTGAGGTCATGCCACAGGCAATCTTTCAGCAAGATTAAGTCGATGGGTGTCACTTCACTGCGGCCACTAAAGAAAGCACTGGCTTGTAACAGGCGTAGCGCTTTTTTCCAACGTCTATCTGAGACATAGGGCGCTTGTTCTTGCGCACTGAGCCGTTGACGTAACTGAAAAATAAGCTCAAAACAGTGATCCGGTAAGGTGATTTTGTCGATCAACGGTTGCCACTGATAGAACTCTTCATCGCTGATACTGAGATTTTCTGCCACCGGATTATGATTTTCATTCTGTCGGCTGAGCAGTAGTGAGCGGAAGTTCTGCTTCTCTTGTACGCGATCCAGCCATAGACGGATCAACATGCGGTCATAAAGTGCTTCCAGGCTACTATCAGCGTCAGGCAGCTCGTTAGAGGCAGTAACGAGTAATCGCATAGGGATGCTGTCTTCCCGATCACCATTTCTAAAGCGCCGTTCATTAATCGCTGTCAGCAAGGTGTTTAGAATTGCCGGGCCGGCTTTCCAGATCTCATCCAAAAAGACGATTTCAGCCTCCGGCAGGTAACCGCCTGTCATCCGTTGATAGCGTCCCTCCTCTTTCAATGCCTGAATCGAGAGGGGGCCAAACACCTCTTCCGGTGTTGAGAAACGGGTCATCAGATATTCAAATGCACGGGCATTACGGAAGGCAAATTTCAGGCGGCGGGCAATCAGGCTTTTGGCAATTCCCGGTGGGCCGAGCAAAAAAACACTCTCGCCACTGAGGGCGGCCAGCAAACATAAGCGGATAGCTTCCTGTCTTTCATACAGACCACTTTCAAGGGCACTGCTTAAGCGGGAGATTCTTTCTGCTAATTGTGATGATTGCGCCATAATTGTTCTACATGTTCCGTTAGTTGATTGATTTTTACCTGATAAAAAGGAATAAACCATCTTTTCTTCATGGGATCGCTGGTTTTATTAATAAGATAGTTCGTTGATTCGTAGAATTTTTATATCATCAGTTATTTGTAGTTGATGAATTTTCGCTCTGTTAGGTGCCTATTTAAGAGTAGGCAATCCATTGAAATCGTGCATACTGTGCGCCTTTTGGTGGGCGTATAAACAATACAGAACCGAGGATTAAGGTTCTTAAACGCACGCATCAGCTTATGGATGTTCTAGCAAAAAGAAATCAATTATGAGCACAGAACATAAACAGTCTTTATCGGCGGTAACCCTGGCGGCAATAGGGGTAGTTTACGGTGATATTGGTACCAGCCCGCTCTATACCTTGAGAGAGTGCTTTTCTGGTCATTATGGTTTTGATGTCCGCCCGGACGTGGTGTTTGGCTTTTTATCGCTAATTTTCTGGATGCTTATCCTGATTGTCTCGATTAAATATCTTACCTATGTCATGCGGGCCGATAACGCCGGCGAAGGGGGCATTTTAACGTTAATGTCTTTGGCAGGGCGTAATACCTCTTCCAGAGCCACCTCAATACTGGTGATTCTCGGGTTAATTGGCGGCAGTTTCTTTTATGGTGAGGTGGTCATCACCCCGGCAATATCCGTTATGTCGGCCATTGAAGGGCTAGAAATAGCAGCCCCAGCATTAGACCCTTATATTGTTCCCTGCTCCATTGCGGTACTCACCCTGCTGTTTGTAATTCAAAAGCACGGTACCGGCAGTGTCGGTAAATTATTCGCTCCCGTGATGCTGGTCTGGTTTCTGACGATCGCACTACTTGGTTTGCGCAGTATTATTGCGAATCCAGAAGTATTGGTTGCGCTGAATCCTAAATGGGCGATAGGTTTCTTTACTGAATATAAATCCGTGTCGTTTTATGCGCTTGGCGCAGTTGTACTGGCGATAACTGGGGTGGAAGCCTTATATGCAGATATGGGCCATTTTGGTAAATTCCCTATTCGTTTAGCCTGGTTTACCGTGGTTTTGCCCTCATTAGTACTGAACTATTTTGGTCAGGGCGCGTTATTGCTGAAAAATCCTGAAGCCATCAAAAACCCCTTCTTCTTATTAGCTCCTGACTGGGCATTGATTCCGCTGTTAATTCTGGCAACCCTGGCGACCGTTATTGCCTCGCAGGCGGTTATTTCCGGTGTATTCTCGCTCACCCGGCAGGCGGTTCGCCTAGGCTATTTACCGCCAATGCGGATTATTCATACCTCCGAAATGGAATCTGGCCAGATATATATCCCGGTCATTAACTGGACTCTCTATCTGGCGGTGGTATTGGTTATTGTTGGCTTCGAACGTTCCAGTAACCTGGCGGCCGCGTACGGTATCGCCGTAACCGGTACCATGGTGATAACCAGTATTCTGTTCTGCATCGTGGCATTGAAAAACTGGCACTGGAATCGGGTATTTGTCGGCATCTTACTGGTGATTTTGCTGATTATCGATGTCCCTATGTTCTCTGCCAATGCGTTGAAATTGTTCTCCGGTGGTTGGTTGCCAGTGTCTCTGGGGCTGGTGATGTTTATCATCATGACGACCTGGAAAAGTGAACGTTTCGGTTTGCTGCGCCGTATGCATGAACACGGTAATTCACTGGAAGCGATGATTGCTTCATTGGAGAAATCCCCCCCAGTGCGGGTTACGGGTACTGCTGTGTATATGTCGCGCGCAATGAATGTCATTCCCTTCGCGCTGTTGCATAACCTTAAACATAATAAGGTGTTGCATGAACGGGTTGTGCTACTGACATTGCGAACTGAAGATGCGCCGTATGTGCACAATGTGAACCGGGTAACCATCGAACAACTCTCCCCGACGTTTTGGCGAGTGGTGGCCAGTTATGGTTGGCGTGAAACACCGAATGTGGAAGAAATCTTCCATCGCTGCGGCCTGGAGGGGTTGCCATGCCAGATGATGGAAACCTCATTCTTTATGTCCCATGAGTCGCTAATCCTTACCAAGCGGCCGTGGTACCTGTTCCTGCGCGGTAAGTTATTTATTGCGCTCAGTCGGAATGCGCTGCGTGCAGCTGACCAGTTTGAGATCCCACCGAATAGGGTGATTGAGCTTGGGACGCAGGTAGAGATTTAATCTGAAAGGCCGTTATGATTAACGGCCTTTTTTGTACCTATTCTTCTTCTTTTCCCACTGTTCAGCGAAACGTTTCGATGGCGATCACAATTTCATCAAATTGGGTTTGCCTTCTGCGGCTATTTTTCTAAACTCAGTATCAGCGAAACGTTTCGCTGTTGGAGTAGAAAATGAAAAAAGGCGCATTACTTAATTCTGATATTTCCGCTGTTATCTCCCGCCTGGGCCATACCGATCAGGTTGTGATAGGTGATGCGGGGCTGCCGATACCGGCAACCACCACACGTATCGATCTGGCACTGACACGAGGCGTCCCTGGATTTCTTCAGGTTCTTGAGGTGGTAACACAAGAAATGCAGGTTGAAAGTGCAGTCTTGGCGGAGGAGATCGTTAAAAATAATCCGCAACTCCATGAAGCGTTACTCGCGCAACTATCACAACTTGAGCAGCACCAGGGAAACCAAATTGTTTTGCGCTATATCAGCCATGAGGCTTTTAAAGAGCAAACCAAACAAAGCCGGGCAGTGATCCGTAGCGGGGAATGTTCCCCCTTTGCTAATGTCATTCTCTGTTCCGGCGTAACCTTCTGAGGCATTTATGCAACCTTTGCTGCAACTTAAAGGGATTGATAAAGCCTTTCCCGGCGTTAAAGCACTCTCCGGTGCCGCACTGAGTGTCTATCCCGGCAGGGTGATGGCACTGGTAGGCGAAAATGGCGCTGGAAAATCGACCATGATGAAAGTGCTGACCGGCATCTACAGTAAAGATGCTGGCAGTCAGTATTTTATGGGTAAGGAAGTGGCGTTTAATGGCCCAAAAGACTCGCAGGAAGCGGGCATTGGCATTATTCATCAGGAACTTAACCTGATTCCTCAATTAACTATCGCAGAAAACATCTTCTTAGGGCGTGAGTTTGTTAATCGTTTTGGCAGCATCGATTGGAAAAAGATGTATGCCGAAGCCGATTTACTGCTGGCGCGCCTTAATATCAGTTACAGCAGCCATCGGCTGGTGGGCGAGCTTTCCATTG
Source organism: Yersinia sp. 2541 StPb PI (assembly GCF_052217145.1). Lineage (NCBI taxonomy): Bacteria > Pseudomonadati > Pseudomonadota > Gammaproteobacteria > Enterobacterales > Yersiniaceae > Yersinia > Yersinia sp. 2541 StPb PI. Next base: position 4,736,697 of record NZ_JAZGQB010000001.1, on the reverse strand, counting down.
GTGATCAGCAAATGGTGGAAATCGCCAAAGTGCTGAGCTTTGAATCCAAGGTGATCATTATGGATGAGCCAACCGATGCACTCACCGACACTGAAACCGCCTCTCTGTTTAATGTGATTAAAGAACTAAAAGCGGAAGGTCGCGGGATTGTTTATATCTCTCACCGGCTAAAAGAGATTTTTGAGATTTGCGACGACGTCACAGTATTCCGTGATGGGCAATTTATTGCCGAAAAACCGGTTGATAGTCTGACTGAAAACTCACTGATTGAGATGATGGTGGGCCGTAAGCTGGAAGAACAGTACCCGCGCTTGAATATACCCCGTGGTGAAAAGCGTTTGCAGGTCAAACAGCTATGCGGCCCGGGCGTCAAAAATGTCAGTTTCACTTTATACAGTGGCGAAATTTTGGGGGTTGCCGGTCTGATGGGGGCTGGTCGCACCGAGCTGATGAAAATCATCTATGGCGCGCTACCGCGTAAATCAGGTTTTGTGATGTTGGATGGCCGCGAAGTTGTCACCCATTCACCACAAGATGGTCTGGCAAATGGCATTGTCTATATTTCTGAAGACCGCAAACGGGATGGTTTGGTACTTGGAATGTCAGTTAAAGAGAATATGTCTTTGACTGCATTGCGTTATTTTAGCCGTTCAGGTGGTTCGCTCAAGCATGCTGAAGAGCAGCAGGCGGTATCGGATTTCATTCGTTTATTTAATATTAAAACACCTTCCATGGAACAACCTATTGGTTTGTTATCCGGTGGTAACCAGCAGAAAGTGGCTATTGCACGCGGTTTAATGACCCGTCCTAAAGTGTTGATCCTTGATGAACCTACCCGTGGTGTCGACGTCGGGGCTAAAAAAGAAATTTACCAATTAATCAACCAATTCAAACAAGAAGGGTTGAGCATCATTCTGGTTTCCTCAGAAATGCCGGAAGTGCTGGGCATGAGTGACCGCATTCTTGTGATGCATGAAGGCCAGCTAAGCGGCGAGTTCTCTATTGAACAGGCTACCCAGGAAGTGTTGATGGCGGCAGCCGTTGGCAAGCGTGATTTATTGAAAAATAATTTATTTACACTCTAAATAATTCGAGTTGCAGGAAGCTAACGCAAATGCGGCTTGAAATATGACGAGTAGAGCAGGAGTAATCAGATATGAGTTCCCAAGCTATCCAGACAAAACGCTGGTTCAGTAAAGAATGGTTATTAGAACAAAAATCACTGATTGCGCTGCTGGTGCTGATTGCTGTGGTTTCGTCACTAAGCCCGAACTTCTTTACCCTAAATAACATGTTTAACATTCTCCAGCAGACTTCTGTCAATGCCATTATGGCGGTGGGTATGACGCTGGTTATCCTGACATCCGGTATTGATTTGTCTGTCGGGTCATTATTGGCACTGACTGGCGCAGTAGCGGCATCTATTGTTGGGTTGGAAGTGAATGCTTTGGTTGCCGTCGCAGCTGCATTGGCGCTAGGGGCATTTATTGGTGCCATAACCGGGGTCATTGTCGCTAAAGGTAAGGTACAAGCGTTCATTGCCACTCTGGTCATGATGCTGTTATTACGTGGCGTTACTATGGTTTACACCAATGGTAGCCCAGTAAATACCGGTTTTACTGATGTGGCTGATACTTTTGGCTGGTTCGGTATCGGGCGCCCATTGGGTATACCAACACCAATCTGGTTGATGGCTATCGTCTTTATTGCTGTGTGGTACATGTTGCACCACACTCGCCTGGGCCGCTATATCTACGCATTGGGTGGCAATGAGTCAGCAACACGGCTCTCTGGTATTAGCGTAGATAAAGTTAAGATTATTGTTTATTCATTATGTGGATTGTTAGCGGCACTGGCTGGGATTATCGAAGTGGCCCGCCTGTCGTCGGCACAACCTACAGCCGGTACTGGCTATGAACTGGATGCAATCGCAGCCGTGGTTCTTGGGGGTACCAGCCTTGCTGGGGGTAAGGGGCGGATCGTCGGCACCCTGATTGGCGCGTTAATCCTCGGCTTTTTAAATAACGGTTTGAATTTATTGGGTGTCTCCTCTTACTACCAAATGATCGTAAAGGCAGTGGTTATCCTGCTGGCGGTATTGGTAGACAATAAAAGCAGCAAATAACCTCCTAACTCCCTACAGGAATTGCGACCATGAAAATGAAGAAACTAGCTACCTTGATCTCTGTTGTTGCCCTGAGCGCCACCGTAAGTGCTAACGCACTGGCAAAAGACACCATCGCACTGGTAGTTTCCACGTTGAATAATCCGTTCTTTGTTTCAATGAAAGACGGCGCGCAAAAAGAAGCGGATAAACTCGGCTATAACCTGGTGGTATTGGATTCTCAAAATAACCCAGCGAAAGAACTGGCTAACGTGCAGGATCTGACGGTTCGCGGCACCAAACTGTTGCTGATTAACCCAACTGATTCCGATGCAGTCGGTAACGCAGTCAAAATGGCAAATAAGGCCAATATCCCGGTTATCACACTCGACCGTTTGGCAAACTCTGGCACTGTGGTGAGTCACGTTGCCTCCGATAACCGTTTTGGTGGCAAAATGGCCGGTGATTTCATTGCCAAAAAATTGGGTAATGATGCCAAAGTGATTCAGTTGGAAGGGATTGCGGGGGCGTCTGCGGCCCGTGAACGTGGTGAAGGCTTCAAGCAGTCAATGGATCAACATAAATTCCAACTGTTAGCCAGCCAACCTGCTGATTTTGATCGTACTAAAGGTTTGAATGTGATGCAGAACCTGCTGACCGCCCACCCGAATGTTCAGGCTGTATTCGCACAGAACGACGAGATGGCACTGGGCGCACTGCGTGCCTTGCAAACAGCCGGTAAAGCCGATGTGCTAGTGGTTGGTTTTGATGGCACCGACGACGGTCTTAAAGCCGTTCAAGGCGGCAAACTGGGCGCAACTATCGCTCAACGCCCTGACCAGATTGGTGTTATTGGCGTGCAAACCGCTGATAAAGTATTGAAAGGCGAGAAAGTGCAGGCCGTTATCCCGGTTGATTTGAAATTAGTGACTAAATAATATCGAAAAGCAGGGCATATAACGCCGCTACCCTAAAACGGAAAACAAAACGTTACGGGTGGCGGTGTCATTCACAAAGGAATAAATACGATGAAAACAGGCAAACTGGTGGTCTTGGGCAGCATCAATGCCGACCATATTCTGAATGTTGAGCAGTTTCCGCGCCCAGGTGAAACGGTGATCGGGAAGCAGTATAAAGTGGCGTTTGGTGGCAAAGGTGCTAACCAGGCGGTAGCTGCTGGCCGTAGCGGAGCAAACATCGCGTTTATTGCCTGTGTGGGTAAAGATGATATTGGTGACCGGGTGCGCCAGCAATTAGCCAACGATAACATTGATACTGCGCCAATCGAGGCTGTAGCGGATACCACAACCGGTGTTGCTTTGATTTTCGTGAATGGTGAAGGCGAAAACGTCATTGGTATCAATGCCGGTGCTAACTCGGCAGTTACACCTGAATATCTTGGTCGCTACCAGCAGCAAGTTATCGATGCAGATGCATTATTGATGCAACTGGAATCACCACTTGAGACAGTTATTGCTGCCGCTAAATTGGCGAAGCTGCATCAAACACAGGTTATTCTTAATCCGGCACCAGCTCGTGAATTACCGGACGAGCTATTAACGCTGGTGGATATGATTACTCCGAATGAAACAGAAGCCGAGCGTTTAACGGGGATTCATATTGATCAGGATGATGACGCAGCGCAAGCAGCGCAAATTCTGCATGATAAAGGCATCGCTACCGTAATCATTACATTGGGTAGCCGTGGCGTATGGCTTAGTGAACAAGGTAAAGGGAAATTGGTTGCCGGGTTCAAGGTTAACGCCGTAGATACTATTGCTGCTGGTGATACATTCAATGGCGCATTATTAACTGCGTTATTGGAAGGTCAGATAATGGACTCAGCAGTACGTTTTGCTCACGCAGCAGCCGCTATCGCGGTGACTCGCCCCGGCGCGCAGCCCTCTATTCCGTGGCGTGCAGAGATAGACAGTTTCCTACAAGGCCAGGTATAACTTTGGCCACCATGAAAGACGTCGCCCGCCTGGCGGGTGTATCTACGTCAACAGTCTCACATGTTATTAATAAAAACCGCTTTGTCAGTGATCCTATTCGCGACAAAGTGCTGGCTGCTATCAAACAGCTCAACTATGCCCCTTCAGCACTGGCTCGTAGTTTGAAACTCAATCAAACCCGTACCATTGGTATGTTGGTTACCGCCAGTAGCAACCCATTTTATGCTGAAGTAGTCCGTGGCGTGGAGCGCAGTTGCTATGAGCGTGGTTACAGTTTGATTCTATGCAATACCGAAGGCGATATCGATCGCATGAGCCGTAGCATTGAAACTCTGATGCAAAAGCGCGTCGATGGTCTGCTACTGATGTGCACTGAAAATCACCGCCCTTCTCAAGATATTCTGCGTTGCTACCCGTCATTACCGATAATCATGATGGATTGGGCACCCTTTGAGGGCGTCAATGACGTGATTCAGGATAATTCATTATTGGGTGGCGAAATGGCAACCTCATATTTGATTGCCAGAGGCTATACCCGAATTGCCTGTATTGCTGGCCCACAAGATAAAACCCCTGCCAAAGAACGTTTGGAAGGGTACCGTCAGGCTATGGATCGCGCAGGTTTACCTATTCCATCCGGTTATGAAGTTGCCGGTGATTTTGAATTTTGTGGCGGTTTAGTCGCCATGAAACAGTTGCTTGCGCTACCGGAACCGCCAGAAGCGGTATTTACCAGTAATGATGCGATGGCTGTTGGGGTTTATCAGGCATTGCATCAGGCGGGGTTATCGATACCACAAGATATGGCGGTTATTGGTTACGATGATATTGAAATCGCACAATATATGACACCGCCATTGACCACTATCCATCAACCAAAAGACTCCCTTGGTGAACTGGCTATTGATACACTGATTCATCGATTGAATAACCCGGAAGCGGAACCACAAGTTCTGATTCTCACTCCCGAGCTAATCGAGCGGGGATCGGTGGTCAGTTGTTAAACTTCACTCTCCGCAGGTTGTGTGGCTTTTTTGCTATTACGGCCTTGAATTAGATTGTCGCCATCATTTGGTTTCAGTAATAAGAACACCATGGATGAAAGTAATGTCACTATTCCCATTGTAATAAAGGTGTAGTGGAAGTGATCGACATTGCCACCAAACGATAACCCATCATAAAACCGCAATACCACCGCACTAATGGCAACGCCAAAGCTAATGGCCAGTTGTTGGGTTACCGCCAAAACACTGTTACCTGAGCTGGCATTGTTATCGGTTAAGTCAGCCAGTGTGATGGTATTCATCGCAGTGAACTGTGTCGACATTGCCATCCCCAAGACAAACAGCGGCAATATCATCATCCACGGCGACATGCCCGGTGATTGCAGCGCAAATAGCGCAATCAGCACTCCGATAATAACCGTAATACCTACCAATACAGTCCTATAACCCAGTGAACGTAATACTTGAGTAACGGCAGATTTTGCCATCATCGAACCAATGGCGGTTGGGGCCATCATACAACCGGCAATAATAGCGGAATAGCCAAATCCGACCTGCAACATCAGTGGCATTAGGAAAGGAACGCAGCCAGTCCCTAAACGCGAGGCCACGTTACCGGCAATCCCAACCGAGAATGTTCGGTTTTTAAATAGCGGTAAACCAATCAATGGATTTGGATGACCTTTGGCGTGGAATATATAGAAGAGCAACATCAATAAACCACTCAGTAACACCGTGACTGGCAGATAGCTGGCGATATCCGGTCGGCCCATTATCTCCAGACTTACTGATATCAGGACCAAACTGCTACCAAATAGCAGGAAACCGATAATATCAAAGGCACGTTTAGGCATGGTGAAGTCCGGCATATATTTACGGGCATAAAAGATGCCCAGTAAGCCGATAGGAATATTAAGGATAAAGATCCAATGCCAAGTGGTATAGGTCACCAGTAATCCACCTAATAGTGGCCCCATCACCGGGCCGACTAACCCTGGGATAGTGACAAAATTCAGAACCGGCAATAATTCACTGCGTGGGTAAGCCCTGATCAGCGCAAGCCGGGCCACAGGCATCATCATTGCGCCACCCACCCCTTGAATAACCCGGGAGGCCACCAGAAAAGCCAATGAATCTGAAAGTGCACACAGTAATGACCCTAGCGTAAATAGAGATACAGCCAGAATGAATACCCGTCGGGTACCAAAACGGTCCGCTAGCCAGCCACTCACTGGAATCAACATCGCGACCGTCAGGGTATAGCTGATAATTGCTGACTGCATGGTCAGTGGTGAGCGGTTAAGGCTTTCAGCAATTGATGGGAGTGCCGTATTCAGTATGGTGGCATCCAAAGCCTGCATAAAGAAGGCCATGGCAGCTAGCCAAGGAAGGCCCGCCATACTGCGTGCAGATTTTATCATTGTTCGTCCTGATTATAGGGGTGAGTGTGAGCACCTTCTTTATATATATAGATAGAACAGCTAGCCGTTAATTTTTATCTGTTAATAATACCTGACATGCCAGCAAGGCTCCCTGACTGTCACCTGCCAAAATTGTATCAACAATATCCTGATGGTATTGCAGCTTAATCACTTCATCGCCGGTAATGGCGCGAAAATAGCTGTGATAAACCGAACTGAACAAATTGGCGAAAGAGGTCAAAAACGGATTACCACTGGCTTCATATATTAACTGATGAAATTGAGCATCCACTTGAATCCATTTTTCACGATTAAAGTGAGTATCTAACGCACGCATCTCTGCAATCAGTGATGCTAACAATGCTCGCTGTTGCTCATTGGCATTAATGGCTGCCAATGAACAGGCTTGAGGCTCAAGTGAGGTTCTTAATATAAGGAAGTGTTGCATCACTTGATCGAAATTCTCTCTGTTCAGCCACCAAGTGAGTAACTCCTGATCAAGGTAGTTCCAATTTGTTTGTGGCATCACTCGGGTACCAATGCGTGGGCGGGGTAATAACATCCCTTTTGCTGCCAGCATCTTTACTGCTTCACGAACGGCAGTACGACTAACACCAAATTGCTCCCCCAACTCTATCTCACCAGGCAGTATGCTGCCGGCTGCATATTCTCCGGCGAGAATTCGCTGGCCAATCTTCTCAGCCAACAGGTAAGAGAGATTTCGCTGGGCGGCCTGTTGTTGGGTATTTAGTTGCATGGTGATTTGTCCTATCTATCTTCTTATATATCTATTTTACTCTACTGTTTAACACTGGTAGTGAATGTTTAGCTTAATAATTGTTTAAACATTGGTCTTTTAGCCTATTTTTGCTGAAATAAAACGCGGTTGAAAAGTTTTTTCAAATTAGGGGTTGCAGGCTGGCAGGAACTCCCTATAATGCGCCTCCACTGACTGGGAACAACGAAACATACTTCGCCGGGTCAGGAAGCGAAAAGAATGATTTTGACTTCGAAAGAAACCAAAGAAACTCTTGACTCTTCAGCGGGAAAGCGTATTATCTGCCTCCCGCGTTACCGTAAGATTCGCCGAAAGGCAAACGGGTAACGAACGCTCTTTAACAATTTATCAGACAATCTGTGTGGGCACTCGCAAGACGATATCGAAGCCTGTTTCGGCAGGCAGAAGAAATATCAAAGTCTTGAAGAGTGACCAAAGCAGTACACATTTGAACTTCGGTTCGAATGCATATTTGCAGAAAGTAATCTTTGAGCATCGCTGCTTTTATTAGTAGCAAATCAAACAAATCTTAAATTGAAGAGTTTGATCATGGCTCAGATTGAACGCTGGCGGCAGGCCTAACACATGCAAGTCGAGCGGCAGCGGGAAGTAGTTTACTACTTTGCCGGCGAGCGGCGGACGGGTGAGTAATGTCTGGGAAACTGCCTGATGGAGGGGGATAACTACTGGAAACGGTAGCTAATACCGCATGACCTCGCAAGAGCAAAGTGGGGGACCTTCGGGCCTCACGCCATCGGATGTGCCCAGATGGGATTAGCTAGTAGGTGGGGTAATGGCTCACCTAGGCGACGATCCCTAGCTGGTCTGAGAGGATGACCAGCCACACTGGAACTGAGACACGGTCCAGACTCCTACGGGAGGCAGCAGTGGGGAATATTGCACAATGGGCGCAAGCCTGATGCAGCCATGCCGCGTGTGTGAAGAAGGCCTTCGGGTTGTAAAGCACTTTCAGCGAGGAGGAAGGCAGTCGTGTTAATAGCACGATTGATTGACGTTACTCGCAGAAGAAGCACCGGCTAACTCCGTGCCAGCAGCCGCGGTAATACGGAGGGTGCAAGCGTTAATCGGAATTACTGGGCGTAAAGCGCACGCAGGCGGTTTGTTAAGTCAGATGTGAAATCCCCGCGCTTAACGTGGGAACTGCATTTGAAACTGGCAAGCTAGAGTCTTGTAGAGGGGGGTAGAATTCCAGGTGTAGCGGTGAAATGCGTAGAGATCTGGAGGAATACCGGTGGCGAAGGCGGCCCCCTGGACAAAGACTGACGCTCAGGTGCGAAAGCGTGGGGAGCAAACAGGATTAGATACCCTGGTAGTCCACGCTGTAAACGATGTCGACTTGGAGGTTGTGCCCTTGAGGCGTGGCTTCCGGAGCTAACGCGTTAAGTCGACCGCCTGGGGAGTACGGCCGCAAGGTTAAAACTCAAATGAATTGACGGGGGCCCGCACAAGCGGTGGAGCATGTGGTTTAATTCGATGCAACGCGAAGAACCTTACCTACTCTTGACATCCACAGAACTTAGCAGAGATGCTTCGGTGCCTTCGGGAACTGTGAGACAGGTGCTGCATGGCTGTCGTCAGCTCGTGTTGTGAAATGTTGGGTTAAGTCCCGCAACGAGCGCAACCCTTATCCTTTGTTGCCAGCACGTAATGGTGGGAACTCAAGGGAGACTGCCGGTGATAAACCGGAGGAAGGTGGGGATGACGTCAAGTCATCATGGCCCTTACGAGTAGGGCTACACACGTGCTACAATGGCAGATACAAAGTGAAGCGAACTCGCGAGAGCAAGCGGACCACATAAAGTCTGTCGTAGTCCGGATTGGAGTCTGCAACTCGACTCCATGAAGTCGGAATCGCTAGTAATCGTAGATCAGAATGCTACGGTGAATACGTTCCCGGGCCTTGTACACACCGCCCGTCACACCATGGGAGTGGGTTGCAAAAGAAGTAGGTAGCTTAACCTTCGGGAGGGCGCTTACCACTTTGTGATTCATGACTGGGGTGAAGTCGTAACAAGGTAACCGTAGGGGAACCTGCGGTTGGATCACCTCCTTACCTAACGATACGCATTGCGCAGTGTCCACACAGATTGTCTGATGAATGTAAATGAGCAAGAGCACCTGTTGATGAGGGTGATGATTGTGCAATAAGACCTCGGTATCGAGTTTTTACTGCATCAGTCGTTCGAATGTGTCACCACATTCTCACCTTTACACAAAAATACTGAATCAGTGATTCAGTAGAAATTTTTGTGTCCCCATCGTCTAGAGGCCTAGGACACTGCCCTTTCACGGCTGTAACAGGGGTTCGAATCCCCTTGGGGACGCCACGCCGATAATGTGTGAAAGACATTATCAACTGAATATCTTAAAGATGACTTTAACGAGTCGTGTTTAAGATATTGCTCTTTAACAATCTGGAACAAGCTGAAAATTGAAACAATACAGCTGAAACTTATCTCTCCGTAGAATGACTGAGATAAGGATTAACCTGTATTAGAGTCTCTCAAATAATCGCAATGCCAATGGGTAATCATTGTTGCAGTGTGAGCGAGAAGACACTCAGCAAGGCGTACAGCGCACAGCAACCGGAGTGAACTTAACGTTCATGAGGATTGCGCGCACTGCACAACATAGCAGAGTGTGTTCACAGCCACACCAATAACGAAAAACACCTTTGGGTTGTGAGGTTAAGCGACTAAGCGTACACGGTGGATGCCTAGGCAGTCAGAGGCGATGAAGGGCGTGCTAATCTGCGAAAAGCGTCGGTAAGCTGATATGAAGCGTTATAACCGACGATACCCGAATGGGGAAACCCAGTGCAATTCGTTGCACTATTGCATGGTGAATACATAGCCATGCAAGGCGAACCGGGGGAACTGAAACATCTAAGTACCCCGAGGAAAAGAAATCAACCGAGATTCCCCCAGTAGCGGCGAGCGAACGGGGAAGAGCCCAGAGTCTGAATCAGTTTGTGTGTTAGTGGAAGCGTCTGGAAAGTCGCACGGTACAGGGTGATAGTCCCGTACACCAAAACACACTTGCTGTGAACTCGATGAGTAGGGCGGGACACGTGACATCCTGTCTGAATATGGGGGGACCATCCTCCAAGGCTAAATACTCCTGACTGACCGATAGTGAACCAGTACCGTGAGGGAAAGGCGAAAAGAACCCCGGCGAGGGGAGTGAAATAGAACCTGAAACCGTGTACGTACAAGCAGTGGGAGCCTACTTTGTTGGGTGACTGCGTACCTTTTGTATAATGGGTCAGCGACTTATATTTTGTAGCAAGGTTAACCGAATAGGGGAGCCGTAGGGAAACCGAGTCTTAACTGGGCGTCTAGTTGCAAGGTATAGACCCGAAACCCGGTGATCTAGCCATGGGCAGGTTGAAGGTTGGGTAACACTAACTGGAGGACCGAACCGACTAATGTTGAAAAATTAGCGGATGACTTGTGGCTGGGGGTGAAAGGCCAATCAAACCGGGAGATAGCTGGTTCTCCCCGAAAGCTATTTAGGTAGCGCCTCGTGAACTCATCTTCGGGGGTAGAGCACTGTTTCGGCTAGGGGGTCATCCCGACTTACCAAACCGATGCAAACTCCGAATACCGAAGAATGTTATCACGGGAGACACACGGGCGGGTGCTAACGTCCGTCGTGAAGAGGGAAACAACCCAGACCGCCAGCTAAGGTCCCAAAGTCATGGTTAAGTGGGAAACGATGTGGGAAGGCATAGACAGCCAGGATGTTGGCTTAGAAGCAGCCATCATTTAAAGAAAGCGTAATAGCTCACTGGTCGAGTCGGCCTGCGCGGAAGATGTAACGGGGCTAAACCATGCACCGAAGCTGCGGCAGCGACACTTAGGTGTTGTTGGGTAGGGGAGCGTTCTGTAAGCCGTTGAAGGTGACCTGTGAGGGTTGCTGGAGGTATCAGAAGTGCGAATGCTGACATAAGTAACGATAATGCGGGTGAAAAACCCGCACGCCGGAAGACCAAGGGTTCCTGTCCAACGTTAATCGGGGCAGGGTGAGTCGACCCCTAAGGCGAGGCTGAAAAGCGTAGTCGATGGGAAACAGGTTAATATTCCTGTACTTGGTGTTACTGCGAAGGGGGGACGGAGAAGGCTAGGCTAGCCGGGCGACGGTTGTCCCGGTTTAAGCATGTAGGCGGAGCGACTTGGTAAATCCGGTTGCTTATCAACGCTGAGGTGTGATGACGAGCCACTACGGTGGTGAAGTAGTTGATGCCAAGCTTCCAGGAAAAGCCTCTAAGCATCAGGTAACATTAAATCGTACCCCAAACCGACACAGGTGGTCAGGTAGAGAATACTCAGGCGCTTGAGAGAACTCGGGTGAAGGAACTAGGCAAAATGGTGCCGTAACTTCGGGAGAAGGCACGCTGGCATTAGGTAATGGGACTTGCTCCCGGCGCCGAAGCCAGTCGCAGATACCAGCTGGCTGCAACTGTTTAATAAAAACACAGCACTGTGCAAACACGAAAGTGGACGTATACGGTGTGACGCCTGCCCGGTGCTGGAAGGTTAATTGATGGGGTCAGCCGCAAGGCGAAGCTCTTGATCGAAGCCCCAGTAAACGGCGGCCGTAACTATAACGGTCCTAAGGTAGCGAAATTCCTTGTCGGGTAAGTTCCGACCTGCACGAATGGCGTAATGATGGCCAGGCTGTCTCCACCCGAGACTCAGTGAAATTGAACTCGCTGTGAAGATGCAGTGTACCCGCGGCAAGACGGAAAGACCCCGTGAACCTTTACTATAGCTTGACACTGAACATTGAGCCTTGATGTGTAGGATAGGTGGGAGGCATCGAAGTGTGGACGCCAGTCTGCATGGAGCCAACCTTGAAATACCACCCTTTAATGTTTGATGTTCTAACTCGGCCCCGTGATCCGGGGTGAGGACAGTGTCTGGTGGGTAGTTTGACTGGGGCGGTCTCCTCCCAAAGAGTAACGGAGGAGCACGAAGGTTAGCTAATCACGGTCGGACATCGTGAGGTTAGTGCAAAGGCATAAGCTAGCTTGACTGCGAGAGTGACGGCTCGAGCAGGTACGAAAGTAGGTCTTAGTGATCCGGTGGTTCTGAATGGAAGGGCCATCGCTCAACGGATAAAAGGTACTCCGGGGATAACAGGCTGATACCGCCCAAGAGTTCATATCGACGGCGGTGTTTGGCACCTCGATGTCGGCTCATCACATCCTGGGGCTGAAGTAGGTCCCAAGGGTATGGCTGTTCGCCATTTAAAGTGGTACGCGAGCTGGGTTTAGAACGTCGTGAGACAGTTCGGTCCCTATCTGCCGTGGGCGTTGGAAGATTGAGAGGGGCTGCTCCTAGTACGAGAGGACCGGAGTGGACGAATCACTGGTGTTCGGGTTGTCATGCCAATGGCATTGCCCGGTAGCTAAATTCGGAAGAGATAACCGCTGAAAGCATCTAAGCGGGAAACTTGCCTCGAGATGAGTCTTCCCTGGGGCTTTAAGCCCCCTGAAGGAACGTTAAAGACTATGACGTTGATAGGCTGGGTGTGTAAGTGCAGCGATGCATTGAGCTAACCAGTACTAATGATCCGTGAGGCTTAACCTTACAACACCAAAGGTGTTTTAGATTTGAGAGATAGAAATTTTCAGCGAAGTTCCGAGATTGGGCTGGCTGGCTGTGTGGAGACATATAGCGGGTTAGTTTAGACAGAATTTGCCTGGCGGCCTTAGCGCGGTGGTCCCACCTGATCCCATGCCGAACTCAGAAGTGAAACGCCGTAGCGCCGATGGTAGTGTGGGGTCTCCCCATGCGAGAGTAGGACACTGCCAGGCATCAAATAAAGCCGAGACCCCATGCCAAAAGCGTGGGGTTTTTGCTATGGGCAGAATAGTGAAATAGGTATAAATAGTGACCTTAGAGTGGTTGCGTCGCAGGGCTCATAGTCAGACGAGTCAAATATTGCAGGGGCAGATGAGTCAAATCCGGCCGTCACAGCGATGAATAAAATAAAAGGCTACCTTGATAGGTGGCTTTTTTTGTTTTTATAGCTCTGACTGATCCATCTTGAGCCAGCTATAAATAAACTCTGCGATCTGATCTGGTTGATTAATATCTAATTGCTTTACTACAGTATCTATCGGCTCGTCACTTGCCAAAGCGATAACGTATTCATCAATCAAACCAGCGAAAGGCTTACCTACAGCTGCTCTATAAAGAGCAATTTTGCTGATCGGCTCGTGCTTAAAGCCCTCAACCAAAATCAAGTCGATAGTTGATGTATCTAATCGACTAGCCAGATAGTGAAGATCCATCGGTGGCTGTTCTGGTGTTTCTGTCATTAATGCCCAGCGGCAATCACTGGCAACTAACGTTTGATGGGCTCCAGCTTTACGCAATTCATAACTGTCTTTGCCCGGCGTATCAATTTCCATATTGTGATGAGTATGTTTGATTAAGCCAACGCGGATTTGGCGCTGTTGAAGTAAGGGGATCAGGTGTTTTAGTAAGGTTGTTTTTCCTGTACCACTGTACGCGGCTATACCGAGTAACGGGGGCGTCTTGCTGCTCATAATGGCTCTCTTTTAGCTTGTTCCCATAACTCGCAATCTGCGGGAGTATTTAGGTTACTGAATTGATTGGGTTGTCCATCGAATACCACTCTTTGCGCGTTGATACTCGTCATAAATATCATTAACTTACGCTCCCCTTTTGCCAGATACGTTGCTAGCGTTGGTTTAAGACTAACATGCATTAAAGCTAATGTTGGATGCTCACGCTCGTTATCACTAACATAAGCAGCAAGAGCCTGCCCTTTTGACTGCCAGAGTTGAGAAACCAGATTAAGTGGAAGCATAGGAACGTCACAGGGAGCAAAGACAACCCATTCGGTAGTTGAATGGCTTAATCCAGCATGCATGCCAGCCAATGGGCCTACAAAGCCAGTAATGATATCGTTAATGACGTGAACGCCACTTTGTTGATAGAGGGCTTGGTTACGATTAGCATTAATCAGTAAATTCTCAACCTGAGGTCTTAACCTATCAATCACATGTCGATACAGTGGCTTTCCATTTAGGGAGATTAATCCTTTATCATTTCCGCCCATTCTGGACGAAAGGCCTCCAGCAAGAATAACGCCTGTAATATTAGGTCGCATTTCTATCACTCCACGGTATTAAACTGACTATGGGATTGTATCTTCAAATAGGTGAACAGGTCAGGATTTACTTTTATTGACAATAGGCTCTCTTTCCCTGTGTGAATATCCCTGCTACTTTGTCAGCATATTTTTGAATAGGATAACTTCGCTATGAAATGCCATCGTGTTAATGAACTGATTGAGCTTTTACATCCGGCCTGGCAGCAAGAACCTGATTTAAATCTGGTGCAGTTTTTACAAAAATTGTCAGAGGAAGCTGGTTTTGAAGGTAATTTCGCAGATTTGACAGACGATATTCTTATTTATCATCTGAAAATGCGTGGCTCGGCATCAACGGAAGTGATTCCAGGACTGAAAAAGGATTATGAAGAGGATTTTAAAACAGCATTATTGAGAGCTCGTGGCATCATTAAAGATTAGTCACACTCCTGTCTGCGTAGGGAGGGGGCTTTAATGATACTATTTCTTATTCTCAGCGCGCCGCTGTTACTTATACAGACTGAATGTTGTTATGAACAATTCTGCTTTTAATTTTCAGACTTTGTCTCCAGACCTGATTATGGACGCCCTTGAGGCTGTAGGATTACGGGTGGATTCAGGGTTAACCGCGCTTAATAGTTATGAGAACCGCGTCTATCAGTTTATGGATGAAGATCGTAAACGGTATGTGGTGAAGTTTTATCGTCCCGAGCGTTGGAGCAGTGAACAAATTATCGAGGAACATCGGTTCTCGCTTGATTTGGCAGAATCTGAGATTCCGGTTATCGCCCCATTAGCGCTAAACGGCGAAACTTTGCATACTCATGGCGGCTTTTTCTTTGCTGTGTTCCCAAGTGTCGGTGGGCGGCAATATGAAATAGACAATCTTGATCAACTGGAGTGGGTGGGCCGTTTTCTCGGCAGAATTCATCAGGTGGGTAGCGATGGACTTTTTGTTGCCCGGCCAACGATGGGTATTGAGGAATATCTGACCGAGCCACGTCAGTTACTGGCCAGCAGTGTGTTAGTGCCGGCAAAACAGAAAGACAAGTTTCTGGCGGCAACCGATCTGTTGATCGCCACCATTAAGCAGTATTGGCACACCGATTGGCAGCCGTTGCGGCTACATGGTGATTGCCATCCTGGTAATATTTTGTGGCGTGATGGGCCAATGTTCGTCGATTTGGATGATGCCAGAAATGGTCCGGCGGTTCAGGATTTGTGGATGTTATTACACGGCGAGCGCAGAGAGCAATTGATCCAGTTGGATATCTTGCTGGAAGCTTATGGTGAATTTGCTGATTTTGATCAGCGTGAACTTGCATTGATTGAACCTTTACGCGCAATGCGCATGGTTTATTACCTTGCATGGGTCGCCAGACGTTGGCAGGACCCTGCATTTCCGAAAAGTTTTCCGTGGATGGCGGAGTCTGATTTTTGGTTACAGCAGACTGCATCATTTACAGAACAGGTTAAGCTGTTGCAGGTACCCCCTTTGCAGCTGATGCCAATGTACTAAAGCTAAGATAATGGAGATTGTTATAGTATGAAAAATGTATGGTTAGCTCTCGTTGGCATGGTGATGGCATTCAGTGCATCTGCCGCACAGTTTACAGATGGAACCCAGTACCAGACGTTAAATAAACCAGTAACGGGTGAGCCTCAGGTTTTAGAGTTTTTCTCTTTCTATTGCCCGCACTGCTTTCAGTTTGAAGAAGTTTATCATATCCCTCAGGCAGTAAAAAAAGCACTGCCAGAAGGGACAAAAATGACTCGATACCATGTTGAGTTCCTTGGGCCATTAGGTAAGCAATTGACTCAGGCATGGGCTGTTGCCATGGCATTGGGTGTTGAGGAAAAAATCACCCCACTGATGTTTGAAGGTGTACAGAAAACACAAACTGTTCAAACCCCTGATGATATTCGTAATGTCTTTATTAAAGCGGGTGTGAGTGGCGAAGATTATGATGCAGCATTAAATAGTTTTGTCGTTAAATCACTGGTTGCTCAACAACAAAAAGCGGCTGAAGATTTACAATTACGTGGTGTGCCAGCCATGTTTGTTAATGGCAAATATATGATTAAGAATGATGGCATGGATACCAGCTCAATGGATACCTATGTTAAACAGTATGCGGATGTCGTTAAGTTCCTACTGACCCAAAAGTAATTGTACAAAAGGAGGAGCTGGCTTTTGTTAGCTCCTCTTTCACTTATCCAATACCTACATTGTCATCAGCACTTCAATTCTGTATCTATCTCTGCCACGGAATCATCATATTTACTAATGTGACAGTAATACGACTAAATACTGATTTTATATTTTTTTCCATGTTGTTTTCGATAGATTTATTTATTTCAGTGATGGATAAATACGGATATTAGCGATGCTAAAAAGAGAAAACGACTTGATGGTGGGTAATAAAAAAGAGAGAACACTAAATTATCCACCCGTGGAATTTATTTACCTTAAGACTGTAACTGAATAAGTAATATCCACAATTTAGATAAAGAAAAAATGACAGTAAAATAAAAAAACAATGAATGTAACTATATGATTATTATAATTTTAAATATTACCTCTAAAAAATAAGTAGAGCAGATATAATCTGCACATGCTTTTACTCACAAAGTTATCCACAGATTGGATCTTCAGGATCACTACGTAAAAATGCTCTCTTTCGCACAACAATGGACGCTAAAATTCGTCTCTTGTCGCCAGCTATGGCATTCTTAGCGTTAGACCTTGCTGAATAAAGATGAAGAAACCCTATGGCCCAGATTGCAGAAAACCCATTGATCCTCGTTGACGGTTCCTCTTACCTCTATCGTGCTTACCATGCGTTCCCACCACTGACCAACGGCAGCGGTGAACCAACGGGTGCGATGTACGGCGTGTTGAACATGTTGCGCAGTCTATTGCTGCAATATCGTCCTAGCCATGTAGCGGTAGTATTCGATGCTAAAGGTAAAACATTCCGTGATGAGCTTTTCGCTGACTATAAATCCCACCGGCCACCGATGCCAGATGATTTGCGAGCTCAAATTGAGCCGTTGCACCAAATGGTTAAGGCAATGGGGCTACCTTTATTGGTTGTCTCCGGTGTTGAGGCCGACGATGTTATTGGTACTTTAGCGCAGGAAGCTGAAAAAGCAGGTCATGCTGTATTAATCAGTACCGGTGATAAGGATATGGCGCAATTAGTTACGCCAAATATCACTTTAATCAATACAATGAATAACGCTATTTTGGGGCCACAGGAAGTCTGTGAAAAATATGGTGTACCTCCTGAATTGATTATTGATTTTCTAGCACTAATGGGGGACTCCTCAGACAATATTCCAGGGGTTCCAGGTGTTGGCGAAAAGACCGCACAAGCTTTATTGCAAGGTTTGGGTGGGCTGGATGCGCTGTTCAGTAATTTGGATAAAATATCCACACTGACATTCCGTGGTGCCAAAACCATGTCAGCCAAGTTAGAGCAGAATAAAGATGTTGCTTATCTCTCCTATAAATTAGCCACCATTAAAACAGATGTTGAATTGGATGTGACTTGTGATGAGCTAAAAGTTTCCCCCCCAGATGATGATCAATTACATCAGTTATTCAGCCGTTATGAATTTAAGCGCTGGTTAGTGGATGTAGAAGCGGGCAAATGGCTGGACGGTAAAAAAGATCGGCCAACGGCACAAACAAGTAATAAAGCTTTTGTGGCAGTAGAGCCAGCTGATGCGGTTGAGGTCACCGCAGTACTATCACAAGAAAATTATCAGACCATTTTGGATGAGAAATCCTTAGTAGAGTGGATTGAGCGCCTCAAAAAAGCAGAGGTTTTCGCGTTTGATACTGAGACTGACGGCCTGGATACGCTTAGCAGCAATTTAATTGGTATCTCTTTTGCCGTTGCACCAGGCGAAGCCGCTTATTTACCCTTGGCGCATGATTATTTGGACTCTCCTGTACAGCTCGACCGGGATTGGGTTTTGGCCACGCTAAAACCACTACTGGAAGACGATAAAGCCCTTAAAGTTGGCCAGAATCTCAAGTTTGACCAAAGCATGCTGGCACGTTATGGCATTGAGCTGCGCGGTATCGCTTTCGATACTATGCTGGAATCTTACGTTTTAGACAGTGTTGCTGGTCGCCATGATATGGATAGTCTGGCAGAACGTTATCTCAACCACAAAACTATTACCTTTGAAGAGATCGCCGGTAAGGGTAAAAACCAACTGACCTTTAATCAAATTGCGTTGGAACAAGCAGGCCCTTATGCCGCAGAAGATGCCGACGTTACGCTACAGTTGCATTTGGTGCTGTGGCCAAAACTGCAACAAAGTGAAGGGTTAAAGCGGGTATTCCAGGAAATTGAGATGCCGCTATTGCCAATTCTGTCTCGCATCGAGCGTACTGGTGTCTTGATTGACCAGAATATCTTGGCCGCACATTCAAAAGAGCTGACTATCCGCCTTGATGAGTTAGAAAAACAGGCTCATGAATTGGCTGAAGAGCCGTTCAACCTGGCATCACCTAAGCAGCTTCAGACCATCTTGTACGAAAAACAAAAACTGCCCATCTTGAAGAAAACCCCTGGCGGGGCCGCGTCAACTAATGAAGAAGTGTTGGCTGAGCTGGCATTAGATTACCCGTTGCCGAAGGTGATCCTTGAATATCGTGGTCTGGCTAAGCTGAAAAGTACCTATACCGACAAGCTGCCGTTGATGATTAACCCAATTTCGGGCCGGGTCCATACCTCTTATCACCAGGCGGTGACCGCGACAGGGCGTTTGTCCTCACGTGATCCTAACCTGCAAAACATTCCAGTGCGGAATGAAGAAGGGCGTCGTATACGGCAGGCTTTTATTGCGCCTAAAGGCTATCGCATTATGGCGGCTGACTACTCACAGATTGAGCTGCGTATTATGGCGCACTTGTCGCAGGATAAAGGGCTATTAGCTGCATTTGCTGCGGGAAAAGATATCCACCGTGCGACAGCTGCGGAAGTCTTTGGTATGCCACTAGAAAAGGTCACAACTGAACAACGCCGCAGTGCCAAGGCGATTAACTTTGGTCTTATTTATGGTATGAGCGCTTTTGGTCTGGCGCGGCAGCTAAGCATTCCCCGTGGAGAGGCGCAGCGCTACATGGATCTCTATTTTGAGCGCTATCCCGGTGTGTTGGAATACATGGAGCGCACACGTAAGCAAGCCGCCGATCAAGGTTATGTCACCACGCTGGATGGCCGTCGCCTCTATTTGCCAGACATTCATTCTCGTAATGCAACTCGCCGTAAAGCTGCTGAACGTGAAGCTATCAATGCGCCAATGCAAGGTACCGCCGCTGATATTATCAAACGGGCAATGATTGCAGTGGATGCCTGGTTACAACAGGAACCAGAACCATTGGTGCGGGTAATCATGCAGGTACACGATGAATTGGTGTTTGAAGTGCATGAAAGTGTATTGGAAAGCGCGGAACAAAAGATTCGTGAACTGATGGAGCAGAGTATGCAACTGGCGGTACCACTGAAGGTGGATGTCGGTGTTGGTGATAACTGGGACCAGGCTCACTAGCTTTGTGGGTAAGTGGCGATAAATAAAGCATTTTATGTAATTAAGCTACATTTATCCGCCATTATGCGGGGAAGATGTGCGCTGAATCGTGCCAATTTGTGTAACTATACAACAAAAAATTCTTTTGCCCCGCGAAAAAATGATGTAGAGTTACAGACGTAGGGTACAGAGGTAAGATGTTCTATCTTTCAGACCTTTTACTTCACGTAATCGGATTTGGCTATATATTAGCCGCCCCAGTCATTTATTGACTGGGGCGTTTTTTATTGGGATTTGTGAGCACTTTTCGCGAACCGATAGGAAAACAGCCCGGCATTACCCGTGAAAATACGGGTTGATGATTTTTTTACTCTAGGGGGAAGTGGTATTGCCAGGTATTAACTCAGGGCGATATAAAACATCACCCTTGGGGATAACAGCCCTTGCGGGCTGCTGTTAGCGCTTACTCACTCACCTTCATCGTCATAATCATCAATCATAACTTCTGGTGGTATCTCGCTAAACCAGGTATCCAGTTTTTCCCGTAGTTTTTCGACGCCAATCTTCTTCAAAGAAGAGAAAGCTTCAACCTGAATATCACCCATAAATGGAATAATCGCTTCTCGCACCATGTTCAATTGAGCCTTACGGGCGCCCGAAGCCAGCTTATCCGCTTTGGTCAGCAATAATAGAACCGGGGTGCCAACCGCAACCGCCCAGGTAATCATCTGCTGATCTAAATCTTTCAGTGGATGGCGAATATCCATCAACACAACTAATCCTTTCAGACAGTTACGCTTTTGCAAATACTCACCCAGCGCGCGTTGCCATTTGAGTTTCATCTCTTCCGGGACTTCAGCATAGCCATAGCCCGGTAAGTCAACCAGACGAATACCGTCAACGACTTCAAATAGGTTAATTAGCTGAGTACGGCCGGGTGTTTTACTGGTTCTGGCCAGACTTTTCTGGTTAGTTAACGTATTAAGTGCACTCGATTTACCGGCATTTGAACGGCCAGCAAATGCCACCTCAATACCTTCATCACGTGGCAGATGGCGGATATCCGGAGCACTGATGACGAAGTGGGTCATGTGATAGTTATAGTTTCTAATAGTCAAAATTTGTCGTCTCCGTGAGAGATAGCTTACATGCAGCGATTATAACTGCATCAGGCAAAAAAAAGGGGGTTTATCTTTTATACCCTTCAAGTAACAGGGTTCAGGTATACTGGCAGGCGCGCTGGTTGAGTTGCCTTGAGGGCCGCAGATATGGCAAGGATGGCGCATTGCAGGAGGGAGATATCCGGTTGTTATGTCAGTGCAGGGAGTGTGCTGTAAGGATATCCTTCCGCAGAAGATGCGAAAAAGGGCGACAGGTTAATCTGCCGCCTTTTTTCTTTCTCTTCTTTCTGCTAGATTCCGGCCCAATCCTATACTAAATCCGATCCCATACTTATTTACCCATTTAAGAGCACAGGTTATGAAGCAGCCAAATAAAGCACCACGCGCGAATATTGCGGCCCCGAAAGGTACCGCGACGCCTAAGCGTATTAGAAAGACCCGTGTAGAGCTTGATATTGAAGCTCGCGAGCGTAAACGTCAGAAGAAACATAGTGGCAATCGCTCAGGGGCGAGAACCAATGTAGAAGGCAGCAATAAGAAGGGCCAGTCCGAGACTCAAGAGAAAGATCCACGTATCGGCAGTAAAGTACCCGTGCCGCTGGTGGTTGAGAGTAAGGTTAAAGCTAAGCCAACCACTAAGCCGGTGGCTAAAGTTGAAGCTAAGCCACGTCTGACGCCGGAAGAAGAGCTGTCTAAGCTGGAAAACGATGAGCGTCTGGATGCATTGCTGGATCGTCTGGATAATGATGAAGTATTGAGCAAAGAAGATCAGGCTTATGTTGATCTGACGTTGGATCGTATTGATGCCCTAATGGAACAATTGGGTATTGAATTGGGCGACGATGAAGATGACGAAGCGCCAGAAGAAAAGCAGGAAGACATTTTGCAATTGCTGAAACGCGGTAACCCAAAAGATACATTTTAAACCATGAATTGGGTGATCCTGATAATAGCCCTACTGCTTACATGTTATCTAGTGTGGTTATTGGGTAAACTATGGCTACTGTCGCAACGAAGAAAGCGGTTGCGCAGTGCTACTGCGGCCAGACAACGAAAACATCTGCCCTCTAACCGGCCCGGTAGGCGCAAATATCGGAAGGAATGAACATGTCTGAGCAGGCTATAGTTTGGGATTTATCCCTGATTCAAAAATATAATTATTCAGGGCCGCGCTATACGTCGTACCCCACTGCGCTTGAATTCAGTGAAGATTATAATGAATCTGCTTTTCAACAGGCAGTGAAGCGTTACCCACAACGGCCTTTGTCGCTGTACGTGCATATCCCGTTTTGCCATAAGCTGTGTTATTTCTGCGGCTGCAATAAGCTGGTGACGCGGCAACAGCATAAAGCTGATGAGTATCTGGCGGTCTTGGAAAAAGAGATCCGCCAGCGTGCGGCGTTATTTGTTGGGCGTCAGGTTAGCCAGATGCACTGGGGCGGTGGTACGCCCACTTACCTGAATAAAATACAAATTACCCACCTGATGAATCTGCTACGTGAAAACTTTGATTTCCTGCCCGGTGCTGAGCAATCAATAGAAGTAGACCCACGTGAAATTGAACTGGATGTCCTTGATCACCTGCGTGCTGAGGGGTTTAACCGCCTAAGCATGGGGGTGCAAGATTTTAATAAAGAGGTTCAACGGCTGGTTAATCGTGAGCAGGATGAGGATTTTATCTTTGCCCTGATTGCCCGCGCTAAAGCCCTTGGTTTTAACTCAACCAATATCGATTTGATTTATGGTTTGCCAAAACAGACACCAGAGAGTTTTGCTTTTACCCTCAAACGGGTGGCAGAGCTGAATCCTGATCGCCTGAGTGTGTTCAATTACGCACATTTACCGAGTCTGTTTGCCGCTCAACGTAAAATTAAAGATGCCGATCTGCCGAGCGCCGAACAGCGGCTAGATATTTTGCAGCACACCATCAGTTTCTTAACTGAGTCTGGCTATCAATTTATTGGTATGGATCATTTTGCCCGGCCAGATGATGAATTAGCCATTGCGCAGCGTGAAGGTGAATTACACCGTAATTTCCAAGGTTATACCACCCAAGGCGACAGTGATTTACTCGGTTTGGGGGTTTCTGCTATCAGCATGTTGGGTGACAGCTATGCGCAGAATGAAAAAGATTTGAAGACTTACTATTCCTGCGTGGAGCAGCGTGGCAATGCGCTGTGGCGTGGTTTGGCGATGACTGAAGATGATTGCTTGCGCCGTGATGTGATTAAAACGCTGATTTGTAATTTCCAAATCAGTTATCAGCCGATTGAGCAGCAGTATGGTATTCGTTTTGCAGATTATTTTGCTGAAGATTTTGAGCTACTAGAACCTTTCGAACACGATGGGCTGGTGGAGCGGGATGATAAAGGTATTCGGGTAACACCGCGCGGGCGCTTACTGATTCGTAATATTTGTATGTGTTTCGATATCTATTTACGGAAACAGGCGCGCAAGCAGCAGTTTTCACGCGTGATCTGATGATGTCCCCCTCAATGGTCAACATTACCTTGAGGGGGAATTTAGGCAGGAATTACTCTGTTTCTCCCAACTACTCCATTCCCAGCTCTTTTAACTTCCGCGTTAAGGTGTTGCGGCCCCAACCCAGCAGACGTGCCGCTTCTTGCTTATGACCTTGAGTATGGCGTAATGCCGTGGTTAACAGCGTGCGCTCCATTTCCGGCTGTGCCTCAGATAACAGATCCTGATGACCAGAACGTAGGGCGCGTTCAGCCCATTGTGCCAATAGGGTTGCCCAGTTGTCCGGCGTCCGCTGACCTGAAGCATCTGGCGTGCTGGTTTCAAACAATTCAGAAGGTAAATCTTGAGTCAGTACTTCCTGCCCGGCAGCCATCACCGTCAGCCAGCGACAGGTGTTTTCCAGTTGGCGCACGTTACCCTGCCAAGGCAGACGGGTTAGCGCCACTTCGGTCTCAGGGTGCAGATTTTTGGCTTCCACACCTAACTCTTTAGCCGCCACTTGCAAGAAGTAACGAGCCAAACGCGGAATGTCTTCACGACGTTCACGCAGCGGTGGCAGATGTACCCGAATCACATTCAGACGATGGAATAAATCCTCACGGAATTTACCTTCCTGAACACGCAGCTCCAGATTTTGGTGGGTAGCGGCAATAATACGAACATCTACTTTGACCGGTGCGTAACCCCCGACGCGATAAAACTGACCATCAGCCAGCACGCGTAGCAGGCGGGTCTGTACATCCAATGGCATATCACCGATTTCATCTAAAAACAGTGTGCCGCCATCGGCTTGTTCAAAACGACCTTGGCGCACTTGATTCGCGCCGGTAAAGGCACCTTTCTCGTGGCCGAATAATTCAGATTCAATTAAATCTTTCGGGATCGCCGCCATATTCAGCGCGATAAACGGCGCTTTAGCCCGTGGGCTGTGGCGATGTAACGCATGGGCCACTAACTCTTTACCGGTACCCGACTCACCGTTAATCAGCACACTAATAGAAGAACGAGATAAGCGGCCGATGATACGGAAAACGTCTTGCATCGCCGGTGCTTCGCCAATGATATCAGCGGTTGGGCCGCTGGCTGGTTGGCTGCGTGCCGGTTGCTGCTGCTCCTGATAATGGCTGATAGCCCGCTCAACCAGAGCTACGGCTTCATCAATATCAAAAGGTTTAGGCAGGTAATCAAAAGCCCCTTGCTGATAGGCACTGACCGCAGCATCTAAATCAGAATGTGCCGTCATTATGATGACCGGGAGCATCGGGTGGCGCTGCTTAATCTGTTTCAGCAGGGCTAATCCGTCCATGCCAGGCATGCGAATATCCGATAACAACACATCCGGGGTTTGTGTCGCGAGTGCATCCAACACCTGGTTACCGGTATCGAAGGTTGCACAGTTCAGACCTGCTCCAGTCAGTGCACGTTCAAGCACCCAGCGGATGGAGCTATCGTCATCGACGATCCAGACTATCCCTCGTTGCATAGAAACCTCACTGGCGAATAGGCAGGTAAACCGAGAATTCGGTATGTCCCGGCCAACTGTTGAATTCAATTTTACCCGAATGTTGATCGATAAGATTACGGGCGATAGACAAGCCAAGGCCAGTTCCCCCCTCGCGACCACTTACCATCGGATAGAACACGGTATCTTGTAATTGCGTTGGAACGCCCGGACCGTCATCTTCAATATCAATGCGAGCGCTCAAACGATAGCGCATACCATGCAGTGTTATCTGAAACGCAGTACGGGTGCGCAGCGTAATAGTGCCGCCAGCTCCCCCCAAAGCCTGTAATGCATTGCGAGTGATATTCAGCAACACTTGTTCAATTTGGTCTGGATCATGGGCCAGTTCAGGCAAGCTTGGGTCATAGTCACGGATTAACGTCACATTATCTGGTTTTTCCAGCGAGACTAACTGACAAACCCGTTCAGCAACCTGATGGATACTTTGTGTGATGTGTTGACCGGGCCGTTGTGGGCCTAATAAGCGATCAACTAAGTTACGCAAGCGGTCTGCCTGCTCAATGATCACTTTGGTATATTCCAACAATGCCGGATCAGGCAATGCTTTAGACAATAATTGTGCTGCCCCCCGTAAGCCACCTAACGGGTTCTTAATCTCATGAGCCAGCCCACGAACCAGATCACGGGCTGCGACTTGCTGTGCATGTTGTAATTGTTCTTGGCTTAACCGACGCTGATTATCCATCGGCGCCATTTCCAGCAATATAAAACCTTCTGGCAGTGATTGTGCTGTCAGCGACAAAATATGCGCGCGGCCATCAACAACTACGGTCACCTCGTTATCGGTAAAACCTTGACCGGCGATCAGACTTTCCCGCATCAGGTCGATGTTAAGAGAAAAATAGCCTAATAAATCGGGCAGGGGTGTACCAAAAAGTTTACGAGAGCTTTGCGCCAGAAGTTGCTGCGCAGCGGGATTGGCATAATGGATAGCCAAATCATCATCTAATAGCAGAATACTATTAATGAGAGAATTAAGGATCTGCCCAGCATCGGGCAGCGTGCCTGTTGCCATTACGCAGACTCCTGCACTCTTTTGGTGAATACATCCTAATCGGTTCAGTCGTGACTGAGCCAGAGGAAATATGACGAAAACGAAAAGTGGAGAAAAAAGCCCATCCGAAGATGGGCCAAAAGTTTCCACGGCAACAACCCTTCATCTTTCAAGTTGTAGGTGTGTTGGCTGCTCTCACTCACCCGAATCACTTACTGGTGTAAGCTCATCGGGATTCTCTCGCTTGCCGCCTTCCTACACCTTGAAATCTATTGGGTAAACTAAAATTAAACGCTGTAATACAGTTCGAACTCAACTGGGTGCGGAGTCATACGAACGCGGTCCATTTCTTCTTTACGCAGTTCGATATAAGCATCGATAGCGTCGTCAGTGAACACGCCACCACGGGTCAGGAACTCGCGGTCTTCGTTCAGTGCAGCCATAGCTTCGTCCAGTGAACCTGCAACTTTTGGAATTTCTGCTTCTTCTTCCGGTGGCAAGTCATACAGGTTTTTGTCCATCGCATCACCTGGGTGAATTTTGTTGATGATGCCATCAAGGCCAGCCATCAGCAGTGCTGCGAAGCACAAGTATGGGTTAGCGGCTGGATCCGGGAAACGTGCTTCAATACGACGCGCTTTCGGGCTGGCAACCACTGGAATACGGATAGAAGCTGAACGGTTACGGGCAGAGTATGCCAACATGACCGGAGCTTCGTAGCCTGGGACCAAACGCTTGTAGGAGTTAGTCGTTGGGTTAGCCAAGGCGTTAATTGCTTTTGCGTGCTTGATGATACCGCCGATGTAGAACAGCGCCATTTCAGACAGGCCAGCATATTTGTCACCGGCGAACAGGTTAGTACCGTTCTTGGACAACGACATATGGCAGTGCATGCCTGAACCATTATCACCAAACATTGGTTTTGGCATAAAGGTCGCAGTTTTGCCGAATGCGTGTGCCACGTTGTGCACCACATATTTGTAGATCTGAATTTCATCGGCTTTCTTGGTCATGGTATTGAAGCGAGTAGCCACTTCGTTCTGACCTGCGGTAGCCACTTCATGGTGATGCGCTTCTACTACCAGGCCCATTTCTTCCATGGTCAGACACATGGTAGAACGCAGGTCCTGTGAAGAATCAACCGGAGGAACTGGGAAGTAACCGCCTTTCACTGCCGGACGGTGGCCTTTGTTGCCGCCTTCGTATTTGGTGCTGGAGTTCCATGCGCCTTCGATGTCATCGATAGCGACATGAGAGCCACGGATGCTGCTACCAAAACGAACATCGTCAAACAGGAAGAATTCTGGTTCTGGCCCAAACAGCACGGTATCTGCAATACCTGAAGATTTCAGGAATTCTTCTGCGCGTTTTGAGATTGAACGTGGGTCGCGATCATAGCCTTGCAGGGTACCTGGCTCAAGAATGTCACAACGGATAATCAGTGTGGAATCTTCGAAGAACGGATCCATAACAGCGGTGCTGGCGTCTGGCATCAGTACCATGTCGGATTCGTTAATGCCTTTCCAGCCACCAATCGAGGAGCCATCAAACATTTTGCCTTCTTCGAAGAAGTCAGCGTTGACCTGATGAGCCGGAATAGTGATGTGCTGCTCTTTCCCTTTGGTATCGGTGAAGCGCAAATCAACAAATTTCACTTCGTGCTCATTCAGCATCGTCAAAACATGTTCAGCGGACATACTTATATCTCCTGGATTTGTCATAGTCGTCGTGGAACGATTATCGTTTGGGTGTTCAGTTATCTTTTTATTCAGGCTAACGCTCATGCTGATTTTTCATGACCGTTATTCATGCTAAACTGCGTCATAAAGTCTGTTGCGAAATCTATGCCAACTTTCCAAACGCCCCGTTTATGCCATATCATAGGGGTCTGCTGATATTCAGTATGCACCAGGATAGTTATATTGCACTATTTTGGTGCTTCATTTGCGTCGTTGGGCACTGTATTGGTGCAAAGGTGGGCCGAGAGGCTATTTTTGCACCGTGAAAGGGATCACAAACTAACCGCCGTCAGGTTGTTTATAAGAGAAGTTTGTGATCTTGTTTAGTCCCTCGCTTAATACGTGTACAATAGCGCGCTATTTCTAAATGCCTGAGGCAAAAAAGCTGTGATCGAGAATCTGCGTAACATCGCCATTATTGCGCACGTTGACCATGGGAAAACTACCCTGGTTGATAAGTTGCTACAACAATCTGGTACGTTCGGTGAACGTGCTGAAGCAACTGAACGTGTAATGGACTCCAACGATTTGGAGAAAGAGCGTGGGATAACCATCCTCGCGAAAAATACCGCCATTAACTGGAAAGACTACCGCATCAACATCGTGGATACCCCAGGACACGCCGATTTCGGTGGTGAGGTTGAGCGTGTAATGTCTATGGTTGACTCTGTGCTGCTGGTCGTCGATGCAATGGATGGCCCGATGCCGCAGACCCGTTTCGTGACCAAGAAAGCCTTTGCTCATGGTCTGAAACCAATCGTGGTTATCAACAAAGTTGACCGTCCTGGCGCGCGTCCAGATTGGGTTGTCGATCAGGTGTTCGACCTGTTCGTAAACCTGGATGCCACTGACGAACAACTGGACTTCCCTATCATTTACGCATCAGCATTGATGGGTATTGCGGGCGAAGACCACAATGATATGTCGGCAGACATGACTCCGCTGTATCAGGCAATCATCGACCATGTGCCTGCACCAGACGTAGACAGCACTGGTCCATTGCAGATGCAAATCTCCCAGTTGGACTACAACAACTACGTAGGTGTTATCGGCATCGGCCGTATCAAACGTGGTGTTGTTAAGCCTAACCAGCAAGTTACTGTTATCGATAGCGAAGGTAAGACCCGCAACGGTAAAATCGCTAAAGTACTGGGCCATATGGGTCTGGAACGTATCGAAGCAACTATGGCTGAAGCTGGTGATATCGTTGCTATCACCGGTTTGGGCGAGTTGAACATCTCTGACACTATCTGTGATGTGAATGCTGTTGAAGCATTGCCAGCACTGTCTGTTGATGAACCAACTGTTACTATGTATTTCTGCGTTAACACCTCTCCGTTCTGTGGTAAAGAAGGCAAGTACGTGACTTCACGTCAGATCCTTGACCGTTTGAACAAAGAGCTGATTCATAACGTAGCACTGCGTGTTGAAGAAACTGAAGATGCTGACGCATTCCGCGTATCAGGCCGTGGTGAACTTCACCTGTCGGTTCTGATCGAAAACATGCGCCGCGAAGGTTTCGAGCTGGCTGTTTCCCGTCCTAAAGTTATCAACCGTGTTATCGACGGCCGTAATCAAGAACCATTTGAAAGCGTAACTCTGGATATCGAAGAACAGCACCAGGGCGCAGTAATGCAAGCCATGGGTGAGCGTAAGGGTGACGTGAAGGACATGGTTCCAGACGGCAAAGGTCGTATTCGTCTGGATTATATGATCCCAAGCCGTGGCCTGATTGGCTTCCGTACTGAATTCATGACTATGACTTCTGGTACTGGTCTGCTGTACTCCACATTCAGTCACTACGATGATGTGCGTCCAGGCGAGATCGGCCAACGTCAAAACGGCGTACTGATCTCTAACGGTCAGGGTAAAGCTGTGGCATTCGCACTGTACAAACTGCAAGACCGCGGCAAGCTGTTTATTGGTCACGCGACTGAAGTGTATGAAGGCCAGATCATCGGTATTCACTCACGTTCTAACGACCTGACTGTAAACTGCCTGACCGGTAAGCAACTGACCAACATGCGTGCATCCGGTACTGACGAAGCAACCACTCTGGTTCCTTTCTTGAAGAAAACTCTTGAACAGGCACTGGAATTCATCGATGACGATGAATTGGTAGAAGTTACCCCGCAATCAATTCGTATCCGTAAGCGTCACTTGACGGAAAACGATCGTAAGCGTGCAGGTCGTGGTCCTAAAGAAGGTTAATTCTTCTTGGTACTGCTGATACTTAGGGCGCTAGCTGCGCCCTGAGTTCTATTCGCCGCACCCTTGAAGCTGCAACTGTGTTAGCTTCGCTTACTAACCCGAATCACTTACCTGAGTAAGCTCATCGGGATAAGTTCACTTGCTGCCTTGTTGCAACTCCAAGGTTTTTGAGGATACATCCTATTTTTTTGCCATTGTTATAAAAATATTATTTTTCCTGACTGACCCCTCCTTTTTCTTCCTCTCTCTGTTCAGTTTTCCCTTTTCCCGTTACAGTGAAACTCACCATCTAATTGGGAGAGCGCCATGCTGTATATCTTTGATCTAGGTAATGTGATTGTCGATATCGACTTCAAACGCGTATTGGGCGTTTGGAGCAAATTAAGCAGTGTCCCGCTGGCGACGTTGAGTGAGCGGTTTACCATGGGCGAGGTCTTCCAGCAGCATGAGCGCGGTGAAATTAGCGATGAAGAGTTTGCTCACCAGCTCAGTGATGAGATGGGGCTATCTCTAAGTTTTGAACAGTTTGCCGAAGGCTGGCAGGCGGTATTTGTCGCTTTGCGCCCGGAAGTGATCGCCATTATGCAAAAGTTGCGTCAGGAAGGGCATCGGGTGGTGGTGTTATCCAATACTAACCGGCTGCATTGTAATCACTGGCCCCAACATTACCCTGAAGTGGTGGCTGCCGCTAACCATATGTATCTGTCCCAGGATTTGGGCATGCGCAAGCCGGAAGCGAGAATTTATCAGCATGTGCTGAGTGCGGAAAACATCCCGGCGGAGCAGGCGGTATTCTTTGATGATGTTGAAGCAAATGTTGTTGCAGCCAGAATTGTAGGTATCACCGCAATTCATGTCATAGACCGAAAGGTTATTCCTGCTTATTTTCCCTGATAAGTTCTTACTCCAGACGTTAATGGGTTAGCCTTAAATATCACGCTAACCCATAACCGAGCCTAAACACCGGTATTGACTGAGAGATAAACATGGCGAGTTTTCTGCGTTTTCGCTTATCTGCATCTTTAAAACCCTACATTACGTTCGGGCGAATGCTTTACACCCGAATAGATAAAGATGGGTTAACCATGCTGGCTGGGCATCTGGCGTATGTGTCATTACTTTCTCTAGTGCCATTGGTCACTGTGATTTTTGCTCTGTTCGCGGCTTTTCCCATGTTTGCTGATATCAGCATAAAATTGAAAGCCTTCATATTTGCCAATTTTATGCCTGCCACTGGCGATATTATCCAAAACTACCTTGAGCAGTTTGTTGCCAACTCAAATCGTATGACGGTGGTGGGCACCTGCGGCTTGATTGTGACAGCACTGCTGCTGATTTACTCCGTCGACAGTGTGCTTAACATTATCTGGCGCAGTAAGGTTCACCGGTCACTGGTGTTTTCATTTGCCGTTTATTGGATGGTACTGACATTAGGGCCAATTCTCGTCGGGGCCAGTATGGTGATCAGCTCATACCTGCTTTCATTGCAATGGCTGGCAAATGCCCAGGTAGACAGCATGATTGATGAGACATTACGGCTATTTCCTCTCTTGATTTCCTGGGTTTCTTTTTGGTTATTGTACAGTGTGGTTCCGACAGTACGGGTGCCTGCCCGGGATGCACTTATTGGTGCGCTGGTGGCTGCATTGCTCTTCGAATTGGGTAAGAAAGGATTCACGATGTATATCACGCTGTTTCCGTCTTATCAGTTGATTTACGGGGTGCTGGCGGTTATCCCCATCTTATTCCTTTGGGTTTACTGGAGTTGGTGCATCGTGTTACTGGGGGCAGAAATCACCGTGACCTTGGGTGAGTATCGAGCACAGCGGTCTAAAGTGGTCATTGAGGAAAACCAGAGTCAGGAGATGTAAGGCATTATGATTGCGTTGATTCAACGGGCGCTTAGCGCCAGTGTTGTCGTAGATGGGAATATTGTCGGTGAGATTGGGCCTGGATTATTGATATTGCTGGGGGTCGAACAAGAGGACACCGAGCAAAAAGCACAGCGTCTATGTGAAAAGGTTTTGGGGTACCGGATTTTTGGCGATGAGAACGATAAAATGAATCTCAACGTCCTGCAAGCTGGTGGCAGTGTGCTAGTCGTCTCGCAATTTACACTAGTGGCAGATACGCAAAAAGGCATGAGACCAAGCTTTTCCCGTGGTGCAGTTCCGGCAGAAGCTGATCGGCTTTATCAGTATTTTGTTGCCCAGTGTCGTGAGCGTGGTGTAAAAACGGAAACGGGATTATTTGCCGCAGATATGAAAGTCAGTTTGGTAAACGATGGCCCAGTGACTTTCTGGTTACAGGTCTAGAGGCAGAATAGTGCCCAAAACTGAGGGTTATTTTATTGATAATTTTAAAGAGAGAATGCTTCTATGTATCACTTGCGTGTGCCCATAACAGAACAAGAACTCAAAGATTATTATCAATTCCGCTGGGAAATGTTACGCAAGCCGTTGCACCAACCGGTTGGCTCAGAGAAAGATGCTTATGATGCGATGGCCCATCATCAAATGGTGGTGGATGAGCAGGGTAAACCTGTCGCTATTGGGCGGTTATATATCAATGCAGATAATGAGGCTGCGATTCGTTTTTTGGCCGTTGACCCATCAGTGCGCGCCAAAGGTTTGGGAACGCTGGTGGCAATGACCTTAGAGTCAGTTGCGCGGCAGGAGGGGGTGAAGCGAGTTGTGTGTAGCGCGCGTGAAGATGCGGTAGATTTCTTCGCCAAGCTGGGCTTTGTCAGCCAGGGGGAAATAACCGCCCCGCAAACCACACCTGTGCGCCACTTTTTAATGATAAAACCGGTTGTGACCATGGACGATATTCTGCATCGCCCTGATTGGTGCGGTCAGTTGCAGCAAGCCTGGTACGACCATATTCCGCTTAGTGAAAAAATGGGGGTGCGCATCAGCCAATATACCGGCCAGCGTTTTGTCACTACCATGCCAGAGGCGGGTAATCAAAATCCTCACCATACCTTATTTGCTGGTAGCCTTTTTTCGTTGGCGACCCTGACGGGCTGGGGCTTGATTTGGCTATTATTGCGTGAGCGCCATTTGGGCGGCACGATTATTCTCGCTGATGCCCACATTCGTTACAGTGCGCCGGTTACTGGTCGGCCCCGGGCAGTGGCTGAGCTAAGCTCCCTGAGTGGTGATCTGGATAGATTGGCCCGTGGCCGTCGTGCCAGAGTGCAGTTAGACGTGAATCTATTCGGTGATGAAGATGCTGGTGCTGTTTTTTCAGGAACTTACATGGTGTTGCCAGTTGCTGCTGGAGAGGATGCCGTGAGTTAATTCACGCCCTCCGCTATGCCCGCTTTACTGATAACAGATGAGCGGGTGTACATTTATAACTTTCTTTTATCCTCCCGCGTTCTATCTATACATTCTTTTCCTGTGACCCCTCGCACTAATTTATCGAATTCTTTGCTGTGGTATGTGCAATATTCAATAGATAACTTACAGTTATATATTCATGTTTCTGATTGATCATTTTTTGGAGGCGAATCAAAAAGTAATTTTCTCAGTGTTACCCACTGACCAATATACTAAATATGATTGATATAATTAAATAAAATCATGCGTAGATACTTGTCTTATTTCTTTTTGAATCACAGCAATCACCTCCAGATGGTTCGATTTTGATTCCCCATCCTTGGTGTCAAGGAGGGAGTTATGATGGTATGTAATGAGAAAACATCAATTAATGTTATTGGTTCATCCGCAGCATTTAAGCAACTTTTACGTTTAGTTGACCGGGTTGCGCCATCACAACAAACTTTACTGATTTGTGGCCCTACTGGGTGTGGAAAAGAAGTTATTGCCCAACTGATACACCAACGTAGCAAAAATCCTTCAGCTCCATTTATTGATCTCAACTGTGGCGCAATCCCTGAGCATTTGGTTGAAGCTGAGCTATTTGGTCATGTCAAAGGTGCGTTTACTGGTGCCTCTGGCGATCGGCGTGGTCATCTGGAAATGGTCGGTAATGGCACGCTGTTTTTAGATGAAATAGGTGAAATGCCTTTGTCAGTACAGCCTAAGTTATTGCGTGCATTGGAAACTCGTACTTTCCGGCCTATCGGCAGCAGCGACATTCGCCACTTTAATGGGCGAGTGGTCGCTGCCACTCACCGAAATTTACTTGCTCAGGTAAAAAGTGGTGTTTTTAGGGAAGACCTTTATTACCGCTTAGGTGTCATTACTCTGGATATTCCTGCTCTCAGCCAGCGAAGGGAGGATATCCCCGCATTAATTGACTATTTCTCAGGGTTACAAACTCACCCGTTAGTTTTCAATTCCCAGGCTATGTCTTACTTACAGCAGTATCCTTGGCCGGGTAATGTGCGGGAGTTGCGCAATCTGGTCGACAGGCTTGCGGCATTATCTGATAGCCATTTAATTACGCGTGAGGTGTTGGATACCTTTATGCCAACCTCACAACTCGAAGTGAAAGTGTCATCTGACCTGCTTGCTGATGCCATGCTGGCATTGCCGGGGGCTGATAAGCTCGTTGCGGTGGAGCAGTTATTGATAGACCGAGCGTTGCAGCGTACTACCGGTAATAAAACAGCAGCGGCACAACTATTAGGGATTAGTCGTAAGTCAGTGGAACGGCGAATTCATGGCCGGATGGATAAACGGCCAATAGCATTACAACACTTGCAGGAAGGTATGCGGTTAATGAATTGCTCCGCCTACCATGAAGCCATCGTTGATTTACAGAAAGGGTTACAACTACTGCTGGGAATCACCTTGGATGAAGAGGTTCGACAGCTTCATTACAAGCTCTATCGCCAACTCAGTATCAGCTATCAAATACTTTATGGTTGGTTAAGCCATGATGCGCTTAAATATCATAATGATGCCATCGCGCTAGGTAAAAAAGCAGGTGATGAGTCTGAGCTGGCAGGATTACTCTTTTGGCGTTGGTCGGCCCAGTTGGTGACCCTTGATTTACCGCATGTCCGCACTCTGGCTCAGGAGTTACTGCAATGGGGCCTGACTGAAAAAACCGCGTCAATATGGAGTGAAGCACATATCGCTCTTGCCAGTACCCTATTTTGGTTGGGGGATAATCAAGAAGTCTTAACATGTTTAGCTCGCAGTAAGTTACTGACTACCCCTTGCGAGTATGCTGATCAACAAGGATTGGATTTGGTTGGCATGGCACTGACCCTGAAAGGGCTGGCTTTATTTCAACTAGGTGAATTTAAAAAATCCAGAGAGGTAGCCCAAAAACTGGCCTCACGTGCTATGGGGGAAGACATTATTGCTTTTCATCGGGTTATCTCCTTACGGGGCGCGGCGTGGCTTGCTTGCTTGTTCGAAGACCGTGACAGTTTAGGTCGCTTGACCCACGAATTAGCAGTGCAGGCGCAGCAATATGGATTTACTTTTTATCAGGGGTTAGGGAAGGTACTGAAGGGGTGTTATTTGCTCATGCAGCATGACTATGTTCAGGCTGAACAGCATATGATTGAGGGTTATGATAGCCATCTGTTGTGCCAAGGAGGAAAGCTTTTTCACTCCTTCCAGGCATGGAAACGTGGCGAGTTATTGCTGCAATCAGGTGAGCCGCAACAATGTGATGTACTGATGTCACAGGCATTGGACTTGGCATTTAAGTATCAAGAACGCGCCTATCTTAGTGAGTTGATGGTCGTCAAAGCCCGTGCCAGACTGGCATTGAATGACATTGTTGGCGCTGAACAAGGCTTTCGCTGCGCCATCGCGAGTGCGCAAACGTTGGGTATTATTCCCGCACAAATTATTGCTACCAGTGAACTGGCTCGTTTGTTAGGGCAATCGCGACGAAAAGCTGAAGCGGTTGCCTTGCTGTCTTCCATTCTGAAAAGCATCGACTCTCACCATGTTCCACCTTTTGTCAGCCGGGCAATTCAGTTGCTGGCTGAACTGGATAAGCCGGAGTGAAGCGGCATTCTGGGGCATGGACGTTTTCGACCAATCACCGTCTCTCACTTGGACAGTATCGTCCATCCTAGGTGTTTTTAAACCCCTTAGATTTTAATTAATTATTAAAAATCAATTGATTATCTAGTTGGCACACAGGTTGCAATTTGTACTGTGGGTAGAGCGAATATCGGATGTACTACCTAATGATGTCTCCCTCTTATTTATAAGGAACACACTATGAGTACTCTATATACAATTAACGTAATCAATAACAGCCCGACAGCGCAGGATTTCTTTTTCTTCCAAAAACCGGCGATTTATACCGGTGGCGCTAAAGTTTACTCCAACAGTATTTATCAGGAAGTGTTATCACCTTTTGCCAGCTCGGGTTCTGTACTGACCTTTGAATGTTTAATGCAATTTTATGCTGGAGCGCAATCTCAACTACCAAGCTTGTTGGTTGGGCAAGATTCAGGATATATCACCTCAAGCCAGCCTGTCGATTTGACCTCTATTACCGCTGGAGTACAAACAGCAAACACCACGGTAATGTCGGTTGATCCTTCTCTTGGTCTGTCTCCTGCGACTTATACCGAGGGGGTGCAACCTGGTGCTTATCGTATTGTCACTCCTGCATTTAACCCCGTCACAGATGTATTTAACGCGGGGTTGGCGGTGCAAAGTGCCAGTGGCAGTAGCGTACTGTCGAGTTTCATCAATGCAGAACCAAGCAAAAATATCGATTGTCAGCCAGTGCTGAGTTTTTATGTCCAAACGGGTACCTATCAGGCGGGGACGGTTATTAACTTCTCTACGTCTTCAGTTGGGTCCGCGATATGTGATACCACCCAAGGTGTGACCGCATTCAATGTTACTTATAACCCTCAGGGCACCTGGACGGTTAGCGCTGCTTGATAAAAACACGCGTGTACGGCCTGCCTGATCAACAGTGCCGTACCTGTACTCCCCTATTTATTATTTCTATGAGGAGGCTATATGCCTAATCTAACAACCAGTATTTCGCTAAATCTATTATTGGGCCAATTTCCGAATCCTGTTAGTCAACTGACTCAGCCACCGCTCAGTAATGAGTGTGGTGCTTATGCATTAACTGCCACATTGGCTGCATTTGCACTGTGGCCGGAAAGTACCATTATCACTTATGGAGAAAATAATAATGTCATTCAACAAGACGATGATTTTATTAACGCTAAGGATAAGATCTATGGTCTGACTGGGATACTTAACCCCGATGGTGGGGCAAACGTTGCGGGTGGCGGATATAACTCACCTGCGGCAATGGCTGCTGTGGCGATAGATTTCGCACGGGTGGTATCGGTGAATATCACCGCTGCTGGCTTATATGCCTTGGGGGCGTTGTATCCAGCTGAGCAAGCTGCCTGTGTGGCGGTGGTAGGGGAGCCAAATGTACATACGGATGCTGTTTATGTAGAGCCGGCTCATGGGCAAGTACAATTGATTTGTGTGGCTTCCGGCCCGCAAGCTCTTCACATGTTAGCTCGTGGTTCCGACGGACTTTATTACGATCCCGCCACCGGAGTTCGTGATAATGATTGGGGTAATCCAACAGCTGAACTCTTTGAACAACTCAGTGGCTATGAATTTGTTGGTTTATGGCTAGTTATTAGTTAATTAATGAGTAATTTGAAATAGTAAACCGATAAACGGTGCTATCGAGTTGTTTATCGGTTTACTTCAATATTTTTTAGTGTGATTTTATAAACCTCCTTTCTTAACCTTTTCTTTAATTTATCATCGTTAAATTATCTATAATCTATGTTTAGCTAAATAATGCAGGGTTGTTTTATTTGGTTTTTTTAAAAAAAGAGTAACTAATGCACTGGATCATACAGCGTAATCGTTATTTAATAAATTAACATCTGCTGTTTGCTATTTATAAATATAAATCAACCCTTAATATTATTTATTAAATAGCTAACTATAGATAAATCTAAACTAGTCTGAGTCATTTAATTAAGGAATTTATAATAAATTTTTTAATGGGAGTGAATTAAAATGGATAGAGATTGGCATAGACAAGATATTTTAGCTGCAATACGGAAAGCAAAAGGCTCACTAGCAGCATTATCAAGAGAGAGCGGGCTTTCGCCAAGTACATTAGCTAACGCGCTAACACGCCCGTGGCCCAAGGGAGAAGTAATTATTGCAGACGCTATCGGTGTTTCCCCTCGAGAGATATGGCCCAGTAGGTTCATCGATTATCGAGGGCGGATGATTATTCGAAGAGTAAGGCAAAACTAACGTTAAGAGGGTGGTTCAAATGGATAAAAAACTACTAAACTCGCTTAAAATGTTAATACCATTTTGGGAAAATAGTTCGGAAGCTTGGGGGGTTAAGGATAACAAGTCAGTGTTTATTTATGCAAATAATAGGTTTGGTACATTATTAGGCTTACCTGATAAATTTAGTGTGGAAGGGCGATTAGATGGCGAACTTCCTGCGCCAACGGCAGAGTTTCAGACTGAATTTCAGGAACATGACCGTCAGGCGATATTATCGAAAGAACGTGCGACAACGATTGAAATCCATGCATTTGAGCGACGTTCCTATTTTCAACCTTACTTTTGTGATAAGTATCCATTAATAGATAAAAACGGCATTTCACAGGGGCTTATTTTTCATGCAAGGCCAGTAGAAGATATAATATTAACGCATTTAAATAAAATAAAAGTCCCCACCTCACTTATCTTTACCCCGCCATCAGAGTCATTTACCAAAAGAGAGTGGGAGGTGTTATTTTATATTTTACATGCTTTTTCAAGCCCTGACATTGCTAAAAAGCTTAATTTATCAACCAGATCAGTCTGCAATATAATTCAAAATATCTATAGAAAGGCCGGTGTGACCAGTAAAAAACAGGTTATAGAATATTGTTATGAGAAGAAAATTAATAACTATGTACCACAAAGTTTCTTTGAATACTCAGGTTCTTTTCCGCTTGCGGGGAAAGGTAACGTAAATTTAAGGGGAAAGTAATGATGGATAAGACATTACTAAACTCGCTTGAGGTATTAATACGGTTTTGGGAGCATAGTTCAGAACCTTGGGGGGTTAAAGATAATCAATCAAGATTTATTTATGCAAATAACAGATTCAATAAATTATTAGCTTTACCGGATAAATACTGTGTAGAGGGGCGGTCTGATGGCGAACTTCCCACTCCAATATCAGATTTTGAGGTTGAGTTTCAAGAGCATGACCGTAAGGTAGAGCTATTGCAGGATCGTATAACAGCGGTTGAAATACATGAGTGGGATGGCCTTTCCTATTTTAAGCCTAATTTCTGTGACAAATATCCGTTAATAGATAGCGATGGGATATCGCAAGGTGTTATTTTCCATGTAAGACCTGTGCATGATATGTTGTTAACAAATTTAGGTAAAATAAAAGTCCCCACCTCACTTATCTTTACCCCGCCATCAGAATTATTTACTAAAAGAGAATGGGAGGTGTTGTTTTATATTTTACATGCTTTCTCAAGTAAAGAGATTGCTAAAAAAATCCATTTATCCACCAGAACAGTTTGTAATATAACTCAAAACATCTATCGAAAGGCCAGTGTGACCAGTAAAAAACAGGTTGTTGAGTATTGTTATGAAAATAAGATAAATAATTATGTTCCGCAGAGTTTCTTTGAATATTCGGGTTCGTTCCCTCTTATGTAGGACAAACTTCTGTGCCGATTACATGAAAAATATCATGTAATCGGCGTTGTCACCCAGCAGCAATCTGGTAGGGCAGTGTAAAACGCCCTTATTGCCCCGCTACGCTATGCACTTCACCATGCTGCATAGTTTGATTGACTTGTTGCCCATTGCTGTCAGTAGCTTGTAGAGAGCCGCTAACAGTAGGTTTCAATGGTGTATCGGCAGCCAGACTTCCTTTTATCTGTAATTTTAGGTTGCCCAGGCCATGCAACGGTAATGCTGGCCAACCCCAGTTTTGCAAGATATCCAGATTGACAGAACGGCCGGTCAGCGCCAGTGATAAGGCGCGGGCAGGCGTTTGGTCAATACTGGCGGTGGACTCCAGTAAGCCCTCTTTGGTGAATGCGCTTAACTCACTAAATGTAATCTGTTGTTCATTGGCATTGAGGGCCAGTGACGGACGGCGAATATCATTTTTATTAAATGTCGCATTACCTGCATTCAACATTAATGAGCCAGACCATACACCCCACTGATGGTTTTTTGCCAACAGTAAGTTAGTGCCTGCGGCGTCCAGCGATGTAATCTGGAAGGGGAAGTCAGGGCTGATATCAATCAACAAGTTACGATTAGCACTAAGCTTGCCGACGTACACCTCGGATAGCCAGTTTGGCAATGTTTGTTGCCATTGTTGCTTCCAATCGGCAGGCAGAGTGTAAACCAGCGCGACCAGTGTCAGTTCATCCAATTGCAGGCGATGAGTATCGCGCGCCCAATTCCCCTGAGTTCTTAATAGACCATCCTGCCAGCGGGTTGAGAACTGATTAATTGCGACGCCAGCCGGAGATAAAGTAAATGTTGCTATTGGGTCAATCAGATGAATATTACCCTTGATAATATCACCGGCATTGAAGGACAGTTCGCCATCCTCTGTTTGCCAATCGCCTTGTTTAAACGTGATATTTTT
This sequence comes from Yersinia sp. 2541 StPb PI, assembly GCF_052217145.1. NCBI lineage: Bacteria > Pseudomonadati > Pseudomonadota > Gammaproteobacteria > Enterobacterales > Yersiniaceae > Yersinia > Yersinia sp. 2541 StPb PI. Next base: position 4,696,084 of record NZ_JAZGQB010000001.1, on the reverse strand, counting down.
TAGCGTCAAATCCAGGTCATTAAATGCCCAGCTTTTCCCTTCTACTCGCGCATCAATTAAATCAAACCGTTTTAGCGTAATCGGCGGGAGTTGTAAGAATGTATTCCAAACATCATCTATCGATGCTGGTGTTTGTAGGCGAATATTGCTGAGCCGCAGGCGATCGACCAGCCAACTGCCATCAGCCGCTTGGCTGGCGTTACCGGTCAATTCACCCTGCGCGATATCTGCCCCAAAATTGGTTAGGGTCAGGGCATTTTTCTGTATCGAGCCTTGCAGATAAAGTTGTTGCGCGGTAATACCGTTAATGGTTAAAGAACCGGCACTAAACTGAAATTGAGCATTTTCGCCAAGGCTATTACCCGGTTGTGGCTGCCAAGGCACCAAACCGCCAGTCACTTGCTGACCCGCAATCTTCCACTGAGTTGCTGAGTTTTTCGCCTCAAGAGTGGTATCGAGGGCCATATTAGTCAACTGCAAGGTATCAGCCTGTAATGGCAGCGGTGATGGGCTGTTACTGAGGATTAAACGACCATTTTGCAGATTGAGACTGAGAAGGTGACGAGGCTCGGTCAGTTGCCGCCAACTCAGGCCAAACAGCGCTTGTTGGGCAACAAGAAACGGAGGCTGATTGGCCCGGCCCAGAGTGATATCACTGAAACTGATTTGTCCCGGTTGGGACCATGAGTGGTCTATTTTACCCAGAGAGAGGCGATATTCACTATTATCACTAACCCAACGGCTCAGCCAACCGGCAGCCCAACTGGTTTGGAGCAATACGTAACACAGCACTACGGACAGCACCAGTAGTAGTAATAACGTTAGCAGCACTTTCCCGAGAAATTTCATCCGGTCTTTCCACGCCTGTCGGTGATACGGAACCCTGTTTATGCCGTAATTTGTCCATGAGCTCAATAGACAATCAGTTATCCGGCGATAAAAAAATGGCCGGGATCGTTTACGACCGGCCATTTCATTGACGTGTTGATGTAAAGATTATTTTTCTTGTGGGAAGAGTAAGTTAAGCACAATGGCAGTAATACCACCGGCAGCAATCCCGGAAGAAAGCAGCGTTTTTACCCAATCTGGCGCGAATTGTAGAATCAATGGCTGTTGTGCCACACCCATACCAACTGCCAATGACAGAGCCATAATCATAATAGCGCGCCGATTGAGTGTTTCACGAGAGACAATACGCACGCCGGAAGCTGCAATGGTACCGAACATCACCAGCGTGGCGCCCCCCAGCACTGGTTCAGGAATATGTTGCACGAAACCTGCAACCGCCGGGAACAAGCCCAGAACAATCAGCATCAGTGCGACAACGAAACCGACATAACGACTGGCAACACCGGTCAACTGGATCACGCCATTGTTCTGGCCGAAGCAGGAGTTAGGGAAGGTGTTGAACACTGCCGACAGCATGGAGTTCAAACCATTCGCCAGCACACCACCTTTCAGGCGTTTCATATACAACGGGCCATGAACAGGTTGTTCAGAGACATCCGAGGTCGCGGTGATATCACCAATGGTCTCCAGTGAGGTCACCATGAAGATTAACATCAGTGGTACCAGCAGATTCCAATCAAAGGAGAGGCCATAATAGAGTGGTGTTGGGATAGTGATCAGCGCGGTATCTACCACCGGGCGGCTCTCTGGCAACATACCCAACGACCAGGCCAGCAAGTAACCCACGGCCATCGCAATGACTAAAGAGGCCACACGCAAATACGGGTTGCGCTGGCGGTTCAGTAGAATAATCACGACTAATACGGCACCCGCTAATAGCAGGTTTTTCGGTGCGCCAAAGGTATGGTCACTCATTGCACCATAACCGCCGCCAATTGATGTCAGCCCAACCTGAATCAATGACAAACCGATGATCATCACCACGATACCAGATACCAGTGGGGTGATAATGCGGCGCGCCAGATGCAGGAAGCGGGAAAGTATAATTTCGGTGCAGGACGCCACCATTAGCGTACCAAACAGTGCCGCCATCATGGTTGGGATATCTGCGCCGCCGTTTTTTAGCGCCAGGCCACCCATAATCAATGGCGAAACAAAGTTAAAACTGGTGCCCTGAATCGATAATAGGCCAGAGCCAACTGGCCCCCAGGTTTTAATTTGCAGTAACGATGCCAAGCCGGAGGCAAATAGCGACATGCTAATAATGCGTTGGGTATCTTCCGCTGGTAGTCCCAGCGCCTGACAAATCAATAAGCCAGGGGTTATCACTGCGACAAACATCGCCAATAAATGCTGGCAAGCAGCGAACAATGTTTGGGCGAGTGGGGGGCGGTCTTCTAAACGGTAAATCAATTCGCTGGGGCGAGTGGCTGCTTGCTGTGGAGTATCAAGCTCGGCGGATTGCGTAGACATGGAGTGGCATTCCCGGATCGGCAAAGAGGGCATTTTAATGATCCGGCTCACAAAAGCAATCGGTTGCGCTGCGTTTTTAAAAATAATTCTATTCGGTGCTCACCTGCATTTTTCTATTACTAAACTTGTAATGGGCGGCGTTTTTTCTTCTAATCCCTTCCTTAACTGTTTTGGCGTTTTTAAGGAACTGTCTAACGTCATATTTTTAATCGATATTTCAATCGCATGGAGTACCAAGATGTTTCATCTCGATACCTATGGCACGCTAGTCGCGGCCTGCTTGGTTTTATTATTAGGCCGAAAACTCGTACAAACTGTCCCATTCCTGAAAAAATACACTATTCCTGAACCAGTAGCCGGCGGTTTGTTGGTTGCCTTCTTGATGTTGCTGATGCAAAAGACTCTTGGCTGGGAAATCAGTTTTGATATGTCGCTCAAAGATCCCTTGATGCTGGCATTCTTTGCAACTATTGGTTTGAATGCCAATCTGGCTAGCTTACGTGCTGGCGGCAAAGCTTTGAGCGTATTTGTGTTTGTGGTCATTGGTTTGTTGCTCATGCAGAACGCAATTGGTATTGCGCTTGCTAAATTGATGGGGCTAGACCCGTTGATGGGGTTACTAGCTGGCTCAATTACCTTATCAGGTGGGCACGGTACTGGTGCTGCGTGGAGTAAACTCTTTTCTGAACGCTATGGCTTTGAAAATGCAACAGAAGTTGCTATGGCTTGTGCAACATTTGGTTTGGTGCTGGGGGGATTGATTGGTGGCCCGGTAGCCCGCTACCTGGTGAAGCGCTCTTCCACACCCGATGGTACGCCGGAGGACAGCGAAGTCCCTTCCGCATTTGAAAAGCCTTCGGCGGGGCGCATGATCACCTCGTTGGTGTTAGTTGAAACCATCGCCATGATAGCTATCTGCCTGATGGCAGGCAATGTGATTGCGGGTTGGTTGCAGGGCACGATGTTTGAACTGCCAATCTTTGTTTGTGTGCTGTTTGTCGGGGTTATCCTCAGTAACACGTTGTCGGCAATCGGCTTCTATAAAGTCTTTGATCGTGCGGTATCAGTGCTGGGCAATGTCAGTCTGTCACTGTTTTTGGCAATGGCACTGATGAGTTTGAAGCTCTGGGAGCTGGCTTCACTGGCATTACCGATGCTGGTAATTTTGTCAGTTCAGGCACTGGCGATGGCGTTGTACGCTATCTTTGTCACTTATCGCATCATGGGAAAAAACTATGATGCAGCGGTACTGGCGGCGGGGCACTGTGGTTTTGGTCTGGGTGCAACACCGACTGCAATCGCCAATATGCAAGCGATTACTGACCGTTTTGGCCCATCTCATCTGGCGTTCTTAGTGGTACCAATGGTTGGCGCATTCTTTATTGATATCGCTAATGCGATCGTGATTAAGCTGTATCTTTTACTGCCAATATTCCCAGCGGTGGTAGGGTAACTGCACTTAGGGGTGGGTTTACCTGCCCCTTATTTATTAAGCGTTAGTGTAACGCGCTCGCTCTGGTAGCCAGCGCTCAATCAATGCGCGTGCATGTTCAGGATATTGCTGGTGCAGATGGCGAGCTACCCGTTGGACTTCGGGAATCATCGCCTGATCGCGCAGTAAATCAGCCACTTTGAACTCCGCACTTCCAGTTTGCCGTGTTCCCAACAATTCGCCCGGTCCACGGATTTCTAAATCTCGCTGGGCAATGACAAAGCCATCATTACTATCACGTAACACTTGCAAACGCATCTGGGCGGTTTTACTCAACGGCGTTTTATAGAGTAATACACAATGAGAGGCGATAGCACCACGGCCGACACGGCCTCGTAACTGATGTAATTGCGCTAACCCCAAGCGTTCCGGGTTATCGATTATCATCAGGCTGGCGTTAGGCACATCGACCCCAACCTCGATCACTGTGGTTGCCACCAATAGCTGCAACTCACCCTGTTTAAATGCCTGCATAACTGCCTGTTTTTCTGGTCCTTTCATGCGCCCATGAACTAAACCGACTTTAATTTCCGGCAAAGCAATTTTCAGTTCTTCACAAGTTACTTCGGCGGCCTGCGCTTCCAGGACTTCAGATTCCTCAATCAGTGTGCAGACCCAATAAGCTTGCCGACCCTCTTCCAGACAGGCATTTTTAACTCGCTGGATAACATCACTGCGGCGGGTATCAGGGATTGCCACTGTAGTCACCGGTGTTCTACCTGGCGGAAGCTCATCAATTACTGAGGTATCAAGATCTGCATAGGCAGTCATGGCCAGCGTTCTTGGAATTGGGGTCGCGGTCATAATGAGTTGATGTGGATGGAAACCTTGCTCCTCGCCCTTTTCCCATAAAGCGAGCCGTTGATGAACACCAAAACGATGTTGTTCATCAATAATAACAAGCGCCAGTCCAGAGAACTGCACCTGTTCTTGAAACATCGCATGGGTGCCAACAACCATTGCAACCTGACCGCTGGCGACAGCTTCTTGCTGTGCTATACGGGCTTTACCTTTTTGCTTGCCAGCCAGCCAGCCCACTTGCAGCCCCAACGGTTCTAGCCATTGGCGGAAAGTGGAGGCATGTTGTTCTGCCAGTAATTCGGTGGGTGCCATCAAAGCAACCTGCTTGCCGTGAGCAATTGCCCGTAGCGCGGCCAGGGCTGCAACCAATGTTTTTCCTGAGCCAACGTCCCCTTGAATCAATCGCATCATCGGGAAGTTATGGGTCATATCCTGCTCAATCTCCGCCACTACCCGTTGCTGGGCATGCGTGGGGCTGAAAGGTAGCGCGGCCAGAAAACGTTGTTTGAGTTGTTGCTCTGCCAATAGCGGTAATGCCCGATAGCTTTGCGCGCCGGCCCGGACAGCCAACATACTGAGGTTATGAGCGACTAGCTCTTCCATGATTAATCGCCGCTGTGCAGGATGCTTGCCTTGATCTAAATCAGTCAACTGAATATTTGCTGGTGGGCGATGCAGGGTATGAATAGCTTCTGGCAAGCTAATGAGTGAGCGGCTTAACTCAATCGGCAATAATTCGGCAATAACACAAGTATCCAGCATCGCCAGCGCTTGATCGATAAGTTTGCGCAAGGTTGCCTGACGAATCCCTTCGGTGGTGGGATAAACGGGTGTCAGGGACTCTTGTAATTCAACGCCAATGTTCTCGCCATGCACCCGATATTCAGGGTGAATGATTTCCGCCCCAGTATTGCCCCGTTTGACTTCGCCGTAGGCGATAACATGCTTGCCCGGAGACAAACTGTTTTTCATCGCAGCGTTGAAGTTAAAGAAACGCAGAGTGAGAACACCACTACCGTCGCTGATTTGGCAGGTCATCATGCGGCGGCGGCCAAAGGTGATATCAGAACGTAGAACCTCGCCCTCAACATTAACCGAGAGGCCAGGCATTAAATCGCCAATACGATACAGGCGAGTACGATCTTCATAACGTAGTGGGAGGTGAAGCAGTAGGTCTTGGATGGTTTCCAACCCCATTTTAGCCAGCTTCCCAGCCTGACTTGCGCCAACACCGGAAAGTGTACTGAGGGGTACTGCATCCAGCAGGCGGCCTTTCATTTAAGACTCCGTGGCTTGCATGGCAGACCACCATTGTGCATCGGCAATAACCTGACCCTGCTCATCAATATGTGGTTGAGGTAGCCCTTTCCGTTTGGCGACTTGTGCCAATACCGGATACCCCCCCTCAAACAGTAATCGTTGCTGCTCATCTTCGGGCAAGACACTTTTTGCTCGCTGATACATACCTGCATTTTGCCGCTGCCGTTGGGCTTCATATAAAATCAACGCAGACGCGACAGAAACATTGAGTGATTGCACCATGCCGATCATCGGAATAATGATGTCTTGGTCCGCGAGTGCTAACGCTTCCTCAGATATACCGGTCTTCTCTTGTCCCATCAAAATACAGGTTGGGCGGGTATAGTCTATTTCACGAAAATCGACAGCATTATCAGACAGATGCGTTGCCAGAACTTGCATGTTCTGTGATTTCAGATGAGCAATGGCATCGCTAATATGAGTGTGTGTTTTGACTTGTACCCAACTGTTGCTGCCGGCCGCGGAAGAGAGTCGTGTATACATCTGAGTCGTTGGCCAAATTGCATGTACTTGATGGATACCGACAGCATCAGCTGTACGAATGATAGCGGATACATTATGAGGTTTATGTACTTGCTCCAGGCAAACCGTTAGGTCCGGCTGCCTGGTAGCCAGCATTTCACAAATCCGCGCATAGCGTTGAGGATTCATAGGCGTTAGTTACGATTACGGCTGACTTTAACCACATCTGGCATGATACGAATCTTACGCATTATGTTAGCCAGATGGACCCTGTCACGGGTAGTCAGGCGAATAAAGGCACTGTATACCCGGCCATCTTTCTCTTCAGTATTCAGGCTCTGAATATTAGATTCGGCTGCATTGATTGCCGCAGTCAGATTTGCCAAAGCACCTTGCTGATTGAACATATCGACTTTAATTTCAGCAATGAACTCTTGTTCAGTCTCTTGATCCCACTCAACCGCCATAAATTTCTCAGGCTCTTTCTGGTAGCCACGGATATTACGGCAAGACTCATGATGGATAACCAAACCTTTGCCTGGGCTGATATGAGCAATAATCGGGTCACCGGGGATAGGACGGCAACACTTGGCAAAGGTAATTAGGACACCATCGGCACCCTTGATTGCCAGATTACGGGTGCCAGAGGTCGCCAGCGTTGATAGGTCACCCAACAGGTTTTTGGCCACTACCACACTCATCGCATTACCCAAGCCAATTTCTGCTAGCAAATCATCTAGCGTCGCCAGTTTCATACGGTCCAGTTCATGTTTGATATTATCTTCAGAAATATCAGACAGTTTTCGACCATTTCCTAACGCATGATTCAGTAACCGGCGGCCAAGGCTCACCGATTCATCACGTTTCAGGTTTTTCAGCAACTGGCGAATTTTAGCTCGCGCTTTCGAGCTGACAACAAAGTTCAGCCAGGCCGCATTTGGCCGAGCACCCGGAGCGGTAATAATCTCAACGGTCTGGCCACTGTTCAGTGACTGAGAAAGCGGGTAGGGCTGACGGTCAACACGCGCACCTACACAGGCATGGCCAATATCGGTATGCACGGCATAGGCAAAGTCGACAGGTGTCGCACCGGCAGGTAATTCAACGATGCGCCCTTCTGGGGTGAAAACGTAAATCTCATCAGGGAATAAATCAGATTTTACGCTTTCAATAAATTCAAATGAGCTGCCTGCACTTTGCTGTAACTCCAGCAAGCTTTGCATCCAGCGCTGAGCGCGAATTTGTGCGGTGGTGCCAGACTCACCCTGCTCTTTATAAGCCCAGTGTGCAGCAACCCCCATTTCGGCCATCTGATCCATATCTTCAGTACGAATCTGTACCTCGACCGGAACCCCATGAGGGCCGATTAATGAGGTATGTAACGATTGATAGCCGTTAGCCTTAGGGATGGCAATATAGTCTTTCACTCTACCGGGGCGTGGCTTATACAGGCTGTGAGCCTGACCCAACACGCGGTAGCAAGTATCGACTTCTTTGACTATTACCCGAAAAGCATAGATATCCATGATGGAGTGAAAACGCTGCTCTTTCAGGTTCATTTTGCAATAAATGGAATAGAGATGCTTTTCACGACCACTGACTCGGCAAGGAATACCGGCCTCAGTCAGACGCCCTTCAATCTCCGCCAAGATTTTCTGAATCATCTCTTTGCGGTTACCACGTGCGGCTTTCACCACTTCTTTAATTACGCGATAGCGATTGGGGTAGAGCGCTTCAAAACCCAGCTCTTCCAGCTCGGTTTTTAAATGATGGATACCCAGCCGATGGGCCAGTGGGCTGTATATTTCAAGGGTTTCACGTGCAATGCGGCGACGTTTATCTGGGCGTAAGGAACCCAGCGTTCGCATGTTATGTGTGCGATCAGCCAGTTTGATCAAAATAACGCGGATATCCTGCACCATCGCCATGATCATTTTGCGGAAATTTTCCGCCTGAGCTTCTTTCTTGTCACGAAAATTCAGTTTATCGAGTTTAGAAACACCCTCGACCAGCTCGGCTACGCTTTTCCCAAACAACTGCTCCATATCTTGATATGTAGCAGGAGTATCTTCAATGACGTCATGTAATAACGCCGCCATTAAGGTTTCGTAATCGAGCCGCATCTCCGCGAGAATACAGGCCACAGCAACAGGATGAGTGATATAAGGCTCACCACTGGAGCGTGTCTGACCCTCGTGAGCATCACGTGCAACAAGATATGCCTGTTTGAGGCGCTTAATCTGCTCCTCTGGCAGGTAACGTTGAATCAGCAGATTCAGGCTTTCAAACAGGTACAAGGCAGACTCGCTGTCTAATTAACGACGACCTTCAGCAATCGCGGTTACCGCTTGGATCTCTGCGGCTTCCTGCTCTTGCTGTTCTTGGCGTTCACGAACATCGAGAATCTGATTAGTAATCAGGCCTTCTTCAATCTCGCGCAGCGCAATCACAGTAACTTTATCGTTTTCTTCTGGAACCAGTGCGTCTTTACCGCCGGACTGGATTTGACGTGCCCGACGAGCAGCGACCAACACCAGGTCAAAACGGTTACCAATTTTCTCTACAGCGTCTTGAACAGTTACGCGTGCCATAATTCTGCTACTCCACAGGTGACGAAATGACGGGGCATGATACTGAAACTCGGTTCAGTCTGCCAATAATTTGGTGATTAAAGCGTCATGCCGCTGTTTCTGGCGGCCTAAACGCAGTCGTTCTGCGCGAATAATGGTTTTCAGATCAGATAAAGCCAGATTGAAATCATCATTTACGATTAAATAATCATATTCAGCGTAATGGGTCATCTCGGCGACAGCTTGCGCCATTCGCTTAGCGATAACCTCTTCGCTATCTTGCCCACGGCCTCGCAAGCGGCGATCCAATTCTTCCTTGGATGGCGGCAAAATAAAAATACTGCGTGCAGTGGGCATTTTTGCGCGAATTTGCTGCGCACCTTGCCAATCAATATCTAAAAATACATCGACACCGGTTGCAAGAACCTGCTCAATCGCCAAACGTGAGGTGCCATAGTAATTTTCAAATACTTTGGCATGCTCAAGGAAAGCATCGTCATCAATCATCTGGCAAAACTCTTCTTTAGAAATGAAGAAGTAATGTTCACCGTGATTCTCACCCGGACGTATTGCACGCGTGGTATGGGAAATAGAAACCTGCGTGTCGTACAGCGGTTGTGTTTTTAACAAAGCCTGAATCAGGCTTGATTTCCCTGCCCCACTGGGCGCGGAAACGATGTATAGCGTGCCTTGGACCATGATGACGTTTCAGTTGATTAGGTTGATATACCCTTCTTACTTGACGTTGCAACGGCGCTAGCAGCCCTCTCTCCAAAAACACTGACTTTAGTCAGCGCATCAGGATTTGCTCGCTTGCTACCTATCCGCAACACCAATTACTTTGGGTGTATATAGAAAGCAGAAGTGTGAATCTCCGCACAGTATACACGGCTGCTACGCGTCATGCAGCGTTACAACACATTTCACCTGAATGTTTCGTCTGTAAACAGCTCGATTTTCTGATTTTGCGGCGAAGATTGCGTAATTTTCATTTGTTGCTGTAAGCAGAAAACTATTTTTCGGTAGCGTCCGCATTTAATTTTTTTGGTCTTCGACGGATAAGACATTTCAGGTTTTACTTCCGGCCACCAAGGAAAGGGACTGATGAGCATGCTGAATTTAAAAATATTTGTTCTGTTGATAGTCAGTTTTATACATTGGTCCTCCAGAGCGGAAGCTATCTGCCCTGAATGGCCGCCAGAAAGAATGTCGGTTGAAATTAACTCACTCAAGAAACAACTGGATAAGTGGAATGTGGCTTACCATCAGCAAGGTATTAGCGTGCATGCCGATGATGTTTACGATCAATTGCAGGCAAAATTACAGTTATGGCAGTCATGCCATTTATTGCCGGACAGACAGGAAAACAGACTTACTCCTGGTAATGGGAAGTTTCTTCATCCGGTTGCGCATACCGGACTAAAAAAACTTAAAAATGAAGTTGCACTGGCTGATTGGATGGTGGGGCGGAAAAATCTCTGGGTGCAGCCTAAAATAGATGGCGTTGCAGTAACACTGGTGTATCAGGATGGAAAACTGATGCAACTTCTCAGTCGAGGAAATGGTTTGAAAGGCCAGAACTGGACTGACAAAGCACCATTTATTACTGCTATTCCTCAATATATTGCTACCGCTCCTCCCTGGTTAACGCTGCAAGGGGAGCTATTCCTGCAAATGGACGACCATCAACAAGCATCGTCTGGTGGTGCCAATGCCAGGGCGACAGTTGCTGGCGCACTTATGCGTAAGTCTCCAGCGGCATTACTACCCCAATTGGGCATTTTTATATGGGCATGGCCTGATGGACCAAGCAGCATGGTGGAGAAAGGGACACTATTGCAAGCGATGGGCTTCCCCTTGACCGCTAAATACAGCAAACCAATAGTATCAAGTCGCGATGTTGCACACTTTCGCAAACACTGGTTGCAAACACCGCTGCCTTTTGTAACTGATGGCGTTGTTATCCGCCAGGAACAGGAGCCAGCCGGACGCTACTGGCAGGCCGTTCCGGGGCACTGGGTTGTGGCGTGGAAATACCCACCACAGCAGCAACTTGCTGAAATTAAAGATATACATTTCACGATAGGCCGCACTGGTAGAGTGACAGTCGTTTTACAGGTTTCACCGGTAAAAATTGATGACAAATGGATTCGGCGAGTGAATGTTGGCTCGGTCGCGCGTTGGCGGCAGTGGGATATTACATCCGGCGATCAAATCGTTATCGCACTGGCCGGGCATGGTATTCCACGGTTGGATAGTGTTGTTTGGCGGGTAAGCCAACGGCAGACGTTCACTCCTCCAGCAGAGGATCAATTTCATCAATTGAGCTGTTTTCGCCTTATCCCTCCTGAATGTGAGCCGCAACTTCTCTCTCGTTTGACATGGCTTAGTGGCCAAAAAGGACTAGATATACAAAGTGTTAGTAGTGGATATTGGCGAGAGCTGATCCATCATGGGCTGATCAATGATTTGGTGGGGTGGCTATCTCTCACGAAAGACCAAATAGCGGATGTTCCTGGCATAGGGATAGCCCGTGCTGAAAATATTTATCAGCAATTTCAAAGCACAAGGGAAAAACCCTTTTCCCAATGGCTACAGGCATTGGGTTTTGCGCAGGGTACACTTGTCAATTCTCAATGGCGGTCACTACAACAACGCAGTATCGCCGAGTGGAGTTTAATACCGGGTATTGGGCCGATTCGAGCAAAACAGATTACTCATTTCTTACACCACCCAGAGGTGCAAGCTATGGCTGACTTTTTATCGCAACAGAATATTAGCGGGTTCCAACTTGAGGAGTAAACCTTCACGTACCTGACTTAATGCTCTGAATGGTCATATTTGAAGATTGGCAGGCCCAGCCGGAATCGTAATGCTAACAGTCGTGCACTTAGCCCGGTGACGAGTGTAATGATAACAACCCAATTATGTGACAGTTGTGTGTATTGCAGAGCAATGTAGATCCAGGCGGCAGCGAATGAGATACCAGCATAGATTTCTTTCTGGAATACCAAGGGGATACTGTTACAGAACATATCGCGCAGGACGCCGCCAAAAACGCCGGTAATGACGGCCGCAATGGCGGCAATTATCGTACTGTGGCCCATATCAAGAGCGATTTGTGCCCCAATAATAGAGAAAACAATCAGCCCAATTGCATCAAGCACCAAAAACAAATGGCGTAAATGCTTCATTAGTGGTGCCATCCAAGTTGTGACGATTGCAGCAACGGCGACAATAACAATGTATTCCGGGTGTTTAACCCAACCCAGCGGATAATGGCCCAGCAGCATATCTCGGACTGAACCACCACCAATTGCCGTTGCAGATGCAATAATAATGACACCAAACATATCCATTTGACGGCGGCCCGCAGCCAGTGCCCCGGTCATGGCTTCAGCTGTAATACCAATAATATAAAGAACACTGAGTAGCATAATGAATCAAATTTCTTAAGGGCAGTAAAGGCCGCAGAGTAGTGACTAAGGCTGGTTGTCGCGACTGAGATTTTCTAAGTCATATATTTAAGATTACTTTAACTAATCAATTTATTAATTATCTATCTAATAAATATAAATAAAAAAAGAATGTATTAATAATTAGGCATGAATAATTGTAGGGTAAAAATAGTAGGTTAAAGCTCTGTGAGAGTACATTAGTACGCTTGTATGATCCTCTTGCGTGATTGCAGAGTCATTCAGGGGATGGTAGTTTTTATCTTTTATTTCAGTGAGATTTGTTCATGGACAATCGTGTTAATCCGTTGCGTTATCGTGGGGCATTGTTTGCCGGTATGGTTGCTATCGGGGTATTACTGGGCGGTTGTGTTGATAACGCTGGTCATGCAAACACTGTAGCGGTGAAAGTTGTACCTCCGACCTGTATTAAAGGTGAGTCAATGACACAAACCACACTCTACTTCGGTTTGAATCGGCCTCATGGCCCCGCTATTTCTATCACTGAATGGCAGTCTTTTGTCGATAATGATGTGACTAGCCGCTTCAATGAAGGCTTGACCGTAATTGATGCCAAGGGGCAATGGTTGGGAAATGATGGGAAAGTTGCCAAAGAAAGCAGTAAGGCATTAGTCCTTATTCATAAAGATGGCAAAGAATACGCCATTGAAGCTCTACGCTCCCGCTATAAACAGCAGTTTTCACAAGAATCTGTCATGCGAGTTGATACTACTGTGTGCGTAGATTTCTAACATTCATTTCAAGCCTTTTATCTCCAATTTACGAGAGATAAAAGGCTGATAGCCCTATTTTTGGCTTAGAATGAAAGCTTGCCTTATTACAAAATAAGTCCTGCAACGGCGGCAGAAAGTAAACTGACCAAGGTTGAACCATAGACTAATTTTAATCCGAATCGTGAAACGATATTCCCTTGTTGCTCATTCAGCCCTTTGATGGCACCAGCAACAATACCAATTGAGGCAAAGTTAGCAAAAGATACTAAAAAGACAGAAAGAATGCCTAAGCCACGTGGAGACATTTCGGCTGCTACTTTCTTTAATTCAATCATGGCAACGAACTCATTTGCCACCAGTTTGGTAGCCATAATACTCCCCGCCTGTAACGCATCCTGAGTAGGAATGCCAATCAGCAGAGCAAGCGGATAAAATAGATATCCCAGCACTTCTTGGAAACTGATATTGAATAAGCTACTAAATAAAGCATTAATAGCAGAAATTATGGCAATAAACCCGATTAACATCGCGGCTATAATCATAGCGATTTTAAAACCAGCCAGAATATATTCCCCCAACATCTCAAAAAAACTTTGGTCTTCATGAAGTTTGTTTAGCTTTAATTCGGGTTCTTCAGTAACAGGGTAAGGATTAATAATAGAAAGAACAATAAAAGTACTAAACATATTCAATATTAATGCAGTTACTACAAATTTTGGCTCAAGCATAGTCATATAAGCGCTTACAATCGACATGGACACTGTTGACATCGCCGTTGCTGCCATGGTGTACATTCTACGTGGTGATATATCAGCAATAATCCCTTTGTAAGCAATAAAATTCTCTGATTGTCCTAAAATCAATGTACTTACGGCATTGAAAGACTCCAGTTTCCCCATGCCATTTACTTTGGATAACAACGTGCCCACCACCCGTATGATGAGTGGCAATATACGAAAGTGCTGTAAAATCCCAATCAGTGCCGAAACGAAAATGATCGGGCAAAGAACGTTCATGAATATAAATGCTAAGCCTTGTTCGTTCATTCCCCCAAAAACAAAACTAGTACCGACTGAGGCAAATTTCATCAGTGTTTCGAATAATCCAGCAAAATACTTTATCGCACCCAGGCCATTTTCTGAGTGTAAAAAGAAATAAGCCAGTGCAATTTCTAAAACCAATAACTGAAAAATATAGCGCAGTCTAATATTTTTTCGGTCACGACTGGCTAACAACGCCAGTATTGCAATAGTCATCAACGCTAAAAGAAAGTGCAGAATTTGCAGCATAAAAAATCCGTCAGGGATAAAGTTCAGCCAGTATTTTATCCATAACGGCAGGTTTTTTTCATCTGAAATTCTACCGCCTTGGCAATATATATTCTATTTAGCGCCTTAACACAGCTCTAAACATGCGTATTGTTAAAATTTTTACTGCTTTTCTCATCATTTATCCATTGAGTGACTCACTATTTATCTGCCAGCTTAAGTTGCCATCACTCCGGCAAGTTTAGCGCGTCCTCAAGGAGGATCCGGCAGAAATAGCACTATTTGTGTTTAACTAACTCATTGGATGGAATATGAATATGATTAATCTTCCTAGCTGCCGCCCTTTTACTGAGGCTGGCCACTTATCTCAAATATCGGCCTATTACGAAGAAGAGCGTAATACCATGTGGATGTTGTTGCGCGCTCATCCGCGCCCTTGTTTTAATCTGGAATTAATTGAAAATATTATGACACTCGCGCAAGCCGCTAAAGAATCAAAGTTACCTTTTGATTTTTGGGTGACGGGTTCGGTGGTGCCCAATATGTTTAATGTAGGGGGGGACTTAAACTTTTTCGCGCATATGATCAAAAACCGCAAACGAGAAGCGTTAATGGCATATGCGCGTGCATGCGTAGATTGTGTTCATGCGGCTTCCCGTGGCTTTGATACTGGTGCTATCTCTATTGCGATGATTGAGGGCAGCGCGTTAGGTGGCGGCTTTGAGGCAGCATTAGCCCATCATTTTGTTCTGGCACAAACTACAGCCAGAATGGGATTCCCAGAAATTGCATTTAATCTATTTCCTGGCATGGGGGGGTATTCGCTTGTTGCCAGAAAAGCAGGAATGAGGGTAGCTGAACAATTGATTTGGACGGGTGAGTCTCATGCAGCGGAATGGTATGAGAGTCGTGGCTTAGTTGATAAGTTATTTCAGCCGGGAGATGCTTATCTTGCTACTCGCACCTTTATAGATACGATCAGGCCGAAGTTAAATGGTATGAGAGCGATGATTAGGGTCCGGCAACGTGTTTTACAATTAACGCGTTCAGAACTGATGGATATCACTGAGGATTGGGTTGATTCTGCATTTTCTATTGAGCCGAAAGATATTGCCTATATCGAACGGTTGGTTACGTTACAAGACCGGCATACTTCGGCAATGCCAAAAGCAATATAACGTTATGCACCTAATCCAATGAAAGGTGAGGGTGTTGTGTTACCAGCCAATGCTCCAGTTCATCTGCGGGCATTGGTTTGGCGTAAAGAAATCCCTGCTTTTCATCAATGCCAATAGAATCCAGGAATTCTTCTTCCCCTTTAGTTTCCACACCTTCGGCAATCACCCGCATTTTAAGTGCCTCAGCGACAACGATAATGGCTTTAACCAGAGATTGTGAAATAGGATTATTATCAATATCACGAACAAAACTTTGATCCAATTTAATGGCATCAATAGGGATACGGGCCAATTGAGAAAGTGAAGAATAGCCAGTGCCGAAGTCATCCAAATGAACCTGAGCACCCAAGTGACGTAGTTGTTTCATGATATTGATAGCTGCATCTTCATCATCAATTAAGCAACTTTCGGTTAATTCAACATCAACCAAACTTGATTCTAATTCGCTGGATTCAAGAGACTCAATAAAACTGGTTACGATAGCTTCATCAATTAATTGCCTGGCTGACACATTGACTGCCACCCGCAAGTTAATTCCACGTTTTTTCCAATTTACCGCTTGTTGCATTGAGGTTTGCAGTACCCATTTTCCCAATGGTCCGATCAACCCGGATTCTTCGGCATAGGAGATAAATTCAAGTGGGGCGATTAAACCACGCTCAGGTGATAACCATCGGACTAATGCTTCGACACTATGAACTTTACCCGTTTTGGCAGATATCTTGGGTTGGTAAAAAACTTGTAATTGATGTTGTTCTAAACCCTTACGTAAATTGGTATCTAGCCAGACGTATTCAGATACTTTCTTATTCATCTCTTGTGAAAAAATCGAATAGGTCTGTTTTCCATGTTCTTTTGCGGTGTACATGGCAGTATCTGCGCTACGGATAATATTCTCTAGTGTATCGCCATGTTCAGGGCACAGTGCTATCCCGATAGAGCACCCAGTATATACTTCAATCAATCCTACTCGGAAGGGCAATTTCATGCGGTTGAGAATACGCTGTGTAGTTGCCTCCAGTAAGCTCATCGAGGCATTCTCGACCAGAACAATAAACTCATCACCGCCTAACCGGGCAAGCATTTCACTTTCACCCAAACAACTTAAAATGGCGAGTGAGACATCTTTCAGTAAGCGATCACCAAACATATGACCGTAATGGTCGTTCACTTTTTTAAAATTATCGAGATCGAGGTAAATAATCCCCACCGAAGAATCACCACGAGTTAGGATCGCGCTATTAATACGTTCATGAATAGCGTGGCGATTAGGCAGGCCAGTAATCATGTCGGTATTAGCCAAAATCCGCAAACGCTCTTGAGCACGCCTTTCTTTAGTAATATCGGTACCAGAACAGATAAGGTAACGCTCGTTTTTGCCACTGCCACTGTGAACAAACTTATTGCGGAATAAAAAGAGACGTTTTCCTTTTACGGTATTAACCCAACGCTCAACTTCGTAAGATGCACCGCGCTGGAAGAAGCCCTCAATATTTTTACGTGATGAGGCTCCCTCTTTGGCTGTCATAAACAAGTCGTAAACATTTTTACCAATGACATCTTGTTCTTTTTTACCGGTATATTCTTCGCTAAGGTGATTGAAACGCTGTACATAACCATCTTTATCGAGAATCACAATGACTGAGTTAGCTTCAGAAACCACTTGTTCTGCAAAGGAA
Source organism: Yersinia sp. 2541 StPb PI (assembly GCF_052217145.1). Taxonomy (NCBI): domain Bacteria; kingdom Pseudomonadati; phylum Pseudomonadota; class Gammaproteobacteria; order Enterobacterales; family Yersiniaceae; genus Yersinia; species Yersinia sp. 2541 StPb PI. Next base: position 4,678,743 of record NZ_JAZGQB010000001.1, on the reverse strand, counting down.
AGCCCCATTACTAAATCGCGCGCTACTGATTCAGTATCCGCGTACGCGGAAGCCGTTCCGCCCCATTCTTTGTCATTAACTTTACGGCCCACCAGATGTAAATGAAGTGGATTACCATAAATCTCGATTTCAATATCTAAACTGGCAGTAATGCCGGTTAAGCCCCGAATTTTCATTGTTTGAACTGAATTAAGGGGAATAGCAATATTTGTAGTCCCTTTAATCGCTGACAACTCTAAAGCTTGACTATCAAAAGCCAGTCGCCAAAAAGGGCTATGGGTACCAAAATAGGTATCAAGGATCGATGTGTTTTGGTCTTCGAACATACGCGATCCCCTAAAAGTGTATATGTGTCTTTTACTTACCTTAGCCAGAAAATTTAAGCAACGCTATTTCTGGCTTACCCTGTGATGGTGGTAATTCTGGCCCTTATAAAACGACCCTGTCTAGACCGACCAACCAATAAAGTATATGTGTAATTTCTTCATACCTGATATTAGATAGTAGTCATAAACATATTAAATGCCCTTTCTGCTCTCAAATTGTGGCATAAGAAGAAAGGTAAGCATGGAAAAAATAAAAAAAACATCATATTTTTTATATTGTTACATTGATTTGTACAAAATATTTTAATTGATAAAATAATGAAGAAGAGCCGCTTGTTTGAGGGAGAGAAGTGTGACTTTGGGCGGGTTAACATCACTACAACAGCAAAATGGTGAGCAATTAGGGTATTCCATTTCAAATGAAGTAAGAATACCCAAATCCCAATTATGGTTTTTCTGCGATTCTTTTCAGATATTCATTGTTTTTGAATGCGATCATGATCATTTCAAAACAGATTCGAGAAGTAAGGCCACCAGCAAGGATGCTAAAAAAGCCGCCGATGACGCTGGTATTTATCATTACAAATACGCCGGAAATAATGATGAGCACCAGTAAAAGCCAATATAAACCAGTAAGAATTTTTGGTGTTAGCAAAGCATCGAAAAAAAGTACATTCTTAAGCATTACGAAATCCTTCTTATTTGAGAGTTAAAATTCCAGCAGGGATTATGCATTAGCTTTAAACCTCTTGCCATACACAAACACTTACAAATATTATGGAATTATAATAATCGGATAATTCTCGTTATTACTGCTCAAATTGGGCACTTTAATTACTAAAAGTTCAGTATCATGCCAACGCCGACTTCTTCAATATTAACTGTATTAGCTAGGGCTATTTTGGCTTTAAGATCAGTACAGTGGCAGGGATAAACTGCTTTAGCATTGAGTTGTTTAAAATAGTCAGATGTTCTGGATAGAATCTCACTACTGGCATTTAATAAATGAAAGCCGCCAATAACTGCACGCACACGTTTATCGTTGGTAACTTTAATAGCATAATCGATAATATTGCAGATACCAGAGTGAGAGCAGCCTGTGATTATTACGATACCTTCAGGGCTGGTATAAACCATTGCACTATCATCGGTAACAAAATCTTCAACTTTATGGCCGCAGCAATCGACAGTTTCGCCAATAGGCTCTAGCCCTTCGAAATCGTTGTTACGCGCAATCTCCCCTAAAAAGAGTAAATTATCGGTAAGGTAATATACCCCAGGCTGTTCGACCCGTTCGAAAAGCATCGGATAACCATCCGCCGGTAAATTAGCCCCTATAGATTTATCTTCATAGTATTTCGGCAGAAAAGCATTGGGATGAGCAACAATCTTTATTTTCTTGGCATATTGATGGTTTACCCGATCAAGATGCTGTGCAAGGTGGTTTAGCCCCCAGCTATGGTCGTTATGCCCATGAGAAAGGACAATACTGTCTATCTCAGTCAGGTTAATGCCTAAAATGGCCGCATTACTCAGAAAAACATCGGAGTAACCGGTATCAAAAAGAAATGATTTTTCGTCAATTCGTAAGTGATAGCAGACACCAGGTTCGGCGGTAAGGTACTTATCTATCAAGGTATTATTATCAACTAATACGGTTAACTGCATGTTTTCTCCTTACCTACATACTCTACACTGACATGAGTATTATTTGCGACTATCGTTAAGCGATTAATCAGTAACTGATTATATTTATTCAACATACACCTGATGGCTAGGGAAAAAAGTGCTCACCTCGCGTTGTTTGGAACAAATACGGTCTTGTTTCATCCTTCTACGGTCAGTGATAATTACGCTTGTCTCTGAGGTGAAAGTTTGAGGTATGGATGATAAGAAAGGCGACACTTGCGGATATATCCCGTTTGGTTGAGGTTTGGGAACTCGCAGTAAGAGAAACACATTTATTCTTAACCGAAACTGATATTCAGTTTTATTTGCCACAGGTGCGGGATATCTATTTACCTGCTCTGGAGGTGTGGTTATTTGAAAATAGTACCGAGATCGTAGGATTTATCGGCCTAGATAGTAACAAAGTAGAAACGTTGTTTATTGATCCCGCTTATCACGGTAAAGGTATTGGTAAAGCGTTGTTGGTTCATGCTCAGCATTTAAAGGGAAAGTTGCGTGTGGATGTGAATGAGCAAAATCCAGCGGCATTAACTTTTTATCTAAAATGCGGATTTATAAAAATCGGTCGCTCAGAATTGGATGGCGAGGGAAAACCTTTCCCATTGATTCACCTGACTCAGACTGAATAGTAACCTAGGACGGGTGATACTAAGCATGAGCTGTGGTTAGTGTATATCACAAACCATTAAATAACCTTTTCACCACTACGGCGCTACTCTCTTTGCAAGCAATTCCCATCGGCTCATCGTGAGTTGCAGAGTTCAGAACTTCTGAAGTATTGGCTCTGGCTTGGATTGAGGCATATGTACGCATGTTGTTACTTCTTAAATTTACATTTCCATTGCTGAAAATTCAATCAACCCCAGGGGGAATATATGGTTGTAGAAAGTATTCGACCATAAAAATTTATAGCGCTAAAAAAGCCCGTAGTGACACGGGCTTGAGGTGTACTTCGAGGGGCAAGTGAGTGCTAGCGTGATAACTTACTCGATATTCTGAATCTGTTTATTTTTATTTGCCTAACTAGTTTATTTTAGTTTGTTTTTTATTGTTGTACTTAGTTTTGGTACATGACTTGGTACATGTAATGAATCATGACTCTTTGGTATTAAATAACTATTTGCCAATGCATCTCTATTGCAAGTAATAGGGGCGGCAATTCTCGAAGTTGTTGCGATACTCCTTCAGTTACGTACTCTCGACTACGTCCATTACCTATGCACGTTCTTAGAGAGCTATCGACTCTGACTCCTGACTGGAAAGCAATTGTAGCTTTTTCATTTACATAGTCCAATGATAAGTCATTGATAAGAAAGCATATTATCTGTTCTAGACACACAAATCTATTATTGAGCGATGCTTCTTCAATTAGGCCAGTCTCTGCTATTGCCCTAAGAAAACGCTTATCACCAGACAAAAGAAGTTCACCATGATTTATTAAACCTTGCATCAAACGCATTTCACCTTCATCAAGGTTATCATGAGTATTTTGCAAATTAATAAGACGTTGATCAGTTATTTGCTCGTTAAATAAAGAGAATATATTTGATGCGAAGCATGCTTTAACTCTTTGTACAGCTTCAGTGCCATAACGCCGTTCTGCCCCTCGACTTTTTAATTGATAAATAAGGGTATCTAAAACAAATAACTGACCATAGGTACGTGACAGTAAATTGCAGCCTTCAGTAAGAAGATCTAACTGGGCCAACTTAAGCACTACATCATTATCAAGTAATACAGCCACTGGCACTAGACCTCTATATTATTGATTCTACAAAGAATCTCAAATTTATCTTCTGTTACTTTTTCTTCCTCAACATGATTCAAAAAAGTTCTTTCGATAAGTTTTTGCCAGTTTAATTCTGGATAGATAATATTTAGTGCGCTAGAAGATACTGGAAAACAATTTATATTTCTTTTAGCCATGGTTTTAGCATAATTCAATGCAACATGACCCGGATCTATATTTTTTTCATATGCGATTCTTAATGACTCAGATGCTAAAATTCGAGCATTAATTCGGCTTGTGCTGTGGAATGCAGCATCAGGACGACCTGTTAATAATTCTATAGCGAAACTATTTGCTTCTCGCTCTAAAGGATTATCAATATCGTCTTCGTTTATTTTTTCATCGATTATTAACGAGTTATCTTCAAGGTGACCACATGCTATATGGCCTAACTCATGGGCTAGGCTGAAAAGTAATGCACTTGCATGCTTATGTTTCTTTGTCAGCGAAATTACTGGCCGATTCGATACTTTTATTACTACAGCATCCATTTTTTTTGATGCTGGTAATTCAGGCATGTAAAGAACAGGGACTCCATGAGACCATGAAAACTCTAAAAGGGACTCAAAATCAACCCAGTCTTTACCACTATTTAGAATACTTTGGCGGATAGCTTGTGCTGATGGTATCTCACTGTATTCATCTTTTACTACAGTGGCAGCAATTTTCGCGATCCCATGTACGACAGCCGTTGCAGCTTGTAGTTGCTCAACCGATTTATTTGCAGCATGCTTATATCTGCATACCGACTCATTGAATTTCAATTGTACTTGCGGATTGACTACTGTGTTTAGGTCAATATTAGCAAATTTAGCTAAACCGAATATCACCTGCTGACTTATACCAGGAGATGAATTCAGTGAGTCTTCCCACCATTCAGGAACAAGTTTGGACAGGCCTTCTGCCAACTTTCCATCTAATGTGCTGACTCGTTTTAAGAAACTGTTAAGAGGTTTTTGGTGTGAAATAGTGTTCATATCACCCCCCCATTAATAATTGGTTATTATAAAAGTGTCATTCAGACTAATTTTCTGAGATTAGTATAACCATCAACAGATTGTTTAGCCCTCAATTTTACATAAATAGTAACATTTAACTGATGCATTATCATGCAGTCTTTTTTCCATGGCAAAATGACGCTTAAAGTATTCTGCGCGCAATGCTATCCCCGCCACGCCTGTGCGCTTTACAGGCCGCTTTTCATGCAGTTGCATGCAGACCCCTAAACCGCGCCAGCACTGGGGCTGCACAGGGTTTTAAGGGGGGTATTCTGCATGCAGATCCATGCACTCTAGGCATGCACACCCCTTTTTAGCATCGCCTGCCAGAAATAAAGCCTCAAACGGTGAACGCCATCACTAAATTGCAGACAAAAAAAGCCCCGCACGAGGGCGGGGAAAGGTTGCCATGATTCTGTTATCCGTGTCTGAATGCGTCGCCATATCGTCCTAAGGTATGGCGTTTTACCGATGGAGGTATCACTACCGGGGCGGGGATTTCCTGCGCCGGTGGCCGGGTAATAATTCTGTCGAGGCTTTCAACCGTCTTAAAGGTGCAGGAACAATCAAGGTTCTGGCACTGGTAATAGACTTCCTTGGTCTGTTCCGACAAATAGCGGCTGGAACGAGTATGAGAAGCGTGTCTGCATACCGGGCAACGCATCATGTTGACGACTCCCCGGCAGGGTTTAGTTTTTCGCGTTTATCTCGAATGCGCTGCCCTAATAACCCCCGTTTCAGCGGGCTGTTGTACAGGATACTGTCTACTCGGTCAGGTTGCGGTCTCTGGAAAGTCAATTCTGCCAGTACGGTTTCTTTCTCCAGATCAAATGAATAGAGTGCGGCAGATGTAAGTACCCTGGTAATGAGCGTTCTCAGTGCGTCCTCCGATGATGCATTACCGTAGAGTTTATTCGCGGCAACGTTGATTTTTGCTGCCCGAATGATTGCCGGAGACAGGGTTTTCATGGCGGCCTGCATTTCCATATCTGCATAAGCCATCAGGGCGTCCATATGTGTTTTTTCATACGGTTTTGCGGAAACGCATAATTTCAATATGGTTTCACTTTTATCCAACTCCAGCTCTTCAATCAGATGCCCGAATTCTTGTGCCAGCTCCCGCTGTGAAATCCGGCGAATATGTTCGGTTTGCAGCTCATCCGTCATTTCACCGCGCAGGCTGCGAAACAGTTTGCGCCAACTGCCGTCAGCCTGTTGGCTCTGATTTTCTGCATCCCGCTGCTTTTGCTGGCTGCGGGCAATGGACGCAATAATGTCTTCGTAGGTTTCTACATTCTTCAGGTGTTGGGCTTTGGCTGCTTTATAGCTGTTCAGTGCTGGGGTGATGGGGTGTTCTGCTGTCTGGCTCATGGTCGTACTCCGTTCTCATCGGGATGTCGCCATTGTGCAAATCCACACACAACAGCTCAACCGATGCCCGTTGTCCCGGCGCTGACACAACAACACGCCGTTGTGCCATTCATCGATTACGACACAATAGCGACTCTGATTAACAGGAGAAAACCATGATTAATGTGACCGTTGGAGAGAAGTTTTTCACACTGGAACGCCATGAAGCACAATTCCTTTCGGACGCGCTACTGTCAGCCCTGAGTAACCCCACTGATAAGACAATACAGGGATTCAGTCAGCGGGCCGGAACCTTGCAGGTGACTGCTTCACCAGAAGAAGTGACGTTTACGGGAAATAAGCAGCATTTCACCCAACAGGCTCCCGCGATACGCACCCATACTTTGACGGACTGCTAACTGACCGGCCAGCCAGAAAGAAGTCCTGAACTGCCCTGAATGAGAAACGGTGTATCCCTTTGGGGGTGTAACAGGTGTAACGGGTGTTACAGTATTGATATATCAGTGTTTTTATAAAATTATCAGGTGTAACACCCGGTGTAACGTGGTGTAACACCGCTGTTATCGTGTCGGTTTGTTACACCTGTTACACCGACAAAAGAAAAAGGTGTAACAGGCTTTTCTCAATGAAATCAGCATTGTTACACCTGTTACCCTTGTTACACCTTAAAGATAAGACTCACGTAAAGGATTAGCCCACCACCTCGCTGTTAAAGACGTATATCCGTTTGGGATTCATCTCTGGCAGGCGGACGGTGGTTTGTGTCTTCCCGTCTTTCGATGCCAGCAGATACCCCGCCGTGACACACAGTTGCGCGACTTTCTTGGCATCAAACCCCTTGCACACCTCTTTCCAGCCCGACGGCAACACATAGAACGTAGTGACGGCCTCACGGGTGTTATTGCCCTTGTCTACCTTACGAAAACCCACCATGTTCGAGGGCCGGTTGCGCTCGTCATGCCAGTCCGCAAAGCGGCTGTACTGATTGGCGGTGAAGAAACTGCGTATCTGCTCAAGGGCGGCGGCGTCTTCCTGATTGGCACTGTGACCGCGTTCCCCTATCCATGCCTGCAAACACACACGGGTGGCCCGCAAGGCTTCCCCCTCCGGCCAACCGGTCAGGCCGCAGCGGGTCGCCATCTCGCCCGCCATCGCAATCAGGGCGAAACGGTTAATGGCCCGGCCCACCTGATTCCCGGCATCTACAGGCATCAACTCACGGGTATAGGTTTTCAGCATCGCTTTCGCCTGAGTGGTCATGCCGTTCAGGTCTTCGGTCAGCGCCTTGAGCCATGCCCGGAACGGCGTACCGTAGAAACAGGCAGTTGCCCCCTCAAAATGTTCGGCCAGCTCTTTACCGCTGCCAAAGCCGTGTAACGCTTCAAAGACGCCAAACTTGCCTGAGTCACTGGGGATTTGGATCATCCGCACTTCCATCCCGGCAAAGGTGCGCTCACCGGCGCGGGCGGCATGTTCGGTCAATGACAGTTCGCCGGTGGAGAAGAACAACATACGCCACTGTTTGCGGGCGCGCAGTTCGCCGTCAGTCCCAGCCCGGCCTTTGCCCTGTCCGTTTGCCAGCATATAGGCAATATTACCCGCCTCACGACCATCCACCTCGCGTATTTCATCGAGCATCATGGCGGCATCGTTGCGACGGCTGGCGGTGCCCTCCAGTGCGTTACCGGTTGAGCGCCATGTGTGCCAGTAATCCGGCCCGCCACACACGGAGGTGGCCGCTTTCATGGTGGTGGTCTTGCCATCTGTGGACTCGCCTTTCAGGTGATAACCGCCGCCGTCCATCCCCACCAGACGCAACAGCGGAGCCGCAAACGCCAGACTGACCGCAAAGGCCACACGGGAATTACCGATACAGTAGCGTCCGATATGCTCGCGCCACTCATCAAGGCTGCCCGCTACCCGAAAATCCCGCCCCTGTACGCTGGCCGTCTGCAATATCACCCCGTCGGCCCCCTCACCAATCACCTCGTCCTGCAACACATACACCCCGCCATGCCAACCGGTTTTGTTCACACAGGTGACTTTGCGCTCTGGTTTACACAGAGATATGTATTCCATTAGCCGGGCGCGGGCCTCGCCGGTGGTGCTGATATACGACAGACCGTTGACCAGCAGCACCCGCCGCAGCTCTTCGCCGCTGCCACTTAACATTTCCATCGGCATCGCCCATTTACGGCAAATCCCGTAAGTGTCCTCCCATTCCAGCAGGCGGCCAAAGTTCCCTCCGTCCGCGTCGCAGGTAATGGCCGACACCTTGAGCGGGTTACAGATTTTGATATTACGGATTTCCGTATCGCCGTCTGATTTTTGTACCTGCTTATCGAACCACAAATATTCCTGAGTCAACCGAAAACCTTGGGGCAATTTGGCCTTGTCTTTCCCCAGCTGTACCAGCTCTTCCCGGAACGCTTCTCTGGCCCGTTCGGTGCCGTTATCCCGCAGATAGTCATTCCAGTCGGCTTTAAAGCGGGTCGGGGGGAGCGTCACCCAGCCGTCCACGGCTTTCGCTGCTTTCTCCGCCCACACTTTGCCGGTGTTGACCTTGCCATCATCAAAATCATTGTCTCCGGCCAGAATAATGCGCGCTTCTGGCCACTTCGCCCGGATAACCAACGCCACGTTTAGCAGGTTACTGGCGGCAATACCCGCCATCACCACGCCGTCAGTGAGTTGCGCCACGGTCAGGGCGGTGGCATAGCCCTCGGTGATAATGACCTGTGGCGGGCTATCCAGCTCGGATTCAAGGGCAATAAATGCCCCTTTGAGCACTGTACCCGGCAACAGGCGCTTGTCCCCCAAGGGGGAAACCAGTTGCGCGCCGGTCACGGTGCCACTGATATCGGTCAGGGGCAGCACCAGTGAGCCGTGCGGGAAATCAATCCCGCCGCTTTTCTTCAATTGCGTGGTCAGGCGGTGAGGATGTTCCAACAACCCTTTACCGGCCAGATAGTCACTTTCACCCCGCACACAGCCTGCCAGCAAGGCCGCAACAGTCTCGGCTACCGGTTGCATGAGTTTGGCCGCTTCTTTTCTGGCGGGCGGCTGTTGGCTTTGGGGTAATTGCAGCGCCTGTGCCACCTCATGGGCTGCTTTACCGGCCGTCAACCCGTTGACCAGCTTGACCAAATCTAGCCCGTCACCGGCCCCGCACTGGTTACAAATCCATGTCCCGCGCCCGTCCCGATCATCAAAACGAAAACGGTCTGAACCGCCACAGTGCGGACAAGCGCCGTGTTGACCATGGGCCGGAACGACAATACCCAGCAAGGGCAGGACAACCGGCCAGCGCGTATGGGCGGCGGCGGTAATATCCGATACAAAATTCTGTGCCATCGTGTCCCCCTCAGTGCAGTGTGACCGGCATGTTCGCCGTTTTGATGTACGCCCGGCACAGCTCATCCATCATGGTTTCCCCCAACAGCGTCAGGCGGGGGGCCACACTCAGAATGTCCGGTAACACCATGTCTTCCAGCATGCAGCAGGCGGCTTCCATCCCGCTCTCAGGGCCGTGGCGTGTCATAAAGTAGACTTCCACGTTTTCGGCTATCACCATTTGCAGCTCATCAATATTCATCGTGAGCGCGACGCCATAAGACACACAGGCATCCAGATAGGCTTGCGCCACGGCGCGACGATACAGCGCGGTACGCACTTCGAGGGGAATACAGGAGGTATTATTCAGGTTCATGATTGCACCCCAGCAGACAGTAATGCACAGCTTTGAGTGACGGCTATCAGGTCTTCATACAGATAATCGACCATAGCGGAGACTTCTTTCACCGGTAACATGCCGGGAAAGGCGGACGAGTCAAAATGGTTCGCCAGTAAGGCGGCTAATAATGCGCTGGCATTTTTGGCGCGGGTTAATTTAAAAAAATCATCTTCCGGTATTCCGTAGGCCAGATGATTATTCAAAACCTGAGTTTCAGATAAAGGGCGGCCCTGAGCAGCGTTATGCTCATATTGTTGCATTGTCATAATAGAGTCCGTTTTAGAAAGTGAGAATTCGTTACCGTTATTTATGCCGGTTAGAGAAAGTGTGAATAATGTTCCTCGCTCTTTTCCGCCGGACGGCGTTCTGAATAAGGCTTTTTCGGGTAAATATATTTAACGGACTTGTGCAGCAATAACCCTTTACTGATATTGAGTGTTGTTATCGGGTCACGTTCCGGCGCATCAGCTATTTTGCTGTATACCTTGGCGAACCACGTTAACGGCATGGAGGAATATTGCGTAGTGAGGTCATAGTTAAAAACGACTTCATAACGAAATTCAGGGTTTTGGCGCTGGGTCTGCTCGGAAGCCAGTTTCAGGTTCACGATACGCACCGTCCAGCCCTCTTTGTGGCGATAACGTTCGCCGTATTCAGGGAGTTCAGTCATGGGAGCCTGCTCTTACCGGCAAACGGCCAGCAAACAGTAAGATATAGTCACCGGCCAACTGGCGGCGGGCGGTAGTCTCATTACAGGCGGTGATCCGCAGCATGAGCGGGCGTATTTTCCGTTGTGTGCGGTTGATTGCCGCAAAGATGTAGGTACACTTTGATGTAGCCATGGCGTTGCTCTCTGTTTCGTTAATGGTTAAGCCTCAATTGGTACTGCGAATACTGATTGAGGCTGCTTTTTTTTTAGGGGACATCATGGTAAGGTGGCCACCTAACGAGTTAACAGTAATCCAATAGGTGGCCACTTGTCAACAGTTACAACGAGAGATAAAAGCCCTAAAGGGGGCGGTCAATCTCCACAGTTCAAAATGCGAATTACGCCTGAGCTTAAAGAACAATTAGAAGCTGAGGCAGGTAAAGATAATGTTAGTCTCGCCAATTGGATAAAAGATCTCGCAAGGCAAGAATTAAAGCGGCGAGGTATCGAACCAAAAGGCTAAACATTATTATTTAGATTTTATTTGTATATTATATTGGCGATCTACTTGGTCGCCTTTATTACATTATTAATGATGTTGTTGTGATTCAATCCATTCCCAAATTTCATCTACTTTCCATGCTGTAATTCTGGTTGATATCTTTACTGGTTTAGGGAATGTACCCGCTGATACCCGTCTCCATAACGTTGCAGGAGAAAATGGTAAGCAGGGCATCAATGCCTTTTGCCGGACAAACCCTGCTGCGGGTAAAGAGCCATGTGTTGTATTTTCATGTCTCATCAATCTTGTAACTCCTTGATGGGTAAGCGATGAGGTGAGATTACCTGACACAATCTTAGTTTTCCATCAAGAATGGAATTCCATTAAATTGATACATTTTCCATTTAAATATTCAGAATTCCATCAAGATGACTGTCATTTTGTTTTATTTAACTAATTGAATTTATTTAATTAATCGTTACTAACGAAGAAGGTTGATGTTATGGGGGGCTTAGAGAGGTTATAAGGGGCAGTCAGAGGCTAAGAGAGGCCAATTTTGGACATTGTTTTTGAAAATAGCTAAACCTCCTTAGACGTCTAGCTAAGGGATCACTAGTCATGTATGGCTTTTAAAGCCGATGAAATTTTTGCTCGAAGAGAGGATGCTCGTAGACCATCGGTTGATATATGATTCTCTTGAATATACAGATCAATCATTTCTTTGATATGTTCGACACAAATAACATCACCATTTTTCATCCATTTTGCGTTGTTTTGCTCATGTTTTTCTTTGGCCAATAAAGTTAACGTTATTCCAAGTAATTTATTTACATTAAATAGTTCTTCATCTTTTTTATATACACCTCTGTTGTTTTTTATTATTTGGAGGCCAAATTTTTCTGCTTCACCACCAATAAAAGAGAGTAGCTTATTGTTTTTATTGCTTATTGCAATGTTTTGCACAGCCATACAGCATCTTTCAATTATAGCTTCAGGGGTTTCATCAGTATCAAGACAATTATATCCAATTGAGAAAATAAGATCTGATGAGATCTTTTCACTGTCATCTACGGGGTGCGGAGAAGCTATATAATCGGTATATTTTGTTATTCTCTCTATTTTATTGGATTTGAATACTTCTTCTAAGGTTCTTTTAAGTCTCATTTTTATATGAGAAATAACTTCTAGTTTTTCTGTATCTATATCTCTTCTTAATAAGGTCGGAGATAGCCCAACCAGACACTTAGCTATTTCATCGATAGTGATTGAGGGGAGAGTTGCAACCCTTTCAAACTCATTCATTTTTTGGAAGCTTTTCATTTGCTATCTCGTTCCCTCGATTCTAATTTCACTAGTTTATCTGCCCATAAAGTTAAGGCTTTTCTACGTTCGTCCAAATACTGATGTCTATTATAAATCCCTTCCACGCCTTTAATTCTATGATTTAAACATCTTTCTGCAACGATAGGATCAACACCTAAAGATGCCAGATGAGTCCGGGCTGTTCGTCGGAAGTCATGGACAGTAAAGTTTTCTACACCCTGCATCTGTGTTTTTACTTTGGCTAAGGCTACAGGCAACGTGCTTTCTGCTATGTGGGGAATCATGCGGTTTTGCATTTTTCGGGCAGGCAGAACCCACTCACTATTAAATGACATATCTTTAAGCTGTTGGAACCATGTTATGGCCACTGGAGGGAGTGGAATATCGATAGCGTCGCCGTTCTTGGTGCCAGTTAGGTGCCATATGGCATTTTCTAAATCAATATCTTCCCACCTAGCTGCACATAGCTCCATCTTCCGGCAGCAGAGTAATAAGAGTAATTTCATTGTTAGCTCATTTTGGATACTGAAACCCTTTGCTAGCCTCATTGCAGCAAATAGCTGCTCTAGCTCACCAGTATCTAAATAGCGCTCTCTGGCCTTTTCCTGCCCGCCAGCATCGGATATATCAAAGGCAGTTGTGGGGTTCACTTCAAGGATATGGCGCTTAATACCATAGTTAAATATTCGTCGCGTCCAGCGTAGTACATCGTTGGCCACTGTTGGTGCACCTCTGGCGAGGATGTTTTGCAGCATATCGTCAATATGGCGGGGTTTTACTTCATCGGCTTTTAAGTGGCCAATGTTCGGATTAATGTCTTTATCAATCCGACGGCGGAGGATATCAGGGTGTTTCCATCGGCCTAATATCTGACGTTCAAAGTATTCCGTAGCTAAATGAGAAACCAACAACGCATTCTTACCAGATTCGATCTTTGCTAGTGCGTCAGCCTTACGCTCTTTTTTTTCTCCGGCCACGTCGTAACCTAAAGAAACACGAGCCGACAGTAACTTAATTGTTTCACGCGCTTTGGCCAGTGATAGCTCGGCATAAGAACCGATCCACATAGCTCGTGCTTTACCTGCGAAACGGTAGCGGAAGCGCCATTTAGGTGAGGCGAAACTCTCTCGGTAGCAAAGATATAATCCATTGCCGTCTGAACGGCCCTCAAAGCGTTCTCCAGCCTTTAACCATGCTTTGATTTGTAAATCTGTTAACTTTCCCATGTATCCACACTGAGCCTTTCCTGTGTACCAAATGCAGATGTACCAAAGAGTGAAATGGTACATAGATTGGTACACGGATTTAGTGAAATTTCATGGAATGATATGTGATGTACTGAGATAAATAAAGCCCGTAAGTTACGGGCTTTAAAGGCATTTTGCGATGTGCTGAAATGCGGTGAGAAGTTACTCGATATTCTGAATCTGCTCGCGCATTTGCTCGATTAGTACTTTCAGTTCGATAGCGGAGTTGGTCACGTCGGCATTGATAGACTTTGATGCCAGCGTATTCGATTCGCGGTTAAATTCTTGCATCATAAAATCAAGGCGACGGCCTACCGCTTCTTTCTTCTTCAGAATATTGTGCGTTTCTTTAACGTGCGCTTCCAGGCGATCTAGCTCTTCGGCAACATCGACACGTTGCGCCATCAGCACCAATTCCTGCTCCAGACGGGTATTTTCCAGTTGGACTTGCGCTTCTTCCAGCTTATTGAGCAAGCGTTCACGTTGCCACTGCAAGATATTTGGCATATGCGCACGGACTTTAATCACTTCCGCACTAACACCATCAAGGCGCTGTTCGATAAGGGTTTTCAGTGCCGCACCTTCTGTTTCGCGGGAAACGATAAAGTCATCCAGCACGATATCCAATGCTTGCATTAGCTCGGTACTGATTGCGTCCAGATCCTGCTCTTCAGCGGCCATGACACCCGGCCAGCGCAGAATATCCACCGGATTTATCTCGCCTTCATCACTTTGCATTTTGACCCAGTTACCGGCCTCAACTAACTGCTTTGCCAGTTTTTCATTAAGGATCAGAGAGCTTTGTGCGTTAGCATCCAGTTCAAAACGCAGGTTGCACTCAATTTTGCCGCGCGTTAAGCGGCCACGGATGCGTTCGCGGATAACTGGTTCCAGACTGCGAAATTGTTCAGGTAAGCGAATATAGGTTTCTAAATAGCGTTGGTTAACGGAACGCAGCTCCCAGGCTGCGCTACCCCATTCACCCTTAATGTCACGCCGAGCGTAAGCGGTCATGCTGCGGATCATTGTTGCGTACCCGTTTTAAAGAAAAGATGCAGCGATTATAGCCTCCGAGGCGCAGGCAGGATAGGCATTACATCACTAAGGCCGTATAATGCGCGACCAATATCGATTTAAAGCCGGAGAAAGCCCATGCGTCCAGCAGACCGAGCAGCACAACAAGTCCGCCCACTCACCCTGACCCGTAATTACACGAAACACGCTGAAGGTTCAGTATTGGTTGAGTTTGGCGATACCAAAGTATTGTGTACCGCCACGGTCGAAGAGGGTGTTCCGCGCTTTCTCAAAGGCCAAGGGCAGGGCTGGATAACTGCTGAATATGGCATGTTGCCGCGTGCTACTCATAGCCGTAATGCCCGTGAAGCCGCGAAAGGTAAACAAGGTGGCCGTACTTTAGAGATTCAACGCCTGATTGCCCGTTCTTTACGTGCTGCGGTTGATTTGAAAAAATTAGGTGAGTTCACTATCACCTTAGACTGCGATGTGTTGCAGGCTGATGGTGGTACCCGTACTGCTTCAATCAGTGGTGCTTGTGTGGCTCTGGCCGATGCACTGAATAAACTGGTCGCGGCGGGTAAATTGAAAGCGAACCCAATGAAAGGTCTGGTTGCTGCGGTTTCTGTCGGTATCGTTAAAGGCGAGGCCCTTTGCGATCTGGAATATGTAGAAGATTCTGCCGCAGAAACGGATATGAATGTGGTGATGATGGAAGATGGCCGGATGATTGAGGTGCAGGGCACCGCAGAAGGCGAACCATTCAGTCACGAAGAACTCTTGTCGTTGCTGGCTCTGGCCCGTGGGGGAATAGAGACTATTTTCCAGGCGCAGAAAGCAGTGTTAGCACAATAATTGATTAAGGCGACTTGCTAGTCGCCTTTTTTTTGCCTGCAATTTAGATATCGAGTCAGTTAATAAAGCAGTTAACAAGAACAGTCACAATCTGGAGAGGAGAAGTACCCATGAAAGCCTATCAGCGCGATTTTATCGAGTTTGCGCTTAACAAGCAGGTGTTGAAGTTTGGCGAATTTACCCTGAAGTCTGGGCGGATTAGCCCCTATTTCTTTAATGCCGGATTGTTTAATACCGGGCTGGATCTGGCAAAACTCGGGCGTTTTTATGCCGCTGCCTTAGTAGATTGTGGTGTGGAGTTCGATCTGTTGTTCGGGCCAGCATACAAAGGTATCCCAATTGCGACGACGACGGCTGTTGCATTGGCAGAGCATCATGAACGCGATGTGCCTTACTGTTTTAACCGTAAAGAAGCGAAAAATCACGGGGAAGGCGGCAGTCTGGTAGGTAGCCCGTTACAAGGCCGAGTCATGCTGGTGGATGATGTAATAACCGCTGGTACTGCTATTCGTGAATCAATGGAGATTATCAATGCACAGGGCGCGACCCTGGCTGGCGTAATGATTTCATTGGACCGTCAGGAACGTGGCCGTGGTGAGATTTCAGCGATTCAGGAAGTTGAACGTGATTATCACTGCAAAGTGATTGCGATTGTGACGTTGAGTGATGTGATAAGTTATCTGGAAGAAAAACCAGAAATGGCTGATCATCTGGCCGCGGTGCGTGAATATCGCAAGGAGTACGGTATCTAGCCACTCTATTGCTAAGCCAGCAAAAAGGGCCATCAGGCCCTTTTTTTATAGGTTTTTTGACTGCCGCGACTGAGCTTATTGCAACTGCGCCACAATCAGTGGCCAGCGGGCGTCAAACTCTTGTGTTGGCCGGTAGCGGAATTCTGAACGGACAAAGCGCGAAAGCATCCCTTCACAAAATGCCAGTAGTTGAGTCGCCAATAGCGCTTCATCATGTATAAAACCTTGCCCATCACGCAGTTTTTTCTCGCGCAAAACTTGACGCAATTGCACTTCAATACGTTCAAATAGTTGATTAATCCGCCCTTGCAGACGATCTTGTTCAAACATCAGTGCATGCCCGGTCATGATTCGGGTCAGGCCGGGGTTGCGTTCTGCAAACCCTAATACCAGTAGCAGGATTAGCCGGAGGCGATTAAACGTCTCTTTTTCATCTTGCAGAATCAAATTAATGCGGGACATCAGACTATCTTCAATAAACTCGATCAGGCTATCGAACATCCGCGTTTTACTGGGGAAATGTCGATAAAGCGCTGCTTCAGAAACCCCCACATTGGCGGCAAGTTTAGCGGTAGTAATGCGTTGGCTACCATCACTGGATTCCAGCATCTGCGCTAAAGCCTGCAAAATTTCCTCGCGCCTGTTCCTTTTCGTATTCTGTTTTTCTGCCATGTCCGAGTAGACCCTTGCTAAAAATGACTTAATAACAAAAACCCAAATATCGGCCGCACTGGGTACCAAGCCCCGGCGGCTTATGTGATAGCTTTTTTACGATATTGAGGTCTAGGGTAGGTTATTGGCGCCCAGAATGACCAAAACCACCGGTACCACGTTCACTTTGGTCAAAATCCTCAACCAAATTGAATTCTGCTTGTACTACGGGAACAAATACCATCTGAGCGATGCGTTCACCGGGTTCGATGGTAAAAGCCTGTTGACCACGGTTCCAGACTGACACCATCAATTGCCCTTGATAATCGGAATCAATCAGTCCCACCAGATTACCTAATACCACGCCATGCTTATGCCCCAAACCGGAGCGCGGCAGAATGACGGCGGCTAAAGCACTATCACCGATGTGTATGGCTAAGCCGGTAGGTAACAATGTGGTTTGCCCCGGCAGTAAATCAACTGCCTCGTCCAGACAGGCACGTAAATCCAGCCCGGCAGAACCTTCTGTAGCATAGGTTGGTAAAGGAAATTCATTGCCAACACGTGGGTCCAGAATTTTAATGTCGATTTTTTTCATCATAACGGCTGACAATCTCGTCTATTAAACGCTGACTGAGGAGGTGTTTATCGCTGAGCGGTAAACGTTTCTCTCCAGCCAGCCAAAAAAGGTGCAAGGCATTGGTATCACTGTTAAAACCATGCTCTGCGAGCGATACATCATTAGCGCAAATCAGATCCAGCTTCTTTCGCACTAGTTTTTGTCGCGCGTATTCTTCCACATTCTGGGTTTCGGCAGCAAATCCAACCACAAATGGTCGATTTTTAGCCATCGAAGCCACGCCAGCAACAATATCCGGGTTTTTCACCAACTTAAGGGTGATTTCATCACCCTGTTTTTTTATTTTCTCATCAGAAACTTGCTCTGCACGGTAATCTGCTACCGCAGCACAAGAAATAAAAATATTCTGCTGGGCTACGGTGTTCTGCACGACCTGCTGCATCTCAAGAGCACTGACAACATCAATGCGATTAACACCCGTCGGCGTGGAGAGATTCACCGGGCCTGCAATCAGCGTGACTTTAGCGCCTCTCGCGGCGGCGGCCTGAGCAATTGCGAAGCCCATCTTGCCCGAACTTTGATTACTGATAAAGCGCACCGGATCAAGTGCTTCACGCGTTGGCCCTGCGGTAATCATGACACTCAAATGTTGCAGGTCTTGTTTTGCAGAAAAATGACTGTCTGCCAGTGCGACGATTTCCAGCGGGTCCAGCATTCTTCCCAGCCCCACATCACCACAAGCCTGGCTGCCGCTGTCCGGCCCCCACAGCAACATTCCGCGATTAGCGAGAGTCTGCAAGTTCGCTTGGGTGGCCGTAGCACGGTACATCTGTTGATTCATGGCCGCAACAGCCGCAATAGGGGCTGCCGTGGCCAGGCAAACCGTGGTCAGTAGGTCATTTGCCATCCCCGCAGCAACCCGGGCCAGCAAATCAGCCGTAGCCGGAGCCATGATGACCAGATCAGCCCATTTACCTAACTCAATATGGCCCATGGCGGCTTCTGCCGCCGGATCGAGTAAATCATCTGAGACGGGATAGCCCGAGACTGCCTGCAACGTGAGCGGCGTAATGAACGCTTTGGCGGCGGTCGTCATCACCACACGCACTTCTGCGCCCTTGTCGCGCAAGCGGCGTACCAGCTCAGGAGATTTATACGCGGCAATACCTCCGCTAATCCCGAGCACAATATGTTTGCCGGAAAGTCCCGTCATCATGATTGTCCGAATGAAAGCTGTAAGAGGCAATATTTTAGCATAACCACTGAGTAGATTAGCTATCGGGCTGTCGCTTGATGTCATCAATCATCAAATTTGCGAAGCGTTTCGCATGCACTTAATCATGAGTTCGCCAGGCAGAAAGCCTTCTGTCATGCTGCATGTGCTGTTCTGGGATTACAGGAGCCAAAGGATGGATGAATGGTATGGGCAGATAGCCCCAAGGGAGAAATTACTGAAATACGGTGCAGCCATGCTGACCGATGCCGAGTTACTCGCTATTTTTCTGCGTACCGGTATTCCGGGAGTACACGTAATGCAGATGGCTGAATATCTGATTGAAGAGTTTGGCTCACTTCATGGGCTGATGTCGGCGGATTATCAGACGTTATGTGCTCAAAAAGGGATTGGTGCATCTAAATACAGCCAAATTCAAGCTATTGCAGAACTGGCCTGCCGTTGTTTTTCATCCCACCTGATGCGGGAAAGTGTTCTGCAAAATCCCGAAATTACCCAAAAGTTTCTACAAAATATTCTTTCCCACCGCGAACGAGAGATTTTTTTAGTCATGTTTTTGGATAACCAGCATCGTGTTATTCGCCATGAGGAGATGTTTACTGGTACCATTAGCAGCGTTGAGGTCCATCCGAGAGAAATTGTGCGTGAAGCGCTGAAGGTTAATGCCGCCGCGCTGATTCTGGCGCATAATCACCCCTCGGGTAAGGCTGAACCGAGCCAAGCCGACCGTTTGATTACTACGCAGGTGATAAAAGCCTGCTCATTATTAGATATTCGTGTGCTCGATCATTTAGTGGTTGGCCGGGGTGAATGTGTCTCATTTGCTGAACGGGGATGGCTTTAGAGCAATAATAATTGATCCTTTCAGGATCTTTAGCTGTTCGGGACTTGAGCACTTACGCTTCAGAGCGTATACTACGCCACCTTTGAGAATCTTGGGTTTGGCGTGAAGAGCCTATCTCAGCAGGTTTATAGCCTGGTGGCAGGGGTTTCTGACCTGATGACAGTGAGTCTTCTCAGTGAATTTGCTGAGATGGGCTCTAAAGCCTGACGAGGCGGCCAAATCCTATACGAAGCTCGAGCTGATTTGATTTTTGGAGAATAGACATGTCCCGAGTCTGCCAAGTTACTGGCAAGCGCCCGGTGAGCGGTAACAACCGTTCCCACGCAATGAACGCGACCAAACGCCGTTTTCTGCCGAACCTTCACTCTCACCGTTTTTGGGTTGAGGGCGAGAAGCGCTTTGTAACTCTGCGTGTATCTGCTAAAGGTATGCGTGTTATTGATAAGAAGGGTATCGAAACGGTCTTGGCCGAAATTCGTGCCCGCGGTGAGAAGTATTAAGGAACTGAATCATGGCTAAAGGTGTTCGCGAGAAGATCAAGCTGGTTTCTTCTGCTGGTACTGGTCACTTCTATACCACTACGAAGAACAAGCGTACTAAGCCGGAAAAATTGGAATTGAAGAAATTCGATCCAGTTGTCCGTCAACACGTGATCTATAAAGAAGCTAAAATTAAATAATTTTAATTTTGGTGGATTATGAAAACCCGGCTTCGGCCGGGTTTTTTATTATATAAAGTTCAGTGAGATACGTTTAGGGAGGTTACATGCCTGAATTACCAGAAGTTGAGACCAGCCGACGCGGGATCGAACCTTATCTTGTCGGCCAAACTATTCTTTACGCGGTGGTTAGAAATGCCCGTTTGCGTTGGCCGGTATCCGATGAAATTCTGGCTTTGAGTGATCAGCCGGTGCTCAGTGTTCAGCGTAGGGCCAAGTATTTACTAATAGAACTGCCAACTGGCTGGATTATCGTCCATCTGGGGATGTCAGGTAGCTTACGGATATTGTCTGACGAAACTGAAGCTGAAAAACACGATCATGTCGATTTGGTGATCAGTAATGGCAAAATATTGCGTTATACCGACCCACGGCGCTTTGGTGCCTGGTTGTGGGCAAAAGACCTTGAAACCAGCAATGTATTAGCGCATTTAGGGCCAGAACCACTGAGCGATGAATTTTCTGCCCAATATCTGTTTGATAAATCACGGAATAAACGCACCGTGATTAAACAGTGGCTGATGGATAATAAAGTGGTAGTTGGTGTTGGCAATATTTACGCCAGTGAATCCTTGTTTGCCGCGGGTCTTTTGCCTGACCGTGCCGCCGGTTCATTAACCAACGCTGAAATTGTACTGCTAGTGGCCACAATAAAAGCCGTGTTGCTGCATTCCATTGAGCAGGGGGGCACTACATTGCGCGACTTTCTACAGTCAGACGGTAAGCCTGGTTACTTTGCGCAGGAGTTGCAGGTGTACGGGCGGGCGGGCGAGTCATGTCGCCGTTGTGGGCATCTGATTGAAATTGCGAAACATGGGCAGCGCAGCACGTTTTTTTGCCGCCACTGCCAGCATTAATCGTATACCCTTCGTATTTGAAGCCGCTGGGTTGTGAGCTATGTTCGCTTACCACCTACCGGTAACGCCAATTAACTTTGGCTATATAGGGTATCGCGTAAATAAAGAGTCAGGCCAGTTTACTCATTAGCGCTTTGGTGACCGGTACCGGAAGGAACGGCGTGATATCTCCCCCATGGCGCGCCACTTCCTTCACCAATGAGGAAGAGATAAACGACCATTTTTCTGATGGCATCAGGAACACACTTTCCAGTTTTGGCATCAGGTGACGGTTCATATTGGCCAGTTGCCATTCATACTCAAAGTCTGATACTGAGCGTAAGCCTCGTACCAAAATATTAGCATCGTGTTTTCTGGCGAACTCAGCCATCAGTTCACTGAATCCTAAAACCTCTACATTCTTCAAAGGTGCGGTCACTTCTTTGGCCAATGCCACGCGTTCTGCCAGTGTAAACATCGGTTTTTTGCTGGAACTGTCGGCAATAGCCAGGATGACATGGCTGAACATGGCAGCGGCACGTGTCACTAAGTCCAAATGCCCATTGGTTATGGGATCAAATGTCCCCGGATAGATGGCTTTGGTGGTCATGAGTTCTCGCTTTTCTGATATTGGTGGCTCAATGCCCACAGAGCCGCATATTTATTAAAGGTATATTGCGCGTTTACGACTGCCAGCAATAGCCCTTGTTTACCATCGAGGAAACCTGCACGTAATAACCATGTTTTACAGAAAGCCCCAAGAGTATGGCTGAGAATAGAGAAGTAGCTGCAACTCTTACCTTGCTGATGGCGCTGAGTGGCCCACGCCTTTGCATAACTCAGTTGTTTACGTTGAAAAGCAAAGAAATCACGGCAAGTTAGATGCAATAAATCACCGCTCAACGGGATAACTTTTGCTGAGCCGCTATTGAGCGATTCATGCACCAAATTATCGTTATATTGGAACTGATGATGCGGATATAACCGGGTTACTCGATCTGGATACCAGCCACTGTGGCGCATAAAACGGCCTAAAAACAGGTTCCGCCGTGCACAGCTATAAACCGCGCCTTTCTCCGGTGCGATAAGTACCGCTTCAATAGCCGCTTTAAGCTCAGGGGTTACTCGTTCATCGGCATCCAGCATCAGAATATAATCACCACTGGCATACTGTTGAGCTAATTGCCGCTGTTTACCATAACCCGGCCATTGCTCGTTACAGTAGACTTTAGCGCCATATTGCTGAGCCAGCGCGATGGTTTCATCTTCACTGCCTGAATCCAATACCACTATTTCATCAGCCCAGCTCACTGATGCCAGGCAATCCGCCAGCAATGAGGCTTCATTCTTGGCAATCATCACCACTGACAGGCGTTTTCTTGCACTCATTTAGTGGCTCCGTTGCGGCAGATAAGGCTCCAGCAAGTGTAATAGCCGCTGTAGTGCACCTTGGTTTTCATGCAACACATCAACTGCATGGCGACCATAATAGAGGCGGCAATCTTCATCTGTTAGCAGCACGGTGATTTCTTTTACCAGCGATAGGGTATCTGTTACGGTTATCAACCCTTCAGCCTGTTCCAGCTTGGCACAGATGTCTTTAAAGTTAAATGTATGTGGCCCCATCAACACCGGAATGGCATGGGCCGCGGCTTCCAATGGATTATGACCACCACGTTCAACCAGGCTTCCACCGACAAAGGCCAGATCGGCAATACCATATAGCAGCATCAGTTCACCCATGGTATCGCCAATCACAACCTGTGTACTGCCAGAAGGGATTTCACCTTTGCTACGTAAGGTATAACTCAGCCCTGCTTTCTGTGTCAGTTCAACCGCTTTCGGGAAACGTTCGGGATGACGAGGTACCAAAATCAACAATAATGTCGGGAAGTGTTGCAGCAATTGGCTGTGAGCCTCCAGCAAAATGGCTTCTTCGCCGTCATGAGTACTGGTTGCAATCCACACCGGGCGATGCGGTGCCCATTGGCGGCGTAATGTTACGGCTCTGGCTGCTAATTCAGGGGTGACGGAAATATCAAATTTCAGGCTGCCCGTTACCGTCAACTGAGAACGTCTTAGGCCCAGTTCGATGAAACGGTCGCCATCTTCTTGATTTTGTGCAGCAATCAGTGTGATGCGTTGCAGCATATTACGGATAAAACTACCGATTTTCTTATAGCCAGCGGCAGAACGGGCAGAAAGACGTGCATTGGCAATCACCAGTGGGATCTTGCGACGATGCAGCGCATTGATAAGATTCGGCCACAGTTCTGTTTCCATGATAATGACCAGCTTAGGATTGACCTGATCAAGAAAACGGTTCACCGAGCCGGGGAGGTCGTAAGGCAGATAAACGTGGTGAACATCTTTACCAAACGCAGATTGGACACGCTCAGAACCGGTAGGTGTCATGGTGGTCACGGTAATGGGCAGTGATGGGTAGCGGTGACGTAATGCCCTGACTAAAGGGATCGCGGCCAGTGTTTCACCGACTGAAACTGAATGCAGCATGATACCGCCAGCGACAACTTTACCGGCACAAAAACCATAGCGTTCCCCCCAACGCTTGCGATAAGCGGGGGCTTTACGGCTACGTAACAGCAACCGCAGCCAAATCAAAGGTTGAATAAGGTAGAGCAGTACCTGATATAAACGCAGCAACATTCTATCAATTTCATTAATATGGATTATTAAGAATAATACCATATTTGAGCAAGAAAGGCTCTTTTCAACTGGGCCAGCCTGATAGCCGGAGTAGGGCCAGACTATTCATAAAAAAGAATATAATTTTTAACAAATTTCAGTAATTGGGCAGCGATAAAATTGATTTTGCGTGCTTAAAGATGAGAGTGATTATCATTATTTCTTGTTGCGCTTAAATGTATAGCCATAGATACCAGTAAGTTATTATTTGGTGATATTTTTATCTGGAAATATGCCTATTTTTGGCGGTATATCGCTATTTATTGAAGCCTCTACTTTGATGGAATGATATTTAGTAATTAATGGTGTGACCGATAAATTGGTGAGCCGTTATTCGGAGGATATCAGTGAGTCGCGTTATTAATTATTTAAATAATTAATTAGAAATTCTTAACAGTCAGGTGTTGATGTTAATTGAAGCTATGTATTAGCCGCCATCTCTTGTTGGATAATAGGTTAGAAAGATAATCAGACAACCCATAACAAGCGAATCTGATAATTACCAGAGTCGCTTGTTATTACATGATAAATACTGGCAGATAGAATTCCTGGCATGAATAAATCACGGAAAACAAACAATAGTCGCTTATGAAATCAGTGCTTCCAATCGCGCCATAATAGTTTCAGCCGTAATAGTATCCATGCTTTTTTGTTCGGAAATCACCGCAATCTGGTTTTTCCCGTAGCCACCAATTAACCCAGGGTCAGTTGGACCGAACAGGGTAATATTGGGGCGATCCAACGCTGCGGTTAGGTGGCTGAGGCCGGTATCAACGGAAACGACGGCTTTTGCACCCGCCAGAACCTCTGCCACCTGCTGGAGGCTGAGTTTAGGCAAGACCTCAACATGCGGAAAATGCTCCGCTAATCGTAACGCGCGTTGATACTCATGTTCCGCCCCCCATGGTAACTTGATTTTTAAACCGGTGGGTGCAACCAGCTCGATCAATTGCAGCCAATGGCTTTCAGGCCAGTGCTTGCTGTCTCTGGTTGTTGCGTGCAGAAAAACCAAATACTGGCCAGCATCGCTGGGTAATTGGCTTAAAAAGCGCTGCGCGATAGCATAATCGCCATAGCTGTCTGGTTTGTCATAGCCAAGGCTTTTGGCAAACAGTTGGCGTATGCGCTCAACAGCATGTTGTTTAGTATCAATCTCATGACGGCAGTTATAAAACCAACTGGCAAAGGGTTCGCGGGCACTTTTGCAATCTGGGCCATGTCTAACCCCTTTGGCGATACGGGTAATCAGTGCGGCACTTTTAATTAGCCCCTGAGCATCAATCACCACATCATAACGGCGCTGCTGCACAACACGTTTAAAATCACAGCGTTCCTGCCGGGTATCACTACCAAACCAATTCTTACGCCAACGGCGGATGGCAACCGGAATCACTCGATCCACCGCCGGGTGCCAACTGGGTATTTGGCTGAACCCTTCCTCTACCACCCAATCAAAGCGAATCTCTGGCATAGCATTCATCGCATCGGTCAGTGCGGGCAACGTGTGTAAAACGTCGCCCATTGAAGAGGTTTTAACGATCAATACATGCATTAATCGGCCTCACTGACAGTGCTTTGGCGAGCCGATAATTGTTTCTCAAGGGCCGCCATCACTTGTTCTGGCTGGATATCAATCAAACTCTGATGATAGCCTTGCGCGCTATCGCCTTTGCGCACTTTGTGATAGCCGGTAATGAGGCGAATGACCGTAGCTTTATCGGACAGTGGTGGGGTGAAATCCGGGCTGCTTGGGCCATATAAGGCCACTAATGGCTTATTTAATGCAGCAGCAACATGCATTAAACCGGAGTCATTACTGACTACCGCACTACAGGCTGCAATCAATACCACCGCTTGTTCCAGCGAGGTTTGCCCCGCCAGATTGAGGCAGAATTCGCGGGAATTTTCGCCCAAAGTCTGGCAGATCTCTTCACCGGCTTCGTTATCTTTAGCTGAACCTAATAAGACGACCTGATAGCCAGTATCAATCAGTTTCTGGGCCAGCGTAGCATAGTGATAATGTGGCCAGCGTTTTGCCGGACCAAACTCAGCGCCTGGGCAGAAACCCACGATTGGCCGGTTATCAGTCAAATTGAATGACGCAGTAATCTCGGCAATTTCTTCATCCCGAACCTGCAATTGCGGCCATAGCAAAGGTTGCGGTAAATCGTCGGCTGAATGGATTTTTTCTTTATCATAGGCCAGTGCGACATAGCGCTGAACCATCATAGGGAAGGCTTGTTTATCCAAGATACGCATATCATTGAGCAAGAAGTAGCGCATTTCGCCACGCCAGCCAATGCGTTGCTTAATCCCTGAAAAATAAGGTATCAGGGCGGATTTAAATGAGTTTGGCAGCACATAGGCACGGTCATAGCCGGTTTCACGTAAGGCTAAACCCAAGCGACGACGTTCATCAAAAGCAAAAGCCCCATGGCCTAAGGGCATGGGGATTGCATGACGCACTTCTGGCATTCTGGCCAAAAGCGGACGGCACCACGCAGGTGCCATCACATCAATATCTGCTGCCGGATATTCGGCCTTCAGGGTACGGTAAAGACTTTGCGACATCATCATATCGCCAACCCAAGAAGGGCCGATGACCAGTATTTTCATACCGTTTATCAATTCCTTGCAGCAAGTAATTTAGACTGAGCGATTGAGCCAGGCCAGGTATTCGTTGACGCCTTCAGCGACGGTTTTGAACGGCTTGTCGTAACCCGCAGCACGTAACTTGGTGAGGTCAGCTTGGGTGTATGCCTGATAACGACCTTTCAGTTTTTCAGGGAATTCAATGTATTCCACAGGTCCACTGTGGTGGAAGTCTACTACCGCATCGGCAACAGCCTGGAAAGATTCTGCGCGACCGGTACCACAGTTGAAAATGCCGGAGACATTGTTTTGCCAGAACCACAGGTTAACGTCAGCCACATCACCCACATAGATGAAATCGCGTTTGAAGTTTTCACTGCCGGAGAAGAGTTTAGGATTCTCACCCGCATTGATCTGGTTATTCAGGTGGAAGGCAACGCTTGCCATGCTGCCTTTGTGCCCTTCGCGTGGGCCATAAACGTTGAAATAACGGAAACCACAAATTTGCGAATCAGCTTGCGGCAGAATCTCGCGCACATACTGATCAAACAAGAATTTGGAATAACCATAAACGTTAAGTGGTTGTTCGTACTGACGATCTTCGATGAAATTATCGGTACGCCCACCGTAAGTGGCAGCAGAAGAGGCATATAAAAACGGAATGCCGCGATCCAGACAGAAGTGCAGGATATCTTTAGAGTATTGATAGTTGTTATCCATCATGTACTTGCCATCCCACTCGGTGGTGGAAGAACAGGCACCCTCATGGAAAATAGCATCAATATCACCCATGTCATCACCGGCAACGATACTGGCGACAAAATCTTCTTTATCCATGTAATCAGCGATATCCAGATCAACCAAATTGACGAATTTAGTGCCGTCTTTCAAGTTATCAACAACCAGAATATCTTTATAACCGATATTATTCAGTGCCTTAACGATATTGCTGCCAATGAAACCGGCGCCGCCAGTGACGATAATCATCAGGTTCACCCTTGCTAATCTTCTTGGTCGGGCACAATGCCCCACACTCTAGTTGGCGTTATCATAACATTTCATAGGATAGCGCACAGCCGCAAGGGGCTTAATCTCACGGTTTCTATGCGCTTTAGGATTGTTCACCGTGATATGTACTGCATTTTTTATAATATAAGACAAGGTTCCTCGTCAGTTCACTCACTAATCAGTAAAATGTACTGTGAAATTGCCCATCTTGGAGATAACTGAATGTCCCAGCCATTTAATCGACACCCTTTTTATCAGCAATTAGAACAACAACTCATAACTACCCGTGCTGAAGGGTTGTATAAAAACGAGCGAATTATCACCACCGCCCAGCAAGCAGACATTGCTGTAGCTGATGGAAGCCGTGTTATTAATTTCTGCGCCAATAACTATTTGGGCCTGGCCAACCACCCAAGGTTGATCGCAGCCGCTAAGCAAGGCATGGATACTCATGGTTTTGGTATGGCGTCGGTTCGTTTTATTTGTGGTACCCAAGACACACATAAAGAGTTAGAGCAGAAGCTAGCCAGTTTCCTCGGTATGGAAGATGCCATTCTTTACTCTTCTTGTTTTGATGCTAACGGCGGTTTGTTTGAAACCCTGCTGGGGCCAGAAGATGCCATTATTTCTGATGCGCTGAATCATGCTTCAATCATTGATGGTGTACGGTTATGTAAAGCCAAGCGCTACCGTTATGCCAATAACGATATGAGCGAACTGGAAGTCCAACTCAAACAAGCCAAAGCAGATGGTGCGCGTCATATTATGATTGCCACTGACGGTGTGTTCTCCATGGATGGTGTCATTGCCAACCTGAAAGGTGTTTGTGATTTGGCGGATGAGTATCAGGCATTAGTGATGGTCGATGACTCCCATGCTGTGGGTTTTGTGGGGGCTAATGGTCGTGGCACTCATGAATACTGCGAAGTAATGGATCGCGTTGATATTATCACAGGTACTTTGGGTAAAGCACTGGGTGGGGCGTCAGGCGGTTATACCGCTGGCCGCAAAGAAGTGGTTGAGTGGTTGCGCCAGCGTTCACGGCCTTATTTGTTCTCAAATTCATTGGCTCCAGCAATAGTAGCGGCTTCTATTGAAGTGTTATCGCTATTGGAAGACGGCGCTGAACTGCGTGATCGCTTATGGTCGAATGCGCGTTTATTCCGCGAGAAAATGAGTGCTGCCGGATTCACATTGGCTGGCGCTGATCATGCCATCATTCCTGTCATGCTCGGTGATGCGGCACTTGCGCAAAAATTTGCCAATGCCTTGCTGAAAGAGGGTATTTACGTTACCGGCTTCTTCTATCCAGTGGTACCGAAAGGCCAGGCGCGGATCCGTACCCAAATGTCGGCGGATCATACGACAGAGCAAGTCGAGCGGGCTATTGAAGCCTTTGTGCGTATCGGCAAACAACTTAACGTTATTGCGTAAGGAATGTTCATGAAAGCATTGTCTAAACTGAAGGCCGAAGAAGGTATCTGGATGACCGATGTGCCGCCACCAGAGCTGGGGCACAACGATATCATGATCAAAATTCGCAAAACCGCTATCTGTGGTACCGATGTGCATATTTATAATTGGGATGAATGGTCGCAAAAAACGATCCCCGTCCCAATGGTGGTTGGCCACGAATATGTTGGTGAAGTTGTCGCCATTGGTCAGGAAGTGAAAGGCTTTAATATTGGTGATCGGGTGTCTGGCGAGGGTCATATTACCTGCGGTCATTGCCGTAATTGCCGTGGTGGTCGTACTCATTTGTGCCGTAATACCGTGGGGGTTGGGGTTAACCGCCCTGGTTCTTTTGCTGAGTATTTGGTCATTCCTGCCTTCAATGCGTTCAAAATTCCAGACAATATTTCTGATGAGCTAGCCGCTATTTTTGACCCCTTCGGTAATGCGGTGCATACCGCGTTATCCTTTGATTTAGTGGGTGAAGATGTGCTGGTTTCCGGTGCTGGCCCGATTGGTATCATGGCTGCAGCCGTGTGTAAGCATGTTGGCGCTCGCCATGTTGTTATCACTGATGTGAATGAATATCGCCTGGATCTGGCGCGTAAAATGGGTGTAACCCGTGCCGTTAACGTTAGTAAAGAGAATCTGACGGATGTGATGGCTGAACTGGGCATGACTGAAGGGTTTGATGTCGGTCTGGAAATGTCAGGTGCGCCACCGGCGTTCCGTTCATTACTTAACTCAATGAATCATGGTGGGCGTATCGCAATGCTGGGGATACCTCCCTCTGATATGTCTATCGACTGGAATCAGGTGATCTTCAAAGGGCTGTTTATCAAAGGGATATATGGCCGTGAAATGTTTGAAACCTGGTACAAAATGGCAGCACTAATTCAATCTGGCTTGGATTTAACCCCGATAATCACTCATCGTTTCTCTATTGATGAGTTCCAGCAAGGGTTTGATGCGATGCGTTCGGGTAAGTCGGGTAAGGTGGTTTTAAGCTGGGACTAAAATATTCCCTTCGGCCTTGAAGTTGCAGGGGTGTTGGCTGCGCGCGTTACTCGGCCCATCCATGGGCCTCGCCTCTGCGAGGCCGCTGCAAGCAGCGTTCAAATCTGCTCCCGACAGATTTGTTACCCGAATCACTTACTTGTAGTTGACCTTACATGAATAAGCTCATCGGGATGAGTTTGCTGGCCGCCTACCTGCACCTCCAATGACTTTGGGAATTCCCTTCGGCCTTGAAGCTGCAGGATTGAGAGCGGGGCAGTCAGGTGATGATTGCCCCGTTTTATTAAGGCTTATCCGCTTTCGGTTTATCGCCGTCTTGGTTATTCGATTTTGGTTTATCCACCGGAATAACTGGCGCTACTGGCGGGAAGTATTGCTGCCAATGCCGCTGAACAAAGACCACCGCAGGGCTTTGCATCAAGCTCTCACCTATGATGCTAAACATCCTGTCTGCGTAGATTTTCTCCGCTACATAGCCCTCTTTCGCTTTGCATTGCTTGATAGCTTTCAGGCGATCGCCTTGGGTTGAGCCAGGTAGTTTGGTTTTACCCGACAACATGCCGCCACTGTTATTTTGCGTATTGTTTTGTACCGGCTCATTGAGAAGTGCACTTGGCCGGACTAATACGATATCAGCAGGTAACTGAGGCAACATTTGTTGCAACACTTTAATGGTGGCCGGATGGGGGTGCCCGATAGCAATAGCCGAACCATTACGACGAGCCAGTTCTACCGCACGGTTAAACTGTTGGCGGATCGCCGCTTCATTTTGTGAGTCATCCAAAAAGACTTTGCGCTTAATGACCTTAACCTGAGTCCCCTCTGCGGCACGGCTCGCTTGGCTATTACCGATGGTCACGCTATCGAGGAAATAGAGCTGATAGTGGTCCAGCTCCCGCATCACTTTCTGCATGCCGGAGAAACTGGAGGTCATTGCGCTGCCCATATGGTTATTCATGCCCTTGGCATAGGGGACATTATTCACCGCCTGGCGCATGATGCGCTGAATCTCTTCGCTGCTCATTGATGGCTGTAATGTATCGCGCTCCAGCGGTTGTTTGCTTAGGGGAGCCATCGGCAAATGAATCAGTATTTCGCGCCCTTGATTATGGGCTTTGACGGCCATCTCTCTGGCATAAGGCGCATTCGGCAGGATAGCCACTGAAATAGGCAATGGCATCTGTAAAATCTTGTTTTCGTTCTGGGGGCGATAACCAAAGTCATCAATCACAATAGAAAGTTTGCCCGCCTGTGCGGCGTTAGCGATGAGTAGGGCGGTTACAATGATAAATCGGCGTGTGTTGAAATAGTGCAATACAAGTTCCCTAACGTTGTTCGCTATCGTCCTAACCAAGGTTGTGGGTTAACTGCTTGTCCTTGACGGCGGATTTCGAAATAGAGTGATGGTTCACCCTGGCCGCCACTGGTACCCACAAGGGCGATCGGTTGGCCAGCTTTCACCTGAGCACCCACATTGACTAGTGCACTCTGATTGTAGCCATACAAACTCATATCCCCTCTACCATGCTCGATAACCACAACCAAACCATAGCCTTGCAGCCAGTCAGCCAATAAGACACGGCCATCGGCGATCGCTTTTACTTCACTGCCTTCTGGTGCAGAGATAACCATGCCTTTCCAGCGTAGTTCACCTTGTAAGGCTTCACCGAAACGATGAGTTACATTACCACGGACCGGCCAGACAGCTTGCCCATCCGGGCGACCAAGGCCGCCAGTGCGTGCCATTAATGAGCGCTCACTTTCACTTGGTTTGTAGCTAGAACCGGTTTTCTTGGCTTGTTGTTCTTTAACTTTTATCTGTTCGCGTACCCGAGCGGCTTCTTTGGCCTCTCGTTCGGCGCGAGCTTTCGCTTCTCGCTCTGCTTTGGCTATTTGATCACGCAAGCGGGTTTCGTTTAGTTTTAACTCAGCCAGGCCTTGCTGATCTTTTTCCAGTGAAGCTTCCAGCGAGGTCAGGGTTTTCTTGCGTGCGGTACGTGCTTGTTCCAGTTTTTGCTGCTGAGTTTTCTGCTCATTCAACACGGTTTTTTGCTGATTTTGCTTTTGCTCCAGCGTTTTTTTCTCGGCAGAGAGATGGGTACGAGTCTGTTTCAGCTCTTCAATAGATTGCTGTCGTGCTTCATTGAGGTAACTGAAATAAGCCAGAATACGCTCACTGCGCTGGCTCTCTTCGCCACTTAAAATAAGCTGTAAACCACTGTGTTGGCCCTGTTTAAAGGCAGCATCAAGTTGTTTAGACAGAATATTTTGTTGCTGGGATTGTTTACTCTCGAGTTTCTCAATCGAGGAGGTGAGACGGGATATTTCTTGGTCCAACTCAGTCAGGGTACCTTGGGTGTCACGCAGGCTGCGGCTGGCCTGAGCAATGGTATTTTCCTGTTGTTTCAACTGATCCAGCAATGAACTGCGTTGCTGCTTTTGTTGCTGAACACTTTTTTCTTTTTCGGCAATATCCTGCTGAATGGTCTTCAACTGGTCTTTGCTCTGTGCAGTTTTTGCTGTAGCGGGGGCATCTGCTGCCGTGCCGGATAATGGCAATAGCAATACGCCAGCGCAAAAAACGCTGGCGTACAGTGCTGACCACGGGCGACGCACCAACTGACCGGACAGCCGAGAAACTATATCTCGGCTGGTGGTAATGGCATCTTCCGTAACCATTAATTTTGCAAATGACGCCTTTTCCTTCATAACGAAGGATTATTCCACGATGAACAGCGGCTTACCAGTCATCTCTTGCGGGATTTCCATTTCCATCAGTGACAACATGGTTGGTGCGATATCTGAAAGTTTGCCACCTTCCACCGCTTTAACCCCTTTATTGCCGACATAAATCAGTGGCACTGGCAGGCTGGTATGGGCGGTATGGGCCTGACCGGTTGCCGGGTCGCGCATCTGCTCAGCGTTGCCGTGGTCGGCGGTGATAAGCAATTGGCCATCGGCGGCTTTTACGGCAGCAACCACTTGTTCAATACAATTATCCAGTGTTTCTACTGCTTTCACCGCAGCATCGTAATCACCGGTATGACCAACCATATCGCCGTTCGGATAGTTACAAATTATCACATCATATTTGCCACTGCCGATAGCGCCGACTAGTTTCTCAGTCAGTTCTGCTGAACTCATTTCCGGTTGCAGGTCATAAGTGGCAACTTTCGGTGAGTTGATCAGGATACGGTCTTCGCCTTTAAATGGTTCTTCAACGCCGCCGTTATAGAAGAAAGTGACGTGAGCATACTTTTCAGTTTCGGAAATACGTAACTGGGTTTTGTCATGCTTCATCAGCCACTCACCGAAGGTATTCTGTAGTGATGCTGGTGGGTAAGCGCAGGCCACTTTAATATCCGCTGCATATTCGGTCAGCATAACGAAATCGCCGAAATTAACTACTTTATCGCGTTTGAAACCGTCAAAATCGGCATTAACAAAGCTGCGGGTGATTTGACGGGCGCGGTCAGCGCGGAAGTTCATGAAGATCAGCGCGTCGCCATCGTTCATCGCCGCATCGGCTTCGCCAGCCGCCTGAATGACAGTTGGTCGGACAAATTCATCGTTTTCATCACGGGCATAAGCTGCTTGCAAACCTGCGACGGCGTTATCGACGGTGAATTCACCTTTTGCCTGAGTCAGCAAATCGTAAGCCAGTTGTACGCGATCCCAGCGGTTATCACGGTCCATCGCATAGTAACGACCAATAATAGAAGCGATGCGACCTTTACCCAGCGCGGCAAATTTCTCAGTGAATCGTTTCAGTGAAGATTCCGCACTGCGCGGCGGAGTGTCACGTCCATCGAGGAATGCGTGCAGATAAATAGCCGTCGCACCACGTTTGGCGGCCAGTTCAACCATCGCCAGAATGTGGTCTTCGTGGCTGTGTACACCACCGGCAGATAACAGACCCATAATGTGGACCGCTTTGCCTGCTTTAACCGCTTTATCAATCGCTGCTGTTAAGGTTGAGTTAGTGAAAAAGTCGCCGTCTTTGATCTCTTTGTCGAGACGGGTCAAGTCCTGATAAACAATGCGACCAGCTCCCAGGTTGACGTGGCCCACTTCAGAGTTACCCATTTGCCCATCTGGCAGGCCAACATCCAGACCGGACGCGGCAATTAAAGTATGAGGCTGTTGCTGCCATAAACGGTCCATAACCGGCGTTTTAGCATTCAGAATGGCATTATCCTGCTGCTCTTCGCGGTGACCATAGCCATCAAGAATAGTCAGTACCAGTGGTTTTTTAGTGCTCGACATTGCATAACCTCTTTCTTATAAGTCCAAGTGTCAAATAGCAGCGAACATCCAACGATATGCGCGGCTATGTACACTCGGCTATTTACGTTAACGTATTTACACCGCCAGAACGAAGGCGGTAATTTACTACAAAACCGGTTAAAAATAGCCCAAAGAGATCAACATTGGCGTGGGGTTTTGCGTAATTGTCATCATTTAGACGACAAAAGTTTCCGAAATGGCTCGCAGTTTCTGCAATAGCACTTGCATATTGGCTGTATTTGCCGCAACGCGCAGGTATACTCTGTGACCTTGAATATTATCCCCTAACTAACGGGAGTTTTTACCCCCATGTTGCAAGAAATTATGCAATTCATTAGCCAGCATCCGGTTTTGAGTCTGGCTTGGGTGGCGTTGTTCGTCGCCGTAATTTTCACCAGCTTTAAAACCTCTCTCTCTAAAGTGAAAGAGATTACCCGTGGTGAAGCGACGCGTCTGATTAACAAAGAAGATGCGGTTGTGGTTGATATCCGCACACGTGATGATTATCGCAAAGGCCATATCGCCAGTTCTATTAATTTGCTGCCAAGCGACATTAAAAACGGTAATTTGGCTGAATTGGAAAAACACAAAACACAGCCTATCATTGTGGTTTGTGCTACTGGGACAACCTCTCGTGCTTCGGCTGAACTGCTGAACAAAGCAGGCTTTGAACGCGTATTTACCTTGAAAGAAGGTATCTCCGGTTGGAGTGGCGAGAATCTACCACTGGCGCGCGGCAAGTAATCATATTGCCTGCGTTTTAGTGATATGAGTATTGAGCTGTACCCGTATTTGTTATAAAAATTCGCTATATCAATAAATTATAATGTTAACTGAGGTGTATCCATGGCGAAGATTGAGATTTATACCAAAGCAACCTGCCCGTTCTGCCATCGTGCCAAAGCACTGCTGAACCACAAAGGTGCTGCTTTCCATGAAATCGCAATTGATAGTGATCCGGCCAAACGCGAAGAGATGATTGCTCGGAGTGGGCGGACGACTGTGCCTCAGGTATTTATTGATGGGCAGCATATCGGTGGCTGTGATGATTTACACGCCCTGGATGCGCGCGGTGGGCTTGATCCGCTGCTTTAACTCGTCAGTGGGTCCCATTAATTTGATGGACAGAGCCCACGGCGGCAGTGCTATTTAATACAGACGTCTAACTTAGGGTATTTATACACATGTCCGAACAAAACAACACAGAGATGGCTTTCCAGATCCAGCGTATCTACACCAAAGATATCTCTTTCGAAGCACCAAATGCCCCGCAGGTTTTCCAGCAGGATTGGCAACCAGAAGTTAAACTTGATCTTGATACTGCTTCTAGTCAACTGGCTGAAGATGTGTATGAAGTGGTACTGCGAGTGACGGTAACCGCCTCTTTGGGTGAAGAAACTGCATTCCTGTGTGAAGTTCAGCAGGGTGGTATCTTCTCCATCGCGGGTATCGATGGTACCCAGTTGGCGCATTGCTTAGGTGCATACTGCCCGAACATTTTGTTCCCGTATGCTCGCGAATGCATCACCAGCCTGGTTTCTCGTGGTACTTTCCCACAGCTTAATTTGGCACCGGTTAACTTTGATGCCCTGTTCATGAACTATCTGCAACAGCAGGCTGACGGCGAAGGTGCTGAACAACGTCAGGATGCCTGATGAACACCATCAATGCTTCAATGACTGTAATCGGTGCCGGATCTTACGGCACCGCATTAGCCATTACGCTGGCGCGTAATGGCCATCAAGTCGTGTTATGGGGTCATGACCCTAAGCATATTCAGGTTTTGCAACGTGATCGTTGTAACCAAGCTTTCCTACCCGATGTTCCTTTCCCAGATACCTTATTACTGGAAACCGATCTGGCACGTGCGCTGGCAGCCAGCCGCGATGTGTTAGTCGTGGTACCTAGCCATGTCTTCGGTGCGGTATTGCATCAGTTGAAACCACATTTACGCAAAGATGCACGTATCGTCTGGGCGACCAAAGGGCTTGAGGCCGAAACTGGCCGCTTGCTGGCGGATGTGGCGCGCGAAGTGTTGGGTGAAACTATCCCGCTGGCGGTGGTGTCTGGCCCAACCTTTGCTAAAGAGTTGGCAGCAGGGTTACCGACGGCAATTGCGCTGGCATCAACCGATGCGCAATTTAGCGAAGACCTGCAACAGTTATTGCACTGTGGCAAAAGCTTCCGGGTTTACAGTAATGCTGATTTTATCGGGGTGCAGCTTGGCGGTGCGGTGAAAAACGTGATTGCGATTGGTGCCGGGATGTCTGATGGCATTGGTTTTGGTGCGAATGCCCGTACTGCACTGATAACCCGAGGTTTGGCCGAAATGACGCGGCTGGGTTCTGCATTGGGTGCCGACCCTTCCACCTTTATGGGCATGGCAGGCTTGGGTGATTTGGTGCTAACCTGCACAGATAACCAATCTCGTAACCGCCGGTTTGGTATTATGCTGGGCCAAGGGTTAGGGGTACAAGAAGCGCAGGACAAGATTGGTCAGGTGGTTGAAGGTTACCGCAATACCAAAGAAGTTCTGGCATTAGCCCAGCGCCATGGTGTTGAAATGCCGATAACTGAACAGATCTATCAAGTGCTCTATTGTCACAAAAATGCCCGTGAAGCGGCATTGACCTTATTGGGTCGGACCAAAAAAGATGAGAAAAGCGGCATTTGATCGGTTACGTGGGTTTGGCGGAATAAAATAATAATTACATACCTAAAGTCATTGGTGTTGCCGCTAACACTGCGGTGACCTCAACGAATATGGGTATAGTTGCCTTGGTCGTTCCCTTGGGCAATTTTTTATGGGCAGGAGTAGGTAATGTCGTCAGAAGAGTTAGAACTGGTCTGGAGTAGCATTAAATCAGAAGCAAGAGCACTGGCTGAGTGTGAACCCATGCTGGCGAGCTTTTTTCACGCGACATTATTGAAGCATGAGAATTTAGGCAGTGCCCTGAGTTATATTCTCGCGAATAAACTGGCTAATCCGATCATGCCTGCTATTGCCATCCGTGAGGTGGTTGAGGATGCTTATCGTGCAGATGCTCAGATGATAGTTTCGGCCGCGCGGGATATTCTGGCGGTGCGGCTGCGTGACCCGGCCGTTGATAAATACTCTACACCACTGCTGTATCTCAAAGGTTTCCACGCTTTACAGGCTTATCGTATCGGTCATTGGTTGTGGGCGCAGGATCGTAAAGCGTTAGCTATTTACCTTCAAAATCAAGTCTCTGTTGCTTTTGGGGTTGATATCCACCCTGCGGCTACCATTGGTTGCGGCATCATGTTGGACCACGCGACCGGTATTGTTATTGGCGAAACGGCAGTAGTTGAGAATGATGTATCGATCCTGCAATCGGTTACTTTAGGGGGGACCGGTAAAACCAGCGGTGATCGTCATCCGAAGATCCGTGAAGGTGTGATGATTGGGGCTGGGGCAAAAATTTTGGGGAATATCGAGGTTGGACGCGGTGCGAAAATTGGTGCCGGGTCCGTTGTATTGCAGGCGGTTCCCGCTCATACCACCGCAGCAGGGGTACCTGCCCGCATCGTTGGTAAACCCGAAAGTGATAAGCCGTCATTGGATATGGACCAGCATTTCAATGGGATTACCCATGGGTTTGAGTACGGCGACGGCATCTGATCATCTCCTTCGTACTTGAAGCTGTAGCGGTGTTAGCTGCTCTTACTCACCCGAATCACTGACTTATGTCAGCTCATCGGGATGAGTTCGTTTGCTGCCTGGCTACAACTCCAATTACTTTGGATATACACCTTTCTATTGGGTTGCTAGCTGATCACCGACACATTTTGGCTAAAACAACGACTCTCTCAGTAACGCACCCGGATAACCTAATTGCCGCCAGGCTTCATACACCACCACTGACACCGCGTTTGACAGATTCATGCTACGGCTATCGGCTTGCATCGGAATCCTGATTTTCTGTTGAGCAGGTAACGCATCCAAAACACTGGCGGGCAAGCCACGGGTTTCAGGGCCAAACAACAGGTAATCATCAGCTTGATAGCTTACTGCACTGTGGGCTGGCGTCCCTTTGGTGGTTAGTGCAAATAATCGGGCAGGCTGCGCACTGTCGAGATTTTCACAATCTAAAAAGGCCTGATAATCATGGTGATGCTTAATACTGGCAAACTCATGATAATCAAGACCTGCACGGCGTAAGCGTTTGTCATCCCAGGTGAAACCTAAAGGTTTAATCAGATGGAGCTGGCAGCCGGTATTCGCACATAACCGGATGATATTACCGGTATTGGGCGGAATTTCAGGTTCAAATAAAACGATATTAAGCATATGTCCCCCAATAATGAGGGGCGCAGGATATCAGAAACCTCCCCTCTGTGCAGCGGTTGCTAATGTCAGTAGCACGCACAATAATTTAAAAGCAAGCAGCGGAGAGTGTAAGCAGTGGCGGTTTTATATGCTGATTACCACAGTCACTACCAACGGGGTATTTACCATGATCCGGACGAAAGATACATTCTGGGATGCGATCGTTAATCGGGATAAAACAGCCGATGGCCAGTTCGTTTATGCAGTGAAAACGACCGGTGTTTATTGTCGCCCCTCTTGCCCGTCCCGTCAGGCTAAAGCAGAGAATGTTGAATTCTTTGCCGATAATCATGCTGCTGAACAGGCCGGTTATCGGCCCTGTAAACGATGTCAGCCCACTGAATTACCACTGTCACAGCAGCATGCAGACAAAATCAGTCGGGCATGCCGCTTAATTGAGCAGGCCGAGACGCCACTTAAACTTGATGAGCTAGCGGCGCAGGTGAATCTCAGTGCTTTTCATTTCCATCGTTTATTTAAAGCCATTACCGGGTTGACCCCTAAGGCATATGCCAGTGCAACGCGCAGTGCGCGTATTCGTGCACAATTAGCGGGGCAAGGCTCGGTAACTGACGCTATCTTTGAAGCCGGTTATAACTCTAATGGCCGATTTTATGAGCAATCGAATCAGTTGTTGGGGATGACACCGACCCGCTACCGCAGTGGCGGGCGTGATGTCACGTTGCATTTTGCCGTCGGAGAAAGTTCTCTCGGTGCGATTCTGATGGCAAAAAGTGAGCTGGGTATTTGCGCCATCTTGCTGGGTGACTCCCCAGCGCTGTTGGTGCAGCAGCTACAGGATAAGTTTCCACAAGCAGAGTTAATTGGCGGCGATGCTGAGTTTGAGCAATGGTTCGCGCAGGTGGTGGGGTTGGTTGAGGCTCCTCAGCTCGGGCTAGATTTGCCACTGGATATTCAGGGCACCGCTTTTCAGCAGCGGGTGTGGCAGGCACTGCGGGAAATACCGGTAGGTGAGACCGCCAGTTATGCTGATATCGCCGCCAGAATAGGTTCGCCCAAAGCGGTGCGTGCGGTAGCCGGTGCCTGTGCTGCCAATATGCTGGCGATTGCTATTCCTTGTCACCGGGTTATTCGCCAGGATGGCACGTTGTCAGGCTATCGTTGGGGTATTGAGCGCAAAAAGCTGTTGCTGGAAAAAGAGGGGCAGGGAGAAGAGGTCAGCAAACCGTGATAGCAGAGATCTGCCCGATCCCAGATGATCGGGCAGAGGTACGATAGATTAAGACTTAAGTGGATGCAGCGGCAACCACAGTATCAAGCGCAAGCCCCCTAATGGGCTATCTTCAGCCCGCACCCATCCGCGATGCTGATTGACGGCTGTTTCGACAATCGCCAATCCCAAACCCGTACCACCTGATTCGCGATCCCGCGCTTCATCAGTGCGGTAGAACGGCCGGAATATTTGTTCACGGTCTTCCGGGCTAACACCGGGGCCATCATCATCGACAGTGATAGTAATACCCTGATTATCAGAGCTGAATGCCACCGCAATGTGATGATGAGAGTAACGCAGTGCGTTACGCACGATATTCTCCAGCGCGCTATCAAGTGCTGCGGGATTGCCAAATAGGGTCCATGGCCCGGGAGGTGCGGTGACTTCCAGAGTTTTGCCCATTTGGTCTGCTTCAAACTGGGCATTTTCCAGCACGTCAGACCATAAATCATTCGCTTTAATGGGTTCGCGATGTAGCTCGTTTTTATGTTGGCTACGGGATAACACCAGTAAATCATTGATCATGCTATCCAGTCGCTGTGCTTCCATTTCGATACGTTCCAGCTCTTTCCCCTCACCATGACGACGTCGCATCAACGCGGTCGCCAGTTGCAGGCGGGTAAGTGGCGTGCGCAACTCATGGGAGATATCAGAAATCAGCCGTTGTTGGGCCACAACCATTCTATCGAGCGCACTGATCATCTGATTAAAACTGGCACCGGTGGCTAAAAACTCTTGTGGGCCGGACTCCAGCTCAGGGTGCTGTTTCAAATTACCCCGCGCCACATCATCGGCGGCATTCTTCAACTTACGAGCCGGTTTTGCCAGACTCCAAGCCAACCATAGCAGCAGTGGCGCACTGATAAGCATGGTGACAATCAATAGCAGCAGCGGGCGGTCAAACATCAAATTGATAAAATCAGATTGCGGGCTACTGGCCGGGCGTATCAGATAGAGCTGATAGTTATCTTCACCATCGCGGATAGAGAAGGGGCCGACCATCTCGACACGGCCATATTTCTTCTTTTTCGGCTGATCTGAGTTATCAGACTGGCCGATAAAATTACGGACAATTTGCATTTCGTGACGTTGAGCGCCAATGACACGGCCCTCAGTGGTGACTAACACGAGATGTTGGCCCGGTGGTGCCCATTTTTCGATGGCGCGATAAAGCCTGCGCCACCACATCAGGTCATTGGCGGGGTCACTGGCCAGTTCAGCTTCGATATGTTGCTCGAGCATTGTTCCCTGGCGCTGTTCACTGTCGAGCAAGGCAGTCAGTTGACGCGAGTCGAGCTTTGGCACCATCAATACCAGCATTAATACCAGTGCTAAGGTGAACCAAAAAATAGCAAAAATTCGCGTCGTTAAACTGTTAATCATGTTTCTGATACCATCAGATATCCGCGACCACGCAGAGTTTTAAACCAAGGTAACCCGTCTTTGCGATCCGGCAGCTTACGGCGCAGGTTTGAAATGTGCATATCAATAGCACGGTCAAAAGGTGTTAACCGTTTCCCCAGCACTTCCTGGCTGAGATGCTCCCGCGAGACTACCTGACCGAGATGCTGAGCCAGCAGGTAGAGCAAGGTAAATTCAGTCCCGGTCAATTCCAGCGATTGGCCTTCAAAGGTAGCCTCTTGACGGCCTGGGTTCAATTGCAGGCAATCAACGTCCAGTGTTGGCGCACCTTGATCGACATTTTGCTGTTGTTCGCTCCAGTTCGAGCGGCGCAAAATGGCACGGATACGTGCCACAAGCTCACGATCATTAAACGGTTTTGCCAGATAATCATCAGCGCCCAGCTCAAGGCCAAGCACCCGATCCAATTCACTGCCACGAGCAGTCAGCATAATGACAGGGGTCTGGTGATGTTGACGTAATTCTTTCAAAGTTTCGATACCGTTTTTACGCGGCATCATAATATCTAGCAATAACAAGTCGATAGAGTTATCTAGCAGGTTTAACGCCTGTTCGCCATCATAGGCAACAACAACATTAAAGCCTTCCATTTCCAGTAATTCTTTCAACAGCGACGTCAATTCACGATCATCATCAACTAATAGGATTTTATGCATGGTTATTTCTCCTCTTGACGCAAAATACGTTAACAATTGCCGGTATTCCATGACTTTACTTAGCTTTACATGCACTGACCCCAGTTTTACATGCGCTGACGCTTGTTTGCAGCAGGAGCGATAGACTGCTTCACATTGAATCGCATAGCAGCAAATCGCTTAGCAGACAGAACCCAGGAGTTAATAATGCGCAAAGTAACTAAAGTAACAACGTTAATCATGGCGTCAATGTTAGTTCTAGGCTCTCAAGCCGCCTTCGCCGCCGATAAGACCGGGGCCACTGATAGCTGGTGCCACGGTGATAGTGCGATGATGAACAAGAAAGATGGTCGCGGTCACCATAACATGTTTGACGGCGTCAATCTGACAGAACAACAGCGTCAGCAAATGCGTGACCTGATGCGCCAGTCTCGCCAAGGCCAGCCACGCCTTGATATGGCGGACAGAGACGCAATGCACAAGCTGATTACCGCCGATAAATTCGATGAAGCTGCGGTAAGAGCGCAGGCTGAGAAAATGACCAAGGACCAGATTGAACGTCAGGTCGAAATGGCCAAAGTTCGTAACCAAATGTTTAACTTGCTCACTCCAGAGCAAAAAGCTGTCTTGAACCAAAAGCACCAGCAGCGCATTGAGAAAATGCAGCAGGCGCCAGCAGCACAACCCTCTTCTGCCCAGAAGTAAGTAGTACCCTGTAATACCCTGTTTTCCTTGCCATAGACACCATCCCTGTCTTTCGCCCTCCATGATGGAGGGCTTTTTTTATTCCATTTCCGTATACTCATAATTCTAAAATATCATTTAGGATAAGTTATGGATCCGCAATATGCGCGTTTGGTTAAAGCTGCCGCGCTCAGTGCGACAGGGCTGGCATCAACCTTACTGATTATTAAAATTTTTGCCTGGTGGCATACCGGTTCGGTAAGTTTGTTGGCGGCGTTGGTTGACTCTCTGGTGGATCTGGCCGCTTCTCTGACAAACCTTTTTGTGGTGCGTTACTCTCTGCAACCCGCCGATGAAGAGCACACTTTTGGTCATGGCAAGGCTGAGTCACTGGCCGCACTGGCACAAAGCATGTTTATTTCCGGCTCGGCGTTATTCCTGTTCCTGACGGGTTTTCAGCATTTGGCGTCACCGCAACCAGTGCAAGATCCAGGTATAGGTATCTGGGTCACCTTAATTGCATTATTCAGTACATTGATATTAGTCACTTTTCAGCGTTGGGTGATACGAAAAACCCACAGCCAGGCCATTCGCGCCGACATGTTGCACTATCAATCTGACGTCATGATGAATGGTGCTATTCTTATTGCATTGGCATTAAGTTGGTATGGTTTTCACTGGGCTGATGCGTTGTTTGCATTGGGTATTGGTGTTTATATTCTCTATAGTGCGTTACGTATGGGATATGAAGCGGTTCAAGCCTTGCTGGACAGGGCATTGCCTGATGACGAGCGCCAGCAGATTATTGATATTGTGATGTCATGGCCGGGCGTGATTGGTGCTCATGATCTGCGTACCCGCCAATCGGGGCCAACACGCTTTATTCAACTTCATCTTGAAATGGAAGATATGATGCCATTGATGGAAGCACATATCTTAGCTGAGGAAGTTGAACGCGCACTGTTGCACCGATTCCCCGGTGCCGATGTACTTATCCATCAAGATCCCTGCTCTGTGGTGCCGAAAGAGCGCCATGCGCATTGGGAGTTATAATTTCTTCATTAACGACAGGTAAACTGTGGTTACATTATGGTTCAGTGTTGAAGAAAATACCGCCAGATGGCATGACTTGAATCAATTCAGCTTGGTGTTTTTGCTATAATATCCGATATTAATCTCATAAAGCTGGTTTTCTGTACGGGTCTCTTGTGCAAGACAAAATTAGCAAATAAAGAATTTTAAAAATCGCATCTACAAGTTTAGAGGTAGTCATGGTCAAAAAAATCGGTGTACTAACAAGCGGCGGTGACGCGCCAGGTATGAACGCAGCCATTCGTGGGGTTGTTCGTGCCGCTTTGTCAGCAGGATTAGAAGTTTACGGTATTGAAGATGGCTACCTGGGCTTGTATGAAAATCGCATGAGAAAACTGGACCGCTATAGCGTGTCCGATATGATTAACCGTGGTGGTACCTTCCTGGGTTCTGCACGTTTTCCTGAGTTCCGTGATCCAGAAAAACGTAAAGTGGCCCTGAAG
The DNA here is from genome assembly GCF_052217145.1 of Yersinia sp. 2541 StPb PI. NCBI lineage: Bacteria > Pseudomonadati > Pseudomonadota > Gammaproteobacteria > Enterobacterales > Yersiniaceae > Yersinia > Yersinia sp. 2541 StPb PI. The sequence goes on along the minus strand of NZ_JAZGQB010000001.1, from coordinate 4,634,709 downwards.
AACATGCAAGACCGGGGTATCGATGGCCTGGTGGTTATCGGTGGTGACGGTTCTTATGCCGGTGCAGACTTGCTGACCAAAGAGGGTGGTATCCACTGTGTAGGTTTACCGGGCACCATCGATAACGATGTGGCCGGTACTGACTATACCATCGGTTTCTTCACTGCACTGGGGACCGTGGTTGAAGCGATTGACCGTCTGCGTGATACCTCCTCTTCACACCAACGTATCTCTATCGTTGAAGTGATGGGTCGTTATTGTGGTGACCTGACTTTGGCGGCTGCCATTGCTGGTGGTTGTGAGTTTATTGCTATTCCTGAAGTCGAATTCAAACGTGATGATTTGGTTGATGAAATCAAAGCTGGCATCGCGAAAGGTAAAAAGCACGCTATCGTTGCTATTACTGAAAAACTGGATGATATCGACGAACTGGCTAAATATATCGAGAAAGAAACCGGCCGTGAAACCCGTGGCACTGTATTAGGCCACATTCAGCGTGGTGGTGCACCAGTAGCCTATGACCGCATTCTGGCTTCCCGTATGGGTGCTTATGCCGTCGACTTGTTGTTGGAAGACCACGACTATACGCAAGGTGGTTTCTGCGTTGGCGTACAAAACGAGAAAATGGTGCATGAACTTATCTCTGTTTGTATCGCGCCAGAGAACAAGAAAAGTAAATTTAAAGAAGATTGGTACGACACAGCTAAAAAACTGTTCTAAAACAGTCTGCTATCCAATATAAAAGCCTCCGCATGCCGGGGGCTTTTTGCATTTATGCCTGCTATTTCTCAGACCACCGGTGTGTCGATTGCTTGATATTTATTGGTCGTGCTGCCTGTATATTTCGTATTGATATAATCAAAACTTTTTTATTCTTTAATTGCGCGGGAAGTTTCTGGCACGCTCAGTATCAGGTCAACCAATTTAGTTGATTACAATTTATACCCGTCATACTTCAAGCTGCGTATGTGTTGGCTACACTCAATAACCCTAATCACTTACTTATGTAAGCTCATCGGGATTATCTCCCTTGCCGCCTTCCTGCTACTTGAATTATTTAGGGTATAGGTTAATAACTATTTAATTAATAACAATATTTATGGGAGCGGGTCAATGCGTAAATGGGGTGTAGGTCTGTCATTACTGCTGCTGGCATCAGGTGCCATGGCAAAAGATATCCAACTATTGAATGTGTCATATGATCCGACACGTGAATTCTATCAGGAATATAACCAGGCATTCAGTAAGCATTGGCAACAGCAAACCGGTGATAAGGTGACGGTGCGTCAATCACATGGCGGTTCCGGTAAGCAGGCGACCTCGGTTATTAATGGTATTGAAGCTGATGTGGTGACATTAGCACTGGCATATGATGTCGATGCTATTGCTGAGCGTGGTCGTATTGATAAAAACTGGATTAAGCGCCTGCCTGATAACTCTGCGCCGTATACCTCAACTATCGTGTTCTTGGTGCGTAAAGGGAACCCGAAACAGATTCATGACTGGTCAGATTTAGTGAAACCAGGAATTTCGGTCATTACACCTAATCCGAAAACCTCGGGTGGCGCGCGTTGGAACTATCTGGCGGCATGGGGTTATGCGTTAGAACACAACAATAATGATCAGGCTAAAGCGCAGGAATTCGTTAAAACGCTGTATAAGAATGTGGAAGTGTTGGACTCCGGCGCGCGTGGTGCCACGAATACCTTTGTTGAACGCGGTATTGGCGATGTGCTGATTGCCTGGGAGAACGAAGCTCTGCTGGCGGTGAATGAAGTAGGTAAAGACAAGTTTGATATCATCACGCCAAGTGTCTCTATTTTAGCTGAACCGACGGTATCTGTAGTGGATAAAGTGGTTGATAAGCGTGGTACCCGGGAAGTGGCGGATGCTTACTTAAAATACCTCTATTCGCCAGAAGGCCAGACTATTGCTGCCAAGAATTACTATCGGCCACGGGATCCGGCAGTGGCGGCTAAATTCGCCAACGAGTTCCCGAAATTGAAGTTGTTTACTATCGATGAAGTGTTCGGTGGCTGGACCAAAGCACAGCAGACACATTTCGCCACTGGTGGCGTGTTTGATGAAATAAGTAAACGATAAAATAATAACATTTTTATAGCCGTAGTAGACTCAGCGCCCGTAGGTTAATGCTTGCGGGCGCTTTGTTTTATTAACCATTTTAACCCTCTGATTATTTTCACAATTCATCTCTTTCTTACAGATAAAAACCGCGTAATTCGCCAGCACGTGTTAAATGCGCTATTGAGTTATTTGGTCTAATAAATGTGGCAAATTATGCGGAGAGAATTATGAGCATTCGTGGCGTTTCAAGTACGAGCTTGATAGATAATCCAGGTTTGGACCCATTAAGTCCGCCATTGAGGGCATTATCGAGGGGTGGGAGTACTGAATCACTGTATAGTAACGTGTCAATTATATGTGAACCTGATGAATGGGATGCCGCTTCAGCAGTTATCACTGAGAGCTATACACCACCAACATTAGCCATAACAAATGAGAAAGCCTCCTTTGGCATTAAGCCCAGTAACTACTCCATTTTTGGTACCAAAGAGAATTATCTAACAGGCTATTTGTTAAATATAGGCAATAGTAAGGGTAAGCCGCCTCTGTTACTACGACCACTCGCTGCTTTGCTGGCATACTTCGGCATTCATGGTTTTGGGCAAACTAACTGTGCTTCTTGTGCCACCGCCGTGGCTGAAACATTTGAGAAGAATACGGTTTATCTTGCAATACCCGAACTGAGAGGTGGGGATGTCAAAGGGAATATGGGGTTGCTAGATAAGAGTGCTAAGTCTGTTGATGAACTGTTGACTCAGCTACAGCAATATCAACCCACTGACGAGTTAAATGGTGTCCTTGTGATTCATCGGCCAGCTATGTTGCGCATGTTACCGGGGGCGACCCAAGGGCATGCCTGTAATGTGATTAAATTTAAAGGCAGTAATATTATTCATTTTTTTGATGCGCAGAAAAAGACTTATGTTGAATGTCACCTTAATAATATTGCAGGAAAAAGCGCGGAGATAAGCAAATTTCTTGGCCCAATTGGCACTGACGGAATTGATTTATATAAAAAAGAGTTTCATGAAAATTTTAATAAAAAAGCCGGAGCATCATCTGCCCCAGCTTAATCAGTAACTTAGAACCTGAATTAGGCTTTTTTAGCTTTCGCTGCTGCTTTCACGATAACCGCGAAAGCATCCGCTTTCAGTGATGCACCGCCAACCAGTGCGCCATCGATATCAGGCTGGGTGAACAGCTCTGCTGCGTTTTTGTCGTTAACAGAACCGCCGTACTGAATGATAACTTGTGCTGCAACCGCGGCATCTTGTTTCGCGATATGGTCACGGATGAATTTATGAACTGCCTGAGCCTGTGCCGGAGTGGCTGATTTGCCAGTACCGATTGCCCAAATTGGTTCATAAGCAATGACTGCGCCTTCGAACGCTTTTACGCCCAAAGTAGTCAGCACGGCATCCAGTTGTTTGGCGCAGACTGCTTCAGTTTGGCCCGCTTCGTTTTCTGCTTCGGATTCACCAATACATAAAACGGGGATCAGACCGGCTTCTTTCAATACACCAAATTTCTTGGCGATGAATTCATCACTTTCGTTGTGATAAGTACGGCGCTCAGAGTGACCGATGATGATGTATTGCGCACCGATATCTTTCAGCATGTCAGCAGAGGTTTCACCGGTAAATGCACCAGACAGGTTCACATCAACATTCTGTGCACCCAGAGCGATGCGGCTACCTGCCAACTCGTGCTTAGCTTGATTCAGATAGATAGTCGGTGGGGCAATAGCAACACCACAACCGTCAACGGTGCTCAGTTCTGTACGCAGGCCAGCGATAAGCTCTTTGACCATGTTAGTGCTACCGTTCAGCTTCCAGTTACCCATAACTAATGGATGACGCATGTTTCTTCCTCCAACAAGGGGACGCGAGGGTCAATAATAATGACTGCCCGACAGGCAGTTTACCTGTCCAACAGTATAGAGATGATTAGTGGCAATGGCTTTGCTTTTCGTCATTAATTGCGGCAAGACTATGCTTCAGATAGTGACAGCTTAATCGGTTCAACAGCGAAAGTTAGCCCTTTTTCGCCGTTATCCGCTACCACATAGCGAATTGCGCCAATCGGATGGGCATAGAAAGGCGAACCTTTACCTTGTGTCAGCAGTTGCTGCACATTATCAAGACTTTGCTGGAGCGTGAGTGTGGGCTCAAACTGGCGCATCAGGGCTGCCATATAATTGACAGCCACTAGTCGGGCCGCTTTCTCTTCACTCCCTTTTATCGGCAAATAGGTAATTTGTAAGGTCTTAATCTTACCGGTACCTTTTTCCAGTGCGGTTGAAGCATAGAGATTCTCATTAATCTTACTGGCAGCCCGAGTCAGTGGGGGCAGATCATCTTTTACTGTAATCGCATGAAACTCACTGAGAGGCAGTGTTGGATTCGTGCGGTTATAGCTTTCACGAAATTTGACCAGTGTTAAATCAAAAGTTGGCGCGCCAGAAAGTAGATAAGGCGCGGTCGGCTGAGCCTCTTCCGTTGGCTGACCGCTGTCGTCTGCGGGGTCGGCATGAGCGCGGCTAACTGTTGCTATTAGCAGCAGTATTGCCAGTATCGCGACTCTCTCTTTTCTCATGACTTATGCCGTCGTTAGAAGTGTGTGTAGGGGATTAAAGCGGTAATTGAGTGTGATTGTCAAAATTCACTGCAAAGATTATAGGTTAGTTGCGGCATTGGGGTACTCTATTGAGTATATATCAACTGTAAATTATATCAGGTAAATGGATCGGTTCATTGATGACAATACAGCAGTGGTGTTTCTCGTTTAAAGGCCGTATCGGGCGGCGGGACTTTTGGATCTGGATTAGTTTGTGGCTGTTGGCGATGCTGGTTGTTTTTACGCTGGCAGGTAAGGATTGGTTACCCATTCAGACTGCGGCTTTTGCGATAGTTTTTTTGCTGTGGCCAACGGCGGCAGTGGTGGTTAAACGGCTTCATGACCGTAATAAAGCCGGTTGGTGGGCATTTTTGGTGGTACTGGCCTGGATGCTGATGGCCGGTAACTGGCAGATGCTAGCGCCCATCTGGCAATGGGGTGTTGGGCGGTTTATTCCCACACTAATTATTGTCATGATGTTTATTGATTGTGGCGCATTTCTCGGTACCGAGGGTGACAATCGTTTTGGCCCAGAAGCGGTACCGGTGAAGTTTCTGGCTGATAAAACACCACAGTGAATAGGGTTTGATAAAGCCAAAAGGGCCATATGGCCCTTTATTATCAGTTAGTTAGCTTTGACGATACTGTCTATTACCAATATTGCTCGCTGGTCATATGCCCCGGTTTGCGGCGTAAATGTTTACGCATCTCACGCTGTTCTTTCAGCAATTGCTGGGTGTCTCGTACCATTTGCGGGTTACCGCATAGCATTACATGGCTGTCATGCGCGTCAATTTTCAGGCCGACAGCGGCTTCCAGTGAGCCATTCTCAATCAAGGCCGGAACTCTGCCGGTCAATGAACCGTGGGACTCTTCACGGCTCACCACTGTTTGGATACGTAACTTGCCGTTGTAGCGCTGTTCAAGTTGTTGCATCAGTGGCAGGTAGCTGAGATCACGGGCGAAACGTGCCGCATGGACCAACACCAGATTTTTGAAGCGTTCTAAATCACGCCCTTCCTGTAAAATTGACAGATAGGGGCCGATCGCGGTGCCGGTGGCTAACATCCACAAGGTATCGCAATCGGGGATCTCTTCTAGCACAAAGAAGCCCGCCGCTTGCTTGGTAACCATCACTTCACCGCCTACGGGCAACTGGTCCAGCCGTGGACTGAGTTTGCCTTCCGGTACTGTGACCAGATAAAACTCCAGATTGTCGTCACTTGGCGCATTAACGTAAGAATAAGCCCGCTGTACCCGCTCGCCGTTGATATCTAATGCCAGCTTGGCAAATTGACCGGCGGTAAAGGAGTCAATTGGCGCATTGACCCGAATACTGAACAACGAGTCGGTCCAGTGTTCGATGTGAGTAATTTTGCCACTAACCCATTCAGCCATAATTCTTTCCCATCATATACTTATCTGAAGTGATGCCTAAAGCGATGGCGATATTTTAGAGCATTTGGTTGAAAAACATTATCGATAAAATGTTATGCCTTTCGTCCTTGGACCTCTGTCATCATTCTGAAAATGACACTGGGCTATGATTTCTACTGGTATTATCATCGCGTCCCCCCTTGTCTTGCAGGAACTGCCGTTTCATCCAAATTGATAGGGGGCATCATATTACTATCTCAGGTCAAAAACTCATCCAACTACCACCTTTCATTCGATAACGGCTAATGAATTGTATCGGTACTGGTGTTACGAAAGTGGCCTCGACGGTACGTGCTGGTAACATGGCAACAAAATTAGACGTATCCACCGAATGACCGTCAAGCAGCAATCGCGGCGCACTGACTTTGGGGCCGGTTCTAACCGATTGAGTGCCGATCACCTCAGCGGTAATGTTTTGCTGACGCATGCCTGGAATTTTAACTTCATAAAAATAGCTGCGGGTGTCAGCATAGCCGCCTGAATCGAGATCGGTACCAAAGGAAATATAATCAGGATTGCCTTGACGTACATGCGCCTGGGAATGCCCAGCGGCGTCTTCACTAAAGGCTTTTTTAAATCGCGTAAGCACGTCTTTCGAGGAATCACCGCTTCTGGGGTAGAATCCACCCGCTTTTCTGATGGCCTCCGGTGAACGATCGTCACCGCGATAAAACGTCATCAGATCCTCAGAAGCCCATGTTCTGGCCGCAACTGGGCTACCACGGCCTGATAAGCCTTTTTCCAGAATATTAGCAGTTCGTGTTCTCAGCCCCGATGTGGCGCGGGAGATACCTTTATAAACGCCACGGCCCACGCCTCCTGCCAGCCCGGAAATCCCTGTTCCCAGTGATATCCATCCCAATACTGAGGATGCTTCGGGATTACTATCGGAAATAGCGTTGCTCACAATAGATATTACATCTGAAGCAACGCCCATCGAGCCAACCACCAGTGATATTGCTGAAGCTGAGCTGATTGCTGTCATCACGCTGCCAGCGGCAATTATTGATGCACCGGCGCTAAATATAGCTGCCAATAATCCCAGAGAGCCCAACACGATCCCAGCAATGGCGCTTCCGCTCAGGTGACCGCTTGGATCTAGGCGATTAATAGGATCTCCTGCGCAGTAAGCATATGGATTAATGCCGCCAGCGCCAAACGGGCTGAGGCTATCCGGGCAGTTGAATCGCATTAGTAAAGGGTTGTAGGCACGATAACCGTTACCTAAATGGTAGCTTCCACTAACCGGATCGAGGCGTTCGCCATTAAACCCCAGTAACGGGGAAGGCGTGTAGCCATAGCCGTAGGGTGACCAAGTGTTGAGAGTACCGCTGCTGTTAGCTACCTCTCGTGACCAGAGCAAATTATCATGGTTATCGGTGGCCGTCAGGGTAAGATGGCTGAGCTCTTTTACCCCCAGACAGGCATGACCCAGTTTAATCAATCGATTATTACTTGCCTGATATGTTATGACTTCGTTGACTAACTCATTTCCTTGGTAATACAACACTCGCTTATCGCCATCACTGACGTTCTGGGCCACCAGTCGGTTCAGTGCATCGTAACTGTAGCTACCGCCTGCGATATTCTCTCCGTTTATGCCAATAAGACGACCGGTTACGTCGTAGGTGAGCGTGCGGCCCGATTCATCTTTAATCATGCGCCCATTGGCATCATAGTCGAGGGCAATACTGGCGGGATAATTAGGATGCGTATGAGTTATTGAGGTTAATTGTGTGGGATCGTCATCATTGAGATATCGGTACACTACACTGTCGGTAGTGCCATCGGAGAAAGTGGTTTCCAGGTGGGTCAGATTATTCAGAGCATCATAAGCGTAGCGTTGTGCAGATAACATCATGCCATTAGGCGCGGGTGACAGGTTGCTTCCGGTCGCGACATAGCTGACCAAACGATTACGTTTATCATAGCCGTAATTTTCAGTGTGAATGGTGATATTATTGTGTTTGGTGATACGAGTAGCCAACTGAGCGTTTGCCAGCCATGTTTGTAATATGATGATTTCTATGCCTTTGCTATCAGTCACCTTACGGGATGTTTCCCGGCCAAAATCATCGTGAGCTAGCTGAGTTTTCAGGCTGTTCTGCGTTGTTCCATCGGTAATCAGCAAGCTGGCAAGGTAGCCTAACGGGTTATAACTTAGCCGTGCATTCAGATCATCATCCGCAACTTCAATTATTCTGCCGTCAGTATTTCGGTTATAGCGGGTTTGTGCGCCGGTGATATCGGTAAAAGTGGTGTTGCTACCACGCAGCGTCCAGCGATAATGACTGGCACGGGGGGAATCTTGGTGATGGATCACTGTTTCGGTTTTCAAACTGCCGGAAGGGTGCCAGGAAAATTGAGTATCGACACTGTCAGTTTCTTTGGCGTCCAACTGCCGGCCACTAATAGGGTCATAGCTAAACTCTTGGGTGACACCGTTTGCGTTGAGAGATTGCACCGAATTATTCAGTTCGGGAATGTAAGATAGATTAATCACTTCCTTCTCAGGGGTGATGATACTGAACGGAACGGGTGATGCTTCCTGATAGCGATAGGACGTAGTTCGGCCACAGCTGGAGCTTTCGATCAGCCGCCCCAGGCTATCAAAATTCTGAGTACCTAGTAGCCAATGCTGGGTTTTTCCTGCTGAATTCTTACCCGTAAGGGTGAGTGAGGCTACATAATTGCCCTTTAAATAGCCGGGGTAGGTGCGGGTTACTATGCTGCCGTCTGCTGTAGTTTGGCTGACCAGCCGGTCGTAAGCATCATAGGTATGTAAAGTGACATGCCCAAGTTCATCTTCTTCTCGGCATAAGCGGCCCAGTCCATCGTAAGCATAGTGGCACACTCCCTGTGGCTTTCCGGCAGTGTCAATACGGGTCGTGCTCAGAGGGCGTAGATTGATATCGTATTGAATTTTGCTGCTACCACTGTCGATCTCACGGTTATTGTTGTTACCACTCTGGTGGAGAGTTTGGGTAAGCTGAATAGGGTCATTCACTTGCCAACGCGTAATGCCGTCGCTGCCAGCGGCTTTAGTTATTTCCCCCCAATTATCATAAGTATGAGCCGAGTTAATGGCATATTGTTCAGGCCGCTGATTTTTCGCTATCCACCAATCACTGCTTTTCTCTGCGGTGATTTCATTTAACAGGTTATAGCTATAAGACTGAATTTCATACCAAGAAGGTGTCTCTCCCGCATTCGACTGCTGTTGGCGTAATGTGCGACCCAGACCATCAAAATAGGTGCGAAGCTTATTACCTGCGGCATCTGTTTCAGTAGTGGAAAGCTTCCCTTCGCCATCGATCAGGTAGTCCCAACGGGTCGTATTTTCATAGCGAGTGCCAGGGCAGGTAACTCTGGAGGTAAGACGGCCCATTTCATCGTATTGATAATGCGTAGTAATACCTTGAGCATCGGTTTTTGCATACAACAGCCCAGTATAAGCGGAGCGAGTGTGAGTTACCGTACTGGTTACACCGTCAGAGCCGATAAATTTTGCTATTTGAGTTAATAAACCACTTTGTATTTGAGTTGTAAAACGCTGAGTGCTGGTGAATTGCTTGCCGCTATCTGACAGCTCATACATGTCCTCGTTAATGGCAATAATTCGCCCAAACTCGGCGTCATTAGCGTCACTTATTGACATTAGGTTCTGTTGCGACAACAACTGGTCGTCGCGATAAAAGAATTTCTTCTCTTGCACCACATACGGAGTATTGCCGAGTCTTTGGTAGGTAAAACGGCAGGTCCGGATTGGCGTGGTATAAGCGGATTCGGCAGGGATGAGTTTTTGTTGTTTTATAAATCGCACAAAACCGTTGGGTTCCGCTGGGCAGTTTTCCTCCCCCTGGCTGGCGTACCAACGGGTCACTACCACCGAACCATCAGGATTTTCTTCCTTCGTTGGGTTGCCCCAGAGATCAAATTCAGTTTTCGTTATTTCAACGCGGCGTTGTTCGGTTGCCGGTTTGCTGGTATCAAGAAACGTCGTTGTGGTTTGTTTGGGGAGCTGAAATTGTGCGGGCTGTTGGTCAAAAGGGGTGCCTTTTTGGGCGTAATACTCAGTTTCTACAGTACATGAACAGCTGCCTTGTTGGGTGCTTTCCCGCGTAATGAGATGGAAATTATTGTATCTACGGGTAATAACAATATTGTGCTTATCACCGAGTTGAGTTTCCGTTGATCCATATTGGTAATCCGTCAGGATCCGATAAGCATTATCGCTATTTGGTAAGAAATTCACGCCACTGGCAAAGCCTAAATAGTTCGTGTTGGTATATTCGTAGAGGGTGACCAACTTTTGCTGCCCAGTTCCGGGGGTGATAGTGTGTCTGACGGCGGCAGGCAACGCGGGCACGGCATTCTCAGGAAAGCGCATCAAGTTATTTTGGTAATCAACGTTTTCAATTAAGCCGGATGGATAAGTCACCTGTTCAATATAACCCTCGCCAGTATAGGCCATAACCCATTGATACTTATTATCAACTAAGGTTATTTTTTGCAATCGTTTGTTGAACAACTGAAATTGTAGCGTGCGCTGTTCCTGCGTCCCTGAAAAAATAGTAATTTCAGGGAATATCGCATCGTCGTAATTTATTTTAAGTAATTCTCTATTGGCATCTCGGATGCTGGCTAGACGCTTGAAACCTTTAAATATCCAGTTAAAATGAACTTCATGCCCTAACGGAGAAATTACTGAAATAACATTTTTAATATTTTGACCTGAATTCCTGCCTTCTAATATTTCGACCATACCTGATTTATAAGTAATAATATAGTTATCATTATTACGCTCGAATTTAAAAGAGCTTAATTTTTTTTGCTCAATTTCTACGCCGTTAGCACTTTCATAAATATGGTATTTATCACCTGTTGATAAATACAAAACTTTATTTAGTGCATCATACTGTGAGAAAGAAAATGAAAACCCCATGCCAAGGCCAATGTTATTATTATCAAACATATTATAATGTAGTGATACATCTATTTCCGGCCCTAAATTGTTATTAGCCACCACACTGGCAATAGGAAAAGAAAATGAATATAAACCGGTTCTCGGGTCAACGCCGCCTAAGGCTGCACTGATGAAATTACCACTCTGAGTGAAATAGTTAGCCACTTGAGTCATATAAATGACCTCCATTGAGTTTTTTTAATATTGAAATGAAAGTAGCCCAGTCGGTAAAACTGAAACTACTTTTAATAATAAATCACGGTTAAGCAATGGGATGAATGCAAGGTGAACTAAGCCAAGACATGGAAGGATATGTCCTGGTCGCCATTAGATTTTACGTCAATATCAGCTCTGTTACCGTATTGGTCATGTAAGAAGAAATGCAGAGATTTAGACCAATCGTTATAAGACCATAGCGCACCGTACCATAGGCGATAAGACCAGAAACAGATACCGCGTTCCTCATGATTTTTCGAGGTAACGCTAATGGTCCAGGAGTTCGACACTTGAAATTTGGCAGTATAGTTAGCTGAGCTAATATCAATTGAGCTATCAGTTGAGGTAGAACAGCCTTTATAGTTACCTTGCTGTCTATAATAGAACCAGTATCTCTGATCACATAAAGCATCATGGGTAATGGTATTATCTGTCGATTTAAATCGGACGTAATACTTTCTCAAGATACTGTTATAGCCGTCAACACGGTTTTCTTGTTTAGTCAAAATGTCCAAATCATTATCAGTGAATATTCTCGCCGGGAGAATTCTCATTGATATATAGTCAGGTATTGCATTGTTATTATTGTTTATTTGTGCCGTTGTATACTCTATTTTGGTCCCAGTATTGGGATCGTTAATGAAAACCTGAACATATACTTTGAGTGGGGACTCTGAAACTTTAGGAACAGATAAATAGAAGTGACAAGGGTTACCGGGATTGTCTCGTGATATCTGCTTGAGAACAGGATAAACATATTCCCCAGCCACTTTTGATTTGGTTAATACCCTGCTGGGAATAGGCGTATTTTTATAATCGACGAGATTAATATGGTCGTATATTTCATCGCTGGATAAAAATACTGGGTTATTTTTTTTATCTCTAGCTTCAATAATTATATCTACGGGTATTTGATTATTACCATTGGCATAGATAGAAGTCGATTTCTCACCATTGGAAATATAAATACTTAATTTATATATACTTGCTATATCATTCCAGTTAGACATATATCACCTCTTTAGGTTGAGATTTCACCCATCGACTTTATTAGCCATGAGTGGTGCAAATAAATCTTATATTGATGATTTGGCTTATTCAATCGGTGATTTTAAATCCTGTTACTCATAATATGATGTTATTGTATGAAAAATAATTTAATAAAAAACAAAGTGTATCAGTAAATATAAAACTCGCTGAATGATACCGGGGGGATATTAATTGGTATAGACTATTTTGTGGGGTCTTTATAGTATTTTTTAGTCACATTTTTATTCAGAACTCTATTAATACAATTGCTAATTTTGAGGTCCGCTCAGGAAACGGAAATTATTGTACGTTTAGAACATTATTTAACCACTATCGATACGCAACAGATTTATTTAGCGTCAATGATTACCGCTTTTAAATTATCTCTCTCCATGTATTGCTTTTAGGTTATGCCATTATTCACGATTGCCGCATAAATGCTTTACCGCGCTGGAGCACCCTAATATAACGATCTGTTCTGTTCAAAAAACAGGCTTATCGTATAATTATTTTCCAATATTTAAACACATCTCTTCTCCATCAAGGTTCATCTGGACAGTTTACTTTACGGCCATGGTGTTTTTATCTGCCAGTTGGCTATTTGGCAATATGTCGTGCTGGCTCGCTAAAATTTCTAGATTTGTTAGCTTATGCGCCAATAGTGAGGTGTGTCACTTTTTCAATATCAATGTGGCACGTAGTCCGGCTAATAGACTAGTTAAGACAATGAGAAAAATAGAAAATTTCCACCTGCTGGTTATGTTGATCCTCCTGGTTGCCGTTGGTCAGATGGCGCAAACCATTTATGTGCCGGTTATCTCGGATATCGCCCGTGATTTATCGGTTCGCACCGGAGTGGTGCAGCGCGTGATGGCAGCGTATCTATTGACCTATGGTTTTTCACAATTGATTTATGGCCCGCTATCAGACCGGGTTGGTCGCCGGCCGGTGATTCTGGTTGGTATGATGATATTCATGTTGGGGGCGCTTGGGGCTTGGCTGGCGGATAGCCTGACCATGTTGGTTGCTGCCAGCGCTTTGCAGGGGATGGGGACGGGAGTTGCAGGTGTGATGGCACGCACCATGCCACGGGATTTATATGCCGGTACGGCGCTACGCTACGCCAACAGTATGTTAAATATGGGTATTTTAGTCAGCCCTTTAATGGCACCGGTTATCGGTGGAGTGCTGGCCAGTCTATTTGGCTGGCGCGCTTGCTATGCGTTCTTGCTATTTCTGTGTGGTGGTGTGGCGTTTTGTATGTTCCGCTGGTTGCCGGAGACTCGGCCACAGCAAACTGAAAAGCGGCGAATGTTGGCCAGCTTCCGCCTGTTACTCGCTGACCGGGCCTTTAGTTGCTATTTAATCATGTTGATTGGAGCGTTGGCCGGGATTGCCGTATTTGAAGCCAGTGCCGGCGTGTTGATGGGGGGAGTGCTAGGGCTGAGCGGTATGATGGTCAGTATTCTGTTTATTTTGCCGATCCCAGCCGCATTTTTCGGTGCATGGTATGCCGGGCGCGAAGGTAAAACCTTTCACAGCCTGATGTGGCATTCGGTTATCAGTTGCCTGCTGGCCGGGTTGATGATGTGGATCCCTGGTTGGTTCGGCATCATGAATATCTGGACACTGGTGATACCGGCAGCGTTGTTCTTCTTTGGCGCCGGAATGCTGTTCCCACTGGCAACTACCGGTGCCATGGAGCCGTTTCCATACCTGGCCGGTGCGGCAGGGGCATTAGTGGGGGGATTGCAGAATATGGGATCAGGATTGGCTACCTGGTTGTCAGCTATGCTGCCACAAACCGGGCAATTTAGTTTGGGGCTACTGATGTTTGCCATGGCAATTCTGATTTTGCTGTGTTGGTGGCCGTTATCTCATCGGATGCAACCACAAGAGCATCATGCTTAAGTCGGTAGATAAAAACGGGTACTGATTTAATGCGGTACCCGTTTTATTTTTTGCTCAAAGAGGACGAAAAAGATTCACGGGGCGGTTTACAGCAAGAACTCGTGTAATGCTGAGTCTTTGCGATCAAGGAAATGGGTCGAACGGATACGGCGGATAGTGCGGGATTTACCCCGGATCAGCAGTGTCTCAGTGGTCGCCATGTTGCCTTTACGATAAATCCCTTCCAGCAAGTCGCCTTTGGTAATACCGGTTGCAGAGAAAATCACATTGTCATTACGGGCCATATCCCCCAATAACAGCACTTTACCTGCTTCAATACCCATGGATTTGCAACGAATCAATTCTTGTTCACCCATACGGCGGTTATCTTCGTTATCGCCCTTAACTTGATGGCGTGGCAACAAGCGGCCTTGCATATCGCCATCCAGTGCACGGATCACCGCAGCAGAAATGACACCTTCAGGCGCACCACCGATGCAGTACATCACATCGACTTCGCTTTCTGGCATGCAGGTCAAAATGGACGCTGCCACGTCGCCATCTGGAATGGCAAACACTTTCACCCCAAGTTGCTGCATTTCAGCGATGATACCGTCATGGCGTGGTTTAGCCAGTGTGATAACAGTTAAATCACTCAAGGGTTTATTGAGCTTGATGGCGATATTGCGCAGGTTTTGTTCCAGCGGTAGGTTAAGGTCGATAGCCCCTTTGGCTCCCGGTCCAACTACCAGCTTTTCCATGTACATATCCGGGGCATGTAAAAATGTCCCTTTATCTCCCACCGCCAGCACCGCCAGCGCATTTGCCTGGCCCATGGCGGTCATACGGGTGCCTTCAATCGGGTCAACCGCAATATCAACCGCATCACCTTGACCGGTCCCCACGTTTTCACCGATAAAAAGCATCGGTGCTTCATCGATTTCACCTTCACCGATAACAATCTGCCCATCAATATTGACTTGATTGAGCATAATACGCATGGCCCGTACGGCAGCGCCGTCGGCGGCATTCTTATCGCCCCGGCCCAGCCACTTATAGCCTGCCAGCGCGGCAGCTTCGGTGACACGGGAAAACTCGATGGCTAGTTCACGTTTCATGGTTAGACCTGTATCCCCGTCATACTTCAAGCTGCATGTGCGTTGGCTACGCTCGTTACTTGGCTCGTCAATGGGCCTCACAAGGCGAGACCGCTGCAAGCAGATTTTTCATCCCAGTCACCTACTTAATGTAAGCTCTTGGGGCTTTTCTCGCTTGCCACCTTTCTGCAACTCGAATTATTTAGGGTAATAGAAGAAGGATGTAAGCAGGAATTCTACCATCTTTGCGAAGTAAAGCCGTAGGGGTGTCTTTTGGCGGGATGAGATTTTTCACAATAAAAAGGCACCATCAGGAATGATGGCGCCTTTGGTTTACAAAAAACAGTGTAAAACAAGCGGGCCGTTACTCTTCGTGCTCTTCCCATGCCTGGGCACGCGCCACGGCTTTCTTCCAGCCACGGTAGCGAACATCACGTTCAGTGGTTTCAATCCCTGGGCGGAATTCGCGCTCAATCGTTGCCTTGCTTTTCACTTCATCCAGATCACTCCAGAAGCCAGTCGCAAGACCTGCCAGGAACGCAGCACCGAGAGCGGTACTTTCACGAACCGCTGGGCGTTCAACGCGGGTACCCAGAATATCGGCCTGGAACTGCATCAGGAAGTTATTCGCCACCGCACCACCGTCCACACGCAGTGATTTCAGACGTTCGCCGGCATCTGCCTGCATCGCATCCAGTACATCACGCGTCTGGTAAGCAATCGATTCAAGGGTTGCACGGATAATGTGGTTACTGTTAACCCCACGTGTCAGGCCGAAAATCGCACCTCGGGCATACGGGTCCCAATAAGGTGCACCGAGGCCGGTGAACGCTGGCACTACGTATACGCCGTTGCTGTCTTTCACTTTAGTGGCGAAATATTCGGAGTCGGTAGCATCACTGATCAGTTTTAGCTCATCACGCAGCCACTGGATAGATGCGCCGCCAATAAATACCGCGCCTTCCAGTGCATAGTTAACTTCACCTCGTGGGCCGCAGGCAATAGTAGTCAGCAGGCCATGAGTAGACTGAACGGCTTCTGTACCGGTATTCATCAACAAGAAACAGCCGGTTCCGTAGGTATTTTTAGCCATGCCGGGTTGTACACAAAGCTGACCGAACAAGGCCGCTTGCTGGTCACCCGCGATCCCTGCGATTGGAATACGGGTCCCGCCTTTACCACCAATGTTGGTCTGGCCGTAAACTTCTGAGGATGGACGGACTTCAGGCAGCATAGCGCGCGGAATATTCAGCGCTTTCAGCATACGGTCATCCCACTCTTTGGTACGGATATTAAACATCATGGTACGTGATGCGTTTGTGTAATCCGTAACGTGTACGCGGCCTTGGGTCATGTTCCATACCAGCCAGGTATCCACCGTACCAAACAGTAACTCACCGCGTTCAGCGCGCTCACGGGCACCCTCGACGTTATCAAGGATCCATTTCACTTTGGTGCCGGAGAAGTAAGGGTCGACCACCAGGCCGGTGTTGTAACGGATGTACTCTTCCAGCCCTTCTTTTTTCAGTTTTTCGCAGATATCAGCAGTACGACGGCATTGCCAAACAATGGCGTTATACACTGGTTTCCCAGTTACTTTATCCCAAACAATGGTGGTTTCACGTTGGTTGGTAATACCGATACCGGCGATTTCGTCAGAACTGATACCGGCTTTTGCCAGTACTTCAACCAGTGTTGAGCTTTGCGTCGCCCAGATTTCCATCGGGTCATGTTCAACCCAACCGGCTTTAGGGTAAATTTGAGTGAATTCGCGCTGAGAAACACTCACGATATTGGCATCATGATCCAGCACCACGGCTCTGGAGCTGGTGGTTCCCTGATCAAGCGCGACAATGTATTTCTTTTGAGTAGTATTTTCAGTTGTCATAGTTAGCCTACTTTTAAGTTGCCGTAAATCTATTGGGTAGTATCTATTATTTATGCTTTACGTTCTGTGGTCGTTACCGTGGTTTCTTCATCATCAACCACGCACACATCGCATGGTAAATGGCGGCCAATCAGGGCGCGATAACCGAAAGCACCGAGTAAAGCACCGACGATAGGCCCGAAAATAGGGACCAGGAAGTAAGGAATATCGCGCCCGCCAGTGAAGGCAATTTCGCCCCAACCTGCCAGATAAGCGAATACCTTTGGACCAAAGTCACGTGCTGGATTCAATGCAAACCCAGTCAATGGACCCATAGATGCACCGATAACGGCAATCAAGATACCAATCAGTAGAGGAGCCAGTGGGCCGCGTGGAATACCGTTACCATCATCGGTCAGTGCCAGAATCAGACACATCAGAATGGCAGTAATCACTGTTTCAACCAGGAAGGCCTGGAACACAGAAATATGTGGATTTGGATAAGTTGAGAAGATTCCGGCTAGATTCAGGCTCTCGGCGCTACCGCGAACCACTTGGTGCGTTTGTTCGAAATCGACAAACAGGTTGTAATAGAGGCCATACACTAACGCGGCAGCGCAAAATGCGCCGGCAACCTGCGCCACAATGTAAGGGAGAACTTTACGGCGATCGAAACAAGCGAATAACCACAATGCAATGGTTACGGCCGGATTAAGATGTGCACCTGAGATTGCTGCTGTCAAATAGATGGCCATGGCAACACCCAGGCCCCAAATGATACTGATTTCCCACTGCCCAAAACTGGCTCCAGCCAACTTCAATGCAGCAACGCAGCCTACACCAAAAAAGATCAGCAGACCGGTACCGAGAAACTCCGCAATACACTGGCCCTTCAACGTCGAACTAGCGGTTTGGCTCATAGTAGATGTCCTACAGACAGAGATTTATAGGGTATTTCTTATTTTTGCCCTTCGAACCGCGAAGGGAGTGATGTAAATTTATCGTTAACGAGCACAAACGAGAAATAGCGAAATCAAAATGTGTGTGGTGTGTCATAAAAATGAGCGATTTCGCGTTATTCACGGCTGTTAAGGGACTTTGAAAGTGTGATCAGACCAGTGGTTTCGCTATCAGTTGTTAAAGGCATGTATAATTTTACAGGATGGGTCATAGCGGTTTTTCGGTTTTTGCTGATAGTTACTGACACGAAATTGCTACAGAGTGTGGTTTGTACCGGTATGGCGCTAGACAGGGGGGGGCTGGCTACATACAATCGGTTTATCAAGAGCATCGTTTTTATCAAGCTGCGTTGCCTCTGCAAAGGAACGCGTTAGAACATAGCGCTTGTTACACCTAGTTCGATGGATATATAGCGCGATAAGTATTCACAGCAGTTTCATCTGCCGAGTGTCAGCTCAGTAGATACGGTGACTTAGTTAATACGGCGACGTCGGCTAAGAATGATGACTGCGACCAAAAGATGTACGCCTTGCTACCATAAGGGGACCGAAGAATGTCATTTGAAGTATTTGAGAAATTGGAAGTTAAAGTTCAGCAGGCGATTGATACCATCACTTTGCTACAGATGGAAATTGAAGAGCTGAAAGAGAAGAATAACACCCTGTCCCAAGAAGTTCAGGATGCTGCTGGTGGCCGTGAAGCCTTAGTGCGCGAAAATGAGCAACTAAAACAAGAGCAGCATGTTTGGCAGGATCGTCTGCGGGCACTGTTGGGAAAGATGGAAGAAGTCTAAGTGCTAGCTGGCTTAACGCAACCGTAATCGGTTGTTGAAGGCGGCTTGTCACGTAGCTACTGCAAATACGAAGTAGCAAAAAGGGCGATATCAATATCGCCCTTTCTTATGAAAATCAGAGGGATATTATTCAATATCCAGTGGTTCTTCTGACAAGATGATCCCAGTGTTATCTGCGTACAAGTGGTCACCAGAGAAGAATGTTACACCGCCAAAGTTCACACGGATGTCGCTCTCACCAATGCCTTCATCTGCCGCACCTACCGGAATTGCAGCCATTGCCTGAATACCGATATCTAACTCCGCCAGATCGTCTACCTGACGCACAGCACCGTAAACCACAATGCCTTCCCACTCGTTTTTCAATGCTAATTCAGCTAACTCAGCATCGATTAATGCACGGCGCACTGAGCCACCGCCATCGACGACCAGAACACGGCCCAGACCATTTTCTTCAAGCAGGTCGAACAACAAGCCGTTATCTTCGAAACATTTTACAGTAGTAATCTTGCCACCAAATGAAGTGCGCCCCCCAAAATTGGAGAACAGTGGTTCTACCACATTTACCTCTTCATGATAGGTATCACAGAGTTCGGAAGTATCATATTTCATAGGATTAACGTCTGGTTGCGGCTGGGAGATTAAGTATATCCCTTTCTGGCTGCTGTTGGCAAAATCATCAATTGTTAAATTTATCCGGGCTGGCCTTTATGGGGTGTGGCCCGGAGAAGGTTTGAAGAACAAATCGCTGGGATTAACTGAATACCAGACCGACAGCAAACAGAACGTTGGTCAGTAATGCGGCTTTAACCATATGCTCAAGCATTGGGCGCATACCCGCAGCAGTAGGCTCACGCAGTACAAACAGCGCATGTTTGACCAGTAACGGAACGGCTAGAATAAAGATCCAGCCGGCCCAGCTATGCAAATTCTGAAGTGTGAATATTGCCAGGCACAAAATTGCTGCCGCGATTAATATGGCATGATAATAACGTGCGACCACCGGCCCCAAACGCACTGCCAACGTGTTTTTACCATTAGCTGCGTCGTTTTCAATATCGCGCAAATTATTAATATTCAAAACCGCCGTTGCCAGTAAACCGCAGGCCGTGGCGGGTAACATCACGATAGTGTCAAAGTGCCCAGCCTGGAGATAGTAAGTCCCCGCGACACTCAGCCAGCCGAAGAAGACCAGTACTGAAATATCACCCAGCCCCATATAACCATAGGGTTTGCTACCGACGGTATAGGTAATAGCTGCCACAATTGCCATTAACCCAAGCAATAAAAAGCCTAAAACATCGCTGGGTTTTTCACAGGCCACAGCAATGAGTGCGATACCGGAAATAATCGTCAGAATAACGGTGACAATCAGCGCCACTTTCATCTGCTGGCGGGTAATCATCCCTTTTTGCATCCCGCGCAATGGCCCGATACGCTCTTCAGTATCACTGCCCTTGATGGCATCACCGTAATCATTAGCCAGATTAGATAGAATTTGCAGCAGGCCAGCAGTTAATAAGGCGAGGAGTGCTACGGCAGGTTTAAAACTATCGAGCCAGACAGCAAGGGCTGAACCGGTAACGATTGAGGCAAAGGCCAGTGGCAGGGTTCGTGGTCGCAGGCTTTCCAGCCAAGCCTGGGTCTGGCTGGTGTTGGTTGATAGGCTCATGTTTCGCTTCATTTTATTATATTAGGAGTCTGGTCCGCCCATATCGGCGTGTTAAAAACATTATGTCTGTCAAAAAACAACAGTGGGAGGCGATGCCTCCCACTCGATATTGTCTTGGCGGACTATTTTATCCAGCATAAAGATATAAAGCGAATTATAGGATAAAACGACTCAGATCTTCATCTGCTACCAGCTCATCAAGATGCTTACCAACATATACAGCATCAATAGTGATGGATTGACCATTACTTTCGCTAGCGTCATAGGAGATATCTTCCATCAAACGCTCCAGCACGGTATGCAAGCGGCGTGCGCCGATATTCTCGGTGCGCTCGTTAACTTGCCATGCTGCTTCAGCAATTTTGCGGATACCTTCGCGAGTAAATTCAACGGTAACCCCTTCAGTAGCCATCAGCGCTTTGTACTGCTCGGTTAATGAGGCACTTGGCTCGGTCAGGATACGCTCGAAATCATCGGTGGTCAGCGCCTGCAATTCAACGCGGATTGGCAGGCGGCCTTGCAATTCCGGGATAAGATCTGACGGGCTGGACACCTGGAATGCGCCGGAGGCAATAAACAAGATATGGTCAGTTTTCACCATGCCGTGTTTAGTTGATACGGTGCAACCTTCGACCAATGGCAGCAAGTCACGCTGTACCCCTTCACGGGACACATCCGGGCCTGACGTTTGACCGCGTTTACAGATTTTATCGATTTCATCGATGAACACGATCCCGTGTTGTTCAACGGCATCAATCGCCTGCTGTTTCAGCTCTTCTGGATTGACCAGTTTCGCGCCTTCTTCCTCAATCAGCAGTTTGAATGCGTCTTTGATTTTGACTTTACGCGGTTTTTGTTTCTGACCGGCGATGTTCTGGAACATAGATTGTAACTGGTTAGTCATCTCTTCCATGCCAGGAGGTGCCATGATTTCAACCCCCATCGGCGAAGCAGCCAGATCGATTTCAATCTCTTTGTCGTCCAGTTGCCCTTCACGTAATTTTTTGCGGAAAGCCTGGCGGGTAGCGGATGGCTCTTGTGTTTCATCCGGCTGGCCCCAGTTATTTTTGGCCGGTGGAATCAACACGTCCAGAATACGTTCTTCGGCTAACTCTTCAGCCCGGTAACGCATTTTCTCAATTGATTGATGGCGAACCATTTTCACAGCCGCATCGGTCAGATCGCGGATAATAGAATCCACTTCTTTACCAACATAACCCACTTCGGTGAATTTGGTCGCTTCAACTTTGATAAATGGCGCATTGGCCAATTTTGCCAGACGGCGAGCAATTTCAGTTTTACCGACACCGGTTGGACCGATCATCAGAATGTTTTTAGGGGTAACTTCGTGACGCAACTCTTCATTGAGCTGCATACGGCGCCAGCGGTTACGCAGGGCAATTGCCACCGCACGTTTAGCTTTATCCTGGCCGATGATGTAGCTATCAAGTTCGCTGACGATTTCGCGTGGGGTCATTTCAGACATGTCACTCTATCCTTACGCTTTATACGTTAATTCTTCGATGGTTTGGAAGCGGTTGGTATAGATACAGATATCCCCCGCAATGCTCAGAGACTTCTCAACGATATCTTTGGCACTTAATTCAGTATTGTCTAACAGCGCGCGCGCGGCAGATTGGGCATAAGGCCCACCGGAACCGATAGCAATCAGGTCGTCTTCTGGTTGAACAACATCGCCGTTGCCGGTAATGATGAGTGATGCTGTTTCATCCGCTACAGCCAGTAGTGCTTCAAGCTTGCGTAACATACGATCAGTACGCCAGTCTTTGGCTAACTCGACAGCCGCTTTAGTCAGGTGGCCTTGATGCATCTCCAGTTTGCGCTCAAACAGCTCAAACAGCGTAAAGGCATCGGCAGTACCGCCAGCAAAGCCCGCAATCACTTTATTGTTATAAAGGCGGCGTACTTTTTTGGCATTACCCTTCATTACGGTATTACCCAGAGTGACCTGGCCATCACCACCAATAACGACATGACCATTACGACGTACACTTACAATTGTTGTCACGAGCGGACCCTCGTTGCAGACTGAATGAGTCCCCGTACTGCCTGTCAAAAAACAGCACGGGGTATATTGAGATTATAAATGGGGGAGGATTGCGACTTTTCAACCCCCTACAGTGAGGGGAATGCATCCTGATTGACCCGCGCCTTTCAAACGTTGCAAGGTACTATCAGCGGCTGCTTTGGTACTGTAAGGGCCAAGGACCACACGATTCCAGCCACCACCGCTGGTAATGCGGCTTTCGATACCGCCAAATGCCAATTGGGCGCGGATAGATTCGGCCTGATCGATGGCTTTGAATGAACCACACTGCACCATCCAACGTTGTGCTTTTTCTTTCTCTTTTTCCGGTTTCGGCGGTGTAACGGCCGGTGTTACCGGAGCTGCCGGTTGCGCGCGTTGTGGGGTAGCCACAGGCGATTGTACCTGCGTCTGCTGCTGTACCGGCGCGGTAGTCTGGCGCGGCGGTGTTAGCGGCTGCTGTTGCAGGGTCGTGACCGGTGGTTTGATGGTCACAGCAGAGCGTGGCACCGTCATCCCTTGGTTATACGGAACCTCTGATAACTGCGTTGGCTGCTGGCGCATATCTGCCTGCATCTGCTCTAGCAATTGGCGCTGCTCATTAGTCAGTTGCGTTTTAGAATTGGCTTCGCCACCAGCAGAGGGCTCTGTAGGTGTTGGGACACCAATCTGACGGTTTTCCAGCTCTTTAATATAACGCCAGCGTTCTTCGGGTTTGGGAGGTAACCCATTACCGGTACGAGGATCATGGCTGGGCAATAACGGAAGCTCACCCGGCTTATTATGGGTGATGAAATAGAGGCCACCAACAAATACCACTAATAGCGCGACGGCCAGCGCCACCACGGTTTTAGATACTGCTGGCGCACTGCGTTTTTTCCGGCTGGTGCTTTTGCGCCGCGCTCCTGAGCGCCCTCGGCTTACATAATCTCTTTGTGCCACTATCGTTTCGCTGCGTCTTGATGATGGAATAAGTCCGTCATGTTACTGAACCCCTGAATATTTGCCTAGCGTTTAGGCGCAGCAGTACTTTCCCTGACAATTAACTCGGTGTCTAACAACCGGGAGCCACTTTGTACTGAATGCCCTTGTAGCTGCTCAAGTAATAGTAACATGGCTTGCTGACCAATTTGATAACGTGGTTGAGCCACGGTGGTCAAAGGGGGATCACAATACTGTGACAACTTCAGATCGTCAAAGCCTACCAGCGAGACATCCTGCGGGATACGTAGTCCCATTCTCTTTGCCTGCCACATCGCGCCTATCGCCATCACATCATTGTGACAAAATATTGCTGTTGGGGGATGAGGTAATGCCATCAGCACCGCAAAGGTTTCTGCGCCAGCTTCATAGCTAAAGTCACCGCGCATAATATAGTCACTGTCGACAGCGATACCATTACGACGCAGTGCCTGAATATAGCCCTGGAGCCGATAATGACTTAGCGGCAAACTTTCCGGCCCGGCAACACAGGCAATACGTTTGTGCCCCAATTCATGTAGATAATTAACCGCTTCATAAGCGGCAGTCAGATTATCGATATGTACCGTTGGCAGTTCCAGTTCAGGAGCGAACTCGTTTGCCATCACCATTGGCGGCAAATTGCGCTGCTCTTCTTTGCTGGCATCAAAAGGCAGATTGGAACCTAACAACAACATGCCATCAATTTGCTTGGTAATGATCAGGTTAACGAAGCTACGCTCTTGCTGGGTTTGTTGTGCGCAATCGCCAATTAAGATCAGATAACCTTGCTGGGCTGCCGCATACTCAATCCCTTGAATGATATCAGCAAAAAACGGGTCACTAATATCCGGTACAATAACCAGAATCGTGCGCGATTCATTACGTTTAATATTGCGGGACAAAGCATGAGGAGAATAACCCACCGCCAGAACAGCTTGCTCCACTTTTTGCCGGGTTACTGTTGACACTTTTTCCGGGTTCATCAGTGCGCGTGACACCGTCGCAGTTGAAACACCTGCCATTTCAGCAACGTCTTTCATGGTAGCCATCGTGAATTCTTTCTTATGTTCCAACGCCTTTCTCCTTGCTCTGGCTCCGAGCCAGCACTGATGCTTAATGCAGGCTTTCCGTCATTCTATACAGATAGTGGGGGTAATTTGTTACCTAATTTGCATAAAAAGTGTGACATAAGTAGGTTTTTTCGAACTGGCTCGCAGAAAGCGGGGTAATCGATTGCTTTGTGGCACAGATCAAACAATAAATTCCCCAAGTGAAAGAGAGAGTACTCAACGTTATTGGCATTAATTAAGGCGGGGAATTAGCTGTCTATTGGGTCAACATCCAACGTCCACTTAACCTTACGTGCCTGCGGCAATGTATTGATTAGCGGCTGAGAGGTTTTAATCAGCCGTTGTAGCAATTGCCGTGAAGGGTGCTGTAACAGCAATTGCCAACGGAAGCGTCCACTGCGTTTGGCCTGCAATGCGGGCACTGGCCCCATAATCCACAATGCATCATCTTTGAGTGGGCTGGCTTCCAGCAAATTACGCAATTGTTGCAGGAACAGCGCGGATTGCTGGTTATCGTGATCTTCACTGCGCACGATGATATGGCTGGTATAAGGCGGTAAAAATACGCTTTTACGTTCCTCTAGGGCCTGTTTGGCAAAGGCATCGTAGCCCTGTTGCAGCAAAATTTGCAGCAGTGGATGCTCAGGGTGGTGTGTTTGTAAAATAACTTCACCTTGCTTACCCGCGCGCCCGGCACGACCTGAAACTTGTGTATAAAGCTGGGCAAACCGTTCTGCCGAACGGAAATCTGCCGAGAACAGTGCGCCATCGACATCCAGCAAGGCCACTAGCGTGACATCAGGGAAGTGATGCCCTTTAGCCAACATTTGGGTACCAATCAAGATGCGCGATCCCCCTTGATGGACATCAGCCAAATGCTGTTCCAGCGAGCCTTTGCGGCTGGTGGTATCGCGGTCAATTCGAGTGATGGGAGTATCCGGGAACAGAGGAGCCAGTTCGTTCTCTAACTGTTCAGTGCCAACACCGACAGAGACCAGATGGGTTGAACCACATTTTGGGCATTGCTGAGGCACCGGGCGCTGGCTGTCGCAATGGTGGCAGCGCAACTGACGGTGATTTTGATGCAAGGTGTAATAGTGGTCGCAACGCTGGCATTCAGCAATCCAGCCACACTCATGGCACAGTAGCGCGGGAGCATAGCCACGGCGGTTCAGGAACAAAATTACCTGATTATCGGCCTGTAAATGGGTTTTCATCCGTTTTAGCAGTGGCTGAGAGAGGCCAACTTTAAGCGGTAAGCCTTTTAAATCGAGCAAATGCTGTACGGCGGGTTTGGCATTCCCCGCCCGTTTAGATAGCGTCAACTGGCGATATTTACCCATTTGCACATTGTGCAGGGTCTCAAGCGCCGGGGTCGCCGTGCCCATCACGATAGGAATGCCTTCTTCACGGGCCCGAAATACGGCTAAATCCCGGGCATGATACCGCCAGCCTTCTTGCTGTTTATAAGAGCTGTCGTGCTCTTCATCGATAATAATGACCCCGAGGCGGGAAAACGGCGTAAACAGTGCCGAGCGGGTACCAATAACAATTGCGGCTTCGCCGTTACGCGCCCGTAGCCAGACGGACAAACGTTCGCTGTCATTTAAACCTGAATGGAGCACCTCAACGGGGGCGTTAAACCTTTCGCGAAAACGAGCGATAGTCTGTGGGGTCAGGCCGATCTCAGGGACTAAAACCAACGCCTGGCGGCCTTGTGCCAGAATATTTTCCAGCACGCTCAGATAAACTTCTGTTTTACCGGAGCCGGTCACCCCAGCCAGCAGCCAGACTGCAAACTGGGTATCTTCACTGCGAATCGCCCCAACGGCGGTTGCCTGCTCGGTATTCAGCCGCAGGCGCTCACCCAGAACGGCGAAGCCGTTGCGCCAATCGGTAGTCGCGATTTCCTGTGCCCGCAGGTCAATTAGCCCTTTACTGCGTAATGCCTGCAATGCGCTTTCGGTGAGTGCCATTTCATTAACTTGATGGCGATAGACCGGTTTTTGCAATAATGCGGCAAGCGCTTGTTGCTGCTTCGGGGCGCGTTTTAAGCTTTCCGGTGGTGTGGCTCGCCCTTGTTCGGTTGCGAACCACTGCCACAACGGCGCAGATTGGGCAGGCTTCCCTTGGCGCAACAGAATAGGTAGAGCATGGAACAGCACTTCACCTATCGGGTAATGATAATACTCGGTTGCCCAGCAGAGAATGCGCCACAAGCTGGGTGGGAATAAGCTGCGCTCATCCAGAACGGCGTCAATGGCTTTCAGTTGTTCAAGGGGGAATGTGCTGGTATCACTGATACCCACCACAATTCCGATGGCTTTGCGTTTACCAAATGGCACACTAACGCGAGCACCGACCACCGGGCAGGCCATGGCGCTGTCTAAACGGTAATCAAAGCTACGGGCCAACGGTACGGGTAATGCCACTTGAACAACGGACATGTGTTTTCATCCTGATAACTAAAATTGGTCTAAATAAGTACAATTGGCCTATACCCTAAATAATTCGAGTTGCAGGAAGGCGGCAAGCGAGAAAATCCCGATGAGCTTACATGAGTAAGTGATTCGGGTTATTGAGCACAGCCAACGCACATGCAACTTGAAGTATGACGGGTCTAAATAAAGATTGAACAGTTTACACTGCGTGCTTCACAATGTGCGGATTCGATTGCGCGGTTTGGTCAAATTCTGTATGATTCGCCGCCTTTGGTATAATTCGATATCAAATCCTGTTAACAACCGTTGCTTACTTTATCCGCAGCTGTTCGTTAACAATCAAATTGTTATTTATCAATCGTGTGGTGTCTGGCGGAACAGGGCTGGATAGCGACACGGCCTAAATATAGAGGTTTTCCATGAAACAAGGTATCCACCCTAAATACGAACAAGTTACTGCTTCTTGCTCTTGCGGTAACGTTATCAAGATCAACTCTACTGTTGGTCATGACCTGAATCTGGACGTGTGCGGCGAATGCCACCCGTTCTACACTGGCAAGCAGCGTGATGTTGCTACCGGTGGCCGTGTTGACCGCTTTAACAAGCGTTTCAGCATGCCGGGCGCTAAGAAGTAATTATTGCCCGTCAGATGAAAAAGGCACCTTCGGGTGCCTTTTTTGTTTCTACATTTCAGGTTCACTATGACTAATGAACCGAGTGGTCGCTGGGGATTAGTATTCCCAGGTATCGGGGTCAACACCCAACTCACGCATTAAAATTTTCGCGGCTTCCGGGATTTCATCGCTACGTTCTTTACGCAGGTCTTCGTCATTCGGTAGCGGCTGGCCGGTAAATGCATGCAAAAAGGCCTCACACAACAATTCACTGTTGGTGGCGTGGCGCAGGTTGTTCACCTGACGGCGGGTCCGTTCATCGGTGAGGATTTTTAACACCTTCAGCGGAATGGATACCGTAATTTTTTTGACCTGTTCGCTTTTCTTACCGTGTTCAGCGTAAGGGCTGACATACTCGCCGTTCCACTCAGCCATGGGACACCTTAAATTTGTCGGGAAAATACAAAATTCTGAAAACCGGCCAATTATGCCCGATCTTCGCTGTTCTCACTAAATAAATGTCGATTTTACTAGAGCAACATCACCCATTTAATCATTTTACTACTTATTGATAGCCGTTACCTTTCGATATGGTCTTTGCGGTTAAACAAAACACCACCGAAAACTCACTGACATCATTAAGATAGTTAAAGCCTCTACAATTTTAGCGGTTATTATTCCATTGCTCAATCTATACGCAAAGAAGTTTAGATGTCCAGATGTATTGACGTCCGTAATTTGTGCGTCTAATCTGGCGTAACATTTTCTTGATAACCGGCTGGTGGAAATCCATATGACGCGTAAACAGGCAACAATAGCAGTCCGTAGCGGGTTGAACGATGACGAGCAATACGGCTGCGTTGTCCCCCCGATTCACCTCTCCAGTACCTATAATTTTATCGATTTTAATCAGCCGCGCGCACATGATTATTCACGTCGCGGGAATCCGACGCGCGATGTGGTACAGCGTGCACTGGCGGAACTGGAAGGTGGTGCGGGTGCAGTCATGACCAGCAGCGGGATGTCGGCGATTCATTTGGTTTGCACCACATTCCTAAAACCGGGTGACTTGCTGGTCGCCCCACACGACTGTTACGGCGGCAGTTATCGTTTATTCGATAGTCTGAGCAAGCGCGGTGCTTATCGGGTGCTGTTTGTCGATCAGGGTGATGAAACGGCATTGAGCCGGGCCTTGGCGGAAAAACCCAAGCTTATATTGATTGAAACACCCAGTAATCCGCTGCTACGGGTGGTAGATATTGCCGCTATCTGCAAGGCGGCACATGCAGTAGGTGCTCTGACGGTTTGTGATAACACGTTCCTCAGCCCTGCCTTGCAGCAGCCACTCTCTTTAGGGGCGGATTTGGTGGTTCACTCCTGTACTAAATACCTAAATGGTCACTCTGATGTGGTCGCTGGTGCGGTAATTGCCAAAGATCCTGAGCTGGCGGTTGAGCTGGCATGGTGGGCGAATAATATCGGGGTAACGGGGGCAGCATTTGATAGCTACCTGTTATTACGCGGTTTGCGTACCTTGTCGCCACGTATGGCTCAGCAGCAACGTAACGCGGATGAGATTGTTCGTTATTTACAGCAGCAGCCTTTAGTGAAAAAGCTGTATCATCCTTCTCTGCCACAACATCCCGGCCACGAAATTGCCTGCCGTCAGCAGTCTGGTTTCGGTGCGATGCTCAGTTTTGAGCTTGATGGTGATGAACAGCTACTGCGTCGCTTCCTCTCAGCCCTTGAGTTATTTACTCTGGCGGAGTCTTTGGGCGGTGTGGAAAGTCTGATTTCCCATGCAGCGACCATGACCCATGCCGGTATGGCACCAGAAGCGCGCATTGCCGCAGGTATTACTGACAGCTTGTTGCGCATTTCCGTGGGTATTGAAGACAGCGAAGATTTGATTGCCGATTTGGAAAATGCTTTCCAGTTGGCGGGAACGAGGTAAGCATGAATGCAACAGCGGTAGCAGCGGCGGTGACCGGCCGTCAACTGCATAAGTTTGGTGGTAGTAGCCTTGCGGATGTGAAGTGTTACCTGCGGGTGGCCAATATTATGGCCAATTACAGTCATCCTGGTGATCTGATGGTGGTGTCTGCGGCAGGCAGTACCACCAACCAACTGATTAGCTGGTTGAAACTGAGCCAAAGTGATCGTCTTTCTGCTCATCAGGTGCAACAAAATTTACGTCGTTATCAACATGATCTGATCAGTGGTTTATTGTCTCCAGAAATGGCCGAACCGCTGATTAGTGAGTTTATCCATGATTTGGAGCGTCTGGCGGGCCTGCTGGATAACAAAGTCGACGATGCAATTTACGCCGAAGTGGTGGGGCACGGTGAGATTTGGTCCGCCCGTTTGATGGCGGCGGTTTTAAACAAGCAGGATATGAACGCCACCTGGCTGGATGCCCGTAGTTTCCTGCGTGCAGAGCGTGCGGCACAACCACAAATCGATGAAGGCCGTTCTTACCCGCTGTTACAACAATTAATGGCCCAGCACCCACATCAACGTTTGGTGGTGACAGGGTTTATCTCGCGCAGTAATTCCGGTGAAACCGTGCTGCTGGGGCGTAACGGCAGTGACTACTCGGCGACACAAGTCGGGGCGCTGGCGGGTGTCGAGCGCGTGACCATCTGGAGTGATGTTGCTGGGGTATACAGTGCTGACCCACGCAAAGTAAAAGATGCCTGTCTGTTACCGTTGCTACGATTGGATGAAGCCAGTGAATTGGCCCGTCTGGCAGCACCGGTGCTGCATACCCGCACGCTACAGCCGGTTTCAGGCAGCGATATCGATTTACAACTGCGTTGTAGTTATCAGCCAGAGCAGGGTTCAACCCGCATTGAGCGCGTACTGGCATCAGGTTCGGGGGCGAAAATCGTTACCAGCCATGATGATGTCTGCCTGATCGAATTGCAGATTGCCGGTCATCACGATTTCTCGCTGGCGCAGAAAGAGATTGATTTGCTACTCAAACGTGCGCAAATCAAACCGCTAGCCACCGGTATTCATCCCGATCGCAATCTGTTGCAACTCTGCTATACCTCCGAAGTAGTTAACAGTGCACTAAGAGTGCTGGAAGATGCCGCGCTGCCGGGTAAATTATCCCT
The DNA here is from genome assembly GCF_052217145.1 of Yersinia sp. 2541 StPb PI. Taxonomy (NCBI): domain Bacteria; kingdom Pseudomonadati; phylum Pseudomonadota; class Gammaproteobacteria; order Enterobacterales; family Yersiniaceae; genus Yersinia; species Yersinia sp. 2541 StPb PI. Next base: position 4,603,827 of record NZ_JAZGQB010000001.1, on the reverse strand, counting down.
ACGCGAAGGGCTGGCACTGGTCGCACTGGTGGGCGCGGGGGTTTGCAAGAACCCACTGCACAGCCACCGGTTCTACCAACAGTTAAAAGATCAGCCAGTTGAGTTTATTTGGCAGGCAGAAGATGGGATCAGCATGGTGGCCGTTTTGCGCCTTGGTCCGACTGAACACCTGATTCAGGGCTTGCACCAATCACTGTTCCGTGCAGAAAAACGCATTGGTCTGATGCTGTTTGGCAAAGGTAATATTGGTGCCCGCTGGCTGGAACTGTTCGCCCGCGAGCAGAAGAATATCTCGGCGCGCAGTGGTTTTGAGTTTGTGCTAGCAGGTGTGGTGGATAGCCGCCGCAGCCTGTTAAGTTACGATGGGCTGGATGCCAGTCGGACATTGGCATTTTATGATGACGAAGCCAAAGAGCAGGATGAAGAGTCGCTGTTTTTATGGATGCGAGCACACCCGTTTGATGATTTGGTGGTGCTGGATGTGACCGCTAGTGAGTCGCTGGCCGGACAATATCTGGATTTCGCCAGCTACGGTTTCCACGTTATCAGCGCCAACAAACTGGCCGGAGCATCCAGTAGCAATAACTACCGCCAAATTCGCGATGCTTTTGCCAAAACCGGCCGCCACTGGCTGTACAACGCCACGGTGGGCGCTGGCTTACCGGTTAACCACACGGTGCGTGATCTACGTGATAGCGGCGACAGTATCTTGGCGATCAGTGGTATCTTCTCCGGCACGCTGTCGTGGTTATTCCTGCAATTTGACGGCACGGTACCCTTTACCGAATTAGTAGATCAAGCCTGGCAACAAGGTCTGACTGAGCCAGATCCACGTGTGGATCTTTCAGGCCAGGATGTGATGCGTAAACTGGTGATTCTGGCCCGTGAAGCGGGTTATGACATTGAACCGAATCAGGTGCGGGTGGAGTCGCTGGTGCCTGCTGGTGCTGATGTGGGGTCGGTAGATCAGTTCTTTGAAAATGGCGAAGCATTGAATCAGCAAATGATTCAGCGCTTAGAAGCCGCGAATGAGATGGGGTTGGTGTTACGTTACGTGGCACGCTTTGATGCTAATGGTAAGGCTCGAGTGGGCGTTGAAGCAGTCCGTGCTGACCATCCGCTGGCCTCATTGCTGCCGTGCGATAACGTCTTTGCCATTGAGAGCCGTTGGTATCGCGATAACCCACTGGTCATTCGTGGCCCAGGTGCCGGGCGTGATGTTACTGCTGGTGCAATTCAGTCTGATTTAAACCGCCTGTCTCAATTGCTGTAATTTGCATTAACTCGCCTCTTCTGCTTAAGCGGAGGAGGCGAAACTGCCTCTTTAACCCATCCCTCTTTAATGCCGGTCCCCAAGAGCGCATATTGCTGACAGGCAGTAAGCGAATACCGCGAACCCCTGTAACTTCAAGGGTTAGAGGTCTACATGAATTTTCCGCGTATGGCGTGTGAAGATTAATCATCACCCTAAACTTATTTAAAAGTTGACTCTTTAGCCAACTTCCGTCATTTTCTATTTAGCCGTCTAAACGTATAGACGCTCATAAATGAGCGGTAACAGATAACATAAGTCGTCATAACGACAATGGAGTAACAGGGTATGAGTTTTTTCCACGCCAACCAGCGGGAAGCGCTGAATCAAAGTCTGTCAGAGTTGCAGGGTCAGATTAATGTTTCTTTTGAGTTTTTCCCGCCGCGTACCAGCGAGATGGAAGAGACCCTGTGGAGTTCGATTGATCGTCTGAGCACCCTGAAACCCAAGTTTGTCTCGGTGACTTATGGCGCGAACTCTGGCGAGCGCGATCGTACCCACAGCATCATCAAAGGGATAAAAGAGCGCACTGGCCTGGAAGCCGCACCACATCTGACCTGCATTGATGCTTCACCGACTCAGTTACGTGATATTGCTACCGATTACTGGAACAGCGGTATCCGTCATATCGTTGCTCTGCGAGGGGATTTGCCACCGGATAGTGGTAAACCAGAAATGTACGCATCTGATTTGGTGACCTTGCTGAAAGACGTAGGGGATTTTGATATCTCGGTGGCGGCTTATCCAGAAGTCCATCCTGAAGCTAAAAGCGCGCAAGCTGACCTGATCAACCTCAAGCGTAAGATTGATGCGGGTGCTAACCGGGCAATTACCCAGTTCTTCTTTGATGTTGAGAGCTATCTGCGTTTTCGCGACCGCTGTGTGGCTACCGGCATCGACGTTGAAATCGTGCCGGGCATTTTACCGGTATCCAATTTTAAACAGCTTCAGCGCTTTGCCACCATGACCAACGTGCGGGTACCACACTGGATGACCAGTATTTTCGAAGGGCTGGATAATGATCCTGAGACGCGCAAAATGGTGGGTGCCTCAGTGGCGATGGATATGGTGAAGATTTTAAGCCGTGAAGGGGTGAAGGATTTCCATTTCTATACCTTGAATCGGGCAGAGTTGAGTTATGCGATTTGCCATACTCTTGGGGTGAGGCCGTAAGTTGTTAAAGGGGCGCTGGCCCCTTTTCATCATAATCATCAAGTAAACAAAAGATAATCAGGGGAATCGCTTCCCCCAAAATCAATGGTTAACCTGTATTGCGCATGCCCGCAGCGACACCGGCGATAGTCACCATCAATGCCTGCTCAACACGGGCATCTGGGTGCTCATGCTGGCGCGAACGGTGCAACAGCTCAGCTTGCAGCACGTTCAGTGGATCGGTATACACATTACGCAACGCGATCGATTCCGCAATCCACGGCAAATCAGCCATCAAGTGGTCATCGTTGGCGATAGCCAGCACCACTTTAATATCCGCGGCTAACTGGTCACGTAATTGCTGACCCAACGGCCACAGTGATTTATCCACTAAACGTTGGTCGTAATACTCCGCCAGCCACAAATCAGCTTTGGCGAACACCATTTCCAGCATCCCGATACGGGTAGAGAAGAATGGCCAGTCACGACACATCGTGGCTAATACTTCTTTCTTACCGGCATCAATCGCTTTTTGCAAACCGGCCCCCGCACCCAGCCAGGCAGGTAGCATCAGGCGGTTTTGTGTCCAAGCGAAAATCCATGGAATGGCACGTAAGCTCTCGACTCCGCCATCCGCACGGCGTTTTGCCGGGCGAGAACCCAATGGCAACTTACCTAATTCCAGCTCTGGGGTCGCGGCGCGGAAGTAAGGGACAAACTCAGGATTCTCACGCACGTAGCCGCGATACATATCGCAGGAAGCGTCCGATAGAATGTCCATCACCTCAACCCACTCTTTCTTCGGCTCTGGCGGCGGTAACAGATTGGCTTCCAGAATCGCTCCGGCATACAGCGCCAGACTGCTGATAGTGACTTCCGGCAGCCCAAATTTAAAGCGGATCATCTCGCCTTGTTCAGTGACGCGTAAGCCGCCTTTTAAGCTACCCGGAGGCTGAGAGAGCAGAGCTGCATGTGCAGGCGCACCGCCACGGCCGATAGAACCGCCACGACCGTGGAACAGCGTCAGAGAGATACCGGCCTTCTCACAGGTTTTGATCAACGCATCTTGCGCCCGATATTGCGCCCAAGATGCAGCCATCACGCCAGCATCTTTTGCTGAGTCGGAATAGCCAATCATTACCATTTGCTTGCCTTGGATCAGGCCGCGATACCAGTCGATATTTAGCAACTGGGTCATTACTTCGTCGGCATTGTTCAGGTCATCAAGGGTTTCGAACAATGGCGCAACGGGCAGAGTGAATGGGCAACCCGCTTCTTTCAGCAGCAAATGCACTGCCAGCACGTCTGATGGCACTTTAGCCATGGAGATAACGTAAGCGGCGATAGAGCCTTGTGGTGCTTCGGCAATCACCCGGCACGTTTCCAGCACTTCTTGTGTATTAGCACTCGGTTCCCATTTCAGCGGAACCAGTGGGCGCTTGGAGTTCAGCTCGCGGATCAGGAAGGCTTGTTTGTCCGCCTCAGACCAGCTTTCATAATCGCCGAGGCCCAGATAACGGGTCAGTTCAGCGATGGCATCGGTGTGGCGGGTACTTTCCTGGCGTACATCGATACGCACCAATGGCACACCAAAACAGCGTACGCGGCGCAGGGTGTCCAGCAGTTGGCCGTTAGCAATGATCTCCATGCCACAGGCTTTCAGAGACTGATAACAGGCGTAAAGTGGGTCCCACAGTTGGTCATTACTCACCAGCAAATCAGTCGGTGGCAAGACACGTTCGCCTTTCAGACGGTCTTCCAGATAAGCCTGAGTATTGGTCAACTGGGTACGGACGCGTTTCATTAATTCGCGATAAGGTTCGACCACCTCTTCGCCACCGGCCAATTCACGCAGTTCCGGGGTACATTCCGACATGGACAGCTCTGATACCAACACTTGAATATCACGCAAGAACAGGTCGGTGGCTTTCCAACGGCTGAGTAACAGCACATGGCGGGTAATTTCAGCGGTAACGTTCGGGTTACCGTCACGGTCCCCCCCCATCCAAGAGGTGAAGCGTATTGGCACGGCCTCTACAGGCAAGCGGTAATCGAGCGAGTTTTGTAACTGCTCGTTAAACTCACGCAGGAATGCGGGCACACCTTCCCACAGGCTGTTTTCAACCACGGCAAAGCCCCATTTGGCTTCATCTACTGGGGAAGGGCGTATTTTACGAATTTCGTCAGTATGCCACGATTGTGCAACTAACTGGCGCAAACGACGCATGATCTTGTTGCGTTCGTAATCGGCTAAGTCATTGTGATCCAACTGGCTCAGGCAGGTATTCACTTCCACCAGTTTGTGGATCAGGGTGCGACGTGTAATTTCGGTTGGGTGAGCGGTTAACACCAACTCAATGGATAACTCATCAACCGCGCTGCGCATATCTTTCTCACTCAGCTTTTTATCTTTTAAGCGCGTGAAAAGCTGGGCCAGAGCTTCTGGGTTACTTGCGGCTTCACCGTGTGGTGAAATACTGTGATATTGCTCTGCCGTATTCGTCAGATTGAGGAATTGGCTAAAAGCACGGGCTACCGGCAGCAGCTCGTCGTTGGACAGATTTTGCAGCGTGGTCAGCAGTTCTTGACGGCTCGCTTCATTACCAGCACGCGAAGATTTGGATAATTTACGGATGGTTTCTACTTTTTCAAGGATGTGTTCACCAAGCGCTTCTTTGATGGTGTCCCCGAGTAGCGTACCGAGCATACTGACGTTACTTCGCATTGCGGAATATTGTTCGTTCATATGACCCCTGACCCATATCCCCTTCGCCCTTGACGCCGCAGGGTGGTTAGCGACGCTTACTCACCTGAATCACTGACCGGTGTCAGCTTATCGGGATTAATGAGCCTCAAAGAGGCTCACCCTGCGGGCTAGCATAAATGCTGTTCAAATCGGTCTTCAACCGATTTGTCTTTCACTTGCTGCCTACCTGCAACGCCAATGACTTTGGGTATAAACTTTTATGGTTTCTTTTTGTAAATTAATTTCACCCAAAAGGCCGAGATGGACAATTCCACTCGCCACGTTCAATTCCATACTCCAATTGACACTATTTTTAGCAAAAAAACATCAATTTTAGGGATATTGCTGAAATTTAATTACCAAGGTCAGGTTATCAGTCTTCCTAATAGGCAAAATTGATCGCCTACCCCATAAGAGGTAATTACTGCTGGCAGAAATGGTCAACCAACTGACCAATCAGCTCGCGGGTTGGCTCGATAAAGGCCATATCGATAAATTCATCTGGCTGATGGGCTTGATCGATCGAACCGGGTCCCAGCACCAGAGTTGGGCACACTTGCTGGATAAACGGCGCTTCGGTGCAGTAGTTCACCACCGCGGTACGCTCACCCAATAATTTCTCGATAACCCCTACCATATGGTGATCGGTTGGGCATTCATAGCCTGGGATCGGTGGATGCAGTTCGTCAATGCTCAAACGGCCTGGCCAGCGCTGGCTTACCGGTGTCAGCGCTTCGGTCATTAACTCATTCAGATCACTTAATGTCAGGCCCGGCAACGGGCGGATATCCATATGCAATTCGCAGCAAGCACAGATACGGTTTGCCGCATCACCGCCGTTAATATGACCAAAATTCATGGTGGGATACGGAATAGTAAACGCCGGATTGTGATAACGCTCTTGCAACTTGGTGCGTAGCTTCATCAATTGAGTGATAGATTCATGCATTAAATCAATGGCATTCACCCCACGTGCCGGATCGCTAGAATGCCCAGACTGACCGGTAATTCGGATAGCATTGGAAATATGCCCTTTGTGCGCCCGCACCGGTTGCAGCGAGGTTGGCTCACCGATAATGGCAAAATCTGGGCGCAACTGGCTGGAGGCGGCAAAGTAGCGCGCGCCTGCCATGGTGGTTTCTTCATCGGCGGTTGCCAGAATATACAGCGGCTTGCTCAGTTTGCTGGCATCGATATCGCGCACCGCATCCAGAATAAAGGCGAAAAAGCCTTTCATGTCGGCGGTACCCAAACCATACAACTTATTGTCATGTTCGGTCAGGGTGAACGGTGAGCGCGTCCAACGCCCTTCATCAAAAGGCACTGTATCGGTATGACCCGCCAGCAATAATCCACCATTGCCTTCTCCAATGCTGGCAAGCAGATTAAATTTGTGGCGTGTATCGGGCACGGGTTGGATCTCGACACGAAAACCCAAGTCTGCAAACCATCCGGCCAACAAGTTGATTAACGCCTCATTACTTTGATCGAGAGCGCTATCGGTTGCGCTGATCGATGGCGTCGCGATTAACGCCCGATACAGCTCAATAAATGGAGGTAATTTCATCTTCACTGTTGACAGCCTTTGGTTAGGATAGTATCAATATTCATGCAGTAATTATGAATAAAAATACATTAAGCTTGAGCGTAAGGGAACCGAAAAACACCCTTAAATTTACGAAAATGTCAACGCTCAATCACGAGGGGAACAGCAAAACCTTGCTGAAAACCCAAATACCGGTTTTGACTACTTATGTCTTTATACCGAATTACATTTTTATACCCAAAGTACTTGGAGTTGCAGGTAGGCGGCAAGTGAGTAATAAGCACTGCTGCAACGTCAAGTAAGCAGGGTAAGGTGAACTGAACCCATGTTGAATACGCTAATTGTTGGTGCCAGTGGTTATGCCGGAGCGGAGCTTACGGCTTACCTGAGTCGTCACCCACATATGAACATAACCGGTTTAACGGTTTCAGCGCAAAGTGCAGATGCAGGAAAATTACTTTCTGACCTGCATCCGCAGCTAAAAGGCATTATTGATCTCCCGCTGCAACCCTTGGTGGATGTGGCTCAGGCGGCAAAAGGGGTTGATGTTGTGTTCCTCGCTACCGCCCACGAGGTCAGCCATGATTTAGCGCCGCAATTTTTAGCTGCCGGTTGTGTAGTATTCGATCTCTCCGGTGCGTTTCGGGTTAAAGATACGGCGTTTTACCGTCAGTATTATGGTTTTGAACATAAACATCCCGATTGGCTGGATAAAGCCGTCTATGGGCTTGCTGAATGGCAGGCAGAAGAGATTAAGCAGGCACAGTTGATCGCGGTACCAGGCTGTTATCCAACCGCATCGCAATTAGCGCTTAAGCCGTTGGTTGATAGCAAATTATTGAATGAAGCACAGTGGCCGGTGATTAATGCGGTCAGTGGCGTCAGCGGCGCAGGGCGTAAGGCCAGTATCGGCAACAGTTTCTGTGAAGTGAGTTTACAGCCCTACGGCTTGTTTAATCATCGTCATCATCCAGAAATTGTGGCTCACCTTGGCACGCCAGTTATTTTTACCCCGCACTTGGGTAATTTCGCCCGGGGCATTTTGGCGACCATTACCTGCCGTCTGAACGCGGGTATTACGGCGCAAGATATTGCCGACGCGTATCACCATGCTTATCAGGATAAACCGCTGGTGCGGTTGTATCAGCAGGGTGTTCCCGCGTTGAAAGCGGTGGTTGGTTTGCCTTTCTGCGATATTGGTTTCTCGGTGCAAGGCGAACATTTAATTATTGTCGCTACTGAAGATAACCTACTGAAAGGTGCGGCAGCTCAGGCTGTACAATGCATGAATATACGTTTTGGTTTTACAGAAACCGAGTCTCTGTTGTGGGGCAAGGTAAGTCACTAGCCGAAATTGCTGGTTGCGGTCATGCCTGTAAACCCATAAATTTTACCCGATTAAATAAGGCGCAAAAATGATGAATCCGTTAGTCATTAAATTAGGTGGCGTGTTGCTCGACAGCGAAGAAGCGCTGGAACGCCTGTTTACTGCATTGGTGACTTATCGCGAAAAGCATGAGCGCCCGCTAGTGATTATGCACGGTGGCGGTTGTCTGGTTGACATTCTGATGAAAAAACTCGCTTTGCCAGTAGTGAAGAAAAACGGCTTACGCGTCACCCCTGCTGATCAGATTGATATCATTACCGGCGCACTGGCTGGCACCGCTAACAAAACCCTGCTGTCTTGGGCGGTGAAACATAATATTAATGCTGTTGGCTTGTGTCTGGGCGATGGTGGAACCGTCTCGGTAACGCTACTGGATGCCGAGCTGGGGCATGTGGGTAATGCTCAGCCGGGATCACCTACTTTGGTGAATACCTTGCTGGCTGCGGATTACATGCCCATTATCAGCTCCATTGGTATTACTGCCGACGGCCAACTGATGAATGTGAATGCCGATCAGGCAGCCACCGCGTTAGCCGCCACCCTTGGGGCAGATTTGATCTTGTTGTCTGATGTTAGTGGCATACTGGATGGTAAAGGCCAACGGATTGCTGAAATGACGGCGCAAAAGGCCGAGCAACTCATTGCTCAAGGCATCATCACCGATGGTATGGTAGTTAAAGTGAACGCAGCACTGGATGCAGCACGCTCACTAGGCCGCCCGGTAGATATTGCCAGTTGGCGTCATGCGGATCAGTTACCGGCACTGTTTAATGGTGAGCCAATTGGCACACGTATTCTGGCCTAAATACCCTTCTTATTTGAAGTTGCAGCGCTGTTAGCGGCTCTTACTCACCCGAATCACTGACTTGAGTCAGCTCAACGGGATTCGTGCGTTTGCTGCCTTGCTGCCACTCCAACTACTTTGGGTATATTATGAGTTTTTATTCTGAAACTAGGGAAGAAAGATTATGGCATTGTGGGGCGGGCGGTTCAGTCAGGCGGCAGATCAGCGTTTCAAGCAATTCAACGATTCACTGCGGTTTGATTATCGGCTGGCGGAGCAGGATATTATCGGTTCTGTTGCCTGGTCGAAAGCGCTGGTGACGGTTGGGGTATTAACGGCTACCGAACAGCAACAACTGGAACAGGCACTTGATGCATTGCAAAAAGAAGTGCAGGCCGATCCGCAGGCTATCTTGCACAGTGATGCTGAAGATATTCACAGTTGGGTCGAAACCAAACTGATTGATAAAGTTGGCGATTTAGGTAAAAAACTGCATACCGGCCGTAGCCGTAATGATCAGGTGGCGACCGATCTGAAATTGTGGTGCAAATTCCAGATTACTGAATTACAAACTGCGGTTAAGCAGTTGCAGCAGGCGCTGGTTGCCACAGCCGAAGCGAATCAGGATGCCGTCATGCCGGGTTATACCCACTTGCAACGTGCTCAACCGGTGACTTTTGCTCACTGGTGTCTGGCGTATGCAGAAATGCTGTCGCGTGACCAAAGCCGACTGCAAGATACCCTGACGCGCTTGGATGTCAGCCCATTGGGCAGTGGGGCATTGGCAGGTACTGCCTATGACATCGATCGCGAACAACTGGCTAGCTGGTTAGGTTTCGCCTCTGCCACTCGCAACAGCCTCGACAGTGTTTCAGACCGCGACCACGTCTTAGAGCTACTGTCTGATGCCAGCATCGGCATGGTGCATTTGTCTCGTTTTGCTGAGGATCTGATCTTCTTCAACAGTGGCGAAGCGGCTTTTGTTGATTTATCGGATCGTGTGACCTCCGGTTCTTCCTTGATGCCACAGAAGAAAAACCCAGATGCGTTGGAATTAATCCGTGGTAAATGTGGCCGGGTACAAGGTGCATTGACCGGAATGATGATGACGTTGAAAGGCTTGCCTCTTGCTTATAACAAAGACATGCAGGAAGACAAAGAAGGGCTGTTTGATGCGTTGGATACCTGGCTCGATTGCCTGCATATGGCGGCGCTGGTATTAGACGGTATTCAGGTAAAACGGCCACGTTGTAAAGAAGCGGCAGAACAGGGTTACGCCAATGCCACTGAACTGGCTGATTATCTGGTCGCCAAGGGCGTACCCTTCCGTGAGGCGCACCATATTGTTGGTGAAGCGGTCGTTGAAGCTATTCGTCAGGGTAAAGCGCTGGAAGCACTCTTGCTGGCTGATTTGCAGAAGTTCAGCGCAGTGATTGGCGATGATGTTTATCCGATTCTGGCATTGCAATCTTGCCTGGATAAACGTGTTGCTAAAGGTGGGGTCTCACCACAGCAAGTGGCTTCTGCTATTGTCGAAGCGAAAGCACGCCTAATTTAATTAGTTAGCTATTAATATTGATAATGGGCCGCTTTATAGTGGCCCATTTTACATTTAAACGTATTTGAAATAATTTACATGTTATTTTTCATATTGTTTTATTTTGATTGACGTTACTCTAACGATTATTTTTCTTATTTAATCTACGTTATAAAACCAATATTTTCAGCCTAATAAGATTTTAATTTTAATATTCAGTTGAGTTTATACCTCTTAGTGATTATGATAATCATTATCAACCAGTGGCGTTGTAGTGAAACCTCTACTAAGATTAAAAATAGAGACATATAATTCAAAATAGCCGAAAACCTATTTTATTCCTGCATTACCTGATCCATTAATAAAGTGGCTGGGCTGCTATTAGATTTAATTCTTTATGATTTTTCTATTTTGAAAAAGGTCAGTCATATCGTTAATAGATAATGACTTTCCTTTGTTCAAACATCTCTGGTTATCCGGCATTAGATTTATTGCTGGCCATTATCACGTCTGCTATTCAAGAACTAAAATAGTTAACAGGTTAATTATATTCATATCGTAAGGATGAAATCTAATAAATGGACAATATAGTGAGAGATAAAAGAAAAATAATAACCTCAATGAATAAAATTGCCCTTGGTATATTTATAGCTCTGGCAACAGCGCAAGGCTATTCTGGCAAAGTTCGTGCGGAGGCAACGGTAACCCCTTCGGCTGAAAATGATATGCTATTGGATAAACTCAAGGTAGAAGGAGCGAATAACTCCCAGGACGGTGACTGGGTATATGATGAGCTGCACTCAGTCAGTGAAATCTCTCGCGAACAATTGGATAATCGCCCTGCCCGCCATGCGGCAGATATATTGGAACAAACTCCCGGTGTCTATTCCAGCGTCAGCCAGCAAGACCCCGCGCTTTCCGTGAATATCCGTGGTATCCAAGACTACGGCCGCGTCAATATGAATATTGACGGCATGCGGCAAAACTTTATGAAAAGCGGTCATGGTCAGCGCCATGGTGTGATGTATATCGATCCAGAAATATTGAGTAGTGTTGTGATTGAAAAGGGGGCCACCAGCGGTATGGGCGGTGCTGGCGTCATTGGTGGGGTTGCCACCTTTAATACAGTCAATGCCAGTGATTTCCTCGAACCGGGCAAAGAACTGGGGGGGCAAATACGTGCCATGACCGGTGATAATGGCACTCAGTTTATTGGTGGTGGTGTCCTGGCGCTGGGTAATGAATATGGTGATCTATTAATTGCTGCCAGTGAGCGCAATCTAAAAGATTATTGGCCCGGCAATAAAGGGGATATTGGTGCTCTTCGTTTTGGCAGAGAAGCCGCCCCAGTTTTAGGCAGAGAAATTACAAATAACAAAGTTGAATTTGCCAACTATAAAATGAGCTCACGGCTCGCTAAACTGGGCTGGAATTTGCCCGCCGACCAACGGCTGGTACTCAGCTATTTGCAAACGCAAATAAATAGCCCCAATGCCAGTATGTTAACGCAGATTGTCGATAAGTCAGATCCCTACCGTAGAATTAAAATGGGCTGGAAAAAGAGCAGCGTAAGTGATGTGCTGAACCGTAGTATAGGGTTGGATTATAGCCTCAAGCCTGAACATATTGCCTGGCTGGATGTGGCGGCTAAAATCTATTACGTTGATACCAATGATGAAACCGATACCCTGTGTTCTGATGCCGTTTTTTGTAAAAAGTTTTGGACTCAAACCCGTTTGAACACCCGTGGTTTACAACTGCAAAATACCAATTACTTTACCTTCGCCGACCACCATCAATTACAAGTCAAATATGGCCTCGAGTGGTTTAGTGACCGCTCCACCGGCAACTCAACTCAAGAAACAATGCTGGGTGTCACCCCACCCGGCAAGCGCACCATGACCAGCACCTTTGCCCAGTTGAATTACGAACATGCAGACTGGCTGCGGCTGGAAGGTGGCCTGCGTTATGATCAATTTCGCTTAAAGGGTAATACCTGGATGCAGAGCAAATCTTTCCTTAGCAACTATTCCCGTGAAAACCCATGCAACACAAAGATACATGAGCAACATCTCGCTGAAAACAGGCGGTGCTCCTATAATAACACGGTCAAAATGACCTGGGATGTGGATCGCCGTGAACAACAGCTTTCGCCCACCTTGGCTATCGGTATCAAACCTGGTGTGCAGTGGCTGGAGTTTTTTGGTAATTACGGCAAATCCTGGCGGCCACCGGCGATTACCGAAGTGCTGGCGACCGGCAGTGCACATGGTCACGGCTGGATTTTGCCCAATCCGTTTCTGGCCGCAGAGCATTCCAAAGCCTGGGAAGCGGGCATTAATATTCAACACAGTAATCTGTTTAGTGAACAAGACCGCCTGGTGGCCAAAATGGCCTACTTTGATACCCGCGTCAGCAATTATATTAATCTTGAATTATCCAAGACCAAACCACTGCTAGGTTACGGTTCCTTTGCAAATGCTACCTACATTAATAATTTATTGGCAGCCCGTTTTCGTGGTCTTGAATATCAATTAAGCTATGACATGGGTTTTTTTTATACCAGTTTAAATTATACCAGAATGATTGGTGTTAATAACTTTTGTTCTAAAAGGGCTTGGTTAGGTGGAGCGCAAACCTTTACATCTAATAAGGATGGTATTTATCCTCTCGAAAATGATAACATGAACAATATGATTGATTGCTTGGCGGGGAATAACTTATTTGGTTCTTCTGCTTATTTGCCCGGTGATCGTGGCAGTTTAACTTTAGGTGGAAGATTATTTGATAAAAAGCTAGATCTCGGCACCATTATTCGCTATAACAAAGGACATCAAGACGCATCGGTTATTAATAGCTACGGCCACGCTAATACCGCTTATGTTGCGGATTGGCCGAAATATACCTTATTTGATCTTTATGCTAGTTATAAGGTAACTAATAATTTAACTTTGCGTAGCACAATAGAAAATATAACTAATCGCGCTTATATAGTCAGTTATGGTGATTCACTTTCTTTTGCGCCAAATCGTGGTCGAACTATTCAGGGCGGTTTTGAATATAAATTTTAGTTATCAATGTTAAATATGAAGCCTTAAATAAACATACTAAATATGAATTTAAAATCTTCAGATGGAATAATAACTTCGTCTGTAGTCACACTGACTCAGTGATGAGTCATATAATGGTTGTTAACAATAAGGAAATTTATCATGACAGTAACGATCCAATATCAAAGCCAATTCAGTAACGACACTCTAACCTCTTATACTCAGCAGTGGGCTACCATTCATGGTGATATAAAAGACACGCAGGCACCAGGCTATGCCAAGGACGTTGGTCAATTTTCTGGCGGGGGGTGGTTTAGTGGTAACCAATATTCAATTGGCAGCTCTCATAGTGGTGCTAGTACTGCAATGATCGTAGAGGGTGATTTGAACTATAATATGGCCCACCATACCTTCCACGGGAAAATGGCAAACTTGGAGTTGGGTAAAAACTTGAAAGATAACTCAGATATCACTGGTAAACAGCTTGACCAAGTGGAAGTGAAATTGAGTGGCATAGATCTGACCGGTGAATTTGACCCTACCAAAACAATGGTAGAAAACCATCAAGGGGATATGCATAAAGCCACCTACGGTTTGATGAGAGGCAATGCAGAACCATTGTTGGAAATCCTCGCCGCTAAGGGTATTGATGTGAATACCCCACTGAAGGATATGCCAATCGCCAGCCAATTTGACGTTATGGCGTCAGATGCACCAATGATTGATACCGTTGGTGTGATTGAAAGCAGCGATATGTTGTTAGCCGCTTAATAAATAGAACCGCCGGGAAAGGATTTTCTGGTTGATTCTCGCTGCTGTGTAATATGTGTCAGTGTATTTGTAATGAGTATAAGTGCGCCACCACCGTACTCTGGTAGATCTGGTTTCTTCTTGGCTGCGGCGGTGGTTCATATTGATATTTTAAATATTAGATTAAAATTCGCAGATTAATTTACCTACAGAATAATATAACTTAATGATGAGTGATATTTTTAATTAAAGGGATTTTAATATGACTGTGACGATTAAGTATCATGAAGAATTTAAAAATGAAACTATCTCTTCTTATACCTACTGGTGGGCCACTGATTTTGGTGATATAGCTCAAAAATCGGGTGACGGAGGATATAGTATTTACTCGGCTGGTCCAAATTCGCCCACCGTTGGTATAAAACTCGCGATTCAAAATAGCTCCCCTCAAAGTAAAGCTGCAATAGTGATGGAATCTAAGGGAGTACACGCGGCGATGGTTATGGAAGCTCACGGAGTGAAGTTATCCGAAGTGTCTCCCATCATTCCCGGTGAAAACGAAAGTCTGCAATTTGGTGCGAATTTAATTCCTATTCCTGATATTAACTTGGAGGATCCTCAGTTTCATCAGCTTCAACTCCAGCAAGTGCAACTGAAATTCAGCGGATTAGATATCTCAAGTGATATTGATATCTCTGTTTTAGAGATCCTTTATGCAATGCTTAGAGATAATAGCTATCCGAGTGATATGGATCTTGGTGTCTATGGCTTGCTGAGAGGCAATAACGCTTCCATACTAAAAATACTCGAATCCCAAGGTGTAGATGTAAACACGCCACTCAAAGACTTGGCGCTTGCCAGTCAGTTTGACGTTATTGTTGATATACCCGTCATTGACACCGTGGCTGATAGCAGTGAGCTATTATTAGCCGCTTAACGTTTAACAAAGTTAGTGTCGTATATTAACTTTAAAATTATTTAAGTGGATTAAATAATTTATTCAGTAGTAAAGATAGTTCAATGATTAAATATTATTTAAAATTAAAAGGATATCATTATGACAGTAACTCTAAAATACAATGAATCAATTAAATATGAAACTATTTCCTCTTATGCTCACCAGTGGGCTGCGGCTTATGGTGACTTAATTAACATACCCAACATCCATGATAATTATACTTTTTCCAGCGGCACTGATATGGATAATAATAGAATCGCTCTGGCTGAATTTCAAAACCCAGATGGGCCAGCCGCGCTAATTATTGGTGGAACTCTATTGGGCGATAATGGCTTCATGGAACGGGGGAATTACATCCAATCCTTAGAATTTGGTAATTCATTTGTTCCTAATGCAGATAACACCTCTAATACCCCTAAGCAGCTTGATCAAGTACAGTTGAGACTAGATGGTTTAAGTATTGACGGTGATTTTTATTATTCGGTATGTTCATTGTCCAGAACGATGCATGCAGAGCCAGGAAAACCTTACCAAGGTGGCGAGGGTGAAGGAATTTACAATTTATTGAGAGGTAATGCTACCCCTATGCTGGAACTCCTCAAAGCCCAAGGTATTGATGTAAACATACCACTTAACGATATGGCGACTGCCACTCAGTTTGACGTTATTGTTGATATGCCGGTTATTGACACTATTGGTGTAACTGACGGGAGTGACATATTATTAGCCGCGTAATAAAGACAACCGACAAATGACTTTCTGGTTAGAAAAATAATACTACCGCCATATCCTCTAATTCACTTTTTATTACTATATAGGCGGTAGTTCATTTTGTTGCTTTTCTGAAAATGACTTTCTTTTGAACATCAATCTGTTCTGATAAATATATATTACTTTAATTTAATATCAGTCGCAGGAATTATTACGAAGAATATACATTCTGTATGGAAATTGATGCCATGGAATCAAGCAAAAACGCTAGCTCTTCGTCGGCATCGCCAACGATATTCTCAGCTCTGGCCCATCATAAAAAAAGTCTCTGGGGTATAGGGCTATTTACTGCTGTAATCAATCTGCTGATGTTGGCACCCGCAATCTACATGCTACAAGTTTATGATCGTGTTCTCGCTTCAGCGAATACCATGACGCTATTAATGCTGACGATTCTAGTATTGAGCATATTTGCCTTTATTGGACTATTAGAATGGATTCGCAGTGCGGTAGTTATTCGGCTGGGCACACGTATTGATATGCAGCTTAATCAACGAGTCTTTAATGCTGCTTTTGCTTCCCAACTTATGGGCCATAAAACACCTGCGGCTCAGGCATTGAATGATTTAACTTCTCTGCGCCAGTTCGCGACGGGCAGTGCTTTGTTTGCCTTTTTTGATGCGCCGTGGTTCCCGTTGTATTTGCTGGTGATTTTTCTCCTCCACCCTTGGCTGGGGGCACTGGCAGCCGCCGGCGCTTGTATATTGATATTTTTGGCTTGGCTCAATCATTGGATATGTAAAAAGCCGCTAAAAGAAGCCTCAATAATCACGGCACAAGCAACACAGCATGCTAATGCGAATTTGCGCAATGCAGATGCCATCCAAGCAATGGGGATGTTAAAAGCCTTACGTGAACGCTGGCTGAGGCAACACTCTCAATTTCTCTATCAGCAAAATGTTGCCAGCGATAAAAGCAGCCGCGTGACGGCTTTATCCAAATCTAGCCGTCAGGCGTTGCAATCTATGATGTTGGGGCTAGGCGCGTTGTTGGTAATCGATGGTGCTATTACCGCAGGTGTGATGATTGCTGGCTCTATCTTGGTCGGTCGGGTGTTAGGGCCAATTGATCAACTGATTGCGGTTTGGAAACAGTGGAGTCACACGCGACTGGCCTACCAACGTCTCTCTTATCTGTTGGCGCAACAGCCTCAACCCGCTACTGGTATGATTTTGCCGCCTCCACAGGGCAAATTAAGCGTCACACAACTTACAGTTTGCAAACCGGGAACACATATTCCGGTATTGCAATCTATCAACTTTGAACTGCAACCAGGTGATGTGCTTGGCATTTTGGGGCCGTCAGGCAGTGGTAAATCCACTCTGGCGAAGTTGTTGGTCGCAAGCCAATCTGCATTCAGTGGCTCGGTTCGTCTAGACAGTGCAGACATTTCTCAGTGGGATAAAAGCCATTTAGGGGCCTTTATTGGTTATCTACCCCAAGATATTCAGCTATTTCGCGGTTCAATTGCTGAAAACATTGCGCGTTTTGGCCCGATTGATAATGCAAAAGTTATTGCTGCCGCACAATTAGCCGATGTGCATGACTTGATTCTGCATCTGCCGCAAGGCTATGACTCTCAGCTAGGAGACGAAGGCGAAGGGTTATCCGGCGGCCAGCGGCAGCGAATCGCCTTGGCGCGGGCTGTGTATGGGATACCAAGGCTTATCGTATTAGATGAGCCAAATGCCAGTTTGGATAAAGAAGGTGAAAAAGCCTTATTAGCTGGCATTTGCCAGCTAAAACAGCAGGGCAGCACGATTGTGATGGTCACCCATAAACCAGAACTGTTATCGGGTAGTGATTACTTATTGTTTTTAAAAAGTGGGCAAATAGAGCTGTTTGATCGTACTCAGAGCATATTGAAAATAAAAGATAAAGCAGCAGTTGAACCTGAGACCAAAGCATTTAACACGCGTAATGGCTGGGGTAGTGGGGTGTCATATGACGTTGCTCCCATTCGCACCGCATCACAAAAATAAACACCACGGAGGGAGATAAAACAATGCTACCTGAATCAAGCCGTTTTCCAGTTACTGATGAAAACCATCAGCAGCAAAACCGATTACGGCCACAGATAAATAGTTGCTACTATCTAAATCTTGGTGGGTTACTGGTTGTCGGTGGTTTTATTGGTTTTTTACTTTGGGCTGCGCTGGCACCACTGGATAAAGGGATTGCGGTTATTGGCCAGGTTGTGGTTGCTGAAAATCGCAAAGTTATCCAGCCCCTGCAAGGGGGACGTATCCAACAGTTACATATTGCTGAAGGGGAAGAGGTAACCATAGGGCAATTACTCATCACCATGGATGATTCAGTGATTCGTAGTCAGCGGGATAGCCTGAAAAATCAGTACTTAAGTGCTTTGGCGCAGGAGGCTCGCTTAACCGCTGAGCAGGATGGTGTGAGTGAAATTATTTTTCCTGAAACATTACTCCTGCATCCAACCCAACCGCTGGTTGAACGTAATATTGTCTTGCAGCAACAACTTTTTCATCATCGTCGCCAGGCTCAATTGAGTGAGATTGCTCGCTTATCCGTACAAATTACGCGTCATCAAGACCGGTTGAATGGTTTGCAGGTGATGCGGCGTAATAATCAGCGTCAATCGGACTTATTCCAGCGACAATTACAAGGTGTTCAACTGTTGGCGAAAAATGGTCATGTTGCTAACAATCAGTTACTGGATATGGAGCGTCAGGCGATATCACTCCATGCACGGGTAGAGCAGGATACCAGTGATATTGAAGAGGCTCATAAACTAATTGATGAAACCGAACAGCATATTTCACAACGGCGTGAACAGTATCAAAGTGAGAATCGTGAGCAATTAGCGAAAGCGCAGCAAAATACCCAAGACTTGAAGCAGCGTTTGAGCATAGCAGAATATGAGTTGGATAATACCCGGATATATGCCCCAGTCAGTGGTGCGGTTATTGCTCTGGCTCAGCATACGGTGGGAGGCGTGGTGAGTAGCGGGCAAACATTAATGGAACTGGTCCCCAGTGGGCAACCATTATTAGTTGAAGCCCAGTTACCAGTAGAGCTAATTGATAAGGCCAGAGCAGGCTTACCCGTTGATCTCAATTTTTCTGCTTTTAATCAGAGTAATACCCCTAAATTATACGGTTCTGTATTACATGTTGGGGCCGACCGTATACAGCATCCGCAAACCTCACAGCCTTATTACCCTTTAACCGTCGCTATTGATATGTCTCAAACCGAGTTGGCCATCCGGCCCGGTATGTCTGTTGATGTCTTTATCCGAACCGGGGAAAGATCATTACTCAATTATCTGTTTAAACCGTTAGCGGATCGCCTGCATGTAGCATTTGCTGAAGAATAACGCTTTTGGCGAGTCACTGTTGGTAACTCATGGAAGATAAAGGAATATGGCGATTTAATTCATGATGATAAGAAAAAATAATACCCGCACTCTTCTTTGGTGGGGGAGTGCCATGTTTACCAGCAGCACCCATATGTACCTGCTCTGGTTGCTGAGTACCGAATCTGTACTGGTTAAACATCCTGATGACGCCCCGGCGGCAGTGATGCTTACCTTGTCGGCAGAAACGCAGTTCACCCAAAACGTGGAACAAAATCCGGTGGTGGGAATACAACAGACTTTTAACGAACCGCAGGTTGAACAACAGGAAGCTCAACCAGAAGACGTGAGTAATTTGCTGACAGCACCTGAGCAACCTAATGCTGTACTGCTAGTTGAGAAAGAGGTGGAAATCACTGAAGAAGAACCTGTAGAAGAACCAGTGAAAATAAAACGTCCACAACAGCAAGTAATGAAACCGCGTAAACCTGTCATTGAGGAAACACCAGAAAACCGCAATAAGCCTTCTCCGCCAGCAGCCGTAGCCAGCACAACACTATCTGGCGAGAGCCATCAAATTGCTGCCGCAGCAAATAGTGATTCCGTGCATAAACAAAAGGTTAAAATGAATTGGCGAAGCCGCTTGCAAGGGCATCTGGTGGAGTTTAAACGCTATCCACCCAGAGCCAGAAAACAGCGACAACAAGGCATCGCCACTATCCGTTTTGTGGTCAATAAAGATGGGCATGTTCTATCTGCTCAGCTTATAAAAAGCAGTGGGGCCGCTATTTTAGATCATGAAGCATTGGCACTTATTAAACGTGCTCAGCCATTACCTAAACCACCTGCCGAGTTGTTATTGCATGGGCAAATAACATTAGCTCTGCCCATTGGTTTTGATTTAAAAAATAAACGCGAGTAATAGCGGTAACGAGCACGGCAATCTATAAGGCGAGTAGTTTGGCTAAACAGGGGATAAACTTCGCCCTGTTTAGTCTTATTCAGATAGCCAACCGAGCGCACAGATAGCGGTTTAGACTAATCCCTTCCTCCGAGGCATTAATTGCCAGACGCCGGTGCTGTTCCGGTGGTAAGCGAAGAACCAGTTTCCCGCTATAATGCTTTTCTGCCAAGGGTTGTGGTGGTATTTCACCATGAGTCTGCATGTCGCGCAGAATATCGGCAACCAACGCAGTGATACCTGCCAAGGCTTCGAAGCGCTCTTTTGCAAGCCATGACAAGCCAGGGAATTCCGCACACAAACCAACAAACTCATTATCTTCTGCCGACCAAGTAATCCGATACGTATAGTGTTCGATGTTAACCATTATCCATTTCCTCGAGTTTAGCCAATGCAGCGATCACCTGTTTTACCTGATAAAATTTGGCCATTCCGCTGCTGTCCTTTTGAATGTTGATCCGAGGGTCTCCTTGCCAGGGAGTACCATAGACATGATGACTACTGGAGTAATGCCTGGGAAAGCCAAAGTAAAAATTACAGATTTTGACGAGTTCGCGGAATTTAACCCCAGCGGGGTTAGCTTTAATCTGAGCAACCCGACTGTCCATGTCTTTCATAGTACCTCCATTTTAGTATCATTAGTGGTATCAAATCAATAGTGATAGACCCACTAGTGCCGTTTTAAAACGACTAGAATTGAACAAATAGTGGGCATTACGGCTTCAGATGCCAAGCGGGATGATTCAATTCATGGAAGCAGTGCGCAAAATAAGGAATAAAAAACCGGGCATAAAGCCCGGTGTGGGAAAACAAAAAAACTTCCGCGAGTTAAATTAGTCACCTGGGCAGCGCAGGCAGCGTTCAGCCTCATCGGTACCCAACCTTAACTTGGACTGTAAATCACGCAGCGCAGTACGCAAGCCTTCTTCAATGACTGGGTGATAAAATGGCATATCCAGCATTTGATTGATGGTCATCTGTTGTTGATGTGCCCAAGCTAACAGATGTGCGATATGTTCGGCACTCGGCCCCATCATCTCGGCGCCGAGGAAACGGCCGGTTCCCTGTTCGCCATAAACGCGCAAAATACCTTTGTTTTTCAGCATGACACGCGAGCGCCCCTGATTTTCAAAAGAGACTTCACCGATTTCAAAACAACCACATGCACTGAATTTTTGTGATAACTCACGGAAGGTTGAGCCTACCATCGCAATTTGTGGGTCAGAGAAAACAACCGAGATAGGGCTGCGACGTAAGCCGGGAACCACTTCAGGGAATCCACCTGCATTCACTCCGGCGATACGGGCTTGATCGCTAGCCTCATGCAGTAATGGTAATTGGTTACTGGCATCACCGGCGATAAAGATATGTGGCACGCTGGTTTGCAGGGTAAGTCGATCAGCTTGCGGAACCCCTCGTTCGTCCAGAATGAGGGACGTATTTTCCAGACCCAGTTTATCCACATTAGGGCGACGACCAGTGGCAGCTAACACGTAATCAACCATGGTCTCTTGCGGTTTACCGGTTTTATCCAGATAGCGGATAAAGACTTTATCCCCCTCACGCTGCATGACTTCCACTTTCACGTCTGGGTCAAGATAGAACTCTTCACCCAAGGCTTTCGCGGCGTAATTACGTACAATGCTGTCAGTCAGTGGGCCAACACCACCACCGACACCGAACATTTTTACTTGAACGCCCAGCCGGTGCAGTGCCTGACCGAGTTCCAGACCAATAACACCAGGTCCGAATACCGCAACAGATTCGGGTAGGTCATCCCAGCTAAACACATCATCATTAACTATCAGTCGGTCACCCAGCTCATCCCAGGCTGTGGGCCAGGTTGGGCGGGAGCCAGTCGCAATCACGATACGCTGCGCAACAATACGCGTATGATCATCAACTTGTAGCGTATTATCATCAATGAAACGGGCATAGCCTTGAATTTTGTCCGCGGCTGGAATGTTATCTACACCCTCCAGCACAAAACCAACAAACCGGTCGCGCTCACGTTTAACACGACTCATCACTTCACGGCCATTAATCAGAATATCGCCTTGCGGGTGAATACCAAATTTAGGCGCTTTTTCAATATGATGTACGGCTTCGGCTGCTGCAATCAGCAGTTTGGATGGCATGCAACCAACGCGTGCACAGGTGGTACCGTATTCGCCACCTTCAATCATCACCACACTTGGGGTTGACAGTTTGGCAGCGCGATAAGTGCCAAGTCCGGCAGTGCCGCCGCCAATTACGGCGACATCAACGTTTAAGGTTTTCATGTCTGCTCCTAACATAAAAAGGGTAGGCCGAAGCCTACCAAGTATACCCTTCGTATTTGAAGCTACAGGGTTGCTGGCTACATTTGTTACTCGGCCCATCCTTGGGCCTCGCCTCTGCGAGGCCGCTGCCAGCAGCGTTCAAATCTGCTCCCGGCAGATTTGTCACCCGAATCACTTACTGGTCTTGACCTTAAAAATAAGTAAGCTCATCGAGATGAGTTCACTTGCCGCCTACCTGTAACTCCAATGACTTTGGGTATTCACATTATCTTCACTCTATTAATATTATTAAGCAGATAAGTAATTTTCCAAATCATCACTGCCACCAATATGACGGCCACCGATAAATACTTGTGGCACAGTTCCACGACCAGTGACAGCACGCAAGCTGACGGTTGTCGCATCTTTACCCAGCACGATCTCCTCATACTGAATCCCGCGTTCTTGCAGCATTTGTTTCGCTTTGGCACAGAATGGGCAGCCCGGTTTGGTAAAGACAGATACCGACTCCTGTACTTTAAAGTCGGGTGCCAGATATTTCAGCATGGTATCGGCATCGGACACTTCAAACGGGTCACCCGGCTTATTTGGCTCCACAAACATTTTCTCAACCACACCGTTACGCACCAGCATCGAGTAACGCCATGAACGTGGACCGAAGCCCAGATCAGCTTTCTCAACCAGCATGTTCATGCCCTTGGTGAATTCGCCGTTACCATCTGGAACGAAAGTAATATTTTCAGCATGCTGATCAGCTTTCCAGGCATTCATCACGAAGGTATCGTTGACTGATACGCACAGAATGCTATCAACACCGTGCTGTTTAAACACAGCGGCCAGTTCGTTATAGCGTGGCAGATGGCTGGAAGAACAAGTCGGGGTAAATGCACCCGGTAGTGAAAATACAATCACTGTTTTATTGCTGAACAAATCGTCAGTGGTTACATCAACCCACTGGTCCCCCTGACGGGTATGGAAAGTTACTTGTGGGATTTTTTTACCTTCTTGGCTAGTAAACATCTGTAACTCCTTAATTAAAAAATAAAATATTTAAATTTTTATGAATATCTTTTCGTTGGGGCACATTATTCATTTTATCACTTGATAGATCTAATCACTGATTGCTATCTTATCTATCGTCAATGGCTATCATAAAGCGGAGCACAGATGAATATTCGTGATTTAGAATACTTGGTGGCGCTGGCTGAATTCAGGCATTTCCGGCGTGCTGCCGACTCTTGCCATGTCAGCCAACCCACATTAAGTGGTCAGATTCGTAAGCTGGAAGATGAGTTGGGCGTGATGTTGCTGGAGCGCACTAGCCGTAAGGTCTTGTTTACGCAGGCTGGGTTGTTGCTAGTGGAACAAGCCAGAACTATATTGCGAGAAGTAAAGGTACTGAAAGAGATGGCCAGCTTGCAGGGCGAAAGCATGTCCGGTCCACTGCATATCGGCCTGATACCTACTGTCGGGCCTTATTTGTTGCCGCAAATCATTCCCATGTTGCATAAGGCATTCCCGAAATTGGAAATGTATCTGCATGAAGCACAAACCCAGAATCTTCTGGCTCAGTTGGACAGTGGCAAGCTGGACTGTGCCATTCTGGCACTGGTCAAAGAGACCGAAGCTTTTATCGAAGTTCCGCTATTTGATGAGCCGATGAGCCTGGCTATTTATGCCGATCATCCATGGGCCGATCGTGACAGAGTGCAAATGCATGAGCTGGCGGGTGAGAAATTATTGATGTTGGAAGATGGCCACTGCCTGCGCGATCAGGCGATGGGCTTCTGTTTCCAGGCCGGTGCAGAGGAAGACACCCATTTCCGCGCCACCAGTTTGGAAACTCTGCGTAATATGGTGGCTGCGGGGAGCGGCATTACTTTGCTGCCGTCGTTGGCGGTACCGAATGAGCGCAAGCGTGATGGCGTATGCTATCTGGAGTGCTACAAGCCTGTGCCTAAACGCACTATCGCGTTGGTGTACCGCCCCGGTTCCCCACTGCGTGGCCGCTATGAGCAACTGGCCGAGGCGATACGTGAACACATGCAACCGCGTATGAATCCAGATGTTATCAAGGAAAAGCTAGAACAGGCGGTTTAAACCGTTCAGTGCTGCCACACGATAGGCTTCAGCCATCGTCGGATAGTTGAAGGTTGTATTAACGAAATATTCGATAGTATTGCCTTCTCCTTTCTGTTCCATAATCGCCTGTCCGATGTGGATAATTTCCGCTGCACGTTCGCCAAAGCAATGAATACCCAAGATTTGCTTGGTTTCTCGATGGAACAGGATTTTTAAGCTACCGGTATCCATCCCGACGATTTGCGCGCGCGCCAGATGTTTAAATTGCGCCCGGCCGACCTCGTAGGGCACTTTCATCGCGGTCAAATCTTGCTCGGTTTTCCCAACCGAACTGATTTCCGGGATGGTGTAAATACCCGTCGGAATATCCTCGATCAAATGAACGTTGGCTTCGCCTTTGATCATTGCTTGTGCCGCGATACGCCCCTGATCATAGGCCGCAGAGGCCAGACTCGGGTAACCAATCACATCACCCACCGCATACACATGGGGCAGCGCTGTCTGGTACATGCTATTGACCTTCAGCAGACCACGGCTATCAGCTTCCAGGCCGATGTTTTCCAACCCTAAACCGCCGGTATTACCGGTACGACCATTGGCATACAACAAGCAGTCTGCTTTGACCTTTTTACCTGATTTCAGATGGACAATAACCCCATCAAGGGTTCCCTCAATTTGCTCAAACTCTTCGTTGTGACGGATAACGACACCGTTATTCCAGAAGTGGTAAGAGAGGGCATCTGACATTTCCTGATCAAGGAAGGCCAGTAGGCGGTCGCGGGTATTGATTAAATCAACTTTGACGCTCAAACCACGGAAGATTGAAGCATATTCACAACCAATAACCCCTGCGCCATAGATAATGACGTGCTGAGGTTCATGGCTGAGCTGTAAAATGGTATCGCTGTCGTAAATCCGTTCATGGCTAAAATCAACATTCGCCGGGCGATAGGGGCGTGAACCTGTAGCAATCACAATGTTATCAGCGCGTAGTGTATCGTTGGTGCCATCGGCATAACGCACGTTGATAGTATTGGCATCAATAAAGCTGGCATCGCCTGAAAACATATGGCAGTGATTGCGATCGTAAAAACCCTGACGCATACGTGTCTGTTGATTAATAACACGATCAGCATGGTTTAAAATATCAGCGAAAGAAGAACTGATGGTTCGGGCATTGTCGCTGTAGAGTGGATTTTGGTTGAATTCGATAATACGGCTAACGGCGTGGCGCAAAGCTTTGGAAGGGATAGTGCCCCAATGGGTACATCCACCGCCCACATTATTATACCGTTCAATTACGGCAACACGGGCACCTTGCTTGACCAACCCCATAGCGGCACCTTCACCGCCAGGACCCGAGCCAATAACAATGGCATCAAAATGGAAGTGCTGTTGCATGTAGGAGAGACCTATTCTTATACAAAATTACAACGATACATTAACATCATCCCAACCAGATACCCAATAGATTTCAAGATGCAGCCAACACATCTGTAAATTGAAAGATGACAGGTATAAATCAATCAACCATGGGTAAATCACCGTGATGTGTGTTGTAAAGCGGCAATTCAGTATTGGGATGATACGTTTGTATAACGGTTGTTACTATAAAGTTTGGTATATTGCTGACTATATATCTTAGATTGAGAATTTGGATATCCCTTGGGCACGATTATGGGCGTCAGAGCACAACAAAAAGAGCGGACTCGTCGTTCCCTTATCGAAGCGGCGTTCAGCCAACTGAGCGCTGAGCGGAGTTTCGCCAGCCTTAGCTTGCGGGAAGTCTCTCGCGAAGCTGGTATCGCACCGACTTCTTTCTACCGGCATTTTCGCGATGTCGACGAACTTGGCCTGACAATGGTCGATGAAAGCGGCCTGATGTTGCGCCAACTGATGCGTCAGGCTCGCCAGCGGATTGCCAAGGGCGGCAGTGTTATCCGTACCTCCGTATCTACATTTATGGAATTTATCGGTAATAACCCGAATGCATTTCGCTTATTGCTGCGCGAGCGTTCCGGCACGTCCGCCGCATTTCGTGCCGCAGTGGCTCGTGAAATTCAGCATTTTATTGCTGAGCTGGCAGATTACCTCGAATTGGAAAACCACATGCCACGCAGCTTCACTGAAGCTCAGGCTGAGGCCATGGTCACAATTGTCTTCAGTGCTGGTGCAGAAGTGCTGGACGTGGATATTGAACAACGGCGACAGTTAGAGGAACGCTTGGTCTTACAACTGCGGATGATCTCCAAGGGCGCTTATTATTGGTATCGCCGCGAGCAGGAAAAACTCGCCGTATCTCGCACTTAATAAGGTAAGGAAAATGATGGAACAGTCTCGCCGTGAAATCGGCACCCTGTTGCTGGCGTTGATTACTGGCCTGGCAATAAATGGTTCATTTAACACGTTATTCAGCGCGTTTGTGCCTTTTTCAGTTTTTCCGCTGCTAACGTTAATATTAGCCGTATATTGTTTGCATCAGCGCTACCTCAATTTCGCCATGCCACATGGCTTGCCAGTACTGGCCTCCGCGTGTTTCTTGCTCGGGATTTTGCTGTATAGCGCGATTGTTCGGGTTGAGCATCCGGCAATTGGTTCTAATTTCGTTCCTTCTATTCTCAGTGTCGTGTTGGTGTTCTGGATCTTGTTTAAGCTAAAAGCACGTAAGTCGGTGCAATCAGAATCTGAGCCAGATAATTCGGATAACCAGCAGCCGCAATAACCTGAAAGCGATATGTTTTAAAACGACATATTTTAAAACGAAAAAGGGCAACATCGCGTTGCCCTTTTACTTATCTATTGCCTGTCAGCCGCGCTTTTCCAGCAATACCCCACACTCCATATGATGGGTGTAGGGGAACTGATCGAACAGTGCTAATCGGCTGATTTTATGTGTCTGTTGTAACTGTTCCAGATTGGCGCACAGCGTTTCAGGGTTACAGGAGATATAAAGGATACGCGGATAACCTTGTACCAGCTTGACTGTCTCGCTATCCAGCCCGCTGCGCGGGGGATCGACAAAAATGGTCTCGCAGTTATAACTGCTCAGATCAATACCCTTCAAACGGTTAAACTCGCGTACACCTTGCATTGCCTGGGTAAACTCTTCAGCCGACATGCGGATAATTTGCACGTTATCGATATTATTTGCCGCGATATTGTATTGTGCTGCTGCCACTGAGGGTTTAGCGATTTCTGTTGCCAACACCCGTGCAAAATTGCGTGCTAGCGCCAACGAGAAATTACCATTACCGCAATACAACTCCAATAAATCACCGCTGGCGTTTTTAGTGGCATCAATCGCCCATTCCAGCATATGAATATTCACCGCTGCATTCGGTTGGGTGAAACTATTCTCCACCTGACGATAAATCATTTCACGCCCAGCAACCGGTAACACTTCATCGATATAGTCGTGATCTAGCATGATTTTAGTTTTCGATGCCCGGCCAATCAGTTGCAGATCAAAACCTTGTTCGCGTAGCTTTTCACGCAATTCCAGCGCCTTCTGCTGCCACTCTTCATCTAATTGACGGTGATACAGCAAAGAGGCGATCAATTTACCGCTTAGGGTAGATAAGTAATCAATCTGGAACAGTTTACGCCGCAAAATCGGTTCGGCCCTGATGGCCGTCATCAGCGCACTCATCAGACGATTGATCAACAAACTTGCCACCGGGAACTGTTCAACACGGATACGCTGTTTGGTCTGCTGGTCAAACATGATGTGGTACAAGTCATCTTCATCGTGCCAAACGCGAAACTCGGCTCTCATGCGGTAATGCTCTGCCGGAGAACGGAATATTTCCGCAGCAGGTGCCTGAAACGGCAACATCATCGTCTGAATACGGGCAGATTTTTCCGCCAGTTGTTGGTCGTAACTGTCTGTTGGCAGGATGTCGGGAGTCATGTTTCTTCTCGTCTGGCCATTATAAAAGAGAGGTATTGCTGCGGATTGTAGGGAAAGTGGGAGTGATGTCCAGTTTTGTTGTGTTTATTCCCTATAACGAGGATGGAAGTCTAGACATCTATTTTACTTGATCGTAGCATTGCGGTCCGGCCTCATGCTGTTACTTAAACACCTACGAGTTAAAAGGGAATCCGGTGTAAATCCGGAGCTGACGCGCAGCGGTAAGGGGAAGTTACGGCGATAGGTTTCAACCAGACACTGTCCGCAAGGGCGGGAAGTCATCGCCAGCTCTATTTCACGGTATTAATTCATTTAAGTAATGAAGAAGACGTGACATCAGAGATCCCAAGCCCGAAGACCTGCCGGTATTACGTCGCAATATGCGTGGTCGTCGCGAACTATCGGCCATGGCACTGCGGCATCCGCCAATTGAGTTTGGATGCTTGTATTCATGACAATTAAAAAATATACGCTGATCACAGCCCTTTCTGTGACGGCATTTTCTGGATGGGCCCAGGACAGCAACACGACAGGTAATAAAGACGAAATGGTGGTTACCGCCAACCGTTTCAAACAGCCAGTTTCCACGGTATTGGCACCCACCGATGTAGTAACGCGTGATGATATCGACCGCTGGCAGGCAAAAAGCCTCAATGAAGTGATGCGCCGGCTACCTGGCGTGGATATTGCCCAAACCGGGGGGCTAGGCCAAGGCTCTTCTATGTATATCCGTGGTACCGAAGCCCGCCATGTATTAGTGCTGATCGATGGCATTCCTCTGGCGCGAACCGGTATCATCAATAGTGTCGACTTTAATCAAATACCTCTCTCTCTGGTGCAACGTGTTGAATATATTCGCGGGCCTCGCTCTGCCGTATATGGCTCTGGGGCGATTGGTGGTGTAATTAACGTGATTACACAGTCAGACCAGGAAGGTGGGCAGATTAATGCCGGGGTTGGTTCTAAAGGTTACCAGCAATATGACGGCAGCGTTCGCCAACGTTTTGGTGATACTTTAGCGACGATAGCGGGCGGCTATCAAACCACGAACGGTTTTAACATTAAACCCGACTCACCTAATCCAGTGGATAGCGATCGGGATGGTTTTCGTAATAAAAATTTTTGGGCGGGGCTAGAGCATCAGTTCAACCAAGATATATCCGGTTTCGTCAGAGGTTATGGTTACACCAATAATACTGATTACGATGTTGGCAGTATTTCTTCCCCTGCTTACAGTGGCGATGAGGAGCGATTATATAACCATACTTATGACGCAGGGCTACGTTATGCTGCGGGGGCTTTCTCCTCTCAATTAATCGGTAGCTATCAGAAATACAAAGATTATAACTACAGCAGCCAATATGGGCGTTATGGTGAGGCGACTACGCTGGACGATATGGATCAGCGTAACGTGCAATGGGGTAATACATACAGTTTTGAGAGTGCAACGCTGAGTGCTGGCGTTGACTGGCAGCAACAGCGTTTGACCTCATCGAGTACCACTATCTCTGATGCATATAAGCGGGATAATACCGGTTTGTATCTTAGCGGGCAGCAGAAGATTGGTAGTGTGACGCTGGAAGCCTCGGGCCGCGAAGATAAAGATGAGCAGTTTGGCTGGCATGAGACCTGGCAAACCGCCGCAGGTTGGGAATTTATCCCCGATTATCGTGCGACATTATCCTATGGAACAGGATTTTTGGCCCCGTCACTGGGTCAGCAGTATGGTTCGCAGCGCTTTGATATCATATCAAACAGTGATTTGAAACCTGAGGAGTCCCGCCAATGGGAGGCAGGTCTGGAAGGATTGACTGGCCCACTTGATTGGCGTTTGTCTGCTTATCGCTACAAAATTGAAAACCTGATCGATTACTTCTCCGACCCAAATACATACAAAGGGCAGTATTACAATGTTGATTCGGCAACGATAAAAGGGGTTGAATGGACAGGTAGCGTCGATACCGGCATTTTCAATCACCAGATCACATTGCAATATATGGATCCGCGTAATGATAAGAATAATGAAGTTTTAGCCCGTCGTTCTAAACAGCAAGCCAAGTATCAATTAGATTGGACAATGTTCAATCTGGATATGGACGTTTCTTATCAGTACTACGGTAAACGCTATGACAATAGCACCTCAGCCTATAGCTCGACTCAACGTGAATTACCGAGTTATAGCACGGTAGATGTTTCAGCGAGTTATCCGGTTACTTCTCATCTTACAGTTCGTGGTAGAATTGCTAACCTGTTTGATAAAGATTACGAAACGGCTTATGGCTATAAAACCGCTGGACGAGAGTATTACCTCACCGGAAGCTATAACTTCTAAGGCTGATACTGCCCCTCGCCCGACAGCACTGATTTTTGACTCAGGTGTTGGCGGGCTATCTGTCTATCAAGAGATTCGGCAGTTGTTGCCGGATCTCCACTATATATATGCTTTCGACAATGTCGCTTTCCCTTATGGGGAGAAGTCCGGTGAGTTTATCGTTGAACGCGTTCTGGAAATTGTCACTGCGGTGCAGCAGCGCCATCCGCTGGCAATCGTCGTCATTGCCTGTAACACCGCCAGCACAGTAGTACTTCCTGCTTTACGTGAACGCTTTGCATTCCCTGTGGTTGGGGTTGTTCCTGCTATCAAACCGGCGGTGCGATTAACCCGCAATGGTGTTGTTGGCTTATTGGCTACCCGTGGCACGGTACATGCTTCCTATACACGGGACTTGATTGAGCGCTTTGCTACCGATTGCAAAATTGAATTGCTGGGTTCATCTGAGCTGGTGGAACTGGCAGAGTCCAAGTTGCATGGTGGTGCTGTACCTATCGAAACATTAAAGAAAATCCTCCACCCATGGTTGGCAATGCGTGAGCCGCCGGACACCATTGTATTGGGGTGCACTCATTTCCCTCTATTAGTAGAAGAGTTGGCGCAAGTGTTGCCTGAAGGTACTCGCATGGTCGATTCCGGTGCCGCAATTGCTCGTCGCACTGCTTGGCTCATCTCTTCTCAAGAAAATGTAGTTTCTTCTCAGGAAGATAATATTGCTTACTGCATGGCGTTGAATGCAGATACTGACGTTTTATTACCCGTTTTGCAGGGTTATGGCTTCCCGGTGCTGCAAAAACTGCCAATTTAAAGGCGTTTTGACTAAAGATTCAGCGGTTGAAAAGTTTTTTCAAATTAGGGGTTGCAGGCTGTCAGGAACTCCCTATAATGCGCCTCCACTGACCGGGAACAACGAAACAGACTTCGCCGGGTCAGGAAGCGAAAAGAATGATTTTGACTTCGAAAGAAACCAAAGAAACTCTTGACTCTTCAGCGGGAAAGCGTATTATCTGCCTCCCGCGTTACCGTAAGATTCGCCGAAAGGCAAACGGGTAACGAACGCTCTTTAACAATTTATCAGACAATCTGTGTGGGCACTCGCAAGACGATATCGAAGCCTGTTTCGGCAGGCAGAAGAAATATCAAAGTCTTGAAGAGTGACCAAAGCAGTACACATTTGAACTTCGGTTCGAATGCATATTTGCAGAAAGTAATCTTTGAGCATCGCTGCTTTTATTAGTAGCAAATCAAACAAATCTTAAATTGAAGAGTTTGATCATGGCTCAGATTGAACGCTGGCGGCAGGCCTAACACATGCAAGTCGAGCGGCAGCGGGAAGTAGTTTACTACTTTGCCGGCGAGCGGCGGACGGGTGAGTAATGTCTGGGAAACTGCCTGATGGAGGGGGATAACTACTGGAAACGGTAGCTAATACCGCATGACCTCGCAAGAGCAAAGTGGGGGACCTTCGGGCCTCACGCCATCGGATGTGCCCAGATGGGATTAGCTAGTAGGTGGGGTAATGGCTCACCTAGGCGACGATCCCTAGCTGGTCTGAGAGGATGACCAGCCACACTGGAACTGAGACACGGTCCAGACTCCTACGGGAGGCAGCAGTGGGGAATATTGCACAATGGGCGCAAGCCTGATGCAGCCATGCCGCGTGTGTGAAGAAGGCCTTCGGGTTGTAAAGCACTTTCAGCGAGGAGGAAGGCAGTCGTGTTAATAGCACGATTGATTGACGTTACTCGCAGAAGAAGCACCGGCTAACTCCGTGCCAGCAGCCGCGGTAATACGGAGGGTGCAAGCGTTAATCGGAATTACTGGGCGTAAAGCGCACGCAGGCGGTTTGTTAAGTCAGATGTGAAATCCCCGCGCTTAACGTGGGAACTGCATTTGAAACTGGCAAGCTAGAGTCTTGTAGAGGGGGGTAGAATTCCAGGTGTAGCGGTGAAATGCGTAGAGATCTGGAGGAATACCGGTGGCGAAGGCGGCCCCCTGGACAAAGACTGACGCTCAGGTGCGAAAGCGTGGGGAGCAAACAGGATTAGATACCCTGGTAGTCCACGCTGTAAACGATGTCGACTTGGAGGTTGTGCCCTTGAGGCGTGGCTTCCGGAGCTAACGCGTTAAGTCGACCGCCTGGGGAGTACGGCCGCAAGGTTAAAACTCAAATGAATTGACGGGGGCCCGCACAAGCGGTGGAGCATGTGGTTTAATTCGATGCAACGCGAAGAACCTTACCTACTCTTGACATCCACAGAACTTAGCAGAGATGCTTCGGTGCCTTCGGGAACTGTGAGACAGGTGCTGCATGGCTGTCGTCAGCTCGTGTTGTGAAATGTTGGGTTAAGTCCCGCAACGAGCGCAACCCTTATCCTTTGTTGCCAGCACGTAATGGTGGGAACTCAAGGGAGACTGCCGGTGATAAACCGGAGGAAGGTGGGGATGACGTCAAGTCATCATGGCCCTTACGAGTAGGGCTACACACGTGCTACAATGGCAGATACAAAGTGAAGCGAACTCGCGAGAGCAAGCGGACCACATAAAGTCTGTCGTAGTCCGGATTGGAGTCTGCAACTCGACTCCATGAAGTCGGAATCGCTAGTAATCGTAGATCAGAATGCTACGGTGAATACGTTCCCGGGCCTTGTACACACCGCCCGTCACACCATGGGAGTGGGTTGCAAAAGAAGTAGGTAGCTTAACCTTCGGGAGGGCGCTTACCACTTTGTGATTCATGACTGGGGTGAAGTCGTAACAAGGTAACCGTAGGGGAACCTGCGGTTGGATCACCTCCTTACCTAACGATACGCATTGCGCAGTGTCCACACAGATTGTCTGATAGAAAGTAACGAGCAAATAAGGCCGGACTGAGAGATTAGTCGGGCTTTAGTACCTTGTTGGGTCTGTAGCTCAGGTGGTTAGAGCGCACCCCTGATAAGGGTGAGGTCGGTGGTTCAAGTCCACTCAGACCCACCAACTCATCCTCATAGTGCGTTACAGACACACTCGTTTATACCCATAAACGTCGCGTGACTGCGCCTTGTCTGAGAATGAGTTATGCCGATAAGGTATTTTGCTTTTTATATGGGGCTATAGCTCAGCTGGGAGAGCGCCTGCCTTGCACGCAGGAGGTCAGCGGTTCGATCCCGCTTAGCTCCACCATATAAAAAAACTATTTCAAAACGTACTGCGGTCGTAAGGCACAGTGTGTTGTGAAATATTGCTCTTTAACAATCTGGAACAAGCTGAAAATTGAAACAATACAGCTGAAACTTATCTCTCCGTAGAATTACTGAGGTAAGGATTAACCTGTATTAGAGTCTCTCAAATAATCGCAATGCCAATGTGCATTCTGATGAAGAGAGTCGCGTGAGCTAAGTGAAGGCAAGGCGTACGGCACGGAGGAAGCGGAGTGAACTTCATGTTCATGAGCATTCCGAGTACCGCACAACGCTGTATTCACGACGCGCAACCGACTTGAACAGAAGAAACACCTTTGGGTTGTGAGGTTAAGCGACTAAGCGTACACGGTGGATGCCTAGGCAGTCAGAGGCGATGAAGGGCGTGCTAATCTGCGAAAAGCGTCGGTAAGCTGATATGAAGCATTATAACCGACGATACCCGAATGGGGAAACCCAGTGCAATTCGTTGCACTATTGCATGGTGAATACATAGCCATGCAAGGCGAACCGGGGGAACTGAAACATCTAAGTACCCCGAGGAAAAGAAATCAACCGAGATTCCCCCAGTAGCGGCGAGCGAACGGGGAAGAGCCCAGAGTCTGAATCAGTTTGTGTGTTAGTGGAAGCGTCTGGAAAGTCGCACGGTACAGGGTGATAGTCCCGTACACCAAAACACACTTGCTGTGAACTCGATGAGTAGGGCGGGACACGTGACATCCTGTCTGAATATGGGGGGACCATCCTCCAAGGCTAAATACTCCTGACTGACCGATAGTGAACCAGTACCGTGAGGGAAAGGCGAAAAGAACCCCGGCGAGGGGAGTGAAATAGAACCTGAAACCGTGTACGTACAAGCAGTGGGAGCCTACTTTGTTGGGTGACTGCGTACCTTTTGTATAATGGGTCAGCGACTTATATTTTGTAGCAAGGTTAACCGAATAGGGGAGCCGTAGGGAAACCGAGTCTTAACTGGGCGTCTAGTTGCAAGGTATAGACCCGAAACCCGGTGATCTAGCCATGGGCAGGTTGAAGGTTGGGTAACACTAACTGGAGGACCGAACCGACTAATGTTGAAAAATTAGCGGATGACTTGTGGCTGGGGGTGAAAGGCCAATCAAACCGGGAGATAGCTGGTTCTCCCCGAAAGCTATTTAGGTAGCGCCTCGTGAACTCATCTTCGGGGGTAGAGCACTGTTTCGGCTAGGGGGTCATCCCGACTTACCAAACCGATGCAAACTCCGAATACCGAAGAATGTTATCACGGGAGACACACGGCGGGTGCTAACGTCCGTCGTGAAGAGGGAAACAACCCAGACCGCCAGCTAAGGTCCCAAAGTCATGGTTAAGTGGGAAACGATGTGGGAAGGCATAGACAGCCAGGATGTTGGCTTAGAAGCAGCCATCATTTAAAGAAAGCGTAATAGCTCACTGGTCGAGTCGGCCTGCGCGGAAGATGTAACGGGGCTAAACCATGCACCGAAGCTGCGGCAGCGACACTTAGGTGTTGTTGGGTAGGGGAGCGTTCTGTAAGCCGTTGAAGGTGACCTGTGAGGGTTGCTGGAGGTATCAGAAGTGCGAATGCTGACATAAGTAACGATAATGCGGGTGAAAAACCCGCACGCCGGAAGACCAAGGGTTCCTGTCCAACGTTAATCGGGGCAGGGTGAGTCGACCCCTAAGGCGAGGCTGAAAAGCGTAGTCGATGGGAAACAGGTTAATATTCCTGTACTTGGTGTTACTGCGAAGGGGGGACGGAGAAGGCTAGGCTAGCCGGGCGACGGTTGTCCCGGTTTAAGCATGTAGGCGGAGCGACTTGGTAAATCCGGTTGCTTATCAACGCTGAGGTGTGATGACGAGCCACTACGGTGGTGAAGTAGTTGATGCCAAGCTTCCAGGAAAAGCCTCTAAGCATCAGGTAACATTAAATCGTACCCCAAACCGACACAGGTGGTCAGGTAGAGAATACTCAGGCGCTTGAGAGAACTCGGGTGAAGGAACTAGGCAAAATGGTGCCGTAACTTCGGGAGAAGGCACGCTGGCATTAGGTAATGGGACTTGCTCCCGGCGCCGAAGCCAGTCGCAGATACCAGCTGGCTGCAACTGTTTAATAAAAACACAGCACTGTGCAAACACGAAAGTGGACGTATACGGTGTGACGCCTGCCCGGTGCTGGAAGGTTAATTGATGGGGTCAGCCGCAAGGCGAAGCTCTTGATCGAAGCCCCAGTAAACGGCGGCCGTAACTATAACGGTCCTAAGGTAGCGAAATTCCTTGTCGGGTAAGTTCCGACCTGCACGAATGGCGTAATGATGGCCAGGCTGTCTCCACCCGAGACTCAGTGAAATTGAACTCGCTGTGAAGATGCAGTGTACCCGCGGCAAGACGGAAAGACCCCGTGAACCTTTACTATAGCTTGACACTGAACATTGAGCCTTGATGTGTAGGATAGGTGGGAGGCATCGAAGTGTGGACGCCAGTCTGCATGGAGCCAACCTTGAAATACCACCCTTTAATGTTTGATGTTCTAACTCGGCCCCGTGATCCGGGGTGAGGACAGTGTCTGGTGGGTAGTTTGACTGGGGCGGTCTCCTCCCAAAGAGTAACGGAGGAGCACGAAGGTTAGCTAATCACGGTCGGACATCGTGAGGTTAGTGCAAAGGCATAAGCTAGCTTGACTGCGAGAGTGACGGCTCGAGCAGGTACGAAAGTAGGTCTTAGTGATCCGGTGGTTCTGAATGGAAGGGCCATCGCTCAACGGATAAAAGGTACTCCGGGGATAACAGGCTGATACCGCCCAAGAGTTCATATCGACGGCGGTGTTTGGCACCTCGATGTCGGCTCATCACATCCTGGGGCTGAAGTAGGTCCCAAGGGTATGGCTGTTCGCCATTTAAAGTGGTACGCGAGCTGGGTTTAGAACGTCGTGAGACAGTTCGGTCCCTATCTGCCGTGGGCGTTGGAAGATTGAGAGGGGCTGCTCCTAGTACGAGAGGACCGGAGTGGACGAATCACTGGTGTTCGGGTTGTCATGCCAATGGCATTGCCCGGTAGCTAAATTCGGAAGAGATAACCGCTGAAAGCATCTAAGCGGGAAACTTGCCTCGAGATGAGTCTTCCCTGGGGCTTTAAGCCCCCTGAAGGAACGTTAAAGACTATGACGTTGATAGGCTGGGTGTGTAAGTGCAGCGATGCATTGAGCTAACCAGTACTAATGATCCGTGAGGCTTAACCTTACAACACCAAAGGTGTTTTAGATTTGAGAGATAGAAATTTTCAGCGAAGTTCCGAGATTGGGCTGGCTGGCTGTGTGGAGACATATAGCGGGTTTAGTTTAGACAGAATTTGCCTGGCGGCCTTAGCGCGGTGGTCCCACCTGATCCCATGCCGAACTCAGAAGTGAAACGCCGTAGCGCCGATGGTAGTGTGGGGTCTCCCCATGCGAGAGTAGGACACTGCCAGGCATCAAACACGAGTTACCAGAGTGACATCTGGTAACTGACAAAATCGCTTAGAGCGGTTTTGCACAGCGCGGAGCGCTGGCCCTGTCAAGGGTAAGTATCGGGAAGATACGCGTAAAAGAATCGGTGGAGCGGTAGTTCAGTTGGTTAGAATACCTGCCTGTCACGCAGGGGGTCGCGGGTTCGAGCCCCGTCCGTTCCGCCACTTATTTAAATTATGCCTGCTTATCTTAGCAGGCATAATGTTAAGCATAATTTAGGGGCGTAGCTCAGTTGGTAGAGCACCGGTCTCCAAAACCGGGTGTCGCGAGTTCGAGTCTCTCCGCCCCTGCCATATAAATAGCCCTTCGCGAAAGCGAGGGGTTTTTTTATGCCCAAAAATCGTAATTAGTACATTTATGATACGTCGATACACTTACACTACTTCTTTAACATAGTTCTGCTTTTATCTTGACCTCTGTTCTGGCCTCTATTCCCTCATATTTTCCATCCATTTTACCAATTCCGAAAAGATCTTTTTGTTCGAACAATATTCTGCCATTAACAACAGTTCTTTTTTAAACCTGACAAAGTTTTAAAAGGTAACGTTCCCAATGCATACCTATTTAGCTGAATTTATGTACAAAACGATTGTTATTCTGTGGTGTGACGTTGCTCATTATTACTTTTACAAAATGTACTAAAACTAATTAACATTTTAGCTATCAGGAAGCTCACCTTAAAAAACATCATATGCTTTTAGAACAACATAATTTGCAAATTGGCCGATGCTCAGGACAGTAAATGACCTGAATGATTACCTTAACTGTTCTTCGGAATGGTAGTGAGTCAGCGGCTCGACGATGACAAGTGAGGAGAGAAATATGTACAGGCGTTTACTGTTAGCAGCAGCTGTAACAGCGGCAATGTGTAGTGCAGTCCAAGCGGCTCCGCTAGTCGTGGGTTTTTCTCAAATTGGTTCAGAGTCCGGTTGGCGCTCTGCGGAAACTAAGGTTTCTAAACAAGAGGCTGAAAAGCGCGGTATTACATTAAAAATCGCGGATGCTCAACAAAAACAAGAGAACCAAATCAAGGCTGTTAGATCGTTTATTGCTCAGGGTGTTGATGCCATTTTTATTGCTCCTGTGGTTGCAACGGGTTGGACACCGGTTTTGCAGGAAGCGAAAGAAGCTAAAATCCCGGTATTCCTGCTTGACCGAATGATAGAGGTGAATGACCCCTCCCTGTACACCGCCGCAGTGGCTTCAGACAGTGTATATGAAGGTAAAGTCGCTGGTGAGTGGCTACTGAAAGATGTGGCAGGTAAACCTTGTAATGTTGTTGAACTACAAGGCACTGTTGGCTCGAGTGTGGCTATTAACCGTAAGAAAGGTTTTGCTGACGGGATAGCGTCGGCACCTAACGTAAAAATAATTCGCTCTCAGTCCGGGGATTTCACACGGAGTAAAGGCAAAGAAGTAATGGAGAGTTTCATTAAAGCGGAGCAAAACGGTAAGAACATCTGTGCTGTCTATGCACATAACGATGATATGGCGATAGGTGCCATTCAAGCCATTAAAGAAGCCGGGTTGAAGCCGGGTTCAGAGATCAAAATTGTATCCATCGATGGCGTTCCTGATATTTTTAAAGCGATGAGTAGCGGAGAGGCTAATGCTACTGTTGAGTTGACACCGAATATGGCAGGCCCTGCTTTCGATGCATTAATTGCGCTGAAGAAAGATGGCACCCAACCGCCTAAGTTTATCCAGACAGAATCTCGTCTGTTACAGCCTGATACGGCTAAACAGGAATACGAATCTAAGAAGAGCCTTGGTTATTGATTCAAATGGCGGGGCTTGCCCCGCCTGCTTTCGTCACCTGTATTTGGGCAATATCTGAGTCGTTTTTGAACGTGGGTACATCTGATGGAAACACTGCTAGAAGTCCGTGGCTTGTCAGTTGAATTTCCTGGTGTTAAGGCATTGGACTCTGTCGATTTTTCTCTGCTTCGCGGTGAAGTTGTCGCATTGTTAGGGGAAAATGGTGCAGGAAAGTCGACTTTAATCAAAGCATTAACTGGGGTCTATAAGCGGGCCGCCGGTGAAGTTTATTTAGATGGTAAGGCCATTTGTCCCCTTGATACTGCGGATGCCCAGAAACTGGGGATTGGCACTGTTTATCAAGAGGTCAACTTGCTGCCCAATATATCTGTTGCGGCAAATCTATTCATTGGCCGTGAGCCATTACGTTGGGGGCTAATTGACCATCGCACAATGAATCTACAGGCAGAAAAGCTGCTAACGGGCTATGGTCTTACATTAGATGTGCAGCAACCGTTAGCTAACTTTTCTATTGCAATACAACAGATTGTCGCCATTGCTCGTGCGGTCGATCTATCAGCAAAAGTACTTATTCTGGATGAGCCAACGGCAAGTTTAGATGCTAAAGAAGTCAGTATGTTGCTGGATATTTTGCGTCAGTTACGAGATCAGGGTATCGGTATGGTATTCGTGACGCATTTCCTCGATCAGGTTTATCGGATCAGTGATCGTATTACTGTCTTACGCAATGGCAAACTTGTTGGCACTAAAACAACCGCAGAACTTCCCCGTATCGAATTGGTTCAGATGATGTTGGGTCATAGCTTTGATGAGCAATTACTCAAACGTGGTGAACATAATATTGTGGCAAGCAACCCACTGGTTGAGTTTAAAAACTATGGTCGGCGGGGTGTGGTGGAAAACTTCGATTTGGCTGTTTCTCCTGGTGAAATTGTCGGACTTGCTGGGCTATTGGGGTCTGGGCGCACCGAGACTGCGCAATTAATTTTTGGTGTTACGACACCGGATACTGGGGAGGCCAAAATACAAGGCAAGCCCGTTAAGATCCGAACACCACGCACGGCATCAAAATTCGGTTTTGGCTATTGCCCAGAAGATCGTAAAACTGATGGCATCGTCGGTGCTGCAACAGTTCGGGAGAATATTATTCTGGCCTTACAGGCCCAGCGCGGATGGCTAAGGCCACTTTCAATGCGGGAACAAACGCAAATTGCTGAGCAATTCATTCAGCAGCTTGGTATTCGTACTCCTGGCCCTGAGCAACAAATTCAGTATCTCTCCGGTGGAAACCAGCAAAAAGTTTTATTAGCGCGCTGGCTTGCCACAAAACCTCGATTTTTGATTTTAGATGAGCCAACGCGCGGTATTGACGTGGGGGCGCATGCTGAAATTATTCGGCTGATTGAGAAACTGTGTGA
Source organism: Yersinia sp. 2541 StPb PI (assembly GCF_052217145.1). Classification (NCBI taxonomy): domain Bacteria; kingdom Pseudomonadati; phylum Pseudomonadota; class Gammaproteobacteria; order Enterobacterales; family Yersiniaceae; genus Yersinia; species Yersinia sp. 2541 StPb PI. The sequence goes on along the minus strand of NZ_JAZGQB010000001.1, from coordinate 4,563,061 downwards.
TGAAGGGCTGGCACTGTTAATTATCTCTTCCGAATTAGAGGAATTGGCAGGTTATGCCGATCGCGTCATTGTTCTGCGTGACCGTCGACATATTGCACAACTCGGTCACGATGAGATTTCCGTTCCTGCCATCATGCAGGCGATCGCGGTGCAATAAGGAGTTACTTCATGGTTAATAGGAGCCTGTCAATGCCGCAACGACCGCGCAAAGTTAAATGGGTCTTGCCGAAAGGTGCCACTCAATTTGGTGCTCTGGCGGTCATTTTATTGATTGATAGTTTAGTCGCCCCGAACTTTTTCTCGATCCATATTCAGGATGGACGGTTGTTTGGCAGTGTCATCGATATTCTAAATCGCGGTGCTCCCGTTGCTTTACTGGCATTAGGTATGACACTGGTCATTGCTACTGGCGGCATTGATTTGTCGGTTGGTGCGGTAATGGCAATAGCCGGTGCAACTGCAGCCACACTGACCAGTGCTGGATATCCTTTACCCACGGTATTAGTCGCCGCCCTTGCGGTTGGCGCGTTATGTGGTTTATGGAACGGTTTCTTAGTGGCGGTATTACAAATCCAACCGATTGTGGCCACCTTAATGTTAATGGTGGCAGGACGGGGGATAGCCCAGCTTATTACTGAGGGGCAGATTGTTACATTTGATACGGGTGGCTTGGCGAAGTTGGGTAGCAGCACGCTGATGTATTTGCCGATGTCAGTAGTCATCGCATTTAGTATGTTGATTATAGTGTGGTTATTGACCCGAAAAACAGCACTGGGTCTATTCATTGAGTCCGTTGGTATCAACTTACGATCAGCACGTAATGCGGGAGTGAGTACTCGCTTGGTGCTGATTGCCGTGTATGTGATTTGTGGTATCTGTGCAGCGGTCGCTGGCATTATTGTGACGGCAGATATTCGTGGTGCCGATGCTAACAATGCTGGTTTATGGCTGGAGCTGGATGCAATTCTGGCGGTAGTCATTGGTGGTGCATCTTTAATGGGAGGGCGGTTTAATCTTTTGCTTTCGGTTATTGGCGCTTTGATTATTCAAGGGATGAATACAGGGATCTTACTTTCAGGTTATCAGCCAGAATTTAACCTAGTCCTTAAAGCTATTGTGGTATTAGCCGTCTTGATTGTGCAGTCACCGATGATCTCATTTAGCCATATCTTCACGAGGCGAAAATAATGTTAAAGCGCAATATTCCTTTGCTGATTACTATCGCCGTTTTTATTCTGGGATACGCTTTTTGTCTCAGTCAGTTCCCCAGTTTCTCCTCCACCCGAGTGTGGTGTGATTTACTGACTGATAATGCTTTTCTGGGCATCGTCGCCGTAGGGATGACTTTCGTTATTCTATCGGGCGGCATCGATTTATCGGTTGGGTCGGTAATTGCATTTACTGGCGTGTTATTGGCTAAGTTAATCGGAACTTATGGTATTCACCCAATGTATGCTTTTGCCATTGTCTTAGTTATGGGGGCGATGTTTGGTGCATTGATGGGATGGATTATTGATTCTCTGAAACTCCCTGCGTTTATTATTACTCTGGCTGGGATGTTCTTCGTTCGTGGTATGAGTTTTATCGTCTCTGAAGAGTCGATACCTATTGATCACCCACTTTATGCCACGCTGGCGAATTATGCCTGGAAAGTTCCTGGTGGCGGGCGATTCACATTATTAGCCTTCATCATGCTAATGGTTGTGGCATTTGGCATTCTGTTGGCTCATCGAACCCGCTTTGGCCATAATGTTTATGCCATTGGCGGTAATAGCGTTTCTGCTGGACTGATGGGTGTTCCTGTCAGGCAAACGACAATTAAAATTTATATGTTATCGAGCACGTTAGCCGCGCTATCGGGAATCGTTTTCTCACTCTATACCTCTGCTGGCTATGCATTAGCAGCCAGTGGTGTTGAGCTAGATGCCATTGCCGCAGTCGTTATCGGTGGCACATTACTTACCGGTGGTATCGGGACAGTTTTCGGCACGCTGTTTGGCGTCTTGATTCAGGGGTTGATTCAGAGCTATATCACATTCGATGGCACACTTAGCTCATGGTGGACCAAAATTGTCATCGGAATATTATTATTTAGCTTTATTGCGATTCAGAAGGCGATGAGTGCTTTTTATCTGAACCGGCGTGCTCGCCCTCAGTCGCCGCCACTTAATCCCGTATAGCGCTCTGAGCTGCGTTATTCATCGGTGTTTTTAACAGTTGTCGAATCAATGTTTGCTGGTCACTGTTTTGCAACCAAACAGCATACAGTGGCCGCATAATAGCTGGCATATCAGCGTTCATGGCCAATTGAGGGTATTCTTTTTGCCAGTGTTCGGGCAGGAAAGCACAGCCACCGGTGGTTTCCAATAGCTGCCGGGTCAAATGTGCTGATGTGGTCGTTAATACCGGCATTTGCTCGCTCTCCAGCAATCTATTCTCTTGCTGATGAAAATCAGCTCCCCACTCAAGCTTGATGTAAGGTGCCTCATTTGCATTTTTATGCTCGGCGTCTGGCTCAGTTTCTTTCGATAAATCAATCGGCTCAAAAGAAAATAGTCGCAGCGAAAAATGCCCTAACAGTTGGCTTGCCAGTTCATCCATTTTAGGCGGTTCGGTCGTTATCAATAAATCCAGTTGCCGCTCGTGCAACTGTTTCACCAGCGAGTGCCGCAGTGCAATCCGCGCCTCAAGGCGCAATGCCTCTCGTTGTTTATATAATTGTTGCAACCACGGAGTGAGGTATGCCTCCCACAGTGAGGCGGTTGCACCAATGGACAACTCGGTATGCTGTAGTGAGTGAGCAACCTCTTTTTTGGCTAGTTGCCAGGTACTCATCAGTGTTTCTGCGTAAGGCACCAAACGTTCTCCCGCAGGTGTCAGACGAATATTATTGCGATGACGAGTGAATAAATTTGCACCTAATTGATTTTCCAACTGACGGATACGAAAACTTACCGCCGACTGTGTTAAGTACAAAGATTCAGCAGCGCGACCAAAGTGGCGAGTCCTACTGACCTCCAAAAAGGTTTTCAGTAATTCGGTATCCAAACCCATCTCCAATTTTTTTTGTCGTTAAGATTTAAATGTTTTGTTTTACACGCTGTCAAGCCTATCTAATACTCCGCGCCATAAACAGCACGACCATGAGAGAATTAGGAGCGTGTCAGATGGCGGATAGCTTCATCACGACCAATCGTTTTTTTGATAATAAGCATTATCCTCGCGGGTTCTCGCGCCACGGCGATTTCACCATTAAAGAGGCGCAATTACTAGAGCGCCATGGCTACGCCTTCAACGAACTCGATCTCGGAAAACGCCAGCCTGTAACGGAAGAAGAACAGTTGTTTGTTGCTGTTTGTCGCGGCGAACGTGAGCCCGTCAGTGCCGAGGAGAAAGTCTGGTCCAAATATGTGACCCGAACTCGTCGTCCTAAACGATTCCATACTCTATCAGGCGGCAAGCCGCAGATGGATGCGGTGGAAGATTATACCGATAGCGACGATTAATCCCCTCTTATCCTTCGTCCTTGAAATCGCAGGGGTGTTCGCGGCGCGCTCTTACCCGAATCACTTACTTGAGTAAGCTCATCGGGATGCGTTTGCTTGCAGCCTACCTGCGATTCCAATGACTTTGGATAATACTCTTCGTTAGTGGAACCACAGGGGTGTTCGCGGCGCGCTCTTACCCGAATCACTTACTTGAGTAAGCTCATCGGGATGCGTTTGCTTGCAGCCTACCTGTGATTCCAATGACTTTGGATAATACTCTTCGTTAGTGGAACCACAGGGGTGTTCGCGGCGCGTTCTTACCCGAATCACTTACTTGAGTAAGCTCATCGGGATGCGTTTGCTTGCAGCCTACCTGCGATTCCAATGACTTTGGATATCAGAGAGGTGTTTGATAATAGTGGATTTTTTGCTCCCCTATTTACATCAGGCTCTTGTGTAACTGCAACAGCAGCCGGTCCATACAACGATAGCTCAGTGCTTCCGAAAGATGATTTCTTTGGATGTAATTCTCCTGAGCGAGATCGGCAATGCTCCGCGCTACTTTTAAAATATGGTGCCAGGCGCGTACCGACAAACCCAGCGTCAGCAGAACTTGCTCCAGAAAGGCCGCATTCTCAGGAGTGAGGGAGCAATATTCGGCAATTTCTTGGCTATTAAGCTGAGAATTTATCTTCCCTGCTCGATCCAATTGCCTCTGCCTTGCCTGCAATACTCGTAGCCTGACCGTTTCACTGCTTTCCCCTTGATGTTTCTGAGCCCCCAGCATACCTGATGGCAGCAATGGCACCTCTATCGACAAATCAAACCTGTCCAGAAACGGCCCCGACAATTTTGCCAGATAGCGCAGAATCTGTTGTGGCGGTGTACGGTTATGGACACCCTGATAATGGCCGCTGGGGCTGGGGTTCATTGCGGCAATCAGTTGCACTTTGGCAGGAAAGCACACTTTAGCCGCTGCACGAGAAATGATAATTTCGCCTGATTCCAGTGGCTCGCGCAGTGAATCCAGCACCCGACGTTCAAATTCAGGTAATTCATCCAGGAAGAGTACACCATTGTGCGCCAATGAGATTTCACCGGGGCGTGGAATAGAACCACCGCCAATCAGTGCCGCCATTGAGGCGCTATGGTGGGGGGCGCGAAAAGCCCGGCAACGCCATTGGGCGGGTAGCACGTTACTGTGCAGTAGACCGTTAATGGCCGCGGCCTCTAATGCCTCTTGATCCGTCAGCGGCGGCAATAATCCAGTTAACCGATTTGCCAGCATCGTTTTGCCCGTTCCTGGTGGCCCGAGTAATAGCAGGTTATGGCCCCCCGCCGCAGCAATTTCTAAGGCTCGCTTAGCCTGTGACTGCCCAATGATATCTTGCAGGTCGAGGCTGCTATCCCACTCTGGTGTAGATTCAACTAGCTGGCCCTGATCAAGGGTATTTTCACCCTGTAAAAAACCGCACACGGCTAACAAGTGATCGGCAACCCGGCTGTTACCTTGTGGAATAAGACCTATCTCAAGATTATTCGCGACCGGAAGAATTAATTGCCGCTGAACTTGGCTACTGGCGAGTGCTGCCGGAATTGCGCCGCTAACCCGCCTTAGCGCCCCTGATAGGGCTAACTCACCCAAGAACTCATAGTGGGTTAATTTATCCGCAGGAATCTGTTCTGACGCTGCCAGTATTGCTAAAGCGATAGGGAGATCATAGCGGCCACCCTCTTTCGGCAAGTCTGCCGGTGCCAAACTAACAGTGATACGTTTCGCCGGAAAGGTGAATCCACTGTTGATTAATGCGCTCCGAACCCTATCTCGAGCCTCTTTTACGGTGGTTTCCGGTAATCCAACCAAAATCAATCCGGGGAGCCCATTGCTGATATGAACTTCTACTGTAACCGGTGGGGCCTGAATGCCTAATGTGGCGCGGGTATGAATGGTTGCCAGTGACATGCTGCTTTCCTTTGCCGTGATGTGTCCTTAGGGCTACCGGGACTTTTATTAATCGACCGGGCTGAGATATGAGGTAGCCGCAGCAGTGTGCCCTAGGTCTTTTTTGAGTACAGCGAAAAAGAATTGATTTGCGAACGCTCGCGAGAAATTTCGCTGCAAGGGAAGTATCAAAATTAAAAATTGCGATACGGTACGCAAAAAATGGCCAAACTACTGATATGAGTATTACTAATTGATAAATAATATATTTGTGTCATATCGTGTAGCGGCTCACAGAATAATAATTTAAATAAATATTGTCAGATAACCAATAACTGTGATAACTCTGTAGGTATTCGTTCGACACTGACAGATGAACAACCTAATTATGAAAGCGATTGTCCAAGTGATTAACCTAGTCCTAATTAGCGTGGTGGTGATTATTATCCCACCGTGCGGGGCTGCACTTGGACGAATAAAGGCATAAAAATCAAGCCTTAATCTCAAGAGAACCCCCGCACCGAAAGGTCCGGGGGTTTTTTTATTGGTACGTTAAAGACGCGAGGAACATAAAATGCACAACAGAATAAAATCCTGTGCCTCCCGCGAAAGGTCGGGGAAATAACTATGAATGGTGCTCAGTGGGTGGTTCAAGCGTTGCGTGCGCAGGGTGTTGATACGGTATTCGGCTATCCGGGTGGAGCAATAATGCCTGTCTACGATGCTTTGTATGATGGTGGTGTCGAGCATTTGCTCTGCCGCCATGAGCAAGGTGCTGCGATTGCTGCCATTGGCTATGCCCGTGCAACCGGTAAAGTCGGGGTGTGTATTGCCACTTCTGGCCCTGGAGCCACTAATCTGATCACCGGTTTGGCTGATGCATTGCTGGATTCAGTGCCGGTCATTGCTATCACCGGTCAGGTGGGGTCTGCTTTAATCGGTACTGATGCTTTTCAGGAGATTGACGTATTGGGTTTGTCACTTGCCTGTACCAAACACAGTTTTCTGGTTGAATCATTAGAGGCGTTGCCTGGTATCATGGCGGAGGCGTTTGCCATTGCTACCAGTGGCCGCCCTGGACCGGTTTTAATCGATATTCCGAAGGATATTCAGTTAGCTGTGGGTGATTTAACCCCGCACCTGATGCCAGTTGAAGAGCATCTTGTTGATTCTGCTGCCGAGTTACAACAAGCCTGGGATATGCTGGCAACCGCGCAAAAACCGATGTTGTATGTCGGTGGCGGGGTTGGCATGGCACAGGCCGTTCCTGCTTTACGTGCTTTTATCGAGGTAACGGGTATTCCTGCGGTTGCCACTCTGAAGGGTTTAGGCGCACCGGATACTAATCATCCGTGCTATCTGGGTATGCTGGGGATGCATGGCACTAAAGCCGCAAACTTTGCGGTGCAGGATTGCGATTTATTGATAGCGGTTGGCGCGCGGTTTGATGACCGTGTCACCGGCAAGCTGAATACATTCGCCGCAAAAGCAAAAGTTATCCATATGGATATCGACCCGGCTGAATTGGGTAAATTGCGTCAGGCGCATGTCGCGTTGCAGGGCGATTTGAAAGTATTGCTGCCCGCATTACAGCAACCGTTGGATATCCAGCCGTGGCGTGATGAGGTCATGGCATTGAAACACCAGCATAGCTGGCGCTACGATCACCCTGGCCAGGCAATTTATGCTCCGTTGTTACTGAAGCAGATATCTGAACGCAAAGCACCACAAGCGGTAGTGACTACCGATGTGGGCCAGCACCAGATGTGGACGGCGCAGCATATGAACTTTACCCGACCTGAGAATTTCATCACATCCAGCGGTTTGGGCACGATGGGTTTTGGTGTGCCGGCCGCGGTTGGCGCACAAATGGCCCGTCCTGATGACATGGTTATCTGTATCTCCGGTGACGGTTCGTTTATGATGAATGTTCAGGAGTTGGGCACGATAAAACGAAAACAGTTACCGCTGAAAATCGTATTATTAGATAACCAGCGATTGGGTATGGTTCGACAGTGGCAGCAACTGTTTTTTGATGGACGTTATAGCGAAACCAATCTTTCTGATAACCCCGATTTCATCACACTGGCCAGTGCGTTTAATATCCCCGGCCAACGTATCACCCGCAAAGACCAAGTCGACGCCGCTCTGGATGCGCTGTTTAACAGCGAAGGCCCTTATCTGCTCCAGGTTTCCATCGACGAACTCGAAAACGTTTGGCCGTTAGTGCCGCCAGGCGCAGGTAATGAAACCATGCTGGAGAAAATCTCATGATGCACCATCAATCCTCTATCCAACATCAAATCTCTATCCAAGCCCGCTTTCGCCCTGAAATGTTAGAGCGTGTATTGCGGGTTGTGCGGCACCGTGGCTTCCAGGTTTGTGCTATGAATATGTCGCCAATGATTAATGCTGAGAATATTAATATTGAATTGACCGTTGCCAGCGGGCGACCTGTCGATTTACTGTCTTCTCAGTTAAGTAAGCTTATGGATGTCGCCTGCGTCGAGATCCTACAACCTAATACATTACAGATACGCGCCTGATGCGCCACAAGGAAAGAAAAGAATGACGAAGAAAGCTGATTTTATTTGGTTTAACGGTGACATGGTTCCGTGGGCAGAGGCTAAAGTTCACGTGATGTCTCACGCGTTACACTACGGCACGTCAGTCTTCGAAGGTGTCCGTTGCTACGACTCCCACAAAGGGCCGGTAGTTTTCCGTCACCGCGAACATATGCAGCGTTTACATGACTCAGCTAAAATTTATCGTATGCCGGTTTCCCAGTCGGTTGATGAGCTGATGGAAGCCTGCCGTGCGACATTGCGTAAAAACAATCTGACCAGCGCGTATATCCGCCCGTTAGTGTTTATTGGTGATGTCGGTATGGGTGTGAACCCGCCAGATGGCTATAAAACAGATGTGATAATCGCCGCGTTCCCATGGGGTGCTTATCTGGGTGCGGAAGCGTTGGAGCAAGGCATTGATGCCATGGTGTCCTCATGGAACCGTGTGGCACCAAATACCATTCCAACTGCGGCAAAAGCCGGTGGTAACTACCTGTCCTCCTTGTTGGTGGGCAGCGAAGCACGCCGTCACGGCTATCAGGAAGGGATTGCGCTGGATATTCATGGCTTCTTGTCTGAAGGTGCGGGTGAAAACCTATTTGAAGTAAAAGATGGCATCCTGTTCACGCCGCCGTTTACCTCTTCAGCCCTGCCGGGTATCACCCGTGATGCGATTATCAAACTGGCGAAAGATATGGGTCTGGAAGTGCGTGAGCAAGTGTTGTCACGTGAATCTCTCTATTTGGCGGATGAAGTCTTTATGTCCGGTACTGCGGCAGAAATTACCCCGGTACGCAGCGTGGATGGTATTCAGGTCGGTATTGGTAAACGTGGCCCGGTTACCACCAAGATCCAACAAGCATTCTTTGGCCTGTTCACCGGTGAAACTGAAGATAAGTACGGTTGGCTGGATCCAATCAATCAATAATCAATAAAAACTGACAGACAGAATCAGCAGGTGGTTCGTTCGCCACCTGCAACACAGAATACATTGGAGTGAAGAGACAATGCCTAAGTACCGTTCCCATACCACCACTCATGGCCGCAATATGGCCGGCGCTCGTGCACTGTGGCGCGCTACCGGTATGACCGATGATGACTTCGGCAAACCGATTATTGCAGTGGTTAACTCATTTACCCAGTTTGTACCGGGCCACGTTCATTTGCGCGACTTAGGCAAGCTGGTAGCGGAGCAAATTGAAGCGTCTGGCGGCGTGGCTAAAGAGTTCAACACTATTGCGGTGGATGATGGGATCGCGATGGGCCACGGCGGCATGCTCTATTCACTGCCTTCACGTGAATTGATTGCCGACTCCGTAGAATACATGGTTAACGCTCATTGCGCGGACGCCATGGTGTGTATCTCTAACTGCGACAAAATTACCCCAGGGATGCTGATGGCGTCTCTGCGTTTGAATATTCCGGTGATCTTTGTGTCCGGCGGCCCGATGGAAGCGGGTAAAACCAAGCTGTCCGATAAAATCATCAAACTGGATCTGGTGGATGCCATGATCCAGGGCGCAAACCCGAATGTCAGTGATGCCGACAGTGAGCAGATTGAACGCTCTGCCTGCCCGACCTGTGGTTCCTGCTCGGGGATGTTTACTGCCAACTCGATGAACTGCTTAAATGAGGCGCTGGGTCTGGCGCTGCCAGGTAACGGTTCACTGTTGGCGACCCATGCTGACCGTAAACAACTGTTCCTCGATGCTGGTAAGCACATTGTTGAGCTGACTAAACGTTATTACGAACAGGATGATGTTAGTGCCTTGCCGCGCAGCATCGCGAACAAAGCCGCATTTGAAAACGCTATGACGCTGGATATCGCGATGGGCGGCTCGACCAACACCGTGCTGCACTTACTGGCCGCAGCACAGGAAGGGGAGGTTGATTTCGATATTAGCGATATCGACCGTTTATCTCGTCAGGTGCCTCATTTGTGTAAAGTCGCGCCGAGCACGCAGAAATACCATATGGAAGACGTGCACCGTGCAGGTGGGGTTATGGGTATTTTAGGCGAACTGGACAGGGCTGGCTTGCTTAACCGCGAGGTGCGTAATGTGTTGGGGCTGAATCTGACCGATACGCTGGAAACCTATGACGTGATGCTTACCGGTGACGAAGGGGTCAAGCAGATGTACGCCGCGGGCCCGGCGGGTATTCGTACCACTAAAGCCTTCTCGCAGGATTGCCGCTTCCCATCACTGGATACTGACCGCGAAGAGGGTTGTATCCGTACTCGCGAACATGCTTACAGCCAAGACGGCGGTTTAGCTGTGCTGTACGGCAATATCGCCGCGAACGGTTGTATTGTTAAAACCGCCGGTGTGGATAAAGAGAGCCTGACCTTCCGTGGCCCGGCAAAAGTGTATGAGAGTCAGGATGATGCGGTAGCAGCGATTCTCGGCGGTAAAGTTGTGGCGGGTGACGTGGTCGTTATCCGTTACGAAGGGCCAAAAGGTGGGCCGGGGATGCAGGAAATGCTCTATCCGACCACTTATTTGAAATCCATGGGATTAGGCAAGAGCTGTGCTTTGCTGACTGATGGCCGTTTCTCCGGCGGGACGTCTGGTTTGTCGATTGGTCATGTTTCACCAGAAGCGGCCAGTGGCGGCCTGATTGGTCTGGTGCAGGATGGCGATTTCATTGATATCGATATCCCGAACCGTGGCATTGTGTTGGATGTGAGCGAATCTGAGCTGACTGCTCGTCGTGAAACGGAAGAAGCCCGTGGCGATGCTGCCTGGTCGCCTAAAGCCCGCGAACGTCAGGTTTCTTATGCACTGCGCGCTTATGCTCTGCTGGCAACCAGCGCCGACAAAGGTGCTGTGCGCGACAAAAGTAAGCTGGGAGGCTAATACCCATGGCGGTATCACAACCCTTATCTGCTGCCCCTTGCGGGGCAGAATATCTGCGGGCGATATTGCGCGCGCCGGTGTATGAGGTGGCGCAAGTCACCCCGTTGCAAGTGATGGAAAAAATCTCTTCCCGCCTGGCTAATACTATTTTGGTTAAACGTGAAGATCGCCAGCCAGTGCACAGTTTTAAGCTGCGTGGTGCTTATGCGATGCTGGCGGGTCTGACAGAAGAGCAGAAAGCCTGTGGTGTGATAACCGCCTCTGCCGGTAATCATGCGCAAGGTGTCGCCCTCTCAGCCAGTAAGCTGGGTATCAAGGCACTTATCGTGATGCCGGTAGCAACCGCTGACATCAAAGTGGATGCCGTGCGCGGTTTTGGTGGTGAGGTGCTGCTGTTCGGTGCCAATTTCGATGAAGCCAAAGGCAAAGCTATCGAGTTATCCCAGCAGCAGGGTTATACCTTTGTGCCGCCGTTTGACCATCCGGCCGTTATCGCCGGGCAGGGGACGCTGGCGATGGAGTTACTCCAGCAAGACGCACACCTTGATCGGATTTTTGTCCCGGTCGGTGGCGGTGGGCTGGTGGCCGGTGTGGCGGTGCTTATCAAGCAACTGATGCCGCAGATTAAAGTGATCGGGGTTGAAGCGGAAGACTCAGCTTGTTTACGTGCCGCACTGGATGCGGGCAAGCCGGTTGACCTGGCCCGTGTTGGGTTATTTGCCGAGGGTGTCGCCGTTAAACGTATTGGCGATGAGCCATTCCGCCTGTGCCAAGAGTATTTGGACGAGGTGATAACCGTCGACAGTGATGCTATCTGTGCGGCAGTAAAAGATTTATTTGAAGATGTGCGTGCCATCGCCGAACCTTCTGGTGCTTTGGCGCTGGCGGGCCTGAAAAAGTATGTTCAGCAGCATAATATCAAAGGCGAACGTCTGGCCCATGTGCTGTCCGGTGCTAACGTGAACTTCCACGGTCTGCGCTATGTGTCAGAACGTTGTGAGCTGGGCGAGCAGCGTGAAGCTTTGCTGGCCGTAACTATCCCCGAGAAAAAAGGCAGTTTTCTCCGTTTCTGCGAGTTGCTGGGGGGGCGTTCGGTCACTGAATTCAACTACCGTTATGCGGATGCCGATAATGCCTGCATTTTCGTAGGGGTACGTTTGACGCGCGGCTATGCCGAGCGGGCAGAGATATTGGCTGAGCTACAGGCAAAAGATTATCAGGTGGTGGACCTATCTGACGACGAGATGGCCAAACTGCATGTGCGTTATATGGTGGGTGGTCGACCTTCCAAACCATTGCGTGAGCGGCTGTACAGCTTTGAATTCCCTGAATCACCGGGCGCATTGCTGAAGTTCTTGCATACATTAGGTACGCACTGGAATATCTCTTTGTTCCACTATCGTAGCCATGGCACTGATTTTGGTCGGGTATTGGCAGGGTTTGAGTTGTCAGATTCTGAGCCGCAATTTGAAGAGCACTTGGCCGCTTTGGGCTATGATTGCCATGATGAAACCAACAACCCGGCGTTTAAGTTCTTTTTGGCGGGTTAAGTTTTGGCTGGATGAAGTGGCGGTGAATACCTATCAACCACAATAAAACTCAGGGCTAATAAGCGCTGAGTTTTTTATTTCCACTTAGTTATATTTAATCTTCTTATATATTCTCAAAAATAAGCATTCCAAATGAAATTCAGTATTAGTGCAGCGTAATATCATCTGTGGATTTATTAATTGAGATTAATAATATCGCAGTTAATTACCACATTGTTGAATGTTTATTGTTTCTCATGGTTTGAATAATATATGGAGATTTTATATGAGTGAAACATTAGCCCTGATTAAGGCATCAATTAAGTCACCGGTACCTGACTACATACCCCCTACGCCGCTAAGTAACCGTTTGAATCCTCTGCAAAACTCAATTCGGTCTTATTCAATGCGTGATGGGACGACAACAATTGAAACAACGCGTCGCAAAGGGGAGATCGTTAGGCAAATTGTAACAAGAGAACACATTGATGCTGCAAGCAATAAGACGGTTAAAGTGAAAACCTTTGATGCTGCTACCAATACGATAAATCAGGCTATCGAGCACTTTGATTCTAACAATAATATGACTAAGAGGGTCGTTGAAAGTTTTAGTTATGACCCAGTTAAAAAGGCAGTACAATTGAGCGAAACAGTGGTAGTAAAACAAAGTTTCGATGCTAAAAATAATATAACGCACCGCGCTGAACAGAAAACTAATGCTGCTGGTGAAATCACTTATAACCTGGTTGATACCTATCCCAACGTAAACATTACCAACAACTTGCAAAGCGACACCTGCCAACTGACCGATTCGATAAACAGTTTCCCTACCAAAGAGAGCGCTCCTGCTCCTGTGGAGGCGACTATGTGTAATCCTTTAACTCTGGGGCCGAGGAATCTTGTTCCCGCCATAAATTACGCTTCGCGATTGTAAACTACAGCAGCCCCCAAAATGCTTCGATCAACGGCTCATTGAGCCGTTTTTTGGGCACACACACACCCAGCTCAAATGGCTCGACCAACGAGATATCATCCAGCAAGGAAATGCGGTTGCGCACCGGTTCCGGGCTGTTATCCACCACTACTGATGGGATCAGTGCCACACCGCAGCCCAATGCTACCATTGATACAATTGCTTCATGGCCGGAAACCGTAGCATAAATCAATGGGTTACTGATGCGCTGGCGGCGGAACCACAAATCAATGCGTTTTCGTGATGGGCCATGCTCAGGCAAAATAAAGGGGACCGTGGCCCAATCGGGCTGCTCCACCGAGACCTGTGAACGCACTGCGCAAGGCAGGGCTGGCGCAATCAAAACCAGTGGAATCTCGCCAATCTGGGTAAAGGCGATGCTGGTGGGGAGCACTTCAGGGCGACCAGCAATACCGAGATCAGCCTCATTCGATTGCACTTTATCTACCGCATCGGCGGCATCACCGGTAGTGAGTTTGATTTCAACCAACGGATGACGTGCGCGAAAACGATCGAGAATGGGGGGTAAATGGCTATAGGCGGCGGTGACTGAACAAAATAGCCGCAGTTCGCCACTGAGTGATGGCCCGTGCTGACCCAAGGCATGGCGCAGCTGTTGGTACTGTAGCAATGTCTGTTGAGCAAAAGCCTTGAGCTGTGTACCGGCATCGGTCAGTTGCACCGTGCGGTTGTCTCGTAAAAACAGGGGCTGTCCGAGCGTCTCCTCCAGCCGCTGAATCTGGCGTGATAGGGTGGATGGACTGACGTGTGTAGCTTTAGCCGTGCGGCCAAAGTGGCGGCTTTCAGCCAAATGCAGAAACAATTTCAGGTCACGTAAATCCATAACAGACAGCCTCTTAGGTGAGAAGAGCTATTGTATTGCATAAGAAATAAACTGTATTGCAGAATTTGCAACGTCACATTGTTAATATATCAATTTCAGCAATGTGTTTCCTGTCATATAGTGAATCCAAGATAATCCCCGGACCAGACAGGGGATGTGAAAAACAGCAACACACAACATTAGCTACACAAACACAATATTCGTTTGCAGTAACCAAAATAAATAGCTGCACCCACAAAACAGAACCCGAACGGAGTAATACCATGGCTAACTATTTCAACACATTGAACCTGCGTCAGCAGTTGGCGCAATTAGGTAAGTGTCGCTTTATGGCACGTGACGAATTTGCCGATGAAGCAAGCTACCTGAACGGTAAAAAAGTGGTGATCGTCGGTTGTGGCGCACAAGGTCTGAACCAAGGCTTGAACATGCGTGACTCTGGTCTGGACGTGGCTTACGCTCTGCGCAAAGAAGCGATTGCCGAGAAGCGTGCTTCATGGCGTAAAGCGACTGAAAATGGCTTCAAAGTAGGCACTTACGAAGAGTTGATCCCACAGGCTGATTTGGTGGTTAACCTGACACCAGACAAACAGCACACCGCAGTGGTTCAGGCAGTTCAGCCACTGATGAAAGATGGTGCAGCACTGGGTTATTCTCATGGCTTCAATATCGTTGAAGTGGGTGAGCAAGTTCGTAAAGACATCACCGTTGTGATGGTAGCGCCGAAATGCCCTGGCACTGAGGTTCGTGAAGAATACAAACGTGGTTTTGGTGTGCCGACGCTGATCGCGGTTCACCCGGAAAACGATCCTAAAGGCGAAGGCATGGCGATTGCCAAGGCTTGGGCGGCAGCAACCGGTGGCCATCGCGCGGGTGTGTTGGAGTCCTCTTTCGTTGCGGAAGTAAAATCTGATCTGATGGGTGAGCAGACTATCCTGTGTGGTATGTTGCAGGCCGGTTCATTGCTGTGTTTCGATAAGCTGGTTTCTGAAGGTACTGACGCGGCTTATGCTGAGAAACTGATTCAGTTCGGTTGGGAAACCATTACCGAAGCGCTGAAACAAGGCGGGATTACGCTGATGATGGACCGTCTGTCCAATCCGGCTAAACTGCGGGCTTATGCGCTGTCTGAACAGTTGAAAGAAATCATGGCTCCGTTGTTCCAAAAGCATATGGATGACATCATCTCCGGTGCTTTCTCCAGCGGTATGATGGCTGACTGGGCGCAAGACGATGTTAAATTGCTGGGCTGGCGTGAAGAGACCGGCAGAACAGCATTCGAGAATGCGCCACAGTTTGAAGGCAAAATCTCTGAGCAAGAATATTTCGACCACGGCGTATTGATGATTGCCATGGTGAAAGCCGGTGTTGAGTTGGCATTCGAAACTATGGTTGACTCCGGTATCATCGAAGAGTCTGCATATTATGAATCACTGCATGAGCTGCCATTGATCGCCAACACCATTGCCCGTAAGCGCTTGTATGAAATGAACGTGGTTATTTCTGATACGGCTGAATACGGTAACTATCTGTTCGCGAACGCGGCGGTTCCGTTGCTGAAAGGCAAATTCATGGATTCACTGCAAGCAGGGGATTTGGGTAAGAGCGTTGCCGGTACTGCGGTTGATAACGCGCAACTGCGTGATGTGAATGAAGCCATTCGTAACCACCCAATTGAAGCCGTAGGTCACAAACTGCGTGGCTATATGACCGATATGAAGCGCATTGCAGTTGCGGGCTAAGTCCCTTTTGTCTTTGACGCCGTCAGGTTTTTAGCGGCGTTTAACTCTGCGTGAAACAGGCCGCTGCCATTAAATAATGGTAGCGGCTTTTTTTTATCTCAAATTTAAGCCATATCTTGCAGGCGAAAATTTATTAAATTAATGCTATCCCGGCCCGAAAAAAATCTTGTAAGGTGTTAATCGTGGTTTAACACATCGCAGACAAACTCAGTATTAAACGCTATTAATCATAATATTCTTATGAAGGTAATAACGCACCTCGCTAATTAGCGGGGTGTTTTTATTTGTGGGTCTGGCAAAGCTAAAGAATAAAACTCATGACATTTAAATAATGTTAAGGAGGTGAGAAAAGACCAATAGATTTAGCAGTAAATATTCTCGTTAATTATAAAAACCTTAAATAAGGAAATAAGATATGGGAGAAGGACACAGTAATACCACAGGCCACGGTGCTCGTGG
Source organism: Yersinia sp. 2541 StPb PI (assembly GCF_052217145.1). Lineage (NCBI taxonomy): Bacteria > Pseudomonadati > Pseudomonadota > Gammaproteobacteria > Enterobacterales > Yersiniaceae > Yersinia > Yersinia sp. 2541 StPb PI. The sequence goes on along the minus strand of NZ_JAZGQB010000001.1, from coordinate 4,546,659 downwards.
CCCAACCGGTGGTGTCAAGGGCGGCTCGACAGGATTTGGTGGCGGAAACCCCAATAGTGGCAAGGGATGGGGAGTATCACAAACACCCTACGGACCTCTTCGCAATTATAATCCAAGCAAGTTCGGTAGCCGTTCTGGCGGTAATCGAGGTGGCAATAACCGTTCACGTCATCGCGGCAATCCTCCAAGTCCCCCTAATCTGGCACAAAGGCCAGAGCTACAAGTAGCAATAGTCCCCGGTGTTGCCGTTCCCCTATCACTGGTTGCTGGTGAATGGGGGTTTACGCTGCTTAAACCAAAGGTAGTTGCTGCGGCACTTGATCTGGCTCTTACGCGGATGGCGATGTTTGCTGTGGACGCGGCGCCTTATGTCGGGCGGTTCGCCGGGGTTGTTGGCATGTTGCTGGCACCCTCTGAAATCGCGAAAGATGATATGTCAGTGACCCGGCGCACGGTCGTCACCCTGCCTGCCGAGCGCATCATCAGCGTGCCATTGGCACAATTACCCACACAATCAGCAGTAGTGGCTAATGTCCGGCTGCATGATGTGGTACAGGATGGTGTGCAGAAAATCGCGGTAGTGAAATCCAAACATGTGCCGATTACGGTGCCAGTAGTACAGGCTAAACCCACTGATCGAACAGGGGTATTTACCGCTCAGATCCTCAATGGGATGCCACCTATCCACATCCATATTGATACGAGTTCTTCCCCTCCCACGGCAACGCAACCAAGCGGTATTCGTGAGGTGAGGGATAGCCCTGTAACACCGGTATTTTCTCCACTGGGAAGTAACAGCCATGACGCGATTGTCTACTTCCCCGCAGAAGCGAACACTGACCCTGTCTATATTTCAGTCACGACAGTGCTAATACCAGAGCAGATTAAACAGGTGGAGGAGGAAAATCGGCAAAAACAAGCACAATGGGATGCGAAGTATCCACAAGTGCAACAGGCTCTATTTGAAAAACAACGTGCCATTCAGACTGTGGCTGAAAAAGAGGCAATATTGCATGCAGTCAAGGAGACGGCTGAGGGTAAATCATTCTTAAACCCGGAAAAATTTCCGATGGAGGAATACCTTATAGCTTGGTTTGAATACTCAAAAACAACCATTAAGATGGATATATCGATTAATTCAGCGGTTGCGCGAGACTATTTTTTACAAAAGGGGCCGATGGTCATGTACCCTCTTTTGTATACCTTTCAGTCAGAAAGTCAGGGTGAGCAACATGCCCGTGATACAAATATTGCGACATTAGAACGGATATATCGGCGTTTAACGACGGCGCGAGACAATATAAATCAGGCCCAGCATGAGTTAAATACGGCCAAGAATGAAGTCAACAATGCTGATCAGCATATACAGGTAGTCAGGGCGCAACTGGTTGAGGCCGAAGCCCGGTGGATTGTAGAAGCACCCGCCAGACAGCGTGTTGAACGTGAGCGACTGGCGGCAGCCTACCTCGCCAGACAGCAGGCTGTCACTCCCCAAAATACCTTCTCCTTACCTGCTCATCCGCCAGGGGGCGCACATTCTCCCAGTTTTGCCGCAGGCGGTGCGGGTGCTATAACATTAAGTCCTCAGGTTGCTAATCATTTAGGTACCTCATTACGGCGGGTATCGGAGCGATTTCGCAGCATAGACACAAGTTCGTTGGCCGATCCAATGGCTGTCATTATTGGTACGGGCTTCTATTCGGATAATGATAGGGAAGGAGCGAATCAGCCGCCATTAGTCGGTAGTTTCTCTCTCAGGGACATAGGATTATCCCTTGGCGCGCCGTTACTACAGCAAGGTGACGTAGATTCTCCGGTCCGAATTTTGATGGCCCAAAAGGATGATTGGACCGGTGTTTATGCGGTAAAAACCCAAGCTGCAAATGTTGCTGCTAAGGTGAAGGTCGGGCAAGCACAGCTCGATAGGTCAAAAGGTGTTTATACTTTTACCACCGACAGCCAGCCGCCACGCACCTTTATTTTTACGCCAGCAAAACCGCCAGGCATGGATATCAGCTCGGTATTGCCACAACCGCCCAGTGCACCGGTTGTTCCGTCGCATACTGGGGCTGATATCACCTTCCTGGCTACCAAGCCGAGCTTAATATTTCTGGCTCTGGAAGAGGGTGATTTCCACGATTACATCATTTGGTTCCCGGCAGCGTCGGGGCTGGAACCGGTGTATATTTATCTTAAAACGCCACGGGATGAGCCGGGTGAAGTAACCGGTCGTGGGCAGCAAGTTGCAGGCGTTTGGCTGGCAGAGGCGGGTAAGGGGCTGGGAGCACCCATCCCAGTACAGATTGCCGATAAATTACGTGGCAGGAAGTTCAGTAGTTTTGGTGAGTTTCGTAGGGCTTTATGGTTGGAAATATCTAAAGATCCAACTTTATCGGAACAGTTTAAATCTGGTAATTTAGGGAATATTAAGAATGGCAAGGCTCCATCGCCTAGAGAAAGTGAGCAAGTAGGTGGTCGGGTAAAACATGAACTGCATCATGTGCAACCTATCAGTAAAGGTGGTGCCGTTTACGATATTGATAATATTAGAGTGTTAACGCCTAAGAGGCATATAAAAATTCATAAAGAGGTGAAGTAATATGGAAGGAAACACTATATCTGATTACACGGAATCTGAGTTTTTAGAGTTCGTAAAAAAACTGTTCAATGTGGAAAATACATCTGAAGAAGACGATATTCAAAACCTTCTTAAATTTAAAAGACTATGTGAGCATCCTGCCGGGTCTGATCTTATCTACTACCCAGAAGCTCATCAGGATGATAGTCCTAAAGGTGTCGTGAGTGAAATAAAAAAATGGCGAGCCGAAAATGGCAAGCCTGGATTCAAAGAGTAACTTATATCGTTAAGTAAAAATATAGGCCGCCTTTCTGGCGGTTTATATTTGTTTTATTAATTAGTTAATAGAAACATAAACACTTATTTATTATATCATTTGGTCCTCAGATTATTAGTAGCTGGGAGCACCCATCCCAGTACAGATTGCCGATAAATTACGTGGCAGGAAGTTCAGTAGTTTTGATAGATTTAGGGCAGCGTTTTGGCAGGAGGTTGCGAATGACCCTGAGCTATCTGGGCAGTTCTCACCTTTAAACCAGAATAGAATGAAACGTGGTTATGCTCCATATCCAATACCAACTGAGCAAGTAGGAGGAAGAGAGAAATTTGAGCTTCATCATATTAAATTTATTCGTGATGATGGTGCAGTTTATGACATTGAAAATATAAGGGTAATGACACCAAAACGACATGTAAATATTCACTCAAAGACTGGAGGCGAGTAATGGAATTAAAAAATAGTATAAGTGAATATACTGAGTTGGAATTTTTAGCTTTTTTAAAAAAAATTTGGGCCGTAGATGTTTCAGAGAAGGAACATGATGCTCTTATTCATCATTTTGTAATGCTCACTGAGCATCCTCACGAGAATGGATTGCTATTTTATCCCGATTCAGACGTTGATAATAGTCCCGAAGGTATTCTTGAGTTCATTAAAAAATGGCGAGCCGAAAATGGCAAGCCTGGATTCAAAGAGTAACTTATATCGTTAAGTAAAAATATAGGCCGTCTTTATGGTGGTTTATATTTGCATGATTTATAATTCTGTAATTAATGAGTCGGTTATATGATATAAATAGCTCTAAGTTCGGATGAGGATGTGTTAACTTTTCTATCTTAATGCCTATGTATTTCATGGGAGTGAGATTTATTAAATTAATCCTATCCCGGCCCGAAAAAAATCTTGTAAGGTGTTAATCGTGGTTATACACATTATGGGTATATCTATTGTTTCTCAATATTATTAATTAATAGACCTTGCTAATTAGTGAGGTCTTTTTTGTGGGTGATATTAATCAAATAAATGAAAAGGCATTTAAATATAAAAGGAGAGCAGTAATGAGTGATATCCAAACTGTTTTGACGCGTTGGGGTGTATGGGCTAGGGATAACTCTCATCTGGATTATCCTCATATCGCTAGCGGGTTTAAGGGATTGGTGACGAGCAATAGACAGGTAGAGTCATGTTGCGATAATGACGGATTAGCCATTGATAAAACAATAGGAAATTTACAGCGGGCCTCGCGAGAAAAAGAACTGGAGCTTATCCTTCGACATTATGTGTATGGGCAATCTAAAGCCTCTATTGCCCGATTGAAAAAATGTAATGAACGGGAGATTCGACGTCAATTACAAGTTGCCGAAAGTTTTATTGAAGGATGCATAATGCAATTGGGTATTTCACTGGAAATGCAGGTGGAGTGATTTTTTATAAACACAATAAGCTTTAATAGAATAGAGCAATCAAGAATAGATCTTATTATCGGTAATTAGACTTGAATCAGACGTGGAATAGGGCGGGGCAAGATATATGACTGGTTGTGGTAATTAGAAACCAGAATATAAACTGTCTCTGCGACAGTTTATATTCATTAATTTTTTATTTTAAATTGCTGCTAAATGCCTTTCGGTTACCTAAATCATCAATTAAGACAAAATTGACCGTCTTGCTGCCTGCTGGGGGTAAACGATTGAGCGAAAAATCGAGCTTCGAAAAAGGAGCAACCATATCTGGCAGGCTTTCAGTTGAGCCTAATGTCAGTGAGGCTAATGATGCATAATAAGGCGTCGGGTTATCAACCTGAATCAGGGCGGTATCGCTTTTTGTCTCAAGAGTAAAGGTTAACGCCTTACCTAAAGTATCTCCTGGGGCTGGTAAATTTTTAGGGCGGTAAAATACTTTGTATTGCATGCGCAAGGCCAGCGTGACGAAAGATTCATCCTCAGTTTTAGGGGTCACCTTCGGTGGAATTTCGTAAACATTGAGCCAAAATGCAGACTCCCTATCAACGGGTAATTTACTGGCCCCCGATAAGATCAATCGCAGGCTACGTTGTGCCTGTGGTTGTAGCCGAAATAGCGGAGGCAACACTAATACCGGTGAAATAGACTTCTCTGGTGTTGCGGTCAAATCACCGTCATCCACCCAGACCTGCACTGCCACCGGATAGCTATTGCTGTTAACCAGTTGTAGTGACTCTTCGGTGCTACCTTCACTGAAGATAATACGTGTTCTTTCCGCAATGACACTTGCCGTGGCCGGTATACTGGTAACCATAAGCAACAAAAGTAACCCACCAATCCCACTATTTATGTGTCTGAAAAACATATTATTGGACACGTATAACCACTTGCGCATGTGCATTCACCGCTCCTGGTGTCACAGTTTGCCCGCTGATTTTAGTTAACTCAGCCCGAAAGTTCTCAGTGTAACTATTACCCCCACTCACCGTGCCGGTTATTTCTTGGGCGCCCTGGAAGATGCCATACCAGCCGGCGTTATTACCGGTTTGAGTTACATTCTTTGATAGCAGATAAATCGGGCTATTATTGCGGTAGATACGGATGCCTACACCGCTTGCTGTTCCGGCAGAACCATAACTATCTGACACCAAGTGGCTGATCCCGCCACTGCCGTTCATTAATCCCAAAGCTTGCGCTTTAGCGGCATTTGCTGCGGGTACCAGAAAGCCCATTGCTACCGTGCCAGCAGTGACACCTGATGTCACGCCGGTCTGGCACTGAAAGTCTACTTTAAATTCAGCAGAAGTGGTGCTGCCGCTGTTCAGCTCTGCCACAGAAATTCTCGGTAATATCACTGTGGGGGTAAAATTGGTTACCGCACAAATCGTGGTTCGACGGAAAGTGACATAATTGTACAATCCAATAGAGGCAGGCCAGGTAGCATACCAGCCGGGCCAGTTTGATACTGAGTCAGTTCCTTCAATAGGGCCACTAATCCCTGGCCCTTTAAACGCGATATAAGCATTGGGTTGGGTATAGGCATACAGGTAAGAGGCTGCATTGTTAGTGCTGGCACGGGCATAATCAATACGAAATAGCTCGGTATACAGGTTACTGAAATTCTTGGCTTTGACTAAAATACGGCCACTGCTGTCTTTATCCAGGTCGGTTAAGCGCCGCCCTTTCCATAAGCGCGAGTAATACTCGCCAGTGGATAGATTTGTAAGCCTGATAACAACATTGCGGACATAGGTGGCAAAACCAGAGGGAACATTACCGGCAATGGCACCATCTTCATTTTTACCACCAAAGTCATTATCTCCGTTAGTAGCATACATTTCGAAGAGTTGATCAACATCGGCCGCAGCGCAGCGAAATAGCACCCGATTAGGGTCATAACCGGTGTTCAGGGCAAAGGTGGTGAAGTCAGAGGTACCTGCGGCTAATAATGTCCCATCGGGTTGAAAATTCGCCGCCGTGCTAAGGTCAATAAGGCCCGGCAAGCCGAGTGAGCCATTATTATAATCCAGAGAACCCGCCCAGTCACTTGCCGTACCATCGCCAACACCAAGCTGACTTTGTATCGTAATCCGGGTACAGGTTGACCATGCTGAGGTGCTGCATAATCCTATAAATAATATCATTCCAGCCGCAATACGCTGGCGGCGGTGACCGGCAGTGGCTGTTGGCCGTGATAGTTTGCAAGATATTAACTGCTCTGTTGTTCTTAACATTATTTTTCTCATAATTGTTAACGGTGGCAACTGCCTGTTATATGAATAATATCCTGCTCGGTATCTTGACCATCAAAAGTATAAGGTAATTCACACTGCTCACTGCTGTTCTCACCCCAGCGCACATAAAGTAAGCCTTTGTCGTCTTTTACACGTACGTAGATCTGATTCCCTTGACCTACCATCCCGACAATTTCATTTTTGCTGTTATAAACATCGGCACCCAGTGGTAACCCTCCGCCGTCATTGGTTTGGGTTTGAATTAACACAGCATAGCCTTTCAGAGTTTCGAATTTGACTTTCACTGCGGCCCCGGCATAAGGAACGACGCGGCCTTGATTCTCTTTCAGTTCAGTATTGCGATTAATACCTTTAGTATCCAAACCCACCGTATTGTAATTATAGGGTGTTAATGATGGCACCAAGGCAAATCCGTTATTATCAATTCTCGCCCCTTGTGCATTTCGTACTGTTGCACCCTGAGCACCATCCGCTTCAATTAAACCAAAGGTCTCGCCCAAATAAGGTCCGAGTGTCATACCTTTACTATGTATTACTGCGGCTCCGCGAGCACCAACACCATATTGGGTGTAATTATTGCCGCGGGAATAGCTGCCATTGACGGTCGCATTAGGGAATTGTTTTTGCACATTTGCCCCCCAGTTATTTGAACTGCTACTGATATTGCTGTCGTCATAGCCGGCATTCACTGAATAGTTAAAGCTGTTTCGTTCACCGGCGGTACCTGATAATGACGTCTGATAGCTATTACCACTTTTGGGATTACGGCTAGCGGACATCGATAAATATTGATTTTTATTTCCAATATTGAGTGGGATAGACACCGTTAGCGTCGCAATATTTTCAGTATTACCGTAGCGCGTTGTCGTCTGATTCGTCGTATCGTCATCCCAATTATATTGGGTTGAGGTATAAACAGTGCGCTGACGGCTAATGGCAAGGTTATAACTGACATCTTGGTAGCTATTTGAATAGTTTAGCTGTAACTGCGTATCTCGTTGCGTATCATTATAATAATCACTGGTCGACGCTGATGCAGAGAGTTGACCATAATTGCCCAACGTCTGGTTAATTGAGGTTGTAAACTGGCTGCGTTGTTTATAGGTTGTTGAATCCCATGTCCCGCCATTTTTTTGCGTTGAGCGCACACCAAAAACGTCATTTAAATCGCGATATCCTTTGGTTGAATAGCGATATCCGGCCAATGAAAATGTGGTCCCGGTTTGATTAAATGTCTGGCTATAGGTTGCTTGCATCCGCCAGCCATTCTGCGTGTCATCATTTTCAACTTTAGCATGAGAGTAGGTAGTATTGAGGCCAAAGGCCCCGATGGGGGTACCTAATACGCCACCGACAAGGAGTGCCGTATAGTCTTGCGCTAAACGCAGGCCACTGTTCGCAGTTAACTGATTGGTAAGACCGCGCTCATAGGTGAAGTCAGTGAAATAGTTATCAATATTGGTGAAATCACGAGATTCGCCGACCACCGCATTATAACGGCTAACACCTGGGCGCATTGAGTCCGGGACGGCACTGAATGGCACGGTAAATGTCGAACGGCTACCATTCGCTTCAATCACCTCAACATTGAGGTCACCCTGACTGGTGGTGCTATATAAATCGTTAATAACGAATGGGCCAGGCGCAACCGTAGTTTCATAAATTTCACGCCCATTCTGGCTAACAACCACCCGCGCATTGGTACTGGCAACACCACGAACTTCAGGGGCAAAGCCACGCATGGATTCTGGCCACATACGTTGGTCGGTTGCCATTTTAACGCCACGAAACGACATGGTGCCAAATAATGTACTGTCGGTGAAGGTTTCGCCCAGCGTTAATTGACTATCCAATTGGGGGATAGGGCGCTGGACATAAGTACGAATATTATTCCATTGGGTATCGCTGCTATTATCATTACTGGAATAACGTACGTTTGATTGTTGACGCAGTTGCCATAATCCGAGATTGAGGCCACTTTTTAAGCCAACAAAGCCGTAATCAGAGGTGTTGTTTTGCTGAGACTGCGTCTCACTGCGATAAAAGTTGGAACTGTAGTTAATGAATGCGAGCTTTTCGCCTTCCTGCCATTCACTTTGCTCGATATAACCTCTGGGCCGGTTTTGCAACAAAGCTTGTGGGATCGACAATTCTAGACGAAGTTTGGCTTGGTCAAAGTGAAAAGAGGCACCTTTTACCCGCTCAGCCAGCGGCTTGCATTGTTCTGTAGACGAAGCCGCAGTATCCGAGGGGGCGGATTCTGTTTTGAGCGTATTAGGTTCTTTGGTTGCAGTACTGTCTTTGCCAGTAAGAACAACGCCAGCCGCAGTTAAGAATTCATCACTCAGGCAGGGGTAAACCTCTGATGAGTCAGCGTTCTTAATAAATTCAATGGTAGTGCGTTTAAACGGTTTGTTATTAACCAAGACATCGACAGCATCGTAATTTCCGGCTGTGGCAGAATTCTCTTTATTGAGTTGATTCAAACCTGAAGCAAAATTGGTCCCTAAAAACAGAGATTCATCGAACTCGAGGTTTTGTGGCTCATCCTGAGCCAAAGCCGTATCAACATGTAAGATTAAAGCAATACATAGTGTTAATGCTTTCTTGCGTCCAAAGAATTTTCTCTTCACAGAAGCGCGTGCAAGCCTCATAAATCTTCCTTTACCGGCTAAATACGATAACTTCCGGTATCTTGCCCGCCGAAATCATTCACTATCAGGAAATTAACAATAGCATTAGAAGGTACAGATGAATTTGGGATAACCCATTCTGCTTGAGACATCGGTGAAATCATCTCGGATTTCATTTTAAGTTTTTTACCACTGCCAACAACTTCACCACTGGCAATGGTGGCATAGAATCCTGTTGGGTTTTTCCCTGTTACAACAACATCTTTACCACGTTGGCGCACACTGAAAGTCAGTGCGCTGGAGACCTGATCAACACGGCCAGTAATACTTTCAGGTCGATAAAATACTTTAATGCGGTTACGCATCAACACTAACATTTTATTACTTTTTTCTGCTTTGTTGACGGGAGGCACCTGTAAAAAATTAAGATAGAACACGGATTCTCTATCTGTTGGCAGGCCGCTACCGGTATATTTCAGCCGCAATGTTTGTCCCGCATTGGCTTCCATGCGAAAGAACGGTGGTGTGACGATAAAGGGTGCTTTGCCTGTTTCTGGTGTTGATTGGGCATCACCACTGTCTAGCCAGACCTGAACCGCATTGGGGAAGTTGTCTTTATTTGTTAATTGTACGCTGTGCTCTTTTTCGCCCGCCGAATATATAATTCGGCTACCCGTCATGATGACGCTGGCTTTAGCAGAAGAGATGCCCATAAGAATTAATAACGCGATGAACAGATAACGATAACTGTAGCTATGTATGTTAACCATCATGGGGATACCCTCTGAATGAAACTGGCCGAATAGCTATTTTGTTGGTGCTTGAAGCTGCTGAATACACATCGGGGAACTTTACCCGAATCACTATTGTGAAGATTATCGGGATTAATGAGCCTCATTGAGGCTCACCCTGCGGGCTAGCATAAATGCTATTCAAAAAGGTCTATGACCGATTTGTCATTTACTTTGCCTGATTGCAGCGCCAATTAGTTAAAGTATATCCTATTCGGCAAAGCAGGTATTACAGGTAAGAAACTGCATATTGTACTGATGCTATCACAGAACCAGCGCCTGCTTGTCCAGTTGCAAAATATTGAACTGCAAAATCATGCTCTGCTGCTGTATCACCAGCCTTTAACACTATACCATCTTGCGCCAAACCACTATTCAGATCGATACCCGAAGTCGTTGTTGTGTCTTTCAGCAATTGAAGCTCAACGTTTGCTGCTGTGCCGGTATTTTTTAAGTTACCGGAAGCTGTGACTTGGTTAGCGACGAAAACAGTTTTGACATCAATATCATCAGGGCCAACTGCACAACCAGATACACCCAGGGTAAAGGCCGTTTTACCTGCTGTTTTCCCTGAAGCATCCAAATCGCTGCTGGATACAGTTGGCAGCAATACCATTGGGTTGGCATCAACGCCGTTGACGGTAACAGAACAGGTTTGTGCTGTGACTTCACCTTGGAAAGTAATTGTATTATTACTTGCTGCCATTGCAATAGTTGTAGATGCTGAGAATAACGCCATAGCCAAAGTTAACTTGTTCATTTAAAACTCCAATATAATAATTAAATGTGGGTGAGCATTCATTCGAATTTAAATATGAATGAATACTTAACTTAATAGATATGAAGTGGGTTAATGACTATATGTGCGAATGTTATTCGATTATACTTGTCAGCTTTCCACATTCTTTTCGTTTAAGTAAATCGGTGGTAATTATTCCGCCACGTCTGTTACTTGATGAGGGAGATAATATAGAAAGCTGTCTTAACTTCACATCAGATAAACGAACCAATCTATGTGGGAATATTCCTACAAAAACTGTGTATCTATAAATTATCTCTCAACTTATTGTATTTAAATGGTTTTTTTATTTAAAATAAAACAACTAATGGGATCTTTCTTGTTGTTTTTGTTAAAAAATCTTGGTTTTGCTGTTTTCTAGCACCTAAAAATAGCTTTTCAATATAATTTTACTGGTTATTTTGTAAAGTTTAGTGGAGTATTTGTATAGAAAGTATAGATAAAATCATGAGGGATATAATATCCATAATATTATTTATTAAAAATAACCTTATAGCATGAGGATTACGTCAGATGAGAGCCACTGGACTAAAACTGAGTTATTGCGCCGCCAGAAAGGTGGCGCATCACTAACTTAGTTACGATATAACACTTTAATAATGTGATATCCAAACTGGGTCTTAACCGGTCCATAAGGTTGCAGCAGTTCGCAGCTAAATACCGCTTTATCGAAAGCTGGGACCATATCCCCTTTATTGAACTCGCCCAAATCGCCGCCATTACGTTTTGACGGGCAGTTAGAGAATTTTTTCGCTAACTCTTGGAAATTTGCACCGTTATTCAATTGCGCCAGAATATCGTTTGCCTGCTTTTCATCATCAACCAAAATGTGCAGTGCAGAAGCTTTGTTTGCCATAGTAACAATCACCACTAAGTTATTTAGACTACATAGTTATTTGAACGAAGGTTATCTTCAATAGGGCTTGAAGCGCGCCAGTGTAGCGTATTTTGGTCGTAATGGGGCCACTGTGGCGAGCGTTTTACAAATCAAAAACAGCAGGTGGTTTTTTTTCGCCGACCGCTTTCTGCTACAATCCTGTTCCCCCGTTAACCCACTGAGCTTCCGAGTGCCATGCGATTAAATCCCAGCCAACAACAAGCCGTCGAATTCGTTACTGGCCCCTGCCTGGTGTTGGCCGGTGCGGGATCGGGCAAAACCAGAGTTATCACTAACAAGATTGCCCATTTGATCCGCCAGTGTGGCTATCAACCGAAACATATTGCGGCGGTGACTTTTACCAATAAAGCGGCGCGTGAAATGAAAGAACGTGTGGCGCAAACATTGGGGCGTAAAGAAGCACGTGGCTTGATGATAGCAACCTTCCATACTCTGGGATTAGAGATTATCAAAAAAGAGTATGTGGCGTTGGGGATGAAATCCAACTTCTCGCTGTTTGATGCACAGGACCAATTGGGGCTATTGAAAGATCTGACCCACAAGTGGTTGGAAGACGATAAAACGTTACTGCAACAATTGATATCCCAGATCTCCAACTGGAAGAATGATCTGCTCTCGCCAGCGGCGGCTGCGGCACTGGCGCGATCCGAGCGTGATAAGCTGTTTGTGCATTGCTACGGCTTATATGACGCCCATTTGAAAGCCTGCAATGTGTTGGATTTCGACGACCTTATCACCCTACCGACACTGCTGCTGCAAAACAATCTGGACGTGCGCGAACGCTGGCAAAATCGTCTGCGATACCTACTGGTCGATGAATACCAAGATACCAATACCAGCCAATATCAAATGGTTAAATTACTGGTGGGCAACCGGGCGCGTTTTACCGTAGTCGGTGATGATGACCAATCTATCTATTCATGGCGCGGAGCGCGACCACAGAACTTAGTCTTATTGAATGAAGATTTCCCGCAATTGCAGGTGATCAAGCTGGAGCAAAATTACCGCTCCTCGGGCCGTATTCTAAAGGCGGCAAATATTCTGATTGCCAATAACCCCCATGTTTTTGAAAAGAGACTCTTTTCTGAGCTGGGTTATGGCGATGAGCTGAAAGTGATCACTGCCAATAATGAAGATCATGAGGCGGAAAGAGTGATCGGTGAGCTTATCGCCCATCACTTTGTCAAAAAGACTCAATACAGTGATTACGCCATTTTGTATCGCGGTAACCATCAGTCGCGGTTGTTCGAAAAGCTACTGATGCAAAACCGTATCCCTTATCGTATTTCGGGAGGCGATTCATTTTTCTCGCGGCCAGAGATCAAAGACCTATTGGCGTATTTGCGGGTATTGACCAATCAGGACGATGACAGTGCATTTTTACGTATCGTGAATACACCCAAGCGTGAGATTGGTTCAACGACCGTGCAAAAACTGGGGGAATGGGCCAATTTACGTAATAAAAGCCTGTTTCGAGCCAGTTTTGATTTGGGATTAGGCGAGCATCTGAAAGGCCGTGGTCTGGAGTCATTGCAGCGTTTCACGCACTGGATAGATAGTATTATTCGGTTGGTAGAACGTGAGCCAGTGGCGGCAGTACGCGATCTGATTCACGGCATCGATTATGAAAGTTGGTTGTTCGAAACTTCTCCCAGCCCAAAAGCAGCAGAAATGCGGATGAAGAACGTTAATCTCTTATTCAGTTGGATGACTGAAATGCTGGAAGGCTCTGAGCTGAATGAGCCGATGACACTCACTCAGGTCGTTACACGTTTTACCCTACGCGACATGATGGAGCGGGGAGAAAGTGATGAAGAAGTGGATCAAGTGCAATTAATGACCTTGCATGCCTCCAAAGGGCTGGAGTTCCCTTATGTGTTTTTGGTTGGCATGGAGGAGGGCTTGCTGCCGCATCAAAGCAGTATCGATGAAGATAATGTAGATGAAGAGCGGCGCTTGGCCTATGTGGGTATCACCCGCGCCCAGCGTGAGTTGTTCTTTACCTTGTGCAAAGAGCGGCGGCAGTATGGTGAGCTGATTCGGCCGGAACCCAGTCGCTTTCTGATGGAGTTACCGCAAGACGACTTGAAATGGGAAGATGAGCGCAAAGCTGTTAGCCCGGAAGAGCGGATGCAGAAAGGCCAGAGTCATCTGGCCAATATTCGTGCGCAATTAGCGAATGCGAAGAAACAGTAGTGAAAGCTAAGAATTGCCACGAAGGCGAAAACAGTAACGGGCAGTGTCTTGGTCTGCCCGTTTTTACCCCGCTAAGGCGTTACGGGTTTGCCATCGACAGTCACGTTTTTCACGTCGCTGAAGTGCCAAGGGGTATCACCCCGTAGCTCAGTAAAGACCACGTTATTAAATTCACTGTCACGTAAATCACTGATAGCGGTTGGGTTTACCTGTTTCAATTGCACATTGTTGACATGTACCAAACGGTGCCAGGCTTGGTTTGCCGTATCGCCTTTGATTTCAATCGCAGCGTTTTTGCCGGTTATATTATCTAATGTCACATTGTTTACTGTGAAATCATAGAATTGAGCCGGTATTTTAGCTGGTGGATAGTCGATATTGGCATTACTGTCAGCATAGTCCAGCGTCATCACTACCGCCTGTTTGGCCAAATCGCGCATGGCATTATTACGGAATGTCACGTTACGGGCGCCACCACCAATGGTGCTGGTGCTCTTGGCACGCAGGCCAATATCGGTCAGATACATCACGTTGTTTTCCGCCAGAATATCCTCAATCCAGGCACCGGTATGGCTACCGGTTACAATGGCACCGTGGCCCATACGGAAATAGTTATTAAACAGCCATGCACCTTTCATCGGCTCTTGCTGCTGTGCTTTTTCTCCAGTACCGGCAGCAAAATTGATGCAGTCGTCGCCAGTATCAAAGAAGTTATTAAACACCATTACATTTTGGCTATTACCAAACTCGATACCATCACCGTTGTTTGCATCATAGGTTTGATGAATTAAACCGTTGGCGACCACGTTGTGGTTTTCCAGATTCATGATGCCGTGGAATGCGGGGTTACGTACGGTAAAACCTGCCAGATAGACGTTCTCTACACCGCGCAATGTCATCAGGCTGGAGCGACGTTGACCATAGGCATTTTTCAAATCCATACCATCAGAAACAGCCTTCTCAACCTGATTTTTAGCCAGAATCCCATCTTCATGCACTTTGCTGTTTTTGCTCGCCACATATTGTGGCAATGGATGACCTAGCTCATCGGTCACTTCAGCCGTTTTTGCCCGTTGCCAGCCATTACCATCAATCACCCCCGGACCGGTAATACGGATGTTGCGGAAAGTCCCTGGTGTGCTTTTATTCGGGTCAATGGCATTGATCAGTGAGGCTGGGCGCTCAATGGTGGAATAGGGATATAAACGGTAACCCGCTGGATAATCATCAGGGTTCTCTGAGCCTAATAGTGTTGCACCTGCTTGCAGGTTGAGGGTCATATCACTTTTTAGCCACAGCGCGCCACTTTTGAAAGTACCCGCGGGGATTTCAACCCGGCAGCCTGGTTTACAACTATCGATTGCCTGTTGGATCGCCTTGGTATTCAATGTCTTGCCATCATCAACTGCGCCGAAGTCGCGCACGTTGACGATTTGTGGTTTGGCGCTGGTTTTTGCCGTAACAAGATTACTGGCAGCGGATAACGAGCCATCAGCATATTGGGCTTTTACCGTGAATTGATAGCGGGTATCGGGTTTCAGGCCATCAACGGTGAAGTTTTGTAGCACAATCTTATGCTGGAAATTATCTTTATCATTGGCATAAAAGTGATCGATATAGGGCTTGGCGGGAGAGAATTTATTATTGTTATCACTGGCTTTGCCCAGCAGCTTTCCAGCAGAATAAATTTGATAATCGACAATTTTACCTGTGTCTTCTGGTGCTTTCCACACTAATACAATAGTGCTCTCATCATAAGCGAGAGTAGGAACCTGAAGCTGTTGAGGGGCATCGTGGGCACTTGTTTTAGCTGCAATTGCCGTTGGGGTGCTGGCTATCAGACTGGACATCATTACCAACATAGCCAAGCTATGTGGACGTTGAAGCTGTGCTCGCATTGTTACCTCTTCCAAAAAAGAAACGTCGTTTTATAAAAATACACACAATGTTTCTTTTTTAAGCTGAGGATGATCACAATCTGATGGTTTTGTAGAGATTTCAGTGTGAAGGATAAGGGGATAGGGCGACCCAGGCCGCCCAACAGCAAAGAATTTAATTAAGTTCTTCTAATGACAGTGGCCATTGGACATAGCTTTGCCAATGGCTTTCCTGTTCCAGCGCCTCTGCTCGATAAGGGTGCTGTTGTAACCAGCCATGGGGTAGCAGCACATAAAGAGCCTCGCCCGTGGCCCGAAGCCTGACGGCTGGTAAGGTATCATCCCGCCGACGGCTGGAGAAAATAATCGACAGACGCAGGATTCGACACAGATGCTGTGCCATATTCACCGGCAATGCATTCTGCTGATTCAACAGGGACAAATCGAGAGTATCACTCTGGTTTTGCAACAATGCGGACAGTAATAGCTTTTGCGCGGGGGTAAAACCGGGTAGGTCTAGATTGCGGATCAGATAAGCAGCATGTTGGGGAGCATGTTTAAAATCGACACTTAGACCAATTTCATGAATCAAACAGGCATTTTGCAATAACTCCCGACATCGACTATCGAGTTGCCACTCTTTTTCTACCTGTAGCAAAAAATTATCGGCCAACTTGCTCACGCGCTTGGCTTGTTCGATATCGAGTAAATAACGGCGCTGCAAATTGCGCACTGTCCGGCTACGAATATCTTGCTCGACCGGTAAATGAAGCATGCCGTAGACTAGCCCTTCGCGCAGCGCGCCGCCAGCCAGTGTCATACTGTCAATTGCCAGTTCCTGAAATATCGCAATCAAGATAGACAAACCACTGGGGAAAACCAGCGCTCGCTCTAGTGTTAAACCGGGAATCTCCAGTTCTTCCAACTTGCCGCACTGAATGGCTCTCTGCTTGAGCTGTTGTAATTTGGCCAGCGTGATCAGTTCATCCATGCCCTGAGCAACCATAATTTCTTGTAGGGCCTGAACCGTACCCGATGCTCCAACACAAATTTGCCAGCCATGGTCACGAAAACGTTTCGCGACCGGTTTGATCATCTCACGAGCAGCCAGTTCCGCACGCTCAAAATTGTCTTTTGCCAGATTGCGATCGCTAAAATAACGTTCCAGCCAGGTGACGCAACCCATTGATAAACTGACGAGAATGTTCGCTTGAGCACCATTGCCGGTGACCAGTTCGGTGCTACCACCGCCGATATCCACCACCAGCCGCTGCTCCGGCCCACCGGTGGTATGTGCCACACCATGATAAATCAGACGAGCTTCTTCTTCGCCACTGATGACCTGAATCGGACAACCAAGAATGTCGATTGCAGTTTGCAGGAACTCTTCAGCATTTGAGGCAAGACGCAGGGTTGCAGTTGCAACCACCCGGATCTGGTCCAAAGGAATGTCCTGCAAACGTTCTGAAAAGAGCTTCAGACATTGCCAGCCGCGTTCCATCGCTTCTTGTGATAAATGGTTTTGACTATCCAGACCCGCAGCCAGACGGACTTTCCGCTTGATTCGGGCCAACGTCTGGATACTGCCTGCCACCTCACGTACTACCAACATATGGAAACTGTTGGAGCCAAGATCGATGGCAGCATAAAGTGAGGTGGAACTTAGCATCATTTATCAGCTCGGTCGCTTACGGTTATTCCGTGGTGCACCACTGCGACGTGGGGCAGAGTTACGGCGTGGACCATTCCCGGTACGGGTACGGGCCAGACGTTTTGGCGCCGGCAAATCAGTTAATAGCGCATCGCTATTATATTTGCTTACCGGAATGCTATGACCGGTGTAGGTCTCGATAGCCGGTAAGTTTAACGCGTACTCTTCACATGCCAGGCTGATAGAATGACCACTTTCGCCAGCACGACCGGTACGGCCAATGCGGTGAACATAGTCTTCACAGTCGTCAGGTAGGTCATAGTTGAACACATGGGTGACCAGTGGAATGTGCAAGCCACGGGCGGCAACATCGGTAGCAACCAGAATATCCAAATCACCTTTGGTAAAATCTTCCAGAATACGAAGGCGTTTTTTCTGTGCCACATCACCGGTCAGTAAACCAACACGATGACCATCAGCAGCCAGGTGACCCCAGATCTCTTCACAACGATGTTTGGTATTGGCAAAAATAATACAGCGGTCTGGCCACTCTTCTTCTATCAACGTCTGAAGCAGACGCATTTTTTCTTCATTTGAAGGGTAGAACAGCTCTTCCTGAATGCGGTGGCCGGTTTTTTGTAACGGTTCCACTTCAACATATTCAGCGTTATTCATTTGTTCGAATGCCAATTCACGTACCCGGTACGAGAGTGTGGCAGAGAACAACATGTTTAAACGTTTATCAACGGAAGGCATACGGCGGAACAGCCAGCGGATATCTTTAATAAAGCCCAGATCGTACATCCGATCAGCTTCATCCAGGACCACAACCTGAATCGCACCGAGGTTAATATAATTTTGTTTCGCGTAGTCGATTAAACGGCCAGTAGTACCGATCAGAATGTCAACGCCACTTTCCAGCACTTTAAGCTGTTTATCGTAGCCGTCACCACCATAAGCCAAGCCTAATTTCAGGCCAGTCATCTGGGAAAGTGATTCCGCATCGGAGTGAATTTGTACTGCTAATTCACGCGTTGGTGCCATAATCAATGCGCGTGGTTGATTAGTCTGGCGACCCTCTTCAGCCGGGTGAGAAAGCAAATAATGGAAAGTAGACGCTAAGAATGCCAGCGTCTTGCCGGTACCTGTTTGCGCCTGACCCGCTACATCACGCCCAGAGAGGGTGAGTGGCAATGCTAACGCCTGGATCGGCGTACAGTTATGAAACCCTTTGTTTTCAAGAGCTTCTATAACTAGCGGGTGCAGGGCGAAGTCGGAAAACTTCAGTTCGGTCAAGTGTGTTTTGCTCATAGTGTGGTAGAATATCAGCTAACTATTGCTTTACGAAAGCGTATCCGGTGAAATAAAGTCATCCTATTGTTGGTTAATGCTACACCAACGAGGTAGACACAATCCTTTGGAGTAGAACATGAGCGATAAAATTATTCACCTGAGTGACGACAGCTTCGACACTGACGTGCTGAAAGCCAGCGGCCTGGTTCTGGTCGATTTCTGGGCTGAATGGTGTGGTCCGTGCAAGATGATTGCTCCGATTTTGGATGAAATTGCTGAAGAGTATGAAGGCAGACTGACCATCACTAAATTGAATATTGATGATAATCAGGGCACGGCACCGAAATACGGTATCCGTGGTATCCCTACACTGTTGTTATTCCGTGACGGTGAAGTAGTGGCCACCAAAGTGGGTGCCTTGTCTAAAGGCCAGCTTAAAGCCTTCTTGGATGCAAATCTGTAAGCGGTATTAGCCGTCAATACCCAAAGTCGTTGGCGTTGCAGCAAGTGAACTTCGATGATCTGACTAAGGTTAGTGATTCGGGCGACAAATCTGTCAGAAGCAGATTTGAGCACTGTTTGCCGCGGGCTCAACGAGGTGAGGTTCATGGATGGGCTGAGTTGTAATAGCGGCTAACACGGCTGTGGCTGCAAGGCTGTAGGGTATGTTTAGCGGCAGTTGTGATTTCTCACACTGACCGCTAGACGCCTGCAAAGAAGCGTGTTAAGTTTACTCTACTGCATATAGAACATTCCTGTGTATCGAGTCCGGGTTTATAGCATCTAGCTTATTCTTTAGTATCTAATTTACTCTTTAGCATCTAATAAATAGTCTGTAGCACCTAAATAGTTTGAATCTAAAGCTTTACTCTATGTCGAAATAATGTGTGTTGAGAATGATTATGAACTCAATCAGTTTTTTGACAGTCTAACGGTTTTACAAATCAGTCTAAGGTACCTTCAATCTTTTGACCGTTGTGTCGCGCAAATCCCGCGTAAGTCATTACTTGCGTAGTTTGTTCAAGGCCGGTGATTGAATGTCCCATTAAACAGGCACGGATGACGCTGCCATACCATTCACGACCATAGTTCGAGACATACCCCGAGTTTAAGAACCCACCATTATGAATCTTACCGAATTAAAGAACACGCCGGTTTCTGATCTGATAACACTTGGCGAAAATATGGGGCTGGAAAACCTGGCCCGGATGCGTAAACAAGATATTATTTTCTCTATTCTTAAGCAGCACGCGAAAAGTGGAGAAGATATCTTCGGTGACGGTGTATTGGAGATATTGCAGGATGGATTTGGTTTCCTCCGCTCTGCAGACAGCTCCTACCTCGCCGGTCCCGACGACATCTATGTATCCCCAAGCCAAATTCGCCGTTTCAACCTTCGCACTGGTGATACCGTTGCCGGTAAGATTCGTCCGCCGAAAGAGGGTGAGCGTTATTTTGCATTGTTAAAAGTTAACGAAGTTAACTACGACAAACCGGAAAACGCCCGTAACAAAATCCTGTTCGAAAACTTAACCCCATTACATGCCAACTCTCGTCTGCGCATGGAACGTGGTAATGGTTCGACAGAAGATTTAACTGCCCGTGTACTTGATTTGGCCTCGCCAATCGGTCGCGGTCAACGTGGTCTGATTGTGGCACCGCCTAAAGCGGGTAAAACTATGCTGTTGCAGAACATCGCTACCAGCATTGCTTACAATCACCCTGATTGCGTCTTGATGGTATTGCTGATTGACGAACGTCCTGAAGAAGTGACTGAGATGCAACGTCTGGTTAAGGGTGAAGTTATTGCTTCCACTTTTGATGAGCCAGCATCCCGTCACGTTCAGGTAGCTGAAATGGTTATCGAGAAAGCGAAACGTCTGGTTGAGCACAAAAAAGACGTTATCATCTTGCTGGACTCCATTACTCGTCTGGCCCGAGCATACAACACCGTAGTTCCTGCTTCAGGCAAAGTGCTGACAGGTGGTGTGGATGCTAACGCCTTGCATCGTCCTAAGCGTTTCTTTGGTGCTGCACGTAATGTTGAAGAGGGCGGTAGCCTGACTATCATTGCCACGGCATTGGTTGATACCGGTTCTAAAATGGATGAAGTTATCTATGAAGAATTTAAAGGTACCGGCAACATGGAACTGCATTTATCGCGCAAAATTGCCGAAAAACGTGTGTTCCCAGCCATCGATTTCAACCGCTCTGGTACACGTAAAGAAGAGCTGCTGACCACCACTGAAGAGCTGCAAAAAATGTGGATCTTGCGCCGTATTCTTCATCCAATGGGTGAAATCGATGCGATGGAGTTCCTCATCAGTAAACTGGCAACAGCGAAAACTAACGATCAGTTCTTCGATAATATGAGACGTTCGTAAGTCGAGTAAAATCAGTCAAAACGCCACGCACAGTCGTGGCGTTTTTTGCTTTTGGAATATACGATAGTTGGGTTTGTTATCCATTAAGTGATGGGCATTCCATAATTTATGGCTATTTTGGTAGTTATTCTCATTACCAATGAGAAAATAGCAAAAAATAGAGTTGGGAATAACAAGCAAGGCTGTCATCATATTCGGAAATAACTGAAAGCGTGGGGAAGGCATGGTATGTGCCAAGCCGCATGCTAAGCTGTCGTATCATTTTTGCAGAGAGCGGTTAAACGTGAACTTACTCACTATGAGTACTGAGATATTTGTTATATTCCTGTTTTCTCTGGCATTTTTATTTGTTGCTCGCAAAGTTGCCAAGAAAATCGGACTTGTTGATAAACCTAATTATCGCAAACGTCACCAAGGGTTGATTCCATTAGTGGGCGGAATATCCGTGTTTGCGGGTATTTGTTTTACCTTTCTGATAACCAATCAGCAGATCCCTCATTTCCGACTCTATCTCGGTTGCGCCGGTTTATTGGTGTTCATTGGTGCTTTAGATGATCGCTTTGATATCAGTGTAAAAATCCGTGCCTTTGTTCAGGCATTGGTGGGTATCGCCATGATGGTAGTCGCAGGGCTCTATTTGCGGAGCCTGGGACATGCTTTTGGTCCGTGGGAGATGTCATTAGGGCCATTTGGCTATGTCGTCACACTGTTCGCGGTGTGGGCAGCGATAAATGCTTTCAATATGGTGGATGGTATTGATGGTTTACTGGGGGGGTTGTCTTGTGTCTCCTTCGGTGCCATGGGTATTCTATTGTATCAAAGCGGGCTGATGGCATTGGCATTATGGTGCTTTGCCATGATAGCCGCTATCTTGCCTTATATTCTGTTAAACCTTGGGTTATTAGGGCGTCGCTATAAAGTCTTTATGGGTGATGCGGGCAGTACGCTAATTGGCTTCACCGCTATTTGGATGTTGCTGCAAACCACACAAGGGAATTCCCATCCGATTAACCCGGTGACTGCATTATGGATTATTGCAATTCCATTGATGGATATGATTGCCATCATGTACCGACGTTTACGTAAAGGAATGAGTCCTTTCTCACCAGACCGTCAACATATCCACCACTTGATTATGCGTGCCGGTTTTACCTCACGGCAGGCATTTGTCTTAATTACACTGGCGGCAGCGTTGTTAGCGGCGATTGGTGTTATTGGCGAAAGGCTGACATTTGTCCCTGAATGGGTGATGTTGGCATTATTCTTGCTTGCATTTCTGTTGTATGGCTACTGCATTAAACGAGCATGGCGTGTGGCACGTTTTATCAAACGGATGAAGCGTCGGATGCGTCGTGCATCGCAAAATAAGCATGAATCTTAACCTGAGGCTTTTAGGCAGTGATGAAACCAGAATCGATGTCGACTGATAAAACAGGGTCTACCCATAATGAGCCTACTGTGGATAACGAATTAGATATCCGCAGCCTGTTCCGTACTCTTTGGCGCGGTAAGGTGTGGATTATCGGTATGGCAATTCTTTTTGCTGCAATCGCGCTGGGTGTTTCCTATCTGGTGAAACAACAGTGGAGTGCAACAGCCATTACTGACCGGCCAACAGTCAATAATTTGGGTGGTTTTTATTCTCAGCAGCAGTTTTTACGTAATCTGGATACTCGCATCAATAGCGGAGTTGCCAGTGAGCAACCCGGTATCTCTGACGAAGCTTATGGTGAGTTTATTACCCAACTTGCGGCTTACGATACCCGTCGTGATTTCTGGCTGCAAAGTGATTACTACAAACAGCGTCTGGAAGGTGATGCCAAGGCTGATGCCGCATTACTGGATGAGCTGATAAACAATATTGTTTTCACCCCACGCGATGACAAGAAAATGCTGAATGACAGCATTAAATTGACGGCAGAAACGGCCAGTGATTCCAATAAATTACTCCGTGGTTATATTGATTTTGCCAGTCAGCGTGCAGCTAGCCATTTGAATGATGAGATTCAAGGGGCATGGGCGGCTCGTACTCAATCGATGAAAGCACAAGTTAAACGGCAAGAAGCGGTCGCTCAAGCGGTGTTTGATCGTGAAGTGACGGCAGTTAAGCAAGCATTGAAAGTCGCAGGTCAGCAAGGAATTAACCGAAACCAAACAGATACTCCGGCAGAGCAGTTACCAGATTCCAAGATGTTTATGCTGGGTAAACCGATGCTTGAAGCCCGTTTGGAAACATTACAGGCTACCGGACCAAGTTTTGATATTGATTACGATCAGAACCGTGCCATGCTGGCAACATTGAACGTCGGTCCAACGTTGGATAAAACGTTCCAGACATATCGCTACTTACGTACACCGGAAGATCCAGTTACCCGTGATAGTCCGCGCCGTATTTTCCTGCTGATTATGTGGGGTGCGATTGGTGCACTGGTTGGGGCTGGGGTGGTGTTGGTTCGTCGTACCAGTATACCAGCGTAATTCATTGGCGTTGCCGTCGGGTAAAACGGCCATGTAGCAGCGCCAGGTAAAAAGAGTATAAATCGTTAATGGGCGCATTGTGCGCCCAACTTGCAGGCGTTGTCTGCGGCTAACTGACCTTAAAGAGATTCACTGTGAAAGTGTTGACTGTTTTTGGCACCCGGCCTGAAGCCATTAAGATGGCTCCTCTGGTGCATGCCTTGGCTCAGGATGAAGCCTTTGAATCGAGAGTCTGCGTGACGGCCCAGCATCGCGAGATGCTGGATCAAGTGTTACGCTTATTTGAGATTCAACCGGACTATGATTTAAATATCATGAAACCGGGACAGGGATTGACGGAAATAACCTGCCGTATTTTGGAAGGGTTAAAGCCTGTTCTAGCAGAATTTAAGCCAGACGTTATTTTGGTTCATGGCGATACGACCACGACACTATCAACCAGCCTGGCAGCATTTTATCACCGTATTCCTGTCGGCCACGTCGAGGCTGGATTGCGCACAGGGAATCTCTATTCTCCGTGGCCGGAAGAGGCCAACCGTCAACTGACGGGGCATCTTGCTATGTACCATTTCGCGCCGACCGAGAATTCCCGCCAAAACCTGCTCCGTGAGATGGTACCGGCGAACCGCATTTTTGTCACCGGCAATACGGTGATCGATGCGCTGTTCTGGGTGCGGGATCGGGTGATGAATAACCCGGAGTTACGCTCCAGCCTGGCGCAACGCTACCCGTTCCTTGATACCAGTAAGAAGATGATTTTGGTCACGGGTCACCGTCGTGAGAGCTTTGGTGGTGGTTTTGAGCGGATTTGCAGTGCGTTAGCTGAAATTGCCCTTAAGCACCCCGAGGTGCAGGTGGTTTATCCGGTGCATCTCAACCCGAATGTCAGTGAGCCGGTCAATCGTATCTTGAAGGGTATTGATAATATCATTCTGATTGACCCGCAAGATTACTTGCCATTCGTTTATCTGATGAACCACGCTTACCTGATCCTGACCGATTCTGGCGGTATTCAGGAAGAAGCGCCTTCATTAGGTAAGCCGGTGCTGGTGATGCGTGATACCACCGAACGCCCGGAAGCAGTCGATTCCGGTACGGTTCTGTTGGTTGGCACTAATATTAATAAAATTGTCGATGCAGTGACCCGCTTGCTCACTGATGAAACTGCCTATCATCAAATGACACGGGCGCATAATCCTTACGGTGACGGGCATGCCTGTCAACGCATCCTTGAAGCTTTAAAGAATCATCAGGTGACGTTATGAGTTTTGAAACTATTTCTGTTATCGGTCTTGGGTACATTGGTCTGCCAACTGCTGCTGCTTTCGCGTCGCGCAAGAAGAAAGTGATTGGGGTTGATGTCAACGCCCATGCTGTTGAAACCATTAATCGCGGTGCTATCCATATCGTGGAGCCGGATTTAGATAAAGTGGTGAAGATTGCTGTTGAAGGCGGTTACCTGCAAGCGGTGACCAAACCGCTGGCAGCTGATGCGTTTCTTATTGCCGTACCGACACCGTTTAAAGGCGATCACGAACCGGATATGGTTTATGTTGAATCAGCCGCTAAATCTATCGCCCCAGTATTGAAAAAAGGTGATCTGGTCATTCTGGAATCCACCTCTCCAGTTGGTGCGACTGAACAAATGGCCCAATGGCTGGCTGAAGTGCGCCCGGATCTGAGCTTCCCACAGCAAGCCGGTGAAGATGCTGATATCAACATCGCCTACTGCCCTGAACGTGTGTTACCTGGTCAGGTCATGGTCGAACTGATTCAGAATGACCGCGTTATCGGTGGCATGACGCCGAAATGCTCTGCCCGCGCCAGCGAGTTATATAAAATTTTCCTCGAAGGCGAATGTGTGGTGACTAACTCCCGCACCGCTGAGATGTGTAAGCTGACTGAAAACAGCTTCCGTGACGTTAACATTGCTTTTGCCAATGAGTTGTCACTGATTTGTGATGAGCAGGGCATCAATGTGTGGGAACTGATTCGCCTGGCGAACCGTCACCCACGCGTGAATATTTTGCAGCCAGGTCCAGGTGTGGGCGGTCACTGTATCGCGGTTGATCCATGGTTTATCGTTTCACAGAATCCACAATTGGCACGCTTGATCCACACGGCACGTTTGGTGAATGACGGCAAACCATTGTGGGTGGTGGATCGGGTTAAAGCCGCCGTTGCTGATTGTTTGGCTGCCACCAATAAGCGCGCCTCTGAAGTAAAAATTGCCTGCTTTGGCTTGGCATTTAAACCCAATATTGATGACCTGCGTGAAAGCCCGGCAGTCGAAATTGCCCATTTGATCGCCGAATGGCATATCGGCGAAACATTGGTAGTTGAACCTAATGTTGAGCAACTGCCAAAATCACTGGCAGGTCACGTGACACTGAAAGACACCGCGACTGCGTTGCAGCAAGCGGATGTGCTGGTGATGTTGGTCGATCACCGCCAATTCAAAGCAATTAAACCTGAAGATGTGAAGCAATCGTGGATTGTTGACACCAAAGGAGTATGGCGTTGAGACGTATTCTAGTCACAGGCGGGGCCGGTTTTATCGGCTCTGCGGTGGTAAGACATATTATCGATGGTACCTCAGACAGCGTAGTGGTGGTGGATAAGCTCACCTACGCCGGTAATCTGGAGTCACTGACTGTTGTCGCCCAGAGCGAACGTTATGCATTTGAACAGGTAGATATCTGCGATCGCGCCGAATTGGATCGGGTTTTTGCGCACTATCAGCCGGATGTGGTGATGCATCTGGCGGCAGAAAGCCATGTGGACCGCTCGATTGATGGCCCAGCGGCCTTTATCGAAACTAACGTGGTGGGCACTTACACCCTGTTAGAAGCGGCGCGCCATTATTGGCAGCAACTGCACGCTGAGGCGAAATTAGCATTTCGCTTCCACCATATCTCAACTGATGAGGTGTATGGCGATCTGCATGGTACGGATGATCTGTTTACTGAAACCACACCTTATGCGCCAAGCAGCCCTTATTCAGCGTCTAAGGCGTCCAGTGACCATTTAGTTCGTGCCTGGTTGCGGACTTATGGCCTACCGACACTGGTAACTAATTGCTCAAATAACTATGGTCCATATCATTTCCCTGAGAAGTTGATACCACTGGTTATTCTGAATGCACTGGCGGGTAAACCGTTGCCGGTGTATGGCAATGGCGCACAGGTACGCGACTGGTTGTATGTCGAAGACCACGCGCGGGCCTTGTATCAGGTGGTTACCGAAGGTGTGGTGGGCGAAACATACAATATTGGCGGCCATAATGAGCGCAAAAATATTGAGGTGGTTGAGACCATTTGTACACTTCTGGATGAACTTATCCCCGCCAAACCGGCCGGAATTGTGCATTACCGTGACCTGATTACTTATGTCAAAGACCGTCCAGGCCATGATATGCGCTATGCCATCGATGCCGGCAAAATTGAGCGGGAATTAGGCTGGCGGCCACAGGAAACCTTCGAAAGTGGCATCCGCAAAACCGTATTGTGGTATTTGAATAATGAATCGTGGTGGCGGCGGGTTCAGGATGGTTCTTACGCCGGTGAGCGTTTGGGCTTAAGTGACTGACGATAGGTTCGTAGTCTATTAATCACTGGGATGACGTCATCCAGTAGTTTGCATGATGTTTTGCCTGTGTATAACGTCTGCCTGATGGTTTCAGGAGATTGTATGTTTCAGGAGATCGTATGAAAGGCATAATTCTGGCTGGTGGTTCTGGTACCCGTTTGCACCCCATCACCCGTGGCGTTTCTAAGCAACTGCTTCCCGTCTATGATAAACCGATGATTTACTATCCGCTGTCAGTGCTGATGCTGGCAGGGATCCGTGACGTCTTGATTATTTCCACCCCAGAAGATTTGCCGTCGTTTCAGCGCTTGCTGGGTAATGGTGATGAGTTTGGTATTCATCTGAGTTATGCCGCACAACCGAGTCCCGACGGATTGGCACAGGCATTTATTATCGGGGAAGAATTTATCGGCAATGAACCTTGCTGCTTGGTTCTTGGCGATAATATCTTCTTTGGTCAAGGTTTTAGCCCGAAACTGAAACATGTGGCGGAAAGGACCAAAGGGGCAACCGTTTTCGGTTATCAGGTGATGGATCCCGAGCGTTTTGGTGTGGTGGAGTTTGATGACAATTTCCGCGCGTTGTCTATCGAAGAGAAACCAAGTCAGCCTAAATCCAAATGGGCGGTGACCGGGCTTTATTTTTATGATAACCAAGTTGTTGATTTTGCTAAAAAAGTTAAACCATCGTCGCGTGGTGAACTGGAAATTACCAGTATCAACCAGATGTATCTGGAACGTGATGAATTAACCGTTGAGCTCTTAGGCCGTGGTTTTGCCTGGCTGGACACAGGAACGCATGACAGCCTGATTGAGGCCAGTACCTTTGTACAAACCGTTGAAAAACGTCAAGGTTTCAAAATTGCCTGTCTGGAAGAGATCTCCTGGCGTAATGGCTGGTTGGATGATGACGGTGTCAGGCGTGCGGCGACTGCACTAGCCAAAACCGGTTACGGCAAATATCTATTGGATCTGTTACATGCCCGTCCACGCCAGTATTGAGCCCTTGGACTGGGAAAGTGAATTTTTCCAGCGCCACAGTGCAAAACTGATTTTCTCCGACTCAGCCCCGCAGCTTAATCCGGCTGAGTTGGACGCTTTTACGCTTACCCAAGCTAAAGTACCTACCCATCGCCTTGATCTCATTGACTCTCTTGGTCAACTTGATTTCCATCTGGTTGAAGGAGAAGTCGATCTCTCGTTAGCCATTGATGTAAAAAATGTAATTGGCACGGAAAATGCTTTATCTGAGGCAGATGTCACTGTATCCAGACACCGAGTTGCAACGGCGGCGGATATCCCGCAATTGCGCAGCGTCGCCACCAATGCCTTTGCATTAAGTCGTTTCCGTGCGCCGTGGTATGACCCGCAGGACAGCGGCCGATTTTATGCATTGTGGGCAGAAAAAGCCGTATTGGGCACGTTCGACCATCAATGTTTATTGGTGACTGATACGTTGGGCCAGCCAGCGGGGTTTGTGACGCTACGAGACTTGCAAGATGGCAGTGCGCGTATTGGCTTGTTGGCGGTATTCCCCGAGGCACAGGGTAAAGGTGTTGGTTCATCGTTAATGTCGGCGGCAAAGCAGTGGTGCCAGAGTCATGGGTTACAGCGATTACGGGTAGCCACACAGATGAGCAATATTGCTGCTTTACGTCTTTATATTCGCAGTGGTGCTGCTATTGAGAGCACCGCGTATTGGTTATGCAGGGGATGAGATGATTCCATTTAACGCTCCACCGGTAGTAGGCACCGAACTTGGTTATATGCAGGCCGCGATGGCTAGCGGTAAATTATGCGGTGATGGTGGGTTTACCCGTCGCTGTCAGCAGTGGATGGAGCAGCGTTTCGGTTGTCCGAAAGTTTTACTGACACCTTCTTGCACCGCCTCACTGGAAATGGCTGCGTTGTTACTGGATATCAAACCCGGCGACGAAGTGATCATGCCGAGTTTCACCTTTGTTTCCACCGCGAATGCCTTTGTGCTGCGTGGGGCAAAAATGGTGTTTGTCGATATCCGCCCAGATACCATGAATATCGATGAAACCAAGATTGAAGCGGCGATTACCGATAAAACCAAGGTTATCGTGCCAGTCCATTATGCCGGTGTTGCCTGTGAGATGGATACCATTATGGCGTTGGCGAAAAAGTATAATTTGTTTGTGGTAGAAGATGCCGCTCAGGGCGTGATGTCCACCTACAAAGGCAAAGCGTTGGGGACTATTGGCCATATCGGCTGCTTTAGTTTCCACGAAACCAAGAATTACACGGCTGGCGGTGAAGGTGGCGCGACGCTCATTAATGACCCGTTACTGATAGATCGCGCTGAAATCATTCGTGAAAAAGGTACCAACCGTAGCCAGTTCTTCCGTGGGCAGGTCGATAAATATACCTGGCGTGATATCGGCTCTAGCTATCTGATGTCTGACTTACAGGCCGCGTATCTGTGGGGCCAGTTGGAAGCCGCAGAACAGATTAACCAACGCCGTTTGGCGCTGTGGCAGACCTATTATGATGCTTTCAAACCGTTGGCTGATGCTGGGCGCATTGATTTGCCAGTGATCCCCGGTGATGTGGTGCAAAATGCGCATATGTTTTATATCAAACTACGCGATATTGACGATCGTTCTAATTTTATCAGCTACTTAAAAGAAGCTGAGATTATGGCGGTATTCCATTATATTCCGTTGCATGGTTGCTCGGCAGGTGAGGCATTTGGCCGTATGGCGGGTGAAGACCGCTTTACCACCAAGGAGAGTGAGCGTCTGGTTCGCTTGCCTATCTTCTTTAACCTGACTGATGTGAATCAGAAAACGGTCATTAATACTGTTCTGAGTTTCTTCGCCTGATATGTCTCTGGCAAAAGCATCGATTTGGACTGCTGGCTCTACGCTGATTAAAATCGGCGTAGGGTTGTTAGTGGTTAAGCTGCTGGCGGTGACCTTTGGTCCCAGCGGCGTTGGGCAGGCAGGTAATTTTCGCCAGCTAATTACGGTATTAGGCGTGCTCTCCGGCGCGGGTATCTTTAACGGTATTACTAAGTATGTTGCTGAATATCATCAACAACCTGAACGTTTACGTGCGGTGCTGGGTACCTCTTCAGCGATAGTGTTGGGGTTCTCCACTCTGCTGGCGTTAATTTTTTTGCTGGCAGCTAAACCTGTTAGTTTTGCGTTATTCGGCCATGGGGATTACCAGAATGTGGTGCGCGCAGTGGCGCTTATCCAGATGGGTATTGCCTACGCTAACCTGTTTCTGGCGATCCTCAAAGGCTATCGCGACGCCATGGGTAATGCGCTGGCGGTGATAGGCGGCAGTCTGATTGGTGTCGTGGCGTATTATCTTTGCTTTCGTATCGGCGGTTATCCCGGCGCATTAGTGGGGTTGGCATTAGTCCCCGCGCTGGTGGTGATACCTGCGGCAGCCATGCTGATTCGCCGCAAGACTATCCCCCTAAGTTATCTTAAACTTAGCTGGGACAAGGCATTAGCCAGCCATTTAGGTAAGTTTACCATCATGGCACTGATTACCTCAGTGACCTTGCCAGTCGCCTATGTGATGATGCGTAACTTGCTGGCAGATCAGTATGGTTGGGATGCCGTCGGGATCTGGCAGGGGGTAAGCAGTATTTCAGATGCTTATCTACAATTTATTACGGCCTCATTTACGGTCTATTTGCTACCCACACTCTCAAGGCTCAAAGCTAAAGCGGATATCTCTCGTGAAATCCTGCGCTCACTGAAGTTTGTCTTACCGGCAGTGGCGACCGCCAGTTTGATGGTGTGGCTGTTACGTGATTTTGCTATCTGGCTGCTGTTTTCGCACCAGTTTACCGCTATGCGTGACCTTTTTGCCTGGCAGTTGGTGGGCGATGTGTTGAAAGTCGGGTCGTATGTGTTTGGCTATCTGGTGATTGCCAAAGCCTCTTTGCGCTTTTACATTCTGACGGAAGTGAGTCAGTTCTTACTGTTGACCGGGTTTGCCCATTGGTTAATTCCAATGAATGGCTCTTTAGGTGCAGCACAGGCCTATATGGCAACTTATATCGTCTATTTTGCGCTCTGTAGCTGCGTATTCATTATGTATCGTAGACATTCATCACCGTAGACACTCTTTACAGTAGAAAAAAATGACAACCCTGATTCATGTACTGGGATCTGATATCCCGCACCATAATCTGACTGTGCTGCGCTTCTTTAATGACGTGCTGGCAACGCGTGCGCCGATAGAACAGGTGCGGCATTTTATGGTCGCGGCAAAAGAGACAGCACCCTTTTCGTCATTCCCTCAGTTGGATATCGAAACGCACAGCAGCAAGAAAGCTTTGGCTGAGGCGGTTATCGCCCGTGCACAAGCTGATCGCAGCACGCGCTTCTTCTGGCATGGTCAGTTTAATGCCACCCTGTGGCTGGCCCTACTGAGTGGCAAAATCAAGCCACGCCAGGTTTACTGGCATATTTGGGGCGCTGATTTATATGAAGATGCCAAAAGCTGGAAGTTTCGCCTGTTTTACCTATTGCGCCGTATTGCTCAAGGGCGGGTTGGTCATGTTTTTGCGACCCGTGGCGACTTAATCCATTTTCAGCAGCGTCATCCTCGGGTGCCCGCATCGTTGCTCTATTTCCCAACCCGTATGGATCCGGCATTGACGGGGGTTAACATCGAAAAGTCGTTAGCTGGCCCGATGACTATTCTGGTGGGGAACTCTGGTGATACCACCAATCGTCATATCGAGGCGTTGCAGGCCATTCATCAGCAATTTGGCCCTGATGCCCGGGTTATTCTGCCGATGGGGTATCCGGCTAATAATGAGCTGTATATCGAGCAGGTCAGGCAAGCTGGGCTGGCGCTGTTTGCCGCAGAAAATCTGCGTCTCCTGACAGAACAGATCCCGTTCGATGATTATCTGAATATCCTGCGTGAATGCGATTTGGGCTATTTTATTTTTAATCGGCAGCAAGGTATCGGCACCTTATGTTTATTAACGCAATTTGGTGTGCCTTTTGTCTTGAGTCGCAAAAACCCTTTCTGGCAAGACTTGGCTGAGCAGCATATTCCGGTACTTTTCTATGGTGACTCATTGGATGAGCCGTTGATCCGTGAGGCACAACGCCAATTAGCCGGGCTGGATAAGCAATCTATCGCTTTCTTTAATCCAAATTATATCGAAGGTTGGCAGCAGGCGCTGGCGTTGGCCGCAGGAGAACACCCATGACGCTGGGGCAATTTGGTGGTCTTTTCTGCGTCTATCTGATGGCAGTTATTTTTATCCTGACATTAACCTATCAGGAGTTTCGGCGGGTTCGTTTTAACTTCAATGTGCTGTTTTCAATGCTTTACCTGCTGACTTTCTATTTTGGCTTCCCATTGACTTGTATGCTGGTGTTTCAGTTCGGGGTCGCGGTGGTGCCGGTTGAGTACTTATTG
Source organism: Yersinia sp. 2541 StPb PI (assembly GCF_052217145.1). Lineage (NCBI taxonomy): Bacteria > Pseudomonadati > Pseudomonadota > Gammaproteobacteria > Enterobacterales > Yersiniaceae > Yersinia > Yersinia sp. 2541 StPb PI. Next base: position 4,514,069 of record NZ_JAZGQB010000001.1, on the reverse strand, counting down.
TATGCAATGCTGTCGGCCACGGCCTTTTATGGCATTTATTATGTGAGTTACAAAACACGCCTGACTAAGCCGCGCAGCCAGCCACGGGCGCCGGTATTCACCATGAATCGGGTGGAAACTAATCTGACCTGGATACTGTTGGCACTGGTGGCTATTGGCACTGTCGGCATCTTCTTTATGCAAAATGGTTTCCTGTTGTTTAAGCTCGATTCCTACAGCAAAATCTTCTCCAGTGATGTTTCGGGTGTGGCACTGAAGCGCTTTTTCTACTTCTTTATCCCGGCGATGTTGGTGGTCTATTTCTTGAAACAAGATATGCGCGCCTGGTTTTTCTTCCTGGCAAGCACGGTGGCGTTTGGCATCCTGACCTATGTTATCGTCGGCGGTACCCGCGCTAATATCATTATCGCGTTCTCATTATTCCTGTTTATCGGTATCGTTCGCGGTTGGATAACCTTGTGGATGTTGGCTGCGGCAGGTGTCTTTGGGATTGTTGGTATGTTCTGGCTGGCCCTGAAACGCTATGGTTTGGATGTGAACGGCGCAGAGGCGTTTTACACTTTCCTCTACCTGACACGGGATACCTTCTCGCCGTGGGAAAACCTAGGGCTGCTGCTACAAAACTACGACAAAATAGATTTCCAAGGGCTGGCACCGATTATTCGTGATTTTTATGTCTTTATTCCCAGTTCGCTTTGGCCGGAGCGTCCAGACTTGGTACTTAATACCGCCAATTACTTTACTTGGGATGTGCTGGATAATCACTCCGGGCTGGCTATCTCTCCAACCCTGATCGGTTCTTTGGTGGTAATGGGCGGGGTGCTGTTTATTCCACTGGGTGCTATTGTCGTAGGATTAATCATTAAATGGTTCGATTGGCTCTACGAACAAGGCAAAGCAGAAAACAACCGTTATAAAGCGGCAATTCTGCAAAGTTTCTGTTTTGGTGCGGTATTTAACATCATTGTATTGGCACGGGAAGGATTAGATTCGTTTGTGTCACGCGTGGTGTTTTTCTGCGTGATTTTTGGTGCCTGTCTGGTACTGGCAAAATTGTTGTATTGGTTGTTCGATACCGCGGGTTTGATAACGCAACAGTTACAGCGTCGGGTTAACAAGCCGAAGCGTTCATCCACTCCTGAAACGGGCCGCCAACTGTAAGGATCGTAATGGAACCGAATACTGTTATTCCAAAATATAATGTCCGTGGTTTCGAGATTTGGGGCTTTCGTGATATGGCTCAAACGCTGGATCATTTGCTAAGCAGCGGCCCGGTGAAGACCGGAACGCTGGTGGCAATGAACGCAGAGAAACTGCTCAAAGCTGAGGATGATGCGGCGTTGCGTGAGTTGATCACCGAGGCTGAATATCTGTATGCCGACGGTATCAGTATGGTGCGTGCGATTCGTCGTAAATACCCACAGGCGAAGCTGTCACGGGTAGCGGGTGCAGATTTGTGGGAAGCACTCATGCAGCGTGCCGGGCAGCAAGGGACGCCGGTCTTTTTGGTGGGCGGTAAACCTAACGTGTTGGCAGAAACTGAAGCTAAATTACGCGCGCAATGGAATGTGAATCTGGTGGGTAGCCAGGATGGCTATTTTACACCAGAGCAGCGCGAAGCCCTGTTTGCGAGAATAGCGGCTAGTGGCGCGGCGATAGTGACTGTCGCCATGGGATCGCCTAAACAGGAAATGTTTATGCGTGACTGCCGTAAGTTCTATCCCGATGCACTGTATATGGGCGTTGGTGGCACCTATGACGTCTTTACCGGTCATGTCAAACGTGCACCTAAGATATGGCAGAACATGGGGCTGGAGTGGCTTTATCGCCTGCTGGCGCAACCAAGTCGTATCCGGCGTCAGTTCAAGTTGCTTAAGTTTGTTGGTTATTATTACAGCGGCCGTCTGTAATATTGTCTTTTGGGCAGGGTTTCACCAACCCTGCTGTTATAAAACCTCTCGCATTTATTCCTTCTACCAATATCATCACGCCTTAATTCCATTTTGGAATCGATTCTTTAATTTTTATTCCATAAAGTTTTAGTTTCCTGTTTGCTAATCTGACCCAGATACGGAAGGATACCGGCCGGTTAGGGTTATGTGCTCATAATCGCCTTTTATTGTGGGTGGTTTCCCTATTCGTTAACTTGCATAAATTAAAGTAGTCATCATTAGGCTGAACACGTTGGTGCAGTCGTTAGATTTTTTTGTGTGAAAAACGTCTATTTTTAATAAAAACAATAGATTAATTAATAAAAACAACCGGGAAAGCCGGAGCAGACACATCATCAGTTCACAGAGGATATATGGCAGATAACGAAGAGAAAAAAGGATTACACCGTGGGTTGGAAGCCCGGCATATCGAACTGATAGCGTTAGGTGGGACAATTGGCGTCGGGTTGTTTATGGGGTCCGCCAGCACCCTAAAATGGGCCGGGCCTTCGGTATTGCTGGCTTATATCATTGCTGGCTTATTTGTATTCTTTATTATGCGGGCCATGGGCGAAATGCTTTATCTGGAGCCGGTTGCCGGCTCCTTTGCCGTCTATGCCCATAAGTATCTTAGCCCCTATTTCGGCTATCTAACGGCTTGGGGTTATTGGTTTATGTGGATAGCGGTAGGGATATCAGAAATTACCGCGATTGGGGTATACGTTCAGTTTTGGTTCCCAGAAATTCCACAATGGCTACCTGCGATTGCCGGGGTGGCCATAGTGGCGCTGGCTAATCTGGCGGCGGTCAGATTATATGGTGAGCTGGAGTTCTGGTTCGCGATGATCAAGGTTACCACCATCATTGTGATGATTCTGGTGGGGTTGGGGGTTATCTTCTTCGGTTTTGGTAATCACGGACAAGCGATTGGTTTTGATAACCTGACAGCCCATGGCGGCTTTTTTGCCGGCGGGTGGAAAGGATTCATGTTTGCTTTGTGTATTGTGGTGGCGTCCTATCAGGGGGTTGAGCTGGTGGGTATCACCGCCGGTGAGGCTAAAAACCCGCAAGTGACATTAAAGCGAGCCATTAATAATATTTTATGGCGCATCCTGATTTTCTATGTTGGCGCGATATTTGTCATTGTCACTATCTTCCCGTGGAATGGTATCGGCACGGAAGGCAGCCCGTTTGTCCTGACATTTGCCAAGATTGGGATAGTTTCAGCTGCGGGTATTATTAACTTCGTGGTGCTGACTGCGGCACTGTCAGGCTGTAACAGCGGTATGTATAGCGGCGGGCGTATGTTGTATGCACTGGCGAAAAATCGCCAGTTACCTGCCTGCCTGACTAAGCTGTCGGCCAGCGGTGTGCCAGTTTACTGTATTGCGGTGACGATTCTGTGTCTGCTGGTGGGGTCAAGCCTTAATTACATTATTCCAAATCCACAGCAGGTGTTTGTCTATGTTTACAGTGCCAGTGTATTACCGGGCATGGTGCCGTGGTTTGTGGTCCTCGTTAGCCAGCTGCGTTTCCGCCAGGTACATAAAGAAGCGTTAAAGCAGCATCCGTTTAAATCCATCATGTTCCCGTATGTAAACTATCTAACTATCGCTTTCTTGATATGTGTACTGGTCGGGATGGGGATTAACCCTGATACCCGTTTATCTTTGTTAGTCGGGGTGATTTTCCTTGGATTGGTGTCGGCATGTTATTTCGGACTGAGAATGCATAAACACAACGTTGCTGAAACATCTCCAAAGTAATTGGCGTTGTAGGTAGGCCGCAAGCGAATGACGAATCTGCTGGGAACCGATTTGAATGCTGTTTGCAGTAAGTAGTCTTGTAGAGGCCCGGTCCATGGAAGGGTCGGGTACCGAGAGCAGTGAACATCCTTGCGGCTTCAAGTATGAAGGGGATAAAACGTCTATAAAACCAGCGAACAAGGCAAGGGGGGGCTATTAATGGCTAACTTTTGCGGCAGAGTGTGCAAAGCGTAAGCAAACACACCATTTCTTCTAAAAAAGCACTAGACAGCCAAGTATTAAAACCGTAGTATCCTCACCCGCAACGGCGCTAAGCGCCCGTAGCTCAGCTGGATAGAGCGCTGCCCTCCGGAGGCAGAGGTCTCAGGTTCGAATCCTGTCGGGCGCACCATTAATTTTGTGTGCAAGAGCTGCGGTGGTAAGATTGCCGCGTACGACGAAGTAAGCTGTAAAGAAGTTATGGTGGCTATAGCTCAGTTGGTAGAGCCCTGGATTGTGATTCCAGTTGTCGTGGGTTCGAGCCCCATTAGCCACCCCAAATTTTGTGGAACATGCGATGGTGGCGGAATTGGTAGACGCGCTAGCTTCAGGTGTTAGTGTCCTTACGGACGTGAGGGTTCAAGTCCCTCCCTTCGCACCACACAAACATGTAGATATTCATTAATATTTACATGGACATAGGTCGAAAGACCATGTAGAGTCAACAGTAAGAAATCGGCGAGTAGCGCAGCTTGGTAGCGCAACTGGTTTGGGACCAGTGGGTCGGAGGTTCGAATCCTCTCTCGCCGACCAATTTCAGAAGAAACCCCGCAATGCGGGGTTTTTTTTCGTCGGTATAATATCGATTCCCCATCATAGCCCTCTCTTTTCATCCTGTTGTATTGACGGTCGCTAATCCGACCTCACATTCTGTCCTCCTTGTATTAGAACCTTTGTTGGCACCCTTTGATCAAATTAGTCCTATAGGGTGACCAGACTGGTGATTTATCAGGTAAAAGAATAGGTGTTGGTTTTTTGCGACAAAAGGCAGAGGCTTTGTCTCCAAATGGAGACATATAAGATTATGATAAACATAAAGAAAATAAATGGTAGTGTATAACGTCGTTTTGTAGCGACAGATCACTTAGACAGTATTGGTCGCGCGATGGCTGGTGCGTTGTATCGCACCATCTATTAGGATGAAAATAAATTTATTATTTATCAGTCAATTAAACGCTTACTTGCGGGTAATTAGATGAAATTGCTCTCGGTTAGATGGAGTTGGCACGCTAAGTGCAATATCTACCCTGTAGATGCTCATCTCACTTATTATGATAGCGTGGTGTTTATAGCCAAATTAGCTTCATAAACCCAGAGATGATGCAGAGCCGATTTTAGGGTGCCTATTGTCCATGTAAACGATGTCGAATATCTTCATCACATACCGGGCATAACGTTGAGTGAGGCGCCGACATTGTTGTCTGTAGACCTGAAAATTTTAGACGCTTGCCTTTCCGGCAAGCGTTTTTTTTTGCATACCCTTCGTACTTGGAGCTGCAGGGTTGTTAGCTGCGCATACTTACCCGAATCACTTACCTGAGTAAGCTCATCGGGATGCGTTTGCTGGCTGCCTACCTGCAACTCCAATTACTTTGGGTATTCTTTGCTACTTGAAGCTGCAGGGTTGTTAGCTGCGCATACTTACCCGAATCACTTACCTGAGTAAGCTCATCGGGATGCGTTTGCTGGCTGCCTACCTGCAACTCCAATTACTTTGGGTATTCTTTGCTACTTGGAGCTGCAGGGTTGTTAGCTGCGCATACTTACCCGAATCACTTACCTGAGTAAGCTCATCGGGATGCGTTTGCTGGCTGCCTACCTGCAACTCCAATTACTTTGGGTATTCTTTGCTACTTGAAGCCGCGGGGTTGTTAGCTGCGCTAGTTACTCGGCCCATCCGTGGGCCTCGCCTCGTTGAGGCCGCTGCAAGCAGCGTTCAAATCTACTCCCGACAGATTTGTCCCCCGAATCAGGAGCAGAAAAAAGGCCCCGTAGGAGCCTTTAGATTGCTGTTTTGCTAATGGTCAGAGCGATTCACCATTCTGCCGCAAGGTCAACAGTAACCCCTCACGACGCGCCTGCGCTGCATCTTCAGGGCGATGCAGTTTATCCAGGGCATCAGCTAGCCATGCATAGTCATAACCGTCTGGACGCTGCTCAAGCGCTGCTTTAAAGGCTTCGTGGGCCTTCTCCCATTCACCGTGTTTTAGCATGAGTTGGCCCAAGGTGCTATTAAGTAGCGGGGTCGCGCCATGCTGCTTGATGTGCTGGCGCAATGCTTTCTCCAGCGGCTCTGGGTTACCTGATTTTAAGCGTGGGATCAGGAGTACTAAGCGCTCATCATACTGACGCTTCAGGCCATCCAGAATGATTTGCTGGGCGACATCATGATCGTCACACTCAATTAGATGTTCTGCCAGTGCGACTTGCAGCGGGATCTCATTGCGGACTTTACGGCTTTGATCTTTCCACCAGCGTTTCAGACCATCACTGCCTTCTTCCGCCATACATTGATTCATCATGCCAATATAAGCTTGCTGCTCCAATGCGGCGATTTCTTCTGGCGTATGGACCTGCACTTTGCTCATCGCGGGTAAAATTTCCAGCAATGAACTGTAAGCACCGGTACGCAGGAAAGCCTGTTCAGCCAGACGCAGCACTTCTGGGTGACGTGGAGCTTGATCCAATAAACGATCCACCCCATGGCGGGCCGCATGAACGTGGCCTTGCGCCAGTTGAATGCGCACTCGGGTGATATCTACCGGCAACTGATCTGTATCAGCAACTTCTGCTGCTCGTTCCAGGTATTGATTGGTACGGAATTCATCGCCACGCTGTTGGGCAGCTTCCGCAGCCAGCAGGTAGTTTACCATCGGTTGTTCAGCATGATCGGCATTACGGGTGAGCAACTTTTCAACCTGCTTGAAATCCCCTTCGGCTAGTTTGATCAATGCAGCTTTGGTTTGCTTACGAGCGCGGGTGCGTTTGCGGCCCATAAACCAACCACGGGTACGGGCACCGGTGCGGAAAATACGGCGCAGTATCCATTCAATGATAAGGAACGCGACCAATACCAGCACCAATATAATCACCAGACCGGTCACGCTGGTCTCAACGTTATAGTTGTCAGTTTGAATCAATACATAGCCTTGGTGCCCAGCCAACATGGGGCCGAGGACGATGCCAGCGGTCAGGATAAGGAATAACAGTAAAACTCGCAGCATACTTATTCCCCCTGAGCGGCAACTGGCGGTTGTGCCAGTAAGTTACGAACCCGGGTTTGCATCAATTTTTCCAGCATTGGCTGGCTCTTCAATTGATCAGGTACGTCCATTGAGATTGACTGTTGACTCAGGCTCTCTAACTCATCCAGAAAAGCTTTGGTGCTCGGGTCATTCACATCGAAATAAGCGCGAACCCAAGTGGAGATAGTCTCCAGTGACTGTTTGTACACTTCGTCTTGATGGCGAGGGACTGCCTGAGCCGCGACCAGCAAGCGGGAGCGAATATTCTCGCGTAAATAAACATCCTGATTCGGTGCCAGCAGTGGCTCTGCGCTACTATCACGGCGGCGGATAGTAATAAAATCAGACATAAAACTGTGCCAGCTTTTGGTCAGATTCTGACGCCATTCGGCTAATGAACTGGACAGCTCATCGCTATCGGCATCCATCGGCGAATCATCGGTATTATTATCAGCCAAACGTAGATTATCCACCTGATTCGACAGCTGATTCAGTTTGAGGATAATGCCGTCAAAATCCACCTGGCTTACCGCCGAAAGGGTACTGATGTCCTCGGTGAGTGCGCGGCGTACGTCGATAAGACTTGGGTCATTCATGTCAGCCAGACTGGCATCGGCACTTTTCAGTAAAGTCGCTGCGGTGGCGACATCCTGATCACTCCACAGTTTGCGCCCCGCCATTTTCACCAGAAAATCCGCCTGGGCCAGTAGCCATGTTTTGGCATCGCTACCCGAAATAGTAGCGACTTTTTCCTGTAATTCATTAAGTTGGCGGATCAACGAGGTTTGCTGACGATCTGCTGCTTCCAGCGCTTTGCCTTGCTGTTGTAGTAATGACTCAAGCTGCTGTTTTTCCTGCAATTGGCTCTGTTTTAGTTCAGCCAACTGTTCTTGTAGCGCGATATTCGCCACATCTTGTAACTGAGCCTGCTGCTGTCCGTGATAATAAAGCCCGGCACCCAGCGCGATAGCCAATGCAATAGCAATGGCACCCAGAATTGGGCCGGTTCGTTTCTCCCGGCGGCCTTCAGGTTCTGGCTGTTGGTGCCTCTCAACCGCAGTGGTTGTCTCTTCCACTGGTGCGGATGGGGTATTTTGTTCCGTCATATTGGGCATCCCATAGTCAGGTTTCAGGTTTATTGAAAGTCTTGTAGCGCGCGGATCAGCGCGTCATTATCCGCATTTTCTGCCACCCGGGTATCACGCCAGCCCATTTGGGCGGCCTGGGCAGCCAAACGCTCACTCACTACAACCAGGCGGCAGCGTAGCAGCCACGAAGAACGATAGTAATCAGGAACTAAAGTATAGATCTGTTGTAACATTTCGCCGCTAGTCACTACCAGAATATTGACCCCCGCACGTTGCCAATGCGCACTTTGCTCACTGCCATCATAAAAGATGGGGCTACGTTGATAACATTCACAGTAGGTAATTGCCGCTCCTCGCTGTGCCAGGCTTTCGCCTAGCAGTTCCCGCCCGCCGTTACCGCGCAGTAACAGCACCTTTTTACCGGACAGTGTTTGCAGGTCTGGTAATGATAACAGCATCTCACTGGTCTCCCCCATCGGGGGGAAGGTGACATGCAAACGGCTGGCAGTATGCAATGCCAATGCGGTGGTACGGCCAATAGCATAATAAGATAACTGTGCTGGCCATAACAGGTTATTTCTTTTTAACAGTGGGTTAGCGTAGCGGATAGCATTCTGTGATAACGCAAATACCAGATCGCCAGCTTGCATATCTTGGAGCAATGCCGGTAGTTTAGGCAGGTCTATCCCCGGAGAGAAATCAATCAATGGCGCATGATAGGCAACCCGGCCCAGCGCACGCAGGCGACTGACTAACTGCTCTCCAGCAGGAGATGGACGGGTTACCAAAATGGTCATAGTGGGGGGTTATCCTGATAAACATCGGCCAATATTGCGCGCGCACCACGTGATAGTAACTCATCGGCCAGCTCAATCCCCATTTGCTCTGCATTCTCAGCAGGGCCACGGCGCTCACCGCGAATGATCTCACTACCATCCGGCGCACCGACTAATCCACGGAGCCACAGCGTGTTGCCTTCTAACTCAGCATAGCTGCCGATCGGCACCTGACAGCCTCCTTCGAGACGGGTGTTCATGGCTCGCTCGGCACACACTCGCAGCTCGGTTGCACGATGATTGAGTGGTGCCAGCAGTTGGCGGGTAAAATCGTCATCCAGGCGGCATTCAATGCCGACTGCACCCTGACCGACAGCCGGTAACGACTCCTCGGCGGGCATGGCGTAGCGAATCCGCGATGCCAATCCCAGGCGATTGAGGCCCGCAACCGCCAGTATAATCGCGTGGTAATCGCCGTTATCAAGCTTGGCAAGGCGAGTGCCTACATTACCCCGCAGGTCGCGGATAATCAGGTCCGGGCGACGCTCGCGCAATTGGCACTGGCGACGCAAGCTGGAGGTGCCGACGATGCTGCCCGCAGGTAAATCATCGAGATGAGCAAAATGTGGCGATACAAAAGCATCACGCGGATCATCGCGTTCACAAATGGTGACCAGACCCAAGCCCTCAGGGAAGGCGATAGGCACATCTTTCATGGAGTGGACGGCGATATCCGCACGGTCTTCCAGTAGGGCCAGCTCTAACTCTTTGACGAACAAGCCTTTACCACCGACTTTTGCCAGTGGGGTATCCAGAATGATGTCCCCACGGGTAACCATTGGGACCAACTCAACCTGCAAGCCGGGGTGATTGGCTTGCAGTAAATGTTGAACATAATGTGCTTGCCATAAGGCGAGCGGGCTTTGTCGCGTGGCAATTCGAATAATTTTGTCTAACATTGCTTGTTACCGTTTTATATTTTGCGGCCCATCCTATCATTGACCAGTGAATGCTGTCAGTGCGATAGCCACATAAAGACGACGGATAAGAGCACAAGAAAGCAGCTATTGTAACAAATACATGGCGGGATAACTTCTTCCTTAATACCACGGCGTCGTTATCAGCCAAGCTACCTGTGAATGTCAGCTAAGAAAGGGATAGATAGACATTACAATTGTAGGGATAGCTTTACGGTCAATCGGCAAGGTGTTAGATTGATCACGTTTCCAGCAATAATTCGTTAATTGTTATTCAAACAAAATGTCTTCAAACAAAATGTTTTTTGGTCAGTACAACAAAAAGTACATTTTTCGCTGAAAGTCAAAAAAAGTAATAAACGAATCTGGGACGCGGGTTTTTTTCTAAGCACCGGAACAATTCTAAGCACCGGAATAACCAGGCGAGACGTCTTGTACCTCTACATCGAGACACTGAAACAGCGACTGGATGCGATCAACCAATTACGAGTCGATCGCGCCTTGGCGGCTATGGGGCCAGCCTTCCAAAAGGTCTACAGTCTGCTACCGACCCTACTACATCATCATCATCCACTGATGCCGGGTTACCTTGATGGTAACGTTCCCCATGGCGTCTGCCTTTTTACGTCCAATGAAACGCAACAGGATTATCTGTCTGAGGTTGAAGCCAAGTGGGGCGAACCTTTGCAACAGAGTGTCGGCGGCGAACTGCCGATTACCGGCGTCTATTCTATGGGTAGCACTTCCTCTATTGGGCAATGCCATACTTCAGATCTTGATGTTTGGGTGTGCCATCAGGCCTGGCTCGATTCTGAAGAGCGTAACCGCTTGCAACAAAAATGCAGTTTGCTGGAAAAATGGGCTGCATCAATGGGTGTTGAAGTCAGCTTCTTCCTGATAGATGAAAACCGTTTCCGCCATAATGCCAGTGGCAGCTTGGGGGGCGAAGATTGCGGTTCAACCCAACACATATTATTGCTGGATGAGTTTTACCGCAGCGCGGTTCGTCTGGCAGGGAAACGTATTCTGTGGAATATGGTTCCGGTTGAAGAAGAAAATAATTATGACGATTACGTACTGTCGCTCTATGCGCAGGGCGTATTAACACCGAATGAGTGGCTGGATTTGGGCGGTTTGAGCACCCTGTCAGCCGAAGAGTATTTCGGTGCCAGTTTGTGGCAATTGTATAAAAGTATCGATTCGCCCTATAAGGCGGTGCTGAAAACCTTATTGCTGGAAGCGTATTCGTGGGAATACCCCAATTCTCAATTGCTGGCGATGGAGATCAAACAGCGCCTGCATGCCGGTGAAATTGTGGCCTTCGGTCTTGATGCTTATTGCATGATGCTTGATCGCGTCACTCGCTATCTGACCCAAATCAATGACACTACCCGTCTGAATTTGGTGCGGCGTTGTTTCTATCTGAAAGTGTGCGAAAAACTGTCCCGTAGCCCGGCGAGTGTCGGCTGGCGGCGTGAAATCCTCAGCCAACTGGTCAGTGAATGGGGTTGGAGTGACGAGAGTTTGGCGGTGCTGGATAACCGTGCTAACTGGAAGATTGAGCGGGTACGTGAAGCGCATAACGAGCTGTTGGATGCGATGATGCAGAGTTATCGCAATTTGATCCGTTTCGCGCGGCGCAACAATCTGAGTGTCAGTGCCAGTCCGCAGGATATCGGCGTTTTGACCCGTAAACTGTACGCGGCATTTGAAGCTTTACCTGGCAAAGTGACGCTGGTTAACCCGCAAATTTCACCGGATTTATCGGAAGAACATCTGACTTTCATTCATGTTCCGGCAGGTCGTGCTAACCGCGCGGGTTGGTACTTATATAATCAAGCGCCCTCTATGGATGCGATTGTGAGTCACCAGCCGCTGGAATATAACCGTTACCTGAACAAACTGGTGTCCTGGGCCTATTTCAACGGCCTGTTGACCAGCAAGACACGGCTACATATTAAAAGCGCCAATCTGTGCGATACGGTGAAATTGCAAGAATTGGTGACGGATATCTCTCACCACTTCCCGTTGCGCTTGCCTGCACCGACACCTAAAGCACTCTATAGCCCGTGTGAGATTCGCCATTTGGCGATTATCGTCAATTTAGAGCATGACCCGACAGCGGCTTTCCGCAATCAGGTGGTGCATTTTGATTTCCGTAAACTGGATGTATTCAGTTTTGGCGAGCAGCAGCAGTGTCTGGTGGGCAGTATCGATTTGCTGTATCGCAACTCCTGGAATGAAGTTCGAACCTTGCATTTCAGTGGTGAGCAGGCAGTGTTGGAAGCATTGAAAACCATTTTAGGCAAAATGCATCAGGATGCGGCTCCGCCGGAGTCAGTGGATGTGTTCTGTTACAGCCAGCATTTGCGTGGTTTGATTCGTACCCGCATTCAGCAGTTGGTTTCCGAGTGTATTGAGTTGCGCTTATCCAGTACCCGTCAGGAACCGGGCCGTTTTAAAGCGGTACGAGTTTCCGGCCAGACCTGGGGTTTGTTCTTTGAACGCCTGAGTGTTTCCGTTCAAAAATTGGAAAATGCGGTCGAATTTTACGGTGCGATTTCTAATAACAAACTGCATGGGTTATCGATTCAGGTAGAAACCGATCAAATTCATCTGCCGCCAGTGGTGGACGGTTTTGCCAGCGAAGGGATCATTCAGTTCTTCTTCGAAGGCACCGCAGATGAAAAAGGCTTTAACATTTATATTTTGGATGAATCAAACCGCGTTGAGGTTTATCACCACTGTGAGGGCAGTAAAGAGGAGTTGGTGCGAGATGTCAGCCGTTTTTATTCATCGTCTCACGACCGTTTTACCTACGGCTCCAGCTTTATTAACTTCAACCTGCCGCAGTTCTACCAAATTGTGCAATTAGATGGCCGTACCCAAGTGATCCCTTTTCGCAGCAACACGTTATCCCATCTATATATCGTCGACAAAGAGCCAAGCCAGCCTGCGCAGCAGTTGCAGTTACATTAATTTCCCCTGTGTCCCTGAAGCCGCAGGGGTGTTAGCTGCGCTAGTTACTCGGCCCATCCGTGGCCCTCGCCTCGTTGAGGCCGCTGCAAGCAGCGTTCAAATCTGCTCCCGACAGATTTGTCCCCCGAAGCACTGACTTGAGTCAGCTCATCGGGATGCGTTTGCTGGCTGCCTACCTGCAACTCCAATGACTTTGGGGAATGACCTGTGTCCTTGAAGCCGCATGCGCCTAGATAAAACTCACCTCTTCACCTGCCTGCGCACTAGCCGCTTGCGATAATTTGGCGAAGAATTCTTCGCCGCTGCGTGAGCAATACCAGTGGCCTTCACGATAATTGAAATGGTAACCACCCGCTTTAGTCGCCAACCATACCTGATGCAGTGGCTCTTGGCGGTTGATAACAATCTTACTGCCATTTTCGAATGTCAGGGTTATCACTCCGCCATTAGTTTCATAATCGACATCACTATCGCCGCTAAAACCATCCAGTGTCTCTTCAATGTAAAGCATCAATTGATCGGCTAACTGATGAAACTCGCTATCGTTCATATTCAATTCCTATTGCTTTTCATGATCCACCTGCGATTATAGAGAGCATGGACGCATGAATCACAAGTATTAATGCGATTATACCCTTCATACTTGAAGCCGCAGGGGTTAGCAGTGTGCACTCACCCGAATCAATTACCGATGTAAGTGCATTGGGATTCGTTTGCGGCCAACCTGCAACGCCAGATTCTTTGGGTATAATAGGTGCTAAAACAATTTACAGGCGTTAAAAATGAAAAAAGAATTATGTTGGCCGCTGGCGGCGATGATGGTATTCGCACTGGCGGGTTGTGGCTTGAAAGGCCCGTTATATTTTCCACCCGCTGACAAACCAAAAGTAGAAACCGCGCAACCGGATAGTGGTCAGGTAGAGCGAAACCAGCAGGACCTGTCAGGTACCAACCAGACAAAATCTATTGCCGGGCCGCAGTAATTATTTTTATCGCAGCCAGATTGAGTCAGTATTTAATTTGCCCGTGCCAAATTTAGCCGGTAAATGAAAGTCAGCGGAGTATGAAATGCAGTTCTCCAAAATGCACGGTCTTGGCAACGACTTTATGGTTGTCGATGCAGTTACCCAAAATGTTTACTTTTCGCCGGAGTTAATTCGTCGATTAGCAGACCGGCACACTGGCGTGGGCTTTGATCAGATGCTGGTGGTTGAACCGCCTTATGATCCTGAGCTGGATTTTCACTACCGTATTTTTAATGCCGATGGCAGCGAAGTTTCTCAGTGTGGCAATGGTGCACGTTGTTTTGCTCGGTTTGTTCGGTTGAAAGGGTTGACCAATAAACGTGATATCAGTGTGAGTACCCAAACTGGCCGCATGATATTGAGTGTTACTGAAGACGAGCTGGTTTGTGTCAATATGGGCGAGCCCAATTTTGACCCGCAAACGGTGCCTTTCAGAGCAACTAAAGCAGAGAAAACCTACATTTTACGCGCGGCGGAACATACGGTGTTGTGCGGCGTGGTATCAATGGGCAATCCTCACTGTGTGATGCAGGTTGATGATGTTTCGGTTGCTAATGTTGCCTTGCTGGGTCCAGTATTGGAAAGCCATGAACGCTTCCCCGAACGGGCTAATATTGGTTTTATGCAGGTGGTTAGCCGCGAGCATATTCGCTTACGGGTGTATGAGCGTGGTGCTGGCGAAACGCAAGCCTGTGGTAGCGGTGCTTGTGCAGCAGTGGCGGTGGGGATCCAGCAAGAGTTGTTGGCTGAAGAGGTTCATGTTGAACTGCCAGGCGGCAGTTTGCATATCAGTTGGAAAGGGCCGGGCCACCCACTGTATATGACCGGGCCGGCAACACATGTATATGATGGCTTCATTCATTTATAATATCCTGCGTACTTGAAACTGCAGGGTTGTTCGCTGCGCGCACTCACCCGAATCACTTACTTAAGTAAGTTCATCGGGATTCGCTTGCTGGCTGCCTACCTGCAATTCCAATTACGTTGGCTATAGGAACGGGTGTTAAATGAAAAGTTATGAGGAGCAGGCGTTAGCTGGCATCGAGTTGGACGACGATGCTGTCATGCAGTACTTATTGCAAAACCCTGACTTTTTTATCCGCAATGCCCGTCTGGTCGAACAGATGCATATTCCTCATCCTGTTCGCGGCAGTGTCTCGCTGGTGGAGTGGCAGCTAGGGCGACAACGTAATCAGATTGGTCAGTTGGAAGAAGAGATCACCTTGCTAATGGAGCAGGCGGGCTTGAATGAAGTGTTGTTTAATCGCTTGCTGCAACTACAAAGCAATTTGGCTGCGGCCAGCAGCTTGCAAGATATGCTTAATCGCTTGCAGCGCTGGGCACGCGACTTCGGCTTGGCAGGTGCTAATGTGCGCTTATTCAGTGACCGCTGGCATATTGGTGCGCCGTCTGATTTCACCCATTTGGCACTTGCCCGTCACGCCTTCGAGCCACTACGCATTCAGCGTTTGGGGAGCGATAACCATTATCTGGGCGGTTTGAACGGGCCGGAACTGCTGTTGTTATTGCCTCAGGCCAAGCAGGTAGGGTCGGTCGCACTCTCGTTACTGGGCAAAGATGGCGATCTAGGTGTCATTATCTTCAGCAGCCGTGATACGCAACATTATCAGCAGGGCATGGGTACCGTGATGCTGAATCAGTTATCAACGTTATTGCCGAGCCTGCTGGAGCGTTGGATAGAGCCGGTATGACCGAATTCAGTGCCTTACTTGCCCCGCAGGTAGAGGCTTTCTTGCGTTATCTCAAAGTTGAGCGTCAGCTCAGTCCATTGACTATTACCAGTTATCGACGCCAGCTACAGGCACTGATGGAAATGGGCGAGCAAATGGGCCTGGTGCACTGGCAGCAGCTTGACGCGGCTCAGGTGCGGTCACTGGTTTCTCGCAGTAAACGTGCCGGTTTACATTCCTCAAGCCTTGCGCTGCGCCTCTCAGCTTTGCGCAGCTTTCTTGATTGGCTGGTGAGTCAGGGCGTATTGCAGGCCAACCCCGCAAAAGGGGTGAGTACACCGCGTTCAGGCCGCCATCTGCCAAAAAATATTGATGTCGATGAGGTCGATAAACTGTTGGATATCGACCTCAATGATCCCTTGGCAGTCCGTGATCGGGCGATGCTGGAAGTGATGTATGGCGCGGGTTTGCGTCTATCCGAACTGGTTGGCATGAACTGCAAACACGTAGATTTAGCCAGCGGTGAAGTCTGGGTGATGGGGAAAGGCAGTAAAGAGCGTAAAGTGCCGATTGGCAGGACCGCAGTGACCTGGTTAGAGCATTGGCTGGAACTGCGCGAGTTATTTGAACCTGGTGACGATGCTATCTTTTTAGCCAATACCGGTAAGCGAATTTCAGCGCGCAATGTGCAAAAACGCTTTGCCGAATGGGGTGTAAAGCAAGGTGTCAGCAGCCATATTCACCCACACAAATTGCGCCACTCTTTCGCCACTCACATGTTGGAATCCAGTGGTGATTTGCGTGCGGTGCAGGAGCTACTGGGCCACGCCAATCTGACGACCACACAAATTTATACTCATCTCGACTTTCAACATCTGGCGACAGTGTATGATGCTGCTCATCCACGCGCCAAACGAGGCAAATCCTGATGCATTTTTATCGCCCACTCGAGAGTATTTCCGCCATTAGCTTCGATTTGGATGACACCCTGTATGATAATCGGCCAGTGATTACCCGCACTGAACAAGAGTCGGTGGCATTCTTACAGCAGTATCATCCCAATCTGGCGCAGTTACAGGCTGCTGATTTTCACCGTTTTCGCGCTGAATTGCTGGCGCAGGACCCGGGCATCTATCACGATGTTACCCAGTGGCGTTGGCATGCGATTGAACTGGGCTTGATACGTCATGGCTTAAGTAAGTCTGAGGCGCAATGTGGCGCTGATGCAGCCATGGAGAACTTTGCCCTATGGCGTAGCCGTATTTATGTGCCAGCGGCCACCCATGACACTTTGAGCGCGCTGGCGGAGCATTATCCGCTGGTGGCTATCACCAATGGTAATGCCGACCCTAAAGCCTGTGGTCTGGATCGATACTTCCAGTTTGTGCTGCGCTCCGGCCCCCATGGCCGTGCCAAGCCTTTCCGCGATATGTACCATAAAGCGGCAAACCATCTGGATATCCCACTCAAACAGATTCTGCATGTGGGTGATGATTTGACCACCGATGTCGCTGGTGCGCTACGTTGCGGTATGCAGGCTTGCTGGATTAATGACCGTCAGCAGAACCTGATGACGGCCAGTGATAGCCGCTTATTGCCACATATTGAGATTTCTCAGTTGGCTTCCCTGACAGCATTGCTATAATCCCCTGCAATAAATCTGTATAAATTCACAGTGGAATGGTGGCAAAATACCCGCATACTCGGCGATTTAGCTATTTTCCCTTACCCCATAAACGGTGCCTATGGACGTTTCTGATCTGCTCGACAGCCTGAATGAAAAACAACGCGAAGCCGTGGCTGCGCCACGCTGCAACCTGTTGGTCCTGGCCGGTGCAGGCAGTGGCAAAACCCGGGTGCTGGTTCATCGCATTGCCTGGTTGTTATCAGTAGAAAATGCGTCTCCGTACTCAATTATCGCAGTGACGTTCACCAATAAAGCGGCGGCCGAAATGCGCCACCGTATTGAACACTTGATTGGCACCAGTCAGGGCGGAATGTGGATTGGGACTTTCCATGGGTTGGCGCACCGCTTGCTGCGCGCTCACCATATGGATGCTAACTTGCCGCAGGATTTTCAGATTCTCGACAGCGACGACCAGCTACGGTTATTAAAACGTTTGGTTAAAGCACTGAATTTAGATGATAAACAATGGCCACCGCGTCAGGCGATGTGGTACATCAACGGCAAAAAAGACGAAGGATTACGGCCACAGCATATTGAGAGCTATGGCAATCCGGTTGAAGCCACCTGGCTGCGTATCTATCAGGCGTATCAGGAAGCTTGTGACCGCGCCGGTCTGGTAGATTTTGCCGAGCTGTTGCTGCGAGCACACGAATTGTGGCTAAACAAACCCCATATTCTTAATCATTATCGTGAACGCTTCACCAACATTTTGGTGGATGAGTTTCAGGATACCAACAATATCCAATACGCCTGGATCCGTCTGCTGGCAGGTGACCGTTCTAATGTGATGATTGTCGGTGACGATGACCAATCAATCTATGGCTGGCGTGGGGCGCAGGTGGAAAATATCCAGCGCTTCTTGAAAGATTTCCCCGGCGCTGAAACCATCCGGTTGGAGCAGAATTACCGTTCTACCAGCAATATTTTGACGGCAGCAAATACTCTGATTGCCAATAATGATGGCCGTATGGGGAAAAACCTGTGGACGGACGGTGCCGAAGGCGAACCGATCTCACTCTATTGCGCCTTTAACGAGCTGGATGAAGCGCGCTTTGTGGTTAACCGCATCAAAGCCTGGCAGGACAACGGTGGTGCTCTGAATGATTGTGCCATCTTGTATCGTAGCAACGCCCAATCGCGTGTTTTGGAAGAAGCACTATTGCAGACCGCGATGCCGTACCGTATTTATGGCGGTCAGCGCTTCTTCGAACGTCAAGAGATTAAAGATGCACTGGCTTATCTGCGGCTAATTTCCAACCGCAATGATGATGCGGCTTTTGAGCGAGTGGTCAATACACCTACTCGCGGTATTGGCGATCGCACCTTAGATGTGGTGCGCCAAACCGCCCGTGACCGTCAGCTAACGCTGTGGCAATCAACCCGTGCCATGTTGCAGGAAAAAGTGCTGGCAGGCCGCGCAGCCTCTGCGCTGCAACGGTTTGTTGAGCTGGTCGACTCCCTGGCTCATGAAACGGCGGATATGCCGTTGCATGTCCAAAGTGACCGAGTGATTCGTGATTCCGGTTTGTGGTCGATGTACGAACAGGAAAAAGGTGAAAAGGGTCAGGCGCGCGTTGAGAACTTTGAAGAGCTGGTCAATGCGACCCGCCAATACAGTTATCAGGATGAAGATCAGGACCTGATGCCACTACAGGCATTTTTGTCTCATGCAGCGCTGGAAGCGGGAGAGGGGCAGGCCGATGCTTATCAGGATGCAGTGCAATTAATGACTCTCCATTCCGCGAAAGGCTTAGAGTTCCCACAGGTGTTCATTGTGGGTATGGAAGAGGGGATGTTCCCGAGCCAGATGTCACTGGATGAAGGTGGCCGCTTGGAAGAAGAGCGCCGACTGGCCTATGTCGGGGTCACCCGCGCGATGCAGAAACTGACACTTTGCTATGCTGAGAGCCGCCGTCTGTACGGCAAAGAAGTGAATCATCGGCCATCCCGCTTTATCGGCGAACTGCCGCAGGAATGCGTCGAAGAAGTACGGCTACGTGCAACGGTTTCTCGCCCGGTTAACCACCGCAATATGGGGACGCCGATGAATGAAAATGACAGTGGTTTCTCACTGGGTCAGCGGGTGCGTCATCCTAAATTTGGTGAAGGTACCGTGGTTAATCTGGAAGGTAGCGGCGAACACAGCCGGTTGCAAATTGCTTTCCCCGGAGAGGGGATTAAGTGGTTGGTCGCGGCTTACGCCCGATTAGAAGCCGTATAAATTTACCCTGCGGTCTTGACGCCGCAGGGGTGTTAGCGGCTCTCACTTGACTGTGTAAGCTCATCGGGATGCGTTCATTTGCTGTCTTGCTGCAACGCCAATAACTTTGGGTAATTAATGTAGCCGCGGCATTAGCGGCTCTCATCCTGAGGCGCTTGCTTGGCATCGGTTTCAGCCTGCAACAAAATCGCTTTCCCCATCCACTGCGTCACATCCTGAATACCCGCATCATCCAAATGCCAAATATCTTTCAGCACCATAAACACTTCTGAGCCATAGATTAACGAGAAAGCATAGATCACCCGTTGCAAGGCCTCCGGTGACAACTTCCCTTCCAGCGGCTCGACAGCCAGCTTCAATAACCGCTTACGGTTACCACGCACCAACTTTTCTTCACTGTTAGGATTGCTGCGGTCAGCCGCCCATTGTTGCAATGACAGATGCAGCGCGGCACGAAGTACACCTTCGTGTTGCAACATGCGTGGATAAGCAAAAGAGAGTAGTTCTGCAATGCGTTGCCGAGCATCTGGTTGGGTAGGCTGCCATGCCAATATCGGCCCAAGGCTTTCATCGACCATGGCAGAAACCAACGCACTTTGCGTCGGGAAATAACGATAAGCCGTAGCGCGCGAGAGTTGCGCCGCATTTGCTACGTCTGTTATCGACGGAAATGTCCCTTGTTCATACATCGACATCGCCGTATCGATCAGTAACCGTCGGGTTCTGGCTTTGATGGTGGTCAGTGATGGAGAGACGCGCTCCTGTTTATCCTGATTATGCACGGTCACTCCATGGTCAATAACGAGTATCTGCGCTCACTATAACAAACCGACCGCACAAATCGCCATGAATGCATTTCACCTGCAAACTAATTTTGAGACTCTAGTCTCAAAAATCAGCAGTATCCTTTGCGAAAATGATACTCTAGTCTCAATATGATTCTATCTTAACCAACTCGCTTCGTTGTTCGGCTGTAAGTAGAAAATAAACTTCCAATAAAAAGAAGTGAGCTACACGCGCATTCATAGAAGGATGTTCAGATGCCTCGTCATATTTTTATCGCGACTACCACAGATACCAAAGGCGAAGAGCTGACATATGTCAGTGAATTGATTAAAGCAACCGGGCTAACAACGGTCACGGTGGATTTATCGACTAAAGAAGGACAACGAGCCAGTGGCGCAGATATCTCTGCCGAGACAGTAGCGGGCCATCACCCCGATGGGCGTCAGGCGGTGTTCTGTGGTGATAGGGGGCGGGCGATAAGTGCAATGGCCGTCGCTTTTGAGCGTTTTATTGCCAGCCGTGATGATGTGGCCGCGTTATTAGGTCTGGGAGGTTCCGGCGGCACCGCGCTGATTACACCGGCGATGCAAAGCTTACCGATTGGTATTCCTAAACTGATGGTATCTACCATGGCTTCTGGTGATGTTTCAGGTTACATCGGTGCCAGTGATATCGCCATGATGTATTCCGTCACCGATATTGCCGGGCTTAACCGCATTTCTCGTCGTGTACTGAGTAATGCCGCTCACCAGATTGCCGGAGCAGTCTATTTCGCCAAAGAAGAGTTACTGGTTGATGATAAACCGGCGCTGGGCTTGACCATGTTTGGTGTGACAACTCCCTGTATTCAGGCCGTCAGTGCCGCATTATCAGACGAATATGACTGTTTGGTGTTCCACGCCACAGGTAGCGGCGGCAAAGCTATGGAAAAACTGGCCGAAAGTGGCTTGCTGGCGGGGGCACTTGATCTGACCACCACCGAGGTCTGCGACCTGTTATTTGACGGGGTATTGGCCTGTGGGCCGGAACGCTTCGATGCTATTGCTCACAGCAACATCCCGTATGTCGGCTCTTGCGGTGCATTGGATATGGTCAACTTCGGCAGCCCGGCAACTATTCCGGCTAAATATGCCGATCGCTTGTTCTATAAACATAACGCCCAAGTGACACTGATGCGCACCACCGAGCAAGAGAATATTCAAATGGCACGCTGGATTGGTGAAAAGCTCAATCGTTGTCAGGGTGAAGTGCGCTTCTTAATTCCAGCCGGCGGATTCTCAGCATTGGATGCGCCGGGCCAGCCATTCTGGGATGAAAAAGCGTTGAAAGCCTTTATTGATACGCTGGAAGAGACCGTCATTCAAACTGATAAACGCCGCTTAGTGCACTATCCGTTCAACATCAATGACCCAGAATTTGCCCAGGCCGCAGTAGAAAACTTTAAAGAAATAACAAAGAGCCCATCCCATTAGGGCCATTTTATTCGTGGAGAGATATATGCCAAAATTTCAACGCCAGGCCATTTTAGCCAAATTTCGGGAAATGATTGCCCGCCGTGAGCCGATTATCGGTGGCGGTGCGGGCACAGGGCTGTCAGCTAAATGTGAAGAGGCTGGTGGAATTGATCTTATCGTTATCTATAACTCAGGCCGCTATCGTATGGCGGGGCGTGGGTCGCTGGCAGGTTTGCTGGCCTACGGGAATGCCAATGAAATCGTGGTCGATATGGCCAAAGAAGTGTTGCCGGTAGTCAAAAATACGCCAGTGCTGGCGGGAGTGAATGGTACTGACCCATTCTGTCAGTTCGATCACTTTTTGGACCAATTGAAAGCATTGGGTTTTTCTGGCGTGCAGAACTTCCCAACCGTTGGGTTAATTGACGGTAACTTCCGTGCCAATCTGGAAGAGACTGGCATGGGGTATGGCTTGGAAGTGGATATGATCCGCCTGGCTCACGAAAAAGATTTACTGACCACCCCATATGTTTTCAGTGCCGCCGATGCGGTTGCCATGACACAAGCGGGTGCTGACATTATTGTGCCACATATGGGGCTGACGACTGGCGGTAACATCGGTGCGGACACGGCACTGAAACTGGCGGACTGTGTGCCTCTGATTAATGACTGGGCTGCGGCGGCAAAAGCGGTACGTGAAGATATCATTGTGCTGTGTCACGGTGGGCCAATTTCCTCACCAGAAGATGCCCAATACATTATGGATAACTGCCCGCAATGTGACGGTTTTTATGGTGCCAGTTCGATGGAACGTCTGCCGACTGAAATTGCACTAACGGACACCACCAAACAGTTTAAAAATATAAAGCGTTGATATTTTGCCAATACCAAAGGGAAAGCCTGTTTTGTGAATTTTGCCGGTTTTTGGCTAAATGAAGATGCAGGATACACAAAACCGAAGTCGATGTTGGCTTCGGTTTTTTTTTGCTTTTTAGCCAGTTCATGCCAGATAGCTGCCGCCAAGATGTGTTATCGCCTGTTGTGTCCGTAACAACTAAAAATAAAGCTCACCTATTAACTACTTTTAACCGGTTGACAGTCTTTTTCTTCTCGGCGTAACATGCGCGCACTATTCTTGATGAGGACATTCGCCTTGGACACACCCAGTAGATACTGGCTCAATAACCTGTTCATATGGTGCAACTTCTAAGGCTATCCTCATATTTGCTGATAGCCTTCGTGGTTGTCAGCGGCCCCGCTAAGCCGTCGCTGTGAGTCAGATCTCCTTATGGTCTGAAACATAGAGTATTTATCAATACCTCGCTGTTTCTGTGCTTCAATGCGTTATCCCTATCCATCACCGCAAGGGAGTTTTGGCACATGCTGAGCGCATTTAAATTAAGTAACAATCGCTTATCCCGTTTGGAGCTGGATGAATCAGATGAGTCAGATGATCTGACCTCATCAATTTGGGTCGACTTAGTTGAACCGGAAGAAGGGGAGCGCGAACGCGTCCAGTCTGAGTTAGGGCAAAGCCTGGCGACCCGGCCAGAGTTGGACGACATCGAGGCTTCCGCCCGCTTCTTTGAAGATGAGGATGGCCTACATATCCACTCCTTCTTTTATTATGAAGATGCTGAAGACCATGCGGGTAACTCAACCGTGGCATTTACCATCCGTGATGGTCGCCTGTATACCCTGCGTGAGCGCGAGTTACCGGCTTTTCGTTTATATCGGATGCGGGCGCGTAACCAAACACTGGTTGATGGCAATGCCTATGAGCTGTTGTTGGATCTGTTCGAAACCAAAATTGAGCAGCTAGCCGATGAAATCGAAAACATTTATAGCGATTTGGAAGCCTTAAGTCGCGTCATTATGGAAGGGCAGCAAGGTGATGAATATGACGCCGCGTTGTCTACCTTAGCGGAACAGGAAGATATCGGCTGGAAAGTGCGCTTGTGTCTGATGGATACCCAGCGAGCACTGAATTTCTTGGTACGTAAAGCCCGCTTGCCGAGTGGTCAACTGGAGCAAGCCCGTGAGGTATTGCGCGATATTGAATCCCTATTGCCACACAATGAATCCCTGTTCCAGAAGGTTAACTTCCTGATGCAGGCAGCAATGGGCTTTATCAATATCGAGCAGAACCGGATTATCAAGATCTTCTCGGTGGTATCGGTGGTGTTCCTGCCGCCAACACTGGTGGCATCCAGCTACGGGATGAACTTTGAGTTTATGCCGGAATTGCGCTGGTCATTTGGCTATCCGGGCGCGATCAGTTTGATGATTATCGCGGGTTTAGCACCGTACTTGTATTTCAAACGCAAGAACTGGCTCTAACCTAACCTTCGCCCTTGAAGCTGCAGGGATGTTAGCTGCGTTCACGCACCCGAATCACTTGGACTGTGTAAGCTCATCGGGATGAGTTCACTGGCAGCCTACCTGCAACTTCAAGTTCTTTGGTTACCAATATCATAACTCGATGAGTAACCGGGCATTTTTGTCGGCTTGCTATCTAGGCGCGGCGCTTACGTTGGGTGTAGAGCGCATCCAATGTGAACAGCAACAGTGCCGCCCAGATAAAGGCGAAAGTCACCATTTTATCGTTGCCAATGGTTTCGCCGTAGAAGGTTACCGCCAGAATAAACATCAACGTTGGCCCGAGGTATTGGAAAAAGCCCAATGTCGATAGTTTTAAGCGAGTGGCGGCGGCGGTGAAGAACAGTAGCGGGATAGTGGTAATCACCCCGGCTGCTGCCAATAACAGGTTAAGCGACCACGCATTGGTGCTCATGTGGCTGGTTGGGCTATCGGCAATAAAGAACAGATACACCGCTGCTATCGGCAATAGCCACATAGTTTCCACCAGCATGCCGGTTTGGGCATCTATCCCGAGTTTTTTACGAATCAGACCGTATAAAGCAAAGCTTATCGCGAGTCCCAGGGCGATTATCGGTAGCGAGCCAAACTGCCATAATTGAATCAATACCCCGCCGAACGCTAATGCCACCGCAACCCACTGCATGCGACGAAAGCGCTCACCCAGAAACAACATGCCGAATAACACATTTACTAGCGGGTTAATGAAATAACCCAAACTGGCTTCCAGCATATGATTATGGTTTACCGCCCAGATAAACAACAGCCAGTTACTGGCAATCAACACAGCAGTAACTGCTAGCAATAACAGGCGTTTGCCGTTTCTACAGGCACTGCGTACCTGTGGCCAATTGCGGCTAACAGTTAGCAGAATCAACATAAAGAAAAATGACCAGATAATCCGATGAGTCAAAATTTCATCAGCCGGCACCTGCTGGATGAGCTTGAAATAAGCTGGGGCAATACCCCAAATAAAATAGGCTGCCAGAGCAAATAAAATGCCCTGACGGGTTCGTTGTTTATCCATGGTGTAGCTCGGGACAAGAAAGGAGATGCGGTGAGTGTACTTAACTTCGCGTTACGAATCATCACCGCTGACGGGCAAATCAGCCAACCAGATAAGTTGCCGTTGCGCTAGCGATATGCATTTGGCTTTCATTATGCAGCTCAACCCGGGCAACCGACACTTTATTGCCACTGCGTAAAATACTGCTGCTGGCAATAAAATGCTCGCCTCGGCCGGGGCGTAGATAGTCAACACGCAGATCGATAGTGCCCATTTTAGCCAGCTTCATTTGCAATTGTTCTTTAATGAGCGGTTCATGGCGTACCAGGCTATTCCCAACGCACACCAGTCCGGCAGCAACATCCAGCACTGCGGCAATAACGCCACCATGCAAAATTCGTTGTGCAATATTGCCAACTAACTTGTCATTATTATCGAAAGCAATCTCGGCGTAATCTTGCTCGAAACGGGTTAATCGCAGACCAAGCTCACGGTTAAATGGCATGTGATACACAAATACTTCGCCAATCATGCGGCGAGCATCCTCTAACGTTAAAGTTGTTACTGGCATTTTTCCCTATTCTCTTCTTGGTTGCCGATAAGCAATCATAGTGTAAGTTAACGAATTGTTTATTTTATGCTTCTGTTTTGTTGTTTTCCAGCCGTTAAGCCATAAATATAAACAACACTAATATCAGATAACATTTGTGTGTAGAATGAGCTGTTTTCATTACAAATAGAAATAATCCGTAAGGTGATGGGGGAATAATGGGAAGATTTTGGCGGATACTGATAGCGCTGTTACTGGTGCCAACGTTGGCACAGGCAGAAGCTGCAACGGTTGAGAAGATTCATGATGCACCTGAGGTGCGTGGTAGTATTATTGCGGCAATGTTGCAGGATCACGATAATCCGTTTCTGCTTTATCCATATGAAACAAACTATCTGTTATATACCTATACCAGTAATATCAATAAAGATGCTATCAGCTCTTATGATTGGGCTGAAAATGCCAAGAGGGATGAAGTTAAATTCCAACTGAGTTTAGGTTTCCCTATTTGGCGTGGTATTGCCGGTGATAACTCATTACTGGGTGCTTCTTATACGCAACGTTCTTGGTGGCAGGCATCCAATAGTGATGAGTCCTCGCCATTCCGCGAAACAAACTATGAACCGCAACTGTTCCTGGCATGGGCAACTGATTACGAGTTGGCGGGCTGGACTTTCCGTGAAGTAGAGTTTGGTTATAACCACCAGTCTAACGGTAAAGCGGATCCAACCTCACGTAGCTGGGATCGTGTATACACCCGTGTGATGGCACAGCGTGGCAATTTAGAAATTGACTTGAAGCCTTGGTATCGTCTGCCAGAAAGCGACGAGAAAGATGACAACCCGGATATCAATAAATACATGGGTTATTATCGTCTGAAAGTCGGTTATGCCTTGGGTGACAGTGTATTCAGCGTGGATGGCCATTATAACTGGAATACCGGTTACGGCGGCGCAGAAATGGGCTGGAGCTATCCTATCACCAAGCATGTTCGTTTCTATACCCAAGTGTTCAGTGGCTATGGTGAGTCAATGATTGACTATAACTTTAGGCAAACACGGGTGGGTGTGGGTATCATGTTAAACGATGTCCTTTAACGTCATCCGGCGTTAGAAAAGTTTCAGACACAGGCCGGTTAACCGGCCTGTGCAGATCTTATAGTTGGGGAAGAGTGTGTCGACCGCAGCAGTGATAAATAGGGAATTACTGGCAGTGCAGGTATTGCGAGATACTTTCGGCTATCAGCAATTCCGGCCCGGACAACAGGAAATTATCAACGCCACCCTATCAGGGCAAGACTGTCTGGTAGTGATGCCTACCGGTGGTGGTAAGTCCTTGTGTTATCAGATTCCGGCACTGGTGACGGATGGGTTGACGCTGGTAGTCTCTCCGTTGATCTCGCTCATGAAGGATCAGGTCGACCAACTGCTGGCCTACGGCGTTGGTGCGGGGTGCTTAAACTCGTCGCAAACGCGTGAACAACAGTTAGCCGTGATGGACGGTTGCCGTAGCGGTCAGATTAAGCTGCTGTATATTGCTCCAGAACGCTTGGTCATGGAGAGTTTCCTCGATCAATTGTATCAGTGGCGGCCAGCTTTATTGGCGGTGGATGAGGCGCACTGTATTTCTCAATGGGGTCATGATTTCCGCCCGGAATATCGTGCTCTAGGCCAGTTAAAGCAACGTTTCCCTGATTTACCGGTTATTGCGCTCACTGCCACGGCGGATGACGCGACGCGGGGGGATATTGTTCGTCTGCTTAATCTGGATCAGCCACTGATTCAAGTCAGCAGTTTTGACCGCCCCAATATCCGTTACACCTTGGTAGAGAAGTTCAAACCGCTCGATCAATTATGGCGTTTTGTGCAAGACCAACGCGGCAAAAGTGGCATTATCTATTGTAACAGCCGGGCAAAAGTGGAAGACACCACCGCCCGTTTGCAGAGCCGTGGCTTAAGTGTGGCGGCCTACCATGCCGGGCTGGATAACGAGCGTCGGGGACAGGTGCAGGAAGCATTCCAGCGCGATGATCTGCAAGTGGTGGTCGCGACCGTGGCCTTTGGTATGGGGATTAACAAACCCAACGTCCGCTTTGTGGTGCATTTTGATATCCCGCGCACTATCGAGTCTTATTATCAGGAAACCGGCCGTGCCGGGCGTGATGGCCTGCCTGCTGAAGCCATGTTGCTGTACGATCCGGCGGATATGGCGTGGTTACGTCGCTGTCTGGAAGAGAAACCAGCAGGGGCACAGCAAGATATTGAACGGCATAAATTAAATGCTATGGGCGCTTTTGCGGAGGCGCAGACTTGTCGTCGTCTGGTGCTGCTCAACTATTTTGGTGAGGGTAAACAGCAGTCGTGTGGTAACTGTGATATTTGCCTCGATCCGCCGAAGCGCTACGATGGGCTGGCTGATGCACAAAAAGCCCTCTCGTGTGTTTATCGTGTCGGACAGCGGTTTGGTCTGGGGTATATTGTCGAGGTGCTGCGCGGGGCGAATAACCAGCGTATCCGTGAAATGGGTCATGACAAGTTATCAGTGTATGGGATTGGCCGCGAACAAAGCCACGAACACTGGGTCAGTATATTGCGCCAGCTTATCCATCTCGGGTTGCTGAGCCAAAATATCGCAATGTTTTCAGCGTTACAACTGACTGAGGCCGCTCGCCCGATTCTGCGTGCTGAATTGCCGTTACAATTGGCAGTGCCGCGTATTCAGAGCCTGAAAGTGCGCAGTAGCGCTAATCAAAAATCTTATGGCGGCAATTATGATCGCAAGTTGTTCGCCAAATTGCGCAAGTTGCGTAAATCTATCGCTGACGAAGGCAATATTCCGCCTTATGTGGTGTTTAACGATGCTACCTTGCTGGAGATGGCGGAACAGATGCCGATTACTGCCAGCGAGCTGTTGAGCGTCAATGGTGTTGGGCAACGCAAACTGGAGCGTTTTGGCGCGCCGTTTATGGCGATGATCCGCGACCATGTAGACAACAACGACGACTAACCGGTCGCCTTTCGCTAACGCCCCTGCGATTTTCGGTTCGCAGGGTATATGAGAATCTATCATGTTGATGCTATTCCTTACCGTTGCGCTGGTCCATCTGGTTGCATTAATGAGCCCAGGGCCGGATTTCTTTTTTGTCTCGCAAACTGCAGCCAGCCGTTCGCGCCGTGAGGCGATGATGGGGGTGGTCGGGATCTCGCTGGGAATTGTTATCTGGGCTGGTGTGGCGCTGATGGGGTTGAACCTTATCTTGCAGAAAATGGCGTGGTTACATCAGATTATTATGGTCGGTGGTGGGCTATATCTGTGCTGGATGGGGTGGCAACTGCTGAAATCTGCCCGAGCCAAACGTCATGGTAGCGAGGGGGAGGTTCAAGTTGCATTACCCGCCCGTGGTCGGACCTTCCTGCGCGGCTTCCTGACTAATCTATCGAACCCGAAAGCCGTTATCTATTTCGGCAGTGTGTTCTCACTATTTGTTGGCGATGACGTCAGTGCGGGTGCGCGCTGGGGCTTGTTTGTGCTGATTGTTGGTGAAACCTTCGTTTGGTTCACTATTGTCGCCTGCGTATTTGCCTTGCCGGTGATGCGCCGTGGCTATCAGCGTTTATCAAAATGGATTGATGGACTGGCGGGGGTACTGTTTGCCGGTTTTGGTATCCATTTGATCTTATCGCGCTAATTAATGCCCCAACTGGCAGATGATGCCGGTTGGGTAATCATTTGTTTGAATTAGCATTACACTTTTCTGGCGGTTGCCAATAACGCGCCTACCAGCATAAATAAGCCACCAAATATCCGGTTCAGTAATTTCATTTGTTGTGGTGATTTAATCCAGCCAGCAATTCGGGTAGCGAGGGTGGCGTAACCAATCATCACAATAATATCAACCACCACGCTGGTGGTGCCGAGAATCAGATATTGCGCCACTTGCGGTTGATGTGGCAGCACAAATTGTGGGAATAATGCCGCTAGAAAAACGATGCTTTTTGGGTTGGTAAGGTTAACAAACACCGCGCGTTTAAACAGTTTTCGCCGCGGCATACTGTTGGCTAGCGCATGCAGATCCAGCGCACCGGCAGCGCGCCATTGCTGAATCCCAAGCCAGATTAAGTAAGCCGCACCAAGCCATTTTAGTATTTCAAATGCCAGCAAGGATTGTGAAATCAGTGCACCCAACCCCACGCCAACTAATACAATGTGCACGGCTAATCCCAATTGCAGCCCGCAAATTGAGGCCACAACCCCGCGCGTACCGTGGCTGATGGCGGTGCTCATGGTGTTAATGGCCCCAGAACCAGGGGACAGGCTGAGGATCAATGTGGTCAGTAGATAGGTTAACCACCAGTCTAAGGTCATCGGCAAAGCTCCCTGAATGCATAAATTTATGCCACAATACTCTATTGCTAATAGTTGTGCTATGGCTCACAGAACGACTGGGTTTACCAGAATATCAGGTGTATTGAACATTGAGCAATTCCGGTCAAAGGATGTCATCAGTCATGATTTACAAGGTCATGCTATATCGAGCCACGCTATGCCGTTAGACAATAGCTGGTTAACGCGTGAAGAGCAGTTTGCTGCTTTTGTTAACGGGCCGCTGTTAGATTTTTGGCAACAGCGAGATGAGGATGAGTTTATCGGCGTCGATGATATTCCGATTCGCTATGTCCGCTTTCGTGCACCACAACACACTCGAGTGGTGGTGGTGGTGCCCGGCCGCATTGAAAGTTACGTTAAATATCCTGAAGTGGCTTATGATCTGTTTCAGCAAGGCTATGATGTGATAGTGCTGGATCATCGTGGGCAAGGGCGGTCGGGTCGCTTGCTTGAGGATGGTAACCGTGGTCATGTGATTAAGTTTGATGATTATATTGAGGATTTTGCGCAGTTAGTGCAGCGCGAAATAACTGATAGCCATTATCAGCAGCGATTTGCCCTGGCTCATTCAATGGGTGGTGCAATTCTAACGCGTTTTCTGGCCAGAGAACCGGATGTGTTTAATGCGGTAGCATTATGTGCTCCGATGTTTGGTATCCACTTACCGATGCCCGGCTGGTTGGCTCACCGCATTGTCGACTGGGCCGAAAGGCATCAAACGCTGCGCGACTATTATGCTATTGGTACCGGCCAGTGGCGGCCACTGCCCTATCTGGTCAATGTGTTAACCCATAGCCGTGAGCGATATCGCCGCTATTTACGCCAATATGCGGATACACCGGAAATACGTCTTGGTGGGCCAACCTATCATTGGATCCGAGAAAGTCTGCTGGTGGGCGAGCAAATTATCGCGCAAGCAGAAAAGATAACCACGCCGGTTCTATTATTACAAGCCAGTGAGGATCGGGTAGTACATAACCCGGCTCATGATGCTTTTTCTCAGGCAATGACTTTGGCAGGACACCCTTGCGAAGGGGGACAACCTAAGAGAGTTCAAGGTGCACGCCATGAGATCCTGTTCGAGCGGGACCAGCTTCGTGCCGAGGCGCTGAGCGCCATATTGCGCTTTTTCGCGCAACATCAATCATCAGTCGGCCATTATGGCTCCGACGCCACCAGAGGTTAGAACATACCGCTATGTATCATGTTGTTGCTTCCGATTTAGATGGCACCCTGCTATCACCTGATCATCTTTTAACGCCATATACTAAAGAAACACTCAAGTTGCTGACACAGCGCGACGTGCATTTTGTGTTTGCCACTGGTCGCCATCATATCGATGTGGCACAAATCCGCGATAGCTTGGAAATCAGTGCCTTCATGATTACCTCCAACGGCGCACGGGTGCACAACACGGCGGGAGAGCTGATTTTTAGTCATAACCTTGATGCAGATATTGCGCGTGATTTGTACAATATTGAGCACAATAACCCGGATATCCTGACCAACGTCTACCTGAACGACGAATGGTTTATGAACCGTGAAAGCCCGGCACAGAAAGAATTTTTCCGTGAGTCGGTATTTAATTATCAGGTATTTGAACCTGCATTACTGCCAACCGATGGTGTGTGTAAGGTTTACTTCACCTGTGAAGATCATGACAAGTTGTTGATTTTAGAAGAAGCCATCAATGCACGTTGGGGCGATCGAGTTAATGTCAGTTTTTCTTTCCCAACCTGTCTGGAAGTGATGGGCGGCGGTGTCTCTAAGGGGCATGCGCTTGATCAAGTTGCCAAAATTATCGGTTATTCACTGAAAGAATGTATCGCTTTTGGTGATGGTATGAATGACCTGGAAATGCTGTCGATGTCTGGCAAAGGCTGCATCATGCGTGATGCGCATCAACGGCTAAAAGACATGTTACCGAATCTGGAAGTGATAGGTTCAAACGCCGATGATGCAGTACCACACTATTTGCGTAAGATGTTTTTAGGAACAGATAACTAACTGATTTAACGAAGTAAATTAAACTTTTCGTAAACGAAAAAGTGGCGCATTAAACATAATTGCGCCACTGGTTTATTCCGTTATCTCAGAGCATCAACTTACTGGTGTTGCCCCTGTTTTTGCAGGAACTGCACACCTTGATCCGGGAAGTCAGTAAACACCCCGTCAACCTGCGCTTGATTGTAGATAATATCGAATAGCTGATTGACGTTAGTCGCGTATTTCGGCAGCTTATCCGCACGGATGGTGTACGGGTGAACCATCATATTGTTGGCATGCGCATCTTTGACCATATTGGTCAGCTTGATGTTATCCGGCGTAGAGGTTTCAACCACCAGCATATGGTAGTCAGGGCCGATGCCATCGGCATACTGTGCTACTTGCTTCATCGCTCCTGGCTTGAACATCCAGTCGTAACTGTAATTGACCCATTTGCCATCAGGTTTCTGTTCGTAGGTTTCATTCCAGTCGGTATAAGCCACCAGTTGGACCAGTTTCAGGTCCATACCCATCTTCGGTTCCAGCTCGTTTTTGATGCGTTTTAATTCATTGGCATCAAAGCATTGCAGATAAACTTTATCGCCCTTGGTGGTGTAACCGTACTGTTTCAGTACTTCCAACACCTTGGTTGAGATGTCTTTCCCTTCTTGTTTATGGAACCACGGTGCTTTTATTTCTGGGTAAATCCCAACGTTTTTACCGGTCGAATGATTCAAACCTTGAACAAATTCAATCTCTTCCTGGAAGGTATGTACACGGAAGTCAGATTTGCCCATCGGGAAACGGCCCGGATAGCTCTGCACTTTCTTACCGTCTTTATCAATATCAAAGCCTTCGGTAAATTTCAGTGATTTAATTTCTGGTAGCGTAAAATCAATGGCGTAATAGCGGCCATCTTTGCGTGCGCGATCGGGGAAGCGCTCAGCCACATCGGTCACGCGATCCAGATAATGGTCGTGCAGAACCACCAACTCATTATCTTTGGTCATCACCAAATCTTGTTCAAGATAATCCGCACCTTGTGCGTAGGCCATGGCTTTAGCGGGCAGTGAATGCTCCGGCAGATAACCACTGGCACCACGATGTGCGATGACAACTTTGCTTGCCGACGGTTTGGTGACTACTGATGACTGCTCGGTGGCCTGAGCCATACCGGTAACTGAGGATGCCAGAATAATACTCGCCAACAGGGTTTTGATGTGGGTTTGCATTGTTTGCATTGATAGTGCTCCATTTATCAATCTCAGGGTATGAAAAAGGCTATGTCGCTATAAATCCATCAATAACGACACAGCCTGAAAAGTGTAACTAGATGAACTTTATAAGCCCTGTTTTCTAGCCAGCTCTGCGTGATGCTTTTTCTCACTAAACATCACAACGATCAGTAACAGAACAGCCAAGATGCTGCCGCCGATCATGACCATAAAGCCGCCGTCCCAACCGAAGTAGTCTACGGTGTAACCAACAATGGCACTCGCTGCTACCGAGCCGCCCAGATAACCGAACAAGCCGGTGAAGCCCGCGGCGGTCCCTGCTGCTTTTTTCGGTGCTAATTCAAGCGCATGTAAGCCAATCAGCATTACTGGGCCATAGATCAGGAAGCCGATGGTGATCATACAGGCCATATCAATACCAGGGTTACCGACTGGGTTCAGCCAATAAATGATGGTAGCGATAGTCACCAGGGTCATAAAGAACACACCGGTGGCCCCACGGTTACCTTTAAACACTTTGTCGGACATCCAACCGCACAACAGCGTCCCTGGAATACCAGCGTATTCATACAGGAAATAAGCCCATGAGGATTTATCCAGTGCGAAGTGTTTCACTTCTTTCAGGTAGGTCGGTGACCAGTCGAGGATGCCGTAACGCAGTAAATAAACAAAAACGTTAGCAATCGCGATGTACCACAACAGTTTGTTGGGCAATATGTATTGCATGAAGATCTGTTTAGCTGTCAGTTCTTCTTCTGCTTCTTCACTGTAGTCATCTGGATAGTCGTTTTTGTACTCTTCAATCGGCGGCAAGCCCACGGATTGAGGGGTATCACGCATCAGACCAAAGACAATCAATGCCACCAGAATGGCACCAAAAGCAGGCATATAGAGTGCGGCTTTCCAGTCGTTAAACCACGCCATCCCCAGCAGGAACAGCAATGGTGGTAAGCCACCACCGACGTTATGGGCGCAGTTCCAGACTGACACGATACTGCCGCGTTCCTTCTTCGACCACCAGTGCACCATGGTACGGCCACATGGCGGCCAACCCATCCCCTGGAACCAGCCGCACAAGAACAGCAGCACGAACATCACGGCGATACTGGATGTTGCCCAAGGCACAAAGCCCATAAACAGCATCACGGCAGCGGAGAGAATCAAACCGGCAGAGAGGAATACCCGTGGGTTAGACCGGTCAGAAACCGAACCCATGATGAATTTTGAGAAACCGTAAGCAATAGAGATACCCGATAACGCGAACCCCAGATCCCCGCGAGAGAACCCTTGTTCGATCAAATACGGCATGGCGAGAGTAAAGTTTTTACGCACCAGATAGTAGGCGGCGTAACCGAAAAAGATGCCCATAAAGATTTGCCAGCGTAGGCGGCGGTAGGTGGGATCAATCTGTTCTGCTGGAAGCCGGGCCTGATGCGGCGCGGGCTTAAAAATACTCAACATGAGTGCCTCCGATGGCTTTTTTGTAGTTTTTGACCCCGGTATAGCCTGGTATCTACCCGGTAGTTAAACGGCTAACTTGCTGTCGTTTATGTTCCATAACGAGCGCCATGCTAGATAAATTCGCATAACTTATCTGTGAGTGATGGCTCATTTGTTACAGTTATATGAAAGCGGCGGCAATTTTGAGCGATTGGTTAACATTTTGAAACCCACAATGACAAATTACCTGTGACTTTGATCACAATCATGGTTTTTAAACACCACATTGCTTTCGTTTTTCGTTCGTTTTTGTTCCTTATCAAACAATAACCTTAAAGATTGTGGCTCAATAGACGCATAATTAGCCGCCAGGCGGCTGTCTGATAATGTGGGGTCCTTCATGACGAACAGTTCTCCTTACACAGAAACGGATGTCATCATCATTGGTGGTGGTGCGACCGGTGCCGGGATTGCCCGTGACTGCGCTCGCCGTGGTTTAGCCTGTACGCTCTTGGAGAGGCATGACATTGCCACTGGTGCGACTGGCCGTAACCATGGCTTGCTACACAGCGGCGCACGCTATGCGGTAACTGATGGCGAATCTGCCCGCGAATGTATTGAAGAAAACCGTATTCTGAAACGTATTGCACGCCATTGTATTGAGCAAACGGATGGCCTGTTTATCACGTTGCCGGAAGACTCGCTGGAATATCAGCAGCAATTTATCGCGCGCTGCCAGGACGCCGGTATCGAGGCCGAAGCCATTGATCCAAAGCTGGCCTTACGGCTGGAGCCTGCTGCTAATCCGACATTGATTGCTGCCGTCCGCGTGCCAGATGGTACCGTCGATCCCTTCCGTTTAACTGCCGCGAATATGCTGGATGCGCGTGAGCACGGTGCGAATGTACTGACTTATCACGAAGTTATTGGCTTGCTACGCCACGGTGATAGGGTGAGCGGCGTGCGCGTTTTCGATCATAAGAATCAGCGCCAGTATGATATTCATGCACAAATAGTGGTCAACGCTGCGGGGATCTGGGGGCAACATATTGCTGAATATGCTGATCTTCGTATCCGCATGTTTCCGGCAAAAGGTGCTCTGTTGATCTTGGGTCATCGGATCAACAACATGGTGATCAACCGCTGTCGTAAACCGGCTGATGCTGACATTTTGGTTCCGGGCGACACCATCTCATTGATCGGGACGACCTCAACCCATATTGAATACGATCAAATCGATAATATGGTAGTAACGGCACAAGAGGTGGATACCTTAATCCGCGAAGGATCAAAACTTTCACCCCAGTTGGCGCAAACGCGCATCTTACGTGCTTACGCCGGTGTCAGGCCGCTGGTTGCCAGTGATGATGACCCGTCGGGGCGCAATGTCAGCCGTGGCATTGTGTTACTGGATCATGCTAACCGCGATGGTCTGGAAGGTTTTATCACCATTACCGGTGGCAAGCTGATGACCTACCGTCTGATGGCGGAGTGGGCAACAGATAAAGTGTGTGAAAAATTAGGTATTACCGCCGCCTGTACCACCGCCCAAGCGCCACTACCCGGTTCACAGCAATCAGCGGAGCAAACTCTCAGCAAAGTCATTTCTCTGCCTGCCAGTATTCGTGGCTCAGCGGTTTATCGCCATGGGGATCGCGCGACACAACTATTGGCCGGAAACCGGCTGGATAATAGCCTGGTGTGCGAATGCGAGGCAGTGACTGCCGGCGAAGTGCGCTATGCGATTGAATCGCTATCGGTCAATAACCTACTGGATTTACGTCGTCGTACCCGTGTTGGCATGGGGACCTGTCAGGGTGAACTCTGTGCCTGCCGGGCCGCGGGTTTACTCAGCCGCTTTAAAGTGACCACGCCGCAGCAATCCCGTGAACAGCTGGTGCAATTTCTTAATGAGCGTTGGAAAGGTGTGCGCCCGATAGCTTGGGGCGATGCTTTGCGGGAGAGTGAATTTACGCACTGGGTTTATCAAGGGCTGTGTGGTCTGGATGACACCCCGTCTGCGGCCAACGTTCAGGAGAAACCAGATGAAATTTGATGTCATTATCATCGGTGGTGGCTTGGCTGGTCTGGCGTGCGGTATCCGCCTGGCTGAGCAAGGCAAATATTGTGCGATTGTCAGCGCCGGGCAAAATGCGCTGCACTTTTCCTCTGGCTCTTTGGATCTATTGGCAAAATTACCGGATGGGCAGGCAGTCAGCCAGCCGTTATCCGCACTCGCGACCTTGGCTGAATTAGCGCCTGAACACCCCTATAGCAAGATGGGGCAAGTGGCACAAGTGGGTGAATTAGCACAAGAAGCTGAATCTCTTTTACAGCGGTGCGGCCTGAAATTGGTGGGCAGCGCGGCGAAGAACCACCTGCGGCTTACGCCGTTGGGCAGTTGCCGGCCAACCTGGCTCAGCCCGGCGGATATCCCGGTTGCACCATTGGAAGGCCCGCTGCCGTGGCAAAAAGTCGCGGTAATTGGTATTGAAGGTTTCCTCGATTTCCAACCACAAATGGTTGCCAGCGCCTTACAAGAGCAAGGTGTTGATGCGACGCCAGATTATCTGCATTTACCGGCGCTTGATCGTCTGCGGGATAACCCTAGCGAATTTCGTGCGGTCAATATTGCTCGTGTGCTGGATTTACCAGAAAACCTGCAACCGCTGGCGGATGAGTTATCCCGTCTGTCATCAGCAGCAGAAATGATTTTGCTGCCAGCTTGTATCGGGCTGGATGTGTCTGCGCCACTGGAAGCATTGCGAGCCGCAGTCGGGAAACCCATTCAACTGCTGCCGACGCTACCACCGTCGTTACTTGGTATGCGATTACATCAGGCTCTGCGCCATCGCTTCCAGCAATTGGGGGGCATTGTCATGCCCGGTGATGCGGTATTACGTGCTGAGCTGGTGGGGGACCGGATTACTGGGCTTTATAGCCGTAACCATGGCGATATTCCGTTGCGTGCCGCCCAGATGGTGCTGGCCAGCGGTAGCTTCTTTAGCAATGGGTTAGTGGCCACTTTTGAGCATGTTTACGAACCGATACTGGATCTGGATATTTTATCGCTACCGAACCGTGCCGACTGGAGCCGCAGCAATATGTTTGCGCCCCAGCCTTATCTGCAATTTGGGGTTAACACTGATAACCGGTTACGGGCGCTACGTGGGGGTATTGCACTGGATAATCTACATGTTATCGGTGCGGTACTGGGGGGATACGATCCGTTGCAACAAGGCTGTGGCGCAGGGGTTTCACTAACCAGCGCACTGTTTGTTGCAGAGCAGATTGTCAACGCAATGGAGGTGACATTATGACGTGGTTACCGCAGAACGGAGACAGCAACACTTTTTCTCAGAATCAACATTTGCCGCAGGATAAACACTTGGCACGGGATAACAGTTTTGAAAGTTGTATTAAGTGTACGGTGTGCACCACTTATTGCCCGGTCGCCAAGGTTAACCCGCTTTATCCGGGGCCGAAGCAGGCTGGCCCTGATGGTGAGCGCTTACGTTTGAAAGATCCGGCACTGTATGACGATGCATTGAAATATTGCACGAACTGCAAACGTTGCGAAGTGGCATGCCCGTCCGATGTTAAAATCGGCGACATCATCCAACGTGCTAAAGCCAGTTACAGCAGCAATAAACCCAAACTGCGCGATGCGATCCTCAGTCATACCGATATCATGGGCACCCTCTCAACACCGTTTGCACCGGTAGTGAATGCGGTCACCGGTTTGAAACCGGTGCGTGCCTTGTTGGATAAAGCGCTGAAAATTGATCATCGGCGTGAATTACCAAAATACTCGTTTGGTACCTTTCGCCGCTGGTATCGTAAACAAGCTGAAAAACAGCAGCAATATAGCGAACAGGTGGCATTTTTCCATGGCTGCTTCGTAAATTACAATCATCCCCAGTTAGGTAAAGATTTAGTCAGTGTATTCAATGCGATGAACATTGGCGTTCAATTACTTAAACGGGAAAAATGCTGTGGCGTACCCCTGATTGCTAATGGATTTATTGAGCAGGCGAAAAAACAGGCACGGGTGAATCTGGAATCCCTGACTGATGCGGTTATCGGGCGGGATATCCCGGTAGTAGCAACTTCATCAAGTTGCACCTTTACCTTGCGTGATGAGTATCCGCACTTGTTAGATGTTGATACTGCACCCGTGCGCGACAAAGTGGAGTTGGCGACACGCTATCTCTACCGCTTATTGGATCAGGGGCGCGACTTACCGTTGAAAGCGCTGTTCTCGGCAAACAATACGCCGTTGCGTATTGCCTATCACACACCTTGCCATATGGAGAAAATGGGCTGGACGGCCTATACCCTGGCTTTGCTACAGCGTATCCCCGGTATTGAGCTGGTGGTATTGGATTCGCAGTGTTGCGGGATTGCCGGAACTTACGGTTTTAAATCAGAGAACTACGCAACATCGCAAGGGATTGGTGCCTCACTGTTCCAGCAAATCGAGGAGAGTGGGGTTGATTTGGTGATTACCGATTGTGAAACCTGTAAGTGGCAGATTGAAATGTCGACCAGCAAAAAATGCGAACATCCCATCACTTTATTGGCACTGGCTTTAGCTTAATTTTGGAAAAGGATAATGCAGGCAGAGCGCTGATGAGCCGCGCTCTGTTAAGGAATACTATTTTAGCTTGAGCGTGCTAATAATCGATTCGGCTTCAGTCTGAGCTTGCTGCTGATTATCTGCGGGCAGCGTAATTTGTATTGTCATCAAATGGTTATCGACTTTACCCATCAACACAGACGAATAGGCTTTCTGGCCGCCACTGGTAATAATGCTATCTAACTGCTGGAACGGTTGTCCGTCAATTTTAATGGCTTTATTGGTGACGACTTGCAGGTTAGCATCACGGGCGCGTTGCTGGTCTGCTAAACGCGTTGTCAGTACTTCCAGTTCTTCATTGGTGTTATCACCTAAAATCACGATAACTGCTTTATCGCCGGTTTTATTGGCGTAAACGTGCATGTTATTCGCTTGATTGCCCATCTTTCCGCTTTGATCAGACAAGTCTGCCGGCAAGCTGAAGGCCACTTTGCCTTCCAGCAGGCTGACCGGTTGGCCCACGTTACTATTGCTGTTGCCATCACAAGCACTTAATCCTGCAACCAACAGACCGACAGCAAGAAATTTGGTTATTTTATGCATGGGAATCCCTTTATTGATGATTAATATCCCCTTGTTACTTGAACTTACAGGGGGTTAGTGACACCCCTGCAACGCCAACTAATCTGGGTATAGCCTTATCGCACCTTATTCAGACGCTAAAAGCAATCTATTGTTCAGTGGCAGTAGCCTGCTTTAGTGCTTGCTGTTCGGTCTGTCGGGCAAAATATTTCAGCAATACATTGAGCATCACGCCATAGGCGGGTAGGAAGAACAACATGCAGATCAGCAGCTTAAAGCTATAATCCACCAAAGCGATTTCTACCCAGTTTGCAGCCATAAATGGGTCAGTACTGCGATAGAACGCAATAAAGAAGAACGCCATGGTGTCACTGATATTGCCAAAGAACATGGCAGCAGTAGGGGCAACCCACCAGGCACTGCGCTGACGCAGGCGGTTAAATACCTGAACATCCAGAATCTGGCCGAGTACATAGGCCATAAAGCTGGCAATCGCGATACGGGCTACCACCAAGTTAAAGCTGGTTAATGCCGGTAACCCCTGCCAACTCCCCTGATAAAACAGGGCTGAAATCAGATATGAAATCAGCAACGCTGGCACCATAACCGACAGAATGATCCGGCGCGCCAAAGGAGCACCAAAAATCCGTACAGTCAGGTCAGTGGCAAGGAAGATAAACGGAAAAGTAAAAGCGCCCCAGGTGGTATGAAAACCGAAGATAGCGATCGGTAATTGCACCAGGTAGTTGCTGGAGGTAATGATGACAATATGGAATAGCGACAGCCATACCAAAGCGGTCATCCGCTGTTGGGCAGTAAACGAAAACATAAATGTGACCTTTTTGGTTATTGGGGTGAGGGAACCCAAACAGAATGTGCCGCAATTTCTGCGACGCGGCGGCATAATACGCGTTTGCGCAACGAATGCAATGGCTAATTTTAACGCAAACGTTAGCGTCGCTTGCGCCTAAAAATCGACGGGGTAAACTATCCGCCTTCGCACACGGGCTTATATTTTATCTTTATACTGCTAGCAAACCCATAACGACCAACAAGAGACTCACCATGACCGATATTTTTGCCAATCCAGACAAAACACTTGATGCACTGGGCCTGCGCTGCCCTGAGCCGGTGATGATGGTGCGAAAAACGGTCCGGCACATGGAAGATGGCCAAACTCTACTGATTATTGCTGACGACCCTGCCACCACCCGCGATATTCCCGGTTTTTGCCGTTTTATGGACCATCAGTTGTTGGCACAAGATATCGGGCAGACGCCGTATCGGTATTTAGTCAAGAAAGGGGCAAAAGCGCAGTAACACCCGCCTCTGCCCCAATTATCAGAACCGATGCTTGATTCAAACATCCCGCTTGCGCAGTAGCCGTAACGCATTGGCTGTTACTAAGGCGGTAGCACCGGAATCTGCTAATACTGCCAACCAGAGACCGGTTAAGCCCAGTAGTGTGGTAACCAGGAAGATTCCCTTTAGGCCCAGTGCGATAGTAATGTTCTGGCGGATATTGGCGTTGGCCGCCCGTGATAACAGAATAATTTCTGCTAATCCGGTTAACCGGTTGTGGGTCAACGCGGCATCGGCTGTTTCCAATGCCACATCGGTGCCACTACCCATGGCAATACCAATACTGGCTGCTTTCATCGCCGGAGCATCATTGATGCCATCACCGACCATCACCGTAGGTTGTGCCGCATTCAATGCCATAACCGCTTGCACTTTATCGGCGGGCAGTAATCCGGCGCGGTAATCAATCCCCAATTCACCGGCAATTGCCGCTGCGGCTCGTGGATTATCGCCAGTGAGCATCACCCCCTGAATACCTAACTTCTTCAGCGCATCAATGGCTTGCCTGGCATCAGTTCGTAACGTGTCACGTAATGCCAATAAACCAATTAGCGTTTCATCTTCCAGCACGGCGACGGCTGTTTTACCGCTGCTTTCCAACTGGTCGAGCTGTGTTTGCCACTCAGCAGTCAATAACTGTGGGGGCAACTTACTGGGGGCGCTGACGCGCACCGTCAGACCATTAACCACACCTTCAACACCCACCCCCGCCAGAGCTCGACGCTCACTCGCCAGTGGCAATATTGGGGTGTTTTGCTGTGCGCGTTGCATAATAGCGATCGCTAACGGATGGTGGGAGCCAGCTTCAACGGCGGCGGCCAACGCTAACAGGCGGGTTTCACTCACACCGGCTATAGGCAGAATATCGGTAACTTTAGGTTTGCCCTCGGTCAGGGTGCCGGTTTTGTCAAAGGCAACCGTTTGAATTCGGCCCAACTGCTCCAGTGCTGCTCCCCCTTTGATCAATGCCCCACGGCGGGTTGCCGCCGCTAATGCAGATGTAATTGCCGCAGGTGTGGAGATAACCAACGCACATGGGCAACCTATCAGTAATAGTGTCAGGCCGCGGTACAGCCAGGTTTCCCAAGGTTCGGCGAAAGCCAAAGGCGGTACTAACATGACCAGCGCTGAAAGCAGCATGATCGCTGGCGTATAAATACGACTGAAGCGGTCAATGAAACGCTCAATGGGTGCTCGGCGTTCTTCTGCTAATTCAATTAGTTGCAGAATACGGTCAATAGCATTATTGCCGGGTTCTGAGATAACTCGCATTTCAGTGGCGCGATCGACCGATAAGCTCCCGGCCGCAACTTTTTCGCCTTGCTGACGCTCAACAGGGATAGATTCTCCGGTGAGGGCGCTTTCATCGAAACTGGCAAAAGGGGTCATTAGTTCGGCATCTGCGGGTAAGCGGCCACCGGGCGAGATTTCGATGATATCGCCGGGGCGCAAACTGGCGACAGGAACCTGCCTACGCTCACCGTCTTTTAACAACAGTGCCTCTTCTGGCACCAGTGCCATCAGGGCAGTTACCCCACGGCGTGCACGGTTTGCGGCATAAGATTCGAGCAGTTCGCCGACCATAAACAGCAGTAATACCATGGCCGCTTCAGCGGTTGCGCCAATAAACATCGCCCCGATAGCTGCCACGCTCATCAAGGTTTCAATGGCGAAGGGAGTCCCAGAGCGGATAAGCTTCCAGGCTTTGGCGATGATCGGGATCAGACCGACAATGGTGGTTGCAGTGAAGGCAAACTCACTTAGTTCAAGGCTGAATAACGAGATCCCCCAACTGATAAGCATCAGTGTGGTTAATAATGCGATAGGTAAGTATTCGCGCAGGCGTGATTCTGGCGCAGCGGCTTTACTTCCTGCGCTTGATTGGGTATCGACCAGAGTGAATCCAGCCTGAGTGACTGCATTCACGACTTGAGGGCGGATATCTATGCGTGCATCAACCACTAATTTTTCTGTGGCAAAGAGGACTTTTACATTTTCAATCCCGACCAGATTACTGACGGCATTTTCAATTTTTCGGGCACAGCTTGGGCAGTCCATCCCTTTGACCTGCCAACTGAAGCGCTGGTTATCTGCAGATATCTCTGGCGCGAGTATGTCGCTTTCGTCATCACCCTCATCGCTTTGGCCCTGACTACAGCAACCCCCATCATTATGTGAGTGTTCACTCACTGAGTCTGAGCTGTCATTGCTGGCACTGGTTGTTTTCTGGCTGCTGCAACCGGTTTGTTGTTTGGCATGAGTGTGACCACAGCCACAGTTGTTGTGTGTATCCGTTGGATGCTGATGTTCAGAATGTGAATGCATGGTGCCTCCTGGAAAGCATGTAACAGGTATTGCAGCACTCTACACCTTGGAGTCAACTCCAGAGTCAAGAGGGAAATGAGAGTAATTGCTAAATGGGATTTTTGCTACCTGGCAGGGTATGACTAAAGTGAGCGTATCCAGCGCATTGAAATGCGCGCCCCTTTGGTGGAGCACGCAGCTCAAACGGCTAAAAACGTATTGCGGTACTGATTTAGTTACAAATACAGCGACCGGACAATCAGGAAATGCCCGACAAAGTAGCAACCAGCGACAATTGCATCTGAAGCCCGGAATGAAAAACGATAGCGATTCAGTAGCCAAATGCTATGCGAAACCAGCAGTAACACGGTACCTGCCAGCAGAGAGAAGCTTAAATCTGTGCTGCGGGCAAAGTATTGTTCGCCCGCCATCCAGACCATCAGTAACGTCATGCCAACGAAAGCGATCACTGGCCAGCGCATATCTTCCAGCCGTGTCCAGATAGTGGCTATCAGTAATGCGCCAATCACGATCAAAACCAATGGAAGAGGCCAGAACAGCGTGAATGTCATCTGGCTGGCAAAACTGATGGTATAGAGTAAATGGGAAAGGAAGAATGCGCCCAGAGCATAAAGTAAGCGCTCACTGGGTAGCAGTAATAATGCATCAGCTACCAGAGTCGCAAGTAAGCCCAAGACAATGAGATAGCCGACAGGACCAAGAATAGGTGCTTGCCAGGCAAGTAACAGTAAAAGTAACAGGGTGACAGGTTTGAATACCCAACGCTGCCAGCGTGGGCCTCGGTAAGTTGCATCAACAAACAACCAACCAGAAAAAAATACGGCAAGGAATGGCCAGCTCATTATTTATCCTTTTTTCTATGCAGGTTTTAGTGAAAGTACCTGTGTTGTAATGATAATCCGTAATGCTAATGACTCCGAGTATACATTCATCAAGTGTAAGGGATGGAAGCCAAGAGCGATAGCGACGCTATTGTGATTTGCATGATTTGTGCCACTTAATGCGTAACAGTCCGCATAATCAGATTTAGCGGCACCATCCGCCAGCGGAGATCTTGGTGTTGTTTGGCCCACATGTTATGTTAAGGCCGATTTCCTTTCGCTAAATCAAGGGATAGAGGCAGTAGCGCCATGGCCAATGAACAATTGCTTTATTGTATTCAATTTATAAATAACGGTAAGAATTATCAGCTCTATGTCCGTGAGGTAGGCCCGAGTAACTTGTTTGGGTTTATTGAAATTGCTGATTTTGTCTTTGATAGTCAATCAACATTGCTGGTGGACCCTTCAACTGAAAAACTGAAAACAGAATTTTCAGGTGTTAACCGCAGCTATATTCCTCTTCATTCGGTGATTCGTATCGATGCCGTGACGGAAAAGGGCAGCGCTCGGATCTCTGAATTGGGCAGTAATGTGATGAGTTTCCCCTATCTGCCGGGCAATAAGTCCTGATGGGTAGTGTATGAATAAACCTCCGTTATTA
Source organism: Yersinia sp. 2541 StPb PI (assembly GCF_052217145.1). Taxonomy (NCBI): domain Bacteria; kingdom Pseudomonadati; phylum Pseudomonadota; class Gammaproteobacteria; order Enterobacterales; family Yersiniaceae; genus Yersinia; species Yersinia sp. 2541 StPb PI. The sequence continues at coordinate 4,469,092 of NZ_JAZGQB010000001.1, read as the reverse complement.
TTGATTGCTGTGGTGGTACTGATAGCCGTATTGGCGACCCGTCAGTATTGGCAAAAAAAACGGCAGGATACAGAAAATGACCGAGCGCTGGTGCGCAGTTTACAAGTTGAAGTCATTAATAAACGAGAAGTATTAGCGCCCAATCGTCGCTCACGGCAGCGCGAAGAAATTGTCGCAGAAGAAAAACGCTATGAAGTTACTTTCCAGCCACTTATCAGTAGTATTGAGGTTAAAAGTAACCGTGAAATCAAAGTGATACTGCCACAGCAGGCGTATAATAGTATTGTACAAGGCGCACAGGGAACGTTACGTTTACAAGGCTCCCGCTATATTGGTTTTACCCCGACGTCAGTCCCCGACTAAATCTGTCGCCAAATAAGTCAGCCTGCAATCAACAATTTGCCGCTACAACCAAGGTATATCCAATAGACTTGAAGTTGCAGGCGGCAGATAAGTTTATTTTTTAGGCAGTGATGGTTGCTTCTTTTGCCAGGCCAGTAATTCAAAGACACCGAACACAAAGATTTTAAGTTGCTGCAAGCCACTGATCGGTTGATCTTTAGGTTGTGTAGATTTGAGTAGAACCAGTTGCAAACCATGCATCAAAACCATAAATATCATGGCAACATTAATAAAGTATCTCAATGGTTTAGGGAAGGGTTGGAACAGATTTAGCAGTAAGAAAAACCATACCCCTAACATCAATAACCGGCCGAGATTAATCCACATGGTGTTGCTCCAGTTCTTCCGCTGATACAGCGTGTTGGTGAGTCTGTTCATTACGAATATAGAGACGATAGGCCACTTGACCGGCAATTTTCTCGCGATGTAACTGCCAACTGCCGGGAACATCCGCAGCGGCACTTTCAGCCTCAGCTTCAACGTAAATCCAAGCCTGTTCTGCCAGCCAGTTATATTGCTCCAGCAGTGTGATGGTTTCAGCTAACAAGCCTTTACGGAAAGGGGGATCAAGGAATACCAGATCAAAAGGCTGCCCCGGTTGAGCCAGCCACTGCAAAGAATTGGTATTCACTACTTGACCATTCTCGGCACTCAATAATGCCAGATTGCTGCCAAGTTGCTTGGCGACATGCCGATCGGCTTCTAATAATATGGCTTCACCGGCATAACGGGATAGCGCTTCCAGCCCCAATGCGCCGCTGCCAGCAAAGCAATCCAGACACCGGGCACCCTGAATCATCGGTGCCAGCCAGTTAAACAGTGTCTCTCTGACCCGGTCAGTGGTTGGGCGTAGCCCTGGGCTATCAGGCACGGGCAATTTACGGCCTCGCCATTTGCCACCAATGATGCGGATCTGCCCCGCTGCCTGATGTACCGCCGGTTTTGCGCTAGATCGTTGGGTTGTCGATCGTGTTGTAGGTCGTTTTGCCATAGATTGCTTTGCTTGAAAGTTGGTCAGTATTGCAGCGCTGAATAAAAGAGTTAATCGCTATTCTACCTACGACTGCTGTGTGGGGGAAACGTTAAACCTTTGTTGACTGAATTCACAATAGAAACCAGCATCGTGCGCGTGTTGCTGTTCAGGGGAAAGTGATAGACTTGCAAACTATTATCTTATTTTATGCAAACCCGAAGTCATAAGGGTAAAGCCATGATTAAACCGCGAGGAGTGTAGTCGCAAATGGCAAAAGAAAAAAAACGTGGTTTTTTTTCCTGGCTGGGCCTTGGCCGTCAGAATGAAGAACAACCAACAGAGCCATTGGCTACTGAAAAAGAAGGTGTTGCTGAGCATGCTGAAGAGCAAGCCATCAGTGAGAAACAGATTGAGATAGCATCTGAGCATCCACCTGTTGAGGTAGAAGAGCATGTCACTGCCGCACCGGGTGAATGGGATAGCGCCGTTGTCAGTGAAGCCGCGGCTGAAATTCTGCCTGAGCTGGATGTAGACCCTACAGCGCAGGGGGGTCAAGAACCGATAGATTTCTCTTCTGATCCTCAGTATTTACAACATCATTTCTCACAACATGAGAATGAAGACGATAATGTTGCTCAATGGGATGAAGGCACCGTCAGTGCGCCAGAACTGCCATTGACAGAAGATAACTTGGTTCTCGATGTCTCTACGCCACAAGCTATTGTGGAAGAGCCGTGGGTCGAGGTTAGCGGCGAAACAGCAGTAATTGAAGAAGAATTTGAGTCACAAACAGAGCTTGAAGCGGTAAACGAAATTGTGCCGGTAGCGGTTCAGGAACAAGAACGCCCAACCAAAGAAGGTTTTTTTGCTCGTTTAAAACGCAGCTTACTTAAAACCAAGCAGAATCTTGGCTCCGGTTTTATGGGGCTGTTTAGTGGTAAGAAAATCGACGACGATCTGTTTGAAGAGTTAGAAGAACAGCTCCTGATCGCCGACGTTGGCGTCGAAACTACCCGTAAAATTATTACCTCTCTAACCGAACATGCCAGTCGTAAGCAGCTAAAAGATGCCGAAGCGTTATATGGCAAGCTTAAAGAGGAAATGTCTGAAATTCTGTCTAAAGTAGACAAGCCATTGGATGTCAGTGGCAAAAATCCCTTTGTTATCTTAATGGTTGGCGTTAATGGTGTGGGGAAAACTACCACCATCGGGAAACTGGCGCGTCAATTCCAGGCTGAAGGTAAATCTGTCATGCTGGCGGCGGGTGATACTTTCCGCGCGGCTGCGGTAGAACAACTGCAAGTTTGGGGGGATCGTAACAAGATTGCCGTGGTGGCACAGCATACCGGTGCAGACTCTGCTTCGGTGATTTTCGATGCTATTCAGGCAGCGAAAGCCCGAGGTATTGATGTGCTGCTGGCGGACACTGCCGGGCGTTTACAAAATAAAGCCCACCTGATGGAAGAGTTGAAGAAGATTGTCCGAGTGATGAAAAAGCTGGACGGCGACGCCCCCCATGAGGTTATGCTGACGTTAGATGCCAGTACCGGACAAAATGCGGTGAGTCAGGCGAAACTGTTTAATGAAGCAGTCGGTCTGACCGGAATTACCCTAACTAAACTGGATGGTACCGCCAAGGGCGGGGTGATTTTTGCCATCGCAGATCAGTTCGGAATCCCAATCCGTTATATCGGTGTTGGGGAAGGTATAGAAGATTTGCGGCCATTTAAGGCTGACGATTTTATTGAGGCTCTTTTTGCCCGAGAGGACTAATACGGATGATTCGCTTTGAACAGGTCAGTAAAGCTTATCTGGGCGGACGACAGGCGCTCCAAGGGGTCGATTTTCATCTGCGCCCAGCGGAAATGGCGTTTCTGACCGGCCATTCCGGTGCAGGGAAAAGCACCCTGCTGAAACTGATTTGTGGTATCGAGCGCCCCAGTGCCGGTCATATATGGTTTGGTGGTCACGATATAAGTCGCTTGAAAAACCGAGAAGTACCTTTCCTGCGTCGCCAGATCGGGATGATCTTCCAGGATCATCACCTGTTGTTGGACAGAACGGTATATGACAATGTCGCTATGCCATTGATTATTGCTGGTGCCAGCACTGAAGATATTCGCCGCAGAGTATCCGCAGCACTGGATAAAGTAGGGTTGTTGGATAAGGCGAAAAACTTCCCAATTCAACTTTCCGGCGGTGAGCAACAGCGTGTAGGCATTGCTCGGGCGGTAGTGAATAAACCGGCAGTATTACTGGCTGATGAACCGACGGGTAACCTGGACGATGCATTATCCGAAGGTATTTTGCGTTTGTTTGAAGAATTTAACCGTGTGGGCGTTACCGTGTTGATGGCAACCCACGATACGTCGTTGATTGCCCGGCGGCGCTACCCGATTCTGACATTGAGTCAGGGGCGGATGTTAGGAGCGCATCATGGCGAATAACGCACAGAAAGCAAAAACCAAAGCGCTAAAAGGCGGTTGGCGTGAACAGTGGCGCTATTCGTGGGTTAATGCCATTGCCGATATGATGCGCCAGCCATTGGCGACACTGTTAACGGTGATGGTGATTGCCATTTCGTTAACACTGCCAAGCGTATGCTATATCGTGTGGAAGAACGTCAGTCAGGCGGCAGATCAATGGTATCCAACCCCACAACTGACGGTCTATTTAGATAAAGCACTGGACGATAACGCAGCTGAGAACGTGGTGACTACGCTGAAAGCGGAAGCAGGTGTGGAGAAGGTTAATTATCTGTCGCGGGAAGAAGCGATGGGTGAGTTCCGCAACTGGTCCGGTTTTGGTGGAGCGCTGGATATGCTGGAAGAAAATCCGCTGCCCGCTGTTGCCATCATCACCCCTAAATTGGATTTCCAAAGCTCAGGGACGCTGGATACCCTGCGTGATCGGGTTAGTAAGGTGGAAGGGGTGGCTGAAGTCCGCATGGATGATAGCTGGTTTGCCCGTTTGGCCGCGCTGACAGGCCTGGTCGGGCAGGTCGCGGCCATGATTGGTGTTTTGATGGTGGTTGCCGTGTTCCTGGTAATTGGTAACAGTGTGCGTCTGAGTATCTTTAGCCGCCGCGATACTATCAATGTTATGAAGTTGATTGGTGCAACGGATGGGTTCATTCTGCGGCCGTTCCTGAACGGTGGGGCAATGCTGGGATTTGGTGGTGCGGTGTTATCTCTGATCCTATCAGAAGGGCTGGTATGGAAGCTTGGCTCGGTGGTTACGCAGGTGGCAGCGGTGTTCGGTACCCAATTTACCTTACATGGCTTGAGCTGGGATGAGTGCCTGTTGCTGGTGTTGATCTCTGCCATGATCGGCTGGATTGCAGCGTGGCTGGCAACGGTCCAACATTTACGTCGATTTACACCGCAGTAAAGAATGTTTGTTATACTCTTTCCCTGCGGTGTTGAACTAAAGCAGGGAAAGAGGTATTTGCTGTAGTGAATTCCATCTACACTTCTTGATCCGCTTGACCGGTTATCTGCTAAGATCCAGAGTCAAAAAGTGTGATCTAGTATGAACTTTTACGGCAATAACCAGTCCAATAACACAGTGAAATGATAATGTGCCCAGCGCTTGAATCTGTTTAAGCAGATGCTAAAATATCTGCGCTGAGACAAAACTGCACTAAACATGCAATGAGAGGGTTTTGAATGACCAAAGAAATGCAAACTTTAGCCTTAGTACCCCAAGGTAGTCTGGAAGCCTATATTCGGGCCGCCAACGCCTATCCGATGCTGACCGCAGAGGAAGAACGGGAGCTGGCTGAACGGCTGCATTACCAGGGCGATCTGGGAGCGGCTAAACAGCTTATCCTGTCTCACCTGCGCTTTGTCGCTCATGTTGCCCGCAACTATTCCGGGTATGGTTTGCCACAGGCTGACCTTATTCAGGAAGGTAATATTGGCTTGATGAAAGCAGTTCGCCGTTTTAACCCTGAAGTCGGGGTACGTCTGGTGTCCTTTGCGGTACATTGGATCAAAGCAGAAATTCACGAATATGTTCTGCGTAACTGGCGAATTGTCAAAGTCGCAACCACCAAAGCTCAGCGTAAATTGTTCTTCAACCTGCGTAAAACCAAGCAGCGTCTGGGTTGGTTTAATCAGGATGAAGTCGAGCTGGTTGCCAAAGAACTGGGTGTGACCAGTAAAGATGTTCGCGAGATGGAATCACGCATGTCCGCACAGGATATGACATTTGATCCATCTCCAGATGACGAAGCACGTGATGGTCAATCCATGGCGCCGGTCCTGTATTTACAGGATAAAACCTCTGATTTTGCTGATGGCATTGAAGAGGATAACTGGGATAACCATGCGGCAGATAAATTGTCTTATGCGTTGGAAGGATTGGACGAGCGGAGCCAGCATATTATTCGCGCCCGTTGGTTGGACGATGACAACAAGTCAACGTTGCAGGAACTGGCCGATCAGTACGGTGTATCTGCTGAACGTGTGCGTCAGCTTGAAAAAAACGCGATGAAAAAATTACGCATGGCGATTGAAGCCTAATACATATACCCAAAACCATTAGCATTGCAGCTAAACACAACTGTGATGTTAGGTTACAACGGGATATGACGTAACATGAAGGGCGATATTATTTATTAATGTCGCCCTTTTGCTTTTTTGGCACTCTTCATCAACAAAATTTATTTAGCAAAACCCGCTTTATCTAGCAAAACCAAATGAGCTGAGATCGCTATTTTATTGATACTGGCTATTTGTGCCAGCCTTGTGTGCCACGGCTAAAACCACAGGCGTGCATAAAACCATCCATCGCCTCATGTTGTTCGGCTATAACCTGCTCATCCTTAAGTTGCCAGTGCTGTACTGTCGGTAACTGACGCTGCGTTTCTTCGATCAAATATAATCCCACGCCACGGCGACGAGTCACCTCTCTGACATACAAATCCTGAAACTCAGCCTGCTGACCATTCACCGTGATTTTGACTGCACCTAATAGACGCTCGTTAAAACGCGCGCCAAACAGCGGCTTACCATCGTTAATCCACTGCTGCCAGAGCGTTGGCTGTTGTTCAGGCCAGATCTTCGCTAAATCGATAAGATCCTGATGAGTAAGGGTTGTTAATCGTTCAATAGTCAGTTTCATCGTCGAGAGACCACAAAAAAGTAAGGGTAATGGGGCTGTGGTTTATTGTACTAGATCACAGACCAGAGCGTTGTGTAAGTTTTTCTGTACGTTCACGGCGGAAAATGTTTTTTCGCTACTGCATTTTCCGAGTTTTACCGGAGTAAAAGATCACATAACCAGCACAACCCACTATCATTTGAGTAAAACCCATTCAATTTAATCCTAATTTTATGCTGTTTACACCGCTTGTTTCTGCTTGTCCTAGTTGATTTGCAGCATAAAACTCCTGTTTAATGACATGAAAAATAAAGTCTTATTAGAGAAATCTATTACTTTTGAGACTAAATCATTATTACTTATGAATAAAACGTTACATTCGATAAAACGTTAAGACCGACACAACAAGCACGTTCACAATGACAGATGGGGAATTCGCGGATGAAATTAACAAAAGGTAAAGTGTTGCTGGCTGGGTGTATAGCAATGGCGATGAGCCACTCTGTACTGGCTAAAGACATTAAAGTCGCCATTGTTGGCGCGATGTCAGGCCCGGTTGCCCAATATGGTGACATGGAATTTACCGGCGCACGTCAGGCTATTGCTGATATCAATGCCAAAGGTGGAATCAAAGGCGATAAACTGGTTGGCGTGGAATACGATGATGCCTGCGACCCGAAACAAGCTGTCGCCGTTGCCAACAAAGTCATTAACGACGGTATTCGTTATGTTATCGGCCATCTGTGCTCTTCTTCAACTCAGCCTGCTTCAGACATTTATGAAGATGAAGGTGTGATTATGATCACTCCTGCTGCAACCAATGCCGATCTGACCACGCGTGGTTACAAAATGATCATGCGCACCACCGGTTTGGATTCTGATCAAGGCCCAACCGCTGCCAAATATATCATTGAGACTATTAAGCCTAAACGTATTGCAGTGGTACACGATAAGCAGCAGTACGGTGAAGGCTTGGCGCGTTCTGTACGTGACAGCTTGAAAAAGCAAGGTACCGAAGTGGTGCTGTTTGAAGGCGTGACCGCGGGTGATAAAGATTTCTCTACGTTGGTGGCTCGTCTGAAGAAAGAGAATGTCGATTTCGTCTACTTTGGTGGTTACTACCCAGAGATGGGGCAGATCCTGCGTCAGGCGAAGCAAGCAGGTCTGACAGCTCGCTTTATGGGGCCAGAGGGTGTTGGTAACTCCTCACTATCTAATATCGCTGGTGACGCTTCTGAAGGCATGCTGGTGACATTACCGAAACGTTATGATCAGGTGCCAACTAACCAGCCTATTGTTGATGCGCTGAAAGCGAAGAAACTTGACCCAACCGGTCCGTTTGTTTGGACAACCTATGCTGCATTGCAATCGCTAACCACAGCAATGGAACGTAGCGGCAGCCAAGAGCCGGCTGATTTGGTCAAAGATCTGAAAACCGGTAAGCCGGTTGAAACAGTGATGGGGCCATTGAGTTGGGATGAAAAAGGCGATTTGAAAGGGTTTGAATTCGGTATTTTTGAATGGCACGCAGATGGTTCTTCAACTGCGGTCAAATAACAATAATATTAGAATCATTAAGTTGTAGGGTTGCTCTCGCAGCAACCCGGCCCCTTTTACCAACTGCATCCCCCCATGTTTCGGGGGGATTTTCCTCTCTGCACACAGTAGATTTGGCGCAGTTGGCTAGGGCAGCCAGGCAAGTGAATCAAAGGGTTAGGGTATGTCAGAGCAGTTTCTTTATTTTCTGCAACAGATGTTCAACGGTGTTACGTTGGGCAGCACGTATGCGCTGATCGCCATTGGTTATACCATGGTGTACGGCATTATCGGCATGATCAACTTTGCTCACGGCGAAGTGTATATGATCGGCAGCTACGTTTCGTTTATCGTGATCGCCGCATTGATGATGATGGGGATCGACGCTAGCTGGTTATTGATCGGCTCTGCTTTTCTCGTCTCTATCGTGATCGCCAGTGCTTATGGTTGGAGTATTGAACGGGTGGCCTATAAGCCGGTTCGTAGCTCCAAGCGTTTGATTGCACTGATCTCGGCGATTGGGATGTCAATCTTCCTGCAAAACTACGTCAGCCTGACGCAAGGCTCACGGGATTTAGCACTACCGAGTTTGGTTACTGGGCAATGGACTTTGGCAGAAACCAATGGGTTTGCCGCGACCATCAGCACCATGCAACTGACCATCTGGGTAGTCACTTTCTTGGCGATGCTGGCATTAACCTTATTTATCCGCTATTCCCGTATGGGGCGTGCCTGCCGTGCCTGTGCTGAAGACTTAAAAATGGCGAGCCTGCTGGGTATTAATACTGACCGGGTTATCTCGCTGACCTTTGTTATCGGGGCATTGATGGCCGCCGTGGCAGGGGTATTACTTGGCCAGTTCTATGGGGTTATCAACCCATATATTGGTTTTATGGCCGGTATGAAAGCCTTCACCGCAGCCGTATTGGGTGGCATTGGTAGTATTCCTGGCGCGATGATCGGTGGCTTGATTCTGGGTGTGGCTGAAGCATTAACTTCTGCTTATCTAAGCACTGAATACAAAGATGCAGTTTCATTCGCATTGCTGATTGTGGTGCTGCTTGTTATGCCTACTGGGATCTTAGGCCGTCCAGAGGTTGAAAAAGTATGAAACAACTCAACTTTGTTAATGCCATTATTTCCAGTTTTGTGCTCTTCGTCCTTGCCTCGTTTGTAATGGGTTTGCAGTTGCAGTTAGACGGCACCAAACTCATTGTGCAAGGGGCGGCAGAAGTCCGCTGGCTGTGGATTGGCGCGGGTTGTATCGTGGTGTTTTTCTTCCAACTGGTGCGCCCGTACATCCAGCAAGGTATTAAAAAAGTCTCTGGTCCGGCATGGGTATTGCCTAGTTTTGATGGCACCAGCCCCCGTCAAAAACTATTAGCCGCAGCAATTATTATCGCCGCAATCGCCTGGCCGTTCCTGGTCTCCAGAGGTTCAGTGGATATTGCGACCCTGACGTTGATTTATGTCATGTTGGGGTTGGGATTGAACGTTGTCGTGGGGCTATCTGGCCTGCTGGTACTAGGCTACGGTGGATTTTATGCCATTGGTGCCTATACCTATGCGCTGTTGAATCACTATTACGGTTTAGGTTTTTGGGAGAGTTTACCGCTGGCTGGCATAGTCGCAGCACTGTCTGGCTTCTTGTTGGGCTTCCCAGTATTACGTTTGCGGGGGGATTACCTGGCGATTGTCACTTTGGGTTTTGGTGAAATTGTACGTATTTTGCTGCTCAATAATACGGAAATCACCGGTGGCCCGAATGGGATTAGCCAAATTCCAAAACCAACACTATTTGGTTTAGAGTTCAGCCGCACTGCGAAGGATGGCGGTTGGGATACTTTCCACAACTTCTTTGGCCTGACTTATGATCCTAGTGACCGTATCATTTTCTTGTATATGGTGGCGTTGTTATTAGTGATCCTGACCTTGTTTGTGATCAATCGACTGCTGCGTATGCCGCTGGGCCGAGCATGGGAAGCATTGCGTGAAGATGAAATCGCCTGCCGCTCATTGGGCCTTAGCCCAACCAAAATCAAACTGACTGCATTTACTATCAGTGCCGCGTTTGCTGGTTTTGCCGGTACTTTGTTTGCCGCCCGACAGGGTTTCGTTAGTCCTGAATCCTTCACCTTTGTTGAATCGGCTTTCGTGCTAGCGATTGTGGTGTTAGGTGGCATGGGGTCGCAGTTCGCGGTCATCCTGGCGGCGGTATTGCTGGTGGTTTCGCGGGAATTAATGCGTGACCTCAATGCTTACAGTATGTTGCTGTTAGGTGCATTGATGGTACTGATGATGATTTGGCGTCCACAAGGGTTGCTGCCAATGAAACGGCCACAGCTAAAGCTAAAAGTCGCAGAGATAAAAGCTAAAAAAGGGGAGCAGGTATGAATACGCAACCTTTGTTAGCAGTTGAAGGGCTGTCCATGCGTTTTGGTGGGTTACTGGCGGTGAACAATGTGGGTCTGACCCTCAATCAGGGTGAGATTGTCTCGCTGATTGGCCCTAATGGGGCAGGTAAGACCACAATTTTTAACTGCCTAACCGGTTTTTACCGCCCGACTGGCGGCACGATTAAGTTACGTGATCGTCATCTTGAAGGGCTGCCCGGCCAGATGATTGCCCGAATGGGGGTGATTCGTACTTTCCAGCATGTGCGTCTGTTCCGTGAAATGACGGTGGTGGAGAACCTGCTGGTGGCTCAGCATCAGCACCTTAAAAGTGGGGTTTTTGCCGGTTTGCTGAAAACCCCCGGTTTTCGGCGAGCAGAGGCCGACGCGTTGGAGCGTGCAGCCACTTGGTTGGAGCGTGTCGGCCTATTAGAGCTGGCAAACCGACAGGCGGGGAATTTGGCCTATGGTCAGCAGCGTCGTCTGGAAATTGCCCGCTGCATGGTGACTCGCCCTGAGCTATTGATGTTAGATGAGCCCGCTGCGGGATTGAACCCCAAAGAGACTGATGAACTGAATCAGTTGATTATGGAGTTACGTGACCAACACCAAGTCTCGGTATTGTTAATCGAACATGATATGAAACTGGTGATGGGAATTTCTGATCGCATTTATGTGGTCAATCAGGGAACGCCGTTAGCACAAGGCACACCCAGCGAAATCCGTAATAACCCGGATGTGATCCGGGCCTATTTGGGCGAATAACTTATTTTTAAGTAGAAGTATTTTTGGGTAAATAAAAAGTGGGCGAGGCATAAACATAACATGTTGTCATTTAATAACGTTTCAGCCCATTACGGCAAAATTCAGGCATTGCATCAGGTTAGCCTGCATATTCAACAAGGTGAGATCGTTACACTGATTGGTGCTAACGGTGCGGGTAAAACCACACTGTTGGGGACATTGTGTGGTGAGCCTCGTGCGACCGAGGGCAGTATTGTTTTTGGTGAGCAGAATATTACGGATTGGCAGACCGCACGCATTATGCGTGAGGCGATTGCGATTGTTCCTGAAGGCCGACGGGTATTTTCCCGGATGACGGTTGAAGAAAATCTGGCGATGGGGGGATTTTTCGCTGATCGTCAGCAATATCAGCAACGTATTGAACGGGTTTACGACTTGTTCCCGCGATTATTTGAACGTCGGGCTCAGCGAGCAGGAACCATGTCTGGTGGCGAGCAACAGATGTTGGCGATAGGCCGTGCCCTGATGAGCCAGCCAAAATTACTGTTACTGGATGAACCTTCATTAGGATTAGCACCGATAATTATTCTGCAAATATTTGATACTATTCAACAATTACGAGAAGAAGGGATGACTATTTTCCTCGTTGAGCAGAATGCGAATCAGGCTTTGAAGTTAGCAGATCGTGGCTATGTACTAGAGAATGGTCGTATTGTTCTGGAGGACACGGGGGCTGCGTTGTTAGCTAATGAAGCCGTGCGTTCAGCTTATCTGGGCGGTTAAATCGTCGTTTTTCATTATCTATGAAGGCCCGTTTCCGGGCCTTAGTTATTAGCTAATCATAAAGCTATCTTCTAGCTGTTCGGCATCATGCCTGTGGTGTAATAGTGAAATTGAGTGTATCGCTATAACTTCCTTTATCGGTTGTCTTGGTATTATAAAGCCGTATGCGTGGTGACCAGCACATTTCACCGTTATTATCATTTCTCAACTGAATAAACTTTTTCTCTTTTGGCAGTAAAAAGTTTTTCGTATTACCTGCTTGGCTTTGAAATTCCACGGTATAACCGATGGTCTTATCACTCTCAGCTTCCTTTAACTGAAAATGTACAGTGTTTGCTGCTAATCCATTTCGGTTGGTGGCGCTAATCATATAACGCGTCCGTTGAATCCCGGTGGCGCGATAGCGGATACAAAAACGGTTACCTACTGGATTAATCAATGGCGCGTGTACGCTTTTCCCTTTAGCGCCGCGCTCAATTTTCTCAAGTAATTCATCTAAATCGAAAGACTTCAATTGCCATGTTTTTGCGTCCATACGGAATTTAGGATCAATTTTAAGGGCTTCTGGTGCCACGTCTGCCTGAGGATTAAAGAGTGTGCATTGTTTGCCATTCTGACCAAAGGAAACGCCAGTAGATGACATTAATGAGTGATATTGCCCTTTGTAATGGATCGCACCTCCTACAGTTGCACCGATTCTGATATCCTTGAGGACATGTGCGGCAACCTTGAATGAAACATAGTAATACTTCTTGTCAAAGGGTGATGATTTGAGATCACGGTTGAACAGTATTTCCTGAGTATTATCATTCGAATCTGAGGGCGCTTCGCCATTGAGCGAAAGATTAGTGATATCATTAAATTGAATACTGAAATCTCGTGAACCATCAGCTTTATAGAAATAAAGTGACAGGAGCGCACGCCGGTTAGGTAACCCGATATTTCTCATCTCATCAGTTGGGATATTTAGTAATTCTCCCCAGGCTAATATATGCTTTCCATTTACCATTGTTCCTGATGAGGAATATAAATCTTTCAGCATCGCCCGAAAATAAACCTCCACGCTGTCATCAGCGTTTAGTTTGATTTTGCAATTAGAGTATTGTTGGGTGTAGGGATAAAAATAGAGGTTTGCCATAGCTATAGGCTGAATTATTAGCAATAATAGCCCCATAAGGAATAGTCTGTATTTAACATTCACTTGATTATCTCTCCATGACTATCAGTTATTTATTTCAGCTATTCGTTTCAAATATTAATGTTAGCTGCCCATGATATTTCCCTGCGGAATTTGGCCCACTGGGCGCTAATGCTGAAATATGTAATATATAGTCGGTACTGGTTTGGCGGGTTCTACCCTGGGTTATGTTGAATGTCTCAGGGATAGCCGATAACACGCGCAGGTTGGCGCGATCCGTGCCCCAGCGCACTTGCGCGGGGGAGAATGCCTGATCTGCTCCCGTCAATACAGTAGAGTGACGAGTCAGTATCAGTGGATTTTTCACCGAAATTCGAAATCCTTCTTGCCTGCGTAGCTTGACGACTACTGGGAGTTCCTTTTGATACAGCAAGTGATTTTCGGGGCTACTTTCCAGTTTTATACTGCTATACCAACCCCCTTGTGGCTTTTCAACCTCGATCCTGGGGTGTGCTGTCACTTCTAACCTGACATCGATATTCCCCAGAGGAATTGAATCTGCCCTTGCCTGTGAGGGGAGTAATAGGGATAGGGCGATGATTTTTATGATATTCATAATGTTCCTTATCTTTACCCTGCGATACATCGCAAGTTGAAGGGCTTATCCTCGATCATTCCTCGTACATCACTGACCGCCAGCTGCCGATGTTGGTCGGGATAGAGATTAAAGTCCTCTATATCCTGTTCCTGGGTTTTCAACTGACGCCACTGTAGGCGGGTGTTACCGGTATTCTCCAACACCATCCCCCCGTCAAGACAGTGGTGTGCCCACTGGGGTTGCGGTGATGCCGCCAGATGCCTGACCAATCCCATATAACTTAACTGCACCCCCAACACGGCAGTATGGCCACCGGTAACTTGCAAGTTATTAACCGGTACTACTGCGAGTCGATATACCTGCTCTTTATCCGGCGTGCTAAGTGCTTTAAGAAATATTCTCCCACTCTGCTTTGGTCCCAGAGTCAGTTTTGCTGGGAATGCAAACAGTGCGGGATGTTGCTGTTCGCCTACCGAGGTTAGTGATTCTTGTTCTGGCGACTCACCTGGGTTATTAAGCTGGTACAGTTGAACTGTCACGTACTCAGGGTCTAAACCGTAATTAGTTACTGTCACCACTGTACTTTCCTGCTCTATTTCCAGCACATGTGGCTGAATATCTATGGCACTGAAAACCGAGGGCGGCAGGAGGCTAGCCGCAATGAACAGTAAACGTTTCATTATCTACCTTACCGCTGAGTCGTTTGGTTGACAGGGTGATGGGGGTTCCGGGATATAGATTCAGGCTATCTGTCTTGTCGCCGGAGTTCAGTTGCTCAAATTTGCTATGAACCGTGCCGCTGGAGGTAAGCATGAGATGACCGCCCGGCAAGCATTGATGCTGCCAGTGACGAGTCTGTGCAGTTAAAGGGGGTACATGATGAATCAACACACCATAACCAATACTGATGGTCATGGGAGCATGGATTTTGCTTTTGTCCTCATGCTGACCGACAGCTTTGATATCGACTACCGGGTTGATATACAGCCGATACAGCGTTTCCTGCGTCGGAGATTTTAAGGGCAATAGTCTAATATTACGCTTCTGTTTCGGTCCTAAAGTAATCCGGTTGGGGTTAAAAATCATTTCAGGCTGCGAGATATCACTTATCAGTGTTTTCTGTTCAGGATGCACCCCGGGGTTGTCTACTCGTTGTAGTGTGATATCCAGATACAGTGGCTTATCACCGCTGTTATAGACTTGGATTGTCCGGTGTTGGTCCAGTGATTCCACTGTGGTACGGGTAGGGATAGCCACTAACTGCGCATAAGTGGCGGTAATCGGTACCAACAAGAAGGCGATAGTGGAGAGTAAATAGGCATATTTCATAACAATTCCTGTTGGTATTAATCTAAGTGACAAAGATAAATATGATCGCGTTGCTGGCTCATATTGCAGCGGTAACGGGCTAAGTGGTTTTGAACCTGAATATTTCTCAGCTTGGCACGAGAGTGAATAGAAAATAGTCCATTGGGGTGGACGGTATCTCCAGTTTCCTGAATAACCCCGCTAACAGGTTGCCCGTGCTCATCCTTGAGAAAACCGCTGTAAAGCAGGTTCAATGTGATATCGGCCTTACTGGAAAAAACTTGCCCAGGATGGGCGCGAGCAATATTGACGGGTAACTGAATATTCATATCCAGGTCATTGCGTTCGATATGTGTTTGCACAAAGAAACGGTCCTGATACCGTGGAATCGGTATAGCGTAAGTACCCGCGCCGGTTATCGGATGGCCTTCCGCATTGAAGCTATATGGCGTGCCAGCTAAGTCCGGTGTCTCTATCAGTAATGCGGTTCCGCTGTAGCTGCTGCGGCCTAATGCCATGCCTTGCGGGCTGATAGCCAGCATGCCGCTATAACTGATGCTGCCATTGGCTATCTTGTTATCAACTCCCATTCGTGCCGATACATCACCACGGCTGCCACTGCGATGAGCAAAGCTGCCGATGCTGGATGTTTTCCCACTGGCACTGCCATCAATACCCAAGGTGCTGTTGCCATAGTTATCGTTAAATTCTTTTTGATAACTGGCACTGGTAACCAACTGCTGCTGATCATAGGCACTGTTGATGCTGGCGCTGCTTTTGAGAAAGGAGAGTGTGGTATTAAGAAATACACCGTAATTATTCTGGTTGTTCCATTGCCCGCCTTTTTGTACACCAAGGGACAGCGCAAGGTTATATTGCGGCCGTCGCCAGTCCCAGCGGCTTTGGATACGGTGCTGCTGGCTGGTGCTAAATTGATTGAATTGATAGCTCAGTTGGATTGGCCCCAATTGGCGACTATAAGAAGCTGATGTGCTACCCGCATTTGGTGCGTATATAGACACACCTGGTGTTTGATAACGGGATACAGAGGCATATCCTAGTACGGTGCTTCCACCGGTTATGCGCAGATATCCGCCATCACGTTTTTCGCCAGACATCACGCCCAGAGTAGGGGTAAGGTCGAGATCAGAAAAAATAAAGGGGCGCGAAATATTCCCTTCTGCTGCCCAGTGGCTGGCGCTATCTTTGAGTAGCGTGATATTAGCTTGCACGCTTTGCAGGTTCATACTGCGGCCAAACTGCATCAGGTGGGGAGAGCTATGGCTACGCGCCATTCCTTTACCCATAGTCAGGAACCAGCCATTATTGGTTTGAGTGTTAATATTACTGATGGTTTGGCTTTCCTGGCTGACGACTTTCCCTGTACGGTCGACTAACCGGACCTCAACGTTGTAATAGCCGCCGGGAAGTTGGTTGTAATCAATTTCATTACGGCCCAGTTGGGCAGGGATTCGGCGGATAAGTTGGTTATCGCGATAGATTTCGAAATCGCCATCGCTGGTGGCATATAGCACTAAGCTGCCCGCGGAGGGCTTATTAATAGTTAAGTAACTTTGGCTACCCAGCGTCACGAATTGGTCTAAAGCAGGGTTAATCAGGGTATGAATGCTGCCAGCACTGTTATCCAGATTATTTTGTTTACCTGCCCGTAGGTAGTGTGCTTGGAAGTTCTTTTGCAAATACCAACTATCGATACCTATTTGAGTTTGCTGTTGATATTGGGGCTGGTGTGTGGCGTGATAACTGTTTTTTGAACGGCTAGTGTTATAAAACCAATTAGCGAAGCCAAAAGATTGCAAGGGTAGACCAATATATCCTTGCCCTCGGCCTGAAATAGCGCGGTAATTTTCTGCAGTCATACGCAGGTCAAAGGATTGATTATGGACCAATCCCCAAGTGGTGACAGGCATTAAATAACGGTTGCTGTTATTGGTTACCGTTACTACATTATTGACCTTATCTACGGTGACGCGATGATTAGATAAGATATAATCGCAGCCATTCTGGCATTGCAAATAAGGTATTTGGGGTAAAATATTTTCTAATAGAATAATTGATTGTTCATCAATATGGTTGTTGCGATATTGTTGTTGATCAAAACTTAACTGCTGTTTTTTTTCCGAGAAAAAAAATGGACTGGGTAATGTTTTGCCCTCTAATATACCCAGTAATTGTAGTGTATTATTTTCTTCCACAGCGGAAAAACCAACAGGTATTAATTGTTCGATCGTTATCTCTTCTGCCTGTGCTGAAATAATTGTAGCAAGTAATAAAAAAAGTAAAGTGGCCTTATTAATTATTAGATTGTTTGTCATAGGATTCCATTCCACTGTTAACTACTATTGCGATATGCCTTCTCCCTTTGAATAATATATTTCTATGGTAATGGTTCTGGTTACACCATTACGTTATGTTTTTGGTTCAAAGGAGCATGCAGCCAGGAGTTTACCCCCTGACTGTATGTGTTAATAATAAGGAAATTATAATGTTTTACTGAGTTATGCAGCCGTTTCAATAACTAGATTAAGTGTGCCAGTGTATACTTCGGCAGACTTAAGTCCGTTGCCGTTTACGCTAATGTCTAGAGTGGTATCGAGTACTGAGTTAGTTAAGGGGAATGTTGCCATATGACCACCAAGCCCAACATTAGCAGCTCTACTCAGCATCGTATTACCTATCATTACGGTAGGGGTAGATTGTATTCTTGAACCATTGTTAGACACTAAATCAAATGGTTTTCCAAGGCCAATACGAACTTTACTGTCGCCATTAGATTCTACTCGGATGTTCTCTGTCGCCTTGTATGAGTTCATGGTGGAGTTCATGCTAAGTTTAATTAAACTCAGTTCGTCACCATTTGATTTGGAAAATTTGACTATTTGAGGTACTTCTAATTCAACCGTAATCTCTTTCGTTAATGCAGGTTTGAAATATACACTCTGATCAGACTGATTCATACTCTGAATACCTTGAATTTGAGCGTTATTTATACCAGATTGTAAACTTGTCATTACATTCGCATTGGCGCTAACACTGGTGGTTAATATCGCCATAGTAATAATAGAAAGTAGCGTCTTTTTCATTATTAAATACCTGATAGTCCGTTATATATAAAATCCTTATCCAACTGGAAAGGGATTAATGATGCTTGTGGCTTTTATGGTGATGATAATGAGGGTGTTAAAAGTCATGTTAATACACTTCCACATAAGCCGGAAAGAACACTAACATTTTAAATGGTATTTTTTCAAGTAAGAGTTAGTCCTATTTTATTGTGCTGATTATATTGCATTTAATATTGTTATGGATGGCTGGTGTAATATTATTAATATTTATTCTTGATGGAATTTTTAGTGTTTACGTGTGGGTTTTTAAGTTTTTTTAATTTAATATTGTTTTTTAAATGGTGGTAATTTTATTTTTATAATGGTTTGTGTTATTGGGGTAATTAATGATGTTGACATGTCTTGTTTATTTTTATGTCATTTTTATGTCATTTTTATGTCATGTAATTGTTATATTTCCGTCATGAAAGGGTGTCATGTTTGCTTGCGAACAAAAACTGATTTATTTCGCTCACTTGTCCACAGTAATTCATTGATGTGAGCTATACGGATTTATTCAGGGGCCAATATGTTTAATAAAATCATTCGTAAGACATCGCTTGGTATTGCGCTTACATTGGCATTTAGTGCCAATACGATGGCAGTGACTGAAATTCCTTTTTGGCATTCGATGGAAGGGGAGTTAGGTGTCGAGGTTAATTCATTAGCTGACCGATTTAACCAGTCCCATAGCGACTATAAAATCGTACCTGTATATAAAGGGAACTACGAACAGAGCCTGGCGGCAGGGATAGCCGCGTTTCGCTCGGGTAAAGCCCCCGCAATCTTGCAGGTGTATGAAGTGGGCACTGCCACCATGATGGCCAGCAAGGCGATTAAGCCGGTATTCCAAGTATTTAAAGATGCCAATATCAAATTTGATGAATCGGTGTTTGTGCCAACAGTGGCCGGTTATTACACCGATGCCAAAACCGGTCACTTATTATCTCAACCATTTAACAGTTCCACTCCCGTGTTGTACTACAACAAAGATGCCTTTAAGAAAGCAGGGCTGAACCCGGATCAACCGCCAAAAACATGGCAGGAATTGGCGGCCGATACTGCAAAACTGCGCGCTGCGGGTTCAAGCTGTGGGTACGCCAGCGGCTGGCAGGGTTGGATTCAAATTGAAAACTTCAGTGCCTGGCACGGCCAACCTATTGCCAGCCGTAACAATGGCTTTGATGGCACCGATGCGGTACTGGAATTCAATAAGCCAGTACAGATTAAGCACATCCAGTTGCTGTCAGATATGAATAAAAAAGGCGATTTCACCTATTTTGGCCGCAAAGATGAGTCCACTGCCAAGTTCTATAACGGTGATTGTGCCATTACCACTGCTTCTTCAGGTTCCCTTGCGGATATTCGCCATTACGCCAAATTTAACTATGGCGTTGGCATGATGCCTTACGATTCTGACGAGAAAAATGTACCACAAAACGCCATTATCGGCGGTGCCAGTCTGTGGGTGATGGATGGCAAAGATAAAGATACTTACAAAGGTGTCGCTGAATTCCTGCAATACTTGGCTCAACCGGAAATTGCTGCTGAATGGCATCAGAAGACGGGTTACCTACCGATTACGACGGCAGCCTATGAGCTGACTAAACAGCAAGGTTTCTATGATAAGAACCCAGGTGCTGACGTGGCGACTCGCCAGATGTTGAACAAACCGCCATTGCCGTACACCAAAGGCTTGCGTCTGGGCAACATGCCACAGATCCGTACCGTGGTAGATGAAGAGTTGGAAGGGGTGTGGACCGGTAAGAAGACAGCTCAAGAAGCGTTGGATAGCGCCGTTAAACGTGGTGATGTGTTACTACGCCGCTTTGAACAAGCTAATCAATAAGGTTATTTGGCTACTCTACTTGCCAGTTTGGGTGCACTGTTCGCACCCAAACTGCCTGCGCCAATAACGCCAACAAATAGTGCTGTGCGGTATTAAATTAGGGCGTCACGTTTTCAATTAGCACGCTGGTGTAATCAATATCACATCTGAGAAACGGTTAATTTTATGTCACCTTCCCGTCCCGGTTTCTCCTGTAGTTGGTTGCCTTACCTGTTGGTATTGCCCCAACTGGCCATTACCGCTGTTTTCTTCCTGTGGCCTGCCGGGGAGGCGCTGTGGTACTCGGTACAAATGTTGGACCCTTTTGGCCTCTCCAATAAATTTGTCGGGCTGAGTAACTTTATTCAGCTTTTTCAGGATGAATACTATTTGGCTTCGTTTTATACCACGCTGATTTTTAGCTCGTTGGTGGCTGGTATTGGTTTGATTGTTTCGCTGTTTCTGGCCGCCATGGTGGATTACGTTCTGCGCGGCAGCCGTATCTATCAAACCTTAATGATTCTGCCGTATGCGGTGGCCCCTGCTATCGCTGCTGTATTGTGGATTTTCCTGTTTAATCCGGGGCTGGGGTTGATAACACATTTCCTTGCCACATTGGGTTACAACTGGAACCACGCGCAAAACAGCGGGCAGGCCATGTTCTTGGTGGTGTTGGCTTCAGTATGGAAGCAAATCAGTTATAACTTCCTGTTTTTCCTTGCCGCGCTGCAATCCATTCCGCGCTCATTGGTTGAAGCCGCTGCTATTGACGGCGCCGGACCAGTACGCCGCTTCTTTAATCTGGTGCTGCCGCTGATTTCACCGGTCAGTTTCTTCCTGCTGGTGGTGAATCTGGTCTATGCCTTCTTCGATACTTTCCCCGTTATCGATGCGGCGACGGGCGGTGGGCCGATGCAAGCCACGACGACCCTGATTTATAAAATTTATCGCGAAGGCTTTGCTGGCCTGGACTTATCTAGCTCTGCCGCTCAGTCGGTGGTGCTGATGTTACTGGTGATTGGCCTGACGGTTATCCAGTTCCGTTTTGTTGAACGTAAGGTGCGTTACCAATGATTGAGAATCGTCGTGGGCTGGACATTTTTTGTCACGTCATGCTGATTATCGGCGTGTTACTGATTTTATTCCCACTGTATGTGGCTTTTGTTGCCGCGTCGCTGGATGACACCCAAGTGTTTCAGGTGCCGATGACCCTGATCCCCGGGCCCTATTTGTGGCAGAACATCAGTCACATCTGGCATGCCGGAGTGGGGAATAACAGTGCACCGTTCGGGTTGATGCTGTTTAACAGTTTTGTGATGGCATTTGCGATTACTGTTGGCAAAATCACCGTGTCGATGTTGTCTGCTTATGCCATCGTTTACTTTCGTTTCCCGCTACGTAACCTGTTTTTTTGGTTGATTTTTCTGACACTGATGCTGCCGGTGGAAGTGCGTATTTTCCCAACAATTCAGGTGATTGCGAACCTGAATATGCTCGACAGTTATACCGGGTTGACCCTGCCGCTGATGGCGTCAGCCACTGCAACGTTCTTATTCCGCCAGTTCTTTATGACCCTGCCCGATGAGCTATTGGAAGCGGCGCGCATTGACGGTGCCGGGGCGATGCGCTTTTTTTGGGATATCGTATTGCCACTATCTAAAACTAATTTGGCCGCGCTGTTTGTGATCACTTTTATCTATGGTTGGAACCAATATCTTTGGCCAATTTTGATTACCAGCGATACCTCTATGGGCACCGCGGTGGCTGGGATAAGGAGCATGATCTCTAGCTCAGGTGCGCCAACCCAATGGAATCAGGTGATGGCAGCGATGATCCTGACTTTAATTCCACCGGTCGCGGTGGTCCTTCTGATGCAGCGTTGGTTTGTACGCGGCCTGGTAGACAGTGAGAAGTAATCTGATATGGCATGTTTAAAACTTCAGGCAGTAACCAAATCTTATGACGGCGTCACGCCAGTGATTAAACAAATTGATTTAGATGTCGCCGACGGTGAATTCATCGTAATGGTTGGCCCTTCTGGCTGTGGTAAATCGACGCTGCTGCGTATGGTTGCTGGATTGGAGCGCACCACCAGTGGTGATATCTATATTGATAATCAGCGGGTTACCCATATGGAACCCAAAGATCGTGGCATCGCGATGGTGTTTCAGAACTACGCGCTGTATCCCCACATGAGTGTGTTTGACAACATGGCTTATGGCCTAAAAATTCGTGGTTTTGGCAAAGAGCAGATCCGCCAGCGAGTGGATGAAGCCGCACGTATTCTGGAACTGCAACCGCTACTAAAACGTAAACCGCGTGAACTATCTGGCGGCCAGCGGCAGCGGGTGGCAATGGGGCGGGCCATTGTGCGTGAACCGGCGGTTTTCTTGTTTGATGAGCCACTTTCCAATCTGGATGCCAAACTGCGGGTGCAGATGCGCCTTGAGCTGCAACAGTTGCACCGCCGACTAAAAACCACCAGTCTATATGTGACCCATGATCAGGTTGAGGCGATGACATTGGCTCAGCGGGTGATTGTGATGAATAAAGGGGTTGCCGAACAAATTGGTACGCCAAGCGAGGTTTACCAACGGCCAGCGACACTGTTTGTGGCCAGTTTTATCGGTTCACCGGCGATGAACCTGTTAGCTGGCACTGTCAGCCCAGATGGGCACGCCTTTATTTTATCTGATAGCCTAACTCTGCCGTTGGAACAGCCTCGGCCACAATGGGCGGATCGGCGCTTGACCCTCGGCATTCGCCCGGAGCATATTCAGCAGGTAACTTCGGCGCAGGGTATACCGATGCCACTATTGACGCTGGAATTGTTGGGTGCAGATAATCTGGCACATGGTCAGTGGGGTGGACAGAGTGTTATTGCCCGCCTATCCCACGAGGAAATGCCTGTGGTGGGCAGTACATTACATTTATATTTACCACCAACGGCGCTGCACTTTTTTGATTCAGATAGCGGACTACGGATGGAATCATGAGTAAAAACTGGCCTTACCCTTCGATCGTCGCTCACCGCGGTGGTGGTTCACTGGCACCGGAAAACACCTTAGCAGCCATTGATGTTGGCGCTCGTTATGGCCACAAGATGATTGAGTTTGACGTAAAATTATCGCACGACGGCCAGATATTTCTATTGCATGACGATACGCTGGAACGCACCAGTAATGGCTGGGGAGTTGCCGGTGATTTGTCATGGGAAAAACTTTTTCAATTAGATGCCGGAGACTGGTATAGCACAGCATTTCGTGGTGAGCGCCTGCCTCTTTTATCCGAAGTGGCAGCTCGCTGTGCACAGCATGATATGGCTGCTAATATCGAGATTAAACCCACCACTGGCACTGAAATAGCCACTGGCCGAGCTATTGCACTGGCTGCCCGCTTGTTGTGGCAAGGTCAGGCGATACCGCCGTTATTGTCCTCTTTTTCGTTTGATGCATTAGCTGCAGCCCAGCAGGCCGCACCTGAGCTGCCACGTGGTTTATTGTTGGATAAATGGGATGACAACTGGCAGGCGATGACCCGTCAGTTGGATTGTGTCTCTTTGCACATTAACTACAAACAGTTGACCGCGGAGCGAGTAGCGTTACTCAAAGCCGCCGGGCTGCGTATTTTGGTCTATACCGTCAACCAACCAGCGCGTGCGCAGGAATTGTTAAAGTGGGGCGTTGACTGTATCTGTACTGACCGTATAGATTTGATATGCCCTCGTCCTTGAAGCTACAGGGGGTTAGCTTGCTGCATACCTACCTGTAACTCCAATGACTTTGATATAAATAAAACAGGAAACAGAGTAGGTCAGTCATTCTTACATTTACGGGCTGACCTGGCCCGGCTTGACAGGAAGTGAACCATGCCCGCCTTTGTTATTTCGCTCTGGCACCAGATTGTGTTGTCTTCACCGTTATTTGTGCTGCTTGCGCTGGGTTACTGTTTGGTACGATTTGGTAAGTGGCCCTCTGCCATAACTGATGGCCTGACCCGCTTTGTTTTCTCCCTCGCATTGCCCGCTATGCTGTTTCGTATGATGTGCGATTTCTCTGAGCGCCCAGCGGTGGATGCACGCCTGCTGATTGCCTTTTTTGGTAGTTGTCTAGTGGTGTTTGTTATCGGGCGGATTGTTGCCAGCCGGATATTTCATCTGGATGGCGTGTCCGGTTCCGTTTTTGCCCTCGGCGGCATTTTCTCTAATAACGTGATGCTGGGCCTGCCTATTGCCACCATTATGTTGGGGGAGAAATCTATCCCAGCAGTGGCGCTGGTTTTGGTGTTTAACGGCCTGATCCTCTGGACATTAGTCACCATCTCGGTGGAGTGGGCGCGCAATGGCTCGCCAACACTGGAGGGCTTTGCGAAAACTGCTCGTAGCGTGCTGACTAACCCTCTGATTATAGGAATTATTTCCGGCACTTTATTCAGCCTGACTGGTCTGCAATTACCGCAGTTTATTGATCAACCTGTAACCATGTTAGGGCAGGTAGCACCGCCGTTGTCGCTGATTGTATTGGGAATGGGGCTGGCGGAATATCGCGTCACGGAAGGCTGGCAAATCAGCAGTGCGATCTGTTTTCTCAAATTGATTGTTCAGCCGATGGTGATCTGGGCATTGGCATGGGCGATGGGCCTGCCAGCGCTGGAAACGCAGGTGGTGGTATTACTGGGGTCAATGGCTACCGGCGTGAATGTGTATCTGATGTCACGCCAGTTTAATGTACTGACTGGCCCCGCCGCCGCCAGTTTGGTGATGTCTACAGTGCTTGCCGCGGTCACAACACCGTTAATCCTGACCATTATCGGCGTGGGAATGTAACTCTTAGGTGATTATTGGAATAGTACCTGAGATGAAGATAGTTCGACTGGGTTAAATACGAGCAGATGTAAACCTAGTTTGTGCAAAGTTGCGTTGTGGCTTCCGCTACAATTGCACTTTATCTCCTCAATGAGCCAAACTATCGTGTTGTTACTGGTCGTTACCACCATTTTATGGGCATTTTCATTTAGCCTGATTGGCGAATATCTGGCAGGACAGGTGGATAGTTGGTTCTCTGTGCTAATGCGGGTTGGGCTAGCCGCGCTGGTCTTTTTGCCGTTCTTGCGCTGGAAAAACATCCACTGGCGGGTGATTCTGCTGTACATGGCCGTGGGCTCAATTCAGTTAGGTATCATGTACTTGTTCAGCTTCCGTGCCTATCTCTACCTGACGGTACCGGAATTCTTGCTGTTCACGGTGATGACCCCGCTGTATGTCACTTTGATCTATGATTTACTGCGCCGCCAGCGTCTGCGCTGGGGCTATGCTCTGAGTGCGTTACTGGCAGTAGTCGGGGCGGCTATCATTCGCTACGACCATTTGAGCGAGCATTTTTGGTGGGGGTTACTGCTGGTTCAGGCGGCAAACCTCTGTTTTGCCATCGGACAAGTGGGCTACAAACGCTTGATGGAAGTCCACCCGATCCCACAGCATGTGGCATTCTCATGGTTCTATATTGGTGCTTTCGCCGTCGCGGTTGTTGCCTGGTTTGCCTTTGGTAACCCACAAAAACTACCCACGACGCAATTGCAGTGGGGCGTGTTGGTGTGGCTGGGCGTCGGGGCTTCTGCGCTAGGTTATTTCATGTGGAACTATGGCGCGACACAAGTCGATGCTGGCACCTTGGGGATCATGAATAACGTGCATGTTCCGGCTGGGCTGCTGGTGAATCTGGCGATTTGGCAAGAAAAGCCCCATTGGCCCAGTTTTATCATTGGGGCCATTGTGATAATGGCTTCGCTATGGGTACACCGGCGTTGGGTCGCTCCGCATTCTTTACAAACGGCAGACTCTCGCAAGCGTGTTGCCGGGCCGAACGAATAAAAGCTTCAGTAACCGGTTGGCGCTGCTCTCCATCACGGACGGCCGCGTATAACCGGCTCCATAAACCATTTCCCAGCGTTTTAGTGACGACCAATCCCTGACGTTCGAAACTCTCTACCACCCAATGTGGTAGGGCGGCGATCCCCATGCGTGCTGACACCATTTGAATCAGTAGCAAAGTATTATCCACATTCTTCAGCGGCGGATTTACCCCCGCGGGTTGCAGGAAATGCCGCCAGACATCTAACCGTTGCCGCTGTACCGGATAAATCATTAACACTTCTTGCGCTAAATCTTCCGGCTCGATGCGGGCCTTATTGGCTAATGGGTGGTCTGGTGCCAGCACCAGACGCACCTCAAAATCAAACATTGGCGAATAGTGCAGACCACTGCGCGGCAAGATATCTGATGTCAGCACCAGATCCAGCTCCCCTTGCTGCAAGGCGGGTTGAGGATCGAAAGTCAC
The DNA here is from genome assembly GCF_052217145.1 of Yersinia sp. 2541 StPb PI. Taxonomy (NCBI): domain Bacteria; kingdom Pseudomonadati; phylum Pseudomonadota; class Gammaproteobacteria; order Enterobacterales; family Yersiniaceae; genus Yersinia; species Yersinia sp. 2541 StPb PI. Next base: position 4,442,823 of record NZ_JAZGQB010000001.1, on the reverse strand, counting down.
GCCTGATTGGAAGTCCATCGCCACTTGCGGCCAGTTTTTGTGGAAGTTATCCAAGGCAGGTGCCAGCCACTGAATACAGCTATGGCATTCGATGGCGATGCGCAGCGCAGTTTGGTGCGGCTCATTGCAGGTTTGCAGTGCCTGTTTAATTTGTGGCAGCACTTGTTCTGCGAGTTGTAACAAGATCTCTCCCTGCGTAGTGAAACGTAGCGGCTGGCTTTTACGCACAAACAGACGGTAGCCCAGACGTTGTTCCAGATCGCTGAATTGATGAGACAAGGCCGATTGTGTCTGATGAAGTTGCGTTGCCGCCGCCGCCAGCGAGCCGGTATTACGCAAAGCTTGCAGGGTGCGTAAGTGTTTCAGTTCGATCATGAGAGTCCTTCACAGTGACAGTGAACAAAATGCGCTTGTGGATTATACAGTACCTGCTGATTATGGATGTGTAAACATCTGGATGGCTAAATGGGAAATATGACGATGACAATTTTAAATCACACACTGGGTTTTCCGCGTGTAGGTCTGAAACGTGAACTGAAAAAAGCACAAGAAAGTTACTGGGCAGGCAACTCCACGCAAGAAGAACTGCTCAATGTGGGTCGTGAATTGCGCGCCCGCCATTGGCAACAGCAGCAGCAAGCAGGTATTGATTTGGTGCCGGTCGGTGACTTCGCGTGGTATGACCATGTATTGACCACCAGCCTGCTGTTGGGCAACGTCCCAGAGCGCCATCAAAATACGGATGGTTCTATTGATTTGGATACGCTCTTCCGTATTGGCCGTGGCCGTGCACCAACCGGTAAGCCTGCGGCAGCGGCGGAAATGACTAAATGGTTTAACACCAATTATCACTACATGGTGCCAGAGTTCCAACTAGGTCAGCAGTTCAAACTGGGCTGGACTCAACTGCTGGATGAGGTGGACGAAGCGCTGGCATTAGGTCACAAAATCAAACCAGTATTGCTGGGCCCGGTAACGTATCTGTGGCTGGGTAAAGTTAAAGGCGAGCAGTTTGACCGTCTCTCTCTGCTGCAAAATATCCTCCCGGTGTACCAACAAGTGCTGGCTGAATTAGCGAAACGTGGCATTGAGTGGGTACAGATTGACGAACCTGCACTGGTACTGGAGTTACCACCAGAGTGGCTGGGCGCTTATCAACCGGCTTATCAGGCGCTGGAAGGCAAAGTTAAATTGTTGCTGACCACCTATTTCGACAGCATCGGCCATAACCTTGACGTTATCCGTGAGTTGCCAGTGCAAGGTCTGCATGTTGATGTGGTTGCAGGCAAAGATGATATTGCTGTTCTGGATACAAAATTGCCAAAAGGGTGGCTGCTCTCGCTGGGGGTGATTAATGGCCGTAACGTGTGGTGTGCTGACCTTAGCAACTGGTTCGAGCGCCTGCAACCACAGGTTAATGGTCGCCCATTATGGTTGGGTAGCTCTTGCTCCTTATTACACAGCCCGATTGATTTAAGTGAAGAAACACGTCTTGATGCAGAAGTGAAAAGCTGGTTTGCCTTTGCGCTGCAAAAATGCGCTGAACTGGCATTATTAACACAAGCATTAAACGCGCCGAGCGAAGCCAAACTGGCCGAGTTAGCTGCGTACAGTGCGCCGATCCGTGCCCGTCAATCCTCCAGTCGTGTTCATAATACGCAGGTGGAGCAACGTCTGGCGGCCATTACTGCACAGGATATTGAACGCCAACTGCCTTATGAAGGCCGCGCTGAAGCGCAGCGTAAGCGCTTTAACTTACCGGCCTGGCCAACCACCACTATCGGTTCATTCCCGCAAACTACTGAGATCCGTGGCCTGCGTCTGGACTTCAAGCAAGGCCGTTTGGATGGGAAAAACTACCGCACAGGTATCAGCGAACATATCAAGCAAGCCATTGCTGAACAGGAGCGTTTAGGTCTGGACGTATTGGTTCATGGTGAAGCAGAACGTAATGATATGGTTGAATATTTTGGCGAACATCTGGATGGATTCGTTTTTACCCAAAATGGTTGGGTGCAGAGTTACGGTTCCCGTTGTGTTAAGCCGCCAGTGATTATTGGTGACATCAGCCGCCCGCAAGCTATCACGGTTGAATGGGCCAAATATGCTCAATCGCTGACGGACAAACCAGTAAAAGGCATGTTGACCGGCCCGGTCACTATCCTGTGTTGGTCATTCCCGCGCGAAGATGTTAGCCGTGAAACCATCGCCAAACAAATTGCACTGGCGCTGCGTGATGAAGTGGAAGATCTGGAGAAAGCCGGTATTGGTATCATCCAGATTGATGAGCCTGCGCTGCGTGAAGGCTTACCCCTGCGCCGTGCCGATTGGCAAGCGTATCTACAATGGGCCGTCGATGCCTTTAAACTGAATGCGGCTGTCGCGCAGAATGACACCCAGATTCATACTCATATGTGTTATTGCGAGTTTAATGACATCATGGATTCCATTGCTGCGCTAGATGCTGATGTGATTACCATCGAAACCTCTCGTTCAGATATGGAATTGCTCGAATCATTCGAAGATTTTGCTTACCCGAATGAAATTGGGCCCGGCGTTTATGATATTCACTCGCCGAATGTGCCAAGTGTGGAGTGGATTGAAGCATTACTACGTAAAGCCGCTCAACGTATCCCGGCAGAACGTTTGTGGGTTAACCCGGATTGTGGTTTGAAAACGCGTGGCTGGCCGGAAACCCGCCAGGCATTGGCAAACATGGTACTGGCTGCGCAACGTTTGCGTGCAGAACAAGTCTGATGCTATCTCGGTCTAATCGTTAAATTCTGGGCGCATCTCGCGCCCTTTTTATTGCCGTTATTTCACTTCTTCAGATATGGGATTGGCGGCAACACCATGTTGATCAAACCAGTCGAGCATCCGCTGCCAGCCATCCAGTGCGGATTCGGCGTGATAACTTGGGCGGTAGTCAGCATTAAAAGCATGCCCGGCATCTGGATAAACAATGATTTCTGCATCGGCATTTGCTGCACGCAACGCCTGACGCATAGTATCGATATGTTCTTGCGTAATACTGCCATCTTTACCGCCATACAACCCCAGCACCGGAGCACTGAGATCGACCGCGATATCCACCGGAGATTTGGGTAACAGTAAGGTTTTTTCACCAACCAGTTTGCCATACCAAGCCACTGCCGCTTTTAACTGTGGGTTATGGGCCGCATACAACCACGCAATCCGCCCACCCCAACAAAATCCGGTAATGGCCAGTTTACTGGTATCCCCGCCATGGCGTGATGCCCAATGTGCCGCATGATCAAGATCTACCATAACCTGACGGTCTGGTACTTTACCCACCAGGTTTTTCACTAATGCATTGATATCATCATATTCTTTGGCATCGCCTTGCCGGAAGAACAGCTCAGGGGCAATTGCCAGATACCCCTGTTTCGCTAGTCTGCGGCAGATATCCTGAATATGTTCATGCACGCCAAAAATTTCTTGCACGACAATAACCACCGGATATGGCCCATTTTGCTGGGCCGGTTTGGCAATATAGGCCGGTAATTCATCGCCCTGAGACGGAATGGTGGTTTCCCCGCAGTGAATGCCTTGTTGATCGGTATGGCGGATCGTCGAGGCCAGTGGGTCTACCGCAGGGGTGAAACCGCCTGCCGCCTGCCGGAGAGTCATAAGTTGATCAGTTTTCACTGTAGTCTCCTTGCGATATGAGGAAAAACCTCTGGTTTAATTACCTATTGCGCCCTGTTTTTTGCTGTTGCCGAGTTTAACTATAGGTAATCTTTGAGATTAATGAGATCAGGTTTTTTGTAATTATAATTTTTGGTGATTCATATCTTGAATTTTATAACTCAGACTAATAGTTGATAGAGTTTAACAATCGATAGAAGTTAGCAATTGATAGCAGTTAGCAATTGATAGCAGGATATTGGTCTATCATTCCTGCTTATAGAGAAATATACCTTTCGTACTTGGCGTTGCAGTGGTGTTAGCTGCAACTGTAATCAGCTTGGGTATAATTGTCATTTCTCGCCAGCTTTGTCTAAAAAATAGTCTTAACTGCCATTAAATGTGATTTTTGTCACATTTAAAATGTATCGTGTAATTCATTTCTTTTGGCAAGGTGACTGTCATCACGAAATAAAGTGATAATTTTGAGTAAAGTATTTCTTTGCACCTCCCTACAACATCTCTCATGAAAGAGGACTCTCACACATGGCTAAATCTGACGTTTTTCACTTGGGCCTGACTAAAAATGATCTGCAAGGGGCGACTCTGGCTATCGTTCCGGGTGATCCACAGCGTGTTGAGAAAATCGCTAAATTGATGGATAACCCAGTACATTTGGCCTCTCATCGTGAATTTACTTCGTGGCGCGCCGAATTGGATGGCAAAGCAGTGATCGTCTGCTCAACGGGTATCGGTGGCCCATCGACTTCTATTGCGGTTGAAGAGCTGGCACAGCTTGGTGTACGGACTTTCCTACGTATTGGTACCACTGGTGCTATTCAGCCACATATTAATGTTGGTGATGTGTTGGTTACCACCGCCGCTGTACGTTTAGACGGAGCCAGCCTGCACTTTGCGCCGATGGAGTTCCCAGCAGTGGCTGACTTTACCTGCACCACTGCATTAGTTAATGCTGCCAAATCAGTGGGGGCGACTACTCATATTGGTGTGACCGCCTCTTCCGATACCTTCTATCCGGGGCAGGAGCGTTATGACACCTTCTCTGGTCGTGTTGTCAGCCGTTTTAAAGGCTCCATGGAAGAATGGCAATCTATGGGCGTGATGAATTATGAAATGGAATCTGCAACCTTGCTCACCATGTGTGCCAGCCAGGGCTTGCGCGCCGGCATGGTCGCAGGGGTAATTGTAAACCGCACCCAGCAAGAGATCCCAAACGAAGAAACTATGAAAGCGACTGAAAGTGACGCGGTGAAAATTGTGGTAGAAGCAGCTCGTCATTTGATCTAGGCCCGCCGTCTGAGCTAATAGCGACGATTGGCGAGTCAACAAACGGTCTGTTATCGGGTCAGTCTTCTGGCCCGTTTTTTATTTTTCCGGTTTATCTGCTAAGGTCATCACTCTTATAAAGAACAATAATAAGAGGAAAATATGACGAAAACTGCTCTATCCCATCCCTCCCTAATCGCACTTGATGGCGGTATTAATTTTCGTGACCTTGGCGGTAATCAGGCTGCTGATGGGCGGCGTATCAAGCGCGGATTGCTGTTCCGCTCAGGTTCACTCGACCGCTTAAGTACCAGAGATTGTGATTTCCTCAGTAGTGGCTCCGTCGCTCAAATTCTTGATTATCGCGATGCCGATGAAGTTCAGGCTAAACCAGATGTGGTGTGGACTGGCGCCAGTTATCACAATATTCCGGCCAACCCGCTGAGCAGTGAAGTCAATGCCAATTTGGAAAAACTGACTAACGAGACATTAGCGGCATTTGATGCCCGTGGTTTTATGTTAGAGCTTTATCGCCGGCTGCCTTTTAATAATCAAGCCTATAAACAACTGGTTGGATTGTTGCAAAATTGTGCATCTTCGGAGCATGCTGCTGCGGGTGTGGTACAACATTGTGCTGTCGGGAAAGACCGTACTGGTATTGGTTCTGCACTGGTGTTATTTGCCTTGGGTGCCGATGAATCGACGGTATTGGAAGATTATCTGTTGACTGAAACCACTCTGGCCCCTTTCCGTGAGCATATGCTGGCAGAGTTGGCACTCAAACTGAATGACCAAGCGTTAGGGCAATTCGCTTTTGTCTTATCGGCCAAAGAAGAGTTTATTCAAACTGCTCTGCGTAGTATTCAACAGCGTTATGGTAGTCGTGAACAGTGGTTGCAACAGGAGTTCGGCCTGGGTAGCGCTGAGCGCAAAAAGTTACAGTCCTATTTTTTAGAGTAGTGGTTTATCTACCCGCACTCTTTCTGATCTTTATGATATTGAGTCACCACTGGGTGGCTCTTTTTAACCGCTTAATGATACAAACTACCGCTTAACCAGATCGCTGATATTTCTCTTAGGGGTCAGGCGTATGTTAACGCCTGACAAATTCCCTGGAGAGAATGCTCATGCAACATGCGATTACCTTTGTTATCGCTTCAGCGTGTATCCTTATGATCTGCTACCGTTTATACGGTATCTTTTTTGTTCGTAAGGTTTTGCGCGTCGATGACAGTGAAGTAACACCTTCCCACACCTTCGAAGATGGTAAAGATTACGTTCCAACTAAAAAATGGGTGAACTTTGGTAGCCACTTTGCGGCAATCGCTGCGGCTGGTCCATTGGTCGGCCCTGTGCTGGCAGCCCAATATGGTTATTTACCTGGTTTTCTGTGGTTGCTGATCGGTTGTGTGATCGGCGGCGCGGTTCACGATACGGTTGTGCTGTTTGCTTCCATGAAACATCAGGGGAAATCCCTGTCGGAAGTGGCAAAATCAGAGCTTGGTCCGGTTGCTGGCTGGTGTACCGGTCTGGCAATGTTGTTCATCATTACTATTACCATGGCCGGGTTGTCGATGGTGGTGGTACATGCACTGGAACGTAACCCTTGGGGTACTTTCGCCGTGTTCATGACAATCCCTATCGCTATCTGCGTTGGCTTATGGGAGCGCATGACTGGCAGCATGAAGGGCGCTTCTTATGTCGGTATCGCTGCTATCATGGTGTGCGTATTTGTCGGCCCTTATATTGAAGGAACCTGGCTGGGCGATTGGTTAATGCTGAAAGCGGATACCGTCAGTATCATCCTGCCAATGTATGCTTTCTTTGCGACCGCCCTCCCTGTGTGGATGCTATTAACCCCTCGTGGTTATCTTTCCAGCTTTATGAAGATCGGTGTATTCGGTGCGTTGATTGTTGGAGTTGTATTTATTAACCCTGAAATTCAATTCCCGGCATTGACCCAGTTTATTCATGGTGGAGGCCCGGTGTTGGCAGGCCCAGTCTGGCCGTTTATCTCTATTACCATTGCCTGTGGTGCCATTTCTGGTTTCCATGCCTTTATCGGCTCAGGGACAACACCAAAACAGATCGACAAATGGAGTGATATCTTACCCGTCGGCTTTGGTGCGATGCTGGCCGAATGTATGGTTGGGGTTATGGCCTTGATCGCGGCAACCTCCTTGCATCCTGCTGACTACTTTGCGATTAACTCTTCCGCTGAAGCCTGGAGCATGCTCGGTATGGAAGTGGTGAACTTGCCAAAACTGAGTCAGGAAATTGGCCTGGATCTCTATGGTCGTACCGGTGGTGCGGTAACCTTAGCTGTTGGTATGACGGATATCTTCATTCGTGTGCCATGGTTCAGCAGTCTGGCGGCTTACTTCTTCCAATTTGTTGTTATGTTTGAAGCGGTATTTATTCTGACTGCTGTTGACTCCGGCACGCGTGTTGCTCGTTATCTGCTGCAAGACTTCTTAGGTGATATTTGGGCACCACTGAAACGTACTGATTGGTTACCAGGTACATTGGCATGCAGTGTTATTGCCTGCGCACTGTGGGGTTACCTGCTTAACTCAGGTGATATCAACTCTGTCTGGGCGTTATTCGGCGTATCAAACCAATTAATGGCTTCTGTTGGTTTAATCATTGGTGCCACTATTATTCTGCGGTTGGCAACCAAACGTATTTACATGCTGACCTGTGTTATTCCACTGGCCTATCTGTTTGTAACCGTAAACTATGCTGGTTACTGGATGATCACTCACGTGTATTTCAACTCAGCAGCTAAGGGCTACAATCTGTTCAATGGCATCATCTCGATTATTATGATGACACTGGGCGTCATTATCCTGATATCAGCACTGAAAAAATGGCGTGAATTGTGGATCCGCCGCTCTGCTGAAATGGCTGGCAATAAAGTAGTGACGGCTAACGCCTGATATCTTTGATTCATTGTATTAACCTGCACTCTTTCTTACTTGAAGTTGCAGTGTGGCTAGTGGCTCCGGCTTAAACGAATCACTGATTTGAGTCAGATTATTAGGATTCGTTCGTTGGCAGCCTTGCTGTAACGGCAATGATCTTGAGTCTATAAACGGTCGGAATCTTCCGGCCGTTTATTTTTTGTTAAACAAAGATCACGACACATTGGGTATGCTAATAGCAACTATGTTGCTAACAGGAAAATGCATGTGACCCTGAATGATGTCATTACTATCGTTATCGATTTTGTTCGTGAACACGAAGCATGGGCGATTCCTATCGTCTTTATTCTGGCTTTTGGTGAGTCCCTCGCCTTTCTTTCTTTACTGCTACCTGCAACGGTTATCTTGCTCGGATTGGGGGCGCTAATCGGTGAAAGTGGTATCTCTTTCTGGCCCATTTGGGCCGCTGCTGCGGCAGGTGCTTTCTTTGGCGACTGGCTCTCCTATTGGGTTGGTGTCCATTACAAAGACCGAGTAGGCACTTTGTGGCCACTTTCTCGCAATCCTCAGTTACTCGTTCGTGGCCATGCATTCTTTGAGCGTTGGGGATTCTTTGGCGCGTTTATTGGCCGCTTCTTTGGCCCACTACGCGCAGTTGTTCCTTTGGTTGCCGGGATCTGTGCTATGCCAAAGTTCTACTTTCAGTTAGCCAACATCACTTCCGCTCTAATTTGGGCCTTCGGTATTCTGGCTCCGGGCGCGTTCGGCATTCAATGGCTATCTCACTGGATAGATTAAGTACGTAAGTGGCACGCCGTTCGTCAATGGATAGCTGTTTTAACCTATTTGGGGTCGCAAGGTGAGCGTTTTTTGGACTGTGTGTTATTTATGCGCACAGCTTCGCAAGATAGCATGTAACGGAAAAACACTCTGGACATCCATACAGTATCCCCTTACCTTGACTGACAATAGGTTAATGGGGAGATAACCGTGGATATCAGTTTATTTTATGGACTGGCAGGCTGCCTTATCGGTGGACTTATTGGTTGGCTAATTGCCAGCTTGTACCAGCAACGGAATAAAGCGCAACAGGATATAGAACGGCGATTACTAGAGCAGTCCTTACAGCAGGCGCAGCAGAATATTGTCGAGCTACAAACTGCTTTACAGCGCAATGAGCAGCAATTACGGCAAGATGAATTGGAACAACGTAGTTTGCACAGCCAATTGGCAGCAAATGCTGAAAAACTGCAACAGTTAGCTCATTGGCGTAATGAATGTGATCAACTCAATCAAGAACTCCGTGCTCAAAGAGAAGTGAATAGCGCCCAAGAGGCGGAACTGCGCGAAGTCACTATCCGTTTGGAAGAAACACGTCTGACTGGCGAGGAAAAACAGCGACTTCTCATTAACAGTGAACAGCGGCTGACCACACAATTCGAAAATCTGGCGAACCGCATCTTTGAACAAACTGGCCGTCGTGCGGACGAACAAAATAAACAAAGTCTGGACCGCTTATTACTGCCTTTACGGGAACAGTTGGATGGTTTCCGCCGTCAGGTTCAGGATAGCTTTGGACAGGAAGCCAGAGAGCGCCACACGCTGACCCATGAAATACGCAGTCTGCAACAATTGAATGCTCAAATGGCGCGAGAAGCACTAAACCTGACTAAAGCACTGAAAGGTGATAATAAAACGCAGGGGAACTGGGGGGAAGTCGTTCTGGCTAAAGTGCTTGAAGCTTCTGGGCTGCGTGAAGGTTATGAGTATCAAACTCAGGTAAGTGTAAAGCTTGATAGCAACAGTCGTATGCAGCCAGATGTCATTGTGCGCTTACCACAGGGTAAAGATGTGGTGATTGACGCTAAAATGTCGTTGGTTGCATATGAGCGCTATTTTAATAGCGAAGATGACGCAGAGCGGGAAGTAGCACTCAATGAGCATTTATCATCGTTGCGCGCCCATATTAGAATGTTAGGCCGTAAGGATTACCAACAACTTCCGGGGTTGCGGTCGCTTGATTATGTATTGATGTTTATTCCGGTGGAACCTGCATTTCTGGTGGCCATTGATCGCCAGCCAGAGTTGATAAGTGAGGCACTACAGCACAATATTATGTTGGTTAGCCCGACAACATTGCTGGTGGCTTTGCGGACGATTACTAATTTATGGCGTTACGAGCATCAAAGCCAGAATGCACAGCGTATTGCCGATAGGGCAGCCAAACTCTATGACAAGTTACGCTTATTTGTTGATGATATGGAGTCGTTGGGGCAAAGCCTCGATAAAGCGCACCTAAGTTATCGTCAGGCAATGAACAAACTGTCGCAAGGCCGTGGTAACCTGATTGGGCAAGTAGAAAGTTTTCGCACTCTGGGGGTCGAGGTAAAACGGCCTATTAGCCCATTACTGGCAGAAAGAGCCAGCGCTGAGCATCAACCAGAAGGCGATTTAGCGCTATCTGATGATGCTGAGTCAGAGACATATCCAAAGCAATCAGGATTGCAGTAAGGCAACATGAGTGGCACCGCTGAGTTAGCTTATAATCAGTGACGCGGATGAGAGCTACTAATGCCGCTGTAGTTTTGTGTAAGAAGGATATAAATGATTCGGCACCGCTGAAGTATCAGGGTTAGTTGCATGGTCCTCTTCTGTATGATGTTGAGAATACTGCGAATAAGCAGTTACCTTAATACCAGGTGAGGTGGGGCTTTCATCGGAGTTCTGGTACACTTCCTCGAAAGATTGACTGAAAAGCAGGCACAGAAAATGGTAGATCAGGAGAAGGAAACCACTCATTTTGGTTTCCGCACCGTAGCCAAAGAACAGAAAGAAGGCATGGTGGCAGAAGTTTTTCATTCCGTAGCCGCCAAATACGATCTGATGAATGACCTGATGTCGTTCGGTGTTCACCGTATTTGGAAGCGTTTTACCATTGACTGTAGTGGTGTTCGGCGCGGTCAACGGGTATTAGATCTGGCGGGTGGCACCGGAGATTTAACGGCCAAGTTCTCTCGCCTTGTGGGTGAGCAGGGTGAAGTGGTTCTGGCTGATATCAATGAATCGATGTTGCGTATGGGTAGAGAAAAGCTACGTGACAAAGGTATTGTAGGTAATGTCAGTTATGTGCAGGCTAATGCTGAGGCTTTACCTTTCCCTGATAATTACTTTGATTGTATTACCATTTCATTTGGCCTGCGAAATGTAACCGAAAAAGAAAAAGCCTTACGCTCTATGTTTCGGGTATTAAAGCCCGGTGGTCGTTTGTTGGTTCTCGAATTCTCCAAACCACTTCTGGAACCTTTGAGCAAAGCCTACGATGCTTATTCCTTCCATATTTTGCCCAAGATTGGCGAACTTGTGGCCCAGGACTCTGAAAGTTACCGTTATTTAGCGGAGTCTATTCGGATGCACCCCGATCAAGAAACGCTGAAAGGCATGATGGTAGATGCCGGGTTTGAAAACGTAACCTATTCCAATTTAACCGGTGGCATTGTTGCGTTACATCGGGGCTTTAAGTTTTAACAGGAATATGGCTATGCCGCTAAAATCACTGATATCTAAATCCTTCTCACTGAAACCTATGTTGCTGTCGCAACTCATTACTGCTGCGATAGAAACATCATTAAACAGTGTGCTGTTTCGCGATAAAAGCATGAAGGCTGCACGTTTACGCTTGGTAGGAAAAGTCCTGCGGATCGAGTTACGTGAGATCAATTTTCCTTTGCTGTTGGTATTTAGTGAACGGCAGGTTGACGTGTTAAGTCAATGGGATGGTGATGCGGATTGCATAGTTAAAACGGAAGTTGCTGTGTTGGCAAAACTGCGGGATCGCCAGCAACTTTCACCTTTGATGCGTAGCGGTAAACTGATTGTTGAAGGCGATATACAAGTGGTTCAGCAAGTTGTCGCGCTTTTGGATCTTGCTGAGTGGGATCCGGCTGAGTGGCTGGCGCCCTATATCGGTGATATTGCCGCGGAAACCATCGGGCAGGTTGTGCATAAAAGTAGCTATTTTCTGAGTGGGCAATTGCAGCAGCAACAACACTATCTGGCTGAAGCAATAACCGAAGAATGGAAAGTGGCTCCAGCACCGCTGGAAGTGGTGTGGTTTAACGAAGAGGTTGATGCCACAGCCCGTGCAACTGAGGCATTGAATGCCAGATTGGCAACCATGGAGAAAAAATAATGACGCCAGGAGAACTTCGGCGCCTGTATCTAATTATTCGGGTTTTCTTGAGCTACGGGTTAGATGAGTTAATCCCGAATATCCGTTTGACGTTACCACTACGTATTGGCCGTCATCTGTTTTTCTGGTTGCCGAATCGACATAAAGATAAGCCATTGGGTGAGCGTTTACGCCTTGCCTTACAAGAATTAGGACCAGTCTGGATCAAATTTGGTCAGATGATGTCTACTCGCCGTGATCTCTTCCCACCGGAAATTGCCGATCAACTTGCCCTATTACAAGACCGGGTTGCTTCATTTGATGGCGCACTCGCACGAAAGTATATTGAAATAGCAATGGGTGGGCCATTAGAAACCTGGTTTGACGATTTTGATCAGCAAGCTTTGGCCTCCGCCTCAATTGCTCAGGTACATACGGCGCGTTTAAAAGAGAACGGTCAGGAAGTGGTCCTGAAAGTGATTCGCCCTGATATCTTGCCGATTATCAAAGCAGATGTGCGCTTGATGTACCGGCTGGCTGGCTGGGTACCTAAGTTGTTGCCTGATGGACGTAGATTACGGCCACGCGAAGTGGTGCGTGAATACGAAAAAACCCTGCTTGATGAGCTGAACCTGCTGCGTGAGGCAGCTAATGCTATCCAATTACGTCGTAATTTTGAAAACAGCCCAATGCTCTATATTCCCGAAGTCTATTCCGATTATTGCCGGGAAAGTGTATTGGTGATGGAGCGTATTTACGGCATTCCGGTATCTGATATTACGGCTTTAGAAAGCCAAGGTACCAATATGAAGTTGCTGGCCGAACGTGGGGTTCAAGTCTTCTTCACCCAAGTTTTTCGTGACAGTTTTTTCCATGCAGATATGCATCCGGGGAATATTTTTGTCAGCTATGAGCATCCTCATGATCCACTTTACATCGGTATTGACTGCGGTATTGTAGGCTCACTGAACAAAGCAGATAAGCGCTATCTGGCTGAAAACTTTATTGCTTTCTTTAATAGGGATTATCGGCGGGTTGCGGAACTGCACGTTGATTCAGGCTGGGTTCCCCGTGATACCAATGTTGAGGATTTTGAGTTCGCTATTCGCACTGTTTGTGAACCCATTTTTGAAAAACCACTGGCCGAAATATCGTTTGGACATGTGTTGTTGAATCTCTTTAACACTGCGCGCCGCTTTAATATGGAAGTGCAGCCACAGTTGGTTCTGCTACAAAAAACCTTATTGTATGTCGAAGGCTTGGGTCGTCAGTTGTATCCTCAGCTTGATCTCTGGACAACAGCGAAACCGTTCCTGGAAAGCTGGCTACGGGATCAAGTCGGTCTGCCTGCTGTTATCCGGGCATTGAAAGAAAAGGCACCTTTTTGGGCAGAAAAATTTCCTGAGTTGCCGGAATTGGTTTACGACAGCTTGCAGCAACATAAATTATTACAGCAAAGTGTTGATAAACTAACCACCCAGATGCAAGGTCAGCAACAACGTCAGGGTCAGTCACGGTATTTGTTCGGTGTTGGCGCTACACTATTAGTCAGTGGTACCATTTTATTTTTGGCGGATGCGGTAGAAATCTCTACGGGATGTATTATCGCAGGCGCATTGGCTTGGTTTATCGGTTGGCGACGAACCAGTTAATTTGTTTATTGCTAAGAGTGCCGGTTAATGGACGAGAGCATAGCTTGGGCGTTATGTATGAGTGTTATGTAAAAGTTGTTCAAGAAGTCATTCATCAGTTAAAAACGCTATGCGCGAGTTCAAAATGCGGTAAGTTAGATTAGTATCCAAAGAGGCAGTATGACGTATAATGCGGCCCTCTGTGGAATAACCCCTGTAATATAGAGGTGAATGTGATGGGCGGTATAAGTATTTGGCAGTTGTTAATCATTGCCGTGATTGTCGTTCTGCTGTTTGGCACGAACAAACTGCGGACTTTGGGGTCAGACCTGGGTGCATCCATCAAAGGCTTTAAAAAGGCAATTGGTGATGATCCACAGACTCCTCCAACTAACACTGATAAAACCAGCAATGATGCTGATTTTGCAAAATCGATTACTGAAAAACAGCAGCCGGTAGTTAAAGCTGAAGAGTCTAAGAGTCACGACAAAGAGCAGGGATAAGCTGTGTTCGACATCGGGTTTAGTGAACTGCTGCTGGTACTTGTGATCGGCCTAGTCGTGCTTGGGCCGGAAAGATTACCGGTTGCTGTAAGAACGGTTGCCGGTTGGATTCGTACACTACGTTCACTGGCGGCAACCGTACAAAACGAGTTGGCACAAGAACTTAAGATTCAAGAGTTGCAAGACAGCCTGAAAAAAGCAGAACAGGCTGGCTTGCAGAATCTGACACCGGAGTTGAAAGCTTCGATGGATGAACTTAAGGAAGCCGCAGAAGCGCTGAAACGTTCTTATCACTCAGACGTTAGCTCCCAGGCACCGCATACTATCCATAATCCACTGGTGACTGAGCCGGAAGCGATTCATGATGGTGTTACGCCTGCGGAGTCCGCAACTCAAGTTTCGGCATCACCGCAAATTCCTGATGTCGATAATGCGGGCGCGTTGGTGACAATTAAACCAACTGTTGAAACTGTGCCTGCTGGCGTTGAGAAACCCGTAGTTCAGGTTGAGGAATCTGTTAAGCCTATTCCTACTGTAGCCGGGGATCTTGTGACTGTTACGAATCCATCCGTAACCAAGGTCCAAACTACCGCAACTGACTCCCATAGCACTGATTCATTCAGTACTGAACAATCTCTAACTCACCAACCTGGCGGCGATCGGTAAACATGGCTGTTGATGATACCCAACCCTTAATCACTCATTTGATAGAACTGCGTAAGCGGCTATTGAATTGCATAATCACTATTTTGGTGGTTTTTCTGGTATTGGTATTTTTTGCCAATGATATTTATCACTTGGTATCAGCACCGTTAATCAAACAGTTGCCCGCCGGTGCCAGTATGATCGCAACAGATGTTGCATCACCTTTCTTTACCCCGATTAAATTGACCATGATGGTCTCGGTGTTTGTTTCCGCACCGATGATCCTTTATCAGGTGTGGGCTTTCATTGCCCCAGCGTTATATAAGCATGAACGCCGTCTGATGGTGCCGCTGCTTATCTCCAGCAGCCTATTGTTTTATCTGGGTATGGCATTTGCTTACTTTGTGGTTTTCCCGTTAGCTTTTGGTTTTTTTGCCAAAACAGCACCGGAAAGTGTGCTGATTGCCACGGATATCACTAAATACCTTGATTTTGTTATGGCGCTCTTTATGGCTTTTGGTATTTCTTTTGAAGTCCCAATTGCGATAATTCTACTGTGCTGGGCAGGGGTTACAACGCCCGAGGCATTGAAGAAAAAACGCCCTTATGTATTTGTCGGCGCTTTTGTTGTCGGCATGCTTCTCACCCCGCCAGATGTGCTGTCTCAGACATTATTGGCGATCCCGATGTATCTGCTCTTTGAGGTTGGGGTGTTCTTTGCTCGTTTTTATACGGGTAAGCAACGCCGGGTAGATATTGACGAAGAGGATGAAGAAGCGGATAGCCATCCGAAAGTGCCTTAAATCTGTGGGTATATGCCTGGATATTTTAGCCGCCCTTTGAGGCGGCTTCTGTTTTGGAACGTTCATGTTTGATATTGGTGTGAATTTAACCAGCGCGCAATTTGCCAAAGATTACGATCAAGTGGTCAACAGAGCCAAAAATGCTGCAGTTACCGGTATGCTTATTACTGGTACTGATGCTGAAGAAAGCCAGGCAGCACTGGAGCTTACCCTTGCCTATCCCGGCTACTGCTGGTCAACTGCGGGTGTTCATCCCCATCAGGCGAGTTGTTGGCAAATAGATGTTGAACAGCAAATCAGATTATTAGCAGCGAATGCGGCAGTAGTCGCTATTGGTGAATGCGGACTGGATTTTAACCGCAATTTTTCTACTCCAGTAGCACAAGAAGTCGCATTTACTGCACAGCTGGCGCTGGCTGCCGAACTCGAACTGCCGGTATTTTTACATTGCCGCGATGCCCACGAACGTTTCATTGCCTTGCTTGCGCCTTGGCTAGATAAGCTCCCCGCTGCGGTTGTGCATTGTTTTACTGGCACGGCTGATGAGTTGGACTCTTGTCTGGCATTAGGCTTATCTATTGGTATTACCGGTTGGGTGTGCGATGAGCGTCGTGGTCTTGAGCTGCGGGCGTTACTGCCACGTATTCCTGTTCAGCAATTGTTGCTAGAAACAGATGCCCCCTATTTATTGCCAAGGGATTTACATCCTAAGCCGGCATCCCGCCGCAATGAACCCTGCTTTCTACCCCATATCGTCCAGCAGGTTGCTGTCTGGCGACAAGAAGACCCTAAATGGCTGGGGCAGAAAACTGATGAAAACGCCCGCCGGATTTTCCGGTTGGTTTGAGTTAGGAGAACAAGATGAGCTATGCATTTCCGGGCACCTTCCCTGGTCGCCGTATGCGCCGTGTGCGCCGTCATGATTTCAGTCGTCGTCTGGTCGCAGAGAATCAGCTGACAGTCAATGATCTGATCTATCCGGTGTTTGTTATGGAGGGGACCAACCAGCAGCAAGCCGTCCCGTCAATGCCGGGTGTTTCACGTATGACGATCGATCTGCTAGTGAAAGAAGCTGAGGCCATAGCTAAGCTAGGTGTGCCGGTCATATCGCTGTTTCCAGTTATTGAATCTAGCTTGAAATCATTACATGCCGAAGAAGCCTATAATCCGAATGGCTTAGTACAAAGAACCGTGCGTGCGTTAAAGGACGCAGTACCAGAGTTAGGTATCCTTACTGATGTTGCTCTCGATCCTTATACAACCCACGGGCAAGATGGGGTAATTGATACCGATGGTTATGTCATTAATGACATAACTAAAGAGATTTTAGTCCGTCAGGCGTTATCACACGCCGAGGCTGGTGCCGAGATTGTCGCGCCAAGCGACATGATGGATGGACGCATCGGTGCAGTGCGCGATCAACTAGAGCTACAAGGGTTGGTGAATACGCAAATTATGGCCTATTCAGCGAAATATGCGTCTTGCTACTATGGCCCATTCCGTGATGCCATTGGCTCTAGCAGTAATCTGAAAGGTGGGAATAAGAAAACCTATCAGATGGACCCGGCCAACAGTGATGAGGCTTTACAAGAGATTGCTCAGGACTTGCAGGAAGGTGCTGATATGGTAATGGTTAAGCCGGGGATGCCATATTTGGATGTGGTACGTAGGGTGAAAGATACCTTTGGTGTGCCGACCTTCGCCTATCAGGTGTCAGGCGAATATGCTATGCATATGGCTGCCTTCCAGAATGGCTGGCTGCAAGAGAAACCAACCGTTATGGAGTCTCTGTTGTGCTTTAAGCGTGCCGGTGCTGATGGGGTATTAACTTATTTCGCCAAGCAAGTCGCACAATGGTTACATGACGATCATATGCAACGTTAAGCCATGGGGATGGTTGTTGATAAGGTAGGTACCGAGCGTGCCTACCTTGGCAGATATATTATTGCTTTTCGAATTGACGATTATCCAAACTTTGCATCACTTGGCTATTAAGCATGTTCAGTAACAACATTGAGCGCGCTTCACCGTCTGGTTCAGTATAAATCGCCTGTAACCCAGCAAAAACACCCTCAGTGATCGTCACGATATCGCCTGGAACCGGCACCTCTGGAGCAATGATTTTATCCGTTGTATGAGATTGCATCTCGGCAATAACAATTGCTGGGATCACAGCGGGTTGTGCGCCAAAACGGACGAAGTGGCTTACACCACGTGTTGCGCTGATTGTTGTGGTGTGAATATGTTCAGGATCGAACTCCACAAACAGATAGTTAGGGAATAAGGGCTCAGTCGCCTCAATGCGTTTCCCTCGCACTATCTTTTCGATAGTCACTATCGGTGTCCAGCAATCCACAGTTTGCCGCTCTAAATGTTCTTTGGCGCGCAAAAGCTGACCACGTTTACAATATAATAAATGCCAGTGTTTCATAATTTCACATGCCTTTAAGTACTACTTGGCAGCATAACAAAAGTAGAAGGATATATATAGAGAGGAAGAATACATCAGTCAGGATATATAGTTTGTTATACAAAGATTTAGTCTATTTTATATCGACAAAATCATATTTGTACTGATGATAATTAGCGATAAATTGCAGCATGATATTTTTTTGAGTGAGCCTGTATTCATTTTTAACAAAAAGACAGCAACTGCTATAAAGACAGCCTATAATGGCGCATCACATAGCCGCCGAAATGATCAGCATGAAATACCGTGACTTACGTGACTTCCTCTCGTTGCTGGAACAGAGGGGTGAACTTAAACGTATTAGCCAGCCCATTGATCCCTATCTGGAAATGACAGAAATTGCCGACCGTACCTTACGCGCCGGTGGGCCTGCATTACTGTTTGAAAACCCTAAGGGTTACACAATGCCCGTATTGTGTAACTTGTTTGGTACGGCCAAACGGGTTGCCATGGGCATGGGGCAAGAAGATGTCAGCGCCCTGCGAGATGTTGGCAAGTTGTTGGCTTTCCTGAAAGAGCCGGATCCGCCGAAAGGTTTCCGTGATTTATTCGATAAACTGCCGAAATTTAAGCAAGTGTTGAATATGCCAACGAAATGCTTGAGTTCGGCTCCTTGTCAGGAGCAAGTTTGGCAGGGCGATGATGTCGATCTTAGCCGCATTCCAGTTATGCATTGCTGGCCTGAGGATGCAGCTCCGTTAGTATCGTGGGGGCTGACTATTACGCGTGGCCCGCATAAAGAACGACAAAACCTGGGTATCTACCGCCAACAAGTGTTGGGTAAAAACAGATTAATTATGCGCTGGTTATCCCATCGTGGCGGCGCTTTGGACTATCAAGAGTGGTGTGAAGCACACCCCGGTGAACGTTTCCCCGTCGCCGTCGCCTTGGGCGCAGATCCTGCGACTATTCTGGCTGCGGTAACCCCGGTTCCCGATACGCTGTCTGAATATGCTTTTGCCGGTTTGTTGCGCGGGCATAAAACAGAGGTCGTAAAGTGCCTTTCCAACTCACTTGAAGTTCCTGCGAGTGCAGAAATTGTATTGGAAGGATATATTGAGCAGGGTGATATGGCGCCAGAAGGCCCTTATGGTGATCATACGGGTTATTATAATGAGATAGATAGCTTCCCTGTTTTTACGGTCACACATATTACTCAGCGCAAAGATGCAATTTACCATTCCACTTATACGGGTCGTCCACCGGATGAACCTGCGGTGATGGGGGTTGCGCTGAATGAAGTGTTTGTTCCTATTTTACAAAAGCAATTCCCGGAAATTGTTGATTTCTATCTTCCGCCCGAGGGGTGCTCATACCGGCTGGCTGTTGTAACCATCAAGAAACAATATGCAGGGCATGCTAAACGCGTAATGATGGGGGTTTGGTCGTTTTTACGTCAGTTTATGTATACAAAATTTGTTATTGTTTGTGATGATGATATTAATGCTCGTGATTGGAATGATGTCATTTGGGCAATTACGACCCGAATGGACCCATCCCGCGATACGGTGTTGATTGAAAATACACCAATAGATTATTTGGATTTCGCTTCACCGGTTTCCGGTTTAGGATCGAAAATGGGGCTGGATGCCACCAATAAGTGGCCTGCTGAGACTTCGCGTGAATGGGGGCGTCCAATTAAAATGGATGAAGACGTTCGCGCCCGTATTGATGCTATTTGGGATGAGCTCGCCATTTTCAGTGACAAAGAGACGAAACGCTAACCGGCGTCGATTTTGTCCTTGGTTTTGCATTTGATGACCCGACAGAGGGAAGGCATGACAACTTTAAGCTGTAAAGTAACCTCCGTAGAGGCCATTACCGATACGGTGTACCGGGTGCAATTGGTGCCTGCATCTGCGTTTTCTTTCCGTGCTGGGCAGTATTTGATGGTAGTAATGGACGAACGTGATAAGCGCCCATTCTCTATGGCATCCACGCCGTTGCAGCAAGACTTTATCGAGCTGCATATCGGGGCGTCGGAACTGAATCTGTACGCCATGGCAGTGATGGACCGTATTCTGAAAGAGAAAACGCTGGATGTGGATATTCCTCACGGAGAAGCATGGTTCCGTGAGGGCAGTGAACGTCCATTGGTCCTGATTGCTGGCGGCACTGGTTTTTCCTATGTGCGTTCAATTTTATTGGCGGCATTAGCCGAGCAACCTGACCGTGAAGTATCTATCTATTGGGGTGGGCGCGAAGCCGTGCATTTATATGATCTAAACGAGCTGGAAGCGCTGTCAATTAAGTATCCACAGTTGAAAGTTATCCCAGTGGTAGAGCAGCCGGAAG
The DNA here is from genome assembly GCF_052217145.1 of Yersinia sp. 2541 StPb PI. NCBI lineage: Bacteria > Pseudomonadati > Pseudomonadota > Gammaproteobacteria > Enterobacterales > Yersiniaceae > Yersinia > Yersinia sp. 2541 StPb PI. Next base: position 4,422,449 of record NZ_JAZGQB010000001.1, on the reverse strand, counting down.
ATGGGTGGCGTGGCCGCACAGGAACGGTATTGAGTGCTGTATTACAAGACTATGGCTCTCTTGCTGAGCAAGATATCTATATCGCTGGCCGTTTTGAAATGGCTAAAATTGCTCGTGAGCGTTTTTGTGCTGAGCGCGGCGCTCAGGAAGCGTATATCTATGGTGATGCTTTCGCCTTTATCTAATATACCAGTCATATTTGAAGCTGCATCGGTGTTAGCTGCCTTAATGCAACTTCAATTATTTTGGGTATATTAAAATTTTATCCATATTGTTGTTTGTATCGCGGATAAAAAAAGCCCGCCCCTGACAGGCGGGAAAACGGCAACTAAACACCAGGTACAGCGGTTATAAGGGCCTGTATTCAGGCCCTTAATATTTTTCAGATTAATTCGTTTGGAGGTTATACGCGTTCAAAAATGGTCGCAATGCCTTGGCCTAAACCGATACACATGGTTGCCAAACCGAACTGCACGTCACGGCGTTCCATCAGATTAAGTAAGGTGGTAGAGATACGAGCACCTGAACAACCCAGTGGATGGCCTAATGCAATAGCGCCCCCATTCAGGTTCACTTTGTCATCCATGCTTTCCAGCAGACCCAACCCTTTCAGGCAAGCCAGCGACTGAGCTGCAAACGCTTCGTTTAATTCAAATAAACCAATATCTTCCAAGGTTAGCCCGGCACGTTTTAATGCCAATTGGCTAGCGGGCACGGGGCCATAACCCATGGTTGACGGATCGCAACCCACCACGGCCATTGAGCGAATACGGGCTCGCGGTTTTAAACCTAATGATTTAGCTCGGGATTCACTCATGATAAGCATGGCAGAAGCGCCGTCGGATAATGCAGATGATGTTCCGGCAGTCACCGTGCCATTGACCGGATCAAAGGCTGGGCGCAATGCTGCCAAACCTGCGAGATTAGTTTCCGGGCGAATAACTTCATCGAAATCAAAACGTTTCAGGATACCATCAGCATCATGCCCATTGGTGGCGACAATCTCACTGGCAAAATGCCCCGTCTGAGTCGCGGCATAAGCGCGTTGGTGAGAGCGAACAGCAAATTCATCTTGAGATTGGCGGCTGATATTGTAGATTTTTGCCAGCATTTCAGCAGTTAATCCCATCATTCCGGCGGCTTTAGCCACAGTTCGGCCCATACCAGGATGGAAGTCCACACCGTGATTCATTGGCACATGACCCATATGCTCTACGCCACCAATCAAACTGATTTGTGCATCACCCACCATGATGGCTCTGGCACCATCATGTAAAGCTTGCATTGATGAACCACACAGGCGATTAACAGTAACGGCTGGTACGCTATGGGGGATTTCTGCCAGTAAAGAAGCATTGCGAGCGATGTTAAAACCCTGCTCCAATGTCTGCTGCACACAACCCCAATAGATATCGTCAATTTCGGCCGCGTTTAGCCCAGGATTACGGCTCAGAACCTCACGCATTAAGTGAGCGGAGAGATCTTCAGCCCGAACCTGACGGAATGCGCCCCCTTTGGAGCGGCCCATAGGTGTACGGACGGCATCAATAATGACTACATTTTCCATATTTTCAGACCTCATGCCGGTTGACTGGTAGAAACATCAAGCAGCGCTGCTGCCACAGGATAATAGCTTTCGTTGTGTTCAGCTTTGGCTCTCAGCCCTGCGGGGACTTGATACAGCGCGCCAAGGTGAGCATAGCGCTGGGCCATTTCGACATAGTTTGTACTGCCGATAGTATCGAGATAACGGAACACGCCCCCGTGGAAAGGAGGGAAGCCAAGACCATATACCAACGCCATATCACCTTCGGCTGGGCTGGCAATAATGCCTTCTTCCAGGCATCGCACCACTTCATTGATCATCGGTATCATGGTGCGGGCAATAATATCGTCGTCACTGAATTTCTGAATCGGTTGGCTAACTGTTGCCAGCAAGTTATCCACAATTTCGTCATTTTCTTTACGCGGCTTACCTTTTGCATCTTGGGTATAGCGGTAGAAGCCTTGGCCATTTTTTTGGCCAAATCGTTGGTTATCGAACATCACGTCAACCGCATCGCGATAATCTTTGTTCATCCGATCAGGGAAGCCAACGGCCATCACGGCTTGTGCATGGTGTGCGGTATCAATACCCACGACATCTAGCAGATAGGCTGGTCCCATCGGCCAGCCAAACTGTTTTTCCATCACTTTATCAATTTGGCGGAAGTCAGCACCGTCTCTAACCAACATGCCAAAGCCAGCCAGATAAGGGAATAACACGCGGTTAACGAAGAAGCCTGGGCAATCATTAACCACTATTGGTGTTTTACCCATTTGTGTGGCGTATGCCACCACCGCAGCGATGGTTTTATCTGAGGTTTTGCTGCCACGAATGATTTCAACCAACGGCATGCGGTGCACGGGGTTGAAGAAGTGCATACCGCAGAAATTCTCAGGGCGTTTAAGTGATTTTGCGAGTTGGTCGATAGGGATTGTAGAGGTATTAGAAGCAAGTACCGTATCTTCGCCGATCAGTGCTTCAGCCTCTGCCAGCACCGCAGCTTTGATTTTGGGATTTTCCACTACCGCTTCCACAATGACCTGAGCACGCTCAATGCCGGTGTAATCCAGAGTGGGTTGGATAGTCGCTAAAATGTTTGCCATTTTCAGGCCATCCACTTTGCCGCGTTCCAACTGTTTATTCAGTAATTTGGCCGCTTCGTTCATCCCCAGAATCAGGGATTTGTCATTAATATCTTTCATAATGACTGGCACACCTTTCAGTGCTGACTGATAGGCAATCCCACCCCCCATAATCCCGGCGCCCAAAACTGCTGCTTGTTTCGGTGCACTAACACCTTTCGACAGTTTTTTCGCCTGCCCTTTCACAAATTGGTCGTTGAGGAATATCCCAACTAACGCGCGTGCTTCATTGGAACCTGCCAACGGGACAAAACTGTTGGTTTCCAGTTTCAATGCTTCAGCTCGGCCAAGTTTAGCGGCAGCTTCGATGGTTTTTACTGCAACCAGTGGTGCTGGGTAGTGCTTCCCGGCGACTTGCATCACCATGCCTTTAGCAATGGTAAAGCACATGGCCGCTTCAGTTGAATTGAGTTTCAGTGGGTCAAGTTTCGGCTGACGCGCGGCTTTCCAGTTCAGCTTGCCGTCAATCGCCTGTTTCAGCATGATTAGGGCGGCATCGGCCAGTTTTTCGGGGGTGACAACGGCATCAACCAAACCAATTTTTAATGCTTCAGCGGCATTCACATCTTTGCCTGCGGTAATAATTTCTAATGCACTGTCCGCACCTAACAAACGTGGTAACCGCACAGAACCGCCAAAGCCTGGCATGATGCCCAACTTGGTTTCCGGCAGACCGATCCGTGTTTCTGGCGAGGCAACACGGAAATCTGTGGCCAGAATACATTCACAGCCACCACCTAATGCATATCCATTGATCGCAGAAATGGTCGGAACCGGTAAATCTTCCAGACGGTTGAAAATATCATTAGCAAAAACCAACCACTGGTGCAGCTTTTCTGGTGGGGCATTAAACAGGGATAAAAATTCGGTGATATCGGCACCGACGATAAAGGCCGCTTTGGCGGAGCGCAACAGCAACCCTTTGAGTTCGCTTTGTTTCTCTAACACCGTTAGGGCTTCACCCAGATTGGCTACAGTTTTAGTATCCAGCTTATTTACTGAACCCGGTGCATCAAACACCAACTCGGCAATGCCGTTTTCCAACCAGTGAAGCTGTAGTGTTTCGCTTTGGTAGAGCATATCTATCTCCTGAATAAGCGCATGTGATCTGGTATGACCAGATATTCAGGAAGTGTGGATATTTTGTTAACGAATTGCAAATAAGAGATTGATTTTTTGCAGTGAAGATCACAGTCATTCAGATGGGGTAATTGATTTCTATCATATTTATTCGCAGTGGATTAGAGGGGGAAATATTCAGTTTTGGGGGGCGGGTAATGTATTTGATAGGCAGATAAGCGGTCGCTAAAACATGATTCTGGCGACTATGATAAGATGAAAAAAATTAAGTTCTAATAGCAAAGGGTACTGTGATGGAAACGCTGGCTTCTTTATATAACGAACATTTATCCACTCTACAACAGCGCACCCGCGATGTGCTGGAACGCCATCAGTTAGACGCTTTACTGATTCATTCCGGTGAGTTACAACGTATTTTTCTCGATGACCGTGACTATCCTTTTAAAGCCAATGCGCAGTTCAAAGCTTGGGTGCCGGTCACTCAAGTACCAAACTGTTGGTTATGGGTCGATGGGGTTAATACACCAAAATTATGGTTTTATTCCCCAGTTGATTATTGGCACAGTGTTGAGCCATTACCAGATAGCTTCTGGACCAAGGCTATCGATATCCAGCCATTAGCCGATGCAGATGATATTGCCCAGCAATTACCGGTGCAACGGGAGCGTGTGGCCTATATCGGTTATTCCCAACAACGTGCGCAGGCGCTGGGGTTTAGTGCTGAAAACATTAACCCGCAACCAGTATTGGATTACCTGCATTTCTATCGTTCTTATAAAACGGATTATGAACTGGCTTGTATGCGTGAAGCACAAAAGACGGCAGTTGTCGGCCATCGTGCAGCACATGAAGCATTCCAGTCCGGTATGAGTGAGTTCGATATCAATCTGGCCTATCTGATGGCTACCGGTCATCGTGATACTGATGTCCCTTACGATAATATTGTTGCGCTGAATGAACACTCGGCGGTACTTCATTACACCACGTTCGAACATCAGCCTCCGGCAGAAATGCGTAGTTTCTTGATGGATGCCGGTGCGGAATATAACGGTTATGCCGCAGATCTGACTCGCACTTACGCCGCAAACAGTGATAGCGATTTTGCCGCGTTGGTTAATGACCTTAATACCGAGCAGCTTGAACTGATCAAAACCATTAAAAGTGGTGAGCGCTATACCGATTACCATATCCAGATGCACCAGCGCATTGCGAAGTTATTGCGTACGCATCATCTGGTTACCGGTATCAGTGAAGAGGCCATGGTCGAACAAGGCATTACCTGCCCATTCCTGCCGCACGGGTTAGGCCATCCTCTTGGGCTACAAGTGCATGATACTGCTGGTTTTATGCAAGATGATAAAGGCACCCATCTTGGCGCACCATCCAAATATCCTTACTTGCGTTGTACGCGTATTTTACAACCGCGTATGGTACTGACTATTGAGCCGGGTCTGTACTTCATCGAATCTCTGCTGGCACCTTGGCGTAACGGTGAGTTCAGCAAGTATTTCAATTGGGAACGTATTGATGCGCTGAAGCCTTATGGCGGTATTCGTATAGAAGATAATATCGTTATTCACGATAACCGGGTTGAGAACATGACACGTGACCTGAAACTGGCCTGATGCAGCCTTATCTAATCCCTGCAAGTCCGGTGACTATCAGCGAAGAGATCAAAAAAAGTCGTTTTATCACCTTGCTGGCCCATACCAGTGGGGTGAGTGAAGCGAAAGATTTTGTTCAGCAGGTTAAGCAGCAGCATCCCACCGCCCGGCATCATTGCTGGGCTTTTGTTGCCGGCAAGCCGACGGATTCGCAGCAATTAGGTTTTTCTGATGATGGTGAGCCCTCAGGTACTGCGGGTAAACCTATCTTGGCTCAACTGATGGGGAGTGGCATTGGTGAGATAACCGCAGTAGTTGTGCGCTATTATGGTGGCATCAAACTCGGTACTGGTGGGTTAGTAAGGGCTTATGGTAGCGGTGTTCAACAAGCGTTAAAACAGATCGAAGTAAAATATAAAGTCCCACAGGTAGAATATACTTTGCAGTGTGACTATGGGCAGCTTGCCATAGTAGAAACCTTGTTACAGCAGGTTGAAGGCCAGATTATACGGAGTGAGTACGCACAATTCGTAACGCTTCATCTCTCTTTGCCAGCAACTCAAGCCAGTCAGGTTGGGGACAAATTGCGTGATCTCAGTCGTGGTACGTTGCAATTGACGCCCATTTCGCAATAATCCCCATCCAAGTGAATTGCTAAGGAACGTGCCGGAATGCATTTTCGTGCCATAACCCGTATTGTTGGTCTGCTGGTCATCTTATTCTCTGGAACAATGTTTATTCCCGGACTGGTGGCATTGATCTATCGTGATGGTGCCGGCCGTGCCTTCAGCGAAACCTTTTTTGTTGCTCTGGCAATTGGCCTCTTTCTTTGGTTGCCGAACCGAAAACAGAAGCATGAGTTAAAGCCTCGTGAGGGCTTTCTCATCGTGGTTCTGTTCTGGACGGTGCTGGGCAGTGTAGGGGCATTACCTTTCTTATTCTCAGAGCGGCCTAATCTTTCATTAACGGATGCATTCTTTGAATCATTCTCCGGGCTGACTACTACTGGCGCGACCACATTAGTAGGGTTAGATTCACTGCCGAAAGCCATTCTATTTTATCGCCAAATGCTGCAATGGCTCGGCGGTATGGGGATAATCGTGTTAGCGGTGGCTATCCTGCCTATCTTGGGGGTCGGGGGAATGCAGCTCTATCGGGCGGAAATGCCTGGCCCATTGAAAGATAATAAAATGCGGCCCCGCATTGCGGAGACAGCTAAAACCCTGTGGCTTATCTATGTCTTACTGACCATTGCTTGCGCGCTGTCTTTATGGGGGGCAGGGATGTCGGTATTTGATGCAATCTCCCACAGCTTCTCGACAATTGCGATTGGCGGCTTCTCGACCCATGACGCCAGTATCGGTTACTTCAACAGCCCAACTATTAACACCATTATCGCTATCTTCTTGCTGATTTCTGGTTGTAACTTTGGTTTGCACTTCGCGGTATTGAGTGGGCGCAGTTTAAAAGTTTATTGGCGTGACCCTGAATTCCGTATGTTTATCTTTGTCCAATTGACACTGGTCGCCGTGTGTACCTTGGTGCTTTGGTATCATAATGTCTATAAATCCGGTCTGGAGACGATAAATCAGGCATTTTTCCAAGTAGTATCAATGGCTACTACTGCGGGTTTCACCACTGACAGTATTTCAAAATGGCCGTTGTTCCTGCCGATACTCTTATTATGTTCTGCGTTTATTGGTGGTTGTGCGGGCTCAACCGGTGGCGGCCTGAAAGTTATCCGTATTCTGTTGCTCTACCTGCAAGGTTCGCGTGAGTTAAAGCGACTGGTCCACCCGAATGCGGTCTATACCATCAAATTGGGGCGGCGGGCGCTGCCGGAACGAATCCTGGAGGCGGTCTGGGGATTCTTCTCCGCGTATGCTCTGGTATTTATTATTAGCATGCTGGCTATTATCGCGACCGGTGTTGATGAGTTCTCTGCTTTCGCAGCGGTGACTGCGACGCTGAATAACCTTGGCCCTGGTCTGGGGGTGGTAGCTGATAACTTCACGTCGATGAACCCGGCCGCTAAGTGGATATTGGTGATCACCATGCTATTTGGTCGGTTAGAAGTTTTCACCCTGCTGGTTCTATTCACTCCAACATTCTGGCGTGAGTAATTCTGCATAAGGAACATTGCAATGAAAGTTCTGATTCTTTACTCCAGCCGAGATGGCCAAACACAGACTATTGCTTCTTATATAGCTAAACAGTTATCAGCGGCAGCTACCTGTGAAATACAGGACTTATCGCAGGTAGGGCAAATCGATCTGAATCAATACCAGCAAGTCATGATTGGTGCGTCGGTGCGTTATGGGCACTTCAGCCCAGTATTGAGTAAATTCGTCAACAAACACGTTGAACAACTTAATCAGATGCCGAGTGCGTTCTTTGCAGTGAATCTGACAGCACGCAAGCCGGAAAAGCGATCCCCGCAAACCAATTCCTATGTGCGTAAGTTCTTACTCAGTACCCCGTGGCAGCCAACGCTATGTACGGTATTTGCGGGCGCTTTGCGTTATCCCCGTTATCGCTGGATAGACCGGGTGATGATTCAACTTATTATGCGTATGACGGGCGGCGAAACGGATACCAGTAAAGAAGTTGAATATACGGATTGGCAACAGGTAAGCAGTTTTTCTCAGGATTTCTTGGCGCTACAGTACAAAAAATAGCAATAATGCCGTTTATCACGGCAAATCGTTGAAATAAAACGCGGTTGAAAAGTTTTTTCAAATTAGGGGTTGCAGGCTGGCAGGAACTCCCTATAATGCGCCTCCACTGACTGGGAACAACGAAACAGACTTCGCCGGGTCAGGAAGCGAAAAGAATGATTTTGACTTCGAAAGAAACCAAAGAAACTCTTGACTCTTCAGCGGGAAAGCGTATTATCTGCCTCCCGCGTTACCGTAAGATTCGCCGAAAGGCAAACGGGTAACGAACGCTCTTTAACAATTTATCAGACAATCTGTGTGGGCACTCGCAAGACGATATCGAAGCCTGTTTCGACAGGCAGAAGAAATATCAAAGTCTTGAAGAGTGACCAAAGCAGTACACATTTGAACTTCGGTTCGAATGCATATTTGCAGAAAGTAATCTTTGAGCATCGCTGCTTTTATTAGCAGCAAATCAAACAAATCTTAAATTGAAGAGTTTGATCATGGCTCAGATTGAACGCTGGCGGCAGGCCTAACACATGCAAGTCGAGCGGCAGCGGGAAGTAGTTTACTACTTTGCCGGCGAGCGGCGGACGGGTGAGTAATGTCTGGGAAACTGCCTGATGGAGGGGGATAACTACTGGAAACGGTAGCTAATACCGCATGACCTCGCAAGAGCAAAGTGGGGGACCTTAGGGCCTCACGCCATCGGATGTGCCCAGATGGGATTAGCTAGTAGGTGGGGTAATGGCTCACCTAGGCGACGATCCCTAGCTGGTCTGAGAGGATGACCAGCCACACTGGAACTGAGACACGGTCCAGACTCCTACGGGAGGCAGCAGTGGGGAATATTGCACAATGGGCGCAAGCCTGATGCAGCCATGCCGCGTGTGTGAAGAAGGCCTTCGGGTTGTAAAGCACTTTCAGCGAGGAGGAAGGCAATCGTGTTAATAGCACGATTGATTGACGTTACTCGCAGAAGAAGCACCGGCTAACTCCGTGCCAGCAGCCGCGGTAATACGGAGGGTGCAAGCGTTAATCGGAATTACTGGGCGTAAAGCGCACGCAGGCGGTTTGTTAAGTCAGATGTGAAATCCCCGCGCTTAACGTGGGAACTGCATTTGAAACTGGCAAGCTAGAGTCTTGTAGAGGGGGGTAGAATTCCAGGTGTAGCGGTGAAATGCGTAGAGATCTGGAGGAATACCGGTGGCGAAGGCGGCCCCCTGGACAAAGACTGACGCTCAGGTGCGAAAGCGTGGGGAGCAAACAGGATTAGATACCCTGGTAGTCCACGCTGTAAACGATGTCGACTTGGAGGTTGTGCCCTTGAGGCGTGGCTTCCGGAGCTAACGCGTTAAGTCGACCGCCTGGGGAGTACGGCCGCAAGGTTAAAACTCAAATGAATTGACGGGGGCCCGCACAAGCGGTGGAGCATGTGGTTTAATTCGATGCAACGCGAAGAACCTTACCTACTCTTGACATCCACAGAACTTAGCAGAGATGCTTCGGTGCCTTCGGGAACTGTGAGACAGGTGCTGCATGGCTGTCGTCAGCTCGTGTTGTGAAATGTTGGGTTAAGTCCCGCAACGAGCGCAACCCTTATCCTTTGTTGCCAGCACGTAATGGTGGGAACTCAAGGGAGACTGCCGGTGATAAACCGGAGGAAGGTGGGGATGACGTCAAGTCATCATGGCCCTTACGAGTAGGGCTACACACGTGCTACAATGGCAGATACAAAGTGAAGCGAACTCGCGAGAGCAAGCGGACCACATAAAGTCTGTCGTAGTCCGGATTGGAGTCTGCAACTCGACTCCATGAAGTCGGAATCGCTAGTAATCGTAGATCAGAATGCTACGGTGAATACGTTCCCGGGCCTTGTACACACCGCCCGTCACACCATGGGAGTGGGTTGCAAAAGAAGTAGGTAGCTTAACCTTCGGGAGGGCGCTTACCACTTTGTGATTCATGACTGGGGTGAAGTCGTAACAAGGTAACCGTAGGGGAACCTGCGGTTGGATCACCTCCTTACCTAACGATACGCATTGCGCAGTGTCCACACAGATTGTCTGATGAATGTAAATGAGCAAGAGCACCTGTTGATGAGGGTGATGATTGTGTAATAAGACCTCGGTATCGAGTTTTTACTGCATCAGTCGTTCGAATGTGTCACCACATTCTCACCTTTACACAAAAATACTGAATCAGTGATTCAGTAGAAATTTTTGTGTCCCCATCGTCTAGAGGCCTAGGACACTGCCCTTTCACGGCTGTAACAGGGGTTCGAATCCCCTTGGGGACGCCACGCCGATAATGTGTGAAAGACATTATCAACTGAATATCTTAAAGATGACTTTAACGAGTCGTGTTTAAGATATTGCTCTTTAACAATCTGGAACAAGCTGAAAATTGAAACAATACAGCTGAAACTTATCTCTCCGTAGAATGACTGAGATAAGGATTAACCTGTATTAGAGTCTCTCAAATAATCGCAATGCCAATGGGTAATCATTGTTGCAGTGTGAGCGAGAAGACACTCAGCAAGGCGTACAGCGCACAGCAACCGGAGTGAACTTAACGTTCATGAGGATTGCGCGCACTGCACAACATAGCAGAGTGTGTTCACAGCCACACCAATAACGAAAAACACCTTTGGGTTGTGAGGTTAAGCGACTAAGCGTACACGGTGGATGCCTAGGCAGTCAGAGGCGATGAAGGGCGTGCTAATCTGCGAAAAGCGTCGGTAAGCTGATATGAAGCGTTATAACCGACGATACCCGAATGGGGAAACCCAGTGCAATTCGTTGCACTATTGCATGGTGAATACATAGCCATGCAAGGCGAACCGGGGGAACTGAAACATCTAAGTACCCCGAGGAAAAGAAATCAACCGAGATTCCCCCAGTAGCGGCGAGCGAACGGGGAAGAGCCCAGAGTCTGAATCAGTTTGTGTGTTAGTGGAAGCGTCTGGAAAGTCGCACGGTACAGGGTGATAGTCCCGTACACCAAAACACACTTGCTGTGAACTCGATGAGTAGGGCGGGACACGTGACATCCTGTCTGAATATGGGGGGACCATCCTCCAAGGCTAAATACTCCTGACTGACCGATAGTGAACCAGTACCGTGAGGGAAAGGCGAAAAGAACCCCGGCGAGGGGAGTGAAATAGAACCTGAAACCGTGTACGTACAAGCAGTGGGAGCCTACTTTGTTGGGTGACTGCGTACCTTTTGTATAATGGGTCAGCGACTTATATTTTGTAGCAAGGTTAACCGAATAGGGGAGCCGTAGGGAAACCGAGTCTTAACTGGGCGTCTAGTTGCAAGGTATAGACCCGAAACCCGGTGATCTAGCCATGGGCAGGTTGAAGGTTGGGTAACACTAACTGGAGGACCGAACCGACTAATGTTGAAAAATTAGCGGATGACTTGTGGCTGGGGGTGAAAGGCCAATCAAACCGGGAGATAGCTGGTTCTCCCCGAAAGCTATTTAGGTAGCGCCTCGTGAACTCATCTTCGGGGGTAGAGCACTGTTTCGGCTAGGGGGTCATCCCGACTTACCAAACCGATGCAAACTCCGAATACCGAAGAATGTTATCACGGGAGACACACGGCGGGTGCTAACGTCCGTCGTGAAGAGGGAAACAACCCAGACCGCCAGCTAAGGTCCCAAAGTCATGGTTAAGTGGGAAACGATGTGGGAAGGCATAGACAGCCAGGATGTTGGCTTAGAAGCAGCCATCATTTAAAGAAAGCGTAATAGCTCACTGGTCGAGTCGGCCTGCGCGGAAGATGTAACGGGGCTAAACCATGCACCGAAGCTGCGGCAGCGACACTTAGGTGTTGTTGGGTAGGGGAGCGTTCTGTAAGCCGTTGAAGGTGACCTGTGAGGGTTGCTGGAGGTATCAGAAGTGCGAATGCTGACATAAGTAACGATAATGCGGGTGAAAAACCCGCACGCCGGAAGACCAAGGGTTCCTGTCCAACGTTAATCGGGGCAGGGTGAGTCGACCCCTAAGGCGAGGCTGAAAAGCGTAGTCGATGGGAAACAGGTTAATATTCCTGTACTTGGTGTTACTGCGAAGGGGGGACGGAGAAGGCTAGGCTAGCCGGGCGACGGTTGTCCCGGTTTAAGCATGTAGGCGGAGCGACTTGGTAAATCCGGTTGCTTATCAACGCTGAGGTGTGATGACGAGCCACTACGGTGGTGAAGTAGTTGATGCCAAGCTTCCAGGAAAAGCCTCTAAGCATCAGGTAACATTAAATCGTACCCCAAACCGACACAGGTGGTCAGGTAGAGAATACTCAGGCGCTTGAGAGAACTCGGGTGAAGGAACTAGGCAAAATGGTGCCGTAACTTCGGGAGAAGGCACGCTGGCATTAGGTAATGGGACTTGCTCCCGGCGCCGAAGCCAGTCGCAGATACCAGCTGGCTGCAACTGTTTAATAAAAACACAGCACTGTGCAAACACGAAAGTGGACGTATACGGTGTGACGCCTGCCCGGTGCTGGAAGGTTAATTGATGGGGTCAGCCGCAAGGCGAAGCTCTTGATCGAAGCCCCAGTAAACGGCGGCCGTAACTATAACGGTCCTAAGGTAGCGAAATTCCTTGTCGGGTAAGTTCCGACCTGCACGAATGGCGTAATGATGGCCAGGCTGTCTCCACCCGAGACTCAGTGAAATTGAACTCGCTGTGAAGATGCAGTGTACCCGCGGCAAGACGGAAAGACCCCGTGAACCTTTACTATAGCTTGACACTGAACATTGAGCCTTGATGTGTAGGATAGGTGGGAGGCATTGAAGTGTGGACGCCAGTCTGCATGGAGCCAACCTTGAAATACCACCCTTTAATGTTTGATGTTCTAACTCGGCCCCGTGATCCGGGGTGAGGACAGTGTCTGGTGGGTAGTTTGACTGGGGCGGTCTCCTCCCAAAGAGTAACGGAGGAGCACGAAGGTTAGCTAATCACGGTCGGACATCGTGAGGTTAGTGCAAAGGCATAAGCTAGCTTGACTGCGAGAGTGACGGCTCGAGCAGGTACGAAAGTAGGTCTTAGTGATCCGGTGGTTCTGAATGGAAGGGCCATCGCTCAACGGATAAAAGGTACTCCGGGGATAACAGGCTGATACCGCCCAAGAGTTCATATCGACGGCGGTGTTTGGCACCTCGATGTCGGCTCATCACATCCTGGGGCTGAAGTAGGTCCCAAGGGTATGGCTGTTCGCCATTTAAAGTGGTACGCGAGCTGGGTTTAGAACGTCGTGAGACAGTTCGGTCCCTATCTGCCGTGGGCGTTGGAAGATTGAGAGGGGCTGCTCCTAGTACGAGAGGACCGGAGTGGACGAATCACTGGTGTTCGGGTTGTCATGCCAATGGCATTGCCCGGTAGCTAAATTCGGAAGAGATAACCGCTGAAAGCATCTAAGCGGGAAACTTGCCTCGAGATGAGTCTTCCCTGGGGCTTTAAGCCCCCTGAAGGAACGTTAAAGACTATGACGTTGATAGGCTGGGTGTGTAAGTGCAGCGATGCATTGAGCTAACCAGTACTAATGATCCGTGAGGCTTAACCTTACAACACCAAAGGTGTTTTAGATTTGAGAGATAGAAATTTTCAGCGAAGTTCCGAGATTGGGCTGGCTGGCTGTGTGGAGACATATAGCGGGTTTAGTTTAGACAGAATTTGCCTGGCGGCCATAGCGCGGTGGTCCCACCTGATCCCATGCCGAACTCAGAAGTGAAACGCCGTAGCGCCGATGGTAGTGTGGGGTCTCCCCATGCGAGAGTAGGACACTGCCAGGCATCAAATAAAGCCGAGACCCCATGCCAAAAGCGTGGGGTTTTTGCTATGGGCAGAATAGTGAAATAGGTATAAATAGTGACCTTAGAGTGGTTGCGTCGCAGGGCTCATAGTCAGACGAGTCAAATATTGCAGGGGCAGGTGAGTCAAATCCGGCCGTCACAGCGATGAATAAAATAAAAGGCTACCTTGATAGGTGGCTTTTTTTACCTTCAGTTAAAACAAAATACAATATGAGTATTATGATCGGTTAGACTAGCGCCAGAACTAGTTAGAATGAGTATCCAATGTCATGTCGAATCAACATTCCCCGCTAAAACATCTCAATACTTTTGCATTAGCAGCTTATGCGAGCAAAGTAATTAGCGTTAACTCACCTGAAGAATTGATTAATGCTTGGCATGAGTCTGTTTCTAAGCATCAGCCAGTGCTTTTACTTGGCGAAGGCAGCAACGTGCTGTTTATTGAAAACTATTCAGGAACAGTATTACTTAATCGGATTAAGGGTATCACTTCTACTGAGGATGATATTGCCTGGCACCTGCATGTTGGGGCTGGAGAAAATTGGCATCAATTGGTTTGTTATTCATTACTAAATAACATGCCAGGCCTAGAAAATCTGGCGTTAATCCCAGGTTGTGTCGGTTCTGCACCCATTCAGAATATTGGTGCTTATGGTGTTGAGCTGCAAAAGGTATGCGAATACGTTGATTTACTTGATATGGATAAGGGTACAGTGCTACGCCTTTCCGCTAAAGATTGTCAATTTGGCTATCGCGACAGCATTTTTAAGCATCACTATGGTCATGGATTTGCCATCGTAGCCGTAGGCATTAAATTGGTAAAATCATGGATCCCAACATTGGGCTATGGTGATCTAACGCGAATGGATCCATCGACAGTTACAGCAGAAGAGATATTCAACTCAGTTTGTACCATGCGGCGTAGTAAGCTACCCGATCCCGCAGTGACCGGCAATGCAGGCAGTTTTTTTAAGAATCCAGTTGTGGATGCCGCTGTAGCTGAAGAGATTGTAAAGCGCTACCCCAATGCGCCCCATTACCTGCAACCCGATGGGTCTGTTAAGCTGGCTGCTGGTTGGCTTATCGATCAATGTGCGCTTAAGGGATATCAGATTGGCGGTGCGGCGGTGCATCAGCAGCAGGCGCTAGTGTTGATTAACCTAGCAGAAGCGACAGGTCAGGATGTGATAGGCCTTGCCAGTTATATCCGTCAGCAAGTTGCTAAGAGATTTGCAATCTGGTTGGAACCAGAAGTGCGATTTATCGCAAGTAATGGTGAGGTTAATGCTGTGGAGTGTTTGTCGTGAAAGATATTAAAATCCCTTTACGGTTGATTGGCATATTAGCTGATGGTGCTTTCCATTCAGGAGAGCAATTAGGCGAAACCTTTGGGATGAGTCGTGCCGCAATTAACAAGCATATGCAAACTATCAGAGAGTGGGGACTAGATGTCTTTACTGTCCCTGGTAAGGGCTATAGTTTACCTGCACCTATTCAACTGCTTAATGAACAAACAATATTAAATTATCTCCCCGCAGGCCAGGTGGCTATCTTGCCTGTCGTCGACTCGACGAATCAATATTTATTAGACCGCATTACTGAATTGAAGTCTGGCGATGCTTGTGTGGCTGAATACCAACATGCAGGGCGAGGAAGACGGGGACGTCAGTGGATCTCTCCCTTTGGTGCGAATCTCTATTTATCTATGTTCTGGCGGCTGGAGCAAGGCCCTGCTGCTGCAATGGGATTAAGCCTGGTGGTTGGGATTGTTATGGCTGAGGTTCTACGTAAACTCGGAGCTGAGCAGGTTCGTGTAAAATGGCCAAATGACCTGTATTTAAATGATAAAAAACTGGCAGGTATATTGGTAGAACTCACAGGGAAAACAGGAGATGCTGCTCAGTTGGTAATTGGTGCGGGCATTAATTTAACAATGCGTGAATCAACGACTAACGTCATCAGTCAGGATTGGATCAACTTACAGGAAGCGGGTGTTAATATTGATCGTAATAAACTGACGGCTGAACTGTTATCTGAATTACGACTTGCAGTCGTTAAATTTGAAAACGAAGGCTTATCTGCTTTTATTTCTCGTTGGCGAGAAATGGACAATTACCTTGATCGCCCTGTGAAATTGATTATTGGCAATCAAGAGATATTTGGTATTGCTAGAGGTATTGACCAACAAGGTGCATTATTATTGGAGCAAAATGGCAATGTAAAACCTTATATTGGCGGTGAAATATCTCTACGTGGCGTTTAATTTTATAATAGATGGGAGGCTAGAACCTCCCACTTTGGCTATTTTCTCAAACGTACACTCTCAACGGCATGGTTGGCACTTTTAGTCATTATCAGACTGGCACGCTCACGCGTTGGTAGTATATTTTGCTTTAAATTCAATCCGTTAATCTCTTTCCATAATTGAGTGGCAATCTTGATTGCCTCTGCTTCAGGCAATTTAGCATAATTATGGAAATAAGAATCAGGATTGGAAAATGCACCCTGTCTAAACTTAAGGAACCTGTTTATATACCAACTTTGAAGTAAATCTTCAGGGGCATCGACATATATAGAGAAGTCTACAAAATCAGAGACAAATACATGGTGCGGATCATGAGGGTAATCCATTCCACTTTGTAGAACATTTAAGCCCTCTAATATGAGAATGTCAGGTTGCTTGATGATCTTATTACCGTCAGGGACAACATCATATATTAAATGAGAATAAACCGGCGCCGTAACATAACCTGTCCCTGATTTTACTTCTGAGACAAACTTCACCAGATTATGCATATCATAGGATTGTGGGAATCCTTTTTTCTTCATCAGCCCACGCTCATTCAGGACTTTATTGGGATAAAGAAAACCATCTGTTGTAATCAGTTCTACACTGCGATGTTCCGGCCAGCGGCTCAGTAACGCTTGCAGTAAGCGCGCGGTGGTGCTTTTACCGACAGCAACACTGCCTGCAATGCCAATGACATAGGGAATACGCTGGCCATCAGTTCCAAGGAATTGTTCCAGAACCGCCTGTCGCCGCAAATTAGAACTAATATAAAAGTTAAGCAGGCGCGAAAGTGGCAGGTATATCTGTGCCACTTCATCTAATGAAAGGTCTTCGTTAATCCCTTTGAGTTTAACGATTTCTTCTTCTGTTAGTGTCAATGGTACTGAGTCGCGCAAGGCTGCCCACTGAGTACGATCGAACTGTAGATAAGGCGTCGCTAAAGATTGATCTCTTTTTGTCATAAGCCAAATTCTGCCTGTTAACGCAGGTTGGGAAAGGCGCTGGACGCCAACTCCAGATAAGAAACAAGCTGCATATTATAGGCAGCTTGCTTTTTGGCGTAGACATTTTTGTGCTTAGTGAGTGATTTATTTGATGTACGTTGCTATTCCAATCAATTAAGAACACAGATGGTAGGTTCTACCCTTTTTATAGATAACAATCACGGTCATCAACTGGCTATGGCAGTATGTGATTGATTTACTGAAAATAAACGTTTGAAATAGATTGCGGTCGGATGATAGCTGCCATCGGGTGTGCAGGCATAATCCGGAATTTCTCCCATGCAACGATAACCTTGTGCACGGTAAAAAGATTCAGCAGGAGAACCTGCTTGAGTATCGAGATATAGCAATCCACGGCGTAGTTGAACCGCGGTACTCTCCATCGCGAGAATCAATTTGTGCCCAATACCAGTACGACGGCTACGGCTATGCACCAATAATTTCTGCACTTCGGCTCGATTTAAACCATTTGGCTTTTGGCAAAGGTCTAATTGGATAGTTCCAGTAATCCCCATCTCATCGCGTGCTATCCATAATAGTAATGCTCCTTTGGCGATGGCCGGGCGCAGACCATCGTAATAGCTCTCAGCTTCTTTCTGCGACAGAGAGCGGGAGTCATAGCCTACAGATGCCCCATGAGCTACGGCATCAATCAGTAAACTTGCCAGCTCACTGCGATATATAGGCAATGTTGCCGCATTAAGTAAAACTATCTTCATGATAAAACTCCTCAACCGCTGCTGGTCTATGCTTATGTCTATGTTTAAGCAATAAACAAGCCAAATATGA
Organism: Yersinia sp. 2541 StPb PI; assembly: GCF_052217145.1. Lineage (NCBI taxonomy): Bacteria > Pseudomonadati > Pseudomonadota > Gammaproteobacteria > Enterobacterales > Yersiniaceae > Yersinia > Yersinia sp. 2541 StPb PI. Next base: position 4,404,517 of record NZ_JAZGQB010000001.1, on the reverse strand, counting down.
GTAGTGTGATTACCCTCATTGGAGCAATATTTTTTTAGACGAGATGCACTCAATTGGGGCACTCTCCCTTTTTTGAGGCGCAAAACTAAATTTATACTCAGTCAGTGGTACTAAAATTGGTGGCACAATGAGAGGTGAACTCATTTAAGGGGGAATTTTTCATTCATGGCGTTGATTACAAAAGCGGGTGTGCTGGATGTGAAATGAGCTAACTATGGTTAATAATACATCTGGCTTTTAAAAAGTGGCTGTTTTGTGAGCGAAAGGTCGACTTATGCAATTTTTTTGTTGCATCATAAGCTCGCTCTACCTAGAATGCGCTGCACTTGATGCCGGCATAGCTCAGTTGGTAGAGCAACTGACTTGTAATCAGTAGGTCCCGAGTTCGACTCTTGGTGCCGGCACCATTCAAGTACTAAAATTTAGGTGGGGTTCCCGAGCGGCCAAAGGGAGCAGACTGTAAATCTGCCGTCATCGACTTCGAAGGTTCGAATCCTTCCCCCACCACCATATTTACTCTTGAGTCTCAAGCCGATTCAGTGTCATGAATCTAAATGAGTTACTTAAGGGGAAGGTGAAAACCTTCGACGAAGGTTCGAGCCGAGCGTAGCGAGTCAACGACGCGCAGCGGCGGCCCGAAGGGTGAGGAGCGAAGTGACGAATAATCCTTCCCCCACCACCATATTTAACCTTGAGTCTCAGGGTGATTCAGAAGATCGAACTCCTAATACACACTCAAGGCGAGAGCACCGCTCTCGATGAAGAGTGAAGTGGCCAAGCCCTTCCTTTCAAATTTCTGCAGATTAAGTCAGGTAGCCGAGTTCTAAGATGCGGGCATCGTATAATGGCTATTACCTCAGCCTTCCAAGCTGATGATGTGGGTTCGATTCCCACTGCCCGCTCCAAGATGTGCTGATATAGCTCAGTTGGTAGAGCGCACCCTTGGTAAGGGTGAGGTCGGCAGTTCGAATCTGCCTATCAGCACCATTTCTCATTCTCTCGTCCCCTGATTTTCTTTCTGTGTTATGGATTCAGCAAGCATGCGCTTGGTTGATGTGGTGAAACCACCGATTCCGTGTCTTAGAGGGACAATCGATGTCTAAAGAAAAGTTTGAACGTACAAAACCGCACGTTAATGTGGGTACTATTGGCCACGTTGACCATGGTAAAACTACCCTAACTGCTGCAATCACCACCGTACTGGCTAAAACCTACGGCGGTAGTGCTCGTGCATTCGACCAGATCGACAACGCTCCGGAAGAGAAAGCGCGTGGTATCACCATCAACACGTCACATGTTGAATATGACACCCCGTCGCGCCACTATGCGCACGTTGACTGCCCAGGGCATGCCGACTACGTTAAAAACATGATAACCGGTGCTGCTCAGATGGACGGCGCGATTTTGGTTGTTGCTGCAACTGATGGCCCGATGCCACAGACTCGCGAGCACATCTTGTTAGGTCGTCAGGTTGGTGTTCCTTATATCCTGGTCTTCCTGAACAAGTGTGACATGGTTGACGATGAAGAATTGCTGGAATTGGTAGAAATGGAAGTCCGCGAACTTCTGTCTCAATACGATTTCCCTGGCGACGATACTCCCGTTATCCGTGGTTCAGCGCTGAAAGCGTTAGAAGGCGAGCCAGAATGGGAAGCAAAAATTATTGAATTAGCTGAGGCACTGGATAGCTACATCCCACAGCCTGAGCGTGCAATCGATAGACCATTCCTGCTGCCAATCGAAGACGTATTCTCTATCTCAGGCCGTGGTACAGTTGTCACTGGCCGTGTAGAGCGTGGCATTGTTAAAGTTGGTGAAGAAGTTGAAATCGTTGGTATTATCGATACCATTAGAACAACATGTACTGGCGTTGAAATGTTCCGCAAACTGCTGGACGAAGGCCGCGCGGGTGAGAACGTTGGTGTTCTGCTGCGTGGTACTAAACGTGATGACGTACAGCGTGGTCAGGTATTAGCTAAGCCAGGTTCTATCAAGCCACATACTAAATTCGAATCAGAAGTTTATATTCTGAGCAAAGACGAAGGCGGCCGTCATACTCCGTTCTTCAAAGGTTACCGTCCTCAGTTCTACTTCCGTACAACGGATGTAACCGGTACTATTGAATTGCCAGACGGCGTTGAGATGGTGATGCCAGGTGATAACATTCAAATGATTGTTAACCTGATTGCGCCTATCGCAATGGATGATGGTCTGCGTTTCGCAATTCGTGAAGGCGGCCGTACGGTAGGTGCCGGCGTTGTTGCTAAAGTCATTGAATAAGATTTGACGCGACATGCGATAAAAGGGCATCATTTGATGCCCTTTTTCTACGTTGTCATGCTAGAACCTATCTCATCAGTGGTTTTTTCATCATAATTACTGGTGAGATGGGCTCTGGAAATACGGCGAATAGTGCCGAGTGGTGCCGATTAGAGAGTCTCTAGAGCATCCTTCGGCTTGGTTTGCTTTGCGATGCGAAGCAAAGTTGTTGTTCTGAATCATAGTGACAGGTTGGTTTATGAGTGCGAATACCGAGGCTCCAGGGAGCGGACGCGGCCTGGAAACGGCTAAATGGCTAATCGTTGCTGTATTATTAGTTACAGCTATTGTTGGTAACTATTATTTCCGTGATTACAGCCTGCCGTTGCGTGCGTTGGCAGTTGTAGTAATTATCGCTGTTGCCGGTGCTGTTGCATTGATGACGGCAAAAGGTAAAGCCACTGTAGCGTTTGCTCGTGAAGCACGCACGGAAGTGCGTAAAGTGATTTGGCCTACCCGTCAGGAAACTCTGCATACAACGTTAATCGTTGCTGCGGTAACTGCTGTAATGTCACTGATTCTATGGGGGCTAGATGGTATCCTAGTCCGCCTGGTATCATTTATTACTGGCCTGAGGTTCTAAGATGTCTGAAGCACCAAAAAAGCGTTGGTACGTCGTTCAGGCGTTTTCCGGTTTTGAAGGCCGCGTAGCTCAATCGCTGCGTGAGCATATCAAGTTACATGACATGGAAGAGCTGTTTGGCGAAGTCATGGTTCCAACGGAAGAAGTCGTCGAAATTCGTGGTGGTCAACGTCGTAAAAGTGAACGCAAATTCTTCCCAGGCTATGTACTGGTCCAGATGGTGATGAACGATGCCAGCTGGCACTTAGTGCGTAGCGTGCCACGTGTAATGGGCTTTATCGGTGGTACATCCGATCGCCCTGCACCAATCAGTGATAAAGAAGTTGATGCGATTATGAATCGTCTTCAACAAGTGGGTGATAAACCACGTCCTAAAACACTGTTTGAACCAGGTGAACTGGTGCGTGTCAGCGATGGTCCATTTGCCGACTTTAACGGTGTTGTTGAAGAAGTGGACTACGAGAAGAGCCGCCTGAAAGTATCTGTTTCTATCTTTGGCCGTGCAACACCGGTCGAGCTGGATTTCAGTCAGGTAGAAAAAGGCTGATTCATTTTTCAGCAGTGATTGAAATTTGAGTCTTGTCTTAGGCGCGAAATTAAAATATAATTTCGCGCCTTTTGTTTTTAGATGTCTTGCTTTTTGTCATCCGTGGCAACTTATTTCATCGTAAATAATAGCGAGACAAAACACGGGGAGCCTCGAACGCGAGGCGATACTACCCAAATCGAGGAAATCGTAAATGGCTAAGAAAGTACAAGCCTATGTCAAGCTGCAAGTAGCAGCTGGTATGGCGAACCCAAGTCCACCAGTTGGTCCAGCTTTGGGTCAGCAGGGTGTTAACATCATGGAATTCTGTAAAGCGTTCAATGCTAAGACTGAAAGCATTGAAAAAGGCCTGCCGATCCCTGTTGTTATTACTGTTTATTCTGATCGCTCTTTCACTTTCGTTACTAAAACCCCGCCAGCAGCAGTTCTGCTGAAAAAAGCGGCAGGTATTAAGTCTGGTTCTGGCAAGCCGAACAAAGACAAAGTAGGGACTGTGACCGGTGCTCAGGTCCGTGAAATCGCAGAAACCAAAGCTGCGGATATGACTGGTGCTTCAATTGACGACATGATGCGTTCAATCGAAGGTACTGCTCGTTCCATGGGCCTGGTAGTGGAGGGTTAATAAATGGCTAAGCTGACCAAGCGCATGCGCGTGATCCGTGACAAAGTTGATGTGACTAAGCAATACGATATCAACGAAGCTGTTGCCCTGCTGAAAGAGCTGGCTACTGCTAAATTCGTAGAAAGTGTAGACGTTGCCGTTAACCTCGGTATCGACGCACGTAAATCTGACCAGAACGTTCGTGGTGCAACTGTGTTGCCACATGGTACTGGCCGTTCAGTACGCGTTGCTGTTTTCGCTCAGGGTGCAAACGCTGAAGCTGCGAAAGAAGCAGGCGCTGAATTGGTAGGTATGGAAGATCTGGCTGATATGATCAAGAAAGGCGAAATGAACTTCGACGTTGTTATTGCTTCCCCAGATGCAATGCGCGTTGTAGGTCAATTGGGCCAAATCTTGGGTCCACGTGGCCTGATGCCTAACCCTAAAGTGGGTACTGTTACTCCTAACGTTGCTGAAGCAGTTAAGAATGCTAAAGCAGGTCAGGTTCGTTATCGCAACGACAAAAACGGTATTATCCACACTACCATTGGTAAAGTTGATTTCGACTCAGATAAGTTGAGAGAAAACTTAGAATCTCTGGTTGTTGCGCTGAAGCGTGCTAAACCTGCTACAGCGAAAGGCGTTTATATCAAGAAAATCAGCCTCTCCACCACCATGGGTGCTGGCGTTGCAATCGATCAAAGCGGTCTGTCAGCAGTAGTGATCTAATCACGAATTGATTTTATCGCTTTACGTGGGCGTAAGGTTTGTCTAGAATCTTACGCCCATGCTTCTGTTGATGGGGTTACTTATCAGCAGAACACCAGAATTTTCGGTTGGAGCTTGGCCTTATCCAAGCCTCCGTCCAAGACCGCAGGTGTGTCGTAAGACACTTAATTTCCTGCGTAGACGGTGACAGAACCTAAAGCATTTTTTTCTTTCCTATAAAGAATTGTCCTTGCTGAATTCTGCTCACCGTGTTTCAACGCCCGTTCATTGCATTTTGTAGTGGATTGGGTGACGTGAGTTCCGGGGAATTACTCTCCGGTTAATCCAGGAGCAAGAACTAATGGCACTAAATCTTCAAGGCAAACAAGCGATTGTTGCTGAAGTTAAAGAAGTAGCCAAAGGTGCGCTGTCTGCGGTTGTTGCGGATTCTCGTGGCGTTACCGTTGACAAAATGACTGAACTGCGTAAAGCAGGTCGTGAAGCTGGCGTTCACATGCAAGTTGTTCGTAACACCTTGCTGTGCCGCATTGTTGAAGGCACTCAATTCGAATGCCTGAAAGACACGTTTGTTGGTCCAACCTTGATCGCATTCTCTTCTGAACACCCGGGCGCAGCTGCTCGTCTGTTCAAAGCATTTGCTAAAGATAATGCAAAATTTGAGGTTAAAGCAGCAGCCTTTGAAGGCGAGTTAATCCCTGCGGCTCAGATCGACCGCCTGGCAACTCTGCCAACCTACGAAGAAGCAATCGCACGTCTGATGGGAACCATGAAAGAAGCCGCTGCTGGCAAATTGGTTCGTACTCTGGCTGCGCTGCGTGATCAGAAAGAAGCTGAAGCGGCTTAATCGCCCTCACTTTTGTCAGTCACTGCTTTTTAACGTATAAACTATTTCTGTATTTTAGGAACACTTGTTATGTCAACTATCACTAAAGACCAAATTCTGGAAGGCGTTGCAGCTCTGTCTGTAATGGAAATCGTTGAACTGATCTCTGCTATGGAAGAGAAATTCGGCGTTTCAGCTGCTGCTGTTGCTGCAGGTCCTGCTGCTGCTGCTGAAGCTGTAGAAGAACAAACTGAATTCAACGTTGTTCTGGCTTCATTCGGCGACAACAAAGTTGCAGTAATCAAAGCTGTTCGCGGCGCAACTGGCCTGGGCTTGAAAGAAGCTAAAGATCTGGTTGAGTCTGCACCTGCAGTTCTGAAAGAAGGCGTGAACAAAGACGAAGCTGAGTCTCTGAAAAAATCTCTGGAAGAAGCTGGTGCTTCTGTTGAGATCAAGTAAGTTTAGCTTTGAGTTCGCAGCCTAACTTATAGGCTGATGGCTGGTGACTTTTTAGTCATCAGCCTTTTTGCGCTGTAGGGCGTTAGTCGCATTTCACACTGTTTAGCGGCTGACTAACCCCCCAATATTCCTTTCTATTTACGACTTAATATACTGCGTTCTCAGCTACGACCCACTCGGGTAGCTCGGTAGTCAAAGTAACGCGATGAAATGGTTTAAGAGTGATAGAAAAGAGTATTTCGAGAAGTGTTTCAACTTCTCATTCTAAATAATAGTGTTGCATGAACTGTCCTATGTTCGGGGCAGACAGAGTGGGTCGACTTTTCAGCGAGCTGAGGAACCCTATGGTTTACTCCTATACCGAGAAAAAACGTATTCGTAAGGATTTTGGTAAACGTCCACAAGTTCTGGACATACCTTATCTCCTTTCTATCCAACTTGACTCGTTCCAGAAATTCATCGAGCAAGATCCCGAAGGGCAGCACGGTCTGGAAGCAGCATTCCGTTCTGTTTTTCCAATTCAGAGCTACAGTGGCAATTCGGAGCTGCAATACGTTAGCTACCGTCTTGGTGAACCTGTATTTGATGTTAAAGAGTGCCAGATCCGTGGTGTGACCTATTCCGCACCGCTACGCGTTAAGCTGCGTCTGGTAATCTATGAGCGCGAAGCTCCTGAAGGTACGGTCAAAGACATCAAAGAACAAGAAGTCTACATGGGTGAAATTCCACTCATGACCGAAAACGGTACCTTTGTCATTAACGGTACTGAGAGGGTTATCGTATCTCAGCTACACCGTAGCCCTGGCGTATTCTTTGACAGTGATAAGGGTAAAACCCATTCATCGGGTAAAGTGCTGTACAACGCACGTATCATCCCTTACCGCGGTTCATGGTTAGATTTCGAGTTTGACCCGAAAGACAACCTGTTTGTCCGTATTGACCGTCGTCGTAAATTGCCTGCAACCATCATTCTGCGCGCATTGAGTTTCACCACTGCACAGATCTTGGATCTGTTCTTCGAGAAAGTGGTCTTTGAGATTCGTGACAACAAGCTGCAGATGGAATTAGTTCCAGAGCGCCTGCGCGGTGAAACGGCATCCTTTGATATTGAAGCGAATGGCAAAGTTTACGTCGAGAAAGCGCGTCGTATTACTGCGCGTCATATTCGCCAGCTTGAAAAAGACGGCATTGATCGCATCGAAGTTCCGGTTGAATACATTGCCGGTAAAGTGGTTGCAAAAGACTATATCGATACGAACACCGGTGAGCTTATCTGTGCAGCCAACATGGAGCTGTCACTGGATTTACTGGCTAAACTGAGCCAGTCTGGCCACAAGCATATCGAAACATTGTTCACCAACGACCTGGATCACGGTGCTTATATCTCCGAGACCCTGCGTGTTGACCCAACCAGCGATCGTTTGAGCGCCTTGGTTGAGATCTACCGCATGATGCGTCCTGGTGAGCCACCAACACGTGAAGCTGCTGAAAATCTGTTTGAGAACCTGTTCTTCTCTGAAGACCGCTATGATTTGTCAGCGGTTGGCCGGATGAAGTTCAACCGTTCCCTGCTGCGTGACGAAATCGAAGGTTCCGGTATCCTGAGCAAAGAAGACATCACCGAAGTGATGAAAAAGCTCATCGATATCCGTAATGGTCGCGGCGAAGTGGATGATATCGACCACTTGGGCAACCGTCGTATTCGTTCCGTTGGTGAAATGGCTGAAAACCAGTTCCGTGTAGGTCTGGTTCGTGTTGAGCGTGCAGTTAAAGAGCGTTTGTCTCTGGGTGACCTCGACACTCTGATGCCTCAGGACATGATCAACGCCAAGCCGATTTCGGCGGCGGTGAAAGAGTTCTTCGGTTCCAGCCAGTTGTCACAATTTATGGACCAGAACAACCCGTTGTCTGAGATTACGCATAAACGCCGTATCTCTGCATTGGGCCCGGGCGGTTTGACCCGTGAACGTGCTGGCTTTGAAGTTCGAGACGTACACCCGACTCACTACGGTCGCGTATGTCCAATCGAAACGCCAGAAGGTCCAAACATCGGTCTGATCAACTCCTTGTCTGTCTACGCACAGACCAACGAGTATGGTTTCCTGGAAACACCTTATCGTCGCGTACGCGATGGTGTGGTGACCGATGAAATTAACTACCTGTCTGCTATTGAAGAAGGCAATTTCGTTATCGCTCAGGCGAACTCCAACCTAGATGATGAAGGCCGCTTCCTGGAAGACTTGGTCACTTGTCGTAGCAAAGGCGAATCAAGCCTGTTTAGCCGCGACCAGGTTGACTATATGGACGTTTCCACTCAACAGATCGTATCCGTTGGTGCTTCTCTGATTCCATTCCTGGAACACGATGACGCCAACCGTGCATTGATGGGTGCGAACATGCAACGTCAGGCGGTTCCTACTCTGCGTGCTGATAAGCCGCTGGTGGGTACTGGTATGGAACGTGCAGTAGCGGTTGACTCAGGGGTAACCTCTGTAGCCAAACGTGGCGGTACGGTTCAATACGTAGATGCATCCCGTATCGTTATTAAAGTTAACGAAGACGAAATGTATCCGGGCGAAGCAGGCATTGATATTTATAACCTGACCAAATACACCCGTTCAAACCAGAACACCTGTATCAACCAGATGCCGTGTGTGAATCTGGGTGAGCCAATCGAGCGCGGCGACGTGCTGGCAGATGGCCCATCAACAGATCTGGGCGAACTGGCATTGGGTCAGAACATGCGCGTAGCGTTCATGCCTTGGAACGGTTACAACTTCGAAGACTCCATCTTGGTCTCCGAGCGCGTGGTACAAGAAGATCGCTTCACCACCATCCACATTCAAGAACTGGCATGTGTGTCCCGTGACACCAAGCTGGGGCCAGAAGAGATAACGGCTGATATCCCGAACGTGGGTGAAGCTGCACTGTCCAAACTGGATGAGTCCGGTATCGTGTATATCGGTGCTGAAGTGACTGGCGGCGACATTCTGGTGGGTAAGGTAACACCTAAAGGTGAAACCCAACTGACGCCAGAAGAGAAGCTGTTACGTGCGATCTTCGGTGAGAAAGCGTCTGATGTTAAAGACTCTTCTCTGCGTGTACCAAACGGTGTTTCCGGTACGGTTATTGACGTACAAGTCTTTACTCGCGACGGTGTAGAAAAAGATAAACGTGCGTTAGAAATCGAAGAGATGCAACTGAAGCAGGCTAAGAAAGACCTGACTGAAGAGTTGCAGATCCTGGAAGCGGGCCTGTTTGCACGTATCCATGCAGTACTGGTTTCTGGTGGCATCGAAGCTGACAAGCTGAGTAAGTTACCACGTGATCGTTGGCTCGAACTGGGCCTGACCGACGAAGACAAGCAAAACCAACTGGAACAGTTGGCAGAGCAGTACGACGAAATGAAATCCGAATTCGAGAAGAAGATGGATGCCAAGCGTCGTAAGATCACCCAAGGTGATGATTTGGCACCAGGCGTGCTGAAGATCGTCAAGGTGTATTTGGCGGTTAAACGTCAGATTCAACCGGGTGACAAGATGGCCGGTCGTCACGGTAACAAAGGTGTTATCTCCAAAATTAACCCGATCGAAGATATGCCTTACGATGAAAACGGTACGCCGGTAGACATCGTTCTGAACCCGCTGGGCGTACCATCGCGTATGAACATCGGTCAGATTTTGGAAACCCACTTAGGGATGGCAGCGAAAGGCATTGGCGAGAAAATCAACGCCATGCTGAAGAAGCAGGAAGAAGTTGCCAAACTGCGTGAGTTCATCCAGAAAGCCTACGATCTGGGCGACAACGTTTGTCAGAAAGTTGATCTGAGCACCTTCACCGATGACGAAGTATTGCGTCTGGCTGAGAACCTGAAAAAAGGTATGCCAATTGCAACACCAGTCTTCGACGGCGCGACAGAGAAAGAGATCAAGGAACTGTTACAGCTAGGTGGTCTGCCAACTTCTGGTCAGATTACTCTGTTTGACGGCCGTACCGGCGAGCAATTTGAACGTCAGGTTACTGTCGGCTACATGTACATGCTGAAACTGAACCACTTGGTTGATGACAAGATGCATGCGCGTTCTACCGGTTCTTACAGCCTGGTTACTCAGCAGCCGCTGGGTGGTAAGGCTCAGTTCGGTGGTCAGCGCTTCGGTGAGATGGAAGTGTGGGCGTTGGAAGCTTATGGCGCCGCGTACACATTGCAGGAAATGCTTACCGTCAAGTCCGACGATGTAAACGGCCGTACCAAGATGTACAAAAACATCGTGGATGGCGATCACCGTATGGAACCAGGCATGCCGGAGTCCTTCAACGTATTGTTGAAAGAAATCCGCTCGCTGGGCATCAATATCGAGCTGGAAGAAGAGTAACTCTTCGCCAGACGGCAGACTCTTACAGCCGGGAGTCTGCTGGTGGTTCGCACTGGTCACAGGGGCGCTCAAATTTCGTTTTGAGCGCCTATCAGGTCTAACTCCGACAGGAGCCAATCCGTGAAAGACTTATTAAAGTTTCTGAAAGCGCAAACTAAGACCGAAGAGTTTGATGCGATCAAAATTGCTCTGGCATCGCCAGACATGATCCGTTCCTGGTCGTTCGGTGAAGTTAAAAAGCCGGAAACCATTAACTACCGTACGTTCAAACCAGAACGTGACGGCCTTTTCTGCGCCCGTATCTTTGGCCCAGTAAAAGATTACGAATGCCTGTGCGGTAAGTACAAGCGTTTGAAACATCGCGGTGTTATTTGTGAGAAATGCGGCGTTGAAGTGACTCAAACCAAAGTACGCCGTGAGCGTATGGGTCACATCGAACTGGCTTCTCCAACTGCGCACATCTGGTTCCTGAAATCGCTGCCATCCCGCATCGGTTTACTGCTGGATATGCCATTACGTGACATCGAACGTGTACTGTACTTCGAATCCTATGTGGTTGTTGAAGGCGGTATGACCAACCTGGAACGTCGTCAGATCCTGACTGAAGAGCAGTATCTGGACGCGTTGGAAGAGTTTGGTGATGAGTTCGACGCGAAAATGGGCGCCGAGGCGATTCAGGCCCTGTTGAAAAACATGGATCTGGAAGCTGAGTGCGAGATCCTGCGTGAAGAATTGAACGAAACAAATTCTGAAACCAAGCGTAAGAAGCTGACTAAGCGTATCAAGCTGCTGGAAGCGTTCGTACAGTCTGGCAATAAGCCAGAGTGGATGATCCTGACCGTGCTGCCTGTGTTGCCGCCAGATTTGCGTCCATTGGTTCCGTTGGATGGTGGTCGTTTTGCGACTTCTGATCTGAACGATTTGTATCGTCGCGTGATCAACCGTAACAACCGTCTGAAGCGCCTGCTGGACTTGGCGGCTCCTGACATCATCGTACGTAACGAAAAGCGTATGCTGCAAGAAGCAGTAGATGCATTGCTGGATAACGGCCGTCGCGGTCGTGCGATTACCGGCTCTAACAAGCGTCCGTTGAAGTCACTGGCTGACATGATCAAAGGTAAGCAAGGTCGTTTCCGTCAGAACTTGCTGGGTAAACGTGTTGACTACTCAGGTCGTTCGGTTATCACCGTTGGTCCATACCTGCGTCTGCATCAGTGCGGTCTGCCTAAGAAAATGGCTCTTGAGCTGTTCAAACCGTTCATCTACGGCAAGCTGGAATTGCGTGGTCTTGCTACCACCATTAAAGCCGCCAAGAAGATGGTTGAGCGTGAAGAAGCTGTGGTTTGGGATATCTTGGATGAAGTTATCCGCGAACACCCAGTGCTGCTGAACCGTGCACCAACCCTTCACCGTTTGGGTATCCAGGCGTTTGAACCGGTTCTGATCGAAGGTAAGGCAATCCAGTTGCACCCATTGGTTTGTGCGGCATATAACGCCGACTTCGATGGTGACCAAATGGCTGTTCACGTACCGCTAACACTGGAAGCTCAGTTAGAAGCGCGTGCGTTGATGATGTCTACCAACAACATCCTGTCACCAGCGAACGGCGAGCCAATCATCGTTCCTTCTCAGGACGTTGTATTGGGTCTGTATTACATGACCCGCGACTGTGTTAACGCCAAAGGCGAAGGCATGGTTCTGACTGGCCCGAAAGAAGCTGAACGTATTTATCGTGGTGGCCTGGCATCGCTACATGCTCGCGTAAAAGTGCGTATTACTGAAGAAATTCGTAATGTCGAAGGCGAAAGCATTACGCGTACCAGCATCATCGATACGACAGTTGGCCGTGCTATTTTGTGGATGATCGTCCCGAAAGGCCTGCCTTACTCTATCGTGAACCAGCCGCTGGGCAAGAAAGCTATCTCCAAGATGCTGAACACCTGTTACCGCATCCTGGGCTTGAAGCCAACGGTTATCTTTGCTGACCAGATCATGTACACCGGTTTTGCTTACGCAGCACGCTCAGGCGCCTCTGTAGGTATCGATGACATGGTTATCCCAGAAGCGAAAGCAGGGATCATCGAAGAAGCTGAAACTGAAGTTGCCGAGATCCAGGAGCAGTTCCAATCTGGTCTGGTAACCGCAGGCGAACGTTATAACAAAGTGATCGATATCTGGGCCGCGGCTAACGAACGTGTTGCCAAGGCGATGATGGATAACTTGTCTGTAGAAGATGTTGTCAACCGTGACGGCGTTGTCGAACAGCAAGTGTCATTCAACAGCATCTTTATGATGGCCGACTCCGGTGCGCGTGGTTCTGCTGCACAGATTCGTCAGCTGGCAGGGATGCGTGGTCTGATGGCCAAGCCAGATGGTTCGATCATTGAAACGCCAATCACTGCGAACTTCCGTGAAGGTTTGAACGTACTTCAGTACTTCATCTCAACCCACGGTGCGCGTAAAGGTTTGGCGGATACCGCATTGAAAACTGCGAACTCCGGTTACCTGACCCGTCGTTTGGTTGACGTGGCACAGGATCTGGTGGTAACCGAAGACGATTGTGGTACCCATAACGGTATCGTGATGACCCCGGTTATCGAAGGTGGTGATGTTAAAGAGCCACTGCGCGATCGCGTTCTGGGTCGTGTGACCGCAGAAGAAGTTATCAAGCCGGGTACGGCTGATATTCTGGTTCCGCGTAACACCCTATTGGACGAAAAATGGTGTGATCTGTTAGAAGAAAACTCCGTCGACAGCGTTAAAGTTCGTTCAGTAGTAAGCTGTGAAACTGACTTTGGTGTGTGTGCAAACTGCTATGGTCGCGACCTGGCACGTGGTCACATCATCAACAAAGGTGAAGCAGTTGGTGTTATTGCAGCGCAGTCAATCGGTGAGCCGGGTACCCAGCTTACGATGCGTACGTTCCACATCGGTGGTGCGGCATCTCGTGCGGCAGCAGAGTCCAGCATTCAGGTTAAGAACAAAGGCAGCTTGAAACTGAGCAACGTCAAGTTCGTTACCAATGCAGCGGGCAAGCTGGTTATTACTTCTCGTAATACCGAGCTGAAGCTGATCGACGAATTCGGCCGTACTAAAGAAAGCTACAAAGTGCCTTACGGTGCTGTAATGGCTAAAGGCGATGGCGCAGAAGTCCAGGGCGGCGAAACCGTTGCTAACTGGGATCCGCACATCATGCCAGTTGTGACCGAAGTGAGCGGTTTCATTCGCTTCGCGGACATGGTTGACGGCCAGACCATTACCCGCCAGACCGACGAACTGACTGGTTTGTCTTCTCTGGTAGTACTGGATAGTGCAGAGCGTACCGGTAGCGGTAAAGACCTGCGTCCGGCACTGAAAATCGTTGACGCCAAAGGCGACGATGTATTGATCCCAGGTACTGATATGCCTGCTCAATACTTCCTGCCAGGTAAAACGATTGTACAGCTGGAAGACGGCATTCAGATCGGTGCGGGTGATACCCTGGCGCGTATTCCTCAGGAATCAAGCGGTACCAAGGATATTACCGGTGGTCTGCCACGTGTTGCTGACTTGTTCGAAGCACGTCGTCCGAAAGAGCCTGCAATCCTGGCTGAAATCAGCGGGATCATCTCGTTCGGTAAAGAGACCAAAGGCAAACGTCGTCTGGTTATCTCACCGTTGGATGGTAGCGATGCATACGAAGAGATGATTCCGAAATGGCGTCAGCTCAACGTGTTCGAAGGTGAAATTGTAGAACGCGGTGACGTGGTCTCCGACGGCCCAGAATCTCCACATGACATTCTGCGTCTGCGTGGCGTTCACGCAGTTACCCGTTACATCACCAACGAAGTGCAGGAAGTTTACCGTCTGCAAGGCGTTAAGATTAACGATAAACACATCGAAGTTATCGTTCGTCAGATGTTGCGTAAAGGCACCATCGTTGATTCAGGTAGCACTGACTTCCTGGAAGGCGAGCAGGCAGAAATGTCTCGCGTTAAAATCGCTAACCGTAAGCTGGCAGCCGAAGGCAAAATCGAGGCTACGTTCACGCGTGACCTGCTGGGTATCACTAAGGCATCCTTGGCGACCGAGTCCTTCATCTCTGCGGCTTCGTTCCAAGAAACCACGCGCGTTCTTACTGAAGCGGCAGTTGCCGGTAAACGTGATGAACTGCGTGGCCTGAAAGAAAACGTAATCGTGGGCCGTCTGATCCCAGCCGGTACCGGTTACGCTTATCATCAGGATCGTGCACGCCGTAAAGCTCTGGGTGAAGTTCCCGTTGTACCGCAAGTTAGCGCGGATGAAGCAACGGCTAACCTGGCTGAATTGCTTAACGCCGGTTTTGGTAACAGCAAAGACTAATCTCTTTGTTGTTCACCAACGTAAAAACCGCTCCTTACGGGGCGGTTTTTTTTTGCTTTTTTTAGGATTTAAACGGCCGGTTTATTGCAGAGAACGCCCTAAATGGCGATCCCAATCCTTCCACACCGGCTGTAACCCCGCCTGTGTCAATGCCAGTGCTACCTGCTCCGGTGTGCGATTATCATGCGGAGCAAATTGCTCAAGTTCTGGATGATTATCTGCATACCCACCAGGCTGAGTTTTGGAACCCGCACTGACATTATTAATCGCGACCGGAATGACATTGTCGCGGAAGAAAGGTGATTCACGGGTAGATAGCGACAGTTCCACATCCGGGGCAAACAATCTAAAAGCACAGATCAATTGCAGCAGTTGCGGCTCACTCATCAGAGATGCTGGCTCGATACCGCCCGCACAAGGTCGTAGTCGTGGAAACGAAATAGAGTAGCGACTTTGCCAATAGGTCTGTTGCAGATAAAACAGATGCTCCGCCAGCATATAACAGTCCGTGCGCCAACTATTAGACAGCCCGATCAACGCACCTAGTCCGATCTTGTCGATCCCAGCCCGACCGAGACGATCTGGGGTTGCCAGTCGCCAGTGAAAATCTTGCTTGTGCCCGCGCAAGTGATGTTGCTGGTAAGTCGCTGGGTGATAGGTTTCCTGATAAACCATCACACCGTCTAATCCCAACGTTTTTAGCTCCGCATACTCTTCTTGCGCCAATGGTTGAACTTCCATCATCAGTGAACTGAATCGACTACGGATGACTGGGAAGTGACGACGAAAGTAATCCATTCCTACTTTTGCCTGATGTTCACCAGTGACCAGTAGCAGATGTTCAAAGCCTAGCGCTTTGATAGCATCACACTCACGGATGATTTCTGCTTCATCTAAGGTTTTGCGCTTGATGCGATTGCTCATCGAGAAACCACAATAAGTGCAATCATTAGCACACAGATTAGAAAGGTAGAGCGGCACATAAAAACTCACCGTGTTACCAAAACGCTGGCGGGTTAATTGTTGAGCCTTCTGCGCCATCGGTTCGAGATAAGCCAGTGCTGCGGGCGAAATCAACGCCATTAAGTCGTCGCGATTCGGTTTGACGGCATTAATGGCCCGTTCAACATCAGCGGCGGTTTTACTGTTAATACGCAGAGAAATATCATCCCAATCTAATTGTTGCCAGTGTTGGCTGAAATCTTCAGACATGATGCTCCTCCTCTAACTGGCTGAGAAAGCCAGTCAGTGGGCTGGTGGCAATGGCCTTGCCAAACTGTTGGTTGCCAAGCCCCGCCTGACGCGCCAATTCACCGGATTCAACCGCCAAACGGAAAGCATGCGCCATGTGTACGGGTGAGCGTGCCACGGCAATTGCGGTATTGACCAGCACGGCATCAGCTCCCAATTCCATTGCCTCAAGCGCATGGCTTGGCGCACCAATTCCAGCATCGACTACCACGGGCACTTTGGCCTGCTCGATAATGATTTGCAGAAAGTCGCGGGTACGTAAGCCCAAATTTGAGCCAATCGGTGCACCCAATGGCATGACGGCAGCGCAGCCTGCTTCTTCCAGCCGCTTGCACAATACCGGGTCCGCACCACAGTAAGGCAAAACAACAAATCCCTCTTTCACCAGTATTTCGGCGGCTTTCAGGGTTTCTATTGGGTCAGGCAGTAAATACTTCACATCGGGATGAATTTCCAATTTTATCCAATGGGTACCCAGCGCTTCACGCGCCAGACGGGCGGCAAATACAGCCTCTTGCGCAGTTTTGGCCCCCGAGGTATTAGGCAGCAAACGCACACCTAATTGTTGCAAGGGCGCAAGAATTGCATCGTTCCCTGCCCGTAAATCAACCCGTTTCATCGCCATAGTAATCAGTTGTGACCCCGAGGCGCGCAATGCTTCCAGCATTAGTTCCGGGGTGGAGAATTTTCCCGTACCGGTAAATAAACGTGAGGTAAAAGTGGTATCGGCGATCTTCAGCATGTCAGCCCCCGGCAATCGCTTGGAATAGCAAAATGTTATCACCCGCGTGTAACTGGCATTTTTCCCAGTCAGTGCGGGGGACGATGACCTGATTAATTGCCAGAGCCGTACCCGGCTGGTGGCGTTTGAGCTGATTGAGCAGCATTGCCGCAGTGATATTGCTCACCACTTCTAATGGCTGATCATTGAGCACAATCTGTATATAACCCGTTTTCACTGTGCACCTCCGCAGGCAGGGCAATGCTTGGCCCGAGTCAGTTGCAGGGTGCTCCAGCTCTGCTGCTTGCCATCGAATAAGCGTAATTTCCCGCTCAGTGCCGACGGCAGTCCTGCCAACATCTTGATGGCCTCCAGTGCTTGCAAGGTACCAATGACGCCGACCACCGGCCCCAATACGCCAGCAGTACGGCAGTTACGTTGTGGTAATTCTTTATCGGGATATAGACAGGCGTAGCAGCCTTGAGAATAAGGCGGCTCAATCACCAGCAATTGCCCGCTGAATCCCACGGCACTACCGCTAATTAATGGTTTTTGTGCAGTGATACAGGCTGAATTTACCTGATGGCGCGTCTCCATGTTGTCGCTGCAATCCAGCACCAAATCAGCGTTAGCTACCGCATCGGCCAATGCCGCACCTAGCAGCCGCGTATCAAATGGGACAATCTCAATCAACGGATTGAGGCTTTGCAAATGACGTTGGGCTAACCGTGCTTTACTTTGATTAGCTGAGGATGTTTGGCTGATATCTGTGGTGCGATACAGGATTTGGCGCTGTAAATTGGTCAGTTCCAGTTGGTCATCATCAGCCAGTAATAGCTTACCGACACCGGCTGCCGCCAAATAGAGCGCAGCAGGCGAACCAAGGCCGCCAAGGCCGATAATCAGCACACAGGCACTTTTCAGCTTCAACTGGCCCTCAGGGCCGATATCCTCCAGTAATAACTGGCGGCTGTAGCGCAAGAATTCGCTGTCACTCAACTCATGCTTGTTTGTCATCAGCCAGCTCCTTGCCCTCAATCAGGTGCAGTAATTGTGCTGTTGCCTGCTGCCAATCGTCACTCAGGGTAATAGCACTGACGACCGCTACACTACCGACACCCGTGGCCAGGACCGCCGGTACGCGCTCAATGCTGATGCCGCCGATGGCAACTGTCGGGTAGTCTGGCGTGTTGTCGACCATCTGCTTGAGTACCGTCAACCCTTGTGGTGATGACGGCATTTGCTTGGTTTGTGTGGGGAAGATGTGGCCCATGGCGATATAAGAGGGCCGGACAGCTTTAGCTATCGCCAGTTCCTGCTCATCATGGGTTGATACGCCCAGCCGTAATCCAGCTTGCTGAATCGCGGCCAAGTCGGCTGTTTCCAGATCTTTCTGACCCAGATGAACACCATAGGCACCATGCTTAATCGCCAGCCGCCAATAATCATTGATAAATAAGCGTGCCTGATAGCGTTTGCCTAACGCTATGGCAGCGGCAATGCCTTGTTCTACCTGCGCATCATCTAACTCTTTGATACGTAGTTGTATTGTGGTTACGCCTGCGGCAAGCAGGCGCTCTATCCAAAGTAGGCTATCGACGACGGGATAGAGACCAAGACGCTGTACCGTCGCAGGGAAACCTTTCTTTGCAGAAAATGAGGCATGATTAGACAGGTTCATTATTGGCCTCGCTCTTGAGGTTAACGGGGCTGTGATACAGCTCGCTGCCGCGAGAGCGGAACTCCGCTGACATCTGTTCCATACCTGATTGTAAAATTTCGATCGGTTGGGCTGCTGTTTCTTGTGTCGCTGCTAGCTCTTGCGCCACAGCCTGTTCTTGCGTAGCGGCATAGTCGCGGACTTCCTGAGAGATTTTCATCGAGCAGAATTTCGGCCCGCACATTGAGCAGAAGTGGGCCACTTTGCCGGACTCCTGCGGCAGGGTTTCGTCGTGATAGGCTCGTGCGGTTTCTGGATCAAGCGCCAGATTGAACTGATCTTCCCAGCGGAATTCAAAGCGCGCTTTCGACATGGCATTATCGCGGATCTGCGCACCGGGGTGGCCTTTGGCCAAATCTGCGGCATGGGCGGCGATTTTATAAGTAATAAGACCTTGTTTCACATCCTCTTTATTAGGCAGGCCAAGATGTTCTTTCGGTGTGACGTAACACAACATGGCGCAACCGAACCAACCAATCATGGCGGCCCCAATACCTGAAGTGAAATGATCATAACCCGGCGCAATATCCGTAGTTAGCGGGCCTAAGGTATAGAATGGCGCTTCATGGCAGTGTTCCAACTCTTCCGTCATATTGCGGCGAATCATCTGCATCGGCACATGACCGGGGCCTTCAATCATCACCTGCACATCATATTCCCAGGCGATTTTGGTCAATTCACCCAAGGTATGCAGCTCAGCGAACTGGGCTTCATCATTGGCATCCTGAATGGAACCAGGGCGTAGGCCATCACCCAGTGACAGTGAGACATCATAGGCCGCACAGATCTGGCAGATTTCGCGAAAATGCTGATACAGGAAGTTTTCCTGATGATGGGAAAGGCACCACTTCGCCATAATTGAACCACCACGGGAGACGATACCGGTCAAGCGTTTGGCGGTCATCGGTACATAGCGCAACAACACACCGGCATGGATAGTAAAGTAATCCACCCCTTGCTCGGCCTGCTCTAACAGTGTGTCACGGAACATTTCCCAGGTTAGGTTCTCAGCCACACCATTTACTTTTTCTAATGCCTGATAGATAGGAACGGTACCAATAGGGACCGGGCTATTGCGCAGGATCCATTCGCGGGTTTCATGGATATAGCGTCCCGTGGACAAATCCATTACGGTATCTGCACCCCAGCGGGTTGACCACACCAGTTTTTCTACTTCCTCTTCGATGGAGGAGGTCACCGCAGAGTTACCGATATTGGCATTCACTTTCACTAAAAAGTTACGACCAATAATCATCGGCTCAGATTCTGGGTGGTTTATATTGGCGGGAATGATAGCTCGGCCCGCCGCCACTTCCTGACGTACAAATTCGGCAGTGATATTTTCTGGCAGGTTAGCGCCAAAAGCCTGTCCTGGATGCTGCTGGCGTAGTACCTCACCACGAATACGTTCACGGCCCATATTTTCTCGCAGCGCGATAAACTCCATCTCTGGCGTGATGATACCCTGACGGGCGTAATGCAGTTGGGTGACGCATTTGCCTGTGATGGCTTTCTTCGGGTGTGGCAGATGCTCAAAACGCAAATGATCCAAGCCTTCGTCGGCCAAACGTTGTTGGGTGAAGCCAGAGCTGACAGAGGTCAGTGCGGCGCTATCCTGGCGTTCAGCTATCCAGCTATCGCGTAATTTGGGTAACCCGCTGTGAACATCCAGTTTGGCATTTGAGTCACCATATGGGCCGGAAGTGTCATACACCGGGATGGCTTCGTTATCTTCATAGCGTGGTGCGTCTTTGCCACCGCCAATCAGTGTCGGACTGAGCTGGATTTCGCGCATCGGTACCAGAATATCTGGCCGTGAGCCTTGTAGGTAAATACGTTGGGAGTTGGGGAAAGTGACACCTTGCAAAGTATCAATAAACTGTTGAGCTTGTTCACGTTGTTGTTTACGTGGAATAGGTTTACGTGGGCGTGATGAACTTTTAGTGGTTGTATTATTAGACATAGCAATTCCTACCAGTGTGGTTTATAGGGAAAATTGCTTGTCTGGAGCTTGGCGGGAGTAACGATGTTGGCCAGTAACCGGCAGCTACCTGTAAGGATAAAGACCGGGCCTGTAGCGATAAATTACTCTTGTTCCCTTCGCGGGTATTAACCCGATCAGGTTCCGCGGATCCCGAATTAACGGTCTCAGCCTGCGTTTGCTTTCCTAAGAAAACAGGTGCTAGGCACTCCGACAAGAAACCCCAGTATATGAGGTTGAATTAAAACTACAAGCCCGTGCTGTTCAGCGGGCTATTTTACCGGCCCTGTTTGAATAACTGGCTGGGCGGCTTGCCATGACTCGGCTGCCCATTGAATCAATTGATCTTCCAAGCGGAAACGGGCATCAAGGGCTTCGCCGATATCAGATAATGCTTGTTGAAACTCGATACAACTGTCCTGATCGATCTCAATGTTGGTATAACGATCATGGAATGTCATGATCGTTTGAGTATTATTTTTTAACGCAGGATACACTTTGGTCGTCAGCGCCATTTTTGGGCTAGACGCGCCTTCCACCTGTTTGATAATTCTGTCATAGATATGAAAATGCCCGGAAGAGAGATAATCCACTAAATTATGGCAAAAGTTCTCCAGCGCTTTTTCGTTAAGCGGGGTATGCTTTTCTTTTTGCGGCTTAATACCGATCACTGTGCAATATGAAACTAACAGTTCTTTACGCGCATGAAGCCATTGATCAATTAATTCATTACTGCCGCCAACGCGTTGAGTCAGGCTTTCTAGTCGGTTGAGCATGAACGACTCCGTGAGTAAGGAAAAGTAATAGTGGGTTACAAAAATGTAACAAGCCGGATTCTAGATTGCCAGTGAAGTCGAGGTTGTGCAACAACGATATGGAACTACAACTTACAGGTAAAGAAAGTGGCTGGTGGATTGTCAGTCATGAAAACAAATTATGGTTGCCGAAAGGGGAGTTACCACAAGGTAATGCCGCTAATTGGTCATTGCAGGGCGCAGCGGCAAGGCAAATCGGTGAATGGCAAGGGCAGGCGGTATGGTTGATCCGTCAGATGATGTCTACTGATATGGGTTCCGTGCGGCAATTACTGGATGTGGATCGCGGCTTGTTCCAATTGGCTGGGCGTGGTGTGCAACTGGCAGAGTTTTATCGTTCTCACCGTTTTTGTGGTTATTGCGGTCACCAAATGCAGGCCAGCCGTTCCGAGTGGGCTTGTCTGTGTAATCACTGCCGTGAGCGCTATTACCCACAAGTCGCCCCTTGTGTGATTGTTGCCATTCGCCGTGATGATGAAATTTTATTGGCGCAGCATGTACGGCATCGAGGCGGCATTAATACCGTATTGGCAGGCTTTGTCGAAGTGGGTGAGACTCTGGAGCAGGCGGTTTCCCGTGAAGTTTTAGAAGAAAGTAATATTCACATTAAAAATCTGCGCTACGTAACATCACAGCCTTGGCCGTTCCCCCATTCACTGATGATGGCGTTTATGGCCGAGTATGACAGTGGTGAATTGCGACATGACCCTAAAGAGCTGCTAAATGCCGGTTGGTATCGTTATGACCAATTGCCATTACTGCCGCCGCCAGGCACCGTAGCACGACGATTAATTGAAGATACCGTGGTGTTATGCCGCGAGCACCGTGAGTTGATCTAATCAGAAGGGAGTGCTGAAGCGCTAACCTCATAGCCGACGCAGTTTAAATCCCACGAGAGTGAGTCATTATCACGCCCTTAATAGCGGCGGCAGTTAGCAGGAAAGTATTATCTGACATGCTACAATATGGTCCGCTAAAAGATGGCCGCCAGATAATTAAGGGAGCTCCACCATGAATGAGTTGAAAAACGATCGCTATCTGCGAGCCTTATTGCGTCAACCGGTAGATGTAACGCCGGTATGGATGATGCGTCAGGCGGGCCGTTATTTGCCGGAATATAAAGCTACCCGCGCGGTTGCCGGGGATTTTATGTCGCTGTGCAAAAATGCGGAACTGGCTTGTGAAGTGACGATGCAGCCATTACGTCGCTATCCATTGGACGCCGCGATTCTGTTTTCAGACATTCTGACCATCCCTGATGCTATGGGGCTGGGGCTCTATTTTGAAACCGGTGAAGGCCCACGCTTCCAATCCCCGATTACTTGTCGCGCCGACGTCGAAAAGTTACCCATCCCCGACCCAGAACAGGAATTGGGTTATGTGATGAACGCGGTAAGAACCATTCGCCGTGAGCTGAAAGGTGCGGTGCCATTAATTGGTTTTTCCGGCAGCCCATGGACGCTGGCAACCTATATGGTTGAAGGTGGTAGTAGCAAAGCGTTTACCAAACTGAAGAAAATGATGTATGCCGAGCCGCAAACCCTGCATCTGCTACTGGATAAACTGGCCGATAGCGTCATCTTGTATCTCAATGCGCAAATCAAAGCTGGCGCTCAATCTGTGATGGTGTTTGATACTTGGGGCGGGGTACTGACAGGGCGTGATTATCTTGAATTCTCCTTGAACTACATGCATAAAATCGTCGATGGCCTGATCCGCGAAAACGACGGGCGTCGGGTGCCGGTGACCTTGTTCACCAAAGGTGGCGGGCAATGGCTGGAAGCAATGGCTGCTACCGGTTGTGATGCATTAGGGTTGGATTGGACCACGGATATCGGCGATGCGCGCCGTCGGGTGGGTGATAAGGTCGCTCTGCAAGGCAATATGGACCCCTCTGTGCTATACGCACCACCTGCCCGTATTGAGCAGGAAGTGAGTACTATTCTCGCAAGTTTTGGCCAGGGTGAAGGGCATGTGTTTAATCTGGGGCACGGCATTCATCAGGATGTCCCGCCAGAACATGCAGGGGCTTTTGTTGATGCAGTGCATACATTATCAAAGCCTTATCATCAAAACTAATCGCTTATACCCAAAGTCATTGGGGCGGCAGGTAACCGTACTGTAGCTTCAAGCTCGAGGGAGGTTGGCCGATGATAGATACCAAAGCGTTACGGGCAGAACAGTTACAACGAGCATCTGAAATTATTCTTCACGATGATTTTGATAGTGGGTCAGTGCACTTTATTGCCGGTGCGGATGTTGGTTTTGAGCAGCAGGGGGAGATTACCCGTGCTGCTATCGCGATTTTGCGTTATCCCTCGCTAGAACTGGTGGAATATCAGGTTGCCCGCGTGGCAACTTCACTGCCGTATATCCCCGGTTTACTCTCTTTCCGTGAATATCCTGCATTATTAGCCGCCTGGGGGCAGTTGCAGCAACGGCCTCAACTGGTGTTTGTTGATGGGCAAGGTATCGCACATCCGCGTCGTTTAGGCGTTGCCAGCCATTTTGGGCTGTTGGTTGATGTCCCGACCATTGGTGTCGCCAAAAGTCGCCTGTGTGGGCACTCTCTGCCGCTAGAGAGCGATAACGGCGCATTACAACCACTCATTGATGGTGATGAGCAACTTGGCTGGGTGTGGCGTAGCAAAGTCCGTTGCAATCCACTGTTTATCTCGCCCGGTCATCGGGTCAGTGTTAGCAGTGCTTTGGCGTGGGTACAGGCTTGCATGGCGGGCTACCGTTTGCCTGAGCCAACCCGTTGGGCTGATGCTATCGCCTCAAACCGCCCGCAATTTCAGCGTTGGGTGCGGAAAAATCCTGATTTACTTGGCAACCATAGGGATATGATTTAATTTCGGGTACACTGCCGCGCAGATAATGAATAATGAGAACTTATAATGATACGTAATCCGATTCATCTACGTCTCGAGAAGCTGGAAAGTTGGCAACACCTGACTTTCATGGCTTGCTTATGCGAGCGGATGTATCCCAACTATCAGCAATTTTGTCTGGAAACTGAATTTGGCGACCCGGCTGTTTACCGGCGCATTCTGGACCTGATCTGGGAAACTTTGGTCGTAAAAGACGCAAAAGTTAACTTTGATAGCCAGTTAGAGAAGCTGGAAGAGGCAATTCCTTCAGCCGATGACTATGCTATCTACGGTGTTTATCCTGCCATCGATGCCTGTATTGCATTGGGCGAGGCCATCCATTCGCGTTTGAGTGGTGAAACACTGGAACATGCTGTCGCTATCAGCGAAGCATCAATTCGTACCGTTGCAATGTTGGAAATGACGTTGGCCGGTAAAGAAATGACCGATGAAGAACTGAAAATTTTGCCTGCGATTGAAGAAGAATGGGATATCCAATGGGAGATTTTCCGTCTGTTAGCTGACTGTGAAGAGCGCGACTTAGATCTGATAAAAGGGCTACGATCTGACCTGCGGGAAGCGGCTGTTAGCAACATTGGCATAAATTTAACGCAATAAGGCAAGAAAACGTGATTTAACGCCTGATTTGTCACGTCTTAAGGCTTCACATCTGCCCCCTGTCTGTTCTACATTTGGGGGGCGAAAAAAAGTGGCTATCGGTGCGTGTATGCAGGAGAGTGCTGTCCATCGGCATATCCGTCGCACTCGATGCTTTGCAAACGATAAACACACTGTAAGGATAACTTATGAATAAGACTCAACTGATTGACGTAATCGCGGACAAAGCGGACCTTTCTAAAGCACAAGCTAAAGCTGCTTTGGAATCCACACTGGCTGCAATTACCGAATCTCTGAAAGACGGTGATCCAGTACAATTGGTTGGTTTTGGTACTTTCAAGGTAAACCATCGTAATGAGCGCACTGGCCGCAACCCACAGACTGGTAAAGAAATCAAAATTGCTGCAGCTAATGTGCCAGCGTTTGTTTCTGGTAAAGCACTGAAAGATTCTGTTAAATCTTAATAGTGTGTCAGTGAAAATAATAAGCAGGGGGGTGGCAAAGCCCCTTTTGTTTATGCAGCGGGTGCTGATGACCCTCGGTTTAGCCTTTGGTCTCAGCGCCTGTAGCAGTCAGTCAGGTTCCCCTCAATTTAGTGCCAGCGGATATATCGCCGATAGCGGTGTCGTTCGTTTATGGCGTCAGGATAATGCGCAGCAGCAGCCACAAGTGCTGATGAGCGTCTACAGCCCCTATTCCGGGGACAACACTCGCGTAACCTTCTACGAATATCAAAATGGCATTTTGCGGGAAATTCGGCGCAACGATTTGGGTCATAACCCGCAGAGCGTCGAGCTGCGTTTTGATGAACAAGGACAGGTGAGTTTTATGCAGCGCCAGTTGGCCGAACGGCGTGAGCAGCTCTCTGCGGATAATATCGCGGTCTATCAGTTGGAAGCGAAACGAATTCTCGAACAGAGCAGTGCACTGCGCGCCGGAAATGTCAGGTTAATTCAGGGACAGTGGCGAGATGGTGTGGTTACCACCTGTGATAAGAAGACGTTGCGATTGAAAGTTGACGATAACTCACAGGCATGGCTGAGCAAACGGGGAGAGGGCAGTGCGCAACCTCTGGGCGTCGCGTGGTTGGATTCGTCGGAGGGTCAGCAATTGCTGTTGGTTGCCAATCAGGACTTCTGCCGCTGGGAGCCGACAGCCGGTAGTTTGTGAGACCTGATAAGAAGCAGGGCACAGCAAGCTGCGCCCGTAGAATACAAGGGTAGATTTATTTACCGCGAGCAATCGCCCGATAACCAATGTCTTTACGGTAGAAAGCCCCTTCCCACTGAATATTTTCAGCTAACCGATACGCGTTTTGCTGTGCCTGGGCGACGGTGGCACCCAGCGCAGTTACACACAATACGCGACCGCCGCTAGTGACGACTTCATTATTGCCATTCAGTTTGGTTCCGGCGTGGAACACTTTGCCGTCAGCTACCTCCTGCTGTGGTAATCCATGAATGACATCACCCTGGCGATAATCTGCCGGATAACCGCCAGCGGCCAACACCACACCCAGCGATGGGCGCTCATCCCAGTCAGAGGTCTTCTCATTCAATTTGCCTTGAGCACCGGCTAAGCACAATTCAACCAAGTCTGAACGCATGCGTAGCATGATGGGTTGAGTTTCCGGGTCACCAAAGCGACAGTTGAACTCAATCACTTTTGGTTGCCCGTCAGCGGAAATCATCAGACCGGCATAGAGGAAGCCGGTATAGACATTACCTTCTGCCGCCATACCGCGCACTGTCGGCCAGATAACACTTTCCATCACTCGCTGATGAACTTCATCAGTGACTACCGGTGCCGGGGAATATGCCCCCATACCACCGGTATTCGGGCCGGTATCACCATCGCCAACCCGCTTATGGTCCTGGCTGGTGGCCATTGGTAATACATTTTCACCATCAACCATCACGATAAAGCTGGCTTCTTCGCCGTCGAGAAACTCTTCCACCACGATACGGTGGCCTGCATCACCAAAGGCATTGCCTGCCAGCATGTCATGAACGGCGGTTTCTGCTTCTTCCAACGTCATCGCAACAATCACGCCTTTACCGGCGGCCAGCCCATCTGCCTTAATCACGATCGGTGCACCGATTTCACGAACATAGGCTAAAGCAGGCTCCACCTCGGTGAAGTTCTGGTAAAACGCAGTTGGGATATTGTGGCGCGCCAGGAAGTCTTTCGTGAAAGCTTTAGATCCTTCCAACTGAGCCGCGGCTTGCGTTGGCCCAAAAATGGTCAAACCGGCTGCGCGGAAAGCATCAACCACACCAATAACTAACGGTGCTTCCGGGCCGACAATGGTCAGGCCAATATCATGGTTCTGGGCAAAGGCCAACAGACCCGCAATATCCGTTGCCGCGATATCGACATTTTCTAAACCAGATTCTAGCGCGGTGCCGGCATTGCCCGGTGCGACATAAATTTTGCCCGCTAAAGGCGACTGTGCTGCTTTCCAGCCCAGCGCATGTTCACGCCCGCCATTACCAATAATCAAAATATTCATCAGATGACTCCGTTAAGCGGGTTAATTAATGGCGGAAATGGCGTATGTCGGTAAAGATCATAGCGATGCCATGCTCATCAGCCGCAGCAATGACTTCATCGTCACGGATTGAACCGCCCGGTTGGATAACACAACTGATCCCGACAGATGCAGCAGCATCGATACCGTCACGGAACGGGAAGAAAGCATCGGAGGCCATGGCAGAACCGGCCACTTCTAATCCTTCATCCGCTGCTTTGATACCAGCGATTTTGGCAGAATAGACACGGCTCATTTGGCCTGCGCCTATACCGATAGTCATATTGTCGCGCGCATAGACAATGGCATTGGATTTTACGAACTTGGCTACTTTCCAGCAGAACAGTGCATCACGCAGTTCTTGCTCCGTCGGCTGGCGCTTGGACACCACGCGCAGATCGGCTGCAGTCACCATACCTAAATCGCGGTCTTGGACCAGCAAACCACCATTGACGCGTTTGAAGTCCAGACCGGTAGCACGCTCCTGCCACTGGCCACAGGTCAGAACACGGACATTTTGTTTGGCGGCGAGCAATGCCAGTGCTTCAGCGCTGACCGCGGGTGCAATAATGACTTCAACAAACTGGCGGCTGATAATGGCGCTGGCGGTTTCGGCATCCAATTCACGGTTAAAGGCAATAATGCCGCCGAAAGCAGAGGTTGGGTCAGTTTTATAGGCTTTTTCATAAGCGGCGAGCAGAGAATCAGCAATCGCCACGCCGCATGGGTTGGCATGTTTGACGATCACACAGGCAGGCTCACTGAACTCTTTCACACATTCTAACGCCGCATCGGTATCTGCGATGTTGTTATAGGAGAGCGCTTTACCCTGTAATTGCTGTGCGGTAGCCACAGATGCCTCTTTAACCTCTTCTTCTATATAGAAAGCCGCTTGCTGGTGGCTGTTTTCACCGTAGCGCATATCTTGTTTCTTTATATAGTTAAGATTCAGGGTGCGTGGGAAGCGGCCTGATGGTTGCTCTGTGTCACCATGATAAGCTGGCACCAGCGCGCCGAAGTAGTTGGCGATCATGCTGTCGTAGGCGGCGGTATGTTCAAACGCCTTGATAGCCAGATCAAAGCGGGTTGGATACGTCAACGAACCCTCATTATTATCTAGCTCAGTAATAATGGCGGGGTAGTCACTACTCTTGACCACGATAGCGACATCTTTATGGTTCTTGGCAGCGGAGCGCACCATGGTAGGACCACCGATATCGATATTCTCAACTGCATCTTCCAGTGAGCAATCCGGGCGAGCAACTGTCTGAGCGAACGGATATAGATTCACGACAACAATATCAATCGGCTGAATGCCATGTTGAGCCATGATGCCATCATCCTGACCACGGCGCCCCAAGATGCCGCCATGCACTTTTGGATGCAACGTTTTAACGCGTCCGTCCATCATTTCCGGGAAACCGGTATAGTCAG
Organism: Yersinia sp. 2541 StPb PI; assembly: GCF_052217145.1. Taxonomy (NCBI): domain Bacteria; kingdom Pseudomonadati; phylum Pseudomonadota; class Gammaproteobacteria; order Enterobacterales; family Yersiniaceae; genus Yersinia; species Yersinia sp. 2541 StPb PI. Next base: position 4,375,799 of record NZ_JAZGQB010000001.1, on the reverse strand, counting down.
AAACCTCAGTGACGGGCAGACCCGCATCGGCCAGCAGGCGGGCAGTTCCACCGGTGGAAAGTAACTCGATGCCACGCTGAGAAAGTGCGGCGGCGAATTCGATGATACCGGCTTTGTCAGACACACTGAGTAGAGCACGGCGGATTGGGCGGCGTTGTTGCATGGTTTTATCCCTTGGCTTTGGAGTCGCAGTTATTCTTCGCAATCATTCAATAGAGCGTTATCTGAATCCTACCTTCTTATATAGATAACTATATAGAGAGGAACAAACTCAGATAACGTCCCAAATAGGGAGCAATGCCACTCTTTGCTGCTTTCAGCAGGGCGATTCATCCTCTACCACAATAAAATACGCTTTATCCTGAGTGGTATTCCCCAGTTTTATAAAAAATCACATCATGTCATCGATATTTTGCCGACAAGGTCACTCTTTTTCGCCGCGGGGAATTGTAGCGAAAACGATTGCGTGATGCTCGTCAATTTTGAGTGCAGATTCAATCTGTGGATAAGTTTGTGCACAACTGGGTATAAAGCGGGGTTTTGCTGTGGAATGCAGCAAACAGTCATTTTTATTGAAATTAGCGGTTGCGGGCGGCGCGGAACTCCCTATAATGCGCATCCATCGAGACGGCACACAACGAATCAAGTAGTTAAGTGACCGGCAAAGAGAACAGAGAAATTCAACGAAATTAGTAGTTGACTCTGAATGAGGAAAGCGTAATATGCGCACCTCGCGTTACCAACCACCGGTTGCTAACGCACTGCTCTTTAACAATTTATCAGACAATCTGTGTGGGCACTCGCAAGACGATATCGAAGCCTGTTTCGACAGGCAGAAGAAATATCAAAGTCTTGAAGAGTGACCAAAGCAGTACACATTTGAACTTCGGTTCGAATGCATATTTGCAGAAAGTAATCTTTGAGCATCGCTGCTTTTATTAGCAGCAAATCAAACAAATCTTAAATTGAAGAGTTTGATCATGGCTCAGATTGAACGCTGGCGGCAGGCCTAACACATGCAAGTCGAGCGGCAGCGGGAAGTAGTTTACTACTTTGCCGGCGAGCGGCGGACGGGTGAGTAATGTCTGGGAAACTGCCTGATGGAGGGGGATAACTACTGGAAACGGTAGCTAATACCGCATGACCTCGCAAGAGCAAAGTGGGGGACCTTAGGGCCTCACGCCATCGGATGTGCCCAGATGGGATTAGCTAGTAGGTGGGGTAATGGCTCACCTAGGCGACGATCCCTAGCTGGTCTGAGAGGATGACCAGCCACACTGGAACTGAGACACGGTCCAGACTCCTACGGGAGGCAGCAGTGGGGAATATTGCACAATGGGCGCAAGCCTGATGCAGCCATGCCGCGTGTGTGAAGAAGGCCTTCGGGTTGTAAAGCACTTTCAGCGAGGAGGAAGGCAATCGTGTTAATAGCACGGTTGATTGACGTTACTCGCAGAAGAAGCACCGGCTAACTCCGTGCCAGCAGCCGCGGTAATACGGAGGGTGCAAGCGTTAATCGGAATTACTGGGCGTAAAGCGCACGCAGGCGGTTTGTTAAGTCAGATGTGAAATCCCCGCGCTTAACGTGGGAACTGCATTTGAAACTGGCAAGCTAGAGTCTTGTAGAGGGGGGTAGAATTCCAGGTGTAGCGGTGAAATGCGTAGAGATCTGGAGGAATACCGGTGGCGAAGGCGGCCCCCTGGACAAAGACTGACGCTCAGGTGCGAAAGCGTGGGGAGCAAACAGGATTAGATACCCTGGTAGTCCACGCTGTAAACGATGTCGACTTGGAGGTTGTGCCCTTGAGGCGTGGCTTCCGGAGCTAACGCGTTAAGTCGACCGCCTGGGGAGTACGGCCGCAAGGTTAAAACTCAAATGAATTGACGGGGGCCCGCACAAGCGGTGGAGCATGTGGTTTAATTCGATGCAACGCGAAGAACCTTACCTACTCTTGACATCCACAGAACTTAGCAGAGATGCTTCGGTGCCTTCGGGAACTGTGAGACAGGTGCTGCATGGCTGTCGTCAGCTCGTGTTGTGAAATGTTGGGTTAAGTCCCGCAACGAGCGCAACCCTTATCCTTTGTTGCCAGCACGTAATGGTGGGAACTCAAGGGAGACTGCCGGTGATAAACCGGAGGAAGGTGGGGATGACGTCAAGTCATCATGGCCCTTACGAGTAGGGCTACACACGTGCTACAATGGCAGATACAAAGTGAAGCGAACTCGCGAGAGCAAGCGGACCACATAAAGTCTGTCGTAGTCCGGATTGGAGTCTGCAACTCGACTCCATGAAGTCGGAATCGCTAGTAATCGTAGATCAGAATGCTACGGTGAATACGTTCCCGGGCCTTGTACACACCGCCCGTCACACCATGGGAGTGGGTTGCAAAAGAAGTAGGTAGCTTAACCTTCGGGAGGGCGCTTACCACTTTGTGATTCATGACTGGGGTGAAGTCGTAACAAGGTAACCGTAGGGGAACCTGCGGTTGGATCACCTCCTTACCTAACGATACGCATTGCGCAGTGTCCACACAGATTGTCTGATGAATGTAAATGAGCAAGAGCACCTGTTGATGAGGGTGATGATTGTGTAATAAGACCTCGGTATCGAGTTTTTACTGCATCAGTCGTTCGAATGTGTCACCACATTCTCACCTTTACACAAAAATACTGAATCAGTGATTCAGTAGAAATTTTTGTGTCCCCATCGTCTAGAGGCCTAGGACACTGCCCTTTCACGGCTGTAACAGGGGTTCGAATCCCCTTGGGGACGCCACGCCGATAATGTGTGAAAGACATTATCAACTGAATATCTTAAAGATGACTTTAACGAGTCGTGTTTAAGATATTGCTCTTTAACAATCTGGAACAAGCTGAAAATTGAAACAATACAGCTGAAACTTATCTCTCCGTAGAATGACTGAGATAAGGATTAACCTGTATTAGAGTCTCTCAAATAATCGCAATGCCAATGGGTAATCATTGTTGCAGTGTGAGCGAGAAGACACTCAGCAAGGCGTACAGCGCACAGCAACCGAAGTGAACTTAACGTTCATGAGGATTGCGCGCACTGCACAACATAGCAGAGTGTGTTCACAGCCACACCAATAACGAAAAACACCTTTGGGTTGTGAGGTTAAGCGACTAAGCGTACACGGTGGATGCCTAGGCAGTCAGAGGCGATGAAGGGCGTGCTAATCTGCGAAAAGCGTCGGTAAGCTGATATGAAGCGTTATAACCGACGATACCCGAATGGGGAAACCCAGTGCAATTCGTTGCACTATTGCATGGTGAATACATAGCCATGCAAGGCGAACCGGGGGAACTGAAACATCTAAGTACCCCGAGGAAAAGAAATCAACCGAGATTCCCCCAGTAGCGGCGAGCGAACGGGGAAGAGCCCAGAGTCTGAATCAGTTTGTGTGTTAGTGGAAGCGTCTGGAAAGTCGCACGGTACAGGGTGATAGTCCCGTACACCAAAACACACTTGCTGTGAACTCGATGAGTAGGGCGGGACACGTGACATCCTGTCTGAATATGGGGGGACCATCCTCCAAGGCTAAATACTCCTGACTGACCGATAGTGAACCAGTACCGTGAGGGAAAGGCGAAAAGAACCCCGGCGAGGGGAGTGAAATAGAACCTGAAACCGTGTACGTACAAGCAGTGGGAGCCTACTTTGTTGGGTGACTGCGTACCTTTTGTATAATGGGTCAGCGACTTATATTTTGTAGCAAGGTTAACCGAATAGGGGAGCCGTAGGGAAACCGAGTCTTAACTGGGCGTCTAGTTGCAAGGTATAGACCCGAAACCCGGTGATCTAGCCATGGGCAGGTTGAAGGTTGGGTAACACTAACTGGAGGACCGAACCGACTAATGTTGAAAAATTAGCGGATGACTTGTGGCTGGGGGTGAAAGGCCAATCAAACCGGGAGATAGCTGGTTCTCCCCGAAAGCTATTTAGGTAGCGCCTCGTGAACTCATCTTCGGGGGTAGAGCACTGTTTCGGCTAGGGGGTCATCCCGACTTACCAAACCGATGCAAACTCCGAATACCGAAGAATGTTATCACGGGAGACACACGGCGGGTGCTAACGTCCGTCGTGAAGAGGGAAACAACCCAGACCGCCAGCTAAGGTCCCAAAGTCATGGTTAAGTGGGAAACGATGTGGGAAGGCATAGACAGCCAGGATGTTGGCTTAGAAGCAGCCATCATTTAAAGAAAGCGTAATAGCTCACTGGTCGAGTCGGCCTGCGCGGAAGATGTAACGGGGCTAAACCATGCACCGAAGCTGCGGCAGCGACGCTTAGGCGTTGTTGGGTAGGGGAGCGTTCTGTAAGCCGTTGAAGGTGACTTGTGAGGGTTGCTGGAGGTATCAGAAGTGCGAATGCTGACATAAGTAACGATAATGCGGGTGAAAAACCCGCACGCCGGAAGACCAAGGGTTCCTGTCCAACGTTAATCGGGGCAGGGTGAGTCGACCCCTAAGGCGAGGCTGAAAAGCGTAGTCGATGGGAAACAGGTTAATATTCCTGTACTTGGTGTTACTGCGAAGGGGGGACGGAGAAGGCTAGGCTAGCCGGGCGACGGTTGTCCCGGTTTAAGCATGTAGGCGGAGTGACTTGGTAAATCCGGTTGCTTATCAACGCTGAGGTGTGATGACGAGCCACTACGGTGGTGAAGTAGTTGATGCCAAGCTTCCAGGAAAAGCCTCTAAGCATCAGGTAACATTAAATCGTACCCCAAACCGACACAGGTGGTCAGGTAGAGAATACTCAGGCGCTTGAGAGAACTCGGGTGAAGGAACTAGGCAAAATGGTGCCGTAACTTCGGGAGAAGGCACGCTGGCATTAGGTAAAGAGACTTGCTCCCGGCGCCGAAGCCAGTCGCAGATACCAGCTGGCTGCAACTGTTTAATAAAAACACAGCACTGTGCAAACACGAAAGTGGACGTATACGGTGTGACGCCTGCCCGGTGCTGGAAGGTTAATTGATGGGGTCAGCCGCAAGGCGAAGCTCTTGATCGAAGCCCCAGTAAACGGCGGCCGTAACTATAACGGTCCTAAGGTAGCGAAATTCCTTGTCGGGTAAGTTCCGACCTGCACGAATGGCGTAATGATGGCCAGGCTGTCTCCACCCGAGACTCAGTGAAATTGAACTCGCTGTGAAGATGCAGTGTACCCGCGGCAAGACGGAAAGACCCCGTGAACCTTTACTATAGCTTGACACTGAACATTGAGCCTTGATGTGTAGGATAGGTGGGAGGCATCGAAGTGTGGACGCCAGTCTGCATGGAGCCAACCTTGAAATACCACCCTTTAATGTTTGATGTTCTAACTCGGCCCCGTGATCCGGGGTGAGGACAGTGTCTGGTGGGTAGTTTGACTGGGGCGGTCTCCTCCCAAAGAGTAACGGAGGAGCACGAAGGTTAGCTAATCACGGTCGGACATCGTGAGGTTAGTGCAAAGGCATAAGCTAGCTTGACTGCGAGAGTGACGGCTCGAGCAGGTACGAAAGTAGGTCTTAGTGATCCGGTGGTTCTGAATGGAAGGGCCATCGCTCAACGGATAAAAGGTACTCCGGGGATAACAGGCTGATACCGCCCAAGAGTTCATATCGACGGCGGTGTTTGGCACCTCGATGTCGGCTCATCACATCCTGGGGCTGAAGTAGGTCCCAAGGGTATGGCTGTTCGCCATTTAAAGTGGTACGCGAGCTGGGTTTAGAACGTCGTGAGACAGTTCGGTCCCTATCTGCCGTGGGCGTTGGAAGATTGAGAGGGGCTGCTCCTAGTACGAGAGGACCGGAGTGGACGAATCACTGGTGTTCGGGTTGTCATGCCAATGGCATTGCCCGGTAGCTAAATTCGGAAGAGATAACCGCTGAAAGCATCTAAGCGGGAAACTTGCCTCGAGATGAGTCTTCCCTGGGGCTTTAAGCCCCCTGAAGGAACGTTAAAGACTATGACGTTGATAGGCTGGGTGTGTAAGTGCAGCGATGCATTGAGCTAACCAGTACTAATGATCCGTGAGGCTTAACCTTACAACACCAAAGGTGTTTTAGATTTGAGAGATAGAAATTTTCAGCGAAGTTCCGAGATTGGGCTGGCTGGCTGTGTGGAGACATATAGCGGGTTTAGTTTAGACAGAATTTGCCTGGCGGCCTTAGCGCGGTGGTCCCACCTGATCCCATGCCGAACTCAGAAGTGAAACGCCGTAGCGCCGATGGTAGTGTGGGGTCTCCCCATGCGAGAGTAGGACACTGCCAGGCATCAAATAAGCAAAAGAGGCTACCCTAACGGGTGGCCTTTTTTGTTTGTCTGTTGTGCAGGTTCGATTCGAGCATGATATGCAGTTTGAACATTGAATAACCTTTTCTTTTTGCTTTCTGTCATTTTTATAACCCCCGCCACAGAAAATAACCTTTTTTACCTTAAAATCATTCAATCAAAAATTGAAACGATGTTTTGATTGTGAGGTTTGAATGAATACCGGTCTATTTGTCTGCTCGCTCGCCCTGTCAGCGATACTTACTGCCGCAACAGCACAGGCCAGTCCTGTGACGTATCAAAAAGAAGCTATTACTGAAAATAATCTGCCAGTATTTTATCCTCAGCTAAAAAAACAGATGACTTATCAAAGTTCATGGCTGGCAGGGAGATACACTGACTTTGCACAGTGGAAGAGTGACACCAGAAAGATCTTCCGACAAGCATTGCTCACCCCTGACTCAACAATTGCATTTTCAGCAGAGAAAATAGATCAGCAGGACCGTGGCCGCTATATTGCTGAAAAAATAGCATTAAACATCACAGATGAAAGCCGTGTCCAGGGCTTGCTATTAACACCGAAAAGCAAAGGCCCTCATCCGGCGATTGTTCTTTTGCATGACCATGGGTCTAAATTTGATATTGGCAAAGAGAAAATGATCCGGCCTTGGGGCGATAGCGCGCAGCTTGCCTCAGCGCAGGCTTGGTCGGATAAATTCTTTAGCGGTAAATTCATCGGCGATGAGTTGGCAAAACGCGGTTATGTCGTGCTTTCTATTGATGCTATTGGCTGGGGTGATAGAGGCCCTATCAGCTATGAGCAACAGCAGGCTTTAGCTAGTAACTTCTTTAATCTTGGCCGTTCATTAGCGGGCACGATGGCTTATGAAGATATACGAACGGTTGATTTTCTGGCGACACTTCCATCAGTTGACCGCCAACGTATTGGTGCTCTTGGATTTTCTATGGGAGCGTATCGTGCCTGGCAGTTAGCTGCATTATCGGATAAGGTCGCGGCCACTGCGGCTATCTCTTGGTTTGGTAACTATCAAGGTTTGATGACCCCAGGTAATAATGTACTTCGTGGGCAATCCGCTTTTTACATGCTCCACCCTGGTATTGCCAATAAGTTGGATTTCCCTGATATTGCCAGCTTAGCAGCACCAAAACCGATGCTTCTTTTTAACGGCGGGAAAGATAAATTGTTCCCATCGGATGCGGTCGAGCAGGCTTACAGTAAAGTGCATGCAATCTGGCGGTCACAAAATGCGGAATCACGCTTGGTCACTCGTAGCTGGCCTGCGTTGGGGCACGTATTTTACCAAGAGCAACAAGATGTGGTTTTCCCTTGGTTAGACCGCTGGTTGAAGCCATAAAAAAGGCCCCGAGGGGCCTTTTATCCGCCGAATACGATCAGTGAGAGCTACTTTGAGAGGCACCCAACCCCGTTTGTGAACGGACAAACTGTGCTTTGAAGCGCAGACGTTCTTGCTTACCTTCTTCTGAATTATCGGTGACGGAGAAGAACCATATCCCGACAAATGCCACTATCATTGAGAATAATGCTGGGTATTCATATGGATAAATTGGTTTTGCGTGCCCTAGAATGGTTACCCAGATAGTTGGGCCTAAAATCATCAGGAGCACCGCAGTCAGTAACCCCAACCAGCCACCAATCATTGCACCACGCGTGGTCAGTTTATCCCAATACATTGAAATGAAGATGATTGGGAAGTTACAACTGGCGGCAATGGAGAATGCCAAACCTACCATGAAAGCAATGTTTTGCTTCTCAAACAAAATCCCCAAGCCGATTGCCACAAACCCTAAAATAACGACTGTGATTTTAGAAACTCTCAGTTCATCGCGTTCATTTGCTTTACCCTTCTTGATGACACTTGCGTAAAGGTCATGAGAAACAGCAGATGCCCCCGCTAATGTCAGACCGGCAACCACCGCCAAAATAGTTGCGAAAGCAACTGCCGAGATAAAGCCTAAGAAGAAGCTACCCCCCACGGCATCAGCCAGATGCACTGCTGCCATATTATTACCGCCAAGCAGTGCCCCCGCCGCATCCTTAAAGGCTGGATTCGGGCCGACCAACAGGATTGCGCCAAAACCAATAATAAAGGTCAATATGTAGAAGTAACCGATAAAGCCAGTGGCATAGAACACGCTCTTGCGGGCTTCTTTGGCATCACTTACCGTAAAGAAACGCATTAGAATGTGTGGTAAGCCTGCGGTACCAAACATTAATGCCAAGCCGAGCGACAATGCTGATATTGGGTCAGAGACTAGCCCTCCAGGGCTCATGATCGCCAAGCCTTTAGGGTGAACTTTAATGGCCTCACTGAATAAGGTATTGAAGTTAAAGTTAACCGACTTCATAACCATAATGGCCATAAACGAAGCACCCGCCAGCAGTAACACCGCTTTGATAATCTGTACCCACGTTGTGGCTAACATGCCGCCAAACAAGACGTACAGTACCATCAGGATGCCCACCAACACGACAGCTACATGGTAGTTCAAGCCAAACAACAACTCTATCAGCTTACCGGCACCGACCATTTGAGCTATCAGATATAAAGCGACCACCACTAACGAACCACAGGCAGATAATGTTCTTATCGGCCTTTGTTTCAAGCGATAAGAAGCCACATCAGCAAAAGTATAGCGACCCAGATTACGCAGCCGCTCGGCAATTAAAAACAGAATGATTGGCCAGCCGATTAGAAAGCCGATGGAGTAAATCAAGCCATCATAGCCAGAGGTATAAACCAGCGCGGAAATACCCAGAAATGATGCCGCAGACATAAAGTCCCCAGCAATGGCCAAACCATTTTGGAAACCGGTTATGCGCCCGCCAGCGGTATAATAATCACCCCGGGAACGGGTGCGCTTTGATGCCCAGTAGGTAATATATAATGTCGCGCCAACAAACAGTACGAACATAATGATCGCTTGGATATTGAGCGGCTGGCGATGAACTTCGCCGGTAATTGCTTCTGCCTGTGACAGCGCAGGCAGAGTCAGTAAGGAAAGTACGGACCAATGGCGAGTCTTCATTGCTTCACCTCACGAAGAATTTCTGCCGTCAGACGGTCAAACTCGCCATTAGCACGAATAACGTAAATACCTGTAAGAACAAAAGAAATAACGATCAACCCCACACCAACGGGTATGCCGCGAGTAATGCTGGAGCCTGCATATAGCGGGGTACCGAGCCATTGTGGTTCGAAAGCAATAAGGAAAATGAAACCGACATACAGCGCTAGGGTAATGAGCGACAGTATCCAGGCAAAGCGGCCACGCTTTTGCACCAACTCTTTGAAACGCGGGTTATTTTCAATCTCTTGATAAATGCTGTCATTCATCAGAGTCTCTCCTTTGAGGCATTAATTAAGTTTGCCGCCGGTAGGCGGCACAATTTACGACGGTGTTTGCATTGATTGTTTTTCTTCCAGTAATTTGTCCACTACGCCCGGATCGGCCAGTGTTGAGGTATCCCCTAAGTTGCTGGTATCGCCAGCCGCAATTTTGCGCAGAATACGGCGCATGATCTTGCCTGAACGGGTTTTTGGTAGTGAATCAGTCCAGTGCAAAATATCTGGGGTCGCAATTGGGCCAATCTCTTTACGCACCCAATTACGCACCTCGGTATACAGCTCTGGTGTTGGTTCCTCACCGTGATTCAGCGTGATGTAGGCATAGATAGCTTGCCCTTTAATACTGTGTGGGACACCGACGACGGCAGCTTCGGCAATTTTCGGGTGTGAAACCAATGCGGATTCAATTTCAGCGGTCCCTAGGCGGTGACCTGAAACGTTAAGTACGTCATCGACGCGGCCGGTTATCCAGTAGTAGCCATCTTCGTCACGGCGAGCGCCATCACCACTGAAATACATGCCTTTAAAGGTTGAGAAGTAGGTCTGCTCAAAACGGTCATGATCGCCGAATAAGGTTCTGGCCTGACCCGGCCAAGAGTCGGTTATCACCAGATTGCCTTCGGCTGCACCTTCTTGCAGGTTACCTAAGTTGTCGACCAACGCTGGCTGTACCCCAAAGAAGGGGCGAGTAGCTGAACCGGCTTTTAACTCTGTGGCTCCTGGCAGTGGCGTTATCATGAAACCGCCCGTTTCAGTTTGCCACCAGGTATCAACAATCGGGCATTTACTGTTACCAATCTTGTTGTAATACCATTCCCATGCTTCCGGGTTAATAGGTTCACCAACTGAACCCATAATGCGTAGGGAGTCGCGTTTTGTCCCTTCGATGGCTTTGTCACCTTCGGCCATTAAGGCACGAATGGCGGTAGGAGCGGTATACAGAATATTAACCTGATGTTTATCGATAACCTGACCCAAGCGATTGACGCCTGGATAGTTAGGAACACCTTCAAACATCAGAGTAATAGCACCGCAAGCCAGTGGGCCATACAGCAAATAGCTGTGGCCGGTGACCCAACCAACGTCCGCGGTACACCAGTAGATATCGCCGGGGTGATAATCAAAAACGTATTTAAAGGTCAACGCGGCATAAACCAGATAACCGCCGGTGGTATGTAAAACCCCTTTTGGTTTGCCAGTAGAACCCGAGGTATAAAGGATGAACAGTGGGTCTTCGGCATTCATCTCTTCTGGCGGGCAGTCGGCGGAGGCTTCTTTTATCAGGTCATGCCACCACAAGTCTCTCCCGTCTTTCCAATAGCTGGCATTGCCAGTACGTTGGAAGACGACCACATTTTTGATACTGGTGATAGCTGGATTTTTTAGGGCTTCATCGACATTTTTTTTCAGTGGAATTGCGCGACCAGCACGAATGCCTTCATCGGCAGTAATCACCAGTTTTGAGTTAGAGTCGATAATTCGGCCAGCAACGGCATCAGGTGAGAATCCACCAAAAATAACAGAGTGCACGGCGCCAATACGCGCGCAGGCCAGCATAGCAACAGCGGCTTCTGGCACCATCGGCATATAGATTGCAACCACATCACCTTTCTTGATGCCCAGTTTTTTCAGCACATTAGCAAACTGGCATACATCGTGGTGAAGCTGTTTATAGGTGACGGTTTTTGATTGGTTAGGATCATCACCTTCCCAAATAATTGCGGTTTGATCGCCACGCTCTGCCAGGTGACGGTCAAGGCAGTTAGCTGCAAGATTCAGTGTGCCATCTTCGAACCAGCGGATGCTGATATGACCGGGGTCAAAGGAGGTGTTTTTAACCGTTTTATACGGTTTAATCCAATCAATAATCTTGCCATGTTCGCCCCAAAATTCATCTGGGTTCTGCACAGATTGTTGATAATATTGCTGATATTGTTCAGGGTTTATCAGGGCATGCTCTGCAATTGCAGTTGGAATAGGGTGTTTATGTATCTGGCTCATAATAGTTCTCCTTGAGATTGTTAATAATATGTCAATCAAAAGTTAATTATAGTGTGGAGGGCCGTTTTGTTTCTTTTTTGGGCGGCAGATCACGCATAAAAGATGTTGATTTAGAGACTTACTTAATGTGCTGCGTGGTGAATCGATATCTTAATGATAGGAGACGCGCCTTGTGATCATGCAATAAAGGAAAGGAAATGTGCAGATCAGCTCATTTCTAGCGTGAAATAAGAATATTGAAGGGGGAATGTCACTAAAAGTACTAACGTAGCGTGACTAATGCAATTTAATAGTAGTTGTTAACCAAAAAATTAAAAATTAATTTACAATCATCGGAAAGTTTATATTTTTATATTTTACTGTAATTAGAATTACATATATATATCAACTGAGAATATGAATATATAAATACAAAGCCCAATGGAATAAATATGCAATTTACTATTTTCTCTATTTGAATAAATTTCTCTTATTTCGCTGAAAAAAAATCGACTTTGGTTGCGAAACCTCCAGAATAAGCGGAGAATTAAAATGGCTGAATTTAACAAAATAAAAACAAAATAAGTGAAAAAATAAAACACAATGAGAGTTTATCATGTAATTTAATTTAGCTTGTTTTTTATACAGACAGTTGCGATGTTATTTGTCTCTGATGGATTTTATTATTTTAATAACAAATATTTACTGTGGTCTAAAGATTTTTGGGGCTGAAGTTATGCCTCAGCATCATGTGGGCTTAGTGTAAACAAGGCTTGCAGAAGAGTGTCCAGAAATGATACTGATTTATAACGTGGTCGGCTGGCGGGAGGCTGAACCATACGTTTTATCAACTATAGCCCCGTATTTAATGATTAAGTATTCTATTTGAAATGCTTGGTAACTTGCATTTTATAGGATGCTTTGAGGAATTTTTAGGGTATGAAAAGTGTAAAAATAGGTCTGGCCTGGCAAATACTCATTGCGCTGGTATTAGGTATTTTGGTTGGTGCGGTTCTGCATAATCAAATTGAATCCAGAGAGTGGTTAGTTAGTAATATTTTAAGTCCAGCAGGTGATATCTTCATCCGCTTAATTAAAATGATTGTTGTACCGATAGTTATTTCGACCTTGATCGTGGGTATTGCTGGTGTTGGTGATGCGAAGAAGCTTGGGCGAATTGGCCTGAAAACCATTATCTATTTCGAAGTTATCACTACCATCGCCATTATTGTTGGGATCACCTTGGCGAATGTGTTTCAACCGGGGCACGGCATTGATATGTCGGCATTGACGGTGGTCGATATCTCCCAGTATGAAAAGACCACTGAGCAAGTACAAAGTGGTAGCCACAGCCTGGTGAGCACTATCTTGTCGCTCATTCCTGCCAACGTCTTCGCTTCCATGGCGAAAGGCGATATGTTGCCAATTATCTTCTTCTCAGTGTTGTTTGGTTTAGGGCTGTCTTCATTGCCAAAAGAAACCAAAGAGCCACTGTTGAATGTGTTTAAAGCAATTTCTGAAAGCATGTTCAAAGTCACTCATATGATTATGCGCTATGCGCCTATCGGGGTGTTTGGTTTGATCTCGGTGACGGTTGCCAATTTTGGTTTTGCCTCGCTTATTCCATTGGCCAAGCTGGTTATTTTGGTTTACGCCGCGATTCTATTTTTTGCACTGGTCGTGCTGGGCACCGTTGCCAGATTATGTAAATTACGTATCTGGACATTGATTCGAATTTTGAAAGATGAGCTGATTTTAGCTTACTCTACCGCCAGTTCAGAAACTGTATTGCCACGAATCATCGAGAAAATGGAAGCCTATGGCGCGCCAAAATCGATTACCAGCTTTGTGGTTCCGACGGGCTATTCCTTCAACTTAGATGGTTCTACCCTTTATCAGAGTATTGCCGCCATATTTATTGCCCAGTTATATGGTATCGAGCTGTCCATTGGGCAAGAGATCATTCTAGTCCTAACCTTAATGGTGACTTCTAAAGGGATTGCTGGTGTTCCGGGAGTTTCGTTTGTTGTCTTGTTAGCAACGCTAGGCAGTGTAGGTATTCCACTGGAAGGTTTGGCCTTTATCGCTGGTGTGGACCGTATTCTGGATATGGCACGTACCGCACTGAACGTGGTGGGGAATGCGTTAGCGGTGCTGGTTATTGCCAAGTGGGAACATCAGTTTGACCATAAAAAAGCCAAGGCATACGAGAAGGCGTTATTTGCACCAAAACAGACGCCGGTTAACCAAAGCTAATACTCTTTACCCTTGATGTTCCGGTGATGTTAGTCGCTCGTATTGGCCCGAATCATTTACTCATATAAGATCATTCGGGCTGATTTATTCGCTGCTTGGAGTTGGGCATTGATATTTGTAGGCCCCCTATCGATGAGCGACAGATAGGGGGTTTTTATTTGTGTCTATCATCAATAAAACACCAGTGACATTATTCATTTAGTCCTAAGCGGTATGACCAATGGATAAGCTCAGCGACTTTGTGCACATCCAGTTTTTTCATCATATTAAGGCGGTGGGTTTCTACGGTTTTTTGGCTGATAGAAAGGTGAACCGCGATAATACGATTACAAGCACCCTCGGTAATCAGTTTTAGGATCTGTCGTTCTCGTGGTGTTAGTACTGGTTGGCTGGCATCGCTACCTTGTGCCAGTTTATTAACCAGAGAACTATTGAGTGCGGGATCAATATAGCGTTTACCCACCGCCACCGTTTGAATGGCGGCCAGCAGAATTTGCTGTGGGCTTTTTTTCAGAACATAACCTAGCGCGCCACTGCTTAACGTTTTGCTGGCGTGATGTTCCTCATGACGGGCTGTTAATGCCAGAATCCTCATCGTCGGCCAGCGGCGAAGCAGTTGAATAATGACATCAAGGCCATCCATGCCAGGCAATCCGAGATCTATAATCGCAATGTCTGGTTCTGTCTGGCGGCATAAATTGTATACATCCAGCCCATTATCAGCTTGGCCAACAATTTGATAACGTGGATAAGCTGCCAACATATTTTTAATACCATTAATGATTAGTTCATGATCGTCGACAATCAGTAATTTCGTATTCATAAAGTTATTCCCTTTACCTGATGATTGAAATGGTGTCGCGGGGCTCCCGCGGTTGAAACAGAAAATGGATTATCTCGTCGAGGTGATCGATATCTTGCTGTGTAATGAGTTCATGATTTTCGACTACTATTTCCAGCTGAATCACAGCGTCTTGTAACTCAATAAGGCCCGCTTGCCCGGCACAGCCTTTTAAGGTGTGAAGCTGGTGCGATAACGTGGGGGTATGGGTGAGAGACTCTCTCACTTGCTGCACTAATAGTTGCAATGATTGTAATAGTTTAAGGCGCAATGAGCTGTCAGCCAGATTCAATAGTGGCCTCGGTGTTGATAACTGGGGAGAGAGAGTGACCCCGCGTTCGAGCTGGAATTGTGCGGTCAGATCCAGTACTTCTGCCAGTTGGCTGAAAGTTACTGGTTTAGAGAGATAATGATTCATCCCCGCCTGACTGGCCCTTATCTTTTCCTCAGGATTGGTATTGGCACTTAATGCCGTAATCATGCAGCGATTATCCTGGTTGGTCGCATCATCACGCCAATAGCGGGTTGTTGCCAGCCCATCCATACTTGGCATACGAATATCCATCAGCACCAGATCAAAACGCTGCGTTTGGCCGAGGCGTAGTGCGATTTCGCCACTCTCTGCCAGAGTCACTTGATGCCCCAATTGGCGCAGCATCATGCCGGTGATATCTCGATTGGTTTCAGCATCATCGACTAACAATATGGTCATATGCCAAGGTTGTAGTGGGAGAGCATGTGGTATCTCTTGCTGAGATGAGGCGGGCTGCTTCTCTCCGTTAAGATGCTTTTTAACGTTGCTATATAAGCGACCGGGTAGGTAGCACAGCTCTTTATCGTTAAAGGGGGTCTGCGGCAGGTGTACTGATTGATTACCTTCTGGCGGGCAGGTTATCCCCCACGAAGATAATTGAGCATGTAATGGCTGTGGTGCACATATTTCACCTTTAAACGGTTTGAGCACTATTATCCCACAAAATGGCAGACTTAATGAGAAGCGACTACCGTGGTCTGGTAGGCTAAAAAGTGTAATATTCCCCCCCATCATTCTTGCCAGATTATCTGCAATAGTTAGTCCCAACCCCGTTCCCTGCCCGTGCTCATGGGTCTGGACAAAAGGGTGGAATATCTCTTGTTGAAGCTGCAAATCAATACCACAGCCGGTATCTTCAACAGTGAAGCAGAGCTGCTGGCCCTTACGGACTACATTGAGCCTAATATGGCCACATTGCGTGAATTTAACGGCATTGCCCAATAAGTTAACCAGAATCTGCTTTAAGCGTTGTTTGTCCAACTCCAGTTCCAGCGGCACATCCGAACTGACGTAAGTAGAGAGGGTGATGGCTTTACTCAAGGCCTGGCTATGAATAGTTAACATGGCCTGATCCAATAAGGGCAATAAGGCGGTTTTCTCTTGAGACAAGGCCATTTGCCCCGACTCAATACGTGAAAAATCCAACAGGTTGTTAACTATCATCAGTAAAGAATGTGAGCACTGGCGAGCGGTCTCGGCCAACCGATATTGCTCGCAGGTCAGTGGGGTATTTTGTAATAACTCAACCGCACCTAGCGTGCCATTTAAAGGGGTACGAATTTCATGACTGATAGTGGTTAGATGGACACTCTTACGGCGATTAGCCTGTTCGGCCAGCTGTTTTGATTTTGCCAGTGCCAGCGTGCGTTCCTTTACTTTCATTTCAAGGGTGTCGTACTGCTCATTCAAGGTGTCTAGCAAGTTGTTATAAGCACGAGCAATCTGCCCTAACTCATCCATGCGTTTCACTGGTAAACGCGGCTCCATCGCTTGTGGGCCGGTGGCACCAATAATATTGATGAAGTTCCATAGGGGAATAGCGAGGTAATATCGCAGTAATAAAGAGAGCACTAACGTGAGCAGCAGCAAAATAGCCAGTGCAAAGGGGAGTTGATGTAATGCGGGTTTGGCCGCTTCCCAGGCAAAACCGACGCGGGGATAAATAACTAACTGTTGCCAACCGGGGCCTTTTAACTGGGTTCTTAATACCAAATAATCAGGTGTTTGTTGCCAACCATCATGTAAATTTCGGTCTTTTAGCTGGCGAAGAATCTCATGTAACTGATGCGAAGGTATATTTTGCTGAGATATCGGTAACAACTCGCCACTCTTATCCAACCATAAATTAATATCTCTCTGCTCAACTGGCTGATTATCCGTCACCAACTCATTCAGTTTTAATGAGAATCCAGCTAATGAACCGGCGTGGTCACATGCGGCAACAGAAACATGCCAGCCTCGTTGTGGGCTATAAGTCGGCATCCCCCAAAAAATATTGTCATGGGTAGGAAATATTGGCAGTAAAAGTAATTCTTTACGTCGCTGGTTCAAATAGTTATTTGATACCGCCTGTGGTCTGAATATGGTAATACCTTCTTTGTTTTTAATTGTGAAACTGTCGAGATAATAAGTTTGACCAGAAGTTCCATATGCCTGAGCGATGCGAAGGTCATGTCTGGATTGGATGGCATTACACATTCCTGAACTAAAAGGAATATTGTCGCTCGGATCATCATCTGTATGTCTAATAGGCAATCGCCAGGTGGCTTGGTAACTTGTCTGGCGACTTATCAATGCGGTTGCGTCCCGTTCTGCGCCTTCAAATTGGTAATTACTTAAATCTGCGCGTAATGATGCCATGTGGGTTAATTCATTCACCAAACGTTGGCGTGTATCCTCATATGAGAAGAATGCCATGGCCGCAATTGAAATAAGCCATATGGCCATTAAGGTCATGCCCAGTAATAGTGTCAATCGAGTGACGAGTGATGATGAATTTTCCATAAAGTCACCTGACTGTTTTTTTTAGTACGCCACAGCCAAAATTTGATATCAAGAAATACACTGATTTCATTACTGCTCGTTATAGATTCATTTAGTTCTGTAAAAAGAGTAAATCAGGGTTTTACCTTATAACGAATATTTAATTACGGAGGATAATTAAATCGTACTGATGCAGGAGTTACCGCCGATGCTTGAAATGTTGAAGAGACAACCCTTAGTTAACGACATTGATTTATCAGATATTAATATTGTTCAATTCACGTTGAAGGGAATTCCTGCCAAAGCGATGGATTACCATCATTCTATTTGTATTGGTGTTTTTTTTATTGAGAGAAAAATGATATCCAATACTGTTATTCGATATATTGCACTTATGCTGGTGGCGCTGGAGAATACGCAGGATTTTGCTTTACAGTTTAACGATGGCAATTGGTGGTTATGGGGGCGATATACACTTGATAATAGCGAGAGGATCGCCGGTGAGAATCAAGATCTCTCGATGAAATTAGAACAAATTCATGCCGTTATTCAGCATTTAAGTGGCTTGGTAGCCACATTGAGTACTTCCCAAACAAACGTCTTAACCAAACCGAAGAAGCATGTCAGCAAGGCTATCTCATGAAAGAACTTGCCAGTTTAATATTACTGTTTTCAGTGTCACTGGCCCATGGACAAGCTATTCCCTGGCAAGGAGAGCCTTTCTTTATTTATAGCCGGGGTATGAGTGTATCTAACCTATTAAAAGATTTAGGGATGAATTATGGCATCCCGGTAGTCATTAGCCCGGAAATAAACGAACACTTTAGTGGGAAAATTCGCGACAAAACACCAGAAGCAATCCTGTCTAAATTAGCCGGTCTATACAATCTTACCTGGTACTATGATGGTGAAATACTCTATTTTTACAAAGCTCAAGCCATCCGAAGGGAATTTATATCGCCAGATGGATTATCAACGACAACTTTAATCAAATATCTACAACATAGCGGAGTAGCCGCAGGAAAAAACTGTGCGATAAAGGCTATTTCTCGTCTGGATGCTATTGAGGTTACAGGTGTTCCTATCTGTATTGAACGGGTGACGACATTGAGCAAAATGCTTTCGTCTCAAGCCCGTAAGCAAAACCAAAATAAAGAAACAGTGAAAGTCTTCCTGCTAAAATATGCCTCTGCGGCTGACTCTAATTATCAGTATCGTGATCAGCAAGTTAAATTACCGGGCTTAGTCAGCGTATTGCGCGAGATGAGTCAGGGCAATAGTCTGCCTTTAGTTGCAGGAAAAGAACAAGATGAGGCGCATACCAGCATGCCTCTTTTCTCGGCTGATCCTCGGCAAAACGCAGTTATTATCCGTGATCGTCAGGTCAATATGCCGGTCTATCGTAGTTTGATCGCCCAGTTGGATCAGCGGCCAGTTCAAATAGAAATATCAGTGACCATTATTGATGTTGATGCCGGAGATATTAGCCAGCTTGGTATCGATTGGTCCGCATCTACTTCCATTGGTGGCGCGGGTATCTCGTTTAATAGTAATTCGGGGAAAAATAGTGCTGATGGTTTCTCCACTGTAATTGGTGATACTGGGAACTTTATGGTTCGCTTGAATGCGTTACAAAAGAATTCACGTGCCAGAGTCTTATCACGCCCTTCGGTGGTCACCCTAAATAATATTCAGGCGGTACTGGATAAAAACGTAACGTTTTATACTAAGTTGCAAGGCGATAAAGTGGCAAAACTTGAATCGATCACCTCTGGGTCATTATTGCGAGTGACACCGAGAATGATTGATGCCGATGGTGTAAAAGAAGTTTTGCTTAATCTTAACATTCAGGATGGGCAACAGCAGGCGCCAATAAGCAGTAGTGAACCGTTGCCGGAAATACAAAATTCAGATATCTCAACGCAAGCCACGTTGCGTGTTGGGCAAAGTCTGTTATTGGGTGGCTTCATCCAGGATAAACAAATTGAGTCGCAAAACAAAATACCGCTACTGGGCGATATTCCATTATTAGGTGGGTTATTTCGCAGCACTGATAAGCAATCTCACAGTGTTGTCAGGTTATTTCTGATCAAAGCTGTACCGGTTAATACAGGGGAATAGCATGGCAGTACGGTTTAAACTCCGCCTGTTAAATGGTGAACTTAATGGGCGTGAGCTGATGTTACCTGAGGGGGAGTTTACGCTAGGGGGTCAGCAGTGCGACGTATTATTACCCTTACTTCAGGGGCAAATATTGACCTTGAGAATAAGTGATGAGCACATAACTTTGCAGACATCTGGGGATGTCTGGGTTAAGGGGGAGCGGTATGATTTACAACAGAAACTCCCACTCGGACAGGCGATTGAAACCGGGGGATTAATCTTGGTTGTTGGTGAGGCGGGCGATAATTTAAGTGATATTCATTATATCCCTCGCGCTCGGCCACGCTTATTACTCTGCTTATCTGTACTGGCATTTATCCTATTGTTACTGCTATCGGTAGTTATATTCTGGTTTATACAGCAGCCAAAAGCGCTACTGGCTTATCTTCCTCCTGATATTCCAACACAACTCTCAGAGCAGTTAAAGCAACCCGCTTTACAGGGGATAAAAGAAAACTGGTTATTAGATGGCAGTGTTGTTTTGAGTGGTCACTGTAGCTCATCACCCGCAGTGATTAAGTTGCAGAATTTCCTGGTTCTTAACCGTATTGTTTTTCGTAATCAATTAGTCTGTGATGACCATCTGCTCAGTAGCGTCAAGGATGTATTACACCAGTATGGCTATCAGGATATAGAGGTCGACACGGGGAAACATCCAGGGCATATCACGATCCATGGTGCTATTGAAATGGGGGGGCAATGGTTAAAAGTTCAGGAAACACTGGCGACAGTGGCTGGGTTAAAGGGCTGGGCGGTTATTAATAGCCATGATGGGCAAATTGCGCAATTAGTTGAGCGCTTGAGGGAACTGGGGTTATTAGGCTATCTCAGTATGGCGCAAAGTAATAAGGAAATCATTATCAGCGGTATATTGTCGCTCAGCCAACAACAACAACTGATGGAAATGTTGACAGCATTGGCCCGGCAACAACCGGACTTTCTGGCGGTGAGGTATCAGAATATTCCCACGTCAGATCAAACTGCTCAGCTTCTTCCCGCTGCAATTGTCAGCTATGGCGGAAATAAATTTTCAGGATTCGTGCAATTAGCTAATGGATTACGCTTACAGCAAGGGACGGTACTGGCGAATGGCTATAAAGTTATTTTTATTGGAGAGCAAGGCATATCATTACTAAAATCTAACAATTTAATCCATATACCCATGAATTTTTAAGGATTAGGAGATCAACGAGTGTCGCATATTACTGAACTGGAAGATGCTATTAAATATGACGAGAAAAAAACACAACAGAAGAATGCGTTGTTGGAAAATGGGAGGTTATTAATTTCACAACAATTGTCTCTACAGCAAACACCTGATAATTATAAAACTCTTAACAATATGATGCTGGCCCTAAGTAGTGCGGGGAAAATAATAGCAACACTGTCAACTCGCTATGGAAATTAAAAAACAATCATCATGCCATTTTATGGAAAAAATGGAATAAATATAAAAGACAGATGCTTTTTAGTGAGACAAAATAATATTATATATTTATCAGTGCATCAGGAAATTCAATATGAATGATAATGATTCTATTCAGAGCATGTTAGGGGACCTACACAGTCGGTATAGTAAATTACTGTCTGATCTAGGGAAGTTGAAAGGATTCCAGCAACAAATCGAATTACTGAAAGAAAAAGCCAAAAATGACAGTAAAGCAAGAGAGAGGTTAATTCGCTTGAATGAAGCCTTTCCGAATGGTTTAAATCAAGAAAAAGCACAAATGGTGGTATCTATTGCAAACATAAAAGTACAGTTTAAACAACTGGAGACGCAGCTCAGAAATATAAGTTCAGGTGAGGCAATGTAGTTAATCTCTTCCTGAAATATCATTATTATCTTGAGTTAAGGAGTATTTCTATGGTCGCGAACACTGGTGTAAATAAATCAGACAACACTTCCTCGTATGTTAACCAATCTTCCAATAATGAATTTAATTTTTCCGTTTTGGAAAATAAATTTAATAGTATTCACAACAATATTAATAATGTTGGCAGTAATCTGAGTAATAATCTAAGTGAGCATGCTGATATTTTCAGTATGGGATTGAGTGCCTTTTATGAGTACCTGGACGTACTTGAATCACTTGCCAGAAGTGCCTATGACGCTATGCACACCCGATCAAAATATGCCAATGATATACAGGATAACGCTAATCAGGTTGATTCCGTAATTGCCGAAGCGGCTAAAGGTGACGATAAAACAACCAAGCCGCTACCGGATTCAGTTATCGAGTTTATGCGGGAGCATGGCATCAAAGTTGATAAGATGAGTATTGATGAGTATTTAAAGAAGAATGGGCCAGAACTGGATAAAGGACAATTACAGGCAGTAAAAGCGGCATTAGATAATGAAAAGACCCGCGCGTCAGATACCATGACTCAAGAACAATTACAGTTACAGAAGTTTATGCAAAGTTATAACGTTAATGTTAATAACATCAGTACATTGCAGACAGGTTTAAAAGATATATTAACGACGATTGCCCGCAATCTTTGTTAACCAAGTTATGGCCGTAAGGATGATTCGATATGAATATTGAACCTACTGATCAACTTATTAATTTTATGCGACGTGGCGGTTCTCTGCGTATGTTGGCAAATATGTCAGAGCAAGACTTGACGTTAATATATGAATATAGCGTACAACTTTGTCACGGCGGAGAATATGACAGCGCAAAAAAACTGTTAAATATATTGATTCGTTTCGACCATTGGAATTTTGCTTATTGGTTAACATTAGGTTCGTGTTATCAACAAACCGGGGATTGCCATCAGGCGATTTATTGCTTCAGCCGCGCGGGGCAAATTCAGGTCGATGACCCTCGTCCATCTTGTTTCGCTGGGGAATGTTATTCCGCTTGCGGCAATACTATTTATGCTGAAAAAGCATTCCGTGCCGCATTGAACTGGTGCCATGCTCACCCTGAGCAGGCTCAAGTCCGCCAGCAAGCTGAACGGGGACTGGCGGCATTATTACTGGAGGTGAGACATGCCTAATAGTATTGCATTTAAAGCCGACACACAGACTGATTGGGCACTGGCTGCCGCAGGTAAAAGCACACCTTTGGCACCGGCGAAAATGCCAGATTGGTGGGCAATTTCCGGGTTGTCACCCTCGGCGGATATGAATATGACGTCACCCAAGGTGACGCAGCAAAAAGCCCAGGCCGCCTTGGATCGCCTGCTGGTCGCCTTACCCCGTTCCGGCGCCAAAGCAGGGGACAGTGGCCGGCTTTCCCTTGATCAATTGGGCAGTACAGATATGCAGCTTATCCTCTCGATGGCTGGCAACCTGAGCCTGGTTTTTTTTTCTGATTCCTGTAAGTCAATCCGCCAGCAGATGGAGCGGGCGACGGATGTGCAGACTTTTTTACGCGATAAACGAGTTAATGAGTATCAGCAACAGATTGATAAAGCAGTTCAGCAAGCGGATAAAGCTCACAAGGCTGGTATTTTCAACATGGTGCTTGATTGGGCCATCGGCTTAGCCGAGATAGTTTACGGTGCGATTAAGGTCTCTGCCGGGGTATTAACCGGGGATCCGGTGGCAATGGCTTCCGGGGTCGCATATTTGGCGGCGGGGACCGCCGGTTTGGTTAAAGCCGCCGCCGAAACGGCGATGCTGGCTGGAGCCTCAAAAGAGAAATGTCAGGAAGTTATTGATGTTGCAGGTAAAGTTCAACTCGGTTGTGAATGCTTTGCTATGGCAATCGACCTGTTTCAAGCCGCCCGCGCGATTAATGCCGCTCGAGCGGTGACCAAAGGGGCGGGTGATGTGCTAAAAGCGGGCGGAGCTGATGCGTTGACCGAAGCGATGAAGAATCTAAGTCAACAAAAAGTGCAACAGTTAACTGAACAGTTCGCCAAGAATGCCTGTAAGCAGATAACTGAAACGGAAATGGCCTTGATGCACAATATCAGCAACTCTTTTACCCACGCTGGCGTTGAAAAACTGGTGGGCGATGTGACGAAAGATCTGGTTAAAACCGCGATTAAGAAAGGCACTACGCTCACTGCGGAACAATTTACTCGCCAATGTACCAAGAAAATTATGAAGGAGATGGTTAAGAAAATAATAAAAGATATCAGCCTCTCACCATTAAATATAATGCAAAAAGTTACTCAAGGGTTAGTGCAGGTTAATAGTGGCCAGTTGGCGATTCAAAATGGAGGGCTGCAAAAAGAAATTGAAAAATTGATGCTTGATCAAGACTTCACGCAGTTTATGGATCAATGGGTTGAGCGGAATAAACAGCAGCAAAGTAAACAACTCAAAGATATCTCTCAGAGCGCACAAGACACATTGGAGAAATTAAGCGATAACATCCATCAAAGCGGCATGCTACAAACGAGAGTGGCAGGTTCATTAATATAATGAGGTTATAATGAATACACCTATCAGCCAGGACATAAAAATAAACGACAAAGCCCTACAGGCTGTCGATGATGATGGGAAATTAGATAATAATATTGGCAATATCATTAGTGATATCTCCGATATTATTTCCCAAATGTATGCATTATTTAAAAAAATGCGTGATTTACTGAGTGCCTATGGTGGGAAACAATTCGAACTTCTATTTAATATCAAAGCTACTGCTATGAAAAATCAACGCGAAGCTATCGATAAAACAGCATCAGCGGCCATCGCCAGCGGAGTTTGCTCCATGCTATCCGGTATATTTAGCGGCGTCGGTGCTGGAGCAGGCGACCGGTGGGGCGGTATTGGTGGGCATATTAGTAATGCTACTGGGCAATCTATTATCGGTATTGGGAAACTGGCCGAGGGTGATAAAGCCCGTGCTGCGGAAACCTTGCGCATGGCGAGTATTCTGCAAAGCTCTAGCTCTGATAGTTATTCAAAAAATTCCAATGAAATACAGGATAAAATAGTAGAGCTAAGGCAAGCATTCAAGGAATTTGGCAATACCTTGACTAACCTAATAAACCATATTTCCATGGCGGTGAAATTATGATATATGAAATTTAACTCTCAGTGCATTGAGCAATACTTACTCAGTAAAGGCTGTGTGACTCAAGCAGCCTTTTTCGAAAATAGCCCTATAAAATTAGGGCGTGAGTTTTTATTTGATGCATATCGGGTAATCTACCGTATTGAACAGCATGAATTAATTATTTGTTCTTTGGAGATTTCCACTGAAAAAAATACGACGGGGAATTTTTTGGCATTATTTAATTTCCTGCTCCATTTAGGTGAGGAAATTACTGATATATCGATAGTCAGGATGCTGATTATTAATAATGTCGCTAATCAGCCGTTGCGGTTGATCCGCAGTAGACTTATTCGAATATTAATAGTTAAAGGAGCATTCAGTAAAAATATCGATGGTAATGATTGGCTACTATTTGATGTCAGTACGGGGAAATAGAATTAAGGAGGCCCAATGGACGATTTTTCTGCCGATGATTTCCAGTCCCTGTGTGTAAAGATAAATAGTGTATTGAAAGAACAGAATATTATTCAGTACCCAATGAGTGATTTTAAGCAGCAACCTGATCCGCAGGAAGTAGAAACGCGCTATACACGGGGTTATCAGGCCTGGCTGGCAGATGACTATACTGCTGCGATTAGCGATTTTTCTTGGCTTACACTCTGTTGCCCCTTAGTGTCACGGTTTCATCTGGCTTTGGCCGCAGCTCTGCAAATGCAGCAAGAATATGCTCTGGCGCTGAGTGCTTATGCCGCCGCGCTATTACTGGATGCAAATGATCCTGAACCGGTATATCAAATGGCGGTTTGTTTACGCGCGCTGGATAAAGGGGCTGATGCCAGAGAAGCATTACAAACCGCCATTGAAATGAGTTATCTGAACCCTGAGTATGCGTCTACAGCAACGAAAGCCAATCGATTATTGAATGAAATATAAATGAAATAATACGAATGTTATGGCCAATATTTAAAAGGGGATAGCGATGGATGGCATAGACAATATTAATTGTGTTAATGATTTATCTGAGCCTAATGCGGTAGTTAAACCGAATATCGAGGGGAGACCCTCTATTAGCCCCCCTGAAGCATTAGCAAATGACTTTCTGAACAACACTGTTCCGAATGCTAAGGACAAAATAATTGAAATTTTTGTGACTCAAAAAGATATTGTTATTAAAGAGCATGAAATCAGCGTTAAGTTAGCCAAAAAACAGTTTTTCATCAATGTGATTGAGTTGACGGTTTCTCTGGCTTCATTTGTTGTCAGTGTTGGCATGAGTATTTGCAGTGGCGGGGCGGCGACCCCGGTTGCCATAATTACTGGGGTGAACTTAATGTTATCACTGTCTAACCTGGCATGCGCCTACCATAACTGGAATTGTGCCAGTAAAAATAAAGAGGGGCTAACCATGGGCAGTGATGCAATTCAGCAAGCTGCCTTTATGCTCGCTAAATCCTGTGGTGTTTCATCCGATAATTGCAAAAAAATCGCGCGCTACACATCGTTCTTTATTCGTGTTGGTATCGTGGCCTCTTTAGCAGGTATAGGGCTACTAACGCACCCGGTCGTTACCAACAGTTTATGTTTACTTGCTAAAAACTATAATCCAATAGTGGCCTCTATAACCAGTATTATTACTGCCGGTGCGCTAGGTGTGTGGATAAGTAATGATCATGATCAGAAAAAAGAAATAGAGGGTATTTTAAGGAGTAATGAGCTGGAAGCAAATGAAATACTAATAACAACTCATGCTGAGGGGGCTGCATATCGAAAAATCGGTATAATCAAGGATAATGTACAAACAAATTTCGCTTAGGGTGAATGCCGGATAGTCTCTTTAGTGTTATTTGTTAACCTTGTATAAGGTTAATTACTCTCTAAGGGATATGATGAAATCAATACAGTTTATTTTATTTCGGCAAGAGGGAACATTACGTAGCAACGGAGAATGTTATACCGTACCTGCGGGGAATTTGGTTGTTACCCACGAGTTGGCTACGGTATCTTCTTTCTCACAGAGCACTTTTATTTCAATATTGTGTCATTCGATAGATCTTTTACCTATATATCAAAACTTAGCCAGTAAAATGGTGCAGTCGAATAAATTTCGCTTACCCCATAAAATATCTGATCACTACAAAATATTGCCAGCAAATAAAGATGTTATTCACGCAACTGAACAGTTAATTGATATTGAGCGCTCAGCATCATTACGCTTTCTTTACCTGTATTGTTTAGGTCTGGATTCAGTTTATTTCTCCAGATTGTTGGAATCAATTGTGGGTACCAATAATGAGTTACTGGAGTTTTTTGAACAAAATCGCCTCAATCCCTGGACGGTATCGCGCTATGCCGATGAATTAGGTATTTCCACCCGTAAATTGAATTTTCTGTTTTACGAAAAATTCGGTATGTCTGCAAAGCAGTGGTTACTGGATCAGCGTTTGAAAAAAGGCTGTGAATTGCTGTTATCTACACAGCTACGCGTGGCAGATATCGCCATGGAATGCGGTTTTAGCAATCACGCACATTTTTCTGATAGCTTCCGTCGCCGTTTTCAGCAGTGCCCATCGCATATGCGGTCACTTATGGAATAGGGAGGTTTGATGGATATAAACGCATTAATGAACGAAATGACGAATAGCATTAATAAGATAAGTCAGGACTTTCAAAACCAGATGGCGGCCGGTAATCCCTCTGATCCTGAACATATGCTCAAGATGCAATTTGCCATGCAGCAGTATTCGTCTTACATCAACTTTAGCAGTGCGCTGATGAAGAATATTAAAGATATGACCAGTGGGATTATTGCCAAAATATGATCTTACTTTCAGCACAATGTCGCCAGTTGGTGGTTGAAGCTGCCTTGGCCGGGGTGAATCACAGCCTACAGGCTGAAGCCCAAAATATCCTTAATGTGTTACCCCAACTGATACCGGATCCACAAGTTCGCTTGGTCTGTGAGGCAATGCTGTTATTCGGACTTAATGACCGAGTGGCAGCACTGGCGTTACTGGCAACATCCAAATCCGAAGATGCGCAGGCCATGTTGGCGTTGCTACAACAAGGGATCTCTGCTGCTGACTCAACGTCATTGGCGTTGCCGATAACAACGCGGCAGCCTCTGGTACTAAAGGCATAACACCGCAACGGTATAAAATTGCTTATCAACAAGGAGATCATCAGATGGAAATTGATGCCATTCAGGCTGCTTCAATGTTGAATACCCCCCTTCAGCCAGCGGCCGGTGAGCCGCAACAAATCGCCAAATTTACGCAGTTAATGCAACAGGCGGAACCTGGCACGGCAATGATGTCGCCATCCCAATTATTGGGCGTTCAGTCGCAATGGATGTACGCCACATTAGCAGTAGATTTAACGGCTAAAGTGGCCGGTGTTCTCGGGCAGAACATCAATAAACTGGTCAATATGCAATGAAGCACCTGCGGCGTGCGATAGCGCTCTTGCTGGTGGTTATCTCCCTTTCAGGCTGTGGTATGGAGCTATATAGCGGGCTTTCTGAGGGGGAGGCCAACCAGATGCTGGCGTTGCTGATGTTGCACCAGATTAAAGCCGAAAAGCAGTCCGAGAAAGGCGGGACGGTAGGGCTGAGTGTCGATAAAAGTCAGTTTATTAATGCAGTGGAACTGCTACGACAAAATGGTTTTCCGCGCCAGAAATTTACGACCGTGGATACGTTGTTTCCGTCGAACCAGCTCGTGACATCACCTGGCCAAGAGCAGGCCAAGATGGTCTATTTGAAAGAACAGCAGTTGGAAAGCATGTTGAGCCATATGGATGGGGTGATTCATGCCGATGTGACCATTGCCATGCCAGCGCCGACCGACGGGAAAAGCAGTGTTCCCCACGCCGCCTCAGTGTTTATCAAGTATTCCCCCGAGGTCAATTTACAAAGCTATCAGCCACAAATTAAAAATCTGATCCGCGATGGTATCCCCGGTATCGATTACTCACAGATTAGTGTGGTGATGCAGCCTGCCAATTATCGGTTTATCGCCGCTGAGCCACACCAGCACGCTGAGGCACAACTGAGCTTGCAATGGCTATTACGCCACGCCGGTGCGATACAGATAGCGTTAGGGCTGGTGTTAGTGCTGCTGGCTGGGTTGTCAACGGTGTGTTTATTACGCTATTTGCGCCGATAAATCGCTAATGGAAGGGGAAAAGGGATGATATTACCGTTAACCGCTGATATCCGGCATTTGCATCAGTTAGCCTGGCGACCCGCACAGTTTGCCCATCCTCTATGGTTGGCAGCGATGGGAATTAAAACAGAGAACTACTGTTATGGCCGCAGTAACGTGCTGGACAGAGTGTTGAATAATGCGCTAATTCAGCAACGAAAATTCCCACAGCAAGCCCTGCCTGCGGTGCTGAGCAAGCCGCAGCAAGAGCGAATGGCAAGCTATCCGCGCTTATCTGCCCACTGTCTGGCGCTGGGGTTGGTTCATTTACAATGTGGTGATTATTTGCGCCTACGGCGTTATCGCGAGAGGCTTTCGCCGCTGTTGGATGAAGCTGATATTCAACAACTCATTGGTATGGGATATCAGGGTCACCTGCCTGCCAGCTTAAGCCCACAGCATCTGCCCACGGTTGCCTTACGTCTGGGGCATAGCCTGGCACATCAGGTACGCCACGATGATGTGGTTTGGCGTGCAATCTCTATCTCATTACCTCCTCAGCCCCGTGCGTTATTTTTGTCCCAGGCCTTCTCTTTTGCGGTTGACGGTTGGTTAACCCGACTGGAGCGTTTGCTGTGAACCCTTTTCATCTCAGGATAGAGAAGTTTGATTATTCGCTGCCAGCGGGGCGAGTCATTGCGGCGGTTCAGTTACAGGAAATGGCGCAGAGTCGCGATATTTTGTCTGCTGCTCGGGTGCAGGCAGCCGAGATTGTGCAAGCAGCGCAGGATGAGAGCCGCGTGTTGTTGGCGCAAGCACAGCAACAAGCAGACATGCTGATGGTTCAAGTGCGGAGTCAAATAGAAGCTGAGGTGGTGGCGCAACATGTTGGCTGGCTAGTGGCGGCGGAGCAATTGGAGGCATCCTTGATTACACAAGCCCGTCAGCAGATTCTGGCAGCGATTGCGTCGGTGGTAACTGCCTGGGCCGGTCAGCAATCTGTGGAACAGATTTTGATTCATCGGCTGGGGGCGCAAGTGGAGAAAATGGCGCACGATGAAAAGTTGCTCTTACAGGTTCACCCGCAGCATCTGCCTGCCGTGGTCTCTGCTCTGGGTGAACGGGTGCAGTGTGTGGGGGATGAGAGCATGCCTGAAGATACCGCCCGCTTAGGTTCGCCAATGCTGCAAGTCAGCCTTTCTCTGCGTAGCCATTTGGCGCAACTTATCCTTTGGCTACAGGAGCCAGCTCATGATTAGTGCCAATAATGTGTCAGAGACCTTGGCAGTTCACGGCTCTGAGCAACATGTGGGGAAGGCTCATGGCGAAGTAACCCCCGCACACTCAGTCATGGAATTGGCCAGCATTGAATTATCTGAAGTGAGACAAACCGCGCTGGAAGAGACGATGGAAGAGATCGGGCTGAGTCTCGGCTCCCGTTTGAAAGATCAAAAATCCATTGAGGCTGAGGAGCGTAATCTGCGCCGCCAACAGCTATTGGTGAAGTTGATAACCCAGCTCTCCGGTAGCAACGACATGCTGTTTTCACAGAACATTCCGCTTGATGTGGATATTGTTTCGCTTGCCAATAAGCTTCGACAGGGTGAGCTATCGGCAGGGCAGCAAGTGTTACTGTTGGCCGCCATGCTGGCACACAGCAAAAATAATCCATTACGCCGCCGCAGCTTATCGCAACTACTTGGCCCACTACTTGAGCGTGAAGGCTGGGAGGTTGAGCTATTTGGTCTGTTGGAGCTAGGCGCAGAGGGTAGCCGCTCGCTGGGAGCCGTCAAACAGTTGTTTCAGCAAAGTATTCATCAAAGTGAATTGTCGCTGGCGGAGTGGTTTACCCAGGTGAGTCGTTGGCCACAGCGCCAGCAACGTGTTCGGGTACTCATGCGTGCCGTCGCGTTTGATTTGTCCTGTCGGCCGTTCGCTCAATACGGTGAGCGTTTGTCCGCGACACTCCACCAGTTGCGCCGTTTGCTGATGTTTCTCGGGTTGGAAGACCATTGCAGCCAGGTGGGGAATGTCTGTGGCGTGGCAGGAGATATGATTCTGAACGAGGTACTGGCAGTGGTGGGGCAACCCTGGTTATTCAGTAGCTGGTTGCAGCCACGAATTGAAGCGATTACCGGTTCGGATGCCAAAGCACAGCGAGGATTCATTCGTCGGTTTTATGAGTTGTTTAAATTGATGCCAGTGGATTGTTTCAATGATCAGGAACAACAAGCACAAATTTTAGCCACCTTGCTGGAGATATGACTTTTCGTTTCAGGCGAACCCCCGATGGTTGATAAGGCATTAGCTGCTTATTCTTTTCATTGTTTACTCTCGTCATTTTTCAACTTGCAGGTGTGCTGGCTGCGCTCACGACCCGACCCGGCCACAACCGATTTGTCTCTTGCTTGCCGCCGGCCTGAATTTTGAAATCTATTATGTATAGCGAAAAGTTGCATCAAAAGGACATTGGTTATGGAGATGGATTTAGTTGTTACCCGTAACCTTCAATTGTTTATCCGCATGGCGGAATTGCCCTGCTCGGCAATCACCTCTCGCATGCAGTGGCAGATAGAAAAACGGATTATTTTCCTTGAGTGGCGAGCATCAAGGTTACTGCTCACTTGCGGTTTACAACAACGGCACTACAACCATGACGATCTGCTGCGGCTTCAGCAATGCTGGCGGCTTGAGCGATTTAATGGCGTGCCACAGCGTATCTACTTACTGAAAATGGGTATTATGGTCAGTTGCTCCCCGCCAGCATTGTCCGATGCTGAGTTTTGGTATCAGCTCTACCGGCAGCAGTGTGCCTTGCTGTGCCGCCTGTCGGGAGCATGCCCATGAGGCAATCGGCGTTGATACGTGGCTTGCTGATGATAACTGCGCGGCAGGATATTTTTCTGGCGATCATGCTGTTGGTAGCAATCTTTATGATGATCCTGCCGCTGCCAACCGTGTTGGTAGATCTGCTGATTGCGATCAATCTGGCTTTCTCAGTCATCCTGCTAATGATCTCGATTTACCTGCGCGATCCGCTCGAATTTTCGGTTTTCCCGTCGTTATTGCTGATTACCACGCTCTATCGCTTGGCGCTGACTATCAGTACTACGCGCTTAGTGCTGCTCCAGCATGATGCCGGTGAAATTGTCGAGGCATTCGGTCAGTTTGTGGTTGGCGGTAATCTGGCTGTGGGGTTGATCATTTTTACTATTATCACCGTGGTCCAGTTTATCGTGATTACCAAAGGCTCAGAGCGAGTGGCAGAGGTCAGCGCCCGTTTCTCGCTTGATGGCATGCCCGGTAAGCAAATGAGTATTGATGGTGATATGCGGGCGGGCGTGATTGATGCGGCCGAGGCTGGGCGGCTAAGGGAGAGGGTGCAAAGAGAGAGCCGGTTGTTTGGGGCGATGGACGGCGCGATGAAGTTCGTTAAAGGCGATGCTATTGCCGGGATTATTGTCATTCTGGTGAATATTATTGGCGGCATCACCATCGGTGTGCTGCAACATAATATGTCGGCGGAACAGGCGATGATCACCTATGCGGTGCTCTCGGTTGGCGATGGGCTATGTGCCCAAATCCCATCGTTACTTATCTCCATTACTGCTGGGATTATCGTGACCCGCGTTCCTGGCGGCGATAAGCAGAGTTTGGCTAAAGATCTGGCGGTACAAGTGGGACGTCAGCCAGATGCTTTATGGTTAGCCGCCGCCATCCTGACTGTTTTTGCTTTGTTACCCGGTTTTCCATTCCTGATCTTTATCATACTGGCGGCGCTGGTGGCCGCGCCTGCCTTTTTACTCTATCGCAAGAATCAGTCAATACGGCACAGAGGTACGGTAACGGGGGCTGGTGACAGTGGCTTATCTGCGGACCATGCAATGACACCAGGTGCGATACCTTTGATGTTGCATTGTGCGACCAACCTGGATTATCCCGAGTTGGCCCGAGATATTGATAGCTTGCGTTGGCGCTGGTTTGAGCATCTTGGCGTGCCATTGCCGGAGGTGGAGATCCGCAGTGATCCTACCTTGATTGAGAACAGCCTATCGATCCGGGTCTATCAGGAGCAAGTGCTGGAACTGACACTACCATCAGATGATTTGCTACTGACTCAGCCCAGTGCCCAGCTAGAGACGCGCAGCCAAAGGTTAGGCAGCAGAATGGGCACTTTTGAGTGGTTAGCTGCAGATCAGGGCAGCCATGCCAGCATCTTGGGCATCCCATATGTACAAGGGCATAAACGTATTATCTCTTGCCTGACACGGGTATTTGAGCGACATACGGCTGAATTTATTGGTGTGCAGGAAACCCGTTATCTGATGGATGCGATGGAAGGGCGCTACGGAGAATTAGTGAAAGAGCTACAGCGCCAGATGCCGCTGGGCAAAGTTGCAGAGATACTGCAACGGCTAGTGGAGGAAGATGTATCGATCCGGGATTTGCGCACCATTTTCGGCGCGCTGGTGGTTTGGGCACCGAAAGAGAAAGACAGTGTCATGTTAACCGAGTACGTGCGCATCGCCTTACGCCGCCATGTGTGTCGCCGGTTCAGTAAAAACAGCGTCTGGTTACCGGTATTGCGGCTGGGAGAGGGGGCTGAGAACTTGATTCGTGAATCTATTCGCCAAACCTCTGCGGGTGCTTACTCGGCGTTAGCCGATAAACACTCACGCTTGATCCTCGACAAGATAAAAGCCGCTGTTGCACAAAACAGTGATGTTGTCCTGCTGACCGCCATCGATGTACGGCGTTTTCTGCGCAAAATAGTTGAGCGGGATATTTTCACGCTGCCGGTACTTTCCTGGCAGGAATTGGGTGATGAGATGAATATCAAGGTGGCAGGCACTATTGAGTTGATTGGTGATGAACTTGATGAAGCTGCCTGATAGTCCAACACTAAGTGCTCAGTTGCATCAGCAATTGCGCTTATCGTCTCTGCCGCCGGATGGTATGGCCTATCGCGGGCCAATACTGGATGTTGGCCCAACCCTATTACGCGCCAATCTGCCCGGTGTGGCGCTGGGGGAGTTATGCCGTATTGCGTCACCGGACATGCTGGCCGAAGTGGTAGCTATTGAACAACAGACCGCGTTGCTATCGCCATTCGCCTCTTCAGCCGGTTTGCGCAGCGGTCAGTGGGTGTCACCACTTGGGCATACCCACCGTGTCAAGGTGGGGCCATCACTGGTTGGGCGGGTTTTGGATGGTTTGGGGGTCGCCATGGATGGCGGCCCTCCGGTTATCGGGCATTGGCGTGAGTTGGATTGCCAACCCCCGGAGCCACTAACCCGTCAGCCGATTCGGCAAATACTGACTACCGGGATCCGGGCCATTGATGGCGTATTGAGCTGCGGTGAGGGGCAGCGAGTCGGTATTTTTGCGGCGGCAGGGGTCGGGAAAAGTAGCTTGCTGAGTATGCTCTGTGCAGGCAGCAATGCGGATGTCATGGTGTTAGCACTCATTGGTGAACGTGGTCGTGAAGTGCGGGAGTTTCTTGACCAGGTGCTCACTCCTGAAACCCGTGCTCGCACCGTAGTGGTAGTCGCAACCTCTGATCGTCCGGCTCTGGAGCGGCTGAAGGGTATTTATACTGCTACTACCGTGGCCGAATACTTCCGTGAGCGCGGGTTGAAAGTGTTGTTAATGGTGGATTCGCTAACCCGCTATGCCAGAGCGGCTCGAGAAATAGGGCTGGCGGCCGGTGAACTGCCTGCGGCGGGCAGCTTCCCTCCCAGCGTCTTTGCGGCATTACCCCGCTTATTGGAACGGGCCGGTAACAGTGAATGCGGCAGTATCACCGCTTTTTACACCGTACTGGTGGAAGGGGACGATATGAATGAGCCGGTGGCTGATGAGGTGCGTTCGCTGTTGGATGGGCACATTGTGCTATCCCGCCGACTGGCCGGTGCCGGGCACTATCCGGCTATCGATATCGCCGCCAGTGTTAGCCGTATCATGCCGCAAATCGTCACGGTAGAACATCTGGCGCTGGCACAGAAATTGCGCCAAATACAAGCCTGCTATCAAGAGATCGAACTGTTGGTTCGCGTGGGTGAATATCAGGCGGGGCAAGACCCGCAGGCTGATGACGCACTGCAACGTTACCCGAAGGTCTGCGCCTTTTTGCAACAGGAGAACGCCTTATCGTGCCATTCCGACGCCGTCAGCCTCAACCACACCTTGGAACAACTCGGCCAAATAATCAATTGAACCACCCCGCGCTGGATATTTTGCAGCGCTTGCTCTGTTTACGGCAACGCAAGGAGCGCCGGTTACGCCAACAACTGTTCCGTTGGCAGCAAGAACAACAGCAGCAGGAACTGCAATTGATACAGTGCCGTCGCGAACGCTACCAGTTATGTCAGCAGTTACAACAACTTGTGCAATGGCGCGGTAGGTTGCTCCCCGCGCAAGCGGATCAGCAGAGAGTTTTACAACATCAGGTGTATCAGGCGGAGCGGCAGCAGCAAAAGCAAATTAGCGCGTTGCATGCTCTGGGGCTGCAACAACGGAGCGCTATAGCAGCACAACAGGCGCTGATACGGAGTAATCAGCGTGAACAGGAAAAATTACGGATGTTAATAAAAGATGAGTCGAATCGATATTGAAGGTGCATTACCTCTGCTCAGTGAGCATTATTTGGACGGTTATTCGCAGCGGCTAGTCGGTAATGAGAGACAAAAACAGCAATTTGCCCGTTATCTCTCTCCGCGCGTTCTTCCCATGGCGGAGATGGCCGATGCAATTACCACGGTGAGAGACCGTGGCTTGATATCCACTGATTACTGCATTGCCAGTGGGCCGTTGCGTGGGACAAGGGTCAGTGTCAGCCTGGCCGTTCAGGGGTTAAATATTGTGCTCAGTCACACCAATGGTGAATTGGTTGAACGTTTGCAACGTATACAGTCGCGCTGGCAACGGCAACTGTACTTGTTAGGCTTCCCCTGCTGGTTGGAGGTCATCCATGTTCGAGAGTCTGACGGCTGAATTACGCCAACTCAGCGCCGTTATTGGTCATGGACGGCATTCGGCTGGGGTGTCTGCAACCTTCATCAAAGCTGGGGGAGAGGGGGTTTATCTGCCACTGCAATTTAACGGGCAGGAATGTGGTTTGTGGTTATCGCAGTCATGTTGGCAGCACTGGCTGGCCTATGCGCTGGCAACGGATGATGCCCCTCTTTTGGCGGCAGAATTGGTGAATGCAATGGCGCATTGGGCCGTCAGTCCACTGCTTGCGTCGCTACCCGAGTTGGTCCTTCATGACATTACTCCTCAGGCGATGACACTGCTAACGCAGTGGGCGGTGGGGCTGACTTTCGAACTGGAAGGGCAGCAACTCAGTGTCGTGCTGTGTAACTGGCCGCCGGTGGCATTAATAGCAAGGTTATCTCACTGGCAGAGTGAGGCGCTACCCGCTCAACAAGATGCTGTCTGGCAAGCTGGCTTAGTGGTTGGTTGGAGTCATTTATCCTTACACCAGTTGCAACAAATCAGGCCTGGAGATGGGGTTCGGATACTGGCGGCCGCTGAACTGGAACAGCGGAATTGTTGGTTATGGCCGATGGCATCCGCGCAGATTTATATCAAATTAGAGGATGGAAACAAAGTGACAATTCAACAGGTTAATGACGATATTGACCGGTTGCTGGCGCTGGATATTGCCACGGTGACCCAAGAGCCACCGGCGGTGGCGCTAGAGCAATTACCGCAGACACTCGTCATGGAAATAGGGCGGTTGACACTGCCGCTGAGTGATATCAAGCAGTTAGCCGTCGGGCAAACACTGGACTGTAAAACCGCCTTCTACGGTGAAGTGAATATTCGTTTGCATGGGCAATCGGTGGGCAGTGGCAGCCTGTTGTGTTGTGATGAGCAGTTGATTGTGCGGATTGAGCAATGGTTTCTCACCTCTAGCCCTTGATAATGC
Source organism: Yersinia sp. 2541 StPb PI (assembly GCF_052217145.1). NCBI lineage: Bacteria > Pseudomonadati > Pseudomonadota > Gammaproteobacteria > Enterobacterales > Yersiniaceae > Yersinia > Yersinia sp. 2541 StPb PI. The sequence continues at coordinate 4,339,066 of NZ_JAZGQB010000001.1, read as the reverse complement.
AGCGCTGTTGGGCTGAGGTACTGAGGTTATTCAGGTCATGACCTGATTCCGGCTAAGGCGGGCTGGGCAAATACTGTGGGTATTGTTTTTACTCAACAGGCCAGCCTTTTGCGGAACCGATTATGGAGCTACTGAATTCGTCCTCTCAATTGATGGTCCTACTTTTTTTGCTGTCGGTGCTGCCACTGCTGATGGTGATGGGCACCTCATTCCTCAAACTATCGATAGTTTTTTCTTTGTTACGTAATGCGCTGGGTGTTCAGCAGGTGCCCCCTAATATCGCTATTTATGGACTGGCCTTGGTGTTAACCATTTTCATCATGGCACCGGTTGGCTTAGATGTGCATGCCCGACTGCAAGATGAGCCGCTCCCCAACGACATTGGCGCTTTGCTACAGCAAATTGATGAGCATGCTCTGGCGCCATACCGCGATTTTTTACAACGTAATACCGATACAGAACAAGTCACTTTTTTTAACGATATCGTCCAAACCAAATGGCCCGAACGCTATCGTAATAGTGTAAAACCCAATTCACTGCTGATATTAATGCCCGCATTTACGCTAACCCAACTGACTGAAGCATTCAAAATTGGGTTGTTGCTCTATTTGCCGTTTGTGGCGATCGACTTAATTGTGTCCAATATTCTGTTGGCCATGGGCATGATGATGGTGTCACCCATTACCATTTCACTACCATTCAAGCTATTGATTTTTATTCTTATTGATGGCTGGGGATTGCTACTGGGTCAGTTGGTGGGGTCGTATTTATGACTCTCGACCGAGGGATTTATCAATGAGTAATGCCATTGTTGTTCATCTGGCGACCCAACTGTTATGGATAGTTTTACTGCTCTCGATGCCGGTGGTGGTGGTGGCCTCCGTGGTCGGGTTAATTGTCAGTTTGTTGCAGGCACTCACCCAAATCCAGGATCAGACATTACAGTTTTTGATTAAATTACTGGCGGTGTCAGCCACGTTATTGATTACCTACCATTGGATGGGGTCGACACTGCTGAATTATACCCAGCAGACCTTTTTGCAAATCACCAGTATGCGGTCCTGAGATGCCAGACTCTCTGTACTGGCTCGAGGCGCTGGGGTTGGCGATGATGCGCCCTTACGGCATGTTGCTGATATTACCCCTGTTTACTGCGCGCAGTCTGGGCAGTAGCTTATTGCGTAACGGCCTGGTTTTTGCCATCGCTTTGCCGGTCACACCACTGTTTTTCTCCCTGCCACTGATAACCCACGATAGCCTCATCGGTTGGTTTGGGGCGCTGTGTGTTGAGCTATTGATTGGGGTGATGATTGGCTTTGTCGCGGCGCTGCCTTTCTGGGCCATCGATATGGCGGGGTTCCTGATTGATACTCTGCGTGGTGCCACCATGTCCACTTTGTTTAACCCCAGTATGGGCATGGAATCGTCTATTTTTGGTGTGTTGTTTACGCAAATATTAACCGTACTGTTTTTATTATCTGGCGGTTTCAATCTGGTATTGGCAGCACTCTATGGCTCCTATGAGATTCTGCCTGCTGGCAGTGGTATTCGCCCCTCATCAGCGATGCTGCACTTCCTACAAAGTGAGTGGCTACTGATGCAGGAACTCTGTCTGAGCTTTGCGTTACCCGCGATGCTGGTGATGGTATTAGCTGATTTATCTTTAGGATTAATCAATCGCTCGGCACAACAACTGAATGTTTTCTTTCTGGCGATGCCGATTAAAAGCGCATTGGCTCTGCTTTTGTTACTGATTAGCCTGCCTTATGCCCTACATCACTATCTGGTGGGTATTAACCAGACCGAACAGAAGATAAACACACTTATCCCGTTGATAAATGGGGCTGCTGATGGGGGGTGAGAGCAGTGAAAAGAACGAAAAACCTACCGCGAAACGCCTGAAGGAAGCTCGGGAGAAAGGGCAGGTGATTAAAAGTGTTGAGATAACCTCCGGCGCCCAGTTAGTGGTGCTGGTGGTTTACTTTCTCCTGACAGGCTACACGTTGGTCGATCAGGCCATCGTACTTATCCGTAGTTCAATCAGCCAATTACAACAACCGTTGACCATGGCACTGGCCCGCATTGGTACGGAGTGCATGGCAGTACTTATTCATATTATGGGGATATTAGGCGGTGCGCTGATTTTAGTCACCATTCTGGCCGGTATCGCGCAAGTCGGGCCGTTATTAGCAACCAAAGCGGTAGAGTTTAAAGGCGAACATATCAATCCAATCAATAATGCCAAACAATTATTCTCACTGCGCAGTGTGTTCGAGTTAATCAAATCATTATTGAAAGTAGGGGTGCTCACACTGATTTTCGGCTATTTATTGCTGCACTATGCGGTTTCTTTTGGTTATCTGGCTTACTGCGGAAGTCGCTGTGCGATCCCCGTCTTTGCCACATTAATGAGCTGGCTACTGGGTGCTCTGGTTGCTTGTTATGTGATTTTCTCTTTGATGGACTATGCCTTTCAACGCTATAACACCATGAAACAACTCAAAATGTCTCTGGAGGAGATCAAACGGGAACATAAAGACAGCAACGGAGACCCACACATCAAGCAGAAACGCCGACAGTTACAGCATGAAGTGCAAAGTGGCAGTTTCGCAAAAAACGTCAGACGCTCTACAGCAGTGGTCCGTAATCCCACCCATTTTGCGGTTTGCCTGTTTTATCACGCTGATGATGCACCCTTGCCCGTAGTGATTGAAAAGGGTCATGGCGAACAGGCCGGGCTGATCATTGCATTAGCAGAGGAGCAGGGTATCCCGGTGGTGGAAAATATTGCGCTGGCACGGGCATTACACCGCGATGTAGCCTGTGGCGATACCATACCAGAGCAATTCTTCGAGCCGGTGGCGGCTATCCTGCGCTTGGCCTTGGCCTTGGATTATCAACTGCCAGCGGGTGAAAATAGCTGATCGTGGATGTTTCCTGCCTCTCCGGCACTGTTACTGACGTAACCTTTGATTAACATCTAACTTACGTCGCAACATACTTCATTGAATGGATAATTGGCTTATTATATCTAGGTCTATTTTATCGTCGCCGCGAATAGTCTTGATATCGCAAGTGACTGTATCTATTTGGAGGTGTCAGTGTGAGCTGGCAAGTATTTAAATCTCAATATCTGGTGCGCTTTTGGGCGCCACTACCGGCGGTCATTGCTGCTGGTATCTTATCGACTTATTACTTCGGCTTAACTGGCACCTTCTGGGCGGTGACTGGCGAGTTTACCCGCTGGGGAGGCCACCTCATGCAGTTGTTTGGCGCGCATCCGCAAGAGTGGGGTTACTTTAAAGTTATCGGATTGGAGGGGACGCCGTTAGATCGTATTGATGGCATGATGATTATCGGCATGTTTGCCGGATGTATCGCGGCGGCTCTGTGGGCTAACAACGTTAAGTTGCGCAAGCCTCAACACGGTATTCGCATCGCACAAGCGCTGGTTGGCGGCATTATTGCGGGTTTTGGTGCGCGTCTGGCGATGGGCTGCAATTTGGCGGCTTTCTTTACCGGGATTCCACAGTTTTCACTACATGCCTGGTTCTTTGCCCTTGCGACGGCGGCCGGCTCCTACTTTGGTGCCAAATTTACGCTGTTACCTCTGTTTCGCATTCCGGTAAAGTTACAAAAAGTGACGGCTGCATCGCCCTTGACGCAGCATCCGGCCCGCGCCGCACGCCGTTTTCGTCTTGGTATGGTGGTGTTTGTTCTGGCACTAAGCTGGTCGTTGATTGAGCTGTTCCGTCACCCAAAACTGGGCATCGCCATGTTGTGCGGTATTGGTTTTGGCTTGCTGATTGAACGTGCGCAAATTTGTTTTACCTCTGCGTTCCGTGACTTGTGGATAACCGGGCGTACTCACATGGCAAAGGCCATTATTCTTGGGATGGCGGTCAGTGCGATTGGTATTTTCAGTTATGTCCAACTGGGGGTAGCACCTAAGATTTTGTGGGCCGGGCCGAATGCGGTGATTGGCGGTTTGCTGTTTGGCTTTGGTATCGTGCTGGCCGGAGGCTGTGAAACCGGCTGGATGTATCGCGCGGTCGAAGGGCAGATTCATTATTGGTGGGTGGGGCTGGGTAACATTATCGGCGCGACCATTTTGGCCTATTATTGGGATGATTTCGCCCCTGCTTTGGCGACCAATTATGACAAGGTGAACTTGTTGCAGACCTTCGGGCCAATAGGCGGATTGTTGGTGACTTACCTGATGTTAGCCATTGCCTTTGCTGCCATGCTGTGGTGGGAAAAACGTTTCTTCCGTAAACAGAAAGCGGCCACATCCGTTCTGGCTAAGGAGCTACTATGAGTCATTCCTCATCGACAACGACCGTCATCGTACCTGATTACCGCTTAGATATGGTGGGTGAACCGTGCCCATATCCTGCGGTGGCGACGCTAGAAGCCATGCCGCAACTGAAGCCGGGCGAAATTCTGGAAGTGATCAGCGACTGTCCGCAATCGATTAATAATATCCCATTGGATGCGCGAAACTACGGCTATACCGTGCTGGATATTCAGCAGGACGGCCCTACGATTCGTTATTTGATTCAGCGCTGAGATAAGTAAGTCTATGGCTCTGATTTTTCCTTTGGGGTTAATGCCTTATCTGCTCAGTGGCCGGGGCGTAATCTGAAAGTGTTTAGTTTGAGTGAGGCGAAATAAGTGATTAGGTGGCCATGAGCATTATTGTTATTAATAATACTCATGGTCTACCCGATTAGTTCAACTCAGTTGCGTTTTTGCTGGGTGTTGCCACCGCAAGAGACACGCCTGCGGCCCTAAGCCGTTTTAATATGCTGAATAACAAAGAGCTTTTGGTATTACTGACCATTCGTGGACTGGGGACTAGACCGGTCACACTGAGGACAATACCGTCCGGGCTTAACTGACTGAATTTCACTGATGGAGCCGGGGTATCAAGTATCGACTCGTGTTCTTCATAAGCTTCTATCAACAGTGCCTGTGCCAGTTCAACATCCAAATCCAGCGGGAAGGTCAGGGCAATGGTCACCACCCCTTGAGCATTAGCCATGGTGGCGTTACGCACATTCTGCGAAATCAATTGGGAGTTCGGGACAATAACTGTTGAGCGGTCACTGAGTTGGATCTCAGTAGCGCGAACATTGATGCGGCGAATGTCCCCTTCAACCCCACTGATACTGATCAAATCCCCCACTTTGACTGGCCGCTCGGTCAGCAAAATAATGCCAGAAATAAAGTTCTTCACAATCTCCTGCAAGCCAAAGCCGATACCCACCGACAATGCACTGACAATCCAGGCTAATTTATTCCATTGGATACCCAGTACCGATAAGGTCAGTAGAATCACCAGCACGTAACCGATGTTACTGAAAAGCGTTACCGCCGAGGTCTTTATACCGGAATCCATCTGGGTTTGTGGCAAGAACTCATTATTCAGCCAACGCCGTGCGGCTTTGAGCACGTATAAACCGACCAGTAAGCAAACCAGCGCATTAAATAAGTTAGTGGGAACAATATTTAATTTTTCCAGACCTTCGCCACTTAATAACTCTACCGCTTTTTGCAGTAGTGAAATCGGGGTAGTGGAACCAAAGGTGCCATTAAGTAATGCGATAATAGCCAACAATATCAGCAGTACTTTGCTGGAGGCGGAGAGTAACGTTGCGGCCTGGGCTAAATGGCGGTCATCAATATTCAGTGATTGCTTAATGGCTTTACCGGCGCTGCTGGTGGGCGAGAAAATGCTTTCCGCCAAATCAACACACAGATGAACTAATAAATATAAACAGGCGATGACCAGACAGCTCCACACCAACTTGTAACTTAAGAATTTCGCCAGTGCGATATAACCGACTAACAATGACAGTAATATGGCTATTGCCGTAATGCCGATGGCGAAATGAATCAATCCCGCTAGCGTGGAATAGGCTTCAGGTTTTTCGCCATTTACCACCAGATTACGCCGTACCCGATTAGCACGTAACGGAATAATCGCCGCAGTAAGCGCCACCAGCAGCGCCGAAATACCATTACTAAAAATTGCCCCAGACACACTGATATTGATCATATTGTTCATCTGATCAAGGGCACCAAAAATCATGATGCAACTGGCTAGCAGAGGGGGGAATAGTCTCAGTGATGTGGCCACTTCATCAGCGATGGCAGGTAACCGCCATGAGGGGCGTTGGTTGGATAAAAATGCCCGCCCAAGGCCCGCGATTAAAGCGGAGAAGAACATGAGCTGAACAAATGCCAGCGCAAAATCCATCACTACCTGTGAGACATCCGGCGTGCGAGTAAAGGTTTGAGTGATACATTGCGCCACTGTGACGGTGATCAACACCGTACAAAGCGTGGTGGCTGAGGCCATAAAGCTGCGGCGTAGCGGGCCTGGTGGTAAGCATTTGGTACAAAACCAGGCGGTCAGCACATCGAGAAATTTAAAACCAAATATGCTGATTAAGAGTGCTAGCAGCAGATACATCGTGGTGCCGAAACGCCATTCGGGTTCCCAGGCGGCGCTCCAGGCATCGGCCAGCTCTTGGGTAAAATCTTTCAGTCGGCGGTCATCGTCAACATTGGGATTGACGATCGGTGCCCAGAAGTTCGCACCCAAAATGCTGCCAGAATTTAAGGCAATTTGTGATTTCAACGCGGTGCGCCGTAACGCGATGATCTGTGTTGCCAGGTTTTCCGCGTTGGTTTTGATAGCTTGGGCCTGATCATTCTGGCCATCTAACTGGATTTTACGGGTATTCAATATCCGCCGCTGCTGGGCGACTACTGGGGTCTCTGCCAATGCTCCGGCGGCAGGTAACGGGCCTAAAACCTCCAACTGTGTTTGCAGTTGTTCCCGCTTGGGCTTCAGGTCGGCTATCAAGATATCAGCATCACGCGCCAGTGCCAGTGCGGTCTCGTTTAGCACACTCAACTGGTTATCGGAGGTACTGGCAGAGACACTCTGTTTCAGCTTATCCAACTGTTTTTGTAGGCTAATCAGTTGTACTGATACTGCCGGTTTTACTGGCACCTCACTGTTTTCAGCCGTAGCATCTGATGCTATGGCGGCAACGCTGGTACCTGATATTGACGCAAAAATAAGCGTTAGCAGCAGCCACAGCAGCGGATAATTTCTACGTGCAACAACGTACCCAATCTTTTTCATAAAACCGATCAGCCTGAAAGTGAGTGCCACAATTAACCCAAAAATCCGATAGGTGTGCTGTTAAAGCCAGCCTGACGGCCATTGTGGCACATTCTGCACCTTACGGAATAATCTTACTCCGATAATTACTCCTCTCACTCAAATGATAAAGATAATAATTATCATTGAAATTAACACTCTCATTTAATAGATTGTGCGCTGAACTTATGGACCCACGATATGTGGCACGCAGGCAATATTATTGCGCTGTGAAATAGCAATGGATGCTGATTATAACCATCTATTTTATATGCCTAATTATCTGGGGAAGATAACTATGTTTTCGGTTTTTGTCATAAAGCGTTCTGCTATTTTATGTTCATTGGCGATGTGTATTCCTTTCGCTTCGCTGGCTGAAGATACGATAGAAGTCACGGCCAAAGCAGGTAATGCTGCTGATCTCCCGACCTCGGGCTACACCGCGATAACCACCAAAGGGGCGACTAAAACTGATCAACCCTTAATTCTTACCGCCCAGGCGGTATCGGTGGTGACGCGTCAGCAGATGGATGACCAAAATGTCGCTACGATTAATCAGGCGCTGAATTACACTCCTGGCGTGTTCACCGGTTTTTCCGGCGGAGCCAACCGCTATGACACCATCGCACTGCGGGGTTTCCATGGCGGTGATGTGAACAATACCTTCCTCGATGGTCTGCGCTTACTCAGTGACGGCGGCAGCTTTAACGTGTTGCAAGTAGACCCGTGGTTCCTGGAGCGCATTGATGTCATCAAAGGCCCCTCTTCGGCACTGTATGGTCAGAGTATCCCCGGTGGTGTGGTGATGATGACATCTAAACGCCCACAGTTTACTTCTGAAGGCCATTTCCGCCTGACGGCCGGTAATAACAATACACAAGCGGTTGCCTTTGATTATACCGATGCTATATCCGAGCATTGGGCGTTTCGCCTCACCGGGATTACCCGTAACAGTGACACCATGTACGACCATCAGCGTGAAGAACGCTATGCCATCGCACCCTCATTATTGTGGCAGCCGGATGAGAATACCTCTTTGTTATTGCGGGCTAATTTGCAAAAAGACCCTTCTGGTGGTTACCACAGTTCGGTGCCGGCTGATGGTAGCATCTATGGGCAGAAATTAAGCCGTGGCTTCTTTGATGGCGAAAGTAACCACAATGTATTTAAACGTTGGCAGCAAATCTATAGCTATGAATTTTCACATAAATTTGATGATGTTTGGTCATTCCGCCAGAATGCCAGTTACACCCATTCCAATACTCAGTTAGAACAGGTTTATCAGGGAGGATGGAATAGCGATCGCACTCTGATGAATCGCTATTATTCCGGTGAGGACTCCTCGCTCAACGCGTTTGCTATTGATAACCAACTGGGTGCTGATTTTGCTACCGCCGCAGTTGAACATAAAGTGATGCTGGGCTTTGATTTCCAGAAGTTCAGCAATAATCTGCGCAGCGACAGCGCTTTTGCGACCACACTGAACCCTTACACCGGTATTTCGGCGGGGAGCACGCTTTATAGCGATTATCTGCTGACCACTCCGGGCATCAACACCTCCTATTTAAACCGCCGTTATGAACAGAGTGGCATCTATTTGCAAGATGAAATGACGCTGGATAATTGGCACCTGAATCTATCAGGTCGTTATGACCGGATGAAAACTGAAAACATTAATAAGACTGCCAATAGTACCGATGAACGCACCGATAAACATGCCAGTGGGCGCGCGTCATTACTGTATAGCTTCGACAGCGGCATTTCACCCTATGTCAGCTACAGTCAGGCCATCACGCCAAGTCTGTTCCCAGATGCACAACAAAACTTATTGAAACCGATGACCAGCGAGCAGTATGAAGTCGGTATCAAATATCAGCCGCCGGGCAGCACTTCACTCTATTCCGCCGCTTTATATGACCTGACACAAAATGATGTGGCAAACCGTGCCGTGCCGGCGACCTATTTTGTACCAGCCGGTAAAGTTAATTCACAGGGGTTGGAATTGGAGGCCAGAAGCCAGGTTAATGACCGGTTAAGTGTGATTGCGGGCTATACCTATAATCGGGTGAAATTCAAAGATGCTATTGATGGTAATGATGGCAATACACCGGTGTTAGCACCGTCAAATATGGCATCACTGTGGGCGCAATATGAGGCAGGTTACGGCATCAATATTGGTGCGGGTATCCGCTATATTGGCAAGCAGTGGGCTGATGATGCTAATACTTTGCGCGTACCCTCTTATACACTGGGCGATGCCTCTGTCCGTGCTGATTTAGGCACTTGGGCTGCGTCGTTGAAAGGGGCATTTGTTCAATTGAATGTGAATAATATCGCCGACAAAAAATACGTCGCAGCCTGTTACAACACCTCTTATTGCTACTGGGGTGCTGAGCGCTCAGTGCTGGCAACCGTCGGTTATGATTTCTAACTAATAATACTGGCTTCGGTACGGTATTACACCGAAGCCAGTCTATTCAGCTTTAAGCTTATTTACTGCCATGAGAACCCTAACTCAGCGCCAGAACGGGCGGCTGTAATCCCGTTTGATATCATCCCGGCTTAGGCCAATATCCTTTAATTGATCTGAATTCAATCTTGACAGTGTATTCGCGGTTTTACGTCGTTCATTGCACTGGTATAGGTATCTGTATGCTTTCAGCCACACTTGAATAAAAATATTGTGGCGGCTTTTCGTTGCTCGAGCAGCCGACGAACAACATTCATCTATCTGATCTTCAATTATATTATTCATCATCGACTCCCCGTCATTAGGTGAGCCACTAGCATGAAACTTTGGCGAAAAACATTACAGATGCAAATGGGGACTATTATTTCCATACAGATATGCGATATATAAACTGAATGGTACAAATAAGCGCCATCTGTACTGGTCCCACTCAATTTATCAGGTGATATCAATGACTCGTTACCAACAACTGGCTGATATTCTTAGTCAACGGATTAAAGAGGGGCTGTATATTGCAGGGGAGCGGCTGCCTTCTGTCAGAGTATTGAGTGACGAGCATGGTGTCAGTATCAGTACCGTCCAGCAGGCTTATCGGCAGTTGGAAGAGTGCCTGCTAATTGAAGCGCGCGCGAAATCGGGCTATTTCGTGCGTTGCAGTTCAAACCTGCCTTCCTTACCGGCGACATGCACCCATGCCCAGCGGCCGGTAGAGGTATCACAGTGGGAAAATACGCTGGCATTTTTGACCAGGGGCGATCAAGCGAATGTTATCCATTTGGGCGTCGGTTCGCCCGACCTGTCTGGGCCGGGACTAAAAATACTCAGTCGATTGCTTAGCCGGATTAGCCTACACCAAAGCGAGGAAGTGCTGGAGTACGACAATATTTATGGTACCCCGGCTTTGCGTGAGCAAATTGCCCGGCTGATGCTGGATAGCGGTAATCATCAGTCGGCTGAAAATATCATTATTACTTCTGGCTGCCATGGCGCATTGGCTATCGCATTGGGGGCGGTTTGTCAGGCCGGTGATATTGTTGCTATCGATTCCCCCAGTTTTCACGGTGCGATGCAAACCCTGAAAGGGATGGGAATGAAGGTGATTGAGATCCCGACCGATCCGGTGGTGGGGATCAGTCTGGAGGCATTGGAAATGGCACTGGATCAATGGCCGATCAAAGTGATTCAGCTTACTCCAACCTGCAATAACCCTCTGGGCTACAATATGCCGGACGAACGCAAGAAGGCTTTACTGACCTTAGCTCAGCGCTATGATGTGGCGATTATTGAAGATGATGTATATGGCGGGTTGGCTTATCAATACCCGCGCCCACCGACCATTGCCTCATTTGATGATGATGGTCGGGTACTGCTGTGCAGTTCTTTTTCTAAAACGGTGGCACCTGGTTTACGCATTGGTTGGATTGCACCGGGGCGCTATTTAGAGAAAGCGCTGCACATGAAATATATTTCTGCTGGGCGGGTGGCGTCGTTGCCACAACTGGCGATGGCTGAGTTTATCAAGCAAGGGCATTACATGCAGCACTTGCGCCGGATGCGCCGCCAATATCAACGTAACCGCGATATTATGACCAGTTGGGTAATGAAATACTTTCCACCGAGTACCTGTCTGAGCAGGCCGCAGGGCAGCTTTATGCTCTGGGTCGAGTTGCCTCATGGATTTGATAGCTTGCGGCTTAATCGCTGCTTATTACCACAGGGGGTACAGGTTGCCGCAGGGTTTATTAGTTCAGCTTCAGGGAAATACCGCAATTGCCTGCGGCTCAGCTACAGCAAACCAATGACCGCAGAAATCGAACGAGCAGTGCAAATTGTGGGTAAGGCAATTTATGAATTGTTGGCTGATGCAGAACCGAAGGTGGCGTTAGAAAAGCAAAGCTAGCCTTAGACGGGTGAGGTTAATGGCAAAGTGCCGGCGGCGCAGAGAATAGGCAGATGGTAACATCGCCCTTGGTGGTTCGAGCTGCGCCATCCCAGGCGCGACGTTTTACTCTTTTTCCTATTCTCACGGCTTCAGATCGCATCATCGTGATTTGTCGTCAGTCTGACTGGCCGCTCGCTTTGAGCCTCGCAATGTGTATCATTTACTGGCGCAGATAGATCTGTGGTAGTGCGGTTTCAGGGTGGCGTGAAATCCCCAAATCTGCCTGATACCAGCGAGTCAGCGTCTCGGCATTGAGCACTTCCGCTGGTGTGCCACAGGCCACCAGTTCGCCCTGTGCTAGCAGCAAAATACGATCGGCATAGAGTGCGGCCAGATTCAAATCATGCAACACACAGCACACCGCCAAGGGTTCTTGGTGGGTGAGCTGGCGCAATAGGCGCAGGGTATGCTGTTGATGATACAAATCTAATGCGGAGGTCGGTTCGTCAAGGAACAACCAGCGTGGTGTCGGTTGTGGTTGCCACAATTGTGCTAATACGCGGGCTAATTGTACCCGTTGTTGCTCACCACCAGACAGTGCGCGATAGTCACGCTGTGCCAGTGACAAACAGTCCGTTTGAGCCATCACCTCTTCTAAAGCTTGCCTATTTTGTGCCGTGCCATAAGGGGCTCGGCCCATCTGAATCACTTCGCTAACACTAAATGGAAAAGCCAGACTGCTGTATTGCCGCATGACTGCACGGGTACGGGCCAATTCCTGCGGCTGCCAGCTCTTCAGATCTTTGCCGAGCAATTGGCATTCGCCATCAGAAGGGGTGAGGTAGCCGGTTAACAAGCGCAGCAGGGTTGATTTCCCCGCGCCATTCGGCCCGATAATGGCTACCATTTCGCCGCTGGCAATTTGTAGCGAAACATTCTTGATTAGCCTCTGGCCCTGCACATGATAGGCGAGCTGATTAGCCTCTAATAACGCCGGCGGTGTTACTGCCTGATTAACTCCAGCTATATTAATCCCTGCTATATCAACCACTGAGTTGCTCCCGCTGACGTAAAATCAACCATAGAAAATAAGGGCCACCCAGTAGGCTGGTTATCAACCCGACCGGCATTTCAGCCGGGGCGACTAAGGTACGGGCCAGAGTATCGGCGGTCAATAATAGACAAGCCCCACCCAGTGCGGCACCGGGCAGCAACCAGCGGTGGTCAGCACCGATACGCATGCGGATAAGATGTGGCACGACCAGCCCGATAAAACCGATAACTCCACTGACAGCCACCGCGGCACCGATCAAGATGGCGCTCAGTAATAGCAAACGCAGCTTGGCTTGGCGTACATTAACACCGAGGTAGTGTGCCTCTTCATCTCCTAGCTGCAACAGATTCAACTGACGCGCCTGTAATAATCCAAGAACACAGGCGGGTAGGATCAGAGAAGCCGCCACCATCAGTGTTGACCATTGAGCCTGGCCTAAGCTCCCCATACTCCAGAGTGAGAACTGGCGTAATTGCTGGTCATCACTGATATAAGTCAGCACCCCGACCGCCGCACCGCACAGCGCATTAATGGCGATACCAGCCAGTAGCAGGCGGGATAAGTTGCCATGGCCCCAGCGGCTGAGGGTAAAAATAATGGCTGAGATGGCCAGGCTGCCAATAAACGCGCCGACCATATGGCTATAAAGGGCTAATAGTGGCGGCAGGCTGAATGGCATGACAATAATTAGCCCGACACACAAAGCGGCACCACTACTGATACCCAATAGGCCGGGATCAGCCAGCGGATTACGGAATAACCCTTGCATGATGGCACCGGAAACCGCCAGCGCGCAGCCGACAACCACCGCCAACAACACGCGCGGCAGGCGGATATTCAACCAGATATGCCACATAGCATCATCTAATGATGCATGCCACAAGGTACGGAACGAGAGTGTCAAAGCCCCCATATTGGCCGAGCCGAGTGCTAATAAGATTAGAACCATCAGTAAGATGCTCAGCATCAGGCGTGGATGGATACGGCAATTCATTGCGCTTGTTCCATGCCTTTGCGCAGCAGCGCCAGCACTTGCGGCGTTTCCAAGCCAAAGCCAAGTAATGCCATGTCATCCACCACTAACAGGCGCTTATGTTGACCCGCGGGTGTCAGGGCTATACCGGGTAATTTCCAGACCCCCTCATTGCCACCCAGTGCTTTCACACCGGCACTGGTAATCAGCAATAAGTCCGGTGCACTAGCGATAACCCCCTCTTGTGACAGTGGGCGGTAGCGGCTAAAGCCTTGCATGGCATTGCTACCACCGGCGGCACGGATCATGGCATCTGCGGCAGTATTCTGACCGGCAGCCATCGGTGTCAGGCCACCGTGACTCATAACAAACAGCACTTTTACCGGCAGTGGCGTACTGCTCACCGCAGCTAAACGTTGTTGGTAGTCTTTAATCAGTTTTTGGCCTTGTTCTGGCTGATGAAGCGCTGTGGCGACCGCACTAATCTTCGCCGTTACACTTTCCGGCGTGATTTGTCCCGGTACGGTAACCACGTTAACCCCGCTGTCGGCAACCTGTTTGAGTACCAATGAGGGTTGAGCCAGTTCGCTGACCAACAGCATGGTCGGCTTCATCGCCAAAATCCCTTCGGCATTGAGCATTCGCATGTACCCCACGTCAGGCAGCTTCTGCACTGCCTGCGGTTGTAGACTGGTACTGTCACGAGCCACAATCTCGCCACCAGCACCGAGTGCATAGGCGATTTCTGTTACATCACCACCAATGGTGACAATACGTTCTGCGGCGAATGTATTTAGCGGCAGAATACCGGCGCTCAGTGACAGAATGAAAGGGAGTGACAGCAGCCTTAGTCTCATGCAGCGATATCCTTATTGATCAGGCGGGCAATCTGCTCACGCCATTGATTTTGTTCTGGTTGCCCTTCGGTGCGTTGACCATAAAGTTGAGCAAGTTGGGTACCATCGGCGGCAAACAGTTCCAAACTGGTGACAAACCCATCTTTGGTTGGTTTACGGGTGATCCAGCTTTCAGCAATAGCAGTTTCAATCAGATGCAGCGTAAAGCGTTTATTGAAAACGTTAATCCAGTCTTGATGCGGGGCCACTTTCTCAATTAAACCGGTGAAAATTTGCACGCAGCCGCGGTTACCCACAAAAATCATGATTTCGTTCTGATCCTGCTGGGCGATATTCAGTAGTTGTGTCAGTGAACTGTTATCAACACGATAGGCGAGATCATCCCCGACGGCGCGGAATGCTTGCTGGCGGGTCAAATTATTGCGCTTAAGCAACTGGAAGAATTGGTGTACATCGGTCATGGCACGCCATTCGGTATCCACGGTGGCATCATCAACTGTTGGCTCGGCCACTTCAGGTGTGCTCAGTGCTTCTAATGGCAATGCTGGATTTTCTGTACTGATAAACTTCGCCAGCACGGCTTGCCAAGCCACCATATCCGTCTGTTCAGTAGCATAGACTTTATGTAACGCATCACCCTGCTGGTCAAAGAACTGGATACTATGGCGCACACCGTGGCGTGTCTCTTCTGACAGTGTGAATGCACTGGCCCACTGATTGAGGAACAACCGCAAATCCAATTCACGCGGGTTAAGGATTAAACCCGCATGACCGTTCAGATGTTGATTCTGGTAACGGCCCATCTGCTCATGCACGGCATAGGTGTTGCGGGTGATAGCTTTGGCTTCCCCCACCGCCTCCAATGCGGCCAGTAGGGTGCGGGCATCGCCTTGTAAGCGTTTTGCATCATGACCCACACGGCTATGAGTCAATTCCGCTTCTGAAATACCCATTAGTGTCGCTAAATCACGCGCGTATTTGCCTGGGTTATCCGCTTTGGCTTGTATGTACTGCTCATATATAGATTTGCTCATTAATGACATCCTCGTTCTATTGATTTTTTATATGCAGGTGACAGCGTTAAATGATAATCCGGTAACCCATAAATTGGATTACCGGATGAGTAGTTTCAGACTATCTTTTTTTAATGAATTACCACTGGTAACTCACAAATAGCTTCGCGTTGCGGCCATCTTGTGGCACGCCTTGCGGCGCGTAGTACTCTTTGTCGAATGCGTTGCCCAGAACCACGGTAGTTGTGACACCTTTCAGTTGTTCCTGGCCTTTATAGCTGACATAGAAATCATTGAGACCATAACCGGCCTGACGTTTACCGGTGCTTAACGGTTTGGAGCGGTCAGCAAATGTGGCAATCCAACCCACCGCGAAACCACTGCTGGCAACCGGGATATCCACTACGCTGGTGACGGTATCCGGGTTAATGGACTCGAGCCATTTATTGGTGCTCTGATTTTTACCCCGGGTACGGTTATAGGCCAGATCCCAGTTAAACAGGGCTGTTTTATAGCTCATGGTGGCATCCCAACCCCAGATTTTTACCCGGTCGATATTCACTGATGATGTGGTCATCGCCGTCATATTAACGCTGGTGTCGATATAGTCTTTCGCATTGGTATCGAAGTAGCTGGCCTTGAATTGCAGGTCATCTTCAGCCATTAGCAAATCATTGAAACGTAAACCAAACCCGTACTCTTGGGTTTCATTAGTTTCCGGTTTTAGATTCGGATTGGGCACCCAGTAGTTGGTGAGTGTCATTCCCGGGCGGATAGGAATTGAGAAGTGTTTTGAGTCGTTGTACATCTCGCCCATGGTTGGTGCGCGGAAAGCTTGGGCATAGGAGCCAAACAGCATCAACCAGTCAGTGGGGGTAACACTCACTGCGCCGCGTGATGACCATTTGTCGGCATCGACGTCAGCATAGCCTTCGCTGCTGCCGCTATAGTTGTCATAACGGGTACCGGCTAAAATGGACACTGGCAGGTCGCGCAGGGTGATTTCATCTTGTAGCCAGCCGGAGCCAAACCGAATATCTGCTTGTGGGAAGCTGGTCGTCGCGCCTCCCGGCGTCTGCTCTTGTTTATAGGCTTCTGTGCCGTAAGTCAGCAGGTGTGATGCAAAGCTGTCGGTAAACAAACGCGTCCGGTTTTCCAGCTTTCCGCCTTCCGTGGTTTGTTTACGTCCCTCTTCGGTTGCACCTTGTGGCCGTGCATTGATTTCCACTTCAGAGTAGTAAACCCGTGCGGTGGCATTCAACCACTCCTGATCCAGTGGCTTAAGGTGGTAACTGAGTTGGGCATCACGTTGGATCGTTGAACGATTGGTTATGACATTGCCACTGGAAGCTGCACTGGTTTGTGGATTTTTGGGTTCTATTGCGTTGTTGTTGTAATAGCGCAGATTGGCACTCAGTGATTGAATCTGGTCAATATGCCAGGTTCCTTTTGCCAGCACATTACTGATGGTTTCGTCATTTGGTGCATCAAAACCATTACTCTGACGGATATTGCCGATATCACGGGTACCGAAGGAGAGAATGCCATCAACATCATCGGTGCGGCCATAGGCACTGGCACCGAGGCCGAAACTGTGATCACCGGTAGCCGCAGAGCTGTAAACGCGGTAACCGGTATTTTGGCCCGCTAACAGCAAGTCAGCGGCATCGACAGTTTCAAAAGAGATAACACCACCTAATGCGCCACTGCCGTACAGCAGGGCAGATGGGCCACGTACTACTTCAACACGTTTCACCAGTGCCGGATCAAGGAAAGTGGCGTTCAGATGGCCGGTATCGGTACCTTGGCGAATACCATCAACCAGAGTCAATACACCTTGCTTACCGTAGCCACGTAGTGTCACATCCTGGCCGTTGACCCGCCCGCTGCCGGTGACGGTCAGCCCCGGTATTTTGCGCAGCATATCTGCCGCAGAGGTGGCGGTCTCGCTGGTCGGCGAGGTACCTTCAATCACGGTTACCATCATCGGTGCTTCAAAACTACTGCGCTCATTACCTGTTGCCGTAACCACCATGGTATCGGTAGTGTGCTTTTTACTGCTTGTCGGCGTGGTAGTGGTATCAGCCGCTTGAACGGCCAAAGGCAGCGTGCAAGCGATTGCCAAACTGAGTGGGGACCAGCGGAAACGGTCAGAAATGAAACGAGGCATGTCGGCAATTCTCCATATTTTCTATGCGAATAAAACAGATATATAGGTTGCTGGCTGCCTTGATTCGAGAATCTGGGTGGCTTGCTATCCCCTTCGTCTTTTGATGCTACAGCAGTATTAGCGGCCCGTTACTCGGCTCTGTACGGCTGCTGTTTTGCTGTAATACCCATGACGTGGGTTCTGTGTATGTTATTTGGTCAGTATTAGTTTGCCGGCCTTGGTCTGGCGCAGTTGATAGTGTTCGCCTTGATGGACGATAAAGGCGACACCGTGCTCTCCCAGCAGTTGTTCGCTGGTGACAGACAAGGGCTTACTTGCTGTCGGATACTCGACAGCAGGTTCGTCGTTCAACCTCGGTGTTTTATTCAACTGTGTGTCCATATATTTAGCACGGAAATGATAACGAGTATCAATATAATAAGCATTATCATGTATGATCGAATGTTACATCAAGACATATTTATTGTTAATTGATTTTTTAGCTGGCGAACTAAATCTGGCTCGACAAGTGCGTAAGTTTGATGCCAGTACCATCCGTGGCTCAAGGCCGTTAATGGTTGAATCAGGCAATCGCACGCGGGTCAGTCGTTGGCTTGGTTGGATGGACGAGATAATCGCGTAGCTGTACTTAACCAAAAAACACCCGCAGCCACGACGGTCTATGGCCTTCTGACGGCACTGGCAGAAAGTGAAGAAACTAAATATAATGAGGTCATACATTAACCAGAATTATATTAAGGAGGATTACTATGTTGACCCGTGAATTGTTTCTTTATTCACTCGTCTTTAGTGATCGTGATTGCTCAAGCGTTACCGGTATCGTGCTGCGATAACCTGCTTGAGCGAAGCTAACTAACACTCTGACAACTTCCCTCCGGCTTACCGGTTATCGTCGGCTTTATTGACGATAGGCATCTCTATGCCTGTAAAACTTGAGTAAGCAATGACCACATTACTTTCTGCAAAATCTGTCGGTTACGACAACACTTTCGGCCCACTGCTGGCTGAGATTTCCTTCGGCCTGAAAAAAGGTGACCGCATTGGTTTGATAGGCCATAACGGTTGTGGAAAAAGCACTCTGCTGAAAATCCTCAGCGGTGATCTTCCCGCCACGGCCGGTACTATCACTACCGCCAACCAGTGCCTGATGGCTCGGGTTGAACAACATCTCCCCGCCGCTTTAGATGATTGCACCTTACTGGATGCGGTGCTCAATCACCTCCCCAATAGCCTGCATCAACCAGAACGTTGGCAAGCAGAGGTTTTGCTCGTCAGCTTGGGGTTTGATGAACCCACTTGGACACTGACTGCCGGTACGTTAAGTGGTGGTCAGCATACGCGTCTGTTGCTGGCACGAGCACTGATCCGCCAGCCAGATTTGTTGCTATTGGATGAACCCAGTAACCATCTGGATTTACCTACCCTGCTGTGGCTGGAGCAGTTTCTCCTGAATTGGGGGGGCAGTTTTGTACTGGTTTCACATGATCGCAGTTTGCTGGATCGTGTGACCAACTGTACCTGGATTTTGCGTGACAAAAATCTGCAATTTATCCGCCTGCCTTGCACTCAGGCACGGCAGGCATTGGCGGAGAAAGATATCTCGGACAGTCATCGCCGTTTAGCCGAACAAAAGGAAATTGATCGGGTAGCAAAAAGCGCCAAGCGACTGGCCATCTGGGGCAGCGTGTATGACAACGAAAAGCTGGCGCGTAAGGCTAAACAAATGGAGAAGCAGGTCGATCGCCTCAAGGATGATCAAACTCAGGTTACCGCCGGTAATCAGTGGCAATTGCGCCTAAATGGCGAAGCTCTGGCGGCAGACCGAGTGCTGGCACTCTCAGATTTACGGGTTCGACCAGCGGCTCAGGCACCGGTGCTATTTGAATTGGCACAATTTCGGGTCAAAAGCGGTGATCGCGTCGCACTGGTTGGCCGCAATGGTTGCGGTAAATCTTCTCTGTTGCACTGCCTATGGCGGGCTTTTAGCCAACCAGAGACCGCCGACGTGGGAGTGACGTTCCATCCTAGGGTACGTGTGGGCTATTACGACCAAAGTCTGCAACAACTGCGTGACGAAGACACTCTATCCGAGGCTTTAGCCCCCTTTGCACCCTTGACCGAAGATCAGCGAAAAATGGCGTTGATCGGTGCCGGATTCCCCTATCTTCGGCATCAGCAGCAGGTTAGCACCTTGAGTGGTGGCGAGCGTTCACGCTTGTTATTTATCGGCCTGACACTGGCTAACTATTCATTGCTACTGCTTGATGAACCGACTAACCATCTTGATATGGAAGGTAAAGAAGAGCTGGCAAATACGCTGAAAACCTTCAGTGGTGCGGTGTTGCTGGTTTCCCATGACCGTACATTGATTGAACAAAGCTGCAATCGTTTTTGGTTAATCGATAAGCAGTGGTTGGAAGAGTGGCACCATCTAGAACCGGTCTATGCCATTTTGGCCGATAAACCCGCATCAGTTTCTGTGCCCGCCTCCACATTCGAACCTGAGTCGATAATGTTAGTGGAAAGTGAAGAAGAACAGTTGTTGGCTGAGTTGTTGGAATTAGAAAGTAAGCTGAAACAGGATCTGGCACGTAAGTTCAAGCATCAGAAGCCAGAGCTGCAATGCCAGTGGCGACAACAGATAGCGCAATTAAACACCTTACTTGATTTGACGTAATGCTCAAGCCGCAAGGATGCGGCTTGTTTTTGTGGCACGGCTAATCGAACTCAGCAAGCCCATTTTAGATTATAAAAACTAATCCAAATTCCAGAATGTCGACCGCGTTACATTTATTGAAATAAACAACTGGTTGAAAGATCAAGTTCACTTCTTTTTGCTGTAATCATCACATTAATGCAGTTTTTTGTGTCGTAGCATCCTGCCGAACGAAATACATAATTCTTAGGAATTTTAATCTGCAAGGCTATGAAAGATGAAAATTTACAGTAACTTACCGATAACTCTCAATGATGTAATTGATGCACAAAAACGATTGAGAGGTCATATCTACAAAACAGGATTAGCGAGGTCGAATTATCTGAGTGAGCGCTGTCATGGCGAGATTTATCTGAAGTTTGAGAACATGCAACGTACCGGGTCATTCAAAATTCGCGGCGCATTCAATAAGCTCAGCTCACTCAGCGAAGAGGAGAGAAGGCAAGGGGTTGTGGCTTGTTCTGCGGGTAATCATGCGCAAGGGGTTTCTTTATCCTGTGCCATGTTGGGGATTAACAGCAAGGTGGTGATGCCAAATTGCGCCCCTAAATCAAAAATTGCGGCGACCAGTGAATATTCTGCGCAGGTGGTGCTACATGGTGAGAATTTCAACGATACCATAGCAAAAGCCAGTGAAATTATTGAAATGGAACACCGTATTTTTATTCACCCTTTCGATGATGAGAAAGTGATTGCTGGTCAGGGCACTATCGGGCTGGAAATACTCGAAGATCTCTATGATGTCGATAATGTGATTGTCCCTATTGGTGGCGGTGGATTAATTGCCGGTATCGCGCTGGCAATTAAATCTATTAATCCAACCATTAATATTATTGG
Source organism: Yersinia sp. 2541 StPb PI (assembly GCF_052217145.1). Taxonomy (NCBI): domain Bacteria; kingdom Pseudomonadati; phylum Pseudomonadota; class Gammaproteobacteria; order Enterobacterales; family Yersiniaceae; genus Yersinia; species Yersinia sp. 2541 StPb PI. The sequence continues at coordinate 4,317,917 of NZ_JAZGQB010000001.1, read as the reverse complement.
CGTCCAGTCAGAGAATGTTCACGGCATGGCGGCATCTTATTATAGCGGTAGTATTACTAATCATCGTAAAACCGGTACGCTTGCCGATGGTTGTGATGTGACTCGCCCAGGTACGTTACCTTTTGAAATCGTCAAAACATTGGTTACCGACATTGTACTGGTCAGTGAAGATGAAATAAGAAAAAGTATGATTGACCTTATTCAGCGTAACAAGATTATTACCGAAGGTGCAGGTGCATTAGCATCCGCAGCATTATTAAGCGGCAAACTAAAAGATTATATCACCGGCAAAAAGACCGTCAGCATTATATCAGGCGGCAATATTGATTTATCGCGCGTATCACAAATAACGGGATTAGGCAGTATTTCGTAAAATATATTAATAAGGAATTTATTAATGGATATCGATAATGCTATTACAACCACTACCGCAATCGAAACAAAAACGTGGCGCAAATCAGATACAACCTGGACATTAGGATTATTTGGCACAGCAATAGGGGCAGGCGTTTTATTCTTTCCAATTCGCGCGGGTTTCGGCGGTTTAATTCCTATTTTAATTATGTTGGTGTTGGCTTATCCGATTGCCTTTCTCTGTCATCGGGCGTTGGCTCGTTTATGTTTATCCGGCAGTAACTGTTCAGGCAATATTACGGAAACAGTGGAAGAACACTTCGGTAAAACCGGTGGTGTGGTCATTACCTTCCTCTATTTTTTCGCCATTTGTCCATTGCTGTGGATTTACGGCGTAACCATCACCAATACTTTTATGACCTTCTGGGAACATCAACTCCAACTGGCTCCGCTAAACCGTGGTGTGGTGGCGCTGGCGTTGCTATTGCTGATGGCTGGGGTGATTTACTTCGGTAAAGACCTGATGGTTAAGGTGATGAGTTTTCTGGTATTTCCGTTTATTACTTGTCTGGTATTAATCTCACTCTCACTGATCCCTTACTGGAATGCCTCGGTTATTGAGCAGGTGGATTTGAGCCAGATTTCTCTGCTAGGACACGATGGCATACTGGTGACGGTGTGGTTGGGTATTTCCATCATGGTGTTCTCTTTCAATTTCTCGCCGATTGTCTCTTCTTTCGTGGTCTCAAAGCGCGAAGAATATGAACCGGAGTTTGGCCGGGATTTTACTGAGAAAAAATGCTCTCAGATTATTAGTAAGGCCAGCATGTTGATGGTAGCTGTGGTGATGTTCTTTGCCTTTAGCTGCCTGTTTACGCTGTCGCCGCAAAATATGGCAGAAGCTAAGGCACAAAATATTCCAGTGCTGTCTTATCTGGCAAACCATTTTTCTGCCATGTCCGGTAGCAAATCGACCTTCTCCATTACGCTGGAATATGCCGCTTCACTGATTGCGCTGGTCGCTATTTTTAAATCTTTCTTCGGACATTATCTCGGTACGTTGGAAGGTCTCAATGGTCTGATTATTAAGTTCGGCTACCAAGGCGATAAAACTAAAATATCCGGCGGCAAGCTTAATCTGGTCAGTATGTTTTTCATCATGGGATCAACCTGGGTGGTGGCTTATCTCAACCCGAATATCCTTGATTTGATTGAAGCCATGGGGGCACCAATTATCGCCTCACTACTGTGTCTGCTGCCTATGTACGCCGTTCATAAACTGCCTTCTCTGGCCCGTTTCAGAGGCCGGCCAGAAAACTATTTTGTTACCCTCGTCGGTCTGCTGACCATCTTCAATATCGTCTACAAATTAATATAAGACGGCGCTTAAAAGCCCGTATTTTGCCCAAAAAACACGGGCGGAGTAATCACATGACATTAAATCCTACAGTTTTGGTTATTAACTGTGGTTCATCATCCATTAAATTTTCAGTACTGACCGCCGACAATTGTGACGCGGTAATCTCCGGGATTGCCGACGGTATTGGCACTGAAAAACCTTTTTTGCGGATTGATAGAGTCACTCAATTTCAATTGGCTCAATGGAATTATGTTGATGCATTAGCAGCGATTGCCGATGAGCTGGAAAAGCGTGGCCTTAATAAATCAATTTCGCTGATTGGCCACCGTATTGCCCATGGTGGTGAAATATTCAGTGAATCAGTGCTGATTGATGATTGGGTGGTGGAGGAAATCAAAAAGGTTTCGCCATTGGCTCCGCTACATAACTACGCCAATTTGCACGGCGTTGAGGCGGCACGCCAGCTATTTCCCGGCATTAAACAAGTCGCCGTATTTGATACCGGTTTTCATCAAACATTAAAACCGGAGGCTTATCTTTATGCGCTACCTTACCGCTATTTCCGCGAACAGGGGGTACGACGTTATGGTTTTCATGGCACGTCGTATCGCTATGTGGCAGGGCTTGCCGCGAGTTTCTTCGGATTTGATGGGAGCGATTGCGGCCTGATTATCGCTCATTTGGGGAATGGTGCATCTGTCTGCGCGGTTCAGGACGGCAAAAGCGTTGATACATCGATGGGCATGACCCCATTGGACGGTTTGGTCATGGGAACACGCAGTGGTGATGTGGACTTTGGCGCACTGGCATATCTGGCGCGCCAAACCGGGAAAAGTCTGGAAGATTTGGAGCATATGCTTAATAAGGAGTCCGGTTTATTGGGGATCTCTGGTCTGTCTGCTGATATGCGGACGCTGGAGAAAGCCTATCACGAGGGGCATGAAGCGGCGCGTCTGGCGATACATACCTTTGTGCATCGCCTTGCACGCCATATTGGCGGGCATATCAGTTCGCTGCGCCGGTTCGACGGCCTGATTCTGACCGGGGGAATTGGCGAAAACTCATCGCTTATCCGTCAGTTAACGCTGGAGCATCTGGCCGTTTTTGGTGTCGACATCGATCACGGTAAAAACAACCGGCTACAGCATGGAACCTCTCATGTCATCACTACCGCCCGCTCACGGGTCGTTGCCGCAGTTATCCCCACCAATGAAGAAAAAATGATTGCGCTTGATGCGGTCCGCCTTGGCTATGCGCAACAGGACGCAGCGGTTTCCGAGGCTGTTTTTTGACCCTCAACCCCATGAAATCACCAGCTATATTCTGTTTATTGGAGTTTGTTCATGAAGATTGATGTTGATGTAAATAATAAAAAATATGCCGATGCATGGCTCGGATTTAGCGGGAACAATTGGCATAGCGAAATTAATGTCAGAGATTTTATCCAGCAGAACTATCAACCTTATGAAGGTGATGAGTCGTTTCTCTCCGGCGCCACCCCTGCGACCCAAAAATTGTGGGAGCAGGTTATGGAGGGGATTCGTTTGGAGAATGCGACTCATGCGCCGGTAGACTTTGATGATGATATTGCCACCACCATCACTGCCCATAAAGCGGGTTACATTGAACAACAGCTGGAAAAAATCGTCGGGCTACAGACCGATAAACCCCTGAAGCGTGCGTTACATCCTTTTGGCGGTATCAACATGGTGCAAAGCGCATTTGACGCCTATGGCCGTGAGATGGATGCCAACTTCAAATATATCTTCACTGATTTACGTAAAACCCATAATCAAGGCGTGTTCGATGTTTATTCGCCTGAGATGCTGAAATGTCGTAAATCCGGCATTTTGACCGGCCTGCCGGATGGCTATGGACGAGGGCGAATTATTGGCGACTATCGGCGTATCGCACTGTATGGCATTGCCTATCTGGTGCGGGAACGTGAGCTACAGTTTGCCGATTTACAGCCACAACTTGAGCAAGGTATTGAGTTGGAAAGTGTGATTCGTTTGCGCGAAGAGCTGGCTGAGCATCGCCACGCGCTGTTGCAGATTCAAACCATGGCCGCACGCTACGGTTGCGATATTTCAGGACCGGCCAAAAATGCTCAAGAAGCTATTCAGTGGCTCTATTTTGGTTATCTGGCCGCGGTGAAATCGCAAAATGGTGGTGCGATGTCACTGGGCCGCACCGCGACATTCCTCGATATTTATATCGAGCGCGATTTAGCCAACGGGGTGTTGAGCGAGCAGCAGGCGCAGGAGCTTATTGATCACTTCATCATGAAGATTCGCATGGTGCGTTTCCTGCGGACACCTGAGTTTGATTCACTGTTCTCCGGTGATCCGATTTGGGCCACGGAAGTGCTGGGCGGAATGGGCTTGGATGGCCGAACCTTAGTGACCAAGAATACCTTCCGTTATCTCAACACGTTGGAAACCATGGGGCCAGCGCCGGAGCCTAATTTAACCATTTTATGGTCGGAGGCGTTGCCACAGGCATTTAAGCGTTATGCGGCCAATGTCTCGATTCAGACATCTTCGTTGCAATATGAAAATGACGATCTGATGCGGCCAGATTTTAATAGCGACGATTATGCGATTGCCTGCTGTGTTAGCCCGATGGTGATCGGTAAGCAAATGCAATTCTTTGGTGCGCGCGCCAATCTGGCTAAAACGCTGCTGTATTGCATCAATGGTGGCATGGATGAAAAACTCAAAATTCAGGTCGGCCCGAAATGTGCCCCGATGACCGATGACGTGCTGGACTATGAACGGGTGATGGCTAGCCTCAACGTGTTTATGGATTGGTTAGCGGTGCAATATATCAGCGCCCTGAATCTCATCCATTATATGCATGACAAATACAGCTACGAAGCGTCACTGATGGCACTACATGATCGCGATGTTTATCGCACCATGGCCTGCGGTATCGCCGGGCTTTCGGTAGCGGCGGATTCGCTTTCAGCCATTAAATACGCCAAGGTTAAACCAATGCGTGATGGCGATGGGCTGGCTGTCGATTTTGCCATTGAGGGCGAATATCCTCAGTACGGTAACAACGACGAGCGTGTCGACACTATTGCTTGTGATTTAGTTGAGCGTTTTATGAAGAAAATCAGCAAGCTGCCAACCTATCGCCATGCAGTGCCGACGCAGTCAATTCTGACTATTACCTCTAATGTGGTGTATGGACAGAAAACGGGTAATACCCCCGACGGCCGACGCGACGGTATGCCATTTGCACCAGGTGCCAACCCTATGCATGGCCGTGATCGCAAAGGGGCCGTGGCATCACTCTCCTCTGTCAGCAAGCTGCCGTTCAAATATGCCAAAGATGGGATTTCTTACACGTTTTCGATTGTCCCTGCGGCCTTGGGCAAGGACTCGGCGGTGCGTAATAATAATCTGGTCGGCCTGCTGGATGGTTATTTCCACCATGATGAGTCGATGGAGGGTGGGCAGCATCTTAATGTCAATGTCATGAATCGCGATATGCTGCTGGATGCCATCGAACATCCAGAAAACTATCCAAATCTCACCATCCGTGTTTCTGGTTATGCCGTACGTTTTAACGCCCTGACGCCCGAGCAGCAGCAGGATGTGGTCTCCCGAACCTTCACCAATACGTTATAATTGTTAGCCCCTCCCTAACAAGAGGGGCCAATAGCTTATCTCTGCGTATTTCGCACTTTAATCCGGCTTTACGTTGTAGTGATGTTGAGCATAGCCGATTCGCCCTAGTCACTGTCACTTTCTGCCTGAGGCCATTCCCGCAGTTCGTATGCAATGACTGCCGGGTTGATATAAATCATATGCCAGCTACGGGCGCCTTGAACGGGTAGATCATCATGAATTTCAGCGGGGTTGACCATGATGATATCTCCGGCTGAAGACTCAACTCTGCCGATGTTACTCCATGAATGTTGTGATCCCTGAACAAAGATACCGATGCCAAACTCGTCATGGGAATGACGGGGAAAGGTGTGCTCGGTCAATAATGACATCGCTTCGGCCCCCGGAATCACCTGATGATGCAGTTTGATTTGGTGAATTGCGCGTTTTAACGTCATCTCTCAGCAAATTCGAGAATTAAAATCAGAGAGTTAGAATCAAGCTGACGATAAAACCATTACTTCATTCGTACGTGTCTTACGCTAATATTGAAATCCGAGAATGGATTATCTTTAAAGCTTATCACTCTCTGGTTCTCAGTGAAAATACGTGCAGTATAGTGTGACAAATATAATAACCTGTTGAAAAGGCAATTTCATAATCCTCCTGATTTTAGGATGTAAAATTAAGCTGCTGATAATCCATCTTTATTTCTGTCAGAGAGTATACTATCACTTGATCGAAGTACCTTTTTTCTGCCCGATAAACAAAATGGATTTTTTGTCAAAAGTGTCAAAATAATTTTTTGATCGACTAAAAAATGATTATATCTAAACTTTATATTTATTTTGCCGATAACTCATTATCAACTGGATGATGGCTTGATATTGTCGTTGTGTTAGGCGAGATAGGGTGGTTCATCATATGACATTATGAAGATAATATTATTATCTTAAGGGATACTTATGTTGCCAACATCTCATGATAATATAAAGATTGAATTTTTATTTGGTGGGTTTATATTTTTAATCGCATATTTTTTTGTGTTCATATTTAATTTAAGTGAGGTGCTGTTTCCCTATTTGTCAAAATATAAGAAATATAATCTAGATGCGGTTTTTATTGCACTAAATGTCACCGGATTGCTGGGGTTTATCTATAGCTCATTGCGAATAAACAGAATGTCAAAGGAGATAGCGAAACGTATTGAGGCAGAAAAGAGCATCAACTGGATGTCTAGCCATGATATCTTAACGGATCTACCTAACCAAAAATTTCTCGACTCTTATATTTCACGTTCTGCTAAGAATAAAGATGCACTAAATTATGTGGTTCTAAGTATAGAGATTAATAAGTTTAAAGATGTCAACGATCTGCTCGACTACGACCACCGAAATGAAATATTTAAGCTGGTTGGACAGCGCCTCTCTTATATGTTCCCAGATAATGTCTATAAATTACGTGGTGATGAGTTTTTGGTATTAAAGTCAAATAAAGATAAAGCGGACCTATCATTGCTGGGCGAACGCATAGTGAAGACTATTTGCAGCCTTATTCAAATTGGCGGCTTTACCTTTAATATAGCCGCCAATGTTGGTATCTCCCGCTATCCTGAAGATTCTGGCGATCTTCGACAAGCTATTCAGCAATCGGCCTGTGCTTTGTACATTGCTAAGAAGGCCGGTCGTGAGGAAGTCCGAGTCTTTACTCCCTTGATGCAGAATACACTTTTATCCCGAGCCCAACTTAAGAGTGATTTTAAGAAAGCGTTGGCGAGTAATGCATTCTCTGTCTATTACCAGCCGTTAGTGGACCTGAGAACCGAAAAAACAGTCGGTTTTGAAGCCCTTGCGCGCTGGGAGATTTCCCCAGGCAAATTCATTTCCCCTACTCTATTCATCCCTCTGGCAGAAGAGATGGGTAAAATCTCTGAGCTGACGGAGCAGTTGTTTCGGCGGGCCTGTCTCGAAACATTAAGCTGGCCTGCTCATCTGGTACTGTCATTTAATATTTCCCCGATACTGCTGTGTAATAAGCAACTGAGCACGCGCATCATGAGTGTCATGAATGAGTTGGGGCTGCCCGCAGATCGTCTGGAGGTAGAAATCACGGAAAGTGCACTTTTTCAGAATGCCAATGTAGCCCGATTTACGCTTAAAAAACTGAGGGATGAGGGAATAAAAATTGCGTTAGACGATTTTGGTACCGGTTACTCCAGTCTTTCTCAGCTTTGCAACTTCTCATTTGATAAGTTAAAGATTGATAAGAGCTTCATCGATACTTTCCAACACAATGAAAAAAAAGAAAAAATCGTACGTGCCATTATCTCATTGGCCAGTTCTCTGGGGGTGAAAGTCACCGCCGAAGGTATCGAACACACCAGTCAACTTGTGCGTCTACAGGATATTGGGTGTGATATTGGCCAGGGATATCTGCTTGGTATGCCCGCAGCGAAAGCGGTCCTATATCCGGTGGAATCCTTATTGATTTATAAATTTTCTCCAGAAGTCGCTGAGAAAGAGAGCGCATAAAAACAGGAGGATATACCGCTGAGGTATTGGCAGTGGGCAATATTTCTCTCTGGGAGTATGAGGGGGAATCATTGAGGGTACGCTGCGCCCTTCGCTGACAGGCAGCGAAGGGCGGTAACATTAAAACTTAGTCCAGCCGCCCTGTTCTGCGACTAATGCGACACTCTTAACTCGTGTCTTTGGCCTGAGCAGAGGGCCTGTTGAAACGCCAGGTGCCTTTCCTTTGATTTTAAATACCGAGACAATTTCTGTTAGTTGACGAGCCTGCTCTTCCAGCGAGGCAGCAGCAGCAGCAGATTGCTGCACTAAGGCGGCATTTTGCTGCGTGACGCTGTCCATTTGAACCACCGCAGAACCAATTTGGCTGATCCCTTTACTCTGTTCGGTCGAGGCTGCGGCTATTTCGCTCATAATGTCATTTACGTTGCTGACTGAGCTCACGATTTTGTCCATCGCATCACCTGCTCGCGTCACCTGTTCAGACCCGGATTTAATATTTTTAACTGACTCATTGATCAGCACATCAATCTCTTTTGCTGCCTGTGCGCTGCGTTGCGCCAAATTTCTCACTTCACTGGCGACAACGGCAAATCCCCGGCCTTGTTCCCCTGCTCGTGCTGCTTCGACCGCGGCATTTAACGCAAGAATATTGGTTTGAAACGCAATACTGTTGATGACGCCAATGATATCGACGATTTTATGTGAGCTGCTGGTAATTTTCGTCATGGTGGCAATGACGCCACTGACAATTACGCCGCCCTGTTGTGCTTCCCGAGTGGCCTGGTTCGCCAGTGTACTTGCCTGACCGGCATTATCTGCATTCTGCTGAACGGTTGAACCGAGTTGTTCCATGCTGGAGGCGGTCTCTTCCAGCGCCGAGGCTTGTTCTTCAGTTCGGGAAGACAAATCGGTATTTCCGACTGATATCTCACTAGAACCCCTGTAAATCGAATCCGCACTGTTGCGGATTTCAAACACCGTTTTGGCCCAGTTATCCTGCATCTTGTTAATATAAGGAATTAACTGGCCAATACAGTTTCTACCCTGATCTACGATGTTGTGGTCAAGTATGCCTTGTGCCAGAGATTCAAGATGAGCTTTTACTCTGTTCAAAGGCTTAACGAGAAAGTTAACCAGATAGCGGTCGGTTGTTACCATGATCAGCACACTGATTAATAACGCACTGACTAGGATATATTGACACCACACTAGCCATTGGGAAATCCGCTGATTTGCTTCTTCATTTAGGGATATAATTTTTGCGTTGTATTTGTCTATCGCTGCACTGAAGTTCCGTCTTAACGGAAGATATTTACCTGTTTTTATTACTTCAAAATTGTTTATATTTTTCTCTCTTGCTGATTCAAACATCGGCAAAACTGCACTGTTATAGAGATTAAAAGAACTGTTATAAATATCATCTATTGTGGTTGAGTCAATTTTCCCATGATCAATAGTTTTAAATTGACTGAGCCCATTTTTAAGGCCGTCTAATTCGGTAAGAGTTGCCTTCATCTCAAGATCGAAAACTCCAGTGTCATTTTTCGCCATTGCTCCCATAGCACGTTCCATCGCTGTTGTCGCGCGGTAGTATTGTGCATTGGCACTATTAATAATATCGCCATTTTGCTGCTGAGTATGGGTTACACCTAGCTCTTGGTTTAATTGCTTAAGAGAGTATAAAGCAAAGCCTGATGCCCCGGCCCACAACAGTGAAAACACGATGAGAATGAGTATAAGTGCCGTTCTTATTTTAATATTTTGTATGAATCTCATGTTATTAAACCTCAAATGTCGGACACGGGAAAGATACCTTGGAAAGGCAGTTAATAACTAATTTCGGTGTCTATAAAACAGTTGAGTAAATTGTTTTATATTTCATCTTTATTATTATCGGCGGTTGAGATTTTATCTTGAGTTGTTTTTTTTGTTATAGAGTAAATAATGTGTTTTTAATGAAGTGATAAAATTATATTTATACATTAGGCCATCAAGATTAGACCTATTAGCTCACTTGATTAAATGAGTTGGTTATAATTAGTACAATAAATAAAAGGTGAAATACTCATGTTTATCATGATCTAATGTGGTTTATTAAATTTAAAATTGAATTGCTCAATAGATATCACATAACAAATTATCAAGAAGTGTCATTCTTTATAAGACTTAATTATTCAAAAATAGGATGTGTTTTCTGAATAATTTGAATTTATGGGCACGGCCAATATCACTTTCTTCTTGGAGAAATCAGCACGATTGGAAAAGTTAAAGATCAAAGTGACATTATTTTAGGGTGGATTCACTGAGTTTTTTGAAAAACTTGCCGAAAACTTATAAATTTCATAACACAGGTATGATTTATAATGACAGAATTAAATATCTATGGGCAAGCACTGGGCAAATCATTACCCGACTGGTTGCCTCGAACAACTCCCCAACGGATTATCCTCAAAGGAGACTATTGCCTCCTTGAACCTATTGATATCAAGCATAGCAAGGATCTATTTGAAGCCTGGCACAGCATTGATGACGAGCGTGACTGGACTTACTTTCACATTAATCGCCCCATCACAATTAGGCAATGTGACCATTATATTGCCTCTCTTAGTGCAAGTAAGGACCCTCTCTTTTATTCAGTCATCAATTACTCCACCGGAAAAGCAGTAGGTTTTATCGCGTTACAACGCATTGACCCCGAGAATGGGGCGGTAGAAATCGGTTGGATTAACTGGTCACCGTTGATGAAACGTACTTTATGCAGCACTGAGGCAATATTTCTTTTGCTATCCTATGCGCTGGATACTTTGCAATACCGGCGATGTGCGTGGAAGTGTGACAGTTTGCACCAGCCAGCGATTCAAGCGGCAGAACGCTTGGGATTTCAATACGAAGGTACTTTCAGACAAATACAAGTATCCAAAGGGCATAGTCGTGACACCCGTTGGTATTCTATTATCGAGAGTGAATGGCCAGGGATTCGGCGAGCTATACAGCTTTGGCTAAGCTCAGCTAACCTGGATGACCGGGGTAAACAGAAGCAGAAATTGGCCGAGTTTATGCCAGTGACAGAAGAGTAGTTATTTTCAATTAGCGTAATGCTGGCTTCACATCACCGAAGCCAGTGTATGGCATCTTATTGTTTATTATAGTATAAATCGTAATTCTGGTTAGTTATGCTGCTCATTTAGAGGTTAGTGGCAAATCATGGGGTGATTTTACTCAATGTGAGACGTAATAGTCATTTTGGTCTTCAATCAGCGCAAGGATTGGAAGACGATGTAGAAAATAGTTTGGCTATATAATAAATTGATATTGAAAGTTATTTTTTGTGTGACTTTTCGATGATGTAGTGAGCACAAAATCTCTATATGAGTGAGTGACAGTGCGGAGTGTCCTACCATTTACTGCCGAATGGTATTTGTCAGCCTGGGTGCACAAAACGGAAATCGATAACGCCTAATGCTAGAGCTAAAATGTGGAAGCAATACCGCCATCGTAGTACTACATGAGATTTATGGTATTAATCCGCATATCAGGCGGGTGTGCCATGAATATCATGCGATGGAGAGGGACGTTTATTGCCTCAATCTTATTGGGCGTGATGAGCCATTTAGCTATGCACAGCAGAATGAGGCATATCGCTATTTTATTGAAAATGTAGGTTTTGACACATCCCATATCGTTACTCTGCTCCAGACTCTGCGGCCACAGTATGACAATCTTATCCTCGTAGGATTTAGTGTTGGAGCCACGCTTGCCTGGCTTGCGGCCAGAAGCGGGTTATGTGCAAGGGTTGTCTGCCACTACGGTTCACGTATCCGCGAGCACAGCGATATTGCGCCACCTTGTCCAGCCCTTGTCATCCTTGCCCGACATGAGGCTTCTTTCGACACGACAATCCTGCAAAGTGAACTAAAAAAATATCCTAATGTTGATAGCCGCATATTCAGCAGCCATCATGGGTTTTGTGACGGGGATAATGCCAACTTTGATGCAGAAAATGCCGATCTTGCAACTAGATTGGTACACCAGTTTATAGGGTAGCTTTGAAAAAATGGGCAAGTTTTCCATTAATACTCTAGCCCGCACGATTAGCGACTACTTTTGCGGTAGTGTATGTCCTATTACGTTAATGAGGCGCGCGGCTACTGACTTTCTTCTCTATATTTTAAATAATAAACATTTAAATTGTTAATGCCATATTTTCTACAGATACTACGACGATAGCCACTGACGGTTTTATAACTGAGTGATAACCTTTTTGAAATCTGAACAGAATTTAAACCTGATATAATACATTGTAATGTTTCATTTTCTCGTTTAGTTAATTTATTTTTAACAAGATTATCGTCATCAAGAGGTATGAAATGACCGCCATAGCGGTTGTGACATATTGTCCCTATTGTTTTTTTGATGTAAGGCATATTACTTTTTCTGTATATGACTGCATGATATATATTAGGGAGGTTAGACAGGTCAGAGTAGTTGTCACAAAATAAAATAATCCCTACATTGTGGGATGACTTTATTTTAATTAATAGATCATGAACTTCACTATGTTTGAATCCAGTAATGTCAAGTAGTATCAGCTTGAGTTTCCCATCTATATTTTTTATCAGTGAGGGAATAGAACGGTAAACCCTTATTACTGAGTCTTCTGAATGTTGGTATAGCACATCATTCAATAGTATTTTGAAAGAGAAAGACATAAGCCCGCACTGACTGAGGATAAAATAGTTCATATAATAATTCCTTTTATTTTTAACTAATGAATGAAAATAAGAAAATCCACTGCGAAATAGTGATGTATTTACTGATGATACTCTCGGAAAGATAAATATAGCCGTAGTGAACATCATTGCTAAAGGCCAAAAATCGCCATGCCTTCCCCCAATAATGCTTCGCTGAAAACAGCGGCTATCTAAAGGGAAAGTCAATTAGCCTGCCAGAAAAATTGATAGCTAAGTTTATTAGAACTTAAGATTTCAGCTATTTGTAGCAGGCCATAATCATCTGATTTTTATTTACTTATATCTAATATAGAAATCTAGATTAGAAATTATATTTCACACCTAGCATTACAGCGGTATCACTGTAACCTTTGTTGCCGATTTGCTGGGCAACATTACCCCACAGGTTAACTTTTTTATTGATTTGGCCTTCAACACCCACTTTTAATTCACCGATATTGGCGGCCCCATCTTGCTTCACTGTCACGTTATCCATAGTGACACCAAAGTCTTTGGTATTATGGATCCAGTTTGCTTCTACAAATGGCTGAAATACTCGGTCTTTACCTTTATCCTGGCTGCTATAGCCATTCATAAAGGCTTTCACACCCAGACGGGTCTGAATATTGCCATCACCTTCACCAGAGACATTCGTGCCGTTAGCTTCTTTATGGTCGTCAGCTTTCACACCCATCCAGGTCACCTGCGCTTTAGGCTGGATAAAGTAGGTGGCATTTTTAGCGGCATTTTCACCGATTTTGAAGGTATAACCACTCTCAACCGAGGCAGTTATCCCCTTAGACTTATATTCTTCAGTATTCAAATCTTGACCGTCAACGGTGTTGTTGAACCAGCTGTATTGCGCCCAACTGTCGACATATAAGCCGGACTTATCGGCCTCGTTGGCATACCAGGTCCCGTAGACACCGGCGCTGTAACCGTCAGTTGACCCTTTAGCGTTGTAACCGGACACTTGCGAGATGGTGGTGCTTTTGCTGTTACCATACCCAGCCATAACGCCCAGATGGAAACGGTCCATGTCGTTATTGCTCCACTGAGCAATATCTCCGCCTAATTGCAGCACATAACGGTTAGCCTGTGTGCTCAGTTGATCTTGAGAATCACGGAAACGGTTATGCCCACCCTCGTTACGCAACCACATACTGGTTACTTTCTGTTCGCCAGTCAGTGCGTCGATATACTGAGTTTCGCCCAAACGATCATGCAAACGAGTGACAAACATATTATTAGCCGAGGCTAAGTTGGCAGTATAGCCGCCAGCTTCTGGACGCTCAGTCATAGCAGATGGAACTGTTGGGTCTGTTGGAACTGTTGGAACTGTTGGGTCTGAAGGTGGCGTAGGAATAACAGCATTAGTCAGATACCAGTTATTGGCATTAGCATCAGAACCGCGCATCAATGAATAATCATAAGCACCGGCAACGATACGATCTTTTTGAATAAACTCACCGTCAGATAAGCCATTAACCTGAATCAATTCAATACCGTTTAACGTTGTCGCGCCAGTGCCACCCGCGTTAGTCACGCTGACGAAGGTGTTCCCTGAAGTGTTACCTTCGACGATCATTTTATCCGTTATGGAGTTGTCGTCATTTAATTCAGTATTAAACAATAAGTTACCGTTATTACCAATATAGTCACCATGGACAGTTAATACGTCGCCTGCAATAGGATTGGAGAAATTAATTGTCCCGGCGTTAGTCAGCTCAGCGACGTCAGAACTTGCCATCATATTCCACATGGCGCGACTATCAATATTCACCTGGCCGCCATTACGTGCAAGACCATTCCATTGTGTATTGTTAATGCTGAGATTAGCTTGGCTACCTAAACCTGACTGGATATCACCATTTAAAACCATATCGTTTGCATTAACATTAACGATACCAAAGTTCGCCAGGCTAGCATCGGTATCTGCATTTATTAATATGCCATTGTTAATAACACTACTGTTATCAAGGACTGCATTGATGGTGCCACCAAGAGCATTAAATGTTTTGCCGTTTTGACTATGTATATTGGCATTCTGTTGATTCATAGTCACAATTGCTTGTGTGTTACTATTCACTGCATCAGCGTTATTACCACTAGTAACTATATTGGTATTAGTCACATTAACAGTGGTCCCACTGTCATTAGCCTGAACAGCATACGCATTATTACCCACCGTACTGATGTTATTGCCCTGACTAATAATAGAACTCGCGGAACTGGCCATCATGGCTACTGCACCATTACTGGCTGTACTGATAGTGCTACCCGTAATATCAGCCTGGCCGCCTAAAACTGCCTGGATAGCGGTATTATTAGCGCCGAGGGTTTTAACCGATGCTCCTGGGTTAATAACAATTTTACCACCTGGCCCTCTCGCACTTACTGCGGTTGCCTGATGAGTGATAATTTGCGTATTTCCACTGACAGTAGCTAAAGATGATCCATTACCATTCAGTTCAGAAGAGACTAGCGCAGTACCCGCCCCGAATGTTTCCAGGGTACTGTCGATGATATCAAATTGAGTATTTGCACTATTTGTTGTTTCAACGAAGACCGCAGCGGCAGAGGCTCCACCGGTACTGGCGTATGAGCCGGTCATGCTCCCTCGTGAACCATTTGCTATTTGTAAAGCACTGGTACTTGAGCCGAGATAAGCACCTGTTGTTGTCAATCTAGAGTTATTGATAATTACTGAACTATTATTAGCAGCTATACCCTTGCCACCGGCACCTGTTGCTGAAATGGTACTGTTATTTAATGAAATTTGGCTATTAGAGACCAGTGACAGGCCGGAGGCATTTGCCCCTGAAACTGAAATATTTGCGTCATTCAAGTTAACACTGGCGCCAGTTTGCGCATACACGCCGTGTGAGCCAGTCCCTGTAGTGGTTAATGTACTTCCGTGTAAAAAATCGACACGTGAGCCTGCCCCAGAAGCATATAAAGTATCAGCGGCATTACCCCCAGTCGTTAATGTGATATCACCGTCAGCAATTAATACGCCACCATTTGATACCGTTGCTGCATGCCCAGAAAAATCGTTAATCAAGCCAGTATCTACTACTGTCCCATCAGGAGCATTTACAGTTGTGCCATTTACTATAATTTGGGAAAAAGCAGGCGTTGTTATTGATGTAAAGGCAATAGCGATTAGAGTTTTTTTAAAGGCAGGCATATTATATTTCTCATTTTTTAAGTAAAAATATGTTTATTAACAAGTAGTTATATTATTGGTGTTTTTAATGTAATTGAATCGTTCTCGATAACCATTTTTACTTTCGTAAATATGGAGTGTAGGCTACGCCACAGTGTATTTAATATTATATGGCATACTAATGATTGAGTTTTTATATCATGCTGTGATTATAGCTATAATTTATTTTGTTAAATATAGGATATGATACATATCGCTGTAGGAATTTTCTTGATTTGTTTTTTTTGTAAAATGACATGGAAAATTTCTTTAGTATTATTTAACTAAATGATTAACATTTCATATCTACGAGGGGAAACCTATTTTTGTATCTAATGGGGGGATACTCTGGCGTTGACGTATTTTAACACTTATCCATTTGAGTTTTGTAGGAGAGTGAGCCAAGAACAATGTCTTCTAACTGAAAATAGACATTGTTGAGCATCAATGCTTAACGTCCTCTCAACTTGTCATTTTAAACGTAAATTATCTTATTAAAAATACAAAAACAAATGAGGAAACTATAGATGCGATAAATATAGAGATGCCGATTAGTATATCAGTCATGAGATCATTCATAATGAATCCCTGTTAAAATCACTCTAGCCTATTTTAATTTACGAATATATTGTCAACTTAGCGGCATTAGCATCCACACTATGCACCAGCGAGTAATCATAAACACCCTCCACGATCATGCCATTTTGAAAGCTCACTGTTAGAGCCAAAGCCATTAAACTTAATCAGCTCGAAACCATTTAGTGTCTTTTCACCACGATAACTAAGGTTATTTAACCTATCCGCTGTTATCTAATGGTGCTAACGTGCGATCACATAGGCTGCACATTAAACAGTATCAATTAAACAGACAGTTTGATTAAACTTTATTTAAAACTAAAATAGCCTACAGTTTTATACGTGATAGTTATGATTAACATCAGCTGTGTGGAGGATTTGAATAGTAATAAATACTAAAATGTTAACACAGTTATAGGATTGGAAAAATAACGAGTCGTCACTCACCGATCTCATTATCTCCAGTTCCTATTATTTGCTAAAAAATGAATTTTCCTACAAAAATAACAGGAATTCCAATGTATTTATATTGCTATTTTAGACGGAATCGTTAAATTCATTTAGCTGGAATAGTTAATTATAATTTTTTAAGTTATACCAGCGTTTATTTAAGTTCCCCTGTATTGATTGACAGATGGATTAGCCACATCAATCAATAGGGCAAAGCGTCGTGTTTATACGTCCCTTATTGTAATCAGAGAGTGAATAATTAAAAACTCATCACTATATTAACCATTGTTGCTGCATGTAGATCTCCTGCTTTGGCTCAAAATGGAGACTTTTATGAACCTAATACTTCTGCATCACAAACCAGTGTAAATGATGGTTTTATTGCATATGGCTTTCAATGTAACATCTGATAAACTGGAGCATCTCTTTATCTGGCAGGTTAATCGATACGCTAATTTCATGGTCGATATTTTCTGGGTATTATTATCTTCTGGAACCTACGCTGGTATTGCAAATAGGGTATCAACTGCCATAAACGCCAGATAATGTTCGCAGTACGTGCTACTGCGAGGGGGGAGATATTCTACGCTTAATCAATATGCCAATGAAATTGGTAGGAAATGTTAATGTCCACTTGAGGAGTTCAATGTGTCTTTGAGCAAAAATTACTTATATCAGGCTGGAGCTACCCAGGTAAGATGGGCTAGCGAGTTATTTTCGGCCTCTATTTTATTATTTTGTGGACTAATACTCTATTCAGTTAATTTGTGCGCGGCACAATCTCTTCCCCATAACGACTTACTCACTAAACCCGGCGATGTTATTCAAATTAAGCTCAGTGAGTTGCATCCGACCCAAATAACCGTAGGTAAGCTCCAGATTGCAGGTGATTTGGCTGATTATGCTAGCGATTCAAAGCACTTATTCAACGATTTGTGTAAAGTTCAAGGGGCAGGGAAACTGGCTAAATATAGCCTGTCATCAACACCGAAAGATCCCACTTCATATACCTGTAAACAGGCTATAGGAACCAATAAAGCTGATATGAACACGGTTGATATAGGACCAATGGGGAAATTTTACCTGACTGATGGTCATCATGCATTTAACAGCTTTTGGGATGCACCCGGTGGTGGCGGTGATGTGACCTTAAGCGTACTGGTCGGGCAGAATATAAGCCGTGACAACGACGGAGCGTTATTTACTCAAGCTCAGTTCGAACAACAGATGACTGAACTTAAACATTTTCTCCCTATTGATGCCGAGGGGAAACCAATTACGTTCTCTCAATTGCCTGCAACCCTGGGCACGAGTGCTTTTCAGGACGATCCATATCGCTCAATACTCTATTATCTACGCGGTATATCTTACGATAAGTCTGATAAAAATCTTAACCCTGAAACGGGTAAGCCTTATAAAGAAATACCTTTCCTCGAGTTTTATTGGGGACAGCTATTACGCAGTAAGATGGATTTAAAACGTTATAATTTGCATAAGCAAGATGACTATATCAAGGCTCTGGAAGACGCCGCAACCCTGATGGTGAATGTACCCAAGCAGCAACTGATAGGGCATTCAGGTCAAACGGCAAGAGCTTTAGGCCAGCTGAACAGCATTGATGAAAAGCGTTTAGATAAACTGGCGAAACCAGATTCTAAATTAGCGAAGGCACTTAATTATCAGTCAACTAACTGAGTTATAAAAATAAGATCTTTGTTGAATAAATCGAACTTTTAGCCCTAATCAGGTTTGGATCACCACATTTCTGATGATATTGCAGTATCTCGTGGCAAAACAAAGGTTCGATATCATCCATTGGACAGCTTACAACAAGGCGCTCATCAGTCGCGGCTTGCTAACATTCTGGCTGGATGAGTCGGTCATCTAGACTTGGTGTCGATAGGAACAGGTGAGTTCGGTTGATATGGGGATGAGAATAATAAAAATAACGGAAAGATTTCAGCTGGCCCTGCCGGGCAGGGCCAAACCGTTTAGCACGAGATCAACTTAAATCGACATCCTTATGCCCGAAAAGCCACGTCAGGATAAACCCGGAAATATACGAAATAACCAGACCAGCCATATACACCAGCATCCCGGCGAAAATACCTTGGGCTGATGTCATCAGAGGAATAGATACCAAGCCAGATGGGCCAAACACGGTATTCAGGCCCACCGGTAATCCCAACCAGGCAACAAGGCCAATAAAGAAGCCGCCGACAGCACCGCCTAAACATGCGGTAATAAAAGGCTTCAGGCGTGGTAACGTTACGCCATAAATAAGCGGCTCACCGATCCCCAGTAGCCCAGGGAAAATAGCCCCTTTAATCTGTGTCCGCAGGACTGAACCTTTTGGCGAACGAGCATAAAGTGCCAGTGCCGCACCCACCTGACCGGCACCCGCCATGGCCAGAATAGGGAATAATGAGTTAAATCCTTGTGCATCCATTAAGGCGAAATAGACCGGAACAAACCCTTGGTGGATACCAAACACTACTGCAATCAGGAATAACCCTGCCAGAATGGCAGTACCAAACGGGTTACCATTCAAATGCATAAACAGCCATGACATCCCCTTAAACAGCTCGCCACCCACTGGCATGATAACAACGAAAGTGATTGCTCCTGTAGCGAGTAACGTTATCGCCGATGTCAGGATCATATCTAGATTATCAGGGATAAAACGGCGCACCTGTCGCTCAATCCATGCGCCCAAGATACAGGCCAACAGAACCCCAATGATATTGCCGCGCGGATCAATTGCCAGACCAAAGAAGTTTTCCATGCCACCGTAGTAGCCGACGGTACCTTCCGGCACATAGCGTAAAATAAATAGCGAAGCGATAATTGCGCCGTTGACCCCCGTCCCACCAAAGGCTTGCTGCGTATTAAAGCCAATCAGAATGCTAAGGAAAGTGAACAAGCCGATGCTAAATACTTTCATGTATGCAATCAGTGCCGCCAGCCATGGAGACTGAATAACGCCGTCCAATGCCAGTGTCTGCTGGAGTAATGTTGCTATCCCCAATAGTAATCCTGCGGCAATGAACCCTGGAATGAGTGGGGTAAAAATGGTGGCGAATTTGGCCAGAAAACTATGAACAGCGCTTTTTTGTTTCGCTTTCATTTGCTGTTTTGTCTGGCTGGCTAGCACCTGCAAATCAACATCCTGAGCACTTTCATGTCCCTGCTGCGGTTCAGAACCCAGGAGCTTGTTCATCATCTCGCTGGCGGTCTGGGCTTTGCCCGGGCCGAGAATGATTTGCAGTTGATCATCGCTGTTCACCACCCCCATCACTCCAGGGATTTTTTTCAGGTCGTCATGTTGTATCAGTTGACGGTCTTTTAAGGTGAGACGGAGCCTTGTCATGCAGTTTCCGCAGACAATGATATTTTTACTCCCGCCCGTGAAGAGTAAAATTTGGTCTATCGTAGTGCCGGTTATTTTCGCCATAGTTATACTTTAATCTCCTGTAGCGCTTTACCGATAAATCCCTTATTTTTGTTAAGGATAGCGCTAGCTTCCTCAGCAGACATACCACTTAGGATCATCATAATGGCTGTTTTACAGTGTCGGTTGTACTCATTTCACTATTTTGATTACAGGAAATAGCCACTACGCTAGTGCCAACATGGCGTGCATAGGCCATAGCCCCCAATACATAAGGTGTGCGGCTACTTGCTGCAATGCCCACTAACACATCACGTGCATTAAAATTGAGGTTATGCAGGTATTGTTCACCCATTTTGCGGCTATCTTCTGCATTTTCAACTGCCTGTAAAATAGCAGTATTACCGCCAGCGATCAGCCCTACGACCATTTCTCGCAGCGTACCATAAGTTGGCGGGCATTCGCTCGCATCCAACATCACCAAGCGACCAGAAGTGCCTGCCCCACAGTAAATTAATCTGCCACCTTGCGCGAAAGCAGTACCTCTTTTTTGTTTTTATTATTTTGGATGGGTTGGCTAACCCCCGAGCTGCTCTTCAAAAAACGAATACACGGCTATTCTGGTAATAACTCATCCACAATATAAGGACATTGCTCATGAAGAGAGGTGTCTCCGCCGCACAAATCATCAATATGTCGAAAGATCTCTAAAATTGAATAGTTTGTTTGCGCGGGATGCTTACAGGGGGAAATCTATTGAAATCGTGTCAGTAATGGATAGGGAGTCGGAGCGGAAATAGAGCAGAATCCAGATACGAAAAAGCCCCGCTTTGCAGCGAGGCCTTATAAATAGTGGTGCCCGGACTCGGAATCGAACCAAGGACACGGGGATTTTCAATCCCCTGCTCTACCGACTGAGCTATCCGGGCAACGGGGCGCATTAAACCGTATTGGCCGCTGATCGTCAACGAATTTATGGTTTAAAACCACTAAAACTGTACTGACTGCTCTCTTTTCAGACAAAAGAACCAGAAATTATCTCAGGGCAGCGATAAAACTTAGTGGTAAATTACTTAACCCAGTGCGCCATTTTTACGGCATTGCGCGACTTCCAATACATCTTCAGCCAGGCGCTTGGCAATTTCAACATCGACGAGTTGACGTTTAACCAGCAGTTTGCTCAAACAACCTTCCAGAATCAGTTCCATCTGTTGTGCAACCATAGCTGCATCATCAGCGTCCATCTCTTGCAACAGCTCTTGGGTATAGAGTAGTGAGGCCTGTTTCTGCTGTTCAGCCAACTGGTGGATCGGGTGTTCATTATCGGGATAGAAACTGCATGCAGCAATAAATAAGCAACCGGGGTAACGCTGATTCTGCACTTGCTCACCTAGCGTCTGGTAACGCGCCAGTAACTTTTGTTTGGGTGATAAGGTCTCGTCCAGTTGCAATTGTCGCCGCCAGGTATCTATCTGCTGGCCATGAAAGCGCAGACAGTCATACAACAAAGCTTCACGATCCGGCCAGAAACGGGCCAGATCACTGACTTCAACTGACACCTCTTTTGCCAGCATCTCCAGCGTGGTGTTTGCCAGTCCTTGCTGCTCCAATAGATTGAGCGCACTGCTTAAAACTTGTTCACGTTGCACGTTGCTCTCCTCCAACCTCTTATCTGGCAAGTGTGGTTTACCACCGCCTATGGTGCAAATAGTCTATACCCTGCGTACTGATTAATAGACATCGGCAGGTATGGACATTTTCTGCCAGCAGACTCTGTACCTTATCATTACTACGGCGACATTTTTCTAACTCTTTACCCTTTAGTTGTTTGTTAATTTATAACGACAAAATCACCGCACGATTTTTGCTATTTAGCAGTCTGTGAAGCAGGGCGCATTTTATTGTGCATCTGCCTATAACGATTGGTGAATAACTCATAATTCCTGTTCTTTTGCCTGATGGTTTATTGGAACGGGGTTTCTATAATGATCATCGTGAACCGTAAATAGAAAAATCTTACAAAACAGGCGCAAAATTAACGACTAACACCCACTGCCGTGTGCGCTGGCAACCTGAATTGCATCACGTCCTGCATCGAGCCGTCGTTCCATCCGGGCGTTCAATTATAAGGATCGAAAATGAGTCTGCAAAATTATCCTAATCAGTTCCGCCGCAACCTACAACAAGGGCAAACCCTTATTGGTTGCTGGAGTGCACTGGCAAATCATATTTCAGCCGAAGTGCTGGGCCTGGCGGGTTTTGACTGGTTGGTTCTGGACGGTGAACATGCGCCGAACGATGTTACGACGTTTATCCCACAACTCATGGCGCTGAAAGGCAGTAACAGCGCACCGGTTGTACGTGCGCCCTGTAATGAACCCATCATTATAAAACGCTTATTGGATATCGGTTTTTATAACTTCCTGATCCCGTTTGTTGAAAGCGAAGCAGAAGCCATACGTGCGGTTGCCTCGACCCGTTATCCACCGGCGGGGATCCGCGGGGTTTCTGTGTCTCATCGCGGTAACAATTACGGCACCGTACTCGACTACTTTGCCACCATCAACGACAACATCACCGTACTGGTGCAAATCGAAAGCCAGCAAGGGGTGGATAATATTGATGCTATCGCCGCCGTTGATGGGGTGGACGGTATTTTTGTTGGACCGGGCGATCTGTCGGCGGCACTGGGTTATCTGGGGCAGCCCAATCATCCCGAAGTACAAAAAGTGATTCGTCATATTTTTGATCGCGCTAAAGCACAGGGTAAGCCGAGCGGCATTTTGGCGCCAGTTGAAGCTGATGCCCGCCGTTATCTCGAATGGGGGGCAACCTTTGTCGCTGTTGGCAGTGATTTGGGCGTATTTCGTAGCGCGACTCAGGCGTTATGCGACAAATTTAAAAAATAACCATCAGTCTGTTTTGACAGTTTAGTACTGCCGCGTTGACGGCCTTCCGACTTAATTGAGGAGTAATAAATGAAAATCGGCTTTATTGGTTTAGGGATTATGGGAAAACCAATGAGTAAAAATCTGCTGAAAGCGGGCTACTCATTAACAGTCCTCGATCGTAATGCTGCGGTGCTGGATGAATTGATCACCGCTGGCGCGCGTACGGCAACGACACCAAAAGCGCTGGCAGCAGAATGCGATATCATCATTACCATGCTACCTAATTCGCCTCATGTAAAAGAAGTGGTACTGGGTGAAAACGGTGTTATTGAAGGTGCTAAACCGGGTTCTGTGCTGATTGATATGAGTTCGATTGCACCGCTGGTTAGCCGTGAAATCAGTGAAGCGCTGGCACTAAAGCAGGTTGCAATGTTGGACGCGCCAGTCAGTGGTGGTGAGCCAAAAGCTATCGATGGCACCTTGTCAGTGATGGTGGGTGGTGATAAAGCGGTATTCGAGAGCTGTTTCGAGGTGATGAAAGCCATGGGGGGATCGGTGGTGCATACTGGTGATATTGGTGCTGGTAATGTGACTAAACTGGCCAATCAGGTGATTGTCGCACTGAATATTGCCGCGATGTCTGAAGCCTTGGTGCTGGCAACTAAGGCGGGAGTGAACCCTGATCTGGTATTCCAAGCGATCCGTGGTGGTCTGGCAGGCAGTACCGTGTTGGAAGCCAAGGCACCGATGGTGATGGATCGTAACTTCAAACCAGGCTTCCGTATCGATCTACATATCAAAGACTTAGCTAATGCCCTCGACACCTCACATGGCGTCGGTGCTCAGTTGCCCCTGACCGCAGCCGTGATGGAGATGATGCAGGCGCTGAAAGCTGATGGTTTGGGCACCGCTGACCACAGTGCATTGGCGTGTTATTACGAGAAATTGGCTAAAGTTGAAGTCACTCGTTAATCGGTGGCACCGGTGCCTGCGGGTGCCGGGCTACTGGGTAACAGGGCTATACTGGTAAGCATTCCGTTATCCTGAGCGGCCGGTTTATAACGTCGGAGCCTGTGCGGTATTGGATAGCTCATGAGATTGAATCATTTATGAAAATAGTCATCGCCCCAGACTCTTATAAAGAAAGCTTATCTGCGCTGGATGTTGCGGTGCAGATTGAAGCGGGTTTTCGCACTCAATTTCCCGATGCACAATATATCAAATTGCCGGTCGCGGATGGTGGTGAAGGTACCGTTGAGGCCATGGTCGCGGCCACCACTGGCCGGATTATTCAGGTCAATGTGACCGGCCCGTTAGGTGACGAAGTTGCGGCTTTTTACGGAATATCCGGTGATGAAAAATCGGCTTTTATTGAAATGGCGGCCGCCAGCGGGCTAGAGCTGGTTCCACCAGAACTGCGCAACCCACTGAAAACCACTTCCTACGGTACCGGCGAATTGATTTGTAATGCGCTGGATCAGGGGGTCAAACATATAATTATCGGCATCGGTGGCAGTGCCACCAATGATGGCGGTGCGGGCATGGTGCAAGCGCTGGGTGTCAAACTGCTGGATAAGCAGGGTAAGCAGATTGGTTTTGGCGGCGGGAAGCTGGCTGAACTGGATGTTATTGATATCTCAGGACTGGATCCGCGGATTAAGCAGTGCCAAATCGATGTTGCTTGTGATGTCACCAATCCACTGACTGGCAGTGAAGGGGCATCGGCTATTTTTGGGCGGCAGAAAGGGGCGACACCTGAGATGGTTAGCCAACTGGATGACGGTTTGCAGCATTATGCAGGTATCATTAAACGTTATCTTGATATTGATGTTGACCAGGTTGAAGGCGCTGGCGCGGCGGGTGGTTTAGGCGCGGCATTACTGGCGTTTTGCGGTGCAACCTTAAGTCCCGGTATTGATATTGTTACCGATGCTCTTGGTCTGGACGCTTTGGTTAGGGACGCGACATTTGTTATTACCGGCGAAGGGCGCATTGATAGCCAAACCATTCACGGCAAAGTGCCGATTGGTGTCGCGAGAGTTGCCAAACGTTATAATAAGCCAGTGATTGGTATTGCCGGTAGCCTGACAGATGATGTTGATGTGGTGTATGAGCATGGTCTGGATGCGGTATTCAGCGTGATCTACAGTATCTGTACTCTGGAGCAGGCACTGGATAATGCGGCAGCCAATGTGTTTATGACCGCACGCAATATTGCCGCCACGCTGGCGATGGGGATGGCTGTCGGTAAATCAGCGCAAGAAAGTAAATAACACGTTTTTGGTCATAACCATTCACCGGTAAATCTCTATCAGGGCTAACGATTGATTGGCCCTGATTTCCTCGTTGGCGCTCAACTTTGCCAGCAACATGCCCCCGGTCTTGCCATTTATGTGACCCGTCCCTCAACTCTCTTTCTTTGTGGTGTGAATTGGGCGTTTGTCCAATGTATTCCCCTTCCAGACCTCATATGCTGGTGCATCAGCCCAGACTGAGGCCCATTCATGAGTGTATATAATCTTGACCCCCGGCTAGCCCAGGATATTGTTACCCGTACCATGAAGATCATTGATACCAATATTAATGTGATGGATGGTAAAGGGCGGATCATTGGTAGTGGTGATGAAGAGCGCCTTGGCGAACTGCATGAAGGGGCGCTCTTGTCGCTGTCTCATGGCCGGATTGTCGATATCGATGAAGCTGTTGCTCGCCAGTTGCACGGGGTGAGGCCAGGGATCAACCTGCCATTGCGCCTTGAGGGCGAAATCGTGGGGGTGATTGGCCTAACCGGCAACCCGGGGCAACTACGTCAATATGGCGAACTGGTGTGCATGGCAGCAGAGATGATGATGGAGCAGGCGCGGTTGGTGCATCTGCTGGCGCAGGATAGCCGTCTGCGTGAAGAGTTGGTATTGAACTTGATCCGCACCGAAGAGATATCACCGGCACTGATTGAATGGGCGCAGCGCCTTGGGGTGGATATCAATGAACCACGGGTCGTAGCCGTGGTGGATGTGGACAGCGGCCAGTTGAGTGTCGACAGTGCTATGTCGGAATTACAAGAGCTGCAAACCCTGTTGACGACGCCAGAGCGCAATAATCTGATTGCGATTGTTTCACTGACTGAGATGGTGGTGCTTAAACCGGCGCTAAATAGCCATGGCCGCTGGGATGCTATTGATCACCGGCGGCGTATGGAGTCTTTGCTGTCGCGCATGACTGAGCGGGGCCGCTTGCGAGTGCGCCTGTCGCTTGGCAATTTCTTTACCGGGCCGGGCAGTATTGCGCGCTCATACCGTACCGCTCGTACTACCATGGCGGTCGGTAAACAACGGATGCCGGAGCAACGCAGCTATTACTATCAGGATTTGGTGTTACCGGTATTGCTTGATAGTTTGCGTGGTGGCTGGCAGGCCAATGAATTAGCCTTACCACTGGCTAAATTACGGGCGATGGACAGTAACGGTCTGTTGCGGCGCACTCTGGCCTGCTGGTTCCGTAATAACGTGCAGCCAACGGCTACTGCCAAAGCGTTATTTATTCATCGCAATACCCTGGAGTATCGGTTGAATCGTATTTCCGAACTGACCGGTTTAGATTTAGCGAACTTTGATGATCGCTTGCTGCTGTATGTGGCGCTTCAATTGGGCGAGCAGGAGTAGAGATAGATGTGATAGCAAGAAGAGCAGGCCGAGTGAGTGTCACCCGGCCTGATGATTCACTGATACTTAGGTCACTGGTGCCGGATTAAACACCGCCAAGGCATTGCGCAGCCCCCATTGATCGGACCACGTCCGTTTGCGGTCACTGGCAATATCCAGAATAAATTCAAATAATTGCTGACCAACCTCTTCAATAGTGGCATCACCTGTCGCAATGGTTCCGGCATCGATATCCATCAGGTCATGCCAGCGGTTAGCCAGATCAGTGCGGGTTGCCATTTTGATTACCGGCACTGCCGCCAGACCATAAGGGGTGCCGCGCCCGGTGGTAAATACCTGAACGGTAATACCAGATGCTAACTGTTGCGTGCCGCAGACAAAATCACTGGCTGGGGTGGCTGCAAAAATCAGCCCACGCTTGGTGGGGCGCTGCCCCGGTGAAAGCACTTCCACAATGGCGCTGCGGCCGGATTTGGCAATGGAACCGAGTGCTTTTTCCACGACGTTTGCTAAGCCGCCCTTTTTATTCCCAGGTGAAGGGTTGGCGCTACGATCGGTTTTGCCGGTTTCGAGATAGTCGTCGTACCATTTCATCTCTTCCAGTAACCTTCTGCCAACCTCCTCGTTAATCGCCCGCGGGGTTAACAGATGGATAGCATCACGCACTTCCGTGACTTCAGAGAACATGACGGTTGCGCCGCAACGCACCAGTAAGTCCGAAGCATAGCCCACCGCAGGGTTGGCGGTTACGCCAGAAAAAGCGTCACTGCCACCGCATTGCATACCGACCACCAATTCAGAGGCCGGGCAGGTTTCACGTTGGCGCATATTCAGGCGTTGTAGATGTTTTTCCGCCACTTGCAGAATGTCATCGACCATGGAACGGAAGCCGACGTGTTTCTCATCCTGCAAGCGCACGATATTGCTTTCATCCAGTGAGATAACCTGCACGTCAGGTGTCCCTTCCAGCAGCCGCTCGGGTTGGAGCTTTTCACAACCGAGACCGACGACCATCACTTCGCCACCAAAATTGGGGTTAAGGGCCAAGTTATGAATAGTGCGAATGGGCACTACCGCTGCTGGGGCATTGATTGCCACTCCACAGCCATATAAGTGATTCAGTGCAACTACGCCATCGACATTGGGATATTTGGGTAGTAGGGTGCGCTCAATGATATTGACCACATAATCCACCACGCCAGCGACGCAATGTACGCTGGTGGTAATCGCGAGTAGGTTTTTGGTCCCGACACTGCCGTCAGCGTTGCGATAGCCCTCAAAGGTATAACCTTCCAGTGGTGGCAGAGCCTCGGGGACTGCGGTGGCAAGGGGTAAGGTCTCCAGTGCAGGTGCGGCAGGTAATTCAACCAACGATTCATCTATCCAGCCGCCGCGAGCGATATCCCGCACTGCCAGACCAATCACCTCAGCATAACGAATGATTGGGCCGCCTTTAGGAATATCGACCAAAGCCACTTTATGGCCTTGTGGCACATGCTCAATAAGTTCAAGGCCACATTTAAACCGAGTGCCAGCACATAGGCCATTGTTATTAACCACAATGGCAACATTATCCGCGTCCTGTACTTTAATATAAAGCGGGTTGTCTACAGGACTATTACAAATGCTCATAATATTTCCCTTATATACCCTTTAATTTTTTTGGGTACGATAATTATGTTGATAACATAACTGTTATTTTTATCAATACAGCCATTATTTGTCTTAAACATAATGCTCACTAGCTTGTAAATAAGTATACGCCGCTAAAAAGAGCAAGGCATTGTGCGGATGACCTAGATGCTAATGGGTTTAATGTCTATTTTTGTTCGCAAGCCCAAAAGCAGGTGAGCATTATCACGAAAAGGTCATTTATCGCCGACATACTTTGACATTAAAAACGCATATAAAAAAAGCCCTTCGACAAAGGGCTATGTTAAAAAGGGGTACGCGGGCTTTTATTATGCTGATGCTTTGATATCAAATGAGGCTATGCCAATATTAATAACAGAGGCGATATTGCGAGAAGCAGTTCTGATATTTTCAGTTGCCTGAGAGAGTGCATCGTCAAGTGTACAAATATGGTAAATAATACTGAAAATAGCATCAACACCATGTTGATGAACAATGTTGGCATCGGTAGCCAGGCTGCCGGCAATACCAATCACTGGTTTATTGTATTTTTTGGCTAATCGAGCGACACCGACCGGGACTTTGCCATTGATACTTTGGCTGTCTATCCGGCCTTCACCGGTCAGAACGAAATGACAGTCTTTGATATAGGTTTCCAGGTCTAATGCTTCAGCGACTATCTCCACGCCCTGGCGCAACTGTGCACCGCAAAATGCTAACAATGCGGCCCCCATACCGCCAGCGGCCCCCGCGCCGGGTATCCTATCTACGTCTATTCCCAGATATTGTTTAACCATCTGCGCGTAATGGACCAGGTTATTATCCAGTATCACAATCATTGCGGCCGTAGCCCCCTTCTGTGGGCCAAAAATAGCGGAAGCACCTTGCTCACCGGTCAGCGGATTGGTCACATCACAAGCGACTTCAATGCGGCAATCTTTAAGGCGTGGGTCCAGCTGCGACACATCTATCGAGGCAATGTTATGTAAACTGCCGCCACCAAAATCAATCTCTGCGCCGTAGGCGTTACGCAATTTGGCTCCTAGCGCCTGTACCATACCTGCACCGCCATCGTTGGTGGCACTGCCACCGATACCGATAATAATATGACGCACGCCTGTTTGCAGCGCCGCACGGATTAATTCACCGGTACCGTAGGAGGTAGTGTTTAACGGGTTCCTCAATTCGGGAGGGACCAATTCCAGTCCGCTGGCCGCTGCCATCTCAATAAAAGCCGACTTCCTATCACCTGATAATCCCCAGAAAGCCTGGATTTTATTACCCAGCGGCCCGGTAACATCAGTCATGATTTTTTGGCCGCCGGTTGCGCTGATCATGGCGTCGACAGTGCCTTCACCACCATCAGCCACGGGGATCTTGATGTATTCAGCATAAGGGAATATTTCTCTAAAACCTTGTTCAATAGCCTGAGCTACTGCTATTGCCGATAAACTTTCTTTATAAGAGTCTGGTGCGATGACTATTTTCATTAGGTGTCCTGTCGCTATATTTCAAACAACAAGTGCCCCATAAGAGGCACCTATTGTTATTCCCTTAAGATGTTTTCAATTCCAGACGTTTGATATCGCCTACAACAAATAAGTAGCAGAACATAGCCATAATGGCAGAGCATCCAACAAAGATTAATGCGGCATTAAAGGAGTGTAATTCTTTCACCAGATAACCGATAACCAGCGGTGTGACAATAGAGGCGACGTTACCAAATACGTTAAATAATCCGCCACATAAACCAACAATTTCTTTTGGTGCGGTATCAGCAATAACTGGCCAGCCCAATGCACCGAAACCTTTACCAAAGAAGGCCAATGCCATCAGTGCGACCACCACTACGTCACTATCGACGTAGTTACACAGAATAATGCTTGATGCCAATAACATACCTAACACGATAGGGACTTTACGGGCAAAAGTCAGAGAGTGACCACGTTTAATGAGTGAGTCAGAGAATACGCCACCTAATACACCACCGGCAAATCCGCACAATGCCGGGATAGAGGCCACCATCCCCACTTTTAAAATAGACATCCCTTTATCTTGTACTAAATAAATGGGGAACCAGGTTAGGAAGAACCAGGTAATGGTATTAATAAAGTATTGACCAAAGAAGACACCTAACATCATTCGGCTAGCCAATAATTGCTTCAGATAATCTAATTTAGGACCGCTTTTATGACCGTCAGGTTTCTTGTGGTCCATATCGACAACAGCACCACCTTGTTTTATGTATTCAAGTTCAGATGCAGACATACCCGGGTGATCGGTCGGGTTATGGATAAATTTAACCCAGGCAATGGTTAATACGAAACCTAGCCCGCCCATCACAGTAAATACATGCTGCCAGCCCCAGGCAAAGGTTAAATAACCTAATAACGGAGAGAAAAGGGCTAGAGAGAAGTATTGTGCAGAGTTAAAAATGGCTGAAGCGGTGCCTCTTTCTTTGGTTGGAAACCAGGCCGCGACAATTCTGGCGTTAGCCGGGAAAGAGGGAGCTTCAGAGAAACCTAACATAAAGCGCATGATAAACATGGAGATAGCGGCATACGCTATCGGGAACATGTCGACAAACCCTTGCGTAAAGGTAAATAACGACCAGAAGAACAGGCTATAGGTGTAGACCCGCTTGGAGCCGTAGCGGTCTAATAACCAACCACCCGGTATTTGCATTAGCAGGTAAGCCCAACCAAAGGCTGAGAAGATATAACCCATTGCAACAGCATCTAATTGCAATTCTTTTGCCACTTCGGTGCCTGCAATTGACAATGTTGCCCGGTCAGCATAGTTAATTGCAGTCACAATAAAGATAATCAATAATATTATATATCGGACGTGGGTCCGTTTTTCAGTCACAGCGGCTTCCAGACTCATTTTTATACCCTCTATAATCATTATTTAGGTTGCCGCATTTAAATTCGTTATGAATGAGATGCAATAACCTATTTTTTATTTGGTGTTATATAAATAAAAAAATCAATTTTCATAAATGTCTTCGTTAGCGCCAGATACATTATATGGAGCGGAGAAATAATTCGCATTGTGCATAGGCCCAAAAAAATGCGGCTAAATTATTTAATTGTTGTGTGGCTGTACAGCGAAGTGGGGTTATCATCACAAATACCCGTCGGACTTGAGGTTGCGACGGTGCGAGCGGTCTTACCGCAACAGCAACTAGTTTGGTTATATCCCAATGAGATTATTTTTAATCCTGATAATAAACTGATCTAGATCAAAATTATCTTTAGTATTCAGATGGGGTAAATAAACATCTAATTAACATTGTCCGAGTTAAATCTCTTTATTATTGTAAATAACTGGGTAAAATAACTGTGCTTAATCGATTCTTCCCGCTATTTATTACTCTTTATCTTCGTGCATTTGCCTATTTAATTATCCCGAAATATCAGCAATGGCACGATTCTTTTGCATTAAAAATTAATTGTAATAATACAATATTATAGACACTATGTTTGTAAGGTTAATGATTTGATAGAGTTGTGAATAGTTGTTGCAAATAATAATTATTTATCCGGCAATGGCGTGACTTCTGGGAAGAAATAAGATGAATCCATTTATTGTGGCTGACGCCGAAAGTTGTATTGGCTGTCGGAGCTGTGAAGTAGCTTGTGTGGTCGCTCATCATGAGGGGACATTCCCTGATAAACCTGACTATTTCACACCTCGGGTGAAAGTATTTAAAGGTAACCAAAGTGCCACTGCGGTCTTTTGTCACCATTGTGAAGATGCCCCTTGTGCCAGCACTTGCCCGAATGGTGCCATCGTTGAGTTAAATAACAGTGTTCAGGTTATTCAGGAAAAATGTATCGGCTGCAAAACCTGCATGATCGCCTGCCCGTTTGGCATGATGACGGTGGTGACCGAGACGGTACAACCTGCGAGTCATCGTCTGGCCGATGCCTATCAACGTACTGAAGCACAGAAATGCGACCTTTGTATTGATCAGCCTGATGGCCCTGCTTGTATCAAAACCTGTCCGACGCAGGCCCTGACACTGGTTGATCAACATTATCTACTCCGGCAACAGCAGCAAAAGCGCCAGCGCACCGCATTGAATGAGCACAATGGCCGTTTGTTCAGTAGTGCTACTTCTGCTGGCGCGGCGCACTCATTCAGCCCACTGAGCAAAAATATTCGTGATGTGGCACCGGTTAATCTATTGCAGCGGCCACGAACACCGCGCCTTGAGCCTAAAAAAATCCCACTGGCGGAGCGTAAGGCAAGTTTTGCCGAGATCTATCTGCCGTTCACCGAAGGCCAAATCCATGAGCAGGCTGAACGTTGTTTAAATTGCGGTGATAAAACCATCTGTCAGTGGACCTGCCCGCTACATAACGCTATCCCGAAATGGATTTCATTGGCTCATCAGGGCCGTATTCATGAAGCAGCTGAGTTATCCCACCAAACCAGTAGTTTGCCAGAGATATGTGGCCGAGTTTGCCCGCAGGACCGTTTGTGTGAACAAGCTTGTACTTTAAACGACCACGATGGCGCAGTGACGATTGGCCAGATTGAACGGCATATTACGGAAACGGCATTAGCCACCGGCTGGCGGCCTGATATGTCGCAAGTCAAACCCACAGGTAAACGTGTTGCTATCATCGGTGCAGGGCCTGCGGGGTTAGGGTGTGCGGATATTCTGGTCCGTAACGGCATTACACCGGTGGTGTTTGATCGTTATCCCGAAATCGGTGGTTTGTTAACCTTTGGTATTCCGGCATTCAAATTAGAGAAAGGTGTGATGACCCGTCGGCGTGAGATTTTTAGCGAGATGGGTGTCGAGTTCTGCCTAAATACCGAGATTGGGCGGGATATCACCATGGAGAGCCTGCTTAGTGATTTCGATGCCCTATTCCTCGGCGTGGGAACATACCGTTCAATGCGCTCCGGGTTGGAAAATGAGGATGCTCAAGGGGTTTACGATGCTTTGCCATTCCTGATCGGCAATACCCAACACCTGATGGGGTACGCGGGCAGTGGTGCTCACCCTTATGTCAGCATGGAAAACCAACGGGTAGTGGTTTTGGGCGGCGGCGATACTGCGATGGATTGTGTGCGTACGTCGTTGCGCCATGGTGCTAGCAGCGTGATTTGTGCTTACCGCCGTGATGAAAAGAACATGCCTGGCTCCAAGCGAGAGGTGAAAAATGCGCGCGAGGAGGGGGCCGAATTTATGTTCAATCTTCAGCCACAAAAGATTGAGGTGGATGAACAGGGGCAGGTTACTGGTATCAAAATGGTTCGCACTGAAATGGGGCAGGCAGATGCTAAAGGGCGGCGGCAGGCCCGCCCAATCACCGGCTCCGAGCACATTATTCCAGCCGATGCAGTAATTATGGCCTTTGGTTTTAGCCCGCACCGTATGTCGTGGTTGGCAGAACACAATGTGGTGCTGGATAAGCAGGGGCGAGTGGTCGCACCGACGATTTCCGGTTACCCGTATCAAACCAGTAACCCAAAAATCTTTGCGGGTGGTGACATCGTGCGTGGCGCAGATCTGATTGTCACGGCCATTGCCGAGGGGCGCAAAGCGGCCGAAAGCATTGCTTATTATCTCAATGTTTTATAACCCCGGCGGCCAGGAGAGAAGATGAACCGATTTGTAATCGCTGATATGACGCAGTGCATTGGTTGCCGCACCTGTGAAATTGCCTGTGTGGTGGCGCACAGCCCCGATAATAACGCCAGCACCATTACGCCAGAGCAGTTCCATCCGCGCTTGAGCGTAATGAAAAGCTTTGCCGTCAGCACCCCAATCTTGTGTCACCAATGTGAGGATGCGCCCTGCGAGAACTCCTGCCCGAACGGTGCCATTGTCACAGGCATTCATGGGGTTCAGGTAATGGCATCTCGCTGTATTGGCTGCAAAACCTGCATGTTGGTCTGCCCATTCGGGGCGATGAATATGGTTGAGCAGCCAAGCCATGACTCAATGGTACGGGCGCAAGCGCATAAATGTGATTTATGCCATTCCCGTGAGGCAGGCCCAGCCTGTATAGAAGTCTGCCCAACCAACGCATTGAAATTGGTAACGCCGATGGCGTTGGAAGCGCTACAGCGGGACAGGCAATTGCGCGCTGCTCGTGGTGCTGCGCCGGGTATCGTCCGGTAACCTTTGTGGTCATAAGGATAATAAAATGGAAAAGATCCTCACGGTCTGCCCTTATTGCGGTTCTGGATGCAAATTAAACTTATTGGTTGAGGATGGCGAAATTGTTGGCGCCCAGCCGGCCAATGGTGTCACAAATCAGGGGGAGTTATGCCTGAAAGGTTACTATGGCTGGGATTTCCTCAACGATACCCGGTTGCTAACCCCACGACTGACCGCGCCATTATTACGGCATAAGCGGGGTGAGGCATTTCAGCGTGTGAGCTGGCAGGAAGCCATTGCCTTTATTACCACCAAACTCAAAGCAATACAAAAGCGCCATGGTGCGGATGCTATCATGATGACTGGCTCCTCAAGGGGGCCGGGTAATGAGGCCAACTATGTGATGCAGAAGTTTGCACGTGCCGCCATCGGCACCAACAATATCGATTGTTGCGCTCGACTGTGTCATGGCCCCTCGGTAGCAGGATTGCAGCAAACACTGGGCAATGGGGCAATGAGTAACTCGATTGGTGAGATTGAAAATACCGATTGTGTGTTGGTGTTTGGTTATAACGCGGCTGACTCTCACCCGATTGTTGCCAGACGGATCCTCAAGGCCAAAAACAAGGGAGCCAAACTGATCGTTTGCGATCCGCGACATATTGAAACTGCCCGTATTGCTGATCAATGGTTGGCACTGAAAAATGGCGCGAATATGGCACTGGTGAATGCCTTTATCTATGTGCTGATTGAAGAAAAACTGTACGACGCTAATTATGTTCGTGCACATACGCGCGGCTTTGAAGAACTGCAAGCTGGAGTGGCAGATTACCGCCCAGAGGATGTTGAACACATTACTGGCTTGCCGGCACAAGCGGTACGACAGGCCATGCGCACTTATGCTGCCGCTCCGGCGGCCACTATCTTGTGGGGCATGGGCGTCACCCAATGGGGGCAGGCGGTCGATGTGGTTAAGGGCTTGTCTTCGCTGGCGTTATTAACCGGTAATCTGGGGCGGCCAAATGTTGGCGTCGGGCCGGTACGCGGCCAAAATAATGTGCAGGGCGCGTGTGATATGGGCGTGCTGCCCAATACCTTCCCCGGTTATGAGAAAGTGACTGATGATGAAGCCAGAAGCCGCTTCGCTGCTGCCTGGGGAGTGCCTGAGTTACCCGCGCATATCGGTTACTCGATTACCGATGTGCCGCATAAAGTTGCAGAAGGCAAGTTGAAAGCCTATTACGTGTTTGGTGAAGATCCAATCCAGACCGAACCTGATTTGGCTGCAATGCGCGCCGCGTTCGAGGCATTAGAGCTGGTGGTGGTGCAGGATATCTTTATGACTAAAACCGCCGAATTGGCGGATGTGGTACTCCCGGCGACCTCGTGGGGTGAACATGAAGGGGTTTATACCAGCGCCGATCGTGGCTTCCAGCATTTTAACAAAGCCATCGAGCCGAAAGGCGATGTGAAGCCTGACTGGGAAATAATTAGCCTGATATCCACGGCAATGGGTTACCCAATGGCGTATCAAAATACTCGCCAAATTTGGGATGAAATGCGCAACCTGTGCCCACCGTTCTATGGTGCAACCTACGAGAAAATGGCCGGTTTGGGTTATGTCCAATGGCCTTGCCCGACAGAAGATCACCCCGGCACGCCGTATCTCTATACTGATAGCCAGTTTGCTACTGAGGACGGTAAAGGCTTACTCAGTTGTGCACCATGGCAACCGCCCCATGAGCAGACTAACCCTGATTACCCACTGGCACTTTGCACCGTGCGGGAGGTGGGCCACTACAGTTGCCGCTCGATGACCGGTAACTGCGCCACATTGAAGATTCTGGCAGATGAGCCTGGCTATGTACAAATACACCCAGAGGATGCCAGCCAGCTCGGTGTGATTGATCAGGCACTGATCTGGATCTCCTCGCGGCGTGGCAAAGTGATCGCTCGTGCCAGTGTTACCGATCGAGCCAACCTAGGGGCGGTGTATATGACCTATCAGTGGTGGATTGGTGCTTGTAATGAGTTGACGGTGGATCATGTTGATCCGGTGTCAAAAACACCGGAATTCAAGCATTGTGCCGTTAAGGTTGAGGCGATTAGTGATCAAAACGCGGCGGAGCACTATGTTGAGCAACAATATAGCCAGATGAAAAAGCGCTTATCCGATGCGGCTACCGTGCAGTAATTGATAACCTACCGCGCCAGACCATTCGCATGGTTTAGTGCGGCATGGTTTGCTGCAAATGTGCTAAGAACTCAGCGGCGTTCATAAAACCGGTCACTCTGGCGGCGGGAACTTCTTTACCCTGCGCATCAAAAAATAGAATAGTCGGTAAGCCCAACACCTTGAGTTCTTTCAACATCGCCGCATGTTCGGCGCTGTTGCTAGTGACATCAGCCTGAATGAGCACAGTATCCGCGAGCTGGCGCTGAACATAGCTATCACTGAAGGTATATTTCTCAAACTCTTTACAGGCCACGCACCAGTCGGCATACAAATCCAGCATCACCGGCTTGCCCTGCGCTTGCGCTAATGCAGCCTGTAATTGCGGCAAATTAGCCACTGGCTGGAAGGTTAAGTGTTTGATTTCAATCTGCTGTGTGTTGCCATTAAAAGCCCAATCCTGTAGCGGGCGGGCAGCGATTAATAGCGCCGCCAACAGCAGCAATTGTAAGGCCCGTGCCCAGCCAGAATGGGTTTTAAGGCTGAGTACAAATGCCCAACCGAAGAAGGCGATGGCCAGCAGGCTCCATAAACGCAAGCCCCAGACATCACCCAAGACCCTTTCCAGCAGAAATACCGGCAGCGCCAGAATCACAAAGCCGAAAGCTTCTTTGACATATTGCATCCATGGGCCGCTACGTGGGATCAGCTTGTTGCCAAACAGCGTTACAACTACCAGTGGAATACCCATACCTAACGCATACAAATACAACGTACCGCCACCGGCCAGCATATTTCCGCTTTGCGCGATATACAGCAAAATGGCGCTGAGGGGCGCGGTGGTGCACGGCGAGCAAATCAGGCCCGCCAGTGCGCCCATGGCAAAGACACCGGCCAGCGAGCCGCCACGTTGGCTGCTACTCCACTGCACCAACCGGGTTTGCAGTGACGAGGGCAGTTGCAGCGAATAGAGGCCAAACATCGATAGCGCCAATAATACGAACAGCACCGATAGCCCAATCAACACATACGGGTGTTGCAGCGCGGCCTGAAATTGTAAGCCAGCCGCCGCCACCACCAAACCGAGCAAGGTATAGGTCAACGCCATGCCCTGCACGTACACCACCGCCAGTATCAATATTCGCCGCTGGCTGTGGGGCTTTTCACGGCCAAGAATAATGGCGGAAATCAGCGGATACATTGGCAATACGCAGGGGGTAAAGGCGATGCCGATACCAATTAACAGCGCCCATAGTGGTGAGAAGGGTAATTCAGCCGGTATGGGCGCGCTTTCTTGGAGGGGCTGTGCCGTGCCCTGTGGGTTAACGGCGGGGGTTGCAGAGCTTGCGATAACGGCATTAAGCGGCACCACCCGCACTTCTGGCGGGTAACAGAAACCAGCTTCGGCGCAGCCCTGATAGGTGACACTGATACTCGCGCCTTCCGCAGCCTGCGAAATCGGGATTTTCAGCACGAGCTGCTGTTTGAAAATCGCCACTTCACCGTAGAACTCATCATGATGCGCAATACCCTCTGGCAGAGTAAATTCCCCGAGAGTGGCGTGCTGTGGCACAATTTTTATTTGCTGGCGATACAGATAATAATCGGGATGAATCTGCCAACTCAGTGTGAGCTGGTCACCTTGTTGGCGAAAATCAAAGGCAAACGCCCTATCGACCGGAAGAAACCGGCTCTGGCTGCTTTTTTGGCCAAGAGGGGAGCTCTCACCAAATAGTGAAGCCTGTGCGCTGTGCGGTGCGAGTAAAGCACTGCACAGCAGCAGAATCAGAGTAATGAAGCGTTGAGCCATGACAGGTAATCTTTATCTCCGCCCTGTACCGGTAACACCAGTAATTCTGGCGTCTGGTAGGGGTGATGTTGTTTGATGTAACTGAGAAGGGCTTGCTGATGATCTGTATCGCTCTTAAACAAGAGTTGTACTTCATACTCTTGCTGGAGCTTACCTTCCCAGTAGTAAATCGAGGTTGCACCGGGCAACAGCGTGGCACAGGCGGCCAATTTCTCACCCAGAACCTGCGCGGCTAAATCTTGCGCGCTGGCTTCATCAGGGGCGGTGCACAATACCACAATTGCATCACAATCAGACATCTTAACCTCATCGGTCGCGTGGCTTATATGACGAAGCGGAGCGTAACGTGCTGAATATACGCGTTACCTGAATACTTGCCTGGATACTATAGCGCGAAGCGTGGGCAGGTCAGAAGATGATTTATGTAACAGTGAGATGGATTCGATGAAAGTTGCCAATGAGCGTTGTAGAGGAAAATTGTTGATGTGAGTGGGGCGCAAATGAATTGCGCCCCAAAACGCTTACAGAACCAGACTGCCCATCACAAAACCGAAGCAAACGGCCAGCGCCACCCCGATGGTGCCAGGGATGAAGAATGGATGGTTAAACACGAAACGACCAATACGCGTGGTACCAGTGTCATCCATTTGTACCGCGGCTACCAATGTTGGGTAGGTTGGCAGAATAAACAGACCAGACACCGCCGCGAAAGAAGCAATGGCTGCCAGTGGTGACACGTTCAGGGCCATTGCCATTGGCATCAACGCCTTGGCAGTTGCAGCCTGAGAGTACAACAGTGCAGAACAGAAGAAGAAGATAACGGCCAGTAACCATGAGTGGGCCTGAATCAGGCTACCCGCAGTTTCTTTAATCCACTCCAGGTTGTGCTGTACAAAGGTATCACCTAACCAGGCTACACCCAGGATACAGATACAGGCACTCATACCGGCTTTGAAGGTGCTGGAGTTCAGGATTGAATCGGTATCAACCGAGCATACCAGCGTAGTGATAGTTGCCACACTCAGCATGATGATCAGGATGGCGTTAGTGGTATTCATCAGCGGAGTTGCAACCAGACCGACACTTGGGCTGTTGATAATCGCATAGGCAACCACACAAAGAACGCCGGCCAGGAACAGCAGCACTGACGTTTTAGCCCGTGGCTTGATCACTTTTACAGTGTCGCCGCGCAGTGTTACTAAGCCTTCTTCCAAGCGTTTGATATAGATAGGGTCATCAGACAGTTTGGAGTTAAAGCACAAGGATACGATCAGCGACATCACCAGCACCGCACACAGGGTAGAGGGGATGACTATCATCAGCAGATGCAGATAGCTAACGCCATGACCTTCCATAACGGAAGACATGTAAACCACTGCCGCGGAAATCGGTGAGGCAGTAATGGCTATCTGTGCGGAGACCACTGCTGTGGACAGAGGGCGGCAAGGTTTAATGCCTTGCTCTTTCGCCACTTCTGCAATCACGGGCAGTGCTGAAAGAGAAATGTTACCTGTCCCGGCAAAGATGGTCAGAAAATAAGTGACCAGCGGAGCAAGAATGGTGATGTGTTTTGGATTCTTACGCAGTAACTTTTCAGTTTGCTGTACCAGATAATCCATACCGCCCGCTACCTGCATCGCAGAGATTGCAGCAATAACGGCCATAATAATTGAGATAACATCGAACGGAATGCTACCGGGTTTAACGCCAATCATGGCTAAAACCAAAACACCGATGCCGCCTGCAAAACCGATACCGATACCACCTAATCTGGCCCCTAAAAAAATGGCCAGTAGGACGATGACTAACTCTACGGCTATCATAGTGTTTACTCCTTGATCAAAATGAAAAATTAAAGTTAAAAAATTGTGTTTGCCAGAAAGTAAAAAGGCACGCCGTCCAGAGGAGCATGCGTGCCTTTCAGGGCTACCGGATGATTATTTTATTGTTCATTTTCATCGGTATAACGTTTCGCTTTATAAGCCGGATGCATCAGGTTTTCAACAGAGAAAATGTCGTCCAGCTCAGCTTCAGTCAACAAGCCGCGTTCTAGAACAACTTCCCGCACATTTTTACCGGTTTCTGCACAGATTTTACCCACGATGTCACCATTATGGTGGCCAATGAATGGGTTGAGATAGGTGACGATACCGATGGAGTTAAAGACGTAACGTTCGCAGACCTCTTTGTTGGCAGTAATACCGTTAATGCATTTTTCCAACAGGTTATAACAGGCGTTTGTCAGGATATGGATAGACTCAAACATAGCCTGACCAATCACTGGCTCCATAACGTTCAACTGGAGTTGGCCTGCTTCGGCCGCCATAGTAATGCAAGTGTCGTTACCGATCACCTTAAAACAAACCTGGTTAACGACTTCAGGGATAACCGGGTTAACTTTGGCCGGCATGATTGAAGAACCTGCCTGTAATTCTGGCAGATTGATTTCATTCAGACCAGTACGTGGGCCAGATGACAGCAAACGTAAGTCGTTGCAGATTTTTGACATCTTAACGGCCAGGCGTTTTAGCGCACTGTGCACCATCACGTAAGCGCCACAGTCAGAAGTAGCTTCGATCAGGTCTTCCGCCGGAACACAAGCCAAACCACTGATTTCAGATAATTTCTGTATTGCTAACTGTGAGTAGCCTTCTGGTGTGTTCAGCGCAGTACCGATAGCGGTGGCACCCAGGTTAACTTCCAGCAGCAATTCTGCGGTACGTTGCAGATTCTTGGTTTCTTCTTTTAATAAGATAGCAAAGGCTTTGAATTCCTGACCCAGCGTCATTGGCACCGCATCCTGTAACTGAGTACGGCCCATTTTCAGGATTTTTTCGAATTCTTTGGATTTTCTTTCGAAACCTTCTTTTAACTGATCAATCGCCTCGATCAACTTCATGATGGAAGTATAAACCGCAATGCGGAAACCGGTTGGGTAGGCATCGTTGGTGGATTGGCATTTGTTCAGATGGTCGTTAGGGTTAAGGTATTGATACTCTCCCTTCTGGTGGCCCATCAGCTCCAGACCGATATTGGCCAGAACTTCGTTGGTGTTCATGTTTAAAGAGGTACCGGCGCCGCCTTGGAACACGTCAACCGGGAACTGATCCATACACTTCCCTTTATCCAGAACTTCATCACATGCCTGAATAATGATATCCGCGATTTTGCGTGGAATAGTGTGTAGCTCTTTGTTCGCCATTGCCGCTGCTTTTTTTACCATGACCATGCCGCGTACAAACTCTGGAACATCACTGATTTTGCTGTTACTGATATAGAAGTTTTCAATCGCACGCAGGGTATGAACACCGTAGTAAGCCTCTGCGGGGACTTCTCGTGTACCTAACAGGTCTTCTTCAATACGAATGTTATTTGACATGAGAACCTTCTCTATTGTGCTGTCTTGTTTTGTATTTGTTAATTTAATAATGCCGCCGTGAGCAATATGATGCCGCTATGAACCTTTAGTGCGGAAAGATTAACCACTCATCTTCTTGCTGACAGGATCATATGCTGCTTAGCGACAAAAAGCCTTGAACTGAGATCACTATATGGTCGGAATTAATCGAGATGATCTGATATCTGTGATTCTTCTCACAGTTAGATTAATTAGTAATAAAAGTATGGCTGCAACTTGAAAATAGAGCCAACCATCACCATTTTACTGTAGTCGACCCACGTTGAAGGGGGAGCTGACGCTGCAATCCGCTAATCGAGGGGAAATGGCGTGTTAGCATCAGCCGGGTCAAGGTTTTCATGGTATCTGTCAGGCAGGTTTACCTGATGAGGGATACTGAATGATTGGAATAAGGAGAATGCGGTGCGTTGGTTACCGTTAGCGCTGATATTTTTATTGGCATATATAGAAATATCGATATTTATCAAGGTTGCAGCTGTATTGGGTGTGTTGGTTACCCTGCTGTTGGTGATCCTTAGCTCCTGTGTGGGGATCTCTCTGGTGCGTAACCAGGGGATAAAAACCTTTATGCAGATGCAGCAAAAACTGGCTGCCGGGGAAAGCCCGGCGGCGGAGATGGTTAAAAGTGTGTCGCTGATCTTGGCTGGCTTCTTGCTGTTGATCCCCGGCTTCTTCACCGACTTCCTCGGTTTGTTGCTGCTATTACCACCGATTCAAAAATCGTTAACGCTAAAACTGATGCCACATCTGAATATTTATCGTGGTGGCGGTTTTACTCACAATGGTACTGGCCCAATGGGCGGTGGCAATACCTTTGATGGTGAGTTTCAGCGCAAAGCTGATGACCACTTCACCGTAGAGCATCATCCCGATGAGGATGATAAACCTACAGATAATCGTTTCAAAGATGAGAAGTAAGTTGTGGGCTTATTCTAATAGCCTGTTTATTAATCATAAATTTATAAAGTAAATCACAGGGCTTTCTGTGGTGGGTAGGCCACCTGGGGATGAGAATCTTCCTGCTCAGGGTGAAAAAAAGTGAAATTTTTTTTGTCGTCTCCCTTGAAGGGATGAGAGGCTGCCCCCACTTAGAATGTCACGGTATCGGTTATGAAGGCATACCGATATTAATCCTAAATCTGATACGGACCTTCTCATAGGAGAGCTATCAATGAAAATTCGTCCATTGCATGACCGCGTTATCGTCAAGCGCAAAGAAGTTGAATCCAAATCTGCTGGCGGCATCGTTCTGACTGGCACTGCAGCGGGTAAATCTACTCGTGGTGAAGTACTGGCAGTCGGCAATGGTCGCATCCTAGATAACGGCGAAATCAAGCCGCTGGATGTGAAAGTAGGCGACGTCGTTATTTTCAACGATGGTTACGGCGTGAAGTCAGAGAAGATCGACCATGAAGAAGTGTTGATCATGTCCGAAAGCGACATTCTGGCAATTGTTGAAGCGTAATTCACGCTCTCTAATCTTCTGAACTGAACGAGTTAAGGGAAATACCAATGGCAGCTAAAGACGTAAAATTCGGTAACGACGCACGCATCAAAATGCTACGCGGCGTAAACATCCTTGCTGATGCAGTGAAAGTGACCCTGGGCCCGAAAGGCCGTAACGTAGTTCTGGACAAGTCTTTTGGCTCTCCAACTATCACCAAAGATGGTGTTTCAGTTGCGCGTGAGATCGAACTGGAAGACAAGTTTGAGAACATGGGTGCACAGATGGTTAAAGAAGTTGCCTCTAAAGCGAATGACGCTGCGGGTGACGGTACCACTACTGCAACTGTATTGGCTCAATCCATTATCACTGAAGGCCTGAAAGCAGTTGCGGCCG
This sequence comes from Yersinia sp. 2541 StPb PI, assembly GCF_052217145.1. Lineage (NCBI taxonomy): Bacteria > Pseudomonadati > Pseudomonadota > Gammaproteobacteria > Enterobacterales > Yersiniaceae > Yersinia > Yersinia sp. 2541 StPb PI. The sequence goes on along the minus strand of NZ_JAZGQB010000001.1, from coordinate 4,274,150 downwards.
GCATGAACCCAATGGACCTGAAGCGCGGTATCGACAAAGCAGTTATCGCTGCTGTTGAAGAGCTGAAAAAACTGTCTGTACCTTGCTCTGATTCTAAAGCTATCGCTCAGGTAGGGACTATCTCTGCCAACTCTGACTCCACCGTAGGTGAGCTTATCGCTCAAGCGATGGAAAAGGTCGGTAAAGAAGGCGTTATCACCGTTGAAGAAGGTTCAGGCCTGCAAGACGAGCTGGACGTAGTTGAAGGTATGCAGTTTGACCGTGGTTACCTGTCTCCTTACTTCATCAATAAACCAGAAACCGGTTCTATTGAACTTGAAAGCCCATTCATCCTGCTGGCTGACAAGAAAATCTCTAACATCCGTGAAATGCTGCCAGTGCTGGAAGCGGTAGCGAAAGCCGGTAAACCACTGCTGATTGTCGCAGAAGACGTTGAAGGCGAAGCCCTGGCGACCCTGGTGGTTAACACCATGCGCGGTATTGTTAAAGTTGCAGCGGTTAAAGCACCTGGCTTCGGCGACCGTCGTAAAGCTATGCTGCAAGACATCGCGACACTGACTGGCGGTACTGTTATCTCTGAAGAGATCGGTCTGGAACTGGAAAAAACCACTCTGGAAGATCTGGGTCAGGCAAAACGCGTTGTTATCAATAAAGATACCACTATCATTATCGATGGCGTAGGCGACGAAGCGTCAATCCAGGGTCGTGTTACTCAGATCCGTCAGCAAATTGAAGATGCGACTTCTGACTACGACAAAGAAAAACTGCAAGAGCGTGTCGCTAAACTGGCTGGCGGCGTTGCCGTTATCAAAGTTGGTGCCGCAACTGAAGTTGAAATGAAAGAGAAGAAAGCACGCGTTGAAGATGCTCTGCACGCAACCCGTGCGGCAGTAGAAGAAGGCGTAGTGGCTGGTGGTGGTGTTGCACTGATTCGTGCTGCATCTGCTATCACTAAATCGGGTCTGAAAGGTGATAACGAAGACCAGAACGTCGGTATCAAAGTTGCTCTGCGTGCGATGGAATCTCCACTGCGTCAGATCGTGGTTAACGCCGGTGAAGAAGCCTCTGTTATCGCGAACAACGTTAAAGCGGGTTCAGGCAGCTACGGCTACAACGCTTATACCGAAGAATACGGTGACATGATCGCGATGGGTATCTTGGATCCAACTAAAGTGACTCGTTCTGCTCTGCAGTACGCAGCCTCTATTGCTGGTCTGATGATCACTACCGAGTGCATGATCACTGACCTGCCACGTGATGACAAAGGCGGTGATATGGGCGCTGGCGGCATGGGTGGTATGGGCGGCATGGGCGGCATGATGTAATGCTGCCAACCTTTGAGCTGCCATTAGATTGGTAGCAAAAGGGACAAGCTGTTGATGAAAGCGAGTGGGGTGACCTGCTCGCTTTTGTTTTATCTATTGCCACCAAAATCTGCCATAACGCTACTCCGTGTTATCCTATACTCAGTCTTTTCTGGTTCAAATTTCGTAACCAACCATCATAAAAGCGGTTTTATTTCATTCAGTGTGATGATTGCAGGACTTTTTTTAGTCGTGGCAGTAATTTAATGTGTAAACTGTTAATCATTAACCATCAGGCTCGACATCGAGTATTTGGATAATTTCGGCAACGGATGCCTAAGCGGCAGCGGTGCTTTCTGGTAATCTTTAGCGTGATTCTCAACTTCGAATGGGGAAAAAAATGCGGATTAAAGTGTTACTTGGCCTTTCAGCAGCGCTGTTGCTGGCGGGTTGTAGCTCCACTAACCAATTAAGTTCGGCGGGTGAGCAAGTGAAATTCTCTGATACGAAGCCTGGTGCTGAATGTCAGTTGGTCGGCCAGGTGGCTGGTACTCAGAGTAACTGGTTCTCAGGTGGTGGCGGTGAAAGCAGTTCTATGCGTGGGGCAGCAAATGACCTACGTAATAAAGCAGCAGCAATGGGCGGCAACGTAATTTACGGTGCTACCAGCCCGAGCGAAACCTTCTTATCAAGCTTTGCACCACTGGATAGCAAAATGGTTGGTGAAGTTTATAAGTGCCCTTGATAGCTCAAGCAAGAATTTAAATAAAGCAGGGGATGCCATGGCATCCCCTGCTTGTTACAGCCGTCATCTTTCTGGCTGCACTCGTTACTCGGCCCATTCATGGACCTCGCCTCTACAAAGCCGCTGCAAGCCGCGTTCAAATCTGCTCCCGGCAGATTTGTCACCCGAATTATTCATCCTGCATCAATCGGAGATCCAGCGGGGTCTTGCTCGGTTCACCGCCGATTTCCCGTGCTAAACGGGGAACCAAATAACCGGATACGCGGCTTAGCAGACCTTTCATTAATAGCCGTGCTTCGTCATCATCGACCATAAAGTGAGCCGCACCTTGCACTTTATCCAGTACATGAATGTAGTAAGGCAGAATACCAGCATCAAACAAGGCATTGCTTAATGTTGCCAATACCTCGGCATCATCATTGACCCCTCGCAACAGCACACTCTGATTTAAGAGGGTTACACCCGCCCGTTTGAGCTGTGCCATACTGTCCCGCAAAGGCTGATCGATTTCATTGGCGTGGTTTATATGTGTAACCATTAGCACTTGTAATCGAGTATCACCCAGCCGCTGGCATAGCGCCGCAGTGATACGGTCAGGGATAACCACCGGTAACCGGGTATGGATGCGTAAGCGCTTGATGTGAGATATGTTTTCCAGCTCATCCAGCAACCAACTGAGCTCGTGGTCTTTCGCCATGAGCGGGTCACCGCCGGAAAAGATGATCTCGTCTAGCTCTGGGTGCTGGCGGATATAATCCAGTGCCTGATGCCAATTGGCTTTGTTGCCTTGGTTATCCTGATAAGGGAAATGGCGGCGGAAACAATAGCGGCAATTGACGGCACAGCCGCCTTTTACCAGCAGCAGTGCGCGGTTGCGATACTTGTGCAACAAGCCGGGTACGACGCTGCGTTGTTCATCAAGCGGGTCATTGGTAAAACCGGGTACTGCGATAAACTCTTCGCGTGCGGTCAGCACCTGAAGCAATAATGGGTCAGACGGATCTCCCAGCCGCATACGCGCAACAAAAGCGCGAGGTACTCTGAGAGGGAATAAACGACGAGCCTCAATACCTTGTTGCAGGTTGGGGTGTTCATTTAAGGAAAGAATTCTTAGCAATTCGGCCGGATCAGTAATTACATCGGCGAGTTGTTGCAACCAATCTTCTCTAATTGGCATGTTTCGGGTTACAATACTTGCCATTTTTTAGGCTTAACTACCAGTTTCTTGAGGACCATTATGGCCACTTATTATAGCAACGATTTTCGTCCCGGTCTTAAAATCATGTTCGAGGGCGAGCCTTATGCAGTTGAAGCCAGCGAGTTCGTAAAACCAGGCAAAGGCCAAGCTTTTGCTCGTGTTAAGATGCGCCGCCTGCTGACCGGTTCACGCGTTGAAAAAACCTTTAAATCTACCGACTCAGCCGAAGGCGCAGACGTTAACGATTTGAACCTGACTTACCTGTACAACGACGGTGAGTTCTGGCACTTCATGAATAACGAGACTTACGAGCAGTTGCAAGCTGATGCCAAAGCCATTGGCGATAACGACAAATGGCTGATTGATCAGGCTGAATGTATCGTGACTCTGTGGAATGGTCAGCCTATCGCTGTCAGCCCACCAAACTTTGTTGAACTCGAAATCACTGACACTGACCCAGGTCTAAAAGGTGACACTGCCGGTACCGGTGGTAAGCCTGCAACTCTGAGTACCGGTGCCGTGGTCAAAGTGCCATTATTCGTACAGGTTGGCGAAGTTATCAAAGTTGATACCCGCTCTGGCGAATATGTTTCTCGCGTTAAGTAAGTCTTAATAAATAAGATGCGCTGGGAATGAAAGAAAACCGCTTAAACGCGGTTTTCTGCTATCTGGGCCTGTCGGATGTGGGTTTTATCGATAGCGCACTGTAGTGCTGTTAATTGAGTCGGAAAAAGTGCAATGCTGTTTTTTTGACTATCCTTATAAGGTGAGTAAGCCAAATGCCCTATAAGGAACCTTTATAATGTTAAAGAAAAGCATCGCCATTATTTTTTCATTGTTGGTTATCTCTTCATTGAGCGCCTGCAACACCACGAAAGGTGTTGGCAAAGATGTTCAAAGTGCAGGTAGTGCGATTGAACGTAGCGCTGAATAAACGTCTGTTTATATTCTTATCGGCGGCGATTGCCGCCGGATTTGTTTTTGATCGGCCATAATATTGCTGCTTATTATTTAGCGTGATAACGTATCCCTCTTACCTTTATGCTGTTCGGGACGACCTGGGCACGCATCTGTTTTTCGGGGACGACCCCGCCTGAGCGAGGTGGTTACCATGGCTTGGATTATTCTGGTTATTGCTGGTTTATTAGAAGTTATTTGGGCTATTGGCCTGAAGTATTCTCATGGTTTTACGCGGCTGACCCCCAGTGTTATCACTCTGGTAGCGATGGCGGTCAGTGTCTTTTTGTTGGCCTATGCCATGAAAACGTTACCAGCAGGCACGGCCTATGCGGTTTGGACCGGTATTGGTGCGGTAGGTACTGCTATTTTAGGTATTGCCCTGCTTGGGGAGTCTGCCAGTTTGGCGCGGGTGTTTAGCTTGGGGCTAATTTTAGCTGGAATTATCGGCTTGAAGTTGGCGTCATAACAAGGGATTTCCTTTAGCGCTCGCGGAATGAACAGCAGATCGGGTTATAGTTCGATCTGCTGTTACAGATTGAAGGCTAAAACACAGCATTATTACTTTTTAATCTCTGCGCTCGGCCCTTCTTGCTTAACCCATATCAACTTATCAACCGGGAAACCATAATTCCTCGCTACGGCAACCAAACGATCGCGGGTCTGAGTATCGATCGTTGGCGTACGGGATAAAATCCACAAATAATCCCGATTAGGGCCGGCAATTAAGGCATGCTGATATTTATCATCTAAATCAATGACATTATAGCCACCATAGAAAGGCCCAAAGAATGACACTTTAAGCGAGGCTTGGTGGGGGGAACCAATAAAATAGGCTTTGCCGATACTCTCCTGCCATTGCTGCTTCTGCGGGTTATAACCCCGGTTAATGACTTTTACACCACCATCATCTCGTGGCGTGTAATTAGCGCTGACCCTCTCCAATCCACGTTCAAAAGAGTGGTCCAACCGGGCTATTTCATACCAGGTGCCGAGGTAGCGAGGGAGTTGGAAGTTATCAACCACTTTCACGTCTTTAGGCGGGGTCACGCTACAGGCGACCGAGAGCAGAGTTGCAGTTAATACGGATAGTTTTGACCACAGGCGCATTGGCGTTCCTTAGTTTTCTGATAATTACTCTATGGTTGAGAATAGCTATCAGTTATCAGGGGCGCAAATAGATGAATCTGAGTTATTAGCTGAGTGCGGAAAAAAAACGGCCCGCTAAAGAGCAGGCCGCAGATTAGGCATGAATAATTACAGCGTCAGGACACCGATGATAGTGACCACACTCAGAATGGCTGCCAGACCATAGAATACCCATTTCCCGGCAGGGACATGGATTTTCAAATCATGCATGGCGTGATGGATACGGTGTAAACCGCACCACAGTGGCAGAATAATCATCAGCAGCAGGAAGATCCGGCCAATGAAACTCTGACAGAATGCCAGAATACGCTCATAACTCAACGCATCACCAGGGAAGGCACCCAGCGGCAGCAAAATGGCAACCAGCAGAATTACCGCCGGCGCAATAATTGCACTCCACATACCACCCGCGCCAAACAGACCCCAGAAGATAGGTTCATCGGAGCGTTTAGGGACTTGATTCATCTTGTTCTCCTCCGAGTTAGAGTAAGGCAACGGCCAGAATAATCGCGGTAGCCACGACAGTCACAACCCACAGTGCCTTGATAATTGGCTCTGGACCCATTTTTTCGCTATTAACGATAATATTGGCGGCTTTCGGTGCCAGTTCAAACCAGGTTTTGGTATGCAGCACAGCGGCCAATAACGTAATGATATTGATCAGTAACACCAGTGGGTTTTGCAGGAAACCAACGAAGCCTTCCCACCCAGTCGGGCCACTTTTCAACGCGAACACGCCGTAAATCAACAGAACACTGAACCATACTGTCGGAATCGATGTACCTTCGCGCACCATATAAAAGCGGTAGAAACCGAGCTTCTGCCACCAGTTTGGGGCCATGGTACGGACATAAGCTTTACGTTTAGTAGTCATTACTGTCTCCCCTCCCTTATTGTGGTTTAAGCATGGCGATCATGAAGTCTTTAGCACTCTCGACCTTGCCTTGTTGGATAGCAGCAGCCGGATCAACGTGTTTCGGACAAACTTCAGAACAGTAGCCAACGAAGGTACAGCTCCAAACACCATTTTTACCGTTAAGCTGTGGCATACGCTCTTTTTTACCGTGGTCACGGTTATCTAAATTGTAACGGTGCGCCAGGGTAATAGCTGCCGGGCCGATAAACTCAGGATTCAAGCCAAACTGCGGGCAAGCGGCATAGCACAAGCCACAGTTAATACAGCCGGAGAACTGATGGTATTTCGCCATCTGAGCCGGAGTCTGCTTATTCGGGCCGTCTTGCGGTTTCCGCTCGTTACCAATAATGTAAGGCTTGATAGCTTCCAGGCTCTCAATAAAGTGAGTCATATCAACGACTAAATCACGTTCAATCGGGAAGTTACCCAGTGCTTCGACTTTCATTCCGCCAGTGTATTCGCGTAGGAAAGTCTTACAGGCAAGTTTTGGAACCTTATTGACCATCATGCCGCATGAGCCGCAAATCGCCATTCGGCAAGACCAGCGATAAGAGAGGTCCGGTGCCAGGTTATCTTTGATGTAGCCTAATGCATCAAGCAGAGAGGTCTGCTCATCGTAAGGTACTTCAAAGGTTTCGAAGTGAGGTTCGCTATCACTTTCTGGGTTATAGCGCATGACCTCCATTTTCAGGAGTTTCATATCAGTCATTCGCCTGCTCCTTATCCTTCAAATCTTTTGCATCTTGTGCGGTGGCTTCGCCACCATAAACACGTTTTGCCGGTGCCAGCTTGGTAATCTTAACGTCGCTGTATTCAAGGCGTGGGGCGCCACCCGGAGTATGGAAGGCCAGCGTGTGTTTGAGGAAATTAACATCATCACGCTCGGTGCAGCCTTCATCCAGACGCTGATGCGCGCCACGGGATTCTTTACGGTTAAGTGCAGAGTGGGCCATACATTCAGCCACATCCAAGCCGTAACCCAGCTCAATGGTGTACAGCAAGTCAGTATTGAAAACACTGGAGGTATCGGTGATTTTCACGCGTTTGAAGCGCTCTTTCAACTCGGCCAGTTTATCCACCGTTTTCTGCATCAGTTCTGGTGTGCGGTAAATACCACAACCTTCTTCCATTGACAGACCCATCTCATCGCGGATTTTAGACCAATTCTCGGTCCCTTCCTGTTTCATGAGATTACTTAGGCGGGTTTCCACATCACGGGTTTGTGCATCTAGTGCACTGCCATTTGCCGGGCCGGTTTCCATGGCACGCGCTGCTGCTTGTTCACCGGCAACACGACCAAATACCACTAACTCAGCCAGTGAGTTAGAACCTAAGCGGTTAGCGCCATGTAAGCCAACAGAAGAACATTCACCTACCGCGAACAGCCCTTTGATACGGGTTTCGCACTGTTGGTTGGTTTCGATACCACCCATGGTGTAATGCGCAGTTGGACGCACTGGGATGGGTTCTTTGACTGGGTCGACACCGACATAAGCTTTTGCCAGTTCACAGATGAACGGCAAGCGCTCAAGCAGTTTTTTCTCGCCCAAATGGCGCAGATCCAGATAGACCACATCACCACGTGGCGTGGCGATGGTGCGGCCAGCACGCCATTCATGCCAGAAGGCTTGCGAAACTTTATCGCGTGGGCCTAATTCCATGTATTTGTTTTTGGGTTCACCGAGTGGGGTTTCTGGTCCCATCCCATAATCCTGCAAATAACGGTAGCCGTCTTTATTGACCAGAATACCGCCTTCACCACGACAACCTTCGGTCATCAGGATGCCAGAACCTGGCAGGCCAGTTGGGTGATATTGCACAAATTCCATATCTCGCAGCGGAACGCCGTGGTGGAATGCCATCCCCATACCATCACCGGTAACAATACCGCCGTTGGTGTTATAACGATAAACTCGGCCTGCGCCACCGGTCGCCATGATCACCGCGTTCGCACGAATTTGTACACGGGTGCCTTCCATCATATTCATGGCAACTACGCCACGTGCCTGACCGTCATCGACCAGAATATCTAACACGAAATGCTCATCAAATCGTTGAATTTGTGGATATTTCAAAGATGTCTGGAACAGTGTGTGCAGCATATGGAAGCCGGTTTTATCGGCAGCAAACCAGGTGCGCTCAATTTTCATCCCACCAAAGCGGCGAACGTTAACCGAGCCATCAGGTTTGCGGCTCCATGGGCAGCCCCAAATTTCCAGCTGTGCCATTTCTTGCGGGCAACTGTGGACAAAATGGTCAACAACATCTTGTTCGCATAGCCAGTCACCACCGGCTACCGTGTCGTTGAAATGATAGTCAAAGCTATCGTGGTCTTGTGTGACGGCGGCTGATCCCCCTTCGGCGGCCACAGTATGGCTACGCATCGGGTATACTTTCGAGATCAGAGCAATCTTCAGTTGGGGGTTGGCTTCCGCTGCGGCTATTGCTGCACGTAAACCAGCGCCTCCGGCCCCGATAATAGCAAGATCGGCGTTAAAGGTTTGCACTGCGCTTCTCCATTGTTCAAGTGAAATACCCTTCATACTTCAAGCTACATGTGCGTTGGCTGCTTTCATTCACCCGAATTATTGACTGGCGTCAACTCATCGGGACTCACTCAATTGCCGCCTTCCTGCAACTCGAATTATTTTGGATATCTAATTAAAATATATAATTTTAAATTATTATTAGGCTAACTTATTCGCCGTTAACCAGAATGATGGTATTAAGAATAGCTATTTCTTACTTTTTGTATGGGAATAATTATACCTAATGCTAAGTGCTATAAATTTGATGTGATCGATTGTTTTGTTTTATTTGAACCTACTCAGGGGCATTACTAGCAAAAACGTGATCCCAAACAGGATCTACTGGGCTAAAGTCTTTTTTGCAGCGTGAAATGCTGAATTCAAGCCAAAAATCGGGCTGATGAGTGACAGATTTGTCTGAGTGAGTAGATGCGAGTAGACTGCATCCCCTGTTTGATTTCGGAGTTAACCACCATGAGCGAAACGGCAAGCTGGCAGCCGAGTGCACCTATCGCCAATTTGTTGAAACGCGCAGCAATAATGGCAGAGATCCGGCGCTTTTTTGCCGATCGTGGCGTATTAGAAGTTGAAACGCCAACCATGAGCCAAGCGACAGTGACGGACGTTCATTTAGTCCCATTCCAAACCCGGTTTGTTGGCCCGGGCGCTGCCGATGGTATGACGCTGTACATGATGACCAGCCCGGAATACCACATGAAGCGCTTGTTGGCGGCAGGCAGTGGATCTATCTATCAATTGGGGCGCAGTTTCCGCAATGAAGAAGCTGGCCGTCATCACAATCCTGAATTCACCATGCTGGAATGGTATCGCCCACATTATGATATGTATCGCTTAATGAATGAGGTTGATGACCTGTTGCAGCAAATACTGGATTGTAATAGCGCTGAAACCTTGTCTTATCAGCAAGCATTCCTGCGCCACTTAGACATTGATCCATTGTCGGCAGATAAAGCACAATTGCGTGAAGCCGCGGCAAAACTGGATTTAAGTAATATTGCCGATACAGAAGAAGATCGCGATACGCTATTGCAACTGCTGTTTACCGTCGGAGTCGAGCCACACATTGGCCGCGATAAACCCGCCTTTGTTTATCATTTCCCCGCGTCTCAAGCTTCACTGGCGGTGATCAGCACTGAAGATCACCGAGTAGCAGAACGTTTTGAGGTTTACTTCAAAGGTATTGAGTTAGCGAATGGTTTCCATGAGCTGACTGATGGTGATGAACAACTGCAACGTTTTGAGCAAGATAATCGCATTCGAGCCAAACGGGGTTTACCGCAGAACCCAATTGATATGAACCTAATTGCCGCCTTGAAACAGGGCTTGCCGGATTGCTCAGGAGTGGCGTTAGGTGTTGATCGTCTGGTGATGCTGGCGCTGGGGGCGGAAAGATTAGATGAGGTTATCGCATTCCCAGTAGGGCGTGCTTAATAACCCCTCGCCCTTGGCGCCGCAGCGGTGTTCGCTACGTTCACGAACCCGAATCACTTACTGATGTAAGCTCATCGGGATTAATGAACTTGCTGCCTTGCTGCAACACCAATGACTTTGGGTAATATTCCTGATTATTGGGCCTGACTCTTCACAGAGTCAGGCCATTTTTCTATCGATACGTCAACTTAACTTACAAGCTACCCGGTGTGCGGCCGCGCCCTGAAGTAATAGTGCGGCCAGCGCCACGCCCCAGTGTTTCCAGCCGAGCCTGGAAGGGTGGGAATGGCAGAGTAATGCCGTGCTCACGGTAACCGGCCAGAATCAACTGGTGGATTTCATGGCGCAGTGGCATACGATGTCCCATTTCGGCGGCGTAAATACGCAGTTCGAAAATCTGAATCCCTTGTTGAAGATCAACCAGATAGACCTCGGGTGCCGGGTTATCCAATACCAAGGTACAGCGGCGTGCAGCAGTAAGTAACACCTCAGTCACTTCCTCACTGCTGGTTTCAGCCGGAGCCGGCACTGTGAGTACCACACGGGTAATTGAATCTGACAGTGACCAGTTAATAAATTGCTCAGTAATAAATGCCTTATTCGGCACGATAATTTCTTTGCGATCCCAGTCAGAGATAGTTGTGGCACGGGTATTGATTTTGGTCACGCTACCGGTGAGATCACGTATGGTCACGGTATCGCCGATACGGATCGGTTTCTCGAACAAGATGATCAGACCAGAAACAAAGTTGGCAAAAATTTCCTGCAAACCGAACCCCAAACCTAGACCAAGTGCGGCAACCAACCATTGGAATTTCGCCCACTCGATCCCTAACATAGAGAAACCGAGCAAGCTGCCGAACAGGATCAACAGATATTTGGTGATGGTGGAGATGGCATAGCCCGTCCCCGGCGTCAGATCCAGATGCTGCAATAGCGCCAGTTCCAGTAGGGCAGGCAGGTTGCGCACTAGCTGGGTAGTCACAACCATCACTAAAATAGCGATCAGCAGTGATCCCATGGTGATCGCCTGCACCGACTCAATACCGTTAATGGTGGATGACACATCCCACAGGCGAATATTTTCCAGAAAACCAAAAGCTGAATGAATCTCAGACCACAATGCTATCACTGAAACCAAGGCGATCATCGTCAGGATCGATCGCACCAGACGTAGAGATTGGGCGCTGATCACATCCAGATCAATGACCGGTTCCTCAACATCAATGGACCCTTCGGTACTGTTATTGTGCGGCGTATCTTCTTCACCGCGGGCGCGCTGCGCCAGAATATCGGCTCGCCGCTGCTTAGCTCGGTCAAAAGCAATACGGCGGCGCTGAATCAGCATCCAACGGCGGATAATATGGTAAACCACCAACAAGAAGAACCAGATGGCAACCGAGGTTTCCAAACGCGCCAGTAGCGCCTGTGAGGTGGTGAGATAACCGAGCGCCGAGGCCAATGCCGCAATCAGTGGGGCAGATAGCAGTAGCCCCCATAACGCCACGTTAATGATGTTCTCGCCCGAGCCTTTTTTATCCAGATAGAGTGGAATACCGGCTCGTTTCAGGCTATTGGTCACCAGACTTAAGGCAACACACAGCAAAATAAAGCACAGGCGGCCCAGGGTACCAGCGAATTCACGGTCGTTATAATTCTCGAATGTAATCAGTGCCATCATCAATGGGATAATCAACCACACAGACATGCGATAAAAACGCATTGCCCGCCCGACCTGCGCCGGTGACCAGCGGAAGTGGGTGATAAACAGGCCATGAGGATGTGCAAACGAGGCACTTATCATAAACAGCCACAGTACTGGCACGGTGGCAGTGACGGCATTACCAATGGCGATCGCCATCGGATATGACCAAGCGTTTTGCAGGCCATAGCCGAGCGCGGCCCACAATACTGGTAGCGGCAGCGCCATCAGAATTGACCAGAAAACGGTACGTAATGTCAGGGAGAAATGGTCTTGCGTAACCTTACCCACCCGGCTGCTAGCACGCTCCAGGAAGGCATGATAGTGGCGACGCAAGCTGATACTGAAACCGACAAACAGCAAGGCTGCGCTGATCGGTAGCAGTGTCTCTTGGCTGGTCATCATCATGACGAACGCGCCACTTAACTGCGAAAGTGTATCCAGCGACAGTAAGCGGGTCAGGTCATGGGCAACGTTAATCGGGTAAGACAGTGATATTGGGCTGACATCTGCGACCCAAAACAGATAACGGTGAGTGGCCTCGCGAACTTCACTTAGCGCATCCACCAACTGACTGTTGGCCACTTTCAACTTGGTTAATTCTAGAATCTGGGTGTCATAGCCGGACAGCAGAGAATTCAGCAATTCGCGCTGTGTGCGCCATTGAGCATCAAGGATCCGCTGCTGTTCGGTGGTGAGCGGTGTACCATCATTTTGCTTTAATTTGACATTTTGCTGCTGTAACTTCTCCAACATGTCTTCATATTGCAGACGTTGAACCCGCAACTGCGCCATATCACGATCCAGTTGCTGAGATTTCGGTACGTCAGGCAATCTTGCAACTTGTGCCCGCAGTGTTTCCCCCAGTGCGGTTGAAACGCCCAGCCACTGGGCCTGTTCACGAATAGTACTGAGAGCCTGCCGGACTTGTTGGGTTTGGGCTACCGCTTGCCGTTGTTGCGAAGAGATCAGATCAATGCGTTGCGCCTGTTGATTTAGCGCTTGGGATAGCTCGCGGTTGATTTGCAGTTGCTGGATGATTGACTCAGGTAAATCGCCCCCTTGTTCCGCCAGTAACTCGGTGCGCTCAAGTGCCTGTTCAGCCGCCTGCTGACGCTGGTTATTGAGATTATTACGTAAGGTTTGGAGCTGAGCATCAACCCGTTCTTGACGCTTTTTGTATAACTCGGCGCGCAGCCGTGACAGCTCTTGCCGGTTGTTGGCTGAGAGCTGAGAAAGCTCCAGTTCATTGGCTTTAGCCTTACGGGCCACGGCTTCTGCTTGTAGTAATGCAAACTGTGCCTGTGCGACCGGATTGGCGGGGTTACTTTGTGCCTGAAGGCGGGTGCTGATTTCAGTCAGAATTCGCCGAGCTTCTGATTGCTGCTGAGGCAACTGGCTGAGGGATTCACTGATTTCCCGCGCCCGATCCTGTTCTTGTTGCGACAGACGGCTTAATTCCAACAACTGGCTGCTGATTTGCAGCACTTGTTGTTCCAGTTCGGAGGTAGACATGTTACTGGGTACGGGCAGGGGTTTATCCCCTTCTTGCGCCAGTTCCTGGCGTAACTCGCGGGTCAGTTTGGGGAAGTCATCAATGGCTTTTTGATACTGCTGGGCGCGGATATCAGACTCTTTTGCATCCGCCAGCCAGCTAAGAGCCGATTGCAGCGCCTGAACAATTTCGGTCTGATTTGGCATCCCTTTATTGGTTTCAGCCTGTTTCAGCTCTTGTCTGAGCTGATCTTCATTAGGCTGAGTTGCCGCATGCAACGGCAAAGACAGCAGCATGACAAATGACAGTAACAGGCCAAAAGAGAGTGATTTACCAAAAAATCGAGAAATTATTAGGCGCACGTAAGGGTTCCTTAACATCGATTACGTTTATACCCGTCATACTTCAAGCTGCATATGCATTGGCTGCTCTCGCTCACCCGAATCATTGACTAGCGTCAACTCATCGGGTTTATTCGCTTGCCGCCTTACTGCAACTCGAATTACTTAGGGTATAGCAGTAGGGACGGCTTCGGCTAATACTTCACCCATGCGGGTAACAGAACCACTGTTTAACTGTGGTGCTAAATAGACTTTACCTTCAGCAAACAGGTTAATCACTGTCGAGCCTAACTTAAAGCGGCCCATTTCTTGCCCTTTTTCCAGCACTACCGCGCCTTCAGTTCCTGCTTGCGGATAGGTCCATCGGCGAATCACACCCTCTCGTGGCGGGGTAATGGTGCCAGCCCAGACGGTTTCTATGCTGCCAACAATAGTGGCACCTACCAGAATTTGTGCCATCGGGCCAAAAGCGGTATCAAAGATGCAAATAACACGTTCATTACGTGCGAAGAGATTAGGCACATTAGCCGCAGTCAATGGATTGACCGAGAACAAATCACCTGGCACATAAATCATTTCGCGCAAGATACCGTCACACGGCATATGGACGCGATGGTAGTCACGTGGAGCCAGATAGGTGGTGACAAAATGGCCATTTTGGAACTCAGCAGCCAACATATAGTTACCGGCGAGTAGGGCTTCCAGCGTGTAGTTGTGGCCCTTTGCCTGCAAAATTTGCCCGTCATGAATTGCGCCTAACTGGCTAATAGCGCCGTCGGCAGGTTGGGCCAAGAGGTTTTCTTCCGCTACAACAGGGCGCACACCCGCGCGCAGTGGGCGCACAAAGAACTCATTAAACGAACGATAAGCAGAGAACTCAGGGTCCTGGGCTTCCTTCATATCAACATGGTAGTAGCGGGCAAATGCCTTGATCACCAGTTGGGTCAGCCAGCCACCTTGCTTATCTGCCCCCCAGCCTGCCAAACGAGTCAGGCCAAGTTTTGGGAGTAAATATTGTAATCTGATTTTGATACTGTCCAGCACGTAGACCTCTGGGTAAACATTAAAATTAATGAGGGGGCGCATAATACCCGTCGCCCTTCAAGATACAGGGGTGTTGGCTGCCTCACACCAGTCACTTACTTGAGTAAGCTCCTGAGGCTTCGCTCAATTGCCGCCTACCTGCATCTTGAAGTCACTGGGTATATATCTTTCTGCGCCCACAGTTTTTAGCTAAAGCATGTTCAACAGGACTATCGAGACATCATTTCTCGTCGCTATCAGATGTCTTACGCGGCTTCGCCTGTTCCATACTTTCCAGGATTCGATGGTAATTATCGAAACGCTCTTCAGCGATTTTGCCTTGTTCTACCGCTTCGCGCAGTGCACAACCGGGATCGGTGGTATGGCTGCAATCACGGAATTTGCAATGGCCGAGATAATCACGGAATTCGACAAATCCTTGAGTGATTTGTTCCGGTGCCAGATGCCAGAGGCCAAATTCACGCACCCCCGGTGAGTCAATCACATCGCCGCCTTGCTGGAAGTGATATAAGCGGGCTGCGGTGGTGGTGTGCTGACCCAGACCTGAATTACCCGATACCGTATTGACCAGAATTTCGTTATCCGTTGGTGGTAACAGGGCATTCAGCAGGCTGGATTTACCCACGCCGGACTGACCGGCAAAGATACTGATGCGCCCAGCCAGTGCCTTTTCAAAGGCTTCCATCCCTTCACGGGTTTGACTTGAGACTTCCAGCACGTTGTAGCCAATGCGACGGTAAATCTCCATCATGCCATCAACGAATTTACGGCCATCGGCATCCAGTAAATCGATTTTGTTCAACACAATTAACGGTTCGACTTCCAGTGTTTCACAGGCCACCAGATAGCGATCGATAATATTAAGAGAAAGTTCAGGTAAGATCGCCGAAACGATCACTATCTGATCGATATTTGCGGCGATCGGTTTCACGCCGTCGTACAGATCAGGGCGTGTCAGTACGGATGTACGTTCATGTACGGCTTCGACAATGCCTTTAACCCGCACACCTTCCTGAGCTTGCAAGCCTGGGCGCCAGACCACACGGTCACCGGTAACCAGTGATTTAATGGTACGGCGAATGTTACAACGGTGTTGAACACCATCGGTGGCTTCGACATCGGCGTGCTGGCCGAAACGACTGATTACGATACCTTCTTGCGCATCGCCAAGCTGAGAGTCATCTAACTCAGGTTTTCTATCAGTGCGTAGCCGACGCTGATGGTTTGCCTGCACACGGCGTTGTTGACCTTTCGACAGTTTATTCTTACTCACTGCGCCTCACTTGAATCTGCATTAATACCCTTCATACTTGAAGCCGCTGGGGCTACTCGCTTCACTCCCCCGCATCGGTGTAATCTTATCGGGATTCGTTTGCTTGCTACCTACCTGCAACGCCAATTTCTTTGGGTATATCGCTGGTTGCGACCAAAAGGGCTATGATACACATTATTTTATCAATTAACCGTTTGTTCGGTAGTCTCACCCGCTAACAGGCAGGAAATATTATGGCAGAGAATCAAAATAATCTGATCTGGATCGATCTGGAAATGACCGGTCTTGATCCTGAGCGCGATCGGATCATTGAGATAGCCACTCTGGTCACCGATGCTAATCTCAATATTCTAGCCGAAGGCCCAGTATTGGCGGTTCATCAGTCGGATGAACAGCTTGGGCTTATGGATGAATGGAATGTGCGTACCCATACCGGCAGTGGTTTGGTGGAACGGGTTAAAGCCAGCCCATTTAGCGATAGTGATGCTGAATTACAAACCATTGAATTCTTGAAACAGTGGGTTCCAGCAGGCGCTTCACCTATCTGTGGTAACAGTGTGGGCCAAGACCGCCGCTTCCTGTTCCGTTATATGCCAGAGCTTGAAGCTTATTTCCACTACCGCTATCTGGATGTCAGCACGCTAAAAGAGCTGGCACGCCGCTGGAAACCAGAGATTCTGCCGGGTTTCAAAAAACAAAATACCCATCAAGCACTAGACGATATCCGTGAATCTGTGGCTGAGCTTGCCTATTACCGCGAGCATTTTATTCAATCTTGATCCCCTGCGGCCTTGAAGTAGCAGGGGTGTTAGCTGCGTTAGCTCACCCGAATCACTGACTGCCCGTTGACCTTAAAATAAATAGACTCATCGGGATGCGTTTGCTGGCAGCCTACCTGCTACTCCAATGACTTTGGGGTTTTGTTGCGGCCTTGAAGCAGCAGGGATAGTCGCGCTTACACTCCTGCTGTTTCAATAACTTTAGGTATATACTTTGCCCGGCGCTGGTAAAAACGCCACATTGCTGTTTTAATCGTCACTTGAACCAAAAAATGATTTTTTTGCTTTTAGGGGCTTGCGGCAAAACGGATTTCTCGTATAATGCGCACCCCGTACCGATGAAGAATTCGCAAACATGCGCAGACCGATTTAGTACGAGTTAAGTGTAGAAAACGTTGTAAAAAGTAAGACGGCACCAAGCGGGAATAGCTCAGTTGGTAGAGCACGACCTTGCCAAGGTCGGGGTCGCGAGTTCGAGTCTCGTTTCCCGCTCCAATCTTTAACCATAAAGATAGTGACCGGCAGTACAGCAGCTTTAGTTCAGAAGTCAGAAATATAAGTGATACGTTGTTATGACGTATGGCAGCGACGCGGGAATAGCTCAGTTGGTAGAGCACGACCTTGCCAAGGTCGGGGTCGCGAGTTCGAGTCTCGTTTCCCGCTCCAAAATTTATTTCTGAATAAGCAGTAAATATCAAATGCTGTTACATACAGCAGGGTGCAAAAGCATCTCAATGCGGGAATAGCTCAGTTGGTAGAGCACGACCTTGCCAAGGTCGGGGTCGCGAGTTCGAGTCTCGTTTCCCGCTCCAAAATTTTTATTCAATTCTATTATTTTTATCCACAGCTACATAACGCGCCATGCCGCGTTGTACATACAATGTATTAACTTCGTCAACAGACTTATCCACAGATTCTGCTTTTTTTATATCCAGCTCATATTTTATCCACTGCGCAACCCTCTTTCATATCTCTTTGATTTAGCGATATATATTTTTCTGTGAAAACGTTATACCGATCACTTGCGCTTTTTTTCGCACTTGATTGCCAAGGTGTTTTTATTTTTATGCACAGGAAAACTCCGAGTTCATTCATTATAAAAATACATAAAAAAAAGCCATACCAAACAGCATATAGTTTCAGGTAAAGGGGGATATCAGGCATCCCGTGGTAGGCCTTTCTCAATAGCCCGCACCAGCCTTTTTTTCTGTGGCGATTGAACATCCACAATCAGTGTAGACCGTCTTTTCAATTGTTGTGAGATTGACCACTCAATATGTTCATCTAACATTGGATCAATCCCGCGGCGCGCTTCCAGTGCCAATACGATACTGTCGAGATAGGGGGCATTGCCCAGTGCGACCGAGATATTACGTAGCCAGCGTAGGTGACCAATGCGGCGGATGGCGGAACCTTCCGTAACCCGCAAAAATTTCTCTTCATTCCAGGCAAATAAATCCAATAACTGTGGCGTGTGTAGCACGGCGCGTGGGCTGAAATCTTCCTCATCAGTTAATTGTGAGAAGCGGTTCCAGGGGCAGATAAGCTGACAATCATCACAGCCATAAATACGATTTCCCATTAGTGGACGAAATTCTTCTGGTATCGCCCCTTCAAGTTCAATGGTCAGGTAGGAGATACAGCGGCGAGCATCAACGGTATAGGGTGCAACGATAGCGCCGGTCGGGCAGGTGGTGATACAGGCAACGCAACGGCCACATTGCTCCTCTTGCGGCTTATCAATCGGCAGCGGCAGATCAATTAGTAATTCGCCAAGAAAGAACCAGGAACCCGCATCACGATTTAAAATCAGTGAGTGCTTACCAACCCAGCCAATCCCTGCTTTTGCAGCTAATGACCGCTCCATAATGGGGGCAGAATCGACAAATGGGCGGAAATTGATGTCACCGTGAGCCTGCTCCAGACAGTAACTCTGAATCATATCGCCCAATCTTTTCAGCCGCTGGCGCAGCAATTTATGATAATCACGGCCCAGCGCATAGCGACTGACATAACCTAACTTAGCATTGTTCAATGTGCTGGCAAATGCAGCCTTGGCAGGGAGATAATTCATCCGCACGCTAATCACCCGTAAGGTTCCGGGTAATAATTCATGGGGCCGCGCGCGCAGCATACCGTGGCGAGCCATCCAGGCCATCTCGCCATGATATTGTTTATCAAGCCAAGTTTGTAACCGCGGTTCTTCCGCAGACAAATCCGTATCGCAGATACCGACTTGCTGGAAACCTAGCGATTGCCCCCATTGCTTGATATGTTGGGCTAATTGATTCAGATCGAGGGGGTGTGCCATGACGGACCATAGTAAGAAACAAATCGGTGTCAGCTTACCACACTCTGTTTTTTCTGCGGACTGGGTACGCCAGAACGAGGCCGTGGCCGCGGCACACTTTTCTCTAACGTTGTTTGATCTGATGGTCAAAGCGGGCGATGCGGCCTTTGAACTGGCGCGTAAACAGTACCCAGCGGCGCGTCACTGGTTGATATTGTGTGGCCACGGTAATAATGGTGGCGATGGTTATATCGTTGCGAATCGGGCATTAGCCGCGGGGCTGAATGTTACGCTTATTGCCTGCCCCGGCAATCGGCCATTACCCGCACAAGCGCATCAGGCGCAATCCCAATGGTTGGCGGCAGGTGGCATAATTCACCAGCCTGAGACACCGTGGCCACAACATGTTGATTTGATTATTGATGCATTGTTGGGTATTGGCCTGCGAGCGGCACCGCAAGGCGTTTATGCTACGCTGATTGACACCGCGAATCGCCATCGGGCCGCAAAGATTGCCTTGGATATTCCTTCTGGACTCAGTGCCGACAGTGGTGCTGCTCCCGGATCTGTTATTCGCGCAGACCACACCCTGACTTTTGTCGCGCTAAAACCGGGTTTGCTCACCGGTCAGGCCCGTGATTGGGTGGGGCATTTACACTGCAATGACTTGGGGCTGACAGCATGGCTGCTCACTCAACCGCTACAAATTGAGCGAATGACTGCAGATCACCTACCGCAATGGCTACAGCCACGCCGCCCTTGTGCTCATAAAGGGGAACATGGCCGATTGTTGCTAGTGGGCGGAGATAAAGGGCTGGGAGGTGCGATTCGCATGGCCGGTGAAGCCGCTCTGCGCAGTGGGGCTGGCTTGGTGCGAGTGCTCACTCACATTGAGCATGTGGCACCGATTCTGGCGGCAAGGCCAGAGTTGATGGTACAAGAGTTAACGCCGGAAACTCTTGAACAAGGTATTGGCTGGGCTGATGTCCTGGTTGTCGGTCCAGGGTTAGGGCAGTCCGATTGGGGCCGGAATGCTCTGAATTTATTGCAACAAAGTGATAAACCAGCATTATGGGACGCAGATGCGCTCAACTTGCTGGCATTAAATCCACATAGGCGTCAGAATCGGGTATTGACCCCACATCCAGGGGAAGCTGCTCGTCTGCTTGGTTGCCGCGTCGCTGATATTGAGAGTGACCGCTTACTTTCGGCCCGAAACATCGTTAAACAATATGGTGGTGTGGTGGTATTGAAAGGTGCTGGTACCCTGATTGCCAGTGAGCAGGGCGAGATGGCGATTGCTGATGTTGGTAATGCAGGGATGGCCTCCGGCGGCATGGGGGATATTCTGTCCGGTATTATTGGTAGTTTGATAGCACAAAAGCTGGTGCTGTATGATGCTGCCTGTGCAGGTTGTGTCGTGCATGGCGTTGCCGCAGACAAACTGGCTGAAGTTCAAGGCACCCGGGGTTTACTGGCAACAGATTTACTGCCAGTTATTCCGAAGTACGTTAATCCTGAGTTAGCAAGATAGATATCACAGAATGAAAGAACTCGTTTTACCTCTGCCTGATGAGGCAGCGACCGTTGCATTAGGGGCTCGTTTGGCCCATGCCTTCAATGGTGCTAGCGTTATTTATCTGTTCGGTGACTTAGGTGCCGGAAAAACAACTTTCAGCCGCGGCTTCCTTCAGGCCCTTGGCCACATTGGTCATGTTAAAAGCCCTACTTATACCTTGGTTGAACCTTATGCGTTAACTCCAAGACCGGTTTACCATTTTGACCTATATCGTCTGGCGGATCCTGAGGAGCTGGAGTTTATGGGTATTCGTGATTATTTCGATGAGCGGGCAATTTGCCTGGTGGAATGGCCACAGCAAGGTGAGGGGTTCTTACCTCGGGCCGATATAGAGTTACATTTGGCGTATCAGGCTGAAGGGCGTGAAGCCCGTCTGGTTGCCCTTTCTGATGCGGGTGCGGATGTATTGCGCCGTTTAGCTGCTGTGCAAGGATAATTTGATAATGATGCATAGCTTGATGCTAATAAATCGCTACCAACGATCGTTTACCGCAGTCATGTTGGTTATGGTGAGTTTATTAAGCCTACCTTCCGCCTTGGCTATGAAACTCACCGATATTAAGGTGAACAATGGCCCGACGGAAAGCCGGGTGACGCTCAGTTTTGATGGTAAACCGATTTATGCCTTTTTCTCGTTGAGTTCGCCTGAGCGAGTGGTGTTGGATGTCCGCCAAAGCGGTAATCTCTCTGGTTTACCCTTGGAGTTCAGTGGGCAGAATCTGCTGAAAAGAATTCGTTCCAGTACCCCGAAAGATGAGCAAAGCACCCGTCTGGTGCTGGAATTGACGCAAAAAGTTAAAACCCGCGCGGTGACACAGCAGTCGGGCAGTAACTACACGGTGGTCATTACCATGACCGCAGCCGCCCCTGCTCGTCAGGTACAAACCACGTTAAGCCCGAACAATACGTTAAGCTCAAACAACACGTTAAGCCCAAACAGTAGGCCACTCAGCCAAACCAATACCCCTAGCCCGAATGCTGGGCGTTTGACGCCGCCGGTCAATAACGTGAATACGACACCGCGCGTGACCAGTTCAAACACCACATCGGAGGCTAAAAACCCGTTTAACAATAAGCCGACCGTGGTTGTCAGCAGTGATACCGTCACCACCAATACCGCCCGCCCGATTAAAGCCAGCCGTGTTGCTAATAGCGATCGTGTAGTGGTGGCAATCGATGCCGGTCACGGTGGGCAAGACCCAGGTGCAATCGGGCAAAATGGCCTGAAAGAGAAGAATGTCACGATTGCCATCGCCCGCCGACTTGAAGCATTGCTTAATAGCGACCCGATGTTTAAACCGGTTTTAACCCGCAATGGCGATTACTTCATTTCGGTGATGGGCCGTTCGGACGTGGCCCGTAAGCAGGGGGCTAACGTGCTGGTTTCTATTCATGCGGATGCGGCACCTAACCGCAGTGCTACTGGGGCTTCGGTCTGGGTTCTGTCAAATCGCCGTGCTAACAGTGAAATGGGCAACTGGCTGGAACAGCATGAGAAACAATCTGAATTGCTCGGTGGTGCCGGTGACGTGTTGGCGAATACCGCGTCAGACCCCTATTTGAGTCAGGCAGTATTGGATCTGCAATTCGGCCACTCCCAGCGGGTGGGCTATGACGTAGCGACCAAGGTGCTGCGTGAGCTACAAACAGTAGGTGACATTCATAAACGTCGGCCTGAACACGCCAGTCTTGGGGTGTTACGTTCACCGGATATTCCATCGTTATTAGTGGAAACCGGCTTTATCAGTAATAGTACGGAGGAGCGGCTGCTTGGCAGTAGCGCGTATCAGGAGAAGATTGCTCAGGCCATTTATAAAGGCTTGCGCAGTTATTTCCTCGCGCATCCGCTACAAGCCGACCCAAAGGTCGAAAACCGTCCGCTAATAGAAACAGCGGCGGTTGATTCTTCAGTGCAGCGTTCAAATGTTAATCAGCCAGAACCGATTGTCAGCAATGCGCAAAGCGGCAGAGTTTCTGCCGTCAAGCCTGTGGCGACAGGGAAAAGCCAAATCCATAAAGTACAACGTGGTGAAACCTTATCCGGCATTGCGAGCCAATACGGTGTCAGCATGGCGCTATTGCGGCAAAATAATACGCTGAAAAATGATGTGGTGTGGGTGGGGCAGCGTTTGAAAGTGCCGGCATTGGGCAGCACGGTAACGGCAGCGGCACCAAAAAACCAAACAATTGCTAAAAACAAAACAGTAAAACATCTGGTAAAACGCGGTGATACGCTATCAGCCATTGCGGCCAGATATGGCGTGTCGATGAGTGAGATTGAGCGGGCGAACAAGATAAAGTCAGGTAATGTCCAGCTAGGGCAAACCCTCACGATTCCACAATCGTAAGCGAAAGGAACTGCTATGCCGATTCATATTCTGCCACCACAGCTTGCTAACCAAATTGCCGCCGGTGAAGTGGTAGAGCGGCCTGCGTCGGTGGTTAAAGAGTTGGTAGAAAACAGTCTGGATGCAGGAGCTACACGGATTGATATCGATATTGAACGGGGTGGCGCCAAACTGATTCGTATCCGCGATAATGGCTGCGGCATCGGCAAAGAAGATTTATCACTGGCGCTGGCGCGCCATGCCACCAGTAAGATAAGTTCGCTAGAAGATCTGGAAGCTATCCTCAGCATGGGCTTTCGTGGCGAAGCACTGGCCAGTATCAGTTCAGTCTCACGTCTGATTCTGACTTCCCGCACTGCCGAACAAAATGAAGCCTGGCAGGCTTATGCGGAAGGGCGTGATATGGCCGTCACTATCAAGCCAGCGGCGCATCCGGTGGGGAGTACTCTTGAAGTGCTGGATCTGTTTTATAACACGCCAGCGCGCCGCAAATTTATGCGCACTGAAAAAACCGAGTTCGGTCATATTGATGAAGTGGTGCGGCGCATTGCGCTGGCGCGCTTTGATGTGGCAATAAACCTGAGTCATAACGGTAAGTTAATGCGTCAGTACCGCGCAGCCCCTGACCCTTCACAGCACGAGCGTCGGCTGGCGAGCATCTGTGGCCCGGCTTTTTTGCAGCATGCACTGGCCATTTCCTGGCAACATGGTGATTTGACTATTCGTGGTTGGGTGGCTGATCCTGCCGCCAGTCGTACACTCAGTGAAATGCAGTATTGTTACGTCAATAATCGCATGATGCGTGATCGGTTGATTAATCACGCTATCCGTCAGGCCTATCAAGATTTACTCAAAGATGATCAACAACCCGCTTATGTTTTGTATCTGGATATTGATCCGCATCAGGTGGATGTAAATGTGCATCCGGCGAAACATGAGGTGCGTTTCCATCAGGCGCGGTTGGTACATGACTTTATTTATCAGGCTGTTACCACTGTTTTACAGCAGACTGCCTCGCCAGTGCTAAATATCAATGAAGATGGTGAAGAGATAGAAGCACCCCGCTGGCAGCCGGAAAACCGTGTGGCGGCGGGGGGGAATAAATATGCGCAACCAGAGCCTGCAAAAGCGCCAGCGGCAGAACGGACACGGGTTTCAGATAAAGTATCGTCTTCAGAACCCACGCTAGCGGCAGCGCGGTCTCCTGCCCGTGAACAGGCAGCACCTGGCTATAGCGCTGGGCAACCCTACCAAAAGCAGGAAGGCGAATTGTATCGTCAATTGGTGCAACCCGCCGCTGTGAGCCAAGCCGTAGAACAGCCTGCATCGGTGCCAGCCCCGCGCTTTGCATCAGCAGATGAACCACTTCATGGTGATTATTACAGCTTTGGCCGAGTATTAACGGTATTCCCACCTTGCTATGCTTTGATTGAATATAAGCAAGGTGTGGCATTATTGGCACTGACTGTTGCCGAGCGCTGGCTGAAACAAGCTCAATTGAATCCGCCAGCCGAGGGTTTACGCCCTCAGCCATTACTTATTCCATTAAAACTGACATTAGATAAGAATGAGGCCGCAGCCTGTCTGCGCCATCAGAACTTATTGGTTACTATGGGGATAGAATTGACCGTTGAGCAGACAAGAGCCACTTTACGTGCGGTATCTTTACCATTACGCCAACAAAATTTACAAAAACTGATACCGGAACTGTTAGGCTATCTGTCGCAGCATGAAGAGATATCGCCAGATGTTCTGGCCACATGGATTGCCCGCCACCTTGGCAGCGAACATGAGGTTTGGAATATGTCTCAAGCGATACAGTTATTGACGGATGTGGAACGTCTTTGTCCGCAGTTGGTGCAATCACCGCCTGCTGGATTATTACAACCTATTGATATAAAGGCTGCATTGGCAACCCTAACACATGAATGATATTGAAAATCTAGACCGGCCACCGGCAATTTTTATTATGGGGCCTACCGCTTGTGGTAAAACAGCGCTCTCCATTGCGCTTCGCCAGCGGTTACCTGTGGAGTTAATCAGCGTCGATTCTGCCTTGATCTATCGTGGCATGGATATCGGCACGGCGAAACCCAGTGCTGAAGAACTGGCGTTAGCACCACACCGGCTGATTGATATCCGTGACCCGGCTGAATCCTAC
Source organism: Yersinia sp. 2541 StPb PI (assembly GCF_052217145.1). Taxonomy (NCBI): domain Bacteria; kingdom Pseudomonadati; phylum Pseudomonadota; class Gammaproteobacteria; order Enterobacterales; family Yersiniaceae; genus Yersinia; species Yersinia sp. 2541 StPb PI. The sequence continues at coordinate 4,248,889 of NZ_JAZGQB010000001.1, read as the reverse complement.
TCAGCCGCTGATTTCCGTAAAGATGCATTGAAAGTGATGGCCGATATTACCGCTGCCGGGCGAATTCCGCTGCTGGTGGGGGGGACCATGCTGTATTTTAAAGCGCTGTTGGAAGGATTATCTCCGTTGCCACCCGCAGACCCACAAGTGCGCGAGCATATTGAACAGCAGGCCGCTGAGCTGGGTTGGGAGGCATTGCATCAGCAATTGGCCAAGATAGACCCAGTTGCTGCGGCGCGAATTCATCCTAATGATCCCCAACGGCTCTCTAGAGCACTGGAAGTTTTTTTTATTTCAGGTAAAACTTTAACGGAACTGACTAAAATTTCGGGTGAAACCTTACCCTATCGGGTTCACCAATTTGCGATTGCGCCTGTTAGCCGGGAACTGTTGCACCAGCGGATTGAATTACGTTTTCATCAGATGCTGGATGCAGGGTTTGAAACAGAGGCTAGGGCGCTTTTTGACCGCGGTGATTTGCATACGGATTTGCCTGCCATTCGTTGTGTGGGATACCGGCAGATGTGGTCTTATCTGTCCGGTGAGATTGATTACGACGAAATGGTTTACCGTGGAGTTTGTGCGACACGTCAACTGGCAAAGCGCCAAATGACTTGGTTACGGGGCTGGAGTTCAGTTCAGTGGCTCGACAGTGATAAGCCGGGAGAGGCTTTAGACTCTGTAATACAGGTTGTTAGTGCATAGGTTGAATGATTGTGTACAATTGATTAGTACTCAACGCGCGGATTTTTTTTACGCAGTTTATTTTCGAGCCGATAGGTTCTTAGTTAAAAACAACAAGCAAATAAGGAAAATATAGAATGGCTAAGGGGCAATCTTTGCAAGATCCGTTCCTGAACGCATTGCGTCGTGAACGGGTTCCGGTTTCTATTTATTTAGTGAATGGCATTAAACTGCAGGGCCAAGTTGAGTCTTTTGATCAGTTTGTCATTCTGTTAAAAAACACAGTCAGCCAGATGGTTTATAAACACGCCATCTCTACTGTAGTGCCTTCTCGCCCGGTTTCGCATCACAGCAATACGCCGAGTGGAAGCACCAATAATTATCATGGTAGTAATCCGTCTGCGCCGCAACAACCGCAGCAGGATAGCGATGACGCTGAATAAAGCGCATTGCTGGTCGACCATGACGGGGAACATAAACAACGGATTCGGGTTTATGTTCTCCGCACTAGCGGTTTTAATCCGTTTGAGAGGTTGCACGTTTGTTTGACCGCTATGAAGCCGGTGAGCAGGCCGTACTGGTTCATATCTATTTCTCGCAAGACAAAAACTCAGAAGATCTGCGTGAATTTGAAGCGCTGGTATCTTCTGCGGGCGTAGAAGCTTTGCAAATTGTGACGGGTAGTCGCAAAGCACCGCACCCTAAGTATTTTGTCGGTGAAGGAAAGGCCGAAGAAATTGCTGACGCGGTGAAAGCCAGTGGCGCGTCTGTTGTCTTGTTTGATCATGCCCTTTCTGCAGCGCAAGAGCGAAACCTTGAGCGTTTGTGTGAGTGTCGGGTCATTGATCGTACTGGGCTAATCTTAGATATTTTTGCCCAACGGGCCCGTACCCATGAAGGTAAATTACAGGTCGAATTAGCGCAATTACGCCATATTGCGACCCGTTTGGTACGTGGCTGGACGCATCTTGAGCGTCAAAAGGGGGGGATTGGCCTAAGAGGGCCAGGTGAAACCCAGTTGGAGACCGACCGCCGTTTGTTACGTGACCGTATCAGCTTGATTTTGAGCCGTTTGGAGCGGGTGGCAAAGCAGCGTGAGCAGGGGCGACGTGCGCGTACCCGTGCTGAAATTCCGACAGTATCTTTGGTGGGATATACCAACGCCGGTAAATCCAGCCTGTTTAACAAAATTACGGCAGCTGATGTTTATGCGGCTGACCAATTATTTGCCACGCTGGATCCTACTTTACGCCGTATTAATGTGGCGGATGTGGGTGATACAGTGTTGGCGGATACGGTAGGTTTTATCCGGCATTTGCCGCATGATTTGGTCGCTGCTTTTAAAGCGACATTACAAGAAACACGGCAAGCCTCATTACTGTTACACATTATTGATGCAGCAGACCCTCGGGTAACCGAGAATATGGCCGCAGTTGATTCTGTTTTGGCAGAAATCGAAGCGGATGAAATACCTACATTATTAGTAATGAATAAAATTGATTTGTTGGATGATTTTGTCCCGCGAATTGATCGCAACGAAGACAATCTGCCAGTCAGAGTTTGGCTTTCGGCCCAAACCGGCGCAGGGATCTCGTTGCTATTTCAAGCGTTGACGGAGCGTCTTTCAGGTGAGATCGCACACTTTGAATTACGTTTGCCACCTCAGGCAGGTCGTCTACGTAGCCGTTTTTACCAGCTTCAGGCAATTGAAAAAGAGTGGATAGACGAGGACGGAAACGTCGGTATGGTGGTCAGAATGCCTATCGTTGATTGGCGTCGTCTCTGTAAACAAGAGCAAGATTTGGTCAGTTATATTATTAATTAGTCGGTGTGGCTAATTAGTTGATTATTTGACCTTTTTTGTGAGATTAAGAGCCAGCTTCTTTGGCATGTGCTCTTGGCCTGAAGAAAACCAATCATAGAAGAATGGAGCTAAAACATGGCGTGGAATCAGCCCGGTAATAACGGACAGGACCGCGATCCGTGGGGGAGCAGCAATAATAATGGCGGCAACTCTGGCGGAAATAACAATAATAAAGGTGGTCGTGACCAAGGGCCGCCTGATCTGGATGATATCTTTCGAAAACTGAGCAAAAAACTGAGTAGCCTCGGTGGTAAAGGTGGCGGCAGCGGCAATGATAACAGTGGTACGACAAGAGGCCCTGGTTTCAGTGGCCGGATTGTGGGCATTGCTGTGGTTGCTGTGGTAGTTATCTGGGCGGCAAGTGGTTTCTATACAATTAAAGAAGCCGAGCGCGGTGTCGTTACTCGCTTGGGTAAATTAAGCCACATTGTGCAGCCTGGTTTGAACTGGAAACCGACCTTTATCGATGAAGTAACGCCAGTTAACGTTGAATCGGTACGTGAATTGGCAGCGTCCGGCGTGATGCTGACTTCTGATGAGAACGTGGTTCGCGTCGAAATGAACGTGCAGTACCGTGTGACTGATCCGGCCGCTTATCTGTTTAGCGTGACTAACCCGGACGACAGCTTGCGTCAGGCAACTGACAGCGCAGTACGTGGTGTTATTGGTAAATACACCATGGACAAAATCCTCACCGAAGGCCGTACCATCGTTCGTAGCGATACTCAACGTGTACTGGAAGAAACTATTCGTCCATACAATATGGGTATAACGCTGCTGGACGTTAACTTCCAGGCGGCGCGTCCACCAGAAGAAGTTAAAGCGGCATTTGATGATGCGATTGCAGCCCGTGAAAACGAACAACAGTATATTCGTGAAGCGGAAGCTTATACCAACGAAGTCCAACCACGGGCGAATGGTCAGGCGCAGCGTCTGTTAGAAGATGCGCGTGCTTATGCCGCACGTAAAGTGTTGGAAGCGCAGGGTGAAGTCGCAGGTTTTGCTAAGTTGTTGCCTGAGTATAAGGCGGCACCAGAAATTACCCGTGAGCGTCTATACATCGAAACGATGGAGAAGGTTCTCGGTCATACCCGCAAAGTACTAGCGAGTGATAAGGGTAATAGTCTGATGGTGTTACCACTGGACCAAATGCTGCGCGGCCAAGGTGCAGATAAGGCAGCGGATGGCAATAAAGACACAAGCCTGATTCGTCTGAATCCGCCTTCTTCTGCTAATAGCAGTCAAGAGTCTGGTGCAAGCAACGCCAATACCAGCTCAACCAGTGGCTCTATCATGGATCAGCGCCGGGCGAATGCTCAGCGTGATACTTCCACTCGCGTAGGGAGAGAATAACCAATGCGTAAGTCTTTTTTACTTATCGTCGTTGTGGTGTTAATCGCACTCTACGCTTCTCTGTTTGTGGTACAGGAAGGCCAGCGCGGCATCGTGCTACGCTTTGGCAAGGTATTACGTGATAGTGATAACAAGCCGCTGGTGTATGCACCGGGCTTGCACTTCAAAATACCGTTTATCGAAACAGTGAAAAGGCTGGATGCCCGTATTCAAACCATGGACAACCAGGCTGACCGTTTCGTTACCAACGAGAAGAAAGACCTGATTGTTGACTCCTATTTGAAATGGCGTATCAGCGATTTCAGTCGTTACTATCTGGCCACCGGTGGTGGTGATGTTTCTCAGGCCGAAGTGCTGCTGAAACGTAAGTTTAGTGACCGTTTGCGTTCTGAAATTGGTCGTTTGAACGTGCGTGACATCGTTACTGACTCACGTGGGCGTTTGACTTCAGATGTCCGTGATGCGCTGAACACCGGTAGTGTGGGTGATGAAGCTGTGACCACCGAAGCTGATGATGCAATTGCCTCTGCGGCAGCCCGTGTTGAGCAGGAAACCCGTGGCAAACAGCCTGCGGTTAACCCTAACAGTATGGCAGCGCTAGGGATTGAGGTCGTTGACGTGCGAATCAAGCAGATCAACTTACCGGCTGAAGTGTCTGATGCTATCTTCCAACGTATGCGTGCTGAGCGTGAAGCGGTAGCCCGTCGTCATCGTTCACAAGGTCAGGAAGAAGCAGAGAAGTTGCGTGCAACAGCTGACTATGAAGTAACACGTACACTGGCAGAAGCAGAACGTCAGGCGCGTATTACTCGTGGTGGCGGTGATGCAGAAGCAGCTCGTCTGTTTGCTGACGCATTCAGTAAAGACCCAGACTTTTATGCCTTCATTCGTAGCTTGCGTGCGTATGAAAACAGCTTTAACAGCGGCAATGATGTGATGGTTCTGAGCCCGGATAGCGATTTCTTCCGTTATATGAGGTCGCCGGATAACTCCAGCAAACGTCCATAACGGCTGTCGTTACAGCTCGTCTTGACCGTAACAATAAGGCCCGTTAACGCGGGCCTTTTCCATTTGAGACAAATAATGAATTCAACCATCTTGTTAGCATTGGGTCTGGTTTTGGTGCTCGAAGGGCTTGGCCCGATGCTGTACCCCAAAGCTTGGCGCAAAATGATTCAGGCGATGACCCAATTACCGGATGCCACTTTGCGCCGTTTTGGTGGCGGATTAGTGGTTGCTGGTGTGGTTATCTACTACATGTTGCGTAGCCGCATGGGTGGCTGAATGTAAGCACAAAAATTGTTCAGTTATGTGTTAAAAAGTACTGAAAGCAGCCGAATGAGATGTTAGAATCCTTTTTTAAGCAACCTGGTGATTTTTGAGATGGGTAAGAACGTCGTCGTACTGGGCACCCAATGGGGTGACGAAGGTAAGGGCAAGGTCGTTGACCTGCTGACTGAACGGGCTAATTATGTTGTGCGCTATCAAGGTGGTCACAACGCTGGCCATACTTTGGTTATCAACGGTGAGAAAACCGTTCTTCATTTAATTCCCTCAGGTATTCTGCGTGAAAACGTAACCAGCATCATCGGCAACGGTGTTGTATTGGCACCTGACGCTTTAATGAAAGAGATGACAGAGCTTGAAGCGCGCGGTGTGCCTGTACGTGAGCGACTGTTACTCTCCGAAGCATGCCCATTAATCCTGCCTTATCATGTGGCTTTGGATAATGCGCGTGAAAAAGCACGTGGTGAAAAAGCGATCGGTACTACCGGCCGTGGTATTGGTCCTGCTTATGAAGACAAAGTTGCCCGCCGTGGTCTGCGCGTCGGTGATTTGTTCAACAAAGAAACCTTCGCTATCAAACTGAAAGAAATTGTGGATTACCACAACTTCCAGTTAGTGCATTACTACAAAGCTGATGCAGTTGACTACCAAACAGTGCTGGATGAAGTATTAGCTATTGCTGATATTTTGACTGCCATGGTGGTTGATGTTTCTGACTTGCTGGACAGCGCCCGCAAGCGCGGTGATCTGATCATGTTCGAAGGCGCACAAGGCACCTTACTGGACATCGATCACGGTACTTATCCGTATGTAACTTCATCTAACACCACTGCTGGTGGCGTAGCCACCGGCTCTGGCTTGGGTCCACGTTATGTTGATTACGTCTTAGGTATCGTTAAAGCTTATTCCACCCGTGTAGGTGCAGGTCCATTCCCTACCGAGTTGAATGATGAAACTGGCGAATTCCTGCGTAAGCAAGGTAACGAATATGGCGCAACAACAGGCCGTAGCCGTCGTACCGGTTGGTTGGATATCGTTGCAGTGCGTCGTGCCGTGCAGATCAACTCCCTGTCTGGTTTCTGTATGACCAAACTGGACGTGTTAGATGGTCTGAAAGAAGTGAAGCTGTGTGTTGGCTACCGCATGCCAGATGGTCGCGAAGTTGATACTACCCCACTGGCTGCTGAAGGTTGGGAAGGTATCGAGCCAATTTACGAAACCATGCCAGGCTGGTCAGAAACCACCTTTGGTGTGAAAGAACATAGCAAGTTGCCACAGGCAGCCCTGAACTACATCAAACGAGTAGAAGAGCTGACCGGTGTTCCGGTTGATATTATCTCTACCGGTCCTGATCGTGAAGAAACCATGATCTTGCGCGACCCATTTGATGCATGATTCGTTTGATTTATGATTAAGTGGCTAACCGCCAAATAGTCAGAATTCAGACTTTAATAAACCGGGCTTAGGTCCGGTTTATTGTTTATACCCGTCATACTTCAAGCTGCATGTGCGTTGGCTACGTTCAATCACCCGAATCACTTACTCATGTAAGCTCATCGGGGTTAATGAGCCTCATCCTTGAGGTTCACCCTACGGGCTAGCATAAATGCTGTTCAAATCGGTTCCCGACCGATTTGTCTGTCTCTTGCCGCCTTCCTGCAACTCGAATTATTTAGGGTATATACCCTAAATACATTGTTAACTGCAAAGTCAGCTATTTTGGGTATAATGAGATGCAGAAGTGACCTCGGATATGCCGTTTTATACCAAAAGCGCCACCCTTCACCTAAATGATTAGCCGCAAGCTTTATGGCTGGTTTATCATTCAAAGAATATATCCGTCATACTTCAAGTTGCATGTGTGTTTGGCTGCCTTCATTCACCCTAATCACTTACTGATGTAAGCTCTTGGGGATTCGCTTAGTTGCCGCCTTCCTGTAACTCGAGTTATGTAGGATATGAGTTTTCTGAATCACACTTGGAATCGCACTTATAACCTATCCAAAAAGTGTTATTTCCGATGGGGTTAAGCCGGGTAAATTGATACTCAGGGGTATACGTGCAGTTAACAAGTTTTACTGATTATGGTTTGCGGGCGCTTACTTATATGGCCTCGCTACCGGAAGGCCAAATGACCAGCATTTCTCAGGTAACTGAGGTATATGGTGTGTCTCGCAATCATATGGTTAAAATAATCAATCAGTTGAGCCGTGTCGGTCTGGTGACCGCTGTGCGGGGCAAAAATGGTGGTATACGGTTGGGTAAACCGGCTAACCAAATTCTAATTGGTGATGTTGTGCGCCAACTGGAGCCACTGTCTCTGGTGAATTGCAGTAGTGATTTTTGCCACATAACACCCGCTTGTCGCCTGAAACAAGTGCTTAATCAGGCGGTACAGAGTTTCCTTAACGAGCTGGATAACTATACTTTGGCTGACATGGTTAAAGATAATTCCCCGCTCTACAAACTGTTACTTGTTGAGTAGATTTTTGCTTAATCAAAGATATATATACCCAAAGAACTTGGAGTTGCAGGTAGGCAGCCAGTAAACGAATCCCGATGAGCTTACACTGGTAAGTGATTCGGGTGAGAGCGCGCAGCTAACACCCCTGCGGCTTCAAGTACGCAGGGTATAAGACCTGCTGCTGACAACGGAGGAACCGCAATGTCACAAGATCCATTCTTGGAACGAGAAGCAGAAAAATATGAGTCACCGATCCCTAGTCGGGAATTCATTTTGGCTCATCTCGCGAAGCGCGAAACACCTGCCAGCCGTGAAGAGCTGGCCAATGAACTTAATTTAACCGGCGAAGAGCCTTTAGAGGCACTGCGTCGCCGCCTGCGCGCTATGGAGCGCGATGGGCAATTGGTCTTCACCCGTCGTCAGTGCTACGCCTTGCCTGAGCGTCTCGACTTACTGCGTGGGACTGTTATTGGTCACCGTGATGGTTTCGGCTTTTTACGCGTTGAAGGCAGTAAAGACGACCTGTATCTCTCCGCAGAACAGATGAAAACCGCCATTCATGGTGATGTGGTATTGGCCCAAGCAGTTGGCGCAGACCGCAAAGGCCGCCGTGAAGCACGTATCGTGCGTGTATTAGTACCGAAAACCAGCCAGATTGTTGGTCGTTACTTTACTGATGCCGGCACCGGTTTTGTGGTGCCAGATGATGGTCGATTGAGTTTTGACATTCTGATCCCGCCAGAGGCAATCAACGGTGCGCGGATGGGTTATATGGTGGTGGTCGAGTTGACTCAGCGCCCGACCCGCCGGACTAAAGCGGTAGGTAAGATTGTTGAAGTGCTCGGCGAAAATATGGGTACCAGCATGGCGGTGGATATCGCACTGCGTACCCATGAGATCCCCCATACCTGGCCGCCACAAGTTGAAAAACAAGTTGTGGATCTGAAAGAACAAGTACCGGAAGAGGCGAAGAAAGGGCGGGTGGATTTACGCAACCTGCCATTGGTCACTATTGATGGTGAAGATGCCCGCGACTTCGATGATGCTGTTTACTGCGAGAAGAAACGCGGTGGTGGCTGGCGCTTGTGGGTGGCGATTGCTGATGTCAGCTATTATGTGCGCCCACGCACCGCGCTGGATGATGAAGCTCGCAGCCGTGGTAACTCGGTTTACTTCCCGTCGCAAGTGGTTCCGATGCTGCCGGAAGTGCTCTCAAACGGCCTTTGCTCCCTGAATCCGCAGGTAGACCGCCTGTGCATGGTGTGTGAGATGACCATCTCCTCACAGGGTAAGCTGTCGTCGTATAAGTTCTACGAAGCAGTGATGAGCTCCCACGCACGTCTGACCTACACCAAAGTGTGGCGGATTATTGATGGTGAAGAGACACTGCGTGAGCAATATAAGCCGCTAGTGCCGCATCTGTTAGAACTGCATACCATGTATAAAGCGCTGGATCAGGCCCGTGCTGAGCGTGGTGGTATCGCGTTCGAAACCGAAGAAGCCAAGTTTATCTTCAACGCTGAACGGCGCATTGAACGTATTGAATCGACAGTGCGCAATGACGCGCATAAGTTGATTGAAGAGTGCATGATTTTGGCGAATATTGCAGCCGCTCGTTTTGTCGAAAAACACAACGAACCTGCATTGTTCCGTGTACATGACCGCCCAAGTGATGACCATATCTCCGCACTGCGTAGCGTGCTGAATGAGCTAGGCCTGACCTTAGGTGGCGGCTTGAAGCCCGAGCCGAAAGATTACGCTGTACTGATGGATGAAGTTGCCGATCGCCCGGACCATGAAATGCTGCAAACCATGTTGCTGCGCTCAATGAAACAGGCAATTTACGATCCAGAAAACCGGGGTCACTTTGGCCTGGCATTGGCCTCTTATGGCCATTTCACCTCACCAATCCGCCGTTATCCTGACTTGGCGATGCACCGCGCTATCAAGTACCAGCTCGCCAAAGAGCAAGGCAATCAGAAAGAGCGCTGGACACCAACCGGTGGCTGGCACAGTGAATACGAAGATATGCTGCAATTGGGCGAACACTGCTCAATGACTGAACGCCGCGCTGATGAAGCTACCCGTAACGTAGCGGACTGGCTGAAGTGTGATTTTATGCAGGATCAGGTTGGTAAAGTCTTCACCGGGATCATTGCCAGTGTTACCGGCTTTGGTTTCTTCGTGCGTTTGGATGATCTGTTTATTGATGGTTTGGTGCATGTTTCCAGCCTGGATAATGATTATTACCGTTACGACAACATCGGCCAACGTCTGATCGGCGAATCCTCAGGTCAGGTTTACCGCTTGGGTGATACCGTAGAAATTCGGGTTGAGGCGGTACATATGGATGAGCGCAAAATTGACTTTGCTCTGGTCTCCAGTACCCGTAAGCCGCGCGGTGAGGGTAAAACAGCCCGTGATAAGGCGAAGAAAGCTGATGGGCAGCGCACGATGCGTGATACCTCAACCGGTCGTGGTGGGCGTGGTAGTTCATCTGGTGCTCCGCGCCGTGATGGCGCGCCAGCCGGTGGTGGGCAGCAACGGCCTCGTCGGGCAAAAAAACCAGTGAACTTCGAGCCGGATAGTGCATTCCGCCCAGCAGATGCCGCCGCTAAACTAGACGATAAAGCACTGGCTGAGAAAAAAGCCAAAGCGAAAGCAAAACGAGCGTCCGCTAAAACCAAAAAAATTGCCGCCGCCACCAAGGCCAAGCGTGCGAAGAAGAAAACCAGCAGCGACCAGTAATGGCCTGCTGATTGTCGGGCGGCCCCGGTCGCCCGCATTCGTTTACTTATTAATACTTAATCATTTATAAAAGAGCATCATGAGCGAAATTATTTACGGTATTCACGCCGTCAAAGCCCTGCTAGACAATGATCCGCAACGTTTCCTGGAAGTTTTTATTCTGAAGGGTCGTGACGATCGCCGTCTGCAACCTTTGGTCGCGGAACTGGAAGCTGCCGGTTTAGTGATTCAGGTGGCTAGCCGCCAATGGCTGGACTCTCAGGTTGAAGGGGGTGTCCATCAGGGGATCGTAGCGCGAGTGCGTGAAGGGCGTCAGTATCAGGAAAATGACTTACCTGCCCTGCTGGAAAGTGTGGATATGCCGTTCTTGCTGGTGCTGGATGGCGTAACTGACCCGCATAATCTCGGGGCATGTTTGCGTAGCGCCGATGCCGCCGGTGTCCATGCGGTTATTGTGCCACGCGATCGCTCGGCGCAGCTTAATGCTATTGCCAAGAAAGTGGCCAGTGGTGCCGCTGAGAATGTGCCATTGATTAAAGTGACTAATCTGGCGCGTACCCTGCGGTTACTGCAAGAACACAATGTCTGGATTGTTGGCACTGCCGGTGAAGCAGACCACACCTTGTATCAGAGCAAAATGACTGGCCCGATGGCGCTGGTGATGGGGGCTGAAGGTGAAGGCATGCGCCGTTTGACCCGTGAGCATTGCGATGAACTGATCAGTATTCCAATGGCGGGTACGGTTTCTTCGCTAAACGTCTCGGTTGCCACTGGGGTTTGCTTATTTGAAGTTGTGCGCCAGCGAGCATTGAAAGCGTAATATCTCTCTTGCTATTGAGTTCAGAAAGCCAGCATTTACGGATGCTGGCTTTTTTATAGGAATTTTAATTAAATCATCAGTGATATATAGGGCTTTCATCCCCGTTTGTGATGAGCCTGCCAGCAAAAATTCGCGCCTGCACCATACTTAACCCTGATTTATGAATGCCGATGGTACAGTTATATCCAAAGTAACTGAAGTTGCAGGTAGGCGGCAAGTGAACGAGTCCCGATGAGCGCACGACGGTGAGTGATTCGGGTGAGTAAGCGTAGCTAACACCCCTGCGGCTTCAGGTACGAAGGATAGAATACCGAAATGGAGGAAGGTATGGAGTGGCAGACTCACTTGGTTTTCAATCAGCCGGAGCCATTGTCGAACAGTAATTTATTTTTGTCTGACATGGCGTTGCGGGAAGCAGTGATGCGTGAACACGCTGGTTGGGATGGAGAGACTCTCTCTTTGATCGGGCTACAATTGGGATCACAGGAGTCTCTTGAACTTGGGCGGCTGGCAAACACCAATCCTCCTGAGTTATTGCGCTACGATGCTGCCGGGCAGCGGTTGAACCAAGTGCGATTTCATCCCGCGTGGTATATGTTAATGCAAGAGCTGGTCAATCATCGCCTGCATAATCTACCGTGGCAGGAAGATGCTCGAATCGGTTCTTTTGCCGCCCGTGCGGCGCGTTTTATCCTGCATGCGCAGGTGGAAGCGGGCACGCTCTGCCCAATAACCATGACCTTTGGTGCTATCCCACTACTACAGCAAACACTCCCACCACTATTTCAAAACTGGCTATCGCCACTACTTTCTGATCGCTTTGATCCCCATCAGTCCATTGGTAGCCAGAAACGGGGCTTGTTGATAGGAATGGGCATGACAGAAAAACAGGGTGGTTCCGATGTACTCAGTAATACTACCCGGGCTGAGCCGCTGGAGGGGCGGGGCAATGGTGAGGCTTATCGTCTGGTGGGGCACAAGTGGTTTTTCTCGGTACCACAAAGTGATGCACACCTAGTGTTGGCGCAGACCGATGGCGGGCTATCCTGCTTCTTTCTGCCTAAAATATTGCCGGATGGCAGCTATAACGCCATTCGATTAGAACGGCTGAAAGATAAACTTGGCAACCGCTCCAATGCCAGCAGTGAAGTTGAGTTTGATAATGCGACTGCTTGGTTATTGGGGGATGAGGGCGACGGTGTGCGCCAAATTTTAAAAATGGGGGGCTATACCCGTTTTGATTGTGCGCTGGGTAGCCATGGTCTGATGCGGCGTGCCTTTTCCGTCGCGCTGTATCATGCGTGGCAGCGGCAGGCCTTTGGTAAGCCACTGGTAGACCAACCTTTGATGCGACAAGTGCTGAGCCGCATGGCATTGCGTCTGGAGGGGCATACAGCACTGCTGATGCGCTTAGCTAGCGCCTGGGGAAAGTCAGATGAGGCTCATGAGAAGATATTTAGCCGTCTACTCACTCCTGCGGCTAAATATCGGGTATGTGGGCAAGGCAGTGGGTTTGTTGCCGAGGCGATGGAGGTGCTGGGTGGGATTGGCTATTGTGAGCAGAGTGAACTGCCACGGCTCTATCGTGAAATGCCGGTAAACAGTATTTGGGAAGGTTCCGGCAATATTATGTGCCTTGATGTGTTGCGCACATTTCGCAAACTACCGGCAGCCCTTGAGATGCTACAGCAGGAGTTCTATCCGGTTCGCGGGCAGAATCGATTGTTTGATCGTGCGTGGCGGCAATTACAGCAGCGGCTGAAAAACCCCAAAGAGGAACAAGGGCGGGCATTAACTCAGCAACTGTTCGATCTGTGTTGTGCTTCTCAGCTACTGCGTTTTGCCTCACCACCACTGGCCGATGCCTGGTGCCGCATGACCTTGGATCACCGTGATCAATATATGCTGCCGGAAGCGGTTTGCGCGCGACTGCTCAGTCGCGGCAGCGGCTTTCAATAGGGGAATCAGCAGTCAGCAGCAATGAGTTACTTATACAGCAGTGCGTTGGCATACCAGGTGCCGGGATAAATGCTGTCGGACAACATAATAATCAAATAGTAGGGCGCGCCACTGGCATTAGCCCTACGTTGAATTTCGGCTTCTATATCCATCGGGCTACCAAATACCTGTGCTGAGACGGTGCCTACTTTTTGCAAATTAAGGCTCTGGGCGCGGGTAATTTCTTGTGCATAAGGCTGGATTGCAGGAGGGGGGGCTGGTGTCGTATGCAAAACACTACAACCCGAAAGCCCGAGCGCCAGCAGCAAAACCCCCATCACACGTTTTATCTTCATTTATTGCCTCTTTATCAACGGCGCGGTTACCGTAAAACCCCAAGGTGAAGCGTAATATCTTGGAAGAAATTGATTTAAGACTTTATATCCTCATTTTGGCACACTGCCTTGTTCCTTGGGTATATTACGCTGGTTTTTCCTGTTTACGCGCCGCTGCATCAATAAAGGATTTTTGCCATGATTGAGATATCGCTGGAAAATATTAATGGTATTGAGGTGATTCATGCTACCCCTGCGGGTAAACGCCAGCAGCCGCTACCGACCATTTTTTTCTATCATGGCTACACCTCATCGAAAGAGGTCTATTCCTACTTCGCCTATGCCTTCGCACAAGCCGGTTTTCGCACCATTTTGCCAGATGCGGATATGCACGGTGCGCGGTTTAACGGTGATGAATCACAGCGCTTATCCTATTTCTGGGAGATCCTGAAATCAAACATTGATGAGTTGCCTGCGATTAAACAATATTATCAACAAGCAGGATTGATTGACGGTGATCGCATTGGCGTGGCGGGTGCATCAATGGGCGGTATGACCACATTGGGGGCGTTTGCTCGCTATCCATGGGTGAAAGTGGCCGCAGACTTTATGGGGTCAGGTGATTTTACCTCACTGGCCCGCTCACTGTTTCCGCCATTGAAAGCGGGGCAGCCGGTCAACGCTGCTGAATTTGAGCGCCGTTTAGCGCCGTTGGCGGATTATGAACTGAACCATCAGTTAGAAAAGATTGCAGAGCGGCCCTTATTGGTCTGGCATGGCGAGGCTGATGAAGTGGTGCCAGCAGCAGAAAGTACGCGATTGGTACAGGCGTTAAGGGCAAGCGGGCGCGCTAATCAGCTAACCTATATTACCGAGGCCGGTATTGGCCACAAAATTACCCCAAGTGCATTAAAGGCTGGAGTCACATTCTTCAGCAGCCACTTATAAAAAAGCCCCCAAAGGTCTGGGGGCAAGGGCATATCAAAGGGCTTTTTTGGTTGTTGGTCGTCGTATTCACCGGTGTTGTATCTATACTGCTGCGTCTAACGGTAAATCTCAGCATTGACCCGAATTGAGCTGTTGCTACCCGGCTCATGCATCTGAGTAATGTGGTATGCCGTAGCGCCGCGCTCATCAGCCATTTTGCTAATTTGTGCCACGGCGTCATCCGGTGACACCACATTATGGTTAAGAGAGATCTCGCCGATACTGACACGCTGCTGCTGCATCGCTTCCTGGCGGCTGATTTCTGTGGCGGCAAACGTGTTGGCGGATAAGAGCAAACTGACTGTGGCTGCGATGATGAGTGTATGTCTCATAGGTGACTCCAATATTTTATACCCGTCATACTTCAAGTAGCAGGCGCGTTGGCTGCCTTCGTTCACCCCAGTCACTTACTGGTGTAAGCTCCTGAGGATTTGCTCAGTTGCCGCCTTCCTGCAACTCGAATTATTTAGAGTATGTTTATATACTTTGAATAACTTTCCATTAACGCTACCGCTTAATATGCGGTGGATGTAAATAATTCTAGTCGCTTTTGTTAATTTAAAAATACGTAGTAATTGATTCACTTGGTCAAAAAAAATGAATGATATTTTCACTGAGCCAATGATTTTATTGAAAGATTTAATAGACTAATGGATCTACATCCATTGGTTATTTAATGAACAAAAAATGCCTTTTTAGCGAAGTAAGGGCCAGAACAAGAATAAATCCCCGTCAGTCCTTGAGTTTCAAACCGCCCGCAAGTATAGTTACGCGTCATTTTTCAGCCGCACACAAACACGTTCCTTGCCTCCATGGGCCGCGGTTGACCCTATCAGGAGGCTGAATAATCCGTAAGGAGCAATAATCGATGCGTCATTACGAAATCGTTTTTATGGTCCATCCTGACCAAAGCGAACAGGTTCCGGGCATGATCGAGCGCTATAGTGCAACTATCACTAATGCTGCTGGTACCATTCACCGTCTGGAAGACTGGGGCCGCCGTCAACTGGCTTACCCGATCAATAAACTGCATAAAGCTCACTACGTTCTGCTGAACGTTGAAGCCCCGCAGGAAGCGATCGATGAGCTGGAAACAAACTTCCGCTTCAACGACGCCGTTATCCGTAGCATGGTTATGCGCGTTAAACACGCGGTAACTGAAGCATCACCAATGGTTAAAGCGAAAGACGAACGCCGTGAGCGTCACGACTTCGCATCAGAAGCCAATGATGATTCTGAAGCTGGGGATTCTGAAGAGTAATTGCCGTGGTGACCACTAATCGTCTGGTACTTTCTGGCACAGTGTGCAAGACGCCGGTTCGAAAAGTAAGTCCTTCTGGTATTCCGCATTGTCAATTTGTGCTTGAGCACCGATCAACACAGCAGGAAGCCGGATTTAGCCGACAAACATGGTGCAGAATGCCGGTTATTGTCAGCGGACAAAAGTCACAAGCATTAACTCACAGTATAACGGTCGGCAGTCAGTTAACCGTTGAAGGCTTCATTAGCTGCCATCAAGGTCGCAATGGGCTGAACAAATTGGTTCTGCATGCCGAGCAGATTGAATTTATAGATTCTGGAGACTAGCCAAATGGCACGTTATTTCCGTCGTCGCAAGTTCTGCCGTTTTACCGCGGAAGGCGTTGTAGAGATTGATTATAAAGATATCGCTACGCTGAAAAACTATATCACTGAAAGTGGTAAAATTGTCCCGAGCCGTATTACCGGTACTCGCGCAAAATACCAGCGTCAGCTCGCCCGTTGTATCAAGCGCGCACGCTACCTGTCTTTGTTGCCGTACACTGATCGTCATCAGTAATCGGCCACTGTCCATTAACGACTTTGAGAGGATAAGGTAATGCAAGTTATTCTGCTTGATAAAGTAGCAAACCTGGGCAGCCTGGGTGACCAAGTGAACGTTAAAGCGGGCTATGCTCGTAACTTCTTGGTTCCACAAGGTAAAGCTGTTCCGGCAACGAAGAAAAACGTAGAGTTCTTTGAAGCACGCCGTGCAGAATTGGAAGCCAAATTGGCTGGCGTTCTGGCTGCTGCTGAAGCTCGCGCAACCAAAATTAACGAACTGGGCAGTGTCACCATCGCGTCTAAATCTGGCGATGAAGGCAAACTGTTCGGCTCTATCGGTACTCGTGATATCGCTGACGCAGTAACTGCGGCTGGCGTTGAAGTTACCAAGAGCGAAGTTCGTTTGCCGAATGGCGTTCTGCGTACCACAGGTGATCATGAAGTTCACTTCCAGGTACACAGCGACGTGTTCGCTAAACTGAACGTGATCGTGGTTGCAGAAGCGTAAGTTACGCTGCTGTTAACCTGCTAAAACGCCAGCCTCGTGCTGGCGTTTTGCTATCTGGTGGTTGATGAAAATAGCCATCTGCATGTTTGGCTCAACACTAAAAGCTTAACCCGCCGCTAAAATTTCAAACTTGCACTCTTCGGCGGCAACACCTGAACACTGGTAAATTTCTAGAAAAGGATTTTGTTGGTACACCCAGAGTGGTTGCCCATTGACCGATACTGACCAAGTTTTATTACCGTAGAACATATCTATCTGCCTACCTTGCGCCTGCAAGTTATAGGTACACTTTTGAAACTCACCCTGTCCAACGATATTGTTTTTATCACTATCAATGATGATCAGCGCTTCACTAAAATTTTTAACTGAACTGTTTGGTGGAAGGGTACCTTGTAATATGCCAACCCATTCTTCATTACCTGCCGCAGGTGCACTGTAAACTCCACCAATCTGTTTAATTGTATCCACTGGCGGGCAATGCAACTG
Organism: Yersinia sp. 2541 StPb PI; assembly: GCF_052217145.1. Classification (NCBI taxonomy): domain Bacteria; kingdom Pseudomonadati; phylum Pseudomonadota; class Gammaproteobacteria; order Enterobacterales; family Yersiniaceae; genus Yersinia; species Yersinia sp. 2541 StPb PI. The sequence goes on along the minus strand of NZ_JAZGQB010000001.1, from coordinate 4,231,612 downwards.
AGCTAAGGTACCAAACGAGGTGAATAGCATTAAAAAAGGTAATTTGTATTTCATATCATAGTCACTCCCTTTATTTGTCCCCGCTATCTTTCAGGCTGCTGGTGTGTTGGCGATAGTCATGACTCTTGGGGACGCTCATCGGGTTCTATGCGCTTGTCGCCTGGCTGCATCTTGAAATCTATTGGGTATATGAATGTGGTTATCAATGGTGGATGGCGTTAACCATCCAGAAAACAACCTAATTCGGAAGAGACGACGTGACAATATCAAAGAAGGTAACGGGCAGGACAAAAGTGGCTATGGATAACGGCGATTAACGGTCGCGACGATAACTGCCATCGCTCTGCCGGGTAAACAGCACTTCTGTATTATTGGTGGTTTCAATGGCCAGTGCGGCAACTACACCTTGAGCGTCCAACATAATTTTGATTTCTTGCCCAGCTTTCAGATTACTCAATGGCTTATCGCTACCCTCAACCTGTGCCATCGCAAAAACTTCATTGACCGGCAGGTTATTATCACGGAATAACTGTGCCAGTGTTTTCCCTGATTGAATTTGATAACTTTGCCAATTTCCCTGCGTCAAAGTCGGTGGTTCGGGTTCGGGAGACGCCACCGTTGGAGGTGGCGGAGCATCAAGATTGCCCTGTAATTGGGCTTGTAGTGGCGCGCTGCTGGACGGCGCGCTCACTGGGAAGGAAAGGTTGGTGTTATCCCGCGATGCGGGCCACAGCAGTGCCAGCAGCAATACAGCGGTGGCGACAATAACCCAGCGGCGATGGAACAGAGGCAAAGGTTCCATCCATTCGAAACTGTCCGGCAAATGCCAGATTTTCAGCAGCAGACCTTTGATCCCTTTTTCTGCTGTGGCGGTTGCCACGGATTCAGGGGGCACATTAACGTTTGCAGAAACGCTATCTTCGGTAGTAACAACGTTCTCCGCAGAGGCTGTGTGCTCAGGCGCACTGATTTCAGACATCAGGTTTTGCTCATCGGCAGCTTTAGAATCCGGCATGATCTTCTGCCTAATCGTCAGCCAGGTGTGCAGCAGTGGTTGATAAACCCGATTATTCTTCCTTCTCCTGGGCGCGATTCTGCCCATGGTAACCTCTCTTCAACAACGTAAAACAACATAAAATTAAATATGGGCGGTAACCCCATAGGCTTCTAAGTATATACCTTTATCCCCGTTACCTTCCAAACTACGGTTTGTTGGGTGCTTTTAATTACCCGAATCACTGGCTTGAGCCATTCAACGGGGTCCACGCGCGGGGTGTCATTGTTTCTTTTTCTTCGACAAAAGTCATCATTCACGACGCAAGATTTTACCGCGCTCCCCTGCTGCTGTTATGCTGGCAGCTTCAATATGATGAGTGACTAAAGGAAAATCCATGACGACCCCTTCTTTTGATAGCGTTGAAGCGCAAGCGAGCTACGGAATTGGTTTACAAATCGGGCAGCAATTGCAAGAGTCCGGGCTGGAAGGTTTATTGCCAGAAGCACTGTTGGCAGGTTTGCGTGACGCGATGGAAGGGAATGCACCGACCGTCCCGGTTGATGTAATACATCGCGCACTACAAGAAGTGCACGAAAAGGCTGATAAAGTGCGTGTTGATCGCCAGAGTGCGTTGGTAGAAGAAGGCAAAACCTTCTTAGAAGAAAATGCCAAGCGTGATGATGTGACCACCACTGAGTCTGGCTTACAGTTCTCCGTGTTACAGGCTGGCGAAGGCCCGATCCCATCCCGCCAGGACCGTGTTCGTGTGCACTATACGGGCCGTCTGGTTGACGGTACGGTATTTGATAGCTCAGTTGAACGTGGCCAGCCAGCAGAATTCCCGGTCAGTGGTGTTATTCCTGGTTGGATTGAAGCCTTATCCATGATGCCAGTAGGTTCTAAGTGGAAGTTGTACATCCCGCACGGCCTGGCTTATGGCGAGCGTGGCGCGGGTGCGACTATTCCACCTTTCAGCGCATTGATGTTTGAAGTGGAACTGCTGGAAATTCTGTAATTTCTGCATGCGGTGAAACCAGAAAGGGCGGCGTGATGTCGCCCTTTTGCATTTATTGATGCCGGCCATGACCAATAGCGAGATTATTCGCCTTTTAGCGCGCGCGGGAACAGCAAATTGTTTTCCAGATGAATATGTTCCATTAGATCAGTTATGAATTCATTGATACCGGTGTAGAGTGCCCGCCAAGTATTGCAGGCTCCTTCTGGTGGGGTGACATTTTGTGTTAACTGTTTTACCACTTCTAGCTGCTGCCCAACTGCATCGTGTTCCGCTTCCATCACAAATATTGGCCCACCAGCCTGAGACCCCATACCACGGGTTATCATTGGGAACAGAATTTGTTCCTCTTTGTACATATGCTGGGTTAGCTCTTCTAAAATTGCAGTAAGTTCAACCGCCAGTCCACGCGGACAGGCTGGTTTCTCGCCGTGTACCCGTTCAACTTTTTCCGCCATCAGAATTAATTCCGGTAACTGCTCACGATGGCGGTTATGGTAGCGGCTGATAATAAAATCGATGATATTAGCCAGCGACTGCTGTTGCCAATCTTCAGATGACTGAGGCTCGGATTGCAAGGCACTCAGTTGTGCTTCCAGCTCATCGATATCCAGGTTCAGCTTATTGGCTGCGCGTAGCAGTGTCTGTTTACCACCACAGCAGAAATCGAGCTGGTGGTGACGGAATAATTTTGTGGCTCGTGGAATAGCGATAGCCAGGGCACCGAGAGACTGATTGCGGTAATCCATAATGACACCTCATTGAATAGTTAAACGCCTATAACATGCATAATAAATACATGTTATAGATTGCGATATAACCACAAAGAGGTACTTGTGAAAAGTAACAGCGCGTTGAAGCGCTGTTATCCGAGATTATTTGTTCTGTAAGTCGATTTGATAAACGGCAAAGCCAATTTCATCAGTACCTTGTGCTTTCATCGGGTACTGCGCTTTTTGCTTGATAAATTCAGCGGCTTTAGCACTTGGTGACGTTTCAAAGCGGATATCCAGTGGCTGCTTACTGTCGATCGTTGCCAGACGCCAGTTATTATCAGCCTGTGGGGTAACTTGCCCGTGTTTCTTGGTTTCAGCACTGATATAAGCCGACAGTACCGCCCGGTTTTCATCAGGAGAAGCAAATGCAATATGGCTGTCACCCGTACCGGCAAATTTACCGCTATAAGCCCGATAGTTGTTGGTCGCAATCAGGAATGTGGCTTTCGGATCGATAGGTTTGCCATTAAATGTCAGGTTTTTAATCCGTTCGGCTTTATCGTTGATCAGTGCGCACTCACCGTCATAGCGCGCAGGTTGGCTGACATCGATTTCATATTTCACGCCATCGATAACATCAAAATTATAAGTGCGGAAGCCATCCCAGTTAATCAACGACTGTGGCTTACTGTTGGTCACATCAATTTGATTAAATTGTGCGGCAGAGCACTCTAACCATTGCTTAACTTCCGCCCCACTGGCTTTCACTACCACCAGAGTGTTCGGATACAGATAGAGATCGGCGGCATTACGGAAGGTCAGTTCACCTTTTTCCACTTCAACAAAACTGGCGGGATCATTTTTACGCCCGCCGGCTTTGAAGGGGGCGGCGGCAGAGAGTACCGGCAGATTGGCTAAATCGGGGTCGCCTTGAATAAAGTGTTCGGTATAGGCGCGTTGAGCATTGTTCACAATCTGCACTGTCGGGTCATCTTGGATGAGTGCCAGATAGCTGTACATATTATCTGATGCTTTGCCGATCGGTTGACTGACGAAGTCACGAGTACCCTGATGGTCTGCTGCGAGCACTTTCACCAGACTGGCATCTTCGATTGCCAGCGATTTTTGTGCTGTTTTATCGTAGATCGGGCGCGCTTCAGCTTTGGCTCCAGTAACTTGCCATGGGCCTTTATCATTATTCAGGACGAAATCAACCACCCCCAGGTGATCACCCCACTGGCCCGGCATCACAGCCGGAATACCATTTAAGGTGCCTTGAGCGATATCAGCACCTTTGATGGCGGCAAAATCTTTACTGGGGAAAACGGCATGGGCGTGACCGAACATGATGGCATCAATCCCCGGCACCTGGCTGAGATAATAAACTGAGTTTTCCGCCATGGTTTTATAAGGGTCACTGGAAAGCCCAGAGTGCGGGATAGCCACCACCAAATCAGCACCTTGCTTGCGCATTTCCGGTACCCATTTTTTGGCTGTTTCGGTGATGTCGTTAACGGTCACTTTTCCGCTCAGGTTCGCTTTATCCCATATCATCACTTGTGGCGGGACAAAACCAATATAACCAATGCGCAAGTTATGGGTTTTACCTTCACGATCTTGCACTGGTGTGTCGACAATCAGGTAAGGCTGGAACAGCGGCTTACCGGTTTTCACATCAATCACGTTGGCATTCACATAGGGGAATTTTGCGCCAGCCAGCGATTTCTTCAGATAGTCCAGACCGTAGTTAAACTCATGGTTACCGATATTCCCCACGGCATAATCCAGCGTATTCATTGCTTTGTAGACTGGGTGAATTTCTCCGGCTTTCAATCCTTTGGCTGCCATATAGTCACCAAGCGGACTGCCTTGAATCAGGTCACCGTTATCCACCAGTACACTGTTAGTCGCTTGTTGGCGGGCTGCGCTAATCAGGCTTGCGGTGCGCACCAGACCAAACTTTTCAGTAGGTTTATCTTTATAGTAATCAAAATCCATCATATTGCTGTGCAGGTCGGTGGTTTCCAATACCCGCAAATCAACGGTAGCAGCAGTTGCTACAGACATTGAAGTCGCGACAGCAATCAGGCTGGCAAGAAGAGATAACGTCAGCGGACGCGTGATCATGGCTTTCTCCATTAAAATCTATTCGACATGTATCGCAAAAGAATATGTAACTTTAATTAATTGCTACAACAAAGTGTGAAGTTTGGCAGAAAACGCCCTAGGATAACGCGCAGAAGTTCACAGTTGTGGCAGGTTAATCCCACTGATTTTATTGGAAGTTACCGACATTGATGGCTATTTGGTAGGAATCTTATTAGTCTGCAACTCTGATGATTGAGGGCATATCCCCGTTATCTTGTAACTTGCAGGTCTGCTGGTGGCACTTGTTGCCTTCATCTGGAAATCTATTGGGCTTAGATAATTAATTTTTACGTTTGCGTTCTAAACTGTATATATGGCGAACGAGTAGCGCGAGCCACTATTGGTCTAAACAATCACTATTGGCCTAAACAATCACTATCGATTTAAACAGCCATTATCAGTATCCGGCATGACTCATAATACCAAGGGGTGGATGATGTTAGAGCAAATTTGCCAGTTGGCCCGCGAGGCAGGCGTGGCGATTATGGCGGTCTATCAGGGGGATAAACCCCTTGATGTGGCCCATAAGAAAGATGATTCGCCAGTGACAGCGGCTGATCTTGCCGCTCACCAGATTATCAAAGCCGGATTGGCGGCACTGACTCCCGATATCCCACTGTTATCTGAAGAAGATCCGCCGGTTTGGGCGGTACGTCAACACTGGCAGCGCTACTGGCTGGTTGATCCGCTGGACGGTACTAAAGAGTTTCTACATCGGAATGGCGAGTTTACCGTTAATATCGCGTTGATTGACCAAGGAGTACCGGTGCTTGGCGTGGTATATACCCCAGTGACTGAAGTGATGTACAGCGCTGAAAACGGCCAGGCGTGGAAAGAGGAGTGTGGCAGGCGCATGCAGATTCAGGTGCGTGCTGCACTACCGCCGTTAGTGGTAGTCAGTCGCTCTCACAGTGATGCTGAATTGGAAGATTATTTGTCGCAATTAGGTGAACACCAGACTATATCAGTCGGTTCGTCACTCAAGTTTTGTCTGGTGGCGGAAGGGAAGGCGCAACTGTACCCGCGCTTTGGGCCTACTAATGTATGGGATACTGCCGCCGGGCATGCAGTAGCCATTGCTGCCGGAGCACTGGTTCACGATTGGCAGGGTAAACCACTCTCTTATACCCCACGTGAATCTTTCCTGAACCCCGGCTTTAGAGTGTCTTTATTCTAACCACATAGCCAAAGAGTGTGGCGTTGCAGGGAGGTGGCACGCAAACGAATCATATGATTCGGGTGAGTGCCCGCAGCGAATTCCCTGCAGCTTCAAACCTTAAGGGGAGATTACTGTTTCACCAGTTGGTGCAATTGATCGATCACCTGCTGTACTTCCTCCGGTGTCAATGCGCCATCTTTGGCAAATCTCACATTCCCTTGTGGGTCCAATACCACAATCGCCGAGCCCTTTTCCGCTAAACCCCAGGCCTTTTTGACATTCCCGTCGCTATCGACCACAAATTGTGACCAGGGAAAGTCGCGTTTATTACTTTCAATGCTGTTACGCACAAACACTGCCGTGCCGATGATGGCGTCATCAGTATTGACGATTGTCGTCGTTTGGTAATGTTCGTGTGGCAGATTAGCGTGCTTAATGGCTTCCACTAACGGGGCATTCAGCTCTTTTGCCGAGGTGCGGCCAGCAATATGTTGGATCACCCGCACTTTGCCGGGCAGTTGCGAGCTATTCCAGTTTTTGTAGCTAAACTGATCAGTAGCTTTATCATAATTTAATTCGCCTTTATCGCTGACACCCACCGGCGGTACCCGCTGGTTGATTTGTAGGGAGTGAGCGCAGGCCATTAGTGGTGTGAGTAGTAGTGACAGTATCAGCAGGCTATTTTTTATCATGGCATGTCCTTGTGGGATCTTATGGGTAATGTCGGGTACTAAGTCCTGCATGCAGGTCTACCCGTAGTCTTTCAAATTGCAGCTGTGTTGGCAGATTGTGTTTGCCGCTTGCCAGCATCTTGAAACCTATTGGGCATCAGTTTTCCAATAATAGGTGCAGATCAGAGGTCTGTCCTGTTTCTCTACAGTATTTATTTCTGACACTGACTAGATGGTTATTCTGTAATTAAGTCTCATTTTATCTATATGACCCTGTAATTTTGTGTAAATCCAGCAGCAATGACTGGTTTTGGCGGAACTAAAGCCCATACTCAAGGTCTATTACTCTGCAATTATATTACGTTACCTGTGATCTTGGTCGCTAAGGCACCAGAGGGAGCGTATTGATGTCATGGGAGGAAAGTAAAAAAATGAGGATCTTCCAACGTTACAATCCGGCTAAAGTGGCGATGTATGTCAAAACGCTTTTCCGAGGGAGGTTATATATCAAAGATATGGGGGCTTTTGAGTTTGACAAAGGTAAGATTTTAATCCCGAAAGTTAGGGATAAACGCCACTTTGAGGTGATGTCAGAGGTTAATCGTCAGGTGATGCGTTTGCAGGCTGATACCCTTCTTACATAATTGCTTTGGGTATGACATTAGTCTGAACAGAATTAATTGCGGCCCCTATTGTGGGGCCGCTAATGTTTTAAATAATGACTGATTTAAACTTTCATTAGGCATCACTGCTTTCGTGTGGGGCTTTTGGCAGTATTGGGGCTGGTAGGTCACTGAGTTTAGTCACCAGTAGCTGATCGATTTTGTAGCTATCGATATCGACTACTTCAAACTTGTAGCCGGCATATTTGACGAAATCCGTGCGTTTGGGAATTTTGCGCAGCATATACATCATAAAGCCGCCGATGGTTTCATAATTGCCAGACTGCGGGAACTCATCGATATGCAGCACTCGCATTACATCTTCAATCGGGGTACCGCCCTCAATCAGCCATGAACTTTCATCACGAGCAACAATTTGCTCTTCCTGCCCCTGACCGACCAAATCCCCCATCAGCGTGGTCATCACGTCATTCAGGGTAATGATACCAACCACCAGGGCGTATTCGTTGAGGATAACGGCAAAGTCTTCACCGGCGGTTTTAAAGCTCTCCAGCGCCTCGGAGAGTGTCAATGTGTCTGGCACAATCAGGGCTGAGCGAATTTGCACGCCACTGCTCAGTACCAGACTCTGGTTACCTAATACCCGGTTCAGCAAGTCTTTAGAGTCGACATAACCCACAACTTGATCGATATGACCATCACATACCAAGAATTTAGAGTGTGGGTGGGTCGAAATCTTCTCTTTTATGCTGTCTTCGCTTTCCCGCAGATCAAAATAAATCACACTTTCACGTGACGTCATCGACGAAGGAACAGTACGTGACTCCAGTTCAAAGACGTTTTCGATCAATTCATGCTCTTGTTTACGTAACACCCCGGCTAATGCACCTGCTTCCACGACGGCATAGATATCATCTGATGTGATGTCATCATTGCGTACCATTGGCAGCTTGAATAGTCGGAAGATTAGATTCGCCATCCCATTGAAGAACCAAACTAGTGGGCGACAAATCATCAGACAGAAGCGCATCGGGTTGACGATCCGAACGGCAACCGCTTCAGGTGAAATCATACCGATGCGTTTCGGGGTTAAGTCGGCAAAAAGAATAAATAAACTGGTGACCAGAACAAACGAGCAAATGAAACTCACCTGGTCGGCAAGCTCTGGTGACATGAAGCGTTCAAACACCAATTTAAAGGAGGGGGAAAACGCAGCATCACCGACGATACCCCCCAGAATGGCGACGGCATTCAAGCCAATCTGGACCACAGTGAAGAAAATCCCCGGAGTCTCTTGTAATTTAAGTACCCGCAAGGCGTTGATATCGCCTTCATCTGCCAGAAGTTTTAGTTTAATTTTGCGCGAAGCTGCCAGTGAAATCTCTGATAATGAGAAGAAGGCACTCACCGCAATTAAAAAAAGAATCAGTAAAATACTGTTTAACATAATCTGTCCGTGTCGTACCGACAATCGCGCCGGCGATCGTAAGGAAGGCCATACATTTGTTTGAATTAAAAAATACTGTTTAAATTTAAGATAACGGCAGAAAGCCGCCATCGGGCCGAGTGAACAGCCCGAATAGTATAACCCGTCTTACTTTAAGTTGCAGCGGAGTTAGCTAGGTTCATTACTCCGGCCATGCTTGAAATCCCCCTGTGGGCTAGCATAAATGCTGTTCAAACCGCATTCCAAGCGATTTGTCATTCCCTTGCTGCCAACCTGCAACTCTACGCAATTTGGGGATAATCGCAGCGATAAGAGCGTGGGCAACCTTACAAATCAGGCGGCATACACACGCCAATACCGCCAAGGTTACAATATCCATGTGGATTTTTGTGCAAATATTGCTGGTGGTCATCCTCTGCATAGTAAAACGGTAGTGCAACCGCCACTTCACTGGTAATCAACCGGCGATCAGCCGCTTGCTCCATGGCTTGCTGGAACAAGGCTTTGCTCTCGTTAGCTTGCACTTGCTGCTCAGGTGTCAAAACGTAAATGGCTGAACGATATTGTGTTCCGACATCTCCGCCTTGACGCATTCCTTGGGCGGGATCGTGATTTTCCCAGAAAATCTGCAATAGTTGCTTATAGCTGATGATGGCCGGATCAAAGACAACACGAACCACTTCTGCATGGGCTGTGCGGCCACTACAAACTTCATGATAGGTTGGGTTTGGTGTGTAGCCACCGCAATAACCTGCGGCAGTACTGTAGACGCCAGGCAGTTGCCAGAACAGGCGCTCAACCCCCCAGAAGCAACCCATGGCGAAGATAGCGATCTCCATTCCGTCAGGGATATGTGTCATGGAATGCCCATTCACCACATGGAGAGTTGCGACTGGCATTGGTGTGATTCGCCCGGGTAAGGCATTCGCCGCATCAATGACGGCAGTTTTGTCAAAATTTTGCACCAAAATAGGCTCCAATGTTTACAGTGAATTTGAAGTTTACAGTAAATTAATAACAAGATGTTTACAGTGAATAGGTATAGACAGTTGTATCTGATTGCGAGTTTGCACACAATAAGAGCCATTCTGCGTTAATGTATCGGCTTAAGGTGGAGTTTTAGGGATAACAGGTTTAAATCGGTCTTTAAGTGCGGAATGATTGCGTAAGTGATAAAAAGTCCGTCAGATCGTTTTTACAGGAAAATATACCCAATAGGTTTCAAGATGCGGTAAAGCGGCAAGGGAGAGAACCCTGATGAGCTTATAGGGTAAGTGATTCGGATGACAAATCTGCTGGGAGCAGATTTAAATGCTGCTTGCAGAGGTCAGGTCGAGTAATGAGAGTTGCCAATACACCTGCAATTTGGAAGATGGCAGGTATAAAATTAATTAGGAGTACGCGTGCCACGATACCCTATTTTGTGTTTTTTGTGCGTATTGCTCGCCACACCTCTTGCCTACGCTGCCAATGTGCGGTTGCAGGTCGAAGGTCTTAGCGGGGATTTAGAGAGAAACGTCAGGGCGCGTTTATCAACAATTGGTACGGATGAAGTGACGTCCGATGGCCGTTTCCGCTCAAGGGTGGATGACGCCATTCGTCAGGGGCTACGCGCGTTAGGTTATTACGACCCCACCATCACCTTTGATTTGCAGCCGCGCCCGGCACCTGCACGTTCCGTTTTAATTGCCAAAGTGATTCCTGGTGAACCGGTTTTGATTGCTGGTGTTGATATTGTGCTGCAAGGTGGGGCGAAAACTGATCCTGATTATCTATCATTGGTACGCCGCGATACCCCTAAAATTGGCTCAGTCCTCAATCATGGTGATTTTGATAATTTCAAAAGTTCACTGACGGGCTTAGCGTTACGCCGTGGTTATTTTGACGCCAATATGATCAAAAGCCAGTTGGGTGTTGCCGCTGAGTTGCGCAAAGCTTTTTGGGATATTGATTTTGACAGTGGCGAGCGCTACCGGTTTGGTAAAGTAGCCTTCCAAGGCTCGCAAATCCGTGAGGATTTTCTGCAAAATTTGGTGCCCTTTCATGAAGGTGAGTTTTATACTTCTGATGAACTGGCCGAATTGAACCGCCGTCTGGCTGCGACTAACTGGTTTAACTCGGTGGTGGTTTCACCGGATTTTCGCGACGCGAGAAAAACCAAAGTCCTGCCACTGGATGCGGTCGTCACTCCACGTACCGAAAATACGGTTGAATTGGGGGGCGGTTATGCGACCGATGTCGGTCCACGTCTGACGGCCAGTTGGCGTAAGCCGTGGATGAACTCCTACGGGCATAGTCTAACCACCAGTACTACACTTTCCGCGCCCGAACAGACGCTGGATTTCAGCTATCGAATCCCACTGTTAAAAAACCCGCTGGAACAGTATTACCTGTTACAGGGTGGGTTCAAACGCACCGATCTGAATGATACAAAATCTGACACAACCACCCTGAACGTTGCCCGTTTCTGGGATTTGTCCAGTGGTTGGAAGCGCTCAGTTAACCTGCGTTGGAGTTTGGATCACTTTACTCAAGGTAGTGTCACTGATACCACCATGTTGCTGTATCCGGGGGTGAACATCAGCCGTACCCGTCAGCGCGGCGGTGCTATGCCGGTGTGGGGGGATAGTCAGAATTATTCTATTGATGTGTCTGATACCACATGGGGGTCAGATGTCGATTTCGCCATATTCCAAGCGCAAAACGTGTGGATTCGTACTTTGGGTGAGAAGAACCGTTTTGTCGTTCGGGGTAACTTAGGCTGGATTGAAACCAATGATTTCGACCGGGTACCGCCGTCACTGCGTTTCTTCGCCGGTGGGGATCGCAGTATTCGTGGCTATAAATTCCGTGATATTTCCCCACGCGATAGCGAAGGTAAATTAACCGGTGCCTCTAAACTGGCAACCGGTACGCTTGAGTATCAATATAACGTTACCGGAAGATGGTGGGGGGCTGTATTTGTCGACTCGGGTGAAGCGGTTAACGATATTCGCAAGAGCGATTTCAAAACTGGCGCCGGGGTTGGGGTCCGTTGGGCTTCTCCGGTCGGTCCGATCAAGCTAGACATCGCCAAACCTATTGGTGACAACGAAGCACGTGGCGTGCAATTTTATATCGGTTTGGGGCCTGAACTATGATGTTGGTAAAGGGAGGGAGGTGGATAAAGAGACTCAGTATCGCATTTCTGCTCATTATCCTGCTGCTGGTCGGGGCTTTGGCGGGTTTGTTGGGCACCACCAGTGGTCTACATTTTGTGATAAACAGTGCCGCACGTTGGGTTCCCGGGCTGGATATCGCCAGTGTCAGTGGGGGGTGGCGTGACCTCACCTTAAAAGGCATTCAATATCAAATGCCGGGTGTCACTGTTAAAGCAGGGCAGTTCCATCTTTCATTACAGCTCTCTTGTCTAAAACGCAGTGAGTTGTGCATTAATGCCCTGACGGCACAAGATATTGATGTGGTGGTGGATACCAACGCCATGCCGCCTGCGGCCCCTGCTCCTGCCAGTAGTGAACCGATGGGGGAACTTAGTACTCCGTACCCCATTACATTGCGTATGCTGTCGCTGAATAATGTCAAAGTAACTATTGATGACACCGCGATTTCACTGGATGAATTCCGCACTGGAGCACATTGGCAACAGCGCGCACTGGCACTAATGCCGACCAAAATCAGTGGGTTATTGATAGCTTTACCAAAAACGGTGCCAGCGATGGTGCCGGATGCGGCTAAACCTGCGGTTGAAACGGCTATCGCGGTAAAAGAAGCGGTTGAGCAACAGGCAGCCGCGCCATCAGAGCAGGAAGCTCCGCTAGGTGAAACGTTAAAAGCGCTGTTTGCTAAACCGTTACTGCCAGAATTGCCGGACTTCCGGTTGCCGCTGGATTTACAGATTAAAGAGATCTCAGGGCAACAACTCCGGCTTACAGGTGATACCGACGTACTTATCAGTAGTCTTTTGCTGCAAGCCAGCACGCAACAAAACCAAATAACACTGGATAAGCTGGAGATTAAATCGCCACAGGGTGGGCTGTCAGCACAGGGTGACGCCACGCTGGCCGATAAGTGGCCAGTGAGTATGGTCATCAATAGTGCGCTGAACATTGAGCCGTTGAAAGGCGAAAAAGTAAAATTAACTGTCGGTGGTGCGCTGCGTGAAAAACTCAACGTGGCACTCAATCTGTCAGGCCCGGTGAGCGCGCAACTGGATGCAGAAACTGCGCTGGCACAGGCTGGTTTGCCACTGGCGTTAACTCTACAAAGCAAGCAACTGCGTTGGCCGTTGAGTGGCGAACCTCAATATCAAATTAATAATCTTCGAATGCGCCTCAATGGGCAGGCGACAGATTACGCACTCTCGATCCGTTCTGATTTTAAAGGCACTGACCTGCCACCAGCAGTGTTCACTCTTGACGGTAAAGGGAGTGTTGAGCAATTCAATCTGACCCGTTTACGTCTGGCGGCATTGCAAGGTAACACTGACCTGACTGGCGTAGTGGATTGGAGTAAAGCAATCAGTTGGAACTCGGTATTAACCTTATCGGGTATTAACACCGCGAAGCAGTGGCCGGAGTGGCCAGCAAAACTGGATGGTAGAATTGTCACCCGTGGCAGTATCCACGGTGGTAGTTGGCAATTACAAGTACCGGAGCTGGCACTGGACGGGAATGTGAAACAAAACCGTGTGACGGCCCGTGGCTCCCTGACAGGGAATGCGGCAGGCCAGTGGCATATTCCGGGCATTAATCTGGCATTGGGCCGTAATAGGTTAGATGTGAGAGGCAACCTTAGTGACACCTGGCAGCTCGATGCCACTGTGGATGCGCCACAACTTGATGGTGCGTTACCGGGATTGGGAGGCGTGATGAAAGGGGCGCTGAAATTGCGCGGCAACCTTACAGCACCACAACTGCTAGTGGACCTCACCGCCAGCCGCCTGCAATGGCAGGAACTGACCATTAACCGGATTAAGATTGATGGCGACGTTCGCTCCACGGATCAGATTCAGGGTCAGTTGGCCGTTAGGGTTGAGCAACTCAAGCAAGCGGAGTTGGTTGTAAGTTTATTGACGCTAGATGCCCGAGGTAGCGAAAAACAGCATCAGGTGCGCCTGAATATACAAGGGGAACCAGTTTCCGGTCAGTTGGCGCTGGATGGGAGCTTCGATCGCCAACAAGAACGTTGGCGCGGTTCGCTTAATAACACGCGTTTCGATACGCCGGTAGGTGAATGGCGTTTAAGCCGTGCGATGGCATTGGATTACCAAAATAGCTTACAGCGGGTCACCATCGGACCCCACTGTTGGCTTAACCCAAATGCAGAACTTTGTGTTCCTCGGGCCATTGAAGCTGGCCCGAGTGGGCAGGCGAGTGTGGTTCTCAATCGCTTTGATTTAGCGATGATAAAACCATTCCTTGGGCCGGATACCACCATGAGTGGCGTGTTCACTGGCCGGGCCGATGTCAGTTGGACGGCCGGTGGTAACCTGCCAGATGTACGGGTATCGCTCAGTGGCAATGGGGTTAAAGTGCAGCAAGTAGTGCAAGGTAACCCGTTACCGATTGCTTTTGAAACGCTGAATCTCAATGGTGGCCTAACCAATGGGCAAGTGCGGGCTGATTGGTTGATTAAACTGGTGAATAACGGCCAGTTCTCCGGGCAGGTTCAGGTTGCTGATCCACAAGGGCGGCGCAATTTGTCCGGTAACATTGCTATCAGTAATATTTCTTTGGCAATGATTAACCCGATACTGAGTGATGGTGAAAAAGCCGCTGGCACATTAAACGCCAATCTGCGTTTAGGGGGGAATGCGAAGAGCCCGCTAGTCTTTGGTCGTTTGGCGCTGGATAATGTCGATGTCGATGTTGATGGTAGCTGGATGCCATTTGATATTACCGAAGGGCGTCTGGTGATGAACTTCGACGGTATGACCTCAACATTGGAGGGGTTAATTCGGACTTCTCAAGGGCAGCTCAATCTCTCCGGTGATGCCGATTGGCGTGATATCAATGCCTGGCGTGCCCGAATCGCCGCAAAAGGCAATAAGTTGCGGGTTACGATCCCACCAATGGTACGGATTGATGTTTCACCGGACATTGTTTTTGAAGCGACACCGCAGTTGTTCACCCTCAATGGTTCGGTTGATATTCCATGGGCGCGGATAACGGTGCAGGAAGTGCCGGAAAATGCGGTGGGTGTCTCATCAGATGAGGTGATGCTCAATAACGATCTGAAACCTATCTCCCCACGGACGGCCAGTATTCCAATCAACAGTAATCTGGTGATTCGGGTAGGTAATGATGTGCGTCTGAATGCATTTGGTTTGAAAGCCCGTTTGCAAGGTAATTTGAAAATGATCCAGGATCAGCGCGGGTTGGGCTTGAACGGGCAAATTAATATTCCGTCGGGTAGCTTCCGTGCTTATGGTCAGGATTTAATTGTCAATAAAGGGATATTGCTGTTCTCCGGCCCGCCGGATCAACCGCTACTCAATATTGAAGCGATACGAAATCCAGATGCTACGGCAGACGGTGTTACTGCTGGTGTGCGGGTTACCGGGATGGCTGATGCTCCACGGCTAGAAGTGTTCTCGGATCCGGCTATGTCACAGCAGGAGGCGTTATCATACCTGTTGCGTGGTCAGGGGTTGAGTAATTCGGGGGCTGACAGTGGCATGATGACCTCAATGCTTATTGGCATGGGGGTTGCGCAGAGCGGTAAACTTGTGGGTAAAATCGGCGAGGCATTTGGTGTCAGTAATCTGGCACTAGATACGCAGGGAGTCGGTGATAGTTCACAAGTCGTGGTAAGTGGTTATGTCACTAAAGACCTGCAAGTAAAATACGGTGTGGGTATATTTGACTCGCTGGCGACGTTAACATTACGTTATCGATTGATGCCAAGGTTGTATCTGGAAGCGGTGTCTGGTATTGATCAGGCATTAGATGTGCTTTATCAGTTTGAGTTCTAACCATGCGAATTATTGTCTACGGTAGTTTACGGCGCAAGCAAGGTAATAGTCATTGGATGACGGACGCCCAGTGGTTGGGTGAACATGACCTTGAAGGCTTTGATATGTACAACTTAGGTCATTATCCGGCGGTTATCCCCGGAGACGGTACTGTGCATTGTGAGGTTTATCGGATTAACTCATCTATTATGAATGAGTTAGATGAACTTAAAAGTAATACTAAGGATTACCGGCGCGAGCTGATTCAGACGCCTTATGGTAGCGCGTGGATATACCTTTATCGCTTACCGCTCGAAGGTGTGCCACGTATCTACAGTGGCGACTGGCTAAAACGCCATGAAGAGAGCGACAAGCCATAAAATTAAGCTGTTATTAGCAAAAAAAACACCGCTCACAGGGCGGTGTTTTTACTTTTCGCGCTTAAAGCATCCTCAAGAGGCGCTTTTTGGCATGCGAAACGGGAAATTACTTCTTCGCACGTTCGAAAGAGGCCAGGATCTCGGCTTTAGCTGCGGCGGCATCTTCCCAACCATCCACTTTCACCCACTTGCCTGTTTCCAAGTCTTTGTAATGTTCAAAGAAATGTTTGATCTGCGCTTTCAGCAGTTCTGGCAGATCATTTACATCTTTAACGTGGTCGTATTCTTTGGTCAGTTTGCTGTGTGGAACCGCAACCAGCTTGGCATCTTCGCCCGCTTCGTCAGTCATTTTTAACACGCCAACCGGACGGCAACGAATCACGGAACCTGGTTGCAACGGATACGGTGTTGGCACTAGTACATCAACCGGGTCGCCATCTAATGACAGGGTGTTGTTGATATAACCGTAGTTACATGGATAGAACATGGCAGTAGACATGAAGCGGTCTACAAACAGCGAGCCAGTCTCTTTATCGATTTCATATTTGATCGGATCCGCATTCGCAGGGATTTCGATCACTACATAGATATCTTCTGGCAGGTCTTTACCTGCGGGTACTTGGTTCAAGCTCATGTCGGTTTCCTTTTATCAAACCAGAAATGGAGTGCTGGCTATTATAGCCAACTCTTTTGTGAATTCCCGCCCTTTTCACTGTCAGATAGCGGTGAGATTGCCTGAGTGAGGGCCATTTCAGTGAGATAAAATCCCGTCATTCGCTAAATGTATCTATTTTGAGCTGTTTTTCCGGTGAGAGTTCAAGCTGACATATGTATAGCCGATAACTTAATCAAACAATAAGACCGTCCGCTGTAATGCTAACGCTTTGTAATCTTAACCATTTGCACATAACCGGAAAAAAACCGATGTTAAAAAAGATTACCATTAAGAATGGGCTTATTGCCCAGCTAAGCTTTATGTCGTTGATTTTATTAGTTGTCAGTGTTATCGGGATTAATTCAATTCAGGAAAGTTCGCGCTCGTTGCAAATAATAAATCAAATCCAGGGGGAGGAGCTGGGGTCTCTATCTAATAGCTTTAATGCCACGTTAAGCGCCAGAACTGAAGCAGCTCTGGCGATCCATCAGTTAGAAATTGGCCTGATTGAGGAATCATTACAAACGGCAAAACAGGCTGAAGGTTCACTAGCATTATCGCAAAAAGAGATGGCACGTTTTGTCAGTGCGGTATCTGACCGGGGAGACGGGCAGGGATTGGCGATAAATATCCAGAAAAGTTATAAAAATTATATTGATAAGGGCGTAATACCCATGCTGACCGCGATCAAGGCGGGGTATGCTGACGAGTATTACGCTGTATTGGAAAAGAGTATTACCGACATTAGTAAAGCCTTTAACAATGATGTCACTGCCTTTCGCAGCTATGCACTGGATGCTGGTCAATTGCAAATCGCCAACGCAAACAATGCCGCCAAAATTAAACTGACGATCATTATAGCTGCAGGGGTGATCACGTTGATCTCTGCGGTACTGGCATGGTTTGCGCTCAAATACATTATTTTGCAGCCGTTGGTGCAATCAATTCATCAGTTGGAATATATAGCTGCTGGTGATTTAACTCACAGTATCAATAGTGAGGGCAACACTGAATTGGCCCGATTGGCAAAGGCGTTACAGACGATGCAGCAATCGCTGGTGGCGTCAGTGAGTAATGTACGGGATGTGGGTGGGCAGATTGGTATTGGCTCGCGGGAATTAGCTGTCGGTAACAGTCATTTGGCTGAACGTACAGAGGAGT
Source organism: Yersinia sp. 2541 StPb PI (assembly GCF_052217145.1). Lineage (NCBI taxonomy): Bacteria > Pseudomonadati > Pseudomonadota > Gammaproteobacteria > Enterobacterales > Yersiniaceae > Yersinia > Yersinia sp. 2541 StPb PI. Next base: position 4,213,688 of record NZ_JAZGQB010000001.1, on the reverse strand, counting down.
CGGCGTCTTCTTTGGAACAGACTGCGGCCAGTATGGAGCAGTTGACCTCAACCGTAAAAATGAATGCTGAAAACTCGGATCAGGCTAATCGCTTGGCGATGAGTGTATCGGATATTGCCAATAAGGGCAGTGAGGCCGTGAGTCATGTGGTTGATAAGATGCAGGCAATTACCACAAGTTCGCGCCGTATCTCCGATATTATTGCCGTAATTGATGGCATTGCGTTTCAGACTAATATTCTGGCACTTAACGCTGCGGTTGAGGCCGCCAGAGCCGGTGAACAGGGGCGTGGTTTTGCTGTGGTTGCGGGTGAGGTACGTAATCTGGCACAACGCAGTGCGCAGTCGGCGAAAGAGATCAAAGATCTGATTGTTGAGTCGCAAAGTCGGGTGAAGGAGGGCGCAGACATGGCCGAATCGGCAGGGAAAACCATGCATGAGATCGCTGATGAAGTTAGCCGAGTAACGGCATTGATGCGTGAGATCTCAGCCGCAAGTTATGAACAAAGTAGCGGTATTGAGCAAGTGAATGTAGCTATTGCGCAAATGGATCAGGTTGCCCAGCAGAACGCCGCATTGGTTGAACAGGCCGCCGCAGCGACGCGATCATTAGAAGAGCAAGCCAATGCATTGTCAGCCAGCATGGCAGTGTTTAAATTGCACAATCATGAGTTGGCGGTTGGAGCATAAAAAAGCAGCGGCTTAGGGGCCGCTGCTCTCTTTTTTAACTGTATTTACCCAAATTACTTGGCTTCTTCATCCGGGAATTTGGCAATAAAACCTTCCGCATCTTCCACCATGGATTTGGTACCGACAAAGAAAGGTGCGCGCTGATGCAGTTTCTCTGGCACGATATCCAAAATGCGGTTCACCCCATCCGTCGCCTTACCACCGGCTTGTTCTGCCAAGAAGGCCATAGGGTTGCATTCGTACAGTAAACGCAGTTTCCCTTGTGGGTGGCTAGCGGTGCTTGGGTAAATATAAATACCGCCTTTCAACAAGTTACGATGGAAGTCGGCAACCAGTGAACCAATGTAGCGTGAGGTATACGGGCGCTTGGTGGCTTCGTCTTGCTCCTGGCAGTACTTGATGTATTTCTTCACACCCAATGGGAATTTAATGTAGTTCCCTTCGTTGATGGAATACATGCAACCGGTTGCGGGATAACGCACTTTTTCGCCGGATAAACAGAAAACGCCCAGCGACGGATCATAAGTGAAAGTATGGACACCGTAACCTGTGGTATAGACCAGCATAGTTGAAGAACCGTAGACGACATAACCTGCGGCAACTTGTTTAGTGCCAGGTTGCAGGAAGTCAGCTTCGGTAATCGGAGTACCAAATGGGGTAATGCGGCGATAGATGGAGAAAATAGTACCGACGGATACATTCACATCGATATTTGAAGAACCATCCAGCGGATCCATCAGAACGACATATTTGGCATTTTCTGCCCGGCCACCATCAAAGATAACAATATCATCTTCTTCTTCGGAGGCGATACCGGCAACTTCGCCACGCGCTTTTAGGGCCGCTTTTAATTTTTCATTGGCAAACAAGTCCAGTTTCATCTGGTCTTCGCCCTGAATATTGGAAACACCGCTGGCACCTAAAATATCAACCAGACCTGCTTTGTTGATATCGCGATGAATAATCTTCGCGCCGAGTTTGATTGCTGAAAGTAATGCAGTTAATTCGCCGGTGGCGTGAGAGAAGTCTAGCTGTTTCTCAACGATGAATTCGCCTAACGTTTTCATGACTCAATCCCTGGATCTACGGTTAAATATCGATTTATTAACAAACAACACACCTGATGGCAGCAGTGTAGCCCAAAGGTGAGAATGATTCATAGGCAATTCCATTTCTTCTCTTTGATTCTGAGCGGTAGAATGGTTACAAACTCGAAGCTTATTAATACGGAAAATTTATGCGCATTCACATATTAGGTATCTGCGGCACTTTTATGGGCGGCCTGGCAATGCTGGCCCGCTCATTAGGTCATGAAGTGACAGGAGCGGATGCTAACGTGTATCCACCAATGAGCACGTTGCTGGAGAATCAAGGGATCGATTTAATTCAGGGATATGATCCAGCTCAACTGAGTCCCACCCCGGATTTAGTGATCATTGGTAATGCCATGAGCCGTGGTAACCCTTGTGTTGAAGCAGTATTAGAGCAAGGCATCCCTTATGTTTCCGGCCCACAATGGTTACATGACCATGTATTGCCAGAGCGTTGGGTATTAGCGGTGGCGGGTACACACGGAAAAACCACCACTGCGGGTATGGTGACCTGGATTCTGGAAGCCTGTGGTTATGAACCGGGATTCGTCATTGGCGGAGTGCCGGGTAATTTTGATGTATCAGCACGTTTAGGTAATAGCCCATTCTTTGTCATTGAAGCTGATGAATATGATTGCGCCTTCTTTGATAAGCGCTCTAAGTTTGTTCACTACAGCCCAAGAACGCTGGTTATGAATAACCTTGAGTTCGATCATGCGGATATTTTTGACGATCTGAAAGCTATCCAGAAGCAATTCCATCATCTGGTACGTTTAGTGCCAGGGAAAGGGAAAATCATCGTGCCGGATAATGATAATCACCTGAAGCAAGTGATGGCGATGGGCTGCTGGAGTGAGCAAGAGTTGGTCGGCGAAACTGGCAGTTGGTCGGCGCGCAAAGTATCGACCGATGCCAGTGTTTATGAAGTGTTCCTTGATAATAAATTAGTGGGCGAGGTCAGTTGGTCACTGGTGGGTGAACACAATATGCATAACGGTTTGATGGCGATCGCTGCCGCCCGTCATGTCGGGGTTTTACCCGCCGATGCTTGCAAGGCACTGGGTGATTTTATTAATGCTCGTCGCCGGCTGGAATTGCGGGGTGAAGCTCATGGTGTCACGGTTTATGATGATTTTGCTCACCATCCAACCGCTATTCTTGCCACTCTGGCGGCACTGCGCAGTAAAGTGGGTGGAACTGCGCGTATTTTGGCTGTTTTAGAGCCACGCTCTAACACCATGAAATTAGGGCTATGTAAAAATGAGTTAGCACCTTCATTAGGCCGTGCGGATGAAGTGTTCCTGTTCCAGCCGCAGCATATCCCTTGGCAGGTAGTGGAAGTGGCCGAAGCTTGTATTCAGCCTGCACATTGGAGTGCTGATATTGATGCGTTAGTCGATATGATCGTGAAAACAGCACAACTGGGCGATCACATTCTAGTGATGAGTAACGGTGGTTTTGGTGGGATTCATAACAAATTGCTGAGCGCTTTGGATAAAAAAGCGGAGCAATAAGCTCTATCGCAGGATTAAGTCGGATAAAAAAAGCCCCCGCGATAGCGGGGGTAAAGGGTTCGTCGGATAGACGAGGGATTATTCGGATGTGAGCTGACTTCAGCCAATACTTTGTTGCAATCAATACTCTATTCAATAAGCTAAAAATTAGTATTTATCTTTATTTTCAGTCTATTGAATAAATTATCAAGGTACGAAAGTATGCCCCTCTGAGCGGGGCATTTACTTTCACTGCTGGCGCTTAATCTTATTTGTAAATCTTAGCTGTGGCGTGCCAACCATTGTCTTGATGCATACCAATGATTTTGTATGCCGTAGCGCCTTCACTATCAGCTTTTTTCGCGATGGCCTGCTCAATATCAGAAGGAGCACCGGTAATCGCGCTCACACTGACTGCGCCTAAATCAGTCATTTTGCTTGCTTGGGCGGCATTGATTGATTCCGCAGCAGATGCGCCGAAAGCAACAACAGAAAGTAAACTCAGGGCTGCCAGAGTAGTTTTGATTTTCATGATTTTTCCTTAATCAGATTCAACAATCCAAAAGTACTTTTAATGATTCTGGTACTTTTAGTTTATTGTTTTTACTGTTTATTTAATTTTTTCGATTTGGGCTTCACGCCATTTTTGATCTATCTATTGCGAATTACTGGTAAATCTTGGCAGTGGCATGCCAGTTATTTTCTTCTCGCACTTCGATCACTTTGTAAGCTTTAGCGCCCATAGCATCAGCTTTATCAGACAGCGCCTGACGAATATCGGATGGTGCGCCGTTAAGGCCACTGACGGTAATGGTGCCCATTGGTTGTAATTTTTCAGCCTGACTCTCATTGATAGAATCCGCTGCAAAAACACCAAATGACAGTGCAGAGAGAATGCTGGCAGTTGCGATGGTAGTTTTAATATTCATGTTATTGCCTCTATTTATTCTTTATCACTTCGCATGAAGTGTGATTTACGTCACGAAAATGAGTATACATCTAGTAACTGAGAATATTAATAGCAAGCTAATAATATTTAAGGTCACTTTATCGCTAGTGACTACTTTTTAAGAACTAAAAGGAATAAAAAGTGATTAAAAAACAGCACGTTCAAGTAAAAACTTAATGTTTTCAATTGAATAAGCGTTTTTGACTAAAAGTGCGTTAGTCAGTGGTAGGTTTGACTGTAAGGGAGAGATAAGCAGAATTATTTTGTGGTTTAGACCGAAATCAGTAGTTATATGCCCTGGTTAAAGGCTATGAAGGTATGATTAATCGGATAACGGTGACAGGGATACAGTGCGGCGCAGAAGGCCGCATCTATATACATCAGACATAAAGATGTGGAATTAAAGCTCTTGTTCGAATAGCCCAAGAATGGCTTCATGCAGTTGTTTAACCGTAAAACCTCTGGCAGGCGTTGTGAAAATGGTATCGTCACCAGCAATACTGCCTAAGATCCCTTCAGCCTTACCTAATGAATCCAGCAGGCGGGCGATCAGTTGTGCCGCACCAGGGCTGGTATTAATCACAACGACTGAATCATTATAATCGACATCCAAGACCAGATTTTTTAGTGGGCTACTGGTTGTTGGCACCCCCAATTCTGCGGGTAAGCAGTAAACCATCTCCATTTTGGCATTACGCGTTCTAACCGCACCGAATTTGGTTAGCATACGTGAAACTTTGGATTGGTTGATATTTTCGAAGCCTTCTTCCTGCAAGGCCAAAACGATCTCACCTTGAGAACTGAATTTCTCTTCTTTCAATAACGCTTTAAACGCTTTGATAAGATCTTCTTGTTTTGCGGGATTACGCATTTTCTATGCCTTGATCAGTCAATAGTGAATAGGATTATTATGCATATAAATGAATTTTTATTCAACATGACTATGGAGTATTGGCGATAAAAGCACTGATATCAAGGTGTGGTGAAATTTTCACATCATCTTACTGTTACGATTATGCTAAATCAGTTTTTATCAACATTCGGCGCGAGTAACTAAAATGTTATTAAAATGATGTTGTTCTGATGTAACAGAAGGGTGTAATGTAACCGCCGATTAACCTGTCATGAATACTTCAGTAAATTTTAGAATAATGTGCGCTATATCATTAATGAATAAGCGATTTACTCTAAAATGCATACGTCTTATGCGCCTTTTTGATGCGTGATATCTCAATCTGACTGTTAATAGATTGTGTTTAAAATCACAATAAATTAAGGTGCCTAAATAGATGAATTCACGGCAAATTTAAATTAAATATAAAAAGGAGTATAGGATGAAAGTTGCAGTTCTCGGTGCCGCTGGTGGTATCGGCCAGGCCCTCGCTCTTCTACTCAAGACCCAGCTTCCTTCAGGTTCAGACCTCTCATTATATGATATCGCGCCAGTGACTCCCGGTGTTGCGGTTGACCTGAGCCATATCCCGACCGCTGTTAATATTAAAGGCTTCAGCGGCGAAGATGCTACCCCAGCCCTTAAAGGGGCCGATATTGTTCTGATTTCTGCGGGTGTTGCACGTAAACCGGGCATGGATCGTTCAGATCTGTTCAATGTTAATGCTGGCATCGTCCGTAATCTGGTTGAGCAAATCGCGCGTACTTGCCCGAAAGCATTAATCGGTATCATTACCAACCCAGTTAACACGACAGTAGCGATCGCCGCAGAAGTACTGAAAAAAGCCGGTGTTTACGACAAGAATAAATTATTTGGCATTACGACACTGGATACCATTCGCTCTAATACCTTTGTTGCTGAACTGAAAGGTAAGCAACCTCAAGATATCGAAGTGCCGGTTATCGGTGGCCACTCTGGTGTTACCATTTTGCCATTGTTGTCACAAATTCCAGGCATTAGCTTTACCGAGCAAGAAGTGGCTGACCTGACTAAACGTATCCAGAATGCGGGTACTGAAGTTGTTGAAGCAAAAGCCGGTGGCGGGTCAGCGACTCTATCTATGGGGCAGGCTGCGGCACGTTTTGGTCTTTCTCTGGTTCGTGCTCTACAAGGCGAAAGCAATGTTGTTGAATGTTCTTACGTTGAAGGCGACGGTAAATATGCCCGTTTCTTTGCTCAGCCAATCCTGTTAGGTAAAGAGGGTGTTGCTGAACGTAAAGACATTGGCAAATTGAGTGCGTTTGAACAGCAAGCGCTAGAAAGCATGCTTGATGTATTGCACAAAGATATTGAGTTGGGCGAGCAGTTCGTCAATAACAAGTAGTAGCAGGGGCTTAAAGCTGCCCCTGAGATAATATTATCAACCGCCGAAGCTATGCATCGGCGGTTTTTTTATGCCCGAAGAATAGCCGGCCGTATCCTCACTTTTCGGTCAAGAAGAACCCCTGTTTTCGGATCAAAATAGCGTGTTGGCCAAATTTCGGAAGGATGAATCTCTAAACATTCGGCAATCAACCATTCCCCCTTTGGCCAAGGACGAGTTAACGCATTGGCAAGAGTCGAGGAACTTAACCCTGCCTCACGAGAGAGGGCGGCTAAAGTTGTGCCTTTTTTACGTAGTGCGGCAATAATGTCTGCTGGGTGCCAATCAGATTTCCTTAAAATCATCTTTAATCCTTTTTTTTTCTAAGCAGCTGACGTGTTAGTGATATAAATAACAGTACATTGTTAATCGTACTGTGAACAGAAAGTGACCATTTAGAAAGATCATACCATTTATTTTCTAAAAGATTTTAAATGTTTTCTAAATATTCCTTTTTTGTGTCACAACGCATATTAGGAAGCAACACCATGAAAAAAGAGTGGTTTGCCGCTAAGGAACTGGCAGGTCTTGAGGGATTACCCTCATCACCACAAGGCATTAACCTCATGGCGAAACGTGAGGGATGGGAACAGCGCCGTCGTCGTGGCGTTCAAGGGAAGGCGGTGGAGTATCATGTTGAAAGTTTACCTTCCACCATACTGAATTCATTACATTTAAGAGAAGAGCCGGCACAGTATACGCCAGCACGGCAAGACCCATTAGCCCTATGGATAGAGGCTTACTATCGTTTTACGGAGGCTGAACGGGAGCAGATTATTACCTTTATTTTTCGTGAAGGAGCTAAAAGCCTGATCGAGCAATTGAGAATCGATTAAGCCCGCCAGATGTGCACTTTGTGCCAGGAAATTGCTACAGCAGCTCATTGATAGAGAATTGATATGAAAAAACAATGGATTACCGCTGCTGAGCTTATTGGTATTGGCGGATTGCCTAACACGCCTGCAGGGGTTAATGGTCGAGCCAGAAAGGAAGGTTGGGAACGCAGACGTAAACTTGGGGTGCAGGGAAAGGCGGTAGAATACGCTATCGAGGGGCTACCATCTGATGTACTGTGTGTTTTACGCTTGAAAGAAACCCCCCCGGAATATGTTGTGCAGCGCAATGACCCATTGGCTATATGGATTGAAGCTTACAATCAACTCACTGATGCTGAGCGCTCGCGAGCTATTGCATTTTTGCTGCGGGAAGGGGTAGGAACACTGATGAAACGTTTGGATTAATAGCAGAAAAGATAAACCCGGGCGGTAAAGCACGGGTTTCTTAATGCTTTCTCAAAAGGCGCGTTGTACTGCAATGTGCGCTAAACCCTCAAGAGCCAGGCGGTATTCACTTTCAGGGAGAATCTGTAACGCAGCAATGGCTTTGTCGGCCTCTTCCTCTGCACGCCGACGGGTATAGTCAAGTGAGCCACACTGCTGCATTGCAGCCAATACGGGTTCGAGTAAATGGCGGCCATTGCCTTGTTCAATTGCTTGTCGAATCATGGCTGCTTGTTCCACGGTGCCATTACGCATGGCATGCAGTAGGGGCAATGTAGGTTTACCTTCATTGAGGTCGTCACCGGTATTCTTACCCAAAGTGGTGCCATCAGAGCTGTAATCGAGCAGGTCATCAATTAGCTGGAATGCAGTACCCAGATAACGGCCATAATTCTGTAACGCCAACTCCTGCGTTTCAGTGGCATCCGCCAGCACGGCCGCAGATTGTGAAGCTGCCTCAAACAAGCGAGCCGTTTTGCTGTAAATAACCTGCATATAGTTTTCTTCAGTGATGTCTGGGTTATTACAGTTCATTAACTGTAAGACTTCACCTTCAGCAATAACGTTTGTGGCTTCTGACATCAAAGTAAGAACGCGCAGTGATTCGAGGCCGGTCATCATCTGGAATGAGCGCGTATAGATATAGTCGCCCACCAATACACTGGCGGCATTACCAAATGCCGCATTAGCCGTCGCTTTACCACGGCGCATATCAGATTCATCGACCACATCATCATGCAGCAAGGTCGCTGTGTGGATAAATTCAATCAATGCCGCGACGGTGATATGCTTACTGCCCTGGTAGTGCAACGCACGGGCCACCAAAACGGCGATCATAGGGCGAATTCGTTTCCCGCCACCACTGATAATGTAATGGCCCAATTGATTGATGAGAACAACATCAGAGTTCAACTGGTCGAGAATTGTTGTGTTTACTGCCGCCATATCCGGCGCGGTTAACTCGATAATCTTTTCTAGGTTCATTGTTATATTCAGCTGTTTTTCTCTTTAACTGCGATGAGATTACCGCCCACATTATTACATGACGTTCCCTGAGACTATGATTGTACTTGAAAAATCCATCAAATAAACATGATGTAAGAAACTGTGCTTTTTTTCTTCGCTCGGGCTGATTATATACTTGTCATTCACTACATTTTTGCGTAGAATTCGCGCCCTATTGTGAATATTTATAGTGCGCTCTGGACTACAAAAGTGGAGTGCACGGAAAGCGGAGTTTTATATGTACGCGGTTTTCCAAAGTGGTGGTAAACAACACCGAGTAAGCGAAGGTCAAACCATTCGCCTGGAAAAGCTGGACATCGCAACTGGTGAAACTGTTGAGTTTGACCAAGTTCTGATGATTGCTAACGGTGAAGAAATCAATATCGGCGCTCCTTTAGTCGATGGTGGCAAGATCAAGGCTGAAGTAATTGCTCACGGTCGTGGCGAGAAGATTAAGATTGTTAAATTCCGTCGTCGTAAGCATTACCGTAAGCAGCAAGGTCATCGTCAGTGGTTCACTGATGTTAAAATCACCGGTATCAGCGCTTAAGATTTAGGAGAGCGGATAAATGGCACATAAAAAGGCTGGTGGCTCGACTCGTAACGGTCGTGACTCCGAAAGTAAACGTCTTGGCGTAAAACGTTTTGGCGGCGAAGCAGTTCTGGCAGGCAGCATCATCGTTCGTCAACGTGGAACTAAGTTCCATGCAGGCACCAACGTAGGTTGCGGTAAAGACCATACTCTGTTTGCTTTGGCTGACGGTAAAGTCAAGTTCGAAGTTAAAGGCCCGAAAAACCGTAAATTTATCAGCATCGAAGCTGTATAAGTTTTTCGCGTCCTGTAAATAGATGTAAGCCCTGCAATTTCGTTGCGGGGCTTTTTACATTTCAGGGTTAACCCCTTCGGTAAAAAATGGATACGAAGCAGCAGGCTGGTTTAGGTATTTTTTTGGCACTAACCACTGCCGTATTCTGGGGTGCCTTGCCGATCGCAATGAAGCAAGTGCTTGAGGTGATGGAGCCTTTTACCATTGTTTGGTATCGCTTCACGATGGCGGCTATCGGCTTGGGGATTATTCTGGCTTCGCGTCGTCAGCTACCCTCGCTTAAACTTTTTCGCCAACGTCGCTGGCTGGTATTACTGATAGTTGCGACGTGTGGCCTACTGGGGAATTTCATCTTCTTCAGTTCATCATTACAATATCTAAGTCCGACGGCATCCCAGGTTATCGGGCAATTATCACCAGTCGGTATGATGGTTGCCAGTGTGCTGATTTTAAAAGAGCGGATGCGCATTACCCAGGTTATTGGTGCGGGTATGCTGATTTGTGGCTTGTTGTTATTTTTTAATACCAGTCTGCATGAAATCTTTACCCGTTTGACTGATTATACGCTTGGCGTGGCATTGGGAGTCTGTGCAGCGGTTGTTTGGGTCAGCTATGGTGTCGCCCAGAAGGTGCTATTAAGGCGTATGGCATCGCAACAAATTCTATTATTGTTGTACACTTTATGTGCAATTGCATTATTCCCAATGGCGAAACCAGCCGTTATTTTTCAGCTAAATGGGTGGCAGTTTGCCTGTTTACTATTTTGTGGGGTTAATACCCTAGTGGGTTACGGTGCTTTGGCTGAGGCCATGGCGCGCTGGCAGGCAGCTCAGGTAAGCGCACTTGTCACATTGACACCGTTGTTTACCTTGTTTTTTTCAATTCTATTGGCGCTGGCCTGGCCAGAAATGTTTGCCGCACCGTCCCTCAATCTTGTGGGATACGCAGGCGCATTCGTGGTAGTGGCCGGTGCAATGTTTTCCGCAATTGGACATCGTTGGTGGCCACGTCGGACAGAAATAAACCTGGTTGCTCCGCAAAAGCAGCGGCCCGGTGAATGATTTACGGAGAAAGTAAATGAAGTTTGTTGATGAAGCTACGATTTTGGTTGTAGCCGGTGACGGTGGTAACGGTTGTGTCAGCTTCCGCCGCGAAAAATATATCCCTAATGGTGGCCCTGATGGTGGTGATGGTGGTGATGGCGGCGATATTTACCTGCTGGCCGATGAAAACCTTAACACGCTGATTGATTACCGTTTTGTGAAGTCTTTCCGTGCTGAACGTGGGCAGAATGGCCAGAGCCGTGACTGTACCGGCAAACGTGGTAAAGATATCACCATTAAAGTCCCGGTTGGTACCCGCGTACTGGATCAGGGAACGGGTGAGATTGTGGGTGATATGACCCGCCATGGTCAGGTTCTGATGGTCGCGAAAGGGGGGTTCCATGGGTTAGGGAACACTCGATTCAAATCATCGGTAAACCGTGCGCCACGCCAGAAAACCATGGGTACTGAAGGCGAAACACGTGAATTGATGCTTGAGTTGTTGCTGCTGGCTGATGTGGGGATGTTAGGTTTGCCAAACGCGGGTAAATCCACCTTTATTCGTGCGGTCTCTGCGGCTAAACCAAAAGTAGCCGATTATCCATTTACGACATTGATCCCAAGTCTGGGTGTTGTACGAATGGATCATGAGCAGAGCTTTGTGGTTGCCGATATTCCCGGTTTGATCGAAGGCGCATCAGACGGTGCTGGTCTGGGTATTCGCTTCCTGAAGCATCTGGAACGTTGTCGTGTACTGTTGCACTTGGTTGATCTGGCTCCGATCGATGAATCAGATCCGATTGAGAATGCCAAAGTCATCGTTAATGAGTTACAGCAATACAGCGAAAATCTTGCAGAGAAGCCACGCTGGCTTGTTTTCAATAAGATTGACCTGATAGGTACAGAAGAAGCTGAGGTTCGCGCTAAAGCCATTGTAGAAGCGCTGGGATGGGAAGATAAGTACTACATGATTTCCGCAGCAAATCGCGACAATGTAAACGCGCTGTGCTGGGATGTCATGAAATTCCTCAACACCCAACCTAAAGCTATGGCCATTGCAGAAAGTGCACCAGAAAAAGTTGAATTCATGTGGGATGATTATCACCGTGAACAACTGGCTGAAGTGGAAGCGGCAGCGGTAGAAGAAGATGACGACGATTGGGATGAGGAAGATGATGACGGCGTAGAGTTTATCTACGAACGTTAAATTTCCGGTTGTTGTGAGTCATAACGTTGTTATGAGTATAAATGAGGGCTGCCACTTCACCTGTGGCGGCCCTTTTATTTGAACACCTAATGGGCGACACTAGCTAAATGGAGGTAACGCCGTGCCATGGGTGACGGCAGGTATCCAGCATTGCGCCTGCAGTCCTGAACGGTCTGGGCGGTTCTCCAGTGTTAACCTGCCTTGGTGCAGTTGCACAATACGGATCACGATATTTAGCCCTAACCCACTGCCGCCATAGCGTTGATCCATACGACGAAACGCTTGAGTCAATTCACCCGCCTGTTCTGGTTTTATTCCCGGCCCTTCATCCATCACTTGCAGAATGGCACCCAAGTTTTCAGTAACGAGTTTGACTGAAATCTGGCTACCAACCGGGCTATAACGATGGGCATTTTCAACTAGATTTCGCAACATCAGGCGCAGCAGCGTGGCGTCACCTTCTGTCTTGGCATAAGGCGGGAATTCCCACTGGATAGTTTGTTGCCGAAGATCACACATTTCCTGTAATTCATCTTGCAGTGGCTGCACCACATTTTCAGTCCAATCAAGAGATTGATATAGGCCACTAGCAAAATTTTGGCCTGCTCTGGATAGTGTCAGTAACTGTTCAATAGTATGCATCAATAAGTCGATGCGACTAATCAATGATTTACTTTCAGTGATCCCTTGTTGTTCCATCAACTCAAGGTGCAGACGAATCCCGGCCAGAGGTGTGCGTAACTCATGTGCGGCATCGGCAGTGAACAGGCGTTCTTGCGCAATAGTATTAGAGAGCCGGAATAACAACTGGTTAAGTGTCGATGTTACAGAGACGATTTCTTGCATATCGCTCTTAACAATCACTGGGGTGAGATTATCGGCTGAACGTTCAGCCAGCTTTTTTTGCAATTGATCAAGTGGACGAATAATCCAACTGATCGCCCAGAAAGAGAGCAAAAGGGTGATGGCCATCATGATGAGCGACGGCGCAAGCAGTGATGCAATAGCTTCCGCTATTTCCGTATCAACCCGCTCATTACGCGCTTGTGCGCTAAGGGTTTCATCAACCAGGAAGCTGATTTGTTCCTGACTTTCATGCCATAACCAAAAGGCACTGATCAACTGGGTAACCAATAATATTAACGCCAGCATTAAAATCAGACGGCGTCGCATACTGATCATGATTGTGCCTCCAGACGATAGCCAATACCCCTTACGGTACGAATACGATCTTTGCCTAATTTGCGGCGAAGATTATGGATATGCACTTCTAGCGTGTTGGAGCCGAGATCATCATTCCAGGTATACAGATCCTGCTGTAATAACTCACGGTTAACGGTTTGGCCGGCCCGCATAATTAAGCGCGAGAGGATCGCAAACTCTTTGGGTGTGATTTCCAGCGGCTGATCCTGCAAACAGACTTGCTGTGTTGATAAGTTAAGGCTCAGGTCATCTTGTTGCACCAAATTGTCACTTTGCCCCTGATAACGACGAATCAATGCGCGAACGCGTGCCAGTAACTCGGCTAACGCGAAAGGTTTGATAAGGTAATCGTCAGCACCGGCATCCAGCCCGTCAACCCGATCTTCCAGTGCATCACGGGCGGTGAGGATAAGTACCGGTAAGGTGACATGCTGGCGCCGCCATTGACGCAACAACACGGCACCATCTTGATCCGGCAGGCCGAGATCGAGGATTACCATGCTGTACTGACTGGTGTGTAATAAACTGTGCGCTTCGGCTGCGGTACCGGCACAGTCACAGGCATAGCCCTGATTGGTCAGGGCCATAGCTATCCCGCGTTGCAGCAGTTCATCATCTTCAACAATCAGTAGTTTCATAATTTTTAATTATTCTGATAGATGTCTTTATACAGGCGGCTTTCGAAGCGAACCAAAGGTGCCCGACGATTTTTTTGATCTTCAGGTGGTACGGCGTAACCCGACAAGAATTGGACAAATGCCATGCGTTGCCCACTGGCGGTAGTAATAAATCCGGCCAGATTGTATACGCCTTGTAGTGCCCCGGTTTTGGCCGAAACTTTGCCATCAACACCCGCTTCATGCAGGCCACCACGATAACGTAATGTACCGTCATAGCCCGATAATGGCAGCATTGAGATAAAATTAAGTTCTTGATCATGTTGAGCTATATATTGCAAAGCTTGCATCATGGTTGCCGGCGAAATGAGATTATGACGTGACAAACCCGACCCATCCACGACAATACTGTTCCCCAGATCCACACCGGCCTTCTGGCGCAGAACCTGACGTACCGCATCGGCACCAGCGCGCCATGTGCCCGGTACACCAAATCGCTGATGACCAATGGTCCTGAACACGGTATCGGCAATCATGTTGTCAGACTTTTTCAACATGATTTTCAGTAAGTCATGTAACGGTGCTGACTGTGCTTGGGCTAGCACGGTGCCAGCGGCATTGGGGGTCGTCTGCCGGCGTAGGCTGCCGTCAATCTGAATATCCGCTTTTTTTAGTTCATCTTTCAAGATGGCACCGGCATAGCTGGCACCATTTTGTACTGCAAAGGCCAGAGGCAGCGGTTCACTGCGTTGTGTCAGGCATCCGGTAAGCGTGAATCGGTTTAATTCGCCTGGAACGACATCTAACTCGCAATATTGCGCATCTGGTGAACCTTTAGCTAAAGTACGTACTTCACTGAACATCTGCACCGGATAATAGGATGCAACTCGGATAAATGCCATGTCGCCCGGATTAGGCGCGCTGTATAGTGAGACTGAAAAACAGTTACGATCGACAATGGCCGCCGCAGGTGGGGCACTAAAACATTGTGTCATATCGTTCCACGGCCAACCGGGTGCTTTGTCGTGGCTGGCAAAAACCGACGTATCAATGATCAAATCACCTGCAACTTGTTTTACACCGGCTTTTCTTAGCGTAGCCACCATATTACGCAACTGCTGGCGTGTTAAAGTGGGGTCACCGTCAAAACGTGCAATTAAATTGCCGCGCAACACACCGTCGGTGATCGGGCCGTGACTTTCTAGTGTGGTATTGAAGCGAAAATCAGGTCCAAGCTGTAGCAAAGCGGCCAATGCGGTCAGGACTTTTTGCGTACTGGCGGGTAAGGCCATCTGCTGAGCGTGATAGTCTATTGCTGGAGTCGTAGCCCCGATTTTTTGTACTACTAACGCAAGATTTGCCCCATCAGGCAGATACTGTGTGTAATTTTCGACCTGAGCCGCATTGGCGTTAGATATGCTGATATTGATCGCAATAGCACAGGCCAATCCACTGACAATTCGTGAAAAATGCATAATTTCGGTATAACTGCTGAATAACGTGTTGCCATACTACGGTGCAACGAGGGCGAAAGTAAACGATGACCCTAAAGGAACTCTACGTTAAAATGCATATCAAAATGCAGAATTGATCCTGACTTGGGGTTTTGGCTCCGGGGTGATTTTTTTTGTTTATCGCCTGGAGGCGGGTAGGCTATCAAACTAGCCGCATTTTCATTCGAAAACGTTAGGATGACGGTTTTTTGAACAGGATAGATTTAGAGGTATTTAAAAGATGAAACAGATTCCGATGACGGTAAATGGCGCAGAGAAACTGCGTGAAGAGCTGGATTTTTTAAAAGGCGTTCGTCGCCCTAAAATTATTGCTGATATCGCCACTGCCCGCGAACACGGTGACTTGAAAGAAAATGCGGAATATCATGCAGCCCGCGAGCAACAAGGGTTCTGTGAAGGCCGGATTCAAGAAATAGAAGCAAAACTCTCTAATGCGCAGGTGATTGATATCACCAGAATGCCTAATAATGGCCGCGTTATTTTTGGTGCCACGGTTCGTGTATTAAATGTGGATAGCGAAGAAGAGCAGCAATACCGGATTGTGGGTGATGATGAAGCGGATTTTAAACAAAATCTTATTTCGGTTAACTCACCTATCGCTCGTGGCCTGATTGGTAAGGAAGTTGATGACGTCGTTGTTATTCGAACTCCAGGCGGCGAAGTAGAATATGAAATTCTTAGCGTGGATTATGTGTAATACTTGTCCATCTGAGCAGCTATTACGCGTTATTTCTCAAAAATGAAGTTGTAAAGAAAAGTAAAAGGCCGCTTGCGGCCTTTTATCAGAACAAAGTGCATGGCACCTTTTCTCTAAAACAAGCGTCATTAACGCGGTAAAATAATTTTCCGCTCTTTCGCTGGGCGATAGAGCACTAAAATATTACCGATGATTTGGACGTTAACGGCACCGGTCTCACGCACGATGGCATCAGCAATTAGGGCTTTGGTTTCACGCTCTTCAGCAGTGATCTTCACCTTAATAAGTTCATGATGTTCCAGCGTTTGTTCGATTTCAGCCAGCACCCCTTCGGTTAACCCGTTATTGCCCAGCATGACTACTGGCTTTAATGGATGGGCCAGGCTTTTCAGGTGCTGTTTTTGTTTGTTATTCAGATTCATCGTCTTTTTTGCTTAAGTTGGGATTGAAAACGGTTCATTCTACCGCCATCTCATGTGTATCACCAAATCGGTCTACGTCGATGGGGAGTTTACGCGAGCTAAGCAACAGATGCGCGGGCTCTTAATTAAGATAGTTGGAAAAAGAGATGTCTAATAAAAAGCGTTCGGCTAGCTCTAGTCGCTGGTTACAAGAACACTTTAGCGATAAATATGTAATTCAGGCACAGAAAAAGGGGCTACGCTCTCGCGCCTGGTTTAAACTTGATGAAATACAACAGAACGATAAACTTTTTAAACCCGGTATGACAGTAGTCGATTTAGGCGCTGCACCCGGCGGTTGGTCCCAATATGCAGTAACCCAAATAGGCGGTAAAGGGCGGGTCATCGCATGTGATCTTCTACCAATGGATCCTATCGTTGGTGTCGATTTCCTTCAGGGCGATTTTCGTGATGAACTAGTCCTGAAAGCTTTACTTGAGCGTGTTGGGGATAAAAAAGTTCAGGTGGTCATGTGTGATATGGCCCCGAATATGAGTGGTACTCCGGCAGTCGATATACCTAAATCAATGTATCTGGTTGAATTAGCTTTAGATATGTGTCGTGATGTACTTGCGCCAGGCGGAAGTTTCCTGGTGAAGGTGTTTCAGGGAGATGGCTTTGATGAATACCTACGGGAAATTCGCTCCCTGTTTACGAAAGTTAAGATTCGTAAGCCAGACGCTTCTCGTGCGCGATCGCGTGAAGTGTACATTGTAGCGACAGGGCGGAAACTGTAGTACCCTAACGCTGTTTGTTAACACAGTTGTAATATGAGGTTAATCCCTTGAGTGACATGGCGAAAAACCTAATTCTCTGGTTAGTTATTGCAGTCGTACTGATGTCTGTATTCCAGAGCTTTGGACCCAGCGAATCGAATGGCCGTAAAGTGGATTACTCTACTTTCATGTCCGACGTAACCCAAGAACAGGTTCGTGAAGCGCGTATTAATGGGCGTGAAATTAACGTCAGTAAGAAAGATAACAGCAAATATACGACTTTCATTCCGGTCAACGATCCAAAGCTGTTAGATACCTTATTGACTAAAAATGTGAAAGTTGTTGGTGAGCCACCGGAAGAGCCGAGCTTGCTGGCCTCTATCTTTATTTCCTGGTTCCCAATGTTGTTGTTGATTGGGGTCTGGATCTTCTTTATGCGTCAAATGCAAGGTGGCGGCGGCAAAGGGGCGATGTCCTTTGGCAAGAGCAAAGCCCGCATGCTGACAGAAGATCAAATAAAAACCTCTTTTGCTGATGTGGCCGGTTGCGACGAAGCAAAAGAAGAAGTCAGTGAATTGGTTGACTATCTGCGTGAGCCAAGCCGCTTCCAGAAACTGGGCGGTAAGATTCCGAAAGGCGTATTGATGGTTGGTCCTCCAGGGACAGGTAAAACCTTGCTGGCGAAAGCCATTGCAGGTGAAGCTAAAGTGCCATTCTTCACTATTTCTGGTTCTGACTTCGTAGAAATGTTCGTTGGTGTGGGTGCATCCCGTGTCCGTGACATGTTTGAGCAGGCTAAAAAAGCCGCACCTTGTATCATCTTTATCGATGAAATCGATGCGGTAGGCCGTCAACGTGGCGCTGGTTTGGGTGGTGGTCATGACGAACGTGAACAGACACTGAACCAAATGCTGGTTGAAATGGATGGCTTTGAAGGCAATGAAGGCATCATCGTCATCGCAGCAACTAACCGTCCAGACGTTCTTGACCCGGCGTTACTGCGTCCAGGTCGTTTTGACCGTCAGGTTGTGGTTGGTTTACCTGATGTCCGTGGTCGTGAACAGATTCTTAAAGTTCATATGCGCCGCGTGCCATTAGATACCGATATCGATGCTTCAGTTATTGCACGTGGTACACCAGGCTTCTCTGGTGCTGACCTGGCTAACCTGGTCAACGAAGCCGCGTTGTTTGCTGCTCGTGGTAACAAGCGTGTTGTTTCGATGGCTGAGTTTGAGAAAGCGAAAGATAAAATTATGATGGGTGCGGAACGTCGCTCCATGGTAATGACAGAAGCACAAAAAGAATCAACGGCTTATCATGAAGCAGGCCATGCGATCATCGGTCGTCTGGTACCTGAACATGACCCAGTACATAAAGTGACCATTATTCCCCGTGGTCGTGCGTTGGGTGTAACATTCTTCCTGCCGGAAGGTGATGCTATCAGCGCTAGCCGTCAGAAACTGGAAAGCCAGATCTCTACCTTATACGGTGGTCGTCTTGCTGAAGAGATCATTTACGGGCCGGAAAAAGTCTCTACCGGTGCATCGAATGATATCAAAGTTGCCACGTCTATCGCGCGTAACATGGTGACGCAGTGGGGCTTCTCCGAAAAACTGGGGCCGTTGCTGTATGCTGAAGAAGAAGGCGAGGTATTCCTTGGCCGTTCTGTGGCAAAAGCCAAGCATATGTCTGATGAAACTGCGCGTATTATCGATCAGGAAGTTAAGTTACTTGTCGAGCGTAACTATCAGCGTGCACGTACATTGCTGATGGAAAATATGGATGTTCTGCATACCATGAAAGATGCTTTGATGAAGTATGAAACGATTGATGCACCGCAGATTGATGATTTGATGAATCGCAAAGAAGTTCGCCCGCCAGCGGGCTGGGATGATGCGACCAAGAATAAATCATCTGACAATGACAGCACACCAAAGGCACCAACGCCGGTTGATGAGCCAAATGTACCAACGCCAGGCAATTCAAATACCATGTCAGAACAGTTGGGCGATAAGTAAGTCAACTGTTGGCATCTATACTCTAAATAATTCGAGTTGCAGGAAGGCGGCAAGTGAATGAATCCCGATGAGTTGACGCCAGTCAATGATTCGGGTGAGAGAGAGCAGCTAACGCACATGCAGCTTGAAGTATACCGAGTATAAAGCGTTGTGATTAATATAAACCTCGGGCTTGCCTGGGGTTTTTCTTTTTCTAAGATATAAAATTGACGTGAACTGCCACTTTTAAGGTGCGATGACATGCATTTAACTGCCAGAGATCGGGTTCTGGATCTCTCTCTCCCACACGTTATGGGTATCTTGAATGTCACCCCGGATTCGTTTTCGGATGGTGGACATCACAATAATATTGATAAAGCATTACAGCATGCCCAATTGATGTTATCAGCAGGTGCTACGCTGATTGATATTGGTGGCGAGTCCACCCGCCCTGGCGCTGCCCAAGTGAGTGAGCAGGAGGAGCTTGATCGGGTAGTGCCAGTTGTCGAGGCATTAGCCAAGCGCTTTGATACTTGGTTATCTGTAGATACCTCTAAAGCGGCGGTTATCACTGAATCTGCTCAAGCTGGTGCCCATCTGATTAATGATATCCGCTCATTACAAGAGCCAGGTGCGCTCGACGCTGCGGCAAAAACCGGTCTGCCGGTGTGCCTGATGCATATGCAGGGGCAACCGCAAAGTATGCAGCAGTCACCGCATTACGATGATTTACTGGCTGATGTAAACCAGTTCTTTGAATACCATATTGCTCGCTGTGTTGCGGCCGGTATCGCAAAAAGTAAATTGTTACTCGACCCAGGCTTCGGTTTCGGCAAAAATTTGGCGCATAATTACCAGTTATTGGCGCGACTGGCTGAACTGCATCATTTTGGGTTGCCATTGTTAGTGGGAATGTCGCGAAAATCGATGGTGGGTCAGCTATTACATGTTCCGCCACAACAGCGGGTCATCGGGAGTGTCGCTTGTGCTGTCATTGCCGCTATGCAAGGCGCACAGATTGTCCGAGTGCATGATGTCAAAGAAACTGTCGAGGCGATGCGTATCGTCGAGGCAACACTTTCAGCGAAGGGATAAATAAAAATTATGAGTAACCGTAAATACTTTGGTACAGATGGCATTCGCGGCAAAGTGGGTGAGAGTCCGATTACGCCTGATTTTGTATTAAAGCTCGGCTGGGCTGCCGGTAAGGTTCTGGCTCGACATGGTTCTCGTAAAATTATCATCGGTAAAGATACGCGTATTTCTGGCTACATGCTGGAATCGGCGCTGGAAGCCGGCTTGGCAGCCGCTGGGCTATCGGCATCATTTACCGGCCCGATGCCGACCCCTGCTGTTGCTTATCTGACCCGAACTTTCCGCGCTGAAGCGGGTATTGTTATTTCAGCGTCCCATAACCCTTTCGAAGATAATGGCATTAAATTCTTCTCAATTGATGGCACCAAACTGCCTGATGATGTGGAGGAGGCCATTGAAGCAGAAATGGAAAAACCATTAACCTGCGTTGAATCTGCCGAATTGGGTAAAGCTAACCGTATCGTGGATGCGGCCGGGCGCTACATTGAGTTCTGTAAAGGCACATTCCCGAGCGAACTTAGCCTGAAAGAGTTAAAAATTGTGGTCGATTGCGCCAATGGTGCCACCTATCACATCGCCCCAAGTGTATTACGTGAACTCGGGGCAAATGTTATCACCATCGGCTGTGAACCTGATGGCATGAATATCAATGAAGAATGTGGTGCCACGGATGTTCGCTTGCTGCAAGCGCGTGTGCTGGCTGAAGATGCACATGTTGGCCTGGCATTTGACGGTGATGGTGACCGCTTGATGATGGTTGACCATCTGGGCAACAAGGTTGATGGCGACCAGATTTTGTATATCATCGCGCGCGAAGGCTTGCGTCAGGGTCAACTGAAAGGCGGTGCGGTTGGTACGCTAATGAGTAACATGGGTTTACAGCTGGCTCTAAAAGAACTGGGTATTCCGTTTGTTCGTGCCAAAGTGGGTGACCGCTACGTACTGGAAGCCATGCAAGAGAAAGGCTGGCGCATTGGTGCTGAAAACTCAGGTCATGTAATTTTACTGGATAAAACTACCACCGGTGACGGCATTGTTGCTGGTTTGCAAGTGCTTACTGCTATGGTACGTAATCACATGAGCCTGCATGATTTATGCAGTGGCATGAAGCTATTGCCACAAATCCTGGTGAACGTACGTTTCTCTGGTGAACACAATCCTCTTAAATCTGAGGCAGTTGAAGAAGTGACTCGCCAGGTTGAAAAAGAATTGGGTGATCGTGGCCGCGTTCTGTTGCGTAAATCAGGTACCGAACCATTAATCCGCGTGATGGTTGAAGGTGATGCTGAAGAATCATTGATTGCTGAAATGGCAAACCGGATCGCAGATGCGGTGAAAGCGGCAGGTTAATGGTGTTTTTATGGGGGAGGTGTGACTCTTTCCCCCATAAATTGCGCTGAAGTTGAATAACTTGACGCTTTTTTCTGCAAATGAACTCGTGTTGTGAAATTGCCCTTGCGTGTACTATGCGCTTTGGTTAGTATTCACACCCGCTTAAGTGGGTGAATAAGTCCCCGCTGATGGGTGAAAAGCATTTGGCATGCGGTGAATCCGCAAGGATACAGGTACAACTATGTACGAAGCTCTTCTGGTATTTTTCTTGCTGATTTCGATTGGGCTAGTTGCTCTGATCATGTTGCAGCAAGGTAAAGGCGCGGATATGGGAGCCTCATTCGGAGCAGGTGCGTCTGCAACTCTGTTCGGTTCGAATGGTTCCGGTAACTTTATGACTCGCATGACGGCTTTATTGGCGACGCTGTTCTTCGTCATTAGCTTGATTCTGGGCAATATGAGCACCAACCAGGGCCATACAGGCAGCGAGTGGGAAAACTTGGGTACGCCTGCAAAAACTGAGCAGACTACAGCTCCAGTAGCACCAGCTAAGCCAAGTAGTGATATCCCGCAGTAATGTTTTGCCAGCAGTAAGTAGTAACGATAGAAAAAAGTTTTAAAATGGTTGTGACGACTTAAATAGTAAAAACAACCAGTTGAATCAGTGCCGGGGTGGTGGAATTGGTAGACACGCTACCTTGAGGTGGTAGTGCCCGATTGGGCTTACGGGTTCAAGTCCCGTCCTCGGTACCAAATCAGTCAGATAACTTGCTTTTTTGTCGTTATCAACGTAATATTTGCCACGTTTTCGGACGCGGGGTGGAGCAGCCTGGTAGCTCGTCGGGCTCATAACCCGAAGGTCGTCGGTTCAAATCCGGCCCCCGCAACCACTTTCCTAAAGTGTTTTTTTTCAAATGTTGTATTCGGTAGACCTCAGATACTTTCGATTTCAATTTGAAAAAAATACTTGTCAGAAAGTTGTACCGAAGCCGCTTTGCGGCAAACAGGGTCCAGTTGCATAAAGCCCCGAATTTCGGGGTTTTTTGTTATTTGACAGCAGAATCACTGGGCTATTAGGCCCTTTTTTTATGTCTTGGGGGTGGGCTTGTCCACATTAGAACAAAAGTTAACAGAGATAATTTCAGCACCGGTTGAGGCTTTAGGCTATGAATTAGTCGGCATCGAGTTCATCCGGGGGCGCCAATCGACGCTACGAATCTATATTGATAGTGACGACGGAATCACTGTTGATGCTTGTGCTGATGTCAGCCACCAGGTCAGCGCTGTATTGGACGTAGAAGATCCAATTACGGTCGCTTACAACTTAGAAGTTTCCTCTCCGGGCCTTGATCGCCCTATGTTCACCGCTGAACATTATACTCGTTACCTCGGTGAAGAAGTCACTTTGGTTTTGCGTATGGCAATGCAGAACCGCCGTAAATGGCAGGGCATTATTAAAGCCGTTGATGGTGAAATGATCACGGTTACTGTGGATGGAAAAGATGAAGTGTTCGCGCTGAGCAACATCCAGAAAGCGAACCTGGTACCCCACTTTTAAAGTTTGGATGAGGCAACTAGGATGAACAAAGAGATTCTGGCTGTTGTAGAAGCAGTTTCCAATGAGAAATCCCTTCCGCGCGAGAAGATTTTTGAGGCGTTGGAAACCGCTCTAGCGACAGCGACCAAGAAAAAATACGAACAAGAAATTGAAGTTCGCGTCAGCATCGACCGTAAAACCGGTGATTTCGACACTTTCCGCCGTTGGGTCGCAGTTGACGAAGTTACCATGCCAACGCGTGAAATCACGTTGGATGCGGCTCAATATGAAGATCCAACCCTCCAGTTGGGTGATTATGTCGAAGACCAGATTGAATCTGTTACTTTTGACCGTATCACAACCCAAACAGCTAAACAGGTCATCGTACAGAAAGTACGTGAAGCCGAACGTGCTATGGTGGTTGATCAGTTCCGTCAGTATCTGGGCGAAATTGTTACCGGTGTGGTGAAAAAAGTTAACCGTGACAGTATTGCACTGGATCTGGGTAACAATGCTGAAGCCGTTATTGGCCGTGAAGACATGCTACCGCGTGAAAACTTCCGTCCAGGCGACCGTATCCGTGGTGTTCTGTATGACGTGCGTCCAGAAGCTCGCGGTGCTCAGTTGTTTGTCAGCCGTTCACGTCCTGAAATGCTGATCGAACTGTTCCGTATTGAAGTGCCAGAAATTGGCGAAGAATTGATCGAAATTAAAGCTGCCGCCCGTGATCCTGGCTCGCGTGCTAAAATTGCGGTCAAAACCAACGACAAACGTATCGATCCAGTCGGTGCTTGTGTCGGTATGCGTGGTGCCCGAGTTCAGGCTGTTTCCAGCGAGCTTGGCGGCGAGCGCATTGATATTGTATTGTGGGATGATAATCCAGCCCAGTTTGTTATTAATGCCATGGCGCCAGCTGATGTTGCGTCTATTGTGGTTGATGAAGACAGACACACGATGGATGTTGCCGTTGAAGCCAGCAACTTGGCACAGGCAATTGGCCGTAACGGCCAGAACGTACGTTTAGCAGCACAACTGAGTGGCTGGGAACTGAACGTAATGACGGCGGACGATCTTCAGGCGAAGCATCAGGCCGAAGCTCATGCCGCTATTGATACCTTCACCAAATATCTTGATATCGATGAGGACTTTGCCACCATATTGGTAGAGGAAGGTTTCTCTTCTCTGGAAGAATTGGCTTACGTGCCAATGAAAGAACTTCTGGAAATCGACGGTCTTGACGAAGATACGGTTGAAGCGCTGCGTGATCGCGCCAAAGCTGCATTGACCACGCTGGCCCTGGCACAAGAAGAAAGTCTTGGCGACCAAAAACCCGCTGATGATCTGCTGAACCTGGCGGGTCTGGAACGTAGCATGGCATTCAAATTGGCTGCGCGCGGTGTGTGTACGCTGGAAGATCTTGCCGAGCAGGGTATCGACGATCTGGCAGATATTGAAGGGCTTAGCGATGAGCAAGCCGGCGAGCTGATTATGGCCGCACGTAATATCTGTTGGTTTGGCGATAACGCGTAATAAACTGTAGCAGGAAGGAACAGCATGACAGATGTAACCGTAAAATCGCTGGCAGCTGAGATTCAGACCCCAGTTGATCGCCTGGTACAGCAATTTGCTGATGCAGGGATCAAGAAGTCTGAAGTAGACTCAGTTACCCAGCAAGAAAAAGAAACATTGCTGGCGCACTTAAACCGTGAACACGGTAGTGCGCCGAATAAACTCACGTTGCAACGCAAAACGCGTAGCACCTTGAATATTCCGAGCACCGGCGGAAAAAGTAAATCGGTGCAAATCGAGGTCCGCAAGAAACGCACTTATGTAAATACGCCGGAAGCTGAACAAGCTAAAGCGGAAGAGCAGGCACAGCGTGAAGCGGAAGAGCAGGCACAACGTGAAGCGGAAGCAGCAGCGCAGAAAATCGCTGAAGAAAAAGCTAAACGTGCGGCCGAAGAACAAGCCAAACGTGAGGCCGCTGAAAAAGCTAAACGCCAAGCAGCGGAAAAAGAAAAAGTGACGAATCAACAAACCGACGAAAAAATCAAGCCAGCTCAGACCGATAAAGCACGCCGTGAAGCTGAAGCTGCCGAGCTGAAACGCTCAGTAGAAGAAGAAACACGCCGTAAGGTCGAGGAAGATGCTAAACGCGTTGCTGAGGAAGCCCGTAAAATGGCAGCCGAAAACGAAGGTAAATGGCCAGCACCTGTGGCTGAGCAGACTGAGTCTGCTGACTACCATGTAACCACCTCACAACATGCGCGCGCCGCGGAAGACGAAAACGACGCCAAAGTTGAAGGTGATCGCCGTAGCCGCACTCGTGGTGGTAAAGCAACTAAGCAGAAAAAAGGCAATAAACTCTCCGAGTCTAAAGCTGATCGTGAAGAAGCACGTGCTGTTGGCCGTAAAGGCAAACGTAAACCAAGCACACTTCAACAGAGCTTCAACAAGCCTGTTGTTGCGGTTAACCGCGATGTTGTGATTGGTGAGACTGTAACAGTTGCTGAACTGGCAAACAAAATGGCTGTTAAAGGCTCTCAGGTCATCAAAGCAATGATGAAACTGGGTGCTATGGCAACCATTAACCAGGTTATCGATCAAGAAACAGCACAGATGGTTGCTGAAGAGATGGGCCACAAAGTGATTCTGCGTCGTGAAAACGAACTGGAAGAAGCTTTGATGAGCGACCGTGATACTGGCGCTGAAGCCGCAGCCGAGCACCGCGCTCCGGTTGTGACCATCATGGGCCACGTTGACCACGGTAAAACCTCTCTGCTGGATTACATCCGCTCCACGAAAGTGGCGTCAGGTGAGGCCGGTGGTATTACACAGCACATCGGTGCTTATCACGTTGAAACTGAAAACGGCATGATCACCTTCCTGGATACCCCAGGACACGCCGCGTTTACTTCAATGCGTGCCCGTGGTGCTCAGGCGACTGATATCGTGGTGTTGGTTGTTGCAGCCGACGATGGCGTGATGCCACAGACTATCGAAGCTATTCAGCATGCCAAAGCGGCGAAAGTGCCGGTTGTGGTTGCAGTGAACAAAATCGATAAGCCAGAAGCTGATCCAGACCGCGTTAAAACCGAGCTGTCTCAGTACGGTGTCCAGCCAGAAGAGTGGGGCGGTGACTCTCAGTTCATCAACGTATCTGCGAAAGCTGGTATCGGTATTGATGAATTGTTGAACGCAATCCTGCTGCAAGCTGAAGTTCTGGAACTGAAAGCAGTTCGTACTGGCATGGCAAACGGTGTGGTTATCGAATCCTTCTTGGATAAAGGCCGTGGCCCTGTTGCTACCGTGCTGGTTCAGAAAGGTACCTTGAACAAAGGTGATATCGTACTGTGTGGCTTTGAGTATGGCCGTGTACGTGCGATGCGTGACGAGTTGGGCCGTGATATCACGTCTGCTGGTCCGTCTATTCCGGTTGAAATCCTGGGTCTGTCCAGTGTTCCTGCTGCCGGTGATGAAGTGACCGTGGTTCGTGATGAGAAGAAAGCTCGTGAAGTTGCACTGTACCGTCAGGGCAAATTCCGCGAAGTCAAACTGGCTCGTCAGCAGAAATCTAAGCTGGAAAACATGTTTGCTAACATGACCGAAGGCGAAGTTTCTGAACTGAACATCGTAATCAAGTCTGACGTACAGGGTTCTTGTGAAGCTATCTGTGATTCACTGGAAAATCTGTCTACCGATGAAGTGAAAGTGCGTATTGTTGGCTCAGGCGTTGGTGGTATCACCGAAACTGACGCAACACTGGCCGCAGCTTCTGGCGCAATCATCCTTGGCTTTAACGTTCGTGCTGATGCTTCAGCCCGTCGTGTCGTTGAAACTGAAGGTCTGGATCTACGTTACTACTCAGTAATTTATAGCCTGATCGACGAAGTCAAACAGGCGATGAGTGGTATGTTGGCACCTGAGTACAAACAACAAATCATTGGTCTGGCTGAAGTTCGTGATGTGTTTAAATCACCGAAATTTGGCGCCATTGCAGGTTGTATGGTTACTGAGGGTGTGATTAAGCGTAACAATCCAATCCGTGTTCTGCGTGACAACGTGGTTATCTATGAAGGCGAGCTGGAATCTCTGCGCCGCTTCAAAGATGACGTTAACGAAGTTCGTAATGGTATGGAGTGTGGTATCGGCGTTAAGAACTATAACGACGTCCGTACTGGTGATGTGATCGAAGTCTTCGAAATTATCGAAATCAAACGTACTATCGATTAATCGCCTCAGATCTGCTTATATCCATTTGGGGGGCCTTGGCCCCCCAATTTGTCTGGAGAATCCAAATGGCAAAAGAATTCAGCCGTTCTCAACGTGTTTCGCAGGAAATGCAAAAAGAGATCGCACTCATCTTACAACGCGAAATCAAAGACCCACGTGTTGGCATGGCTACCGTATCCGGTATCGAGCTGTCCCGTGATTTGGCTTACGCTAAAGTCTTTGTGACCTTCCTGAATGTGTTAACCGATAACGCAGACCCGGATACAGTTAAAAATGGCATTAAAGCACTGCAAGATGCCTCTGGTTATATCCGCACTCTGCTGGGTAAAGCGATGCGCTTGCGTATCGTACCGGAACTGACCTTCGCTTATGATAACTCATTGATTGAAGGCATGCGGATGTCTAACCTGGTGACTAACGTCATCAAAAATGATGTAGAACGTCAGGTTAATCCAGGTAACGACGAGGAGAAGTAATGGGGCGTCCACGTCGTCGCGGCCGTGACATTAACGGCGTTCTGTTATTGGATAAGCCGCTGGGCCTCTCCTCTAATGACGTTTTGCAGAAAGTAAAACGTCTCTTTAGCGCTAACCGCGCAGGCCATACCGGTGCACTCGATCCACTGGCGACCGGTATGTTGCCTATCTGTCTTGGTGAAGCGACCAAATTCTCTCAATTCTTGCTGGATTCTGATAAGCGCTACCTGGTGGTTGCCCGTTTGGGCCAGCGCACAGATACTTCGGATGCCGAAGGTGCGTTAATCAGTGAGCGTGAAGTTAACGTCACTCAGGCGCAGATGGATGCTGCTCTGGATAGTTTCCGCGGCGATAGCCAGCAGATACCTTCCATGTATTCGGCACTGAAGCATCAAGGTAAACCGTTGTATGAATATGCCCGGCAGGGGATTGAAGTAGAGCGCGACGCCCGTAGCATTACCGTGTATGAATTGCTGTTTATCCGCTGGGAAGGCAATGATCTTGAGCTGGAAATTCATTGCTCAAAAGGTACCTACATTCGCACTATTGTTGATGATTTGGGTGAATTATTAGGCTGTGGGGCACATGTTAGCTATCTGCGTCGTTTGCAAGTGGCCGCTTACCCAAGTGATCGCATGGTGACTTTAGAGCAGTTGACTGCCATAGTTGAAGTGGCACAGGCAGAAGAGCGCTCACCAAATCCAGAGCTGGATTTACTGTTGCTACCGATGGACAGTGCAGTATTAAACTTCCCTGAAGTCAATCTGTTACCTGCTGTTGCAGCCTATGTAAAGCAAGGGCAACCGGTGCATGTTGCTGGCGCGCCAAGCGAAGGTATGGTCCGTATCACTGAAGGCGAAGAGCGTAACTTCATTGGTATCGGCACTATCGCAGAGGATGGCCGTGTTGCACCCAAACGCCTGGTAGTAGAGGCGCAGGAAGATGCACTGTAGGCCATACTCTATATAATTCGAGTTGCAGGAAGGCGGCTACCTTGCGATTCCGCAGTGCAAAGAGTAGAATAGTGCGGCTTACATATTGGGTTGCTGAATTAGAGATCGGCGCCTGTTTTAATTTATCTATATATTTGGAGTTGTATCATGTCTCTAAGTGTTGAAGCGAAAGCTAAAATTGTTGCTGACTTCGGTCGCGGTACCAATGACACCGGTTCAAGCGAAGTTCAGGTTGCTCTGTTGACTGCTCAAATTAACCATTTGCAAGGTCACTTCTCCGAGCACAAAAAAGATCACCACAGCCGTCGTGGTCTGCTGCGTATGGTATCCACGCGTCGTAAGCTGCTGGACTACCTGAAGCGTGAAGATGTAGCACGTTATGCTTCCCTGATCGAGCGTCTGGGTCTGCGTCGCTAAGTCTGCGAGTTTCGGGAGAAAGGGGCCAAATTGGCCCCTTTTTTCTAAGAAGCAATGATAAAATACGTTAGTATATTGTTGTTGTTCTATAGGATTTGTCTACCCAATAGATTTCGAGATGTAGGAAGGCGGCAAGCGAAAGAGTCCCGATGAGCTTACATAAGTAAGTGATTCGGCTGATTGAACGCAGCCAACACAGCTACATACCGAAAGATGACGGGTATAAATAGGATCTTCCGGTGCAGAGGTTCGCGCGGCTAATGAGAGACTTTAACTCAATTAGAGTTAAGGATTGTCATTAGTCGCGAGGATGCAGTGTGAAGATATTAGTAACAGGTGGATGAGGTCGTCAATACGATCCGGCACCGCATAGTATAAGGATACTATTTTGCTGACTCCGATTATTCGTAAATTCCAGTACGGTCAACATACCGTTACCATTGAAACCGGTATGATGGCTCGCCAGGCAACGGCTGCTGTAATGGTAAGCATGGACGACACCGCAGTATTTGTGACTGTTGTTGGCCAAAAGAAAGCCAAGCCAGGTCAGAGCTTCTTCCCTCTGACCGTTAACTATCAGGAGCGTACTTACGCTGCTGGCCGTATCCCAGGTAGCTTCTTCCGTCGTGAAGGCCGCCCAAGTGAAGGCGAAACACTGACTTCACGTCTGATTGACCGTCCGATCCGCCCACTGTTCCCAGACAGCTTCTTGAACGAAGTGCAGGTGATTGCGACCGTTGTTTCTGTTAACCCACAAGTTAACCCAGACATCGTGGCACTGATTGGTGCCTCAGCAGTGCTGAGCCTGTCAGGTATTCCATTTAACGGCCCAATTGGTGCTGCTCGTGTTGGTTACATCAACGACCAGTATGTGCTGAACCCAACGACCGATGAGCTGAAAGAGAGCCGCTTGGATCTGGTTGTTGCCGGTACTGCTGACGCAGTATTGATGGTTGAATCAGAAGCACAGATTCTGTCTGAAGATCAAATGTTAGGCGCGGTCATCTTCGGCCACGAACAACAACAAGTTGTGATTGAGAATATCAACGCTCTGGTTGCTGAAGTTGGCAAACCTAAGTGGGATTGGCATGCAGAGCCAGTTAACGAAGCGCTGCACGCGCGTGTTGCTGAGCTGGCAGAAGCTCGTCTGGGTGATGCTTATCGTATCACTGAGAAACAAGAGCGCTATACTCAGGTTGATGCTATTAAAGCTGACGTCACTGAAGCGCTGTTGGCACAAGATGAATCTTTAGATGCTAGCGAGATTCATGACATTCTGGGCGATGTTGAGAAAAACGTCGTTCGTAGCCGCGTATTGCGTGGCGAGCCACGTATCGATGGCCGCGAAAAAGACATGATCCGTGGTCTGGATGTGCGTACTGGTGTATTGCCACGTACCCATGGTTCTGCGTTGTTCACCCGTGGTGAAACTCAGGCGCTGGTTACTGCAACACTGGGTACTGCCCGTGATGCGCAAAATATTGATGAGCTGATGGGTGAGCGTACTGACTCATTCCTGCTACACTATAATTTCCCTCCATATTGTGTTGGTGAAACAGGTATGGTTGGTTCACCTAAGCGTCGTGAGATTGGCCATGGCCGTCTGGCGAAACGTGGTGTACTGGCAGTAATGCCAAGCCCGAGCGAGTTCCCTTACACTGTTCGTGTGGTTTCTGAAATCACCGAGTCTAACGGTTCTTCCTCAATGGCTTCTGTTTGTGGTGCTTCTTTGGCCCTGATGGATGCAGGTGTGCCAATTAAAGCCGCTGTTGCGGGTATCGCGATGGGTCTGGTTAAAGAAGGCGAAAACTTTGTTGTTCTGTCTGATATTCTGGGTGACGAAGATCACTTGGGCGACATGGACTTTAAAGTGGCCGGTAGCCGTGACGGTATTACTGCACTGCAAATGGACATTAAAATTGAAGGTATTACCCGCGAAATCATGCAGGTGGCTCTGAACCAGGCCAAGGGTGCGCGTCTGCACATTCTGGGTGTTATGGAACAGGCTATCAGCACACCTCGTGGTGATATCTCTGAGTTTGCTCCACGTATCTACACCATGAAAATCAATCCTGAGAAAATCAAGGATGTGATCGGTAAAGGTGGTTCTGTGATTCGTGCGCTGACTGATGAAACTGGCACTACCATTGAAATCGAAGATGATGGCACCATTAAGATTGCAGCAACCGACGGCGATAAAGCGAAACACGCTATCCGTCGTATCGAAGAAATCACTGCTGAAATCGAAGTGGGCCGTATCTATGCGGGTAAAGTAACTCGTATCGTTGATTTCGGTGCATTTGTGGCAATCGGCGGCGGTAAAGAAGGTTTAGTTCATATTTCTCAAATCGCTGACAAGCGTGTAGAGAAAGTGACTGACTATCTGCAAATGGGCCAAGAAGTGCCAGTTAAAGTAATGGAAGTTGATCGCCAGGGCCGTATCCGCCTGAGCATCAAAGAAGCCACTACTCCTGACGCAGAAGCTCCGGCACCAGAAGCAGCAGAGTAATAAAGTATTCCATAGCTCCTTACCTCTGGTGAGGGGCTGTGTTATCTCGAGGGCAGGATGCTCTTGTGTTAAACAAATGGATGAAAGGATATTTATCCAATGTTTGTCTTCGGGAGTAGGAAATGAAGCCTTTCTTGCGCTGGTGTTACGTTGCGACAGCACTCATGCTGGCAGGATGCAGCAACCATGATTGGCGTAAAGACGAGGTGTTGGCTATCCCGTTGCAACCTACGTTGCAGCAGGAAGTGATTCTGGCTCGCATGGAACAAATCCTTGCAAGTCGGGCACTTACGGATGATGAGCGCGCGCAGCTTTTATATGAGCGCGGAGTGCTGTATGATAGCCTCGGGCTACGGGCACTAGCGCGAAATGATTTTTCGCAAGCGTTAGCTATTCGTCCTGATATGCCAGAAGTTTTTAACTATCTGGGCATTTATTTAACGCAGGCAGGCAATTTTGATGCTGCCTATGAAGCGTTTGATTCTGTACTAGAGCTTGATCCAACTTACAATTACGCGCGTTTAAACCGGGGTATCGCTCTGTATTATGGCGGTCGACTCCCGTTGGCGCAGGATGATCTGCAGGCGTTTTATCAAGACGATCCAAATGATCCCTTCCGTTCGTTATGGCTGTATCTGGTGGAAAGAGAAATCGATCCCAAGGCGGCTGCAGTAGCGTTACAACAGCGCTATGAAAAATCGGACAGAGGGCAATGGGGATGGAATATTGTCGAATTCTACTTGGGCACGATCAGCGAAAAAACGCTGATGGAAAGGCTCAAGTCAGATGCAATGGATAACACTTCGCTCGCTGAGCATCTCAGTGAAACTGACTTCTATTTAGGTAAACATTACCTAAGTCTGGGGGACAAGGACACCGCTTCGGCGCTGTTCAAACTGACGGTAGCTAACAACGTTCATAATTTTGTTGAGCACCGCTATGCATTGTTGGAATTGGCGCTTTTGGGCCAAGAACAAGACGACCTATCGGAATCGGACCAGCAATAGCTGACGAACAACTATTAGCCTGACTACCTTGGTTTTTACCAATGTTAATCACCCTAACAGGTGATGGCCTTTTTGTTCGTTTTATAATCTAATTTGAGCCGGTTCACACTTTTCAATGAAAATGACTGAAAATTTTCTCGACGAGTTATGTAGACTGGCTGCCATTATTAATGAGGCACGTGTACATGACTACTGAGCTTGAAACCTCTTTTGCTGATCTGGGGCTATCTGCTCCTATTCTTTCTGCTCTGACTGATCTTGGTTATGAAAAACCATCTCCTATCCAGTTGGAATGTATCCCACACCTGTTAAACGGCCGTGATGTTCTCGGCATGGCGCAAACAGGCAGTGGTAAAACAGCCGCGTTTGGTTTGCCGCTGTTACACAATATTAAAGCTGAGCTGAAAGCTCCACAGGTTCTGGTGCTGGCACCAACCCGTGAGTTGGCTATTCAGGTCGCACAGGCATTGTCTGATTTCTCTAAACACATTAATGGCGTCAACGTTGTAGCCCTTTACGGCGGCCAGCGTTATGACGTTCAATTACGCGCTTTGCGCCAGGGGCCACAAATTGTTGTTGGTACCCCAGGTCGTCTGTTAGACCACCTGAAACGCGGTACTCTTAACCTGTCCAACCTGAGCGGTTTAGTGTTGGATGAAGCAGATGAAATGCTGCGTATGGGCTTTATCGAAGACGTCGAAAACATTCTGGCGCAGATGCCGGCTGAACATCAGACCGCACTGTTCTCTGCGACTATGCCAGATGCGATCCGTCGTATTACCCGTAAATTTATGAAAGATCCACAGGAAGTCCGCATTCAGTCTAGCGTGACTACCCGCCCTGACATCAGCCAGAGCTTCTGGAGAGTGGGTGGCGGCTATCGCAAAAACGAAGCACTGGTACGTTTCCTGGAATCTGAAGATTTCGATGCAGCTATTATCTTCGTGCGTACCAAAAATGGCACACTGGAAGTGGCTGAAGCCTTGGAAAGTAGCGGTTATAACTGCGCTGCCTTGAACGGTGACATGAACCAGTCTTTACGTGAGCAGACACTGAACCGCCTGAAAGATGGCCGTCTGGATATTCTGATTGCAACTGACGTTGCGGCACGTGGTTTGGATGTTGACCGTATCAGCTTGGTCGTAAACTATGATATCCCTATGGATTCAGAGTCTTACGTTCACCGTATCGGCCGTACTGGTCGCGCCGGTCGTGCTGGTCGTGCGTTGCTGTTCGTTGAGAACCGTGAACGCCGTCTGTTGCAAAACATTGAACGCACCATGAAACTGACTATTCCAGAAGTTCAGTTGCCAAACCCCGAATTGTTGGGTGAACGTCGTTTAGCTCAGTTTGCTGCTAAAGTTGGCCAACAGCTGGAAAGCAGTGATTTGGACCTGTACCGTGCATTGCTGGCTAAGCTGCAACCAGAAGAAGAGTTTGATCTCGAAACCCTGGCTGCTGCACTGCTGAAAATGGCACAGGGCGAACGTCCTCTGATTCTGCCACCAGAAGCTCCGCGTCGTCCGCAGCGTGAATTCAATTCCCGTGATGACCGTGGTAGCGATCGTGGCCGTGATCGTGGTGACAGTCGTCGTGAGCCTCGCCCTGACAGCCGCGCTGACAGCCGTGATGGTGGTGAGCGTCCAGCACGTCGCGAACGTCGTGATGTTGGTGAGATGGAACTGTACCGCATTGAAGTGGGCCGTGATGATGGTGTTGAAGTTCGTCATATCGTTGGCGCGATTGCTAACGAAGGCGACATCAGCAGCCGTTACATTGGTAATATCAAGCTGTTTGCTTCGCATTCAACTATCGAGTTGCCAAAAGGCATGCCGGGCGAAATGTTATCTCACTTCACCCGTACCCGTATCCTGAACAAACCGCTGAACATGCAGTTGTTGGGTGATGCGCAGCCACATGAACGCCGTGAGCGTCCTGCTGGTGGTGCTGGTGCCGGTGGTGAGCGTCGTGGTGGTGGTGGCCGTTCATTCGGTGGCGAACGTCGTGATGGCGCAGCAGGTGCTCCTCCTCGTCGTTCATTCGGTAGTGACCGTGCTCCAGCCGGTGGTGGCGAACAACGTCGTGGCAACCGTGATGGTCAGCGCTCAGCAGCTCCGCGTCGTGAAGATGCGCCAGCGCCAGCAGCAGCGGCACCTACTCGCCGTCGTTTTGGTGACGCATAAGTCTTAATCATTTCTGATGATTAAAAATAAAAACCAGCCCTTGGGCTGGTTTTTTTATGTCTATAATTTTGCTTCAGTTGGCGGGTTATAGGTGCTCAACAGCTTGTAACTCTGGCTGTAATCCTGCAACTATTTCAAATGAATATAGTCGTGCCTGATGGTCGAAAATCTGGCCATTCACCATCAATTCGTCAGCCTGGGTCTCCCGCAGTAATGACTGAAGCCCATGCCGCACTTTACTTTTATCACCAATAATAGATAGGCGTAGCGCCTGATCGACACCAAATTGTTCGGCGGGTGAGCAGATATTATCCATGTTTTCTACTGGTGGCGGTAGTTGACCTGGCGTGCCGCGGCGTAAATTGACAAATTGCTGCTGCATGGAGGTAAACAGGAAATGGGCATCGCGCTCGCTATCTGCAGCCACCACGTTCACACAAACGATAGCATAGGGTTTTGGCCATTGAATGGACGGCTTGAAGTTTTCCCGATAGAGCTTGAGCGCCTGGAATAACATATCTGGTGCGAAATGTGAGGCGAAGGCGAACGGCAGGCCCATGGCCGCAGCCAATTGAGCGCTATACAGGCTGGACCCCAGTAGCCACAATGGAACATGCAAACCCTGCCCAGGCACGGCTTGTACCGCTTGCCCCGGTTGTACTTCAGCAAAGTAGTTTTGCAGTTCGCCAACATCGGCGGGGAAGTTATCCACTTCACCGGACAGATGGCGGCGTAGTGCCATCATGGTGCGTTGGTCACTGCCGGGAGCACGGCCAAGGCCGAGATCGATACGGTCTGGGTAGAGAGAGGCGAGGGTACCAAACTGTTCGGCAATCACCAGTGGTGAGTGGTTAGGTAGCATGACGCCGCCGGAGCCGACACGGATGCTCTTGGTACCTCCGGCAATATAGCCAATCAGTACTGAGGTCGCCGCGCTGGCAATACCTGTCATGTTATGATGCTCAGCGAGCCAATAGCGGTGATATCCCCACTTTTCAGCATGTTGAGCCAGACTCAGCGAAGCATGAAAAGCCTCTCGTGGTGTCTTGCCTTGCGCTATCGGCGATAAATCAAGCACTGAAAGCGGAACTGTCTTTTTGTCAGTCATAGAATCGTCCATCTTAACCTTATGTCGAGTCGCTTGAAGGGCGAACGCACTAATTTATTAATCCAAACAGGGGGCTAGCCGCATTAATACGCACATAAGAAGCCACATACAGTGCGCGACTATCACCTATAAAAGCATAATCTAAATCGTGGTTTGGCAAGGGGGAATAAATGCGGCGGCAAAAGGATGATTGAAGCGATGAAAAAGAGAACGCCATGGACCCTACGATTCGTGGTAGTAGCTATATCGAGTGACTGGGTAAGAATGCCTGCGCATAGAATGATACGGGCGTAGTGCTACGCCCGATGGGTTCTTATGACACCAATTCCAGCCCCGCGAGACGCCGCCAGTAGCCGTTACAGTCGGCTTTATCGGTCAAGATGAGTGGGCTCAATCCCTGCTCATTAGCCCGGAACTGCTCGATAACTGTCAGCGTATCTAGACCTTGCGGAGAGAGTCGCACGATATCCACTAATCCTTGCATGGAAATCAGTTCATTACCGAGGTTATAGCAGTAGCCACTTTGGGTTTGAATACCGTTTAGGATGAATACCTGTTGGTCTTCTTGTGATAATACCGGCCGCCCTTGTGGGTAGTTGATGCAGCAGGTTTCACACTCATCTTTGGCTCGGTCTTCTGAGCGCGCGGTGAAGCAACGGGCAGAATAAGCCAGCGGCAGGTGGCCGTAGCTCAATACTTCTACCTCAAACTGATTGCGGAACCCCAGCTCTTCGCACTGTTGCAGCACATTAACCAGCCAGTCACGTGATAGCTCAACCGGCATACACCAACGCATCATGCCCTGACGGTGTAAAATTCGCAGAGTATAAGCGTTGTAGCAATTCAGGGCATGGCCGGCAACAAAGGGTAAGCCACGTTCAGCGGCCATATTCACCGCCCCCAGGTCATTGGCTTCCAGCAAAAACTCACCGTTTTCCACATAACGTTTTAATTCATTCAACTCTGACGGTGCTTGCAGCAGCGCCAGTGTGGAAATTACCACCTGTTTGCCACTGGCAGCCACTTCTTTAGCAAGTGCCAACCAGTCACCCACCTTCATTTCACGGCGTTTGGTACAGACATTCTCACCGAGATAAATAATGTCGGCGCTGCTGTTGGCCGCAGCTTGGTAAAAGGTTTCGATATCAGTTTTTGGCCAGTAATAGAGTACTGCGCCTAAGGCGTACTTCATGTTTCCTCCGGCTACTGCCACTTACGATGATAAGCACCCAATGTAGTTTGAGTACCTTCGGACATTGCGCCCAGTTGTTCCATCCATTCCGCTTTGGCGACAAACTGCGAGGGGTTGGCCTGATAGCGGTCAATCGCCTGTCGCCAGACCTTGGCAACCTGGCTGACATAAGCTGGACTGCGTTGGCGGCCTTCAATTTTCACTGACGCAATGTTGGCAGCAAACAGCTCCGGTAATAACTCAAGCGTATTCAAACTGGTTGGCTCTTCCAACGCATGATAGCGCTGACCGTCCACCCGATAACGGCCTTTGCACAGGGTGGGATAACCGGCATTCTCATTATCTTCATAACGGTCGATCAGCACTTCATTAAGGCGAGACTCCATCCCCTGTGGGGTTTGCTGCCAGCGAACAAAGCGCGCTGGAGAGCAGGCTCCGACCGTATTGGGTGATTCACCGGTCAAATAGGAAGAAAGGTAGCAACGCCCTTCAGCCATAATGCATAAGCTGCCAAAGGCAAATACCTCCAGTGGCACCGGGCTGGTACGCGACAGTTGTTTCACCTGATGCATTGACAGTACGCGTGGTAAAACCACTCGCGCCACATCGAAATGACGTTGATAAAAGCGGATAGCTTCATCATTGGTAGCCGACGCCTGTACCGATACATGGCGCTCAACCTCCGGGTAACGTTCGGCGGCATATTCCAGCATGGCCAAATCAGCCAGGATCAGGGCATCCGCCCCAAGCTGTGCCGCCATATCCACCGCCCGCTGCCAGCGGGAATAACCGTCAGGGTGGGCGAAGGTGTTAATGGCGATATGCAGTTTACGTTTGCGGCTATGAACGTAATTGACCGCTTCCTGCAACTTTTTATCGGTGAAATTGAGGCCAGCGAAATGGCGGGCGTTGGTATCATCTTTCAAGCCAATATAAACCGCGTCGGCACCATTATCGATGGCGGCCTTTAATGCGGGTAAGTTGCCGGCAGGACAAAGCAGCTCCATAGAGTTTTCCTGAATGAGTCAACGGCTCGCCTTGCTGAGGTTACCGCTGGCAATTATTGTTCCCCATCCGAAGATGATATTCGTGGCGATGAAAATTTTATCGAGTGGCGATTCTAGTTAACCTGCTCCCCCCGGACCTTGATTTAAGGCAGTTTCTTTGGCATTGGTGTCATTCTTCTGATATTTAGCAATACTTTCAGCGATAACTTGGTGCAAAATTTATCGATATAACGCGCTTTCCGGTTTTGCTAATGTGGCAAAATAGAACTTTATTTTATGCAGATTGATACCCAAAGTAATTGGAATTGCAGGTAGCCAACACCCCTGCGGCTTCAAGTACAAAGGGGATATCACCAAAAAGGAGTCTGCCTGTGTTGGGAGAACTACGAGCACGTCTGGTGCGTCAAGGGCCGGCGCTACTGCGGGGTCCGTTAAAATTGACCCCCTTTGCCTTAAAACGTCAGGTAATAGAGCAAGTGCTGGGGTGGCAACTTCGTCAGGCTCTGCTGGACGGAGAACTGGAATTTTTGGACTCCCGCTGGTTAAAGATTGAAGTGCGAGACCTCGCATTGCAATGGTTTATGACAGTAGAACACGGTAGGCTGGTCGTAAGCCAACAGGCTGAAGCTGATGTGAGCTTTAGCGGTGATGCCAACGATCTAATTTTGATCGCTGCCCGTAAAGAAGATCCGGATACGCTGTTTTTCCAGCGCCGGTTACGAATTGAAGGGGATACCGAATTGGGTCTGTATGTCAAAAATCTAATGGATGCCATTGAGTTGGAGTCCATGCCAACACTACTGCGTGTTGGCCTGCAACAACTGGCTGAATTTATCGAGGCAGGTCAGCAAGAGGGTGCGGCGAGTGCTTCCCGTACATTAGCATCGTGCTGATCCGGGTTGAAATTCCGGTGGATGCGCCGGGGATCGACGCCCTGTTGCGTCAAGCCTTCAAGCAAGATGCAGAAGCCGAGCTGGTACAGCAACTGCGTGAAGATGGCTTATTGACGTTGGGTATCGTGGCAACTGACGATGAAGGCGGTGTGGTTGGTTATGCTGCATTCAGCCCGGTTGAGGTGGGGGGTGAAGACCGTCAATGGGTCGCACTGGCACCACTGGCCGTGGAGGAGGGGTTGCGCCGCCAGGGTTTGGCTGAAAAACTGGTCTACGAAGGGCTAGACTCTCTGAATGAGTTTGGCTATGCCGCTGTCGTGGTGCTAGGCTCTCCAGCCTATTATCAGCGTTTCGGTTTTGTACCAGCGGCTCGTCATCAATTGACCTGCCGTTGGCCCAGTACTGAAGAGGCTTTTCAGGTTTATGCGTTGGCGGAAGATGCACTGGCGGGTGCTGATGGTGAAGTGGTGTTCTCTGCCCCGTTTAATCGCTTTTAACGCCAGGTAACGATAGCAACGAAGAAGGCTGGCTAATTACCAGCTTTTCTTTTTGCTGCTTATTGAGTTGCTTCACCCGATATTCTAACTTCAATGCTGTCGATCTATCCCCTGCCTCACACTGAAATACCAAGGTTAACTCACCTTTTCCTCGCAGCGCTTTCGCGCCTTTCCCTACCTGATGTTGGGCTAATCGCCGTGTTACATCTGTGGTGATACCGGTATAGAGCATGCCAGTGGGGGTGCGCAGTAGATAGAGATACCATAGGCTGTCCGACATAATTTTATTCCAGTCCGGGGGTAGCGGTGCGGAACATTATTACCGGAATCAGCTGCGGTATCCTGATTTTTTTATCGACTGGCACCTGATTGGTTAAATATGCGGGGGAAGTGACCTTCCACCCGCAGGGTTATGGCTAGTTATTTGGTTTTTGCTGCAAACTCAAAGCGTGGTGAAACCAAACCGTACAGTGTCCAACCAAGGAAGGTAACAATCGCACCCCATGTCATGGCTTCTTGCCCTGAGCTGTAAAGCGCATAGAAGCTATACATCGCACCAATGAAGGCAATGATATTGGCTTTACGCGCTTTGGCTGGTGGCACATTGGCGGTTTTCTGGATAATGACCAGCGCTGCCATCGACAGAATATAAGGGATAATATTGGTGACTACCGCCAGATTGACCAGCACGTTGAACTGTTTGTTCAGTGACGGGCTAATGGTCATCAGGGACAGCACACTCTGGATGACAACAATGGTCAGCATCCCTTTGATGGGTGCATCGGCTTTACTGACTTTTGAGAAAATTTTCGGGAAGAAGCCTTCATCAGCAGAGGATTTGAATACCTGAGCGATGGTGAACTGCCAACCCAGTAATGAACCCACGCAGGACATGATCATCAATGCCATGATGATTTTACCGACCGCAGGGGTGAACATATAAGCGAACGCCAGGCCAAACGGCGCTGTAGAGTTAGCCAAATCCATATTTGGTACGATACCGGCAATCACGTTGGTTGAGATGATATAGATAACCGCTGCACCTAAAGTCCCACCGAGTACGGCGATCGGAACGTTACGTTCAGGGTTTTCGACAGCATCAGTATTGGCACAAGCAGATTCCAGACCAAGGAAGGCCCACAGCGTCATTGAGATAGAAGAGCCGATGGCTTCAAAAGTGGGAACTGCATGTGGGTTCCAGGCCGCCATATAGGCTGAACCACTAAACCAGAACCAACCAACGATTGAGATACCGACCACTGGGATAATAACCCCCCAGATAGTAACACTACTGATCTGCCCGGTAATGCGCGCGCCACCAAAGTTAGCAACCGTTGCCAGCCACAGTACGCCAATGGTTGCAATACAAATACCCAGTGGTGTTAGTGTCGCTCCCAACAATTCAGTGCCGTAACCTACTGCTGAGATTGCAATGGCGATATTGGCAATCAACAGTGAAGCACCATAGGTGTAGTTCGCCATAAAGTTGCCAGATTTGCCGAACGCATATTCAGCATAGCCGCCCATACCACCGGATTTACGGCTGAACATCCCACATTGGGCGAAGGCATAGGCCAGTGCCATTGAACCTATTGCGGTGACTAACCATGAGACGATAGAGATTGTCCCGACTTCGGCGAGTTTGGTTGGCAGCATAATTATTCCTGACCCCATCATATTGACGGCGGTTAGAATTGTTAGCTGTACTACTCCCATCTTATTATTTGTTTTACTCATTTTTATTATCTCTTTTTTAATTTCAGAGACTGCAGGAATAATTTATTCCCGCAGGTTTGAGTTATTGGTGTCGTCAAATCCCTTTTTATTTGAAATTATAGCCTTGTTGGCGATTATCATTACTCGGTCCATCCTACTTGGACCACGCAAATAGAGTTGTCACCCGAATCACTTAATGTTAACCAGTGATTCGGGATTATTTCGTTTGCCGCCAGGCTGTAACGCCAACTAAATTGGGTATAAATTTATTATTGTTAACTTATTGCTTCATCATATAACCGTATGCACGGTTCCAACCATCTTCGTCGACTTGTAAATAAACGCCTTGTAACTCAGGCGCAAACCCTGGTAGTAAATTAATACTTTCTTCTAATGCCAGGAAATAACGCTGTGCAGCACCCCCCCAAACTTCACCAGGGACTACACACAATACTCCCGGTGGGTAAGGAAGCGCACCTTCAGCAGCAATTCGACCTTCGGCTTTACACAATGGTACTAATTCGGCATGACCACGGACGAATTCAATATTGGCATCCTGTGGATTCATCATAACTTTAGGGAAATACTGCTTGCGGAACATCTCTTTCTGTAGCTGTTTAACATCATAGCTGACATAAAGGTCATGCATTTCCTGACATAATTTGCCAATAGTATAACCTTTGTAACGTGTTTCATTATTACGATACACAGTAGGTAATACATCGCTTAACATTGCATCTTCTTCGATGAAACGTTCAAAACGGGCAATTTGTGCGACCAGGTGCTGCATTTTCGCCAAGTCTTCTGCTGGCGTTAATAAGAATAGGATCGAGTTGAGGTCACATTTTTCTGGCACGATACCATTTTCGCGCAGGAAGTTAGCCAGAATGGTTGCTGGGATCCCTGATGCTGTATATTCACCAGTATTAGTATCAATACCCGGAGTGGTTAATAATAGTTTGCATGGGTCAACAAAATATTGTGACTCTTCATAACC
Source organism: Yersinia sp. 2541 StPb PI (assembly GCF_052217145.1). Taxonomy (NCBI): domain Bacteria; kingdom Pseudomonadati; phylum Pseudomonadota; class Gammaproteobacteria; order Enterobacterales; family Yersiniaceae; genus Yersinia; species Yersinia sp. 2541 StPb PI. The sequence goes on along the minus strand of NZ_JAZGQB010000001.1, from coordinate 4,171,432 downwards.
TTCAAATGCATGCCATTTTTCGCCAGGAATAAAGTTAAAGAAGCGTAAGTCTTGTGCCATGGCATCGGTGTCATATTGCTGCCACAGTTTGCCATCAACTTCTACCGGTACAAAAGGCTTAATCATATTACAGGTATTCAAGATCATTTTACGTGCTTCAATACCGGTCTTAACACAATCAAGCCACATGCGTTGACCACTTTTGCCTTCATGCATTTTTGCGTTAACATCTAAAGCAGCAAACAATGGATAGAATGGGCTGGTGGAGGCGTGTAGCATAAAGGCGTTATTAAAGCGTTTATGATTGCAGTAACGATCCTGACCTTTAATATGTTTATCTTTTTTATGAATCTGCGATGTTTGTGAGAAACCAGCTTGTTGTTTATGTACTGATTGAGTAACGATAATGCCCGGATCATTTTCATTCAGTTCAAGTAATAATGGTGAACAATCTTTCATCATTGGAATGAATTGTTCGTAACCTACCCAAGCAGAGTCGAACAGAATATAGTCACAAAGGTGGCCAATTTTATCCACAACCTGACGAGCGTTATAGATGGTGCCGTCATAAGTACCCAGTTGGATGATAGCCAGACGGAATGGGCGCGCTTCGTTAGCACGATCAGGTGCTACGCTACGGATTTGTTCACGCAGGTATTTTTCTTCAAAACAGTGGGCATCAATACCACCAATAAAGCCAAATGGGTTACGGGCAGTTTCCAGATATACCGGTGTTGCACCGGCCTGAATCAGCGCACCATGATGGTTGGATTTATGGTTATTACGGTCAAACAGCACCAGGTCACCACGCGCTAACAGCGCATTGGTAGCGACTTTATTAGAAGCAGAAGTGCCGTTCAGTACGAAATAAGTTTTATCGGCGTTAAATACTTTTGCTGCATGTTTTTGAGCATCACAAGGTGCGCCTTCATGAATAAGCAAATCACCTAATTTTACGTCGGCATTACACATATCAGAGCGGAAAATAGTTTCGCCGTAGAAGTCAAAAAATTGGCGGCCCGCTGGGTGTTTACGGAAGAATTGACCACCCTGATGACCAGGGCAAGCAAAGGTAGAATTACCCATCTCCACGTATTTCTTTAATGTACTAAAGAACGGTGGCAGCAGCTCTTTTTCATATTTTTCTGCGGCTGATTCCAGTTGTTTACCATAAAAATCAGTATTGTCACCACACAGTTCAAATACCCCATTTAAAGAGGGTAATACATCGGTATTCAACTCTTCTTCACAGCAGACAGCGGCAAAAATTGGAATCTCTAAACCCAACTCATGAATGCTATCAATTACACCATTATTAATGTCCTGAACTGAAAGCACCACGGCTGCAATATCAGTAAAATCGGTATGTAAAACATCTACGACTTCGCGCTGTGATTCAAAGCAAGGTATTGCCGATAAACTTGCCGCGATATTTAATTTTTTCATCATAAATTCTCTTTTATTTTAAGAGGCTATTTTAATTGTCACTTTGAGGTTGAGCAGTGCTCGAAATCCTCACGTAGCCATGATTTATAAGGTCATGGTGTACGCTCCGGTTTCCATGCGCTGGTCGCACTAAAATTGCCTGTGACAATTACGCCTACATTATTTGTTGGTTTATTTAAGTTAATTTCCATTAAATTTTTGGTATAGCAGTCCATATCAATGAAATAATATTCATTAATAGTCTTGGCTGCTTTCTGCGTAACACCGTGACTGAATTTCAGACGCAGTGATCCTCTGGTCATTTAGCATTAATGACAAAGGTGACAGTAAATTTTACAGGATAGCTATGTTTCTGCTGAAAGATGAATAACACAGGCTGAGTATCGATTGGTTAATAAAAACCCACAATCAGATAAACGTATAAATATAACCGAGTGTTAGTCTCTTCGGAGAAAGCAGACAATAGTTAACTCAACGTAAAGGTCGTAAACACTTTTCGCATTTGTTAAATATTGTGCATAGACAATGACTATCCAATAAAAGTGGATGTCATCGCAGGGAGGATGTTATCTATAGTGATAATAAGAAAAGTTAAAATAACTACGATGTGCCGGCATCATTAAATGCGTTGTTCGCCTTATATGCGCCATTTTTTTGTTGTTATTTTCCATTTACGTAAGGTCTCTATTTTTTAATCAAGGTTTACGAGCAATGAACTGATGGTGGCTATTTTAGTCATAACACTTATTCATTCTGTGACTCAAATCATGTTTTCTACCGATTTTAAAAGGTGATATGACTAAAAAATGAATAAATTATCGATTTTATTCATTTTAAACGTTGTTTATTCAAAACTGTACTGTATGTTATGCAAAACAGTAAGGTTATATTTAACACGACGGATACATTGGCAGGCTTATTATTATCCAATATTAGCAATGAGAGCGGGTTCTTAATAGTTTTTGTATTTTATTTGTTAATCCATAATTATTTGTTACATCCAAATTTATACGTAAAATCTGCATATAAATTCATATGTACCTTATGCGGTAAATGTTAGCTAAATCACGTTATTAGGCTGTTTCTCGGCTAAGACTCTATTATTAGGAAGGATATGCTGGCAATGATCCCCTGCTCAGAGATAAGTATGGGGAAGGAGGGGCAATGGCTGCCCCGACACGAATAAGTTTAACTGAATAGCGGTAGGTCGGTGCGGGTAGCGGGGATTTTTATCTGTATAACCTGCTGTTGACGGGTCAATTTGAGCGACAATATCTGCCCATCATTCTCTACCTGGAGGTGCAGTAACGGATCATGGGTGTTCATATCAAAAACACATGTCACCTGAGCCTCCGGTTGACGATTACGCAAAATCAGGTAGCTGATATCACGTACTGACGGATTTGCCGGTGCCAGTCCTTGGAATAGTGTGGCATCGGCCGCCAGCCAAAGTGATAGCGGGTGTGCTGCTGTTTGATAGCAACACTGGATAACACCATTGAGTGGCTGGGCAGTAACCTGATGCAAATAGTGCATGGGGCCACTGTCATTGAAGACTGAATTCTCACCCATCAATTCTGTTGCTACTCCGTCGATATGCAGTGTCCAATCCCATTGTTGTTGATGTGGATTAGCGATATTACTGATATCAATGATGGCATCTTCCAGCCACAAAATACGGCGACGGAATTTTACGTCGCGATAGGATTCGCTGTCCCACTGAATCCGGGTATGGCTATCCAACTCGGGTGCTGTTTCTCCCCAATCAACCTCTGTATCCAGCCAACTAAAGTTAGCCGATTGATGCCAGTGATGGATAACCGGCACTGCTGGCGGTTGATTTGTTTGGTTAATACTGAGCGTATTGTGAGTTGCACTATTTTTGTAGTAGCCATAATGCAGTTGCGCACCGTAACCCGTGGTGCCTAAATCCGGCAGGATCTCGTGCCCTTGCTCAAACAGAATTAAATTTAGCCGATCATAATGATCATGTTCACCACCATATGGGCTGTGTTTTACCAGCAAAGCGCGCCCTGCTTGTGGCTGACGTAAAATTGTTAGCCCGCAATCCGGTGCATGCAGTGTGTCTGTCGGTATGACATCAATCATTTGTGGTGGCAATTCTTCAACACCGTACAGCAGGGCATCCAGATTTAAGCGCGGCTGTTGGCGATAAATATGTTGCAAGGCAGCGGCATATTCATCATTGCCATAAGTTTTAAAAGCAAATTCATATAAATGAGCGTGGTTGAGCTGCTCTTGCCCAGCGGTGCAATCGTTAATTCGTGGAAATGTCCCGTCTGGCATTAACAGTTGAAGCGGGAAACTGAGCATATTGCGGTAATAGGGCAGGGCAAGTAGGCTATAGCGGCTACCTGCAGCCAGCTTTTCAAATGACCAGAAGCCTTGCAGTGCATAAAAGTGATAATGCACTGAGCCTTCAAACCACAATCCTTCACTGAACAGCCCATGCTCCAACTGATAACGCAGGCCATAATCTGCGTTGACGGCAAACTCAATATAGTGCTCTTCTGCCAGAATCAGGCCGATCACGGCGATCGCACTGCTGATTTTAACTTCATGGTTATGTAATTGGCGGGTACGGTGTTGCATCAGGAAATCTGCGCCTTCGCGCAATAAACGCCCGGCGATGCAGTCGCGCTGCTCCTGACTGAGGGCATCGGAGATAAAATCATAACCCAAAGCAAAATCGAGCAGGCAATTGGCCTCACACAGGGTTTGTGCATTGGCCTTACCCGGCCCGTTGTACGGAATACCGCCGTGAACTTCATAATCAGGGTAGTGACGGGCATAATTAATCAGAATGTCCCGCACTTTATTGAAGTAACACACCTCCCCAGTTAACTGCCAAAGCAGACCTAGCTGATTACAGGCTTTGGCATTCAGGCCATTAAGCGCCCGCCACCAGGCACCGTCATAGGGTTCGCCACTGAATAACTGAGAGTCAACCGGGCAACGATGCTGAGTGGGTGAGTCGCGATCCCACTCCAGCCGCACACCGTGATCCGGGCAATAATAGTAATGATTCCAGGTGGCGATACCGGTGGCAGGAACCCGTGTTGCCGAGTCCAAAACCACCCGATTATCCGCAATCAGCGTGGCAATAATCTCCGGCTGTTGCACTCTATTTCCCTGTTGTCGTACAACCCGCTGGCGGATTTTAGCCATCTGCCGATCCGTAAACTGCTTCATATCTGGTGTGTCCTCGACGAGAGTTATTTTTGCGCGATCAGGGGTTGTGTGATCGGATAAAGCAGGATTTCGACGGCATCTGGGTATTTTGCTATCAGATATTGTGCTTTCTGCTGGAACTCACCGTCAGCAGGGTAAGCTCGGGCGGCGGTTATCATATTGATCAAGGCTTTCTTATCTTGTAGGCCATCCAAGTCTTTATACGGCCAGGCTTGGTCGCTATTGATAAAACCTGCTACATATTGATAGCCTTTTTTCAGGCTGTGCTCGTCCAGAGAAAAGTTCCAGATATCTTTGTCTGCAACCTCACCCAACCGGCCTAGCTTGTTGTAGGCTTCTAAATGAAAATTACTGTAATGCCAAGGACGAGTACGTTCCAACTCGGCATTTTGTCGGCCCTGCATATCAAAATGCGAGGGGATTCGACGGAGTTGAGTTATCTCCAGGCGCTTTTGAGCGGCGGCTTTTTGGTCGCTAAATAGAGCAAAGGAGGCGGCCTGCATATCAAAATAGGTGCCGTGATTATTATGCCAATTGTCTTCTTCGAAACCGTTCTGGCTGGTAGTCATCCATTGGTAAAAGTCTTTATACCAAAGTTTGATTGCTTGATAGTCGGTATCATTAAGTACATTGGCTGGTCTTATCAATTCGACAGCATCAATCACATCGACCAGTGCCCGGCTATCGATCAAACCAATCCCGCGCCCTTCATTGATACCCGGAATGGCTTGGGCATATTGTAGATTCGGGTTCATTCGGGTGTTTGGATTGACAAACCAGTTAGCCAATTGATCCCGTGCTTTCTCGGCGTACTCGGGCTTACCGGTAAAGCTATAAGCCAATGCCAAATAATAGACATCTTCGCTTAGGCTGTTCATGCGTTTTTTATCGGTGGCGTCACTATTGGCGTCTGGATTTGTTTCGCCGTCTTTACGCAAATAAGGCATGCCGTCTTTCTTGCTTGGGTCTGGCCACCAATAAGGCGGGAAGCTGTAATAGTCGTGTTTATCGCCACTGGCGGCCGACAGGCTTTTATCCATAACGGAGTACAGTGGTTTTTTTAGTGCTTTATCTGCCTTATCTATCAGATTTTTATACGATTTTTCATATAACGGATTGTTTTGTTTAACCTGAGCGATGCTGTAGTTTATATCATCCATTTTTAATAGTAATGGGTAGCTTTCCGCAGCATAAATAAAAGGGGAAGACCCCAAAAGCATAGCCAGTAATAGGTTTTTATTACCTGAAATTTTCATCACTACTCTCCTTTTTCTTTATGATTTACATTATTAAAAATAAAGAATTCTGATTGCTTTAATTGCTTTCCTTATTGTTTTAAAATAGAAATTTAACCTTATTAAAATAAAGTAATTAAATGTATTGGCACTCTTTAAATAAAAAATAACACTGTTTAATTTCAGATGGATTTGAATTCTATGGGAAAGTTTTTTGGCTTTTGTGATCCAAGTCTATATTATAAATTATCTGTAAATAAATAATTTAAATTGTGATGAATATCAAATTAAATCTTAGTTTTAGACGTTTTTTAGCCAATTTTAATAATTGCTTGGTTTTTTTAATTTTTAAAATGAAGATTTTAATTTATTGTTTTATATGATTTACTTTGTTTTTATTCATTTTTTGTTGATTTTTTTAATGTGATCTCAAGCAGAAATATTTAAATGGAATTAAGTTTTGTTTTTTATGGTGTAGTTTTTTGTTTTTCTCTGGGTTCTAATGTTATCGAGTGTTTCGTGATTTTATTCTGTTATTTAATCTTCTGGGTAAATTCATAAAAATTAGATTTCAACGAGGCGATGAGATGAAGACAAAAATGATAATGTCACAAGTAAAAATAAAATCCTTGCTGTTATTAACTTATTTAGCCATGGGGATCCCTTCTCTTCACGCTGCAGAAACATTGCAAGTGTGGATCCGCGCCAGTAATGATTCCAAGAATATTTATAAAAAAGAAGCCGACACTTTTGAGAAGAAAACCGGTATCAAGATTGAATATTTCAATGCGACGACTGATTTTGAACAGCGTCTGGCACGGGCCGCAGCGGGTAATGCGCTGCCGGACCTGATTTTCAACGATGCCGTGGCTATTGGGCAGTTTGTCCAGCTTGGTATTGTCGAACCGATTGAACCGAAAAATATCATTGGCGGAGAAGATATCTTCGATACCGCCTGGAAAAGTGCCCAATATATTGATGGTAAATATTATGGGGTGCCTACTTCAGCTCAGACCTTCGCCCTGTTTGTACGTAAAGACTGGCGAGAGAAACTGGGATTAGAACAGCCTAAAAACTGGCAGGATATCAGTACATTAGCGAAGGCGTTTACTTTTAATGACCCGGACGGCAACGGTAAGAACGATACCTATGGCTTTATTCTACCGGCTTCAACCACCCGTGGTTACGCCAGTTGGTTTATCAGTTCTTATCTTTGGCAGGCCGGCGGTGATTTTATTCGCCCAACCAGTGAAGGTAAATTTAAAGCATCGTTGGAAGAGCCAGCAGCGACTGAAACGCTGAGTTTCATGCGTGGCATGGTATGTGACAAAACGGTACAGCCGGGGGCTATCAATGCCACTACCGCAGATGCCATTCCATCATTCCGTTCCGGTCAAAGCGGCATGTTCTTCTCCGGCCCATATCACATTGCTTTGTTTGATAAAGATCCCGGTAAAGAGGCTTTTGAAGTGATCCCACCGCCGGCCGGAGCAAAAGGGCAGGCAACACTGGCTGAAGGCACCACCGTATTTTTGATGAAAAGCAGTCAGAAAAAAGAAGCCGCTCAGAAATTCATAGAATTCATGATCTCACCTGAAGGGCAACAAATCGGCATGGGAATGGGCAGCAACAATATGCCGGTCGTGCGCTTGTCGATTAATAAGCAAGTTGATACTAAAGCGGTTTATAACGATCCGCGCTGGGCAATGTTTGCTGACTTATATGCCGAACATGGCCGCTATATCCCACAAGTGCCTAACTGGACGCCTATTCGTCAGGTCACTGCTGAAGGTTTCAACCGCATCTTAGCCAACTGTGACAGTGATATCCCTGCTGAATTAAAAGCCGTGAATCAGAAAGTGAACGATGAATTGGCTAAACAGAATGTCTTAGGGCTGTGAGTGAAACATGATAACGCTAACCCCCCGACTAAAACGTAATCTGGTTCCGTGGCTGTTCCTGGCTCCGGCACTGGTCATCTTCACCTGGTTTAAATTCATTCCGATGCTGCAAGGGCTAGTGATGAGTTTTTACAAGGTTAACTTTAACCAGCCAAATGAGTGGGTCGGGTTTGACAACTTCTCCCGCGCGATGGGTGATGAAGCGCTGCACTCTGCGGTGTTCAACACCCTGTTATATGTGGTGGTCACCATGGTGGTGGCCGCTTTTATCGCCTTCTTTTTAGCCATGTTATTGGAAGGCCCGGCACGGCATCTGCGCTTTATCCGCACCGCTATTTTCCTGCCAGCGGTAACCAGTGCGGCTATCGTCGCCGAAATGTGGCGAATTCTGTTTAACCCGACCAGTAATGGTGTGGTGAACCATGTTCTGTCATGGTTCAGCATTGAAGCGCAGGGGTTTTTGGCAGATACCGATCAGGCGCTGTGGACTGTAATGATGCTGCATATCTGGAAAGCAGTGCCTTACAACATGGTTATCTTTATTGCCGGGCTGGTAGGCATTAGCCGTGATTTGTACGACGCCTCGAATGTGGATGGTGCCAACTGGTGGAATCGCCTACGTTACGTCACCTTACCGGGCATGATCCCAGCACTTTCAGTGGTACTGATGCTGTCGTTTATCCGTGGTTTTCGGGTGTTTGCCGAAGTGTATGCCACCACTGGCGGTGGTCCATCGAATGCAACGGAAATGATAATGACCCATATCTACAAGCTGGGCTTTGAGCAGTTTGATTATGGTTATGCCTCTGCGGTGTCCTTCCTGCTATTCGCGTTCACTGTGATATTGACGATTTGTCACCTCACATTGAAAAAGCGCATCGCCCGTTACTAACCCGAGCCGGAGACTGGTCATGAAAACTAAAAGTTGGAACAGTATCGGCCGCTGGATAATTTATGGTCTGTTACTGATTGTATTTGTTGGCCCGTACTGGGGCATTATTGCTACCGCATTCAGCGGTGCGCCAGTTAAACCCGGTGAGCTGTTGGCATGGCCAAATCAGTTCTCGTGGGACAACTTTATTTTTGCCTGGATGGATATCGGCGTCTGGCAATATCTGCTGAACTCGATCATCGTGGTGTTCTTTGGCACGGTTCTACAGGTGTCAGTCAGTGCACTGGCGGCTTATGCGTTGGCGCGTAAAAAGTTTGTCGGAGTCTCTCTGACCAGCTTGATCATCCTGTCGACCATGATGCTGCCGGAAGAGGTGATCGCTATTCCGCTCTATATGATCATTAACTGGCAACTGCCAATTATCGATTCCTCGTTGTACAACAGCTATTTGGGCATGATCCTACCGGTGGTTGGCTGGGCCTTCTCAATCTTTGTTTTGACTGAGTTTATGGCTGCTATCCCAAAAGAGTTGGAAGAGGCGGCACGCATTGATGGTGCCAGCGAATGGCAAATTTTCTTCCATGTGATCCTGCCACTGGTTAAACCGGCTTTGGGCACGGTAGTTACCTTCGGATTTATCATGATTTGGGATCAATATCTGTTGCCGCTGATTGTCGTGAATCAGGACAGTTTGAATACCATTCCGGTGATCCTCGGCACGTTACGTACCGACGAGAGCATCACACCAAATATCTTTATTGCCATCACCCTATTGGCGATGCTGCCGAGCATCATCGTGTATCTGGGTCTGCAAAAACATTTCAATCGCGGGATCATGTCTGGCGCGGTTAAAGGTTAGGGAGAAACAAAATGGGATCGGTTGTACTTAAAAATGTCTGTAAATCTTACGGTGACACCCATGTGATCCGCGATGTATCGCTGGAAATCCCTGACGGTGAGTTCTGCGTATTAGTTGGCCCGAGTGGCTGCGGAAAATCCACCTTACTGCGTATGATTGCCGGGCTGGAAGAGATTTCCGGCGGCACGGTAGGCATTAATGATAAAGACGTCACCGACGTTGAACCTAAGATGCGCGATATCGCTATGGTGTTCCAAAGCTATGCTCTCTATCCACAGATGACGGTGCGCGAGAACATGGGTTTTGCACTGAAAATGGCCAAAATGTCCAAGGCGGAGATCAATAACAAAGTCGAAACCACGGCAGAGTTATTGGGTTTACAGGCCCTTTTGGAGCGGTTGCCGAAAGATTTGTCCGGTGGTCAGCGTCAGCGCGTCGCCATGGGGCGGGCTATCGTGCGTAACCCACAGGTATTCTTGTTTGATGAGCCATTATCGAATCTGGACGCCAAATTGCGTACTCAGGTGCGTGGTGAGATCCGCGAATTGCATCAGCGGCTGAAAACCACCTCTGTTTATGTCACCCATGATCAAATAGAAGCGATGACGATGGGGCAAATGATCGTGGTACTGCGCGAAGGGCGCATCGAGCAGGTCGGATCGCCATTGGACTTGTATGATCGTCCGGCTAACTTGTTCGTCGCGGGGTTTATTGGATCACCTGAAATCAATCAATTGAAAGGCTCCGTGGTGCAACAGGGTGATAAATTCCTGCTACAACTGGAAGATGGCTCATTGCTGACATTGCCTGTTGGCTTGCAGTTGAGCGACGGGCAGCGCGTGGTGTACGCCATTCGGCCAGAGCAGGTCAACGTGGTAGATGCGACACACAGTGCCAGTGCACTGAAAGCGACCATTACTGCGATTGAGAATACCGGCTCGGATATGCAGCTATTTTGTAGCACTGGCGGTGGCCGCTTTACCTCGGTTTTCAAACAGCGTTTGGCGGTGAATGCAGGGGAGACGGTCTATCTGCAACCTAAGCTTGCCGGTATCCACATTTTTGATGCTGCCACCGGTTTACGGGTTGCTTGTCAGGCTACATAAGGAAGCAAATACCCATGACGCCAATGAAAACGTCTATGACGCCAATAAAATTGTATACGCTGGATCTAGATTGCCTGATCAAGGCGAAAGTGGTATTACAGCAACCTTTTTCACCATTACAACCGGCATTACGCCGGTTATTAAGTGAAGCCGATATATTGCGTGATCAGCCACCGGAAAGTGTGACTGATAAAAAGTTATTGCCGGTCAGTGGTGATATTCACGACTATTACAGCTTTGGTACTTATTGGTGGCCAAATCCGCGCAAGCCTAATGGTTTACCCTATGTGCGCCGCGATGGGCATACCAACCCGCAGAGTCAGAATGACGATACTGATACTCAACGTATCGTACGAATGTGTGATCGCTGCCTGACACTGGGGCTGGCCTACTATTTTACCGGGAATAGCCGTTATGCACAGGTGGCCGCCGAGCAGATACGTTGCTGGTTTTTAGATGCTAAAACTCGTATGAATCCGCATCTTAATTACGGGCAGGCCATTCCTGGTATCGTTTCTGGCCGTGGTACCGGCCTGATTGATACCCGCCTGATGTGGATGGTGATTGATACTCTCGGCTTGATATCACCAGCCAAGCTGCTCGATACCGAGGATACTGCGGTGTTACAGCAATGGTTCCGTGATTTTAACCATTGGATGTTCCACAGCGAAGTGGGCCATTCAGAGTATGTCTGGCACAACAACCACGGCACCTGGTATGACGTACAGCGCGCGGCCAATGCGATGTTTTATGGCGATCGCGGGCTGGTTTCCACCATTATCCAGCAAGGTATCACCCAACGGTTGGCGGCGCAGATTGCCCAAGATGGTAAACAGTGGATGGAGCTGGAACGCACCGTGCCGTTCCATTACTCGTTGTTCAATTTGGAAGCCCATCTACTGCTATGTCGCTACGGTGAACATGTTGAAATTGATCGCTGGGAGTGGATACAGGATGGCCGCAATGTTCAGCAGGGGATTGACTATCTGCTACCGTTTATTGCTGAACCGGAGCTGTGGCCCTACCGCGATTTGCGTGGCATCGACTATGACAGTGCATTGCGGTTGTTATTACAGGCCGCCCGGGGTTACCCGATGGACGCCAAACGCTATCATGCGGTGCTTGCCACCTTCCCGGTGGAAACCCTGACATCCCGTGATCGTCTGTTGTGGCAGAATTAATTGGGTCAAAGTTAATAGAGGCAAAGTTGATGTACACTCAGGGCTATTTCTAAGCCAGAGGGCGTTGTGAATAATGAGTGACGTGAATAACCCTGAGGATCTGCTTGGTATTAACCGCTTTCTGCGCCAGCAACATGTACTGACGCTGTGTGCGGGCAGTGGTATCGATATGTGGTGTGCCAACTGTTTTTACGTATTTGATGAAACGCAGATGGCGCTATTTATCATGACAGAAAAGCACACCCGACATGGTGAACTGATGCAGATAAACCCACAGGTTGTCGGCACCATCGCCACCCAGCCGCGCACAGTAGCCTTGATTAAAGGTATTCAATACCGCGCAGAGATAAGCGAATTAACGGGGGATGCGGAACACCGCGCCCGCCAGCGCTACTGCCGCCGCTTTCCGGTGGCTAAAGTGGTATCCGCTCCACTCTGGCAGCTCAATCTGCTGGAAATCAAGATGACTAATAATACCCTTGGTTTTGGCAAAAAACTGTATTGGCAGCAAGATTCTTCACTATAAATTTCCTGTTTTAATGATAACTGCTATTTTTCGATTCTATGTAATAGTGTCTCTGGTATGTATTATTCATAACAATTGATTTCAATAATTGTCTCCGCACTTTTTCGCGGCATTAGCATCAATACCAGAAGGCAGGAGGTCAGATGGCGAAGGTATTATTACTGGGCGCAAGTGGCCTGGTGGGGGGCGAATTACTGCGCCTGTTACGTTTGGATGCCAGAGTGACATCCATCATTGCACCTAGCCGTAAACCCTTGCCAGCCATGAATAAACTGATTAATCCGCAGGGTGAAAATATCGGCGAGTTGCTGAAAACCTTGGATCAACCGGTGGAGTTGGTTTTTTGCTGTTTGGGGACCACCCGTAAGCAAGCTGGCAGCCAGGCGGCATTTCGTTTGGTGGATTATCGGTTGGTATTGGCCGCTGGTGAAACCGGCTTGCGGCTGGGCGCACGGCATTTTCTATTGGTAAGCGCGATGGGGGCTAATGCCAACTCATGGGTGTTTTATAACCGCACCAAAGGTGAGGCCGAGCGTGACTTACAGGCTCAGGGCTGGCCACAACTTACTTTTGCCCGGCCCTCAATGCTGGCAGGTCAGCGCGACAAGCCCCGCTTGATGGAGAGCCTAAGTGCACCTCTGTTTGCCTTATTGCCGGATAAGTGGCGCTTGATTAAAGGCAAAGATGTCGCACAGGCGATGCTGGATCAGGCTTTTGCGCCGCCGAAAGAGGGCGTGACAATCTTAACCTCCGCTCAGATGCAGCAGCGTTGATCATAATAGGGTAATCGTCTGATTATCATGGGCGATTGCCACCTCTGCCGGTAATGGGTGGTCAAGCAACCATCGATCAAGTTGGTGGCTGGCATGGGTCAGCAACGTCTGTTGTGGCATTAGCAAATCCTTAATGGCTAACGCGATGGTTACATCATTGTGATTGCGTGGCGGCGGCGTCTGCGGCGGGTGGCTGCAATCCAGCACCAGCAGATCGATATTTTTGCTGGTCAGAAATAGCGCACTATCAGCGGGTAGCCCGACGGTATCGGTTAAATAGGCGATGGTCCGGCTGGGGCTTTGCAATAAATAGCCGAAGGTTATTTTGGAATGGGTTAGCGGCACCGGTGTGACCCGTAAGTCACCAAAATGGATGGTCTGGAATGCGGCCATCGGCGGCTGAAAATGCAGAATTCCAGGATGTTTGAACAGATCGTCACAGCCGTCTGGATCCGGCGGTCCGTAGATCGGGATCGAATTTCCGCATCCCCAACGTAACGGAAATAACCCCTGAACATGATCCATGTGGTAATGTGTAAGCAAAAAACGCTGAATTTCCCCCGTAGTAAACTGCTGATCCAGTGTCGGCAATCCGGCATCAATCAAGGTGGTTTCCCCCTGATATCGCAGCATGGCACTGCAAGGTTTACGGCCCAATGCGGGCTGCACTCTGGCTTTAGCACAAATCACGCAGTCACAACCAAATACCGGCACCTGCTGGGCGCAACCGGTGCCTAACAGTGTCAGTTCCATTTTTTATCCCCCATTTCTTTACTGGTTAGGGGAGCTAGCAGTAATTGTTGTAACTGCCCCAGTGTGTGGTGCAGCTCACCATCATTAGACAGTTGCAAACAGTTAACCGGTAGCTGTTGCTGATAGTGTTGCGCCCGTTGTAATCGTGCATTGATCTGTTCACTGTTCTCTCGGCCACGTTGTTGCAATCGTTGCGCTAAAATAGCCGGAGAAACCGTCAGACAGAGCGGCAAAAGTTGGTCGGAATAGCGCTGTTGTGCCTCTGGCAGATAAGCTCTGGAGCCATTAACCACCACATCTAACCCGTGTTGTAGCCAGATATCAATCTCAATACCTATGCCATAGTGATACTGATGCGCTTGCCAGTACAGCGCGAATAATCCTTGGGCCGCCCGCAGTAAAAACTCCTGTTCACTTAGCGCAACATGGTTTTCCGCCCCGGCATTGGCCTGGCGGGTGATATAACGATGTGCCACGATAATATTTGCCGGATTGGCTGCCCGCAGCGCCGACAGCAGACAATCTTTTCCGGCCCCTGATGCCCCCATCAGATAGATTAAGCGCCCCATCAGAACACCTGTATTCCCTGACGCCAGACGTTTTGCACGTAAACATGTTTACTTTGCGCACTGTCATGAGCGCGTGCCAGTATCAAATCAGCCCGTTTACCTTCGGCAATAACACCACGATCCTGTAGTCCCAAGGCGTTGGCAGGATTACGTGTTACCAAATTAACCGCTTGCGGTAAGGTGAAGCTATTGGTTGCATCGTGTGCGATACGAAAGGCCGCATCCAGCAAGCTGGCTGGGTAATAGTCAGACGATAAAATATCCAGTACTCCAATAGCGGCCAGTTGGTGTGCTGCAACATTGCCTGAATGGGAGCCGCCACGGACGATATTTGGCGCGCCCATCAATACTTGTAAACCATGCTGATGTGACGCTCTGGCCGCCACCTCCGTGGTGGGAAATTCAGCAATCACACTGCCCAGTGCTTGTGATTGTGCCACATGTTCCGCCGTGGCATCATCGTGACTGGCGAGGGCAATGCCCCGCTGAGAGCAGTGATCGGCGATCGCTGTTCGATTCGGCGCTGACCAGCGCGCTGACAGGGTGATTTGCTCTTCCTCAAACTCTGCCATTTGTTGATCATTAAGATGGTATTTGCCCTGATAATACTCACGATATTTTGCCCGGGAGGCGAATTGACGCTGGCCTGGTGAGTGATCCATCAGCGATACCAATGACAGTTCAGGCTGCATCATCAGTTCTTCAAACAGCGGTAGAGTACTTTCATGAGGTAATTCACAACGTAAATGAATCCGGTGTTCTGCCCGGTTCAGTCCCGCCCGCTGACTATCCACCACCGCATTAATCATTTTTTGCAGATTATCCAGACGATGCCCGCCATCGCGCACATCGCCAATCGCCACTGCGTCCAACACGGTGGTGATCCCACTGGCAACCATCAGCGCATCATGGCTGCTCATCGCCGAATGAGCTGGCCAATCAACGTTGGGGCGTGGGGTAAAAAACTTGTCCAGATTATCGGTATGCAGCTCGATCAATCCCGGCAACAGCCAGCCATGGTGTCCATCTATGGCGGCAGAGAGTTGGGTTGGGCGATCACTGTAATTGTGGATAAGCCCATTTTTGATTTCGAGCGATCCGTTGACCACCTGATCTTCAAGAATAAGGTTGATGTTATTGAGGATCATGCGGGTATCTCCGGATTGGCATCGGCGGGAAAGGGCGTCATGACCAGTAAGCGATCACTGACATGGTTACGTACGGCCTCATCGTGGAAAATTCCAATGATGGCGGCCCCTCGCTGTTTAGCTTCATCAATCAGGCTAACGACTGCCGCGCTATTGGTGCTGTCGAGCGATGCCGTTGGCTCATCAAGCAGCAATATGGGGTAATCTTTGATAAAACCACGGGCGATATTGACCCGCTGCTGCTCGCCGCCGGAAAAGGTCGAGGGGGCCAGATCCCATAAGCGTGGTGGAACATTGAGGCGAGTCAGGAGATCCTGCGCGCGCTGTTGGCATATATGGCGTTCAACGCCAAGCTCCAGTAGCGGTTGCATCACCACATTTAATGCACTGATCCGTGGGATCACCCGCAAAAATTGGCTGACCCAACCCACGGTATGACGGCGTACCTCCATAATTTGTCGCGCTGGTGCTGCCACAATGTCGAGCCATTCCCCCTGATGCTTGACCCAGATATGCCCGCTGTCTGGCAGATAGTTGGCATATAAAGAGCGTAGCAGAGTAGATTTACCGCTGCCGGAATGGCCGTGTAATACCACACATTCACCGCTACTCACTTCCAGTGAGGTTTGATGCAATACCGGTAAGCGAATACCATGCTGGTGGTGTAGTACGAAGGTTTTACTGAGATTTTCAACTCTCAGTTGTGGGTGATTGATAGGCCGTTGCTGGTGATTCATAGTGAGCTCTCGTTAATCTATTCACGGGTTAACAGACAAAACAGTCAGTTTTGCAGCACCGATGAAACCAATAGTTGGGTGTAGGGATGATGGGGATCGTCTAGTACTCGATCGGTCAGGCCGCTTTCGATAACCTGACCCTCCTTCATCACCAGCAACCGGTGTGCCAATAGCCGGGCCACACCGAGATCATGAGTGACAATCACCACTGCCAGTTGCATTTCCACCACCAGATTGCGCAGTAAATCCAGTAGTCGCGCTTGTACTGATACATCCAGGCCACCCGTCGGTTCGTCCATAAATACCAGCTTGGGGTGGGTCACCAGATTGCGGGCAATTTGCAGACGTTGTTGCATGCCGCCGGAGAAGGTAGTGGGTAAGTCATCCAAGCGTGATAGTGGGATCTCGACATCCTCCAGCCAGCGCCCTGCTTGTTGGCGGATGTCGCCGTAATGGCGCTGGCCAATAGCCATTAGACGCTCGCCGATATTGCCACCGGCGGAAACCTGTGGGCGCAAACCATCCAGTGGATGCTGATGGACCACCCCCCATTCGGTGCGCAGTAAACAGCGGCGCTGACTTTCAGCCATCTGATATAAATCAACTGGTTGCTGGGCACCAGAGTGGTAAATAACCTGCCCATGCTGTGGCGGCAACCGGGCAGAAATCGATTTTAATAAGGTGGTTTTGCCAGAGCCGGATTCACCGACAATTCCCAATACTTCACCGGGATAGAGCTGGAAAGAGACGTTGCTAAACCCCTTACCTGGCGCATACAAGTGTGTGAGATTCTCCACTGATAGCAGTGGGTGAGCGGCTGCGGATGATGAAATAACCTGTTCGGAAATCATTGAATATTTACCTCTTGTGCCGCCAGTTGCTGCTGGCAAAAATCAGTATCAGAACAGACAAACATTCGGCTGCCCTGATCGTCCATCACCACTTCATCAAGATAGCTGTGGCGCGAGCCGCACAAGGCACAGGGTTCATCCCATTGCTGCACGGTAAATGGGTGATCGTCGAAATCCAGACTTTCCACCTTGGTAAAGGGAGGCAGGGCATATAACCGCTTCTCGCGACCGGCCCCGAACAGTTGCAGCGCGGGCATCATGTGCATTTTGGGGTTATCAAATTTTGGGATCGGTGAAGGGTCCATCACGTAGCGATCGTTCACTTTGACCGGATAGGCGTAGGTGGTGGCGATATGGCCGTAGCGGGCGATATCTTCATACAGTTTTACCTGCATCACGCCGTATTCTTCCAGCGCATGCATTTTGCGCGTTTCGGTTTCGCGTGGTTCGATAAAGCGCAGTGGCTCTGGGATCGGCACCTGATAGATAAGGATCTGATCTTCGCTCAGTGGTGTTTCAGGAATGCGATGCCGGGTTTGGATCAAGCTGGCATCGACAGTGCTTTCGGTGGTCGTCACCCCGCTGACGCGCTGAAAAAAACGGCGGATAGAGACAGCATTGGTGGTGTCATCTGCCCCTTGGTCGATCACTTTTAATACATCTTTGCGGCCAATCAGGCTGGCGGTCAATTGAATGCCACCGGTGCCCCAACCATAAGGCATCGGCATTTCCCGCCCGCCGAACGGCACTTGATAACCGGGGATCGCCACTGCTTTTAGCAGCGCGCGGCGTAAAGTCCGTTTGGTTTGCTCATCCAGGTATCCCAGATTATAACCGGTGAGAACCTCAGTCATGGCGTGGTTCCTGTTCTTGAGAGGATGGCTGTTGCGAGGCGAGTAAGTGCTCACGACGCAGGCGTTTTAGCAATTCCAGTTCCGCTTGAAAATCTACGTAATGCGGCAGTTTAAGATGAGAAACAAACCCCGCGGCTTCGACATTATCGGCATGGGAGAGCACGAATTCTTCATCCTGCGCCGGGCTGGTGACCTTTTCGTCATATTCGCGGCTTTGTAAGGCTCTATCCATCAGCGCCATCGACATCGCTTTGCGCTCACCACGGCCAAACACCAGACCATAACCACGTGTAAAGTGCGGTGGTTCTGATTCCGGGCTGACGAAGCCATTTACCATCTCGCATTCGCTCAGCAAAATTTCGCCGATATCAATAGCAAATCCCAGTTCTTCCGGTTGAATTGAAACGGTCAGATGACCGGTGCGGATCTCGGCGGCAAAGGGATGGGTGCGGCCATAACCACGTTGCGTGGAATAGCTCAGCGCCAGCAGAAAGCCTTCGTCACCACGGACCAATTGTTGCAGCCTGGCCGAGCGATTGCAGGGGTAAACAGGAGGATTTCGGGTGATATCTTCCGGCTGAGTACCGTCATCTTGCTCTGTCAGTGCTAGCTGCTCTTGAGCCAATAAATCAAACACATGGGCACAATTATTGCGTAATAAGTCATCGGATAATGTTTCGCCATCGTTGCGCGCTTGCGGTGCATCGCCTGCGGCCAGCAGGGTAAAATCCAGCAGCCGGTGGGTGTAATCATAGGTTGGACCGAGCACTTGCCCGCCAGGCAAGTCTTTGTAAATGGCTGAAATACGACGCTCTAGCCGCATATGCTCGCTTGCTAGCGGTTGACTGACAGCCAAACGGGGTAAGGTTGTGCGGTAAGCGCGTAGTAGGAAAATGGCTTCCACCAAGTCACCACTGGCTTGTTTAATTGCCAGTGCGGCCAGCTCGCGATCATAGATGCCCCCTTCGGTCATCACCCGATCAACCGCCAGACCGAGTTGTTGTTCAATTTGCTCGCAATCGACTGCCGGGATCTGGCTGTCGCCACGCCGTTGCTGTTCCAGCAATTGATGGGCTGCTGCAATCGCTTTTTCGCCCCCTTTGACTGCAACGTACATCAGCACACCTCCACATGGGTGGTTCGTGGGATTGCCATCAGGTTCTCGCCACAGGTAAACAGAAAATCGATGCCAGCCGGAAATGCAGCAGGGCGGTTAAGCAGATAATTCAAGACGGTGGCGGGCAGGTGTGGTGCAACAGTGCGGCTGTGTTCAATACCTGGCCCGCGTAACCGTAATGGCATGCCGTGGTGTAGGCTGTCGGTCTGAATCACCACCGTAGTGGATTGTTCCGGTGACAGTTCATTACCTGCCGGGCAGGTGGCGAGTTGCTCTGCTGTTATCTCATTATTAAATAATGAAAAAGAGGATTTATCACCGCATGTCGTTAGGGGCGCACCGGTATGAAAACGCACATTGTGTTGCACGCGGTCACTATTAAGTGCTGCGTCGAGATAGAGTGGCGTCTCTTGGTCGGCCAGCGTGAGCAAAACACTGGTGGTTGCTGGGTTCAGTGGTTGCCAGCCGGTAGCATGGGGCAGTGTTACCAGCACGCCAGGTTCACTCAACGCTTTGAGAATACGACGAAAAGTGTGCTGCGCATCATCCACCGGATGCTCAAAATGAGTTAATAAGTTCATCAGTCCTCTCCCCGCACCAAGGTGAAGAAATCAACCTTACTGGCGGTGATAGCATCAGCGCGTAATTGCCGCCGTTCTTGTTGTATTGCGGCCAGTGGGTTAATCACGGTTTTCAGCAATAATTCATTCAACCCGGCGGGTTTACCCTTGACGGTGGAGAGTTGTAACAAGGCATCCAGCACGGCGCACAGCTCGGCATGAGGCTTATTACGCCCGGCAATGTAGCTGTAACCATAAATATCCGTGCTGTCGTTAAGCTTGATAACGGCACGCGTTATGGTCATATCACCAAGGATAAAACGGCGACCAGTAGCCCCCATCCGGGCCTGTAATTGGTTTAAACCTATCTCTGGGGCGCGGATCACCTGATATTCCGGTGATAAATTCAAGGCTTGCCAGTGAGCGAGCAACTCTGCTGGCTGGCAGTGGGCTAACACCGACATCCAGTTTTGCCGAGTGGTATGGCGAGTTTCCATTCAGTGCTCCATCGTCAATTCAATCATGTCGGCCCGCGTCAGGCTGACGGAGTATTCCGCCACCTGCTGGCTATCAACACAGATATTTAAGGTTCGCACACAGAGCAGCGGCGCATGAGTCGCAATCTCGAGTAAGCGGCTCTCTTTTGCCTGCGCACGACGTGCGCTGATGCGGGTTTGGCTACGACTCAGTGGTTGTTGTAAATGCTGGGTGATGAATTGATGCAATGAACCGGAGTTGAATTGTTGTAAAGCAGGCCACCAGCGCAGGTCTGGCAGGTAGTGATCGATAACACAGACTGGTACGCCATTAACCCGCCGCAGAGTACGTAAATGGATCACGGTGGTGCCTTCTGCCAGTGAGAGCGCTTTGGCTACATGCTCTATACACGGGCGCAAGACTGCGAGTAAGCGCTCACTGGTGGGGTCACTACCTTGATCCAGCAAGTTCTGGCTAAAGCGAGCATTAGCATGCAGTGGATAGTCATACGGGCGCATTAATACCAGCGTGCCGATGCCCTGGCGGCGTTGTAGCCAGCCACGTTCAACCAGTTCATCCACTGCCCGACGCAAGGTATGGCGATTAACTTGATAGCGATCAGCCAGTTGTTGTTCAGAAGGCAGGTAATCGCCACAACGATAGGCACCACGCAATTCCTGTTCTAATTGGGCCGCAATTTGTTGATAGCGGGTGGGGTAGCTGGTCGGTGGTCTAGATAAGTGCATGGTAGATATACCCTCTCAGTGCTATCCCCCTCATGGCCGTTTCTAGCCGCAGCGAAGCAACAGAAGTAGCAAAACGGACGAGCAGATGGCGGATAGTCATAGTGATAACCGGTAAGTGATCTCACCGCTATGCTGGCTGTTTTTGATGACAGTAGGGTTAAGCTGAGATGGCGGAACGATGAAGTTTTTGCGTTTATCGGTGCGGGTTTTATTGAGAAAATAGAGATTTTTATAAGAAAAAGTTTTATCGCATTATCAAAATGATACATATCCAGCCGATAAATTTTCATTTAAAACAAAAAATAAACATTACCTTAACTTGAGTGAAACATAAGTGTCTCTTATAGTTATTTCACGCCGCTGTGGCGTTCTCTCTGGGGGGTTATGCTATGAGCCCTAATAATATCAGCCGTCTGAGCACAATCAGTTTGGTAATATTGCTTGCCAGCTCACTTGCGGCATGTAGTGGAAGTGGTGGTGGTTCTCACAATACTGCGAAGAATAATGCGGGTCAGGCCGCCGGTGGAACTGGTTCTGGTAGTGATGGCAGTGGCGGCGATGGTAATGGTGGCACTGGCTCTGGTGGCGGCTCTGGCGGCGGAACGGGCGGAGGAACAGATAACGGTGGTGGGACAACCGCGAATAATTCCGCGGTCGGGAATGTGGTTAGTGGTGTCGGTACCGCCGTAGATGGTGTCGGCAATACGGTCAGTGATGTTGTCAGCCAAACACCTGTCGGCAGCTTGCCAATCGTCGGTGGTGGTTTGGTCACCGTGGTTGACAGTGCAGGTAATGCAGTCAGTGAGGTTGGGACCGGATTACAGAATGGCGTCGGCCAATTAGGAAATAATCCTAATGCTTTAGGCACGACAGCCGCCAGTGTACCGAAAGCAGTCGCTGATGTCGGTACTGGTGTTTCAGGATTGGGAGGCACGGTCTCAGGTATCGCTGCTAATACACCATTGGGCGGTGTTACTAGTACGGCAGGTGGGCTGGTGGATAAGACCGGTGGTGCGGTAACGTCCATTGGTAATGGGCTGGCGCAAGACCTGCAAACCGGTACCACCAGTAAGTTGACGACCGCAGCGACCGGCATAGTGACGCCGGTGGTGGGTCAGGTACAAGACATTACGCAAACCGTAGGTGGAACCACGGGGATTGGCGCACCGGTTAATAACTTATTGACCGCGGTCGGCGGCACCGTTGCGGCGACGGGGACACAAGTGGGTACGAGTGTGCCAACCTTAGCGGGAGTGGGCCAGGTATTACAAGGCACCGGGCAGGCAGTTGAGAAGGCCGGTGGTCTGGTCACTCCTCCTGCGTCAACTGGCGGTTCGAATGGCTTATTGGCGGGCGTTACCACGACCTTGACTCCCAGCACCGGTGGCAGTAATAGCGGGTTGCTGGCAGGTGTGACTAACACCGTTGGTGGCATTACCGGTGGGTTGACTGCGGGCGTCTCCGCTAACGCAAATGCCAGTGCGGGGGGAGGCTTGGGCGGAATATTAAAACCAAAAACCAATTAAAAATATAATGAGATTTGCTCTCCCTTACTCTCTGGGGAGAGCCTCGCTGTCTGACGATAATAAAAATAGGCTATTAAAATTATAATTTAATGTGCGCATAAGGAAATATTCTATGAATAATAGAGTGTGGCTGTTATTGTTATTTGGCACTGGTGGTATATGGCAATATAGTGCATGGGCCAATACGGTTCCCATGTTGATTGATCAGAATAACCCGTCCAGAATATCACGTGACATTGCTAAACCCCAAACCACACGAACAGTGCCACCTGCTATTTCAGTGTCTGCTCCCAACGCTAAGTTAACACTTGAAACCTTAATTGATGTGCAGCATATTCAATTTATTGGCGGTACGCGTTATGATCTTAAGTTACTTCGTGAACCGTTCAACGGTTATATTGGTAAAAAAGTACCGTTAAAGAATTTATTGGTGGCAACTCAATCTATTACTACATTATATCAGCAAGACGGTTATATTCTCTCTTATGCTTATTTACCCTCAGATAACTTTATTAATGGCACGGTAAAAATAGGCTTGGTTGAGGGTTACATTGCCAATACGCGGATTCAAAGTGAAAATGTTGCGATAGGCCGCTGGCTAACCAAGCTATCACAGCGCATCATGGCAGAGAAGCCACTGACGCAGGACACCTTTGAACGCTACAATATTTTGATGAGCCGGACCCCGGATACCAAAATCATTGCCACGGCTAAAAACCCGGATAATATTTATGGCGCGACACTACTGGACGTTAAAGCCGAACATCCACGTAACTGGAATGTTAGTACTGCGCTGGATAGTCGCAAAGGAGTATACAGTGGTGTACTTAATGCAACCTTAAGTGGATTTACACCCTATGCCGAACAATTTGGTGTGGCAACGTTATTACCGCTCGACAGTAAAAATCGCGACCAATATCTTGGTTTAAACTATCAACAATATCTAGGGAGCAATGGATTATTACTACAAACCCGTGGCAGCTATTATAAGCAGGTTCCCAAAGACTATACCGATGTACTGACATTGTATCCGCAAGATATTACCTTATCAACACGTTCCGAGCAGACGCAATATACCGGTGGTGTGGTATTGAGTTATCCATTGCAATTAACGCGCAAGCGGCAATGGACCCTGAGTGGTGGCGTAGATTATCTAGAGAAAAGTTACAATTTAAAAACTCGCGCCCGATTTAATACTGTTAATAATTATTTGCTGGATTTAGAAGAGCAGAATCAGCGAATGCGTTATCCGGCGGCTGAATTAGCACTGGCGGGTTATCAGGAATATACCCAATCTTATTGGAGCACCCGCGCCAGTGTGCGCAAAGGGATCAATGGTGCTCTGGCATCCAGTTCGGTACCGTGGGGCGACTTGGGCTTTACCCGCTGGAAACTCACCGGTGACGGGGCATATCTGATGGACGAGAAATGGCGCTTGAGTGCCTCGGCAGAAGGGGATTGGTCGGACAATGATTTACCCGAGGCCGAGCATGTCACTTTTGGCGGACTGCGCTTCGGCCGTGGTTATCCAGACAGTGACGCAACCGGGGATTATGGTTATGGCGGGCAGGTAGAAATGCGCTATCTGCATAACCGGGAACAGGGCAACTGGTTGAAGACGGTCCAACCTTATGTGGTTTTGGATACAGCCCACACGTGGTACAACTCTGCCATTTTCCCCGCGAAGAAGCTGGCTTCATATGCCGTTGGGGTGACCTTTGGTGACAACAAACACTATTCACTGTCATTGGAAGGGGCGAGGCCGATTGGCGACCTCCCCAGTGATAGCACACGCCGTGATTGGCGGTTTAATGCTACTTTGACCTATAATTTTGCCAATTAACGCAGGTGATGGATAACCTGATTACCGCTGCCACGCCAGATAAGCGAGGGATCTTTTAGATCTTGCACGAATTTGCCGTCAACCAACACGTTGATCAGATCAACCACTTGCTGTTGTTCGTCGGTCAGTTCAGCCAGGGTGTAGCCCGTCCAGACCCAAATATCTTTGCTATCGCACTCATTACGCACTCGCTTAACCAGTTGCAGTATCGCAGACAGGTTTTGCGGGTGCAGCGGATCACCGCCGGAGAGGGATAACCCTTGCCGATAGATGCGGGCGTCATTGAGATCAGCCACTATCTGATCCTCTAGTTCACGAGTAAATGGCTTACCCGAATTCAGTCGCCAGGTACTTTTGTTATAACAACCCACACACTCGTGCATGCAGCCAGAGACGAACAGCGTGCAGCGGGTGCCGGGGCCGTTGATGACATCGACCGGGTAGTATTGATGGTAATTTATAATCAGTGCCTCCCTTTGTACTTGGCGCTGCGGGGGTGTTGGCTGAGTTCGCAAACCCGAATCACTTGACTACTATGTAAGTTCATCGGGATGAGTTCGCTTGCCGGCTACCTGCAACTCCAATTACTTTGGGTAATATCGTATTAAGCGGTTAGCCCAGTTGTCCATTCGCCAGATGTTTCACGCGCCGCTTCACTTCTTCTTGCTTACCGGCATTGAATGGTCGTGCATCCGGGCTCCCCAGATAGCCACATACTCTGCGGGTTACCGAGACTTTCGATGGCTCATGATTGCCACATTTCGGGCAGGTAAAACCTTTACTGGTACAAGAGAATTCACCGGTGAAGCCACATTCGTAGCACTCATCAATTGGCGTGTTAGTACCGTAATAAGGCACCCGACTGTAGCTGTAGTCCCAGACATCTTCCAACGCTCTGAGGTTGTGCTGCAAGTTAGGGTATTCGCCGTAACAAATGAAGCCACCGTTCGCCAATGGTGGGTAAGGTGCTTCGAAGTCCAGTTTGTCGTATGGGTTAACTTTCTTCTCAACATCCAGATGGAAGCTGTTGGTGTAATAGCCTTTGTCGGTGACGCCGTCCACCACACCAAATTCAGCGGTATCAAGGCGGCAGAAACGGTCACACAGGTTTTCACTTGGTGTGCTGTACAAGCTGAAGGCGTAGCCGGTTTCATCTTTCCAGGTGTCTGTTGCTTGTCTCATCCGTTCGACGATAGCCACGCCCTTTTCACGCAATTTTTCGTCATCAAAGACATGGGTCTGATGGCCAAACAGCGCATTAACCGTTTCATGGATACCGATAAAGCCCAGCGAGATGGATGCACGGCCATTTTTAAAGATCTCAGAAACGTTGTCGTCGGCTTGTAAGCGCACGCCGCAAGCCCCTTCCATATACAGAATCGGAGCCACACGGGCTTTAATCCCTTCCAGACGGGCAATACGGGTCATCAGGGCTTTCTTGGCTAACAGCAGGCGTTCATCCAGTAATTGCCAGAACTGGGCTTCATCGCCTTTGGCTTCCAGCGCAATACGTGGCAGGTTGAGACTGATAACCCCGAGGTTATTACGGCCATCGTGGATCTGTTTACCCTCTTCTTCATACACTCCGAGGAAGCTGCGGCAACCCATTGGTGTTTTAAAGGAACCGGTTACTTTTACTACTTGGTCGTAATTTAGAATGTCCGGGTACATGCGTTTAGTCGCACACTCCAGCGCCAGCTGTTTGATATCGTAATTGGCATCGCCAAACTTGTGATTAAGACCGTCACGGATAGCAAACACCAGTTTCGGGAATACCGCGGTTTTGCGATTTTTGCCCAAACCGGCAATACGGTTACGCAGAATGGCCTGCTGGATCATGCGCGATTGCCAACTGGTGCCTAAGCCAAAACCGAAAGTGACAAAGGGGGTCTGACCATTGGCGGTGTGGAGGGTGTTAACTTCATATTCCAGCGACTGGAAGGCGTCGTAACACTCTTTCTCGGTGCGCGACATGGCATAACCGGCGGCATCAGGAATTTGCCACTCTTGAGCCACAGATTTATGTTTGTTAAAACTTTCAGTGACAAACGGGGCCAGAATTTCATCGATACGGTTAATGGTTGTACCACCATAGATATGGCTGGCAACCTGCGCGATAATCTGTGCGGTCACTGCGGTGGCGGTAGAAATGGATTTCGGTGGTTCAATTTCCGCATTACCCATTTTAAAGCCTTGGGTTAGCATGCCATCGAGATCAATCAACATACAGTTGAACATTGGGAAGAAGGGCGCGTAATCCAAATCGTGATAGTGGATTTCACCACGTTCATGCGCTAACACCACATCCCGTGGCAAGATATGCTGTTTGGCATAGTGTTTCGCCACAATACCGGCCAGCAGATCGCGCTGGGTGGGGATCACTTTACTGTCTTTATTGGCATTTTCGTTAAGTAGCGCTTTGTTACTTTGCTCAACCAATCCACGGATTTCCTGATTCAGGCGACCACGCAGCTCCCGCGAGATATCCCGGTCATGGCGATATTCAATATAGGCGCGGGCTAACTGCTTGTATTGACCGGCCATCAGTTGGTTTTCTACCGCAGTTTGGATGTCGCGGATATCAACTTTAGGCTGGTTTTCCATCGTCTGAGCGACCACACGGGCAACAGTTGCACAATAATCTGCGTCCACAACGTCAACAGCCAAGGCTGCGCGCTCGACGGCTTCCTTGATCCGCACCTCATCAAAAGGTACCTGACAACCGTCCCGTTTAATCACTACTGTTTTCACAATGCCTGCTCCTGTAGCCGGTAATAATTATCTACAAGAAATCTTATCCACAAGGCAAGCCGCAGCGGGTAAGGGCTGCGAGGGAGGTGTGGATGGTTTTGTGGATAACTACTACATATAGATGTTTGAATTCCTACAACCACTATATATGGGTAATGGCAGAAGTGACAGTCAACTAATTTGACTTAGAACAAGGAAATCGACGTTAGGTCTATTCCCTGCTCAGTGCGTCACAAAAACGATATTTTTATGTGACTTATTGTGCGGATAAAGCGTGATGTGGGCCGAAATGTTTTAACAGGAAATCAACCCAAACACGGACTCTGGGTGGTAAATCGGCAGAAGCATAATAAAGCCATACTGGGGTCGGGGCGGGCCAGTAACTCACCAATACCGGCATAAGGCTGCCATCGGCAAAGTGTGGCGCTGCATGCCACTGTGCCACATAGGTGATCCCCATATCCGCTAATGCGGCATGTAGCAGCATATCCGGCTGGGAAGAGATCAAACGACCTGATAACTCTAAGGATTGAACCTCATTATTCTGCTGCAATTGCCATTTTACTCTCCGGCCATTTGATGGATTACGGTGTATTAAACACTGATGTTGATAGAGATCCTGTGGGTTGGCGGGTGAACCATTGCGGGCCAGATAAGCAGGGGATGCCGCCAGCAGCATTTGCATTGGGTAAAACTGACGA
Source organism: Yersinia sp. 2541 StPb PI (assembly GCF_052217145.1). Lineage (NCBI taxonomy): Bacteria > Pseudomonadati > Pseudomonadota > Gammaproteobacteria > Enterobacterales > Yersiniaceae > Yersinia > Yersinia sp. 2541 StPb PI. Next base: position 4,143,667 of record NZ_JAZGQB010000001.1, on the reverse strand, counting down.
GCAATCAAGCGGCTATCGGGATCGATGCGAGTGCCGATGCCGACATCAAATCCTTCTCCGACCAAATTCACCACTCTGGCCTCCAGTGAAAGATCCAAATCAATCTGCGGATAACGCGCCATAAATTTTGGAATAAGTGGCATCAACAGTTGGCGGCCAAAGCCGGGAATGACACTGACCCGCACCGTACCACTGGGTTGTTGCTCATCATTACGTACCGTATCCAGAGTGTTGGAAAGTGCCTGCCACAGTGGTGCCACTCGTGCCAATAATGTTTTGCCTTCATCCGTTAGCACCACGCTGTGGGTATTGCGCTGAAACAGACGTAGCGCCAGTTTTTCTTCCAGTACACGAATATTCTTGCTGACCGCAGCAGGTGTGATACCTAGCTGCCTGGCTGCGGTGGAGAAGTTATCACTCTGAGCTGCGGTGAGAAAAGCGGGCAGTAAACGATGAATATCCAGAGGCAGCGACATAGTGGTTGATACCTTTAGTTGAAATTAATGTGACTGATAGCAGCCTACACCGACCAGCCGGAAAATGAAAAAATAGGTTTATCAAACTGGTTGGAGAAGTGCTATGCCCGCTATTTTAGTCTTAACATCCCATCGTCACCCGGATGAGTCTCGTATTAACCGTCGGTTGATAGAGGCCATCCGCCCATTAGCGAATGTCACGGTGCATGAATTGATGCGTGAATACCCTGATTTTCAGATAGATGTGGCGCGGGAACAGGAGTTGTTGAAGTCACATGATGTGATTGTGATGATGTTTCCGTTTTACTGGTACAGCTCACCGGCTATTTTAAGTGAATGGCAGGATGCGGTATTAACCCATGGTTTTGCCTACGGCAGTGGTGGCAATAAGCTACAGGGTAAGCCGTTGCAGTTGGTGGTCTCCACTGGAGGGAAGGCTCAGGATTATACGCCACAGGGATATAACCGTTATCCGGCGTTAGATCTGTTATTGCCCTTCCATGCCATGGCGAACCTAACCGGAATGGATTATTTACCACCGTTTTTGGTGCAGGGGGCAAATGAGATGGAGGAGGAGACGTTGGATGGCTATGTTCAGGGTGTGGTGGGGTTGATGAAGGGGTTTTAGTCACTAGTCCTGGTGGTAAGTGATCCGGTTCATTATTTTGGTTGATTTGGTGATTTGGTGCTCGGATTTGGTTGTTAGAGTAGATCGGATCATTATTTCGGTTGATAATCGTTCAGTGCTCAATTCATTTCCGCCACCCCAACCGAGTTAAGGCCCATAAGCGTGGGCCTTAACAATCCGCGCTTGCGCACGTATCGCTGGCCTGCTGCGCAGGTACCCTCAATCATCGTTCCGGCTAACGGACGGCTTTATTCGCGTCCCTGCTCATGACGCCTCAACCCGCCGTCCTTGGCGGGTTGCCTTGCCTACTCTCTTCACTCGGCGGCTCAAATGTGCTTTTAAACATCAAAACCTAAAGAAAAGGTTTTGATTTTGACGTTGGGCGCAATCAGGAATATTGCCGACAAAGATTGCAGGCCGAATGAGCCGCATGGACGCGGCGAAAGGGGCTGTCGAGCTGGGAGCGAGTCGGCCCCGGTTCGATTAGCCTGCAAGCGGCCGGAGGGCATGGCGAAGCCACAATATTTCGCGCAAGCGCGGGATTCCACAAGGGGGCGCGCCCGCCCCCTTTGGCGGTTGAGGCGACTAAGGTTAGGTTAGCCGTAAAGTTATAACAACCGAATCCGAGCACCGAATCGACCGAAACAGTGATCCGATCTATTCTATAAACCAAAACTTAACCCTCGAGTGAACGGCAAAACGCTATCCCATAAAATGCTCAGCCAGCTCTAAATCCCGCCGGGCAAACTCTCTTACTATCTTCCCGCTCTCCATCAGGGCCGCACGTTCAGACATATGGGCCACCACATCGCTGTCGTGGCTGACCAATAAATACGTCATGCCATGTTCGCGTTTCAAGTGATTGAGCAAATTGAGGATTTCCGCCTGAACCGACATATCTAATGCTGAAGTAGGTTCATCCAACAACAACAGTTTAGGGCGCAGCAGCAAGGCGCGGGCAATAGCAATGCGTTGGCGCTGGCCGCCAGAGAACTGATGAGGGTAACGCTGGGCGGCAGAAGCAGGCAGACCTACTTGCTCTAATGCACTTACAATTCGCTGCTGGATATTCTTTTCACCGTGAATCTGTAATGGCTCACCCAATGTGCGTTGAATATTATGCTGAGGGTGCAGCGAGGCATAGGGGTCTTGAAACACCATCTGCACATCTTTACGCAGTTGGCCGGTGAAACGTTGCCCTGGCCGTAACGGCGTACCCAGCAAGGTTATCTCTCCTTGCCATTCTCGCTGTAGACCGGCCAAAGTACGTAATACTGTAGATTTACCACAACCGGATGCGCCGATCAGGCTGAAGGTTTCACCCGCTTCAACCGCAAAGCTTACTGATTCAACTGCGGTTTTCACCTGATTTCTCTGCGGAAAACTGACCCGGAGATTATTGACTTCAATCAGTGCCATGGGAACCTCCAGAGAAATCAGCGCTGCGATCTAATACTGGCAAGTCAGTGCCATAGGTACCGGCATTCGGACGGCAGGCCCATAACGTATGGGTATAAGGATGAGTTGAATAAGGCAAATCTGCCGCCGCCCCTTGATCGACCAGTTTCCCTTGATACATCACCAGCACGCGATGGCAATGCTCAGCGACCAACGGCAAATCGTGGCTTATTAACAGTAAACTCATATTGCGCTGCTCGGTTTGTTCAACAATCAATTCAAGAATTTGATTACGCAGTTTGGCATCCAAGGCTGATGTTGGTTCGTCGGCAATTAATACTCGTGGGTTATTCACCAACGCTATAGCTAACATTGCCCTCTGGCCCATTCCGCCGGAGAGTTGACCAGGATAGCTGTGGTAAGCACCTTCATTCAGCCCGACGGCGGCCAGTGCATTTAATACTCGTTCATGAGCATCGGCCCCTGAAAGAGCATTATGTAACAGCAGGGATTCTTCAATTTGCTTACCCACGGTTCGCACCGGATTCAGTGCGTAGCGGGGATCTTGCAGCACCATAGCAATTTCACTGCCACGTAACGCCCCCCACTGTTTCGGCTTAAGGGATGTCAAATCGTGTTCGACGATCTTACCGGGATTTCCTTGTTCATCGGTATTGTCAGAGTAATAACTCAGCTTTTTGGCGCTGACTTTGCCCGGTGAGCGAACTAACCCCATCAGAGCTCTGGCAGTAATGGATTTACCGGAACCGGATTCACCGACCAGTGCTACGCGCTCATGGCCGAGCTGGAAGGAGATATTATCCACCACCCGCTGTTGTTTAAAGTCGACACTCAAGCCTTCAACGGCGAAAATTTTATCAGTCATGGTGAGGGTCCAAAATATCGCGTAGGCCATCGCCTAACAGATTAAAAGCCATGCTGCTGAGCAAAATGGCGCAGCCCGGAATCGCGGCGATCCACCATTGATCGAAGATAACCTGCATTCCGTCGGCAACCATTGATCCCCATTCGGACATGGGCGGTCTGGCTCCTAGCCCGAGGAAACCTAACCCGGCAGCGGCCAAAATAATGCCAGCTAAATCCAGCGCCAGACGCACCACCGCCGAGGGGAGACACATGGGTAAAATATGGCCCCACAACAGCCGAAGACCTTTAATTCCCATCATTTCAGCGGCGGCCAGATAATCACTTTTGCGCAATAATTGGATCTCGGCTCTGGCCTGACGGGCATAGGCCGGCCAGGTAGTCAGCGCCAATGCCAATGCACCGTTAATCAAACCGGGGCCGAGCATCGCCACGAAGGCAAAGGCCAGAATCAGCCGTGGCATCGACATCACTACATCAGTGATGCGCATCAAAATGCGTTCGAGCCAGCCACCGTAATAGCCGGACAGCACGCCGACCAGCAACCCCAATGGTAGCGTGATCACGGTAACCAGCAGTACCAGCCCTAAGGTTGGGCGGGTGCCGTAAATCAGGCGCGACAGCATATCGCGGCCATAACTATCAGTACCGAGCCAGTGGTGTGCACCTGGCGGTAATAAACGGTCGGCTGCGTTTTGCCAGTTGGGATCTTGTGGCGCTAACCACGGAGCGAAAATCGCAATGATCACCAGCGAGGAGAGAATAAACAGCCCAATGCTGGTGGAGGGGGAACGCTTTAGCGCGTGGCAGAAGGTTATCATCGACATATCAACGCGTTCTCGGATCCAGCAGGCGGACCAGCAGATCCGTCACATTGTTAATCAAAATAAAGCAGATACCTAGCAGCAGTGTCCCGCCCATAATCGCGGTGGTATCGCCAGCAAATAGTGCGCTGGTCAGGTAACGGCCAATACCCGGCCAGGCAAAAACGGTTTCGGTTAACACCGCGCCTTCCAACATACTGGTATAGGCCAGCGCAATCACGGTCAGTAATGTGCCACGGATATTGGGTAGTACATGCATCAGCAGAATTCGCATTTCGCCCGCGCCTTTCGCTCGCGCCAATGTAATGTACTCTTTATTCAACTCGCTCAGACAGGCTGAGCGGGTCAGGCGGGTGATACTGGCTAGGGCATAATAAGAAAGCAGGGAAACCGGCAAAATTAAATGGGCGATGGCATTACTAAAGGCACCAGCATCATCGGAGCGCCAGGTGTCGATCAGCGCAAACCCCGTCTTCGCTTCCACAGTATATTGATAAATATCGTCAAGGCGGCCGGGGCCCGGGCTCCATTGCAGGCGCGCATAAAACAACAGCAACATCAGCAGGCCAAGCCAAAATATAGGTACCGAGTTACCCAGCAGGGTGATAAAGCGAATCGTGGCATCCAGCTTGCTGCCTGCCCAGCGGGCGCACAACAAGCCGAGGATAACCCCCAGTGCTGCGCCAATCACTAATGACAAGGTGGCCAATTCTAACGAGGCAGGGAAAACTGTCAGCAGATCCTGTAACACCGGTTGGCCGCTGGCACTGGCAGTCCCCAGATCGCCATGCAGCAGCCGCACCAAATAGTGCCAGAACTGTACGGCTAATGGCTGATCCAGCCCAAGTTGGTGTTTAACTTGCTGATAGGTAGCCTCACTGGCGTGGTCCCCCACGATTTGTAATACCCTATCTACCGGCGACAGCGCCGACAGGAAAAAGGTAATTACCAGCAGACCGAATAAGGTCAGGGCCAGGGTAAATAAACCCTGTAAAAACCCCCAAAGACGACGCCGGGATTGGGTTCCCGGCGTATTATTTAGTGCTACAGACATCGACTAGCAACTCACTATTTCACAAATAAATTTATCAATATATCAACCAGCTATGCCCAAGAACTTGGCGTTACAGGTAGGCGGCAAGTGAACGAGTCCCGATGAGCTTACACTGGTAAGTGATTCGGGTAAGTTCACGCAGCTAACAACCCTGCAACTTCAAGTACGCAGGGAATAGGCTATTTGCTGACACGGTCATAATAGACCATATCCGCATTCAGACCTTGCTGGTAGCCTTTTACGTTATCGCGCAGCACAACTTGTGCTTTGGCTTGATCAATAAAGATATAAGGCGAGTTCTGTTGCAGCTCTTGTTGCAACTGGGTATAGAGCGCAGTGCGTTTCGCCGGATCGGCTTCTGCGACGGCGGCCAGTGTTTGTTTATTCAGCTCAGGAATAACCCAACCGTTTAAACCGGCAACAGTGCTGCTCTTGCCGTCGTTATAGGCAAAGGCGCTGGCATTGGAGTGCGCATCAAAGTAATCCGGGATCCACAAGCGGATAGCCGACTGATGTTGTTTAGCGCGGACTCGACCATATACTTGGCTGCCTGCTGCTGGCAGTAACACCAGTTTCACGCCACCTTGGGCAAAGCTTGCCTGTAACGACTGAGCGATAGTGATAAACGGAGGTTTGTTCTCAACATCCAGTGTCAATGTGGCATCTTTAATGCCTGCTTTGGCCAAAATCTCTTTAGCTTTAGCCGGATCAAAGGTGAATGGATTGCTTTCGAGAGCACCTGGTAAACCGACCGGCAGGAAACTTTGATGCACGAAATATTGGCCTTTCAGCAGATCTTTGGTAATTCCTTCATAATCAACCAAATAGCGTGAAGCGAGCCAAAATTCAGGTTTGCTCAATAGTGGGTTAGCAGGATTGGCGGTGTTGAATACCAAATAGTTTTGTTCCGCTGAAGGGATCTCAACCACCTTAACGCCAGCTTGTGTTTTCAGCGCGGCGGTCTGATCTGGTCCCAATTCACGGGCAATATCGGCATCACCCTGCTGAATAAGCAGGCGGCGGGCACTTGGGTCCGGTACGTTTTTGATAATGATATTTTTAATCAGCGGCTTATCACCCGGAGATGTCGGGTTGGCATCCAGCACGATGGCTTGGTGCGGCTGATATACCCGCATTTTGAACGGACCACTACCGGCGGAATGCATTTTCAGCCAGGCATTACCATAGTCGTTTTCTTTAACATTGGCGGTGACGGCTTTCTTATCAACAATTGAGGCGATTGGGGTTGATAAGATATTCAGAGCAACCGCTGGGCTGACATCAGCGCTCCAGCTCAGTTGAACGGTCTTGTTATCAATCTTTTTCAGATGTTGATCGATGTTGCTAGCATCCCAGCCCAGTACGTTAAGGATGAAAGCCGGTGAACGGTTCATTTTTATCGCACGGGTAAAGGAGTAAATCACGTCATCGGCCTGCACTGGATTACCAGAAGCAAATTCAGCCTGCGGACGTAATTTCACGGTAAGGGTTTTGGCTGCGGCATCACCTTGCCAACTTTCAGCAAGGATCGGCACCACTTTTGCCGGATCATCACGATCAGCCTGTACCAGCCGCTGGTAGAGACTTGGAACCGTTTGAATACTCGACAGTTCATTACTTTCAGCCGGATCAAGGCTGACGATATCATCCAGGGATTGTACTACGACCAGAGTATCTGGTGGCGTTGCTGCCAATGCACCGCCAGATAGTGCTGTCAAAACCAATAATGACAGAATTTTAGCTTTCATTGTGACTCCCCGAAATGGGCTACAACCACGAATGTTTTTCGCGTTAATAGCAAGTATAGATAGTTAACATCGCTAGGAAATTATTGTTTTTTCGACTATTTCATCGCAGTTTCTCACGATAATGGCTTTACTGTCTGTGGTCAAAGTCTCAACAGTTATTTGTTATAACAATTAGTGATAAAAAAATATTACAAAAACGTAATGATTATTAATTCGCCCAGCAGCAGCACAATCTTTATTCCAGATTAATAAATGTTAAACACTTCCCACTAAATGAACAGTGAACTGGTTATAATGAAACGTTATTTCATTTTATTTACACGAAAGGGAAAGCCATGATTACCGGAAATATTCATCATTTGGAATTGTTGCCTTATCTGCCTGCACAATTAAAAGAAGCTATTGAGTATGTGAAGAGCCATATCACCGCAGAAACCCCATTGGGTAAGCATGATATTGATGGTAATAATCTATTCGTATTGATCTCCAATGACTGCACGGATTATCTGGAAAATCGCCGTGCGGAATATCACGCTAAGTATCTGGATATTCAGATTGTTTTGGCGGGCGTCGAGGGGATGACGTTCAGTAATCAGCCTGCCGGTAAGCCGGACACTGACTGGTTAGCGGACAAAGACATCGCTTTTTTACCGGCGGGTGTTGATGAGAAGCAGTTTGTCATGCAGACCGGTGATTTTGTGGTGTTCTACCCAGGTGAAGTGCATAAACCACTGTGTGCGGTGGGGGAACCGGCTAATGTGCGTAAAGCTGTTGTGAAGATATCTGTAAAATAAGCTATTTCACTTGTCAGCTTGAACTTCGGGCAGTGCTCGCCGCCGTCACATACTCCGTGTATGCTCCGTTGGCTGCGCGCTGTCCGCACTCAATCTGCCTGCGCCAATAACGCTTATTGATTAGATGTGAAAATAATTAAAAGCCGACACATCAGATGATCGGCCCTGTTATGTTTAGTCTTGACCCAATGTCGCGACCATCACTGCTTTGATGGTATGCAGGCGGTTTTCTGCTTGATCAAATACGATGCTGTGAGCAGATTCAAACACCTCTTCGGTAACCTCCATTCCCCCCGGAAAATCATACTGTTCGGCCATTTGTTTGCCCACGGTAGTTTGGTCATCGTGGAACGCAGGCAGGCAGTGCAGGAATTTGACCTGCGGGTTACCAGTGAGTTTTACCACCTCCATATTGACCTGATAAGGTTTCAGTAAGGCAACACGTTCTTGCCACACCTCTTTCGGCTCACCCATTGACACCCAAACATCGGTGTACAGGAAATCAGCGCCTTTTACCCCTTCGGCAATATCTTCTGTCAGTGTTATTTTTCCGCCCGTTTTCTGTGCCTGCGCCCGACAAGCCGCCACCAGACTGGCCTCTGGCCAACATGCTTTTGGTGCAACCAGGCGTAGATCCATCCCGACCAGCGCCGCCGCCTCCAGCATGGTGTTACCCATGTTGTTACGTGCATCTCCAAGATAGGCAAATTTCATTTCACTCAGCGCCTTACCCGGCAAATGTTCTTGCATGGTCAGCAAATCAGCCAGTAGCTGGGTTGGATGGAATTCATTTGTCAGACCATTCCATACCGGAACGCCGGCAAATTCGGCCAACGTTTCAACGATTTGTTGCCCGTGACCGCGATATTGGATACCGTCATACATGCGGCCTAGCACTCTGGCGGTATCTTTAATTGATTCTTTATGCCCAATTTGGCTCCCACCTGGGCCGAGGTAAGTCACACGAGCACCTTGATCATATGCGGCAACTTCGAAAGAGCATCGAGTACGAGTCGAGTCTTTTTCGAAGATGAGCGCGATATTCTTACCTGCCAGCTTTTGCTGTTCACGGCCTGATTTCTTGGCTTGCTTGAGTTCAGCAGCCAGATCCAGCAGGGCCGTAATCTCGGTGGGGGTAAAATCCAGTAACCTCAGAAAGTGACGTTTATAGAACTGACTCATCTGTTCATCTCCATTTGCCCTTCATACTTGCTGTCTGACTACAACATCAATTATTGGGGGATTAATTGAACTTCAATATGAATTTAAATTCAATTTATACGTATAAATATTCAATTACAACCCTAATCAATAAATCTTTCTCGTTTATAGTGGAGGCATTAGCGTGGGTGTGGGAAAATAGCATCATACAAAGCCCATTGACTGAGGATAAAGGCATGGCAAACCGCGAAATGCTGGACGAACAACGTGACGAGACCCGCCTGATCATCGAAGAACTGCTAGACGATGGCAGTGACCCAGATGCGCTATACACCATTGAACATCACCTTTCCGCTGAGAAGTTCGACGTGTTGGAGAAGGCTGCCGTTGAAGCATTCAAGCTGGGTTATGAAGTGACAGATGCTGAAGAGCTGGAAGTGGAAGATGGCTCATTAGTAATGTGTTGTGACGTGATCAGTGAAGTTGCACTAAATGCTGAAATCATTGATGCACAGGTTGAACAACTGATTGCACTGGCCGAAACCTGTGGCGTTAACTACGATGGTTGGGGCACCTACTACGAAGACCCGAACGCCGAAGATGACGAAGACGGTGATTTCGACGGTGAAGAGTTGGTGGACGAAGACGACGACGGTAAGCGCCACTAAATTACCCTTCGTCCTTGACGCTATAGCGGTGTTAGCTGCACTCACTCACCCGAATCACTGACTTGAGTCAGCTCATCGGGATTTGCTCGTTTGCTGCCTTGCTATAGCGCCAATGACTTTGGGTAATTGCCTTGGTGCTTGATGCTATAGCGGTGTTAGTGGCTCTTACTCACCCGAATCACTGACTTGAGTCAGCTCATCGGGATTTGCTCGTTTGCTGTCTTGCTGTAGTGCCAATGACTTTGAGGAATCCCCTTTGCTCTTGGCGCTATAGCCGCGTTAGCGGCATTTTCCAGCTAATACTATCAGGGCGCTTGATGCGCCCTGAATAATCACAGTTTTTTTAGCATCGTCACTTCGCAGTCCACATGGCCGGTATTGCCCATCGAACAGTCAATATGCTCAAAACCCAGTTTCTCATATAAGCCAATGGCGCTGGTCAGGCTGGCAGTGGTTTCCAGATAGCAGCGACCAAAACCCTGCTGACGAGCAAACGCCAACGCTTGTAACGCTAACTGTTTTGCCAAACCTTTACCGCGTAATATGGGCAGGAAATACATTTTCTGCAATTCACACAGATCGGCTTCGCCACCTGACAACGGTGCTACGCCGCCGCCGCCAGCGATATTACCGTCGACCTCGATCACCCAATAAGCGCTACGTGGCTGACTATATAGCTCAAACAAGTGATCCAGATTAGGATCAGATACGGTATAGCCTTTATCTGCGGTCAAGCCGAATTCAGCCGAAACATCACGGATAACATTGGCGATAGCGAGATTGTCTGCGACGGTGATAGGGCGCACCAGCAGACGGATCGGTGTGGCAGTGGTCATGGCGTATTACTCTATAAACCAATGGGTAATAACATAGTAATAATCTGTAATACCATCTATACCCGTCATACTTCAAGCTGTATGTGCGTTGGTTGCACTCAATAACCCGAATCACTTACTACCAGTAAGCTCATCGGGATGAATGAGGCTCATCCTGCGAGCTAGCATAAATGCTGTTCAAATCGGTTCCCGACCGATTTGTCTCTCGCTTGCCGTCTTCCTACAACTCGGATTATTTATGGTATGACACTGAATGAATGTAATGATAAAAAAAACAGCGGCTAAATAATTAGCTCGCTGTTCTTATCAGGCTGTCGGGACTCGGGTTAATTACAGAGCAGCGATGACTGCCTGCTGTTCAATTAACTTTTGTTTGGCTTCAGCACAGGCCGCCATTCTTTCACGCTCTTTGGCAACTACCGCTTCAGGCGCGCGCGCCACAAAGCCTTCGTTACCCAGTTTGCTTTCGATACGCTCAATCTCGGCTTCCAGTTTTGCGACTTCCTTAGCCAAACGATCCAGCTCAGTAGCTTTATCGATCAAGCCCGCCATTGGAATCAGCACTTCTGCGCCTTCAACCAGTTTGGTCACCGACACCGGGCCTTTATCACCATCAGCGAGCAGAGTGAGAGAGGACAAGCGTGCCAGCGACTGGATGAAACTCTGGTTTTCCAACACACGGCGCTGAGCTTCAGGACTGGCTCCACGCAGTATGACTTCCAGCGGCTTACCTGGCGCGATGTTCATCTCTGCACGGATATTACGCACCGCAATGATGGTTTGCTTGATCCACTCCAAATCACTCAGGGCTTTCTCATCTACCTGGCTGGCATCATATTCTGGGAAAGGTTGTAGCATAATGGTATCTGCTGTAATGCCTTTCAGGGTTTTAACCCGCTGCCAGATAGTTTCAGTGATGTAAGGAATGATTGGATGCGCCAGGCGCAGCAATGCTTCCAGCACCTCAATCAGGGTATGACGGGTACCGCGCAGTTCAGCATCAGAACCACTGTTCATCACCGGCTTGGTCAGCTCCAGATACCAGTCACAGAACTGGTTCCAGGTAAACTCATACAAAATACCCGCCGCTAGATCGAAGCGGTAAGTATCCATTGCTTCACGGTAGGCTTTGATGGTCTGATTGAATTCCGCCAGAATCCAGCGGTCAGCCAGTGATAGCACCATTTCGCCGCCGTTCTGCCCGCAATCTTGTCCTTCAGTATTCATCAGCACGAAACGGCTAGCATTCCACAGCTTATTACAGAAGTTACGATAGCCTTCCAGGCGTTTCATGTCCCAGTTGATATCACGGCCGGTAGAGGCCAGCGCTGCCAGCGTAAAGCGCAGGGCATCAGTGCCGTGCGGTTCAATACCGTTCGGGAACTGTTTCTCGGTGCGCTTGCGGATTTTTTCCGCCAACTGTGGCTGCATCATGTTACCGGTACGTTTTTCCAGCAACTCTTCCAGTGAAATACCGTCAACCATATCCAGTGGGTCGATGACGTTACCTTTCGACTTGGACATTTTCTGCCCTTCGTCATCGCGAATAAGACCGGTCATATAGACGGTCTTAAACGGCACCTGCGGTTTACCATTTTCATCTTTCATAAAGTGCATGGTCATCATGATCATGCGGGCAATCCAGAAGAAAATAATGTCGAAACCACTGACCACAACACTGGTCGGGTGGAAGGTTTTCAAGGCATCGGTTTGCTCAGGCCAGCCCAATGTGGAGAATGTCCACAGACCGGATGAGAACCAGGTATCCAGCACGTCTTCGTCTTGACGCAATGCCACGTCTGCGCCCAGATTGTTTTCGCGGCGCACTTCAGCTTCATCGCGGCCGACGTACACTTTACCTTGCTCGTCATACCAGGCCGGAATACGGTGGCCCCACCACAGTTGGCGAGAGATACACCAATCCTGAATGTCGCGCATCCATGAGTAATACATGTTTTCGTACTGCTTAGGCACGAACTGAATTTCACCGTTTTCTACCGCTTCAATGGCAACTTTAGCCAGCGGTGCCGTGCGTACATACCATTGGTCGGTCAGCATCGGCTCGATAACCACGCCGCCACGGTCGCCATAAGGCACCGTCAGGTCGTGCGGTTTAACCTCTTCCAGCAGGCCAAGTTTATCAAATTCAGCGACGACAGCTTTACGGGCAGCAAAACGTTCCAGACCCTGGAATTGTTCTGGGATTGCACCGCTGCAAGCATCGGTAGCTTCACCGTTAGTATCAAACACTTCAGCTTCAGCACGGATATCACCGTCGAAAGTCAGAATGTTGATCATCGGCAGGGCGTGACGTTTACCTACTTCATAGTCATTAAAATCGTGCGCTGGGGTGATTTTCACGCAACCAGTGCCTTTTTCCATATCGGCATGTTCGTCACCGAGGATCGGAATACGGCGGCCAACTAACGGCAGGTAAACTTCTTTACCGATCAGATCTTTATAGCGCGGATCTTCCGGGTTCACTGCAACACCGGTATCACCCAATACGGTTTCCGGGCGAGTGGTGGCGACCACCAGATAATCTTTACCTTCGGCGGTTTTGGCACCATCGGCTAGCGGATAACGCAGATGCCACATGGAACCTTTGGATTCGCGGTTTTCTACTTCCAGATCAGAAATAGCGGTGCGCAGTTTTGGATCCCAATTCACCAGGCGTTTGCCACGGTAAATCAGATCTTCTTTGTGCAGGCGAACAAACACTTCTTTAACTGCATTAGACAGGCCATCGTCCATGGTGAAACGCTCACGTTCCCAATCCACAGAGTTACCCAGACGGCGCATCTGGCGAGTGATGGTGCCGCCTGACTCGCCTTTCCACTGCCAGATTTTATCGATAAACGCATCGCGGCCATAATCGTGGCGTGTTTTGCCTTCTTCTGCGGCAATCTTACGCTCAACCACCATTTGGGTTGCGATACCGGCATGGTCGGTACCCGCCTGCCAGAGGGTATTTTTCCCCTGCATGCGCTGGTAGCGAATCAAGGTATCCATAATCGTCTGCTGGAAAGCATGGCCCATATGCAGGCTGCCGGTTACGTTTGGCGGCGGGATCATGATGCAATAGCTTTCTTTACTGGTATCGCCGTTCGGTTTGAAATAGCCCTGTTTTTCCCAGTGTTCATACAGCGGCTGTTCGATTTCTTGCGGGCTGTATGTTTTATCGAGGGACGGCTCAGTTTTGTCGATATTAGAAGGTGTGTTTTCCATTTTCTTTTTATTTCAATTAGTTGGCGGCGTTGCCGTAGTCAAGTGGAAGCCGACGCTGCGATAAGACTTATATCGGTCGCGCGCCAACTGTTTCAAATTTTCTTCGTAAGGGACGAAGTCTACCACTTCATGGAAAGCGGTGGCAAAACCTGCGAACTCTGGCAGCAGGCTGATAAGCAGGTCGCGGGGTGAATTACCGCGCCGTTCCGGCCAGGCAAGTTCGACTGGCGCGCCATATTTTGGCCCTTCACCGGCCAGATTGTGTGGCACAAATTGGTCTGGTGCTCGTTGCCACAGGGCTTCATCCAGCCGCTGAGCCTGTTCCTGACTTTCACAGGCGATTAGCACCCGTTTGCCCGCCCGCCAATGGACAGCTGCAACTTCGCAGGCCAACGCCTCATGAGCACGTAGTTCACCGGCGGGCGTGTCGTGTTCGAGCAGGTAGAAGGTGGCGTTTTTCATAGGTTCTCAGCACCCTTCGTCCTTGACGCCGCAGGGGTGTTGGTTGCACTCACTCACCCGAATCACTTACTGATGTAAGCTCATCGGGATGAGTTCGTTTGCCGCCTACCTGCAACCCCAATGAGCTTGGGTGTATATCAAATGGAATACATCAAACGATTAATCGTCGCCGTTTAGTCCTGCACGATTTAGCAGGAACTGAGACAACAACGCGACCGGACGGCCTGTTGCACCTTTGTTCTTGCCTGAACGCCATGCAGTGCCGGCGATATCCAGATGCGCCCAGCTATATTTACGGGTAAAGCGCGACAAGAAGCAGCCTGCGGTAATGGCTCCACCAGCACGGCCGCCAATATTTGCCATATCGGCAAAATTGGAGTCCAGTTGCTCGGCGTATTCATCACCCAGCGGCAAGCGCCATGCACGGTCACCGGCTTGTTCGGACGCCCCAATCAGCTCATGAGCTAATGGATTATGATTCGACATCAAACCGGTAATGTGGTGCCCTAATGCCACCACACACGCGCCGGTCAGTGTAGCGATATCAATCACCAGTTCTGGATCAAAACGCTCAACGTAGGTCAGCGCATCGCACAGTACCAAACGGCCTTCAGCATCGGTATTCAACACTTCGACTGTTTGGCCGGACATGGTGGTTAGAATATCACCAGGGCGATAAGCACGGCCACCCGGCATATTCTCACAACCCGCCAATACACCAATTACGTTCAACGGCAATTGCAGCTCAGCCACCACCCGCATCACGCCATAAACGGTTGCTGCACCGCACATGTCGTATTTCATCTCGTCCATGCCTTCGGCCGGTTTGATGGAAATACCACCAGAGTCGAAGGTCAGCCCCTTGCCTACCAGCACAATTGGCTTAGCGTCAGGGTTCGGATTACCCTTATATTCTATCACCGACATTAATGATTCATTCTGCGAACCATGGCCAACAGCCAGATAAGAGTGCATTCCCAGCTCTTTCATCTGCTGCTCACCAATGACGCGAGTAATGATATTGGTGCTAAACGCATCGGCCAGTTGGCGCGCCTGAGACGCCAGATACGCGGCGTTACAGATGTTGGGTGGCATATTGCCCAAGTCTTTAGCGGCTTTGATACCAGATGCCACAGCCAGACCGTGCTGTATTGCGCGCTCACCGCTGGTCAATTCGCGGCGGGTTGGTACATTGAACACCATTTTACGCAACGGGCGGCGAGGCTCGGTTTTATTACTTTTAAGTTGATCGAAGGTGTAAAGCGTTTCTTTGGCTGTTTCTACCGCCTGACGCACCTTCCAATAAGTATTGCGGCCTTTAACATGCAGTTCAGTCAGGAAGCAGACTGCCTCCATTGAACCGGTGTCATTAAGGGTATTGATGGTCTTCTGGATCACTTGCTTGTACTGGCGTTCATCAAGCTCACGCTCTTTACCACAACCAATTAACAAGATGCGCTCGGAGAGAATATTCGGCACATGGTGCAGTAACAGCGTCTGCCCGACTTTGCCTTCAAGTTCACCACGGCGCAATAAAGCGCTGATGTAGCCATCACTAATTTTGTCGAGTTGTTCGGCAATTGGAGATAGACGACGAGGTTCGAAAACGCCGACTACAATACAGGCACTGCGCTGTTTTTCCGGGCTGCCGCTCTTTACACTGAACTCCATGCACTCTCCTGAATCTTAAAGACAAAGGCGGAAGCTACCGCTAGAATGTAGCGCTCCGCAACGATCTCTCTCCGTTGTGTTAACGACGTGTGTTAACCTTAACGGCATAAGTTGTTTTGTTTTGGCGACTATAAGCATGTTCCTATAGGACACCTAAACGCTAGATGCTGTAATACTATTTTAGCTGTGAAGGTTGCCATATGATGAGAATAAATGGCGGATTAACGATGAAACTATCGATTTTCCTGCAAAAAGACAAGTTTTCACAGGCGTATTAGCGTGATCATCATTAGATATCTGGTACGGGAAACACTTAAGAGCCAAATTGCGATTCTGTTCATCCTGCTATTAATCTTCTTTAGTCAGAAGTTAGTACGGATATTAGGCGCTGCGGTCGATGGTGAAATACCGACAAACCTGGTTTTATCCCTTTTAGGGCTCGGTGTGCCGGAAATGGCACAACTTATCCTGCCATTGAGCTTATTCCTTGGCCTGCTGATGACGTTGGGCAAATTGTACACGGAGAGTGAAATCACCGTGATGCATGCCTGCGGCATGGGCAAAAAATCCCTCATAATGGCTGCATTGATTCTGGCGCTGGTGACTTCTGCTCTGGCGGCGGTTAATACCATCTGGCTTGGTCCGTGGTCTTCTAAACATCAAGATGAAGTATTGAACGACGCCCGCGCTAACCCAAGTTTGGCCGCTTTGGCCGGTGGGCAGTTTAAGTCTTCAACCGATGGCAATTCAGCCTTATTTATCGGTAATGTGACAGGCAAAGAGTTTAACCGTGTATTTTTGGCACAATTGCGGCCAAACGGTAACCAACGCCCCTCTGTGGTTGTAGCAGATAGCGGCCATATGACCGAACGACCAGATGGCTCACAAGTGGTTATTTTAAACAAAGGTACCCGCTATGAAGGCACCGCGTTGTTGCGCGATTTCCGCATCACTGATTTTGTTGATTACCAGGCAATAATCGGCCATCAGGAAGTGCAACAAAACAACAATGTGGCTGAACAGATGACTATGAAACAGCTATGGCGTGCAAATGAACCCGATGCCCGCGCAGAGTTTCATTGGCGTCTGACACTGATTGTATCGGTGATTATCATGGCGTTGTTGGTGGTGCCACTGAGTGTTGTCAATCCACGTCAGGGGCGAGTGCTGAGCATGTTGCCGGCAATGTTGCTGTATTTGATTTTCTTCCTGTTACAAAGCTCCCTGCGTTCTAATGCAGGTAACGGCAAGCTGGACCCACTTGTCTGGATGTGGACCGTAAACGGTGCATATCTAGCGGTTGCGGTGGTATTGAACCTGTGGGATGGCCTGCCGGCTCGTAAGTTACGTGCGCGATTGAGAGGTGCTGCCTGATGTTTGGTGTATTAGACCGTTATATCGGACGGACTATCCTCAATACCATTTTGATGACGTTATTCATGCTGGTATCGCTCTCTGGCATCATCAAGTTTGTCGATCAGCTACGTAAAGTCGGGCAGGGTGACTACTCAGCAGTTTCCGCTGGCATGTACACTCTACTGAGTATCCCTAAGGATATTGAGATCTTTTTCCCGATGGCGGCGCTATTAGGCGCATTGCTGGGTCTTGGGTCATTAGCGACTCGCAGTGAACTGGTGGTGATGCAGGCATCAGGTTTTACCCGCATGCAAATTGCCGCGTCGGTGATGAAAACCGCGATTCCGCTGGTATTGTTGACAATGGCGATCGGCGAGTGGGTTGCGCCTCAAGGTGAGCAGATGGCGCGTAATTTCCGCGCTCAGCAGATGTATGGTGGTTCACTCTTATCAACGCAATCGGGTCTGTGGGCGAAAGACGGTTCTGACTTTATCTATATCCAGCGGGTATCGGGTGACAATGAACTGACCGGGGTTAACATTTATCATTTTGATAAACAAGATCGCCTGCTTTCAGTGCGTTACGCCGCAACAGCCACTTATGACGACAATATTTGGCGTTTATCGCAGGTTGATGAATCTGATCTTACCAATCCTAAGCAAGTGACTGGCTCTCAGACCTTGACTGGCGAGTGGAAGACCAATCTGACCCCAGAGAAACTGGGGGTGGTTGCGATGAATCCCGACTCGCTCTCCATTCGTGGTTTATACGATTACAGTAAGTACCTGCGGCAAAGTGGGCAGGAATCGAGCCGTTACGAGTTGAACATGTGGGGCAAGATATTCGCGCCATTCTCAGTCGCGGTAATGATGCTAATGGCGTTGTCATTTATTTTTGGCCCATTACGTAGTGTACCGATGGGTGTTCGGGTGGTTACCGGTATCTTCTTCGGCTTTGTTTTCTACGTACTGGATCAGATTTTTGGCCCACTTAGTTTGGTTTACAGCATTCCACCGGTCATCGGTGCGCTGTTACCGAGTATACTTTTCCTCCTAATCAGTGTTTATTTGCTGCTAAAACGGCGTTGATGGCGTTTTTTTCGACACTTAGACTAAACTTGGTGGGATAACAGTTGCATGCGGATCATTGCTAGGTATAATTCACCTCGTTCTCCGCATACTACTTCAGTGCCGAAGTGGCGAAATCGGTAGACGCAGTTGACTCAAAATCAACCGCCGCGAGGCATGCCGGTTCGATTCCGGCCTTCGGCACCATTAGTATGAAAATCAAGTCACCGCAAGGTGGCTTTTTTTTTGCCTGAAATTCAGTTCTTGCATAGTCCCTTCGTTTTCCCAATTACGAATTTTACATTATCCGAATGAATTCATACCTAGCAGATTTGCCATCTCTGTCGAACCTAGTTCAAGTTTTTTTCTGAATATTTTGATATATTCTGCTTTATCTAGAATTTCAATTGTCATACATGCCTACTTATCCGGTTTCATCCTCGGTAATGTTGGTACTGTATATCTAAACAGGCAAGATAAATTATGCTAAAAGATTTGGGTGATGTAATACATCAATGCCGTAAGTCATTTGATGCTTTAAAGCACTGTGGTGATATACACATAGACTCCATTTTAGCTTCGCTTCTGAAAAAAGCATTGTTAGAAGTTGAACCGAAATCCACATTTAATATCCAGCCATTTTCAATATTATTGATAAATGAGAATGGACTTCGTACCGATTTACCATCATCGTTACTTTGGTATGGTGCAACTTTCTGGGAGTTAGATGAAGCTTTAAGCGATCATCAACAAGAACTCAAAAAACTGAAAGATTTTTTAAAGAAAAATGGACATGATAATTCCACTATAAAGTCTTTTTTAAATACATTACCTTCTAATGAACTAAAGTACACATCTAGCATTGCTAAAGATGTCGAATTATTTATAGGTACTATGCAACCTAGTGATGCCATATTTTTCCAGAAACTTCTCACAGATCGTGACTGGTGGTTCCAGCCACTTAAAAAAAGTGACCAAACGAATGGTAAGACATTAGAGCGTAGTGATGTTTTTCAATCATCGTTTGATTTAGCAGCCCGAGTGATTGTAGCGAACTCATCACGTTTACTTACTATTGTTAAAGCATTTACCGTATCAACCGAACTAAGAAAATATTTCTCAACATTGAGCAAAGAGCCCGTCAGTTATTTAGATGACTTTAAGACAAATATTTCACTACAATCTACAATGCCAGATAAGTTAGGTAGCAACTATATTTTTTATGGTGCGCCAGGTACCGGCAAGAGCCATGAAATTAATGAACTAACTAAAGGCGCACGAAAAATCGTTACAGTCTTCCATCCAGACACCCAAAATTCAGACTTTATTGGTGCGCTGAAACCAACAATGGTAGATGGAAAGATCACTTATCAATTCAGAGCAGGCCCGTTTACGATCGCGCTACTTGAAGCTCTTTGTAACCGCGAGCAGCATGTCTATTTAGTGATTGAAGAAATTAACCGTGCACCAGCAGCTGCAGTTTTTGGTGAGCTGTTCCAACTCTTAGATCGAGAAAATGGTTCTAGCAAATATGAAATTGATATTGTAGATCCTGATATGTTTGTCTATATAAATACAGAACTATCCAAGGTGGGAATACCTAATATTACAAAATTATCATTCCCCTCGAATCTTTCTTTCTTAGCTACAATGAATAGTAGTGATCAGGCAGTTATGCCTCTTGATACTGCATTTAAGCGTCGCTGGTCATTCCGCTATATGAATATTGACTTTGAAAATACAGCAATCAGTCATCAATACTTCAGTGTGATGACTTCTGATGGATTGTATGACATTACGTGGTGTAATTTTGCCAATAAGGTCATCAACCATCAGCTTAAAGAGATGAGAATTCCAGAAGATCGCCTACTTGGACCTTTTTTCCTCAACCATTTTGAACTTTTAGATAGTAAGTCTTCCTACGAGGCAATCTCTGGAAAACTTTTCGTATACCTATGGGATGATGTTTTACGCCATAAGGGGCGAAATTTTATTTTTGATAAAAATATCAGAACATTTGGTGAATTATATGAGCATTTTATTGGGTGTGAAAAAGTAGTTTTTAGTGAGCCAATAGATGAGTTGATCATCAATAACGGAACAAAAACTGATATTGCAGATGTAAGCACAAAGGAAAGTGGCGAAGATGCATAATCTTCAATTTTTTACTGACCGTTTACCTATTGGCCAATTGCCAGAAGACTTATCTATTAAGATGCGGAAACAGGGGCTTATAGCCCCAGACCATCATAGGATACGCTTCTGTGGTTTATTTTCTTGGTGTGGGGGGACCGCTGTTTTCCTTCCAGTGAATAGCAATACAAAACACCAACCAGAACTCTCTGCATACTATCTTCTTCAAACATTAAATCGTTATTATTCCGATAAATTGATAGGCATACAGGATACTAATGGTGATTCATTGATTGGGGTTAGCTTGCTTTCCTTATCTATCAGTATATATGAAGACTATATAACAAATGGACTGTATGTCAGAAGAAATAAATTTCATTCGATTAACAGAGGAAAAGTGAACTGGTCACGTACGGTATCTCGCCATATTCCATTTCCATCCGAAACTGCTACTGTCTATCTTGATCTTGAATCCTCTCAAATGCGGTATGTTTCAGACTGTGAAACGGCGAGAATTCATGCAGCAGTCATCCGAGATATTACCATAAAACTCGGTGTACTATTGTATGGAGAAGAAATGGTTTCTGATATGAAACTCAAGATACTCCCGATGCCATCAGGTGATACTGAAACTCAACTGGCATATCTAAATAGAGAGTTATCAATGAGTTATTCAGATAGGGACATTACTCTCATTAAATCATTGGAATACTATATCAATGATACTCAAGGTTCTGATGATAGTACGCTCATTATTGGTACCCGCCATTTCCATAACATATGGGAAGCCATGTTACATAAAGCTCTTTTAGGAGAGAAGAGGTTTAACCAAAAGCTACCAGTTCCTTACTACTTACAAGATGGGATATACCATGAAGTAGCAGAAAAAGGACAAAGAACCGATACAATAATAAGTAACAATACTAATCAAAATTTTGCGGTTGTTGATGCCAAATACTACACAGCATCAACACCAAAAGATGCCCCTGGCTGGCCTGATTTGGTTAAACAATTTTTCTACGAAAAGGCGGTGAGATCAGTTGTCGGTGAATATGCTAGTGTTACGACACATTTTGTCTTTCCTGGAAAAAACAAAAAATTGATTTCTGCACATGTTGGAAAAAGGGGGCAGGGGAGAATAGGATTACTGGACAAAAATGCTGGATATCCTGTCATTCATTGTCATTATTACGATCCTGTCGCCCTCATGGAGTCTTATGTCAATCATAAAAGCTTGCCAGAACTCAAGGAGCAGATATTGAATATTTAGTTTAACCGTGGCGATTCAAAGTTAAAAGTGAGCTATATCGTGCTGACATACGCCCCAGCCCACTCTCTGCTTCATCTTCCGAATATAGCAATGTGAAAATAGTTCTATCAAACACTGTACGATATGCAACTTCATTCACCATTATAAGTCTCCACAGTGCATGGAGAGATATAAATGCAGTGAAGCCGACGTCAATCTGAGTTACCCCACATCAACCTGCTTGTGTATATGTAGGTTCGATAATGTTTATACTGCCGAGCTTGAAGCTAAAGCTTATAAGCACACAGATGGCGACGTTATGGTTGAAGGAATGCATAGAGAGGTAGATGAGCCATTAAGAACGTAGCTCTGTACGTGCGGCTTATATCCATAAAGCTGAGCGATCCAATGGGGGCTGATTATTTAGATGCCAACCGGGAACGGATGATTAGGCCGTTTGATTTTGCCAAGAAAAATGACCTGTAAAGATCACCGATGGCGGATAATTCTGATTAGTCAGCTGGTTAGCCATCGACAAAAGGGGCGTTAGCCCCAGTAGTTAATTAAGACGGAACTTATTTACGATCTTTATTCGCTTGTGCTAATACAGAGGCTGCTAGCTGCTTTGTCAATGCACAGGAATTTGGGTTATCAAGTGCAACCGATGCTTTATGTTCCATTTCTCCACTTGTCTGATTTGGTGTTCCTCGTTGTGAGAGAGCAGAACCAGCAAGGCTTTTCTGGATTGCAGAAGCGTTAGGGTCATTTAAAGTCTTCGCAGCAACGGAAGCTACATTGCCAGATGTTTGTTTTGTATTTTTACTCATGGCCTGAATCCTTATAAGAGAAGTATTGATGTAGCATATATGGTATCTTGTTTTTATATAGACACAATATATGGTGTTAATCCTAATATTTAGTGGTTAATTTTTCAATAGTAACTCAGACGGTTTACTGGACTAAATTACAGTTAGTAGAATGTTCAGTATTTTATGTTGAAAATATGACTTAAAATGATGTTATTTGGATTTGTTAACTACTTTATTGAGATGAGCGCACAGACTTAAACGTTTGGAGTCATAATTTAAATCTATGAAATGTGATGCTCTAATTGATCCTGGATTATGCAAAATAATTGAGCTATAAATTAAATGTCAGTAAATTATTCATATCTAATACTGACATAGCGATTAACAGCTTCGACCACCTGGGTTCCCGCTGTAGGTTCTCCAGTCCTTGTCCAATATCGCGTAAATATAACAGCTCCCTGGGCAGGGAGGGAAGGTTATAATACAGAAAATAATACACCATCTATTAATATAAAATAATATGAGCGTGACGCAAAAATCTTCTTAGCCAATATATTGGATATATGAATATAAAAATAGTGTGCGCATTATGTTTATATAAACGTTACTTATAGTGTATTTTGTAGTGAGAGTACGATAATTAAAGTAGGGGTAATTGAATAATAAATGGTGTTAAAAAGAAATAAAGTAAATTAAATTGCATTTAATTCATTATTTAATATGGCTCTGATCTTTATTCTCATGGAAGAGAGATTGTAAATCCGATGGTCGGTCGGCGGTCAACTCTTCCGACTTGCGACAATACAGAAATATTTATGCTGGACTGGTACTGAAACACGGTATTGAGTGCAGACCTACTGTTGAGGATCTCTCGACAAGCTTGAGCTCAAGCTCATAGTGAGTGGTAAATAAAAACGGAACGGCCAGTTTTTGACTAGGTAGACGGTAAATGAGCATATTAAGCAATAAAATTTATGGATTTTGGGGAGGATGAGCGGCCCCCCTTTGGCAAGTTAGCCTTGCTCTACAGGTGGAGCCGTGAGTTATTGATAGGTTTCCCCGATAAAGCCCTGGTGAGGCGAAATCAGTATTTGCAGACAGAGCAGGCCAAACAGATAACATTCACGAGATAAGTTGGTATTTTTTAGCTCTGTCACATTAAATATAAACACTTAACGCCATTGTGGGAACGGGTGAAAACCACTCTTGTAACACTTTAAGAAAAGTGATATTAAAATCAGTTGGAGTTTATTAATTTGATTGCAATTTGAATTATTAATATAGGAAGGTATGTTACGAAAATGAATATTAACGTCACGGATACGCCAAACCCACAAGACGAAGAGTATGTCATTGATAGTCTTTGGGCTCACAATAATAAAACTGAAGCTGTAGACATTCATCCGCTATTCTTAACGGTTACCAACGACAACGGCAAAATTGTAGCAGGATTGGTTGCCAGAACCTGGTGGGGTGGGCTTGAGGTCCAGTATCTTTGGGTCAGTGATGAATATCGTAAAAGTGGCTATGGTCGCCAATTAATGGAAAAAGCAGAAGAAGAAGCCATAAAACGCGGTTGTCATATGGCTTATGTAGATACTTTCGATTTCCAGGCCAGAGGTTTTTATGAAAAGTTAGGCTATCGTGTCTATGGCGATTTAGGTGGATATGCCAAAAAACATACTCGGCACTATCTGGCAAAAGAAATTTAACCGGTTTTAATCGGCGAGGTCGTAATGGATTTGCCCGATAAAAATAATGAAATTTATTTCAAGGGCCTTATTGCCATGATGGAGCACCTCAGTGAGCCATGGGGCATTAAAGATCTCAATTCCCGCCATATCTATATGAACAAGGCAGCCTATCTTTATACCAATACACCATTGAACTTTGAGATAGAGGGGAAGCTG
Source organism: Yersinia sp. 2541 StPb PI (assembly GCF_052217145.1). NCBI lineage: Bacteria > Pseudomonadati > Pseudomonadota > Gammaproteobacteria > Enterobacterales > Yersiniaceae > Yersinia > Yersinia sp. 2541 StPb PI. Next base: position 4,119,310 of record NZ_JAZGQB010000001.1, on the reverse strand, counting down.
GACGATGAGTTTCCTGCTAACTGGGCTGAATTTTCTCCCGAGTTTATGGAGCATGATAAGAGAACCGAAGAGTCACAAGATCGGGTTACTGTCATAGAAACACATTATTGGTATGGTAAAGATACTCTGACCCCCTTTATCAGTGAAAAGCTGCCTATTTATAATGATAAAAAAGAAGTCATTGGTGTTATGTGGAGTGCCAAACCGCTTAATACTTTATCTCCACTCAAATACATAAACCAACAAAAACCAAGCGTCCTGACCACCGAAATTAATAGTAAGACTTTTACCCGCGCTGAGCTTGACGTTATATTTTTAATGTTGCAAAGACTTTCTGTTAAAGAGATCGCTAAGATATATAACATCAGCACTAAAACAATAGAAAACAGAATATATACTATTTATCAAAAATCTGATGTCCACACGTTGCAACAGTTTGAGGAGTTCTGCAAATTTGCACATTTGGATAATTATATTCCGGATCGACTGGTAGCAAAAGGAATCCAGTTTATCTGAACTACAAGGGTGCACTTTATCGTGATCAAAATTGAAGACTATCCATTAAGCCGCGTGCCACAGGATAAAAGGGTTTCATTTTTAAGCGTTGCCATCGTTCACATGGGTATGCTGACCGCGCTGGATCAATTTATGCTGGGGGCGGTGCTGGGTAACTCCATGACACTGACTGATGCATTCACCGCAATCCTTATTGGCAGCATAATATTTGGTGTGGTGACCTACGGTCTTGGGCTGGCCGGTATGCGTGAAGGGATCTCCGGTAGCCTGTTGGCTCGCTGGTGTGGCTTTGGTCGCTTAGGCTCAGTACTGATCGGGATTGTGGTGGCCGTGAGTTTATTGGGTTGGTTTGGTATACAAAACGCTATTTTTGCCAAATCGCTTGATTTCGCGCTGGGTAATAAACTGGGATTCGGATTCGCGGCAGCTTTATCGGGTAGCCTGCTGACTATCTTGGTGGCATTTGGTTTTAAGGCATTGCGCATCGCCGCACGTATTGCGGTTCCGATGTTTATTTTGCTGGTGGCTTATATCTCTATTAGTACGCTGTCCGGGCATAATTTGCATGAAATTATGCAGTTGATACCACCGGGTGATCCTCTGTCTATCAGCGCAGGTATCACTATCGTTGTCGGGGGCGCTATCGTGGCAAGCTTGATGACCCCTGACCTAACGCGTTATTCCAAAAATGGGAAGCATGTGTTGGGTGTGACGATTTTCACTATTGTGGCCGGGGAGTTCGTGGTCAATGGCTTGGCTATCTTGATTGCTAAAACGCTCGGAACGGCTGATGTGGTGACTATTATGTCTCAGGCCGCGGGTGGTGCAGGCTTGCTGGTGGTGGTGTTCTCAACATTAAGAGTTAATGACCTTAATCTGTACTCTTCGTCCCTCGGTATTGTCAATGCGGTCGAGGGGCTGACCGGGAAAAAACTGAAATACACCTTAACCACGTTAGTTATCGGCGTGCTGGGTACGACACTTTCCGTGTTAGGGATTTTGGATCGGTTTGTGGATTTCCTTACGGTGCTAGGCGTGGTATTCCCGCCGATTATCGGCATCATGCTGGTGGACTATTTTGTGTTGCGCTCTCATCGCAATATTCTGGATAAGAGTCGACTGGAAGGGAAACTCCCTGACGAAACCCAAACACCAGTTATCGGTTGGGTTGCCATTATTGCCAGTATTGTCGGCAGTGTTATCGGATTGGTGACTGAGTGGGGGATTCCAACCATTAACTCGCTGGTTGCCGCCAGCTTGATATATTGGCTATTCAAAGTGGCAGTCAGTCGTAATCAAAAAAGTATTGAATCAGAAAAAGCGATTTAACGGTATTCTGAATACTCCTCGCAGTGCGGGGAGTATTTGGAAATCCATTCATTACCTGCTCGCGCTCAAACTACTGATACAGCCTCGGTAAACTTTCAATCTACGCCTGCTATTCCATCTGATTCTTTTTGAGGATACTTTGCCGTTGCTAGCGCTGGCCTATGCTTCTTTCTACTATCGCCATAATCAACTCAAATAGCTCAGATTTTGCCTGTGAGGCGGTGATTTCGCCGCTAGCAGCAGAACACGATAACCCTTCTGCTGCACCTAGCAATGCCCATAGGCTGGCATCTGAAATCAGATTCCCTTTAGCATAGGGCGCGAGTATATTCCGGCATTTGTGGATGTACGCCTTAGAATATTCACGTTTCATCTCATCCAGCTCAGGCGTGCCTTTTAATGCTGCAATGACCCCAGAGATTTCCTGCCCCTGAAGCAGGACACAGTCAATATATGATGAGGCGGTCACAGTGGCGATAGCAGTGAGTGTTGGCTCGCATTGCGCAATGGCCGCATCCATCAATGCGGTTTGGCGGCTATCAAACTCTTTATAAAGTTCGGCAAAAAGTCCAGCTCGGGTGCCGAAATGGTCATAAACCACCGGTTTAGTGACGCCGGAGCGCTCAGCAAGGCGGCCTAGCGTCAGGGCTTCAGTGCCTTCTTCCCGCACCAGTTGCCATGCTGTATTCATTAATTGGTGGTAACGCTCTTCACGCGATAGGCGAAGTCGTGACGATACATTCTTTTTGCTAGTTGACATGCTTATATACCAAAGGTAACTTACCAACAGTAACTTACTAATGGTATATAGATTACGCCAACGGCATTTTAATGGCAATCAGGAGTCAGATTATGCATTCACTTATCGTTACCTCACATCCGCTTCATGAATCACTCACTAACAGTGTTGCACGACAGATTGCAGCGGGGTTGGTTGCATCGGATTCTACACACACTTATGAGATTGCCGATATTGCTACCGAAGGTTTTGACCCAAGGTTTACCGCAGTGGATATTGCTGCTTTTAATCGGCAAGCTTCGCTGGCGGATGATGTGCTGGCGGAGCAACAGAGGATTGAGCGAGCAGATGCGCTGGTATTAGTGTTCCCAATTTACTGGTGGTCGATGCCCGCATTGTTAAAAGGATGGATTGATCGCGTGTTTTCCAATGGCTGGGCCTATGATGACGCGGGAGAGTTGATCAAAAAGCTGACGCATCTGCCAGTACATATCATTGGAATCGGTGCGGCCGCGCATAAGACTTATATCAATCATGGCTTTGCCGAAGCGATGAAAATACAGATTGAGCACGGTATTTTCAATTTCTGCGGTGCGCCGGTGATGAGTTCAACCGTGTTACTGCTGCCAGACTTAGGTGGCCCTGGTCCGGTACTTGAAGCCGCATATAATATGGGTACTAATATCTTTGCCTGCGAGACAGCAGCAGGATGATGGCCTGAAAGTTAGTGATTCCACTTCCGTTTATCCTCCATGGAGAAGTGGAATCAACTAGATTTAATTACGCAATTGGCAACGTTTTTCGCGTTTTTTTAGGCTTCAGATAACGTGAAGGCCAGATCTCCGCAGGATGTAATTCCAGCACCTGTGCAATCAAGTTTTCGCCCTTCGGCCAATGGCGCAGCAGCGTATTCGCCAGCGTTGAAGAGGCCAGCCCTGACTCTCGGGAAAGTGCCGCCATCGTTGTACCGCGTTTTTTCAAACCCGCGATAATATCTGCCGGATGCCAGTCTTGTTTATCCATAATGTTTAATCCTCCATGTGATGTGTTCGAGTAATTATCCTATTTTGGGATAACAAAGGAAATGCCGGATATTCGATTTTGGGATATTGATCAAGGTTACACCGATGGCTTCCATTTACTCCGAAGAATATCAGCAAGTGATAAAAGCTCTCCGACAGGCTCGTATTGACAGACGGATCAGCCAACAGCAACTCGCTAAGGCACTCAGTCGTCCACAGTCATTTGTGGCTAAGGTTGAGAATGGTGAGAGGAGATTAGATTTTGTGGAACTTATTCATATTGCTCGTCTACTATCTATCGATGAATTGTCATTAATTAGCATGATTATGAGTGCAACTGTACCGATAAGGTAAGTAACGTATACTTATCCTTTTTTGGGATAATTGTGACAGTAACAGATATTCAATTCCGACAATCTAAAAGGAATTGGACAGATGGCTTCAATATATTCAGATGAGTACCAATCGGTTATCAAGTCATTGCGTGATCAGCGGATTGCTAAAGGCATTACTCAGGATAGTCTTGCTTCCGCCCTCGGTCGCCCTCAGTCTTTTATCGCCAAAGTAGAAAATGGCGAAAGACGCTTAGATGTGGTGGAATTTGTGCATATAGCTAAGCTATTGGGGGTTAAGGTAGAGGATGTATTGGGAAGGATTAGATAAAGGAAATGATATTTTTATTATAGTTACGAGTGAATTTTATCAATATTATCTCCGCCTTTCCCCGTATTAGGAAAGGTAAAAGTGGGCGCTATTCCTTGATACTCAATCTACATCCTGCTAGGAAGATTACTGCATTCTTCTATAAAATGATCAATTGAGCTTTTGTACATTTTAGCCCTGCTCGGCCCTTGACTGTTCAAACATACAGTGATAATCTCCCGGTAAATTTCCGGATAAGTAGATGGTGACTGTATGAGTTTAGCTAATAAACAATCAGAGTGTTTAGATGAGATAATATGCACATCATCTTACATCAAAGAAAAGCGTATGCGAATGGGGATGACACCATCTAACTTCGCTCTTTTACTCGATATGAAAGAGCATGGTGAACGTACTGTTAGGGGGTGGGAGAGCGGTGAACATGCGCCATCAGCTCAAAAGAAAAGACAAATAATAGAGCTCCGCATAGACCCTCCCTATTTCCAGAGTGAAAAATTTGTCGGAGATTTTACTTTCATAGATCTCTTTGCTGGTATCGGTGGCATTCGAATGGCTTACCAAAATATCGGAGGGAAATGCGTTTTTTCCTCCGAGTGGGATAAGTTTGCACAGAAAACCTATGCAGCCAATTATGGTGAACTCCCGGCTGGAGATATTACACAGATATCGTCAGCAGATATTCCAAAGCATGACATTCTGCTAGGCGGTTTTCCTTGTCAGGCATTTTCTCAGGCAGGACTTAAACGTGGATTCAGTGATACTCGAGGAACAATGTTCTTCGAAATTCAGCGTATATTAGGAACTTCCAAGCCTAAAGCGTTTATGCTAGAAAATGTTAAACAACTGAGAGGGCATGATAAAGGTAGAACTCTAAATACTATCCTTAATATTTTGGAAGGGCTGAATGAACATCAAATATCCGATGATGTTCCAATGAGCGATGAGGCTCGTGGGGCATTAACTAATTTATTGAATTACAAGGTCTTTTATAAAGTCCTGCGAGCTGGAGATTTTGGTGTTCCACAAAATAGAGAGCGTATTTTTATAGTTGGTTTCAATCGGGATTATTTTGACAGTAACACTGATTTTGAAGCTTTATTTAATTGGCCAGAACCACCTAAATCGGTAACTCGATTAGGGGATATACTTGAGGACTCGAGTACTATAAGTGAAAGATATACAATTTCTGAACGTTTGTGGGCTGGACACCAACGCCGTAAAGAAGAACATAAAAATAAAGGTAATGGATTTGGATATTCTCTCTTTAATGAAGATAGTGAATATGCTAATACACTTAGTGCCCGTTACTACAAAGATGGCAGTGAAATATTGATTGATCAATCTCATATTAATAAACGTCCTCGTAAGCTAACTCCTCGTGAGTGCGCACGACTACAAGGATTTCCCGAAAACTTCGTCACTGCTGCTGTTTCTGATGCCCAGATATATAAACAGTTTGGCAATTCTGTTTGTATTCCAGTTGTCCAGGCTGTTGCTGAGCAAGTGCTTAAAGTTTTGTCAAAATCTAAAAAGTAGAACAAATGTAAGGAGATATACTTTTGTATCTCCTTAAACATAAAACTACATTTTAGTTCTAAATGTTGTAATATTCACATAAATTTTTAAAAGATACAGGAATGCCAGACTGAGTAAGAACATCAATTCTTTCATAGTAAAATCTTTTTAAGTACTCAAGTTTAGTCTCAGCGATAGCTAAATGTATAGTTTTATGGCATTGAGGGCATAATATAATAATATTAGCTTCCACGTCTAAGGAGTACTTAAAATAAATCGATTTCGATATCGGAATTAAGTGATGAGCCTCGACATATGGCTTTCCGGAGCTATCTGAAATGAAAGTAGGATGCTGTTGATTGAACTGACATAAATTATGGCAATCATTAATTATGTTTGCTGCGAGTAATGGGTTTCGTATGAATTTTTTTACATGGTAAATTGCCGAACCAGCCTGGACCTGCGGGGAGTAAATCAGTTTTTGGTATGACTCATCACTTTCATCAATTAACTGGTTATCTTCTATTTCTGAATTTTCCATACTTGTATCTAAATCATTCCACTGCTCCCTAGTTAAAAAACCAATGTACGGTATTTCATCATCTCTTTTTAAGAAGATAAACCAAATATTTCCTGGTTCAGGATAGAATTTTGATTCTCTATTAAAGTAAAGTCTTAATTCGTTACCTTTTATTTTTGGATATTTAATAGCTAGAGAGTGTAGAACAAATTCATTTGAACTATTATCGAGTACATAAAAATTGAAATTAGATGGTTTTTCATCATTAATCGCTCCACCCGCTCGAGTAAAAGATGCTGGAGGATATAGTGAGTGAAGCACTCTTTTTTCAAATTGATCCACAGTTACAGATTTGTCTCCTGTAGACTCTCTATATGTGACTTCTGAAGCTGCTCCCAAAAACGCTCCAAATTGCTGTAAAATACTTTCTGTTAGTAACATAAGATCAACTCCATTTTATTTATATCAAATCTAGTTAACGTTATAATATTCATAAAGTAAGTATAATATGTTTTTGTTTTTTTACTGACTCGAACTAAGGCTACAAATTTTAGCATAAAACTAATGTATTCCTAATGTGTCTATTTCTGCATATATATTCCCTGCGCAAAGCCACTCCTCGAGCCTTTCAGTAATATCTTTATCATTAAGTTTTAACCGTCCTTTTAAGGCGCATTCCCAAATTACTAATATCCTCCATCTTTTCACTAAAAGTTGTTTTGTAATCAAATTATCTCGGTAAATATTTTTACCTATCTTATTAGCCCAAAATTCTGTTCGTGTCTTCGGCATTTTGGATAAATGACACTGATGCTTATGCCAAAAGCATCCATGAGTAAATATAACTGCTTTGTATTCATCAATGACAAAGTCAGGTCTGCCCTCAAGCTCCTGAACTTGAGTTCGAAAAAACACGCCAAGTTGTTCAAGAATTTCATTTAATTTTCTTTCAATAGAGGTGTTACTGTTACGGATTGCTCTCATATTTTTGCTGCGAGTAGCTGGACTATGTACATCAGTCATTTTTTATCTAAGCCCCTCTATGTGTAAAGCGAAGTTACTTACAATATATAACTCAAAAGCAGTATCAGTGAAGATAATTTCGCTAAATATGAAGGGCGGAAGCTGCGTTTACCGGTTAAGTTTTCCCCCGATGAAGGGCAGATGGCGTATCACCGCCAGAATATCTTCATAAAATAGAGCATGCTGACAAAGTGAAATGAAGGGGATACTTACTGTTGGGGCAATAGTGGCGTAAGCCACCGTGCACTCTGAGTGCGGTAAACCCTTCATTCACTGCGCCAGGAATCGCGTTGTTATAAACCTCAGTGTGTCAGGTTTATTTCAACAAGAACGACTGACCCTGTTTCAGCACTAAATCACAGGCTTTGGTTTTGATTTTTTCAGTGATTTGCTCACTGCCCAGATCGTTCAAATTCAAACTCTTACCTTCACCGGTTTTCAGTAATCCGCCTAAACCTTCCTGATAGTCCTGGCTCTTGGCATTTTCGGTACTGGTGATACCCAGTTTACTCATCAATTGGTCTTTAATCGCCGAAGTGCCATTGGCCGACAGTACATTATTTTGTACGCAATATTGCAATATACCGGCAGCATTGGTCATGGTGCTGGCACTTAGCCCTTTATCGCCACCATTGAGTAAGCCGGTCAATGACGACAATGAAGATGAGCTATCACCCGATTTACTGTATTGGTCAGCAGCACTTTTTACTGAATCCAATAGGCTATTGGCGTGAACGGTAGCCGTCAGCAGCGTGGTAGAAAAAGCCAAAGCCAGCGCCAGGCGATAAGTGGTGTTCATAGAAACTCCTGTTTTACAGCGGCCTCACTGCCATGAGGCCGTGATACCACCAGAAAGACTGCTAATTATTTTCTTCGGCGCTAAGAATAACGCAAAGGAGACATTTTGCTGATAGGTGTTATCTGATAACGCGGCAACTTGCTGAATTACCACGGGCTTCATATCGCGTTTAAATTCCCCCTCTTAATGCCCATACCTTAGGCGCAAAACCTCCGGGTAAGGGTCAAAATAGCGCTGCTGGGCAAGATAGCTGTCGGGATATTCAGCTAAATAATGTTTGAGCAGGGTAATGGGGGCAAGCAGTGGCTGACTGCCTTGACGATAACGCAAAATCAGTTGTGCCAGCTCACTGCGTTGCCGGGGGCTGAGTTGGTTGCTGAAATAGCCTTGGACATGCTGCAAGACATTGGTGTGACCACGGCGCGAGGAGTGTTGGCTCATCAGGGCCATCAGCCGGTTACGGTATTCAAAAGCACATTCATTAATTGAAGGCCATTGGTCGATAGCCGCAACGAAACGCCCTAATTCACGGTAGGCAGGTTGCGAATGAGCTAGTAATAACAATTTATAGCGGCTATGGAAAGCGATCAGCCGAGCGCGGCTCATGCCTTGTTGCCATAGCTGATTAAACTCATGTAAGGCATAGATTCGTGCCACAAAATTCTCTTTCAGCTCAGGGTCACACAGGCGGCCATCTTCCTCAATGGGGAGCCACGGTAGTTGGCGCATTAATTCTTGAGTGAAAATACCAGTACCACTTTTGCGGTTATTTTTGCCATCGGTTTCATACACCCGCACTCGCTCCATGCCGCAGCTAGGGGATTTGGCGCAAACCACATAGCCGCTTAAATGCTGCAATCCCGCAATTCTTTTCGCGGAGAAGTCCTGCATGGCGCGGGTCAGGTCGGTTTCTGGTTGGTTACTAAAGCTGAGACGAATATCATCAGCGCCTGCTTTAACCAAGCGCAGCGCTGGGCGGGGTGAAGGCAGCCCGATTGCCATCTCAGGGCAGATCGGCTCAAAATGAACAAAAGGGGCCAACTCGTCCACGGCAAATGTTAGACGTTTATGCCCGCCATCGAAACGTACTTTCTCACCTAACAGGCAAGCGCTGATGCCGACGGCGATTTTGTCTGACATGGTTTTGCCTCATGATTTATCGTGATTACACTTATCTACTTTCATTATAGTTAAGGTCTAAGCATTTCCGGTACTGGTGATGATCAGTTTACTCATTAAGCATTTTGTTGATAGGTGTCATCTTATAACGCGGAATATTTGATTGTGACTAACCCAATAAATCGGGGCCAATAATCCTATAATTATCAGCCCCGGAGTAATACGAGTCAGTTTTTACCCTTCATTAGCGGCTGGCTTTGATTGGCGGAATTTACGTACTACTCGCAGGATTGGCGGCAGCACCAACACCACCACGGCCAGTATTAGCAAGCTTTTTGCAATAGGGCTCGACCACAAAATAGTGTAATTGCCATTGCTAATGGACAGTGCACGGCGCAGGTTTTGCTCCAGCATTTCGCCCAGAACAAAGCCTAAAATCAGCGGGGACATGGGGAAGTTCATTTTTCTCAGCAGATAGCCAAAGATACCCAATCCAACCATGAGCATCAGGTCGAAAGTGGTGCTGTGCACCGCATACACCCCCACCGCAGAGACTGCTGCAATGGCGGGGACCAGGAACCATAACGGAATGGTTAACATGCGGGTGAAGAAGCCAACCAGAGGTAGGTTCATCAGCAGTAATATAACGTTGGCTATCAACAGCGAGGCAATTAACCCCCAGACAATATCCGGTTGCTCGGTGAACATCGCAGGCCCCGGTGTGATGTTATACAGGGTCAATGCTCCCATCATTACCGCCGTAGTGCCTGAGCCTGGAACGCCCAGAGTGAGCATCGGAATAAAAGATCCACAGGCAGAAGCATTATTCGCCGCTTCAGGTGCGGCAACACCACGAATATCCCCTTTACCAAAACTATCGCTGTTACCACTGATGCGTTTTTCGGTCATGTAGGTCAGCGCACTGGCGATGGTTGCCCCTGCGCCCGGCAAAATCCCAACAAAGAAACCGATCACTGAAGATCGCAGTGTTGGCCCAACACATTCTGCCGCCTCTTTGCGGTTGAACATCAGGCGACCGGTTTTACGCACCAGTTTCTGGCCGGTACTGGTACTTTCCAGCATCAACAAGATCTCACTGACCGAGAACAAGCCGATCACCACCACGATAAATTGAATTCCATCAGAGAGGTGGACACTATCAAAGGTGAAGCGATAAACGCCGGTGTTTGCATCAACGCCGACTGTCGCCAACCCCAATCCGATTAAGGCGGCGAGCAGTGATTTCAAGGGATTTTGGCTCATCATGCTGCCAAGGCAGGCGATAGCGAAGACCATTAACGCGAAATACTCCGAGGGTCCGAATGCCAGTGACCACTGTGCCAGTAGCGGTGCAAACAGAATGATCCCACCAATAGCCAAGAGTGAACCAACAAATGAGCTAACTGCTGAAATGGATAGCGCTACACCGGCACGGCCCTGCTGCGCCATCGGATAACCATCAAGGGCGGTCATGATAGCCGCGGCATCACCGGGGACATTAAGTAATATGGATGAGATGCGCCCACCATATTCACAACCGATATAAACCGTAGCCAGCAAGATCAGGGCAGACTCGGCGGGCAGTTTTAGGGCAAAAGCGAGTGGCAGCAAAATGGCCACGCCGTTGATCGGCCCCAGTCCTGGGAGTAAGCCAACAATGGTACCGATAAAGCAGCCTATCAGGGCAATCATCAGGTTTTGTGGTGTTAATGCCACCTCAAATCCTTGCGATAAATACATCCAAGTTTCCATCACAGCCTCGTTAGTTCAGCCAAACGCCAAGTGGTAGGGTGACATCAAGTAAATAGTCAAAGGCATAGAATAATGACGCGCCCAGGACCACGCCGGACAGCGCAGCGACCCATATTTTTGCCTCAAATAACAATGCGATGCTAAATGTTAGCAGGGCTGTCGCCAGCGGGAATCCAAGCGACTCAAACCCCCAGGCATAGAGCACCAGCGTAATCACCATCACCAACAGGCGATGCAATACTTTGGCGTGCGGCCATGCGATAACATCTGGTTTACGCAGCAGCAATAGCACCGCGCACAGTGTCATTAACGCCAGAATTGCCATCGGGAAAGGGCGCGGGCCTAGCGGCTCATAACTGTATTCGCTTTGAATTCCCCAGCCGATAAATAAGCCGCTGATACAGAGTAGGATCCAGATACTGGCAAAAATACGATCGCTCATGATCTTTCTCCTTAATTATTTGGCCAGCCCGAATGCTTTAGCTTGTTCACGATATTGTTCAATCTGTTTTTTGACATACACATCCAGCTCTTTGCCGGTCAGGTTGAACTCAAATAAGCCGCGTAATTCGCGCTGTTTTTTGAACTCGTCAGTTTGTACCAAGGTGTTAAAGGTCTCCGTCCACCATTGATATTCTGCATCACTGACCTTCGGCCCGAGATAGAAACCACGAATAATCGGCCACACTAAATTGAAGCCTTGTTCTTTAGCCGTAGGAATATTAGCCAGTTGGCCAGGCAGGCGTTGTTCTGCATAAACAGCCAATATCCGTAGTTTGTCGCCTGCCAGATAGGGCACCATTTCACTTAAGTCCCCGGACACCGCCTGAATATGGTTACCTAACAATGCGGTAACCGGTTCACCGCCACCCTCAAAGGCCACATAGCGCATTTTATGGGGATCGACGCCCACCTCACGGGCCAGTAACGCCGTTTTCATCCAGTCCTGGCTGCCAATCGAGGCACCGGCCCCGAATACCACGCTGTTAGGATCTTGTTTAAAGGCATCCATCAGATCTGTTAGCGTTTTATAGGGAGAGTCAGCCCGCACGGCGATCATGCCGTAATCAGTGCCAACGGCCGCCAACCACTTCACATCGTCAGGGCTATAACGGCCAAATTTATTTTGTGCCAGATTAAGTAAAGAGCCGCCGGAGAACGCGACCACGGTGCCAAACTCTGCTGGCCGTTGCGCCACGATGGCGTTATAGGCAACCGCTCCGACACCTCCTGGCATATAGCTGACCCGCATTGGGCGATCAATTGCTTTAGTCTCTTGCAGGGAAACCTGAATCAATTTACAGGTAAGATCAAAGCCGCCGCCGGGTTTGGCCGGCGCAATACATTCTGTTCTGCCAGGTGCCTCGATAGCCTGTGCCATTTGTGCTGTCAGTATCAGAATCGAGGCGGCTAAAGTGCGGGTAATTATCCTTTTCATCTTATTCCCTCATTATTTTCGTCTAAATTGTGAGCCTTCCCGCGATTGCGAGGTTGCTGAATTGTTAATAGATTAACCTTTCAGTTACCTTTCAATGGGAAGGAAAAAGTACAGGATGTGATATGCGTCTCTTGTTGGTAGAGGATCACCCCGAGTTATCTCACTGGTTACAGAAAGCATTGACTCATGCGGGCTTCGCTGTGGATGTGGCAAATGATGGTGTTGCCGCCGATCATTTGCTGCAAAACGAAAATTACGCGCTGGTGGTATTGGATGTGGCGTTGCCACGTTTGAACGGGTTAGATTTGCTGGCCCGGCTACGTAAGCGTGGGCAAACGCTGCCGGTGCTGTTGTTGACCGCCAGAACGGAAGTGGCAGACCGGGTGAAAGGGCTGAACTTGGGGGCGGATGACTATTTGACGAAACCGTTTGAACTGGATGAACTGGAGGCGCGGATACGTGCTCTATTACGGCGTAGTGTCGGTGGAACCGGGCAGGCGGTGCAATTTGGTGAGTTGACCTATCACGACGAAGGTTACTTTCTGTTAGCGGATAAGCCACTGGCGCTGACACCGCGGGAATCGGCAGTATTAACCTCACTGATGCATCGCCGGGGTAGGCCAGTTGCCAAACAACAACTGTTTGAGCAGGTATTTACCTTATCCGATGATGCCAATCCAGAAAGTATTGAACTGTATGTGCATCGGGTGCGTAAAAAGCTGCATGGCAGTAATGTCTCTATCCAGACTTTACGCGGTTTAGGTTACAGCCTGGAATGCACTAATGGCATGCTCTAACACTACTGTGCCACGATGGTTTAAAGCCCCACGTTCGCTGTTTCATCAATTGCTGCTGTTTTTTGGTGTCCCACTACTGATTTTGGGCGGGATCTCTATTTATACCCATTATATCAGTGCGATGAATGCGGCTACGTTAGCTTATGACCGCACGTTATTAGCCTCTGCCCGGACGGTGGCGGAGCGGTTGGTTGTTCGTCATGGGCAGCTAGAGGTTGATGTCCCTTATATTGTCCTCGATAGTTTTGAGCGCAATATGAATGATCAGCTTTACTATCAGGTGATTACGCCAGAGGGGAAAAGTATAGCTGGCTACAATGATTTACCGCCTTTCCCGCTGAATACGCCACGATCCCTTCTCTACCCTGCATTGGTACATTTTTATGATGCCGAGTACCGAGGCAAACCAATACGTGTGGCTGCGCTTTATCAACCGGTTAATGAGTCTGGTGTTATGGGGATGGCGATGGTGCTGGTGGCTGAAACGCTAGCATCCCGCCATGATCTGGCACAGCAGATCATGATATCGGCAGTCTTGACCCAAGGTACGCTGGTGCTCTTGACGCTGGTAATGGCGTATATCTTACTCAAAGGTATTCTCAAGCCATTACGTAAGCTATCAGGCTTGATGCTGCGGCGTGATCCCGGTGAACTGACCCCGCTCCCCAAAGTGTTGCCATGGTCAGAAATGGAACCGTTGTTATTGGCCTTTGATCGCTACATCGAGCGTTTACGGGAAATGGTGGCACGTCAGGGGCGCTTTAGTGCTGATGCCTCTCATCAATTGCGTACACCGTTAACGGTGTTGAAAACGCAGGTGGCGGTGGCGCTGGCCAGTGACTCCCCACAACAATGGCGTGAAAGCCTATTGGCGATGCGCGGGACACTGGATCACACCGTTTCCCTGACGGATCGGTTATTGCAGTTATCACGGATGAAAGTACACGAGCGCAGACTACAACCGGTTAATCTCGGCCCACTATTACGCGACGCGTGTTTTGCACACCTTGCTCAAGCCCGCAGCAAGCAGATTGATCTGGGCTATGAGGGGGGGGCTGAGTGCTGGATCGAGGGGGATGCCTTATTGCTGACGGAACTGTGCGATAACCTGCTGGACAACGCGTTGAAATACACACCAAAGCAGGGAGTGGTGACGGTACGATTGGTTATAGGCGGTGACACAGGGCGCTGTTGGTTAGAAATAGAAGACAGTGGCCCTGGTATTGCACAAGATGAAGCTGCGCAAGCGCTGATGCCATTCCACCGGTTGGATAATGTGGGTGAGCAGCAAGGGGCGGGGCTGGGGTTAGCATTGGTAAAAGACATTACGACCTACCATAAAACCCGCCCAGAGTTATTGCACAGTGAGTTACTAGGCGGTTTATGGGTGCGGATAAGTTTTAGCGTGTGCGCGTGATGTGGCTCAGTCGCTAAATTTGCCATGCGGCTCCAACATGCGGGCAGCGTAGGAAATCGGCTGCCCGTGTCGGCTAAGGCATCAGGCCGATAAATACTGTTTTCTTGCGTGGGCCGGTCATCAATCCCTCCAGTTGTTCGACACACTTCAGGTAATGGGGGGTTTGCTTATGTGCCGCCACCGCAGCTTCATCGGTATAAGCCTCATAGATATAAAAACGGGTTGGGATCGTCTCGTCCCTTAGCACATCAAAACGCAAGTTCCCCGCCTCGCGGATAGAACCCTGATGATTGGCGCGAAAAACCTCAATAAACTGCTCAACTTTGTCATCTTTCACATTAATTTCGACGAGAGTCACGTGCATATTTGTCTCCTGATTACCAAAGGTCTCCTTATTACCGAAGACCTCCTTGTCACGGCTTACCAGTCACTGACTGGCAGCGATGCCCACTCAACCTTTTTCATCTAAGAACAGCTTATAGGCTGTTTGTGCATTTTCATTTTTATGTACCACTGCATGAACCGCTTTCAGCATGGCAATTGGGGCTTCTGACTGGAAGATATTGCGCCCCATATCTACACCTGACGCTCCCTGATCAATGGCTTGATAGCACATTTCCAATGCATCGCGTTCTGGTAGTTTTTTACCACCGGCAATGACGATAGGCACTGGACAACCGGCAGCGATACGTTCAAATCCACTGTCAACATAATAGGTTTTGATCACCTGTGCGCCCATCTCAGCGGCAATTCGGGTGGCCAGAGAGAAGTAGCGCTGGTCGCGAGCCATGTCTTTACCGACGCCAGTCACGGCCATGGTAGGCATGCCGTAGCGCATTCCCTGATCAACTAATTGAATGATATTTTTAATCGACTGATGCTCGTGTTCAGTGCCGATATAGACTTGTGCCGCCACGGCGCAGGAGTTGAGCCGCAATGCATCTTCCATTGCCACCGCCACCGCTTCGTTGGATAAATCAGTCAGAATCGAGTTGGCACCAGATGCGCGCAGTACCACCGGGCGATTGGCCGACGCGGGGACGATACTGCGCAAAATGCCACGGGTACACATTAGGACATCGGCATATTCAAACAGCGGGGCGATATTGATATCAATCCGCTCCAGGCCCGTGGTCGGCCCCTGAAAATAACCGTGATCAAATGCCAGCATTACCGTGCGATTGGTTTTCGGATTGAAAATTCGCGCCAGCCGGGATTGCATCCCCCAATCCAGTGAACCCGAGCCTTTCAGTGTAAAGGCAGGATTTATCTGCGGCACGCCAATACCGAAATCTTTACCGTCTTTAATATCGTCTAAATCAGCCATCTGTTATTACTCCTTTAGTCCTGTTCCGGCCCGCCGGTGGACGGGCCGCCGAGATTAAAAATCGTATTTGTCGATGTTTTCTTTAGTGAAAATGACCCGCTGTGGCAGTAACACAATGCCGCTGCCTTTAGCCTCATGGTCATAGCCCTGAATGCTATTCGGTGCCACTTCAACCACGCCAATGTTCGGGATATCAATTTTATCGCCGACATTCAGGTCGCCTTTTTTCAGCATTTCATTGGCGACATAAACTGAAATCTTGCCTTGATTAACCACATCCCACAGACCGAATTCCTTGACCGTGCCGCGCTGAACATAAGGGCGCATCACGTTTGGAGTACTGAAGCCGACGATCGCCACATTGTCGCGTTTCAGGTTTTCTGCTGCTTGTGCCGCAGCGGGCAGGGCGTTGGCATCTGGGGCAATAATGGCATCCAGATCGCTATAAGCTTTTAAGATGCCTTCTGCGGTTTGCAGTGATTTTGTGGCATCGTTATAGCCGAACTGGGTGGTGACCACTTCCCAACCGGGGTGATCTTGTTGGATTTTTTTCTTCGCTTCATTGACCCATTGGTTCTGATCGGTAACCGTCGGGCTGGAATAGAAGAAGGCAACCTTGGCTTTATCTTTTTTCACTTGATTCGCGGCCATATCGACCAGCATCGAACCCAATTGATTCGGGGTACCTTGGTTGATGTAAATCGAGCGACATTCTGGTTTGGTATCAGAGTCCCAGGTCAAGATTTTGACGCCCCGTTGCATCGCGCGTTTTAACGCAGGGCACAGTCCATCCGGTGAGACTGCCGAAACCACAATGGCGTTGTAACCCTGATTGACGAAGTTATTGATTAACTGAACCTGGCCGGAAACACTCGGTTCTGTCGGGCCATCGTAGGTCACATCCACACCCAGCTCTTTACCGGCATCAACGGCACCTTTACCGCCGCTGGTGAAGAAGCCGACCCCGACCAGTTTCGGGATAAATGCGATGCGTTCTGCCGCTTGAGCAGTAGTGATACAGGCAAATCCAAGGGCACAAACCAGTGCCAGCTTTTTTAATCTTTGTGTTTTCATTGCTATCTCCGAAGAAGCTAGGGGTAGAGGTGTTGGCAATTTCACTACAAAAGAAAACAGGTATTAACTTAGGGTGTGTCTGCTGCGACGACGTTGCAGCCATTCATGAATCAGATGTCGGTGCAGGCTGATAGAGCGCCCAACCACCACTAGAATCAGCAATGCACCGGACAACGCACTCGATATCTGGTTTGGTGTGCCAATCATTTGCAAACCTTGCTGTAAGTAACCCACCAGTAATATCGCCAGTGCCGTCCCGAGGATGGAGCCAGAGCCGCCGTAGATGTTAGCGCCCCCCAGTACCACTGCGGTGATGGCTGGCATCAGGAACGAAGCCCCCAAATCAGAGCGTGCTGAACCGAAATAAGAGACCAATAGGACCGCGGCAATCGCAGACGCCACACCCGTCAGGGCATACAGGATGCATAAGGTACGCGCGACGGGCAGGGCGCTGTAACGGGCCACCCGACTGTTTTGCCCGATAAGGAATACGTTGCGGCCGCTATGAGTGCGGTGCATCAGTAGCCAGAACAGCAGCACGCAGACCATAAAGATAACCAGTGGGACGGGCAGGCCGAACAACGTTTGGTTGGCAAAATCGGTAAAGGCTGTTGGGAAACCGCCAATGCCCTCATAGCCGGTCGCGCCGGAAATGCCGGACAACAGCAAGGCGCTGCCGCCGAACAGGTACATGGTGCCTAGAGTTATGACCAACGGGTTGACGCCGGTATACAGAATCAGCCCGGCATTAATCAAACCGCATAACGCGCCAACCACCAGTGTCAGCGGGATCGCGACACTCATGGGGACGCCAGCTTGAAACATCACGCCTAGGAATATGGAGCACAATCCGATAGTTGAACCGAATGAGATGTCAATTCCGCCACTGACAATCACCATGGTCAGCGGCAAAGCTACAATGCCGATGCAGATGAAATCACTGGTACTGAACAGCAATACGTTGATATCCAGCATGCGAGAATTCGATAAACCAAACAGCAGGATTTCCAGCACTAACAGTGCAGCCAAGGCCAGTTCCCATCCATAACGGCGATATATATTCATCGCGCCACCTCTTTTTATACCCTTCATCTTTCAAATTGCAGGTGTGTTACCTACTCTCGTTTAGCCGAATCACTTACCACTGTATGCTCATCGGGATTCTCTCGTTTGCCGCCTTCCTGCATCATGAAATCTATTGGGTATAACGTTTTTCTTCTTATCCGAAGTTGTCGACTTACCAGAAACTGCCGGGCGAGCATTAAAGCGAGCATATTTCTGCTGGCGGATATTGCGCTCAATGGCACAGCGCAGGCGGCCATCGAACACCAGCACACCCAGCAACACCAATCCGGCAATAAAGTCATTCCACCAAGCAGGCAGGCGCAGTAGCACCAGCACGCTGTCGATTTGTGTTAATAGGTAAGCCCCTAGAATGGCCCCGAGAATGGTGCCGGTACCACCGAGCAGGCTGATCCCACCGAGAACACAGGCGGCGATGGCTTTCATCTCTAACCCACTGCCCGTCTGATTAGGGATAAAGCCAATTTGGGAGGCGAAGACAATCCCTGCCAGCGCGGCCATCACCCCATTCATTGAGAAGGCAAAAATACGAATACTGTCGGTGCGGATCCCCAGTTGGCGTGCACCCTGCAAGTTATCGCCGGTAGCATAGAAACTGCGGCCAAAGGCGGTTTTACCTAGCAACAAGGCCATAGCTACAATCAGCAGCATAATTAGCCAGCCGATAGGAGAGATAGAAAACAGAATGGGGGTGGATAAACTTTTCAAGTCTGCTGGCAGCCCTTCTATCCATTTCCCGCCGGTTATCAATAGCATCAGGCCGCGATACAACCCCAGCGTACCCAGGGTGGCGACAATCGCCGGGATGCGCAGCCAGGTAACCAAAATGCCATTAAAGAAGCCCGTCACCATGCCGACCAGCAGAGCAAACAGGCAGGAGATTGCCAGCCCGAAACCAGCATTGAGCGCCATACCCACAGTGACGGCACATAAGCCGGTAATGGAGCCGACGGACACATCGATATTGCGGGTTAGCATCACCATGGTGGCGCCGATGGCTAACAGGATCAGGATCTGTGCGCTGCTGAAAATCATGGTGAAGGTTTGCAAGGTGAAGTAATTACTGTCGATCACACCAAGCAAGGCAAATAAAGCCAAAATCGCCAGCAGTGCGGTACCTTCACGATTGTTTTGAATAAATTGATAGCTTTGAATAAATTTCAACATGATGCGCCCTCGCTTTCAGCAGATTGGCGCGCATCGGTATTATGTTCACCAAAGGCCAGATGCATAATGGTATCGACATTCATTTCCGCCCCACTGACTGCGCCACTGATTTCACCTTGATGCATGACCAACACCCGGGAAGCCATCTGCACTACTTCTTCCAGATCTGACGAGATAAAAATGATCGCCACATGCTGAGAGGCAATACTGCGGATCAATTGATAAATATCGCTGCGCGCTGATACATCTACGCCACGAGTAGGTTCATCAATAATCAGTAGCAACGGATTGGCTTCAAGGCATTTCGCAATCAACAGCTTTTGTTGATTGCCACCAGACAAGGTGCGCACGGGTTGCTCAAGGTGGCTGAACTTAATGTTTAGTGCCCGCCGATAGCGTTCCAGAATGGCGGCTTCCTGTGCCGGATGTGTCCATAACCCCTGATTACCCTGGGTGAGCGAGCAGACATTCCAACTGAGCGGAGCATCCAGATAGAGGCCGGAGGCTTGGCGGTCTTCCGGCAGATAAACCAACCCGGTTGCCAGACGATTGACGGTTTTCATCAATGTGATATCAATCCCTTCCAGCCTGACGTGGCCACCGCTGGCGGGTCGTAAACCATAGAGTGTTTCAGCGAGTTCTGTTCTGCCCGCACCAACCACCCCCGCTAATCCCAGGATTTCACCGGCATGCACCTCAAAAGAGATATGGGCAAAACCTTCACCACTCAGATCGGCAACTTCTATCACCGGTTGATTGGACTGAGCACGCGCTTGAGAGCGGCGGTTACCGGGCAGTTCCAGCCATAGCTTCTGGGTATCAGATAATTCGCTGTTTTTGGCCTGTGGCTTAATGGCCTGAATAATCGTATCGATGGAGAAATCAGTGGTAGCGCCACTTAGAGCGATGCCACCATCGCGCATGACACTGACCCAATCTGCCAGTTGACGAATTTCAGGTAATTTGTGGGAGATAAATACCACTCCGACACCTTGCTGCAATAACATTTTGATTTGGCTAAATAGACGATTGGTTTCCGCCGGTGTTAGTGACGCTGTTGGCTCATCAAGGATCAAAATACGTGAGTCACGCATCAAGCCGCGCATAATTTCTACTAGCTGTTGATCTGCTACATCCAGTGAACCGGCGCTGACTGACAGATCCAAATGGCAACCCAGGTTTTTGAGTAATTGCGCCATCTTCTTCTTATCTGCCTGATGTTTGGGCAAACGAAACAGAATATTTTCTTGTACCGACAGATTGGCAAATAACATCGGTTCTTGGGGGACCAAATAGATACCGAGTTGATGTGCTTTTGCTGGGGTGAGATTAAGGCAGGGTTGCCCATTGATCTCGATGGTACCGCTGTCTGGTGGCAGCACGCCGGCGATGATCTTCATCAACGTCGATTTCCCCGCGCCATTTCCTCCCAACAGGGCATGTACCTGTCCTGGTTGCAGAGTAAAGTCGATACTCTTCAATACCACTACGCCGGAAAACTGCTTGCTGATACCACGAACCTGGAGCAGCGGTGGCGGATTGGTGTGCGGCATCAGTGGCTCCTTTTTGTGAACAAAAATATTTTAAATTTAAAAGTGTTCAAAAAAGATAGCTGTATAATCCCGTTTGTGGCGTAATCAAGATCACATTTCCGTGAATAAAAAAATTTAAATTAAAATGTGTTCAAATGTATTGCCTAAGCTGTTAGCGTAGTTCTCAACTGAGATTTATACCCGTCATCTTTCAAGTTGTAGGTGTGTTGGCTGTGCTCAATCGCCCGAATTACTTACTTATGTAAGCTCATCGGGATTATGAACCTCATCAGAGGCTCACCCTAAGGGCCAGCGCAAGCGCTGTTCAAAATGGTTTACAACCAATTTGTCTTTCGCTTGCCGCCTTCCTGCATCTTGAAATCTCTTGGGTATAGCATTTATCAGACCGTGGATTTTTGATCGATGATGAATCAATGAAGAATGAGAAAGCGGCAATAGGGATCACGGCTAATGATGAGAGAAAAATCAGTAACAAAAGAAAAACCCATGTCGTCTAACGATGAATACAAATATCCGGGTAATAGCATGAGTGAAGAGGAACTGCTCGCTCGCATTGCGTGGTTTTATTATCACGATGGCTTAACACAAGGGGATATTGGCGAACTGTTGGGGTTAACCCGACTGAAGGTCTCCAGATTGCTGGAAAAAGGCCGCCAGTCTGGGGTTATTCGGGTACAGATTAATTCGCGCTATGAGGGTTGTCTGGAACTGGAAAACACCTTGCAACAGCATTTCGGCCTCAAGCATATCCGCATTCTGCCTTCTCTGGCTGATCTCAGTATCAGTAGCCGGTTGGGGATTGGCGCTGCACATTTATTGATGGCATTGATACAACCACAACAACTACTGGCAGTCGGCTTTGGTGAAACCACCATGTGTGCCTTACAGCATTTAAGCGGTTTTATCGCTTCGCAGCAGGTCAGACTGGTGACGCTTTCCGGTGGGGTTGGCTCTTATATGACCGGTATTGGCCAGTTGGATGCCGCTTGTCAGGTCAGCATTATTCCTGCGCCGTTGCGTGCTTCCAGTGCCACAGTGGCGGAGACATTCCGTCAGGAAAACAGTGTGCGCGATGTGATGCTAGCCGCCCGAGCGGCTGATGTTGCCGTCGTGGGTATCGGTTCGGTCAATCAGCAAAAAGAGGCCACCATTTTACGCTCCGGCTATATCGGTGAAGGTGAACAACTGATGTTCAGTCGCAAGGGGGCGGTCGGCGATATCCTTGGCTACTTTATGCAAGCCGATGGCGCATTGGTGCCGGATATGCAGATTCACCAGGAGCTGATTGGCGTCTCACTGACAGATCTGACCAACATCCCGACAGTGATTGGTGTCGCCGGTGGCATTGAAAAATCAGAAGCGATTGTGGCTGCATTGCGCGGAAAATACGTGAATGCATTAGTGACGGATGAGCTAACAGCAAGATCAATCATCAAATTGATTTGATTGGCTATTTTACTTGCCAGCTTAGGCTTGCGCAGGGGTTCAAGAATTACGCCAATAGTTTTGATTATTCTTTTGAGAAAAAAGCAGTAGAGGACAGGTTTATTCATAAATTCATATAAAACAGAGGATAGCGTAATGAGTCAATTCTCTACGGCCACATCGGCTGAATACCTGATGGCGCTGGATGCCGGCACCGGCAGTGTCCGGGCTGTCATATTTGATCTTAATGGTAATCAGATAGCGGCCGGACAGGCTGAGTGGCTACATTTGCCAGTACCTGATGTCCCAGGGTCGATGGAGTTTGATTTAGCGACTAACTGGAAGTTGGCCTGCCAGTGCATCCGCCAAGCATTGCATCAGGCTAAGCTACCGGCGAGTGCTATTCGCGCCGTGGCTGCCTGCTCAATGCGCGAAGGCATTGTGCTTTATGATCGCAGTGGCAAACCTATTTGGGCGTGTGCCAATGTGGATGCCCGTGCCAGCCGTGAAGTCAGTGAGCTTAAAGAGCTGCATAATGATGGGTTTGAATTCGAGGTTTATCAATGTTCAGGCCAAACTCTGGCACTAAGTGCTATGCCTCGGTTACTGTGGCTGGCGCATTACCGCCCGGATATCTATCGCCAGGCGGGTACATTAACCATGATAAGCGACTGGCTAGCCAATATGCTCAGTGGTGAGCTGGCGGTTGATCCTTCGAATGCAGGAACCACCGGCATGCTGGATTTAGTCACCCGTAACTGGCAACCGAGCTTGCTGGAGATGGCTGGACTACGTGCCGATATTTTATCGCCGGTCAAAGAAACTGGAACACTGCTAGGCCATGTCACAGCACAAGCCGCAGAAGAGAGTGGTCTGTTGGTGGGAACGCCAGTGGTGATGGGCGGTGGTGATGTACAATTAGGTTGTTTGGGGTTGGGGGTCGTTCAACCGGGTCAGACCGCAGTATTGGGCGGCACCTTCTGGCAGCAGGTGGTTAATTTGCCTAAGCCGATTACCGATCCGGATATGAATACGCGTATTAACCCTCATGTTATTCCCGGTATGGTACAGGCTGAATCCATCAGTTTCTTTACCGGCCTGACCATGCGCTGGTTCCGTGATGCATTTTGCGCCGAAGAGAAATTACTGGCTCAGCGGCTGGGTATCGATACCTACAGTTTATTGGAGGATATGGCCGCCCGCGTACCGGCAGGGGCATACGGCATCATGCCGATTTTCTCCGATGTAATGCGCTTCAAATCCTGGTATCACGCCGCACCTTCCTTTATTAACCTTTCACTTGATCCAGAAAAATGCAACAAAGCTACCCTGTTCCGTGCTCTGGAAGAGAATGCCGCGATAGTCTCGGCCTGTAACTTAGCGCAAATTGCTGAGTTCTCCGGCGTCAAAGCAGCCTCAGTGGTATTTGCAGGCGGAGGTTCAAAAGGGAAACTGTGGAGCCAGATTTTGGCCGATGTGACCGGGGTTCCTGTACGAGTACCCGTTGTCAAAGAAGCCACGGCTCTCGGTTGTGCTATCGCCGCGGGTGTGGGGGTCGGGCTGTATGACGCGCTAGATAAAACCGGTGAGCGGCTAGTGCGCTGGGAGCGAGAATACACCCCGAACACCGAGCATCAGGCACTGTATCAAGCCGCAAAAGTAAACTGGCAAGCAGTGTATACCGATCAGTTGTCGCTGGTGGACAGTGGGTTGACGACTTCCCTATGGAAAGCCCCTGGCCTCTAAAATTGGCTATCTTACTTGCCAGCTTGAGCTTCGGGGCAGTGCTCGCCGCCGTCACGTACTGCGTGTACGCTCCGTTGGCTGCGCGGCTTTCCGCACTCAATCTGCCTGCGCCGATAACGCCAATTTCCTCTGATAATTATCTTACTTGCCAGCTTGAGCTTCGGGGCAGTGCTCGCCGCCGTCACGTACTGCGTGTACGCTCCGTTGGCTGCGCGGCTTTCCGCACTCAATCTGCCTGCGCCGATAACGCCAATTTCCTCTGATAATTATCTTACTTGCCAGCTTGAGTTTCGGGGCAGAATGATCATTACAATCATTCGTGGCTTTATAGAGTTAAGTAAGAAAGATATTGGTATGCTATACCCTAAATAATTCGAGTTGCAGGAAAGCGGCAACTGAGTAAATCCCCAGGAGCTTACTCAAGTAAGTGACTGGGGTGAGCGAGGGCAGCCAAAGCACATGAAGCTTGAAGTATGACGGATATAAAAGAATTGCCATGCAGCAAACACTTGGATAGCATTATTGCCCCCCTTCGTTGCCGATGATGGCGCATCCTATGATGAATACATCAAATAAGACAGAATCACCTGCCGGGCAACCTTCTGCTCCTGTTGCTACCGCCCAACAGCGAGCATTTAACCTGCCAGATACACTGCGGGACAAAAGTAACGTTCAGCGCATTTTAGTGATTAAATTACGCCATTTCGGCGATGTTTTACTCACAACGCCACTACTGAGTACCTTACAAGCCAACTACCCACAAGCAAAAATCGACGTGCTGCTGTATGGCGGAACGCAAGATATGCTGCGGGAGAACAAAACGGTCAATCATGCATTTATTGTTGACCGTGGCCTCAAGCATGCGGGTCTAAAGGCCCAAATCAGTGGCGAAAAAGCGCTGTTTAATGCATTGAAAGAACACCATTATGATCTGATTCTCAATTTATCCGATCAATGGCGAGCCGCAGCGTATTGTCGTTTATTAAAACCTGGCTTCAGTATTGGTTTTCATTATCCCAAACGCGATACCTGGCTATGGCGCTATTGTCATTCTACATTGGTTGATATCCCCAATGCGGCCAAAAGGCATACCGTACTCAATAATCTGGATATTCTCGCGCCACTGCAACTAACTGATATTATTAATGATGTTACCATGTCTTATGGTGTGCACGATGTTGAACGGGTACAGAAATTGTGCCAACAACGCCATATCAATGACTATATATTGATCCAACCTTCTGCTCGCTGGAAGTTCAAAACATGGGCCAGTGAATCATTTAGCCAACTGGTAAATCATCTCACTGAGCAAGGTGAAACCATTCTACTTACCGGCGGCAAAGATCAGGCTGAATTGGATTATATTGCTGAGATCATTGCCGGATGCACACAACCCGAGAAGGTAGTTAATTTGTCTGGCCTGCTGGCGCTACCGGAACTGGCAGTATTTATTGATAACGCTAAGCTCTTTATTGGCGTAGATTCCGTGGCAATGCATATGGCCGCAGCCTTACAAACACCCGCAGTGGTTCTCTTTGGCCCCAGTAATCTTAACCAATGGCATCCGTGGCAGGCTCCACACACGCTGTTATGGGCCGGGCATTACCGCACGTTGCCACACCCTAATGAGATAGATACTGACACTACCGATCGGTATTTGAACGCCATTCCGGTGAGCGAAGTTATCAGTGCTGTTGATGCGTGGCGTGCTCAAAGCCGTTAACGGGGGCGCATCAGTAACCTTATTTTCCGCTAACCAGCTTAAGCTGAGAGAATTATGACAATCCCATCGACTTCTTCACCGGCCGCTTTCACGGTCAACCGCCGTAGTGAAATGCTGGGGGGTATTGCAGCATTGCTGCTAGGTATCTCTTTACCGACATCCAACCCACTGATCAATATCTCACTGGTTTTAATCCTGATCTGTTTGATAATTAATCGCAACACATTGCAATTCAAACCATTACTGACTAATCCGTTGGTTTACCTGCCTGCTGCGATGTTTGCATTGTTGGCATTGTCACTGCTGTTTCATCACAACAGTTATGGCCCGGATATGGTGGGTAAAGATAAGAAATTTCTTTATGTATTGCCGTTAGCCCTGTTTTTTATCAACCAACCACGGTTGATAAAATTGTTTGGAATCGGCTTCTTAGCGGCTAACGCGGTGGCATTAGCCGGAACACTGGCCGTTGGGGTGTTGCACATTCCCATTGGCAATGTAGATCCAACCAATCCGACTATCTTTAAACTGCAAATTACCCAAAACTTCTTTATGGCTTTGGCCGCCATGTTGTGGCTGGCGCTGGCCTTTAAAAATCAGGGCTGGAAACGCTGGGGGTATGGCTTGCTGGTGGCAGCGGCGAGTTACAGTATTCTGTTCTTGGTATTGGGGCGAACCGGTTATGTGGCATTAGTTGTTGGGCTAGGGATATGGCTCTTCTTCTCTCTGGGGCGCCGCCAACGCTGGCTATTGGTAGTGTTAGGGGCGATAGCCTTTGCTGCACTACTACTGATACCCAATAAAGCGACCGACCGTATCGTGCAGGGTGTCGATGAGATAAAAGTCTGTATGGCCGCGTCTGCGGATGATGTAAATGATGCTTGTCGTAGTTCGATGGGGCAACGTTCGGCCTTTGCCATTGAAGCGGTGCGGCTAATTAAAGAGTCACCTATTCTGGGGCACGGTGCTGGCGGCTTCTATTATGAGAACCCAGAGATCAATTACAAAATCAATAATCCACACAACCAATATCTGTTGGAAACGATCCAATCAGGCTTTGTTGGCTTAATTATCTTTTTGGCATGGATTGTTTGTTGTTATCGCGTTATTTGGCAACAAATACCGGTTTTACGCAATGTACTACTGGCTGTATTGACCAGTTATATGGCGTGTAATTTCTTTAATTCATTCCTGCTGGACTCATCTGAAGGCCATCTATTTATGATCTTCGTAGCAATTTTGGCGGGCTATTCAGTGACAGAGACGCAGCATGTATCGGATAAGCAATTGACATAACAGTTACACATTTCTGCTAATTTGACGTGCTATAAAACGGCTCCTAATGGGGGCCGTTTTTGTTGATTCCGTCATGATGATGCATGCTTTGAAGCTAAAAAGTGAATTTTAACGGAAAGGCTGACATCTCTATTTGAAATAGGAGGTCTTTAATAAAATGTACATATTACACACTAAATATACGTATTTTATTTACGCTTTCTTATACATTGTAGGAATAATAAGAGGAAAAATTGGCTTTTCCTACGTGATTTCATCATTATAACCCTATAAATGGTAAGATATTTCGACATTAAATATCAATGTTCCTAATGAAATTATGGGAAAGATGAATATATTCGCTATCTAAAGCACTTTGTTTTACTGGTGATTGATTCTGTTTTTTTTGATTTTTTAAAATTAAAGCACTGGTTTTATGTGATTTATTGGCGTTATCAAGTGACGATTTTCACTTGACTAGATGTAAAAATCGAATATTTAATGTTCACAATAAATCTAAATGAAATCTAAATGAAATCTAAATGAAATCTAAATGAAATCTAAATGAAATCTAAATGAAATCTAAATGAAATCTAAATAATTATTGTAATAATGCGATTTTTATTGATTTTATCTCTAATAGTAACTACGCAATAATGATTTAAAAAACTATTACATCCGTTTTATAAAAATTAAAACGGAGTATATAAATGTGGCTGTCATCTGATTGTCTGCGTCTGATTGATGGCGGATATAGGGGAGTAAATGTGAGCTAATAGAGAATTTTAATAAGACATTGCCTATTTTAACAATGGAATGGATTATTTTTAACTTATTGAAATTTAAGGGTATTTAAATTATATTTTTAATGGTTAATCTATAAGCTTAGTTCATAGAACGAGAGTCCGCAAGATGGCAGGGACTCTCGTTCATATGTCTATTATTAAATTAATGCGGGTACTGGAATCATCTTAAATGATCCGTCTAATAAAAACAGATTTCTATGCTAATAGAATAGGTAGATTGCAGTGAATTAAACTGAAATGTCATTTTCTGAATATACAAAATGATGACTTTGAACACTGTTACAAAATTCTGATGTATGTGATAATTTTATCAAGAATTTACATATTGTAAGATTTGGTCTACTTTCCCGAAATTATGCAATAGTTTTAAAGGAAGCTATGATAACTATGTATTTATATTGATAAGTGGGTCTGGGTGAATCTGTTTGTAGGATAAGCAGAATTTACATTTAACTTAATTTATCCAATGTCATTGAGAGCATCATGGCCAATTCAACAACGAATAAATTATCTTTACCGGCCCTTACCTCTTTGGTGGTCGGTTCAATGATCGGGGCCGGTATATTTTCATTGCCGGCAACATTTGGACGAGCAACCGGTGGGTTTGGCGCACTTATCGCCTGGTGTATAGCGGGGGGTGGGATGCTAATGCTGGCTTTTGTTTTTCAAACATTAGCGCAGCGTAAACCTAATCTCGATTCTGGTGTATTCATTTACGCAAAAGAGGGCTTCGGGGATTATCTTGGTTTTGCTTCTGCATTAGGTTTCTGGGCCGGTACCTGTATTGGTAACGTCTCTTATTTTGTTCTTATCAAATCAACGTTAGGGGCATTCTTCCCTATATTTGGTGATGGTAATACTATTCCGGCGGTGTTAATTGCCTCCGTTATCTTGTGGGGATTCCATATCCTGATATTGCGCGGCGTTAAAGAAGCTGCAGCAATTAATACCATCGCCACCTTCGCAAAAATAATTCCAATCTTCATTTTCGTCATCGTACTGATTTTTGCCTTTAAAGGTGATGTTTTTGCGCTGAACTTCTGGGGTACGCCAGATGTGATTAAAGGTGCTGATTTATCCCATCTGAATGACTATGGCTATGTTGGTCATGCGGCGGCGGCAATCACCACGTCAGTTGAACCTGAGTCTCTATTCTCTCAGGTACGTAGCACCATGCTGGTCACAGTATTTGTATTCTTGGGTATCGAAGGTGCGAGTGTTTATTCACGTTATGCCAAAGAACGTAGCCATGTTGGTATCGCGACCGTTCTGGGCTTTATTGGTGTGCTGTGCCTGCTGGTATTGATCACCATGTTGTCTTACGGCGTGTTACTGCGCCCTGATTTGGCGGCATTACGCCAGCCATCAATGGCTGGGGTGTTAGAGGCGATAGTCGGCCGCTGGGGTGCAATATTTATCAGTGTGGGTCTGATTATCTCCGTGTTGGGTGCTTATTTATCATGGTCACTACTGGCAGCGGAAGTGCTGTTTTCGGCGGCTAAGAGTAACAGCATGCCAAAAATCTTCGCGACTGAAAACAGCAATGCTGTGCCTTCAGCAGCGGTTTGGCTGACCAACATCTTTATACAGATATTCTTAATTCTCACCTTGTTTACTGATTATGCTTTTCAACTGGCGCTGGAATTAACCAGTTCATTAACTCTGATCCCTTATCTGTTAGTAGGGGCTTATGGCCTGAAATTGGCATGGACCGGTGAGACTTACGAAACGAATAACCGTGGTCATAGAAAAGATTTGATTTTTGCCATCATTGCGACTTTCTACTCTGCTCTGATGATTTACGCCGGCGGCCTGAAATACGTGCTGTTGTCGGCCATTATTTACGGACCGGGCACTATTTTGTATCTGATTGCCAAACGTGAACAGCATCAAAAAGCCTTTAATTCCTATGAAAGAATACTGTTTATTGTTCTGATTGTTGCTGCGGTGGCTGCGATTTATAGCATTGCTACCGGGATTATCACCATATAATTTATTGGAGTTCTTATGTCAGATAAAGCTAAGAAAACTCACGCTAAACCTAAGTTTGGTGTTCACTCTGAAGTCGGCAAGTTACATAAAGTAATGGTGTGCGCCCCAGGGCGTGCCCATAACCGCCTGACGCCAAGTAATTGTGATGAATTATTATTTGATGATGTCCTGTGGGTAGAGAGAGCCAAGCGCGACCATTTTGATTTTATGACCAAAATGCGTGAACGCGGTGTTGATGTGGTTGAGATGCATAATCTGCTGGCTGAAACGGTCGCCATTCCAGCGGCGAAAAAGTGGATTTTGGATCAGCAAATTGTGCCGAATGAAGTGTCATTGGGCATTTTGCAAGAAACCCGCAGCTATCTGGAAAGCCTGGAGCCGCGCGTGCTGGCTGAAGTGCTGATTGGCGGCTTGTCCACCACCGAACTGCATAAAGACGGTAAATGTGACAAAGAAGAGTTGAAGCTGATCCGCGAAGCGGTTGGTATTACTGAATACTTGTTACCACCGTTGCCCAATACACTGTATACCCGCGATACCACTTGCTGGATCTATGGCGGTGTGACACTAAACCCACTGTATTGGCCGGCGCGTCATGAAGAAACCATCCTCACCACGGCTATCTATAAATTCCACCCGGACTTTGGTGACGCCAATGTGAAAGTGTGGTGGGGTGACCCGACGCAGCACCACGGCACTGCGACGCTGGAAGGCGGTGATGTGATGCCAATCGGTAATAAAACCGTGTTAATCGGCATGAGTGAGCGAACTTCGCATCAGGCAATCACGCAGTTGGCGCAATCGCTGTTTAAAAATAGCGAAGGGCAGGTGGAGCGCGTCATGATCGCGGCCATGCCTAAATTGCGTGCCGCTATGCATCTGGATACCGTGTTCACCTTCTGCGACCGTGATGTAGTGACGTTATATCCGGCGATTGTTAATCAGATCCAAACCTTCTCACTGCGCCCTGATAATGGCCCGACCGGCATTAAGTTAAGTCGTGATAAAGGCACCTTTGTTGAAGCAGTTGCTGGCGCGCTTAACCTGAAAAAACTGCGTGTGGTTGAGACCGAAGGTAATGATTACGATACAGAACGTCAACAATGGGACAGTGGTAATAACATGGTTGCTCTTTCACCAGGTGTGGTGCTGGCCTATGACCGTAATACCAAAACCAATACCCAGTTGCGTAAAGAAGGGGTCGAAGTGATTGAGATAGTCGGCAGTGAATTAGGCCGTGGGCGTGGGGGCGGTCACTGTATGACGTGTCCAATCATCCGGGATGCCGTCGACTACTAATCCCCTTCGGCCTTGAAGCCACAGGGGTGTTAGCTGCGCGCACTTACCCGAATCACTTACTTATGTAAGCTCATCGGGATTCGTTTGCTGGCTGCCTACCTGTGGCTCCAATGACTTTTGGGATGTCCTTCGGCCTTGAAGCCACAGGGGTGTTAGCTGCGCGCACTTACCCGAATCACTTACTTATGTAAGCTCATCGGGATTCGCTCAATTGCCGCCTTCTTGCAACTCGAATTATATAGGGTATAGCGCAGTTGCTCTTAAAAAATAGCTGATAGTGAGTAGCAGAGTAGTGCTATTTCGCTATTGGCTATCTCTGTTTTAGCAGCCAGAGATTTGTATTTGGCAAGAAAGCACGACATTACGTTTTTAAAGCCGAGAAATGATGAACTAAGATGAAAAGGGTGATCAAGTGAAATACGTGTATTTAGTGTGCTTTTTGCTGATAGTGGCCCTGATGACGCTTTTTGTATTTCAAAACAGCGGGCTAGTGAACTTATCTTTACTTTCCATGCAAATAACACTACCCATTTCGGTGCTAATTGTGCTGATCTATTTTCTAGGGATGTTTACCGGGGGATTATTAATCACACTAATAAGAGCGCTGGTGCGCCGTCTGTCACAAAAAAGTGAAGCCCAAAACAGATAAAGAAGTGTGAATAATTAATCTGCAATAATTATTAAAATCTGACTCAACGAGATCTTATAGTGAAGATAAAAACAGTAATCACTCTGCTATTAACGTTTCTTCTCGCTGCTTGCGACAGAACTCCCCCTGAAGTCGCAGAAAGTGTGCGCCCGGTAAAAATATTTACCGTTGAAGACAGTGGGCAAAATGGCACTCGCTATTTTCCAGCGCGATTACAAGCTGGCGATGAAACTCAGCTCTCCTTTAAGCGAAGTGGGCAATTGCAACAGTTGCTGGTGCGTGAAGGTGAGCAGGTGAAAAAAGGCCAAGTCATTGCCAGACTGAATGATACGGATTTGAACCTACGAGTCAGGGATCGTCAGTCTACCTTTAATCTGGCTCGCGATCAGTTTAACCGTTTCAATACCTTGCAAGGGCAAAGGGCGGTATCTCGTGCTGAGTTGGATGTACGTCGTGCTGAGATGGAATCGGCGCGTGCGGCCTTGGAAATTGCACAAAAAGAACTTAGTGATGCAACTATTACCGCACCTTTTGATGGCATTATTGCCAATGTGAATGTGCGTAACCATCAGGTCATGGCCCCAGGTCAGGCGGTTGCCACATTAAGTGCATTGGATACGTTAGATGTGGTGTTCAGTGTGCCGGAGCGCCTGTTTACTACGCTGGATATCAGCAATCGTAACTACAAACCAACGGTATTACTTAATCATATGCCGGGGCGCGAATTTATTGCTGAGTATAAAGAACACACCACCTCAACCACCTCTGCTTCACAGACTTTCCAGGTGACACTGACGATGAAGCGCCCGGCTGATATGCCATTGCTTTCAGGTATCAGTGGCCGGGTAAGAATCAACTCTGGCAATCTGTCTGGCACTGATCATCCGACGATTATCGTACCAGTGGAAGCCGTGTTTAACCCAGACACTGCCCAATTGAATGATGCAAGAGTCTGGGTTATCAAGAATGATGATGGTCAGATGCATGTTGAAGAGCGCAAAGTTCAGGTAGCTCAATTGACCGCCAACGGTATTCAAATCACCTCCGGTCTGGCTGATGGCGAGCAGATTGTCTCCGCAGGTACCGGTGAGCTTCGCCCAAATCAGGTTGTCCGGGCTTGGGTCCGTGAGCGGGGTCTCTGATGAAGCTGACTGACAATTTTATCAATAATAATACCCGTATCTGGCTAACGATTCTGTTGCTGGGTATTGGTGGCATTATTGCCTATCTCAATATAGGCAGGCTGGAAGACCCAGCCTTCACCATCAAAACGGCGGTAGTTGTCACCCGTTATGATGGTGCATCAGCACAGCAGGTAGAAGAGGAAGTCACACTCCCATTGGAGAATGCCATTCAGGAACTCTCTTATGTTGACGACGTCACTTCTATTTCCAGTGCCGGTTTATCACAAATAACTATCAATATTCGCGCACAATATGGCGCGAATGAGTTACCGCAAATCTGGGATGAACTGCGGCGTAAAATCAACGATAACAGTGTGCGTTTGCCACCGGGAGCCAGTGCGCCGATGGTCAATGACGACTTTGGCGATGTTTATGGCTTCTTCTTCTCACTCACGGGAGAGGGGTACAGTAACCAGGATTTACGTAATTTTGCCGAGCAACTGCGACGTGAACTGGTACTGGTACCCGGGGTAGGTAAAGTGGGTATTGTGGGTATTCTGCCTGAAGAAGTTCAGGTGGAGATTTCTCGTGCCCAGATGACCGCCGCAGGTATCACGCCACAGCAGTTATCCGATTTACTGAGCCGCCAGAATGTGGTGTCCGATGCGGGCCAGTTGCAGGTGGGCAGTGAGTCTATTCGTTTGCATCCAACCGGTGAATTCCAAAGTGTACAAGAACTGGGGAATTTACTGGTAAGTCAGCCCGGCAGCCCGAAAAGCGTGTATTTGCGTGATATCGCTACTGTCTCTCAAGGTTTTGGCCATTCACCGACCAATATTTATCGTGCCAACGGTAAACCTGCATTGGCACTGGGGATTTCGTTTGCCCCGAATGTCAACGTGGTAAACGTAGGTAATGCGATTAAAGCCCGGCTGGCGCAGCTTGACGGTGAACGCCCGTTAGGTATGCATATCAACGTGTTCTATGATCAGTCCCATGAAGTTGAAGGGGCGGTTAACGGTTTTATCCTTAACTTCCTGTTGGCACTGTTGATTGTTGTGGTCACTTTGCTGATTTTCATGGGGGTGCGCAGCGGTATAGTGATTGCTATCTCGTTGGCACTTAACGTACTGGGTACGTTGCTCATTATGTGGCTATTTAATATCGAGCTACAGCGAGTGTCGTTAGGGGCGCTGATTATCGCGCTAAGTATGTTGGTGGATAACGCCATTGTGGTGGTGGAAGGTATCGTTGTTGGTCGCCAGCGAGGCGAAAGCATCTTTACCGCTATTAGCAATGTGGTGAAGCGCTCAATGATGCCGTTGTTAGGCGCGACTATCATTGCCATTCTGGCCTTTGCACCTATCGGCCTGTCCAATGATGCAACGGGTGAATACTGTAAATCGTTATTCCAGGTGTTGTTGATCTCGCTGATGTTAAGTTGGTTCACGGCACTGACGCTAACACCGGTCTTTGCTAAGTGGGCATTCCAAAACCAGAAACCGGCGAAAGTGGATGCCGATAAGCCGGCCAGACAACCTTATGATGGGTGGTTATTCCGCTATTATCGGGTGATATTGAATAAATTACTGCAACATCGCAGTATCACTTTGGTGCTGCTGGCGGCCATGTTAGTGGCATCGGTGGTGGGTTTTGGTCATGTTCGCCAGAGCTTCTTCCCGCCCTCTAATACGCCAATCTTCTTCGTTGATATCTGGCTGCCGAATGGTACTGATATCAATTACACCGAAGGGATAGCGAACAAGGTTGAGCAGTATATCAAGCAGCAAAAAGGGGTTGAGGACACCATGGTGACGATTGGTCAGGGCGCAATGCGCTTTATGCTGACCTACAATGCTCAACGTCGTTATCCTAACTATGCGCAGGTGATGGTTCGTACCGAGGACCTCAGCCAAATACCGGGTTTGATTGATGAAATCGAATCCTATATGCATGACGAATACCCGCAGGTTGATGCGCAGATAAAACGCATCATGTTTGGGCCATCCAACAACAGTTCCATTGAAGCACGCTTTGTTGGCCCGGATCCTGAAGTGTTACGAACCCTGGCAGCGCAAGCGGAAAAAGCGATCATTGCTGATCCGATGGCAGATGGTGCACGGCATGACTGGCAGGATCGTAGCAAAATGATCCGGCCACAATTCTCCGACTATCTGGGGCGCGAACTGGGGGTAGATAAACGCGAAGTTGATGGCACATTGCGCATGAGCTTTGGTGGCCTGCCGGTAGGATTATACCGTGATGGCACTCGCTTAATGCCGATTGTACTGCGCACACCGGATGCAGAACGGCTTAATGCAGAACGGCTGAATGATGTGATGGTATGGAGTCAGGCGCGCCTGGCCTTTATCCCGATCGATAACGTTGTCACCAGTTTTGAAACCGAGTGGGAAGATCCGCTCATTATGCGCCTGGATCGCAAGCGGACGCTGACGGTACAAACGGATCCGACCCAACAAGGCGGTGAGACCTCTGCTGAACTGTTGCGGCGTATCAAACCGGGTGTGGAAGCCATTCAGTTACCGCGCGGATACGAACTGGAGTGGGGCGGTGACTATGAAAGTACCAAGGAAGCACAACGGGGTATTTTCACCAGTTTGCCGATCGCGTTCCTGATTATGTTCATCGTAACGGTATTGATGTTCAGCTCGGTGCGCAATGCTATAGCGATCTGGCTGACGGTGCCACTGGCATTAATTGGTGTCACGGTAGGCTTCCTGTTGACGGGGATTCCATTCGGTTTTATGGCTTTGTTGGGGCTGTTAAGTCTGAGTGGTATGTTGATACGTAACGGCATTGTGTTGGTGGAAGAGATAGGCTTACAGCGACAGGAAAAACCACTGCGCGAAGCTATTATTGATGCCTCTACCGCCCGTTTACGGCCTATTATGTTGACGGCATTTACCACGGTTCTGGGGCTGGCTCCGCTGCTCAGTGATGCTTTCTTCCAGAGTATGGCGGTGGTCATCATGTTTGGTCTGGGCTTTGCAACGGTGCTGACATTGCTGGTGTTACCAGTGATTTACAGTTGTATGAATCCAGAACCTAAAGAGAAAGTGAGTGACGAACCCGTCAGTGAATAACGGTTAGTGTGGCGTTAGCACTACCGAGAATGACTAAAGCTGCCCCTTTTATTGGGGTGGCTTTTTTTATGGCTGGTGCCTATCGCGGGTAAACCTATTTCTATTTTACCTTCTTACACTGTTTGGCGGCTTCTGTGCGCCACTTCTCTTCCTGTCCCTGTGTTACGGCATTATCGTTCCAATATGAAACCATGCTGAGATAACGGAGTTTCATAATGGAACGTTTTAACTGTTGGTTCTCAGCCTGTTTTTTGCGCTTATAGTGGATGCAGTTTCATCAAATTGACCCTAAAAATTATTTATTCTTACATTATCTCTTACGCTACAGGAGCAAGATATGCTGAAAGTCATTCAATCTCCGTCCAAATATATTCAAGGTGCCAATGCATTACAGTCCATTGGTGAATTTGCTAAGTTATTGGCTAATAACTATTTTATCATTGCTGATGATTTCGTCATGAAGCTGACTGCTGATACCGTCGGCTCCAGCCTGCAAGCCAGTGAGCTGGAACATCATTTCAGCCGCTTTAATGGCGAATGTTCCCGTCACGAAATTGAGCGGTTGACGGTTGAGCTGAAAAAGCACGGCTGTAATGGAGTGGTTGGTATCGGTGGCGGGAAAACCCTCGATACGGCTAAAGCGATTGCTCACTATCAGCATATCCCTGTCGTTGTGGTGCCTACTATTGCCTCTACCGATGCCCCGACCAGCGCCTTATCCGTTATTTATACCGAACAGGGCAAGTTCGCTGAATATATGATTTACCCGAAAAACCCTGACATCGTACTGATGGATTCCACCATTATTGCCAAAGCACCAGTACGTTTGCTGGTCGCTGGTATGGGCGATGCGCTGTCTACTTATTTTGAAGCACAAGCCTGTTTTGATGCTAAAGCTATCAGTATGGCTGGTGGTGCATCGACATTAGCGGCAGTTACACTGGCTCGCTTGTGTTACGAAACCCTGCTGGCGGAGGGCTATAAAGCCAAACTGGCGGTAGAGGCGGGTGTTGTGACCGAAGCGGTTGAACGTATTATCGAAGCCAATACCTATCTGAGCGGTATTGGTTTTGAAAGTAGTGGTCTGGCGGCCGCTCACGCCATTCATAACGGTTTCACCGTATTAGATGAGTGCCACCACTTGTATCACGGTGAGAAAGTGGCCTTTGGTACCCTGACGCAGCTCGTATTACAGAACAGCAGCATGGAAGAGATCGAGACAGTGCTCTCATTCTGCCAGCAACTGGGTTTACCAATCACATTGGCTGAGATGGGCGTTTCTCAGGATATTGAACGCAAGATCCATGATGTCGCCAAGGCCAGCTGTGCTGAGGGAGAAACCATCCACAACATGCCGTTCAAGGTCACACCTGACAGTGTCTATGCTGCAATTATGGTAGCTGACCGCTTGGGTCAGGCTTTCCTCAATTAATCTGTGCGGCAAATACGTTCTGAGTCGAAAATCGACCGAGTCTGCCGGTGTTTCTCATCATCGGCAGCTCTGTTCTCCAGCCATTCCCGTTCGCGGAGCATAAAATGAAAAAATTAATTAACAGCGTTGAGAGTGTGTTACAGGAGCAAATTCAGGGGCTGGTTGCGGCGCATCCTGAGCTGACATTACATCAAGAGCCCCTTTTCATCACCCGTGCAGATGCGCCAGTGAGTGGCAAAGTTGCATTGATGTCCGGTGGTGGCAGTGGTCACGAACCGATGCATTGTGGCTTTATTGGCGAAGGCATGTTGGATGGCGCCTGCCCGGGTGAGATTTTTACCTCGCCGACCCCCGATCAAATGTATGAATGCGGCCAAGCCATTGATGGTGGGCCAGGTGTGCTGATGCTAATTAAGAATTACACTGGCGACATTCTAAACTTT
The DNA here is from genome assembly GCF_052217145.1 of Yersinia sp. 2541 StPb PI. Classification (NCBI taxonomy): domain Bacteria; kingdom Pseudomonadati; phylum Pseudomonadota; class Gammaproteobacteria; order Enterobacterales; family Yersiniaceae; genus Yersinia; species Yersinia sp. 2541 StPb PI. Next base: position 4,081,439 of record NZ_JAZGQB010000001.1, on the reverse strand, counting down.
GAAACTGCAGCCGAGCTGTTGCATGCCGGTGGCACCGCTGTTGCTACCTTAGTGATAGACGATGATGTGGCGGTCAAAGATAGCCTGTATACCGCCGGGCGGCGTGGGGTGGCGAACACGGTCATTATAGAAAAATTACTCGGTGCTGCTGCGGCACGTGGTGATTCATTAGATGAATGCGCACTACTGGGGCAGAAAATTAATAATCAGGGGCATTCTATTGGTATCGCGCTTGGTGCTTGTACTGTACCCGCTGCCGGTAAGCCGTCATTTATTTTGGCTGAAAATGAGATGGAATTTGGTGTGGGTATCCATGGCGAACCGGGTATTGAGCGTCGGCCATTTACTTCACTGAATAACACGGTAGACGCCATGTTCCAGACCTTGATTGATCACGGCAGCTATCAGCGCACATTACGCCACTGGGATCGACAAGCCGGTGACTGGAACGAGACGCGCCAGAGTAAGCAACCCTTAGCCAAAGGCGATCGGGTCATTGTTCTGGTCAATAACCTTGGCGCGACCCCCTTATCGGAACTTTATGGTGTCTGGCACCGTCTGGCGGAGTGCTGTACACAATTCGGTTTGACCATCGAGCGTAAATTGATTGGTTCTTATTGTACGTCATTGGATATGCAGGGTATGTCCATCACCGTGCTGAAAGTTGATGATGAACTCCTGTCATTGTGGGATGCCCCAGTAAGTACCCCCGCGCTGCGCTGGGGTTGCTGATATCTCCTTGGTACTTGAAGCCGCAGGGATGCGCGACTTTCACCAACCCGAATCACTGAGTTTAATTCAGCACAAGTGCTGAAAATAATCTTACAAAACAATGCGCCAGGAGAAGAACATGGGACTCACCAAACAACAAATTGTCAGTTGGTTACAGTTATGTGCTGAAGTTTTCAGCGAGCAGCGAGATTTTTTGACGCAGTTGGATACTGAAATCGGCGACGGCGACCATGGCCTGAACATGAATCGCGGCTTTAATAAAGTGGTCGAAAAGTTACCGACCTTTGCCGATAAAGACATTGGTTTTATCCTAAAAAATACCGGTATGACACTGCTTTCAAGTGTTGGCGGCGCCAGCGGCCCGCTGTTTGGCACGTTTTTTATTCGCGCAGCACAAAGCACGAATGCTAAGCAGAGCCTCGATCTGACGGCGGTTTGTCAGATGTTTAAAGATGGAGTGGAAGGGGTAGTGATGCGCGGTAAAGCGGAACCGGGCGATAAAACGATGTGTGATGTTTGGTGGGCGGTAGTGGCGCAACTCGAACAGGCAAATCAGCAGGGAGCCACGGTGGTAGATGCATTGCAGCAGGCCGTTGAACGTGCCCAGCAAGCATTGGCCGGCACTATTACTATGCAGGCCCGCAAAGGCCGTGCCAGCTATCTGGGCGAACGGAGTATTGGTCATCAGGACCCAGGGGCAACATCAGCCATGCTGATGATGCAGGCGTTATGGCAGGTTGCCAGTCATTAATCAGGCTGGACTGACACGTTTATCAGGAGGAAAGATGGTCAATCTCGTTGTAGTTTCTCATAGCGCGCTGCTGGCTCAGGGTGTGGCCGAACTGGCACAGCAAATGACACAAGGGAGCTGCCAGTTAGCGGTTGCTGCCGGTGTAGACGACCTGGATCATCCTATTGGCACGGATGCCATTAAAGTGATGGAAGCCATTGAGTCGGTTTACACCCCATCTGGGGTACTGGTTTTGATGGATTTAGGCAGTGCCTTACTCAGCGCAGAAACGGCACTGGAGCTATTAGACCCCGATATGGCGCAACATGTGCAACTCTGTGCCGCACCACTGGTGGAAGGGACTCTCGCTGCTGTCGTCGCTGCATCATCTGGCGCTTCACTTGCCGACGTCCGTGCTGAAGCAATGGGGGCGTTGATAGCGAAAGCCACTCAGCTAGGGGAAGAAGCCGTGGTACCTGCCAGTAATGCGGTGGCTAAGGCGGCAGCGGATGCTCAGAGTGTCAGTTGGGTGGTGCGCAATCCTAACGGGTTACATGTGCGACCGGCGGCTAAATTGGTCGAAGCATTGGCTCCGTTCGCGGCAGATTTACTGCTGGAAAAAAATGGTCAGTGTGTGAATCCACGCAGCCTGAACCAGCTCGCAATATTGCAAGTTCGTAAAGGTGATACCATTCGTTTGCTGGCCAGTGGTGAGCAAGCAGGCGAGGCGCTAGATGCTTTTATGCAATTGGCGCGGCAACATTTTGGCGAATTCGTCACCACCACCAGTGAGGGGGAATTTACTGGCGTCATGGTGCCTCGTGGCGCGATTAGTGCACCATTGTTGCAATGGTTACCCGCCATTCCGGTTTTTTTACCTCAAACAATCAATGCTGACCAGGTAGTTAAAGAGCAGCGGCGTTTACAACAGGCGTTGGCGCAAACTGTGGCTGATTTGCAGCAGTTGGCACAACAGGCAGAACAGCAGATTAGCCCTGAAGCAGCGGCTATTTTTAACGCTCATGTGATGCTGATTGATGATGAGGAACTGCATCAGGCGATGGATGCGCGCGTAGAGCGTCAGTTAGTTTGTGCAGAATCGGCATTGCAGGATGAATTGATGACAATGGTGGAAGATTATCTGGCTCTGGATGATGAGTATCTACGCGTTCGGGAATTAGATATCCGCGATATACTTAACCGCACATTGGGCCATTTGACCGGGCTACCACCAGTTTCTCTTTCAGTTAGCGGTGAAATTATATTATTAGCCGAGGAATTATTGCCTTCACAAATGGTTGGGCTGAACCACCGGCAGGTAAAAGGCATCTGTTTAAGCAAGGGGCATATCATGTCTCATAGCGCTATTCTGGCTAAAGAGTTGGATATTCCAATGTTAGTCGGTGCCATGGGTTGCCTGGAAGCCAGCCGTAATGGGCAAAATGCAATATTAGATACCGCAATCGGGGCACTGAAACTGCAATAAAAAATCATCGCCAAAATGCTTAACTGAACATTGTAGCTCTGCATCAGTCCAGAGCTGCAATTTGCGGAATCAGATATCTCAGTGGAGACAAAATCTGGTTTCGCCAGTTATAGCGCTCTTCTATTAATGTAGCTCCGGCTTGTCTGATTTTATCTATTTCGCCGTCGGTTAATTGGCAAATCTGGCGTATTATTTCCGCTAAACTTGCTGCGTTCCCGGGGATGTGAAGGAACCCATCGATCCCATGTTCAACTTGCTCACTCAAACCGCCGGAGTCGGCAACAATTAACAATGCTCCCTGCTGTCTGGCCAGCCAACGTGATTCCATCGGAATCAATCCATTAGGTTCATTCTCAGCAGAAAGAACGCAAACCCGCGTATTACGCCATTGAATAAGACATGCCATTAGTTCGCGATCAAAAGAATTGATCAGAGAGGCAGAGATATCGAGTCGGCTCGCTAAGGCAGATAACTCCGGCAAAATCGGGTCACTCATAATAACGGGATGAATATCATTACCCAGATAACAGGCTGCTCTGAGCAACAGATCATGGCGTTTGTAATGAACCCCTCTGCCTAAAGTGATAGCTAATGAGTGATCCAGCGATATTCCGTGTGATGAGAGTGTGTCACTGATTTCCTGATCACTGCGTATTCGAAACCAGGGGTCATTGATATTTATTCCTGCAGGTGTCGGTATAAATGATTGTGGGTCAGCACCGTATTGTGCCACTAAGTGCATTGCCAGGAAGTTGCTGATATTACCGAGCTTGATATTAGAATCAATCTTGGCCCAGTGAACAGCCAATGATTCAGCCATAATACGTTCAGGATTCGGTAATGGCATTTCATGATTAAATGCCGTGCCATGGGAAATATAGATAATTTTTAGATTACGTTTCTCAATAGCCGCATGCAAACGAGCAATTAGCGGCGTGAACGAAAACGGCAATTCATGACAAAAGGCCAGAGTGATATCGTAATGGCTACTGAGATCAATAATTTTTGCCGCCCCTGCAGCAGAGGAGATTTGCCAGTTCTGTAAGTTACCAAGAAAAGCATCACCGTAGGGCCATGAACAATCAACGCCTTTCCCCAATGTCATGTCTGGTACAGTTGAAAAGGTCCCCCCCATATTATGAATTTGGTTAATAAAATAACCATAATTACTGGTGTCAAAAAAATAATTATATTTACTGGAGGCAATTTCAATAAAATGAGGTTCTAAGCTGATATTATTATCAGCCAGTAATTTAATTACCTCCGGTAATGCCATAATTTGCCCTCTGATATAAGAACCTACTCCGCCGACAAAAAGTTGTACGCCTTCGGTTATTAAATGGATAATGCCAATTTTTAGGCTGTTATTATCACCAATAGATGATTTATCTTCATGCATAGAAACCTCATATTTTTAACATACAGATATGATTTACAGTTGTATTAATACAAAGAGATTAATGACGTGTTTTTCTTGTATATCATGTAATTGTTGATGAACAGGAAATCTAGCCCACAGTTTAAGAATAAATTGACGGCATCCTTAGGGGTTTCCACTATTGGCATTCCTTTGGTGTTCAAAGAGGTATTCAGTAATATAGGCACGCCAGTCTCGGCAAAAAAATAATTTATCAAGGTATGGAATTTTTTATTCATCTCCTTTTTGACAGTTTGCACGCGGGCACTACCGTCTACATGGACAATCGAAGGTAGTGCTGCTCGATATTTTTCTTTGACATAGGCAATAAATAGCATGTGATCACTATCATGGTTCAAGTCGAAATAGTCATTCGCTTTTTCATGCAAAACGGCAGGAGCAAAGGGGCGAAAATCCTCGCGATATTTAACGTTAGTATTAATATGATCTTTCATTCGAGGGTTACGGGGGTCCGCTAAGATACTTCTGTTTCCTAAAGCGCGAGGGCCAAATTCAGACTCCCCTTGGAACCAGGCAATAACATTACCTGCCACGATGGATTTTGCGGCAATAGCTTCAATATCATCATAGTAAGTATATTCAATTTTATCGGCATGCTTTTCAAGCTCTGCCATAACACTAATATCATCATATTTTTTGCCAAAGTATGTTGAGCCAGAGTGTTTTACTCGCTCTTTCTTCAGCACTTCCAACCAGCCATAATAGCAACAACCAATTGATAGCCCGTTATCTCCCGCCGCAGGTTGGATATAGAGACGCTCAAACTCACTATTAGTAATGAGCTTTTCATTTGCGGTGGCATTTAATGCAACCCCTCCGGCATAAGCAAAGTTTTTCATAGGATAAAGTTGGTAGTAATGGCTGAACAGATAAAACAGTGCTTCCTCGAGTTTGGTTTGCGCCCAATAGGCTAAATCGGCGTAATATTGGAAGTTGTCACGAAAATGAGTAGGACCAGAGTTTAACAGAGGGTCTATTTTTGCCCACCAGTCACTACGCAACACCACTTTGCCGGAATCGAAGTAGAACGGTATCCAATCGATTACATTCGGCCTTCCGTAAGGGGCTAATCCCATCAACTTACCTGCGCAATCCAGCTCGCCAAAAATATACAGCGCTATCCCTTCATAAAACTCACCAATAGAATTTTCTATTTCCCAGCTCGAAACAGGATAGTCTTTGCGATTCTTTCGATTAACCCACCTGGAGAAGTCTTTGAAGATAGGCTTGATTTTACTATCTTGATAAACGTAGTAGCTGCATGTTTCCCAGTAACGGTAACGATTGTTAACGTGGATACTATTCGCACCTTTGATATCCTCAACAATGTCATTACAACTGTCTAAGCTACCTCCATGGCCATCAATAACCACAATACCCATATCATCAAAAGGTGATGTTCCTATGGCACTGTAGGCATGTGCCAAGTGATGAGAAAGTGTGATGATCGGCACCATGGGGGGTAAAACCCTATTTTTCCGCTGTTCTAATGATTGGCTAAATAATGGATTATAAGAGTTTTGTTCTACTATCAATGAGAGGTCCTTATATTCAATACCCGCAGCATCTAAACAATATTGAATAGTTGAATTATCATTAAATCCATCATGTTTTACTCGGGATATTCTTTCCTTCTCAATCGAGAATATAATTTTGCCATCTTTCATTAGACATGTTGAGCCATCATGCGATAGAGCAGTACCGAGAATATAAATTGGATTACACATAAAAGTAATATCCTTATTAATTTAGCCTTCTGTTAATTAAGAATGTAAGCAAGTCGACGTGATAGTGCGAGTGTTGTTAACGATGGATTAGCCGCACCTGGTCGTGGGAATGTACTTGGGCCAACAGCATATAGATTTTTGATATGATCAAATTCATGATTTTCATTCAATATTTCTCCCAGTGGCAGAGTACTACTTTCATGGTTTTCCGTTCCAAGTGGGCTTATCCATGTGACGGGTTTGTTGGCATGGACTACCCTCGATGGGGAATGAAATTCATGATAGACATCCCCCATGGTTCTGGCATGGACAGTAAAACCGCCTTCAAAAACTAATGGGGAAAAGGGGATTGATATATTTTCACAAATTCCATGCCAGAATATATTTAGTTCATCCCGCTGTTTTTGTATCAATACATTATCATCATTATTTAAACCACTATAAATTGATAAAGGCATGTTCTCATCATTTCTATTTATGAAAATATATCCGTGATCGGAGGGGATCTGTTCGCCCATTGTCCATACTTCTAATTCAATGCCAAAATCTGATTGGGTGATAGTGAAAAATAAATTAAATCTTTCTCCTGCGGAACTATGGCAAAAGAATATAGTGTCAGATTTATATTCAATTAACTCTCTCAGCATATCGGATAGTTTATAATACTCAAATGTCACATTAAACCCCTGAACAATGTGATCGACGAGTCCAGTTATTTTTTCCTCAATTAAATGTCCCGAATCATAAAGTACTTGCGCTGCCAAACGTGTATTCTCAATGGTACCTAAGGCGAGAACACATTTATCAGCGAAGATGGTATGTACCTCATTAGAGCCTATATGTCTCAACTTAGCACCAATACAGTGACCATTTTTAACGATGAGTGACATAACTTCATACCCAGGAATTATTTTCGGGTTAGATCTTAATTGGTTATCTTCTTTCCAATAGGAAAGTGGTGAATAAGATTCCCAGCCACCTGATGAATTAATATTACGAATAACCTGAGGTGTTATTTTAAACTCAAAACCAGAAAGCTGAAGAGAGTAATCTATATCGTGATTCTTATCTGCCCATGCGAGCATTTCAGACTGGACCTGTGTGTAAAGTGATGGTCCACCTAACCAACTTTCAGTAAGATCATGGGCAATATTTGAAGGCCAGAATTTAAGTGTCTCAGCCTCTATTGGTAAAATAACACCATGCCAATAAAGGGATCTACCGCCGACTCTACGACGTAGACAAGTTCCTTTAGCAAAATGAGGTTCATTTAAAGAATGCCATGAACGGTAGGAGTATTTATCAGATCCTTCATTTTTCCAATATTCATTGGCTCGTTCATATTCACCTCCTGCATTTATATGGTTGTAATCATCTGCTGGACCAGCTTCTATAACGACGATGTCTTTTATTCCTCTACAATTTAAATGCTTAGCTAACTCTAAACCCGACATTCCAGCGCCGAGTATTAAAATTTTTATTTTGGGTGGTATTTCATTTTTATTTTTGCGTATGTTTATATCTATAATATTCATTATATATTCCTTTGAAGTGAGTTTTTTTGAAAGTAATAATCTATATTTATAATAATTTATGCATGAATTTACTCCACGGTTCTCTAGGGAATTTTGATTGAACAAATTTTTTATTATTAGCTAATAGCGTTTTAATCTCGTCAGCCCCGGCAGCATGTAACTGCATCCATTCAAATAACTGTTGTGCAGCATCCCTGGGGTGTTCTGGGATTACTTTAATGTGATGGTACTCAGTGCCATAAAACTCAGTGAAGGCCGTATACTGTGTTACTGCGCAGGGAATACCTGCAATAGCAGCAAGTGCTGGACCTAAACCGACACTTTCCACGTTCTCTACATTAGGTGTAAATAAAACTGCGCCGGATAACGTATGGCAAATGATAAGTAAGTCAATTTCATCTAAATGCCATTTGTTGTCTTTATCTTTATATGTTTTTATCGGTACTTCATCTAAAAATATAATACTATTGTCTAGGTTGTATTTTTTTACCTGCTCTTTTAAATCATGAGCATACTCAGGATCTTCATTCATGTTCCCGAATATCAACAGTTTCGGCGTGGGTAGTTTTTTTTCTTTATAAATATCAAGTAGCTTATTAAAAACACTTATTGATATTTCGATACCCTTGACTCTAAATACTCTAACGGGAACTATAACAATAGATGAACCTATAGCTATATTATATTGGTTTAAAAAATCAATGTGAATATTGCTAAAAGCAGACACATCGATTGACGGTAATATATTAGGAATGACATCAGGTACCAATTCTGTTGGATAGTCTCTACTTTCCTTCGCCAAGGCTTCAGACGCAACTATCCATTTAGTATAGGTATTATCTTGTGGTATGGGTGTCAATATATTGGGTTTTTCAGGATATAGTCTTTCTTCATGTTCATAAATGGCATAACTACCAAATAGGTCATGATCCCAAAAAATAATACCGCCGTTATCTTTTTTAGCCCAATACCTTCTCGCTGCGTTGTGCAGTGCCAGGCTAACAGGAACGGCATCCGAAAGGGTAATATTTAAGCAAAACACCCAATCGACCTTATTATCTTCAAACCAACTTAGGAAATAATCCTCATAAATTTTAGCAATAGAATTAATATCTTGATTGATCTGTTTAATTTCTTCTCCTGTTAATGATTTATATCTTGCCACCCTCTTTCTGATATGAGTAAAACAGTGCCCATGATCGCTATCATAAGAGTATTTTTGATGGATAGAACTTATTCTCATCCATGTTGGATATTGTGATTCTGTACTACCATGAGGGAAAAAATTTTTTTTGTCCGGCCGCCAAGAAAATCCTAAATCGGCGGGTATTTCATTTATAATATCATTGTTTTTTATAGCTATTTCTGCAACATTTCTAAAAATAGTGAGTAGACCACTCGTTGGGAGTCCATCCCCTGATATGATAGCCCACTTTGTTTTTTTCATTATCTATCTCCTGAGGTTAACTGTTTAATTAGTGTATTTGATAGTGTATTAATTAATAAGAATGCCAGTACGCAACTAACCAATATCATAATCAATGCAGTTCTTAATGATGTCATGTCGGCTAACATCCCTATTAACGGTGGAAATATAAGTAGGCCAACTCTTGATATCCAAGTTGCGAATGCGATTCCACTCGTCGAGTTTATATTGGGTATTTGGCCAATAAATGAAATTGTTAATGGGAATACCACTGACATCCCTAATCCGATTAGTGAAAAACCTAATATTGAAACAATTGGTGAATGAATGGTTATCACAATTAAGATTCCCAATGCTGCCATTAGAATTCCGTATCTTAATACTGGGATATTACCCAATTTATTGGTCAGGTAATCACCAAATCCTCGCCCTATAACCATTGATACCTGACATGCTAAATAAGGTAAACCTGAAATTACAGATGGAGCTTGATAGTAATCATTCATATAGATAGCACCCCAAACACTTGCTGTTTCCTCTATGCCGCAAGTGAATGTTAGCAAGATTAACGCAATGATATACAGTTGAGTACCTGTGGCGCCCATACTTTTTTTAATATTTTCACGAAGGGAAAGTTCATCAAATGAATCCCCCTTTCGGAAAAATATCATATAATTAATTAATATTATTAGATTCATAAGCAATACGGAAAAACTAAATTGTCCCATAGAAAGTCCGAATCCAATTGCTGATATGGCGATGCCCCCCCCCATTATTGTGCCGATACTTTCTGCACCATGAAATCTATTAATCAAGCTTCGGCCATATAATCTTTGTATGTTAAGTGCCTGCACATTCATACAGGTATCTGCCCAAGCATCGAAAACCCCAAACAGGAAGAGCAGCAGTGTTATTTCATACCATGATGATGCAAATGGTATTATTGATATGATAATTATAAAAAATAAAAATGTTATAATTGTCGCCCAATATAATCCAATGGTGTTAATAAAATTCTTGGACAATAACCCCATAATAATTGCTCCTGCTGGGATTGCAGATATCATTATTCCAACCATATAATGACTTAGATGAAACTTTTCTTTTATGTCTGGAATCCAGGGTACGATACTCGCGTAGGCTATTCCGTGGATGAAAAACAGTAATGATAGTGTAATATTTTGTTTTGTTTTTATTTGATTAATTTTCATTAAATTAATTTCACATGAGTTTATTGTTGCTGCATATAGTTTAAATCGAATCCTAATATATTTCTGTAACCTGTTTTTATTAATGGGTCTTTTAATTTTATAGGGGTCACTTTGTGCCAAATGGTTGAATTTCTATCGATATGAAACAAACCTTCACCACAGTTCAATGTTTGTGATTTAATAAACTCTTCTCTCTCTGTACAGTAGAGTTTACTCGTTCCTCCGTCAATGTTGTATTTATCAATAATTAATGCTGATACAATATAGTCACATCCATCCTGATGTAAGCCTTCTGGTGAATTGCAGACCGAATTCATTGTATTATCAATAATTAAAGACATCTGATGACAGGTAACTTCAACTGTTTCTATTTTTTGCCCATGCTCACATTCGCACAGCATTTCGACGAAACTCCTTATGAGCTTTTTTAATATAAGTGAATGACTTATTGCCGGGTCCATTGGCGGGAATTGACGTTTTAATTGCCTTAAATCTGAGGGATAGTCAGCATGTTGAGTAAAGTTAGTTAATTCTGGGCAGGCAATATTACTGACTTCCCATTGATTATTAATGTGTTTAACAATAAATCGGCTAATGCTTCTTTTTCTAAAGGGTTTATAGGAGTAAAAAAAATGTCTATCTATATCAGATAAACGCAATATGAGTTTTTGAATGTTTGGTGGTGGACATCTATCATCCAGATAACGTTGAGCCTCCTGAAAGATGATGATTTTATCGTTATAAAATTTTCTGGCCAAGAATTTTAATTGAGATAGTTTTATATCATTAGTATCCCACGCTAATGATTTAAATGACAAGGTATTTTTAACGTGATTTATATCCATCCCAAGCTCATTGATATTAAACTGAATGATTTTATATTTAATCCCCATAATGAAAATATCCTAGTAAGTTAATTTGTTATTGATAAATTACATTGATGAAAATAAGCCATATAAACGCACATGTATTAGTGGGCCTGTTTTTATTGATGACTTGCTATTTTTTATTGTTTCTTTCTTTTTTATATATCAAAGATCCCTTTTCGGCAAGTTTTTATCAATATCTATCATTGTATCTATATTTAGCTAATAATATGTTTTTGATTAAATATTGTTTTTATTGGTGGTCGCTTTTTATAAATTAGTAACGCGAGTGAATAAAATGCAGTTGTTACTGATAGGCTTGCCAGATGAGTTGAAAATTATCCATACTTTCAATATAGGGTGGTTTTTTATGATTTAACTATAAATGTCAAAAATGTGATCTACGTAAATAGAACAGCGTTCCATTTTTGATATTATGCCGTTTTACCATAGTGTAACTGGCTTTTCTTAATCGATAATAACCTAAAACCATTTTAATCTGGCGAGCATTAATAACTAAGGATCATGTAATGCCAATTAATTTTCTGGGTAAAACGCTATTGTTAGGATTGATGTCAATTGCTGTATTGGGGCAAGTCAGTGCTGCCCAGTATAATGCTGTGGTTTCTACTGCGCCTCAGGATAATGAGTTTCCCACGATTAATACTGCGTTAAAATCAGCACCAGCGGATAATTCGCTGTTTGTGATTTTCCTGAAAAATGGCATTTATAACGAAAGGCTAGAGGTCAATCGTAATAACGTTACTTTGAAAGGGGAAGACCGTGATGGTACGGTGATCAGTGCCAATACGGCAGCGGGTATGCTTAACCCGCAAGGAGAGAAATGGGGAACATCTGGTAGTAGTACGGTACTGGTTAATGCGGCAAATTTTACGGCTGAAGAACTTACTATTCGTAATGATTTTGATTTCCCAGCCAATAAAAAGAAAGCTGACAGCGATCCGACGAAGTTAAAAGACACTCAAGCTGTGGCATTATTATTAGCTGAAAACAGTGATAAGGCGCGCTTTAAGCAAGTAAAACTCGAAGGTTATCAGGATACGCTGTACAGCAAAACGGGCAGTCGTAGCTATTTTACTGATTGCGAAATCAGTGGTCATGTCGATTTTATTTTTGGCTCAGGTATTACGGTATTTGACCGATGTAATATTATTGCCCGCGATCGTCGTGATATTGAGTCACCCTATGGCTATATTACTGCCCCCAGTACATTAAACACATCACCTTATGGTTTGATTTTTCTCAATAGTCGTTTGACCAAAGAACCCGGTGTTCCAGCCAAAAGTTTCGCTTTAGGGCGTCCGTGGCATCCGACCACTGCCTTTGACGATGGCCGTTATGCTGATCCTGCGGCCATTGGCCAGGCGGTATTTATAAATACGACGATGGATGACCACATTTACGGTTGGGATAAAATGTCTGGTAAAGATAAGCAAGGCGAGAAAATCTGGTTCTATCCACAAGATTCACGTTTCTTTGAAGCAAACAGTCAAGGGCCGGGCGCAGAGATTAATGCACAGCGGCGTCAACTCTCTGCTGAGCAGCTAAAAGCATTTACTTTGCCGATGATTTTCCCTGACTGGGCGGTGCATTGAGATTATGACTCGCCACCCTTAAATTGGCTGATATCCAGCCGATGAAGTTTTACTTTTCGCCATAAGGTTGTGCGGCCTATCCCTAATAAGGTCGCCATTTCATTTAGCTGACCTTGGCACACCAGTGCCGCACGAATAATGGCCTGTCTTTCTAATTCTTGTAGTGATAAGACAGGCTGAGGTTGCGGCATCTCCGGTTCTAATAACAGCCTTTCCCCCAGTAGATGCTCTGGCAAATCATTGAGGTTAATGCGGTTATTGCGGCAAGCCATGGCGGCCCGCTCCACCACACTTTTCAGTTCCTGATCATTCCCGGGCCATGGGTATTGGCATAACTGACGGATAACACTCTCATCTGGCTGGTATTGGCAGTGGAAATGTTGCCCAATGCTTGCCAATGTATGCTGTACCAGTGGGGGGATATCCTGTTGACGCTGACGCAGTGGTGGAATATGTAATTCGAAAGATTGTAGGGTATAAAATAGCTGGCGGCGAAAACGCCCTTGTTTAACCAATAAGGGCAAATCTGCCCCGGTGGCGGTAATAATCCGGACATCGACTGGGATCACCCGATTAGAGTTGACCCGCATTACCATGCCAGTTTTGACGATTTGCAGCAGAGCTGACTGCATTTCCGGCGACAGATATTCAACTTGTTCCAGATATAAGGTGCCACCGTTAGCCAGTTCAAATTTGCTGGGTTGGCCGGATTCCCCTTCACTGGCATCACTACCAAGAAATTCTCGCGCCATGAAATTTTGTGGCAATGCCTGACAATTTAAGACGATATAAGGGCCATCGGCGCGATTGCTGGCATTATGGATTGCTTGCCCCAACTGCTGTTTACCGACCCCTTCTTCCCCGTGCAGTAAAATCGGATGCCGACCTTTGGCAGCCTGCTTGCCATAACGCACCAGGCGGCGCATTTCTAGTGAAGCAACCGGCATATCATCAAAAGTACAATTAGCCCCCCCTAATTGGTTGTGCACCATTTGCCGCAGTAATTCTTGTGGATGGAGTAATGCAATAAAGCCGCAGCGGTTACCATCTGGGATGGGTTTGAGGGTTAAGAGAGCCGGAATAAATTGCTGCTGATTCTCAAAGGTCACCTCGACGTGGCTGAGGGGATTACGGTGTAAAATGGCGTGGGTCAGTAAGGAGGGTAAGGTCAGCAAATCTGTGACCGGCTTGCCGAGGCTACTGGTTTCATCTAGTTGTAAAATAGCCGCAGCACGACGATTGAGATACAGCAGGCAACCGCGTTGGTCCCATGCCATGACACCATCGTCCACACCATCGAGTAGGGCATTGAGTTCATTCAGATGACGGTTAGTTTCTGCTAATAAGCTATCTGCGTGGAGATAATTGCCAATTTCGCGGGCGATAGCCAATGTCAGAGGCAAATCACTTGCCGCATGTTCGGTGAGCAGACTACCTAAAACAATGACCGCCCGTTGGCGGCCACTGTTGTCATACACCGGAGTAGCGCAAAAGCGCCACGGATGCAGCGCCTGTTTAAAATGCTGCTGGCCACTGACTTGTATCGGGTTGCCTTCAGCAATTGCCAGCGCCGGGGCATTGGTACCCATTAGCCCTTCTGCCCAATAACTGCCGCAATCAATCCCTAATGCCTGTAGCTGACTTATCGTTTGTGGATGCCCGCATTTCCATAGAGTACAGCCACTTTCATCCAGAATCAGCAGCACACAAGGGCGTGATTCCATATATTCGTAAGCATCTTCCAATGCCGCCTGACCTAATACCAGCAAGTCATTTTTGCGCTGACAAATTGACTGGAACGTCGCACCCACGGCCCGGTGAGGTACTCGCCATTGGTGGGCTTGCATCAATTTTTGGCAGCGCCGCCAGGAGTCGGCTAATGCAGGGGTGGTCACCGGTTCAGTGTTGCTCATTAAGCGCCTTAGAACCCGGATGGCGCCAATGGATCTGCCCTGGCAGAATCAGTTGATTTTGCGCCAGTGCCGATTCAGCAATCAAGCTGGTGATCATCTCAAAGCTGTGGCGTGCCAGCCCTTGGCAATCTTGTGCGATGGTATCTATTTTCAACGGCAGGCAATCAAACAGATAGTGATCGTCAAAACTGCATAAATGAATCTCACTGTCCATTAATTGATGCTGATTGAGATAGCGCAGTACACCTTCCAACAGCCCGCAGGCGGCAGTAAACACCGCTTTAGGTGGGCGGCCTAATTGTGCACAGAGTTGGGCAATCATTTCATAACCGGAACTGGGCAGGTAATGGCCATTTAGTATCCATTCTGGGCGGCAGGTCACCCCTGCCTGTTGTAGCCCCTGCTGAAAGCCAGCCAGCCGATCGCGAGTAGGGGAAATGCGTGGCTGACCACCAAGAAAATAAAACTCATCAGGATGTTGGCGGGCAACGTTTTCAACCAGTATGGCGGTGGAGGCTACCGAGTCAGTGATAACCAGCGGCAACTCTGATTCACCAATTAATCGATCCATCTGCACCACTGGCAGGCGGGCATTGATCTTTTGATATTCGCTGTCATTGAGCTGGCTGGAGGCGACAATCAGGCCATCGACCTGACGTTGTACCAGGCTATTGACCGCCATCATTTCCTGACCGGGGTTTTCATCGGTACAAGCAATAAGTAGCTGTAATCCGGCTTCGCGACACAGCATCTCCAGCTCACGTGAAATCAGGGCAAAACCGTGATTGGTCATCTCCGGGACCACCAATCCTATGGTGTGGCTGCGGGTTGAGCGTAGAGAACGGGCATGGAAGCTCGGTTGATAGTTATGCTCGTTAGCCAAAGCAACAATACGATCCCGCGTTTCATCGGAAACACGATACTCCTTGCTGCGCCCATTGAGCACCAAACTGGTGGTCGATTTCGACACACCAGCCAGTTTGGCAATATCGTTAATGGTAATTCGTTTATGATTTTTCACAGGTTATTGTTTTTCACTGAGTGAATCTGTCGCCTTGAAAGATAGTTCATTCTAACATGGGCGAAGACAACAACCAGTGTTGCAGACACAGTTCAGCATTTCCGTTAAAGATTGCTATCGGGTCTTCAGTCGGGAAGTAGCATGTAGTCATTACCGCCTCTCCCTGATTGATAAATATCTCTATGCTGCAACTATCGCAGAGCAGTTGTAACTGCTGCAATTGACCGCGCCAATAACGGAACTCTTGCAGCCCGGTACGCAGATTGCGGCGGCTTAGTGTGATACGTTCACCATCCCATATCAGCATCATTTCATCGCCTAATTCGAGGATAAATGGCGCACTAACCTCGACTATCATTTCAGCACTGCGGATGGAGAGTGCCGGTGCCTGTTGAGCACGACCTTGCCACTGACGATGTTCACGGCGCAATGCCTGCAATTCACGCGCGGGTCGTTGAATGACTTTGCCGTCAACCAGACTCAGCTCTCGTGGGCAGGTCATGGTATGGATCCAACCATGGGCTACGGTCGGTTGATACAACTCATCTTCATCCGGGATGCCCATCCAGGCGAATAACAGGCGGCGGCCATCTGCGGCCAGCGTGGTTTGTGGCGCGTAGAATTCGAAGCCGAGATCCAGTTCATGGAAATCCTGATGGTTGAATGCTGCCTTGGTATAATCCAATTGGCCCAGTAAATAGCCAGCCTGGAAGGTATTACGATAACGCTCTGCTTCAGCGGCGATGCCCTGCGGGCAGAAAATCAGCACCTCCTGATCCGCTAACCTGAACATGTCAGGGCATTCCCACATATAGCCAAACGGGCCTAATCCGCCCAGACCAGAACCGGCAATTTCACCCAGATTATGCCATTTACGTAAATCATCGGAGCGTAATAGCAGCACTTTCCCTTGCAGTTGCTTATCTTGCGCGCCTAAAACCATGTACCACTGACCGTCGTGCTGCCAGACTTTCGGGTCGCGAACATGGCCGGTATAGCCCGCAGGTAATGGGAGCACTGGTCCTAATTTGTCGTATTCCCCTCGCTCATTCTCCTGTGCCAGACATTGGAATGCGGTGCGCGAGCCATCAGGATATTTCACATTACCGGTGTAAATCAGCGTGATTCGGTCATCAGCAATAACGGCAGAACCTGAGTAGCAGCCGTGGCTTTCATATTCTTCACTGGGCACCAATGCGACAGGCTGATGTTCCCAATGAACCAGATCGGCACTACGCCAATGGCCCCAGTATTTACTGCCATGGCGGCAATCTAACGGGTTCCATTGATAGAACAAATGATAATAGCCAGCATGATAAATAAACCCGTTGGGATCATTCAGCAGCCCGACACTGGGGGCCAGGTGCCAGCCTGGCCGATGAGGGTCACGCGATGCGCGGATTTGGCCACGCATCACTGCCAGCGTAAGTTGTTTTAGCAAACTGACTTCTTGCATTATTCGCTGTCCGTTTTGTACTTAAGCAGTAGAGAGATAATAAATGCAGCGCCAAATGCAATAACCAATCCAATCAGATAATTAACAATTGAATTGCCTTGTACGATAGCGATGCCCGGGATACCGGTTAAGCCCACCGCAGTCATATTGACATGATTCGCGACGACCCAAGCGCCTCCTAATGCACCACCTGCCAGTGCAGCAAGGAAGGGTTTGATAAAGCGCAGATTAATCCCGAAAATTGCCGCTTCGGTAATACCCAGCATGGCAGAAAATGCCGATGGGATGGCGATGGCTTTAATTTTAGCATCGCGGGTTTTAAAGTAGACTGCCAGGCAGGCTCCGCCTTGCGCCACGTTTGCCATTGACCAGATAGGTAACAAGAAATTGACCCCGATATTCGGATTACCCAATAGCCCGGCCTCGATGGCGTGGAAGCTATGATGGATGCCGGTTATCACTATCACGGAATAAAGCCCGCCGAACAGTAACCCGGCCAGCCAGCCAGCATGGGTTATCAGTGTGCTAAGTACCAGCGAGATCCCATCACCCAATACTCGCCCGGCAGGGCCGATAAATAACAGCGCGACAAAACCGGTAATGATTACGGTCAAAAACGGTGTGAGGATCAGGTCCAGCGCATCAGGTATCACTTTGCGCAGGCGTTTTTCCAACATACTCATAAACCACACTGCCAGTAGCACCGGGAATACTGTGCCCTGATAGCCAATCATCGCCACCTCCATACCGAAGAAATTCATAGTATGGAAACCGCCCGCCACCCCCCAGGCATTGGTTAGCGCTGGGTGCGTCAAAATGCCGCCCAGTGTTGCCCCCAGATACGGGTTGCCGCCAAACTCTTTGGCCGCGGTGAAACCAATCAAGATAGGCAGAATGATAAAGGCAGCGGAGCTGAACATATCCAGCATGATAAACAGCGCGCTGTCAGCATCGGCCCAGCCATAGGTTTTTACCATGCCGAGCAAGCCCATTAACAGGCCGGACGCCACGATTGCCGGAATGATCGGGACAAAAATATTGGATAGCAGGCGGGCAATGCGCTGGAACGGATTGAGTTTACGCGCCGCCACAGCGGCAGCTTCAGATTTACTGGCTTCGTTTACACCCGCTACCTTGATAAATTCGGCATAAACTTTATTGACCAACCCGGTACCGAAAATCACCTGTAACTGCCCGGCATTGCTGAAGCAGCCCTTAACGCCATCGAGTTTTTCTACCGCTGATTTTTGCACTAAAGAATCATCTGCCAGAACCAAGCGCAGGCGAGTGGCGCAGTGTGCAGCACTGACGATATTCTCTTTACCACCAAGCAATGGGAGCAGAGCCGTTACGGTCTCATTGATATTCATGATATCCCTCGCAAATTTATTTTTATTCCTGCATGCCGAGGATCGTCACGGCAGCAGGCGGTATTCGTCGTGATTACCGCGGTGCGTAATAGTTAGAACCAGGTTTCCATTTGGATACCAAAGTTCCATTGTCCGCCGGCAGCAAAACCATCTTTACCGAAGGAATCATCCTTGGCGTAGTTATCCAGATCTTGGCTCCAATCCATATAGGTGGCGAACACCCGAATTTCTGGCCGGCTGAAGAAGTTGCTGATATCACCGGCTTTAAAGGTTGGGGCGAAGGTCAATTTATAGAAACCGCCACTGACTTTGTGATAATCCTTATAGCCCTGCGGATCCAGATTCATGTACTGATAACTACCTTCATAAGCTAATGCAAAGTTCTCGGTGATTTCCTGAATCAGGCGGGTGTTGAATGTTATCCACTTATAGCTATCGCCCGAGACATAACGATCCTTACTTTGTTGCGCCAATATTGCTGGGGCTAGACTCCAGTTTTTACTTAATGCGGTGGTGCCGTAAGTCGCCAAACGCCAGGTATCTGCGCTGCTGGTTAAGTTGCCATCGGACCCGATAGATTTTACTTCAGCCCCTAAACCATGGCCGTACAGCAGCGCGGTTTTTGACGTACCATCACGTAGCCCATAGAAGCTGTCACCGTGATAGGCCAACATGCTGTGAATACCTTTATCTGTGGCATTAGTATTAACGGCTTCACCGCTATTTTGGCGCGCCTCATTATCTTTGGCGCGCAACCCGCTCACCATCCACTGGAAGGGGCCGCTATAGTTATTGGCAGTGAAAATATAGCTTTGGATATCGCTATTAATATTCTCGATCTCACCATAATTACGGCCATATAACGAGAAGTTACTCTTCAGGTTATCGGTCCATTTGATGTCATAAATACCGCCACCGGTACCGGCAAGGAATACCACGTCGGAATCCAGCCAGTGAATATCGAAGTTATCGCGATCGAAACGTTTACCGGCCCACAATGTACTGTCTTTAAAAATACCGTTAAAGGTTGGCAGGGTGCCAAGTTCGACAAATGCCTGGCGCACATTGAGGTCACTGCTGTCGGCTGTCCAGTCGTTATAGCTGCGCTGACCATCAGCCAGCATCACTTTATAGCGGGTGGTGGCACCGTTATCCAGCTTCTGCTTTTTCTCCAAATTGACTTCAACATAAGTTTCTGTCTCATTACCCAAGCGGCCAACTGCCCCTCCGGTACTGCCGGCTGGCGTAACATACGGGCCACCTTGGGTGCCGGTGCCAGAGTCGTTCATTAGCAGGCCGGAACGGGCATAACCATGAAACTCAAAACCGTTGCCATCCTGTGTTTTGCTTTCCAGTTTATCTGTGCGCTTAGCCACCTGAACGGTCTTTTCTTCTGCCTGACGCGTTCGAGTTTCCAGCTTTTGTGCCTGTTTTTCGGCAATTTCGGCGCGTGTTTCTGCATTTTTTGCCCGCTGTTCCGCTTGTTGCAATCGTTGCTCCAACGCATTGAGGCGGGCTTCAATATCCATGTTTGAGGAAGACGAGGGTGAGGCTGCAGAGGTGGTTGTCGCTGCACAAGAAAGGATAAGTCCTATTGATACAGCAAGATAGCTTGGTTTTATCATCATTTTATATCACTCGGTATGTGATTGATTGTATTTATGCTAAACAGCTAAACCGGTTTTTCATGGCTAACATAAGGGGGATCCTTTGGGATTAGCAAAACATTTTGCTAACCCGATTCAGCTATTGTGATCCAGACTGCAAAGTGCATGACTTTTTGAGACGAATAAGGCGATGAGCAGGAAGAGGGTGCGCGCGATAATGCATGTAGCAGGCGCTAACATGCTGGGTGTTTAGCAAAAAGAGTGACAGGTAGGAAGAGGGACGGATGC
The DNA here is from genome assembly GCF_052217145.1 of Yersinia sp. 2541 StPb PI. Classification (NCBI taxonomy): domain Bacteria; kingdom Pseudomonadati; phylum Pseudomonadota; class Gammaproteobacteria; order Enterobacterales; family Yersiniaceae; genus Yersinia; species Yersinia sp. 2541 StPb PI. The sequence continues at coordinate 4,061,017 of NZ_JAZGQB010000001.1, read as the reverse complement.
CTGCCTGTCAAAGGCGACATCCTAAATGGTTTATGCGGAAGAGGATTTATGCAGTTAGTGGTCGGGTTGAAGAAAATGCCGCAGCTGTTGAGCATTAGGTAACGCAGTCATTGCTCCTTTAGCGCTGGTGGCTAAAGCACCACAGGCTTGCGCCTGATCGATGGCGGCGGTGAGATCTGCACCTAAATGCCAATTTGGTAGCCGTGCCAATGCTGTCAGCAACCCAGCGACAAAGGCATCACCCGCGCCAGTCGTGTCTATTGGGGTGATTTTCCTACTCGGGTATTTTTGCAGACGATGGCGGTTATGCACCCAAACGCCATTGGCACCCAGTGTTACCAGTAGCAATTTGCAGCAATAGTCGGCCATCAACTGTTCCATTGCGCCAGCAATATCCTGATCTGGGCAGATAAAGTTCAGTTCTTCCAACGACAGTTTCACTACATCGGCCAATAACAGCGCCTGTTGCAGACAGGGGAGCAACGCTTGTGGTTCGCGCCAGATATCGGCACGGATATTGGGATCAAAGCTGACCCAACCACCGTCGGCTTTCATACGGCGCATCGCCTCAAAGGCGGCACTACGGCTCGGCTCTTGGCTTAAGGCAATAGAGCACAAATGCAGCCACTGATTGTTTTTAAATTCAGGTAAATCATCTGGTTGTAAGAATAGATCGGCACTCGGTGTCACCATAAATGTAAAAGTGCGTTCGCCATGCTCATCTAAATCCACCACAACTGTAGAGGTATGGTGCAGCGGATCCTGTGTCATCGCGTGGGTATCGACGTTTTCCTGTTGTAATATCTGCTGCATAAAACGACCAAAACTGTCTTGCCCAACCCGGCCAATAAAGGCACTTTTACCGCCCAATCGGGCGATGCCGACCGCCACATTGGCAGGTGCGCCACCTGGACACTTAAGGTAATTATTTGAATTTTCAGGAACTAAATCAATTACAGCATCACCTAAAACCCAAATGGTATTTTCCATGATAAACCCCTGTTTTCTTCAATCCTATTTGCTGCTAAAAGTAGAAGAATCGGTTTAGCAAAGCAACAAAATAATCCGTTATAGTAAAAAACAGTGATAAGCCCCAGACCCTGATTCGCAATACTCTTCCTGCATGGCTTTTCTTTCTATAAATGATAATCATTATTGTACATGTATTGTGATATACGAATATGGGCCAGATTACCCTGAGACATTGAGCAACATTGCCTGGATGATGGATGGGTATTTGAACTGGGGGTAATAGCGCAATTTACAGTTTTAAACGCTAATTATGTTCAACTGTGCGGAAGGATGATTCGCTTAAATAGATGTTATCTGCCAGCAGATGAGCTAGTGATTTATTTTTTTTAGATGCAATGACAAGGTTTAATAACATAATGAAAGTGAAATATAATATTGCAGTATTAAACTCAACCATTATCGATGAAAATAATAATTGAGTTTGTACCGCGTCATTTAATCAAGGTGACGATTCAACGTTTGATAATTTCTCTCCGGCAAAGGCAACTTTATTCCGGCCATCTTTTTTGGCCCGGTAAAGTGCTTCATCCGCGGCTTTAAGCGAGGAGGCCAGATCATAGGCTTGCAGAGGAGAAATACCTGCGCTCAATGTCACGGTTGTAGAAACTTTATGGTTAAAAACATGTGGAATATCAAGTCCTAAAACCCGTTGGCGCACGCGCTCAGCCAGCTGGCTTGCATACTCTTCACTCACATGAGTCAGTAACACTAAAAACTCTTCGCCGCCGTAGCGCACCACGATATCCCGTGAACGAACAGCATCACGGATAGCCGCCGCAACACGTACCAGTGCTTGATCCCCCATCGTGTGACCATAGTTATCGTTATAAGCTTTAAAATGGTCGATATCGAGCAACAATACGTAATGATTGCCGGGAGACTGAGCCAGTAGTGTTTCAAGTTTATTCTCCAGACCCCGGCGATTATACAAACTGGTTAAGGGATCTATCATGCTTAAATCACTGAATTTTTCCCTTTCATTATAAAGGCGTGCGACAAGTTTTCGGGTAAAGTCATCACTACGACGTAGCATCAAATGATGTAAGGAGAAACCAATCAGTGGCAGCATGATGGTGAATACAATACGGAAAATATTTTGAAAATCGTCGAGTAAAATAACGGTTAATGCTGCTGGTGCACTGTGTAGACAAAAAGCAAGGAAATTATCAGACAGGGCTATGGTGCTGATAAAGAAAATCGTAAACAGGCTGAGTAGTAAGTAGTTATTTTCATTATTACCCAAATATTCGTATTTAAGAATGATTTGCCAGGCCCAAAGCACGCCCATGATTATTGAAAATAAATTCAGTTTATTGGCATAATTCTTCGAAATAAAAATCAGATAAGTTGCTGCGCTCAGGCTGATAACCGTGATCAGTACTATCGGTAATGTCACTGCTGGCGTTTCAGGTGACGGTAATATCATACTAAAAATAGAAGACGACGCATTAAGAAATAAAAAAAGCAGTAAAGAGAGCCGATGCTTACTTTTCAGAAGCTGATCGTAGGAATGGCTATTCATATTCAATTCACTCTGCATAATGTCGTGCTGTCAGTAGACAAATAAACAATATCCTCATGAAGCCCTATTATTTAGGCATCACGATAAATAGTTTTTCTTAGTAATTATTTTTGTTTGAAGCGTTTTAGTATCGTTTTAGGAATTTTCTTAACCAAAATTACCATTTTTGTTTCAGCCTGTCATCATGATGTTTCTTAACTTGATGTTGTCGCTGTCTGTCCGCTGCTAACAACTTCATAGTGCAGACTACGATAGAGTGATATATGATATTAGTTATCATTATCAATTGGGGCCGTTGTTATGATTACAGCCAGATTAGCCGCTTATCGCTGGTGTGGGATCAGTGGATTATTGAGCCGTGGTATGTCTAGTGGTTGGGGGATATTGCTGCCTTTTGCTTTACTGCCGGTTTTGGGATGGGCTGATATCACCGTCGGTCAGTTACGTATCCTGATTGTGCTCGCCATGCTAGCCACGGTTAGCATGTTGTATCACGCGCGGTTACGGCATTTCTTATTGCTGCCATCATGTCTGGCGCTGTTGGGTGGCCTGATGGCGGTGTTAATGCACAGTGGGATGCATTGAACCCAATAGCATTGGCTGAATTTTCTGTATTACAGGTATTTACGTGTATTTTAGGAAGGGGTCTTGCCAGAAGAGAGGTATTACTGTGCTTTTGAAATCATTGTGGTGCGAAGGGAGGGACTTGAACCCTCACGTCCGTAAGAACACTAACACCTGAAGCTAGCGCGTCTACCAATTCCGCCACCATCGCCCAAATGATTTCTTACTGCTATATCCGTCATACTTCAAACTACATGTGCGTTGGCTGCCTTTGTTCACCCCAGTCACTTACTGGTGTAAGCTCTTGGGAGTTCACTCGTTTGCCGCCTTTCTGCAATTCGAATTATTTTGGGTATATCTTAAAAAAGTAAAGCTTAGGATTTATATCACCAGCTTGGTGCGAAGGGAGGGACTTGAACCCTCACGTCCGTAAGAACACTAACACCTGAAGCTAGCGCGTCTACCAATTCCGCCACCATCGCATGTGCTGTGCAATATAAATCTCCCCTCGTACTTGAAGCCACAGGCTATTAAACCTCAATCACTTACCGGAGTAAGCCTATCTGGGTTTGTTTGCTGCCTGCAATACCAATTACTTTGGGGATATACTACGAATCGCCAAGAAAAGTATGTTTGGTGCGAAGGGAGGGACTTGAACCCTCACGTCCGTAAGAACACTAACACCTGAAGCTAGCGCGTCTACCAATTCCGCCACCATCGCGTACCGGAACATCACTTTTATAAAGCAACTACGGAGGCGAATTCTAGAGATTTTCGCGTTCAGGTCAATACTTATTTCCCTTAAGCGGGACGTTTGCTGTAAAAAGCATCATATGTTGAGCAATTGATTTGATTACAGAAGTATTTTTAGTTTTTAACGCCCGCTTGGTTGTGTTGGTGATAACTGTGGATAATCGGAAAACAGTTCAATCAGCCAGTCAATCAGCACTCTTACTCTAGGGGCAAGAAAACGCCCCGCAGGGAACATAATAAACAGCGGCATGGCCGGTGGTGGACAGTGGGGCAACACCTCAATCAGTTCGCCTTGGGTTAATTGGCTCTGAATACCTGGCGTGGGAGCTTGAATCAATCCTAGGCCTGCGACACCGGCTGCGATATAAGCATCGGCACCATTGACACTCAAGATACCAGGTAATGTGCGGCTTTCAACTTTCCCCTGATAAACAAATTCTAATGGGTAATCACGGCCATCTATCTGTGAGAAATACCCCACCGCTTGATGGCCGGCCAGGTCGTCGAGGGACTGTGGAACACCATATCTGGCGAGATAAGCTGGTGACGCACAGGTTATCTGTGGTTGCTGACCAATATTACGTGCTGCTAATTGTTCATCATGGGGCAGCCATGCACGCAAAACACAATCGACACCTTCACGCATCAGGTCAATGGTACTGTCATTCGCGCCGAGAATCAGCGTGATATGGGGATAACGCTGATAAAAGTCATTTAGTGCGGGGATAACCACATTGCGGGCTAGCGAATGTGGCATATCAATGCGTACTTTCCCTTCCGGTTGCAGCCGCTGATGGCTGAACAGCGAGTCAGCCTCTTCAAACGCCGACAGTAATTGCAAGCAACGCTGGTAATACAGTGTGCCTTCCGCGGTGATATTCACTTGCCGGGTGGTGCGCACCAATAAACGCACGCCTAAGCGCTGCTCTAACCGTTTTAAGGTATGGCTGACCGTTGCACGGGGCAATTGTAGTTTCTCCGCCGCGCGACTGAAGCTACCTAATTCAACAATACGGACAAATATCCGCATAGCTTGTATTTGGTCCATGATTGCACTCGTCCATTGTTGGTGTTTTTTGAACAGTAATGAGCAATCTGCATTATTTATCTTTCCTCGCTAAACAACCACACTTTCTTCCGACATCATTAACGGGGAATATCACAATGCAACAACGTCAATTAGGTTCGAATGGCCCGCTAGTCTCAGCGCTGGGGCTTGGCTGCATGGGGATGAGTGACTTTTACTCCACCAATCAGGACGTGAATGAATCCATTGCGACGTTACATCGCGCGCTGGAGTTGGGGGTGACTTTACTCGATACCGCTGACATGTATGGCCCGTTTACCAATGAGGAGTTGGTTGGACGCGCCATTAAAGGCAAACGTGATCAGGTCTTTCTGGCCACTAAATTTGGTATTGTACGTGATCCGACTGACCCGACAGTGCGGGGCGTCAGTAGCCAGCCTGATTATATTCGTAAGTCTGTTGACGGTAGCCTGAAGCGGTTGGGTGTTGATGTTATTGACCTTTATTACCAGCATCGTGGCGACCCTAGTGTACCGGTTGAAGATGTGATTGGCACTCTGGCTGATTTGGTCACTGCCGGTAAAATACGTCATATCGGTTTGAGTGAAGTCTCAGCGGCAACATTAGAGAAGGCCCATCAGGTGCATCCAATTACCGCAGTACAGAGTGAATACTCACTTTGGACACGAGATGTGGAATCCTCTGTATTGGCGACCTGCGAACGGTTAGGTGTGGGTTTTGTGGCTTATAGCCCTCTGGGGCGCGGTTTTTTGACCGGAGCGTTACGCCGCCCGGAAGATCTGGCTGCTGATGATTTTCGCCGTCATAACCCGCGTTTTCAGGGGGATAATTTTGCCATGAATCTGGTATTAGCCGATGCGGTGGTGGAAATGGCGCGCGCGAAAGGGGTTAAACCCTCTCAACTGGCGCTGGCCTGGGTATTGGCGCAGGGGAAATATATTGTCCCAATCCCTGGGACCAAACGGCGTGCTTATCTGGAAGAGAATCTGGCGGCACTCGATCTGGCACTCAGCCCGCAAGAGCTGGCAGCACTGGATGCAGTATTCCCGTTCCATGCCGCAGCGGGTGAACGCTACGGCGCGGAAGGGATGGCCCATCTTAACGCCTAGTTTTAACGTTTTTTCTTGGAGTCTCGTGGCGCACGCCCGACAGTTGCCTGATACACCTTAAAACGGCCATTCTGGGCCAGCACTTCATGGCTGCCAAATGCCGCATCCAGTAGTGCAGGGTAAGGCAGGAAGGAGTTCGCCACTATCCGCAATTTACCACCGACATGCAGGTGAGCTGTTGCGCCGCGGATCAACAATTCCGCCGCAGTCAGGCTGGTTTGAATACCATCATGGAACGGTGGATTCGAAATAATCATCTCGAAGCGGCCTTTAATGTCGGAATAGACATTGCTGGCAATCACCTGCGCGTCGATGTTATTCGCCGCTAATGTTGCTCGGCTGGCTTCAATAGCGGCCGCAGAGACATCACTCAGGGTCCATTTGATTTTAGGTGATTGCTGCGCCAATACAGAGGCCAGCACACCTGCACCACAGCCGACATCCAGCACATTGCCTTTAAATGGCTCACTGAACGTAGACAGTAACAGATGGCTGCCGGAGTCCAGCGAGTCACGGCTGAATACGCCAGGCAATGTTTTAACTGTCACATCGCCCACCTGGTAACTTTCCCACCAGGCATCGGCATCAAATTCCGGCTGTTTATCCAACCGGCCATGGTACAGACCGCAACGGCGGGCGCTGTCGATTTTAGTCAACTGCGCAAATTCAGATAACATTTCTTCTGCACTGCGCACGCCACTACGGTTCTCACCCACCACAAAAATATCGGTGCCGACAGGCAATAACGAAAGGAGATTAGCCAATTGGAACTGGGCTTCCTGTTTGCTTTTCGGCCAGTAATAAACCAGCGTATCGCAGTTAGCCACCATGTCGGCAGTGGCCAAAAGACCGAATTGCACATTCTCTTCCAGCGTATTGCTCAGTAATTGCCAGTGGTGATATTGATTGGTATGAACCCGTACCCCGGCTGCATCAAACTGCGCTGGCAGCGCATCTTGTAAATCACCGGCAAACAACACATGGCGGGCTATAAATTCATCACTATGGCGCAGTATCACTTCACTGGCTGGGGTTAATGCTGACATCAGTCTTTGGCTCCTTAATAATATGATCGGGGATTATAGAGGTTTGTTGGCGCATGTTCGATGGGTTTGCTAGCATAGCGTCGAAATACGGGTCGCTCTGACAGGAAATGGCATGGCATCAAGACGAGACTTGCTGTTACAACAGCTAGGCATTACGCAGTGGACATTGCGCCGCCCGGCCGTCTTGCAGGGTGAAATCGCAGTTCGTTTACCCGAAGATACCCGACTGCTGATTGTGGCACACCTGCTTCCTGAATATGATGATCCCCTGTTGTGTGATGTGTTGCACAGCTTGGGTCTCACGCCGCGTCAGGCTTATGCACTGACGCCGGACAGGGTTGCAATGTTGCCGGAAGATACGCAGTGCAACAGTTGGCGATTGGGCATCAGTGAACCGCTTGCGGTCGCTGGCGCGCAGTTACACAGCCCGGCATTGGCCGGACTTTATCAAGACGCGAGCGCTAAGCGCGCACTTTGGCAGCAGATTTGTCACCATGAAGCAGATTTCTATCCTGACGCCAGCCGATCTGGCCACAGCGTACAAAATTGAGCAAGCCAGCCACGCTTTCCCGTGGACGGAAAAAACCCTGGTCAGTAACCAAGGGGAGCGCTATCTCAATTTTAAGTTGAGTGTCAGTCAACAAATGGTCGGTTTCGCCATTACCCAAATGGTGTTGGATGAAGCGACGCTGTTTAATATCGCCATCGATCCGCACTATCAGCGACAGGGGTATGGCCGTTTACTGCTTGAACATCTGATTGAGCAGTTGGCAACACGTGATATCGTCACTCTCTGGCTTGAGGTGCGGGCTTCAAACGCACGGGCTATCGCCCTCTATGAGAGCTTAGGCTTTAACGAGGTTTCTGTGCGGCGCAACTATTACCCAAGTGCCGATGGGCGTGAAGATGCCATTATGATGGCGCTGCCGATGGGATAGCCCCGTTTTGCCGATTGTCAGTCGTGAATAATGACTGTTTGTCTTGAATAAATTGTCTATCTCGCATAAATCAGAGAAAATACCGCGCTATAGCCACTTATACCCGACGTGATAGGAGTTGCCGCTAAGCCTGCTGCAATTTCCAATAAGCAGGGTATAGCGCCACAATCAATGCCTCGCTTTGCCTGACCCGCATATCAATAGGATATGAGGCCCAGAGCAGGGCGGCTTAAAAGTAGAAATCTCAAATTATGTCTCCAAGTGAATACGCACTGGAAGTCGCGAAAAGACGTACTTTCGCGATCATTTCCCACCCCGATGCCGGTAAAACCACCATTACCGAAAAAGTGTTGTTGTTCGGACACGCAATTCAGACCGCCGGTACGGTAAAAGGCCGTGGCTCAAGCCATCATGCCAAATCAGACTGGATGGAAATGGAAAAGCAACGCGGGATCTCCATCACCACCTCGGTGATGCAATTTCCGTATGGCGGTTGTCTGGTTAACTTACTCGATACCCCGGGGCATGAAGACTTCTCCGAGGACACTTACCGTACTCTGACCGCCGTGGACTGCTGTCTGATGGTGATTGACGCGGCAAAAGGGGTTGAAGATCGAACCCGTAAGCTGATGGAAGTAACTCGTCTGCGTGATACACCAATCCTCACTTTTATGAACAAATTGGACCGCGATATTCGTGATCCGATGGAAGTGCTGGATGAAGTGGAACGTGAGCTGAAAATTGCTTGTTCACCAATCACCTGGCCGATTGGTTGCGGTAAGTTGTTTAAAGGGGTTTACCACCTTTATAAAGATGAAACGTATCTCTATCAGACGGGTAAAGGCCACACCATTCAGGAAGTGCGCATCGTCAAAGGGCTGAATAACCCAGACTTGGATGCAGCGGTAGGTGAGGACTTGGCTAAACAGTTCCGTCAGGAACTGGAGCTGGTACAGGGGGCTTCTCATGAATTCGAGCATGATGCTTTCTTGTCTGGTGACTTAACGCCGGTGTTCTTCGGTACCGCTTTGGGTAACTTCGGCGTCGATCATATGTTGGATGGCTTGGTTGAATGGGCTCCGGCCCCGATGCCACGTAAAACCGATACCCGTGAAGTGGTTGCTGCTGAACCCAAATTTACCGGTTTTGTTTTCAAAATTCAGGCAAATATGGATCCGAAACACCGTGACCGTGTTGCCTTTATGCGGGTGGTTTCTGGCCGTTTTGAGAAAGGGATGAAACTGCGTCAGGTGCGAACCAAGAAAGACGTAGTAATTTCAGACGCACTGACCTTTATGGCTGGTGACCGTTCTCATGTAGAAGAAGCTTTTGCTGGCGATATCATTGGCTTGCATAACCACGGTACCATTCAAATTGGCGATACCTTCACCCAGGGTGAAGATATGAAGTTCACCGGCATACCGAACTTTGCCCCTGAATTGTTCCGCCGCATTCGCCTGCGTGATCCATTGAAACAGAAGCAGTTGCTAAAAGGTCTGGTTCAGTTGTCAGAAGAGGGTGCGGTGCAAGTGTTCCGCCCGTTGACCAACAACGATTTGATTGTTGGCGCAGTCGGTGTTCTACAGTTTGAAGTGGTCTCTTCACGACTGAAAAGTGAATACAACGTGGAAGCGGTGTATGAATCAGTTAACGTCTCTACTGCCCGTTGGGTTGAATGTGATGACGTGAAGAAGTTCGAAGAGTTTAAACGTAAGAATGAGGTTAATCTGGCATTAGATGGTGGTGATAACTTGAGCTATATCGCCCCAACGATGGTAAATCTTAATATTACGCAAGAACGTTACCCGGAAGTGAATTTCCGTAAAACTCGCGAACATTAATCACCCGCCAAGCCGCACTCTATCGGGGTACAGGGTACCCCGATTCATTAATTGTCTTCACTATTTCCTCCTTAGGATAACTCCTACTTAATCATAAAAATCCGGCTTTAGGGCGATTCCGACTGTATTTATTCTGAGATGCTCTATCTTTATAGGTACACGCAGGATTGACGTGCATCAATTTTAGGTCAAATAACCTGTAGTAATCGTAAAGTATTCATCAACTGGTCACCTCTCTGGGTGGCGTAAAATCCGTAAGTTTGGGTGTTATAACAAGTTAAGTTTCATAACCCTTTACGGTTTATAACGACAAAGGAAGAAATCGATGACAAATACAAAATTTGCCCGTTCAATGATGGCTATTGTCTTAGGTACTGCACTTATGAGTGGTAGCGTGTTCGCTGAAGACACCATGCTCAATAAGACAAACAACGTAGTAGACAGCACCGGCGCGAAACTCGATAGCTCCATGAAGAAAGTCGATAACTACATGGGTGACAGCGCTGCAACAGCTAAAGTGAAAAGCGCTCTGTTGGAAGAGAAATCTCTTAAAAGCACTGATATCTCTGTTGAAACCAACCATGGTGTGGTCACTCTGACTGGTTTTGTGACTTCTCAGGCTGAAGCTGAAACTGCCGTTGAAATTGCCGGAAACGTTGAAGGCGTTAAATCTGTCAGCGATAAGCTGCATGTGAAAGACCAGAAATCACAATCAGTCAGTGAATATGCTGGCGATGCTGCAACAACCAGTTCAATCAAAGCCAAATTGCTGGCTGATGACATCGTACCCTCACGTAAAGTGAAAGTAGAAACCACCGAAGGTGTGGTGCAGTTATCAGGTAGTGTTGAGAATAAAGCTCAGTCCGAACGTGCTGAAAGTATTGCTAAAGCCGTTGATGGCGTGAAAAGCGTTAAAAATGATCTGAGCATCAAACCTTAATTATTATCGGCTGATGGGTATTTCGTGGGGAAATAAAATAACCCACGGGATACCCGTTAATAAGTTTGTCAGCCAAATAACTCATCCACAAATCCAAATAATACGACTTCTGTCAAATACGCTACTGTTAAAGAGTGATTTTTGAACGCGAGTTTACATACCCTAAATAATTCGAGTTGCAGGAAGGCGGCAAGCGAGTGAGTACCGATGAGCTTACATTGGTAAGTGATTCGGGTGATTGAGTGCAGCTAACACTCCTGCGGCTTGAAGTATGACGGGTAGAAAGCCATTTTTTAAAACGGGAAGGAGAGGCTTATGTTTCGCTGGGGCATTATATTTTTGATTATTGCTTTAATCGCTGCGGCATTAGGTTTTGGTGGGCTAGCCGGTACGGCAGCCTGGGCCGCAAAAGTCGTCTTCGTAGTGGGTATTGTCCTATTCCTCATCAGTCTGTTTACAGGCCGTAAGCGCCTTTAGTCAGGCGAGAGGGTTACAGCAAAGGGTAAGACGGGGTATCCTCGGCACCTGTTGTAACGAATTAAGGATAGATGGTGGGATACAGAATACCTATCACGCTCGGTAATATTGAGCCACTCGCCTATAAACCATACCAACCCGGAAAAATGGCGTTGGTTTGTGAGGGAGGCGGGCAGCGGGGAATTTTTACAGCCGGTGTGCTGGATGAATTTCAACGCGCCCGCTTTAACCCTTTTGATCTGATGATTGGCACCTCTGCCGGTGCACAAAATCTATCTGCCTTTATCTGCGGTCAACCCGGTTACGCTCGCCGCGTCATAACCCGCTACACCACCACCGCTAATTTCTTTAACCCATTACGTTTTGTGCGTGGTGGCCACTTAATTGATCTCGACTGGTTGGTGGATATCACATCCCAGCAGTTGCCTCTGGCCATGGATCATGCTGAAGAGCATTTACGCAATGGCCGTGAATTCTTAATGTGTGCCTGCCGTAGTGATGATTTTGAACCCACCTATATTTCCCCCACTCGAGAAAGCTGGCTGCCGACCATTAAAGCGTCCAGTGCTATCCCTGGTTTATACCGTCAGGGGGTAGATTTGGGGGGGATCAGTTATCAGGATGGTGGCATCAGTGATGCCATCCCGGTGGAGGAAGCCTACCGCCGTGGCGCTGATACTATTGTGGTGATTCGGACTGTACCGTCGCAGGCCTATTACACGCCGCAATGGATGAAGCGGATGGAACATTGGCTGAGTGAAAGCAGTTTGCAACAACTGGTGCGGATTATGCAGCAACATGAGCAGAGCTATCACCGTATTCAGCAATTTATTGAAAAGCCGCCCGGTGACCTGCGTATTTTCGAAATTTTTCCGCCTAAGCCACTTGCCAGTAATGCACTGGGGAGCCGGGTCGCGGCACTAAATCGTGATTATCATTTAGGCCGCCGTTGTGGTCGCTATTTTTTGGCTACCGTCGGGCACTGGCTATTACCGCAAGATCAACGGGATCAGGCTGGAATCAATGGGGAGAAAACCTCGATTTCACTTTCACGTCGTATCATTCAGCCACAAGATATTAATCAACCAGATGATATGGCAGAGCTAATTGATACTGATGACTCTTCATTTGATATTACTCAAACGCCGGATATCATTACACCAGCGGATTCAGTGACCGCCACTCACTATGGCCTACCGGCTCAGATGAGTGTGAGTGACAATGGGTTGATTATTCCGACGAATACCAATAGAAAGCCCTTGCCAGTAGAGATAATTTTGCCTGCCAGTGTGGCAAAAAACAAAGGTGATACCGTCTAATGGTAGAAGTGAGTGAGCAGATAGTGAATCTTAGCGATAAAGCTTATTTTATCGATACCCACTGTCACTTTGATTTCCCTCCATTCAGTGGTGCTGAAGCGGCCAGTTTAGTCACTGCGGCTCAGGCGAATGTCAGGCAATTGATTGTTCCTGCGGTGGGTGCTGCTTATTTTCCCCGTATTTTAGCCTTGGCTGCGAACTATCCACCCCTTTTTGCCGCACTCGGCATGCATCCACTTTATATCGCTCAACATCAAGAGGCCGATTTGGCGACACTGGTATCCTATCTGGCGAACAAAACTCACAAGCTGGTGGCCGTGGGGGAAATTGGCCTGGATCTTTATATGGATGAGCCGCAGTTACCACGCCAGTTGGCGCTATTGCAGGCCCAACTTAAGCTGGCTAAACAGCATGATCTCCCCGTTATTCTGCATTCTCGCCGTTCCCATGACCAATTAGCCTCGGTGCTGCGTAAAACGGCGTTGCCGCGCACCGGTGTTGTACATGGTTTCGCCGGTAGCCTGGCGCAGGCGCAGGCATTTATTCGCTTGGGTTATTATATTGGTGTGGGTGGGACCATTACTTATGTGCGGGCACAGAAAACCCGGAGTGTCATGGCCGCATTGCCTCTTTCCGCATTACTGCTGGAAACCGACGCGCCAGATATGCCGTTAGCCGGTTTTCAGGGGCAGCCAAACCGGCCCGAGCGGGCTGCTGATGTGTTCAGCGTGTTGTGTCAGCTACGCTCTGAAGCGCCACAACAGATTGCCAGCCAGTTGTTAGCGAATAGTCAACGTTTGTTCCGATTACCGCCCGCCGATAGCTGCCCACTTTAAATCACCTCCGGGAATATACAAACCATACTAATAATTTGTGTGATCTCTTTATTTTCGCTTTTTAATGTGACCATCGTCACACTTACGTTGATTCGGTTGCTTTTAGTTGTGTTTATTTGTGACAGAGATTATTTGATAGCGCCTTCATGTCGGTATAATCCCCCGAAAATTATTTCAATTTAATTAATGATTTCACTATTAGGGATAGCGACATGCTAATGAGTCTGGTTGGAATGGCAGTACTGATATTAATAGCCGTACTTCTTTCAAGTAATTATAGGGCGATTAATATCCGCACTGTTGTTGGTGCATTTATTATCCAGATCGCTATTGGTGCGCTGGTATTATATGTGCCCATCGGGCGCCGCATTCTGGGCGGTATGTCAGAAGGAGTCGCTAACGTTATCGCCTACGGTAATGAGGGGATTTCATTTATTTTTGGCGGTTTGGTTTCTGACAAAATGTTTGAAGTTTTTGGTGGTGGCGGCTTTGTATTCGCCCTGCGAGTATTACCAGTAATTGTATTCTTCTCATCATTGATTGCCGTTCTGTATTACCTTGGCATCATGCAAATCGTTATTAAGGTATTGGGCGGTGGTTTGCAAAAGTTGCTGGGCACTTCACGTACTGAATCCCTTTCTGCCACAGCTAATATCTTTGTTGGCCAAACTGAAGCGCCGTTAGTGGTGCGCCCTTATATTGCCACCATGACCCAATCTGAACTGTTTGCAGTAATGTGCGGCGGTTTAGCTTCCGTTGCCGGTTCAGTATTGGCTGGTTATGCGCAAATGGGGGTACCATTGGAATATCTGATTGCTGCTTCCTTTATGGCAGCACCGGGTGGGTTACTGTTTGCTAAACTGATGGTGCCAGAAACCGAAAAAACGCACGATAACGTTGATGCTACAACCTTGATTGCTGAAGATGAACGCCCGGCTAACGTTATTGATGCAGCGGCATCTGGCGCGGCTTCCGGCATGCAACTGGCATTGAATGTAGGGGCAATGCTGCTGGCCTTTATCGCCTTGATTGCTCTGCTCAATGGTATTCTGGGTGGGATTGGTGGCTGGTTTGATTATCCACAACTTTCGCTAGAGTTGATTCTGGGTTGGGTATTCTCGCCGATTGCTTACTTGATAGGCATCCCATGGAGTGAAGCGATGGTGGCTGGTTCATTTATCGGCCAGAAGATTATCGTTAACGAATTCGTAGCATTTATGAATTTCGGTCAGTATCTCCAGGCAGAAGAGTTAGTCAAAGCCGCGGGTTTACAGGTTCTTTCCGAGCACACTAAGGCTATTATTTCCTTCGCGCTGTGTGGTTTTGCCAACTTGTCATCTGTTGCCATCTTATTGGGTGGCTTGGGTAGCATGGCCCCAAACCGCCGTCACGATATCGCGCGTTTCGGCCTGAAAGCGGTAGCAGCAGGCACATTGTCGAATCTGATGAGTGCGACGATCGCCGGTTTCTTCCTGGCATTATAATTAGGCTAGCTTGACTTGCCATTTTGGGATTGGGCAGTGCTCGGGACCTGTCACCTACTTCGTGTACGCTCCAGTCCCTGCGCGCTGTCCGCACCCAAACTGTCTGCGCCGCTGACGCTTAATTTTTTATGGTTCAGGCCTACAATACTGCGTATTCCTGCCCATAGGCTATTCTTGAAGCGAGTGAGCGTATCGTGGTCAGAAAGCTATAAATTAGGTTATTTTGTGACTTTAATCACATATAATTCCGTCTCGTTACAAGTTACTATTGATTAGTGTGAAATTGAGCACACCCAAGGCATCGGTAACGTGTTCAAATAGTATTATTGGTTTTCGGATTGAAAGCCTAAAGCCTGTATGTCGTCGCATTGCATCAGTGATGTATGCAATGACCAAGTAGTTAGTGCGGTGAGATGGATCTCAATTGCCACCCATAGGGGCTATCTTCAAGGAACCAAGTCCGCTCGCCAACGTATTGAGCTTAGAACCCTCTCATTAGGGCGATTTTATTTGCCCGGTGGCAACAATTACGCCTCTTGAGAGGGGCTTTTAATCACCAAAGGTACCGGTACGGTCTCTTTGTCCGCTCATAAATAGATGCTCAGTTCTGGCAAAGTGCTGGGGCTGAAATAGTGTTGGAGAGTTTTATGACCGATTTAACCGCCTGCGCGAATCTGAACGATTATGCCAAACGCGCACTGAGTTTGATGGATTTAACCACCCTGAATGACGACGATACCGACGATAAGGTTATCGCGTTGTGTCATCAGGCAAAAAGCCCTGCCGGTAACACGGCGGCAATCTGTATTTATCCCCGCTTTATTCCTATTGCGCGTAAAACGTTGCGCGAGCAGGGTACCCCTGAAATCCGTATTGCGACAGTGACCAACTTCCCACATGGCAATGATGATATTGCTATTGCACTGGCCGAAACCCGTGCCGCCATTGCCTATGGTGCTGATGAAGTGGATGTGGTTTTCCCTTACCGCGCCTTAATGGCGGGTAATGATAAGGTCGGCTTCGAATTAGTAAAAGAGTGCAAAGAAGCCTGCGCTGCCGCGAATGTATTACTGAAAGTAATCATAGAGACCGGTGAGTTAAAGCAAGAGCACTTGATCCGTCAAGCCTCTGAAATTGCTATTAAAGCTGGCGCGGACTTCATCAAAACCTCCACCGGTAAAGTGCCGGTCAATGCCACATTGGAAAGTGCGGGTATTATGATGAGCACTATCCGTGATTTAGGTGTGGGTAAAACCGTCGGCTTTAAGCCAGCGGGCGGAGTACGTACTGCCGAAGATGCCGCGCAATTCCTGCAACTGGCCGATCAATTGATGGGTGAGGGTTGGGCCGACGCCCGCCACTTCCGCTTTGGCGCATCCAGTCTGTTAGCCAGCTTATTAACCACGCTGGGCCATCAGAGTGATAGCAAAAGTAGCGGTTACTAATCATTATCGCAATCATTGAGTTTAGCCGATGCGCTGCGGGCGACTAGCCTGCCGTGCGGCTTTTATCCTTATTTAGGTCAGGGGGATGCTGTGTTTCTGGCACAAGAAATTATCCGTAAAAAACGCGACGGTCAGCCACTGAGCGAAGAAGAGATTCGTTTCTTTATCAATGGGATCCGCGACAATGTGGTTTCCGAAGGGCAGATTGCTGCTTTGGCGATGACCATCTATTTCCATGACATGAGCATGCCGGAGCGCGTGGCACTTACTATGGCAATGCGTGATTCTGGCACGGTGCTCAACTGGCAGAGCCTTAATCTAAACGGCCCCATCGTGGATAAACACTCTACCGGTGGCGTGGGTGATGTGACATCACTGATGCTTGGCCCGATGGTCGCAGCCTGTGGTGGCTATGTGCCGATGATTTCTGGCCGTGGCTTGGGCCATACCGGCGGAACCTTGGACAAACTGGAAGCTATACCCGGTTTTGATATTTTCCCCGATGATAATGCGTTCCGTAAAATCATTCAGGACGTCGGTGTCGCCATCATTGGTCAAACCAGCTCATTAGCACCGGCAGATAAACGTTTCTACGCTACCCGTGATATCACCGCCACTGTAGATTCCATTCCACTGATTACCGCTTCTATTTTGGCGAAGAAACTGGCTGAGGGGCTGGATGCGTTGGTGATGGATGTGAAGGTGGGTTCTGGTGCTTTTATGCCGACATATCAACTATCTGCCGATTTAGCACAGGCCATTGTCAGTGTGGCTAACGGCGCGGGTTGTAAAACGACGGCACTATTGACTGATATGAATCAGGTGTTGGCTTCCAGCGCCGGTAATGCGGTTGAAGTGCGCGAAGCGGTGCGCTTCCTGACGGGTGAATATCGTAATCCACGCTTGTTAGAAGTGACGATGGCGCTGTGCGTTGAGATGCTGTTATCCGGTGGTTTGGCGCAAGATGATGCTGACGCCAGATCCAAGTTACAGGCGGTGCTGGATAACGGTAAAGCAGCAGAACTCTTTGGTCGCATGGTGGCGGCGCAAAAAGGCCCAAGTGATTTCGTTGAGCGCTATGACAGCTACCTGCCGATAGCCACGCTGAGCAAACCGGTCTTTGCTGAACGAGCCGGCATTGTTACCGCGATGGATACCCGTGCGCTGGGTATGGCGGTGGTTTCCCTCGGCGGTGGTCGTCGGCGGGCAACTGATCCTATTGATTACAGTGTTGGTATCACTGAAATGGCACGTCTGGGGACTGGTGTTGATGGCCAGCAGCCATTAGCGGTGATTCATGCCAATAACGAAGACGACTGGCAGCAGGCAGCAGACGCACTACGTGCGGCGATCACCTTGGGTGACAAAGCGCCGGAAGAAACACCGGTTATCTATCGCCGTATTACTGAATAAACGCCATACTTTTGTTATTGACGCTATTTGCTTTCGAGGCAAATGTTAGCAAAAACAGATTAATTACATGGGGGAGCAAATGAACGTAGCTGCCCCAGAGCGTGAACCCACGCAGGAGAAAATAATGAAACGTACATTTATTATGGTATTGGACTCATTTGGTATTGGTGCCAGCGCCGATGCTAACAAATTTGGTGACCAAGGGGCCGATACACTGGGCCACATTGCTGAGGTCTGCGCCCGTGGTGAAGCTAACGTTGGTCGTAGTGGCCCATTGACGCTGCCAAACTTGAGTCGTTTAGGGTTGGGTAAAGCTGCCGAAGAGTCCACCGGTAAATTCCCAGTTGGGCTGGATAAGAATGCAGACATCATTGGTGCCTATGGTTATGCCAGTGAGTTATCCTCCGGTAAAGATACACCGTCAGGCCACTGGGAGATTGCGGGGGTGCCGGTGCTGTTTGACTGGGGTTACTTCAGTGATGTCGAAAACAGTTTCCCACAGGAACTGTTGGATAAACTGGTAAAACGGGCCAACCTGCCGGGTTATCTGGGTAACTGTCACTCAAGTGGGACCGTTATCCTTGACCAATTGGGTGAAGAGCATATGAAAACCGGCAAACCGATTTTCTATACCTCGGCGGACTCGGTGTTCCAGATTGCCTGCCACGAAGAAACTTTTGGCCTGGATCGCTTGTATGAGCTGTGTGAAATTGCCCGCGAAGAACTGACCGAAGGTGGCTACAATATTGGCCGTGTGATTGCGCGTCCGTTTATTGGTGACAAGCCGGGTAACTTCCAACGCACCGGTAACCGCCATGATCTGGCCGTTGAACCGCCAGCGCCAACCATGTTGAAAAAACTGGTGGATGAGAAGGGGGGGGAAGTGGTTTCTATCGGTAAAATCGCCGATATCTATGCGCATGTGGGTATCACTCAGAAAGTGAAAGCCACCGGTCTGGATGCGCTATTTGATGCCACGATAGAAGAAATGAAGAAAGCCGGTGATAACACTATCGTGTTCACTAACTTTGTGGATTTTGACTCTTCTTACGGTCACCGTCGCGACGTTGCTGGTTATGCTGCTGCATTGGAACTGTTCGACCGCCGCCTGCCTGAGTTGATGGCGCTGGTAAAAGAGGATGACATCATGATCCTGACGGCTGACCACGGTTGTGACCCAACCTGGCCGGGCACTGACCATACCCGTGAGCACATTCCGGTCTTGGTTTACGGCCCGAAAGTCAAACCGGGATCGCTGGGGCATCGTGAGACCTTTGCTGATATTGGGCAGACGGTAGCGACATATTTCAATCTATCCCCAATGGATTACGGTAAGAATATGCTTTAAGTCATTCAGCTAAGCTGAGCGTGCCATTTTGAACCCGGGCAGTGCTCGCCCTCCTCACGTACTGCGTGTACGCTCCGGGGGCTGTGCGCTGGCCGTGCCCAAACTGTCGGTGCTCATCTACGCTGGCGATGGCTGATTTTCTCTGAACTGTGCAAAGTAGTTCAAACTTAAAAACAGCTCAGTAATATAAATTTTAATTCTCTGATTTTTAAGGAAAGTGATTATGGCAACGCCACATATTAATGCTGAAATGGGTGATTTCGCTGACGTTGTATTAATGCCAGGGGATCCACTGCGTGCGAAATTTATCGCCGAAACCTTCCTGCAAGACGTGCGCGAAGTGAACAATGTGCGTGGCATGTTGGGCTTCACCGGTACTTATAAAGGCCGCAAAATCTCTGTAATGGGCCACGGTATGGGTATCCCGTCCTGCTCCATTTACGCCAAAGAACTGATCACTGATTTTGGCGTGAAAAAAATCATTCGTGTCGGTTCATGTGGTGCGGTTCGCGCCGATGTGAAACTGCGTGATGTGGTGATCGGCATGGGGGCTTGTACCGACTCCAAAGTAAACCGTATGCGCTTTAAAGATCACGACTATGCAGCGATTGCTGACTTTGAAATGACCCGCAATGCAGTGGATGCGGCAAAAGCGAAAGGTATCGACGTCCGTGTAGGTAACCTCTTCTCTGCTGACCTGTTCTACACGCCAGACCCGCAAATGTTTGATGTGATGGAAAAATACGGCATTCTGGGCGTGGAAATGGAAGCGGCCGGTATCTACGGCGTTGCCGCGGAGTTCGGTGCTAAAGCCCTGACCATCTGCACTGTTTCTGACCATATCCGTACCGGTGAGCAAACCACCGCTGCGGAGCGCCAGACCACCTTCAATGACATGATTGAAATTGCATTAGAATCGGTGTTGTTGGGCGATCAGAAGTAATCCCGTCTCTGCTTCCCTCTATTCAGCGGCAGCGATTTCTGCCGCTGAATCTATTCATAAAATCTGCCAGAAAAAATAGGTTTCTTTACACATCAGATAATTAGCGCTATAAATCTATTCATCATTCTATTCATGAATCTATTCACATGCTCTCTCTGGAAACGTTATTACGCCAAAACCCGGCGACCGCGAGCTATCTGGCGCAAGCTATGGCAATCAGTCAACCCACTGTTTCCCGGCAATTAAGCAGGTTAAAAGAGAGGGTGCTGAAAATAGGTAAAGGTAAAGCAACCCAATATGCCTTGCGGCGGTACATTGCTGGAGATAGTGCCAGAGAGCATGCATTTCCGCTATATCGTATCGATGAACAGGGTCATGTAACCCATTTCGCGATGCTCTATCCTATCCATCCGGCTGAAGTGTGCTGTGTACATCAACTGGCATCTGATACATGGCAGCTATTTGATAGCTTGCCGTGGTATTTGACTGATATGCGGCCTCAGGGGTTTCTCGGGCGGATTTGGGGGAAGTCAGTTGCAGGTAAGTTACAGCTCACCGATGACGTTCGTTTGTGGAATGAAGACCATATCTTATTAGCACTGTCACGTCAGGCCGATGATATGAATGGCAATATATTGATTGGACAACAAAGTTATCAACATTGGTTAGCAGCACCTGATGCGATACCTATCGATCCGGTAGATAAGTTATCTCGTTATGCAGAACTTTCTCAAAAGGCTCTGGCGGGTGAAATGGTCGGTTCTTCTGCGGGCGGCGAACAACCGAAATTTACTTGTTATGCAGGGTATCTGGATCGGCCTTCGTCTTATGTTATTGTCAAATTTTCTGCCTCTTCACAAAACGCCAATAGTCGGCGCTGGGGTGACCTACTGATATCTGAGTCGCTTGCACTTAACACCTTGAATGATAGGGGTTATAAAGCGGCCACAAGTCAGGTTTTACAGGGGGTTGGTAGGCAAATATTCCTTGAGGTAGAGCGATTTGATCGCTGCGGGCAGCGTGGCCGTTTAGGGATAGTTTCTTTAGAGGCGGTTAATGCCGAATTTGTTGGCAACCCAGTTGCCAGTTGGCCACAAGTTTGCCAACAATTAGTCGATAAAGGATTACTGGCCGCGCCGGCATTAGAGCAGGTCAACGTTATCTGGGCATTTGGTAAATTAATCGCCAATACCGATATGCACCAAGGTAACCTTTCCTTTCTGCATCCTGAGAACACACCACTATCATTAGCGCCAGTTTACGATATGCTGCCAATGGCATTTGCCCCGACGAGTACGGGGAATATGCGCCACAACGTGCCGGAAATCTCTTTATCTGCTGATATCAGCAAGCTGCACTGGCAACGCGCACAGCAACTGGCAAATATATTCTGGCAACAGGTGATAGATCACTCGAACATCAGTAATGAATTCAAACTTATTGCCCGACAGATGCAGGGAAAACTGCTTTCTCTCACCACGCTAATTGAGCGCATGGCATAATATCTATCCGCAGTATTATTTATCGCCCGTCTTTTTATCTGCATCTGCCTGACTGGCAGGTGTCTCAGGTGTCTCAGGTGTTTCATCCTCATCTTCTTTGACCGGCGTATTGGCGGTGAGCAGATAAGGTGATTGCTGCCAACGGCTGCGGCGACCTTGCAGCAGAGTGCGAGCCAGAATGATCCCCACCGCCAGTGCGACGAGAATCATCAAGCGCAGCAAATTGGTGGTATTATCCACTTGCTTGGATTCCGTCGCCAGCACATGGGTGTCCAGCGTCATACGCAGAAAGCCGCTTGGCCCGCTTTTCCCGGGGATCAGCTCGACAATCTGGTGGTTGAAATAGCTGCCGGGGCGTTTACCATCCAAAGCCAGTCGATCACGTACTTTTACGTTCTCTCCAGCGCTGGCGACCAGCGTTCCGTCAATTTGATATACACTGGCATCCAATACGCGGCTTGATTGCGTCAGTTGCTGGAGAATTTCGTCAACTTTTTGGCTGTCGATATCATCATCCCCACTGTCCATGATGGGGGCGAGGCTGAAAGTGACTTGTTTTGCCAGTGTTTTCGCCAGCTCTTCAACTTGTTCCGAACGAGCGAGTTGATGACTGAGGCTGAAATAGGATGCACCTTGCATCAGCAAGACTAATAATGCCAAGCAAATCAGCACAATAGCCGTACGGTGCAGTCGGAATTTTAGTTTGGCCTTAGCCATGCAGGTTCCTTGCAAGAATCGGTGACTTTATACCCGTCATACTTCAAGCCGCATGTGCGTTGGCTACTCTCAATAACCCGAATCACTTACTGATGTAAGTTTATCGGGATTATTTCGTTTGCCGCCTTCCCGCAACTCGAATTATTTAGGGTATATGTTGCCAGAAGCAAGGGCGATAGGATAGCTTGATGCGTCCTTTTGTCTGGTCTTTACCCCGTTTTCTACAGGAGTCATTCATGTCTAATAGTCTGACCTATTGCGATCTCCCCGCGGAGATCTATCAATGGCCAGGTCTGCCACTTTCGCTCAGTGGTGATGAGGTCATGCCGCTGGATTATCGTGCCGGTCATACAGGTTGGCTACTGTACGGTAGAAAGCTGGATAAACAGCGTATTACGGGTTTTCAGGGCCAATTGGGTGCCGCCATGGTGATTGTCTCCGCCTGGTGTGTGGAGGATTATCAGGTCATCCGTTTGGCCGGCAGTTTAACCCCACGGATTAAAACGTTAGCGGATGAAAACGGTCTTGATGTCGCCCCTCTGGGAGCTATCCCGCATTTGCGTACCCCGGGCCTGCTGGTGATGGATATGGATTCAACTGCCATCCAAATCGAATGTATTGATGAGATTGCCAAACTCGCCGGTGTCGGCGAAGAAGTGGCTGCCGTCACCGAACGCGCCATGCAAGGTGAACTGGACTTCGCCGCCAGCCTGCGCCAGCGGGTTGCCACCCTGAAAGGGGCGGATGCCAATATCTTAAAACAGGTACGTGACCAACTGCCATTGATGCCGGGGCTGACCAGCCTGGTCCGTAAGCTTCAGGCATTAGATTGGCATGTGGCGATCGCCTCCGGTGGTTTTACTTATTACGCTGAATATCTGCGCGACAAACTGCGTCTGGTCGATGTGGCAGCCAATGAACTTGAAATCAAAGACGGCAAGCTGACCGGCAAAGTGTTAGGGCCGATTGTCGATGCACAATATAAAGCCGATACCCTGCTCAAGTTGGCGGAAAAACTCAATATCCCTATTGCTCAAACAGTGGCTATCGGCGATGGCGCCAATGACCTGAAAATGATGCAAGCCGCCGGTTTAGGGCTGGCTTTCCATGCAAAGCCGAAGGTGTATGCCAAAGCGAAAGTGGCGATCCGCCACGGTGATTTGCTGAGTGTTCTTTGCATTTTGACCGGCAGTCTGAAGCACGAAGAACGATGAAATAGGCTATTTTATTTGCCATTTTGAACACACTTAAGGGCGGCCCGTAGGGGGAGCGTAGCGAATAAAATCCTCACGTCGCCATGATTTACAACGTCATGGTGTACGCTCCGATTTCTGCGCGCTGTCTGCACTCAAACTGCCTGCAACAATTACGCTTATTAGGTAATTTGGGGCTCAGGCAGGTGTGAGCTAATTAAATTGAGGTGAACCGTGGCTAAAGCGCCAAAACGAGCATTTGTCTGTAATGAGTGTGGTGCCGATTATCCTCGTTGGCAGGGGCAGTGCAGTGCCTGTAATGCCTGGAATACCATTACCGAAATCAGGCTGGCGGCGGCAACCTCGTCGTCGTCGCGCAATGAGCGTTTTGGTGGCTATGCCGGTGATGCAGGCGTCAGCCGGGTACAGAAGCTGTCAGATATCAGTCTGGACGAACTACCGCGCTTTTCAACGGGCTTTCTTGAGTTTGATCGGGTGCTAGGTGGTGGTGTAGTGCCGGGCAGTGCCATTCTGATTGGTGGTAACCCCGGCGCGGGGAAAAGTACCTTACTGTTGCAAACGCTCTGCAAGCTGTCTGAAAACATGAAAACCCTGTATGTCACTGGCGAAGAGTCGTTGCAGCAGGTGGCGATGCGTGCGCATCGTTTGGGGTTGCCTACAGCGGGCCTCAATATGCTGTCGGAAACCAGTATCGAGCAAATTTGCTTGATTGCTGAGCAAGAGCAGCCGCGCTTGATGGTGATCGACTCCATTCAGGTGATGCATATGGCGGATATTCAGTCGTCGCCGGGCAGCGTGGCCCAAGTGCGCGAAACGGCCGCCTACCTGACCCGTTTTGCCAAAACCCGGGGTGTTGCCATTATCATGGTGGGCCATGTGACGAAAGATGGTTCACTGGCCGGGCCGAAAGTGCTGGAGCACTGTATTGACTGCTCTGTGATGCTTGATGGTGACGGTGATACTCGTTTCCGTACGCTGCGTAGCCACAAAAACCGCTTTGGTGCGGTTAATGAGTTAGGTGTATTTGCTATGACCGAACAGGGCTTGCGTGAAGTTAGCAACCCGTCGGCGATTTTCCTCAGCCGTGGGAATGAAGTCACTGCTGGTAGCTCGGTGATGGTGGTATGGGAAGGGACTCGCCCGCTGCTGGTAGAGATTCAGGCGCTGGTCGATCACTCAATGATGTCCAACCCACGTCGGGTGGCGGTCGGTCTGGAACAGAACCGGCTGGCAATCTTGTTGGCGGTATTGCATCGCCATGGCGGGTTACAGATGTCGGACCAAGATGTGTTCGTCAATGTGGTGGGTGGGGTGAAAGTGACAGAAACCAGTGCTGATCTGGCATTGTTGATGTCGCTAGTCTCCAGCTTGCGTGACCGCCCGCTGCCACAGGATTTAGTGGTCTTTGGTGAGGTAGGGCTAGCCGGTGAAATTCGCCCAGTGCCCAGTGGCCAGGAACGCATCTCTGAGGCCGCCAAACACGGTTTTAAACGCGCTATCGTGCCGTATGCCAATATGCCGAAGAAACCCCTGCCCAATATGCAGGTGTTCGGGGTGAAGAAATTGGCTGATGCGTTGGCGGTGTTAGAGGATTTATAACCGCTAATTTAGTCGTGTTCATCTTGCAGCATACTGTGTTATTTTTGTTTAGCGCACTAAACAAGGAGGCGGTATGCTGCAATTCGACTATCTCAAAACGGCAATTAAGCAAAAGGGTTGCACCTTACAGCAGGTGGCCGAATGCAACGGCATGACCAAAGGTTATTTAAGCCAGCTACTCAACGACAAAATCAAAAGCCCCAGTGCGCAAAAGCTTGAAGCTCTGCACCGTTTCCTCGGGCTGGAGTTTCCCCGCCGTGAGAAAAAAGTCGGCGTGGTGTTTGGTAAATTTTACCCGCTGCATACCGGCCATATCTATTTAATCCAGCGCGCCTGTAGCCAGGTTGACGAGTTGCACATCATTCTTTGTTTCGATGAGCCACGCGATCGTGAGCTGTTTGAAAACAGTTCGATGTCACAGCAACCGACGGTCAGCGACCGTTTGCGCTGGTTGTTACAAACCTTTAAATACCAGAAAAATATCCATATTCATTCGTTTGATGAGCACGGTATCGAGCCGTACCCCCATGGCTGGGATGTGTGGAGCCATGGCGTAAAGAGCTTTATGAATGAAAAAGGCATTGTTCCGAACTTTATTTACTCCAGCGAAAGCCAGGATGCGCCGCATTACAACGAGCAATTTGGCATCGAAACCATCCTGATTGATCCACAGCGTTCATTTATGAATATCAGTGGTCGCCAGATCCGCCGTGACCCTTTCCGTTACTGGGACTATATCCCGACTGAAGTGAAGCCATTTTTTGTCCGTACTGTGGCGATACTGGGCGGTGAATCCAGTGGGAAATCCACTTTGGTCAATAAGTTAGCCAATATCTTCAATACTACCAGTGCGTGGGAATATGGCCGGGATTATGTCTTCTCCCATCTTGGCGGCGATGAGATGGCGTTGCAATATTCTGATTACGACAAAATCGCGCTGGGGCAGGCACAGTATGTGGATTTTGCAGTGAAATACGCCAACAAAGTGGCATTTATCGATACTGACTTTGTTACCACGCAGGCCTTCTGCAAAAAGTATGAAGGCAAAGAGCACCCCTTCGTGCAGGCGCTGATTGACGAATACCGTTTTGATCTGGTTATTTTGTTGGAAAATAATACGCCGTGGGTTGCCGATGGTTTGCGCAGTCTGGGGAGCGATCGTGACCGCAAATCCTTCCAGAACTTACTGGAGCAGATGTTGCGCAGTAACAATATCGAATATGTTCACGTCGAATCGGCAGACTATGATGAACGCTTTCTGCGCTGCGTCGAACTGGTGCAGCAGTTACTGGCCGCGGACCTGCAACGCCTTGCCCGCCCTTCATTATTGAGTGATGTGCAACAATAGAGTTGATGAAAATTTGATATCTGAGGGCGTGATTGTTGCAGTCAGTTTGCATGCGGACAGCGCACAGAAACCGGAGCGTACACCATGACGTTGTAAATCATGGCTACGTGAGGATTTCGAGCACTGCCCAAATGTAAAATGGCAAATAAAATAGCCCTTTTAATAATATATTTAGTAAGCAATAACGACTTTACCCTGCATATGTCCGCCTGCAACTTGCGCGTGGGCGGCATGCAGGTTTTCCACTGTCAGGCCGTGCAGGGTTTCGCTTAAGGTGCCTGGCAGTTTGCCCTCATCCACCAACTGGCTTACCTGTTTTAAAATTTGCCCTTGTTGGGTGATATCCGGGGTAGAGAACATACTGCGGGTGAACATAAATTCCCAATGCAGGGCGGCACTTTTTAGTTTTAACTGATTCTGATCCAACGGTTCTTCATTCTCAACGATGGTACAGATTTGCCCCAATGGTGCGATGAGCTCACTGATGGCGGGCCAATGGCCGTCGGTGTCATTCAGGCAAAGAATATAATCAACTTTATCAATACCTTCTTTTGCCAGCTCAGCTTTCAGATGGTGATAATCAACGGTCAAGTCCGCTCCACGTTCACGACACCAGGCGGCTGATGCTGGCCGTGATGCTGTTGCTATCACTTTTAGCGGGCTACGTAATGCCGCCAGGGGAATAGCTAATGAGCCAACCCCGCCCGCTCCCCCGATGATCAATAAACTTTGTCCGGCACTGGCTTGCTGAATTTTTAGATGTTCAAACAGCGCTTCCCACGCAGTTATTGCGGTTAATGGCAATGCAGCGGCCTGCGCCCAGTTGAATGAACGGGGTTTGTGGGCCACGATGCGAGCATCAACCAACTGTTGGTTAGCATTGCTACCGGGGCGGGTGATATCGCCGGCATACCACACTTCATCACCTGCACGGAACTCGGTGACGTTCGCACCGACGCTGATGACCACTCCAGCGGCATCCCAACCCAGAATTCGCGGCTGTTGCAGGCCATTCTTCTTCAGGCCAGCATGTACTTTGGTATCAACCGGATTGATGGACGCGGCTTTAACCTCAACCAGCAAATCAAACGGACCGGGAGTGAGTGGGTCCAGAGCGACTTCAATAAAATCGGTGGGTTGTTGCGGGTTCACCGCAATGGCTTTAACTGACATGGTAATACTCCTGTTTAGCGTATGGATTGAGTCTAGACCTTCTTGGTGGTGGTGATAAGATGGACAATCACTAACGCAGTGTTCGTCTAAGATAAACAATCATGTTTAAACAACTTCAGGATATGGCGCTGTTTGCACGAGTCGCGGAGTGTGGCAGCTTTACCCGTGCCGCTGAAATGGCGGGTTTACCGAAATCCAGTGTCAGCCAGCGCATCAGTCAGTTAGAACAAAACTTAGGTATCCGTTTACTCAATCGAACCACCCGTCAGCTGAACCTGACCTTTGCCGGTGAGCGCTATCTAGTGCATTGTCAGGAGATGCTACAAGCCGCAGAGCGCGCTGATCTGGCGCTGCAACGCCTGAAAGATAACCCCAGTGGCCGCTTGCGCATCTCAACTCCAGCAGGGCTGGGGGCGACTTTACTGGCGCGGTTGGCAACAGATTTCCAGCGGCAATACCCGGATGTGCTGTTGGAAGTGTTAGTCTCGGACACCATGGTAGATTTGGTTGAAGAGGGCTTTGATGTGGCATTGCGCACCGGTAAGCCGCAGGACTCGTCACTGATTGGCCGCCGATTGGGCTATGCGCCACGCTATCTGTTGGCGTCACCCGCCTATCTGGCACAGCATCCGCCACTCACTCATCCAAGGCAACTGGATACTCACCGCTGCATTGCCCACCGTGCCTGGCAGGCGCTGATTTTACGCCGTGAAGATGAGTTTTACCGCTGGCAGGTACCTGCGCTGCATGTCACTGATAATCTGCTGTATGCCCGTGAATGTGGCCTGGCGGGTGGTGGTATCACCCTATTACCGGCATTTTTAAGCCGTGAAGTGGTGGCAAACCGTCAATTAGTGGAAGTGTTACCACAATGGCAGGCTGAAGGTAATGAGCTGTATCTGGTGTATCCGAGTCGTAAGTTGAACTCACCGGCATTGAGCTGTTTTATTGATGTGGTGATAGGCCATCCGGTATTTGAAGATTATGTGCAGGGGCTGGCAACGTCCTGAAAGATGTGGAGCCAGGCTCCACATCGGGCGAGCTATGCCAAATAGAACACTTCTCGTAGTGCCTGGCTTACCGGGCTGTTATCAGGGTTGGCTGGCATCACATCGGCCATATGTTGCCACCAGCGCTGGCAAATGGCGGTTTGGGCCACGGCATTCCAGCGCTCTTCTGATTCAATTTCGACAAAACCAAATAGCAAATTGCGCGTGTCATCAAGAAAAATTGAATAGTGGTGAGCGCCATGGGCTTTCAGTACCGCTTCCAGTTCAGGCCAGATGGGTGAGTGCCGCCGCTGATATTCTGCATGGGCATCAGGGTTAACCTGCATTACAAAGGCTTTGCGTATCATGATATTACTCCGATCAAAGTGCCTGTAAGTACAGTGCGCGGACTTGATCTCTGTCCGCAGTACGTGGGTTACAAGGAGCACAAGGATCCGCCAGCGCTTTATCTAACCAGCCTTCGATATCACTTTCCTGAATACCTAATGCTGAGAAGCCAACAGGAATGCCAACACGTTGCGACAACTGCCGAATGGCGCTTATCGCTTGATGGCTGGCTTGCTCATCAGTCAACTGCTGAGTATTTACCCCCATGGCTTGTGCTATGCGGGCAAAACGGCTGACTGCCTGTGGGCGGTTATACTCTTCAATAATTGGCAGTAAAATAGCATTGCACACCCCGTGTGGAAGGTTATGGGTCGCACCCGGCTGATGGGCCAGTGCATGCACTAAACCTAGCCCGGCGCTGTTAAATGCCATCCCCGCCAGATACTGGCCGCACGCCATCATTTCACGTGCGTGCAGATTCTTACCGTCATCGACTGCCAGAGGTAACCATTGGCTGATCAGGCGGATAGATTCAAGCGCTGAATGGTCGGTTAGGGTGTGTGCGCCCAGCGATACATAGGCTTCGATAGCGTGGGTGAGGGCATCCATTCCGGTTGCAGCAGTCACACTGGCAGGAATATTCAACATGACAGAGGGGTCATCGACGGCGATATCAGGAATGATATTGGTATCGATAATGACTTCTTTTACTTGCCGCTGGCTATCAATAATCACTGCATTACTGGTCAGTTCTGCGGCTGTTCCGGCGGTGGTATTGATGGCGACCAGCGGGACACCACTCTGTTTTACTTTACCGACACCAGAGTATGCCGTGGATGGCCCCGGATTGGCGGTCAAAATCTTAACGGCTTTGGCTGTATCGATTGGGCTACCGCCACCAAAAGCTATCAGATAGTCACACTGATGCTGCCTGAAAGCGGCTAATCCTGCCTGTACTAACGCTTCGGTAGGGTTAGGAAATACCTCGCCAAACAAGGCATAAGGTAACTGATGCTGTTGCATCGCAGCGAACAGACCGTCGAGTAGGCCTAGCTCGACCAACTGCCCATCAGTGACAATCAGGGCTTTGCCCCACTGTTTGTCACCGAGTAATTTAACCATATCCTCGATTGCACCTGTGCCGTGCAAGCTGATTTTTGGTAGTGCCAACATAAAGCTCATGCTGTGCTCCTCAAAGAAAGCAGACCAGATAATGACCAGCCCCGGCCTGAACCGGAGCGTTGGTCGAAGGGGTTAAACGTCCAGTGCAGCGGCTAATGGGGTCACGTCAAAACGAGCCGCGAGTGCTATCAGTTGTTCACGAGAAATGGTTTGCTGCTTGCCACCCATCGACAGGACTTTCACCATGATTTCGGCGGATTTCTCGGCGGTATCAATCAGACCAAAGGCATCATCCAGTGTTGGCCCACTGCCGAAAATACCGTGGAACGGCCACAGCACTAGGCTGTGTTCACGCATCTGCTCGGCGGTTTGGCTACCAATACCGTCGGTTCCCGGCACCATCCACGGCACGATACCGATACCGTCGGGGAACACCACCAGACACTCGGTGCTGCCCTCCCATAACAACCGAGTGAAGCTGGCATTATCCAGTTTTTGTACATAACTCAGAGCAATCAGATTGGTAGCATGGCAATGCATGATTACTCGGTTGCTGCCACCACTAACTTGCATGCGAACAATATGAGATTGGAAGTGCGCGGCAAGCTCCGAGGTTGGCAGCCCTCCTTGCGGCAGGCCCCAGTGAATGTGATAAGCCATGCCATCATTGCTGATTTGCAGTAGTACCAGATTGTCTTCTGGGTTTAATTCAACATTGCGGAAAAATTTGCCAGAGCCGGTGACTAAGAACCAACTGTTCGCCAGTTCAGGGGCGGGTTGAGTGAGTTCTACGTTACGTGGTTGCGCAGCGAAATCACCACGATACGGTTCAACCTCTTCAGCCAATAAGCGCAGGCTGATATTGCCACCGTTACGTTCATCCCACCCTTTGCGCCACATATCGCTGGTGGCTTTAATCATTCCCTGAATAAACCAGGAAGATTGAATAGCTTGCATAATCATGAGTCCTTAACGTTGGCTGAGAGTCTGTTGTTCGTAATCACGTACGGCATTGAGCCAGCGGGCATCGACCGGCACATCGTTGCGCTGACAATACCCTTCCCAGATGGCTTGCCATGGCAGGGATTTCTGTTCTTCCAGCAGCGCCAGACGTGCGGTGTAGTCACCGCGCAGTTCCAATTGGCGTAGCATCTCAGTCGGTTCCAATAAGGCACGCAGCAAGGCTTTCTTCATGTTGCGAGTGCCAATGACCCAGGCGGCGATACGGTTGATGGAGGCATCGAAGAAGTCGAGACCGATATGCACCCTGTCGAACAGGTCGTGGCGGATAATTTCGCTGGCGATAGCTTGTGTTTCATCATCGAGCAAGACCACATGGTCGCTGTCCCAACGCACCGGACGGCTGACATGCAGTAGCAGGCGCGGAACATACAGCATGGCACTAGAGATCTTGTCGGAAATCACTTCGGTCGGATGGAAGTGACCGGCGTCCAGACACAGTGCGGTTTGGCGGCTGGCGGCATATCCCATGTAAAACTCGTTAGAACCGACGGTGTAGCTTTCAGCCCCAATACCAAACAATTTGCTTTCGACGGCATCAATGTGATGGTTTGGGTTTAACTTTTCACTGATAACCTCATCCAGTGCTGATAGCAGCCGTTGGCGGGGTGCCAAACGGTCGATGGGGGTATCCTTCATGCCATCGGGGATCCAGATATTCATCACCGATGGTGTCCCTAGTTGCTCACCAAAATAGGCAGAGACCCGGCGGCTGGCCTGACAATGTTCAATCCAGAATTGGCGAATTTCAGGGTTAGCATGAGACAGGGTAAAACCATCGGCACTCAGTGGATGAGAGAAGCAGGATGGGTTGAAGTCCAATCCCAGATGATGTTTTTTAGCCCACTCAACCCAGCGGCTAAAGTGGCGTGGCTCAATTTTATTACGCGCCACGGGGGTATCCGATTCGAGATAAATAGCATGTAAATTGAGTCGTTTAGGGCCGGGAATCAATGTTAGGGCCAGTTCGAGGTCAGAACGTAACTCAGTAGCATTACGCGCTTTACCGGGGTAGTTACCGGTGGCCTGAATCCCGCCGGTCAGTACACCATCCGGGTTTTCAAAACCGGTGACGTCATCACCTTGCCAGCAGTGCATGGAGACCGGCAGGGTATCAAGGCGGGCAAGTGCGGCATCAACATCCACGCCGACGGCGGCGAAGCGCTGTTTAGCCAGATCCCAGGCCTGTTCAATAGAGTTCGTCATATGCAAAGTTCCTTAGGTAATTGACTCAGTGACTGGAATTGCGGCCAATGGGCTGCAAAGTCAGTGTTGTCGTGAGGGGATAAAGGGTGGAGTGGGAAGTTATTCGCCACGATGCGGCGGT
Organism: Yersinia sp. 2541 StPb PI; assembly: GCF_052217145.1. Lineage (NCBI taxonomy): Bacteria > Pseudomonadati > Pseudomonadota > Gammaproteobacteria > Enterobacterales > Yersiniaceae > Yersinia > Yersinia sp. 2541 StPb PI. The sequence goes on along the minus strand of NZ_JAZGQB010000001.1, from coordinate 4,028,600 downwards.
AGTGAGCAACATCGCTCACCTCTCCCAGTGCAATTAATTGGCTGCCAATATTGCCCAGTGTCGAGGCTTCAACCGGCCCCATAGTGACATTCAGGCCACAGGCATCAGCACAGAGCTGATTAAGGAATTGGTTTTGGCAGCCGCCACCGACGATATGCAAATGGCTGATTGGACGCCCGCGTAACTCTGCCAGTTCTTGGGCAACTTGCCGGTACAACATGGCGAGGCTATCAAAGATACAACGAGCCAGTTGGGCTGCGGTGGTGGGGATTGGCATACCATATTCGCGGCAGGCGTTCTGAATCTCGCCGCACATATTGGCTGGATTAATAAAGCGGCTGTCATTGGGGTTAATCAGCGAGCGGCAAGCTGGTTGGCGTGCCGCCTGTTCGATCAACTGCGGCAGGTCTTTAATCTGCAACTCATCAGTGGCCCGTTGCAGTAACCACAAACCCATAATATTTTTCAGTACCCGGTAGCGGCTTTCAGCGCCACCTTCATTGGTGATATTGCTGGCCAGCGCCTGCCCATGGGTTATGGGGGTGAGGCTTTCAAACCCCATCAATGACCAAGTACCAGAGCTAAGATAGGCAGCATCCGCATCAATCAAGGGTGCGGCAAGTACCGCGCTGGCAGTATCGTGGCTGGCAACGGCAATGACCGGCACCTGCTGGCCGCTGGCGCCTGGCCAATAGCCGATGGTATTGCCAGGTTTAGTGGGTTTGGCAAACCAATGGGCCGGTACCCCGGCATAGGCTAATAGATCGCTATCCCAATCATTGGTTTCAATATTAAGTAACTGGGTGGTAGTGGCATTGGTGTATTCCCAGTTAAGCTGGCCAGTAAGGCGATAGTGCAAATAGTCCGGGATCAGTAACAGATGGGCGACATCGGCCAACAAATACGGTTGCTGTTCACTTAATGCCCGTAATTGATACAAGGTATTGAACGGTAAAAATTGAATACCGGTACGGCGATAAATGGCACTGCTTCCCAGCGTTTGTTGCGCTTGCTCCATCACACCCTGCGTACGACTGTCGCGGTAGGAGACTGGCTGTCCGACCCGTTTCCCTTGCTTATCAAGCAAAACAAAATCAACACCCCAGCTATCAATTCCAATGCTGTCGAGCTGAATCCCTTCGCTATCGAGCTGATTCAGGCCCTGACGGATTGATTGTTCAATAGCATCGATATCCCAGACATCGGTACCATCAATAGATTTAATCTGATTAGCAAAGCGGCAAACTTCTCGCAGCTCAAGTTGCGGTTGGCTGGGATGATAACTCGCCAGCATCACGCGCCCGCTGGATGCGCCAAGGTCAATGGCGACTATGTGCCGGGGGCTGATAGATGGTGTTACTGCTGATTGTGTGGGCATGATTAGCGGCCTGTCATTTCTCAATGCCCACAGTGTAGAAACTTGCCTTACCTACCACCTTCTCATCACTGCCAGCCGCTATGGCTTGCTGGCAAAATGACGAAAGTGAAAGTGAAACAGCTCACAGTTTCGTATTTAAGCAGGGCATCGCTCGCCTGTGACCCTGCGCATACTTTTCAACATTGCTGCACTTATCTAAAAAAAATCACCACCAAAGTCGCTTTTAACGTCAAAAATTGAAGGTTTCATTACCGCTGCTGCTTTTACTATCGAGAGCTGAAGCAGGGCGATTTCGCCATGCCTGTTGAAAGAGGGCAAAAGATGACTGTCTTGCACAGTATTGATTTTTTCTCTTCAAGTTCTGCATCGGTCGCAATTGAAGCCCGGGAGCCACAACCCGCATTTCCTGAGCATCATCATGATTTTTATGAAATTATTATTGTTGAGCAGGGGGCCGGGGTCCATGTGTTTAATGGCAACCCCTACACCTTAAGCGGAGGGTGTGTTTGTTTTGTCCGTGACCATGATCGTCACCTGTTTGAGTCAACCGACGGTTTGTTCCTCACCAACGTCTTATTCCGTGCGCCCGATGCTTTTCGTTTCTTGTCTGGCGTAGAACATTTTCTGCCACGTGAAACTGAAGGGGTTTACCCCTCTCATTGGCGGATTAATGGACAGGTTTTACAGCAAGTAAAACACTTGATTCGCTGCCTTGAGCACTCGCCTCACAGCGAGCAAGCTGAAGATATCGCACTACATGAAAGTGTGTTTATGCAGTTGTTGGTGCAACTGTGGCAAGGGTGTCGGGCGCAGGTGGGTGAGGATCAGGAAGGGCGGTTATGCCAATTATTAGACTGGCTACAGAACCACTACAGTGAGGTAATTGAGTGGCCGGAACTGGCTGATCGCTTTGCTTTACCATTACGCACCCTCCATCGGCAGTTAAAAAACCAGACCGGCATGACCCCACAACGTTATCTGACGCGTTTGCGTTTGCTACAGGCGCGTCATCAATTGTATTACAGCGATAATAGCGTTACCGAGATTGCCTACCAATGTGGTTTTGGTGACAGCAATCATTTTTCAACGCTGTTTAAGCGGGAGTTTTCTCAGTCTCCCCGTGATTTGCGCAGTCAACTGTAGTGCAACCCGTGGAGGCGTGAATAGCATCACGGTAAAAATCGGTAGTTTCATGATAATGAGCTGCTTATTAATTGACCTGTAAATATAGGGCGATAAACATGCGGATACCACTGCGGTTAGAAAGCCGGGATTATTTGCCATCGGAGCAGATGCCGGTGGCGGTAACCAACCGATACCCGCAGGAAGTCTTCGCAGAGCATACCCATCAATTCTGCGAGATTGTGATTGTCTGGCGGGGTAACGGGTTACATGTCCTAAATGATCATCCTTACCGCATTACCTGTGGCGACGTTTTTTATATTCAAGCCACAGATCATCATAGCTACGAATCCGTGCATGACTTGGTATTAGATAACATTATTTATTGCCCGGAACGGTTACACCTAAATGCACAGTGGCATAAGTTATTACCTCTATTTGGGCATGAGCAGAATCAAGGATACTGGCGGTTAACCACGCAGGGCATGGCACAGGCTCGGCCGATTATTCATCAGTTGGCACAGGAGTCACGTAAGACAGATTCCTGGTCGATACAACTGACGGAAGCGCTATTATTGCAACTCGCCATCGTACTAAAACGCCATCGCTACCGAGCTGAACAGGCACATCTATTGCCCGATGGTGAACAGCTAGATCTCGTGATGTCTGCCGTACAACAAAGCCTGGCAACGCATTTTGATATGGCGGAGTTCTGCCATAAAAATCAGTTAGTTGAACGTTCACTTAAACAACTGTTTCGCCAACAGACCGGAATGAGTATCAGCCATTATTTACGCCAAATTCGCCTTTGTCATGCCAAATGTTTGCTGCGGGGAAGTGAGCATCGCATCAGTGATATTGCTGCACGTTGCGGGTTTGAGGACAGTAATTATTTCTCTGCCGTTTTTACGCGTGAAGCTGGCATGACACCACGCGACTATCGCCAGCGTTTTGTTCGAGCACCGTTATTCGCGGGTAAGAATAGGCGGGAAGCAGAACAGCCTCAGGGTACAACCATCATTTAGCGATGCCAATTGGCGAGGACGTTGCTTAACGTCACCCGCCAATACCATTTTATCTTTAGTTTTGCGATTATGCTGCCATACCCAAACCGACTATATTTGCTGCCAGAATGATCACCAGACAACCAATACACAGCACCGTCACTGGTTTCTTGCTTGAGCATTTCCACTCTTTGAGTAACAGACCCACAATACCACCACACAACACATAGAAACTCATGTGCAGCATCCAGCTCATATAGTCATACTGTGGTGGGATTTTGGCGTGACCCCAGGCATAGAAGAAGAATTGCAGATACCACATCAATCCCCCCAAGGCTGAGAACAAAATATTAGTGATCAACAGCGGCTTGGCGATAGAAAAATCGGCTTTGACCGACAAATTCTTGAGGCTGGCTAAACGAATAAAACAGTAACTCAGGTTGATGATGGCCCCACCGCCCATGATGATGACGTAACTTGGTAACGCTACATACAGAGGGTTAATCCCTAATGCGCTGGCGGCTTCATGCATCGGTTTCGCGGCATCCATGGCAAATGACATACCGGCTGAGAAAATACCGCACATCACCGCCAGAATAAGCCCTTTCTTCAGGTTGAACTCTTCCGCCTGAATGCCCATGGCGCGTTCTTTCAGTAATCCAGCGTAACTGACAATAGCTACCCCGATCAGTGCCACGACGACACCCAGCAGGGTCATTCGGCCGCCAGCAGTGCCGAGTAGTACATCAAAGCGCCCTTGCAGTATGGGGGTCATTAATGTGCCGATAATCAGGGTGATACCGATGGCAATCCCAATCCCCATCGACATGCCGAGGTAACGCATGGTCAGGCCGTAGTTGATATTACCAATCCCCCACATGGCACCGAACAGAAATACTGGCAGTAGGGTTGCTATACTGAAGGAGCCGTAATATTGCCAAAAATCAGGCAATAACAAATAGCTGACCGTCCACGGTAGGATAAGCCATGACACCAGGCCACCAATCGACCACATGGTCTCCCATGACCACTTTTTAACTTGCTTAAACGGCGCGTAGAAACACGCCGCACTGGCAGCGCCCACCAGATGCCAAATTATCCCCAATATAATCGCATTGTTCATCTTATTATCCTTCGTTGTGATGGTGCGGGTAGGCGCAGAACCAGAAGGGCGCATAAACCGCTGATGACGAAGGAGTCTAAATAGTGTGCAGTCTTGTCACCTTCGGCTGACTGCCTTAGGACAAGGAATACTGGCAAAATTCAGTGGGTAAGAATGATAACGATCACAGAATGGAATTCTGGTGGTTGGCGGCTTGTTGGGGGGAGAGAATCGCCGGAGTATTCGGCTCATTTGATGAGCCGAATAGCGGCTTTAATCGGCTCACGTGATGAGCCGATGTCATATTACTTGGTCATCTTCTTATACTTGATACGGTGTGGTTCCAGTGCTTCGGCACCCAGAGTGCGTTTCTTCCACTCTTCGTATTCAGTAAAGTTACCTTCGAAGAATGCCACTTTGCCCTCATCCTGATAGTCGATGATATGGGTAGCAATTCGGTCAAGGAACCAACGGTCATGGGAAATAACCATCGCGCAACCTGGGAATTCCAGTAAGGCGTTTTCCAGCGCGCGCAGCGTTTCGATATCCAGGTCGTTAGTCGGTTCATCGAGTAGCAACATGTTACCGCCAACCTGTAGCAGTTTGGCCAAATGGATACGGCCGCGCTCACCACCAGACAGCTCACCCACACGCTTGCCCTGATCAATCCCTTTAAAGTTAAAGCGGCCTACATAAGCACGGCTTGGAATTTCAAAGTTACCAATCTTCATGATGTCCTGACCGCCGGAGACTTCTTCCCATACGGTTTTGCTGTCGTCCATGTTGTCACGGAACTGATCAACCGATGCCAATTGCACGGTATCGCCCAGTGAAATCGTGCCAGAATCAGGTTGTTCCTGCCCAGATAACATGCGGAACAGGGTTGATTTACCGGCCCCGTTTGGCCCGATGATCCCCACAATCGCCCCTTTCGGCAGCGCAAAGGTCAGATCATCAATCAGCAGACGGTCACCGTAAGACTTGCTCAGGTGCTCAACTTCCAGCACTTTGTCGCCCAACCGTGGACCCGGTGGAATGAACAATTCACTGGTTTCATTACGTTTTTGATACTCAACGCTGTTAAGTTCTTCAAAGCGGGCCAGACGTGCTTTACCTTTCGCCTGACGGCCTTTTGGATTCTGACGAACCCACTCCAGCTCTTTCTCAATAGACTTGCGACGTGCGGCTTCAGAAGAGGCTTCCAGTGCCAGACGAGCATCTTTCTGCTCCAGCCATGAAGAGTAATTGCCTTCCCACGGAATGCCTTCGCCACGGTCCAGTTCCAGAATCCAACCCGCCACATTATCAAGGAAGTAACGGTCATGGGTAATGGCGACAACAGTGCCCTCATAGTCGTGCAAGAAGCGCTCCAGCCAAGCCACGGATTCGGCATCCAAGTGGTTAGTGGGTTCATCCAGCAACAACATATCGGGTTTTTCCAGCAGCAGGCGGCAAATTGCCACGCGACGACGTTCACCACCGGACAGATTGGCAATTTTGGCCTCCCACGGTGGCAGGCGCAGAGCATCGGCAGCACGCTCTAACTGGTTATCCAGGTTATGGCCATCATGAGACTGGATAATCGCTTCCAGCTCGCCTTGTTCCTTCGCCAACTTATCAAAATCAGCATCAGGATCGGCGTACAGTGCATAAACCTCATCCAGACGGGTCAGCGCGCGTTTAACGTCACCCACCGCCTCTTCAACCGACTCACGCACGGTTTGCTCAAGATTTAGCTTAGGTTCCTGCGGTAGGTAACCAATTTTGATACCAGGCTGCGGGCGGGCTTCGCCTTCAATATCAGTGTCAATGCCAGCCATGATACGCAGTAGGGTAGATTTACCCGAGCCGTTAAGGCCCAGCACACCAATTTTGGCCCCAGGGAAGAAACTCAAGGAGATGTTTTTCAGAATATGACGTTTCGGCGGAACGACTTTGCCGACACGATGCATAGAATAGACGTATTGAGCCACGTTGCGTCTGCCTCTCTAGATCAGTTTTTATTAGGATATCTGGTGCGGAGTGTAGCCCGTTTTACTATACCCGTCATCTTTCAAGTCGCAGGCGTGTTCGCTGCTGTCGCTAGCCCGAATCACTTAAGTGATTCGGTGAGAGTCGTTTTATATCTCCCTGTCGCACTAGTCGGGAACGCAACAAGGTTAGGGTGCGGTGACTATCATGGCTACTCGGCGGTTTTCTGCTCGTCCTTTAGGGGTACGGTTATCGGCGACCGGCTCTAACTTACCGCGACCTCGTACCTCAATATTGGCTCGTGGAATACCTATGGTTGCCAGTGCATCCGCTACTGCAGAGGCACGTTGCAGCGATAACTGTTGGTTATACTCATCTTTACCGATGGAATCAGTATGCCCATCAACCCGCAGATGAGTAATGCCCACACTCAATAGCGCACGGCCAATGTTTTGTACTGTCTGCCCGCCAGACGGATTCAATTTTTTCACGTCACTATCGAATAACACTTTGTTTGCCAGACCAAATTCCCAGCCATTTTCAGTTAATTTAAATCCTTGTTCCTGTAAGGCTGCAATCTGCTCGGGTGTTAATCCTGGTGGTTTGGTTGCCTGACACCCCGCCAATATCAATAAACTCATGGCGAAAAAACTCATCCAGATATGGCTTATCAGACTGTTGTTTTTCAATACCTGCATGTCACCTATCCTAAGCTTTCAGTAAGAGTAATATCCGATTGGTAGGCAATGACGCTGCCACCGAACTGGAAACGTTTCTTTGCTTGATACATGGCTTCGTCGGCCCGTTGTAATAGCTCTTCGGGGGTCAGCGCATGATCTGGGTAAATCGCAATACCGATGCTGATAGAGGCGGTTATCTCACTACCATCTACCAAATCAATAGGTTGATTCATACTGTCGATAATATTATTAGCGATGGTTACAACATCATCGGTGTCGTGGATCGGTGCCAGTAATACGGCGAATTCATCGCCGCCCAAACGTGCCACCAAATCGGTTTCACGTAACAGTGCGCGGATACGATCGGCAATCGAGGTCAGCACCAGATCTCCCGCTGCATGACCATAGTTATCATTGATTTCTTTGAAGTGATCACCATCAATAAATAACACGGCCAGTTGTTCATCATCGGCGCAATCACTCAACGTGCGGCTTAGCCGGCCCTCAAAGAAAGCACGGTTAGCCAATCCAGTCAGGCTATCATGGGCAGCACGGTGTGCGAGGAAGTCATTTTCTTGCGTTAAATGGTCTTGCCAAACCTCCAGTTCTTCCAGCAAGCCATTGAAGTCATTGCTTAACTCGTTAAGTTCGGCAATTTTCGCTGACGGCACTCGCTGACCAAAACTGCGGTGGCGGCTAACACTATGAGCAACTTCGGTGATTTTGTTCAATGACTCGATAATGCCAAACAGCATCCGGCGCGACAGGAATAGTGCCACTAACGTGCTGAGAATTAGGCAGACGAATAAGCCCATCAACCCTTGCAACAGAAAACGTAGCAGACTACCACCATGACCAATAATCACGATGCTGCCGACTTCATTACCGGCATGCATCATGGGGAGTACCACCGGCTCAGGCAAAGCCCAACGGGCGACTTTTTGTTCCATATCATACATTGGACTATCGTTTGGTAGCGTCCAGTTAGCTATTTCTCGGCCATTCACATCGAGAATTTTAGCTTGGGCAACTTCTTCATTTGCCGCAATCAAGGACAGCGCCTCGTTAGCGGCCACGCTATCACCAAACACCACGGCAGCTTCAGTGGTGTAACTGATTGAACGGGCAATTAAATGTAGGTTATGGTCGGCATACACCCGCAAGGCAAACAGTGCCGCCAGTGTGAGAAAAATACCTGCCGTTGCGACCGAGACCAATGCCACCGTCAGATGTATGCGACCGAGTACCCGTCCCAGTGTGGGGAGCTTCGCGATGTTTGGCCGATTTTTTGTCTGTTTGACTGACTTATTCTGTGTTGAATTCATAATGCGTCTGTCTTTTTACGCGCAAGTTGCAACACACTGGGATGAACCTTTACCCCACCGCGTGCCAATGCATCCATATTGACTTTGAAAGAAGCCTGCTTACCTTCCAGTAACAAACAAAATGCACTGCCAAATGTACATTCGTCATAATCTTCACTGATGGTAAGAATCGGATATCCCGACAGTCGGGCTGTCAACTCCTGACGCTGTTGTAGCTCGGTACGCCCCAGATAAACGACATCGCAATTGGTTGCAATCGAGCTATCCGAGAGGGAATAGCGCTGAGTTTTAATGGGATGTGTGGTTTCCATAAACGCGGGATTAAACAGCTCTTCTGCATAAATTGTCGGGGCCACCACACACAAGCGAGTTACGACGGGGGCCACGGGCCAGCGTGCATAGCTGATAATACCCAACACCATTTTGGTGGCGGCATTACTGCGTTCATGGATAAGGGCTTCATTGATGTTATCCGCAGCCATTGATGGTAAGGGGGCAAGTAAGCCAGAGAGAAGTAATAAAATAGAAGCACAGGCCCGCCAGACACGCCATAGCGTCATTAGTTTTAGCGGATAGTAGCGTTCATAATTGCTGACGCCGTTAATTGCGCAAGTTGCGGTGTTCATTTTTGCGCTTCCTGTAGGGCGGCATGGTTCACATGTTCATTGCAGCGATCGCATAATAAATCGCCGCCATTCTATTATAAGATTTAATTGATGCAATAATAGTCATGCTATCGGCAATATGCGATTTATCTTAAATCATATTTATGGGCGATAAAAAAACCCGGCTAATTAGCCGGGTTTTATGTATCGCAACGTATTGATATCAGACCGGATTCGATCCGCGCTTAAAGCGACCGATAACCCACTTTTCGATCTCTACTACCAAGAAGATGGCGATAGAAACCAACAGTGTTAAGCCCCAGTAATAGGCCGGCAATGGTTCGGTACCGAAAGCAGTATTCATGAATGGCAGGTAGATGATGGCTAACTGCAATACGATCAATACACCTGACACTAACCACAGCCCTTTGTTAACAAAGACTTCTTTGTTCAGTGGGAAGCGGTCCATCACTCGGCAGTTAAACATATAAATCCACTGCGCGGTAACCAGTGTTTGCATCAATACTGTACGGATAAATTCAGTGCTGTAACCGCGTGGCTCCATGTAGGCTTCCAAGGCAAAAGCACTTAAGGCAATCAAGGTACCAACAAACGCGATACGCCAGATGGCATGGCCATCTAACACATGTTTTGATGGGTCACGTGGATTGCGGCGCATAATGCCTCTTTCTGCCGGTTCAAATGCTAAACCGAAAGAGAGCGTGGTAGAAGTTGCCATGTTTATCCAGAGGATTTGCAATGGCGTTAATGGAATAACAGCCCCCGCGAGGATGGCAAAGATAATGAGCAACCCTTGCGCCAGGTTGGTGGGCAATACAAACAGAATGGTTTTCTTCAGGTTATCGTAGACACGACGGCCTTCTTCAACCGCACTGGCAATGGTCGCGAAGTTATCGTCTGACAGCACCATATCGGCGGCTTCTTTTGTCACCTCGGTGCCTTTGATACCCATGGCGATACCCACATCGGCCTGTTTCAGCGCTGGCGCATCATTCACACCATCACCGGTCATGCCGACAATTTCGCCTTTCTCTTGTAAAGCTTTAACCAAACGCAGTTTATGTTCCGGGCTGGTACGGGCGAAAATATCATAATGAACGGCAGCTTGTGCCAGTTCTTTATCGTCCATATGCTCCAGTTGGCCACCGGTAATGGAGTCTTTACCATTGCCAATTCCCAGCATGGCACCAATCGCCATCGCGGTTTCCTGATGGTCGCCGGTGATCATTTTCACGCGAATACCAGCCTGCTGGCAGGTCGCTATGGCGTCGATGGCTTCAGGACGTGGTGGGTCCATCATGCCAGCGATACCAACAAACACCATGCCCTGCTGGATATCACTGTGGTCCAACTCACTGACAGGTTGTTCTGTTGGGCGGAAGGCTGCTGCTACCATGCGTAGACCTTGCTTGGCATAACGCGCCATCTCGGCTTCCCAGTAATCGCGGCGGAACGGTGCAACACCCTGGTCGGTCAGTTCTTGTTGGCAGAACGTAAACAACACATCAGGTGCGCCGGTCAGGAAGATACTATTTTCTGCTTGAACCTGATGGCTGGTAGCCATGTATTTATAGGCAGAATCAAAAGGAATTTTACCGTGCTGAGTCACTTGACCCAGCTCAATACCGGATTTGGCGGCTAATACTTTCAGTGCGCCTTCTGTCGGGCCGCCAGTAATGGCCCAATGACCTTGGTCGTTCTTCTGAATCTGGCTGTCATTACACAAATTCACCGCAGTGATAAATGTCTTTAACGTGCCGTTGGTATCGAGCGAGGCTTGCTGGTCACTCCCTTCCGGGTAAATGTTGCCAACCGGTTCGTAGCTTTCACCTTCTACGCGATAGCAGTGGTCTGCCAGAATCACTGCTTTAACGGTCATTTCGTTCATCGTCAGTGTGCCGGTTTTATCGGAACAGACGACAGTCATAGCACCTAAGGTTTCTACCGTTGGCAGCTTGCGGATAATCGCGCGGTTGCGCGCCATCGCTTGTACACCAAGGGAGAGGATGATCGAAATAATCGCCGGTAAGCCCTCGGGAACCGAGGCCACTGCCAGACTTATCAACGCCAGTAACAGCTCATCGACCGGGAGGTCGCGCAGGATAAAGGCGAAGACGAACAGGAATGCCATCATGACCAGGATCAGGATGAAAATGGCTTTGCCTAAACGATCCATCTGTTGCAGTAGCGGGGTACGGGTTGATTCAACCGTCGACATCATTTGGTTGATATGGCCCAGTTCGGTATCACCGCCGCTGGCAATCACCAAACCTTTCGCGGTACCGGCACTAATGGTCGTCCCTGAGAATAGTAGGTTTTTGCGATCGCCAATCACCGACTCGTTCTCAATCACGCCGATTTGCTTCTCGACTACCGTTGACTCACCGGTCAGGATAGCTTCTTCAATCTGAAGATTGTGGGCTTCCAGCAACCGCAGGTCTGCGGGGATTTTATCTCCTGGTTTCAAGGTGACGATATCACCAGGGACCAGATCCTGAGCATCAATAATCTGGGCGCTACCATCACGAATGACCACCGCTTTACTGGAAAGCATATTCTGTATGCTTTTCAGAGATTTCTCGGCTTTATTTTCCTGAACATAACCAATTAAGGCGTTAATAACCGCCACACAAAGGATAATAATAGTGTCAACCGAGTGACCCATCAGTCCCTTGACCAATGCCGCCGCTAATAAAATGTAAATCAGAACATCATTAAAGTGGGCTAAAAACTGTAGCAGGGGATGTTTGCTTTTTTTGGCCGGTAACGCATTGGGACCGTACTGTTTAAGGCGTTCCTCCGCCTCTTGTGGCGTTAACCCTTCTTCGCGGCTATTTAAATGCTGCAAAGACTCTTCCGCAGTAAGTTGATACCAGGCCTTACCCTCTGGGGGCGGGGAGGCGGATTTATGGTCTGATGAGTTTTGCATTGAAAGAACCTTCTTAAAAATTAATAAATCTAAAATCTATCTATTCGTTTCATGGTGGGACGGGGCAGAGAAAGTTTTTATCATTTCTTCCGTGAACAGTGCCAATTCCTTAATGGTTTGATTTTGATTAAAAAGCAAAAAAATATTTTGAAGGATATATTTACAACAACATAGTTATATTAAGCAAGGATAGTCGATTTTTATCAAAGCAGCGCCTTGATCTTAGATAATAAACAAGAAACATTTAGCAACATATGGTTGGTAACCTTGTGAATAGTAAGTAGTTACAGGCTGAACTATTCTGCTGTTGATCTTCTTGCTGGTGTTGAATGTTTCGCGGGTATTAAGTGATAACACAAAGTGATTAATCTTCAGCTCCTATTGCTTTATGTTATTACTGGCTATCAGGTGAAACTCTTCGTTAGTATGTTCTGCTGCCGGAACTAATCGGGCATATGCTAATCAGAGGTTGCGGTAAGCGATATAATGATGTGGCGATAAGTAAAGTGCAGTAGCCAACAACCAGTGAGGAAATAGTAAGTATGGACAAGTGGCGATATCTGGCGATTGGCGTGTGTCTGGTGACGACTTCAGGAGTGGCATTCGCTGACTCCATTGATGCCCAACGGCAACGCTATCAGCAAGTTAAACTGGCCTGGGACAGCAATCAGATGGACACCGTGACACAACTGATGCCCACGTTGCGTGATTATCCCCTGTACCCATATCTGGAGTACCGCCAGTTAACGCAAGACCTGAGCCAGGTGAGCGCGGTGCAAGTGAACGATTTCCTTAGCCGTAATCCAACCTTGCCGCCAGCACGTTCACTGTCATCCCGTTTTGTTAATGAACTGGCTCGCCGGGAAGATTGGCGGGGATTATTGGCATTCAGCCCGACAGCACCGAAGCCGGTTGCAGCCCGTTGTAACTATTACTATGCCAAATGGGCCACTGGCGAACAGCAGGTGGCCTGGGATGGTGCGAGTGAAATTTGGCTGAACGGCCAGACACTCCCGGGCAGTTGCACTAAATTATTCAGTGTCTGGCAACAAGCCGGGCATCAAACCCCACTGGCAACACTGGCGCGGATGAAGTTAGCCTTGAAAGAGGGCAATGCCAGTTTAGTGAGTTATTTACTTAAACAACTGCCAGCGGATTATCAGACCATGGGTACTGCACTGGCGAAACTGCAAAGTGACCCGGCCAGTGTTGAAAGCTTCGCCCGTACGGTCGGACCGACAGATTTTACCCGTTCTGCCACTATCATTGCTTTTACCCGTTTGGCTCGTCAAGACGTGGAGAACGCGCGAGCGATGATCCCGACCTTGGCCCGGCTACAAAAAATGAGTGATAGCGAAAAGCTGGAGCTGGAAGAGGCGGTGGCCTGGCGTTTGATGGGGACCGATGCGACTTACGATCAGGCTAAATGGCGAGATCAAGTCACCTTGCGTAGCCATTCAACGTCATTGCTGGAGCGGCGTATTCGCATGTCTCTGGGCAGTGGCGATCGTCAGGGGTTAGCGACCTGGCTGGCACGCTTACCGGCCGATGCGCAAGATAAAGATGAATGGCGCTACTGGCGTGCATCGCTGTTATTGGAACAAGGTAAAAAAACCGAGGGTGAAGCTATCCTGCGCAGCCTGATGCAGGAACGTGGCTTTTACCCGATGGTTGCAGCTCAAAAGTTGGGCGTTCCTTACCCTATTAATGTTGAGGTAGCGACCAAACCGGATGCATCGTTAGCACAGCGGCCGGAAATTATCCGGGTGCGTGAATTGATGTACTGGAATATGGACAATCTGGCCCGTAACGAGTGGAGCTATCTGGTCGCCAGCCGCAGTAAGCCGGAGCAGGAAGCACTGGCGCGCTACGCTTTTAACCAGAAGTGGGCGGACTTAAGCGTACAGGCTACCATCGTTGCCAAATTGTGGGACCATCTGGAAGAGCGCTTCCCGCTGGCATGGCCAAAGGAGTTCCGTCAGGCGACAGAAGGCAAAGGGATAACCCCAAGTTATGCCATGGCTATTGCCCGTCAGGAAAGTGCCTGGAACCCGAAAGCACAGTCACCAGTAGGGGCGACGGGGTTAATGCAGGTGATGCCGCGTACCGCTGAACATACGGTAAAACTCAATAATATCAGTGGTTATGTCAATAGCAGCCAATTACTGGATCCGCTTACAAACATTGAGATCGGTACCAGCTATCTGGAAGAGGTTTACCAGCAGTTCGGGCGCAACCGTATCTTATCCAGTGCCGCCTATAACGCCGGCCCATCGCGGGTGAATACCTGGTTGGGTAACAGTGGCGGGCAAGTGGATGCAGTGGCATTCATCGAGAGTATTCCTTTCTCAGAAACCCGTGGCTATGTGAAAAATGTGTTGGCATACGATGCCTTTTATCGGCACTTTATGAATCGCCCAGCGAAGGTGTTGAGTGATGCCGAGTGGCAGCGGCGTTACTGATCCCCCTTTGTACTTGAAGCCGCAGGGGTGTTAGCTACGCGCACTTACCCGAATCACTTACTGGTGTAAGCTCATCGGGATGCGTTTGCTTGCTGCCTACCTGCGACGCCAATGGCGTTGAGGATATTCCTTTGTTCTGGGCGCTGCGGCGGTGTTAGCGGCGCTTACGACCTTGGCGTTGCAGGCTGTTTACTGGCAGCCCTACAACGCCAAGTTCTTTGGCTATATCTCACGTTATGGTATGCTCTCGTACTAGTTAAATAGTACCTTGGGTATCTATCATGACAAAACTACGATTGACCGATGATTTGTCGGCTGACGAAATAAACATGCCTAATATCCACAGCCCGGTTAATACTGCTTTCGCGCCAGATCCGGCGTTATCCCCTGCAGATAATCAGCACTGGCTGAGCTTTGTTGCGCTGTTGGAAAACGCGATTGCGCAAGACCTGCATTTGCCCTTGCTGCAATTGATGCTGACACCGGATGAGCGTACGGCTCTGGGCACCCGGGTACGTATCATTGAGGAGTTAATGCGCGGGGAATTAAGTCAGCGTGAATTGAAAACCCAGTTAGGTGCAGGTATCGCGACCATTACCCGTGGCTCTAACAGCTTGAAAACGGCCCCGCCACAGCTCAAAAGCTGGCTTGAGACCCAATTACTGACAAATGATGTAAAGCCTTCCTGAGTTTAGTATCACGGTGCCGGGCGTTGATATATTTCGTTGTGAAATGGTACCAGCGCTAACAGCAGTGCCTGGTGATAAACACTGGTGCGGGTCAATTTACCGTCGGTAAAGATACCGATGGCACCACCCTGATGTTTTACATTCGATATACCGGTTAAAACTGCCATTTCGTCGCCCAGCTCACGGCCTTGGCGAATCCCATGCAATATAATATCGGGCAGCATTAAGCTGGCAGAACGGGATTCTCCCCGTAACTGTAAGTGTTCAATTACCATCCAGGCAAAGGTCATATTATCTTCAATACCGGCTTCAACCCCAACCCAAAAATCAGCCTCAGGGCGAATCTTACGTGCGTTACTCACACGCTGTCTGGCGCCACTGTGTGTCTCAAGACTGCCGATGGGTTGCAGGGGAACACCGCTATCGACATTGACACCTTCAATACGATACTGGCCGGGGCCATAAACATCATCGAAGGCGAGGGTGATAGCCTTAATCTTTGCAGGGTTGGTAGTTGCGGCAACAACATGGTACATAATGAGTCTAGTATCCTATTCCCTTGGGACTTGAAGCAGCAGGGCTGTTAGCTGTCTATCTGCCACGCCAACGTCTTTGGGTTTATCTAAAGTAATGGTTTTTGTGCCTATTTTACGCAGTATAACGGAAAAACGACATGTTACAGGTATATCTCGTGCGTCATGGTGAAACCCTCTGGAACGCCTCACGCCGCATTCAGGGCCAATCAGACAGTCCTCTGACCGACATCGGTATCCGTCAGGCCAACTTGGTTGCGCAACGGGTTAGTAGCCAGGGCATCACCCATATTATTACCAGCGACCTTGGCCGCACACAGCAGACAGCTAAAATTATTGCTGATGCTTGCGGCCTAACCATGGTGACAGACTCACGCCTGCGTGAGCTGAATATGGGCGTGTTGGAGGCGCGCCCCATTGAAAGCTTATCGGTGGAAGAAGAGCAGTGGCGTAAGCAGATGGTTAATGGTACCGAGGGCGGGCGTATTCCTGAAGGTGAGTCGATGACTGAACTGGGTAGCCGTATGCATGCAGCGCTGGATAGCTGTCTGAAGTTACCTGCTGGCAGCAAGCCGCTGTTAGTTAGCCATGGTATGGCGCTGGGATGTTTGTTGAGTACATTACTGGGTCTGCCCGCGCATGCCGAACGGCGTCTACGTTTGCGCAACTGTTCGTTATCTCGGGTTGATTATCAAGAAAGCCCTTGGCTGGCCTCTGGCTGGGTCATTGAAAGTGCTGGCGATACCGCTCACTTGGATATGCCAGCACTTGATGAGCTACAGCGTTAACGACGGATAGGAATGAGATATTCACATTTCAACGAGGTTGGAGGCTGATCTTTCGGCCTCCCCTGCGGGAAGAAGCGCTCTATATCGTACCCTCGCCGGCGGGTTAGCCCTAATTGCGGCAGACTGGTGCCATAGAGTGTCAGAATGAAGTTTTGCAATCCCTCCAGCGGCCCCTCATAGCTGAACTGCACGTACTCGCCACCTTGCAAGATAACCGGTTGCCCTTCCGGCACATTGCCCGGAACATGTTGTGGCTCAATGGCGGTGGTATAGAAAATCTCCTGCTCATCATCTTTCTCCTGATTAGGGCGGGAGTGATGTAAACCATAGAGCACTGGCGGCAAGTGATCGGCATCACCGAGATATTGTTGCCAAAAATGCGAGCGTAGTTCAGTACGATAAGTTGATATCTGTTCAAGCGTACAAGAGTAGCTTTGTGTCAGACCAATCAGGTGCTGTTCAGGCAAAGTGATGAATTCAGGTTGAGGTAGCGTATATTCCCCCAGCCGAATCGGTGGGCAAATCCCAGCCGAGTGCCAATCTTCTGCCCGTCGGTACAGCGCCGGTGTTTGTGCAAACTGCTTTTTAAATGCCCGGGTAAAGGTTTGCTGCGAATCAAAGCGATATTGTAGGGCAATGTCCAGAATAGGACGGCTGGTTAATCGTAACGCTACAGCGGCTTTAGATAACCTTCTGGCACGGATATAGGCACCGATAGCATTCCCGGTGACATCCTTGAACATTCGCTGCAAATGCCATTTAGAATAGCCGGCTTTGGCAGCAACATTGTCCAGTGCTAAAGGCTGGTCTAAATGACTTTCTAGCCAGCTAAGCAAATCACGAATGATACTGGCTTGATCCATAGATCTTCCTCGTAAAGCGGCCTAAATTTAGGGTGTTAGTCATATGAAAAGAATAGCTCTGGCGAATAGTAGCAACTTTTTATGTTCCCGACTGCTTAAGAATTTTGTGGCATAGTGTGTTAAAAAAGAACCTAAGATTTATAAAATATCTTTTTAACGAATATTTTATTTTTAGTACAAATAGTTAACGCTGAGTAACGTTATTCAGCGGAATGGAGTAAGTGTATGAAAAAGAATTGGATATTCCTTGGTTGTCTGCTTTCATTTGGGGCCATAACTGCTCATGCAGAGGAAATTGGCTCCGTCGATACAGTCTTTAAACTGCTCGGGCCAGATCATAAAATAGTGGTTGAGGCCTTCGACGACCCCGATGTTAAAAATGTAACTTGTTATATCAGCCGCGCTAAAACCGGGGGCATCAAAGGTGGATTGGGGTTGGCAGAGGATACGTCTGATGCAGCAATTTCCTGTCAGCAAGTGGGGCCGATTGAGCTGAGTGACAAAATTAAGAATAAAAAATCTGAAGGTACAGTGGTTTTCCAGAAACGGACTTCTTTGGTGTTTAAAAAGTTACAGGTAGTGCGTTTCTATGATCAAAAGCGTAATGCCTTAATCTATCTGACCTATTCCGATCGCGTTGTCGACGGCTCGCCGAAAAATGCGATCAGCGCCGTTCCGATTATGCCGTGGTAAAAATTGGATAGATATAAAAAAGCCAGCATAGAATGCTGGCTTTTTACTGTGGATAGCAGCCAGAGGTTTACTCTTCCAGGTCACCACAGAAACGGTAACCTTCACCATGGATAGTGGCGATGATTTCTGGTGTGTCCGGCGTGGATTCAAAATGTTTACGAATGCGGCGGATAGTCACGTCAACAGTACGGTCATGAGGCTTCAGCTCACGGCCGGTCATTTTCTTCAACAATTCGCCACGAGATTGAATCTTGCCTGGGTTTTCACAGAAGTGCAGCATGGCGCGGAACTCACTACGTGGCAGCTTATAATGCTCGCCAGCAGGGCTTATCAGTGAGCGGCTATTGATATCCAGCTCCCAGCCATTAAATTTGTAACTTTCAACCAAGCGGCGCTCTTCACCCACGCTACCCAAATTCATGGTACGTGACAGTAAGTTACGTGCCCGAATGGTTAATTCGCGCGGATTGAAAGGTTTGGTGATGTAATCATCAGCGCCAATTTCCAAGCCAAGGATCTTATCTACTTCGTTATCACGACCTGTCAGGAACATTAGGGCAACACTTGCTTGTTCACGAAGTTCTCGTGCTAGCAACAGGCCATTCTTGCCCGGCAGATTGATGTCCATGATAACTAAGTTGATATCATTCTCAGACAGAATGTGGTGCATTTCTGCGCCATCATTGGCCTCATGAACTACATAGCCTTCCGCCTCGAAAATGCTCTTCAGGGTGTTACGAGTAACTATCTCGTCTTCTACGATCAGAATGTGCGGGGTCTGCATGTTTGCTACCTAAAATTGCCAACAAAATAGAAATAGGAAGTACAGAAGTCTTTGTTATATTAGGATTTTTATTGACTTGTTACTCGTCATCCCGTTCATCACATGACTAAAGTACGTAAACGCGTTCTTGATGCACTTTCCATCAAGGTCAACAACATCACTAGCTTGGTCGGGGTGTTACTCCCTACAGCCCCAAAGGTGACAAAAGCGGCGCATATCCTAACCCTATTAACAGCAATATAACAGTGTGAGCCGAATCTACCACCCAACAAAACTACGCTTTGTTGACATATATCAAATTCAATTGTAGCACGTTAACACTTTTGTGAAAAAGACTTACAAGAATACCAGCTTATGCGCGAGTTGGTTAAATTATGTGATCGATTCAGTGTTATTAATATTAAAAATTGAATGTCAAACGTAACAAAAAAATGATTTTTCTAATCTATTGATTTTTATTGTTTAAAATCAATATTCTTTCAGCATTACAGCCATCAAGGGATTTTTCTTGTCAGCGTCCTATTTCGCCTAAAAGCATAAGAAGAATTATCGTCAATGTTAGTTAAATGTAAAGTAATAGAGGAAACTTTTCATATTTGTTGTTTTTTAAGTCACTTATGCAAATCAATGATGATTAATTTGCCATTTTATGGCTTCAATTGGATTTTGCTATCGCGATCCTATCAATTGTTCGTTGGCGTGTTTTCTGTCATTTAGTCGAAAAAAATCTTACAGTGGATAGTAGTGATTAAAATTAATATTACAGATTTATTATCTGGTTTATCGCGGGATTTTTTATTTGTATCTGCTGATTACCCCTATTGAATTAGTTGATTCCCCATTGTGGGTGGGGGCGTTTCTTCAGGAAATTGGATGAAAAAATTTGACTTGAGGGGGCGATTGCTTTAACCAATAGAGGGACAGCTTCATTTATGAGACAGACAGACGACATGCGATATATCAGCCTGAACACAACAATTATTACCACCACCGAAACCACTGGTTACGGGGCGGGCTGACGCGTACAGGAAACAACAGAAAAAAGCCCGCACCTAGACAGTGCGGGCTTTTTTTTTCAATCAAATCTTTGCAAAAAAAGTTTGCGATAAAAAAGCGCGAAAGCGGGAGAGAATCAGAAATGCGAGTGTTGAAATTTGGCGGGACATCAGTAGCAAATGCAGAACGCTTTATGCGTGTTGCCGATATCATCGAAAGTAATGCACGTCAGGGACAAGTGGCTACCGTGTTATCCGCTCCCGCTAAAATTACCAATCATCTGGTTGCGATGATCGACAAAATGGTCGCAGGGCAAGATATCTCGCCGAATATCAGCGATGCGGAGCGGATTTTTTCCGAGCTGTTGCGTGGGTTGGCCGACACTCAACCCGGGTTTGACTATGAACGCTTGAAAGCGCTGGTGGCGCATGAGTTTGCGCAACTCAAACATGTCCTGCATGGTATCTCATTGCTTGGCCAGTGCCCGGATAGCATCAATGCGTCAATCATTTGCCGTGGCGAAAAACTCTCCATTGCCATCATGGAGGCGCTATTTCAGGCCAAAGGTTATCCAGTTACTGTGATTAATCCGGTCGAGAAGTTGCTGGCTCAAGGCCATTACCTCGAATCCACTGTTGATATCACGGAATCTACCCGCCGTATCGGGTCCAGCAGCATTCCGGCCAACCACATCATCTTGATGGCAGGTTTCACGGCCGGTAACGACAAAGGTGAGTTAGTGGTGCTGGGGCGTAATGGCTCCGACTATTCAGCCGCGGTGCTGGCTGCTTGTTTACGCGCTGATTGTTGTGAGATCTGGACGGATGTTGATGGGGTTTATACCTGTGACCCGCGTACTGTACCCGATGCCCGTTTACTGAAATCGATGTCATACCAAGAGGCGATGGAGCTGTCCTATTTTGGCGCTTCAGTTCTTCACCCCCGCACTATCGCCCCCATTGCCCAGTTCCAGATCCCTTGCCTGATTAAAAACACCTCTAATCCACAGGCACCTGGCACCCTAATTGGCGGGGAAAGCAGTGATGATGGCTTCCCAGTTAAAGGTATCACCAACCTGAATAACATGGCGATGATTAACGTCTCAGGTCCGGGGATGAAAGGCATGGTCGGTATGGCTGCCCGTGTCTTTGCGGTGATGTCACGCAGTGGCATTTCAGTGGTACTTATCACCCAGTCTTCTTCTGAATACAGCATTAGCTTCTGTGTGCCGCAGGGGGAGCTAGAGCGTGCCCGTAGAGCATTGGAAGACGAGTTCTATCTGGAATTGAAAGATGGCCTCTTGGAACCTCTGGATGTGATGGAGCATCTGGCGATTATCTCCGTGGTGGGTGATGGTATGCGCACATTGCGTGGCATCTCCGCTCGCTTCTTCTCGGCGTTGGCGCGTGCCAATATTAATATCATTGCGATTGCGCAAGGCTCGTCTGAGCGCTCTATTTCGGTGGTGGTGAGTAATGATGCGGTTACCACCGGTGTGCGTGTCTGCCATCAAATGCTGTTTAACACTGACCAGGTGATTGAAGTGTTTGTAATAGGTGTTGGCGGTGTCGGTGGGGCATTAATCGAACAAATCTATCGCCAGCAGCCGTGGTTGAAACAGCGCCATATCGATCTGCGGGTGTGTGGTATTGCTAATTCCAAAGCCATGCTGACCAATGTCCATGGCATTGCGTTGGATAACTGGCGTCAGGAACTGGCTGAGGTGAAGGAGCCATTTAACTTAAGCCGCTTGATTCGGTTGGTAAAAGAGTATCACTTGCTCAACCCGGTGATTGTCGATTGTACTTCCAGTCAGGCTGTTGCCGATCAATATGCTGATTTCCTGGCCGATGGTTTCCATGTTGTGACGCCAAACAAGAAAGCCAACACCTCGTCGATGAATTACTACCGTCAGATGCGTGCGGCGGCGGCGAAATCTTGTCGCAAATTCCTGTATGACACTAACGTGGGTGCGGGTTTACCGGTAATCGAAAACTTACAGAATCTGCTCAATGCTGGTGACGAACTGATGCGTTTTTCTGGCATTCTGTCAGGGTCGCTGTCGTTTATCTTCGGCAAGCTGGATGAAGGCATGACATTGTCACAGGCAACCTTGCAAGCCAGGGAGATGGGATACACTGAACCTGACCCACGCGATGACCTCTCTGGCATGGATGTTGCGCGTAAATTGTTGATCTTGGCCCGTGAAGCAGGTTACAAACTTGAGTTGACGGATATTGAAGTTGAATCTGTTCTGCCAGCCAGTTTTGATGCTTCTGGTGATGTAGATAGCTTCCTGGCGCGTTTACCGTCACTGGATGCCGAGTTTACCCGTTTGGTGGCAGATGCGGCGGAGCAGGGCAAAGTGCTGCGTTATGTTGGGGTTATCGAAGAAGGGCGTTGTATCGTCAGAATGGATGCTGTTGACGGTAACGACCCGCTGTATAAAGTTAAAAATGGTGAGAATGCGTTGGCTTTCTATACCCACTATTATCAGCCTATTCCGTTGGTGCTGCGCGGATACGGTGCGGGTAATGACGTGACTGCTGCCGGGGTATTCGCCGATCTTTTACGCACATTATCCTGGAAGTTGGGAGTTTAAATATGGTTAAGATCTATGCTCCGGCATCGATTGGCAATGTCAGCGTTGGATTTGATGTGTTGGGTGCGGCGGTTTCGCCGCTAGATGGCACCTTACTCGGCGATTGTGTCAGCGTGACGGCGGCAGACCGTTTCAGTCTGCGCAATGAAGGCCGCTTTGTCAGCAAACTGCCTGATGACCCGAAAGAGAATATTGTTTATCAATGCTGGGAGCGTTTTTGTCAGGAAATGGGCAAACAGATCCCGGTGGCTATGGTGCTGGAAAAGAATATGCCGATTGGTTCTGGGCTAGGCTCCAGTGCTTGTTCGGTGGTTGCCGGGTTAATGGCGATGAACGAGTTCTGTGGCAATCCATTGGATAAAGTCACGTTACTCGGCCTGATGGGGGAGTTGGAAGGGCGTGTTTCCGGCAGTGTGCATTATGATAATGTTGCACCTTGCTATCTGGGTGGGATGCAGTTGATCCTCGAACAGGAAGGTTACATCAGCCAGAATGTTCCCGGCTTTGATGATTGGCTGTGGGTCATGGCGTATCCGGGTATTAAGGTCTCGACCGCTGAAGCGCGCGCCATTTTACCGGCGCAATATCGCCGTCAGGATTGTATCGCTCATGGTCGTAATTTGGCTGGATTCATTCACGCTTGTCACACTCAGCAACCTGATTTGGCCGCTAAGATGATGAAAGATGTTATCGCCGAACCTTACCGCACCCAACTGTTGCCGGGCTTTGCTGCCGCCCGCCAAGCCGCCCATGATATTGGTGCATTGGCTTGTGGTATTTCCGGCTCTGGCCCGACGCTATTTGCTGTCTGCAATGATCATGAAACCGCACAACGCATGGCGGGATGGCTACAAAATCATTACCTGCAAAACGACGAAGGTTTTGTTCATATTTGCCGTCTGGATACCGCAGGCGCACGACTACTGGGATAACGCATGAAACTGTATAACCTTAAAGATCACAACGAGCAGGTCAGCTTCGCGCAAGCGATCAAACAAGGCCTGGGTAAGCATCAGGGGTTGTTCTTCCCACTGGAATTGCCAGAATTTGAACTGACAGAAATTGATAAACTGCTGGATCTGGATTTTGTTACCCGCAGTAGCCGTATTCTGTCTGCTTTTATTGGCAGTGAGATTGCCCCTGAAACCTTAACCAAACGCGTTCAGGCCGCATTTGAATTCCCAGCACCCGTGGCTCAGGTTGAGAATGATATCGCCGCACTGGAGCTGTTCCACGGCCCGACACTCGCGTTTAAAGATTTCGGCGCGCGTTTTATGGCGCAAATGTTGGCTGAAGTGGCGGGTGACCAGCCGGTGACAATCTTAACGGCGACTTCCGGTGACACTGGGGCGGCGGTAGCACATGCATTCTATGGCCTGAAAAACGTGCGGGTGGTTATTCTCTACCCACGTGGCAAAATCAGCCCATTGCAGGAAAAACTGTTCTGTACATTAGGTGGCAATATCCACACCGTGGCAATTGAGGGCGATTTTGATGCCTGCCAGGCCTTGGTGAAACAGGCCTTTGATGATGAAGAGCTGAAGCAGGAACTGAGCCTTAACTCCGCCAACTCGATCAACATCAGCCGCTTATTGGCACAAATCTGCTATTACTTTGAAGCGGTAGCCCAGTTGCCACAAGAAGCACGTAATCAACTGGTTATCTCGGTACCCAGTGGTAACTTTGGTGATTTGACCGCCGGGCTGTTAGCGAAGTCATTAGGTTTGCCAGTTAAGCGCTTTATTGCTGCCACCAACGCCAACGACACAGTGCCGCGCTTCTTGGTTAACGGCCAGTGGCAGCCAAAACCTACTGTTGCGACACTCTCGAATGCAATGGATGTCAGCCAGCCGAACAACTGGCCACGTGTTGAAGAGTTATATCGCCGTAAAATCTGGCAGTTGAAGGATTTAGGCCACGGTGCGGTGAGTGATGAAGTGACCAAAGAGACCATGCGTGAGCTGGCGGAGCTGGGTTATATCTCTGAACCTCATGCGGCGATTGCGTATCGTGTTTTGCGTGATCAGTTGCAGGACGGCGAGTTTGGGTTGTTCATCGGTACCGCTCATCCGGCGAAATTCAAAGAGAGCGTGGAAGAGATCCTCGGCCAGGAACTTCCGTTGCCGAAACCACTGGCTGTTCGGGCGCAACTGCCTTTGTTATCCCATGATTTACCAGCCGATTTTGCGCAATTGCGGGCTTTCTTGATGGCTTTGCCAAAATAATTACCCGTCTTACTTGGTGTTGCAGCGTTGTTAGCCGCTCTCACTCACCCGAATCACTTACTTGAGTAAGTGATTCGGGATGTGCCCGTTTGCTGCCTAGCTGCAACACCAATTACTTAGGGTAATGCTTTTTCTACTTGACGTTGTTAAAACTGCTCAGCGCGCTTAAACACCAGTTCATTTTTTGCCGACAGCCCGGCATCAAACTCATAGCCTTCCAGATTGAAATCAACCAGTTGTTCTGGTTTGGTTAACTTATTCTGGATGATAAAGCGGCTCATCAGGCCACGGGCTTTCTTGGCATAGAAACTGATGATTTTGTATTTACCGTTTTTCTCATCTAAAAATACCGGTTTAATCAGTGAACCTGCCAGGCTGGCCGGTTTAACAGCTTTAAAATATTCATCAGAAGCCAGATTAATCAGCACATTATCACCTTGCTGCGTCAATGCCTGATTCAGTTTTTCAGTTATCTGGTCACCCCAGAACGAATAGAGATCTTTGCCGTGGGGATTAGCCAACTTAATCCCCATCTCCAGGCGGTAAGGTTGCATTAAATCCAGCGGGCGTAACAGGCCGTACAAGCCAGAAAGCATACGCAAATGCTTTTGCGCAAAATCAAAATCGGCGGCGCTGAAATTCTGTGCTTGCATGCCGGTATAGACATCACCTTTAAAAGCCAAAATCGCCTGACGTGCATTGTCTGGGGTAAAATCAGGCTGCCAGTCGCTAAAGCGGGCAGCATTTAAACCGGCCAGCTTGTCGCTAATCCCCATCAGACTGCTGATTTGGGCTGGCGTCAGCTCACGACAAATCTCAATAAGCGCTTGTGACTTATCCAACATTTCAGGCTGAGTAAACTTCTTGGTCGCTAATGGACTTTGATAATCAAGGGTTTTAGCCGGAGAGATAATAATAAGCATAACGATATCCTGTTAATCCAGATGAGACACTGTAGCAAAAAGCGCACGTCAGCAAAAAAAAGATTGGGCGATTGCTAAGATAGGTATCCCCATCGGACATGACGTTGTAGGGTTGTCAGCGATGATAGAGCTTGGCTAAATCGTCTCAGCACGATAAGAATGGACGAAATTGCTATTAACCAACCGGTTTCTGGCTGTTTTGCACGGCGAAAACGGTTGCTAAGCAAAAAGCGTGTCTTTGCGCTTTTTTTAATCAGTTTAACTGCCTTGCACCAAGGCTTACGCATGTTATTATCAAGACAAGGCAGTGCGTCCAGATAGCCACTATTGCGAAATGGCTAACATTTCGAAAGAGCAGAAAGCAGCTTGAGAAAACAGATTCTTGAGAACATGCGTTCTTTAGGAAATGAACAGTTTTGACATGCCAAAAGTTCATGCACAAACGACGAGAAACGACAACATGACCGATAAACTTACTTCCCTACGTCAAATTACCACAGTAGTAGCAGATACCGGGGATATCGCGGCAATGAAGCTGTACCAGCCGCAAGATGCAACCACTAACCCATCACTTATCCTGAATGCGGCTCAAATTCCTGAATATCGCAAACTGATCGATGAAGCCATTGCTTGGGCACGCGAGCAAAGCAGTGACCATGCTCAGCAGATTGTTGATGCCACTGACAAATTGGCTGTGAATATCGGTTTGGAAATTCTGAAACTGATCCCAGGGCGCATTTCTACCGAAGTTGATGCTCGTCTTTCCTATGACACCGTTGCCAGCGTGGCAAAAGCCAAGCGCCTGATTAAACTGTATAACGAAGCTGGCATCAGCAATGATCGTATTCTGATCAAACTGGCCTCGACCTGGCAGGGTATCCGTGCTGCGGAACAACTGGAAAAAGAAGGCATTAACTGTAACCTGACTCTGCTGTTCTCCTTCGCTCAGGCGCGTGCTTGTGCTGAAGCGGGTGTGTTCCTGATTTCACCGTTTGTTGGCCGTATTCTTGACTGGTACAAAGCCAATGGCGACAAAAAAGAGTTCGCGCCACACGAAGATCCAGGTGTCGTTTCAGTAACCGAGATTTATCAGTATTACAAAAAACACGGTTATAGCACTGTGGTGATGGGCGCAAGCTTCCGTAATCTGGGCGAAATCATTGAGCTGGCGGGTTGTGATCGCCTGACTATCGCACCTTCTCTGCTGAAAGAACTGGCAGAAAGCGAAGGCCCGATCGAGCGTAAACTCGCTTATACCGGTGACGTTCAGGCGAAGCCTGCACCACTGACTGAAGCTGAGTTCTACTGGCAGCATAATCAGGATCCAATGGCTATCGATAAACTGGCTGACGGTATCCGTAAGTTTGCTATCGACCAAGGCAAGCTTGAGAAAATGATCTCTGATCTGCTGTAATTCGAGTTGTGTGTCAGATAAAAGGTGGCGTAAGCCGCCTTTTTTATTGCCCGTTAACCAGACAGGTTTGCGCGCCTACCCCCACGCTAATTACGTTGGATATGCTATTATTCGCCCTGGATAACAGGCATTTCGTCGAGGTAGTCGCATGAATACATTACGTATAGGTTTAGTCTCCGTCTCTGATCGGGCGTCGAGTGGGGTATATCAAGATAAAGGCATTCCGGCGCTGGAAGAGTGGCTGGCAAGTGCGTTAACCACCCCTTTTGAAATAGAAACTCGCCTTATCCCCGATGAGCAAACTCTGATTGAGCAGACATTGTGTGAGTTAGTCGATGAAATGGGCTGCCACTTGGTGCTGACCACTGGCGGTACCGGCCCGGCAAGACGTGATGTTACCCCTGATGCCACGCTGGCAATCGCGGATCGGCAGATGCCTGGTTTTGGCGAACAAATGCGCCAAATTAGCTTACATTTTGTTCCCACTGCTATTTTATCCCGTCAGGTAGGGGTTATCCGTAAGCAAGCATTGATTATCAACTTACCGGGGCAACCTAAATCTATCAAAGAAACCCTTGAAGGGGTTAAAGATGCTGAATCGAAAGTGGTCGTCCCCGGTATCTTTGCCAGTGTGCCTTATTGCATTCAACTACTGGACGGGCCTTATATAGAGACCAATGCTGAAGTGGTAGCGGCTTTTCGCCCGAAGAATGCCATTATCGATATAAAAAACTAAATTAAAATTTTTTACAACATAAGGCACCATTCTAACCGTGTGGGGAATTTTGTACGGTATAGTCCTATTAACTTTACAAAAAGCTGAAAATATTTTTCTTCCCCAACTCTGGTTTATTACGGTGTCATATGTCTCAAGAACACAATTCATCTCAAGTCGACTTATCGCAACCTCATGTTGCTCAAGAGCATAATCCTAACCGTCGATTGAATAAGCAAGATTATAAAACGCTCACTCTGGCTGCATTAGGGGGCGCTTTGGAATTTTATGACTTCATTATTTTCGTCTTCTTTGCTGCGGTTATCGGCGATCTTTTCTTCCCGGTAGATATGCCTGAGTGGCTGCGCCAGGTGCAGACATTCGGTATTTTTGCGGCCGGTTATCTGGCCCGCCCACTGGGCGGTATCATCATGGCGCATTTTGGCGACCTGGTTGGCCGTAAGAAAATGTTTACTCTCAGTATTCTGTTAATGGCTTTACCTACACTGGCGATCGGTATGTTGCCGACTTATGCTTCGATTGGTATCGCGGCCCCATTACTGCTGCTCTTGATGCGTGTGTTACAAGGTGCGGCAATTGGCGGTGAAGTCCCCGGAGCATGGGTTTTCGTGGCTGAACATGTACCGCGTCGGCGCATTGGGATTGCCTGCGGTACGTTAACGGCGGGCCTGACTGCGGGGATCTTGCTGGGGTCGCTGGTGGCTACTGCTATGAATACCGCCTTAAGTCATCAAGCCATCTTAGACGGTGGCTGGCGCGTGCCATTCTTCCTGGGGGGGATTTTTGGTCTGTTCGCGATGTATCTGCGCCGTTGGTTGCAAGAAACACCTATTTTTAAAGAGATGCAGGCACGTAAAACTTTAGCTGATGAGTTGCCACTGAAATCTGTCGTGGTTAACCATAAGAAAGAAGTGTTTGTTTCCATGCTGTTGACCTGGTTGCTCTCTGCCGGGATCGTGGTGGTTATCCTGATGACCCCGACGTATTTACAAAAGCAGTTCGGTGTACTGCCCGCGCTGGCATTGCAGGCCAATAGTTTGGCGATTGTCGCACTGGTGTGTGGCTGCGTGATTGCCGGGCTGGTCATTGACCGCTTTGGTGCCAGTAAAACCTTTATCGTTGGCAGCCTGATGTTGGCGGCATCGACATGGTCGTTCTACCACACTAATTTAACTGATCCAACTCAACTCATTACGCATTATATGATGGCTGGATTTTGTGTCGGCATTGTCGGTGCGGTACCTTATGTGATGGTCCGTGCATTCCCAGCAGAGGTCCGTTTTACCGGGATATCCTTCTCTTACAATGTGGCCTATGCCATTTTTGGTGGTCTGACACCGATTGTGGTGACCCTATTAATGAAAATGACACCGATGGCCCCGGCCTATTACATGCTGTTGTTATCGCTGGTAGGATTGTTGCTGGGGATTTATCTGCGTAATGATATTAATAGCGATGTGAAAGTGCATCTGCCAAAGAAGGTTTTGGTTGAGTAAGAGAGCGGGTAAATAGATCTCATCTTCAAAAATAGCCCATACAATTTAAAATTCATTCTTAAAATTAAAGCCGACCTTCTGTTTGACGCGAGCAGAAGGTTGAGAAATGACTTCAGAGTACAATGTACGAGCACCCTGTTGTTGTAAATATCGGCTCAGTTCTCTGACTGCCGCTGTACCAGCACCTCTTACGGTTCCTTCTCGGCCGGGAAATAAGACATAGTCTGGCAGGGTTGCAGATGCGACCAGTTCAACTTCATCCAGGTTATTAAAACGGTCAGCAAGTACTATCGCGATAACTCTTCCCTGCAGTTTAACAATTACATATATTTCACTGGGGCGATGAAGAGTGAGCCTTCGATTGATAATACCCGTCACAATATTTCCTGCACGAAGCAGTTTTATGCGGGCATCATTCATTTCATCTGTAGCTGCATCTGCACTAGCAGCGAGGTCGGGGTAACTTCGGTCATACTGCTGCTCCCAGTGAGTAATGGTTTCTTTCAGCTTTTTCCGCATCGCTTGGGCATTACTCACTGCTACACCTGAAAGTTTTTCCTCCTCCTCGGGGGTTGGTGTTGGGAGCACTTCTATTTCGAATTCCAATTCAGTTTGCTCGACGGGTTCACCTTGTGAAATGATTATTGGAGTCGTCGGTCTAAAGACGAAAGTCTCTAATAACAACTCATAAATGCCTAATGGTAAGAGCTCCACCTGTGATGGTGATTCATTAGATGAAGAAACAGAACTGTAAGATATATAACTAAGCTGAGCATAATCAAAAGCGGTTTTAATATCGGCAAAGGCATTATTAGTGGTTCTATCGGTTATTTTTTCTGTTATAGCATGGATGAACCTATTTTCTACTGCTGCATGTTCGACGGTGACGCCGGTACTTCCTGTTCTTATTATTGAATCTACTATTTGGCCAAAAAATGCAGTATTCCAGGTTGCTAAGCTATTACCAAACAACAAGGTAAAGTCAGTCATAATTTCCAATGTCCAATCAATACAATGGGGCCTTATTTGACGTATTGGACGAGAGTTAAGTAACGAGTGGAACGAAACCATGCAGGCTTTGGCTACCGCTGGGAGACTGAGAGATTGTCTACGTTGGCTGTTATCCATATAAGTTAATGTCATGTAGTTATCGACATCATCAGGCATCTGTAACTCTTCTTCTTTGGCGGACTTTGGTTTTAGTGGGGGACTGTTTCCGGCAATATGTAATGTTTTTCCTTTTGTATTATGGTTAAAAAAATCATCTGCACTGAATACAATGCTATTCAATTGTTGGCATTTACCTCGAACAATATAATTATAAATATTTAAAAAAGGAGTAAAAGCACAGAGTATTTTACTTGTTTGTACTAAATCTCTTTTTTCCCAATCTTTATCTCCTGTATCTGCGGTAAGTATGGTTTTTGCGATAACTAAAGGTTTATCTTTATTGTAGTTGGTTATTACTATCTCTGGAGTTGCACTAATGCCATTATCCCAATCAAATAAAATTATTGGGGATATATTTACTAAATTATTTCGCAATGTTTGAATATATTGTACTTGTACAATATCTTTTTTCATTTGTATAATAAAAGATAGGTTGTCGCTGCGTTTATAATGTTCAAAATAAAACTTAGTGTTCATTTTTTTGTTGTAGAATTCAATTCTACTATTATTAATGTTAATGTTAGCGCCGTTAAATAGCGATAGAACATAATTATCACCTTCGCCTAAATTCATAGTATTAAAAACCAATAAAATTTGCTTATTCTTCAAGCGTTCATCATTCCAGTATTTTTTAAATACATTAGAGATTTTTATGGTATAACTATTTATAATGACACATTGTTGATCACAATTAAGGCCTTTTATTTCTTCTACCTTGATGCTAGTAATTGCATTACTCATTTCCAGTGCTTTTAAACTATTATCAGTAATGCTTTCTGTTAACTTAAAAAAAGGAGCATTGAAATTATCATTCTTGTAGATTGTTGCTATCATTCCTTGGGGTATGGTTATGGATTGAATACTATCATTATGAATAGGTAGTACTTCTCTGTCCGACTCAAGGATGTTTTCTGTATCGTGATAAAAATCTATTTGTTGATTGGATGCTAAACAAGTAGTGTCACCCTGAAACTGATCTTCTGTATAAAAACAGATTGCCGGTGCTATTTGATATGATTTTATTCTTTTATAAAACCCTGATGATTTTAGTTGCCGTAGATTAATATCATTCTTTAATGTTATTTTTTTACCAGAAAGATCAATATCATCATAAAGGGTTACAATCATGCCCAGCGGGACCGAAATTGATTCTATTTTATTATTGAATGCATCATTATAAGCAGACATTGATTCATTCTCTGCTGAGCAAAATGATTCCCCACTAAAATCTGCTAGCTCATAAAAACAGACTTTCCCCTCACTTGAATAGACTGATTCTGATATTATTAATATAGCGTTTATCAATAGTTTTGTGACTATTCTCATAGGCTAGCCCTTAAGTCTATTAACTTGAATGTTTCATGTTACTTACCTCATCTTGATGTTATATGATTTGTTTTTTCTTTACTCTATCTATTTTAATTCTTCTATTTAATTATTTTGTAATGCTAATTTTAATCAAGTAATCCATTTTTTTAGACGTAATAAGTAAACATAAAAAAGCCCCTGAAACATGAATGCTCCAGGGGGCTTTAAATCTAAATTTCCTAATTAAACTACATGTTGCGCTTGTAAAGTTGGGCTTGGTTCACCAATAGGCAATACGGTACGGCCATATTGTTCGTTCAATACTTCTGCCATTGCCAGGTAAATTGCACTTGCACCACAAATGATGCCTTCGAAACCGGCGAACACCAGCAGTGAATGGTTGCCGGTGAAGTTACCGACGGCCAGCAGCGCAAACAGCAGCGTCAGGCTACCGAAAACAAACTGCAAAGCACGGTTAGCGGGCAAAGTCCCGAAGAACATAAACAGTGTGAAGATGCCCCATAAACCTAAATAAACGCCGAGGAATTGTGCATCAGTTGCGTCAGCCATACCCATCTTAGGTAACATCAGCAAACCGACCAGGCTCAGCCAAAATGCGCCATAGGAGGTAAATGCAGTGGCCGCGAAAGTATTACCCTTCTTATATTCCAGCATACCCGCCAGAATTTGTGCCAGACCGCCGTAAAAAATCCCCATACTCAAAATAACAGAGGTCAGGGGGAAGAAACCTGCATTGTGTAGGTTGAGCAAGACGGTTGTCATCCCAAAACCCATCAGGCCTAACGGGCCAGGATTTGCCAACTTGGTGGTGTTCATAAGTCCTCTGCAATTAACAGAATGCTAAAAAATGGATAGTTATCCGAATAAGTATCAAACGCCTGAATGACCAAAAAGTCGTCGATTCCCTCAGTGCGCGCCGCATCATAATGATCCACGCGGTTGGAAACAATGATCTCGAGGGTGATAAAAAGTAATTTTTTTTCATCTCCCCCCTTGATGCTGCGTTTCGTGGCCCCATCTTATTCCCAACCGCAGGGACTAATCGTGGATCAGCGGACACATGCATCAGTAAAATATTGGGCATGAAAACATTGATTAACAAAATACGGGCAGTTGAAAACAAACAATCCGCCCACATATAGATTAGTAACTTGACCGAATATGACTTTTTAGTGGAGGCGTTTTAGATGGGTAAAATTATTGGTATCGACTTGGGTACTACCAACTCTTGTGTAGCAATTATGGATGGCACTAAAGCTCGTGTGCTGGAAAACAGCGAAGGCGACCGTACTACGCCTTCTATCATCGCTTATACCCAAGATGGTGAGATTCTGGTTGGTCAACCGGCTAAACGTCAGGCTATTACTAACCCACAAAACACACTGTTTGCCATCAAACGTTTGATTGGCCGTCGTTTCCAGGATGAAGAAGCGCAGCGTGATAAAGATATCATGCCGTACAAAATCGTGGCAGCCGACAATGGTGATGCTTGGGTTGAAGTAAAAGGCCAGAAAGTTGCACCACCACAGATTTCTGCTGAAGTTCTGAAGAAAATGAAGAAAACAGCGGAAGATTTTCTGGGTGAACCAGTAACTGAAGCGGTTATCACTGTACCGGCTTACTTCAACGATGCTCAGCGTCAGGCAACGAAAGATGCTGGCCGTATCGCCGGTCTGGAAGTAAAACGTATCATCAACGAACCAACCGCAGCGGCACTGGCCTACGGTTTGGACAAAGAAGTCGGCAACCGTACTATCGCGGTTTATGACCTCGGTGGTGGTACTTTCGATATCTCTATCATCGAAATCGACGAAGTTGACGGTGAAAAAACCTTCGAAGTTCTGGCAACCAATGGTGATACTCACTTGGGTGGTGAAGACTTTGATAGCCGTCTGATCAACTATCTGGTTGACGAATTCAAGAAAGACCAGGGTATGGATCTGCGTACCGATCCACTGGCAATGCAGCGCCTGAAAGAAGCCGCTGAAAAAGCAAAAATCGAGCTGTCTTCAGCTCAACAGACCGACGTTAACCTGCCGTATATCACGGCTGATGGCAGCGGTCCAAAACACATGAACATCAAAGTGACCCGCGCTAAATTGGAGTCACTGGTAGAAGATTTGGTTAATCGTTCTATTGAACCACTGAAAGTGGCTTTACAAGATGCTGGCCTTTCTGTTTCCGATATCCAGGACGTTATCTTGGTTGGTGGTCAGACTCGTATGCCAATGGTTCAGAAGAAAGTTGCTGATTTCTTCGGTAAAGAACCACGCAAAGACGTTAACCCAGATGAAGCTGTAGCCATTGGTGCGGCAGTGCAGGGTGGTGTTCTGTCTGGTGAAGTGAAAGACGTTCTGTTATTGGACGTTACCCCACTGTCACTGGGTATTGAAACCATGGGTGGTGTGATGACCCCACTTATCACTAAAAACACCACTATCCCAACTAAGCACAGCCAGGTGTTCTCTACTGCAGAAGACAACCAGTCTGCGGTAACCATCCATGTGCTTCAGGGGGAGCGTAAACGTGCTCAGGATAACAAGTCTCTGGGTCAGTTCAATTTGGACGGTATCCAGTCTGCTCCTCGCGGTATGGCGCAAATCGAAGTGACTTTCGATATCGACGCCGATGGTATTCTGCATGTGTCTGCTAAAGACAAGAATACCGGTCGTGAGCAGAAGATAACCATCAAGGCATCTTCTGGTTTGAACGAGGAAGAGATCCAGAAAATGGTACGTGATGCAGAAGCTAACGCAGAAGCAGACCGTAAGTTTGAAGAACTGGTTCAGACTCGCAACCAGGCTGACCATCTGATTCACGGCACCCGTAAACAGTTGGAAGAAGCCGGCGACAAACTGCCAGCAGAAGACAAAACTGCGATCGAAGATGCTTTGAAAGCGCTGGAAGCTGCTCTGAAAGGCGAAGACAAAGCTGAAATTGAAGCGAAAACTCAGGCTCTGGTGCAGGTTTCTGGCAAATTGCTAGAAATGGCTCAGCAGCAGCAAGCAGCCGCAGGCGGCGATGCTGGTGACACCAGTGCCAAGAAAGAAGACGACGTGGTAGACGCCGAATTCGAAGAAGTGAAAGACAAAAAATAATCGCCCTTAAGCGGGCACAGCAGTGGTAGGCCTTACTGTTGCTGGAAACCAGCACGGGCGTCGAGGAAACTCTACGCCCGTGCACGCATGTTAAGGGTAGGAAAAAAAGAGAATGGCGAAGAGAGATTATTACGAGGTTTTAGGCGTCAGTAAGGGCGCCGATGAACGTGAAATCAAAAAGGCCTATAAACGCCTGGCAGTAAAGTATCACCCGGACCGTAATCAGGACGAGAACGATACCGGTGAAAATTTTAAAGAAGTTAAAGAAGCTTACGAAATTCTGACTGACCCACAAAAACGTGCAGCATATGATCAATATGGTCATGCAGCCTTTGAACAAGGTGGCATGGGCGGCGGCGGTTTTGGTGGTGGCGGTGGTGCTGATTTTAGCGACATTTTTGGTGATGTTTTCGGTGATATCTTTGGTGGTGGCCGCCGTCAGCGTGCTTCCCGTGGTTCCGATCTACGCTACAACATGGATCTGACACTGGAAGAAGCCGTACGCGGCGTGACTAAAGAAATTCGCATCCCAACGCTGAATGAGTGTGATGTTTGCCACGGTAGTGGCGCTAAGCCGGGAAGTTCGCCAGTCACTTGTTCGACTTGCCGTGGTGCAGGTCAGGTACATATGCGCCAAGGGTTCTTTACCGTCCAGCAGGCATGTCCTACTTGTCAGGGTAATGGTCAAATCATTAAAGATCCTTGCAACAAGTGCCATGGGCATGGCCGTGTTGAAAAATCCAAAACACTGTCGGTTAAGATCCCCGCCGGTGTTGATACCGGTGACCGCATTCGCTTAAGTGGCGAAGGTGAAGCGGGTGAACATGGCGCGCCAGCAGGTGATTTATATGTTCAGGTGCAAGTTAAAGCGCACCCAATCTTCGAACGTGAAGGCAATAACCTGTATTGTGAAGTGCCAATTAACTTTGCTATGGCAGCCTTAGGCGGCGAGATTGAAGTCCCAACGCTGGATGGCCGGGTTAAGCTGAAAGTCCCAGCAGAGACCCAAACCGGCAAGCTGTTCCGCATGCGTGGCAAGGGTGTTAAATCTGTGCGTGGCGGAAGTCAGGGTGACCTGTTATGTCGTGTTGTGGTTGAGACACCAGTCCATCTGAGCGAAAAACAGAAACAGCTACTGCGCGAACTGGAAGAGAGTTTCGTCGGTGCTGCGGGTGAGAAAAATAGTCCCCGATCTAAAAGCTTCTTAGATGGCGTTAAGAAATTCTTTGACGATTTGACTCGCTGACCAATGAGTTGTTAATCGGCTAAGAACGTGCAAGAAAACGAAAAATCCTCGATTAACGTCGGGGATTTTTTTCATCGCCAACTAAATATATATGTGAAGTAAATCATTAATAGCTCGGTTTTTTCGATCATTTGATGCCATAAAAACGACTTTTTTCGAGTTGAAGACTATCTTAAAATTGATGCATTGATTCGCCGAGCACAGGCTCACTGTCCGATGTAAGGAGTTATTCATTGTGACAAACATGATCCGTCAATTTTTACGCCAAGAGGCCGCAGGTGGGCTGATTCTAATTTTAGCTGCCACCGTCGCCTTATTTATGGCTAACAGCCCCCTATTTAGCATTTACCAATCATTTCTTGATGTACCGGTATCGGTAAAGATAGCCTCGCTGGATATCAGCAAGCCACTATTACTGTGGATTAATGACGGTTTAATGGCGATATTCTTCCTGATGATTGGGTTGGAGGTTAAGCGCGAATTGATGGAAGGTTCGTTAGCTGGCCGCGATAAAGCGGTTTTTCCGGCCATAGCAGCATTAGGTGGTATGCTGGCACCGGCTTTGATTTATCTATTATTTAACGGTGCTGATGAGGTTACCCGCCAGGGCTGGGCAATTCCTGCGGCTACTGATATCGCCTTTGCGTTAGGGGTGATGGCTCTGTTGGGAAATCGGGTTCCAACCAGTCTTAAAGTCTTTTTACTGGCACTGGCCATTATTGATGACTTGGGTGTCATCATCATTATTGCGTTGTTCTATACCCACGAGGTTTCACTGCAAGCCTTAGGCATAGCTGCTGCGGCTATTGCGCTACTGGCTTACATGAATTGGCGTGGGGTAGGGAAAACCTCTGCCTATCTACTGGTGGGATTGGTATTGTGGGTCTGCATCCTCAAATCAGGTGTGCATGCGACCTTAGCCGGGGTCATTGTCGGCTTTATGATACCGCTGCACACTAAAGATAAGCGTTCACCGTCAGAATCGCTCGAACATGGTTTGCACCCATGGGTTGCTTATTTGATCTTGCCACTGTTTGCGTTTGCCAATGCGGGGGTTTCACTGCAAGGCGTTTCACTCGCTGGATTGACATCGCTATTGCCTCTGGGGATTGCGAGCGGTCTGTTTATTGGTAAGCCACTGGGGATTTTCCTCTTTAGTTGGCTCGCGGTTAAGTTAGGGGTGGCTAAACTACCTGACGCGATAAACTTTAAGCAGATTTTTGCGGTGTCGGTGCTATGCGGTATCGGTTTTACTATGTCGATATTTATCGCGTCGCTGGCATTTGATGGCGCCGATCTCGCTTTGCTTACCTATTCTAAGTTGGGCATATTATTAGGCTCCACCACCGCAGCCATTGTGGGTTATAGCTTGTTGCGTATGGCCTTGCCAGCAACAAGAAAAATAACTCGCTGATTAATATTTGAATGACCAGTGCCGCTCATAAAGGTACTGGTGTTCTACCTGATGGATTTCTAGGCTTACCGTCAGAACAGGGAACGTTTAGTCGTGCATGAGGTTATATACACCCTAAATAATTCGAGTTGCAGGAAGCCGGCAAGTGAAAGGCAGATTGGTTGTAAACCATTTTGAACGCTGCCAATGCACATGCAACTTGAAGTAGGACGGGTATATCTGGCTCGCCGATATGTTAAGGGGATAACAACATGCGAATGTCACATATCAATTTCAATCATCTTTATTACTTTTGGCAGGTCTGTAAAGAAGGTTCAGTCGTCGGTGCAGCAGAAGCATTATTCCTGACGCCACAAACAATTACCGGGCAAATTAAAGCGTTGGAAGAGCGTCTGGGGGGGAAGTTATTTAAGCGACAAGGGCGAGGCTTGGTGCCATCAGAGTTGGGGCAGTTGGTCTTTCGTTATGCGGATAAAATGTTCATGCTTAGCCATGAAATGCTGGATATCGTTAATTATCGCAAAGAATCTAATCTACTTTTCGATGTTGGTGTTGCCGATGCATTATCCAAGCGTTTGGTGAGCCAGGTTCTGGAAACGGCTGTCGTTGAGAACGAAAAGATTCATCTGCGCTGTTTTGAATCGACCCACGAAATGCTGCTGGAGCAGTTGAGTCAGCACAAACTGGATATGATTCTGTCCGATTGTCCGGTTGACTCCAGCCAACAAGAAGGGTTGTTCTCTGTCAAACTGGGCGAATGCAGTGTGAGTTTTTATTGTCGTCAGCCCATCCCTGATTTACCTTTCCCTGCTTGTTTGCAGCAAAAGCGTTTGTTGATACCGGGCCGTCGTTCCATGCTTGGGCGCAAATTGCTGAACTGGATTAACAGTAAAGGGCTACAGGTAGAGATTTTGGGTGAGTTTGATGACGCGGCCCTGATGAATGCTTTCGCTATTTATAACAATGCTATTTTTGTTGCACCGACAATGTACGCTGCTGATACCTACGCTAAAGATGACCAGATAGTCGAAATTGGCCGCTTAGACAGTGTGCAGGAAGAATATTATGTGATTTTTGCCGAGCGTATGATCCAACATCCGGCAGTGCAGCGGGTATGTAACAAAGATTTTTCCGCGCTCTTTAGTGGCTAAATAGCCACGTTACCTTGCAAACTACAGCTGTGTTGATTGCACTCGTTGATAAATATGTCAGCTTATCGGGATTAATGAGTGCCACCCTAGGGGCTGACATAAATGCTGTTACATCGGGCTTATACCAATTTGTCATTTGATGGCTGACTTTCTGCGTTTTGAAGTCTATAGGCTATAAATGGGTCTTGCCGTGAATAGGCTAAATTATAAGCAATTCAAAAAATAGATATAAAAAAACCGGCCTGGGCCGGTCTTTTTACTAAGCAGTCGACGTAATGCAATTACTGCATTGCGTTGATTTGCGCGACTAAGTTAGACTTATGACGTGCTGCTTTGTTTTTGTGGATCAGACCTTTACAGGACTGACGATCCACGATTGGTTGCATTTCATTAAATGCTTTTTGCGCTGTGTCTTTATCGCCAGCTGCGA
Organism: Yersinia sp. 2541 StPb PI; assembly: GCF_052217145.1. Taxonomy (NCBI): domain Bacteria; kingdom Pseudomonadati; phylum Pseudomonadota; class Gammaproteobacteria; order Enterobacterales; family Yersiniaceae; genus Yersinia; species Yersinia sp. 2541 StPb PI. The sequence goes on along the minus strand of NZ_JAZGQB010000001.1, from coordinate 3,989,421 downwards.
TTGCCGCATACACCTTCTTAATGAAGGTACGCACCATTGAGCGACGGCTAGCGTTATGCTTGCGGCGTTTCTCAGACTGTACGGCGCGTTTCTTAGCTGATTTGATATTAGCCAAGGTCCAACTCCCAAATATATTCTATTGAGGACAATTCAAAGGCCAAGGAATATGCCCTTTCAGCCTTCGTTTGTCAATGGATTTGTGCAAATAAGCGCCGTTTGTACGGGCGGCACTTGCTACGTTGTGATGGAGCGGGATTTTACCAGCTTCGCGCTGCGGAATACAGTCTTTCGAAAGAAAAATCCACAGTTCACTGCCTTGAAGGGATTCGACGGTGGTTCTTGTAAAAATCTCAGCCTGCTTCTGTATTCAAACTCCGTGCGCATTCTACAGGATAAAGTCAGTAAAAGGGATTTTACCTGCACAATATTGGCAAAATGGTATGACTTTCGGTTAAAGGTGCCAATCGCGGGTTAACCTTAACGGCTGTACAAGGTATAATCCGGCGATTTCCACTGTTTTGAGCCAGCTATGGAGCTAATTCGCGGTATACATAATATCCGGGCACGCCACCATGGTTGCGTGCTAACTATCGGTAACTTTGATGGTGTCCATCGTGGACATCAGGCCTTATTGGAGCAGCTAAAGTGTGAAGGTCAGCGCTTGGGTTTGCCCGTAATGGTTATGATATTTGAACCGCAACCACTGGAATTGTTTGCAGCGGACAAAGCACCAGCAAGGCTAACGCGCCTGCGGGATAAAGCCAGATATCTGGCTGAGGCCGGCGTTGATTATCTGTTGTGCGTAAAATTTGATCCGCGTTTTGCAGCTAATACTGCGCAAGCTTTTGTTGCTCAGTTGCTGGTAGAGAAGTTGGGTGTTAAGTTTTTAACTGTTGGTGATGACTTCCGCTTTGGCGCAGAGCGTCAGGGGGATTTTCAACTGTTACAGCAAGCCGGTGCTGAATTTGGTTTCGATGTTATCAGCACAGATAGCTTTTGTGATGGTGGGTTACGCATTAGCAGCACCGCAATTCGTCAGGCACTTTATAATGACGATTTGGTGTTGGCTGAGGCGTTGCTTGGCCACCCCTATAGCATTTCCGGCCGAGTGGTTCATGGTGATGAACTGGGGCGTACGATTGGTTTCCCCACGGCGAATTTGCCATTAAAACGTTTAGTCGCTCCGGTGAAAGGAGTGTATGCGGTTGATGTGTATGGCTTGGGTCCAAAGCCATTACCCGGAGTTGCCAATATTGGTACCCGGCCTACCGTTGCTGGTGTTCGCCAGCAACTAGAGGTTCATCTGCTGGATGTAACTATGGATCTTTATGGGTGCCATATTGACGTGGTGCTCCGCGCGAAACTGCGCAACGAACAGCGTTTTGCTTCGCTCGATGCCCTGAAGCAGCAAATCGCCCATGATGTGGTGACGGCCCGAACATTTTTCGGGCTAAAGACACCGGTTTAATATTTCTAGCCGAAACGGAACCGAGAATCTAATGAGTGACTACAAGAATACCCTGAACTTGCCTGAAACAGGGTTCCCGATGCGCGGCGATCTGGCTAAGCGTGAACCTGACATGCTGAAACGTTGGTATGAGCAGGATCTGTACGGGATTATTCGTACGGCCAAGAAAGGTAAAAAAACCTTTATTTTGCACGACGGCCCTCCTTATGCGAACGGCAACATTCACATTGGTCACTCTGTTAACAAAATTCTCAAAGACATTATTGTTAAATCGAAAGGAATGGCGGGTTACGACTCCCCTTATATTCCAGGGTGGGACTGCCATGGTTTGCCGATCGAGTTAAAAGTTGAACAGTTAATTGGTAAGCCGGGCGAGAAAGTCAGTGCCGCAGAGTTCCGTGCTGCCTGCCGTAAATATGCGGCTGAGCAGGTTGAAGGCCAGAAGAAAGACTTCATCCGCTTGGGAGTATTGGGCGATTGGGACCATCCTTATCTGACGATGGATTTCAAAACTGAAGCCAATATCATTCGTGCATTAAGCAAAATAATTGATAACGGCCACCTGCACAAAGGCGCGAAGCCAGTGCATTGGTGTACCGATTGCGGCTCGTCACTGGCTGAAGCAGAAGTTGAATATTACGATAAAACCTCACCTTCTATTGATGTGCGCTTTAATGCCGTTGATGTAGCGGTTGTTGCTGCCAAATTTAATGTTTCGGCGATTAACGGCCCGATTTCACTGGTTATCTGGACGACAACTCCGTGGACCTTGCCCGCTAACCGTGCGATTTCACTGAATGCTGAATACATTTACCAACTTGTCCAGGTCAATGGCGAATGCCTGATTCTGGCAGAAGAGCTGGTTGAAAGCGTCATGAAGCGCGCAGGGATTGCTGAATGGGCGGTATTGGGGAGCTGCAAAGGCTCTGATTTGGAACTGCTGCGTTTCAATCATCCGTTTATGGGCTTTGATGTGCCGGCAATTTTAGGTGATCACGTTACACTGGATGCCGGTACTGGTGCAGTTCACACAGCACCTGGTCACGGCCCGGATGACTTTGTTATCGGTCAGAAATACGGTTTAGAAGTTGCCAACCCGGTTGGTCCGAATGGCTGTTATTTGGCGGGGACGTATCCTACTCTGGACGGCATGTTCGTGTTTAAAGCCAACGATGTGATTGTTGAGCTGCTACGTGAAAAAGGCGCACTGCTGAAAGTTGAAAAACTGGTTCACAGCTACCCGTGCTGCTGGCGTCATAAAACACCTATTATCTTCCGTGCTACACCACAATGGTTTATCAGCATGGATCAGAAAGGCCTGCGTAAGCAGTCGCTGGAAGAGATTAAAGGCGTGCAATGGATCCCCGATTGGGGTCAGGCGCGTATCGAAACCATGGTGGCAAACCGCCCTGATTGGTGTATCTCGCGTCAGCGTACTTGGGGCGTGCCGATGTCCCTGTTTGTGCACAAAGAGACTGAAGCACTACATCCACGTAGCACTGAGCTGATGGAAGAAGTCGCCAAACGCGTTGAGCAAGACGGTATTCAGGCATGGTGGGATCTGGATCCTGCGGAAATCCTCGGTGCTGATGCCGCCGATTACACCAAAGTGCCAGACACCTTGGACGTATGGTTTGACTCCGGTTCAACTCATTCGTCGGTGGTTGACGTGCGTCCTGAATTTGGTGGTCATAGCCCGGATATGTACCTGGAGGGTTCTGATCAACACCGTGGCTGGTTTATGTCTTCACTGATGATAGCAACCGCGATGAAAGGCAAAGCGCCTTATCGCCAAGTGCTGACCCATGGTTTTACCGTTGATGGGCAAGGGCGCAAAATGTCCAAATCCATCGGTAACACGATCAGCCCGCAAGATGTGATGAACAAACTGGGTGGTGACATTCTGCGTCTGTGGGTGGCATCAACCGATTACACCGGTGAGATCGCGGTTTCTGACGAAATCCTCAAACGCTCTGCTGACTCTTATCGCCGTATCCGTAACACTGCGCGCTTCTTGCTGGCGAATCTAAATGGGTTTGATCCTGCGCTGCATCAGGTGAAACCGGAAGATATGGTAGTAGTGGACCGCTGGGCAGTCGGCCGTGCCCAGGCAGCTCAAGCTGAGATCATGGCAGCGTACGAAAGTTACGATTTCCACTTGGTGGTGCAGCGCTTGATGCAGTTCTGCTCGGTTGAAATGGGATCCTTCTATTTGGATATCATTAAAGACCGCCAGTACACCGCGAAAGGCGACAGTGTTGCCCGCCGCAGTTGCCAGACTGCGTTGTTCCATATCGCAGAAGCATTGGTGCGCTGGATGGCACCTATTATGTCCTTTACCGCAGATGAGATCTGGAACCAACTGCCAGGCAGTCGTCCACAGTATGTCTTCACCGAAGAGTGGTATGACGGTCTGTTCGGGTTGGCGGGTGATGAAAGTATGAACGATACTTTCTGGGCCGAGCTGTTAAAAGTCCGTGGCGAAGTCAACAAGGTGTTAGAGCAGGCCCGTAGTGATAAGCGTATCGGTGGTTCATTGGAGGCGGCAGTTACTTTGTTCGCCGAACCTGAACTGGCTGCGCGATTGAACAGTTTGCAAGATGAATTGCGTTTTGTGCTGTTGACCTCAGCTGCGAAAGTTGCCCCTTATGCTGATGCGGGTGATGATGCGCTGCAAAGTGAGTTGATTGCCGGGCTGAAAATCACCTTTAATAAGGCTGATGGTGAGAAGTGCCCGCGTTGCTGGCATTACACTCAAGATGTCGGTTTGGTAGCGGAACATGCTGAATTGTGCGGCCGCTGTGTCACTAACGTTGCCGGAGACGGTGAAGAGCGTAAGTTCGCCTAATGAGTAAACCTATTTGTTCGACCGGATTGCGCTGGTTATGGCTGGCGGTATTGGTGGTTATTTTGGATCTCAGCAGCAAACAGTGGGTCATGACCCACTTTGCCCTGTATGAGTCAGTGCCGGTGATCCCGTTTTTTAACCTGACCTACGCACAGAATTTTGGCGCAGCCTTTAGCTTCCTTGCCGATAAAAGTGGCTGGCAGCGTTGGTTCTTTGCGGGCATAGCTATCGGTATTTCAGTGGTATTAATGGTGCTGATGTATCGCTCTACTGCCAAACAACGCCTGCTCAATTGTGCTTATGCTCTGATTATTGGTGGGGCATTAGGTAACTTATTTGATCGCATGGTGCATGGTGCGGTGATCGATTTTATCGATTTCCACGTCAATAACTGGCATTTCCCAACCTTTAACATCGCCGATACCGCTATCTGTATCGGTGCTGCGTTGGTTATCTTTGAGGGTTTTTTAAGCCCTGCTGAAAAAACGGCCATGAATAAAGGTGAATGAGATGTCCGAGCGTGTACCAGCTAATCAAGTACAAGACCATTTTGTACAAGACCATGTTATACAAGACAAAAGCGCCGTATTGGTGCACTTCATTCTGAAACTGGAAGATGGTTCAACGGCGGAATCAACACATATTCACGGTAAACCTGCGCTGTTTCGTTTAGGTGATGACAGCCTTTCTGATGCACTTGAGCAGCAGTTAATTGGTTTGAAAGTAGGTGATAAGCATGCTTTCACTTTACAACCTGAAGATGCGTTTGGTTTGGAAAGCCCTGATTTGATTCAGTACTTCACCCAGCGTGACTTTGCTCAAACTGGCGTGCCAGATGCCGGTACTATTATGCTATTTACCTCCCGTGATGGCAGTGAAATGCCAGGTGTGGTGCGGGAAGTGGCGGAAGAGTCTATTACTGTTGATTTTAATCACCCGTTGGCAGGGCATTCCATTAGCTTTGAAATTGAAGTGTTGGAGATTGACCCGCAACAGGAGGCAATGCATGCAGATATTGCTGGCTAATCCACGCGGCTTTTGTGCCGGAGTTGATCGGGCTATCAGTATTGTTGAACGCGCGATCGAAATGTATGGCGCGCCAATTTATGTGCGCCATGAAGTGGTACACAACCGTTATGTGGTTGATAGCTTGCGTGAACGTGGTGCTATCTTTATCGAGGAGATTTCAGAAGTGCCAGATGGCTCTATTCTGATTTTCTCGGCCCATGGCGTGTCGCAGGCTGTGCGAGCAGAAGCTCGTGAGCGCAAGCTTACTATGCTGTTTGACGCAACCTGCCCATTGGTGACCAAAGTTCATATGGAAGTCGCACGTGCTAGTCGCAAGGGTAAAGAAGCCATCTTGATAGGCCACGCCGGTCACCCGGAAGTGGAGGGTACCATGGGGCAATACAGCAACCCGAAAGGGGGGATGTATCTGGTTGAATCACCTGATGATGTATGGGCTTTGCAGGTTAAAGATGAGAACAATCTGTGTTTTATGACACAGACGACCTTGTCGGTTGATGATACCTCTGCAATTATCGATGCCTTACACCAGCGTTTCCCGAAGATTGTCGGTCCACGCAAAGATGATATCTGCTATGCCACGACCAACCGGCAAGAGGCGGTGCGCAATCTGGCTAATGATGCCGATGTGGTCTTAGTGGTTGGCTCGAAAAACTCCTCTAACTCTAATCGGTTGGCTGAGTTGGCACAGCGGATGGGTAAGCCTGCTTATCTCATTGATTCAGCGGCCGATATACAAGAGTTATGGTTACAGGGGGCTGCGTGTATCGGTGTTACCGCTGGCGCATCTGCTCCCGATATTCTGGTACAGCAAGTTATTGCGCGCTTGCAAGCTCTCGGTGCTGGTGGGTCTATCGAACTTAGTGGCCGTGAAGAGAGTATCGTCTTCGAAGTACCTAAAGAATTACGTGTCGATGTAAAACAGATCGACTGATTGATATCGTGCTTCAGCGTTAAAAAGCAGCCCTCAGTGGCTGCTTTTTTATGGGTGTATTTCACCATAACTGCATGAATATGCGAAATAACCGCACTATGTCAGATGAAGTGTTTCCGAGTATTTTACCCTAAATAATTCGAGTTGCAGGAAGGCGGCTTGCGGCGGCCTTAACGAGGCGAGGCCCAAGGGTGGGCCGAGTAACGAACGCAGTCAACGCACATGCAGCTTGAAGTATGACGGGTATGTAAGGAATTAAGTGGTTTCACTGATAAAAGCATGCGTATATCATTTTTTTCTAATACAGATTAAATAGGCTGGCAGAGTCCATAGCGGGCGGCTAATCTGAACCTTGGTCAGGGTAGATGACACAATATGAGAGGAAGTATGACTGATTCAACAATTCGTATCGCTGTTGTCGGCGCGGGTGGCCGTATGGGCCGACAACTTATCCAGGCAATTACTCACACTGAAGGTGTGGTGCTGGGGGCTGCTGTTGAACGTGTCGGATCCACATTAGTGGGGAGCGATGCCGGCGAACTGGCCGGAGCGGGGTTGTTAAACATCACAGTAAGTGATGATTTATCTGACGTAGTTGATCATTTTGATGTGTTGATCGATTTTACCCGGCCTGAAGGCACGCTGGAGCATTTAGCCATTTGTCGTCAATATAGTAAGGCGATGATAATTGGCACTACTGGCTTTGATGATGCAGGTAAAGAAGCCATCAGGGCTGCGGCAACGGACATTGCTATTGTGTTCGCTGCCAATTTCAGTGTTGGGGTTAATGTGGTGCTAAAGCTGCTAGAAAAGGCAGCGAAAGTGATGGGCGACTATACCGATATCGAAATAATCGAGGCACATCATCGGCATAAAGTTGACGCACCTTCAGGTACTGCGCTGGCGATGGGGGAGGCAATTGCTGACTCACTAGGGCGTTCACTGAAAGATTGCGCGGTTTATAGCCGTGAAGGTCATACCGGCGAACGCAAACCCGGCACTATCGGTTTCGCAACCGTGCGTGCTGGCGATATTGTTGGAGAGCATACGGCTATGTTTGCTGATATTGGCGAGCGCGTTGAGATCACACACAAAGCGACCAGCCGTATGACTTTTGCCAATGGTGCGGTTAAATCGGCTATTTGGGTGTCAATGCGGGATAATGGCTTGTTTGATATGCGTGATGTATTGAATTTGAATGAACTTTAAAGGTGTAAAGCACAGCCAGTGATGTGGTTGTTTTTATCATAATCGTTTGATAACAGGGCAATATTTTATTGTCCTTTTTTATTTGTTTTAATAAATAATTATTTCATCAATAATTATTGATATAACCTTTATTTATCTATGTTTTTGTCTATTTTTTTATCTTTTAATCCCTTCCTTGGTCATTGGTTCTGATTTTTACTGCTCTGGAACGATATTTCTCAGTCACTACACCTCGCAACCGTTTACTATGTTAAGTTAGCATGTGTTTTTACCGCTATAATCCACTCATTTTAATGAGGACGGTAAAAAACAGAGAAAAAATGGCACTTTGGCTAGACAAAAGCGTCACTCATCATTAAAATGCGCCCAATTTGCCAAAAATTAGCTTTGAGGGCGGTTTTTGCATTGATTTAGATCGCTAGATATGAATTAATATGCAAATAATGTGACTGTTTATTCCTTGGAGGATGTTTTGATTAAGTCAGCGCTATTGGTTCTCGAAGACGGAACCCAATTTCACGGTCGGGCCATCGGGGCAGAGGGTACGGCAGTGGGGGAAGTGGTCTTCAATACGTCGATGACCGGTTATCAAGAAATCCTCACTGATCCTTCCTACTCCCGCCAGATCGTTACTCTTACTTATCCTCATATCGGCAATGTCGGCACTAATGCTTCCGACGAAGAATCCTCCGCAGTACACGCCCAAGGTCTTGTTATTCGCGACCTGCCTTTGATTGCCAGCAACTACCGTAATGAAGAAGGCTTAGCTGAGTATCTCAAGCGCCACAACATTGTTGCGATTGCTGATATCGATACGCGTAAGCTGACACGTTTGCTGCGTGAGAAAGGGGCACAAAACGGCTGCATTATTGTGGGTGACTTGTCTGATGCCACTTTAGCACTAGAAAAGGCGAAAGCATTCCCGGGCCTGAAGGGGATGGATCTGGCAAAAGAAGTGAGCACGAAAGAGCGTTATGACTGGTTGCAAGGTAGCTGGACTCTGGAAGGTGACTTACCTGCGGCAACGCCACCAGAAGATTTGCCATTCCATGTGGTGGCATACGACTACGGCGTGAAGCGCAATATTCTGCGCATGCTGGTGGATAGAGGCTGTCGCCTGACGGTAGTTCCGGCACAGACACCGGCAGAAGAGGTGCTGAAGCTGAACCCAGATGGCATTTTCTTATCCAACGGCCCAGGTGACCCAGAGCCATGTGATTATGCTATCGCGGCCATTAAGCGTTTTCTGGAAACCGACATTCCGGTGTTCGGCATCTGTTTAGGCCACCAATTACTGGCGCTGGCCAGTGGTGCAAAAACGGTAAAAATGAAGTTTGGTCACCACGGTGGCAACCATCCGGTGAAAGATTTAGATGCCGATTGCGTGATGATCACCGCACAGAACCACGGTTTTGCGGTAGATGAAACCACATTGCCATCCAACCTGCGAACGACACATGTTTCTTTATTCGATGGTTCTCTGCAAGGGATTCACCGCACTGATAAAGCCGCATTTAGCTTCCAGGGGCACCCAGAGGCCAGCCCAGGTCCGCATGATGCAGCGCCATTGTTTGATCACTTTATCGAACTGATTGAAGCTTACCGCGCAACAACTGCAAGCCGTAACAGTAGCCATACCAATAAATAATCAGGAGCCTCAAACCATGCCAAAACGTACAGATATAAAAAGCATCCTGATTCTGGGCGCTGGCCCAATCGTTATCGGCCAGGCCTGTGAGTTTGACTACTCAGGGGCTCAGGCTTGTAAGGCACTGCGTGAAGAAGGTTACCGTGTCATTCTGGTGAACTCCAATCCGGCAACCATCATGACTGACCCGGAAATGGCCGACGCCACTTATATCGAGCCAATCCACTGGGAAGTGGTACGCAAAATTATTGAAAAAGAGCGTCCAGATGCCGTTTTGCCCACTATGGGTGGCCAAACCGCACTGAACTGTGCGCTGGAGCTGGAACGCAAGGGCGTTCTGGCTGAGTTTGGTGTCACCATGATTGGTGCCACTGCCGATGCTATCGATAAAGCAGAAGACCGCCGTCGCTTTGATATCGCGATGAAGAAAATTGGTTTGGACACTGCACGTTCTGGTATCGCGCACAATATGGAAGAAGCACTGGCCGTAGCGGCTGATGTGGGCTTCCCTTGTATTATCCGCCCTTCCTTTACTATGGGCGGCACCGGCGGCGGTATCGCGTATAACCGTGAAGAGTTTGAAGAGATTTGTGAACGTGGGCTGGATTTATCGCCAACCAAAGAGCTGTTGATCGATGAGTCGCTGATTGGTTGGAAAGAGTATGAGATGGAAGTTGTGCGTGACAAAAACGACAACTGCATCATCGTCTGCTCCATCGAGAACTTCGATGCGATGGGCATCCACACCGGTGACTCTATCACTGTTGCGCCAGCTCAGACGCTGACTGATAAAGAATACCAAATCATGCGTAATGCCTCGATGGCAGTGCTGCGTGAAATCGGCGTAGAAACCGGTGGCTCCAACGTGCAATTCTCGGTTAACCCGAAAAATGGCCGTTTAATCGTTATTGAAATGAACCCGCGAGTGTCCCGTTCCTCCGCTCTGGCCTCTAAAGCAACCGGCTTCCCGATTGCTAAAATTGCCGCCAAGCTGGCAGTAGGTTACACGCTGGATGAGTTGATGAATGATATCACTGGTGGTCGCACGCCGGCCTCCTTTGAGCCATCTATCGACTATGTTGTGACCAAAATCCCACGTTTTAACTTCGAAAAATTTGCCGGTGCGAATGACCGTCTGACCACACAGATGAAATCGGTTGGCGAAGTGATGGCAATTGGCCGCACCTTGCAGGAATCGCTGCAAAAAGCCTTGCGCGGTCTGGAAGTGGGCGCGACCGGTTTTGACCCGAAAGTGAGTTTGGATGACCCAGAAGCACTGACAAAAATTCGCCGCGAATTGAAAGAGGCCGGATCTGATCGTATCTGGTATATCGCCGATGCTTTCCGTGCAGGCATGTCGGTTGATGGCGTTTTCAATCTGACTAACGTTGACCGCTGGTTCCTGGTGCAGATTGAAGAGTTGGTTCGTCTGGAAGAGAGCGTGGCAGAGTGCGGTATCAATGGCCTGAATGCTGATTTTATGCGCCAGTTGAAGCGCAAAGGCTTTGCCGATGCCCGTTTGGCAAAATTGGTCGGCGCGGCGGAAAGTGAAGTGCGTAAGCTGCGTTACAAGCAGGGTTTGCATCCGGTTTACAAGCGTGTAGATACCTGTGCGGCTGAATTCTCTACCGATACCGCCTACATGTACTCAACCTACGAGGAAGAGTGTGAATCCAACCCAACCAGTGATCGTCCGAAAGTGATGGTACTGGGCGGCGGCCCGAACCGTATCGGCCAGGGTATTGAATTCGACTACTGTTGTGTACATGCGTCACTGGCGCTGCGTGAAGACGGTTACGAGACCATCATGGTGAACTGTAACCCTGAAACGGTTTCGACCGACTACGATACCTCTGATCGCCTCTATTTCGAATCTGTCACCCTGGAAGATGTGTTGGAAATCGTGCGTATTGAGAAGCCGCAAGGCGTTATCGTGCAGTACGGTGGTCAGACTCCATTGAAATTAGCACGTGAACTGGAAGCTGCCGGTGTTCCTGTTATCGGTACCAGCCCGGATGCTATCGACCGTGCAGAAGACCGTGAGCGTTTCCAACAGGCGGTAAATCGTCTGGGCTTGAAACAGCCCGCGAACGCGACGGTTGCTACTATCGAACAAGCCGTAGAGAAAGCCACGGGTCTGGGTTATCCGCTAGTGGTCCGCCCATCGTATGTCTTGGGTGGTCGCGCGATGGAAATCGTTTATGACGAAGTTGACTTGCGCCGCTACTTCCAAAATGCAGTGAGTGTCTCCAACGATGCACCCGTGCTGTTGGATCGTTTCCTCGATGACGCTGTTGAAGTGGATGTTGATGCCATTTGCGACGGTGAGCGCGTGTTGATCGGTGGCATTATGGAGCACATTGAGCAAGCAGGGGTGCACTCCGGTGACTCAGCCTGTTCATTGCCCGCTTACACCCTGAGTAAAGAAATTCAGGATGTGATGCGCCAACAAGTTGAAAAACTGGCGTTTGAACTCTGCGTGCGCGGTTTAATGAATGTGCAGTTTGCCGTAAAGAATAACGAAGTTTATCTGATTGAAGTTAACCCTCGAGCAGCCCGTACCGTACCATTTGTGTCTAAAGCCACCGGTATGCCACTGGCAAAAATCGCCGCACGCGTGATGGTGGGGCAGTCATTGACAGAGCAGGGTATTCTGGAAGAAATTATCCCGCCTTATTACTCGGTAAAAGAAGTGGTATTGCCGTTTAACAAGTTCCCAGGTGTGGATCCGATTTTAGGACCAGAAATGCGTTCTACCGGTGAAGTGATGGGGGTCGGCCGGACCTTCGCTGAAGCTTTCTCTAAAGCCATGTTGGGCAGTCAATCTGGTATGAAAAAGAGTGGCCGCGCACTGTTATCGGTTCGTGAGGGAGATAAACACCGGGTGGTTGACTTGGCTGCCAAGTTGCTCAAACAGGGTTTTGAATTGGATGCAACCCACGGTACTGCGGTGGTTCTAGGCGAGGCAGGGATAAATCCACGCTTAGTCAACAAGGTACATGAAGGCCGTCCACACATTCAGGACCGTATCAAGAATGGCGAATATACTTATATTGTGAATACAACGGCAGGGCGTCAGGCGATTGAAGATTCTAAACTGATCCGCCGTAGTGCTTTGCAATATAAAGTGCATTACGACACTACCTTGAATGGTGGCTTCGCAACCGCGATGGCTTTGAATGCGGACCCTACCGAGCAAGTGATTTCAGTACAAGAAATGCATGCCAAGATTAAGAATATGAAAGCTTAATTTGGGCGCTAAGAAAGGGGGCGATGGAAACATCGCCCTTTTTTATGCTTACTATTTATAAAATCGCGCTTTTTACCCGCATAAACAGTATTTTTTATGCGCAGAAGTATTATTCATAAACGATAGTATTGTTCATAAACAATATTGGTGAAGATCAATGTTCGTGCGGGTTGTGGATAGTAGCTTATAGCCAGGCGTTAACAATCGGCGCAGCTAGCTTAATGCAACTTTGATACCCAGGCCGATCAACAGGCCGCCCAGTAATTTATCGACAACTTTTTGCACTTTCGCCAAACCGCGGCGTACGGGCGCACTTTGAATCAGAATTACCAGTAGGGGCCACCAGATAACGGCCAGTAGCCAGATGATTGAGGCGTACCACAGTTTCTCACCCACGCCGGAGTCTATCTGTAATATTTGTGTGAAAACGGCGAGAAAGAAAAGAGTCGCTTTGGGATTCAATAAATTGCAAAGATATCCCTGCAAGAATGCGGCTTTCAGCGTGACGGGATATTGTGCAGTGTTATCGATACTAAGCTTACTATCTCCTCGTGATAGCAGTGCCTGGATACCAATCCAGATCAAATAACAGGCTCCGGCATATTTCAGCAGGTTGAATAGCCATGGTGTGGTAGTGATAACAACTGCCAGGCCAGCCACGCAATAAGACATATGTGTCGCAACACCCAAAATTACACCAAGGGCTGTCATCATGGCTGCGGGGCGGCGATAGCGGGCAGCATTTTTGATTACCAGAAAGAAATCTGGCCCAGGGGAGAGCATGCCCAAGGTAGCAAGGGTGGCAACAAATATAGAGGTTTCAAGCATAAGGATTACCGAGTGATAGTGGTGCTGTCTGGCGATCATAACGCCACTTGGCTCCCTCTGCATTATTCTTATTTGTTATCTGTGGTGGTTTGGTTATCAGTAGTGATGGGATTGCAACAGATGTCTTTTACTTTTTGACGGATAGCGATGCACGAATATGAGCCTGGAAAATGTAATAAACAGTGATGTTTCGCATCAACAGCAGCGAGAGATTACGCGATTGTGCATCAAATGCGCCCTAATGCTGTTGCAGCATGGGGCAGAAAGTATGCTAGTTGAGCAGCTATCTGCACGGCTTGGTATGGCTCTGGGGATGGACAGCGTTGAGAGTTCTATCTCGGCTAACGCAATCGTGTTGACCACTATCAGCGAAGGTAACTGCCTGACATCTACCCGTAAAAATACCGATCGTGGCATCAATATGCAGGTAGTCACTGAAGTGCAGCATATTGTGATTATGGCGGAGCATCGCTTATTGGATGCAAAAGATGTGGAAAAACGCTTCGAGCATATCAAACCTCTGCGTTATCCGCGCTGGCTGGTCGTTGTGATGGTGGCGCTCTCTTGTGGCTGTTTCAGTAAATTAAACGGTGGTGGTTGGGATGCGTTTTCCATTAGCTTTTTAGCCAGTGGGTTGGCGATGTTTGTTCGCCAGAGTCTGACGATTAATCATATGAATCCGCTGATTAATTTCTGCATCACTGCTTTTGTTGCCACATCCGCATCCGGTTTGTTGATGCGTTTACCGTTTTTCCAGGAAGCATCCAGCGTGGCGATGGCGGCCAGCGTACTGCTACTCGTGCCTGGGTTCCCGTTGATTAATGCGGTAGCCGATATGTTTAAGGGCCACGTTAATACCGGTTTGGCCCGTTGGGCGATGGCAAGTTTATTAACGTTATCAACCTGTATTGGGGTGATATTCGCGATGGCGTTATGGGGATTGCGGGGGTGGTAATGAATTTACTCTGGGCATTATTACAAGACATGGTGTTGGCGGCTATCCCGGCACTGGGTTTTGCTATGGTATTTAATGTGCCGGTGCGGGCATTGCGTTACTGCGCATTACTGGGAGCGGTCGGGCACGGTTCGCGTATGTTAATGATCCATTTTGGTATGAATATCGAGCTGGCTTCATTATTGGCTTCAATTATGATTGGCGTCATCGGGATTAACTGGTCACGCTGGTTGCTGGCACATCCAAAAGTTTTCACTGTCGCGGCTGTTATTCCTATGTTTCCGGGTATTTCCGCCTATACCGCAATGATATCGGTCGTTGAGATTTCTCACTTGGGTTATAGCGAAGCGTTAATGTCCACGATGGTGACCAATTTCTTGAAAGCGTCATTTATTGTTGGAGCGTTGTCGATTGGTTTATCTTTGCCAGGATTATGGTTATATCGCAAACGTCCTGGTGTATAAGACTTTTTTTCTGCTCTGTTCTTGTATCAGGCTAAGAGCAATCTTATATGTGTGATTAGCCTGCTTATCGCTATCGACGCTTGATTAGGCTTTACGTATAGTGTGAGCAATTTTTCGGTACTGGCTCTTGTAGCCTACAGGGTTTAAAAATGATTATCAGCCTGATCGCTGCGTTGGCGGCGGATCGCGTTATTGGTATGGAAAACGCCATGCCATGGCACCTACCGGCTGATTTAGCGTGGTTCAAACGTAACACGTTAAATAAACCGGTAATTATGGGTCGTAAGACCTTCGAATCAATCGGTCGTCCTTTGCCGGGGCGGTTGAATATTGTTATCAGTAGCCAGCCGGGTACTGATGAGCGCGTGACCTGGGCTACGTCAATTGAAGAAGCTCTCTCTTTCGCAGGCGACGTAGAAGAAGTTATGGTTATGGGGGGCGGACGGGTCTATAAGCAATTCTTAGCTCGCGCGAATCGTATGTATCTTACCCATATCGATGCGGAAGTAGGGGGGGACACTCATTTCCCTGACTATGAGCCGGATGAGTGGGAAAGCACATTCAGTGAGTTTCATGACGCAGATGAAGCGAACTCGCACAGCTATTGTTTTGAGATCCTTGAGCGCCGCTGATTATTGCTACCATCCAAATAAGACCTGTCTGCCTCAAACAAGAACGTCACCAAAAATAAAGGCGCATATTATGCGCCTTTATTTTTTAACATCTAATTATCAGTATATTACAGATAACTAAAGGGATCTTTTGCCGCTGCTATTTCATCAGTGTTACTTACTTCTGCTTCCACTTTGAATGCATGCTGTGTGAAATAGCGTTTATCTTCCCAGCGCAGCAGCGTTAAATCGCCGCCCCAGCAACAGCCGGTATCCAAGCCATAAATACCTTCAGGAACACCTTTCCCTTCCAGCGATGCCCAGTGACCAAAAATAATTGAATAGTCAGGGGAGACCAATCTTGGCAACTCGAACCAAGGCTTGAGTGGAGCGGGGGCATTTTCTGGCGTATCTTTACAGATCATATCCAACTGCCCGTTCGGGAAACAAAAACGCATGCGAGTCAGTGCATTAGTACTAAAACGCAAGCGTGCTAGCCCGGATAGCTCTGGTGACCAGTTATTCGGCATATCGCCGTACATGGCATCGAGGAAGAGTGGATAGCTATCACTACTTAATACCGCCTCCACTTCACGTGCACACATTTGGGCGGTTTCAATATCCCATTGAGGTGTTATCCCGGCATGAGCCATGATCAATTTTAATTCATCATCAACTTGTAAGACCGGTTGGCGACGCAGCCAATTAATCAGCTCATCAGCATCCGGCGCCTCAAGCAGTGGAGTAATACGATCTTTGGGTTTATTACGGCTGATACCGGCATAAACGGCCAGTAAATGCAGGTCATGGTTACCCAGAACCATACGAACAGCAGGCCCTAATGAGCGGACATAACGTAAAACATCCAGTGATGCTGGGCCACGGGCAACTAAATCACCGGTTAACCACAAAGTATCCTGCTGCGGATCAAAGCTCACCTGTGCTAATAGCGCAAGCAGCTCATCGAGGCAGCCATGAACATCGCCAATAAGATAAGTAGACATAGTTGAAAGGTCAGAGTTAATGGATCAGTGCTGGGATCGCTAAGCGGAACACCGGAATTGCAGTACGGAAGGGCTGACCAAGGTGATCAACCATCTCATAATGCCCTTCCATGGTACCCAGCGGGGTTTCCAGTACAGCACCGCTGGTGTATTGAAACTCATTACCTGGCTGGATCAACGGCTGTTCGCCGATGACCCCTTCACCCTGAACTTCAGTCTGCCGGCCATTACTATTAGTGATTAACCAATAACGACCAATCAGTTGCACATTTGAACGACCCAAATTGCGTATCGTCACGGTATAGGCGAAGACGAAACGTTCTTCATCAGGTATCGACTGGGTTTCCACATAGATACTCTGCACCTGTACACAAACGCGGGGCTGTTCAATCATAATGTGCTCCTGCTTATTCTTGCGGTGTCGATTGAGCTGAAAGCCAGTTAGCCAGCTTACAGTATTGCGCTACCGAAATATTCTCTGCCCGTAATATCGGGTCAATACCTAATTCGATTAACTGCTCTGGAGTGAATAGATCACCTAAGCTGTTACGCACGGTTTTTCTGCGCTGATTAAATGCTTGCGTGGTAATGCGGCTAAGCATACGAACGTCACCAACCGGATTCGGCATGTTGACATGCGGAATCAAGCGCACCACGGCCGAATCAACTTTTGGCGCGGGGGTAAACGCCGTTGGCGGTACTTCTAGCACCGGGATAACATTGCAATAGTATTGCGCCATCACCGTCAGTCGGCCATACGCTTTACTATTAGGTCCTGCGACCAGACGATTAACCACTTCTTTTTGCAACATGAAATGCATGTCACGAATAGCATCAGTATAGCTGAAAAGATGGAACATCAGCGGGGTGGAAATGTTGTATGGCAAGTTACCAAACACACGTAATGGCTGCCCTGCAAGCTCTGCTAACTCAGAAAAATTAACTTTCATCGCATCTTGTTGATGGATGGTTAGCTTGTCTTTCAGTTGCGGATGGCTGGCTAAACGAGCCGCTAGATCGCGATCAAGCTCGATCACCGTCATATGATCCATACGCGCAGCAACAGGTTCAGTCAATGCCCCTAAACCGGGACCTATTTCAACTACGGCTTCGCCAGGAACGGGGTGAATTGCAGAAACAATACTGTCGATGACAAACTGATCGTTTAAAAAGTTTTGTCCAAAGCGTTTGCGGGCAAAATGCCCTTGGTGGACTCTATTATTCATTGCTGTTATTTATCATTTTAATGGCTAAGTTTAATGCCGTAATGAAACTGCCAACATCGGCAGAACCGGTTGCGGCGAGTTCTAAAGCGGTACCGTGATCCACAGAAGTGCGGATAAAAGGCAAACCGAGAGTGATATTTACTGCTCGGCCAAACCCTTGATACTTCAGCACTGGCAATCCTTGATCATGATACATCGCCAGAACCGCATCTGCATGTTGTAGATATTTAGGCTGAAATAGGGTGTCTGCTGGTAGAGGGCCGATAAGATTTATACCTTGCTGACGCAGTGCATCTAGTGCAGGAATAATGGTATCGATCTCTTCATGGCCCATATGGCCACCTTCACCTGCGTGAGGATTCAGTCCACACACGTAAATCTGTGGTTGGCTAATGCCAAATTTGGTTTTCAGGTCACTATCAAGAATGGTGATCACTTCATGCAGGCTAGCTTGAGTGATTGCGCCAGGTACGGCCAGCAGAGGTAAGTGGGTTGTCGCCAATGCCACACGTAACTCTTCAGTTGCCAGCATCATCACTACCCGTGGGCAGAGGCTGCGATCTGCAAAAAACTCGGTGTGTCCGATAAAAGGGATGCCAGCATCATTGATAATACTTTTTTGTACCGGGCCGGTGACCAATGCAGAAAATTCCCCGCTTATCGCGCCATCACAAGCCTTGGCCAATGTTTCCACAACATAGTGGCTGTTTTGGATGTTGAGTTTGCCGGGGATCACTTCTGTGGCCGTTTTTACCGGCAAGATAGTCAGTGACCCCGCTTGTTGCGCTAACGCAGGCTTGCTGGCTTGATATTCACGCAACTGCAAAGGCAGATTAAGCTGACGGGCCCGAGCAAGTAGCAAGGCCGGATCGGCACACACCACTAACTCAACAGGCCAATCCTGTTGAGCCAGGGCGACGACTAAATCGGGCCCGACCCCGGCTGGCTCACCGGGGGTAATAACAATACGATTATTATGGTTGTGCATTACTACCATCAAGAATTTTTACATAAGCAGCAGCACGCTGCTCTTGCATCCAAGTTTGAGCTTCTTCAGCAAATTTACGGCTAAAGAGCATACGGTATGCCTTGTCTTTCTGTGCTGCATCAGTCTTGTCTACCTGACGTGTATCGACAACCTGAATTAAGTGCCAGCCGAAAGAAGAGTGAACCGGTGCACTGATCTCACCTTTTTGCAGTTTCATCAGCGCATCACGGAACGCCGGGTCATAAATATCTGGTGATGCCCAACCTAAATCACCGCCTTGCATTGCAGAACCAGGATCCTGAGAGATCTCTTTGGCAATAGTGGCGAAGCTAGATTTACCACTCTTAATATCTGCCGCCGCTGCCGCTAACTTGGCACGAGCCTGATCGTCGGTCATTACCGGTGAAGGTTTCAGCAAGATGTGGCGGGCGTGAACTTCAGTCACGGAAACGGTCTTATCCGCACCACGGATATCATTTACTTTCAGGATGTGGAAACCGACACCAGAACGGATTGGCCCGACAACATCACCTTTGTTCGCAGTTTGTAATCTTTCAGCAAACAAAGAAGGCAGTTCCTGTAATTTGCCCCAACCCATCTGGCCGCCTTTCAGCGCCTGAGAGTCCGCCGAGTTGGCGATAGCCAATTTACCAAAATCAGCGCCGCCTTTAATGTCGGAGACTAATTTGTTAGCCAGCTCTTCAGCCTGATCAACTTGTTGCTGAGAGGGATTTTCTGGCAATGGGATAAGAATGTGGCTGAGGTTCAGTTCAGCATCACCGCTGGTCTGGTTCCCAACTTGTTTGGCCAGTGACTCAACTTCCTGTGGCAGGATAGTTATTCGGCGGCGTACTTCGTTGTTACGCACTTCAGAAGTCAGCATCTCTTTACGGATCTGCTCGCGGTAAGTGTCATAATTCAGGCCATCAGCAGCCAGACGACTACGCATCTGAGCGGGAGTCATGCGGTTTTGCGCAGCGATATCAGCAATGGCTTTATCCAATGCTTCATCACTGATAGTAATGCCCATCTTCTTCGCCATCTGTAACTGGATATTATCCATGATCAGACGCTCAAGAATCTGATGACGTAACGTCGCATCATCAGGAACTTGTTGCCCAGACTGCTGTGCATTCAGTTTCACGGATTGTAACAGACCGTCAACGTCACTTTGCAAAACGACGCCGTTATCAACCACTGCGGCAACTTTATCAACTTCTTGTGGTGCTGCGAACGCGGTATTGGCACAGACAACCAATCCGAGAATAAGCGTTCTCCAGTTCTTCATACCTTTTCCATTTATGTAATCCGCTTTAGCGGGTTAAAATTCACTGTATTCAGTGTGTTACACAGTATCAGAATGCACTTTGATAAGGCAGAATGCCTGAGCGCAGCATTTGTGCAGTACCCAGGTTGTGGTCGCTGCTCAGACCACGTAATTCAATGTTAAAACCAATCTTGTTATCATACTTACTGGCTTCTGTTTGTGAATTCCAGCCAGTAATTTTACGTTCATAGCCCACGTTTATAGCCCAGCAACACGTGTTGTATTGTAAACCAACTAACTGGCTAGCGGGCTGATTGGCTTTGGTATCGTAGTAATAAGCACCGACTAGTGCCCAACGATCCGCAATCGGCCAACTGGCGGTAGCACCAATCTGAGAAATGCCTTGCTGATAACCAGGACTTTTTACATTCGGTACTGCTGCCTGAATATATTCTGGGCTGGCATAGCGGTAATTCAATTGAATCATACGCTCTGAGTCTTTTCTATACTCCATTACCGCGTTACCCAGGGTCAAACTCCCCAGACGGGTATCATACTGCACGCCACCTTTTAGACCCACTTGATCACTGATACGCCAGAATGTATCACCAGCCCAAACAAGGCTACCAGTATCATCACTGTTATCAATTGTTTCGCTATTACCGGTACGCGAACGGCTGAAGTAATAGATTTGACCCACAGAAGCATTAAAACGTTCAACCAGTGCATCATCATATATGCGTGAAGTTAAACCGGTAGATACCTGATTCGCAGACGCTATACGGTCCAAGCCACTATAGGTACGGTCACGGAACAGTCCCGAGTAGTCTGACTGCATCAGCGTGGTGTCGTAAATATAGATATCATCCTGATTGCGGTATGGAACATAGAGATACTGCATCCGTGGTTCGAGTGTCTGGGTGAAGCCTTCACTCCAATCCATTGGCCGATCAAATACCACTTTGCCATCAATTTTAAATTGCGGCATCACCCGGTTAATCGAGTCTTTCAGGTCAGGAACCGTCGCGTCCTGCCCATTCTGGTTTTTGTAATTATTGGCAAAGCCTGTCGGGATATCCTGCTGATAATGGGTTGCCAGTAATTTGGCTTCGGTATTCAGGCTACCCCAACCGTTGGACAGTGGTAGGTTAATCGCCGGTTCAATATGGAAGCGGCTGGCTTCTGGGTTTTCTGGATTGACGCTGGTGAATTTGGCGGCTTGACCGTAAACATGCAGATCAAACAGGCCAATATCATTTTTATAGTAGTTCATATCCAACTGAGGTTGGGCCCGGTAAGCATTATTATTACCGGCGTCAGTAAAGACTTGGAACTGTTTAGAGGCCAAGGTGGCATCCCAGTTTTGATCAGCATAGCCAACGCTGAATATTTGGGTTGCATAGCCGTCAGTGGTCGATCCGTATTGCGACGTTAAATCAGTAAAGTAATCTGGGTCACTAACACGGGTATAGTTGACGTTGAAACGCCAGACTTTATCCATCACACCGGAATGGCCCCAGTAGTACAACCAGCGGGTGGCATCTTTATCTGTACCATCGGTGCCGTGGTATAAGCGATCACTCGGTAGCCAGTCTAATGCCATGGTGCCGCTGCCCGGAGCCAGCAAGTAGCGGAACTCGTTTTGCCACTGTAACCCACGCCGTTCCATGTAGTGAGGCGTAATTGTAGCATCGAAGTTGGGCGCAATATTCCAGTAGTATGGCAGCATAAATTCGATGCCGTTATTACTGGTATATTTAGCATTAGGGATCAGGAAGCCTGAGCGGCGTTTATCACCAACCGGTAATTGCATATAAGGACTGTAGAACACCGGTACTTTGCCAATCTTAAAGCGGGCATTCCAGATTTCTGCTACTTCTTCTTCGCGGTCATGAATAACCTCAGAGCCCACGACACTCCAGCTATTATCACCTGGTAGACAGGAGGTAAACGTCCCATTTTCTAAAATGGTGTAACGGTTCTGACCTCGTAACTTCATTAAATCCGCATCACCACGCCCTTGACGGCCGACCATCTGATATTTGCCTTTATCCATATCAGTGTCTTTGGTATTCAAGTTTGACCAGCCTTTCGGGCCTTTCAGCTTGATTTGCGGATCGTCATAATTAACGTCGCCAGTGGCCGTGACAGTACGAACTGGGATAGCTTCACCGGGTTTTTGTACCTGCGTCAGTTCAACCTGATTCGCGGTCAGGGTGCTATTGCCTTGCTGGACAATGACATTGCCGGTGAACAAGGCATTATCGGGATAATTGGCTTCGGTTTTATCCGCATTAATACGGACCGGTAGCTGATTCGGATCACCGCTGACCAATGGCTGATCATAGGTGGGTACACCAAGCATACATTGCTCAGCGAGGCCGGCCAGCGATTGCTGGCTATATAGTGCCGTCCATATCAATGTGGCCAGCAGTGTTGGGAATCTTTTTTTCATACGCGGTTTTGGTGTTCCGTCATCGGGGGGCATCATGCCGGCAAACGGTCTGAGACTATATTACTCATCACAGTTGCGCTAGCGTTAAATCCGGCCGTTTGCACGTCTCGTTGTTAGGCGCTGAGCTGAATGCCGAGTATGATAATGCAAATTTTGACTGACGGCATGATGAATTGAGGAGTATATGCGGTATTGGGGAAAACTGCTCGGTCTGGTATTGGGCTTAATGTCTGGTGCTGGTTTCTGGGGTGTGGTACTGGGGTTGCTTGTCGGCCATATGGTAGACAGGGTGCGAAGCACGAAGCGCCGCGGCTATTTTGCCGATCAACAAACACGACAATTAATTTTTTTCCGCGCCACTTTTCAGGTCATGGGGCATTTAACCAAGGCCAAAGGGCGGGTTACGGAAGTTGATATTCAACTCGCCAGCCAGTTGATGGATCGAATGCAATTGCACGGTGAAGCTCGAACTGCCGCACAGCAAGCGTTTCGCGAAGGGAAAGAAAGTGATTTCCCGTTGCGTGAAAGATTGCAGGAATTACGTGGTGTCTGTTTTGGGCGTTTCGATTTAATTCGGATGTTTCTGGAAATTCAATTACAGGCCGCATTTGCTGATGGATCTTTGCATCCTAACGAGCGGCAAGTGTTGTATGTCATTGCTGAAGAGTTAGGGATTTCGCGCGGCCAGTTTGATCAGTTCTTGAGCATGATTGAAGGCGGCCGTCAATTTGGTGGTCACGGCGGTTGGCAGGGCCAGCAGGGTGGATATTCTCAGGGGGGCTATCAGCAAGCGTCGAATGGCCCGACATTGGAGGATGCCTGCAAAGTGCTCGGCGTTAATAGTACCGACGACAGCGTGACCATCAAGCGTGCTTATCGCAAGTTAATGGGTGAGCATCATCCAGATAAGTTGGTGGCAAAAGGTCTGCCACCTGAAATGATGGAGATGGCGAAGCAAAAAGCCCAAGAGATTCAAGCTGCGTATGATTTGATTAAGCGCGAGAAGGGATTCAAGTAGGTTTTTTTTTAAGAGTGGCCACCTCAGATCGGCGTTAATGCGCCGTTCTGAGGTAATTTCGGGCCAATACTCTTACGACAAAAATTAAAATTCCGCCTCACATGTAAAATGCATCGCCGTTCCAAACTCAGGGTGAGTAATACACAGCTCCTGCGCATGTAACTGCAAGCGGGATGCCATCGCTTTGGCCTCTGGATGGGCGTAGAAGCCATCACCAAGGATTGGGTGACCCATCGCCAGCATATGGACCCGTAATTGGTGTGAGCGCCCTGTGATGGGCGATAACTTCACTCGCGTGCTGCCATCAGTATCGCGTGACAGCACCAGATACTCAGTTTGTGCAGATTTACCGGTTTCATAACAGACTTTCTGCTTTGGCCGGTTTGGCCAGTCACAGATTAACGGCAGATCTATCAGCCCTTCATCTTCGGCCAGATGCCCCCAGACGCGGGCAATATAAGACTTTTTCGGTTCACGTTCGCGAAATTGGCGCTTCAGCTCGCGCTCAGCCGCTTTGGTCAGTGCCACGATAATTACGCCACTGGTGGCCATATCCAGCCGATGAACGGACTCTGCCGCCGGAAAATCAGCCTGAATGCGAGTCATGATACTGTCTTTATTCTCCGGCGCGCGACCGGGTACAGAAAGTAGCCCGCTAGGTTTATTGACCACCATGATGTGCTCATCCTGAAACAGGATGTGCAGCCAAGGGTCGCGTGGGGGATTATAGGGTTCCATTAGTGCTCCATTTATGCCCTGCATTGTTCAAGTCGCAGGTGTGTTGGCTGCTCTCGTTAACCCGAATCATTTGACTGCATAAGCTCATCGGGATTAATGAGCCTCATCCTTGAGGCTAGCATAAATGCTATTCAAATCGGTTCCCAACCGATTTGTCTCTCCTTTGCCGCCTGCCTGCATCTTGAAATCTGTTGGGTATATTGCAGAAACTGATTATTACTCAGGATTACTGATGTGTGACCACCACCAGGCGGATAGCATCTAAACGCCAGCCCGCTTGATTGAGGTTTTCCAGCACCATTTTACGGTTATGCTCCAGTGCTTCTATTTCGTCATCACGAATATTTGGGTTAACCGCTTTCAGGGCTTCCAAACGTGCCAGTTCGGTACTCAGCTTATCATCAGCTTCGTGCTTGGCCGATTCAATCAACAGTTTTGCCTGCTCTTCAACCAGTGCCTCTGCTTGTTGCAACATGGCGTGGACTTCTTGTTGCACTGCATTGACCAGCTTGCTGGAGGTATGACGGTTTACCGCATTCAACTGACGGTTAAAGGTTTCAAATTCAACCTGTGCCGCCAGATTGGTGCCATTTCTGTCCATCAGCATCCGCACTGGGGTGGGTGGCAAGAAGCGGGTTAATTGCAGGTGTTTTGGCGCTTGAGCTTCTACCACATAAACCAATTCAGCCAGCAGTGTTCCTACTGGTAATGCTTTGTTTTTCAATAAAGAAACCGCACAGCTTCCGGTATCGCCGGACAAGATCAAATCCAAACCATTACGGATGATCGGGTGCTCCCAACTCACAAACTGGGCATCTTCCCGCGATAACGCCTGTTCACGATCGAATGTCACGGTACAGCCGTCTTGCGGCAGCCCAGGGAAGTCCGGTACTAGCATATGATCAGAGGGGGTCAGTACGATCAGGTTGTCACTGCGGTCTTCTTGGTTAATCCCGACAATATCGAACAGGTTAAGCGCGAAACTGACCAAATTAACGTCATTATCTTGATCTGCAATGATCTGCGCCAGTTGTTGACCATGCTCGCCGCCGTTGGAATGCATCTCCAGTAGCCGATCACGACCTTGTTCCAGTTGCAGTTTCAGCTCTTCGTGCTGTAGACGGCAGGCGTGAATAAATTCATCTAACCCTTCTTGTTCACTTGGCGTTGCCAGATAGCCGATCAGTTCTTGATAGCCGCTGTCATAAATGGTGCGCCCGGTCGGACAGGTGTGCTCAAAAGCATCCAAACCTTCATGATACCAACGCACCAATATCGCCTGTGCGGTATGTTCCAGATAAGGCACCATAATCTGGATTTCGCGGTTTTGACCGATACGGTCCAGACGGCCAATACGCTGTTCCAGCAGGTCCGGGTTAAACGGCAGGTCGAACATCACCAACTGGCAGGCAAACTGGAAATTACGGCCTTCTGAACCTATCTCAGAACACAGTAATACCTGAGCGCCATCTTCTTCAGAGGCAAAATAGGCCGCAGCACGGTCACGCTCTATCAGTGATAAACCTTCATGGAACACGGCGGCGCGAATAGCTTCACGTTCACGTAGCACTTGTTCAAGCTGTAAGGCAGTGGCTGCCTGGGCACAGATAACCAACACTTTCTCATTACGGTTAGCAATCAGATAGTTAAGTAACCACTCTACCCGTGGGTCAAAGTTCCACCAGGTGGCATTTTCGCCTTCAAACTCCTGATAGATTTGTTCCGGGTAAAGCATATCTTTGGCGCGCGCTTCCAACGTTTTTTTGGCACCCATGATGCCTGATACTTTAATCGCCGTCTGATATTGGGTTGGCAATGGCAGTTTGATTTGATGCAGGACGCGGTGCGGGAAGCCTTTCACCCCATTGCGGGTATTACGGAACAAGATACGGCTGGTACCATGTCTGTCCATCAGCATTGTTACCAACTCTTGGCGAGCGGCTTCGCTGTCTTCACTTTGGCTGTTGGCCGCTTTCAGCAAGGGCTCAATATCCTGCTCATCAATGAGTTCGCCCAACAGATTCAGTTTATCGTCAGTTAAACGCTCACCACCCAGCAGCAGTGTTACTGCATCTGCAATTGGGCGATACTTCTGCTGTTCATTGACGAACTCTTCGTAATCGTGGAAGCGATCGGGATCCAGCAAACGCAGACGGGCAAAGTGGCTCTGCTGGCCCAATTGCTCTGGTGTTGCGGTCAACAGCAGCACCCCTGGGATATTCTCAGCCAATTGTTCAATGACTTGATATTCACGACTTGGGGCTTCTTCGCTCCAGGCCAGATGGTGCGCCTCATCCACCACCAACAGATCCCAAGACGCATCTGCCAGTTGTTCCAGCCGTTGTTTATTGCGGCGCACAAAATCCAGTGAACAGATAACCATCTGCTCGGTTTCAAACGGATTGGTGCTGTCAAGCAGGGCTTCGGAGTAGCGGCTGTCATCAAACAGTGAGAAGCGCAAATTGAAGCGGCGCAACATTTCCACCAACCACTGATGTTGCAGGCTTTCCGGCACTACAATCAGGATTCGTTCAGCACGGCCTGACAACAGTTGTTGGTGAATGATCATCCCGGCTTCGATGGTTTTACCTAAACCGACTTCATCGGCCAGTAATACCCTTGGTGCATGGCGCTGACCCACTTCATAGGCGATATGTAATTGGTGTGGGATCAGGCTGGCACGGATACCGCGTAACCCACTCCATGGCAGACGGAACTGCTCACTTTGATATTTACGAGCGCGAAAACGCAGGGCAAAGCGATCCATACGATCGATCTGACCGGCAAATAGCCGATCCTGCGGTTTGCTAAACGTCAGTTTGCTATCGAGCAACACTTCACGCATTGAGACGCCGGTTTCCTCAGTGTCCAAACGGGTGCCGATATAAGTAATCAGCCCATTTTCATGAGTCACTTCTTCCACTTTTAGCTGCCAGCCTTCGTGGTTGGTGATGGTATCGCCCGGATTGAACATGACGCGGGTGATTGGCGAATCATTTCTAGCGTAAAGGCGGTTTTCACCGGTTGCGGGAAACAGTAAGGTAATCATGCGTACGTCGATGGCAACGACAGTACCCAATCCAAGTTCGCTTTCTGTGTCGCTGATCCAGCGTTGACCAAGTGTAAAAGGCATAAATTATCGGCTCGATTTTTTGTTGGACAGTTAAGGAAATGCTTTTTAAATTATCTGGTTATAAATAATTAGTGGCAGCCAAATATCATAAAACCACTGGCAATAGTCTACCCGCCGCACAGGCGATGCGGCCTGAGAGTCTGTCTGAAAATGTGGCATCTACAGGCAGCACCCAATAAGAAGGAGTATTACGGCTAGCGGTTATGTAAATGTGATTAATGCGAATTTTGGCAAGGGCGCTATGGTAATGGAAGCGGAGCGTTTCGTCACCTGTAAAATACCCGTCATACTTCAAGCTGCATGTGCGTTGGCGGCCGCAGTTTACCCCAGTCACTTACTGCTCTTGATCTTAAAATTAATAAGCTCTTGGGGACTCGCTCACTTGCTGCCTTCCTGCAACTCGAATTATCCAGGCTATAAGGTATCAGAATAGCCCCATCTGACCTGTTATTAACGTTGTGAAGTCATCGTGCATAAAAGGAAGTATAGCGTCTGCTACCGGTTGCAACTGTCGTGTCAGGTAGTGATCGTAGTCGATAGGGGATTGCCGAATCTCAAGGGGTTCGGGGCCAGCGGTGGTCATGACATAGCTTATCCAGCCCCCATTTTGATATTGCAGCGGGCGACCGAGTTTGCGGTTAAACTCATCCGCCAAGCGTGCCGCTCTAGCGTGTGGTGGCACATTACGCTGATAGTCATCCAGCCGTCGGCGTAGACGTTTGCGGTAAACTAGCTGTTCATCTAATTCGCCATTCAGGGTTCGCGCTACGTAATCCCGCAGATAATCCTGGTAGGGTTGCCGCTGAAAAATGCGTAGATACAATTCTCGCTGAAATTGCTGGGCCAGTGGTGTCCAATCAGTGCGCACGGTTTCCAGCCCTTTGTACACCATCTGATCACCCTCAGAGGTAGAAATCAACCCGGCATAGCGTTTTTTACTGCCTTGCTCGGCACCCCGGATGGTAGGCATCAGAAAACGCCGATAGTGAGTTTCAAATTCCAGTTCCAGGGCGCAGGGTAGATTAAAGGTTTGTTGTATATGATCTTTCCACCATAGATTGACCTGACGTACTAACTCTTTACCTATCTGTGATGCCTGCTCTTCACTGTGAGCCTTTTTCAGCCAGACGAAGGTTGAATCGGTATCACCATAAATCACCTGATAGCCCTGTGCTTCAATGAGTTCGCGGGTCTGGCGCATGATGTCATGGCCGCGCAAGGTGATCGATGAGGCCAGTCTGGGATCGAAAAAGCGGCAGCCGCTGGAACCCAATACGCCATAAAAGGCGTTCATAATGATCTTCAGTGCTTGTGATAACGGTTTGTTTTTCTGACGTTTAGCCGCTTCCCGGCCCTGCCAGATTTGGTTAACGATGGCGGGCAAACAGTGTTTCTCGCGCGAGAACCAGGCACCGCGAAACCCCGGCACCGAGTGCTGTTCATCAGGCAGAGCCATACCTGCCACTAAACCGACCGGATCGATTAAAAAGGTGCGAATAATCGACGGATACAGGCTTTTATAGTCAAGTACCAATACCGAGTCATATAAGCCGGGTTGGGAGTCCATCACAAAACCACCGGGGCTGTGCTCTTCTGGTAACTCACCTAAATTGGGGGCGACGTAACCGATGCGGTGCATACGCGGCAGGTAAAGATGGGTAAACGCCGCCACGGAGCCACCGCTACGATCCGCTGCTAACCCCGTCACTGTGGCGCGTTCCAGCAGGAAGCTGAGCAGCTCGGTCTTGGCAAAAATCCGCGTCACCAGCTCGCAATCTTTCAGGTTATAGCGCGCCAGTGCCGGTTTGTCATGGGCGAAACGTTGATTGATTTCATCCATTCGTTGATAGGGGCTGTCGCTGGCTTTGCCTTCGCCCAGCAGGGTTTGCGAAACAGATTCCAGACTAAATGACGGGAAATTCCAGGTGGCGGATTTTAGCGCCTCGATGCCGTCGATAATCAGCCGACCGGCTGCCGAGGCAAAAAAGTGCCCCTGTTTAAAGCCGTGTTCACGCCATTCCAGCAGGTTGCCACCACGGCCAAAGCGCAGTGGGATCTGATAGCGGTCAGCGTGTTTTTGTAGAACACGTAAGTCAAACTGCACCAGATTCCAGCCAATAATGGCATCGGGATCATGCACTGCCAGCCACTGGTTTAGTTTTTCCAACAACTGCGGGCGGCTGGCGACGTATTCCAGATTGAAATCCAGCGCTGCACTTTCAGCCGTATCACCGTTAGGTGGCCCCAACATGTAAACCTGGCGCTGGCCGCAACCCTCCAGCCCAATACAGTACAGCTCGCCATGTTCACTGGTTTCGATATCCAGCGACAGCAGTTTCAGTGTTGGACGATAATCCTCGGCCGGTTTCATTTGGGTGTTAAGCAGCGGGCCATGGTTATTGTCATCACCGCTGAACCACACCGGCGCGGTAATAAATCGTTCCATCAGAAACCGTTCTGGTGGGCGAATATCGCCTTCATAGACATTCACACCACTTTCGCGCAGCAGTTTTTCCAAACGAATTAATTGACGATGTTGACTGCAATACAGGCCCAGCACTGGGCGTTGGTGGAAGTCAGTCAGTTCAAGTGGGCGCAACTGCCAGCGGCGTTCATCACGCAGCACGGTTTCAGCCCGTTGCCGTTGTTCGGCCGGGATAAATGCCACTGAGGGTTGCGGCGGCAGCCTGACCTGCTGTGGCCCTTCATCGGTGGCTAACCAGAATTCAACTTCGGTGCCTGCCTGCGTGTCGCGCCAGTGGCGAGTGAGCAGGAAGCCCTGACGGTGTTGCGCCACGGTGCTAACCTTTATAGGTAATGTACAGGCTATTTTATTTGTCATTTTGAACTTGGGCAGTGCTCGATATCCTCACGTACTACGTGTACGCTCCGGTTTCTCCGCGCTGTCCGCATCCAAACTGACTGCAACAATAACGCCTGAGAGTTTATGCTATCTTAGTATGGTTATTTATACAGTATTTGTCTATTTTAATGATGATTTCCATTCGCTCCATGTATACCCAAAGTCATTGGAGTTGCAGGTAGGCAGCAAGTGGTCTAATCCCGATGAGTCTATTCATTTTAAGGTCAACGGCCAGTAAGTGATTTGGGTGAGTAAGCGCAGCTAACAACTCTGCGGCTTCAAGGACGAAGGGGAAATTTGTTGATTGACTCATTTCGCGGCACGCCGGACAATCCTCCGCCCTGAACCTTGGGCGTTAACCAACGGACAACTCTATGGAAGCCTATTTATTACATTTATTGACGCAATCTCTGGCTTTCACGCTATTTATCGTCATGTTCGTTACTTTTCTCGAATCATTAGCACTGGTGGGGATGTTGCTTCCCGGCACGGTAATGATGACCAGTGTGGGGGCGTTGATTGGCAGTGGCGAAGTCGGTTTTTACTCGGCCTGGGCCGCTGCAACTGTCGGCTGCCTATTGGGGGATTGGATCTCGTATTTTATCGGTCGGCGCTTCAAAGAACCACTGCACCGTTGGTCCTTCCTGAAAAAGCATAAGTCGATGCTGGATAAAACCGAACACGCATTGCATAACCACAGTATGGCAACCGTCCTACTTGGGCGCTTTATCGGCCCGGCACGGCCGATTGTCCCGATGGTGGCTGGTATGTTAAACCTGCCACCGGCAAAATTTGCCTTGCCCAACGTGATTGGTTGCCTGACCTGGCCACCGCTCTACTTCTTCCCAGGCATACTGGCAGGTGTTGCTATTGATATCCCACCGAGCGCCAATAGCTATATGTTTAAGTGGTTGCTATTTGTGGTGGTGATGCTGATTTGGTTGGCACTGTGGCTATCATGGCGCTGGTGGCGGTTTGGCAAGCGTAGCCCGGACCGCCTGAGCCAATGGTTGCCACTGGCTCGCCTGCGCTGGGTGACGGTACTGGCTATGGTGGCGGCGATTGCCAGCTTTGTCTGGCTGCATATGCAGCCCATTATGCCGATTTATCGTCATTTGTTGTGGAAGGTCCTCGCTGGGTAATCCCCTTGGGTATACAAGTTATTATGGTCGGGTAGTAATGCCCAACACACTGGCTTCGGGGGCGGTGCCGTTAACCAGCGCTTGTGTCGGGCCGTCGTAGTAAATACGGCCATCGACAATGAGCAATGTCCGATCGGCGATGCGGGCAGCATCATCCAAATTGTGTGACACCATCAGTAATGTCAGTTGCCGGTGGGTACAGACATGATCGACCAATTGCAGCATCTCATTGCGCAACGCAGGATCGAGCGCGGAAAATGGCTCATCCAGTAGCAGGATTGGCTGACTGCGCACTAAACAGCGTGCCAATGCTACCCGCTGACGTTGGCCGCCGGAAAGTTGTGCGGGTAACCTCTCAAGGCAATCTTCCAGTCCAACCTGCTGGGCAATTTGGTGTAACAGTAACTTTTGCTCATGGCTGAGTTTCAACCCCGGATGTAAACCCAACCCGATATTCTGTGTGACGGTCAAATGTGAGAACAGGTTGTTCTCCTGAAACAGCATCGATACTGGCCGCTCGGCGGGGGCTGTTGCCGTGTGATCCTGATTATTCAGTAGCATACGGCCACTGGCGGGGGCGAGAAAACCAGCAATCAGGCTTAACAGGGTACTTTTGCCAGCACCACTTGGGCCAAGAATCGCCACCCGCTCACCGGGCTGAATATGCAAATCGAAACGCATCGGTAAGTGGTCATACAAATAGGTGATTTTCTCAAGCTTTAACATGGCGGCTCGGCAGTCGTTCAATAAGAGTAAACAGCAAGAAACAGAGTAACAACAGCAGTAGGGCGGTAACTGCGCCGTCGTTGCTGCGATAAGAACCTATCTGCTGGTAAAGGTAAAACGGCAGCGTGCGGAAGTGCTCATTGCCAAACAGTGCCACCACACCAAAATCACCAATCGATAGCACACAGGCAAAGGCAAGTGCTTGAGCCAGCGGGCGTTTTAGTGCCATTAGCTCAATCAGGCGCACACGGTGCCAGCCACGAATCTCCAGTGATAAACACAGCGGCGTGTAGCGTTCAGCCAGATCCCGCATTGGGTTATCCAACACTTTTAGTGCGTAGGGCACAGCCATCAGTGCGTTGGTGAGGATCACCAGCCCGTAAGGGGATTGTGGCAAGCCAAAGGTATCGTTGAGCAATAAAAAGAAGCCGGTCGCCAGGACAATGCCCGGCATCGCCAGAATCACCATACCACTGACTTCCAGTGCCTGCCCACAGGCCATCCGTTGGCGCAGTTTCAGTTCACGGCTGCTCCACAACAACATCATCGTGAGTGTCACGGACAGCAACCCCGCCCCGATAGCGATAGTCAATGAGGTAAAGAAGGCTTGCCATAGCGCAGTTTGTTGTAGCACCGCCAGCATAGTTTGATTACTGCCATCAATCACTACCGCTAGCAATGGCGGCACCATCAATAGCAAAGCAGTACCAATTAACAGGGTGTCGCTGATGCGAGACCAATAGCTATCCTGCTGACTACGCCAGATTTGACCGTGAGTATTACCTACCGCCAATACTGTGTTTAACCGCAGGCTTAGCACCACTAAACCCAGACAGCAACCCAGTTGGATTAGCGCTAATAAGGCCGCACGCCCCAGATCGTAGTCATAACTGAGTGCCTGATAGATGGCCAACTCGATAGTGGTGGCTTGCGGCCCGCCACCCAGTGACAGCACGGTGGCAAAACTGGCAAAACAGAGCATAAAAATCAGCGCCGCGGTTGGCAGAATTTGGCGGCGCAGATAGGGCCATTCAACCCAGCGCAAGTGCTGCCAGCCATTCATCCCCAGTTGTGCGGCTAACTGGCGTTGTTCAACGGCGATGCTTTCCAGTGACTGCAATAGCAAGCGAGTCGCCAGTGGCATATTGAAGAAGATATGCGCCAGCAAAATGCCCTGTAAACCATAAGGTGAGAAGCGGTAATCAACCCCCAGCCAGCTAAACAGGGTCGCCAGCCAACCCTGACGGCCATAAACCGTCAGAATACCAAACAGCGCCACTAACACCGGTAGCACCAGTGTCATAGCGCATAAACGCAACATCAGTTGTCGGCCGGGAAAGCGGCGGCGATACAGGGCTCGCGCTAAGAAAATGGCAGGGATGACTGACAGCAGGGCGGATAAGAATGCCTGCCAAAAGGTAAAGCGGATCACATGCCACAAATAGCGGTCATGCCAGATACTGTGCCAGTCTGCCGCAGGCGCGTGACGCCAGATAGCGGTGAACGCCAGTAAGGCGACACCGACTATCAGTAAGGCAGCCAGTAGCCCTGGCCACAACCATGGAGGGATCAGTGGCTGACGGCGGATTGCCATGCCTGAATCCATTTGCCGCGATTATCTGCCACATCTTTAGCATCAAATTGCAACGCTTTTTGCGGCACGGTAAGGGTTTCAAACCCAGCCGGTAAATCCATTTTAATCACCGGATACATCCAATTACCGGTGGGAATATGGTTCTGGAATGCTGGCGTCACAATAAATTGCATAAAGCGCTGTGCCAGTTGCGGCTGTTTGCTCGAGGCAACCAAGCCTGCGACTTCGACTTGCAGATAGTGGCCTTCGCTAAAATTAGCCGCTGCATTGCTTTTCTTCTCTTCAATCAGATGATAAGCCGGAGAAGTGGTATAGCTCAGCACCAAATCCCCTTCACCTTTCAGGAACAAGCCATAAGCTTCGCTCCAACCCTTGGTAACGGTGACGGTTTTTTTCGCCAGTTGCTGCCACGCCTGCGGCGCTTTATCACCATACACTTTCTGCATCCACAGTATCAGACCAAGACCCGGGGTACTGGTGCGCGGGTCTTGATAAATCACTTTCCACGGCTCTTTGCTATCAACTAATTCTTGCAAGCTCTTCGGCGGATTTTTCAGTTTATCTTTGTTATACACAAAGGCGAAATAGCCATAATCGTACGGGACGAAAGTCTTATTCTGCCACTTCTCCGGGAGAGTAAGGTTCGCGGTATCCACCTGACTTGGTGCGAATAATCCAGTTTGTTCTGCCGCCTGCACCAGATTATTATCCAATCCTAAAATCACGTCAGCCTGACTGTTTTTACCTTCCATCCGCAGGCGATTAAGTAATGAAACACCGTCTTCCAGCGCCACAAATTTAAGCTGGCAATCACACTCGGCTTCAAAGGCTTTTTTAATCGCAGGCCCTGGACCCCAGTCGGCGGCAAAGGAGTCATAGGTGTAAACCGTCAGTGTCGGTTTATCGGCGGCCACCGCAGCGGCAGATAGCAAAAACAAGCAGGGAATAATGCGTTTAAACACTTTGCACTCCTTAACAATAAAGGTGGCAAAGGTATCTGAGGCGGTAAATAACAGCGATATCATGATAATGCAGCGTTATTTTTCTCAAATCCCTCCGCCGGGGTTAGCCGGATCAGGTTCGACGGGTTTGCTCTCAGCGAAAAACTTGCTGCGGTTAGGTTGATCCGGTGTTGGGCAGTACTCGAAATCCTCACGTACTACTTGTACGCTCCGGTTTCTGCGTGCTGTCCGCCTCCGACTGAACCTACCTCGCGACGTTTTTGTTTCATTGTTAATGGAACGAACCAGCATGAATTCTGGACACGACCACAACAGTTTTTCCGCACCCCGTTGAGACGGTGCCATTGTAGAGACTAATCTGGGCGGATGAAAGCAGGTTAGCCCTCTGGTGGGGTAAACCAGGCCGATTTGAAATCAAACCAGCCGAGCGTGTTCATGCGCACCCCGCGCATACTGTGCTGTCCATATAATTCTAACCAATGATGGAACAGCGGGTGGAATTGATTCTGGCTAACCAACCGTTGGCTCCAATCCGCCATCGGCAGGGTATTATTTCGCCATAATTCAACATCCTGATGCAGTTTTTCATCCAAACAATGTTGTAGTAGCGGCAGTTCGTACAGGGTGGCAAACAGGGAGAACTCCAGTGGCAGATAGAAATTCGCGCTGCCAAGCCAGATATCACTCTGTGCATCGCCCTGATACCAACTGACATAATCCAGCACTTGTATCACCAGTGTGACGCCGTGTGCGGCCAACAATGTGGTTAATGTTTGGCTGATGGCGTCAAATTCGGAATGCTCGCTGTAAAATGTCAGCGTCAATTCGGTCAGCCCTGCGGGCTTTGGCTCAAGGGTGGTTAGCCGGTTGTGATGCCAGCGGGGCAGCATGCCGTAGGCCGGTGACCAGTAGCGTTGATAGAAAGGATCTGCATGGCTGAGCAGGGCGACCGGTGTTATCAACTCACACAACCAGCGGCGGATCTCTGGGTTACTGGTCTGAGGCGATCGCTGATCAAACAGTAAAAAATAGCAGCCTTCCTCCAGCCGACTTTCCAGCTCGTTTTTACTGGTATCGTCAGCCTGCAATTGCACACCGGAATAAACCAGCTCCTCAGACAACTCAGGTAGCACCCAGATATTGACCTCATCAATCAGTGCGCGGAAACCAAAATAGTTATCAAAAGCCTGTATCTTCAACTGATTATGGTGATTTCTAATCACCGAGTAGGGGCCGGTACCAATAGGATGGCGGCGGAAGTCGGGTTGATTCTCCCATTCTTGCGGCAAAATCATGGCGTGAACACTACCCAACAACCATGGCAACCAGTGATCCGGGCAACTTAGATGGATATCAATCACATAGGGCGTTGGTGAGCGCACGGCGGTGATATGAGAGAACAGGGGCTGCGGAATCAGCCGGGTCAGGCTGCTGATGACATCATCCATTTCCAGTTCACGCCCATGGTGAAAATGGATGGCAGGGCGCAAATAAAAACGCCAATGCAACGGGCTAATAGCTTGCCAGTGATGGGATAAATCCGGTTCCAGTTCCCCATTTTCCTCATTTATGCGTGTCAGGCCATTAAAAATCTGCCGCACCATATGTGTTTCGGAGCGGCGCAACGCGGTACCGGGCAGCAGGTTTTGTAGCGGGCGATAATAGAGCACCCGCAGGATGTGTTTTCCTTGGCGGAAACTGCGTCCCAACTGGGATAGCAGCATTTGGCGCACTGCTTTTTTATCCCCTACCAACTGCACTAACTGATCGATATGGTCCTGTTCCAGCAGCTCTTCGGCCCGCTGTTGTTGCAGTGCCAACCCGGAGTAGAGGAAGGCCAGTTGTGAGCGTTTACCGCGACCCGCTTCAGCCTGCCAGCTTAGCCAACCCTCTTGTTGCATGCTACCCAGCAAGGATCGTACATGGCGGCGTGAACAACTGAGCACGTCTGCCAGCTCCTGCAAGGTGGTTTCCGTCGGCTGGCCATTAAAACGTTGCCAGAGGCGAATAAACTGCTGTTGTAGACGTGAGGCAGACATAAAAGAGGAACTCCACGGCAAATTTCATCAATTTTTCTTTCCCTATATTACGCAGATACTGATTGCCAATGAAAGCGGGTTATCGTGGCAATGCCGCCAACGGGAGGAATAAATGATTTTTAATTTACAGCGTTATTCCACCCATGACGGCCCCGGTATTCGCAGTGTGGTATTCCTGAAAGGCTGTTCGCTGAGTTGCCGTTGGTGCCAAAACCCGGAAAGTCGATCACGTAAAGCGGAGGTGCTATTTGACTCGCGCCTGTGCTTATCAGGTTGTGAGTTGTGCCAACAGACCTGCCCGCAGGCAATAGAGCGCATTGACGATTGCATTGTTATCACGCGCCAACGGCTGGAAGAGGATGACCTTCAGGCACTCACCGTGCGTTGCCCGAGTGGTGCACTGACGGTGTGTGGTAGCCCGATTGATATTGATACCACTATGGCAACACTGTTGCGCGATATGCCGTTTTATCGGCGCAGTGGCGGTGGTGTGACGCTATCCGGTGGTGAGCCATTTATGCAACCCGATGTAGCGGCTGAGTTATTGCAACGCTGTCATCTGCTTGGTATCCACACGGCGGTTGAGTCTTGTCTGCATACGCCGTGGCATTACATCGCGCCCTCTTTGCCGTGGCTGGATCTGATGCTGGCGGATTTAAAGCACACGGATGAAAACCGTTTTCGCCAGTGGACTGGAGGTTCGGCTAAACGGGTGATGGACAACTTTCGTCAGTTAGCGGCAGCGGGCACCAACATCACAGTACGGGTGCCGTTGATCCCAGATTTCAATGCAGATCGCCACTCTATACAAGGGATCGTCGATTTTGCGGCTGATGAGATAGGCGTTAAAGAGATTCACTTTTTGCCTTACCACACGTTGGGTATCAACAAATATTCGCTGCTGGGTGAAGAGTATCGGGCAGCAAGCACACCTTTGGACGCTCCTGAACTGCTTCACTTCGCGGAAAGCTATGCCCGTGATAAAGGCTTGACCGCAATTTTACGAGGATAATGCTATGACCACCCTTGATTTGGTAACGCTAAGCGAACGGACGAAACAGCATAAAAACGCACTGATCCACATTGTGAAGCCGCCGGTTTGTACCGAACGAGCTCAGCATTATACCGAGGCTTATCAGCAGCATCAGGACAAACCTCTCCCCGTCAGGCGCGCGCTGGCGCTGGCGCATCACTTACAGCTTCGCACCGTCTGGATCAAAAATGATGAGCTGATTATCGGTAATCAGGCCAGCCAACTGCGCGCCGCGCCAATTTTCCCTGAATACACCGTGAGTTGGATTGAAAACGAAATTGATGAGCTGGCCGATCGCCCCGGTGCGGGTTTCTCGGTCAGTGCAGCAGATAAAGCGGTATTGCACCGTATCTGCCCGTGGTGGCGCGGCCAAACAGTGCAGGACCGCTGCTACGGCATGTTTACCGATGAGCAAAAAGCGTTATTGGCTACCGGCATTATAAAAGCCGAAGGTAATATGACCTCCGGCGATGCGCATTTGGCGGTTAACTTCCCGTTATTGCTGGAAAAAGGGCTGGATGGTCTGCGCAGCAAAGTGGCAAGTCGCCGCGAACGGTTACAACTGACGGACTGGAGTGACCTGCATAAAGAGCAATTCCTTAAAGCCATTGATATTTCATTGGCGGCGCTGAGCGAACATATCGAACGTTATGCGGCGGTTGCGCGGCAAATGGCAGAAGAAGAGAGCCGTGATTGGCGGCGCATTGAGTTACAAACTATCGCCACAAACTGCGAACTGATTGCTCACCAACCGCCACAGACCTTCTGGCAAGCCTTGCAGTTGTGCTATTTCATCCAATTGATGCTGCAAATTGAATCTAACGGCCACTCGGTTTCCTTTGGCCGCCTCGACCAATACCTCTATCCGTGGTATCGCCGTGACGTGGAGCTGGAAAATACCCTCAGCCGCGAAAAAGCCATTGAGATGTTGCATAGCTGCTGGCTCAAGTTGCTGGAAGTGAACAAGATCCGTTCCGGTTCGCACTCCAAAGCCTCGGCGGGCAGCCCGTTGTATCAGAATGTCACTATTGGTGGGCAGAAGCTGGTGCAGGGTAAAGCGATTGATGCGGTTAACCCGCTCTCTTATGCGGTGTTGGAGTCTTGCGGCCGTTTACGTTCAACTCAGCCGAATCTCAGCGTGCGCTACCATGCCGGTATCAGTGATGATTTCCTCGATGCCTGTGTGCAAGTCATTCGCTGCGGCTTTGGTATGCCTGCGTTTAATAATGACGAAATTGTTATTCCTGAATTTATCAAATTGGGTGTAGAGCCACAGGATGCTTACGATTACGCTGCCATCGGTTGCATTGAAACTGCGGTGGGGGGGAAATGGGGCTATCGCTGTACTGGCATGAGTTTTATTAATTTTGCTCGCGTGATGCTAGCGGCGCTGGAGCAAGGTAAAGATGCGACCTCTGGGCAAGTATTCTTGCCGCAAGAGCAGGGGTTATCGAAGGGTAACTTCACTGATTTCTCACAAGTGATGGCGCAATGGGATCAGCAGATTCGTTACTACACGCGAAAATCCATCGAAATTGAGTGTGTGGTAGATACGGTGTTGGAAGAGAATGCCCACGATATTGTCTGTTCTGCACTGGTGGATGACTGTATTGAGCGCGGTAAAAGTATTAAGCAGGGCGGCGCGCGTTATGACTGGGTTTCCGGCTTGCAGGTGGGCATTGCCAATTTGGGTAATAGTCTGGCAGCGGTACGAAAACTGGTGTTTGAACAACAGCTTATCGGACAGCAGCAACTGGCAACGGCGTTAACAAATGACTTTGCTGGCCTGAACGGTGAGCAATTACGCCAACATCTGATTAATTCAGCACCGAAATACGGTAATGATGTTGATGATGTAGACCAACTGCTGGTGCGCGCTTATCAGACGTATATTGATGAGTTGAAGCAATATCACAATACCCGCTTTGGTCGCGGCCCGATAGGCGGTACCTATTACGCCGGGACGTCCTCTATCTCTGCTAACGTGCCGTTTGGTGCGGCAACGATGGCAACACCGGATGGCCGTAAAGCGCACAG
The DNA here is from genome assembly GCF_052217145.1 of Yersinia sp. 2541 StPb PI. Classification (NCBI taxonomy): domain Bacteria; kingdom Pseudomonadati; phylum Pseudomonadota; class Gammaproteobacteria; order Enterobacterales; family Yersiniaceae; genus Yersinia; species Yersinia sp. 2541 StPb PI. The sequence continues at coordinate 3,949,955 of NZ_JAZGQB010000001.1, read as the reverse complement.
CCCGCTGGCGGAGGGAGCAAGCCCTGCTTCTGGTACTGATCATCTGGGGCCAACTGCGGTGTTTAACTCCCTGTCAAAACTGCCGACAGCCTCTATTCTGGGCGGGGTGCTACTGAATCAAAAACTGAATCCGTCAACTTTGGATAACCCGCGTGATCGCGAAAAGCTGATGATGATGTTGCGTACCTTCTTCGAGGAGTATCTGGGCTGGCATGTGCAATACAACATTGTATCGCGTGAGATATTGCTCGATGCCAAGCAGCACCCAGACCGCTACCGTGATCTGGTGGTGCGGGTTGCCGGTTACTCGGCATTCTTTACCGCGCTATCGCCAGATGCACAAGACGATATCATCGCCCGAACAGAGCACACTTTGTGAGCTGTGGTAGATGATAATTGATGTTGATGTTTGTTAAATGAACCAAGTCTTGCCTTGCTGTGTACCAAAAATTTCTGAGTAATGGTGACTTTCACCAGCCAGTGGGCTTAACAACCTGCTGGCTTTTTTTATCCTGTCTCCTTGAGGCTACAGCGTTGTTAGCTGCGTTCACGCACCCGAATCACTTACTTGAGTAAGCTCATCGGGATTTGTTCGCTTGCTGCCTAGCTATAGCCCCAATGACTTTGGATAATATCCTGCCTCCTTAAGGCTACAGTGTTGTTAGCTGCGTTCACGCACCCGAATCACTTACTTGAGTAAGCTCATCGGGATTTGTTCGCTTGCTGCCTAGCTATAGCCCCAATGACTTTGGATAATATCCTGTCTCCTTGAGGCTACAGCGTTGTTAGCTGCGTTCACGCACCCGAATCACTTACTTGAGTAAGCTCATCGGGATTTGTTCGCTTGCTGCCTAGCTATAGCCCCAATGACTTTGGATAATATCCTGCCTCCTTAAGGCTGAAACACGGTCAGCCGTATCCATTATTCGGATGTGAAATTTATGCGGCTGATATACTTTTCTCTATATAAATCTACCCGCTTCTGTAGCATAGCGTTTAATTGTTATTTCTGGCGCTGGAGCCTGGAATGAAATCTGCTTTGATCTTTTCCCGCCGTATTAACCCGGTGTTTCTCGCTTTCTTCGTGGTGGCTTTTCTTTCCGGTATCGCCGGCGCGTTACAGGCACCGACATTAAGCTTGTTCTTAAGCACTGAAGTGAAAGTACGCCCACTGTGGGTGGGATTGTTTTATACCGTCAATGCCATTGCCGGGATTACCGTCAGCTTTGTACTGGCCAAACGATCAGATTTACGTGGTGACCGCCGCAAGCTAATTATGGTCTGCTACTTGATGGCGGTGGGGAACTGCCTGCTATTTGCTTTTAATCGTGACTATCTGACGCTAATCACTGCCGGTGTGCTGCTGGCAGCAGTAGCAAATACCGCCATGCCGCAGATTTTCGCCTTAGCGCGAGAATATGCCGATAGCTCGGCGCGGGAAGTAGTGATGTTTAGTTCGATTATGCGTGCGCAGCTTTCATTGGCTTGGGTTATCGGCCCGCCGCTGTCGTTTATGTTAGCGCTGAATTATGGCTTTACGCTGATGTTCAGTATCGCCGCCGGTATTTTTGTCCTCAGTGCGCTGGTGGTGTGGTTTATTTTACCCTCGGTACAGCGAGCAGAGCTAGTAGTAGATGCGCCAGCGGTGGTGCAGGGCAGTTTGTTTGCCGATAAAGACGTTTTGTTGCTGTTTATTGCTTCAATGTTGATGTGGACCTGCAACACCATGTACATCATTGATATGCCTCTGTATATCACAGCAAGCTTAGGATTGCCTGAGCGGTTGGCTGGTCTGTTGATGGGGACTGCTGCCGGGTTGGAAATCCCTATTATGCTGCTGGCGGGTTACTCGGTCAGGCGTTTTGGTAAGCGCAAAATTATGCTGTTTGCGGTGCTGGCGGGTGTGCTGTTTTATACCGGATTGGTGTTATTCAAATTCAAAACTGCACTGATGCTATTGCAGATTTTTAATGCCATTTTTATTGGTATTGTCGCCGGGATTGGCATGCTCTATTTTCAGGATTTAATGCCAGGCAGAGCCGGGGCAGCAACCACGCTGTTTACCAATAGCATTTCCACTGGGGTGATTCTGGCTGGGGTTCTGCAAGGGGTATTGACCGAAACCTGGGGCCATAATTCGGTATATGTGGTGGCGATGGGATTAGCTATTCTGGCGTTAATCATCTGTGCACGGGTGAGAGAGGCATAGCGCCCGGTAGGGCGCTAAGGGTAATGACTAACCTATTTGGCAGCAATATTCCCCCAGCCTGAAGTGAGCAGGGGGAGAGTGGCAGTCGCGCTTTATTCGACCGGTTTTAATCGCGCAACAAAGTGGCGCAGAACCGGGGGTTCGTAGGTAAAGGTTAAGCCTTTGATATCATGAGCGCGTGACTTGAGCGAGATCAGGGCATCAGCGATGTAATCCATATGGTCGTTGGTGTAGACCCGGCGCGGGATAGTCAGACGCAGCAGTTCCAGCGGTGACGGTTTTTGTTTACCCGTTTCTGGATCTCGTCCCAACAGTAGCGAGCCAATTTCCACACTGCGGATACCCGCCTCCAGATACAGTGCGTTATTTAAGGCTTGGGCTGGGAATTGCTCCGCCGGAATATGTGGCAGCAGAATCTTGGCATCGACAAATACCGCGTGGCCGCCGGTAGGATACTGAATTGGAATCCCGCCCGCCCGCAGGTGTTCACCCAAATATTCGACTTGTCCGATGCGGTACTTCAGGAAGTCCTCGTTCATCCCTTCTTCCAGCCCGATAGCTAGCGCTTCCATATCACGGCCGGCTAAACCGCCATAGGTGACAAACCCTTCCATTGGCACACAACGGATGCGAACATCGTCAAACAGGTGTTCATCGGTACGGAAACAACACAGCCCGCCAATATTCACCATGGGATCTTTTTTGGCAGACATGGTTAACATATCACCATATTGGTACATCTCCAGAATGATCTCTTTGACCGACTTATCTGCGTAACCCGGCTCTCTTTGTTTGATAAACCAGGCATTCTCACAGAAGCGAGCCGAGTCGATCACTACTGGAATATTGTGCTGCTGAGCGATGCGATACACTTCACGCATATTGCTCATGGAAATAGGTTGGCCGCCGGAGCTATTACAGGTCACGGTGGTAATAATAGAAATTACGTTTTCTGCACCATGTTCAGCGATGGTTGCCTTTAACTGATCTAAATCGAAATCCCCTTTCCAGTCATAATACGTAACGGTATCAAAGGCTTTCGGCGTGACTACGTTAATTGCCTTCGCGCCGTTCATCTCAACATGGGCGGCAGTGGTATCAAAGTGGAAGTTGGAAATAAAGACCGGTTTCTTGCCACCACCGGTTTTTTGTTTTTTCGCAATCAGGCAAGGGAATAATATTTGCTCCGCGCCACGCCCCTGATGGGTTGGGATAGTAAATGGATAGCCAATCAGTTTCTTCACTTGGTCACACAAGTGATAGTAGTTACGCGAACCGGCATAGGCCTCATCGCCCATCATTAATCCGGCCCATTGGCGGTCACTCATCGCACCGGTGCCAGAGTCGGTGAGCAAATCAATATAGACATCTTCACTCGGCAGTAAGAATGGGTTATAGCCTGCCTCGATTAATGCTTTCTCACGATCTTCCCGATTGGTCATCCGAATATTTTCAACCATTTTAATACGGAAGGGCTCTGGGATACGTTTCATGGCTTATGACTCCAAATACCCTTGGAACTTGAAGTCGCAGCTAACGTCTCTGCAACGCCAATCATTTTGGGTATTTTTATTATTAATATTTAAAATGCAGTCATATTTTGGCGAGTGAAAATAGCCATTCGCATTACCAATGACGGCAACAAAATAAAGAGATGAGTTTTTTCAGCCTAAGCTGAATAAGCAATGGGGGAGTTAACGCGGGAAATCGTTGGCGAGGCGGTAATCTATATTAAACCAGGCTCGGCTATCGCCGGAGATGCGTGCTTCGTAACGCAGTATAATGCGTATCATAAGGCGCCCTCTAGGTGTGGATGGTGAATAATAGCATACCTTGGTTGAAAAAATAAAAAGTGACCGCCAGCACAAAATATAATCAAATAAATCAATATCAGAATAATTAATATCTAGTTAAAATAATGACTTGAGAATATATCATGTAACATATTGATTGATATGGGATTTGTTTTTGTGAATAATGAAAAAAGGAAGGGTGCGTTTTAAAATGGGATTTTTATCTATTTTGAATTGTTGGGTCAGGGCTTACCTGACACCAACAATATACTCACAAAATGAACTTAAAATAAATTAACGTAAAAATGCTGGTTGCTGTTTTTCATATGCAGAAATATTACTTTCATGCTGCAACGTCAGGCCAATACTGTCCAAACCATTAATCATACAATGGCGGCGGAAGCTGTCTATTTCAAAAGAATAACTATTGCCACCGGCATTCACTGTTTGCTGTTCCAAATCAACAATAAACTCGATGCCTTCATTATCGTTAACCAATTGGAATAAGGTATCGATATCTGCTTCGCTTAAGGTCACTGGTAATAATTGGTTATTAAACGAGTTACCGTAAAATATATCAGCGAAACTAGGGGCAATAACCACTTTGAAACCGAAGTCGGTCAATGCCCACGGCGCGTGTTCCCGTGAGGAGCCACAACCGAAATTCTCACGCGCTAACAAAATGGTTGCACCCAGATAGCGGGGTTGGTTCAGCACAAATTCAGGGTTTGGCACTTTGCCTGCGTCGTCGAGAAAACGCCAATCGTTAAACAAGTGTTGGCCAAAGCCAGTGCGCGTCACTTTTTGTAAAAATTGTTTTGGGATAATCGCGTCGGTATCGACGTTTGCCGCATCCAACGGAGCAACCAAACCCGTGTGTTGAGTAAATTTAGCCATAATGGTGTCTCCGGTTAGTGGGTGGCGGCTTCTAAGTCGCGAACATCAGCAAAATGACCACTGACAGCGGCGGCGGCGGCCATTGCCGGGCTAACCAAATGTGTGCGGCCACCACGGCCCTGACGGCCTTCAAAGTTACGGTTGCTGGTGGAGGCACAACGCTCTCCGGGTTCCAGACGGTCGTTGTTCATCGCCAAACACATGGAACAACCAGGCAAACGCCACTCAAAACCGGCCTCGATAAAGATCTTATCCAAACCTTCCGCTTCTGCCTGCGCTTTTACCGGGCCTGAGCCGGGTACCACAATAGCTTGCACGCCAGTCGCGACTTTACGACCTTGCGCCACCGCTGCTGCGGCACGCAAATCTTCAATGCGTGAGTTAGTGCAGGAACCGATAAAGACTTTATCAATGGCTACCTCGGTCAACTTAATGCCGGGGCGCAAATCCATATATGCCAACGCTTTTTCCGCCGAGGCACGTTCAACGGGATCACTGAAGGACTCAGGCGCAGGAATCATGTCATTAACCGCAATAACCTGGCCCGGGTTGGTGCCCCAAGTGACTTGTGGCGCGATGTCGGCGGCATCCAGGGTGACGATAGTGTCAAATTTAGCATCAGCATCAGATTTCAAGCTGCGCCAATAGGCCACGCCTTGTTCCCACTGCTCGCCAGTTGGGGCGAACTGACGACCTTTCAGGTAGTCGAAAGTGGTGTCATCCGGGGCGACTAAACCGGCTTTAGCACCCATCTCGATCGCCATATTACATAATGTCATCCGGCCTTCCATGCTCAGCGCTGCAATCGCGCTGCCACAGAACTCCACAACATGGCCGGTGCCGCCCGCGCTGCCGGTTTTGCCGATAATCGCCAAGACGATGTCTTTGGCGGTAATCCCTGCACCAACAGTACCGTTAACTTCGATTTTCATGGTTTTGGCACGGCCCTGTTTCAGGGTCTGGGTTGCCAGCACATGCTCAACTTCTGAAGTGCCGATACCGAAGGCCAATGAGCCGAATGCACCATGGGTCGCCGTGTGTGAGTCACCACAGACGATAGTCATGCCCGGTAAAGTCATACCTTGTTCAGGGCCAATCACATGGACGATGCCTTGGAACGGATGATTCAGGTCATATAAAGAGACACCGAACTCAGCACAGTTCTTAATCAGTTCCTGCATCTGGATCCGCGCCATTTCGCCGCTGGCATTGATATCTTTGGTCTGGGTTGAAACGTTGTGGTCCATCGTGGCAAAGGTTTTACCCGGCTGACGCACCGGACGACCCATGGCGCGCAAACCATCAAAGGCTTGCGGCGAAGTAACTTCATGCACCAGATGGCGGTCGATGTACAACAATGGGGTTTCATTTGGCGCTTCGTAAACGATGTGCGCATCGTACAATTTTTGATATAAGGTCTTGTTTTGATATAACGTTTTGCCCATTTTACACCCCCTCCATCACGAATTTAGCGATAATATCGCCCATTTCGTTGGTACCGATGGCTTTACCTTCGCCTGCCAAATCAGCCGTGCGATAGCCTTGTTCCAATGCCTGATTGATCGCATGCTCAATAGCATCGGCGGCATCGTCTTTACCTAAACTGAAACGCAACAGCAGAGTTAATGACAAAATCTGGGCAATTGGGTTGGCGATATTTTTGCCCGCGATATCGGGTGCGGAGCCACCTGCGGGTTCGTATAAACCGAAACCTTGTTCGTTCAGGCTGGCCGACGGCAACATCCCCATTGAACCCGTTATCATGGCGCACTCATCAGACAAAATATCGCCAAACAAGTTAGAACACAGCAATACATCAAACTGGGCAGGGTCTTTGATCAACTGCATGGTGGCGTTATCGATATACATATGGGACAACGCAACATCTGGGTAATCGGCCGCAATGGCAGTTACCACTTCACGCCACAGAATAGAGCTTTGCAACACATTGGCTTTATCAATAGAAGTAACTTTGCCACGACGTTTACGCGCAGATTCAAAGGCAATACGGGCAATACGTTCAATCTCAAAGCGATGATAAACTTCGGTATCAAAAGCACGCTCGTGCTGGCCTTGGCCTTCACGGCCTTTGGGTTGGCCGAAGTAGATACCGCCGGTTAATTCACGCACACACAGAATATCAAAACCTTTGGCAGCAATATCGCTGCGCAATGGGCAGAAGTCTTCTAACCCTTGATACAACCGCGCCGGGCGCAAGTTGCTGAATAATTTGAAGTGCTTGCGCAAAGGCAACAACGCACCACGCTCGGGTTGTTCAGCCGGTGGCAAATGTTCCCATTTCGGGCCGCCTACCGAGCCAAACAAGATAGCATCAGCCTGCTCACATCCGCTGACTGTCGCTGCCGGTAACGGGCTGCCGTGACGGTCGATGGCTGCACCACCTACATCATAAACGCTAGTTGAAATCTTGATGCCGAAACGTTGACGCACCGCATCCAATACTTTATTTGCCTGAGCCATTACTTCAGGGCCAATACCGTCTCCGGGCAAAACGGCAATATGATAAGTCTTAGTCATGTTCACACCATTTCCTGATTATTTTGTTGCAAGCGCTGCTTCTCAATCTCTACCTGATGAGCGCGCCAGATGTTATTTAATACGTGAACCAACGCTTTAGCGGATGACTCGACAATATCTGTTGCCAGACCCACGCCGTGGAAGCGGCGGCCCTTATGATCAACCACGATATCAACCTGACCCAATGCGTCTTTACCCTGACCGTTGGCAGACAGTTGATATTTCACCAGTTCAATTTCATAACCGGTAATGCGATTGATGGCCTGATACACCGCATCAACCGGGCCATTACCTGTGGCCGCTTCTGATTTAATGTCTTCGCCACAGACCAATTTCACGGATGCTGTTGCCATTACGCTGGAACCCGACTGCACGCTGAAATAGTCTAAACGGTAGTGTTCCGGCTCTTCCTGTTGTTTATTAATGAAGGCTAACGCTTCTAAATCGTAATCAAATACCTGGCCCTTTTTATCTGCCAGCTTCAGGAATGCGTCGTACAAAGAGTCCAAATTGTAATCTTTATCCTGATAACCCATCTCTTCCATACGGTGTTTGACCGCCGCGCGACCAGAACGGGAGGTCAGGTTCAACTGCACTTCTTTCAAGCCAATGGATTGTGGTGTCATGATTTCGTAGTTTTCACGATTTTTCAGCACGCCATCCTGATGAATACCGGATGAGTGAGCGAAAGCATTACTGCCGACAATGGCTTTGTTAGCGGGTATTGGCATGTTGCATAACTTACTGACCAACTGGCTGGTGCGGTAAATCTCTTGATGATTGATATTGGTATGCACGCCCAACATCTTTTCACGCACTTTGATAGCCATGATCACTTCTTCCAGTGAACAGTTACCGGCGCGTTCGCCCAAACCATTAATCGTGCCTTCTACCTGACGCGCACCGGCTTGTACTGCGGTGATGGAGTTGGCAACGGACATGCCCAAATCGTCATGGCAATGCACCGAGATAATGGCTTTATCAATATTTGGCACCCGCTCATACAAGTCGGTGATAATTCCGCCGAATTGATAAGGAGTGGTGTAACCGACAGTATCAGGGATATTGATGGTAGTCGCGCCGGCATTAATCGCAGCTTCTACGATGCGGCACAGGTTATCAATAGGGGTACGGCCAGCATCTTCACAAGAGAATTCAACATCATTGGTATAGTTGCGAGCGCGTTTCACCGAGTGCACTGCCATCGCCAACACATCATCAAATGAGCGCTTTAATTTGGATTCGATATGTAAGGTGGATGTCGCCAAGAACACATGAATACGGAAGGCTTCAGCAATACGTAAAGCTTCGGCGGCGACATCAATATCTTTGTCTACACAGCGAGCCAGAGCACACACGCGGCTGTTTTTGACTTGCTGAGCGATGGTGCGCACTGACTCAAAATCGCCAGGGGAGGAAACCGGGAAACCGACTTCCATTACATCGACACCCATTCTTTCCAGTGCAAGCGCGATTTGCAGCTTCTCTTTAACACTCAGGCTGGCTTGCAATGCTTGTTCACCGTCGCGCAATGTTGTATCGAAAATAATGACTTGTTGGCTCATGGGTTGTTCCTTGTCGTGTTTACATTTGCGCTTAGCGGGTAAAAAAAAACCCGCGCATTTGCGCGGGCTTGTTAATCTTGATGACTGAATCAGTTCTGATTTCCGTCCACCAACATACCGCGCAAGTGAGATGCGTTAAGTAGTAGGCTTAGTAGGCGGGTTGAGTAGAACATAATTTTTCAGTTTCTCATGGGTTAAAATAGTGCGTTGCCTAAATTGATACGTGAATTTTGTGGTCATGTCAACTTTTGTTTAAAATGGCCAGTTCAACTGGTTGCACGGGTTATCAATTCCTTATAACGACACAAAAAACCTAAAAATTAAAAATATAGGATTTTTAATCTAAAAATAGATGCTGATGATTTTGTTTTATTTGGCATAGTCTTAATAATATGGATTATTGTGCTTTTTTGATATTTGGATCATAAATTCTCTAGCTAGAGAGGTGAACATCAGTTTTGGGACGTTATATTTAAGTCTCCCAGAGATGGAATGAGGTAAGTAAGAGTAATCCATAATTATAAATTCACAATAAGCCTTATTATCTTCCTATTATATATTTGTTGAATATAAATATTCATCACTCTAATAAATGCTATTATTTATTGGCTTTAGATGTTATGAATATGGCGTGAATTCATACTTAAGTGTGGTTAGATCTAATCCACTATTTAATATATTCATACTAATAAATAAGAACTAATAAGTTTCAATTGATGAATTTATTATTTATTAATGGCATAGTTGTCAACTATCCCATTTTGTGATGTGATCATCTTGTTGATTTTATTACTGGTGCTTATAATTTAATGGTTTGATATTCCTGATGTAAATTACTGTATGAGCATATATAAGATACTTTATGTGAATATCTTGTTCACGCACTTATCTATGGGCGTTATTGACTGAAAGGTAGGGAGGGAATTAATACTTTTGCATTTATACAAGGATGAGACTCATTTTACCTGACAAGAGTAATGATGAGAACATTGGCATCGTTAATAGTAAGAGAATAAAGATATTTTGAGGTATGTAAAAGTATCAGCAGGATTCTTCTATTAATCATGTCATCTGCATAAAGATCAGTGGAGTTAAGCATGCTTGAACACAACTTAGTAGCCGACGACCAAGTAACTAAAAAAGAAGGTAGTGATGTTCACTTAAGAAGTGTCGATCTCAATTTATTAACGGTTTTTGATGCGGTGATGCAAATGCATAATGTAACACGTGCAGCCCAGTCACTGGGGATGTCCCAGCCTGCGGTGAGTAACGCAGTCGCTCGCTTGAAAGTGATGTTTAATGATGAGCTGTTTGTTCGTTATGGCCGTGGTATCCAGCCTACCGCCAGGGCTCGTCAATTGTTTGGCCCGGTTAGACAAGCTCTGCAATTAGTTCAAAATGAGTTACCCGGTGCGGGCTTTGAAGCCAAAAAGAGTGGGCGAATCTTTAATCTATCTATTTGTAGCCCGTTAGATATTAGATTGACGGCACAAATAATAGAAAGTGTTAAGCAATTAGCGCCTAATGTTCAACTCATTATCAAATCCTATTTGAATGATAATATTGAGCATCAGTTACGTTATCAAGAGACCGAGTTTGTGATAGGTTATACCAAGTTTGAGCGCCCAGACTTCCATTACTTATCAATATCTAATGATGAGTCCGTTTTGGCGGTCTCAAAAAATCACCCCCGTATTGATAATTCAATTACGCAAGAACAGCTCCTTTCAGAGTCACACGCGGTAGTGTCATTGGATAAAGTAGGTTCTTTCAGTGAGCATTATTATGAATCAGAGATAAGTGCTCAAACTATTGTATATGAAAGTACCGATATGAATAGTGTGCTTAATATTGTATCCCAAACTTGCTTTGTGGCGATTGCTCCTCGCTGGCTTGTTCAAACATACAGTGAAGCACTTAATCTGAAACTTATCTCTTTACCTTGGAAGGAAACATGCCGCCCATGTTATCTCACGTGGCACGAATCTACTGATAGAGATAAAGGCCATCAGTGGATGAAAGAGTTACTCAGCCAATTGGATACTCCTGAGTAATTACTTTTATTAACCCCTGCTGCTGGAATCATATTATTTTCAGTGGCAGGTAAAGGTAACAACTAAATTAAAACATGTTTTGTTTCCAGCCATTGGTCAGTTCAATACAACGTTATTGACGTGTTTACCCCTCACTCTTATGGTTCTAAACGCTCTCTTTTTCATCAAAGTCAATTTCAGCTCACACTTCTACTCTGAATTTTGTTTGCCATAGCCAATAGAGCAGGTAGACTGCGCGAAAAAAAGTGAACACATGTAAGCTGAATGCCAATTAGTGGTAAGTTACAGTACACTTTAATGAATAATCAATACCCAATAGATTTCAAGGTGTAGCAAGGCGGTAAATGAAAGGCTCCCAATGAACGGACTCCGTCATGTGATTTGGATGAGCACCCGCCATCACACAGTAGCAACTTGGAAGACAGCAAGTATATAGCGAGCGGCGATGTTATGACCCACACATTAGAGCAATACCACCTTGTGCGCCGTCTGCGCCAACAAATCAGCCACCGTGCTGACCAGATAGCTTTGCGTGAATGGTCACCCGAGGGTAAAAAACAACTAAGCTGGCAGCAGGTTGACACGCATGTCACCCGGATTTCAGCAGCTTTGTTATCCCTCGGGGTTGCCATTCAGGAGCGTATTGGGATTTTTGCCAACAACAGTATGACTTGGTCGTTGGCGGATTTAGCTATTTTACAGTTGCGTGGCGTCAGCGTCCCACTGTATGCCACCAATACCAGCACTCAGGCCGCTTATGTGCTCAATGATGCCGATGTGCGTATTTTATTTGTCGGTGGACAGACACAATTTGATGTTGCTGCAACACTAAAGCCATTGTGCCCGCAACTTGCCCAAATTATTGTATTAAACCCCGCAGTCGATTTGCGCGGTTGTGAATATGCCCAACACTTAGCTGATTTTGAGCAACAACCTGATGCGGTCCAACAGCACCTACTCACTACACGTATAGATAGTTGCGACTTAAATGATTTATTCACACTGATTTATACCTCGGGTACCACGGGTGAACCTAAAGGTGTGATGCTGGATTACCGTAATATGGCAGCCCAGCTTTATTTGCACGATCAGCGCTTAACCCTGACAGCAGAGGATGTCTCTCTTAGTTTCCTGCCGTTATCCCATGTGTTTGAGCGGGCGTGGAGCTTCTATGTAATGCATACCGGCGCGCAAAATGTCTATATCAGCGACACTGATTGGGTGCGCTCGGCAATGCAGGCAGTAAAGCCGACAGTGATGTGTGCCGTCCCTCGTTTTTACGAGAAGGTATTCAGTGCCATCAATGACAAAGTTGCTCTGGCAAAATGGCATCGCCGGCTATTGTTTCGCTGGGCGGTAGGTCGGGGTGAGCGCAAATTCCAAAGCCTGCAACGTGGGGAAACATTATCATTGCTATCCGAACAGATGTACCAGTTGGCGGATCGTCTGGTGTTGAGGAAATTGCGAGGGGTGTTGGGGGGTAGAGTGCGCTTTTTACCGGCCGCCGGTGCTCGGTTAGATGACAATATCATCCTGTTTTTCCAGTCCATCGGTATCAACATTAAGTACGGCTATGGCATGACCGAAACCTGTGCCACCGTCTCTTGTTGGGAAGAGCACGACTTCCGGTTCGGCTCTATCGGTAAGCCATTACCGGGGATTGATGTGCGTTTGGGCGCAGAGAATGAAATTCAGGTACGTGGCCCGATTGTGATGCGTGGTTACTTTAATAAACCGCAACAGACGGCAGAGTCGTTCACCGAAGATGGTTGGCTCAAAACGGGGGATGCCGGGGCGTTGGATGCTCAGGGTAATTTGTTTATCACCGAACGGCTGAAAGATTTGATGAAAACCTCCGGCGGCAAATACATTGCGCCGCAAATGATTGAGGGCACACTCGGTCAGGATCGTTTCATTGAGCAGGTCGCGATTATTGCCGATACGCGCAAATTTGTCTCAGCGCTGATTGTGCCCTGTTTTGAATCACTTGAAGAGTATGCCCGTTCGATAAACCTGAAATACCATGACCGGTTAGAGTTGTTACGCCATAGCCATATTGTCGGTTTGTTTGAACAAAGACTGAAAGATATGCAAAAAGAGTTGGCGATGTTCGAGCAGGTTAAGCGCTTTACGTTGTTACCACAGGCATTCACCATGGAAACCGGTGAACTGACACCGACGATGAAATTGCGTCGCAAAATCATTCTCCAGCGTTATCAGAATGAAATTGATTCGATGTACCGTGATTAATCGATAGTGTTATTACGTTGCTGTCTGTTGTTAACAGGCAGCCGCTGTTTTTCTGAACGTTCAGCACTTTCGCCACCTGGCTCGGTATCGCCCCCTGTTTTTCTTCCTCCGATGCATAAAAATTATCAGCCTAATTAAGTTCTATGATTGGTCATCTTGGCGGTGTTTAAACTAAGGTCACTCCTTAACAGGCAGTGTTTTATGTTTGGAATGTAAGCAAAAACAGAGCACGACCAACAGAATTGTCTTTAGCGCAGCGAATTGCCATTTGCCTGCCAGAAAATCTGACGTTATGTTAATAAGTTGGTTACGTTAAAAATAATAAATATAGGAATCAGGGCGTAGTGCCTTTCCTACAGGATCCCGTGGAAATGACTTCCCGTTATCCAATGAGCAAACAAAGCCTGGAGGCAAAACCCATGGAGATGTTGTCAGGAGCCGAGATGGTTGTCCGGTCGTTAATCGACCAGGGCGTGAAGCATGTATTCGGTTATCCCGGCGGGGCCGTACTTGATATCTACGATGCCCTGCATACGGTCGGCGGCATCGATCACGTGCTGGTACGCCATGAACAAGGCGCGGTTCACATGGCCGATGGTTATGCTCGGGCAACCGGTGAGGTTGGCGTGGTGCTAGTCACTTCCGGCCCTGGGGCGACCAATGCCATTACCGGTATTGCTACCGCGTATATGGATTCTGTACCGATGGTGGTGCTTTCCGGTCAGGTACCTAGCTCATTGATAGGTTACGATGCTTTTCAGGAATGTGACATGGTGGGGATCTCCCGCCCAGTGGTGAAACACAGTTTTCTGGTGAAGCGCACTGAAGATATTCCAATGGTACTGAAAAAAGCCTTCTATCTGGCATCGACTGGCCGCCCAGGTCCGGTCGTTATCGATTTGCCAAAAGATATCGTTGGCCCTGCGGTAAAAATGCCTTACGCCTACCCGGATCAGGTTAGCTTGCGCTCTTATAACCCCACGGTACAAGGCCATCGTGGGCAGATTAAACGCGCGCTGCAAACTATTCTGACGGCTAAAAAACCCATCATGTATGTCGGCGGTGGGGCGATTAATTCTGCCTGCCACGAAGAGCTGCTAGCTCTTGCTGAGCAACTGAATTTGCCGGTGACCAGCTCTTTGATGGGGCTGGGGAGCTTCCCGGGCACTCATCGCCAAAGCGTGGGTATGTTGGGGATGCACGGGACATTCGAAGCCAATATGGCGATGCACAATACGGATCTGATTTTTGCCGTTGGCGTGCGCTTTGATGACCGAACCACCAATAATCTGGCGAAATACTGTCCGAATGCCACTGTGGTACACATTGATATCGACCCGACTTCAATTTCGAAAACCGTAAATGCCGATATTCCGATTGTTGGTGATGCCAAACAAGTCTTGGTACAGATGCTGGAGCTGCTGTCTCAGATTGATTGCACACAAGATTGCGATAGTTTACGTGATTGGTGGCAATCCATCGAACAATGGCGTGCCCGTAATTGTCTGAGTTACAACAAAGACAGTGGAAAAATCAAGCCGCAGGCAGTGATCGAAACCCTACATCGCCTCACCAGCGGTGATGCTTATGTCACCTCTGATGTCGGTCAACACCAGATGTTCGCCGCACTTTATTATCCGTTTGATAAACCACGCCGTTGGATTAACTCAGGAGGCCTTGGGACGATGGGCTTTGGCCTGCCGGCAGCGCTTGGCGTTAAACTGGCGTTACCAGACGAAACGGTAGTTTGCGTTACCGGTGATGGTAGCATCCAGATGAATATTCAGGAGTTATCTACTGCACTGCAATATAACTTGCCAGTGCTCGTGCTGAACCTGAACAACCGCTATCTCGGCATGGTGAAACAGTGGCAGGATATGATCTACTCTGGCCGCCACTCACAGTCTTATATGGATTCGCTGCCTGACTTCGTCAAATTGGCTGAAGCCTATGGTCATATTGGTGTTTCCATCCGCACGCCGGATGAGTTGGAAAGCAAACTGGCTGATGCCCTGACACAATTATCCGAGACCAAGCGTTTGGTATTTGTAGATGTGACGGTTGATGAAACGGAGCATGTTTACCCGATGCAGATTCGTGGTGGTGGCATGGACGAAATGTGGCTTAGCAAAACGGAGAGGACATAATTATGCGCCGCCGGATTTTATCAGTTCTACTGGAAAACGAATCAGGTGCCCTCTCAAGAGTGGTGGGCCTGTTTTCTCAACGTGGTTATAACATTGAGAGTTTAACGGTTGCGCCGACCGACGATCCTACACTTTCCCGCATGACGATTCAGACCGTAGGTGATGCCAAAGTTCTGGAGCAGATAGAAAAACAGCTACATAAATTGGTGGATGTACTGCGCGTCAGTGAGCTGGTTTCTGGCTCGCATGTTGAACGTGAGATTATGCTGGTAAAGTTGCAGGCCAGTGGTTACGGGCGTGAGGAAGTGAAACGATGTGCGGAAATATTCCGTGGGCAAATTGTGGATGTTACCGCCACGCTCTACACCGTCCAACTGGCGGGCACCAGTGATAAACTGGATGCATTCCTCAATGCGGTGCGGGAAGTGGCAGAAATTGTTGAAGTTGCCCGCTCAGGCATTGTTGGTGTGTCACGCGGTGACAAGATTATGCGTTAATGAAACTTATTAACACTGACTAATCTCCAATAATCAGGCTCGGCAGGTGTGTCGGGCTTTTTTTTTCTTATTTTTTAACCGAGATAGCGTTATAGGGCGGTTAAAGCGGTTGCTCAATAGTGAGTTCTGCGGTTAGATCTACAGTGTGCTATATCCGTAGTTAAACTATGTCTATAAATCGTGTGTTTTAGCCTGTAACACTGCGGTTTATTGGCGTATTGAGAAATTCTGGGATATTTAGCTCTGGCAGACATCATGCCTTTCATCACTTTATTGGGTTTATAAGGGGTTAATGTGAAACTGGATGAAATCGCGCGTCTTGCGGGCGTTTCGCGTACAACGGCCAGTTATGTCATTAATGGCAAAGCGAAACAGTACCGAGTCAGCGATAAAACAGTAGACAAAGTTATGGCGGTTGTCAGGGAACATAACTATCACCCAAATGCTGTTGCAGCAGGATTGCGCGCGGGCAGAACCCGCTCCATCGGTTTGGTGATCCCGGATCTTGAGAATACCAGCTATACCCGCATTGCAAATTATCTGGAACGCCAGGCGCGCCAGCGCGGTTATCAACTGTTGATAGCCTGCTCGGAAGATCAACCAGATAACGAGATGCGTTGTATCGAACACCTGTTACAGCGTCAGGTTGATGCCATTATCGTTTCTACCGCATTGCCCCCTGAGCACCCTTTTTACCAGCGCTGGGCTAATGATCCATTGCCAATAATTGCATTGGATCGGGCGCTAGATCGGGAGCATTTCATTAGCGTCGTCGGCGCGGATCAAGAAGATGCACTGATGTTGGCACAAGAACTGCGTGCCTTCCCGGCGGAATCTGTATTGTATTTAGGCGCGCTGCCGGAACTGTCAGTCAGTTTCTTGCGTGAGATGGGATTCCGTGAGGCGTGGAAAGATGATCCACGTAAAGTCGATTACCTGTATGCCAATAGCTACGAGCGCGAAGCTGCCGGTGTGCTGTTTGCGCAGTGGCTTAAGACCCACCCAATGCCACAGGCGTTGTTTACCACCTCATTCCAGCTACTACAGGGCGTTATGGATGTTACCTTAAAGCAAAGTGGGCGTTTACCCAGTAATCTGGCGATTGCTACTTTTGGTGATAACGAGTTGCTGGACTTCCTTGAGTGCCCAGTACTGGCGGTGGCACAGCGTCATCGCGATGTTGCCGAGCGCGTACTGGAGCTGGTATTAGCCAGTCTGGATGAACCGCATAAACCGAAACCGGGTTTAACCCGTATTCGCCGCAATTTGTTCCGCCGTGGCAGTTTGAGCCGCAAGTAACCGAGTAATAAACATTTCGGTTAGGACGCTTAATACCCAATAGATTTATGGTGCAGGAGGCGGCAGCGGCCTCAATGAGGTGAGGCCCATGGATGGGCCGAGTAGTGAGCACAGCCAACACACCTGCACCATGAAAGATGGCGGGTATTCAAATATAGCCCGCCACGCGGAACAATCGACGGCAATATTCCAGGAAATAGCCGTAAGCCACACCCATCGCCATTGAAACCAACGCGTTACTGGTAACCGCTGTAGTGATTTGCTCTAAATCAGCCCCGACCGACCACAAAATTATGGCATAAACTGGAGACTGGAAGCTGACATAGGCCAGTAAGTCTGCCAGATTCCTTGCCCAAAAATACTTGCCGGCATGATGACGCGCAAAGCGGATAAAAGCATCCCGATACACCCCATAAGGCCAGGCAATAAGGATATTGACCGGTATTGAAACCAGGCGAGAAGAAAGAGACTGCTGGAAGGTCATTCCCGAGATCACGATTTCAATTATCATGCCGATGACAAAACAATACACTACCAGTGCAAAAGTATCGGCTGCGGCACTACGCAGACGGGACCCAGTTGAAAACATTGTCATTAACTCCCTACTTGGGGGAAAAATCTGCCAAATCGCCAATTGATGAGATTATTGGCAGGGTTTATATATTGCTAATAATTTTAATGGCAGGTGATTGTATTGCTTTTTTGCTTTTGATGTAGTTTACAGTGCTATTGTTTGTAATATAACCAGCTCAAAATTTTTATTTTTAACATTTGGCTGATTTTTATACTTTGTACTGTGAGGAATTGAGCTTTTGGCGGTTTTTTAAATGGTAAGGTATCTTGTTTTACTTTAAAAACAGATAGTTGTGTTTCTCCGTTATCAGCAGAGGGGGGCCGGCAAAGGTCAGTCAAATTTAAAATAATGAGTGAGACAAAAACTAAATCATTCAATTTTGCTAATTTAAGATTTATCTGTCTGAAGGCATTCATATTTCAGTGATGCTCGGAAATAGACACCAATAATTTATTTCAAAATAGATTAATCCCCGTCGGTTAATTGAAGTAAAATGTCGCGCCAGTAACACTTGTTGTTCTCAAGGTTATTATTGTGTTGCTGTGGGTTTTGCCGTCGATTACCGCTGTTTTTCCTTAGGAGACGCCAGCGGCAGCGGGTTTTGTGCTCAGGCTGTTTATTTTTAGACCGTACAATTTTCATACTAAAAATGAGACATTCCTTGCAGAAGGAAATAATGAGACAATTAATCGACAATTAATTATTTATTTAAGTAGCTGGAATTACTGGCGGAAAAATAGCCCGTTTATCATGACGTTAATTTCTATTACAACCACTAAAATAGCCCCTTCTACGAGATATATCTCAAAAACGGCCCATAAATATTGTCAAAGCGCATCGGCTCTGGCTTGACAAGGTTTTCATACCATCCGTAAACTCTTTAATGTGGGGATTTGTGGGGTAAAGTGGCGAATTGGGTCATGAAGGGGTAACTCAGTCATGTTTCGTGGTGCAACGATGGTTAACCTCGACAGTAAAGGGCGGCTTGCCGTACCTACCCGTTATCGGGATTTACTGAATGAGGAATCGCAGGGCCAGATGGTCTGTACCATAGACCTTCACCAACCATGCCTGTTGCTTTATCCACTCCCTGAGTGGGAAATCATTGAACAAAAATTATCCCGTCTGTCGAGCATGAATCCGGCTGAACGTCGGGTTCAGCGTTTGCTGTTAGGGCACGCCAGTGAATGTCAGATGGATGGTGCTGGGCGCTTACTGATCGCAGGAACACTGCGACAGCATGCCGGGCTGAATAAAGAAGTGATGCTGGTTGGGCAGTTCAACAAGTTTGAACTGTGGGATGAACAGACCTGGTATCAACAAGTCAAGGATGACATCGACGCAGAACAGTCCACTCAGGAACCATTGTCTGAGCGGCTACAGGACTTATCGCTATAAGCATGGTAGATAACAACAAAATTGTAGATAACAACTACAAGCATACAAGCGTATTGCTGGATGAGGCGGTAAATGGCCTGAACATCCGCGATAACGGCATCTATATTGACGGAACTTTTGGCCGTGGTGGCCATTCGCGTCTGATTCTGTCCCAGCTTGGGCCAGAAGGGCGTCTGATTGCAATTGACCGTGACCCACAAGCTATCGAAGCGGCAAAATCTATTACAGATCCGCGTTTCTCTATCGTACACGGTCCTTTTTCCGAGTTAGCACATTATGTGCGAGAGCTGGACTTAGTGGGCCGGATTGACGGTGTATTGCTGGATCTCGGGGTTTCATCACCACAGTTGGATGACCCTGAGCGTGGTTTCTCTTTCATGCGTGACGGGCCGTTGGATATGCGCATGGACCCCTCCCGTGGATTATCAGCTGCTGAATGGTTGATGAAAGCCAGCGCTGATGATATCGCGTGGGTGCTGAAAACCTTTGGTGAAGAGCGTTTTGCCAAGCGTCTGGCCAAAGCCATTGTTGAGCGCAACCTTACTCAACCGATGACTCGTACCAAAGAGCTGGCGGATTTGATTGCCAACGCCAGCCCATTTCGCGAAAAGCACAAACATCCTGCTACCCGTAGCTTCCAGGCTATTCGTATCTATATCAATAGTGAGTTGGAAGAGATTGAGCGCGCACTTGATGGCGCACTTGAAGTCCTGGCCCCTGCGGGCCGTTTGTCAGTAATTAGCTTCCACTCTCTTGAAGATCGCATTGTTAAAAACTTTATTCGTCATCACAGCCGTGGACCACAGGTGCCGGCGGGGTTGCCATTGACGGAAGCGCAGTTGCGCAGCATGGGTGGGCGCACATTGAAATCGGTTGGCAAGATGATGCCTCCAGATGCTGAAGTGGCTGAAAACCCACGGGCACGAAGCTCGGTATTGCGTTTTGCCGAGAGGATTAAAGAGTGATAGGCAGCGAACGCCACGGTTTAGTTGGGGTCATCGGCGGTGATTTAATCCGCAATGCGAAGATCCCGTTGATTTTACTGATCGCGGTGTTGGTATCTGCTGTTTTCGTGGTAACCACCGCCCACCGTACACGCTTGTTGACCGCAGAGCGTGAGCAGTTGGTGCTGGAGCGGGACGCGCTCGATATCGAGTGGCGTAACCTGATTCTGGAAGAGAATGCGTTGGGTGACCACAGTCGTGTGGAAAGTATCGCGACTGACAAATTGAAAATGCAACATGTTGATCCATCACAAGAAAATATTGTGGTTAAACAATAAATTTCTCCAATAAATAAAGGAATGAGTCGCCACCATGACGCCTAGCAGCCAAGGTAACGGATGAAAGCAACGCGCCCCGGGAAGTTAAAGCGCCAGGAAGAACAAGCCAGCTTTATTAGCTGGCGTTTTGCGTTGCTGTGCGGCTGTATTTTATTGGCATTGGTCGGTTTGATGTTACGTACTGCATACCTGCAAGTGATTAACCCTGACAGACTGGTGCGTGAGGGTGATATGCGCTCGTTACGGGTACAGGAAGTGCCGACAGCCCGTGGCATGATCAGTGACCGTTCAGGTCGCCCGTTGGCGGTTAGCGTGCCGGTTAATGCGGTTTGGGCAGATCCGAAAGAGCTGACCGAGCGCGGGGGTATTACGTTAGATACTCGCTGGAAAGCGCTATCGGATGCACTGGAAATCCCACTGGATCAATTGGCGGCCCGGATTAATGCTAACCCGAAGGGACGTTTCGTTTATCTGGCGCGTCAGGTTAATCCCGCGATTGGCGACTATATCCATAAGCTGAAACTTCCCGGTATCTATTTGCGCCAGGAATCACGCCGTTACTATCCGGCAGGCCAAGTGATGGCACACATTATCGGTGTGACCAACATCGATAGCCAAGGTATCGAAGGGGTTGAGAAAAGCTTTGACCGTTGGCTTACCGGGCAACCGGGTGAACGTACGGTACGTAAAGACCGCTATGGCCGTGTCATTGAGGATATCTCTTCTGTCGATAGTCAGGCAGCACATAATCTGGTGTTGAGTGTTGATGAGCGTTTACAGGCGCTGGTGTATCGCGAATTGAACAATGCGGTGGCATTCAACAAAGCAGAATCAGGCACTGCGGTGCTGGTAGATGTGAGTACCGGCGAAGTATTAGCCATGGCGAATAGCCCGTCTTATAACCCGAATAACCTGACCGGAACGCCGAAAGATGCTATGCGTAACCGGGCGATAACCGATATTTTTGAACCCGGCTCCACAGTGAAGCCCATGGTAGTGATGACGGCATTGCAGCATGGCGTTGTGAAAGAAAACAGCGTGCTGAACACCTTGCCGTACTTTGTTAACGGTCACCAGATTAAAGACGTGGCCCGTTATGCAGAACTATCTGTGACCGGGATCTTGCAGAAGTCGAGTAACGTCGGCGTTTCTAAGCTGGCGTTAGCGATGCCATCCTCAGCGTTAGTAGATACTTACTCACGGTTTGGGTTTGGGAAAGCGACCAATTTGGGGTTGGTCGGAGAAAGCAGTGGCTTATATCCTAAAAAACAACGGTGGTCTGACATAGAGAGGGCCACCTTCTCTTTCGGCTACGGGCTAATGGTAACACCGTTACAACTAGCGCGAGTCTATGCAACCATCGGCAGCATGGGGATTTATCGCCCGCTGTCGATCACTAAAGTTGACCCGCCAGTGGCCGGTGAACGCGTTTTCCCTGAACCGCTGGTTCGTACCGTGGTTCATATGATGGAAAGCGTGGCATTACCTGGCGGCGGGGGTACCAAAGCCGCCATTAAAGGCTACCGTATTGCCATTAAAACCGGTACTGCCAAGAAAGTTGGCCCGGACGGTAAATATATGGATCGATACCTCGCTTACACCGCCGGCGTAGCGCCCGCGAGTAACCCTCGATTTGCTCTGGTTGTGGTCATCAATGACCCGCAGGCAGGGAAATATTACGGTGGTGCGGTTTCTGCACCGGTGTTCGGTGCCATCATGGGCGGCGTCCTGCGTACCATGAACATTGAGCCAGATGCGTTACCCACCGGTGATAAAAGCGAATTAGTGATTAATACAAAAGAGGGTTCAGGTGGCAGATCGTAACTTGCGCGACTTACTCGCTCCTTGGGGGCTAGACGTCCCGGAGCGGGCGCTACGGGAAATGACATTAGACAGCCGTGTTGCCGCTGCCGGGGATTTGTTTGTCGCCATTGTCGGCCACCAGACGGACGGGCGTCGCTATATCCCGCAAGCCATTGCACAAGGTGTTGCGGCAGTGGTCGCTGAAGCCGATGGTGTAGCGCCGGATGCCAGTGTGGTAGAGATGCATGGCATTCCTGTTATTTATTTGCGTAATTTGAATCAACATTTATCCAAGCTGGCGGGGCAATTCTACCATCAGCCGGGTACAGCATTACGTTTGGTCGGTGTGACGGGGACCAACGGCAAAACCACCACCACCCAACTACTGGCACAATGGAGTCAGGCACTGGGGGAAACCAGCGCGGTAATGGGTACAGTTGGCAATGGTCTGTTAGGGCAAGTGATTCCGACGGAAAATACCACCGGTTCAGCGGTTGATATTCAACATTTACTGCGCAATTTGGTTGAGCAAGGGGCTACTTTTGCGGCGATGGAAGTTTCTTCCCACGGTTTGATTCAGAACCGCGTAGCCGCATTGCCGTTTGCAGCAGCAGTGTTTACTAACTTAAGCCGCGATCATCTGGATTATCACGGTAATATGGCGAGTTATGAGGCGGCAAAATGGTTGCTGTTCTCCACCCATCAATCCGAACATAAAATTATCAATGCTGATGACGAAGTCGGTCGCCGCTGGTTAGGGCAGTTGCCGCAAGCTGTTGCTGTCAGCATGGAAGACAAAGTTCCTACGGGCTGGAATGGCCCATGGTTATCGGCGAGTAACGTTGATTATCACGATAACGGTGCCAGCATCACTTTTGACTCAAGCTGGGGCGAAGGCCAATTAGAAAGCCGTCTGATGGGGGCGTTTAACGTCAGTAATCTGCTGGTGGCACTGTCAACCCTCCTTTCTCTGGGGTATCCGTTAGCACAATTATTAGCAACAGCACCAAGCCTGCAACCGGTGTGCGGGCGTATGGAAGTGTTTAACGCGCCCGGTAAGCCGACGGTGGTCGTGGATTATGCTCATACCCCGGATGCTTTGGAAAAAGCCCTGGCTGCGGCCCGCTTACATTGCAAAGGTCAGTTGTGGTGTGTGTTTGGTTGCGGTGGTGATCGTGACAAAGGTAAGCGCCCACTTATGGGCGGTATCGCAGAACAACTGGCGGATCGGGTGGTCGTCACCGACGATAACCCACGCAGTGAAGAGCCGCAGGCTATCGTGGCGGATATCCTCAGTGGCTTGTTGGATGCTGGGCATGCATTGGCAATTCATGGCCGCGCCGAAGCGGTGACCAGCGCCATTATGCAAGCCAAAGAAGAAGATGTCGTCCTGGTGGCAGGTAAGGGACATGAAGATTATCAATTAGTGGGTAATCGCCGCCTGGATTATTCAGACAGAGTTACCGTCGCCCGTTTGTTGGGGGTGATGGCATGATTAAGGTCTCGCTGCATTTCCTGTCTACGCTGCTTAATGCTGAATATATTGGCAGTGAAAACGTCGACATCACCGAAGTGACCATTGATACCCGTAAGGTCACACCGGGGTGTTTGTTCGTGGCGCTGAAAGGCGAGCGTTTTGATGGGCATGATTTTGCAGAAGATGCTGTTGCCGCAGGTGCAGGCGCTTTGCTGGTAAGTAAACGCTTACTGGTGGGGGCCCCTCAGTTAGTGGTCAAAGACACTCGTCTGGCACTGGGGCAATTTGCTGCGTGGGTGCGTGAGCAAGTGCCTGCTCGGGTGGTGGCTTTAACCGGCTCATCCGGTAAAACCTCGGTAAAAGAAATGGTTGCCGCCATTTTGCGTCAATGCGGCAATGTGCTGTATACCGCCGGTAACTTCAATAACGATATTGGGGTGCCACTGACTTTACTGCGTTTGACGCCTGAACATGATTTTGCCGTGATTGAGTTGGGTGCTAATCATGTGGGCGAAATCGCCTACACCACGGATTTAAGCCGCCCTGAAAGTGCTTTGGTTAATAATTTAGCGGCCGCTCATCTGGAAGGTTTTGGTTCACTGGCAGGGGTGGCGAAAGCCAAAGGTGAAATTTTTGCCGGGTTACCTGCTAACGGGACGGCAATTATTAATGCTGACAGCAATGACTGGCCGCATTGGCAGGAAATGCTGCACAACAAGCGCGTTTGGTATTTTTCACCTCGCGGCGCAGAAGATATCGATTTCTATGCCAGTGATGTGCGTATTACACCACAGGCGACACATTTTACCCTGCATTCGCCATTTGGCACTATAGCCATCGAATTACCACTGCCGGGGCGGCACAATATTGCTAACGCCTTGGCTGCAACGGCGTTAGCCATGTCGGTTGGCGCTGATTTAGCTGCCGTCCGCCAAGGGCTGGCACAATTACAAGCTGTACCGGGCCGTTTATTCCCGATTCAATTATCGGCAGGTAAATTGCTGCTCGATGACTCCTACAACGCCAACGTCGGTTCTATGACTGCCGCGGCCCAAGTGTTGGCAGATATGCCCGGCTACCGTGTGTTGGTGGTGGGGGATATGGCCGAATTGGGTGATACCGCCGTGGATTGTCATCGCCAGGTGGGTGAGGCGGCCAGACAGGCGGGAGTCGATAAAGTGCTGAGTGTTGGCACATTGAGTCAAACACTGAGTGATGCGAGCGGCAACGGCGAACATTTTCAGGATAAGAACACATTGGCAGCCCGTGTGAGTGAATTGCTGCTCGAACATCCGGTTATCACCGTCTTAATTAAAGGTTCACGTAGCGCCGCCATGGAAAATGTCGTGCGTGCGTTACAGGAGAATGCATCATGTTAGTTTGGTTGGCTGAATACTTAGTAAAATTTTACTCGGGCTTTAACGTCTTTTCCTATTTGACGTTCCGAGCGATTGTCAGTCTGTTGACGGC
This sequence comes from Yersinia sp. 2541 StPb PI, assembly GCF_052217145.1. Taxonomy (NCBI): domain Bacteria; kingdom Pseudomonadati; phylum Pseudomonadota; class Gammaproteobacteria; order Enterobacterales; family Yersiniaceae; genus Yersinia; species Yersinia sp. 2541 StPb PI. The sequence continues at coordinate 3,924,702 of NZ_JAZGQB010000001.1, read as the reverse complement.
ACTGTTTATTTCTTTGTGGATGGGGCCGCACCTGATTGCTTATTTGCAGAAATTGCAGATTGGCCAGGTAGTACGTAACGATGGGCCAGAGTCACACTTCAGTAAACGCGGCACGCCGACCATGGGCGGCCTGATGATTCTGTTCTCTATCACCATTTCAGTGCTGATGTGGGCTTACCCCTCCAATCCGTATGTCTGGTGTGTACTATTCATTCTTATCGGTTATGGCATCGTCGGCTTTATCGATGATTATCGCAAAGTAGTGCGTAAAAACACTAAAGGGTTGATCGCCCGCTGGAAGTATTTCTGGCAGTCAGTGATTGCCCTAGCTGCAGCATTCGCCATGTACAGCATCGGTAAAGACACCGCGGCTACCGAGCTGGTGGTGCCATTTTTCAAAGACGTCATGCCGCAACTGGGTTTGATGTATATCTTGCTGGCTTACTTTGTGATTGTCGGTACCAGTAACGCGGTGAACCTGACTGACGGATTAGATGGTTTGGCCATTATGCCGACCGTGTTCGTCGCCGGTGGTTTTGCCTTGGTTGCCTGGGCGACAGGTAACGTGAATTTCGCCGCATACCTGCACATTCCTTATCTACGCCATGCCGGTGAACTGGTTATTGTCTGTACCGCGATTGTGGGGGCTGGGCTGGGCTTCTTATGGTTTAACACCTATCCGGCACAGGTCTTTATGGGGGATGTCGGCTCGTTGGCCTTGGGCGGTGCGTTAGGCACCATCGCGGTGTTACTGCGCCAAGAGTTCTTATTGGTGATTATGGGCGGGGTATTCGTGGTTGAAACGCTGTCGGTGATCCTACAGGTAGGTTCCTTTAAGTTGCGTGGGCAGCGTATTTTCCGCATGGCCCCGATTCATCACCATTACGAACTTAAAGGCTGGCCAGAACCACGGGTTATCGTGCGTTTCTGGATTATCTCGCTGATGCTGGTGCTGATTGGCCTAGCGACGCTGAAGGTGCGGTAATTATGGCTGATTATCAGGGTAAAAAAGTAGTCATTATCGGGCTGGGGCTAACCGGCCTTTCCTGCGTTGATTTCTTTATGGCGCGCGGGGTTACGCCGCGTGTGATGGATACCCGTATTAATCCGCCAGGCCTGGATAAATTGCCTGAAAGCGTTGAGCGCCATGTCGGTGACCTTCATCAGCAGTGGTTATTAGATGCAGATTTGATTGTGGCCAGCCCAGGTATTGCGCTGGCACATCCTGCCTTGAGTGATGCCGCTGAGGCGGGGGTCGAGATTGTCGGCGATATCGAGCTGTTCTGTCGTGAGAATCAGGCGCCTGTAGTTGCGATTACTGGCTCTAACGGTAAAAGTACCGTGACCACGCTGGTGGGCGAGATGGCTAAAGCGGCGGGCTGGCAGGTTGGCGTCGGTGGCAATATCGGTGTTCCGGCTCTTGCGCTATTGAAACAAGAAAACCAGTTGGTGGTATTAGAGCTGTCGAGCTTCCAGTTGGAAACTACCTCAAGCTTGCATGCCAGTGCGGCCACCATCTTGAACGTAACAGAAGATCATACCGACCGTTATCCGTTCGGTTTGCAGCAATATCGCGCAGCTAAACTGCGAGTCTATGAAAACGCTAAAGTTTGTGTGGTGAATGCCGATGACGCGCTTACCATGCCGGTGCGTGGCGCTGATAGCCGCTGTATTAGCTTTGGTGTGGATGTGGGTGACTACCATCTGAATAAGCAGCAGGGAGAAATCTGGCTGCGGGTTCGGGGTGAAAAAGTCTTGAATACCCGCGAAATGAAATTGACCGGTCGCCATAACTATACCAATGCGTTGGCAGCACTGGCGCTGGCTGATGCTGTGGGGATTCCCCGCTCGTCAAGTTTGAAAGCATTGACCACCTTTACCGGTTTATCACACCGCTTCCAACTGGTGTTTGAGCACAATGGCGTGCGTTGGATTAATGACTCTAAAGCCACCAATGTTGGCAGTACGGAAGCAGCGTTGGATGGCTTGCAGGTTGACGGTACCTTGCATTTATTGTTGGGCGGCGACGGTAAATCCGCTGATTTCTCTGGGTTGACGCGTTTTCTACAAGGCGACCATATCAAAATTTACTGCTTTGGCCGTGATGGTGAGCAACTGGCTGAACTGCGCCCTGAGGTCTCTCAGCTTACCGAGACGATGGAACAGGCCATGGTACTGCTGGCGCAGAGACTGGCTCCGGGGGATATGGTGTTGCTGTCTCCTGCTTGCGCCAGTTTGGACCAATTCCGCAGTTTTGAACAACGTGGTGATGAGTTTGCTCGCCTGGCAGAGGAGTTGGGCTGATGCGCATGCCGGGGCTGGGGCTGTTTAATACCGTAAAACATTTTGTGATGGGATCGCGCGAAAGCGACACCACCAGCATGGTGCTTTACGACAGAACCTTGCTGTGGCTGACATTCGGTTTGGCGATTATCGGTTTTGTGATGGTGACATCGGCATCAATGCCGATTGGTCAGCGTCTGGCTAGTGATCCCTTCTTATTTGCCAAACGTGATGCTCTCTATCTGGCACTGGCATTGGGTTTGTCGCTAGTGACATTACGTATCCCGATGGAGGTTTGGCAGCGCTATAGCAATATTATGTTGCTGATTTCGATAGTAATGTTGCTGGTAGTGTTGGTGGTGGGTAGCTCGGTAAACGGGGCATCACGCTGGATTTCATTGGGGCCGCTGCGTATTCAGCCAGCGGAATTATCCAAGCTGTCACTGTTTTGTTATCTGGCCAGCTATCTGGTGCGTAAGGTTGAAGAGGTTCGCAGTAATTTCTGGGGCTTCTGTAAACCGATGGGGGTCATGGTTATTCTGGCGGTGTTACTGCTGGCACAGCCTGATCTAGGCACGGTGGTGGTGCTGTTTATTACCACGCTGGCGATGCTGTTTCTGGCTGGCGCGAAAATGTGGCAGTTTTTGGCGATTATCGGCTCTGGTGTGTTTGCGGTTTGTCTGCTGATTGTTGCTGAACCCTACCGTATGCGCCGTGTGACATCCTTCTGGAATCCATGGGCGGATCCGTTCGGTAGTGGTTATCAGTTAACCCAGTCGCTGATGGCTTTTGGCCGTGGTGAATTCTGGGGGCAAGGCTTAGGTAACTCAGTGCAGAAACTGGAGTATTTACCGGAAGCGCATACCGACTTTATTTTCTCGATTTTAGGCGAGGAGCTGGGGTATTTCGGTGTGGTTCTGGCACTGTTAATGGTATTCTTCGTCGCTTTTCGTGCTATGTCCATCGGCCGTCGCGCGTTGGAGATAGATCAGCGATTTTCTGGCTTTTTGGCTTGCTCAATCGGCGTCTGGTTCAGTTTTCAGGCTCTGGTTAACGTTGGGGCTGCTGCCGGAATGTTGCCGACTAAAGGGTTGACCTTACCACTGATCAGTTACGGTGGTTCGAGCTTGATTATTATGTCAACGGCAATTGTGCTGTTGCTACGCATTGATTTTGAAACACGCCTGGCAAAAGCCCAGGCGTTTGTAAGGAGTGCCCGATGAGTGGCAAGACCAAGCGTTTAATGGTGATGGCTGGTGGCACCGGGGGGCATGTCTTCCCCGGATTGGCCGTGGCACATCATCTGATGGCGCAAGGCTGGCAGGTGCGTTGGCTCGGCACCGCAGACCGAATGGAAGCGTCATTGGTACCCCAAAATGGCATTGAGATTGATTTCATCCAGATTTCTGGTCTACGCGGCAAGGGGCTAATGGCGCAACTGATGGCACCAGTGCGGATTTATCGTGCGGTGCGTCAGGCCAAGAAAATCATGCGTGACTACCAGCCGGACGTGGTGCTAGGCATGGGCGGTTATGTTTCCGGTCCCGGTGGTTTGGCGGCATGGCTGTGCGGTATTCCAGTGGTGTTGCATGAGCAAAATGGCATTGCCGGTTTGACTAATCGCTGGCTAGCCAGAATTGCCAAAAAGGTGTTACAGGCCTTCCCCGGCGCATTCCCAAATGCTGATGTGGTGGGTAATCCGGTTCGTACCGATGTTCTTGCGCTGCCATTGCCGGCGCAACGTTTGGTCGGCCGTGAAGGCCCGGTTCGTGTGTTGGTTATCGGTGGTAGCCAAGGCGCGCGGGTGCTAAATCAGACAATGCCGCAGGTTGCCGCACAGTTGGGTGAGAAAGTCACGCTGTGGCATCAGGTAGGTAAAGGCGCATTGCCAGAGGTATTACAGGCATACCAGCAAGTCGGGCAGGGCGATGATAAGCATAAAATTACTGAGTTTATCGACGATATGGCAGCCGCTTATAGTTGGGCCGATGTGGTGGTGTGCCGTTCAGGTGCGCTGACGGTCAGTGAAATTGCCGCCGCAGGTTTACCGGCGATTTTTGTGCCGTTTCAGCATAAAGACCGGCAGCAATATTGGAATGCACTGCCGCTGGAAAAGGCCGGTGCGGCCAAGATTATCGAGCAGCCGCAATTTAGCGCCGAGGCGGTCAGCAGCTTATTGGAACAGTGGGATCGAGCAACCTTACTGACTATGGCTGAACAGGCAAGGTCCGTGGCTATCCCGGACGCTACTGAGCGCGTAGCTGCTGAAGTGGTCGCGGCCAGTAAGTAATAGTAAAAATAGATAATGAACAGCAGGTAGTTAGGTTAATGCGGGCTGTGAATATGCAACAGACAAAAAAGTGAAGAGAAACGTGAATACACAACAACTGGCGAAACTACGAACTATCGTGCCCGAGATGCGTCGCGTCCGGCACATTCACTTTGTTGGCATCGGTGGTGCCGGCATGGGTGGTATCGCTGAAGTGTTGGCTAACGAAGGTTATCAGATTAGCGGTTCAGATTTGGCACCTAACCCGGTCACTCAGCATTTGGCCTCTTTGGGCGCACAAATTTATTTCCATCACCGTCCTGAAAACGTTCTGGACGCCAGTGTGGTCGTGGTTTCAACTGCAATCTCTGCGGATAATCCAGAGATAGTTGCGGCTCGCGAGGCGCGTATTCCGGTGATCCGCCGCGCAGAAATGCTGGCAGAGTTGATGCGTTTCCGTCATGGCATTGCGGTTGCAGGCACTCACGGCAAAACCACCACCACGGCGATGGTTTCCAGTATCTATGCTGAAGCCGGTCTGGATCCAACCTTTGTTAACGGCGGGTTGGTGAAAGCGGCAGGGACCCATGCTCGTCTTGGGTCCAGCCGTTACCTGATAGCAGAAGCCGATGAAAGTGATGCGTCATTTTTGCATCTGCAACCGATGGTGGCGATTGTCACCAATATCGAAGCCGACCATATGGATACTTATCAGGGCGACTTTGAGAACTTAAAACAGACGTTTATTAACTTTTTGCATAACTTGCCATTCTATGGCCGTGCGGTGATGTGTATTGACGATCCCGTGGTGCGCGAGTTGCTACCGCGAGTAGGCCGCCACATTACCACCTACGGTTTCAGTGATGATGCCGATGTGCAGATCGCCAGCTACCGGCAGGAAGGCCCACAGGGGCACTTCACGCTCAAACGCTTGGATAAGCCATTGATGACGGTGACCTTGAATGCACCGGGTCGTCATAACGCGCTCAATGCAGCGGCGGCGGTGGCTGTGGCGACAGAAGAAGGTATTGAAGACGAAGATATTCTGCGCGCGTTGGCAGGGTTCCAGGGGACTGGTCGCCGCTTTGATTTCCTCGGCAACTTCCCGCTGGCACCGGTCAATGGCAAAGAAGGCAGTGCGATGCTGGTTGATGACTACGGCCATCATCCAACTGAAGTGGATGCCACTATTAAAGCTGCGCGCGCGGGTTGGCCGGATAAGCGCATCGTGATGGTTTTCCAGCCGCACCGTTATACCCGTACCCGTGACCTGTACGACGACTTCGCCAATGTGTTATCGCAGGTTGATGTGCTACTGATGTTGGATGTGTACGCTGCCGGTGAACCGCCGATCCCAGGGGCTGATAGCCGCTCGTTGTGCCGCACCATCCGTAATCGTGGCAAGTTAGACCCAATTTTGGTTTCAGACAGTGAAACCGTGCCTGAAATTTTGGCGCAAGTGCTGAACGGCGATGACCTGATTCTGGTTCAAGGCGCAGGTAACATTGGTAAAATTGCCCGTAAATTGGCTGAGCTTAAATTGCAGCCACAGATAAAAGATGAGGAACATCATGGCTGAGAAAGTCGCGGTACTGCTGGGTGGTACCTCCGCTGAACGTGAAGTGTCATTGCTATCAGGTCAGGCGGTATTAGCGGGCTTGAGAGAAGCAGGTATCGATGCCCATGGGATTGATACCCGAGACTTCCCAGTGACTCAGCTTAAAGAACAGGGCTTCGATAAGGTCTTTATCGCTTTACATGGCCGTGGTGGTGAAGATGGCACCTTGCAAGGGGTACTGGAATTCCTGCAACTGCCTTATACCGGCAGTGGCGTGATGGCGTCAGCCCTGACGATGGACAAATTACGCACCAAATTGGTGTGGCAGGCTTCAGGTCTGCCGATTTCGCCTTATGTCGCGTTGAATCATCAACAGTTTGAAACACTTTCGTCAGAGGAATTAGCGGCGGGTGTCGCTAAGCTTGGCCTGCCATTAATTGTTAAGCCAAGCCACGAAGGCTCCAGTGTTGGCATGAGTAAGGTTGATCACGTCGATCAATTGCAGAGTGCCTTGGTTGAAGCTTTCCGTCACGACAGTGATGTGCTGATAGAGCAATGGTTGAGTGGCCCGGAATACACCGTCGCGATCCTCGGTGATGATGTTTTACCATCAATCCGTATTCAGGCCCCCGGCGTGTTCTATGATTATGAAGCCAAGTATCTGTCTGACGAAACACAATATTTTTGCCCAAGCGGTTTGAGCAATGAGTTGGAGCAACAATTGGCGACGCTGGCATTGCAGGCTTATCAGGCGCTGGGTTGCAGCGGTTGGGGCCGGGTAGATGTCATGCAAGACAGTGACGGCAGTTTTTACCTGCTTGAAGTGAACACTTCACCGGGTATGACTAGCCACAGTTTAGTGCCGATGGCAGCCCGCCAGTCAGGGTTGAGTTTCTCCCAACTGGTCGCTCGAATTTTGATGTTGGCTGACTGATATGTCGCAAGCTGCCCTGAATGCGCGTGAACGTGCGGCTGAAAACAGCGTGGCCCGACGCAGTAACGGAGGCCAACTAGCAGGTCTGATTTTCCTGCTAATGGTTCTGGGTACCATGCTCTGGGGTGGGTGGGTCGTAGTGGGGTGGATGAAAGATGCCAGCCGACTGCCACTGTCAAAACTGGTGGTGACCGGTGAGCGCCATTACACCACCAATGATGATATTCGCCAGGCAATTCTGGCATTAGGCGCACCGGGTACCTTTATGACGCAGGATGTGAACATCATCCAGCAGCAGATTGAAAGGTTGCCTTGGATTCAGCAGGCCAGTGTGCGTAAACAGTGGCCGGATGAGCTAAAAATCCATCTGGTGGAGTATGTGCCTTTTGCTCGCTGGAATGATTTGCATATGGTTGATGAGCAAGGGCGGTCATTTAGTGTGCCGTCCGAGCGGGTCGGCACACAGAAATTGCCATTACTGTATGGTCCGGAAGGCAGTGAACAGGATGTCCTGGAAGGCTACCGGGCAATAAATAAGGTGTTAGCGGCCAATAAATATCAGCTAAAGATGGTGGCGATGAGCGCCAGGCATTCTTGGCAGTTGGCCTTAGATAATGATGTTCGGCTGGAGCTGGGACGGGATGACCGGATGGGGCGTTTGCAACGTTTCATCGAGTTATATCCGATGTTGCAACAGCAGCCAGATAAACGAGTCAGTTATGTTGATTTGCGATATGAGACAGGGGCTGCAATAGGTTGGGCTCCGGTATTTATCGGCAGTCAGGGTGGTGAGCCACCAATAAATGGCCAGCAGAACAGTAATCCGCAACAGAATCAGGCACAGGCAAAACAACAATGATCAAGTCGACGGACAGAAAACTGGTAGTAGGTCTTGAGATCGGCACGGCAAAGGTCTCCGCATTGGTAGGGGAAGTTCTGCCCGATGGCATGGTCAATATTATTGGGGTCGGCAGTTGCCCATCCCGTGGCATGGATAAGGGTGGGGTTAATGATCTTGAATCGGTAGTGAAATGCGTGCAGCGCGCTATCGATCAGGCTGAGTTAATGGCGGATTGCCAAATTTCATCTGTTTATTTGGCGTTATCGGGTAAACATATCAGTTGCCAGAATGAAATAGGGATGGTTCCTATTTCAGAAGAAGAAGTAACTCAGGAAGATGTAGAGAACGTAGTGCATACCGCGAAGTCGGTGCGTGTGCGTGATGAGCATCGTATCCTGCACGTTATTCCACAGGAATATGCCATCGATTATCAGGAAGGCATCAAAAATCCTGTTGGTCTGTCTGGCGTGCGGATGCAGGCTAAAGTGCACCTGATTACCTGCCATAACGATATGGCTAAGAATATTGTTAAAGCGGTGGAACGTTGTGGCCTGAAAGTGGACCAACTGATTTTCGCCGGTTTGGCAGCAAGTTATGCAGTATTGACTGAAGATGAGCGTGAGCTGGGGGTCTGTGTCGTTGACATCGGCGGTGGCACCATGGATATGGCGGTTTATACCGGTGGCGCTTTACGGCACACCAAAGTTATCCCTTACGCCGGGAACGTGGTCACCAGCGACATAGCTTATGCTTTTGGTACGCCGCCTACAGATGCGGAAGCGATTAAAGTTCGGCACGGCTGTGCGCTCGGGTCGATAGTCAGCAAGGACGAAAGTGTAGAAGTGCCAAGTGTTGGCGGACGCCCTCCCCGTAGTCTGCAAAGACAGACACTCGCTGAGGTTATAGAACCACGCTACACCGAGTTGCTGAATTTAGTTAATGACGAGATTTTACAATTGCAGGAGCAGTTGCGTCAGCAAGGCGTGAAGCATCATCTGGCAGCCGGTATCGTGCTGACTGGCGGTGCTGCACAAATTGATGGGCTGGCTGAATGCGCACAACGGGTGTTCCATGCCCAGGTTCGTATCGGTCAACCGCTCAATATCACCGGGCTGACGGATTATGCACAGGAACCTTATTACTCCACTGCTGTTGGGTTATTGCATTACGGTAAAGAATCTCATCTCAGTGGTGAGTCAGAAGTAGAAAAACGTGCCTCAGTGGGCAATTGGTTTAAACGTATCAATAGCTGGCTGAGAAAAGAGTTTTAATGTTTCAACAAAGAGATCATGCTGAACATATTTTTTGATCTCGAAGCGACAGGCACAAAACGGAGAGAAACTATGTTTGAACCTATGGAACTAACCAATGACGCGGTGATTAAAGTCATCGGCGTCGGTGGTGGCGGTGGTAATGCCGTCGAACACATGGTGCGCGAGCGCATCGAAGGTGTTGAATTCTTCGCCGTTAATACAGACGCTCAGGCGCTACGTAAGACGGCTGTTGGCCAAACCATCCAAATTGGTAGCGGTATTACCAAAGGGTTGGGTGCTGGCGCGAACCCAGAAGTGGGTCGTAATTCAGCCGAAGAAGACCGTGAAGCTCTGCGTGCAGCTCTTGAAGGCGCGGACATGGTCTTTATCGCCGCAGGTATGGGTGGTGGTACCGGTACTGGTGCTGCTCCTGTTGTTGCCGAAGTGGCAAAAGAACTGGGTATTCTGACAGTCGCCGTGGTTACCAAGCCTTTCAACTTCGAAGGCAAGAAACGCATGGCATTTGCTGAGCAGGGTATTGCTGAGTTGTCCAAGCATGTGGACTCACTGATCACTATCCCGAATGACAAATTATTGAAAGTTCTGGGGCGTGGCATCTCTTTACTGGATGCATTCGGTGCAGCGAACGACGTATTAAAAGGTGCTGTTCAGGGGATCGCCGAATTGATTACCCGCCCAGGCCTGATGAACGTTGACTTTGCCGACGTGCGCACAGTGATGTCCGAAATGGGTTATGCCATGATGGGCTCCGGTGTGGCTTGTGGTGAAGATCGTGCAGAAGAAGCAGCAGAAATGGCTATCTCCAGCCCGTTGTTGGAAGATATCGACCTGTCTGGTGCTCGTGGTGTGTTGGTTAACATCACTGCTGGTTTCGATTTACGTTTGGATGAGTTCGAAACTGTGGGTAATACTATCCGTGCATTCGCGTCCGACAATGCCACCGTTGTTATCGGTACATCGTTAGACCCGGAAATGAACGACGAACTGCGCGTAACTGTTGTTGCGACCGGTATCGGCATGGATAAACGCCCAGAAATTACGCTGGTTACCAACAAGCAGACTCAGCCTGTGATGGACCATCGTTACCAGCAGCATGGCATGTCACCTTTACCTCAGGAAGTTAAACCTGCGGCTAAAGTGGTCAATGACCCGACTGCTCAAACCAATAAAGAGCCCGATTATTTGGATATCCCGGCATTTTTGCGTAAGCAAGCCGATTAATTTTCGAATATTTGGAATCTCCGCTCTTTGTGCTAAACTGTCCCACCGATCTTGTTATAAGCTTGGTCGGTAGGATGGATAACATTGCGAGATAAAACGATGATCAAACAAAGGACTTTAAAACGTATTGTTCAGGCGACTGGCGTCGGTTTGCACACCGGTAAGAAAGTCACGCTGACAATGCGACCCGCGCCGGCTAATACCGGGGTCATCTATCGTCGCACTGACTTGAATCCACCGGTTGATTTTCCGGCAGATGCAAAATCCGTGCGTGATACCATGCTCTGTACTTGCCTGGTCAATGAGCATGACGTGCGTATTTCTACTGTTGAGCATCTCAACGCTGCTTTGGCAGGGTTAGGGATTGATAACATTATTATTGAAGTTAACGCTCCCGAAGTGCCGATTATGGACGGTAGTGCCAGTCCATTCGTGTACTTGCTGCTGGATGCCGGTATCGAAGAGTTAAACTCTGCGAAGAAATTCCTGCGTCTGAAAGAGACTGTGCGGGTTGAAGACGGTGATAAATGGGCTGAATTGTCTCCATTCAATGGATTCCGTTTAGATTTTACCATTGATTTTAATCACCCGGCGATTGACTCAAGTACTCAGCGTTACCGTCTGGATTTCTCGGCCGATTCATTCGTCCGTCAAATCAGTCGTGCGCGTACTTTTGGTTTCATGCGTGATATCGAATATTTACAGTCCCGTGGTTTGTGCCTGGGCGGTAGTTTCGATTGTGCCATTGTGGTAGATGATTACCGCGTGCTTAATGAAGATGGCTTACGCTTTGAAGATGAGTTTGTTCGTCACAAAATGCTGGACGCGATTGGCGACCTGTTTATGTGTGGCCACAATATTATTGGCGCATTTACTGCGTTCAAATCGGGTCACGCCTTAAATAACAAGTTGTTGCAGGCTGTTTTAGCGAAGCAAGAAGCTTGGGAATTTGTGACGTTCCAAGACGAAGCCGAAATGCCACTGGCATTTAAAGCTCCGTCTACAGTATTAGCTTACTAAGTACTTTTGTACCCAAACTCATTGGCATTACAGCCAGCTAACATCGCTGTAAGTTCAAGTGTGAAGGGAAAAGCTACTTATCACTTTTGGTTGCGTTGGCACTCTCTCCGGCCAACGCAGCCAATCGTTCCAATATTATCCTAAGTTTTTCAGGGCTACGGCTCGCTAATCCTCTTAATTCCTTAGCACTTTCCAGACTTAAATGACGTAATGGCGGCGATTTTTCAGGATCTTGCGCCGATTTTGCCACATCTTGCGTAATGTTATGGCCCTTGGCCATTAACGACGGATTAATCCTGATGTCGATTGAAGACAATGATGGTAGAATTTGTGCTCGTAGTGCAGAGAGCAGAGCGGGTTGTTCATAACGTAAGCGCATTAACCAGCTAGCGTTCGCAGTCTCTAGCACTAAAACACTCTGTCGATAGTTAGCGACACGGCACCACGGCTGCATTTGTGAAGGGAGCAATCCTTTTACCGCACGGTTAAGTTTTAACAGTGCAGTAGCGCGTTGTTGTACGTTATGTAGCGGTCCGTTTTCTGCTGCAATGGCATCATCGAACAGAACATCTAATAATTGTGGGCGGTTTTCACGCATTGACAAGGCTCCGGCGGATTTTAAACTTGTGATCGGTATTCTAAATCGTTGGCGACAATTTGGTAGACGTTATTTCTGGCCGCATCTCTTGTTAGGGATGGTAGCGGCGAGTCTTGGCGTGCCATCAAACCTGTCTGGCGTTCCAGATCAAACTGCAATACCGAATACATCATCAAGCCAAAGCCGTCAGAATTACGGTGTGACAAACTTTAACAGTTTGGCATTGTTGCATGATATGCATCGCCGTCCTTCATTCAGCGTAGACTACTGGCAACAGCATGCACTGCGCACGGTTATTCGTCACCTCTCATTTGCGTTGGCACCTCAGGTCGCTTATGCGCGGGTGCAAGAAGTTACAGCAGTCGAGCAAGCTCAGCCATCACAAATTCAGCAGCTTGCACTGTTGGATACCCTCAATGCGCTGTTGACACATGAGTTTAAGCCACCGGCTATCATTCGTTACACCGAGCAAGTTAAGCGGCCTGTTCTTTCGTTACACAAACCTGGACTCTGGCTTGCACAAGTGCAAGGCATCCGTGCCGGGCCTCCTATCCTATACCTTAAATAATTCGAGTTGCAGGAAGGCGGCAAGCGAGAGACAAATAGGTCCGGAACCGATTTGAACAGCATTTATGCTAGCCCGTAGGGTGAACCTCATTAATCTCGATGAGCTTACATAAGTAAGTGATTCGGGTGATTGAATGTAGCCAACGCACATGCAGCTTGAAGTATGACGGGTATAAGCTAATTATTCTCTTGGTTTACCTCAATTTTATACAACCTTTGGCCGCCGGTTTGGTGGTCTTGTAAGAGATATTAAGAATCATGCTAATCAAATTATTAACCAAAGTCTTTGGCAGCCGTAACGATCGTACTCTGCGCCGTATGCGCAAAGTGGTTGATCAAATCAGCCGTATGGAACCAGAAATTGAAAAACTGACCGATGCTGAGTTGCGTGCCAAAACAGATGAATTCCGCAAGCGTCTGGCAAAAGGCGCGGTGCTGGAAACCTTGATCCCTGAAGCTTTTGCGGTTGTTCGTGAATCAAGTAAACGCGTGTTTGGTATGCGTCACTTCGACGTGCAGTTGCTCGGCGGTATGGTATTGAATGAGCGTTGCATCGCAGAAATGCGTACCGGTGAAGGTAAAACGCTGACTGCAACGCTGCCAGCTTACCTGAATGCGTTGAGTGGCCGTGGTGTTCACGTGGTTACCGTCAATGACTATTTGGCTCAACGTGACGCCGAAAATAACCGCCCATTGTTCGAGTTCCTCGGTCTAAGCGTCGGTATCAACTTGCCGAATATGACAGCACCAGCCAAGCGTGCCGCTTATGCTGCTGACATCACTTATGGTACTAACAACGAATACGGTTTTGACTATCTGCGCGATAACATGGCTTTCAGCCCGGAAGAGCGTGTGCAGCGTAAATTGCACTATGCGCTGGTGGATGAGGTTGACTCCATCTTGATCGATGAGGCCCGTACCCCGCTGATTATCTCTGGTCCGGCGGAAGACAGTTCCGAGATGTATATTCGGGTTAACAAACTTATTCCAAAACTGATTCGTCAGGAAAAAGAAGACTCGGACACCTTCCAGGGTGAAGGCCACTTCTCGGTCGATGAAAAATCACGTCAGGTTCACTTAACTGAACGTGGCCTGATTCTGATTGAACAAATGTTAGTGGAAGCGGGCATCATGGAAGAAGGCGAGTCGCTGTACTCTCCAACCAACATTATGCTGATGCATCACGTCACGGCCGCGCTGCGCGCCCATGTGCTGTTTGCCCGTGATGTTGACTACATTGTGAAAGATGGTGAAGTTATCATCGTCGACGAACACACTGGCCGTACTATGCAAGGGCGCCGTTGGTCAGATGGCTTGCATCAGGCTGTTGAAGCAAAAGAAGGTGTGGAAATCCAGAACGAAAACCAAACACTGGCTTCCATTACCTTCCAGAACTATTTCCGTCTTTATGAAAAACTGGCCGGGATGACCGGTACGGCGGATACCGAAGCGTTTGAATTTAGCTCAATCTACAAGCTCGATACCATTGTTGTACCCACTAACCGCCCAATGATTCGTAAGGATTTAGCTGATTTGGTCTATATGACTGAACAGGAAAAAATTGGTGCGATTATCGAAGATATCCGTGAGCGTACTGCGAACGGTCAGCCAGTATTGGTTGGTACTATCTCGATTGAGAAATCTGAAGTGGTATCTGCCGAATTGACCAAAGCGGGCATTGAGCACAAAGTTCTGAACGCTAAGTTCCATGCCATGGAAGCAGAGATAGTCTCTCAGGCGGGTCAACCAGGCGCGGTAACTATCGCTACCAACATGGCTGGTCGTGGTACCGATATCGTGTTGGGGGGGAGCTGGCAGAGTGAGATTGCTTTGCTGGAAGATCCGACCGAAGATCAAATTGCCGCCATTAAGGCCGCCTGGCAGATTCGCCATGATGCCGTGCTGGCATCTGGTGGTTTACACATTATTGGTACCGAGCGTCATGAGTCACGCCGTATTGATAACCAGTTACGTGGTCGTGCGGGCCGTCAGGGTGATGCCGGTTCTTCACGCTTCTACTTATCAATGGAAGATGCCTTGATGCGTATTTTTGCCTCTGACCGTGTGTCTGGCATGATGCGTAAATTGGGTATGAAACCGGGCGAAGCCATTGAACATCCATGGGTGACGAAGGCCATTGCTAACGCACAGCGTAAAGTTGAAAGTCGTAACTTCGATATTCGTAAGCAATTGCTTGAATATGATGATGTCGCCAGTGATCAGCGTCGTGCCATCTATAGCCAGCGTAATGAACTGCTGGACGTATCTGATGTTAGCGAAACCATTAACAGCATTCGTGAAGATGTATTCAAAACAGTTATCGACAGCTACATTCCTACCCAGTCACTGGAAGAAATGTGGGATGTTGAAGGCCTTGAACTGCGCCTGAAAAATGATTTCGACTTGGATATGCCAATTGCACAATGGTTGCAAGATGAGCCACAACTGCATGAAGAAACGTTACGTGAGCGTATTCTTCAACAAGCAATTGAGGTGTATCACCGCAAAGAAGAAGTTGTTGGCATCGATATGATGCGTAACTTCGAAAAAGGCGTGATGCTACAAACGCTCGACTCCTTGTGGAAAGAACACTTGGCTGCAATGGATTATCTGCGTCAGGGGATCCATCTACGTGGTTATGCGCAAAAAGATCCTAAACAGGAATATAAGCGTGAATCTTTCGCCATGTTCGCTGCCATGTTGGAATCACTAAAATATGAAGTGATCAGTGTGCTGAGCAAAGTACAAGTGCGGATGCCAGAAGAGGTAGAAGCGCTGGAAGTACAACGTCGTGAAGAAGCCGAGCGTTTGGCGAAACAGCAGCAACTAAGCCATCAGTCTGACAACAGTGCCTTGATGTCAAAGGATGAAGTCAATGTAGCCGCTAGCCTTGAGCGTAAAGTGGGTCGTAATGATCCGTGCCCATGTGGTTCAGGCAAAAAATACAAACAGTGTCACGGCAGCCTACAGTAATACTTAAGGCCATTGGTAATACTGAAAATGAGGGCGGCTTAAAAACCGCCCTTTATTTTGTCGTTCTTTTTAGGACAGATACCAAGAGGCCATATAACTTACTGTTTATGCTCTGATCAGGAGAAAGAGAATTGAAACATTTACAGATAGCGGTAGGGATTATCCGCAACGCCCAGCAGGAGATTTTTATTACTCAGCGCGCTGCTGATTCTCATATGGCAGGTTTTTGGGAGTTTCCCGGTGGTAAGGTTGAGCAGGGTGAAACAGCGGAACTTGCTTTAAAACGTGAGCTGTCAGAAGAAGTAGGGATCGTGGTACAAGAGGCTGTGTTACTCAACGTCTTGGAGCATACTTTTACCGACCGTATCGTGACATTAAGTTTCTATATGGTTGAAGCGTGGGATGGTGAGCCCTTTGGCCGCGAAGGGCAACCCATTCGCTGGGTAAGGCAATCCGAATTGGTTGCCGAGGAGTTTCCGCCAGCGAATGCCGCAATCATTGCATTACTCACCCGATAACTCCGTGTTGCGCTTAATAAAATTGTAATTAATATAATGGGAAGGGAGCAAAATAGGATTGCTCCCCAATGATATGCGCATCAATGCGTTGGGGGTTCTTCCTCACTCCATTCATCACTGTCAGATAACTCGCCATGGCTTGAAATACGCTTTTCTTCGTCAGCCCATTCGCCTAGGTCGATCAGTTGACAGCGTTTGCAGCAGAAAGGGCGATATGGGCTTTGCTCTCCCCAGATAACGATTTTCCCACAGGTAGGGCAGTTAACTTCGATTTCTTCTAAGTCCATATTCTCTCCTTAAAAACCAACTGATTGATTGCCACATCAGCAGCAGGCTAATTCAAACGATAAACGGGCCGGAACGGTACCATTTTCACTGTCGAGCGGTAAAAAGCGAATAGCATACCGTGTTTTATGACCAGAAATTTGTGGGTATAGTTGTGGGTCTAATGGCAAGCGCAGCCGGAGTAGGTCAGCACCTTCGGCATTATCTTGAAAGAATCCATTCAAGCTGATTTGTGCCCGTAACGGACCCGACTGGCGAATTAAATCTAAAATGATGGTCAGAGACTGATTGAGTGGCGCTAAGCTTACCAGCAATTTATCAATATGTTGGTCACGCTGCTCCTGTGGTTGATGTAGCCAGGTATGTAACGTGGGTAAATCAAAGCTACAGTAGCCACCGGGAATACTAAGACGTTGGCGAACGACAGCGATTAAGCGGTCTTCTTTTAATGATTGCCCGATACGTGGCGCGGACATTAATACTGTGGCATGGCTTTTTAGTTTACTGCGCAAGGAGTCCACTCGCGACATATCCACACCGGGTATATCGGCCCATTGCTGTAACTTCTGTTGTTGGCGCTCAAGCTCTTTGAGCAAATCAGTGCGGACTTCGCCGCGATCCAAAACTTCAATCAAATCGCATGCGGCGCGAAAAAACGTTAATGCAGTGGCAATATTATCTAACGAACGTTGGCTTTCTAATTGTTGTAATAAAAATTCTATTCTCAGCCAGGTACGCATTTTTTCATTCAGCGGATGTTCAAAAAGTATTGTTGAGGTGAGGTCACTCATTGGTGTAGATCCTGTTGGGCCGCGGCTGCCAATATTAAATACTGTTGGTGTAATGAAGCAACTTGCGAGGCGATAATGGATGGATCGCCGCTATTGTCAATAATATCATCGGCACAGGCTAGCCGTTGTTGCCGCGAAACCTGTGACGCTAAAATATGTTCTGCCTGTTGGCGGGTAATACCATCTCTTGCCATCGTGCGCGTGAGTTGTATTTCAGGTGCTACATCTACCACTAACACACGATTAGCACGGTGCTGTAAACCATTTTCAAGCAACAAAGGAACAATCCAAAGTGCATATGGTTTATCAATATTCGCTAATTGGTGCTCAGTTTCTTGCTGAATAAGTGGATGCAACAGTGAATTTAACCATGCTTTTTCCTGCGGCTCACTGAAAATTTTTGCGCGTAATGCACTTCGGTTTAATGAACCATCTGCTTGCAAAATAGTTTCGCCATAGCGGGATGCGATAGCTGCCAATGCTGGCATACCCAGTTCAACAACCTGGCGAGCGATAATGTCAGCATCAACAAGGGGCACCCCAAAATCGGCGAATGCATCTGCTACGGTACTTTTGCCGCTGCCAATCCCGCCGGTGAGAGCCACAATATAGGTCATTGCCTAGCCTTGTATACTGTCAGTGAGTGGTCGAATTGTATCTGAAAGCAGGTGGGAAGAGATAGTAAGGTATGCATTCTGTTTGAGCTACGTGGAAAAATAAGTGAAGTGAACGCGCAGATAAAAGAGTAGTTGCTATTCTCCAAGTAATTTGTGGGATTATAGCGTAAATAAAGGTGGATTCGCAGTCTTGCCGTAGAATTATTCATGCGTATGATAGCTTCACTGGGATGGCGTGATTTACGCCCGATCACTTTTTGCGATCTATCGCCACTAACCAGGAAATAATAAGCCATGCGTATTGAAGAAGGTTTGAAATTAGGTTTTAAAGATGTGTTAATCCGCCCTAAACGTTCCACACTGAAAAGCCGCTCTGAAGTAGAGCTCGAGCGCCAGTTTACCTTCAAACATTCAGGTTGGAATTGGTCTGGTGTACCTATCATCGCTGCTAATATGGATACTGTTGGCACCTTCCGCATGGCTGAAGTTTTGGCATCATTTGATGTGCTTACCGCAGTTCATAAGCACTACACGGTTGAACAATGGGCTGAATTTGTAAAACGGGTTCCTGAATCTGTATTGCGTCATGTCATGGTGTCGACAGGGACTTCCTCTGCCGATTTCGACAAAATGAAGCAAATTCTGGCATTATCACCGGCACTGAAATTCATCTGTATCGATGTAGCTAATGGCTACTCTGAGCATTTTGTTTCCTTCCTGCAAAAAGCTCGCGAAGCCTGCCCGGACAAAGTGATTTGTGCTGGCAATGTGGTGACTGGTGAGATGGTAGAAGAGCTTATCCTTTCTGGTGCAGATATTGTTAAAGTGGGTATTGGTCCAGGTTCTGTTTGTACCACGCGAGTTAAGACCGGTGTTGGTTATCCACAGCTATCTGCTGTGATCGAGTGTGCCGATGCTGCCCACGGTTTGGGTGGACAGATTGTCAGTGATGGCGGCTGCTCTGCACCGGGCGATGTGGCTAAAGCTTTCGGTGGTGGTGCTGATTTCGTGATGCTGGGTGGCATGCTAGCAGGGCACGATGAGTGTGAAGGCCGCGTGGTGGAAGAAAATGGCGAGAAATTCATGCTGTTCTACGGTATGAGTTCAGAGTCTGCTATGAAACGCCACGTAGGCGGAGTCGCTGAATATCGCGCCGCAGAAGGTAAAACAGTTAAACTGCCATTACGCGGTTCCGTTGATAACACGGTGCGCGACATTATGGGTGGCTTGCGTTCTGCTTGTACCTACGTGGGTGCTTCGCATTTAAAAGAACTGACCAAGCGCACCACCTTTATCCGAGTTGCAGAGCAAGAAAACCGCGTTTTTGGCAGTAACTGATTACGGATGGAAACAGGGCGTTATTTAACGCCCTGTTTCGACCTCCCTTTCCCCACGATACTTCGCCCTTAATACCCGTATTACCCAATAACATCCCCTAGTTGAAATATCGGTAAATACATTGCGATCACTAGAACCCCGACGATGCTGCCAATAATCAACATCAACAGTGGTTCCAACATTTGTGTGAGATTATCGGCTAAATCCTGTGTTTTTTGCCGATGCCAACCTGCTAGTTTTTCTAATAACACATCCAACGCGCCAGATTCTTCACCCACCCGAACCATTTGTTGGCATAGCGGCGGGAATAGATGATGTTGTGCAAGAGCGATATGCAGAGGCTCACCTTGGCTGATCTGTTGTTGAATATGTTTTAATGCTTGCTGATAGGTACAGTTATTGATGGAAAGGAGTGCGGCATCCAATCCGGCAGTTAGCGGTAATCCGGCATGTTGAGTGATAGCTAATGTTTGAAAAATTTGGCTAAGGCAACTTCCTCGGATTAATGTGGAGATGAGTGGGAGACGTAATAACAGTGTTTGCTCCCATTGTTGCACGTGCGCCTGACGCCGCCGCGCATAAAGGTATCCTATACATATTGATGTTAATAACACCGCAATATATGGCCCGTAAGTAGTAAGAAATACTGACATCAGCAGCAGCGTGGCAGTCAGTGTGGGTAATGGTGTATCAAATGATTGATAGATTTGTGCAAATTCAGGCAGCACCATGACCAGCATAACGAGGCTAACAACCATCGCGATAACGCAGACAAATATTGGATATTTGAGTGCCTTAATCACTTTCTTTTGTAATTTTTGTTGCCGTTCTTGGTGCTGTACCAACTGAATACAGCACTGTTCAAGGTTACCTGTCAGCTCCCCCATTGCAATCACTGGGGGGTATAATCGGGGGAATGTGTGTGGGTAACTCGCCATCGCTTCAGATAGTGATTGGCCCTGTGAAACCAGTTGGCTTATGTCCTGCAATAAGCAGCGCCACGGTAATGCATCTATCTCTTTCGCTAGCAGTTGCAGGCTATTAACCAAAGGCAGTCCGGCTTGCAGTAGTGTCGCCAATTGGCGAGTAACAGCCACCAGGTGCTCACCTTGCCAATAACTCATTGATAATCGCTTACCACCCTTAACGTTTAATGGTTGTAACCCTTGGCGGAACATTTGTTCATAAACAATATTTCGCTCTGTTGCCAATTGTGCTCCAGTCTGTAACTGTCCTGTAGTATCAATGGCTTTCCAGTAAAATAAACGTTGATGACTCACAGGATTGCCTCGAATTCTTTCAGAGTTCCCACAACACGATTAATTTCACTAAGCGTAGTAACACCGCTTTCAACTAATGCCAAACCAGCAGAAAGTAATGTTACTTGTTCTTGCTCTTGTGCAATCTGAGTGAGCTTTGCCGGGCTGACATTGTTGAGCAAAGCTTGCTGGATTGGCGGGGTGACACTTAACATTTCGTAAATACCTGTGCGACCATAGTAACCTGCGCAACAGTGTTCACAGCCCACTGCGAGATAATGTTGCAATGGACTCGCCCAAACACCTGCCGGAACCTGAAAAAGAGTGGGAGATGCCTGGCGACAGTGCAGGCAGAGCCTGCGAACCAGTCGTTGGGCGATAACTAACGTCAGGCTCGATGCAATTAAGTGACGTTCTATTCCCATTTGTGTCAGGCGTATTAGGGTTTCAGATGTTGAGTTGGTATGCAGTGTTGAAAGTACCAGATGCCCCGTTAATGCGGCCTTAACCGCTATCTCGGCAGTTTCATTATCGCGAATCTCGCCGAGCATAATCACATCAGGATCCTGGCGTAGCATCGCGCGTAATACGCAAGAGAAATCCAATCCAATTCTATTGTTAGTCTGAGTCTGATTTATGCCATCAACCTGGATCTCTATAGGATCTTCAACACTACAGATGTTTCTTTGCGGTTGATTGAGTTGGTCTAAACTGCAATAGAGCGTCACAGTTTTTCCACTTCCGGTAGGCCCAGTCACCAGAACTAAACCTTGCGGAGCAGATAATGCGCGCGTGAGTTGTTGGTGGGCCATGGTTGTCAGACCCAGACTGGCCAGCGTTGGTTGTTGATGAATATTCAGTATACGCAGCACCACTTTTTCACCGAACTGTACGGGGAGGGTGGCTATTCTTATGGAGTAGCGGGTGCCATTTAACACTAAAGCTAGCTGGCCATCCTGCGGTAACCGTTTTTCCGCGATATTCAATTTAGCCATAACTTTTAGGCAACTGCTGATACGGCTGGTTAATTCAGTTGTTGGAGGTGGGGATTCGTGTAAAACACCATCAATTCTTAAACGAATACGATAATGATGCTGATAAGGTTCAAAATGGATATCTGAGGAACGTTTCTGAATCGCCAATCTGAGTGTTTGCGTTATAAATTGAATAACGGGAATATCACTTTCATTATCCAGCAACGTCTCATCTAAATCCTGTTGTGGCAGAGAAGCTGAGCCTCCTCCTTGTCGTTTCCTCTCTTGTCGCGATACGCCTTGGCTATTTTCGGTAGATTCTACTTCTAGGTTTAGGTGCTCTTTTGCTGATGGCTCAAGGTTTAATAACTGTTCAATCTTAGCCTCAGGCCAGTATTCTACGGTAATTTTACGACCACAGGTAAAACGCAGAGCAGTTAATAATTCGTCATTCACTGGTTTGGATGACGCTATAGCGAGGTTTTTGCCATCGAGTTTTAAGGCTATTGCCCTATAACGACGACAGAGTTTGTGTAATTCAGCGCTGATTCGCTCGGGTTGGTGTGCCATGAATTCAGTCATTGGATTAGGCCTTATCATTGAAACGGAACACGGTCTTACAGCTATCAGCAAGGTTGTTATCTACGGTGGTACATGTTCTGGTCCAGACAATATTTCCACTACTACTAAGTGTGGGGGTCATCGAGAGAGTCAGGTCAGCAAGGGTATGTTGACCCGTAAGTGTAATCACACCTTGATCAATGGTTGTTGCACTGACATAACGCGATGGTTGCCCAGCCGGTACGCCGTTATTGCCCGCATTACAGCTATCGAACTTGGCATGCTCCAGAGCACAAAGTTCTACCGCCATTTTGTAGGGCACGATGGCTTGTAACATATCGGTGAGGGCTGCTTTTTGGATATAGCGCTGATAGGAAGGAATACCAATACCGCTAAGTACAGCAATGATGGCGATGGCAACCATTAATTCAATTAAGGTAAAACCCTGTTGCTTATTCATTTGTCACTCTCCTTGTGTGTGAGAAAACAAGGGAAGGGTGCAACTTTTTAATTGATGGCAACAGGGGCATTACATTGATTTGCGAAGCAGGCTGTCGAATATTTAGGTTGTTACAGTGAAGTCACAGATAACTTCGGCGATGCTCGCAAAAACAGAATTAGAGTCTGCTAATGGCTATCATCGGCCGAAGATAATTTGGTAGGCTTATTTAAATCGCATGGACAGGTCTAAAGCTGTCACGTGTTTTGTTAGTGCACCGACTGAGATGAAATCAATACCGGTTTCGGCATAGCTTCGCAGTGTTTCTAGCGTAACGTTGCCAGAAACTTCCAGTTGAGCACTCTCTTGGGTCTTGGCCAACTCATTACGCATGTGCACAGCATCACGCATCATTGGAATGGTAAAATTATCCAACATAATGATATCGGCACCAGCGGTTAATGCTTGTTGCAATTCATCAAGGGATTCAACTTCAACTTCGACGGGAACATCGGAATGAATCCAAAATGCTTTAGCAACCGCTTCTTTGATAGAGCCAGCAGCAATAATGTGATTTTCCTTGATAAGGAAAGCATCAGATAAGCCGAGTCGATGATTATTACCGCCACCGCAGAGGACGGCATATTTTAAGGCGGTACGCAGCCCTGGCAAGGTTTTCCTGGTATCGAGTAATTGTGTATGCAACCCAGAGAGCTCCGCCACATAACGGCTGACCTCGGTAGCGACACCGGATAAGGTTTGCAAGAAATTAAGTGCGGTGCGTTCACCGGTAAGTAGGATACGGGCAGGGCCAGTCAGATGGCAAAGTGTCTGATTAGCTATCAACTTGTCTCCATCGTTGACTAACCATTCAACTGTCACTTGGGCGCCAAGTTGAATAAACACTTCATTTAGCCAGCGCTGACCACAAAAGATACCAGCTTCGCGCGTAATAATCGTGGCATTAGCCTGTTTATCTGCTGGGAGTAATTGTGCGGTGAGGTCGCGATCTGCATTAACCTCACCACCCAGGTCTTCGCTCAAAGCTTGGGCAACAGTGAAAGGGATATCACATTGAATTCGTTCCAATAGCTCGGCACGGCGGCTGTCGGCATTATAGCTGCGGGTCGGCATATAAAACTCCGAAATGGCGGATAGATAATAGTTCAAACATGCTACTCTGTTGCTGGCTGAAGTGCCATAAAAGAGCCAGTTGAAGTGTACTATTAGGGGGCTTAGATAAACAATGCAGTTAGAAAATGGCTGGATTTTAGGGGTTAAACGGGTCGTTTCTCCCCATTTTGATCAACGGCCAGAATGCGAGGTACCTTCGCTGCTGGTAATTCATAATATCAGTTTGCCCCCTGGTGAATTTGGTGGCCCATATATCGATCAGCTTTTCACTGGCACACTAAATGCCGATGAACATCCTTATTTTGCTGATATTGTTCACTTGCGAGTTTCAGCCCACTGTCTGATTCGTCGTGATGGTGAAGTTATTCAATATGTTCCGTTTGATCAACGCGCTTGGCATGCTGGAGTCTCAAGCTTTGGCGGGCGTGAGCGGTGTAACGATTTTTCTATTGGGATCGAGCTGGAAGGAACGGATGTGTTACCGTTTACGCCCGCACAATATCGGAGTTTGAATGAGATAAGTGTGCTGTTATTTGCTCATTATCCGATAACTGTTGATCGGGTGACGGGCCATAGTGACATTGCGCCACAACGTAAAACCGACCCTGGCCCCGCTTTTGATTGGGCTTTGTATCAGCAGAGTTTAGTGAAGTTAACATCGCCATCGTGATGCTGGTGATTCAGTCTTCACCGCAGGTTTGTTGTCGAGCAGCTCAGCTGCTTGTTGCCTGGTTTTATAGTGTGGTTTATACATGCCGGGAGGCATATGCCCTGTTTCCAGGGCTGGTTAAGTGCAAAGGGAGAATAAGAGCTAATGACACTGTTTACGCTGTTGCTGGTGCTAGCATGGGAGCGCTTGTTTAAACTCGGCGAACATTGGCAGTTAGACCACCGCCTTGAAGTCGTATTCACGCGTTTACACCGTTTTTCGTTGGCACAAACTATTTTGCTGACTGCCGTGTGGATGGCCTTGGTATGGCTGATTTTGCAGTTAGTGCAGAATATCTTGTTTGGTTTCCCCCTGTTGTTGATTTGGATTCTGATTTGCCTGCTATGCATTGGTGCCGGGGGGATTCGTAAACACTATCGAGCCTACCTTAAAGCTGCCCGCCAAAATGATGCCCATGCCACCGATAAAATGGCAGAAGAGTTAGCATTAATCCATGGTTTACCCATGGATAGCGGAGAGAAAGCTCGCTTACAATCCCTACAAAATGCCTTGTTGTGGATAAACTTCCGTTACTATTTAGCGCCTATCTTCTGGTTTGTTGTATGTGTTAACTATGGCCCCGTAGCGCTAGCAGGCTATGCGATGTTACGCGGATATCAAACCTGGTTAGCCCGACACCATACACCTTTACAGCGTTCTCAATCTGGTATTGATCGTCTGTTACATTGGCTGGACTGGATACCTGTGCGGTTGGTGGGTGTGGCATATGCCTTGTTGGGGCACGGCGAAAGAGCATTACCAGCTTGGTTTGCCTCATTAGGCGATTTCAGAACTCAGCAGTATCAGGTTCTGACCCAATTAGCGCAGTACTCTTTGGCTCGTGAGCCTCATTTAGACCCAGTACAGACGCCAAGGTCTGCGGTCTCGTTAGCACGAAAAGTGACACTAACGGTGATTGTAGTCGTGGCTTTACTGACCATTTATGGTGCACTAGTTTAGTTTTCTGATTTATGGCACTGGCCGGAGAGTTTGTGCTCGGCCAGTGCGGTCTTAACGAAATATGATTAATTAGCCCGCATACCTCATCCCCATCTCATATCTGATCTTTTCCTTCACTATTAGTTCTGTATTCATGGATATTCTCTCCGTTTTGGATCAAAAACAGTCATTGAAGATGGATAATTGCTGTTCAATCGGGGAGATATCAGAAGTTAATGGTTATAGAGATGCACAAATGTACCATCGCCATCAAAGTCTGAACCAGACGGCAAAAAAGGAAACGTGATAAATTCAATACATAAGTAATATCAAACTGTTCATTATCTGGTTTGTACTGTTGGGGCGCACAGCACTATAGGATCAATGGGTTATGGAAGATGGCGAGTCAGTCGAACACGGTTTTGTTAAACAATAAAATAAACGGGTCAGCGCTGTGGCTGACCCATTAGCTATGATGTCGTCAGATTCCCGAGAGAAATCTGCTATCAGGATTTGGCGCGTTGGTTACGATTTTTCAGGATGTAGCCAATAGCCAGTAGCAATACCCAAGCTGGAATCAATAGCACAGAAATCTGGATACCCGGTGTCAGATACATAATGACCAAAATGCCGGTGAGGAACAGCAAGCACAGGTAGTTGCTGAACGGATACCAGAAGGCTTTGAACTGTGGGATCACACCTTGGCGGTTTTTAGCGGCACGGAATTTAAGGTGCGCAAGGCTAATCATCGCCCAGTTGATCACCAGCGCCGATACTACCAGTGCCATCAGTAATTCGAAGGCTCGGCCTGGGATCAGATAGTTAATCAGTACGCAGAAAGCGGTGGCAAATGCAGAGACGGCGATAGCAATAACAGGTACCCCGCGACCATCGACTTTTAGCAGCATTTTCGGGCCGTTGCCTTGTTTGGCTAAACCAAACAACATGCGGCTGTTACAGTAAACACAACTGTTATAGACCGACAATGCTGCTGTCAGTACCACGATATTCAATACAGTTGCGACCACATTGCTGTTCAGTGCATGGAAGATCAGTACAAATGGACTACCGCCTTCGACCACTTTTCCCCACGGGTAGAGTGATAATAAGATTGCCAGAGAACCAATATAGAACAGCAAGATACGGTAGATAACCTGATTGGTTGCTTTGGGGATGCTTTGGGCTGGGTTTTCGGCTTCTGCGGCGGTAATCCCGACTAACTCAAGGCCACCGAAGGAGAACATGATCACCGCCATTGCCATAACCAAGCCCATGACACCGTTAGGGAAGAAGCCGCCTTGTGCCCACAAGTTAGTCACAGTGGCTTCCGGGCCGCCTTGCCCGCTAAGTAGTAACCATCCACCGAACAGAATCATTGCAATGATAGCGACCACTTTAATGATGGCGAACCAAAACTCCATTTCACCATACACTTTGACATTTGCCAGGTTGATGGCATTGATAGCTAAGAAGAATACTGCCGCTGACACCCATGTTGGGATCTCCGGCCACCAATATTGTACATAGATACCTACGGCGGTCAGTTCGGCCATCGCCACTAACACATATAGTACCCAGTAGTTCCAACCAGAAGCGAAACCGGCAAAGTTCCCCCAATATTTGTAAGCAAAGTGGCTAAAAGAACCCGCGACTGGTTCTTCGACTACCATTTCTCCTAACTGGCGCATAATCAGAAACGCGATAAAGCCGCCGATTGCATACCCCAGTAGCACTGAAGGCCCCGCCATTTGAATGGTTTGCGCGATACCAAGGAATAATCCGGTACCAATTGCGCCACCTAAGGCAATAAGCTGTATGTGGCGGTTTTTAAGCCCCCGCTTTAGCTCTGCACCTTCCTGTTGAACACTCATTGTTGCATCCTCTGTCGTTGTCACTTTTAGCGGGCAAACCCGTCATCTTTCAAACTGCAAATATATTGGCTGTACTCATTACTCAGCCCATCCTTGGAATAATCTCTTACCGCCTTCCCGCAACTTGAAATCTATTGGGTATAAATAGGTGCCGCTTGCTATGCGTAAGGTTTTGATTACATTATTTGTATTATTTTGTTTACGGTGGCTTTTCTGGGAATTTTCTCTTTAGGCTACCGTTTAAAAGAGAATAGTGGTAGGCGAGAATTATTGCATCTGCTTTTTATTTTAATCGGTGAAGTTTTAGCCAAAACAGCAAGAAAAATGTTGATGCGTGATCAAGCTGTTGTTTTGAGGAAAAGCAGGAATGTGCTTTTTTGGGTTGAAAAGCCACCAGTAAGCCATTTTTATAATGGTCATACCAGTTTTAAGGCGAGAGACCGAGGGATACAGACTTTTCTTGTTTTTGTTTGAATATAAATTCAAATTTACAGGATTTATATTCACAAATAAAATCACTTTAACGCTTCAGCTTGCCTAATTACCCGTTTCATAAAAGTTAAAACCCGAGGCTGCCAGGTAATGGTATTACCACTGCTACGTTATCACTTTGCATTGCTTTATCAGTGAAGTTGTTAAAATGTGCTGGGTTTCATGATTTTGGTCAAGGTCCGTATGGACAGCTAGTGAATACTTTGTTACTTTATCGTCACGTTTTTGAAATTGGTATTACCAATTGACTCCGCGCTACTCGCAGAGACGATTCACTCAATACGGCTTACAGCGCGACTTACAACAAATTATGGCCTACAACAAAATACGTCAGCCCAAATTATCAGATGTCATCGAGCAGCAGCTCGAATACCTGATCTTGGAAGGGACGCTGCGTCCGGGGGAGAAATTACTGCCTGAACGCGAGTTGGCGAAGCAATTTGATGTTTCCCGACCTTCTTTGCGAGAAGCAATTCAGCGCTTAGAAGCTAAGGGACTGCTGTTGCGTCGTCAGGGGGGCGGGACTTTCGTGCAAACCAATCTGTGGCAAAGCTTTAGCGATCCGCTGGCAGAGCTACTGGCTGACCATCCAGAATCACAATTCGATCTGTTAGAAACCCGTCATGCTCTCGAAGGTGTTGCTGCCTATTATGCAGCATTGCGCGGCACTGATGAAGATCTGCAACGTATCCGTGAATGCCATACTGTTATTCAGCAAGCGCAGGATAACGGCGATTTAGATGCTGAGGCAGATGCCGTTATGCAGTATCAAGTGGCTGTCACAGAGGCTGCGCATAATGTGGTTTTGCTGCATTTACTGCGTTGCATGGGGCCGATGCTGGAACAAAACGTAAGACAGAACTTTGAATTGCTTTACTCGCGCCGCGAAATGCTGGCAACAGTAAGCAGTCACCGCGCCGGGATTTTTGAGGCGATTGTGGCACGCGAGCCAGAGAAAGCCCGCGAAGCTTCACACCGTCACTTGGCGTTTATCGAGGAAATTCTGTTGGATCTTAGTCGGGAGCACAGTCGCCGTGAGCGATCTTTGCGTCGGCTCCAACAGCGCAAGGACTAGAAACGAATCATTCAGGTTGCGCCTCTGCAAGACCTCAATAACTCGTTTTATACCCCTCGTACTTGAAGCTACAGGGTTGTCAGCTGCGTGAACTCACCCGAATCACTGACTTGGGTCAGCTCATCGAGATTCGTTCTCTGGCAGCGCTGCCGTAACTCCAATTTCGTTGGGTAGTTATTCTCATTTGAGAATTATTAGCGGCAACTATACCCAAAATAATTCGAGTTGTAGGTAGGCGGCAAGGGAATGACAAATCGGTCGTAGGCCGATTTGAACAGCATTTATGCTAGCCCGTAGGGTGAGTCTCAAAGAGACTCATTAATCCTCAGGAGCTTACTTGGGTAAGTGACTGGGGTGAGAGAGTACAGCCAACGCCTCTACAGCTTGAAGTATGACGGGGACAAACTGATGGGCCTATCTTCCGGTGTTTTCACCAGGGCACGTGCTTTAGCCTGGGGTTAAAGCACAGGAAGATAGGCTCCAAATAAACCATTAGAAACAGATAAGGAATACCACCATGTCAGAACGTTTAAATAATGACGTGGATCCGATCGAAACCCGCGACTGGCTACAGGCGATCGAATCGGTCATCCGTGAAGAGGGTGTTGAGCGTGCTCAGTATCTGATTGATCAGGTTTTGGGCGAAGCCCGTAAAGGTGGCGTGAGCGTTGCGGCAGGCTCTGCCAACCGTGATTACATCAACACCATCGCGGTAGAAGACGAACCCGCTTACCCTGGCAACCTGGAGCTTGAGCGTCGTATTCGTAGCGCTATCCGTTGGAATGCTGTGATGACCGTGTTGCGTGCGTCGAAGAAAGATCTGGATTTGGGCGGCCACATGGCATCCTTCCAGTCTTCCGCTACCTTCTACGAGGTTTGCTTCAACCACTTCTTCCGTGCTCGTAACCAAAAAGACGGCGGCGATCTGGTTTACTTCCAGGGCCACATTTCTCCAGGTGTTTACGCGCGTGCTTTCCTTGAAGGCCGCCTGACTCAAGAGCAAATGGATAACTTCCGTCAGGAAGTCGATGGTAAGGGTCTGTCTTCTTACCCGCATCCGAAACTGATGCCTGAATTCTGGCAGTTCCCAACTGTATCGATGGGCCTTGGCCCAATCAGTGCAATCTATCAGGCCAAGTTCCTGAAATACCTCCATCACCGTGGTCTGAAAGACACTGCAGCACAGACCGTGTACGCCTTCTTGGGCGACGGCGAGATGGATGAGCCGGAATCCAAAGGTGCGATCACCATCGCGACCCGTGAAAAACTGGATAACCTGGTCTTCGTTATCAACTGTAACTTGCAGCGCCTGGATGGCCCGGTTACCGGTAACGGCAAGATTATCAATGAGCTGGATGGTATCTTCAATGGTGCTGGCTGGCAGGTTCTGAAAGTGATTTGGGGTAGTCGTTGGGATGAGCTGCTGCGTAAAGATACCAGCGGTAAACTGATCCAATTGATGAACGAAACCCTGGATGGCGACTACCAGACCTTTAAATCCAAAGACGGCGCTTATGTCCGCGAACACTTCTTTGGCCGTTTTCCTGAAACTGCTGCATTAGTGAAAGACATGAGCGACGATGAGATCTGGTCTCTGAACCGTGGCGGTCATGATCCGAAGAAAGTCTTTGCCGCACTGAAGAAAGCACAAGAAACCACCGGTAAACCAACTGTTATCCTGGCCCACACCATTAAAGGTTACGGCATGGGCGAAACAGCAGAAGGTAAAAATATTGCTCACCAGGTGAAGAAAATGAACATGGAAGGGGTTCACCACTTCCGCGATCGTTTCAATGTACCAGTTGCCGATGCTGATATCGAAAAACTGCCTTACATTACCTTCGAGAAAGATTCCGAAGAGTACAAATATCTGCATGAACGTCGTCAGGCGCTGGAAGGCTATGTGCCAACCCGCATGCCTAAGTTCACCGAGAAGCTGGAAATCCCTGCGTTGTCAGATTTCAGCTCCTTGCTGGAAGAGCAGAACAAAGAGATCTCTACCACTATCGCCTTCGTGCGTGTGCTGAACGTGATGCTGAAGAACAAATCTATCAAAGACAGAATTGTTCCAATCATTGCTGACGAAGCGCGTACTTTTGGTATGGAAGGTCTGTTCCGTCAGATTGGTATTTACAGCCCGAATGGTCAGCAGTACACCCCGCAAGACCGTGAGCAGGTTGCTTACTACAAAGAAGACGAAAAAGGCCAGATCCTGCAAGAAGGGATCAACGAACTGGGTGCTGCCTCTTCATGGCTGGCTGCTGCGACCTCATACAGCACCAATGATCTGCCAATGATCCCGTTCTACATCTACTACTCCATGTTTGGTTTCCAACGTATCGGTGACCTGTGCTGGGCTGCGGGTGACCAACAGGCGCGTGGCTTCCTGATCGGTGGTACTTCAGGTCGTACTACTCTGAATGGCGAAGGTCTGCAACATGAAGATGGTCATAGCCACATTCAGTCACTGACTATCCCGAACTGTATCTCTTACGATCCGGCCTATGCTTATGAAGTTGCTGTCATCATGCATGACGGTCTGGAGCGTATGTACGGTGAAGCGCAGGAAAACGTCTATTACTACCTGACCACGCTGAACGAAAACTACCACATGCCAGCAATGCCACAGGGCGCAGAAGAAGGTATCCGTAAAGGTATCTACAAACTGGAAACTGTTGCAGGTAGCAAAGGCAAAGTGCAGTTGATGAGTTCAGGTGCAATCCTGCGTCACGTTCGCGAAGCGGCTCAGATTCTGGCTAACGACTACGGTGTTGGTTCTGACGTGTACAGCGTAACTTCATTCACTGAACTGGCTCGTGACGGTCAGGATTGTGAGCGTTGGAACATGCTGCACCCAACAGAAACGCCACGCGTTCCTTATGTGGCTCAAGTCATGAACGACGCACCAGCAGTTGCTTCTACTGACTACATGAAGTTGTTCGCTGAACAAATTCGTAACTTCATTCCTGCCAGCGAGTTCCGCGTGCTGGGTACAGATGGTTTCGGCCGCTCTGACAGCCGTGAGAACCTGCGTCACCACTTCGAAGTTGATGCTTCTTACGTTGTGGTTGCAGCTCTGGGTGAATTGGCTAAACGCGGTGACATCGACGCCAGCGTAGTTGCACAAGCAATTACCAAGTTTGGTATCGACGCCGATAAAGTTAACCCGCGTCTGGCATAAGAGGTAAAGAACAAATGGCTATTGAAATTAACGTACCAGACATCGGTGCAGATGAAGTGGAAGTCACCGAAATTATGGTGAAAGTAGGCGATACCGTTGAAGCGGAACAGTCGCTTATCACCGTTGAAGGTGATAAAGCTTCCATGGAAGTCCCATCACCGCAGGCGGGCGTAGTTAAAGAAATCAAAATTGCAGTTGGCGATACTGTCGCGACCGGCAAACTGATGATGATCTTCGAAGCAACAGGTGCCGCTGCGGCGCCTGCAACAGCCGAAGAAAAGCCAGCAGCCCCGGCTCAGGCAGCGGCTTCTGTGGCCAGCGCGGCGAAAGACGTTGCGGTGCCGGATATCGGTTCTGACGAAGTTGAAGTCACCGAGATTATGGTCAAAGTGGGCGACACTGTTGCGGCTGAACAATCGCTGATCACTGTAGAGGGCGATAAAGCCTCTATGGAAGTGCCAGCGCCATTCGCCGGTACCGTTAAAGAGATCAAAATCAGCACTGGCGATAAAGTCAGCACCGGTTCTCTTATCATGGTATTTGAAGTAGCAGGTGCTGCGGCACCCGCTGCGGCAACTGAGTCAGCACCGGCAGCAGCACCGGCGGCGGCAACAGCCTCTGCGGTTAAAAATGTCGACGTGCCAGACATCGGCGACGATGAAGTTGAAGTGACTGAAGTGATGGTTAAAGTCGGGGATAAAGTTGCCGCTGAACAATCACTGATCACCGTTGAAGGCGATAAGGCTTCAATGGAAGTGCCAGCACCATTTGCCGGTACCGTTAAAGAAATCAAAATCAACACTGGCGACAAAGTTAAAACCGGCTCGCTGATTATGGTGTTCGAAGTGGAAGGCGCAGCCCCTGCTGCCGCGCCTGCCCAGCAAGCGGCTCCTGCTGCTGCACCGGCTAAAGCGGCCAGCGCTCCTGGCGCGAAAGCTGAGAGCAAAGGCGAGTTCGCTGAGAATGACGCTTACGTGCATGCCACGCCGGTTATCCGCCGTTTAGCGCGTGAATTTGGCGTAAACCTGGCGAAAGTGAAAGGTACCGGCCGTAAAGGTCGTATCCTGCGCGAAGACGTTCAGGCCTACGTGAAAGATGCGGTCAAACGTGCTGAAACAGCACCAACTGCTGCCACTGGCGGCGGTCTGCCGGGCATGCTGCCTTGGCCGAAAGTTGATTTCAGCAAGTTCGGTGAGATTGAAGAAGTTGAATTAGGCCGTATCCAGAAAATCTCTGGTGCGAACCTGAGCCGTAACTGGGTCATGATCCCACATGTAACTCACTTCGACAAAACCGATATCACCGATCTGGAAGCGTTCCGTAAGCTGCAGAACGACGAAGCTGCCAAGCGTAAGCTGGACGTGAAGTTCACCCCAGTGGTGTTCATCATGAAAGCTGTTGCTGCTGCTCTCGAGCAGATGCCACGTTTCAACAGCTCACTGTCCGAAGACGGTCAGAAGCTGACACTGAAAAAGTACATCAACATCGGTGTCGCGGTAGATACGCCAAATGGTCTGGTCGTTCCGGTATTCAAGGATGTGAACAAGAAAAGCATCACTGAACTGTCCCGTGAACTGATGGCTATCTCCAAGAAAGCTCGTGATGGTAAGCTGACCGCTGGCGAAATGCAGGGCGGTTGCTTCACCATCTCCAGCCTGGGCGGTATCGGGACAACTCACTTCGCGCCGATTGTTAACGCGCCGGAAGTGGCTATTCTGGGTGTATCCAAGTCTGCGATAGAGCCAGTCTGGAACGGTAAAGAGTTCCAGCCGCGTCTGATGATGCCGATGTCGCTCTCCTTCGACCACCGTGTGATTGACGGTGCTGATGGTGCGCGCTTTATCACCATCATCAACAACATGCTGGCCGACATTCGTCGTCTGGTGATGTAATCGTCAAGGCCGGCTTAGCGCCGGCCTTGTTATACCTTTCGTTCTTGAAGTCGCAGGGGTGTTAACGCGCCTACAGTTTGAAAGATGAAGGGTATTTCGCCGGACAAACAATTAAGAGGTCATGATGAGTACTGAAATTAAAACTCAGGTCGTGGTACTTGGGGCAGGTCCAGCAGGGTACTCTGCTGCTTTTCGTTGCGCGGATTTAGGTTTGGAAACCATTCTGGTTGAGCGTTACTCTACTTTGGGTGGTGTTTGCCTGAATGTGGGTTGTATCCCTTCCAAGGCATTGTTGCACGTTGCTAAAGTTATCGAAGAAGCTAAGGCGCTGGCTGAACACGGTATCGTTTTTGGTGAGCCTAAAACTGACATTGATAAAGTCCGTGTCTGGAAAGAGAAAGTTATCAATCAGTTGACCGGTGGTTTGGCAGGTATGGCTAAAGGCCGTAAAGTCAAAGTGGTTAATGGTTTTGGTAAATTTACTGGCGCGAATACCTTAGTGGTTGAAGGCGAAAATGGCCCAACTACCATTACCTTCGATAACGCGATTATCGCGGCCGGTTCTCGCCCAATCCAACTGCCATTTATTCCTCATGAAGACCCACGTGTTTGGGACTCAACTGATGCACTGGCACTGAAAACCGTACCTGAACGTCTGCTGGTTATGGGCGGTGGCATCATCGGTCTGGAAATGGGTACGGTTTACCATGCGCTGGGCTCGAAAATTGATGTGGTAGAAATGGCTGACCAGGTTATTCCGGCTGCTGATAAAGACGTGGTGAAAGTTTTCACCAAGCGCATCAGCAAGCAGTTCAACCTGATGCTGGAAACCAAAGTGACGGCGGTAGAAGCCAAAGAAGACGGTATCTATGTCACGATGGAAGGCAAAAAAGCGCCAGCAGAACCACAGCGCTATGATGCCGTTCTGGTGGCTATTGGCCGTGTACCTAACGGCAAATTGCTGGATGCCGGTCAGGCTGGTGTAGAAGTTGATGAGCGTGGCTTTATCCACGTTGATAAACAACTGCGTACCAACGTGCCGCATATCTTTGCTATCGGTGACATCGTGGGTCAGCCAATGCTGGCACATAAAGGTGTGCACGAAGGTCATGTTGCTGCTGAAGTTATCTCCGGCCTGAAACATTACTTCGATCCGAAAGTCATTCCATCTATTGCGTACACTGAACCTGAAGTCGCATGGGTGGGTCTGACTGAGAAAGAAGCGAAAGAAAAAGGCATCAGCTTTGAGACCTCCACCTTCCCGTGGGCGGCATCGGGCCGTGCTATCGCTTCAGATTGCGCAGACGGTATGACTAAACTTATCTTCGACAAAGAAACTCACCGTATCATCGGTGGTGCCATTGTTGGGACTAACGGTGGTGAACTGTTAGGTGAAATCGGTCTGGCGATCGAGATGGGTTGTGATGCGGAAGATATCGCGTTGACCATCCATGCTCACCCTACCTTGCATGAATCTGTCGGTCTGGCTGCGGAAATCTACGAAGGTAGCATTACCGACTTGCCTAATCCGAAAGCGAAAAAGAAATAATTTTCGCTAATACAGCAAGATAATGAAGCGGTTCCTTAACAGGGGCCGTTTTTTTGTTTAAAGGTTTTTATCACTCAGGTATTTTTTATCGATCAAAAATCGATCCCGCCCGTAGTTGGCTGGGCGAGATATGAAAGGTCCGCCGCAGTGCGGTGGCAAAGTTGGCTGGGCTGGTATAACCAGCAATGGCGGCGGCTTGATCGATACTGACTCCTTCTTTCTGTAATGCCAGCATAGCCCGCTTTAAACGACAATGGCGCAGATATTCAAATACCGTAATGTGGTAACTTTCACGAAAACGTCGCTGCAAGGTACTCTGGCTCATATTCACCAGACCGGCTAATTCACTCATCGATAGGTGGTCAGCCTCACCACTTTCCAGCCAGTCACGTACCTGCTGGACTCGGTTCAATCCACGTAATGAGATTTTATTTTGCTGTTGAGCTTGCTGCTCCAGTGAACTGAACGCTTCAATGATCAGCCCAATACATTGTGTTTCCCATTGCAACCGCTCCAGCGGCGTTGAAAAGGGTGGGGCGCTCGCTATTTTCTGAGCAATGGCTTGCGAGTGAACTGATGGGCGCCATAAATGAATCGCCAGATGCTGTTGGGTAAAGTTATACAACGTATCCCATGCGCCGGCTTGTGGCAGCAAATCGCCATACAGCCATTCACGGTCAAAAGTCAGTGTTAATGTGCGCTCGTGACTGTTGTTTTTACCGTGGCGAGTAAACAGGGTGCTTTCAGTTAATGAGACCAGCGAGGCATCGCCTTTTTCCTGCAAATGCAACTGTTGACCGCCGAATGAGATATGCGCGCTGCCACTAACCACAATAGCCAGTTTCAGTGCTGGATTAAGCCGGTTTTGTGTCTTGATATCACAGAGGTTGGTGACATTCGCGGTATGTAAAATCAGATGTGGGTTCAGACGCAATACTTGAAAGTCGCCAAACAATACCGGGTCAGTGGACAATGATTTCACGCTGCTCAGTTGATAATCACTGGCAACCAGATTCGATTGTTGCACAATTTGTTCACGATAAATCGGTTTGGATGAGGGAGAGACATTGCGTAATTTGTTTTGCTTCACCGCCGACATGACGAACTCTCCACTGACATTATGACAACATTGACGTTCTGACAAACAGATTTGCTGTTTGCACAAACCTTTTCCCTATATGCAAATGTAACAATTAACGCGATGAATTGATAATGGAAATAATTATCAATCTTGTTCGCCTTTATCGCCCAGCGAATAGATTGCCAGAGATTTTACTCTGCGGATATTTGCTGTGGGCTTTTTTGCATCAGGGGAAAGTGTAATGAAAGTAAAATGGCAACGGCGTTCTCTGACGACATTGATCGGTATTTGCATATCGACTCCGCTCTGGGCACAAACTCAAGCGACAAATCAAGCTGAGTCCACAGCAGCGACACAGACGACAGCGCAAACAACCGCCACCACATCGCAGCAAGAGCCTGCTGTGGCCGGTGGGTCGGCAACCACCGGAGATACGCTGGTGGTGACCGCTCAACAGCAAGTTCGTCAGGCGCTGGGGGCATCCACTATCACCGCAGAAGATATCCGCAAACGGCCACCCGCGAATGACCTGTCCGAAATTATCCGCACCATGCCGGGTGTTAATCTTTCCGGTAACTCTGCCAGTGGTCAGCGTGGCAATAATCGCCAAATTGATATTCGTGGCATGGGACCTGAAAATACGCTGATTATGATTGATGGCATACCGGTCTCCAGCCGTAATGCGGTGCGTTATGGCTGGCGTGGTGAACGTGATACCCGTGGTGATACCAACTGGGTTCCCGCGAATATGGTTGAGAAAATAGAAGTTTTACGCGGGCCGTCAGCGGCACGCTATGGCAACGGTGCAGCCGGTGGTGTAGTGAATATCATCACCAAACAGCCGGACAAAGAACTACATGGTAGCTGGAACGCCTACATGAACCTGCCGCAGCACAGTGAGGAAGGCGCGACTCGTCGTACCGATTTCAGTCTGTTGGGGCCGCTAAGTGATACCGTCAGTTTCCGCTTGTATGGCGGATACAATAAAACCGATGCTGATGATTGGGATATTAACCAAGGCCATGAATCTGCCCGTACCGGTAACCAGGCCGGTACACTGCCTGCTGGCCGTGAAGGGGTACGAAATAAAGATATCAACGGGTTACTGCGTTGGGAATTTGCCCAAGGCCAATCTCTGGAGTTCGAGGCAGGTTATAGCCGCCAGGGAAATATTTATGCCGGTGATACACAAAACACAAACAGCAATGCCATAGTTCGCAGCTTATACGGTGCGGAAACTAACGTGATGTACCGCGATAATTTCTCGCTAACACACCGTGGCTTTTGGGATAACGGCGTCAGTACAACCTCCTATTTTCAGTATGAAGATACGCGCAACTCACGAATTAATGAGGGGCTGGCGGGCGGTACAGAAGGCATATTCTCAAATAAATATTTCAGTACTATCAAGCTGGACAACTATCTGGCCCACTCCGAGGTTAACCTGCCATTTGAATTGGGCGTTAATCAGGTGCTGACCGTGGGGGCGGAATGGAATGACCAGAAAATGAACGATCCAAGCTCTAATACCCAAACGACGAGTGAGGGTGGCAGTGTCAGCGGCTTGACGGGGACTGGGCGTAATACTCGTAGCTCGGCGCAGATAGCCTCGGTATTTGTTGAGGATAATATCGAGTTGACGGATACCACCATGCTCACCCCAGCACTGCGCTTTGATCATCACAGCACCGCGGGAAGTAACTGGAGTCCGGGCCTGAATCTGTCACAGGAACTGGGTGATTACTTCACCATGAAAATGGGTATTGCCCGTTCTTATAAAGCGCCAAATCTCTATCAAACCAACCCTAACTATCTGTTATATAGCCGTGGTCAAGGTTGCTATGGCGGTGGCGGCAGTTGCTACCTGATGGGTAATGATTCTCTGTCTGCTGAAACCAGCGTAAACAAAGAGATCGGGTTCGAGTTCCACGATGACGGCATTATTGCCGGTATCACTTACTTCCGTAATGATTATCGTAATAAGATCGAGCCGGGTTTGGTCTCCCTCGGGACTGCCAGTGGTGGTACCGGTGCTTATGCTAATTCCGATATCTTCAAGTGGAGTAACGTGCCGAAAGCGTTGGTGGAAGGGTTGGAAGGTAATCTGACCGTGCCCTTCACTGAGACAGTACAGTGGAGCAGCAATCTGACCTACATGCTGGAGTCGAAGAACAAAAGCACCGGCGATTACTTATCGATCACGCCGGAGTTTACTTTGAATAGTTCACTGAACTGGCAGGCAACTGATGATTTGTCACTGCTATCCACGGTGACCTGGTATGGGCGTCAGAAGCCGAAAAAATATGACTATCAAGGTCTGCCGGTTACGGGTACGGCACGCAATGAAGTCAGCCCATATGCCATCTTTGGTCTCAGTGCTAGCTATACAGTGACAAAAAATGTCAGTGTCACCACTGGGATTGAAAACCTGTTCGACAAACGCCAGTTCCGTGCCGGGAATGCTCAGAGCGTAGCCGGTATCGCGGGTGCAGGGGCAGCGACTTACAATGAGCCGGGCCGGACCTATTTTGTTAGCTTGAATACCCAATTCTAAATGCCCTTCATACTTGGGGCATAGAGTCTTTTATCAAAGCAGAAACAGTGGTTATCGGCTGTTTCTGCTTCATTTATCGCCACAATATCTTCCCTTCGTTATTTATCACCCTAAAAGTCATATCAATAGCACGAGATTCTCATAGAGAGATGGTATCCATTCATTTACTGTGGTTATCATACAGCGGTGTTTTTGCGGATATTGCCCTACGGTGAGAGGCTAACTGAGAGCCATTATCAATACTTCAGGTGATTACACTGCGCTCAACGATTCAGCAAAAATTTAATGTTGCTTTTATGTGAACGAATTAACACTGAGTTCAAATACTGGTATGCTGGCTGGGCAAACTGGGCATCTTACTTACACCTACTGCATCAGTGATGATGGCTGGTGGCTACTGATAGCCTGGAAATATACCCAATAGATTTCAAGGTGCAGGAAGGCGGCCAACGAGAGAGTCCCGATGAGCTTACATAAGTAAGTGATTCGGGTGAGCGAGAGCAGCCAACACATCTGCGGTTTGAAAGATGATGGGTATAAATGACAATAAAAGCGAGGAGAGAGTCGTGCTAGAAGAATACCGTAAGCACGTAGCCGAGCGTGCTGCTGAGGGTATCGTCCCCAAGCCATTAGATGCATCACAAATGGCCGCGCTGGTTGAATCATTAAAAAATCCGCCGGCGGGCGAAGAAGAATTTTTGTTAGATCTGCTGATCAACCGTGTTCCACCCGGTGTTGATGAAGCAGCCTACGTTAAAGCCGGTTTCCTGGCGGCGATTGCCAAGGGTGAAGCCAACTCCCCTCTGATTAACGCTGAAAAAGCGATTGAACTGCTTGGCACTATGCAGGGCGGTTATAACATTCATCCGCTGATTGATGCGTTAGATAACGAAAAGCTGGCACCGATTGCGGGCAAAGCGTTATCTCACACCTTGCTGATGTTTGATAACTTCTACGATGTGGAAGAAAAAGCCAAAG
This sequence comes from Yersinia sp. 2541 StPb PI, assembly GCF_052217145.1. Lineage (NCBI taxonomy): Bacteria > Pseudomonadati > Pseudomonadota > Gammaproteobacteria > Enterobacterales > Yersiniaceae > Yersinia > Yersinia sp. 2541 StPb PI. The sequence continues at coordinate 3,884,927 of NZ_JAZGQB010000001.1, read as the reverse complement.
CGGGTAACCCACACGCCAAGAAGGTGATGCAATCCTGGGCTGATGCCGAATGGTATCTCTCCCGACCGCCTTTGGCCGAAAAAATCACGGTCACCGTATTCAAAGTAACCGGTGAAACCAATACCGATGATTTGTCCCCGGCGCAAGATGCCTGGTCGCGCCCTGATATTCCACTACATGCCTTGGCGATGCTGAAAAATGCCCGTGAAGGCATTCACCCAGATCAACCGGGTAGCGTTGGCCCGATCAAACAGATCGAAGAACTGAACAAAATCGGTTTCCCGCTGGCCTACGTCGGTGATGTGGTCGGTACCGGTTCTTCCCGTAAATCCGCCACTAACTCGGTGCTGTGGTTTATGGGCGACGACATCCCTTACGTGCCGAACAAGCGCGGCGGCGGTGTGGTGCTGGGCAGCAAAATTGCCCCGATCTTCTTTAACACGATGGAAGATGCCGGTGCTTTGCCAATCGAAGTGGATGTTGCCAATCTAAACATGGGCGACGTGATTGATATCTTCCCGTATCTCGGCGAAGTACGCCGCCATGATACTGGTGAGATACTCGCGACCTTCGAGCTGAAAACTGACGTGTTGCTGGACGAAGTCCGTGCTGGTGGGCGTATTCCACTGATTGTTGGCCGTGGCTTGACCACTAAAGCTCGTGAGTCGCTGGGTCTGCCAGTCAGCGAAGTATTCCGTGTGGCGAAGCCGGTTGCCAAAAGCAATAAAGGCTTCTCGCTGGCACAGAAAATGGTTGGCCGCGCATGTGGTGTTGAAGGTGTGCGCCCAGGCGAATACTGCGAACCTAAGATGACCTCGGTCGGTTCACAAGACACCACCGGCCCGATGACCCGTGATGAACTGAAAGACCTGGCCTGTCTGGGCTTCTCCGCTGATTTGGTGATGCAGTCATTCTGCCATACTGCCGCTTATCCTAAGCCCGTTGATGTGACCACTCACCATACTTTGCCTGATTTCATTATGAACCGTGGTGGCGTATCGCTGCGTCCTGGTGATGGCATCATCCACTCGTGGTTGAACCGCATGCTGTTGCCAGATACGGTTGGTACCGGTGGTGATTCCCATACTCGTTTCCCGATTGGGATCTCCTTCCCGGCAGGTTCTGGTTTGGTGGCCTTTGCGGCCGCAACAGGTGTAATGCCTTTGGACATGCCTGAATCGGTGCTGGTGCGTTTTAAAGGTAAAATGCAGCCGGGTATCACTCTGCGTGATCTGGTGCATGCAATTCCTTACTACGCGATTCAGGAAGGCCTGCTGACGGTTGAGAAGCAAGGCAAGAAGAACATCTTCTCTGGCCGTATTCTGGAAATTGAAGGTTTGCCAGAGCTGAAAGTCGAGCAAGCGTTCGAACTGGCTGATGCCTCTGCTGAGCGTTCTGCTGCCGGTTGTACCATTAAACTGGATAAAGCGCCGATTATCGAATACCTGCAATCCAATATCGTCTTGTTGAAGTGGATGATTGCGGAAGGCTACGGTGACCGCCGTACGCTGGAGCGACGGGTTAATGGTATGGAAAGCTGGCTGGCGAATCCAAATCTACTGGAAGGCGATGCCGATGCGGAATATGCAGCGGTAATCGAAATCGATCTGGCTGATATCACACAACCTATTCTGTGTGCGCCAAACGATCCAGATGATGCTCGCTTGTTGTCTGATGTGGCTAACAGCAAGATCGATGAAGTGTTTATCGGTTCTTGCATGACCAACATTGGCCACTTCCGTGCGGCGGGTAAGTTGCTGGATCAACATAAAGGCCAATTGCCAACACGTTTGTGGGTTGCACCGCCGACCAAAATGGATGCCGCACAGTTGACTGAAGAGGGCTACTACAGCGTCTTTGGTAAGAGTGGTGCCCGTATTGAGATTCCGGGCTGTTCACTGTGTATGGGTAACCAGGCTCGTGTGGCTGATGGTGCGACAGTGGTTTCTACGTCAACCCGTAACTTCCCGAATCGCTTGGGGAATGGGGCAAATGTCTATCTGGCGTCGGCTGAACTGGCGGCGATTGCATCACTGCTGGGGCGTCTGCCAACGCCTGAGGAATATCAAACTTATATGGCTCAGGTTGATAAGACCGCAGAGGATACTTATCGCTACCTGAACTTCGATCAGTTGAGCCAATATACGGACAAAGCTGACGGTGTTATCTTCCAAACCGCAGTCTAAACAGCTATACCCTTTGTCTTTGGAGTTACAGGGCTGTTAGCTTGCCGCCTATCTGTAACACCAATTACTTTGGGTATGATGTATAATACGTATCTGACGGGAGGCCTATGGCCTCCCGTTTCTATTTTAAACAAACCGTCTGGTAGTGAAATCTTAGTGGTATTTACCGGCTTTGCGAGCTTGCGCCAAGTGGGTGGGCTAAATACGGTTACAATAATTATAAGAGCATCAGGAGGGCATGCTATGGACTATGAATTCTTGCGTGATTTAACAGGGCAAGTGCTGGTCAGATTCTCCATGGGACATGAAGTGATCGGCCATTGGCTCAATGAAGAGATTAAGGGCGACCTGGCGAAACTCGATCAAATTGAAGCTGCCGCTATGGAAGTGAAAGGCAGTGAGCGCCAGTGGCAGTTGACCGGCCATGAATATACCTTGTGGCTGGATGGGGAAGAAGTGATGGTGCGTGCCAATCAACTGGATCTAGACGGCGATGAGATGGAAGAGGGCATGAATTACTATGATGAAGAAAGCCTCTGTCTGTGCGGGTTAGAGGACTTTCTGCTGGTATTGAAAGGCTATCGTAACTTCATTACTTCTAAATAAAATATTTACTCAAAGAACTTGGAGTTGCTGCCAACCTGCGGCTTCAAGTCCGAAGGGGATTGCGGCTGGCAGACCAGCACAGCAGAGAACCTACCACCACCATCGCCACTCCAGGCCAGAAAGCGGCTGAGGGCAGGGTATTGAGCCACAAGCTGGCAATCAATATCGATAGCAGTGGTGTGAAGTAGGATAGAGCAGCCACTAATGTGGCATTGCCCTTTTTCATGGCAATATCCCAACACAGATAGGCCAGCGCAGTGTTGGCTCCCATAAGTAACAGTTCAAATGTTGCCCGTGTGGTGAAATGCAACTTGCCGGGGGTCAGCATAAAGAACATGACCCACAAACACAGGGCGCAGGCGAGTAAAAACAGCGGCAACGCCCCTGGTCCACGGCTGTACAAACGGACCAGATTGGAATAAGCCGCCCAGGTAAACGCCGCGATGAGTGCCAGGCTGTAGGCCAGAGGGTTACTGCGAACATTGGTGCTCAATACGTTGATATCTAGTCCGTTTCCACCGCTGACTACCCAGATTACACCGAATAAAGCAAGTGCAACTCCCAGCCATAACCACCAACGGGCACGCAGCTTAAGTAATGGAACCGCTAACAGCAAGGTTAAACTCGGCCACAGGTAATTGATCAAGCCAATTTCCAGTGTCTGCTGACGGTCATTAGCCATACCAATAGCCAAAGCGAACGCCACCATATACACCACAAATAGTAAACCACAACCGTACAGATAAGCTGGATGCTGTCCACGTAACGTAGGTTTACCCGCCACCAACCACACCAAAACTCCACTCAGGCTGTAAATTGCCGCTCCGGCCCCAAACGGACCCAAGGTTTCAGATAGTCCGCGCGTTAAAGCGACACTCATGCTCCAAAGCAGGATTGCAATAATGCCATATAGGGTGGGGAGGCGGTTCATTCGCGGGGTCATTCCTTGAGTTGGAGGTATTAACCGGGCAAAAAGAGTTATGCCCGATTAATCGGTTTCTTGTCTGACTTATTACTGATTAATAACATATAAATACAGTGGTATTACCGGCAACGTATCACATTTCTGGCACATTGCGGCCATAGTAGATTTCCTGCATCTCTTTATATAACAGGCGAGTAATACGTTCTCTTTCTGCGGCACTCAGCTCTTCCGGCTTGGCGTTAAACAGATAATGCTTCAAATCGAAGTCTTTCAACATCATCTTGGTATGAAAGATGTTTTCTTGATAAACATTCACATCCATCATGTGATACAGCGACTTCATATCGTCAGACATGAAATTCTGAATCGAGTTGATCTTATGATCGATAAAATGCTTTATCCCATTGATATCACGGGTAAAACCTCGCACGCGATAATCCATCGTAACAATGTCGGACTCCAACTGATGGATAAGGTAATTCAGGGCTTTCAGCGGTGAAATCACTCCGCAGGTAGAGACTTCGATATCTGCGCGGAAAGTGCATAACCCCGCTTCAGGGTGGCTTTCTGGGTAGGTATGAACGCAGATATGGCTCTTGTCCAAATGGGCAACCACTGCATTTGGCAGCGGGCCGGGGTGCTCAGAGGTATCAACATCGCGCGGATCGACCGGTTCTTCGCTGACGAGAATGGTAACACTCGCCCCCTGAGGGTCGTAATCCTGACGTGCGACATTCAATATATTTGCGCCAATGATCGAGCAGGTTTCGCTCAAGATCTCGGTCAGGCGGTTGGCGTTGTACTGTTCGTCAATGTAGGCGATATAGCCATCGCGGTCGTCTGCGGTCTCGGCATAACAAATATCGTAAATACAAAAACTCAGGCTTTTGGTCAGGTTGTTGAAGCCGTGTAGTTTAAGCTTGGACAATTTAGTTCACCTCCTTATTTGGCTGTTAAGGCATCCAGCAGATACTGCGGCAAGGCAAAGCTGCCGACATGAATGGCTGGGTTATAGTAGCGGCAGTTTAGGCCTGCTTCAGCAAAACGCTGTTGTAGCGTGGCAAGATCCAACTGACGCAGCGAGGGGTTCTGAGTCGCCCACGCGAAGGTCATAATACCGCCATAATAGGTCGGAATTGCGGCCTGATAAAAACTGACATCACTGAAATAGTGGTTAAGCTTATTGTGGCTGCCGACGGCTTCATCCTGTTGTAGGAAGCATACGCCGTTTTGCGCCACAAAAATGCCGCCTTGGTTCAGGCTACGGGCACATCCCTCGTAGAAAACTGAGGTAAACAGGCTTTCTCCTGGGCCGATGGGATCGGTACAGTCGGAGATGATGACATCGAATTTTTCAGTGCTCTGGTTAACGAAATTAACACCATCATCAATAACTAATGTGAAACGAGGATCGTCATAGGCACCCGCACTGTGATTCGGCAGATATTGGCGGCAGAACTCCACGACACCGGCGTCAATTTCCACCATGGTAATCTGTTCGATATTTTTATGGCGGCTGACTTCACGCAGCATGGCACCATCACCACCACCGATGATAAGTACCTTCTTCACCTGACCGTGGGCCAGTAACGGCACATGAGTCATCATTTCGTGATAGATAAACTCATCGCGCTCGGTCGTCTGAACCACGCCATCCAGTGCCATGACACGGCCCAGCACGGGATTTTCAAAAATCACCAGATCCTGATGCTCGGTTTTCTCGTGGTACAGCACATTTTCTACTGAAAAATACTGACCGAAGTTGGCATGCAATGTTTCATACCATAGTTCTTTCTGTGACATGTTCGGGGCTTCTCCTTCGCAGTAACAGCCATGAAAAATGGGGGCAACATCATAGCCAACTCTGGATGAGGTTGCACGGTGGAATTTCAGACTGAAAGGATAAAGGCGGGATTGTTAGTTCGCGTAAGCCAATAAACTCAACGAGTCACGGGCCAGAGACTTGCATTTGGTAGGAACTGGAATAGCAATACCACGCAGGTCGCGATAACTCTCTTCGCCCAACGCTTTCATATTAAAGCTATTATAGTTACGCAGGTCCCAGCGATTTTGCTGAGCAAAATAGACGATAGCCCGTTTGATTTCGTTATTGGGTAATTCGTTATAACCACAATCATTTTTCAGATAGACAAATACCGCAGTCAGATCCGCAAGATCTTCTGCTTCGGATTCACTTAATGCAGAACTGGCAGATGAAAATCCGCACAGAGTAAGCAGCAGCATAACTAACGTTGTTCTTTTCATAGCGGAAACAGGCTTGTTCATTGTTAACAGACGTTATCACACTGTGATGGTTCAGAGTAAATTTTATTATACCCTTCGTACTTGAAGCCGCAGGGTTGTTAGCGATGCAGGTGACTCTCCCGCACCATGCGCCTTGCCAGGCGAGGTTACTGCAAGCAGATTTATCACCAGAATCACTTACCTGATTTGGATTGATTCACCAAGTGATTGATTACGTCTTGACCTTCCTGTAAGGGGAGGGTTTAAGCTCACAGACTGCTGTTTTTGTGTCTTGCAGGCACTCACTCATTATCAAGATGGAGACGACCATGCATCGCCGTGATTTTATTAAGTTAACGGCAGCTCTTGGAGCCGCCACTTCACTGCCGTTATGGAGCCGCGCGGCCTTGGCCGCAGATTTCTCACCACTGCCTATTCCACCTCTGCTCCAGCCCGATGCCAATAGCAAAATTAATTTGAATATCCAGACCGGTACTGTGGCCTGGCTACCCTCCACAGCAACGCAGACCTGGGGTTATAATGGCAATCTACTGGGGCCTGCTATCCGTTTGCAACGAGGCAAACCGGTCACTATTGATATCACTAATTCCCTACCAGAAGCGACCACGGTGCACTGGCACGGACTGGAAATCCCCGGCGAAGTGGACGGTGGTCCACAGGCACTGATTCAACCCGGCACAACCCGGCAGGTTGTTTTTAGTGTCGATCAACCGGCGGCTACCTGCTGGTTCCATCCCCACACTCATGGGAAGACTGGCCAGCAAGTGGCCATGGGCTTAGGCGGATTGGTCCTGATCGATGACAGTGAGAGCGAGAAACTTCCTCTGCCAAAGCTGTGGGGTGTAGATGATATTCCGGTTATTTTGCAGGATAAATTACTGGGTAAAGATGGGCAGATTGATTATCAGTTAGATGTGATGACGGCGGCTGTTGGTTGGTTTGGCGATCGGATGTTTACCAATGGAGCACACTATCCGCAGCAAATCACCCCACGCGGTTGGGTGCGGCTAAGGCTGCTCAATGGCTGTAATGCCCGCTCCCTTAATTTGGCACTCAGCGATGGCCGCCCGATGTATGTGATTGCCAGCGACGGTGGCTTACTGGCCGAACCGGTAGCCGTGCGTGAGTTGCCAATACTGATGGGTGAACGTTTTGAGGTGCTGGTGGATACCGCTGATGGTAAGCCGCTTGATCTGGTTACTTTGCCAGTGAAACAGATGGGTATGACCCTGGTCCCGTTCGATAAGCCATTACCGGTATTGCGCATTCAGCCATCACTGGCCGCAGGTAGCAAGGTGCTACCGGATTCGCTGGTTGTGGTACCGGCATTAGCCGATGCCACTGGCCTGCAAGAGCGCTGGTTCCAACTGATGATGGATCCGAAATTGGATATGTTAGGGATGCAAGCGCTGATGAGCCGTTATGGTATGCAAGCAATGGCTGGCATGAACATGGGTAACGGTGCCATGAATGGCATGGATCACAGCAATATGGCCGGTATGGAGAGTGGCAATATGAAAGGCATGGCGAGTGGCGCGATGAAAGGCACGGCGGCTTTTGATTTCAGCCATGCCAATATGATTAACGGCAAACCGTTCTCGATGACTGAACCGGCGTTTGACGCGAAGCTCGGGAAATTCGAGAAGTGGACCGTTTCTGGTGAAGGCGACATGATGTTACATCCTTTCCATGTCCACGGGACACAGTTCCGTATTTTGACAGAAAACGGCAAACCACCGGCAGAGCATCGCCGTGGCTGGAAAGATATTGTACGAGTGGAAGGTGCTCGCAGTGAGATATTAGTGCGTTTTAGTCACCTCGCACCAGCCAGTATGCCTTATATGGCCCACTGCCATCTGTTGGAACATGAAGATACTGGCATGATGTTGGGTTTTACCGTCAGCGCTTAGGGGGTATCAACAGGTTATGTGTGCGGCGGGTGAGTCCGTCGCAACATCGCTTAGGCTATGGTAAACTCAGCGGCTTTCTTGTGGCAAGTAACGTAAAAAAGCGACGTAAATACTTATGAAACACACTGTAGAAGTCATGATTTCCGAGCAGGAAGTCAAAGCCCGAATTGCCGAATTAGGCCGCCAAATCTCCGAACACTACCGCGACAGCGGCAGTGAAATGGTGCTGGTCGGGTTGCTCCGTGGCTCATTTATGTTTATGGCTGACTTATGCCGTGCCATTGATGTTTCCCATGAAGTCGATTTTATGACGGCCTCCAGCTACGGCAATGGCATGAGTACCACGCGAGATGTGAAAATCCTGAAAGATTTAGATGAAGATATCCGTGGTAAGGATGTGCTGATTGTTGAAGATATAATCGACTCCGGTAATACATTAAGTAAAGTGCGTGAAATTCTGCAATTGCGTGGGCCAAAATCATTGGCTATCTGCACGTTGCTGGATAAACCAGAGCGTCGCGAAGTTCAGGTGCCGGTTGAGTGGGTCGGCTTCGCTATTCCTGATGAATTCGTGGTGGGTTACGGTATCGATTATGCTCAAAGATATAGACATCTTCCTTATGTAGGAAAGGTTGTCATGTTTGACGAGTGATCAGGAACGGCTACTGTGCGTCGCCATTTTGAGATTACGCAGTACTTAGAATCCTCACGTACTACGTGTACGCTCCGGTTGTTGCGTGCTGGGCGCACTCAAACTGACTTAGCTCGCTACGCCTTATTTGCCGCTGGTCACTGCACGTCAATATTTTGAGTTCGAGTGTCTTTAGCAGCATTTAGGGATGGGAGAGGGTGTGCTTGAACACCCTCCCTGGCGACTGTTCAGTCTTTTCTATTAGGTTGCAGTAACTTTGCCATCGCTTCACGGTAAAGGACTTCAAGGCTACTGAGGCTGGTGGCCGAGACTTTCAAATCAGTCAGTTTGCCATCTTCAATACCATAGACCCAGCCGTGAATCATGGCTTTCTGCCCACGCTTCCAGGCGGACCGGACAATAGTCGAATGACCCAGGTTATAGACTTGTTCTACGACATTGATTTTACATAACATATCGCTGCGTTCTTCTTGTGGTAGCTCACCCAGCAGTGAGCTGTGCTTATACCAAAGATCACGAATATGCAGTAACCAGTTATCGATAAGGCCCATCTCTTCACCTTTGATCGCCGCTTCGACACCGCCACAACCAAGGTGACCACAGATAATGATGTGTTCGACCTGCAAAACATCGATGGCGTATTGCACCACGGACAAGCAGTTGAGATCCGTATGGATAACCAGATTGGCTACATTGCGGTGAACGAATAATTCACCCGCTTTTAGACCCGTTAGTTGCTCTGCGGGGACGCGGCTGTCTGAACAGCCAATCCACAGAAAACGGGGTTTCTGGGCTTGCGCCAGGTGTTCAAAAAAATCGGGGTCATCTTTACTGATAGAGTTTGACCACATGTCATTGTTCGCGAGGAGCTTCTCTATTTCTTTCATTAATGTAAATAGCCTGTAATGAACGGATTGCGATAAGATAATATACGGCAAGGATGACGATTTTGAAATCGGAACAGTGACCCTGTTGATCGCGCAATTTTCGTCTGCGTAACATCTTCTCGGTATCGACCCATGATCCCTTCTGCTCCCCGTAACTTGCCCTGACAGGCGAGCTAAGCAAGGCATGGGTATGCTGTTATCGCTGAGAAACTCATAGAATAAGGTTCTTTTTTACTTATGACATATGCACTGGAAATAACGCAACTAACCAAAACCTATGCAGGTGGCGTTCAGGCACTACGTGGCATTGATCTGCGCGTAGAGGCAGGTGATTTTTATGCCCTGCTTGGGCCGAATGGTGCGGGTAAATCGACCACCATTGGTATTATCAGTTCATTAGTGAACAAAACGTCCGGTAAGGTACAAGTTTTTGGTTACGATATTGATAACGATATCGTGAATGCCAAACGCCAACTTGGGTTAGTACCACAGGAGTTTAACTTCAACCCATTCGAGACGGTGTTGCAGATTGTGATTACCCAAGCGGGGTATTACGGCGTCACGCGGCGTGAGGCGTTACAACGTGCCGAGAAATACCTCACTCAGTTGGATTTGTGGAGCAAACGCAATGAGCGCGCTATCCGGCTGTCGGGCGGGATGAAGCGCCGTTTGATGATTGCGCGTGCGCTGATGCATGAGCCGAAGTTGCTAATCCTTGATGAACCTACCGCTGGGGTGGATATCGAGTTACGCCGCTCGATGTGGGGGTTCCTGAAAGAGCTGAATGCGCAGGGGACCACCATTATTCTGACTACTCACTATCTGGAAGAAGCAGAAATGCTGTGCCGTAACATTGGTATTATCCAGAATGGTGAACTGGTGGAAAATACCACCATGAAGCAGTTGCTTGGCAAACTTGAGTCAGAAACCTTTATTTTTGATTTGGGTATTAAAAGCCCGCTACCTAAGCTGGAAGGTTATGGCTATCGTCTGACGGACACCTCAACGCTGGAGGTTGATGTTAAGCGTGAGCAAGGTCTGAATGGTTTATTCAGTCAATTGAACGCTCAGGGAATTCAGGTACATAGTATGCGCAACAAGGCTAACCGTCTGGAAGAGCTATTTGTCACCTTGGTTAATGGTAACGGGGGAGAGAAAGCATGACCCGCCTATATTGGGTAGCATTACAGAGTATTTGGATCAAAGAAATCACGCGTTTTGCTCGTATCTGGATTCAAACACTGGTACCACCGGTGATTACTATGTCGCTCTATTTCGTTATTTTCGGCAACCTGATTGGTGCCCGAATTGGTGATATGGGCGGTTTTAATTATATGCAATTTATCGTTCCCGGCTTGATTATGATGGCGGTTATCACCAACTCATATGCCAACGTCGCTGCATCGTTCTTTGGTGCTAAATTCCAGCGCAGTATTGAAGAGTTGCTGGTAGCACCGGTACCCACACATATTGTGATTATCGGTTATGTCGGTGGTGGGGTCGCCCGTGGGATCTGTGTCGGTATTCTGGTAACGATTATCTCACTGTTCTTCGTACCGTTGCATGTCCACTCTTGGTCAATGATTGCACTGACATTGATGCTGACGGCCATTCTGTTTTCCCTCGGTGGGTTACTGAATGCGGTATTTGCCAAAACGTTCGATGATATCAGCCTGGTGCCTACTTTTGTGCTGACCCCCTTGACGTATCTGGGCGGGGTCTTTTACTCGCTATCATTACTGCCCCCTTTTTGGCAGGCGGTATCGAAACTAAATCCCATTGTGTACATGATAAGCGGGTTTCGTTATGGCTTCCTTGGGATTTCTGATGTGCCATTGGTATTGACCATTGGTGTTTTGGTGGTATTCATCGCGGTGTTTTATGCGTGGGCTTGGTATTTGATAGAGCGTGGTCGTGGGCTACGCACCTAATACCCTTCGGCCTTGACGTTACAGCGGTGTTGGCTACGTTCACTTACCCGAATCACTTACTACTGTAAGCTCATCGGGATGCGCTGACTTGCCGCCTTGCTGTAACGCCAATGACTTTGGGTATTCTTTTCGGCCTTGACGTTACAGCGGTGTTGGCTACGTTCACTTACCCGAATCACTTACTGCTGTAAGCTCATCGGGATGCGCTGACTTGCCGCCTTGCTGTAACGCCAATGATTTTGGCTATTAGCAGAGATTGATCGTGAATTATTAGTTAGTTAATTGTTGTTAATACTGGAATTTAAACGTAATAAATAATGTCCCCATCTAATATCGTCTTTCTCAACTTCTGGCGTCTCGTGCTATGCTGGCGCACCAGATTTTCCCCTTTTCAATTCAGCGCCAAATGCGCATAAGTAGAACGATAATGTGGCATAAAAACAGAATAGCTATTGGGATGCTACTCGGTCTTGTCATGTCGGTAATGATACCGGCAACCCATGCAGATCTCTTACCTGATGAAGCAACACTTACGCCTAAATATATGGTTGCACAGCGTGATAGCGAAATATATTCACTGGTTGGTGAGAAGGTCATTCCTGTCGGTGAGATTAAAGAAGATCAACTTATTCAGGTTTTACCCGCCGCGGCAGAATACTATGAATTTAAATTTGGTAATGGCATCGGCTTTATTGATAAGGACGATTTAGAAGATATCAACAAAGCACGAAAAACCAACGATATCTTGGGTGATTTGAATAAACCCCTGCCCAATCAAAATATATTGATCAAGCGCGAAACTCCTGTCTATCTGGCGGCGGATGTGCGCAGTGAGCAGTTTGCTACGCTGGTAGATAACTTGCGTTATCCTATCGTGGGTAAATTGAAAGACCGGTTAGGGAATACCTGGTATCAGGTCAATATTGGTGATCGCTTAGGCTATGTCAGTAGCGTCGATGCTGAAATCGATAACGGCATCCCGATCCTGACCTATCACCATATGTTGAAGAATGAGGAGAATAAACGTTTCCTCAATACATCAACCACCACCTCTGATGCGGCATTCAGTAACCAGATGACCTATCTCAAGCAGACAGGTTACGACACGATTTCGCTCTATCAGCTTGAAGGTTATCTCAATAACAAGATTAATCTGCCCGCAAAAGTTGTAGTACTGACCTTTGACGATGGTCTTAAATCGGTCCACCGCTACGCATATCCTATATTGAAAGAAAATGGCTTCCGGGCTACGGCGTTTATTATTTCATCACGAATTAAGCGCCATCCACAAAAATGGAACCCTGATTCATTACAGTTTATGAGTATCTCTGAATTGAAAGAGATTCAGGATGTATTTGATGTTCAGTCTCATACTCATTTTTTACACCGGACTGATAATAAACGTAACCCTATCTTATTGAGCCGTTCTTATCACAATATTGTTTTTGATTTTGAACACTCACGACGAGCGTTATCTCAATTTAATCCGCACGTGATCTTTCTGTCATATCCGTTCGGTGGCTTTAATCAAACTGCGATTGATGCTGCTAAAAATGCCGGTTTCCATTTGGCGGTGACCACCATACAAGGCAAGGTTAAACCCGGTGATAATCCGTATACCCTCAAACGGCTTTATATTCTGCGTACTGATTCAATACCGACTATGGCAGAGCGTATTGCCAATGAACCTGGCCAGCCGGTTGCCCCTGCACCTGCGGTGATGGAGTCGGATTAACTACTCGATGGTATGAAGAGGATATGAAAGATGGTGCTCTGGTAAGGCACCATTTTTTATCTTGAAAGACCAAGAATACAGGTGAGCAAACGTGGCTAACCTGAGCCTTCAGTAAGAAGGATATTACCCAAAGTAATTGGAGTCGCAGGTAGGCCAGCAAGTAAACGCATCCCGAGGAGCTGACTGAAGTCAGTGATTCGGGTAAGTGAACGTAGCTAACACCCCTGCGGCTTCAAGTACAAAGGGTAATTAAGCGACTTGAACCGGTACCGCTTTAGCTTTGCGTTGCAGTTGATTCTGACCTTCAAAATACGCCACTTTAGGGTGGTGCAATCGGGCATCAGCATCAGACATCTGTACGTAGGAACAGATGATCAGCTTATCACCGACACAAGCACAACGCGCCGCGGCACCATTCACCGAGATAATCCGTGAACCGCGTTCGGCGGCGATAGCATAAGTGGAAAAACGCTGACCATTATCAACGTTATAAATATCAATGGCTTCGTATTCCAAAATTCCAGCGGCTTCCAGAAAATCCTGATCGATAGCGCAGGAACCTTCATAGTGCAAATCAGCTTGAGTGACTTTGACCCGATGCAGTTTGCCTTGCAACATAGTGCGTATCATAACTCTTACCTTTGACCCCGGTTATTACCCAGAATAAGTCTGGCATCCTATCCCATCATCGATTGATTTAGGGAGAAGCATCCAGTTTTGCTGATTTTATACCGCTTGTCTATGGCTCAGCGATTGAGTGATAAAAACAGGAGACTAAAACGGGTCTGCGGCTAGCGGAACAGGGACTTGCTATCAAGCCCCCGATCCCATCGGTCTATCGGTTGCTTGTGCAGACTTTGGTCGCAGATATAGGCATACTGGGTCGCCACTAGGGGTGGAGATTGTGTATTTATTGGTGTTAATGTTCATTCTTATATTTAATATAAATTCGTCATTTTTATCAGTAATAGTGAAATGTTGCTCTTGGTTATTAGACCCCTTAGGCTGAGAAAATCTCTCTTCATATCCTGGTGCTGCTAACTGTTTTAATTGATTAAATGCTTTTGCTATGTTGCCGCGAATTTCCTCCGGGTTCATTGCATCGGTATTATTCAGAGGATGGTACAGTTGATAGAGACAATCCAATGCTTCAGCATGATGGGTACAACAGAAAAAGTCCTTTATTATCTCCCATAGACTCATCGATGGTGGTGTTGTGTTTTTCGCTATATTAGCGATGACTGAGTGACTAATCTCAGTGGAAAACAGATGATTTCCAACCCTAATTCCCATCTTCAACCCCCTTTTATTTATGCGATGTATTACATACAAAAGGCAAAGAAAATGCTTTCGGGTTAACACCTTGTTTGGTGAAGAATAAGAGGAGCAGGGAAGGGGGATGTGCGGTGAAAACCGGGCTCGGCCGCTATTCACCGCAGTCAGGGGTTAACTACGCAAATCAACCTGTTGGTTATCAATCAGGCGTGCTTTACCCAGCCAGGCGGCCAGCAGGATAACGGCTTGTTTACTGTCGATGGTCAATGGTTGCAAAGTGTGGGCATCGCGGATAAACAGTTCATCCGGGGTAAAACCGGCATGACGTAATTGCTCTGCGGTGTCAGCCAGCAAATCATCAATCTGCCTTTCACCCAAGATCAGTTTCTCGGCCAGAGCTTGCATTATCTTATTGAGCTGCGGGGCGATTTTTCGCTCTTCAGCCGTCAGATAGCCATTGCGGGAACTCAGTGCCAGACCATCTTTCGCCCGCACAATCGGCACCCCGACAACATTGATGTCATAGCCCATATCCGCCACCATTTTACGGATCAGTGCCAGTTGCTGATAATCTTTTTCACCAAAACAGGCAACATCTGGTTGCACCAGATTGAACAGTTTGCTGACGATAGTGGATACACCACGGAAATGACCAGGGCGACTGGCACCTTCTAAAATAGTAGACAGGGCAGGGACGTCGACATAGGTCTGGCTTTCCAGACCGGCTGGATAGACATCGACTGCCGCAGGGGCGAATACCAGATCCACACCGTGACGGGTCAACTTCTCGCAATCTTCCTGCAAAGTGCGTGGGTAGCGAGCTAAATCATCCGAGCGTTCAAATTGCAGCGGATTGACAAAAATACTCACGACCACCACATCGGCACGGGTTTTGGCATCTTCCACTAATGTCATATGCCCTTCATGCAGGTTACCCATGGTTGGTACCAGTGCAACTCGCTTTCCTTCCTGACGCCAACGGCGAATTTGCTGACGCAATAGCGGCAGGGTTTCAATAATCAGCATTCTTCTCTCCGATACCGGTCATCTTTCAAATTGCAGGTGTGTTGGCTGCGGTGATTACTCGACCCATTCATGGGCCTCACCTCTGCTTGCCGCCTTCCTGCATCTTGAAATCTATTGGGTATAAATAGGATGTAATAGCAGCGTATTATCCGCAAAATTTACTGGAATGTATGTTCTTCCGCCGGATATAGGCCACTTTCAACTTCCTGAATATACAGCTTAATGGCGGCGCGAATATCACCGGCACTTTGTGCCAGGAAATTCTTACTGAATTTAGGGGTATGACCGCCAGTAATGCCCAGCGCATCGTGCATAACCAGTATCTGCCCGTCAGTGACATTACCAGCACCAATACCAATCACCGGAATAGCCAGCTCTTCGCTAACCCGTTTTGCCAGTTCTACTGGCACGCATTCCAGTACCAATAATTGCGCCCCCGCGAGTTCAAGTGCCAGTGCATCTTTCAGTAGCTGATTTGCTGCTACTTCTTCGCGGCCTTGTACTTTGTAGCCACCGAAGATATTAACTGACTGCGGGGTTAATCCCAGATGCCCGCATACCGGAACGGCACGTTCAGCGAGCATGCGCACGGTATCACATAACCAGCTACCGCCTTCCAGTTTGACCATATTGGCCCCGGCGCGCATCAACTCTGCGGCATTAGTAAATGTTTGCTCTGGTGTGGCATAACTCATGAAGGGCATATCTGCCAATAATAGGCAATGAGGCGCACCTCGGCGCACCGCACGGGTGTGATAAGCCACATCCACGGTGGTTACTGGCAGAGTCGAGTCGAAGCCTTGTAACGTCATACCGAGCGAATCACCCACCAGCAGTACCTCAATACCTTGCTCGACAAACAACTGGGCAAAACTGGCATCATAGGCTGTCAGTGTGGCGAACTTACGCTTTTCTTGTTTCCATTGACGCAAGTGGCTCATGGTGGTGGCTTTCATCACTCTTTTCTCCTGAGACAAGGGGTTAAGATGGTGGGGATATCAGATAGGGATGCTATATGTTGAATTTGGCAAGTATGAGTTACCAAGGCACCAGACCGTTTTTATCCACCCATTTAAGGCGTTCTGATAATGCTTCGCCATCGGGGAAAATCAGGTCAGGTGCGATATCAGCCAGCGGATAGAGCATAAACTCGCGCTCTTTCAAACCATAGTGCGGCACAGTCAGGCGATCGGTTGTTATCACCTGTGAGCCATACAGCATGATATCCAGGTCCAGCGTTCGTGGCCCCCAGCGTTGTTCTTTCCTTACCCGGCCCTGATTGCGTTCAATGGCTTGAGTGTGGTCCAGCAGTTGCTCGGGTGGTAGTGAGGTATCTAACGCTACCACGGCATTAAGAAAATCTGGCTGATCTTGTGGGCCTAACGGTTTGGTGCGATAAAATGGCGAACATGCAACTAACCGGGTGCGTGGCAGATGCTCCAACGCTTCCAGGGCGGTTTTAACCTGTTGCAGTGGCATAGCCTGATTGCTGCCTAACGCGATATAGACCCGGATCATGATGCGAATTATGCCCCTTCTTTACGTGGTGCTGGCTTACGTGGGCGGCGGGGACGAGAGCGTCGTGGTGCCGGATCAGCCCCTAACGTATTCAGCATGGTTTTCTGCTGTAGCGGTGTGGCTTCCTGGAACTCCCCCCACCATTGTGTCAAACGCTGCAACTCATGGTTATTTTCCACTTCAGCCCGCAGCGCTAACAGATCATAAGCAGCACGGAATTTCGGATGTTCCATCAACTTGTGCGCACGTTTACCCTGACGGCGAGACAGGCGCAGTTGCAGCAGCCAGATATCTCGTACCAGTGAGGTAATACGTTTTGGAACGGCCAGCGAACGGCACTCTTCATCCAGCACATCATTCATTGCCAGCGCAAAGGCATCGTAATACGCCAAACCGCTTTCCTGCGTCAGTTTTTGCGCATGTTCAATCAACGGATACCAAAGCATAGCCGCAAATAAGAACGCTGGGTTGACGCGTTGATCATTATGCAAACGATGGTCAGTATTTTTTAGTACCTGAACCAGAATGCGCTCCATCGGAGAGTCATGCTGCTCAGTGAAATTGCGTGCAATCAGTGGGAATAATGGTTGGAACAACTGATATTCACACAGTTTTAAATAGGTTTTATAACCATAACCCGATTGCAACAGTTTGAGTGATTCTTCAAACAGGCGCGCTGGCGGGATCTCGTGCAGTAATGAGGCCAGACGTGGGATCGGCTCAGCGGTTTCCGGGCTGATCGTCATATCCAATTTGGCGGCAAAACGCACTGCACGCAGCATGCGCACGGGATCTTCACGGTAACGAGTTTCAGGATCACCAATCAGCCGGATAATGCCTTCTTTCAGATCACGCAAGCCACCGGTGTAATCACGCAGGGCAAAATCAGAAATACCGTAGTAGAGGCTGTTAATGGTGAAATCACGGCGCTGAGCATCATCTTCGATGGTGCCAAAAATATTGTCACGCAGCAGCATGCCATTTTGCGCTTGCTGGGAAGAGTTCTTGTCGCTATCTTCCGCCGGTTGTTGCTCATGGTGACCACGGAAAGTGGCAACTTCAATGATCTCAGGGCCAAACATGACATGGGCCAGGCGAAAACGGCGGCCAACCAGACGACAGTTACGGAATAATTTCCGCACTTGTTCTGGTGTCGCGCTGGTGGTGATATCAAAATCTTTCGGTTTTTTGCCCAGTAACAGGTCGCGGACGCCGCCGCCAACCAGATAGGCTTCATAGCCTGATTTATTCAGGCGATAGAGAACCTTCAGCGCATTATCGCTGATTTCTCTACGGGAAATATTGTGCTGATCTCGCGGAATAATCGTCATCAGACTCTGTTGTGAAGCAGGCACCGCATGATTCTTGCGGCCAGTATTTGTTCTGGCAGGCCTTTTCTCTTTGCGGGCCACGCTATCTTCACCGGGCACTTTATCTTTACGGGCACTACCATCACGGGCCGTATCATCACGGACAGCTTTGTTATCGCGTTCTGATTTATCATCGCGAATCAGTACCTTACGGCAGAAATTGGCTACTCGGGTAAAAATGGTACACCTCGATAGTGGCTAATAAATAACAGAACTACAGAAAAACAGCGGCTAATCATAGCTCACCGTGCTTACTTTGAGAATGCCGTTGTGTTTTCAGTGACTGCTATTGTCCCGTGAAGCGGAATTGCTGCCAACGTCCAATTTTCGACTGCAAAACGTAATAATAACGGTAAATCAAGATCTTGCCAGCATTCTGGCAGCGGTTGATGTAAAAACTTCAATGCATCAACCAAAATCGGGCGCGGATCGCCATCCGGTAGCGGTGTTGCATGGTTTTGCTTGGATAACTTATTACCGTCATGATTCAGTGCCAATGGCAAGTGCAAATAGCTCGGAACGGGCTGTTGTAACTGTTGGTAGAGGGCTATTTGGCGCACGGTAGGTTCAATCAAATCAGCCCCACGCACAATTTCTGTCACGCCTTGAAAAGCATCATCAACCACCACAGCTAAATTATAAGCAAACAAGCCATCTCTGCGGCGGATAATAAAATCCTCTTGTGCCAGCGCAGATTCAACATGCAACTCACCCAGTAATTTATCATAAAAGGCATAAATCGGCTGTGTCTGTCGCAAACGAATGGCGGCACTATCAGCAGGTAAATGGCGGTCACGGCAATAACCGTCGTAGAATCCCCCTAGCTGTTGAATGCGGCTGCGTGTACACGTGCAGTAATAACTCAGGCCCTGCTGTTTCAACCAGTCTAATGTGGCGCGATAGGCTTCATGACGCTGGGACTGATAGATAACCTGACTGTCCCAATGGAGGCCATAGTGATCTAATGCCGCCAGGATACGGGAAGCAGCTCCGGGAATTTCTCGAGGGGGGTCAATATCTTCAATGCGAACTAGCCAGTTCCCGCGTTGAGCACGGGCTTGCAGGTAACTTCCGAGTGCGGCAATCAGTGAACCAAAATGTAAATCACCAGACGGGGATGGGGCAAAACGGCCCACGTACTTATGTTGCCGAACATCGTGTTGCTGAACATAATGTTGCAGCACACTGGGCTGTTGAGTACTGATATCTTCGGACATAAAAAGGGAAGGGAATTCCGCGTAATAGATACGGTGCCGGAGGTGACTCTGGCACCGTGTTATACCCTTCATATTTGGAGTTGTAGGGTTGTTAGCTACGCCTCTCGCCCGAATTACTTACGTTTGTTAGCGCATCGGGATTCGTTCGCTTGCTGCCTATCTACAACGCCAATTTCATTGGGTATGCAGTTAGCCTGCCATCTGCTTTTCGCGGATTTCGGCCAGGGTTTTACAGTCAATGCACAAATCTGCAGTTGGCCGTGCTTCCAGACGACGGATACCAATTTCTACGCCACAAGACTCGCAGAAACCGAAATCGTCATCCTCGACTTTTTTCAGCGTTTTTTCGATCTTTTTAATCAGTTTACGCTCGCGGTCGCGGTTACGAAGTTCAAGACTAAACTCTTCTTCCTGCGCAGCACGGTCTACCGGATCAGGGAAATTAGCGGCTTCGTCTTGCATGTGCGATACAGTACGATCCACTTCATCCCTGAGCTGGTTGCGCCATGCTTCAAGAATCAGCTTGAAATGCGACAGCTGGGCGGCATTCATATACTCTTCGCCTGGCTTCTCTTGGTACGGTTCTACCCCAGCGATGGCGAGAATGCTCAAGGACGAGGTTTTACGTTTTTGCCCTTCTTGCATGATGCTTCTCCTACATTCATACGCACTATCGAAATCCCCAATACGGGGAAAAATCAGGCCGCTATAAATACCAGAAGGAAGGTAGGTTAGCAATTATTCCTGTCGCCTGCTTGACAATGGTGTGAAGGAAGGCGTATTTGGCGAACAACTTTCTCCAATAATCGCTTCTTTATTCAGCGCTTGTTGGTGAGAGCGTTTCAGCCAGTAATAACGGTATGCGGGCGTCCAGCGCAATACCGTCAGGCGATAGTTGAAAACCGTAGCAAATAACCTCCACTCCTGCTTGCTGAGCCTGGGCCAGCAATTCTGCATAGCGATTGTCAATGTGTCGGGCCGCAGCGACTTGCCTGATGCCCGTATGCAATACGGCAAAAAAAAGTACCGCCCGGTGACCGTCGGCAACCATGCTTTGTAACTCCCTGAGATGCTTCTGACCCCGTAGGGTGACGGCATCCGGGAAATACCCACACTGTTGCTGTAATAAGGTAACCGACTTGACTTCAATATAGCAGTTAGACCTATTTTCTGCCTGCAATAACAAGTCTATACGGCTGTTCTCGTCTCCATATTTAATCTCTCTTTTGACAGAAGTGTAACCAGATAATTCAACAATATGGTTTTTATCTATCGCAGAGCTGACTAACTCATTGGCCCGTAAGGTATTTACGCAAATCCAATCACCACTTTGGGTGTGCGTTAACTCCCAACTGTGGGGATACTTACGTTTCGGGTTATCTGAGGTCGAATACCAAACTGTATCACCGGGCGTCGCGCAACCCGTCATTGCCCCAGTATTAGCGCAATGAATGGTTAATGATTCTCCAGCGGGTGTCACAATATCAGCTAAAAAGCGTTTATACCGCAGGATAAGTGTGGCGGGCTGTAACCGTGGGTTAAAAGATAACAATTGAGGGTTAGACGTCATCAAATTTCCTTTCGCCGCCAGCCAGCGGCCAGCTTTGTATCAGGGTATAGCGGGTGCGACCGCGCACCAATACTGACTCATACAGTGAGAAGTGGTCTACGCACAAGCGTTGATTATTGGTTTTGGCCGGTATAGCTACCGGGTGGGTAGCGCCACGCAACAAGGTCACATGGGGGTGGAATGGCAGTGATGTTTGGGCGCAACCACTGCGCGCAGCCTGAGATCGCAGCAACTGCGCCAACTGCAACAGGCCCCGGGGCGGATTTTTACAGCCAAGCCATATCACACCCGAACCAGGCCAATGGCCGACATCATCTAAGGTTACGCTGAAGCCAGTCTGGCTGATACGCCCGGCTTGCTGCTGCAATACCTGTGCTTTAGCGGCACTTATATCGCCAAGAAATGCCAGTGTCAGGTGCATATTAGCGGCTTCGATAGGGCGACCGGCCTCGGGTGGGAAGCTCGCCGCCCGCCATTGCACAATATCCTGCTGCATGGTTTCAGGCAGTGTCAGGGCAAAGAACATGCGACGGAAACTTGTTTTAGTTTTATCAATGGTATTTATCATCTGGTTGGCATAATCACTCGGCTAAATACGCTCTACGGCCATGATGTTACAATGACTGATGATGAAAGTAGAGCATGGAGACAAATGTGGTGGTGAACCAGAAAGAGCGTGATGCGACAGTGATTGCTTTACCGGTAAGTGAAGTGCTCAGCGAGATACTCTCTGCGTTGCAAACCTCATCGCAAGTCTTACTCCATGCCCCGACCGGCGCGGGGAAATCGACCTGGTTACCGCTGCAAATCCTGCAATACAGTGGGTTGCCAGGGCGGATTATCATGCTGGAACCACGGCGGCTGGCGGCGAAAAATGTGGCTTACCGCCTGGCGCAACAACTGGGGGAACAACCCGGCCAGACGGTAGGCTATCGGATGCGTGCTGAAAGCAAAAGCGGGCCAGATACGCGTTTGGAAGTAGTAACCGAAGGCATTTTGACGCGCATGCTCCAACAGGATGCTGAGCTAACGGGCGTCTCGCTGGTGATCCTTGATGAATTCCATGAACGCAGTTTGCAAGCTGATTTAGCGCTGGCGCTATTGCTGGATGTACAGCAGGGGCTGCGCGATGACCTAAAACTGTTAATCATGTCCGCGACTCTGGACAACCAGCGTCTTTCCTCGCTACTTCCTTGCGCGCCAGCCATTGTCTCGGCTGGGCGCAGCTTTCCCGTCGATCGTTGCTATCAGCCGCTATCAAGCCATGAGCGGCTTGAAGATGGGGTTGCCAGTCGGGTTAAGCGTTTATTAAATGAGCAAACCGGTTCTTTATTGCTATTTTTACCCGGTGTCGGTGAAATCCATCGCGTGATGGAGCGCTTGCACGGTGCCGTAGCCAACGACACAGATCTTTGCCCGCTGTATGGTGCGCTGCCGCTCAATGAACAGCAGAAAGCGATTCAACCGGCTCTCGCCGGACGGCGCAAAGTGGTGCTGGCGACTAATATTGCCGAAACCAGTTTGACCATTGAAGGTATTCGGCTGGTGGTGGACAGTGGCCTGGAGCGGGTAGCGTGTTTTGATGTGAAAAATGGCCTGACCCGATTAGTCACCCAGCGTATCAGTCAGGCCTCAATGATTCAGCGTGCCGGGCGTGCCGGGCGGCTGGAACCGGGTATCTGCTGGCATTTGTTTGCTAAAGAGCAAGCCGATCGAGCAGCGGAATACAGTGAGCCGGAAATCCTCAACAGCGATCTATGCAGCTTATGGTTGGAACTGCTGAATTGGGGCTGTCAGGATGTGGCACAACTGAGCTGGCTGGATCAACCGCCGCAGGCGGCACTCATTGTCGCGCGCGAATTATTGATGCGACTCGGGGCCATCAACACCCATGGCCACCTTAGTGCTACGGGGCGCAGTATGGCGAGTTTAGGTTGTGAACCGCGTTTGGCGGCCATGTTGTGCTTTGCCGCTGAACAAAGCCCCGATGCGTTGGCAACGGCGGCATTGCTGGCCGCCATTTTGGAAGAACCACCCCGTTCTGGTCAGATTGATTTACACGATTGGCTTAGTCGGCCGCAACCTCACTGGCAGCGCCGGGCACGGCAATTGACGCAAAGAGTCAACCGCCGTTCAGGCAACGTGGACAGTAATCTCGCCGGCCAATTGCTGGCACTGGCTTACCCTGATCGCATCGCGCAGCAGAGAGGGCTGGATGGTCGCTACCTGTTGGCTAACGGTATGGGGGCTGCAATGGCTCAGGATGAGGCGCTGTCACGTACCCCCTGGCTAGTGGCCGCCAACTTATTACAAAGCAACAGCGGGCCGGATGCGCGTATTTTGCTGGCATTGCCGATTGATGTTGAACAACTGGTAAAACAATTACCCCGGTTAGTCGACGAGCGGACGGTGGTGGAATGGGATGAAGAAAAGGGTACGCTGCGGGCCTGGCGACGCTGGCAAATCGGGCGTTTGACCTTACGGGCGCAACCGTTAGCCAAGCCGAGCGATGAGGCATTGCAATCGGCATTACTTAACTGGATACGCGAGCAAGGGTTGCAGGTACTTAATTGGGATGAGCATGCCGAGCAGTTACGCGTTCGATTACAATGTGCTGCCCGCTGGCTACCTGAGGAGCCTTGGCCTGCGATGGATGATGACAGTTTGCTGAGCAAACTTGAGCTGTGGTTACAGCCGTCGCTGTCCGGCGTGCGGGCTTTCCGCGGATTGCGGCAAGTGAATATTAGCGAGGCATTAACCCGCTTGTTGAGCTGGCAGTTACGTCAACGGCTGGATACTGAGCTGCCAACTCATTACACTGTGCCCACGGGGAGCCGCCTGCCAATCCGTTATTATGTCGAGCGGCCACCGGTACTGGCGGTGCGTTTGCAGGAGGTCTTTGGCGAACAACACAGCCCGATGCTGGCCTGCGGGCGGGTGGCGGTGGTGTTAGAACTGCTCTCCCCGGCACATCGGCCATTACAGATTACGGGTGATCTAGCCGCTTTCTGGCAAGGCGCATATCGGGAGGTACAAAAAGAGATGAAAGGGCGTTATCCCAAACATGTCTGGCCGGATGACCCTGCCAATACCCGGCCAACCCGCAGGACCAAGAAGTATCAGAGCCAATAATTTCAGATGTTTCCCCTTTCTATTCGATAAATTGGGGAACACATTAAGCCGCAATAATCGCCAATGCGCGTGGAGATAAATACATGTCTGGGGATGACCGCGAGCCAATAGGGCGCAAGGGCAAGAAAGCCCTACCCAAAGTCGCATCGAAACGGCCACTGCGCCGGCGGCGTGATGAAGATGAGTTCGAAGAAGAAGACTATTTAGATGACGAAGAGCACGACGATGATGACTACGATGACGAGGAAGAGCCGATGCCAAGAAAGGTAGCATCACGTCCGCCCCGTAAAAAACGCCGCTGGCTCGGCTTATTTATCAAACTGTTTTTAGTCGGTGCCGTGGTGCTGGCTATTTATGGGGTTTACCTCGATTCGCAAATTCGCAGCCGCATCGATGGCAAAGTTTGGCAACTGCCAGCCGCTGTGTATGGCCGCATGGTTAACCTTGAACCGGGGATGTCCTACAGCAAAAAAGAGATGGTCGATTTGCTGGAAGGGATGCAATACCGGCAGGTTACCCGTATGACCCGTCCAGGTGAATTCACGGTTCAGGGCGATAGTATTGATATCTTGCGCCGCCCATTTGATTTCCCTGATGCGAAAGAGGGCCAGATCCGCGCGCGTTTGGTGTTTAAAAACGATCGTCTGGCCCAGATCCAAAATCTGGATAATCAGCGTGATTTCGGTTTCCTGCGCCTTGATCCTAAGTTGATTACCATGCTGCAATCACCTAACGGTGAACAGCGTCTGTTTGTGCCGCGTGCCGGTTTCCCTGATTTGTTAGTCGATACTTTGCTGGCAACCGAAGACCGCCATTTCTATGAGCACGATGGCATCAGCCCGTACTCCATTGGCCGCGCAGTAGTCGCTAACCTGACTGCCGGTAAAGCGGTGCAGGGCGGCAGTACCCTGACGCAGCAATTGGTGAAAAACCTGTTCCTGACCAACGAGCGTTCACTGTGGCGCAAACTTAACGAAGCCTATATGGCTCTGTTGGTGGATTACCGTTACAGCAAAGATCGGATTCTGGAACTGTATCTGAACGAAGTGTATCTCGGTCAAAGTGGTAGCGATCAGATTCGTGGTTTCCCGCTGGCAAGCCTGTATTACTTTGGTCGCCCGGTAAATGAACTGAGCCTTGATCAGCAAGCGATGCTGGTGGGTATGGTGAAGGGGGCGTCGCTGTATAACCCATGGCGTAACCCAACGCTGGCACTTGAACGTCGCAATCTGGTGTTGCGCCTGTTACAGAATCAAGGTGTGATTGACGCAGAGCTTTACACCATGCTTAGTGCCCGCCCGCTGGGGGTACAGCCAAAAGGCGGTGTTATTACTCCCCAGCCAGCCTTTATGCAGATGGTGCGTCAGGAACTGCAACAGAAACTGGGTGACAAGATTAACGATCTATCTGGTGTGAAGATCTTCACCACACTGGATCCAGTTTCACAAGATGCAGCAGAAAAAGCCATTGAAGACGGCATTCCGGCGCTGAAAGCCGCTCGTCATTTGGATGATCTGGAAGCGGCGATGGTGATTGTTGACCGCTTCAGTGGCGAAGTTCGTGCCATGGTGGGCGGCGCACAGCCGCAGTATGCAGGCTTTAACCGTGCAATGCAGGCTCGTCGTTTAGTCGGTTCTCTTGCCAAGCCACCCACTTATCTGACGGCATTGAGTGAGCCAGATAAATACCGCCTTAACACTTGGTTATCTGATCAACCGTTGTCGATCAAATTACCAAACGGTTCATCATGGCAGCCAAAAAACTATGATCGCCAGTTCCGTGGTCAGGTGATGTTGGTTGATGGGCTGGCTAACTCGCTGAACGTGCCGACGGTGAATCTGGGAATGTCGGTTGGGTTGGATCAAATCAGTGCGATGTTGCAGCGATTAGGGATCCCGAAAGCCGCTATTACTCCAGTTCCGGCCATGTTACTGGGGGCGATTGACCTGACTCCGGTTGAAGTGGCACAGGAGTATCAGACTATCGCCAGTGGCGGTAACCGTGCACCGTTATCGGCGGTGCGTTCGGTTATTGCCGAAGATGGCACCGTGCTGTATCAGAGCTTCCCACAGGCGGAACGTATGGTACCTGCTCAGGCGGCCTATTTGACACTTTATGCGATGCAACAAGGGGTGGCCCGTGGTACCTCTCGTTCGCTGTCAGTGAAATTCTCCAAATACACACTGGCGGCCAAAACCGGTACTACCAACGACCTGCGTGATAGCTGGTTTGCCGGTATTGATGGTAAGGAAGTGGCGATTGCCTGGGTTGGTCGTGACAATAACGGCCCGGCAAAACTGACCGGAGCTAATGGTGCGCTAACCTTGTATCGCCGCTATCTGGAGAACCAGACTCCACTGCCGTTGGTGTTGCAACCACCGGAAGGGATTAGCGAGATGAGCATTGATTCGGCGGGTAACTTTGTCTGTGGTGAGGCTGGTGGTATGCGCACCATTCCTGTCTGGACTGAAAACCCACAGGGGTTGTGTAAGGCGGCTCAGCCCGCTTCGCAACCACAAGCCGAAGGCGACGGTGTTGCCGGCTGGATAAAAGATATGTTCGGCCAGTAACAGTTAACCCACTGGCACGGTTATCGCGACCGTGCCAGACTATTCATGCTCCACAGCTCCACAGCTCCACAGCTCCACAGCTCCACTGTTTTGCCTCCGCACCTTATCCGCTCATTTCTTACTACTCAATCGGCTGGCTTAGCGCTTGCAGTTCGTCGCAGGTTACGCATAAACTACCTGCTTTGATAATTATTTCACTTTGATAATTATTATCGTTTCGATTCACTTTCTCGCTATTTTTCGATAACGTTCGGGTCGCAATAATTGTTAAACCCGTTAACTTTTAATCGCAGGGCACCATCTTGGACCAACAGGCAAGCCAATCCAGCACCTTTATCCTCCGTGAGCTGAGTTTTTCGGTTCCCGGCCGAACCTTATTACAGCCACTGTCACTGACATTCCCACAAGGCAAAGTCTGCGGACTTATCGGCCATAATGGTTCCGGTAAATCAACACTATTAAAAATGCTGGGTCGCCATCAGCCACCATCAAGTGGCGAAGCCTTACTCAATGATGTGCCATTAGCACTGTGGGACAGCAAAGCGTTTGCCCGTGAAGTTGCTTATTTGCCACAACAGTTACCGGCGGCTGAAGGGATGACGGTACGTGAATTGGTGGCGATTGGCCGCTATCCGTGGCATGGCGCGTTAGGCCGTTTTCGTCAGGAAGACCGCCAACAAGTGGAAGAGGCAATTGCACTGGTCGATTTAAAACCCTTGGCTAGCCGGTTGGTTGACAGTTTATCCGGTGGTGAACGGCAGCGTGCCTGGTTGGCCATGCTGGTGGCACAAAATAGCCGCTGCCTATTGCTCGATGAACCGACTTCGGCACTGGATATTGCGCACCAGGTAGAGGTATTAGGGTTAATTCAACATCTCAGTCGTGAACGCGGATTGACGGTCATTGCTGTGTTGCATGATATCAATATGGCCGCCCGTTATTGCGACCACTTAGTGGCATTGCGTGGCGGGGAGATGATTGCACAAGGGCCGGCTGACAGCCTGATGCAGGGAGAGGTATTGGAGCAAATCTACGGTATCCCAATGGGGATATTACCGCATCCGGCCGGTGGTGCGCCGGTAAGCTTCGTGTACTAATGACAACACATTTATCCATGGTTGAATCTCATTGCGCGATGCCAGATCACTCTCGGCGCAGACTGCTTACCGCATTAGCACTATCGCCGTTACTGCTGTCATTGCCCAGTTGGGCGCAGAATAGCGGCAAGATTGATGCTAATCGAGTTGTCACGTTAGAGTGGTTACCCACTGAGTTACTGTTGGCATTGGGGGTTACACCTTATGGTGTGGCTGACACCCATAATTACCGACTATGGGTTGAAGATCCTGAATTGCCTGCCAGTGTTATTGATGTGGGGCAGCGTACTGAACCTAACCTGGAACTGCTACAGCAAATGGCACCGTCGCTAATCCTGATGTCGCAAGGCTTTGGCCCTTCGCCGGAAAAACTCGCTCCTATCGCTCCCTCGATGAGTTTTGCCTTTAATGAAGAGGGCAGTTCACCGCTGGCAGTTGGCCGGAACTCATTGCGCACGCTGGGCCAACGGCTAGGGCTAGAAACGGTTGCGGAGCAGCATATTGCTGACTTTGCCCACTTTATGCAGGTAGCTCGTCAACGTCTTTATCACACCAGCCAGGCACCACTACTGATGTTTACTCTGTTGGACACTCGCCATGCGCTGGTTATCGGCAAAGGCAGCCTATTCCAAGATGTATTGGACCAATTGAAGATTGAAAATGCCTGGCAGGGAGAAACCAATCTCTGGGGTAGCTCGGTTGTGGGTATTGAACGTTTAGCGACCATCAAACAGGGGCGCGCCATCTGCTTCGATCATGGTAATCGTGAAATGTTACAACAGGTTGCTGGCACTCCGTTGTGGCAATCTATGTCGTTTGTGCGTCAAAACCAATTACGAATATTGCCGCCGGTGTGGTTCTACGGCTCAACGTTGTCTGCCATGCGTTTTGTGCGTCTTTTGGAGCAGGCATGGGGTAATGCATCATGATGGCAGCCCATCCACGCAAGAGCGGGTTACTGCCCATTGGATTACTTGGGCTGTTATTGATAATTGCCGTGGCACTGACTCTATATAATCTGCGCCAATTATTGCCCGTTTCATTATGGGCTGAAGCGTTATGGCGGCCAGACAACAATGATGTGCGCCAGATGTTATTCCATTACAGCCAGTTACCTAGGTTGGTCGTTGCACTGCTCACCGGTGCTGGGTTAGGGTTAGTCGGTGTTTTATTCCAGCAAGTGCTGCGTAACCCATTGGCTGAACCCGCCACACTCGGTGTCGCGGCGGGTGCCCAACTTGGGCTGACAGTCGCTACCCTATGGATGTTACCCGGTGGCGAATTGACCCGCCAACTGGCAGCAATGGCTGGTGGTATGGTTATCGGTGCGTTGGTATTTGGTGTCGCCTGGGGAAAACGACTCTCGCCTGTCACTCTGATTCTGGCTGGCCTGGTTCTTGGTTTGTACTGTGGTGCAGTTAATGGTCTGTTGGCACTATTTAACTATGACCAGTTGCAGGGGCTGTTCTTATGGAGCAGTGGCGCACTGAATCAGCAGGATTGGAGTACGGTGCAATTTATTCTGCCACGCTTAGTGATTACCTGCATATTGGCAGCTTTACTGATACGCCCATTAACCCTATTGGGGCTAGATGATGGCATTGCTCGTAATCTAGGACTGGGGTTATCACTGGCGCGGTTGAGTGCGCTGGGCGTGGCAATTATTTTCAGTGCGATGTTAGTTAATGCAGTCGGAGTCATTGGGTTTATCGGTCTATTTGCGCCACTGTTGGCGAAAATTTTTGGTGCGCGGCGGTTATCTCAGCGCTTGATACTGGCACCGGTAGTCGGGGCGTTACTGCTCTGGGTTACCGATCAGAGCATCATCTGGCTGACGCAAGTCTGGCGGGAGATTCCTACCGGTGCGGCGACCGCCTTGATTGGTGCACCACTACTGTTGTGGCTACTACCACGTTTACACAGTGCGACCGCACCCAATATGGATTTTGGCGATAATGTTCCTGCTGAACGACAGCATTTAGGATTATGGATAAGTGTTGGTTTGCTGTTACTGCTGGCTGGGTTGACGGTAGCGCTTATGCTCGGCCGCGACAATCAGGGCTGGAGTTGGATTACCGGTGATGAACTTCAGGCAGTGTTACATTGGCGCTGGCCACGTGTGCTCGCGGCATTATCGGCCGGTATGATGCTGGCGGTGGCGGGGACCTTAATCCAAAAACTGACGGGTAACCCAATGGCTAGCCCCGAAGTTCTGGGTATCAGCTCTGGTGCTTCTTTCGGGGTGGTGGTCATGATGTTTATCGTGCCAGGTAATGCGTTGTTATGGCTGCTACCCGCCGGGAGCTTAGGGGCTGCGGCCACGTTATTGTTGATTCTGGTGGTTGCTGGTCGTGGCGGGTTCTCTCCAGGCAGAATGCTATTAGCAGGGATTGCACTGAGCACCGCCTTTACCACGGTAATCACTATGTTACTGGCCAGTGGCGACCCACGTATGCGCGGCTTGCTGGCGTGGATTTCTGGCTCTACCTACTCGGTTAATGGAACACAGGCAGTAACAACCGGTTTAGTTGCTTTGGTGCTGATTGCATTAGCGCCACTGTGCCGCAGATGGTTAATGATTTTGCCATTGGGCAGTGTCACCGCCAGAGCACTGGGTATGGCGCTTGCACCTAGCCGGTTAGCCATTTTGTTATTGGCTGCCATCTTAACTGCCGCGGCTACCCTGACAGTTGGGCCTTTAAGTTTTGTCGGGCTGATGGCACCACATATGGCGCGTATGATGGGCTTTCGCCGAGCCATTCCACAACTGTTTATCGCGGCTATTTTAGGTGGACTGCTGATGGTATTTGCCGACTGGTGTGGCCGCATGCTGTTGTTCCCGAACCAAATCCCCGCAGGGTTGTTGGCAACATTTATTGGTGCTCCTTACTTTGTTTATTTATTGCGTAAACAAGGGCGGTAAGCGTTTATTATGTCAATAATCTGCTTCGTTTGAATATGGATTCTGAACTGTAGTTAGATTTTTTATCAAATATATCATCGAGCTATTAATTATGAGTCGATGATATGGAGGATATTGGGTTAATTTATAGTAATATTATTTAATGATTATTGTATTTAAAATTATTATAAATAAAAATACTACATGCATTGTTAATTATATTTAAACTCAGTTAAATTTAATAAGTAATAAAGTATTGTTCATGAGTTTTTATATGATAGTGTGAAAGAATCAGGCAGAAAATCCATCGCGTTACTTAGACGCTAATTGTGATTGTCAATTTGATAGTTACCTGTATGTTATCAAGCTAAATAATGCAATGTAAATTATTTTTAAGTTATTAGTTTGTCTGATTATTCTACTCATTATTTAGTGGTAATTAAATTGGAGAGAAATAAGATGACTGAATTAATTCATGAAAAAAGTAAGTTTTTTCTGCATGGGGTTAATGACAAGGTGTTGATTAATATCTTGTTAATATATGGTCTGATAGTGACAGGCTTTGGTGTGTTACTCATTTCCGATGTATTAACTTTTTCTCTGACGACGCACATTGATACTGTTCAACCAGTAACCCGTAATATAATAGATTATCACCCAGTTGAAGTTAACATGCCTACACTTCCTATGGGGCCAAGTTGGAATGGTAGTAGTGGTGGTGATATTCCACAGTATGTAGAAATATCAGAATTACTTTATACCGTTAATCGGCATTAAATTAATTAAGCGCATTAAACCTCTGGGCTTTAATTTATAACCACCTCCAGCGTTTTGGCGGTGGTTATAGTATCTATAGATATTAAAGTTTGGCAAAGCACCGGCGGGCAGCATCGACGGTTCTCTGGATATCCTCTTTGCTATGTGCGACGGACATAAAACCGGCTTCAAACGCAGAAGGGGCCAGATAGACGCCTTCTGCCAGCATCAAATGGAAGAAACGTTTAAAGCGTTCAACATCACAATTCATGACATCCTGATAGCAGGTGACCGTTGGTGAATTGCTAAAGAAGATACCAAACATGCCACCAACGTGGTTAACCACCAGCGGGATGTTCTCTGCCTGTGCTGCATCGAGCAGGCCAGTTGCCAGTAAATCGGTTAACTCGGTCAGGGTTTCATGAATACCTACCTGTGCCACTTCAGTTAAACAGGCATAACCCGCCGCCATAGCGATAGGGTTCCCGGAGAGAGTACCCGCCTGATAAACTGGTCCAGTCGGCGCCAGTGCCTCCATGACATCACGGCGACCACCGAAAGCACCCACCGGCATACCACCACCGATAATTTTCCCCAGACAGGTTAAGTCAGGAATGACATGGTAGTAATCCTGCGCCCCGGCTAATGCCACCCGGAAACCCGTCATGACCTCATCAATAATCAGCAATGCACCAAATTCATCACATAGATCACGCAGCCCCGGCAGGAATTCTGGCTGCGGTAGTATGCAGTTCATATTGCCAGCGACAGGTTCAACAATGATACAGGCGATTTCTTGTGGGTATTGCTCAAAGGCTTCACGTACAGAGGCGAGATCGTTATAAGTACAGGTCAGAGTGTGCTTAGCGAAATCAGCCGGTACCCCCGGAGAGTTTGGCTGACCGAGGGTCAATGCGCCAGAGCCTGCTTTTACTAATAGGCAGTCGGCGTGGCCGTGATAGCAGCCTTCAAACTTGATGATTTTATCGCGCGCAGTGAAACCTCGGGCTAGACGAATGGCGCTCATGGTGGCTTCGGTACCGGAGTTAACCATCCGTACCATATCCATGGTTGGCACTAATTCTGTCACCAACTCAGCCATTTTGACTTCCATCGCTGTCGGTGCGCCAAAGCTTAGGCCGCGCTCGACTGCTTCAATTACGGCCTGACGAATGGCGGGATGATTGTGACCAAGCACCATCGGACCCCAGGAGCCGACATAATCGATGTAAGCTTTACCATCGACATCAAATAGATAAGCGCCGTCAGCACGTTCAATAAACAATGGAACGCCACCGACACCGGTGAATGCACGCACCGGAGAGTTAACCCCGCCTGGGATCACCTGCTGTGCCTGGGCATACAGACTTTCGGACTTACTCATAAACTGGCTCCTGAATTGGGCTTGATGACATTGGCTGAGATGATATTATATTAAATAACAGTGAGTTATATAAAATTAATGTTGTTAACATCAGCTATGACCATAGACAATGGTGCCTATTCTAAAGAACTGGCTGCGGTTATCAAATGATTGGGCATAATTAACTGCTAGCTTGCGCGACGTGCCGCATATTCGAAACTTTCATCGCTAAACTTACATTCTAAGCCAGAGTGTTTCATCGACGTTTAAGCAGGCACATCATGATGATGTAGTCTAAACTCAGACTACTGTTCATTTGTATTACTTATTATTCAATTGATAAATAGACTAATCATGACTGATTCAACGCAACCAATGCCTGCTGAAGGCGTTACTGAACTCAAACGGGGTCGTTTTATCCGAGCATTGGTTAATCGTGATAAAACGCCGTTGGTTATTCTTATTATGGCTGGTGTGGTCGGGGTTGTTACCGGTTTGCTGGCTGTGGCTTTTGATCGCGGCGTCGATTGGATCCAACAACAAAGGTTGGCAACGCTGGCCAAAGTCGCGGATTACGCAATTTTGGTATGGCCGTTGGCTTTCGTTATGTCGGCGTTGCTGGCGATGGTAGGTTATTTTTTGGTGCGTCGTTTTGCTCCTGAGGCTGGTGGTTCAGGTATTCCTGAAATCGAAGGGGCAATGGAGGAGATGCGGCCAGTGCGCTGGTGGCGGGTTATTCCGGTTAAATTTATTGGCGGCCTTGGAACATTAGGGGCGGGCATGGTGTTAGGCCGGGAAGGGCCGATGGTACAGATGGGGGGTAATAGCGGGCGGATGATTGTCGATATCTTTCGTCTGCACAGCCCTGAAGCACGTCACTCATTGCTGGCAACAGGTGCAGCTGCCGGGTTGTCTGCGGCCTTCAATGCCCCGCTGGCGGGGATTTTGTTCGTTATTGAAGAGATGCGCTCTCAGTTCCGCTACAGTCTGGTGTCAATCAAAGCCGTATTTGTCGGGGTGATAACATCTACTATCGTCTACCGCTATTTTAACGGTGAACATGCGGTTATTGATGTCGGTAAAATGAGCGAAGTGCCACTGGACACATTATGGCTTTACCTTGTGCTGGGGATTATTTTCGGTGCCATCGGTGTGATGTTCAATGCGTTAATATTCCGCACGCAGGATATGTTCATGCGTTTCCACGGTGGTGATTGGCGCAAGTTAGTTTTGCTTGGCGGCCTGCTGGGAGGAATGTGTGGTTTATTGGCATTGTTTCATGGCGAGGCTGTGGGGGGTGGTTTTGCATTAATTCCTATTGCGACAGCCGGTAACTTCAGTATCGGCATGTTGCTATTCATTTTTATTGCTCGAGTTATTACGACACTATTGTGCTTTGGTTCTGGTGCACCTGGCGGGATATTTGCCCCAATGTTGGCTTTAGGAACTATTTTGGGTACTGCTTTCGGTTTGTCCTGCGCGTATTTTTTCCCCGAATACGGCATTGAGGCCGGGACTTTTGCTATTGCCGGGATGGGGGCGCTGTTTGCTGCATCGGTACGTGCACCACTGACTGGGATAGTTTTGGTGTTGGAGATGACCGATAATTATCAGCTTATTTTACCAATGATAGTGACCTGCTTGGGCGCCACATTAATAGCACAATTTATGGGGGGTAAGCCCTTGTATTCAGCTATTTTAGCCCGCACATTACAAAGACAAGAGCAGGCTGCATCTGCGAGTGAACAACAACAACCGGTGGTTGAAAATGATACTCAAACAGGTAGATAATATATAACATTAGCCAGCAATACTTGAATGAATTACTCAGGTATTAGATAATTGATGATTAGATCAGGCTGCCATTGTAGTAACCTGCAACTCGAACACCGGTTGGGAGTGATGAGTATGAGCGATGAAACAGTACTGCCCCTACAGTTTACTGAGGCAGCAGCTAAGAAAGTTAAACTGCTGATTTCTGATGAGGAAAATCCGAATCTGAAGCTGCGGGTTTATATTACCGGTGGCGGATGCAGCGGGTTCCAGTATGGTTTTACTTTCGATGATCAAATCAACGATGGGGATATGACCATCGAAAAGCAAGGCGTGGAATTGGTTGTTGATCCGATGAGCCTGCAATATCTGGTCGGCGGTGCGGTGGATTATACCGAAGGGTTGGAAGGCTCACGCTTTATTGTGACGAACCCGAATGCGAAAAGTACCTGTGGTTGCGGTTCTTCTTTCAGCATTTAATTTATCCTGTGTCCTTGATGCTACAACGACGTTAGCTGTATTCACTTAACCGAACCACTGAATTGGGCCAGCTCATCGGGATTAGTGAGCCTCATTTTGAAGGCACACTCTACGGGCTAGCATCAATGCTGTTCAAATCGCTTCTGACTGATTTGTCGTTCGTTTACTGCCCTGCTGTAACACCAATGACTTTGGGTATAATTAGTCCACTCAATTTCCGATAAAAAACCGCAACTTTAATAGTTGCGGTTTTTTTCATCTGAATATTACCATTCTACAGTGATCAACTGTGTCATCTGGCTGTTACTGGTTTGGCTGAGTAATGAGCCATCTGTCGCAATAAAAGAATGGCTGATTTTAGGTTCGCTAACCAAGCCACCTCCTCGTTGGCAGTGTATTTGTGGATAATTTACTTTTGCATCATTAGCTATGTGTTCATTTTGATTCGGTGATTGCACCTGACAAGATGGCACGATAGTTAAGCTTAATTCTATTGTGCCGCTTAGCCCCTGAGCCAGCGACGGACTGGCAATAAATGCCAGCCAAAACGTAAACAAAAAATATTTCATGATTTATGACTGCATTTTTATCTGTCGGTGTCCCATTCAGCCAGCTAAATGGGGATATCCTGCTTATTGACGCCGCAGCGTTGTTAGCTATCAGGGCCAATTATTTTGGATAGATATATCGGCTAATTATTTAAAAACTTGAAGATTTAGATCATACAAATTAGACCAATCACTCTATTAGTGCTCTATTTCAAATGTGGGTAGTTTTAAACGCCAGCGGATAGCTGCAAGCCGGATACCGAGCGTAATCACCATGCCCAGCATCATTGCTTGTTGTAAGGGCATACCTAAAGTATAGAACGCGGTAGCATGAACGATACCACCAATAATGCAGGCGGTAGCATAAATTTCAGTGCGCAGGATCATTGGGATCTCGCGGGCTAATACATCGCGGATAATCCCACCGCCGACTCCGGTTATAACACCCATACAGATAGCCACTAACGGGCTGGCACCAGCCGCAAAGGCTTTATTGACGCCGATACCGACGAATACTGCCAGACCAATAGCATCAAGCACCGGCAGGATCCATTTAGGTGTTCGACGAGGTTGACGCACCAACAAAATGGTTGCCAGACAGGTCACCATTGCAACCACTAAGTCAGTAGGATCTTTCACCCAAAAAACCGGGCCATTGGCCAAGGCCATATCGCGGATTGTTCCCCCACCGACAGCTGTCACCACCCCTAAAACCAGCACACCAAACGGGTCCATACGCAACTTCCCCGCTAGCAATACACCAGAGATAGCAAATACCGCAGTACCTAAAATATCCAGCCAATAAACCAGCATTAATGTGACTCCGCCACGGGGGATTGAAAGCTGGCCATTTGTTGGCACAACTGTTCAGCGGCCAGCAGGATACGCGGACCCGAACGATTAAACCAGTCCTCATTCAGCGTTATAACAGGAATTGCAAGCTGAGGTTGCCAGAAGGCTCTGACATTATCAGCTTGTGGCTGGTCACCGCTGACTACGATCACCTGTGGTTGGCGTGTCATGACTTGTTCCCGACTGACTTGAGGCCAAGGAACACGACTGCCAGCAAAAATATTTTCTCCACCACACAAGGAAATAACCTCACTTTGTAACGTATGCCCAGAGCTGGTAAACAGCGGCTGAGTACCAAACTGTAAAAAGGTACGCAAGGGCGTGTTACGGGCATTGTGGCGACGTAATTCAGTAACCTTCTGACGGAGTTGAGCTGCGGCTTGGTGGGCCTGTTCAGGATGCTGGCTGTATTGCGCCAATTTATCCAGATCACCAGCAATTTGATCAATATTTACCGGATCAGAATAGAAAATTGGAATACCAAAGGCGGCGAGTTGATCAAGCGGGCGTTGTGGATTACCGCCACGCCACGCGAGGATCAAGTCTGGCTTTAATGCCAAAATACGTTCGACATTCACGCCTTGCCAGGATGCAACTTGCTCAAGCTTTTTAGCCGCTTCCGGGTAATCAGAGTAAGCACTTACTGCAACCAGTTTATCGCCTAATCCCGCGGCATAAGCCAGTTCAGTGGTGCTGGGGGATAAGCTGATAATCCGCTCTACTGCTACTGCGTATGGTGCAAACAGGGCAAACGAAAACAGGCCGAGCAACAACGTTATTGCTGCTCGTGATAGGGCGAAAATACGGGAACGGACCATTAATTGCGATTAGCCAGTGTGGTTAACATGGCTTCGATCATAAGCGTCGACTGCTGAGCGGCGACCACTAAGAACTCTTCAAAGCTCAGATGAGACTCCTGA
Organism: Yersinia sp. 2541 StPb PI; assembly: GCF_052217145.1. Lineage (NCBI taxonomy): Bacteria > Pseudomonadati > Pseudomonadota > Gammaproteobacteria > Enterobacterales > Yersiniaceae > Yersinia > Yersinia sp. 2541 StPb PI. The sequence continues at coordinate 3,847,461 of NZ_JAZGQB010000001.1, read as the reverse complement.
TCAGCCACATCAGAAATCGCACGAACCACAACGAAAGGTGTCTCGAACAGATGGCAAACATGGCCGATAGCGGCGGCTTCCATCTCGACTGCTGCCACCGACGGGAAGGCCGCGCGGATACGGGCCAGGGGGGCTGAACCATTAATAAAGGCATCGCCGCTGCAAATCAGGCCGCGTACTGCATGTAAGTTCAATTGATTAATGCAGCTTTCTGCCAGTGCAATCAACTCAGCATCAGCAATGAAAGCGGGAGGGCAACCGGCCATTTGGCCTGCTTCATAGCCGAATGCGGTCACATCAGCATCGTGATAGCGAACTTCGTTAGAAACAACGATATCACCCACTTTCAAACTGGAGGCTAAACCACCCGCAGAGCCGGTATTGATTACCACGTCTGGCTGGCAATGCTCTAACAGCAATGTTGTTCCCATGGCCGCAGAGACTTTACCAATGCCGGATTTTAGTAATGCGACATCAACGCCATTGAGTTTACCGGTGTAAATTTCGCAACCTGCTCGTGTCAAGGTTTGGCGATTTTCAATTTTATCACGCAGCAACGTAACTTCTTGCTCCATCGCACCAATAATGCCTACTTTCATATGGATACCCGCTGATTTTAAAGAGTGGATTAGGTTGTAATTATCAACGCACAGTTTATCAGTTAAGTGAGATATCCGGGTAGCTCAGCAAAGATAATGCGTAATGTGCCGCAGTTCATGCGTAATCAATTGCATCTGTTGGCGGGAGTCGGTATCACTGTTTATATTAAATGATCAGGGGGATAACATGTCCGGGATCGACTTTAAGCAGAAAATCAGTTTTCAGCGGCCGTTTGGTAAATCCAGTTCGGCGGAAGATGAATATGAGATTACCCGAGTATTTGAAAGTGATCGGGGTCGGATTGTGAATTCTGCCGCCATTCGGCGTTTGCAGCAAAAAACGCAGGTCTTCCCACTGGAACGTAATGCCGCTGTTCGTAGCCGTTTAACCCACTCGCTGGAAGTGCAACAAGTGGGGCGTTATATTGCCAAAGAGATCCTTAATCGGTTTAAGCAGGATAAAAAAATCACAGCTTATGGGCTGGATAAGCTGCTTGACCCCTTTGAAAGCATAGTGGAAATGGCTTGCCTGATGCATGACATCGGTAATCCTCCCTTTGGCCATTTTGGTGAATCAGCTATCAATAACTGGTTTACAAAACAGATGGACCCTAACGGCGGTGGTGCGGAACCTCGTGGTAAGGATCATTGTCAGGTTAATGCATTAAGGCTGCGGGAAGGGGAAACAGAACTTAATATCCTGCGCAGTAAAATCCGCCATGACCTAAGCCAGTTTGAAGGTAACGCACAAGCCATTCGGTTGGTTTACAGTTTATTAAAACTGAATCTGACTTATGCTCAGGTAGGATGCATTCTTAAATATACCAAACCGGCGTATTGGTCAGGCGATATTCCTGCTTCTCATCACTATTTGATGAAGAAACCAGGATTTTATCTTGCTGAAGAAGACTATGTTAAAGATTTACGTCGTGAACTCAATATGGGAGAGTTCAATCGTTTCCCTCTGACATATATTATGGAAGCTGCTGATGATATTTCTTATTGTATTGCTGACTTAGAAGATGCAGTAGAAAAAAGTATTTTCAGTGTCGAGCAACTTTACGATCATATGATGCAAGAGTGGGGCGAAGTTACCCATGGCGACTTGTTTGATAAAGTTGTTGGTGGCGCATTCCGGCAATTAGGTCGCGGGCAAGGCCGGCGCAGTTCGGAAGATCAATTCTTTATGTATTTACGGGTAAATACTGTCGGGAAGTTAGTTCCCCATGCAGCACAACGGTTTATTGAAAATTTACCCACGGTATTTTCTGGCTCGTTCAATCAGGCATTATTAGAAGACTCCAGCCCTGCGTGTAAATTACTGCAAATTTTTAAAAAGGTGGCAGTAAAACATGTGTTTAATCATCCTGAAGTAGAACAGCTTGAATTACAAGGATATAGAGTTATTAGTGGGCTACTTGATATTTACAGCCCATTATTATCTATGCCGCAAACGGCCTTTACACAGTTAGTGGCAGAAGACAGCCACCGCCAGTATCCTATTGAGACGCGGTTGTTCCATAAATTGTCTACTAAGCATCGCTTGGCTTATGCGGAATCGACAGAGCGGTTACGTAATTTATCGTCAGAACAACATGAGATCTATGAATATTATTATCGTGCTCGTTTAATTCAGGATTATATCAGTGGGATGACGGATCTTTATGCTTATGATGAATATCGGCGATTGATGGCTGCGGAATAGTATCCAAGCAAAGTGAGTTGTCCGTTTAATTAACTGTAGTTTTGTAAAGACGGACAATATTTTTTACTATTCCGATTATTGGTTCTATGAACTTCATCCCCCATATTTAATCTTACTATGCAAGACGGCTATATCCTTCTCTTGGCGTTGCCGCGTAGTGAGTGGCTTTCGTTACTCGACCCATCCCTATCGTTGAGCTTTAGTTCGCTCATTAGGATTCGCGCGATTGCTCACTGACTGCTACGTCAATTATTTTGGATATAAGTCAGTTATACCCTTTGTCTCTGAAGCTGCTAGGTTGTTAGCCGCAACTTCAATTTCTTTGGGTATATATACCATTTATTGACCCCTTATTAATTGTACAGCGAGAACCAGAATACATGAAAAAAACAACTTTAGTGTTAAGTGCACTGGCATTGAGCATCGGTTTAGCCATGGGGCCGGTTTCTTCTGCTATTTCGGCAGAGACGGCCTCTTCTAGCAGCCAGCAGCTCCCTAGCCTGGCGCCAATGCTAGAGAAAGTGATGCCTTCTGTTGTGAGCATCAACGTGGAGGGTAGCACCCAGGTTAGCAACTCCGGTGCTGGTGGCGTGCCACCACAGTTCCAGCAGTTCTTTGGTGATGACTCGCCGTTCTGTCAAGACGGTTCACCGTTCCAAGGCTCCCCGATGTGTCAGGGTGGGCAGGGTGGCAAAGGGGGATCACCTAGCAAGCAGGATTTCCGAGCGCTCGGTTCAGGTGTCATTATTGACGCTGCCAAAGGTTATGTCGTTACCAATAACCACGTGGTAGATAATGCGACTAAAATCAGCGTTAAACTGAGCGATGGCCGTAGCTATGAAGCAAAAGTGATCGGTAAAGATCCGCGAACTGATATCGCGTTATTGCAGTTAAAAGATTTTAAAAATCTGACTGCAATTAAAATCGCAGATTCTGATCAATTGCGTGTGGGTGATTATACCGTTGCTATCGGTAACCCATATGGTCTGGGTGAAACCGTAACATCCGGTATCGTGTCTGCTTTGGGGCGCAGTGGTCTGAACGTGGAAAACTACGAAAACTTTATCCAGACTGATGCCGCGATTAACCGTGGTAACTCCGGTGGCGCATTGATCAACCTGAACGGTGAGCTGATTGGTATCAACACTGCGATCCTGGCACCAGATGGCGGTAACATCGGTATTGGTTTCGCTATCCCAAGTAACATGGTGAAAAACCTGACATCTCAAATGGTTGAATTTGGTCAGGTGAAACGTGGTGAATTGGGCATTATGGGCACCGAACTGAACTCTGAGCTGGCCAAAGCCATGAATGTTGATGCACAGAAAGGTGCCTTTATCAGTCAGGTCTTGCCAAAATCTGCGGCGGCCAAAGCTGGGATCAAAGCTGGTGACGTGATTGTCAGCATGAATGGTAAAGCAATCAATAGCTTCGCAGGTTTCCGTGCTGAGATTGGTACTCTGCCAGTGGGCAGTAAAATGACCTTAGGTCTGCTACGTGACGGTAAACCTGTCAATGTGGAAGTGACCTTAGAGCAGAGCAGCCAAACTCAGGTTGATTCCGGTAATCTCTATACTGGAATTGAAGGTGCGGAGCTGAGCAACTCTGATGTTAATGGTAAAAAAGGTGTGAAAGTTGATAGCGTGAAAGCCGGCACTGCCGCTGCACGTATTGGCCTGAAAAAAGGCGATATCATCATGGGGATTAACCAGCAGTCAGTTCAAAATCTGGGTGAGCTGCGGAAGATTCTCGATACCAAACCATCAGTGCTGGCGCTGAATATTCAGCGTGGTGACACTTCACTCTATTTATTAATGCAGTAATCGGCATTAATAACGCCAAAAGGGCGCAGTTCATTATGACTGTGCCCTTTTTTTATGTTGAAGCGGGGGTGTGCTAAGCAGTACCTAAATAGCTTTTGGCAGCATAGCGAACATTCTCTATCTCATCTAATAATTCAAGCCATTCAGGTTGCAAGCCTTGTAAATCTGTTTGCTGGCGCAATTGCTGCTCAATTGTCATGCACAATTGCTTCAGTCGCGGCACACCGCTACATGCACAACTGCCATGGAACTTATGAATTAGGTTCAGAATATCGTTGTCATGACTACCTGCCAATATAGCCTGCACGCGACCTATCACTTGCGGCATAAATTCTAATAACATAGTTAACAGGTCTCTGGCGAGAGCCTCTTTATTGGCTGCTTGCCTGACTGCCAGTGGCCAATCTATCGCCCCGTCACATTCAGATTGAAGTACCGGCAAGTGAGCAGCCTGCACCAGAAGGGGGGCTGAACTATCATGCTGAAAGCGGGAAAGTGCCTGAATTAATCGAGCTTCATCAATCGGTTTTGCCAGATAGTCAGCCATCCCCAGTTTTAACAACTGTTCTTGCTGGCCTCTTACGGCGTGGGCGGTGACTGCAATAATGGGGGTATCCAGATGATGGGACATCTGATGAATGACTTCGCTGGCACGGATACCATCAATTTCAGGCATTTGAATATCCATTAAGATGATATCCAGCGTGTTTTCTCGGGCATAGGCAATGGCTTTCGCGCCACTGTCACACAACACGGTCTCTTCGACCTGTTCTTCAAGCAGGGTGCCAATGAGTTTTAGGTTAGCTGGATTGTCGTCAACTGCCATTACCTTAAACGGTAATTTAGCCAACTTGTCCGCTTGCTCCACTACGGGTAATTCACTGTGAGGTTCTTCAGATAACAGCAATGGAATCAATCTATTCGATGACAAAGGTTTGACCAGACATGCTTTGGCACCGAGCTGTTTAAGTTGCTCAGCCTCCACCTGTGACTGGCTTGGTAGAGCCAGAATTACGCGCTCGGAAATTTTCAGCGCCGCTACCAGTTTATCTTGATGAACCGCCATATTATTACGGAACGGAATGGGTACCCCCACCAGCAGGAAATCATAATGTTGGCGCGGTAATTGCGCTAACGTCGGGCTATGAGTGACCTGCAAGGGCGTGACACTCAGAATATCTAGCGCGGCCCTTGCTGCACAAGTATTGCGCTCAACATAGGCGAGTGTTTTCCCCTCTAAGTACGACATATCAGGATGGCGATAAGAGAGGGTTTCGTTAAGATCCAGTGTGAGATGGAACCTAAAGGTTGAGCCGCGATCTACTTGGCTGTGAAAGCTAATATCGCCCCCCATCTCTTTGACCAATCTTTCGGTAATGACCAATCCAAGGCCGGTCCCTCCGTGTCGACGCGAGATACTGGCATCCGCCTGACGAAAAGCCTGGAATAGCTGAGCCTGTTGGGATTCAGAAATACCAATGCCCGTATCGTGAATCTCTACTACCAGAGTGACTTGTTGTGCTGTCTTCGCCTGCACAGCAACCAGAATATCGATATTGCCCTGTTCGGTGAATTTAATCGCATTACCGAGCAAGTTCGTGACAATTTGCTGCAAACGCATCGCATCCCCGACTACCTGCTCGGGGACATCATTATTAACATGCAGTGTCAGCTCCAGCCCTTTCTCATGTGCGGTGTGTGCCAGTAAGATAATGACTTCATCCAGTGCACCACGTAGTGGGAAGGGAATGTGTTCAAGAATGAGTTTTTCGGCCTCCAGTTTGGAGAAGTCGAGAACATCATTAATGATGCATAACAGGTTGTTGGCTGAACGTTGGATAGTCTGCAAATAGTCAGTTTGTGTGGGGGTTAGCGAAGTTTTCAACGTTTGGCGCGTAAAACCAATGACACCATTTAGCGGAGTTCGTAGCTCGTGAGACATGTTAGCCAGAAACTCCGACTTAATGCGTGCCGCTTCCTGTGCCCGCTTTTTTGCCAGCCCCAGCTCAACATTTTGTATCTCCATCTGTTCCAGTGTTTCGCGTAAATCAGATGTCGCTTGATCGATATTTTGCTGCATCTCTTCGTGATAGGCCGCCAACGACATCGCCATCGAATTGATACCATTTTTCAGAATATTCAGCTCGCCGAGCATATGTCCTTCGACCCGGCTATCCAATTGCCCTCGACGAATACGGTCAACAGCATTCACCATGTTACGGATTGGGCCGGTAACATCGCGCATCAAACGATAAGCAAACAAAATCGCTACACACATGCAAAACAGCAACAGCAGGGTTGAAATAAAGATCTCTTTGTATTGCTGCAAACGCACCGATTGTAAATCCAAATCTATAGCGATATAGCCTAGTGGCTGATGGGTTATATCCGAATCCGAGACTCTGTCACTGGATAAGTTGGATTCCGAGACAATAGGCATTCGCATAATCAGCGAGTCGCCGCGATAAGAGAGCATCAGCGACTCAGGGATAGAATCACCTTTAGGTAACCTTAATTGTGAGGAATTGTAATTATAGTTAGATGTGACAAAAAGATTGTTATCTGCGTCGAAAACGGATATTGACCGAACAATATTCGAGTGACGGCGATGAAGCAGGTTAATCAACTGACGGACAGTATCGCGGTTGCGAAAGGTCATGCCATATTCACTGGCAACCGCCAACGGTTCGATAATATTAGTGCCTGCATTAACTATTTGTTTTTGAAGCTCATTATAACGATTTACCATAAAGGAAGTACTGAGTAACAGCCCAAGAAGCAGCGTGGGGGCCAGGATTAAAATCATCATGCGCGCGCGAAGACTGTATTTGGTCATGGTATTCCAATGTGGGAGAATCGGCAGCTTACAAAACCAGTGCTTGATCAATCAATATGGCGCAATTCTACTCTCCAAACCGACGTGTGACGACCCGACAAACGATAACTGTGACAGTAAATTCTCTTGATCCCTTTGGTCAGGGGGTTGCACGCGATAAAGGCAAAGCTATTTTTATCCCCGGGGTTCTACCGGGAGAGCAAGCTGAAATTGAGCTGATCGAGCAAAAACGCCAGTATGGTCGCGGTAAACTTAAACGTTTGTTGAACCAATGTAGCGAAAGAGTGGCTCCTCCTTGCCCTCACTTTGGAATTTGTGGAGGCTGTCAGCAGCAGCACGCTTGTAGCCAATTGCAACAAGATAGCAAAGTAGATTCGCTCAGGCGACTGCTGGTGCAGGCAACGGGGGGCTGCCCTGCATTAGACTCGGTTATCTGTGGGCCAGAGTATGGTTATCGGCGGCGGGCGAGGTTGGGGTTGCTCTATCAGCCAAAACAGCAGCGATTACAAATGGGCTTCCATCAAACTGAATCTCACGACTTGGTTAGCATAAAACATTGTCCCGTCCTGCGGCCTGAATTGGAGCGCCTGCTACATCCGCTCTATCAATGTTTATCTGCCTTACAGGCTGTGCGCCGGTTAGGGCATGTGGAACTGGTACTGGCTGATAATGGGCCGTTGCTGGTTTTACGCCACCTTGATACCCTTAATGAGGTAGATCGTGCAGCGCTTATAGATTTTGCTCTGCGGGAGGGGGTTGCCGTTTATCTGGCTGCCGACAGCGAGAATCTGGAAAAACTCTTTGGTGAGGACCCCTATTACCAGATAGACGGTCTACGCTTAGCATTTCATCCACGGGATTTTATTCAGGTCAATGATACGGTCAACCAACAAATGGTGGCTCAGGCTCTGGCATGGCTTGATGTACAACCTGACGAGCGGGTACTGGATCTCTTCTGCGGTATGGGTAATTTTACATTGCCGCTAGCAAAGCGTGCGCGTGAAGTTGTCGGGGTGGAAGGAGTTGCGGAGCTGGTGGCGAATGGGCAGTATAATGCGCAGAACAATGCATTAGCCAACGTGTCATTTTTTCATGAAAATCTGGAATCCGATATCAGTCGTCAGCCGTGGGCGATACAAGGATTCGATAAAGTATTATTAGACCCCGCTCGCGCAGGTGCTGCCGGGGTGATGTCACATATAGTCAAACTGGCGCCAAAGCGGGTGGTGTATGTTTCGTGTAATCCCACCACGCTGGCACGGGATAGTCAGGTGTTGTTAGCCGCCGGTTACCGTCTTGCTCAGGTGCGAATGTTGGATATGTTTCCCCACACCGGGCATCTTGAATCTATGGCGCTGTTCATGCAGGAGCCAGGGGTCGCAAAGTAGGGAGAAGTTATGGTTGCGGTACGAAGTGCACATTTGAATCCGGCGGGTGAGTTTGCTCTCGACGACTGGATCGCCAGCTTGGGGCTTCCTAATCCGCAGTCAGGTGAGCGATTGGCCGAAACCTGGCGTTACTGTGAGCAACAGACGCAAAACCATCCTGATGCCTCGTTATTGTTGTGGCGCGGTCTTGAAATGGTTGAGATTCTTTCCACTCTGAGCATGGATAACGACAGTATGCGCGCGGCGCTACTGTTCCCGCTGGTGGATGCCAATGTGGTGGATGAAACCACCCTGACTGAGCAATTTGGCAAGGGTATCACCTATCTGGTGCATGGCGTGCGTGACATGGACGCTATCCGCCAATTAAAAGCGACTCACAACGACTCCATGAGCTCTGAGCAAGTGGATAACGTGCGCCGTATGCTGCTGGCGATGGTGGAAGATTTTCGCTGCGTGGTCATCAAACTGGCTGAGCGTATTGCTCATTTGCGTGAAGTGAAAGATGCACCGGAAGACGAACGCGTGCTGGCGGCCAAAGAGTGTTCCAATATTTATGCCCCGCTGGCTAACCGCTTGGGTATTGGCCAGATTAAGTGGGAGTTGGAAGACTTCTGCTTCCGCTATCTGCATCCCGATGAATATAAACAAATTGCTAAATTGCTTCATGAGCGTCGTATTGATCGTGAACAATTCATTGATGATTTTGTCGCTTCATTGCACAAAGCAATGGCGGATGAAGGTATCAAAGCTGATATTTATGGCCGACCAAAGCATATCTACAGTATTTGGCGCAAGATGCAGAAAAAGTCGTTGGCCTTCGATGAGTTATTCGATGTGCGCGCTGTGCGAGTGGTCGTCGAGCGTTTGCAGGACTGCTATGCCGCATTGGGGATTGTGCATACTCATTTCCGTCATTTGCCTGATGAGTTTGATGATTACGTCGCTAACCCTAAACCCAATGGCTATCAGTCAATTCATACTGTAGTCCTCGGGCCGCGTGGGAAAACGCTGGAGATTCAGATTCGTACCCGCCAGATGCATGAAGATGCTGAATTGGGGGTTGCCGCCCACTGGAAGTACAAAGAAGGTGCTGTGGCGGCGGGGCGTTCTGGCTATGAAGGGCGCATTGCCTGGTTACGTAAGCTGATTGCCTGGCAGGAAGAGATGGCAGATTCTGGCGAGATGCTGGATGAAGTGCGCAGTCAGGTATTTGACGATCGGGTCTATGTGTTTACCCCGAAAGGCGATGTTATTGATTTACCTGCCGGTTCTACCCCACTCGACTTTGCTTATCATATTCACAGTGATGTGGGGCACCGCTGCATAGGTGCTAAAATCAGTGGCCGAATTGTGCCGTTTACCTATCAGTTACAGATGGGTGATCAGATTGAAATTATCACCCAGAAGCAACCCAACCCAAGCCGTGACTGGCTGAATCCTAACCTCGGTTATGTCACTACCAGTCGTGGGCGATCCAAGATCCATAACTGGTTTAGAAAACAAGATAGAGACAAGAATATTCTTGCTGGCCGGCAGATGCTGGACAACGAATTGGAACATATGGATATCAGCCTAAAAGAGGCTGAGAAGCTGCTAGTTCCGCGCTATAACATGAATTCGATGGATGAAGTGTTGGCGGCCATTGGCGGTGGTGATATTCGTCTGAATCAGATGGTCAACTTCCTGCAAGGCAAGCTGAACAAGCCAACAGCGGAAGAGGCTGATTTAGAGGCATTGCGCCATCTGAATAATAAGCATCAGCCACCACCACGCAACGCTAGCAAAGACAGCGGGCGCATTGTGGTCGAAGGTGTTGGCAATCTGATGCACCATATTGCCCGTTGCTGCCAACCGATTCCCGGTGATGAGATTATTGGTTTTATTACCCAGGGGCGGGGGATATCCATTCATCGTGCTGATTGTGAACAACTGGCTGAATTGCAGTCTCATGCACCAGAGCGGATTGTTGATGCGGTTTGGGGTGAAAGCTACTCCAGTGGCTATTCATTAGTAGTGCGGGTGACCGCCAATGATCGCAGTGGCTTGTTACGTGATATCACCACCATACTGGCGAACGAAAAGGTCAATGTATTAGGGGTTGCCAGCCGCAGCGATACTAAAAAGATGCTCGCTACCATCGATATGGATATCGAGATTTACAACTTGCAGGTGCTGGGCAGGGTGTTAGCCAAGCTGAATCAGTTGCCGGATGTGATAGATGCCCGTCGGCTCCACGGCAATTAAGTTTTTGATCTGGACGGCTACTGCGCTTTGGCATATTGATATTGGGCAGTGCTCGCCCTCCTCACGTACTGCGTGTACGCTCCGGGGGCTGTGCGCTGGCCGCAATCAATCTGCCTGCGCTCGCTACGCCTCGAATTTTAAACAGCAAAAAAGTGAATAAATTGAGATGACCCAGCCAGTAACTACCCCTGATATCACCGCCTTAGCTCTGCAACGTTTGTTGGATATTATGCGTACCTTGCGTGACCCGGAGCACGGCTGTCCGTGGGATCGTAAACAGACGTTTGACACCATCGCTCCCTATACATTAGAAGAAACCTATGAGGTGCTTGACGCGATTCAGCGCAAGGATTTTGATGATTTACGTGATGAACTGGGCGATTTGCTGTTTCAGGTGGTGTTTTATGCCCAAATGGGGCAGGAACAGGGGTTGTTTGCGTTTGATGATGTTTGTCATGCCATCAGCGACAAACTGGAGCGTCGTCACCCGCATGTATTCCCTAATGCTGCGCTAAACGCCACTGACGTAGCGATTGGCAGTGAAGCGGCGCTGGCGGGTTGGGAATCGCGTAAAGCCGAGGAAAGAGCGGAGAAAGCCCTGTATTCGGCACTGGATGATATTCCCGATGCACTACCAGCATTGATGAAAGCCCATAAAATCCAAAAGCGCTGCGCAGTGGTTGGTTTTGATTGGGACACACTTGGTCCGGTTTTGGACAAAGTCTATGAAGAGATCGATGAAGTGATGTTCGAAGCTCGCCAAGCGGTGGTGGATGAAGAAAAACTGGGGGAAGAAATTGGCGATTTGCTGTTTGCTACGGTTAACTTATCTCGTCATTTAGGCCATAAAGCTGAAAATGCCTTACAGGCAGCTAACCGCAAGTTTGAACGTCGTTTTCGTCAGGTAGAACAAATAGTTATGGCATCAGGGAAGAGCATGGAGAGCGCGACGCTGGAAGAAATGGAAGCCGCCTGGCAGCAAGTTAAAAAGCAAGAAACTGAAATTTAAGGTGTTTTAATTCATTTGGCGGATGGTTGTTGGATTTTAATTACGTTAATATATTGAATTATAACGGATAGCAAGACGATGTTCCGTGCGGTTTTGGTAGCGAAAATGGCCACTGGCGCGGAGATAGTTTGTAGCGAAACCAAGGTTCGAGTATACTACTTTCCCGTCTTGGTTCTTCCATCGTCTTTAAACCTAAACTCTCAGGTTCAGCATGACAACTAATTATATTTTTGTGACCGGCGGGGTCGTATCCTCTCTGGGTAAAGGCATTGCCGCAGCCTCTCTGGCGGCTATACTTGAAGCCCGTGGCCTCAACGTTACCATCATGAAACTGGACCCGTACATCAACGTGGATCCGGGCACCATGAGCCCGACTCAACACGGGGAAGTTTTCGTCACCGAAGATGGTGCTGAAACCGATCTGGATTTAGGGCATTACGAGCGTTTCATTCGCACCAAAATGACCCGTCGTAACAACTTCACCACTGGCCGTATCTATTCTGAAGTTCTGCGTAAAGAACGCCGTGGCGACTATCTGGGTGCGACTATCCAGGTTATCCCTCATATTACCAATGCTATCAAAGAGCGCATCATCGAAGGCGGCGAAGGCCACGATGTGGTTTTGGTTGAAATTGGTGGCACCGTGGGCGATATCGAATCCTTGCCATTCCTGGAAGCTATTCGCCAGATGGCAGTTGATGTTGGCCGCGAGCACACGCTTTATATGCATCTGACGTTGGTTCCTTACCTGGCAGCTGCCGGTGAAGTGAAAACTAAGCCAACGCAACATTCGGTAAAAGAGCTACTTTCCATAGGTATTCAGCCAGATGTGCTGATATGCCGTTCTGATCGCGCAGTTCCTGCTAATGAACGGGCCAAAATTGCCTTGTTCTGTAATGTGCCAGAAAAAGCGGTTATCTCCCTAAAAGATGTTGATTCCATTTATAAAATCCCAGGGCTATTGAAATCACAGGGCCTTGACGATTATATTTGTAAACGATTCAGCTTAACTTGTCCTGAAGCAAATCTTGCTGAATGGGAACAGGTATTATACGAAGAGTCGAATCCAGGTGGCGAAGTGACCATCGGGATGATCGGTAAATACGTAGAATTGCCGGATGCTTATAAATCTGTGATTGAAGCACTCAAACACGGTGGGCTGAAAAATCGCCTGACTGTGAACATCAAGCTGATTGATTCGCAAGATGTTGAGACACGCGGCGAAGAGATGCTGAAAGGACTGGATGCTATTCTGATCCCAGGTGGCTTTGGTTACCGTGGTGTGGAAGGCAAGGTTCTGGCAGCGCGTTATGCCCGTGAACACAATATTCCTTATCTGGGTATTTGCCTGGGTATGCAAGTTGCACTGATGGAGTTTGCCCGCAACGTAGCGGGGATGGAAAACGCAAACTCCACCGAATTTGTGCCAGACTGTAAGTATCCGGTGGTTGCATTAATCACCGAATGGCGTGATGAAGACGGCAACGTTGAAGTACGCACGGAAGAGAGCGATTTGGGCGGTACCATGCGGGTGGGTGGGCAACAATGTCACCTGACCGAAGGTAGCCTGGTACGTCAGATGTATGGCGAACCTACCATCGTTGAGCGCCATCGTCATCGCTATGAAGTAAACAACATGTTGTTGAAGCAGATTGAATCCGCCGGGTTACGTGTAGCAGGGCGTTCTGCGGATAACAAACTGGTGGAAATTATTGAGTTACCAAACCACCCGTGGTTTGTAGCTTGTCAGTTCCATCCAGAATTTACTTCGACGCCACGTGATGGTCACCCGTTGTTCGCCGGCTTTGTTAAAGCGGCTGGTGATTATCAGAAGCGCCAGGTGAAATAAAATATTTGGTAGAAGGGGCGGCAGCGATGTCGCCCCCTCTGTCTGGAGTTTTAGTTTAACTTGTACTGAGGAAAATCTAATGTCCAAAATCGTTAAAGTCATCGGTCGCGAAATCATCGACTCCCGTGGTAACCCAACTGTAGAAGCTGAAGTTCATCTGGAAGGCGGTTTTGTTGGTTTGGCTGCGGCACCATCAGGTGCTTCTACCGGTTCCCGTGAAGCACTGGAACTGCGTGACGGTGACAAATCCCGTTTCCTGGGCAAAGGCGTTCTGAAAGCCGTTGCAGCAGTAAATGGCCCAATTGCTCAGGCAGTTATGGGTAAAGATGCTAAAGACCAGGCTAACATCGATAAAATCATGATCGATCTGGATGGTACTGAGAACAAATCCCAGTTTGGTGCTAACGCCATCCTGGCTGTTTCTCTGGCAGCAGCGAAAGCAGCAGCAGCGTCTAAAGGCATGCCTTTGTACGAGCACATTGCTGAACTGAACGGCACCCCAGGCAAATTCTCTATGCCACTGCCTATGATGAACATCATCAACGGCGGCGAACATGCTGATAACAACGTTGATATTCAAGAGTTTATGATTCAGCCAGTAGGCGCGAAAACTCTGAAAGAAGCGGTTCGCATCGGTTCAGAAGTGTTCCATACTTTGGCTAAAGTTCTGAAGTCTAAAGGCATGAGCACTGCGGTAGGCGACGAAGGCGGTTATGCACCAAATCTGGGTTCTAACGCCGAAGCACTGGCTGTTATCGCTGAAGCGGTAAAACAAGCAGGCTACGTGTTGGGCAAAGACGTTACTCTGGCTATGGACTGTGCGGCATCTGAGTTCTACAAAGATGGCAAATATGTTCTGGCTGGCGAAGGCAACAAAGCGTTCACTTCTGAAGAGTTCACTCACTTCCTGGAAGACCTGACCAAACAGTACCCAATCGTCTCCATCGAAGATGGCTTGGACGAATCTGACTGGGCTGGCTTCAAATACCAGACCGAAGTTCTGGGCGACAAAATTCAGCTGGTTGGTGACGACCTGTTTGTAACCAACACCAAGATCCTGAAAGAAGGTATCGAGAAAGGTGTTGCTAACTCTATCTTGATCAAATTCAACCAGATCGGTTCTCTGACCGAAACTCTGGCTGCTATCAAGATGGCGAAAGATGCAGGTTACACCGCGGTTATCTCTCACCGTTCAGGCGAAACCGAAGATGCTACCATTGCCGACCTGGCAGTAGGTACCGCAGCAGGCCAAATCAAAACTGGTTCAATGAGCCGTTCTGACCGTGTTGCTAAATACAACCAGCTTATTCGGATTGAGGAAGCGCTGGGTGACCGCGCACCATTCAACGGTCTGAAAGAAGTGAAAGGCCAGTAATTACTGCGCGTTACCTTCAGTAAAACAGTTTGTTGATAAAGCCCGCCTTAATAGGCGGGTTTTTTTATGGGATATGGCGGGGCAAGCTTCGGTAATATGCTGGCCGTGAGCTGTCATTGTTACAAATTAGCCTGTTATTACCACTTACTTACCTCTGCGGGATTAATCTGAATCTCACCCACCCCACACATCGGCTTCACATCTCTTACACCGCTGCCGTGCAGATAATTCATCACCCGTTATCATTAATGTGTACCCGAATGATTCGACAATAATGCATAAAGGAAGATAACGGATGAAACTGAAATACTTAATGTTGCCAGCGATGCTTTTTACCAGCAGTGTGCTGGCTGCAGGCGTTACTGTGACCATGAACGAAGCACTCCCTGAAGGTAATGGTAAAGCTCTGGGCACGGTGACAGTGACTGAAACACCTTATGGTTTATTGTTCACGCCCAATTTGACCGGGCTGGTGGCGGGGATTCATGGATTCCATCTGCATGAAAACCCAAGTTGTGCACCAGGGCAGAAAGACGGCAAACCCGTGCCAGCCCTTGCTGCTGGCGGCCATTTTGATCCACAAAAAACTGCCGTACACCTTGGCCCTTATAATGACAAAGGGCATCTAGGGGATTTGCCGGGACTGGTTGTGAATGCTGATGGCAGCGCGACTTATCAGGTATTGGCTCCACGGCTGAAATCACTCTCTGAACTGAAGCAGCATGCCCTGATGATCCATGCCGGTGGCGACAACTATGCCGATCATCCAATGCCGTTAGGCGGTGGTGGTGCGCGCATGGCTTGTGGCGTGATTGAGTAATACTCTGATACAGACAAACTGGCAGCATAAGCGTTGCCAGTTTGGTCACAGTCAGAGAATCTGCGATAATCGCCGATTGGCTTGAATGAATATAGAGAAACTGATGCTGTACCCGATTAATGAGATGTTCCAAACCTTGCAAGGCGAGGGTTACTTCACCGGTGTACCGGCGATCTTTGTGCGTTTGCAGGGCTGCCCGGTAGGTTGTAGCTGGTGCGATACCAAACACACTTGGGAAAAGGAAGCCGATCGGGAAGTTGATATGCAGCGTATTATGGTGAAAACTGCCGAAAGTGATGCCTGGGGGGAAGCCAGCGCACAGCAGCTATTAGATATTTTCTCTCAGCAGGGATATACCGCACGCCACGTTGTCATCACTGGTGGAGAACCCGCTATTTACGACTTGTTCCCCTTAACCTCATTGTTGGAGCAGGCCGGTTATAGCTGCCAGATTGAAACCAGCGGCACGCATGATGTGCGGTGTTCAGCGACGACCTGGGTGACGGTTTCGCCAAAAGTGAATATGCGCGGTGGCCTGAAAGTATTGCCTCAGGCATTGCAACGCGCCGATGAAATCAAACATCCGGTTGGCCGCATGCGTGATATCGAGGCATTAGAGGCACTGCTTGCCACGCTGGATGACGACAAAAAGCGGATTATTGCGCTACAACCCATCAGCCAGAAAGACGACGCCACTAAGCTCTGTATCGAAATTTGTATTGCCAAGAATTGGCGGTTGTCGATGCAGACGCATAAGTATTTAAATATCGCTTAATCCCCTTCGTCCTTGCCGCCGCAGCCGTGTTGCGGCGCTCATTTACCCAAATCACTTACTCATGTAAGCTCATTGGGATTCATTCACTTGCTGTCTTGCTGCAACATTAATGACTTTGGGGATCCTCTTCGTCCTTGCCGCCGCAGCCGTGTTGCGGCGCTCATTACTCGGCCCGTCCATGGGCCTCGCCTCTGTGAGGCCGCTGCAAGCAGCGTTCAAATCTGCTCCCGACAGATTTGTCACCCAAATCACTTACTCATGTAAGCTCATTGGGATTATGAGCCTTATAACAGGCTCACCCTGCGGGCCAGCGCATGCTGCCTTGCTGCAACATCAATGACTTTGGGGATCGATTTATTCGCCGCGATAAACGCAGCCCGCAGAACAGGTCTCTTTCACCATTACTGCGCTCAGTTCTGGTAACTGCGGTTTAAGCTGTTGCCAAATCCAACTGGCCAGTACTTCACTGGTTGGGTTTTCCAAACCGGGAATATCATTCAGATAGTAGTGATCCAGTCGTTCCCAAATAGGTTTAAATGCCGTTTTCAGATCAGCAAAATCCATCACCCAGCCGGAGTGAGCATCGACTTCACCGGTAACCTCGATACGGACCATAAATGAATGACCGTGCAAACGGCCACACTTATGACCTTCCGCAACATGGGGCAGCCGGTGAGCGGCTTCAAATTGAAAATCTTTAAATAGGGTGGTGCTCATAGTCCTGACCTTATTGACTCAAAAAACCGCCGCATAGTACCGGAAAGCACCTCTGCTGGCTATGAAAGCGCACAACGGGGAGCGCTTCTTGGCCCCTGCCAATCCAGTCTTTTACCCGTAGCCTACTGATTTATATGTAGACGTAGTAAATTAATAGCTTGATATGGGTTAGTGAAAATTTTCTTAATAAGTTGAACACTTTAACTCATATCCATTACCTGAAAAACCGCTTAGTCGTTTTGGTTATTTATTATTTCTATCGCTTCTTTAATTGTTATTATCGGGATGGTTAACCTTACAAACATTAAGAAATATGTGCTGAAAATAGATCGACTGACACTGGCTAAAGCTTAAGGGAATGCGTACTGCAATGACGACTCAGGTTCCTCCTACTTCTTTACTTCCGCTATCGCCGGAGCAGTTAGCCCGCTTACAGGCGGCGGTTGGTGAGTTTTCCCCAACCCAAATGGCATGGTTGTCCGGTTATTTCTGGGGCATGGTTAATCAACAGCCAGGTGTGGCTGCAACCCCAGCGGCAGTGGCTCCGCCAGCGCTGACGATTACCCTTATTTCTGCCTCTCAGACAGGTAATGCACGCCGCTTGGCGGAACAGCTACGTGATGACCTTCTGGCGGCTAAACTTAATGTCAATTTGGTCAATGCGGGTGATTATAAGTTTAAGCAAATTGCACAAGAACGCCTATTAATTATCGTTGCCTCCACTCAGGGCGAAGGTGAACCCGCGGAAGAAGCGGTTGCATTGCACAAATACTTATTCTCTAAAAAAGCGCCTAAGTTGCCGGAAACCGCCTTTGCTGTGTTTGGATTAGGGGACACCTCTTACGAGCACTTTTGCCAAGCAGGTAAAGATTTCGACAGCAAATTGGCGGAACTTGGTGCTCAGCGCTTATTGGATCGTGTCGATGCGGATGTGGAATATCAGGAATCGGCACAGCAGTGGCGTCAGCAGATCGTTGCAGTGTTACAGGCTCGGGTGCCGGCACAATCGGCAACTGCGGCGGCGGTAACGCAAAGTGGTGTCGTGGATGAAATAACGTCCAGCCCATACAGCAAAACGGCACCACTGACCGCGCAATTATCGGTACAGCAGAAAGTGACAGGCCGTAACTCCGAAAAAGATGTCCGCCACATTGAAATAGATTTAGCCGATTCAGGTCTGCGTTACCAACCCGGTGATGCACTGGGGGTCTGGTTTGATAATGACCCGGCCCTGGTAGACGAGCTACTCGCTCTGTTGTGGCTTAAAGGCGACGAACAGGTCAGTGTCGACGGGCAGAATCTGCCACTGGCACAGGCATTGCGCAGCCATTTTGAACTGACACAAAATACGACGCTGATCGTTGATAAGTATGCGGCACTTTCCCGTGATGAGAAGCTGATTGCGCTGCTGGCAGATAAACCGGCGCTGCAACAATATGCCAAAAATATCCCGATCGTTGATATGGTTAGACAAGCCCCGTCTGATCTCAATGCTGATCAGTTGATTGCGCTGTTACGGCCACTGACGCCGCGTTTGTACTCCATTGCTTCCTCACAGGCTGAGACTGAAAACGAAGTACATATCACTGTGGGTGTGGTGCGCTATGACATTGATGGGCGACCACGTACTGGAGGGGCGTCAGGGTATTTGGCTGATCGGCTGGAAGTGGAGGGTGATATTCGTGTCTTTATCGAACATAACGATAACTTCCGCCTGCCTGCTAACCCGGAAACGCCAGTTATCATGATTGGCCCCGGTACCGGTATTGCACCTTTCCGCGCCTTTATGCAACAGCGTGAGGCCGATGGTGCGAGTGGCAAGAATTGGTTGTTCTTTGGCAACCCTCATTTCACCGAGGATTTCCTCTATCAGGTTGAATGGCAGCGCTATGTTAAAGACGGCTTGCTGACCCGCATTGATCTGGCTTGGTCGCGCGATCAGGCCCATAAAATATACGTACAAGACAAACTGCGTGCACAGGGCGCAGAACTGTGGAACTGGATACAACAAGGTGCCCACATTTACGTCTGTGGCGATGCTAACCGCATGGCCAAAGACGTTGAGCAGGTTTTACTGGACGTGGTGGCTCTGCACGGTGCAATGGATACCGAGCAGGCTGATGAATATTTAAGTGAGCTGCGCCTGGCGCGCCGTTATCAGCGGGATGTGTACTGATGAATGAAAAACACCCAGGACCATTAGTCGTTACTGGAAAACTGTCTGATGGCGAACGTATGAAGTCGGAAAGCAATTTCCTGCGTGGGACCATTGCCAAAGACTTGAATGACGGTCTAACGGGTGGTTTCAATGGCGACAACTTCCTGTTAATCCGCTTCCACGGTATGTACCAGCAGGATGACCGTGATATCCGCGCCGAACGCGCCGAGCAGAAGCTGGAACCACGTCATGCCATGATGCTACGTTGCCGCTTGCCGGGGGGGATTATTACCCCACAGCAATGGTTGGGAATTGATAAGTTTGCGGCGGATAACACCTTATACGGCAGTATCCGTATCACCAATCGCCAGACATTCCAGTTCCATGGCATTCTGAAAGGTAATGTTAAACCGGCCCATCAGTTGCTTAATCAATTGGGGCTGGATGCGTTGGCGACGGCAAACGATGTAAACCGTAATGTACTGTGTACGTCGAACCCGGTGGAATCGGTGCTACATCAGGAAGCCTACGAATGGGCGAAAAAGATTTCTGAGCATTTGCTGCCGCGTACTCGCGCTTATGCCGAAATTTGGTTGGATGCGGAAAAAGTGGCGACCACCGATGAGGAGCCGATTCTCGGCGCGACCTATTTACCGCGTAAATTTAAAACCACAGTTGTTATTCCGCCGCAAAATGATGTGGATCTACACGCCAACGATCTCAACTTTGTGGCTGTCGCTGATAAAGGCAAACTGATTGGTTTTAACGTGTTAGTAGGCGGTGGGTTATCCATTGCTCATGGTGATAAGAATACCTATCCCCGTAAAGCGAGTGAATTTGGTTACATTCCGCTGCAACACACGCTGGCTATCGCTGAAGCGGTTGTTACCACGCAGCGGGATTGGGGCAATCGTACTGATCGCAAAAATGCTAAAACCAAATATACGTTGGAGCGAGTAGGGGTAGAAACGTTCAAAGCGGAAGTTGAAAAGCGCGCAGGCGTCAGTTTCGGGGCTATTAAACCTTATCAATTTACTGGTCGTGGCGATCGTATTGGCTGGGTCAAAGGGATCGATAAAAAATGGCATTTAACCCTGTTTATCGAAAATGGCCGTTTGCTAGATTATCCTGGCCGTAGCCTGAAAACCGGTGTGGCAGAAATTGCTAAAATCCATCAGGGTGATTTCCGCTTAACTGCGAATCAGAACCTGATTGTGGCAGGGGTGCCGGAAAAAGATAAAGCCCGTATTGAGGCGCTGGCCCGTGAGCATGGCTTGATGGATGACAGTGTCAGCCCGCAGCGTGAGAACTCCATGGCGTGTGTTTCATTCCCAACCTGCCCATTGGCTATGGCAGAAGCTGAACGCTTCCTGCCAGAGTTTGTTACCCGTATTGAAGGTATTTTGCAGCAACACGGTTTGCCCAATGAACATATTGTGATGCGAGTTACTGGCTGCCCGAACGGCTGTGGCCGTGCTTTACTGGCAGAAGTAGGGCTGGTGGGTAAAGCCGTTGGTCGTTATAACCTGCATCTGGGTGGCAACCGGGAAGGCACTCGGATACCGCGGATGTATCGTGAAAACATCACCGAAGATGAAATTCTGTCAATTACCGATCAGTTGGTTGGGCGCTGGGCAAAAGAGCGCCATGCTGATGAAGGTTTCGGTGACTTTGTGATTCGCGTTGGTGTGATTGCTCCAGTGATTGATTCAGCCCGTGATTTTTATGACGTACAGGAGGCGGTGTGAGCCAATTTAACTTGAGTGAACTTAATGCCCTGCCGAAAGCAGAACAAGCGGCGGCACTGGCACTGGTTAACGGTCAACTTGAGCATTTAACCGCGCAAGAACGGGTGAGCTGGGCATTGGAAAATCTACCGGGCGAGTTTGTACTTTCTTCCAGCTTTGGTATTCAGGCCGCCGTTTGTTTGCATCTTGTTACGCGGCAACGTTCTGATATTCCAGTAATTATTACTGATACCGGTTACCTATTCCCAGAAACTTATCAGTTTATTGATGACTTGACTGAGAAGCTTCAACTTAACTTACAGGTATTTCGTGCCCCTCATAGCTCGGCTTGGCAGGAAGCCCGTTACGGTAAATTGTGGGAGCAAGGAGTCGAGGGTATTGAACGTTACAATGACCTGAACAAAGTGGAACCCATGAATCGGGCGTTGGAAACGCTGGGGGCTCAAACGTGGTTTGCTGGTCTTCGCCGTGAACAATCAGGCAGCCGGGCGCAGCTACCGGTGTTAGCCATTCAGCGCGGTGTCTTCAAGTTGCTACCGATTATCGATTGGGACAATCGGCAGATTTACCAATATCTGACTCAAAATGGCCTGAGCTATCACCCTCTTTGGGAACAGGGTTATTTATCGGTCGGGGATACTCACACCACCCGTAAATGGGAACCGGGAATGAGCGAAGAGGAAACTCGCTTCTTTGGTTTGAAACGCGAATGCGGCCTGCATGAAGGCTGAGGCTAATATCAACGCTATTTATAGCCCTGTGAGTGTTACAGCTCAGTGAGTGAAAAGTAGACCGCCCCCGATGGGCGCTCCGGCGATTGATGCGTAACGGCTACACCCAACCGCACGTTCTCCCTTTATTTGAATTTGTCTGTGGTCTGAGGGCGCTGCCTGCGCCCTCATTTTCATTATCTATTAGCTGATGATTCTCTCACGTGCCAATTCAGCCAGAAATTGGCTACGGTTCTTATAACCCCGGTGTGTGGCGATAAACTTATCAATGGCGGTCAGCAGATTTTGCGACATAGTCAGATTGAATTTGACTGCCTTACTTTCATATTTGGCCGGATCAATCTCAACAAACCCCAAAATCCCCCCTTCTTCTTTTAACCGGGGATCCCCAATGTAACGTTGTGGATCTTTCGGGGGCGTGGGTAATGGAAAACCTTCATCCATCAGTGCTTCAATATGAACAGCAAAGGCTTCTTCGGCATTTTTACTGATATCGGCAAAGGTATTGCCAGCAAAGAAACAACCGTCAAGATCGGGAAAATATCCATCGAATCCTTCAGTGGTACTGAAAATAAAAATAGGGTAGATCATGGTTAACTCCCTAAGCGTTTATACCCGCCATCATTCAAACCGTATGTGTGGAGGCGGCTCCCAGCGATTTATCGCCCTGGTGACTTCACACCTTCCAGCAACTTGAATGATTTAGGGTATGCGGCTTTGTTTAAATCAATTTAATTCCGGCAATCTGCTGAGCCTGCCGCAGAACACCTTTGGATGTATCCTTGCGCGGATGGGGCAGCGTAATGATCTTGCGTACACCCGGTTTGCACATCGTGACATGGCTACCGCCATTGGTTTTTTTACAACCCCTGATTTGCCAGCCCGTATCCTGCAATCGCTTTATTAATTCGCCACTCTCCATGTGACCTCCTGGTGAGTCGCTGGTGGGTATCATACCTACCAGCGAGATTGAGTCAATTAATTATGGGTGCCATACCCACCAAGAGTTATACGTGAAAAGCACGAAAAAGGGCGATCATAATGATCACCCTGACGTTGAATTTATTGGTTTTTATCGGTGTTTTGCGCGAAGTTACGCAAAGCCCATATTATTTTTTATCGGCAGCGAGCGCTTGTATCAGGGGCAACAATATTTTCACACTATCGTGTGAACGTTTACTAATACGACCCGGTAAGTACTTATCCAGATAATTTAAGTTATCTAGCTGGCTTTGATGACGGGTTATACCTTGAGGAAAGTGGCTACTGATGGCCCGTTGCTGACAACCCTCTTTGTTACCCAGGCTGTAGTTGCTTGCTTCGACAGACAACACCGGTAATCCGGCGCTATAGAAGATATTTTTATCCGCCCTACAGGGGGAGCTAATCTGGTTTTTAACTGTGGCGGCAGTAATGCCATACCGACGTGCCAACGCAAGTGCTTGATCCCTTGCAGCAATGGCTGTGGGCTGGTTACTGGCATTAAAATAGAGCCGGTCACCGGTTATCAGACTATCTAAGTTGATCACTAGCAGTGTGTTGGCTTTCTCCGTTTTACTCATTCGTTGCAGATAGTTCTCGGCACCTTGTGCACCTATCTCCTCGGCGCTGAGTGCCACAAAACGCAAATCATAGCGCAATGGTGTGTCTTTCAGATGTTCAGCCAGTTCCAGCATAACGCCGACCCCTGCCGCATTGTCATCGACCCCTTGTAGCGTCAGCCCACCCAGATTCTTATCTAAATCTTTATCACTTTGCGGTGTGTAGGTATCAAAGTGCGCCATGATAATTATCTGTTTCTGGTCATCCGCTTTGCCAGTCACCTGCTTTTTATCGAGAGTTGTCATGTTGCGAGCGGCAATCACCGAGGTGGCAGTCAGTGTGTGCCAGCTTGGTTTACCGTTTTTACTGGTATACAGATAACGGGTATTAAAACCCCGCAGGTTGCTTTGATAACCCATTTGCTGAAAACGGTGGTTGATATACTCAGCAGCCAGTAATTCTGCCGGGCTACCCGCCATACGGCCGGGAAAGTAGGTGCTGATATGGCGGATTTGTTGTTCAGCGATTCGACCAACGGCCTGAGTCGTAGCGGCATGCAACGGTAAGACGGTACTGAAACACAGGGTGAATAGTGCCCACTTTAGGCGACGGCGGGAAAACATACCGAAATATCCTTGTTATAGTCTGGGCCATGCCTCGCAGCATGGACAATACAGCTCTTTCCGGTGCTTAGTATGAAACTGTCTACACCAATAGACAATTTGTATACTTCCTAAAGTGTAGAAATTTTATGTCAGTAAGTAAGAAAATCGCCCTGAGTGCGAATTGGCTAACTTAGCTGCAAGCCATGCTGTTACGCCTATATATCATTATGGAACTTGTAATTACTTTTCGTCATTTCATAAGGCCATGCCCCCCCCCTATAGTCACCCTACGCTTTATCATGTAATTGAAGGACGTTGTGGACTATCTACCTCTATTTGCCGACTTGAAACAGCGCCCAGTATTGGTTGTTGGCGGCGGCGAAGTCGCTGCGCGAAAAATTGAATTACTCCACCGCGCGGGTGCACAGGTGAGGGTAGTGGCACAGACTCTTTCATCTGAACTGGAACAACAGCATCAGGATGGCCGCATTAACTGGCTGGCAAAGGTTTTCTTGCCGGAACAGTTGGATGATGTTTTTTTGGTGATTGCCGCCACGAACGATACCGTGCTGAATGCCGCTGTTTTTACTGCTGCGGATCAGCGACATCTTTTGGCTAACGTGGTTGATGACCAACCCCGCTGCTCGTTTATCTTCCCGTCGATTGTCGATCGCTCCCCTCTGGTGGTGGCTATCTCCTCTGCCGGTCAAGCTCCGGTGCTGGCGCGTTTACTACGTGAGAAGTTAGAGGCCCTGCTACCGGCCAGCCTGAGTGATATGGCCGCCGTTGCCGGGCGCTGGCGTGGTCGGGTTAAACAGCATATCGCCTCGATGGGAGAGCGCCGTCGCTTTTGGGAAAATGCGTTTAGTGGCCGCTTTGCGAGTCTGATTAGCCGTGGTCAGTTAGCCCAAGCCGAAGAGGAATTACAACGAGAGCTGGAGGGGCAGCGCAGCACTCAGGGTGAGGTTGCTTTGGTGGGGGCGGGGCCTGGTTGTGCAGGTTTGCTGACATTACGTGGTCTGCAAGTGATTCAGCAGGCTGATGTGGTGTTATATGACCATTTAGTCAGCCCGGAAGTGTTGGATCTGGTACGGCGTGACGCTGAACGTATCTGTGTCGGCAAACGGGCAGGAGCACACTCGGTAGCACAGGAAGAAACCAATCAATTACTTGTCTCGCTGGCGCAGCAGGGGAAACGGGTAGTGCGGCTGAAAGGCGGTGATCCGTTTATCTTTGGCCGTGGTGGTGAAGAGCTGCAAATGGTGGCGCGTGCGGGCATCGCGTTTCAGGTGGTGCCGGGAGTGACGGCGGCAAGTGGGGCGACAGCCTATGCGGGTATCCCCCTGACGCATCGTGACTATGCTCAGAGCGTAACCTTTATTACCGGGCATTGCCGCGCCGATGGCGATGATTTGGATTGGCAGGCACTGGCTCGAGGCCGCCAAACTTTGGCGATTTATATGGGAACAGTGAAAGCCGCCGAGATTAGCCGTCAGCTCATAGCCCATGGTCGGGCAAGCACCACCCCTGTAGCGGTAATTGGCCGGGGAACCCGTGCTGACCAACAAGTTCTGACGGGCACACTGGCCCAACTGGAATCATTAGCACATCAGGCACCGACCCCAGCACTGCTGGTTATCGGTGAAGTGGTGGATTTACATCACCAAATCGCCTGGTTTGGGCAACAACCACAGACTGAACAGGCTATCAGCCCGTCAGTCGTGAATTTGGCATAAAGGATCTGTTATGGACGAAAAACGACTCACTCATTTGCGGCAATTGGAGGCGGAGAGTATCCATATCATCCGTGAAGTGGCCGCTGAATTCGGTAATCCGGTGATGCTCTATTCTATCGGTAAGGATTCCTCTGTGATGCTGCATTTGGCGCGCAAGGCATTCTTCCCCGGTAATTTGCCATTCCCGTTATTGCATGTGGATACCGGTTGGAAATTTCGCGAGATGTATGAATTTCGCGACCGTACCGCTAAAGCATTTGGCTGCGAGCTACTGGTCCACCGCAACCCGGAAGGGGTAGCGATGGGCATTAACCCGTTTGTTCACGGCAGCGCCAAACACACTGATATCATGAAAACCGAAGGCTTGAAGCAAGCGCTGAACAAATACGGTTTTGATGCTGCATTTGGTGGCGCCCGGCGTGACGAAGAGAAATCCCGCGCCAAAGAGCGTATTTATTCGTTCCGTGACCGCTTCCATCGCTGGGATCCAAAAAATCAGCGCCCGGAACTGTGGCACAACTACAACGGCCAAATTAACAAAGGCGAAAGTATCCGCGTGTTCCCGCTGTCCAACTGGACTGAGCTGGATATTTGGCAATATATCTTCTTGGAAAAAATCGACATTGTTCCACTGTATCTGGCAAAGCCTCGTCCGGTGGTTGAGCGTGATGGCATGTTACTGATGGTGGATGACGACCGAATTGATTTACAACCGGGTGAAGTCATTACTCAGAAGATGGTGCGTTTTCGCACCTTGGGCTGTTGGCCATTGACTGGCGCGGTAGAGTCCGAGGCTGAAACTTTACCTGCCATCATCGAAGAGATGCTTATCTCTACTACCAGTGAACGCCAGGGTCGAATGATCGACCGTGACCAATCCGGCTCGATGGAGCTTAAAAAGCGTCAGGGATATTTCTGAGGAGCGCCCAATGAGCACGAAATTACAAGATCAGCCCGTTGTTGATGAGCTGCCAGTTTCAGAGAACAAATCGATGATTTTACAAAACACCTCTATCGCCCAGCAGATTGCCAACGAGGGGGGAGTAGAAGCTTACCTGCATGCCCAACAGCATAAAACGATGTTGCGTTTTCTGACCTGCGGCAGTGTGGATGACGGTAAGAGCACCCTGATTGGGCGTTTACTGCATGATACCCGCCAAATCTATGAAGATCAGTTATCAACGCTGCACACTGACAGTAAACGTATTGGCACTCAGGGTGAAAAATTGGATTTGGCGTTATTGGTTGATGGCTTGCAGGCCGAGCGTGAGCAGGGCATCACCATTGATGTGGCTTATCGCTATTTCTCAACCGAGAAACGCAAATTTATCATCGCAGATACGCCTGGGCATGAGCAATACACCCGCAATATGGCGACCGGGGCTTCTACCTGCGATCTGGCGATTTTGTTGATCGATGCCCGCAAAGGGGTGTTGGATCAAACTCGCCGTCACAGCTTTATCGCTACATTGCTGGGGATCCGCCATTTGGTAGTGGCGGTGAATAAGATGGATTTGGTGGAATATCAGGAAAGCGTTTTCGAACAATTTAAAGAAGATTACCTGAGTTTTGCCGAGCAATTACCCACGGATCTCGACATCAAGTTTGTCCCTCTATCTGCGCTGGATGGCGATAATGTGGCATCACCGAGCGAGAAAATGAATTGGTATTCCGGCCCGACACTACTGGAAGTGCTGGAAAGTGTTGATGTGGTCAATGCCAGCCGGCAGCAGCCGCTGCGCTTCCCGGTGCAGTATGTTAACCGGCCAAACCTGGATTTTCGTGGTTATTCTGGCACCTTGTCTGCCGGTGTGGTGCGCGTTGGGCAGAGAGTAAAAGTGCTGCCGTCCGGTGTGGAATCAAGTGTGGCGCGCATTGTTACTTTTGATGGTGACTTGGAGCAAGCCATCCCTGGCGAAGCCATAACCTTGGTGCTGACTGATGAAGTGGATATCAGCCGTGGCGATTTATTGGTTGATGCCAGTGAAACCTTAACAGCGGCGCAAAATGCGCTGGTGGATGTGGTGTGGATGGCGGAACAGCCGTTAGTGGCTGGACAAAGTTATGACATCAAAGTAGCGGGGAAAAAGACCCGTGCGCGGGTGGAAAATATTCAATATCAGGTGGAAATCAACTCATTGACCCAGCGGGTAGTTGACAGCCTGCCGCTTAATGGTATTGGTTTGGTTGAACTGGCATTTGATGAACCGCTGGTGCTCGACAGCTATCAACGCAACCGGGATACCGGTGGCATGATCTTTATTGATCGGCTGACTAATGTCACTGTTGGTGCGGGGTTAATCCGCGAAACGCTGGCGTCGGTTTATCAGGAAAATACTGAATTCAGTACGTTTGAGCTAGAACTGAATGCTTTGGTTCGCCGCCATTTCCCACACTGGGGCGCGCGTGATCTGTTAGGGGGTAAATAACTTGTACGCCGATCCGTTGAAAACGCATGATGTTAATGAATCGGGCGCTCTGCCAGCTGATGAGAATATCATCTGGCATCCCCATGCGGTGACCCGAGAGGATCGGGAGCAACAGCATGGGCACCAAGGGGTGGTGCTGTGGTTTACCGGTTTATCTGGCTCAGGGAAATCTACCCTTGCCGGTGCGCTGGAACAGGCACTGTTTGCTCGCGGTGTTAGCACTTATTTACTGGATGGCGACAATGTGCGCCATGGTTTATGCCGTGATTTGGGTTTTTCTGATACTGACCGGCGCGAGAATATTCGTCGCGTCGGGGAGGTGGCCAAACTGATGGTAGATGCCGGATTGGTGGTGCTGACGGCGTTTATCTCACCTCATCGGGCTGAGCGGGAAATGGTGCGCGATATGTTGGCATCAGGCCAGTTTATTGAGGTATTTGTCGATACACCGTTGGCTATTTGTGAGGCCCGTGACCCTAAAGGTTTGTACAAAAAAGCCCGTGCTGGCGAGCTGAAAAATTTTACTGGCATCGACTCTATTTATGAATCACCCGAACACGCTGATATTCATTTGCCGGGTGAACAATTAGTAACAAATTTGATTGAACAATTGTTAGACGTACTGCGTGGTCGAGCTATTATCAAATCCTAAATGATATCCTTTGTACTTGAAGCTACAGGGCCGTTAGCTGCACGCATTCACCCGAATCACTTGACTGTGTAAGCGCATCGGGATGTATTAGCTTGCTGCCTACCTGTAACGCTAATTACGCTGGGTATCTATACTAATGGCTATCGGCAAAACGCCCTTAGAGCGTGCTGGTAAACTGTGCCCACAGGATTGCTATGCAGAATATCACCCAAATTATTATCGACGAACAGCGGGAAAGGGAGGAGCCGTCATACTCCTTTCTCGGTGGCGTTACAGGCTTTGTTTTCTATTGGCTGGCGTTTGCGATACCTTTCTTTGTCTATGGTCCCAATACCGTCTTCTTCCTGCTGTACACTTGGCCGTTCTTTCTGGCCCTGATGCCGGTTTCAGTGTTGGTAGGTATTGCCTTGAGTGTGTTATCGCGCGGTAATCTCTTATTTACCATTGGTGGGAGTGGTATTGCAGTATTGTGTTTATTCTGGATGCTGTTTTCATTTCTTACTGGTTGGTGAGCAAATCGGCGGGCTATTCGGTTTCACCTGATAATAACCCGCTTCAATTTGTAACATCTTCAATGGGTAACCGTTTACCCTTGCGCTGAAAGCACCTTACTGAGAAATGCCTGAGTTCGCGGGTTAGTAGGGGCGGTAAAGATTTTTTCCGGTTGCCCCTCTTCCTGTATCACCCCTTGATCAATAAACAGCACCCGGTCGGCCACATCTCGGGCAAAGCCCATTTCATGAGTCACTACCACCATGGTCATCCCTTCCAGTGCTAATGCTTTCATCACCGCTAGCACTTCACCGACTAACTCCGGGTCCAGCGCTGAAGTCGGTTCGTCAAACAACATGATTTTAGGTTCCATTGCCAAGGCTCGGGCAATGGCAACGCGTTGCTGTTGACCGCCAGAAAGACTGCTGGGATAGGCATCAATCTTATCGAGTAATCCCACCTTGCGTAACAACAATTCAGCCCGTTCTATGGCTTGTGCTCGTGGCAGCTTTTTAACATCCATAGGTGCCATGGTTAGGTTTTCCAACACCGTCATATGAGGGAAGAGATTAAAACGTTGGAACACCATGCCGACACTTTCGCGCATCCGGTTGAGATCGGTTTTCGGCTTATGGATCTCAAAACCATTAACGGTTATTTCTCCCCCGGATAACGTCTCCAACGCATTAATACAGCGCAAAAAGGTGCTTTTACCCGAACCGGATGGGCCAATGATGCAAACCACTTCTTTTGGCTGAATGTCGCAAGAAATGCCACGCAACACATGGGTTTCGCCAAATTGTTTTTGTAGGTTATGTACGTGAATCACTTTTACCGAACCTCTTTTCCATATGCCGCACTAATAGCGAAAGTAAGAATGTGATAACCCAATAAACCAGTGAGATAGTCAGGTAGGGTTCCCAATAAGTCGCATAGGCACCAGAAACGGTGCGAGCAGCATAGGCTAAGTCAGCCAGGCCAATCGCAGAGGCCAGCGATGAATCTTTTACGATAGCGATGGCATTGTTACCCAGTGGCGGTAACATCCGGCGGAAAGCCTGAGGCAGAATAACCTTGCGCATCGTTTTGCCGTAGCTCATTCCCAATGAGCGCGAGGCTTCCATCTGGCCGCGATCAATTGACTGAATACCCGCGCGGAAAATCTCAGAAACATAAGCACCCGCGTTCAGCGTGATAGCCACGACACAGGATAAAAAAGCACCGTAATCTGAGCGCAGCATTCTGGCAAAATCAGAAGACATAATGCCATTGGTGACCAGAATGCCA
Organism: Yersinia sp. 2541 StPb PI; assembly: GCF_052217145.1. Taxonomy (NCBI): domain Bacteria; kingdom Pseudomonadati; phylum Pseudomonadota; class Gammaproteobacteria; order Enterobacterales; family Yersiniaceae; genus Yersinia; species Yersinia sp. 2541 StPb PI. The sequence continues at coordinate 3,816,941 of NZ_JAZGQB010000001.1, read as the reverse complement.
TCCCGTGGGTTAATAAACAGTGGCACCAGCGCGAAATGCACCACCATTATCTGCACAAATAAGGGGGTGCCGCGAATAGCACTAATATAGATGCGTACTGGCCATTGAACGAAATAGTACAATACTGGCTTCCAGATACCGTGAGGCGCTTGCGCCAGACGGCCCAGACCGAGGGTTAACCCCCAGGTTGTGCCCAAAATCACACAGATAATGGTGCACTTAATTGTCATCCAGGCACCGTCCATAAACAGTGGGGCGTATTCCTGAATGATTTCCCAACGAAATCCTGACATAGGGTGATCCGGTCAATCAAGCCACCGCGCATTCACGCAGCGGTGGCGTATATAAGAAAGGGTTATTTTGCTGGCTGGGTTGCGGCTGGCAGTGTTGGTACCTGTGCATCAAACCATTTTTCATAGATTTTGGCGTAAGTGCCGTCAGCAATGATTTTCTGCAAACCACTGTTGATTTTGGTGCGCAATTCTTCATTACCTTTCGCCACCGCAATACCGAAATATTGGCGCTCAAACTTGGTATCGGAAACCAGTTCAAATGCTTTTTCCGGGTGAGTTTTCAGGTAGAACTTGGCGACACCTACATCACCTACGGCGGCAGCGATGCCATCTTCGTAGAGTTCTTGCAGCATCAGTGGCGTGTTATCAAAGCGTTTGATCGCAGTGCTGTTTTTACCCAGAACATCGGATACCACGATGTCGCCGGTGCTTGAGTTCACCACGCCAACATTCAGATCTTTCAGTGCCGCAATGGAATCAACTTTAGAGCCTTTAGCCACGACGATAGTTTGTTCGGCAGGGAAATAAGGATCTGAAAAATCAACCATTTGTTTACGTTTATCGGTAATGGTGATACCCGAAATGATGATATCGCGATCACCGGAGCCTAATGTGGCAAAAATCCCTTCCCAAGGCGTATTCACCAATTTGACCTGAAAACCTTCAGCTTTACCGATAGCTTTGATGATATCTATATCAAAACCTTCCAGTTGTTTTTGGCTATTTTCATACTCAAATGGGCGGTAGGTACCACCGGAACCGACAACATAAGTCGGCTCGGCTGCAACAACGCTACCCGCAGACAATACGGCGGCCAGACAAGTTCCGACCAGCATTAAACGTTTAAACATGTGAATCTCCCGGTAAAAAGTAGCAACGAGTTAAGGTACATTTTTTATTTATGCAGTTTGAGTGCATAAAAATAAACTTTTATACATATAAACTCAACTGTAATGGGGTTTATTTGTTTTTGACGAGATTAAATATGCATTTTTAACTTGAGTGTTGGTATAAGCTAATGCCAAAAACAGTTTTTGCAGTGTTTATCTCTGCATGATTTGCAGTGGGGCAATAAGAGGTAGTTACAGCAGGACTTACCGTGCACTCAAAACCAGCAACTAATGACATTTTGTAGATTTGCATGGTATTTTTGCCGGAAATCATCCTTAATCTGAGCTTTATGACCTATTTCCTTCACAGAGTGGAGTCCGACGAAAAGTTGTGGGATGATTATACCCGTCATACTTCAAGTTGCATGTGTGTTGGCTGTCTTCGTTCACCCCAGTCACTTACTTGTGTAAGCTCCTGAGGACTCGCTCAGTTGCTGCCTTCCTGCAACTCGAATTATTTACGGTATAGGCAGTTTTTCAGGGGGCGGGAATGGGAAAACTTACACTACTATTGCTGATTTTACTTGGCTGGTTACAGTATTCACTGTGGTTGGGCAAGAATGGTGTTCATGATTTTGTTCGGGTTAAGGATGACGTGGCGCTGCAAGAGGCCAATAACGGCAAACTTAAAGCTCGGAACGATCAGCTATTTGCTGAAATTGATGATTTAAATGGTGGTCAAGAGGCTATCGAAGAACGCGCACGTAACGAACTGGGCATGATCAAGCCTGGCGAAAGTTTCTATCGTCTGGTTCCTGACCAATCCAGACGTAATGCGGGTATCCCTTCGTCGTCAAATAACGCGCAATAATAAATAATGAGTAATTTTGCAGTTTCCCTTCCTGATATCATTGCGGTATTACCGGCTGCAGGTATTGGCAGCCGTATGCAGGCTGATTGCCCTAAACAGTATTTAACTGTGGCTGGCAAGACAATCATTGAACATGCTATTTTTTCTTTGCTTCGGCATCCACGTGTCCAGCGGATTATTGTGGCAATACATCCTCAGGATACGCAGTTTTCAACGTTACCTATTGCGCAGGACCCGCGGATCACGCTTGTTCACGGTGGTGAGCAGCGGGCTGATTCGGTGATGGCTGGCTTACAATGTGCAGGGCAGACTGAGTGGGTGCTGGTTCATGATGCGGCTCGTCCTTGTTTGCATCTCGATGACCTTGAAAGGTTGTTGTCGATTATCGACCATAGCCATGTCGGGGGTATTCTGGCAGCACCAGTACGTGACACCATGAAGCGCAGTGAGGCCGTTGTCCAAATTGGCGATCATCCAGCCATTGCCCATACTGTAGATCGTCAAGCGTTGTGGCATGCCCTGACACCTCAACTTTTCCCGCTTGAGTTATTAAAAACATGCTTGGCCCGCGCCTTGCGCGAAGGGGCGGTGGTCACTGATGAAGCTTCTGCATTAGAACATTGCGGCTATCATCCGATATTAGTGTCTGGTCGTTCGGATAATATCAAAGTGACGCGCCCTGAAGATCTGGCCTTGGCCGAGTTTTATTTAACCCAACGTCAATAGCCCAATTAATGGGTGTTGCAGCCAGTAAATTCCAGCAGGCTTGGCCCAGTCATTGTGATTCTGGTGAGTAAGAGCGGCTAATGCTGCTGCAACCTCAAGTAATAAAGGCATTATAAGGAGTGCAATTAATGCGAATTGGTCATGGTTTCGATGTTCATAAATTTGGCGGAGCTGGCCCACTTATTATCGGCGGTGTGCGTATCCCATATGAGATGGGCCTATTGGCACATTCCGACGGTGATGTCGCATTACATGCTGCTACCGATGCAATATTGGGGGCGGCTGCGTTAGGTGATATCGGCAAATTATTCCCTGATACCGATCCGGCATTTAAAGGTGCTGATAGCCGTGCTTTGCTGCGTGAAGCTTATCGCCGTATTCTGGCGAAAGGCTACCGGCTGGGTAATCTGGACATTACCATTATTGCCCAGGCACCTAAAATGGCTCCCCATATCCCGCAAATGCGCGTTCATTTGGCGGAAGACCTACAATGTCATATGGATGATATCAACGTAAAAGCCACCACCACGGAACAACTTGGTTTTACTGGCCGTGGTGAAGGTATTGCATGTGAAGCAGTGGCGCTTTTGGTTAAAGCATAACAGGGTTAAGGCATAACGATGGACATGGAAAATCTAACCTGGCTGCACGGCAAACCCAAAGCGAGTGGCATTTTAAAAGCCAATCCCGAAGATTTTGTGGTGGTTGAGGACTTAGGCTTTGAACCTGATGGCGAAGGCGAACATTTGCTGATCCGTATTCGCAAAAATGGCTGTAATACGCAATTTGTTGCTGACTATCTGGCGCGTTTTGCCAAGCTTCATCCGCGTTTAGTGAGCTATGCGGGTTTGAAAGATCGCCACGCTGTCACAGAGCAGTGGTTCTGTTTGCACCTACCGGGCAAAGAAGCACCGGATCTCGCTACGTTCGAGCTGGAAGGGTGTGAAGTGCTGGAAGCTGTGCGGCAGAAACGTAAGCTGCGTATCGGTTCACTGAAAGGTAATGCTTTTACCCTAGTGTTGCGCCATATCACTGATCGTCAGGATGTAGAACAACGGTTGCAGCAAATTGCCGCACAGGGAGTGCCCAACTATTTTGGCAGCCAACGGTTTGGCCGTGGTGGTAATAATCTGGTGCAGGCTCGTCTGTGGGCGAATAATGAGATTCGGGTCAAAGAGCGCAGTAAACGCAGCTTTTACTTGTCCGCTAGCCGTAGTGCAATGTTCAACCTGATTAGCAGTTGCCGTCTGGCGCAACAGCAAGCAACCACGGTGCTGACAGGCGATGCTTTACAGTTAACTGGTCGTGGCAGTTGGTTTGTGGCCAGTGCTGATGAATTGGTGGCGTTACAGCAGCGTGTTGATGCGGGTGAATTGAATGTGACGGCCCCACTGCCAGGCGACGGCGAACTGGGTACGCAGGATGAAGCATTGGCTTTTGAGCAGTCATGTATAGCGGATCAAAGTGAATTACTGGCGTTGATTAAGCGTGAACGTGTTGAGGGTGCTCGCCGGGCTGTACTGCTAAAGCCACAGAATATGGTGTGGAGCTGGTGGGATGACGTAACCCTTGAACTCAGCTTCTGGCTACCCGCGGGCAGTTTTGCCACCAGTGTGGTAAGGGAAATAATGAATCAGGATAATGCCGATGCTGCGGATATTGCTGAGTAACGACGACGGTATTTCTGCGCCAGGGATACAAGCGCTCGCCGCTGCATTGCGCGAGTTTGCGCAGGTACAAATCGTCGCCCCAGATCGTAATCGCAGCGGTTCTTCCAATGCACTGACTTTGGACTGTGCATTACGCATTACCACATTATCCAATGGCGATATTGCCGTGCAGCAAGGTACTCCGACAGATTGTGTCTATCTCGGAGTAAATGCGTTAATGCGCCCCCGGCCCGACATTGTGGTTTCCGGTATCAACGCAGGCCCGAACCTGGGGGATGATGTTATCTATTCCGGCACGGTGGCCGCCGCAATGGAAGGGCGGCATTTAGGCTTTCCTGCTCTGGCCGTGTCACTCAACGGTCATCAGCATTATGCTACGGCAGCAGCAGTCACTTGCCGTTTATTGCGTGCTTTACAACAAAAGCCGTTGCGTACCGGTAAGATACTTAATATTAATGTACCTGACTTACCCTTATCTGAAATTAAAGGTATTCGAGTCACACGTTGTGGTAGTCGCCATCCAGCAGAGCAGGTATTTTGTCAGCAGGACCCACGGGGGCAAGATCTCTATTGGATTGGGCCGCCGGGGGAGAAATTTGATGTAGCACCGGACACTGATTTTGCTGCGATTGAACAAGGTTATGTTTCTATAACACCACTTCAAGTTGATTTAACCGCCTATGCGGCGCAAGACGTGGTTGAAAACTGGTTAGCCAACATTACTGGTTAAAACACCTAGGGTGACGAGGAATGGTAAATAAACGCATGCAGACATTGTTGATGCTGTTACGTCAGCAAGGTATTCACGACGAGCGCTTGTTACAGGCGATCGAAGCGGTGCCGCGCGAGCGTTTTGTTGATGAGGCGTTGTCCCATAAGGCATATGAGAATACAGCTCTACCTATAGGTTCAGGGCAAACTATTTCTCAGCCGTACATGGTGGCACGGATGACCGAATTGTTGCAATTGACACCGACTTCTCGGGTATTAGAGATAGGTACCGGTTCTGGCTATCAGACCGCAATTTTGGCGCATTTAGTCGAACATGTCTGTTCAGTTGAACGAATCAAAGGGTTACAGTGGCAGGCAAAGCGTCGCCTAAAGCAACTGGATCTGCATAATGTCTCCACCCGCCATGGTGATGGCTGGTTAGGTTGGGCATCACGCGGGCCATTTGATGCGATCATTGTCACAGCAGCTCCACCAGAAATTCCAAGTGCCTTACTTGAACAATTGGATGAAGGTGGGATATTAGTTCTTCCCGTTGGGGAGCAGGCTCAAACCTTGAAATGTGTGCAACGCCGTAACAATGAATTCCAAATTGAGACGGTAGAGGCCGTGCGTTTTGTTCCTTTGGTTAAAGGTGAATTGGCCTGAATAAATGCCTTTAGACCCATCATACTTCAAGCTGCATGTGCGTTGGCTGCGCTCAATTGCCGCCTTCCTGCAACTTGAATTATTTAGGGTGTATTTCAGTCTTAATCTTTAACTAAAGTCGAAGTGCAGTTTTTTTGTGCTAAAGATTGGCCGAAAATCAGTAATATAAATTTTATGGTATGGCAGGCGCGGTATTGATAGCATGCGCGCTTCTGTATCTTGTTTCTTCAGTGCGAGTCAGCATGTGTCTTGGCCTGCACTGTGGAACCTTTTAATACTCGAAAATGAGTGGAATAGTCATATTCGGCATGGCGTTTTAACAGTCGTTAACTGACCACTTTAACTACAGTGTAAAAGGTATTTTGGATATATCGCTTATTATTGCTGTCATGGGGGAAGCATGAGCACGGGAAGCCCAATGATTACATTACGCCGGGTAGCGGCATGTACGGTTATGAGTTTATGGTTGGTAGGTTGTAGTAATGACTCCTCAACATCTGCGCCAATCAGCAGTGTTGGCGGTGATCGTTCAGGGACCATGCTAAGTGGCTCGGATACGAATAGTTCCGGTAGCCGCATCGTTTATAACCGTAGTTACAACAGTATCCCCAAGGGAAGTTACAACGGTAATACCTATACCGTTAAGCGTGGTGACACGCTGTTTTATATTGCCTGGATAACCGGGAATGACTTCCGTGATCTGGCAGCAAAAAACAATATTGCTGAGCCATATAGCCTGAATGTTGGACAATCTATCCAGTTGGGTAATGGGTCGGGTGGTGGAATGTTAGCCGCGACCGATGCCACATCAGGTGGAATGACAAAACCGCCGGCAAATATTCAGAACACAACTACAACGGTTGATTCTCAATCAACTAGCGCGTATTCTGGAAACTCGGGTAAACAGAATGTTGGTAAAATGTTACCAGCGTCAGGGGCAGTTGTCGCATCGACCGCACCTGTTACCGCGCCAAGCAGTACCATCAGTGATCCAACCAGTAATGGTGGTCCAGTCAGTAGCTGGAAATGGCCAACTGAGGGTAAAACGATCGATAGCTTCTCGGCTTCCGAAGGGGGCAATAAAGGGATAGATATCGCCGGTTCTCGTGGGCAACCCATCTTCGCTACAGCAAACGGGCGAGTTGTGTATGCTGGGAACGCACTGCGTGGTTACGGTAATCTTATTATCATCAAACATAATGATGATTACCTGAGCGCCTACGCTCATAACGATACAATGCTGGTCCGGGAACAAGAAGAAGTGAAGGCGGGTCAAAAAATAGCAACCATGGGTAGCACCGGAACCAGTTCAGTTAGATTGCATTTTGAAATTCGTTACAAGGGGAAATCCGTAAACCCGCTGCGTTACCTTCCGCAGCGATAGATTGGGCAGAATACGCTGTATTCTGCTCGCCGGATTCACGGGTAGGAGCAGCATATGAGCCAAAATACGCTGAAAGTTAACGAGTTGCATGAAGATGCTGATTTTGATGAAAACAGTACGGAAACTGAAATTTTCGACGAAAAAGCATTAGTAGAGGATGAACCTACTGAAAGCGAGTTAGCAGAAGATGAGCTGTTGGCGCAAGGTGTTACCCAGCGAGTGCTGGACGCGACGCAGCTCTATCTTGGTGAGATTGGTTATTCGCCGCTGTTAACCGCAGAAGAAGAGGTTTATTTTGCCCGGCGTGCATTGCGCGGTGATGTGCCTTCACGTCGGCGTATGATTGAAAGTAACTTGCGGTTGGTGGTGAAGATCGCCCGCCGTTACAGTAATCGCGGTTTAGCACTGCTGGATTTGATTGAAGAGGGAAACCTCGGTCTTATTCGGGCGGTGGAAAAATTTGATCCTGAACGCGGTTTCCGTTTCTCCACTTATGCCACTTGGTGGATTCGTCAAACGATTGAACGGGCGATAATGAACCAAACCCGGACCATCCGTTTACCTATCCATATCGTTAAAGAATTAAACGTTTATTTGCGTACTGCACGAGAACTTTCTCATAAATTGGATCATGAACCGAGCGCTGAAGAGATTGCTGAGCAACTCGACAAACCGGTTGATGACGTGAGCCGTATGTTACGTCTGAACGAACGTATCACTTCTGTTGATACACCGTTAGGCGGCGACTCAGAGAAAGCCTTGTTAGATATTCTGTCCGACGAAAATGAAAATGGTCCAGAAGATACAACGCAAGATGACGATATGAAGCAAAGTATCGTTAAATGGCTGTTTGAATTGAATGCTAAACAGCGCGAAGTGCTGGCCCGTCGTTTTGGTCTTTTAGGATATGAAGCAGCAACGCTGGAAGATGTTGGCCGTGAAATTGGTTTGACGCGTGAGCGTGTCCGCCAGATTCAGGTTGAAGGCTTACGTCGTTTGCGGGAAATTTTGCAAACACAAGGCTTGAGCATCGAGGCGTTGTTCCGTGAATAAATTTACCCGCCTTTCTGCAACACGAAATAGTTAGGGTATAGATAGTTATTCTTATAAAACACAAAAACGGTGAACAGATGTTCACCGTTTTTTTATGCCCGTTTACACCATATTCTTCAGGCGATAAATCCATTCCAATGCCTGACGTGGTGATAATGAGTCTGGGTCCAGTGCTTCCAATGCTTCAACCGCAGGTGGTGTCTCTTCATTTAACAATGTCAGTTGTGAGCCATCAATCTTACTGGCTGCGGCATTATTAGACAATGACTCGAGCTCTTTCAGTTTTTGCCGTGCCCGCTTAATCACATCACGTGGTACACCGGCCAGGGCTGCGACTGCCAGACCATAACTTTTACTGGCTGCCCCATCCTGCACACTGTGCATGAAGGCGATAGTTTCGCCATGTTCCAGAGCATCAAGGTGGACGTTTACCACACCTTCCATTTTTTCCGGTAGGGTGGTTAACTCAAAGTAATGAGTGGCGAACAGCGTCATCGCTTTAATACGGCTCGCCAGATTTTCAGCACAAGCCCAGGCTAATGAAAGGCCATCATAAGTGGATGTACCGCGACCAATCTCATCCATCAGCACCAGACTTTGCTCCGTGGCGTTATGCAGGATATTGGCTGTTTCCGTCATTTCGACCATGAAGGTGGAACGGCCTGAAGCCAGATCGTCAGCGGCACCTACGCGGGTAAATATGCGATCAACCGGGCCAATGATAGCGCTTTCCGCCGGAACATAACTCCCCATGTGTGCCAACAAAACTATTAAGGCTGTTTGGCGCATATAGGTACTTTTACCCCCCATATTCGGGCCGGTAATGATCAGCATCCGCCGCTGAGGTGATAACGTCAGCGGGTTAGAAATAAAGGGCTCACTGAGAACCTGCTCGACGACCGGATGGCGGCCAGCGGTAATTTTAATCCCCGGTTTATCACTCAGGGTTGGGCAGTTGTAGTTAAGTGTTTCCGCTCTTTCAGCCAGATTCGCCAGTACATCCAGTTCCGCCAACGCATTAGCACTGATTTGCAATTCAGGCAGATGTGGCAACAGAAGATCGAAAATCTCTTCATATAACCCTTTTTCAATCGCCAGCGCTTTGCCTTTAGAGGTCAGAACCTTGTCTTCATACTCTTTCAGTTCTGGAATGATATAGCGCTCAGCATTCTTCAGGGTTTGTCTACGGACATAATGAATCGGAACCAAGTGGCTCTGACCACGACTTACCTGAATGTAATAGCCGTGGACGCCATTAAAACCGACCTTCAGTGTATCCAGGCCCAGCTTTTCACGCTCACGGATCTCCAGCCGATCCAGATAATCGGTAGCACCATCGGCCAGAGCTCGCCATTCATCGAGTTCAGAATTATAACCCGGCGCAATGACACCACCATCACGTACTAACACTGGCGGTGCTTCTACAATTGCCCGCACCAACAGATCCTGTAATTCATCAAACTGGCCGACTTGTGACAACAAATTTTGCACGTGGGGAACATCCACCGATTGCAGTAGACGGTGAATCTCCGGCAATTGCTGGAAAGCATGGCGCATCCGCGCTAAATCTCTTGGGCGCGCAGTGCGCAGCGCCAAACGAGCCAGAATACGTTCTAAGTCGCCTACCTGACGCAACGGCGTTTGCAGTTCGGCGGTGATATCTTGTAAGCCGCCGATTGCTTGTTGGCGATCGCTTAATACCTTGATATCGCGAACCGGCATATGCAGCCAGCGTTTTAGCATGCGGCTGCCCATTGCGGTCACACTGCAATCGAGAATAGCAGCTAACGTATTTTCAGACCCACCAGACAGGTTCTGGGTCAGTTCAAGGTTACGACGGGTCGCGGCATCCATAACAATGCCATCTTGCTGGCGCTCCATGGTTAAACCGCGGATATGGGGTAGAGAGGTACGTTGGGTATCTTTGACATATTGCAGTAGGCAACCCGCAGCGCGCAGTGCTTGATGGGCTTGCTCTACACCAAACCCGATTAAATCACGGGTGCCGAATTGCAGATTAAGCTGCTGACGGGCGGTTTCTAGCTCAAACTCCCATAATGGACGGCGGCGCAAGCCATGCCGGTGTTCTATCAACGACATCTGCTCAAAGTTTTCTGGGTAAAGTAACTCTGCGGGATGCGTTCGCTGCAACTCGGCAGCCATGGTTTCAAGATCTGCGGGTTGTGCAACCCTAAAACGACCGGAGCTGATATCTAACGTCGCATAGCCAAAACCGCGCGCATCCTGCCAGATAGCCGCCAGCAGATTATCTTGACGTTCTTGTAGCAGAGCTTCATCACTGACAGTACCTGGTGTCACGATACGCACTACTTTACGCTCAACTGGCCCTTTACTGGTGGCGGGATCACCGATTTGCTCGCAAATTGCGGCAGACTCACCTAACTGGACCAGCTTCGCCAGATAGTTTTCTATCGAATGATAAGGTACCCCAGCCATCGGAATAGGCTCACCTGCGGAGGCTCCGCGTTTAGTGAGTGAGATATCCAGTAGCTGTGAAGCTCGCTTGGCATCACTGTAGAACAGTTCGTAAAAATCCCCCATCCGGTAGAACAATAGAATGTCAGGATGCTGGGCCTTGAGCCGAAGATACTGCTGCATCATCGGGGTGTGAGAATCGAGTTTATCGGTATTATTCATGTGGTTATGATTTATAGTCCATTGAATTTAAAGTTAATTGTGATTTTTATTATTATCGTTAGCTATCACATGATTTTACGGTTAACACGGAAATCTCGCTATCAATGCCGGCACAACAGCCGATAAAAATAAGCTATGAGCTTGAAACAGAAGGGCTGTAATTACAACCATTCATCAAGTCCTTTTTCCAGCCGATATACTAGCCCAGCAGCCCCAAAACTGACATAGGTAAAACTCGAGGCTGCCCGCAAACGGTGTAATAAGCCCCTTGATTTAGGGGCCAGGTGATTTGTGATTGCTGATAAGGTCGGCGTTATTGAAAGGCTGGGTTGGCGGGGAATAAAGCGCGAGCAGTTTGGTACAACTGATCGGCGTAAGCTGTTTCCTTCTGATACCGAGCAATCATGATCAGACTTTGATAAACATTCGGATCATTGTGTAATTGAATATACTGCTCGGCCCATACCCTAAATTGGCGTAATAACATGGGGTCAGGATGCTGGTTAAATCGCAATAATAGATTAACATTTCTTATATATTGATACCTTTCCCACTGGATATAGGGATTGGTCAGGCTATCTAAAGGCTGCATGTTAACCAAGCCACTTCTCTCGGCCAGTGTGAGTACCCGGCCAGTTTTAAAGCCTGTCACCATAAACACCAGTGTGCATAGCGCCGATAAAATCACGGCAGTGTGCAGCCAGCGTTGCCAGCAAGTTGGCTTCGATGTGGTGGGTTGCAGCATATCTTCTGTAACCATCAGGCGGCCAAGTAAAATCAGCACCAGCCAGTGGGCTGCTGATTGATAAAGAGGGAACTCCGTCATCAAATGCAACGCGATCGGCAACGTGAGAACCCACAGAGGGAAAACGGTTTTTGGTTGCATTAAGAGTGGCTTCACATAGCCGATAGCCAATAGCAACATCCCGATCAGTGCGGCAATGCCACCCTCAACCCAACCATAAAGCACTTCATTATGAGGGTGGGAAGGATAAGTTAAGTAAGTCGGTACCCGCCAATGCTGCGCCAACTCATGGGCAAAACTTGACTCAAAGCTACCATATCCCCAACCCTGCCATGGGTGCAGCTGTATCATCTGCCAGGTATATTGCAGTATCAGCCAGCGCTCGGTGTTGCTGGCATCTTTGGATACATGCATACCGATATTCATCTGTTCCAACAGATAAACGGCGACCAGTAAACTCAGCAGGCTACTCAGCCACACCCAGGCTATCTGTCGCTGACGCCAGTAATATAGCGACAGTAATAGCAAGGTTGTTATCCCGCCAACCCAACCGATCCTTGATTGCAACAGCACCAATAAGCCTGGGAATAGCAGCAGGGTAAGTGTGCTGATGCCTCGAACGGCCCGCTTGCTCGATAACATAAACAGATAGATTGCAATGCTATAACCGGTTGCCAGGTAACTGGCCAGTACATTGGTTTGCTGGAATATGCCATAAGGCCGCTGTGCACTATCAAATTCCATCCAATTATCGGATGTAAAAACAAAAAATTGCAACAGAGTCAGCACAGCTTGCCCCCAGGCCGACAAGAGGATGATCACCAGCCATCTCTGTCGCAGGGCTACATTCAGTTTCAGGCGGAACAACCCCAGTAGCAGTATTATCCCACCCCACAGGCCTAAAATCCGCGGTAACCAGGCAACGACATGCTGTAATGAGGCAGGAAATAGCCCCGGCAGGCTTATCATCAAGGCGCCAAACAGCAGCCACAAACGGCCAGGAGAATTTACAAGCTGAGTGGCTTCAGTATGGGGTAAATAGAGTGTTATCGTCAGCAGTGCCATCATGGCCCAGATGATTATATTGGCAGGAAGATGAAGCCCAGCCCCTCCTCGGTTGATTTCATAGTGCATCATGGTGACAAAGGTAATGGACATCAGCGCCATAACAACAAGGTTGAGCACTGGTACTGAAAGAGTGGGTCTTATAGATGGGGGTAAACAAAGTTTCATTTTTCTATCAACAAGTTACATATATAGCTAACATCCTGTTGTACGGAAACAGGTTAACTAATTGTCCAATATTGGGGTTATAACAGCTCAATGGGATAGTGTCTGGCAGCAATTAAAGCTGAATCTTTATCGCTATTCAAATTTATCTCGTTGAAAAATAATGTTTTTATTCTAAGATGATGGCCGTTTCATTTTTTTTCTGGCTGAGTAACAAACCAGCGTAATGAGTTCATCACTTTGGTTTCTGACATTCTGGCCCTGTCTTCCTCGACTAGCTTCATTAATACCAATCTTGCCGTATAAATATCCAAGTGCGCTTTATCGGCAAGTTCTCTGGTTTTTGGCCAATTGATAACAGGTGGTGGCGACTCAGTAAACTGCTCCATTAACGAATTACAGTGGTTCTCCAGAATACCCATCACTTCTTCTTTTCTCTGATTCTTCGGTTTCATTGTTATTTACCCTATTAAATTTATATGTTGAGAATGTATAACTTTAAATTTCCTATATTCTTTATTTCTAATCAGTGCTTCCTACATATTATGTGGATATTTCCTACGCCATCGGTAATTGTTCTTACATTAACGTGGTTGTGTTCTCATTCCTTTTTATATGTTTTTATATTCTGTATTTTGTCACCCAGTATCTTACGCTCAGGATTTAACTTTTTGTCATTTTTGCCGCATAAGGAAAATAGGGTTATTAATTTGCATGTGAAATAAATGATATTTTAAGTAATTTAATAAAAACCTTTAAAATCAATCTATTGATTTATTTTTTATGGGTTTTGTTGAGATTTAACATATAAAAAAACCAAGCTAACCTAAGAAGGAATCAAAGGGTTCTCGGGTGTTTATACCATTATTACTAAGGTTTTTCTGCTTCTTAGGCTGAAATGTTAAGGATTTAATGTCGATTATAGATTGGGTCATGAAATAAGCAATCATTAATTTTGAAAAATCGCTCTTTAGCGATCAAATGTGTCGGGATGCTTATTTTTGGAGTGTTATATGTCGAGGGTATAATGTTTATCGATCAATCTTATCGATTTTATTTCGTTACTGTAATCAATTAAGTTAAACACTCTGAATTATAGTTATTTGAATTAAATGACTATCAACTAGATGCCTATATTTGTATTATCTGCCTCGAACAAAATAAGGGCTTTAAACGTTATTTGAATTTTTTTCTTAATGTGCAGGCGTTACCAATGCCTACATATTGACTTTATGGCTCTGTGCAGTTCTCAGCTTGTCCTTTGGTATTTTAACGGCAAGAAGCAACATGCATTTGTATTTTAAAACAACTTCTACGCGGTATTTACTTTGATTTTTTCAAAGCAAATCAGTGTATTAAATTTTAATTGTGTATAAAGGAATCACGTAATGAAACTGAATAAAACAATCTTGGCTGCTGCTCTGGTATTAGGTTTTGCTTCTATGGCTAACGCTGCTGATCAAGGCCAGGGTACTGTGACTTTCAATGGTTCAATCATTGATGCACCTTGCTCAATCGCATCAGGTTCTGATTCTCAGACTGTTGAAATGGGTCAGATCTCTAACGTACTTCTGCAGAATGGCGGCAAATCAAACCCTGCCAAAAAGTTCGACATCAAACTGGAAAACTGTGACATCGCTACTCTGAAAACTGTAACCACTACTTTTAGCGGTGCAGAATCAGAAGCAGTACCTGGCCTGCTGGGCATCACTGGTCTGGCTGAAGGCGCTGGTATCGCCATCGTTGATGGTACTGGTTCTGTTGTGAAACTGGGTCAAGCAACTGCTGAACAGACTCTGATCACCGGCAACAACACTTTGGCATTCTCTGCTTACCTGCAGGGCAGCACAGCTTCTGACGCTATCAAACCAGGTAGCTTCTCAAGCGTAGCTAACTTCATGCTGGCTTACCAATAAGCCCCCCTTTTTTAATTGGACATGCGGATTTATCCGCATGTCTTTTCTCTTGAGAAAGATACGTATTGGATGAGTTAGGTGATTTATGTCCAGGTCTTTTTTTTTGATAGTGCCTCCTTCCTTACTGATGGCGTTATTGCTGAGTTTACCGGTAACGGCAGATCCCATGAAAACAGCCTGGGGCCGCGTGAGTATGGAAGGAAGTATTACTGATACTGCTTGTGCGATAGAGCCCGGAAGCTTGGAACAGACCATCGATATGGCGATTTTGCCTATTGGTAAATTGGTTCAGAACGGTGCAGGGGATGAACACCCGTTTGAGATTCGGTTGCTGCATTGCACGATAGCTCACCCTGATCCAGATAAGTCGAACCAGCAGCATTTTGTTGTGACATTTGACGGTGCCGCAGACGGTAATAATTTTGCAGTTAATGGTGAAGCCGAAGGAGTGGCAATGCAAATTATTGATGATAAAGGCAATGTTTCGACGCCAGGGGTGGCATCACCGGAGATCAATATAATTCCTGCTGATATGAAACTCAATTATGCCCTGCGGTTAGTGGGCAATGGTAAGACACTGCGTGCTGGAACTTATCATTCTAGCGTTCGTTTCAAATTGGATTATTACTGATTTCAATGAGTAAGGTGACATATCCCATGGTATCCGCTCGTTCCATCACCTCCGGTTTTGCCCGTCGTGATTTATTGCGAATTTTGATTGCAGTTGCATTAAGTGGCAATGCTTATGGAGCGCAAGCCCGTGATGATATTCAGTTTAATACCGATGTGCTGGATACCAAGGATCGCGCTAATTTTGACCTGAGTCAGTTCTCCCAACGCGGCTACATCATGCCTGGGCACTATAACTTATTGGTTAGTATGAATAAGCAGGAGCTCAGCGAACAGCCGGTTGTGTTCTACGTCTCAGAAAAAGATCCTAATAAAAGTGAGGCCTGTTTAACACCCCAGTTAATTGAGTTGCTGGCATTGAAAGAAGACAGCTTCCAAAAGCTGACCTGGTCGCGTAATGGGGAGTGTCTCGATATCAGCAGCTTACCCGGTCTGACCGTGGAAGGTGATTTGGCGAAGTCAGCACTGTACCTGAGTGTGCCGCAAGCCTGGCTGGAATACAGCGAACCCGATTGGGATCCCCCTTCTCGTTGGGAGGATGGTATTCCCGGAGTGCTGTTCGATTACAACTTGTTAGGGCAATTGAACCGCCAGGAAACGAACAATACCAATAACAATACGTTAAGCGGAAACGGGACCACCGGCGCTAACTTGGGTGCCTGGCGATTCCGTGCTGATTGGCAAACGCGGGTTGACCAATCATCGGGTTCATCGACTGAGCGTCAGTGGGATTGGAGCCGCTATTACGCCTATCGCGCTATCCCGAATTTGGGTGCCAAGTTGACGCTGGGTGAAGATTTTCTGAACTCCGCCATCTTTGATAGCTTTCGCTTTAGCGGCGCTAGTCTGGCGACCGATGACAATATGTTACCGCCTAATTTGCGTGGCTATGCCCCTGAAATTACTGGTGTTGCCCGTACCAACGCGCGAGTTGTTGTGAGTCAGCAAGGGCGTGTGTTGAGTGAAACACTGGTCGCGGCCGGTCCTTTCCGTATTCAGAACTTGAACAGTTTTGTTTCCGGCACGCTGGATGTGCGAGTCGAGGAACTTGACGGACAAGTTCAACAATTCCAAGTGAATACCGCCAGTATTCCTTATCTGACCCGCCCTGGCATGGTGCGCTATCGCATGGCTGCCGGTAAGCCTTCGGATATCGGACGTCGGTCTGAAGGGCCAGTATTTGGTACCGGGGAATTCTCCTGGGGGATCAATAGCGGCTGGTCATTGTTTGGTGGTGGGATCAGTGGTGAAAACGAATATCAAGCGGCATCCATCGGGGTTGGCCGTGATTTGATGGAATTTGGTGCCGTATCGGTTGATATGACCCAATCTTGGGCCAATTTACCCGAGCAAGGTACGTTGAGTGGCGGCTCTTACCGAGTCAACTATTCGAAAAACTTTCAGGAAACAGGCAGTCAGGTGACATTTGCTGGCTATCGCTTCTCTGAACGTAACTTTATGAGCATGACTGAATATCTCGACGCGCGTTATCGCAACAATGACGTGGGTGGCAATAAAGAGATGTACACCATCAGCTTCAACCAGCAATTTCAAGATCTGGGGCTGAGCGCGTATCTGAACTATAGCCATCAGACCTATTGGGATCGCTCGGCGAATGACCGCTATAACCTGTCGCTCTCGCGTTATTTTGATATCGGTAAAGTGAAAAACGTCAGTTTGACCTTCTCGGCTTACCGTAACCGCTATAACGAAAGCAATGACGATGGCGTGTATCTCTCCATGTCGATGCCGTTTGGTAACAGCGCAACAATCAGTTATAGCGCGACGGTGAGTGGCCGTGAACACAGTCAGCGAGTGGGTTATACCGATCGTCTGGATGCTCACAACAACTACCAGATCAATACCGGCGTAGCACGTAGCGGCGCGCTAGTCAGTGGTAACTATAACCACATAGGTAATAGTGCGGATATCAATGCCAACGCCAGCTATCAGGAAGGACAATACTCTTCTGTTGGTTTAGGTATTCAGGGCGGGGCAACTATCACCCCTGAAGGCGGGGCTTTGCATCGGGTTAATACCCTTGGCGGCACTCGCTTGTTACTCGATACCCAAGGGGTATCCGGCGTTCCGGTTCAGGGATATGGCTCATCGATACGGACCAACCAGTTTGGTAAAGCTGTGGTTGGTGATGTGAATAGCTACTACCGCAATCGGGCCAGTATAGATATCGATAACCTGGCAGACGATGTTGAAGCCAGAGGAACCATAGCCCAGGTCACATTGACTGAAGGTGCTATTGGTTATCGCCGCTTTAATGTGATTTCCGGCGAAAAAGCGATGGCCATGATACGTATGGCAGATGGCACATCACCGCCATTTGGGGCCACCGTGTTAAATGAAAATCAGCAAGAGACCGGCATTGTTAATGACGACGGTTCCACCTATCTCAGTGGGATCAAAGCCGGTGAAACCATGTCAGTACACTGGAATGGGAAGGCGCAATGCAGCATCACTCTGCCGCAGGCTCTTTCTCCAGCAATACTGGCGAATCTACTGTTGCCTTGCCAGCCAATAGCGACGGGGGATAAACCTCCGGTGTCGCAGTAGAAAGGTTTGGTAATGAACCTGCGGGTAACCGCCCGTTCAGCTAAGTGAAAACGATCGGCGCCACCAGGTTCTGACAAGATTAATTCGAAGGAAAAGGTAATGAAATTGAATAACAAACTGCGTATCACCGCGATTTTGGTGACGGCACTTATGGCTCAGCAAGCAACAGCAGCGATTGCACTGGATAGAACCCGGGCGATTCTTAATGGCGGCGATAAGTCGATCAGCTTGAACATCAGCAACCAGAATAAGGAGCTACCTTATCTGGCGCAGGGATGGATTGAAGATGAGCAGGGTAACAAAATCAATTCACCGTTGACGGTAGTTCCACCGGTTCAGCGAGTAGAGCCTGGCGCGATGAGTCAGTTAAAAATACAAAGCTTGCCTGCTGTGAGTCAGTTGGCGCAAGACCGGGAAACCTTGTTCTATTTTAACCTGCGTGAAATTCCACCGCGGTCGGACAAACCCAATACTTTGCAGATTGCACTGCAAACGCGCATCAAACTTTTCTACCGCCCAGTTAGCATCGTGCCACAAAAGGCTGATATGTCGACACCTTGGCAAGAGAAGTTACAGCTGACTCGTCAGGGTGATCGTTATCAGGTTAATAACCCAACGCCGTATTACATCACGTTGGTCGATGCCAGTGACGGCAAAGCCGGGAAAACAGCAGCCGACTTCAAGCCGCTGATGATCGCACCAAAAGCGCAAAGCATGTTGGATGTCAGTGCCGCCGCATTGGGCAGCAAACCGGTACTAACTTATGTCAATGATTTTGGCGGTCGTCCCAAGCTGATATTTAGCTGTTCGGGGAGCACGTGTTCTGTGGTTGAAAGCATCAAGTAACGGTGTATTTCAGGGCGCTGCATAAGAAGAATACTGGGCGGGTGTCAGGCTGAACGATGAATAAGGAATATGGGATGACTGTTGTTTGTAAGGGAATAGTTACCCGGCGGGCCATGAGGTCCATCTTTGGGATGACAGCCATCGTAGGGACAGCGGCCGCAGTGATGACTATGTTGTTAAGTAGCTCAGCATGGGCATTAAATAAGTCTGCGACAGTCAATGTCTCAGTCACTATTTTTGCCGCACCGCCTTGCGAGATTAACGGTAACAATACTATCAACGTTAATTTTGGCGATACCGTCCTGACATCAAATATTGATGGTAGCAACTACATGCAGCCGGTGAATTATACGTTGAACTGTACTTCGGCCGCCTCTAATGCACTGAAATTAAGCATTAATGGTAATGGGGCAAATTTTGATACCAGTGTCTTGAAAACGAGTAATTCAGGTCTGGGGATCAAGTTGATACGTAATGGGCAGTCATTCCCACTGAATACGGCATCCAACTTTACCTATCCGAATGTTCCTGTATTGCAGGCAGTACCGGTTAAACAAACAAATGCAACGTTGAGCACGGGCTATTTTTCCGGCTCAGCGACCCTGGTTGTGGAGTACCAGTAATGAAAATTAATTCACTGATTTCACGCTGTTCCATTGCGGTGGTACTGACTCTCGGCAGTACGTTGGCCTATGCGGACAACATGCTGTTCTCCGGCACATTAATTAATCCGCCGCCCTGCGTGATTAACAATACCGGCACTATCCTTGTCGGTTTTGGCAATGATGTTCTGACTTCGCGGGTTGATGGCACTCAGTATATGCAGCCGGTGACCTATACATTGAATTGTACTGGGGCTGTATCCAATGCGCTGAAAATGACAATTAAAGGAAATGGTGCTGGTTTTGATTCCAGTGTCTTGAGCACGAATAATTCGGCGCTGGGGATCAAATTGCTACGTAATGATCAAGCATTGTCACTGAATAGTGCTTTCACCTTTTCCTATCCGACTATCCCGGTGCTGAAGGCCGTACCGGTCAAACAACCCGGTGCAACGTTGAGCGCGGGAGATTTTTACGGTACAGCGACCATGGTTGTGGAGTATCAGTAATGAAAAACGGATCACTGATATCGCGTTGTTCCATTGCGGTGGTACTGACACTGAGTAGCACGCTGGTGTATGCGGATGACGTATTGTTCACGGGGACATTAATTAACCCCGCCCCTTGTGTGATTAATGGGGGAAATACGATAGATGTGCCTTTCGGGGAAAATCTGGGCGTGAACAAGATCGATGGTATTAATTATACCCGGGATGTGCCTTACAGCATGACCTGCGAAACAACCAGTAGCAGTTTGGAATTAGGTCTAACGATTGTCAGTGCATCGGTTACTACATTTGACTCCGCAGCGATACAAACCGATGTTCAGGATCTGGGTATTCGTTTACTGAAAAACGGTGTTCCTTTTGCACTTAATACCCGTGTTGCTTATGACAAAAATAACCCACCGGTACTTAAGGCCGTACCTGTTAAAGCTGCTGGGGCAACATTAAGTGAAGGAAGTTTTGAGGCTACCGCTACTTTATTAGTGGATTATCAATAGGATCAAATGATGACTAATTTAAATCTGCTGATGCGCCGTGGGCGAGCTATTTTAAGTATTCTAATTCTGAATTTATTTTGGATGATACCGGTATCGGCCGCTGACAATATGCGTTTTCATGGCGCCTTGGTCGCAGAGCCTTGCACTATTCGTCCCGGTGATGAAGCTATTAGTTTGAATTTTGGCACTATCGTCGATAAATATCTGTATTCGAATCAGCGTACATCAGGTAAACAGTTTCAACTACATCTGGTCGATTGCGATATCAGCTTAGGTACGACAGCCAATATTGTATTTACTGGTAATGATAGTGTTAATTTACCTGGGTTATTGGCGGTTGATGGCAGTGATGTTGGAATCGCCATTGGTCTTGAAACAATGGCGGGGACACCTCTGTATCTGAATCAGTCGAGTGACGATATTGCACTTGATACAGGAAATAACGTTATTACCTTGAAAGCTTATGTTCGGGGTGAACCCGAGGCGATATCTCAACGTACTATTAAGCGCGGTGAGTTCAATGCGGTCGCAACATTTAATCTGCAATATTATTAATGGGATCTCCCCTCTAATCTTATTTCAATACGAATATGTTAACGCTGAAAATCATTATCAACAGCTTAAATGCCGATATGCGGATAGAGACAATGGAACTTAAACGAATGACAAAGCCTAATATGCGACTAAGTCATAAATATTGCTGGCTAATTGCTTGCGTACTGTTTTTATTTCCGCTTTATAGTCAGGCCAGTGCCTGGGTTTCGACGCAAACACGAACCGGCGGTCAATATACCGGAACATTCTCCTGGCCGACGGAGGAGTTGAGCAACGTACTTTGTACCTCCTCATCTTGTTCTGTGGCGATATGTCACTACTCCACTCTTGAAGCTGAGCGGTGTGTTAACCCGAGTGGGGCATCAACGCGAGTCATTGTTTCTCAAGGAGCAACGGCGCAGACCATGCGAGATGCGTTTGTCAGTCGCAATGGCGCTTCTGGAAGTTGGAGCACCACGACCCCGGTTTTGAGTTCATCAAACACCTGTTTTGGCATTCTCTATTGGCAAGGGGTTGGTGATTTAAACTTTACCGGTAATCAGATCCCAGGCTCTTATTGTGGTGCGGTTCCTCCAACGCCAGAAACCTGTGAGGTTACCAATGATGTCTATATCAACCACGGCTCGCTTAATCAGCAAAATGTCGATGGTGCGATAAAAAGTGAACCGCTCATTATCAACTGTACAGCCAGAACATCGGTGAAATTAACGCTGGTCGGTGGGAAAAATATTAATCTTGGGCAAAATGGCAATCTGACTTCGACCTTAAAAGTGTCAGGGCAAGACTTATCCAATGGCGTGACGGTAACGGCAGCGATAGGCAACACCCCTTTCCAGATCGAATCAACACTTCATGCGCCAGCATTGCCTGACGCAGGTACATTTAGCGGGAGTGGAGTGGTTATTATGTCCTATCTCTAAATGTAGAATTATATGCATTCATTATTTGAGTGCATGATGATTATGAATATGAAATAGTGTTTTAAATTCGCTATTTTCATATTCATAAGTTGGGTGGTTTTACTGTTGTTTATATATGGCAGGGGGCTCCCATGGCATTTATTTATATATTATTTGAAATTAAATAAATGTTATCTTTAAGTTGTAATGTGTTGTACTAATATAGTATAACGCTGTTGCGTTAGATTAGTTAGGTATTAGGCTATAACCTAAATAATTCGAGTTGCAAGAAGGCGGCAAGGGAGATAATCCCGATGAGTTTACATGAGTAAGCGATTCGGGTTATTGAGCGTAGCCAACACACATGCAGCTTGAAGTATGACGGGTATACAACCTAAAAATGAAACGCATACTTCAATGGGCTATTAAATAAATAGGCTATAAATTTTTCTTTTAAGGATTTTCTCATGAAAAAAATGAACATGGCAGTTGCAAATACAATCGTTGGCGGTACTGGTCAAACTTGTAAAGATACTTTCCAGTGGCAGACTAGCGGTACAACTGCAACTTGCATGGCAGTAACTACTTGTACTGACAAACACGGTAAAGTATTAAGCACTACTTCTGCACCTAGCAACATTGCTAACTGCCGTTAATTAAGTATTTGTTAATTTTTATCGATATTTAATAGTATCCCAGGCAAGTGCGGGAGGGATTTCTGTACTTGCCTGACTTATTTATTCAAATGTGTCATCGATGCTTAAATTCAAGAATTTTCGCATTAATTGAATGTTAGAAAGATTATTTCGTGGGCATAAATGTTATTTGATTCTGTTTATGTCTTACCTGAACTCTGATTGTGAATAGAACTGAATCTATGTCTACTGAAAAAAATATGTTTAGGAGTAAGGGATTTTTTATAGGCTATACACTGTTAGTTATCCTTATTTCTTCATTGATAACAACGGCCTATTTCCACTATTTCGTTCTTAATCAGGATGAACAGGAAACCCTATTCGCTGTCAGCAACAGTGAAGTTGAAAACAGCCCAATCAAAGACGATAAAAGCATTATCGAGATTTTCTCTTATGGCTGCCATTACTGCGCCATCAATGAAGAGAATGTCACCCAATTAGAAAACCGCATGCCAGCAGGGACGCGTTTTATCCGCCTGCATATCAGCAGTGATAAAACTACCGGCTTGGGGCGTTTTGCACCTATTTTCGCCACTTTATCCGTCATGGGTATTGAACCGCAGCATCGCCAAAGTGCCTACAAAGCGGTACTGGAAGACAACATTGACCTGAGTGATAACAGCCAACTCGAAACCTGGCTAAAAGCCAATGGCATTGATGTTGCCAAATATCAGCAAGTCAGCCAGTCAGCTGAAGTTAAAGAATTGATCGCGTATATGACGGCAGTGACTGCGCATTACAAGATAGACGCCACCCCGAGCTTTATTGTCGGTAAAAAATGGATAGCGTTGCAGGACAGGGAATTCCCAGCGTTCTCAGATCATCTCTTGTCATTACTCGAGCACGATAAGGCGCTGGAGAAATAATGAGACTGTTAGCCGTATGGGGTTACTTTGCCTGGAGAAACCAGCTCGACAAGCTGGCTTTGAGTGGGCGGTTACTTGCCCGCGGGCAAGCCAGGCTGGCTTGCTGGCTGTTACGGCACGGTGATTATCGTTTCTTACTGATGCTCGGTGCTTTGCGCCGGGCTTTAGGCTTGATGCCAAAGCGACAGAAGAATCTGGCGCGAGTGGCGGCGGCCAACAGCCAGTGTTTATTGAATGGTGACAATAGTCCATCAGCACAGAATTTTATGCGTACCGCCCAGCGCCGTCAGGTATTGGAGCTGGCAGCGACTTATGGCCAAAACCGGCGGGTTTTAGCTCAGTTAGCAGCATGTACTCAGCAGTTAGATAGCCAGGTTCGTGCACTGCATGAGGCCGGCTCACCGGTTATTTTAGCGCCGCTGCATATGGTTTCTGATGTGCTCGCTGGCATGGTGGGGGCTAATGCTTATCCGGGGCAGGCGACCGTGGTGGTATCAGCCAGTGCCGAGGCGTATGAAGAGCAGGCGCGGCAGATGGGCGGGGTGAATATTTCCTATTGTTCCATCCATGCTGACAGCCGTGCAATCGCCGGTAACCTGATGGAAGCCATCATGGAAGCGGCCGAGCATAAGCGCAATATTATGATTTTCCCAGATATTACGCCGGATTACACCGTCAATAACCAGATGGCTGAAACGGCAAAAATACCCTGCCAATTATTCAACCGCCCAGCCAATTTACACAGTGGCATTATTCGCCTTGCCAGAGCACTTTCAGCGCAGGTGGTTTTTTATTATCTGTACTACGACAAAGAAATAAAAATAAATATTTATCCTGCTCTTAGCGCGCGAGAAGTGAAAAGTAAATTACCCGAATTGATTGAAACATCAATGACGCAACATCCGCAAGATTGGCTGTTATGGCACTCACATTCGTTATTTTTTATTAACGAATAATGGCACTCATAAAGAATAGTAGAAAATGGAAAAGATAATCCCGACCCAGGTTTTTCAAAGCGAAACCAATGAATGCGGTTTAGCCTGTATTGCGATGCTGGCACAGACGCAAGGCATCAACGCGCCGTTGGAAAGCTTACGGGAGCGTTATCCTGCCTCGGCGCATGGCACGTCATTGGCTACGCTTTGTACTATTTTATCTGAATTGGCGATACCCGCTTACCCGGTGGTGTTTGAACATCAGGAGCTGTCTGCCTTACCGCTGCCCGCCATTCTGCATTATGGCGCGAACCACTACGTGTTACTTGCTTACCGTAAAGGCAACTATGTCTGTGTGATGAATCCGGCAATCGGTCAGCAATTGTTGCCAATGGATGCTTTGAAAGCGGAAATTAGCGGTTATGCCTTGGTGTTGGATCCAGAAACACCGGCAGACCCAGAGGCGGTGAAGAAAATTGAACACAGTACGCGATTGAGCGCACTGGACTGCATGAGCTTGAAAGAGACCGCCAGTGTTCGTGGCATCTACTGGCTGATGACGCTGGCATTTTTGATCTCGCTGACGCTGTTTATCATGCCGACCATGGTCAGTAGCGCCATTAATGACGTATTTTCTTCTGCGGGTGATAAAGACTTCCCCTATTTCTATTTCCTATTGGCTTTTGTGGTCTCAACGTCACTTGCTTTTTGCGTGCGATACATCACCGAGCGTTATATCAAACACTTTGTGGTGCTAAATAGTGTCGCCGGCTTCTCCCGTTTGCTCAGTCATTCACTTAACTTTTTTGATAAACGCGCACCGGGTGATATTTTCAGCCGCTTCTCCAACTGGCAAATGGCAGCTACGCAAAAAATAGAACTGGATAACGGCCTGCGTACCGACTGGATAATCGGTGCTATTGCGCTGGCGGTGATGTGCTATATGAGTCCGGTGCTGGCGATGGTTTCTGCCGTCGGCGTGATGCTGATGGGGCTTATCAGTATTTGGGCCATCTACCGTGACCGTTATTACACCCAACAGTTACAAGTAAAAGGTGCTGAGCAAAGTGATTTTATTCTGGAAACCATTCAGGGATTTTCCACTATTAAATCAGCCGGTTTGGCCAGTCAACGCCAAGGGGTGTTTGCCGGTCTGGCACTTTCATTATTCAGTGCGTTACAGAAGAAAAAAATTTACGATCAGGTCAAAAATAGTCTGTATCAACTGATCGGCAGCCTGGAAATGGTGTTCTTTATGCTGCTGGCGTTGCCGTTGTTGAAGCAGGGGACGCTGAGTTTGGGGGAATTCTTTGCCTATAGCTTTGTCCGTGAGATCTTTACCTCGTATATCACTAAGATCTTCTATGCGATTTTGCAGAAAAACCAACTGCATGTCATTGATATCCGTGCCCGTGATCTGTTCCCTGCTGGGGAGGCAACACCCTCAAGCAGCGATTCAACGATCCCACCGGCGATCCCGGCATTTACCCGCCAATTGGTCTATCAGAATATCCGTTTTGCCTATGACGCCAGTCAGCCGGTATTGCGCAATTTGTCGCTGTCACTGACGCGTGGGCAAAGTGTGGCGATCATCGGGGAATCTGGTGCGGGCAAAAGTACTTTGTTGAAAGTGATGGCGGGGTTGATGCCACCACAGCAAGGGCAGGTATTGGTGGATGGGGAGCCGGTAGATTTTCAGCAGGCCCATGCCTTGTTCTTCCTGCAAAGCCAGGAAGATATCCTGTTTAATGCCTCGGTATTACAAAACATCACTTTGTTTGATGGGCATGTCGATGCTGAAAAACGTCAACGTATTGAACGTTCACTCCAAGGGCTGCAATTAACCCCGGTTATCGATAAGTTGCCCGGTGGCCTCAGCGCTTTGGTACGTGAAAGCCATGCCGCACTCTCTTTAGGCCAGCGTCAGCGGTTATTGCTGGCCAGAGCGATGTACAGCGATTGCCCGGTATTGGTGTTAGATGAACCTACTGCCAATCTGGATGAAGATACCGCCCATCAGGTGATGCAGACCTTATTGGCACATTGCCGGGAATATCAGAAAACACTGATCACCGTGACACACAGTGAAAGTGTCTTACCCATGTTTGACAGTGTTTTCCGCTTAAATGACGGTCAGTTGGCGCGTTTTGCGCAATCTGCGGCATTAAGCCGCCTGACACCGGTTGCAGGTTAATTATGCGTATAAACATAGTGAACAACAGACCACGGTTACTCCTGATCCTGCTTATTACACTGCTGTTAGTTATCGGCGGTGGGGTAGTGCTGTGGTTATCTAATAGCGAGCAGGACGTACCGCAATTAAGCGAAACTATTGGTCGCGGTGATATCGAACGAAACGTCATGGCAACCGGCAGCTTAAAACCCTCATTGCAGGTGAATGTCGGCGCGCAGGTCAACGGGCAGCTAACCAAACTCTATGTTAAACAGGGCGATCGCGTCACTCGTGGCCAATTGTTAGCTGAAATAGACCCGACCTTGCAGCAAAACGAGTTACGGAAATCGGAAGCTGAATTACAGAGCGCGCAGGCACAAAAGCAGGCAAGCCAAGCGTTGTTACGCCAATATCTACTTGAATTTCGCCGTCAACAGACTTTGGCAACGGAAGGTTCTGGTGTGAAAAGTGCGCTAGAAAAAGCACAGGCGCAATACGACAGCCAGTTAGCACAATTGCACGTTAACGAAGCGCAAATTGTGCAAAGCCAAATGTCACTGGAAACCGCCAAAGCCAATCTGGGTTTTACCCGCATCATGGCGCCGATTGACGGCGAAGTACTGGGGATTGTCACCAAAGAGGGACAAACCATTGTTTCCTCGCAAACCGTGCCGACAATTTTGGTGCTGGCGAATGTCGATACCATGACGGTTCACACCCGTATTTCAGAAACCGATATTCTCAAAGTCAGCGTTGGGCAGCCACTATGGTTCTATGTGGTCGCTGACCCCGAGCGCCGCTATGAGAGCCGGATGGATGCTATTCAGGAAGCGTCGGCAGAAAGCTTGCGCGAAGAGAGTTCCGTCACATCTAACAGTCAGCAACCTTCTGCCGTCTATTACAACGGCATATTCAGCATTGCCAACCGTGAGCGACTATTGCGCACATCAATGACGGCGCAGGTATTCATTATCACCGCGCAGGCGAAAAATGTGTTGCGAGTACCGCTATCAGCGCTGGGGAGTCAACAGTCAGATAAACGCTATCAGGTTCAGGTCATCCAAGGCAAACAAACGGTGGTTCGTGAGGTATTGCTCGGTCTGCGTAATGATCAATATGCCGAAGTAAAAGAAGGCTTACAGCCAGGTGATCAGGTGGTGCTAATGGGTGCACCTTCGGGAGTCACTAATGCGCGCTAATACCATTGATTCACCATGTCCGTTGATCGAACTTAATGGCATTTATCGCCATTTTGCGTCGGGTAGCCAATCGGTCGCGGTCCTTAAAGATATCTCGCTGTCTATTGGTAGCGGCGAAATGGTGGCGATCATCGGTGCTTCCGGGTCAGGTAAATCGACGCTAATGAATATCATTGGTTGCCTTGATAAGCCAACTCAGGGGGAGATGTCGATTCATAACATCTCTACCCGGCAGGCCAGCAGTGAGCAACTGGCGCAATTAAGAAGCCAGTACATCGGTTTTATTTTTCAGCGCTACCACCTGATGCCATATCTGACGGCAACGGAGAATGTGGTCATTCCGGCACTTTACACTGCTATGCCATCTGCTGAGCGTCAGGAGCGTGCGGCCTATTTATTGCGCCGCTTAGGCCTTGGTCAGCACCTGTTACACAAACCAGCACAGCTTTCGGGCGGGCAACAGCAGCGTGTCAGTATTGCCCGCGCTCTGATGAATGGTGCCGGTATTATTTTGGCCGATGAGCCGACCGGTGCGCTCGACAGAGCCAGTGGGCAAGAGTTGATGGGAATATTGCATGGCCTGCATCAGTCCGGCCACACCATTATTATCGTGACCCATGATCGTAATATCGCTAATCAGGCCCAGCGCATTATTGAGATAAGCGACGGTGAAATCATTGCTGATCGCCATAATGAGGCGTCTGAGACGGAGGCTGTTCACGCCGCGTTACCCGCCACACTGGCAACGGGTCGGCCACACTGGTGGTTGAGTGTCAGGGAAGCTATCAAAATGGCCTGGCGCTCACTGCTCGGGCATCGTATCCGTGCTTTCTTATCGATGTTGGGCATCATTATCGGCATCTCATCGGTGGTCTCTTCCATGGCGGTGGGCGAAGGTGCGCGTCAAGAAATTCTAAGTGAAATCAGTCAACTGGGTACCAGTAATCTGGATATTCGTCCCGGATTGGGCTGGGATAAACCGCGCCCTGATTTTGAGCGCGCACTCACGCAGGCAGATGTGGCATTACTTAGCCAACAACCCTATGTCGATAGCGTGTCACCGGTGGTGAGCAAGATGGTTGCCGCGGTGCGTGGCGACAAACAAGTGATGATTTCGCTCTCTGGGGTCAGTAACGGTTTCTTTCAAGTAAAAGGGCTGAGTTTTACTGTGGGCGATGGTTTTACCCAGCACCACGTCAATGCGCGTGAGCCGGTGGTTATCTTGCAACCTGAACTCAGTGACACCCTGTTTGCTGTTGGGGAAAATCCGATTGGCGAAATTGTTCAACTCGATGGTATTCCTCTGCGGGTGATCGGGGTCGCCAAGCGTAATGGTTCGTCATTTGGCGGGTTATTGGCCGCTTGGATGCCTTATACCTCACTCACCGAGCGCATTTCAGGTGATATTCCACTCGAATCAATCACCGTGCGGGTACGTGAGGGTTACAACCTGAATGAGGTGCAGCGCGAGGTTGAAACGCTGCTGGATATGGCCCACGGCCAGCGGGACTTTTTCATTCTAAGCAATGACCAGATGAGCAAAGCGATTCAGAAAACCTCTGATTCGATGACATTGTTAATCACTTCCATTGCCGCGATTTCGTTGCTGGTGGGTGGGGTTGGGGTGATGAATATTATGCTGGTGTCAGTGACTGAACGGACCCATGAAATTGGTATTCGCTTGTCAGTTGGTGCTCGCCCCAGCGACATCATGATCCAGTTTCTGATTGAAGCGGTGGTTATCTGTACTCTCGGCGGCTTGATTGGGATTATCGGTTCGGCGCTGGCGGGGGTGATTTTCTCGTGGGTTACCCAAGAATTTACTATGATTTTTACCTGGCCGCCGTTAGTGCTGGCGTGCAGTTTCTCTGCGCTTATCGGGCTAGGGTTTGGTTTTTTCCCGGCGCGCAATGCCGCCCGTTTGCACCCAACCGAGGCACTGGCACGAGAATGAGCAGACTGATTAATGTAGGACTTATCATGCTGCTGTTAACCGGCTGCGGTTCATCACTGAAAAGCGATTATCAGCGCCCCATGCTGTCGGTTCCCGAGGAGTGGCGGGTTAAAGATACTGGCGGGGGTTACCTGCATCACAGTGTGCACTGGTGGGAAAATTTCGATGATCCACAACTGTCTGACAGCATCAGTCGGATGTTGGTCAGTAATAATGACTTAGCTGCTGCTGGCCTGAAGTTACAGCAGGCGCGCCTGACGGCAGGGCTGACCAATACCAATTTGACACCGGATATCACCATGACCGGTGCGGGCAGTAATACCCGTTCCCTGAATGAAAATACCCAGCCGCGAGAAAGCTATAGCACCTCGCTTGGTCTGAGTTACGAGCTGGATTTGTGGGGCAAACTGGCCCGCGCCCGTGAGCAATCCGCCTGGCTGGTCAATGCGACCGAACAAGATCGACAAGAAACTGCACTGTCACTGATTGGGACCACTGCGGATCTCTATTGGCAGATTGCTAAATTTAACCAGCAGTTGGGCTACCAACAGGCGGCGTTAGCTATTTCGCAAGATACGCTCAACATTGTGCGCTCGCGTCTGGCGGCGGGGGATGCCAGTGAAATTGAACTATTGCAGGCACAACAAGCCCTGCTGGATAGACAAAATCAGTATCAAAATCTCGAACAACTGCGGGAAGCTGCACGTAATGCCATGGCACTGCTGTTTAACCGCGCGCCTGATTATCGTCAGGCCGAACGCAAGTCATTGGATTTACAACAGCAAGTTGCGATAGCGGAAAGTTTACCGTTACAGGTGATTGCTCAACGGCCTGATGTGCAGGCTGCCGAATGGCGCTTGCGTGCAGCCTTGGCCGGATCTGATGTTGCCAAGCTGAATTTCTACCCGACCCTTTCGCTAGGAGCGAGTTTAGATGCCGGTAGCGCGGTGTTTTCACAATGGTTTAGCAACCCGAGCCGGACACTCAGTGTCAACAGCGCGCTGCCTTTCCTCCAGTGGAACACTGTGCAGCTCACCATCGAGCAGTCAAAGCTGGAAGTGAAATTGGCGGCTGTTGATTTTCGCAGCAAGGTTTATAGCGCCTTGAAAGATGTCGATGACGCGATGACGGCACGGCTGAGCTATCAGCAACAAAAACAGAATCAGTGGCAAAACCTGCAACTCAGCCAACGTCGGCTAATCCTGACTAACAGCCAATATCAAGCAGGTGCCGTCTCATTTCAGACCTTACTGGATGCGCAGGATGCCCTGCTGACCAGTGAAACCAATTTGCTCGAACTTCAATATAACTACCTAAATGCCACCATGAAACTGTGGTTGGCGCTAGGGGGGGGTGTTGATAACAGCAGGGAAAGTAAAGGAATTAAATCATGACAAATACAAATAAACAGCGCCGCGTGGTGGTAACCGGCTATGGCAGCGTGACCCCGATGGGCATGACGGCACAGCAGAGCTGGGCGGCGATTATGGACTATCAATTGGGTTATCGTTATTACGATAAATCTGAGCAGGGTATCAAGTCGCGCTTTTTTGGTTTGCTTGAGGCTGAGCCGAATCTGAAATCAGTGCCTGCGGCTATCCGCCGCCGCCTACCGCGTTATGCCCGTTTGGTACTGGCGGCAGCGAAAGAGGCGATGGGGATGGCCTTCGCCGAGCAATCTCCTGAGGCTTATTATGACTTGTTGGACTGCGGAACCATCATTGGTAGCGGTTGGGCGGGGCAGGATGAAACACATGATAACTATGAAGGTTATCTGGCAACCGGGCTGGGTACGCCTTTTGGCTGCTTCCTCTCAATGCCTAATGCGGGCACTGCGGCGTGCAGCCTGTACTGGGGGTTACGCGGCTATCAGAACTCCCCGATTGCTGCCTGCGCTACCGGGACCATTGCCATCGGTGATGCATTTGAAATTATCCGTAGTGGTCGGGCGTCAATGATGCTGGCAGGGGCGGGTGAATCATTGCGCAGCGATGCCGCAGTATGGAATATCGATATTCTGGGTGCACTGGCGCGCGAGCAAGACGATATCACCAAAGCCAGTTGCCCGTTTAGTTTGGATCGCAACGGCTTTGTGCTGTCTGAAGGTGCGGCGGTACTGTGCTTGGAAGAACGAGAAGGTGCGATTGCACGCGGTGCGACCATCCTCGGTGAGATCAAAGGTTACGGTAACTACTCTGATGCATTTGATTTCACCGCACCGGCGGAAGATCGGGTGGCGCGGGTGAAGACTATCCGTCACGCCTTGCAACAGGCCGGTTTGAGTGCTGATGAGATTGATTATGTGAACTTGCACGGCACCTCGACCCAGCTTAACGATCTCAATGAGACTCAGGCCATTAAACAGGCCTTTGGCGAAGCGGCTTATACCACGCCACTGTCCAGTACCAAATCTTATTCCGGCCATCTGATTGCGGCGGCGGGCAGTTTTGAATCCATTATCTGTCTGCAAGCGCTTGAGCATCAGATAATGCCCGCCACCTGTAATTTGAAAAATGCTGATCCACAGTGCGACCTTGATTACATCAGCGAGGGGCATCGACCTAAAGCACTGCGCAATACCCTAAACCTGAGTTTCGGTTTTGGTGGCGCCAATGCCGCCTTGGTTATCGGGCTGGATTGAGCATGATATTCAACTACACCCTCAGTGATGCACAGCGTTGGGCTGCGTTTTCCGGCGATTACAATCCGATCCATTTTGATCTGCAACATGCACAACGGTTCGGCCAACAGGCACTTACCGTACATGGTATGCGTGCGATGTTAGATATCAAATATCAGCTCAGTGCTGGGTTATTACCCTGCTTGCCTGCAACGGATTTTCTGCGTTTTAACACCCGTTTACGTCAGCCGGTTCTGTGCAATACCCCCTACTACCTGCAACTCGAGCAAGGGGCTAGCCAGGCCAGTGGCAATCTGGTGGATATTGGCAGCGGCGAAAACTGTTTTAACAGCAAATTGCGCAGCGCACCGGCGTTGGTATTGTCAAAAAGCGAGCATTGGTCGGTCCTCTCGGCGGATAACCTTCATCAGTTAAGCCAACAGTATCCAGGAGATGCCACGCAACCTGCTGAATGTTGGGGTTTTTTCGATGCGTTGCTGTTTAAGTTATTAGTCGCCGCCCCACAAACACTGGCCACCGCAAAACAGGTGTTACCGGGCATTCAGGCTGACACCTTGATTGATGTCTTTAAGCATGTGCCAGTCATCCAGACTCACCATGACGTGCATTTCAGTGCTGAATTTATGGGCGTCAATAACCCAAATTTATTTGTCCGTGGCGCATTGCGCTACAGCATCGAGCCAACACTTATCGTCGGTAATGCCGATGATGGTTGGGTATTGCGCGCCGCTATTCAGGCCCGCTTAGATGCTGGGGCATTAATTACCACCGCTGTAACATTAAAAACGTGGCCATTAGCCGCGCACTAAATAAGGATAAGACCATGGAAAAGTATCAACACGTCTATGACACCGTTTGTGAAATGTTATCTGACGCCAAAGATCTGGAAATGTCGGCATTGTCGCCGGATATGCCGCTGCATCAGCTAAAACTCGACAGCCTTGATTATGTCGAGCTGATGGTGCTGGCAAAGCGCGAATTCGGGGCGACGCTGAATGCGGAAATGTTTATGGAAAATCCAGATATGACTTTAGGCGAGCTTTGCCAGAAGTTGGCAGAACAGAAGAAATAATATTATGAGTAGGCAATGGGTATTAATTACCGGTGGTAGTCGTGGTATTGGCCGTGCTTTGGTCGAAGAACTGGCCAAAGAGTGGAATGTGGTCTTTACCTGGCGCAGCGGTGAGCAACAGAGTCACGATGTGATAGAAAGCTGTGCCGGCCTGCCTGGCTGGGTAACCCACTATCGTTGTGATGGTAGCGATGAAGCGGATGTCGACCACCTCGCGCCACAACTGCTGGCTAAGTATGGTGCGCCCGGCGCGGTAATCCATAATGCGGGTATTACTGGTGATGGCCTGCATATTCAGCAAAATGGCGATAACTGGCGCAATGTGATGAACACCAATTTGAACGCTATCTTCTATTGGAATAAGCACCTATTGCCGCCGATGATCATGCAGGGCGAGGGCGCAGTTTTGCTGATGTCGTCGGTAACCGCTATCAAAGGCAATGTCGGGCAGAGCGCATATGGTGCCAGTAAAGCCGCAATGATTGGCCTTAGTCGCTCATTGGCGCTGGAGATGGGGCGTTTTGGTATTCGGGTTAATTGCCTGCTGCCGGGGATAATCGACAGCGATATGACGCGCGCGATGCCTGCCGATGCCTTAAAAGGCTTACGTAAACAGATACCACTACGGCGTTTAGGTGATGCGCAAGAAGTCGCCCGTGTCAGTGCTTTTATGATAGGCAATGACAGCCGCTATATGACCGGGCAAACACTGGTATTGGACGGCGGATTGACCGCCTAATTCAGGTAGCCTGTTCAAATACACTTGGCCTGACCCCATCTTGAATTTCGTATGGATGGCGGGCAAAATCCCACTTTTCGCGGTGTTGTTATCAACGTGTTTGTTGGGTAATCGGGGGGCCAGCCCCCCTTTATATCGTAGGTCGACACAGGATAACGGCGGTTACACCCAACCCTGGGTGCGGAACATTTTTAGCACCGAGACAAAGGCCATCATCTCTTCCGGCGTCCCTAACGTGAGGCGGTTCCAACCCACAGCGGGGGGAAATTCACGCCCGACAAACACGTGATATTGTTTCATGCGGTTTTGATAGGTTTTCACATCCCCGTTCACCTGATGAAAAACAAAGTTTGCCTGCGACGGAACATAGGATAATTTCAGTTCGTCCAGGGTCTGAGTAACAATTCGACGCGCCTGATCGGCTGACTGGCGGCTGTATTGTACAAAGGCTTTGTCTTGCAACGAGGCTAAAGCCGCCGCTGCGCCGGCGGTATTGGTGTTATCCAGCGAAACAAAGTTTTCCACCGCGGCTATCAGTTCTGGATGCGCGATACCATAACCTACCCGAAGGCCCGCTAGCGCGTAAATTTTGGAGAATGTCCGGGTGACCAACAGATTTTTGTGGCCGGCTTGAACCAGCCCGATAGCACTGCGAAATGCAGGATCGCTGACAAACTCGGCATAAGCCTCGTCGATGATAAACAAGGTTTCCGGTGAGGCATTTTTAATCCAGGCTTCAATAAGGTTTGCCGGGGTAATGGTCGCGGTAGGGTTATTCGGATTACACAGATAGACGATTGAACGCCCTTTGAAGCTGGCGACTTTCTGCTGCATTACAGGCAGGTCAAATGCCATTTCTTTGGTCAGAACGACTTTCTCAATGGGAATGCCAAAAGGCTTGGCATAGAGTTCGGCGTAGTTAAATGTAGGGTCCGGCACCACGAGCTGGATTGGTGTATTCGCAAGTTCAGCTTGGCGGATAACCGCTTGAATGACGGCCTGAATCGTCTCTGATGAGCCATTCCCCAGCGAGATATTCTCGGTTTTGAGTTGGTATTCTGTGGCGATATTAGCAATCAATTGTTCGCGGGCAGCATCGGGGTAGCGAAATGCAGTCGGCAACGCGGCGATAATAGCCTGATGCGCTTTTGGTGACATTCCTAACGAGTTTTCATTAAAATTCAACAGCAGTGGCTGCTGTTCAGTAGGGATCCGCGGTTGTGCGTTTATCTTAGAACTTTTGGCCTGAGCCGTTGAAATAAAGTTACCCAGTGTTAATCCGCCCAGTAATAGACCGGATGATTTTAACAGTGTACGACGATCCATGCTAACTTCCCCTGTATACCCCTTTACTTGTAGTTATAGGTGTATTAGCGACGTTCACTCACCCGAATGGCTTACTGACGTAAGTTGAACTGGATTAATGAGCCTTTTTGAGATTCACCCTACGGGCATGGCATACATGCTGTTCAAATCAGTTCATAACCGATTCTCCCTTCACCTACCGCTCACCTGCAACTACAACTTCTTTGGGTATAACGCTCTGTTACATTTTGTTATAAGTGGGATGAGCATAGCCTGAGGCCTTATTTTTAAGCAATACCTTTTATCATAAACTCATTTTTTACCAGTAACTTACAAGATTATTCTTATCACTATCGGCGAATTCAATTTAGTTTGGGTTATTGGCTATTCATGGCGAAGATATCCGTTACAAAATGGATAATAGCCCCTCAACATACCAACGGGTATTGCGGGGGTAATACTCGTTATTGACGCGGAATATATCCCCCTATCGGCCTTTTCCGACCCGTCATCGTGATGCTGCTCACAATAATTTGTGCAGTTGCCTAAAAAAACACGCCTTTATTGCCAATTTTGCAGCCAATCTCCTAATGACTAATGCAAGGTTATCTTCAATACTGATAAGGTGAAATGACATTCCATTTAAATAGATCCGATGTTTTATTATTTTAAGTGAGCTAAATCATCATAAAAAATAGGGGTTTGCTGCGTTAACTGACCAGAGACTCAATGAATTATAAAGGCAGGTAATCAGGTGAAAATAATATCAGTAGATGTAACCGTTTTTTCTTATCCGACTCGGCGTGTTTCTGATACCGCAGGGCACTCGCATCCAGGCGCAGAGTCCTTAGCCAAAATGGCCATGCTGACGCTGACCACTGACGAAGGTGATTGCGGTTATGCATTTGCACCACCGGAAGTGATTCGCCCGCACATCGTCAATAGCTTCTTTAAAAAAGTTCTGATTGGGCAAAACCCGTTTGACCGCGAACGGTTATGGAATGATCTGGTGCATTGGCAGCGCGGCAGTGCCAATCAGTTAACCGACCGGGCGCTGGCCATTGCCGAGCAAGCTATTTGGGATTTGTTGGGGCGCAAACTGGGCCAGCCAGTCTATAAATTACTGGGCGGATATCGCGACAAAGTATTGGCTTACGGTAGCACCATGTGTGGTGATGAGTTAGCTGATGGATTGTCGACCCCGGATGAGTATGCGCGCTTTGCCGAGCAACTGGTCGCCCGTGGCTATAAGGGTATTAAGCTGCATACCTGGATGCCGCCAGTCTCTTTTGCGCCAAGTCCGCAGATGGATGTTCGTGCTTGTGCGGCGGTGCGTGAAGCCGTCGGCCCAGATATTGCTCTGATGCTGGATGGCTACCATTGGTACAGCCGCAGTGACGCCCTCTATATTGGTCGCGAACTGCAAAAACTTAATTTCAGTTGGTTCGAAGAGCCGATGGAAGAGCAGAGCATGGCCTCTTACTGCTGGCTGCGGGAAAACCTACAAATTGACATTATCGGACCTGAAAGTCTGGCCGGTAAATACTTTAGCCGCGCTGATTGGGTGAAGGCCGGTGCCTGCGATATTTTACGCGCTGGCGTCCAAGGCGTGGGTGGTATCACACCTTGTCTGAAAGTGGCTCATCTGGCGGAATCGTTCGGCATGGATTGTGAAATCCACGGCAATGGTGCGCCGAATCTGGCGGTAGTCGGTGCAATCCGTAACTGCCGTTGGTATGAGCGTGGGTTGTTGCATCCATTCCTGGATTATGACGAGCCTGCCGCTTATCTCAACAGCATCATTGACCCGATGGACAGTGATGGCTATGTCTCTCTGCCAACGAGAGCAGGCTTGGGCGAAGATATTAATTTCGATTATATCGCCGCCAATACCCTTAGTGCTTGAAGCCGCGGCGGTGCGAACTGCCTACCTGCGACTCCAATCATTTTGGGGATAACTCTATTGTATCGACCTATAAAAACAAGCATTCAGATCTAGCCTTTTCTTACCGGAGATGGTCCATGAACGCGATAATAATAGTAAGAACACTCCTCTTTACCCTACTGTTCACCCTGACGTCGACCGGCGTCAGTGTCGCTAAAACACCTGATGACCAACTGATTGTTGGCATGAATATGAATAACCTGCTGTCGCTCGATCCGGCAGCCATGACCGGCAATGATGCTGTCGCTATCATTGTTAACCTGTACGACTCTTTGGTGGAACTGGATCCACACACTCCCAGTAAGGTGCTGCCCGGTGCTGCCACCGAGTGGAAAATCAGTGACGACGGCAAGTTGATCACCTTTACGTTGCGTGAGGGTATGAAGTTTCACTCCGGCAATCCCGTGACGGCGGCAGATTTTGCCTGGTCGATGAACCGCTTGATGCATCTGAATCTGGCACAGGCCACCACCTGGAAATCCTACGGTTTTACCGCCGATAACGTGGAGCAATTGATCCGCGCCAAAGATCCACTGACGGTAGAAATTGAGTTACCGAAACCCACCGATCCCAAGCTGGTAATTTATTCATTAGGTACCTTAGGTAGTGGGTCGATTCTTGATCGCGCCACCGTCATGCAGCATGAGAAAAACGGTGACTGGGGTAATGGCTGGCTAACCACCAATGAAGCGGGTTCTGGCCCATTCAAACTGGATGTTTGGCAGGCAAAAGATGTGTTACGTATCAGCCGGGTAGATAATTACTGGCAAGGTGACGCCAAAATGAAGCGGGTGATATTCCGCCACATGACTGAGTCGCAGGCGCTGCGCTTAATGATTGAAAAAGGCGATATCGATATCGCCAGCGGGATGTCGGTACCGGATATCAACGCGCTGAAAAGTAACCCGCAAATCCAGGTTGATGAGGTCCAGCGTGGCACTATTTATTATGTCGCGATGAGCCTGAAAGAGCCGCATTTTGCTAACCCTAAAGTACGAGAAGCTGTGCGCTATCTTGTTGATTATGATGGTATTAATAAAACGATTATGCCAGGTTATGGCATCTTCCATCAGCGGCCAATCCAGAAGGGTATGGATGTCACGCTACCGGATCCCGGCTACAAGTTGGATGTGGCTAAAGCTAAAGCATTGTTAGCGGAAGCCGGCTATCCCGACGGTTTCACCACCACCCTGCGGGTATTGTCTGATCCGCCGTTTATTAATGTCGCCACCTCGGTTCAATCGACACTGGCACAGGCAGGGATTCAGGCCAAAATTCTGACGGGCACCGGTAATCAGGTGTATGGCGCAATGCGTGATCGTCAGTTCGATATGCTGGTGGGTCGTGGTGGTGGTGGTGTCGATCCGCACCCGCACTCCAGTCTGCGTTCCATTGCTTATAACCCCGATAACAGCGATGCCGCCAAACTGACCAACTTCCAGGGTTGGCGCACTTCATTCTATGATCAACAACTCAACTCGCTGATCGACAACGCGTTAATCGAGAAAGATCCGGCTAAACAGAAGCAGATGTACATTGAAGTTCAGCAGCGTTATGACGCGCTATTCCCAGCCATTTTGCCGATTTCCCAAATGGTTGATTCGGTCGTCGTGCGTAAAGACGTGATGGATTATGTACCACATCCGTCGACCACAACCCGCCTGTTACAGGTGTATAAGCAGCGTTAAACCGCTGCATGTTGGGGGAGATAGCATGAATGTTTCAGATTGGATGGCTCCGCACGGGATCGTGCGGCGTTTATCGAAGCGCTTTTTGCAGGTGGCCGTAACCTTATTCGGTTTATTGATTCTTACTTTTATTATTGGTCGGGTGATGCCGATTGATCCGGTACTGGCGATTGTGGGTCAGGATGCGGATCAAAGTACCTATCAGCAGGTCTACCTGCAATTGGGGCTGGATAAACCGCTATGGTCACAGTTCTTTATCTATTTTAACTCACTGATCCACGGTGATTTGGGCAATGCCTTACTCACCGGCCGTCCGGTAGTGGATGACATTATCCGGGTCTTCCCAGCCACCATTGAGCTGGCAACCATGGCGATTCTGGTCGGGGCTGGTCTCGGTATCCCGTTGGGGGTCATGGCGGCAGCACGTCGCGGCAAGTTTGCCGACTATGTGGTGCGGTTTATTAGTCTGGCGGGTTACTCAACTCCGATTTTCTGGGTGGGCATGATGGGCCTGTTGGTGTTCTACGCCTGGCTAAACTGGGTGGGGGGGGCAGGTCGGGTAGATATGGCCTACGACGGTTTAGTTGATCGCCGCACTGGCTTATTGTTGATTGATTCGGCGCTGGCAGGGGAGTGGGAGGTGTTTCGCAGCGCGGTAAACCATCTGGTGCTGCCCGCTACCATTCTCGGTTTCCACTCGCTGGCCTATATCAGCCGTATGACCCGCAGTTTTATGCTGGCGCAGTTGTCACAGGAATACATCATTACCGCCAAAGTGAAAGGATTGTCAGAGTTTCAGGTGCTGTGGGGCCATGCATTCCGCAATATTCTGGTGCAATTGCTGACCGTGGTGGCACTGGCCTACGGCTCATTACTGGAAGGCGCAGTTTTGATCGAAACCGTCTTTTCATGGCCCGGTTTTGGCTCTTATCTGACGGGCAGTCTGTTATTGGGTGACATGAATGCGGTGATGGGCTGTGTATTACTGGTGGGGCTGATCTTTGTTTCACTGAATTTACTGTCTGACATGCTGTATCAGATCTTCGACCCGAGGACGAATCAATGATGCTTTCCTCCGAACCCGATAATGTCGTAGCGCGCCCTGAGATGAAACCTCAGGGATGGAAGCGCGGGCTACGGCGGGTAGTTAATTTCTTCCGTTTGTTAATGGGTAACCCGCTGACGGCTATTGGTGTCGCTATCATCGGTTTGCTGTTAGTGGTGGCATTCTTGGCTCCGTGGCTGGCGACCCATGATCCATTGGCGCAAGATCTCAATAACTCACTACAGGCACCCGGTAGCCAACATTGGTTTGGTACCGATGAGTTTGGCCGTGATCAGTACAGCCGGTTGATTTATGGTGCCCGTACCACGCTGTATATCGTGGCGCTGGTGTCAGTGACTGTGGGACCAATCGGCCTGTTATTGGGGGTGGTAGCGGGTTACTTCGGCGGTAAAGTCGACAGTATCCTGATGCGTATTACCGATATTTTTATCTCATTCCCGAGCCTGGTGTTGGCGCTGGCTTTTGTCGCGGCATTAGGCCCCGGTCTGGAGCATGTGGTTATTGCTATTACCCTGACGGCATGGCCGCCGATTGCCCGTCTGGCAAGGGCGGAAACCCTCTCTTTGCGTAATGCGGACTTTGTTTCTGCGGTGAAATTGCAGGGCGCGTCGCCACTGCGGATCTTGCTGCGTCACATTGTGCCGCTGTGCCTGCCGTCGGTAATCATCCGTATCACCATGAATATGGCCGGTATCATTCTGACTGCTGCTGGTCTGGGCTTCCTTGGTTTGGGGGCTCAGCCACCGGACCCTGAGTGGGGAGCGATGATCTCCAGCGGCCGCCGTTACATGATGGAGTGCTGGTGGCTGGTGACAATTCCTGGTCTGGCGATTCTGCTGAACAGCCTGGCATTCAACTTCCTAGGAGATGGCCTACGTGACATTCTTGACCCCAGAACAGAATAAATCAGTGCCTTTGCTGGAAGTGGATGACCTGCGGGTTAGCTTCGTCAATGGCAAACAGGTGACCGACGCGGTGCGTGGTGTTTCGTTTTCCCTTGGTAAGGAGAAACTGGCGATTGTCGGTGAGTCCGGCTCGGGTAAATCTACGGTTGGGCGGGCGCTGCTCAAGCTGCATCCGGCCAGTGCACAGATCCACGCCAATAGGTTACGCTTTGCCGAAGTGGATTTGCTGAAGGCCAGTGAAGCCCATATGCGTGAAGTGCGCGGTAAGCGTATGTCGATGATTATGCAGGATCCAAAATACTCGCTCAATCCGGTGGTGTGCGTGGGTGATCAGGTGGCAGAGGCCTATCTGGCGCACCATAAAGTCTCGCGACAGGAAGCGCGCGAGCGCGTATTGGCGATGTTTGATGTGGTGCGTATCCGTCAGCCACAAAGGGTGTATCACCTCTATCCACACGAGGTATCCGGCGGGCAGGGGCAGCGCATCATGATAGCGATGATGCTGATAACCGGGCCGGAAATGGTGATCGCCGATGAGCCAACCTCGGCACTGGATGTCTCGGTGCGTTTGCAGGTATTGGCGATGCTGGATGATTTGGTGCAAGAGCGTGGCTTGGGGCTGATCTTTATTAGTCATGATATCAATCTGGTGCGCAGTTTCTGCGATCGGGTGCTGGTGATGTATGCCGGTAGGGTCGTGGAGTCGATCGCGGCCTGTGACCTTGATCAGGCGCAACACCCCTATACCCGTGGTTTGCTAAATGCATTACCGGATATCGGTAACCGCCGTGATCGCTTGCCGGTTATGGTGCGTGATCCGGCCTGGATGAATGGTTAAGGAGCCTGTTATGTCTGCAAATGCGATGATTGAAATCAATAACCTTAACCTTATTTTTGGCGAAGGCAGCCAGCAGAATCAGGTGTTGTTTGATGTTAATCTGACGGTGAATAACGGTGAGATTTTTGGCTTGGTTGGGGAGTCCGGTTCGGGTAAAACCACAGTGCTGAAATGCCTGGCGGGGCTGTTTAACCATTGGAGCGGTCAGCTAACCTTGAATCAGATCCCCTTGGCACACCGCATTGAGCGTGAGCGCTGCCGCCATGTTCAGATGGTGTTTCAGGATCCCTATGGTTCGCTGCACCCGCGTCATACCATCGAATACATTTTGTCTGAGCCACTGATTATCCATGGCATTGGTGATCGCGACCAACGGATCGACACTATTTTAGATAAAGTGGGCCTCAACCGGCAGTTTCGCCAGCGCTATCCCCATCAGCTCTCGGGTGGGCAGCGCCAGCGCGTCGCCATTGCGCGGGCATTGATTCTTGAGCCGCGGGTATTGCTGCTGGATGAACCGACCTCGGCTCTGGATGTGTCGGTGCAGGCAGAGATCCTAAATCTGCTGGCTGAGTTGCAACAGCGGGAGAAACTAACCTATCTGATGGTGACTCATGATCTGGGGGTCATTGCTCATCTTTGCCATCGGGTTGCGGTGATGCAACATGGCCGGATTCTGGAAACACTGAACACTGAGGATTTGACCACTGATTGCGAAAAAACCGCTTATACCCATATGCTGGTAGATGCCAGCCGCCACTATAGCCGTGATTTGGCGCAAAAAGCTGCCGAGATGTCGTAATCGCGTCAGGCGCTTCTGCGAGGGAGCGCCTGCGCCTCAGGACTCATCAGCCATCTTCTTAAGCCACTGAATAAAGGCGTTAATCTTCGGCCATTGCCGGTCGGATAATGTTGAAATGTAATAGCGTTGTTCACATCTGACTTCCATGTCGGGGAACGGCATAATCAACTCTTGGTTTTCCAACCGTTTATTGACCAGCTTTTTACGGCCCATCGCCACCCCAACATGATTTATGGCTGCGATAATCGCCAAATCGGAGCGATCAAACCCCATGCTGCGCTGGGTGGGATCAAGATCAAAACCGATTTGCTGACTCCAGCTATTCCACTCACTGCGATCGGAATCATAGCTCCAGGCTTGCCGATCGTGCAGTAAGGTGCACTGCCGCAGATTGATCAGATTGCCGTGTAACTGATGTTTTTCCGCATATTCCGGGCTGCACACGGGGACCATCGATTCATCC
Source organism: Yersinia sp. 2541 StPb PI (assembly GCF_052217145.1). Classification (NCBI taxonomy): domain Bacteria; kingdom Pseudomonadati; phylum Pseudomonadota; class Gammaproteobacteria; order Enterobacterales; family Yersiniaceae; genus Yersinia; species Yersinia sp. 2541 StPb PI. Next base: position 3,773,799 of record NZ_JAZGQB010000001.1, on the reverse strand, counting down.
ATCAAGTGTTGATATGACAGTTTCTCCGGCGTTTTATCATCGAAATAAATCGCTAAATCAATGCCGCCGCCCTGAAAGTTAACATTCTCATTGCCGGTCAGAATATTCAGGCTAATGGCCGGATAGCGATGGGCAAAGTCCGCCAATTTTGGTACCAGCCAACATTGGGCGATGGATGGCCGGGAATAGACGGTTAATGTACCGGACAACTCCTGATTTTTTATCTCCAAAATTTCCTGATTCAGGTACTCCAGCGACGATTTAAGTACCCAAAAGACGCGTTCCCCCTCGCTGGTGAGTTCCACTTTACGATGAAAACGCTGGAACAGTTTGAACCCTAACTCCTCTTCCAAACTATTGATCCTGTGGCTAACGGCACTGGGGCTGATGGATAACTCATCAGCCGCCAGCGCAAATGAGCTGTGCCGCGCGGCAATTTCAAAGGTATAGAGTTTGGATAGCTGATAACCATTAAGCAGCTTATTACGGGTGATATAGCTTTTTTCCGGGTACATGGCGGCGGCTCAGACAATCATTTTTGACTCAATAGCATATCGTATTTATTGCTGGAGCAGATATTTAGGGTTATCTAATGTGATGCAAACCTGAATAAATCATAAAACTTTGACTGATATTACCTATTTGGGTCAATCTAGCTCATCTTAAGCTGGATTTTCATCATTTGTCAGCCCCGGCTAATTCTTATTCAATAGTGATAGAACTTATTATTAGATGAGGTTGGCTATGGACTCACAAATATGGGTAGTGGGTACGTTATTATCAAGTATCATTATTATCATCTTCACCATTGTAAAACTGAAAATACATCCTTTTCTGGCGCTATTATTAGCCAGTTTTTATGTCGGGCTATTAATGGGCATGAATCCCATTGAGATGGTTAATTCCATTGAAAGTGGGATTGGCGGGACGCTGGGCTTTTTAGCCGCAGTGATCGGGCTGGGCACTATTTTAGGCAAAATGATGGAGATATCGGGTGCGGCAGAGCGCATCGGTATCACCTTACAACGTTGCCGCTGGCTATCACCTGATGTCACGATGGTGTTAGTTGGGTTGATCTGTGGCATTACGCTATTTGTTGAAGTGGGTGTGGTGTTATTGATTCCACTGGCTTTTTCCATCGCAAGAAAGACCAATACTTCGCTATTAAAACTGGCAATCCCGTTGTGTACGGCGCTAATGGCCGTTCACTGTGTGGTGCCACCGCATCCGGCAGCCATGTATGTCACCAATGCGTTAGGGGCTGACATTGGCACTGTGATTGTCTACGGGCTGGTGGTTGGGCTGTCAGCATCATTAATTGGTGGGCCGTTATTCTTGCGGCTAGTGGGTAATCGACTGCCCTTTAAAGCGGTACCGCAAGCGTTCTCTGAAATTAAAGTGCGCAATGAAGATGAATTGCCATCTCTGGGTGCAACTCTATTTACCGTGTTACTGCCCATTATTCTGATGTTGGCGAAAACCGCCGCAGAACTGAATATGGAAAAAGGCACTCCGCTATATTCAGTATTATCGTTTATCGGTAACCCCATTACCGCCATGTTTATTGCCGCATTTGCGGCCTACTACATGCTGGGCATTCGCCAAAATATAGGTATGAGTACGCTGCTGGCTAAAACCGAAGATGGTTTCTCCTCGATTGCTAATATCCTGTTGATTATCGGTGCCGGTGGGGCATTTAACGGCATATTAAAAGCCAGTGGTTTAGCAGATACGCTGGCAGTGATTTTATCCAATCTGGATATGCACCCGATTCTACTGGCCTGGTTGGTGGCCTTGATTCTGCATGCGGCGGTTGGCTCGGCTACGGTAGCAATGATGGGGGCGACGGCGATAGTGGCACCGATATTACCAATGTATCCCAATGTCAGCCCAGAAATTATCACCTTAGCGATTGGCTCCGGTGCCATTGGTTTCACCATCGTCACTGACTCGCTATTCTGGTTGGTAAAGCAATACTGCGGTGCCACCCTTAATGAGACATTTAAATATTACACCACCGCGACGTTCATCGCCTCGGTGATCGCATTAGGTACGACCTTCCTACTTTCTTACATTATATGACCGAAAAGAGACATGCTATGAAACACACTGAAATTGATAAATTAATTACCGACTTTCCTTTGGTCAAAAAGCTTATCAATTTAGAGGAGGTCACTTGGTTTAACCCGTTATCGACCACATTGGCAGAGGGATTGCCATATGTTGGATTAACGCCGTGGGATGTGGCGGATGCCGAGGCACGGTTGCAACGCTTTGCGCCCTATCTGTGTCAGGCATTCCCTGAAACACAAAAAACCCACGGTATTATTGAATCTGATATCGTGGCGATTCCCACCATGAAAGAGACGTTGCAACAGCGATACGGCGTTGAAATTAGCGGTCGACTGCTATTAAAAAAAGATAGCCACCTGCCGATTTCTGGTTCGATTAAAGCGCGTGGCGGCATTTATGAAGTGTTAACCCATGCTGAAAAGTTGGCGCTACAGGCTGGGTTATTGGCCGAAACCGATGATTACAGCAAACTGTTCTCAGATGATTTCCGCCAATTTTTCAGCCAGTACAGTATTGCGGTGGGGTCTACCGGTAATCTGGGGATGTCGATTGGCATCATGAGTGCCAAGCTGGGGTTCAGTGTCAGTGTGCATATGTCTGCCGATGCGCGTGAATGGAAAAAACGCAAACTGCGGGAACACGGTGTAAATGTAGTTGAGTATGCACAGGACTACGGCGTGGCGGTGGCACAAGGGCGCAAAGAGGCAGAATCTGATCCGAATTGCTTCTTTATCGACGATGAGAACTCGCCAACACTCTTTTTGGGCTACTCGGTGGCAGGCAGCCGGCTGAAAAAACAGTTTGCCGAGCAGCAGATTGTGGTTGATGAAAACCATCCGCTGTTCGTTTATCTGCCTTGTGGGGTTGGTGGTGGCCCTGGCGGGGTTGCTTTCGGCCTGAAGCTAGCGTTTGGTGACCATGTGCACTGCATTTTTGCCGAACCGAGTCATTCGCCGTGCATGCTATTAGGTGTCTATACTGGCCGGCATGATGGTATCTCCGTGCAGGATATTGGTATCGACAACATCACCGCCGCAGATGGTTTGGCGGTAGGGCGGGCATCAGGATTTGTTGGCCGCGCTATGGAACATTTACTGGACGGTTTCTATACCTTAAGTGATGCTGAGATGTACGATCTGCTCGGCTTGCTAAATCGCGATGAAGGTATTCAGTTGGAGCCTTCGGCACTGGCTGGAATGCCGGGTGCGGCGCGGGTAAATCAGTGTTCTGACTATTTAAGTAATAACCACTTTAGTGCTGAGAAAATGCAGAATGCGACCCATCTGGTTTGGGCTACCGGCGGTGGGATGGTACCTGCCGAAGAGATGAAAAAGTATCTCGCAACAGCAAAGATTTGATTTCATGAGATGATAACAATATAAAAACGGGGTAAATGATTACCCCGTTTTTATATGGGGGATTATGTTATCGGCTGGGCGTCGCCAGCGATGGGAGATAGGTCAACATCGTTGCCGCCTTCTTACATCATAAAAGCAATTTGATCATGATAGCTCTCAGGGATCTGTTTGGTCGGTTATTGCGTTGCGGTAATGTGTGGTGCGACATCTTTATATCTATATTATTGATAGGGGAATTTAACTAAATCATCGCGCCATGGCGGATGAAAAGGTAAAGGGATGTCGCAATGGAAAGAATGGCGTTAGCTGCCGGTGGTGTCGCTGCTCAAAAATCGCCCGGTAGAATTATGCTCGCGGGCGGCGCGCTTGGCGTGGTTTTCGGCGATATCGGTACCAGCCCTCTCTATACACTGAAAACCGTCCTGTTGCTGTCAGGAAATAACCCGACACCTGCAGTGATAATGGGTTTGTTATCACTGATTATCTGGACACTGATTCTGGTTACCTCGGTAAAGTATGCCGTTTTCGCCATGCGTATTGATAACAATGGTGAAGGGGGCATTATGGCCTTAATGTCGCTGTTGGTACGTAAGGGGAAGGGGAACAAGTGGGTTATTTTTTCTGCTTTACTCGGAGCGGCATTAATTTACGGTGATGGTGCCATTACGCCAGCGATATCTGTACTCTCAGCCCTTGAAGGTCTGAAAATTGTTCTCCCAGACGCTCAACCCTATATTTTACCTGGGACAGTTATTATTTTGGTTGCGTTATTTGCTCTTCAGCCTTTTGGTACCGCAAAAATAGGCAAAGTTTTTGGCCCCATTATGGCACTGTGGTTTTTCGCTATTGCGGGGCTGGGAATATGGGGGATAGTTCAACACCCAGCAGTGTTGCTGGCTATTAATCCATACTATGGCATCAAGTTCTTGTTTTCCCATGGCTTTGCCAGCTTTCTGGTATTAGGCGGTATTTTCCTGTGTGTCACGGGGGCGGAAGCCTTATATGCGGACATGGGGCATTTTGGTAAAAAACCTATCTGGATGGCGTGGTTCGGTTTGGTTTTTCCCAGCCTGTTACTTAATTATGCCGGTCAGTCGGCGCTGATTTTAGCCGGTGCTGATATTTCACATAATATCTTCTTCCGCTTGTGCCCGCCGATAATGCAACTTCCGTTGGTGATTCTGGCGACACTCGCGACCATTATTGCCAGTCAGGCGATTATTACCGGCGCGTTTTCCATGACTCGCCAAGCGATTCAATTAGGGTGGCTACCTCGTTTGCGGATTAAGCAGACAGCCGCTGAGAGCTACGGGCAAATTTATATTGGCACGATCAATTGGCTATTAATGATAGTGACTATATTTCTGGCTGTATTCTTTAAATCCTCTGAAAACCTGGCCGCAGCTTACGGTATTGCAGTGTCGTTAACGATGTTGATGACGTCTGGTTTGTTATTTGTCGCTATGCGCAAGATATGGCGTTGGAATTTACCAACCAGTATGTTAGTGGCGGGGGGATTTCTGATTATCGATACCAGCTTTTTAATCGCTAATCTCATCAAAGTGTTGGACGGCGGTTATATCCCGCTGCTGCTGGCGACCGTGGTCTGTACAGTGATGTTGGTATGGCACCGAGGGGTTAAAGCAACCTCACTCGCTATCAGCGAGAAAGTGGTGGGAAGCGATGAATTCTTTAGTAAAATCCGCGATAAAAATATCCCTCGAGTATCGGGTTCTGCGGTGTTTTTGACCCGCACTCAGAATGAGATTCCCCCAGTCATGCGCTGGCATGTGGCCCGTAATCGCGCCCTACAACAGAAGGTGTTATCACTGACGATCACTATTTTGAATGTTCCACGGGCGGAGGCGGCAGAGCGGCTGGTGATGACCGAGCAAGCGCCAGATTATTGGCGCGGAACGGCACAATACGGTTTTATGGAGCGGCCGCATATACCGGCATTATTACAACGTATTGCCGATATGGATTGTCAGTTTGAGCTGGATGATGTGACCTATTATTTAGGCCATGAAACCATTGTGGGCCGTGAAGATGGCAGGGGATTACCGGCATGGCAACGAAGCAGCTTTGCTTTTATGGTCAGAAATTGCACTCATGTGACTGATTACTATCATTTACCCAGCGATCAGGTGGTAGAGATTAGCCGGCGGGTCGCTATCTAGCCAATTAAAAGCCGCCAGCGTAAAATTTTCCACTGGCGGCTGAGTATGTTACTGCGGTTTAACGTTTAGCCCTTACTGCCCCGGGCGGCAATAATCGTATCGGCGACATTACGTGGTGCTTCAGCATAGTGCTTGAACTCCATGGTATAGGTGGCACGGCCTTGCGACATGGAACGCAGCACGGTGGAGTAACCGAACATTTCGGATAACGGCACTTCTGCGCGGATAATCTTCCCGCCGCCAATCATCTCTTCCATGCCTTGTACCAAGCCACGGCGAGAGGAAAGGTCGCCCATCACGTTACCGGCGTACTCTTCCGGTGTTTCTACTTCCACACTCATCACCGGTTCCAGAATCACTGGTGACGCCTGTTTGACCGCTTCTTTAAAACCAAAGATGGCGGCCATTTTAAACGCCAGTTCCGATGAATCCACTTCGTGATAGGAACCGAAAGTCAGTGTTACTTTCACATCCACTACCGGATAACCGGCCAATACACCGGTATTGGTGGCTTCGAGTACACCTTTCTCTACCGCACCGATATATTCACGCGGGACCACACCGCCTTTAGTTGCATCAACAAACGCAAAGCCGCTGCCCGCTTCCTGCGGTTCGAGGGTAAAGACCACATGGCCATATTGCCCCTTACCGCCAGACTGCCGCACAAATTTGCCTTCGACGTCAGTCACGGTTTTACGCACAGTTTCACGGTAGGTCACCTGTGGTTTACCGATATTGGCTTCCACACCGAACTCACGTTTCATCCGATCGACAATTATCTCCAGATGTAGCTCGCCCATACCGGAAATAATAGTCTGGCCTGATTCCTCGTCAGTACGGATACGGAACGACGGATCTTCTGATGCCAACCGTTGCAATGCGATCCCCATTTTCTCCTGATCGACTTTGGTCTTCGGTTCAATCGCTTGCGAAATCACTGGTTCGGGGAACTCCATCCGTACCAAGGTAATCACGGCATCCGGGTCACATAACGTCTCGCCAGTGGTGACATCTTTCAAACCGACACAGGCCGCAATATCACCGGCGCAGATTTCATCGACTTCAATGCGGTTGTTGGCATGCATCTGAACAATACGGCCAATACGCTCTTTCTTGCCGCGAATCGGGTTATAAACGCTATCACCTTTTCGCAACACACCGGAGTAAACCCGCACGAATGTTAACTGGCCGACGTAGGGGTCAGTCATCAGTTTAAATGCAAGTGCCGAGAATTTTTCATTATCATCGGCGCGGCGACTGACTTCATTGCCCTCTTCATCAGTGCCACTGACCGGTGGGATATCGACCGGTGACGGCATTAGTTCAACCACCGCATCCAGCATCCGCTGCACACCCTTGTTTTTAAAGGCACTGCCGCACATCATGGGCTGTATTTCGCCCGCAATGGTACGGATACGCAAACCTTGGGTGACCTCTTCCAGCGTCAGGTCACCGGTCTCCAGATACTCGGTCATTAGCGCCTCAGAGGCTTCAGCCGCTTCAGCGACCATCTTTTCGCGCCACTCATTGGCGGTTGCCAGCAAGTTTTCCGGGATCGGGGCGTAACTGAATGTCATACCCTGAGAGGCTTCATCCCAGATAATGGCCCGCATCAAACGAAGATCTACCACACCGATAAAGTGCTCTTCACTGCCGATCGGAATCACAATCGGCACTGGATTGGCCTTCAGGCGGTCAATCATCATCTGCCTAACGCGGAAGAAATCAGCACCTGGGCGGTCCATCTTATTGACGAAAGCCAATCGTGGCACGCGGTATTTGTTGGCCTGACGCCAGACCGTTTCTGATTGTGGCTGTACGCCACCTACCGCGTCATACACCATGACTGCACCGTCGAGTACCCGCATGGAGCGTTCCACCTCAATGGTGAAATCCACGTGCCCGGGGGTGTCGATAATATTAATACGGTGTTCCGGTAAGGTACGGTCCATACCTTTCCAGAAGCAGGTCACGGCAGCCGATGTAATGGTAATGCCACGTTCCTGCTCCTGAGCCATCCAGTCAGTTGTCGCGCCACCATCATGTACTTCACCCAGCTTATGACTGACGCCGGTGTAGAACAGAATACGCTCAGTGGTGGTTGTTTTACCGGCGTCGATGTGGGCGGAGATACCGATGTTGCGATAGCGCTCGATAGGAGTTTTACGTGCCATATTAAGTCCTTAAAAGATAATGGCAATTTCGGGGCGGGCGGTTTGCTGCTCTGCCGGGAAGTTGTTAAGTTATGATCTTGGTTGATCAATCGGTCGAGAGCAGTATAGTCCAATTGTACGAATATACACGTACGATTTGATTATTTGTTCTTAAAATATGCAATAATGGCGGCATACAACGGCTGAGGTAGCTTTCAGCATGGCATGAGAATTAATTGTAGGGTCGAGATGGCGTATAGGCTATATTGCGGCGCGCTAAGCTGTGTAGCGGTAGCCAAATCAGGCGTGCTGGCCTGTCACTTATCTATAGGAATACTATGATTGCAAATCACCCTGAGCGTGAGCAGATCCGGCTGGAAAATGTGCTGACGGCTTTAGGTAATCCGCTGCGGTTAGCGGTAGTACGTAGGTTGGCGGCTGGTGGGGAGCATGCATGTGGCACCTTAGTGCAAGGGTTGTCTAAATCCACCCTGACCCATCATTGGCGCGTATTGCGGGAAAGCGGTGTTATCTGGCAGCGGCCTTGCGGGCGCGAGAGTTTGCTATCACTGCGACGCGATGATATTGATGCCCGTTTCCCCGGTTTATTGGATGTGTTGTTGAGCGCGGTGGAGAATGATGCAACCACCGATGAATCAACGGCGAAGCATCTGCCGGAGTGAGCTGAGGGCGACAGTGGCTATTTGCCGCCCTTAGTCAAAAGGTTAAATCTCTTGGGCGTGCGCCAAAACAAAATCTTCCGCTTCTTTCGACCACAAACCGTCGGTTTTACGCAAAATAGCCTGGAGTTGCTGTAATAACGGCAGCTCTTGTGATTGGCTCATCAACTCACTCAATGACGTCAGCGGGATATTTTTACCGGTATAGACCAATTTCTTACCGCCAATAATCTGCGGTAGATTTAAGGTGGTCTCTGCCGCGTCATTTAAACCCAGAATATGGGAGACCACTTTGCCGGCATTCACCTTCTTCGCTTCAATTAATTTTACTGCTTCGCGCATATCATCGGTATTACCGCCAGAGGTACCGACATAATGGGTAAATGAATAATGGATATCGTAGAAATTAACCGACGCCATAAAATTCTTATCCTGCGGGCCGGCAAAGAAATTAAAGCAGCCGTCCGGTGCCAATAAGCTTGAAGCCAAGGTGACTAATTCTGCGGAAGGTACGAAGACAAATATATCGTCGTAGCCTTTTCCGCCAGTCAAAGCCATTAAACGTTCAAACTGATCCTCTGTTTGTTTGGTATTGAGATAATGTACTGCTGTTGATGATTCGCTCGGATACAGGCGGGCGGCATAATCTAGTTTTTGCTGGTGACGGTCAGTTATCACCAGTAATTGTGGATTGACTGGCCCGTGCAGCGCGTAATCAATGGCCAATAATCCCATCGGACCAGTACCGCCGAGAATTAGCACATTCCCACCAGGTTTTATGCCCATCTTATGCTGGTATGTGCCGGGAATAAGATGGTAATTGGCGTTAAATGCGCCGATAACACAAGAAAGCGGTTCTACCAAGGATCCTTCGAAATAGCTTTCACCTTCATAAGGCAGCAGACAGTCTTGTTCCATCACCTCATTAGGGATAACCACATGGGTGGCTTCGCCGCCGACATAAGGGAATGAATAGCCTGGGCAGTCAGGGCGGTCGGGTAATTGCAAGTTGGCTTGAATCACATAACGGCTGCCGGGTTTAAATTTATGCTGCCATTTTTTACCCACTTGTAAAATATCGCCGCAAAATTCATGGCCGATAATAATCGGATTTTCTGCCACATTATCCGGCACCTTTTTATGCTCAGCCCCCAGATTGGCCTCTTTCCACGAAGAAAGACAAATACTGTCGGTCACTACTGTGGCCAGAATTTCATCATCATTTATCTCCGGTAAGATGAAGCTTTCCAGTCGTAGGTCATTCTTACCATATAAACGCAATGCTTTGGTCTTCATTTGGAACCACCTCAATCATTTTTAAATATAAAAAACAGCAGATCGAATAAAAAATCTCCCCGGCATAAATCAGGAAAGAATGCCAAGCCATGAGCCTAAAATACCAAGGCCAAACAAGGAGAAGATAAGCCAGATAGGGTTAATTTTACGTTTGAGTAATCGCATCATTAACAGGGTTAGTGCCAGTGCCAACAGGCCGGGACAGAGCTGATCCAGAATGTTTTGCACCGTCATGGTTACCGTGCTGCCGTCCTGTGCCGGTGTTTTCGAAATCACCAGTGGCACATTGATGCTGGTCCATTTGGTGACCAAAACCCCCATGATAAACAGGCCCAGAATGGACGCGCCTTCCGTCAGTTTTTGTAGCAGATTGCCGCCAAGGTCTTTGACGATATTGACCCCCTTGGTAAAGCCGTATTGCAGGCCGAACCATTTCAATGCCAGACGAACAGAGTTGAAGGATAAGAAGAACAGTATCGGGCCTAGTACATTGCCATTTAGCGCCAGCGAGGCCCCCAAGGCTGCGGTGATTGGGCGTAAGGTTCCCCAGATCAATGGGTCACCGACTCCGGCCAATGGCCCCATTAGCCCGACTTTCAGACTATTAATTGCCCCTTCATCAATGTCGGCCCCATTGGCTCGCGCTTCTTCCATCGCCGCCGTCACCCCGATAACCGGGCCACAGACGGCGGGAGTGGTGTTGAAGAACACTAAATGACGTTTTAAGGCAGCAACCTGATCTTCTTTCAGTGGGTACAAACGCTTGATTGCGGGCACCATGTCATAGCAAAAACCTAAGCCGTGGATACGTTCATAGTTAAAAGAGGCTTGTTGTAAGTTACTGCGTAAGAACATTTTAAACAGATCAGAGCGAGTTAATTGTTTGTGAGGTGTGCTCATTTCAGCGTCTCCTAATCTTCTAATTCATCAAGTTTGGCGTGGCTGGCTGACGTCGCAGGAGCCGCCGGTTTCTGATACAGAGGATTTAACTGGATATATAGCAAGGCAATAATCAGGCCGATGCCACCGAAGGCGAGCAGGCTGAAACCAAGGTAGCCACCGACAATAAAACCGAGGAAGAAGAAGGGCATAAGGTATTTCACACCCATCATGTTGAGTACCATGGCATAACCGACCACCACAATAAATCCGCCCGCGATTTGTAACCCATGGGTGACTACGGTTGGAATCGCGCTGAGCATGTGACTGACGGTATCGGCACTGACAAAGATGGATACGATCAAAACCGGTATCGCCACGCGCAGAGCCTGAACCAGTAGGGCTGAGACATGCATTAAGTCGATCATGGCAAAGTTGGCTTTTTCTGCGGCCCTATCTGCTGCGTGCTGGAAAACCACGGTAATGGTACGGGCGAACACTGTCAGCACCTGACCGGCTGCCGCCACGGGTAGGGCGATAGCAATCCCGGTGGCAATGTTTTGATGGCCGACAATCACCAGAATGGTTGAGATAATACTGGCGAGGGCGGAATCGGGGGATTGCGCCGCACCGACGTTCATCCACCCGAGGGCGATCAATTCCAAGGTACCGCCGAGAATCACGCCGGTGGTCATATCACCGAGGATCAGGCCAGTAATGGTACAGGCGATTAATGGCCGATGAGTTTGAAATTCATCCAGCACACTGCCCATACCGGCGATGCATGAGAAAATAAAGATTAAGATTATCTGTACTAAACTTATTTCCATGGTGGACCCCTTTCGGCAATATACTCCTATTAACCCTGGCCACTATCGCCATGGATTATCATTAAATAGTTTCATTGCCCAGGTTGAGTAATCGGATTTAAATGTTTAATAAAACCTGAGTTATTATTTGTCGGTTGTGTTAAATGTCGTTATTTAGACTCCAGTTCACGTATTTTTTTAATCACATCTACCTGAGGGTCGGAAGTGACTACCCGTAAATCCAAATGTACGCCACGTTCAGCTAATGCATAAAAGGCTTTAATATCCTCCTGATCAACTGATACTGCTTTAGTTAATTGCCTTTTACCTTGTTTAAATGCCATGCCACCAATATTAATAACTTCAATCTTCACGCCTTGATCCACCAGGCGCAAAACATCGGTCGGATTGGTAAATAAATAAAAAACCGTATCATTACTGTAATTAGGATTGTGGTAAACCGCGACGGCTTTTTCTATATTAACCACGTTTACTTTTATTCCCGGAGGTGCTGCCTGTTTTAATAACGTTTTACGAATATCATCGTTATAGACTTCGTCGCTACAGATAATAATCCGCCCAGCTTTGGCCTCTTTCGCCCATACTGTGGTGACCTGACCGTGAATCAGCCGGTCGTCAATTCTTGCCAGATTGATTTTCATATAAAGTCGGCCTCTTCTTCTTCGACATTCTGTAAGTGATGGAATGACTGCACACACTGCGCGCCGATTTCCAGTAAGTAATCAGCCAGTTCTATTACTGCCATCGAGTGCTGGTTATCGGCAATCTCCAGTGCCAGTGGTAGTGATAATCCACTGATAACTTGAATGTTGTGATTGTTGAATGCCAACCGTGCGGCAGCGTTGTATGGGCTGCCACCTTGCAAATCAACCGCAATCAGCCAAGAGCAACTGTCACTATGTGCCATCACATCCTGCATTTTTGTCACTAAATCTTCGGCATTTTCACCACGGTTAAATAACAGCGGGGTAATATTTTGTGTTTCGCCATACACCATATTGACGGAGTTAAGCATTGAAACCGCTAAATCACCATGAGCACAAAAAATGACACTAACCATCATACCTCCTGTTTAGCCTCGGGTTTTACCACCGGCAATGTTGTAGGTAACGCCGGTAATATAGCTGGCACGTTCGGATAATAAGTAAGTGACAAAATCAGCCACTTCTGATAGTTTTCCAGCCCGGCCAATTGGAATGGCATTCTTGGTATAACCGTCACGTAACTGCTCAACCGTTATATTACGGGTGTAGGCCAGTGCTTCTTCATAATCCAGGGTGCGCAAACCGGTTTTCTCCAAAATACCCGGCGCGACGCCCACCACACGAATACCGTATTTTCCCAGTTCTTTGGCCCAGGAGCGGGTAAAACTATATAGTGCGGCTTTAGTTGCGGCATAACAGCTTTGTCCTTCAGAGCCTTCTAATCCACTTTCCGACGTGAGATTAATAATGACACCGCGTTTGTTCTCAACCATATTGCGTGCCACGGCTTGTGACATCAGATACACCCCTTTCTGATTCACATTTACCATTTTTTCAAATTCGTTATCTTTCAGCTCATATTGGCTGTGGCTCTGTTTCGGATCGACCAGCAGACGGGGGAGATTAATCCCGGCATTATTAACTAATGCATCAATATGCCCATGTTGGGTTAGAATATTATCAATTGCAGTCTGTACACTGCTACGGTCTGAAATATCCAATTGAATAAAACTCAGCTGTGGATTATTTTTAATGTCACCGTCAAGTTTATTAACATCGGCTAATTGCACCTTGGCACCTGCCGCCAGTAACTCTTCCACAATAGCGTAGCCAATCCCTGATGCACCACCGGTTACAATGACAACTTTATCTTTTAAATTAAGCCAATCGTTCATAGAATTTCCCTGCTGTTCTGAATTTTGCTAATACTCAGCCATACACCCTAAGGCGCAATTAATTGAGTTTTTTGATATAAATAGGAAAAGTTAATCATGACTGACAGTAAACTTTTCCTCATGGTATTTCTTTAGCTGAACTTTATGCCGTTAGTTTGAGTATCTCCTCGGCAGTTTCTTTCGTGGTCACCAGACTATTAATATACTTTCCTTTAATTGCTCCGATGATCCCGCTGATTTTTTCATGGGAATGCGCAATACCGATGGAATAACGGGCTTTTTTAATTTTCTCTAAGTCGATAGTGATCGTCTTATCGCTAATGTAGGTTTCCACCGGGTTGCCCTGCAAATCGTAAAAACGCGAACAAATATCGCCAGCAACCTGTCGGTCATTAAAGTGATCAATAACATCACTGCCATAAAAAGCGCGCCAGGTGGAATTCCCCGAGATATTGGGTGAACCAATACCGAATATAGCGATATCCAGCCGCTGCCAATAGTCAGCGATAGCCTGATAATGCTGAGATTGCACAATGCCATCACGGATAACACTTTTCTCCAGAATTGCCGGGAAATCGATCAACAATGACTCGCCTTTTAATTTCATTGCGGCGCTATAAACCAGGGTATTCACATGATAACGGCTTTCGAGCTTACCTGAGGGGCCACCCACCATCGGGATACAGGTTAACTGACGCGATACCGGTGATATATCCATTTGCTCAATCAGGGTGGCAATCGCACTGCCCCAAGAGAAGCCGAGGATATCGCCATTTTCAATAATTCGGTTTAACAATGCGGCACACTGTTTTGCCATTAATATCAACTGATGTTCTGGCGATTGATCATGCTCTGAAGAGACGACAATCGCCTCACGTAATTTAAAACGCGACTTCAACTGCTGTTCCAGTAACAGATTCTCGTTATAGTTATAATTGATTGAAATAGTAACAATGCCCTGTTCGCGTACTTTTTTTAGCATTCGGCTGATACTGGTGCGATAAATACCGAGCGCGCGTGCTATCTCCGCTTGCGTGAAGTTTTGCTCGTAATACATTTGTGCAATTTTCACCATCAGGCGCAGATCGTCGCTCTTTTCCATTTTCAACCTCTTGCACATTTGTGCAAATGTCATTAAGTTATCTATGGCTTGATATAATCACTTTCCATTTTTGAAGTCAAAAGCACAATATAACGAATAACTCTCAATATCTTCCATAAAAAACCAATTCAAGCGCTATTACCCACTTTAGTTATCGCACAGATGTGCATTCATATTTAATGAATTGATTTATATTAAATAAATTGAAATAGGGTTTTTGTGTGCCGCAACGATCTTGACGACAAAATTTGGATTGTGATCACATTTTTATTTTGTGTGATATGGTTGGTTTTGCACATATGTGCAGAATGGCGCGGTTATAGCACTAACCCCGGTAATACTTATCCGAGGTTAGTCAGGGAAAGGGACTAATTCAGTAACGGTTTGTAGTGATGGGGCTGGCGCATGGTGACCAGATCTTTACGGCGCACGACATTGGTTGGGTAGGGGCTGCCGGCGAGAGACGCGGTATTAATGGTTTGTGTTACGGCTTGCGTTTCTTGCCACAGCAGCCGCTCAAGACGTGGGAAAGTGAAGGTTTCCGGCCCGAATATTCCGCTATATCCTCCTTGCTGATTGAGGTCATCGACAGCATTGGCAAAGGCCAAATAAAGATTATTTTCCCCCGCGCGGGTTCTGAATAAGTGCCAGTGTAGCGGGTCGGCTCCCATTGGAATCGGATAATTTTGCACCACGACACTGCCCGCATGCGCAGCAGTGAACCCCGCAGGAAGTGCGGCGGAACAGGCGATAATATCGCATCCCATCAGGGCCAAAATACGCGCTGATTCGGGCAACAGTGCATCCTGGCCCAGTAGCAATCCGACCCTTCCGAGCGCAGTATCAAATACGCACCAGTGCTCCCCAGCGCTAGCCCACGCTTGATGTGCTCGAGACAGATGTATTTGCCGATAGGTGCCAATGACCCCCTCCGGCCCCAACATAATCTGGGTGTTGTAGCACTTATCTTGCTGTTTTTCGGCCATTCCTACTACCAGATATACCCGTAACTTTATAGCCAGACGAGCCAGCGCCTGCACCGCGGGACTTTCTGATGTTTGGGCCTGAACCGCACCCGCGAGATAACCGGTCAGGGATAACTCCGGGAACACGATAAGCTCACTGCCTTGCTGTAACACCGCCTCTTCTGTCAGGGCGGTAATTGCTGCCAAATTATCCTCCACCCGTTCTGTTGGGGAGAACTGCGCTACCGTGATCCGGCTCTGCTTACCGGGCGGCAACGGCCGTTGCCCGTAAAGCCCAAAGAAATCCTGTGGGTTCCACAAAAAACTGTCACTTAATAGCGCGTGATAATAGTCAGGGCGGCGCTGCTCAAACACTAACTCGCCTAACACTTGACGCTGACGGCTACGGCTGATGTCAATTTCGGCATAAGCAATCCCATCGCCGCCATCCACCACCGCAGCAATGTTGCCATCAGGCTCAATGATGCAACTGCCACCGCTAAATTGCACGCCGCGCTCTAATCCCCAGCGGTTGCTTTCCAACAGATAGCAGCCATTTTCCATGGCCCGGCTGATCCAGTAAGGGGCCGGAGTGCGCTCTGCCAGCCAGTTGCTGATATGGCAAATGACATCAACGCCATCCAGTGCCAGCAGACGGGCCGTTTCGGGAAAATGAATATCCATACACACCAGCATGCCAATACGTCCCAGCGGTGTATCAAACACTTGATGCCCGACGTCACCCGCAGCAGCCCATTTAGGCTCTGAAATATAGGGGTGGCTTTTGCGATGGCAGCCAATCACCCCCTGCGGCCCGATGAGTACCGCACTGTTGTAATACAGCGCTGTTTGCGGATCCACTTCTGGCATCCCTAAGACGATATAGCATTGATAACGCTGCGCCAGTTGCGCAAAGCGGGCGGTGCTCTCACCGGGGACGGTTTCGACCATGGGCGCAATCTCTTGTCGATCAAACCAACAGTAACCGGTGGTCGCCATTTCTGGCGTGGTAATCAGACGAGCACCTTTCTGTGCCGCCTGTTCTACCAATGCCAGTAACTGACGCAAATTCGCTTCTTTGGCAAACATTAAGGGTTCAAATTGAATTGCGGCTGCAAGAAAAGGCGTTATCGACATGATGATCCTCATAAATAATAAATTTTAGGTTCGGCATATAGCGGCAATTAAACTCAATTCTTCCGGTGATTGGCAGCCGCTGGTGTGGTCCAAGAGAAAATATCGTTGGCTTGAATCAATGCGCACGAGATCTCTTCGACGGTAATGCGCTTATCCATGGCCTGATGGCGCAGGATGTCGTAAGCCTGCTCTTCACCAATGCTGTGCATCCGCATCAGGATCGCTTTGGCCTCACTGACCTGGCGAACCCCGAGCACTTTTTTCTCCAGCCGTTCGATTCGATCACTCATCAGCCGCTGCTGTTGGGCATGGTGTAAAGCAAACACCATGGCTGACAATAAGCCTGAGGCGCGAATGGGAGTGGTTATCGAGGTGCCCGCGCCCATATTGAGTGCTTGATCAATAAATGTCGGATTTTCATAGGTAATAACTGCTATCAGGGCATGTTTGTTAGGGTTGAGCCATGACACATCTGGTTCCGGGTTATCTGACTGTAATGCATAGAAAATCAGATCTGTATCGGCGGGGAGTTGCTCAGGGATAGGCCAGAAAGCCTGAACCTTAAACCCCATTCGGCGTAAATGATTGGTGAGGGTGGCACCGTCTTCGTCGTCGGGATGTAACACCACACAACGGATCCCACGACTGAGTAATAGGGCGGTTGCACTGATTCTGCTATCGCTAGGTCGCATGTGGATACCCCACGGTCGTTAACTTCGTGACCCAATCGCCCTGAATCTGATTAGTCATATAGGGGTCGGGTTCGACGATACGGCGAGACTCCTGCACGACGGTAAATTGCCCATGCTCATTCGCCATACCAATGCGTGGATACAGTCCGGTATGTTGATTCAGCGGGTCAATACGAATGCGGCCTTGAGGGGCATCAAATTGGCTCCCACGCAGTGCGGCAGACAGTGGGAAGATATGGTCGCTGCCGCATTCTGCCATGGCTTTGGCAAACAGATGCACCTGGCTGTAAGTGGCTTCCCAATTCATGTCGGTGGTGAGTTCCGGCCCGAATTGTTGATGGAATTGTTTAAGTGCTGATTGATTTGCTTTGGTGCTAATGCTTTGGAAATAGGGAGCTGAACTGAAATGGCCCTGTGCCACTTGTGCCCCCATAATGGCAATCTCGGTTTCTGATGTATTCAAGCTGCCAATTGGCATGCGGCCAGGATCCAGCCCCGCAGCCTGATAAGCCTGATACAAAAAGGGGACTGTTTGACCTACCACGGTACTGAAGATGAAGTCGGGCTGCTTTTTGGTTATCTCCTCAATGATGGGCAGAAACGCCTCATAAGGTGCATTCAGATCTAAATAGCGCTCGCCAATAACCGCGCCATCGTGGCGTTGCAGAATTAACTCCTGCATGTTGCGATTACATTCATAAGGGTAAATATAACGGGAGCCAATCAAATAAACCCGCGCGCCAAACTGCCCGGTGAGATAGTCCGCCAGTTGTACACAGTTTTGATTAGGTGCCGCGCCGCCGTAAAAGATATTCTCCGAAAACTCAAAGCCTTCATACAGTTGTGAGTAGAACAGCAGCCGACGGTACTTTTCGACGATGGGTGACATGGCTTTACGGCTACTGGAGGTGTAGCCGCCAAAAATCACATTAACCTCATGTTCGACGATCAATTGTTCGGCCAAGGCACGGAACTGCGTATCGTCAGATTGTGGGTCAAAATGAATCGCATTCAGTGGCCTGCCGTTGATGCCGCCATTTTGGTTAATTTCGGCAATAGCCTGTGTTGCTCCCCGCCATTGCGACAGCTCTTGTGCCGCCGTCACACCGCTGAAGGAGTACAGTAAGCCAATGTTGACCGGTGTATCTGAACTCATAGGCACCTGCTTATCCAAACTCGATGAATACCCGTCATACTTCAAGCTGCAGGGGTGTTGGCTGCCCTCGTTACTGGGCCTCGCCTCTGCGAGGCCGCTGCAAACAGCGTTCAAATTGGTTCCTGACCGATTTGTCACTCACTTGCCGCCTTCCTGCAACTCGAATTATTTAGGGTCTAGAATTTTTACTGTGCTAGCTGTTTTTACTGCGCTAAAAGTTCTTTGTTAAGCATCGCGCCGACGGTGTATTTCGGGTCGACCATGTTGCCCAGCCGCACTTTGCCGCATTGGCTCAGTAACATGTAGGCATCCCACTGTTCGAAGCCAAAATCGGCCACCAGCCAGTAAATCAGGTCGCGATAAGCAATACGGGTGGCATCCTCTAACGGGCGCGCACTGCCGATACTCATGATGGTTTCGGCGTTCTCCATTCGTGGCCAGGAGAGTTGCCAGTTCTTAATCAAATCCACTTTGATGGTGGTGATTGAGGCGAACTCCACCGCGGTGCCGCAAATCTCCCCATCCCCCTGACAGGCATGAGCATCACCAATAAACAGGCGTCCTCCGGGGGCGCGCACCGGCAGATAAGTAATGCTCCCCGGCCCGATATCCGGGACATCCATATTCCCGCCGTGATTATCCGGCGTGAGTGAATTGATTGAGTCAATTTCTGGCGACACACTTAGGGTGCCAATGTGGGGTTTATAGGGCAGGGTATGGCGCTCGCTCCAGTAGACCTTTTCGCTATCGAGCTTAATCATGCGCACTTTTTCTGGTAGTGGGTCATTGAGCATGGCGGTTAGATCTGTTCCGGTCAGCCCGCCAAAATGGGGGATCATCGCACAGATGCCGTGCGGGTTAACGCCACGCGGCAACATGGATTCGATATAAACTGCGATCACATCCCCTTTCTCGGCACCATTGACCATGATCGGGCCATTTTGTGGGTTGAGAAAGGGCATTTTGAGCAGTTGGCTCGGAATATCTTGCTCTGAGCTAATGGCACCTTCAAAGGCATCGCGGGTATCGACAATCACCCGATCACCGGGTTCAATGGTCAGCACCGGTGTTGAGTAGGGGCCGATAGTATAGTGAAACTCTTTTTGCATCTCTTCGGTCAGATGATGGGTCACCGGTTTACGTCCAGCACCGACACCGCGTTTGACCATGATTGATTCTTCCAGCCATTTCATTAGCAATTCTCCACGTAATATACTCGTCATACTTCAAGCTGCATGTGCGTTGGCTGCCATAACTCACCCAATATATTGATTTATATCAACTAATTGGGTTGGTTTCGTTGCCACTTTCCTGAAGCTCGAACTATTTAGGGTATAGCGGCATCCGGTTACAAAGCCAGATGACGGCGCATTAAAAGATCATCAGAAAGTTGTTGTTGGGTCAGGTTTTCTACTATTTGGCCTTTGTCCATCACTGCGCACCGTTGTGCGGCCCGCTGGATCATTGCGATATCCTGTTCAACCAGAATCACTGCCACATGCAGTTCGCGGGCAATGCGCACCAGAGTATCGGCAATGATATTGACGATAGAGGGCTGAACACCTTCTGAGGGTTCATCCAACAGTAATACTTTGGGTGAGCCGACCAAGGCTCTGGCGATAGCCAATTGTTGTTGCTCGCCGCCACTCATGGTGCCGGCTTTTTGTTTGAGTCTTTGGCGCAAGATGGGGAAGTAATCCAGCACCCGCTCCAGCAAGTCTTTAGCAAACTCACGGTGTTCTCGTACAAACTGCATGCCGACTTGCAGGTTCTCCGCCACCGTCAGACCAGCAAACACTTCACGTCCTTGCGGGACGTAACCAATCCCCAAGCGGGCACGGCGCTGCGGTGAGGCTAGGGTGATGTCAGTCTCGCCCAACAAAATGCTGCCTTGTTTCGTCGGTACCGCACCAATTAAAGTGCGCATCAGTGTGGTTTTCCCCACCCCATTGCGGCCAATCAAACCTAAGACTTCTGCGGCGTGCAGTTGCAGTGTTACGCCATTAAGCACTTGCCCACCGCCATAACCGCCGATCAGCCCCTCTATTTGCAACACCACGTTATTCATACCGCTTTCCCCAAATAGATATCCGCCACATCCTCACGGGCCAGCACGTCGGCGGCATTGCCGTCAGCAAAAACCTGCCCGCCATGGAGGACCGTGACTTGTGAGGCAATCTGGCGCACGAATGTCATGTCGTGTTCCACGACCATCAGCGTCAGACCATCACTCTGCATCTGCTTAATCAGCTCACCAGTGAGATAGGTTTCATCAATAGATAAGCCTGCCACTGGCTCATCAAGCATTAGCAACGTCGGTTGCAGCGACACGGCCATTGCAATTTCCAGCCACTGTTTTTTGCCGTGAGACAAGTTACCGGCCAACTGATGGTATTCAGAGCTGAGCTTAAAGCGCTCGAGTAGCTCATCGACACTGACCGCTTGTGAGCGAACCTCTGGGCGTAAGTGGCTGAGTGATAATTGCAAATGTTGCTCAACGGTCAATTCAGGGAAAATACCGGGGATCTGAAACTTAATGCTCATGCCCATCCTGATGCGCTGGAAGGGGGCTAAAGTATTCAGCCGACGATTGAAGAAACGGATATCCCCATCACTTGGCGTATGTTCACCAGTCAGTAATTTGAAAAAGGTACTTTTACCGGCGCCATTCGGGCCAATGACACAGCGCACTTCACCGCGACGTATTTGCAAATCGACCTTATTGATAACCTGAATGCCACCGAAGCGCTTACTCAGCCCACGGGTTTCGAGGATCAGATCCTGTGATGCCTGATTCATAGCGATTCCCCTTTCTTCTGACGTGCGGCAGATAAGCGGGTGATTTTTTCTGCCAGCCAAGGTAATAGACCATTAGGGGCGGCCAGCACGACAAACAGCAGAATGGCCCCCAGCAGGATCATGGCGTATTCGCTGCCATAGATAGCCAACCATTGGGATAACCACACCAGCAGGGCTGTGATGACCACCGTGCCGAAAATGTTTTTACGCCCAGCGGTCGCTACCCAGATAACCGGCATCGCGGCGGCAGTTAGCCCCATGGAAGAGGGGGTAATGTAAGAACCCCACAGGGTATAAAGTGCGCCGGATAACCCGGAGAGCACGCCACCCAGCACGAACACCAGTAATTGGTAGCGGCGGATATCAATACCGAGCATTTCTGCCCGACGTGGGTTCTCACGAATAGAGGCCAGTGTCAGGCCAAAATCGGAGCGCAATAAGCGCCGAACAGCCCAATAAACCCCCGCGAGCAGCACGATAATCAGGTAGTAGAACGCATTGCCTTCCAGTGTCAGTAATTCGCCGCCAAACCACGGTAGGGAGAGTGGCGGCATACCTGACATACCATTAAACCCATTCAGTCGCGCGCTGCCGATAGCCCATTGCGGGCCTGCGGTCTGGGACATAAAGGTTTCCAATACCAGCGTGAAAGAGAGCGTCACAATGCCGATAAAAATACCGGTCACCCCGCCGTAAAACATCAGATAGCCCAGTGCCGCCGCCACGGTGGCAGCCACTAGCAGTGCCATGACCAGCCCCGACCAGGTGGAGAGTACCCCATCGCCAAAATTCAGCGTCATCACGCCATAGGTGTAACCGGCAAGGCCAAAGAAGGCGGTCTGCCCGAAAGATAAAATGCCGCCATGCCCCCACATTGCGGCCAATCCGATGGCACAGAAGGTCCAGAGTAGGAAGTAGGAGAAGTCGCCTATCATGGCGCTATCGACCACTAACGGCAGCGCGAGTGCGCCGGCCAGAATTAACATTGCCGCCAGCCGAGTGGTGGAGGGCGTGCGTTGCTTCACCGTCGATAAATTAACAGAGGTCATTGTCACATTAGGCTCCTAGCGGTTACGGGTAAACAGGCTGCCAATACCGTTAGGCAGTAAGCGGATAACCAAGACAGCGGTGACCAGTAAGCCAATTTGCCCCGCCAGTTGCCCATACCAGGAGTTCAGCCCGGTTTGTATCGCACCTAAGGCAATCGCTGCAGGAATGGTGCCAACAAGTACATTGGCGCCACCGACCACTACCGAAACAAAGGCTTGAACAATAAAGCTGCTGCCCATGGTGGGTACGGCGGTTAGCGTCGGGGCATAAATGGCCCCTGCGAGCCCCGCCAGCCCTGCGCCCAGCGCGAATGTCAGGGTATAAATACGATCAGTTTCTAACCCCAGGCAGGAGGCCATGCGGGCGTTTTGAATGGTAGCTCTGGCACAGACGCCGTAATTGGTGTGGAAGAACAGCCAATAGAGCACCATTAATATGGCAATGGCGAAAAAGGGCAGTAATGCGCGGTAAGTGGCAAACGAGTATTCGCCAAGGGTGAAAGAGCCGAAAGGCGTAGACAATCCCTCCAGTGATGGACCGGCGATCAGCAACATACTTTGCTGCACAATCAGGCTGATAGCCCACGTCGCCACCACCGAATCATACAAACGGCCATAGAGATGGCGCACCACAAGGCGCTCGACCACCCCGCCGAAGAACGCCGCCGCTAAGGTACCGGCGAGCATGGCAAAAGGCAGTGGCAAGCCTGCTTTGTTCATCAGGATGGTGACATAAGCACCACACATAATGAATTCGCCATGTGCCAGATTTATCACGCCCATCATGCCAAAAATAACCGCCAGCCCTAGTGCTGCCAGCACCAGATAGGCGAAGTTATCGCCAAACTGATAAATCACCGAATAGAGAAAGGATAGCGTTAACATCGTTTGGCAATCCCTGGTGTCCTGATTGACACTATTGAAAATGGATAACACAGGGAAGCCCGCTCAAGCGGCGACTTCCCTATAAAATAGCCCGTTCAAACTGCTGACAAAGTCAAATGAAGGGGAAACGTGCCGCTGGGATCGCTCTTAGTTTCAAATACAAGTGCGTAAGCCATCGGAGCGCCCCGAGGTGTGGTCCCCCCTTCACTCACCAAGCTATCAATAGCTTTGTCATTAGCGTGGTTTAGGCCTTTTTCGGCGGAGATGATGGTGTGTATTGGCTGTTATCCGGTTTCACCGGCAAGTTACAACCGGCCTCACCCAACCAATACGGTTTGATATCGGCCCACACTTTCGGGATCTCGATTGAGTGGTCATCTTTGACATGAGCCAGATAGATGGTGTGGCTCAAATGATGGCTTTTCGGATCGATACAGACTTTTCCTGAAGGGCCATCGGTACAGATATCACCACTTTCCAGTGATTTACGCACCGCGTCCATATCGGTGCTGCCCGCTTTTTCTACCGCCGCTTTGTACAGATAAACTGCGTCGTAGGCATTGGCCGCTTCCTGATTGATGTACGGTTCATTCGGGAATTTGGCGTGAAAACGCTGTTTGAAATCATTACTGGCGGGGCTATCCACCTCTTCAATGTAGTTAGCCGTGATATACATATCTTTCAGTGCCGGGGCTTTAAAGCGTTTGTGCTCATAAGCTTGGCCGACGTTAACTGAACTCCCCATCGGCAAGTTCAATTTTGCTGCGGCTTGTTGCTCGTAATAAGAAGATTGGTTCGCTCCGACCAGCAAAGTCATCACGAAATCAGGTTTGGCTTTCTGGATGTTCTGAATGGTTTGACCAAATTGCGAAACACTCAGCGGAATAAACTCCTCACCCACCATGGTGCCGCCATTCTCTTCCACAATTTTGCGTACCCATTCAGCCGAGATTTGCCCGAAGTTATAGTCGGCAGCAATGGTGTAAACTTTTTTGCCGTACTTCTCCATCATCCATGGGATCAGGGTTGAGAACTGCTGTTCAGGCACGGCGCCGGTGACGAAAACATTGGAGTCACACACGCCGCCTTCATACTGATTGTTATACCAGTAGAGCTGCTTTTCACGGTCCATTATCGGGCGGATAGCTTCGCGTGAGGCACTGGAAAACGCCCCGAATATCACATCTACTTTGTCATTTTTAATTAAGCGGCGAGCCATTTGTTGAAAGCGGGTGTTATCGGATTGCGTATCGTATTTGACCAACTCGATTGGGCGTCCGAGTATGCCGCCTTTGGCATTGATTTCTTCTACTGCCAGTTCTGTAGCATGAATTTTGGGAATAACCGGCAAAGCAAAGTTACCGGAAGCATCTTCCAATAAACCAATTTTCACCGGTTTTTCTGCCGCGATCGTCATACCTGAGTAGGTCACGGCAAATGCAGTTGCCAGCGCGATTGAGAGCGCAGCGTAATGACATTTTATTCTTGACCGTTTTATTCTGGACATAAGTACCCCTGATATTGGTTAAAAAAGTGGGTCTGAAAAAAAGCCAAAAAAAAAGCCCGGCAAAGTCAGATGACATTGCGAGGGCTCTATTGCCATAACCACAAGCCGACAACGTTGGCGTTCTTGCGGAGAAGTCAGGGTCACTATAAAAAGTAATCAGAGTTATTGTCAACGAAGAATTTCCAATAAAAATCAAATAGTAAAATTGAAATTCGTTGCACTAAATCAGGGCTTTACGTTGCACGTAAATGGTTCATTCGTTTGGGGCTGGTGGGGGGCGCTAACTGTGGATGATGAAAAGCAAAATGGCGAGATTATCCATGTAGAGCATAGTGAAGAGAATGGCGGAGGTTAATAAATTGCACCAGTGGGGTGCTTAAAAACTATTCGAAATTTTATCTGCTTTTTATCTGTAAATTTTTTATTTGTAAACTTTTTATTTGTAATAAATCCAACCCCGGCGAAACCACCGAGGTTGGATTTTAATGTTAACCGCAGCGGTTACATCTTGATGCCTGGATCTGTTGGAAGAAATCATTACCTTTATCATCTACCAAGATAAAGGCTGGGAAGTCTTCCACTTCAATTTTCCAGATGGCTTCCATACCCAGTTCAGGATATTCCACACACTCCAGACTCTTAATGCTGTTTTGTGCCAATACTGCGGCTGGGCCGCCAATGCTGCCCAAATAGAAGCCGCCGTGTTTGTGACAGGCATCGGTCACTTGCTGGCTACGGTTGCCTTTTGCCAGCATGATCATGCTGCCGCCGTGGGATTGCAGGAGGTCCACGTAGGAATCCATGCGGCCCGCGGTGGTTGGCCCGAGGGAGCCTGATGCATAACCTTCTGGCGTTTTGGCCGGCCCGGCGTAGTAGATCGGATGATCTTTAATGTATTGCGGCAAACCTTCACCGTTATCCAACCGTTCTTTTAATTTTGCATGGGCAATATCACGGCCAACAATAATCGTCCCACTCAGTGACAGGCGGGTTGATACCGGATACTGAGACAGCTCTTTTAAGATATCGGCCATTGGGCGGTTAAGGTCGATTTTAACCACTTTGCCTTCGGTGCTCTGGCGCAAATGCTCAGGAATATATTTCCCTGGGTTTTGCTCTAGCCTTTCCAGCCAAATCCCTTTGCGGTTAATCTTGCCTTTAATATTACGGTCGGCAGAGCAGGAGACCCCCATCCCGACAGGGCAGGATGCACCATGACGCGGCAAACGCACCACCCGCACATCATGAGCAAAGTATTTGCCGCCGAACTGCGCGCCTAAACCTAAGTCCTGTGCCGCTTCCAGTAGCTCTTGTTCCAGCGCGGTATCACGGAAAGCTTGCCCGTGCTCATTCCCTTCAGTCGGCAGACCATCATAATATTTGGTTGAGGCTAATTTGACGGTTTTGAGGGTACTTTCAGCCGACGTCCCACCAATCACAAAGGCGATATGGTATGGCGGGCAGGCCGCGGTACCCAAGGTGCGCATTTTCTCGACCAGATACTCTTTCAGCTTGCCCGGAGACAGCAGCGCCTTGGTTTCCTGATACAGATAGGTCTTGTTGGCTGAGCCACCACCTTTGGTGACGAACAGGAATTTGTAGTCCTCGCCTTCAGTGCTGTACAGGTCAATTTGTGCTGGCAGGTTGGTGCCGGTGTTCACTTCTTGGTACATATCCAGCGCCGCGTTTTGCGAGTAGCGCAGGTTATCTTCAATAAAGGTGTTATACACGCCGCGTGACAGGGCTTCTGCGTCATTGCCACCGGTCCAAACACGTTGGCCTTTTTTGCCGACGATAATTGCGGTGCCGGTATCCTGACAGGTCGGTAAAATCCCTTTGGCGGAAATTTCCGAATTACGCAGGAATTGCAGGGCAACATATTTGTCATTTTCGCTCGCTTCTGGGTCATCCAAAATAGCGGCAACTTGCTTTTGGTGAGCGGGGCGTAGCAGGAATGAGGCGTCGTGGAAAGCGTGTTGGGCGAGGAGGGTCAGGGCTTCTGGCTCGACTTTTAGCATGTCGTGGCCTTCAAACTGGGTAACCGAGACGTGATTATTACTGACAAGGTAATACTCAGTATCATCTTCCTTTAACGGGAAGGGATCCTGATAGTGGAACGGTTTGTTTGACATATTTTTCTCACATTCAACATCAGTTAGCGAAAGCGTTCGATAACAGAAACAAGCGTTAGTAAGCCAAGCCGATATATTTTTACTTTCCCCTTCGAACTTGAAGTAGCAAGATTGTTAGCGGCGCTCACTTGCCGCCTACCTACCACTCTAATCTCTTTGGGGACATGACTTTGGCGATGATCTTACTATAGATTGTCAGTGCGAGGCGACGGCCCCACCCTCTTTATAAAGGGTGGATCTCATTTTCCGCACTTATCGATGGTTCTGGCAGGATGATGGTGGGACACTATTATATCCTTCATACTTGAAGCTGCCGGAGTGTTAGCTACGTTCACTCACCCGAATCACTGACTTATGTCAGCTCATCGGGATTCGCTTTCTTGCTGCCTACCTGTAACTCCAATTATTTTGGCTATAACTTGATGATGTTATTGTGTTTTTCACTAAATTCTGCCTGTGATGCAACTACATGACTCTGCTTAACGCCTCGGCAATGCACTTAAACTTGTCAAAACGCGTTCTCAATATCTGGTGTTTTTCAGCATTGGGTAGCAGGCGAGTGATAGGCGGCGGGCTGGCAGTGATGGCGTCCTCAAAACCGCGATAATAGCCGCTTCCCACTGCCGCACATAGGGCCGCAGCCCGGCAACCGGATTGCTGAATATCGACAATTTCTAATGGCAAATTACTGGCATCACAAAACATTTGCATCCAGATGGCCGAGTGAGTGGGGCCGCCGCTGAAACGGATGCAGTCGGTGTTATCGCCCAGCGCCAGAATCTGGTCCTGATGCAA
Source organism: Yersinia sp. 2541 StPb PI (assembly GCF_052217145.1). NCBI lineage: Bacteria > Pseudomonadati > Pseudomonadota > Gammaproteobacteria > Enterobacterales > Yersiniaceae > Yersinia > Yersinia sp. 2541 StPb PI. The sequence continues at coordinate 3,746,252 of NZ_JAZGQB010000001.1, read as the reverse complement.
CAGATGCGAAAAAACAATCCCCTGATAAATCGCGTAAACAATATCCTGGCGAGTATGGTGCCCGCTCAGCCCTAACAGACCGCCGCTAAGATTGGCACTGTAATTGGAGCCGTATAGCCACGGGAAAAACAGCAAATCTTCCGACTTCGCATAACCCAACTCAGCCCATTGATTGAGTGTTTGATAGCTGTCGGGCAAATCTGGTAGGAATTGCTGTACAAACCACGCCAGATTACTGGCGGAGGTTGGGCTGCCTTCGTGAACAAAGTAGGTACCGGGGATGCAATATTTCCCCCACACATAAGGGTAGTCAGATGGCTGTACGCCTTCGAATACCCGGGTAGCTATTGACCAGGTTCCTGCCACAGCACTGAGCTGGTGGCTATCATGCAAGCCGGAGGTTAACGCCGCACCGACTACATCAAACATACCACCGTATACCGCAATACCGGGTCTTAAGCCACAGGCCTGTGCCGCCTGTTGACTGACATAGCCTGCCAGATCCGCAGAGCCAATAATCGGTGCGGTTTTCTCGGCGACTTCCTCAATGGCGAATATCTTCATCAGTTGCGGATCAAAATTGCCGCTGTATTGGTTATAAAGATTACTGCCAGAGATATTAGTCTCTTCAATGGTGAACTCGCCTGTCAGGCGATAGCGGATATAGTCATGTGCCATTAACACATAACCGCTGCGGTGATAGTTTTCCGGTTCGTTCTCTTTAAGCCAACGCAGTAGGGCTGCCGGATGGGATGGCCACAGTTGTTGTAGGCTGAGTGCATAAGCTTGGTTTGCTTTGCCTTCTTTTTGCCAGCGGCTAACCAAAGTTTGCGCGCGGGAATCGGAAGAAACAATGCCATGGCGCACCGGTTGGCCCTGTTTATCTACCAAATACAATCCTTTACCGTGAGCAGAGAAGCTGATGCCGTGAATTTGCTCGGCCGCCACACCAGCCACCGCCTGCGCATTATTGAGGGTCTGGCGGATAACCTGGCAAGTCGCCGCCCATAGTGCTTCCATATTGCGCTCACAAAACCCTACCTGTGGGCTAAGCACCGGCAAAGCCTGCTCTGTAACCGCAATTTCGCACCCTTCGGCGGTATAAATCCCGGCCTTGGTTACCGTGCCGCCAAGGTCAATGCCGAGAAAATAGTGGCTCATTATGGCTCCTTAGCATGCAGCCGGTAAGGTATCGTTACCCCAACCAGCCAGCCGCATTTTGTCTTCAATCCAGTGGCGGGCATGGATGATGTCTAGCAACGGTTCGGCTGATTTCTCGGTCCACATTTCAATCAGAAAGGTGCCGCGATAGTTCAGACGCCGCAGGGTTTTAAACAGACTAACAAAGTCGACACAGCCTTCACCGAAGGGCACATCACGAAACTGACCAGGGCAATCTGTGGTGACGGCAAAAGTATCTTTCAGATGGATAGCCGCAATTCGGTCAATGCCACTTGCCAGTTCAGTATCCACTTCATTGCCCCACGCGGTGAGGTTGCCAATGTCGGGATACACGGTAAACCACGGCGAGCCAATTTTGCGGTCCAACGCCTTCCACTTGCTGATGGAATTCATAAACTGTGTGTCCATGATCTCTACCGCACACATCACTTGTGCCGCCGCTGCCTGCTGTGCTGCCCATGCCATACCTTGTTCAAAACGGCGGATGGTTTCGCTGTCTTGTGGCTCGTAATAAACGTCATAACCCGCCAGTTGAATGGTGCGAATACCCAGATCTTGCGCCAGCCGGATGGCTTGCAACATGATAGTGTGTGCTTGCTCACGGGTGGCAGCATCACGGCTGCCAAAGGGATAGCGGCGATGTGCCGACAGGCACAGTGTTGGAATTCTCACCCCGGTTTGCTGGATAGCGCTAATAACTGCCATGCGCTCCTCGCGGCTCCAATTTAACCGGGCCAGCCGCTCGTCGCTTTCATCAACCGACATCTCGACAAAGTCGAAACCGCAGGACTTTGCTACCGCCAGCTTTTCAACCCAACTGGTGCCCACAGGTAGTGCTTTTTCATAGATTCCTAATGGGTGAATTCGCATTATTCTGTTTTCCCTATGGCCATCTTACTGAAATTTTTCAATCGGTTATTTTTCATGGCACGTTTGGCTTTCCATTTCTCTTTGAAGAACTTAAAGGCCAGCGCGAAGATAAGCGTGATCCCCCAAACCGCCAGATTGAAGTGCAGGCTGACACCCAGTAGGCTCAGGCCGGTGGCGATGACCTGCAATACCAGTAGTGCACAAAACACATGGCTAACTTTCCCTACTCCGCCGAACGGATTGGTCCCACCCAGCACGATAGCCAACACGGTCAGTAACAGATAAGAGTCGCCATATCCCATGCGTGCTGAGTTAAAACGCGACATCATAATCAGGCCGGCTAACACACATAACAGGCTGGAGATGGAGTAGATAGCAATCATCACGCGGTCAGTACGGATACCACTGAACCAGGTGGCGTTGATATTGCTGCCGCACATATAGATGGTTTTACCTAGCCGTGTTTTACCTAATATCAGTGCCAACAGCAGTGAGGCGACGACAAAAATAATCATCGGGATAGGGATGCCCATCACCACCTCTGATCCCATGCTGCGCACAATGGGCGGCATACCACTGAGTGCGGCCCCTTTGGTCAGATAAACACCGATCCCGCTAATAATGGTCATGCTGCCCAATGTCACCAGAATCGGGTGCGCGCCGATGCGAGCGATCATCAGCCCGGTTAGCGTGCCGATAATGACGGCAATCAGCGCCGCCCCCAACAGGGCAATCACCAGCCACATCAATTGTGTCGCGGTGCTGGCATCCGCCGGAACATATTGAATAAGCAACCAGGCCATAAACAGGCCGGTGAGGTTAGCTGTGCCGATGATGGACAGATTTAGCCCGCCGCTGAGCATCGGCACAAACATGGCAAAGGTCAGCAGCCCTAACTCCGGCAATTGGAAAGCGATGCTCAAAAAGGTGTTCGTGGTAAAGAAGTGACCGGGCATAGCCAGACTGAAAGCCAGTGTTGCCAGACAGCAAATACTCAGTAAGCCGGAGATGGTGCCGTCGATATGGAAAAACGTGTTCTTTTTCATAAAAAGCCCCTGTCAGACAAAGCCAACATCAGTTTCTTTGCGTTTCTTGTAATGGGTGACGCAAATGGCGGCGACGATCACTACGCCAATCACAATGTTGACGAAGTAACTGGAAACGCCGATCAGGTTGAGGCCATTTTTCAGAATACCAATGAGGAAGACGCCCATCAGTGTGCCAACCACCGAGCCGCGCCCACCGGACAAACTGGCACCCCCTAACACGGCTGCGGCCAGAACATCCAACTCGCCGCCCACCAGTGCACTTGGTACCACCTCACTCATTCGGTAGGTCTGCAACATGCCACCGATTGCTGCCGTTGCCCCTAAATAGCCATAGGCGAACAGATAAAGCAGTGACACGCGAATACCGATACGGCGCGCAGATTCAGGGCTACCGCCGACGGCATATAATTGACGACCAATATGAGTTTTATTCAGTAGCAGCCAGGTGAGTAGGGCAATAGCGAGCATAATGACCAGCGGCAAGCCAATTTGGTAACTCTCGCCATCAACGCTAAAGGGCAGAATGGATCGCTGGGTTATCCACCAGTCCGGCAAGTCATAAATACTGTGGCCGTTGGTTATCCACATCAGGATGCCAAACAGTACCGATTGCATACTGATGGTGATAATGATGGAAACGATATTTAGATAGTAAATCAGTATCGCATTAACGAAACCGAGCAACACGCCGATGGAGATAGCGATAACCAGGCACAATAGCGGGCTGGCAATCACGTCATTGAGTAGCAGTGATGCCACCACGTATTGCACCACCGAGGCCACGGCAGCAAAGGAAATATCGATACCGCCGGTCACCAGTACTACAAAAAGCCCGAGGGCAAAGACGCCGGTGACGGCATAGCTTTCCGTCAGATCCAGCAGGTTTTGAATGGACAGAAACTCACTGCTAAGCAGGGAGAACAGGGCCAGCATAATGACGATAACCCAGGCTAGCCACCCTTCAACGGATTGCGGTTTGAGTCTGCTGATATTAGGCATTGATGGCCTCCGCAAGCTGTTGCTCAGTCATTTGATTCGGGATCAATTCATTGACGATGCGCCCCTGTTTCATATGCAGGATGCGATCACAGTTGTAATAGGCTTCTGGCACTTCGTCGGAGATAAGCAGTACCGAAATACCGACACCTGATAGGCGGTGAATTAGCTTGTAAATACTGTCTTTCGCACCGATATCGACGCCCACGGTAGGGGAGTCAAGAATCAGTACTTTCGGTTTGGTCAGAATCCATTTGGCCAGCACCACTTTTTGCTGATTACCGCCGGATAAGGTTGACAGTGGGTTATCGGGGTTGGTGACTTTAATGTCTAAATCTTTTACCCATTCCTGCACCAGCGCCGCTTTTTTCGTTTCATCAAGTAGGTAGAGCGGGGTGCGAATACGTTGCAATATTGACAGCATCATGTTGTCGGCGACCGATTGCGGTAGCACGGCGCCGAGTGTCAGGCGGTCTTCAGAGACGTAACCAATCCCCAGCTCGATGGCGCGGGTATTATCTTTGATGTGAACCGGTTTGCCATCAATAGCAATCTCGCCGCTATCAGGGTGGGTGATGCCAAATAGACTCAACGCCAGTTCTGTGCGCCCGGACCCGAGCAAGCCACAAAGCCCTAGCACCTCACCGCGATGCAGACTAAAGGAAATATTCTCAAACTGCCCTTTGCGGCTGAGCTTATCTAACTGCAATACCACTTTGCCCAGTTCGGCATTCGGTAATTTCTGCTCATGGGTAATGGTTAAACCGGTCATCAGCTCGGTAATCCGCCCCACGGAAAGAGTGCTTGCCGGCCAGGTTCCCACTTTCTCGCCATCACGAATGACGGTAATTCGGTCCGAAATCTCTTTCACTTCATCCAACCGGTGGCTGACAAACACCACGGTGATGTTCTTGTCGCGCAGGTAATTCACCGTGCGCAGCAACTGATTCACTTCTGTTCGGGTGAGAGACGCAGTTGGCTCATCCATAATCACCAAACGGGCATCAGCAACCAATGCGCGACAAATAGCAACCTGCTGACGTTGAGCAATAGGTAAGTTTTGTACCAGCGCATCGGGGTCGATGGTAAAGGCCAACTCTTGTAAAACCTGGCAAGCTTTCTGTTTGAGTTTGGTTTTGCTAAACCAACCGAAGTAACCTTTCAGGTTGTATTCGAAAGCAATGTTTTCCGCCACCGTCAGGTTAGGGAACAGCGACAAGTCTTGATAGATAACCTGCACCCCCAAATCGCGAGCGCGATCAGGGGTTAAACGCGGGTACGATTTATCGTCGATAATAATTTCACTACCGTCATCAGGGGCATACACACCACTGATGGTTTTTATCAGCGTACTTTTGCCACAGCCATTGGCCCCAGCTAAACAGTGCACTTCACCTTTATTCAACGTCAGAGTGATATTTTTGAGTGCCTGATGTCCGCCAAAGCTTTTTGATAGCTCTTTTAGCGTGATAAGCGGCACTCCTTTATCAGCATCAGAAATATTAGTCATAGTGCTGTTCCCCGGAAAACGGCCTCAATACTGCGGGCCGAAATAAGCACCGAGCAGTGCCCGGCGCTGTTTTTTAGTTTGGATTGTGTTTACAGACCAAGTTTGACCAGACGCTTGGTGTTTTCTACATCCAGTTTTTCCGGGTTATCACTGAGGATGGTATTCCCCTTGGTTTTGATTTCACCCATATCGCCCAGTTTGACGCCGTCTTTAATTGGCTCGCCGTTCATCATGGCGGTGGCTACCTGCACGAATACCTTACCGGCCACCATTGGATTGGAAATATAACCGCCATCAATCGCACCTTTCTCTAACAGCTTGATACCTTGACCCGGAGTAAAGGTACCGAATACGCAGGTGGTGTCGTTTTTCTTACGTTTATCAATCGCGCGGCCAGCGCCAATCGGACCTTGTGAACCGAAGGACATAATACCTTTTAGATCTTTATGTTTAGAGAGCAAGTCATTGGCGGTACGCATGGAGTCATCCACCGACTCAGCAACGCCGAAACGGTCTTCAACCAGGAGCATTTTTGGATAATGTGCTTTTTGATAAGCAATGGCGGCATCGGCCCACTCATTCACCAGTGGCACAGTCAAACTACCGACAAACATGGCATATTTGCCTTCCTCACCCATGCATTGCGCCATATCTTTCATATGGTTAGCGCCCATGCTTTGGGTGTCTAATAGCTCAAAGTCCCAGTCGGCATTGATTTGGCCTGGTGATTCGTGAGTAATGACTTTAATGCCTGCTTCCTGCGCCCGTTTCAGCACTGGCTCCAGCACTTTGGCATCATTTGGCACCACACCAATCACATCGACTTTTTTGGCAATCAAGTCTTCAATAGCACGAACTTGCTCGGCGGGGTCTGCGGTGGTTGGCCCGACTTGCCAGGCATTGACGCCGAGAGCCTGACCTTCTGCTTTAATGCCCTGTTCCATCACATTGAACCAAGGAATACCCCCCACTTTAACCACTACCCCCATAGTGAATGGTTTATTGGCTTTTTGTGGCACTTTACTGTCATCCGCCCAAGTAGCATGGGAAGTAATTAATGTGGTTATTAAGCAGGGTAAGATTAACTTTTTCATTATTAAATCCTCTGAAAGAACAATTTTAGAAAGCATCAAGACGTCCTGCTTTGTATATATAAAGAGAGAAAACAAAGCAGCTTGGCTTATTCTTATTGTGTGACTGTTTCACTGGTGTTGACGCTATTATTCCGATGAATAATTTTGTTATTTATCTGATTCAATAATATTTAATTTTGGATTGTCACTGCGATAGTTTTGCGAACTTAATCTATTAGTAATAAGAATATCGACTTCATCTAACATGCATATTTTACAAAATGCATACTGGTCAAATTTACTAGAGTCGGCCAATAATATTTTTTGGCCCGAGACTTGTAACATAACTTGTTTTAACTTGGCGTTAATGTCGTTGCCATCACGCACCCCACTTTCCTGATTAATACCCTGGCAAGAGAAGAAAAAAGTATTGATCTGGAAATTGCGGATAGCATTCTCCGCCACCGGACCATGGAAGTCATCATGGCGGGCAGAATACTCACCGCCAATACCAATGATGCGCACTTTGTCACGGCAGGCCAGTGCCTGGATAATCTTCACTGAGTTGGTGACGACGGTAATCTCAATGTCTGGGATTTGGCGTGCCAGAAACCAGCAAGAGCTACTGTTATCCAGTAAAATACAGTCGCCCGGATGGATAAATTGTAATGCTGCTTTAGCAATTTTCATTTTAGTATCAGGGTGTTCCTCCGTACGTTTACGGAAGGATTCGGCCCGATCAATAGCATTAAGGCTGTAGTGGGTCTCTTTAATATCAATGACTGATAGGTCTGGGCCATCCAGTGCTACCGCGCCACCAAAGCTACGGATCAGTTTTTGCTTTTTCTCCAGCACCGTCAGGTCACGGCGAATAGTTTCTTGCGAGACTTGGCATAAGACAGATAACTCAGTTACCAGCGCCGAGCCTTGCTGCTGCACATGGCTACAGATGATTTTATAGCGTTCGGCTTGTAACATATTTACCTCAAAAATTGTCTTAGCGCTTAATGCTAAAAAGCACCCGTAGCACTCATGCTGCTATACCTGAAGTTGTTGGTATTGCAGGTAGCACGTCTGCGGCTTCAAATACGATGATGATATATTGGTATTTATCTGCTGTTTATACAGTGACTGAATTCAAGTATTGCTTTAAGGGGTGTTTTCCTCTGAGATTATGTGGTGAGAATCACATATATTAATATGTTATTCATTTAATTATCATAAATAATGTGATTCATGCCTCATGTTAAGGGCTTCTTTGCCTTACGAATGGTCAATACTGGTAATGAAAGCACACATTCGGGCATGACAATAATGCCCGTTTGTGACCGAATTCAACCGATTCTTTTTGTTTGATGATTAACTCGCCTTTCATCCTCTTTAATTTAGCGATAAATAGAGTTAGGTTAGTTTGCAGCTAGATATTATTTTTGGGGATAGATAAAGCCTGGGCTGAATAATAGATTTTGAATGACGGATTTAAGTTGGTTATTTTTAATTAACAGTTTTCTTATTTATTAAGCTCATTACCAATGATGGCTATTTATAGCGAGTTGCTTGTTTAATCACGGCCATTAAATAATCTAACGACATCATGTGCGTTATTGGTGATTGTTAATTGCCGTACTGAATATTATTTCATGAGGTAGCATCATGTTAGAACAGTTAAAACAACAGGTTTTTGACGCTAATTTAGCATTACCAAAATATAAACTCGTGACTTTTACCTGGGGTAATGTCAGCGGTATTGATCGTGAACTCGGGTTGGTGGTAATTAAGCCCTCTGGTGTTGAATACGAGGCCATGAGTGTGAATGACATGGTGGTGGTGGATTTGGCAAGCGGTAAGGTGGTGGAGGGAAATAAAAAACCGTCTTCCGATACCGATACCCATCTGGTGCTATACCGGGCCTTTCCCGAAATAGGTGGTATTGTCCACACCCATTCTCGCCATGCCACCATTTGGGCGCAGGCGGGTAAGTCGCTCTCAGCATTAGGCACCACTCATGCTGATTATTTCTATGGCCCCATCCCATGCACCCGCCTTATGACTGATGCCGAAATTGCTGGCGACTATGAGTATGAAACCGGCAATGTCATTGTCGAAACCTTTGCCCATCAGGCGTTAAGTGCGGGGGAAATACCGGCGGTTCTGGTCAATGGCCATGGCCCGTTTGCCTGGGGTAGCAATGCGGCCAGTGCGGTGCATAACGCGGTAGTGCTGGAAGAAATTGCTTATATGAACCTGTTTACTCATCAACTTCGGCCTGCGGTGGCTAATATGCAGCAAACATTGTTGGATAAACACTATCTGCGCAAGCATGGCGCAAAAGCCTATTACGGTCAGTAAGGTGAATGGCAGCTTAGTGGCGTAGAGCAAGTCTGCGCCATCAATTACTCTGCATCGACATTGGAGATGACCTGTTCTACATCATCCAGCGTCCCGATTTTTACCTCTCCCGTTCGGCACATTTTACTTTTGTCGATCAGTAAGATGGATTGGGTGGCACGCTTTAACAGCATGGTCTTAAATTCGGCATTAAACGGGTTTGAATCCCATAAGATGCCATCGGCATCAATACCTTCGCACGAGAAAATAAACAGATCAATTTCGATGGTTTTTAGCAGTGAAAAGAGTGCGGGATTAACGTAGCAGGCATATTTACGTTGTAAGCGACCACCGGCACTGATCAACTCAATATTTTGGTGTTTCACCAATTCCTGGCAAATCCGTACACTATTGGTAAACACCGTTATATCGATATCGGGCAGCTTTTTGGCTAAATACCAGCAGGTGGAACTGGCATCCAATGCGATCACCATTCCACTGTCAATCAGTGACAGGGCATGGTCAGCAATGCTGGCTTTGCTGGATAGGTGACTTTTTAGCCGGGTGGTAAAAGGATCGCCGCTGTCTTTGGTGGCACGCTTAATGCTTTTGGCGCGCCCGTGCTGGCGGATGATCAGCCCTTGCGCCTGTAACTCGTTCAAGTCACGGCGAATGGTCTCTTGGCTGACCTCAAGTAACTGAGCCAGATCTGCGGTTGTCAGCGTTTCATGCTGTTTGATATGTTGCAGGATTTTCTGGTGACGAGATGCTTTCATGATCCTCTCCGTCAGCAAAGCCATGTATACATTGATTGATATTAATATATTGGTTAATACCAACACATCGGTTAATACCAACAAAGAGTACATGGCTAAAGGGATGAGGTTACGTGATCACGGGTTTAAAAAACAGGCGTCACCCCCTTCTTTAATAGAATATTACCGTATTTGGCGGTCTCTCCGGTGATGACGATGGCATAGGCTTGCTGAGCGCGCTGATAAAACGCAAAACGATCAATACGTTCCACTGGCAACGCTTCCTGGCTACCAAACAGGGCATGTAAATAGCGTTTTTCAACCGCGGCATCAAGGGTGTCGCCTGCCACCGCGGCCATCATTACCAATGGTGGTGCGTAGCTGTCCAGTTCAAATAACGGAATAGTGGCCGCTAGCAATGCGCTAACAGATAAACCATCGGCATGAATCACCAACGGGCCACCGTTTTTTCCAATCGCGTGCGCTGGGAAATGGGCATCCGAAAAGATTATTTCATCACCGTGCCCCATCTCTGCCAGCGTTTTTAGCAGTTGTGGTGACAGTAATGGCGAAATGGTTTTAAGCATGAATGGCTCCTTCAGTAATGGGATATGGGCTGTCGCTCAGTGCCTGATAAAGCGGTTGTTGCTCGCCTGGCTGATAGTATTGATAGCGGTAATTGACCTGCTCCCGCGCTTGTTCAGCACTGCGGTAATAGCCAGTGCCACTCCAGACAAACAACGCCGCCCCCAGAACCGTGGTTTCAGCTTCATCAATTACTTTGATGGGCAGATTGAGCACATCGGCTTTGATCTGGTTCCACAAGGTATTACGGCTACCACCACCAACCAGCAGCAGTTCGCGGGTACGGAATTCACCAATCTCTTCGAGTAATGACAGATTGCTTTTTAACTGCCAGGTAAGGCTTTCCAACGCAGAACGGTAAAAATGCCCGCGCCGCGCCGCCAGCGAGACCCCTTGCCAGCCGCCCGATTGATGATGCTGAGCACTGCCCAGTAGGTTGCAATTCATACGTATGCCGTTTGCCCCGGGTACGATAGCCTCAGCTTCACTAATCATTTGCTGGTAGACCTCGGCACTGGCTTCGTTATGCCAATACAACTGCCGCACCCATTCCAGTACCCCTGAAGCTAGCCATTGCAAACCTGGGTTAAACAACCTTGGGCAGCTATCAAGTTCACAAGTGGAACCGGCAAATTGTGGCAATAGTGTCGTATTCACTTTTGGGGTCCGAACCATCAGGATTTCCCAGGTACCGGATGACAGTACCGGTTGATCCAAATCAGCACCCGAACCAAATAGTGCAAACTGAGTATCGTGACCGGCTGATATCACCGGCAAACCCGCGGGTAACCCTAACTCAGCGGCGATATCTGGCAGTAGCTGACCAATGATTTCACCGGCGGCCACCATCGGTGGGAATAAATCAGCGTGAATACCGATCTTTTGTAAAATCGTGCTGCTGAATTGCTCACGTTTGACATCCAACAGTTGGCTGGTGCCAGCCATGGTGCGGTCGGTGGTAAATTCCCCGGTAAGGCGATGGTTGATTAAAGATGAAATAAACAGCCAGGCATGGGCTTGTTCAACTAAATCGGGTCGATTTTCCTGTAACCAAATCAACTTGTATAAGGTGTTAAAACTGAACTGACCGATACCGGATATTTGTTGTAACTTTTCTGCAGACATATAGCGGGAGATACTCTCCATCACCGCCACGGTACGTGGGCATTTCCAACTGATAATGGGGTACAGCATTTTGCCGTTGGCATCCACCAATGCACCGTCTACGCCGAAGGTAGTAACAGTCATGCCATGGATCTTATCCTGATGAATCTGTGGCAGTAATTGGCGGCAACACTGAGCGAAACTGTGCAAGATGCCATCGAGCGGCCACAACTGCCATTGCGGATTAGCCGGATCGGGTTGGCTGTGGTTCGGCATCACAGCTTTCGCCACCACCACACCTTGAGGATCGACTGCGATCGCCCGGATATTAGTTGCGCCGCAATCTAAAACAATGACCACATCGCGCTTCATAAATGCTCCTGTTACTGCTGTTAGGCAGAAAATGTCTTGCCACGGGGGCGGATAACGCGGAACGAAGGGAATATGGGGCGTCGAGGCGGTAACGACGTGAGCCGCTAAATCCTCGGGGCACGATAAACCCTTCGTTCACCTTGCTGACAGCAAGGGTTGTTTTATGACTCAGGTAAGGAGTGCTCCACACCTGAGACCCTGCTCAAACATCACATTATCTTTTGTATAGTGGGCCGTAATTTTGGCAGGCACGGTAATCCTGCCCTTCGATATCCATACCGTGCGCGCCCCACGCAGTTGGCCGGTAAACACTCTCTTCTTCGACGTTATGCATGCATACCGGGATGCGTAACATCGAGGCGAGTGTAATCAGGTCCGCCCCGACATGGCCGATGGTCAGCACGCCATGGTTAGCTCCCCAGTTCGCCATTACCGAATAAACATCGCTGAATGGCCCTTTGCCGGTCAGGCGTGGAGCAAACCAGGTGGTTGGCCAACTTGAATCGGTTCGCTTGTCCAGGGTGTCGTGAACGGATTTCGGTAATTCGACACTCCAGCCCTCGGCAATTTGCAAGACCGGCCCGACGCCTTTAATCAGATTGATACGGCTCATGGTGAAGGGCACCCCACCACGGGTCAGGAAACGCGAAGAGAAGCCACCGCCACGGAAGTATTCATGGATAGCAGGGCACCATTCGGTTGCCGCCAGACAAGCATCGGCTTCTTGCTGGCTCACTTGCCAGTGCGGTTTGATGGTCGGTTTACCTTGCGCATCGTTTTGGCGGCAAGTGCCGTCCAACGCGGCAGAGCCGGAGTTAATCAGATGGATAATGCCGTGTTCGGCAACCCCCTCCAGTTGATGGCCGGTAACCCGCTGTACCGCTTCCGGTGACCAGTAGGTACGGACATCCGCAAAGATCTGCGCGGTGCCGGTCAGGGTATGGCCAAATAGCATCGCCACGCCGTTCAAACTGTCGTTTTCGGTGGCGACAACCATCGGTTCGCGCACGCCGTTCCAGTCGAACGAACTATTCAGCAAGGCTTCAGCGGTATCGCCATTTGGATATTGATCGGTCCAGTGGCGCTGACCCTGGAAACCGGCAGCAATAGCGTTATAGCCTAAGGCTTCTTCACCAAAACCTTTCGTTGCCAGTGTTGGATTACCTTGCATCATGTCGCGGATACATAACGCCATTTGCAGGCTTTCACGCAGTACCGCGCGGCTGCTTTCCGGTGAACGGCGGTATTGTTCTGCGTTTTTATCCGGTCCGTATTTGAAGTTTTTATCTGCCCATGACAACGCCAGTTCTAGCTCTTGCTCGTCATAGATTTTTTGATCAATGCGGCGGCGCAACTCTGTCATATCGACCGCTTGCACTTTCATTCCTAACCAGGATTCAAAGAAGTTATGGTCAACAATGGAGCCGGCAATCCCCATGGATACCCCACCGAGAGAGAGGTAACTTTTGCCCTTTAAGCTGGCAACGGCTAAACCTGCGCGAGTAAAGCGCAGCAGTTTTTCCTGCACATCGGCAGGGATGCGGGTGTCATTAGCATCCTGCACGTCATGGCCGTAAATGGAGAAGGCTGGCAATCCTTTTTGATTGTGCGCCGCCAGTGCTGCTGCCAGATAGACCGCGCCAGGGCGTTCGGTACCATTAAAGCCCCAAATAGCTTTCGGGCGGAACGGGTCCATATCAATGGTTTCGCTGCCGTAGCACCAACAAGGTGTCACCGTTATGGTTAGGCCAATATTCTGTGCGCTGAATTTATCGTCACAGGCGGCGGATTCTGCCATTCCGGCAATGCAGGTATCAGCAATGACACATTCAACGGGCGTGCCGCAAGGATGGCGTACCACCTCTTGCAGAAACTCTGCGGTGGCACGGGCCATTTTCATGGTTTGCTCTTCCAACGATTCACGCACACCCATTCTGCGTCCATCAATGACTGGGCGAATGCCAATTTTAGGTAATTGAATTGTCTTTTTCATTATTAGTCCTTGTGTTCAGTAGCAAAAATTTAATGTTAATTTGTCCGTTACCCGTATTATTAATTAACAGGAACTGTTTTGTACTTGGCGAAAATAAATATAATGGCAAAACATAAAGCAGGAATAATTTCAGCCGTAGGTATATTCCCTGCCGCATCGCTAACTAATCCCATGATCGGGGTGACGATACCACCACCGACAATGGTCATAACAATAATAGATGCGCCATATTTAGTGTCTTGATTTAGATTCTTAATGCCTAATGAGAATATGGTTGGGTATTGGATTGACATAAACATACTGCACAGGGTAAGTGCTAATAATCCAATGTGTCCGCCGAAGGCCGCAGAGATAATACATAACAACATAGAGATAAATGCATAAGCCGCTAAAACTTTCTCTGGTGCGAAACGAGTAATTAACCAGGTGCCACTGAATCGACCGATAAAGAAACATACCATAGTGGCCGTTAAATAATTAGCCGCATATCCCGGTGTGATATTCGGTAACTCTTCAATGGCATAACGAATTAAATAGCTCCAACATGCGGTTTGTGCGCCGACATAACAGAACTGTGCTAATACCGCCCAGCGCCAATGTGTTATCTTTAATAACCGTGGTAGTGATGCAAAGAAAGAACCGTTATGCGAATCATCCGATTCACTTTTTATTGCCGGGAAACGAGTGATTAAAATTAATAGCGCAACAAAAATAACGACCGCAACAATAATCAGATAGGGTAATTGAACAGCTTTTACTAAACTATGATGATAGCTATTCAAATCCTCAGCAGACAATTTATCCAGCACTTCCTGTGTTTGGTGGGGCACATTGGAGAGTATTAAACTTTGGCCGAACACTACCGCAATAATGGCCCCGAAAGAGTTAAAGGTCTGTGCCAAGTTAATACGGAAGTGACCGGTTTTTTCTGGCCCCAATACAGTGACAAAAGGATTGGCAGCCGTTTCAAGGCAACCTAAACCGGCAGCGATAATAAATAATCCGATTAAAAACAAGGTGTAATTCATCGTTTCGGCCGCAGGCCAGAACAATGCCGCCCCGAAGGCATAGAACAGTAATCCAGTAATAATCCCCGCCTTATAGCTAAACCTTTTCATCAATATCCCGGCAGGTATTGGGATTAAGAAGTAGCCAAAATAGAAGGAGGATTGAATCAGCCCTGCTTGAAAGTTGGTCAGGGTGAAAGCCTGTTGAAATTGAGGTAATAAAATATCATTTAGGTTGTTTGCTACTGCCCAAAGGAAGAACAGTGAACACAGTAATGCGAAAGGAATCAGATACCTTTTTTTATTTTCTGCCTCGTCACTTACCGAGGCGGAAATTTTAGTGCTATCTGTTTGTATTAAAATATTTCCCATGATGCCCTCGTCAGATACTTCACTAGTCCGAAAGTTTGTAATGTTCGACGGAATTATTTTTGTTTAATGAGTGATACTTTCTCTGGCGAGCCACAACTGCCTGAGTGACAAATTTAAATATCCTCATTGCGATAAGTCCCGTTCTTTATAAGGTAAAAATCGCTAAAAAGTATGAGCTGAATCACATTGGTAACTCAATGCTGATATTTTGTGATGATAGTCACTTTAAATAAAAACATTTCATGACCGTTTGAAATGAATTGTGTTTCAAACACACATAGGTAATGACCGATTTTTCTATTTCTGTCACAAACGGTCAGTTGTCGAGAAATATCCCGGCATTTAATCATTCAGCGTCACTTGACCGTTTGCCCATATTGTTTTTTCAAACGGACATTTAATGAAAATAAATAAGATCTAAATTACGATGAAGTCATGAATAGTCATGACATGGCTCACATTTTGGTGTGCTTTATTTTTCAGTTGAATTAAATGAGCGAAAGATATATCCACAGTTGTTAACGCTTATTCACCTACATCCATTATTCAATGCATTTTTATATTTAGGTATTTGCATCTTAAGAGAGGAACAAATGAAGAGAGAAGCACTGGCGCGCGATATTATCAATACTTGCCTGGAAATGACCCGTTTAGGGTTGAATCAAGGGACTGCTGGCAATGTTAGTGTGCGTTACCAGGATGGATTTTTGATTACGCCCTCCGGTATTGCCTACGACAAACTGACGGAGTCGCATATTGTTTATATCGATGCCAGCGGCCACCATGAGCCTGGCAAAGTCCCTTCCAGTGAGTGGCGTTTTCATCAGGCGGTTTATCATACTCGGGCAGACGCCAATGCGGTGGTACACAACCACTCAGTCCATTGCACCGCAGTATCGATTCTTAACCGCCCGATCCCGGCGATTCATTACATGATTGCCGCTGCCGGTGGCGATGATATCCCCTGTGCGCCCTACGCCACTTTTGGTACCAAAGCGCTGTCTGAACATGTCGCCGTGGCGATGAAGCACCGCAAGGCCACGCTGTTGCAGCACCATGGCCTGATTGCTTGTGAGGAGAATTTGGCCAAAGCGTTGTGGCTTGCTCATGAAGTTGAGGTGTTGGCAACACTGCTGCTGGCTATCTTGCCGATTGTCGATGAGGTGCCGGTGTTATCCAAAGAAGAGATCAGCGTGGTACTGGAGAAATTCAAAACCTACGGTTTACGGGTTGAAGATTAGCGTGCGGGTTAAAATACCGAGAGGAATCAGTCATGAACAGAATGATTTTAAACGAAATGGCGTGGTTTGGGCGCGGTTCACTGGATGCGCTCACCGATGAAGTGACACGGCGGGGATATAAAAAGGCGTTAGTGGTCACCGACAAAATACTGATGGAGTGCGGTGTTGCGGCTTGCCTAATCAGCCGCTTGCAACAGGCCGGTCTGGATTTTGCTGTCTTTGATGCGGTAACGCCCAACCCGACAATCGCCATCGTACAACAAGGTGTGGCTGTTTTTCGCCAAAGCGAGGCGGATTATCTCATCGCGCTGGGCGGCGGTTCGCCACAAGATACCAGCAAGGCCATCGGCATTATTATCAATAATCCTGAGTTTGCTGATGTGCGCAGTTTGGAAGGGGTGGCTGACACCCGCAACGCTTGCGTACCGATTCTGGCTATTCCAACCACCGCCGGTACTGCGGCAGAAGTGACCATTAACTATGTGATTACCGATGAAGCGCGGCGGCGCAAATTTGTTTGCGTCGACCCTCATGCTATTCCGGCAGTGGCATTTATTGATGCGGACATGATGGACAGTATGCCAGCGGCCCTGAAAGCCGCGACCGGAGTTGATGCGTTGACCCACGCCATCGAAGGTTATCTGACTAAAGGGGCTTGGGAACTGACGGATGCTTTGCATCTTAAAGCCATTGAAGTCATCAGTCGTTCATTGCGGGCTTCCGTGCAAGGTGATGCCGCCGCCACCGAAGATATGGCTCTTGGGCAGTATATCGCTGGAATGGGGTTCTCAAACGTAGGGCTGGGGTTGGTTCATGGTATGGCACACCCTCTGGGGGCGTTTTACAACATGCCACACGGTGTCGCCAACGCCATTTTACTGCCTTATATCATGCGTTATAACGCCGCTTATACCGGTGAACGCTTGCGTCAAATCGCGATGGCGATGGGCCTCGACAATGCCCTGAGTGGGTCATTGGCACAGGTTCGTGAGCAAACCATTCAGGCAGTAATTGAATTGAACCGTGATATTGGCATTCCGTCATCCCTGAGTGCGGTGGGTTTGCTGGCTGATGATATTCCCGCGCTGGCAGCAGCAGCCTTCGCGGATGTATGTACCGGCGGGAACCCGCGTGAAGCGTCGATTGATGAAATTATGGCGCTGTATCATCAGGCTTGTTAAACCGAACGGTTATTTGTCACAGATTCATCATAAAGCAGTGAGGAGAAGGCAATCCCCACTGCTTTATTGATACCAGACAACACCCGCACTCCCCATAAGAGGTAGGCTCATAACTGCGGGGAGAACTGTTTATCATCCTAACTATAATAACTGCTGTAGCTGGGCCACTGCGCTCTCATTCATGACACAACCTCTCCCGCAGAATTACTCATTTTTTTGAATTAATCGGATTTCATCTATCACGGATGTTGTCCATTTTCTGGAATGCAACCAAGTGGGAATCTTATGAAAGAGACCAACGAATCCCGGCTATTAACGGCAGAAGTCACGCGCCGAAAACTGGTCCAAACGACGCTTATCGGCAGTCTTGCCATGGCAACCGGGGCCTTTTCGCTCCCGTTCTCCCGCGCCGCCCGTGCGGTGCAATCGGCAATAAATCCGCTCAATGATGACAAAGTGATCTGGAGTGCTTGTACTGTCAACTGCGGTAGCCGCTGCCCGCTACGTATGCATGTCGTTGATGGCGAAATCAAATATGTCGAAACCGACAACACTGGCAATGATGATTTTGATGGCTTGCATCAGGTGCGTGCCTGTTTGCGTGGCCGCTCCATGCGCCGCCGGGTATACAACCCTGACCGTCTGAAATACCCAATGAAGCGTATTGGCGCGCGTGGGGAAGGCAAATTCAAGCGCATCTCATGGGAAGAGGCATTCGACACCCTTGCGGGCAGCATGCAAAGTATCATTAAGGAATATGGTAACGAAGCTATCTATCTGAATTACGGCACCGGCACCTTAGGTGGCACCATGACCCGCTCATGGCCACCGGGATCGACGCTATTGGCGCGGCTGATGAATTGCTGTGGTGGCTACCTTAATCATTATGGTGACTACAGTACTGCGCAAATCGCTGCTGGCCTGAATTACACTTATGGTGGCTGGGCTGATGGTAACAGCCCGTCCGATATCGAAAACAGCAAGCTGGTGGTGCTGTTTGGTAACAATCCGGCTGAAACGCGCATGAGTGGTGGTGGGGTCACCTACTATCTGGAGCAAGCGCGGGAGAAATCCGATGCCAAGATGATAGTGATTGATCCACGCTATACCGATACCGCAGCAGGTCGGGAAGATGAATGGATCCCGCTGCGGCCCGGTACCGATGCGGCACTGGCATCGGCCTTGGCCTATGTGATGATTAGCGAGAATCTGGTCGATCAGCCGTTCCTCGATAAATATTGTGTCGGTTATGATGAGAAAACCTTGCCGGCAGATGCGCCAAAAAATAGCCACTACAAAGCCTATATTTTAGGGCAGGGTGCAGATGAAACCGCCAAAACACCACAATGGGCGCAAGCCATCACCGGTGTTCCAGCCGCAAGAATCATTAAACTGGGGCGTGAAATAGGGTCGGTGAAACCGGCTTATATTGCGCAAGGGTGGGGGCCGCAGCGCCATTCCAACGGCGAAAATACCAGTCGGGCCATTGCCATGTTGGCTATCCTGACGGGGAACGTTGGCATTAATGGCGGTAATTCAGGTGCCCGCGAAGGCTCTTACGGTTTGCCATTTGTCCGCATGCCAACACTGGAAAACCCAGTTAAAACCAGTATCTCGATGTTCCTGTGGACTGACGCGATTGAGCGCGGGCCAGAAATGACCGCTACCCGTGATGGTGTGCGCGGTAAAGATAAGCTGGATGTACCGATCAAGTTTATCTGGAATTACGCCAGTAACTGTTTGATTAATCAGCATTCAGAAATCAACCGTACCCACGACATTCTGCAAGATGATAAAAAATGTGAAATTGTGGTGGTTATCGATAATCACATGACCTCGTCAGCCAAATACGCCGATATCATCCTGCCTGACTGCACCGCCTCTGAGCAGATGGACTTCTGCCTCGACGCTTCCAGCGGCAATATGGCGTATGTGATTTTTGCCGATCAAGTCATCAAACCGCGTTTTGAATGTAAAAACATCTATGAAATGACCACCGAACTGGCAAAACGCATGGGGGTGGAGCAGCAATTTACCGAAGGGCGCACGCAAGAAGAGTGGTTGCGTCATCTCTACCAACAATCGCAACAGGCCATTCCTGAACTGCCTTCTTTTGAGGCGTTCCGCGAACAGGGTATCTTTAAAAAACGCGATCCGGCGGGGCATCATGTTGCCTATAAAGCGTTCCGCGCAGACCCTATTGCCAATCCGTTAACCACACCATCGGGAAAAATTGAGATTTACTCTGCCGAACTGGCACAGATTGCCGCCACGTGGGAACTGCAACAAGACGATGTTATCGATCCGCTGCCGGTCTATGCCGCAGGTTTTGAAAGCTACGATGACCCGCTCAATCAGCAGTATCCATTACAGTTAACGGGTTTCCACTACAAAGCCAGAACCCACTCCACCTACGGCAACGTCGATGTTTTAAAAGCGTCCTGCCGTCAGGAGATGTGGATTAACCCAATGGATGCCCGCGAGCGTGAGATCAAAAATGGCGATATGGTGCGTATTTTCAATGGCCGAGGCGAAGTTCAGATTAACGCCAAAGTCACGCCACGCATGATGCCGGGGGTTGTGGCACTGGGTGAGGGGGCATGGTATAGCCCGGATGAGAAACGCATTGATCGCGCGGGCAGTATTAACGTATTGACCACTCAGCGGCCTTCTCCGTTGGCGAAAGGGAATCCATCCCATACCAACCTCGTTCAAGTTACCAAGGCATAAGGAGCTGACTGATGACAACGCAATATGGTTTTTACATCGACTCCAGCCGTTGCACTGGGTGCAAAACTTGCGAGTTGGCTTGCAAGGATTTCAAAAACTTGTCTACCGATGTCAGCTTCCGGCGTATCTACGAATATGCCGGTGGGGATTGGCAGCAAGATAACGGCGCATGGCACCAAAATGTGTTCGCTTACTATCTCTCTATCGCCTGTAATCACTGTAGTGATCCCGCCTGTACCAAAGTATGTCCGAGTGGCGCAATGCATAAGCGTGATGATGGTTTCGTTGTGGTAAACGAAGACATTTGCATCGGTTGCCGCTATTGCCATATGGCATGCCCATACGGTGCGCCGCAATATGACGAAGCAAAAGGGCATATGACCAAGTGTGACGGCTGCTATGAAAGAGTCGCTGCCGGTAAGAAACCGATTTGTGTCGATTCTTGCCCACTGCGGGCACTGGATATGGCCCCTATTGATGAATTACGCGAGAAATACGGTGATTTGGCCGAAGTCGCACCATTGCCAGCAGCCCATTTCACGCTGCCGAATATCGTAGTGAAACCTAATGCCAACAGCCGTCCGGTCAGAGATACCACCGGTCATCTGGCAAATCCGAAGGAGGTATAATATGGGCATGGGATGGCATGAATGGCCACTAATGGTCTTTACGGTACTGGGGCAGTGCGTGGTCGGCGGCTTTATAGTGCTGGGGCTGGCGCTGATATTCGGTGGTTTGAGTCACGGGCAGCAACAGCGAATTCACCGCAGCATGTTGGTACTGTGGGTGCTGATGGCACTGGCTTTTATCGCCTCGACACTGCATTTAGGCTCGCCAATGCGAGCATTCAATTCATTAAGCCGCATTGGCGAGTCGGCGCTCAGTAATGAAATAGCCGCCGGTTCACTGTTCTTTGCGGTGGCAGGTTTTTACTGGTTGTTGGCCGTATTGGGTAAAATGCCAGCGGTACTCGGCAAAGTCTGGCTAGTGGTCGCCATGGTGCTGGGCGTGGTATTTGTCTATGCCATGTGTCGAGTCTATTCCATTGATACTGTTCCTACTTGGGACAACCTCTATACTCCGCTAGGTTTTGTTCTTACCACCTTGATTGGCGGCCCGATGTTGGGTTATTTGTTGTTACAACTGGCCGGGATTAATGGGCGAATGATGCTGCAACTACCGATGATCAGTGTATTGGCACTGATTATCAGTATTGCCAGTGTCATTATGCAGGCGGCCAGTTTGTCGACGATTTACAGCTCGGTACAGCAAGCTTCAGAGCTTATTCCCCACTATGGCACACTGATGGTATGGCGTTTGGTGCTACTGGTTCTGGGGCTGGGTTGCTGGATTTGTCCGTTAATCAGAGGCCGCACACCGACGACGCTCGGCATGGTCTTCGCTATGCTGCTTATTTTTGCGGGTGAGCTAATTGGCCGTGGCATGTTTTACGGGTTGCATATGACAGTCGGAATGGCAATCGGCGGTTAAATATAGCCTGATGGCGACTGAGCAAAGCCCATGCTGGGTTTACGCCCAACGTGGCTTTGCTCGCAATGCTTCACCCGTTTGATGGCGAATTGATCGCGCTCCTGAGGTAACAAAATGGTTGAAAACAATATGACTTATCAACAAATTGCGCTGACTGGCCACGTATTGGGTGCGCTGTTTTATTGTGAACCGGACAGTCCGGCGTGCAGTGATATTGTGGCGCAACTCAGCAGTGATGAGTGGGTAGCCCAGTGGCCTTATGGCCTGGAAACTCAACTAATGCCCATTGCCGCTTTATTGGCGCAAGACAAGTCAGATGAAACCCTGGAAGAGGCTTGGCAGCGGCTGTTTATTGGCCCATATGCACTGCCCGCTCCCCCGTGGGGATCGGTTTATCTGGATAAAGAAAATGTCCTGTTTGGCGACTCGACGCTCAAACTGCGTGATTGGATGGCGCAGCAGCAAGTGGAGGTGACACTGGAGCAGCAAGAGCCAGAGGATCATTTCGGCTTATTGCTGATGATGGCCGCCTGGCTGGCAGAACATCAACCAGCGGATTTACCGGTTTTACTGGCAGAGCACCTGTTGCCGTGGGGGTATCGTTACCTCGCCTTGCTGCAATCTGATGCCAGACACCCGTTTTATCAGGGGCTAGCTGAGTTAACGACCCTGACATTGACCCACTGGCAACACGAATTACAGGTGACGCCTGCGGTGATTGAGTTATATCGCTGAGTATTAAGAAAATATAGCCTTGTTATTAATATAGATATTATTTTCAGTATATTAACACTGGCTTTCTTTGGTCCAGTCTTCTATTAGGAGGGCTGGAGCCATTGAAAAAGCTTTGTCGTTTGTCACCAAAATGGCTCCAAGGCTGAGTGCATGGGCTGCAATTAATTGATCTAGAGCTCCCATGATATGTCCCTTTTTTTCCATTTTTGCACGTAGTTTGCCATAGCATTCTGCAGCTTCGCTATCCCACGCTTGCAGGGTTACCGAGTCCAGAAAGGCTGCTACCATCGTTTTTAGCGCTTTGTTTTGACGTTTTGCTACTCCGTAGAGCAATTCAGCTTCTGTAATACTGGAAATACAGACATCAGAAGGTTTCACGTGCTGTATGCTGAGCAAAACATTAGGATGACGTCGAAATAAATGGCTCACTGTATTGGTATCAAGCATATACATGGCGCTACTTTATCCCGTCGAATGGGTCACGGTTTGCTGTACCTTGCTGACGTTCATTGATACTCAAGAAATCAGCAGGTACGCGTGTTTTATTGATTAACTGAAGCAGTTGGCTCCAGTCATCCGGTTTAGCTGGTTGCTTCGATAAGATTATATTTCCATTTTCGTCACGGCGAATATAGACTTGATCAGTATCAAACTCGAACTCAACGGGTAACCTAACTGCCTGATTTCTACCATTTTTAAATAACTTCGCAACTCTATCCATCATTTACTCCTTGTTTCTTGGCCTATGCCTTAGCATATGCTCGTTTTTGTTCTGTGCCAAGGGCTAAATTGCTTTTCCCTAATATGTAATTTCTCACTTATCTTTTAACTCTCTTTTTGACTAATTTGTGACCGGCTTCTACTTTCCTTGCACTCACATTGGACAAGCTGCGGGGCGTTTGTATTATTACATTGAATATAAATTTAATAGTGAATATATATTCAATGCGGAGAAAAATAATGAAAAATACCCTACTGAAATCCTGTCTTACCGCAGCATTGATCTCAATGGCGGGTGTTGCTGGTGCCGCCAGTAACGGCCTGATCGCCATTATCACCCCATCCCACGATAACCCGTTCTTTAAAGCGGAGGCGGAAGGTGCTAAAGCCAAAGCGACGGAACTGGGATACACCGTACTGGTGGCTTCCCATGATGATGATGTGAACAAACAAAACCAACTGCTGGAAACTGCCATCGCTCGTAAGGCTAAAGCGATCATTCTGGATAACGCCGGATCAGATGCCACTATCGGGCCATTGAAAAAAGCCAAAGCGGCCGGTATTCCGACTTTCCTGATTGACCGTGAAATCAATGAAACCGGAATCGCAGTATCGCAAATTGTGTCGAACAATTATCAGGGTGCGCAACTCGGCGCTGAGAAATTCGTTACGTTGATGGGGGGCAAAGGAAAATATGTTGAATTGCTCGGCCGTGAGTCCGATACCAACGCTCATGTTCGTTCACAGGGTTATCACGACGTGATTGACGAACATAGCGACATGAAGATGGTTGCCCAACAGACTGCAAACTGGAGCCAGACTGAAGCATTCAACCGTATGGAGTCCATTTTGCAGGCTAACCCAGATATCACTGGGGTGATTTCCGGCAACGACACCATGGCACTCGGTGCAGAAGCGGCATTGAAAGCTGCGGGGCGTAATGATGTCATCGTCGTCGGCTTTGACGGCAGTGACTATGTTCGCGACTCCATCATCAACAAAGGCAATATCAAAGCCACTGTATTACAGCCGGGTTGGGCACAAGCTCAGATGGCGGTGGTGCAGGCTGATAAATATCTGAAAACCGGCAAAACCGGGTTGGAAGAAAAGCAACTGATGGATTGCGTATTGATTGATGAAAACAATGCCAAGAATCTGAATGTCTTTGCACTGAAACAATAATCGCGACTGAAACACCCATCTTATAATCACCGGTTATTAAAACCATGGTTTAAGAATGAGGGGCGTAATCGCCCCTCCTGACAGGAGGCAGTATGTGGTTCAGTGCCTTATCAAAAGCAGGCGGTTTGTTGGTTATCAGTACGGTGCTGGTGGCTTGTACCGTGGTTGATTTGGATGAAAACGGTAAACCGATTCTGCCAGTCGATCCTAACGCGGTGGTCAGTGACTATAACCAGCCACCGGACAAAGTCGCCTCCACCATTTGGGTGAGTAAAGTTATGCCGTTTGCCAATAGCAATGCGCTCAGTTGGCAGCAGGTAAAGCAGCAACAAAGTCAGCCAGCAGCAGGGAAAAATAGCCAAAGTCGTTTTGTTCGTTTTAACGGCAAAGTGGTGGCGGTAGACACAGAAGGGCGGGAAGGGTTGATTCGTTTGGCCATTGACGGTGATGAACAAGTGCTGCAAGTGGGGCCAATCGTCAAAGGTAATGCCATTCGTGATGCATCAACGTTTATCCGCTTCGAAGATTTTAAAAATCAGGTGCAATACGCCCAGCTCTCTAAAGCATTAAGCAAGCGTGCTTTGCAGGATGTGGCAAAACCCGATGCCAGTTGGGTCGGGCAGCAAGTCGAGGTATTGGCAGCGGTGACACTCACCCCTACCGGTCTGAGCAATGGTGTGCCGCTCAGTTTGAATAAGGAGAGCCACTAATGGATCACAGACCTGACATCGTCATGCGTGCTGAGGACATTTCAATGCGTTTTCCTGGCACATTGGCGCTAGATGCCGTCAGTTATAACGTTTATCGCGGCAAAGTGAATGTGATTATCGGCGAAAATGGCGCCGGAAAATCTACCTTAATGAAGATCTTGGCTGGGGTACAGCAACAAACATCCGGCCAAATCTACCTGAATGGTAATGCGGTGAGTATTGCCAATACTCGTGAGGCTGCGGCGCTGGGTATTGGCATGGTTCATCAGGAGCTGAACCTGTCGGAAAACCTCAATGTTGCGGAAAACATCTTTCTGGGGCGTGAGATTCAGCAAGGCTTGAAACCCATTAATCAGGCAGCGCAGGAGCTGATTGCTGAACAGTTAATGGTGCGTCTTGATCAGGTTATTTCGCCGAAAGAAATGGTATCAAACCTGAAAGTAGGCCAACAGCAATTGATTGAAATCGCCAAAGCACTGGCAGAACAGGCGGATATTCTGATTCTGGATGAGCCGACGTCGGCGTTGAGTAAAACCGAAGTTGATATCCTGTTTCGGGTTATTCGCGAACTGACGCGACAGGGTGTTTCCATCGTCTACATCTCACATCGTTTGGAAGAGTTGATGGCGATTGGTGACTACATCACTATTTTGCGTGATGGCCGTTTTCAGGCTGAAGCTGCGGTAAAAGATATTGATGTACCGTGGATTGTCCGTGAAATGCTGGGCAGTGACCCGGTTTCCAGTTTTCTTCACCCGGACCGTACATTTGGTGCGCCGATGATGGAGGTTGATAACGTCACGTTAATCAATGAATCCGGCAACACGGTAGTGAATCAGGTCTCATTGCAAGTGCGGGCGGGTGAAATTGTCGGCATCTATGGGTTGATGGGGGCAGGTCGTACCGAATTGTTTGAATGTCTGCTGGGCACGCAGCAGAGCTACCTTGGCACTATCCGGCTCAATGGCACGTCGATTAATGCCAAGACCTCAACCGCAGAGCGCATTCGTCTGGGAATGAGTCTGGTACCGGAAGACCGTAAAAAAACCGGTATTTTCCCTGTGTCATCGGTGGCCAATAACCTGACCATTTCCAGCTTATGGCGTCGGTTAAAACACAGCTTCACTATCTGGCAAGAGAGTGAGTCACAAGTGGTGGCATCGGTTATCGGGGATTTGTCGATCAAAGTCTCTTCACCGGAAGTAGAGATTCAGGCTCTCAGTGGCGGTAATCAGCAAAAGGTGGTGATAGGGCGCTCATTACTGACCAGTCCAAACATTTTGCTGTTGGATGAGCCAACGCGAGGCATTGATGTCGGTGCGAAAGCTGATGTGTTTGAAATGATGGTGAAACTCTCTGAGCAGGGGATTGGTATTTTGTTCTCAACCTCTGATCTGAAAGAGATCATGGCGGTATCTGACCGCATACTGGTGATGTCGAATGGCAAGCTGACCGCGAACTTATCCCGTCAGTCGGCCAGTGAATCGGCATTGGTTACGGCAAGTGCACAAGGGTTCGAATGATGAAAGCAACAACTGGCACTGCGTTGGCGAGTCACCGGCCCGGTGGCGCGTCGTGGTCACGGGAAAATATGCTGCTGCTTCTGCTCAAGATGCGCACCTTTATTGCCCTGTTTTTGATTCTTGGTTTCTTCTCCGTGATGGTACCGGGCTTTCTGGCGACAGGCAGCTTGATCATTATGGTGAAGCATATCGCTATCAATGCCTTCCTCGCACTGGGCATCACGTTTGTCATTATCACCGCAGGGATTGACCTCTCTATCGGGGCCACCTTGGGGTTGTGCGGCATGATTGCGGGCTGGATGATCACCCAAGGTATTGTATTACCGATGTTTGGTATTGCCATTTTCCCCAGTGTTTGGGTGGTGGTCCCGGTGGTATTGGTCATCGGTGCACTGATTGGCGCGGTCAATGGTTGGATTATAACCCGCTATAACGTCGCGCCGTTTATCTGCACCCTCGGTACCATGTATGTGGTTCGTGGTGCGGCGATGCTGATTTCTGGCGGTGAAACCTTCCCAGGCTTACAGGGCAATCCACAACTCGGAAATACCGGTTTTGATCTACTGGGGTCCGGCACATTACTGGGTTTGCCGATCGCCATCTGGATCATGTTCATTTTGGCTCTGGTGATTGCCTATGTAGCGCGTCGCCTACCTTTTGGTCGCCATGTCTACGCTATCGGTGATAACGAGAGAGCAGCCGAACTATCTGGTGTCAAAGTCCGGCAGGTCAAAGTTTGGGTTTACACCATTTCCGGTTTCTGTGCGGCAATTGCCGGGATCATTGTTTCCGCTCAATTGGTGGCCAGCCACCCTGCGAACGGCAGCGGCTTTGAGATGAATGCGATAGCGGCCGTGGTATTGGGGGGAACTTCTCTGGCCGGTGGCCGTGGCACCATCCTCGGCACACTGATCGGCGCATTTGTTATCGGTATTTTGGCTGACGGGCTGGTGATGATGGGGGTCAGTGAATTCTGGCAAATGGTTATTAAAGGTATCGTAATTATTGTGGCTGTGATTATCGACCAGATGCAAAACCGTATGCAGCATAAAGCAGCAATTGTGTCGCAAAAAGCCAACGTAGTTGCGCAAGTGGGCAAAAGCGAGCAGGCATAAAGAACCCATAACGGCTAATGGGCTGATGGGGGTAACACCTTGCCCTAAGCCGCAGAACACTGAAGAGGTAATGCCGGAGGAGGCTTTCCGGTCAGGCTTGATGAAAGCTATTTTTTAGCACCATCAGGAATAAATATTCGCCAATGAGTAAAAATTCAATGGCGAAGGAAAATATAAGAGAGGTAATGTCATGAATCCGTATTCACTGTCAATCGATGAGCTGGTGAGAAAGGCGCGGGCTATCCGCCGCCGGATCGTCCTGCTTAATGCGAACAGCCCCGCAGGGGGGCATACCGGTGCTGATCTTTCGCAGGTAGAGATTCTGACCGCACTCTATTTCCGCATCCTTAATTGCGCACCTGACCGGTTAACTGATCCTGAGCGCGATATCTATGTGCAATCTAAGGGCCATGCCGTTGGCGGCTATTACTGTTGTCTGGCGGAAGCGGGTTATTTCCCAGAGGAATGGTTGGCAACTTATCAACACGCTAACTCTCATCTGCCGGGCCATCCGGTAAAACACAAAACGCCGGGGATCGAATTAAATACCGGCGCGCTAGGACATGGTTTGCCGGTCGCAGTCGGGATCGCATTAGCGGCAAAACGCGCCAACAGCAAACGCCGAGTGTTTGTTCTGACCGGCGACGGTGAGTTAGCCGAAGGCAGTAACTGGGAAGCGGCATTAGTGGCTGCTCACTATCAGTTAGACAATCTGATAATCATTAACGATAAAAACAAACTCCAGCTGGCGGGCACCACCAAGTCAATTATGAATACCGACCCGTTGGCGGATAAATGGCGTGCATTTGGTTTAGAAGTAACGGAATGCCAGGGTAATAACATGCAATCGGTGGTGGAAACACTGGAGGCATTACAACCCAAGGGTAAACCCAATGTGGTGATTGCCAACACCGAAAAAGGTGCCGGTATCTCCTTTATTCAAGGGCGCGTGGAGTGGCACCACCGGGTGCCGAAAGGTGCTGAAATTGATCTGGCACTGGAGGAATTGAGCGATGAGTAATGCAGAACATTTGGCCTCAGTGATGGTTGAGCAGTTTATCAAAGCCGTGGATAACGGTGTTGATCTGGTTCCGGTGGTGGCTGATTCCACTTCGACGGCGAAAATCGGGCCGTTTACTGCTCGCTTCCCTGATCGTGTGGTTAACGTAGGTATTGCCGAACAAGCGATGGTCGGCACCGCCGTGGGCTTATCCATGGGCGGGAAAGTTGCAGTAACCTGTAATGCCGCGCCATTCCTGATTTCACGCTCCAATGAGCAGCTAAAAATCGATGTTTGCTACAACAATAGCAATGTTAAGTTGTTCGGTCTCAATTCTGGCGCCAGTTACGGGCCGCTGGCCAGTACTCATCACTGTATCGATGATATTTCTATCTTACGTGGTTTTGGCAATATCGAAATTTATGCTCCCTCTGACCCACAAGAGTGCCGTCAAATAATTGATTATGCTATCGCCCATCAGGGACCGGTCTATATTCGTCTGGACGGCAAATCCTTGCCACAACTCCATGATGAGCACTACCACTTTGTACCGGGGCAGATTGATGTCTTGCAGGATGGTCAGGATATTGCTCTGGTAGCGATGGGTTCTACAGTGCATGAGGCTGTAAGCGCTGCCGCGATACTGGCGGATAACAACGTTTCTGCTGCGGTGGTCAACGTTTCTTCTATTCGTCCGTGTGATACTCAGCAACTGTTAGCCATTCTCCAGAAGAGTCAGCGGGTGATTACCATCGAAGAGCACAACATTAATGGTGGTGTGGGCAGTTTGGTGGCTGAAGTGTTGGCCGAAGCGGGCAGTGGGATCCCATTGGTGAGATTAGGTATTCCTGATGGCGGCTATGCGATTGCTGCCGACAGGGCAGATATGCGTGCCTATCATGGTTTTGATGCGGCAGGCATTGTAGCGCGTGCTCTGCGGTTTTGCCGAGGAGAGTAATCATGTCAACGCCGATTATTCTGGCTATTGATGAAGGCACCACCAATGCCAAAGCCATTGCAGTGGACACTGCCGGGCAGATTCTGGCGAAGGCTTCAGTGCCTCTTCTGTTGAATCACCCAAGGCCTGGTTGGGCAGAGCAGGACCCGCTGGCTATCTGGCAGGCGGTCTCTTTGGCAATCGAAGGCTGTCTGAACCAGTTGGCAGGTGCGCGGGTGGCCGGTGTTGCCATCAGTAACCAGCGTGAGTCGGTGCTGATTTGGGAGCGGGAGACCGGCACACCACTGACGCCAGTGGTGAGTTGGCAATGTCGGCGCTCAGAGCTTTTCTGTCAAACGCTGAGCCAGTTACCGGAGGCGGCAATGATTGCCGAACGCACTGGATTGCCGATTGATCCGCTGTTTCCGGCCGCCAAGGTTCACGGCATGCTGGCAGAAATCCCACGTGGTGTGGAACGTGCGGCTCACGGTGAACTGTGCGTCGGAACCATCGACTGTTGGTTAACCTGGCAGCTCAGTGGCGGCCAAAGTTTCTCGACCGATTTCTCCAATGCAGCCCGTACCCAACTGTTTAATATTCATTCCGGCCAATGGGATCCTGACCTGCTGGCGCTATTTGGTATTCCCAGTCTTTGTCTGCCTGCGGTATTACCCTCGGCGGCTATCCACGGACATACCGGTAATACCGGTATTATTGGCTTGCCACAGGGGATACCGATTGTGGCACAAATCGGCGACTCCCACGCTGCACTCTATGGGCAGGGCGGTGACCGTGCGGGCGAAATCAAAGCGACCTATGGTACCGGCTCTTCCCTGATGACTACCGTGAAGCAGGCGGTAACACAGAGCAATGGCCTGAGTACCACCATTGCCTGGCATGACGGTGAACTACGTTACGCCCTCGAAGGCAATATCACGCATACCGGTTCGGGGGTGGCGTGGGTTTCACGCATGCTAGGTATCACGGATTTAGCGCACTTGACCGAGATGGCGCAAAGTCAGTCAGGTAATCAGGGCGTCTATTTTGTTCCAGCCCTCTCGGGATTAGGGGCGCCTTATTGGGATAGCCAGGCTCGTGGTCTGTTCTGCGGCTTGACCGATGCTACCACCCCTGCGGTATTAGCCCGCGCCGGGTTAGAGTCGGTCGCCTACCAAATAGCCGACGTCTTTTTTGCTATGGAGCGGGCTGGCAACCATCGTCTTGAACGGCTGCGGGTAGATGGTGGAGCGACCAGCAACCGCTGGTTGATGCAATTTCAAGCCGACCTGTTGCAGCGCACGTTGATACGCAACCATACCGCCGAAGTATCGGCACTGGGGGCGGCATATTTAGGCGGGAAAACCCTTGGCTGGTGGCAGGATAACCAGCAATTAGCCGCACTTCCCCGTGAAGTGGAATACATCGAACCGCGCGCTCAAAGTGCGGAGATGCAAGATAACTATAGCCTCTGGCAAACGGCCATCGCGCGTGCGCGTTTTCAGCCGAAATAACCCACACTAGGAGTAAGCATATGTCAGCAATACCTCGTAAGTTAACTTTCGCGGTGATTATCGGCAACCGGGGGTTTTTCCCAAGCTATCTGGTGGCTGACGCGCGCCGTGATGCTCAGGCGCTGTTTGATAGACTGGGCATCAACATCATTATGCTCAATGAAGAGCAAACCCCCTTGGGGGGGGTTGAAAACTGGCGTGATGCCAACGTGTGTGCCGAGTTATTCCGTAAGCACAGCGAAGAGATCCATGGTGTAGTGGTGATTCTGCCCAACTTTGGTGATGAAAAAAGTGTCTCAGATGCTATTCGCCTTTCGGGCCTTAAAGTACCGGTATTAGTACAGGCTGAAGAAGATGCGCTGGATAAAATGGGGCTAGCGACGCGTCGCGACAGCTTCTGCGGCAAAATCTCGTTATGTAACAATCTGCGCCAATATGGCATTCCATTCACATTGACCAAGCAGCATGTTTGTAGTCTAAACAGCGAAATATTTAGCCACGACGTCGAACAATTTGTACAACTGTGCCGTGTGGTGCATGCCATGAAACGGGTGCGTGTCGGGGCTATTGGTGCTCGTCCAACTAACTTTAATACTGTGCGCTACAGCGAGAAGTTATTGGAGAATTTGGGCATTACTGTTGAAACGCTCGATTTATCCGAAGTGTTCTTCCGCGTCGCTAATCTCAGTGATAACGATATTCGTGTTGGTGAAAAACTGGCGCTGTTAAAAGCCAACGGTGACACCAGTGCCATCCCACAAGATAAGTTACACAAAATGGCGAAACTGTTTGTGGTTATCAGTGAATGGATCATCGCCAACGATATCGATACCACCGCCATGCAGTGCTGGACCTCGCTGCAACAGAATTTGGGTATCAACGTCTGTTCCATTATGAGCGTGATGTCCGGGCAACTGATGCCAAGTGCCTGTGAAGTGGATGTAATGGGGGCACTATCGATGTATGCACTGGCGAGTTGCTCACTGGCGCCGGCCTCAATTGCTGACTGGAATAATAACTTTGGCGCAGAACGTGATAAATGTGTGTTATTCCACTGTGGCAACTTTGCCAGTGAAAGTCTGGAAAGCTCAACCATGGGCACCGCTGATATTATCGGAACAACTGTAGGTTGCGAGAATACCTGTGGTGCTGTCCATGGTCGCATGAAATCCGGGCCATTGACCTATTTCCGCCTCTCTTCTGATGATTTTACCGGTCGGGTTCGGGCTTATGTCGGTGAAGGCCGTTCTGTCAGTGACGAGTTAGATACCGTGGGTTGCCGTGCGGTAGTGGAAGTGCCACAGCTGGAAAGCTTACTTACGCATATCTGTAATAATGGTTTCGAACACCATGTGGCAATGAACCATTCAGCGACAGCTCAGGTATTGCAAGAAGCATTCAGTAAGTATCTGGGAGTTGATTGTTACTGGCATGGGAAGTCGCCGCTTTAGTTTCAATGACATTATCAAATGCCGCACCAGGGAGGGCGCGGTGAATCATTATGGTGATTATTAACCGAGCACAGTCGCTTTAAAGTAAGGTTTCGGCGGTTAACCTGTCGGTAATCAATACATCAACATAGTTACCCGTCAGTGCACCACGAATGGCAGCACTTTTCCCTACCCCTCCTGCCAGCGCTACCACTCGGGGGCAGGCACGCAGTTGTGGTAGCGACATACCAATCACTGGATCTTCTTCATCGCTAAGTACCGCATCGCCAGCAGCATCAAAATAATGCAGACATAAATCACCCACGGCCCCACGCTCTGCCAGTAACTTGAGCATCTCTTCGTGATAATAGTTACCGGAGTTTCTCAATAGCTGTGATGGCTCCAGATCACCAATTCCCACCAATGCCAGATCAACTTCGGCAAATTTATTCACTACGTCGGCAACTTCACCACTGGATATCAAGCGTGCGCGGTCTTCTGTCGAACGTTCAATACTTTGAGCGGGCAGCAAGTAAGCCGGACAATTTAAAATATTGGCTAATGCTTGAGTTAACAAGGTGGCTTGCACATTACCATTGGGGCCAACCCCTCCCAGTAATTGGATAACCCCGCTGGTTTTGATGTTAAGCGGATGAAGATTATCAACCATCGCCCGGATAGTGCTACTCCACGAAGAGATCCCCACCATATCGTTTGGGCGAATACTGGTTTGCATGTAATGGGCAGCAGCAGAACCAATAGCTTGCTTTATTTGGACTGGGTTGGCGTCATCAGCAATATCCACCACAATGGCCTGATCGATTCCATAGTGTTTTTGAATCCGTGATTCGATACCAATAAACATATTGGCAGGCTGAATCACGCTGATTTTCACCACTCCTTCTTTAACGCAGCGGGTGATCGCTCGGGAGACAAAAGATTGAGATAAATGCAGGCTGTCAGCAATTTCAGATTGCTTCATACCTTCGCTGTAATACAGCGTGGCTATTTTCACCAGCAACCGTTGCTCATCTTGTCTCGACATGGTTCCGTCCCGCTAATTATCTGATGCTGGTATTTTTATTCAAAGCTGAATAAATAACAAGCTGTACCGAATTTTAACGTCAGAGAGGCTGTACAAACAAACTGATACCCCTATGACCCCGAGTTACGGGGCGTTAGGTGTGTCTGTTGCAGACGATTCCTCTGTTTTTTCTACTTCTTCTTGTTGGTCAGGAGGCGGCATAACATCGTGGATCATTTGCTCGTCAAAGCTAGGGTTCAGCGCTGGTGACAGTGGGGAACTGACCAGGCTGTCCGGTATTGCCATGTGTGGAACCGGGGCATCGTTAACGAATTCGTCCTGATCTTGTTTCACCGTTCTGCTCAGTGTTATCAGGCTCACACCACACAGTACGAAGAATGCATATAGAATATTGCCACCCAATGGCTGAATCAGGGCACCTACAGCGAGCGGCCCAATACTGGCGCCAACGCCAAATGACATCAGTAAGCATGCCGCCAGTGAAACTCGCCGCTCTGGTGCAATCAGGTCATTAGCCAGAGCGACCACCAGTGGGTAGAGGGTGAACTGCAACATGCTGACGACAAACCCCAGACCCAGTAAAAAATGGAACGAGATATGGGGCACCAGGGCCAGCGGCAGTGCAGTTAATGCCAGTAATAATGCGTTAATACGGATCAGTAGCGTGCGGTTATAGCGATCGGACAACCAACTGAGAGGAAGTTGGGCCACTAAACCGGCAAAGATAGATAATGCCATAAACAGGCCGGTCTCCTGCGTTGATAGCGATTGCAGGCTGGCATAGACCGGTGCCAGACCATAGAAGGAGCCGACAATCATGCCAATTACCAAAGTTGATGCCAGTATTTTGGGAATTGAACTGATAAAGAATTTCAGCTCCATAGGGGCTGGGGACATTTGTTGGGCATTACTGCGCGTTGTTAGGGCTACAGGCACCAGGCAAAGGGCAAAAAATAGCGCAATAATCATCAGGGTGCTCAGACCCAACTCAGGTTGGAGCATTAATACCACCTGACCTAACGCCATACCGGCATAGGTTGCAGCCATATAAACACCAAACACGATACCGCGTTGATTAGAGGCTGCCTGATCATTGAGCCAACTTTCCAGCACCATAAACTGACACATCATACAGAGGCCAATAATCAAGCGCAGAACTACCCATGCGGGGATGTATTCAGTAAGTCCATGGCTTAACACGGCTGCCGTGATAATACCGGCACAGGCGACATAAGCGCGAATATGGCCTACGCGGGCAATCAGGAAATGGCCAACCTTGCCACCGATCACCAGACCAATATAATTTGCGGCAATAATTGCCCCAATTAATGCACCTGAGACATGGATGGCGGTCAACCTTAGCGAAATATAGGTCGTCAATAAGCCTGAACCCAGCAACATCAAAACGGTTGCACTATAAAGTGGGAAAAAGGCGTTAAGCGTTTTTTTCACTATCTCGTCCTTAGTTCATCATCCCGGATAACTATCCAGTACCCCTGATGCAACTTGCCGCATCCTACGTTGCCGATAAATTCGAACAGCCCTTTTGATACTAACAGCTAAGCCTGTGAGGTAAAGCTTTGTACGGGAAAGCGCTTTTTTTCATTCCTCCTTGCGAGAGGTTTCGCATAACTGACAGTGGTTGTCGTTACGGGCTAAAGAAGTGCTACTATCGGCGGCGGGAGATTTTATTAGAGTAGGGGGCAACAATGAGCGAGAAACAATTACGCCAGCTCAGTATTGCAATCGGGAATAAGCTAAAGGCCCGTGGTGCCTGGGTGACCTGTGCTGAGTCCTGTACAGGGGGTTGGGTGGCCAAAGCATTAACTGATATTGCGGGGAGTTCAGCGTACTTTGACCGTGGTTTCGTGACATACAGTAATGCAGCCAAACACGATTTGCTCGGTGTGGACGAAATCACGTTAGCAAATTATGGTGCTGTGAGTGAAGCCGTAGTACGAGAGATGGCGCTCGGAGCATTGAGAGAAGCGAATGCTGACTTCGCGGTATCTATTAGTGGCATTGCCGGGCCTGATGGTGGCAGTGCGGATAAACCGGTTGGTACGGTATGGTTTGCTTTCGCGGCACGTGAAGGGCAGATTTTGGCATGCAAACAGATTTTCCCCGGTGATCGCGATGCAGTAAGGCTGCAAGCGGCTGTTTTCGCGCTACAAACACTATTCGATGATTTTCTGTAAAAATAGGCTTGATACTGTATGATTGTACAGTATAATTAGCGGTAATTTCCTGCATAAAACAACATTCAGTGGTAATGGTAGGGGTAACCCCTGCATACCAGAGAGGGAGTAAAAATGGCTATTGATGAGAATAAACAAAAGGCGTTAGCAGCAGCACTGGGCCAAATTGAAAAACAATTCGGTAAAGGCTCTATTATGCGCCTTGGCGAAGACCGCTCAATGGATGTTGAAACCATCTCTACCGGTTCCCTTTCTCTTGATATCGCATTGGGAGCCGGTGGCTTGCCAATGGGGCGTATTGTTGAGATTTATGGTCCTGAGTCATCAGGTAAAACAACGCTAACGTTACAGGTTATTGCTTCCGCACAGCGTGAAGGCAAGACTTGTGCATTTATCGATGCTGAGCATGCTCTTGACCCAATTTATGCCAAAAAATTAGGTGTAGATATTGATAACCTGCTTTGTTCTCAGCCAGATACTGGCGAGCAAGCATTGGAAATCTGTGATGCATTGACTCGTTCTGGTGCTGTTGACGTTATCATCGTTGACTCGGTTGCTGCATTGACGCCTAAAGCCGAGATTGAAGGCGAAATCGGTGACTCTCACATGGGCCTTGCGGCACGTATGATGAGCCAGGCTATGCGTAAGCTGGCGGGTAACTTGAAGAATGCGAATACCTTACTGATCTTCATTAACCAGATTCGTATGAAGATCGGCGTTATGTTTGGTAACCCTGAAACTACCACCGGTGGTAACGCACTTAAATTTTACGCGTCTGTACGTTTGGATATTCGCCGTATTGGCGCAGTAAAAGAAGGCGATGTAGTTGTTGGTAGCGAAACTCGCGTTAAAGTTGTGAAAAACAAAATTGCAGCGCCATTTAAACAAGCTGAATTCCAGATTCTGTACGGTGAAGGCATCAATATTAACGGCGAACTCGTTGATTTGGGTGTTAAACACAAACTGATTGAGAAAGCAGGTGCATGGTATAGCTACAACGGCGACAAAATTGGTCAAGGTAAAGCGAATGCCAGCAACTATTTAAAAGAAAACCCAGCGGTTGCGGCAGAGTTGGATAAAAAACTGCGTGAAATGCTACTTAACGGTGGGAACGGCGAACAACCTGTAGCAACAGCAGCATTTGCCGATGAGACTGATGAAACTAGCGAAGAGTTTTAATTAATAAGGTTAAAACAGCGCGTTAGTATCAGCAGATTAAGTAGTTAACAAGCGGCCCATTAATTGGGCCGCTTGAGTAAGTAAATAGCAATTCGTATTCAGCTCTCCACTCCTGCTCATATCCAAAATAATCAGAGCCCGTACCTACCTGCAACGCCGAGAGAGAAGGCTGTTACCCAAAATAATTTGATTACAGCAAGGTAGCCAACGAATGAGTTCCGATGAACTGACCCTTGTCAGTAATTCGGGCGAGTGAGAGCCGCTAACACAGCAGTAACCTCAAGTAAGAAGGGTATATGAATGACCTGTTAAGCCGTGCCATGAGATTACTCTCTCAGCGTGATCATAGTGAATCGGAGTTGCGCCGTAAGCTTGCAGCCCAGCCTTTTTCGGCAAAAGGGAATTGGGGTAGGCGCACCAGCGGTGAAAATAGCAAACCTGTCGAAGATATTGATCCTCAAGCTATCGAACAAGTTATTGCTTATTGCTATCAACACGATTGGTTAGACGATTCCCGCTTTGCCACCAGTTATATTAATAGCCGTAGTCGGAAAGGATATGGGGCACAGCGCATCCGTTCGGAATTGATGCAAAAAGGGGTCGATAAAGAACTAATTCAAGCTGCTTTTGAAATCAGTGAAATCGACTGGTGTCTGCTCGCAAAAGAAGTCGCACAGCGTAAATTTAGTGAAACTTTACCTCTTGAGTGGAAAGAAAAGGCGAAAGTTCAGCGTTATCTCCTCTATCGTGGCTTCTTCCAAGAAGAAATTCAGTCGATTTACAATGATTTTGTCGAATGAATGCACGCGGGATTTTACTTCCCCTCGAAGAAAATTTATCTTATTCCCACTTTTTGTTCGTGAGCTTACTCACTGCGTTATCAATAATTGATGCGCAATATGCTTGCGGGCCATTCTTTTAGCTTGTTTCCGGGGCAATTATGAGCAAGAGCACCGCTGAGATTCGTCAAGCGTTTCTCGATTTCTTCCATAGCAAGGGACACCAGGTTGTATCAAGCAGCTCTTTGGTTCCCAATAATGACCCGACGCTGTTGTTTACCAATGCGGGGATGAACCAGTTCAAGGACGTTTTCT
Organism: Yersinia sp. 2541 StPb PI; assembly: GCF_052217145.1. NCBI lineage: Bacteria > Pseudomonadati > Pseudomonadota > Gammaproteobacteria > Enterobacterales > Yersiniaceae > Yersinia > Yersinia sp. 2541 StPb PI. Next base: position 3,708,034 of record NZ_JAZGQB010000001.1, on the reverse strand, counting down.
TAGGTTTGGATAAACGGGCCTATTCTCGTGCAACGACCTCTCAACGTTGTGTGCGTGCAGGTGGTAAGCATAACGATCTGGAAAACGTAGGTTATACCGCGCGTCATCACACATTTTTCGAAATGTTGGGTAACTTCAGCTTTGGTGATTATTTCAAACATGATGCTATCAGTTTCGCTTGGGAATTATTGACCAGCGAACAGTGGTTTAACTTACCAAAAGAAAAACTTTGGGTAACCGTCTACGAAACCGATGATGAAGCCTATGAAATCTGGGCTAACGACGTTAGTGTTCCTCGTGAACGTATCATTCGTATCGGTGATAACAAAGGTGGTGCTTTTGCGTCAGATAACTTCTGGCAAATGGGTGATACCGGTCCATGTGGTCCATGCACAGAGATTTTCTTTGATCATGGTGACCATATCTGGGGCGGACCTCCTGGGTCGGCAGAAGAAGATGGCGATCGCTATATTGAGATCTGGAATCTCGTCTTCATGCAGTTTAACCGCCAGTCAGATGGCACTATGCTGCCATTGCCTAAGCCCTCGGTTGATACCGGTATGGGGCTTGAGCGTATTGCTGCGGTATTACAACACGTTAATTCTAACTATGAGATTGACCTGTTCCGCGATTTGATTAAAGCGGTGGCGCAAGCCACTGGTGCAACCGATCTTTCCAGCAAGTCGCTGCGTGTCATCGCTGACCATATTCGATCTTGTGCCTTCCTGATTTCTGATGGGGTTATCCCGTCAAATGAAAACCGTGGTTATGTTTTGCGTCGTATTATTCGCCGCGCTATTCGCCATGGCAACATGTTGGGGGCTAAAGAGACTTTCTTCTACAAATTAGTTGCTCCGTTGATTGCCGTGATGGGATCTGCTGCTGCTGAATTGAAACAACAGCAGGCGATGGTTGAACAAGTTCTGAAAACTGAAGAAGAGCAGTTTGCGCGCACCTTAGAGCGTGGCTTAGCCCTGCTGGATGAAGAGCTCAGTAAATTGACCGGTGACACCCTCGACGGTGAGACGGCTTTCCGCTTATATGATACTTACGGCTTCCCGGTTGATTTAACTGCTGATGTTTGTCGTGAGCGTAATCTGAAAGTGGATGAAGCTGGTTTTGAACAAGCGATGGAAGCTCAGCGTCGTCGTGCCCGCGAATCCAGTGGTTTTGGTGCAGATTATAATAGTATGATCCGTGTTGATAGCGCGAGCCAGTTCTCGGGTTATGACCATGTTCATCAACAAGCTACCGTTACCGCATTGTTCCGCAACGGGGTAGCCGTTGATGAAATTAATGCCGGTGAAGAGGCAGTTGTTGTCTTGAATCAAACACCATTTTATGGTGAGTCTGGTGGTCAGGTTGGTGACAAAGGCGAACTTAAAAATGCTACCGCCACCTTCGTGGTAGCGGACACTCAGAAATACGGTCAGGCTATCGGTCACTTGGGGCAATTGACTCAAGGTACTCTGCGAGTTAACCACAGTATTGATGCTCAGGTTGACGTCGCACGTCGTAATCGCATTCGGTTGAACCACTCCGCAACCCATTTACTGCATGCGGCATTGCGTAAAACGCTGGGTGAGCACGTAGCTCAGAAAGGCTCGTTAGTTAACGACAAGTATTTGCGTTTTGACTTCTCTCATTTTGAAGCGATGAAGCCAGAACAAATTCGTCAGGTAGAAGATCTGGTCAACGAGCAGATTCGCCGTAACTTGCCAGTCCAGACAGAAGTGATGGAACTGGATGCGGCCAAAGAAAAAGGGGCGATGGCCCTGTTTGGTGAGAAGTATGACGACCAGGTACGAGTATTAACCATGGGCGATTTCTCAACTGAGCTGTGTGGCGGTATTCACGCCAGCCGCACTGGTGATATTGGCTTGTTCCGCATCCTGTCTGAATCAGGTACGGCGGCAGGTATCCGCCGTATCGAGGCAGTCACTGGAGAGGGGGCTATTGCACTGCTACACCAGCAAACTGACCTGCTGGCGGATGTTGCTCATCTGGTGAAGGGTGATACCCATAATTTGGCAGATAAAGTCCGTGCCGTGTTAGATCGCAGTAAACTGCTGGAACGTGAACTCCAGCAACTGAAAGATCAACAAGCCGCTCAAGAAAGTGCGTCATTGTCATCAAGTGCGAAATTGGTTAACGGTGTGAAGTTACTCGTTAGTCAGTTAGACAATGTTGAACCAAAAATGCTGCGTACCATGGTTGATGATCTTAAAAATCAACTGGGGTCGGCCATTATTGTGCTGGCAACAACAGCGGATGATAAGGTCAGCCTGATTGTTGGTGTAACCAAAGATCTTACCGGAAAAGTAAAAGCAGGTGAGTTAATCGCAGATATTGCCCTGCAAGTGGGCGGTAAAGGCGGTGGACGGCCTGATATGGCACAAGCGGGTGGTACTGATGTTCTGGCATTGCCAGCGGCATTGGCAAGCGTAGACGCTTGGGTAGCTTCCCGGTTATAAGCAAGTAATGACCTATTAAATCAATACGCCATATCTCTATGCTGGGTATGGCGTTTTTCAATTTTCATGTCATAGTTCGAAAACAAAGTTAAACGCAAAGTTGTTTGCTTCAGCTAAACTTGTATTAGTTAGAGACTCGACCAAGCTACTTACATTTTATGTGAATGTGATGGCTTACGTTTTCACGGTGTATGATGGATAATGGCGGGGAAACTGAGAGACCCGACTCTTTTAATTTTTCAAGGAGCAAAGAATGCTTATTCTGACTCGTCGAGTTGGTGAAACACTCATGATTGGCGATGAGGTTACGGTTACTGTATTAGGGGTTAAAGGCAACCAAGTTCGAATTGGTGTAAATGCTCCGAAAGAGGTTTCTGTTCACCGTGAAGAGATCTACCAGCGCATCCAAGCAGAAAAGTCTCAACCGACGACTTACTGATTTTGAAGCAGCGTCTCGTGTTATACGAGACGCTACTGCTGTCTATTCTCCTCAGTTCTGCTGTTTTATCTCCTTTTAACCTTCTTCTCCCTGTAATAATTTTCTATTTTCAATCTCTTTAATTGGCCGCTGGTGAGAGTTTTATTTTTTCCTCTATCGAATTACGCCGCAATAAACACTATCTTGCCTGTTGATAAAACACTCTTTTTGACGTCAAACTGGTCATGTTGTGTGTGAATTGTGCAAATGAACGTGAGTTGGGAAAAATTGTTTGACTTATAAGTGCGGGAAAGTAATATGTGCGCCACGCAGTGCCGATGAGCTTCTTCAAAAGCAAGTCAGGCACAATTCGAAAGAAGCGTATGGTGAGGTGGCCGAGAGGCTGAAGGCGCTCCCCTGCTAAGGGAGTATACGGTCAAAAGCTGTATCGAGGGTTCGAATCCCTCCCTCACCGCCATTTACTATGCACCCATAGCTCAGCTGGATAGAGTACTCGGCTACGAACCGAGCGGTCGGAAGTTCGAATCTTCCTGGGTGCACCATATTTTGCAGTATGGTGAAATAGTCAAATGAACATCAGGTAGTGTCAAAGAATTAATTGCACCCATAGCTCAGCTGGATAGAGTACTCGGCTACGAACCGAGCGGTCGGAAGTTCGAATCTTCCTGGGTGCACCATCTTCTAGGTCATACATCTTGTTGTTAAGTTTCACTTGCTGAAACGCCTCCGTAAAATTAGAAATAAAAATCGCACCCATAGCTCAGCTGGATAGAGTACTCGGCTACGAACCGAGCGGTCGGAAGTTCGAATCTTCCTGGGTGCACCATATTAAGAAACCTCGCTACGGCGGGGTTTTCTGCTTTTTAGCAGCAGATAATTCGTAGAACCGAGCGGTTGGAAGTTCGAGCCGAGCGCAGCGAGACAACGTTGCTTTAGCAACGGCCCGGAGGGCGAGGCGTAAGCCGAGTCATCTTCCTGGGTGCACCATATTAAGAAACCTCGCTACGGCGGGGTTTTCTGCTTTTTAGTTTTTGCTTCATGTTCCCTATAGCCCAGCAAAACGAAATACCTGAATTCTCTTATCTCGTAATCAACGCTTCAACTCATTGGTTTCTTCTATATCAAATAGCAACTTTATTAAGCTGAATTTATTATTTATCAAGTAAATTCATGCAATTATACAGTAAGCGACAATTTAGTTAGTTTGCGATAAAGTAGCTTTTCATTTATTCCTAGGCGCGGGGCCACGATGTACGATCGCTACGAAGGCCTGATTTTTGATATGGATGGCACCATTCTGGACACTGAGTCCACACATCGTCAGGCCTGGCGTCAGGTGCTAACGCCTTATGGTATGCATTTCGATGATCAAGCGATGGTGGCTTTGAATGGCGCACCGACTTGGCGAATTGCCCAGGCAATCATCGCTAATCATCAATCTGATTTGGATCCTCATTTATTGGCCACTGAGAAAACAGCATTAGTGAAGACGATGCTGTTGGATAATGTGAAGCCTCTACCGCTCATAGACGTGGTTAAAGCCTATCATGGGCGTATACCTATGGCTGTAGGGACAGGAAGCGAGCATGCTATGGCAGAGATGCTCTTGTGTCATCTGGGTCTGCGCGGTTATTTCGCGGCCGTTGTCGGTGCTGATGATGTCACCAAACATAAACCAGAGCCTGAGACATTTTTACGCTGTGCGCAGTTACTCGGCGTGCAGCCAGATAAATGTGTCGTCTTCGAAGATGCTGACTTTGGTGTTGAAGCGGCTAAAAGGGCCAATATGGCAATAGTTGATGTGCGCCTGTTGTGAGTAGTACGCTAGCTATTGCTTCTTTATTCGGGAGTAGCTTCCTCAGTGCGACGCTCTTACCCGGAAATTCTGAAATTCTGTTAGTCACTCTATTAACGGCAGGTAGTGCGCCGGCAATGATGCTGGTGTTATCTGCCACTGTCGGAAATACCCTTGGGGGGCTAACAAATGTTGTTATAGGACGTTTATTACCGGAGCTAAAGCCACAGCGGGGGATGAGTACAGCATTAGGCTGGCTCCAACGTTTTGGCCCAGCGGCTTTGTTATTGAGCTGGCTACCGATAGTGGGCGATTTGATGTGTGTGTTGGCAGGCTGGTTGCGAATGCCCTGGGGTCTTGTGGCTTTTTTTCTGTGTTTGGGAAAAGCATTACGTTATATCGTATTAACGGTAATTACGTTGCAAGGAATCGCCTGGTGGCAGTAAAGAATGTGACAAACTTACATAGTCACTTCGATGCAGTTTCAGTATGCTGGCGAGTTATGGTTTTCAAGAGCGGGAGGTCGATTTGATCCCGGATGTATCACACGCGCTAACTTGGCTGGAAGCGCACCCTAAAGCCCTGAAAGGGATCCGTCGCGGTATCGAGCGGGAAACATTGAGAGTGACTGCCGATGGCCAATTAGCCTCGACGGGTCATCCAGAGTCATTGGGTGCAGCCCTGACACATCAATGGATTACCACTGATTTTGCTGAGGCATTGTTGGAATTCATTACTCCAGTCGATGGTGATATTGACCATTTGCTGACTTTTTTACGTGATATCCACCGTTATACGGCACGTAAACTGGGTGATGAACGTATGTGGCCGCTCAGTATGCCTTGCTTTATTGAGGCTGAGCAGGATATTGAATTGGCTAAGTATGGTTCTTCTAATATTGGCCGTTTCAAAACACTTTACCGTGAAGGTTTAAAAAACCGTTACGGTGCGTTGATGCAAACTATCTCTGGAGTGCACTATAACTTCTCTTTGCCGCTGGAGTTTTGGCAGGCATGGGCAGGTGTCACCGATGAAAAAAGCGGTAAGGAAGAGATCTCAGCGGGCTATTTCCGACTGATTCGCAACTACTACCGTTTTGGTTGGGTTATTCCATATCTGTTTGGTGCTTCACCGGCGATTTGCTCATCGTTCCTGCAAGGGCGCGAGACGGCATTACCCTTCGAGCGTAATGATAAGGGGATGTGTTATTTGCCCTATGCCACCTCTTTACGTCTGAGTGATTTGGGTTATACCAATAAATCACAAAGCAATTTGGGTATCACGTTTAATGACCTGCACACCTATGTTGCTGGGCTGAAACGTGCGATCCAAACGCCATCAGAAGAGTACGCAGCACTGGGGCTAAAAGACGGTGACCGTCATCTGCAATTGAATACCAATGTATTGCAGATTGAAAATGAATTGTATGCCCCTATTCGGCCAAAACGGGTTACCCGGGCTGGCGAATCACCGTCAGATGCTTTGCTACGTGGCGGCATTGAATATATCGAAGTGCGCTCTCTGGACATTAACCCATTCTCACCGATTGGCGTTGATGCAGTACAGGCACGGTTCCTCGATCTATTCCTGATTTGGTGTGTATTGGCCGATGCGCCTGAAATGAGCAGTGATGAACTACTGTGTACCCGTAAGAACTGGAATCGGGTTATTTTAGAAGGGCGTAAGCCGGGGCAGACGATTGGCAGGGGATGCAACGATACCCGTGAACCGCTGGAAAAGGTCGGAAAAGATCTGTTTGCAGACCTGCGCCGTGTTGCAGAAGTGCTGGATGGCAAAGACAGTACTGAATATCAACAAGTTTGTGATGAGCTTGTGGCGTATTTTGATGATCCAAGCCTGACATTCTCCGCGCGTATTTTGCAAGCGATGAAAGAAGGTGGTATTGGTGGTATTGGCCTTGAACTCGCGGAGCGATACAAGGAGATGCTGCAAAATGAACCATTGGAATTACTGACAGAAGAGCAATTAAGCGCAGAGCGAGATGCTTCATGGCAGCGCCAGCGTGATCTGGAACTCAAAGATCAACTAAGCTTTGAAGAATATTTGCTGCTTCATGGCGGCCAATAAAAAGAAAAGGCCACATTGCTGTGGCCAAATTAACATCTCTGATAACAGGGATGATGATAACAAATGCGCGTCTTTCACATATTAAGACGCACAGGATTCGAAAAAGTTTCACGGATTGCGAAAAAAGATCAGATAAAAAATTATTTTTTTATGAGGAGGTGACTAAATGCCATTATTGGATAGCTTTACCGTAGACCATACCATTATGAAAGCACCGGCTGTGCGTGTTGCTAAGACGATGAAAACCCCTCATGGCGACGAGATAACTGTATTTGATTTGCGCTTCTGTGTGCCAAATAAAGAAGTGATGCCGGAACGCGGGATTCATACACTGGAGCATCTATTTGCCGGTTTTATGCGTAACCACCTCAATGGCAACGGTGTTGAGATTATCGATATCTCGCCAATGGGATGCCGTACCGGTTTCTATATGAGCCTGATTGGTACGCCGGATGAGCAACGTGTTGCTAATGCCTGGAAAGCGGCAATGGCGGATGTGTTGAAGGTAACCGACCAACGGAAAATTCCTGAACTGAATGAGTATCAGTGCGGTACTTATCATATGCACTCACTGGAGGAGGCTCAGGCGATTGCCAAAGGTATCCTTGATCGTGATGTACGTATCAATCACAACGAAGAACTGGCGCTGCCGAAAGAAAAACTATCTGAATTACATATTTAGTTTTCGATAGGCTAATGCAAAAAAGACGCTGATAAGGCGTCTTTTTTATGTTCGCTAGCCGTATTGGTTACGCAGTTATGCGGAGCTGCCTTGAGACACTATGGGGGCGACTCGCACCTGTTTAATCATGTTCTCTTGTACATCCAGAACATCAATTAGGTAATTGCCGATACGGACCTGAGCACCTACCTGTGGGATCTCTTGTAGCTCTTCCAGCAGCATGCCATTGATGGTACGGGCATCGATCGGAAGTGACCAGTTGAATGCTTTGTTCAGTTCGCGAACGCTGGCGCTACCATCAATGAGTACTGAACCATCGCTTTGCGGATTGACCTCTTCTGCCAGTGTTGGGGACATTGACGTGGTAAAGTCGCCAACGATCTCTTCCAAAATATCTTCAACTGTCACCAACCCTTGAATATCACCATATTCATCGACAATCATGCCGACTTTCTCTTTATTTCTCTGGAATTTCACCAGTTGCACATTCAGTGGTGTGCCTTCTGGAATAAAGTAAATTTCATCAGCTGCGCGCAGCAAATTCTCTTTATTGAACTCTTTTTTCTCCGTCATCAATCGATAGGCTTCCCGCACACGTAACATGCCGATGGCATCGTCCAATGACTGGCGATACAACACGATGCGCCCATGTGGTGAGTGGGTTAACTGGCGCATGATTGACTTCCAGTCATCATTGATGTCAATACCGACCACTTCATTGCGTGGCACCATGATGTCGCTAACGGTAACTTTTTCCAAGTCCAGTACCGATATCAACATATCTTGATTACGGCGGGATATTTGTGAGTGGGATTCATTCACAATACTGCGCAATTCATCTTTGCTGACGGCATCGCTTCTGTGAACATTCCCTCTAATGCCACACAGACGCATCAGCGCGCGCGTAATGGTATTTAACAACCATACCAGTGGCAGCATAATTTTCTGTAGGGGAACCAGTAAGAAACTGCTGGGGAAGGCGACACGTTCAGGATAAAGTGCCGCGATAGTTTTCGGCATCACCTCAGCAAAAATCAGCACCACAAAAGTCAGCACTCCGGTTGCTATTGCGACTCCGGCATTCCCGTATAAGCGGATACCAACAATAGTTGCCAAGGCGGATGCCAAAATATTAACCAGGTTGTTGCCGATTAACACCAGACTTATCAGGCGGTCGGGACGTCTTAGTAGTTTCTCAACTCGCCGTGCGGCGCGATTACCCTGTTTGGATAAATGGCGCAAACGATAGCGGTTAAGGGTCATCATACCGGTTTCGGAGGCAGAAAAATAAGCCGAGACCACGACCATAATGACCAGAATAATGATCAGCGTGCTAGTTGATACGTGATCCAACACTGTATTCCTTAATGGCGATGGTGGCTCTGTCAGTTCAACTGATCCATACGCTGATGATGGAGAGGATGATTAAGGAACTATAATTTCCTGCACCAAGCGGCTGCCAAAATAGGCCAGAGTAAGTAGAAATGCACCAGCGAAGCTGAACCAAATCACTCTACGCCCACGCCAGCCTTCATGGTAATGGCCCCATAATAGAACAATATAGACAAACCAGGCCATGATCGATAACACCGCTTTATGGACGTTTTCTTTACTAAATATGTTGTCCATATAAAGTAAACCAGTACACAGCGTCAGTGTCAGTAATACCACCCCAATTTGGGTGATATGGAACATTTTACGCTCAATACTCATTAATGGTGGCATGTCTGCATTAAATGTCAGTTTTTTATTCTTTAACTGATAATCGAGCCAAGCCAGTTGTAATGCATATAACGCTGCGATAATAAGTGTCGCGTAAGCAAAAAGCGCCAACCCAATGTGAACGAATATGGTGGGGCTGGTTTCCAGATGAGTAATAAACTCGCCCGGTAGCAAACTGGCAAGGGCCAGGTTGATCATGGCGAAGCTATAGACAATCGGCAGCAAGAACCAACCGCGCCCCCGTGAGGCGACGATAGTCATGATAGTGCAGATCATCAACCCCACGATGGAGCCAATATTCAATAAAGTGAGGTTTTGGCCCCCACCGACATCAAAAATCTGATGCTTCAGAGCAATAGCATGGCACACTAGAGCCACGACGGCAGAAACCAGCGCTAACCGCCGGTAAGCACTATTTTTCTGCACCAAGCTTGGGACAATCAGGCCCAGGCTGAGCAAATAAGCGATCAAAGCCAAAATGGAGAACACGGGCATAGCGGTATATGAGCATCGGCTAAGTGAATTAGATAGCCAGTATAGCGTTGAGCGCGTTCCTCTCCAACCGTTCTCCGACGTGAGAGCAGAGATCGTTTAAGCTTCGTGTTATAATCCCCCCATTGTGTCGCCAGAGCGGCCTGTTTCCACGTTGAGTATGAGACAATGTTTGAGAACTTAACTGATCGATTGTCGCGCACACTGCGCAATATCAGCGGCCGTGGCCGGCTGACAGAAGAAAATATTAAAGAAACGCTGCGTGAAGTGCGCATGGCGTTACTGGAAGCTGACGTAGCCCTGCCGGTGGTTCGTGACTTTATCAACCGGGTAAAAGAGCGTGCTGTCGGGCATGAGGTGAATAAAAGCCTCACACCAGGCCAAGAATTCGTCAAAATAGTTAAAAATGAACTTATCACCGCCATGGGTGAGGTCAATAACGAACTGAATCTGGCAGCTCAACCGCCAGCAGTGGTGTTAATGGCCGGTCTGCAAGGGGCGGGTAAAACCACCAGTGTGGCCAAACTGGGTAAGTTCCTTAAAGAGAAACAGAAGAAAAAAGTGCTGGTTGTGTCTGCCGACGTGTATCGCCCTGCGGCGATCAAACAGTTGGAGACGCTGGCACAGGGTGTTGATATTGATTTCTTCCCGTCTGATGTACAAGAAAAGCCGATTGATATTGTTAATCGTGCCCTGCAACAGGCAAAACTTAAGTTTTATGATGTTCTGATTGTCGATACCGCCGGTCGCTTGCACGTCGATGAAGCGATGATGGACGAGATCAAACAGATTCATGCCGCGATTAATCCGGTTGAAACCTTGTTTGTCGTCGATGCAATGACCGGTCAGGATGCTGCAAACACGGCGAAAGCATTCAACGAAGCGTTGCCGCTCACGGGTGTGGTGCTGACCAAAGTTGATGGTGATGCTCGTGGTGGTGCGGCTCTGTCTATCCGCCATATTACCGGCAAGCCGATTAAATTCTTGGGCGTGGGTGAAAAGTCCGACGCACTGGAACCATTCCACCCGGATCGCGTGGCTTCACGCATTCTGGGGATGGGCGACGTGCTGTCGCTGATTGAAGATATCGAAAGCAAAGTTGACCGTGCACAGGCGGAGAAACTAGCCACCAAGCTGAAAAAAGGTGATGGTTTCGATCTCAACGACTTCCTTGATCAGTTGAAGCAAATGCGCAATATGGGCGGTATGGCCAGCATGTTGAGTAAAATGCCGGGTGCCGGTCAGTTGCCAGAAAACGTGAAATCGCAGATGGACGATAAGGTGACGGTACGTATGGAGGCCATCATCAATTCGATGACGCTGAAAGAACGCGCTAAACCAGAGATCATCAAAGGCTCGCGTAAGCGCCGTATTGCTACTGGTTCTGGCGTGCAGGTACAGGATGTTAACCGCTTACTTAAGCAGTTTGATGAAATGCAGCGCATGATGAAGAAAATGAAGAATGGTGGCTTGGCTAAAATGATGCGTGGCATGAAGGGTATGATGCCACCGGGTTTCCCAGGCCGCTAAACGTCATACCCAAAGTGATTGGGGTTTCAGGTAGGCGGCCAGTAAACTAATCACGATGAACTTACTCAAGTAAATGATTCGGGTTAGTGCGCGCAGCCAACAACCCTGTGGTTTCAAGTACGAAGGGTATATTTCACGCAGTGGTGTTAACCGTGTGAGATGAGTAATGATTTCCCGCTGAAAACGGCGGTAAACGAAGAAAACTGTACTCATTCCAAAACTAGCGCACAGGAATCTACGCTTTAGATTGCTTTTTGCGCCAAAATGAGTAAAATTTTCGGGCTTTTTATATTGCAACTGGACCCCGTTCCCCGATGGGGTCCAGTTGTTTTATTAACTAAAGAGGATGTTATGGTAACAATTCGTTTGGCTCGTGGCGGCGCTAAAAAGCGTCCGTTCTATCAAGTAGTAGTGACCGACAGCCGTAATGCTCGTGACGGTCGTTTTATCGAACGTGTAGGCTTCTTTAACCCGATCGCAGCTGGTCAGGCTGAAGCTCTGCGTTTGGACCTGGACCGTATCGAACATTGGGTTGGCCTGGGTGCAACAGTTTCTGATCGCGTATCTGCGCTGATCAAAGACGCTAAGAAAGCAGCTTAATCTGTCGCGGTGGTGGTTATTATGAGCAAGCAACTCAATCCAGTGGTTCCCGATCAGCCGATTGTACTCGGTAAAATGGGTTCAACTTACGGCATTCGCGGTTGGCTCAGAGTATTTTCATCCACCGAAAACGCCGAAAGCATTTTTGATTACCAGCCGTGGTTTATCCAGCAGGCCGGTAAGTGGCAGCATGTCGAGTTGGAAGACTGGAAGCGCCACAGTCAAGATCTGATCATCAAAGTTAAAGGTGTTGACGATCGGGATGCCGCGAATTTACTGACTAATTGCGAAATTATCGTAGATTCCAAGCAACTACCCGCACTAGAAGAGGATGATTACTACTGGAAAGACCTTATGGGCTGTCAGGTAGTAACAACCACGGGTTACGAACTGGGTAAAATCATCGATATGATGGAAACCGGTTCTAACGATGTGATGGTAGTGAAGGCAAACCTGAAAGATGCATTCGGTATGAAGGAGCGGTTGGTCCCGTTTCTTCATGGGCAGGTTATCAAGAAAGTCGATCTCACTGCTCAACGTGTTGAGGTAGATTGGGATCCTGGTTTTTGACCTCCGAATTAAACGGCAAAAGTGAGTGGAACAAAACGATGTGGATCGGTGTTATTAGCCTGTTTCCCGAGATGTTCCGCGCAATAACCGATTACGGGGTAACTGGCCGGGCAGTAAAAAATGGCCTGCTGAGCGTGCAGTGTTGGAGTCCTCGTGACTTTACCTACGATCGGCATCGTACCGTGGATGACCGCCCATACGGCGGTGGCCCGGGAATGCTGATGATGGTGCAACCGCTAAGGGAAGCCATTCATGCAGCAAAAGCAGCGGCAGGCGAGGGAGCAAAGGTGATTTATCTGTCACCTCAAGGGCGCAAACTGGACCAACAGGGTGTTTGCGAACTGGCTACCAATCAGAAGATGATTCTGGTATGTGGTCGGTACGAAGGTGTTGATGAGCGCGTACTGAAAACCGAAATTGATGAAGAATGGTCAATTGGTGATTACGTTCTCAGCGGTGGAGAGCTGCCGGCAATGGCTCTGATAGATTCAGTATCCCGCTTTATCCCGGGAGTGCTAGGTCATCAGGCTTCAGCAGAGGAAGATTCCTTTGTTGATGGATTGCTGGATTGCCCACACTACACTCGTCCTGAGGTGTTAGAAGGGATGGAAGTTCCGCCAGTATTACTGTCGGGCAACCATGCCGAGATTCGTCGCTGGCGCTTAAAGCAGTCGCTGGGCCGTACCTGGCTTAGAAGACCTGAACTTCTAGAAAGCCTAGCTCTGACTGACGAGCAAATGGTGTTGCTGGCTGAGTTCCAACGGGAACACAAGCCCTGAAGCAACAGAACTATGAAAGGAGTGTTGTGCTGCGTGCCAACTTCCTGATATATCAGTTTACCTAGGGTAAGAGAATTATTATGAGCAATATTATCAAGCAAATCGAACAAGAGCAGATGAAGCAGGACGTACCTGCATTCCGTCCGGGTGATTCCGTGGAAGTGAAGGTATGGGTTGTTGAAGGTTCTAAAAAGCGTCTGCAGGCATTCGAGGGCGTGGTTATCGCTATTCGTAACCGCGGTCTGCATTCTGCGTTCACCGTTCGTAAAATTTCCAACGGCGAAGGTGTTGAGCGTGTATTCCAAACTCACTCCCCAGTAATCGACAGCATTACTGTGAAACGTCGTGGTGCCGTTCGTCAAGCGAAACTGTACTATCTGCGTGAGCGTACTGGTAAGTCTGCTCGTATTAAAGAGCGTCTTAACTAAGATACAGCTAGCGCTGCATCCAAAAGTTAATAGTTATGAAGGGGTTAGCCATCGGCTGACCCCTTTTTTTATTTCAATGATGACAAAAAAACGACAGAGATTTCAGCGCGATAAGTGGGGGAAGGCGAACTGAGATAATTAGCGTGGCATCACACCACGCTAAAGAGACTAATAGATGATTACAGGCCGTAAACCAGAGTTATTGATGTTGTGGTATCAGTATTTTTAGGCGCGCTGGCAGGTGGCTTAGTGTTATAAGTCACAACATAAGCCAGGCGCAGTGCGAAACTTTTATTGATGGCAACATTTAACGCAGTTTCAGAGTTCAGTGTAGTTTCTTCGTTCGCTAATGCGGAAACCCCTTCGCTAAACACCGTATTATCAGTTAGTTGATAGGTATAGTTCGCACCGCCATAAGCCAATGCTTTAGTGGCTCGACCACCACCATAAAATTCATCGTGGCGAACACCGGGACCAAATTCCACCCGTAGGTTGTGCAACGGTGTGGTCATAATCTGGCGGCCATAACCGGTAGTTAATACCGACCGGGAATCAAAACCGTTGTAGCGATCATTCAGCCAACTGGCTTGCCCGAACAGGTAGTTACTGTCAGTCAGATTATAGCGGGTACGCCCGCCTAGCTGGTAACGTTCGGAAGAGCGTTGATTGTTAGCGCTGGTATTACGTGCGGCTCCCCACAAACTATAGGCGGTGTTAGGTTGGAACCAGGTTAACGTTGAGTTAGCGGTCAACGTTGAGTTAGTGGTATTACCTGATTGTGCGGTATAGCCAGCCTCGACAGTACCATCAAAGCTCTTCTTGGCTGTAGCTGGATCATCTAAGGCAGTAAAAACAGTCCCATCAGCAAGAACTGAAGTGCTGATGAGGGATAAAGCGATTGCGCTGAGATAAAACGGCAACGCCCTGGTATGACGCAAAGAAAACATAATAGGCCCATGGTGAAAAAAATGATTTTTGTGCTGCGGCCCGCATTGTAGCAGTTGTGATCCAACTAAATCAGAAGATATTTCGGATTGAATAATTAATTATAATAAGAAGGTTTTTCCGATGAGTTAATGCTTAAAATGTAATAAAAAGAGTGTATCAACTTTTTACTGTGAGTAATAAAATAATAAAAACAGATATTTTGTTCACAGCATGAAATTCTTATGCCACAAAATTAAAGAGGCCAGTTCACAATGGACTGGCCTCTTTGCATATCATCTGTATACCGAGTAATTACATAAAGGTCGTTACCAGTAGGTAACCGGTGATACACGAGCTAATAACACCGATAAGACCTGGGATGATAAAACTATGGTTAATGATAAATTTACCAATCTTGGTGGTACCTGAACGGTCAAAACCGATGCAAGCAAGGTCGCTTGGATAAGTTGGCAGAACAAAGTAGCCATAAGCTGCAGGGAAGAAGGCAATCAACATTTTAGGATCAACACCAAGTTGCAGGCCCATTGGTGCGATGGCGGCTAATGCTGCCGCTTGGCTGTTTACCAGTTTGGAAACCAAGAACAGAACAATGGCATAAGTCCAAGGCTTACTTTTCACGACATCTTCCAATACCAGTTTCAAATCACCCATATGGGCTTGGAAGAAGGTATCACTCATCCAGGCAACACCGAATACCGAGAAGATAGCAACCATGCCAGCTTTAAATACGGCACCGTTAGAGATATCACTGGGTTTAACTTTACAGCCCATCAATATAACCGCACCAGCTATCAGCATCATCATCTGAATAACCAGGTTCATTGACAGTGACTGCAATTTGCCCTTAACTTCAAAGGCTGGTCGCAGATCAGCAAAAGCGCCCAGTAATACCACTATTGCGATAGCTGCGAAGAATATCCAGGTAGACCAGTAGGCTTGTTTCGGGAAAACCTGATTCAATAATGTATCTGTTGAACCATAGATAAAGGAGCGTTGCTCTGGATCTTTAATTCTCTCTTGAAAATCAGGGTCTTTATCCAGGTCTTTACCACGACGCAGACTCCACAAGGCTGCCATTAGTACCCCAACTAAAGAGGCTGGGACTGATACGGCCAGAATCTCCAGAATGCTGTAAGCATGGCCGATACCGTGGTTGGCACCAATAATTGATACTAATGATACGACAGCTACCGATACGGGTGAGGCGGTAATAGCCATTTGTGAAGCAACGGATGCAACAGCCATTGGTCGTTCCGGGCGAATACCTTTCTTAATGGCAATATCAGAAATAATCGGGAACATGGTATAAACAACGTGCCCGGTGCCACATAAAAAGGTTAATGACCAGGTTGTAAATGGAGCTAGTAGCGTAATATGCTGAGGGTGCCGACGTAATAAGCGCTCGGCAAATTGCATCATTACATTTAATCCACCGGCAGTTTGTAATACAGATGCACAACCAATAACAGCTAATATGGTGAGCATGACATCTACTGGTGGTTTCCCTGGTTCAAGCCCAAAGATAAAGGTTAGAATAAATAAGCCGATACCACTTATTAACCCCAGCCCCATACCTCCGTAGCGTGTCCCCAGTAGTAGACATATAATTATAATTATAAATTGTAGTGTTATCATAACGTTCCCTTGCTTCCAACATGAATGAAATTCGGTTAGGTATTTGCTGGTTTTAAGCAATGAGCATGGCTCTTACTCGACTTTCTCTATCAGAGCACAGATTGTATTGATTAAAACTTGGCTAATATCAAGGGAGTATTGTTTAGTTATGTAATTAATTAAATCTGAGATCTGCCTCTATTTTTATATCAGCCCAGACTTTTCTAATTAATTAAAGTGGCGTGAGGAGGGAATTATGGGATATATGGTCTGATTGTGAAAATAATGTATAAATATTGTATTCAATTAATGTGTTAATTTTCTAATAACACTTATTATTTCCCGTTTTAACACATTAATATTATCAATTGGATCATAACTTGAGGGCGGTTTTCCTTTTGCGTTGGCACCGCCATGCTGTTAATGATTGGCATGCATTGATAAAGCGTACAATCGGTCGGGGAATTTTCTGTGATTTTTAACTGCCACATCTCTCAACTAATACCTAATTTCTCCTTCAGTGATTTTAAGTAGCGGCGACTCACCGGGATATGCCTACCGCTACGGGTAATCACTTCGGCTGAGCCGTTATCCATCAGTTGAATTTCTCCCAGTTGTTCAGTATTCACCATATATTGACGGTGGCAGCGGATAAATGGTGTTTTTTCTTCGAGTGTTTTGAGTGACAACTGGGTATAGCCTGATTGCACTGTCCCGACGACATGCACCCCGCTAAGCTCAGAGCTTAGATATTCTACTTCTTCAATTTTCAGCAAAAAAATACGGTTATGACCGGAACAGGGGATATGCCGCAGCATGGGTTCAGTGATTTTATGTAAATTATTATTTACGGTAAGGCCGCGTCTTAAGCGTATTAGCGTTTTTGCCAGCCGTTGATAATCGAGTGGTTTTAACAGATAGTCAAAGGCGTGCTCTTCAAATGCACGGATAGCATATTCATCGTAAGCGGTAACAAACACGATGTGTGGCATGTTTTCTGGATTCAACATTGATGCCAATTCCAGGCCATTAATTCTTGGCATTTGGATGTCGAGAAACACCACGTCGGGCTGTAAGCGCTGGATTGCAGGGATTGCTTCCAGTGCATTACTGCATTCGGCGACGATCTCAATATCGTGTTCTTCACTTAGTCTTTCGCGTAAATCTTCACGCGCAGGTTGCTCATCGTCGACGATGATGACTCTTAACATACAGCCTCCACAAATTTTCCGCATTCTATCATGGCCTCCGAGGGAGGTTGGGACCATCTGCGGAAACTGCGACTTACCGCAAAAGTCGGACAGAAATAGGGCGGTAAAAGTGTGGTAATTATTTATTTACACATATGGATTGAAAACTTTACACGTCATGGTATTGTGTACCCCATCAAACGATAAATACGCTAAACGACATCCGCTAAACAGAGATAGGGTAAAGAATATGATCATGCAAAAAGATGCGCTCAATAATGTCCATATCAGTGCTGAACAAATACTGATAACCCCGGAAGAACTGAAAAACCAGTTTCCTTTGAGCGACAATGATCAGTATGCGATTGAATCCGCTCGCAAAACCATTGCTGACATTGTTCAAGGACGAGATCCACGTTTATTAGTCGTTTGTGGCCCATGTTCGATCCACGATGTGGATGCTGCTCTGGATTATGCGCGTCGTTTGAAAACACTCTCTGCGGAGTTGAGTGATAGCTTATATATCGTTATGCGTGTCTATTTTGAAAAACCAAGAACTACTGTCGGTTGGAAAGGCCTTATCAACGACCCGGCAATGGATGGCTCTTTCGATGTGGAAGCTGGCTTACATATTGCCCGTCGATTACTGCTGGATTTAGTGGGTATGGGGTTGCCGTTGGCAACTGAGGCACTGGATCCGAATAGCCCGCAATACCTGGGTGATTTGTTCAGTTGGTCAGCAATTGGTGCGCGTACCACTGAATCACAAACTCACCGTGAAATGGCATCTGGTTTATCCATGCCAGTTGGATTCAAGAATGGTACTGATGGCAGTTTGGGCACCGCAATCAATGCAATGCGTGCTGCGGCTATGCCACATCGCTTTATGGGAATTAACCAATCCGGTCAGGTTTGTTTGTTGCAAACCCAGGGCAATCCACACGGTCATGTGATTTTACGTGGTGGCAAAACCCCTAACTACAGTGCACAAGATGTCGCTCAGTGTGAAAAACAGATGCAGGATGCGGGACTCACTCCATCCTTAATGATAGATTGCAGTCATGGTAATTCGAATAAAGACTACCGTCGCCAGACTGCCGTCGCTGAATCTGTGGTTGAACAGATCAAGGCGGGTAATCGTTCTATCACCGGTGTGATGTTGGAAAGCCACATCCACGAAGGGAATCAGTCATCTGAACAACCCCGTACTGCTATGCACTACGGGGTTTCAGTGACCGATGCCTGTATTAACTGGGAAAGCACCGAAACCTTGTTACGTGGCATGCATCAAGAATTGCGTTCAGTGCTGGCGGCACGGACTGTAGAGGAAGAGTAAGTATGGTGGCTGAACTGACCGCTTTACGCGATCAAATTGATGAAGTCGATAAAGCCCTGTTGGACTTGCTGGCTAAACGCCTGCATTTAGTGGCAGAAGTAGGTGAAGTTAAAAGCCGTTATGGTTTACCTATTTATGTTCCAGATCGTGAGGCTTTGATGTTGGCCTCACGCCGACAGGAAGCTGAGGCTTTAGGTGTACCGCCGGATTTGATTGAAGACGTATTGCGTCGGATAATGCGAGAGTCTTATACCAGCGAGAATGACAAAGGTTTTAAAACCTTGTGCCCACAATTGCGGCCCGTAGTCATTATCGGTGGGCAAGGGCAGATGGGGCGTTTATTTAGCCGCATGCTGGGCTTGTCTGGTTACCAGGTGAAAACACTGGAGCAAGAGGACTGGCCACAGGCTGAGTCCATTCTGGCGGATGCTGGTATGGTGATTGTTAGTGTACCCATCCATATCACTGAAGAAGTGATTGGGCGATTGCCAAAATTACCGCCAGATTGCATTTTATTGGATCTCGCTTCGGTGAAAAACAAGCCGCTGCAAGCCATGCTGGCTGCTCATGAAGGGCCGGTTGTGGGCCTGCATCCGATGTTTGGCCCTGATGTGGGGAGTCTGGCGAAGCAAGTGGTGGTGTATTGTGATGGTCGCGACCCGCAAGCATACCAGTGGCTGTTGGAGCAGTTACAGGTATGGGGGGCAAGATTACACCGCATCAGCGCTGTCGAACATGATCAGAATATGGCATTTATTCAGGCATTACGGCATTTTGCGACCTTTGCCTATGGGCTACATCTGGCTGAGGAAAACGTGCAGCTAGAGCAATTGTTGGCACTGTCTTCACCGATTTATCGTCTGGAACTGGCGATGGTTGGGCGGTTGTTTGCGCAAGACCCACAGCTTTATGCCGATATTATTATGTCTTCGGAAGATAATCTGGCGCTAATTAAACGTTATTACAAACGCTTTGGTGAAGCGATTACTTTGCTCGAGCAGAGTGATAAACAAGCCTTTGTCCAAAGTTTTCAGAAAGTTGAGCACTGGTTTGGCGATTATGCAGAGCGTTTTCTGGTGGAGAGCCGTTCATTGCTGCGTCAGGCGAACGATAGCCGGCTATAATCATACCCGTCATTGGTTGCACTTGTTACTCGGCCCATCCTTGGGCCTTGTAAATCCTAAGCGTTGTGAATCTCTAAAGCTGCGTTAACTTGGATTGACCGGAATCACGTTCTCGCTTGGGTAGCAACCCAATATTTTCAATGAACGGGTAATAGGTGCTAAGTCTGCCAGCGCTTTTTGCATCGAATCGGACCGTAAATTAGCCTGCACATCAATATAAAACATCTCTTCCCACGGATTGCCATTAATCGGGCGGGATTCCAGTTTCGTCATGATGATACCGTGGTCTCGCAGCACTAATAGTGCTTCAACCAGTGCCCCTGATTGCTGACCCGTCGCCATAATTAAGGTGGTTTTGGCCGGTATCTGCTCTGAAACTTCAATGGACTTACGGGCAAGAACAATGAAGCGAGTGATATTTTGTTGCTGATTCGCCAGATTATGTTCCAGCACCTGCAAATTATACAGTGCACCACCGGCTTCACTACCCAGAGCGGCGGCTGTCGGCGAGTTCATTTGTGCCACTTTTTCCATCGCCGCAGCAGTGCTTTCGCAATACTCAATTTTCCAATGAGGGAAACGATTAATGAACTGGCTGCACTGCTGGAAAGGTTGTGGGTGACTGTATACGGTTTCGATTTTGCTCAGGTCAGTTTCAGTTGCAACCAGAACACAGTGGTCAATAGGGTTGGTTATTTCCCCTACGATGAACAAACTGGTGTGTTGCAGCAAATCATAAACGTCGTTAATAGAGCCGGAACTGGTGTTCTCTATCGGTAAGACGGCGTAATCCGCTTGCCCGGTTTCTACCTGAGTGAAAATATCTTGGAATTTCTGACAACCACATTCAATCAGTTGCTCAAAATGACGAGCGGCATATTGACGTGCAGCCAGATGTGAATAAGAGCCTTTTGGGCCCAGGAAAGCGATACGGGCAGAATGCAGGGCGGTTTGATTAAGCTGATGTTGTAACAGTGCCTGCTGAGTTAAGACCGAGTCTTCGATAATAAGTTGGAACAGACGAGTGACATAGAATCCGTCGAGGTCATAGGGCTTAGCGGCAGTTATCAAGGCATCCAGTAAGTCACGTTCACGCTCTTTATCGCGAATAGGACGATGATGGAGCTGCTTAGCTTTAGCGACATCCACTGCTAATTCACGCCGCTCTGCCAGCAAGGCGAGCAGTTTTAAGTCTAGTGCGCTGATGCGTTCACGTAGCACCAGTAATGGATTATCGGTCATAGGGATTTGCCTTATTTTTCTGAATGATTATACCCTAAATAATTCGAGCAGCAGGAAGGTAGCCAATGCACATGCAGCTTGAAGTATGACGAGGATATACACATAAAAAAAGCCTCCCGCTTGGGAGGCTTTGTTGTTCGTCTTCGCATTCTTTATCACACGACGAAACGCCTCCCAATCAGGGGAAGGTAAAAAAGAATGCGAAGAAAAACACTTTATTGATCATCGTTACTGGTTACCTGTTTTACTCGTAAGTGTGTTGCCACGAAAAAAAAAGTAAAGAAAGTCAGTTCTTAAAACTGATCAGACTCTAAATTAACCGCCAGCCTGAATTGCTGTCAATAAAAAACGCGCCCAAAGGCGCGTTAGATCCGAAATGAGATGGATGGCTCCGGCTATTGTTCTTGCTCGGACTCTTCTTCCTCTACATCTACTGATTCCAGATTAGCTTCTTTAACACTACTTGCTGCGCGGCGAGCTTCACCTTTGTGCTGCACTTTATTTAATTGGCGTTCTAGTTTGGTGATAAGCTCATTAATTGCAGCATACATATCATCATGTTTGGCACTGGCAACCAATGGCCCCATTGGTGTACTGATAGTTGCATCGGCAACAAATCCTTGTGGACCTTTAGACAGTACGATGTGCGGGTTTATTAACTGGGCCTGCCATTTATCCAGTTTGGTGAGACGGTCTTCAACATGCTTGCGAATTGCTGGGGTAATATCCATTTGCTTACTGGTAATGTTGACTGTCATATGACTTACCTCTCTGTCTGCTCCGTCTTGGATAACTTCAGCATACCTCTCTTTCTCACAAAATGTATGATCAAGGTCACTTTTTTTTGTCACTTTTTGCAAAGGTCATGGGAACTGTGATTCAACGTCAGGAATAGCGGCTGGGGGCTTGAATCATTGATTATAATGCCGCATTATTGATAAGTTATATTGCCTGCATTCAGTTAAAAACGGCGTTATTTTTCTGTTTTAGATAGCATATTAGCGCGATAGTCTGATGCAGTGAGTTTTCTCGGCCTACACCAGTAAAGTGAACATCTGCCGTAAGGCAAGAATTGAAAACGGCAGCCTAGGCTGCCGTTTGTTATTTTATCGAGCCAGACAATATCAGGCTGGGTTCGCTGCAATTATCTTGGCAACTTTGTCTGCCTCGGCATTGAGTTGCAGTTGTTTATAAGCATTTTCCATCAATGGCAACGCATCACGGGTTGCTTGAGTATCAGGATAATCTCTCAACATTTGTTCTACACGGTTAACTACCGCGACGTAAGCGCCTCGTTTAGTGTAATATTGCGCCACGGCCAGTTCATGCTTGGCCAGACGATTTTTCAAGAACGTCAGGCGTTTTTGCGCATCAGTTGCGTACTGGCTGTTCGGATAGTTTTGAATCAACTGGTTAAAATCGCGGAATGCGGCCTTGGCATGTTGCGGGTCGCGGTCTGAACGATCAATCCCGAAGAAACCTTGCAATGCGCTGTCATCCAGAGCCATGTCAGTCAAACCACGCATATATAATACGTAATCGATGTTAGGATGTGTTGGATTGAGGCGCATAAAGCGATCGATTGAGGCTTGCGCCAACGGCAGATCAGCAGATTTATAATACGCATAAATCAAATCAAGCTGAACTTGTTGGGAGTAAGGCCCGAAAGGATAGCGGTTATCTAACGCTTCTAGTTGCGTAATAGCTCCCTTAAAGTTACCGTCCTGCAGTTTTTGCTGAGCGGTAGCATAGAGCTCAGAAGGCGGGTTATCGGGAACCACGTCCTTGTTACTGGAGCAACCGGTCAGCACCAGGCTCAACGTGGCGGCAGCCACCAGATATTTCATACGCGTCATGACGTTTTGATTATCCTCGAAGTGTTATTCCGGGAGACTGTCCGTTAAGCTCCCGACAAAGATCTAGATACAATAGCACATTATATTAAACGGCATCGCCGTCAAAACCCAACGTTAACGAACAAGAAGCTGCATATGGCACAACAAGTACAACTCAGCGCAACGGTGGCCGAATCTCAACTCGGTCAACGGTTAGATCAGGCTTTGGCCGAATTGTTCCCTGATTATTCAAGATCTCGCATAAAAGAGTGGATTTTGGAAGACAGGGTTACAGTCGACGGTAAAACAATTAATAAGCCTAAAGAAAAAGTGTTGGGTGGTGAGCTCGTCGCCATTGACGCGCAAATTGAGGAAGATGCCCGCTGGGCGCCTCAAGACATCCCACTGGATATCGTCTATGAAGATAACGATATTTTGGTCATTAATAAACCCCGTGGTTTAGTTGTGCATCCCGGAGCCGGCAACCCAGATGGTACGGTTCTGAATGCGCTGCTCTATTATTATCCTGAAATCATGGATGTCCCGCGCGCGGGTATCGTTCATCGCCTGGATAAAGATACTACTGGTTTGATGGTAGTAGCAAAAACGGTTCCGGCACAAACGCGTTTGGTTGAAGCACTGCAAGCGCGTGAAATTACCCGTGAATATGAAGCCGTAGCCATTGGCAATATGACTGCGGGCGGTCGGGTCGATGAGCCAATTTCTCGTCATTCCACCAAGCGTACTCACATGGCTGTGCACCCAATGGGTAAACCAGCAACTACCCATTACCGGATTATGGAGCATTTCCGCGCCCATACCCGCCTGCGTTTGCGTTTAGAAACGGGCCGTACCCATCAGATCCGCGTGCATATGTCTCATATTAACCATCCACTGGTGGGTGATCAGTTTTATGGTGGCCGTCCGCGCCCACCTAGAGGCGCCTCTGATTCCTTTATTTCCATTCTGCGTGGTTTTGATCGTCAGGCATTGCATGCAACCATGCTGCGTTTGTATCACCCTATCAGTGGTATCCAAATGGAATGGCATGCAGCATTACCAGAAGATATGGTTGAGCTGATAAATGCGCTGAAGGCTGATACTGAAGAATTCAAAGACCAGATGGATTGGTAATGAGTCCCCAACTGATACTTCCAGACTGGCCGATGCCTGCCGGTGTTAAGGCATGTAGCACCACCCGTCACGGTGGTATCAGCGAATCGCCTTATGATTCATTAAACCTTGGTACCCATGTTGGTGATGTTGCAGCCAGTGTGACAGCTAATCGCCAGCGATTAGTTGAACTGGCTGGCTTGCCGCAAATGCCTGTTTGGTTGGAGCAGGTGCATGGTACTCGTGTCCTGCATCTGGATGGTAAGGCGGTAGCTGATGTACAGGCTGACGCGGCTTATAGCCGGGTTGCCGGGCAAGTTTGTGCCGTAATGACCGCAGATTGCCTACCGGTCCTGTTTTGTTCATTAGCAGGCGATGAAGTTGCGGCCGCACATGCTGGTTGGCGTGGTTTATGTGCTGGCGTCCTTGAACAGACGCTGGCGCAGTTCAACGCGGCCCCTGCTTCTATTATTGCCTGGTTAGGCCCAGCCATTGGCCCACAGCAGTTCGAAGTGGGTGAAGAGGTGAAACAGGCCTTTATCAATATCGACCCAGCATCCGCCTCTGCTTTTGTTCCCTCAGGCATTAAATATCTCGCTGACATCTATCTATTGGCTCATTTGCGGCTACAGGCTGCAGGTATTCACGCTATTTATGGCGGTAATCGCTGTACTGTGAGTGAAAAACAGCAATTTTTCTCTTATCGGCGCGATGGAATCACTGGACGTATGGCAAGTTTAGTCTGGCTGATATAACCTACTGAATTAGGACGATCCGCTGACGCATAACGAATTACTTTAAATATAGTGTCGAAATAACCTTGAAAATTTGAGGGATGACCTCATCTAATCTCCAGTAGCAATTTTGACCAATATCGGAGGTGTTATGCGTCTGGATCGTCTTACTAGCAAATTCCAGCTTGCCCTCGCCGATGCCCAGTCTTTAGCGCTTGGGCGCGACAACCAGTTTATTGAACCGTTACATTTGATGAGCGCACTGCTTAATCAGGATGGGGGGACGGTTCGCCCATTGTTGACCTCGGCGGGTATTAATGTTGCCAGTTTGCGCAGCGACATTGAGCAGGCTTTAGGTCGTCTTCCACAAGTTGAAGGTACCGGCGGTGATGTTCAACCATCAAACGAGCTGGTACGTGTATTGAATCTTTGTGACAAGTTAGCGCAAAAGCGTGCAGATAAGTTTATCTCTTCAGAACTGTTCGTGTTGGCAGTGCTTGAAGACCGCGGCACCTTAACTGACATGTTAAAGGCTGCCGGTGCAACAACTGATAAAATAGATAAGGCAATTGAAAATATGCGTGGTGGTGACAAAGTCGATGATCCAGGCGCCGAAGATCAGCGTCAGGCGTTGAAAAAATTCACTATCGACCTGACTGAGCGTGCAGAGCAGGGGAAACTTGATCCGGTGATTGGCCGTGATGAAGAGATTCGCCGTACTATTCAGGTGTTACAACGTCGTACCAAAAACAACCCGGTATTAATTGGTGAACCCGGTGTCG
The DNA here is from genome assembly GCF_052217145.1 of Yersinia sp. 2541 StPb PI. Taxonomy (NCBI): domain Bacteria; kingdom Pseudomonadati; phylum Pseudomonadota; class Gammaproteobacteria; order Enterobacterales; family Yersiniaceae; genus Yersinia; species Yersinia sp. 2541 StPb PI. The sequence goes on along the minus strand of NZ_JAZGQB010000001.1, from coordinate 3,682,517 downwards.
GTAAAACCGCCATCGTGGAAGGGTTGGCACAACGTATCGTCAATGGCGAAGTGCCTGAAGGCCTGAAACATAAACGTGTGCTGTCATTAGATATGGGCTCACTGATTGCCGGTGCTAAGTATCGTGGTGAATTTGAAGAGCGTCTAAAAGGCGTGTTGAACGATTTATCAAAACAAGAAGGTAGTGTGATCTTGTTTATTGATGAATTGCATACCATGGTTGGCGCTGGGAAAGGCGATGGGGCGATGGATGCTGGTAACATGCTGAAACCTGCGTTAGCGCGCGGTGAACTGCATTGCGTCGGTGCGACCACCCTGGACGAATATCGCCAGTATATAGAGAAGGATGCGGCGCTGGAGCGGCGTTTCCAGAAAGTCTATGTTGCGGAACCGACAGTCGAAGACACCATTGCCATTTTGCGCGGGCTGAAAGAGCGATATGAACTGCATCACCATGTGCAGATCACCGACCCGGCAATTGTTGCCGCGGCAACACTGTCGCACCGTTATATTTCGGATCGCCAGTTACCGGATAAAGCCATTGACCTGATCGATGAAGCCGGTTCCAGTATCCGTATGCAAATGGATTCAAAACCAGAATCATTGGATCGGCTGGAGCGCCGAATTATCCAATTGAAACTGGAACAGCAAGCGCTGAACAAAGAATCCGATGACGCCAGTAAAAAACGGCTGGAAATGCTCAATACCGAATTAGAGCAGAAAGAGCGTGAGTATTCTGAGCTGGAAGAAGAGTGGAAAGCTGAAAAAGCCTCACTGACTGGGACTCAGAATATTAAGACTGAGTTGGAACAGGCCAAAATTACCTTAGAACAGGCTCGACGTGTGGGTGACTTGGCTCGGATGTCAGAACTTCAGTACGGTAAAATCCCTGAGTTGGAAAAACAGCTAGCGGCAGCCAATGCGCTGGAAGGGAAAACCATGAAGTTGCTGCGCAATCGTGTCACTGAGGTTGAGATTGCTGATGTCCTGGCGCGCTGGACGGGTATTCCGGTATCACGCATGCTGGAAAGTGAACGCGATAAACTGCTGCGCATGGAACAAGACCTGCATAAACGTGTCATTGGTCAGGATGAAGCAGTCGAAGCAGTATCCAATGCTATCCGCCGTAGTCGTGCTGGGTTATCAGATCCGAACCGGCCAATTGGTTCCTTCTTATTCTTAGGCCCGACGGGTGTAGGTAAAACTGAATTATGTAAAGCATTGGCCACGTTCTTGTTCGACAGCGACGATGCCATGGTGCGTATTGATATGTCAGAGTTTATGGAGAAACACTCCGTATCTCGGCTGGTTGGTGCACCTCCGGGCTACGTTGGCTATGAGGAAGGTGGTTATCTGACGGAAGCGGTGCGCCGTCGTCCTTATTCTGTAATCTTGTTAGATGAAGTGGAAAAAGCACATCCTGATGTGTTCAACATCTTGTTGCAGGTATTGGATGATGGTCGCTTGACTGACGGGCAGGGGAGAACGGTTGATTTCCGTAACACTGTTGTCATCATGACCTCTAACCTCGGTTCAGATTTGATTCAGGAACGTTTCGGTGAAAGAAGTTATACCGAAATGAAGAATATGGTGATGGAGGTTGTTAGCCATCACTTCCGTCCTGAATTTATTAACCGTATAGATGAGGTGGTTGTCTTCCATCCGCTTGGTCGAGCACATCTGGCCTCAATTGCCAGTATTCAACTGGAGCGGCTGTATAAACGTCTGGAAGAGCGTGGCTATCAGGTTACCATTACTCAACCTGCGTTGGAGTTCCTGGGGGAAACCGGCTTTGATCCTGTTTATGGTGCACGGCCATTGAAACGCGCGATTCAGCAGGAAATCGAGAACCCGCTGGCGCAGCAGATACTTTCCGGCAAATTAATCCCGGGAGTACCTGTTACTTTAGATGTGGAAAACGGGCATATCATTGCCAGACAGTAATCGTTAATCCTCAAGGGGGCGAGAAATCGCCCCCTTTTTGTTTTCTTTTTCGCCATATTTGCGATTTTTGCCGTATTAATGAGCGGTTGAAAAGTTTTTTCAAATTAGGGGTTGCAGGCTGTCAGGAACTCCCTATAATGCGCCTCCACTGACCGGGAACAACGAAACATACTTCGCCGGGTCAGGAAGCGAAAAGAATGATTTTGACTTCGAAAGAAACCAAAGAAACTCTTGACTCTTCAGCGGGAAAGCGTATTATCTGCCTCCCGCGTTACCGTAAGATTCGCTGAAAGGCAAACAGGTAACGAACGCTCTTTAACAATTTATCAGACAATCTGTGTGGGCACTCGCAAGACGATATCGAAGCCTGTTTCGACAGGCAGAAGAAATATCAAAGTCTTGAAGAGTGACCAAAGCAGTACACATTTGAACTTCGGTTCGAATGCATATTTGCAGAAAGTAATCTTTGAGCATCGCTGCTTTTATTAGCAGCAAATCAAACAAATCTTAAATTGAAGAGTTTGATCATGGCTCAGATTGAACGCTGGCGGCAGGCCTAACACATGCAAGTCGAGCGGCAGCGGGAAGTAGTTTACTACTTTGCCGGCGAGCGGCGGACGGGTGAGTAATGTCTGGGAAACTGCCTGATGGAGGGGGATAACTACTGGAAACGGTAGCTAATACCGCATGACCTCGCAAGAGCAAAGTGGGGGACCTTAGGGCCTCACGCCATCGGATGTGCCCAGATGGGATTAGCTAGTAGGTGGGGTAATGGCTCACCTAGGCGACGATCCCTAGCTGGTCTGAGAGGATGACCAGCCACACTGGAACTGAGACACGGTCCAGACTCCTACGGGAGGCAGCAGTGGGGAATATTGCACAATGGGCGCAAGCCTGATGCAGCCATGCCGCGTGTGTGAAGAAGGCCTTCGGGTTGTAAAGCACTTTCAGCGAGGAGGAAGGCAATCGTGTTAATAGCACGGTTGATTGACGTTACTCGCAGAAGAAGCACCGGCTAACTCCGTGCCAGCAGCCGCGGTAATACGGAGGGTGCAAGCGTTAATCGGAATTACTGGGCGTAAAGCGCACGCAGGCGGTTTGTTAAGTCAGATGTGAAATCCCCGCGCTTAACGTGGGAACTGCATTTGAAACTGGCAAGCTAGAGTCTTGTAGAGGGGGGTAGAATTCCAGGTGTAGCGGTGAAATGCGTAGAGATCTGGAGGAATACCGGTGGCGAAGGCGGCCCCCTGGACAAAGACTGACGCTCAGGTGCGAAAGCGTGGGGAGCAAACAGGATTAGATACCCTGGTAGTCCACGCTGTAAACGATGTCGACTTGGAGGTTGTGCCCTTGAGGCGTGGCTTCCGGAGCTAACGCGTTAAGTCGACCGCCTGGGGAGTACGGCCGCAAGGTTAAAACTCAAATGAATTGACGGGGGCCCGCACAAGCGGTGGAGCATGTGGTTTAATTCGATGCAACGCGAAGAACCTTACCTACTCTTGACATCCACAGAACTTAGCAGAGATGCTTCGGTGCCTTCGGGAACTGTGAGACAGGTGCTGCATGGCTGTCGTCAGCTCGTGTTGTGAAATGTTGGGTTAAGTCCCGCAACGAGCGCAACCCTTATCCTTTGTTGCCAGCACGTAATGGTGGGAACTCAAGGGAGACTGCCGGTGATAAACCGGAGGAAGGTGGGGATGACGTCAAGTCATCATGGCCCTTACGAGTAGGGCTACACACGTGCTACAATGGCAGATACAAAGTGAAGCGAACTCGCGAGAGCAAGCGGACCACATAAAGTCTGTCGTAGTCCGGATTGGAGTCTGCAACTCGACTCCATGAAGTCGGAATCGCTAGTAATCGTAGATCAGAATGCTACGGTGAATACGTTCCCGGGCCTTGTACACACCGCCCGTCACACCATGGGAGTGGGTTGCAAAAGAAGTAGGTAGCTTAACCTTCGGGAGGGCGCTTACCACTTTGTGATTCATGACTGGGGTGAAGTCGTAACAAGGTAACCGTAGGGGAACCTGCGGTTGGATCACCTCCTTACCTAACGATACGCATTGCGCAGTGTCCACACAGATTGTCTGATAGAAAGTAACGAGCAAATAAGGCCGGACTGAGAGATTAGTCGGGCTTTAGTACCTTGTTGGGTCTGTAGCTCAGGTGGTTAGAGCGCACCCCTGATAAGGGTGAGGTCGGTGGTTCAAGTCCACTCAGACCCACCAACTCATCCTCATAGTGCGTTACAGACACACTCGTTTATACCCATAAACGTCGCGTGACTGCGCCTTGTCTGAGAATGAGTTATGCCGATAAGGTATTTTGCTTTTTATATGGGGCTATAGCTCAGCTGGGAGAGCGCCTGCCTTGCACGCAGGAGGTCAGCGGTTCGATCCCGCTTAGCTCCACCATATAAAAAACTATTTCAAAACGTACTGCGGTCGTAAGGCACAGTGTGTTGTGAAATATTGCTCTTTAACAATCTGGAACAAGCTGAAAATTGAAACAATACAGCTGAAACTTATCTCTCCGTAGAATTACTGAGGTAAGGATTAACCTGTAATAGAGTCTCTCAAATAATCGCAATGCCAATGTGCATTCTGATGAAGAGAGTCGCGTGAGCTAAGTGAAGGCAAGGCGTACGGCACGGAGGAAGCGGAGTGAACTTCATGTTCATGAGCATTCCGAGTACCGCACAACGCTGTATTCACGACGCGCAACCGACTTGAACAGAAGAAACACCTTTGGGTTGTGAGGTTAAGCGACTAAGCGTACACGGTGGATGCCTAGGCAGTCAGAGGCGATGAAGGGCGTGCTAATCTGCGAAAAGCGTCGGTAAGCTGATATGAAGCGTTACAACCGACGATACCCGAATGGGGAAACCCAGTGCAATTCGTTGCACTATTGCATGGTGAATACATAGCCATGCAAGGCGAACCGGGGGAACTGAAACATCTAAGTACCCCGAGGAAAAGAAATCAACCGAGATTCCCCCAGTAGCGGCGAGCGAACGGGGAAGAGCCCAGAGTCTGAATCAGTTTGTGTGTTAGTGGAAGCGTCTGGAAAGTCGCACGGTACAGGGTGATAGTCCCGTACACCAAAACACACTTGCTGTGAACTCGATGAGTAGGGCGGGACACGTGACATCCTGTCTGAATATGGGGGGACCATCCTCCAAGGCTAAATACTCCTGACTGACCGATAGTGAACCAGTACCGTGAGGGAAAGGCGAAAAGAACCCCGGCGAGGGGAGTGAAATAGAACCTGAAACCGTGTACGTACAAGCAGTGGGAGCCTACTTTGTTGGGTGACTGCGTACCTTTTGTATAATGGGTCAGCGACTTATATTTTGTAGCAAGGTTAACCGAATAGGGGAGCCGTAGGGAAACCGAGTCTTAACTGGGCGTCTAGTTGCAAGGTATAGACCCGAAACCCGGTGATCTAGCCATGGGCAGGTTGAAGGTTGGGTAACACTAACTGGAGGACCGAACCGACTAATGTTGAAAAATTAGCGGATGACTTGTGGCTGGGGGTGAAAGGCCAATCAAACCGGGAGATAGCTGGTTCTCCCCGAAAGCTATTTAGGTAGCGCCTCGTGAACTCATCTTCGGGGGTAGAGCACTGTTTCGGCTAGGGGGTCATCCCGACTTACCAAACCGATGCAAACTCCGAATACCGAAGAATGTTATCACGGGAGACACACGGCGGGTGCTAACGTCCGTCGTGAAGAGGGAAACAACCCAGACCGCCAGCTAAGGTCCCAAAGTCATGGTTAAGTGGGAAACGATGTGGGAAGGCATAGACAGCCAGGATGTTGGCTTAGAAGCAGCCATCATTTAAAGAAAGCGTAATAGCTCACTGGTCGAGTCGGCCTGCGCGGAAGATGTAACGGGGCTAAACCATGCACCGAAGCTGCGGCAGCGACACTTAGGTGTTGTTGGGTAGGGGAGCGTTCTGTAAGCCGTTGAAGGTGACCTGTGAGGGTTGCTGGAGGTATCAGAAGTGCGAATGCTGACATAAGTAACGATAATGCGGGTGAAAAACCCGCACGCCGGAAGACCAAGGGTTCCTGTCCAACGTTAATCGGGGCAGGGTGAGTCGACCCCTAAGGCGAGGCTGAAAAGCGTAGTCGATGGGAAACAGGTTAATATTCCTGTACTTGGTGTTACTGCGAAGGGGGGACGGAGAAGGCTAGGCTAGCCGGGCGACGGTTGTCCCGGTTTAAGCATGTAGGCGGAGCGACTTGGTAAATCCGGTTGCTTATCAACGCTGAGGTGTGATGACGAGCCACTACGGTGGTGAAGTAGTTGATGCCAAGCTTCCAGGAAAAGCCTCTAAGCATCAGGTAACATTAAATCGTACCCCAAACCGACACAGGTGGTCAGGTAGAGAATACTCAGGCGCTTGAGAGAACTCGGGTGAAGGAACTAGGCAAAATGGTGCCGTAACTTCGGGAGAAGGCACGCTGGCATTAGGTAAAGAGACTTGCTCTCGGCGCCGAAGCCAGTCGCAGATACCAGCTGGCTGCAACTGTTTAATAAAAACACAGCACTGTGCAAACACGAAAGTGGACGTATACGGTGTGACGCCTGCCCGGTGCTGGAAGGTTAATTGATGGGGTCAGCCGCAAGGCGAAGCTCTTGATCGAAGCCCCAGTAAACGGCGGCCGTAACTATAACGGTCCTAAGGTAGCGAAATTCCTTGTCGGGTAAGTTCCGACCTGCACGAATGGCGTAATGATGGCCAGGCTGTCTCCACCCGAGACTCAGTGAAATTGAACTCGCTGTGAAGATGCAGTGTACCCGCGGCAAGACGGAAAGACCCCGTGAACCTTTACTATAGCTTGACACTGAACATTGAGCCTTGATGTGTAGGATAGGTGGGAGGCATTGAAGTGTGGACGCCAGTCTGCATGGAGCCAACCTTGAAATACCACCCTTTAATGTTTGATGTTCTAACTCGGCCCCGTGATCCGGGGTGAGGACAGTGTCTGGTGGGTAGTTTGACTGGGGCGGTCTCCTCCCAAAGAGTAACGGAGGAGCACGAAGGTTAGCTAATCACGGTCGGACATCGTGAGGTTAGTGCAAAGGCATAAGCTAGCTTGACTGCGAGAGTGACGGCTCGAGCAGGTACGAAAGTAGGTCTTAGTGATCCGGTGGTTCTGAATGGAAGGGCCATCGCTCAACGGATAAAAGGTACTCCGGGGATAACAGGCTGATACCGCCCAAGAGTTCATATCGACGGCGGTGTTTGGCACCTCGATGTCGGCTCATCACATCCTGGGGCTGAAGTAGGTCCCAAGGGTATGGCTGTTCGCCATTTAAAGTGGTACGCGAGCTGGGTTTAGAACGTCGTGAGACAGTTCGGTCCCTATCTGCCGTGGGCGTTGGAAGATTGAGAGGGGCTGCTCCTAGTACGAGAGGACCGGAGTGGACGAATCACTGGTGTTCGGGTTGTCATGCCAATGGCATTGCCCGGTAGCTAAATTCGGAAGAGATAACCGCTGAAAGCATCTAAGCGGGAAACTTGCCTCGAGATGAGTCTTCCCTGGGGCTTTAAGCCCCCTGAAGGAACGTTAAAGACTATGACGTTGATAGGCTGGGTGTGTAAGTGCAGCGATGCATTGAGCTAACCAGTACTAATGATCCGTGAGGCTTAACCTTACAACACCAAAGGTGTTTTAGATTTGAGAGATAGAAATTTTCAGCGAAGTTCCGAGATTGGGCTGGCTGGCTGTATGGAGACATATAGCGGGTTTAGTTTAGACAGAATTTGCCTGGCGGCCTTAGCGCGGTGGTCCCACCTGATCCCATGCCGAACTCAGAAGTGAAACGCCGTAGCGCCGATGGTAGTGTGGGGTCTCCCCATGCGAGAGTAGGACACTGCCAGGCATCAAATAAAGCCGAGACCCCATGCCAAAAGCGTGGGGTTTTTGCTATGGGCAGAATAGTGAAATAGGTATAAATAGTGACCTTAGAGTGGTTGCGTCGCAGGGCTCATAGTCAGACGAGTCAAATATTGCAGGGGCAGGTGAGTCAAATCCGGCCGTCACAGCGATGAATAAAACAAAAGGCTACCTTGATAGGTGGTTTTTTTTGTTTATGGATTTAGCTGTGAGGATTTGAACCAGGTAAGTAAGGTTTTATCGTAGGAATAGCGTGTTTATTGCTGTAGTGGGGTCAGTTTGCCGCTTGATAAAGGCTGTAACCTGTCATTGCACCGGCGACGTCCCAGGCAAAATCCTTCCAGCTCCAGCCAGTCCCACCTTGACGACTATCATATAACTCCTTACCCGCCCCGATCCCGATAGAAAACAGCAGGCCAAAATTACGGCTCTTGGCATCGGACCAATTTTGATGTTCACCATAGGCAGTGCCAGCGGCGGCTAAAACGGCGGAGGCAAAGAAATGTTGTGCCTTATCTTTCCCAGTCCAATTATCATTAGCCATATGCGTGCATGCAGAACTGAGAAAAAACAGTGGGGCGATAAGTAATGGGCGAAGATAAGGTGGGCACCACATGCCGTCTCTCCTCTGGCTAGATACAAAAAACCCGGCATGTAACCGGGCTTTCATATTTATAGAATGCGGCTAATCAGCCGATCGATACGGATCCTGCGCAAACGACGGATCAATTTGCGAACCTTGACTGGATATTGCTGAATATTCTCAAGCTCAAGGTAATGTGAAACAACTTTAGTATGAGTACGGATACACTCCAGCTCTTTAGCGCGCTGCTCGTGCATCTCATGCTTAGGATCGTGGATCAAAATGGCATTTTCCAGATCCAAACGCCATGCGCGTGGATTCAGGTTATTACCGGTAATCAACTGCCAATTATTATCAACCCACATTCCTTTCAGATGATAAGTATTGTCGCCATCTTTCCACAGGCGCACGATTAATTGCCCGCTATCGACAAAACGCTGTAAGCGACTCAGGAAGCGACGCAGGTTGATTTCGTATAAGTAAGGTAACGCGCCAATAATCTTAAACGGTTGATCTTCTGGAATATAAAAGTCATTTGCTGTTTTGTCACCAACAATAATCTCGACCTGTTTGCCTTCACGCAGTAGATAAATGATATTGCGGACTAACAGTGCTGGCAGATTAAAGTAAGGTGTACAAATAGTGAGTCGTTCGTCAGCGGAGGCCATTAAATGATGAATTGTTTTATTCAGTTGACTCTTTTTGCCTAAGCCAACCAATGGGGTGACGGCCAGTTCATCATTACTCGCTTGTGCCGGAAATTGATAGCCGATGTCGCGCAGTGACGAGCGAAACTGTCGGGTCTCATTTTTAATCTCAGGATTGGTCGGCCGATCAGCACGATCCAAGCGTTGCACCGCTCCTGCACTTAGCATCCGTTGTTTCACGTAATCGACCATAATTTCGGCCAATGATGGGTTCGTGATTAATTGGTATCGGTCATAACGATACTTATCGTTTTGATAGAGGTAGACATCATTGATACTGGCACCACTGTAAATCACAGTATCATCAATGATAAAACCTTTCAGATGCAACACGCCGAGTGCTTCGCGAGTATTGACTGGAACACCGTAAATCGGAACGCAAACATTCGGATGATTGGCCGCCATTTCACAGTACCAATCAGCATTGGTATTGACCGCTGCGGCTCCAATACGCCCACGTTGTGCGCGGTGCCAGTCTACCAGCACGCAAATCTCCAGCTCTGGGCGCTGAAGCTTAGCCTGATAGAGGGCATTCATTACGTCCCGGCCTGCATCATCCTGCTCCAGGTAGAGCGCCACCAGATAAATACGTTTGGTCGCCAGGCCTATTAAATCCAGCAGAGTGGAGCGGAAAACCTTGGGGCAATAAAGTGTTTGGACATCATCAACTGACTGAGGGAGTTTGGGCAGTTGTGCAAGGTGTTGTTGATGTTTACTACGTTTGAATTTTGACAACATCACAGTGCGCTTCTTCTCTTGTTATTTGATGGCAGAACCGCCATATCCTAAAAACACTAATCCATTGAGTTGGGCGATAATACCACTACTTTCGCGGATTGTGCGCAAGTTTTGCCTGCCAAAGACCGAATCGTTTGGGGTTGTGGTATATATCACGGTGATTCATGTAACTGAAATCAAAGTGTCAGCTCCAGATTAACGATCCCATCTTCCATCTGTACATCAATACTAAAACCGAGTTTTTTAGCTAAACCGATCATGCCACGGTTGTTGGGCATGGTGACTGCGGTTAACCGTGTTAACCCATGGCTGCGAGTATACTGAATCATCTTTTCTAATAGTTCCCGCCCCAGACCCAGCCCTTTAAGGTCTGAGCGCACCAACACGGCAAACTCGGCGTCAATATTGTCAGGGTCAGACAATGCGCGCGTGACGCCAATAATTTCAGGGCCATTATTTTTTTGGCGCACAGCGACAAATGCCATTTCTCGATCATAGTCAATCTGCGTCATATTCGCCAAATCCTCATGGCTGAATTCATTTATTTCACTGAAGTAGCGATAGTAGAGATCTTCTTTAGTGACTTGATCAATAAACAATTTTAGTAGTGGTTCATCTTCTGGCAAAATTGGGCGGAACAGACAGTGAGAACCATCTTTAAGTTCGACCTTTTGTTCCAACTCGTGTGGATAGGGACGGATCGCCAACCGTGCCTGCGGATCGCCGCTGACAGGTGCCAGTTGCATCGAAACATCCAACAGCGTGAATTCGCTGCCTGACGCAAGTACCGGGTGAATATCTAACCGGCTGATTTCGGGGCAATCGAGAATTAGATTAGAGACTTGTACCAGTAAACGGCTCAAGCCAGGGATGTCCAAGGGTTGTAATGATCCACGGCTGCGAATTTTGCCGCCTTTGACCGCTTGTATAATCAGGTAGCGGGCCAGTGCCATATTGAGTGGCGGCAGCGCGACGGCGGCCTGAGTTTCATGATGCCATTCGATGCCACCTTCACCTAACATGATCAACGGGCCGAAAATCGCATCTTGCTCTACTGCAATTCGCAATTCCTGAGCGCCTGCGCGGTTCGCCATACTTTGCACCAGCAACCCGTGGATACGGGCTTGCGGATAAGTGCGCCTTACCCGGTCAAGAATATCGTCAGCAGCCCGCTGTACTTCAATTGCGGTACGAAGATACAGCATTACGCCCTGGACTTCTGACTTGTGCGGGATATCCGGCGAGCGTAGTTTGATGGCAACCGGATAGCCCAATCGTTCGGCGATATGCACCGCTTCTACGCTATCACTGGCAATCCAGGTTGGCAGTGTGCTGAGGCCATAAGCTTCAAGTATCGGTTGTACTTCATGGGTATCAAGCTGGGTGGCACCTTCTGCCAGCGCCTGGCGAATCAACTGATGCACGTGGGCGGTGTTGGCGGTGAGGCCGACAGGCAGCGCAGGTGTCTCTTTCAATTGCTTCTGGTTACGGCGATATTCCACCATATGCATAAAGGCAGTAATCGCCCCTTCCGGTGTGCGATAGGTGGGGATCCCGGCTTCGGTGAACAGTCGGCGTGCATCTTGCGATGAATATTCACCACACCAGTTAGTGAGCAGAGTAAGGCGCTTGCCGCGTGGGTGCTGACGGATAGCGGAAATCAGTAATTCCGCCGTTTTGCTTCCTGGCGCAGCAGCGCTCGGGGAATGAATCAGCAATAGCGCATCGTAGTCGGTACTGTCCAGTAGCGGTTTAAGTGCCGCCAGATAGCGCTCAGCGCTGGCATCATCGCGCAAGTCTATGGGGTTACGTAAGGAAACAAAAGAGGGTAGCACGGCACTCAGCGCCGATTGGGTGGTATCAGACAGTGTTGCCAACTTGCCATTACGGCTGATCAGCTCATCCAGCGCCATGGCCGCCGGGGCGGAACCATTGCTGACAATCAATAACCGTTCACCCCGTAGTGGGTGCATGTGGCTGAGTGTTTCGACGGCGGAGAATAGCTCGTGAGTATCCTGCACCCGCAGCAGGCCTGCCCGCTGAATCGCCGCATCATAAGCCGCGTCCAGCCCTTGCTGACCATTTAGCAACTGCTGAGCACGCTGTGTGCGGCCACTTTTGACCACCAGAATCGGTTTATTGCGCGAAGCGCTGCGCGAGGCGGATAAAAACCGGCGCGCATCACTGATATGTTCGATATACAGCATAATGGCACTGGTTTTGCCATCTCTGGCCAGGAAATCGAGTAAGTCATCGACATCAATATCCAGGCTGTCACCCAGCGCAATAAAATACGAGAAGCCAACTTCCCGCTGCTGCGCCCAGTCGAGAATGGTGTTGGCTACCGCGGCTGATTGAGAGATAAATGCCAGCCGCCCTTTCTTGATGGGAACGGGTGAGAAACTGGCATTTAACCCTTGCCACGGAGCCAGCAAACCCAGGCTGTTGGGGCCAAGTAAGCGCATATGATGGCGTTGCGCGCAGGCTTTCAGCTCTGGGAACTGTTCGGTTGCGGCAGACAGAATGATGACTGCTTTACAGCCACGGATGCCGAGATCTTCCAACAGGGCCAAATTGCGGCTGTCATGAGTACACAAAATCGCCAGATCGGGCGTAATCGGCAGGCTAGCGATATCTGCGTAAGCCAACACACCACATACTGCTTTATGGGTTGGGGTCACCGGTAGAATAGGGCCATTGAAGCCGCCATCCAGCAAATTACGCATCATCAGGAAACCGGCGCGATCCGGTTTTTCAGAAGCGCCGATAACCGCAATAGACTTCGGGCGTAGTAGTGCTTCTAATCCACGTTGGCTCATCGTTTATCCCCGTTATCTTTCAAGTTGCAGGTGTGTTGGCTGCGCTCACTCAGCCTGCGGGCTCGCATCAATACTGTTCAAACTGGTTCCAGAACGATTCGCCGCCTTTCTGCGCCCTGAAATCTATTGGGTATAAGTTAAAGACAGCTTATCTGATTTTATGTGCTTTCTTCGACAGTTGCTGTGACTCGCCCCACTGGATGGTGAGGTTTTCCCGCTAAATATTGCTGGCGGAAATAGAGGAAATGGGCCGTTAATTGGTCTGCGGCCTGAATATCACCCGCTTGTTGTAGCAGAGCAGCGGCGACTTCGACCGTGCAGTGTTGCTCTGGGCGTGGGGCTTCGCGTAACAGATAATCCGAGCTATTAGTGACATTGAGTGACAGCATCGGCAGGTCAGCCAGATAGGGACTTTTGCGGAACATCTTTTTGGCTTCGTTCCAGGTGCCGTCCAACAGTATAAATAGCGGAGGCTTATCGCTAATGGGCAAGTGATTAAGTATCTGCCGTGGCGGTTCAGCGTATTTTTCTGGGAATACGACATATGGCTGGCGCGCAGGGTCGCCAATGGCCGCCAGCAATACAGGGTCAACTTCAGTGCGCGCCCAGAGAAAGGCTTGGGTGTCGGGTAGAATATCTGCGATCAAGCGGCCGGTATTGCTGGGTTTTAGGGGTTCGGTATCAAACATAATCAGGCAAAAGCGGCTGGCGGCTGGCTGCGGTTTTATGGTATCGCACAAACAAAAACGCTCTGCCAACAGGCAGCCCTGACAACGTATTGCGCGACAGCCACGGGCACGATAGGCGCGCGTGGATGCGGCTAAACGCTGCCGGCGTAAACGCAGTACGGCATTTTCCGTCGTGAGGATCGTATCTAATAAAGCATGGTCAGTGATCAATATTTCAGTCACGACGGACTCCTGATGAAATAGCGCTATTCTAATCAATCCATACGCTTAGTCATACCATAAAACAAAAAAACAATGCCCCGACAAAAAACTGTCAGGGCATCAATCTCACCGGGCGACTACGTTGCGCCGAGACGCGATAAATGAGTTAAACTAGCTTATCGGGCGGCTGGCTCTACTGATAATTGCTCATCTAGCCAATGATCAAAAGGCGCTTTTGGCAATGCGCCACTGAGCATGTCGACCATTTTTCCGTTGCGGTACAGCATAATAGTAGGAATGCTGCGGATACGGAAACGGGTACTAAGCTCGGGTTCGGCTTCGGTGTTAACTTTGACGAAACGGACTTTTCCGGCGCGTTCTGCGGCAACATCTTCAAAGATAGGCGCGAAGCTGCGGCAAGGCCCGCACCACGGAGCCCAGAAGTCGATGACCACCGGCAGGTCATCTTGCAGCAATTTATCCAGCGTTTCAGTGGTGGCGTTAATCACCTCGCCATCAAATAAAGAGTGGCCGCAGCGCCCACATTTAGCGCCGTCATCAATACGTTCTTCCGGTAGGCGGTTAGTCGCCATACAAGCTGTACATACCGTATTCATAAATTAGCCTTTATTTAGTGTCTCAATAGATAGAAGAGAAAACATCGCTGACTTGTTTCCTTGTTGTTATCTATTATGGAGATAAATGGGATAAGTGCCAAAAAGGTTTATTCGATGAATACGATAGTTGCTAGCTTTTAGCGCTTGCTTATGGCTAACCGGGCGGACATCAGGTAATCTTCGCGCCCTGCGCGTTGGTGGAGAAGACAATGAACGATTCATTTAGTGGCAAAAACGGCAAAGTTAAAGTGATGTACGTCCGCAGTGACGAAAGCAGCAGTGACGACCGTAACAACAATAACCGTAGTAAAAACCAGCGTCCGGCAAGCAAAGGTCGTCCAGGTGACAATGCGAGTCGGGGCAGTTCATCGCGTAATAATGATTCACGTCGTAATGATTCCGGCCGTAATGAACGCGTGAGTCCTAGCCGCCCGGCACGTTCTGAAGGCAATGGCCCTTACGATTCACCGTGGAAAACGGTATCCCGTGCGCCATCAGAAGAGCCAGAGTTTGATCATGGTGGCATCAGCGGTAAAAGTCATGTAGATCCGGCGCAATTGCGCCGTCAGCGGGCTGAAGAAACACGTGTTTATGGTGAGAATGCTTGTAAGGCATTGTTTGAAAGCCGCCCAGACGCTATCGTCCGCGCCTGGTTTGTGCAGTCAGTTACCCCTCGTTTTCGCGAAGCGTTGAAATGGATGGCGGCTAACCGCAAGGCTTATCATGTGGTTGAAGAAGAGGAGCTGGCGAAGGCTTCTGGCACTGAACACCATGGTGGTGTGTGCTTCCTTATCAAGAAACGTCAGGGTCTGGATGCAGAAACCTATCTGCAACAGCAGACTCAGGCTAAAGATTGTGTACTGGCGCTGGAAGATGTGGGTAACCCACATAACCTCGGCGGCATTATGCGGACCTGTGCGCATTTCGGTATTAACGGCGTGTTGTTGCAAGATCCGGCGATGCTGGAATCGGGTGCTGCAGTGCGTACGGCTGAAGGTGGTGCGGAGCATATCAAGGCTATCAATGCAGACGATTTCCTCTCGGTATTGGATACCTTCCGTAAAGCCGGTTACACCATCGTGACCACATCGAGTCATAAAGGTGTCAGTCTGTCAAAAGCTGAACTGCCTGCCAAAATGGTGCTGGTATTAGGTCAAGAGAGTGATGGCCTGACCGACAGTGCCTGGCAGCAGGGCGATATGAGTGTGTCTATCGGCGGTACTGGCCGGGTAGAAAGCCTGAATGTGTCAGTGGCAACCGGTATTTTGCTGTCGGAGTGGTGGCGTCAGAATAGCGCCCAATAATACCCTGGTCCTTGCAGCAGCAGGGTTGTTAGCGGCATTGCTTGCTGCCTACCTGCAACTCCAATGACTTTGGGTATATCATTGAGCTAGAAAAATAAAAAAGGGCGCTGATGATAAGTCAGTGCCCTTTTTGTTGCTCAGCGTTAGCCGCTAGTGCGCACCGCCGCCGCCACCGGAGGTAAAGGGTGGCTTGGCAAACCACACCAGCGCCAGCAGCAGCAGGAATACCCCCGCCGAGAGCCAGAAGATCTCATTTGCTGAGATAATCAGCCCCTGATTGGTAATTTCCCGTGCCAGATAAGCCGAGGCTTGTTGCTGATTCATCCCCAGTTTTTCCAACTCCTGATACATCAATGTCGCATTCGGGTTGAACGGGTTAACAAACTCGGTCAGTTGCGAATGGTGCATCGATTCTCTTTGCGTCCAGAGCGTTGTGGTGATGGAGGTACCAATCGATCCCGCCAAGGTTCGCAGGAAGTTAGACAAACTGGATGCTGCGGCCATGCGCTCTGGCGGCAAGCCAGATAACGTAATGGCGGTCAGTGGCATAAAGAAGCAGGCAATAGCAAAGCCTTGCACAAATTGTGGCCACGCCGATGCACCAAAATCCATTCCCGGTTCGAATGTGTAAGCCCGCCAGTAGAAACATACCGCATACATAATGAAGCTGAAGGTGACTAACTGTCGCATATCAATTCGATGAGAGAAGCGGCCAATGATCGGTGATAACAGCACCGGCAATATGCCTACCGGCGCAGATGCCAAGCCAGCCCAGGTGGCGGTGTAGCCATATACCTCCTGTAGTAGTTGTGGCAGCAAGACAATAGCGCCAAAGTACAACATATAGGCCAGGCTGATACACAAGCAACCAATGGTAAAGTTTCTCGATTTGAATAACGAGAGATCAATCACTGGGTGGTCGTCGGTTAGTTCCCAGACTATCAAGAAGGTAATGGCAATCACGGCAATGACCGTCAGGACGATAATCTCGGTCGAGTTAAACCAATCCAGCTCCTTACCTTGGTCAAGCATGATTTGTAACGCGCCGATCCCAACCACCAATAGCACCAGCCCCACCGTATCAATGGGTTTGATTTCAGTTTTGGTCTCACGCCCTTTTAAGGTACTGCCTGCGACCAAAATAACCACCAGCCCGATAGGGATGTTGATAAAGAAGATCCAGCCCCAGTGATAGTTATCGCTGATATAACCGCCGAGGATCGGCCCAAATATCGGGGCCACGACAATTGTCATCGACCACAATGCCAAGGCCATACTTCGCTTGGCTGGCGGATAATTATTCAGTAACAGGCTTTGCGATAGCGGAATCAATGGCCCTGCGACCAATCCCTGAATCACCCGGAAGAAGATAAGCATCCCCAGGCTGTTGGAAATACCACACAACCATGAAGCCAGAGCAAATAGTCCGGTTGCCCACAGGAACAGGCGCACTTCACCAATGCGCTTGGCCAGCCAGCCGGTGATGGGGATCGAAATAGCATTTGCCACCCCGAACGAAGTAATAACCCAAGTGCCTTGCGAATTGGATGAGCCTAAATCACCGGCAATAGTAGGAATAGCCACGTTTGCAATGGTGGAGTCCAACACCTGCATGAAGGTTGCTAATGATAGCGCGACCGTCATCCAGGCGAGTTGGGCACCCTCAAGCGGTTTTTGTGCCACAGAGGCCTCCGGCGCGCTTAACTTGCATTTGCATCAACATTAACCCGCATTCGCATGAACAATGTCGCTAATCATTTGATTAACCGGTGCTAAATCCAGTGACAGCGCGTTAGTTACAAATGCAGGTTCTTTACGCACATTTTGTGCCAGCACTTGGCCGTCGGTATTGGCGGTATCCACTCTAACCGTGGTAGACAGGCCAATACGCAGCGGATGTTCAGCCAGTTGTTTGTTATCCAGTTCGATACGGACTGGCAGGCGCTGAACCACTTTAATCCAGTTACCGGTGGCATTTTGCGCCGGTAACAGTGAGAAGGCGCTGCCGGTCCCCATGTCCAGACCAACCACTTTCCCCTGATAAACCACGTCATCACCATAGAAATCAGTTATGACTGTGGCGCTTTGGCCAATGCGCATATTCGCTAACTGTGTCTCTTTAAAGTTAGCGTCAACCCACATCTGGTTTGCCGGGATAACTGCCATTAATGGCGCGCCATTGGCAATTTCAGCACCCACTTGCACACTGCGGCGTGAAACAAAACCGTCTACCGGGCTGACAACTTTGGTCCGTTGCAAGGAGAGCCAGGCATCACGTAACTTGGCCGCAGCCTGCTCGACAGCCGGTTGTTTTTCTAATGGGGTATTTAAAACCAATGCCTGATTGGCATTGTATTGTGCAATCGCAACATCCAGCGAAGCCTGTGCGGCATCGACGGCATCACGGGCGTGTTGCAGTTCTTCACGGCCAATGACATTAGCCGAACCGAGCACCACACGGCGTTGTAGGTCATTTTGTGATTTACTCAGTTCAGTTTTTTTCAGGGCAATATTCGCCTGATACTGCTTACTGTTAATCATGAGCTGGTGGGTTTGACGCACACTGTTAGCCAGTGCGGTTTTTGCCTGCTCAAACGCCTGTTCGGCATCAGTTGGGTCAAGAGCCAGCAGTACATCGCCACTTTTAACAAAATCTGTATTTTCGAAATTGACACTGACTACGCTGCCGGGAACCTGCGACATGATCTGTATCTGGTTGCCTGAAATATAAGCATTATCAGTCTCTTGATGATGACGTAACACCAAGAACCAATAAATAAAATAGGCCACGCCAAGGATGATAAAAATAACCGTCAGGAGAAGAAGTATGCGTTTACGTTGCTTCTTCTTGTTCTGCGGTTGTTGCGGGATTTGAGCTTCCGCGCTTGTACTCATGGTCTTCCCCACATTTTATATTGTTTTATTTTGTGAACCCTCATTGACCGGGGCCTGATGACCACCACCCAATGAACGGATCAAACTAATCTTGGCCTGCAATAAATGGTTGCTGGCGCTAAGTTCCGATTGTTGCTGTTGTAGATATTGTGATTCGGTTACCAACAGCTCATCACTGCCGATAATCCCAGTTTTATAACGGACGTTGGGCTGCAATATCCGGGTATTAGCCGAGTAAATCAATCGTCAGTTCAGCCCTTAAAAAATGGCGAACAAAGGCGTGAGTCTCCAGCTATGTGGGGATCGCATAGTTGTTTACTTGGATCAAGTAATGCGCCTGGATAGATATATTGGAATTACTGCTCCGGTACTTCCATTTGATCTAAACGAGACAGTAATTTGCGCGTCAGCGTTTCAAGCTGTTGCTGTTCGTCAGCGTCTAGGGTTGACCAAAGAAAATGCAGACATTTATGTTGTGGGGGCAGCAGCTGATTCAAAAACTCAACGCCCGCCTCGGTCAGATGCAAATGCAAACAACGGCGGTCATTGTGGCTTTCGCGGCGCTCAATCCAACCTTTCTTTTCCAGTTCGTCAGCAATGCGGGTCGCATTGGTGCGCGAAGAACCCAGTGCCGCACTCAGTTCAGACGGTTGGATACTGCGACTTTCCTGCGCATCCAGCGTAATTAATGCCATAAATAAGGTTTCGTTAATTCCTTGTGCTTTCAGCATCTTGTTGCGATTTTCTAGCAACTTACTGTGCATATGCATACACAAGCGTGTCAGTAGAATTTCCTGATAAGGGAAATCTTTCTGGCGTTTGGCACGAAAATTAAGCATCTGTTCTATAGGACTAAACGAATTTTCCATTATAATGAGCCTCATTAATTTCAAATGGTACAGTAACGATAGTGACTAATAATGTAAACGGTATAATTCGAGAAAAATTTAGCAATTCGTGTTATTCAGTCACTGTTTGTAGTAATTAGTATCACTAATTGTAAGGTTATTGTGTTTTAGCTCACAATTCAGGCAATCTCTTATCCCAAAATCATGAGCAATTTGAATGTCAGTCCATAGCTGATCGCGCCAAATAACGTGGCGAAGATAATACTGTTGGTTTTATAAAAGCAGCCACAGATAACCAGAAAGCCAATCAGTGTCGGCATGAGTTTCTGCGGGTTATGCATAATTTCTGGTGTACTGGAAACCACCAATAACGCACAGATAGAAGCAATCCCAATGCTGTCCAACAGCAGTGAAACTCTGCCTCGTTGCAGACCCGCTTGTTTACGTGCTGGTCCCAGGCGCAGTGGCAAATAACGAAACAGGTAATTTACCGTCCCCACCACTAACCCAATAATCAGGACATCTGAATTCATGGTGTCGGCTCCTGCTCGTTATTTTCACTGTGTTCGGTCACCACTTCTGGTGTGGGTTGCAGCAGGGCGGCCAGGCACCCTGCGCCAATTCCGGCCAAAATCGCCACCGGAATAGAGAACAACACGGCGCCGAGCAATGCGCCACTCAGCGAGGCGATAACGGTTAGGCTGTATTGGCGTTTAAATGAGGCCAGCAGAAAGCTCAAGAACAACGCCGGTAACATAAAGGAGAGGGAGGCCTCAATAGCGGGATAATTCTCCAACGGGCCATTGCCAAACATGGCACCGATTGCGGTACCTGCCACCCAAGATAGCCAAGAGGTAAACGCGATACCGAGCATCCAGTTTTCGCTCCAGCGTCGCTCTTCTTTCATTAACTTGGTGGTGGCAGCAGCAAACACTTCATCGGTCAAACCAAATGCCCACAGCGCGGTTTTTTTACCGGATAATTTGGTCAGAATACGGTGTTTGAGTGCCGGTCCATACAAGATATGACGGATATCCATTGCCATCACGGTTAAGGCGGAAACCCATAATGACATCCCGGCGCTGAGCAGGGCGGTAATAACGAATTGGCTGGCACCGGCATAAATGATGCAAGAGAAGAAAATACCTTCCAGCGGGGTAAAACCCAGTTTTACCGAACTCAGACCAAAGGCGAAGGCGACGGGTAAATAGCCGATAACGATAGGCAGGCTATCGGTAATGCCCTCCGTAAAGGTGGCGGTTGACCGGGTAGCTGGCGGAGAGTCGGTGATTTGGCTTGGCATAAGATCTTTGGGTTACAGGGCAAAATAACAAGTTAGGTAACATTACCAGAGTGGTAATTTTCTTAACACCCTATAACCCAAATTTATATCTGCATTGATTATTAGTTAGCTAACTAATTAAGGTCACTCAACGGGTTGATTAGCGGGAGGATCAAAGCGTTTACCGGCCAGCCACGTCGTAATATTTAGTATGCACAGCACCAAACCGGCCATTGCCACACCATACCAGCCGGCATGTTGGTATGCTGCTGCTGAAATCAGCGAACCTAACGCCCCGCCGATAAAGTAAGTGGTCATATAACCGGCGGTTAAGCGATTTCTGGCTTCCGGCATCATGCGATATATCACGCTCTGATTGGTGACATGTACCCCCTGAACCGCCAGATCCAACACCACAATGCCGATAATCAGCGCGATGATGGAATGTTGCCCCAGGGCGATAGGTATCCAAGACAACAGCAGTAATCCCAAACCAACACTGGTGGTGATGCGGGCTTTACCTTTATCCGCCAATTGGCCCGCTTTGGTCGCCATCAACGCGCCAGCAGCACCGACCAGGCCAAATAGCCCGATAGTAGCTTCTGAATAGCCGAAGGGGGGAGAAGCCAGTAAGAAGGCCATCGACGTCCACAACACACTAAAGTTGGCAAACGAGAGCGCGCCGAGCAAGGCACGGGTGCGCAGCACGGGTGTTCGAATAAACAGCGAGAATATTGAACCAAGCAGCTGGCCGTAATTTAAACCGGTATGTTGTTTATAGCGCGGCAGGTAGCGCCACAATACCAATGCCATGACGAACATCAGCGCGCTGGCGACCCAATAAATGGTGCGCCAACCGCCAATGGAGGCCAGTGCTCCTGCCACGGTTCGTGCCAGCAAAATCCCCAGCAGCAGACCACTCATAATAATACCGACCACCTTGCCGCGTTTTTCCGGCGCAGCCAGAGTGGCCGCCAGCGGCACCAGTAATTGTGCCACCACTGAGAACAAACCAGTGAGCGCGGTGCCAACAATCATCATAGTGAGGTTTTGTGACATCGCGGTAATCAGCATGCCGCCAGCAGCCAGCAAGGTCATGCCCACAATCAGCCCACGGCGTTCAAACATATCCCCTAGCGGCACCAGGAACATTAATCCCACAGCATAGCCCAACTGGGCCGCAGTAACGATAAATCCAGCTTGATTGACCGAGAGATTAAAGGCTTGTGCGATGGTTTCCAGCAGTGGCTGGGCATAGTAGTTGCTGGCAACAGCCAGTCCGGTTGCGACCGACATCAACACGATCAATGCCGGACTTAACCCGGAGTTTTCAGCTTTTTGTGTCATAAGGAATTATTCTGAATTGATAAGAGCGACAGTATTAGATAATTAGGAATGATAAACCAAGGGATAAATTTTATCTCAGTTCAGTTCGGGTTTTAGTTGATACTCGATCGGTGGTCACTTTGCTTCAACCAAGCAGGCTAATCGAACCGTGGCCGACTCGCTGGCGAATGACAGATAGCACTCAGCATGAAAATTATCTTATTACTGCGGTGGGCTTGTGTGCTATTTTCCGCAAAAATGCTTATGCTGAAACGATAGTTTCATTGGCCGGAGAAGGGTATGAAACAGATTGATGAACGTTTGCGGGCGCATTATGCACAGTTGACCCCGCAGGAGCAGCGCGTTACTGATTTTATTTTTGATCATTTTGACGACCTGATTAGCTATAACAGTGCTGAATTGGCGCGCTTGAGTGGGGTGTCTAAGGCCACGGTTAGCCGGCTGTTTAAGCGCTTGGGGTACGCCAGTTATCGGGAAATGCGTGAAGAAGTACGCACCTTGCGTCAAAGCGGTATGCCATTGACCGATAGTCGTGATGCGGTACAAGGGAACACCTTGCTGGCGCGCCACTATAAGCAAGAAATGGCGAATTTAACGCATTGGGTGAGTCAGTTGGATAGCCGTCAGTTAGCCGAGGTTATCGATGCGATGATACGTGCGCCGCGTATCTTATTATTGGGGCTACGAAACAGTTACCCGGTTGCTCTGCATTTACGTCAACAGTTGTTGCAGGTGCGCCAGCACGTGCAGTTGGTGCCACAAGCGGGGCAGACGCTGGCAGAGGAGTTGGTGGATGTCACGCCGCGTGATTTAGTTATTGTGGTGGCATTTCGCCGCCGGCCAAAAGTTATCCGCGAGATCCTGCTACAAATGCAGGTACAAGGCGTGCCGACGCTGCTGATTTGTGAGCCGCAAGCTCAGTCAATATTGCCGTTAGCACGTTGGCGGTTGACTACGCCGCTCGACAGCGTATCGGCTTTTGATAGCTACTCTTCGGCCATGAGTCTGGCAAATTTACTGAGTAATGCTTTATTGCATGAAATGCTCGCACAGGGCCGTCAGCGAATTCATCAAATCGCTGATTTATATGATGATTTAGGAGAGTTAGAGCAACGGTAGTTTGTTCGCCATATAGGTCAAAAGGCTATCGTTTAGTTCAGTGTCCGAAGGGGTAACACTCTTCTGGCTGTTGCGACAGCTTATGTCACTTTCACCTCCCGGCGGCGCGCTAACGCCTTCTTTTTATCAATTAATGCACTTTTGTGGTGCATTTTGATTGTTGATTTGCACCTTGATTGTGAGTCTCTCTCTTCGATTTATTCCTTGTGATTCGTGTAGTGAGCCTAAATATGGGCCTCTCGTCATAGGTTATCATTGGCATAGTAGTTGCAACGATGGTTTCAGTATTTGCTTTTAAAGAACCCATCGTTTCATTACTGAGTTATTGGAGATATGCTATGAACATGAAAAAGCGGATGTTGGCCTTGCTGAGTGCTGCACTGATATGGGTTCAGGCTCCTTCGGTGTTAGCCGATCAGTTAGAGCAAATTCAGCAGCGTGGTGTGTTGCGGGTCGCTGTTCCACAGGATTTCCCGCCATTTGGCTCGGTTGGTACGGATCTTCAGCCGCAGGGTTATGACATCGACATGGCACATTATTTGGCCGATAAGATGAAACTAAAGTTGCAACTGGTGCCGGTGACCAGTGCCAACCGAGTGCCTTATCTGCAAACGGATAAAGTGGATTTAGTGATTTCCAGCTTGGGTAAAAATCCTGAACGGGAAAAAGCTATCGCATTTAGCCGTGCCTATGCACCGTTTTTCTTGGGTGTATTTGGTGCTAAAGACGATGCACTGAAGCAACCAGAACAATTGGCAGGTAAAACGGTGGGGGTAACCCGTGGTGCAGTGGAAGATATGGTGCTGAGTGAGTTAGCCCCTAAAGATGCTCAGATTAAACGGTATGAAGATAACAACACTACGCTGTCAGCCTACCTGTCTGGTCAGGTGAATTATTTGGCGACGGGCAATTTGGTGGTCAGTGCATTGGTTCGCCAGAATCCAACCCAGGCACCGGTGGCGAAGTTTATGCTGAAAGATTCACCGTGTTATATCGGTTTGCGTCAGGGAGAACCGGCTCTGAAAGCCAAAGTGGATGCTCTGATTGGGGAAGCATTGCAGGATAACACGCTAAATGGTTTGTCCGAGAAATGGTTGAAGGCGCCGTTACCGGCTGATTTGGGTGCATAACAGGAGTTGGCTATGACCTATCAGCTTAATTTCTCTGCTTTGTGGCCTTATCTGCCTGAACTATTGTCGGGCCTGTTGACCACCATTGAGCTGACGGCTATGGCCACCCTCGGCGGTATTGCGCTGGGGATAGCGGGAGCCGCAATTCGCTGTGGTGATAGGGTTATATTGCGCCGGATATGGGGCGGTTATGTAGAAATTGTGCGTAATACCCCATTCGTGGTGCAACTGTTTTTTATTGTGTTTGGTTTACCGGCACTTGGCTTGAAACTTAGTGCCGGTCAGGCAGCCTTATTGGCGATGACTATCAATCTGGGCGCTTATAGCACGGAGATTATTCGTGCCGGGATTCAAGCCAGCGCTAAAGGCCAGTGGGAGGCGGGGCGGGTATTAGGGTTACGCCGTAGTCAGACTTTTTTCCGCGTGATCCTACCGCCGTCGTTACAGCGCATTTATCCGGCGCTGGTAAGCCAGTGCATTATTGTGATGCTCGGTTCTGCGGTGGTATCACAGGTGTCATTTGAAGAACTGACATTTGCCGCCAACCTGATTCAGTCGCGCACCTTCCTCAGTTTTGAAGTCTATCTGGTGACCACCTTGCTCTATTTGTTGTTAGCCATCGCAATGCGCCAATTACTGCTGGCGGTTGGCCGTCGATTCTTTGGGAGCCATAACTCATGATGTTTACTGACTGGGATATCATCCGTAACTTGTTATTGGCCGCCCGCTGGACGCTGTTACTGTCACTAACGGCCTTTTTTGGCGGCACATTAGTGACATTACCATTGATGTTGATGCGCTTGAGTCGTTGGTGTTGGGCAGCTCGTTTTGTCCGTCTATATACCGAATTGTTTCAGGGTACGCCGTTGCTGATGCAACTGTTTCTGGCCTTCTTCGGCTTAGCACTGTTGGGTATTGATGTTAGCCCGTGGGCGGCTGCGGCGATGGCTTTGACACTGTTTACCAGTGCCTTTCTGGTGGATATCTGGTGTGGCAGTATTGCAGCGTTGCCGAAAGGCCAGTGGGAGGCCTCCCGCTGTCTGGGTCTGAGTTTCAGCCAGACGTTATTGCGGGTGATTGTGCCGCAGGCGATGCGTATCGCAATTGCACCGACCGTGGGTTTCTCGGTGCAGGTTATCAAGGGCACAGCACTGGCATCGATCATTGGTTTTGTCGAATTAACCAAAGCGGGCACCATGCTCAATAATGTCACTTATCAGCCGTTTAAAGTTTTTGGCTTAGTGGCGCTGGGCTATTTCCTGATGTGTTATCCGTTGTCGCGTTACAGCCATTATCTGGAGAGGAAATTTCATGCCGCTGATCACCATTAATCAGGTTCAAAAATACTATGGCCAGAATCATGTACTTAAAGGCGTAGATCTGGATATCGAGATGGGCGAAGTGATCTCGATAATTGGCCGCAGTGGTTCAGGTAAAAGTACCTTATTGCGTTGTATCAACGGGCTGGAGGGATATCAGGACGGCAGTATCAAGTTGGGTGGTATGACGGTAACGGATCGTGATTCGCAGGCGCGGGAGATTAGCCGCTCGGTAGGCATGGTGTTCCAGAGTTTTAATCTGTTCCCACATATGACAGCGTTGGAGAATGTGATGCTGGCACCGCGTCGGGTACTGAAAAAGAGCACGACCGCGTGCCGTGAACTGGCGGCGTTGATGCTGGAAAAAGTTGGGCTGGCCGACCGGCTCGATTATTACCCGGCTAATCTTTCCGGTGGGCAGCAGCAGCGTGTGGCGATTGCCCGTGCGCTGGCGATGCAGCCGAAGGTATTGCTGTGCGATGAGATCACCTCGGCTTTGGATCCTGAGTTAGTGGGGGAAGTGTTGAAAGTCCTCGAACAGTTGGTGGCAGAAGGTATGACACTGATTCTGGTGACCCATGAGATGAATTTTGCCCGTGAAGTGGGTGACCGGGTGGTGTTTATGCATCAAGGGCGGGTGTGGGAGCAGGGCGAAAGTCGCGCCTTATTTGCTAATCCACAAACTACTGAATTAAAACAGTTTATATCATCGGTCCGTGGTTTGTAGGCCACATTTCACTGAATTATTTAAGGATGGAGATTTTCTATGTCGGCAATAAACCCTAATCCGCTGTTTTGTCAGATTAACCCACCGGCACGGTTGCTGATGGGGCCGGGGCCGATCAATGCCGATCCCCGGGTATTGCGGGCGATGGCCAGTCAGTTGATCGGGCAATACGATCCGGCGATGACAGAGTATATGAATCAGGTGATGGCGCTATATCGTGGGGTTTTCCGCACTGAGAATCAGTGGACGATGTTGATCGATGGCACCTCTCGTGCGGGTATTGAGGCGGTTCTGCTGTCGGCCATCCGCCCTGGCGATAAAGTTCTGGTGCCGGTTTTTGGCCGTTTTGGTCACTTATTGTGTGAAATTGCCCGCCGTTGCCGGGCCGAAGTCCACACTATCGAGGTGGCGTGGGGCGAGGTATTCAGCCCAGAGATGATTGAAGATGCTATCAAGAAAGTACACCCACGGCTGCTATTGACGGTGCAGGGAGATACTTCAACCACCATGTTGCAGCCGCTAGCTGAGTTGGGCGAGATCTGTCGCCGCCATCAAGTGTTGTTTTATACCGATGCGACTGCATCGCTGGGGGGGAACCTATTGGAAACTGACGCCTGGGGGTTGGACGCAGTATCTGCCGGGTTGCAAAAGTGCCTTGGCGGGCCATCAGGCAGTGCTCCGGTGACCCTCAGCCCACAATTCGCTGAGCAAATTCGGCGGCGCAAATGTATTGAGCAGGGGATCCGTACTCAGGATCATGCTGATGGCGACGAAGAGATGATCTATTCCAATTACTTTGATTTGGGCATGATCATGGATTATTGGGGGCCGGAGCGCCTGAATCATCATACCGAAGCCACCAGTATGCTGTTTGCGGCACGGGAATGCGCACGAGTAATACTGGAAGAGGGATTGGATAACGGTATTGCCCGTCATGCTTTGCATGGTGCAGCGTTGTTGGCGGGCATTCAGGGAATGGGGCTGGCGGTGTTCGGTGATATGAAGCACCGCATGAACAATGTGTTGGGGGTGGTTATTCCGACCGGTGTTCCTGGTGAGCAAGTGCGGCAACTGATGCTAAATGATTTTGGTATCGAGATTGGTACCTCATTCGGGCCGCTAAATGGCAAAATTTGGCGCATCGGCACTATGGGATATAACGCGCGTAAAGATTGTGTGATGCAAACGCTGGTGGCATTGGAGGCGGTATTAAACCGTTTAGGTTTTGCCACGGTTCAGGGCAACGGATTGCAAAGCGCGTGGAATGTCTATCAAGCTGAGAGTGATAAACCGGCTATTGATCCACTAAACGGAGCGAACTGATGGCTGTTACCCTGCCGGATGCCGAGGCAGAGCAGGCTGCATTACGGGTCTTGGCCCGTTGTGATGTGCTGGCGGCAATCAGTGAATCAGCGGATGCGCTGACGCGGGTGTACCTGTCTTCTGAACATTTGCGGGCAAATCAGCAAGTGGGTGAATGGATGCAGGCGGTCGGGATGCGCGTGTGGCAGGATGCAGTTGGTAATATTTGCGGCCGTTATGAAGGGCTGCAACCTGATGCGCCGGCCCTATTGTTAGGCTCTCATCTTGATACGGTGCGCAACGCCGGCCGTTACGATGGCATGCTAGGTGTATTAAGTGCGCTAGAAGTGGTGGGGTATTTGTATCGTCAGCAGCAGCGGCTGCCGGTGGCCATTGAGGTGATTGGTTTTGCCGATGAAGAGGGTACGCGCTTTGGTATCACCCTGCTGGGTAGTAAAGGTATCACTGGGCGCTGGCCGGCCGATTGGTTGAGTAAAACCGATGCTGAGGGTGTCAGTGTGGCGCAGGCCATGGAGAATCTTGATTTTGACCCGGCGGCTATTGTCAGTGCGCGACGTGAGGTGAGTGATTTTTGTGCTTATCTGGAGCTGCATATTGAACAGGGGCCGTGTTTAGAAAAGGCCGATTTGGCATTGGGTGTGGTGACGGCAATCAATGGCGCGCGCCGTCTGAATTGCCGATTTATTGGCTTAGCGGGCCACGCTGGTACGGTGCCGATGGGGCAGCGGCAAGATGCATTGGCCGGTGCGGCGCAATGGATTGGTGCCGTTGAACAGTTGACTGCTTGCTATGGTGAACATTTAGTGGCGACAGTTGGAACACTCAGTTGTTCGCCAGGTGCTGTGAATGTGATTGCCGCAGAGGTGGTTCTGACGCTGGATATTCGTGGCCCGCAAGACTGTCACGTGGACCAGTTACTGGCCAGCTTGTTGGCGCAGGCGCAAGTGATAGCAGCACAGCGCGGCCTGACTTTTTCATCAGAAGAGTTTTACCGTATCAGTGCTACCGAATGTGATATGGCTTTGCGCCAGCGAATCAACGCCAGTATTGATCGGGTACAGGGGCGCTCATTATTGCTGCCCAGCGGTGCGGGGCATGATGCCATTGCTGTTGCTGAGTGCTGGCCAGTAGGGATGTTGTTTGTGCGCTGCAAAGGAGGGGTAAGCCATCATCCTGATGAATCCGTCATGCATAGTGATATTGCGCTAGCCATTCAGGCTTATCTGGAAACGGTGCTATCCTGGCAGCGGGTTTAATACACTTGGGGAGCACTTTTGCGGCACGGCTCCCCCTGGTTTTACCTTTACAACAATAAAAAATCATCAACATCGCGCCATGCCGGAAAGGCTTCGCGATAGCTCTGCAATGTTTCTAAAGACAACTCAGCATCCAGTTGCGCAGCCAGTCCCGGTTCTGCTTGCGCCAACACCTCACCTTGAGCATCCAGAATCACACTGTCGCCCTGATAGTGATGGCCGTTATCATCATCGCCGACCCGATTACATCCGGCGACGTAAGCCTGATTTTCTATCGCGCGCGCTGTCAGTAAACTTTGCCAGTGTTTGGCGCGAGGAGCTGGCCAGTTAGCGACATAGAGTGCTAAATCATAATCTTGCAAATTGCGTGACCACACCGGAAAACGCAGGTCATAGCAAACTTGCATCAAAATTCGCCAGCCGCGCCATTCCACCACCTTGCGCTCTTTGCCCGCTTGATAGTGGTGGTGCTCACCGGCCATGCGGAATAAGTGGCGTTTGTCATAATGATGAACGCGCCCATTCGGTTCAACCAGCAGGAAGCGGTTCACCGCACCCTCGGTGGTTTTCAGCGCCACACTGCCGCCAATCAGGGCATCAGTAACCGTGGCCCAATGGCGTAACCAGTTGATGACCTCACCTTCTGATAATGCATTTTCAGCCGCATTCATGGCAAAACCGGTGGTAAACATCTCTGGCAACACAATCACATCACGCTGCCGGAGTGGCTCCAACAGCATGTCAAAATGGCGCAGATTTGCCTGTGCATCCAACCATACCAATGGCTGTTGCAGCAGGGTCAGTTTTAAAGTTGACACAATCGCTCCGCCGCAGCATCCAGCGTGGCATCCTGTTTGGCGAAGCACAGCCGGATCAGTTTATGGGGAAACGGGCCTTCACAAAATACCGATAACGGTATCGCGGCCACGCCGACATGTTCGGTTAACCATTGGCAGAATTCAACATCATCAAGATCAGAAACCGCGCTGTAATCGGCCAACAGGAAATAGGTGCCTTCACTCGGCAGAATTTTCAGGCGGCTGGTGGACAGCGCATTAACGAAGCGATCACGACGGGCGCGATAAAAATCGGGCAGTTGCTGCCAGTGCTCTGGTTGGGCATTGAGCATATCCGCCAATGCGAGCTGAACCGGCGTGCAAACCGAAAAGGTCAGATATTGATGAATTTTACGCACTTCGGCACTGATAGCGACGGGGGCGATGCAATACCCCACTTTCCAACCGGTCATATGGAAGGTTTTGCCGAAAGAGGACACTGCAATGGCGCGTTGGCGCAGGTGCGGATGAGCCAGCACACTGGCATGGCCTGTGGCGCTAAAGCAGATGTGTTCGTACACCTCATCGCTCAGCACATAGATATTACGTTCAGCAATCACTTGCCACAGTTGTTCAAAGTCTTCCGCCCGCCAAACAGTCGCTGAAGGGTTATGCGGCGTATTGACGATAACCAGACGAGTACGTTCAGAAACCAGATCAGCAAATTCAGACCAGTCGGTGGCGAATGTCGGGGGTTTCAGTGCTATGCGCTTGAGTATGCCGCCCGCCAGTTTAACTACCGGTGCATAGCTGTCGTAACTGGGGTCAAAGCAGATAACTTCGTCGCCTGGGCGCACCAGGGCGGTAATGGCGGCAAACAGGGCTTCGCTGGCACCGGTAGTGATGGTGATTTCGCTGTCGGCATCGGGCTGCCAGCCGTAGATTTTAGCCGTTTTCTCCGCAATTGCATTGCGGAGCGGCGCCACGCCGGTCATTGGGGCATATTGGTTTGCACCTTGACTGACATGATAGGCCAATTGCTGTTTCAAATAGTCTGGGCCATCAAAATCGGGGAACCCTTGCGATAAGTTAATCGCTTGGTGTTTTTGCGCCAATGCACTCATTTGCGTAAAGATTGTAGTGCCTTGTGCCGGCAATTTACTGTCTGGAATAAAGGATAAAGTGCTCATGGCAGATGAATACTCCTGGCGCTGTATGTTGCCGTCAATATAACACGATGTTAAGATTTGGCAATCAAGACGCTTAGATGTTTAAACGGCTAAATGCCGTAATTCGCTAAGCATAGATAAAAATGTACTAAAGCTGATCGTCGGGCAAATTGCGGTTGCTAAATGTGATGACCCACCTACACCACAACAGGGATATGCAATGACAGAAAATGTACAACTTGGCGCGCTGTTAGCCGCCTGCCACTGGATCGGGGAGAAGGGCTGGTGCCCAGCGACCGGTGGTAATATGTCCCTGCGGCTGGACTCGACTCATTGTCTGGTTACCGAATCGGGTAAAGATAAAGGCAGCCTCACCGCTGACGATTTTCTACTGGTAGAAACCGCCAACAACCATGTTCCCAGTGGGCGCACACCCTCGGCAGAGACCGGGCTACATACCTTGCTTTATCGTCGGTATCCAGAGATCAATGCGGTGTTACATACTCACTCGGTGAATGCCACTGTGCTATCTCGGGTTGAGCGTAGCCATGAATTAGTATTGCAAGGCTATGAAATGCAGAAATCACTATCGGGTCAGCGTAGTCATTTGGATGCGGTTGCCATCCCTATTTTTGATAATGATCAGGATATTCCGGCGCTGGCCCAACGGGTTGCCGCACTGGCAGATAATAACCCGCTACACTACGGATTCTTGGTGCGCGGTCATGGCCTGTATTGCTGGGGAAATAGCGTGGTGGAAGCCCGTCGTCATCTGGAAGGGCTGGAATTCTTGTTCCAGTGTGAACTGCAACGCCGCTTGTTTGATCTCAATCCTAACGTGGGGGCTAAATGATCCAGGCTATTGTTACCGATATTGAAGGCACCACCAGTGACATCCGCTTTGTCCATCAGGTGCTGTTCCCCTATGCCCGCGAGCGACTGACGCCCTATTTGCGTGCACATCAGCAGGATGAAGAGATTGCCGTAGCGCTAACCAGTTTGCGCCATGAACTTGCACAGCCGGATGCTGATATTGAAACATTGATTACCGCGTTACATGGTTTTATGGATGAAGACCGTAAATCCACGGCGTTGAAAGCGATTCAAGGCATTATCTGGCGCACCGGTTATCTGCAAGGGGACTTTCGTGGTCATCTTTACCCAGAAGTGGCCCGGCAATTGGCCGACTGGCAGCAACAGGGTTTGGGGTTATATGTCTACTCTTCCGGCTCGGTTGCTGCGCAGAAACTGTTGTTTGGTTACAGCGATGCAGGGGATTTACGCCCGCTATTCAGTGGCTATTTTGATACCCATGTTGGGGGGAAACGTGAGGTGAGCTCTTATCAGAATATTGCTAGTCAATTAGCTATCGCCCCACAAGCACTGCTGTTTTTATCTGATATCCGTCAGGAGTTGGATGCTGCGCAACTGGCGGGTTGGCAAACTTGCCAACTGATTCGCGACTTTCCTGATAACGAAAGCCGCCACCCACAGGTGAGACGTTTTGATCAAATCGTTTTGGAGGA
Source organism: Yersinia sp. 2541 StPb PI (assembly GCF_052217145.1). Lineage (NCBI taxonomy): Bacteria > Pseudomonadati > Pseudomonadota > Gammaproteobacteria > Enterobacterales > Yersiniaceae > Yersinia > Yersinia sp. 2541 StPb PI. The sequence goes on along the minus strand of NZ_JAZGQB010000001.1, from coordinate 3,650,288 downwards.
TTTTACAGCATGAGCGGATTAACGATTTTTAGTGATGAGCAGCCGGAGCAACCGCTGTGGCAAAGCCGTGATGCTGAAGAGATCCAGCAGCAACTGACTGCTATTGGTGTGCGCTTTGAGCGCTGGCAGGCAGATCGTGAACTGGGTGAAAATCCACAGCCGGAGGCGGTGATTGCAGCTTATCAACATGAGATTGACCGGCTGGTGGCGGAGAAGGGTTATCAGAGTTGGGATGTGATTAGCATGCGGCCTGATAACGCTCAGCGGGAAGTGTTGCGTGAGAAGTTTTTATCAGAACATACCCACGGTGAAGATGAAGTGCGCTTTTTCGTTGCAGGTGCAGGGTTGTTCTGTTTGCATCTGAACGGTAAAATTTATCAAATACTTTGTGAAAAGAATGACTTACTTTCTGTCCCTGCCGATACTCGCCACTGGTTTGATATGGGGTCTGCACCGAATTTCACGGCTATTCGGGTATTTGATAATCCTGAGGGGTGGGTGGCACATTTTACTGGCGATAAGATAGCCGATGCTTATCCACGTTTGGATTGATCACCTTCTTACTTGAAGCCGCAGCTAACACCGCTGCGGCTTCAATTGCTTTGGGGATAAAATTACAAACATTGCTAATTCTTAGCTTGGAAGAAGCCTGCCGCCACTTGTTCTGGGCTAATGACGCCGCTGTCTAATACCCAACCACTGATCAATGCTGCCGGTGTGACATCAAATGCCGGGTTATACACAGCGGCATCTTCTGGTGCCCAATGGCAACTGCCAAAGCTGCCTGAGACACCGGTCACTTCACTGGCGGCACGCTGCTCGATTGGGATCGCTGCACCATTCGGGCAGTTTGGATCGTGAGTAGTGTGCGGGGCGGCAACATAGAACGGAATATTGTGATAGTGGGCCAACACCGCCAAACTGTAAGTGCCTATTTTATTTGCCACATCGCCGTTGGCGGCAATGCGATCCGCACCAACCCAGATAGCATCCACTTTGCCCTGAGCCATCAGGCTGGCAGCCATCGAATCACAAATCAATTGATATGGAATACCTAACTCACCTAACTCCCAGGCGGTTAAGCGGCCGCCTTGTAGTAAAGGACGGGTTTCATCGACCCACACCTGCTGAATATTACCTTGCTGATGGGCTTTCAATAATACGCCGATAGCGGTACCAATGCCTGCCGTAGCGAGGCCACCGGTATTGCAGTGGGTTAGCAAGTTACTGCCCGGTTTAACCAGTGCCGCCCCATGCCGGGCAATGCGCTCGCACAATTCTCGGTCTTCATCCACCAAATGTAGCGCTTCGCGGACCAAAGTATCGACCCAGTTGGCTTGTAGCAAAGCCTGCTGCATCCGTGCCAGATTATTCATCAAGTTGACTGCCGTCGGGCGGGATTCACGCAGCGCGATGAGTGCCTGCTCAAGTTGAGCTTGCGGCAAACCACGTTCTGCCAGTAAAGCCAATAATAAACTTGCTGACAGTCCAATGAGCGGTGCACCACGGACTCGCAATGTTTGGATATGACCAATCAGTAACTCTACCGTATCAGCTAATAGCCACTCCTGACGCTGTGGTAATGCCTGCTGATCGAGTATCCAGAGCTGGTTATCGATAATTCTTAAGCTGGTGGTTTGTAAATCGAGCCTGTTAAGCGTCTGCATTGTCAGTTAAATCCATGTTGCGTTATTGCATCTGGTTTCTTATTCTGCCAACATATCTTACGGATGTGTAGACGTCTATATGGTTTTACGCCTAAATACGGATTTTTTAGCTCTAACAGAGAATAATTTCACAGCTAAGCAAGTAGTTGGCGGTGAGTGAACCAGAATCGGGTAAAGAATAAAGAGGTCGAAGATGTCGCGCTACCATACATTTACTGCTGCGGATGCTGTTGAATATGCTCGCCAATTTGGTCAGGTTGCTAATCCACTGACCTTAGTGATGGCCGATGAAATTGGGGATGGCAATCTCAATCTGGTGTTTAAAATCCGTGATGCGGCCGGCGTCAGTCGGGTGATTGTCAAGCAGGCACTGCCTTATGTGCGCTGCGTTGGGGAGTCTTGGCCGTTGACCTTGGATCGCGCCAGAATTGAAGCGCAAACCCTGCTGACACACAGCCAATTTTGCCCTCAACACACGGTCAATGTGCTGCATCACGATGCTGAATTGGCGGTTATGGTGCAAGAGGACTTATCTGATCACCATATCTGGCGCAGTGAACTGCTGGCAGGTAAACACTATCCGCAAGCGGCGGGACAACTGGCTGAATATTTGGCGCAAACCTTATTCCATACCTCAGATTTTTATCAGTCGGCACAAGCCAAAAAAGCGGCAGTGAGCTGCTATACCAATCCAGAGTTGTGCCAGATTACTGAGGATCTATTCTTTACTGACCCTTATATTGATCATGAACGTAATAATTTTGATCCGGCATTACTCCCTGATGTACTGGCTCTGCGCCAGGATAATGCTCTCAAGGTGGCGGTGGCCTCACTTAAACATCGCTTCTTGAGTAAGGCCGAAGCATTGCTGCACGGGGATATTCATAGTGGTTCTATCTTCGTTGCTGAGGGGCGTTTGAAAACTATTGATGCCGAATTTGGTTTCTATGGCCCAATCGGCTTTGATGTGGGTACCGCACTAGGGAATTTACTGCTCAATTACTGTGGACTACCCGGCTTGGCCGGCCCTCGTGATGCCGCAGCTAGCCGCGAGCAACGGCTGAAAGATGTGCATATTATCTGGCAAACATTTTCTAGCCGTTTCGTGGCGTTAAGTCAGGAAAAAACGCAGGATTTAGCCTTAGCGACCGAAGGATATGTACAACAGTTCCTGCAACAGGTTTGGCAAGACGCGATAGGGTTTTGTGGTACTGAATTAATTCGGCGTACCATTGGCCTGGCACATGTTGCTGATCTGGATAGTATCGCTGATGAAGAGATGCGCCGGGAATGTCAGCGTCATGCGTTGAGTTTGGGGCGTAGTTTGATATTGGCCGCATCACACATTGATAACATTGATAATTTGATTGCTCGCATCAGGCAGAATGGATAGCAAAAATTATTCATGGTACTCGGTGATGGTCTGAACCAGAATATAGTGACCCCGTTAAGTAATGCGGGGCTTTTTATTATTTAAATTACTATATCTAATTATAATTATAAAAAGCATTGTTCATATTTAAGTGATTAGCGGGTATTTAGGCTGTTTTAAAATACGATTAATGTTTTTTATTGTTATTATTAGTATTCCATGTGGCTTATTATTTCTTTTACTGTAATTGTAGTTGGTGTTATTTGGCTGGCTGGCTATTATTTTAATGTGTGTTTTCATTTTGTTAAGTTATTACTTCACTCCCTATTTAAATTCTAATTACTTTGATTATTTATTTGTATGTGAATCTATTATTGTTTCATGTCGATAATGAAATATCTACCATAAATAACTATTTGTTATACGTGTGAGATGAATATTAGTCTGAACCAACAGAGGTTACTCTTTGGGATGTTGGTATTTATTAATTTGTCATGCCATTTTACATTCTATTTTATGTTTATTTAATCACTTTATTAACTTGCTAACTAAAATCAACTATGTGGGCCAGTATTAAATGACGGAGGTTCTTATTATTTAAACTGGCGTGATCATCATGCTAAGCAGGCGTATTTTATGCGACATTTTTATTATCCAGAAAAATTACGGTATCAGACTAAACTGAGTTCCACAGTAATCATGTTTGCCCTTTTTTTTTGCTCACAGGTAGTCGCCGCTCCTCAGGTCATAAATGTACCGAATGCGGGTGTGATTAGTAACGAAATACGGCAAACAACGCCGGTGCCATTGCGTGCGCCACAGGAAGCTGAAATCAAACTTCCACCTTTGCTCCTTCCTACATCGTTTGGCGGTTCTACCTCGGCGGGAAGAATCATGTTACGTGAGGTTAGATTCGAGGGTGATACCCAGTTATTACGGCACAGTAACGGAAATAATAAAGCACTACGCGCCGTAATTACGCCTTGGTTGGGGCAACAATTAACCTTTAATGATTTACAAACCATGACGTTAGCGGTAACTCGCTTTTATCGACAACAAGGATTTGTTGCCACTCAGGCAATATTGCCACCACAAACTATCCGTGAAGGTGTTGTCATAGTTCGTATTATTGCTGGCAGATTAGATAAACCGGAGATTAATAATCAGAGCCGGTTGAATACTGATTTTGCTACTGCGGTGATTGAAAGTAATAGTTGTAGCAAAGAAGTGGGTTTTGTTGGCAATAAAGATTGTGCCGCTTCTCCGGCTGAGTTATCCCGCCTTGAACGCACCACCCTTATTTTTAATGAAATTCCGGGGGTTGATGCTGCTTTGGCATTAAAACCGGGAACTCAATCGGGAATGACGAGAGTTTATGCTGATATTTCCCCAGGACAGACTGCGATGGGATATCTCGGTGTGGATAACCAGGGTAATAATTATTCTGGTCATAATCGGTTATTAGTCGGTGGGGTACTCAATAATATGACCGGCTGGGGTGATCAACTACGTACTGATTTTATTTTATCCAGCTCGGTAGATGTATTCAATGGCATGTTGGATTACAACTTCCCCATTAATACTTATGGCACCCGTGCAGCGCTTAATTATAGTTATCTGGATTATACCCTAAAGGGGCCTTTCGAAATATTGGATGCTCATGGCCATTCTAACACTTGGGGCATTAATTTACGCCATCCGTGGATCCGTAATTCGGCAGCTAGAATTGATGTGAATACCGGTTATTATCAGAGCAGAATGCGTGATTCACTGATTATGCTGCCAGAACAAAAGCGCAATCTGGATGCCGGTGAGTTTGGTCTTGGTGGTACGTTTACCGCAGTACCTAGAGGACTCAGTAATTTTACTTTACTGGGTACGGCAGGCCATCTGTCATTGGATGACGAATTCAGTCAAAGCATGAATTCCTTAACTGGTATTGGTGGCACTTTTGCCCGTTTTAATTATCGTGCCGGTCATGATCAGGGTTTTGGCCCTTATTTCACCTTTTTCAACCAATTTACCGGTCAAATAGCCAGTAAGAATCTTGATAGCTCACAAAAACTGTTATTAGGTGGGCCGCTGGCGGTGCGCGCCTATGGCATTGGTGAAGGGGCGGTGGATAAAGGCACTCTTTTCACTACCGAATTACGCACCCACTGGCAACTCTTACTTCCCACATGGGCAGGAACTGGGAATCAAATCACCTTTGCGGCATTTTTTGACCAAGGGTGGGGCTCTTACTATCGCCAGCCTATCGCGGGCCTGACGGGGAATAATATTAACCTGTCTGGCTTTGGTGCCTATATCACACTCTTTCGTCCGGCAGATTACACCTTGAATCTGACTTGGGCACATCGAACCGGCCAGGCTGCAATTGCACAACCGGATAACGACCAACTTTGGCTTAGCGCTTACAAGATGTTTTAGCGCTTATTGGCATATTTGTCAGATTTAATGGACGTGAATAATGAACAGTAAATTATACAAACTTATTTTCTGCCGTCGGTTGGGATGTTTAATTGCTGTCGGAGAGTTTACCCGAACTTACGGACGGTCCTTTTCGTCTGGCGGCAAAAAAGTCATTAATGACAATAATACAAAAGCTGGAATATTAAGCCATCTGGCCATCATGACGGGATTAGCTCTTGGCATATTACCGCTACGGGTATTCGCCCATCCCTCACTGCCGGTTAACGGCAATATTATTATCGGTCAAGGTGTGTTGAATGTTCACAACACCACCCTTACCGTGACTCAGCAAAGCGATAAGTTGGCAATCAATTGGGGCAGCTTTGATATCGCGCAGGGGAACAGCGTTATTTATAACCAGCCAGGGCAGCAGAGTATTGCGCTGAACCGGGTGCTTGGTCGCGATGCATCGCAGATATATGGCAGCCTAAAAGCGAATGGACAGGTCTTTTTACTTAATCCGAATGGCATTCTGTTTGGAAAAGGTGCGCAAGTTGATGTTGGTGGTTTGGTTGCCAGTACTAAATCCATGTCAAATCAGGATTTTGTTTCTGGGCGCTATACGTTGACCAGCCGAAAACATGAAGGCAAGTTGGTTAATCAGGCTAATTTGCACACCACCACTGGTGGCTATATCGCGCTGATCGGCCAGCAGGTTGATAATCAGGCTTCCGGTGTTATCGCGTCGCCGCAAGGAAAAGTAGCATTAGCGAGCGGGAGTCGTGTCACCCTTAATCTGGATCACGGCAGCTTGCTGAGTGTGCAAGTCCAGGGTGAACAGGTCAGTACTTTGTTGCAAAACGGCGGGCTGATTCAGGCTGATGGCGGGGTTATCCAACTGACAGCGCGCGGCAAAGAGATGTTAATGAATACTGTGATTGATAATACCGGTATTTTGCAGGCGCATAGTTTATCTGAAAAAAATGGCGTTATTTACCTCGATGGCGGCAGTGAAGGGGTGGTGAGCCAGCAAGGTGTTATTGATGTCAGTAGTGCGCAGGGCCGTGGCGGGAATGTTATCTTGCAAGGTGAAAAGATACATTTGGTCGAAACGAGCAAAATTGATGCTCGCGGGGCTGAGGGCGGTGGCAAAGTCCTGGTCGGGGGCGATTGGCAGGGTAAAAATAATGCGATAAAAAATGCCCGAGCAGTCGTCATGGATAAAGGTGCGGATATTGATGTTTCTGCTTCAAACCACGGGTCGGGTGGTACCGCCGTGCTCTGGTCAGAAGATTACACTGGCTTCTATGGCAATATTTATGCTCGTGGTGGGCTACAGTCAGGTAATGGTGGGCAGGTAGAGACATCCAGTAACCGTAATTTACAGGCTTTTGGTCAGGTTGATACTGCGGCTATTCATGGTAGTCAGGGGAGTTGGTTACTTGATCCCGCAGAGGTAAGTATTGTTGGTAGTGGTGCTGAAAGCGGGGTAATGGTTCAGATTGGGGACATTCCTGCTGGATATGTGAAAAATACCCAGGTTTTCGCTCCGACGGTCAAGGTAGCGCAAATATTGAATAGCAGTATCAATACTCAACTCGATCGCGGCACCAATGTGACGGTGACTACCACTAATCACACTTTAACCAATTGCCGCTGGTGCAATATTACGCTAGAGGCTGATATCAATAAAACAGCGGGTGGCGATGCTACGCTGACGTTACATGCTGACGGCAATGTTGTTATTAACAATAATATTACCGCTAATCTTGGCAAGCTGAATCTTAATTTATTAGCGGGTAATTCTACTGCCGACTCTGTTATTACATTAAATAATAGTGATGTGTTGTTAAATAAAGGGGATTTATTGGCAAAACATGCCAATGATAACAGTGCGACTCGTATTATTATTATGGGTGGGAAATATGATGTCGGCAACCTCACTCTTGAAGGAAATGCTGGGGTGGCATCGCAAATTGGGGTGAGTATCAGTCATGCTGCTAATATTTCTGTAGCAGGTGAAACGCGTATAGCGGGTGAAAGTAGTAATGCTAATGGGCAAGGGTGGCGGGGTGTTGATATATCTGAGGATTCAGTCTTGACTGGTTCGGGTAATATTTTATTTGATCTTAAGTCTAATTCTAAAAGTTCGTGGGTAGGCACATTTACGAATGCAACCATTACCGGTGATAAAGATATCACATTCCTGGTAAATACCAATGGTAGTGCATATGGTGGAATGGATTTTATTAATGGCAGTATTTATTCTAAGTCTGGCAATGTTTTATTTGATATCAATGGTGATATCTTTACCCAGACTAACCTTGGGTTACGAATAAAGGAATCACAAGTTAATGGAAATAGTGTTAAATTAAATATCAATATCACTGGAGTTGATGGTTTATTACTTAGAGATAGTAACCTTACGGCAACTGCCGGTAATATTGATGTTGATGCCACTACTACCAATAAAGGGCTGTGGATCTCAGGTGACACTAATATAAATGCCAGTGGCGATATTAATCTGAAAGGTGTAACCACGAACTCTACAGTTGCGGGTGCTGATGCCATCAGGATAAGTGGTAACTCCAGTAGTGTTCAGGTCAATATGACTGCCGGTGGTAATATATCGCTGGTGGCGGTTAATGAAGGAACGGAAATCGGTACCACAGTTGTTGCGGATTTTGCCAATATAAAAGCACAGGAAGGAGATTTTAATTTAAATATCAGTGGGGTCAAAGGCAGTCCTTTCAATAATGTCACTATCAGTGCCGATAATATTTTGATGAATGGTAATATCATCGGTAATGAGGTTATATTGATGAAGAATACAGTTCTTACTGCTAAAAATGATATTAGAACCAATTTAACCTCCGCCGCACATAAAGCCTTCGGGTTCAGCGGTAATGGTGCGATGACGGCAGGCCAAGATATACTATTAGTTGCCAATACCTCAGCACTCGCTGTGGAGGCGGTGACAATAAATGGGACCTCATCTAACAAAGTAAATATCACTGCGGGGAAAGATATATCAATAGAAGCCAATAATCATGGCAATACTTCAGGGGCGGGTATTGGTATTGATGGGGCTAATATTGAAACTAAAAACGGAAACTTCACAGTAAATAACAATGGTTCAAAAGGCATAACCTGGGCCAATTTAGATCTCACAGCAAATGAGGTTAACGTTGTCTCTAACTCGACTAGCTCTGCCGGATTGGCAATACGTGAATCTAATATTACTGCTACAACAGGTGATATTAATGCCAATGTAACCTCCGAAAAAGAAGGTATTTTGATTAAGCCAAATACCATTTTTAATGCTAACAAAGATATTAATCTGACGGGAGTTGCCACCGGTGATGGCGAAGGGATTTTTATTCAAGGGGATTCAAATACGTCACATAATAATCTTAATGCACAAGGAAATATCACCTTAAATGGTAAGGCTGATATGGGGGCTGCTACGCGAGCATCTGTCTATCTATTAAATACGACGCTGACATCAACTGAGCACAATATTGATATCAATGGTCTGTCTCAAGGTTCGAGACATGTTTATTTTACTGATGTAGAACTTAATGCTACTGCGGGGAATGTTACTGTTTATTCTGAAACACTGGCCGCTTTACCGACTTCATTAAGCACTGCATTAAGTTTGGGGGGGAATATCAGTATAAAAGCCAAAAATGGTTCGATGATCGGTAAAGCATTTAATACGACGCAGGGCTCAGGCGTTGGTTTTAGAGCCAATAGTACCTTGTCGGTTGAAGGGAATATTGCGTTTCAAGGCGAGACAGAAGGCAATGGTGCTACCCGCAAAGGGATTGATTTTAATGGGGTGAATACACTCAATATTGCTAAAGGTAGCCAATTATCTCTCCTCGGTGAAAATAAAGGGGCACCAGCGACTGCTGGTGGAGGGGGTATTACCCATACAGATGCAGCTCAGTTAACGATAAACAATAATGGTTCTTTCAAAATGGAAGGGCGCTCAACCAGCGGTGTCGGCATTAACTTTCCTGCCAGTAATAATAGCGTGATATTAAGTGGCGAGGGTGACACTCTCATTAGCGGCAGTAGTGTCGAAGGTATTGGGGTTGCTATTTCCGGTGTGGTTAATAACGGTACCGGCCCGGTCACGATTGAAGGAACCAGTATTGATAGCGCCGGTGTTCACCTCTTCAGTGCCGAGCATCAAATTAATCATATTAATGTCACCGGGAGTTCAACCCATGCCGAAGGTCTGCGCATTAGCGGCAATGCCACTATTACTGATACCACTCTGACCGGAGAATCAATTAATGGCAATGGTGTGAAAATTGATCCACTGCCGGGTTCTAATATTGTCACTCATGCCGTGTTAGATAATGCCACGCTCAATGGCAGTAGTACTAATGGCATCGGCGTAGAGATTGCCAATGATATAAAGGGTGTCCATCAGAGTGTTATTAATGGCAGCACCGATGGTGTTGGTTATGGCATGGATATAGCAGAAAATTTATATGTCATCGGCACCAGTGAAACCGATTTGCTGACACTAAATGGGGTGGCAACAACAGATACCGGTACTGGGATAAAACTCAATGGCAATAATGATTTAAGTAATACCAGCTTAAATGGCTCGGCTGTGGATGGTATTGCATTGCATATCATCGGCCCACTGACCAATCAAGGCAATACGGTATTGAACGGCACTGCTTCCGGCAGCGGTATTGGTGTGTGGGTTAATGGCCAACTGAGCGACAGTGTGGTGAATGGGACTGCGGCCAGTGGCATTGGTGTTCAAGTTATGAATGGTGTGCTTGATGACAGCCGCATCAATGGCATCTCCGATTCTGGTTCTGGGGTTGGCGTCAATGGCGACACGGTGCTGAATGATACCGTGCTGGTGGGAAATAGTTCGGATGGTAAAGGGGTGGAGATCGTGGGCCGCCTGTCAGGTAGCCACGGCAGCGCAGTACAGGGTGAAGTGGTTAACGGCACGGGAGTGTATATCGATAGAGATGCCACTCTCACTGGTGGTGGTACGGACGATCTGTTTGCTGTCAACGGTAATGCGATGGGCGATAAAGGCACCGGTGTGCAACTGGAAGGTAATAATACCCTTGATAATACCACGCTAAACGGTAGCGCCACTCAGGGTACCGGTGTTGATATTGCCGGTCCGCTGGTGAATAACGGCAATACTCGCGTGGTGGGTATTGCCACTGGCGGCAACGGGGTGGCGCTGAACGGGGCGATCGCTGGCGGCACGGTTAATGGCAACTCGGACAGGGGGACGGGTGTCAAAGTTGATGGTGATATCCAACTTAATAACACCATCATTAACGGTAACAGCTCTGACGGTAAGGGGGTGGAGATCGCCGGTAACCTCACTGGCCGCAATGGCAGTGCGGTACAGGGCGATACCACTAACGGCACCGGGGTGGACATTGGTAAACAAATCCTCCTGGAGGGCGGTGGCCTGGGTGACCTGCTCAATGTTACCGGCAACGCCACCGGCGAGAATGGCACCGGCGTGCAGCTTGACGGTATCAATCTCCTTGATAACACCACCCTGACGGGGAATGCCACTAACGGCACCGGGGTGGATATTAATGGCTTACTACAAAATGAAGGTAATACCACGATTGGGGGGCAATCGGAGAATGGCAACGGTGTCCAGCTTGGAGGGGCAGTCAGTGGCGGCACAATTAATGGTACATCAGCTAATGGCAGCGGCATCAAGGTGGCAAATGACAGTAATCTGGACCACGCCATCCTCAACGGTAACAGCCCGGACGGTAAGGGGGTAGAGTTCGCCGCTAATCTGACAGGTGGCAACGGCAGCGTGGTGCAAGGCGATACCACTAATGGCACCGGTGTTGATATTGGTGAAAACGCCTCGCTCAGTGGCCCTGCAGCGGATGATCTGCTGACGGTGATCGGCAATGCTAGCGGTGAGAAAGGCACCGGTGTTCAGTTCGGCGGCAACAATACGCTGAATGACACCACCTTAGGCGGTAATGCCAGCGATGGTCATGGCGTGGAGATCACGGGGCTAGTATTCAACAGCGGCAATACGACGATTAATGGTGATGCCGCAGGTGATGGTCATGGTGTGCATATTGGTGGCCCAATTAGTGGGGGGAGGGTGAACGGCCGTTCCGGTAATACTCATGGTATTTTCCTCAATGATTATGCAGCGATAACTGACATTACGCTTGGCGGGAATACCGGCTCATATAAGCCATCGGTGTTTTTCACCTTGCCGGAGAATATTGGTGACAATGTGATTATCAATGGCAAACCTGTTAATAAAAATAATTTTGGCGGTAAAGTCAGGTCGGCCCCTAACCCCGGTGAGAAATCGACTGGAGATAGTACGCAGGTAGCTCAGTCTCAGGAGGGGGGGGAATCAGCCTCGTTACTCATAAGACGAAATCAAATTCTCGGCGCCCTCGAAACACAAACTTTACCGCCCTCTATCCTGACTGAATATGAGCATGATAGTACAGACCATATCAGCCTCACGGTTTGTATTCCTAAGGGTATAACCTCCGAACAGGTTACCAATGAGCACGAGCTATGCGGGACCCATGTTCTCGGTAAGTGGAACCCCCTGACTAAAATATCGGGTCAGGAGTAATGGATTTTTAACTCTCTAAATTTGCTAGAGAAATCGTGATGTCGATGTGACAAGGTGAGCTGACAATGGTGGAGAAAACGGCTGAATTAGCATCAGCGGTAGAGCAGTCGACCGCATTTTCATTACCCTATTTCGAGTTTTTAGTGTGTGTGCGGCGCTATGAGGAGGCGGGGCGATTACTGGTCTTGATGTTGGAGCAACTGGACCGCCAATATGGCCGCTGGGATGTTTTTTCGCTTAAGCATCAATCGGTACAGCAACAGGAGCATTACTGTAATCGCCTGGCTGCGGCTATTGGCAACCTACTTTCTGATCCTGGTTTTGTGGTATCCGATAAAGGTTTTTTACAACTGATTAATTTCCATCGCTGGATAGCGTTGATATTTGCCGCATCACCTTTTGGCCATGCGGATCATGTGATTACCAACCTTAATCAAGCGGGGGAGGGATGCGCCCATCCTTTGCGCTTTGAGCACCATAATTTTCTGAAATTTTGCCTGATGTATTTACCTGAATCGGGTATTCCGCTTCAGCCGGATATATTGTGGCAATTTAATCCCCCTGTGGCCGCGGCACTGTTTCTGGCGTTACTGTCGCCACGTATTTTACCCAGCGCTGCTGGGCATGCGAAACGTGAGCGGCTATTAGAGTGGTTACCTGAAAAACTACTAACGCTAGAGAATCTTGAGGGCTTACCTGAACGCATCCTGCACGATGTTTATATGCATTGCAGTTATGCAGATAGAGCAGCAAAACACGCCATAAAACGCAGTATTAATTTTCACTTACGTAACACGCTGCTGCGCAATGGGCTATCTGATAACCACTCCCTCCCACCTGCGCGGGATAAACCATTGATGCTGGTTATCCTGGAGTGGTTTAACAGCGGCCATTCTATTTACCGTACTCACTCCAGTACGTTGCGCGCCGCGCGTGAGCAGTTTTCCACCCATGGCGTCACCATTGTGGGGGCCACTGATGCCATCACCCGTGACGTTTTTGATGATTTTACCCAGGTCCAGCGGGCGGGGGCGGTTGAGGCTATTGTGGCATTGGCGCAACAATTGCGACCGGATGTTATCTACTTCCCCAGTGTCGGGATGTTTCCACTCACCATTGCACTGACTAATTTACGCTTAGCGCCCTTACAGATAATGGCACTAGGCCATCCGGCAACGACCCATTCCAGCTATATTGATGCGGTATTAGTGGAAGAGGATTATCTGGGGGATCCTCAGTGTTTCTCCGAAAAAGTGGTTGCGTTACCCAAGGACTGTCTGCCCTATGTGCCGCCTGCCAATATTTGCCAGCCGGAACCGATACAACATTTCGATGAGCGCCCAGCGGTACATATCGCGGTTTGTGCCTCGGCGATGAAAATTAACCCTCGCTTTATCGATACCTGTGCTGAGATTGCCCGGCAAACATCAACGCCGGTGATATTTCATTTTTTGGTGGGTTTTTGCTGGGGAATTACCCATCGAGTGATGGAAAAAGCCGTTAATGCTGTTATCCCTCAAGCTAAAATCTATGAGCATTTGGCCTATCAGGACTATTTATTGGTCATTAATCAGTGTGACCTGTTTATTAATCCTTTTCCTTTCGGCAATACCAATGGCATCGTCGATACTGTGCGTCAGGGGTTACCCGGTGTTTGCCTGAGTGGGGCTGAAGTACACGAACATATCGATGAGGGATTGTTCCGTCGGCTGGGATTATCTGCGGAGTTGATTGCACATGATTTGGCTGAGTATATTGCGGTTACCGTGCGGCTGATCACCGATATTGAGTGGCGTAATAGCCTACGTCGCCAGTTGTTAACAATTCAGCCTGATAATGTGCTGTTTAGCGGGAAACCTGAGCAATTCGGGCTAATTATTAGAGGCCTGCTTGATGATTGTGGTGCTGAAAGAGGATAAAAAAAGCCTCCTGAATCGGAGGCTTGAGTAGACACTAACATCAATAAGACTTATTTATTACGCTGCTTCAGTTTGCCGTTGTTTGGTTGGCTGCTTTAGTGCAGGCTTGGCTGCCAAGGCATCGGCTGCAAACTCATCGACATTAATTGAGCGCAGGCGACTCTCTTCTGCTTTAGTCAAAATAGCGGCCTCTTCAACATTGATTTTCCCTTCAGCCAGCGCATTTTTTGCCAGCACATCCAGGCGAGTAAATGGCAGGCTTTTACCCGCTTCTTTACTCAGGCGCTTATGAATTGGCTCTGCTGCAATCACATCTTGCAAAGCGGCTTCCAGCAAACCTACTGGATTAAACTCGCTCGGTGTCAGATACTGACCACGACCAATACGGCTGCGGGTTGCTGACGGTACTTGCAGTAACTGCGCCAGTTGATGGTCCAACTGGTCTGACGGTGCCTGATGTACGCGACCAAACGGGAAGACCACCAACCGCATTAACCCGGCAATAACGCCATTTGGGAAGTTACGCAGTAAATCATCCAGAGCCTGCTCTGCCTGATGCAGGGCATCCTGCACACCCCAATGAACCAGCGGCAGATCTTCTTTTTGGCGGCCTTCGTCTTCATAGCGTTTCAACGTTGCTGATGCCAGATACATTTGGCTGAGAATATCCCCCAAACGGGCAGAAATACGTTCACGACGTTTCAGGCTGCCACCCAACACCCCCATTGAGACATCAGAGAGCAAAGCTAAATTGGCGCTCAGGCGGTTCAGATGCTGGTAATAACGGCGAGTGCTGTCTTTGGTTGGCGTGGCACTGGTGCGGCCATTGGTCAGCCCCAACCAGAAGCTACGGACTTTGCTACTACCCACATGGCCCAAATGACCGAACAGCGCTTTATCGAAGGCGGCAACATCATTAGATTGTGCTGCTGCCATTTCATCCAGAACAAACGGATGGCAACGGATTGCCCCCTGGCCGAAGATAATCATGCTACGGGTCAGAATGTTAGCGCCTTCAACGGTGATACCGATAGGGGCACCTTGGTAGCCACGGGCTACGAAGTTGGCCGGACCAAGGCAGATCCCTTTACCGCCGGCAATATCCATGGCATCCATCACAGCGCGTTGACCACGGTGGGTACAGTGATATTTAACGATAGCGGATAACACCGCCGGTTTCTCACCTAGCATAATACCGCTGGTAATTAAGGTTGCCGCCGCGTCCATCACATAAGCATTACCGGCGATTCGCGCCAACGGCTCTTCAATCCCTTCCATTTTACCGATTGAGATTTTGAACTGACGACGAATATAGGCGTAAGCACCGATCCCCATCGCCACACTTTTTAAGCTACCAGTGGCATTGGACGGCAAGGTAATCCCGCGGCCAACAGACAGGCATTCCACCAGCATGCGCCAGCCCTGCCCAGCCATTTTTGGCCCGCCGATGATGTAATCAATCGGCACAAAGATATCGTTGCCACGGGTCGGGCCATTTTGGAATGGCACATTCAGTGGGAAGTGACGACGACCAATTTCCACCCCAGGGGTGTTGGTTGGGATCAGCGCACAGGTGATGCCTAAATCAACGGTATCGCCCAACAGATGTTCAGGGTCAGACAGTTTGAACGCCAGCCCGAGCACTGTGGCGATCGGGGCGAGGGTGATATAGCGTTTATTCCAGGTCAGGCGCATGCCCAGTACCTGCTTACCTTGCCATTCGCCCATACAGACGGTGCCGGTATCTGGGATTGCGCCGGCATCAGAACCCGCTTCTGGGCTGGTTAGGGCGAAACAAGGGATCTCGTCGCCACGAGCCAAACCAGGCAAATAATGATTTTTTTGCTCTTCAGTGCCGTAGTGTTGCAGCAATTCGCCGGGGCCGAGAGAGTTAGGTACACCAACAGTGATGGCCAAAATGCCAGACACGCCAGACAGTTTTTGCAGTACACGTGCCTGAGCATAAGCTGAGAAATCAAGGCCGCCGTACTCTTTCTTAATGATCATCGCAAAGAAGCGGTGTTCTTTCAGATACGCCCACAGTTCTGGCGGCAAGTCAGCCAGTTCGTGGGTAATTTGGAAGTCATTAGCCATACGACAGGCTTCTTCTACCGGCCCATCAATAAAAGCTTGTTCTTCGGCAGTTAACTGCGGTTTTGGGTAGTTATGCAGTTTCTTCCAGTCAGGCTGGCCCTGGAATAAATCACCTTCCCACCAAGTGGTACCTGCATCAATCGCTTCTTTTTCGGTGCGTGACATCGCAGGCATGACTTTACGGAACATGCGCAATGCTGGTGCAGAAAACAGTGACTGGCGCAGTGGGGTCAGCGTCAGGGGTAGCAAAACAATCACCAGAGGCAATAATGCCCAGAATGACCATAACTGCAACGCTCCCATCGCGGCGGTGTAAACGACAAGAATCAAACTACTGAGATAGAGGTTCACCTGGTGATAGAACAGCACACCAATAAGAACCAGTAAGGCAACAATGCTAAGAACCATCATAGTGAAGCTCCTGAGATGTAGGAGGTCTGACCTGTTGAGAGATACATTTGTTGTAGTCCATCTCATTATTTTTATCAATACCATTACATGTTATTTACAACTCATCTCACAAACTGCCCGCATTAATAGTTAAAACTCTTATGTCTTATTCATTACAGTGCTTCTCGCTGTTTATGCTATCCGGTACACTGACGGCTGATGAATATCGATGCCATAGAACTATAAAGAGGCTCCCATGTACCAGGATTTAATCCGCAGTGAATTGAATGAAGCAGCAGACACACTGGCAAACTTTTTGAAAGATGATAGCAATATCAATGCTATTGCGAGCGCAGCCGTATTATTGGCTGATTCTTTTAAGGCTGGCGGTAAAGTCTTGTCATGCGGTAATGGCGGTTCCCATTGTGATGCCATGCATTTTGCCGAAGAGTTGACCGGCCGCTACCGCGAGAATCGTCCAGGTTATCCGGCGATTGCTATTTCAGATGTTAGCCATATCTCTTGTGTTAGTAATGATTTTGGTTATGACTATATCTTCTCTCGTTATGTTGAAGCCGTCGGCCGCACAGGGGATGTATTACTCGGTATTTCCACTTCCGGTAATTCAGCTAATGTCATTAAGGCGATTGATGCTGCTCGTGCCAAAGGGATGAAGGTGAT
Organism: Yersinia sp. 2541 StPb PI; assembly: GCF_052217145.1. NCBI lineage: Bacteria > Pseudomonadati > Pseudomonadota > Gammaproteobacteria > Enterobacterales > Yersiniaceae > Yersinia > Yersinia sp. 2541 StPb PI. The sequence continues at coordinate 3,633,122 of NZ_JAZGQB010000001.1, read as the reverse complement.
CACCCTGACGGGTAAAGACGGTGGCAAAATGGCGGGTACGGCAGATATCGAAATTCGGGTTCCCCATTTTGGTTATGCCGATCGCATTCAGGAAATTCATATCAAAGTGATTCATATCTTGATTCAATTGATTGAAAAAGAGATGGTTAAAGCCTGATATGTCGTGGTGATCAACGGTATTATCAATCTCGTTGATCACCTAGACGGTGAGCGAGAGCAGCTACAACGCTGCAACACCAAGAGCTAAGATATACGCGGGAGGTTGGTTATGTGCGAATTGCTCGGGATGAGCGCAAATGTTCCCACGGATATTTGCTTTAGCTTTACCGGCCTAGTGCAAAGGGGCGGGGGGACTGGCCCACATAAAGATGGCTGGGGTATTACCTTTTATGAAGGTAATGGTTGCCGCACGTTTAAAGATCCCCAACCCAGTTTTAATTCACCCATAGCCCGTTTGGTACAAGACTACCCGATAAAATCCTGTGCGGTGGTTTCTCATATCCGTCAGGCAAATCGCGGTGAAGTGGCGTTAGAGAATACCCACCCTTTTACCCGCGAAATGTGGGGACGAAACTGGACGTATGCCCATAACGGCCAACTTAAAGGTTATCGTCAATTAGAGACCGGTACTTTCCGGCCTATCGGTCAGACTGACAGCGAATATGCTTTCTGCTGGCTACTTAATCAATTGGCAAAGCGCTACCCTCGTACTCCCAGTAATTGGCCAGCGGTATTCCGCTATATCGCTACCCTATGTGAGCAGTTGCGGGCCAAAGGGGTCTTTAATATGTTGCTCTCGGATGGGCGTTTTGTGATGGCGTTCTGTTCGACCAATCTGTATTGGATTACGCGCCGGGCACCTTTTGGTAAAGCGACCTTACTGGATCAAGATGTTGAGATAGATTTTCAACGCCAGACCACACCCAAAGATGTGGTCACGGTGATTGCGACTCAACCCCTGACAGGTAATGAAACCTGGCACAAAATTGCACCAGGTGAATTTGCATTATTCTGTTTTGGTGAGCGAATTTGATTTGGTGAGCGCATATTGCGATACCGGTGCATTGGAGACTGGCGGGCGGCTGAGTACATACTGCCCGTTGATCACTGCAACGGATGGGGGCATCCGGTTTTTGGTAAAATAGGCATATCCCGGCTGTAATTGCCGCCAGAAGCTGTAATCCGACGAGTTACGGTGGCGTTGCATATTTTGTTCAGTCATACGGAATGGATAGATACTGATATCCACTTTTTCCTGACCAAAGATAAATGCCGTTTGCACGTAGTTAAATATCTCGTCCATATAGGCATCGGTCATTGCATAACAGCCGATTGATTTGCAAGCGCCGTGGATCATCAGATATTTCCCTGAATAACCCTGCGACTTATCATAATCATTTGGGAAGCCAATATTGATTGCCCGATAAAACTTACTGTCAGGTTTTAAATGGCGCATATCAATACTGTAAAAACCTTCCGGGCTTTTAAAATCCCCTTCACGGCGTTTTGGGCCAAGGCCACCTGAAAATTCACAGATGCGATAGCTTTGCACTAAACGATATTCACCTTGTAGCCTGGCGTATAATTCCAGGGTACGTTCTTCTTTGAAAATCTGAATATAGACCGATGACCCGAGTAATTGTTGTTTTAGCTCTTTGGATACTGCCACAGGCTCACTGGCTGAGCTGGTGAAGGATACCGCAGGCAAACCAATTATCACCACAAACGTAAGCATCGCAAACAACCGTGCGATTTTGCCCATTTATTATTCCTACTTATATTATGTAAATTATGCCACTGCATTTTTCGATTTATAGGCGCAGATTATCAGTCGGAAAAATTTTAGCAATATATGTTTTGTATAAAATAACCACAAAGTCGGTAAACATGAATTAACGATACGGTTTTACCGAGTGGATAGATAAATTAGCCGTAAAATATTCGTGTTTGCTTGACCCAGGTCACTGCATTTGTCAGACAGTGCGGAATGAAAATGCTAAAATCGTCCACTGCTGATGGCTTGCACATGTAATCGTTATAACAGCCATTTTACCCTGAAATCATTCAATGTGGGTATCAGTACTCATTACCGCGATGCTTTCAATTAGCGTTTATGTTTATCTAATTGACTGGGTATTAAACCGTCGTTTAACTGAACCATGAAAGTATCTTATCTTTATGTGGCTGTACGCTCTGGGCTAAGTACAGCATTTGATATAACTAATAAAGTCGCTCAAACCTATGATTAAAATAAAGAAAGGACTCGACCTACCCATCGCCGGAGCACCTGTGCAGGTGATAGAGGATGGTCCTGCTATTCGTCATGTGGCTCTGCTCGGTGAAGAGTATGTGGGCATGCGCCCCTCAATGTTGGTGCAAGAAGGTGATTGGGTTAAGAAAGGCCAGGCGCTCTTTGAAGATAAAAAAAATCCAGGGGTGACCTTTACTGCGATCGCCAGTGGCAGAATTAGCGCTATTAATCGTGGTGAACGCCGGGTGCTACAATCTGTTGTGATAGAGATTGAAGGGGATGAGCAAGTACCTTTCCCACACTATGATGCAGCGGACCTTAATCATCTGAGCAATGAACAGGTGCAAAGCCTATTACTGGCGTCTGGTTTATGGACTGCATTCAGAACCCGCCCGTTTAGTAAAACCCCTGTTCCTAGTAGTCGCCCACGCGCTATTTTTGTCAGTGCAATGGATACCCAACCGCTGGCAGCCAATCCGCAGGTCATTATTGCCACTGAGTCAGACGCCTTTAAGCACGGTTTAACTGTTCTTACGCGTCTAACTGAAGGCAAGGTGCATGTGGGCCATGCCCCGGGGCAGGTGGTTGCCAACCATTCTAATGCCCAGATAACTTATAATGAATTCTCCGGCCCCCATCCTGCGGGTCTGGTTGGTACCCACATCCATTTTCTTGAACCGGTGAGCTTGCGTAAAATGGTGTGGCATGTGGGTTATCAGGATGTGATTGCTATCGGTAAATTATTTACCCGTGGTGAACTCTGTACTGACCGCATCGTTGCGCTGGCGGGTCCACAGGTAAATCAACCAGTATTAGTGCGTACCCGTTTGGGTGCCAGCCTGGCTGAATTAACCGCGGCTAAGTTAAAAGAGGGGGAGAACCGTATTATCTCTGGTTCAGTCCTCAGCGGCACTGCTTTCTCCGCAACTCATGGTTATTTGGGCCGTTTCCACCAGCAAGTATCGGTTATCCGCGAAGGGCGAGAAAAAGAACTATTTGGTTGGGTAATGCCAGGTCGCGATAAATATTCGATCACCCGCACCACGCTGGGCCATTTCTTCAAACGCAAACTGTTTGCTTTCTCAACCGACATGCACGGCGGGGAGCGCGCTATGGTGCCTATTGGCAACTATGAGCGGGTGATGCCACTGGATATCCTGGCAACCCATTTGTTGCGTGATCTGTTATCCGGTGATACCGACAGCGCGCAAGCGCTAGGGTGCCTGGAGTTAGATGAAGAAGATTTGGCTTTATGTACATTTGTCTGCCCCGGTAAGTACGAATACGGTCCGGTACTGCGCGACATATTGACCCAGATTGAGCAGGAAGGATAACTGATGGGCCTGAAAAATTTTCTTGAGAAAATAGAGCACCACTTTGAAGCGGGTGGCAAATTAGAGAAGTACTATCCGCTATATGAAGCCGCAGCCACTATTTTCTATACGCAGGGCAAAGTAACACCGGGTGCTTCCCATGTACGAGATGCAATCGACCTGAAAAGGATGATGATTCTGGTATGGCTGGCGGTATTCCCAGCCATGTTCTGGGGCATGTATAACGTAGGGCTACAGGCCATCCCGGCGCTAAACCAACTCTACAGTGGCGCGGAACTGCAACAGATTATAGCCAGTGACTGGCATTACTGGTTGGCACAAATGCTAGGGGCGTCATTGGCTCCAGATGCTGGCTGGGCAAGCAAAATGGTGCTGGGGGCGGTTTATTTTCTGCCTATCTATGCCGTTGTGTTTGTGGTCGGTGGTTTTTGGGAAGTGGTATTCTCTATTGTCCGCAAGCATGAAATCAACGAAGGTTTCTTTGTCACCTCGATTCTGTTTGCCCTGATAGTCCCTCCCACATTGCCATTATGGCAAGCAGCACTTGGGATCTCTTTCGGTGTGGTTATTGGTAAAGAGATTTTTGGTGGCACTGGGCGTAACTTCCTCAACCCGGCACTGGCTGGGCGTGCTTTCCTATTCTTTGCTTATCCGGCACAGATATCCGGTGATTTGGTGTGGACTGCCGCTGATGGTTTTTCTGGTGCAACTCCATTGTCACAATGGAGTGTCAACGGTAGCCACAGTTTGGTTAATACCATTACTAATCAGCCTATTACGTGGATGGATGCTTTCCTCGGTAATATTCCCGGATCTATTGGCGAGGTCTCTACGCTGATGATCCTGATTGGCGGTGCCATTATTCTTTTCGGCCGCATCGCCTCGTGGCGGATTGTGGCTGGGGTCATGATTGGCATGATTGCTACGGCCTACCTATTTAACTGGGTTGGTTCCACTACCAATCCGTTATTTGCCATGCCGTGGTATTGGCATCTGGTACTCGGTGGTTTCGCTTTCGGGATGATCTTTATGGCGACCGACCCAGTGTCGGCTTCCTTTACCAATAAAGGGAAATGGTGGTATGGCGGCTTGATTGGTGCGATGTGTGTGTTAATCCGCGTCGCTAATCCAGCTTATCCCGAAGGAATGATGCTGGCGATCCTGTTCGCCAACCTGTTTGCACCGCTGTTTGACTATGTGGTTGTTCAGGCCAACATCAAGCGGAGGAAAGCGCGTGGCGAGTGATAAACCAAGAAATAATGACAGCATCAGCAAAACGTTGCTGGTGGTAATTGTGCTCTGTCTGGTGTGTTCTGTGGTGGTTTCTGGTGCGGCTGTTGGTTTGAAAGCCAAGCAGCAGGAGCAACGGCTATTAGACAAACAGCGCAATATTCTAGCGGTGGCGGGTTTGTTGCAACCAAGAATGCCGGCAGAAGACGTTCAGCGGGAATTTGCGCTGCGCATTGAACCACGGCTGCTGGATTTGCAAAGCGGTGCGTTTATTCAACAAGATCCGGCAACCTTTGATCGTGCTCAGGCACTGCGTAGTGACCAAATGAGCATTGCCCTAACGCCCGCACAGGATATTGCTGGCATCCGCCGGCGCGCGAATGTCGTTGAAATTTATCTGGTACGTGGTGAAAGCGGGCAAATCAACAAGATAGTTCTCCCTGTTTATGGCTCCGGTCTGTGGTCAATGATGTATGCCTTTGTTGCCATCGACACTGACGGCAAAACGGTGCGTGGTATCACCTACTACGATCAGGGTGAGACCCCAGGGCTGGGAGGCGAGGTTGAGAACCCAATTTGGCGTAATCAATGGATTGGTAAGCGGCTATTTGACGAGCAAGGCCAACCGGCTATTCGGATTGTTAAAGGGCGCGCACCGGCTAATGATCCTCATGCGATCGATGGTCTGTCAGGTGCAACCTTGACCTCTAATGGGGTGCAAAACAGCTTTGATTTTTGGCTCGGTGAAAACGGCTTTGGCCCGTTCCTGAAAAAAGTGCGCGAAGGAGCGTTAAAAAATGGCTGATAGCAAAGAGATTAAACGGGTTTTATTTGGGCCGTTATTTGATAACAACCCGATAGCCTTACAGATCCTTGGCGTTTGTTCCGCGCTGGCGGTGACCACCAAGCTGGAAACCGCATTAGTGATGACGCTGGCCGTTACCTTGGTAACGGCGTTCTCCAGTTTCTTTATCTCACTGATTCGCAATCATATTCCAAACAGCGTGCGCATCATTGTTCAGATGGTGATTATTGCCTCGCTGGTGATTGTGGTCGATCAGATCTTACGGGCTTATGCCTATGAGATATCCAAACAGCTATCCGTATTTGTCGGCCTGATTATTACTAACTGTATTGTGATGGGGCGTGCTGAAGCTTATGCGATGAAATCGCCGCCGATTGAAAGCTTTATGGATGGTATTGGTAATGGTTTGGGTTACGGCGTAGTGCTGGTGTTGGTGGGTTTTGTCCGCGAACTGATTGGCTCCGGCAAATTATTTGGAGTAACAGTATTTGAAACCGTCCAGAACGGCGGGTGGTATCAGCCGAACGGATTGTTCCTGTTGGCACCAAGCGCATTCTTTATCATTGGTTTGCTGATTTGGGGTCTACGTACCCTGAAACCTGCGCAGATTGAGAAGGAGTAATTGACGATGGAACATTACATCAGTCTGTTTGTCCGCGCGGTGTTTGTGGAGAATATGGCGTTAGCATTCTTTTTGGGGATGTGTACTTTCCTCGCTGTTTCCAAGAAAGTGTCGACCGCCTTTGGCCTTGGTATCGCGGTAACGGTGGTATTGGGTATCTCAGTACCTGCGAATAATCTGGTTTATAACCTGGTGCTGCGTGATGGCGCATTGGTTGAAGGGGTTGATCTTAGTTTCCTCAACTTCATCACCTTTATTGGTGTTATTGCCGCCATAGTGCAGGTGTTGGAGATGATTCTCGATCGCTATTTCCCGGCACTTTATAACGCATTGGGTATTTTCCTGCCACTGATCACCGTCAACTGCGCCATCTTCGGCGGCGTCTCCTTTATGGCGCAACGAGATTACAACTTCCCTGAGTCCATCGTTTATGGCTTTGGTTCGGGTATCGGTTGGATGCTGGCGATTGTGGCCCTCGCAGGTATTCGCGAAAAAATGAAATATGCCAATGTGCCTGCGGGCTTACAGGGGTTAGGGATCACCTTTATCACAACCGGATTGATGGCCTTAGGGTTTATGTCTTTCTCCGGTGTGAATTTATAAAGGCAGGAATAATTCATGGAAATAATTCTGGGCGTAGTGATGTTCACCCTCATCGTACTGGCATTGACGGTGATGATTCTATTTGCCAAATCAAAATTGGTGAATACCGGTGATATTACCGTTGATGTTAATGATGATGCGGACAAAAGTTTTACCGCTCCGGCAGGGGATAAGCTGCTCAACATGCTTTCCAGCCAAGGTATTTTCGTTTCTTCAGCTTGTGGTGGTGGCGGTTCCTGCGGGCAGTGCCGCGTGACAATTAAAGAAGGTGGCGGGGATATCCTGCCGACGGAACTTTCACATATCTCAAAGCGTGAAGCGAAAGAAGGCTGCCGGTTAGCTTGCCAGGTTAGCGTTAAGCAAAATCTGAAAATTGAATTGCCAGAAGAAATCTTTGGGGTGAAAAAGTGGGAGTGTGAAGTTATCTCTAATGATAATAAAGCCACATTTATCAAAGAACTGAAACTGAAGATTCCAGATGGTGAAGTGGTGCCATTCCGTGCCGGTGGTTTTATCCAAATAGAGGCCGAACCGCATACTGTTAAATACGCGGACTTCGATGTGCCTGATGAATATCGCGGTGATTGGGATAAATTCAATCTGTTCCGGTTCGAGTCAGTGGTCGTTGAACCAACGGTGCGTGCCTACTCGATGGCAAACTACCCGGAAGAGCGTGGCATTATCATGCTTAACGTGCGTATTGCCACGCCACCACCGTCAGTTCCTGATGCACCGCCAGGTATTATGTCCTCTTATATCTGGTCACTAAAACCCGGTGATAAGGTGACTATCTCTGGTCCATTTGGTGAGTTTTTTGCCAAAGATACCGATGCCGAGATGGTCTTTATTGGCGGTGGGGCGGGTATGGCACCGATGCGCTCGCATATTTTTGATCAGCTTAAGCGGCTACATTCGAAGCGTAAAATCAGTTTTTGGTATGGTGCGCGTTCACGGCGTGAAATGTTCTATGAAGAAGATTTTGACCAGTTACAGGCTGAGAATGATAATTTCCGTTGGCACGTTGCATTATCAGACCCACAGCCGGAAGATAATTGGACGGGATATACCGGCTTCATTCATAACGTGTTGTTAGAAAATTACCTTAAAAATCATCCGGCACCGGAAGATTGTGAATTCTATATGTGTGGCCCTCCGATGATGAATGCGGCAGTTATCAAGATGCTGAAGGATCTCGGTGTGGAAGACGACAATATTATGCTTGATGATTTTGGTGGCTGATTTGCCATTACACGGCTTTTTACTGCAATTGGGGATATTGTGCAGAAACAGATAACACATTGGTTCATGGCAGTGGTGGGGATTTTGCTGCTCACAGGATGTGGTCCTGAGCAAGTGAATCTCGAAGGTAAAACCATGGGAACTTCATATTCAATTAAGTATATGAGTGACTCATCCACACCCAGCCCAGAGAAGTTACAGCAGGAAATAGACCGCGAGTTGGAACAGGTTAATGACCAGATGTCGACATATCGGCCCGACTCTGAATTGAGTCGCTTCAATCAAAGTCGTGCCGTGAATACACCTTTCGCGGTTTCAGCGGCGACGGCTAAAGTCGTGCGTGAGGCTATTCGCATTAATCGCCTGACCGATGGGGCGCTGGATGTCACCGTCGGACCTTTGGTTAACTTATGGGGCTTTGGTCCTGAAGGGCGGCCAGATGTTGTTCCTACTGAGGCTGAAATTGCCAAACGTCGGGCATGGGTCGGTATTAATAATCTGGCCGTAGAAAATGGTGCCTTGCTCAAACGGATCCCTGAGTTGTATGTTGATCTATCCTCTATTGCCAAGGGATATGGGGTCGATGTTGTAGCCGAATATCTGGAAACGCAAAATATCACCAACTATATGGTTGATATCGGAGGGGAAGTACGGACTCGTGGCAATAATGGGGAAAATAAACCTTGGCGCATTGCGATAGAAAAACCTGTCGCAGGTTCTGCGCAAAGTGCTCAAGAGGTTATCGAACCTGGACGTATGGCGATAGCAACCTCAGGGGATTATCGTAATTACTTTGAACAGAATGGTGTGCGTTACTCACATACGATTGACCCGGATACTGGCCGACCAATTAACCACCGATTAGTCTCAATTACTGTTTTGGACCCAAGCTGTATGACCGCAGATGGACTGTCGACTGGGTTAGATGTCCTTGGGCCAGAAAGAGGGATGGCACTCGCTAATTTACTGGGTATTCCAGTGTTTATGATAGTAAAAACCGATGAAGGTTTTGAGGAACGCTATTCTGATGCGTTCAAACCTTATCTGCAAAAACGGCCTTGATAGGAGAGGATATGTTGACTGTTTTTATCGCATCCTTTGTCTTTTTTCTATTGGCCATCGGCGGGATGTCGTTAGGTTATATCGTAAAACGTAAAACCTTACAGGGCAGTTGCGGAGGAATAACGGGTTTGGGGATGGAGAAAGTATGTGATTGCCCTGAGCCTTGTGATTCTCGTAAGAAGCGCTTGGCTAAGGAAGCCGCTCGCCAGAAAAAATTGGATCAATACCGTATCCTATAAGATGTGTTATAGATTACGATGCTTTAATGCCGAGCATTCTGTATAAAACGTGGTTATATGCACGACAAGCAAATTTAGACATAACCCCCCAGCCAACTCAGTGTTGACCAGGGGGGTATTTACGCTTTAGTGCTATTCGTGGCTGATTAGTCTACGTCGATAATGCTGTTTTTTCATTTTCTGATTTACGTCTATACCATTGTGGTTGTTCTTTACTTATTTATTCTTACTTACTCACTATACTTTTAAAAAGTGCAGGAGAATCAACCATAACTCCATTTGCCTGTAATTCCCTCGCTTTTTTATAATCTTCGGGAGTATTGATGCCGAAGAAAATAATATGTGCGTTGGTATTCCTTCTAAAACAATCCATCGCCTCTTTATCCCAACTTAATACTGCATCAGAACGCCCTTCGCCCAACGTGTATTTTTCTACCACTTGTACTTTGCGATGTAACTCTAAACCATACCAACGTTCTTTATTATCTGCTGGCAATTCACATTTATGATCCATCGTAATATTAGCTAATTGAGTCCGAGTAAATTTGCGGCTTTCAAATCGATTGATTTTATGTGAGATATCACTGGTTTCATTCACTTTATCCAGTGCTTCCAGATAGTTATCATCCGTAGAGTAAACTCGGGTACGTGCGAAGCGATCTTTTTCTCCTTTGCTGGTTGCGGTAAGCGTCTCTTTTAGGGCTTTGGCAAAGGTTATTGGGTTGGCATCGGGCGATTTAATGTCCAGATAGAATGTCGTGTCAGGATACTTCTTCAGCACTTCATCAAGTGTGGGAATACCTGTGTGTGTGCCAGCCTTCGGTTGAATATGATGTTTCTTATCATAGGCAACGCTCGCATCCACTTTAGCCAGTTGTTGTGCAGTATAACCTGAGATGGTACCGGACTTATCTGTCAACTCTTTGAGGTCTATAGGGCGATACAATACCGGAATATTATCTTTCGATAGTTGTAATGTAATCCATATGGCGTCAGCACCATTAGACAGTGCTTTATCGATAGCCGGTAAGGTATTTTCTGGCGCATCAGCCGTTCCTGCACGGTGGGCAATAATTTGTGGCGCTGCAAGGGTAACAGATTGGGCGTTAACAACAAAGGTAGCGGAAAGGAGTAGGGTAGCCATTATATAATTTCGCATAATATATAGTTTCCATTCATTATCTAATAATGAATTTTATGAGGTGAAGGTTAATCATATAACTAACATTTTTCGACCTTGTCGAATTTAATGGTTTTTTATTAAAAATAAATGACAAAATGCAAAAAAAAACCAATAACAGAATTCAATTCTGTTATATACGTAATTAGTTGGTGTTTTGATTAGGATAATTATGACTCATCGCGGTGGTTATCTTGATATGAATAAATAGGGTGGTATTCATCAACAATAGAATTACATACTGATATTGATGATGTTTATTCCCTGTCGCGGAGTGAGAAAATTCTGTATAAATCTTAAAAACCATTAGTTAAGCAGACAAAGATTGTATTAGTGTGAGGTGAGATTTCACTGGGTTGTTGCACCTTTAAGTGCCAGATTTTAAGAAGGAATACTGTGTGTCGAAATTGCGGGTTGGTGTGATTTTTGGTGGTAAATCGGCTGAGCATGAAGTGTCGTTGCAGTCGGCTAAAAACATCGTAGAGGCGATTGATAAGGAAAAGTTTGATGTCACGCTACTGGGTATTGATAAACAGGGGAAATGGCATGTTAACGATGCATCCAGCTATTTGTTAAATGCAGAGAATCCAGCGCTGATCTCCCTGAATCACTCAAACAGAAATGTAGCGTTGATTCCCGGTCAAGAGCGCCAGCAACTGATTGCGGCGGATAATGCCACAGCATTGGCGCAACTGGATGTTATTTTCCCGATAGTACACGGTACATTAGGCGAGGATGGTTCTTTGCAAGGCTTGCTGCGCATGGCCAATATCCCCTTCGTTGGGTCCAGCGTGCTGGGATCTGCGGTCAGCATGGATAAAGATCTCACCAAGCGGTTACTGCGTGATGCCGGGTTGAATATTGCCCCTTTTATTACGCTGACACGGACAAATAAAGATAATTACAGTTTTGAGCAGATAACGGCAAAACTTGGCTTACCTTTATTTATCAAACCGGCAAATCAAGGCTCCTCGGTTGGGGTGAGTAAAGTACGCAATGCGGCTGAATACCAGCAGGCTGTTACGCTTGCGTTTGATTTTGACCATAAGGTATTAGTTGAATCAGCTATTGTTGGGCGCGAGATTGAATGTGCGGTACTGGGTAATGATAACCCTCGAGCTAGCCTGTGTGGTGAAGTGGTCGTCAGTGATGAATTTTACTCCTACGATACCAAGTATATTAATGAAACCGGTGCTCAGGTGGTTATCCCTGCAGTGATAGACAATGCAGCCAGCGACAATATTCGCGCAGTAGCATTAGCCGCGTTTCGTACGCTTGAATGCCGTGGTCTGGCACGGGTAGATGTCTTTTTAACGCCAGAAAATACCGTTATTATAAATGAAATCAATACACTACCTGGTTTCACTAATATCAGTATGTACCCCAAACTCTGGCGCGCCACGGGAGTCGGTTCTACAGAGTTGATCACAACACTGATTGAACTGGCGTTAGAACGGCATCAGCAAGATAAGTCATTGAAGAGTTCTATTTTTAGCGACCACTAAATGAAGATTGTGGTTGAACCCAGCGGTTGCCTGTAGGCAGCCGTTGCGTTTGGTGATCAGTTCGATCTGCGCGGCAAACGGGCTGGTGTGATTCTTTCGAGAGGTAATGTGGATTTAGGCCGTCTAGCCAGCTTTATCGGCGGGACTTGCTGATATTGGAGAGGACTGAGTAAACAGCTAGCAGGCTAGCCTCCGATAAGCAATCTGAGGCGGGTTGAGGATTAGGATAATCTTGAATTTTTCCGATTTAACTGTATCCTTATACAGTGGTTTGGTTGGGGAAAGATAACATGCGTAAGATTATTCATGTCGATATGGATTGCTTCTTCGCGGCAGTGGAAATGCGCGACGATCCCAGTTTGCGTGATATTCCCATCGCGATTGGCGGCAGCCGCGATCGGCGTGGAGTGATCAGTACGGCCAATTACCCTGCCAGACGTTATGGTGTTCGTAGTGCTATGCCAACGGCGATGGCACTTAAACTCTGCCCACAGCTTAAAGTTATTCCTGGCAGAATGGCGGCTTATAAAGAGGCGTCGCTGCATATCCGTGAAATTTTCGCTCGCTATACCCCGCTGATTGAGCCGCTCTCGCTGGATGAAGCCTATCTGGATGTTTCTGATTGCTCCGCATGCAGTGGTTCTGCCACTTTAATTGCTCAGGAAATCCGTCAAGCCATTTCTGATGAACTGAGTCTGACCGCCTCCGCCGGTATTGCCCCGATAAAATTTCTGGCCAAAATTGCGTCAGATCTGAATAAACCGAATGGTCAATATGTCATCACCCCTAATCAGATTCAGCCTTTCCTGCATGATTTGCCGTTGAGTAAGATTCCTGGCGTGGGGAAAGTGACCGCTAAACGTTTACAAGAACTCGGGTTGGTTACTTGCGGCGAGGTACAAAACTATCCGCAGGCTGAACTATTAAAGCGTTTTGGCAAATTCGGTCATGTGTTGTGGGAGCGTAGCCACGGTATTGATGAGCGGGAAATATCCCCGGACAGATTGCGTAAATCGGTCGGTGTTGAAAGAACGCTGGCGGAAGATATTCATGACTGGGAAAGTTGTGAGGCATTGATTGAACAGCTTTATATTGAACTGGAAACTCGATTACGTAAAGTGAGGCCGGATCTGCATATTGCGCGTCAGGGTATTAAATTGAAATTTCATGATTTTCAACAAACTACGCAGGAGCATGTCTGGCCGGAACTGAATAAGACTGATCTGCTACAAGTGGCGCGCACTGCATGGAATGAACGGCGAGCCGGGCGGGGAGTTCGCTTGGTAGGGCTACATGTCACTTTACTGGATCCACAACTTGAGCGGCAATTATTGCTTAGTTGGGAATAGTATATGCAATAAAAAACGGCGGGTCGAAGCACCGCCGTTATCACATAAAGATCAATCAGATTTGTTTATGCCCGTTCTGGAATGGCTTTTAGCAGGGCGGTCAGTAACTGCCAATATTGACCAACGCTTTCGATATGAACTTGTTCATCCGGTGAATGTGGGCCGGTCATGGTTGGCCCAATCGACACCATATCCATATCCGGGTAAGGTTTTTTGAATAAACCACACTCCAGACCCGCGTGGATAACCATGATGTTCGGTGTTTTGTTGAACAGTTTTTGGTATGTTTCCCGCACCAATGCCATGACAGGAGAGGTTGGGTCCGGCTGCCAGCCAGGGTAACCGCCTTTCGGTAGCGTTTGTGCACCAGCCAACTGACCAATTGCCGTCAGCATGCTCACCACGTAATCTTTGCCGCTGTCGATCAGGGAACGAATCAGACAGATGATTTCTGCTTCGTTCTCATTCATGGTAACCACACCGACATTCAGTGAGGTCTCAACCACGCCTTTAACGGCATCACTCATGCGAATTACACCGTTTGGCGTGGCATTCAGCAGTGCCACTAAACGCTGCTGTGTGTCTTTAGTCAGCGCTTTTGTCTCAGTGGATACCGGTTCGAGCAGGAGTGCCAGATTTTTTTCCACCGCCGCCAGCTCGTTTTTCAACGTTGCCAGATACGCCTGACTAAGGCTTTTCAATTGATCGACTTTATCTGCACTAACTGCCAGGATCACCGAACCCTCACGCGGGATAGCGTTACGCAATGTACCGCCATTGAGGTCCAATACGCGCAGATCCAGATCTTTTGCGTGTTCAAACAGGAAGCGGGCCAGCAGCTTGTTGGCATTGCCTAAACCTAAATGGATATCCGCACCGGAGTGACCACCTTTAAGGCCTTTTAAGGTCAGTTTCAGGGTTTGGAACCCAGCAGGAACGGCTTCGCGCTTCAGGGCCAGAGTGGTGATAAAATCAATACCACCAGCGCAACCCATATAGATTTCACCTTCCTGTTCAGAATCGGTATTAATCAGAATATCGGCTTTCAACCAATTAGGTTGCAGGCCGAAGGCACCATCCATACCGGCTTCTTCGGTCATGGTCAGTAACACTTCCAGTGGGCCATGTTCAACGCTGTCATCAGACAATACGGCCAGCGCAGAAGCCATACCAATGCCGTTATCCGCACCCAATGTGGTGCCACGGGCTTTAACCCATTCACCGTCGATATATGGTTGGATAGGATCTTTGGTAAAGTCATGTACCGTATCATTATTCTTCTGCGGAACCATATCCAGATGAGCTTGCAGCGCAACTGGCTTACGGTTCTCCATCCCTTTGGTAGCAGGCTTACGCAGCAAGATATTACCGACCTTGTCACGCTCAGCGTGCAGACCTTTTTCTTTGGCCCACGTCATAATGTGCTGCGCCAGCGCTTCTTCATGGTAAGACGGATGGGGGATTGAGCAGATTTTTGCGAAAATATCCCACAACGGCTGAGGCGAAAGTTGAGACAGTTCAGACACTGTAAGTCTCCTGTAACAGCATGCTCATATCGGCAACCTCAGGATGAAGATGTCAGAGATGCTATCGGGTTGATGACTAAAGATTTTAAGGGTAGTGACAAACCGCCATCGGAATGGCGAGATGGTTTGAGAATATCACTTTCATCGGCATTACGCGCGTTTCGCCGCACAATTACCGCATTAGACCCGATTAATTAACCCGATAATTGCTGGTTTTTATCCGGCTGGCTCACTATAATCTCGCGCAACCTTTTTTCCCCTTCTGATACATGGCAAGCCACTCCTTTACTGGCTGGGATTACACTTTATGAGCGAAAAATACGTCGTTACCTGGGATATGTTGCAAATTCACGCCCGCAAACTGGCACAGCGTTTACTGCCAGCCGATCAATGGAAAGGGATTATTGCGGTAAGCCGTGGTGGTTTGGTGCCTGCGGGTATTCTGGCGCGTGAGCTGGGTATTCGTTATGTCGACACCGTTTGCATCGCCAGTTATAACCATGATAACCAAGGCGAGCTTAAAGTCCTGAAACGTGCTGAAGGTGACGGCGAAGGCTTTATTGTGATTGATGATTTGGTTGATACTGGCGGCACTGCGAAAGCTATCCGTGAGATGTATCCGAAGGCACACTTTGTTACTATTTTCGCCAAACCTGCTGGTCGCCCATTAGTTGATGATTATGTGGTTGATATTCCTCAGGGCACCTGGATTGAGCAGCCGTGGGATATGGCTGTAACCTTTGTTGCTCCTTTAAGCGGTAAGTAATTTAGTTGGCTTTAAACGCCTGGTCAGCTCCGGGCGTTTCATTTTCTCCGCAGTATGAGTACACTTGACCCCATCTGACCAGCCCTTATCGGGCCTGAATCACGGCTTATGGAGGCTATCGTTACCATGGCACAAGCCAACCTCTCTGAAATTCTGTTTAAACCAAAGTTCAAGCATCCTGAAACTTCAACTCTCGTGCGGCATGCTCACTGCAACCATCCTATGACGGTACATTCTGCCTTGGACGGTGATACCACCAGCCATTGGTATCGGATGATCAACCGTTTGATATGGACCTGGCGCGGTGTTGATCCCCTTGAAATAGAAGAAGTGTTGTCACGCATTGCCTGTTCAAAGGCAGAACACAGCGATAACGAACTGCTAGATACCGTGGTGGGCTATCGCAATGGTAACTGGATTTATGAGTGGGCCCATCAGGGGATGCTGTGGCAGCAAAAAGCCATGGAAGAGACTGACCCATTGAATGCTGGTCAATACTGGTTAAATGCGGCCAATTTATACAGCATTGCGGGTTACCCACATCTGAAAGGTGATGAGCTGGCCGAGCAAGTCGAGGTGTTATCAAACCGCGCCTATGAAGCCGCCGCTGAACACCTGCCGTATAACCTGAAAGAGCTTAATTTCGCGATTTCAGATGGCGGTACGCTGGCGGGGTTCCTGCATATGCCGACTGTTGGCAGTGCGCCATTCCCAACGGTATTGATGTGTGGTGGGTTGGATACATTGCAAAGTGACTATCATCGCCTGTTCCGTGACTATCTGGCCCCGAAAGGGATAGCCATGTTGACGGTGGACATGCCATCGGTGGGGGCTTCGTCGCGTTGGAAGTTAACGCAGGACACCAGTTATCTGCATCAGCAAGTATTGCAGGCATTGCCGGATATCCCTTGGGTTGATCATCAGCGAGTCAGTGTTTTCGGTTTCCGTTTCGGTGCCAACGTAGCGGTGCGCCTGGGGTATTTAGAGCCGCAGCGGGTGCGTGCTGTGGCATGCCTTGGGCCGATTGTGCATTATCTTCTGTGTAACGCTGACAGCCAGCGCCAGGTGCCAGATATGTATATGGATGTTATGGCCAGCCGATTGGGAATGGCTGATGCGGCAGATGAAACGCTTAGAACAGAAATGAACCGCTATTCGCTGAAAACACAGGGGTTGCTGGGGCGGCGTTGCCAAACACCTATGTTGGCGGGCTACTGGGAAAATGATCCATTCAGCCCGAAAGAAGAGGCGAAGTTAATCTGTTCTTCCTCGGCGGATGGCAAGCTATTACCTATATCATCAACGCCGCTGTACGACAATTTCCACCGTGCATTATTGCAAGCCAGTGAGTGGTTAGAAGATAAAATGCGTTAATGAGTTGCTAATTTTTAACAGTTTGCTAAAAAGGATCGTCTATATAAGGAGATTTAAGAATGACGTCGACCAGTGCTCATCCTAAAAGTAAGCTTATGAAACGTTTTGCCGCTTTAGGACCATATCTGCGTGAAGGGCAGTGCCAGAGTGACCATTTTTTCTTTGACTGTTTAGCTGTTTGCGTCAATGTGAAGCTTGCCCCCGAGAAACGTGAGTTTTGGGGCTGGTGGATAGAGTTGGAACCGGCAGAAGACCATTTTACCTACGTTTACCAGTTCGGCCTGTTTAATAAAGAAGGCAGTTGGAAAGCGGAAAAGATTAAAGATCCTGAAATACAAGAGAAACTGGAGACCACGCTGCGTGGTTTCCATAAACGCCTTGCTGAGATGTTGACTTCAATTGAAATGAGATTGGAGCCAGCGCAGCATTTTAGCGATCAGCCGCTGAAGTTGTCCGCTTAGAAGTCTGTTTGTTAATGCCTAATTAAATAGAATATTCCCCCTTTAGCACAATAAAAGGGGGAATTTCTCATTCTGACTGTTGGCATTATGCCTCCCGCCTGCTACAAAGACCCATCCCCTTCGTACATAGAGCCGCAGGGTTGTTAGCTACGTTCATTCACCCGAGTCACATTTGTTCTTACATGAATAAGCTCATCGGGATGAGTTCGCTGGCAGCCATACTGCAACTCCAATTACTTTGGGTATATATTGTTTCTTTAATTCATCCCAATGGCAGAAAAATTATGAGTGGCAGCCAGACATTGGTTGTGAAATTGGGGACGAGTGTTCTGACCGGCGGTTCCCGTCGTCTTAACCGTGCCCATATTGTTGAACTGGTGCGCCAATGTGCCCAGCAACACGCAAAAGGTCATCGTATTGTTATTGTCACCTCCGGGGCGATTGCCGCCGGGCGTGAACACTTGGGTTATCCAGAATTGCCTGCCACTATTGCCTCAAAGCAACTGTTAGCCGCAGTCGGGCAAAGCCGGCTAATCCAGCTCTGGGAACAGCTGTTTTCCATCTATGGCATCCATATCGGTCAGATGTTACTGACCCGTGCTGATTTGGAAGACAGAGAGCGTTTTCTCAATGCCCGTGACACCATGAATGCCTTGCTGGATAACCGCATCGTGCCGGTAATCAATGAGAATGATGCTGTCGCCACCGCTGAAATCAAAGTAGGCGATAACGATAATCTCTCGGCACTGGCAGCCATTCTTGCCGGTGCCGATAAGCTACTGTTACTGACCGATCAGGCGGGGTTATACACGGCTGATCCGCGTAACAATCCTGAAGCTGAGCTTATTCGCGAAGTGCATGGTATCGATGATGCTTTGCGCGGAGTTGCTGGCGATAGTGTCTCAGGCCTTGGCACTGGTGGTATGGCCACTAAACTGCAAGCAGCAGATGTTGCCTGCCGCGCTGGTATTGATGTGATTATTGCCGCGGGCAGTCAGTCCGGTGTTATTGCGAATGTGATTGATGGCACGCCGGTTGGTACTCGCTTCCATGCACTGGAAACCCCGTTGGAAAACCGTAAACGCTGGATTTTTGGTGCACCGCCAGCGGGTGAAATTACGGTCGATGATGGGGCTGTAGCCGCTATTATGGAGCGCGGCAGTTCGCTGCTGCCCAAAGGTATTCGCAGTGTTCAAGGGGATTTCTCCCGTGGTGAAGTGATCCGTATCCGCAATCTTGGCGGGCGGGATTTGGCCCACGGTGTATCACGCTATAACAGCGATGCGCTGCGCATGTTAGCGGGGCATCACTCGCAACAAATCAGTGAAATCCTCGGGTACGAATATGGCCCGGTGGCGGTTCATCGTGACGATATGATTGTTAGCTAAGGAGCGAGCATGAGCATGCTGGAACAGATGGGGAAAGCCGCCAAACAGGCTTCCTGGCAGTTGGCAATGTTGAGCACGGCAAAGAAAAATCAGGCGCTGGCAGTAATAGCTAACCTGTTGGAATCTGAAAGTCAGGCTATTTTGCATGCCAACGAGCAAGATATGCAGGCTGCACGTGATACGGGCATGAGTGAGGCGCTGCTCGATCGGCTGTTATTGACCCCGGCACGCTTAGCGGCTATTGCTAATGATGTGCGTCAGGTATGCCGCCTGAATGACCCTGTGGGCCGCGTTATTGATGGCAGCCTACTTGACAGTGGCTTAAAGCTGGAACGCCGCCGTGTGCCTCTGGGGGTGATTGGTGTCATTTATGAAGCACGTCCTAACGTTACGATTGATGTCGCCAGCCTCTGCTTGAAAACCGGCAATGCCGTGATTTTGCGGGGTGGCAAAGAGACTCATCACACTAATCAGGCAACCGTGAAGGTTATCCAGCAGGCACTGGAACAGTGCGGCTTACCCGCGGCGGCAGTGCAGGCGATTGAAAGCCCTGATCGGGAATTGGTAAATCAGTTACTGCGTATGGATCGCTATGTCGATATGTTGATTCCACGGGGTGGGGCTGGTTTACATAAACTGTGCCGTGAGCAATCAACCATTCCGGTGATTACCGGTGGTATTGGGGTTTGTCATACCTTTGTGGATGAAAGTGCTGATTTTGAGAAAGCGTTATTAGTGATTGAAAACGCCAAAGTTCAGCGGCCAAGTGCGTGTAACTCATTGGAAACCTTGCTGGTTCATCAAGCTATTGCAGAGCGCTTCCTGCCTGTACTCAGTACCCGAATGCATGCCTTTGGCGTGACACTGCATGCCAGCCCGCAGGCGCTGCCGTATCTGACCGAAGGTAAGGCCAAGGTAGTGGCTGTTGAAGCTGCTGATTATGACGATGAATGGTTATCTCTGGATTTGAATGTGGAGATTGTGGCTAATATCAATGCTGCTATTGACCATATTCGCGAGCATGGCACCAGCCATTCTGATGCTATTCTGACCCGCTCACTCAGTAGCGCGGAACATTTTGTCCGGGCGGTGGATTCATCGGCAGTTTATGTCAATGCCAGCACCCGTTTCACCGATGGCGGCCAGTTTGGTTTAGGCGCTGAAGTGGCAGTAAGTACACAAAAACTTCATGCCCGTGGCCCGATGGGGTTGGATGCATTGACAACCTATAAGTGGATTGGCTATGGCGACGATTTAGTGCGTAGCTAATTACCAGATAGAACATATACAGTAAAACGACATCTGGCTGCTGCTGTCGTTTTATTTTTTTCTCTGGTTAATCTCCCTGTGAAGTATCAGCCTTTAAGTGTGAAATAGATCATTATTCGATGTAACGCGTTTATGGCTACTCATCAATTTACCTACCCAAAAATAGACAACCAAACACTTGTTGGGTTGCTTCTGCGTGTATTGTTATCCTCTTGATTATCTATCTTTATTTTTAGTGGAATATCCTTCCTGTCAGAATATTACTATTTAAAACTTATTTTCCTATCGGAAGAACTTGAGTTACCTCACAGAAAATGTGCTGTAACTGCTTGAAAACACGCTTACGATCGTTCTCTCAACTTTGAAATAGAGTAATAAAATACGCTTTACTCTATTTAGTCAAAATAATAAAACAAGCACATGTTTAAAAACAAACAAGTGTCCATTATGACCAGCCGAGAAAAACAAATATTGCAGCTTCTGAGACGAGATCCATTGATCCCCCAGCAAGAAATTGCCGATATTCTAGGCATTAGTCGCTCGGGGGTGGCGGGTCACATTATGAATCTAATGCAAAAAGGTTATATCAAAGGAAAGGGATATATATTATCTGAGCACAGTTATGTGGTGGTGGTTGGCTCGGTAAATATGGATGTTTGTGGTTATGCAGCCAGTAAGCTCATTTATGAAGATTCCAACCCAGGGAAAATAAAATGCACCCCAGGCGGTGTTGGGCGAAATATTGCTGAAAATATTGCGCTATTAGGCAAAGAGTGCCATCTCATCTCGGTGGTGGGAGATGATTTTTATGGTGCGACCCTGATTGATGAGGCTAAACGCGCCGGTGTCAATGTCAGTAATTGCCACAGTTTGCACGGTGAAAATACCTCTACTTATGTTTCGTTACTCGATGATGGTGGCGAAATGTTGGTGGCGATTAATGATATGCGCATATTAGAAAAACTAACGCCGTCATTATTAGCAACCACCAAAGAGATAATTCAACACGCGGGAATATTAGTCGTCGACTGTAATTTAACCGAAGAAGCCCTCTCATGGATATTTACCAATGCCGGTAATGTTCCTGTATTCGTCGATACGGTTTCAGCATTCAAAGCACCCAGAATTAAAAACTGGTTATCCCATATTCACACGCTGAAACCTAATCGTCTGGAAGCAGAGATACTCAGTGGCATGAAAATTAACAGCCACGATGATATTCCGGTGGTGGCGCACTGGTTTCACCAACAAGGCGTCCAGCGCCTGGCATTAAGTATGGGAAAAGAGGGGGTTTATTTCAGTGAAATTGATGGACAGGTTGGCTGGTCATTGCCACTGAATATCAACATTGTGAATGTTACCGGGGCCGGAGACGCGATGATGTCTGGTTTAGCAAGTTGCTGGCTGGATGACATGGAATTTGCTGAGAGTATCCGTTTTGCTCAAGGGTGCTCAGCATTAACGCTCTCTTCGGAACTGACTAATAACCCCAATCTGTCAAATGGCAGTGTTAAAAAACTATTGGAATTACAACCATGACAAATAACGCAATGGCACAATCTTATTTAGATATATCACCAGAGGTTGCACAGGCTTTGGCGCAAAATAAAGCCGTCGTCGCATTAGAATCTACCATTATTTCTCATGGGATGCCTTACCCACAAAATGTAGAAACAGCGTTACTGGTAGAGCAGAAAATTCGTGAGAATGGCGCTGTTCCTGCCACTATTGCCGTTATAAACGGCCGGATGAAAGCGGGCCTATCCCGTGACGAAATAGAATTGCTGGGCAAGGAAGGCCATAGCATTATGAAAGTCAGCCGTCGTGATTTGCCTTTTGTGATAGCAAATGGACAACATGGTGCTACAACAGTGGCTTCCACCATGATTATTGCACAAATGGCGAAGATTAAGGTTTTTGCGACCGGCGGTATTGGTGGTGTACACCGTGGTGCGGCCACCACATTTGATATTTCCGCCGATTTACAGGAGTTGGCGAAAACTAATGTGACGGTGGTTTGCGCCGGCGCTAAATCTATTTTGGACTTAGGTCTAACCATGGAATATCTGGAAACTAATGGGGTGCCGGTTATTGGTTATCAGACTCGGTCACTGCCCGCTTTTTTCTGTCGGACCAGCCCGTTTGAGGTCAGTATTACCTTAGACAGTGCTGAGCAAATTGCGGCAGCAATGAATGCCAAATGGAGTATCGGCCTGCGTGGAGGAATGGTTGTTGCCAACCCCATCCCACCACAATATGCTTTACCCGAAGAGATGATCAATGCAGCCATTGATCAGGCAGTAAAAGAATCAGAAGAGCAGGGGGTTATTGGTAAAGAAAGTACGCCATTCCTGTTGGCCAGAGTAGCTGAATTAACCGGTGGTGACAGTTTAAACGCTAACATACAGTTGGTATTTAATAATGCGCAGTTAGCTGCCAAAATTGCCTGCTCCTATCAGAGCATTATTTAATAAAGAACGGTAACACGCTTTAAATATTGTCCTTATTACAAAATACTTGCTCATATCTTTGAGGTGCCCTGACACATTTGTTGTCCGAGGGGCACCTTTTCGAGCATGAGCTATCTATATAGGAACTTCGAGGTACTTCGGGGGGGTTATGGATTTATTGCGTAGTTTGGCGGGGATATGCATTTTATTGTTTATCGCCTATGTTTTTTCAGTAAATAAAAGAAAGATAAGATTACGGACCGTCGGGGCTGCATTATTATTGCAAATAACATTGGGTGCAGTCATGCTCTATGTTCCTGCTGGAAAGTGGTTTATCTCTTCGATTGCTAATACAGTGAATAGAGTTATTTCATATAGTGACGCAGGTAGCGCATTTATTTTTGGTGGTTTAGTTAGCCCAAAAATGAATGAGTTATTTGATGGCGCCGGTTTTGTTTTTGCTTTTCATGTCCTGCCGGCCATTATTTTCATCACTTCATTAATTTCTATTCTTTATTATCTCGGCATTATGGGATGGCTAATTAATATTCTCGGTTCTATATTTCAAAAGTTACTCGGTATCAGTAAAGTAGAGTCATTTGCCGCTGTCACCACTATCTTCCTTGGTCAGAATGAGATCCCAGCGGTAGTTAAACCCTTTATTAATAAGATGAACAGCAATGAACTGTTTACCGTTATCTGTAGCGGTATGGCATCCATCGCGGGTTCTATGTTGGTGGGCTATGCCGGGCTTGGGGTTCCGATTGAATATTTGTTGGCTGCTTCGTTAATGGCTATCCCTGGCGGGATATTGTTTGCGCGTATTATCAGCCCGGCGACAGAAGAGTCAAAAGTTGAATTCAATGAGATGACATTCAGTGACAAACGCCCTGCCAGTATTATCGAAGCCGCAGCCAGCGGTGCCATGCTGGGGTTAAAAATTGCCGTTGGGGTTGCCACCGTCGTGATGGCATTTGTTGCATTAATTGCGTTAATTAACGGCATTATTGGCGGAATTGGCGGCATCTTTGGTTTCGAACAGCTCAGTCTGGAAAGTATCCTTGGCTATGTGTTCTCGCCTCTGGCTTATATTATGGGCGTATCTTGGGAACATGCTTCACTGGCGGGTGGTTTTATCGGCCAGAAATTAGCCATTAATGAGTTCGTAGCCTATTTGAGTTTCTCTCCTTATCTGAAAGAAACCATAGCGACATTAGATGTAAAAACGATTGCAGTTATCTCTTTTGCGTTGTGTGGTTTTGCCAACTTTGGCTCAATTGCTGTCGTGGTGGGCGCTTTCAGTGCTGTTGCACCCGAAAGATCATCTGAAATTGCGCGCTTAGGATTCCGTGCACTACTGGCGGCAACATTATCTAATCTGATGAGTGCCACAATCGCCGGGCTATTTATTGGTTTGGGGAGTTTATTACCGGGCTAGGCTTATTGATATTTCTTCTGGTGCATTAATCTACTGATAAAAAGGATTAATGCACTAATCAACCCTTTAATCTAGCGGATGGCGCTTGAGATAGTAACTGACTTTATAATCAACCGGATTAAAGGTTATCACCGAAAAATCTACCACGACTCCGTCAGTTCCATTGGATACGGCGAGTAATTGCAGCAGCAGGGTACGTGGGTCGCAATGGAGTTGCAGGGCAAACTCCTGACTGGCGACAATAGGTAAAAATGTCTGCCGGCAACCTTCAATCTGATAATTAGCATGTTTTTCAATAAAGTCATATTTAGATGATTCAAGATGATGGTAAGTTAAATCCGGCATCAGAGAGACTGGCAGATAACTCTCTTCTATCTGAATAATCTGTTTGTCAGCATAACGTAATCGTTTGATATAATATATTTTATCGTCTTGATTGATGTTTAACTGACTGGCAATGTCTTGCGATGCCCTAATAATTTTGAACTCAGAAACTTCAGTATGTGGTGTCTTGCCGAGCATTTTCATCTGTTCGGTGAAACTGTTCAGATGATTATTATCATGTTTAAGATCTTTCCCGATAATAAATGTCCCTCGCCCTTGTTGCCGTTCCAGTAAACCATCTTGAATTAAGACATCCAGTGCTTTTCTGACTGTCATTCGTGATGCACCAAAACGCTCTGCTAACTGAATTTCTGATGGTAAGCAATCACCCAGCGAAATATCCTGATGATTTATTAATTTTCGAATATTTGTTACCAGATTTTTATATACCATTTTTATACCTATTCAGAGGGCGGCTTGTATCATGAATATTTTTGTAATTCATTGATAATTAATTATTAAAATTTCATTGGTATAAAAAATGACTCAAATGTCTAATTTGAGCGTTAATAATGTACAAGTCAGACTGATGATTTAATGCTGCCTGGATCACAAATTTTTATCAATTGCCACGTTCTCTCTCTAGTGCTCTCCGTTTAAGATTAGTTGTAAAGGATATTGGTCTGGTTCAGTCCAACAGCGTATTCAAAGCCTATGCGGGTTTCTTATATCTTGAAATCCTGGGGTGGAAATTAAACTTTCGGTTTTTTTATAAAAATAATTAAAGTAATTCAAGCATCTGCCGATAACTATACTGATACTTATATGCTCATTAAAATAATCTGGGTAGCCAGAGCAATAAATTAAAGATGGGGAATGGCAGGTGAGCGAAACGTCTAAAGAAAATTTTGTCAAAACGAATAAATTAGCGATCTGTGCAATTCTTCGAGATTTAAAGAAGAACGATACCGCAGTGATGGTTATGCATGCGCGCGGACAATTTATCAGCCGTATTCTGGATGTGGTACCTGAGACGAATCAGTTTATTTTTGATTTTGGTAGTGTAGAACACGAGAACCGTCTGGCCCTTGCTGCTAATCAATTGACTATTATTGCAGAACCTACGGGCGCAAAAATTGAATTTACTTGTAATTCACTGAAAGAAATAAAATATTTATCACTACCTGCCTTTAGCTCGGCTATTCCTGAGCAGCTTTATTTTATCCAACGGCGGGAATATTTTCGTGTAAACATTCCTCAATGGCCCCCTTATTATTGTTCTGGGAAATTTACTGATGGCAGTAATTTCTCGTACACATTAGGGGATATTTCCCTGGGGGGCATGGGTCTGTATGCAGTGAAAGGCAGTGAGTTCCCCCTTCAGGAATGCGGTATATTACGAGATGCCTCAGTGGATTTATGTGGTTTTGGTGTTTTTAAGCTGGACCTGCAGTTTATCCGGGCCATTGATAAACAGGTAGTGAATAACAAAGGTGAAACCCTCACAGTACAACGCTTGAGTTTTAAATTTCCTCGTCTGAGTCCAATCCAAGAAAAAGGGCTGCAACGCGCCATTTTTGAGTTAGAGAAACAGCAAACTGCCAAGGCACGAAAATTTCAAGACAGCATCTAGTTTCTGAAAGTATGGGGTGATTACCAACAGTCTGTGTAATAGTGGCAAGGCGGCAGGTATTTAAATTACAGTACCTGCTGTTAATGTAACCTTTTGATTTATTTCTCTCATTTTATGCCCTGATCCTTAATTTCTCCTTTGGGCTATAGTTAATACTATTCAGCTTTTTTGCTGTCGTACGTTTATTGCGTATCGTCAGCCTTTACTCGCCCCTTTTTTATGACTGGATACTTTGGTGTATCCGTCTTTTGCTTTCCACCTTCACTCGGCATTTTTGACAGCATTCTGCCTGTAAGGCGTTTTCTGCTCAATATCACGCGGCTCGCACGGCTCAGGAAGCTCACCTGAGCAATCCGTTTGGATACGCCTTTTAACGGCTATTCCCGACTTTTCATTATGCAGATTGCCATCAGACTGTATGAGCACCCGACCAGAAAGGTACCTATGAAATTATTTCTAAAGGCTATTCTTGGATCACCCACCGCAGCGACTCCCCCTTGGCATGATACTGCACCTGTAAGGGATGAGCTATTCAGTGTGGAGCGATTGGAACAGCATGCTGAGAGCCTTGCCAAAGCGCAGTCGATAACTACCCACCCACCACGGGTATCTACTCTGCATGCCCGCCTGAATGATAATGCCAATACGCTGCTGGCAGCATATCGGGCCAGTGCCGCAGAACTGGAAAAGGGCCGCGCAGTAGTCCCTGCGGCTGAGTGGCTGTTGGATAATTATCATCTGGTTGAAGAGCAGATCCGCGAGATCCGTGATGATTTGCCGCCGGGTTATTACCGTCAATTGCCGAAGCTGGCCGACGGCCCCTTCGCTGGCTATCCACGGGTATTTGGCATTACCTGGGCTTTTGTGGCGCACACTGACAGCCATCTGGACCCGGATGTATTATGCCGTTTTATTATGGCGTATCAGCGTGTTCAACCGCTGACTATTGGTGAACTCTGGGCGGTGGCGATTACGCTGCGTATTGTGCTGATAGAGAATTTACGCCGTCTGGCTGATCAGATAACTCAAGGTCGTAAAGATCGGGCAGATGCTGAGGCGCTGGCGAATCGCTTATTGGACGCCGGCGATAGCCGATTGGCTCTGGAGTCTGATATTACGGTGCGATCCAGTGAGCCTTTATCTGAGCAATTTGCATCTCAATTGGCAAAGCGGTTACGTGATCAAGACCCACGCACCACGCCAGCATTGGGCTGGCTGGAAGATCGCCTTCAATTACAAGGGCTATCGATTAGTGAAGTTGTACAACGAGCTCAACTACGGCAGGGGTCATCTAACGTTTCGGTCCGAAATGTTATTACCAGTATGCGGTTGATCTCGGATATTGACTGGGCTGATCTGTTTGAGAGTGTAAGCCTGGTCGATGAATGCTTACGCCAGGGCAGCACCTTCGCCAGTATGGATTTTCAAACCCGCAATTTGTACCGCAGTGCCATCGAACAATTATGCCGAGGTTCCACCTTCACTGAACTGGAAATTGCCGCTCTTGCCCTGCAAGTCGCACAGACTACAGCTGAGGCCGCAGAACCAGAGAATGTCGAACGCTGCCGTGACCCAGGCTATCACTTGATTGGGGCGGGAAGGCGTGAATTAGAGAATCAACTCAGATTCAGTCCTTCAATACGTTTGTGGTTTAGCCGCTTGAGCGTCAGCTTTGGTGTTGGCGGTTTTATGGCGGCCATTTTCCTGGTCACTGCCGGATTACTGGCATTGGTGCTGTGGGCGCTCTCTTTCCCCGGACTGGCGACGGGCTGGCTGGTATTATTTACCTTAATCGCATTTATCCCTGCGACAGATGTGGCAACTGCCCTGGTAAACCGCGTTATCACCTGGAGCTTTGGTGCCACGATTTTACCGGGATTGGAGCTAACCAGTGGCGTACCGGATGGATTGCGTACCTTGGTGGTGGTGCCCACGTTGCTCACCAGTAAAAGCGATTTATTGGAGCAAATCGAGCAGCTAGAAGTCCATCATTTATCGGGGGCTACAGGTTCTCTTACCTTTGCTCTGTTGTTGGATGGGGTTGATGCAGACCAGCAAGTCATACCGAGTGATGGCCCACTACTGCTATTAGCCGATGAGGCTATTGCACGGCTTAATCAACGATATGGCCCCGGTCCTGCCGGGCCGCGCTTTCTGCTGTTGTACCGTCAGCGAAGGTTTAATGAAAGTGAAAACCGTTGGATGGGCTGGGAGCGTAAACGGGGCAAGTTGCATGAACTTAACCGCCTGTTACGGGGGGCGACGGACACCTCATTTATTGCCACCGCCGCCGGTGAACCACAGGTGCCAACCGATGTGCGTTATGTCATTACGCTGGATGCCGATACCCGACTGCCGCGCGATGCTGCCCTGCGCTTGATTGGCAAAATGGCGCATCCGCTGAACCAACCACGCTTTAGTGCAGACCAGCAGCGGGTCATCGATGGTTATGGCATCCTTCAGCCGCGTGTGACGCTGGCATTGCCGATGGGCAAAGGTGGATCGTTATACCAACGGGTATTTTCTGGTCCTGGGGGGATGGACCCTTACGCTGCCGCAGTTTCAGATGTTTATCAGGATATGTTTGGCGAAGGCTCTTATACCGGCAAAGGTATTTATGATGTTGATGCGTTTGAAGCCTCGCTGGCCGGCAGGGTGCCAGAAAATGCCTTACTCAGCCATGATCTGTTTGAGGGGATTTTTGCCCGTGCCGGATTGGCTTCGGATATTGAAGTGGTGGAAGAGTCACCCGCCCGCTATGACGTAATTACCAAGCGTCAGCATCGCTGGACGCGGGGTGACTGGCAATTATTGCGTTGGGTGGTCAGGAACGACAAAGACAGCAAAAATGTTCCATTGCTGGGCCGTTGGAAAATGGTGGATAACTTGCGCCGCTCACTGGTTGCTCCCTTTGCGCTAATGTTGCTGGGTTGCAGTTGGATGCTACCCATGCCTGCTGCGTGGGTTGGGGTGCTGGTAGTCATCTTGCTGATCGCGTTCCCCTCTTTTCTACCCATTTTGTTCTCATTATGGCCGGCTCAGAATACTCGGCTGAGTAACCATTTACGTTCTTTACTCGATGATACTAAACGAGCAGGCAGTCAGACGTTGTTGTCATTGATTTTCCTGGCTGACCACGCCTGGCAGATGGTTGATGCTATTGGCCGCACGCTAATTCGCCTATTTATTACCCATCGTAATTTACTGGAGTGGACCACCGCCGCACAATCTGCCGGTAAACCCCACCCCGGTGTCGCCGGTTTTTATCGCCATATGGCGGGTGGAACGCTATTAGGTTTGCTGATGGCCGCCATTGCATTGATGGTTTCGCCCTTGGCCTGGCCACTGATTTTACCCTTTGCCATTATATGGTTTTTCGCTCCGGCCATCGCGTTGTGGGTCAGTCGCTCCCATCAGGTAGCACAACATAAACCGATAACGGCGGAAGATATCCCCGAGTTGCGTCTGACCGCCCGGCGCACTTGGCGCTTCTTTGAAACCTTTGTTACGCCTGATGAAAACATGCTGCCGCCTGATAACTTTCAGGAAGATCCAAAACCTGTGGTGGCACACCGCACTTCACCGACCAATATGGGATTGTATTTACTCTCGACTGTGGCTGCTCGCGATTTTGGTTGGGCGGGTACCTATCGCACCTTGATGCGGCTGGAAGCAACCTTTGAAACCTTTCATAAACTGGCGCGTTTCCGCGGGCATTTCTTTAACTGGTATGGCACGCAGGATCTACGGGCGCTGGAACCGGCTTATGTTTCTTCGGTCGACAGTGGCAACCTAGCCGGGCATTTGATTGTGCTGGCCAATACCTGTGAAGAGTGGGCGGCAGAACCGCTGGCGACTAACGGCGCTAAGGGGTTGATGGATAACCTGTTGTTGGCCGAGATATCCTTTAACGCGTTACCCGCGGGTGATGCTGATTTTAAACGTAAGCTGTGGGCAGTTTTAGAACAAATCCGTATGGATTTAAAGGGAGTCGGTGACACTGAAATGTTACCGCTGTCGTTAAAACCGTTATTGGTCAAAGCCTCAGCGATGGTGCATGGTGTCGCACGCTCTATTGATGATAATGCATTTATTGATTTGAGTTATTGGATTGAAGTACTGATTTTGGCGGCCGCTGAACATGAATATGACCAGCAACTCACGCAGGAGATGCAGGAGCAAGTTAATGATCGGTTGTTGAAATTGGCTGCTGAATCCCGCCATATGGCGCTGGCGATGGATTTTGCTTTCCTGCTTGATCCCGAGCGTAAATTATTATCCATCGGTTATTCGTTGGTGGATAACAGCCTTGATCCGAGTTGCTACGATTTACTGGCCTCAGAGGCTCGCCTTGCCAGTCTATTTGCTATCGCCAAAGGCGATGTACCGACCCGTCATTGGTTCCGTCTGGGGCGAGCGGCGACCCCGATTGGTAAAGGGGCTGCGCTGATTTCATGGTCTGGCTCGATGTTCGAATACCTGATGCCCTCACTGGTGATGCGCGCGCCGGCGGGCAGCTTGCTGGAACAAACGAATCAACTGGTGGTTGAACGGCAACAGGCTTATGGCCGCAGCTTGAATATCCCGTGGGGCATTTCTGAGTCGGCGTACAGTGCACGTGATATCGAGTTTACTTATCAATATTCTAACTTTGGTGTCCCTGGGTTGGGGTTAAAACGTGGTTTATCAGAAAATACCGTAATCGCGCCTTATGCTACCGGGCTGGCAGCTATGATTGATCCACACGGTGCGCTGCAAAACTATGAAAAACTGGCGGAGATGGGTGCGTTAGGCCGCTATGGTTACTATGAAGCACTGGATTTCACCCGCTCGCGCTTACCGGAACATCAGCAGGTGGTAATTGTACGCAACTATATGGCGCACCATCAGGGAATGACCATTGTTGCTATTGCCAATACCTTACAGCAAGGACGGATGCGCAACCGTTTTCACCATGAGCCAATGATTCAGGCTTGCGAATTACTGTTGCAGGAGCGGATGCCTCGCAATGTGGCGATTGCTTATCCTCGGACCGAGGAGGTGTTGCTTTCAGCGGTGGCAGACAGTGCATTACCAACCATTCGCCGCTTGTCCTCACCGGTTATTGGAGCACCCGTGACTCACCTGTTATCCAATGGCCGTTATGCTGTGATGCTGACCAGCGCGGGGGCTGGCTACAGCCGATGGCTGGATGTCGCGGTCACTCGCTGGCGGGAAGATACTACTTGTGATGATTACGGCTCCTTTATTTTCCTGCGTGATTTGCGCAGTGGCCGCAGTTGGTCTGCCGGGGCGCAACTGGCCGCCAGTGATAATTCCCATCGTGAGGTGATTTTCAGTGAGGATCATGCCGAATTTATCTGCCGCGACGGTACGCTGACCAGCACCATGGATGTGCTTATCTCCAGTGAAGATGATGGTGAAGTACGGCGGATCTCGTTACTTAACACGGGTCGCCGTGCGCGGGAGATTGAACTGACCTCTTATGCTGAAGTGGTACTCACTGCGGCCGCAGCAGACAGTGCGCATCCGGCATTCGCCAAAATGTTTGTGGTTACTGAATATCTGGCGGAATTGGGTGCATTAATTGCGACGCGGCGGCCCAGAACAGCACAAGAACCGCAAGTCTGGGCGGCGCATTTCTTGGTTGCTGATGGCCTGCCGATGAGTGAGCTGCAATATGAATCGGATCGGGCCAAGTTTATTGGTCGCGGTAACCGGGTTATTAGCTCGGCTGCCATGCAAGTGGGAGTGGCACTGTCAAATACCGTGGGTACAGTGCTGGATCCGATATTCTCACTGCGCCAGAGCTTGCTGGTACCGGCGGGCAAGACGGTTACGGTTTCCTTCTGGACACTGATTGCTTCATCGAAAGAAGCTTTGCTGGATATGGTGGATAAACACCGGGACCGCAGTGCGTATGATCGTGCTAAAACATTGGCTTGGACCCAGGCTCAGGTGCAGTTACGCCATTTGGAGATTAAAGCTGAGGAGGCGGCAGATTTTCAGCAACTGGCCGCGCCTATTTTGTATGCCGATGCCCGCTTCCGTTCGCCATCGACAACTATCATACGTGGTGCAGGGGCCCAATCAGCATTATGGACTCAATCCATATCGGGTGATTTGCCGATAGTTCTGCTGCGTATTGATGATATCGAAGACATTGATCAGGTGCGGCAATTACTGCGCGCACATGAATACTGGCGCATGAAACGTTTGGCGGTTGATCTGGTTATCATCAATGAACGGGCGTCTTCTTATGTACAAGATTTGCAAATCGCTATAGAAACCGCAGTGCGCAGTAGCCAGTCACGGCCACACTTGGGTGATCAGCTACGACAAGGTTCGGCCTATGCCTTGCGTGCTGATCTGATGAGTGCAGAGACTCGATCGCTACTCCGTTCGGTTGCTCGGGTGGTGTTATCAGCCCGTTATGGCACATTGGGTAATCAACTCAACCATCTGTTATTCACTCTGGACAAGAAAATTGTTCCTTCAGATAAAAAGCTGTTCGCATCGGATAAAAAGTTATTCACATCAGATAAGCGCCTGTTAGCACAGGATAAAAAGTTATTAACAGCAGATAAGAAAGTCAGTTTCTCACTGGTCAAACCGGTTAACTTGCCGACGGCAACCTTATTACCCTTACCTGAAAATCTGGAGTTCTTTAATGGTCTGGGAGGGTTTGGCTTGCAAGGGCAGGAATATATAACTTGCCTGAATGATGGGGAAAATACCCCCGCGCCCTGGGTGAATGTGATTTCCAATCAGACCTTCGGTTTTCAGGTTTCGGCTACCGGTAGTGGCTATACCTGGGCTGAAAATAGCCGAGAAAACCAGATAACGCCGTGGCTCAATGATCCCGTTATCGATTCGTCTGGCGAATGCCTGTATCTGCGCGATGAAGACTCTGGGCTGCTCTGGAGTCCTACGGCACAGCCGATCCGCGATGGTGGCACCTATATCGCTCGCCACGGTCATGGCTATAGTCGGTTTGAGCATCAGGCTAATGGTATTGGCATGACGCTGCTGCAATTTGTGCCGCTGGCGGATCCTATCAAGATATCCCGTCTGACATTGCGCAATATGTCGGATAAACCACGGCGTATCTCGGTGACCGCCTATGCCGAATGGGTACTGGCGACTTCTCGCGGGGCTACCGGGCCATTTATTATTACCGAAATGGATGAACCAACCGGTGCCATGTTGGCGCGAAATCCCTGGAGCACCGCCTTCCCCGGCAGAGTTTCCTTCGCTGACTTAAATGGACAGCAAACTAGCTGGACCGCCGATCGTAGCGAGTTCCTCGGACATTATCGAGACAGCTCTGCACCGTTAGCCCTATCGGCAATAATACCGCTTTCCGGTACGACCGGTGCCGGGTTTGATCCCTGTAGTGCGCTGCAACAAACGATTGAACTGGCGGTGGGTGAACAGGTCGAGGTGGTGTGGTTTATCGGCCAGTGTGCTTCAGTGAGTGAGGCACAAGCTTTAATTACCCGTTACCGTACGGCAAATCTGGATGCGGTGTTGAGTGACGTCACCGATTACTGGCGTACCTTGCTGAAGGCTATCCAAGTGAAAACGCCGGATCGGCAGATGGATATCATGCTCAACGGCTGGCTGCTTTATCAAACGCTGGCATGCCGTGTTTGGGCAAGGTCGGCATTTTATCAGGCCAGTGGCGCTTATGGTTTCCGCGATCAATTACAAGACGGCATGGCGCTAACCTTTGTTCAACCGGATACGACGCGACATCACCTATTGCGCGCCGCCGGGCGACAATTTATCGAAGGTGATGTACAGCACTGGTGGTTGCCTCACTCCGGGCAGGGGGTGCGAACTCGCATCTCTGATGACCGGGTTTGGCTCTCTTTTGCCACCGCCACGTATATTCTTGCAAGCGGTGATAGCGGTGTGCTGGATGAAACAGTACCGTACCTCGAAGGGCCGATATTGCACCCAGGCGAACACGATGCTTTCTTCCAGCCACTGGTGGCACAGGAAAGCGCCTCACTGTTTGAACATTGTGCCAAAGGGTTGGATCAATGCATTGAATTGACCGGAGAGCTTGGTTTACCGCTGATGGGGACCGGTGACTGGAATGATGGCATGAATCGAGTCGGTGAAGGGGGAAAAGGGGAGAGTGTTTGGTTGGGTTGGTTGCTGGTGGCAACGCTGAAAATGCTCATTCCGTTAGCGAGCGAGCGTGACCCTCGACGGGCCAGGCAGTGGCAGGAACATCTCAGTGGTTTAATCGAGGCATTAGAGCGGGAAGCATGGGATGGCGACTGGTATCGCCGTGCAACCTTTGATAATGGCAGTTGGCTGGGATCTAAAGCGTGCAACGAGTGCCGTATTGACTCTATTGCCCAGTCGTGGGCGGTGCTATCGGGGGCCGCCGACCCACTACGAGCCGTACAAGCAATGGCTTCACTGGAACAACATCTTATTCGTCCCGATGATGGGATGGCACTGCTATTCACTCCGCCTTTTGACAAAACGCCAGATGATCCTGGTTATATCAAAGGCTATCCGCCTGGTTTACGGGAAAACGGGGGGCAATATAGCCATGCTGCCATGTGGGTGATTTTAGCCTTTGCTGAATTAGGTGAGGGGGATAAGGCCCGCAACCTGTTTGCATTGCTCAATCCGATAAATCATGGCAATACCCCTGCGGGGATTGCGCGTTACAAAGTCGAACCCTATGTGGTCGCAGCCGATGTCTATTCAGTCGCACCTCATGTTGGGCGCGGTGGCTGGACGTGGTATACCGGTTCTGCGGGCTGGATGCAGCGCGCGGGTATGGAAGGTATTCTGGGGATCCGGCGTGAAGGCGGGGAACTGGTGATTAATCCTTGCATACCCGCCAGTTGGCCGGGATTTGAGGCGACGGTTAATCTGGCTAACACGCGCTATGTTATTCGTGTTGAAAGTCCGGCCCAGCGCTGTCAGGGGATTAGTTCGGCGACATTGAATGGTTTGGCACTCGCCTATCAATCCGACGGGGTACGAGTTGCTCTGGATGGTGGCGAATACGAACTGATTATTATTTTATAACCAATATCGATTCAGTCGGGGTAGTCAATTAGCACTATCTTGACTGAACAAAATAAAAACTGAAAAAT
This sequence comes from Yersinia sp. 2541 StPb PI, assembly GCF_052217145.1. Taxonomy (NCBI): domain Bacteria; kingdom Pseudomonadati; phylum Pseudomonadota; class Gammaproteobacteria; order Enterobacterales; family Yersiniaceae; genus Yersinia; species Yersinia sp. 2541 StPb PI. Next base: position 3,597,946 of record NZ_JAZGQB010000001.1, on the reverse strand, counting down.
ATGTTGAATTATCATGCAACTGCCCCAATATTATACACTTGTCACTAAGGAGGTTGCGCATGGGAATTAGCGAAGAAGAGAGTATCCGCCGTCTGACTGATGAGAAAAGCTCTATTGGTCATTCGGCTAAATGGGTGGCAATCATTTCTGCCATCTATTTCATTATAATGCTGTTTTATCAGCATGAGTTAGGTGTGTTAACACTGGCGGGCGGGATTTTTGTTGTATCGTTTTCCATTTGGATGAAGAAACGCCAAAAAGTGAAATCTTACAAAAACCAACTGCAACAGATGGGCGACGATAAAGCAGTTTAACGCAGGCCACCATCTGATGAACCGTTAGTCCGATGTTCCGGCTTTTATTTTTCGTTTGCAGTGATGCAAGCGCTATCTGCTTATTGTCTTTCGCCTTGTAGTCGCCTGTTTATCCCTATGGTTTTCTTGCCAGTGATTTGGACATATTAAATCCTGTTACTACAAATGCCATTTGCTCATACAATCTTTTCGCTTGTGGATTATCCGCAGCGACCCGCAGTTTTATCTCAAATATGCCCTGAGCGACCAGTATATTTTCTAATTCCTGTAAACACGCAGAACCATAGCCTTTACGCTGATGTTGCGGCAGAACATAGAAATCTTTAATAAAAGCTGCGCTATCATTGTTAGCCTGGCCGTACCATAAATAGCCCACCAGTGCATTATTATCGCTCTCGCCATCCTTATTTTCGATGCAATACAGACGGTCACCGGGAGTATTAACACCCTCTGGTAAGTAACCATCAAAAATTTGCGTTGCATGATCCAATGCTTGCTCGATGCTATAACCACTATTGGATGATAAATCTTGCGCATACTCACTAATAAAGAGATTCCGATAGTCGTTTAGCTCTTCGGTATGCATTGCTCTGAGTGTGACCATAATATTCCCTTGGTATTTGAAGTGCTAAGGGGGTTAGCGGCGCTCTCACCCCTGAATAAGCTTATGGAGATGCGTTTACTTGCGGTCTGCCTACAACTCCAATAGCTTTGTGTATATAGTAGATTTAGTTTGAGATAAACATAGTAATGTTTTGTAGGAAATAGGATACATAAATTAAATCAGAAGGTTAAACCATAAAAGGGGATGTAATGACCATGCAGAATAGCCATAAAGATGCCGTTGAGCGGCAATTTGGCGATCAAGCCAATGCTTATCTGACCAGTGCGGTTCACGCTCAAGGTAAAGATTTACAGCGTCTGGCTACACTATTGCAATCTGATGGCGATGCCCGTTTACTTGACCTTGGATGTGGTGCCGGACATGCCAGTTTTACCGCTGCGGCAGTGGTGAAATCTGTAGTTTCTTATGATCTTTCAGCGCAAATGTTGCAAGTGGTCAGTCAGGCGGCAACAGATAAAGAACTGACTAATATTGAAGTACAGCAAGGATTAGCAGAGTCATTGCCGTTTAATGATCAGAGTTTTGATATTGTTATCAGCCGTTATTCTGCCCATCATTGGCATGATGTCGGCCAAGCGTTACGAGAAGTTAAACGTGTATTACGCCCCGGCGGAAAGATAATCTTTATGGATGTAGTTTCCCCCGGTCATCCGGTGCTGGATATCTATTTACAGACCGTGGAGGTGTTACGTGATACCTCACATGTGCGAAATTACTCTCCCGGCGAATGGCTGGCACTAGTGACCGATGCCGGGTTAGTGATAAATGAAGTCACCTCCGATAGACTCTATTTGGAGTTCAGTAGTTGGATTGCCAGAATGCGTACTCCACAGCATTTTGCTATCGCGATCCGTGAGTTACAAAAATCAGCATCTGATGGTGTAATCAAGCATTATGAGATCCAAACTGATGGTTCATTTACCAGTGATATTATGATGATTGTAGCAAAGCGTGACTGATACCCGTCACCTTTCAAGCCGCCTGCATCTTGCAATATATAGGGTCTACCAGCAGGCGGCGGTGTTAATGCATCGACGATTTCCCATAAATATTTGTGATTTATTTTTCTAATGACACAAATTAATTTATTTTCTCCTTATTACTCTCACAATGATTGAGCTTCTTTACATTGCATTACGTCACCTTGCGTTAGTCCGCCCATAATTAACCTCAGCAAGACGTTACATATAACCCGTCAGTTGGAGCATATTATGAAACTATTACCTGTTATCATCGCTGCACTTATTACTACCACCTCATTCGCCACTCTGGCCGCGCAAGAAATTAGCTCAGAACAAGCCACTAAATTGCAAAGTATGGGGGTGATTTCTCTTTCTAATGTTAGCGGTTCACCCATGGATGTGGAATCAGCATTGAATACCAAAGCGAGCGCTGATGGTGCCAGCCACTATCGGGTCATTGGTATCAGTAACCCTGGTGATTCCAGCCATTACAACGCCAGTGCCGAGATTTATCGTTAATGTTCTAAGCCTAAGTTAGTGTGAGTGAAATATTTAGATACTATATTGATATGGCAATATTTTTTTAATCAGACTCTAAAAATAGGTTAACAATAATGGGTCATTGTTAACCTAAGACTGTACATTTCATTATTACCCATCGGTACTATCAATTTATCTGCTAAAAATAATTAACTCTTAGAGCAATCTTAATGCGCTCTTAATAAATATAAGGTGTTATTGTGGTCCATTCGGGTTTCCGAGGAGAGGCTATGCTAAACACTGTCCGGCGTAATTTTAAAAGTCAGTTTTCCTATTTACAGCGCTTTATTGCCTCACCACGTACCGTTGGTACGTTAGCTCCTTCTTCGCCTTGGTTATGTCAGGCGATGTTGAATCAGGTAGATTGGACCCAAAACCTTAATATTGCTGAATTAGGGGCTGCTGATGGTGTGCTGACAAAGCGTATTTTGTCACATATGTCAGCAAAGTCTCACTTACAGGCCTACGAGATTCAGCCACACTTTGTTCATGCATTACACCAGATTAAAGATTTACGTTTGCAGGTAGCTGATCGTTCAGCCGAACAGTTGGATCAGAATTACGATGTGGTATTTTGTTGTTTGCCATTACTCTCGATCCCAACCAAAATCAGTATTAGAATATTGCAGCAAACTCAGCAGCGCTTACGCGCTAACAGCGGAGTGTTAGTCTTATTTCAATACAGCCACCTTTCCGAGCCACTGTTATCTCGTTATTTCACGTGGAAAAAGATACGCGTGGTACGTAATTTCCCTCCTGCATTGGTGTATATTTGTCAGCCCCGTTAATGGTCTAACCTTGATAGTCACCTCATATTACCTGTGCAATAGCCTCTGGTTTGCCAGAGGATTATCAGGTAAAAAGCCCAATCGTATTGATCAAATACACGCTTGAGTGTGACTTTCAGCGACTTTTCGCTCTCATCCAAATGCCTTCCCAATTCAATTGAGCTGATAGATAAGTAGGTTGTACTGGCAGGTTTACGTTTCGATCAGTTTGATGCTTTCGCCGGTAAAGGGCGGCCTTTCGTCATCAATCCCGATAGCTCTGATAGTCAATTGGTCCCTCGTACCGGTGTGGTCTATAAGCTGACACCGAAAGTTTCTCTTTATGACGCTTACAGTGGATCCTTCAAACCTAATTTGTCTATTGCCAACCAGATTGATTGCCACCGCAGCAGGGGTAATCTTGGGCGGTTGGCAGTAAAGTAGAATGGCTAATGGTGTATCGTTAATTTTACGATGCTGTAAAGTTTGCACTACCTTTAATTATCGGTATGATTCGCATCTACAGTGTAGAGCTGAGTGTTAATACTATTTAGCTGGTCGACAATAGTGGCCAGTTTTTTGATGCCGAGAATTTATCCTCAGAAGTTGATGCGAAAGGACTTTCAAGTAATGACACAGACTATCTTCATGGTAGGCGCGCGCGGTGCGGGTAAGACAACGGTAGGGAAGGCGTTGGCACAGGCGTTGGGATATCGTTTTATAGATACTGATCTGTTTATGCGGCAAACCTCACAGTTGAGTGTTGCTGAAGTGGTTGCTCGCGAAGGCTGGGAGGGTTTCCGCCAGCGGGAAAGTATGGCTCTACAGGCTGTCACTGCGCCTAAAACTGTTGTTGCAACCGGTGGCGGTGCGGTGCTCGCTCTTGAGAATCGTACTTTTATGCGTAAGCATGGGCAGGTTATCTATTTACGCGCATCAGCGAATGTGTTGGCTGAACGATTAGCCGAAGCCCCGGAAGATGCCCAGCGACCAAGTCTTACAGGTAAACCGATCGTAGAGGAAATGCAGGATGTGCTGGCTAGCCGGGAAGCTTTGTATCAAGAGGTTGCCCACTATGTGCTGGATGCGACTCAAGCGCCGCAAGATGTTGTTGAACAAATTTTGCAGCTTCTGACTGATGAAACCGTAAAGTAGCTGGGAAAGTAAGCGTAATTTATCCGATGAATAATTAGCCCACCTGATTGCCTGATAATTATACGAAGCGTACAATTATCACCTACGTAATCATTTCAGCGTAAATCGTTTGCGTTGATAAATGCCCCTTAAGGCAAGGCCGATCAAGGCGGGCCGATGAAAACCTTCAAATCCTTTATTCACCAACACACCAATTTTATGCCAGCGTTCTGGTCAATATTGATTGTGATTTTTGAAACCTCGCTGGCGCTGTACATCTTACGCAACCTCTAATACCACTCTTATTTCGATAAATGAACCTTCACGACAACTGTGAAGGTGTTTGCTATGGCTAATTTTCAACCATATGGCAGCTATTTACCGGCCCCAATAGGGCTATTTGCCGCTAAATTGTACGCTTTATCCACAACTTCGGGAGTGAATCCGGCGATGATCCCATTTCGCCATAATAATCAGTGACAGAGCGTTTATAGAAACCCTAATATGAAAGCTCAATCTTGATTAAGACGCGGGTACAAAACTATGCTGAAATTTAATGAGTATTTTACCGGGAAAGTGAAATCTATTGGTTTTGACAGTGACAGCATTGGGCAAGCTAGCGTTGGGGTGATGGAAAAGGGAGAGTACACCTTCAGTACGGCTAAAGCGGAAGAAATGACGGTGATCACCGGCTGCTTAAAAGTACTGATTCCTGGTTCGGCTGGCTGGGAAGTGTTTAAGCCAGGTGAAACCTTCTACATTCCAGGGGAAAGTGAGTTTAACCTGCAAGTTGCTGAAGCATCTTCGTATCTGTGTAAATATTTGAGCTAAAGAATTCAGATACTCGCCCTCTCATCGCGAAAGGGCGATATCAGCTTAAGCTGTGTTATGCACCTAAGTTAGTGCTGAGCCTCGCCACCCAAGGCTTCAATCAGATTTTTAATTAAGGCGGCCAGTTCACTGGTCATCAGAATAAAATCGGCATCGAAGCGCTGCGCAAAATCATCCCGATCAATATCATCATTCTGTTCACGCAGCGTGTCAGCGAATTTCAGACGCTTAAGTGAGCCATCATCGGACAGAACCAATTGAACGCGTTCCTGCCAATCCAGTGCCAGTTTAGTGACCAGCTTGCCCGCTTCAATATGTACTGCGATTTCATCACTGAATAGATCCTGCTTCTTGCAACGGATCACGCCGCCGTCTTCCAGAATGGCTTTCAACTCAGCTTCATCCATCAGCGCAAATCCGGCGGGCAATTCTTTACTACGCACCCACTCGGTTAACGTCAGCTCGATAGGGTTTTCTAAGGTCAGTGGTACCACCGGCAAGGAACCCAGACTTTTACGCAACAATGCCAAGGTGTCTTCAGCCCGTTTAGCGCTGGCAGCATCAACCATAATCAGATCGTTGACGGTATCAATCCACAAAAAGGTTTGGTTAAAGCGACTGAATGCGCGTGGCAATAAACTGTGCAAAACTTCATCTTTTAATGCGTCTTTTTCAGTTTTTTTCAGTTTACGATGCTGTTCACCTTCCAGGCGCTCAATTTTGGCTTGCAACTCTTGCTTAATCACTGGTGATGGCAAGATTTTCTCTTCTTTGCGGGCACAAATGACAATCTGGCCATTAACCGTATGGGTTAATGCATCGCTATGCGACCCCATCGGTGATACCCAGCCCGTTTTTGCCATATCCTGACTGCCACACGGCGTGAAACTGAGGGCGCTTAACTGTTTCTCCATTTCATCCGCAGATAGTGAAACTTCCCGGCTCAAACGGTAAACCATTAAATTCTTAAACCACAACATAGTGTTATCCCTGGCTCGGGCGCGCCTGGAGCGCGCGAGTTAATCAAACGCAGGGCGGCATGATAACGAATTGACGCCTCGGCCCCTAGTAAAAAGAATAAGAAAAAAACAGAGCCAACCGCTCATCGGCTGAGCGCTATTTTAATCCACAGGGATTCAAACACGACAGAATGCAAAATAGCGGGCGACAAAGATTGTGTCACTGGGGTGTATTGTCCAAACTGAAAGAAGAAGATTTTTATTGTCGTCACGTTTTTGGCAAGCAGGGCCTTATTTTTTGATAAAATCGGTTATCACCAACAATGAATTTTCCTGTCAATGAGGTAAAGCGCTATGCGCATTGGTATAGATCTGGGTGGCACCAAAATAGAGGTCATCGCATTGGCCAACGACGGGCAGGAGTTATTTCGTAAACGGGTTGATACACCCCGCCACGATTATCAAAATACCTTGCAGGCGATTGCAACGTTAGTTGCAGATGCGGAGCAGGCGACGGGCCAGCAGGGGAGTGTGGGGGTGGGTATCCCAGGGACTCTCTCTCCGTTTACAGGCAAAGTAAAAAATGCCAATTCAGTGTGGCTGAATGGTCAGATGGTAGATAAGGATTTATCAGAACTACTCTCCCGCCCAGTGCGATTGGCAAATGATGCTAACTGTTTGGCGGTATCAGAGGCTACCGATGGTGCGGGGGCGGGGAAACATCTGGTATTTGCGGCCATTATTGGTACCGGCTGTGGCTCTGGTATTGCTATTGATGGCCGGGTACATGCTGGCGGCAATGGTATTGCGGGTGAATGGGGCCATAACCCTTTACCGTGGCAAAATGATGAAGAGCGGCAATATCAACAGGAAGTAGCCTGCTATTGTGGTAAAAAAGGGTGTATTGAGACTTTTGTCTCCGGCACCGGCTTTGCGACAGATTATTTTCGTATGAGTGGCAAGCAGCTTAAAGGCCACGAAATTATCGCCTTAGTAGCACAAGGGGATGCCATCGCAGAGCAAGCAATGAGTCATTATGAACAACGCTTTGCCAAGTCGTTAGCCCATGTCATTAATCTGTTTGACCCAGATGTGGTGGTATTAGGAGGTGGCATGAGCAATGTTGAGCGGCTATATGCAACCTTGCCCGCGCTAATCAGCCCATGGATATTTGGTGGTGAGTGCCAGACCCCGGTACGCAAAGCACTTCATGGCGATTCTAGTGGTGTGCGTGGGGCCGCTTGGTTGTGGCCTGCTATTACCCAGCATCCTTGACACTACAGCGTTGTTAGCGGCTCTCGCGCACCCGAATCACTTACTTGTGTAAGCTCATCGGGACTTACTCGTTTGCTGCCTAGCTGTAATGCCAATGCTTTTGGGTAATACTCTTTGTCCTTGACACGACAGCATTGTTAGCAGCTCTCGCGCACCCGAATCACTTACTTGTGTAAGCTCATCGGGACTTACTCGTTTGCTGCCTAGCTGTAATGCCAATGCTTTTGGGTAATACTCTTTGTCCTTGACACGACAGCATTGTTAGCAGCTCTCGCGCACCCGAATCACTTACTTGTGTAAGCTCATCGGGACTTACTCGTTTGCTGCCTAGCTGTAATGCCAATGCTTTTGGGTAATACTCTTTGTCCTTGACACGACAGCATTGTTAGCAGCTCTCGCGCACCCGAATCACTTACTTGTGTAAGCTCATCGGGACTTACTCGTTTGCTGCCTAGCTGTAATGCCAATGCTTTTGGGTAATACTCTTTGTCCTTGACACGACAGCGTTGTTAGCGGCTCTCGCGCACCCGAATCACTTACTTGTGTAAGCTCATCGGGACTTACTCGTTTGCTGCCTAGCTGTAATGCCAATGCTTTTGGGTAATACTTTTTGTCTTTGACACGACAGCGTTGTTAGCGGCTCTCGTGCACCCGAATTACTTACTTGTGTAAGCTCATCGGGATTAATGAGCCTCATCCTTGAGGCTCACCCTGCGGGCTAGCATAAATGCTGTTCAAATCGGTTCCCGACCGATTTGTAGCTCGTTTGCTGCTAATGACGCTGGTTAATATGCAGTTTTGCTATACCTACTTGACCTGGAAGATACTGTCTAAGCGGCTAACGCCCAGTCCGTTGACTTTCTTCACTTTAATCTGCACTGGAATCCGGTCTTTCATTGCTTCAACATGACTGATGACTCCAATGGTTTTGCCCGACGCATTCAGGCTATCCAGAGCATCCAGCGCAGTATCCAGTGTTTCAGCATCGAGCGTACCAAAGCCTTCATCAAGAAACAGAGAGTCAATGCTGGTTTTATGGCTGACCAGATCCGACAGCGCCAGAGCAAGCGCCAAACTGACTAAAAAGCTTTCGCCCCCAGATAAGGTGCGGGTATCTCGTATTGCATCCGCCTGCCAGGTATCCACAACTTGCAGCTCTAATGCATCGCTGGTTTTGCGTTGTAACAAATAGCGGCCATGTAAGCGGCTGAGCTGGTTGTTTGCCAGATAGACCAGATGATCGAGTGTCAGACCCTGAGCAAATTTGCGGAATTTATCACCCTCTTTGGAACCAATTAAATGATTGAGATAGCTCCAATCTTCATATTGCTGCTGACTGTGCTCAATTTGCTCAAACAGTGCATGCTGGTTACTACGGCGCGCTGTATCGCTTTCTAACTGATTGCGTAACTCGCCTTGCCGTAATGTATTGGCCTTTAGTTGCATCAACAATTGCTCTGATTGCTGTTGCAATACCACCAATTCAGATGCTTTATCGACACCCGCCGGACACTGCTGTAATAGTTGCTCCAGCGCTTCACCGGCATGTTGCTGGCGGATGTTGATTTGTTGTTGTCGCTCGCTCAATTGCTGTTTTAATTGCTGCAAACGTTGCCTTTCCTCTTCATCCAGCAGTGCGGCGTTTAAGGCGGCTTCGTCCTCGAACTCGCTGATCGCCAGTGCTTGCTGTAATTGAGCTTGAGCGGTGGCAGCGCGCTGCTGATTATGCTGATATTGTTGCTCTAAGCCCGCCAGCTCCCCCGTTAATCGGTTTAGCTGGGACTGAGTCTGTTGCAGGATTTCTGCCGCATTCTGTTGTATCAACTCAGCTTGCTGTTGTTGTTGGCGCAACACCTGACGAGCCTCAGTAGTACTGATATCACCAAACAGTGCCTGACGTTGCTGACTCTGTTGTTGTAATAGGGTTTCAGCCTGTTGGTGTTGTTGGGTGAGCGCCGATAACTGGTCAATGCACTCTTGTAAATGGCGACGCTCTTCTTCAATCCGCGTTTCCAGTGTTTTTTGCCCCAGAACCAACTGTTGTTGTTCTTGCTGATTCTGCTGCCAACGCTGGTGTTCCTCTTCCCGCAGAGTCAGCCAACTCTGCTGCTGGTCTGCTGCTGGTACTGATAATGATAAATCAGCCAAACTATTATTGAAGTCTTGGCGCATCTGAGCTAAATCATCTTGCTGGCGTTGATGCTGTAACTGCAGTTTCTGTTGGGCTTGCTGAGTATCTTGCTGGCGCTGAGTGATTAATGCCAGTTGTTGCAAGTGTTTTTGCTGCTGTTGTTCTGCTTGAGCCAGAGCATCTTTAGCTTGTTGGTATTGCTGGTTTAGTCGCTCATATTCAGCCAATTTCCGCTGGCAGTGTTGCTCTGATTGTTCCTGCTGTTCCAGCCAATCCATTAATGCTGCATGTTCATGTAATGCAAATGTCAACGCCAGAGGTTGCGCCAGCAGCTGCCAGCGCTGTTGATAATCGGCCAATTGCTGGCGGCTGTGCTGTAACTCTTGCTCTAGATGCTGCTGCTGTTGCTGCATACTGTTTTTTTGTGCGCTTAATTCTGAGCCTTCAGTGGCGAGTTGTTCAACCTGACGGCGCAGTTTCTCGAGGCGTTCGGCTGTTTCCGACGGTTTTACCGCCTGATACGCAGTGATAGCGGGGTGATCCAATGCGCCACATAGTGGGCAGGCATCTCCCGGTTGGAGTTTGGCTCTTTCCGCTTCCAGTCTGACTATCTGATTTTCGCGTTCCCACAAGGCTTCCAGATCAGCATGATGTTGTTTTTGATGTTTGTAGCGCTGACGTTTTTCTTCTAACTGCTGTTCAAGCTGTTTTAATTGCTGCTGTTGGCTGGTGAATTGTTGCTGTTGTTTATCGTGCTGTGCCTGAACTTGTTGTGCTAAAGGCGATAATGTGGCGAGTTGTTGCCGGGCCGGTCGCTGTTGCTGCAACTCGTCAAGTTGTTGGCGCAATTGTGTTGCGGGCTGTTGCTGCTCGAATGCTGCTAATTGCTGCTGGATGCTACCTGCTTGCGAGGCCGCGTGTACTAATACGGCCTGTTGCTGTTTATCCTGCTCATTTAATGTGGTCGCTTGCTGTTGCAAGCTGCTCAGTAATAAGGCTTGCTGCTGTAATTGCTGCTCGTTAGCCACTGACTGCTGGTGCTGTATGTGCAATTGGCGGAACTGTTCGCGCCATAACGGTAGGTACTTTACCCAGTGTTGATGGTGGGGATATTGCTGTGCATATTCAGCTAATTGTTGCAGGCGCTGATGCGTCTTTAGCAACTGCTGCTCATTTAACTCAAGTTGCTGTCTACCTTGTTGTTCTTTGCCGCGCAATTGCTGCAATTGAGTGGCAAATTGCGCTAATGAGTGCTGTTGTTGCGCGATAAGGTTATCCAGCGGTACCACTTTTTGCTCAATCAGTGTTTCTTGTTCATGCTGCTTGGCCGCCTGTTGTTGGCGTGCGGTATTGGCTTGTTCCAGAGCTTGAGCCAGGGGGGTTAGTTGGCTCTGAAGCTGTTGCTGCTGTTGGGTCAGCGCGGTGATACGCAGCTGTGTCTGTTGTGCATCCTGTTGGCTGAGTGAGCAGTCACGCAGTAAAGGGCGCAACTTCTCAGCCGGTTCACTACGGGCCAGCCGGTGTAATTCAGGTTGTGCCTGCTGATATTCTTGTTCAATAATTGTTTGCTGCTGCTGATATTCTTGTAGATTCTGTTGCTGTCTTTGCCAGCCGGTTAACCAGTTTATTTGGTTTTGACTCGCTGATTGTGCTGAAACAAGCTGCTTTTCTTGTTGGTGGAGATCATCGATTTGTTGCGTTAATGCCAAGCGCTGTTCTTCATTGAGCAGTTCAATACCACTGGCACGTTGATGTAAAGCATCCAGATTGGCCTTGGCCTGTTTATGTTGCTCAAAGACATATTCAGATAGCCGCCCGTAGATATCAGTCCCCGTTAGCTCTTCCAATAATTCGGCACGGTCATTGGCATCGGCATTGAGAAAAGCAGCAAACTGCCCTTGCGATAACATCATTGATTTAGTGAAACGGCCAAAATCCAGGCCGGTGATCGCTGCAACCATCTCCAACTTATCACGCACTTTATCGGCCAGGATTTTACCGCTGTCGCATAGCGCCAACTCAACTTTAGGGGCTTGCAGATTGCCTTCCGGGCTGTTTTTTGCCCGCCGCTGGCTCCAGAATGCACGATAGCAGATGCCTTTTACTTCAAACTCAACTTCGGCTAGTGACTCCGCTGTGTGGCGTGTCATTAGCTCATTTTGGCTGGGCGTGACAGTCAAACGTGGTGTTTGGTGGTATAGCGCAAGGCATATGGCATCCAGCAGTGTGGTTTTGCCTGCGCCTGTCGGGCCAGTGATAGCGAATAAACCGTTGCTGGCAAAAGGTTCGGCGGTGAAATCTATCTTCCACTCCCCTTGCAGAGAATTAATGTTTTTTAGACGTAAGCTTAAAATCCTCATGCAGGCTGCTCCTGTGCGGCATCTTTATCTTGCGTGATGTCATCAACCACCTGATTGAACATTTGACGCATCCGCTGTTGGCGCGGCTCGGCTAAGTCTGGCTCCAGCGCCAGCCTGCGTTCAAACACATCGGTAACACTCAGCTCATTGAGTGTCTCTTTTTCCTGCCGCTCGATACTGTTGTTACGTTGTTCTTTACTGCGACGTAACAATACAATTTCAACCGGTAGCTCTGTGGTCAGAGCCTGAATACGGCGTTGGATATCAGTAAGATAGTCTTGGGTGGCAACTTCTATATCTAGCCATACGGGTAAGCCTTGATGCTCAGAGAATTGAGCCAGTTGCTGCTCTATTTGCGCTAAATCCCCTTTAATTAATTGCATTGGCTGAAATTGTGGGATGAAGAGAGGGGTAACTGATGCCAGTGCCTGTTGGTGGAATTCCACCAGATAGACGCTCTTCTCCTTGCTCAATTCATCAAAACTGAGAGCAATGGGGGAGCCGCTATAACGGATATGTTCAGTTTTAGCCACTTGCTGGGCGCGATGAATATGGCCTAAAGCAATGTAATCTGCTGGTGGAAATGCCTGCGCGGGGAAAGCATCCAATGTACCAATATAGATATCGCGAACCGAGTCTGTCGTGGTGACGCCAACGGTAGTCAGGTGCCCGGTGGCAATAATGGGCAGTAGCAAACCCAGTTCGGTACGCAATTCAACCGCCCGCTGATACAGTGCCTGGTAGTGGCCCGCGATCGCTTCTTGTAAAGCCAGTTGTTTTTGCCCTCCAGATTCACCCGCCTGACTGGTGACTAAGTCCCTTGGCCGTAAAAACGGGATCGCACACAGCAGAGCCGCAGGTTGATGTTGGCGGTCTTTTAGAATAATGATTTGTTGATCGAGATTGCTGTTGGCGCACGAAATAACGGTGGTATTGAGATAAGAGAGCAAACCCCGTGATTCATTCAGTGTTGACACAGAATCGTGATTACCCCCCAATACCACTAACTGACAGCCAGTGGGTTGGAGCTCAACCACGAAACGGTTATATAGCTCACGGGCGTAACTGGGCGGGGAGCCAGTATCAAAGATATCACCTGCTACAATTAGCGCATCTACCTGATTTTCTTCGATCTGATTAATGAGCCAGTGCAGAAATGCCTGATGCTCAGCAGCGCGGCTTTTAGTGAAGAAATGCTGGCCTAAATGCCAATCAGAGGTATGAATAATGCGCATAAATCTCCCGCACGGCAGGTTATCAGTCAAAGATAATGGCGCTGATTATAAACGCTGCCCGCCGGATGTCGCGGCTAAAAAAAGGCTAGGAGGAAAATCTCCGAGACGTCTCGCAAACTTGACTGCTGTGTTTTGCAATTATCATGAAATTTATCACTATGCTTATTGCTAGTAGAAGCGTGATGTTTTTCATAAAAATGTCACAAAACTGACGCATAATGGCTCCCGAAATCAAATAGTGACCACTAACATACTGGCAGGGTTGATGATGGCAAGACGCATACTTGTGGTGGAAGATGAAGCGCCAATCCGTGAGATGGTGTGCTTTGTGTTGGAACAGAATGGTTACCAACCATTAGAAGCCGAAGATTATGACAGCGCAGTAACTCGTCTGTCGGAGCCTTTCCCTGATTTAGTGTTGTTGGACTGGATGTTACCTGGCGGCTCGGGTATTCAGTTCATTAAACATATGAAACGTGAAGCGTTGACCAGAGATATTCCGGTGATGATGCTGACGGCCCGTGGCGAAGAAGAGGATAGGGTGCGCGGTTTGGAAGTGGGCGCAGATGACTATATTACCAAGCCGTTTTCGCCGAAGGAGCTGGTTGCGCGTATTAAAGCAGTGATGCGCCGAATATCGCCGATGGCTGTTGAGGAAGTTATTGAAATGCAAGGGCTAAGCCTTGATCCTTCCTCACATCGGGTTATGGCCAATGAGCAAGCGCTGGATATGGGGCCGACCGAGTTTAAGTTATTGCACTTCTTTATGACCCACCCGGAGCGCGTTTACAGCCGTGAACAGTTGCTTAATTATGTTTGGGGCACTAACGTTTATGTAGAAGATCGTACGGTTGACGTGCATATTCGTCGGCTACGCAAGGCGCTTGAAATTGATGGTCATGACAGAATGGTACAAACTGTCCGGGGAACTGGATACCGTTTCTCAACGCGCTACTGAGTTTTCAGTGCCGGAGAATTCGTTGTGTTAGAACGCTTATCATGGAAAACGCTGGCTCTCGAGCTGGCTCTTTTTTGTCTGCCTGCATTACTCCTGGGTGCCTTCATCGGCTATCTTCCGTGGCTATTGCTGATTTCAGCTGTCGCGGCGCTGGTTTGGAATTTCTATAATCAACTTAAGTTATCTCACTGGTTGTGGTTAGACCGTAGCATGACACCACCTGCTGGTCGCTGGAGCTGGGAGCCTTTATTTTACGGCTTGTACCAAATGCAGTTGCGAAATCGTCGGCGTCGGCGCGAACTGGCTTTGCTTATCAAACGTTTCCGCAGTGGTGCCGAATCATTGCCTGACGCGGTAGTTATTACCACAATTGATGGCAATATCTTCTGGTGTAACGGTTTAGCTCAGCAGTTGTTAGGGTTTCGTTGGCCGGAGGATAACGGCCAACATATCCTTAATTTATTGCGCTACCCAGAATTCAGCCAATATCTGCAACAACAAGAGTTCTCCCGCCCGTTGACTCTGCAACTGAACAATGGTTATTACGTCGAATTTCGTGTGATGCCTTATTCAGAAGGGCAATTATTGATGGTTGCCCGTGATGTTACTCAGATGCGGCAGTTGGAAGGTGCAAGGCGTAATTTCTTTGCCAACGTCAGTCATGAATTGCGTACGCCACTGACGGTGTTGCAAGGTTATCTGGAAATGATGAATGACCAAGAGCTGGTTGGGCCATTACGGGATAAAGCACTGGGGACCATGCAAGAGCAGACTAAGCGAATGGATGGATTGGTAAAACAGCTCTTGACGCTATCACGAATTGAAGCGGCACCTAATGTGGATATGAATGAGCGGGTGGATATTCCGTTGATGCTGAAAGTGTTACAGCATGAAGTTCAGGCTCTCAGTAACGGACGACATGAGATTACCTTCCGGGTTAACGACCAATTAAAAGTGTTTGGTAACGAAGACCAACTGCGCAGTGCGGTATCAAATCTGGTTTATAACGCCGTCAATCACACGCCTGTTGGTACCCAAATTGAGGTGTGTTGGCAGCAAACGCCACAAGGTGCACAATTTCAGGTCAGCGATAATGGGCCGGGAATCGGTCCTGAACATGTTCCACGGCTAACGGAGCGGTTCTATCGGGTGGATAAAGCCCGATCACGGCAAACGGGGGGCAGTGGATTAGGGCTGGCAATTGTGAAACATGCATTGAGTCATCACGATGCACGTTTAGAGGTCATGAGCGAAGTCGGTCTGGGGACTCGATTTATCTTTACCTTGCCGAATCGATTGATTGTTCCCGCAGTTTTAGCCGAGAATGCAGTCAAATCCTAAAAACTGCATGGATACCAAGCTGATGAAATGGGCAAAACTGACGTTGTTGCATGTCATGCTATGGTTTAGCCATGCCGTTTTAGCGCAATCTGAAGCGGTATTTTCCCCTCCGGTTGCTGTTTTGCCGATGGCTTCCGTGCCTGCCACCAATACCTTATCAGGCAACCTCTCCAGTGTGGGTTCTGACACCTTAGCCAATCTGATGTCCTTGTGGGCAGATGACTTTAATCATCACTATCCTGGTGTTAATTTGCAAATTCAGGCGGCAGGTTCCTCTACTGCCCCTGCGGCGTTAGCTGTCGGTGCCGCCCAGCTTGGTCCGATGAGCCGCCCAATGAAAGCGGGTGAGATCAACGCATTTATTCAACGTTATGGCTATCCGCCACTGGCAGTTCCTGTGGCAGTTGATGCATTGGTGGTGTTTGTTCATCAGGATAACCCACTGAACAAACTGACTTTACCGCAGCTTGATGCTATTTTTTCGCAAAATCGCCGATGTGGAGAGCCACACCAGATTCAGCGCTTTGGTGAGTTGGGATTGGAAGGGGCGTGGGCGGCGCGTTCCTTACAACGTTATAGCCGGAACTCAGCTTCGGGGACCTATGGATACTTCAAACATAAGGTACTGTGCGATGGTGATTTTATAAATAATGTCAATGAGTTGCCTGGGTCCGCCTCTGTGGTACAGGCGGTGGCTGGCTCATTGAATGGCATTGGTTATGCCAGTATTGGTTTTCGTAACAGTGGTGTTAAACCGTTGTCACTGGCGGCGGTGGGGCAAGATTTTGTGATGCCAACTCCTGAGAATGTTAAAGATGGCCGCTACCCTTTATCACGTTATCTGTATATTTATATCAATAAAGCTCCGGGCCAGCCACTGGAGCCATTGACTGCGGCGTTCCTTGAGCGGGTTCTATCACCTGAGGGGCAAAAGAGGGTCACCCATGACGGTTATCTCCCCCTGCCTCCCGAGATACTGATTCACACCCGAAAAGCGTTAGGTTTTACTGATTAAGGTGTTTCAGTCGTCGTTTTTTGCCTATGCAATCTTGCATCATTTCTGTGCGTAAAATGATCAACCTCTCCTGAGTATTCGTCACCAGATTGGCGGTAAATTGTTAACGACTGGCTACAAATAATACAAATCATATGGCGTGTATTTCTTAAAACATGGCATGATTAACTGGTTTGATAACATTATCTGGATGATGGCTCTGCTTTTATGATCCCGACTTGCCTTTCTCCGCTATAAACGGTCTACTTAGCGCCGTTGTTGGCCTATTCCACCTGCAAATAACTTCAAAAACACTGCATACTGACGAAATAGATTGCTTATTAACCGCCGGAGTTTGCGTTTATCAGAGCTTTGTATCGTTTCGATCACGTAGGAAAGACCACAACTTAGAACTTTTCCTTTTGGTCATTTAACTAGGCAACGCACATCACTATGAGTCATCGTTTATCGTCTAAAGATATTATGGCATTAGGTTTTATGACCTTCGCCTTATTCGTTGGAGCTGGCAACATCATCTTCCCGCCGATGGTTGGTTTACAATCGGGTGAACATGTATGGTGGGCAGCTCTTGGCTTCCTGATAACCGCGGTTGGCTTACCGGTTATTACCATTATCGCACTGGCCCGGGTTGGCGGGGGGATTGATGCCCTGAGTAGCCCAATTGGCCGTAGTGCTGGTTTGGTACTGGCTACCGTCTGTTATTTGGCTGTCGGCCCACTGTTTGCCACGCCACGAACCGCAACAGTTTCCTTCGAAGTGGGCATCGCCCCTTTGACTGGTGATGGCCCGTTGCCGCTGTTTATTTATAGTGTGGTTTATTTCGCGCTGGTGATTGGCATTTCGCTCTATCCGGGGCGTTTGCTGGACACCGTCGGTCATATTCTGGCCCCACTGAAAATTCTGGCGCTTGCTATCTTGGGTATCGCGGCGTTGATTTGGCCTGCCGGTCCGTTGATTTCAGCCACTGATGCCTATCAGAACGTGCCTTTCTCCTCCGGTTTCGTTAATGGTTATCTGACCATGGATACCTTAGGTGCCTTGGTCTTTGGTATCGTTATCGTCAATGCGGCCCGTTCGCGTGGAGTGGTTTCCGCAGGGCTGCTGACGCGCTATACCATTTGGGCAGGATTGATTGCCGGTATCGGTTTGACGCTCGTTTACTTGAGCTTGTTTAAACTTGGCAGTGGCAGTGGCAGCCTGACGCCTGACGCACAGAATGGCGCAGTCGTGTTGCATGCTTATGTTCAGCACACCTTTGGTGGTTTGGGCAGTGTGTTCCTGGCCGCATTGATTTTCATTGCCTGTATGGTGACCGCTGTGGGCCTAACGTGTGCCTGTGCTGAATTCTTTGCTCAGTACTTGCCGCTGTCTTATCGGGCGCTGGTATTCATTCTCGGTATCTTCTCAATGATGGTATCGAATTTGGGCTTGAGTCACCTAATTCAGATTTCCATTCCGGTGCTGACAGCGATATATCCACCATGCATCGTGCTGGTTTTGATGAGCTTTACTTTGCGCTGGTGGCATCATGCCTCACGTATCGTGGCTCCGGTTATGCTGGTTAGTTTGCTGTTCGGTATTCTTGATGCGGTGAAGGCTTCTACATTCGCGCACTTCCTGCCTGAATGGACTCAGCATCTGCCATTGGCTGAACAAGGTCTGGCGTGGTTATCGCCTTCCCTGCTGGTATTCGTCGTCGTAGGGTTGTACGATCGCCTCTGCTGTCGCCAGGAAGTTGCTGCTAAGCAATAACGGCACAGTTATAGGATTTTTTTTAGCCACGGCTCATCCCCGTGGCTTTTTGCTGAAAAAAGACGGGGCAATGTACATGGAATTACCAGTCAAAAATAAGCTGAAACGGGGCCTGACGACCCGTCATATCCGCTTTATGGCATTAGGGTCAGCAATAGGTACCGGCTTATTCTATGGTTCGGCTGATGCGATAAGAATGGCAGGGCCTAGTGTGTTATTGGCATACCTGATCGGTGGCGTGGTGGCATTTATCATTATGCGCGCGTTGGGTGAGATGTCAGTGAATAACCCACAGGCCAGCTCTTTCTCGCGCTATGCACAAGATTACCTTGGGCCAATGGCGGGCTATATCACCGGCTGGACGTATTGCTTTGAGATTTTGATTGTTGCTATTGCTGATGTGACCGCCTTCGGTATCTATATGGGGGTCTGGTTCCCGGACGTGCCTCATTGGGTATGGGTGCTGAGTGTGGTGCTGATTATTGGCGCAGTTAATATGATGAGTGTCAAAGTCTTCGGTGAGCTGGAGTTCTGGTTCTCATTCTTTAAAGTTGCCACCATCATCATCATGATTCTGGCCGGGTTTGGTATCATTATTTGGGGTATTGGTAACGGTGGACAGCCGACCGGTATTCATAATTTATGGACTAACGGCGGCTTCTTCAGTAACGGTTTCGTCGGCATGATCCTATCATTGCAACTGGTGATGTTTGCTTATGGTGGTATTGAGATTATCGGTATTACCGCCGGAGAAGCGGAAAATCCAAAAAGCTCCATTCCGAAAGCAATTAACTCAGTGCCGTGGCGTATCCTGGTGTTCTACGTCGGGACCCTGTTTGTCATCATGTCTATCTACCCTTGGAATCAGGTGGGCACGAACGGTAGCCCATTTGTACTGACCTTCCAGCATATGGGGATTACCGTTGCGGCAGGTATTCTCAATTTTGTGGTGATCACCGCTTCATTATCTGCCATTAACAGTGATGTCTTTGGTGTCGGGCGTATGTTGAACGGAATGGCGGAACAGGGCCACGCACCAAAAGCCTTTGCGGCAATATCCAAGCGTGGTGTGCCTTGGGTGACGGTGTTGGTGATGATGTTTGCCATGCTGATTGCGGTTTATCTGAACTACATCATGCCGGAAAATGTATTCCTGGTTATCGCATCGCTGGCGACTTTTGCCACTGTATGGGTATGGATCATGATTTTGTTTTCCCAGATTGGTTTCCGGCGTTCATTAAGCAAAGAACAGATTAAGGCGCTGGATTTCCCACTGCGTGGCGGCACCTTTACTTCGGTGCTGGCAATCATTTTCCTGGTGTTTATCATCGCTCTGATTGGCTGGTTCCCGACAACCCGCATTTCACTGTATGTAGGGTTAGTGTGGATTGCATTGCTGTTGGTGGGGTATTACTTGAAAGTGCGCCATCAAAAGAAACAGCTAGAGCTTGCCAAAGAAACTGAATAATACTGAGTCAATACCTACTATCAAGCCGGGAGATTTCTCGGCTTTTTTTGCTCTATACAATCTGGGGCATTCTGCTATTTACCTACATACTTCTCCTCCCCCAATCTCATCCCTGATATTTATAGTGACAGATGAGGGGGAAGCAGCCACTACATGACATTATTTATATCGGCGAGCTGTATATTCAGATAAATCGCCTATCTCAGGTGAATGTGTCGCGGCGTTAATGTCTGCACCAGATAGCCTTAACAGGAATGGTTTTGGTTAACGCAGGAGAATTTTATGCTTAGTGGTTGGCATCTTCCGGTCCCGCCTTTTGTTCGTCAGCGAGGCGACGCATTACAGATTACTTTATGGTTGCATGGCGAATGGTTGCATGGCGACACATTACCAGCACAGGTTTTCTTACGCTGCGAACCGGATAATGAAGAATGGCTACTGACGATGAAAGGCCAACAGCGTGATGGCTTTTGGTGTTATCGCGCGACGCTGCCTTTACATGAAGGGCAACCTACACGGCGCTACTGTTTTAAACTGTTATGGGATGACGACCAACAATGGTTCGGCCCGCTGGGATTCTCGCGGGTTCCTCCGGCGCAACTGGCTCAGTTTGCCATTGATATGCCCGACAGTGGCCCTGACTGGGTGGCCGACCAAGTCTTTTATCAGATATTCCCCGATCGGTTTGCCAGTAGTCAGGGTGAGCACGGCGTGCAAAATGGGAGTTATCATCATCACGCTGCGGGTCATTCGGTGGCTCGTCGTGCATGGCAACAACCATTGGATGACACTAATGCCGCTTCAACATTCTATGGCGGTGACCTGGCGGGTATCAGCCAAAAAATCCCTTATTTGCAACAACTTGGCGTTACTGCGTTGTATCTAAATCCAATTTTTACCGCACCCAGCGTACATAAATATGATACGCAAGATTATTATCAGATAGATCCCTATCTGGGCGGCGAGGCGGCTTTTCTGCAATTACGTCTGGCTACCCGTGAGGCCGGCATAAAATTGGTACTTGATGGGGTGTTTAATCATACCGGTGATTCCCATCATTGGTTTGATAGGCACCAGCAAGGGGATAATGGTGCTTGTCATCATCAGGACTCACCTTATCGGGGCTGGTTTAATTTCTTCCCCGATGGGCGAGCGTTGGATTGGAAAGGTAATGCCAGCTTGCCAAAACTCAACTTCGCGAGTGAGGACGTGGTAAATCAAATCTATCGGGGCGACGATAGTGTGGTGCGTTATTGGTTACGCCCCCCTTACAGCATTGATGGTTGGCGGTTAGATGTAGTGCATATGTTGGGGGAGGAGGGCGGAGCAAAAGGGAATTTGCGCCATTTAGCCGGTATTTATCAGGCAGCAAAAGAAGAAAATCCGCAGGCCTATATTCTGGGGGAACACTTTGGTGATGCACGTAATTGGTTACATGCCGGTGTAGAAGATTCGGCAATGAATTACATGGGTTTTGCATTACCGGTGCGTGGCTTTTTAGCGGGCCAGGATGTGGCTTATCATCCAATAAAACTCAACGCTGAGGATTGTGCCTACTGGATGGATGAGTACCGAGCCGGATTGCCGCACGGCCATCAGTTGCGTTTATTTAATCAACTGGACAGCCATGATACTGCTCGTTTTATCACGCTACTAAATAATGATAAAGCCCGGATGCAGATGGCGCTGGTGTGGTTATTTAGCTGGATTGGTGTGCCTTGCTTATTTTATGGCGATGAAATTGGTGTTGATGGTGGCAATGATCCGTTCTGCCGCAAACCCTTCCCGTGGGATCAGGCTCAGTGGGATAATGACCTATTGAAATTATGCCAACGACTGGCGGCTCTACGGCACAAAAGCATGGCGCTGCGGCGTGGTGGTTGTCAGGTGGTTTATGCCAATGGTGACACTTTGGTGTTTATTCGTAGCTACCAACGTGAACGAGTGATGGTCGCGATACAACGTATTAGTGATATCAATGTTTCGTTGCCAGCATCCCCTTTACTCAATGTCGCTAAGTGGCTGCGTCTGGAAGGCTCATCTGAGCTGGATGGCACTGAGTCAGGCGTCAATCTGCACTTGGCTGGCGAGAGTGTCACTTTGTGGCGTGGTGTTGGTGAGCGCTAACTTAATCGTTAGCCAGCAGTGATAGCGATTAAAAGCGGCCAAGCGCCGCTTTTCCTTTTGTTGAGATATTATATATATGATAGGTAATCGTATGGCTGGCCAAACAGTGGGCAGGTAATATTCAGCAAAGGGAAAATGATATGAGCACAATTAAACGAAAGGCATTGATCATTGGCGCCTCAAGAGGTTTGGGACTGGGGCTGGTTGACGAACTTAATCGCCGTGGTTGGTCAGTGACTGCGACGACACGCGGTGTTGCGAAAGATACCGCAGCCCATGCCGCCCATTGGCTAACATTGGATATTAATAAACCTGAAAGTATTAAGCAGTTTTTGCCACAGGTACAGGGGCAGATATTCGACCTGATATTTGTTAATGCGGGTATCTCTGGGCCGCAGCATCAATCAGCTCTTGAGGCGCAACCGGAAGATATTCTGGAATTATTCCAAACTAATGCCGTTTCACCTATCCGTATCGCTCAGCATCTGCTGACACAACGTAATCCAACTCAAAGTGTATTGGCCTTTATGTCTTCTCAGTTGGGGAGTATTGGTCACAATGCCTCCGGCCATAAACCTCTCTATTCAGCCAGTAAAGCCGCACTGAATATGATGACCCGTAGTTTGGTTGCTGAAGTGGCCGATCCGGCTCTGACGGTGCTATCGATTCATCCCGGTTGGGTAAAAACGGATATGGGCGGGGATGCGGCACCCCTGACTATTGCGACCAGTGTGAAGGGTGTGGTCGACCAAATTGAGCACGCTTCGGGTAAAGGGGGGCATGGATTTATCGATTATCAGGGGCAGTCATTACCCTGGTGATATATACCCGTCATACTTCAAGCTGCATGTGCGTTGGCTGCTTTCGTTCATCCGAATCACTTACCTGAGTAAGCTCATCGGGATTTACTCGATTGCCGCCTTCCTGCAACTCGAATTATTTAGGGTATATAATGAAGTGGTAAATTCCTCCATCGATATATTGATGGAGGATGAGTTACATTAGTAAGCCATTACTATCAGTAACCGATGGCGGCACCGGCAGGGCGACGGACATCGTTAGCGCCGTACAGGTAACCTTCACGAACTTTGCCGGAAACTGCCGAGTCATTCCCCGAGTTGGCCGGGCTGACACCCTCCACTCCGGCCAAACCCACCAGAATCAGCTCGGCTGCACCCCATGGGTTCTGTTCGACCATCTTATATCCCATGTTTTTCAGCAGATTAAGGCTATCTGCGGATACGCCACGTTGTTCGTAATATACCTCATCAGGTAGCCATTGGTGATGGATGCGTGGTGCATCTACCGCCTCTTGTGGTGCCATGCCATGGTCAATGACATTGAGGGCTGTTTGCAGGGTGATGGTGATAATTCGGGAGCCACCCGGAGAGCCTAACACCATAAATGTCTTACCGTCTTTGGTCACTAATGTTGGGCTCATAGACGATAGTGGGCGCTTACCGGGGGCGATGGAGTTGGTTGCCCCCTGTACTAAACCATACAGGTTTTGCTCGCCCACTTTGACGGTGAAATCATCCATTTCATCATTCAGGAAGAAGCCAGTACCTGGGGCAATCACCACGGCACCAAAGCGGCCGTTAACCGTGTAGGTGGTGGAGACCGCATTACCTTCATTATCGACGATAGAGTAGTGGGTAGTTTCTGGTTTTTCATGAGGTTGCATCCCCGGTTGTACTTCTACCGAAGGTGTCGCTTTGTTGGCAACAATTTGCTTGCGGATATCGGCGGCGTAGCTTTTGCTCAACAGGCGATCAATCGGATTCTTAACAAACTCGGGGTCACCGAGGAAAGTATTGCGGTCCATATAGGCATGGCGCATGGCTTCTGTCAGGGTATGAATGTAAGCAGCCGAATTAAAACTCATGCTTTTTAAGTCATAGCCTTCAAGCACATTCAAGGTTTCACATAATGTCACTCCACCGGAACTGGGTGGTGGTGAGGAAACAAATTTATAACCGCGATAACTACAAGTAATAGGGGCAGTTTCAGTGATTTTATAGTTGGCGAAATCAGCGGCAGTGAGGATACCTCCGCCTTTTTTGGCCGCGGCTTCTACCGCTTGAGGTATTTTACCTTGATAGAAAGCATCCGGCCCTTGCTCCGAGATTGCGCTCAGGGTTTCAGCCAGATCAGCCTGAACTAAACGATCTCCCGGTTGCAGTGCTTCACCATCTTTGCGCAAGAAAATACGCGCGGATTCAGGGTCTTGACGGAAACGTTTGACGGTAGTGTCCAGAATGTCAGTATCGGCACGCGTCAGTACAAAGCCCTCACGGGCCAGTTTGATTGCTGGAGCCATCACTTGCTGGCGCGTCAATTTACCGTATTTCTTCTGCGCGCTATCCATTCCCAATACCGTGCCAGGGACGCCGGCTGCCAGATAACCATACAAGCTGGCATCTTTAGTGACTTTTCCCTCTTTATCTAAATACATATCGGCGCTGGCAGCCGCTGGTGCAGTTTCACGGAAGTTTATAAATGTGTCAGTTCCATCGGCAAGGTGAATGGTCATAAAACCACCCCCACCGATATTGCCACAGCATGGGTTTACGACAGCCTGTGCATATCCCACCGCCACTGCGGCATCAACGGCATTGCCACCCATTTTTAAAATATCAGTCCCCACTTGTGAAGCGAGATATTGCGAGGTCACCACCATGCCATGTTTTGCTTCCACCGCCGGTGTAGAGGCCGCATGCAGTGTACCACTGACCAGTAAAGCCAATACAGCCAAGGGTTTGTTCCATTTTTTTAACAACATTCTGACTCCTGTTAGTTCCTGCCCGCCAGGGATGACCTGATCATTTTTGTCTGGCAGCTTAAAAGCGCTGCTTATGGTGTGCGCAAAAAACACACCAGTAATAATTAATAGCAGAATTAATGTTTATGGCTGCTAATTAATTGGCGGCGAAAGGAGAGTTTGTCAGTTGTTGCCTGGCAGATAGGTTGATTTATGCTTGAAAGGCGCCAAGATAAATAAAAATAACTTATTGAAAATAAATAAGTATTTACGGGTTTGATACGCTGGGAATGGAAAAGATTATTATATAGACTCTGCGGCGGGTGCTTGAAGCTGTCTGCTTTGGGCATCGTTTGAACCAGTGCTGTAAGTGCCTTGGTAAAAACAGTTGTTGTCATAAAGCAGATAGGAAAAAGCCCCGTACTGAGGTTAATCAATACGAGGCTCCCTAATGCCTAGCAACATTACGGTAGCTTCTTACCTGCTGAAAGGCAAGGAGGCTGAATATGCCACAAAAATATCCCCTTCTTACTTGAAGTTACAGCGTTGTTAGCTGCTCTCGTTTACCCGAATCACTTACTTATGTAAGCTCATCGGGATTTACTCGTTTGCCGCCTAGCTGCAACTCCAATTACTTTGGGGATATATCAGTATTGTTGGTATGTCGTCGTTTGGTTTTATATCAGTATAAAAAAAGCCAGTCAGGGTGAACTGACTGGCTTGATACCCCCGAGTAAATCAGGGGCGGCATAAACTGTTATTACAGTTTAGAGGCGTTTTCAGACAGGTATTTAGCTACGCCATCTGGTGATGCGCCCATACCTGCTTTACCTTTCTCCCACTGAGCAGGGCAAACTTCGCCGTGTTCTTCGTGGAATTGCAGTGCATCAACAGTACGGATCATTTCGTCGATGTTACGGCCGATTGGCAGGTCGTTAACGATTTGGCTGCGAACGATACCATTTTTGTCGATCAGGAATGAACCGCGCAGTGCAACGCCAGCTTCTGGGTGTTCAATGCCGTAGGCTTTCTGAATTTCACGTTTGATATCAGCAACCATTGGGTATTTAACTTCACCAATGCCGCCTTTATCAACTGGGGTTTTACGCCATGCGTTGTGCACAAACTCAGAGTCAAAAGAAACACCAACAACTTCAACGCCACGTTTCTGGAATTCTTCGTAACGGTGGTCGAAAGCGATCAACTCTGAAGGACAAACGAAAGTGAAGTCCATTGGCCAGAAGAACAGGACGGCAGGGCGGCCGTTCAGGTGTTTTTTCAGGTTGAAGTTTTCAACGATTTCGCCGCTACCAAGAACAGCAGCTGCTGTAAAATCAGGGGCTTGACGAGTTACCAGAACCATAAATTACTCCTGTTAATAGGGATGGATTAACCAGTTGTCTTAAAAGTATCGGCACAGCATAGGTATTTAAGCGCAATGAATAAAGGGATAAATACCAATCGCTGTGATAGCTTTTACCTATCGTTACGACGTTTTTAGTTTCGTAGTCTTGCTAAGATACCCATTCTGGCAGAAAGCGCAAGTGACTTAGTAGTAATAACCATACAAATAAAGATGTTTTAAGCTAGATTTGTTGGCGTTGTGCCTGCAACATCATGGCAGGATAAAACGCCCAAAACAGTTGTTCTAACGGCTGATAGTGTTGTTCTATATCCTGAAAAGAGCCAGCAAGTGCTGCCAGTTTGGGCCGCCGATTAGCCATACCTTGTAACACATCAGCTATAAAGGGTAGTTCAGCATAGCGTTCCAGCCAACGCTCCTGCCACAGATAGGCATTAAGGTGCTGAAAGCGCGCGGGTGTCTGTGGTAAATGGGGCACAATCTGGTTTTGCGCATGCTGGATAAACCCGGGCAGCGTGTAGTCCGGCACCAGTTTATCCCAATTACGTGCCAGAAAATGATCCCACAGCACATCCAGAGTGATAGGGGCAACTCGGCGGTAATCAGCACTAAAATAGCGACGGGCTTCTTTGACCAGCGGCTGCGCGTCGGTCATGACATCAACGCGGCGATGCATCATAATCCCAGCCACAATCTCAGGGGCATATTCATCTTGTGGATTACCACGGACGAAATCTGCCAGCAGATTGCCCAGTAGGGAACTGTCAGCCAGTGTGGCTAAATGGAGGTGAGCGAGAAAATTCATCTGCAAAGTATATCCCTTCTTACTTGAAGTTGCAGCGGTGTTAGCTGCCGTCATTACGCGGTCAATTTCCTGGCCCACCTCTGCGAAGCTACTGTAAGCCGTGCTCAAATCCGCATCTGGCAGATTTGCCAACTGAATCACTGGTGGGAGCCAGCTTATCGAGATGCGTTCATTTACTGCCTGGCTGCGACGACAATTATTTTGGCTATAGCAAATGACCACCAATTGTCCTTATTTCTTGCAGCCAGCCCTTGAGGGCTCTAGACTAGCGGCCTGTTTTTGTGAACCGGCTCCAATCATACTCGTGAGCTGGGTCTGTTCTGATATCAAGTGGAAAGCTATGCGTGTTGCCGATTTTTCTTTTGAGCTGCCGGAATCTCTGATTGCCCATTACCCCCAGCCCCAGCGTAGCGGTTGCCGCTTACTGTCACTGGATGGCCCGACGGGAACGTTAACGCACGGCATTTTCACCGATTTGCTGGATAAACTGACGCCCGGCGATCTGCTGGTATTTAACAATACCCGCGTTATTCCAGCGCGCTTGTTTGGCCGTAAAGCCAGTGGCGGTAAGCTTGAAGTGTTAGTAGAACGTGTTTTGGACGATCATCGTGTACTGGCCCATGTAAAAGCCTCCAAAGCACCTAAACCGGGCGCTGAACTGCTGTTGGGCGATGACGAAAGTATTCGAGCCACGATGTTGGCACGCCATGACACCTTGTTCGAGTTGCGTTTTGACGATGAGCGGGATGTTTTTACTATCCTAAATGCCGTCGGCCATATGCCTTTGCCTCCTTATATTGACCGCCCTGATGAAGATGCTGACCGTGAATTGTACCAAACAGTCTACAGTGAGCGCCCTGGGGCAGTCGCCGCACCAACGGCCGGTTTACATTTTGATGAGCCAATGCTGGCCGCACTGCGCGAGAAAGGCATTGAGATGGCTTTCGTTACGCTACATGTCGGCGCGGGGACGTTCCAACCCGTGCGTGTAGACACCATTGAAGAGCACATCATGCATTCCGAGTATGCAGAGGTACCTCAAGATGTGGTAGATGCTGTTTTGGCTTGTAAGGCGCGTGGCAATCGTGTCGTGGCGGTTGGGACCACCTCGGTACGCTCATTGGAAAGTGCCGCTAAGGCGGCAGAGAACAGCCTGATTGCTCCGTTCTTTGGTGACACCCGTATCTTTATCTACCCGGGTTATCACTACCAGGTTGTGGATGCTTTAGTGACCAACTTCCATTTACCTGAATCAACATTAATAATGTTGGTGTCTGCTTTCGCTGGGTATAAAAATACCATGAATGCATACCAGCAAGCGGTGGCGGAACAATACCGCTTTTTCAGTTACGGCGATGCGATGTTTATCAGCCGTAATCCACGGGCACCGCAAGAGACGGTTAACCCGTAAATTTTAGGTCACACATATTGTGTGATCCGGCAATAACAACATTAGACTGTTTCTCTAATGCTGGAGGTTATGTGAAGTACGAATTACAAACAACTGATGGGCGCGCCCGTCGTGGTCGTCTAATCTTTGAACGTGGCGTGGTAGAAACCCCGGCATTTATGCCTGTTGGCACCTATGGCACAGTTAAAGGGATGACACCGGAAGAAGTAAAAGAGACCGGTGCGCAGATTTTGCTGGGTAACACTTTTCACCTGTGGTTGCGTCCAGGTCAGGAAATCATGAAGTTGCATGGTGACTTACATGATTTCATGCAGTGGCATGGCCCGATTCTGACTGACTCCGGCGGCTTCCAGGTATTCAGCTTGGGTGCGATGCGCAAAATCAAAGAAGAAGGGGTGACGTTCCAAAACCCGATCAACGGCGATAAAGTGTTCCTTAGCCCAGAAAAATCAATGGAAATTCAGTACGATCTCGGCTCCGATATCGTGATGATTTTTGATGAATGCACCCCCTATCCCGCGGACTGGGATTATGCCAAGCGTTCGATGGAGATGTCATTGCGCTGGGCTGCCCGTAGTCGCCAACGCTTTGATGAACTGAACAATAAAAATGCATTGTTTGGTATTATTCAGGGTGGCGTTTACGAAGATTTACGTGATGTGTCAGTAAAAGGGCTGGTAGATATCGGTTTTGATGGTTACGCTGTGGGCGGTTTGGCGGTGGGTGAGCCAAAAGAAGATATGCATCGTATTTTGGAGCATGTTTGCCCGCAGATTCCGGCGGATAAACCACGTTATCTGATGGGCGTGGGGAAACCAGAGGATCTGGTAGAAGGTGTGCGCCGTGGTATCGA
The DNA here is from genome assembly GCF_052217145.1 of Yersinia sp. 2541 StPb PI. Taxonomy (NCBI): domain Bacteria; kingdom Pseudomonadati; phylum Pseudomonadota; class Gammaproteobacteria; order Enterobacterales; family Yersiniaceae; genus Yersinia; species Yersinia sp. 2541 StPb PI. The sequence continues at coordinate 3,568,959 of NZ_JAZGQB010000001.1, read as the reverse complement.
CATGTTTGACTGTGTGATGCCTACGCGTAATGCCCGTAACGGCCATTTGTTCGTGACGGACGGTGTGGTAAAAATCCGTAATGCCAAGCATAAGAATGATGTTGCAACGTTGGATGAACATTGTGATTGCTACACTTGTCGCAATTATAGTCGTGCCTACTTGCATCATCTTGACCGTTGCAACGAAATACTGGGTGCGCGACTGAATACTATTCATAACCTGCGTTACTACCAACGCTTAATGGCGGGTTTACGTCAGGCTATTGAAGAGGGTAAATTAGAGGTCTTCGTTGAAGATTTCTATGGCCGGATTGGGAAACCTGTTCCGCCATTAAATGCCTGATTTTAAAATTATTGCCTTTGTATTTGTAGATCTAACAGTTACGATTTACCGTTTCTGTTTTATCGCACTGATTTCACATTACTGATATTGATAACAATGAGGGAATTTTAATGAGTCTTTTCATTTCCGATGCTGTCGCATCCGCTGGGGCTCCGGCTCAAAGCAGCCCGTACTCCCTGGTGATTATGCTGGTGGTATTTGGTCTTATTTTCTACTTCATGATCCTGCGTCCACAGCAAAAACGTGCCAAAGAACACAAAAAACTGATGGATTCTATTGGTAAAGGTGATGAAGTGCTAACCACGGGTGGTTTACTTGGTCGTGTAACTAAAGTTGCGGAAACGGGTTATATCGTAATCGCACTGAACGACACCACTGAAGTGATGATCAAACGTGACTTCGTTGCTGCCGTTTTACCGAAAGGTACAATGAAGGCTCTGTAATTTTCGATTTTCCCGAAGGGAATTGCCGTGTTAAACCGTTATCCTTTGTGGAAGTATCTGATGCTGATCGTTGTGATCTTCATCGGTCTGCTATACGCACTTCCCAACCTTTATGGTGAGGATCCGGCTGTTCAAATCACTGGTGCGCGAGGAATCGCCGCCAGTGAAACAACGCTGGTCCAAGTCCGTGACGTTTTAGAAAAAGACAACATAGCGAGCAAGTCTATTGCGCTGGAGAACGGTGCAATCCTGGCTCGCTTTAGAGATCCTGACGTCCAGTTGCGTGCCCGTGAGGCATTGATGGCTGCGATGGGTGACAAATACGTTATCGCGCTGAATCTGGCTCCGGCAACACCCTCTTGGCTTGCCAAGTTAGGTGCAGAGCCGATGAAGCTGGGTCTTGACCTGCGCGGCGGTGTGCACTTCCTGATGGAAGTGGATATGGATACTGCGCTGGGCAAACTGCAAGAGCAAACGATGGATACCTTGCGCACAGATCTGCGTGAGAAAAATATCCCGTATGCCACGGTGCGTAAGCTTGATAACTATGGTGTTGAAGTGCGTTTTCGCGACGATAAAACCCGCGATGATGCCGTCAGCTACCTCTCTTCTCGCCACCGTGATCTGGTCATTGGCTCCAATGGTAGCAATACCTTAAAGGCAGTGATGACTGATGACCGTCTGCGGGAAGCGCGTGAATATGCAGTTCAACAAAACATTACTATCCTGCGTAACCGGGTTAACCAGTTAGGTGTAGCCGAGCCGTTGGTTCAGCGCCAGGGATCGGATCGTATTGTGGTTGAATTACCGGGTATTCAGGATACCGCGCGTGCCAAAGAGATTCTTGGTGCGACGGCAACACTTGAATTCCGTCTGGTAAATAGCAATGTTGATGCCTCTGTTGCTGCCTCCGGTCGGGTACCGGGTGATTCAGAAGTCAAAAATACCCGTGAAGGTCGCCCGGTTGTCTTGTACAAGCGCGTTATCCTGACCGGTGACCATATTACTGACTCAACCTCCAGCACCGACGAATATAACCAAGCTCAGGTTAATATCTCGCTCGATAGCGCCGGTGGTTCTCTGATGTCTAATTTTACCAAAGACAACATCGGCAAGCCGATGGCGACTTTGTTCGTAGAATATAAAGACAGCGGCAAAAAAGATGCTAATGGCCGAGCGATTCTGGTTAAGCAGGAAGAAGTTATCAACGTAGCGACTATTCAGTCACGCTTGGGTAACAGCTTCCGTATTACTGGCATTGATAACCCGGCTGAAGCTCGTCAGCTTTCCCTGTTGCTGCGTGCTGGTGCTCTGATTGCACCTATCCAGATTGTGGAAGAGCGTACTATCGGGCCAACTTTGGGGTCACAGAACATCACCCAAGGTCTGGAAGCTTGCTTGTGGGGCTTGGCGGTATCTATCCTGTTTATGGTGATTTACTACCGTAAATTTGGTGTGATTGCCAGTACGGCGCTATTGGCTAACCTGGTGTTGATCGTGGGTGTGATGTCCTTGTTACCGGGGGCGACATTAACCATGCCGGGTATTGCCGGGATCGTATTGACATTGGCGGTAGCAGTTGATGCTAACGTACTGATTAATGAGCGAATAAAAGAAGAGTTCAGGAACGGGCGGACGATCCAGCAAGCGATTCATGAAGGGTACAAAGGTGCCTTCTCAAGTATCGTCGATGCGAACGTAACGACGCTTATCACGGCAATTATTCTTTATGCTGTGGGTACCGGTTCGATTAAAGGCTTTGCCATTACAACGGCAATCGGTGTTATAACGTCAATGTTCACCGCTATAGTCGGTACTCGTGCCATCGTCAACCTGCTTTACGGCGGCAAGCGCATTAACAAGCTGTCTATTTGAGGAGTACGTTGTGGCACAGGATTATACTGTTGAACAACTGAACTATGGCCGTAAAGTCTATGACTTTATGCGCTGGGATTACGTCGCTTTCGGCGTCTCGTTGTTGCTGTTGGTGGCATCGATTGTGGTGATGTCCACTAAAGGGTTCAACTGGGGTCTGGATTTCACCGGTGGTACGGTGATTGAAATTAACCTGGAAAAACCTGCGGATCTGGATCAACTGCGTGACACGTTGGAAAAAGCGGGCTTTGAATCGCCAATTCTGCAAAACTTTGGTAGCACCCGTGATGTGATGGTACGTATGCCACCCGCCACCGGAACTGCCGGGCAGGAATTGGGCAACAAAGTCATCTCTGTTATTAATGAGTCAGTTGATAAGAATGCTTCGGTAAAACGTATCGAATTCGTCGGGCCAAGTGTGGGCAGCGATTTAGCCCAGGCAGGCGGCATGGCGTTGATAGTCGCGTTACTGTGTATTCTAGTTTATGTTGGTTTCCGTTTTGAATGGCGTCTGGCGCTGGGGGCGGTTATCGCTTTGGCCCATGACGTGGTCATTACCATGGGGATCTTGTCGTTATTCCAGATTGAGATCGATCTGACCATCATTGCTTCATTGATGTCGGTTATTGGTTACTCACTAAACGACAGTATCGTGGTATCGGACCGTATTCGTGAGAACTTCCGCAAAATCCGTCGCGGTACGCCTTATGAAATCATGAACGTGTCTCTGACCCAGACCTTAAGTCGTACTATTATGACCTCTGCAACTACGCTGATGGTGGTATTGATGCTGTTCATCTTCGGTGGTGCGATGCTGCAAGGCTTCTCACTGACGATGTTGATCGGTGTTTCCATCGGTACCGTTTCATCCATCTACGTTGCGTCCGCGCTGGCGTTGAAACTGGGTATGAAACGTGAACACATGTTGCAGCAGAAAGTTGAGAAAGAAGGCGCAGACCAACCTTCAATCCTGCCTTAAGTTGTAAGTGGTAGTACGAAAAGAAAGCCCTGATACAATTAGTATCAGGGCTTTTTTATTCGTGTATTAACCTAATGCTTCCACCCCATTTATTTGCAGTGTAAATATTATCGCGTTATCTTTATTTTATTGAGTAATTTGTTTTCTCTATGAATATTTATTTAATTTTTATCCATGGTTTAATTGAGTAAGAGTAAAAAATCATTAATTTTATTTTTATAAAAACTATATAAGTAATTCGATAGTTAATTATTTTAATATTATTTATTATTCTAACTTGATTTATATGCTTAATGTAGTTGGATGATGTGAGTAAATTATCGGAGAATATATGAGTGATGTGAATTTTAACGGAGTTTACATAGCTAATGATATGATATATAAGTGTTTTGATGATATTCTACAAGGAAGCGATGATTGTGATTTTGTGTGTGGTGTTAAACGTGAGCTTAATGATATTTTTGAATCATTTAAGATTAAATATGATTTTAATCAAAAGTCAAAGTTTAATGAATTTGAGATCAATTTGGGTAAAAGTGATAATGAAATTGATCTTGTAACACTCATTAATAATTATATGGGGAGTGAGAATAAGCTTACGAGTAGAGTAAATGGTATTCATTATAATTTTATTAAAAGTATTAACTTGAATTTTAATCAATCAACACTTAGTAAAAAATATGAACTTACTTTAAATCATAACGGTCGTTATTATTTAATAAAAAAAGAGTCACCAACCTCCGTGGTTAAAAGTGCCGGTTATAATGATTTTATTTCTTACCTAAATATATCAGTTGGAACTCCAAGTGAGCAGGTAATAAACGTAAAGTCTTTAAAAAATGAAAATGTGGGGTTTGAATATTGTCAGGGTGATGAAATAGTAGATATATGCAGTGCAAATTTCCCTAAGTGGAAGGATGTTATAATTACTCATGGAAGAGGTGGGTTGAGTAATAGTGAATGGAATGAAAATTATAATTCAATCAAATCGGAAAACTCTGGAAAAGGATGTAAATTTTGGAATGAATATTATACGTTAACAATAACTAATACTACATTACCGCAAGCTTTAGAGAATGATTTAATTTATCTTAAAAATAGAATAATCCCAAGTATATCCGATATGATTAAAGTGGTAATGGATAAAGCATACCCCCCTTCAAAGGGATTATGGGGGCGATTAATTGATTTTATTGTTGCTCATTTATTTCCTTCACTATCTAAGGAAGTAAATGAGAAAATGATTAAGTCTAAAAGTGAACTTGAAGATTTTTATTTGTTACTATTGGGTGCAAAAAAAGAAGTGCAAGATGCAGAGCAAAATATAGACAAAGCCCCCTGTATTTATCACTTGGCCCTTCAGTTATTAAAACAATGCATACCTGCGCAATACCCTTTCGACCCTCTCAATATATTATCCCCAGATCGTAAAGTTTGGTTAGCACTGCAAAAGGAATGGCTAGAGCCGCTAAAGCCACCAAACCAGAACCCGCTCAATAGTTGAATAAAGATAAACTGCCGTTTCCGCACTTTGTTGTCGTGGCAGTTCGCGGTAAACTGGGGCTAAGTTTTGGCTCACTCATCAGGAAGCACTATGCATTGCCCGTTTTGTGCCGCTGTGGATACTAAAGTCATTGACTCCCGTCTGGTGAGCGATGGTTCGCAAGTGCGCCGTCGCCGCCAGTGTTTAGATTGTAATGAACGTTTTACCACTTTTGAAGTGGCAGAACTGGTGCTACCGCGCGTGGTTAAAAGTGATGATGTGCGCGAACCCTTCAACGAAGATAAATTACGGCGTGGCATGCTGAAAGCATTAGAAAAGCGTCCGGTTAGCTCTGATGATGTCGAAACAGCAATAAGTCATATCAAATCCCAATTGCGCGCCACGGGCGAGCGGGAAGTTCCGACGAAAATGGTGGGTAACCTGGTGATGGAAGCCCTCAAACGGCTCGATAAAGTGGCCTATATTCGCTTCGCCTCGGTCTATCGTAGCTTTGAAGATATTCGTGAATTCGGTGAAGAAATTGCCCGTTTGCAGGATTAATTCGCGCCAAATGGTTATTTAGCGAGGGTCGCGCAGCCATAAAGCGGCGCAATAAACGTAAGGAAAGCCATGCAGACTGATGAGTTCTATATGGCCCGCGCTTTTGAACTCGCGCGGTTAGGGCGGTTTACTACCTCGCCAAACCCAAATGTTGGGTGTGTGTTGGTGCGTGATGGTGAAATTGTCGGCGAAGGGTATCATCTGCGTGCCGGAGAGCCACACGCCGAAGTACATGCATTACACATGGCGGGTGAAAAAGCGCGCGGTGCAACGGCTTATGTCACCCTTGAGCCTTGTAGTCACCACGGGCGCACGCCGCCTTGTGCGGATGCACTGGTGGCCGCTGGTGTAACCCGAGTCGTGGCGGCAATGCAGGACCCCAATCCGCAAGTTGCCGGGCGCGGGTTATATAAATTGAAACAGGCCGGGGTTGCAGTCGACCACGGTTTGATGTTGGCGGAAGCTGAAGCCGTGAATCTTGGTTTCCTAAAGCGGATGCGTACCGGTTTTCCTTATTTGCAATTGAAAATGGCGGCATCATTAGATGGACGTACCGCGATGGCCTCGGGTGAAAGCCAGTGGATTACGTCGCCACAGGCACGCCAGGATGTGCAGCGTTTTCGAGCTGAGAGTTCGGCGATTCTCAGTACCAGTGCCACCGTAATAGCGGATGACCCTTCGCTCACGGTGCGCTGGTCGGAGTTAGATGCCCAAACGCAAGCCTTGTATCCCCAAGATTCGCTGCGCCCACCGGTTCGGATTATATTGGATAGCCATAACCGTGTAACGCCTGAACACCAAGTGACACAACAAAATGGCCCATGCTGGCTGGCGCGCGTTGAGGCGGATCAGCAGCCATGGCCAGATAATGTCGAGCAGTTATTGTTACCTCGCCATGGTAATGGTGTGGATTTGGTATTATTGATGATGCAACTTGGCAAGCGGCAAATTAACTCAGTGTGGGTTGAAGCCGGGCCACAACTGGCAGGCGCACTATTACAGGCCGGTGTGGTTGATGAGTTAATTCTGTATATCGCGCCAAAACTGTTGGGTAGCGATGCCCGCGGATTGTGCCAGTTGGCTGGATTAACGCATTTAGCACAAGCCCCTGAATTTGTCTTCAGTGATGTACGTCAGGTGGGGCCAGACTTACGTTTGCGTTTGAAACCGAAGTATTAATTGAATTTTCCGGCAGAGTTTCCCGAAGCTCAATCATCGTCTTGCCAAGCGTTTTGTAAATGCGCAGGGGCGGGGCGTGAAAGAATATGATAGAATCCGCCCCCCTGCGGGGTATGAACCCATATTGAGGAAAGCTATGAACGTTATCGAAGGTGTTGTTGCTACTCCTAATGCCCGCGTGGCGATTGCAATTGCGCGTTTTAACAACTTTATCAACGGCAGTCTGCTGGAAGGTGCAATTGATGCCCTGAAGCGCATTGGTCAGGTAGCTGATGACAACATTACTGTTGTTTGGGTACCGGGTGCCTATGAGTTGCCGCTGGTTGCCAATGTATTAGCAAAAACAAATCGTTACGATGCGGTAATTGCGCTGGGTACGGTTATCCGTGGGGGAACTGCGCACTTTGAATATGTTGCTGGTGAAGCGAGTTCTGGCTTGGCAAGTGTCGCCATGAATAGCGATATTCCAGTCGCTTTCGGTGTGCTGACCACAGAAAGTATTGAGCAGGCAATTGAGCGTGCTGGTACTAAAGCGGGTAATAAAGGTGCAGAAGCTGCCCTGACCGCACTTGAAATGATTAATGTAATCAAAGCTATTAAAGGCTGAATTTAGTTAAGGGGAATTCCGTGAAACCTGCTGCTCGTCGCCGCGCTCGTGAGTGCGCTGTTCAAGCGCTTTACTCTTGGCAGTTGTCTAAAAACGACATCGCTGATGTTGAATTACAGTTCCTGTCGGAGCAGGATGTCAAAGATGTAGACATCTCCTATTTTCGCGAATTGCTGTCAGGGGTCGCAGTTAATGCCACATCTTTGGATGCGTTAATGACACCTTTTCTTTCCCGCCAGCTCGAGGAATTAGGTCAGGTTGAAAGAGCTATTCTGCGTATTGCACTGTTTGAACTGAGCAAACGTAATGATGTCCCTTATAAAGTGGCAATCAATGAAGCTATCGAACTGGCCAAAACTTTCGGTGCGGAAGATAGTCACAAGTTCGTAAATGGCGTGCTGGATAAAGTAGCTCCGACAGTACGTAAAAAGAAATAATATACCCAAAGTCATTGGCAGCGCTAACACCGCGTCAAGTGAAGAGGGATATGATTAAGGCCGGGAACCGGCCTTAATCATATATCGGTAAACACTCCTGGAATTGTATTATGGCATGTGGCGAATTTGACCTCATTGCCCGCTACTTTGACCGGTTTAGAAGTAATCGCCGGGATGTAGAGCTGGGTATTGGAGACGACTGCGCACTTCTCACAGTGGCAGAAAAACAGCTGTTGGCCATCAGTACGGATACACTGGTGTCGGGCGTTCATTTCCTACCGGATATCGATCCGGCCGATCTTGGTTACAAATCTTTAGCGGTAAACCTTAGCGATTTAGCTGCAATGGGTGCCGATCCTGCCTGGTTATCTCTTGCTCTAACCCTACCCAATGTAAATGAAGACTGGTTGCAGGCATTCAGTGATAGCTTATTTGATCAGCTTAACTATTACGGTATGCAACTGATTGGTGGTGATACTACTCGTGGGCCATTGAGTCTAACGCTGACCATTCAAGGGTTGGTACCGGAAGGGCGGGCATTGACCCGAGCTGGTGCGCGAATTGGTGACTGGATTTATGTTACCGGTACGTTGGGTGACAGTGCCGCAGGACTGGCGATTTTGCAAAATGCGTTGCGAGTTGATAACGAAGCCGATAGGTCTGCATTAATTCATCGTCATTTGCGGCCACAGCCACGCGTGCTGCAAGGGCAGGCATTGCGCGACCTTGCCAGCTCTGCCATTGATATCTCTGATGGGCTGATTTCTGATCTGCAACATATCCTGAAAGCGAGCAATTGTGGGGCGCGTATTGAGTTGGATGCATTGCCTTACTCTGATGCGCTAACACGTCAGGTTGACGCTGAACAGGCTCTACGCTGGGCGTTGAGTGGTGGTGAAGATTATGAGTTGTGCTTTACCATACCTGAGATAAACCGTGGTGCACTGGATGTCGCGCTCAGTAATACCGGCGCAGGCTATACTTGTATTGGGCAGGTAGGCCCGCAATCGGAAGGTGTTAAATTCTTCCGTGAAGGTAAGGCAGTACAACTGGATTTTCGTGGTTTTGATCACTTCTCAACAGGTAAATCCCATGGATGAAGCCAAACGCCGTTTGCGGTTAACCAATCCTTGGCATTTGCTGGCCACCGGCTTTGGTAGTGGTTTATCACCATGGGCACCCGGTACCATGGGGTCAATTGCGGCAATCCCATTCTGGCTGCTATTGATCCAGCTCCCATGGCAGCTTTATTCTTTGGCTGTGATGTTCAGCATCTGCATTGGTGTCTACATTTGTCATCGTACCGCCAAAGATATGCAGGTTCATGACCATGGCAGTATCGTTTGGGATGAATTTGTCGGCATGTGGATAACCCTGATGGCATTGCCCGTCAATCATTGGCAATGGGTCGCTGCGGGTTTTGTCGCGTTCCGAGTTTTTGATATCTGGAAGCCTTGGCCGATTCGCTGGTTTGATCGCAATGTCCATGGTGGCATGGGGATCATGATCGATGACATTATTGCCGGGGTGATTGCGGCTGCTATTATTTTTGTCGTGGGGCATTACTGGCCAGCAGATCTGTTCTACTGATACCCGTCATCTTTCAAGTTGCAGGTGTGTTGGCTGCATTCGCTTACCCGAATCACTGACTCATGTCAGCTCATCGGGATGCACTTACTTGCCGCCTTCCTGCACCTTGAAATCTATAGGGTATATGTGTGGTCATCTTTCAAGTTGCAGGTGAAATTCGAACCAAGGGAAACACTCCGTTCGGGTCGTAGTGGCGCGAGCCACCGGAGCGGCTGTAGGAGTGGTCGGCCTTGGCTCAATCTGCGTAAATTAAGTTGTTATCACGCCAGCCACGTTTCAATCTGGCGTTGTATACCCGCAGCATCTAACCCAAACTCAGCGCGCATTTCCTCTTGTTCACCTTGTGGCACAAAGCTGTCCGATAAACCGAGATTCAGTACCGACACTAATTGCCGTTTCGCCATCAGCAATTCATTCACACCACTACCCGCACCACCCATGATGGCGTTCTCTTCCACGGTGACTAATACCTCATGGCTGGCAGCCATTTCCAGTACCAACGCCTCATCCAATGGCTTTACAAAACGCATATCCACCAAGGTGGCATTGAGGTTATCGGCCACGAGCTGTGTCTGAGCCAGTAAAGTACCAAAGCACAATATGGCAATCTTTTCACCTTCACGACGCACAATACCTTTACCTATCGGCATGATCTCTAACGGTTTCAGGTCGGTACCGGTGCCGTTGCCGCGTGGGTAACGTACCGCCGCAGGGCCGTTGTGGTGATAACCGGTGTGAAGCATCTGACGGCACTCGTTTTCATCGCTTGGGGTCATGATGATCATATTTGGAATGCAGCGCATGAATGAGAGGTCAAACGCACCCTGATGGGTTTGGCCATCCGCGCCCACCAGGCCACCACGGTCAATAGCAAATAGAACGGGCAGGTTTTGGATGGCAACATCGTGAATCAGTTGGTCATATGCTCGTTGCAGGAAGGTGGAGTAGATAGCCACAATCGGTTTGTAGCCCCCAATGGCTAACCCTGCGGCAAAGGTCACTGCATGTTGCTCAGCGATAGCCACATCGAAATATTGCTGGGGGTATTCACGAGAGAAACGCACCATCCCAGAGCCTTCGCGCATAGCAGGGGTGACGGCCATTAACTGGCTGTCTTTGGCGGCGGTTTCACATAACCACTCACCAAAAATCTTGGAGTAAGTCGGCAGGCTACCCTGGCTTTTCGGCAAAGTACCGGAGGCGGGATCAAACTTCGGCACAGCATGCCAGCCAATCGGATCTTTCTCAGCCGGTGCGTAGCCTTTGCCCTTTTTAGTCATGATGTGCAGCAGCTGCGGGCCTTTCAGGTCACGCATGTTTTTCAACGTTTGTGCCAATGCTTGTACATCGTGCCCATCAACCGGGCCAATATAATTAAAGCCTAACTCTTCGAATAAGGTACTTGGCACCACCATCCCTTTTAGGTGCTCTTCAGTCCGTTTCAACAGGTCTTTAATCGGTGGTAAGCCAGAAAATGCCTTTTTGCCACCTTCACGCAGGCTGGCATAGAGCTTACCCGATAATAACTGAGCCAGATGATTGTTCAAACCACCGACATTTTCTGAGATAGACATTTCGTTATCGTTGAGGATAACCAGCATGTCTGAGTGAATATCACCGGCATGATTCATTGCTTCGAAAGCCATACCCGCCGTAATAGCACCGTCACCGATAACACAAACAGTCCGCCGCCCTTTACCTTCCCGTTCAGCTGCGACAGCCATCCCCAGGCCTGCACTGATTGAGGTTGAGGAATGGCCAACCGAGAGCACATCATATTCACTTTCACCACGCCAAGGGAAAGGATGTAAACCATCTTTCTGGCGAATAGTACCGATCTGTTCGCGACGACCGGTTAATATTTTGTGAGGATAAGCTTGATGGCCTACGTCCCACACCAGATGGTCGAAAGGTGTGTTGTAGACGTAATGCAACGCGACAGTTAGCTCGACTACGCCCAGCCCGGAAGCAAAGTGCCCACTGGAGCGACTGACGGACGCGAGCAAATACTGGCGTAGTTCATCACATAACTTCGGCAGGCTTTCTTTGGGCAACATGCGCAGTTCTTCAGGATTTTCTGCAAGTGCCAATGTCGGGTATTTGGCTATATCAAGGCTCATTCGATGCTCATATCAAAAGTGGGTGCATACCCTTAGAATCTGTTGCAGCAGGAGGGTTCGCTTTACCTGACTGCAACGCTAAGTTCTTGGGGTATAACAGCGTTTATTAACGGTCAGTATATTTCTAATTATCACGCTCAATAATAAAACAGGCTAACGCCTGCAACGGCGCTATGTTATAGGATTGTTCTGACAAGGTATTCAGGGCGCTGAGCGCTTCCTGATACAGATCCATCGCTTTAGCTTTAGCGCAATCTAACCCCAGCAGTGCTGGATAAGTGCTTTTGCCGAGTTGTTGATCTGAACCCTGACGTTTACCAATTGTAGCTGTATCGCCAATAACGTCTAAGATATCGTCCTGAACCTGGAAGGCCAGACCAATGGCCTCACTGTACCTGTCAAGTAACGGTAACGCTTCGCGCCCTGGTGTGCCCGCAGCCAATGCACCGAGGCGAACCGCGGCACGGATCAATGCGCCGGTTTTGTGGCGGTGGATGCGTTCAAGCTCTTCCAGTGAAATCTGGCGCGCTTCGGCTTCCAGATCCAATGCCTGACCCCCACACATCCCCGCGACACCGCTGGCCTTAGCTAATTCGGCAATCATCGATAAGCGATCTTTATCTGCCACATCGGGCATCTGCGCTTCAGCCAGAATAGAGAACGCGAGCGTTTGCAGTGCGTCCCCCGCCAGAATGGCATTGGCCTCACCAAATTTCACATGGCAAGTCGGCTGCCCACGACGTAAATCATCGTCATCCATCGCCGGTAAATCATCATGAATCAATGAATAGGCATGGATACATTCAATTGCCGCCGCAGGAGCATCTAAATTAGTCAGCGACAGACCAAACATTTGGCCGGTGGCGTAAACCAGATAAGGGCGCAGCCGCTTACCGCCGAGCACGGCACCATAACGCATAGCGGCGACTAAGTCGCTGTCGCCAAAGGGTAGCGGAGCAATAAAATCAAGCAGCGCCTGATTGACCCGTTGCTGATGAGCTGCAAGTTGATGATGAAAATCAGCAGATGAGTGGGCGATAGACATAAGGCTATTCAGTATCCGGGGTGAAAGGTGCCAAGGGTGCATCTACATCATCACTGAGAAGAACTTGCACTCGCTGTTCCGCTTGTAACAAGGTTTGCTGCCCCTGGCGGGCCAGTTGCACACCCCGTTCGAATTCGTTTAACGCTTCTTCCAGCGCTAATTCACCGGACTCCAGGCGGGTCACAATCTGTTCCAGTTCACTGAGAGATGTCTCAAAACTGGTCACTTTGGTTTCTGGTGTTGCGGGTTTTTTCGCCATAGCTCTATTCGACTCGATATTTTTATGAAACGTAACATTAATGGTGCGTAACGCATTCCTGCTAATGAGGTTTTTTCTGAGAGTAACTCACCATACCAATTACATTCGGGCCAAAAAATTATTACCGGCTATTCTAGCGGATAATGAAGGGGAAATCGTGACGTTTAAGTCGGGTTTTTAGTACGCAGTGGCACGTCTAATAGTGATATACTCCTCGGCTTGCATGTTTTCGCTAAAGCCTTTGACTGTTGCTATCAATAGCAGCGCCATCACTCCATAACCAGACAACTAAAGACTGCCATGAAGTTTATCATTAAATTGTTCCCAGAAATCACCATCAAGAGTCAATCTGTGCGATTGCGCTTCATTAAGATCCTCACTACGAATATCCGCAATGTACTGAAAAACCTTGAGGACGATACCCTCGCGGTAGTCCGTCATTGGGATCATATTGAAATTCGTACCAAAGATGACAATCTTGGCCCGGTTATCTGTGATGCGTTGACCCGCGTGCCGGGGATTCACCATATTCTCGAAGTAGAAGATCGCAGCTACACCGATATGCACAATATTTTTGAGCAGACGCTGGAAGCCTATCGCGAGACACTGATCGGGAAAACTTTCTGTGTGCGGGTGAAGCGCCGCGGTAAGCATGAATTTTCGTCAGGTGATGTTGAACGCTATGTTGGCGGCGGTCTGAATCAGCATATTGAAAGTGCAAAAGTTAAACTGACCCATCCTCAGGTTACGGTTCATTTAGAAATTGATCAGGACAAACTGACACTGATCAAGGCGCGTCATGAAGGGTTGAGTGGCTTCCCGATCGGCACACAAGAAGATGTGTTATCGCTGATTTCAGGCGGTTTTGACTCGGGTGTGTCCAGCTATATGCTGATGCGTCGTGGTTGCCGCGTGCATTATTGCTTCTTCAATCTCGGCGGCTCGGCCCATGAAATTGGTGTCAAGCAAGTAGCTCATTATCTGTGGAACCGTTTTGGCAGCTCCCATCGGGTGCGTTTTGTTGCCATTGATTTTGAACCGGTTGTCGGCGAAATCCTCGAAAAAGTCGAAGATGGTCAGATGGGCGTGGTACTCAAGCGCATGATGGTGCGTGCGGCATCGCAGGTTGCAGAACGTTATGGTGTGCAGGCACTGGTTACCGGTGAAGCTCTGGGGCAAGTTTCCAGCCAAACATTAACCAATCTGCGGTTAATTGATAATGCTTCAGACACCCTGATTTTGCGCCCACTGATTTCCCATGATAAAGAGCACATCATTAATCTGGCGCGGCAAATAGGCACTGAAGATTTCGCAAAAACCATGCCGGAATATTGCGGCGTGATTTCGAAAAGCCCGACGGTGAAAGCGGTTAAAGCCAAGATTGAAGAAGAGGAGTCCCACTTTGATTTCTCTATTCTGGACCGGGTCGTCAGCGAAGCCAAAAACGTTGATATTCGTGAAATTGCCGAGCAAAGCCGTGAGCAGGTTGTTGAGGTTGAAACTGTTGCTGAACTGGCCGATACCGATGTGTTGCTGGATATTCGCGCACCGGATGAGCAGGACGAAAAGCCGCTTAACGTGGGCAGTGTAGAAGTTCACGCATTACCGTTCTATAAACTGAGTTCGCAATTCGCCAGTCTGGATCAGAGCAAGACTTATCTGCTGTATTGCGATCGCGGGGTGATGAGTCGTTTGCAGGCGCTTTACTTGCGTGAGCAGGGGTATACAAACGTAAAAGTGTACCGCCCTTAAATTATTATATTTAACGGCTACTGCGCTTTGCCATTCTGGACTTGCGCAGTGCTCGCCACCGTCACGTACTACGTGTACGCTCCGTTGGCTGTGCGCTGGGCGCATCCAGACTGACTTTGCTCGCTACGCCTCGTTGGGGATAGTTAACGGCTACTGCGCTTTGCCATTCTGGGCTTGCGCAGTGCTCGCCGCCGTCACGTACTACGTGTACGCTCCGTTGGCTGTGCGCTGGGCGCACCCAGACTGACTTTGCTCGCTACGCCTCGTTGGGGATAGTTAACGGCTACTGCGTGTGTGGATTTTGAGCTTGCGCAGTGGTTGCTATGTTCATATTCACTATATACCCAAAGTAATTGGAGTTGCAGGTAGGCAGCCAGCAAACTCATCCCGATGAGCGCACGACGGTAAGTGATTCTGAGTAGTGCGCGTAGCTAACAACCCTGCGGCTTCAAGTCCGAAGGGTATAGTTATAAATACCTGGCGGTAGTACCAACTGCCAGGCGATTTCTTCGGCCTTTTCCCTGCCGAGCAGCAAAAATACGATCTTCAGTGCGAAATCGAGGGAAGTACCCGGCCCTTGGCTGGTGACCAAATTCACCCGCCGATCATAAACTACCCGCTGATCCATCCATTTAGTGGCATCGATTTTATCTTTCAGTGCTGGGAAGCCGGTCATATTGCCAACAGGGAACAAATTGTGATGCTCAAGTACCAAGGCGGGAGCAGCGCAAATGGCGGCCACCAGTCGTCCTTCATTATGGGTTTGACGCACAGTAGCAACCAGCAGTGGGCTATCGCGAAAACATTCCGCACCTTTTATGCCACCAGGCAGGACCACCACATCAAATTTCTGATCCGCCACATCCACTAAACGGGTATCTGCCAGCAAGCGGACACCGCGTGAACAGACAATTTCCAATGCTCCATCACTGGCGACACTGGCGGTTGTTACCTCGATACCGGCGCGCACCAGAACATCAATAGTGGTGACCGCCTCGGTCTCTTCGCTACCAGGAGCCAGGCAAACCAGCGCCGATACGCTCATACTCATTTTCCTTACGTTTTATTAAATCATATAAGTGGGCATTTTCCGGCAACGTCATACCGTGGTTGCGCGCACGCCGCAGTAAATAACCAGTAATGTAATCTATCTCGGTATGCCGCTGGCAGCGTAAATCCTGCAATAACGACGAGGTATTATCTGCGGTACTCTGGATAACATCGTTAACATAACTTAACAGGCTGCTGGTTGAGGTGTGGTAGCCCTCCATCTCCATCACACTGGCTACCTCGGCACATAAACTGCTAATCAGCTCCGGGTAGCGCTGCAAGTCACCATTGCGGCAGTTATACAGCCCTGTGAGCGGGTTAATTACACAGTTTACCGCCAGTTTTTGCCAACAAGCTGCTGATATATCGTTATGCCAAGCGACATCCGGCAGTGCCTGATGTAGTACATCGGCCAGATGGCTGATATCTATTGCCGTTGGCGAGGTTGGGCCAATATGTGTAATCCCACTGGCAACATGGACTATCGTGTTGCCGTCATGCCGGGCTGCATGAGTGGTTACACCATGCAGGAAGGTATACTCATGGCGCGGCAGTTCGTCCTCTGTGCCCATACCATTATGCAGCAGTAAAATTTTACACTCAGGGTTAAGCTTGGGTAATAGGGCGATGACAGCGCTGGATACTTGCCACGCCTTTAAGCACACCAGTAATAATTCACTTTTCGACAAGTGCTCTGGATCATTAGTCGGCAGGTTCTGGTTGAACGCCTCATTGCTTAACGTAATAACATTGACTGAACAAAAGGGCTGTGGCACACGGAGCCAGCCTTGTACATCATGGCCTTGCTGATACAGCGCTGATAGCCATAACTGCCCGAGAGCTCCGCAACCAAGCACAGTAATTTTCATTGAAACCCCCTTGGTGTAAGCGGAAAGCACACTGCATCGTTCTAAATGTTATGCTTTGATTATACCCTAAATAATTCGAGTTGCAGGAAGGCGGTAAGCGAGTGAACCCCCAAGAGCTTACATAAGTAAGTGACTGCGGTGATTGAGCGCGGCCAACGTACATGCAGCTTGAAGTATGACGGGGATATAGACTTTTTAGTCATTAAACGCAGGGCTAGCAACAAATCGGGTCCGCTAATAATGGCGGCTTCGTTGAGTAATTGTCTGCGGCATGGCTTTGTCTGCGTAGATAAAGCGGTTATTATGCTTGCCAGTCATCTTATCAGGAGGAGGGAATATGCCATCTTTCGACATCGTATCTGAAATTGATATGCAGGAAGTGCGTAACGCAGTTGAAAACGCCACCCGTGATCTGGCGAACCGTTGGGATTTTCGTAATGTTCCGGCGAGTTTTGAGCTAAATGAAAAGAACGAAAGTATCAAAGTCGTCAGTGAATCTGATTTTCAGGTTGAGCAGTTGTTGGATATCTTACGTGCTCAATTGAGCAAGCGTGGTATTGAAGGTGCTGTATTAGAAATCCCGGAAGAGATGGAGCGCAGTGGGAAAACCTACAGTGTGGACGCCAAGCTGAAACAAGGGATCGAAAGTGTCCAGGCTAAGAAGCTGGTTAAGCTGATTAAAGACAGCAAGCTGAAAGTTCAGGCACAAATTCAGGGCGAACAAGTCCGGGTAACAGGTAAGGCACGTGATGATTTACAGAGTGTCATGGCCTTGATTCGTGGTGCTGATCTGGGGCAGCCGTTCCAGTTCAATAACTTCCGCGACTGATATTGAGTTAACGAGCCAGGTACAAAGGTGTTGATAGCCTTTGTACCTTAGCGCTCTCTTATACCGCGTTAACTAACTGCTCTAACTGGTTGCGATTAGTCTGTTTGGTATCAACTTTGATATATGCACTGCGTTCGGCCATCACTACAACCGCTTCTGTCACCCCTGGTTGAGCCTTGAGCCGCTGTTCCAATGCTGAGTCTTTCACCGCCAATTCAGATAAGGTAATGCGCAGGCTACTGACATAGGGGGGTTCTTGCATAGTTGCACTGACTGCAAACCACACTAGCGCAATCACCGCACCGCCAGCAAACACCATACTTGCCCCTTCCATGCCAAATAGCCATCCCCCCAAGCTGCCGCCAATAGCCACGCCAATAAATTGACTGGTGGAATAGATCCCCATTGCCGTGCCTTTATACCCGGCTGGTGACTCTTTACTGATCAACGAGGGTAAAATAGCCTCCATCACATTGAACGCAATGAAGAATAATTGCACTCCAGCAATAATCACCCAGAGGTTGTGACCGGCAGACCACAGCACTACTTCGGCGGCAAACAGCACCGCAACGCAGCCCATAAAGACCTGTTTCATGCGGCGTTTGACTTCAGCATAAATAATGAACGGCACCACCGCTGCGAATGAAATCAGCATTGTCACCAGATACACTTTCCAGTGTTGAGCCGGGACTAAACCTGCGCTGGCCATAATCTGCGGTAATGCAACAAAGCTCGACATCAGCAAAATATGCAGGCACATAATGCCAAAATTGAGCTTAAGCAACCGGCTGTTACTTAACACCTTACTGACGCTACCTTTAACAATACTGGACTCGCGGTTAAGTACATGGTTATCAGCATCCGGCACCACAGCTAATGTAATGACAATACCTAATAGCGCCAGTATGGCGATAGCCCAGAACAGGGCATGCAGGCCAAAGGCATGGGTGACGATAGGCCCGAGCACCATGGCAATCGCAAAGGTAATACCAAAACTGACACCGATAAATGCCATGGCTTTGGTACGATTTTGTTCACGGGTCAAATCAGATAGCAGCGCCATGACGGCAGCGGCAATGGCACCGGAGCCTTGTAGCGCGCGGCCCAGAATAATGCCCCAAATAGAGTCACTCATGGCAGCAATCACACTACCAAGGGCAAAAATTAACAGGCCGCCCACGATCAGCGGTTTGCGGCCAATACGATCGGAAACTAATCCAAAGGGGATCTGAAAAATAGCTTGAGCCAGTCCGTAGATGCCAATGGCTATGCCGATTAGCGCTTCGCTGGCGCCAGACAGTGCCATACCATAGGTGGTGAGAACCGGCAAAACCATAAACATGCCCAGCATGCGCAGTGAGAAAACGCTGCCCAGCCCCCAGGTTGCCCGAAGCTCAAGCGGAGTCATTTTATTGTCGTTCATTACACCTCAAAAAACATTCTGCACGATATCGTCATCTTTCAAGGTGCCGGTGTGTTGGCCGCACTTTGAAATCTATAGGGTGTATTGTAATGATGTTAATAGGGGCCGGTAAATCTATTGATGTTTAGAATGTATTACAGGCGAGATTTTAGGTGAAAGCAGGGTAGGGCAGAAAGAGAAAGTGGCTGGCAGGAACAGGCCCATCAGCCACTCTATTTGTGTCTATCAATGTGGTAGGTGTTACCCGACGTAAGTCAGTAATCCAACCGAGGAAGGGACATTGAAATCGACTGACATCATGACGCTCAATGACGTAATAGCAATGATTGAGAAGACAAAAAGTTTTCTCGCCCATACGCTGTCATTGGTCGCTTTGTAGCCACGTAATGCCATACCCAGCCACCAGACACTGACCGCCGCTGCGACAACCAGATACTTATAACCGGCATAACCACTTAATGTCAGCATCAGGGTCGCAACCATAAACGCCAGAATATACAGGGTAATATGGTTTTTGGTGACCGATATGCCTTTTATTACCGGCAGAACCGGAATGTTGGCAGCCTGATAATCCTTAAAGCGGAAAATTGCTATGGCATAGGAGTGCGGCATCTGCCACAGACTGAAAATCAGCAGCAAAATCAATGCACCCATATCGAACTGGCCGGTGACCGCACAGTAACCAATTACTGGTGGTGCGGCTCCTGACAAGCTGCCGATCAATGTCCCGTAGACTGACTTGCGTTTCATGTAGAGGCTATAAACCCCGACATAGATAACGAAACCGATAATCGCCAGCATCATTGCTAATAGATTGGCGGCCACGTAGAGCAACAGCATGCCAACAATACCCAGTACGGACGCATAAATCAGGCTCACTTTCGGATCGATAAGCCCTTTGACCAGGACACGATTCTTCGTTCTCTCCATGATGCTATCGATATCACGGTCGATATAGTTGTTAAATACGCACCCGGAGGCAACAACTAACGAGACACCGATCAGGGTGGCGAGAAAAAGGGGGTAATCAATCACGCCTTTGGAAGCGAGGAGAAATCCCCCAACGACAGAAATTAAATTGCCGAAAATAATTCCTGGTTTAGTTACTTGCAGGTATTGCTTAATCATCACATGCAGCTCTTCAGTCAACCATCATATTGATGTTGAGGTTGTACATAATCCAGAGTGAGCCCACTACAACGATTGCGATAATCATAGCGGTGAACAGGAACGCCACCAGATTCCAACGTTCTTCAGACGATCCATTCATATGCAGGAAGTACACCAGATGCACAATAATCTGCACCACAGCTAAACCGACCACTGTGGCCAGAATAGTTGTATGAGCGGCGGTACCGCTCATCACCATAGCGAATGGAATAACTGTCAGAATCACCGATAGAATGAAGCCAATAAGATATGACTTCAAGCTACCGTGGCTGGCTCCACCGTGAGTCGTTGTTGGGTGACTAGATGTTGGATGACTCATTACATGACTCCTAACAGATAGACAACGGTGAATACGCAGATCCACACCACATCCAGGAAGTGCCAGAACAAGCTCAGACACATCAGACGGGTGCGGTTGGTTTCATTCAATCCGCGTTTTGCTACTTGAATCATCATAATGATGATCCAGACCAGACCTGCGGTAACGTGAATACCGTGGGTGGCAACCAGTGCGAAGAAGCTAGACAGGAACGCACTGCGATCCGGGCCATAGCCTTCAGCAATCAGGTGATGGAATTCATAGATTTCCATTGCCACAAAGCCCAGACCGAACAAGAAGGTCAGACCCAACCAGGTGTTGACCTGGTTTTTATGGCCTTTGTTCATGCCCAGCATCGCAATGCCGTAAGTAATACTACTGAACAACAACAGGAAGGTTTCGACCAGAACAAAGTTCAAATCGAAGATATCCCGCCCTGAAGGACCGCCAGCGGTCCCGTTTACCAGCACTGCATAGGTTGCGAACAATGTCGCAAACAAAATACAGTCGCTCATCAGGTAGATCCAGAAGCCGAAGACTTTCGTCGCTCCCGCATCGTGATGCCCATGCTCTGCATGGGCGACGTTGTGGTTAGTCAGAGTTTCAGTTGACATGATTCACGCCTGCTTTGCTGATTTGTTCATGATGAAGATCCTCAATGCGCTCAACTTCTGCAACTGGCACATAGTAATCAACATCCTCGTCGAAGCTCTTCACAATCCAGGTAACAATCATGCCGACGAAGCCAATAATGGCCAGCCACCAGATGTACCAGATCATGGCAAAGCCGAAGATCAAGCTGAAGCCAGCAATAATCACACCTGCACCGGTATTCTTCGGCATGTGGATTTCTTCGTATTTCGCCGGACGTTTGTACGCTTCGCCTTTCTCTTTCATATCCCAGAACTCGTCACGGTCGACGACGTTAGGCACTACGGCGAAGTTATAGAACGGCGGTGGGGAAGAGGTAGACCACTCCAGCGTACGGCCACCCCATGGGTCACCAGTCAAGTCACGATTTTGTTCGCGGTCACGGATACTGACGAAGACCTGAATAACCTGACACAAAATACCGCAGGCAATCAGTACTGCACCACCAGCAGCCACCATCAACATCGCGTGGAATTCTGGATTGATATCTTGGCTCAGACGACGGGTCATACCCATAAAGCCCAGAACATACAGCGGCATAAAGGCTACGAAGAAACCGATTATCCAGAACCAGAAGGCACGGATACCCCATTTCTCATTAAGCGTAAAGCCAAAGGACTTAGGCCACCAGTAAGTCAGGCCAGCAAAGCAACCGAACACCACACCACCGATAATTACGTTATGGAAGTGGGCAATCAGGAACAGGCTGTTGTGCAGTACGAAGTTCGCACCTGGAACCGCCAGCAGAACCCCGGTCATCCCACCGATAGAGAAGGTGATGATGAAGCCAATGGTCCACAGCATTGCAGAGTGAAACTGAATACGGCCCTGATACATGGTGAACAACCAGTTGAAGATTTTCACCCCGGTTGGGATGGAAATGATCATCGTAGCTATACCGAAGAAGGCGTTAACGTTGGCACCGGATCCCATAGTAAAGAAGTGGTGTAGCCAAACGATAAATGACAATACGGTGATAGCGATGGTTGCCCAAACTAAAGAGGTGTAACCAAACAGACGTTTTTTAGAGAAGGTCGCAGTAACCTCGGAGAACACCCCGAACACCGGCAGGACCAAAATGTACACTTCTGGATGGCCCCAGGCCCAAATCAAGTTGATGTACATCATCATGTTGCCACCCATATCATTGGTAAAGAAATGGGTGCCAAGGTAACGGTCCAGAGTCAGTAACGCGACAGTTACGGTCAGGATCGGGAAGGAAACGATAATCAAAATGTTGGTGCAAAGTGCCGCCCATGTGAAGACAGGCATCTTCATCATCGACATGCCAGGTGCACGCATTTTCAAAATAGTGGCGAAGAAGTTAACACCGGTCAACAAAGTCCCCAGACCGGAGATTTGTAGACTCCATATCCAGTAATCTACCCCGACACCTGGGTTGTACTCTTTACCTGATAGTGGCGGATAGGCCAACCAACCGGTTCCCGCGAATTCACCGACCCCCAGAGAGATGTTAATTAACACCACCCCGACCACAAAGAACCAGAAGCTCAATGAGTTCAGGAACGGGAAGGCAACGTCACGAGCACCGATTTGTAGCGGTACGACCACGTTCATCAGACCCACAACAAAAGGCATCGCCATGAAGAAAATCATGATAACGCCGTGAGCGGTGAAGATCTGATCATAGTGATGGGGTGGCAGGAAGCCGGCCTCACCAGCGGAAGCAAGTGCTTGCTGGCTACGCATCATGATAGCGTCGGCAAAACCACGCAACAGCATGACCATGGCGACCAGGATATACATGATACCGATTTTTTTATGGTCAACCGAAGTCAGCCATTCGCTCCATAACCATTTCCATTTGCCGAAATAGGTCAGAGCAGCAACAAGAGCCAGCCCACCTAGGACAATTGCAGCAACGGTAACCATAATGATTGGTTCGTGTAGCGGAACCGCATCAAGTGTTAATTTTCCCAACATCGTTTTATTCCTCGGCTCCGGCGTGAGCGGCGTGTTCGCCCATATCCATGCCCTGGCTCATATCCATACCTGAATGGGTATCATCGCCTTTCTGGTGCATGTTCATATCGCCCATAAACTTGCCAATAATTCCTTTAAACAGCTCCGGTTTAACACTGGAGAAATACTCAACCGGGTTATTTTCGCTCGGTTCAGCCAGTTTATTGAAATCGTCAGTGGTATTCAGGGTGTTCGGCGATTTTTTCACCTGTGCGACCCACTGGTTGAACTCTTCCTGCGTCGGTGTTGCGATTGCAGTGAATTTCATACCAGAGAAGCCTTTGCCACTGAAGCTACTGGAAATACCATTATATTTACCAGGTTCGTTAGCAATCAGATGCAGTTTGGTTTGCATCCCGGCCATCGCATAAATCTGCCCGCCTAACTGAGGGATAAAGAACGAGTTCATTACTGAGTTAGAAGTGATTTTGAAATTCACCGGAACGTCAGTAGGGAAGGCCAGTTCATTAACTGTAGCAATACCTTGTTCTGGATAGATAAACAGCCATTTCCAGTCAAGGGAAACCACTTCAATAGTGATCGGTTCTTTACCAGCCACTACGATAGGTTTGAACGGGTCAAGTTCGTGGGAGGTTTTCCAGGTTATCGTCGCCAAAATAGCGATGATAATGATTGGAACAGCCCAGACAACAAGCTCAATTTTGTTGGAATGGGACCAGTTTGGGGTGTAGGTCGCACTTTTGTTGGACGCGCGGAACTTCCATGCAAAAGCAAACGCCATAAAAATAACCGGAACCACGACGATCAACATTAAACCGATAGCAGTAAGTATCAGTGTTTTTTGTTCGACTCCGATTGCGCCTTTGGGGTTCATCAATGCCATATCGCAACCACTGAGCATTACAGTGGCTGCAAATAAAGACAACATACCCATATTTTTAATGTATTTCTTAAGTCTCATCTAACGACCTCAATTACAAAAGGGCTCTATTGTCGTTTCATGTGTGCGGGCATTTTACGGGAAGGTTGCAAGACTGTAAACATGCTTAAGATTGTGTCAGCGGCTTGTTGACACTTTATGTTAAGGGGGTCACAGATGTTGCCTTGCGCGGTAATTTACTAATAGCAACAATATGTTGGCGGTAGGACATAGCTGCCAGACTGCGGATGTTAAGGAAAAACAACAGTAATTAGCCTTTTACTCATGGGAAATACTGATTTTAAATTCGTAGATAGACTTATTTTATGTAAATAATATGTGGTGTAAAAGTAAATTAAAATATATTCCGAGGTGATCTAAATAGCCACCTCGGAATCATTTAGCTAGAAATTATATTTAATAGAGTAAATGATGGCATCTTGTAAAAAGTCTTCCCCCAACTTGTTATAAGCATAGCGGTACTGAATACCGGTGGTAAATTGCTTAATCGGTGTCCACCACAGTGAAATGGCACCATTCACACCGTTACGGCCGCCATTGCCTGCTGCATAGCGTTCTGCACGGTTGAATTCAAGCTCGTTCCAGTTGGTAATACTGAATTTTTCATCAAACGCGGTGAAGTCATAACCTGCAACCCAACCCACCACATAACCGTTATTACCTGAATAATAGGTTTGATCAACATAATGTAATGCCACGAAAGGCTTCATCCACACGCCCGCTAGCGTTGCGTTATAGCCAATACCGTACAGGGTGTTCACTTCGTGGAAGTTACTGTAATCATTACCTTCAGCACTCGGTAGCGAGTAAGTACCATAGACGTGACCGTACAGATTGAAACCGGTATCACCTAAATAGTAGCGGCCAGTAGTTTTAAAGGTGTAGCGCTGATTATCGCCGGGTTGTGCTGTTTTTGAATTAAATGGGTTTTCTAGATCAAAGAAACCATAGACCTCCCCCCAGCTATAACCTGCACCCCCTTCTAACTCGATATAAGCGAAGTCATCTTTATGTGATGAACCCCCTGATTTATGCGTAGTGCTTCGGGTCCAGTCAAGATAGTTCATGCTGATATTACCAAAACCCCACTGGTATTCAGCTTGTGCAACTGGAGCCAAAGTGACTGTTGTCAGCGCGAGCGCACCGATAAGAATTTTACGCATAAATGCCTCTGTGTAGTTGAAAGATGTCAGGGGAAACAAAAGGACACAGTCCTTAACAAAAAGTGCGCTCATCATAGTCCCACAGCACGAAAGGATAAATAGTTGAAAGTGATGCGGATCTCATTTTGCGAATAGCAATGTGCAACTGTTACTTAAATATGTGACTCATATCAATAAGTGAGCAAGGAAGGATTCAGGTGGCTTATTTTACTGGCATAAAAAAGGCCGGTATAAGTACCGGCCTTTGTCATCTAATGCAGTTTATTAGGCTAATTTTTCGCGCCTGAGTGCCAGATAATCTAATATTCCACCCAGAAGCATCCCGACTACGCTGAGCTGAATACCGCGTAACAACAACATATCAGCTACGTGTGGAGCGGCGGTCCAATCCAATGCGTTACTTATCAGTAAAATTAGCCATATAGCTAACAATATGCAGCCAACCGTCAACAAGCGTAGCGCCCAGCGATAAGCGGTTTTAAAAGCAGTTCGAGGCATAAATTCATCAGTTTTCTGGGTGTGTTCCAGCGTTTGGCGACAAATATACAGTAGGAATAGGCCTGGAATGGCTGCCGCAATAGAGAATAGATAGAACAATGGCCAGCCATGTGTTTCAACAAACCATCCAGCAATCGGGCCAACATAAACGCGCCCAACGGCGGACAGCGCCGATAACAGGGCAAATTGTGTCGCGGAGAATGACTTGTTACACAATGTCATCAGCAATGCGACAAAGGCCGCAGTTCCCATGCCACCACACAGATTCTCCAGGAAGATGGCACTGCCCATGGAGAAGATATTCTTGTCAGTGATGGATAACAGCCAATAACCGACATTCGAGATAGCTTGTAAAATACCGAATATCATCAACGCGCGGAACAAGCTCAGGCGTTGCATTAACAGGCCGCCATACAGTGCGCCAATAATTGTGGCAATCAGTCCTAATGATTTATTCACCAACCCGACTTCACCGGCATCAAACCCAACGCCACGGATCAGAAAAGTGGTACTCAAACTCGCGGCAAAGGCATCGCCCATTTTGTACAACACAATTAACAGCAGAATCAGCCATGCATTGTTGCGGCCAAAGAAATCACGCAATGGGGCGACGATCGCCTGTTCCAACGTTTTTGGTGGCGCGATACGGATATCAGGTTCAGGAGCTAATAAGGTAGCAAACACCCCAATTAACATTAACCCGGCCATTAACCAGTAAGTGGATTGCCAGCCAAGATAGCGATCCGCTATCCATAGCGCCAGCCCGCCAGACACCAGCATTGCGAGACGATAACCCAGTACAGAAACTGCGGCACCAGTACCGCGCTCTTCTGCGGTGAGCAAGTCGGTTTTATAGGCATCAAAAACAATATCTTGCGATGCCGAACAGAAGGCGACCAACACGGCGATTGCCGCCAACCACCATAAATGCTTCGCCGGCTCCATAAAGCCCATGGCAATAATCGCGGCGATTAATAACAGTTGGCTTATCACCAACCAACCGCGCCGACGGCCAAGAAACGAGGGAGTGTAGCGGTCCATCAAGGGGGACCAGAGGAACTTGAAGACGTAGGCCTGACCAACCAGAGAGAAGATACCAATGGTTTTCAGATCGACGTTCTCAACCGTCATCCATGCTTGCAGCGTACCACCGGTAAGGGCCAAGGGAAGGCCGGAAGCAAACCCCAACAACAGAAGAATAAGGGAGTTACGTTGGGTAAAAAGGTTTGAATAGCGATTGGGCATGTGAGACCTACATGCTCTGCCCCAAGGTCGGGGCAAAGCATTCTGTTAAGCAGTAATAATGATATTAAGCAAACAACCGATTAGCGGGCATTTTGTTTGATAAAGCCGCTGACGCTAGTATCTTGCGCCATATCTGCAATAACATCGCTCAACACCGTATTAACGGCATTGGTGATTTTTTCGTTAGTTGCAGTAAATGCGCCCTGAACGTTGTAGCTGGCACGGTAGTTTTTAACCTGTTTATTACCATTTTTTGCGGTCGCAGTAATGGAAATATCCGCTTTAGTGGTGATGTTGTAGCGCAGGTTACCTTCCTGTACATCGGCAAACAGTTGGTTTACTACAATCTGCAAATCAACTGGAGCATCGGTACCAATCATATAGCCACGAGCAGTCATCTGTTTTTCCAACACTTCCTGTAACAGGAAGCGCAGGTCACGGGATGGGGTTAATACCACCAGTTGGCCTTCACGATTTACTTTAGCCAGTGCAGCATCTTGACGCTGGTCTGCACCATTAATGCTGATAGTAATCCCCATCAGAGTTGGATCTTGTGGTGGTAATACCACCTTCGGGGTGACATTCAGAGTGTTGTTACTGGCAGCACAACCCGCCAGTATAAAAACAGCCAACAGCGGGAAAAGAATTTTCTTTAGCATGTTCACTTTCTCAATAGTTATGGAATTCTTTAATAATCAGAGCGGGATAGCTGCCATGTTATTTTGCGAATGTGCAGTCGCGCCATCATAGCACTGAGATTGGCTGGTGGAAGATCCTGATGTAGAGAAATTCAGCAAAAAAAGTGATTTTTCGCCCTGTGACCTTTCATTTCGCTTAAAGACCTTACAAGTAACCTTTTCCCCTGACTATCAGATTAGCCTTATACCTTAAATGAGCAGAAGGGAGATATTCGGGATATTTTGTATCTGAAATGTTATAAAACAGCGAAAATCAACTAATATTGCAGTAGATAGTGGGCTTGCAATAGATAGGTATTGGGTTTGGAATAGATAGGTAGTAGGCAGCTTTCTGCCTCAGCGGTAAGGAGATTATGATGATTTTGATTCGGGAACAAATTGAAGAAAAACTAAAAGTGGCATTTGAACCGGATCATTTGGAGGTGATTAATGAAAGTTATCGCCACAATGTTCCAGCCGGTTCTGAAAGTCATTTTAAAATTGTGATCGTCAGCGATAAATTTCAAGATCAGCGCTTTCTCAGTCGCCATCGTGCGATTTATAGTGTGTTGGCTGATGAGCTGGCCGGCACTGTTCATGCATTGGCTTTACATACCTACACGCTGAAAGAGTGGGCGGGGTTACAAGACACGGTACCAACTTCTCCATCTTGTCGTGGCGCAGGTACATTGGCTTAAGTGACAGTATTAATCCAAAACAGGCTGGATAACAGTAGTAATTCCGGCCTGATTTAGGGTATTAGTAGGTGAGAATTTAGCAAGCGGCCTCAGGGCCGTTTGTGTTTCTGTATAGGCGACACCTTTATTTCCTTAGTGCGCCACAGGAGTTTTAGCTGAGGGAACGATTCACGCGTGAATTTTACCGCGACAACATTCGCTTGCTTTCCTCGACTCATAACCTGTGCGCCGCTATAATGTCGCGTCTTATTTTTCCGGAATGGTTTCGGGACGCTTCTGACATCTGGGATACTCGGTTCTGTATAATGCGGCCGTCCCGGTTCTTAGAGGGTGTTTTCAGAGTTAGCATCATTTAATGGTGTTGCTTTGTTTGCAGCTTCTGGAGTTGACCGAGCACTGTGATTTTTTTGAGGTAACAAGATGCAAGTTTCTGTTGAAACCACTCAAGGCCTTGGCCGCCGTGTAACAATTACTGTTGCTGCTGACAGCATTGAGAAAGCAGTAAAAAGCGAATTAGTGAAAGCCGCTAAAAGTGTTCGTATCGACGGTTTCCGTAAAGGCCATGTACCGATGAACATCGTTGAACAGCGTTACGGCGCATCTGTTCGCCAGGATGTTCTGGGTGACCTGATGCAACGTAATTTCGTTGATGCGATCATTAAAGAAAAAATCAACCCAGCTGGTGCACCAAACTATGTGCCTGGTGAATTCAAGCAGGGCGAAGATTTTACTTATTCCGTTGAGTTTGAAGTGTACCCAGAAGTTGAGTTGAAAGATCTGGAAAGCATTGAAGTAGAAAAGCCAGTTGTTGAAGTAAACGACGCTGACGTTGATACCATGCTGGAAACTCTGCGTAAGCAACAAGCTACCTGGAAAGAAACTGACGCTGCTGCGACTGCAGAAGATCGCGCAACTCTGGATTTCACCGGCTCTATCGACGGTGAAGAGTTTGAAGGTGGTAAAGCGTCTGATTTCGTACTGGCAATGGGACAGGGTCGTATGATCCCAGGTTTCGAAGAAGGTGTTATCGGCCATAAAGCCGGTGAAGAATTCACCATCGACGTAAACTTCCCAGAAGATTACCACGCAGAAAACCTGAAAGGTAAATCAGCTAAATTTGACATCGTGTTGAAGAAAGTTGAAGTGCGTGAGCTGCCAGAACTGACTGAAGAATTCATCAAGCGTTTCGGCGTTGCTGATGGTTCAGTAGCAGGTCTGCGTGCTGAAGTGCGCAAAAACATGGAGCGTGAGCTGAAAGGCGCAGTGCGCAACCGTGTTAAAACTCAGGCAATTGACGGTCTGGTCAGCGCTAACGAAATTGACGTTCCAGCGGCACTGGTTGAAGGTGAAATCGACGTTCTGCGCCGTCAGGCTGCACAGCGTTTTGGTGGTAACGAGAAACAAGCTGCTGAACTGCCACGTGAATTGTTCGAAGAACAAGCTAAACGTCGCGTAGTTGTTGGTTTGTTGCTGGGCGAAGTTATCAGCCAGCACGAGCTGAAAGCGGATGAAGATCGCGTTAAAGCACTGATCGAAGAAATGGCATCTGCTTACGAAGATCCACAAGAAGTGATTGAGTTCTACAGCAAAAATAAAGAGCTGATGAACAATATGCGTAACGTTGCTCTGGAAGAACAAGCAGTAGAAACTCTGCTGGCTAAAGCCAAAGTAACTGAAAAACCAACTACCTTCAGTGAACTGATGAATCAGACCACTGCTGCGTAATGTTTTTTAGCGCATCAAGCTGGATGTAATATATCGCCAAAAAATTGGCGTTGCAGGTAGGTTGCAATTGAACAAATACCGATGAGCTAAAGCAGTAAAGTGATTCGGGTTAGTGTCGGTAGCTGGCACTCTGCAACTCCTGATACGAAGGGTATATCCGGTTTTTTGATTGATTAAGCCCGTAGCCTTTGGCTACGGGCTTTTCTTTTTGTAACAATAATCACTCAATAGTATGATTAATCTGGCATGTTTCGCCCTAATCTGCGCTATATTTGAAAAGTGAAATGCAATACTTAACAGATGAACAATCAATAGAGCGTCAGGATTACAGCAAAGATAATGAGCGTCCGCTTGGTTAAAAAAAAGTGCTCAGGGGCTTGAAAAAGACGATTAATCCCCCAATTAACCTAACAGACGTTCATATAAGATGTTGATGAAACACTGGCTGATTACCACCGTCGAATGTGTCTGGGTAACCAGACGGCTTGCACGCGACCTTGATGCATGAACATAGTCATCATTACTTATCTCAAGTAGAATCGGTTATGAATGGCGCCAAAGTAAATTCTATTAGGAGACGGTAATGTCATACAGTGGCGAACGAGATCAATTTGCACCTAACATGGCTCTGGTGCCAATGGTGGTTGAGCAGACTTCACGTGGGGAGCGTTCTTACGATATCTTCTCCCGTCTGTTAAAAGAGCGCATTATTTTCCTGACCGGTCAGGTTGAAGACCATATGGCCAACCTGATTACGGCACAGATGCTGTTTCTAGAAGCAGAAAATCCAGAAAAAGACATCTTTTTGTATATCAACTCACCAGGCGGGGTGATCACTGCTGGGATGTCAATTTATGACACCATGCAATTCATTAAACCTGATGTCAGCACTATCTGTATGGGCCAGGCATGTTCAATGGGTGCGTTCCTGTTGACTGCGGGTGCTAAGGGTAAACGTTTCTGCTTGCCGAATTCACGGGTAATGATTCACCAACCGTTGGGCGGTTTCCAGGGGCAGGCGACAGATATTGAAATTCATGCCAGAGAGATTTTAAAAGTGAAATCGCGCATGAATGAACTGATGGCACTTCACACGGGAAAATCTCTTGAAGAAATAGAGAGAGACACTGAACGTGACCGTTTCTTGTCGGCTGAAGAGGCTGTAGGATACGGATTAGTTGATTCCGTGTTCACCCGTCGTGACTAACGACTTATTTCTGTGAGCCGATATACTATAGTGTATGTAAATAGAACAAATCGTGTAATCGAACAGTTGTATTGCACATTGTTCACTAACTACCCGATATATCGGCTGTCCGCTGAAGGTTAGCGTGGCGTCCAGCAATAGCGAGAATAGTCTCCCTGCCACCATAGTTTCGGGTGTGGCAGATACTGAAGAAGAGGTTTACTGATGACAGATAAGCGCAAAGACGGTTCTGGAAAGCTGCTGTATTGCTCTTTCTGCGGCAAAAGCCAGCATGAAGTGCGTAAGCTAATTGCCGGGCCGTCAGTGTATATCTGCGATGAATGTGTCGATTTGTGTAACGACATTATTCGCGAAGAGATCAAAGAAGTTGCCCCGCATCGGGAGCGCAGTTCGCTGCCTACGCCGCACGAAATCCGCCATCACCTGGATGATTATGTCATCGGTCAGGAACCGGCGAAAAAAGTGTTGGCAGTTGCGGTATACAACCACTATAAGCGTTTGCGCAATGGTGATACCAGTAATGGCATCGAACTGGGCAAAAGTAATATTCTACTGATTGGCCCAACCGGTAGTGGTAAAACACTGTTGGCAGAGACATTGGCTCGTTTCCTGGATGTGCCGTTTACCATGGCAGATGCGACCACGCTAACTGAAGCAGGTTACGTGGGCGAAGATGTTGAAAACATCATTCAGAAGTTATTGCAGAAATGTGATTACGACGTGCAGAAAGCGCAACGTGGTATCGTCTATATCGATGAAATTGATAAAATTTCACGTAAGTCTGATAACCCGTCTATCACGCGTGACGTCTCGGGTGAAGGTGTGCAGCAGGCCCTGTTGAAATTGATTGAAGGGACGATTGCTGCCGTACCACCACAAGGTGGCCGTAAGCATCCGCAGCAGGAGTTTTTGCAGGTTGATACCTCTAAAATTCTGTTTATCTGTGGTGGTGCTTTCGCCGGCCTAGACAAAGTTATCGGGCAGCGCATTAACACCGGAACGGGTATCGGTTTCGGGGCTACGGTAAAAGGCAAGTCAGAAAAAGCAACCGAAGGCGAGTTGTTGAGTCAGGCTGAGCCAGAAGATTTAATTAAATTCGGCTTGATCCCTGAATTTATTGGCCGTTTACCGGTAGTTGCAACACTGAGTGAATTGAGTGAAGACGCGCTGATTCAGATCCTGAAAGAACCGAAAAACGCACTGACCAAACAGTATCAGGCGTTGTTCAATCTCGAAGGTGTGGAGCTTGAGTTCCGCGATGAGGCGTTGACCGCAATCGCCAAGAAAGCGATGGCGCGTAAAACAGGTGCTCGTGGCCTGCGTTCTATCGTAGAGGGCGCATTGCTAGATACCATGTACGATTTACCGT
Source organism: Yersinia sp. 2541 StPb PI (assembly GCF_052217145.1). NCBI lineage: Bacteria > Pseudomonadati > Pseudomonadota > Gammaproteobacteria > Enterobacterales > Yersiniaceae > Yersinia > Yersinia sp. 2541 StPb PI. The sequence continues at coordinate 3,536,509 of NZ_JAZGQB010000001.1, read as the reverse complement.
CAATGGACAGTGTGGAGAAAGTGGTGGTAGATGAGTCAGTTATTGCTGGCCAATCTGCGCCGATGCTGATTTATGGCCAACCGGAAGCCCAAGCTTCTGGCGAATAATTAGCCAAATAATCCAGATGGTTAGTATGACAATGGGGGATTTTATCCCCCATTTCTTTTTCCTCGCATTGTAATCGTTGAATGTAAGACATTCGTCCCCATATACTCAATTACCTATTTAGTGAAACTCGTGATGACTCGTGTTTCACGAGATTCCCAGTAATCTGGCGGAAGCTAAACTAAGAGAGAGCTCTATGAACCCTGAGCGTTCCGAACGCATAGAAATCCCCGTATTGCCTCTGCGCGATGTGGTGGTTTATCCGCATATGGTGATCCCACTGTTTGTTGGCCGGGAAAAGTCGATTCGGTGCCTGGAAGCGGCAATGGACCATGATAAAAAAATCATGCTGGTTGCGCAGAAAGAAGCTTCGACTGATGAGCCTGGTATCAACGATCTGTTTTCAGTAGGCACTGTAGCCTCGATTTTACAAATGCTGAAGTTACCTGATGGCACGGTCAAAGTGCTGGTTGAAGGGCTACAGCGTGCGCGTATTACCACGCTTTCCGACAGCGGTGAGCATTTTGCTGCTCAGGCAGAATATCTTGAATCGCCAGTGATGGACGATCGTGAACAAGAAGTATTGGTTCGCACGGCGATTAATCAGTTTGAAGGCTATATCAAACTGAATAAAAAGATCCCACCAGAAGTGCTGGCTTCACTGCACAGCATTGATGATGCAGCACGTCTTGCGGATACTATCGCGGCACATATGCCGTTGAAGTTAAATGATAAACAGGCTGTTCTGGAGATGTTCGATGTCACCGAACGTCTGGAGTACCTGATGGCGATGATGGAATCAGAAATCGATCTGTTACAGGTTGAAAAACGGATTCGTAATCGCGTCAAAAAACAGATGGAAAAGAGCCAGCGCGAGTACTATCTGAACGAGCAAATGAAGGCCATTCAGAAAGAACTGGGCGAGATGGACGATACGCCTGATGAGCACGAAGCGCTGAAGCGTAAAATCGAAGCGGCCAAAATGCCGAAAGATGCACGTGAAAAAACCGAAGCTGAGCTGCAAAAACTGAAAATGATGTCACCGATGTCTGCGGAAGCAACCGTAGTACGTGGTTATATTGATTGGATGTTGCAGGTGCCTTGGAACAGCCGCAGTAAAGTTAAAAAAGACTTGGTAAAAGCGCAGGAAGTTCTGGATACCGATCACTACGGTTTGGAACGAGTTAAAGATCGTATTTTAGAATACCTCGCAGTACAGAGCCGTGTTAGCAAGATTAAAGGGCCAATCCTGTGCCTGGTAGGGCCTCCTGGGGTGGGGAAAACCTCTCTGGGGCAATCTATTGCTCGTGCTACTGGCCGCCAGTATGTCCGTATGGCGCTGGGAGGGGTGCGTGATGAAGCGGAAATCCGTGGTCATCGCCGCACCTATATCGGCTCTATGCCGGGTAAATTGATCCAGAAGATGGCGAAAGTTGGGGTGAAGAACCCACTCTTCCTGTTGGATGAGATTGATAAGATGGCGTCCGATATGCGCGGTGATCCTGCGTCAGCACTGCTGGAGGTTTTGGACCCAGAACAAAACGTTGCATTCAACGATCACTATCTGGAAGTGGATTATGATCTGTCGGATGTCATGTTCGTTGCCACCTCCAACTCCATGAATATTCCAGCGCCGTTGCTGGATCGTATGGAAGTTATTCGCCTGTCCGGTTATACCGAAGATGAGAAACTCAATATTGCCAAGCAGCATCTGTTGCCGAAACAGTTTGAGCGCAACGCCATTAAGAAAGGCGAACTGACCATCGATGACAGTGCCATTATGAGCATTATCCGTTATTACACCCGTGAAGCTGGGGTGCGTAGTCTGGAGCGTGAAATCTCCAAACTGTGCCGTAAAGCAGTAAAAAATCTGCTGATGGATAAAACGGTTAAGCACATTGAAATCAACGGTGACAACCTGAAAGACTTCTTAGGTGTGCAGAAGGTCGATTATGGCCGAGCTGATACTGAGAATCGCGTAGGTCAAGTGACTGGGCTGGCATGGACGGAAGTGGGTGGTGACTTACTGACTATTGAGACTGCATGCGTTCCGGGCAAAGGCAAGCTGACTTACACCGGCTCGCTGGGTGAAGTGATGCAAGAATCAATTCAGGCGGCACTGACAGTGGTACGTGCGCGCGCAGATAAATTAGGTATTAACCCTGATTTCTACGAAAAACGCGATATCCATGTGCATGTGCCTGAAGGTGCGACGCCGAAAGATGGCCCGAGTGCAGGTATTGCTATGTGTACCGCGCTGGTTTCTTGTCTGACCGGTAACCCAGTGCGCGCGGATGTGGCGATGACCGGTGAAATCACCTTGCGTGGTTTAGTATTGCCAATCGGCGGTTTGAAAGAGAAATTGCTGGCAGCTCACCGTGGCGGGATCAAAATTGTGCTGATTCCCGAGGATAACAAACGTGATTTGGAAGAGATCCCAGACAATGTTATCGCTGATCTGGAGATTCATCCGGTTAAACTAATTGATGATGTTTTAGCCATCGCGTTGCAAAATCCAGCCTTCGGGGCACAGCCGGTAGCGTCAAAATAGTGACGGATCGCAAGAAGTATTGATAAAACTGATGCTGGTAAGTGAAATGCTACTTGCCAGCTATTTTTTGTGCCGCTAAGTTAGTTCGTCTGTCCGACAAAAGTTTATGCCTTTGGGCTGCTTGCCAAGGTTGGATAGGATTGATATAACAGCTGCGCTGTCGTGTTGTCCGTAGGGATTTTCGGCGCGACGATAGAATTCTAAAGGGGATGAAAGAGTGAATAAGTCACAACTGATCGACAAAATTGCCGCAGGTGCAGATATTTCCAAAGCAGCCGCTGGGCGCGCGTTAGATGCAATTATTGCTTCTGTTACTGAATCTTTGAAAGAAGGGGATGATGTAGCTCTGGTTGGTTTTGGTACTTTTGCAGTACGTGAGCGTTCTGCACGTACTGGCCGCAACCCTCAGACAGGCAAAGAAATCAGTATTCCTGCTGCTAAAGTACCAGGCTTCCGTGCCGGTAAAGGCTTGAAAGACGCAGTAAACTGATTGCCGCGTCAATTCTCATCTGCGCGTATACCCAAAGGAAATGAAGTAGCAGCCAGGTTGTAAGCGAACGAATACCGATGAGTCTGCTCAGGTCAGCGATTCGGGTTAGTGAAAGTAGCGGGCACCTGTGCAACTTCAAGTACCAAGGGTATATATTGTTTGTGTTAAACAATAACCTGACGCAGTTGAGCTGGTAAGGTAAGATACAAGGCGCATCGTTAATGATGCGCTTTTTTTTCGCTTAGGCAGTTGAACTGGCTGAGCGCTAAACGGGGGTAAAATGTTAGTCTGACGAGAGAATATCAGCGACCCGTTTAGAGCAAAAATAGGCAGTAACAAATAGAGTAAGCAGTTTAACGCGCAGCAGCACGAAGGGCTGTCGCAAGGAATGCTGGGTTTATTTAGACCTGCGCAACAGTTTTAATCCATATTACAGCGGAGTATTGTCACATTATGATGGACAATTTACGCGCGGCTGCTAATAACGTCGTGCTCAAAATCATTCTGGCCTTGATCATGTTGTCCTTTATCCTGACCGGGGTTGGCAGCTATCTGATTGGCGGTTCCAACGACTTCGCAGCCAAAGTTAATGGCCAAGAGATTAGTCGTGCTCAGTTAGAACAAGCTGTACAGAGTGAGCGTGGCCGCTTGCAGCAGCAATTAGGTGAACAATTCTCCGCACTGGCCGCCAATGAAGGCTACATGCTGCAATTACGCCAGCAGGTATTGGGGCAGTTGGTCAACAACATGTTGCTTGACCAGTACGCCAAAAAACTGGGCCTGACTGCTAGCGACGAACAAGTTAAAGATGCCATCCGCCAGGCACCTTATTTCCAGACCGATAATAAGTTCGATAACAACAAATATCTCGAACTGGTTAATCGGATGGGCTACACCCCTGATCAATTCGCGCAATTACAGCGTCAGCAGCTCATTAATCAACAATTGCTGCAAGCGTTTGGTGATACTGGCTTTGTTCTGCCTATCGAAGCACAGGCGATGTCAGAGCTGATTTTGCAGCAACGTGAAGTTCGTCTGGCGACAGTTGATCTCAAAGCCCTTCAGGCACAGCAGAAAGTCACTGATGAAGAGCTGCAAGCCTACTACGACCAGAACAAGAATAGCTTCATTGCACCGGAACAGATGAAAGTCAGTTTCATTACGATGGATGCTGCCGCGATGCAGGACAAAATCACGCTCACCGAGGAAGATATCGCGGCGTATTATGAACTGCATAAAAGCAGCTATACCCAGCCGGAACAACGCAACTACAGTGTGATTCAGTTTAAAACTGAAGCTGAAGCCAAAGCGGCGTTAGAGGAGCTGAAAAAAGGTGCTGATTTTGCTGCGATGGCAAAAGAGAAATCTACCGATATCATTTCCCGCAAAAATGGGGGTGAACTGGGGTGGTTGGAACCAGAAACTACGGCTGATGAACTGAAACAAGCGAATTTGACCGAGAAGGGCCAACTGTCTGATGTGGTTAAATCTTCGGTGGGTTATCTGGTTGTTCGCTTAAATGACATCAAACCTGCCCTGGTTAAACCTTTGTCAGAAGTGCATGATGCACTGGCAAAACAAGTTAAGCAGGAAAAAGCTGTTGACGCTTACTACGCGTTACAGCAAAAGGTCAGTGAAGCCGCTACCAGTGATAACGAATCTCTAGCCTCAGCGGAAGAAGCAGCAGGTGCTAAAGCTAAGCAAACTGGCTGGTTTACTCGCGACGCAGTACCTGCTGAGGTTAACTTCAAACCGGTTGTACAGGCAATCTTTGACGGTGGCCTGGTCGGTGAAAATGGTGCGCCAGGTAGTAATTCAGATGTAATCACTGTTGACGGCGACCGTGCTTTTGTTATCCGCATTGATGCTCATAAACCTGAAGGTATTCAACCATTTGATCAAGTACGTGATCAGGTTGCTGAGTTGGTGAAACGTCAGAAAGCAGAACAATTGGCACGTGTTGATGGTGAGAAACTCCTGACTGCTCTGAAACAAGGTAAAGGCGAAGAGGCGATGAAAGCTGCTGGTATCAGCTTTGGCGAGAAGAAAACCTTGTCACGTGCACCAGACGATGATCAATTAGTGCAGACTATTTTTGCCTTGCCTCATCCGCAAAAAGATCAGTCGGTTTATGGCTTATCCCAGGATCGTCAAGACAACATCGTACTGATCGAACTGCTATCAGTAACGCCGGGTAAATTGCCGGAAGGCGAGATGAAGACCTTTAGCGCTAAAATGCTAGAAGGGTCAAGCGGTGTGACTTTTGATGCATTGATGGCAAATCTGCACAAACAGGCAACCATTAAGATGGGGCCAGCGGAGCAACAGCAGCCGCAATAAAACCATAATTGCCATGAGTCTCGCATACATCTGCAACTCGATGTAATAAAGAAAGGTCGCTTTGGCGACCTTTCGCATATCTGAAATCTACCCTTTGTGATGAATCGGAGGTTGCGGCAAGGTAGTCATGCTGTCAAACACAAGGAGGATACAGCATGAAATTCATAGGAAAATTATTTGTTATAACCGCATTGTTCGCAGGTCTGAATATCCAGCAGGTAGTTTTTGCCGCTCCCGTCAGCCCTACGAGTACGACTCAGAATAAAGACCTCAATTCGCAAAGCCATACTCCAATAAATAGCCAGCTAAAAGCAGGCTCTTCGCCTGCCAAAGTGGCGGATAAGACCAATGCAACGGCAACAACCACAGCTGGCAGCTCAACGGACAGTGCATATAGCCAAATCAATATTAATAGTGCTAATGCGGAACAGTTGGCCCAGTTCCTGAGCGGAATTGGCAGGAAGAAGGCAGAGGCTATCGTTAATTATCGCGAGCAGTTCGGCCCTTTTACTGATGTTGAGCAGTTACTCGAAGTTCCAGGTATCGGCCCCTCGTTTTTAGAGAGAAACAATACCAAGCTTAAAATGTAACTTTAGTTGGTGATGGGGATGTGCTGTGGTCAGACAGATATCAGTGACTATTTTCACCACAAATAATCCCCATCTTTTCATAATGTAAGTCGCAGTAGCAGAGGGAAACTGTGATTTCGCTCTAGATTATATCGTAAGCATGCGATGAAGTGATTTCCCTCTGCTAATCTTGCTGTGAGGTCGTACCAGTTGTGCGGGTATTCTCTTGCCAACTCTATTTTACTGCCGAAGGTACATAATTTTTATTCACTGTCTGGAGAAGCTCGCTGTCATGCATACTCATATTAAAGTCTGGGGTTTTCATATTGATGTTTTCCAACATGTTAATAATGCCCGCTACTTAGAGTTTCTCGAAGAAGCGCGTTGGGAATGGCTTGATGGGGAGCCAGCAGCGCAATGGATGGCTGAAAACCAAATCGCTTTTATCGTGGTTAATATCAATATCAACTACCGTCGGCCTGCAGTATTGGGGGATCTGCTACGAATCGATAGCCAGTTATTAAAGCTAAACGGTAAAAGTGGTGTGATGAAACAGACTGTCACGCTAGAGCCTGAATCTATTCCGGTGGCAGATGCAGAACTAACGTTTGTCTGTATCGATCTGCGTAGTCAGAGAGCATTGCCCATTGAGGGAGAACTAAGGGAAAAACTGGACGAGTTTGTCAATCGAGGTATTACAGGATAACTCGGCTTTGTTGCCGGGGAGGGATATTTTCCCTGAATATCTGGTTAAATGTGCAATGGCCGCGATATACCTCGCTCTGATGAGCGAGGTCACGATTAGAACAAGGCAATGGGTCGATTACAGTGGCTATCTGAGTGAACAATAATCAAGCTAGCCCGGTTTTTTGTTTCAAGCTCAATAATACTTTTGGCTTATTAGCAAGATAGAACGCCAGCCCTTTGGCTCGTAAATGGCAGGCAGCACATTGGCCGCAACCATCGCCTTGAATCCCATTGTAGCAAGTAAGTGTCTCGTGGCGGACCAGCTCGAGTTGCTGATAATAATCAGCTAGTGCCCAGGTTTCTGCTTTATCCAGCCACATTAAAGGGGTAATGAAAGCGATATCTCGGCCAATACCCAAATCGATTGCATGGTTGAGAGCCTTCACGAACTCATCCCGGCAATCAGGGTAGCCGGAGAAGTCAGTCTCACAAACCCCGGTGATAACCGTCGGAGCTTGCACTTGATAAGCATAAATTGCGGCTAAGGTCAGGAATAGAATATTGCGACCAGGGACAAACGTACTGGGAACCGTATCGGCATCCTCTTCATCAAAAGAGGGGATAGGGATACTGTCTCGGGTCAGACTGCTCACCGCTAACTCATTGAGCATGCCAACATCTAGCACTTTGTGTGCTTTAGCACCAAGCTGCGTGGCAAGCGCGCGAGCAACATCAATTTCTGCGCGGTGGCGCTGTCCGTAATCGAATGTAATGCAGTGGACTTCATCATATTGCTGTAATGCTTGAATTAAACAGGTAGTGGAATCTTGCCCACCACTAAATACAACGACAGCGCGTTTCATACTGTGACCTCGTACGGCTGTGAGCCTCGAAAGAGCCAACCCACAGCAAAATAAAGAATTGGCGGTATGTTACTCAGTTCACGGACGAAAGGGTAGCAACCTGCATTTGGCAATCAGGTAGTCGCCGGTGGGAGCCATGCCTGATTGAAATCAAACCAACCATATGCGGTTAGGGTAACACCGTTAATCCGTGGCGGAGCATTGACCTGATACTGATAATTGAATAGTGGGAGAATCAGCCCTGCCAGCATCAGACCATTATAATATTCACGCAATTGGCGGAAACGCTCAGCCGCAAGTTCAGTTTGCTGAATCTGTATCAGTGTTTGTTGCTGTAGTTCTAATTGAGCAGGGGAGAGTATACCGCGCCACAGCGGATCAAGTTGGAGCCAGCTTTCCATCGCCGCTTCAGGAGATTCACCAACTAAGTGGTCCGCTAATAATAAGTCTGCCTCTTCAATTTGATGAGTATCTTTCCACTGCTTATCACGACTGGCGCGGATTTCTAATGTGCAACCATGGGTTGCCAATACCGCTTTTAGTTGTTCGGCAACACTCTCAAGTTCCATTGGAGGTTGATAGGTCAGTATCAGATGGGCAGGCAATGGCGGGTTTTCATCGGCGCTAAACCGGGGGATAGGCCAGCCGGGTAGCATTTCATGACTAGGCGTTATCACACCACGCCGAATGGATAACTCTTCTAAGATGCCGGAAGTTTGCACTAGCATCAGCAATTTGGCTATTTGCTGGGGAGTAATATTATTGAGGTGCCGATTGATGGCCAGATAGCAAAATCCAAGGCTCATACTGCGCTGAACAGGGCGGGCTAAAGGGAAATCCTCCTCCTGTCCAATGGTTATACGTACCGGGTGTTGGCAACTCCCATCCGCTGACTGTACGACAAGGCTTGGAGTTATCCAGTATTCAATGAATTCCAGATAAGGATGTTGCAAATGGTAAAATTCGTGCTGCTCCAACCGGACCAGATGTGGGTTAAAGGTCGCTAACTTAAATGGGCCAGCCCCCAGAAGTGAGGCGTCGGGATGAAACAGTTTACACGGTAAATCTGCCAGCCGATGTGCCAGCCAGTAATCAGGATGCAGCAGCGTAAATTTCAGGCATAAAGCATGGGGCAGGGTAATCGTTGCAATATTGGCAAAACTCGGTTGGCTGCGTGGATTTGCCCGCAGCAGTGCCAGCGTTTGCAACAACTGCTCGCTGCGGATATGTTCCCCATTATGCCAACGTAATTGACTGCGTAAGAAGAATTGCCAGGTTAAACCATCATCGCTGACTTGCCAGTGATGGGCCAGATCCGGTTTTGGCAGTGGGTCTCCGGTGTTAAATCGGGTCAGGCCAGCATGTAAAGTATAAATCAGATGCTGCTCTGCCCGGCCACTGACGGTCATTGGATTTAACGGTTCAAGCTCCCGATAATAAGGGATTCGCAGTATTGGGCTATCGGCTTGCCATTGTCCCCCCATGTGAGGGTTTAGTAACGCTTGAAGGCGTTCAGGTTCCAGTTGGGCGAGTGCGAGAGCAGCTTGATGGTCACCTTGCTCAAGGAACAATTGCAGGTAGGTTGCACGCAGTGCATCAGGTTTTTTCAGGCATTGCAGTTGTGCTCGTTTTCCTCGGCCAACTTGTGAATGCCAACTGAGCCAGTCATTTGCTTGTAGCTGTTGAATCAGAGTGCGGGCATGTCGCTCACTGCAAAATAGTAGGCCTGCCAGTTCACTGACGGTGGTAGCCGCCGGTTGATCGCCGAACTTTTGGTACAAGCGCTGATATTGGGTTAGTCGGTGAATAATGCGCATAATTAAGATGTTATCCTATTAAGGCTATTTTAGCTCTTGGACGAACTCATCAAATGCCTTTATTTTTAAATGACTTAGGGAACTGCACGGTTCATTCTCATGTGGCGATGAGTTACAACGTGATCTGGCACTCTCAGTGCTGTGCGTGTTCAAACTGATAGTATCCATTACGCCTATTCGGGCTGCTTATAAATCAGGAATAGTTTAATTTAATTGTTCACTATTAGTTCCGTAAATAGTACGTCATAATTTTATTCATACCACCAGTTTTGCTGTTATCGAGGTTTTAAATGTACCGTTTAGCCGCTTTTGATATGGATGGAACCTTACTGATGCGCGACCATAAAATTGGCGGCGCTACATTGAATGCGTTACACCAGTTGGTGGACAACGGGATGATCCTAACCTTTGCTACCGGTCGACATTATATTGATATGAAAGGGATTTTATCTCACTCAGGCATAAATGGTTATTTGATCACTGGCAATGGGACCCGAGTCTGTGATGTAGAGGGTGAAGCATTATACGGTATGGATTTGCCCGCAGAACTGGTGGAGTTTGTGTTACGAACTCCGTGGCAGACCCGTGCCAGTATCCATATTTTCCGTGATGATGGTTGGTTTACTGATTGTAATGACCCTGCGCTGCTGACTGCACATAAAACCAGTGGCTTCCAGTTCCAGCTCACGGCACTGAGCGCATTGCCTCTAACTGGTAATCATAAGATTTGCTTTATTGCCTCACATCAGGAATTGACCGAGCTTAAAACCCAGCTTGAGCAGCAGATGGGCGGCGAAGCCGATTTTTGTTTTTCAGCGGTTGATTGCCTTGAAGTGTTGCCTCGTGGATGCAACAAAGGGGCGGCTTTAGAGCGATTAAGCCATCATCTCAATTTAACACTGGCCGATTGTATGGCCTTTGGTGATGCGATGAATGATAAAGAGATGCTATCGCGGGTAGGTCTTGGCTTAGTGATGGGAAACGCATTACCGCAATTGAAGCAAGAGTTACCTCAGTTACAGGTTATTGGGCGCTGTGAACAACAAGGCGTCGCTCACTATTTGCAACATTGGCTAAGTTCACCACACCTCACCTATTCCCCCGAATTCTGAGGTTTATCTCCTTGGTACTTAGAGTTGTAGCAGTGTTAACGGGCTTACTCACCCGAATCACTGATGGTGTCAGCTCAGCGGATCACTCGCTTGCTGCCTAACTGCACCTTTTGATGACTTGAGGATAGCTATTAGCCAGCCGGATAATCATCCGGTTTTTTTCTGCCAAAATTCGGTTTTCCTCGGTCATCCAAGAGGGGAAAACCGAATTTTATCGGTTAATTACAGGTTATTTAATTCATTACTAAATGGGGTCAGATCACCAATGTTATTACTGACCCATTCGGTATTGTAATAGGTATCCAGATAGCGTTCGCCACTGTCGCAGAGCAACGTCACAATAGCGCCGGTTTTGCCTCGCTCACGCATCTGTTTGGCTAATTGTAATGCGCCCCAGACGTTAGTGCCGGTGGATGCCCCCACTTTGCGTCCCAAAATACCTTCCAACCAATGAATGGTTGCAACACTGGCAGCATCGGGTACGCGCAACATACTGTCGATCACTTCTGGAATAAACGAAGGCTCAGCCCGTGGGCGGCCGATCCCTTCAATACGGCTGCCGCAACTACCGGTAACCGTGCGGTCGCGGTTACAGAAACAGTCATAAAATACTGAGTTCTCTGGGTCGACTACCATCAATTGGGTGTCATGCCCTTGGTAGCGGATATAGCGGCCTAAGGTCGCCGATGTGCCGCCAGTGCCAGCACTCATGACGATATAGTCAGGTACCGGGAAAGGTTCACGCGCCATTTGGCGGAAGATGCTATCGGCAATGTTGTTATTGCCACGCCAGTCGGTAGCGCGCTCTGCATAAGTGAACTGATCCATATAGTGGCCATTCAGGTCACGAGCCAGTTGTTCAGATGCTGCATAAATTTGCCCAGCGCTTTCAACAAAATGACAGCGACCACCATAGAAGGTGATCTGCTCGACTTTGCGCCGCGCAGTGCAACTTGGCATAACTGCAATAAAGGGCAGGCCAATCAGCCGGGCAAAGTAGGCTTCAGACACTGCCGTGCTTCCTGAGGAAGCCTCGATTATCGTTGTTCCTTCTGTAATCCAGCCATTACATAAGCCATAAAGAAACAGTGAACGAGCTAAACGGTGCTTTAGGCTACCGGTTGGATGGGTGCTCTCATCTTTTAAATAGAGATAAATACCGGGGAAAGCCGGCAGGTTTAGGCGGATCAGGTGAGTATCAGCGGAGCGTTGGAAGTCAGCTTCTATTTCACTGATAGCATTTTTTACCCAAGTGTTGGTCATTTCATGGCCTGCGATGTAGGTAGTAAACTAATGATGACTAGATTAACGGTTATTAAAGAAAAAAACGTTGCCATTTTTCCTTCTTTATCGCCAAATGGTAGAAATTTATTCTATGGTTACTCGTTATGTTAGATAAAACTGACCGTAAACTCCTCTGTATGTTGCAAGAAGATTGCACTCAATCACTGCAAGTACTGGCCGAAGCCGTCAATCTTACCTCCACACCCTGCTGGAAACGGTTAAAACGCCTTGAGGATGAAGGATTTATCCGTGGGCGCGTGGCACTGCTGGACAGCGAAAAATTGGGGTTGGGGCTTACGGCATTTGTGCTGATTAAAACTCAGCAGCATAATAGTGGCTGGTATCAGGAATTTGTTGAATTTACTAAGCAAATGCCAGAAGTGTTGGCGTTCTATCGTATGGCCGGAGAATATGACTATCTGATGCAGGTCGAAGTTGCCGATATGAAAAGTTACGACAATTTTTACAAACGCATGGTTAATGGTGTTCCGGGGCTGATTGATGTGACATCAAGTTTTGCGATGGAAAAAATCAAATATACAACTATGTTGCCTGTTCCTGAGTGAATATTTGGATTAAAAGCCCTTTTACCGATGCTATGCTACCCCCTTCATCGCGCGTAGCGAGAAAATACCGATGTATTCGGTGTCAGACCAGGAATAAAACTGAGTGAGATTGTTTGCACAACTAGGCTGGTATTTTCGCCGTGAATGGCGCCGCTATGTAGGCGCGGTGTTGTTGTTAATTATTATCGCTATCCTACAACTGTTGCCGCCTAAACTGGTCGGAGTAATTGTGGATGGTATCAGCACAAAACAGATGTCTACCAATATGTTACTGGTATGGATTGGTGTGATGCTGATAACCGCTATTGTGGTCTACCTACTGCGTTATGTCTGGCGTGTTTTATTATTTGGTGCCTCTTATCAATTGGCTGTGGAGTTGCGGTCAAACTTTTATCGCCAACTTAGCCGCCAGGCCCCTGGTTTCTATTTACGTCACCGTACCGGCGATTTAATGGCTCGTGCGACGAATGATGTTGATCGCGTGGTCTTTGCTGCCGGTGAGGGGGTGCTGACGCTGGTGGATTCGTTGGTGATGGGATGCGCGGTGCTGATTGTAATGAGCACCCAAATTAGCTGGCAATTAACACTGTTATCATTGTTACCTATGCCGGTAATGGCGGTGGTGATCAAATATTACGGTGACCAACTGCATCAACGTTTCAAATCGGCCCAAGGGGCATTTTCTACGCTGAATAACCAGGCGCAAGAAAGCCTGACCAGTATTCGCATGATTAAAGCTTTTGGCCTGGAAGATCATCAATCACAGCAGTTTGCTCAGGTCGCGGCAGAAGCCGGTGCCAAGAATATGTATGTCGCACGTATCGATGCCCGTTTTGATCCAACTATCTATATCGCCATCGGGATCGCGAATTTATTGGCGATTGGCGGCGGCAGTTGGATGGTGGTTAATCACAGTATTACTTTGGGTCAACTTACCAGTTTCATCATGTATCTGGGGCTGATGATCTGGCCCATGCTTGCCTTGGCGTGGATGTTCAATATCGTTGAACGAGGCAGTGCCGCCTATAGCCGTATTCGCAGTTTGCTGGAAGAAGCGCCGGTGGTTAAAGATGGTGATATTGAGCTGAGCGATGGGCGTGGCACACTCGCGGTGAATATTCGCCATTTCTATTACCCAGGTAGTGAACAGCCTGCGTTACATGATGTGGCGCTGAAATTAGCACCGGGGCAGATGTTGGGGCTATGCGGACCTACAGGGTCGGGTAAGAGTACCTTACTGGCATTGATTCAGCGGCAGTTTGATGTGGATGATGGTGCTATTTGTTATCAAGGGCATGCGCTGTCTGATATTAGGTTGCATGACTGGCGTGGCCGTTTATCTGTGGTCAGCCAAACCCCATTCCTCTTTTCTGATACGGTTGCTGGCAACATTGCATTGGGTAAACCTGATGCCACGCAGGCTCAAATTGAGCGGGCCGCTCGTTTAGCCAGTGTGCATGAAGATATTTTACGCCTTCCTCAGGGTTATGACACTGAAGTGGGTGAGCGCGGTGTGATGCTATCTGGCGGGCAGAAACAGCGGATTTCCATCGCCCGCGCACTGTTGCTGGATACTGAGATCCTGATTCTCGATGATGCGCTATCCGCAGTTGATGGTCAGACCGAATATGAAATCCTAAAAAATCTGCGTGAATGGGGTGAGCATCGTACCGTGATTATCAGTGCGCACCGTCTTTCAGCGTTGACCGAAGCCAGCGAAATTTTAGTGATGCAACATGGTGGCGTGATGCAGCGTGGGACACATAACGTATTAGTCAGTCAATCCGGCTGGTATCGGGAGATGTACCGTTATCAACAACTGGAGGCAGCATTAGATGATGGTGAGTCGGAGGCCAAAACCGATGAGTAAAGTTCAGCAACTTTGGCCGACACTTAAGCGCCTGCTCTCCTATGGCTCCCCTTATCGTAAACCGTTAGGGTTGGCGGTATTGATGTTATGGATTGCGGCTGCCGCCGAGGTCAGCGGCCCGCTTTTGATAAGTTATTTTATTGACCATGTGGTCGCAAAAGGCACTTTGCCCCTCGGTTTAGTCAGTGGGTTGGCATTGGCTTATCTGTTGCTGCAACTGTTGGCAGCAGCATTGCATTATTTTCAGGCATTGCTTTTTAACCGTGCTGCCGTAGGTGTGGTTCAGCGCCTACGTATTGAAGTGATGGATGCCGCTTTGCGTCAACCTCTCAGTGCGTTTGATACCCAGCCGGTCGGGCAATTGATTTCCCGTGTCACAAATGACACCGAAGTCATTAAAGATTTATATGTGATGGTGGTCTCCACCGTATTAAAAAGCGCGGCATTAATTGGCGCGATGCTGGTGGCGATGTTCAGTCTGGATTGGCGTATGGCGCTAATTTCTATCTGTATCTTTCCAGCAGTGCTGGTAGTGATGGCCATTTATCAACATTACAGCACACCCGTAGTGCGGCGAGTCCGGGCTTATTTGGCTGATATTAACGACGGTTTTAATGAAATTATTAACGGCATGGGCGTGATTCAGCAGTTTCGCCAGCAAGCTCGTTTTGGCGAACGTATGGAGTCTGCCAGCCGTGCGCACTATATGGCACGCATGCAAACTTTACGCTTGGAAGGGTTTTTATTGCGCCCGCTGCTGAGCCTGTTTTCTGCCTTGGTACTGTGTGGTTTGTTACTGTTGTTCGGTTTCAGTCCTGATGGCTCAGTGGGGGTGGGTGTGCTGTATGCTTTCATTAACTATCTGGGCCGCTTAAATGAACCCTTAATTGAACTCACATCACAGCAGTCAGTCATGCAGCAAGCTGTGGTGGCTGGGGAACGTATTTTTGATCTGATGGACCGCGCCCAGCAAGGATACGGTACTGATGATCGCCCACTGACCAGTGGCCGTATCCAGGTGGATAATGTCAGCTTTGCTTATCGTAGCGATAAAATGGTGCTGCAAAATATCTCCCTTGATGTACCTTCGCACGGGTTTGTTGCTCTGGTCGGGCATACCGGCAGCGGAAAGAGTACGTTGGCTAACCTGTTGATGGGCTACTACCCGGTGCAACATGGTGAGATTCTGCTAGATGCTCGTCCTTTATCCGCGTTATCGCATCAGACCTTGCGCCAAGGGGTGGCCATGGTGCAACAGGATCCAGTGGTGTTGGCTGATTCCTTTTTTGCCAATGTGACTTTAGGCCGTGATATCTCTGAACAGCAAGTGTGGGAAGCTCTGGAAACGGTGCAACTGGCCCCTTTAGTCCATGCGCTACCCGATGGATTGCACAGTCTGCTTGGTGAGCAGGGGAATACCTTGTCAGTTGGGCAAAAACAGTTGCTGGCGATGGCGCGAGTATTGGTACAGGCTCCGCAAATCCTGATTTTAGATGAGGCGACTGCCAATATTGACTCTGGTACTGAGCAGGCCATTCAGCGGGCATTGCAGCTAATCCGAAAAAATACCACGCTGGTAGTGATTGCTCACCGCCTTTCAACCATTGTTGATGCTGATACCATCTTGGTGTTGCACCGTGGTGTGGCAGTGGAGCAGGGTAAGCATCAAGAGCTGCTGGCCGCCCATGGGCGTTATTATCAAATGTATCAATTGCAATTGGTTAGCGAAGATTTAGCCGCCATTGATCAGGTAGAAACGGCGGTAAGTTAATTAATAAGTTGTGGGGCTAAGCGGCCCCGCACTATTTTCTGTGTTTTCCTAAGTCAAATCGTTAATGCATATCCCCGTTAATGCCCATTTTGCAGCTTTCGTGCACCATAATCTTGCAATGCAATAGGTCGTCGATGCTGTCGTGCACTTCTGTGACGCGCTTCGCACTATTTTGGTGCGCGAAAATTATTCAACACGATGAATTCAGCCGCTACACGGCTGACTCATGTATCTCAACCGCCCTAGCTTCGCCATTTCCGCATTAAATTATATCTATCATTACTTATGGCATAGCCTTTGCTTTACTTCATTTGTGGCAGACATGAATTCGACTTAATTCGAGAAGGGGCAAATATGAAGCTGGTTACCGTGGTTATAAAACCATTTAAGCTGGAGGATGTGCGTGAAGCCTTATCCTCTGTGGGTATTCAGGGGCTGACCGTAACCGAAGTAAAAGGATTTGGTCGCCAGAAGGGACACGCAGAGCTCTATCGGGGAGCTGAATACAGTGTCAATTTCTTACCTAAAGTGAAAATTGATATCGCAATTGCTGATGATCAATTGGATGAAGTGATTGACGTGATCAGTAAGGCGGCCTATACCGGCAAAATTGGTGATGGCAAAATTTTCGTTGCTGAATTGCAACGTGTTATTCGCATCCGTACCGGCGAAACCGACGAAGCAGCACTGTAATTTGCAGGCTCAAATTTAGTGAATAGGGATGGGTTGATGATGAAAAAACTTTTATCCATGTTGGGCCTGAGTTCGGTAGCGATGCTGCCTTCTTTGGCAATGGCCGCAGCACCGGCTGTAGCTGACAAAGCTGATAATGCTTTTATGATGATTTGCACCGCGCTGGTGCTGTTTATGACTGTGCCCGGTATTGCCCTGTTCTACGGCGGTCTGCTGCGTTCCAAGAACGTATTATCGATGATGACTCAGGTCATGGTGAGCTTTGCTCTGATCTGTGTGCTGTGGGTGCTCTATGGCTATAGTCTGGCTTTCGGCACCGGCAATGCATTCTTTGGTAGTTTCGATATGGCGATGCTAAAAGGTATTGGTTTGACCAGCCTGAGTGGCACTTTCTATCAATATATCCATGTGGTGTTCCAGGCTTCATTTGCCTGTATCACGGTCGCACTGGTGGTGGGATCATTCGCCGAACGTATTCGTTTCTCTGCGGTATTAATTTTTGCAGCACTGTGGTTCACCTTCTCATATTTGCCGATGGCACATATGGTATGGGGTGGTGGTTTCCTGGCAATGGATGGCGCACTGGACTTTGCCGGTGGTACTGTTGTGCATATCAACGCCGCGATTGCTGGTTTGGTGGGCGCTTACTTACTGGGTAAACGTGCTGGTTTTGGTAAAGAAGCGTTCAAACCTCATAACTTACCTATGGTGTTTACCGGTACTGCGATTCTGTATATCGGTTGGTTTGGCTTCAATGCCGGTTCAGCCAGTGCCGCGAATGAAATTGCTGCACTTGCCTTCTTGAATACGGTAGTTGCAACAGCGGGTGCTATCTTGTCTTGGGTCTTTGCTGAGTGGATTTTACGCGGCAAACCGTCGCTGCTGGGGGCATGTTCCGGTTGTATCGCAGGTTTGGTTGCGATTACGCCAGCGGCAGGTACAGTCGGGGTTGGCGGTGCATTGATTATCGGTCTGGTCGGGGGTGTTGCCGGTCTGTGGGGTGTGGTTCTGCTGAAGAAATGGCTGCGGGTAGATGATACCTGCGACGTATTCGGTGTCCACGGCGTGTGTGGGATTGTCGGTTGTATCCTGACCGGTGTCTTCACCTCGGCTTCACTGGGCGGTACAGGTTACGCCGCTGGCGTCACTATGGGCCATCAGGTAGGTGTGCAACTGTTCAGCGTCGGTGTGTGTTTGGTCTGGTCTGGTGTTGTTGCCTTCGTTGCCTTTAAAATTGCTGACCTGTTGGTTGGCCTGCGGGTACCAGAAGAACAAGAACGCGAAGGTCTGGATGTTAACAGCCACGGCGAAAATGCATACAACCAATAAGCTAGAAGTAGCAGTAAAATAAATAATAATGATGATAGCAGCAGGGGCGATATGATATCGCCCCTGTTCTATTTTTGGCAAAGGCTATCGAGGTATCATCGATGCAAACGAATGACGCCTTCCTGCACGGTAGAAGCCACTAATATCCCTTCCCGGCTGTAAATCTGGCCACGGACAAAGCCCCGCGCGCCGGAAGCAGAAGTGCTTTCTACTGCATACAGCAGCCAATCGTCCAGGCGGAATGGCCGATGGAACCACATAGAATGATCTATCGTGGCAATCTGCACTCCTGGCTCCAGGAAACCAATCCCATGTGGCTGCAAGGCCGTTGGCAGGAAATTAAAATCAGAGGCATAACCCAGTAAATACTGATGAACCCTCAGGTCATCTGGCATGGCACCGTTGGCGCGGAACCAGACATAGCGATTCGGTTCTTCTACCGAGCCTTGCAATGGGTTGTGGAATTTCACCGGGCGCATTTCAATTGGCTGATGGCCGATAAACTTTTCCCGTACTTTTTCGGGGATCATATGTGCGAACTGGCGGGCAATGTCTGTTTCTGACATCAACCCTTCCGGTGGGGGAACGTCCGGCATGGTATTTTGGTGTTCGAACCCCTCTTCTTGACTCTGGAACGATGCCGTCATATAGAAGATGGGTTTACCATTCTGAATCGCACTGACCCGGCGGGCGCTGAAGCTGTTGCCATCACGTAGTGTTTCGACGTCATAGATAATGGGCTTGCTGCTGTCCCCTGGGCGCAGAAAATAGCTGTGGAAAGAATGTACTGCCCGCTCTGCCGGTACGGTTTGTTTTGCTGCATAGATAGCCTGACCCACTACCTGACCACCAAATACCTGGCGCAAGCCCAGATCTTCACTTTGGCCACGAAAGATACCTTCTTCAATTTTCTCAAGGAAGAGCAGATCGAGTAGTTTTTCTAATGCTTGACTCATGTTGTGGCCCCTGATGGTTGAGTTTATACACAGTGTGCTGAATCCGTTGGGCGCTCGTCAATATATTGCTGTGAAAGGCCTGTTCAACTGAGGAATATCGGATAAGGAATAGTCTGATAAATGCCTCAATGGGGTAAGCGTCGGCGGGAAGTAGAATATTGTGCTATAATTGGCTTGCTAGGTGGTTGAAGCCACTTATTAAACGCCGGCTGTTGTGTAGATAGCTTGCATCTTAATAATAAGAAGGAGTGCGACCTATGAAACCTTGGCAATCAATGAAATTCTGGCAGATAGCGGGTGGGGCAGCATTAGTGGTAAGTTTGGCTGGGTGTGCTCATCGAGGGGCTGATGTTCCGGTTCCCGCGCCGGCAGGTGTAACCACTGCTGCCGCACCTATTGCACAGCCTGCTGTACAGGGGACAGTGAACATCCGCGAGCGCATTGCATTACCACCTGATGCCGTAGTTACGGTTACGCTGTCGGATGCCTCACTGGCTGATGCACCATCACGGGTTATCGCCCAGAAAGCAATTCGTACTGAGGGCAAACAGGCTCCGTTTAGTTTTGCTTTGCCGTTTAACCCAGCCGACATCCAGCCAAATGCACGTATTATTGTAAGTGCCGCGATCACTCGCAATGGCCAGTTATTGTTTATCACCGATACCATTCAAGAAGTGATCAACCGTGGCGCGGGTACCCAGGCTAATCTGTTATTGGTCCCTGCAACCTCTGTTGCTATAGAAACAACCCCAGGGGGACCGGCAACAATACAGGGCGCGCCTACCATAACAGGCAGTGCGACCATCCAGTAATGTTTAACCCGCCATGAACCGGTTTTTCAGAAGCGCCAATTAATTTGGCAATAGCGCCACAGGATAGCCACTATTCTGTGGCGTTTTTATTAGCGGTATTGCCAGCGATAGCGGCGTAAATCAATTCGACCCGAAGTATCGATATCAATGCCTTCAGCCAGTAATGCCTTTTTTTGTCTAAGATAATCATCACCAATTAATGATATTTCGCCATGACGATTAATCACCCGATACCAGGGTAAGGCAGAGCCTTCCGGCAAGCGTTTGAGAACTCCACCGACTTGGCGTGCAGCTCTGGGGGAGCCAATCAGCCGCGCGATATCGCCATAAGTAGTCACCTGTCCATAGGGGATAGCGGCCACCACTTGGAAGACCCGCTGGCGGAAACTGTCGACAAACGGTAGGTCACCCGATTCTGTGGGCAAATCTGATATTGCAGATTCCCACTGATTTTGGCTCTCTGTTTTTGATGATGTCACAGCATTCTCTTTTTTATCTGCATGGGCGGATAGTGCGACGTTATAGAAATAAATAGAGCGATATAAATAGAACGAGATAAATAAATAACATCATCAATGCTTTTGGTGCCAGCAGAAAAGAGATTTAACCCAAACCTGAGGGGAAGTGGGCAAGAAACCACCGGTTAGTGCGGGTTGTCTTGCTATTTGGTGGGTCATGGTCGATAATGCCCACCGCTCCAGAGTACAAGGAGCCGTTAACGTCAATGGAGGTCCTGTTGGTTCTCCCGCAACACTAACTTGTGAACTCGGTCAGATCCGGAAGGAAGCAGCCGTAGCAGGCGAGGTGTGTGCCGGGATGTAGCTGGCAGGGCCTCCACCATTTCTGATAAGTGCATGATATCCATCATATTAAACACTTGTTTCGTGCATTGAAACGGCAGTGATACAACTTTTGTGTATCACCTAGGGCGCTAATCAATGTCACATCTTATACTTTCCCGTCATGGAATCTGGTACTACCGTAGAGTCTACCTGACACCTAGAAAACGTCGTGAAATTCGAATCAGCTTTATCACAATGATATTATGCCGGTGCATAGTGTTTTTGGTGCTTCCGTATCGATAATCTGAATCCTATTCAACCCTTTTTACTTTGAAACTAGTTTGTTTTTTATTATCTGTCCGTCTTTCATGATGATAGTCAGGTTTTTTTCAGGATCTGCCAGCAGTCCGATATCAGCGAGTGGATCGCCGTTAACCAGCAATAAATCAGCTAAGGCTCCGACTTCGACAACACCAAGTTTTCCTGGATATGGATTGCGTCGATCTGATAGTGCTAACAATTTTGCATTATCAGATGTTGCCATTCTGAGCACTTCGGCGGGCGTATACCACCGTGTCATTGTAGAAAGCTGTGAGCCTTGTCGGGCTGCCAAATTTCCATCAAATAAAACATCTGTTCCGAACGCAACTTTCACCCCGTATTTTTTAGCTAAGCGATAAGCGTTATCAGTCCCGGCAAAAATCTGCGCTGCTCTGGCTTGTCCCGCGGGATCGGGCAGTTGATTTGCATTCTCGTCCGCCAAAAAAGGCTGCAGACTCCACCATGTACCTGTATCTGCCATTAATTTTGCAGTTGCATCATCTGCCAATTGACCATGCTCAATTACTTTTGCTCCAGCTTTGATAGCATTGCTAATGGCTTCAGGGGTATAAGCATGGACTGTCACATAAGTACCCCAATTAGCCGCGGCCTCGACTGCGGCGTGAATTTCATCGACGCTAAGTTGAACTGTATCTAATGGGCCATAGGGAGAAGATACGCCACCGCCTCCTGTCAACTTGATTTGGCTAGCTCCTTGCAACAATTGCTCTCTGGTGCGCTTTCGAATTTCATCGGCTGAATCAGCTATCGCAGACATGCCAATTCGTTCTGGGTAACTTAATTGATCAGGGGTAGCCGGTATTTCTGAAAGCATCCGAAAATCACCATGACCACCCGTTTGTGAAATCATTGCTCCTGATGGCCAGATGCGTGGCCCTTTGATTACGCCATTATCAATTGCGAGTTTTAAGCCAAACGCGGGTCCACCCAAATCTCGAACGCTGGTAAAACCGCGTAGAAGTGTTGACTCTGCTTCAGCACCGGCCAGCAATGTGATAAAACTTAACGGGGCGGTTGAAGCTAATGCCATGGAAGGACGAGCCATAAAAGTATGCCAGTGGGCATCGATAAGGCCCGGCATCAATGTTTGACCATTGCCAGCGATATGCACGGCATCAGTTGCTGGATTAATCGGTTGAGCAGAAATTTGAGTGATTTTATTGCCTTCAACAACCACATTCATTTTGGACGTTAAGGTTGTGCCGTCAAAGACCCGGACATCTTCGAAGATAGTCATTGGTAATTTATTTGGCGATTGAGCATAAGATAGTGAGGGTAGGAGGCTGACCATACAGGCAGCCAAAAATGTTGTTTTGATTGTCTTTGACATCAGTATTTTCCTCTCGTATCTGAGAACAAGATAGCGTTGAATATTATATATATCTTATCATCTCTTTTATTTTGGCACTGTTGCAAATAGCTGCTTAGGGCAAACTGTTGATGATAGGAGCTTGGATCCATTTTTTGCCCGACTGCTGCCGTGATTATATCTGGCATGATCTCGCTGCGGGGCTTTATTTCCTTAGCGATGGATACCTATTTCTTCGTCAGCCAGGGAGACGTTGTGCTCCAAAAAATAATATCTGCACCAAGATAATCGTCGGCAAATTGTACAAACTCATCCTTGCTAAATGGCTTACCCGTGTTGGGGTTCTTGTAGGTCAAGGTAGGCTCCTGCACTGCCATGGCAATGAGTGCTAGCTTATTTTTGTATTTGTTGAAGAACGGATATGAGTTCTTCTTTGGCTGAGGTATTTTAATTGTGTCACCTGATTTTAGTGTATTAAAAAACCTTTTAATATCATTGTGTTAACTTGAATGACCTCCACCATTTCTGATGTTATCTTCCTAGTGTGCTTACCTAAAGTGTCAACCCTTCTTGTTGAACCTCTTCTTTACGTTTTCTTATGCTATTGGTCAGATATTTTCAGTTAGACGTATTAATGAAGGGGGAAATAAGATTTTTCTCATTTATTTATTGGTTTAGGTGTCTATTTACATTTAAGATTTAGCAAAGGATTAATAATATTTTGAAATTATTAGCGCTAAGAGTGAATTTTAATAAATGAAGCGGACAAAGCACTTTGACTTAAATGCCCTTCCACTCTGCTGATAACTCACTGGATTTACCTAAATCCTGATATGCAATAACGCGGGATTCAAGTTAACCTTCAATACCGTGGGCCTATCAAGACATTTATCTCAAATTAAAACACGAACGAATTGCCTGATTCATTGAAGCCGATAACGACTATCGGCTCAACGTTGTGTGTCTTAACCAGCGTTAAGCAGACTATTTCACATGTTGCCAAACCGTGGGTGGGATTTTATCATAAAGCTTATTCATTGTGAGTTCAGCCAGGCGATGGTCTGCCGCTGAGTAAAATAATTCCAACTCATCATCGGAAAGCTCATACTTATTCTTTTCAATTACACGTTCCAATGTATCAATAGTCGTACATTTTCTTAAACGCATCAGGTAGTCAGTTTTTGTCATGGTGGTTTTTCTTCTCGATATACAAATTAATATAGGGAAACTATCCCTTAAGTTTTCATCAGGGTACAGATGTATTCTCCTGAGAAAAGTCTGAATAAACGCTCTTTGGTTTTTTGCCAGCGCCGCAATTCAGGATCATTGATTCCGTAACTACTAAACAAAGTATATGTATCGTCTAAATATTCTTCCACTAACTCTGAAAGGTCGCCGTCATCCGGGTATTTTATTTTAAAACTCATCACAAATGAAGCTATATGCTCGATCAAATCATTGAGTTGCAGATTTACGGCAGATGTTGGGTCATTTACCCACCCATGATGGCTGTCGCCAAGGGTAGCAATGCCTTCATCATACAAGTTTTCACATAGAAACTTCAACTGGGCAATGTCATGCCGTTTAGGCGAGTACTCATCCATATCATCCCCTCCGTAAAGTCTTAATTCGGTGTTGATAACACAATGTGAGTAGATAGATAATCATATAAATGTAGAAGCTTATCGTTAACGTAAATAAACTTGTCTTGATATGAATATAAATCATTTCTTCGCTCACCGCGCAACTTTATTACTTAATCTTACAATTCGTCAGCGGTTGAGGGCCTGTCATTGTTAATTATATCAAAAGTGATTCTTTCTGGATGTACAATAAATGTTACAGCACCGGTTAAGGTTTCTTCAGTATTGATATCCAAACAGGGGTTAAAGATATGCCATTGATAACAGTAAGTCATTGAATAGCAGTTATCTTCTACGTGAGAAATATCAAGAATTTCTAATGAACCCGCCGTGTACCTGGCATTTTCCGAATAATACATTAAGCCGGAAACCAAACTTCCTTCAATTTCACGGATATTATTGCTGATAACACTCTTGAGTAATGAAATCGCGTAACACCCTGAGGTGAAGTCCCCGGCTATTTCATTGTTCATTAATTGTCCGCTCATGATGGCAAGATTAATTCATTCCTGTATCGCTATTGTAACAAAAAATGCTTTGGCATTTGTTTTTCAGCAACTACGAGCATGATTTGAATCAAAAAAATCAAATTTAATGAGATTTTTTCAACTAATACTATCAGCTACATGTTGTGATGTTATTTGATGCACTTGCTTTCAATAACACGCTCTTCCTATAAAATAACGCAGTCTAAATAGGATTCTTCATATTTAGGGTTATTACTCACGATTAATTTAACTACTCTCTATTAACCTAGAATGCTCAGCGGGTTTGGTCAAGAGCAGGGGGGGGATATTACCTGTTTTCTATTGTGTAATTTATCGTTTTGCGAGCATTACCGAACAATGTTGAGGTTAGAATACCAAAACCCTGCCTGACCTCACCAGTGGAGTAACAGTAAAAATTGTTTAATTTACTGTTACTAAGCATGTTTGCGCTGTCTAGTTTGCCATTAGCGGCAAGTTTGCTTCCGTTTACTGAGGGCGGTGGGGCTAGCGTGCTAAAACTTGTTACTTTTAAAACTCGTCAATCATGATGTTTTCTTGAATTTAATAATTCTATGTGATGTTATAATGTATCACATGAAAACACATGCTCTGTTCTACTATGAATAAACACGCTTTCCTTACCTGGTTAAACCAGCCTTCCTACTGGACATTGTTCTCACTTTCGTCATTACAGCGCATCTCTGGCGTCGCCTTACTTTGCTTGCTGCTGTGGGGAGCTATTTATTGGGCGAATATATTGCCATGATAAAGTTGAGAAATATTGAGATTGGATATGATCGGCATGCACTTACCCCGCCAATTAATGGTGGTTTTGCTGCCGGGTCTCTCACGGCCATTATTGGGGCAAATGGAGCGGGTAAATCAACCCTACTTAAAACATTGGCAGATTTACAACCCGCAGTGATGGGGGAAATAACTTTTACCGGAGAAGATCGCCCTCAAATAGCCTATCTCCCACAGCAAGCTGAGTTAGATAAACAGTTCCCCATTGTCGTTCAGGATGTCGTGGCGATGGGATGCTGGCCCCAAAGTGGGCTACTAGGGGGCATTAATCATCAATCACGGCAACGAATCAAAAAGGCATTAGACACGGTCGGTATGCCGGAAATGGCGCGCCAACCCGTCGCTGAGCTTTCCGGCGGGCAGTTACAGCGGGTGCTGTTTGCCCGTCTTTTAGTGCAACAAGCACAACTGATATTACTGGATGAGCCTTTTACCGGTATTGATAGCCAGACCGTGCGGCTGTTACTCGATGTTATTCATCGGTTACACGATGAGGGGCGGACGATTATTGCTGTCTTACACGATATGTCGATGGTCGCTGAACATTTCCCCCGCGCCTTGTGGTTGACACCTCTTGGTAACTGTTGGGACTCATCTGAGCAGGTTCTGGCGCAATGGCATCACTGCCACAGCTCATCTTGCGCACTCTCTTCTCTGGCTCCTCAACCCGAACAGCAAAGGGTTATCAACTGATGACATTGTTCCATTTATTTGCTGATCCTTTTGTAGATTTTGGCTTTATGCGGCGGGCATTAGTCGCCTGTCTGGCTTTGTCACTCAGTTCAGCTCCTTTAGGGGTTTTCTTGTTATTACGGCGAATGAGCCTGGTGGGGGATGCTCTATCTCACGCGGTATTGCCGGGAGCGGCTATCGGTTACCTCATTTCAGGAATGTCACTGGTGGCAATGGGCGTGGGTGGGTTTATTGCCGGATTAGCGGTTGCTATGTTGTCCGGTTGGGTCAGCCGACGAACACTATTAAGAGAAGATGCCAGCTTTGCCGGTTTCTATCTGGGCTCGCTGGCATTGGGGGTCACGCTGGTCTCTCTACGTGGCTCGAGCATGGATCTGCTCCATGTGTTATTTGGTTCTATTTTGGCTGTTGATGTCAGTGCCATGACCATGGTCGGCGTTATCACGACGGTCTCGATGTTGGCTTTAGCGGCGATTTATCGCGCACTGGTGATTGAGTCATTCGACCCTGTCTTTCTACGGGTCAGTATGGGGCGCTGGCTGATGGTGGTCCACGCTCTGTTTTTATCGCTGGTGGTTATCAATCTGGTCGCCGGGTTTCAGATTCTTGGCACCCTGATGTCGGTAGGATTAATGATGTTGCCTGCTGCCAGTGCCCGTTTTTGGGCCAAAAATCTTCCTCATACATTAGGTATTGCCATGGCCATCGGCATGGTTGCCAGTTTTGTCGGCTTGTTGTGGTCTTATTACGCCTCGTTACCTGCCGGGCCGGCAATAGTCCTTAGCGCCAGCCTGATTTTCTTTGTATCTATTTTATTTGGAACGCGTGGTGGTGTTTTAGCAACCGCGCGCCGTTAAGAAGTACCGGTCGTTAAAGGAGAGTTAAATGAAGCGTTTACCTATTAGTTTGGCGGTAGCTGCCCTACTGTCTAGCCCATTGGCGATGGCAAAAACTGTTGAAGCTGTAGCCAGTTTTTCTATTTTAGGCGATATCGTCCAGCAGGTGGGGGGCGAGCATGTCAATGTGGTGACATTGGTCGGCCCGGATGGGGATCCCCATAGTTTTGAACCGATGCCGAAAAATAGTAAACAGTTATCTAACGCTGATGTGGTGTTTATCAGCGGGCTAGGGCTTGAAGGGTGGTTGGAGCGTTTGATCAGTGCTTCTGGCTATAAAGGGCAGGTCGTTGTCGCCTCAACCGGGATCGATACGCGTAAAATGGATGAAGAGGGAAAGAGGGTGACGGACCCCCACGCATGGAACAGCATGGCGAATGGTATCAAGTATGCCAACAACGTAATGAATGCATTGATTGTCGCCGATCCTGAGGATGCTGATTATTTCCGTAAACGTGGTGGAGAATACATTCAGCAATTGGAAAAACTGGATGCTTATGCGAAAGCTCAGTTTGCCACGATCCCGATAGATAAGCGTAAGGTCCTGACCAGCCATGATGCTTTCGGCTATTTTAGCCAAGAGTATGGGGTTAACTTCTTATCGCCCGTCGGATTCTCCACTGAGGCTGAAGCCAGTGCCAGCGATGTAGCCGCGCTAATTAAACAGATCAAACAAGAGAAAATAAAAACGTATTTTATTGAAAATCAGACTGATCCGCGTTTAGTAAAACAGATTGCCGCAGCCAGTGGTGCTAAAGCTGGTGGTGAGCTTTACCCTGAAGCCTTATCCGCAACCGGTGGCCCGGCAGCAACCTATGCTGAAGCTTTTAAACACAATGTAGATACCATTGTGAACAGTATGAAGTAACTATAAACCAATAAACAAAGTGGCTAGTGCTCAGTCTTTGATTTTGGTCAGAGGCTGAGTACTTGACCTTGGTTGATAACTCTCTTCTTTAACATGAAAAAGCCCCGTTGGGCAGCAACGGGGCTTATCAATACCATCAACTGATGGGCTAAAAACCAAATCAAAATCAACGCTTCTTATGAGTCCCTCCCTGAACTGCTTTAAAACGTGGATTACTTTTACAAATAACGTATACCCGACCACGGCGACGAACGATTTTACAATCGGGATGACGGTTTTTAGCTGAACGTAATGAACTCAATACTTGCATGATTAACTCTCAGGATTAGCTGGTTTTTTTAGTCAAGAAGCGACCAAAACGTTGATTGAAGCGCGCAGTACTGCCTTCTTTGGAGAACTCTTTTTGTTTACCGGTGTAGTACGGATGTGAGGCTGAGGAGATATCCAGCGTGACATAAGGATAGGTCTGCCCATCGCGCTCAATGGTGCGTGCTGTGGCAATGGTGGAACCCACGGTGAAATAGGTATCTGCGCTGGTGTCGTGAAAAACCACTGTCCGGTAGTTAGGGTGGATGCCGGGTTTCATAAAAACTCCAATTGTTATGTTATACTATAACAATAATTATGCGCTATTCACTTTTGAGTTTCAAGTACAGAAAATAAAAAACCCGCAAACCTAAGTCTGCGGGTTTTCTTAATGATGTATTTCATCAATTGTGGTGACGTAAGGTTTACTTGGCCTTATGGTCAACCGCATGCGAGTGTTCTACATCTTCGTTTTTTCGACTAAAGCGACGGCGAACCACCACGAAGAAGACCGGAACAAAGAAGATAGCCAGTACAGTTGCGGTTACCATCCCACCCATAACACCTGTACCTACCGCATTCTGTGCACCAGAACCTGCGCCACTACTGATAACCAGTGGCAGAACCCCTAGGATAAAGGCTAATGACGTCATCAGAATTGGTCGCAGACGCATACGTACTGCTTCCAAGGTTGATTCCACCAAACCTTTCCCTTCTTTGTCCATTAAGTCTTTAGCAAACTCAACAATCAAGATGGCGTTCTTGGCCGATAGTCCGATAGTGGTCAATAAGCCTACCTGGAAGTAAACGTCGTTATTGAGCCCACGCAGAGAGGCCGCCAGTAACGCGCCCACAACACCCAGCGGTACCACCAACATAACTGAGAATGGAATCGACCAGCTTTCATACAGCGCAGCCAGACATAAGAACACCACAATCAGTGAGATGGCATACAACGCGGGAGCCTGGTTACCTGACAGACGTTCTTGATAAGACATGCCGGTCCAGTCATAACCGATGCCGCTTGGCAATTTAGACGCCAGATCCTGCATCAGGTCCATTGCCTCACCGGTACTTTTACCCGGCGCTGCCTGACCCAGAATTTCCATGGATGGCAGACCGTTATAACGTTCAAGTCGAGGTGAGCCGTATTCCCATTTCGCGGTGGAGAAAGTATTAAACGATACCATCTGACCGGTGTTGTTACGGACATACCACTTATCGATATCACCCGGTAACATACGGAAAGGCGCATCAGCTTGTACATAAACTTTCTTCACACGACCACGGTCGATAAAGTCGTTTACGTAACTGCCGCCCATCGCTGAACCGAGCGTGGTATTGATATCGGAAATCGAAACACCAAGAGCCTGTGCTTTTTCCTGATCAACTTCCACTTTGAACTGAGGTGTATCTTCCAGTCCGTTCGGCCGCATACCGACCAGCATATCTGAGTGTTGCGCCGCCATACCGAGCAGTTGGTTACGCGCTTCAGTTAATTTCTGATGGCCGACGTTACCCTGATCAATTAACTGGAAGTCAAAGCCGGTAGCAGTACCCAACTCCACAATCGCTGGCAAGTTAAAGGCGAAGACCAAACCGTCTTTGATTTGCGAGAAGGCAGCAGATGCGCGGCCGACAATTGCTGGAACTTTGTTCTGTTCTCCCGGACGCTCATCCCAGTTTTTCAGACTGACGAATGCCAGACCCGTGTTCTGACCCTGACCACTGAAACCGAAGCCGTTAACGGTAAATACAGAGTTAACCACGTCTTTTTCTTTGTCGAGATAATAGTCAGTAACCTGATTTAGCACTTTCTGAGTACGTTCTTGCGTCGCACCCGCAGGCATTTGCACCATGGTCAGGAATACACCCTGATCTTCTTCTGGTAAGAATGATGTCGGCAAGCGTAGGAACAACACGCCCATACCAATCACTATCAGCAGATAGATCAGCAGATAACGGCCAGTGCTGCGCAAAATGTTGGCAACGCTGTCAGTGTAGTGATGGGTGCTTTTCTCGAACATGCGGTTAAACCAACCGAAGAAGCCGGTACTCGGCCCATGTTCACCTTTGGTTATAGGTTTCAGCATTGTCGCGCACAGTGCGGGTGTCAGAATCAATGCCACCAGAACCGAGAGCACCATGGCTGAAACAATGGTGATAGAGAACTGACGATAAATCGCCCCGGTTGCGCCGCCAAAGAAGGCCATCGGGATAAATACTGCCGACAGTACCATCGCGATCCCCACCAATGCGCCCTGGATTTGCTCCATAGACTTTTTGGTGGCTTCTTTCGGCGGTAGCCCTTCTTCCTGCATCACACGTTCGACGTTCTCTACCACCACGATGGCGTCATCTACCAATAGACCTATCGCCAACACCATCCCGAACATCGTTAGGGTGTTTATCGAATAGCCAAAGGCGGAGAGAATAGCGAAAGTACCCAGCAATACGACCGGTACTGCAATCGTTGGAATCAATGTTGCCCGGAAGTTCTGCAAGAACAGATACATTACCAAGAACACCAAAATGATAGCTTCAACCAGTGTTTTAACCACTTCGTTAATAGAGATTTTAACGAATGGGGTGGTGTCGTACGGATAAACCACTTTCAACCCATTCGGGAAGAAGGGTTGTAATTTCGCCAGTTCAGCTTTTACTGCAGCAGAGGTGTCCAGGGCGTTAGCACCGGTTGCCAGTTTAATACCGATACCTGCCGCAGGTTTACCATTATAACGGGCGATGATGTTATAGCTTTCAGCACCCAGTTGAACGATAGCCACATCTTTCAGGCGAACCTGCGAACCATCAGTATTCACTTTCAGCAAGATCTGGCTGAATTCTTCTGCGTTGGTTAAACGGGTCTGCGCAATGATTGATGAGTTCAGCTCTTGACCAGGTACGGGTGGAGTCCCCCCTAACTGGCCTGCTGCGACCTGATTGTTCTGTACTTTAATGGCATTAATAACATCAACCGGTGTCAGTTTGAAATTATTCAGTTTATGCGGATCCATCCAGATACGCATTGCGTATTGGGAACCAAATAACTGAACGTCACCCACACCGGCGGTACGGCTAATTGGATCTTTAACGTTAGAACCCACATAGTCCGCGATATCTTCTTGTTTCATGGTGCCGTCTTCAGAAATAAAGCCGGCAACCATGAGGAAGCTACTACTGGACTTTTCAACGCTCACGCCCTGCTGCTGCACTTCTTGCGGCAATAATGGCATCGCTAATTGCAGTTTGTTCTGGACCTGAACCTGAGCGATATCTGGGTCAGTGCCTGAGTTAAAGGTCAACGTCAACTGAACGTTACCGGAGGAATCACTGCTGGAAGACATATACAGCAGGTTATCGATACCGTTCATGTTCTGTTCGATAACCTGCGTAACTGTATTCTGAACAGTAGTCGCATCGGCGCCAGGATAGTTGGCGGAGATTGTAATTGCCGGTGGCGCAATGGTTGGATATTGCGCAACGGGTAATTTCATTATCGCAAGTGCACCAGCCAACATCAGAATGATGGCGAGAACCCAAGCGAAAATAGGGCGATCTATAAAGAACTTAGCCATGAATTACCGGCTCCTTTTAAGACTTCTTCGCTGTATCAGCCGGAGCTGCTTTTTGCGCCGGGTCAGTAACTTCCTGCACTTTTACCTGCACGCCCGGTCTGATTTTCTGCAAGCCGGAAACAATAAGACGATCACCTGCTTTCAATCCTTCAGTAACCAACCATTTATTACCAATGGCCTGATTAGCAACCAGCGTGCGCATTTCAACTTTGTCATCTGCGCCGACAACCATAGCAGTAGCTTCGCCACGTGGGTTACGCGTCACACCTTGTTGAGGCACCAACAGTGCATCAGGTCTGACACCTTCATCCAAACGGGCACGAACAAACATGCCAGGCAGCAGCGCCTCGTTCGGGTTAGGGAAGATGGCACGGATAGTAATTGAACCGGTCGTTTCATCGACGGTGACACCAGAGAATTCCAGAGTACCGGTTTCTGCGTATTCAGAGCCGTTTTCCAGTAACAAGCGAACCTTGGCCTTACCGTTTTCTTGCTTGAGCGTGCCATCAGCCAGCTCTTTTTTCAGGCGCAAGAATTCATCGCTTGATTGAGTCACATCGACATACATCGGGTCAAGTTGCTGAACTGTGGTCATTGCCGTTGCCTGACCACTGGTCACCAATGCACCTTCAGTAACTGAAGATTTACCGGTACGCCCACTGATTGGCGACGTAACCTGAGTATATGCCAGGTTAATACGCGCTGTTTCTACCGCCGCTTTTGCTGCCAGAACACTCGCATTAGCTTGCATTGAGTCAGACATAGCCTGGTCATACTCTTGCTTACTGATGTAATTGGTACCCAGTAATGGTTTGTAGCGATTCACTGTCAGGCGGGCAATTTCAGCGGCAGCTTGTGCTTTCGCTAAATCACCTTTGGCGCTGTCATAAGCGGCCTGATATGTGGCTGGATCAATTTGATAAAGTGATGTTCCTGCGGTGACATCACTGCCTTCAACATAGTTACGTTTAAGAATGATCCCGCTAACTTGTGGGCGAACTTCTGCAACACGGAATGCGGACGTGCGGCCCGGTAGTTCGGTTGTGATATTCAGTGGTGCTGCTTTCAATGTCACAATACCAACTTCAGGTGCCTGTTGAGCATGGGCTTGCGCCGCATCTTTATCATTACATCCTATAAGTACTAAGCTGCCTGAAAGTACCAGAATTGCAGCCAGAGGCATTACCCCTCTGTTTTTGCTCATAGATAAACCTCAAGTGTCCGATTTTTAATTTAATTCAATGGATCACAAGCTTTAAAACCCATTGCTGCGTAAATTATATGTGCGTGCTATGGTACATACATTCGTGAATGTATGTAAATCGCACCCCCTCGAAAAAACAACGCTATGGCACGAAAAACCAAACAGCAAGCCGAAGAGACCCGGCAACAAATTCTTGATGCCGCAGTGCGGGAGTTTTCTGCGCATGGCGTTTCCGGCACTTCACTTACTGATATTGCCGCCGCCGCAGGCGTAACCCGAGGCGCAATTTATTGGCACTTCAAGAATAAGGTAGACCTGTTTAACGAAGTTTGGGAGTTATCAGAGTCTAAAATTGATCAGCTCGAATTAGAGTATCAGGCAAAATATCCCGATAATCCACTCCGCATCCTGCGTGAAATACTCATCTATGTTCTTGTTTCTACGCGTGAGGATTGCCGACGCCGTGCACTAATGGAGATTGTATTCCATAAATGTGAGTTTATCGGTGAGATGACCTCAGTCCATGACGCGCGTAAAGTTCTTGATTTAGCTAGTTATGAGCGAATTGAATCGGTTTTGCAAGACTGTATTGATGCAAATCAATTGCCCGTCAACCTTGATACTCGTCGAGCTGCGATTATCATGAAAGCTTATATTACAGGTTTGATGGAAAACTGGCTCTTTATGCCAGAAAGTTTTGATATAAAACAAGAGGCACCGGTATTAATTGATGCCTATCTGGAGATGCTAGGCCAAAGTCTTTCGTTGCGAAAAGGGCTAAATAGCAAAGCATCGGATTAACTGGAGGTTTATATGAGTAGTTCACTGGTTGTGATTGCGAATGGGGCCGCCTATGGCCATGAGTCATTATTTAATGCTCTGCGTTTATCTATTGCGTTAAAAGAACAACAAGCCGATCTCGATTTACGCCTTTTTTTAATGTCTGATGCCGTCATTGCTGGCCTTAACGGGCAACAACCACGTGAAGGTTACAATTTACAGCAGATGCTAGAGATTCTTACAGCACAGAATGTTCCGGTTAAATTATGCAAAACTTGCGCCGATGCCCGTGGTGTGACTGGGTTAACGCTGGTTGATGGTGCAGAAATCGGTACTTTGGTTGAGTTGGCTCAATGGACGTTAGCCGCTGATAAAGTTCTCACATTCTAAGTAATAATGGGATTACTGCTCTTCCCCGAATCAACCGATATTGCTGGTTGTTACATCCTATTCAACAACAACTGCGTAACAGCCCGCATTATTACAGCTATTCACGTTCTGAAAGATTTTTCTTATTATTACTCGAGACTGAACGTGATAGGATTTCAGCCTCTCTGTTGAAATGAAGTTCAAATATGAGCAGCAGATCCCATAATCAATATTCTTTACCCTTATCCATGCCAGTCATGACGTCAGTGGGGGCATTTTTATTACGCCTTCAGACAATGCTTACCCTGCTTATAATTGCCTTTATATCTTTGCCATCGACTTTTGCATCTGGAATCAATATTGATGTGCCGACCCGCACTGAGGTATTAAGCCAACTGGATACACTATCAAAACAAAAAATATTGTCGCCAGCGGAAAAGCTATCACAGCAGGATCTAACTAAAACGTTGGAATACCTTGATACCATTGAGCGTACCAAGCAAGAGGCCAGTCAACTTAAACAACAACTGGCACAAGCTCCCGCAAAATTACGGCAGGCGACAGAGGGGCTGGATGCGCTTAAGAATAGTACCGCTGACACGCTGACTCGGGAGTCATTGGCGAATTATTCGCTGCGCCAATTGGAATCACGTCTAAATGAAACGCTGGATGATTTACAATCAGCTCAGGAAGACCTCTCCGCTTATAATAGCCAGTTAATTGCCCTGCAAACTCAGCCCGAACGGGTGCAGAGTGCGATGTATAACGCATCAATGCGTTTAATGCAGATTCGCAATCAACTCAATGGATTAGCGCCAAATCAAGAGGTTCTGCGTCCAACCCAGCAGCAAGAGTTATTGACTGAGCAGGTGATGTTAAATGCGCAGCTGGATTTGCAACGTAAAAATCTGGAAGCTAACACCACCTTACAGGATTTACTGCAAAAACAACGGGATTACACTACCGCTCACATAAACCAACTGGAGCGCTACGTACAGCTACTGCAAGAGGTGGTCAGCGGCAAACGATTAATCCTATCAGAAAAAACAGCCAAAGAAGCGCAAGCACCTAATGATGCAACTGATATTCAAAATGATCCGTTAGTTAGCCGAGAACTGACGATTAACAAAGAATTAAGTCAGCGCCTGATTAATGCCACGAAAGAAGGCAACACCCTGGTACAACAGAATATTAGAGTTAAAAACTGGCTGGACCGCGCGCTGCAATCGGAACGTAACTTAAAAGAACAAATTACCGTATTACGCGGTAGCTTGTTGCTTTCGCGTATCTTGTATCAACAGCAGCT
This sequence comes from Yersinia sp. 2541 StPb PI, assembly GCF_052217145.1. NCBI lineage: Bacteria > Pseudomonadati > Pseudomonadota > Gammaproteobacteria > Enterobacterales > Yersiniaceae > Yersinia > Yersinia sp. 2541 StPb PI. The sequence continues at coordinate 3,501,326 of NZ_JAZGQB010000001.1, read as the reverse complement.
CAATTTACCGGCTGCTGGTTTGATAACCAATATGGGACCACGTATTGCTGACTTGCGCTTGGAGCAATTTGAAATAAATCAGCAACGTGACCAGCTATTCCAGGGGGATGACTATATCCAAACCCTGATGAATGACAGTAAAGAGAAGATCAGTCCTGATGTAGAAGACGCGCTGGGGCAAATTGTTGATATCCGCCGTGAGCTACTGGATCAGTTGAATAAACAGTTGGGTAACCAACTGACATTGGCTATCAATCTGCAAATTAACCAACAGCAGTTGCTCAGCGTCAATGAATCACTGCAACATACTCTGACACAGCAGATTTTTTGGGTCAGTAGCAATAAACCGATGGACTGGTCTTGGCTAAAAGCCTTACCGGGCGCACTTAAATCTGAACTGAGCAATTTTCACTTTACCCTGTCACCGGGTGATGTGTTAGCGGGGTTGATCAAATCAGTGGTGTTCTTGCTACCCATGTTGATTGTGGTGGGGGTGATCCGATCACGCTATAACATCATTAATAAACATTTGGATAGACTGGCGGCTGACGTCGGGCAACTCAAGCACGACAGCCAAATGCATACGCCAAATGCCATTATGCTCACTTTACTGAAAGTCTTGCCTGGGGCCTTAATTATCCTAGGTTTTGGCTATTGGTGTCTGCGTTCAGACTTTAATCTTAGTGACTTCCTCTGGAGCTTATTCCAACGTTTGGCGCTGTTCTGGCTAATATTTGATCTGACCTATCGTATGCTCTCGCCAGGGGGAATTACCGAGCGACACTTTATGATTGCGGCTGACCGATGCGCGCATTATCGCCGCCAAATGGTGCGATTAGGGGGGGCATTGTTGCCGGTGATATTCTGGTCGGAATTGGGAGAGAAAAGTCCACTTCGATTGGTCGATGATGTCATCGGGCAAATTGTTATTGTTATTGCATTGGCACTGCTGGCCCTGTTTGTCTATCCATTCTGCCGCGATAGTTGGCGTGAAAAAGATTCCCATGCGGTGCGGTTGGTGATTGTGACTGCGGTTGCTGTAACCCCCATCATATTGATTGGCTTAATGATGGCAGGATATTTTTATACGACACTGCAACTGGCTGGTCGCTGGATTGATAGCCTGTACTTATTGTTCCTGTGGAATATCGTTTACCTGACGGCAATTCGAGGTTTAGGGGTTGCCGCGCGGCGTTTGGCCTATCGTAGGGCAATTGCCCGGCGGCAAAGTTTGGTGAAAGAGGGGGCTGAAGGTGGTGAGCCGGTTGAAGAGCCGCCATTAGCCTTGGACCAAATTAACCAACAGTCATTACGCCTGACAACGATGGCGCTCTTCCTGATTTTTGCCACTTGTTTCTATTGGATTTGGGCGGACCTGATAACGGTTATTTCCTATCTGGATAGTATCTCTTTGTGGCATTACACCTCAACAGTCGCTGGTGCTAGCGTCGCGCAGGCTGTGACCTTGGGGAATATGCTGGTGGCTTTGATGGCATTGGTGGTGGCCTATGTTCTGACTCGTAACTTGCCGGGCTTACTTGAGGTTGTGGTATTGTCGCGCCTGCAACTGCGCCAAGGCACTTCTTATGCCATCACCACCATTCTGACTTATCTCATCACGGCGGTCGGTGGGATAACCGCGTTAAGTTCGCTCGGTGTTTCGTGGGATAAATTGCAATGGTTAGTGGCGGCACTGTCTGTTGGTTTGGGGTTTGGCTTGCAGGAAATCTTTGCCAACTTTGTATCCGGTTTGATTATTCTGTTTGAGCGGCCCGTTCGTATCGGCGATACCATTACCATTGGTACTTTTTCGGGGAATGTCAGCAAGATACGCATCCGTGCGACGACAATTACCGATTTTGACCGTAAAGAAGTCATTATTCCGAACAAAGCATTTGTTACCGAGCGCCTGATCAACTGGTCACTGTCAGATACCATTACGCGCATCATCATTAAAGTGGGTGTCGCCTATGGTTCTGATCTGGCGAAAGTAAAAGATGTACTGTTACAAGCCGCCCATGAGAACCCACGAGTTATGGTTGATCCTGAACCACAAGTCTTCTTCCTAAACTTCGGTTCCAGCACTCTTGATCATGAGTTACGCCTGTATGTTCGTGAATTGAGAGATCGCAGCTATACGGTGGATGAATTGAACAGGGCTATTGATAAGTTATGTCGTGATAATGACATTAATATCGCCTTTAACCAGTTGGAAGTGTATCTGCACAAACCAGATGGTACCGAGGTTCAGGAAGTCAGTCGCCCGCTTGATAAACAAGGCTTACCGGCTGAGCAATCGGAATTGGGAGATACTAAGCCTGACTTACCGGATATCAATAAGCCGCTTGCTTAAGGCATTAGGCTGTATAGGCAGTAGTGCGCCATTACTGATGGAGTCTCTACAGGTCGGGTCATATACCTGCATCACTAAGGCGACACGTTAGTGTATCGCCTTGGCTAAATAGCAGAAGTGATATCTTCAATCTGAGTTTTGACGGCGGAGCTTACGCTGATAATCAAGTTGCACGATCGCTAACGCCGCCAGTGCTGTCTCGGGCGCTATCTCATTGCATTCCAGCAGATAGATAAGATCTACTGCCAGTTGCAGTTCTGGTGGAGCTTTTTCAACTGACATAATCTGACCAACATTTGATTTGCAGTTAATCGGGAAGTCGGGTGTGAATATCGTACCAGGGTTCCACCTGACCTGATTCAACCTATATACCCACTAGATTTCAACATGCTGGAAAGCGGTAAGCGAGGTAATCCCGATTAACTGACACCAGTCAGTAATTCGGGTGAACGCAAGCCGTCAACATCTGCATTTGAAAGAGGGCGGGCATAAACATTATAGAGAACTATTTGCTGTCGGAATCTCAATGATTCAAAAAATGTGACAAATATTCAAAAACCGTTCTCTTTTTTCTCAATACTGCGTTCTATTCTTATCAACGCCTGCCGGCAGCGCATTAGGCGCCCCTCGAGTGCCGCTAGCTCTTTCTGTATTTTCTGCTGCTCAGATAACAAACTTTGCTTACCAAGTTGGCTCTCTCTATCCTGAATCATGGCCAATATTCGCCGTTCATAATCTTGATGTTCAGCCAGCTTATGGTAAGGGTCCAATTTATTATCCCGAGGTTCAGGATTGGATTTTCTTAATTTTTGTGTAGCCAATTCTCTTTGCAATGCAGAAATCTGGGCAACCAGTTTTTCAGCGAGAAAAGCAACCTGTTGTGTGCGATTATCAGCAACCACCTGCTTTAGTTGGGCCATATTTTTACGTATTTCCTGAAGATAATCGCGGAAACGGTTGCCATGATTACCAAACAGGTTTAGATCAAAACGGGCTTGCTGAGAGGGGGTGTTTGCCTGAGGGCCAACTTGCGCTGACAGCGCTTCAATTTGGCTTTCAAGCACCTGCAATAATTTTTCCGTACTCATGGCGCTTCTCCTTGGCATTTCCCGCCAGCTTGCCTTCGAATGGCGGCAGATACAAGCTTGGAGGAGGGTAAATAAAATAGATACCGATGTCTTGTGCAAATAATGGCAAGAATATCTATTGATGATGTTCAACGCATGGGTTAATGATAACGCTTCATTAAAGTGATGATAAAGGGAGCTTATGTCTCGTTGGTTTTTGATAACCTTGGGTTGGCTGGCGGTGATATTGGCAACGTTAGGTGTCGTGCTTCCTCTGTTACCCACCACACCGTTTTTGCTGTTGGCCGCTTGGTGTTTTGCACGATCCTCCCCGCGATTTCATCACTGGTTGCTCTACCGTTCATGGTTTGGTAGCTATATACGTACCTGGCAACAACATCGAGCATTGCCTGTGGGCACTAAATGGAAGGCAATACTGGTTACCATACTTACATTTGCTGTTTCACTTTGGTTGGTGAAAATCTGGTGGGTGAGAGGCATATTACTTATTATGTTAATCCTACTGTTGACCTTTATGTGGCGAATGCCAGTTATTGACCTATCGCAACAAAAACGGCGCTGAGCAATTCACACTAGTTGCATTTTAGTGCCAGTTTGCATAGATTTGAGCGTTTTCGTGCGCGGGGTAATCCCTCGTTGCATCCTTAATGTTAAGGATGCAGTGACTTTAACTATCGGAGTATTATCGATAGTGAGACTAAGTTACTCAGCCGATGCCATTTAACATCGACTGGCCGCGCTTAAGTATGTACAGCAGTTTTATCAGGCACAAATTATGACCGCTACTGCACCTAATACAGCACAACAGCTTCAATATATTAAAGACAGTATCAAAACCATCCCCGATTATCCAAAAGCGGGAATACTGTTTCGTGATGTGACCAGCTTGCTAGAAGATCCATTAGCCTATGCCGCTAGCATCGAATTGCTGGTAGAGCGCTATCTGGGTAAAGGCGTGACTAAAGTAGTGGGTACTGAAGCTCGCGGCTTTCTGTTTGGTGCTCCGGTCGCCCTGTCGCTGGGTGTCGGTTTTGTTCCAGTGCGTAAACCCGGTAAATTGCCGCGGGAAACTATCAGCGAAAGCTATGAGTTGGAGTATGGCACGGACAAACTTGAGATCCACACCGATAGCATTAAACCGGGCGATAATGTCTTAGTGATTGACGATTTGCTGGCTACCGGCGGCACAATCGAGGCAACGGTTAAGCTCATCCGTCGGCTGGGTGGCGTCGTGACTGACGCTGCATTTGTGATTGATTTGCCTGAATTGGGTGGCGAAGCGCGCCTGACTCAGCAAGGGATCACTTGCTATAGTTTGGTCTCGTTCAGCGGGCATTGATTTTATCCCCAAAGAATGTGGAGTTGCAGGTAGGCTGCAAGTGAATACATCCCGATAAACTTACCCAGGTAGCTTATTTGGGTGAATGAAAGCTGCCAACAGCACTCTGGACTGAAAGATGGTAGGCATAATAATCTGGTGGTCATCAACGGTGACTGTCAGATTATTCGATGAATGTTGGGAAAATATTATCAATGCAAACTGCCATTCACTTATTAGAGTGGCAGCGAATAAATACGTGAAGACTCGCCCCATGGGTGATAACCCAATCCAGTAAAAGTAAAACCATACTTTTCGTAGAACCCGATATGGTCAGTACATAAATGTAGTGTATCAAAACCTAATTGTTTGGTTTCTTTAGCAATATGCTTGATCAGTAATTCACCATAAGCATACCCTCGGTGTTGCTCTTCAATATAAAGCGCACATAACCAAGGGTACAGATCCATACGGCTAATAAAATCATTGGTGATTAATCCAGCGCAACCAATAATTTCATTATTCATTTCCATCAAATACCATTGAGGTAAAGGATTTTTAGCTGCAATACAAAGACTGATGCAATCCTGATAAAGCATTTTAGTCTCTTCCGTGGCCCACTTATTCTGAAAATAGCGGATAGATTGATCTTTATACTCAGGGTGACTTCTCACCGAGATGATTCTTATCATTATTATTTTCCTAACGCACTAATTATACTCACTATTTTTGGTAAAGATCCCAGCGATTACCGTAAATATCTTCGAATACAACCACCATGCCATATTCCTCTTTGCGAGGTTCTTCGCAGAATGTCACTCCTTTTGATTTCATCAACTCATAATCACGCCAGAAGTTATCTGTCTCAAGAAAAAGGAATACTCGACCACCACATTGATTACCAATAAACGCAGTTTGATGGTCATTGGATGCCCGAGCTAGCAATAAACGACACTCACTGTCTTCTGTCGGCGAAACCGACACCCAACGTTTCCCTGGTTGTGCCTCATCTTCTCGCAGAAAAAAACCTAACTTTTCGGTATAAAATTCAATCGCTTTATCGTAATCATCAACGACGATAGCAATATAGCCCATCCCTCTTTTTTTACTTGTCATAAATCCGTCCATTGTTAATTGACCCAAACTGGGTGCCGCTGATTATTAACTATAACTTCTTGATAGCCTAGGCATCGGCACCGATTGAATACCATGCAAAATCCAGCAGTCAGGGAAGCACCTTACACTCTGCTAATCTCCGTTACCTGTCAGAGCAAATTTCCGATCGTACTAAGGCCGGTATTTCGGAATAGATTGCCAGCATAACATCCAGATTGTGGAATAAAAATGAACAGGCCACCGTTGTAAAATTCATTGCTGGCAATATCGATTCTTTCAACATGGGGGAGAGTCCGAAAGGAAATAAGAACGGGTTTATTACGGCATCGCAGGGTACAAAGAATCGACAACTCTACTTCCACAAAGTAAATTTGTGGGAATGACGATGGGCGTACTGGTACACTAAGATTCAACCTGTAGCTATTCGGGTTAATGTGTTCAAAAACAAACCACTTAATATATGTAGGTTAAATAGTGGTTTTTTTACTGGTGATTAAATTATTCTTTATAAATCAATGATGAAGTATTAATGAGCTATCAGGTCCTTGCCCGTAAGTGGCGCCCCCAAACGTTCGCAGACGTCGTTGGTCAGGAGCATGTCCTGACGGCGCTGGCTAATGGCCTTTCATTAGGGCGAATTCATCACGCCTATCTATTCTCCGGCACCCGTGGCGTTGGCAAGACGTCGATTGCACGGCTATTAGCCAAAGGTCTTAACTGCGAAACCGGCATTACAGCGACGCCTTGCGGTACCTGTGCTAACTGCCTGGAGATCGAGCAAGGCCGTTTTGTTGACCTGATCGAGATAGATGCCGCCTCGCGCACGAAGGTAGAAGATACCCGAGAACTGCTGGATAACGTTCAATATGCTCCAGCCCGTGGCCGCTTCAAAGTGTACTTAATTGATGAAGTGCATATGCTGTCGCGCCACAGTTTCAATGCGCTACTAAAAACACTTGAAGAGCCGCCAGCCCATGTGAAATTCTTGCTGGCGACTACGGACCCTCAGAAACTGCCGGTGACCATCCTTTCCCGCTGTTTGCAATTCCATCTCAAAGTGATTGATGTTGAGGTTATCCGTGGGCAGCTTGAAAAAATATTATTGGCAGAGCAAATCAGTAGTGATGCGCGTGCATTGCAATTATTGGCACGGGCGGCCGATGGCAGTATGCGAGATGCGCTTAGTCTGACAGATCAGGCCGTTGCGATGGGCGATGGGCATGTGACGACAGCTACAGTCAGTCAAATGCTGGGAACGCTGGATGACGAGCAACCCTTGGCGATTATCGAGGCGCTGGTCAGTGCCGATGGTGCGCGGGTGATGGCTCAGGTAGAACAAGCGGCATCACGTGGTGTCGATTGGGAAAACTTATTGGTCGAAACCCTAAGTTTGCTGCACCGCATTGCGATGGTGCAACTGCTGCCATCAATGTTGGATAATCACTATGCGACGGTTGAGCCTCGGTTACGCGAACTGGCCCGCACATTGCCACCTGCTGATATTCAGTTATATTATCAAATTCTGTTAGTGGGCCGCAAAGAGCTGGCTTATGCGCCGGATCGCCGCATGGGGGTTGAAATGACCTTATTGCGAGCGTTAGCTTTTCATCCTAAAGCGATAATTGCCGAACCGCAGAGTGTATCTGTCAGTGCGCCAGCAGCGATTGGGGGTAACAATGCACCGCAGCACTCCCCAAATACGCAACAGCCCGCATCTACTCACTCAGGGCCACCGCAAGATGCACCACCGCTAGGGCTTGCCGCTGAAGTGAGTACTCAGCTCCCAGATTCTACTGCGCAGCTCCTTCAGGCACGGACCCAGTTGTTGCGACAATCCGGGACAACCACACCAAAAAAGAATGAGCCGGCAGCGCCAGGAAAAGCGCGGCCGGCAACCTCGGCACTGGAGCGTCTAGCTTCGGTGACTGAGCGCAGCCAGCAGCGTCTGGCCGCTAAATCAACCGAAGAAAAGAAACCGGCGAAGAAAGAAGCTTATCGCTGGACCGCGCAGAATCAGTCTGAGGTCGTAGCTGAGCCAGTTACCACGCCTAAGGCGTTGCGCACTGCGTTAGAGCATGAAAAAACACCGGAGCTTTCTGCCAAATTGGCTGAAGACGCCATGGTGCGGGATCCTTGGGCGGCAGAGATAGATAAGCTACATGTTCCGAAATTGGTACAGCAGCTTGCGTTGAATGCATTTAAAGAAGAAATAGAACCGGGTAATATTTGCCTTCACCTGCGTTCTAGCCAGCGGCATTTAAATTCGCCCTCGGCACAAAAGGCGCTGGCTGATGCATTGAGTGAATTACACGGTAATGCTGTCACACTTAGCGTTATCGAAGATGACAACCCGGCGGAGCGTACTCCGCTGGAATGGCGGCAGGCCATTTATGAAGAAAAGCTGGCACAAGCACGCCAGTCGATTATTGCGGATAATAATATTCAGACACTGCGTCGTTTCTTCGATGCAGAATTGGATGAAGAGAGTATCCGGCCGGTTTAACCGCTGCGGTAAGTGCATGGTGTACTGACGCGGCCCCTTGCTATGAGAGATGACTATGTTTGGTAAAGGCGGTATTGGCAATTTAATGAAACAAGCCCAGCAGATGCAGGAAAAAATGCAGCAGATGCAGGAAGAAGTCGCCAAATTGGAAGTTACCGGTGAATCTGGCGCGGGCTTGGTAAAAGTAACCATCAATGGGGCGCATAACTGCCGCCGGGTTGAAATTGACCCAAGCCTATTGGTTGAAGAAGATAAAGAAATGCTGGAAGATTTGATTGCTGCGGCATTGAACGATGCAGCGCGTCGTATCGATGAAACGCAAAAAGAGAAAATGGCTTCGGTCTCCAGTGGTATGCAATTACCACCAGGCTTTAAGATGCCGTTCTGATGCAAACCAGTCCACTCCTTGAGTCATTAATGGAGGCGTTGCGCTGCCTGCCGGGCGTTGGCCCGAAATCAGCGCAACGTATGGCATTCCAACTGCTACAGCGTGATCGTAGTGGTGGAATGCGGCTGGCGCAGTCATTGACCCGTGCGATGTCCGAAATCGGTCACTGTGCTGATTGCCGTACATTTACCGAGCAAGACCGTTGCACTATCTGCTCCAACCCACGCCGGCAGCAGAATGGCCAACTCTGTGTGGTCGAAAGCCCGGCAGATATCCATGCTATTGAACAAACCGGCCAGTTTGGTGGGCGTTACTTTGTGTTGATGGGGCATTTATCTCCCATGGATGGCATTGGCCCTGGCGATATTGGTTTGGATTTGCTGGAAAAACGGCTTGAAACTGAAACTATCACTGAAGTCATTTTGGCAACTAATCCGACCGTAGAAGGGGATGCCACTGCCAACTATATCGGCCAGATGTGTGGTCAGTATGGCGTATTAGCCAGCCGTATCGCTCATGGCGTACCAGTAGGCGGCGAACTGGAAATGGTTGATGGTACGACATTATCGCACTCACTGGCTGGGCGTAATCCTATTAAGTATTGATCCCATTATTTATTGTGGGCGACAGTCTTGTTATTGATTATCTTACGAATAAATTCGTTAGGGATAATAAGTCAATCGCCCTCGATTCTCTATTTTTTTCTATCCTCATACTTGAAACTTTCACCTATTGGCCCCATCTGATACTCATTGTTCGATTTTATGTACCTGTCGGTAATTTGGATTGAGGTAATTAATGAGTATGAAAGGTCAAGAAACCCGTGGATTCCAGTCTGAAGTAAAACAACTCCTCCATTTGATGATTCACTCGCTTTATTCCAATAAAGAAATTTTCTTGCGCGAGTTGATCTCTAATGCCTCTGATGCGGCAGACAAACTGCGTTTCCGCGCGCTGTCTAATCCTGAATTATTTGAGGGCGACGGTGAGCTGAGAGTGCGTTTATCTTTTGATAAAGAAAAGCGTACTTTGACTCTAAGTGATAACGGCATCGGTATGAGCCGTGACGAAGTTATTGATAATCTTGGTACCATCGCGAAGTCAGGGACCAAAGCATTCCTTGAGTCTATTGGTTCAGATCAAGCCAAAGATAGCCAATTAATCGGCCAGTTTGGTGTCGGTTTCTACTCCGCATTTATTGTGGCAGATAAAGTCACCGTCCGTACCCGTGCAGCCGGTGCGCCTGCTGATGCTGGCGTATTCTGGGAATCGGCAGGCGAGGGTGACTACACCATCGCGGATATCACCAAAGAAGAGCGTGGTACAGAGATAACCCTGCATCTGCGTGAAGGTGAAGACGAGTATTTGGATGATTGGCGCTTGCGCTCAGTCATCAGTAAATATTCAGACCATATTGCTTTGCCAGTTGAAATTCAAAGCAAAAATGAAGAAGACGGCACGGTCACCTGGGAGAAAATCAATAAAGCTCAGGCATTATGGACGCGCGGCAAAGCAGAGATTACTGACGACGAATATAAAGCATTCTATAAACATATCGCGCATGATTTCACCGACCCGATGAGTTGGAGCCATAACCGCGTCGAAGGTAAGCAGGAGTATACCAGCTTGCTGTATATCCCAGCTCAGGCCCCGTGGGATATGTGGAATCGCGACCATAAGCATGGTTTGAAACTTTACGTGCAGCGCGTGTTCATTATGGATGATGCTGAGCAGTTCATGCCGAATTACCTGCGTTTTGTTCGTGGTTTAATAGATTCTAATGATCTACCGCTGAACGTCTCGCGTGAGATTCTGCAAGACAGCCGCATTACTCAGAATCTACGTAGTGCGCTGACTAAACGTGTGCTGCAAATGCTGGAAAAACTGGCTAAAGATGATGCTGAGAAATATCAGCAGTTCTGGCAGCAGTTCGGTATGGCGCTTAAGGAAGGCCCAGCGGAAGACGGTAGCAATAAAGAAACTATTGCCAAGTTACTACGCTTTGCTTCAACCCATACCGACAGCTCAGCGCAGACAGTGTCTTTGGAAGATTATGTCAGCCGTATGACTGAAGGGCAGGAGAAGATTTATTACATCACTGCTGACAGCTATGCTGCGGCGAAGAACAGCCCTCATCTGGAACTGTTCCGCAAAAAAGGCATTGAAGTATTGCTGTTATCTGATCGCATTGATGAATGGATGATGAGCTACCTGACCGAGTTTGACGGTAAAGTTTTCCAGTCAGTCAGCAAAGCAGATGACTCACTGAATAAGCTGGCAGATGAAGAGCGTCCAGATCAGCAAGAGGCCGATAAAGCGCTGGAGCCATTCGTTGAGCGGGTTAAAACCCTGCTGGGCGAACGCGTGAAAGATGTCCGCCTGACGCATCGTTTGACGGATACGCCAGCGATAGTGACGACTGATGCCGATGAAATGAGTACGCAGATGGCGAAATTGTTTGCTGCTGCGGGCCAACAGGCACCAGAAGTGAAGTATATCTTTGAATTAAATCCTGAACATAGCTTGGTTAAACGCGCTGCTGATGTGACTGACGATGCTCAGTTTGCTGAATGGGTAGAGTTATTACTGGATCAATCGCTGTTAGCTGAACGGGGAACATTAGATGATCCTAACCAGTTTATCCGCAGAATGAATCAGTTATTAACGGCTTAATTGAGTAATAGAGCGCCTCAGATAGATGTGTTATCTGAGGCGTTTTTTTATTTATTTTCAATGGGTTGTTTTTTTATTTCTCCTGGATGTCATTGATTCTCTCCTGCTAACCGGCCTCGCGCGCCTTGAGCCAACCCCCCTGAAAATGGTATGGTTGCTTGTTTTCCGCAATTTCGATTTTTTTAAGAGCTTATCCCCGTTGGCGTCATTGTTGCAGCCAGTTTGAACATGGACAGCGCGGAAGAGCCGGAGCGTACACATCGTACGTGAGGATTCTGAGCACTGCCTTGGTTCAAAATGGCAAATAAAATAGCCCTAATGGGATAGGCTCTAAGTAAAAACACATAGAAAAACTACATAGCAAGGGGATTTACGCAATGCGTATCATTCTGCTGGGCGCTCCGGGCGCTGGTAAGGGTACTCAGGCTCAATTCATCATGGAGAAATACGGTATTCCGCAAATCTCTACTGGTGATATGTTGCGCGCCGCTGTAAAAGCAGGTTCTGAGTTAGGTCTGAAAGCGAAAGAAATAATGGATGCCGGCAAACTGGTTACTGATGAGCTGGTTATCGCATTGGTTAAAGAGCGTATCACCCAGGACGATTGCCGTGATGGTTTCCTGTTAGACGGGTTCCCACGTACTATTCCTCAGGCTGATGCCATGAAAGAAGCCGGTATCAAGGTTGATTATGTGCTGGAGTTTGCTGTACCAGACGAGTTGATTGTTGAACGCATCGTCGGGCGTCGAGTACATGCTGCTTCAGGCCGTGTTTACCACATTAAATTCAACCCACCTAAAGTTGAAGATAAAGATGATGTGACAGGTGATGAACTTACTATTCGTAAAGACGATCAGGAAGCCACTGTTCGCAAACGTCTGATCGAATATCATCAACAAACTGCACCACTCGTTTCTTACTATCGTAAAGAAGCGGATGCAGGCAATACGCAATATTTTAAGCTGGACGGAACCCGTAAAGTAGCAGAAGTCAGTGCAGAACTGGCGACTATTCTCGGTTAATTCTGGATGGTAAGATAGCTAAGGCGGCCTAAGGTCGCCTTTCTCGTTTTACGGATCTCGTTGAAGACTTATTCGTAAGCTCGAATAATAAGCGTAATATCCCCCACAAGGATTTTGCATCATGCAAAGTAAGCTCGGCGTATTAATGGTCAACTTGGGGACACCGGACGCCCCAACACCGCAAGCAGTAAAACGCTATCTGACTGAGTTCCTGAGTGACCGCCGGGTGGTTGATACTTCCCCGTGGCTGTGGTGGCCTCTGTTACGCGGTGTCATTTTGCCTATTCGATCTCCCCGCGTGGCTAAATTATACCAATCAGTCTGGATGGACGAAGGGTCACCGTTATTGGTCTATAGTCGGCGGCAACGGAAAGCATTGGCGGCACGTATGCCAGAGATCCCGGTTGAGTTAGGTATGAGTTATGGCTCACCAAATCTGCCAGATGCTATCGATAAGTTATTAGCCCAAGGTGTGACTAAGCTGGTGGTTTTGCCGCTTTATCCGCAATATTCCTGTTCGACCAGTGCCGCTGTGTGGGACGCTGTTGCCCGTATTCTGAAAGGATATCGTCGGTTACCATCGGTTTCTTTTATCCGTGATTATGCCGAACATCCCACCTATATTTCGGCATTACAGCAAAGTGTTGAACGTGCTTTTGCGCAGCATGGCAAACCTGACAGACTAATACTTTCCTTCCATGGTATTCCTAAGCGCTATGCTCAACTGGGGGATGATTATCCACAACGTTGTGAAGATACTAGCCGCGCGTTACGTGGCAAATTGGTGTTGCCAGCCGAAAATATCATGATGACATATCAGTCTCGCTTTGGTCGTGAACCTTGGTTGACGCCTTATACCGACGAGACATTAAAAAGTCTCCCCGCCCAAGGTATTAAGCATATTCAGCTGATCTGCCCTGGTTTCTCTGCTGATTGTCTTGAAACACTGGAGGAGATCAAGGAGCAGAACCGGGAGATTTTCATGCACGCCGGTGGCGAGAAATTTGAATATATTCCTGCGTTGAACGACGATGAGGGGCATATAGACCTTTTAGAACAGTTGATAAAACAAGAAATTGCTCAACTATCTCTTAATTCGTAATTTTTATGTATCGATTGGTATATTAATGATATGTGATTACATATTTACCTACTCCTTTCTCTTGTAATGCCTGTTTAGATGTATGAGAATTAGGCTTTTATAAACAACAGGTATGTAAGTATGTGACTTAACTGTTTGTTTTTATTTGATTTTTAAGTTGAGCAAAAGACTGAAGTTTTAGAGTAGTGCATTGGTAGCTGTTAAGCCAAGGGCGGTAGCGTGATTTTATTTTTCACGATTTGAATTTATATATTTTTGAGAGATATACTCTGTATTATGAGAGATAAAAATAATTGAGTATCTTTAGCAATCATGAACAATATAGTCTAATCCAATAACTGGAAATGAAAATGTCAGTTTTACGAAGAAATATATTTTCTTTACTTCTATTACAAGGCAGCAACTATATTATTCCACTCCTTACATTGCCATATTTAACTCGAGTTTTGGGCGTGGAAGGTTTCGGTATCTATAGCCTTACTCTTTCTTTAGCACAGTATTTTGTTATTTTAATAGATTTTGGATTTAATTTATCGGCCTCGAAGAAAATTGCTGAACATCAAGATAATCCAGAATATATATCTAAAGTTTTTTTTGAAACACTTTATTCCAAATCAATATTATGCGTCATTTCAATTCTTATAATTATTTTACTTACGATTACAAGTACGCATGCTGTTATCCAAAGTGAGTTGATTTATACTGTATTAATGTTAATTGGTACCACGTTAATGCCTGCGTGGTTTTTCCAAGGCATAGAAAAACTATCTGTTGTGACAAATTTAATGATAGTAGCAAAGCTATCAATGCTACCTTTATTTTTTATTTTTGTTCACAGTGATGCGGATATAAAATATGCAGTAATAATTCAATCGTCAATGAATTTATTGGCTGGTATCATAGCAATAATATATATATATCGGAAAAAACTTGTAAGAGTAGTTAACTTCTCTAGTCTAAAGATAGCGCATACATTAAAAGATTCTTTCCCGATATTTTTTGCAACATTATCTATTAGTCTTTATACCATGAGTACAACAATTATAATTGGTATATTCAGTAATGTTTATGAAGTCAGTATATTTACGGCAGCTGATAGAGTTAAAGGGGCTATTTTAGGTGTATTTTTAGTTCTAGGAAATGCATTTTACCCCAGAATAAATTCGTTATTGGTTAATAAAAAAGAAGAGGCCTACTCTTTAATCAGAAAGATTTTCTATTGGCAGGGTGGCTTGTGCATTGCTATAACAATTTGTGTCATAGTTTTCTCTAAATTGATTACTAAAATAATGTTTGGCTCTGAATATTCGGAGGTATCAACACTTTTAATTTTATTTTCTCCTGTTTATATTCTGGTTATACAATCGACTGTACTAGCTAACTACATTTTATTACCTCATGGGTATAAGAAATCTTATACGATTTTACCAATGATTTCGGCAGTAATTCATATCCCTCTTTGTGCATATCTTGCCTCTAAATATGGAGCTTGGGGCGGTATTATTTCAATTATTACTATTGAGGCTTTATCATTTATATGTTTGATTATGATTCTTAAGAGAAAAAATCTCTTATTTGAAATACTTTCGAGAAACAAACATGGATAATAAAAAAATACTTTCGTTGATTATACCTGTCTATAATGCTGGTAAGTATCTTGAGTCATGCCTAATTTCTGTATTTTCACAATGGGATAACATGCTTGAAGTTATCATTATCAATGATGGTTCAACTGATAACTCTGCTGATATAATCAGTAAATATAGTAAAATATATGACTTTAAATATTTGTCACAAGATAATTCAGGTGTATCCGTAGTGCGAAATAAAGGTGTAGAGATCGCCACAGGAGATTATATAGTCTTTGTCGATGCTGATGATATCTGGTGCGATAAAATATATTCTAGTATCAAAAAAATAATTATAAAAAATGCACCTGATTGTATATTATTTAACTACATTGAATTAACTGAAGGTAAAGAAAATAAATTCGATTTAATAAATAAGAATGAATTCACTAAAAGTAATCTAGAATCAGTTAAGATTGGTATAGCCAATAGTGAAATGTTTTATCTCTGGCGGTGTGTTTTTAATAAAAATATCTTTGACAATATAATTTTTGATGTTGGACGTAGATTTGAAGATCAATTGATTTTTCCTATTTTAATTAGTAAATGTGAATCCATCTATGAAAGTAAGGATTACATTGTTAAATATAGACAAAATCCAGATAGTATTACTAAAAACCTGAATGTTTCAGATCTTGATGATAGCGAGGTCGGGCTGTTAAGATTTAAAGATCAGTATATAAAATATCATAGTAGATATTGGACTGCGATTATCGCAAGTGTATTTGTATCTCATATATCTAAATGTGCCAGAATATACCATATTGATAAAAAAACAGCACTGAGGAGTTATAGGAAATCTTTCGAAATAATATCATTAAGGCCAATTATTTCTTCAGGTAACATAAAGTCTATTTTATATTATATATTTAGCGATATAATGTTTTATCGATTGGTTTCGGCTGTTAAAAATGAGGTGAAAAAATAGTATGGTTACTGTTACTATATTTACTCCTACTTTTAATAGAGCTAAAGTGCTAAAGCGCTGCTATCTTTCCATATTAGAGCAAAATAGAAATGATATTGAGTGGTTAATAATTGATGATGGTTCGATAGATAACACAATGGATGTTGTAAATAATTTTCAAAATGAAAATAGAATAAAAATAAGGTATATCTATCAAGATAATAGTGGGAAGCAAGCTGCTTGGAATAAGGCGGTAGAGAATGCGAGTGGTGAGTATTTTATCGGGTTGGATTCCGATGATGCTCTTATTAGTGGTTCAATAAGCAAATTACTTTCAATAACAAAAGTACTGGATGATAAAGACATTATTGGTATAAGAGCTTTGTCTGTTAGCTCAGAAACAATGAAACCTAATAATTATTACTTATCCAATGAAGATAAGAAAAGCTCATGGTTAGATGAGTTTCGTTCAGGTATCCGTGGTGAGAGAATTGATTTGTTTAAAACAGAGTACTTACAAAAATATTATTATCCAGTTAAGCCAGGAATTAATTTTATTCCTGAAATTTGGTTTTATAGTACGATATCTAAAGAGTATTCATTTTTTTATAGTTCAATTCCAGTTCGCATCTTTTTTGATGATGAGAAAACGAACCGGCTCAGTCAGTCCTCAATAAAAAAGCATGCAATAGGCCATTATATCTCGCGTAAGGCATTACTGGGTAATACTCCAAAGGTTGTATGGTTATATAGGCCATTGGATTTTATAAAAACTATCATACGTATTAATCAGGCTATCGCTATGTTGGATGAGAAGTATGTAATTGAAGAAAAAAATTCACTCTTACTTAAAATTGTTACACTGCCTGGTGTAATAATTCGTAAAATTAAGTCACAACAAGGGATTTCATGAAAGTAATTGCTTTCTTTGGTGGCGATATTAGTCTCACCGGTGGTACTGAGAGAGTCAGTTTAGCTCTTGCTAACTATCTGGTTAAAGATGGCTATCGGGTTATTATTATCAGTTTAAGTGGTAATGCTTCGCCTTTTTTTCATGCAGATGAAAGAATAAAAATCGTATCACTTTTTGATAAAAAAAAACGCTTCTCACTTGCTTATTTGTCTGTCGTTTTTAGATTACGCCGTATCTTAATAGATGAATCAATCGATGTTTTGATTGATGTTGATACAATGTTAGCATTATTTAGTACTACAGCTTTATTAGGAACCAAAAAAAAACATATCTCGTGGGAACATTTTAATTATAAAAATGATCTAAATATAAAGTCACGAAAACTAGCCAGGAAAGTAGCAGCCAAATATGCTGACGCAGTAGTCACGTTAACAGAAAAAGATCGCCAGTATTGGCTAGAAGAAAATAAATATCCAGAAAGAATAATATCGATACCTAATCCATTACCCTTTGATGTAAAAGATAAACTAATTAAAAAAAACTCAAAAAATGTTTTGGCTCTAGGACGATTTACTTACCAGAAGGGTTTTGATCTCTTAATCGATATTTGGGCTAAAGTACAAGAGGAAAATCGTGACTGGAAACTTATAATCGCAGGTGATGGTGAGAATAAGCAATTTTTATTAGATAAAATAAAGAGATTAAATCTTAAGAATATAGAGTTACTACCCACCACTCCTTATGTGAGAGAGTTATATAATCAGTCTAATATCTATGTAATGACTTCTCGGTTCGAAGGATTCCCTATGGTTTTGCTTGAAGCTAAAGCAAGTGGACTACCGATAATAGCTTATGATTGCGATACTGGCCCTTCAGAACTCATCACTGACTATGAGGATGGATTTATTATACCCTTTGATGATAGTGATAAATTCGTAAAACAACTTCTTATACTGATTAATAATGAAGAATTAAGAGAAACCATGTCAATTAAATCATTAGAGAATGCAGAACAGTATAGAATAGAGTCTACGATCGGAAATAAATGGAAAAACCTGATCGAAATGTTAATGAGTGAAAATAGAGTTTAGAATTTAACTCCAATTGGATAAGAAGATACCAGTGAATTTATTATACATTATTACAGGGTTAGGTATGGGGGGGGCTGAAAAACAGACGCTCTTGCTCGCGAATAAGATGCTTTCGGCTGGACATAATGTCATGATCATATCGCTGACAGGTGAGACGGTAGTAAGGCCTGAACAGGGTATCCACCTGAGAGAGTTAAATTTAGATAAGAGCATTTTTAATCTATGTAATGGATTCTTCAAAGCTAGACAAATAATAAAGAAATTTAAACCTGATGTCATTCATAGTCATATGTTTCATGCCAACATATTCTCCCGGATACTTCGACTATTCACCAAAATTCCAGTTTTAATATGTACTGCGCATAATACTAATGAAGGTAGTACGCTGAGAATGTTAGCGTATAGATATACTGACCGTCTCGCTTCGCTATCCACTAATGTTAGCCAGGATGCTGTTGATTCTTTTGTTAGCAAACGGGCTTCTACTGCCAATAGAATGATTGTGGTAACAAATGGAATTGATACCTCTCAATTTGATTTTTCGGTAAGTGATAGACAGACGAAAAGAGCTGAGTTAGCTATATCAGATGAGACACCAATGCTATTGAGTGTTGGAAGGTTAATGGAAGCAAAAGATTATCCAAACTTACTGAATGCATACTCTTTACTTCTCAAAAATTATAGCTATAAAAGTATTCCACGACTATTCATTGTGGGAACGGGTCATCTTGATAGTTATCTTAAAAACATGGCCAGTGAACTTGCTATTGAGCAGTACGTTACCTTTCTTGGACGCAGGGATGACATCCAGCAACTAATGTGTGCTACCGATATTTTCGTGTTGTCTTCCGAATGGGAAGGGTTTCCGCTGGTTATTACTGAAGCGATGGCATGTAAAAAGTTAATTGTTGCTACAGACTCTGGTGGTATTAAGGAGGCTTTAGGTGAATGTGGCGCTGTTGTCCCAGTTAAAGATCCTGACGCTTTGTCTAATGCTATATATAAAATGATAAATTTATCTGATGACGATAAAGTATCGTTAGGCGAAAAAGTTAGAGCGCGTATCGTAAAAACAAATTCTATTGATAAAATAGTTGACCACTGGATATCTATATATACTTCTTGCAGAAAATAAGAGTTTAATTTATTTTTTTGTAAGGAAACTAAAAAATATCAGTGTTTATTGTTTTAATTATCACGTCTATGCGGTTTTTCTGGGGGGGTATATGCCAACTGTAATGTTATTACTACTTTTTTTTCTGATTGTGTCATTTGTACTAACGTATTTATTACGAATTTACGCCTTTAAAAATAATATTATTGATACTCCTAACTCACGTAGTTCACATGTAATTCCAACGCCAAGAGGTGGTGGTGTTGCTATTGTTATAAGTTTTTTAATCGGCTTAGCGATTTTTTATTTTCAAGGTTATTTAACGACTCTTACGACAGTCGGGTTAATTGTCTCTGGTGGGGTAATTGCTATAGTCGGATTTTGGGATGACCACGGGCATATTGCTGCTCGTTGGCGTCTCATGGCACATTTTTCTTCAGCAGCATTTTTATTGTTTTGTCTAGGCGGTTTCCCGCCATTAACTATTTTTGGGACAATAATCTATTTGGGTATTGTCGGTAACATTTTGGGCCTGCTATTTTTGGTATGGATGCTTAATCTCTATAATTTCATGGATGGTATTGATGGTTTGGCGAGTGCTCAAGCCGTAATGGTCAGTCTCGGTGCGATCGTGATCTATATAATTAGTGGTGATAAAGTTGGCTTAGATAACTATCTGGTTCTTTGGTTGCTGGCGGTGACTGTCTTAGGGTTTTTATTATGGAATTTCCCTCCTGCAAAGATATTTATGGGAGACGCAGGTAGTGGTTTTCTGGGATTAATCATAGGCTCTCTAGCGATAAGTGCCGGTTGGATAGAATCAAAATTTTTCTTCTGTTGGTTGATCCTGTTGGGTCTATTTATTGTCGATGCAACATGGACTCTCATTCGTAGAATTTTGGGTGGTTTTAAAGTTTATGAAGCTCATCGAAGTCATGGTTACCAGATTGCATCCAGAAGATTTAAAAGACATTTACCAGTTACATTATCTGCTATCGTTATAAATATTGTTTGGTTATTCCCTATTGCATTGCTCGTCGGACTAAATACCATTAATCCAATGGTTGCTTTGATTATTGCCTATGCTCCAATTATATATTTGGATTATAAGCTTGATGCGGGTGTGAAAAACAATTAAGTCAGTTACGTTTTATTTTAATTCTGACTAAATTTTCTTAAATAGTCATTGGTTTGAATTGCGCTTTCTGGCTTGGGATTAGGTATTATATGTTTCTCGTATTTCTATTATCTTTACCAAGAACTGTTAAAAGAATTATTATGTTGTTATTAGATGCTACTCTCATCGGGTTAGCATATTGGGGCGCTTTTTGGGTTCGCCTGGATGTTGATAGTCCATTTAGCAGCACTGAACAATGGGCTGCATTGGCCGTAATTATACCGCCAACGCTTTTAGTCTTTATCCGACTCGGGTTGTACCGTACTGTACTTCGCTATGTCAGTGCGAAAATTGTCACTACCGTGTTCGTCGGTGTAATACTTTCTACGGGTTTACTTGTTTTTGGTTCCTACTTCTTAGGTGTCTACTTGCCAAGAACAGTATCAGTCATGTTCTTTGTATTCTCGTTAGTCCTTATTTGTGGTTCTCGGTTGTTCTTCCGCATGTTACTGAACTATGGTGTTAGAGGACAAATTCCTGTTGTTATTTATGGCGCAGGTGCTTCTGGTCGGCAATTGTTGCCTGCTTTAATGCAAGCTAGCGAATATTTTCCTATTGCGTTTGTTGATGATAATCCTAAGTTACACAAAGCAGTTATTCATGGATTTACTGTTTATCCTTCAGAGAAACTTGAGTATTTGATAGGTCGTTACGGTATTAAAAAAGTCTTACTTGCAATGCCAAGTGTTAGCCAAAGCCAGCGTAAAGCTGTGGTTGGTAAGCTAGAAAATCTTTCTTGTGAAGTCTTATCTATCCCTGGTATGTCGGACTTAGTTGAAGGCCGAGCACAAATCAGCAGTTTAAAGAAAGTCTCAATTGAGGAATTATTGGGGCGTGATCCAGTTGTACCTGATGAAAAGTTATTAGCCAAAAATATCACTGGCAAGGTCGTTATGGTAACCGGTGCTGGCGGTTCAATTGGCTCTGAATTGTGTCGCCAAATAATTATTGAAAAACCACAATTATTGGTTCTTTTTGATGTCTCTGAATTCTCTCTTTATTCTATTGAAAATGATATAGCGGCAATATGCAGGAACCATAAAATTGATTCGGAATTTGTCGCATTACTCGGTTCAGTTCAAAATGAAAGTAGACTAGTGCAAGTAATGACTAACTTTCAAGTGAATACTGTCTACCATGCTGCCGCTTATAAGCATGTTCCACTGGTTGAGAATAATGTTATTGAAGGTGTGAGAAATAACATATTTGGCACTCTATTTTGTGCAAAGGCAGCCATTAAGTCGGGAGTCGAAAAGTTTGTTTTGATATCGACTGATAAAGCGGTGCGGCCAACCAATACCATGGGGGCCACCAAGAGAATGGCTGAACTTGTATTGCAGGCATTATCTAATGAGCAATGTCATACAAAATTCTGCATGGTACGTTTTGGCAATGTTCTAGGTTCCTCAGGTTCTGTTGTTCCGCTATTTAAGAAACAAATCGCTGAAGGGGGGCCAATCACGCTCACCCATAAAGATATTATCCGCTACTTTATGACTATCCCCGAAGCGGCACAACTGGTTATTCAAGCTGGGGCAATGGGGCAAGGAGGCGATGTGTTTGTATTAGATATGGGAGATCCTGTTAAGATTATCGACTTGGCTAAGCGTATGGTCAACCTTTCTGGGCTTTCAGTTAAGAGTGATGAAAACCCTGATGGTGATATTGCGATAGATATTTCAGGTTTGCGCCCAGGTGAAAAATTATACGAAGAGCTATTGATTGGAGAGTCGGTACAAAATACCTATCATCCCCGAATTATGACTGCTACTGAGGTGATGCTTGAATGGGATAAACTAAATGTATTACTCAGTACAATTGAAAGTGCTTGTAATGACTTTGATTATGAATATATTCGCTCTTTATTATTAGAGGCTCCTGTTGGTTTTCAACCAACAGATGGTATTTGTGATTTGGCTTGGCAAAATAGCCATCACGAAAAAAATATGTCTATTAATATTAATTGATGGGTTAGGGTTGTTTATAAATAGATTGGTATTTTATAGTTTATGGAAACAATATGAAAAACATTGCATTCGTAATCACTAAATCAATAATTGGTGGTGCGCAAGGTTGGGTTTTAGAACAAGTCAAATTGCTTAAGGATGATTGTAATATAATATTGATAACCTCTGAATCAGGCTGGTTAACAGAAACTATAGTTTGCGATAAAATTATTATCATCCCTGAGATTAGAAAAATGGCCAGTATTAAAGCTATTTATTGTTTATATAAGGTGCTCAAGGATAATAAAATTGATGTAGTGGTTTCAAGTTCAGCTAATGCAGGTCTTTACAGTCGTCTGGCTCGTTTATTTTTACGTTTTCGCGGCGTGTATGTTTCACATGGCTGGTCATGTATATACAATGGCAATGTGTTAAAGTTTATATTTTGTTATGTTGAAAAACTGCTTTCAAATATTACTGATGTGATTTGGTGTGTGTCTCAAAGTGATGCTGATAAGGCGGTTAATATTATTGGTATTAAACCTGAAAAGATTACGGTCCAGCTTAATGCTATAACACCATTGATTGAACGTTCTGATCGACCGTGTAAAAATAAAATAATTTATGTATGTCGACTTGCTTATCCTAAACGACCTGACTTGATGTTGAAAGTTGCTGCCGTTAATCCTCATTTTAATCTCGATATGGTTGGAGATGGTGAGTATTATAAAGAACTTGAGAAAGAATATAGCAGTTATAAAAACATTCATTTCTATGGGGAAATTAAAGGATTTAACAGGTTTAATGACTATGATGTGTTTGTGCTAACATCTGAAAGTGAAGGTTTGCCAATGGCTGCGATTGAGGCGGTCAGTGCTAGTCTACCTATCATCATAAGTAATGTGGGGGGTTGTGCTGAAATAGTCGACCAAAATGGTATTCTGATAAATAACACGACAGAAAACCTAGAAAGTGCTCTCAATACCATATTTTCAAATTATGACTTCTTTTACAAATCTGCACAGATGCAAAAGAGTAAATTCGATATAAAGAATGTTAAAGATAAGAGCAGAGAGATAATATTTGGGCCGTAATATGAAACTCTAAATCATTACATTTTAAAGGTAGATTATGACTGTTTTAGTTACTGGTGGTGCAGGTTATATTGGCTCGCATACGGTATTAGTATTATTGGAGCAAGGGGAAGATATTGTTGTATTAGACAATTTATCTAACGCTTCTGCTGAGTCATTATTACGTGTTTCCGAAATTGCTGGCTGCTCGGCTACATTTTACCAAGGTGATGTATTAGACAAAAGTTGCCTAAGAAAAATATTCTTAGAGCACAGTATTGATTCTGTTATTCACTTTGCTGGCCTAAAGTCGGTAGGTGAGTCAGTGATTAAACCTATAGAATATTATCAAAATAACGTTACAGGTTCTATCACCCTACTTGAAGAAATGTTAATTGCAGGTGTAACGAAGCTGATATTCAGTTCATCAGCCACAGTATACGGTGATCCTGAGTTTATCCCACTGACCGAGGATGCGCGTATTGGAGGCACGACCAATCCATATGGTTCATCGAAAGTCATGGTTGAACAGATATTGAAGGATTTCTCTTTTGCTCACCCCGAGTTTGCGATAAGAGCATTGCGTTATTTTAATCCTGTTGGCGCCCATCCTTCAGGTTTGATTGGCGAGGATCCAAATGGAAAGCCAAACAATCTGTTGCCGTTTATTACTCAAGTTGCGGTTGGTAAACTGCCAAAATTAGCCGTATATGGTAATGACTATCCGACTAACGATGGGTCAGGCGTACGTGATTATATTCATGTTATGGATCTTGCTGATGGGCATGTTTGTGCACTTAATCGGCTGACTGCTGGGTACAAAGTTTATAACCTGGGGTCAGGTGTAGGATATTCAGTACTTCAGATGGTGAGTGAATTTGAACGCATTTCGGGCAAAAAAATCCCCTATGAAATAACGGCGCGTCGGGCTGGTGATATCGCGGAGTGCTGGGCAAGTACTGAACTCGCGCTCAAAGAATTAGATTGGAAAGCTAAGAGGAACCTAACGGAAATGATAAAGGATGCATGGAACTGGCAACAATCAAATCCTAATGGTTATGCCCGCTAAATTCATGCTTACATATGCTAAAATTCCTTATCTTCCCATTTCAATTTGTAACTCAAAACAATGAAATTTCCTGGTAAACGCAAATCTAAGCACTACTTTCCGGTGAATGCCCGTGACCCTTTATTGCAACCGGCGCAGACTGAAAATGAAGTGAGTACCTCTTATATCGTTGGCATTGACCAGACGTTGGTTGATATTGAAGCCAAGGTTGATGAGAGCTTTATTGCCCGTTATGGTCTGAGCCAAGGGCACTCTTTAGTGATTGAAGATGATATCGCTGAAAACCTTTATCAGGAACTAACTGCTAATGGGTTGATTACTCATGAGTTTGCTGGCGGTACCATTGGTAATACCTTACACAACTATTCTGTCCTTGCTGATGATCGTTCCATCCTGTTGGGCACCATGTGTAGCAATATTAAGATCGGTAGTTATGCCTATCGCTATCTGTGTAATACCTCAAGTCGCACTGACCTGAATTATTTGCAGGCAGTTGATGGTGCTATTGGCCGCTGCTTTACTTTGATTAGTGATAATGGTGAGCGGACTTTTGCTATCAGTCCCGGGCAAATGAATCAGCTACGTCCTGAAAGTATTCCTGAAGATGTGATTGCAGGTGCTTCTGCTCTGGTGCTGACTGCTTATCTGGTGCGTTGTAAGCCGGATGAGCCGATGCCTGCTGCCACAATGCAAGCCATCAGCTATGCGAAGAAGCATGATGTTCCGGTCGTGATGACCCTGGGGACTAAATATGTTATTGCAGATAATCCGCAGTGGTGGCGTGATTTTCTCAACGAGCATGTTTCTATATTAGCGATGAATGAAGATGAGGCTTATGAACTGACAGGCCTGAATGATCCGTTGATGGCTTCTAACATGGCATTGAATTGGGTGGATTTAGTGCTTTGTACTGCCGGCCCGAATGGGCTTTATATGGCAGGATATACCGAAGAGGCTAATAAGCGCCAAACACAGCATCCATTATTACCTGGCGCTATCGCAGAATTTAACTTGTATGAATTTAGCCGGGCAATGCGCCAAGCGCATTGTGATCATCCATTACGTATCTATTCTCACATTGCCCCTTATATGGGCGGGCCTGAGAAAATAATGAATACCAACGGGGCAGGGGATGGTGCATTATCCGCTGTGTTGCATGATATTGCGGCGAATGGCTATCATCGTAATAATGTTCCGAACTCTAGCAAACATGTGCGTAGTTACCTTAGCTACTCCTCCCTGGCACAAGTGTGTAAATACGCCAATCGGGTCAGTTATCAGGTATTAAACCAGCATTCGCCGCGTTTAACACGTGGCTTGCCTGAACGGGAAGATAGTTTAGAAGAGTCTTACTGGGAGCGGTAAGATACCCGTCATACTTTAAGTTGCAGGTGTGTTGGCTGCTCTCATTACTCAGCCCATCCTTGGGCCTCGCAAGGCGAGGCCGCTGCAAGCAGCGTTCAAATCTGCTCCCGGCAGATTTGTCACCCCAGTCACTTACTCGTGTAAGCTTCTGGGGATTTGCTTAGTTGCTGCCTTCCCGCAACTCGAATTATTTAGGGTATAGAACTTCAATTATAAACACAGATATAATTTTAAATTGGGCAAACTGGCATTTTATCTTCTTCAGTCAGCGTTTCTATTTTCAGCATATTAAGCATGCTGTTGGCGATTTCGCGCTCCCCCATAACAACCTGGTTAGCGCCACGGTCTGAGATATAAACCACTTCATCGTCATAATGGGCGCGGGCGATTATCTCAAGGTCTGGCCGCTTAATTCTGGCTGATGCGACTATTTCACCGGCTTCGTAGCCATTTGGTATGGTCAGCAATAACCAACGGGCGCAATCCAGACGCGCCAGTGACATAATATCTGCGCTTGCAGCATTACCTAATACCGCATTAATACCTTGTTCACGGAGTGCTTCCACTCGCGGGCGCGAATTTTCTACGACGACCAGCGGGATGCCTTCCGCATGAAGTTTTGCCCCTAATAAGCTGCCAACCCGGCCATATCCCACCAATAATGCATGATTGCATAAATCTACAGGTATCTGTTTTTCCTCTTCTACCGCCTCTTCCAGAATAAGATCTTCCATCGTCTCATTTTTGGCTAAATAGCGATCTAGCAAGGTGAAAAGTAACGGGTTGAGCATAATAGACAGAATCGCTCCCGCCAGTACCAGATTACGGCCATGTTCAGACATTAAACCAAGAGAAATACCCAGCCCCGCCAGAATAAAGGCGAACTCCCCAATTTGGGCCAGGCTAACGGAAATAGTGAGTGCTGTGCGTTTTGAGTGGCCAAACAGCCGCACCAGAATGAAAGCTGCCACCGATTTACCGAAGATAATGATGGTCAATGACGCTAACACTGCTAATGGTTCTCGTAGCAAAATCATCGGATCGAATAACATGCCGACTGAAACAAAGAACAGCACGGCAAAGGCATCACGCAGCGGCAAGGTATCTTGTGCGGCACGGTGGCTCAGCTCAGATTCGTTTAATACCATTCCTGCGAAGAATGCGCCGAGAGCAAATGATACGTCAAACAACCCTACAGCGCCGTAGGCTATCCCAAGCGCCAAGACTAAGACTGCTAGAGTAAAGAGTTCTCGCGAGCCAGTACTGGCTGTTTTAGCCAGTATCCAGGGCACCAGCCGACGACCGACGACAATCATTAAGGTTATGAAAGCGATCACTTTACCAATAGTAATCGCTAGCTCTGTAAACAGTTGGCTCAGGCTCGTGGTTTCGTTGCCCATGACTCCGGCAAATGCGGGTAATAACACTAATGTCAGTACCATTGCCAAATCTTCAACAATCAACCAGCCGATAGCAATCTGCCCTCGCTGACTATCAATCAGTTGCCGTTCTTCCAGTGCGCGCAGTAATACCACGGTACTGGCGGTTGACAGACATAACCCAAAGACCAAGCCGGTGACTAAATCCCAGCCTAATAAATGAGACAAGCCCATACCTAGCAGAGTAGCAACGGCTATTTGTGTCACGGCTCCGGGGATGGCGATTGCTTTTACTGCGAGGAGGTCTTTAAGCGAGAAGTGAAGTCCGACACCAAACATCAACAAAATAACACCGATTTCAGCCAGTTCGGGAGCTAATGAAGTATCAGCAACAAAACCCGGCGTGAATGGCCCGGCAAGCACCCCTGCGGCAAGGTATCCCACCAGTGGTGAGATGCGTAGGCGGTGGGCCAGGGAACCCAAGAGGAAGGCGAGAACAAGGCCTCCGACGATCGTGGTGATTAAGGGTGTTGAGTGGTGCATCCAGACTCCTTCTCGTTATACCCGCCATCTTTCAAATTGCAGGTGTGTTGGCTACGTTTATTACTTGGCCCATCTCTGCGAGGCCGCTGCAAGGAGCGTTTAAATCCACTCCCAACAGATTTATCACGCGCTTGCCGCCTTTTGGATGAGTATTGGGATATGTGGAGCAGCAAGCATTTCACAGCAATAACATCAGTTTATTGTATTTATGCGATCAATGCGCGATAAAAATTCATTTTTTATCGATAAAAGTCTAGTTTGGCATGGAAATTGTTTGAAGTGGTTATTTGTGGGGGACTTGCTGTTTTTGTCACGATTACACAGGGGGCTCTCCCGACTGAAGTGCTAGTCTCAGTCGGGATTATAAGGTTATTACTATTACTTATCTTCTATATTGGGCAATAAGGCAGTAAATATCCCCAGTAATGGCAGGAATGCACATATTTGGTAAACCAGCTCAATACTGGTTAAATCAGCAACATACCCTAGTACAGCCGCACCTAACCCACCCATACCGAAAGCAAAACCGAAGAATAGACCGGATACCATCCCCACTTTCCCTGGGATCAACTCCTGAGCATACACCAGTATTGCAGAGAAGGCTGATGCGAGGATGACGCCAATGATTACGGTTAAAACCCCCATCCAATACAACGAAGCATAGGGTAAAATAAGGGTAAATGGCGCTACACCCAGTATTGACCCCCAAATAACATATTTTCGCCCTATCCGATCACCAAGAGGACCGCCAATTATGGTGCCAGCGGCGACTGCGAATAAGAACACAAATAAATGTATTTGGGCGTTTTGTACTGAAACACCGAACTTATGCATCAAATAAAAGGTGTAATAGCTGCTAATGCTGGTCAAGTAGAAGTATTTAGAGAATATCAGCACCATTAAAATAACTAACGTCTTAATAACCGTCTTTTTAGGCAGTAATTTTGCCGATGAGGTTTTTATCACTTTGCCATGTGTTGCTCTTTGCTGTTGCTGATACCACTTACTGACTTGCAATAGCACCACAATGGCCAGTAAGGCTGCGAGAGAGAACCAGCCGACATTGCCTTTACCATAAGGAGCGATAAGAATTGCAGCTAATAGTGGGCCGAGAGCGCTACCGAAGTTGCCCCCGACTTGAAAAACTGACTGAGCCAGGCCATGGCGACCACCGGATGCCATGCGCGCGACCCGTGATGACTCAGGATGGAATACCGATGAGCCGGTGCCAACCAGCGCTGCTGCCAATAAAACCACAGGGAAAGTGGTTGCCACCGCCAGCAGCAATATGCCTGATAAGGTAAAACCCATACCAATAGGCAAAGAGTAAGGTTGGGGGTGCTTATCGGTATACAGCCCTATCAGGGGTTGCAGTAGTGATGCAGTAAGCTGGTAAGTGAGCGTGATTAGCCCTATCTGAGTAAAACTCAGTGAAAACTCGGCTTGTAATAAAGGATAAATCGCTAGAATCAACGATTGGATCATATCGTTGAGTAGATGAGATACGCTGATAGCCCCCAGAATAGAGAAGGATGTGCGTTTTACAGCGGCATTAACGGAGGGCTGGAATCCAGTCTCAGAACGATCGGTCATAGTGAGTATTCGCCTAATAATTTCACTGTTAATAATATGTTGGTAACGAATACATATTATGCAGATCGAATGATTTTTACTACATCTGACATAATTTGATATATATTCCAAAGTTATGAAATTCATGCATACATCATCACATTACAATGCCTACGGCGTCACGGTATGGTGTTGATTTATCGTGCTATTGATATGCATTACACTCTTTTCACTCATTAAACCGGGATTTATCAGGCCGGTTTTTAACGACTACATGGAGATTTGCCATGCGTTTTTCATTACCGACCACAGCATGTGCCTTGGCTGTGTCGCTGGCGTTTGCACCGGGATGGGCTGCTGCCTGGGAAAAAGATAAAACTTACGATATCACTATATTGCACACTAATGATCACCATGGGCATTTCTGGCAAAACGATCACGGCGAATATGGTTTAGCGGCACAGAAAACTGTCGTTGATAGTATTCGCAAACAAGTTGCAGCCGAGGGCGGAAGTCTACTACTGCTGTCAGGTGGGGACATCAACACCGGCGTGCCTGAGTCTGATTTGCAAGATGCGGAGCCTGATTTTCGTGGTATGAACCTGGTCGGTTACGACGCGATGGCCATCGGCAATCACGAATTTGATAATCCATTGAGTGTGCTGCGACAACAAGAGAAGTGGGCAACTTTCCCGTTGTTATCGGCCAATATCTACCAGAAAAGTACGCAACAACGCTTATTTAAGCCTTATGCCTTGTTTGATAAGCAAGGGGTGAAAATTGCGGTAATTGGTTTAACGACTGATGATACTGCCAAGATCGGGAATCCCGAGTATTTCACCGATATTGAATTCCATGTCCCGGCCGTTGAAGCAAAACAAGTCGTCGATCAACTGCGAAAGACCGATAAGCCTGACATTATCATCGCCGCTACCCATATGGGGCATTACGATGATGGCAAGCATGGTTCGAATGCTCCAGGTGATGTAGAGATGGCTCGCAGCCTCCCCGCAGGCTATTTAGATATGATAGTGGGTGGTCACTCGCAAGATCCGGTTTGTATGGCCAGTGAGAACCATAAGCAGGCTGATTATGTTCCCGGTACACCTTGTGCGCCTGATCGTCAGAACGGAACCTGGATTGTTCAAGCTCATGAGTGGGGTAAATATGTTGGTCGTGCTGATTTTAAATTCCGCAATGGTGAGTTGAAACTGGTGAGTTATCAGTTAATTCCAATCAATTTAAAGAAAAAAGTTGAGAAGGCTGATGGTACCAGTGAGCGGGTCTTTTATACCCAGGAGATTGCGCAAGATCCATCGATGCTGAAGCTACTTACGCCTTTTGAAGAGCAAGGTAAGGCGCAGTTGGATATTAAAGTTGGCAGTGTCAATGGCAAGCTAGAAGGTGATCGTAGCAAGGTTCGTTTCGAACAAACCAACCTGGCGCGGATGTTATTGGCTGCGCAAATGGAACGAGCGGGTGCAGACTTCGCGGTGATGAGTGGTGGTGGGGTGCGTGATTCTATCGATGCCGGTGATATCACGTATAAAGATGTGCTTAAGGTCCAGCCATTTGGTAATACATTGGTTTACGCCGATATGAAAGGCAGCGAGGTCGAGAAGTATCTGGCTGTGGTGGCGAATAAAAAAGTCGATTCAGGTGCTTATGCACAATTTGCCAATGTCAGCTTGGTCGCTGATGGTAATGGCGTCAGTAACGTAAAAATACAGGGTAAGCCATTAGACCCGAATAAAATGTATCGTCTGGCCACCCTGAATTTTAATGCATTAGGCGGCGATGGCTACCCGAAAATCGATACCTTACCGGGCTATGTGAACACCGGTTTTATCGATGCTGAAGTGTTAAAACAGTATATTGAAAAGCACTCTCCGCTGGATGCCAGTCAGTATCAGCCGAAAGGCGAGATTGTTTATAAGTAAGGCGTGAAGCCAGAAGCCTCCATTTGGCAGTGGAGGCTTCTGGTGAATTGCATGAGATATAGGCAGCGCGGTGCGGGTTTGTAATGCAATAAATTAATTAATCGCGCTTAGCAATATCGGCAAAGCTGCCTTGTAGCAACTGGCATAAATCTGTTGCAGCCAATTCAATATCTAACCCCCGCTTTCCGCCAGAAACGAATATAGTGGCATACGCCTGTGCCAAGCTATCGATAACCGTCGGTAAGCGCTTTTTCTGCCCTAATGGACTGATACCACCGACTAAATAACCGGTGGTGCGCTGCGCCAATTGTGGGTCAGCCATCTCCGCCTTTTTGGCACCCAAAGCACGCGCAACTTTTTTCAGATCAAGCTGGGTGGCGACAGGGGTAACGGCAACCGCCAAATTTTTGGCATCACCATTCAAGGCGACCAGCAAGGTTTTATAAACCTGATCAGCATTAAGCCCCAACTTTTTAACGGCTTCATCGCCAAAGTTGGTTTCTGCTGCGTCATGGTGATAAGGATGTAATGTGAACGGAACTTTTTGTTTTTCCAGCAAAACGACTGCAGGTGTCATAATAAACGTCCAATTAAAAATGAAAATTTATTCCAGTGGATTATCCTACACCCAATCATTGCGATAGAGTTAAAAATTAACCTAATAAAATCAATGGCATCATGATGGATTGCCGGAGTTATGATGAATGTAAGTTGCTAATCTAATCGTCAGGTTGCTACCCTGTACCTGCAGCTCATATTATCCGCAAGGGGTGTGGGCGCTTAATAACTAAAATAATGAAAATTCCTCTTTGACTGGCCGATAGCGATATCGGCCATTTTTTTACTTTTATTGGTGATTACTGCTCGCTGAGTTGCAACAAATCAGGAAGATTACCCTCGCCATACAGATGCAGTGCACCGACCGCGACCACATAACGCCCGGCTGGCAGATGTTCTAGTTGCTGCTGCCAGCGTTTATTCCGTTGAATCATCAGCACATCGTATAGATTTTGGCTAAAAGTTGGCGCCAGTGTGGTTAGGTCATTGGTGGGGGGATGTTCCAGCCACCAGCCAATCATGGTTTGCAGCAGGCGTGCGTTGGTGTGCCAATGGGTCAGAGTATCAAGCAGTAAAGACATGCCGTTATCAGGTAATGTCTCCAGTAAATCGAGTTGCATTTGTGTTCCTTCCAACTCTATAACACTTTTTTCTTGTGCTGCTGCCGCTTTCAATAATTGATAATCGATGCCGTATTCCCCACGCAATCCCAGACGTTGAGCCTGGCGAGCCTGAAGCATTAAGGCGACCTGCCATGCCGGTAGAAAGGCCATCGAGTGCGGATCAGTGCTCAGCTCTTCGCAGCGCTGTAACAGTTGCTGATATTGCTCCTCAGGTAATCTATCGATTAATGCTTCGCTGAGGGTATCGGTACCAAAAGGTGAGGAGGTGTCGGTGATATCAGCTTCGACAATAAGTGCATCAGCCTGATTCAATTTATTCAGTAATTCGTGGGGGAGGGGGAACATGTTCTCGGTTCCCATATGAATACTGCCGACCATATGGAAGTGGCGTTCACGGGGTAAGGTGATATCCAACGCCGGATAGGGGTAGGTCGCCGGTGTTAGGATACCGAGAAATCGTACGATGTGGCGTAATAATTGGCCCATATCCATGTGGTTCCCTTTTTAGCATTTCTTAACATGCTAAACGCTAAATGGCGCACATGAAAGTGTTGTGCGCCATTAGGCTATACCCTTTGTACTTGAAGCCGCAGGGGGTTAGCTGCTCTTGTTACTCGGCCCATCCCTGAGCCTACCTGCAACGCCAATGACTTTGGGGATATCAGGAGCGCTTACTGCTTAGGTTTAAAACGCAGTAAACGGTTAGCGTTGCTGACTACGGTAATGGATGACAGCGCCATGGCCGCCCCTGCCACCACCGGGCTAAGTAATGTTCCGGTGAACGGGAACAGAATTCCCGCAGCAATCGGAATACCCAGTGCGTTGTAGAAAAACGCACCCAATAGGTTTTGCTTCATATTACGCAATGTTGCTTTGGCAAGCTCCACGGCATCCGCAACCCCATGCAGACTGTGGCGCATTAGCGTGATAGCCGCAGTTTCAATCGCGATATCACTACCACCACCCATGGCAATCCCAACATCCGCTTGTGCCAGTGCAGGGGCATCATTGATACCATCACCAATCATCGCCACTTTATGTCCGGCGGCTTGCAGTTGCTTGATAGCCTCAGCTTTACCCTCCGGCAATACACCCGCGATCACCTGATCAATACCGGCTTCTTTGGCAATGGCATTGGCGGTAATTGGGTTATCACCGGTTAACATCACCAGACTGTATCCCAGTTGATGCAACCGTTGCAGAGCGCTGACACTGTCGCTGCGCAGTGGGTCGCGGATCGACAGCAGTGCCGCGGGTTTACCCATCGCGCTGAGGATAACCGGGGTAGCACCACTTTCAGCTTGCTGCTGCATGAGTGATTGCAACTCACGGGTATCAATGCTCTGTTCCTCCAGCAGGCGGTTGTTCCCTAGCAACAAAGGAATGCCGTCAACTTCACCACTGACACCCAAGCCACGTAAGGTGCGGAACTGACTGACGGTAGCCAGCGTCAGCCCTTCGGCACGTTGCAAAATAGCGCGAGCCAATGGGTGATTAGAACCGGTTTCTAGTGCTGCGGCCCATCCCAGCGCTTGTTGTTCGCTGACACCGTTAAAGGTATGAATTGCCACCACTTGCGGGTGACCTTCCGTTAGTGTGCCGGTTTTGTCGAACACCAACGTATCGAGATTACTGGCTTGCTGCAATGCATCGGCATCACGTACCAAAACACCAAACTCGGCCGCCCGCCCGACGCCAGAGATGATAGACATCGGCGTCGCCAGTCCAAGCGCGCAGGGACAAGCGATAATGAGCACTGTGGTAGCAACCACCAGGGTGTACACCAACTGAGGCTGTGGACCGAGGAAATACCAAATCAGCCCGGCGATAACAGCAATTGCCACCACGGTTGGCACAAATACCGCCGAGATTCGGTCCGCCAATTTGCCGATTTCTGGTTTACTGCTTTGCGCCTGACGAACCAGTTTGATGATGCGAGCCAGTGTAGTTTGGCTACCAATGGCATTGGCGCGGAACAGTACCGACCCATCCTGTACTTGGGTACCTGCATGTACCACATCACCTGCTGATTTTTGTTGTGGGATAGGTTCGCCGGTCAGCATGGCTTCGTCCATCCACACTTCGCCCTGCACAATTTCACCATCAACCGGTACTCGGTCACCGGTAGTCAGACGCAAGGTCATGCCCAATTGGACCTCAGCCAGAGGGATCACTTGCTCGCCGTCGTCAGATACCCGCCGTGCTGTCGGTGGTGCCAGGTCCAGCAGTCGCTCCAACGCATTAGATGAGCGCTGTCTGGCGCGTTGTTCCATCGCATGACCAAGGTTAATCAAACCGATTATCATGGCGCTGGCTTCATAATAGAGGTGGCGCGCCTCCATCGGGAAAACATCCGGCCAGATATTCACCGTAATGGAATAGAGCCACGCCGCTCCGGTACCTAGTGCCACTAAGGTATCCATAGTGGCACTGCCATTTTTCAGGCTGACCCAGGCGTTGCGATAGAAATGGCCACCCGCAAATATCATCACCAGCAGAGTAATCACCCCGACAATAAGCCACGGCGTCTGGGTTTCTGGCGTTAGCGTCATACTGCCGCCGAATAACCCCCATCCCATCAGTGGGATACCCAACAGCAGGCCCAGCGCTGCTTGCCATTGGAAGCGCTTCATACTGGCTTGGGACATCTGTTGCTGACGTGCGCGGCGCTCGCCTTCGTCTTCAATAATTTCTGCACCATAACCGGCATTTTTGACGGCTGCGATTAAGGCTTCATTGCTTGGGTTACCGGTGACTAACGCGCTACGCTCCGCCAAATTGACGCGCGCAACCTCAACCCCATCAACCCCTTCCAGAGCATGTTGTACTTTGGATACGCAACTGGCACAGCTCATTCCGGTTAGTAATAACTGGACGCTATCGATATCTACCGCTGTGGTTGGGTTAGCGGTCTCTGTTTTATTAATCTCAGGTGTTACTGCCGGAATAGTTGAAGAGGCCGCTGCCTGATATTCCGGCTGAGATGGGGCTGAGTGAGTCAGCGGCTCAGTTTTTGGGGATAGGGCACCTGGCAGTGCGGCGTGATAACCCGCCTGTTCCACGGCATTAATCAGCACCTGCGGATCAGCTTTGCCATACACTTTCGCGCTATCCACACTTACCACGGCCGCAATCACACCGGGAACGGCTTCCAGCGCTTTGCGTGTAGCTTCAGTACAATGACCGCAACTTAAGCCTGAGAGCTGTAATTGTGTATCGGGTGTTTGGGCTGCTTCTGCCTGATAACCGGCTTGCTTGACAGTATCAATCAGCGTGTTGATATCGGCTTCACCGGTCACTTTGGCATAGTTAACGTCGACTTCAGCATGATGAATATCTTCACGACTTTCTAAGGCGGTTTTCACTCGCTTGGCACAATTCATACAGGAAAGACCATGCAAGGCCAGCACTGTGGTTTGCAACATAATTAACTCCTTATCGAGTAACCACTTATCCGTTCATTTCGTCGGGATAAGTTTAGTCGGTAATCCCAGTCACATCGCTTATTGTCGCTGATAATGGATTTATCCATAACCTTAAGCTGTACAGGTTTTATTCCGCTTGACTGACATCGTTATTTTCACTAATTATGGAGGTTAAACCTTCCAGCAAGGGGAAGGTCAAGGGGGAAGTATGAACATAAGCGATGTGGCAAAAAAAACCGGTTTAACTAGCAAAGCCATACGTTTCTACGAAGAAAAAAAACTGCTGACACCGCCTATCCGCACTGATAACGGCTATCGCAGCTACAGTGCCAAACACATTGAAGAGTTAACACTGCTACGTCAGGCACGGCAGGTTGGCTTTACACTGGATGAATGTCGCGAGTTACTGGCATTATTTCATAACCCGGCCCGCCACAGCGCGGATGTGAAAGCGGCGACGCTACTAAAGGTTGCGGAAATCGAGCAACATATTGATGATCTTAACCAGATGCGCTTGCGCTTGTTAGCGTTGGCAGATGAGTGCCCAGGGGATGATGGCGCAGATTGCCCGATTATCAATAATTTGTCGGGATGTTGTCATTCGGCAGCTAAGCAGGCTGGCGATGATAAGGAGAAAGTTGTTAACAAACAGATGGTTGTGGGGGGGCAGTTGTTAGTTAACTGACAGGCCGCTCAACTGACGGCCTGCCGGTCAATATGCTACTGACGATAATATAGGTATTACTGAGGGATGGCGCGGACATGCAAGGTATTGCCTTCCACGAATATCACTTCAACTTCGGTACCAACACCCAGTTCGGTCGCGCAATAAATACGCCAGCTACTGTCACCAACCCGCATGCGACCAAAACCATCAATAGTCGGTTCGGTCAATGTGGCCCGCGTACCCAATAGCTGATGGGTACGTTGATTCAGCATGGCAGGTTGTGGTTTGATGCGTTTACTCAGCCAATACCACCACAGGAATGCAGCAACCACCGTCAGGACGGAAAATAGCACGCCTTGCATCTCCCAGCTAAAGGGAAATAGCCAGACTAACGCGCCCACGACTACGGCGGCAACGCCGCTCCACAGCATATAACCACTGGCACCTAGCATCTCGGCGGCCAGAAGCAGCCCGCCGAGGGATAGCCAAAACCAACTTGGATTCGCGGCAATTTCCTCCAGCATGGTTATTTACCTCGGCTGTTTTTACTCTCGCCAATCAGTTCTGCAATCCCACCGATAGCACCCATCAGGCTGCTGGCTTCTAGCGGCATCATAATGACTTTGCTGTTATTGGCGGAGCCGATGTGTTGCAGTGCGTCGGTATATTTCTGTGCCACAAAGTAGTTAATGGCTTGAATGTCACCGGCAGCAATAGCCTCAGAAACCATTCTGGTAGCTTGAGCTTCAGCTTCAGCACCACGCTCACGGGCTTCTGCTTGCAAGAATGCGGATTGACGTTCACCTTCAGCTTTCAGAATCTGTGATTGCTTCTCACCTTCAGCACGCAAAATTGCGGCCTGACGAACCCCTTCGGCTTCCAGAATATCAGCACGTTTAGTACGTTCCGCTTTCATCTGAGCATTCATCGCAGAAATCAATTCAGCCGGTGGGCGCACATCACGGACTTCAATACGAGTCACTTTAATGCCCCACGGGTTGGTGGCTTCATCAACAATATGCAACAGGCGGCCGTTGATGTTGTCACGTTGGGACAACATTTCATCCAGCTCCATAGAACCTAAAACAGTACGGAAG
The DNA here is from genome assembly GCF_052217145.1 of Yersinia sp. 2541 StPb PI. Classification (NCBI taxonomy): domain Bacteria; kingdom Pseudomonadati; phylum Pseudomonadota; class Gammaproteobacteria; order Enterobacterales; family Yersiniaceae; genus Yersinia; species Yersinia sp. 2541 StPb PI. The sequence goes on along the minus strand of NZ_JAZGQB010000001.1, from coordinate 3,463,676 downwards.
TTGGTCATGGTCAAATTGATGATGGCCGATTCCAAATTGCTGACTTCATAAGCTGCTTTTACTGGGTCAATAACCTGGATAAAGCAGACTGCATCAATTGCTACGTTGGCGTTATCGCGGGAAATGATCTCCTGGGATGGGATATCCAAGACTTGTTCCATCATATTGATTTTGCGACCAACACGATCCATAAATGGCACAACGATGTTCAAGCCTGGCATCAGGGTTTTGGTATAACGACCAAAACGCTCGACAGTCCACTGAAAACCTTGTGGAACAATTTTGATTGAGGAAAACACCACAATCAGTGCTACAACGATAAGAACAGGGATGACCGTAAACATATTTAACTTCCTGTCAGCAATGATATTTGTTTCTTAATATTACGTGACCGGTGGTTAAATGCCTAACTAAAGGCAGGTAAAAGCGTGTAAATGAGAAAAAACTTGGCTGGGGCAGAATAAAACCGCGCGGGATGCCCCCGCGCAGTAGCAAATAAGGGATCGCCAAAAAGGTTATGGCGATTAACTTTCGCTGTCAGTACAGTAATGAGTAAAGTTGACGACGATATTTGGCGGCCAGTGCATCGCCGGTGCCTAGTGCAGCTAAAATATCCATTAATGTCTTACGTGCAGTACCGTTCGCGGCAGCCAGATCTTTCTTCAAATGGCTCAGCAACAGCTCTAAAGCCTCGTCATTGCGGCCAACCTGATGCAGTTGTAGCGCCAATTGCACCGCGAGTTCGACGTTATCAGGCTGCTCAGTCAATTGCTGTTGTAACTGTTGGATCTCTGGCGTGTCGGCAGCTTGTTTGAGCAACTCAATCTGAGCAATCAGCCCTTGATAACGGGTATCACGGTCTTGCAGTGGAATGGTTGCCAGCACCGTTTCAGCATCTTCACTGCGGTTCAACTGAATTTGCACTTCAGCCAGTTGCAGGCCAATTTCACTGTTTTGCCCACTCAGCGCCCAGGCATCTTTCAGCAGTGGCAGTGCTTCTTGCACTTTGCCTTCGCTTAACAATTGTGCGGCTTCGGCAACTTTCAATTCTTCAGGTTTCGGCAATACCCGTTGTAATAGCTCGCGGATAACCTCTTCCGGCTGTGGTCCTTGGAAGCCATCCACCGGTTGACCGTCTTTAAACAGATAAACCGCCGGAATTGAGCGTAAACCAAACTGTGACGCCACCATCTGCTCTGCATCGCAGTCGACACGAGCCAGAATGAATTGACCGGCATACTCTGCGGCCAGTTTATCCAGCACTGGCGTCAGTTGCAGACAATGCTGGCTGCGTTCGGACCAAAAGTAGAACAGTACCGGCACGGCCATGGATTGTTCTAAGGCCTGGTGTAGGTTTGCTTCAGTAATATCAATCGTAGTAGGTGCTAGCATGAATTATTTCTCTCATCCGTTTTAACACTAGATGGGGGCAGATTATGTTGCTTCAACCCCAACTATTTTTGGATAGTCAGTTAGGCATTACCGCGCAGGACTTTATCTAACATTCGCCCCGGTAGGATGCGGCGCAATAGGGTCAATGCATGGGCCACTAATGTGACAGGATAGCGCAATTGTGGGCGCGGGCTTTCCAGTGCATGGCGTAATTTCGGTAATATAGCCTGCGGGGGCAGGGTAAATCGCTTTGCGATACCGGGATTATTGACCGGTTTATCGGCCTCGGCCTGATTGACGTTTTGTGTAAAATGGGTACTGATAGGGCCGGGTTCAATCAGACAAACATGTACACCACTGTCGTGCAGTTCCATACGTAGTGCATCAGACCACGCTTCCAACGCATATTTGCTGGCCGCATAAGCGCCGCGACCCGCGGTAGAAACCAACCCCATCACCGAACTGGTTTGAATTATACGCCCTTCGCCGTGAGGCAACATTGCTGGCAACAGCAATTGCGTGAGCTGGTGGGTGCCGAATAGATTGGTGGAAAACTGCTTTTCCAACTGCTGGCGTGAAATGGTGTGCAATGGGCCATACAGGCCGAAACCACCATTGTTAAACAGGCCGTATAGGCGCCCGCCAGTCAGTTCGATAACCTGCGCAGCAGCACGTTCCACACTGGCACTGTCATCCAAATCCAGTTCAATACCTTCCAGACCCAATTGCGTCATCTTTGCCACATCATCAGGTTTACGGCAGGCGGCCAGTACGCGATAGCCCCTGTTTTTCAAATCCTGTGCCGCAACCAGCCCGATACCGCTGGAACAACCGGTAATTAATACAGTTTTTTGCATAACTTTACCTGGTGAGTGATTCTATTTGTTTGAACAAGTGTTATTACTGCTTATTGGTCACTAATGGTTTAAGTTGTTGCGCCATCCAATCCGCGATGAAGGGTTGGGCCGCGGCGTTAGGGTGTAAGCCATCATCCTGCATCCACTGCGGTTTCACAGCAACAGCTTCCATAAAGAAAGGGACCAATGGAATGTTAAATTGCTGTGCCAGTTGTGGATACATCGCGGTGAAAGCATCAGTATAACGGCGACCATAGTTAGGCGGAATGCGGATTTGCATCAATAAAGGTTGTGCTTTTGCTTCCAATATCTGATTGATAATTTGTGTCAGATCCCGTTGAGTATCTTGTGTTGGAAAACCACGCAGACCGTCATTTGCTCCCAGTTCTATCAGCACCCAGCGCGGCTGGTGTTGTTTGAGTAGGGACGGTAGGCGGGCCAAACCTTGAGCGGCGGTGTCACCACTGATACTGGCATTGACTACCTTCGGCAGTGACGGTGTTCCCTGCCATGTTTTATCCAGCCGTGAAGGCCATGCTTCGGCAATCGGCAGGCGGTAACCGGCGCTTAAGCTATCGCCAAGAATTAACAGTGTATCGGTTGCGGCGGCACGCAAACTGAATAATCCCAACAGTAAAAGGAAGGGAAGATGCCAGCGGAAAACGTTCTTGAAGTTCATCATCTTAATAAATACGTCGGCCAGGGTGAGCAACAGCTCTCCATCCTTACCGGAGTTGAGCTGGTTGTCAAACCCGCCCAGACAATTGCGCTGATTGGTGAGTCGGGTTCCGGTAAGTCAACTTTGCTGGGGATACTGGCAGGGCTTGATGATGGCAGCAGTGGTGAGGTGAGTTTACTCGGCCAGTCTTTGACCGCCATGGATGAAGAAGGGCGCGCGCAATTACGTGCAAAAAACGTCGGCTTCGTGTTTCAGTCATTTATGTTGGTACCCACACTCAATACGTTAGAGAACGTTCAGCTTCCTGCATTGTTGCGTGGAGAGAGCGAACGCAATAGTAAGGCCCATGCGGTGGAGTTATTAGAGCAACTCGGATTGGGCAAACGGCTACATCATCTGCCCGCTCAGCTTTCTGGCGGTGAGCAGCAGCGGGTAGCACTGGCCCGAGCCTTCAGTGGGCGGCCTAAAGTGTTATTTGCCGATGAACCGACCGGTAATCTTGACCGCCATACCGGTGACAGAATTGCTGATCTGCTGTTTTCATTGAATCGGGATTATGACACCACACTGATTCTGGTTACCCATGATGTACAACTGGCGGGGCGTTGTCAGCGCCGCTTGCGGCTGCGGGACGGCAAATTGTGGGAGGAAGCATGATTTGGCGCTGGTTTTGGCGTGAGTGGCGCTCACCCTCACTGTTAATTGTCTGGCTGGCATTAACACTGGCGGTGGCTTGTGTGCTGGCGCTGGGTACCATCAGTGACCGGATGGAAAAAGGGCTGAGTCAGCAAAGCCGCGATTTTTTAGCCGGCGATCGGGTGCTGAGCGCGGCGCATCCGGTTCCTGAAACGTGGTTGCTGGAAGCTAAACGGCAAGGGTTGACCGTCAGTCGCCAGTTATCGTTTATGACCATGACTTTCGCGGGCGATCGCCCACAACTGGCTGATGTAAAAGCCACAGATTTAGCCTATCCGTTGTATGGCAAATTAGATACGTTGCCTGTTGGCGCGGTGCTGGAACCGGGTACGGTGTTGGTGGCACCAAGGCTGTTGTCGCTGCTTGGGGTTAAGGTCGGCGATATGCTGGATGTCGGTGATACTTCACTGAAAATTGTCGGTGAAGTGATTCAGGAGCCTGATTCTGGCTTTAATCCATTCCAAACCGCGCCGCGTATTTTGATCAATCTGGCTGACGTGGAAAAGACCGGCGCGATTCAGCCGGGTAGCCGTCTGACCTATCGTTATATGTTCGCCGGCCAGCCTGATGGCGTCACCCAATTTAGTGACTGGCTTACGCCACAATTGAAACCAGAGCAGCGGTTGTATGGTTTACAAGAATCAGGTGGCGCGCTGGGGAAATCGCTGCAACGGGCGCAGCAGTTCTTGCTGTTATCGGCGCTATTGACGTTACTACTTTCGATTGCTGCCGTTGCGGTGGCGATGGGCCACTATTGCCGTAGCCGCTATGATTTAGTTGCGGTACTGAAAACATTAGGTGCAGGACACCGTGCACTGCGGCGGTTGATTATCGGTCAGTGGCTGTCGGTGCTGGTGTTGGCAGGCCTGTGTGGCAGCGTGATTGGCCTCTTATTCGAGAAGGTTTTAGTTCGTTTATTGTCACCGGTATTACCGGCCGCATTGCCAGCAGCCGGTTTATGGCCATGGGTATGGTCAATGGGTTCGCTGGTATTGATTTCGCTGCTGGTGGGTGTTCGCCCCTATCGGCAACTGCTCGCGACCCAGCCGCTACGGGTTTTGCGCCGTGATGTTTCCGCGAATGTTTGGCCGCTGCGTTACTTTATTCCTGCAATGCTGGTTATCGTGATTGGCTTATTGGCATTGCTGATGGGGGGGAACGCGTTATTGTGGGCCATTATGGCTGGCATGGTGGTATTGGCGTTATTACTGGGCGTGATTGGCTGGGGCAGTCTGGTACTGTTGCGCCGCCTGACTGTTACCCGTCTATCATTGCGTCTGGCAATCAACCGTTTGCTACGTCAACCGTGGATGACATTAACGCAACTGGCGGCATTTTCATTATCCTTTATGCTGTTAGCATTGTTATTGGTACTGCGTGGGGACCTATTGGATCGTTGGCAGCAACAATTGCCGCCGGACAGCCCGAATTACTTCTTGCTGAATATGACACCGCAACAGGTGCCACAGGTAACTGAGTTTCTGACGCAACATCAGATAACGCCATCAACGTTCTATCCAATCGTGCGGGTACGGCTGTCTGAAATTAACCAGCAACTGGCCACCGAGCGGGTGCGCGAAGATGAACCCGGTGGCGAGGCGGTTAACCGTGAATTGAATCTGACCTGGCAGCAAGATTTACCGGCGCACAATATTTTGACCGCCGGTCAATGGCCACCTAAAGCCGATGAAGTGTCGATGGAACAAGGCATTGCTGACAGACTGGGGATTAAAATCGGCGATAAGCTGACATTTAGCGGTGATACACAGTCATTCGAAGCCAAAGTTAGCAGTATTCGTCAGGTGGATTGGGAAAGCCTGCGGCCAAATTTCTACTTTATCTTCCCGCCAGGTGCATTGGATAAACAGCCACAAACCTGGCTGACCAGTTTCCGCTATCAAGGAGACGGGGAGGTGCTGACACAACTGAATCGGCAGTTCCCAACACTCAGTTTGTTGGATATTGGCGCGATGCTTAAACAGGTCGGGCAGGTGTTGCAGCAGGTGAGCCGTGCACTGGAAGTGATGGTAATACTGGTGATCATCTGTGGCACTTTGTTGCTGTTAGCACAGGTTCAAGTAGGGATGCGTCAGCGACGTCAGGAGCTGGTGGTTTACCGGACACTAGGCGCAAGTAAACGCTTACTGCGAGGTACCTTGTGGTGGGAGTTTGCCTTACTGGGGTTGGTTGCCGGGCTGGCTGCTGCCATCGGAGCAGAGGCGGCACTGTGGGCATTACAGCGCTTAGTGTTTGATTTCCCGTGGCAGCCTAATTGGGTTATGTGGTGGCTATTGCCGTTGGCTGGCGCGCTATTGTTGTCACTGTGTGGCGGTTGGTTAGGTGCGCGTTTGTTACAGGGAAGGGCGCTGTTCCGCAATTATGACAGTTAGCCCACTTGGGTAACCTGGCGTTGCAGTGTGGCTGCAACGCCAATGATTTGTAGGGTAGGCCAGATGCGTTACAGCTTATCCTGCGCCCAGAACAGCGCGTTCTGGTATTCCGCTGGTAACAACGGCGCGAGTGCGGCCAGAGCAGCACATAATTGTGCGCCATCGGGATGGTTCAAATTCAGATGGCCTACTTTACGGCCTGCGCGCACTTCTTTTTCATACCAGTGCAGATGCACCAACGGCAGAGATAGCCATTCGATGTTCACTGGCGTGCCAATCAGGTTGACCATCGCTGACGGGGTGTTGACCACTGGCGTCGGTAAGGGCAGGTCCAAAATGGCGCGCAGGTGCAGTTCAAACTGGCTTATTGACGCACCATTTTGCGTCCAGTGACCGCTATTATGCACCCGTGGTGCCAGCTCATTGATCAACAGATTGTTGCCAACGATAAAGCACTCCATGGCCATTACGCCAACATAATTCAGCTCATCCATAATGGCTGACAGCATTTTTTCAGCTTGTTGCTGTAATCTGCTATCGGGCTGTGGCAAAGCCACGCTCATACGCAGGATGCCATCTTCATGCAGATTGTGGGTTAACGGGTAAAACACCGATTTGCCTTGGCTGCTGCGTGCGCCGACCAGCGAAACTTCACCGCTGAAGTTAATCCCTTGCTCAACGATGCATTCACCGTAAGCATCAGTTGGCAAGGTATCTTGATCACCGGCCCGCAACCGCCACTGACCACGTCCGTCATAGCCTCCGACCCGACGTTTGACAATGGCTAGCTCACCTAATGTTGCAAAGACCTGTGGCCATTCGCTACTACTTGCTAATAACTGCCACGGGGCGGTTGGCAGATTCAGGCTATCGAGCAATTGCTTTTGTGTCAGGCGATCGGCCAGACGCGGGAAGATATCGCGGTTAACAAAAGCCGTGTGTGTAGCGAGCTCACGGGTTAACGCCGTTTCTGGCCAGCGCTCAATCTCAGCGGTAATCACACTGTGCTGATAAGGCACGGCTTCAGGTTCCGCATCCAAGCCCACCGGATACACGGCAATACCCAGTGGTTCGCCAGCCTGACGCAGCATGCGCCCTAGCTGGCCATTACCTAATACGCAAACTGGTTTCATGCCTTCACCTGTAAGTCTGGTACCCGAGGATCTGGATTATCCAGCACTTCGTCAGTTTGGCTTTTGCGCCAATCAGCCAGACGATCGGCTAATTCGGCATCGTGCAATGCCAATATTTGCGCGGCCAGTAAGGCGGCATTGGCGGCACCAGCTTTACCGATAGCCAAGGTCCCCACTGGGATACCACGCGGCATTTGCACAATCGAATACAGGCTGTCGATACCACTCAGCGCAGCACTTTGTACCGGAACACCTAAAACAGGTACCAGCGTCTTTGCCGCAATCATACCCGGCAGATGTGCAGCACCACCGGCACCGGCAACTATCACCTGTAAGCCATTGGCTTGGGCTGACTCGGCAAAACTGAACAGCTTATCGGGGGTGCGGTGTGCGGAGACAACTTCCACATGAAATGGAACATTGAGCGTGGTGAGCACGTCAGCGGCGAACTGCATGGTGGCCCAGTCACTCTTGGACCCCATTACGATAGCGATTTTAACCCCGGCTGTATAAGCCGAATCGAGGTTAGCTCCCATGAGTGTAAAGCTCCTGTGATTGCACAAGCGTCGGCCAGAATGATTTTACTTAAATCGTGACTGGCGAAGAGGGCGTAGAGCATATCATGAGCCAAAGGCGAGGAAAACGGTTGCGTCGCGGCTTTTAGTGGGATTTATCGGTTTTTTATACCCACTCGCCAGATAAACCTGAAGGTCAAAATGGGAATTTAATCAACTCAACACTGTCTGCCGTGACGTTGACCATCGAACCCTCAACATGCCAGGCACCAAGAACCACACGATGGGCGGTTGTGGCGGGGAGTGCTACGGTGTGAACCGCTGGGCGATGCGTATGCCCGTGGATCATCCAACTGACGCCATTACGTTGGAAGCTATCAATCACCGCTTGTGGATTTACATCCATGATCAGCTCAGATTTACCGCTATTGTTCTGCTGACTTTGGTTACGCATATAAGCTGCAATGCGTAAACGAAAACGCAGAGGTAGCCACAGGAACAGTTTTTGAATCAGTGGATTATGTACTCTACGACGAAAATGCTGATAGTCGGCATCATCGGTACACAGGGTATCACCATGTAAAATAACAATTTTGCGGCCATACAGTTCGACGACTTTCTCTTCCGGCAGCAGGATCATGCCGCTTTCTTGAGCAAAGCGTTTACCGAGCAAGAAATCACGATTACCGTGGATAAAGTAGCAAGGCACACCCCGTTGTTGGAGTGATTTCAGCGCAGCGGCAACTTGCCGGTACAGTGGTTCGGGGTCATCATCGCCAATCCAGGACTCGAACAGATCACCCAGGATATATAACGCATCAGCATGAATGGCTTCACGCTGTATAAAATGCAGGAAACCGGCAGTGATTGCCGGTTCCTGAACGCTAAGATGCAAATCTGCAATAAAAAGCGTGCTCATTAAGCTGTCATTATTCGCTGATAGTGACGCTTTTGATGATCACATCTTCTTTTGGCACATCTTGATGCATGCCGCTACGGCCAGTAGCAACGTTTTTGATTTTATCAACAACGTCCAGACCTTCAGTAACTTCAGCAAATACGCAGTAACCCCAACCATCCGGGCGCTCTGAACGGAAGTTCAGGAAGTCGTTGTCAGCAACGTTAATGAAAAATTGTGCAGTAGCAGAGTGCGGATCGTTGGTACGCGCCATTGCCAGGGTGCCACGGGTGTTTTTCAGGCCGTTGTTAGCTTCGTTTTTGATAGTTGCATCAGTGGTTTTCTGGTTCATGCCTGGCTCAAAACCACCGCCTTGAATCATGAAACCGTCGATAACACGGTGGAAGATAGTGTTATCATAGAAGCCTTTACGGCAGTAGTTCAGGAAGTTTTCAACGGTAACCGGCGCTTTATCCGCGAAGGTATTGACGACGATATCGCCGTGATTAGTATGAAACGTGACCATAATAATGTTCCTGCTAGTGTAATAGTGTATTCACAAATGAGTCGTAACTCTTTAGACGGCTCTTATATCATAACTCTGAGATTGAGTCAGCACTCGAAACGCGAGCAAGATGTGCGAAAAAGTGCTGAATCAGTGGCTGATTTACCGCATAATCTGATGATATCCTTTTATCTCCTTTGTCCTTGAAGTTGTTTGCGCTCTAGCTGCAACGCCAATGACTTTGGGTATAAACCCTGCTTAGCGCAAAAACAAAAACCACGGAATGTCCCGATGCTAAAGATTTTTAATACACTGAGTCGCCAAAAAGAGGAATTCAAGCCTATTCATGCCGGTAAAATTGGTATGTACGTATGCGGGATCACCATTTATGACCTGTGTCACATTGGGCATGGGCGTACTTTTGTCGCTTTCGACGTCGTGGCGCGTTATTTGCGTTATTTAGGTTACTCTCTGACGTATGTGCGTAATGTTACCGATGTTGACGATAAAATTATCAAGCGCGCATTGGAAAACAATGAAAGCTGTGAGCAACTGACGACACGTATGCTGGCAGAAATGCATAAAGATTTCGATGCACTGAATCTTGAACGCCCTGATTTAGAGCCGCGTGCGACTCACCATATTCCTGAAATTATTGCGCTGACTGAGCGTTTGATTGCCCGTGATCACGCTTATGTCGCGTCAAATGGCGATGTGATGTTTGCTGTGGACAGTGACCCTGATTACGGTTTGCTGTCCCGTCAGGATTTGGATCAATTGCAGGCCGGTGCCCGGGTTGAAGTGGCTGATGTTAAACGCAATCCGATGGATTTTGTCTTGTGGAAAATGTCTAAACCGGGTGAACCAAGTTGGGCATCACCTTGGGGCCCGGGCCGCCCTGGCTGGCATATCGAGTGCTCGGCGATGAATGGCAAACAGTTGGGCGCACATTTTGATATTCACGGCGGTGGTTCTGATTTGATGTTCCCGCACCACGAAAATGAAATTGCGCAATCTACCTGTGCCCATGATGGTCCCTATGTGAACTACTGGATGCACTCCGGTATGGTGATGATTGACAAAGAAAAAATGTCTAAATCACTGAATAACTTCTTTACTATTCGTGATGTGCTGGCCTATTACGATGCTGAAACCGTACGTTACTTCCTGATGTCTGGCCACTATCGCAGTCAGCTTAACTACAGCGAAGAGAACCTGAAACAGGCACGTGCCTCACTAGAACGCCTGTATACCGCTCTGCGTGGTACTGATGCGAGTGCGATGCCTGCGGGTGGTGCAGAGTTTGAAGCGCGTTTCCGTGCCGCAATGGATGATGATTTCAATACTCCAGAAGCCTATTCGGTACTGTTTGATATTGCCCGTGAAGTAAACCGCCTAAAAACTGAAGATATTATGGCGGCGAATGGCTTAGCGGCAGAATTGCGTAAACTGGCCCATGTGCTGGGATTATTAGAGCAGGATCCAGAGCTGTTTTTACAAAGTGGCGCGCAGACTAATGACGACGAAGTAGCAAAAATAGAAGCGTTAATTAAGCAACGTAACGATGCCCGTAGCAGTAAAGATTGGGCGCTGGCCGATTCGGCCCGTGATCAGTTGAATGAGCTGGGTATTGTGCTGGAAGATGGCCCACAAGGGACGATATGGCGCCGTAAATAGCATGGTATTGGGTGGATAGGTGCAATTTAGCTATCTGCATCTAAAAAAATTGCGGTTCTGGTGCTGACCAGTAACCGCATTTTTTTGCCCTTATCTCGCCATGGCAGTCTTTCGCAATAACCAGCTAGAACTCGCCTTTGCTGAGGTGATTAGGCTTTAACCTGCACTTTCATGCCTTGAAACTCAACAATCTGGTCAGCCAGGATTTTGCAGCGCTTACGTGTTTCTACATTCCCGTCGACTTTCACCTGTCCATCTGCGATGGCGGCTTTCGCTGAGGCACCGCTGTCGTTCCAGCCCTGTAACTTTAATAAGTCACACAGCTCAACGTGTGGGTGTTTTTCCAAATGAAAAATGTCCATTCCTGTCCTTACAATCAATTTTCGTTGATGTCGTGATATTCCTCGCAGGCTTGCAAGGTATTTTGTATCAGTGTTGCAACGGTCATCGGCCCGACGCCACCGGGAACCGGTGTAATCCAACCCGCACGCTCAACGGCGACATCAAATTCTACATCGCCGACTACTTTACCACTTTCCAGACGGTTAATGCCTACATCAATCACGATAGCACCAGGTTTAATCCATTCACCGGGAATAAAACCGGGTTTACCCACGGCAACCACCAGCAAGTCAGCATTTTCCACATGTTGGCGCAGATTTTTGGTAAAACGATGCGTGACGGTGGTAGTGCAACCTGCTAGCAGCAGTTCAAGGCTCATCGGGCGGCCTACAATATTGGATGCACCGACCACAACTGCATTGAGGCCGTATGTCGAGATATTATAACGCTCCAGCAAAGTAACGATGCCGCGTGGGGTGCAAGGGCGCAATTTCGGTGCGCGTTGACACAGGCGGCCCACGTTATACGGGTGGAAGCCATCTACGTCTTTATCTGGGTGGATACGTTCCAGCACTTTGACATTATCAATGCCTGCAGGCAGTGGCAGTTGCACCAGAATCCCATCAATTTCACCATCGTCATTCAGTGAATCAATCAATGCCAGCAACTCTGCTTCAGTGGTGGTCACTGGCAGATCATAAGAACGCGAAACAAAACCGACCTCTTCGCACGCCTTACGCTTACTGGCGACATAAATTTGTGAGGCTGGGTTGACACCAACTAATACTACAGCAAGGCCGGGAGCACGCTTACCGGCAGCCAAACGTTTCTGTACCAACGCAGCAACTTCATTTCTTACCTGCTGAGCAATCGTTTTACCATCAATAATTTTTGCTGACATCAGTGGAGGGATCCATCAATTAAAAAAAGCGGGAATGTGCCTATTTTGTCAGAAGCGGGTCGTGCTGTCAGGCATATAATAACGATTAATTAACGATTAAATAGCCAGATGATAAACCGTAAGGCGAAAACCCATTGACTCGAAAGAGACTGCCCGTATAATCCAACCCGCAACTGACTACCGGCAGTGTTCTGTGCTGCGGTAAATATCAAATGCGCCCTTAGCTCAGTTGGATAGAGCAACGGCCTTCTAAGCCGTAGGTCACAGGTTCGAATCCTGTAGGGCGTACCATTAAAATCAATGAGTTACCCTCTATTTACCCTCTATTTACCCCCTAATTATCAGCAACCTTTTTTAAAAGTGCCAGATTAGTGACATTAATCCCCATTACCTCGTCAATTTTACGCGCATGCTCAGTTAGATGGTTTGGCGACAAGTGAGCATATCGACGGACCATTTCGATGCTTTCCCATCCGCCCATTTCCTGAAGTGCTGATAGTGGTACCCCGGCTTGAACTAACCAGCTTGCCCAAGTGTGCCGCAAATCGTGGAAACGGAAATCAGTGATTCCTGAGCGCTTTAATCCAGTTCTCCATGCTGTATTATCATCAACGCGCATTTTCCTGACCTCATCGGTTTTTGTTCCATCTGCCCGGTGCCATGCCGAAGTGTGGACAAACACATATCTTGAGTGTCGGCCTATCTGTTCACGTAATACCTTGCATGACATATCGTTCAGAGCTACGCCAATTGCCTTGCCCGCTTTAGCGTTCTCTGGGTGAATCCATGCAACCTTTCTTTGCATATCGATTTGCGACCATTCCAGATCCAGAATGTTCGACCTTCGAAGTCCGGTAGCCAGAGCAAATACCACTACAGGGCGGAAGTTCTCGGGCATACAATTGATTAAGGTTACAGCCTCATCTTTTGTCAGCCAGCGTATCCGCTTACTCTGTGGTTTTCTGGTCTTGATCACTGGCGCTTTGGCTAACCACTTCCATTCGTCTGCTGCTGCCCGTAACAGGCTGCGTATAAATGAAAGATGCTGGCTTCTTGTTGCCGGTGAAACCTGTTTTTCCACATAGCCTGGTATTGGTTTTTTCTTCCTTAATGCTGCATCCCTTTTCGACTCCCAGATTTGCCTGTGCTTCCTGTTTGGCATTCTGGACACCGCTTTCATTATCTTATCTTCGGTAATGCTGGATATTGGCATCCCAGAAAAATGACCGAGGAAAAACTCAATCTTCGTTCGGTCATCATCCAGCGATCGCTTATGCTCTTTTTCTGTCAGCCAACGCAAGCATGTTTCATCAAAAGTGTGTTCAGCTATTTCACCTAGCTTATCCACCCTCCATGCATCTGCCCTTATCTGTGCCATTTCATCCGTGAATCGCGGATCAGCTATCAGTCGCATCCATGCAACTGATTCGAGTGCTGCGTAAAATCGCTCGTCCTGCGTCATGCCGCCTCCTGAAGCTCAATTGATACCGATACATCCATTTGGTAAATGCGACGCTTGGCGGCTGCGCAGGTGAGGTAATTAGCTGCTGAGCGCCTACTCCCTGCCTTGCGGCAAGACTTAGCGCAATTCAGCCAGTGGTTATGCCACCACTTGAGTTCTCTCTTGGTCATGGCTCAATCCTCCGAGTTAGGTGCTGATGTCCGCAGTCGACTGAGCGGTAAAGATCAACGGCAACTTTATAACGCAACTCAACGCATTCAGGGCCGCATGCAGAACCAGGGTATTGCAGCGGCACGTGATATGGGCGCATCAGGAATTAACACCGTCGCGGAGGCGAAGATGTATTTTCAGGGGATGCCGCAGCTTGATTATTCAAGTCCAGAGTCAGCTCAGGAATCAGTTCGTAACATTCGTGAGTATACCGACAATTACAACCAGCAATATAACGTAGATGTTGGTAAGTCGCCGAGCGGAGGACAGAAACAGACATCACAACCGGCACAGAAACAGCAAACTGGCTTCTCTTCATTATGGGGTGACTAATGGCTAAAGCATGGAAAGAAGTCATGGCGTCGCCACAGTACCAGGCGCTGCCACCTGACCAGCAGGTAGCAGCGCAGGAGCAATATTTTAATGAAGTAGTTGCTCCACAAGCAGGTGACCAGGCTGAGGCGGCAGGCATTCAACCATCGAGAACTGTTCAGGCAATTGATAACGAAGTATCAAGGCTTAACTCGCTGGGTGAAGTAAAGGATTCTGCAACCATAGATCAGCTGCAAAAGTACAAGAATGAGTTGCTTCGCGGAACACCATCAGGAGGCACAGGCTTTGAACAACTAAGGAATCTGCGAACGCAGTTTAGACAAGATGTTAAAGGTGAGCGAACTACAATGCCAACTCGCTCTGAAGCAGCAGTCAATCGTATCTACAAAGCTATGGGTGATGATATTTATGATGGGGTATCAGCATCTCTAACTCCGCGTGATGCTGCCAGATTAAAGCAAGCTGACCAAGTGTATGCAGCAGAGGCCAATACTCTGAAAAACACAAGGCTAAAAAACGTTTTGATGAAAGGTGATTTAACGCCAGAAGTGGTAAATAACATCCTTTACAGTAACAAGAAGTCAGAAATACAAACTCTATATAACTCTGTCGGCAGTACTGGCCGGGCGCAAATGAGAAACGGCATAATTGGGAAGGCAGTGGAAAAATCAGGAGGATCGCCAGATCAGTTCCTACGCCAACTTAATATGCTATCTAACCAGACGGGAATTGCATTTCGTGGAGCTGATGCCGGGTATGTTCGTGGACTAAAGAACTATCTTGAATCAACAAAACAGGCTGGAAAGGCATCAGTAGTCACCCCTACCGGTCAGCAAGTATTACCATGGGTTGTGGCTGGTGCGGCAGCATCCAACCCCGGAGCTGCTGCGGCAACGGTAAGTTATGGGTTGCTTGGTCGTATGTATGAGAGTAAGCCCATCAGGAACGCGATGCTAAAACTGGCTAACACGCCCAAAAATAGCTCCGCATTTGAAAAGCAATTAGAGGTGGTAAATCGGGCATTAACTGCAACAGCGCAAGGCGCGAAAGACTAAAAACAAATAACCTCATCACTCGACCCGCTTCGGCGGGTTTTTTATTGCCTTAAATCCAAGCCGCACAGATTAAACACTGCGGGGATTACACACGTCTGGAGTAAACCTAATGCCTGACATCATAGCTTATGTTGTCGTATCAATGCCATCACAGTTATTTACTATGCCAAGAAAATTCGGCGCAGTGTTCGGCGGTTGAATTTATATTGGTGAAATTGATACCGATCCAACTATTCCATCTAACCAAATTCAAGTATATCTGGAAAATGAAGATGGTAGTTTAGTGCCAATGGCACAGCCAATTCTTATTAATGCAGGTGGGTTCCCTGTTTATAACGGAATAATTGGCAAGTTTGTGACGGTGCAGGGCCACTCAATGGCTGTATATGATGCACTTAATGTTCAGCAATTCTATTTTCCTAATGTTCTGAAATACGACCCAGACCAATATCGACAATTACTTGAGGGGCAGATAGCAAATGGTGAATTAACGCAAAGGCTTTATTACAAATACCCTAATGTAGATAGCGTTTCTACATTTGTACAAAACAAACTAGATACAGTGGTTAGTGTTAAGGATTTTGGGGCTGTTGGTGATGGTGTGGCTAATGATACAGATGCATTTACAAAGGCATGTGTGTCAGGTCGTAGTGTTATAGTGCCTGCTGGGGATTATTTAATATCTCCATCCGTCTCTTTAGACGGTTATATTCTTCTTGATGGCAACCTAATTATAAACTCTAATTGCAGCATTGCCAGTTCCATAGCTGTTAGAGGTGGTAAAATAACCGTAAACTTAGGGTTTACAGCTACATTAACTAACGAACTTCACGCCCCACGCTGGAAAATATTTTATGGGGCTGGGGTTGTCGTCGGACTTCGTTATGTAATGCCTGAGTGGTGGGGTGCACTTGGTGACAACACATTTGACTGCTCACCTGCATTAAACGCCGCCAGCGCGTGTGTTGCTGCAAGCGCAAGTGTCAAGGGGGTAAGACCAAAAATAGAGCTTGGATCTGGTAAGTTTTTAATCTCCAGCACATGGACAATCCCTGCATCTGCAAATATCGGCATTGAGCTTGCTGGGCAGGGGATAATCTTCTCTGGAACAAGGATAGTAGCGGGAGCAACATTTACCGGGACCAGCGCGATCTCCCTGGTCGGTAGCACCGATTCCACGCAAGCAATTGTAGATATTTACTTGCATGACTTTGGACTGGAACCACAAACAAAGGGATCTGGCCCTACCTCTGGTCTAGCCATAGGCACAGCTACTGGTAAGCTAATCGGACTAAAAGAATCTGTGGTGTCCGATGTATTTATTTCAAACTTCACTCAAAGTCTGCATTTAACAAATATACGACAAATTAAATTTTCAAGGTTGGGTATTTGGAATGATGGAATGACAACGGCCAGTAACTGCATTCGAATTCAGGCTAATGGTGGATTCTGTGGCGATTTAAGTTTTGAAAACTGCCAGCTTGTAAATAATCACTTAATTACCGATTCTCATTGTATTAGCTTCTACGTTGTTGCTGCCTACAACCCAGCTACCGCCGCGAACCAGATTGCAGGGGTTAGATTTACTGAGTGCGTCATATATCCAGCATATCAACAGGTGCATGGCTATGCCCTTAATGGTGGCTGGCTACAGGACTTGTTCTTCACTAACTGCCAGTGGGATGGCGATTCTAGTACCATCATGAGCTTTACATCTGGGGGGACCGGTACATCACTGATCAGTGATATTCAGGTTGTTAATAATTACATGTATGGTGGGAACATTAGCACTTCGATGTCACAAGTAGAGTTCATTACATCTGGCACTTGCAGCATGCGAAACATTCGGGTTGATGGGAACACTTTAGGGGCGGGGTCAGGTCGAGTAATTTCGTTTTCAGGTAGTTCAATATCAGGGATTCAAATCAATAAAAATAACATATATAACTTCAATAGCGCCTCTAACCCTGCTATAGAGATTAGCAGTGGTTGTTCGAGAATGGTGATAGATGGGAATATTGCGGATAGAGATTCCGCACGACTGTTCCCTTACCTGATCCGCATAAGCGCTGGGGCTAACTACTTCGTTGTAACCAATAACCTTAGTTCAGGAATCGCCAGCACAGGTACTGTGAATGATCTAACCTCTGGCGCGAGCAAAGTTGTAGTCAATAATCTTTGATGCAAAATGGCAAGGACGCCTTTTAGTGATTTTCTTATGTGTTTACTTCTCCACGTGCCTCACAACTGGTACACTTTTGTTCTCTTAAATCAATAATTCCGGTGAAATTGGTGAGCATAAGTAATTGGATAAATAGAAATAAAGTAAATATTACAGTGGCAATGTTATTCGCGCTGTCTTTCTTTTTGTTGATAAGGAATAGTGGATTATACCCTATAGTATTTGCTGATGAGTATTCATACAGCCATGCATCAAGAAACCTTCCTTTTGGACTATCTGCATTACCTAATCATTTGTTTTTCCTTGTCTATAGCTTCACTAGTGTGTGTGGTGATGGCTTCCTAGGTTGCGCAAGAATATTAAATGTTTTGTTCTTTATTGCAGCAAGTCCATTTATTTACCTATCAGGGAAAATTTATATAGGGAAAGGATTATCATTGCTGTTTATGCTGATAGTAATGTTTGGTCAATTCAATACATATACGGCGTATTTTATGCCGGAGTCTATGTACTTTCTTGGATTCTGGTTGTCAGTGTATATTACATTATTATCGATAAATAGTTTCGACAAAAAAGGTTTGTTTATAACTGCTTTTGCATGGGGAATATTATCATTAATAAAGCCTCATGCGCTATTTGTTATACCTGCGGTTGTAGTGTGTTATTTTTTTTGCGGTAATGCTATTAAAAATTATGGGGTGATAAAAAAAGGGTTTATAATTTTATCTATCCCAGCAATAGCGCTGTTCGTTAAGTTTTTGATTGGGTATCTAATATCGGGAATCAATGGTGTATCATTATTTGGAACATTTTATTCGCCTTATGCTGATTCTGCTGTAGTAGGCGGGCTATCTCATTACATCGAAATGGCTAAATTTACCATTAACAGCCTGAAAGGTAACCTTCTTCCAATTGCTGTGCTTTACTCGATCCCTGTTTTAAATATACTTTATTTCTTAATTAACTTAGTAAGTAAAAATAAATATTACACCGAAGATAATAAAAATAAAGAGCTATATATTTTTTCTATTTTTGTCGTGTTTTCTCTTGTTGTTGTAACGGCATTGTTTACTGCATCAATATCAAAGATAGAACCGGCAAATCATTTACATGTTAGATATTATGCATTCGCACTTCCATTGCTAATGCTTATAGCATTTAAATCATCAATTAATAGTTATTCCTCTGGCTTTTCTAAGCTAAGGCTTGTATTTTCCATCTTGTTATCAATTGCAATTATTTACAGTTTAAGGAAGGGATTTAATCCTTATGAGTTTCATAACTCAACTGCACCAGAGTTATTTGGCATAGTTAACTCTGGGGTTATGTTTAAATTTATCCTATACATTCTGTTATTTAATGTATTTGTGTGGCCTTTTTCTGTAAGGAAAGCTTCAAGATTATATGCATTCTTAATACTTCCTCTTATTGCATGTGTTGTGATTTATGAAACAAATAAAGAAATAATTAGTCACGTAGAATCTGATGTGTATGACAGATCGGCTTTGTTTGTAAATTCATATCTTGATAAAAAAGAGAAAGAGGACCTATCAATAGTTGGTACTGATAGCCATATGGGCGGTCTGTATAGAACTTTGTTCCATATTGACATGCGAGCATCAGGAAATGGTATCTATGGAATTCCTGAGTCTCAGCCATTTTCAGTTAAAGATCTAACCAAAAACGAAAAATGGATTCTTCTAATTGGGGATCACAAAATGGATGGTGATGTTGTCTCATCAATCAAAGCTGACGGATATGAGTTGATACAGGTGAGGGAGTGACCTGGCGAGGGCAGGGATGCCCATTGAGGTGGGGTGACATATTAGTGACGCATCTATAGTGCCGAAGAAGTGTCACTGGTATGTCACTGTTAGCCATAATGACGCTTGTGAATGCAGATTAGGCCAGTATTTACAATGAGTTATATATACTACGACGTTCTTCTAAGCCGTAGGTCACAGGTTCGAATCCTGTAGGGCGTACCATCTATACTTCTTCTGCCGTCTATCTAAGCCTACTAATCCCTTATAGCATCTCTGGAACTTCCTCGTATCCCTACGCTTATCCGCATCGACTGAATTTTATAGATAGTTGGGGGTATAAATAGGGGGAAGCCGAGGTTCAATGGGATGAGATACCCCCACATGAAATGGCTCTGTCGCATTAAGGCGTTGTTAGGTAGCATGCTGTTTTTTGTGATGTTACCTGCCCATGTCTCTGACCCGAAACGCCTTTTGTTGCCTGCATTATCCCGTCGATATTATTGCTCAGTGTGTCCGCTGGTATCTGGCTTATTCACAGAGTTTACGCAACCTGGAAGAGATGATGGCAGAGCGTGGTATTGTCGTTGACCATTCCACGCTGCATCGTTGGGTGCCGCTGTTAGATAAGGTTTTTCGCCGACACAAACGCACAGTAGGTCGGCGGTGGCGAATGGATGAAACTTACATCAAAATCAAAGGCCTGTGGCGATATCTGTACCGCTTGGTCGATACTGTAGGTCAAACCATCGACCTTTTGCTGGCCGCTAAACGGGACTCTGCGGTTGCATTGCGCTTCTTTCGCAAAGCTATTCGTCAAGGGTTTGAATAGCCATGTGTATAATCATAATTTATATACAACTCCTCCTTTATAATAATATAAAGAGGCGTATGTCACTCCACAGTGAACATACGCCATTTCTATATAATGGTTACTTATATTACTAACGATCATTTACAGTAAAAATTTAATTTCATCACCCAGAATATCACTGATATCTTCATGCATTTTTGTCGTTGTATGCATGTTATCCCAGAAGATAAATGCTCCATTACTATTTTTACATTCCTCTTTAGGTGATGCACCTGCAATATAATCAAGACTGGAATCTCTCAGATTCAGACAAGTATCTTTAGCGTTTACATAATTAAAGCTTGCGGGATTTTTGATTATTTTATCAAAAGCTGCATTTAAATCTGGCATAATCCATTTGACATCAGGATAGGTTAATTTTAAAGAATTAATTAACGAGCTTAGTTTCGTATTAAACTCAATGGATTTGTTTTTTAACTTATCTCTGTCGGACTGACTCCAGTTCTTAACCGCAGGGATAGTTGAGAAATCAGGGAGAGTAAATATCGCAACCTGCTTAGCTCCCAGACTTTTCAATCGAACTAAAGAGGTTTTATAGTTATTAACAATATCATCAGGTGATTTGTTTCCCGTGATAAAATCATTGCCGCCAAACATAGCAAGAAAAAGAGTTTGACCAATATCATATCCATTAGATTTTTTCATATAAGACTCAAATGAGTCTAATTGCTGACTAAACCCTGAGAATATCAGATTACTGCCACTCTCTGCATTGCCCGTTGCCCATGTGTAGCCAGGCACCTTGATATGCTTTTTACTCAGGTATTCATGCCAAACAAGTCCGTTTGAAAAATGCCCTAAAAACCATGTATTACTATTTGGCACTGTTCCATAAGAACCGTTATAAACATTAATCGTATCAGATAAACTATCACCGAAAACAACCATTCTATCCAGTTTCGCTTTGCCAACTTCTACTAAGGGAATATTACTTCCTTCATTCCAGAATGAGTAATAATAGGATAGAGTGTAATCAGATGCGTAAGGTATTAAGTCACTATAGTTAATGTCTTTTTTATTTAGTGTATTAATGCAAACATTTTTTATTTCTTGGTGGCTAGATTTTGTATAAAACATATTAGCTAGAATGGCGTTAGAATACCAATGACCATTAACTGTAGCATAATTGTTGGCTGCGTTACCCGCCCGTCCCCATTCCCAAGATGAAGTTGCATCAAAATTTTTATCTTTATTTTTCCTATAGACACACTTTATATAGGTGTAGGTTTCACTATTCTTCGCAGTATGTTGCATACTCCTTTCAGGTGGAATACTTGTTTCTGAAATTGAACTCGTTTCTTTCACTGCATAAGCTGAAATGCAAAAAATATATAAAAATAAAGCCAGAGGTATTTTATTCATTTTTACTTTCCTTTTGTAATTAACTTAAGATAAAGCTGCAAAAATGCAGCTTTATATAGATTAAATTATTTATTTCACTGTTTTTGGTGATAAGAAACACAAATATTTGCAGCTTGACCGGATAGTTCACTTCGATCGCTGGCAATAAAAATACCAGAAATATATTTCCCCTCGAGCGCAAACTTTCTGTAGTTTGTTGAATAGCGCTGACCAACAGTTAAGATACGTCCGTCGCTTAGGGTAAATTTGGCTTCGTCAATAGCACCATTACCCCAGGTTTCTATTGTCTCAATGACACCCCCATTGAGGTCAATTGAACTAGATTCGCCGGTAACAGTTCCTTGTTGATACTTATTACCATTTTCAAAGGTCACTTCTAATCCACCTACCCGTAAAGCGCCTCCGATACGTTGAATAAAACCTTTAACTGACTTGATTTGGTTTATACGGCCATTTATTAATTTTGGCTTAAATGGCTCCGGCATATTAATTTCGTCTTTTAATGCAAGAATTCGTGCCTGACTGGTTGGCCAGCCAAAGAAGGTTGAATAACTCAGTGTTTTTAAATACAGTCCCTTCGTATTGCTTCCATTTTTCTGGATATTTTGAATGATCTCGGTGTACTCCAAGCCATGCACCCGACAGTAGCCATGTACATACATAACATTGTTAGCCACAGTATTAGGCGCAGAGTCGTTGTATTGGATCTCTAATTCTGTATCGTAAATCCCTTGGATATAGCCTTCGACATGTTTAACCAATAGATCAATATTTCGTTGAAGTTGCCCAACTTCATTACTGTTCAGTCCAATATCGTCTTTACGCTCAATGCCCATAGTCCAGTACATTATTTGCATTAACGCGGTTGCTGAATACATCGGCAAAATATGATAGTTAGTTTTGTGATCAAAAGTAGTAAACTTGCGTTGTACACTGTCCAAATGTACCGATACGCTCATAAATAGACTTTTGGCTTCAGGTGTACCAGGATGATCCTGCAAAGCTGCAACTACGGAGGCAATCTTCCCCTTAAGTTCGGCAATATCACCCAATAGAATACCTTTAATAGCCTTAAGTACATTCTCTTCAATAAGTTGTTGTACCCGACCCAAAATTTCCTGCCAGATATCCCTCTCTTGGTCTTTCCAAAAGAAATCAATAATAGAGGATAAGTAATCACCGACATAAGGAATGAATGATATCCCTTTAAGCACTGCTTGCTTAAGAATTGCTGAGGAGTCCCAGTCAAATTCAAAGGCTGAAGTAGCATATACATTGTAAGGAACAAGTGCCGCTGTATTGCTATATTCTGTAATGTTATTCATTTAATATACCTATAGTTAAAGTTTAAAATAAAAAATCATGTCGCACTTTTTAAGACATTACTTTATTAAAGACAATTAATGGCCTCACTTCTGCATAAGCAGAAGTCAAAATTTAATAGTAAATGTTTGGCCTTAACTATTGCGAAGGTGAGACCAGTTAATGTTTTATTTTCCTTTTTATAAAAATAAATTACCTTATATTAAGGCGGTGTTTATTTTTCCTCAGCGGTGACATATGCCTTACGGTTTGTATTGTTAATTAGAACAACCTTACTGTAATATAATGAATTAGATGGTGAAACTAATAACTTAGAATCACCGACATTTACGTCAATAGAGGTATACAAGAACCATTGACTCGTAAAGCTGTGCGACCAATAATATTGAGCTGTAATTATATTTGCAGCACCATCATTAGTGATCATTACATTTCGACGACTTTCAGGAATAATCGGTGTGCTGCGATAAAGGACCTCGGTACTTGAGTTAGGAGCAACCTCAGTTGGCACCCTAGCTCTGGCTTGTGCTGCGGTCAAAGTTAAATTCTCGGTATCAGCCTCAGTTAAGTTTTTAACGTCTACTTCATTTGTATCGGTATTGATAGTGATAGTTACCTTGTTCATATTTTACATCCTCTTTTTATGCCAACCATAGTGTTGGTGCCAGAAGAATACTCAACATGTCACTCATTAAAAAATCAATATTAGGTTAAAAGTAATGTTATTAGTATTTATATGTTTTTATTTTAATTATTTATTATGTATTTTACCTTACTGCTATATTACTTTGACTTATAGATTCGGCATAATGCGGTAATTTAATTTTTATTACAATTAGTCGCAAGTTAACCAGTTACTGACAATGTAGATTTGATTAGTTGATAGAACACCTTGCTATAATTCAATGTGTTTTTTTACTCTGATTGGCACAGATAAAACCCCCATAAATAACCAATGGGATTCAACTCTGAGATTATATTACTGGATTTTTTCTGAAAGAATGCAATGAGAAATATAATGTTGATTGAAAATTGGAACATTGTTGGCTCATGATTATTACGGCCACAACTCTAGCAAGAGTTCATTTTTCATTACCATAATACATATGAATCTCGCCATCATAGAGGGGCAAGATATGACTCTTGACTTTTCGTAGGGGACTTTAGGTGTTTCATGTCAGAAAAAATTAGCTCTGCGGTAGTGGCTTTATCCAGATTACACTTTTCCAACGCTAGATATAGACGGGAAAAATAATCTGGATAATTGCCCCAGCGCTCAACATCGAATGGTGGTGCGTCGCTTCTTTCAAAAATAGAGCGAGGAATAAGCTCGAAAGGATAGCTATTTTGGTTCGATAAGTTCGCGCTGTAATCGAATAACATCAACTGGGACAGGCTGATTAGCTAAAGAGTTTTTCGCCAAAGCGGTACGAGTCTTTTGACGGAATAAATCATTTTTTGTCTCCAATTCAGTTTGATTTTGAGCTTGTCTAGTTATGACAAAAGCTAAATTTTCAGCCTGACTTTTTAGTTGTAAAAGCCGGTTATTTAATAAGCCATTTTGCATTTTAAATTGTTTATTATCTTGCTGAATTTGGTTATAAGCTCGTTGCTGATAGCGTATCCATAATACACAAACAAGTAGTATGGCTAGAAATAGTCCGATACTATACATTTTTGAAATAGGTAATATCATGGGTAGCTCTTTCGTGAGAGTTCAAAATGTGGGCCATCCTTTAACGTCTTCCAATCGCCCCCCCATACTATGAGAATATTTAATTTTTCTGCGGAAATTTTCATTGCGTTTGCAACTACTTTAAATGCACTCCAGTTATCCCATGGAATAGATTGATTTATCCATGGGGCAAGATCTACAGCATGTCCAGTTAAATGACGACTATTTAACGTTTGGCTTTTACCGGTTAGTACCATTTGGCGTTGACGTGAAATATCACGGACGCCTTCAATGACACAAAAATCTATATCTGCAATCTCAAGTGCCAAATACACAATGTTAATAAGATGGGGATGAACGCCCCGTAAATTACTCTTACTGATGTGGCTAAGAATAAAGTTACTCATTTTACCTCCCTGAAGGATTGAAGAAACGACGCCATATATAGCTCAGAGCTGTGCTGCCCATTGCACCAAACAATCCAGAAAATATGAATGTCATGTAATAGCTAGCACCGCTTTCAAAGCTCAATAATCCACCTAATAAACCGGTGAAACTCGATATTATTACTTGGCTAATTACAGCCATCCAACTCCATTTGCAGCGGGTTCCTTGTTTATCTATTAGATATCTCACCACCCCTCCCCAGGCAGATAAGACACCGATGATTACCCACGTAATAACTTGTGTTTCTGCTGGGGGCTTTAGTGACATGATGTATCTCCATTTATTAGCCATATTCAATGGCTGATTTCGAATGTCTGCTCATTATATTTCACCATAAAAATTAGTATAAATAATTATCTTAACCTGTAACTGGAGTAGTTGATTTTACTTCAGCACATGGTCCAAATAATAGTCAGACTCATGTCTATATATAAAAATATATTTTAGCTTTATTCTTGGTCCATAGCGAATGGATGAATATACTTCTTTTATCATAGTCGATTTATGTTAATTTTTCGTACTTGTTGGATTTCAAATAATATCTTGCAGTCTCTATACTATCCAAGTCATTTGCAATTATTTATGTTTATCCTATTTGTTACTTGTGATCATCTTTAATTATAATTTAGCTGTCGTTATTGTCAGTGTCTTAAGATTGCTTACCGGCTAACTAACCAAGATTAAATGGCGTCGTTTTTGTTAACATTCAGTAGAGATTTGAGCAATAAGCAGAGAATTCCATTATTTGTTGTGATAATGGTTATCGTATCTCGATGAACTTTACAATGTCCACCACTATTCATAGAAATAGATATCTGGATAGCATCCCCTATGGCGGATAATTTACTTCTTAGCCGATAGGCTAACTGTGAGACATTGCCTTTAACTATAGTATTCTCTCTTCCGCTCCAGACATGAGTTATAATTTCATCTATAGGTATCTTATTGTTTTTTCTCTTACTTATTAGTAATTCTAGCATTAAAAATTCCTTTTCTGTTAACATAATTTTCTTATTGTTATAATGCAATGATTTTTGTGCCCCATCGATAAACAAGATTTTCATTATCATTCTCCATATGAGTGAATTATCTATTAACTAAAGATGATAATTCATGGAGTGATTAATTAACATGCTAAATTATATTTGAATTTTATTTTTTGAACAAAGTAACAGAACATGTGATTGGTAATTCTTTCTATTTTTTTGTTATTGTAATCTTGGATGTTATATTTTTAATTTTTCGAGTTTGGATTGCATCATTAACGTGATTTTTCTGTCGCGATGATACTCCTTATCAGGTAAGAAATGCCGTTGATTTTAATTGGAATTATCTCACTAAAAATATTACTACCCTGATTATTCATACGAAATATGTAAATCCCCCATTCGTTTAGCTCTGGTTTAAGTTTGCCGTGAAAATTAAACTACTCCATATTTGTAGGTTTGTTGCATTAACAGAGCGAGGTCGGCAAAATAGCACTGCCTATTTTTCAGGCCGCCAACAGATAAAATTGTTCTGCCGGTGACAATTGGTCATCAGTAGGATGATGAAGTTGTCCTTTGCGGATTATCTGTAACAGCTCAATACCAGCGGATACACTGAGCAATAATATCGACGGGATAATGCAGGCGATAGAAGGCGTCTCGGATCAGAGACATGGGCTGGTAACATCACAAAAAAACAGCATGTTACCTAACAACGTCTTAATGCGACAGAGCCTGCTATATCCCATTCGCTCTCATCGGGCTAAATTTGTACTAAATTGATTGGGACTTTGATAGATAAAGTCTGTGATGAAGATAAGTACTCACTATTTACTGACTTACCACTATTAATGCAACACAGTCGTATAACCATCAATTCGTATTTATTTGAATAATTAATAAAAGCATCTATTTTTATTAAAACAATTCAACTTTATATGAATTATAATCCTTTGTTTTAATTCAATATTAAAAATTAAATTTGAATAAATAAAAATAAACTCGATCTCCCTTGCATTTTATATTTACCAGCTATAATTAATTTTGCATGACTACTTAGCGAATTATTCATCATGCATGTTCATTTGTTGGTTAATTCTTCTGAAATATTACGAAGGTGGATGCCCGTGTTTTTAATTTAATATTAAATTAATTTATCGGCTGTGTTCCGTTCAATGATGATTAAGTCCAATTACGTGGAAATTTATCTATGAAAGCAAGTAGTAATAAAGTTGTCGATCAGCTTGATGCCGCGATATCACGGAGTGGTTATAATGCAGTAAGCGAGTTTTTTCAGTATCATGCGCGTGGTGAAGACTTAGTGATTAACGGTAAGCCTTCTTACTCCAATGAAGATGCTGGATTACAAATTACTCGCACTGATCAAACGTGGAATGGTAAATATATTTTTGATCAGCCGGTAAAGCTGACTTATTCATTTTTAGATAGTGTTACTCGAATTCCGGGGGGCGATAAGGGTTTTGTTAAATTTAACCCCGCACAAATTGCCACTGCTAAATTATCATTACAGTCATGGTCAGATGCTGCCAATATTACATTCACAGAAATCACTCCCAACCAAAAAGCTAATGTTACATTTGGCAATTTTACACTTTCTCACGACGGGTCACTGGCTGATTCACAGGCCTATGCACTTTTGCCCGGCAGTGGAAGTTCATCTGGTTCTACCTGGTACAATTATAACGTCGATAATATACGCCACCCGGATACCATGGAATATGGACGGCAAACACTAACCCATGAAATAGGACATGCTCTAGGCCTTAGCCATCCCGGTAATTATAATGCAGGGGAGGGAACACCGACTTATAAAGATGTGACTTATGCGGAAGATACCCGTCAGTTCAGTATTATGAGTTATTGGAACGAAAAAAACACCGGAGGCGATAACAAAGGGCATTATGCTGCTGCACCGATGTTGGATGATATTGCGGCTATTCAGCATTTATACGGAGCGAATATGACGACCCGCACCGGTGATACCATATACGGTTTTCATTCCAATACCAATCGTGATTATTACACTGCAGCGGACAGCAGTAAGGCATTAATTTTTTCGGTCTGGGATGCCGATGGTAACGATACCTTTGATTTTTCCGGTTATAGCAATGATCAACGTATTAACTTGCATGAGAAATCCTTCACTGATGTCGGTGGTCTGAAAGGCAACGTTTCCATTGCGGCCGGTGTGACTATCGAAAATGCGATTGGTGGCTCAGGTAACGATATCATCGTGGGTAACGACGCTCGTAATACCTTAATGGGAGGTGATGGTAATGATATCTTGTTCGGCGATGGCGGTGCTGATGTGTTGTGGGGAGGGACAGGTAAAGATATTTTTGTATTTGGCAAAGTTAGTGACTCCACCCCACAAGCTGCTGATTGGATAATGGATTTTGAACGTGGCATTGACAAGATTGATCTTTCAGCTTTCAATTTTGCCAACAATGGCGGCTTCCATTTTGTTAATAGTTTCAGCGGTAAAGCAGGCGAAGCTATGCTGACTTATGATGCTGGAAGCAATGTTAGTGAGCTAGCATTAAATAATGTGACAGGCGACCATTTATTCTCCGATTTTTTAGTGAAAATAATTGGGCAGCCAGCACAAGAAACAGATTTTATTGTTTGATAACCTATATTTATGAAACAAAAATAACGTCTAATGAATTTTATTAGACGTTATTAGTAAGTTAAACCAAGAATGATGAGGTTATATAGTGATATCGTCTGTGCTTTATGCAAGTAATTAGATATTTTGGTTTTGTTGATTTTAATTGCCATTCCTTGATTTTAATAATTCAAAGCATATAATTAGAATGCATCGTGATGATTTGATAATTATTTTTTACCTATTAATTAGTCGGCAAATTATATTATGTCATAGTATAGCTTTATGTGATGCCACTACAAAGGATATGACATGGATTCACTTTCTTACATGGGAAAATATTTATCCATTAATTAATGTGGGCTGTCGACGTGGTGGTAAATTTAATTAATTACAAGGAACTTGACGTTGAAATCAATCAATAAAATAGCTAATGATCAGATCGATAACACTATTAACCAAAGTGGCTATAGTGCTGTTATTGATTTATTTCGTGACTCAGTTCGAGGTGATGGTTTTACTACGTCAAGTGGAAAGGTTAGTTTTGATTTAGGTAAGTCGGCTCTGCAGTTAAACCGTAGCGAACTAAATTGGAATGGAAAAACGACCTTAGGGCACGATGTTGATCTAACTTATTCATTCCTCGATTTGCAGTCTCAAAAATCGGATGATGTTCACGGGTTTATTAAATTCAATCCTGAGCAAGTGGCACAAACTAAATTTTCACTGCAATCCTGGTCTGATGTCGCTAATATCCACTTCACCGAGGTGGGGCCAACCGAAAAAGCCAATATTACATTGGGCAACTATTCATTAACGGCTGATGGGCAGTTGGCGGGAGGGCAGGCATATACCAGTTCCAGTTACACTTCTGGTCCTAACGAAAGAATTGCTGATACCAGCACTTGGTATAATTACAATATGGATAATATCCGAGAGCCAGAGAAAATGGAGTATGGTCGCTTGACTCTGGCGCACGAATTGGGACATGCACTTGGTCTGAGTCACCCTGCGAATTATAACGCCGGACAGGGTAATACTTTTGCCAAGGATGCGGTTTATGGTGAAGATACTCGTCAGTTCAGTATCATGAGTTATTGGGATGCTTGGCAATCCGGGGCTGACCATCAGGGGCACTACGCGTCAACGCCACTGGTAGATGATATTTTTGCAATTCAGCGTCTTTACGGTGCGAATATGGATACCCGCACGGAAGATAATATCTATGGTTTCAACTCCAACACTCAGCGCGACTCTTTTACCCTGACAGATAGCAGTGATCAGAAAGTATTCTCTGTTTGGGATGCGGGCGGCATTGATACCTTTGATTTCTCAGGCTATAGCGTTGATCAACGTATCAATCTGGAAGAAGCTGCTTTTTCTGATGTCGGGGGATTAAAAGCTAACGTTTCAATCGCCGCCAACGTGACGATTGAGAATGCCATTGGTGGTTCTGGTAATGATGTTCTGGTGGGTAATGGAGCAGATAACGAACTACGTGGTGGCGCAGGTAATGATGTTCTGTTCGGCGGCGGCGGCGCAGATAAACTTTGGGGGGGCAGCGGTAGCGATATTTTCGTTTTCGGCCGGACCACGGATTCTTCACCAAGTGCGCCAGACTGGATCATGGATTTTGAGGGCGGTATAGATAAAATCGATTTATCCGTTTTTAATACTGGCAGCGGTGGTATTCACTTTGTCGATCATTTTAGCGGTTCTGCCAGTGAAGCATTATTAACTTATGATCCGCAGACTAATATCAGCGATTTGGCATTAAATGTTGATGGCGGGCAATTATTACCTGATTTTCTTGTGAAAATTGTGGGGCAGCCAACTCAGGCAACTGATTTTATTGTTTGATGTGATTGCTATCCAACGTCTGGTTGATTTAATCAGACGTTTTTATCACGTATTACAGAAGTAGTAATTAAAAAACTCTCAACCGTGTTAGAGATGAAAATAGCATATAAATCAAGAATAATGAGTTTTATAGTTGCATGTAGAGTGGGTTAATTATTGCTGAATGCCTCTTTATATTATGAATTATGGAACAGTCTGATCTAAAGATAGCGTTTATCTTATAGGGCTGTGCTGATAAGAGTAAACCAGCGTCCGGGTGATAAGCCGAGCACTGTTTATAATGGAGTATTTATGGTGAAGAGGTCATTACGTCAACCTTATCGGTCACTGTTTAGTGCCATATTGGCGATATCAACTTTAATGAGTTCAGGAGCGATGATGGCGAGCAGTCTGGTGCTACCGAATGCCAGTGATTTAAGTGGTCAATGGCAATTACAGTTAAATAGCTCTGTTGTGAAATTCTGCGGCATTGAGCTGAAATCCACGGCAATTAAACCCAACTTGACCTGGCATGCCAGCGGAGAATCCTCCTGCCTTAAACAGTTACTGGGTAGTGCTCCGCAGGGCTGGCGTCCAACGCCGGACGGCATCACTTTAACTGATGGGACTGGTAATGCATTGGCATTTTTTGAACGAGCACAAGAAGGTTATGAAATGACTTTGCCGGATAATACCGGAGTGGTCACATTGCGCCGTATACCGAATTAACACCAATCTACTTCATCTAATGACTTTATTTTTTTCCTTGAGAGGTAAAGCCATAAACATAATATTTCGCTTGTCAGAAAACCATTAAAGGAAAGATATGGTTTCTCATTCAATTCCTAATTATGACCGATTACGAGAAGCGCTAGGTGCATGTCGTCAGAGTTTCTACGGTGTGGGTGTATTCAGTGCCATTATTAATATACTGATGTTGGCACCTTCCTTGTATATGTTGCAGGTGTATGACCGGGTTTTGGCTTCGGGTAATGAGATGACATTGCTGATGCTAACATTACTCATGGTTGGTTTATGTTTTTTTATGGGAGCGCTAGAGTGGGTGCGTAGTCTGGTGGTTATCCGTCTTGGTACCCGACTGGATTTGCGTCTCAATCAACAGGTTTTCAATGCGGCTTTTGAGCGTAACTTGCGTGATGGTGATGCCAAAGCAGGACAGGCGTTAACGGATTTAACTCAATTACGCCAGTTTGTCACCGGTAATGCTCTGTTTGCCTTCTTCGATGCTCCTTGGTTTCCGTTATTTCTCGCTGTGGTTTTCCTGTTACATCCGTGGCTGGGTCTGCTGGCGTTGGGTGGTGCTATTTTTCTGATCATCCTCACCTGGTTAAACCAACGTATTACCCACCACCCATTGGCGCAAGCCAATAAGCTGTCAATGCAAGCAACCCATCAGGCCAATACGCATTTACGCAATGCGGAAGTGATTGAAGCGATGGGAATGTTAGGCAATATGCGTAAGCGCTGGTTAGCGCAGCACTATGGTTTTATCCGTCAGCAGAATCTGGCGAGTGAACGCTCTGCGGCTGTGACTGCTTTATCGAAAAGCTCGCGCATTGTTTTACAATCTTTGATGCTAGGTTTGGGGGCATTACTGGCGGTAAACGGTGAGATTACCGCGGGTATGATGATCGCCGGATCTATTTTGGTCGGGCGAGTGCTTAGTCCTATCGACCAGTTAATTGGGGTCTGGAAGCAATGGGTTGCAGCACGTCAAGCCTGGAACCGCTTGCATTTACTGTTACACAATCATCCCCATCGTGAAGACAGCATGTCCTTGCCAGCACCGACAGGTGAGCTGAGTGTTGAACACATCACTTTCCGTCCCAATACCAATCAACCTCCGCGTTTGCATAATATTCATTTTTCTCTTAATGCGGGGGAAACGCTGGGGATTCTGGGTGCTTCTGGCTCGGGAAAATCCACTTTGGCACGCTTGTTAGTTGCAGTACAAGCGCCGAGTCAAGGGGCTGTGCGGCTGGATTCAGCCGATATGAATCAGTTAGATAAAGAAGTATCGGGTGCATATATCGGCTACCTTCCACAAGATATTCAATTATTCAGCGGTACTCTGGCGGAGAACATTGCCCGATTCGGTACCACTGACAGTGGGAAAGTGGTTGCCGCTGCAAAGTTGGCCGGGGTTCATGAGCTGATCCTCTCACTGCCTCAAGGTTATGACACGGAGCTTGGTGAGAGTGGTGCGGGTCTGTCGGGCGGTCAACGCCAACGGATAGCGCTGGCAAGAGCAGTATATGGTGATCCTTGTTTTTTGGTGCTGGATGAGCCGAATGCCAGTTTGGATACCGCCGGGGATCGTGCCCTGTTGACGGCACTGGATGCGCTACAAAAACGCGGTTGTACCTTGGTGTTGATCACTCATCGTCCTGCGTTGACCGCTCGTGCACATAAGTTATTGATCCTGAATCAGGGGCAACAGCAGCGATTTGGTCCGGCAGGTGAAGTGATGGCCGAGCTACAGCAGCTAAATGCGTCCAATCAGCCTGAACTAAAGCGCGCTGCGCAAACAACAGGCATACCGGGTTGAGTGGCAATAAGAAGAGAAGCAAGTCATATGTCCGAACACAATAAAAAAACGGAACAGGTATTTTTGCAGGAAATACAACGCAGTGAGAATCGGGCATTGTCTTGGGGATGGGGGTTGGTATTGGCCGGTTTTGGCGGTTTTATCCTTTGGGCTCTACTGGCCCCGTTGGATAAAGGGGTTCCGATTACGGGTACTGTGGTGGTTTCTGGCAACCGAAAAGCCATTCAGCACCCCGAAGGCGGTATTGTTGACCACATTATGGTTCATGATGGCGACAGGGTCGTTGCCGGTGAAGTGCTACTGACTTTAAATGCTGTCAGGGCACGCTCCGCCAGTGATGGACTAACATCGCAGTACTATCAGTTGCTGGCGAACGAAGCTCGTTTATTGGCCGAGCAAAAGGGGGATAAACAGTTGGTGGAGACGCCTCGTTTACAACAGGTGCAGCGGCAGACTGGTATGGATGAAATGCTGGCCTTACAACAACTACTACTTGATAGCCGCCAGCAGGCATTACAGTTGGAAAGTGATGGATTACGCGCCAATATTGCCGGTTTACAGGCCGCAATGGGGGCGCAGAAGCAAGTTCTTGGTAGTAAGAATAGCCAAAAGCAAGCATTGTCCCAACAGTTGGATGGATTGACATCGTTAGCGGATGAGAACTATGTCCCGCGCAATAAAATGCTAGAAAGTAAGCAGCTTTATGCGCAACTTAACGGCGAAATAGCGCAGATTGTCGGCGAAATCAAGCGGGGCGAGCGGGAAATACAGGAACAAAATTTCCGTATCCAACTGCGTCAACAAGAATATCGGAAAGAGGTCAACACCCAGATGGCGGAAGTGCAGTCCACCATAACTGAAGTGTTCAGCCAGTTGGAAAAAGCGAATTTCGATCTGGCAAATATACAAATGCGGTCGCCGGTAGCCGGTACCGTGGTGGAGATGAAAGTCTTTACCGAAGGTGGTGTTATCGCTGCAGGCCAGTCCTTGATGGAAATTTTGCCTGATGACCAACCGCTCTTTGTGGATGCGCGAGTACCGGTAGAAATGGTGGATAAAATCCACTCTGGCTTAGCGGTGGAATTGCAGTTCACAGCGTTTAATCAGAGCACTACGCCGAAAGTAGAAGGGACGGTAAAATTGTTGTCTGCTGACCGGATATTAGATGAACGAACGCAAGAGCCTTATTACAGTTTACGGGTAGAAATCAGTGAGGCGGCGCGGCAGACGTTGGATCACTTAGAAATCAAGCCTGGTATGCCGGTTCAAGGATTTGTCCGTACCGGTGAACGCTCAATGATTAATTATCTATTTAAGCCATTGATGGATCGCCTGCACATAGCATTAACGGAAGAGTAGGGAGCATTGGATGCCATTAACTTTACGAATCATTTTTTTCATCCTGTTAGTGTTACCTGAGCAGGG
Organism: Yersinia sp. 2541 StPb PI; assembly: GCF_052217145.1. Taxonomy (NCBI): domain Bacteria; kingdom Pseudomonadati; phylum Pseudomonadota; class Gammaproteobacteria; order Enterobacterales; family Yersiniaceae; genus Yersinia; species Yersinia sp. 2541 StPb PI. The sequence continues at coordinate 3,429,557 of NZ_JAZGQB010000001.1, read as the reverse complement.
AAACGCACTGGGATTACTCGATGCATGGGAATTGGCAGTACATAATGATCCACAATTTCGGGCTGCGGGTTATGAGCGGGATGCAGGGCAAGAGGAGGTTTCTTTAGGTTTATCTGGTTTATTACCCTCCTTGCAATACAGCTATGGGGCAAACACCAATTACTCCACAGTGAGTCAGGCTGATAACCGCAGTAACAGTAAGGTAAAACGGGATTACGATAGCTATGTCTCCATGCTGTCTTTGCGGCAACCATTAATTGATTACGGCGCCTATGCTCGCTATCGCCAAGGCATTGCGCGTAAGTTATTCGCAGATCAACGTTATCGGGATAAAAGTCAGGAATTGATCGTCCGGCTGTATCGGGCTTATAGCAGCGCCTTATTAGCTCAGGAAAAAACGGCCTTATTAAATGCCCAATTACGTGCTTATGAGGAACAGATCCAACTGAATCGTCGGTTATTGGTTGCCGGGGAGGGCACACAAACAGATATTGATGAAACGGCTGCACGCCTGACGTTGACTCAGGTACAACTTATTGAGCAACAAGATGCGTTGGATAGCCAGTTAACCGAACTGGAAAATATGATGGGTCGATCGGTTAATTTGGCAGAGTTACGGCCATTAACGTTGGACACTCTGCCACAGAATATCAGCGATGACCGCACACTGGCGCAGTGGCGCTGTCTGGCTATTCGCTATAATGCCCGTCTTGCCGGCCAGCGGGAGAATCTGGATGCCAAACATTATGAAATAGAAAACAGTCGTAGCGGTCATCTGCCGACCTTGCAACTGGTGGCCTCCTCCCGTAATTCTCGCTCTGAAGCGGAATATAATTATAACCAGAAATATGATACGCAAAACATTGGTCTACAGTTGAATGTGCCTATTTATGCGGGGGGGAGTGTTTCCAGTGCGACTCGGCAGGCAACGGCACATTATCAACAGTCGCAGGCGGAGCTCGATCAAGAAACCAGACAGGTATTGGCGGAACTCAAACGCCAGTTCAATCTCACGAGTAGTGGTGCCGCCAAAATACGTGCGTGGCAAATGACGGTAGATTCAGCGCAAAAGGTACTGCTGGCTACCCGGCGCAGCGTATTGGGCGGTGAACGAATCAATCTGGATGTCTTATTGGCTGAGCAGCAACTGTATAACTCGCGGCGGGATTTGGCAGAAGCGAAATACAGTTGGCTCCAATCATGGCTAGAGCTACGCTACAACGCAGGGACTTTGCAAGAAAATGATATTCTGCAATTAGCTGCGTGGTTTGAGCCAGAGAAACGCTAAAACTGGTTGTCACTCCCAACCTCAGAGCAGACACTTCAAGCCTGAATGTTCCGAGATAACGTTTTTGCATCAATAAGCTCCTCTTCTATAGCGGCTTAGACATCAAGTTTACGGCCAGTCAGCCATTCCACCATTGCCGGGTCGCGATGCGAGAAGAACGCGCTGGTTGCGGTATCAAGAGCTGCTATCTGTAGCATGTCTTCAGAACTGAGTTCAAAATCGAGAATGTTGATATTCTCTTCCATACGCTCTTTTCGCACTGATTTTGCCAGCGAAACGATGCCGCGTTGGACGATCGAGCGCAGGATAACCTGACCCACGTTTTTGCCGTACTTCTCACCAATCGCAGTTAATACGGGATGCTGGAATAGCCCGTTTTTTCCTTCAGCAAAAGGTGCCCAGGCTTCAGGTTGAATCCCATGGTTTTGCATCCACGGTAGTGTTACGTGCTCCGAAGGCAGCTGCCAATAGCCGTTCCCAGCGTATTTCAGCCAGTAGCGGCATGCGACTCATTAGGACGGATAAGAAAGAGTATGTCAGCGGCCTGCTGGACTCTGACCTGTGGGAAATCACCCGCGATGAGTGGAATGCCCTTCAGATCAGCTGATAGTAGTCATAGATTGTCCGCTCACAGCGGACCTGATGACCTTGCTATCTGTTCACATATCATTCAGAGCCCACACCAATTGTCTTAACGTTCGTAAAGGCGGAGACCAAATGCTGATGGATAAAGGGAACTAAACTATTTGGCATCAGTGGTTATCTCGCTGGATGCACGATTTATGCTTACGACCCAGTAATCAAGCAAGTATTCAGTTGCTCTACTATGAAGAAAGAATTCCTAAAACTGTTGTTTGAAGAGTCGGGAACAAAAAATTGATATCGTAATAAACGTGAGATATTCCTATGCCGATATTCTAGAAAGTAGCTCACTGGCCGCTACTGGGTGGCCAGTTGCCGCTTGCTCACTGGGAGGAACGAATACCATTGATATAATAGAAAGATAATTTTCAATAGGAGCAAATATTATTGCCAGATAATTCTTAATCTAGAATCGTACTCGATTAACCATGCAATATAAGAAGAGGTCAGAGTTCATTCACCTTTATAAGATATGTTATGCTGACCAGATTAACGCCACATAAAAATAAATTAAAATATTTGGTGAAGTAATTTAGTAAGTAGACAAGGGAAATGGAGATAAGAATGGATAAAAGCTATATTATCAATGGGAATGTCATATTCTATCCTGGCAGCGGTATAGTATCTTCACTATTAACAGGTAATACAGTTAAACTTAATGCCCCTACGGCACAATTATTAGAGGCTTTTGTCTCCCGTGTGGGAATAACAATTTCACAAAGTGAACTTTATAATATTGCCTGGGGTGAAAAAGGTTCGAGTGTCACTCCTAACACGTTGTATCAAAATATCTCTTTATTACGAAAAGCACTCAAAGATGTTGGTGTTATCGGTGAGTCTGTAACAACTGTTAGAGGGAAAGGTTTTATTTTTACTATGGCAACAGTTATAGAGAATATGACTGATAACGAGATTGTGAAAAACATCAGTTTAGAGTGTAGCGATAACAAAACAAAAAAAAAGATGATTACTGTATATTCAATAATGATGGGGGTTTGTTTTATACTAATTTTACTGTACTTTTTTATAAAATCACAACCTGGTTATTTTGTTGCAAGAAAGTCTGATGGATTTTCCTTTAGTCATATAAATGAAAAATGTTTCATATATTATGATAATAGTAATGATATGAATTCAATCATCCCCGATATAGATGTTTTTTTAGAAGGCACTCTATCATCTTGCCAAGTTTACCCCTATATTTATATATCTCTGAGTGAACTTCACTCCACTATTTCACTAACATCGTGTAAAAATGAAATCATAAACAACAGTAAAAATGTATGTAAGACAGAGTTGTTTTATGATTTTGACTCACTAAATAGATAATACTGCATTACCGTACGTCAGATAATAATGCTGTATAACCAGATTGTTTTTTGAGCGATCAATACCTCTTCTAATGTATTCATCTAATTTTTCAGTATATCCCCACATTTTAAATAGATATAAATTAATTAAGGGAGCCAAGGTGTGAGTATTGTACTCATACATGGCTTTAGGTTATCAAGAGGATGGTAAAAATGATATTTTTAATATTAATCAATATGTTGCATTTGAATTTCGGATGGGCGTTAAGTAGGATAGGCAACTGAAAAATTTAAGTTATCTATCTTAACTATATATATTGTGCTAGTTAAGAATTAATTAAAACTGTTTTATTTTATTTTTTGCAGACATGAAGTAATAATCCCACCTCTTAAAAAACGAAGAGTGGAAGTTTAGTTATGTGCAAAAGGAATAAAGATATTATTAAGGATGGTGGTAATTTAAGAACAAAAATTGCCACCATTGTGTGTTTCGCATTTTCAGTACTCTCTACTTCACCTCAAGCTGCGGCTGAAGATGGCACCATTACTTTTACGGGAGCAGTCTCTGCTGTTACTTGTAAAATTACTGGTGGAACAGAAGCAGGGAGTGCCGGGACTAATGATTTTACCGTTCCGCTTAAAACTGTCAGTACTTCTGCATTATCAAGTGTTGGTCAACGTGCGCAAGCAACTAAATTTTATATAGCACTAACAGGAGCAGAATGTACTGATGGCGCAAAAGCAAATGTGAATTTTGAAAGAGCCAGAGGCACGATTGACGATAGCACTGGCAATTTGAAGAATTCTGCTGTAGACGCTGCAGCTAATGTGCAAATTAGTATTCTAAATAAAGATACTACTCCTTTAAATTTAGCGGTAGCAAATGATAAACATCAAGAAGAAACTATTTCAGGTAACAGTGCTCGATTTGATTATTGGGCAGAATATGTAGCCACCGGAGTGGTGACTGCGGGTAATGTAGAATCAAGTCTTATTTATTCTATAGTTTATAACTAATTTTTGGGGGCTTGCTCTTTAAGAGCCAGTCCCCGATGATTATTTTTTTCAATGGTTTTAGGATGTAGGAAATGAAGTTATTAAAAATACTTCTAATAGGTTTTTTTGCGTGTGGAGGATATTCGGCCTATGCCTCTATTCAAATTATGGCAACGCGAATAATTTTTGATGAAAAAAGTAAAGAACAAGTTATTAGAGTCAATAATATTGGGGGGCTCCCCTCATTAGTCCAAGTGTGGTTAGAATCCGATAGGGATTCCATAGATTCTGGTGATGTGGAAAAAGAAGATTTGCCTTTTGTTATTAGCCCTCCAGTTTCGCGAATAAATGCAGGGAAAGGAAAGTCGTTTAGAGTTTTTAAAACAGAAGAAGCAAAAGTAAAATTTCCCCGTGATAGAGAGACATTGCTCTGGGTAAATGTGCTTGATATACCACCAGAGGTGGAAAATGATAATGCAAAAAATAAGCTAAATCTTGCATTTCGTACACGCTTAAAGTTCTTATATCGCCCAATCGGCTTATCTTCAGATCCAAGAGTTGCGGCTGAAAGTGTTAGTTGGGTGGCAAAAAGGACAGGTAAGGCGATTAATATCAAAGGTGAGAATAAGTCACCGTATCACATATCAATCGGTAAATTTGTAGTAACTGATGGCAGCAAGAAAATTGATTTAACGGGAGGGATGATCCTTCCTTATTCGAACTATGAATTTGATTTTAAGGTTACAGACCTTAGTAATCAGCCTATTAAATTATTTTATAGCTATATTACTGATTTAGGTGCATTTGTAGAAAAGGAAATAATATTAGAATAATAAGTTAAATATAAAATAACAATACAGGCGCTATGATTATAATGAAATTTTTCATTTTTGGTATTACCCTATGTTTTTTCCCACTACAGTCATTTGCTGTGGGGAAATATAATTCTATTCCACAGGGACAGGTTAAATTTAAGTCTGGCTTTATGAAGTTTTATGATCATGGGATTAATTTAGAGGATTTTGATGGTGAAGATACAGTAAAAGCTGGAAAGTATTATGTAGAAATGAATTTAAACTCAAAAAATATTGAAAGTTTAAATGTTAACTTTATTGAAACAGATAAAGAACAAGGTGTTCAACCTTGTTTCACTCCGAAAGATATACTGGCTTTTGGTGTAAGACTGAGCATGCTCCCTCAGGACTGGCAAGGCAATGGTTGCATCTTAATTAACGATATTATCCCAGATGCAACAATAACTTTTGACGATAGCGATCAGAAGCTATATCTGACGATACCACAGGTCTATGTGGAGAGTACGCCTAATGGATATATTAGACCAGAGTTATGGGATGAGGGTGTACCAGCATTAACCTTAGCTTATAGTTTTAATGCATCTAATTATAAAAACTCATCTGAATATAATGATAATAAAAAAAACAAACAATTTTATTATGGCAGCTTGAATACATCAGCAAAGCTAGGACCATGGCGATTTTATACTAATGGTATGGCAAATAGTAGTAGTGATGAAAGTGTAACGTGGAATAACCAATCTGCTTATATACAGAGATCATTCGCGGCCAATCAGTCACAATTTATCCTTGGAGATGTGAATACTACTGGGGCTATGTTTAATACCACGCCACTTCGGGGGGCCAGTCTATATACTGATGATCGCATGCTGCCAAATTCTATGCGGGGATATGCACCAGTAATCAGAGGGGTCGCCGATAGTAATGCCTTGGTCACCATCCGACAAAATGGCAATGTTATCCATGAAACAAATGTTCCCCCTGGCGAGTTTATTATAAATGATTTAAATACAGCCGGTTATGGTGGGAATCTTGAAGTAACTATCAGAGAAGCAAGCGGGAATATAAGAGTACAAGTTGTGCCTTATTCTAGTATTCCTCAACTTTTACGTGAAGGATACTCAAGATACACGGCCACAGTAGGTGAAATAAGAAGCTCAAACCTTAGTGATCCACCTATGTTATTTGAGGGGAGCTATCAATATGGATTTAATAATTATATTACTGGCTATGGTGGTATACAGAAAACTATATCAACTGATTATTTTGCATTGCTTGGTGGGGTTGCATTTAATACACCAATCGGTGCGTTAAGTTTTGATGCGACACGTTCTTCAACTTCAGTTAAAGCAGATGATGAATCGCAATGTGACTCTACATTTTGCAATATGAGTTTTAAAGTAAGCCTGGCGAAGGTCGTTGAACCAACAAAAACTAATTTTAGCTTAATGGCATATCGCTATTCAAGTAGTAATTATTTTACATTAATGGATGCGCTTAATACCGTTGAGGCCCAAAAGAGTGGCAAAGGTATTCGGACTGAAAATTATCGCGAAGTACTTGAAGCAAATATAAATCAAAATCTATCCCCTGGTTGGGGAAGCCTCTTTTTAACAACCTACTATGGTCGATACTGGCATAAAGATGTTAATGAGAAGAATACGTTAAACTACCAAGTTGGCTATGCAAACTCGGTAGGGTCAGTCAATTATAGCTTAGGTTTTAATCGGTTAAATAATCGCTATGGTAATGGTGAGAATACCTTACGTTTATCACTCAGCATTCCATTAGATACGGCTTCAAGTTATCGTAATAGGCCAAGATTAACGTCGACAATAAGTCATAATGATCGCGAGTCCCGATTAAAAACAGCGATTAGTGGTACTGTGGGCGAACATCAAGAATATAGCTATGGATCTTGGATCGATGGAACAAGCAATAGTGATCGCAATTTCGGCGTTAACGGTGGATATAGTGGTAACACATCATTAATAAATCTTGGTTATAGCCAAGGTAGATCGAACTCTATGGCTTCAGTAAATTTAAGTAGTGGTATTGTCGTGCATGCCGGCGGAGTGAACCTATCGCATTCTATTAGCGATACCCTGGGTATTATTGAAGCCAAAGGTGCGACTGGAGCCAGTATTTATCCTTATACAAATGCGCGGGTAGCTAAAAATGGATATGCTATTTTACCGTATTTGTCACCATTTCAATATAATGATATCTCTCTTAATGTAAAAGATATGCCAACTAATATAGAGATTGAAGAGGATAGAATTAAAATAGTGCCAACAGCAGGTGCTTCTGTATTGGTTAAGTTTGATACTAAAAATATTAATAACCAAATTCTTAAGATTAAGAATGAAGAAGGACACTATATCCCCTTTGGGGCCAACGCCTATAATGCTGCTGGTGATTCACTAGGTGTGGTTGGTCAAGGTGGGAATATCATTCTCTCGAGTGAGAAATCGCAGAGTATTACTATTGTTTGGAACAGTAAAGAAGGTATACAGAAATGTTTTATCAACTATATACCTGAACTCTATTCTGACTATGAAAACATAAAAATCGTCAACACTATTTGTCGTAATGAAAGTAGCCAACCTAATTGAGGTGAATGTTATATGTTAATTATTAGGATGTTAACCCTTATTGCTTTGTCGTTAGGTTGGATGAGTTCGAGTGTAATAGCTGCAACCTGTTCGGGAAATGTAGCAACGGTTGCTATGCCTCAATTGGTTCTTAACCCAGCAGAAAATGGAGCAATAGGTACTGTTCTTGGATCGCGGCTTATTCCCGTTAATACATTAAATTATACCTGTGGGGTGGGGGTAAAAACCCGCCTAACGTCTACTTATACGCGCGGTAATTCTTTATCAGCTCTTCCTGATGTATACAGTACTGAAATTGGTGGTGTAGGAATCAGAATAAAATGGCCCGTTAGCCGTGACGCTGCTTATTTTCCAACGATTCAAGATTGTCAATCGCCTTGCACCATAAATAATGACGGTTTATTAATCGAATTTATTCAAATCGGAAAAATAACAGCGGGGGATATCCCCCAGGGTGAAATTGCAAAGGTTGTCCTTACTGCAGCTGAGGAGACAAGCAATAGTGTAACATTATTATCTATAGTGTTAACAGCCAATACTTCAGTTGTTGTACGTTCCTGCATGATCGCAAATTCAAATTTAAATATTGATTTGGGCAGCTATCCTCTTTCTGATTTCAATACAGGTAATAAACATGGAACTCAAGTTCCATTTTCAATCTCAGTATATTGTCCACAGGCGTCTTCTGTAAAAATAGCATTTACCACTGTTGAACAACAACCTGTAGGCTCCTCTAGAGGGGTTATCCGAAATACTATTCCCGTTGAAAATGGTGGTGCGAAAGGAATAGGGACAAGGATGTTAACTGGGAATGGGATTATTGCTCAACAGGTGGATGGTACAAAATCATCCGAAATTATATTTAACGTAGATGAACATAAAGATCTGAACTATTTTGCTCAAATATACATAGTGGATTCAGATAGGAAAAACATCACATCAGGAAATGTTGCTGGCCAAGTTTATTTCAATTTAACGATAGAGTAATATCATGTTTGGTATCGTCAGAATGGTTATTATTAATAGGATGTATTTAACAGGCTGCATTGTCGCGCCATTCGCATTTATGTGCGCACAGGTTAATGCTCAAATACAGCCACCACAATTAAATACTCAAGCATCAAACGCATCCAGAGAATTAGATAGACTGGAACGTAGCCGTACACGCTCAATGATTCAAGATGAAAAACGTAGAGAGAGCGAAATAAGACGTCAGAATAATATTCTCAATGAGCAGCATGAGGATAGTCTTTTGAAGTCAAAATATACGTTTTTTATTCATCATATTAGTATTGAAAACGATGATATCTATGCCAATTCACCACAAAGGCAGAAGATTATTATGCAATTCTTAGATACTGAGATGGGACAAAAGGAGATAATGGAATTGGTTAAGGATTTGACCAATTTCTATGTTGGCAAGGGTTATGCGACAACGCTGGTGACTGTTCAACCAGGTAGTTTACGTGAGGGGGTACTTAAATTAGAGGTATTATGGGGGAAGATTTCAGGATTTAGTGTCGAGGGGAATCCACCCACATTCTTTGAAAAAACCAGACTGTTTAGTGCAATTCCTTTTGCCCAAGGGAATAAGCTTAAAATGTCAGATATTGACCAAGGGTTGGATAACTTACTTCGAGTTTCGAGGACTGATAAATTACAAATTGTTCCATCGGATGACTTTGGCTACTCAACTTTAGATCTCAGTAATTCAGCGTATTTCCCTATCTCACTCTCTGTAGGGATGAATAACTCAGGCCGTGAGGCTGATGGTTGGCATCAATACAATTCGACTTTGACAGTAAATAATTTTTCCGGATTTAATGACTCTTTATCTTTCTATTATGCTTACAATGATTTGTATGCCAAAACCGATAGTCAAAGTTCTTGGTCTATGAATTACAGTTTACCACTTGGCTATTGGTTGCTAGATGCTTCCTTATATCGTTCTGAATATGAGAAGGTTATTGGTGGATACTTTGGTGGCTATCATAGTGAAGGTTCTTCCCAGCGAGCTTCTACTAAATTAAGCCGAGTTATTTTTCGAGACGCAGTGGGGAAGTTTAGTGCTTATACAAAAGTCGAAGGCCGCGATAATACTAATAAAATAGAAGATATAAAAATAGGGGTTAGTAGTAAAAAATACAGCAGTATTGCCCTTGGGGTAACTCGGGTTGGCACACTTTGGGGGGGCGGTTTATTTTGGGATCTGAGTTCGACTGCGGGTGTTCCCTGGTTTGGTGCAGCATGGAAAAATGAACCTGACTTAAAAGGGTTTGATCTAAACTACATAAAATATAATGGCATAATTAGCTGGTCTAAGTCATTGGCCCAATATGGTCCAGTGAGTTTATCATATGAAGTTAATTCAGGATTTCAATTTACAAAAGATATATTAGTGAGTGATGGTAAACAATCAATTGGTGATGAATATACCGTTCGTGGTTACAAAGAAAGTTCAGTATCGGGACATAACGGTGGTTACATTTCCAATACAGTTCAGCTGCCCATTGCTATCAATAAATTGGGGATATGGCAGGTGTCGCCTTTTGCTGGCTATGATCTTGGTTTTATTAAAAACAACTGTACTGATGATATGGGCTCGTGCCCTGCAGAGTATTTAACTGGAGCTGCTCTTGGCCTTAAGGCTGTAGGTAGCCATTTCTCCACTTCATTAACATTGGGTTATCCTCTAACCAAACCATCAACATTAAGGAATTCTGATATTGATTCTAGAACACTAAGTTACAGGTTTGATTTACGATTCTAAATAAATAATAAATTCTATCTTAATAAAGTTATATCCAGCAAACCGCAGGAGCTTTACGCATGAGAAAAAATAAAGGTAAGACCAATAATTCTACATCATCTTTTATTGGGAAACTAACTCAAGAAAATCTACATAAAAAGTTGTGCCCTATTTATTTGGCATTGGTTGCAGTATTGCCCAGTTTGTCTTATGCAAACTTAGTTCCCGATACAAGTTCAAATGCGCCAACGATTTCAGAGTCAGCCAATGGAACACCGACAGTAAATATTATTAATCCAAACGGTAATGGGATTTCTCACAATAAGTTTGACGACTTTAATGTTGGCCCAGATGGTTTGATTTTTAATAACAGCATGCAGGATGGTGTCAGTAGCATAGGTGGTTATATAATTAAAAACGGTCAGCTACAACAAGAAGCTAGCGCTATCATTAGTGAAGTTACGGGTGCCAAGGGATCGTATTTAAATGGCACAATGGAAGTGTTTGGGAAAAAAGCTGACCTTATCATTGCAAATGAAAATGGCATATCTGTGAATGGCGTATCAACCATTAATGCGAATAACTTAACTCTCAGTACAGGTCGAGTGGAATATGGTGAGAATGGTAATATTCAATTAAATGTTAATAAGGGTATGATTGCAGTAGAAGGACAGGGACTATCTACTGAAGGATTAACCCACTTTGATATGATCAGCCGTACGGTAAAACTCGATGGTGAAGTCTCTGGGAGTGCCGATATTAAAGTTGTTGCGGGGCTAAATACTTACGACACACAAACACGACAGCACCAGATTCGTAACTTATCGGCTGCAGATACCCCTAAAGTTGCTATTGATGGCAGTTCATTGGGTTCCATGTATGGGGGAAGAATACAGCTAATCAGTACCGAAAGCGGTGTTGGGGTTAGACATAAAGGTAGCTTAGTCGGTAATCAGACTGTTGAGATATCGGCCGATGGTGATTTAGCACTGACAGCAATTAGCAGCAAGTCAGGTGATGTTAATTTATCTGGCAACAATATCGATATTTCAGTTAATGAAAATACAGGCTTTGGTGGTGTTATCAGTAATGGTGACCTAATTATTAGAGCTTTATCTCAAGCTAAACTCAGTGCTGATGCAGTATCAAAAAATGGCAATATTAGAATTACTGCTGACTCATTGTTGCAAAATGCAGCACGTATTTTTGCAATGAGCGGTGATAGTGACAAAATAGATGTAACATCAATTTTCATTGATGTTAAGGGTGAATATAAAATAACAGGGACACTTTTCGCTCTTGATGCTTCAGGTAAAAAAATAGAGAATGCAATTATATCCCTTGTGGATGGTAATTATATTGTATCGATTAACGGCGAAACTATTGATTCCGCAACTATAAGTTCTGATGCTGCTATTAGCAGTCAGTCAGGCAATGTTATAGTTAAGGCTAATTCATTTTTAAATCAAGGTGCGGGAGTTAATAGCCAGAAAGGGACGTTAAGCTTCACTATTAACGAACTATTTGACAATGATGGTGTTGTCAATGCGAGTGGTCCGCTGAGCATTGTCGCTAATGATTTACATAATAAAGGTGTTTTATATACTGAGCAAGACGCAAATCTTATTCTCGGATCTCTAATTAATAAAGGATTACTGCAAGCTGATAAAAAAAATACCATTAAGTCAAATAGTATTAATAATAGTGGGCGAATTGTCTCAGCCGCCTCAATGTTAGATATTTCCATTGTCAATGGAAGTGCCATTAATAGTGGTGTATTGTCCGGTAAAAATGTTGCTATTCGCCAAGTTAGTGATGGCGGTTTATTGGAAAATACCGGGGTAATTAACTCAGAAGAATCTATTGATATAACAACAGAAAGTGTTTTCAATAGTGGTGATATCACAGCAGCTAAAGATTTATCACTAAATATCAGTAAGGAAGTTAATAATCAAAATGGGGGTAGTATACTCTCAGGTGCCAATCTGAAAATAAATAGCAGTGGGGTTCATGCAGTTAATATAAATAATAACAACAGTTTAATTCAAGGTGGTGCTATTGAAATTAGTAACGCTAACACTATTACAAATAGTAATAATGCAAAACTAATTTCAGAAGGCTCACTTAAGCTTGATGACATTAAAGAGTTAAATAACAAAGGTAGTTCGTCACTCATTCAAGCGAACGAGATTATATTAACGAATATTGATAGCATTAAAAATACTGATGAAGCAAAAATACTCGCGGCTGACCAGTTGTCAATTAGCCATTCGTCAGAATTAATTAATCAGAACTCATCTATACTCGCCTCTGGTGATATTCATTTGAGTAATATAGAAACGATAAAGAATGTAGATGGATTTATTAATGCAGATGGAACTGTAAGCATAAATAATAGTACTAATCTGTTTAACACAGGAACTGGAACCACCCAATATTCTGGTTCAGGGATAATCGCGAATAATATTGATATTCATTCTGTTGCCAATGTGGAAAATTCCGGTGGAAGTTATATTTCAGCATTGGGAGAATGGTTAAAACTAGAACTTATTAATAGTATTATAAATGATAAGAGTGGTGTTATAACATCAGATAATGGCCTAATGATATCTAATATAGATAATCTAAATAACAAAGGCGTTATATACTCTGGTGCTGATATGTCTCTAGCTAATATTGGGTCTTTATCCAATATAGGTGATGGGACGGGAAATATCGGTGTTATTAATGCGGGTAGAAATTTATACGTCAGTTATGTCAGTAGTTTTATTAATTCCATTGCGGCAATTATTAATTCTGATGGTGACGCCACCTTCAAAAACATCAATAAACTAGATAATATTAATGCGATAATTCAGGCATCAGGGATATTGTCCGTAGAGGCTAATACTATTGTAAACAGTAGTGATAAAGGGTCATCAGCTGGTGACGCTATCATTATTGGTGTTGGTGGGCTTACAGTGGAGTCAGACTCTATTTCTAACCTGAATGGAGCGACCTTATTTTCTGATGCTGATATTTCTATTAGATCAAAAAATGTAAATAACAGTGGCTCTAATATCAGTGGTAATAATGTTGATATTCAATCTGATAACTTAAATAACAGTGTCGGTTATATTTATTCGGCTAAAAATTTATTAATTAAGCTAGCTGAATCTTTGAATAATTTATCTGGTGACATTTTTAGTGATAATAATCTCTCTTTAATTCTCTCTAAAGATTATCGCTACAATGATGATAGTGGTGATATTAATGCTAGAGGTGAGTTCTCTATTAAGACTACGGGTTCTATCATTATTGACCGTATTCTGGAAAGTGCTGCAAGCATACTACTTAATGCAGATGAGAACATTAAAATTTCAAGTAATCAATCTATTTTGAGTCTTAAGGATGTCATTCTTAAGGCAATTAATATTACTAATAGTAGCGGGGCTTTGATTTTCTCCTCGCAAGATATTATTATTGATGCAGAGAAAGGTAAGTTTCTAAATGAAGAAAATGCTAATGTTCTTAGTATGGGTAAAATTGATATTGTTGCAGAGAATATAAAGAATGATGGTGGTAATATTCGTTCTCAAGGCGATATGGCATTAGATGCTAAAATTATTGATAATATTAGTAAGTATGATAATCCTGGATGGGTTACAGGCCCTGCACAAAATGCTGAAGGTTCACATGAATGGAAGCAAGGGTTTATTAGCCTGGTATATTATAACGCAAAACTCTCAGGTTCAATTCCAACGTGGATTGGTGATTTTAAATTAACTAAAATGGCCGAAATTTCATCCGGCGGTAATTTAAATATTAATCAAAAGAATATTTATAGTACTAAAACGTTAAATAATACAGGTGGTATTATTCAATCAAGTAAGGATATGATAATATCTGGAACTGTTAATAATGCACCTGAATATAATGAAATGTCATTTTTCTATTATTTGACGGAGACGCTGAGTACCCCGATTGAGCTGGAGGTATATAGAAAAGTGATAGGTAGCGATTCTGGTTATGCTCAGTTTAATACGCTATATCAATTGCTGGACTTTTATTTCGGTGATGGAAGTCCGGAGTCTGTCTCAGGGCAGGGGTCATATATATATGATTCTAAGTCCAACAGCTTTAATAGCTTAAAAGAAATGGCCAAACAGAGTGAACAATTAAACAGTGTTATGAAAAGATTGTTCGGCGATGCATGGTTATCTGAAAGCCAAGAAAAACTATCACAAGATTGGGCCAGGGTAACTGGCTCCAATAATGCTTCTTTGAAAGATTTAAAAGATTATGGTTTGTCGGATAATAACGGTGGGATTATCGCAGGCGGTAATCTGACTCACAATGGTGGAGCATTTAACAATGGATTATTCGGTGCGAAACTTGAAGGTGAAAAAATAACAGTTGCCATCGGTGATAAGGAGGTTGTGGTAACTCAAAATCCTTATGAAATTAATATTGGGTTGAAAACAATTGCCGAACTGACGAAAGGATTAAGTACCACAAAAACCTATACCGAACTCGCTAAAATTCAGGGGTTATTTGTTTCTAACCAGAAATGGAAAGATGTTGATTTCACTGCCAAGGTCGGGGATGGTGCCAGTAACCCTATTTATCCGTTTTATGAAACTCGAACTGAGATGATTGATCAGAGCCTTTTCTTTGGTTCGCAATATTTCTTTGACCAAATTGGCTATATACCAGAAACACCTGTTTTGGTTGTGGGCGATAATTATTTTATTAGTGAAGTTATTCGCCGCCAATTAAACGAGTCTGTTGGGACATTCTTCAGTGTGCGCGATGGTGTTGATGGCACCGAGTTGGTTGAGAAATTAATGTCCAATGCTGCAACTGTGAATGGAGTAGAAGATTTTACCGTCGGTAAAGCTTTAACTGATGAGCAGATTGCCGGACTGGATAAAGATATTGTTTGGTTTGTAACGGAAAATATCGATGGTCATGATGTACTCACACCTAAAATTTATTTCGCAACAACGACGTTAGAACAATTAGAAAGTGGCCGCTATGATGGTTCCGCCATAGTCCACGCTGGCGGTAATATGGATGTTGATGCATCCTCCTTTAATAATGTTAATGGCCAGATCAGTGCCGGTGGCAATATTAATATTCAATCAGAAGGTAATATTAATAATAGTAGTGTGGGCATGAATGGTGGTATCACTTCAGGTGGAGATTTATCATTGGTCTCCAGTGGTGGTTCTATAACCAACAGTGGCGCTGCTCTTAGTGCCGGTAATGATCTCACTTTGCAGGCAGATAATGGTTCAATTGAGCTTACTGCCAGCCAAGGCGCTAATGTTTCCGGTAATCAAGAACTTCATTATTATAATGATGGTGTCACCGCCGGTGGTAGCATTGACATGAGTGCCAAAGATATTACGGTTAATGCTGTTGATATTGCTGCGGAAAAAGATATCAGCCTGACTTCAACTGAAGGTGATGTCACCTTCAATAATATGTATGAGGTTGAGGGGAATTATGAATACAGCCATAAATCTACGGGGATACTAAGTCACGAATCGACAGAAACTGTCAGCTCAAGTGCTACGAGTGTTGATAGTTCGGTCAACGCCGGCGGCAAGTTTACCGTTAATTCCGCGAATGATATTGTTCTCAAAGGTGGTGAATATAATGCCCAATCGGGTGAATTGAAGGCTGCTGGCGATGTAGACATCCAAACATCACAAGATTACAGCTATTCTGAAACCACGGTTGAACGCACTGATCTAAAATTTGGTGCAGGCGCGAGTGGTTTTGGGCAATCGGCAGGTTATGATATTAGCGGTCTGGATGGGGAAAGTAGTAGTACCAGCACCGGTGAGCATAATAATCTTGGGTCGGATATCACCAATGCCGGGTCTAAGCCTGGTCGTGCTCCAACATCTTCCTCGGGTAATTTCCAAGCCGGGTTAGAAACCGTCACGACGGTTGATACTCAGCAAACGACGACAAATAATAATGCTTCACTTAACTTTACCGATTCTATGACATTAGAAGCGGGAAACACGGTTGATATTGGCGGTGGTAATTTTAACACTGAAGGTGCGTTGACTATTGTTGCCGATGAAGTCAAGTCTACAAAGTATGAAGATGAAGTGATAACCACGAGTGAGGAAACCGTTTCGTTTTATGGCGTAAAGGGTGAAGCTCATAGTTCAGTGGCTGATGCTGCTGATAAAGTCGGTAATTTGGTTGAAAAGGGCAATGACGGGCAAGAAATTGATGCCGGTTTAACGGCGGCAGAAGTGGCAGGTAGTGCTTCTAACCTTATGTTTAATGATTTGCTTGGAGGCTCAGTCTCAGTTGGATTCGATACCACGACGACCAGTAGTTCATCGACGACTAAAAGTGAAAACATCACTAATATAAATGCTGGTAATGTATCAATTACTAGTAATGGCGATACCACGTTAAAAGGTGTCGAATTATCGGCAGACAGTGTAGAGATCACTACTGGCGGTGATTTGAATATTTTAGCCGCCGAGTCCTCAACTGAGAGTTGGTCGCAAAAAGATACCCACTCTGCAGGCGTCAGTGCCGGGGCCTCCGCCGCTCCTACAGGGGCTGGCGCGGGAGTTTCTGTTGATTACCATGGCAGCACTTCAACCTCAACTGGCTCAAGCCACACATATACTAACTCCAACCTTAATAGCAGTGATATTAGCATTAACACAGGGGGAGATATGACTTTAGCTGGCGGTAATATTCAGTCAGAAACCGCCAACCTTAATATTACTGGCGATCTGAATGTGCAGAGTGTGCAAGATACAGTCAATAACCAGACTAATAGTAATGAGTGGGGTGGATCAGTCGGGGTTGCTGTTTCAACCAATGGAGGACTTATCCCAACATTGGCTGGGAACTACGGCCAAGGTGGCGAACATTATGATTCGAAGACTACAGGGACCCAGACCGGTATTAATACCACCGGTGAGCTGAATATCTCTACAGGAGGGGACCTCAATCTTACTGGCGCGCACATTGTTTCTGATTCCAAAACCGGTACTGTAGATGTTGCGGGCAATATTAACGCAGTCGAGCTATCAGATACTATTGATCAAGATGGTGCTTACGGTGGTGGTGGTGGTGGTATTTCTAAAACAGGCTTACCGACAGTCAATGGCTATTACAACACTGTGGAAAAAGTTGAATATCAGGAAGATCAAAAAGCGACCATCGATGTTGGTAATATTAAAGGAAATGTACAAGGTGAACTGAATACCGATGGTGAAACACTTTCTCAAGTAAATGTTGATAAAGTTACAGCATCAAATAGTATTTCATTTACTGCTGGCGGTTTATCGAGTTCAAATAAACCGGCAAAAAATGGCAATACATCAAAACCACCGAAAACCGCGCCGGTGAAAACTGACAAACCGACACCACCGAAACCTACTCCGGTGGAAACTGACAAACCGACACCACCGAAACCTACTCCGGTGGAAACTGACAAACCGACGCCACCGAAACCTACTCCGGTGGAAACTGACAAACCGACACCACCGAAACCTACTCCGGTGGAAACTGACAAACCGACACCACCGAAACCCACTCCGGTGGAAACTGACAAACCGACACCACCGAAACCCACTCCGGTGGAGACTGACAAACCGACACCACCGAAACCCACTCCGGTGGAAACTGACAAACCGACCCCACCGAAACCCACTCCGGTGGAAACTGACAAACCGACACCACCGAAACCCGCTCCGGTGGAAACTGACAAACCGACACCACCAAAGAATCGACCATCAAAACCAGTGAAAGGAGAGGAGAAGCCAAATCATATGAGCCCTAGTTATCCAGGTTCTAAACTAGGTGGTGATTTCAAAGGTCATTTACCAAAAGATGATAAAAACTCTTCTCGGTGGATCAAAAAAACTGCCACAGGAGATGAGCCAGTATCATACCCTAAGCCATCCGAGATTCGGCAGTCTACACCGCCGTCTAAAGCGCCAGTTTCTTCGGGTAAGCCGCCTGCAGAAAGCAATCCAAATCATATGAGCCCAAGTTACCCAGGCTCGAAACAGGATGGTAGTTTTGTCGGTAGTTTACCTAAAGATGATGGTACATCGTCAGGTTGGATCAAACACCCGACAATATCAGTGCCAACGGATTCGTCCAAACGATAGCCTAGACTAGGTCTATCGAGATAATACTAACAACAGGCTGCCATTACTTTGCAGCCTGTAATTTAACAATAGGATCTATTTATCCAATTCTTTCTACCGATGCTGAGTTTTAAAGGTGATATAACATGATGGAGATGATTCGGTATAATAAGGCTGTTATAAAAGCCGAACAAATTGTACCTACTTAATTATAATGGAATTTAGGATCATCTTTACGAGATGAAAATAGAATGTTTATGAAAAATATACTCTCCATCTGCATTAAAAAAAATTTGAAGATTTCTATTTTGATTTTTATCATGATCTCTATTTGTTTGTTTCTCTTTTTAAGAGGCAGTAATGATGAAAAAGAGAGAGGATTAAATGTAATAAAATGTAATGCTGAAGTCATCATTCACAGTAATGTACCTGGTATGGTTGCCAATGTTAACATTGATTTTTCAGTCAATTCTACTAATGGTATTGTTTCTATTGATGGTAAGCTTTATAAGGATCATAAGAGTATAGGGGTGATTAGTCGCAGGATTATTTTTTACGTCTACTCGATTAATGATATACTCTTATTAAGATCAGTAAACAATTGGGCTAGCGAGGTAAATAGTATTGATGATACTTTGATTAATGAAGTCATGATCCATGAGTTCTACACCACACCAAATAGAAAAATGCAAATTACGTTCTCGAAAAAAGAGGAGGGCTATTATGGGATATCTACAAAAAGCATTCCATTTATATATTGCTCGCCACGGTAGACTTGCTGATGAGTACAATTGTTGATGGTTTTAATTTTTACAAACAGTCCTTACTTTAGATAGCACATGTCATTTAACTGCTATATTGCTCCAGTCGTTATGGTATATAATATTTAAAATTGTGGTGAGGATCCTGGCTCGTCGTTCTTCAACCCTAGAAACGAAATGTAAGTTCAAGTTGCATTCATCTGTCGCTACTCATTCAGTTTACTGTGAAAAAAAGTAGTCTTAGCAGAGAAGTACTGCACAATACTCTCAATGGGTCGTATCTTACTTAATCTGATATTGTCAATCCGAGTCAGATTAACCTTTGTGACGAACTGCTAATCCTTGGTAGATTTGCCATCGCAATGTTCTCTTTTATTGATTATTATTGCTGACTATCTATAATAAATTTTTGATACGTATCATTGGAAATAATTGGCATGAGTAAATGTTATACTATAAATGATAATATTACATTTTACCCTGAAAGTGGTATCCTCTCATCCTCTTTGGGTGGCGCTCGCATTAAGATCAACGTGCCAACAGCACAATTACTAGAGGCGTTTGTTAATAGAGTTGGTTTGATAATATCGCAAAGTGATTTGTATTCAATTGCTTGGGGTGATAATGGTGTGAATGTCACACCGAACACTCTGTATCAAAACATTTCATTATTACGTAAAGCATTGCAAGATATCGGGTTGTCTGGTGAAGCCATCACGACTGTAAGAGGAAAAGGGTTTATCTTTACGGTCACTAAAGTTGCAGAATGCGAAGTCGATATTGACCCTGAAGATGAAGTTGATGAAATTATTATCGAGAATATTGTCCCTCAGCAGCAAGATGAGAAATTAGTAACCAAAAATAAATATAAAATATATAATATAGTATTACTATTCGCATCTGTGTTGATTTTCTTTGGCGCTGTGTTTTATTTTATCCATAAAAGTATTCCTAAGCGTATAATCGATTATCCTAAAAACTTCACATTTTTATCAAAAATTGATGGGTGCAGTATATTCACCAGCACTGAATTACATAACTTGGAAAGTCAGGAGAAAGTTAATACGTTTCTAAGTGGCCAATCATTAGAGTGTAATAATTACCCTTATATTTACTTAAACTATACAATAAGACACCCTACAATATCAGTTATTTCTTGTGAGTTTGAAGTTAATTATAGTAAGAAGAATAATTGTAGAACTGAAATATTCGTCAATCATGGTGGTTTTAATGAAATCAAATACTAAATACATACTGCTGATTTTCATCTCAGTCATCATGATTGTTTCCGCTATTGCTTATGCTTATTTTTTAGCGGATAACAACAATAAAAAACTAAATTGCCATGGTGTGCATTATACGTATAGTAAAAATTTTAACATCAAGTCCAATGTTGAAATAAATCTATATAGCAAAAATGGTTATATGATAATAAATGGAATTGTTACTAATAATAACATACCCTATCAATTGACTAGGAAGACACTATTTAATATCTCTGATATTGATAATAAAACGATTCTGACTTTTACTGGCGTTGAGATTAGTCTTTCAGACGAAGTGAGCCGAACTGATCTTGAGCAAATGCTACCTAGTTTTATGTCTCAAGTAGGTAGTAATCTCTTAATTTCTATTTATAGAATTAACAATAATAATTATATTATTGAGTCTAATGGTGTGGCAAGTTTTCTGTGTAATAAGGATTAGTTTATTGGGTGTTCTGCTTAAAGGTCGGCATGGTTTTGACTATTTTAAATAGAGATATTTAAGCAGTTTTTTATCATACCCTATATCTTTATTATTTCTTTTTAAGGTTATATTCATTATTCTGAATATTAACCAAGTCTTAACTTGGCTAAATTCCGCTCAACTAAAGCCCATCTTCCTCCCGCAGTTGTAGTGAAATTCCCATGCAAGAAAATCACATAATTATTCTTTATTTCAATATGTTATGGTGCATACGTGACACTTTGATATGGGCTTCTTCGCATAATTTCATTAATTAATTTTTATTAAGACCTTATGATTTATATTATTTTTTAGCTTATGTTTTAATTGCTGCTCTAATTTTTTAATTCAAGTAAAGAGTACATTTTTATGCGCTGCATGATAACTATATCTGACCACAATAATTTTTTTTCGTATGGGTTGTATCATTTATTTAAGAGCCACCTTAAAGTTTGTTTATTGGTTAAGACTACGAGTCTTGACAATGAAACTGATGATGGCTTTATCGCTATATCCTTTTGTGAGAATGTCAGCGTTACTCTTAAAATTAGAGACAAAAAACATATGGCAAAAGAACTGGCTTCGGAAGTTGTCATTTTTAGGAATGACAGCATTAATCAATTAAGCCGTAAAGTTGAATGTATAATCACCAATATGTTAAAGCATGGTCACGGGCATGATGTTATCTATAATGATCGTGGGGTAATTAAATTAACGTCAACTCAAATAAAAATTTGCAAATTTTTTTATGATGGGATTACCACTAAGACTGCTTCTCTTTTGCTGAATTTAAGTGAGAAAACCATTAGCACTCACAAACGAAATGTTATGAGGAAGATAAATGTTATTAATAATCAAGGGCTATATCTCTGGATTGAAAAGAATAAGAATCACTATTTTTAAATAGACGTGAAAATAAATTAATTTAAAATAATAAGGTTTTGCTTTGATGAACGATGTTGCTCTTGTGAATAAAATTTATTTCATATTGAAAATAATACTGTCTATCGTGTTCGTCTATTCCGTTTCATTTTTACTGCTAAAATTTAGATATGATAAAAATGATGTTATTAATTGTAATGCGAATCTGACCATTCATAGAGAAGAGTTGGGACTAATGACAAAACTTATGGTCGAATTTTCTATGAATAATAAAAATGGAATTGTCTATATTGATGGCGTTGTTTATAAAAATAATGAGAAAGTAGGCACGATAAGTCGTAGAACCTTTTTTGATGTAACAGCGATTAATGATGATTTGTTATTAACATCGAAGAGAAACTGGGTGACTGAAACTAATAATGTGGATGAATCTTTATTTTCAGATCTGATGCTATCGAGGTTTTATTTAGTTGATGATCATCCCATGGCTGCTTTCTTCACTAAAAATCGTAACGGAAGTTATTATATTTCGACTAAAACAATGCCCTATGTGTACTGCTCTAAGGTTTTAAGAGATCGCTAGAGTTTAGCTTTTTAGAAATAGTGGTCTATTAGCATACTGAGGATATCATTGCTGGTCAGCCTCCTGTAAGTAACCCGTCAACGCGAACCACTCATTCCGGCATACTGATTATGTCCCCTGGAGGAGACAGCCATGTGCAAGCTCCATTATCTGTTAATTGTCTTTATGCAGTCTATTGGGGTTAGGGAACCTGAAAAGATGTCGGCCAGCAAAGCTGGGCTATCTCAGGTAACTGACTTCAACACATAATCCCAATTGGTGGATTTAGCTGTCATGTTTCAAACATATTCGGACTGATATTCTGTATTGTCGGTGTTGAACAATACATTTAAGAGTAAAGTTAAATGTATTTAAAATCAATTGGTTAGATATTTATTTTTATTAAAAGTAAACCTGAAGAGTCTTAACTCCACCTTAATTAGACTAAATCATTAAATTTTTAGCTCTCTCTAGGACACACTCAAATCCTTAATCAACGTGTCATTAGAGGAATAAATACATGCGTTCAACACTTTTAACTTTATCACCTGCCGCTTTGTTATTGTTGGCTTCGGCTGGAACGGCCTTTGCAGCAGAATCTGGGCGTAATGCTATGATAACGATAGAGGCTAGCATCGTAACTGCCACCTGTGATGTATCGGTCACTGACCGATTGAATTTGAATAACCACACAGCAGCCGTTTTCACTGCCGCTAATACTTTTATTGATACGACGGCACAAAATTTTGATGTGAGACTTATGAATTGTGGAAAACCGTCGGCGGAGGATGATAAGGCGAGCTTGCGTATTTCGGGTTCAACACTGAGCGGTGGCAGTAACAATATCTTTAACAGCGATAATAGCTCTAGTGTTGGTGTCATGGTCAAACATGAAGGCACCATCCTACAAAGTGGAGACTCTATTCTTGTTGGGACTGCGGGTAGCACGCCAGCACCTGGAGATTTTGAAAAATCGATTTCTTTAAGTGCCGCGTTAGCTACCACTAATATATCAGCCATCGAAAATACAACGATTAGTGCGCCAATTACATTTAGTTTTGTTTATAACTAACCATTTCTGATGGCAGGTGATGATAACTCCCTGCCATCAGGCAAGAGGAGTTTGAGTAATGAAATTTTTATTTCGCACGCTGTCTTTGATATTTGTTGGTTTGACTGCCACTCAAACCGTTCAGGCTGGCGGATTTGGTATTAGTGCCACTCGGCTGATTTACCCACAGGGAGCGTCGAGTGTTTCACTGACTTTGCGCAATACGCAACCAGATGCTCCTTATTTGGTACAGACCACAGTCAGCGCTTCTATTGATGGGAAAGGAGTCGCCCCTTTTTTGGTCACTCCTCCGTTATTTCGCCTCGAACCAAATAGTAGCAACCAAATTCGGATTTCTGCTAATGGTGTGGCTTTGCCCAGTGATCGTGAATCGGTTTTCTATATTAATGCTCGGGCTATACCCAGTAGTGTTGCAGGAACAGGAGAAGATCAGCAACAAAGCGTGGGTGGTGAAGTAAAACTGGGCGTTGCGAACGTCATCAAGTTATTTTATCGCCCTGCTGGATTAGCCCCGACTGTCGCCAATGCCCATAAGAATCTACAATTTACCCTAGTGAAAGAGGGATTACAGGTTAATAACGCCTCACCCTATTTTATTAACTTTTCTGGCATCAGTTTTGCCGGAGAGGCGCTATCTTTGGCGCGCGCCGAAGCCAGTATGATTGCCCCTTTCAGCAGCCATATCTTCCCGACCAAAGTTAAACAAGGGGAGATCCGCTGGCGGGTGATCAACGATCTTGGAGGTATCGATGCCTTTACTAAAGTGGTGCCGTAATGCGGGTTCTGCGAGCTTTTTCATCTGTGTAGTCGCTCTGCCGGTACAAGCTGCTGAAATAGTGGATTTCCGTGCCACCATTGTTCCTGGAACTTGCGAAATTAAGCTAGATCAAGAGTTTTTGGATTTGGGGAGCGTCCAAACAAGCTCGTTGTTATCGGGAGCCGTGGCTGCATCCAATACTTTCTCTCTGAAAGTACAAAATTGTAGCGGGACGGCACCTGGTAGCCAAAAACCTGTCATCCAGGTCACTGGCAATGGTGATGGCAGTGGCAGCAAATGGCTGTTTCGTGACGCTGACTCAGACGCTCAAGGGGTTGGTGTGCTGCTAACTCAAAACATGAATACCGTTCGCCATGCTGACAAGCTGCAATTTCAAGGAATAGTCCCGCCAGCCACTGGTGCCGCTATGGCATTTTCCGCAGGGGTATCCTGTATTGATTCGGGGGGCTGTAATCCAACCACCGGTAAACTCATTGCTCGAGTTACCTTCAATTTTCTTTACGATTAAGAGCACATTATGATTCGAGCCCTTCGTTTCCGAGACTTGCAACTTATCAGTGGCTTACTCCTTAGCCTCTGGGGAAATAGCGTTTTTGCTGCTGATGGCGGAATAAGCCTTGGACAAACGCGGGTCGTATTTAATGAAACTGATCGGGCGCGCACTGTTCTGGTTAAGAATGATGGCGATAAAACTTATTTAATTCAGTCTCTGGTTCAACTGGGCCCAGATAATAAGCAAGCAACACCATTTATCGTGACACCACCCTTATTTCGGCTGGAGCCTAATAGTCGTAATTTGCTGCGTATTATACGTCAGAATGAAGGAACATTATCGCAGCAACATGAATCGGTGTTTTATTTATCTGTTCTGGCGATTCCTGCTCAAGCCTCCGAGCTGACAGAGCAGGCCCAGTTATCAATGGGAATTCGTTTTTTGATTAAGCTGTTCTATCGCCCCGATGGGTTGAATATGACCCCGGAAGACGCTTACTGCAAATTACAATTTACCCAAGTCGCTGAGGGTATCCGTGTAGAAAATCCTACACCCTATTTTTTAACGCTGGGGCAATTGAATATTAATCATCGCGCCGTTAGTTTCGAGCAGTACCCGGCAATGATTGCCCCTCACAGTAATCAAATTTATCCAGCTATTTCACCGTTGGCAATGGCTGACTGGCGAGTGATTACCGATTACGGGATCCTCTCGCCGAAATGCGAATATTCACCGCCATAATTTCTGGAGAGTAAATGAAAAGTTTCTGGACTCGCCTGTCATTAATAATGATTGGGAGCTTACTGATGCTGAACAGTTTATCGGTGAGCGCAAATCAGGCTGAACTTAAAGGTATTTCCTTTTATGTGATGCGGGTTATTTACCCGGAAAAAGCCAGTCAGGGTGTTGCATTAACCGTCTATAACAAAAGTGATCAGCCTTTTTTAATGCAATCTTGGATTCGGAGTATGGATCCTCAAACTGGCGGCGTTGCACCGCAGGGCAAAATCGTTACTCCGATGCCCTTTATTGTCACTCCGCCGCTGCAACGACTGGAGCCTAATAGTGATTTGACCTTGCGTGTTCGGCGTACCGGAGGGGAGTTAGCACAGGATCGGGAGTCAGTATTTTATATTGCTACCAAGGCTATCCCATCTACACCTGCGAATATGGCGCAAAACGGCGGTCAATTAACGTTAGCTGTTGTCAGTAATCTTAAACTATTTTACCGCCCGTCCAGCCTGCCGGACAGTGGGGTGGCAGGTGCTGCCTCACAATTACGCTTCCATCTGGAAGGTAATACGCTGGTTGCTGAAAACCCAACGCCGTTTTGGTTGACATTTTCTCGGTTAAAAGTTGGTAACTATTTGTTTGATAATGCGGCTATGCGCCTGATGGTTCCACCAAAAGGGCAGCAACGCTATAACTTGCCTGCGGGTACAAAGGGGCCAGTTGAGTGGCAATTGCTTGATGAGACAGCGTGGAATACGCCATTAGAACAACAAAAATCACTTACTGGCTCATCTCGATATTGATATCCAGTTTACCGACAAACTTATTTTAACTGCTGGTTAATCATATGTTTTTAATTCCAATTTTGTGTATTGGCAAAACAGATAAACCAGGTTGAGCTAAATATCATGAAACGACACGTTAATGGGATAAAAATATCACCTATATTTACGGGTGCGATATTACTTACGTCTGTTCTGCCCGCTTGGGGCCGGGATTATTTTGATGCCGGGCTACTAATGCTTGATCAAGAGCAGTCTGAAAAAGTGGATTTGACTCAGTTTGAGACTACCGATCAGGTGCCTGAAGGGGCCTATCTGGTGACGGTATTTGTTAATCAGATTGAGCGCGGCGAGCAAACAATCACTTTCCAAAAAGGCTCGCGGAATAAGGTTGAGCCACTCCTCACGCCAGCGTTACTGAATGAGTTAGGCGTGAATACTAGTGCACTGCCGACATTCTCAAGTTTACCACTGGATAAGCCAGTGGAGGATTTACCTGCCCTGATCCCTCATGCGCAGGTGCAATTTTCATTGGCCAAGTTGCGGCTGGATATCAGTATCCCCCAAGTCGCAATGCAGCCAAATAGTAGCAGTCAGGTTGATCCCTCATTGTGGAATCAAGGTATTCCGGCATTTTTGCTGAATTATAACTTGAACGGCAGCCGCAGCCGACGTTCTTCCCAATCAGACTTGGGAACATCAGAGCAAACAAGCCTCTTTGCCAACTTACGGGCGGGGTTGAACTTTGATGCATGGCGTTTACGCAGCCTGATTACCCATAGCCGGAATACGACGAATGGTGATAATCGTGCGGGTGAAAGTACGCAGGACACCCAGTTTATCAATAGCTACCTGCAGCGGGATATCCAGCCTTGGCATTCTGAAATATTGGCAGGTGAAAGCAGCAGTGGCGGGGATGTTTTTGACAGCATTCCGTTCCGTGGCGTCAAACTTAACTCAACCGAAGAGATGTTGCCCAACAATCTGCGTGGCTTTGCTCCGGTTATCTCTGGTGTTGCGCAAAGTAATGCGAGGGTAACCGTGAGGCAGAATGGCAACATTGTGTATCAAACCTATGTTGCACCAGGCCCGTTTACGCTAAATGACTTGGGGCAGAGTGGTTCTTCAGGTGATTTGACGGTAACGATAACTGAAGCTGATGGCTCCGTTCGCACCCAGACTGTCGCCTATTCAACACTGCCGGTAATGTTACGTCCTGGTGCATTTAAGTATGAACTGACCAGTGGGAAATATAATGGCAGCACCACTGTTGGTTCTCAGGAGTCAACCTTTGGACTCGGCACTTTGGTTTATGGCTTGCCCTATAATCTCACGCTGTATGGTGGTGGACTGGTCGCGGATGATTACTTCTCAAGCGTGGTGGGGAGCGGGCTGTCTTTAGGGAACTTTGGCGCATTGTCTGCGGATGTCACTCAGTCGAACGCTAAGCTGAAGGATGTGGATGACCGGCAAAAAGGGGAGTCATATCGGTTGCGCTATGCCAAAAATATTGCCAGTACCGGCACATCAATTGATGTCGCGACTATGCGCTACTCGACCCGAAATTATTACAGTTTTTCCGATGTTAACAACAATGGCTACCAATTACGCGACGATCAGTTGCCCTGGTCACAAGACCGTAAGCGCAATAGTTACCAGTTACGTTTGTCTCAGAATATGGGGGATTTAGGATCGCTATATATCTCTGGGATGCGGGATAACTATTGGGACAACGGTAAGGTCAATAACAACCTTACTGCGGGCTATAGCAACAGCTACCACGGGGTGACTTACGGCATGAATTACAGTATTGACCGCATTAAAGGGGACAATAACTGGCCGGAGAACAGACAGTTATCCATGAACGTTCAAGTACCATTAAGTTTGTTGAGTGGCTCATCACTTGCTAACCGTAGCTTCGCCAGTTATCAGATGACAAATAACAACCAAGGTAGTGTTCAGAATCAGGCGGGTATTAACGGAACATCAATGGATGACCGTCTTTCTTACAATGTGACACAAGGCTGGTCTAACGACGGCAGCAGTGACATGGGGTCGGTGAATACTGGTTACCGTGGCAGCAAGGGCATGGCGAGTATGGGATATAGCTATGGTAGTGGCTACCGCGCGGTGAATATGAATGCCAGTGGCGGGGTGGTGGCACATGCCGACGGAGTCACATTGAGTCAACCTTTGGGCGATACCGTTGCATTAGTCAGTGCACCAGGTGCCAGAGGAAGTAAGGTGATGAGCGGCAATAATCAGGTGGACAGTCGTGGTTATGCGGTAGTGCCTTATCTCTCAAACTATCAGCGCAATAATATTAGCCTGGATCCGGCAACCCTGCCTGAAGGGGTTGACATAACGCAGTCAAGCCAAAATCTCTACCCAACTAAAGGTGCAGTGGTTAAGGCTAACTTTGCAACGCGCGTCGGTTATCAAGTATTGGTTACTTTGAGTAAAAGTGGCGGATTAATACCTTTCGGTGCCGTGGTTGCCGTTGAAGGGAGTGCGGGTGAAGAGCCGAATACCAGCATTGTTGGAGATGCAGGGCAGGTCTATCTCAGCGGGCTACCAGAAAGTGGTCGTCTAAAAGTGAAGTGGGGGGGGGATACTAGCCAGCAATGCAATGTAGCGTTCAATTTGGCGAACACTCCAGCCCCGTCAGCGGCTAATCCGATACGTCATTTGCCATTACGTTGTGAGGTTTAACATGTTGAGCACCGAGAATTCACCCAATAGAGGGGTAAACACCGTGATAGATAAAATAAGCACCACTGGTTTTACGCGGTTACGAATAGGGCTTTGTCTGCTGTCGTTGGGCGTTATTATGCCATTACAGGCAGCTATCATTGAGATTGGTAGTGGTAGCCAACAATGGGCAGGCCCAGCCATTAATCAGAATATTTCCACCAGTTTTGGTGACTACTATATGACGCTCAATCCAAATTATGGTCTTGTTGCCATCACGGGGGCGGGAATTCCTGAAACCTTGGGTTGCATTAATAACACCGCCCTAAGTGATGTTGGTGGAATTCAAGGGTATAAGATTGCTCAAGGTATTTTTTTGGTACCGCAGGCATCTTTCACTATGATTTATCAGTTAAATGCTGGCTTATCAGAAACCATGAGCGGAACTTTTAGCAATTCGGGAGTCCAGGGGACAGTCTCTGGATCTGGAAATGCTGCTGCAACGCCTGCAAATTCTGCCTGGTGTTTATCACCCCGGGCAATCTCGACACCCTCTTTTTTCGAGGAATATAGCGTCCGCAGTGGATCAATAACGGGCGATTGGGTCATTATCACCGATGGGACCCAGCAAGATGGAGTATTCCCCATTCCTGAGATGTATTTTAGCAGCAGTGCATTATCGAGTGCTACGAAGGCAAGTATTCTTACTGGCTATCAGGTTAAAGTTTCCACACGGCAATGCTCGATCAATATTAACAAATCGATCAACTTTGGCGAAGTAGAACATAATTCGACTTTGGGGGCTGAATTAGAACTAGTGAAGGATAGTCTGGTGGTGGGATGTACCCAAAATGGCGCTAATCCTGCCGCTAATATTAATATAAAATTTCAGGCTAATTCAGGGCTTTATGATGGTGAGACGACTCGATTATCCCTCAATGAGGGAGGCGGCTATATCACAGGTGAAATAACGGGAGTTACAGGAGCTGGAACATGTAATCTCACGCAAGGTCTGAAGTTTAATGGTGAACCAATGAAATTAGGTTCAATTAATGCGGGTGAATCTAGTGAAGTTTTCTCAAATGAACTCACCTGGCGACTATGTTCCGGTGGCGACACATTACCTGTTGGTAACGTTACCGCCTCGGCAACTGTCGATGTTATTTTCAACTGATAGTCGAATAAGTCTAGTGAACATATATTATTATATTTAATCTACAGTATATAAAAATATTCTAATTTATAGATAAATAAACAAGTAACTGAAGTGGTGGCATGTTGGGATCAGCATGCCGTGTCGTATTCTTGTATGAAAATCCTTCATTGAGGCTAAGAAGTTATTCTCATCGAGACAGTCAGTGACATACTCATTAGAAATTTGAGTATGGAATACCTTAGGTTTAGACGACCTGTATCATTGAATCGGCCTAAAAAACTATTTAGGCCACTCAATTATTATAGAGATAATAGGCGAAATGAAGAGATTCTGAGCTTTAAAATAACAGTAATACAGTCGGATTTTACACTTGAGGAAGCTTGATTTAATCAATTAAAACAAATGGTTAACTCTTAATTCAATTTGATTAAGACTGTGTTTCTTTCTTTTGAAAACAATAAGTATTAAATTTATATCACGTTTTAGATATCGGGAAACTAAGGCACTAACAATGAGCGAAATTATTATGGATAGGAAAGTGAGACGACGTTTTTTATGTAAAGATGTTAACGCTGGCACCAGAGGTAAACTGGCTTTAGGTATTGTACTTGTTTTTATTGGTGCAATGGGGATGCTATTTGCAATTACTCAATAGTTTAGTCAAAAGCCCTGAGTTGGCAAAATTTCATCAATATTATTTATTTCATATTTTAAGATGGATGTAAGAGTGACATGTTATGACATCCATCTTTATTACTCCATCGATACACATTGTTTTCCTAAAAATGATATGCATACCATGTTAATTAAAATGGTCAAATTTCCACTATCACTAAGCCATTCTATCCTGCTGTGAACCTATCTCTGCAAATAACCTTCTTCAGTCTCTAAAATTATTATCCAGAATCATAATGTTTTACTTAACCCCCTATAAAATGGATAAATGAGTTTTTAGTTTAGATTGTGGGATTTTAGTATTAAATGTAAATATTTGTTTTTATTGTTAACCTCATCTATCACATATTAAAAAAAATTAAAATAGGATATATCGTCTTTATAGTGCGACATAATGCCTCACTTTATGATGAATATTTAAACATAATATCATCATTATTTTAAAACAAAATGACTTATCATTAAAAATTGAAAATATTTTCAATATCATTAAATTCTTGTTTTATTTTTTTAATATGTGCTCTATGTTTTAATCGTGGATTGGCCGAGAGGTTTATCCATGCTGAAATCTTAAATTATATTATCTAAATTCTATTAAAGGATATTCCTATGAAAAAGATTAACGTAATTATGTTAGCTGCAACCTCAGTATTATCAGCATGTTCCTTTTATGTATCAGCCGCTACGGTTGATGTATCGAAATTGATGAAGGATACAAGTTACACACAAAATACGTCCATGACCTCAGACTTGATGTTGATTAAGCACGGCGGCCATGGTGGTGGTCATGGAGGGAATGGAAACGGAGGCAACGGTAACGGCGGTAACGGCAACGGTGGTAATGGTAACGGTGGCAATGGTGGTAATGGCGGTAATGGTAACGGTGGTAATGGCAACGGCGGCAATGGAGGTAATGGGGGGAACGGGGGCAATGGTGGTAGTGGTAATGGTGGTAACGGCAATGGGGGGAATGGTAGCGGTGGGAATGGTAACGCGGGCAACGGAAGTATGTAATAACGAATCCCCCCTTATTGGGGGGATATCAATTACGCCTGGGAATTAATAGCCATAGATGAAATATAAATGCATTGTTAAACAAGAGTTAAACAAAAGTTAAGTTAATTTATATTTTATGTTGATCTAAGCAATTTTGTAATCTATGTTTCATTTTATATATATACGTGACTGATTAAAATGAAAATATTACAGGCACTACCTCAGCATAAGAAGCTAGCTATCATTACTTGGGCTAGGATTTTTGCAATATGTAGTCAACTTCTATTAAGTGTTATTTTATTTAAAGGAAAATCAAACTACATCTATTCATTTGTATTCCCCATTGCTATTATTTTATTTTTATTGTTACTCAGTATCGTTGTGACATTATACAGGATGAGGCTTCCTTCACCACTAGAAGAAAGAGAACTTGTTGCTCAGATTTGTATTGACTTACTTTTATTTACTCTCTGGGAGGAGTTGAATTTCCATGGAGAAATATTAAGTGTTTCATTTTACCTTCCAAGTGTAGTAATGGCCTTTGCTATTCTATCTAATAAAAACATTGCATTCATAGTGATTTACTCTGCTATTTTATTTTATATTTCATCTAAGTTAACATTATCAAATCATCTCGAAATTACGCATAGACCTAAAAGTATAGAATACTATGCTCCGTGGGTGAGTTTTTTAATGTCCACATTTATTATCATTTTCTTTATAAAAAAGATGAATGACGTGTCAATTGAATACAATAATGATTTAATTCGCTCAAAAGAATATCAAAAACAGTCGGATATAATATTTTCTTTTGGTCTGCAAGCTGCGTCTTCTGCCCACGACATATCAAAACCTATATCAACAGCGGTTCTGGCCTTAGAGGAGATTAAGCTATTTAAACCAGGGGAGCGATCGGGTAAAGAGTTTGATGAGTATTTAAATTTAGCCTTGGAACAAGCAAAAGAGTGTACGAAAAAATTAGCTAATATGTCATTTTCATTAGGATTTAATGAGTTTGAAAATGAAGAAGCTATCAACTTATGTTTATGGCTTGACGGCGTATTTGGTTCATTTAAACTTAAGTGTGATAAAAATATAATTTATAAATTACCCAACACCTGCGTATATATCAAAAATGCTGGCATTCTCCATACTATTATTGTTAATTTACTTGAGAATGCTAATTCGGCTATTCCCAGTGACAATGGTTTCATTCAATGTGGTTGTAAGATAGAAAATGGTAATGCAATTATAAGCATAACTGATAATGGATGTGGTATACCAAATGATTTAATCAACCTCCTAGGAAAACAACCGGTAAAAAGCACAACCTCTGGATATGGTATTGGCTTGATGTTAGCCTTTTCTAATGCAGTCAGAATTGGTGCTAAAATAAAACTATACTCAGATTATACCGGAACAACAGCCACTATTAGGGTGAGATTGTTATGATGGAAAAGATCTTAATTTTGGATGATGATGATGTATTTACTAATACGCTATCAACGATTCTGCTTAGAAAAGGATTCTTTGTTAATATAGCAACCACTGGAGTGCAGGCCGTCAGAATGGCCGAATCTACTCAGCATATGTATATTGTGATAGATCTGCAGTTGAAAGATGACTCTGGGCTAGCATGGGTTTCTGCATTAAGACATCTTAACCCATTATCTAGAATTTTAATTCTGACAAATTACTCTAGCATCACTTCAGCCATCATTGCGTTAAAGAAAGGGGCTGATAATCTTCTGCAAAAGCCAGTGAGTGTGGATAACATTCTATTAAGTCTTCGTAATGAAATACCAACATTAAAAAATGATAAGGGTAGCCCATTTACCTACCCCTCACTAGAACAAATGGAATGGGAGTATATAAATAAAGTTGTGGATGATCATCTTGGTAATATTTCTGCTTCGGCAAGAGCGTTGAATATGCATCGACGAACATTACAACGCAAACTTTTGAAAAAGAATATTCCTAAACCTTCATAGAAATGATTTATGCTAGAGAGGTATATTTCAATGTTTAGTTTACTGGCCGAAACTTACCGTTTTCTCAATAACTATTTCTGGTTCTGTCGCATTAAGGTGCCGTTCGGTAACATGCTGTTTTTTTGAGATGTTACCTGCTCATGTCTCTGATCCGAAACGCTTTCAGCCGCCTGCATTATCCCGTCGATATTATTGCTCAGTGTGTCCGCTGGTATTTGGCTTACTCACTGAGTTTACGCAACCTGGAAGAGATAATGGCAGAGCGTGGTATTGTCGTTGACCATTCAACGCTGCATCGTTGGGTTAAAAGTGGTGCCAACACGGCAGCGCTGACTATACTCAACGCCGACAAACCAGAAGAAGAAATCATTACTGTCAGGCAGAACAAGTATCTGAATAATCTGGTTGAACAAGATCACCTGAATATTAAACGCCACATACGCCCGATGCTGGGATTCAAATCGTTTCGACGGGCACAGACGATCCTGGCTGGCATCGAACTGATACATATGATACGCAAAGGACAATATCAACCTCCGAAAAATGAGGGATTGTGACCAGCAGAACAATTTTATCTGTTGGCTGCCTAAAAAAACGGCAGCCCAACCTTTGCTGACTGGCCTACGCTAATGCGACAGAACCATAAAAATGCTGCCTATCAATTCCTTAAACGGGTGTTAAAACCCTATCCTGTTGAAAGACAGCAGAAAATACTCAATACCGATAAACATTCGTCATACGGTTACGCTATTACTCGTTTGATGAAAGAAGGAAAGCTACGGGATGATGAGAAGCAGCGGCAAGTCAAATACCTGAATAATCGTATCAAGTCTGACCATGTCCCCATCAAAAAATTGGTAAAAGCGGCCGGGGGGTTCAAACGGCCAAATCGAACCTGGTCAACGCTTCAGGGATTTGAAACATTGCGACGACTGAATAAAGGTCAATTTGATATTTGGCTACGCGGTGACGAACCTGAATGTCGAGTGCGGGAAAGATCCGCCTTTATGAATCGGCTCTTTAACATTGAGACGGTTTTAGCCTAATGATTCCACCCATCAATGAGTAAAATCACCGACTCTCATTATTTGCAACAAGCCCATTTAGATGGGGTAACCATACTGGTTAAAGGAAATGTGAGCAATCAACACTACTCGGCTGTAAGAGTTTATATGGGTTATGGGTACCGACGAAAAACCCAAAAATATCAGCTATCGCGTTGATGTTGATAGTAAAATAACTGAACCAATGATATGTAAAAAATTAAATAAAATTGTAAGTTATCTCTTTTCAAGAGTATCAAATTATGCGATCTTAATAATTCAGTTCCAACTTTTTTTTAACTTATTTTTACCATATCAATATACAAATACAAGGAAGGTTAGTCACTATGCAAATTCCAATGGTAGCTCTCATTCTCGGGGTTATAACCCTATCCGGGTGTGCTACGCCTAAACAATGGGAAGCAACTGGAGGTGGAAAGTCTGATGGGATCGTTCAGATTTCTTATGAACAAGGCCAGTTTGAAAACGGACAAAGTTCAGACTCCCAAGGTTTAACAGTAGCCACAGAGCGTTGCAAATTTTGGGGATATAAGAGTGCATTGAAGTCGGGTACTGAGAAATCTATTTGCAAGACTATGGGGAAGTACAATTGTTTGCAAACGACAGTAACTCAGGATTATATCTGCGAGAAATGACTTTAGAATTCACTTAATCTTTTGTGAGCTCCTGCTAAAGGGGCTCAACTGTTTGTCAGCCTCCATTAAGGCTCTGTCGCATTAGCGTAAGAAGTTAGCAAAAGTGGCGCTGCGAGTTGTTTAGGCCGCCAACAGATAAAATTGTTCTGCAGGTGGCAATCCCTCACTTTGCGGATGTTGATATTGCCCTTTACGTATCATGTGGATTAATTCGATGCCCGCCGGAACGATGTGAATCCCAGCATCATGCGTATCCGACGTTTGATATTTCGGTTATCCTCGGCGATGGTTAGCAGTTGTCCCAATTGGCCCGGGCAATCCCAACCTTGGCCTTTGCAGTACAAAAAATCATCTTAACGTACAATATTTTCCGTTTCCCAAACGGAGTCCATAATGAGGAGCAAAGGCTGGGATATAAAATGTGGGAGAAGACTTGAATAACAATAAACATATAAAAACCACTACTTACATATGGAAATACTTTTCATCCAAGCGCTCTAAATAAACCATTGAATATGATTCAGCGATGTGAGTATTTACTGCTAATTAAAAATTAATAATTGTCTGAAGTTTATATATTCATTAACGAGTTACAGTAAAAGTCAGACTTTCGCACCACAAATTAGCTCATTAAATGCACTATTAGTGCTTCTTTTATGAGCTTTAATGTGTAGAATGCCGCTCTCCAGAAGGATTTTAGTCAATGTGTTAACCAAGGAAAGCCATTCACCTCATATTTCAGATACCCTTATGTTTAAGACTATAACCCCCGTTATGATTGCGATTGTCTCTTTATTTACATTTCCCGCGCTTGCCGAACCCTCAGGGAAATTGGTGAGCTCATCATCCTTACAAAATGCGTCAATCCAGTCTGCGTCTGGGCGTCATGAGACACAAAAACTCAAAAAAATCCTGACCCATTATGATGAGTGGGAAGGTGTCAGTTACAAGCTTGGCGGGAATACACGTAAAGGTATCGATTGTTCTGCTTATATGCAGCGCATTTTTGAAGATGAGTTTTCCCTGAGTTTGCCAAGAAGTGCCCAGGAACAAATGAAACAAGGCTCTCGGATCACCAAGGAAGCTTTAGATACTGGCGATCTGGTTTTTTTCAAAACCTCACGACAAACACGACATGTGGGTGTTTACATCGGGGAGGGCAAATTTATCCATGCCTCGAGCAGCGTGGGTGTGACCATCTCAAAGCTTGATAATAAATACTGGGGAGCGCGGTATGAGCAAGCACGGCGTATTAATCATACGGAAGCATAAACTCACTATACCACTACAATCATAGCTCTTACCCATTGCCGCCAGTTCCTGGCGCATTCCCGAGCACTGTGCGGACGACAGATTTTGACATGTTGCATCAATTGCAGCATCAAAAGCTTTATCCTTCGCATCAAGGTCACTTACCAGATTCTCAGTCTGAATTTTCTTCTCACCTTCCAGATACGGCAGTGACCATTTCGCATCCTGACGTTGTTTCTCGTTAGTCGCATTCAGCGCATTATTTTCCACTAAAAATATATTTTGAATCAACGAGCTAGATCTTTCGATAGTAAAAGAACCAGTAGGCACATCCAACACCAACTGAACTAGTCTTCAATGCTTTATGAAAGTTATCCTTCAAATATCCTAGCATCTGATCACCATCACCATCACCAATCCAATACCCAAGCACTTGAAAAATAAAACTTACAAAAAAAAGCATTAAAGAGAAAGCAACGCATAAATACAACAGTACCAGTAGTGATTTTTTACTTATTAACATTGCTATTCTCCTTATTTTTTATTGAGTTTTGTAATGCATCTATCGCCGGTGCTTTTCTTAATCACTTCAGCCAGATACGGGGCTGAGGCGCCTGCTAGCGTTTTCGTCATATCGCCACCTGCCAGGCCCTGTATGGCCGCTGTTGCCGCCTGAAGACCTTGTTGCAGTGCACTGCCGGTGCCGTATTTTTGCATTTCGGCTTTGTATTCTTTTGTCTCACGCAAGGCTTCCGCATCGCCTTTCAACTCAGGATGGCGTTTCAAAGCTTCCTCAAGCCCGAGGATATCTCCCTGCGTCCGCGCAATATCCATTGCCTGACCGCCAATTTCGCCAATCAGTTGCGCTTCTTTCAGGCGATTCTGCTCTTTCTCTTTATCAAAGATCGGATTGATGCTGCCATTGGCATTGGCATTGGCATTGGCATTGGCATTGGCATTGGCATTGGCATTGGCATTGGCATTGGCATTGGCATTGGCATTGGCATTGGCATTGTCGGTGTCGCGGCTCAGGTCATCGACATTCTGCTGTTGTTTATCGGTGTCACGAATAGTGATGGTAATGTTCTCTTTCGCCCGCAGATTAATGTCGTTATCGGCCACCACATGACTGCCGATGACCGCGATATTGTTGCCGCTGACATCAATGCTGCCTGCCGATAGCATGGAGCCGACCGTCAGTGTCTGACTCAAGCTATCTTCGGTGCGCGTGGTGGTGCTGGAGGCCAAGGTGATCTCCTGCGGGTAGTCAACAGCGGCAAGATTTAGGCGCGGATTGGGTACGGCAGAGCGGCGAACTGGTGATTGGTGGCGACTGGCTTACCGAGTCCGGGATCACCGATGTTGAGCAACGGGAGATTACCGCTGCGCCCGGTGTTATTCGGTTGCAGCGGCGGGGAGTTGGAGTGTTTAGGTCTTAAAGGCAGTAACCCCGGCTTTGGCCGGTGTAATAGGTCTAAGATTATTGCCCAAAATATTTCCATGCTAGTGCATGCTTTTTTGATTCAACATGCAGATAACTTTCAATTTCTTGCCAAACTGACTCATTTTCATCAGATGCTGTAATTAACGATTCAACAAGCCCAGTTGCAACAGCAGTAGCTAGCTCATCATTATCAGACCGCATACCTGTTTCGATGTGCTGGAACAAGGTTGATTTCTCCAACTGGCTTAATGAACCTAGCTGGTTTACCAGTGCTTTACCCACTAGTGAAAACAGCAAGATCGTAGGCGGAGGTTCTGGCAACCAATATTCGATACATCTGTTTACTTCATTTTTTATATACTCTGATGTTTGAGCAAAAACACTCAGATAATCATCAACACATTTATCCATTATTACTTACCCTTAAGAGCATTTTGCATGTCTTTCAGAACGTTTTCTGCCGCAGCTTTATCACTTGAAGAAGCTTGAGGATTCTTATTTAGCCAATCTTGCAATGCCTTGGAATATGTTTGAGCCTTTTCAACGTGCCCTCTACCACCAACTTTTTCTCCAGTAGCTAATTCGTAGCGAACAGCATCCGCTGTACTTCCACTGCCAACTTTGGCATTCGGTCGGTATAAGTCATCAATTAAGTTTTTAAGATTTTCATCTTTAACATTTGGTTTTTCCATCGATGCACGTAATGAGTCCACATATTCTTCATGCTGCCCCCTACTTTTAGGGTCTGATGAAGAGTTACTATTTCGTCCTGCTTCCTCATCCTCTGGCCCCCACCCTCCCGGTGTTCCTGAACCCGCCCCACCAATCTCTTTCTTCTGTTCATCCGTCAGATCCTTGCCGATATTCGGATTCTGGCTACCGTTAGAGTCTGATTGGTTCTGCGCTGCAACCACCGCCAACAGCACACAGCTTGCATTTTTCAGACAGGCCGCGTCTAACCCTTCCTTCACTTTCTTGGTCAGCGCCAGCGCGGCTTGCTCGTTAGCTCCGCCTTTGCCTGCTTCGGCCATCGCGGCGGCGTTCAGCGTTTCTTGCGCCATCATCTGCGATATGAGGCCAAGACTGGTCATATTGTTGCTGAGTTCGTTCTTACCTGCCTGCGCACCGGATACCGCGCCAGCAGTATCACCACCGGCCAAGCCACCAGCCAGACCCGCCGCCAAGCTACCCAGTGCAACCAGCGTTTGCTTCTGCTCTTCGCTCAGTTGGCTGACCGGGATATCACCGTACAGTGATTTCTTGATGTTTTCACCGATCAGCGCCGAGGTTGCCGCACCCGCAGCTCCCGCCAGACCGCTGTTACCACTGGTCTGCGCCACCACTGCGCCCAGAACCGCATGAGCCATGACTCGACTGGCTTCATCCGGCGCGTACTGTTTTATGATTTCCGCCAGATACGGCGCTGCAGCACCACTCAGCGCCTGCGCCATATTCCCACCTGCCAAGCCTTGCACCGCCGCCGTAGCAGCTTGGATGCCTTGCTGCAATGCGCTGCCAGTGCCGTATTGGGCTTGTGTGGTTTTATAGGCGGAAGTGCTGGTTAGCAGCTTGTCATACATCGCTCGCTCTTCCGGTGTCGCGTCCTGGCCTGGTGCCTTGATGCCTTTCGCTTCCAGCTCCGCTTTACCGGCGTTTGTCGCCAGGATCTTACCTTGCGTTGCCGCAATGTCTATCGCCTGACTACCAATATCACCAATCAACTGCGCTTCCCGCAGCCGGTTTTGCTCTTTCTCTTTATCAAAGATAGGCGAAAGCGCATTGTTAGCGTGTTCAACATCATGGCTCAGATTATCAACATTTTGCTGTTGCTTATCCGTGTCACGCACCGTGATAGTGCCATCGGAGACTGCGGCATGGGTGGTGCTGTCGGCGTGGCCTTCATTGTTAGCCCCGACCAGCAAGCCGTTGGCCATATTCCCGGCAAACTGACCGCCGATGCTACCGCCGGTACTGATGCCGACACTTTGATGCTCTACCTTGAAGTCCGCTTTATTACCGATATCACTGAACCCCAGCGTGCCGGTATCCAGACTGTTTTTACTCTTGTCCGCGGTGCTGGCAATCACTGCGCCATCGAGCTGAGTGTGTTCACCCACGGTGATATCAAAGCCGCCAGAGCCTGCAAAAATACCGGTCTGCTCCTGTACCGAGTCATAATTGCTGTGCAACTTGTCTTTACTGATGCTCAGGTTGGCAGAGCCACCGCCGCCGACCACCGCCATGCTGACACCGCCGCTGGTACTGGTCTGCTTCGCATCATAGTTATCGCTGTCTTGCTGGCTTTGCAGTAACAGGTCACGGCCGACATCGACCTTGACGGTTTCACCGCTGGCTTGTGCGCCTATCAGCGAAGTATCACGCCCGCTGCTGAGCGACAGTGTGCCGCCTGTGTCAATCTGGGTTTCAGTCCAGAAGGTGCCGTCGCCGTGCTCATTGCCCTGACCCTTGTTGGCATTGGCAAAGATGCTCAGACCACCGCCAGCGCTACCGAACCCCAGACTGACCCCCACACTGCCACCGCTGCTGCTGTTGCTGCCGTCGGTTTTTTGCGTGTTGGCGGCACCGAGTAGCAGCAAGTCGCGGGCGGCTACTCGGCGGTACGGGATAACGGCGAGCTAATTATAGGCGGCTACTGGCTCACCGAGTCCGGTATCAATGACGCCGAACAACTGGAGGTGATAGCTGCGCCCGGTGTTATTCGGTTGCAGCGGCGGGGAGAGGGAGTTTTTAGGACTTAAAGACAGTGACCCCGGTTACTATTGGCCGGGGTTGTATGTCAGATAAGAGCCAAACTACTACAGACTGCTTTAGCTGTAGACATATAAGTCAATGGAGCTTTCCGCGCCTATATCACCCAGAAATTTATTCGTTTCTGCCGACCAATAAATGGATGGTTTTTCGCCATTTTCTATCTCTATTAAGAGAGAGAAAATGAACGTAACAGCATATTTTTGTTTTATTTTCTCTAGGATTTCAGTTTTATCTTTGAATAAAAAAAGCAACTTTTTGGTCTGTTCATTAACATCATAAGACTCTTCCTTTTCTGTACATACTGACCAACTAGTCTCTGTACTAGGTCTTTTCCTTGTGCCACTGATAACACCTTTGATATAAATTTCAGATGGTTCTATTTGTAGCATGGCTGTTATTTCTTCTGGGTCAAAAACATCTCCACAAATAGAAAACTCAGCTTTAACTGTTGTTTTTT
This sequence comes from Yersinia sp. 2541 StPb PI, assembly GCF_052217145.1. NCBI lineage: Bacteria > Pseudomonadati > Pseudomonadota > Gammaproteobacteria > Enterobacterales > Yersiniaceae > Yersinia > Yersinia sp. 2541 StPb PI. The sequence goes on along the minus strand of NZ_JAZGQB010000001.1, from coordinate 3,388,097 downwards.
CCATGTAACTATCCTATTTTTTGATAAATTCGCCAGTTGGAATGCCTTCACCTGTACCGCCCTTTCTAAAAATCCATAGCTGCCCACTGTCTTTATCAACGTAAATATCATAAAGCTTGATTTCCGCTTTAGAACCTAGGAAGTCTTTTTTGATTTGATGAGCATCTATTTCATTATTTTTTAGAAATTTATCATCGGCAACTTTTATGTTGGAGGGTTTTTCAGCTCCATTGTCCTGTCCATCACTTACCATATGGTTAGGTAGGTCAGGTACAGCTTCAGTATTCCCCGTGTTGTTTGGTGATGGGTCTACAGTTTGGTTTCCACCTGTATTATTTGGCCCTGTATCAGTCTGACCATTATTGTTACCTGTATGAGTCACACCCTGTTCTGATAATTGGTTTCCACCCGTATTGGCTGGGCCCGAACCGGCGATCTGATCACCACCAGTATTAGAAGGGCCATTTTCTCCTTGCCCCATCATTGCCTGGATAGCCAATATCGCAACTTGCGCGGCCATTGGGCAATCCCCGCCAGAGAGGCATTTTGTCACAACATCTTTGCCAAACTCTTTCACCGCTGTATCCAGCTTTTGCGCTATCGCAGCATTGGTTTCATTCTGTGGCGCTTGTCCTGCTACCGGTGGAGGCGGCACCAACATTTGCAGCAAGAAGTTATTCTCTACCGCATTTTTCCCTGTCTGCGCACCGGCAACCGTATCAGCGGTGCTGTCGCCGGTCAATCCACCGGCCAGTCCTGCGGCCAGTGTTGCCAGCGCGCTGACGGTCTGCTTCTGGTCTTCGCTGAGATTGTCTTTGTCCCAGCCCATGGCTGCGATAATCCTCGGGGCCATCAATTCGGCAGTGGCCGCGCCCGCTGCGCCCGCCAGCGCACTGTTACCACTGGCATAGGCGGTGACAGCACCCAGCACGGCGTGCGCCATGGCGTTGGCCGCCTGATTATCTCCGGTGCTTTTCTTAATGACTTCCGCCAGATACGGGGCTGAGGCACCTGCCAGTGCTTGTGCCATGTTACCGCCCGCCAGACCTTGGATGGCGGCCGTTGCCGCCTGAATCCCCTGTTGCAGTGCACTGCCGGTGCCATAAGGGGCCATGGCGGTACTGCGTATTTGGTTGGTCAGCTGTTCTTCCGTTGGAGTCAATATCCCTTTTTTGGCCAGTGTCTCTTTGGCGGCCTGAATAGCCTCTGGGTCTTTTAGCGCTTTTTCTTCCGCTATTTTGCCCTGTGTGCGTACGATATCACTGACCTGACCCCCTATCTCGCCAATCAGCTGTGCTTCTTTCAGGCGGTTCTGCTCTTTCTCTTTATCAAAGATAGGATTGATGCTGCCATTGGCATTGTCGGTGTCGCGGCTCAGGTCATCGACATTCTGCTGTTGTTTATCGGTGTCACGAATAGTGATGCTGCCCTCACTGACCGCTGCCTGTGTGGTACCGTCGGCATGACCGTCATTACCCAGACCCGACAGCACCACACTGCCCAGATTGCTCAGCAGGTCAGACCCCACCGGGCCACCGGTGCTCAGGCTACCGCCCTGATGTTCAGCCTTAAAATCGGCTTTATTTTCAATGTCACTGAAGCCCAGCGTGCCGCTATCCAGACTGTTTTTGCTCTTGTCCGCGGTGCTGGCAATCACTGCGCCATCGAGCTGAGTGTGTTCACCCACGGTGATATCAAAGCCGCCAGAGCCTGCAAAAATACCGGTCTGCTCCTGTACCGAGTCATAATTGCTGTGCAGCTTATCTTTACTGATGCTCAGGTTGGCAGAGCCACCGCCGCCGACCACCGCCATGCTGACACCGCCGCTGGTACTGGTCTGCTTCGCATCATAGTTATCGCTGTCTTGCTGGCTTTGCAGTAACAGGTCACGGCCGACATCCACTTTGACAGTTTCACCGCTGGCTTGCGCGCCTATCAGCGAAGTATCACGCCCGCTGCTGAGCGACAGTGTGCCGCCTGTGTCAATCTGCGTTTCAGTCCAGAAGGTGCCGTCGCCGTGCTCATTGCCCTGACCCTTGTTGGCATTGGCAAAGATACTCAGGCCACCGCCAGCGCTACCGAACCCCAGACTGACCCCCACACTGCCACCGCTGCTGCTGTTGCTGCCGTCGGTTTTCTGCGTGTTGGCGGCACCGAGCAACAGCACATCACGCGCCGCATCCAGGGTGGTATCGCCACCGGCTTTGAGCTGGCTGCCTTGCACCACAATATCGCCGCTGTTCGCCGGGTTCCCCTCACCGGTGGCCGTCACGCTCAGGTTGTTGCCCGCCGTCAGGGTCGAGCCTGTCACACTGGTCTGTTCCTGATGTTGCTGCGAGGCCGATTTTTGTGAGCCTAATGAGGCACTGACGCCGAACATGCTGGCAGTATCGCCCCCTTGCGCCTGTACCAACTGACCGGCTTGCACCACCTGCGCACCACTGAGTGCCGCTTTAACCCCTTGCAGCGCAGACAGTCGGCCATTGCTCTCTTCTCGGGCATCTTTGGCGGTGGTGACCGCGGTATTGAGGGCGCTGCCAACCGCGCCAGACAGTGCCAGTGTCAGGCCGCTACTTTTTTGCTCAACGGTATGGGTCTGGCTGCTTTGATTCTCCGCCGCCAAAATAGCGACGTTTTTGCCGGTCAGATTGATATCTTTCCCGGCTAACACCTCGGAGCCTTGCACCGTCAGATCTTCACCGGCGGTCATGCTGACATTGCCCAGTACACTGCCCACCGTGCTGCCGACAGTAGAAATCGATTGACCGGTATCGATCATTTTGGTGCTGTTGCTGCCCACGGTGACACCAATCCCGCCAGTACTCATCAGGCCGGATTTTTTCTGCTCGAACAGGTGAGATTCACTCTTGCTTTTCCCCGCAGTACCGCATGAACATCACCTTTACCCCCGAACCGATCCCTGAACTGACACTGGCAGTCGGCACGTTGGCCGCATTGGGATTTACCACTGGTACCCCGTTGCAACTGACACGCCAGCATCACACGCTCTGGATCACTGTCGTCACTGCCGAAGCCACCTAGGAAGTGCTGTGCGAAGCCAGCCAAGACCGGCAGGATTTAGGGGCGGATTGGGTGTTGGATAACGGCGAGCTGATTATCGGCGGCGACTGGCTGACCGAGTCCGGCATTGCCAGCGCTGAACAGCTGGAAATCACCGCCGCACCCGGAATGATCCAGTTACGACGGCGGGAAGATGGGGGATTTAGGGCTTAGCAGTAATACCTTCGGTCAGTTGAACTGCACCCATAAAGTTGGCCGGGGGTCTGTATTACTCACAAGAAGATAAATTATCTATTTTCTTTATGTCTAACAGTAACTGCTGATCAAGAGTAGTTTTATCTACTTGATTTAAAATATGACTTATCCTTTTTAAAGAAGATAAAACACCTTTTGCTTCCTTGTGACTTAAAGATGCGATTGATGATATTAATTGCCCATCGTAATCATCTCCGGCTAGAGGATCTCCTTGCAAGATCGATTCTGCTCTTGGTAATACATGAACTAAAAACAGATCCTGTCTTATAGCTCGAGCAATATCCCCAACATCCAACTCATCAAGCGGCGCATCTACGATACTGCTAAACCACTCATCAAGAGATGACCTAGTGTTAGGCTCATAATTACCGCCTTCTGCTATTAATAGATCCCTAAACGTTGTCATATGCCGTACCCTTTGATCGCCGATTCTATTTTGTTAATCGCTTCTGTTGCTCTTCCGTAAGCTGCCTGAGCTTCCGGATTATTAATATTTTTTAGCGTGTTTGCATGATTCCTTAAACCATTAAGGGTATCTTGCATCTCTTTCATATGGTTCCAGTTTTCCCCACTTCCATTAGGTTTAGGAATAGGGTTGTTGTCCATATCTTTAAGAGAACCTGTAATATCATGATCTTTCAGAGAGTTTTTAATGAGGTTGTCGATTTTTCTCATGGCACTTTCTTGCTTCTGATTCAGCTTATCGACTTTTTTCTCTTCCGATTTGTTCGGATCGTTTTCTGGCGGTGGTGGTGTTCCCGTTCCAGACCCCGAACCACCCAGCTCTTTCTTCTGCTCATCCGTCAGATCCTTGCCGATATTAGGATTAGAACCAGACTCATCTTGGCCTATCATGCCCTGCATCGCTAATATCACTAGCTGTGCGGCAACTGGACAATCACCACCGGAAAGGCATTTCGTCACAACATCTTTACCAAACTCTTTCACCGCCGCATCCAACTTCTGGGCGATTGCAGCGTTGGTTTCAGTTTGAGGCGTTGTCTGTCCTGCTACTGGCGGAGGAGGTGCAAGCAGGGAAAGCAAGAAGTTATTCTCCACCGCATTCTTCCCAGCCTGCGCTCCGGCAACCGCGTCAGCGGTGCTGTCACCCGTCAATCCACCAGCCAATCCTGCTGCCAGTGTACCCAATGCGCTGATGGTTTGTCGTTGCTCTTCTGTCAAGTCTTCACGTTTGATACCAGGATACATCTGCTGGGCGATATACTCACCCATCGCTGCACCCGAAGCGCCCGCCAGCGCACTGTTGCCGTTGATCTGCGCCACGACTGCACCCAGCACCGCATGGGCCATCAGGTTAGCCGCCTGATTATCTCCCGTGCTTTTCTTAATCACTTCCGCCAGATACGGGGCTGAGGCGCCTGCCAGCGCTTTCGCCATATCGCCACCCGCCAGGCCCTGTATGGCCGCTGTTGCGGCCTGAAGACCTTGTTGCAGTGCACTGCCGGTGCCGTATTTCTGCATTTCGGCTTTGTATTCTTTTGTCTCACGCAAGGCTTCCGCATCGCCTTTCAACGTCGGATTGGCCTTCAGCGCTGCTTCCAGACCGATGATATCCCCTTGCGTGCGCGCAATATCCATTGCCTGACCGCCAATCTCGCCAATCAGCTGTGCTTCTTTCAGGCGATTCTGCTCTTTCTCTTTATCAAAGATAGGAGCAATGCTGCCATTGGCATTGTCGGTGTCGCGGCTCAGGTCATCGACATTCTGCTGTTGTTTATCGGTGTCACGAATAGTGATGGTACTCTCACTGACCGCTGCCTGTGTGGTACCGTCGGCATGGCCGTCATTACCCAAACCCGACAGCACCACGCCGCCCAGATTGCTCAGCAGGTCAGACCCCACCGGGCCACCGGTACTCAGACTGCCCCCTTGATGTTCCGCTTTAAAATCGGCTTTATTTTCAATGTCACTGAAGCCGAGCGTGCCGGTATCCAGACTGTTTTTACTCTTGTCCGCGGTGCTGGCAATCACTGCGCCATCGAGCTGAGTGTGTTCACCCACGGTGATATCAACGCCGCCTTTGCCTGCAAAAATACCGGTCTGCTCCTGTACCGAGTCATAATTGCTGTGCAGCTTATCTTTACTGATGCTCAGGTTGGCAGAGCCACCGCCATGCTGACACCGCCGCTGGTACTGGTCTGCTTCGCATCATAGTTATCGCTGTCTTGCTGGCTTTGCAGCAGCAAGTCACGGCCGACATCGACCTTGACGGTTTCACCGCTGGCTTGCGCGCCTATCAGCGACGTGTCACGCCCGCTGCTGAGTGACAGTGTGCCGCCTGTGTCAATCTGCGTTTCAGTCCAGAAGGTGCCGTCGCCGTGCTCATTGCCCTGACCCTTGTTGGTATTGGCAAAGATACTCAGGCCACCGCCAGCGCTACCGAACCCCAGACTGACACCCACGCTTCCGCCGCTGCCGCTGTTGCTGCCGTCGGTTTTTTGCGTGTTGGCGGCACCGAGTAGCAGCAAGTCGCGGGCGGCTACTCGGCGGTACGGGATAACGGCGAGCTAATTTTAGGCGGCTATCGCAGCATTGGTTTCACTCTGTGGCGCTTGCCCTGCTACCGGTGGAGGCGGCACCAACATTTGCAGCAAGAAGTTATTCTCCACCGCATTCTTCCCAGCCTGCGCACCGGCAACCGTTGTCGCCGGTCAATCCACCGGCTAATCCTGCGGCCAGTGTTGCCAGTGTACTGACGGTCTGCTTCTGGTCTTCGCTGAGATTATCCTTATCCCAGCCCATTGCCGCGATTATCGCCGGAGCCATTAACTCCGCACTGGCCGCACCCGCCGCCAGCTTCAACGCGCCATAGGTTTGCACCGCGCTGGCATTGAGGGTGATGTCTTGCACCGCCTGCAAAGTGATATCGCCCCTGGCGTTCAACTGGCGGCCTAGCAGGGTTTCATCATAGAGATCGACTGAGTCGTTATGGAGTTTGGTGGAGACTTTGCCGGTGACCTGTAGGCTATCGGTGAAAGATGGAAGTATTTAGGACTAGGTTTCAGTAATCTCAGCCAAGGCCGAGATTACTATTATCAAACTCACAAATTAGTTTATTTTTGTGATTATAATACCGTCATTTCTATCCATAATTAAGCTATCAGCTAAAGGCAGCTTCCTAATTAATTCCTCAACCGTTCCTCGGGGAAAACGACTCTCGGAAAAACTATTTTCGAAATCTAATGAATAAATCAAACGTTCTTCATTACCATCAAAGCCTAGCCAAAAATTACAACCGTAGTCATATAGTTCCGCAACATTCAACGGTATTAAATTTTCAGGTTCTCCTTCTGAGAAATCCATTTTTTCAATAGGGATAGTGCCAATATCGGCATTATATTTTTTAAGACCTAAATCTAAACTCTCCTTCAAAGAGGAAATTACAATGTAAAGATCAATAGTTACCCCTTTGCCTGGGATGAATAACCCATTGATAATAAAATTAAAAACCCCACTAGGGGAGCATAGAATATCTAGCTGCTCAAGTTGTATAGCAATTCGATAAGGATCACCAATAATCATTTAATTTTCCATCCCTCTTGCTTACGTAACTGGGCCTTTGTCTTATTATCTAACTGCATTGCATTTTTTGAATCACCAGTACTTCCAGACCAATGGTAAGTTCCTACATTATCAGGGAAATAACGATGAATAGCTCCATCATTTCCCATACTATAGCGAGCTTTGTTTCCATCGACTGATACTGAGCTACCAAATAGCTCTAAAGAATTCCTTGGCTCAATACCTGCATCTGGCCTGAATCCTTGGGCACCTGGTGTATGTTTGGTATTTGATTCGACTTTTAATCCATTACTCGCCACGATAGGTTCAGGAATTGGTAACCGGTTATCTCTACCTTCGGCTAGATAAGCCAAATCATCTTTATTCTGTTCTGGGATCGGTGTTACCGTGCTATTTCCACCCGTATTCGGTTTGCCGTCAATATTCCCAGTATTACTGGCACCATTCTCACCACTTTTATCTGGTGTCACCAACGCCATTCCCTTATTTTGATCGGGCGCAGGATTTACCAGCTTACCGCCTGTGGGATCATCAACTGGAGTAGGGAACCCCGTAATTAAACCCTTACCATTTTTTAATTCTTCGTAGGCTGCTCGCTCGGAAGGTGACAGTTTATCTATTTGTTCCTGATCACCTGACATTGCAGCCAGCATAACATTGGTTTTCTGTACGCCAGAAAGTTCTTCAATCGCCGATGTGGCAACACCAACACCGATGAGAGCACCAAACCCAAGATCTATGACCGCTTTGCTACAAACGGCTATCTCTGCACAAGCGGCTGCACCGGTACGCAAGATAGCAAGGTTATTATTCTCCAGAGCATTCTTCCCAGCCTGCGCCCCGGCAACGGCGTCAGCGGTGCTGTCACCGGTCAAACCACCGGCCAATCCTGCTGCCAGTGTACCCAATGCGCTGATGGTTTGTCGTTGCTCTTCTGTCAAGTCTTCACGTTTGATCCCCGGATACATCTGCTGGGCGATATACTCACCCATCACTGCCCCCGAAGCGCCCGCCAGTGCACTGTTGCCGTTTACCTGCGCCACTACCGCACCCAATACCGCATGGGCCATCAGATTGGCTTCAGTATTCACCTTACCCGTGACCGGATCGGTAGTCATATTATGAATGACTTCAGCCAGATAAGGTGCAGAGGCTCCCGCCAGCGCTTTCGACATATCTCCACCGGCCAAGCCTTGGATAGCCGCAGTTGCTGCCTGCGCCGCCTGCTGGAATTTGCCACCGGTGCCATAGCCTGACTCATTGAACGCCTTGTCATAAGCCGTTTTATAAACCTGACCATCAATCTCTTCTGCCGTAGGGTTCTTGCCCGGATTCGCTTTTTGCCAGCTTGCTTTAGCCGCGTCACGGTCAGCCTCACTCACATCCTGCATTTTTTCATTCGCCGCTTTAGTGGCGATAATCTGCCCCTGTGTGCGAATAACATCACTGACCTGGCTGCCGATTTCACCGATAAGTTGCGCTTCGCGCAGGCGGTTTTGCTCTTTCTCTTTATCAAAGATAGGGGAGAGCGCATTGTTGGCGTGTTCGACGTCACGGCTCAGGTCATCAACATTTTGCTGTTGCTTATCCGTGTCACGCACCGTGATAGTGCCATCGGAGACTGCGGCATGGGTGGTGCTGTCGGCGTGGCCTTCATTGTTAGCGCCAACCAACAAGCCGTTGGCCATATTCCCGGCAAACTGACCGCCGATGCTACCGCCGGTACTGATGCCCACACTTTGATGCTCTACCTTGAAGTCCGCTTTATTCCCGATATCACTGAACCCCAGCGTGCCGGTATCCAGTGTGTTTTTATCGGCAGTGGCTGTCGAGCCAATCACCGCACCGTCGAGCTGAGTATGCTCGCCCACGGTGATATCAAAGCCACCTTTACCGGCAAAGATACCCGTCTGCTCCTGCACCGAGTCAAAGTTGCTGTGCATTTTATCGCGGCTGGCATTGATGCTGGCACTGCCGGTCATCGAACCAAAATTGAAGCTGCCACCGACACTGGCGTCTTGCTGCTTCGAATCGTAACGGTCACTGTCTTGCTGGCTTTGCAGCAGCAGGTCACGCCCCACATCCACCTTGACGGTTTCCCCACTGACCTGCGCGCCTTGCAGCACCGCATCGCGGCCACTGGTGATGTTGAGCTGGTTACCGGCGTTAATCGTGGTTTCCGTGTGAGTCACACCGTTGCCGCTTTCGCTGCCTTTACCCTTGTTCAGGCTGGCGGAGACATTAATCCCCCAACCGCCCTGACCGGCACCTATTCCTATCCCCAATGAACCGCCGCTGCTGCTATTACTGCCGTCCAGCGTTTGGGTCTCTTGTGTTGATTGCAATATCACATCGCGATTGGCCGTCAGACTGGTGTCTTTGCCCGCCTGTAACTGGCTGCCCTGCACCACAATATCGCCATCCGCCCCTTTCACGCCGTTACCGGTGGCGGTGATATTCAGGTTATTACCCGCCGTCAGGCTGCTGCCTTGGTGGGTGGTTTGATTGACGGCTTGTTCTGATTTTGACGACTGGCTGCCATAAGACAGGCTCACGCCAATAGCATTTTGGTCACTGGCATTCACTGCGGCCAGTTGCCCACCTTGCACCGCCTGAACACCACTGAGTGCCGCTTTAACCCCTTGCAGCGCAGACAGTCGGCCATTGCTCTCTTCGCGGGCATCTTTGGCGGTGGTGACCGCGGTATTGAGGGCGCTGCCAACCGCGCCAGACAGTGCCAGTGTCAGGCCGCTACTTTTTTGCTCAACGGTATGGGTCTGGCTGCTTTGATTCTCCGCCGCCAAAATAGCGACGTTTTTGCCGGTCAGATTGATGTCTTTCCCGGCCAACACATCAGAGCCTTGCACCGTCAGATCTTCACCGGCGGTCATGCTGACATTGCCTAACACACTGCCCACCGTGCTGCCCACGTTGGAGATAGATTTGCCAGTGTCGGTGGTTTTTTGGCTGTTGCTGCCCACCGTGACACCAATCCCGCCGGTACTCATCAGGCCGGATTTTTTCTGCTCGAACAGGTGAGATTCGCTCTCGCTCTGTTGCGCAGTGCCGACGGTGATGTTCTCTTTTGCACGCAGATTAATATCGTTATCGGCCACCACGTTACTGCCGATGACCGCGATATTTTTGCCACTGACATCGATAGAACCGGCTGACAGCATGGAGCCCACCGCCAGCGTCTGGCTAATACTGTCTTCGGTACGCGTGGTGGTGCTGGAGGCCAGCCCTTTTTTGGTGCCGGTATGAGTGCGCTGCGCATCATGCTGTTCAGTCTGGGTGGTGAGGGTGACATCACCGCCCGCCGCCAGATTCAGTGCGCCATGGGTTTGTACCGCACTGGCACTGATATTGATGTCTTTTGCCGTCTGCAAATTGATATCGCCGGTGGCGTTCAACTGGCTGCCGCGCAGCGTTTCATCGTAGAGATCCACTGAACTGGTATGGCGCTTGCTCGACGATTCGCCGGTGACGTGCAGGCTGTCGGTCGCTGCACTCAGGTTAATGTTCTGCGCCTGCACATCCACCGTGCCGGCGTTAATGTTAGCCCCCACCGCAGTCAGGTTGTTGACGTTGGCCGTCAGCGCACCACCGACATTCACCTCGCTGCCCAGTTGGCGGATATGCTCACTGGTGGCGCTGCCACTGCCATAATTCGTGCTGATCTGGTCGCTGCTTTGTACCGTATTCAGCAGCCAGTCGCCGCCCGTATTGACTTGAAGATCCTGACCGACATTGAGGCTGGCACCTTGCATGATAAAATCACGTTCGGTATTGATAGTCGCGTTATGACTGACATTGATACTCGCCAGCGGCCCCAGTACGGTTTGGCTGCGCTGAACCGCACCATTATCACTGGTGAGTTGCTCACTGCTGGTGCGTAGGATCACATCGCGGCCGCTATCGAGTTGCAGGTTGGTGGCATTTAACCGCGCGCTGGTCAGGTCAATATCGCTGTTCAGTGTACTGAGCAGCATATTGCCACCGGCCTGAAGTAAGCCGCCGCGGTTATTGAGCGTGATGCCTTGCGCCATGCTAATGCTCAGGTTATTGCCGGCTTTCATCGCGCCCTGATTAGTGAACCCCTGAACCTCGGTTAAGCTGATATTCTCGGCGGCAATTAATGCGCCGTTGGCCTGTAAATCGCCCGGCTTGACCCCCGCCAGATAGACCACCGGCACCAGCACGGTTTGCCCGGCGACTTCGCGGCTTTCCATCAGCACAATGTTACGGGTCAATGCCGCCATCTGCTCGGCACTGAGGTGGGTGCCAAGGGCAAGATTGAACGTCTTGCTGTACTCGAGTCCCGCCGCAAACAGTTGTTCGAACTGTTCTTGTGCACTGCGGTAATCACTGGCGACCGCCTGACCGGTCAGTGCCAGTACCTGATCGCGCACCAGACGCTGTTCATAGGCGTTATCCCCCAGGCGTTTGAATATCACATCCGGGTTACTATTCAACTGCTGGAGCACGTAGTCTGATCCGCGCCAGTTATTCAGATTGGCAAACGCCGGGTTAGTTTCAATCAGATAACCGCCGCTGACTGTGTAGTCGGTATTGAACTTATACAGTCCACCGTTGGGCTGTGTCAGCGAGATACCGTTAAACTCGATGGCCAGATCTTTTCCGCTATTGTCGCTACTCTGGGGAGGCGCAATGGCACCGGGGTTGGCACCGTTATTGATCGTGGTGCCACTGCCGCTGAGGGTTTGTGCGGTAATACTGGCGGCATATTGGTTAGTCGCGTGCTCTTTGACCTCTGGCCCCCAACTTCTGCTCCACAAGCCGCCTTTATAGTTACGGTAATTCCACTGACCGCTGGAGGTGGTGCGTTCGATCAGGCGTTGTGCGCTGCCCCAGCCATCCTGTTGCAACGTGACGCCAGAGAGTGAAATCTCGCCCTGTGCGCTCACTTTACTCCAGAAGTTTTCCAGCGTGCTGACCTGCGGCGTCAGGTTCCCGCCGGCCAGCAGTTGTGCCTCTGGGCTGATTTGATCAATGCTGTTATAGGCAATAGTCGACGTATAATCGGTGCCGATATAATCGCTATTATTTGCCCCGCCATGTTCGGGTTCACTGTAGCGTCCGCCTGGAATATCAGGGTTTTCTTCTGTCCAGACCGCCGACCCATTCACGGTGTCGGCCACAACAAAGTTACTATTGGCGGTGAGAATATGACGGCGATTGGTCAGCGTCGTGGCGTAAATCAACATATCTTTGCCGGATTCAATCAAACCCGAAATATTGAGCACCTGAGCCGCCGCCAGATAATTGCCGCTATTGTCCAACGCACCGGCAAAGATAACCTTGCCCATGCCTAAAAGGGTGGTGGTTGGGGCGGAATCAGTGTTGGTGACGGTATCACTGTTTTCAATTACCGGTGCCAACAAGGCTAAGGTGCCGTTTTCATCGGTGGCACCGATCAGGGCACCAGGGCCGGAGTTGGTAATACGCTCCCGTGCTTTAAGCGTGGCTTCGGCACTGATCAGGGTGCCGGTGTTGAACAGGGTATTGGAGTCGGTATCAAGTCGCCCGCGGGTTAATATCTCACCACGGTTAATTAATGCGCCCGCTGCGCTGAGGCTGGCTTGCGTCGCAATAATATGGCCACTATTGAGCAAGCTGCTTGAGCCGGTGCTGAGTTTGCCACCCGCTAATAATTGCCCGTCATTGGTTAACGCGCCGCGGGTGGTTAAGGTTAAATCATGTCCGGCCTGCAGTGTCGAGTCGGCCAGATTGCTGAAATCACGCTGTAAATCAAGGGTCAGATCCTGACTGGCAACTATCTTGCCTGCGTTATTGTCAAGCTGGCCCAGATTCAATGCGATGTTATTCGCCGCCAGTGTGCCACTCTGGTTATTGAGGGTTTGCTCGGCACTTGCCCCCGCATTAATGGTCAGCGTTCCAAGGGCGAGAATATTGGCGCGCTGCGTACTGATATCGCCACTGTTGGCGGTGATGTCTATCTCTCGGGCTTGGGTATGGCTGTCGGTCAAATCAACCCGGCTACCGGTTAGCGTCATTGCACCGGCGGCGAGGGTCTGCCCTTGCGCGATCAGCTCCTGACGGGTGGTTACCCTCAAGTCACCGCTATCCATCAGGCGGCCATCACTGTGTACGCCCGCCGCTAACAGGCTGCCCCCGTTGCTATCCAGGCGCTGTGCATTGACCGCCACATTGCCTTTAGAGAGCAGGGTGCCACCCCGGTTATCGACATCACCCGGCAGATTCAGGTTGAAGTCCGTGGTACCGGTTTGCGCTATCACGCCGCCAACATTGGAGAGCGATTGGGCGTTCAGCGTCACTTGATCCGCAATCAGTCTGGCGCTGTCGGTACGTAACAGCGCGGCGGTCGACGCAGACAGGTTGCCACTGGCTAACAGTTCAGCGCCGGTGAGATCGATAGCGCCACCTTGTGCGGTGAGTGTCAGGTCACGGCTCTGTGTTTGGCTGCCACTCAGATCGATACTGTGCGCGTTAAGCACTTGCGCCGTCCCGCTAATATTTTTGCCTTGGGCGGTTAACATCCCGCTGGCATCAACGCGCAAGGTGCCACTGGTGATCGCGCTGTTGTCGGACTTGACACCGGCACCCAGTACCGAGTTGCGGCTACTATTGACTTCTGCCGCGCGCAGCGAGGTATCACCCGCCGCCGCGACAGTGCCGGTGTTATTCAACTTGCCTGCGGTGGTGAGCTGGGTATTGCCCTGCGCATAGAGCACACCTGCGTTCGCTATACCGGCGGCGGTATTCACCGCCAAATGTTGAGCACTGTTGATCTGACCGCTGTTGACCAGCATGCCATCCGCCGTGATAGTGATATCACCGGCTGACGCCCCTATCTCACCGGCATTGCGCACCCCGACACCGGTTTCAGTCCCGATCAGGCGAATTTTACCGGCGTACATGCCACCCAAATTGGCGACATCCACCGCCACGGTAGGGCGGGCGCTGCCATCGTCGGCTTTGGTGGTAATATTTTGGTGCGCGGCGTCAACCTGATTGCGTCCGGCGGTGACTTTTAGATCATTGGCCCAGATACCGGCATTGACTTTAACCGAACGGGCAATCAGGTCGGTATGGTCCTGACGGCTGCTGTCCAGACCTTTGCCCTGAATAACAATCTCACCGCGATCCACATTGTAGCCAGTGAGTTGGCCGTTATTGAGCTGTGCCTGACCGGTGGTTAAGGTCGCACGGTTGGCGTTGATAAAGCCGCAGCCATCACAAGTAATGCCTGATGGGTTGGCGATAACCACCTGCGCTTTGCGGCCAGCGACCTCGATATAACCGTTAAGTTTACTCGGGTCGCGACTGTTGACTTCGTTGAGGATAATACTGGCTTCACCGCGCGCCAGCGACGGGTTACCGTTGACAAAACCGCCGAGTTGGGTCTGGTTGACACCGTGGCCGTTATTGAGGATCACCCCGCGATTATCAACATCGAACTGGCTGTAAACGTTACGCGAAACCCCACCGCTACTGGGTGTCTGGATATTGACCTGTGGCGTACCGTTGGCACTGCTGATAATGGTCGGCTGTTGGTTACCCGGCGCACTGGCATCGGCGACAATATTGGCTTGCGCGGATAACGAGACGCAGCCCAAGGCCAGTAACAGACTAAAACTCAGCGACGATAAGGCACTGATACGGCGGCGTTGAGTATGCCCAAGACCTGACGAGGGCGACGAGGCGGCCCGACCGGAGGCGGCGATATCGGCTACCACCATTAATAAGCCACGCGCCTTGTTAAATACGATACGGTACAGGTTCTTATTCATGGTGACTCTCAACAGCTAAAGGGTTAATAAGGTGCATCAGTATTGCCAGTTCAGGTTAAAGCCCACCGTCACTGAGTCGGCTTTGAAGCCATCAGGTTTTGACAGCGGCTTGCCAGCAAACAGGTCATAACGGGTATTGAGCACAGTGCCGCGCACACCGACGACACTGCCCGCCAGATGGTGGCCCAGCAGATAAGGGTCGCTGCGACCGCTGACCTCGCCGTAATCCACGCCGACATACAGTTCATGGCCTGGTAGCGGGGTATACCAGCCGAGATCATTGCGCACTGTCCAGCCGCGATCGGCATTCAGCGTGCGTTCGCCATCAAATCCGCGCACCGACCAGCGGCCGCCGATGGAGAATTGATCCTGTGGTGTCAGGGGTGTGTTGGTGCTTTGCCGCTGATATTGCAGGTTGTAATGGACGTTTTGCGCCGCAACCACAAAAGGAATATCCAGTTGCGCATTCAAACGCAGAATTTTGCTCAGGGCAGTGGCTTCGCCGAAATACTCTTCTTGTGCCGGTACTGCACCCAACCAGCGGGTGCCGCGCTGGTAACTGATACCTGCGTCCAGTGTGCCCTGCGAGATAAAGTGGCGATGTTCCAGCCCGACACGCCAGGCCGAGGTACGGCGGCGCTGCACTTCAATTTCGGTATCATTGATATAGTTTTTCGACGAGCGGGTCAGCACATCGTAGGTCAGGGTAGTTTTTTGGCTGGCATTGCGGTGCAGCAGGCGGCTGAGTTGCAGCGTGACGTTCTCCGTCTCCCCCCGGTAATGGATATCGCCATTGAGGCCCGCCACCGTCTGGTGGTAGTCATAGCTGCTGGCGGTGATGCCCGCGGTCCAGTAACCGAACGGCAGCGAGTAGTGGCCGGTCAGGTTATTGGTGCCTTTATCGCCGCGATTCTTTATTGAACCGCCAGCCGAGACATAAAACAGGTCACTCAGCGAAAGCGGGTTATCCAGAAACAGGGTTGCGCCCCCTTGATAACGGCCGGTACTGCGGGTGCCGGAGTCATCCAGTGAAGCCGCCAGCCGCCACATTTTGCTCTGCTGCCAGCTCAGGGCGATATCGGTCTCGCCGGGGGCATCACCCGGGACCAATTCCATGCTGGCTTGCACGGTGGGGACGCGCTGTAGGTTCTCCAGTCCTTGCTCGATATCACGCAAATCCAACAGGTTACCAGGGCGGGCAGGGAAGGCACTGAACAACGTGACATGGCGGTCACTGCCGGGCGTCAGCTCAACATGGCGTATTTTGCCGGGCACCACGTGTAACGCCAGCGTGCCGCGGTTTAAGTCCTGCTGCGGGGCCAGTACCCGGGTGGTGACATAGCCATGGTCGATCAGGCGGTTTTGCATCTGGCTCATCAGCAGGTTAATGCCCTGGCCGCCCAAACACTGTCCTTGCGCCTGATTGGCGATACGTTGCAGTGGCAACCAGCGAGGTAATGGCTCTGCGCCACTGATTTTTATACGATCAATGGCAAAGCAGGGGTGCTCAACCGGGAAGACAATACGGCCCAAAGAGGCCGCTGGCGCTGATAAGCGCACATCCGGTGTTGCGGGGGCCAAACGCTCTTCCAGTGCCCGTTGCCGGGCCTGTTGATGAATACTTTGCTCAACGGGGGGGAATTCCGCGCCATAACTGACAGGCGAAATAGCCAGTAACGGGAATAACACACTCGCGATAAAGGAGAAATAACAGGCGCGCAGCACAGGGCATATCCTCTTTGCCCGGCTGGGGCAGAATAAAAGGGCTGAATAAAATTTCGCCGCATTATGCCTAGGTAAACGTTATTTTCAATCTATTTTCAGAATATAAGAAAATATGAGAAATAACTCGTGTGATTCATGGGAAATATCCTACAAAAAGGCGTTTTTGTGGGAAATATCTTGTTGATTGTCTTTTTTTGAATAAAAAATAAAAGAGAGGGAGTAATAAATATCGCCGTAAATAAGATGCCCCTCAGAGGAGGGGCAGAAAAATTAGAACCGTAGGCGGAATCCGATATTAGCTGTTACCGGTGTTTCAATTTTTGAACCATTGAGATAATTCACTTCAGCAAAAATAGAAGTGTTACTGGCAACGGTGGCATCAATACCCACACCATATTTGCCGACATTACCGGAGAAATTGTTATCGAAGCCAATACCGTTAATGGCGACGGTATTCGTTTTGATAAATTCACGGGCAATAGCCAGTTTAACGTAAGGCTTGACTGCCATTTGATTGACGGTATAAGAAGCCGACAATATCGTGCCTAACTCACCTTGCACACTGTCTGCTTTCGCCACGTCCGCAGCCATTCCGTTACTGAGGGTATAATCTGCACTACCTATACGTGAATAACTCACTTTGCCATAGGGTTCCAGTACCAGGTTGTTATAAACAGGTAACTGATAGCCACTTTCTACCGAGGCGGTAAACGCATTCTGGCTGTATTCCGCCCGCGCGCTTTGCGTACTCAGTTCATTATTAAAACGGTTAGCTTTCAACACCGTATCAATATAAAGTCCGCTTTTATCCAGGTAGGTTAGGTAGAGGCCACCACTGTAACTGCGAATATCACCATTGGCCCCCGCACTGTGAGTGGCTTTGACATCGGATGAACTGTAGCCGGTAAATGCCCCAATTAGCACATTACCCCGGTTCAATCCCAATTGTTTATCTGCCCCGATCTCCATACCGTTCAAGGTATTCTTGAAAGCGACGTTTTTATTGTCGGACAAGCGGCTATCATCGGTGAGATAACGCGCCCAAACGCCGACGGTGCCATCAGCATCGGTTTTCAACTCGCCCTGGCGCTGGCGCAAGGTACTCAATTCCGCATTCAGGATATGCCGTGGTGCTGCCGCCATATTCAACACACCTTGTGCCGCAGAGCTGAGCACGGGAACCGCCGTGTTTGGCCTGTTCGGCGTTATGCCGGGGAGGTCGGCTGCCTTGGTAGCTAAATACCAGTCAGTACTGCCATTGCTTTCCTGACTGTATAGCCCGTATTGGTAAACGCCTAAATCCACCACGCCGCCCGCATTAAGCAAACGGAACTGAGCATCGCCACGATTAATATGCACCAAGGCCAGGCTGTTGGCAGATTGCGGTTCTTTACCGCTGTCCTGAACGGTAATACCAAATTGGCCGGTCGCCTGCTGCGAGACCGTAATAAAATCACCGGCATTGCTGGCAAGCTGGGTAGTCATCGCAAAATTACCCTGACCAGACAGATTCTCTATCTCCAGCCGGTTAAATTGCCCGCCGGCAGAATAGGGCAGCAGGTTGATATCCCCCCCTTGCATCGTCACATTATTGATGCGGGTAACCAGCACCGGTCCCAAGACTTCAGGAGGAGAAACCGGCACCACACTTGCTCCTATCCAGGAAGGGCCAATGTCGACTAAGCCAGCCACATTGAGGTTCTCAATGGTGACATTGGCAGGCAGGGCGGGATTGTTGGTGGTCACATCGCTGGTATAGGTATCGTTATTGGTAATAAACAGTTCCGCACCCGCCGCGATATTAAGATAACCTTTCGACTGGCTATTGAGTCCCAGGGTCATATAGCCGCCATTATTTATCTGGCTATCTGTCACGATCCCTGCGGTTTTAACCTCAAGCAACCCGCCCTGATTAACAACAGTACCGGTTGCAAAAGCATCGGTAACCTGTAACCAACCGCCATCACCCACGGTGGTATTATTGGCTGTACCGGCACTGCTCCCGTTGGTGATAGCAATTGCGACTCTCGTCATTATTCCATTATTGGTGGAGCCATAAACCCAGCCATTATTAATGACGCCACCGTTACGTACAATTTGTTCGCCACTATCGACGACTTCATTGTTGACGGTTATTCCCTCTACAATCGGTGTAAAAGCCAATACCTGAGCAGGTAATGTAATCAAAGACAGACTAATTGCTCCGGCCAAAAATGTTTTGTCCATAAAACCTCAAAAAGATTAAACGTAATGTAATGATGTTATGTAACCCGTTGCAAAAAGAGAGGCTCTGTCCTTGGAACAGATTAAATATAATGTTTATCCGTGGTGATATGCCTTGGGAGGAAATACGCTGAGTCTCAAGAGTTATTTACTCCAGATAAAAGAATATTACCTTATATTTTTGCGCGATGAAGGTATCACATTTTCTCTTGGAACTATAATAGGATTAAAGCTGTTTTTTGATAGATGCGGCAAAGAATGAAGTGAGTTCCTATTGTGTGAGACTTTTCTTGATTACGATCAAGAAAAGTCTCAAATAACATCAAAACTATTCTTGTAAATAACACCAGATTTATTGCTGGTAAGGATGGCGGGTATTTAGGCTATTTCTGGATTCACCCATGAAGAACCTGATAACACGCCACCATCAATGGTAATCGCTTGCCCGGTCAAATAGGCCGAGGCAGACGAGCTTAAAAAGAGTACCGCGCCAATCAAATCATCTGGGTTACCTAAACGCCCTTGCGGAATAAAGTTCTGGAACCATTTTGAACGATATTCGTCATCCCACAAGGGGCGCGTAAATTCGGTTTTAATAAAACCAGGTTCAATCGCATTAACTTGAATATTGTCACCCACCCATTCGCGGGCCATCGCCTTGGTTAATTGGCTGACGGCTGCTTTTGATGCGGCATAAACAGAGATCGTATTGAATGCATGTTTCGCGCTAAGTGAGCTGATATTAACGATTTTACCGCCACCCTGTTTCGCCATATAGGGTTGGACGGCTTGTGCCAAAAAGTAGACGCTACGTAAATTAATATCAATGATGGCATCAAAGTCTTCAGCAGTGACATCTTTAATAGGTTTTCTGCGATTGACACCAGCACTGGTGAGCAAAACATCAATCTGCCCCAGTTTGTCATACACGGTATCGACCAACTGTCGGCAAGCCGCGACATCACTCAAATCAGCGGTAATCGATAAGGCGTTGCCTCCTTCAGCTTCAATCGCTTCTTGCACCGGTTTGATACGTGCGATGTCAATATCGTGTAATGCCACGGTCGCACCAGCATTTGCCAGCGCCTTACTCAGCACACTGCCAATCGCTCCGCCAGCCCCAGAAACCAGCACCACTTTGCCCTGTAAAGAAAACAACTTATCAATAATATTACTCATAGATACCTTCAGATAGTGACCTGCTGACGCGACAGCCAGCATTGAGATAAAATGTTAAACGCCGTATCTCCACGAAAAGCTACAATTCAACGGCACGGGTGGGATCAATAATCCATTCACTCCAAGAACCTACATAATGTTTGGCATCCCCCAGACCGGCATGCGCTACAGCCAACAGATTCTGTGCCGCAGTGACCCCAGATCCACAGTAAAATACTGTGCGATCAATCGGCACATCCCCCAATAAGCGGGTGTAATGCTGGCGTAACTCTTGTGGTGAGCGAAATTGCCCATTGCTATCGAGCGTGTTCGCACGGTCAGCCAACCTGGCGCCAAGAATGTGGCCACGAACGGGATCATGATAGACCCCCCCGCCATGGAAACCTTCTTCCGAGCGGGAATCAAACACCGCCCACTCAGGGTTCTGGCGAACGTTATCGACCAGCGTTACGTTCGCGATATAATCAGGGCGCTCTTGCGCAACGAAGGTGGCAAAAGCCGGTGGCGGAATCTCGATGGTGGTTGGGTAACCGGACTTAAGCCATAAAGGCCAGCCGCCATCCAATACCGCCACCGCATCATGTCCCAACCAGCGCAACATCCACCATGTTCGTGATGCAGCCATCAATCCCCCGCTTGCGTCATACACAATAACTTGGGTGTTGGGGCCAATTCCCCACTGAGACAGCGTTTTTGCAAACACATCAATTTGTGGCAGTGGTCGCCGGCCGGTATGCCCTGGAATGACGGTGCCAGATAAATCAGTGGCCAAATTTGCATAGTGAGCGCCGGGGATGTGCCCCACCAAGTACTGACTTTGCCCCCAACTTTCATCATCCAGTGTGAAGCGTGCATCCAAAATGACCCAATCGGTATCATGTAGATGTTCAGCTAATTCTTTGGCAGAAATTATTGTTTTGTATGTCATAAAACCCCCTGGTAAAAATAACGGGTCTGCGTTTATACCGGCAGGCCGGGTAGTGGAATATGTTCCGCAATCAACCCCTGCGTTCTTAAGGTATGCCAAAATGCTGTTGGAATAGGATGCTGAAAACTCAATGAATTTTGCGTAACTTCAGCGAATCTGGAGGGGCCGTACAGCACACTAGTGACGGCACTGAATCCTAACGGAAATTGCAAGGCGGCCGCCGCGAGTGGCACCGCAAAGTCAGCCGCGACGGCTTGCAGTTTTTTGACTCTATCAGCAACAGAAACCGGTAATTTGCCATAGTCATAACGTGCGCCATCATGGATGCCGGTCGCCAATACACCGGAGTTAAATACGCCGCCAATGACAATGCCGGCCCCTTGTTGTTGCGCCCGCAATAGCTCGTCAGCGTAGATCTCTTGCTCCAGTAAGGTGTAGCGAGACGCTACCAGAAACACATCTAAGGGATAGCGATCCAGAAAGCGGTTAATCATACCCGGCTCATTAATTCCAGCCCCGAACGCGGCAATCTCACCGGCTGCTTTCAACTCTTCCAATGCCCTGAAACCGCCAGACTCCAACTCTTTTAACTTGCCAAGTAACGCTTGCTCATGGGGGAAATAGCCAGTATCTAAGTCATGGATATATAAAATATCGACTTTATTGATCCCCAATCGCTGTAGGCTGTCTTCATACGAGCGCAAGATGCCGTCATAGGTGTAATCATGGACATGGTCAAAGGCCAGGCCACCTTGCCAGGGTGCTGTTTGGAAGGTGTCACGCGAGCGGGGCGCTAACAAGCGTCGGCCTACTTTGGTTGACAGCACATAATCGCCACGATGCTTTCTATACAGAAATCGCCCGGTTCTATGCTCTCCTTGGCCGCGCCCATACCAAGGTGCGGTGTCATATAAGCGGATACCACTATTCCATGCGGTTTCTAGTGTTGCTTGCGCATCCTGTTCAGTAATTTCTTCGAACAATTCGCCGAGTGGGCATGTTCCTACCCCAATGGTCGGTATTTGAAACCCTGATCTTCCCAGCGGCCGTGTATTTTCTAATCCCATCATTTCACCTCGTGATACTTAATCTCTCTCGGGCAGAACTTGCTGCGCAGTGGCCGCTGACAAATAGGCCGCCTCAAGCAAACCATAGGTTAATAAACTGTCCCGCCCCGACGTCTCCGGTTCGCGATTCTGGCGCAAACACTCAATAAAATGGCGTTGCGTATGCACCACGCTGTCCTGAATCTGTTTCCATGGCTCACTCGTCCATGAACGCGCGTCATGTTCGATCTTTTCTTGCCGGGACTCACCCTGGGTATGGAGGGTTAGCACCTGATCGGCGCCAATTAACAAGGTGCCTGCGGTACCTTCAATCTCGACCAATGTTTGTGGGAAGGGGTCTGGATAGCGTTGTGAGGCATAGCTGAAATCGAGCACTGTCGTTGCGCCATTCTCATGTGAGAGCAAGAGGGTGGCAGCATCTTCACCGGCAATACCCACCTTGATTTGCTGCGTGCGGCAAAACACCCCCTGAACCTCGCCAAATAGGAATCTCGCCAGATCCAATAAGTGGATCCCGACGTCCATGATCATGAAACGTTTAACTTTTATCAGATAAGGTTGGTTCGAATAGACATCAATGGCGGTTCGCCAGGAGAGCCGGCCAAAGGTTAATTGGCCCAATTCACCACGGTCGATAATTTTTTTGGCGGCCCTGAATACATTCTGAAAGCGAAAGTCTTCATGGACCATCAGCGGCACATTCGCGGCTTGTGCCATGGCAACCATCCGTCGGCATCCCGCAAGGTCGGGCGCAAACGGTTTTTGCACAATCACCGCGATATGGTGTGACACCGCAGTGCGAACCAAGGCTTCATGGGTTTCCATCGTGGTGGGAAGATCGACAAAATCTAATGTTTGTGCCGCCAACAGCGCATTAGCATCGTCGGTATAATGCGCGATGCCGAATTTCTCTGCCGCTGCTTTGGCTTTCTCAATATCCAGATCACATACCGCGACAATGTCGACATCTTCAATATCTTTCCAACCGGCCAGATGATTTTGGGCAAAAAAGCCACAGCCAATAACGGCCCCTTTCAGTTTTGAAGTCATTTATTTAATGGTCTCTGATAACTGATTCTTGCGACCGCATAGGCATCCAGACTGATGCCCTGACCAATATCCCGTGCCTCACTTGCTTGGCGGAATAGCTGTGGTGATAGTGCGGCCTGCTCACTGTGAGCAACATCCAGGATACGAACCTTTACAAGATCCACATCTGCCACCGTGACATTCACCGGTTCACTGGCAAGATTGGCAATCAACAAGATGTTTTCACGGTTTTCCTGCCAGCCAATAACGGCCAGTTTTTCATTGCTTGATGTCACCTCAAGGCGCGGTTTACCACTGGCGGAAGCCAAATCAGCCACCACATGAAATAACGGATACACGCTACCTTGACTCTGTTCATCCCACCACTGGCGGGCATAGCGCTGTTTAGTTGAAATCACGCCAAACGGCCCGGTCGGTGCCGCCAGAACCAAGCTATCAATGCCATATTTTGCGATTACGGCGGCGTAGCCAACATGCCACGCCGCAGCAAATAGGCCGCGCTGGCGAGGATCATTCGCGGCCAGCCCCACGCGGGCAGAATTCGGATTAACGACCGGACCCTCGCCATATGGGTTTAACCGCGCGCCAATCCCAATAGGGCCAATGCGATATGGCACATTGCCAGCGATGTGCCGAGCGGAGCGAATGATGTGTGGTAATGACTGCAAGGTTTCTATTACTGAGGCATCATCCGCCGCATGAACGGTGGGTGTTGTCGCATGTGTAATAAAATCAAATGCACCAAGAGAAGGGCGCTTGCGGTTGAATTCAGTAAAGAATGCAGGGCTTCCGCCCCCTACCGGAATACCAGGGAAGGCGTTTTTAGCTTCAGCATAGATAGTGGTATCAGTGGGGGATGGTGGGCGAACCTCACCGGGCTGGAATGAGCGTTCATCCGTTTTGGCGAAAATAGCCACTGATACCGGCGAGATGCCAACATCTTGCAACAGTTTTGCTGCCTGTGCTATCTCCGGTGCCGGGTCATGGCTGGCGGTTAACAGTAATTCAACCGCTACCGGAAACGTTGTGCGGGAAGCCAGTTGGCTTGCGGCGGCGAGATGTTCAATATTGTGTGACGAGGAGGGGTCATAGCGCAGCAAAAAATGTACCGGGCCAATATTGGCCAGTTGTGATGTATAAGCGATAGCCTGTGCACTCTCATCAGCAGACAGCCCCAAGCCAATGGCTGGCATGGATTGTTGGGTTAGCGCGCCAACATCCACGCGGGCAATGGGTGCCGCATCAATGACCGGTTTATCTGGTGATCGGTTGGTGTTGTCGCTGATATGAATGATGACTGATTGATGCAACACCTGCTCTGGTAGCAAGCGATAGGGATAAGGCAAACCAATCGGGCGGTTGTATATCTTAAAAGAGGCATCCGACCAATTGCGATGGTCTTCGGCTTCAAAAATATCACCATCAAATCGAGTGACAACGGAGATATTCTCAATCGGCCGATGGGTAATTGCCCGAATATTGAATATAGGTTGCCCAGGGCTGATGGCATCAGGGATGGTTAAATCGGTACTTTCTCCCGTCGCATGTTCGACATGAACGGTGGTACCGGCAAACCCGACCAAGGGATACAGTACAACAAAACCGGTACGATTGGTTTCAAAAGAGGTGTCGGCAGCAATACGGGCGCTTGCTGACAATGTTCCATCGCTACGGCCTGCAAAGTGGATATTGACCCTGAGTTGTTCGCTGCCATTAACGTAATGTGCCTGATAGTTCACTTCAAAGGCATCATCACTCTGATGAATATCCAACCCACTAATCTGCGGTTCTGGCGTTCCCCATCCCGGAGTGCGAACCAAGAAGGTCACCGCCCGTAAAATTTCTACGCCATGCCAGCGAATCCAACGTAAAGATCCATTGTCAAATTCAGCGGATAAAGAGGTTGCGGACAGAGTTTGTTTGGCCGCCTCGATGACAGAGGTGCCGGTAAGGAAGATAGCTCTGCTCATCTTTTTTGCCTCTTGATGAAAATATCAAATGTCACGGCGGCAACAATAATGATGCCGATCAGCAACTGCTGTATGTATGGGGATATATTTAGAATGACCAGTCCGTTTAACAACACACCAATCAGCAGTGTGCCAATTACCGTTCCCCAAATACTGCCGGTTCCGCCATACAAACTGGTGCCACCAATAACTACCGCCGCTATCACATACAATTCATACTGGTTACCCGCCACGGCTTCTGCCGAATTCAGGCGTGCGGTGAGTAAAAAGCCGCCTAGCCCGGCGAATAATCCGGTTAGCGCATAAACACTGGTCACCACGCCTTTCACATTCAGGCCACATAAACGTGCCGCTTCAGGATTCGATCCAATGGCATAAATGGATCGGCCATAGCGGGTAAAGTGCAACGTGAGTGAGGCAATAATCGCGACCAGCGCAAAGACGATGACTGGCACCGGAACCGGGCCAACCATGCCACGCCCCCACCAACCAAAGGCTTCATCAACCCCACTGACCGGGCTGCCATTACTTATCATCAGCGTTAGCCCGCGAAATACGGTCAGCCCGCCCAAGGTCACGACAAAGGCGGGTACAGTCAGGCGGGCAATAATCAATCCTTGTAATGCGCCCGCTAGTCCGCCGGTGATAATTGCGGCCAATGCTGCCCATTGCCAGGCAATTTCCCGCCCATCAGAGAACAGCATAAACTGGCCTTCAATACCGCCTTTGGCGACTACCGCGGCGACCATTCCCGATAAAGCGGCAATCGCCCCGACGGATAAATCAATGCCACGGGTCAGAATAATAAATGTCATTCCCACCGCGATAATGCCGTAGATAGAAACTTGCCTGACAATATTAAAAAGATTGATTGATGAGAGAAAACGCGGAGCCAATAACGTAAATAGCGCCATCAGCAACACAAGAAAAATAAGTGGGGCATAACGCGCCAGAAGAGCTTTTTTCTTATTGCTGTTTTGATTTTTAATCAGGATTGTCGAGCTCATAGTCATATCTCTAATCCAATAAATTAATTCACACTTGCGCAATAGGGCGCGTCATTAATTGCATAACGTTTTCTTCATTCGCTTCCTGTGCCGACAACTCCCCGGTCAATTGACCGGCGCGCAGAGTGAGAATACGGTCACTGACGGCAAGGACTTCAGGTAAATCCGAGGAAATCAGAATGATAGCGACACCCTTTGCCGCCATATCACGTAGCAACCGGTGGACATCCGCTTTTGCGGCAATATCGACGCCGCGCGTCGGCTCATCGACAATCAGCAACGCTGGGTGCTGAGCCATCCAACGTGCCAGTACTACCTTTTGCTGATTGCCCCCTGATAAGGTGGCAATATTGGCCCCTAAACTGACGGCGCGCAGGTTTAGCTGTTTTTTAAAATCAAGAAAGGAAATCCGTTCACGTTGACGATCAATGACGTGGCGGTTCGTGCGTAAAGGGGAGTAGATAATCGCGAAATTCTCTTCCACCGTGAGCGACATAAACAAGGCTTGCTGCTTACGGTCTTCCGGCACCAGACCAATACCGGCAGCAATTGCATCACGGGGGGAGGCCGGGTGGTAGGCTTTGCCCTTAATACGTAATGTCCCGCTTCCTATTGGGTCTGCGCCAAATAACAGCCGGGCAATCTCAGTTCTTCCGGCCCCTACCAGCCCGGCAAAACCGACAATTTCACCCGCCCTGGCCGTAAAGCTGACATTACGTACGGTGACACGTTCAGCTCCCGTCGCTGCACTCGACAGGTTTTCGACTTCCAGAATATTGCTACCTGTAATATGGCTCGCATTGCGGTCGAACTGTGCTAAATCGCGCCCTACCATCAAACGGACCAGACTCTCAATAGAGATATCTTTGACGTCTCCTTCTCCGACCAGTAGACCATCTCTTAACACGCTGTAGGTTTGGCATAAGGTTTTAATTTCTTCAAGGCGGTGACTGACGTAAATAACAGCCACTCCGCTTTTAGCAATGGTACGTACCACCTGTTGTAATTTATCCACTTCCGTTGGACTTAATGCAGCGGTTGGCTCATCCATAATAATTAATCGGGGTTTGGAGGTTAGCGCCCGTGCAATTTCAACTAACTGCTGTTCAGCAATGCTTAATTCAGCAATCTTGCGTAAGGGATTGATAGTCACGCCAAGTAATGCCAATACGTGGTGCGCATCTTTCACTATGGTGTTCCAACGGACAAAACCAAATCGATTCACCGGTAAATGTCCGGTGAAAATAGTTTCGGCCACCGTTAAATCAGGGAACAGGCTAAATTCCTGATGAATAGTTGTAATACCCGCCTTCCAGGCATCAAGTGGTTTATTAAATGAGGCCGTATGACCTTGCAAAATAATAGTGCCGCCATCAGGTTGGTGCACGCCACTTAATATATTAATTAGTGTTGATTTACCGGCCCCATTTTCGCCTAATAACGCTCTTATTTCCCCCACCTGCAAAGAAAAAGAGACGTTATCAAGCACCGTCTGACCAAAAAATAATTTGGTCAGATTCCTGACACTAATATATTCATCTATTTCCCGATTGATTTCCGGAGAATCGGGTGGCGATGAGAGTGATAACATAGCGGACGACATTATTTTACGAGCCCGATTCGTTCTGCATCATTAAGATTTTTGCTGGTAATTGCGACAGGGCTAACCAAGACATCTGCTGTTGCCGGGCGAGCACCTGTACGGATGTAATCGGTCAGAATTTTTACTGCCTCTCGGCCTTGTTTCCCTGGGTACTGATCGATTGTCGCGGTGAGTACACCGTCTCGTACCGCTTTCAATGCATCAGTTGAACCATCGTAACCAAAGATAGCAATCTTGCCTTTTAAGCCTCGAGCTTCAACCGCTTGGGCGGCCCCTAATGCGCTGTCATCATTAGCTGCAACAATAACTGTTGGGGTCTCAGCCAGGCCAGTTAACAGATTTTCTGTAACAGATAAGCCCTGGTCACGGTTAAAGCGTGCGGTTTGCTCGGCAACAAATTTGTAAAGTTCAGGCTGCTTATCCAACGTGTCATGCACACCCTTATTACGATCATTTGCTGTTTTGTCGCCCGGAATGCCCTGTAAGTTAATAATAGTGGCTCCTTGAGGGAATAATTTTGCTACGGCTTCCCCTTGGCGCTGTGCACCAATCAAATTATCTGCGGCTACATTGGCAATAACTTCGGGTACCCCATTTACCGGGCGGTCAATAGTGACCACGGAAATACCTTCTTTAATCGCATTACGTAATACGGGAGCCAGAGCGGTTGCATCGGCTGGGGCAATAATAATGCCATCAACCCCTTGAACAATTGCTGCTTCAATATCGGCAATTTGTTTAGGTGCGCTTAATTGGCCATCAGAGCGAATGATTTTTATATTACCTAATTTTTTAGCTTCATCTTCAAGTTGCTCTTGTAGAAAAACAAAATGAGGAAAACTGTATGTTAATGCTGAAACTAAAATCGTCACCGGAGCGTCTTTGCCTTTCGGCGCAGCATTAGCTGACAATGCAAAGGTGCTCAGTGTGATAGCTAATGTTGTTATTAAATAAGTTATTTTGCGCATAAGATAGTACTTCCCCGTTATATAAAATTATCTAATATATAGTTTTTTGTAAAAACAACATGAAAAGAGTGGTTAATTACACTTATTGTGAATCTTATTGGTGAAATAATAGGATTTGACTATATCATGAGGATGACTATTTGAAATGGCAGTTCTACAGAATAATTTCGTCTTTAAATATGCGAAAAATAGAATATCAATTTCAGCAAATAATTAGCTAAAGAATATATTGATAATATGACTGTCGAAGAGCGACTACCTTGCACAGGCAGCTAAGATATTAAAATAAGTCAGACCAGCATGTTAAAATTATACCGGTCGGCAACGGAGAATATTGTTTAAAACCGGTATGGGCGGTGGGCAGCCCTGAGTCAGGGAGGGTAACACTGGCGACTTGAAATCCGGTCTGCTGCGGGGCAGATAATCAGCATGCGACTCAATATGCCGATATCTGGTGCAGAGGACATCGTTTAAGAACACGTGGGTTCAGTCAAATAAACCACTGTTTACTGGCTATTGTCGCAGCGCCGCTGGCACCGTTAAATGCTGACGATGAAGCTTGCACGAAGCGCACTACGTCATGGGAAAGCGGGCGGCGCAAATAAGTTCGTATTTGCCGGATCAATGCTTCTAGTGGGAAACCCGGCATATCCATCACCCCGCCGCCGAGCACTATCGCATGGGGATCAAACAGATTAATGCTGGTGGCAATGGCTTTCGCCGTTCGTTGCATAAACTGCACAATAAACGGCTGCCCGGTGGCATAGAGAAACAGTTCACTTAGCTCAAACTCGCGCGGCGTGCTGTCATACCATCGGCGTAATGCTAAGCCGGAGCAGGTGGTTTCCAAACAGCCGTAATTGCCGCATCCACACTGCTTTTCATCATCTCCCATGGGGATATGCCCCAATTCACCTGCTACGCCGTGTGCTCCAGTCCAGGGGGCGCCATTCATCCAGATAGCAAACCCCATGCCGGTACCAAGATAAGCACCGAGCACCAATTGCCGCTCAAGTTGATGTTCATGTACGTCATAGGAGAGTTGCATATTAACATCACGCTCGAATTGAACCGGGCAGTGTAGCGCCGCACTCAGCTTATCGGCCAGCCCCGCCAGGTCAGTCGAGGTTAACGGTAAATTTGGCGTGGAAATAATGCTCTTTTTGTCGTTCTCTACCAGTGCCGGGAACCCCATGACCAGCCCTTGGCAGCATGCATTATAACGTTCAAGATATTGATGCAGTCGGGCGCTTAATCCAGCAACTAACCCCGAGGCAATGACATCAGCGGTACGTAACTTCTCACAATGAAGCATCACACCATCGCGCTTGAGTAAACAAAAGCGGATATGGGTCGCCCCCATATCGACCCCGATCACCACGTCATATTTAGGCATGCTGTAACACCTCACTCTTGGCATGAATGATTTGTTGCGACATCAGCGCCCAGGCTTTATCGATATCAGAGGCATGATTGAACAGCCCAGAAGAGCCAACAATTAGCACATCGGCCCCAGCCTCAATCAGACGTTGGTAAGTTGCCTGATTACAAGAACCATCAATTTCAATTTCATAATTAAGCTGGTTTTTTTCACGCCAGGCTTTCAGTTCAACAATTTTATCTAACATTTCAGGGATAAATGGCTGTCCGGCAAAGCCAGGGTCCACCGTCATGACGGTTATTTTATCTGCTTTATGAATGT
Source organism: Yersinia sp. 2541 StPb PI (assembly GCF_052217145.1). NCBI lineage: Bacteria > Pseudomonadati > Pseudomonadota > Gammaproteobacteria > Enterobacterales > Yersiniaceae > Yersinia > Yersinia sp. 2541 StPb PI. Next base: position 3,358,060 of record NZ_JAZGQB010000001.1, on the reverse strand, counting down.
AATATTTCATGCTATCGACCGGTGTTTCTGGATTGAGGATCAGGCCGACTTTCATCCCTAAACTGCGGATCTCCTCGATCAAGCGAAATGCTTGCCCGTTGAGGGTTTCTGGGTGCAGCGTGATAAAGTCTGCGCCCGCTTTTGCCAAAGGCGCAATGTAATCCTGCGGGCGCGTCACCATTAAGTGGCAGTCCAGTGGTTTGTTAGCGATACGTTTCACTTGGCTGACGAAAAAGGGGGACAGTGTCAGGTTAGGCACAAAATGGCCATCCATAATGTCGATGTGAAAATAGTCCGCATTTTGGTCAATAAATTCAATTTGCTCTTTAAATTTCAGCAAATCCATACACATCAGGGAGGGAGATATCTTCATTATCGAGTCCTTACTTACTGATAAGTCGGTCGAGGGCGACAGCGGCAATAATCAGGCCGCCCATCACCACCAGTTGGTAATAGGTTTGTACTTGGAGAATATTTAGACCGTTATTGATGGTGCCTATAATCAGGCCACCAATAACCACAGAAAAGATGCGCCCCTTGCCCCCAAAGAAGCTGGTACCACCAATAATGGCACTGGCGATGGCATAGGTTTCAAACCCCATCCCGGCCAGCGGTTCAGCCGCGCCAAGGCGGGCTGTCGAAACCACGCCAGCAAGACCGGCACAAATACCCGAGATGATAAACACGACTAGCATGTGAAATTTCACATCGATGCCGGAATAGAAAGCTGAGTTTTTATTGCCGCCCAAGGCGTAGATATTGCGACCAAGGCGTGTACGGGTGGTCAGAAACCAAAGTACTATGGCGATAAACAGGGCGAATAACACCGGTACTGGAATGCCTAACACACTGGCAGCAAAGAAATTTACAAACTCAAACGAGAAGCCATACACCGAGTTGGCATCAGAAATCACCAAGGTGATACCGCGAAAAATGGCATTAGTGCCAAGAGTGATGATGAAAGGGTGCAGGCCGGTCCAGTTGACCAGACAGCCATTGATGGCCCCCAGCGCGCCACCTACCAGCACACCACCAATCAGTGCTGCGAATATTGGATCGACCCCAGCCAGCATCAATTTTGCGGTAACCATGCCAGACAGCGCCAGAATCGCACCAACAGACAAGTCTATCCCCGCCACTAAAATGGCAAAGAACTCCCCCATCCCAATTAATACGGTGACCGAGCTTTGGACGAATATTTGCGTGATGTTATTGGTAGTAAGGAAATACTCCGACGAAATAGAGCCAAAGATAGCCACAATGATCGCCAGAATGAAAAAAGTGCCGTATTTATCCCAAAAAGCGGCGAAGTTAAACGGCTTTTTCCCAGCCGTATCCGATTTCACTCTTGTGGTAATGCCCATGCCATAATCTCCTCTTCGCTGATGTCATCGCGGTTGGTCAGGATTTGCGTCAATCGTCCTTCACAAAACACCGCAATACGGTCGCAAACGGTAATAATTTCGGGAAGCTCAGAGGAGACCATCAGAATGACTTTCCCCTCATCCGCAAGGGTGCGCATCACTTTATAGATCTCGGCTTTAGCACCCACATCAATGCCTCGGGTGGGTTCATCAAAAATAATCACGTCGGGATGACAGCATAACCATTTAGAAATCAATACTTTTTGCTGATTCCCGCCAGACAGTTCTGTGATGTTTTGCGACACCGAATGGCACTTTAGTGCCAGTAGGCTTCGTTGTTCTTCGGCAATTTCCTGCTCAAGCTGTGGCTTAACCAACCCCATTGCACCTTTGTAACCCCCTTCTTTTAAGCTATGGCTGATAGCCATGTTTTCAGCGATAGAGAAATTGCCGAAAAAACCGTTTTCACGCCGGCTTTCAGTGATATAGCCCATGCCTTTTTTCAGTGCATCCAGCGGGGAGCGGGGGGTGATATTTTTGCCATTCAGCCAGACTTCGCCATGGCTGGTTTTGTCGACACCAAACAGGCAATTCATTAATTCGGTGCGGCCAGAACCCACCAAACCGGCAAACCCGAAGATCTCGCCCCGGTTGACAGCAAATGAAATATCGCGGACTTTTTTCTTATCGCGACTGGTCAGGTTTTTCACCTCAAACACCGTGTCGCGTACTACGTTGCCGGTATTTTCTTTGAAGGCAATAAAGCGGTTTTGTAATTCGCGCCCGACCATCAAGCGCACAATATCGTCGTTAGTGACATCCTGAATCATGCCGCTACACACACTGCTACCATCTTTCATTACTGTATAGCGATCGCAAATACGGCGGATCTCATTCAGTTTATGAGAGATATAAACAATGGCTGTGCCCTCCTTGCGCAACTGATTCATAATTAAGAAGAGATAATCCACCTCTTTATTAGTTAGTGATGAGGTTGGCTCATCCATAATAATAACTTTAGCATCGAGCATTAATGTTTTAGCAATTTCCAACATCTGTTTATGACTGATAGATAAATTAGCCACTTTTTCATCAAGGCTGACTTTTAAACCCACGCGCAATAACATTATTGCTGCCTGGATACGCATTTTTCTCCAGTCTACAATGTTTATACCGCAGACTTTTTTCGTCAGGTGACGGCCAATATAAAGATTTTCTAATACTGTCAATTCATCAATAACACTAAGTTCCTGATAAATGATTCCGATACCTAATTGCGCTGCCTGTTTATGGTCCAGTTTGTCGTAATTAATATCATTAATAGTTATTGAGCCACTCGTTGGAGAGTGAATACCTGACAATACTTTCATTAACGTTGATTTACCTGCGCCATTCTCACCTAATAACGCATGAATTTCATGTGTAAAAACAGTTAAATCAACGGACTTTAAGGCATGAACCGGCCCAAAGGATTTGCCGATCCCCGCCATAGAGATATAAGGCGTGACCATATAATCACCTTAGTTTTTTATTCCTACCGAAATCTACCCTTACCCGACCTAACCCGTAAGAGGAAAACCGAGTGAGTGGCTCTGCTCTTTAATCGGATATTAGCCGGGTGGGTACGGCTATAATGCTATTTGGTGACCAGTACAGAATCCACTAGCGTAAACTGCGGCTGTTTATCCAATGGGATCACTTTCCCCCGTTGAACCGCTTCCACCAGCAGCTTCAACCCGGTAGCACCGATATTCGCTGGGTTTTGTGCAACCGTGGCGGTCATTTGCCCGGCATCTACCATCTTACGTGCTTCGGGTATTCCGTCGGTGCCGACAACCAGAATCTTGCCAACTTTACCTGCATTGGCGACTGCCTGTGCTGCCCCCATCGCCATGGTGTCATTGGCACAATAGATAGCTTTCAGATTGGGGTTGCGCTGCAAAACATTGGTGGCGACATCTAGCGCTTTAATACGATCCCAATCAGCAGGCTGGCTGGCAACTAATTTGATTTGGCTGGCTTGCTTAAATGCTTCGGTTGCTCCCGCACGGCGTGCTTCACCAGAAGCGTTACCCGCTTTACCTTCGATAATAGCGACTTCACCACCGGTAGTGCCTAATTTATCAATAATAAAAGCCGCTCCTTTGGCACCTACCGCATTATTGTCGGTCGTGACAAAGGCCTCGACATTGCCTTTAGCTTTTTTCAGATTATCCATATCAATTTTCTCGTCGAGATTGACCAGATAAATTCCTTTTTGCCAGGCACGAGCCACAGGCATAACCAGGTTAACTGAAGACAGTGGCGCAAAGGCTATACCTTTGTAATTCTTATTACTCAGATCTTCGAATAATTGCAGTTGAGACTGAAAGTCACCTTCAGAGGGGGACGCAAATATATCTACACTGACACCTAATACTTTTGCCTCCTCTTCAATTCCTTTTTTCATATCCACCCAAAAAGGATTAGAGAGCGTTTTTAAAATAACCGCATACTCTGCGGCAGCGAACGCACTGGTGGATAACATCATACCTATGGCTGCACCACTAAAGAGTTTTAGAAGTTTATTCATGGCTCATTTCTCATTGTAGGGAGAGAGTTCCGGCATGTCTTAAAATAGAGACATGCCGGTTTTTTATTACTATTATTTATCTCGCCGGAAAAAGTCGACAATAGCGCCGGTTTTTTCCAGATTAATCGTGGCTCGTTCAATATCTTGTTGTGCTACAGAAACAAAAAATGCATCTAATAATGTGAGTTGTAATATACGCGCTGAGGCGTTTCGCCCTAATAAAGGGGTCTCTGGTGCTGGCGAACAAATAATAAAATCAGCCAGTTTGGCAATAGGGGAGTGATAGCTATGAGTAATACATATAATCTTCGCTCCATTCTTCTTTGCCAATTCTACAGCGGCTTTTAAATCACTGGTGCGCCCGGAATGGGACACTACCAGCACCACATCACCTTCTTTCAGTAATGCAGCGGACATCATCATAATGTGTGCGTCTTGGTAAGCCTGGCAACGCACGCCTATACGCAGTAGTTTATGCGCGATATCGGCACAAATCGAATTCGAGCCACCCACGCCGTATAAATCACGCTGTCTGGCACCATAGAAAAAGCGTGCAGCACGGTGGATTTCATCGACGTTAACGATCGATTGCCCTTCCATAATCGTGCGCAGGGTGATGTTAAATACCTTATTAATCACATCCTCTGGCGCTTCATCAAACGATAACTCAGCCGGTAACACCTGTTCAGACTGCGAGAAGTAATCAATCAACGTACTGCGCAGATTGCGAAAGCCACTAAAACCCAGCAGTTTTGAAACTTTAACAATCATTGCTTCCGACACCATGAGGGTCTCGGCAACATCCTTAATCGCCGGTGCGGCACTCAAGTTCCCAGGTGTAAGAAACCATTCAACAATACGGCTTTCATTTTCCGTCATCCCCTCCTGCTTCATTCGTAGGTAGGGGGCGATACCGATCCCGTTAGGAATACCTTGATCAAACTCTGACTGACTCATCTCGGTCCCATGTCCAAAAATTGAAGACGTCACTATATCACCACAATGTGTTGACGAAATATGCAATCAACTTCACAGAATTTGATAATTTATAAAGTAACTATGGTTTGTGTAGTTTCTCATTGGCGGGGTTAAATATTATAAATCAATTTATTATAATTAAAATCAATTGGTTGTGTGTATTGCGTAGAGGTTATTTAACGGGATGTTCTTTATGGTTACTACACAAGTTATTTAAATTCGATGATTATTGTGCGTAAAATGGACACATTGCTGCGCGCCATTGTCGGGGTTTTTAACTAAAAGTATCGTTTTAGCTCACATAAAAATGAAATTTGTGAAGTTTGGCTTACTGACGAATGAGAGGTTATTCAATGAAAAGTATTGCTCTGGGTTGCGATCATGTTGGATTTATTCTGAAAGCGGATATTGTTGCTCACTTACAAACGCGTGGCATCAAGGTGATTGACAAAGGTTGGTGGTCTACAGAACGTACGGATTATCCACGTTATGCCAATGAAGTTGCTGAGGCGGTGACGGCTGGGGAAGTTGATGGTGGCGTCTTGATTTGTGGTACGGGCGTAGGCATCTCGATTACGGCAAATAAACATCCCGGTATCCGCGCGGTAGTGTGCAGCGAACCTTATTCGGCACAGCTTTCCCGACAACATAATAATACTAATGTACTGGCTTTTGGCTCTAGGGTCGTAGGGTTGGAACTGGCTAAGATGATTGTGGATGCCTGGCTTGATGCAGAATTTGAAGGGGGGCGACATCAAACACGGGTAGACGCCATAACCGAGGTGGAAACACGATTTAACGCATTGTAATAAGACCGACCACTATTCCTGTCGATATGTAGAAAGGGTTCGTTATCCCCCCATCTTGCGAGGGGGGATAGACTTATTTGCTGATGCGCTCGACATAGCCTTGACCAATGACAAGGCGGCCTATGGGGCAGCCACTTTATAATCAGGGCCGTTTGTCTTCTCACTGGTGTTAAAGCATGGCTTATCAACTTAATCTTAATTGGCCCGAATTTTTAGAGAAATACTGGCAAAAACAACCTGTTATATTAAAAAATGCCTTCCCTAACTTCATTGATCCTATTACGCCAGACGAACTGGCGGGTTTGGCGATGGAAGCGGAGGTAGATAGCCGCCTAGTCAGCCATAGTAATGGTCAGTGGCAGGCCAGTAATGGGCCGTTTGAGCATTTTGATAATCTGGGTGAGACCGGATGGTCGTTGTTGGCTCAGGCAGTTAACCACTGGCATGCTCCGTCTGCCGAACTGGTGCGCCCATTTCGCGTGCTGCCGGACTGGCGTTTAGACGATCTGATGATCTCTTTTTCCGTACCGGGTGGGGGTGTTGGACCGCATATCGACCAATACGACGTCTTTATCATTCAGGGGATGGGCAGCCGCCGCTGGCGCGTGGGTGACAAATTACCATTGAAGCAGTTTTGCCCACATCCGGCGCTGCTCCACGTTGAGCCTTTCACACCAATCATTGATGAAGACCTCGAACCGGGTGACATTTTATATATCCCGCCGGGCTTTCCGCACGACGGTTTCACCCATGAGACGGCGCTCAATTACTCTGTCGGATTTCGCGGGCCGAATGGCAGGGATCTGATCAGTAGTTTTGCTGACTATGCGCTGGAGAAAGATCTCGGCGGTGAGCACTACAGTGATCCTGATTTAACCTGCCGGGAACATCCGGGGCGGGTTGAGGAACACGAGCTTGATCGCTTGCGCCAGATGATGGTTGATATGATTAATCAGCCGGAAGATTTTAAGCAGTGGTTCGGCCGCTTTGCTACCACGCCGCGCCATGAGTTGGATATTTCTGCCGCGCAACCACCCTACGAGCAGGATGAAATTGTGGGTGCTTTGATGGATGGTCAGATCTTGACGCGCCTGAGTGGCTTACGTGTTCTGCAAGTTGGCGACAGTTTCTTTATCAACAGTGAACGGCTGGAAACGACCGATGCTAAAGCTGCTGACGCACTGTGTCGTTACACCATGATTGGCAAGAAAGAGCTAGGTGAGGCACTAAATAACCCAGCTTTCATGGCTGAGTTAACCGAATTGATTAATCAGGGTTACTGGTTCTTCGACGAATAAAAATGCAATCAAGAGTGGCTTCCGAATGCGAATATCATGATGAGATTCGGAGGCCGCAGTGATTTTCCCACCTTGTATACAAACCAAACGATTAATCAAGCCGGGGCATTTTTATGGCTATAACCGATCTTTTATTGGCGATTTTTTATAAAGTTAATTTGATTTGAAGGGGAATAAGATAAGAAATAATTTAACGATAATAAAATAAATTATGGATGGCTGAGGGGATGTTTAATACTACAGGGATAAATGTAAAGGCATTAATAAATAGCCCCACTTAATCTAAGTGGGACTTTATGCTATTATTTTGTCTTAGTTTTTGGCTGTCTGATCAGTGGTGGTAGTATTCTGGCCCTGGCTGATAGAGTAGGTCCCTTTATAGCTATCACTGTCGCCGATATTTGCCATTGAAACAGTTGGTGCCAGGATTGCTGCGATAAGTGCGATTGCTGCGATGGTAGTTTTCATAATAAATTCTCTTCTATTTGTGTATGTGAAAGCGGGTTGCTTTCGATAGGAATAATGTTACTCCGATCACAGAATTTGAATACTAAAGAGAATTGTTCATCTTGTTCAAAAAAAATGAATGAATAAGGGCGATGGACCCTTTGTTATAATGAGCATAATTTATCACTGCACAGAAACAAGAGGCGCGCGGTTGCGCAACTCGCTAACTATTGATGAGTTTCATCTGCTTTACCGTTGCTCAACAGGGTACTTACGCAGGCATATCAATGAATGAGGAAAGTGGTCTTCTAAAATCTTCAGGATGTGGGGATAACGCCACTGTTCGTAAATGGCGATTACAGATAAACCATATCTCATCGCGGTCATTAGACAATATATAGTAAGCATCTGAGGTTTCTGATGGATTGAATAGACCTAATGCTCGATAGGCAGATGTTTCATTAAAGCCGCTCTGAAGTGGTAGTGGCCTTGGCCCATTGTCCATTTCACTGACTCTTAGATACAGCCCTTGTTCCAGCCACACCATCAGATAACCTCAAATTAAGTAAATTTGCATTAATTATAGTGCACAAATATTTATGATTTATAAGACTCGTCTGTTAATCAAAAAAAGAGGGGCAAGTGAAGTGAGTCCCCCCATTGATTCCCTATCATCCTAGGGGCAGGACAACTCAGCATAGGTCGCTAAATTTTACGGCGACAAGATATTGATAGCCTCATTAGGCCATTCCACTTATACGTGGCAGAATATAAAAAAATAAATACAACTATTTCACCTGAGATGACAAATAGATAAATATGGATCGTTCACGCTTACTAAAGTTCCTGCTGCCTTATCTGTGGCCTAAAAATAACCCTAAGCTTCGCTATTATTTGGTTGCTGCGGTGATATTTATGGTGGTTTCCAAGGTCAGTACCACTCTGGTCCCACTGGCCTATAAGGCAATGGTTGATACATTAAGCAGTGAGAACGCCAAGATGCTGGCTATTCCAATTGGTTTCATTATTGCATACGGCATCGCCAGAATTAGCGCCTCCTTATTTGAGGAACTGCGGAACGTGATGTTTGTACATGTTAGCCAGAATGCGACTCGGTTACTCGGCTTACGTGTATTTAAACAATTGCATGAACTAAGTTTGCGCTTTCATCTGGACCGACAAACCGGTGGTTTATCACTGTCAATTGAGCGAGGAACTCAAGCCGTTGCTACTGTACTTTCGCGCTTGCTGTTCTCTATCTTCCCAATTTTGTTTGAAATAACACTGGTTTCGTTGATCATGTGGCATCTATTAGATGGCTGGTTTGCTATCGCGATTTTGGTGACGGTTGGGTGCTATATCTTGTTTACGGTTATGGCCGTCAGTTGGCGAACCCGCTTCAGGCGTGAGCTAAATAAAGCCAATGCCGATGCTAACACTAAGTCTATCGACAGCTTGCTCAATTATGAAACAGTGAAATATTTTGGTAATGAAGCGTTTGAAGCGCAGCGTTTCAACACCTCACGGCAACTCTATGAACATGCGGCAATCAAAAATCAATTCAGTTTTACTGCATTGAGCCTTGGGCAGACTGCAATAATCTCAATTGGATTGGTCGTCATGATGGCGATGGCGGCGCAAGGTATCACGCAGGGCAACATGACTATCGGTGATTTCGTATTAGTTAATGCCTATCTGCTTCAGTTATATCAACCACTTAATTTCTTTGGGTTTATCTATTCTGAGATCAGACAAGCCCTGATTGATATGGAAAATATGCTCGATCTGCTGATGGTTAAGAAAGAAGTGACTGATAGACCAGATGCATTACCTTTGAAACTGACACAAGGTGAAGTCCGTTTTGAGTCGGTCAGCTTTGGTTATGACCCTCGCAGACCTATTCTGGATAACGTGAGTTTCAGCATCCCTGCAGGTAAAACAGTCGCTGTAGTGGGGGCCTCCGGTGCGGGGAAATCAACGCTTTCACGTTTATTGTTCCGTTTTTATGATGTGACGGGCGGCGCGATTTATATTGATAATCAGGATATTCGGGCGGTTACCCAGTCAAGTTTGCGCGAAGCGATTGGCATTGTACCGCAGGATACCGTGCTGTTTAATGACACATTGCGTTATAACATCGCTTATGGCAGAACGTCTGCAACTTTTGCAGAGATAGAACGCGCGGCAAAACTGGCACATATCCATAAATTTATTACTAGCCTGCCAGATGGGTATGATACGCGGGTAGGGGAACGGGGGTTGAAGCTTTCCGGTGGCGAAAAACAGCGGGTAGCCATTGCGCGCACTATTCTCAAAAACCCCGCAATATTGGTATTCGATGAAGCGACCAGTGCGTTAGATACGCAAACTGAGCGCGAAATTCAGGCTCATCTGCGAGAAGTTAGTCGCGACCATACTACGTTGGTGATTGCCCATCGCCTATCAACAATCATTGATGCGGATGAAATTATTGTATTGGATGCTGGCGCAATTGTAGAGCGAGGCCGCCACGACGCACTATTACTGACCAATGGGCGTTACGCCGCTATGTGGCAAAATCAATATCATGAGGAGGAGCAACTCGTAGTGTAACTCGCCGCCCGTAAGGGTTATTCAAAAGAGTGCATTAAGATGAAGGTGCCCTCGCTTCTTTGGTATCGGTTGATTTGTGGAACCAATTCTCTGAAATGCGCAGTGGCACAATGTATGTCTAAAGCGGCTTGATCTGGCCATTCCTCAACAAAAATAAAATGGCCAGGGTCTTTATGGTTGATACATAAGTCATAGGATATACAAAGTGGTTCACGCTTTGTACTGGCCACTAATTGTTTATACAGCGGCATAACATCGATAATGTGTTCCGGTTTTATAAAATCTTGGGCAATAACTTTTAGCATTTTTTACTTATGTAACCTCGATTCAATGGAGATAAATAACGCGCGGTGCCAGAAAATGTTATGTAGAGATCGCTCTCTGGCAATTGTCTCATTGTTGGATGATGGCTACGCCCCGGTAAAGTAGGTATAAGCGAATACCGCCAGTGCAATGGCTATCATAATCATGGTTGTCTTTCTCATTCCTGCTCCGATTCTGTGGTCTGTTTTTGTTTTGAGGTTAATCCAACAAGATAACGGAAAATAGCTTAAAAGACACTGATGTGCAGTTCAATATGAGAAATGATCCCTGCGAAAAATTGATCTGTGGATGGCATCGCTGTCACCCCAGCGATGCTATTTAAGTATGGTATTACCTGTGCCGCCAAAATAGTGATAGATAGTTTCAATTGAAGTAAACATGCGCATGTCATTTTTAGTGATCTTGTTCACGGTATTGGCGTGATGATTTGTGTTAATTATATTTGTGTGGTAGCGAAGTAGGGGGTGTGAAATGTCAGCACTAGAGAAACTGGTTTCTGAATATTGCCATACCAGCCTGGACTTTGTGGCATCCACGGTTGCTTTTATGGAAAGCCAAAAGAAGAACATTGATGTTGATGAAGTTGAGGCCAGCCTTTCGTTGGACGAACGAGACTATTTCCACGAAAGATTAGCGCATTACAGGGGCATATACCGGCCTTTGTAACAGTGCCTCAATGCTAAATAAGCCGCCTAAGGGCGGCTTATTCGATCATGATATGCCATTCTCACCAAGCAAATCGGTGATTACGTCTGCTTGGTGGCGAGGATCACACTTGATGCTTTAAAAAGAGCAGTTACCTCACTTCTTACAACCAACGCCATTTCCTCAAGACTTTCATTGGTAATCACTGAAATAAGTGCCAGCCTGTTGGCGGTAACGGCTTGAACCACAGAAAATAGAGATATTTACTGCTCAAAAAACATTCAAGTAAGCTAAGGTTAATACAGGCCATACACTGACTGTGGAGCCTGGTATGTACCATAAAATAGACGGCAGCGAATACCAACGTATCTTCGTGGTTGGAGATATTCATGGCTGCTATAAAAAACTGATGGATGCCTTGGAACGTGTTCAGTTTGAGCGTTCGACTGATTTACTGGTCTCTGTCGGAGACTTGGCTGATCGGGGTTTGCAGAATATTGAATGTTATGAACTGCTTAATAGCCGCTGGTTTCATGCGGTGCGTGGTAATCATGAACAGATGGCAATTGATGTGTTAGCGGGTGGAGAGGTTGACACTTGGATAGCAAATGGTGGGCGATGGTTTTTTTTACTAGATGTAAGTAATAAACATCTGGTAGAACAACTCATTAGGCGGGCAGAACAATTACCTTTAATTATTGAGGTTAACACTGACCAGGCGAAATATGTTGTTGCTCATGCTGATTATCCTTCAGATGAATATGTCTACGGCAAAGCTGTTAGTGAGCAATTAGTGCTCTGGAACCGTAAGCGTCTTAACGCATCGATGAAAGGGGAAAACCACGAAATTTTAGGGGCAGATAAATTTATCTTCGGTCATACACCGCTGGTGAAACCCTCACTATTTAAAAATCAGCTTTATATCGATACCGGTGCGGTATTTGGCAATACGCTAACCGTGATTCAAATCCAGTAGCCGGTCAACCCCACTGCTGCCTTCTTAACGACCTCAAGACGAGATACAACCAGGCATAATCAAAAGCTCTGGCTGGCCTATTATCACGTTTGGTCGGCCAGCCGATAGCAATTAAAATGAGATAAAGCGGGATGTGTACTTATTGAGTAATAGGATACGCGACAATAATACAGAAGCAGCAAACACTGACAGTAGTAACGTAAATCTCAGCGTGACGTCGGATAAGTTATATGCACTGGCAATGAAATAGAAAATTCCATCATGCAGTATATACACCCCGATCATTGAGGGGCTGATATAGGCCAATGTTTTCTTTATCCATTGGTGTTTAGTGTCAAAGTTATCAAATATGACAAATAAACATAAACTTAGTATTAAAACGTGTAAGTTATCAAGGAAATAACCTGCATTCACTGTTTTATATACATGTATCGACATAAAACTTTCGTAAAAATACATTGAGATTGCTGTTGGCAGCAGCAGCACTTTAGCGATGAGACGCACTCTCGGTAACTTGGTTATTTTCTGGCACATCTTTGAGCAGAGGAACCTACCGGTTATATAATAGAAAACCCAAGTCCATAATCTAAAATATTGTGGGAAATCAATTAAATATGGCCTTTCAGTGAAGGCGCTGATCAGATCGATCGTAATCGAGAAAATAACCAGACACGAAAGGGTTATGATGGCCGTTCTGTTGCTTTTCAAAACCTTCGAGATTATCGGGTTAAGCAGATAAATAATGGCAATGCTGAACAAAAGCCAACTTTGTAGGAAATACCCTCGTTTGAAGCCATCCTCATTGATAAAATAGAAAAGGACGTTCCAAAAGATAATAATCGTTATTATAGATTTTAATTTACTGAGGATATCCTTTTGATCTATCTCATCATTAGAGTCGATATAACCGATGATCATGAAAAATAATGGGGTAGCAATAATCGATAAAAAGTATAGAACACTCATTACTTCGCCGCCTAAAAAACACTGGTCAGTACAGGTTTTACTTGCAGAGTAGAAAGTAACGGCAGAAAAGCAGCTTAACGTTTTTAGGGCATGTAAACCGACGTTTCTCATAAAGTAGTTTGACTTAAAATAAGGTTAAATGAGAGATGCAGCTTCATAGGGTGTATGGTTTGCATCAGAACCTTCCTATTCAGACTACTAATATTTTTACATTTTTGCATACAATCTGAATGCTGTCACGTTTGGCAAACTGAAACAAAAATAAAAAATAAGGAAATATTCCACAGAGAAACAGACGTTTCCTACACCCTCCGGTGTTGACATCCTATATCGCTCTCCTTTTCCCTATGTTCTACTAACAAGTAGGAAAGTATATTGTGTTATCTATTTGATTTATAATGATATTTATTTCATTGCAAACAGATATGAGTTAACCATTCATGGGGTGCTGAAGCGCTAACGGGTGTGGCCAATATGATAAGCTGTATGATAGTCGATAACGATAAATATCAAACACTGGGTATGGTAACTGTCGTAAAAAAAATATTTGCATCGTTAGGTTTTAAAAAAGAGATTAAATTCTATCGAAAAGCATTTTATTCAGCAGATGTGATTTTTATTGGTGTTGATGAATTCAGCTTTTTCGAAGCGCTGAAACGTTTGGATAAGGCTCCTTCTGAAGCCGATGTTTTTTTGATTTGTGATGCCAGACTGAATAGCTTTTTACAAGGTATTCCTAGGTTCAGCAATGTAACCATGATCTTCAGAGAAGATTCGGTTGATACAGTAATCAACAAGATTACCTCTGTATTTAAACGAAAACTGCGCGGACTTAAAGAGAATCTGGTCGAACGTAAAGTTACCAAGGTGTTGGGGCTGGCATCATCAGAGCGGCAATATTTGACGCCAAATGAAAATATTGTGTTGAAACTATTTAATGAAGGTTTTTCAGGCGGCGATATCGCCAGAATTTTGAAGAAAAGTGAGAAGACAGTTAGCGGACAAAAACGTTCTGCTATGAAGAAGCTAGGTGCTCGTACTGACGTTGAGTTGATTAAAATGTTTATGTTCAAGTAGTTAATGAAAATAATCTGATTTTTTATTATTTCTAGCGTCAACACCAGAGGATATCAAAGGGATTTTCTTGCGTTAGCGGGCAGGGATGCCAGCATCTAACTTTCCGGGTAGACCGGACAGCCCCAAAGGCATTTGGGGCTGCTTGAGGGTGCTGATATCCCCTAGTTTCAAGAGAAATAGAATCAGTATTAAATACTCTTCAATTTAGCAACCGTACTCTCGATATCAACCTCATGTTCAGAAAACGTATAAGTTACATTCTGGAATGTCGTAATTGATAACATTTTCAATGGCACGGTTTTTTCTGAAATATCTTCTTCCTGCGGCCGGATTTTGTTCATCAGTAAATTTACTGAAAGTATAGTATTAGCCTTGTCTACCTCGGCCTGTGCAGGGACTTCTTTAGTAAAAGTATTGAATGACTTGATGCTGGTGAGTTTGATTCTCTCGTTAGCAATGAATATGTATTTACTCTCGATTGCTACTTTTACCGCAAATGCCGACAACCCTTTGGTATTGGTTGTTGGCTCAAAGGTAACCTCGGCCCCTTTTTTGATCATCTCGGGATTAGCAACTTTAATAACGTGAAAATAACGGTTATCTCCGTTCTCATCGGTGATAAAACCAAAGCCTTTATCTTCAAAAAAAGTTGTTATTCTACCGTTCATCATGCATCTCATATTAGCGTATCCAATGGCTAAGTATAATACAGGTGAATAGCGTTCAGATACAGCCTGTCAGTTCGCTGAGGCGTTTATCAGCGCCATAATGGTGAACTACAAAAGCAAAAAAATGTGGTTTTCTGTGCTAGAAACAGAGCCAAAAAACGGCGTTTTTCACTTTTTCTCTTCTTTTTGTGATCTCGGCTGTGGACAAAAAACGGTTCTATTGCTGTACTGTAGTTGACACACTATTTGTGTCCAACATTCACGTAAAGGTAAGTTTGATGTCTAAGATTAAAGGTAGCGTTAAGTGGTTCAATGAGTCCAAAGGTTTCGGCTTCATTACCCCAGAAGATGGCAGCAAGGACGTTTTCGTTCATTTCTCAGCCATCGCTAGCAATGGTTTCAAAACTCTTGCTGAAGGCCAGCGTGTAGAATTTGAAATCACGAACGGTGCCAAAGGCCCATCTGCTGCTAATGTTATCGCTATCTAAGTAGCCCATATTTGTTAAAACCCGCCTCTATAGGCGGGTTTTTTATGGGTATTACCAATAAGGTAAAAAGAGGGCTTTTGTTGAACGACACGACACAACTCGTTGTTTTACAATCAACAAAAGTAGAATTGAGAGAAGTAACACATCAAGGTTAGAACAGATAGGCTTTGAGAAATATCACGGTGATGACCAGGCAAAAAATAACTGTTAGCCACTCAGCCCGTTTTTTTGGTAATCCAAACATAGTGTTATCCAGCACATCAGTCACCACCATCGGCTAACTGTTCTCTGGCAAATGATTATCCGGTTCGTAGATTAAGAAAACATTAAGACGATACCACCCGACCCGTGACTTTCTTTATCTTGCACGTTTCCGGGCAATATAATGGACTACCCGGAAAGTTAAACTATTTATAGTTACTCGCTATTATTGCCCCGCGAAGTGATTGACCAATATAAAGGCCAGCATCGTCATCGCAAGTGACCCGGCCAGATTAAGTAAAACAGTCCCCGCCGCCCATGCCAGCTTACCTTCCTGAATGAGATAAACCACTTCCACAGAGAAGGTGGAAAATGTCGTTAGACCACCACAAAAACCTGTCGTAATCAGAAGCTTCCATACGGGATCAATATGTGCAATGCGGGTAAACAGCGCCAATGTCAGACCAATGATAAAAGCACCTATCAGGTTTACCAGCAGTGTTCCCACGGGGACATGGGGTGATAAGCTGTTTAGCTTCATACTGACCAGCCAGCGAGCAACGCTGCCCACGCCACCACCAATAAATACTGCGAGTAATGTATTAAACATAAATACCTTTCATTATGGATACCCATCGTGCGGGGTAGTTGGTCATTATTAATGGGCTTTTCAGAAAGGCTTAGGCGCAATACTACGCACCTTAATGAAAAGGTTACGTAGACATCATCAGCCTTGAAGGGCGGTTATGGAGGAATGTCATCTCCAGAGCTTACGAATCAATAATACACTGACTTTTTACATCATGAAATCTATTGGGAATAGTTTTTAACTGGCCAGCTCAATACGATTACGACCATTATCTTTTGCCTGGTACAGTGCGGAGTCAGCCGCTTTCAACCATTGCTGATAATTAATCATGTCGTGCCTGTAATCAGCAATGCCGGCACTTACTCTAAGTTGCAGCGTGGGGGCTTGCGTAAAGGCTAATTCAGCTAGTTTTTCTTGAATTCGCGTTAATACTTCGCGGGTTTGTTCGGCGGTGGTATTGGGCAAAATAGCACCGAACTCGTCGCCACCATAGCGACCGACAATATCAATGGCCCGCAGCCCTAATAATAACTCCTCAGCAAGAACCGTAATGGCTTCATCGCCGACGGCATGGCCAAAGGTGTCATTTATGGCTTTGAAGTTATCAATATCAAGTAAAATGAGTGTTGCGCCGTGCTGATAGCGCCGGCAACTGTCAAATTGATTATGTAACTGGTGTTCCCAATGTCTGCGGTTATACAAACCAGTTAACCCATCTCTTACACTAATACGTAATAGCTCTTCTTTGTTTTCGGCCAAACGCTTTGCAGTTCGATAGGTTACTAATCCGAGTAGGGAAGGGTAGATAATTATCATCGGCAAACAAGCATAAACCTGAATGGGGGAAGTTTCAGGTTCAAAGGGCAAGTTAAATATCCATGCGGTCAATAAGCTACAGGAGATTTGCAAGGCTAAACCTTTGCAAAAAATGTTCTTACCCCCGGAAGCAATATTATTCATACTCATCATGGATAGAATAACAATGGATGGCAAAGCATTGAACGACATTATTGCCACCCAGACGCCACCCAACGCAGAGTCTATTTTCATGTTGATTATTTCTTGCTCAAACGGTTGTTCAGACCGCAACGCCAGCAAGAATGCAATATGTGGCCATATCAACCCATTAATAGCTAGCATCAGCCATAGCCATAATGGGGAATGCTGTGTGTAGAGCACTGAGCCTACACAAAACATACCTACACCTAAGCCAAATGCTCGAGGTAAATAAGTTCTTTTAGCAAAACTTAACCCTGACCGACGGGTGTTTATTCTACTTGAATAAGGCAATTGGCGGCTCCCTCTTTCTTTTTGCTTTGGGGGGATGTTAACGGCAATGTCTCATCCGGAATGAGTCAAAATAAGTGATAATAGACTCTGAGTAATCATAGTTCACTAACGAAATCTGTTACATATTACTGTTGTTTTAATCGGTAATTTATTCGTAAATAGGCCATTATTTAACAATATCCAACGTCATTGGCGTTGTCGCTCGCGAGTGAATCCCACCATTCTGACTCATGTGAGTGATTCAGGGCGTGAGATGTGCTCACATTGGCGCAATATCCAGTAAGAAGGATATATTCATTGTTTAATGAACAGAGCTAATCAAGAAGGTGAGTATGGAAGGTATCAGTATTACCAAATTGTTGGTAGTCGGCATATTGATTGTGTTGTTGTTTGGAACCAGCAAATTGCGCACGTTGGGCGCGGATCTGGGGGCTGCCCTGAAAGGCTTTAAAAAGGCTATGGGTAATGATGATGCACCTGCGGCGGCGCCTGTTGCTGAAGCTAAAACGGCCGTTGAAACCAAAACAACACCGCCAATTGAGCATAAGGACTGATTGCCCTCGCTCGATATAACCGGTATTCCGGTGAAAGCGGCAGGATGAAAATTCTTTAACTTAGCTATTATCAGCAAACTTATTATGTCTGATAACAGAAAACGGATCTCCAGTGGAAATCCGTTTTTGCTTGTCTGGCATTTAAGGTGTAACTAAATATTTCATAAAATTGGCCTGAAAGTCTCATCAGGCCAATTTATTTATTTTACTTCCAACCCTTTTGCTTGCAGATCGGCATGATAAGAAGAGCGAACAAACGGGCCACAAGCAGCGTGGGTAAAGCCCATTGCCATAGCTTCTGCTTTCATTTCGTCAAACTCAGCCGGGCTGACGTAGCGCTGTACGGGTAAATGGTGGCGGCTTGGTTGCAAATATTGCCCTAGAGTCAGCATGGTTACTCCATGGCGGCGCAGATCATGCATAACCTCAACGATTTCAGCATTGGTTTCCCCCAAGCCAACCATCAAACCTGATTTAGTCGGAATATCAGGATGAGCCTCTTTAAAGCGCTCAAGTAATTTAAGCGACCACTCATAGTTAGCCCCAGGTCGCACTTGGCGATACACCCGTGGTACGTTTTCCAGATTATGGTTAAACACATCCGGTGGGGTGACAGTCAAAATATCTAACGCGCGATCCATACGGCCACGGAAGTCAGGCACCAATGTTTCAATTTTTATGGTCGGATTTTTGGCTCGAATGGCTGCGATACAATCTGCAAAATGTTGAGCGCCACCATCGCGTAAGTCATCACGGTCAACCGAGGTGATAACCACATAGCGTAATCCCATATCTTTGATTGTTTGAGCCAGCTTTTCTGGCTCATTGGCATCAGGTGTAACCGGACGACCATGGGCAACGTCACAGAATGGGCAGCGGCGGGTACAAATTGCGCCGAGGATCATAAAGGTCGCCGTTCCGTGGTTGAAGCACTCTGACAAGTTAGGGCAGGATGCCTCTTCGCAAACCGAGTGCAGACCGTTTTTACGCATTGCTGCCTTGATACCCTGAATGCGGCTGGAGTCAGCGGGTAGCTTGATTTTCATCCATTCGGGTTTACGTAACAGTTCCTGACGTTCGGTAACCACGGTTTTAATCGGGATTAACGCCATTTTATCTGCGTCGCGGTATTTTACGCCACGTTCCATCTGAATCGGTTTACTCATAATCGTGCAGGTTCCAGTTCTGAATCTCTCAATTTGAGATTTTTCATTAAATTCAACGTGATATGGCTTTCGTTAAAAATTTTTTGAAAATTGTTTAAAAATTATATCATCATTACCCTATCCTATTCAGCCCCCAATTACGTGGGCTATCTTAAAAGAGTCAGGGCATTCACGATTTCAATTGGCTAACTTAGGATACGTCAGATGATAAATAGTCTGCCAGTGACCATGGTTGCTGCTCCGCTTGCGGATAGCCCAATTGGCGGGTAAATTCGCGCACCAAGATTGGCTGGATATCAGCAACAGTTGTCCCTGTTTTTAAGGCACTGACTTGGGTCATTTGCATGCCAGCATAACCGCATGGGTTTATGCGTTGGAACGGCTCCAGGTCCATATCGATATTCAAGGCCAGCCCGTGAAACGAGCAACCTCTACGGATGCGTAATCCCAACGAGCATATTTTCTGCTGGCCGACATAGACACCGGGGGCATCTGGGCGGGCTTGTGAGTCAATAGCAAAATGAGCCAATGTCTGAATCACGGTATTCTCAATCGCGGTAACCAATTGCCGCACGCCAATTTTGGCACGCTTGAGGTCAATCATGACATACATGACTTGCTGGCCGGGGCCATGATAGGTGACCTGACCGCCTCTGTCGCTTTGGATAACCGGAATATCACCAGGCATCAGCACATGTTCGGCTTTTCCCGCCTGACCTTGAGTGAAAACGTGCTGATGCTCAACCAGCCAGATTTCATCTGGAGTGGCGTCAGTACGGAACTCAGTGAAATTATGCATAGCTTGAGATACGGGGGCATAGGGTTGTAGCCCTAGCTGACGTAAAATGATCTTGTGTTGTTGCAAGCGAGGCATCATCTGGTTACAGAAATGGTGGCGTCAGTATACCAGCCCAGCGATGTGGGGCTACTATTTTGACATTTAAAAAAGCAGGTTTGCGGTTCAACCATGGGGTTAAAAGGCAAAATAAGGCCCAGAGCGTGAATAACCGCTCCGGGCCATAATAAGGCGGGCTTGGTACAAATTAGGTATCTTGCTCGTAGGCAATATGGACTTAACTCGATGGTCCTAACTATATGGTCTTAACTACAGTACCATTCGCACCAGTTCAAGGTCGGCCAGCTCTTTATACAGGATTTCCACTTGATCAATATGGGTGGCTGTAATGGTGATGGAGACGGAGTGAAAGTTGCCTTTGCTGCTCGGTTTTACCTGCGGGGTATAATCACCCGGAGCATGGCGCTGTACCACTTCTACCACCTGGTTTACCAACTGTGGTTCTGCAATGCCCATTACCTTGTAGGTAAAAGAACAAGGGAACTCAAGCAGTTCGTTCAGTTTAGTTTTCATGTGCGCTCCTGGGGTGTTGACGGACAGATTACTGCCGGATAGGTGCTAGGATAAAGAAAGAATTATCCGACCTTAAAATTATAACTCCCGCCGGGGCGGGAGTTTCAGATTATTTATAATATGGGGATAGTCTGCTGATTTTCAAGCCCGCCAACTAACCGAACCAGCGGTGGAACATCAGTTTGATGTAGTCCACCATGCGACTAAAGAATCCGCCTTCTTTAACTTCATTCATCACCACTAATGGGCGCTGATCGATAGTTTTGCCATCTAACTGGAAGTTAATCATGCCAACAACCTGATTCTTCGCCAGTGGCGCATGAATCTCTGGGGTATTCAGTACATAGCTGGCTTTCAGGTCTTTCATACGGCCACGTGGAATAGTCAGGTAGACGTCTTTATCAACACCCAACTGCACTCGGTCACTGTCGCCGAACCAGACTGGCTCTGACGCAAACTCTTTACCCACTTTCAATGGTGCGACAGTTTCAAAGAAACGGAAGCCCCAGGTCAGTAATTTTTTACTCTCGGTTTCACGGCCTTTATAGGTGTGACCGCCCAGCACGGCTGAGATCAAACGCATTTGACCATCGGTAGCGGAGGCCACCAGATTGTAGCCAGCAGCATCGGTATGACCGGTTTTAATACCATCAACATTCAAACTGGTATCCCACAGTAAACCGTTACGGTTCATCTGACGGATATTGTTGAAGGTGAATTCTTTCTCTTTGTAAATGGCATACTCATCCGGTACATCGCGAATCAGTGCTTGACCAATCAGCGCCATATCGCGCGCAGAGCTGTACTGGCCTTCAGCATCTAAACCGTGAACTGTTTTGAACTGGGTATTTTGCAGGCCCAGTGCTTTAACGTAGTTGTTCATCAGGTTGACGAATGAGTCCTGGCTGCCAGCAACATAATCAGCCATCGCGACACAGGCGTCATTACCGGATTGCAGATTGATACCCCGAGTCAGTTTAGAAACCGGTACACGGTCACCGGGTTTCAAAAACATCAACGAAGAGCCTTTGAATTCTGGATTGCCGGTTGCCCAGGCATCTTTCCCCACGGTAACCATATCTTCTGGCCCGATTTTGCCTGCTTTGATTGCTTGGCCGATAACATAACTGGTCATCATTTTGGTCAAGCTGGCCGGATTACGACGCGCATCAGCATTCATTTCTGCCAATACTTTGCCGGAGTTGTAATCAATCAGCACATACGCTTCTGAGTCGATCTGTGGCACGCCGGGGATCATGGTTTTCAGATTGACGTCATCAGCGTTTGCAGCAGACGCTGTGCTCATAACAATAACAGTGCTGAGCGCCAGGCTCTTGATAATGCGAGAAGTAGTTACATATTTCATGATCAGGACAACAACATCCGTGGGAGTAAGTTAAGAAAGTGCCACACTATACCATACCCTCACTTACTTAACGTTGTAGCGGCGTTAGCGGCACTTACTCATCCGAATCACATGCTCATCGGGATGCATTCATTTGCGGCCTTGCTGCAACGCCAATAAATTTGGCTATACACCTGTGTGGCGTTTATTGGTTTCACCGTAACATCCTGTTTGCACAAGGGGTTACGGTTATTTTTATCTGACAGACCTTAAATTGCTACAAGGTATGTATGTTTTAAGGCGCCGCGACCACAAAGGATTGCTGCTGAGCTTCGCTCGATAGGCGCTGTTGCAGTTCTACGGCTTGTTGGCGGCTACTGAATGGCCCAAGTTGGACACGATGCACGCTACCATTGGTGTCTACTTTACCCGGTACCCCAAAACGTTGGCTCAGGCTTTGCTGCCAAGTTTGCGCCCGTTGAGCATCACTCAACGCACCGACCTGAACCACATAACCACCAGAGGTCGCAGCACCTGTTGTTGCTACTGATGAGGTCACGGGACCGGGGTTGGCAACAACCGGTGGTGTCACCGGCCCTGCACCCAGAGTGGATACAGAATCCACGGCAGGTTCTGAGCTTTCCAACACGCCAGCCGGTACCGGGGTCGATGCCCTCAGGAAGCCGCTACTTTGTGGCGCGACCGGTTGAGTGGCATCCGCACCAGACAAATTACTGTTAGCGATAGGGCGCACTGGCGCACTTACTACGGGCGCATCCTGTTGCACTGGCGTCCCCATCCCGCTGGAGGTCAAGTCCGGGCGGCTTGGTAAGGCATAACTTTGCTTGGCAATGGTGGTACCGACCATACCTGGGCCTGACAGCGAGCCATCAGGTGCGACATTGATAAAATCAATTTTCACTTTGGTATTATTCGAAATATTCAGGCGATCAGCGGCCGCTTTGGATAAATCAATTACTCGCCCAGGGGTATACGGGCCACGGTCATTCACGCGCACCACAATCTGGCGGCCATTACTGACATTGGTGACGCGCACATAACTTGGAATGGGCAAAGTAGGGTGGGCGGCGGTCAATGCATTAGGATCGAACGTTTCGCCAGTGGCGGTTGTATTGCCGTTAGCTTCTTCGCCATACCAAGCGGCAAGACCCACCTGAGTGAAGTTTTGTGGATCTTTAATAATGCTGTAAGACTGGCCATTGGCTTTATAATCCTGATTAAAATTAGGATTAAAGGGTTCATAGCGCGGTTCTGCCCCGCCAATCTCTTCAACCGGGCCGTTGTACGTCTGTTGCACCTGTTGCTGGGGTGCCGGAGGCTGACTGGTACATGCTGATAACAGCACGCCTGCGATGCCTATCCAAAGCCATTCCTTACGCATTGCTCACCTCTATAAATTCTTCGATAACATTTTGCGATGAGTATGTATCGACATCACGATACCAAACCCGGCCATCAGAACTATCAGTGCCGAGCCTCCATAGCTGACCAAAGGCAAAGGTACGCCAACCACAGGTAAAATTCCACTGACCATACCTATGTTAACAAACACATATACAAATAGTATCAGCATTAATCCTCCTACCATCACTCGGCCGAAGGTGGTTTGTGCGTGGGCGGCAATCACCAAACCACGCATAATGAGACAGAGATAAAGCGCTAATAGTACCAGCACGCCAATTAAACCTAGCTCCTCTGCCAGTACGGCAAAGATAAAATCAGTATGGCGTTCCGGTAAAAACTCCAGTTGTGACTGAGTCCCGTGTAGCCAGCCTTTCCCTGATAAGCCACCTGAGCCGATGGCGATTTTTGATTGGATAATATGATAACCGGCGCCGAGCGGATCACTTTCCGGGTCCAGCAGCATCATCACGCGGTCGCGCTGATAGCCGTGCATCAGGAAGAACCACAATATCGGGATAAATGCAGCGACCAATACGGCGGCAATAGCGATTAAACGCCAACTCATACCGGAGAGAAACAGTACGAACAGGCCAGAGGCCGCAATCAGGATAGAGGTACCCAAATCGGGCTGAGCGGCTACTAATAAGGTGGGCATAAAGATTAAAATTAGCGCAATACCGGTGTTTTTCAATGAGGGCGGACAGACGTCACGGTTCATAAAGCGAGCCACCATCAGCGGAACCGCAATTTTAGCAATTTCAGAAGGTTGAAAGCGGATAAAACCCAAGTCCAGCCAGCGCTGTGCACCTTTACTTATTTGGCCAAAGGCATCAACCAATACCAACAAAATTACGCACACGAAATAGAGGTAGGGTGCCCAGTTTTCATAGACGCGCGGCGGTATCTGCGCCATAACCAGCATGACAATCAGGCCCATCGCGATTTGGCCAACTTTGCGTTCCATCATGCCGATATCTTGCCCGCTGGCGCTCCACATCACAAAGGCGCTATAAGCCAACAGCGCCAGGATGCAAATCAAAAACGGCAGATCGATGTGCATTTTGTACCACAAAGAGCCTTTTTGTTGATTATCAGTCATGAGTTACCTTAGTCCACTTCAATTAATCTGCTTCAACACCTGGAGGCAGAGGGGCCGCATCCGGTAATTCAGTATTGTTATCACCCAACAAAATGTGGTCGAGAATTTGGCGAGTAATGGTCCCCACCGCAGGCCCGGCACCCCCATTTTCTAAAATCATGGCGACAGATACCGTTGGATTTTCGTAGGGCGCAAACGCAACCATCAATTTATGGTCGCGTAAGTGTTCTGCCACTTTATGGGCATTATAGGTTTCATAGCTATACACTTGGGCGGTACCGGATTTTGCCGCTGCTTTATAAGGTGTACCTTCAAAAAACTTACGCCCCGTTCCGTTCGGACGGTTGGCTACACCATACATGCCATCTTTAGCAATTTCCCAATAACCGGAATGTATATCACCAATTTGCGTGCGATCTTCTTGTTGATAGGGGACTAACTCTCCATTAATCCGGGTGCTTTGTAGCAGATGTGGCGTTTTAACCGCGCCATCATTAATCAGCGTCATTAACGCTTTTGCCATCTGGATTGGGGTGGCGGTCCAATACCCTTGGCCGATACCCACCGGAATGGTATCCCCTTGGTACCACGGTTTTTTGTGGCGTTTTTGTTTCCACTCACGGGTCGGCATCAGGCCCGCGCGCTCTTCGGATAGATCGATACCAGTATATTCACCGTAGCCGAATTTACTCATCCATGAGGACAAACGATCAATCCCCATGTCATAGGAAACCTGATAGAAGAAGGTATCCGCCGACTCTTCCAGCGCCTTGGTGACATTCAACCGACCATGACCCCATTTTTTCCAGTCGCGAAAGCGTTTTTCTGAGCCAGGCAGTTGCCACCAGCCAGGGTCAAACAAGCTGGTATTTTTGGTGATAACCCCGGCACTCAGGGCGGAAACGGCAATATAAGGTTTTACTGTAGACGCAGGGGGGTAGACACCCTGGGTAGCACGGTTAATCAGCGGGCGGTCAGGATCGTTCAACAACCCCTGATAATCTTTGCTGGAGATCCCATCGACAAATAGGTTCGGGTCATAACTTGGGTTCGATACCAAGGCTAAGATAGCGCCGGTGCGTGGGTCCGTGACCACCACTGCGGCGCGGCTGCCACTCAGCAGTTTTTCAATATAGGTTTGCAGATGTAAATCAAGCGTCAGGTAAATATCTTTACCGGCCTGCGGCGGCTGCTCATGTAGCTGGCGGATCACCCGGCCACGGTTATTGACTTCAACTTCTTCATAACCGGTTTTGCCGTGTAATACGGATTCATAATAGCGCTCAATACCCAGTTTGCCGATATCGTGGGTTGCGGCATAGTTAGCCAGAATGCCTTCTTTATCCAACCGTTCGACATCTTTATCGTTAATTTTCGATACATAACCGATAACGTGAGTCAGGGCCGAACCATAGGGATAGAAGCGGCGTTGATAGCCTTTGACTTCAATACCGGGGAAGCGGAATTGGTTAACGGCGAAACGGGCGACCTGCACCTCGGTAAGGGGGGTCTTAACGGCAATGGAGGTAAAGCGGCGTGAGCGCTTACGCTCTTTTTCAAAATTAGCGATATCCTCATCCGTCAGATCCACTATCGGGCGTAGTGCATTGAGTGTCGCGGGGAGGTCTTCGATTTTTTCCGGCATCAATTCTAATTGATAAATGGTCCGGTTCATCGCCAACGGGGTGCCGTTGCGATCAAATATCATACCGCGGCTAGGAGCGATAGGGACCAGCTTAATGCGGTTTTCATTGGAACGGGTGCGATAGTCTTCGAAACGCACTATCTGCAAATTGTACAAGTTTACAGTCAATATTCCGCTTAGCAGCAGGATACCGAGGAAAGCCACAAGGGCGCGGCGGACAAACAAGGCTGATTCAGCTGAATAGTCGCGAAAAGGGTTAGGTTCTTTTTTCATCCCGCAGCTACTTCATCTTGTCCAAAACCAACACGTTACTCAAAGCCATCACTTTACTCAGGTTCATCGCCGCTTATTCCCGATGATAAGGGTGATTGGTCGTAATACTCCAGGCGCGATAGAGGCTTTCAGCCACTAAAACACGCACTAAAGGATGGGGTAGCGTAAGCACAGAGAGCGACCAGCTCTGCTCTGCGGCAGCTTTACAGGCTGGGGCTAATCCCTCCGGCCCGCCAATCAGCAGACTGACATCACGGCCGTCCTGCTTCCAGCGTTCTAATTGCTGAGCCAATTGTGGAGTTTCCCAGGGAGTGCCTGGGATATCCAGCGTGACAATGCGGTTATTCTTGCCAACCGCCGCCAGCATCAGTTCGCCTTCTTTTTCCAAAATGCGTTTAATATCCGCATTTTTGCCCCGCTTACCGGCCGGTATTTCTACCAGCTCGAAGGGCATATCTTTGGGAAAGCGGCGCAGGTAATCCATGAAACCTGTCTGCACCCAGTCTGGCATTTTGGTGCCGACAGCCACCAGTTGCAGTTTCACCGCTTAGCTCCAGAGTTTTTCCAGTTCATACAGACGGCGGCTTTCTTCTTGCATGACATGCACAATGATTTCGCCTAAATCCACAACAACCCAGTCAGACACACCCTGGCCTTCTACGCCCAGCGGTATCATGCCTGCCACACGGGATTCCTGCACCAGATTGTCTGCCAGCGCCATAACATGGCGGGTAGAAGTCCCGGTACAGATGATCATGTAATCAGTGATGCTGGACTTACCCTGAACATCCAAAGTGATAATGTCCTGGCCTTTCAAGTCATCGAGCTTGTCGATAACAAATTCTTGGAGCGCTTTACCTTGCAAAGGTTCCCCCTCGGGTGATTTCTGTCCATACCCTTCGTCCTTGAAGTTGCTGGGGTGTTAGCTGCACTTTCTCACCCGAATCACTTACCTGTAGTTGACCCTACATAAATAAGCTTATCGGAATTCGTGCGCTGGCTGGCTACCTGCAACGTCAAGTTCTTTGGGTATTAACGTTCTTCCGTATTGTTTGCAGGAGTTCCCACGAACAGTTACCGGTATGAACAGTTAGAATGTAACGGTTTTTCAGCGAATACCTGAAATTTAGCGGCGGAGTATAACATGGGTGAATGCGTCGCGATATAAACCCTCAGTTCCTCAACCGCGATATAAACCTTGTAACTCAATATATCGCTGGACAGCACGTGGCAGCAGGTCATCGCAGCTCTCACCATTATGACGCCGATGACGAATATCGGTAGCTGAAATATTCAATAAAGGTGTATCAGCCAGATAGATTAACCCTTGTGGTTGCAGGTTTAATGCTTGCGGATCCAAGACCCGTCGCTCATCAAGCCATTGTTGTAACTCAGGTGTTTCCAGCGTTTGTGAGTAACCAGGGCGGGCGCAAACCAGCAAATGGCACACATCCAATATCGATTGCCAGCGATGCCATTTATGCAGCGACAATAATGAATCCTGCCCAATGATAAACGCTAACGGCAGTTCAGCACCACGTTCTTTACGCAGTGATTCCAGGGTATCAATGGTGAATGAGGGGGTATCGCGCAATAACTCCCGCGAGTCGACGCTGAACAGCGGGTTACCGGCTACCGCCAGTTCCACCATTTTCAGCCGTTGCTGTGCATTGGCCTCGGGTTGTGGGCGGTGAGGTGGGACATTATTGGGTAATAAAATAATATGTTGCAGACCCACTTGTTGAGCCAATGCTTCAACCGGCGTCAAGTGGCCGTAATGAATGGGGTCAAAGGTACCGCCGAACAGGGCATGTAGGGCGCGAGTCGGGGATTTATTGGGCATCAAAAAAGCTCTCAGGTAATATTTTGCCACACATCAGCATAGATAGCGTTTCTAATTCAGGCCAGATTGACTGACCATAATCCTGTTTCAAGCGAACTTCTATCTGTGCCAGCAAATGAACGGCTTGTTGCAATTGTGGCAGCGAAAGGCGTTGCAGAGCCTGCGTCATCATGGGCCGGCGATTTTGCCACACTTTTAACTGATCAAATAGCGTACGCAGTGGCACCTGATCCATGCGGCGCTTCAACGTTAGCAGCAAGAGCAGTTCTCGCTGTAAGGTGCGCAGCAAAATAACCGGTTCACTCTCTTCCTGCTGCAATTGTTGCAGGATATGCCAGGCGCGTTTGCTCTTCCCAGCTATTAGGGCATCGAGCCAGTGGTAAGGGGTGAAATGCGCGGCATCGTTGACCGCTTGCTCAACTTTAGGCAGCGTCAGTTTACCGTCAGGGTAGAGCAACGATAACCGTTCCAAAGCTTGTGATAGCGCCAGCAGATTGCCTTCGTAGCAGTAACAAAGCAGTTGAATGGCGGGGTCATCGACCTCCAGATTCAGGCTTTTAGCCCGTGTACTGACCCAACGTGGCAGTTGTGCCTGCTCCGGCGTTTGGCAACTGACAAATACGCCATTGCTACCGAGTGCTTTAAACCAGGCACTGTTTTCTTGTGCTTTGGTTAGTTTATTTGCGCGCAAAATCAATAAAATATCTGAATGTAACAGGCCCGATAACTTAACCAATTGTTCGTTCATTGGTGCCGTTAAACCACTGTCAGGGAAGCTCAGCGTCAATGTCTGGCGGCTGGCAAATAGACTGAGTGCCTGACAAAGACTAAAGATATTGTCCCACTCGGTATGAGTATCCAGCGCAAAACTGAAATGTTCGGTGAAATCATGCTCTATTGCTACCCGACGAATGTGGTCCTGACTTTCTTGTAACAGCAATGGCTCATTGCCGCATAACAGATAGCAAGCGCGCAGCCCCTCATGGAGCTGCGCGACAAGTTGTTCAGGATAGACTCGGATCATTGGGCCGGGGTACTGACTGCGGGTTTGCCAATATTGATTTCTTTAGTTTCTGCCATCTTGGCGGCGCCTGTTGCTGTATTATTGCCAACCGGCTTGTCACCATTTTCTTGCGCATTTTTGACTTCTGCAGCATGTACGGTCAGAAGCTGACGTACTAACTGCTGAGCGGCTTGTTCACGCATTTCCTGACGGAGAACCTGAGCTTCAGCATCTTTGGCGAGCGCTGTTAACGGGTTATCGAAGAATGTGCGGAAGATATTAACCCGTAATGGGTAAATATCATGGCCCGGTATCAATACCTGCGCCTGCACATGCAACACTAACTGATACTCCGCCGTTACCCCGTTGCGGAAGATTGACACGGTATCCTGATTTTCTGATGAACCAAGGATCCGCAAGGCGGGTAAGTCTTTACGCATCGGGTCATCAACAATGGTAACATTGCTTAAACGCAACTGTTGACGTACAGCTCGGGTTAACGGGCCATAAGGGTCACTACTTTCCAGCAACAGTTTTTGCAGTTCAGGTGGCACCTGAGTGGTGCCTCGCAGATTAAAGCCACAGCCAGCGGTGACCAGCACCGCTAACCCCAGCAACAATGTCAGAATACGATGTCGCACAACTCCTCCTTGTCTTAACCTACAACCAGGTTAAGCAGTTTGCCAGGGACGTAGATTACTTTACGCACAGTAACCCCATCCAGGTATTTAGCCACCAGGTGCTCTTGACCAGCGCGTTCGCGAACTTGCTGTTCAGTGGCATCGGCAGGCACAGTAATTCTGCCACGCACTTTACCATTAACCTGTACGACTACTAATTTAGAGTCTTCGACCATCGCCTGTTCATCAGCAATTGGCCATGGTGCGGTATCGATATCACCTTCACCACCCAGAGCTTGCCACAAACTGAAGCAAACGTGCGGGGTGAATGGATAAAGCATACGTACCACTGCCAGTAATGCTTCTTGCAGCAGAGCACGATCTTGCTCAGTTTCCTGAGGTGCACGGCCCAGCTTGTTCATCAACTCCATCACCGCAGCGATGGCGGTGTTGAAGGTTTGACGGCGGCCCACGTCATCAGTGACTTTGGCAATCGTTTTGTGCAGATCACGACGCAGTGATTTTTGCTCTTCCGTCAGGCTGGCAATATCCAGCGGCGCAGTTGCACCTTTGGCAGTGCTTTCAAACACCAGACGCCAGACACGTTTTAAGAAGCGGTTAGCCCCTTCAACGCCAGACTCCTGCCATTCCAACGTCATTTCTGCCGGCGATGCAAACATCATAAACAGGCGCACAGTATCGGCACCGTATTTTTCTACCATAACTTGCGGGTCGATACCGTTGTTTTTCGATTTCGACATTTTGCTCATACCGGCATACACCAGTTCATGGCCTTGCGCGTCGGTCGCTTTAACAATCCGCCCTTTCTCATCACGCTCGACAATAGCATCAGCCGGTGAAACCCAGATACGTTCACCGCTGGTACCGGTGTAGTAGAAGGCGTCAGCCAATACCATGCCTTGGCACAACAGACGTTTGGCTGGTTCGTCGGAGTTCACCAGACCGGCATCACGCAGTAGTTTGTGGAAGAAACGGAAGTACATCAGGTGCATGATGGCGTGTTCAATACCGCCTACATACTGATCAACCGGCAGCCAGTAGTTGGCGGCGGCAGGGTCCAGCATGCCCTCGTCAAATTGTGGGCAGGTGTAGCGTGCGTAATACCAAGATGATTCCATAAAGGTATCGAAAGTATCAGTTTCACGCAGGCCCGGCATCCCGTTAACGGTGGTTTTCGCCCACTCAGGATTAGCCTTGATCGGGCTGGTAATACCGTCCATTACAACATCTTCTGGCAGGATAACCGGCAGTTGGTCTTCTGGTGTTGGCACGACGGTGCCATCTTCCAATGTCACCATTGGGATAGGCGCACCCCAATAACGCTGACGTGATACACCCCAATCGCGCAGGCGATAATTCACTTTACGCTGGCCAACACCGAGAGCCACCAGTTTGTCAGCAATGGCATTAAAGCCCGCTTCATAATCCAGACCGTCGAACTCGCCGGAGTTGAACAGGGTGCCTTTTTCGGTCATGGCTTCCTGACTCAAATCAGGCTCGCTACCGTCAGCGGCTAAAATAACTGGCTTGATTGGCAGGTGGTATTTGGTGGCAAATTCCCAGTCACGGGCATCGTGGCCTGGAACCGCCATTACCGCGCCGGTACCGTAATCCATCAAGACAAAGTTAGCGGCCCAGATAGCCAGCTTCTCACCTGTCAGTGGATGGATGGCGTATAGGCCGGTCGCCATGCCTTTTTTCTCCATCGTTGCCATTTCAGCTTCGGCAACTTTGGTATTGCGACATTCAGCCACAAAATCAGCTAGCGCCGGGTTGGTGGCAGCCGCTTGCAGTGACAATGGGTGACCGGCAGCAACCGCCACATAGGTCACACCCATAAAGGTGTCTGGGCGGGTGGTATAAACTGACAGTTTTTCTTCGCTATCTTGCACGTCGAAAACGATATCAACCCCTTCGGAGCGGCCAATCCAGTTGCGTTGCATGGTTTTCACCTGCTCTGGCCAGCTTTCCAGCGTGTCGAGATCATTAAGCAACTGATCAGCGTAATCGGTGATTTTAATAAACCACTGCGGGATCTCTTTGCGTTCAACCTTGGTATCACAACGCCAACAGCAGCCGTCGATTACCTGTTCGTTGGCTAACACGGTCATATCTTGTGGACACCAGTTAACCGCAGAGGTCTTTTTGTAGACCATGCCTTTTTCATACAACTTGGTGAAGAACCACTGTTCCCAACGGTAATAGTCAGGTTTACAGGTGGCAATCTCGCGATCCCAGTCGTAACCGAAGCCCAGTAGTTTCAACTGGTTCTTCATATATTCGATGTTGTCGTAAGTCCATGGGGCCGGTGCGGTGTTATTTTTAACTGCTGCACCTTCTGCCGGCAGGCCAAACGCATCCCAGCCAATCGGCTGTAGGACGTTCTTGCCCAGCATACGTTGGTAGCGTGAGATAACATCACCAATGGTGTAGTTACGAACGTGCCCCATATGTAGGCGTCCTGAAGGGTATGGCAGCATAGATAGGCAGTAATATTTTTCTTTGCTGGTATCTTCAGTGACTTTAAATGTTTGCTTCTCTTGCCAGTGAAGCTGTACTTGCGTTTCGATATCTTCTGGGCGGTATTGCTCTTGCATGGCGGCCAGTGGTCCTATAGTGAAAAACAGCTACGCCTGTAGCATCATCTGTTTCATATCATAAAGAGAGATCCGCATAGCATAGCTGATAAGCGGCAGGCGCAACAACACTCAGCATCCCGCAGAACGGTTTTTCTGCGCGGTGAATGGCAGAAATCATCAAAGTGGGGGAGTAACAACCTTATGATGACGTGACTTCAGTCATTTACGGCTAAAATAATAAACGTTAGCTTTAATATCAGAGTAAGTACCAGCAGACAGCAGCAGCGGGGCAACCATAAGCAGGCGAGAGATTGGCTCTATCACTATTTTCTTTGTAACAACCTTTGCTGTATCACAATCGCGGATCGAGGAGACAGTATGAACAAGGTAGCTCAATATTATCGTGAGTTGGTGGCATCACTGACAGAACGCTTGAAAAATGGTGAACGTGATATCGATAAGCTGGTGGAAAGCGCCGAGCAGCGGTTAGACGCAGTAGAAGAGTTGAGCCGGAGTGAGGTTGAGCAAATCATTCAGGCGGTGCGCCGCGATCTGGAGGAGTTTGCCCGTAGTTATGAAGAGAGTAAGGACGAATTCACTGATAGTGTATTTATGCGGGTGATTAAAGAGAGCCTGTGGCAGGAGCTGGCGGATATCACTGATAAAACACAGCTAGAGTGGCGTGAAGTGTTTAAAGATGTCAGCCACCATGGGGTGTATCACAGTGGTGAGGTGGTTGGATTAGGGAATCTGGTGTGTGAAAAGTGCCACCATCGCCTGGCTTTCTATACCCCTGAAGTGTTGCCGCTCTGCCCTAAGTGTGGGCATGACCAATTTAACCGCCGGCCATTCCAGCCCTAACATTAAATTGGGCTAAAAAGAGACACTCCGCAGTGGCGGAGTGTCATTCGATTATTCGCTGTAGCGGGCAACCCGTTCAACCAGCAAATCAATAAATCCTTTCCTGTCGATACCCATCAACACTTCTGCATTAGGCACATTATCTGTGAGCTGGTAATAATCGACCACCGTCATGCCTTGGGTGTATTCACCACGCGTTTCGATGCCGACCCAGCGTTCAATGCTAGTGAATAACTCGGGGGCCAATAACCAGGCAATGGTGCAAGGGTCATGTAGCGGGGCACCTTGAAAACCCCAGCGTTCCTGGCGGTGATACAGCATGAAGAAGTCCAGTAAGCCTGCTACCACGTCGGCGACCGGATTATTCAACTGACGAATGCGATCGATATCTTCATCCATTACTTGTGCCTGATGGGTCACATCCAACCCGGCCATAGTAAGCGGAATACCTGATTTAAATACCCGATCAGCGGCCTCAGGGTCGACAAAAATATTAAATTCAGCAGCGGCGGTCCAGTTTCCTAGCATCACGGCCCCCCCCATGATGACTATACGCTCTATTTTGGCCGTCAGAGCGCCATGACCGGCCAGCAGCAAGGCAATGTTAGTCAATGGGCCTGTAGCCACAAGGGTCACCGGATGAGGGCTGGCACGCAATATTCTCGCCATTAGCTCCACCGCATTGTCAGTTTGCGGGGCAAAATCTGGATCCGGTAATGAGGGGCCATCTAACCCGCTTTCACCGTGAACATTGTCGGCAATAATCAATTCGCGCAGTAATGGTTTGAGTGCGCCGCCTGCCACCGGGACATCCTGACGCTTGAGCAGTGTCAGAATGCGCAGGGCATTACGCAAAGTTTTGTCGGGAGTTTGGTTACCGGCACAAGTGGTAACCGCTGCTACGTTGAGTTCGGGGGAGGCCAACGCCAGAATCAATGCAATAGCATCGTCATGGCCGGGATCGCAATCAATGATAATAGAGCGGGGCATCACTTTTCCTCTTGTTAGTCACAGTGTTAATCAGAGGATGCGCACAAAAAAACGGATAAGCAATCACGCAGGGCGTAAAAAGAGAACAGACGCAAATTTCCTCCCCTACGGGCGCAGGGGAGGTGGTGTGATTAATGCAGAATTTTTGCCAGGAAATCTTTGGCGCGATCTGATTTAGGATTATTAAAGAAATCATCTTTGTTGCTGTCTTCGACGATTTTCCCTTCATCCATAAAAATAACGCGGTTAGCCACTTTGCGGGCGAAGCCCATTTCGTGGGTAACTACCATCATGGTCATCCCTTCCAATGCCAGTTTGACCATCACATCCAACACTTCGTTGATCATTTCCGGGTCAAGTGCGGAGGTGGGCTCATCAAACAGCATGGCAATGGGGTCCATGCAGAGTGCGCGGGCAATAGCCACGCGCTGCTGCTGGCCACCCGATAACTGAGAAGGAAATTTATCTGCATGGGTAGAAAGGCCCACGCGATCTAACAGTTTCAACCCCTTTTCACGTGCTTCTGCTTTATCACGTTTGAGTACTTTGATTTGCGCCAGCGTCAGATTTTCAATGATAGACAGGTGTGGGAACAGCTCGAAATGTTGGAACACCATGCCCACTTTGGAACGCAGTTGGGCCAGATTAGTGCCTTTATCATTCACACCAATACCATTAACTGTAATGCTGCCTTTTTGAATAGGTTCCAGCCCATTAACAGTTTTGATTAAGGTTGATTTGCCTGAGCCTGAAGGACCACAGACCACCACAACCTCACCTTTTTTAACTTCGGTGGTGCAGTCAGCCAGCACCTGAAAGTGGCCGTACCACTTAGAAACATTTTTCAGGGAAATCATCAAACAGTCCTTTTCTTCAAATAGTTAACCAGCATCGACGCGGCAATACTGATAACGAAATAAACCAAACCGGCAAACAGCACCATTTCG
Organism: Yersinia sp. 2541 StPb PI; assembly: GCF_052217145.1. Lineage (NCBI taxonomy): Bacteria > Pseudomonadati > Pseudomonadota > Gammaproteobacteria > Enterobacterales > Yersiniaceae > Yersinia > Yersinia sp. 2541 StPb PI. The sequence continues at coordinate 3,323,036 of NZ_JAZGQB010000001.1, read as the reverse complement.
ACCTGAGTACCGTCCCGTTCGCCAATGGTGGTGGCGGTGCGGAAGAAATCGGCCAGGCTAAGGACATACACCAGTGAAGTATCCTGAAATAACACTATCCCCTGAGTTAACAGCAGCGGCACCATTGCGCGGAAAGCCTGGGGCAGGATAACCAGCCGCATTGACTGCCCATGGGTCATGCCCAATGCCAGCGCAGCAGAGGATTGCCCACGGGAAATACTCATGATCCCGGCGCGGATAATTTCTGAGTAATAGGCCGCTTCAAACAGCGAAAAGGCTACCATGGCTGAGATTAACCGAATATCAGTTTTTGGTGATAAGCCCAGCACATTTTGTAATAAGCTCGGGACAACCAAATAAAACCACAGCAGCACCATCACCAACGGAATAGAGCGGAACACGTTGACATAGGCAGTTGCAAACCAACTGATGGCTTTAATCGGCGACAAGCGCATGACTGCCAGAACCGTCCCCCAGATAATGCCAAATACGATAGCGGTAATGGTTATCTTGGCGGTGACCACTAACCCTTGCAGCAGATAGGGCATGCTGGGGGCGATAGAACTCCAATCAAATTCGTACATTATTTACTCCCCAGATTGCCGGGTAACTGCACTTTCTTTTCAACTAATCGCATCAACAGCATGATCACGGCGTTGATCAGTACATAACCAAGAGTGATGGCGGTGAAGGACTCATAGGCGTGAGCTGAATAATCCAGCAATTTACCTGCTTGAGCGGCCATATCGACCAATCCGATTGTTGAAGCAATGGCGGAGTTTTTTACCAGGTTGAGCATTTCTGAGGTCATCGGGGGAATGATCACCCGATAAGCATTGGGCAGTAACACATAGCGATAGGTTTGTGGCAGGGTCAACCCCATAGCCAAACCCGCTGCTTTCTGGCCTCGAGGCAGTGACTGAATCCCGGCACGGACTTGTTCACAAACACGTGCTGCGGTAAATAAGCCAAGGCAAAGCATCGATGAAAGAAAGAACTGTATGTTCGGGTCAAGTTCACTTTTAAACCACATGCCAATATCAACTGGCAACAGTTCAGGTACCACCAGATACCAGGTAAAGAATTGCACAATCAAGGGTACGTTACGAAACAGCTCAACGTAGCAGGTCCCAATCCCTGACAGGATTCGATTGGGCACGGTTCTTAAAATACCAAACAGTGAACCGACAAAGAACGCGATCACCCAGGCGCACAGTGACAAAGCGACGGTGACTTGAAAGCCGGACCAGATCCAGCCGAGGTAGGTGGTATTGCCGAAGGGGGCAGGTTGCAAGAAGATGCCCCAGTTCCAGTCTATTGACATAACAAACTCCCTTAAAAGGATGGATAAGCCACCCTGATGACTGATGATTTAATGCGTAGCGACCTTGAGGACTCACAAAAAAATGCGGAGTGGGGAACGGCCACCCCGCATCCTGTCTTTACCCTGCATCTTTCAAATTGCAGATGTGTTGGCTGCCCTCGTTCACCTGAATCACTTATTTGTATAAGCTCATCAGGATTGTGAACCTCATCAGAGGCTCACCCTACGGGCCAGCGCAAGCGCTGTTCAAAATGGTTTACAACCAATTTGTCTCTTGCTTGCCGTCTTCCTGCACTCTGAAATCTATTGGGTATCTCCTATCGGCCCATCATCAATCGAATCGGGCAGGTAACCACCCGCCCTGATTTATTATTGTTAGTTCAATGCTTTATCGTTAGGTGCTTTGAACAGCGCCTTCATTTCATCAGACAGTGAGAAATTCAGGTTAAGATTTTTAGGTGGAATTGGGTTTTTGAACCAGCGATCGAATGATTTTTCAGCTACACCAGAAGTTTGTGCACTGGCAATGGTTTCATCCAATAAGGCTTTAAAGGCCGGATCATTTTTGCGCAACATACAGCCGTAAGCTTCCTGAGACTGCGGAGTACCGACGATATCCCATTGGTCTGGTTTCTTGGCTTTGGCTCGCTCACCGGCTAGCAGAGCATCATCCATCATAAAGGCCACTGCGCGGCCACTTTCCAAGGTGCGGAAAGAGTCACCGTGGTCTTTGGCGCTGATGATGCGCATATCCATTTTGTCTTTTTCATTTAGCTTATTCAGCAGGACTTCAGATGTCGTACCTGAAGTTACAACCACTGCTTTACCGGCCAAATCTTTGAAATCTTTAACTTCAGACCCTTTTTTGGTCAGTAAACGGGTACCGACTACAAAAATGGTATTACTGAACGCCGCTTGTTGCTGACGCTCCAGATTATTGGTGGTGGAACCACACTCAAAGTCAAAGGTGCCGTTTTGCAGTAGTGGAATACGATTCTGTGAGGTGATTGGGATCAGTTTGACCTGTAAGTCTGGAGCATTAAGTTTTTTCTTAACTGCATCAATGATCAGATTAGAATAATCTTGTGCGTAACCAACAACTTTCTGCTGATTATCGTAATAAGAGAAGGGAACGGAAGATTCACGGTGACCCACTACGATAACGCCGCTGTCTTTAATCTTTTTCAGAGTATCAGCCTGGGCTTCAGCTTTCGCTGCGGGTTGTGCTGCCGCTTCTTCTGCTTGGGCTACGCCACTTGCCATCCCAGCTAACAGTAGCGCTAACGCCAATTTACGCATATGCATGGTCCAACTCCTTTGCTGTTGTTTTATTACTTGATGTTGTGATGCTAAAAATACGTTGTTGCTAAATCTCGTCAGGCGAGAAATCGTTTTGTTTCGTTTCAGCGGTACAACCACCGATGTTTTGTTGGCCAGTACGTGGTTTTCGCTGTTACTTGTATCAGATTATCTTTAAAAAATAGCCAAATGTTATGCGAATGATGAATAAATGTTTGTTTTTTGGGATGCAAATCGCACCAAATAGAGGCAATAAAACAGCAATGCACTTCTATGGTGCGGGATATGCCCTATAAACGAGCGTGTAAATAATCCTGATCCCGCATTTGAAACGCTGTGTTCCCTACTTGTTGCGGTAATCCCCGACAACGGCTAAAAGATTGGCGGGCATTGGCAGCGAGTTAACACATAATGGTTAGAAACAATGCAAGGTCTGTGCCAGTCGCGGCGAAGAGATGAGGATAATAGCTCTACAATTGAGAGCTATAGAATACCCACGGGGAGTTGTGGGTATTAATCAGCCGCCAAACAGCGGCTTTACTGCCAGTTAGCCTAATTGCTGGTTGTTGATAGCCACGTGGGCCTTAAACACATCCAATGCTGTCGGAATGGTCTCTTTTGCGGCGTGTTTTTCTGGGCTCCACAGCTTGGCAAAGGTAATCGCGCGGCCACAATGAATAAACACTTCATCAACCTCGATCACTAACACACTGCGGGCGGGGTGGCCATTTTGGCTAAAGCGCTCACACAGTTCAGGATCGACCGAAATCTTAGCCCGGCCATTCACCCGAAAACCTTCGTCCCAGTTGGGTATCAGGAACAAGATACCGATAGCGGGGTTATGCAGCAGGTTGCGGATACCATCCAGGCGGTTGTTCCCCGGGCGGTCTGGTAGCATCAGGGTTTTACTGTCCTGTACATGGATAAAACCCGGTTCCCCACCTTTGGGTGAGCAGTCGATACCATTGGCGCCGAGGGTACCCAGTACGGCGAAGGGGGCTGCCGCGATGAGTTTTTTAGCATAATCATCAATGTGATCTATCTGTTTCTTCAACACGGTTTCAAAGGGGGCGGCGTAGTGCTCGCTGAGTTGTGCTTCGCTGGTGAGGATAAATTCAGGCTTCAGTGACATAAGGCTCTCAAGATTAACGGGCATGCAGATAACATGCCCACATATTATGTTATTTGTTATCAGAACGACTACGGATCGCGCGGTACAGCGTGAGGGCGCCAAGCACCAGCGTGATAATCCACATCGGCCATGAACCCAAACGGGCATAGGGGGTGACGCCCGTTGTTGGTGTAACTTTGGCCTCTAACACCTGTTGGGTAAATTGCGGGATCTGGGCGAGCACTTCACCGCTCGGGCCAACCACCGCAGTGATACCGTTATTGGTACTGCGCAGCAGAGGGCGACCCAATTCAAGCGCGCGCATCCGTGCCATCTGGAAATGTTGCCATGGTCCAATTGAGTGGCCGAACCAGGCATCATTCGAGACGGTCAGCAGGAAATTGGTATCAGGATTGAAATTATCCCGTACCTGCTGGCCTAACACGATTTCATAACAAATAGCCGCAGTCAGGTTATATCCTGCCACCTTGAGCGATGGTTGCACATAACTGCCACGGCTGAACGTTGACATCGGTAGGTCAAACAGCGGTGCCAGCGGACGCAGTAAGGATTCTAGCGGCACAAATTCACCAAATGGGACCAGATGGTGTTTGCTGTAACGGTTTCGGCTCGGATATTGATACGGTTCTTTATCGCCTAAGACGATGACGCTATTAAAGAAATGATACCCCTGACCTTCAGGCCGACGCTGGGCATCGACAATCCCCGTGATCAAGCTGCTATGATTGGCTCGCATCAGATCATCAACCATTGTCAGGAAGCCGGTTTGATCGGTTTCAATATCAGGAATGGCAGATTCCGGCCAGATGATGATCGGCGCTTTGCCCATAAACGGTCGAGTTTCATCCAGATAGACTTGCAGGGTCGAAAGCAGGACTTTAGGGTCCCACTTCATGGACTGAGCAATGTTACCTTGCACCATGGCGATATTGACAGCGCGCTCCGGCTCTGGCGTGAACCAATGCACTTGGCGCAGTGGCCATGGTAACAATAACAGTGCCATCGCCACTATTGCCGCAGTCACCCGGCGCTGATAGCAGGCGTAGACCAGTAATCCACTGATTGCCATCAGTACAAAGGTGATGCCATCAACCCCGAGTATTGGGGCAATCCCACGCAGCGGGCCATTAATCTGGCTGTAGCCAAATTGCAGCCACGGGAAGCCGGTCAACACCCAGCCGCGCAAGAATTCCGTCAGTTGCCATACAACCGGTGCGGCAATCGCTAGCCGCCACCATGTCGCTTTTGGGCTGAGACGCGCTAACACACCGGCAAATAGCAGGGTGTAGAGCGATAGGTAGGCCGCTAGTAGTACCACCAGGAAAATATTGATTGCCGTTGGCATTCCGCCGAACTCGGAAATACTGACATAGACCCAGTTAATACCGCTACCGAATAGCCCCATTCCCCAACAAAAGCCAATAAAGGCGGACTGCCGGGTATTACGGTTCAGGGTTAGGCTGAGTAAGCCAAACAGTGAAACAATGGCTGCGGGCCAGTAATCAAACGGTGAATAGGCCAGCGTACCGCAGGCACCAAAAAATAGCGCCAGTAGGGCGCGAACCCACTGGCGTTGAAGATATGAAGCAATAGGCATCAAGGATTTATTCTTCCAGTTTGGGTTGCGGAGCATCATCCGGGATTTTTACATGAACCTGAATGATACGTCGGCTATCCGCCATGGCAACTTTAAATAAGTAACCTTCAATTTCAATGGTTTCACCCCGGGCAGGTAAATGGCCAAATGCCTGCATTACTAAGCCACCAATGGTGTCAACCTCATCGTCGCTGAAATGGGTATTGAACACTTCATTGAAATCTTCAATTTGCGTCAGCGCACGAATGGTATAGGTATGCTTGCTGAGTTGACGCACATCTCTGTCTTCTTCATCGTCATACTCATCTTCTATTTCGCCAACGATCAGCTCAAGAATATCTTCAATGGTCACCAGCCCTGACACGCCACCAAACTCATCAATGACAATAGCCATATGGTAGCGCTGGGAACGGAACTCCTTCAGCATCCGATCGACACGCTTACTTTCTGGCACTACAACCGCCGTCCGTAACACTTTATCAATACTGAATGGCTCGGAGTCGGTGCGCATAAACGGCAACAAATCCTTGGCCATCAGGATACCTTCGATGTGATCTTTATCTTCGCTAATCACCGGAAAGCGGGAGTGAGCAGATTCAATAATCACATCCAAACACTCATCCAGCGTTTGGTTACGCTTTAATGTGACCATTTGAGAACGGGGGATCATGATGTCCCGCACGCGCTGCTCGGCAATATCCATCACGCCTTCCAGCATGTCACGGGTATCGGGATCGATCAGATCGTTTTGTTCAGAATCACGGATAAGCTCTACCAAATCACCACGGTTTTTAGGTTCACCGTGAAATAACTGGTTAAGGATAAGAGTAAAGAACCCTTTCTTGGGACTGGGGCTATCGTTGTTTTGTGAGTGGTCGTCGCTCATGGCGTTTTAGTTAAGTTTACTCATGTTATACCCTTGTATCTGATGCCGTAGGGGCTAGCGAGGTTTGCTTGCCGCCTACCTGCAATTCCAATGACGTTGGGTAAAGATTATATTTTATCGGTAGCAGTAGACTCACACCGCCGACAGTTTTCCCCGACTAACAGGGCATTATAACACCCGATATGATGGGTTTATTCGGGGTCTTTCTCCGAAATATACGGATCTGGATAACCCAGACTTTGCATAATTTCAGTTTCGATTGACTCCATTTCTTCTGCTTCATCGTCCACGATGTGGTCATACCCTAGCAGATGGAGACTGCCGTGAACAACCATATGCGCCCAATGAGCTAATAGTGCTTTTTCTTGCTCGATAGCTTCTTGTTCAACCACCTGACGGCAAATGATTAAATCACCCAATAGTGGCAGTTCAATTTCAGGTGGGGCCTCAAAAGGAAAAGACAAGACATTGGTCGGTTTATCTTTACCGCGATAGGTTAGATTCAGCTCATGGCTTTCAGCTTCATCAACCAACCGAATGGTCACTTCTGCTACGTCTTGAAACTGCGGTAATACCGCCTCCAACCAACGCTGAAAGTCAGCTTCGGCAGGTAAACCCTGGCTATCGGCGCAGGCAATTTGTAAATCGAGTATAACTTGGCTCACGGAGCCTCCTGCTCAGACGGGGTATGGTTTTCCCGCTTACGTTGTTCGGCAATAGTCTCTTTGCGTTTTTGTTCCGCCGCTTCCCAGGCCTCATAGGCAATAACCACACGGGCCACCACGGGGTGACGCACCACATCTTCGCTATGGAAGAAGTTAAAGCTCAGCTCTTCTACCTCAGACAGCACTTCAATGGCATGACTTAAGCCAGATTTTTGGTGGCGCGGTAAGTCGGTTTGCGTCACATCACCGGTAATAACTGCCTTGGAGTTAAAGCCCATACGGGTGAGAAACATCTTCATCTGTTCGATGGTGGTGTTCTGGCTCTCATCCAGAATGATAAAGGCATCATTGAGTGTCCGGCCCCGCATATATGCCAGCGGAGCCACTTCAATCACGTTACGTTCGATCAATTTTTCAACGCGCTCAAAGCCAAGCATTTCAAACAGTGCATCATAAAGTGGGCGCAGGTATGGATCGACTTTCTGACTCAGGTCCCCGGGCAGGAAACCCAATTTTTCGCCCGCTTCAACGGCCGGGCGGGTCAGTAAGATACGGCGCACATTCTGGCGCTCCAGAGCATCAACTGCCGCGGCTACCGCCAGATAGGTTTTACCGGTCCCGGCAGGACCAATCCCAAAGGTAATATCGTGATCAAGAATATTGGCGATGTATTGCGCCTGATTGGGGGTACGCGGTTTAACCATGCCGCGCTTGGTACGGATATTCACGGCTTTTCCGTAATCGGGTACGCTCTGTGCCGTTTGCTCCAATACATGACTCTCTTTCACCGCAAGGTGGATATCTTCTGGGGATATCTCTGGGGTAACACCCCGAATGGGGGCGGTGTCAACATACAGATGGCGCAGGATATCTGCCGCTGCAACAACGCAGATATTCTTACCGACTAACTTGAAACGGTTGTCTCGGCGATTAATTTCAATACCTAACCGGCGCTCCAACTGCTTGATGTTGTCATCAAAAGGGCCGCACAGACTCAACAAACGCTGATTGTCGGTGGGCTCTAGCAAGATTTCTTGTGTCACTACGTGCAAACTATTTCTCTGAGTCACTGTGTTCCTCTGGATATATCATTCACGGATATTATTTGTCTGATACCCGATTATACCTTTCGTATTGGAAATGGCCTTGGGCATATAACGTCAATCATACATGTCATTTAAGAATTATTCATGGTGCATGGTGCTGACGCAAGTTTACTTATCAATCCGTGCTTTCACGCTCTATTCAAGTAGCGACCCTCTGGAGGTGCAACTTAAACAGTCCGAATCTGCGCAGCAGCCCACTAAAATAAAACAGGCACTGACAATGCAGCGCCTGCTAATGCGAGTCAACTCGAACAACTATGGTCAGGGTTGATACTGCCCCACGCCAATTTCATTTTCTTTTCGGGTCCGCGCAATGACCGATTGTGGCGATTCATGAACCCGTAGCGCCATCTGGTCTTCGGTGCGCTGCAAAATACCGCGCAGTGAACTGGCATAAACGTCTACAATTTCGACATCAACGAATTTGCCAATCATCTCTGGTGTACCTTCAAAATTCACCACCCGGTTATTTTCGGTACGCCCGGCCAGCTCCATCGCACTTTTGCGGGAGGGGCCTTCTACCAGAATACGTTGCACACTACCAACCATCTCGCGGCTGATTTCCATGGCCTGCTGAGTGATACGCTGTTGCAAAATATGCAGTCGCTGTTTTTTCTCCTCTTCACTGACATCGTCTGGTAGCTCTGCCGCGGGTGTGCCAGGGCGTGGAGAGTAAATAAAGCTGTAACTGGTATCGAAATGAATCTCCGCGACCAGCTTGATGGTTTGTGCAAAATCCTGCTGAGTTTCACCAGGGAAACCGATAATAAAATCGGAACTTATCTGGATATCTGGCCGCGCCTGCCGCAGTTTGCGGATGATAGCTTTGTACTCCAGTGCGGTGTGGGCGCGTTTCATCATGGTTAAAATTCGGTCGGAACCACTTTGCACTGGCAGATGCAGAAAACTCACCAGTTCTGGCGTATCGCGATAAACATCGATGATATCGTCGGTAAACTCAATCGGATGGCTGGTGGTAAAGCGAATGCGATCGATACCGTCAATGGCGGCAACCAGCCGCAATAACTCGGCAAAACTACAGATATCGCCGTCATAGGTGGCACCGCGATAGGCATTGACATTCTGGCCGAGCAGATTCACTTCCCGCACCCCTTGGGACGCTAACTGTGCAATTTCAAACAGAATATCGTCACTTGGGCGGCTGATCTCTTCGCCACGAGTGTAAGGCACCACGCAGAAGGTACAATATTTATTGCATCCTTCCATGATAGAAACGAACGCGGTCGGGCCTTCAGCACGCGGCTCTGGCAGCCGATCAAACTTTTCAATCTCAGGGAAGCTGATATCTACCACCGGACTGTGCGTGCCTTGGACGTGGTTAATCATTTCTGGCAGGCGATGCAGAGTTTGCGGCCCGAAAATGACATCAACACAGGGCGCGCGTTGGCGCAGATGTTCGCCTTCCTGTGATGCTACACATCCACCGACACCAATAATCAGATTGGGATTCTTTTCTTTCAGGAGCTTCCAATGGCCCAGCAGGCTGAATACTTTTTCTTGTGCTTTTTCGCGAATTGAACAGGTATTCAGTAGCAGTAAATCGGCTTCTTCCGGGATCTCAGTCAACTGGTAGCCATGGGTGCTGGCCAGCAAATCTGCCATTTTAGATGAATCATATTCATTCATCTGGCAGCCCCAGGTTTTAATATGCAGTTTTTTCGTCATGGCTTATCTACCATCAAAAATTCATCATAAATGTCACATCGCGCGGTGCGGTGATCCATGTGTTCGCCAGGCGCAAAGGCTCACTAGTTGCGGGGTATTGTAGTCATTTGCAGTTGCGATGACCACCGCAGTTCGGCTTAGTTATTCTGTGGGGTGATGAAAAATCCGGTACACTGAGGGCAGATAAAGTATGGATGTTATTTTAACTTTTAAAAAATGGCCAAAATGAATAAATCGCAACCAAATTATGATGTTGTGGTGGTGGGGGGCGGTATGGTCGGTGCTGCTGCCGCGCTTGGACTGGCACAAACAGGCTGGTCAGTCGCGTTACTTGAGCATGAAGCCCCAGCCCCATTTGAGGCTGACAGCGTGCCCGATTTACGAGTTTCCGCTATCGGCTGCACTTCGGTGTCGTTGCTGAAACAGCTCGGTGTCTGGCCGCAGGTACAGCAGATGCGTTATGCACCTTATCGTCGGTTGGAGACCTGGGAGCAGCCCGGTTCACAGGTGGTGTTTGATGCCGCCTCGCTCTCTTTACCTGAGCTGGGGTTTATGGTTGAGAACCGGATTTTGCAGTTGGCATTATGGCAACAGATAGCGGAATGCCCCAATTTAACGTTGCTGTGCCCGTCACGGCTGCAAACTATGGTTAGAGTAGATGAGTGCTGGCAAATCACGTTAGACGCTCAGCAACAGATACAGGGCCGTTTAGTGATAGGTGCTGATGGTGCCAACTCTCTGGTACGACGGTTAGCTGGTATCGGCACCAATGGCTGGCAGTATCGCCAGTCTTGCATGTTAATTACGGTAGAGACGGATACAGCTCAGCAAGACACCACCTGGCAGCAGTTTTTCCCAACGGGGCCGCGTGCTTTCTTACCGCTATTTGGCCAGTGGGCATCATTGGTCTGGTACGACAGCCCGCAGCGTATTCGTCAGCTTCAGGCGCTGCCGATGGCACAGTTGAATCAGGAAATTGCCAAGGCTTTCCCATCACGTTTGGGGGCTGTTAAAGCGATTGCTGCTGGCTCTTTCCCGCTAGTGCGGCGCCATGCACAACGTTATGTACAGCCGGGATTGGTCTTACTCGGGGATGCAGCCCATACCATTAATCCACTGGCCGGGCAGGGGGTGAATCTGGGATATCGCGATGTCGATGCGCTGTTGGAGGTGCTAAATCAAGCGCGTGAACGGGCAGAGCCGTGGCACAGCGAGCGGGTATTACTGCGTTATCAACGCCGCCGCCGCACTGATAATCTGATTATGCAAAGTGGTATGGATGTGTTTTACACCACATTCAGCAATGATCTGCCACCGGTGAAATTCGTACGGAATCTGGCGTTGATAGCCGCTCAGCGCGCGGGCAAATTGAAAGAACATGCGTTGAGGTATGCATTGGGGTTGTAGGGGATGTCTGTTTTTTTGAGTTCAATACTTAATATTTGGGACAGTTCGGAGCTGGTTTCGGTTGATATTCGATCTGTTCTTTTGGCGGGCGTTGTCGCCTCAAGCAACCATCAATCGAAACCTAATCCAACCTGGACTTGAGACATCGGACTCAAGTAAGAGGGAATATAGTGAAATCCCAGAATGCAAAAAGCCCGCCGAAGCGAGCTTTTCTAAATTTGGCTGGGGTACGAGGATTCGAACCTCGGAATGCTGGAATCAGAATCCAGTGCCTTACCGCTTGGCGATACCCCAAAAGATGGTGGCTACGACGGGAATCGAACCTGTGACCCCAGCATTATGAGTGCTGTGCTCTAACCAGCTGAGCTACGTAGCCATCTTTAAATCTTTAATCTTGAGAAGTTGTATGGCTGGGATACCAGGATTCGAACCTGGGAATGCCAGGATCAAAACCTGGTGCCTTACCGCTTGGCGATATCCCAACTGAAATACAATTCTTTTTTATATGACAACTCTCTTGCCTTACAGCTATCCATCCAAAAAAAAGATGGCTGGGATACCAGGATTCGAACCTGGGAATGCCAGGATCAAAACCTGGTGCCTTACCGCTTGGCGATATCCCATCCGCTGTGACAAACCGATGAACGAATAATGGTGCGGGAGGCGAGACTTGAACTCGCACACCTTGCGGCGCTAGAACCTAAATCTAGTGCGTCTACCAATTTCGCCACTCCCGCAAAAAGATGGTGGCTACGACGGGAATCGAACCTGTGACCCCAGCATTATGAGTGCTGTGCTCTAACCAGCTGAGCTACGTAGCCATCTTTTTCCGCATTACCTTCATCGGCGTTGCGGGGCGCATTATGCGTATATGGCCGAATTGCGTCAACTAATTTTTTCCCAAAAAAGCGCTGAAAGGGTTCGTTTGTGTGGCTTGTGAACAGTCTGGTGATTAAAGCAGCACTTATGGTGATTAATTGTTGAATTTGCCAGCAAAAAACAAGGCTACCCTAGGGCAGCCTTGAGATTGGACAGTCAATATAGGCAGACCATCACATTCAATTATTTATAAGCGTCCTGATGCACGCCAACCGCACGGCCGGAAGGGTCATCCATACTTTTGAATGATTCATCCCACTCGATGGCTTTTGCTGATGAACAGGCGACTGATGGGCCACCAGGGACACATTCAGCGGCACTTGGCAGCGGGAACAGCTCTTCAAAAATTTCGCGATACAAGTAGCCTTCTTTTGACGATGGCGTGTTGTATGGGAAACGGAAGTGGGCAGTTTCCATCTGTTGATCAGTAACTTGCTCTGCGGCTTTCTCTTTTAGTGTGTCAATCCAGCTATAGCCGACACCATCAGAGAATTGTTCTTTCTGACGCCAGGCGACGCTGTGTGGTAAGTAAGATTCAAAACATTCACGCAGGACATGTTTTTCCATTTTGCCATTACCACACATTTTGTCCTGCGGATTGATACGCATCGCAACATCGAGGAAGTTCTTATCCAGGAAGGGGACGCGGGCCTCAACACCCCAGGCAGACATCGCTTTGTTGGCACGCGCACAGTCATACATGTGCAGGGCCAGCAATTTACGCACAGTCTCTTCATGCAATTCTTTCGCATTTGGTGCTTTGTGGAAGTAGAGGTAGCCGCCGAACACTTCATCAGACCCTTCGCCAGACAGCACCATCTTGATCCCCATCGCTTTGATTTTACGCGACATCAGATACATGGGTGTTGAGGCACGGATGGTGGTGACATCATAGGTTTCAATGTGATAAATCACATCACGGATAGCATCCAAACCTTCTTGCACGGTGAAATGAATTTCATGGTGCACGGTACCTAAATGGTTGGCGACTTCTTTCGCAGCACGTAAATCCGGTGAGCCAATCAGACCTACTGCAAAGGAGTGCAGTTGTGGCCACCAGGCTTCACTGCGCTCATCGTCTTCGACACGACGGGCGGCAAATTTTTTGGTGATAGCAGAGATAACGGAAGAGTCCAGACCACCGGACAGCAATACACCGTAAGGCACGTCAGACATCAAGTGGCTTTTTACCGCTTCTTCTAACGCGTTAGCCAACTGGACTTTGTCAGTTACATTGTCTTTGACGTTGTCGAAATCAAACCAATCGCGATGATAGTATTCGCGAATTTCACCCTCTTTACTCCACAGATAGCTGCCAGCCGGGAACTCTTTAATGGTGCGGCACACCGGCACTAATGCTTTCATCTCTGAAGCCACAAACATGTTGCCGTTTTCATCATGGCCCATATACAGCGGGATAATCCCCAGATGGTCACGGCCAATCAGATAGGCATCTTTCTCTGTGTCGTACAGGATGAAAGCGAACATACCTTGCAGGTCGTCGAGGAATTCAGGCCCTTTCTCCTGATACAACGCCAGAATCACTTCACAATCTGAGCCGGTTTGAAACGCGTAACGGTCACCATATTGCTGACGTAATGCCTGATGATTATAGATTTCACCGTTAACGGCCAGAATATGCGTGTGGGCCGCATTAAACAGGGGCTGGGCACCGGTATTGACGTCAACGATAGACAAACGTTCGTGGGCGAGAATGGCTTTATCATTTGCCCACACACCAGACCAATCCGGGCCACGATGGCGCATTAAACGTGACATTTCCAGCGCTTTTTTACGTAACTCAATGGGGTCGGTTTTAAGGTCGAGGACCCCGAAAATAGAACACATAATAATCTCCCTAACTTCTCTGCTTTGGCGGTGATGATGTTGAATTTGAGTCGTTCATCGCTGGATCTGTTTTTTCACACTTGCTTATGAGTGATGCAAGTTATGCCCCATGACGATGCAGTCATCCAAATTATTTCTAAACTAGATGTGAGAAATACATGCAATTTATACGCCAATTCACAGCGCTATTATTTTGGTGCAATGGTTGGTACGGCAATGGGTACCTATACCCAAAGCACTTGACGTTGCAGGCAGGCAGCCAGCGAGTCAGTCCCGATGAGCTTAACTCAGTCAAGTGATTCGGGTGAGTGAACCCAGCTAACACCCCAGCAGCTTCAAGGACGAAGGCTATAAAAGAAAATGCGCCAAAATAGGGCGTAATGGCAAGAAACTTTGGTGCACTGCACTAAAAAAAGGCATAGCGCTAAAGGGGGTGGGGGCAAAAAAGAGAGTGGCGGCCATGACATGACCGCCAACAGAGATTAGATAATATTGATATCAACCACGGAAGAGAAAACGTAGTTCGGGCGAAATGGCATGGCTTCAATATCTGTTAGCGTTGAAACACCGGACAGGACCAAAATCGTTTTCAACCCAGCCTGGAAACCGGCCAGAATATCGGTACGTAGGTTATCACCGACAATTACCGTGCTTTCTGAATGGGCATGCATTTTATTCAGCGCCGCGCGAATGATCCACGGGCTGGGCTTGCCCACATAAAACGGCTTGCGACCGGAGATTTTCTCAATAGGTGCGCACAATGCGCCACACGCCGGAGCAAACCCGTGCCCGTGGCTATCGGGGTTGGTGGCAATAAAACGCGCACCATTGGCGACAAAATAGGCGGCTTTATGCATCATGTCCCAGTTATAGGAACGGGTTTCACCAACAATAACAAAATCAGGATTGATATCGGTGATGGTAAAGCCAGCTTTATAGAGTTCGTGCACTAATGCACCTTCACCCACAACATAGGCCTTTTTACCTTCCTGATTGCGCAGGAAGTCGGCAGTCGCCATCGCCGAGGTATAAAAGGCGCTTTCGGGTACGTCCAACCCAGCAGAACTGAAGCGGTTAGCCAGATCCTGCGCGGTTTGTGACGGATAGTTGGTCAGAATAACCAGCGGCATTCCGGCATTTTGGATCCGGGCCAGAAAGTCGTTAGCGCCCGGTATCGCTTTATTATCATGTAACAACACACCATCGATATCGCAAATAACGCTTTTAATTGTCATGGTTAAACCCAAATTAATTGGAGTTACAGTTAGGCAGCAAATGAGTGCATCCCGATGCGCTGACGCTGGTCAGTATTCGGGTCAGTGAGAGCAGCAGCCTCAAGTCAGAAGGGTATTATATTACTCATTTTTGCACGGCAATGGTCCACTATAACATGACCGATAAGACGTTTACCCCTGCCGTTGCCTTATTTGCATCTACGCGTTAGCTTTCCAGCAGGCGTTGCAATAATACACCGTTCAACATGGCGCGCTTAGCCAGAGCAAAAGCACCAATTGCAGACTGATGATCAAGCTGCGACGTCACGATAGGCAGATTCAGGCGGAAGTTTTTCAATACTTGTGTATTGATGCAACTCTGAATGGCTGGCAGTAGGATTTTATCGGCTTCAATGATTTCACCCGCAATAACGACTTTTTGCGGATTAAATAAGTTGATGGCGATAGAAATGGCTTTGCCCAGATAGCGGCCCACGTGCTCAATCACTTCGCTTGCCAGCAAGTCACCCCGGTTAGCCGCTTTGCAGATAGCGCCGATATGACAATCATCCAACGTTAATTTGCTTGGGTAGCCCTGAGCGAGCAGGTGGCGCACTCGATTTTCAATGGCTGCATTGGAGGCAACCGTTTCCAGGCAGCCAAAATTGCCGCAATAACAGCGCTCACCCAATGGATCAATCTGGATATGACCGATTTCACCCACGTTACCGTTACTGCCCAAGAATATCTGGCTGTTAACGATAATACCCGCACCGGTACCACGATGCAGACGAACCAAGATGGAGTCTTCACAGTCACGAGTTGCACCAAAGTAGTGCTCCGCCAGTGCCAAACTACGAATATCGTGGCCAACAAAACTGGTGACATTAAAACGATTTTGCAGATTTTCGACTAATGGCCAGTTGCTGACACTGATATGGGGCATATAGCGCACGATACCTTTGTGCGGTTCAACCAGGCCTGGGAGGATAACCGCAATGGCAATCAGCTCACGCAATTTGCGCTGATAGGCTTCGATAAACTGACTGATAATAGTAAACAGCGCGTGTTCCAGCGTTTCTTGCGTGCGTTCAGGTAGCGAATAATGTTCTTCACCCAGTGATTTACCGCTCATATCAAACAGGGTAATAGTCGCATCATGGCGGCCCAGGCGCACCGCAATGGTATGGAACTGGCGGTTTTCTGTCACTATAGATATAGCACGGCGACCGCCGGTAGAGGCTTGCTGATCAACTTCCTTGATAAGCCCCCGTTCCAGCAGCTGACGCGTAATTTTGGTGACACTGGCGGGGGCGAGTTGGCTGAGATCGGCAATCTGAATGCGCGAGATCGGGCCTTGCTGATCAATAAGCCGGTAAACAACGGCACCATTGAGTTGTTTCACAAGATCCACATTACCAATTTGTGACTGTCCGCCGGTGCTCATCAATAAAATTACTCGCTTATTTTAAAACCTCGTTACCGTTAACGATGGTTTTAGTGATTTTATAATCGCGGGTAAAGGCAGTCAGGTTGGCCACTTTGCCGACTTCAATACTCCCTAACTGCTTATCCACGCCAATAGCGCGGGCCGCATACAGTGTCGCCATACGCAATGTTTCGTCCAGTGCGATGCCAACGTGTTCCACACTATTTTGTACCGCTTCGATCATCGTCAGTGCTGAACCGCTTAATGTGCCATTCTCATCCACACATAAACCATCGCGATAGTATATTGTTTTGCCAGCA
The DNA here is from genome assembly GCF_052217145.1 of Yersinia sp. 2541 StPb PI. NCBI lineage: Bacteria > Pseudomonadati > Pseudomonadota > Gammaproteobacteria > Enterobacterales > Yersiniaceae > Yersinia > Yersinia sp. 2541 StPb PI. Next base: position 3,306,244 of record NZ_JAZGQB010000001.1, on the reverse strand, counting down.
AAAATAAATTGATCAATTTCAGCACCCGCCGGAGCGGTAGCATCAGTTACCAGTACCAGCTTGTCACCTTTCAGACGTTTTGCGTTGCGAATATTGGCCCAGTCGACATGCAGGCCATCTGCTATCACCCCGGTGTAGATTTCCGGCGTATCAAAAATCGCTCCGATCAGGCCGGGTTCACGCCCGGTGATGTATGGCATGGCATTATACAGATGTGTCGCAAAGCGGATACCGGCCGCAAAGCCTTGGCGGGCTTGCTGATAAGTGGCATTCGAGTGACCGGCTGAAACCAAAATACCGGCTTCAGTCAACTGGCGAATGTATTTGTCATCAACCATCTCTGGTGCCAGAGTGAATTGGGTAATCACATCCGCATTTGCACACAGATAATCAATCATCTCTGCGGTTGGTTTGCGAATAAACGCTGGGTTATGTGTGCCTTTCTTGAGCGGGCTAAGATATGGCCCCTCCAGATGCAGACCCAACGCTTTATGTTGGTTTTTTTGCAGGTATGAACGCATGACATTAATGCCGTGCTTCATAAACTCATCACTACATGTGATGAGTGTTGGCAGGAAGCTGGTGCAACCAGACTTTTCATTCGCGCGCTGCATGATATCCAATGTCTCTTCGGAGATAGCTTCGAGAGAATCATTGAATTGCACGCCGCCGCAGCCATTTAACTGCACATCAATAAAACCGGGGGCCAGAATGGCGCCACCCAAATCGCGCACCTCAATATCAGCCGGAAGTTCAGCGGCAGGACAGATACGTTCGATCAATCCATCAGCCACGACAACAGCATGATTATCCAGTACTTCGTGGCTGGTATAAATACGGCCGTGAGTTAAAGCGTACATCTTAGCCCCCTGATGACTGTTACAGACCTTTGATATTTTCAGCTTCCAATTCGTGGAAGTATTTTACAGTTTTAACCTTCAATTCCATAGTGGAAGGTTCATCACACACCATGATGGCTTTGGCATGCAGTTGTAGGCAACTGATGGTCCACATGTGGTTGATGCTACCTTCGACCGCAGCTTGCAAGGCTTGTGCTTTACCGTGGCCAGTGACCAGAATCATCACTTCTTCCGCATCCAGCAAGGTACCTACACCTACTGTAAGCGCATATTTCGGCACGAGGTTTGCATCACCACCAAAGAAGCGGGAGTTAGCGATGCGGGTTTCTTGCGTTAGCGTTTTGATACGAGTACGGGATGCCAAAGACGATGCCGGTTCATTAAATGCGATGTGACCGTCAACGCCCACGCCACCCATAAACAGGTTAATTTTACCGTAAGACTTAATTTTTTCTTCGTAACGACGACATTCTTCATCGATATCTGGCGCGTTGCCATTTAACAGGTTGATGTTCTCGGCTGGGATATCAACATGATCGAAGAAATTGGAGTGCATGAAGGTGTAGTAACTTTCGGGGTGTTCTTGTGGCAAACCGACATATTCGTCCATATTGAATGTAACAACGTTTTTAAAACTGACGTCACCGGCTTTGTGCATCGCAACCAAATGTTTGTATGCTTCCATCGGTGTGCCACCGGTTGGCAGACCCAATACAAATGGGCGCTCAGCGGTTGGTTTAAATGCGTTGATACGGCTAACGATATGACGTGCTGCCCATTTACCAACTTCGGTGGTGTTTTTCAGTGGGATAAGTCTCATCTTGCACCTCTTGGATTGCGAATAGTGGCTATACTCTACGCGATTTGAATCATCAGCTAAGCGTAACCCAGATTTTGACTCATGCGTTGGTACAATGCTTTGTTCATTTTTCGAATGATAAAATAAGTTTTGTATCGTGGCTAGTGCATTGGTGCTTTTTCACTAGTTTTTGGTGACATTTATCACAGAATAGGGGGTTTTAATTTGCGTTACGAAATAATTTTTTTACACTCCGCAATGAGTAATACGTGCCGTGAATAAATAAAAAGTGTGCCATGCGTTTTTCTAAAAGGTAGTGAGTCAATTAAATAAACTACTTAAAGGGTCCGATAGCGGACGAATAGGGGGAAAGGTGAATATTCTTAGTTACTTACAAAAAGTGGGCCGGGCCTTGATGGTCCCAGTGGCCACACTACCAGCAGCCGCGATACTGATGGGCGTAGGCTATTGGATCGATCCGGTAAGCTGGGGTGGTGATAATGCACTGGCGGCATTATTTATCAAATCCGGTGCGGCGATTATCGACAACATGTCCGTGCTGTTCGCAATTGGTGTTGCTTACGGTATGTCAAAAGACAAAGACGGTGCGGCTGCACTGACCGGCTTTGTAGGTTTCCTGGTATTAACCACGCTGTGCTCGCCTGCTGCGGTGTCGATGATTCAAAAGATCCCGGTTGATCAGGTGCCGGCAGCTTTTGGTAAAATCAACAACCAGTTCGTGGGTATTCTGGTGGGTATTATCTCTGCTGAGTTGTACAACCGCTTTAGCAGCGTTGAATTGCCAAAAGCACTCTCCTTCTTCAGCGGCCGCCGTCTGGTTCCAATTCTGACGTCCTTCCTGATGATCGTGGTTGCCTTCATTCTGATGTACGTTTGGCCACTGATTTATAACGCGCTGGTGACCTTCGGCGAATACATCAAAGATATGGGTTCAGTGGGGGCGGGTATCTATGCCTTCTTCAACCGCTTGCTTATCCCAGTCGGCCTGCACCATGCCCTGAACTCAGTGTTCTGGTTTGACGTTGCTGGTATTAACGATATTCCTAACTTCCTCGGTGGCCAACAATCTATCGATTCTGGTAAAGCTGTTGTGGGTATCACTGGCCGTTATCAGGCTGGCTTCTTCCCAATCATGATGTTTGGTTTACCGGGTGCGGCGTTGGCGATTTATCACTGCGCGCGTCCTGAAAATAGAGCGAAAGTGGCTGGTATCATGTTGGCGGGTGCATTTGCAGCTTTCTTCACTGGTATCACCGAACCACTTGAATTCTCCTTCATGTTTGTCGCACCGGTACTGTACTTCTTGCACGCCGTGCTGACCGGTATTTCGGTGTTCATTGCTGCCAGCATGCATTGGATTGCCGGCTTTGGTTTCAGCGCCGGTTTAGTGGATATGGTGCTCTCTTCTCGCAACCCGCTAGCCACACAGTGGTATATGCTGATCCCACAAGGTTTGGTGTTCTTCGCCATTTACTACGTGGTGTTCCGTTTCACCATCCAGAAATTCAACTTGCTGACACCTGGGCGTGAATTGGCAGTTGAAGGCAGTGAAGAAGATGGTTATGACGTCAATGTTGATAACACCCCAGCAGTAAACGAAAGTGAAATCAACGGTTTAGCGCGTCGCTATATTGGTGCTATCGGTGGTTCAGATAACCTGACTGCCATTGATGCCTGCATCACCCGCCTACGTCTGAACGTAAAAGATTCTGCCCAGGTTAATGACAGTGTTGCCAAGCGCTTAGGTGCGTCAGGTGTCATTCGTCTGAATAAACAAAGTGTGCAAATCATTGTGGGTACCCGCGCAGAATTGATTGCTTCGGCCATGCGTACTGTGTTGGCAGGTGGTTCGGTTCCTGCCGCCACCAGCAGTTCTGTGGCACCCGCAGACGTTAAGCCTCAGGCGGTTATTAACACCACTAAAACAGCCTCTCTGGTACTGGTTTCGCCTATTACCGGTGATGTTGTCGCACTGGATCAGGTTCCTGATGAAGCTTTTGCCAGCAAAGCAGTCGGTGAGGGTGTTGCCATCCGTCCTACTGATAAAATGGTGGTTTCTCCAGCGAACGGGACTATCGTAAAAATCTTCAATACTGACCATGCATTCTGTCTGGAAACTGAAACCGGCGCAGAAATTGTGGTTCATATCGGGATTGATACGGTAAAACTGAACGGTCAGGGCTTTGCTCGTCTGGTTGACGAGGGAGCCACTGTCGTTGCCGGTCAACCGATATTGGAACTGGACCTGGCTTATCTGAACGCCAATGCGCGCTCAATGATTAGCCCGGTTGTGGTAAGCAATATTGATGATTATGCCGGTATCTCGGTATTGGCAGGCAGCTCTGTTGTTGCCGGTCAAAGCCCGTTGTTTGAGATTCAGAGCAAATAATTGGCTTATACTCGTCATACTTCAAGCTGCATGTACGTTGGCTGCGTTCAATCACCCGAATCACTTACTACAGTAAGCTCATCGGGATTCATTCGCTTGCCGCCTTCCTGCAACTCGTATTATTTAGAGTATAGAATTCGCGGTAGTAGAGTACTTATGTATTGAATGACCGGACTGAGTTTTAATCAAATCAGCGGGAAGAGAGCGATCTCTTCCCGTTTTTTTGTTTTGTTTCCTGTAACAAACGGTTGTTTCCAAGTCGGGCTTGTTGGATTATATGCGGTTATATTTGTTGCGTTTGCATTGAGGAATAGAACAATGAGTGAGGCAGAAGCCCGCCCGAGTAATTTTATCCGTCAGATAATTGACGAAGATTTAGCCAGCGGTAAACACACGTCGGTTCATACCCGCTTTCCGCCAGAGCCAAATGGCTACCTGCATATTGGTCATGCCAAATCTATCTGCCTGAACTTTGGCATCGCACAAGATTATCAGGGTCAGTGTAATTTGCGTTTCGACGACACCAACCCGGTGAAAGAAGACGTCGAGTTCGTCGAGTCGATTAAACACGATGTAGAGTGGCTAGGCTTCACCTGGAGCGGTGATGTGCGTTACTCCTCAGACTATTTCGACCAACTGTACCTGTACGCTGTCGAGCTGATTAATAAGGGCCTGGCGTATGTCGATGAGTTAACCGCTGAGCAGATGCGCGAATATCGCGGCACACTGACTGCGCCGGGGAAAAATAGCCCGTACCGTGATCGCAGTGTGGAAGAGAATCTGGCGCTGTTTGAAAAGATGCGTGCTGGTGGTTTTGCTGAGGGAACTGCGTGTCTGCGTGCCAAAATCGATATGGCGTCACCGTTTATCGTGATGCGTGACCCGGTGCTGTATCGTATTAAGTTTGCCGAACACCATCAGTCTGGTAACAAGTGGTGCATCTACCCGATGTATGACTTTACCCATTGTATTTCTGATGCGATTGAAGGGATCACCCATTCACTCTGTACGCTGGAATTCCAGGATAACCGCCGCTTATATGATTGGGTGCTGGATAATATCTCTATCGAATGTCATCCGCGTCAGTATGAATTCTCTCGCCTGAATCTAGAATACGCCATTATGTCTAAGCGTAAGCTGAATCAATTGGTGACCGAGAAAGTCGTGGAAGGCTGGGATGATCCACGTATGCCAACGATTTCTGGTTTGCGTCGCCGTGGCTACACCGCGGCTTCCATCCGGGAGTTCTGCCGCCGTATTGGGGTGACCAAGCAGGATAACAACGTTGAAATGATGTCACTGGAGTCTTGTATCCGTGATGATCTCAACGAAAATGCCCCACGGGCCATGGCGGTTCTTGACCCAATCAAGGTGATTATTGAAAATCGTGTGGCCGGGGAAGAGTGGCTGACTATGCCAAATCACCCGAATAACCCGGAGATGGGCACGCGTCAGGTTCCTTTCGATAGCGAGCTTTATATCGATCGCGCCGACTTCCGTGAAGAAGCCAATAAACAGTACAAGCGTTTGGTGCTAGGCAAAGAAGTGCGCTTACGTAATGCCTATGTTATCAAAGCTGAACGTGTCGAAAAGGACGCAGAAGGCAATGTGACTACGCTTTATTGCAGTTATGACGCAGAAACCTTAAACAAAGATCCAGCCGATGGCCGCAAAGTTAAAGGCGTTATTCATTGGGTTTCTGTTAAGCATGCATTGCCGGCAGAAATTCGCCTGTATGACCGTCTGTTTAGCGTACCAAACCCTGCGGCGGCGGAAGACTTCTTGTCTACCATCAATCCTGAGTCGTTGATTATCCGTCAGGGTTTTGTTGAACCAGGTTTGGTTGATGCGGTTCCAGAGCGAACCTATCAATTTGAACGTGAAGGTTATTTCTGTGCCGATAGCCGCTATTCACGCCCTGATGCCTTGGTATTTAACCGTACTGTCGGTTTGCGTGATACCTGGGCGGCAAAAGCGACCAGTTAAGTTTTAGTTCTCACTCAGAACAGTAGAATTGGCGTGGCTTAGTCCACGCTTTTTTTATGCCCTGATTTCCTGCAAATTTGATGTTAACAATGGGTATTCACCCAAATCACATGACTGCGTAAGTTCATCCAGATAGCTGTGCGTTGTCTGGTTGCACACTAGGTTTATTAGAAATAAAACTGAAATTGTTTATTGTACTAAACACTAATGACTCCCTTTCTCTTTTCCACTTCTGCGTTTTATCCCCTGGTCAATGTCGACATATTGCTCCTTTTTTTAGCAACAAAGCGGCTGTCTGTAAGTCTTTCTTAAATATTCGCTTTACGAATTAACTGAGGAAAAATCCCTATTTCATGGAGAGAAAACGCAGGCTTTATTGCATCGGCTGAAACCATTCAATATGTCAATGAGAGAAGATTTATAATTAAGAATATGACGTTATGCATTGTTTTTAAAGCTTTTGTGAACTCTGTAATATTTTTTCACAGTTATGTGCTCGTTGTCATACTTTGAATAATTAGCGTTATTTTTAATTGATAATTCGCGTCGCGAAAAATAGTCTGTGTGGCAGCAGCAATCTACAGAGCGGTTGTTTTTCGCAACAGAAGTTTTTTAGCAGTAATGGCTGGTGGTTATTTCTCCCCAGCAAAAATTTTACCCACTAGGGTTTTTTTGAGGCTAAACCTGTGAGCTGTGGTGGACACAGGCAACGCACTTTAAATGTGATGTCAAAGAGGAATTTTTTCATATGGTTACGCACGGTGCTAAACGTAAAACGCTGGCGCTCGCAGTCGCGGGTGCATTGTTAGGAACGGGGTTCATGGTAGCCCCAGAGGCCAAGGCTAAAGGCTTTATTGATGATTCGTCACTGACCGGTGGGATTTATTATTGGCAGCGTCAGCGTGACCGTAAAGATTTAACGCCAGGGAGTGCGGAGTACGGCAAATATGTCGCCAACTTGCACCATTCTACCTTTAACGCCAATCTGGATTTCTCTTCCGGTTATGCGGCTGACATGTTTGGTATTGACTTGGCTGCTTTCGGCGCAGTTGAAATGACCAACAGTGGCCCGGCAGCGCCAAACGAAATTGGTTTCAGTGACGCTAAAACCCGTTGGGATGAGAAATGGACCGGTGATAAGAGTGGCGTCAGTGTTTATAAAGCCGCGGCCAAATTTAAGTTAGGTGATTTCTGGGCGCGGGGTGGTTATATCCAGCCAACGGGTCAGACACTGCTCGCACCACACTGGAGCTTTATGCCAGGGACCTACCGTGGGGCTGAAGGTGGCGCCAAATTCGATTTTGATACTGCCGGTGCCTTGTCCATGTCTTACATGTGGACTGATGAATATAAAGCACCTTGGTATCAGAATATGTACAACTTCCGCCAGGCTGATGGCAAGACCGGAGTAAGTTACCTGCACTCAATCGGTGCTAAATACGATTTCAAAAACAAACTGGTGATGGAAGCGGCATTTGGCCAGGCAAAAGATTACATGGACCAGTATTTCGCCAAGGCTTCTTACGCCTTCCCGGTGGCTGGCAATGATCTTCGTACCTCTTATCAGTTCTACGGCGCAAAAGATAAAGTTGATGGCGGTGCCAGCAATGTAAACGACGTCTATGACGGATTAGCCTGGCTACAAGCGCTGACATTGGGCTACACCACCGGGCCATTTGACTTGCGTCTTGAAGGTACCTGGGCCAAAGCTGACGGTAACCAAGGTTACTTCCTGCAACGTATGACGCCAGGCTATGCGACCTCTAATGGCCGTTTGGATGTTTGGTGGGATTCCCGCTCTGATTTCAACGCCAACGGCGAAAAAGCGCTGTTTGGTGGCGTGATGTATGACCTGAAAAACTGGAATCTTGCGGGTTGGTCAGTGGGAACCTCCTATGCGTATGGCTGGGATGCAAAACCAAGTACTAACCCAATTTATGACCAGAATACGCGTCTGAAAGAATCTGCTTGGAACTTTGATGTTCTCTACACTCTGCAAGAAGGCCGGGCGAAAGGCACGCTCTTCAAACTGCATTACACCATGTATGACAACCACACCAATATTCCAAGCTTTGGCGGCGGTTTTGGCAACGTATTCCAGGATGAAAAAGACGTTAAATTCATCGTGATTGCACCCTTTACCATCTTCTGATGTTGACCACTTTTTGATTGCCATCCCCGGTAACCAACCCGGGGACATAATGGAGCACCCGCCATGAAGAAAATGCTTTTTATTATTACCACAGTATTGGGATTAAGTGCCTGCGCACCACAAACCCCAGTTCAACCGGAAGATAGCAAACTCAAACAAGCCTACAGCGCGTGCATCAATGCCAGCGAAGGTTCGCCAGAAAGATTGATCCCCTGCAAGGCGGTGCTAGATGTGCTGAAACAAGAGAAAGCGCATCAGGCTTTTACTGAGAAAGAGACCGTTCGAGTATTGGATTACCAGCGTTGCATTGATGCTGCACATACCGGTAATGGTCAGGCCTATGACGCGCAATGCGGGAAGCTGTGGCAAGAAATACGCAGTAATAATAACCCAGATAAATAATAGTCCTGATAAAAGTGACCAGGATAACGGCAATTGAGCTAACAATAACGCTGCCAGCAGCAATACTGTCAATAGCCGTTTTGGCAGCAGTTATTAATTACGGATGAGGTTAGTGATGAATAAATTCAAATTAAATGCTTTAGCGGCGATAACCGCAACCTTTGGCTTGATGGGATATGCCAATGCTGATACCCGTAATCAACAACTTGTTGATCAACTCAGCACATTGAAAGTTAATTATAAATTGTTGGATAACCGTGCTGCTGAAAATGGCGTTGATTGCGCCAAACTGGGTGCCGACTGGGCATCATGTAATAAAGTCATGATTACTCTGACCAACACCGGGGATGAGATAGTCGGCCAAGACTGGGCTATTTATTTCCATAGTATCCGCCAGATTCTGACCGTCGATAATAGCCAGTTTAAAATTACGCATCTGACGGGCGATTTGCATAAAATTGAACCTACCGCCAAATTCACCGGATTCCCCGCCAATCAAGCGGTTGAAATCCCTATTACTGGCGAATACTGGCAGTTGTTTGCCACTGACTTTATGCCGCGCTGGTATGCCACTGCTGGCGATGCTAAACCCAAAGTACTAAAAAATACCGATACCGAAGATATCAATGAGTATCTGACACAGTTTACTGGCGATCAGTGGAAACGCACCAAAGATGACAATAATGTGCTGATGACGCCGGAATCACGCTTTGTTAAAAACGAAGCGGTAAAAACGTTATCTGTGGCTAACTTGCGTGGGCAAATAATCCCTACGCCTATGGAGATTAAGCTCTATAAACAGGATGTGGATCTGAGTCACGGGGTTGCGCTGGATCTGAGTGTATTGCCTAAAGCTGCCGCAGAGGCAGCTCAGCAGCGCTTCGAATTACTGGGTCTGAAGGCCAATTCAGCCGGTTTCCCGATAAAAACTGTGATTCAACCTGCCGCGTTTAAAGGTGACTTAGCGGTTTCCGGTGCTTACGAGCTGAAAATTGGCGAGAAAGGGGCACAGGTTATTGGTTTTGATCCGAGCGGCGTGTTCTATGGCCTGCAATCCATTCTATCGTTGGTTCCGACTGACGGCACTAAGACTATTGCCACTCTTGAGGCGAAAGATGCGCCACGTTTTGAATACCGGGGTGTGTTCCTCGATGTTGGCCGTAATTTTAAAACCAAAGATGCAGTGCTGCGCTTACTTGATCAGATGTCAGCTTATAAGCTGAACAAATTCCACTTCCATCTAAGTGATGATGAAGGCTGGCGTATTGAAATCCCAGGCTTGCCCGAATTGACCGATGTTGGTAGCAAACGTTGTCACGATTTGACGGAGAATACCTGCTTGCTGCCGCAATTGGGTTCTGGCCCAGACAGCAATAATATGGGTAGCGGCCATTTCACTCGTGATGATTATATTGAGATTCTGAAATATGCCAAAGCACGCCAGATTGATGTGATCCCTGAAATCGATGTGCCAGCACACGCCCGTGCAGCCGTAGTGTCGATGGAAGCCCGTTATAACAATCTAATGAAACAGGGCAAAGAAAAAGAAGCTAACGAATTCCGTCTGCTTGACCCGACTGATGATTCCAATACCACGTCAGTTCAGTTCTATGAGCGTAAAAGCTATCTCAACCCATGCCTCGACTCTTCTAAGCGGTTTGTCGATAAAGTGATTGGCGAAATGGCGCAGATGCATAAAGAAGCCGGTATGCCACTGACTACCTGGCACTTTGGTGGCGATGAAGCGAAAAATATCCGTTTGGGTGCGGGTTATCAGGACAAAAACGGGCCGATTGAAGCGGGTAAAGGCATTATTGATAAGAGTGTTGAAGATAAACCTTGGGCCAAATCACAAGTTTGTCAGGATATGGTCAAACAAGGCAAGGTGCAGGATGTTGAACATCTTTCCAGCTATTTTGCCATTGAAGTCAGTAAGTTGGTTAATGCTCACGGCATCGAGAAGATGCAGGCTTGGCAGGATGGGTTGAAAGACGCCAAAGACGCCAAAGCGTTTGCCACTAAACGCGTTGGTGTCAACTTCTGGGATACCCTCTATTGGGGTGGTGCTGACTCAATCAATGATTGGGCCAATAAAGGTTATGAAGTGGTCGCGTCAAATCCAGATTATGTCTACTTCGATATGCCATATGAAGTTAATCCGAATGAACGCGGTTACTACTGGGCAACCCGCTTTAATGACGAAGCGAAAGTATTCAGCTTCGCACCAGATAACATGCCGCAGAATGCCGAGACCTCAGTGGACCGCGATGGTAATCACTTTAGCGCGAAAAGCGATAAACCTTGGCCGGGTGTACATGGCATCTCGGGTCAGTCATGGAATGAAACCGTCCGCACTGATGAGCAGATGGAATACATGATCTTCCCGCGGATGTTGCCATTGGCCGAGCGTGCCTGGCATCGCGCTTCGTGGGAGCAAGATTACAAAGCGGGCCGCGAATATCAAGGTGGCCAGACGCATAGCGTCGATACCAAGGCGTTGGACATCGATTGGCAACGTTTTGCCAACATCATGGGCCAACGTGAACTGGCAAAACTGGATAAAGCCGGTGTGTCATATCGCCTGCCTGTCCCCGGTGCTCGGGTTGTGGCGGGGCAGTTGGAAGCCAATATCTCACTGCCGGGCCTGATTATCGAGTATTCAACTGATGGCGGTAAGCAGTGGCAGAAGTATGATGCGAAGGCAAAACCTACCGTGAGTGGCGAGGTGATGATCCGCTCCACCAGCCCAGACGGTAAGCGTAGTAGCCGTGCTGAGTCGGTTAAAGTCTGAAAATTGGTAATATCGAGCTGTGTCTAATGTTATCTCCTGTTTGCTTTATTTTTTGGCCAAACAAATTTAAGTGAAGTTGAGTTGATGGTTTTTCCCCCGGCAGGTCCGGGGTTTTTTTTGCTGTAAAATTGATGCAGCTCGCTAAAGGGGGGAGAGTCAATAAATGGGGGCGATAAACAGTGAATTTGTCACTCAGGAAAGAACAATAACGGGATAGATACCCAATGTTATTGGTGTTGCAGATAGCTAGCAGGCGAACGAACCCAGAACATCGCTAACACTCTAGTGGCTTTCAGTACCAAGGGGATAAATATCAAGGACATAAATAAGAACGACCACCTGACTCCCAACCGAGAGATACTCAGGTATAGAACGGGAAAGGTGGCCATCTTGCTGATAGCTTATGTTAACCAAACAGTAGAACCTATCAATCTGGATTAAACATAAGCCGTAGTGTATTCAGTGCTTAAAATCTTTATAAGATAATGCTTTCAAAGCACATTATCTTTTATCGTGTGCCGACTCGTTTTCACGGCAATCACCGGTCTCACAATGGCCGTACAGATACAGACTGTGATTGGTCAGCTTGATACCATGCTGTTTAGAAATTTCACGTTGAAGCGATTCAATGGATTCATTGCTAAACTCAATCACTTTGCCGCAATCCAGGCAAATCAAGTGATCATGATGATGCTGCTGCGTCAGCTCAAAGACTGATTTACCGCCTTCGAAATTGTGGCGGGTAACAATACCGGCATCATCAAACTGGTTCAGTACGCGGTAAACCGTGGCTAAACCAATCTCTTCACCAATATCGATCAGCTTTTTATAAAGATCTTCCGCGCTGACGTGGTGGCACGCCGGATCTTGCAACACTTCCAGAATTTTAAGCCGGGGCAGTGTTACTTTAAGGCCTGCGTTTTTTAAGGCTTTGTTGTTGTCAGTCATGCGGATTCAGTCCTGTTACTATCGTTTCAAATTAAGGCTGTTCAGCCTATGACATCCGTGGCGCAATAATTACAATTACGTCTCATTATAGAACTGCTAGCCCCAAATGAAAACCGTGGTTGTTAACAAAGATATAATTGCACACTTTGTAAGATTAATCATGCAGTGTATTGATGAATGGGGATAACACATCATTTAAGTGTACAGTGACGAGGGATAAAGTTACAAATTTGTAGCAGTTTATTTTCATTTTGCGCGCAGGAAGATGTGGATATGTGGGCCGCTTAACAAAGCACAATCGGATAGCCGGACGCGCTGTTCACCATGGATGGGAGCTAAAGAGAGAGAAAACAACGTTATGACAAAAAGCACAGCTCAAAAGGATAAAAGGCAACGGAAACGCCCGGCAGTGTTGAACACGACCATAGCGTTTCCGACAGGCTTGATTAACCCACTATCTCAGACAGGCTCAGTTCTTCAGTAATCTGTTTTACCCATGCCTCAACCCGCTCATTGGTAAGTTCTGGCTGACGGTCTTCATCAATTGCCAGACCAATAAAGTGGTCGTCATCCGCCAGACCTTTGGACGCTTCAAAATGGTAGCCCGCGGTTGGCCAATGGCCCACGATTGCGGCACCACGTGGCTCAATGATGTCGCGCACGGTACCCATCGCATCACAGAAATATTCTGCGTAGTCTTCCTGGTCACCACAACCAAACAGCGCCACCAACTTGCCATTGAAATCGATCTCTTCCAGTGTTGGGAAGAAATCATCCCAATCACACTGCGCTTCGCCGTAATACCAGGTTGGGATCCCAATCAGCAAAATATCGAAGCCTTCTAAATCTTCTTTACTGCTTTTGGCAATGTCGTGAACCTCAGCAACATCTTTGCCCAGTTGCTTTTGGATCATCTTGGCAATGTTTTCAGTATTGCCAGTATCGCTGCCAAAGAAAATGCCTACAGTTGCCATATAGCTAAATACCTTTTAAATTCAAATAGTTATGCAAATTACTGAGCGTTCTGCCCAATATTATAACACATGTATAGGGCGACATAATGCCAGAGAACCCCATCAGGCTTTTATCAAGTTTATGCGATATTAAATTTTTGTGAGTCGCTCAACCTTATAACTCCATTGCCGATAACCGTTGTGTAACTGAATAGTTGCAATTTGCGGTGCCAGGGGGAAACCCGTCAGATGAAGGTCTGCCGGCAAAGGAGTTGTCGTTAGCTGTATGAACGTCCTTTATTGCTTTTCGGTCATCAAATAACACCAGAGTCTCTAACGATAACTATCCGATATATAAGGGGAACGAACATGCAGTTTTTAAAAAATATTACTATCAGGGCGGCATTGCTTTGGGTACTTGGCGCATTTTGTCTGCTCTGGGGCGGTGTATCGGCCTATACCTTGTTATCACTCAACCAACTGACACAATCCTCCAACGCGAATACTGTGTTGGTTGAAAATATGAATTTGGTTAATCAGGGGACGGATCAATATTTCCGTATGGTGACACGTCTGTCTCGTTCAGTAGATTACCGCCAGAGCGGTAATATCGTGGATGCTGACAAAGAATTGAAATCATCCCATGTTGCATTGGAAAACCTGAAACAAAAGTTGGCAGAATTTAAAACTATTGACCATGCACAGTTAGACTCCGCTTTGGTTAGCGGCGTGATTGATGGATGGAGTGGGTTAATTGAACAAGGGGTTACGCCGCTGTATCAAGCTGCAATGGACAATAACAGCGCCGCTTATCAGGATTTAGCGAAAAAAACGGTACCTGCATTGAGTCGCCAGTATGGTTCAGTGGCTGAAAAGTTTAATCAGGCGGCATCAAAAGCTATCGGGGTGGCTAAAGATCAATTCTCTCATTTGACCAAAGTGAGCAGCATTACCCTTATCTCAGCGCTGATCGCCGGTCTGGTGATTTTACTGGCAACAGATCGCTATCTGGTTGCCAACCTGGTGCGCCCACTGGACGATATTCGCGAGCATTTTCGCGTGATTGCTTCTGGTCAGCTTGGTCTGCCTATTGCTGATTTTGGTCGCAACTGTGTTGGGCGGTTATTCCCGCTGCTGCGTGATGTACAAACCAGTTTGGTGAATACTGTTCAGGCAATTCGTAGTAGCACCGATGGGATCTATCATGGTGCAGCCGAGATTTCAGCCGGTAACACCGATTTGTCATCCCGCACTGAGCAGCAAGCTGCGGCGCTTGAAGAAACAGCGGCTAGCATGGAGCAGTTAACCGCAACCGTAAAACACAATGCTGATAATGCACACCATGCCAGTCAACTGGCGGCGAATGCCTCCGCCACCGCGAAAAAGGGCGGAATATTGGTAGCAGATGTGGTTAACACCATGAATGAGATTTCAGCCAGTTCGCGGAAAATAGCCGATATCACGACGGTAATTAACAGCATTGCTTTTCAGACTAACATTTTGGCACTGAATGCAGCCGTTGAAGCCGCCCGTGCCGGTGAACAAGGTCGTGGCTTTGCTGTGGTTGCCAGCGAGGTGCGTAATCTTGCACAACGCAGTGCACAGGCCGCGAAGGAGATTGATGGCTTGATTAATGAGTCGGTTAGCCGTGTCAGTAGTGGTTCGGCCTTGGTGGAAAGTGCTGGTATTACTATGGATGAAATTGTTCGTTCCATCACCAATGTGACCGATTTAATGGGTGAGATAGCTTCTGCATCTGATGAACAGAGCAAAGGTATTAGCCAGGTCGGACAAGCGGTGGCAGAAATGGACAGTGTGACACAGCAAAATGCCGCGTTAGTACAGCAAGCTTCCCGTGCTGCGGCCTCGCTAGAAGAGCAGGCCACTCAGTTAAACCGGGCGGTGGCCGTGTTTAAACTAAAGGCAGATGACGAACGAGTAAAACCGGCAGTGAAAACACGGGCAAATCCATTAACCGCAGCACCTGCCAGCGCGAGAGTGGATAACAACGCAAACTGGGAAACATTCTAAAAACCGCTAACAGCCCGGTGACTTCAGTATGAGCGGGGTAAAGTAAAAACGGCGTAGCGTAAGTGATTACGCCACGCCGTCGTGGTAACCGATAGGGTTAAAACCCTTCTTGTGAATGGGCTAATTGAGCCAGCAACATTTGTTCAATCAGCTCACTACGGCTGATGTTACGCTGCTCTGCAAGGCTGTTGAGAGCATCGACGGCATCGGCATTAATCTTCAGTTCCACGCGTCGTAAGCCACGCACTTTATCGCGCCGTAGTTGATTTCGCTTATTAATTCTAAGCTGCTCATCACGTGATAATGGATTTGTTTTCGGACGCCCCGGACGGCGTTCATCTGCGAACAGATCCAGCGTTGTGCGATCCGTTTGTTCTTTTGCCATAGGTAGCAGTACTACAAGGGATTTACATCAGAAAGCGTAACGAAGCCTTGTCTGACGATTCGGTTTACATGTTTCAGGTTGAGAACATAGCTTGAGCGCATTGAATAACCTATATACCAGCAGCCTGAATTTGCATTTGCACCGGTTACGATCTGTGAACAGCGACCGAAGTCCGCAGCAAAATTAGAGCGCGCCATAATACCCCAGCCAACTGAGCAACGACAATGCTTTACTGTGATTAGATTGTGCTAATTCGTTCTTTTTTGCACAATTTTTCCACAGGAAATACATTTTTTTTCCCCAGGGGATGATTTTTAATCAATCCCCATCGTGCGCTGTACTTTTTTTATTCAGCCTCTTTTTCATCGATGCTGTTTTCATCAATAAAGCGGTGGATAGCCCGCAAGACAGAATCCGGCTTTTCCGCATGTACCCAGTGGCCAGTCCCTGCGACCACATAGGCACGGGCTTGCGGAAATTGGCGGGCAATATCATCACGATGGCTATCTTGAATGTATGGCGACAGCTCACCGCGAATAAAGAGGATTGGGTGCGGCCACGGTGGAATAGGCTGCCAGCCGACAATATTTTCGTATTGATCCCAGAGTGCGGGCACATTAAACCGCCATTCGCCGTTGTGGAATGATTTCAATAAGAACTGAATGATCCCTTCTTCTTTTATCGACTCACGCATCAATTGAGCGGCTTCTTGTCGCTGGGTTATACCCGCAGTACTCACAGCATTGAGGGCAGTAAAGATAGTGTCGTGGCGGCGTACTTGATAGTTAACCGGGGCGACATCAATCGCGACCAGCTTTGCAATACGATGAGGAGCAATTGCTGTCAGTGCCATTGCCACTTTACCTCCCATCGAATGGCCGATGATAATGGCTTTCTCTATTGCGAGGTGGTCGAGCAGCTCCAGCACATCCTGCGCCATTGCAGGGTAATCCACTTGCGGTGAGCGGGGTGATAAACCATGGTCACGCATATCAACCTGAACCACGGTATGATCTCTTTGCAAGTCACGGGCCAAAACACCCAGGTTATCCAGATTACCAAATAGCCCATGAATCAGCATGATTGGCAGGGAAGGTGTGGCAGAAAGCGCGTTTTGTAAGCGGAAGTTTAATTTCATAGCGACGTTCATACTGAGAGATAATGTGGTTAGGATATCATGGCTGAACAAAGGTGTGCTGTTACACAATTATTTGCCTTATCATCAGTCATATGTAGATTATTGAGTTGCTGTGGGTGGGGTGGGCCATTTATCCCGATAAAGCCATTATAAAGGTACTCGTCAGCGCACTTTGACTTTATAATCCTAAGATATGTATAAGAAAGTAGAAACCCGTACTGGATAAAGATGAAAACTATTGAACTCGACGAAGAACTTTATCGCTATATTGCCAGCCATACGCAGCACATTGGCGAGAGCGCGTCTGATATTTTACGACGTATGCTGAAGTTTACGGCCGGTCAGCCGGTACCCAGTATCCCTGCCAGCACTGATGCGGTGAAAGCGGCTACAGCTCCAGCACCACGAGATCGGGTTCGTGCAGTGCGTGAATTGCTGTTGTCCGATGAGTATGCAGAGCAAAATAGGGCGGTTAACCGCTTTATGTTGGTGTTATCCACACTTTACACGCTGGATGCACAGGCGTTTACCGAGGCGACTGAATCATTACATGGTCGCACCCGGGTTTATTTTGCCGGTGACCAACAGACATTGTTGCAAAACGGGACGCACACCAAACCCAAACATGTCCCAGGTACGCCATACTGGGTTATTACCAATACCAATACCGAGCGTAAACGCAGTATGGTGCAACATCTCATGCTGGCAATGCAGTTCCCGCCGGATTTGACCGAAAAAGTGTGCGGGACTATTTAATTTCGTTGAACCGATACCCAAAGAAATTGGAGTTGCAGGTAGGCAGCAAGCGAACGACAAATGGGTTGTAAACCATGTTGAACAGCACTTGCACTGGCCCGCAGGGTGAGCCTCATCAGAGGCTCATAATCCCGATGAACTTACGCAAATATGCGATTCGGGTGAGTGAACGCAGCTTGCGGCTCCAAATGCGAAGGGGATATATAGGGAGTAGTGACTGTGGCCAATCACCCTCGTGCCGGGCAACCCGCTCAGCAAAGCGATTTGATAAATGTTGCGCAGTTAACGTCGCAATATTATGTATTGCAGCCAGATGCTGAAAATTCGGCCCATGCGGTCAAATTTGGCACCTCCGGCCATCGTGGCAGTTCATTACGCCACAGTTTTAATGAAGCACACATCTTAGCAATCGCTCAGGCGATCGCCGAAGTTCGTCATCAACATGGCATTAGTGGCCCGTGTTATGTGGGTAAAGATACCCATGCACTCTCTGAACCGGCATTTATCTCGGTATTAGAAGTGCTGACGGCGAATGGTGTGGATGTCGTGGTACAGCAAGATAATGGTTTTACACCAACCCCGGCGATTTCACATGCTATTCTCTGCCATAATGTGCAGGGGAAAGCCTTGGCTGACGGCATTGTTATCACACCGTCACACAATCCGCCTGAAGATGGTGGCATCAAGTACAACCCACCGAATGGCGGCCCGGCCGATACCAATCTGACCTCGGTAATTGAAAAAAGAGCTAATCAGTTACTCAGCCTGAAATTAGAGGGCATCAAACGCCAAACGCTGGATAAAGCCTGGCGTGGTAATCATCTGCGTGAGCAAGATTTGATTCAGCCGTATGTTGCAGGCTTGGTGGATGTGGTCGATATTCCGGCTATTCAACGTGCTGGTTTGAAATTAGGTGTTGATCCTCTCGGTGGCTCCGGTATTGCTTATTGGCAACGTATTGGTGAGCACTATAAGCTGGATCTAACACTGGTTAATGATTCTATCGATCAGACCTTCCGCTTTATGCATCTGGACCATGATGGTGTGATCCGGATGGATTGCTCGTCAGAGTCCGCCATGGCTGGCTTATTGGCGTTACGCGATAAATTTGATTTAGCTTTTGCTAACGATCCCGATTATGACCGCCATGGTATTGTGACTCCGGCAGGGTTGATGAATCCGAATCATTATCTTGCAGTATCGATCAATTACCTGTTCCAGCACCGTCCACAATGGGGAGCTGAGGTGGCCGTGGGTAAAACCCTGGTCTCCAGTGCGATGATTGATCGCGTGGTGGCTGATTTAGGCCGTAAGTTGGTAGAAGTTCCGGTCGGCTTTAAATGGTTTGTTGACGGTTTGCACGACGGTAGCTTTGGTTTTGGCGGTGAAGAGAGTGCTGGGGCTTCCTTCCTGCGCTTCGATGGCACGCCGTGGTCTACTGATAAAGACGGTATTATCATGTGTTTGCTGGCAGCAGAAATCACAGCAGTTACCGGTAAAAATCCACAGCATCACTATGATGATTTAGCTAAACGCTTTGGCGCACCGAGCTATAACCGTATTCAGGCTCCGGCGACTCAGGCGCAGAAAAACGCGTTGTCTAAACTGTCACCTGAGATGGTGACAGCCAACATGTTGGCGGGTGATCCTATTACTGCCCGTTTAACCACAGCACCTGGCAATGGTGCATCCATTGGCGGCCTGAAAGTGATGACGGATAACGGCTGGTTTGCGGCCCGTCCATCCGGTACTGAAGACGCTTACAAAATTTACTGTGAAAGTTTTATCAGCCCAGAGCATCGTGAAAAGATAGAGCAGGAAGCCGTAGATATTGTCAGTGAAGTGCTAGCGGGTAAATAGTCATAACCGGTAAGAAATAGCGCCTATTGGTGCTATTTCTTCGCCAGAAGTTAGATCAGCCGATAAGCTGACACCTAATATTATATTTCTTCTTTTAGCCCTGTTTTCCATTGCCAGGAGCCGATTACCCCAATGCTACTAGCAATGCTCCGGCGGTAATCAGTGCGACGCCCAAACTCGCCACCAGCGAGATTTTTTCACCAAACAGGATAACCGCCAGGATCACCGCAAAAACTACACTGAGTTTATCAATCGGGGCTACTTGAGAGACATTGCCATGCTTGATAGCCATAAAGTAAAACAGCCAGGATAACGCACCCGCAACGCCACTGAGAATAATGAATAACAGGGCTTTTTTATCGGCCAATACACCACTGATCAGATTGAATTTCCCTTGAGCTAACACCACACCGACCAGGAACAGCGCCATCACGACAGCACGAACGGCAGTCGCAGTATTGGCATCCAACTGCTGCAAGCCGATTTTACCGAAGATAGCGACCAGAGAGGCGGTGAAGGCAGATAGCAGGGCGTAAATCAACCATGTACTCATGAATAATAAGACCTATTAGCATTTAAAAGTTTGATGCTACGCCGCTGACAGCTATTTTCCTAGTATCAATGTAAATTTTTATATCACACAAGGTGTTACGGGATAAAGCGATAGCCGACGCCGGTTTCAGTTAGCAGATGCTTAGGGCGGGTCGGGTCTGTTTCTAATTTCTGCCGTAAATGGCCCATATAAATACGCAGATAGTGGCTGTGTTCGACATAATTTGGCCCCCAGACTTGGCTTAATAACTGGCGCTGGGTAATGACTTTACCGGCATTCGCCAATAATGCAGAGAGCAGGCGAAACTCAATCGGTGTCAGGTGCAGATTTTCGCCGGCACGGGTAACCTGACGATTAATCAGATCAACGCTGATATCCGCAAAGCCCACCAGCGGGCTTTCCTGACTACCACCGCTATGGCGGCGCAAAGCAACCCGCACTCTAGCCAATAACTCACTGATTCCAAATGGTTTGCTTAGGTAGTCATCGGCTCCGGCATCCAACGCGGCCACTTTATCTTCTTCATTGTTACGAGCCGATAAGACGATAATAGGAATGGCACTCCACTGGCGCAGGTCTTGAATATAAGTCAGTCCATCGCCGTCTGGTAACCCCAAATCCAAAATAATCAGGTCCGGTTTGCGGGTACCGGCTTCAATTAGCCCCCGTTGCAAGGTATCACTCTCGAATACTCGCCAGCCCTCACTCTCCAGCGCAATACGAACAAAGCGCCGGATCTCTTTTTCATCTTCTACGATTAGAATGTTAGTCGGGGATATAGTCACTTCTCCTTCATTAGGCTATTTTATTTGCCATTTTGAACCTGGGCAGTGCTCAGAATCCTCACGTACTCGGTGTACGCTCCGGTTCTTCCGCTCTGTCCGTGTTCAAACTGCCTGCAACAATGACGCCTACTGAGATAGGTTCTATACCCGTCATACTTCAAGCTGCTTGTGTGTTGGCTGCTTTCGTTACTCGGCCCGTCCATGGGCCTCGCCTCTGTGAGGCCGCTGCAAGCAGCGTTCAAATCTGCTCCTGGCAGGTTTGTCACCCCGGTCACTTACTTAAGTAAGTGACCGGGGACTTACTCAGTTGCCGCCTTCCTGCAACTCGAATTATTTAGGGTATATCATTTTTCAGCATCAAGGTGTTCACTATCAATGTTTTCACCATCAATATCTGGCGCTCTCTCGAGTGGTAGCGTGAAGCGGAAGCTAGCACCGCCATCTTTATTGTTCTCAACCCAGATACGCCCGCCGTGTACATCAATAATGGCACGACAAATGGCTAAACCCAAGCCGACACCGGGAATGGCTGACTCTTTGTTACCTCGGGAGAATTTATCAAAGATTAGCTGTTCTTGCCCAAGGGTCACTCCTGGGCCATTATCCCATACTTCTACATTTAGCCACTCACCTTGTACCGCGGCCCGAATCCCCAGCAATGCCCCCTGACCGGCATATTTATGTGCATTTTCCAACAAATTGATAAACACCCGTTCCAGTAAGCTGCCGTCACAGTTGATCAACACCATTTCATCCGGTAACTCGACGTTGATGTGATGATGATTGAGGGCGGTTTCTAGCATATGCAGGGCGCTACCCACGATCTCTTCCAGTGATTGCCACTCTTTACGTAGATTAAACCCACCCGATTGAATACGCGCCATATCCAATAAGTTATTCACCAGTCGGGTGGTACTCAGCACTTGTTGGCGGATTTGATTGGCTTGCGGCGCATGGCGTGAACCTTCCGCTGCCAGATCCAGCGTCAAAATTTCGGCCTGACCGAATAGCACCGTCAATGGGGTACGTAAATCATGAGATAGTGCCGCCAGCAGTGAGTTACGCAGTTGCTCGCGTTCGGCATCCAGTTTTGCCAATTCGGCACTGCGTGCCAGATGTAGCCTTTCCAGAGCATTGGCGATCAGACTGGTAAAGGTTTGCAGCAAGCGCTGCTGCTCCGGCACCATTAATTGGCGCAGGTTGGCAGGTTCGATTGCCAGCACGCCAAAAGTTTGCTTGGAGGCGGTCAACGGTAATAATTGATAGGGGACACCGGGCAGGGTGTCGGTACCGGCACCTGCCGGTGCGCCTTTGTCAAAACTCCAGCGGGCAATAGCCACATCAACAGAAAGTGCGCCGCCTTCGTCAGTGGCGACTTGCTGCAAGCGTCCATCTTCCTGTGGCAGTAACAGGTCAGTTTTCGCTTGAAAACTGCTGGAGAGAAAATGACGACTGGTTTTGACAATATCCGCAGGCGTTAGGGCACGGCTTAATCCGCGCGACATCTCATACAAATGCCTGGCGCGTTGCTCGCGATAACGGGCAATTCTGGCTTGATAGCGCACCCCTGCGGTAAGATTACCCACCACGATACCGACAATCAGCATCACGCCAAACGTCACCAGATACTGCACATCAGTGACCGCCAGTGACCCATGCGGTTGAACAAAAAACAGATCGAAACTGGCGACATTAATCACTGCCGCCAAGACTGACGGCCAGCGGCCATAGAACAGTGCAATAATCACCACACCCAGTAAGTAGACCATCACCAGGTTGGCTTGATCGAAACCGGGGATGAGCCACTGCGATAACACCGTAATCAGGGCACACAAGCCGATGGCTGCCGCACAGCCACGCAGTTGCATCCGCCACTTTTCAGTAAAGGTACGAGAATCACTCTCTTTCACCACATTGGGGGGGGTATCGCCCTCCAGTGCAATAATCACCAAATCCAGATCTGGCCCCAGCTTGCCCAGGCGATCTGCAAAGCTACCACGCAGTTTCCACTGTTTTTCCGTGCGGCGACCAATGATGATTTTCCCCAGATTATGTTCTCGGGCGTAACGCAGGATGGCCTGTTCTTCACGGGGTTCTGACAGCGTAGCGGTTTCTGCTCCTAACTCTTGCGCCAATTTTAGTGTGCGTAAAATGGCCCGGCGCTTCGCTTCCGGCAGGCCATGCAGACGGGGTGTTTCCACATAGACTGCATGCCAGATACACCCCAATCGGGCTGCCAGCCGGGCAGCAGTTCGGACCAGTTTTTCGTTACCGCTGTTATGGCCAATACACAATAAGATGGCATCACGGGTATGCCAGACACGTTCGCGCCCCTGAGTGTCACGGAAAGCACGCATCTGATCATCAACCCGATCCGCGGTACGGCGCAGTGCCAGCTCGCGTAGGGCGATTAAATTGCCCTTACGGAAGAAGTGCTCAATGGCTCGCTCCGCCTGACCCGAAATATAGACCTTGCCTTCATTCAGCCGCTGGCGCAGGTCATCGGGGGGGAGGTCGACCAAAACCACTTCAGTGGCTTCATCAAACATATGGTCGGGCACGGTTTCCCGCACCCGGATACCGGTCACGCCGCCGACCACATCATTCAGGCTTTCTAGATGCTGTACATTGACGGTGGTCAGCACATCAATGCCAGCATCCAGCAGTTCTTCAACATCCTGCCAGCGTTTCGGATGGCGCGAGCCATAGGCATTACTGTGCGCCAGCTCATCCATCAGGATCAGTGCCGGGTGGCGTGCCAGGGCCGCATCCAAATCAAATTCACGTACCTGACGATTGCGGTGATGAATTCGCTTTTGCGGTAGGATGGTCAGCCCTTCGAGCAGCGCTGCGGTTTCGCTACGCCCGTGTGTTTCCACCACACCAACCAATACATCCAGCCCTTGAGTCCGCAGGCGCTGAGCCTCTTGCAGCATGGCGTAAGTTTTGCCTACCCCCGCACAGGCCCCGAAAAACACTTTTAGCCGGCCACGGGTCTTCTCATTGGCTGCTGCGAGCAGGCTGTCGGGGTCGGGGCGGGTTGGTTCTGCATCCACCATGTTATGTCCTTAAGATTTTGCCGGGTTGATCGGTACTTTTACCGGGCTTTGGGCATCCAACGCCATATTCAGATTCAGCACATTCACCACAGATTCACCGAAGAAGTTCGGTGTCGCTTTTTGCACACTACTATCAATCAACTGCTTCACTTCAGACAATGGCATCTGGCGCACGCTGGCGATGCGGGGAGCCTGATAATAGGCCGCTTCCAGTGAAATACTGGGATCCAGACCACTGCCTGATGCTGTCACCAAATCAACCGGGACTGGGCCAGTTTGTGTCGGGTTAGCCTGACGCAGTAATGTTACTCGCTCACTGATAACCTGATCCAGTGCGGGATTGCTGATGGACAGATTACTCCCACCAGAGGCCATTGGATTATAAGGCATATCTGCTGTTACCGATGGGCGGCCAGCAAAATAGCCTGGCTGAGTAAAGTTTTGGCCTAGCAAGGTAGAGCCGACAACTTCATCACCCAGCATCGCCAGTGAACCACGCGCTTGCTCGGTAAACATCAATTTTGCCAATCCGGTAGTCAGCAGAGGATAAGCTATCCCGGTGATAAGTGTCAGTAATATCAGTAGAACCAATGAAGGTCGCAGGTATGACATGGATATTGCCTCTCTATTCGGTCTTAATAGCGGCCACGAGCAAAACACGCCGTGGCCATTGCAAACATTAATTACTGAGTTTTCAGCTCATCATTAGGGCGGTCAGTACCAGATCGATCAGCTTGATACCGACAAACGGCACCAATAGGCCACCCAGCCCATAAATCCACAAGTTACGGCGCAGCAGCGCCGCTGCACTCATCGCCTTGTAACTCACCCCTTTCAGTGCCAGCGGGATCAGGAACATAATCACCAGTGCGTTAAAAATAACCGCCGACAGTATGGCCGACGCCGGGGAGTGCAACTGCATGACGTTCAGGGCATTAAGCTGCGGATAGGTAGCTGCAAACGCAGCCGGGATAATGGCGAAATATTTAGCAACGTCGTTGGCGATACTGAAGGTGGTCAGCGAGCCACGGGTCATCAGCATCTGTTTACCGATATGCACCACTTCAATCAACTTGGTCGGGTTAGAATCCAAATCCACCATGTTGCCAGCTTCTTTCGCCGCTTGTGTCCCCGAGTTCATCGCCACGGCGACGTCAGCCTGCGCCAGTGCCGGGGCGTCGTTGGTACCGTCACCGGTCATTGCCACCAATCGGCCTTCGGCCTGATACTGGCGAATCAATGCCAGTTTGGCCTCTGGCGTGGCTTCCGCCAGAAAATCATCCACACCCGCTTCGGCGGCAATGGCGGCTGCTGTCAGGCGGTTATCACCGGTGATCATCACTGTTTTGATGCCCATTTTGCGCAACTCGGCAAAACGTTCTTTGATGCCACCTTTGACGATATCTTTCAGCGCCACTACACCCAGCACCCGTGGCCCATCGGCCACCACCAGTGGCGTACCACCGGTGCGGGCGACGCTTTCCACCGCGTCTTCCACTGCCCGCGGGAAATGGCCCTGATTGGACTCGACATGGCGGCGAATAGCATCCACAGCACCTTTACGGATCATTCTGTCCTGCACGTTCACACCACTCATCCGTGTTTGTGCCGAGAAAGGCACAAAGGTGGCATTTAGACTGTGCAAGTCACGTTCGCGCAGGTTAAAGCGCTGTTTCGCTAACACCACGATACTGCGGCCTTCTGGCGTTTCATCCGCCAAAGAAGAGAGTTGCGCGGCATCGGCCAGTTGTTGCTCGGTGACACCCGGTGCAGGTAAAAACTCAGACGCCTGGCGGTTACCCAGTGTGATAGTGCCGGTTTTATCCAACAACAGCACATCAACGTCACCGGCCGCTTCCACCGCGCGCCCGCTGGTGGCAATCACGTTAGCGCCCAGCATCCGGCTCATCCCGGCAACCCCGATGGCTGATAGCAGGCCACCGATAGTGGTTGGGATCAGACAAACCAGCAGCGCCACCAGTACCGTAATTGTCACCGGTGAACCGGCATGGTTGGCCTCAACACTGAACACCGAGAACGGATAGAGTGTCGCCGTCGCCAGTAAGAAGACAATAGTCAGAGCCACCAGCAAAATGGTCAACGCCACTTCGTTAGGGGTTTTACGCCGTTTCGCGCCTTCAACCATGGCGATCATCCGGTCGAGGAAGGTTTCGCCGGGGTTAACGCTGCACTCAACTACCAACCAGTCGGACAGCACGCGGGTACCGCCGGTCACGGAAGAGAAGTCACCACCGGATTCACGGATAACCGGAGCAGATTCGCCGGTAATGGCGCTTTCATCAACGGATGCACCACCTTCCAGCACTTCGCCGTCACAGGGCACGGTATCGCCAGCTTCAATCAACACCACATCGCCTTTGCGCAAGCTATCGGCGGAGACTTTCTCCTGTGGCGCATCAAAGCGGGCTTCTGACAGTTTTTTGGCCCAACTGGTTTTTTTCACCCCACGCAGACTTTCTGCTTGCGCTTTACTGCGCCCCTCGGCCAAAGCTTCTGCGAAGTTGGCAAACAGCACGGTAAACCACAGCCACAGAGCCACATTGCCGGTAAACATGGCACTACCGGTGGTTTGGCCGCTTAATATCGCCAGCCAAATCAGAGTGGTCAGCCAACTCCCCAGATAGACCACGAACATCACTGGGTTACGCCATTGGACGCGTGGGTCCAGTTTCTTCACGGCATCAATAAGCGCAGTACGAACCAGTGCTGGCTCAAAAATCGCGCGTTGTTTGCGTGTCATAGTAGTTCTCTCATCAATGTGCTAACCAAACTTGCAGATGCTCAGCAACCGGACCTAAGGCCAGCGCTGGGATAAAGGTCAATGCGCCGACCAACAGCACCGTACCTACCAGCAAACCGATAAATAGTGGTCCAGCGGTTGGCAGCGTGCCATTACCCGCGGGTTGCCGCTTCTTCGCCACCAATGAGTTGGCAATGGCCAATACCGGCAGAATCACGCCAAAGCGGCCGAAGAACATGGCGGCAGCCAGCAGCAGGTTATAAAACGGCGTATTGACACTCAGACCAGCAAAGGCGCTGCCGTTATTGTTGGCCGCAGAGGAGAGGGCGTAGAGAACTTCGCTAAAACCATGCGCTCCGGGGTTAAGAATCCCCGCCCGCCCGGCATCAGTGCAGAGTGCTAGTGCGGTACCCAGCAGCACGATAGCCGGGGTGACCAGAATGGCCAGCGCGGTCATTTTCATATCAAATACGTCAATTTTCTTGCCAAGATATTCAGGGGTACGACCAATCATCAACCCGGCAATAAAGACGGTCAGCAGCACGAATAGCAGCATGCCGTATAACCCAGAACCGACCCCACCAAACACCACCTCGCCAATCTGCATTAACCACATCGGTACCATGCCACCTAAGGCGGTAAAGGAGTCATGCATGGCGTTAACGGCCCCACAAGAGGCTGCGGTAGTGACCACGGCATACATACTGGTTGCCAGAATGCCGAAGCGGGATTCTTTACCTTCCATATTGATATTGCTGTCGGCACCTAACTGAGTTAAGTGCGGGTTACCGGCCAGTTCTGCATACATCACCACGACTACGGCCACCACAAAAATCAGTGACATAGCCCAGATCAGCGCATGGCCCTGACGGCTATCACCCACCACCTGACCGAAGGCAAAACAGAGTGCACAGGGTATGAGGAAAATCGCCAGCATCTGCACAAAGTTACTAAAAGCAGTTGGGTTTTCAAATGGATGTGCGGAGTTAGCGCCAAAAAAACCGCCGCCGTTGGTCCCCAACATTTTTATGGCTTCCTGCGAGGCTACCGGTCCCATTGGTAGGGTCTGTTTTACCCCTTCAAGGGTGGTGATATGCAGGTAGCCATCCAGGTTTTGTAATACCCCCTGACTGACGAAAATTAGCGCGATAATCAGCGCAATCGGCAGCAACACATATAAGGTGATGCGCACCAGATCGACCCAGGCATTTCCCAGTGTGTGGGCAGAATGGCGGGCAAAGGCACGGATCAGAGCAAAAGCGACGGCAATGCCGGTTGCAGCAGAGAGGAAGTTTTGTACCGTCAGACCGGCCATTTGACTCAGATAACTGAGGGTGTTTTCGCCGCTATAGGCTTGCCAGTTGGTGTTAGTGACAAAGCTGACCGCGGTATTTAAGGCCAGATGCCATGACATACCCGGCATGTGTTCAGGATTTAGCGGTAACGAACCTTGCGCCATCAACAGCGTGAACAGCAAGGCAATACCCAGTAAGTTAAAGCAGAGAATGGCGAGCGCATATTGCCAGCCGTTCATCTCTTCATTTTTTACACCGCTACAACGCCATAAACCGGCCTCGACTTGGCGCAATGGCGCAAAGGGTTCGCCTTCGATTATGCGAGCCAAAAAGCTCCCCAACGGGCGGGACAGCACCAACAACACCAGCATGAAGCTGGCGATAAGCAGAAATCCTGACGCTGCCATTTAAAAATCCTCCGCGTTAAACAAGGCATAAACCAGATAGCCAAGAAGCAGTAGGACCAACAGCGCACCACTAATGATGCTGAAACTCACGATACACCTCCACAACGCTTATTTTTGATAACAACAGCTTATGAAGTCGAGCGAAAAGTTCCTGATAAAAAATGGCCGAGAGGTGTAAAAAAAGTATAAAAACGGTCAAAAAATAGACGCGAAATGGGTGTAAATTAACCAGTGGCGGCGCAGTATCGCCAATTCTGGCCCTTGAAGGGTTAGGCACTGAGTCAATACATATAATGTGCCAATTACTAAAGAGTACATAACTGCAATGTAACTAATGATTGGTTTTAAATTAACCTTGTTGTAACAAAATTACAGAATTGACAATTTATTTCGGATTTTGACGTGATTGAGTGGTCGGATGAGTGGTAAAATTTCAACCGATACGGTAAAATTTTGTCCAGTTTCCAATTTTGTTTATTTTATTTTTAACGCCAAGTTGTAAATCGACTCTCTGTTTAACCGAGTTGGCTGTTACACCAAGGCGTTTTAAAGGAGGATCGTTATGACCATGTACAACGCATACCCATTGCATCAGGTTCTCTTGCGCCGGAGCGCAGTGATTCTGGTCGGTTTACTGGCACTGCCGGTGATGCTTTTCCGCAAAGATCGCGCCCGTTTTTACAGCTATCTGCACCGGGTTTGGGCTAAAACCAGTGATAAGCCGGTGTGGTTGGCACAGTCTGAATCGGCAATACAGGATTTTTACTGAGATAAATCAGTAAGCTGCTCGTAGATAAAAACGGCGTAAAATTAATGGCCCGTGGGTTAACACTCGCGGGCTTTTTACTGCCTTTATATCTGCCCCAGATATAAAGGTATCAAGCAAGAGCGTGGTTCTCGGGCAACAACTGTTATGCTGTGATGAGAAAAGCTGCCAAGGCCAAGGGAGAATAGAATGCTGGAGAGTAATCAGGTAACCCACAGTATCGAGTACTGCCATGCGCGAGACGAGCTTGATGCGTTATATGCAGCAGGCATAACACGTGGCCAATTGATGGATTTTCATAGCCGCTATAAGTTAGTGCTGTTGGCGCATTCGCAGCCTGAATACCGCGAAATCGGTCCTTTTATTGCCTCAATGGATAGATGGTCATCATTAATTGAGTTTACTGATGAGTATCGTCAGCGTTTACTGCATTTGTTGTCTCATCAGCCAACGTCCGCCAATCACACCAACGTATTAATGCATGTACAGGGTTATTTTCGGCCTTACCTTACGTCAACACAACGTCAGGCATTGGCACAGCTTATCGAGCAGTATCGGGTAGGTGAGTTGCCTTTGAGTGTCCCCATCGGCCAAATAAATGCTTACTTGGTTGAATTCCCGAATGAGTATCTGGCCGGACAACGCTATTTTACATTTTACTCGGCACAAGGATAAGGCATGGCGACGCATCTGGTCTGGTTTCGTAATGATCTACGCGTAACGGATAATCTGGCGCTGCATGCCGCTTGTCAGGACCCACAAGCCACTGTGATTGCGCTATTTATCGCGACCCCTGCACAATGGGCCGCACATGATATGGCCCCTCGGCAGGCCACCTTCCTGCTGCAAAACCTACAACAGTTACAGCACGCACTGGCTATCCGGGCGATACCGCTACACTATCATCAGTGTGATGATTTTCAGGACTCCATTATCTGGCTGGATGATTTTTGTCAGCAGCAGCAAGTTGATGCGCTATTTTTTAACCAACAGTATGAGTTAAATGAACAACTGCGAGATGGGGCGCTAGTGACGCGGCTCAATCATCGGCAAGAAGCCGGTCATACCATTACCTGCCACCGTTTCGATGACAGTGTGTTATTGCCGCCGGGCAGTGTCCTGACCGGTAATAATGAGATGTACAAAGTATTTACCCCGTTTCGTCGTGCTTTTATTCAGCGTTTAATGATGAGTGAATGCCGTTGTGTCCCTGCGCCAAAAACGCGCGATAACGTGGTAGCTGCTATGCCATTACCACTGCTCCCGTTTGACTATCCGCAACAACCGGTAGATAGCCAATTATTTCCGGCAGGCGAAGAGGCGGCATTACATCGCCTGCGCAGTTTTTGTCGCGAGCAGGTTCAGGACTACCAGCAACAACGTGATCTGCCTGCTGTGGCAGGAACCAGTTGTTTGTCACCTTATCTGGCGTTGGGGATACTTTCGCCCCGTCAATGCTTTAACCGCTTGTTGGCAGAATGTCCCGCGTTGCTGGAAAACTCCGACGGTGGTGCTTTTACTTGGCTCAATGAGTTGGTCTGGCGTGAATTTTATCGTCATTTGTTAGTGGCTTATCCGCGTTTATGCCAGCATCGTCCCTTTATTGACTGGACTGATGGCGTAATATGGCATCACTCAGAACAGCAACTACTTGCCTGGCAGCAGGGACAAACAGGTTACCCTATTGTTGATGCAGCTATGCGGCAGTTGAATGAAACCGGCTGGATGCATAACCGCCTGCGGATGATCAGCGCCAGTTTTCTGGTTAAAGACCTGTTGATCGATTGGCGACACGGCGAACGCTATTTTATGTCCCAACTATTGGATGGGGATTTGGCCGCCAATAATGGAGGCTGGCAGTGGGCTGCCTCCACGGGTACTGATGCTGCACCCTATTTTCGTATTTTTAATCCCACCACCCAGGGCGAGCGTTTTGACCCGAGCGGCGTTTTTATCCGCCGTTGGTTACCTGAGCTGGCTAGGGTGCCAGACAGTGATATCCATCAGCCATGGCGCTGGGCGCAGCGGCAACAGCAACATCTGGATTACCCACTACCGCTGGTGGATCATAAGCTGGCCAGATTGGCTACACTCGCGGCATTTGAAGCCGCTAAGCGGGATGGCCGCAAGGATCCCTAATCACCAGGAGCTTGCATGTTTTTGACATATATTTCGACTAAATTCTGTGTTTCAACTAAAACCCATGTTTTAACGAAACCCACGTTATGTACCAATAAGATAACCCACATGGTGCTTAACGCCGGGCTGATTTTATCGTTTAGCCTATATAGCTCGCTGGCAGCGGCCGGTTTTGAGGTGGTGGCTCTGGGGGTGGATGGTGGTGTCAGCGATGGCAATCTGACATCTTATCTGATTCGTGATGATAGCCAGCCGGTCTATTTAGCTCTGGATGCCGGTTCGGTGCTACCGGGTATTGCCAAAGCTCTGGAGAAGGGCGCTTTCCCCGATATTACCGATGAAACCGCCGCCCCGCTGACACGTCAGGGTTATATCTTTCGCCAGCGCATCAACAGCTATTTTCTTAGTCATGCCCATCTTGACCATGTTTCCGGCCTGATTATCGGTTCGCCGCAAGACAGCAACAAGCCCCTTTATGCCTCGGCAGACACGATTGATGTATTGCGAAACTACTATTTTAACTGGCGTGTCTGGCCTAACTTTACTGACAGCGGCAGCGGTACCCGGCTGGGAACCTATCGCATGCAAATGGTGCGGCCAAACCAGCCTCTAAGCCTGGGCTTAACCCGTTTGACGGGGGAATTGTATCCACTGAGCCATGATAAGTCCCCCTCTGCTATGTTATTGATCAGTAGTAATAATCAGTCATTTGCCTATTTTGGTGATACTGGCCCGGATGAGATGGAAAAGTCGAAAAATCTGGATACGGTGTGGCGTAACCTGGCCGAAAAGGTTAAACAGCAGCAATTGAAAGGGATGATAATCGAAGTTTCTTTCCCCAATGACGTTGCTGATAACAAGTTGTACGGCCATATGACGCCTAAGTGGTTGCTGAAGGAATTGAAAAATCTGGAGAAATACAGCGGTGAAGGCCAACCATTAAAGGGGCTGCCGGTGGTTATCAGTCATATAAAACCTTCATTTAAACAGGGGCAAGATGTGCGTAAAACGATTGCCACTGAGTTGCAACAAGGTAATGATATGGGGGTTAATTTTATCCTGATGGAGCAAGGCGATAGCCAGCGTTTTTAACTACCCATTTATATTTTTTGAGGCTGATGAAATGCGCAATACCGAACTGGAAACTCTACTCAATAGCCAACTGAATATCTCGGTTTTTCAAGACTATGCACCCAATGGTTTGCAAGTTGAGGGGCGCGAAGAGATCAAGCGCATTGTCACCGGCGTGACCGCCAGCCAGGCACTATTGGATGCTGCGGTTGGGCAACAGGCCGATGCTATTTTGGTTCATCACGGTTATTTTTGGAAAAATGAACCGGTCGTGGTGCGTGGAATGAAACGTAACCGGCTGAAAACATTGCTTACCAACGATATCAATTTGTATGGCTACCATTTGCCACTGGATGCTCATCCTGAATTAGGCAATAACGCGCAATTGGCTAAATTACTGGGTATTCGGGTGTCGGGTGAAATTGAATCTTTCTTACCTTATGGTGAGTTTGATGCACCGTTAAATGCGGTAATTTTACGTGAACGGCTGGAAAAATTGTTGGGCCGTGAGGTATTACATTGTGGTGATCGAGCGCCAGTAGATGTGCGTCGTCTTGCCTGGTGTACCGGCGGCGGGCAGGGTTTTATCCAACAAGCGGCTGATTTTGGTGTTGATGCATTTATCACTGGTGAAGTTTCAGAGCAAACAATTCATATTGCCCGGGAGATGGGCGTGAATTTTTATGCTGCGGGGCATCACGCCACTGAGCGCTACGGCATCAAGGCGTTAGGTGAATGGTTGGCTAGCAAGCATCAATTTGAAGTTATCTTTATCGATATCCCCAATCCCGCCTGACCATTATGCAACATTATGCACTGGTAATAAGTATCGGTGCATAATCTACTGTAGGTATCTCCTTGTTTATGTGCAATTAAACCATACTTTAAACAAGGTTTTATCCTCTCTCTGGCTATTTAAAATCATCATCTGGCCATAGTTGGATGATAAACCGACAGTTTTTAAGAATATTTGCTCTCTATAGCCTGATTCTAAATAAGAAAAGAATCGATTATTTACCACTTTCCTTCGTAAAAAACTTCAAAATACGCTGTTTTTAGCGGTTAATTTCAGGATTTACATTGAATCTAGTGATTGCTGATATCTATTGGTTGATTCAGTTCTAT
This sequence comes from Yersinia sp. 2541 StPb PI, assembly GCF_052217145.1. NCBI lineage: Bacteria > Pseudomonadati > Pseudomonadota > Gammaproteobacteria > Enterobacterales > Yersiniaceae > Yersinia > Yersinia sp. 2541 StPb PI. The sequence continues at coordinate 3,272,812 of NZ_JAZGQB010000001.1, read as the reverse complement.
TGACAGCAGTTAGGTGCTAACGCATAAATATGTCCTTATAAAAGCTATTTATCTAATGAAAATAAAAACTATACATGTCTTAGGGGGACGGGAGTGCAAAGAGCACGATGCTATTTATTGGGAGAGAGTGCGGTGGTTCTGGAATTGGAACCGCCGGTAACATTAGCAAGCCAGCAACGGATCTGGGGCTTAGCTGATCGTCTGATTCATCATCCTGATGTCCTTGAAGCGATTCCGGGTATGAATAATCTGACTCTATTATTGTCAGATCCACAAAATACGGCGCTGGACGCCATTGAACGCCTCCAACGCTGGTGGGAAGAGAGCGAATCATTAGTGCCTGAATCACGTGATATCACCATTCCAGTGATTTATGGCGGTGAGGCAGGCCCAGACCTGGCTGAAGTGGCTCGTCACACTGGCATGACAGAGCGTCAGGTGGTGGAGTGCCACGCTGGCGCGAGCTATATCGTCTATTTTTTGGGGTTCCAGCCGGGCTTCTCATATCTGGGGGGGATGCCGGAAAAACTCGCCACGCCACGGCGTGCTGAACCACGTTTAGTGGTCGCGCCCGGTTCTGTCGGTATTGGCGGTAGCCAAACCGGTATCTATCCACTGGCAACGCCCGGCGGCTGGCAACTTATTGGCCGCACATCATTGGCACTGTTTAACCCGCTGGAGATGCCGCCAACCTTGTTACGGCCCGGCGATAATGTGCGCTTCCTGCCCTTAAAGGAGGGCGTATGCTGAATATTATTCGTTCAGGTATTTATACCACAGTACAAGACAGTGGCCGTGGCGGTTTTCGCCGTTTGGGAATCAGCCAGGGTGGGGCACTCGATTTACCGGCGCTCAGCATGGCAAATATGCTGGTAGGTAATGAGCCTGATGCTGCCGGGCTGGAAATTACCCTTGGTCAGTTTACGGCACAATTTACGCAACCAGGCTGGATAGCGGTGACAGGAGCTGGTTGCGATGCCCGGCTTGATAATCAGTTGCTGTGGACCGGCTGGCGTTATCCGGTCAAGCCGGGGCAGCAGCTAAAACTCAGTGTGCCACATCGGGGAATGCGCAGCTATTTAGCCATTTCTGGAGGGATTGCAGTACCGGAGATGTTGGGTTCACGCAGCACCGACCTGAAAGCCGGTTTTGGCGGTTATCAGGGGCGACTGATCAAAGATGGCGACACCCTGCCATTAGGCCAAGCCACACGTTTACCACGTGAATCAGTCGGTATCAAACAACTGTTATTTGGTAACCGTGTCCGGGCTGTTCCTGGCCCGGAATATCATGAGTTCGACGATATCGCACAGGGTGCTTTTTGGCGTGAAGCCTGGCAACTCAGCCCACAGAGCAATCGTATGGGATATCGCCTGACCGGGCGCGAATTAGCGCGCACCACGGACCGCGAGATGCTATCCCATGGGCTATTGCCCGGCGTGGTGCAAGTACCGCACAACGGCCAGCCGATTGTGCTGATGGCTGACGCCCAGACAACCGGCGGTTATCCGCGCATTGCCTGCGTTATCGAAGCAGACCTTTACCATTTAGCTCAACTTCGGCTCGGCGAACCAGTGCATTTTGTGCCATGCACAGTTGAGGAGGCGCTGCGGGCCAAAGCGGAGCAACAGCATTTCTTAAAACAGATCGAATGGGGTTTACAGCAAGGATTCGATGCGACGGAGGCCAAATGAAGATTGATTTAAACGCCGACTTAGGTGAAGGCTGCGCTAATGATCAAGCACTGCTGCAATTGGTCAGTTCAGCCAATATTGCCTGTGGCTTTCATGCCGGTGATGCGCAGACCATGCGCCAGTCGGTGCGCTGGGCTATGGAATATGGCGTTGCTATCGGTGCGCATCCGAGTTTCCCTGATCGCGAGAATTTTGGTCGAACCGCGATGCAGTTACCCCCTGAGACGGTGTATGCCCAAGTGGTTTATCAATTAGGTGCCTTGGCAGCTATCGTGAAGGCGGAGGGCGGCGTGATGCAACATGTGAAGCCTCATGGCATGTTGTATAACCAGGCGGCGGTTGATCCTCTGCTGGCGGATGCCATAGCGAAAGCGGTGAAAGCCGTGGACACGTCGTTACGGCTGGTTGGATTGGCGGGAAGCGAATTGATCCGTGCCGGTGAACGCGCAGGTTTGGTGACCCGACAAGAGGTATTCGCTGATCGTCGCTATCAGCCTGATGGCACTCTAGTGCCGCGCAGCCAGCCAGATGCCTTAATTGAAAGTGACGAGTTGGCGTTGTCACAAACGTTGGCAATGGTGCAGCGTCAGCAGGTTCAGGCTCGTGATAGCAGTTGGGTAGCGGTACAGGCGGATACAGTATGCGTCCACGGTGATGGAGCCCATGCCTTGGATTTTGCCCGCCGTTTACGCCACAGTTTTCAGCAGCAAAATATCACGGTAACCGCGCAGTAAGATGGACGTTGGGCAGTAAAAATTATAACCGCCTGGCCCGGGTGGAATGGCTTCATCAATTAGCTACATATCACACTTTATAACAACACTTTAGGACAGGAGAGTCACCTTGGAACAAACGGTAAACCTTTGGCCGCTAATTGGTATTGCGGCGATCGTAATCGGATTTTTACTGCGTATCAACGCAGTACTGGTGGTGATTACCGCCGGTATCATCACTGGTCTGGCGGCGCTAATGCCAATGGCCACTATTTTGGAAAAACTGGGTGAAGGTTTTCTCAATACCCGCAACCTGCCTCTGATTCTGTTACTGCCACTGGCTGTTATCGGCTTGCTGGAGCGCCACGGCTTGAAAGAGCGAGCGCAGGCGTGGATTTCACAAATTAAAAGTGCCACCTCTGGCCGTTTATTGATTGTGTATCTGTTTGTGCGTGAAGCGACAGCCGCGCTGGGTTTAACCAGTCTGGGTGGTCATCCGCAAATGGTACGGCCATTACTGGCACCGATGGCAGAAGGGGCGGCTGAAACCCGTTATGGTGAGTTACCGGAGAAAGTGCGTTATCGCCTGCGTGCAATGTCTGCCGCGACCGATAACGTTGGGTTGTTCTTCGGTGAAGATATTTTTGTCGCTTTCGGTGCGATTATTTTTATGCACAACTTTATGCTGGAATCCGGTGGCATTCAGACCGAGCCGTTACACATTGCGTTGTGGGGTATCCCGACGGCGATTTGTGCTTTCCTGATCCACGCCTACCGTTTGCAACGTTTGGATAAACACCTCGCCGCTGAGTTAACCGCGCTGAGTCAGTCTGCTTTGGCTACCAAGGGAGACGCAAAATGATTTTCCAACAACAATATCTTTATTGGCTGGCTGGCGTAGTGCTGTTGATTGTCGCGTTAATGTCATTTCGTGATAAGGCCAACCCGGGCCGTATCACCACCGGTTTATTTTGGGGATTATACGGGCTGATTTTCCTGGTGGGTGATTGGACCTATCGTCTGGCCAATACTTTGGCGGGCGAGGGACCGGATGAGAAGCGCATTCTGAATATTACTGTCGGTGTGGTGGTGGTGATTATGGCGCTGATTGCCGGTTTTGGTGGGGTAAAACTGGGTAGCTATCATCAACGCACTCCAGAACAGCGCGAAGTGAGTGCCAAGCGTTTGGGGAACCGGCTGTTCATCCCGGCATTGGCTATCCCAGTGGTGACGGTTATTGGCGTGCTGCTGTTTAACAATATCCCCGCGCTGGATCAATGGCTGTTTGGCACCGGCAACCACGCCACCTTAGTCACCTTATTCTCGATGACTGTTGGTTGTGTTCTCGGTTTGATTATTGCGGTCGTCATGACCCACGAAACCGCGGCACAACCGGTGCAGGAAGCTCGGCGTTTGCTCGATTCCATCGGCTGGGCATTTATCTTGCCACAGATATTGGCCACCCTTGGCCTGCTGTTTACCACCGCCGGGGTCGGAACTGCTATTGCCCATCTGACACAGGAATATCTGGCAGTCGATCATCGCTTTGTCGCCGTGGCGGTCTATGCTATTGGCATGGCACTGTTAACCATGATCATGGGTAATGCCTTTGCTGCTTTCCCCATCGTCACTGCCGGTATCGGTATTCCAATTTTAGTATTGCAACACGGCGGTAATCCCGCAGTGATGGCAGCTATTGGTATGTTCTCAGGGTACTGCGGTACCTTAATGACGCCGATGGCAGCCAACTTTAATATCGTTCCTGCTGCGTTACTGGAGTTGCCGGATAAGAATGCGGTGATTAAAGCCCAGATTCCAACCGGGGTGACTCTATTGATTGTTAACGTATTCTTGCTGTATTTCCTGATGTTCCTCTAGGAGTGGTGATGAGAAGTGTATTAATTACCGGGTTTGAGCCATTTGGTGGGGAGCGAGTAAATCCTTCTTGGGAAGTGGTCAAACAATTGAATGATTTAATGCTGGGTGGGGTCAGAGTGGTGGCTCGCCAGTTGCCTTGCGCCTTTGGTGAAGCATTAATTGCGTTGAATGCCGCGATAGATGAAATTCAGCCAGTATTGGTGTTGGCTGTCGGTCAGGCCGGGGGACGCGCCGATATTACTATCGAACGGGTAGCTATTAACGTTGATGATGCCCGTATTCCTGACAATTTGGGGAATCAACCGGTAGATCAGCCGATAGTTGAGGATGGCCCGGCGGCGTACTTTACCCGTTTGCCCATCAAGGCGATGGTGCAGGGTATCCGTGAGGCGGGCATTCCGGCCTCGGTCTCCCAGACGGCCGGAACCTATGTCTGTAACCATGTGATGTACGGGTTATTGCATCGGTTAAATCAGCTCAATAGTGAGGTGAAGGGTGGTTTCATTCATATCCCTTATCTGCCGGAACAGGCGGTAGCTCACCCCGGATCACCCAGTATGTCAACACATTCAGTGCTGGTAGCCTTAGAACTGGCTATCTCTATTGCCATGCAAATTGAACACGATCTGCATATATCAGGCGGCGCGATCCACTGATTTCTCTATAAAAAAACGCCACCTTCACCGGTGGCGCTCTCATCATAAACAGTCTAATTACTCTGCTTATTTCTTCAGTTGACTATTGAAGTCACGTTCGGCATAACCGGTATAAAGCTGACGCGGACGGGCAATTTTAAGGCCCTCATCGTGCATTTCATTCCAGTGAGCAATCCAGCCAATGGTACGGGCAATCGCGAACATCACGGTAAACATTGAAGACGGGATCCCCATGGCTTTCAGGATGATACCTGAATAGAAGTCCACGTTTGGATACAGCTTTTTCTCAACGAAGTAAGGGTCTTCCAGGGCGATACGTTCCAGCTCTTTCGCGACTGCAAATAGGCTGTCATTTTCCAGTTTGAGTTCTTTCAATACCTCGTCACAGGTTTCTTTCATCACCGTCGCGCGTGGATCGTAATTCTTATACACACGGTGACCGAAGCCCATCAGGCGGAACGAGTCGTTTTTATCCTTCGCGCGTTTGATAAATTCTGGAATATGCTCGACAGATTTAATCTCTTCCAGCATTTTCAGGCAGGCTTCGTTCGCGCCGCCGTGAGCTGGCCCCCACAGGGATGCTATCCCCGCGGCGATACAGGCAAACGGGTTAGCGCCCGAAGAACCTGCGGTGCGCACAGTAGAGGTAGAGGCGTTCTGTTCGTGGTCGGCATGTAGGATAAAAATACGATCCATCGCGCGTTCCAGCACCGGGTTGACTTCATACTCTTCGCACGGTGTGGAGAACATCATACGCAGGAAGTTACCGGCATAGGACAGGTCGTTACGTGGATAAACAAACGGCTGGCCGATGGAATATTTATAACACATGGCAGCCACTGTTGGCATTTTAGACAGCAGACGGAAGGCGGTAATTTCACGATGGCGCTCGTTGTTTACATCCAGTGCGTCATGGTAGAACGCGGCCAGTGCACCAGTCACTCCGCATAATACAGCCATCGGATGTGAGTCGCGACGGAACCCACGGAACAAGCTGGTGATTTGCTCGTGGATCATGGTGTGGCGGGTTACTGTCGCTTTGAAGGTTTCATACTCTTCTGCTGTGGGGGTTTCGCCGTACAGCAAAATGTAGCAAACTTCCAGATAAGTAGAGTTTTTTGCCAATTGATCAATAGGGTATCCACGATGCAGTAGGATCCCTTTATCACCATCGATAAACGTGATTTTTGATTCGCAGGACGCGGTAGAGGTAAACCCAGGGTCATAGGTAAAATACCCTTTAGAACCTAAAGTGCTGACGTCGATCACGTCAGTGCCGAGGGTTGGGGATAGAACCTTCAGTTCAATCGCAGCTTCGCCTGCCAGATTCAGCGTCGCTTTTTTATCAGCCATTTACAGTCTCCTTCGCGCTTATTTTAAAAACCGCTAACAACTGGAATGTCTTAGATGCCTGTAGGGCATTATCTTATCGGCACTGCTCTGTTTGATTCACGATTAAACGTTTTATTCACGATTAAAACATGATTTAGGGTACAGAGTGTCTTACCAATGCGGCCAGCGATCCGAGAGGCTGGATCGATAGCGACGTTACAAAGTTGTTAACGATTTGTCGGATGCTTATCGTTTATAGTTCATTGCCTACGATATCTATGGGGATATTCACTTAATACACTGTTGCATAACTTAGGCTTATGGGGAAGTGTATCCGCAGACCTTTAGTGCATCATAGGGCTTATTTCTACCCTAGTTGTAATGGAAATGTTTATTCTTTGTCAAATCAGATAATTAATTTTATATAAATTGTGTAAATCGTGATCCTAATCACTGTTCAGGGGAAATGTTACCAATCGGTTTGTGTGGGAATTGTAATAAGAATGTGAACCCCCTATACTGCCGCCAGGTCTCCGGATTACCCTGAAGTAGGAGCACCCAGCGTTATATAGAACACGTCATTTAGGCATGCAGGATGTTATGTTTAAATGTGCGATGTGAAGGGTTTCGGCTCTTAACGCTGTCTGATCCCAACAAGGCCCGGAGGAAGGAAAATAATAAGAGCTGTGTGGGCAAAACCGTGAAAAAACAAAGACCTGTCAACTTGGATCTGCAAACGATTCGATTTCCCGTTACTGCGATAGCGTCCATTTTACACCGAGTCTCTGGCGTAATTACTTTCGTTGCCGTTGGTATCCTCCTTTGGCTGTTAGGTTTGTCTGTTTCCTCGCAAGAGGGATTCATGCAAGCAGCGGCTGTCATGAATAGTTTTATTGTTAAATTCATCTTCTGGGGAATACTTACTGCACTGGCCTATCACGTTTGCGGTGGCATCCGTCACTTGCTTATGGATTTTGGCTACATCGAAGAGAGCTTGGCTGCGGGGACCCGCTCCGCACAAGTAACAATGGTGTTAACCTTGGTGCTGTCAGTTTTAGCTGGAGTCCTCGTATGGTAAGCAATGCTTCTGCGTTAGGGCGTAATGGAGTACACGACTGGCTGTTACTGCGTGCTTCTGCAATCGTCATCACTCTTTATATTCTTTATATCCTGGGCTTCGTCGTTATTGTCCCGGACATCACCTATGAAATCTGGCGCGGCTTTTTTGCCTCGCACATCACAAAAGTATTTACCCTGCTGACCTTGCTGTCGATTCTGGCTCACGCTTGGATTGGTCTGTGGCAGGTATTAACGGACTATATAAAGCCGCTAGCGGTACGACTGGTGTTACAACTGGCCGTTGTGGTTACGCTGCTGGTCTATCTATTGTATGGAACAATTGTGGTGTGGGGTGCTTAAATGAAACTGCCGGTCAGAGAGTTTGACGCTGTCGTCGTCGGTGCAGGTGGTGCAGGTATGCGCGCCGCACTGCAAATTTCACAAATGGGGCTGTCTTGTGCCCTGATATCTAAAGTTTTCCCTACCCGTTCCCATACGGTATCTGCGCAGGGCGGTATTACCGTGGCGCTGGGTAATACCCATGAAGATAACTGGGAATGGCATATGTATGACACGGTAAAAGGTTCCGATTATATCGGTGACCAGGATGCCATTGAATATATGTGTAAAACCGGTCCAGAAGCGGTACTCGAACTGGAACATATGGGGTTACCTTTCTCCCGTTTAGAAGATGGCAGCATTTATCAGCGGCCATTTGGTGGGCAATCGCGCAACTTTGGTGGTGAGCAGGCGGCGCGAACTGCGGCAGCCGCAGACCGTACCGGCCATGCGCTATTACACACCCTTTATCAGCAAAACCTGAAAAACCACACCACTATCTTCTCTGAGTGGTATGCACTGGATCTGGTGAAAAATCAGGATGGCGCCTTCGTTGGCTGTACTGCTATCTGTATTGAAACCGGTGAAGTGGTCTATTTCAAAGCGCGGGCCACGGTGCTGGCCACCGGTGGTGCGGGTCGTATCTATCAATCAACCACCAATGCGCACATTAATACCGGTGACGGCGTGGGGATGGCACTGCGTGCCGGTGTACCGGTGCAGGATATGGAAATGTGGCAGTTCCACCCGACGGGTATCGCTGGGGCGGGGGTGCTGGTTACCGAGGGTTGCCGTGGTGAAGGTGGCTATCTGCTGAATAAGCACGGTGAACGCTTTATGGAACGTTATGCCCCGAACGCCAAAGATTTGGCGGGTCGTGACGTGGTTGCACGTTCCATTATGATTGAAATCCGTGAAGGTCGTGGCTGTGATGGTCCTTGGGGCCCACATGCCAAACTGAAATTAGATCACTTGGGTAAAGATGTGCTGGAATCCCGCCTGCCGGGCATCCTTGAGTTATCTCGCACCTTTGCTCATGTTGACCCAATCAAAGAGCCTATTCCGGTTATTCCAACCTGTCATTACATGATGGGCGGTATTCCGACCAAAGTGACCGGCCAGGCAATTACAGTAAATGAAAAGGGTGAAGATGTTGTCATCCCTGGTTTGTTTGCGGTCGGTGAAATCGCCTGTGTTTCCGTCCACGGTGCCAACCGCCTGGGGGGCAACTCATTGCTGGACCTGGTGGTGTTTGGTCGTGCTGCCGGTATGCATCTGCAAGAGTCATTACTGGAGCAGGGTGCTAGCCGCGATGCCAGCGAATCAGATATTGAAGCCTCACTGGAACGAATGAACCGTTGGAACAACACCCGTTCAGGTGAAGATCCCGTTGAGATCCGCAAAGCACTGCAATCTTGCATGCAGCATAACTTCTCGGTATTCCGCGAAGGTGATGCGATGGCGAAAGGATTGGAAGAGTTAAGAACTATCCGCGAACGTCTGCAAAATGCCCGTCTGGATGACACTTCCAGCGAGTTCAATACCCAGCGTATTGAATGTCTGGAATTGGATAACCTGATGGAAACTGCGTTTTCCACCGCTGTATCAGCAAACTTCCGTACCGAAAGTCGTGGTGCTCATAGCCGCTTCGACTTCCCGGACCGTGATGATGCTAACTGGCTGTGCCATTCGCTCTATTTGCCAGACACTGAGAGCATGACCCGCCGTGAGGTAAACATGCAGCCTAAGCTACGCGCGGCATTCCCGCCGAAAGTGCGTTCTTATTAATGCATGTGTTGTGTTGATAGGGTTAAACCTAACCCGTTGCGGAGGAAAAGGTCATGAAACTTGAGTTCTCAATTTATCGTTATAACCCGGACATCGATAACGCGCCGCACATGCAGGATTATGAGCTGGAAGCGGAAGAAGGCCGGGATATGATGTTGCTGGATGCGCTCATCCAGTTGAAAGAAAAAGATCCTACCCTGTCGTTTCGCCGTTCATGCCGTGAAGGTGTGTGTGGTTCAGACGGTTTGAATATGAATGGCAAAAACGGTCTGGCTTGTATTACGCCAGTCTCGGCATTGCAAAAGGGTAATAAAAAGATTGTGATTCGCCCATTGCCGGGGTTACCGGTGGTGCGGGATTTAGTGGTCGATATGGGGCAGTTTTATACTCAGTACGAGAAAATTAAACCTTACCTGTTGAATGATGGCAAAAATCCGCCGGCACGTGAGCATTTGCAATCCCCGGAACAGCGCGAAAAACTGGATGGTTTGTATGAATGCATCCTGTGCGCCTGTTGCTCGACATCTTGTCCGTCATTCTGGTGGAATCCAGATAAGTTTGTCGGCCCGGCAGGGTTACTGGCTGCTTATCGCTTCCTGATTGACAGCCGTGATACCGAAACAGCAGCACGGTTGGATGACCTGGACGACGCTTTTAGTGTTTTCCGCTGCCATAGCATCATGAATTGTGTCAGTGTTTGTCCTAAAGGCCTTAACCCGACCAAAGCAATTGGTCACATTAAGTCTATGTTGTTACAGCGTAGCGCATGATAGTTACAGCGTAGCGCATGTATAGCTACAGGGTAGCGAATGATAGTTGCAACGTAGTGCATGATGTGAGTTTATTAACCCGGGGAATGTATTTCCCGGGTTGCTTCAAGGTAGGGAATCTCTAAAAGCCGGCATGCAGTCAGTTTTTAGAGGTTCCTTGAACGGGACCGTTAAGGTCCATAACAGAACGTGCATTGAGCACGTCGAGTGAACCGTTTTTACGGCAAACCGTTGATACTACGGTGTATATGTTAACCACGGCGAAAACTGAAGCTTCAAAGCTTAAGGGATCATGATGCAGAACGGCGCAATGAAGGCCTGGCTGGATTCCTCCTATCTGGCGGGCGCGAACCAGTCCTACATAGAGCAGCTCTATGAAGACTTTTTAACCGATCCTGGTTCCGTTGATGATAGTTGGCGTTCAATTTTTCAACAGCTACCAACAACGGGTGTAAAACCTGATCAGTTCCACTCTCAAACACGTGAGTATTTCCGTCGCTTGGCGAAGGATTCCTCTCGTTATAACTCATCCATCAGCGATCCTGAAAATGATGCCAAGCAAGTTAAGGTGTTGCAGTTAATCAACGCCTTCCGCTTCCGTGGTCATCAACATGCCAACCTTGATCCACTCGGTTTGTGGAAGCAGGAGTCTGTTCCAGACCTTGAACCTTCCTACCACCACCTGACCGAAGCCGATTTCCAAAACACCTTCAATGTGGGTTCTTTTGCTATTGGCAAAGAAACCATGAAGTTGTCTGACCTGTATGCAGCACTGAAACAGACCTATTGCGGCTCTATCGGCGCTGAATACATGCACATTACCAACACCGAAGAAAAACGCTGGCTTCAGCAGCGTATTGAGTCGGTGGTTGGGAAACCGACATTCAGTGATGAAGAAAAACGTCGCTTCCTGAGCGAATTGACTGCCGCTGAAGGTCTGGAACGTTATTTAGGGGCTAAATTCCCGGGCGCGAAGCGTTTCTCGCTGGAGGGCGGCGATTCGCTGGTCACCATGCTGAAAGAGATGATTCGCCATGCGGGGAAAAATGGTACCCGTGAAGTGGTTCTGGGGATGGCTCACCGTGGCCGCCTCAACGTATTGATCAACGTTTTGGGTAAGAAGCCGGAAGATTTGTTTGACGAATTTGCCGGTAAGCATAAAGAGCATCTGGGGACCGGTGACGTTAAATATCACCAAGGCTTCTCATCCGATGTGGAAACTGAAGGTGGCCTGGTTCACCTGGCACTGGCCTTTAACCCATCCCATCTGGAAATTGTCAGCCCGGTGGTTATCGGTTCGGTACGTGCACGCCGTGATCGTCTGGATGAAGCACGCAGCAATATGGTTCTGCCAATCACTATTCATGGTGATGCGGCGATTACCGGCCAGGGCGTGGTGCAAGAAACACTGAATATGTCACAGGCACGTGGCTATGAAGTGGGCGGGACGGTGCGCATTGTTATCAACAACCAGATTGGTTTCACTACCTCGAACCCACTGGATGCGCGTTCTACCCAGTACTGTACCGATATCGCCAAAATGGTACAGGCTCCGATTTTCCACGTGAATGCTGATGATCCTGAAGCTGTGGCGTTTGTTACCCGTCTGGCGTTGGATTTCCGTAACACCTTTAAACGTGACGTGATGATCGATCTGGTTTGCTATCGCCGCCATGGGCATAACGAAGCCGATGAGCCAAGTGCAACGCAGCCCGTGATGTATCAGAAGATCAAAAAACACCCGACGCCGCGCAAGATTTATGCTGACAAGCTGACCGAGCAAAATATCGCCAGCCTGGAAGATGCCACGGAAATGGTCAACCTGTATCGTGATGCGCTGGATGGTGGTGACTGTGTGGTGGAAGAGTGGCGTCCGATGAATCTGCAATCCTTCACCTGGTCGCCGTATCTGAACCATGAGTGGGACGAAGAATATCCAAGCAAAGTTGAGATGAAACGCCTGCAAGATCTGGCGCGTCGCATCAGCCATGCGCCGGAAGCCATTGAAATGCAATCCCGTGTTGCCAAGATTTATGGCGATCGTGCTTTGATGGCAAGTGGTGAGAAGCCGTTTGACTGGGGTGGGGCTGAAACACTGGCTTACGCAACGCTGGTAGATGAAGGGATTCCGATTCGTTTGTCCGGTGAAGACGCGGGTCGCGGTACCTTCTTCCATCGTCATGCGGTGATCCATAACCAGAAAAATGGCTCGGTTTATGTGCCGCTGGCGAACGTACACAGTGGGCAGGGTGACTTCCAGGTTTGGGACTCCGTGCTGTCAGAAGAAGCGGTGTTAGCATTTGAATATGGCTATGCCACCGCAGAACCACGCACCCTGACTATCTGGGAAGCGCAGTTTGGTGACTTTGCCAACGGTGCGCAAGTGGTTATCGACCAGTTCATCAGCTCCGGTGAGCAGAAATGGGGCCGGATGTGTGGCCTAGTGATGTTGCTGCCACATGGTTATGAAGGGCAGGGTCCAGAGCACTCCTCCGCACGACTGGAGCGTTATCTGCAACTTTGTGCCGAACAAAATATGCAGGTGTGTATCCCCTCTACGCCGGCGCAGGTTTACCACATGATCCGTCGTCAGGCATTACGTGGTATGCGTCGCCCGCTGGTGGTAATGTCACCTAAGTCATTGTTGCGTCATCCGTTGGCCATATCATCGCTTGATGAATTGGCAAATGGCAGCTTCTTACCAGCGATTGGTGAAGTTGACGAGCTGGATGCGAAAGGCGTCAAACGTGTCGTTATGTGTTCAGGCAAAGTGTATTACGACCTGCTGGAACAACGCCGTAAGAATGGGCAAACCGATGTTGCTATCGTGCGTATTGAGCAGCTTTATCCGTTCCCGCATCATGCTGTACAAGCGGTGTTGGAACAGTTCGCTCATGTGCATGATTTCGTCTGGTGCCAGGAAGAGCCGCTGAACCAGGGTGCCTGGTATTGTAGCCAGCACAACTTCCGCGAAGTGATTCCATTTGGTGCTTCCTTGCGTTATGCCGGTCGCCCGGCATCAGCTTCACCGGCAGTTGGATACATTTCCGTACACCAGAAACAACAACAAGCTCTGGTTAATGACGCGCTTACCGTCGAGTAGCGAGCCGGTTAACATATAAAGGATAGAGAATGAGTAGCGTAGATATTAATGTTCCTGACCTCCCTGAGTCTGTCGCTGATGGCTCTGTAGCAACTTGGCACAAGAAACCGGGCGACAGCGTTAAACGCGATGAAGTGCTGGTTGAGATTGAAACGGACAAAGTGATTCTGGAAGTTCCGGCCAGTCAGGACGGTATTTTAGACGCCATTTTGGAAGACGAAGGCGCGACTGTGACCTCACGTCAGGTACTGGGCCGTATTCGTCCAAGTGACAGTTCAGGTAAGCCGACGGAAGAAAAAAGTCAAAGCACTGAGTCCACTCCGGCGCAGCGCCAGACCGCTAGCCTGGAAGAAGAGAGTAACGATACTCTCAGCCCGGCAATTCGCCGTCTGATTGCAGAACATGACCTTGATGCTACTGCCATTAAAGGCAGCGGCGTGGGTGGCCGTATTACCCGTGAAGATGTCGATAGTCATTTGGCAAACCGTAAAACGGCACCGGCAGTGGCTGAGACCAAAGTAGCCGCCGCCGCACCTGCGGCACTGGCTAGCCGTAGCGAAAAACGCGTACCTATGACCCGCTTGCGTAAACGTGTTGCTGAGCGTTTGTTGGAAGCGAAAAACAGTACAGCAATGCTGACCACGTTTAACGAAATCAATATGAAGCCGATCATGGACCTGCGTAAGCAGTACGGTGAAGCTTTCGAGAAGCGCCACGGTGTTCGTCTTGGCTTTATGTCCTTCTATATCAAAGCGGTAGTTGAAGCTTTGAAACGTTATCCTGAAGTGAATGCTTCTATTGATGGCGAAGATGTGGTCTATCACAACTACTTTGATGTCAGTATTGCGGTTTCTACCCCGCGCGGTCTGGTGACGCCAGTGTTGCGTGATGTAGATACCCTGGGTATGGCTGATATCGAGAAGAAAATCAAAGAACTGGCTGTAAAAGGCCGTGACGGCAAACTGAAAGTAGAAGAGCTGACTGGCGGTAATTTCACTATTACCAATGGCGGCGTATTCGGCTCCCTGATGTCGACTCCGATCATTAACCCACCACAAAGCGCGATCCTTGGTATGCATGCTATCAAAGACCGGCCAATGGCGGTAAATGGTCAGGTAGTGATTCTGCCAATGATGTATTTGGCACTGTCCTACGATCACCGTTTGATTGATGGCCGCGAGTCCGTGGGTTATCTGGTGACGGTGAAAGAGATGCTGGAAGATCCAGCTCGCTTACTGCTCGACGTATAAAAAAGATAAATGACAAGGTCAGTCTGATTGCAAGGTGTTGATTAACCTGCCTCCGTGCAATCAGGCTACCTAGTAGGCTTCGGCCCATCTCAGACCTTATATGGATAGAACATCATGAATTTACACGAATATCAGGCAAAACAACTGTTTGCTCGGTATGGCATGCCAGCGCCAACTGGCTACGCTTGTACTACACCGCGTGAAGCAGAAGAAGCCGCATCTAAAATCGGTGCTGGCCCGTGGGTGGTTAAATGTCAGGTGCATGCGGGTGGTCGCGGTAAAGCGGGCGGCGTGAAACTGGTTAACAGCAAAGAAGATATTCGTGCTTTCGCTGAACAGTGGTTGGGTAAAAACTTGGTGACCTACCAGACAGATGCCCACGGTCAGCCGGTTCACCAAATTCTGGTTGAAGCTGCGACTGATATCGATAAAGAGCTGTATCTGGGCGCGGTTATTGACCGTAGCTCCCGTCGCGTGGTGTTTATGGCATCCACTGAAGGCGGTGTTGAAATTGAGAAAGTTGCCGAAGAAACGCCTGAACTGATCCACAAAATCGCATTGGATCCGTTGACGGGGCCGCAGCCTTATCAGGGCCGCGAGTTAGCCTTTAAACTGGGCCTGACCGGTAAGCAAGT
Organism: Yersinia sp. 2541 StPb PI; assembly: GCF_052217145.1. Taxonomy (NCBI): domain Bacteria; kingdom Pseudomonadati; phylum Pseudomonadota; class Gammaproteobacteria; order Enterobacterales; family Yersiniaceae; genus Yersinia; species Yersinia sp. 2541 StPb PI. The sequence continues at coordinate 3,257,595 of NZ_JAZGQB010000001.1, read as the reverse complement.
CACTCAGTTCACCAAGATCTTTATGGGCCTGGCAACATTGTTCTTGGAACGTGACTTGGCGATGGTTGAGATCAACCCGCTGGTGATTACCAAACAGGGCGATCTGATCTGTCTGGATGGCAAGCTGGGTGCTGATGGTAACGCCTTGTTCCGTCAACCAGAACTGCGTGAAATGCGTGATAAGTCGCAGGAAGATAAACGTGAAGCTGATGCGGCGCAGTGGGAACTGAACTACGTGGCGTTGGATGGCAACATTGGTTGCATGGTTAACGGTGCCGGTTTGGCAATGGGAACCATGGACATCGTGAAACTTCACGGTGGTGAACCGGCTAACTTCCTCGATGTTGGCGGTGGTGCAACCAAAGAGCGTGTGACTGAAGCATTCAAAATCATTCTGTCTGATGACAAAGTGAAAGCGGTTCTGGTTAACATTTTCGGCGGCATTGTGCGCTGTGACCTGATCGCTGACGGCATCATTGGTGCGGTTGAAGAAGTGGGCGTAAACGTGCCAGTGGTGGTTCGTCTGGAAGGAAATAACGCTGAACTGGGTGCCAAAAAATTGGCAGACAGCGGTTTGAATATCATTGCTGCGACCAGCCTGACAGATGCGGCTCAGCAAGTTGTAGCGGCAGTGGGGGCTAAATAATGTCTATTTTAATTGATAAAAACACCAAAGTTATTTGCCAGGGTTTTACCGGTAGCCAAGGGACTTTCCACTCCGAACAAGCTATTGCCTATGGTACAAAAATGGTTGGCGGCGTAACGCCAGGTAAAGGCGGCACCCAGCATCTGGGCCTGCCAGTATTCAATACCGTACGTGAAGCAGTAGAAACTACCGGTGCTACGGCATCTGTTATCTACGTGCCAGCGCCGTTCTGTAAAGACTCCATTCTGGAAGCTATTGATGCCGGTATCAAACTGATCATCTGTATTACTGAAGGCATCCCAACACTGGATATGCTGGTAGTAAAAGTCAGATTAGAACAGTCTGATGCACGGATGATCGGTCCGAACTGCCCAGGTGTTATCACCCCAGGTGAATGTAAGATTGGCATCATGCCGGGCCACATTCATTTACCGGGCAAAGTGGGTATTGTTTCTCGTTCCGGTACTTTGACCTATGAAGCGGTAAAACAAACCACGGATATCGGTTTCGGTCAGTCCACTTGTGTTGGCATCGGTGGCGACCCGATCCCAGGTTCTAACTTCATTGATATTCTGAAGTTGTTCCAGGAAGACCCGCAGACTGAAGTTATTGTGATGATCGGTGAAATTGGTGGTAACGCTGAAGAAGAAGCCGCTGCTTATATTAAAGATCACGTGACCAAACCTGTTGTGGGTTACATCGCCGGTGTAACTGCACCAAAAGGTAAGCGTATGGGTCACGCAGGCGCCATCATTGCGGGTGGTAAAGGAACTGCGGATGATAAGTTCGCGGCGCTGGAAGCTGCCGGTGTGAAAACAGTCCGTAGCCTGGCTGAAATCGGCAATGCCGTTAAAGCTGTGTTACCGCAGTAAGCCATTAGATACGATGTTAGTTTGATAACTAACTCAAGATAGAGGCCACCTTGCGGTGGCCTTTTTTGTGGCTAATCAGAACGTATTCAGGGCGGTGATTAAGATAATATCTGTTTGCGCTTGTTGCTTAGCCTGCTCAGTGCTGGCACTGGTAGTTTGTTGCTGCAACGTAGCCAATGCAGCATCATAACTGGCTCTATCCTTAAACAACTTATCTTTGACGTTAATTGACGCAATATTGGTGTAGCGACCATCTGCTGTTGCTGGTACTGCAATTTTGCCACTATTAATCAACTGTTTGACAATCTTCTGCTGTTTGTCAAAACCTTCCAACCCGATTAAATGCCAGCGCTGCTGAACTTTACCCTCATACTTCCCGGCCTTAATATCAGTCAAATAGCGAATGGTCAGATTACGTATTGTGCCGTCTTCCTCACCGTATTGTGCTTTACTGTCTGATAACACTTGGAATTTCTGTCCTTCCAATGCGCCACCTTTTTGCGTCAAATGCCCCATCCGGTAACTGTTCATTCCCAGATGAATAGGAGTGCTATCGGTAACAGGCGTGCCGTCATTGAGGCGTAGGTCGGTGATGCGCGAACCTGCTGGTTTACGCAAATCGATGGTGTAGGTCACACCATCGAAGAAGTCATTGGTCGAATATTTTGAAGCGCGACGTTGTGGATTAAAACTGTAGGTGACATCACCCGCTTTAACCTGATTAAAGTAATCAGCCGACCACTCCATGTACTGTTTTAACGCTTTACCGGTCAGAGCATAAACGGTGATTTCACCGCCGGCATATTGATAGTTAAATGCAATGTCTTTAGCGGTGATATCACCGACATCCAGTTTAGGATGGTCGTTATCAATCTGTAAGGCAATAACCTGCGCCTGAGGAGCATAATAATGTGCCGCCTCCTGATACAACGCGCTGATACCGGTATCCTGAATATGGACCTGAGGAATACCTTTAATCTCATCGGATGGTACCAGATTACTGCCGCTCAAGGTTGCAATCACCCGATTAGCATTGGCGCGCAAAATATCATGATAAGGCTGGTAAATCGCTTCCAGCTTTTTATCAGACTCGATTCCCTTGATCGGGTAGGTATAGCTGTCTTTATCCACCAGATGATATTTACCCTCACGCTGCTCAAATTTCAGATCAATGCGGGAGAGCGCGCGGCCATACTTATCTGGTTCAGTGATAATGACACCGTTAACCACTGCTTTATCAATCTTCACATGCATATGACCTGCGACAATGGCTGCCAGCTCTGGATTGGCCTTGGCGATATCGCCAACCCCGGTGCCAGGGCGCTGATTCTCATTATCGACTCCCATATGGGCAACCAGCACGATGGCATCTACTTGTGGCTGGATTTGCTGAATAACCTTTTTCACTTCTTGTACTGGATCGGTGAAATGAATGCCATTGATACGGTCGGTGCCTTGTGCAAACTCCGCAGTCATTGGGGTATCCATGCCAATAATGCCGATTTTCACCCCTTGACGTTCGATGATTTTATAAGAGGGGAGGTAAGGTTTACCTGAATCCCAGAAGATATTCCCCGCCAGTGCCGTGCCATCAAATTGTTTTAGTGAAGTGGAAAGGGCTTTCAGGCCAAAATCAAATTCGTGGTTGCCCATCACCCAGGCATCATATTTTAAGGCATTGAAGCCGAGAATCATCGGGCTGATCGGCTCATTTTTAAAGGTTTCAACAAAGTTGCCCTGAAGGGTATCACCGGCATCGACCAGAATCACATTCGGCTGTTCAGCCCGTATTTTTTGCACTTTCGTGGCTATCTGGCTCAGGCTACCGGCTAAGTTTTCACTGTCACTGGCATAGTCCCACGGCACAAAAGTACCATGTAAATCAGAGGTGCCTAAAATAGTGATATCAACTTGTTGCGCGGCGATGGAAGTGGTACTGACACAGAGTAATGTGGTGAGCGCTATTTTTTTCATTGTAGAGGATTCAATATTTTATCAAGAAATAGCATTTCATCATGCAACAAAATGGCAACACTTGCGAACGCTTCCCTCAAGTTAGACTAATATATTTATATAAAACTCGGAATTGTGATTTAACTCTCTCTGAGTGTAATAAATTTAAACGTTAATCTGGATCGCATAATAACGCAGTAATAAAGCATTAGAGAAACCATAAAATTACATTTCATTAACAGATTGGGGTTATATAAAAACAATCAAACTTTTAATTAACATGAAAAAGAATTAATTGTTCTAAATCAAGTTTTGAATATAGCAATAATGTTCATATGAGCTTAAATTGTTCTAGATCAAACTACGGCGGGATGGGCAAATGGCCTGTTTGTTGACCTGTATCCAGAACTCAACGCTGGGTCACGTAAAATCCTATTTATTGTGTGGGATTAGAAGCGTACTATTACCGCGGTGTAATACTGGGTAGTTGATATTGTTATTTTTGTTGTGTTTTTTTGGGCATTCACTGCGGGGTAATTTCAGGGCTTCCAATTTAGTTAGCGGAGGCTCGGTTGCCGCAAGTCGGAGTCTTCCTGCGAGGAGCAAGGAGTCAAGATGTTTGATATTGTCGAACTGTCACGGTTACAGTTTGCCTTAACGGCAATGTACCATTTCTTATTTGTCCCACTAACGCTGGGTATGGCGTTTATGTTGGCAATTATGGAATCGGTTTATGTGCTGTCTGGTAAACAAATCTATAAAGATATGACCAAATTCTGGGGCAAGTTATTTGCTATTAACTTTGCTCTGGGGGTTGCTACTGGTTTGACTATGGAGTTCCAGTTCGGGACTAACTGGTCATATTTCTCACATTACGTCGGTGATATCTTCGGTGCCCCTCTGGCAATTGAAGGTTTGATGGCGTTCTTCCTGGAGTCTACTTTCGTCGGTCTGTTCTTCTTCGGATGGGATCGCCTGAGTAAACATCAGCATTTGGCTGTAACCTGGCTGGTTGCATTAGGCTCTAACTTCTCTGCGTTGTGGATCTTGGTTGCCAACGGTTGGATGCAAAACCCGATTGCATCTGATTTCAACTTTGAAACTATGCGTATGGAAATGCTGAGCTTCTCTGAACTGGTTCTCAACCCGGTTGCACAGGTGAAATTCGTTCACACTGTAGCGGCAGGGTATGTGACTGGCGCGATGTTTGTGCTGGGTATCAGTTCTTACTATCTGTTGAAAGGCCGTGATATTCCGTTTGCCAAGCGTTCCTTTGCCATTGCGGCGAGCTTTGGCTTGGCTGCCGTATTGTCGGTTATCGTGCTGGGTGATGAATCTGGTTACGAAATGGGCGATGTGCAGAAAACCAAATTGGCTGCAATTGAAGCTGAATGGGAAACCCAACCGCCTCCGGCAGCCTTTACGCTGTTTGCTATCCCGAATCAAGAAACCATGGAGAACCGATTTGCGGTTCAGATTCCATTTGCCTTGGGGATAATAGCGACCCGTTCATTGGATACACCGGTTATCGGCTTGCGTGATTTGATGTCTCAGCATGAAGTCCGTATCCGTAATGGTATTCATGCTTACAGTCTGCTAGAAAAATTACGTTCGGGTAACACTGACCCTGAGGTGCGTGAAGCCTTTAGTAAGGCGAAACAAGATCTGGGCTACGGTCTGTTACTGAAGCGTTATACCCAAAACGTTACCGATGCGACTGAAGAACAAATTCAGTTGGCGGCTAAAGACTCAATCCCACGTGTTCTGCCACTGTATTTCGCTTTCCGCATCATGGTTGCCTGTGGCTTCCTGATGTTGCTGATTATCGGTCTGTCCTTCTATAACGTAGTTCGTGGCCGGATTGGTGAGAAAAAATGGTTACTGCGCGCAGCATTGTTTGGTATTCCGTTGCCGTGGATTGCAGTAGAAGCAGGTTGGTTTGTGGCGGAATATGGTCGTCAGCCATGGGCTATCGGTGAAGTGCTGCCGACAGCAATTGCAAACTCGTCAGTCACCGCTGGGGATATTCTATTCTCCATGGGGTTGATCTGTGGTCTGTACACGCTGTTCCTGGTGGCAGAAATGTACCTGATGTTCAAATTCGCGCGCCTTGGGCCAAGTAGCCTGAAAACGGGCCGCTATCATTTTGAACAGCCGACTGCCCCAGTGCAGGAAGCACGGTAAACAGGAGTCCACTTATGTTTGATTATGAAGTATTACGATTTATCTGGTGGCTGCTGATCGGTGTGCTGCTGATTGGGTTCGCAGTAACCGATGGTTTCGATATGGGTGTCGGTATCCTGCTGCGTATCATCGGTAAGAATGATACAGAACGTCGTATTATGATTAACTCGATTGCCCCTCACTGGGATGGTAATCAGGTTTGGTTGATCACTGCGGGTGGGGCGCTGTTTGCTGCCTGGCCAATGGTGTATGCAGCCGCATTCTCCGGCTTCTATATTGCGATGATTTTGGTATTGGCTGCGTTATTCTTCCGTCCGGTCGGTTTTGATTACCGTTCTAAGGTGGAAGATAACCGTTGGCGCAATATGTGGGACTGGGGCATTTTTGCTGGTAGCTTCGTGCCAGCGGTAGTCTTCGGTGTGGCATTCGGTAACTTGCTGCAAGGGGTACCGTTCCACATGGATAGCTACATGCGCCTGTTCTACACCGGTAACTTCTTCCAGTTGCTGAATCCGTTTGGGTTACTGGCGGGTGTTGTCAGCTTGACCATGCTGGTAACGCAAGGTGCTACTTACCTGCAAATGCGTACCCGTGGTGAGTTGCATCTGCGCTCCCGTACTGCGGCTCAGATCTCTGCGTTGGTGATGAGTGTGGCCTTCCTGTTGGCCGGTATCTGGTTAGTTAAAGGTATTGATGGCTTCGTTATAACCTCAGCTTTGGATACGGCGGCTGAATCTAACCCGATGCGCAAAGAAGTTGCACATCAGGCGGGTGCATGGTTGATTAACTTCAATAAGTACCCAAGCCTGTGGGCGCTACCTGCTCTTGGGGTTATTCTGCCACTGTTCACCATTTTGCTGTCGCGCTTTGAAAAAGGGGCTTGGGCCTTCCTGTTCTCATCACTGACTATTGCCTGTGTGATTCTGACTGCCGGGGTAACTATGTTCCCGTTCGTTATGCCATCAAGCACGGTACCAAATGTCAGTCTGACAATGTGGGATGCCACCTCTAGCCTGTTGACGCTGAAAGTGATGACCGTTGTTGCGATAATCTTTGTTCCTATCATCCTGCTGTACACCAGTTGGTGTTACTACAAGATGTTCGGGCGCATTGATAAAGACTTTATCGAAAACAATAAGCACTCACTGTACTAAGGAGCATAAAGCATGTGGTATTTTGCCTGGATTCTAGGGACACTTCTGGCCTGCTCCTTTGGTATCATTACTGCTCTGGCGCTGGAGCAGAGTGAAGCCAATGCAGCAGCGAAAGCCGCTAATAATGGCAATGATGATGTTGTCTGATAAGTTATACGATTTACTGGATAAGGGCCCGTTCAGGGCCCTTTCACTGGTGCTCGCGTTTGCTGTGGCATTCTGTGTGTTTTGGGACCCTTCGCGTTTTGCGGCGGCAACCAGTTCACTTGAGGTCTGGCAAGAGGTGTTTATCGTGTGGGCGGTTTGTACCGGTGTGATTCATGGGGTAGGTTTTCGCCCTAAGCGGATATGGTTGCGTGCTTTTTTCTCACCACTTCCCGCAATTGTGATCTTGGGCGCGGGATTATTCTACTTTTTTGTCTAATCTGTACACGTTTCGTCTAATCTGAACACAATCTATCCTTATGGGCCATTCGGCCCATAATTATTTTCGTTCTATTCCCTCAAGTGATTCCAAAGCTTAGCGCTCTTCAGTATAGTGTGTCCGTTAACTGCATTACTGGGAAGTAGAGTGAGTAATACGTTGTTTCGATGGCCGGTACGTGTCTATTTTGAAGACACCGATGCTGGCGGCGTGGTATACCACGCACGCTACGTTGCCTTTTATGAAAGGGCGCGCACTGAAATGTTGCGCCAACGCAATTTTCACCAGCAGCAATTGCTCAGTGAGCATGTCGCTTTCGCTGTCCGCCGCATGACGGTAGAATACCTGGCACCGGCACGTCTTGATGATATGCTGGAAGTACAGAGTGAAATTACCGCAATGCGTGGGGCTTCTCTCACGTTTGCTCAACGAATTCTCGACACACATGGCAATCTTCTGAGTAGTGCAGAAGTATTGATCGCATGTATCGATCCACACCAAATGAAGCCAAGAGCGCTTCCTAAGTCTATTGTCGCGGAGTTTAAGTAGTGGCTGACATGAACATTCTGGATTTATTCCTGCAGGCAAGCCTATTCGTTAAGCTTATCATGCTGGTATTAATGGGCTTTTCTATTGCTTCATGGGCGATCATCATTCAACGAACGCGTATTCTGAATGCTGCCACCCGCGATGCAGAAGCCTTTGAAGATAAGTTTTGGTCCGGTATTGAGCTGTCTCGCTTGTATCAGGAAAGCCAGGCTCGTCGCGAGACTCTCGGGGGCTCCGAGCAGATCTTCCATTCTGGATTTAAAGAGTTTGCCCGTTTACATCGCGCAAACAGCCATGCACCAGAGGCGGTGATTGACGGTGCCTCCCGTGCGATGCGCATCTCAATGAACCGTGAATTAGAAGCTCTGGAAACTCATATTCCATTCCTCGGTACTGTTGGTTCCATCAGCCCGTATATTGGCCTGTTTGGTACAGTATGGGGGATTATGCATGCCTTTATTTCTCTGGGTGCAGTAAAGCAGGCGACATTACAAATGGTCGCACCAGGTATTGCCGAAGCACTGATTGCTACCGCGATCGGTCTGTTCGCTGCGATCCCTGCTGTTATGGCCTATAACCGCCTGAACCAGCGCGTGAATAAACTTGAACAAAACTATGACAACTTCATGGAAGAGTTCATTGCTATTCTGCATCGTCAGGCTTTTGCCAGCGCCGAGAGCAAATAAGTAGGGGGTTGTATGGCGCGAGTACGTGGTCGTAAACGTCGCGAGCTTAAGTCTGAAATTAACATTGTTCCCTTACTGGACGTGTTGCTGGTGCTATTGCTGATCTTTATGGCGACCGCGCCGATCATTACGCAAAGCGTTGAGGTGGACTTGCCCGACGCGACGGACTCAAAAACCGTCTCAAGTGATGATAATCCACCAGTGATTGTGGAAGTGTCAGGGGTGGGGCAATACTCGTTGGTGGTAGATCACCAGCGGATGGAGCAACTGCCTTCAGAACAAGTTGTGGCAGAGGCTCAGGCCAGATTGAAATCGAATCCGAAAACTGTGTTCCTGATAGGTGGTGCTAAAGAGGTGCCTTATGATGAAATTATCAAGGCTCTGAATATGCTGCATCAGGCGGGTGTGACGTCGGTGGGCTTAATGACTCAACCGATATAAATTTGCGTTGATATTGGTTGGATTGAGAGTCACTCCAGCCAGTAGATACCTTGTTTTTAGCAGTTCCGTTTTTTAGCAATAGATGCGGACATCGAGTGTGGAAATCGAGCGTGGGTAAGGCAACCGAGCAAAATGATAAGCTGAATCGCGCCGTTATCGTGTCGGTGGTTCTGCACATCATATTGATTGCCCTGTTGATTTGGGGCTCTCTGACGCAGAAGACTGAAATGGGCGGCGGCGGTGCTGGCGGCGAAGTTATTGACGCCGTCATGGTCGATCCGGGCGCAGTAACAGAACAGTATAACCGTCAGCAGCAACAGCAGACTGACGCTAAACGCGCAGAACAACAGCGCCAGAAAAAAGCCGATCAGCAAGCAGAAGAATTGCAGCAAAAGCAGGCTGCTGAGCAACAACGGCTGAAAGAATTGGAAAAAGAGCGTCTGCAAGCGCAAGAAGATGCCAAGCAGGCGGCTGAAGAACAGAAAAAACAAGCCGCTGAGCAGCAAAAAGAGGCCGCTGAGCAACAGAAAGTTGCTGCTGCCGCTGCTGCAAAAGCGAAAGAAGAGCAGAAACAGGCAGAGGCCGCAGCCGCACAAGCAAAAGCAGAAGCTGATAAAATCGTGAAAGCACAAGCTGACGCGCAGAAAAAAGCAGAAGCCGAAGCCAAAAAAGAGGCGGCTGTAGCAGCAGCAGCGAAGAAACAAGCTGATGCTGAGGCGAAGAAAGCGGCTGATGCTGCCGAGAAAGCAGCAACTGCCGCCGCTGAGAAGAAAGCTGCGGCTGATGCTGAGAAAAAAGCGGCCGCAGAGGCTAAAAAAACCGCTGCTGCTGATGCCAAGAAAAAAGCGGCTGCAGAAGCGGCGGCAACAACCGATGTTGATGATTTATTTGGTGGTTTAGCTAACTCCAAAAATGCACCGAAAAGTGGGGCCGGCGCGGGCGCTGCTGCTGCGGGTAAAGGTGGTGGCAAGAAGAGCGGGGCATCAGCGGGTGATGTTAGTGGCTATTTGGGCCAGATAACCGCCGCGATCCAGAGTAAATTTTATGATGCAGATCTTTACAAAGGCCGTACCTGTGATCTGCGAATTAAATTAGCACCAGATGGTCTATTAATTGATGTTAAAGCAGAAGGGGGTGACCCGGCACTGTGCCAGGCTGCTATCGCTGCTGCAAAACAAGCGAAGATTCCTAAGCCTCCAAGCTCGGACGTTTATGAAGTGTTTAAGAATGCTCCGCTTGTATTTAAACCTCAATAAAGGTTGATTAACAGGGGTATAACTTTGTTGATCAACCGTGGATTATGTAGTTTTGTTTGCGTTGGTTTGTTAAAATTCTGCTAATTATCGCGGGCATCCCGCTCGGATAAGGGAGATAAGATGAAGCAGGCATTTCGAGTTGCGCTAGGCTTTTTAGTTTTGTGGGCTTCTGTGTTACATGCAGAAGTTCGAATTGAGATTACCCAAGGGGTAGACTCTGCTCGTCCAATTGGTGTTGTTCCGTTTAAATGGATGGGGCCGGGTACACCACCTGAAGAGATCGGTGCTATTGTTGGCGCAGATTTACGTAACAGCGGCAAATTTAACCCAATTGATGCGGCTCGCATGCCACAACAGCCTTCAACTGCGGCAGAAGTAACGCCAGCAGCCTGGACTGCGTTGGGTATTGATGCTGTTGTTGTTGGTCAGGTTCAACCGAGTGCTGATGGTAGCTATGTGGTTTCTTACCAGTTAGTCGATACTTCTGGTGCAGCCGGTAGCGTTTTAGCGCAAAATCAGTATAAAGTAACTAAACAATGGTTACGTTATTCAGCGCATACTGCCAGTGATGAGGTATTTGAGAAGCTGACTGGGATTAAAGGTGCTTTCCGTACCCGTATTGCTTATGTTGTGCAAACCAACGGCGGCAAATTCCCACACGAATTGCGGGTTTCTGATTACGACGGCTACAACCAGTTTGTCGTTCACCGTTCGCCAGAACCTTTGATGTCACCAGCTTGGTCTTCAGATGGTAGCAAAATTGCTTATGTCACTTTCGAGAGTGGTAAGTCAGCACTGGTTATTCAGACGCTGGCTAATGGTGCAATCAGACAAGTGGCTTCATTCCCTCGTCATAACGGTGCGCCTTCTTTCTCACCGGACGGGACTAAACTGGCTTTCGCGTTATCTAAAAGCGGTAGTTTGAACTTGTATGTTATGGACTTAGGGTCTGGTCAAATCAGCCAGGTTACTGATGGTCGTAGCAATAACACTGAACCAAGCTGGTTCCCGGATAGCCAGAATCTGGCCTATACCTCGGATCAGGGCGGTCGTCCACAAGTGTATAAAGTGAATATTAATGGTGGTGCACCACAGCGAATCACGTGGGAAGGTTCTCAGAACCAGAACGCAGATGTGAGTCCTGATGGTAAGTTCCTGGCATTGGTTAGTTCTAATGGTGGGGCACAACACATCGCCAAACAGGATCTAGAAACGGGAGCCGTTCAAGTATTAACGGACACGTTCCTGGATGAAACGCCTAGTATCGCGCCTAACGGCACCATGGTTATCTATAGCTCGACACAAGGGCTGGGAGCTGTGTTACAGCTGGTCTCGACTGATGGGCGTTTCAAAGCGCGTCTTCCGGCAACTGATGGACAGGTCAAATTTCCTGCCTGGTCGCCGTATCTGTGATGCATGTGTAAATACGTATGTATGGCAAACTATAAAAGGATCAAAGAGATGCAACTGAACAAAGTGCTAAAAGGGCTAATGTTGGCTTTGCCAGTTCTGGCAATCGCTGCGTGTAGTTCTAACAAAAGCGCAAATAATGACCAATCTGGCATGGGCGCTGGCACTGGTACAGAAAATGGCAGCAACTTGTCTTCAGAAGAGCAAGCTCGTCTTCAGATGCAAGAACTGCAAAAGAACAATATCGTTTACTTCGGTTTCGATAAATACGATATCGGTTCTGACTTCGCTCAAATGCTGGATGCACATGCTGCATTCCTGCGTAGCAACCCATCTTACAAAGTTGTTGTTGAAGGCCACGCGGATGAACGCGGTACGCCAGAATACAACATCGCGTTGGGCGAGCGTCGTGCAAATGCTGTGAAAATGTATCTGCAAGGTAAAGGCGTTTCGGCTGACCAGATCTCTATCGTTTCTTACGGTAAAGAGAAACCAGCAGTACTGGGCCATGACGAAGCAGCGTTCGCTAAAAACCGTCGTGCAGTTCTGGTTTACTAAGAGAATCGCATGAACAGTAACTTCAGACGTCACTTAGTGGGTCTGTCGTTACTGGTTGGCGTAGCGGTCCCATGGGCCGCTACTGCCCAAGCGCCAATCAGTAATGTCGGCTCCGGCTCGGTAGAAGATCGGGTCACTCAACTTGAGCGTATTTCCAACGCTCACAGCCAACTATTAACTCAACTTCAGCAACAGCTATCCGATTCGCAACGCGATGTAGATAGTTTACGCGGTCAGATCCAAGAAAATCAGTACCAGCTCAATCAAATTGTTGAGCGGCAAAAACAGATCTACCAGCAGATGGAGAGTCTGAGCGGTGGTCAGGGGGCGCAGGGTTCAGCTTCTGCGGCTACTGGTGCTGCGACAGATAATTCTGCGGCTGGAAGTTCCGCTACTGCTGCCGCAGGCGCAGCGGCTGCTACAGCGGCACCTGCAGCAAGTACTGGTGATGAAAACAGCGATTATAATGCAGCCGTTTCTTTGGCTCTTGAGAAAAAGCAATTCGATCAAGCGATCACTGCTTTCCAAGGTTTTGTGAAACAGTATCCAAAGTCGACTTACCAGCCTAATGCCAACTATTGGTTAGGGCAGTTGTATTACAACAAAGGTAAGAAAGACGACGCTGCATATTATTATGCTGTTGTAGTAAAAAATTATCCAAAGTCTCCAAAAAGTTCAGAAGCGATGTTTAAAGTTGGGGTGATCATGCAGGATAAAGGCCAAAGCGATAAAGCGAAGGCGGTTTATCAACAAGTGATCAAGCAATATCCTAATACTGATGCTGCTAAACAGGCACAGAAACGTTTATCTGCTCTTTAGCCATTTTCGAGTCCAGGAATTGGTCATATTGACTAATTTCTGGACTTTGGCGAGCGAAGAACAAGCAGTTAAACGCTTCAACAGAAATTTAAGTTGCACTGTGAAGAGAAATTAGTAATATATGCCGCCGTTGCCAAGACAACTTGTAAAACGTTAAAGCAGCAGGAAATTATAGTAAGCAATGCACATAATGGGTCGTTAGCTCAGTTGGTAGAGCAGTTGACTTTTAATCAATTGGTCGCAGGTTCGAATCCCGCACGACCCACCATTATGCAGAGTTATTAGGGTATCAAATCGTAGGGATGAGAGCCGTAAAGGTTCGAGCCGAGCGAAGCGAGACAGCAACGCGTAGCGTTGACCCGAAGGGCGAGTCCGCAGGACGAGTAATCCCGCACGACCACCACTATGTTAAGCAGTACCGCATTACAGCGGGTCGTTAGCTCAGTTGGTAGAGCAGTTGACTTTTAATCAATTGGTCGCAGGTTCGAATCCCGCACGACCCACCATTCTCCCCGCACGCCGGTTTGAATGTAAGAAGTTGAAATCAGCGCAAAGATTTTTCTTCCTGTTTTGTACTAAAAAGTACCCGAAGTGCGAGTAATCCCGCACGACAGGCACTAAATTGTCATTAGTAGCATACATAATGGGTCGTTAGCTCAGTTGGTAGAGCAGTTGACTTTTAATCAATTGGTCGCAGGTTCGAATCCCGCACGACCCACCATTATGTCAAGTAATCCCGCACGACAGGCACTGAATTGTCATTAGTAGTACACATAATGGGTCGTTAGCTCAGTTGGTAGAGCAGTTGACTTTTAATCAATTGGTCGCAGGTTCGAATCCCGCACGACCCACCATTATGCAGAGTTATTAGGGTATCAAATCGTAGGGATGAGAGCCGTAAAGGTTCGAGCCGAGCGAAGCGAGACAGCAACGCGTAGCGTTGACCCGAAGGGCGAGTCCGCAGGACGAGTAATCCCGCACGACCCACCATTATGTCAAGTAATCCCGCACAACCTACCATTATACCCCCCAGTGATACCTTTTCCCTGTAATGTTACATATACTGCTAATCTCAGTGTCCCAAAGTTCCCCCTATAATTCTCTGACATTCCATCTGTATCTCACTTTTCCATCTCATTTTTAACTCCATTAAACATTTTCACCATTATCAGACAATTTTGGGCGACTTTTAGCTGGATATTGGGTATTTTGTTTAGGATAAAAAACAAATGAAGTCTTACTGGCAGCCAGCAACGTTTGCTGACTCTGGAATAACTGGCAACAGAGATGTGAGCGATGAGTGAAACTTTTGATGTAAATGCGGCTATTTATCCATTTCCTCCACGGCCTGTCCTTTTGGATGAAGAGGAAAAAGCCTTTTACCGTGAGAAGATCAAAACACTGCTGAAGCAGCGCGATGCAGTGTTAGTCGCTCACTATTATACTGATCCCGAAATCCAAGCTTTAGCCGAAGAAACCGGCGGTTGCGTCGCCGATTCCCTTGAAATGGCACGATTTGGTAATAACCATCCGGCATCGACATTACTGGTCGCCGGCGTGCGTTTCATGGGAGAGACGGCCAAAATCTTGAACCCTGAGAAGCAAGTGTTGATGCCAACCCTGAATGCAGAGTGTTCACTGGATTTAGGCTGCCCGGCGGATGAATTTGCCGCATTTTGTGATAGTCATCCAGACCGCACCGTAGTGGTGTATGCCAATACCTCTGCGGCGGTTAAGGCCCGAGCTGATTGGGTAGTGACCTCCAGTATTGCGGTTGAGCTTATTGAGCATCTCGATAGCTTGGGTGAGAAAATTATCTGGGCGCCGGATCGCCACTTGGGCAATTATGTGCAGAAGAAGAGCGGGGCCGATGTATTGTGCTGGCAGGGGGCCTGTATCGTCCATGACGAGTTTAAAACTCAGGCACTGGCTCGCATGAAAGTACTGCATCCTGATGCTGCGGTGTTAGTTCACCCGGAATCACCCCAGGCCGTGGTTGATATGGCTGATGCTGTCGGCTCGACTAGCCAACTGATTCAGGCTGCAAAAACGTTGCCACAGCAAAAACTTATTGTGGCGACTGACCGTGGCATTTTTTACAAAATGCAGCAGGCGTGCCCAGATAAAGAATTATTCGAAGCCCCGACGGCGGGTGAAGGTGCGACGTGCAGAACATGCGCTCACTGTCCGTGGATGGCAATGAATGGTCTCAGAGCGATTGCTGAGGGGCTGGAGCAGGGAGGTGTAATGCATGAGATACATGTCGATGAAGAATTGCGTCAGCAGGCGCTGATACCGCTGAATCGGATGTTGGATTTTGCCAACCAGTTGAAGTTACAGGTCAAAGGCAATGCCTAAGTCGTAAATGACACCGATTGACCTCAATACTTATTATTTCTCCCCAATAAAAGGATTGCCAGATGGATTTCCTCAGTACAAGCAATATATTGGTGCATATTCCGCTGGGTGCGGGGGGGTATGACCTTTCATGGATAGAGGCGATTGGTACCCTGTTTGGATTACTCTGTATTTGGTTTGCCAGCAAAGAGAAGATAATTAACTATTTGTTTGGCCTGATTAACGTGACGTTATTTGCGGTAATCTTTTTCCAGATTCAGCTCTATGCCAGCCTGCTATTACAGTTGTTCTTCTTCGTCGCTAATATCTATGGCTGGTATGCCTGGAGTAAGCAAACGTCTGATAATCAAGCTGAATTGAAAATTCGCTGGTTATCATTGCCGAAAGCATTGATTTGGGGCGCAGTGTGCGTGGCTGGTATCGCTTTAATGACCTTGCATATTGATACTGTTTTTGCCGGGTTGACCCGTGCCGCAGTGGTGGTGATGCAGCGTTTGGGCGCTAATGTGCAAATGCCTGAACTGCAACCTGATGCATTCCCATTCTGGGATTCCACCATGATGGTGTTATCAATTGTGGCGATGATCCTGATGACACGCAAATATGTTGAGAACTGGCTGATTTGGGTGGTGATTGATGTCATCAGTGTAGCGATTTTCGCCTATCAGGGGGTTTATGCGATGGCTCTGGAATACGTGATACTGACACTGATTGCCCTGAATGGCTCTTGGTTGTGGATGAAGAGCGCGGCAAGAAATCATTCACGTCCGTTATCAACTCAGAGTCACTAGCGGCTAAGTCAGGCCACTGTTTTATCGGGCTTATCTCCGTTGAAACAGTGGCCTGTTTGCCCTCAGTGAGGGTGGTAATGGTGCGCGTCGTTACTGGCGGTCTGATTAATGCCACAATCGGGTGCGGCACAATGCTGATATTCCATTTGAATGGTGGCATGCCCAATATTGTAGTGATGCAGTAAATGGTGCTGGATACGATGCAATAATTCATCGTTATCCCTCGGAGGGATCACTTGCACATGCAGCGTCATTAGCCGTTTTTCGCCAACTTGCCATAAGTGAACATGATGAACGTCCCTCACTTCATATATGCTGGCACATAAGTCTTTGCGCAATTTGGTGATATCAATCTCTTGCGGCGCGCCCTCTAACAGTTCGTGAAAACTCTCTTTCAGCAGCCGCCAGGCGCTGCGGAGCACCAACACTGAGACCAATACCGACAATATCGGATCAATAGGTGTCCAGCCGGTAGTCAGAATGACCACTGCAGCCACTATCGCCCCAACGGAACCTAATAGATCTCCCAGCACATGTAAGGCTGCGGCGCGCACATTGATATTCTTTTCTTCCTCGCCACGATGCAGTATCCAGAAGCAGAAAATATTCGCACATAATCCGGCGATGGCGATGAATAACATCGGCATCCCCATCACTTCATGGGGAGAAAAGAAACGCCGTACCGCTTCCCAGACTATCAATACCACAATCAACAATAATGCCGCCGCGTTGACGAACGCCGCCAGTGTGGTCAGGCGCAAATAACCAAAGGTATGGCGAGAGTCAGGTTTTCGCTGCGAGAAATGAACTGCCATCAATGCGATGAATAATGCGGCCGAGTCTGTCAGCATATGTCCGGCATCCGCCAATAATGCCAGCGAACCCGATAGCCAGCCACCAATGGCTTCCACCACCATAAACAGAGTGGTAACCACAAAAGCTATCAGTAGGCGTTTGCTGTTGCTGTCTTGGGGGAAAAATGAAGATACAGCCATAGTTATCCTTGGACCATAAGATGTGTGCACCGAACTGTCGGTTTATGTTAGCTCTGACAGGGTTTGATTCAAACCTTTAATCAACTGTGCTAATAGATTCTGCAGTTGAGTATAGGCCGCAGGAGCGATTTTTCCTTGCTGGCATTGGCTAATTAACTGCTGACATAATGCGGCACCTGCGGCATTTTGCAATATCAGAAAACTGCCCTTAATGCGGTGTAATACCTGTGCACGGGCCGCTAGCGGCTGTGGTACCAGTGCAAGTTGTTGGTGGTCATGCACCATGGAATCAAGCAGCGTCACCACTAATTTGCGCACCATAATTGGGTCTTGATTACCCAATCGTAATAGTATTTCCCGCAGGTTATCGTAAACCGGTTGCTCTGTGGTCATAACGGTTTGTATGCGTAATACCCGCTCAATATCACTGAGTGTCACCGGTTTGGTCAGCCAATGGTCGATAACGATATTCCCAGGCCGGATACGGGTAAATTCTTGTACATCGGCCGAGCAAAGGATGATTTTTACCGCTTTAGACTGAGATGGGTGCTCTTGTCGGCGAATGATTCGCGCCAGGGTAAAACCATCCAGAGTGGGCATATTGTAATCGACAAACAGCACATCGAACGGTTGCTGAAAATGAGCGTGTAATAGCTGGCGGCCATTATCAAACAGCTCGGATTCAATACCAAAATGCCTGAGCTGTTGTTGCATCAACAGGAGGTTACTCGGGTGGTCATCAACCATCGCGACACGAAGAGGAGACCAGCATAACGTGTCTGTAATTTCTGTTGCGGGCCTCAGGATTGGCGGCGATACCGTCTCCATGGCAAGCAATAATTTGATGGTGACCACGGTGCCTTTATTCAGCTCTGAGGCTAGGCTGATAGTGCCATTCATTCGGTCAATAAGCTCTTTGCAGATCGATAAACCCAAACCACTGCCTGGGATCATCAGATTGTTGCTGCTCTCAACCCGATAAAAGGGCTGGAACAGGTGGGGTATTTCCGCAGCGGCTATTCCGCAACCACTGTCCTCCACCTGCAATATCAACTCTCCTTGCCCTTCGTGCTGCGGTTGCCACGCCATCCGAACATTAATTTCGCCTTGGCGGGTAAACTTAATGGCATTGTTAATTAGATTGTTCATGACCTGAAGTAAGCGACCGCCATCAAGCAGAACTGTTTCAGGTAAGTTATCACTGTAACTGACATTTAAGGTTATCGGCCGCATACCCAACAGCGGTTGATAAACCGCGCGAATATGATTAATCCAAGGAATCAACGCAGTAGGTTGTGGTAAAAGCTGTAACGAGCCAATTTCCAACTTGGCATAATCTTGTAGGTCATTGAGTAGACTTAATAACGATGATGCTGAGCTGTAAATAACGGGCAAATTACCCTGCGCGATAGTGTTTTTTTTAAGCTCCAGTTCCAACAAACCAAGGATGGCATTCATTGGTGTTCGTAGCTCATGGCTGATAGTTGCCAGAAATTTACTTTTCATCTGATTAGCGGTTTCGGCTTGCAGGCGCGCCTGTTCCAAGACTTCTCGCTCACGTCGCTCTTTGCGCCGCTGAATAAAACGGCGGACCATCACCACCAAGAGCAGTATCAATAGCCCGCCAAGGGCGCTAAACAACCAGGTGGCAGGGGGCATCATGCGATTTTCATTTACCGCATCAATAATATTGCGAGGATCGGATACCCATTCATCACGCAGTGATTGTAGGGTGGCGGGGGGGATTTGTAGCAAGTTTTTATTGAGAATCGACAGCAGTAACGGTGAATGTTGGGCGACGCCAAAGGCCAGTGGATAAGCAATGTTATCTGCCGCAAATGCCAGTTTGATGACCCCGGAATAGCGGGAAAGAACCATAAAATTGGCGGAGATGACATTATCAATCAACCCGTCCAACTGCCCATTAGCCAGTGCATCATACATTGCCTTACGGTTAGCAAAGACAGTGGCCAAGGTCTGGGGGGGGATCAGTTGCTGACCTAAATCCCCTTCCACCACACCGAGACGCTTGCCAGATAGATCTCCCCACGTTGAGACGTTATGGGTGAACGCGTTGGTATACACCCCCCACAAGGCACGGTGAATGGGCATCGAGCTGTCATATTGCGCTTTGAAACTACCGGCTAGCGGCAGTAAAGCCCGCATCATGGCCCTATTTTGTTGCACCAGTTGATCGGCCAACCGTGGGTTACTGCTCCAGACAGGCGAAAATTGCAGGCCAGTATTTTGCGCAATGGTATTGAGAATATCGACAATATAGCCGCGTGGTTGTTTATCGCTGCCACGATAAGTAAAGGGATAGTCATCATCGATGGCGGCGTAATACACCACGGGATGGGCCTTAACCCATTCTTGCTCCATGCGGGTAAGATCAGCATTACCGGTATCGAGATAGCTGGGAATTTTTTTACTCCAGCGGCCCTGAATGGTATTAAGAACGTCCATAGGGACGTTGCTGATAACGTGATCAAGCGTCTCTATCAATGCCGGATTGGTTGCCGCAAACACCAAAGAGATACTGCCGGGCTTTATATCATTCTCAACCTGATAAATTTGCCCCAGTTGCAGTTGATCAATAATAAAGCTGGCACTGGTTTCATCGGCAATAAAGTAGTCATTAAGGCCGTTTAATAAGGAGTAAATGGCTTGCAGATTATTATCAAACAGCTGGTTATGCGGGGTTTTATTCTGAATTTCATCGACCAACTGCATACTGGCCATTTTACTAATAGCAATGCGCGCATCAGCCGAGTTTAACATTACCTGACGGCTATTTTGGCGGCTACGTAACACCAGTAACTTACTGACATAGTAAGGTTTTGATATATATAAGTTGGGATTTAATGCGCTGCGAGGTAAACCAAACAGTAGGTCGATATCACCTTGTTTTAATGCCTGATTCAGGGTTGTGGTGTCGGAGAAGCCTATCACCTCCACATTGGCCCCGGTTGCTTGCTTAATATAGTTAAGGTAATCGGCATTCAGACCGTACAGGTCACCATCGACAATAATATTATACGGGCTCACATTGTCGTTGAGGATGCCAACCCGCAAAGTGGCATTACGCCATGGATTATTAGGTGTGATAAACGGTGTGCTGGCCGGTATGTTCAAGCTGCTAACTAAATTGTAGTGCAAAGTAGAGGTCGCTTGTGCGGGTAGCAGCAGGCAGAATTGGACAATGAATAGCAATACTAACCCGCATTTTCTCATGGTTGTAGCTCGTTAAATACGGCAATTAATGCCAGTAAATTTGCTGCACCGGTTTTATTGAGAATATTTTTCTTATGTGTGCTGACAGTTTTATTGCTGATATTCAGTAACTCAGCAATATGTAAATTAGAATGGCCTTTACTGAGTAATCCCAATATTTGCAGCTCTTTCTGGGTTAAATGGTATTTTTCATCGTTAGGTGTGGAGCTGCTATCCAGCGTACTGGCGGGGAATACTCGTTGGCCGGCAATAACGGCATCAATGGCTTGCAATAGGTTATCCATCGGCTGCCCTTTATGCATAAAACCCTGTGCCCCAGCGGAATAAGCCATTTTGGCATAAACCTCTTCTTCCTGGGCGGTGTAAATCATGATGGACTGCTGTGGATAGTGGCGGCGGATTTTGCGTAAAAACTGCAAACCGTCAAGCTGTGGCAAACTGATATCCAAAATTAACAGATCAAAGTGATATTCCGCCAATAAGGCCAATGCCTGCTGGTCATCAGCAGCGCAATGCAGATGATAACGTGGTGTCGCGCGCATCAGTGCGGCTTCAAGGGCAACATGCACCACGGGGTGATCATCAACTAACAGTAACCTAGGCATAAACCGTATTAACCTTTAGGGATAAGAGGGGGTGATAACCGAGTATGACTCTTATTAATGATTTTATAACAAATAACAATCCAGATAAAAATTGATGGCTTCATTCAATAAGTTGATACCTAATCGAGTAAACCGCATTATTGCTGTTTATCTGCACAGAACACCAAATGTAATAAAGTAGATTTACAGCGTTCAATTCACCAGCTAGATTGGTTCAACTAGATTGGTACCGATAGACGTTGTGCGATGACCGTCACAAGACTTAATGGAAGAACTATGAATTACCTGAATGATGACCTACGGATTAATGAAATTAAGGAACTCCTGCCCCCTGTTGCTTTGTTAGAGAAGTTTCCAGCCAGTGAGAACGCAGCAGAGACGGTATCCAAGACCCGCACAGCTATTCATAACATCCTGCGTGCCCAAGACGACCGTTTGTTGGTTGTCATCGGTCCATGCTCTATTCATGATACCCAAGCGGCCAAAGAGTATGCGGCCCGTTTGCTAACCCTGCGTGAAGAACTGCAAGGCGAGCTTGAAGTGGTGATGCGGGTTTATTTTGAAAAACCGCGTACCACGGTGGGTTGGAAAGGTCTGATTAACGATCCGCATATGGATGCTAGCTATGACATCAATGACGGTCTGCGTATCGCGCGTAAGTTATTGTTAGATATCAACGAGAGCGGGCTGCCAGCAGCGGGTGAGTTTTTGGATATGATAACCCCGCAGTATTTGGCTGACCTGATGAGCTGGGGTGCCATCGGCGCCCGTACCACTGAATCTCAGGTTCACCGTGAGCTGGCTTCAGGTCTGTCTTGCCCGGTTGGGTTTAAAAATGGCACCGATGGCACTATCAAGGTCGCTATCGATGCCATTAATGCGGCTAGTGCACCGCACTGCTTCCTGTCAGTGACCAAATGGGGTCATTCAGCGATTGTAAATACCGCCGGTAACGACGATTGTCATATTATTCTGCGTGGTGGCAAAGAGCCAAACTACAGCAGTGCTCATGTTGCTGCGGTTAAAGAAGGGCTGAGTAAAGCGGGCCTGGAACCACAGATCATGATCGATTTCAGCCATGCTAATAGTAGCAAGCAATTTAAAAAGCAGATGGACGTCAGTAAAGATGTCTGCAACCAGATTGCTCATGGTGAAAAATCGATTATGGGCGTGATGATTGAAAGTCATTTGGTGGAAGGCAATCAGAATCTGGAAAGTGGCGAACCACTGACTTACGGCAAAAGTGTCACCGATGCGTGTATCGGCTGGGAAGACACCGAAACGGTATTACGTGAGTTAGCAGATGCCGTCAAAGCGCGCCGCCAATAATAGCGAGCAGGCAAATAAAAACCCCCGGCATTGATCATGTTCGGGGGTTTTTTAATGGTGCTAATCAGGGATGATTACTTCGCTTTGCCTTGGTTAGCAACAGCGGCGGCTTTAGCCGCGATTTCATCAGCGTTACCCAGATAGTAGCGTTTGATTGGTTTGAAGTTTTCATCAAACTCATACACCAAAGGTACGGCAGTTGGGATGTTCAGCTCAAGAATTTCATCTTCGCTCAGGTCATCCAGATATTTTACCAATGCTCGCAGAGAGTTACCGTGGGCGGCGATAATGACTCGCTCACCACTGACAATGCGGGGTTTGATCACTTCATTCCAGTAAGGAATAACGCGTTCGATGGTCAGCGCCAGGCTTTCTGTGGTTGGCAGTTCTGCATCGGTAAGTTTTGCGTAACGTGGGTCATTACCAGGGAAGCGCTCATCGCTTTTTTCCAGCGCAGGTGGGGTGATAGCAAAACCACGACGCCACAATTTAACTTGCTCGTCGCCATACTTGGCCGCAGTTTCTGATTTATCCAGACCTTGCAGTGCGCCGTAATGACGCTCATTCAGTTTCCAGGTTTTTTCCGTTGGCAGCCAGGCCTGATCCAGTTCATCCAGCACACTCCACAAGGTGTGGATAGCACGTTTCAGTACTGAGGTATAAGCAAAATCAAACGCGAAACCTTCGTCTTTTAACAGCTTGCCCGCCGCTTGTGCTTCTCCACGGCCTTTCTCAGATAAATCAACATCATACCAACCGGTGAAGCGGTTTTCATTGTTCCACTGACTTTCGCCGTGTCGTACCAGAACCAGCTTAGTTACTGCCATAGCGTTAACTCCTTTAATGTGAAACTCAATCTCTATACCCCTCGGACTTGAAGACGCTGTCTAACCACGCTATTACCGGAGGGTATAGATTAATATTCAATGATAACTATTATCATTATATTGCGGGATTGCCGCCAACAGCAATGGTTTGTGTTTAACCATAGCCAATTTTTTAGCGGAAGTTAAGCTCATTGGGGTTCCCTCGCTTACCGCCTTCCTGGATCTTGATATTTATTAGGTATCGGTTTATATCCAATTAAAAGAGGGGTACTAAATACCCCTCCGGCTGCGGGGATTAGGCGGCTTTCTTCAGGCAGGTACTCATAAAGGTTTTACGCTCATCACCTTTTAACGCTTTGGTCGCTGCGTCGGCATTGCAGCTTTTCATTTTCTGCTGTTGTGGCGTCAGGGCTTTTTCATCGGGATGAATCTGCGCTTTCAGGCACTGACTCATAAACTTCTTCCGATCATCGCCTTTCAGTGATTGGGTCGTTGCCTGCTGATTACAGTCAGTCATCTTCTTCTGTTGTGCGGCCTGAGCGGGTGACGGTGTTTTCGCCGTATCTGCTGCCATCACATTGACACTAAGCAGTAATCCCGCACAGAGTAACCATAGGGTAGTTAGGCGCATAAACATTCCTTAAATAATATTGAGGGTCGGAAAGGGCGGGAAACAGGTCAGTATCACCGCAGATAGATGCTGTTAAGCGTAGTCGGCAGTGCTCAATATGGGTAGTTATCCCCGTCATCTTTCAAACAGCGTTCAAATCGGTTCCCGACCGATATGTCACCCGAATCACTGACCTATGTCAGCTCATCGGGATCTCGTCTTCCTGCATCTTGAAATCTGTTGGGTATATAGCTTTATAGCGCGATAAAGTGATAAACCGTGGTGGCGCGGTAGGTTTTCCCAGGTTTTAGCCAGCAATCAGGTTGTGGCCATTCGGGGTGGTTAGGGCTATCAGGTAGGAATTCACTTTCCAGCGCTACGCCGGTGTAGCTGGCGTAAGTGCCCCCTTTGCGGGCCGGTGTTCCGCCAAGGAAGTTGCCACTATACAACTGCAACGCAGGTGCGGTGGTATAAACACTCATTTGTACCCGGTTATCAGATGACCACAGATGAGCCGCCGGGCTTTCCGTTGCACCGCAAGTACGATGGAGCAGGTAAGCATGATCATAGCCTTTAACCCGCTGCTGACAACGGTCTTGCAGGAAGTCGCGTGCCAGTGTTTTTGGTTGTCGGAAATCCATACCGGTTTTCTCAACATTAGCCAATCCGCCGCTTGGGATCCCCTCAGTATCAACCGGTAAGTAACGATCCGCAAATAGCTGCAACCGATGCGCCCGCACGTCCAGCCCTTCACCATCAAGATTAAAGTAAGCATGATTGGTCAGATTCACCGGACAGGTTTTATCGACCTGAGCCTGATAGTGGATCTCCAATCGGTTATCTTCCGTCAACAGATATTGCACTTCGGCGGTCAGATTACCGGGGAAGCCCTGATCACCATCAGGTGAGTGCAGTTGATAAGTCACCTGCCTCTCATCCTGCTTAACCTTTTGCCAGCGGCGAGCATGGAAACCTTCAGGACCACCATGCAGTTGGTTAGGTCCCTGATTAGGTAACAGATTGAGGGTTTGACCCTCCACCGTGATTTGGCTGTTAGCAATACGGTTGGCATAGCGGCCAACGGTGGCACCAAGATAAGCGGCTTGACGTAGGTAGTCTGCGGGAGTCTGGCAGCCCAGCAATAGCTCGCGCTTTTCGCCATCGGTCAGCGGCAGGACCGCAGATAGCCAGGTTGCGCCCCAGTCCATCAGCGTTACACTCATACCGGCTTTATTATGCAATTCGGTCAATTCAAAGGGGTGACCATCTGGTGCTAACTGGTCAACACTGCTTGATGATGCAGCGTCGTTTTTCAGCATAAACCCGCTCCTTGTGAAGCCTGACATACGTAGAAGGTCTCTTTCCTACCGCCGCTATGAGCCGGATACTCCTGGGCTACGGCTGCACGAACCTGCTCAACCAGCGACGTTGGCATCAGTGCGACAATGCAGCCACCGAACCCCCCGCCAGTCATACGAACACCACCTTGCTCCCCAATAACGGATTTCACAATATCCACCAAGCTATCGATCGGCGGAACTGTGATCTCGAAGTCATCACGCATCGAAATATGAGACTCCTGCATCAATTGCCCCATCAATTTCAAATCACCGGAGGCCAGGGCATCAGCTGCCGCTAGCGTGCGTTCGTTTTCGGTAATTACATGGCGTGCACGCTTAGCGACGACGGGATCCAGCTCATCCTGAATAGAGAAGAACAGGGTTGGATCCACATCACGCAAGGCTTTAACACCAAAGAAACGGGCGGCAGTTTCACATTGCTGGCGGCGGGTGTTGTATTCGCTATCAACCAGACCCCGTTTCACATTGGAGTTAATGATGACGACCGCAACGTTTTCCGGCATTGCCACGGCACGGGTTTCAAGGGTACGGCAATCGATCAGTAGTGCATGATCTTGTTTACCCAGCGCTGAAATGAGCTGATCCATAATGCCGCAGTTACAGCCAACAAACTGGTTCTCTGCCTCTTGCCCATTTAGCGCCAGATCGACGCCGCTAAGGGGCAATTGATAAAGAGACTGCAACGCTTGCCCGACCGCGACCTCAAGTGATGCTGAAGAGCTGAGACCGGCACCTTGTGGCACATTGCCACTGATCACCAGATCTGCACCACCAAAATCGGCATGGCGCAGTTGCAAGTGTTTCACGACGCCGCGCACGTAATCCGCCCAGCGGTATTCGGCATGTGGGACGATTGGCGCATCCAGTGAGAATATATCCTGCTGATTTTCATAATCAGCAGCAATAACACGAATCTGGCGGTCATCACGTTTGCCACAACTGATGACGGTTTCATAATCAATAGCACAGGGCAGCACGAAACCGTCGTTATAATCGGTGTGTTCGCCAATAAGATTGACACGACCCGGCGCTTTGATAGTGATGTCAGGTTCTTGATTAAACTGTTGGCGAAAAATAGCCTGGGTATGCTGTTTTAAACTCATTATTTGACTCCGGCTTCTCGATAATGAACATCACTTACTGCCCGCAGGTGTTCAGCCGCCTGTTCTGCTGTAAGGTCGCGCTGGGTTTCAGCCAACATCTCATAACCCACCATAAATTTACGTACCGACGCCGAACGCAGCAACGGCGGATAAAAATGAGCATGCAATTGCCAGTGTGTGTTGTCGCTTGCGTTATACGGTGCGCCATGCCACCCCATCGAATAGGGAAAAGAGCACGAGAACAAGTTGTCGTAGCGGCTGGTCAGCTTTTTCAGGGCAATGGCGAGACAACTGCGTTGTTCCACAGAGAGGTCTTCTAACCGCAGCACATGGGCTTTGGGCAGTAATAATATTTCAAACGGCCATGCTGCCCAATAGGGCACTACCGCCAGCCAGTGCTCGGTTTCAACTACCGTCCTGCTGCCGTCACGACGCTCACGTTCAGCATAATCGACCAGCATGGGGGACTGATTTTGCTGAAAATAGTGCTGTTGCAGGCTGTCTTCCCGTGCTGCTTCATTTGGCAAAAAACTATTGGCCCAAATTTGGCCATGGGGATGCGGATTTGAGCACCCCATCGCCGCGCCTTTATTTTCAAATACCTGCACCCATGGGTAGGTTTGGCCTAATTCGGCACTCTGTTGCTGCCAGGTCTGAATAACATCTTCCAACGCAGGCAAAGAGAGTTGCGGCAGCGTCTTACTGTGGTCAGGTGAGAAGCAAATAACCCTGCTGGTGCCGCGCGCACTTTGGCTCCGCATCAAGGGATCATCACTTTGCGGCGCATCAGGTGTATCTGGCATCAGCGCGGCAAAGTCATTGGTAAACACATAGGTTGATGGATAGTCAGGATTGACATCGCCGGTCACCCGAGTATTACCAGGGCACAAGAAGCAATCAGGGTCGTGCGCCGGTAAATTCTCCGTCGCCGGGGCCTCTTGCTGGCCTTGCCATGGGCGCTTGGCTCGATGAGGTGAGACCAGCACCCATTGATCACTTAATGGATTGTATCTACGGTGTGGATGATCCACAGGGTTAAAATCAGTCATAACAACACCTTAATCGGGATAGCCCTGAGGATTATTGGATTGCCAACGCCAGGTATCTGCCGCCATTTCATCAAGCGAGCGGTGTACCCGCCAACCCAATTGTGCGGCAGCTTTGCTCGGATCTGCCCAGTAAGCCGGTAAGTCACCTTCGCGGCGCGGGGCAAAATGGTAGGCCAGCGGCTTGCCACACGCCTTGCTGAATGCCTCGACCACTTGTAAAACACTGCTACCCACGCCGGCACCCAGATTGAAAATATGCACGCCAGGCTGATTGTGTAGTTTTTTCATCGCCGCCACATGGCCATCGGCTAAATCGACCACGTGAATATAATCGCGTACCCCGGTGCCATCAGGTGTCGGGTAGTCATTACCGAATATGGCCAGCGACTCACGACGACCAACGGCAACTTGTGCAATAAATGGCATCAGGTTATTCGGGATACCTTGTGGGTCTTCACCCATGGAGCCTGACGGATGTGCGCCAACGGGATTGAAATAGCGCAGAATGGTCATATTCCATTGTGGGTCAGCCAGTTGCACATCTTGCAAAATTTGCTCAACCATCAACTTGCTACGGCCATACGGGCTGGATGGCAAGCCGGTCGGGAAGCTTTCGACATACGGAATTTGTGGCTGATCACCGTAGACCGTGGCAGAGGAACTGAAGATAAAGTTTTTGATCTGTGCAGCACGCATGGCCTCCAGCAATACTAAGGTGCCGAAGACATTATTATTGTAATATTCCAGTGGCTTACTGACCGACTCACCCACGGCTTTCAGGCCAGCAAAGTGAATGACTGCATGGATAGACTGCTCAGCAAATATTCGGTCGAGTAAAGCGCGGTCACGGATGTCACCTTGATAAAGCTTCGGTGTATAGCCGCTAAGGGCATGTATCCGGGCTAATACGCTGGATTTGCTGTTGCAAAGGTTATCGAGGATGACCGGTTGGTAGCCAGCTTCAATCAATTGCACACAGGTATGGCTACCGATGTAACCGCTACCACCTGTTACCAGAACGTACATAAAAGACTCCTCGAATGACTTTAGTCTAAGAAAGATAGCACGCCATTATGTGAGAAAAGGTGATCTGCGCTCAATAATGGAATCGTTTACATCTAAATTTCTCCCAGTTTAATCCCAGTAAAAGCATAAAGACAGGGGAATAAGCAAGGATAGGCAAAAACAAGAGATAAATAACAGTCACCACATAGATAACTGGATTGGTAGCGTTCTCATCCATTAATTCAGCAGAAATGTCCTGCCTGTTATGCACCGCCCGATTCCAGTTAAGAATGCTAGCCTCGGGTCGGTAGATAACAGGGTAGATAAAGATTAGTGCGATGAATAAAGAGGATAAGTGAAGAACAATAAATGCATCAAATTCAGGGCGAAGTGAAAGGCAACCGCCACCCATAAACGACCACTCCACAGCCATGCCAGGCCGTAAATTAACCCTGCCAATGCGGCGAACACCATCAATAGCGGGCCGCCTGCAATATGTGCTGCGCCAAATAATAGGGCGGTGAGCAGTAGGGCCGGATAGTTACCCAACCACTGACTTAACCTTTGTTGCAAATAGCCACGAAACAGTGCTTCTTCTGCCAGACAAACAAAAAACACATTAGCGACCACAAAGGAACCTATCCATGCTGGGGTGTGCATCTCAATTTTCAGGCCGCCTAAGGCAACAGCCAGCAACAGCAATGCAGGGATACTGACAATCAATACCAGCCAGCTTGCACGGCTCACTGATGGATGCTTTTTCGCGACAAATAAGGTTGGCAGGCAAGCCAGTAAAATAAAAGGTATTAATGCTTTATCAAGATTGTAATACAGGCTGAAGGGTGCGCTGAGTGGCCCTGTCTTCACGTCTTTCAATACATTTAGATTATTAAAACCGGGTACCAGATGCAGAAACAGTGCGATTGCTGCCATCACCAGCAGCAATTCCAGTGCGACGGCCGGCCATTTCCGGTGACGATATTTTTTCAGTAGTAGTGCCACAATCAATGTTAGAAGCAAGAATGCGGCCGATGGTAGAGTCAAAACACCGTGATACAAGGCAATTGACAGTGACGACAGCAAGAGAAACAGGGAAAGTACCCGGTTAATTGATAAGAAAAGTAACGAAGCAGCAAGTATGCCCCACATAAATATCCCTTTAATGTTATGCCCGTCATCTTTCAAATCGCAGGTGCGTTGGCCGCTTGATTCGCTCGGCTTATAGGGTTATACCCCTTTTGAGACTTAGCCTGCGGACTCACGTACATGCAGTTCAAATCGGCTTATGAGCGCTTTGTTTCTTGCGGCTGGCCTGCACCTGAAATTTATAGGGTATAAATCCTGATGGTGGCTGAATATGTTAAGTTTATCGCCGGCGCTGATAGGGGCTGGCAGTAAGAATGATAGCATAAGCCCCCGCCAATAAACGCCGCTTCCGTTGAGGATAGCTCTCATTATCCTCAACGAAATGCCTGAAGAGTTTTAACCTGCTAACTTTTCCTGTTGGTAGTGATAAATATCGCCATCAGGAACAAAGGTCAGACGGTGGGTAATGCACTGTGGTGCATCTTCAGCATGGTGAGAAACGAATAACAGTTGCGTGTCACCCTCACTGATCATTACATCAATAAAACGCCGTACCAATAGGCGATTAAGCGGGTCCAAACCCTGCAAGGGTTCATCAAGAATCAACAGTGCAGGATGCTTAACCAGTGCTCGGGCGATCAGTGCCAACCGCTGTTGTCCCCAAGAGAGACTGTGGAAGGGCTGATTAGCGGTTACGGCGGAAAAACCGAGTAAGTCTAACCATTGATTGGCTAATTGTTGTTGGCGATCAGACACTGCCTGATAAATACCGATTGAATCGAAAAAACCGGAGAGAATCACGGTACGTAGATTGGTGCTGACGCGGTAATCCAGATGCAAACTACTGCTGACATAACCAATATGGCGTTTAATATCCCAGATAGTTTCCCCACTGCCACGGCGGCGGCCAAACAGTGTCAAATCATTACTGTATCCTTGCGGATGGTCGCCAGTAATCAGGCTGAGTAAGGTTGACTTCCCAGCACCGTTTTGGCCAATAATTTGCCAGTGTTCACCGGGATTAACCTGCCAACTCAGGTTATGAAGAATAGGGCGGTCATTGTATTCAACCACGCCATTACGCAAGATAATTAGTGGCTTATCTGGTGCGAAAGGGGCCTGCTGTTGCGGGTGTTCTGTTTCTGGCAACAACATACCATCAAGGTTTTCACTGTGCGCCAGTTGGGCAATCAATGCCTCGGAAAGAATCTGCTGGCGGGGGCCAGTATGGGTTAATTGGCAATCTGCCAGCACACCGACGTATTGCACAAAATCAGGGATATCATCAAAACGATTTAGTACCAGCACCAGCGTGACACCTTGTGCTGAAAGGGTGGATAGCATACCAGCCAACTGCGTGCGGGCTGTCACATCCAGACCATCAAAGGGTTCATCCAGAATCAACAGATCCGGTTGTGGCATCAGCGCTCGGCACAGCAATGTTTTGCG
Source organism: Yersinia sp. 2541 StPb PI (assembly GCF_052217145.1). Taxonomy (NCBI): domain Bacteria; kingdom Pseudomonadati; phylum Pseudomonadota; class Gammaproteobacteria; order Enterobacterales; family Yersiniaceae; genus Yersinia; species Yersinia sp. 2541 StPb PI. The sequence goes on along the minus strand of NZ_JAZGQB010000001.1, from coordinate 3,226,841 downwards.
GGTCTCACCAGTAGAAAGATATTTAAAGCGACGCGAGAGTAACTGGCTGATACCAAACTGCTCTGCCAACTGCTGACAACGTTGCGGATCAACGTATTCTTCCTGAATGATCTCTGCGGTAGTACGCCCGGTATCGTCTTCATCTGCGCTGAGTAAATCAGTGTTATTGCGCTGCCACTCTTCGCTGACTAACTGCTGAAGTTGCTCGAACGACAAATGCACGCTGTGGCGAAAATGGTTGTGGCGGCTGCCGCTCAACAGGATTAATTCCCCTGCTAATGCCTTTGCCAACGCGGATTTCCCGCTACCATTGGCACCGACAAATGCCCAGCTATCACCCGATTGAACATGCAATGCTGGCAGGATGAGTGTCCGGGTGTCACTCAGGCGAAAACAACCTTGCGATATTTGCAACTCCGACATCATTCTTTCCATATTTTGCAACACAATAAGGGTGTTAGGGATAATCGGAAAGGGGCAAAATGTCAACAGTAAATACTAAGGTTATTTTGCATAACTAAGCTGAATTATTTAGCAAAGTGTAGCGATAATGACCCGATCTGCATTGAATTGGGCAATGACGTGACTACCAACATGCAAATTCAGCTTATGTAATTCGCTATTGTTTTGTGTCGAACACAAGCTGGCTCCCCCAGTTAAGGTCACGATAACTTCACTGTGATCGCTGCCGGGTTCAATACTGGCCACGGTGCCGGGCAGAGAGTTATCAGCAGCCCCCGCCAGTGCCTGATCAGTAACCAGTTTTACCCAAGGGGCTTTGATCAGTGCCAATACTTCTTTGCCCGCCGAAAGTTGCAAGCGATCAGCACTCTGTTGAGTGAGTGCCGCAGATAACCGGGTTTTGCCGTCTGATAATAGGATATTGACGTGTTGTTGAACCTGCTGATGATCCCGCTCAATCAGGGTGCCGAAAAATTGATTACGGGCGCTGGTTTGTAAAGAGAAGCGCGAAATAGCTGCCAATAAACTATCGAGTGGCAGCGAATCATCTTTCAGCGTGTCAAATGCCTTTTGCTGGATCTTGGCGAGCAAATCATAAAGTTGAATTAAACGCTCGCCGTAACGAGTCAGGTGCGCGCCGCCACCGCCTTTACCACCTGTTGCCCGCTCAACCAATATTTCCTCGGCTAAGGTATTCATTTCGTTAATCGCGTCCCAGGCACTTTTATAGCTAATCCCAGCCAGTTTTGCGCCCTGGCTGATGGAACCGGTATGCTGTATTTGTTTCAGTAATGCGATACGCCGGGGATCAGCAAACAGCCGTTGCTGAAGTTTTAGGGTAAGAAGAATTTCAGCCTGCATGATTTTTTACTCCGGCGGGAAAGGATTATTGCTATCTAAGTGCTTGTATACACCTGAATCGCACGTTTGGCAGGTTACATTCTTTTGCTGTTAGTTAAAATAACAGGGTTCATTCATCGCTGATATAATTTACAGTAAATGATAGATCCTAGTTATTGTGATAACGTAAGTTATCGCTCAATGAGCAGTAATGAGAGGCTGATATGTTGGATTTATTGAAAAGTCTGGTCTTTGCCGTGGTCATGGTACCGGTGGTGATGGCCGTGATTCTGGGGCTTATCTATGGACTGGGCGAGGTGTTCAACGTCATCTCTAAGACCGGTCACACCAAAGAACGCTCTTAATCTGATTTCTGAATGCCCGGCACATAGACGCTGGGCATTTTCGTTTTTCTCCCTCATTTCCTCCACTCCCCCACTTGTTACCACAGCTCAAGATACCTCACATCTTGCCGATAAACTGCATGACCTGCTTATAATGTTGCGTTATATTCCCATGTATATAGCGATTTCATTAATGCGGAGAACAACATGAAGAATCAATACGGTAACGCCAAGGTTTGGGTAGCGAGTGCAACACTGCTGGCAGCATTTTCCGGCACCACGTTAGCGGCGGACAACATTACAGTGTTTGCTGCGGCTTCATTGACCAATGCATTACAAGATATTGCCGTACAGTATAAAAAAGAGAAGCAGGTTGATGTTGTTGCGTCGTATGCTTCATCCTCAACGTTGGCACGCCAGATTGAGCAGGGCGCACCGGCTGATATGTTTATTTCTGCCGATCAGCAATGGATGGATTATGCTATTGATAAACAGCAAATTGTTGCCAATACTCGCTACACCTTATTAGGTAATGAACTGGTATTAATTGCTCCGCAAGACAGTAAAATAGATAAAGTCGTAATCGATAAAAAAACCGACTGGAAGAAATTATTGGATGGTGGCCGTTTGGCGGTGGGCGATCCTGATCATGTTCCTGCTGGGATTTATGCCAAAGAGTCACTGGAGAATTTAGGTGCCTGGTCAACTTTAGCCCCTGAAATGGCGCGGGCCAATAACGTGCGCAGTGCAATGGCACTGGTCGAACGGGCAGAAGCGCCGCTGGGTATTGTCTATGGTTCAGATGCGATAGCCAGTAACAAAGTTAAGGTTGTGGGGATATTCCCGGAAGCAAGTCATAAGCCGGTTGAATACCCGATGGCAATTGTTAAAGGTCATGAAAACCCGACCGTGAGTGCTTTTTATGATTACCTGAAAAGCCCAGCAGCGGCGGTTATTTTCAAAAATTATGGATTTACCCCACGCTAATGATATTGAGTGAGTATGAGTGGCAGGCAATTATTCTTAGTCTGAAGGTTTCAGCGGTTGCGGTGGCGTGCAGTTTGCCATTAGGCATTTTAATGGCGTGGATTTTAGTGCGCTGCCGTTTTCCCGGTAAATCGTTGTTAGACAGTATTATTCACTTACCACTGGTGCTGCCACCCGTGGTGATTGGCTATTTATTGTTGATAAGCATGGGGCGGCGCGGTTTTATTGGCGAGTGGCTCTATAGCTGGTTTGGCATTAATTTCAGTTTTAGTTGGCGTGGTGCGGCGTTAGCCTCGGCGGTGGTGGCCTTTCCGCTGATGGTGAGGGCTATCCGGCTGGCGTTGGAAGCAGTTGATACGCGTCTGGAACTGGCGGCCCGCACGCTAGGAGCCAATCCGTGGCGGGTGTTTTTCACCATTACGTTACCGCTCTCTTTACCGGGGGTGATTGCTGGCACCGTGCTTTCTTTTGCCCGTTCACTGGGGGAGTTTGGGGCGACCATCACTTTCGTCTCCAATATTCCCGGTGAAACCCGCACTATTCCACTGGCAATGTACACACTGATTGAAACCCCTGGGGCGGAAGCTGCTGCTGCGCGTTTGTGTGTCATTGCCATTATTCTGTCGTTGGTGGCGTTGCTATTATCCGAATGGCTGGCCCGCTGGGGTAAAAAACGCATGGGGGCACCATGTTAGAGCTGGATTTCAGTCAGCAACTGGGCGATTTGGATTTACGCGTTTCCACCAATCTGCCCGCCCAAGGTATCACCGCTATTTTCGGGTTGTCGGGGGCCGGTAAAACCTCATTAATTAATGTTATTGGTGGCCTGACCCGTCCGCAGCAAGGCAAAGTGGTGTTAAATGGCCGGGTGCTGGTGGATGCCGAGCAGCAAATCTATCTGCCACCGGAAAAACGCAAAGTCGGTTACGTATTTCAGGATGCGCGCTTATTTCCCCATTATCGGGTGCGGGGCAATTTACAATACGGCATGGCCCCGTCAATGCGTGGGCAATTTGACACAATTGTCGGTTTGCTGGGTATCGAGCCACTATTAAGTCGTTTCCCACTGACCCTCTCTGGCGGCGAGAAACAGCGTGTTGCTATTGGGCGCGCATTATTGACCGCCCCTGAGCTGTTGTTGATGGATGAGCCACTGGCCTCTCTGGATTTGCCCCGCAAACGTGAGCTGCTGCCTTATCTGGAGCGGTTGGCGCAAGATGTTAACACCCCTATTTTGTATGTTAGCCACAGCATGGATGAGATCCTGCGGCTGGCAGATCAAGTGGTGGTTATGGATGGTGGCAAAGTGCGCGCGGTCGGCGGGCTGGAGGAAGTGTGGGCCAGTAGTGCATTGCGCCCGTGGCTGCAACGGGAAGAACCGAGCAGCATACTGCGGGTCAGTGTCATTGGTCACCACGACCGCTATGCCATGACCGCGCTGGCGTTAGGTGATCAGCGATTGTGGGTGGGTAAGCTTGATGCGCAAGAGGGTAGCTCAATGCGTATTCGGATTAATGCAGCCGATGTTTCGTTGGTATTACAGCCACCGCAAAGCAGCAGTATCCGTAATATCTTGCCGGTAAAAATTGCCGAATGCCTTGAGGTGGATGGGCAGGTCGATGTCAAACTCGCGGTTGGTGATCAATGGTTGTGGGCGCGGATCACGCCGTGGGCACGGGATGAATTGGCGCTTAAACCCGGTCAGTGGGTGTATGCACAGATAAAAAGTGTCTCGTTTAACCGCAAGAATTGAGGGCGATAACCCCTGGGTTCACCCGACGATAAAACGCCCGTCAGCCGGGCGTTTTTTACTATCAAGCCAGGACATGCTGGCGGATGACGCCAGCAATACCGGGTTGTTCGTTATCGGCAATCACTAGGTCAGCCCGCTGTTTGATAGCATCGGCGCTATTCCCCATCGCCACTCCCAAACCAGCGCTTTCCAGCATGCTCAGGTCATTAAAGTTATCACCAAAGGCAACCACATCTTTCATGCTCAAACCCTGAGATTCAACCCATTGCTGTAGCCGCTTACCTTTGCTGTTACCCGCCTGTGCGATATCAACTTGATCATGCCATGACCATTCGCAAGCCAACCCCATGTCATTCTCAATCTGGGTTGCGAGCGCTCTCAGTTGCTCAATATCCGAGTGTGAAGTGGCGAATTTCCAGATAGAACTGGCAGTGTGAGCAGCATCAAGCAAGCTATCAACGTGGAGTAGCGTTGGGCGCTGAGCGGGTGGTAATGACTCAGCCCAACTGAGTGAGCGAATCACATGCCCGCTGGTTTGCTGATAGAGCATGGCATCGTCCACATACATTAGCCCGTGGATACCGGTTTGCTCCAGCAACTGCAACACCTGAACCGCTTGTTGAGGCTGCAAGGGGTTTGAATCTAATACCTTTTTGGCATGGTAATCATAAATATAGGTACCGTTACAGCAAATTGCAGGTGTATCAAGTTCTAGTGCCTGATAAAACGGGTGAATAGCAACATGATGGCGGCCGGTCACCACTACCACTTTGATGCCTTCAGCACGGGCTTGCGCCAGTGCGGACAAGGATTCTGGCAGAATACGTTTTTTGTGATCCAGTAGCGTTCCGTCTAGATCCAGTGCAATTATGCGATAGGTCATGGCAGCAATAGTCTCGTTAATAAGGGCATTAATAGTATGGTTACATAGTATTACCCGATGGTACACCGGATGGCGGGTTGATTAAACCAAGCCTGGGAGTGGGTAGCATAATCAGCTAAAAATAAGCAGGATAAGTTTTAAACAGCGCGACAGCAGACTGTTGTTATGTCCGCCGAGTCAGGTAAGCTAGGCTAAACAGTGTTGCCTAATAGGTTCGACTAAGGAGTAGAGATGAAGCAAGTGGTTTACGTGGCAAGCCCAGACAGTCAGCAGATCCATGTTTGGCAATTAGATTCCGCCGGTGCATTAACCTTATTGCAAACGGTGGAGGTGCCGGGGCAAGTGCAGCCGATGACAATCAATCCAAACCAGCGCCAGTTATATGTTGGGGTGCGCCCCGATTTTGCCATTATCAGCTACAACATCAGCGACGATGGCACATTGACCGCCGCTGGCATGGCACCACTGCCAGGCAGCCCAACGCACATTGGCACTGATTTACAAGGCCACTTCCTGTTCTCTGCTTCATATAGCTTTAACTGTGTCAGCATTAGCCCTATTGATGAGCAGGGTGTGGTACAGGCACCTATTCAGCAATTGGATGATTTGCCTGCTCCACATTCGGCGAATATTGATCCGACCAATCAAATATTACTGGTACCTTGCCTGAAAGAAGATAAGGTGCGGTTATTTGATCTGAGCCTTGAGGGTAAACTGACCCCACACGTTCAGGCGGCGATACCGGTTGCTGCCGGTGCGGGCCCACGTCATATGGCCTTCCACCCCAATAAACACGTCGCCTATTGTGTTAACGAGCTGAATAGCTCGGTAGATGTGTATCAAATCAACAAAAACGGCCAAGAATACCAGCTAATACAGACGCTGGATGCGATGCCAACAGACTTTACCGGCACTCGTTGGGCGGCTGATATCCATATTACGCCAAATGGCCGTCATCTCTATATCAGTGACCGTACTGCCAGTCTGCTGGGTATTTTCAGTGTTTCTGAAGATGGGCGTGAGATTACGTTGGTCGGGCACCAACAGACTGAAGCACAGCCACGCGGTTTTAATATCGATAACAGTGGTAACTTCCTGATCTCTTCCGGCCAGAAGTCGGATCATATTGCCGTGTATCGTATTGATCAACACAGCGGTGAGCTAACCCCCCTGAAGCGCTATGCAGTAGGGAAAGGGCCAATGTGGGTCACTATTTTGGCACCAAGAGCTTAAAAAATAATATTGCAGGGCGGGGAAATGTGTCGAAGGGGTCGTAACGGCGTAAGCCGTCGCAGCGCCCATCGGTGCAGTTGCCCGCCAATTTGCGAACGATATTGTCCACCACTGCTTTAGTGGATATTTACTATCGCAGCTTTCACCGCATCCGTTAACCGCGTCAGTGATTGCGGCGAGATAATATAAGGCGGCATCAGGTAAATCAGTTTACCAAACGGGCGGATCCACACACCGTGCTCGACAAATTGCCGTTGCAAGCGCGCGACGTTAACCGGCTCTTTCATTTCCACTACCCCAATTGCCCCTAATACCCGCACATCGGCTACTGCTTCATGTTCTGCAAGTGGCATTAACGCGTGTTTCAATTGGTTTTCTATGGCGGCAACCTGCTGTTGCCAGTGATTCTCAGCCAACAGACTCAAGTTTGCCGAGGCGACAGCGCAAGCCAATGGATTAGCCATAAATGTCGGGCCGTGCATAAAGCAACCCGCATCACCGTTACTGATGGTTTCTGCCACCTTACGGGTAGTTAAGGTAGCCGATAAAGTCAGGTAGCCGCCGGTCAACGCCTTACCCAAACACAGAATGTCCGGCACGATTTGCGCATGTTCGCAGGCGAAAAATTTGCCGGTGCGGCCAAAACCGGTAGCAATTTCATCGGCAATCAACAAAATCTGGTGCTGATCGCACAATGCTCTGACCTCACGCAAATAGGCGGGGTGATAGATACGCATTCCACCGGCACCTTGCACTATCGGTTCCAGAATGACTGCGGCTATCTCGCTGGAATGTGTGGCTATCATTGCAGCAAAATCAGTGATGTCTTCCGGGTTCCACGGCTCGTCGAAGCGGCATTGTGGCGCGCGGGCAAACAGATTTTCAGCTAAATACCCCTGATACAAACTGTGCATTGAATTCTGGGGATCACAAACTGACATCGCACCAAAAGTATCACCATGGTAGCCGTGGCGCAGGGTTAAAATCCGTTGCCGCCGTTCACCTTTGGCCTGCCAGTATTGCAATGCCATTTTCAATGCAACTTCAACGGCCACCGAACCCGAATCAGCGAGAAAAACACACTCTAGTGCCGAAGGGGTTAGAGCAACCAACTGTTGGCAGAGTTCCACGGCGGGCGGGTGGGTGATACCTCCAAACATCACATGGGACATTTTATCCAACTGCTGATGTGCCGCGTGGTTCAGTACCGGATGATTATAGCCGTGAATGGCCGCCCACCATGATGACATGCCATCGATCAGACGTCGGCCATCAGCCAGTTGCAGCTCAACGCCATCGGCTGCGACCACCGGATAGCAGGGAAGCGGGTCAGTCATTGAGGTGTAGGGGTGCCAGATATGACGTTGATCAAAAGCCAGGTCAGAAGGTGTCATGAGGATTGTTGTAAACCAATTCATTGCAAGAATGGTTGACAGTATATCGAGTTTATTTACACTGGCGAAACTTTTTTCTCTTCCTTGGAGAAGCCGTAATGGCAAATTATATTCGCTGGACAGTCGGGCAAGCCCAGGCCTTGTTTGAAAAACCACTGCTGGATTTATTGTTTGAAGCGCAGCAGATTCATCGTCAGCATTTTGACTCGCGTCAGGTGCAAGTCAGTACTTTGCTGTCGATTAAGACCGGTGCTTGCCCGGAAGATTGCAAATATTGCCCGCAAAGCTCGCGTTACAAAACTGGCTTGGAAAGTGAGCGCTTAATGCAGGTTGAACAAGTGCTGGCGTCAGCGAAAAAGGCCAAAGCCGCCGGCTCAACCCGTTTCTGTATGGGCGCGGCCTGGAAGAATCCCCATGAGCGTGACATGCCTTATTTGGAGAAAATGGTTGAAGGTGTCAAGGCCATGGGGATGGAAACCTGTATGACGCTTGGCTCGCTGGATAAACAGCAAGCTCACCGGTTGGCAGAGGCTGGGCTGGATTATTACAACCACAATCTTGATACCTCGCCGGAATTCTACGGCAGCATCATTACCACCCGCAGTTATCAGGAACGGCTCGATACCCTCAGTGAAGTTCGTGACGCCGGTATCAAAGTCTGTTCGGGAGGCATTGTCGGGTTAGGCGAAACTGTTCGTGACCGCGCAGGGCTACTGGTACAACTGGCGAATTTGCCCAAACCGCCTGAAAGTGTGCCGATCAATATGCTGGTAAAAGTGAAAGGCACGCCGATGGAAAATAACGACGACGTCGATGCTTTCGAGTTTATCCGCACCATCGCTATCGCACGTATCATGATGCCAACCTCTTACGTGCGTTTATCTGCCGGTCGCGAACAAATGAACGAGCAAACGCAGGCGATGTGCTTTATGGCAGGGGCTAACTCTATTTTCTACGGCTGTAAATTGCTTACCACGGCGAATCCTGAAGAAGATAAAGATCTGCAACTGTTTCGTAAATTGGGGCTGAATCCACAGCAAACCGCCACCGAGCAAGGGGATCGCGAACAGCAGCAAGTATTGACTGAGCAACTCTTGCAGCGTGACTCATTGCCCGGCGAGAGTACACAATTTTATAACGCGGCAATCTGATGAACTGGCAAAGCAAGATAGAGCAGGGGCTGCAACAGCGACGCGACGCCGCGGCCTACCGTAGCCGTCAGGTTAATGAGGGGGCGAGTGGGCGCTGGTTGCAATCAGCAGAACGGCGTTATCTCAACTTCTCCAGCAATGATTATCTGGGGTTAAGTCAGGATCCCGACGTGATTGCGGCGTGGCAGCAGGGGGCGCAACGCTATGGTGTTGGCAGTGGTGGCTCTGGCCATGTTACCGGCTATAGCCGGCCTCATGCCCAACTGGAACACCAATTGGCGGACTGGCTGGGTTATCCGCGTGCATTGTTGTTTATCTCAGGCTACGCGGCAAATCAGGCGGTATTGGCGGCGTTAACTGCCGCCGACGACAGGATACTGGCCGATAAACTCAGCCACGCCTCTTTGCTGGAGGCGGCTGCACACTCTCCGGCTCAATTGCGGCGCTTTGTGCATAATCAGCCCGATGCGCTACAAAACCTACTCGATAAACCCTGTGCGGGCCAAACATTGGTGGTCACCGAAGGCGTTTTTAGTATGGACGGTGATAGCGCTCCACTGGCTGCTTTGCAGCAAAAAACTGTGGCGGCGGGTGGCTGGTTACTGGTGGATGATGCGCACGGAATTGGGGTGTGTGGCGAAGGTGGCCGTGGTAGTTGCTGGCAGCAAGGGGTAAAACCTGAACTGTTAGTGGTCACTTTTGGCAAGGCATTCGGCCTAAGTGGGGCGGCAGTGTTGTGTCAGGAACCGGTTGCCGAGTATCTGCTGCAATATGCCCGCCACCTGATATACAGCACCGCGATGCCGCCAGCACAGGCTTGTGCGCTGCAAGTGGCACTATTACGTATTCAGCAAGGTGACGACTTGCGACAGCAGCTTCAGCAACGTATTGCGCAATTTCGGCGTGGAGCGGCAGACTTACCGTTGCAATTAGGGGCATCTGAAACCGCTATTCAGCCACTGCTGGTGGGTGACAATCAGCAAACACTGACACTGGCGGAGCAACTACGCGCCGAGGGGTTATGGGTAACGGCGATTCGCCCTCCAACAGTCCCGCCGGGGGGCGCCAGATTGCGTATTACCCTGAGTGCTGCGCATCAATATGATGATATCGACAGATTGCTGGAGGTGCTGTATGGCGTTTGTCGCTGATAATCCACGATTACCCTTGGTTGATAAACCGGCGATTGCGGCTGCATTTAGCCGGGCTGCTGGCAGCTACGACTCAGCGGCAAGTTTGCAACGGGAAACGGGGAATACCTTATTGGCGCTGGGTTATCAGCACCCTGGTGCGTCGGTGCTGGATGCCGGGTGCGGTACTGGCTATTTCAGCCGCCGTTGGCGTGAACGAGACAGATATGTTACTGCGCTAGATTTGGCCGCCGGAATGTTGGATCACGCCCGGCGACAGCAGGCTGCGGACAGCTATTTATTGGCTGATATTGAGAATATACCGCTGCCAGATCAAAGCGTTGATATTTGTTTTAGTAATCTGGCGCTACAGTGGTGTGCTGATTTACCGCAGGCGCTAGCTGAGTTATATCGCGTCACGCGAGTTGGCGGCATCATTCTGTTTTCTACCTTGGCAAAGGGGTCTCTTGACGAGCTGGGGCAGGCGTGGCAACAGGTAGATGGCCAGCGCCATGTGAATGATTTTCTCCCCTTTCAGCATATCAGTGACGCTTGTCAGGGGTATCGCCATCACCTGACAACCGAGTTATATCAGCAACAGTTTCCTGATGTAATTGCGCTTATGCGCTCTCTGCAAGGCATTGGTGCTACGCATTTACATCAGGGGCGTCAGTCTGGGTTAAGTGGTCGCCAGCGGCTGGTGGCCCTGCAACGCGCTTATAGCACCCAATCTGGCACCTACCCGCTGAGTTACCATTTAGTTTATGGGGTTATATATCGTGATTAAACGTTGGTTTATCACTGGCACGGATACCGATGTCGGTAAGACAGTTGCCAGTTGTGCCTTACTGCAAGCCGCAGCCCAGCAGGGCTATCGCACCGCCGGTTATAAACCGGTGGCATCCGGCAGCCAGATGACGCCTGACGGATTGCGCAACAGTGATGCTTTGGCGCTACAAGCAAACAGCAGTACGGCACTTAGTTATTCACAGGTGAATCCGCTCACATTTCTGGAGGCAACCTCGCCCCATATTGCCAGTGCCAGCGAAGGGCGTGAGATTGATTTGTCAGTTTTATCGCAAGGACTACAGCAGCTTGAGCACTCAGCAGAATGGATATTGGTCGAAGGGGCTGGCGGCTGGTTTACCCCACTGTCGCCACAGGCAACTTTTGCCGATTGGGTTTTACGAGAGCAACTGCCAGTAATTATGGTTGTTGGCATCAAATTGGGATGTATCAATCATGCTTTGTTGACCGCTTTGGCTATCCGACAAGCTGGGCTGAAACTGGTAGGGTGGATCGCTAATGAGGTGATACCTGCGGGGGGGCGACAAGTTGAGTATATGGCAACATTGACACAGATGATCAGTGCCCCGCGATTAGGTGTCGTCCCCTATCTGACGGACCTTGACGTGTATCCCATCACCCAGCGGCGTGATCTTGGTGGCTATTTGGATTTAGGACTTTTGGCTGAGGTGCCACTGAGCTGAATTTTTGACGGCGATATGACCCTAAAGGGCTAATAGACATTATTAGCCCTGAGTTTTTTGCGGAGTATGGCCGCTATCATCGGCTTTAGTTTGCATGAGGGAGAAACCACTCTGCGCCATATTAACTGGCCAAATGCGTAATAATCATCTCTTCATCCAATTGAGCCAATGTTCCTTGTGCCACATTTCGGCCATCGGCCATCAAACAGAATCGATCTGCCACATGCTGAATAAAGGGTAAACGGTGTTCAACCAAAAGTACCGTCAAACCCAGGCTACGACTGAGCTGATGTAGGATATTGCCAATATCCTCAGTCAACGGCGGTAAAATACCACTCCCCGGTTCATCAAGAATCAACAGTTCTGGCTCTGTCACCAGTGCTCTGGCAATGGCCAACTGCTGTTGTTGATTACGGGTTAGCTCCCCACCACGTTGGGTGCGTTTGTCATACAGTTGCGGGAATATATCAAAAATCCAGCCCGGAATTTGGCGCGACTTATGGCGGCCCGCCAGCACGGCTATCAGCATATTCTCCTCTACACTCAGTTGAGAGAAGATCTGCTGCCCTTGTGGTACATAGCCAATACCCAGAGCAGTACGCCCCTCAACCGGCTGCTGTAGCAAATTCTGCGGCGGTTCATGATTAGGTTGCCAGGTCATGGTGCCACTCTTAATTGGCAGATGCCCCATGATGCAATTAATTAACGTCGTTTTTCCTACGCCATTACGGCCAATCAGGCAGGTACACTGCCCACGGGGGATCTCGAGATTAATATCCCAAAGGATATGATTCTGTCCATAGTATTGATTCACAGCGGTTAAACTCAGCATCAGTGCTTCTCCTCAGTCGATCTCAGTAGTTCACAGGTGGCCCGGTGTTCTGTAACGGCTAGTGAAGGATTAACCAGCAAATCTGCATACTTGGTAGCGGCAGTACAGCATAAAACACCACACTTCTAACGGGTGGTTGTCGGTGTAAATTGAGGTGAAATGGGCGAATTGCGGCATTAAATGGCATCAACAGGCTATTTTTATCCTTAATCACCCTGCGATAGGATGATTTTTAGTCTATTAATGCGTTGCACCGCTTTAGACCATTTCCCCTTTAATCTCTCCGTTTCACAGAGATATAAAGCAACTCTTGGGCCAAGTTGCTATACAGAGAGTAAAATCTGTTTGTTAACAGGCTGTAAATGGTTTTAACGCGCAGCGTGGGGTAAAAATAGCTCAGCCTGGCGGGGGGCGAGCGTAGAGTGATGGCTAGCTTGCACTTAAGCGGTGCTTTGGTGGAGAAAATGGTGCAGTAGAAAAAGAGAGAGGTCAGAGGTCATTAGATACAGGTGTTAACTAGTGAAAATTATAGAATTAGCAAGCTACATAGTTAGCACTAATTGAAATATGCGGTGAAATAAAAATGTAAAAAAAACACTAAAAAAGCCAGTTAGTCCCCATTTATCCCCCAAGCTTTGCTTTTCGCCAACTCCCAGCCGCTGTGGGGTTGAATGAGTTATCCACCATTCCTGTGGATAACCTTGTGCATTAGCCATAGAAAACTGATGGCAAGCGAGAGCGGGCGCGGCTTGCGCTCCTGTTGTCCGCATTCTCTACTTTTTAATAATTTATTTTACTTTCAATGGGTTATTTAAAATCAAGCGCTGAAAAATCATAACTGGCGATGATGAGTGATCTTTAATCGATTAGTTATCACTAAAGTGTTTATGTTAACAGTTGGGGATAAAAACGCTTTTACAGTGCAGCTGTCGTTTAGATGTCACTGTAACGAGGCAAACAATCTCCTGGTGAAAGACATTCCTACATTTTGGTGCTTGAAGCTGGTTTTATATCCAGTATCATAGAGGTGGCAAAATTCTATGGGGCTTTCATAATTAGCCTCCTGATAGTGTGTGTTTCTCCAGTGGGTAGCAAATTCATGAGTAAATTATTCAAACTACATTCTGAGTTTAAGCCAGCAGGCGACCAGCCTGAGGCCATCCGTAAACTGGAAGAAGGGCTAGAGAATGGTCTGGCTCATCAGACACTGTTGGGGGTAACGGGATCGGGTAAAACCTTTACGATAGCCAATGTTATTGCTGATTTGAATCGCCCAACCATGGTGCTGGCACCCAATAAGACATTGGCAGCACAGCTTTATGGTGAGATGAAAGAGTTCTTTCCCGATAACGCGGTAGAGTATTTCGTCTCCTACTATGACTACTACCAGCCTGAAGCCTATGTCCCAAGCTCTGATACGTTTATTGAAAAAGATGCCTCGGTAAATGAGCATATCGAGCAAATGCGGCTATCTGCGACCAAAGCACTGCTGGAAAGGCGTGATGTTATCGTGGTGGCGTCGGTTTCTGCGATTTATGGTCTGGGTGATCCTGATTTATACCTGAAAATGATGCTGCATCTGACTAAGGGTATGATCATCGATCAGCGCTCTATTTTGCGTCGCTTATCCGAATTGCAGTACAGCCGTAATGATCAGGTATTCCAGCGCGGTACCTTCCGGGTGCGTGGTGAAGTTATCGACATCTTCCCCGCAGAATCTGATGAATGGGCGTTGCGGGTAGAGTTGTTCGATGAAGAGGTCGAACGGTTGTCCATCTTTGATCCATTGACAGGCCAGTTACAGCATGAAGTACCGCGCTTTACGGTCTATCCTAAAACGCACTACGTTACCCCGCGCGAGCGTATTTTGCAGGCCATGGAAGAGATCAAAGTCGAATTGGCCGACCGCCGTCAGGTGCTATTAGCCAATAACAAGTTGTTGGAAGAGCAACGTATTAGCCAGCGGACCCAGTTTGACCTTGAAATGATGAATGAGCTGGGCTATTGCTCCGGTATTGAAAACTATTCCCGCTACCTTTCGGGCCGTGGTCCAGGCGAAGCACCACCGACGCTATTTGACTATCTACCGGCTGACGGTCTGTTGGTGGTTGATGAATCCCACGTCACTATTCCGCAAATCGGCGGGATGTACAAAGGTGACCGCTCACGCAAAGAAACATTGGTGGAATATGGTTTCCGGCTGCCATCGGCACTGGATAACCGGCCAATGCGGTTTGAAGAGTTTGAAGCACTGGCACCACAAACTATTTATGTTTCAGCAACTCCAGGTAAATATGAGCTGGAGAAATCCGGTGGCGATATCATCGATCAGGTCGTGCGGCCGACGGGCCTGCTCGACCCATTAATTGAAGTACGGCCGGTAGCCACACAGGTTGATGACTTGCTGTCAGAGATCCGTATTCGTGCAGCGATTAACGAGCGGGTGCTGGTGACCACGCTGACCAAACGTATGGCTGAAGACCTGACCGAGTATCTTGGAGAGCATGGCGCCCGTGTTCGTTACCTGCATTCGGATATTGATACCGTTGAACGGGTAGAGATCATTCGTGATCTGCGTTTGGGTGAGTTTGATGTATTGGTGGGAATTAACTTA
This sequence comes from Yersinia sp. 2541 StPb PI, assembly GCF_052217145.1. NCBI lineage: Bacteria > Pseudomonadati > Pseudomonadota > Gammaproteobacteria > Enterobacterales > Yersiniaceae > Yersinia > Yersinia sp. 2541 StPb PI. Next base: position 3,211,728 of record NZ_JAZGQB010000001.1, on the reverse strand, counting down.
CTGCGCGAAGGTTTGGATATGCCAGAGGTTTCTCTGGTCGCAATTCTTGATGCTGATAAAGAAGGTTTCCTGCGTTCTGAACGCTCTTTAATCCAGACCATTGGCCGTGCGGCGCGTAACCTTAATGGTAAAGCAATACTGTATGGCGACAGAATTACCGCCTCAATGGAAAAGGCTATTGGTGAAACGGAACGGCGCCGTGTCAAACAGCAAGCTTACAACGAAGAACGTGGCATCATTCCGCAAGGGTTGAACAAGAAGATTGGCGATATTCTGCAATTGGGCCAACCCTCTTCCCGTGGTAAAGGGAAAGGGCGGGGCGGCAAAGTGGCCGATCCCAATAATTATCACGCCTTGCCACCAAAAGCGCTTGATCAGAAAATCCGTGAGTTGGAGTCTAAAATGTACACCCACGCGCAAAATCTGGAGTTTGAGCAGGCAGCAGAACTGCGTGATCAAGTCCATCAGTTGCGCCAGCAATTTATCGCGATATCTTGATGCTCATCAGCCCTGCATTATGTGAGCGGTAAGCAATGGTGCGACAAATCGGGAATTTATGCTTGTCGCATCAACCTATCCTGATTAAGGTGTGCGACTAATAAAATCATCACCTAGATAGACTCAAATAACCTGGCGTTGCAGGTTGGTGGCAAACCCACAATTCAGCAGCCCCAAGTCGGAGAGTAAAAGTGCGAGATAAATAATGAGTGATCACTTGTCGAAAGATCCATTACACGGTATTACCCTTGAACAACTGCTGACCAAACTGGTTGAGCATTATGGCTGGGAGGAGTTGGCATACCGTATCAATATCAACTGTTTCATCAGCGATCCCAGCATTAAATCCAGCCTGAAGTTTTTACGCCGTACACCATGGGCTAGAACTAAAGTGGAGGCGCTGTATATCCATATGAATGACAGCGCAAGGTTGCAAGCTCAAACTCAAGCTAAGCCTCTTAGCTAGTTTGCCCCACCGAGCTGTTGCAGGGTGTTTTCCAGTGCCTGGCGCAGTAGCTCACGGTCATGGCGGTAAGGGATATCTTTTGCTTCCAGTGGCTGCTGGATAATAATCCTGTCTGTTACACCACTGATATCAATTTGTGGACTGACAATTGCCGCATCAATAATTTTGCGGCCAATCTTGCTTTCCATTATCGCCAGTTTTTCTTGCAACGATAGCGCGGCCGCCGCCACACTGAGTTCACGCCCCAGATTACCGATATAAATCATACTGGCAGAGCTGCGTCGTAAGGCCTGAGTTAAGTCATCTAGCAGTAACAAGGGCATCAGACTGGTTAAGAAACTACCTGGCCCAATCAAAATAACATCGGCCTGGCTAATTGCTTCCACGGCTTCCCGCGTGGCGTGAACGTGCGGTGACAACAACATCTCTTGTGGCATTTTTGCCAGTTGGTCGATATTCACCTCACCATAAACGGGGTGCCCTTCATGATCGATGGCCAGCAGATCGACCGGCTGCTCAGACATTGGGATGAGCCATGCCTCAACCTTCAGCAAGCTACGTACCAGATTGATTGCCTCGATAGGTCTGATGCTGAGATGGTCTAACGCTTTGAGCATTAAATTGCCCAGATTATGGCCCGAGAGTTCGCCATTACCGCTAAAACGGTATTCAAACATTGCCGAAGCCACACTCGGCTCAGTGATCAACTGATTAAGGCAATTGCGGGTATCACCCCAGGCAATCCCTCCTTCTGAACGGCGAATGCGGCCAGTCGAGCCGCCATTATCGGTGGTGGTAACAATACCTGTCAGGCGTGAACCCAGTGGCGAAAGGGCTGACATCACGCGCCCCAGGCCATGGCCTCCCCCTAAAGCAACCACTCGATCGAGATCCGCTAATGTGCGATTTCGCATATTTTTCCTGTCTAAATATTGTTGCCTGGCTCTAATAGCGTAGCTAAGGGTGAAATTGCTGCATAAGTTAACGGATTTGCCGCGAAAACGCGATAAAAGCCATTGTTTTAGTGATTTTAAACAAAGTATTAGCAACGGATTACAATAGACTGAATAACAGTGAGTTTTGTTAGATAAGTCGTTGTATATAAAAATATATAACGAAAAACAGCCATTGGCTATCCTGCCGTTTTAGCGTTAGAATCTCTAGGAAAAGTAGGGTTTTTAGCGACTCATCTGCCACTAAGCGCTTTACTTTTTAAACCATGGTTCGGTGGGCAGTAGGTAAACTGTCACTGAACATAAACTCCTAGCCTTGGCGTCTACGTTGTCTCGTCCGCGAACAATATGATGCTCTGGCCGTGGCTTTAAGCCACCAGGGTGCGAGGTAGAAATGCCTGCATCTCCCGTATTTGGAAAGGTGTTATGGTACAACTCACTGACGCATTTGCGCGCAAGTTCTATTATTTGCGCCTATCAATCACCGATGTGTGCAATTTCCGTTGCACCTATTGCTTGCCGGATGGCTATCGCCCCGACGGATTAAAAAGCTTTCTGAGTCTGGACGAGATAAGCCGCGTCAGCCGCGCCTTTGCTCTGTTGGGAACAGAAAAAATTCGTCTGACGGGCGGCGAACCTTCTATGCGGCGCGACTTCACCGATATCATCGCGACTATCAAACAAAATCCGGCGATCCGCACACTGGCAGTCACCACCAATGGCTACCGTTTAGCCCGTGACGCCGCCCAATGGCGGGAGGCTGGATTGACAGCCATTAACGTCAGTGTCGATAGCCTTGACCCGCGACAATTTCATGCCATAACCGGGCAGGATAAATTTCATCAGGTCATGCAAGGCATTGATGCTGCTTTCGATGCTGGTTTTGAGAAAGTCAAAATCAATGCCGTACTGATGCGTGATGTCAATGATCGCAATCTGAATGCCTTCCTCAGTTGGATAAAATCGCGACCGATTCAACTGCGGTTTATCGAATTAATGGAAACCGGCGAGGGGGGGAAGCTGTTTCGTCAGCATCATGTCTCCGGTGGTGTCATCCGCCAGCAATTACTCCAACAAGGTTGGCAACAGCAAGCGCGGGCGCGCAGTGATGGCCCGGCGCAGGTGTTTTATCATCCGGATTATCTGGGAGAGGTCGGGCTGATTATGCCGTATGAGAAAGACTTCTGCGCCAGTTGTAACCGCTTGCGTGTTTCAGCGCTGGGAAATCTGCATTTATGCTTATTTGGCGAGCAAGGTATTACGCTACGTGACTTACTGGGCAGCGATGACCAGCAAGATGAGTTAATGGCACGCATCCAGAGTGCATTGCAAACCAAGAAACAGACTCATTTTCTGCATCAGGGCAACAGCGGTATTACCCAGAATTTATCGTTTATTGGCGGTTGATAGCGGGCAACGTTAAGAACAGAAGAGAATATATGACCCAACTAACTCACATTAACGCCGCAGGCGAAGCCCATATGGTGGATGTTTCCACTAAAGCAGAAACTGTGCGCGAAGCACGGGCAGAGGCTTTTGTTGAAATGCAGGCCGCGACGTTGGCGATGATTATCGAGGGCAGCCACCACAAAGGTGATGTCTTTGCCACTGCGCGTATTGCCGGGATTCAGGCGGCTAAAAAAACCTGGGAATTGATCCCACTGTGCCACCCACTGTTGCTGACCAAAGTTGAAGTTCAACTGGAAGCACAACCAGAACACAACCGTGTGCGTATCGAAACTTGCTGTCGCTTGACCGGTAAAACCGGCGTGGAAATGGAAGCGCTGACGGCAGCTTCCGTTGCCGCCCTGACAATTTACGATATGTGCAAAGCGGTACAAAAAGACATGATAATTGGCCCGGTGCGCCTGTTAGCAAAAAGTGGCGGGAAATCCGGTGATTTTAAGGTGAACCCATGATTCAGATTCTCTTTTTTGCTCAGGTGCGTGAACTGGTCGGAACCGACAGCCTGCAATTGGCGGCGGAATTTCCCACTGTCGAGGCACTGCGCCAATCCCTGTGCCAACGGGGCGAACGCTGGCAATTAGCCCTTGAAGAAGGCAAATTACTGACGGCAGTGAATCAATCACTGGTCAATGTTCACCATCCGCTGGTGGCGGGTGATGAAGTGGCGTTCTTCCCGCCGGTGACCGGAGGTTGATAATGGAGCATACCCGTATTCGTGTGGGCACTGAGACCTTCAGTGTGGGTGATGAGTATCACTGGTTGTCACAGTGTGATGAAGATGGCGCGGTGGTGACCTTTACCGGCAAAGTCCGTAATCACAACCTGGGTGATAGCGTCAGTGCACTGACGCTGGAACATTACCCAGGCATGACAGAAAAGGCGTTAGCTGAGATTATTGATGACGCCCGCAGCCGTTGGCCTTTACAGCGTGTTAGCGTTATTCATCGGGTAGGGCCACTGTTCCCCGGCGATGAAATCGTCTTTGTCGGGGTGACCAGTACCCATCGCAGTATGGCGTTTGATGCGGCTGAATTTATAATGGATTACCTGAAAACAAAGGCACCATTTTGGAAACGGGAAGCCACAACGGATGGCGAACGTTGGGTTGAATCACGCGACAGTGATCATCAGGCGGCCAGGCGTTGGTAAATTGAGCGTAAACCAGTGTAAAGATCACTGCTAAATGTCTATTTTTACTCCCTTGTTGACTGTACTTCTGTGGTACCCTTAAAAAGTCGGTGGGCTGTCAATTTAGATGGCCTGTATCATTATTTATATGCATAAGGTAACTACCATGGATCGCTATCCACGCTCTAATGGTTCGATTGTCGAACGTGCCAACACAGGCATTCAGGCATACATGGCGCAGGTATACGGCTGGATGACCTGTGGTCTGTTATTAACGGCGGTTGTCGCTTGGTACGCAGCGAATACCCCTGCGATACTCAACTTTATATTTTCCAGTCAGATCACCTTTTTCGGGCTGATTATTGTTCAGTTAGGTCTGGTATTTGTTATTTCTGGCATGGTTAACCGCCTGAGTGGCTCGATGGCTACCTCGCTGTTTATGCTCTATTCCGCATTAACCGGTTTGACGATATCCAGCATTTTCATCATGTACACCAGCTCTTCTATCGCCAGCACATTCTTGATTGCTGCCGGTATGTTTGGTGCCATGAGTTTCTACGGCTATACCACCAAGCGTGATTTGAGTGGTATGGGCAGCATGCTGTTTATGGGCCTGATCGGTATCGTGTTGGCATCGATTGTTAACATCTGGCTGAAAAGCACGGCGCTAATGTGGGCAGTGACCTACATCGGGGTGTTAGTGTTTGTTGGTTTGACTGCTTATGATACCCAGAAGTTGAAAAACATGGGCTCACAGTTGGATGCCAATGATAAAGATAACTTCCGCAAGTATTCCATCGTGGGTGCTTTGACGCTGTATCTTGATTTCATTAACTTGTTCTTGATGTTACTGCGGATTTTCGGCAACCGCCGTTAAGCTGGTTGATTCAGGGCTGCGACGCGGCAAACTTGCTCGCCGTACGCTGCTCGAAATGCTCATTGACCGATGTCAACTGCGCTTTCTGCGCTGCGGGCGTCGGTCAATTTTTTGGTCTCGCAACTTGCTCGTTGTATAGGTTGATCAAAATTTTAAAGGACACCCCTGTGGTGTCCTTTTTGCTTTTGGTGAATGCAGGTAAGTCTTGCTACCGTTTAATGTCGCTATGCAATTTTCCGCCTAAACATCCCATAGGCGGCACTCCCCGTGGTGGCGGTTATCACGAGTAACGGCCACAAACTGTGCCAGATAATATCGAAACTGGCATCCTTGAGGTAAATCTGTTTGGTGATATCTGTAAAGTGGCGGATAGGGTTGATCCACGTAATATTTTGCAGCCAGATAGGCATATTCTCGACCGGCGAGACATAACCGGACAGCAAGATAGCGGGCATCATAAAAACAAACACGCCAATAAAAGCCTGCTGCTGAGTGGAACATAACGAGGAAATCAGCAAACCGAAGCCAACGAGCGACAAGCCGTAGAGCAGCATGGTGCCATAAAACAGTGCCAACGAACCAGCAAACGGAATTTGGTAAAAAAAGATACCGATAAACAAGACGATACTTGCCTGGAAAGTCGCGACAATCAGTGCCGGGACAGCTTTACCAATAAAAATCTGCCAGGTGGTTAGCGGTGAAACTAACAACTGCTCGAGTGTCCCTTGCTCCCGCTCACGAGCCACCGACAGTGATGTCACAATAAGCACCCCGATAGTCGTAATCATCGCAATCAATGATGGCACCACGAACCATTTGTAGTTCAGATTCGGGTTATACCAATTGCGGATGACCAACTCGCTGTTGTTGGGCTTTATCTGGCCTTGGGTTAATTCTAATTGATAATTTTGTACGATTTGCTGAATGTAATTGGCGGCAATTTGCGCGCTGTTGGAGTTACGCCCATCCAGCAATAATTGCAACTGAGTGGTTTTGCCATTAGCCAGGTCAGCACTGAATTGCTCTGGGAAACGTATCAAAAGCAGTGCTCGCTGGTTATCAATCACTGGCTGAATTTCTTGCGGGCTGTGGAGCAGTAAGACATGAGAAAAAGCCTCTGCTTTGGCAAAGCGTTGGGTCAGCTCTACAGATGCTTTCCCGCTGTCTTCGCTATAAATAGCAATGGTGGCATTGGTCACTTCCAATGTAGCGGCGAATGGGAACAAAATGACTTGTAATATGACCGGCATAATTAATATTGCACGTGTCTGTGGTTCCCGCAGCAGTGACTGCAACTCTTTGATAATCAATGTGTAGAGGCGGTGAAACATATCTTGCTTCCTTCCTTTAATCTAATCGGCGCCTAATCTAACCGACGATTAGTTTTCCATGCCGTCAGGCCGATAAATACGGCTGCTGAGGCGACCAGGAACAACAGGTTAATCACCAGCACGGTGCCGATATTCCCCGCCAGAAACAGGGTTTGCAGACTGCTGACAAAATAACGGGCCGGAATGATATAGGTTACGGCGCGCACGATAGCGGGCATGCTGTCAATTTCGAAAATGAAGCCAGACAGCATCACAGCCGGTAGGAATGCGGCATTCAAGGCCACCATTGCGGCGTTAAATTGATTGCGGGTAATGGTCGAAATTAGCAATCCCATACCCAGAGTGCTGGCCAAAAATAGGCTGGTCATAACAAATAGTATCCACAATGAGCCACGGAAAGGCACATCAAGGATAAATACCGACACCGCCATGCAGAGTGTCATGGCTATCATGCCCAGGACGTAATAGGGGATCAGTTTCGACAACAGCAACTCGCTGCGCGTGACCTGGGTCGACAGCAGCGCTTCCATGGTTCCGCGCTCCCATTCACGGGCGATCACCAGCGAGGTTAGAATCGCGCCGATAACCGTCATAATAATGGTAATGGCTCCGGGAATAATAAAATGTCGGCTGATGGCGGCAGGGTTAAACCAATAACGGACCTGAATCTCAATCAGAGGATCGTTTTTTTGCCCTAGGTTTTGCGCCTGTTGTTGTTGCCAGATTTGCCACACCCCTTGTGCGTAACCTTGCACAAAGTTGGCGGTATTGGGTTCACTGCCATCAGTAATCACCTGAATGGGGGCTTTACTTTCGGGGCGCGCAAGCTGCTGCGCAAAATCATTGGGGATCACAATTAGCCCACGAATTTTTCCGGCTTGCATCGCCTGAATTAGCGCCTGGCGATTATCACTGATTTGCGGTGAAATATAAGGTGAACTGGCGAAGGCGTTAGCCAGATCCTGAGCCGGTTTGCTCTGTTGCTCCATTAAAATGCCGACGTGCAGTTTGCTGGAGTCCAGATTGATGCCATAGCCAAAGATAAACAGCAGCAACAGCGGGATGACGAATGCGATCAATCCACTGCTCGGGTCACGCAGTATTTGCCGGGTCTCTTTACGGCATAAAGCCCGTAGGCGACGCCAGGAAAACCCCGTGTCCTGATAAGTTTCGCTCTCATTTACCGACGATTTATCCACTGGCAATAGATGTGGCTCGGTCATGACTGTTGCTCCTTATCATTTTGCTGATCATAGCGCTGCACCAGCCCAATAAAGGCCTCTTCCATGGAGGGATTAAGATTATTATCACTGGCAACCTGTTGTTTTAACTCATCCGGTGTGCCGGCTGCGATAATTTTGCCACGGTAAACCAGCCCGATACGATCACAGTATTCCGCTTCATCCATAAAGTGGGTGGTAACCATGACGGTGACACCTTTATCTACCATCCCATTGATATGCAACCAAAACTCACGGCGGGTGAGGGGGTCGACACCGGACGTTGGTTCATCCAGGAACAGAATGTCTGGTTCATGCATTAACGCGCAGGCCAATGCTAAACGCTGTTTAAACCCCAGAGGCAGTGAGTCCGGGGTTTGTTTGAGGATTGGGGTAAAGTTAAAGGCTGAGGTCATGTCAGCTATTTTATCGCGTTGTGTTTTGCCTTGCAGACCATAAACGCCGGAGAAAAACTTCAGGTTTTGTTCAACGGTCAGATTGCCATACAACGAGAATTTCTGCGCCATATAGCCCAAATGTTGTCGTGCTTTACCTGAACTGGTTTTCAGATCCATTCCCAGTACCAATGCTTTGCCTGAGCTGGGGACTAACAAACCGCACATCATTTTAAAGGTAGTGGATTTACCCGCCCCATTCGGACCGAGTAGACCAAATATCTCACCGCGTTTGACCTGAAAATTTACATGATCGGTAGCAGCAAAATCGCCAAATTTTTTGGTTAACTCTTGGGCTTCAATCACGGTCTCCTGATGGCTACCTGCGACTTTGGGCATGATCTTCGCCAACGCGGACTCACTGGCGGGGCCGCCCCCCAACAGGTCGATAAAGGCATCCTCAAAGCGCGGTTCTGCTTCAGTTATCTCGGCATTCGGTTGATTGAGTAGTGGCAATAGTTGGCTGTGATCCACGTCGGGTTTGAGGATTAACCGCACATACTTCCCCTGGATAACCCCATCACTCACTTGGGGCAATGCCAGCGCATGTTGTAACAGTTTACGGTTGGTCCCGGTTTGCGCTGCCAGCAAAATTGTGCGCCCACTCATCCGTTGTGTCAGGCTTTGAGGTGCACCGCTGTACAGCAACTTCCCTTCATTTAGCAACAACACTTCGCGGCATTGCTCTGCTTCATCCAGATATGATGTGCTCCACAGGATAAGCATGCCATCGCTCGCTAACTCATGCACCATGCGCCATAGCTCGCGGCGTGAAATCGGGTCAACGCCGACACCCGGCTCATCGAGCAACAGTACTTTGGGCTGACCGACCAGAGTACAGGCCAAGCCCAGTTTTTGCTTCATCCCGCCGGACAGTTTTCCCGCCAGCCGGTCAGTAAAGCGGGTTAAATCGGTAAACGTCAGCAGGCGCTCAAATGTTTGGCGGCGAAGCTCACCGGTAACCCCGCGTAGATCGGCATACAGCGTCAGGTTCTCCATCACCGTGAGATCTTCATATAAACCAAACTTTTGTGGCATATATCCGAGAATAGAATGTAACTGGCGATCGTTTTCTAACGGGTCCAGCCCGACCACCGTCATCTTGCCTTGACTGGGTTTGAGTAATCCGGCGAGCATACGGAGTAGGGTGGTTTTACCGGCCCCGTCCGGCCCAACCAAACCAGTGACTGCACCACTGCGGATCTCTGTCGTCAGGCTGGCGACGGCGGGGTTATCCAGTCCGGGGAAGCGTTTTTCAACACCCTCCAAAGTAATAAGATGCTGGATTCCATTCATAGCTCATGCCGCCTTAAGGTTGTGCGAAACGAACGGTGACGGGCATACCTTGTCGTAACGATTCATCGGGATCAGTGATAATGATACGTAAGCGATAAACCAGATCGGTACGCAGCTCAGGCGTTTCGACACTTTTAGGGGTAAATTCCGCCGTGGGTGATACGAAACCTATTTTGCCGTGATATGGCTTGTCCGGGCGGCCATCGGTAAATACGTCGACTTCGGTACCGGGAATGGCCTGATTCAAGTGGGGCTCACTGACGTAGGCCCGTACCCATACCGGATCGGTCAGTGACAGGGTAAATACGGTGTTACTGGCGGATAAAATGGTCCCCGGCTCAACCGCGCGAGTGAGTACGGTACCCGCTGATGGCGCGAGCAGGGTAGTGTCTTGCAGGTTGAGTTGAGCTTGAGCCAGTTCAGCTTCACTTTGGGCCAGATTTGCTTCGGCTTGCGCAATTTCCTGTGGCCGGTTACCACTCAAATATTGTGCGAGCTTATCTTTGGAGGCTTGCAGATTAGCCTGTGCTTGATTACGAGCAGTTCGAGCATTCTCTAGCTCGTTGGCCGAGGTGGCTTTACTTGCCCACAACCCTTGTTGACGTTTTAGGAAGCTATCGGCATAGCCAAATGCCGCTTCTCGCTGAGCAACTTCAGATTTTACCTGTGCTATCTCCTCGTCACGGTATCCTGCCTTCAATAAAGCCAACTGTGCTTGCGCGCTTTGAACATTGGCTTGCGCTTGTTTGAGTGCATTGAGATAAGGGCCGTCATCCAGTTTCCCCAGAACTTCCCCTGGCTGGATTTTATCCCCTTCATCGACAGCCAGAGACGCCAGCCGACCACCGACTCGAAAGCCTAAATTCACTGTGCGAATATCCACATTGCCGTACAGCGTCAATGATGCGTCGTGTTGTTGACGGTAGTAGTTCCAGCCATAACCTATCGCCGCCAGTAGGGCAACAATAACGACGGCCACTATAATCTTCTTGCGATTCATAATGCTCCCTATCGACCATGTCTATAGCTACAATTTTATAACGACCCCTTCAATACGCTCACCGTACTGATTTGTCCCGCAATCCGTAAAGCAGCAGGTCAATGTGTTCGATAAGTACCTGATTGATCATTTCACTTTCAGCCTCACCAATATCCAACCAACCAGCCTGGCGGCGGATAGTCTCGCGCCCCATGCGAAAGGCCAACACTTCACCAATCAAGGCATGGGTATGAAGAATCGTTTTGGTTGCACTGGCATCAGCACCAATAAATGCGGCCAGCAGCAGATTGAGTTTTTGGTGTAATGGCGCAATAGCCTGCACATGAATCAGTGGGTAAGCATCGCTAGGGGAGAGTTGCTCACGCGCCATGATTTTGCTCATATTCAACGTTTCTGGCTGGGTCATTAGATGGCTGAATTCCAGTAACCCACGACGAATAAAATGCAACTGTTGCTCGGCGGTTTGTGCGTGAATCGGTTGTTGGAGAAACTGGTCAATCTCTTGCGCCAGCGGTGAGAAGGCGTGCTGAATGAAATCCGCTATTTGTTGCGCGACCGCCAGATACAACCCTTCTTTAGAGTTGAAATAGTAGGTGATGGCCGCAATGTTCTGTCCTGCCCGCTGGGCGATATCCCGAGTTGTTGCCCCTTTCAGGCCTAACTCACCGAATAATTCGGTAGCCGCCTGAATCAATTGTTGGCGGGCTTGCTCACCACGACTGGTAACGGGCGTGGATAATATTAAGGAATGAGGTGTGGAATGAGACATCGTCACCATACTTAATAAATTGAAATTAGTTAAATGCTAAGAGGTAGTCGAACAATTAATCAATCATATGATTAACTTTAGGTCGTCCCAAAGAATATGTAAAGTTAGCGCGGATAAAAGCCTGGTTTTTGCGATCGGGGATGGATAAATGACAAGTAATAAATCAATTCTCTTGATGTTTGCGCTAATAAAAATCTTAAGAAATGTGTAAATATCCCTTTTCTTGCTAAAGATCTGCTACAATCAGCCGCAATGGTGCACTGCAGTTTGTGCCAATCCTCGTGGTAATGCCTCAATTCATGCCTCGTCTGATAATCTTCCCTTGAAACTGCACCTGACGATATCGTTGGGATTGGGAAGATCTGGAGCTTCTTGTAATATGTCATTTGATTCTCTCGGCCTAAACGCCGACATCCTGCGTGCTGTTGAAGAGCAGGGCTACCTTGTGCCGACACCGATTCAACGTCAGGCAATCCCTGTGGTACTGGAAGGCCGTGATTTAATGGCCAGTGCGCAAACGGGTACCGGTAAAACCGCTGGTTTCACCTTGCCATTGCTGCAACTGCTTAGTCAGGATCAACAGCCAATTAAAGGCCGTCGCCCGGTACGTGCGTTGATCTTAACGCCTACCCGTGAGCTGGCTGCGCAGATTGACGAAAACGTACAGAGTTACAGTAAATATCTGAAGCTACGTTCGCTGGTGGTATTTGGCGGCGTTAGCATTAACCCCCAGATGATGAAACTGCGTGGTGGTGTTGATATTTTAGTCGCGACGCCTGGCCGTTTACTGGATCTGGAACATCAGAACGCAGTAGATTTGTCCAAGATCGAAATTTTGGTATTGGACGAAGCTGACCGCATGCTGGATATGGGCTTTATTCACGATATCCGTCGCGTATTAGCCAAACTGCCCTCTAAGCGCCAGAACTTGCTGTTCTCCGCCACCTTCTCAGATGAAATTAAAGGTCTGGCGAGCAAGCTGTTGAACAACCCGGCTTCCGTTGAAGTAGCGCGCCGCAATACAGCTTCTGAACAAATTGCGCAAAGTGTTCATTTTGTGGATAAAAACCGTAAACGTGAATTATTGTCTCAGATGATTGGTGAGGGCAACTGGCAGCAAGTGTTGGTGTTTAACCGCACTAAGCATGGTGCTAACCATTTGGCTGAACAACTGAATAAAGACGGCATTACCTCCGCGGCAATTCACGGTAATAAGAGCCAGGGCGCGCGTACTCGTGCATTGGCTGATTTTAAAGACGGTAAAATCCGGGTTCTGGTAGCCACTGATATTGCTGCCCGTGGTCTGGACATTGATCAGTTACCCCATGTGGTTAACTATGAATTACCTAACGTACCAGAAGATTACGTGCACCGTATTGGTCGTACGGGCCGCGCGGAACGCACAGGTGAAGCGATTTCACTGGTTTGCGTTGATGAGCATAAACTGTTGCGTGATATTGAGCGTTTACTGAAGCGTGAAATTCCGCGCATCGCGCTGGATGGCTATGAGCCGGACCCAAGCATCAAAGCTGATCCGATTCAAAATGGTCGCCAGGGCCGTGGCGCACAACGTCCAGGAATGGGGCGTGGTAGCAGCGCAGGCCGTCCACAGAATGGTGGTGGTGCAGCCGGTCGCGGCGATAGCCGTAACAGTCGCCCACGTAGCCAGGCTGATGGTCAACGTCGCCCGGCTGGCCCTTCTTCACGTGGCCGTAGCAGTAAACCAGGCGAATAAGCGGTAATCCCTTTCGCTGATCAAACCGCTTCTTTGAGGCGGTTTTTTTTCATCTGAATTGACGTTCCTGCTGGGTTATTCCTTGTTTTACACCTCAATTCCCCCGTATCATTGCCGGTCTTTTTTACGTTTATACTGGGCGAGTGCGGATAATGGATCAGGGTAATTAGCATGCGGGTATTATTGGCGCCGATGGAAGGGGTATTAGATTCACTGGTGCGCGAACTCCTCAGCGAAGTGAACGATTATGACCTTTGTATCACTGAGTTTTTACGGGTGGTCGATCAACTTTTGCCAGCAAAATCCTTCTATCGTCTCTGCCCTGAATTACATCATCAAAGCCGTACTCCCTCCGGCACCTTAGTTCGTATTCAATTATTGGGTCAATATCCCGAGTGGCTGGCGGAAAACGCGGCTCGCGCGGTAGAACTTGGCTCATACGGTGTCGATCTCAATTGTGGGTGTCCTTCAAAGTTGGTGAATGGCAGTGGCGGTGGTGCCACATTGCTGAAAGATCCTGAATTGATTTATCAGGGAGCCAAAGCGATGCGTGAAGCCGTGCCTGCGCATTTGCCAGTCACAGTCAAAATTCGTTTGGGCTGGGATTCTGGCGCTCGTCAGTTTGAAATCGCAGACGCAGTGCAACAAGCGGGCGCGACTGAACTGGCAGTACATGGCCGCACCAAAGAAGATGGTTATCAAGCCGAACGAATTAATTGGCAAGCGATTGGCGAAATACGCCAGCGGCTGACTATCCCCGTGATTGCCAATGGTGAGATCTGGGATTACCAGAGCGCGCAGGAGTGCATGAAGGTGACGGGCTGTGATGCCGTGATGCTAGGGCGCGGGGCATTAAATGTACCGAATCTGAGCCGGGTGGTGAAGTATAACGAACCGCATATGGCTTGGTCTGAAGTGGTAAAACTGCTGCAAAAATATGTGCAGTTGGAAAAGCAGGGCGATACCGGCCTGTATCATGTTGCCCGCATCAAACAGTGGTTGGGTTATTTACGTAAAGAATATGCTGAAGCAACAGATTTATTCAGTGAAATCCGTGCGTTAAAAAACTCAAAAGATATTGCGTTGGCTATTCTGCGGGTATGAATTTTCTATTACTTATATATTAGCCATATAAATCCTAACCCTAAATATAGCTTAAACAAGAATAGTTATTCTTTTGATTTGTTTTAAGTATCGCGTTTATAGTGTGCCTGCATTTTAAATGCAGTATCTCGTTAGGCGAGGCTCCTATACAAACACAGGTTACTGATCTGACGACGTCCAGAGACGCCCAAGGTTAGGACAGGTTATATCGGATTAAGGTATAACCCAAAGTAACTTCTGAGAAATCAGATACGTTGTATAGTGCTAAAACTTAGACACGGAGATAGCCATTGAGCACTCTCTAATCTGGTTACGCCCCTATGTGAGGACTGTTTAGTTAATTTATAACAGTAATAGGGTCATTTATGAGTTCACATTTCGATTTAGCAATACCAAAGCAATCCAATCAAGGCGAGGATAAAGAGTCCACCTTAGGTGCCTATATGAGCGATACTTATATTACGGTATCGGCTGATATGTCAGTCACTGAGGCTAAAGCCTATTTCTTGCAGAATATCTCAGATAGTGAAATACCAACGCAATTGTTGGTAACAAATGGCAATCGGCATTTGGTCGGCTTACTCTCGGTTAAAAATCTACTGACGGAAGAACAGCCTGATATAAAAGTATTTCAAATTATCAATCAGAGTTATTTCTCGGTATCTCCGGAGCAGGATCGTCATGAGGCGGCAAGTTTACTGGCAAAAAGCGGCCTGGATATTGTTCCGGTATTAAGCCACGGAAAATTAGTGGGGGTATTACGGGCGAAAGATATTGCCGAATTGATCGAAGATGAAAATACTGAGGATGCCCAACGGCAAGGAGCCAGTTTGCCTCTCGACGAGCCTTACTTGCAAACTAGTCCGATAACATTATGGCGTAAACGCGTTATATGGTTATTACTGTTATTTGTGGCAGAAGCTTATACCGGAACAGTATTGAAAGCGTTTGAAGAGCAATTGGAAGCCGCTATCGCGCTGGCTTTCTTTATTCCATTACTGATTGGAACCGGTGGTAACAGTGGTACGCAAATTACCTCGACTCTGGTACGGGCCATGGCTTTGGGGGAGGTGAGTCTGCGCAATGTGGGGGCGGTATTGCGTAAAGAGGTCTCTACTTCTCTGATGGTGGCA
The DNA here is from genome assembly GCF_052217145.1 of Yersinia sp. 2541 StPb PI. Lineage (NCBI taxonomy): Bacteria > Pseudomonadati > Pseudomonadota > Gammaproteobacteria > Enterobacterales > Yersiniaceae > Yersinia > Yersinia sp. 2541 StPb PI. Next base: position 3,196,296 of record NZ_JAZGQB010000001.1, on the reverse strand, counting down.
ACGACGATTGGGCTGGCGGCCTGGATCCGCGCTTGGTTCCTGGGCGTAGGGATGGAAGTCACCATTGTGGTGAGCTTAACTGTTGTTGCTATCACCGTGTGGAGTGCCATTGTCTCTTCTATTATTCCGATGGTATTAAAACGGATGTCAATTGATCCTGCGGTGGTCTCCGCACCTTTTATTGCTACCTTTATTGATGGTACCGGCCTGATTATTTACTTTGAAATCGCACAATTAGTGATGAGTGATTTGGTATAACAGGCTGACAATGAAAAGGCCGTGCGCGGCCTTTTCTGATAAATATCACTGCTATTTCTTCTTACGCCCGATAAACTTTGCAATACCCAATAGGAATACTGCACCAACAAGAATCAGCAATGCGTCAACCCAGAAGGTTAGTGATGCTAGATTTTCATCATGAATATCCGCTAAACCTGCCGCTATTAGAAATACACCAAAGAGAATACCAAAGATTGTTGTTCCCATATAAATACCTATGAATCAGTTTTATATCCGTCATACTTCAAGCTGCATTGGCTACGTTCAATCACCCGAATCACTTACTCATGTAAGCTCATCGGGGTTAATGAGCCTCACCCTGCGGGCAGCATAAATGCTGTTCAAATCGGTTTCCGACCGATTTGTCTCTCGCTTGCCGACTTCCTGCAACTCGAATTATTTAGGGTATATCTAAAAATTATGTTGGCAATTATAGGGTAATAATTAGTCTAGCAAGCGTTTTTTTTGTCATTATTGATAATCTGTTTAGATTTATAGCGCTAATCTTTCCGCCAATTAACGTCACATCCCGCGTAATTTAGCAAAATTGAATTATCCTGACCTAAATTGAGCCACGATGGCTGCTTGCTTATTTTATAAACAATCACTATCTTTCAAAATAATGCTCACAATAAGTCTTTGTTCCTTTCTTTGAAAAGTGTTTACCGGTGAGTAGCAATTAGGCAGCTTTAATCTTTGTAACAATCATTTGAAGAATGTGTGGTGCGCCGTGCATTACTGTAATTTATAATGCGCCAAACCAACCACAATCACTCCCGACAACCTATCTAAGCTGACGAATATGCATGTGAAAATCCGTTTTGCACTATTAAGTTTTTTGCTTTTATCTACCGGTATCAGTGTTGTTCCTTTAGCCTCTGCCAGTGGTGGGACGGCTGAAATTAAAGGGAAAACGCCCTTGGAACTGGCATCCGGCAGCGCGATGGTGGTTGATTTACAAACAAATAAAGTGATTTACGCTAACAATGCTGATGAAGTGGTACCCATTGCGTCAATCACCAAACTGATGACCGCAATGGTGGTGTTGGATGCCAAATTGCCACTGGATGAGATTATCTCAGTAGATATTCATCAAACTAAAGAAATGAAAGGGGTATTTTCTCGGGTTAGGGTAAACAGTGAAATCAGTCGCAAAGATATGCTGCTATTAGCATTAATGTCATCGGAAAACCGCGCTGCGGCGAGTCTGGCGCATCACTATCCCGGAGGCTATAACGCATTTATTAACGCAATGAATGCGAAAGCGAAATCTTTGGGAATGACCAAAACACGTTATGTTGAGCCAACAGGTCTGTCGATTGATAATGTCTCGACCGCGCATGATTTGACCAAGTTGCTGGTGGCGACCAAACAATACCCGCTGATTGGGCAACTAAGCACTACCACTGAGAAAATGGCAACTTTCCGTGACCCTGATTATACGCTGCCATTTCGTAACACTAACCATTTAGTTTATAACGATAAATGGAATATTCAGCTCACTAAAACCGGCTTTACGAATCAAGCTGGGCACTGTTTGGCAATGCGGACCGTCATTGGCAATCGTCCTGTAGCTCTTGTGGTGTTAGATGCCTTTGGTAAATATACGCATTTTGCCGATGCAAACCGCCTACGCAGTTGGATGGAAACCGGTAAAGCCGCGCCGATCCCTGGGGCTGCCAAAAGCTATCGTCAGCAAAAAGATGGGCAAGGGCGTTTAGCTCAGGTGTCGGAATAGGTAGAGAACACAGTCAGTAGATAGCAGAATTTGCAGACGGGCTGCAAATTCTGCTTAAAGCAATTGGCGGATATTTACATCTCTCTGATAATCATTAGAAAATCAATTTAAACACACCAGTAATCGTCAACAACCCGACAATAAAAATAATGGCGATAATCCACAGTATTATTTTCATTCTGTCTCCCAGACTTAGCATTAATACCGACTAACATTTGTTAGCCGCACCAACCTCGTTGGCTCTAGACTATGACTATAGTTTGTTTGGCAGAATTCAGGAGATAGAGGACTTGAATTCAGATAATGCCTAATTCGACTTGATATGGAGCCCAGTATCGGGGTGATATTATTCTTTCTGCCAGGATTTACGTTTTGAGGTTTTACCAATCCCAGGATTAAAGCTGTTGGTTGGGTCTATCTGTTGGTAAAAATCCTTTAAGGCTGGTTTGGCTATATAGAGATGCCCCACATTGTGCTCAGCCGGATATTCCGCCCCTTTGTCATTCAGCAGTGCCAGCATTTTTTGTTTTAATGCCTGAGTATCAACACCTTTTTTCACAATATAGTCCTGATGGAAGACATGGCACAAGAAATGGCCGTAATAGAGTTTGGCGACCAGGCATTGGTCTATTTCTGCCGGGAGGGTCTCAAACCATTGTTCTTCATTGCGCGGTAGCGCAATATCCAGAGCCAGAATATCCTCCACTTTATCAGCGTGAACAGCGTGATAGCGCACAGCAGCACCTGCTGCGGCAAAGCGGTGTAAAAAGGCTTTTTTGCCTTCATCAGCGGTACAGGTAATGAAGTTACCTTCCGCCGTCGCAAAAAAGTCCTTCAAAAACTGCTGTGCTTCAGGAATACCTGCACCTGACATTTTAAGCATCAAATGATGCTCATATTTACTCCGATATGTTTTGAGGCGTTTAGGTAAATGGTTGGGCAGTACCTGGCTGAAGCCTTGCATTATTCGATCAGTTAAATGGTCGATTAAAAAAGGAACTTTGCTAAGCCGCGCATCAATTTTGCCCTTTAGGGTAAAGAAACGAGGCATATTATTGGTACCCATGCTATTTATCATGACAAAGGTATCTTTGCCGTACACTTCAGCAATATCAAAAATATCGCGATGCATATATTCACCAGCGACGGGCAAATGTTTAAAGTCACGTAAAATTGCACGGCGTAATTCAGTCAATACCTGAGTCTGATTGGTGCCGATATAAAAGACTTGCTGTTGTTTTTCACTGGGAAAAGTGTCAAGCCGTACTGCAAATACGGCCAATTTACCGGCACATCCCGAGGCTTCAAATAATCGTCTTGGATCGGCATTGAAACGTGAAGGGGTTGGCGCATCAATATCTCTTACTCGCGTAGCATATTCGTGGTCGGAGGTTTGTTGTGTACCTTGTGCAATATCGCTGGCACGATATTTACCCCGTTCCAGCCGTTGCAAAATCTCTTCTGGCGTATTGCCTAAATTAATCCCTAAATGATTGATTAACTGTAACTCACCCTGAGCATCAATCTGTGCGTACAGTGCCATTTCGGTGTAGGCAGGGCCTCTTTGAACCAATGACCCCCCTGAGTTATTACAAATGCCCCCCACCACCGAGGCACCGATGCAAGAGGACCCAATGACCGAATGGGGTTCACGATCATAAGGTTTCAGACGTTTTTCCAATTGATTCAGCGTACTGCCAGGAAAACCAATAACCTGCTTTCCATCATTTAATAGCTGGATTTGATTGAGGCGCAAAGTATTTAATATAACAATGGGTCGATCATAATCATTACCACTGGGGGTTGAGCCTTCTGTCAGCCCGGTGTTCGCTGCCTGCATGATAACAATGGTATCGGCGGCCACACAGGCTTGTAGCAACTGCCATTGCTGTAATAACGTTGAAGGAAACACTACCGCAAGAGCAGATCCTGTTCCTGAGCGGAAACCCGTACGATAACGCTCTGTCTGCCGTTCGCCGGTTAGCAAGTAGCGCGCACCCACAATCTGCTGCAACTGGTTCAGCAAGGTTTGCCTTTTTTCATCATTGGATTGATTCATTGGTGCCGCTCCCTGTAATGGCATTGACTTTTGTTAGCATTCATCCACGTATCGGCTGATAGCAAACCGCTCTTCGGATGCCATGAAGTAAACATGAGGGAGGAAAGGGTTTCCTGATGAATCGTTTGCTTTGTGAGCTAGCTCTCGTTATTAGTGCTTAAATTGTCTTCAACCTTCATCATTCCCGCCGTTTAAACATTACTAACATTAATGATTTATCAGAAAATTATTCAGCGTATCAAGGCTAGGTTGAGTCATTGGGATATTGATAAGTATTTTGATCATTACGTGATGAGGTATAGGATCGAGTTTAATGATTACACTGATTAGTAAGGCATTTATGAGTGAGCATTTTGTTGGTAAATATGAAGTTGAGTTAAAGTTCCATGTATCGAACATCAGCCAATTACATGAACAACTAGCATTACATCAAGCATTGCCATTTACCCTCAATAATCATGAAAAAGATATCTATCTGGAAGCCAACGGCGGTGATTTAGCGGCTAAACAGGTCAGTATGGTTTTACGTGAGATGAACCCGTCAGGTATTCGTTTATGGATAGTAAAAGGGCCGGGAACTGAACGCTGTGAGGCCAGCAATATTGAGGATATAACCAAGGTTCAAAGCATGCTGGCGACGTTAGGCTATCAGCCAGCATTTATGCTGGAAAAAATACGGAGTATCTACTTTATTGGGAAGTTTCATGTCACAGTTGATAGCTTGGCGAGTCTTGGCGACTTTGCCGAAATAGCCATCATGACTGATGATGCTACGGCCCTGGATAGCCTTAAAGTCGAATGCCAACAGTTAGCCGATAAATTAGGGCTATTGCCACAACAACAAGAAACTCAATCTTACCGGCAGCTATTAGGTTTTTAGTCCGATGGTGATGTCATGTCGGCCGTGTTGCATACCACGGCCAGACAGCGTTATTTCTTCATCAAAGACTTTAGGTTGGCGAATGGATTATGGGTAGCAACACCCTGATCATTCTGGGCATCATCCCCGGCAATCACAGTCGACCCATATTGGTCTGCTTCGGTGTATTTAGAGTGTTCATGATCATGGCAAAAAAGGCATAACATCTCCCAATTGCTGCCATCTTCTGGGTTATTGCTATGATCATGGTCAATATGGTGAACCGTCAGCTCTCGCAGATTGGAATAAACAAACTCTCGTGAACATTTACCGCAAACCCACGGAAAAATTTTCAGTGCTTTCTCCCGATAGCCACTTTCCAGCCGGGTGTAATTCTTCGGTATATATGCCATGTGAACCCTCAATTCTGCGAGAAATAATGGTTTTATTTTAGCGTGAATTCAGGCTGTAGACTATCAACTATTGGTTATAGGTATTGAGGTGACAGTCTATAATTACGATCGGTCACTATAGGATCATATTGAATCGATTATAAAAAATAAGATTCAAATAATAATCGCATTCGGCGTATTTTTGAGACTTTTGCTGATGATTTAAAGGGATAAGACGTTTTACACTATGCCATGCTTTACACTATCAGTATTAAAGTTATTAGCATGAGATTATCTGTGTTCCGCTAATAGGCTTATTTTACAGCAGGCAATACAGTATGTTTCGCCTGAAACCCTTTGCCGATACAGTTGAGGCGATATGAAAGAATCTGAGGTACTGGCCGAAGTCAGTAATGAAAACCAGACATTGGTTGCTGTGGTGCAACAGGATAATCGGGTAGTTTACTTCTATATTTATCCGCAGGAGGCATTTGAAGAGCGTTTTCCCGTGCGTGCCTGCTGGGTGAGAAATCTGGTTGCTGCGCCACCATCGGCTGATAATACCGCCCTTGAACAAGGGTTGGCCCCACGATTAGCCGCAGAGTTCTGCCGTAATGTGGCGGGCGAGGCGGAGCTGGATGCGCAGTATATTACGATAGTCTGGTCTGAAAGTGACGACGGTGCGGCATTGTGGTATCAGGGACAACTGTTGGCAATTATTCCTGGCTGGAGCCTCTATATTGATCACTCAATTTGCTATTCCGCCAGTTGTATTAAAGATAATCCACTGACATTACCTCTGGGGTCAGCTTCAACCAATACACAATATGCCAATGCGCAACATACTCGTCAATTTTGGCGGGCCTGGCAACAGGAAGAGGGAAATCCGTGGCCTGCATTACAAGCTGAATATATTCAATATTATGAGCAGCACTTCGGTCCATCGGTAAAATATTATGCCATCGATCAGGGGACGTGGCCGCCAATGGCCATCTCCCAACATGAGAAAGAGGGAATATATTACTTTCTGACCGTGGGGGTCAGTATTCGTCCTCAGCCATGGGTTGAAATATTATTTAATGATGATGCAGCTAAATACCGGCGCTTGGAGATGGCGATTGCAATTGATAGCCAATATGTCAACGAAGACAACGCTATTCACATGGCCAGTGCGCTGGCAGGATTTGCCCACGTTCCCTGGAGTAAAATAACCTGGCTTGGCGAAGGGCATACACTGGAGTCGGCTGTCGCCCCTAAGGGTTATGAAGGCTATATTTTATCATCAGCGTTATATGCTGATGCAGACAATCTTACTCTACCTCTTCAACAAGGTGATCCGGTTAATATGTATTGGGTCAGCCCTGTGTTTACAAGCGAACGAGAGTTTGCGCATAGTGTGCCAAATGGTGGATATGATTTATTGAAAAAGCTACAACAGCAGGGAATTAATCATGTTTTCACCCCGCGACAGCCGGTTATTTGATTTATATTTAACTTGGCTGGTCTGATTTGCAGATTTTGTTAATCGGGTCTTAACTTAATGATGTTAGCTGTTTTAAGACTGTCAGGTTAAGCCCGTTATGTTTACCTGAGACCTATGTTTAAGATTGAACGCAAAGCTGAAAGGCGGATCAACAACAGTGGGTAGTCAAATCAGTTATCAGCAAATATTAATTTTATGGAGGTGTTTATGGGCATACTATCTTGGATTATTTTTGGTCTTATCGCCGGTGTTTTGGCTAAATGGATTATGCCCGGAGAGGATGGCGGTGGCTTTATTATGACCGTAATCCTTGGCGTGGTCGGTGCCCTGGTGGGGGGCTATATTAGTGTCTTCTTTGGTATGGGCAAAGTTGATGGGTTTAATTTTGGCAGCTTTGTCGTGGCGGTTATCGGTTCACTGGTTGTGCTGTTCGTCTACCGTAAATTAAGAAGTTAGATACTCATCAATATCCTGTAATTGAGTAAAGTATAAGAAAGGTGGCTATTTTTTGTCACCTTTCTCTCATAAAACTTTCATCAAGATGCAATAGAATTATCCGTTAATAGCTCATGACGACAGGCAATCTGAGAGACATGTTATGGGCCAGGCATTACGTAAATTCACTGTGGCTGACTATCCGGCTGCGGTGCAAGAACCGCGTAAGAAGGTACTTGCCGTTAAGGGATTAGTTAAAGCGTACCAATCACAACACCGTGTGCTGGATGATATTAATTTTGAACTCCATGCAGGTGAGTTTGTTGCAATTATTGGCCGCTCCGGTGCCGGAAAATCAACATTGTTACATGTTTTAAATGGCACTATTCCCAGCAGTGCGGGTGAAATTATTAATTACCATGACAATGGCGATACGCAAAATATTGCAGCACTAACAACCAAGCAGATGCGTAAATGGCGCGCAAAATGCGGCATGATCTTCCAAGATTTCTGTTTGGTCCCCCGTCTTGATGTTATTACTAATGTTTTGTTAGGCCGCCTGAGTTACACCTCCACGTTTAAATCATTTTTCAAAATATTTGCTGATGAAGATCGGGCTAGAGCAATTGAGTTATTACAATGGCTTAATATGTTACCCCATGCGTTGCAGCGTGCAGAGAATCTCTCTGGCGGCCAAATGCAACGGGTGGCCATTTGCCGCGCCATGATGCAAAACCCCAAAATATTATTGGCTGATGAACCTGTCGCTTCTTTAGATCCAAAAAACACAACCCGCATTATGAATACATTACAGAAAATAAGTGAAAACGATATTGCTGTAATTGTGAACTTACACTCTGTTGATTTGGTGAAAGACTATTGCACCCGAGTGATTGGTATTGCCCACGGGCGGATTGTCTTTGATGGGCATCCTTCACTGTTAAATGATTCTATTATTCAAGATATTTACAGCGATGAATCCACTGAACTTTTGCATTAATCCCCACTTATCCCTTTATCAGAATAGGTTATTTTAATGAAAAAAGTACTTTGTCTTACCTCATTAGTGGCAAGTTTTATGGTATTTAATGCTACAGCAGCGGATGCACCAAAAGAAATTAATCTGGGTATTCTTGGTGGGCAGAATGCGACACAACAAATTGGCGATAATATGTGTGTCAAAGAGTTTTTAGATAAAGAGTTAAATGTAAAAACAAACTTGCATAATGCATCAGACTATTCTGGCGTAATACAAGGCCTATTAGGTGGGAAGATTGACTTGGTATTAAGTATGTCTCCTTCCTCTTTTGCCTCTGTTTATATTAAAGATCCTAAAGCCGTTGATATTGTAGGTATTGCTATCGATGATACTGACAAATCACGCGGTTATCACTCTGTGGTTGTGGTGAAAGCGGATAGCCCTTATCAGAAAATTGAAGATTTGAAAGGTAAAGCGTTCGGTTTTGCTGACCCAGATTCAACCTCTGGTTTTTTAATCCCTAATCAAAGTTTTAAACAGAAATTTGGTGGAACACCGGATAATAAATATAACGACTTCTTCTCTAGCGTGACATTCTCTGGTGGTCATGAACAAGATATTCTGGGTGTCATTAACGGGCAATTCGCCGGTGCTGTCACCTGGGCTTCCATGATCGGTGACTATAACACCGGTTATACCAGTGGTGCATTTACGCGCATGATTCGTATGGATCACCCGGATTTAATGAAACAGATCCGTATCATCTGGCAGTCGCCACTGATCCCCAACGGCCCGATTCTTGTCCGCAGTGCATTACCGTCTGAATTTAAAGCGCAATTAGTCGCTGCGGTTAAAAAACTGGATAAAGAGGATCACGGTTGTTTCATTAAAGCGATGGGTGGCAAACAGCATATTGGTGAAACATCCCTCAGCGAGTATCAAACTATCATTGATATGAAGCGTGAATTAACCAAAGGTGATCGTTAATTCGGTCCGGCGGATAAAACGAAATAGCTCTGGCTTGCCGGAGCTATTGCTTTTAGGTGGTAGCTTATTTTGAATACTGATTTTAACCACTACTACCAGCAGATTCGCGGTAAACAAAAACGTGAAACGTTGATTTGGTCATTAACGCTGGCAATTATTTATCTGGGTGCTGGAAGTATTGCTGAGTTTAATTTACATACTGTTCTTATTTCCATCCCACATTTTTTTGATTATCTAGCCGAAACGATACCGGTACTCTATTGGCACAATTTATTTGCCGATGGTCACACGGAGGGGTCTCTGGCTTATTGGGGTTATCGGTTACCTATACAGTTACCGCTGATTTGGGAAACGCTGCAATTGGCGGTGGCAGCCACTATTTTATCCGTGGTGGTTGCGGTTATCCTGGCCTTCCTGGCTGCGAATAATACTCAAAGCCCGCCTTGGTTACGGTTATCTATTCGAACTTTTGTGGCATTTTTACGCACCATGCCGGAATTGGCATGGGCAGTGATGTTTGTTATGGCTTTTGGTATCGGGGCAATTCCCGGTTTTCTGGCACTGGCATTACATACGATTGGCAGTTTGACTAAGTTGTTTTATGAATCGCTTGAAACGGTATCTGATAAACCGGTGCGTGGGCTGGCGGCCTGTGGTGCGGGTAAATTACAACGAATGCGTTTTGCGCTGTGGCCACAGGTAAAACCGATATTTCTCTCTTATAGCTTTATGCGTCTGGAGATTAATTTCCGCCAATCGACCATTCTAGGACTGGTTGGTGCTGGTGGGATTGGGCAGGAACTGATGACGTCAATAAAATTGGACCGTTATGATCAGGTGAGCATGACATTGCTGCTGATTATTATTGTGGTATCGCTGTTGGATTATACCTCGGGTAAATTACGTCAGCACGTTGTGGAAGGAGCTTCATAATGTTGGCTCATCATTTAACACCGTCACAGATATTGACTTTAAAACAGCAATATCCGCAATTTTTCTTACAGCAAAAACGGTATATCAGGTTAGTTACCGCCATTACTGTCGGTATTTTTTTATATTATCTATTTTTCTTTAAAGTCTTTGGTATCCCTTGGCAGACATTTGCTAATGGAAGCCAGCAAATAAGCCGCTATTTTTTGCGTATGTTTGTTTGGCATGATTTCATTAATTGGCCATTTAAATACTATTTCAGTCAGATATTTATTACCTTGGCAATTGTATTCGCAGGGACTTTAACCGCGACGGTGCTGGCTTTGCCGCTATCATTTTTAGCCGCACGCAACGTAATGTCGACACCGGGATTACGTATTATTTCCTTTATAATTCGGCGCTTTTTGGATGTTTTTCGTGGCATTGATATGGCAATTTGGGGACTGATTTTTGTTCGTGCCGTTGGTATGGGGCCGCTTGCCGGGGTGTTAGCTATTATTATGCAAGATATAGGGTTGTTGGGTAAACTCTATGCTGAAGGGCATGAAGCTGTTGATAAATCGCCTAATCGCGGCTTGACCGCCATGGGGGCTAATGCTTTGCAAAAACACCGTTTTGGTATTTTTACTCAGTCCTTCCCAACACTGTTAGCGCTAAGCCTTTATCAAATTGAGTCAAATACGCGTTCTGCCGCAGTATTAGGTTTTGTGGGGGCGGGAGGTATTGGCTTGGTTTATGCCGAGAATATGCGTCTATGGAACTGGGATGTTGTGATGTTTATTACCTTAATAATGGTTGTGGTAGTTATGATTATGGATAAAATATCTGCCACATTACGTAGAAAATACATTTCCGGTGAGGATATCGCCCTTTATCAATCCAGCTATAACAGTAAGATGAATAGCTGATCTTTAATAAAGTAGAAAGATGAAGGGAATATTAATTTATCTTAGCCCTTCAAATTTCATTATTATTGAGTTTTATGTATTCTACCGGAATGCATACTTTTCTCATTAATCAGATTTGCATTGAGAAAATCAACGTAAATCTATACAATACTGCCCGCTAGACGTGAAAGAAGCCTTTTGTTTTTCTTGCGATATTCGCCCACGTCTACTCTAAATAATAGGAATAGGGCAGTAATATGATGAACAACGATGTGCTCCGTAGTGTTCGCTACATGCTTAACGTAAACGATATCAAGATAGCAGAAATCATTAAGCTGGCTGATTTTGAAGTGAACAATGCGGATGTCGTTAATTTTCTTAAAAAAGAAGATGAGGCCGGTTATCAAGATTGCCCTGATCTGGTAATGGCACATTTCCTTAATGGTTTGATCTTCTTTAGACGTGGTAAAGATGACAAGTTCCCGGCCCCAGCGGTAGAGCCAGTCATTACCAACAATATTGTATTGAAAAAACTACGTGTGGCATTTGAGTTGAAAGATACCGATATGCACGATGTTTTTAATGCGGTTGAATTCCCAGTATCTAAACCTGAGCTAAATGCACTGTTCCGCAAAGAGGGCAGCAAAAACTTCCGCCCATGTGGTGATCAGGCTTTGCGTTATTTTCTGAAAGGTTTGACGCTACGTATACGTGGCCCTAAAAAGTAAGATTGATCATATCGATATAACTATCTGATATAGATTATTAATAACAAAACAGGAGTGGCAATTTGGCACTCCTGTTTTTCGTTAAAATTAAGCTACACTCTTCTCACCAATCTCTGAATTAACACCATTCTGTTTTTTAATTACCTGCCCACATACTTCCTCTCATTGTTGCACTATCTGTGCCCGTGCGTTGTGCATTATTGGTGCAGACAATTAGGCCGTTTATCCGGTTATTTGGTAACGTTATCTATAATCTTCAATTAAATTATTAAGATATAAAACTGGCATGGCGATTGCGCAGAGTAATCCGATCTTGTGTGTTTTACTCAACGACCAGAGGTTAACGCTATGCAACATCGTAACTTGATTAAGGTTTTTGCTCTTTCAGCTTCAGTTATCAGTATGGGTGTGGCTTTTGGCACGCTGGCTGCCGACACCATCAAAGTGGGTATCTTGCACTCGTTGTCCGGCACGATGGCTATCTCTGAAACACCATTGAAAGATATGGCTTTGATGAGTATTGATGATATCAATGCTCATGGTGGTGTATTGGGTAAACAACTGGAGCCGGTTATTGTCGATCCGGCCTCTAACTGGCCACTCTTTGCCGAGAAAGCGCGGCAATTATTAACACAAGATAAAGTCGCCGTCGTATTTGGTGCCTGGACGTCGGTTTCACGTAAGTCTGTCTTACCGGTATTTGAAGAGTTAAATGGTCTACTGTTCTATCCGGTACAGTATGAGGGGGAGGAGATGTCGCCCAACGTCTTCTACACCGGTGCGGCACCAAACCAACAGGCTATCCCTGCTGTGGAATACTTATTAAGTGAAGATGGGGGTGGTGCCAAACGCTTTATTTTGTTAGGGACGGATTATGTCTACCCGCGCACTACCAACAAAATCCTACGTGCCTTCCTGCATACCAAAGGTATTCAGGATAAAGATATCGAAGAGATTTATACCCCGTTTGGTTACAGCGATTACCAAACTATTGTGGGTAATATTAAGAAATTCTCTGCCGATGGCAAAACCGCCGTTATTTCCACCATCAACGGCGATTCAAATGTTCCCTTCTACAAAGAATTGGCCAACCAAGGTATCAAAGCGACTGATGTGCCTGTCATTGCGTTCTCTGTGGGTGAAGAGGAACTACGTGGCATTGATACCAAACCACTAGTGGGGAATCTGGCGGCCTGGAACTACTTCCAATCGGTGGATAATCCGACGAACAAGACGTTTGTTGAACAATGGAAAGCCTATGCCAAAGCGCATAAGTTGCCGAATGCAGATACTGCTGTCACCAATGATCCGATGGAAGCTACTTGGGTAGGTATGCACATGTGGGCCCAGGCAGTAGAAAAAGCCAAATCAACCGATGTGGATAAGGTTCGTGCTGCGATGGCCGGACAAACCTATCCAGCACCATCAGGATTTACGCTGACAATGGATAAAACTAATCACCATCTGCACAAACCGGTGATGATTGGCGAAATTGAGGCTAACGGACAATTCAACGTGGTATGGCAAACCGATGCGCCAATTCGTGCTCAGCCATGGAGCCCGTTCATCGCCGGAAATGACAAGAAACCGGATCATCCAGTGAAAAGCATTCAGTAGCGATGACTCTCCAGGGCCAGATTTTGCGGGCTCTGGATCTTTTTTGCCATATATCAGTGATGAGCGGGCCTATGAAATTGTTAATTCCTGTTTGGAGTAGAGCAGTCAATTTTTTGCTCAGGCCGCTGATAGGCCTGTTACTGAGCTTTTCAGCCTTGGCAACAGCAGGGCCAGCCCATGATTTTGCTGTGGCTAATCGTTCACAGCAAGCCGCTATGTTGCAGCAATGGGCGACCGAACCGGATGCTAGCCGATTACCCTTATTGCAGGCACTGAAACAAGAAACGTTGGTGGTCGATAGCACAGGGCAGGCATTCATCCAGCATAATCAGAGTTTCACCCCGCTGGAAGGGCAGTTACAACCTGTCGGTACACCAAAGAAAATCTGGCTCAATAACCGCTTACGTATTCTGATTGCTAATGCACTGACGGCTCAACGGCTGGCAAGTGAAGACGAATCAGTGCGCTTGCAAGCGGCACTAGAGTTACAGCAGCAAGCGCAAAGTGATCAATTACCGTTACTTAATCAGCGTCTTAAATTGGAAACAGACAGTAAAGTCAAAGAGGCGCTAAGTATTGCTTTGGCTAATTTACAACTGACCGATAGTAACCCTTTGGTGCGCCTGAATGCTGTGCAATTGCTCGGACAATCAGGTTCGCCACAAACCCAATCTCGTTTGCAAAGCTTAACCGATGCTAAAACCGAGCCTGATGCACAAGTGCGTGCCGCGGCAGCCAGTAGTTTGAAACAGGTACAAAATCGGTTGATGGTCGGGGATATTATTGGGCAAGTATTCAGCGGGTTATCACTAGGCTCTATCTTGTTGCTAGCAGCTCTTGGGTTAGCCATCACTTACGGCCTATTGGGTGTTATCAATATGGCCCATGGTGAAATGCTGATGTTGGGAGCCTATTCAGCTTACTTGGTGCAATCACTGTTTCAGCAATTAGCTCCGCATTGGCTAGCCCTCTATCCGTTGGTCGCCTTGCCGGTCGCGTTCTTTATTACGGCTGGAATCGGCATGGCTTTGGAACGAACGGTAATTCGGCATCTTTATGGCCGCCCGCTGGAAACGCTGTTGGCAACCTGGGGAATTAGTCTAATGCTGATTCAGAGCGTGCGTATGATTTTTGGCGCGCAAAACTTGGAAGTCGCTAACCCTGCGTGGCTGTCTGGCGGGGTACAGATTTTGCCAAATCTGGTTTTGCCATGGAATCGTATCGCCGTTATCGCCTTTGTGATCATTGTTCTGTTACTCACTTGGCTGTTGCTAAATAAAACCCGCCTCGGTCTACAGGTACGGGCAGTGACGCAAAATCGCGCCATGGCTGCTTGCTGTGGGGTGGCAACCGGCAGGGTTGATATGCTGGCTTTTGGCCTGGGTTCGGGTATTGCCGGATTAGGAGGGGTTGCCCTGTCACAACTGGGAAATGTTGGTCCGGAATTAGGGCAGGGCTACATCATCGATTCCTTCCTGGTTGTTGTGCTTGGTGGTGTCGGACAACTGGCTGGCAGTGTTGTTGCAGCACTGGGGTTAGGCATGCTGAATAAAATTTTGGAACCGCAGATTGGCGCAGTATTAGGTAAGATTTTGATTTTAGTGCTAATCATATTATTTATTCAAAAACGGCCGCAGGGTCTGTTTGCCCTCAAGGGCAGGGTGAGTGATTAATGAATCAACCTTTAGCTATAACCTTGACGCAAAAAGCACCTGTTATCAGCTTATCATTGGGGGCTGTAGTTGTTACTGCACTGATTATTTTGCCTTTTTTAGCACTGCTGCCGGCTGATAATCCCCTCGCAATATCAACCTATACCTTAACGCTTATCGGTAAGATTCTATGCTATGCAGTAGTGGCTATCGCACTTGATCTGGTATGGGGATATGCCGGTTTACTGTCTCTTGGCCATGGCCTATTTTTCGCACTTGGTGGTTATGCCATGGGCATGTATCTGATGCGTCAGGCGGCTGGTGATGGCCTGCCTGCATTCATGTCTTTTCTATCCTGGTCTGAGTTGCCGTGGTTTTGGAGTGGTAGCCAATATTTTATTTGGGCATTGTGCCTGATCGTCTTGGTTCCCGGTTTACTGGCTTTTATTTTTGGATATTTCGCCTTTCGTTCCAAAATAAAGGGCGTCTATTTCTCTATCATGACGCAGGCGCTGACTTACGCGGGGATGTTACTGTTTTTCCGTAACGAAACGGGCTTTGGCGGTAACAACGGTTTCACCGGATTTACCACTATGCTGGGCTTCCCGGTATCGGCAACCTCTACCCGTATTGCCCTGTTTCTGGCCTCACTCGCTTTGTTAATCGCCAGTTTGGTATTGGGCTTTGCATTGGCCCGCACCAAGTTTGGGCGAGTGTTGACCGCCGTGCGTGATGCTGAAAATCGCCTGACATTTTGTGGCTATGATCCGAAAGGTTTCAAGCTGTTTGTCTGGACATTATCAGCCGTACTCTGTGCTCTGGCGGGAGCGTTGTATGTACCTCAGGTTGGTATCATCAATCCAAGTGAAATGTCGCCAACCAACTCTATTGAAGCTGCTATCTGGGTAGCACTTGGGGGGCGCGGGACATTAATTGGCCCGGTATTAGGGGCTGGCATTGTCAATGGCGCAAAAAGCTGGTTCACCATGGCAATGCCAGAATATTGGCAGTTCTTCCTCGGATTGATATTTATTTTGGTTACGTTGTTCTTACCTAAGGGTGTTATCGGGTTACTGCGGCGGGGGAAAGACAAATGAGCCGGTTTCAAATTACGGAACAACTGATTTATCCCGAGATAATTGCTCAGGAACCCGGTGCGTTAGAGCATGCGGCCGACAAGCATCGCCAGCAACGGGATCCGGTGTTAACCCTCGAAAATATTAATGTTAGTTTTGATGGCTTTCATGCTTTGCGTGATCTCTCATTGCAAATAGGTGTTGGCGAGCTGCGTTGCATTATTGGCCCGAATGGTGCGGGTAAAACCACGCTGATGGATGTGATAACCGGTAAAACACGTCCCCAGGCCGGTAAGATGACCTATGACCAACACCATGATCTCTCAATGATGAATACGATAGAGATTGCTCAAGCAGGGATTGGCCGGAAATTCCAGAAACCGACGGTATTTGAAGCGCTAAGTGTGTTTGAAAATCTTGAGTTGGCACAAAAAAGCACCAAAACGGTCTGGGCCAGTCTGCGCGCCAAGTTGAACAGTGAGCAGCGGGATCAAATTGATGAAACCCTTACTATGTTGCGCCTTAGTGAGATGCGACAGCGGCAGGCAGGCTTGTTATCTCATGGTCAAAAGCAGTTTCTTGAAATTGGGATGTTATTGGTGCAAGACCCGCATTTGCTACTGTTGGATGAGCCCGCCGCTGGGATGACCGATGCCGAGACCGCCTATACCGCCGAGTTGTTTAATCAATTAGCCGGGAAGCATTCACTGATGGTCGTGGAGCACGATATGGGGTTCGTCGAGTCTATTGCTGATCATGTCACGGTGTTGCATCAGGGCCAGGTGTTGGCCGAGGGGTCATTGGCAGAGGTGCAGGCCAACGAGCAAGTGATCGAGGTATATTTGGGGCGCTGAGCCGTTCTGACTCGGTGTTGCTTCCCCCCTCATTTGGGTTGACCAAACTTCGGGGGATTGCGCCTTGATTCATAGCGGCTGATCGGTGTTGTTTCTCCTGCCATATCATGTGATCGGGTTTTGGTGACTAACAGTTAACTGGATATTTAAGGTCAATATATGCTGCAAGTGAATGAACTTGATCAATATTACGGTGGCAGCCATATCTTGCGTGGTTTGTCATTCGAGGCTGCGATAGGTGAGGTTACTTGCTTATTGGGCCGTAATGGCGTTGGTAAAACGACATTACTCAAATGCTTGATGGGACTGGTGCCGGTCAAAAACGGTAGCATTACATGGGAAGGTAAAAATATTAGCCATCAGTCACCACACCAACGGGTGAAAGGAGGCATTGCTTATGTGCCACAAGGTAGAGAAATTTTCCCCAGATTAACGGTTGAGGAGAACATTCTATTGGGGCTTTCTCGTTTTCCCGGCGCCCAGAGCAAGTTAGTACCTGAAAGTATTTATCAGTTATTCCCAGTGTTACAAGAAATGAAACATCGCCGTGGTGGGGATCTATCTGGTGGGCAGCAGCAGCAGTTGGCGATTGGGCGCGCATTGGCTTGCCAGCCTCGTTTGCTCATTTTGGATGAGCCAACTGAGGGAATTCAACCTTCGGTTATCAAAGAGATAGGTATAGTTATCAAAAAACTGGCTGTTCAAGGGGATATGGCTATCTTGTTGGTTGAGCAGTTTTATGATTTTGCCGCAGAGCTGGCGGATAACTATTTAGTGATGTCCCGTGGCAAAATTATCCAGCGTGGCCACGGCACTGATATGGAGTTAGACGGTGTCCGTGGCCTGGTTGCTATCTGACAGGCTCTTATGGGAGGCGGGTATCCTCGATGGGCAGTGAATCCAATGCCCCCCATTGCGCCCAAGAACCATCATAGAGTGATACTGATGGTGCGTTTAATGCCGCCAGCCCCAAAGCTACCACTGCGGCTGTTACGCCAGAACCACAGCTGGTAATAATGGGCTTGGTTAAATCCACGCCTTGAGCGGCAAAAATACGTGCCAGTGCTTGTGGCGATTTCAAATTACCATTTTCTACCATGTTCCCCCACGGGACATTAATACTGCCGGGGATACGGCCAAGGCGCAGACCAGGCCGAGGCTCAGGCTCTTGGGCTTTAAATCTGTTGGCTGGCCGAGCATCTATAATTTGTACTTCACTATTTCCCAGTACGGCGACAACCTCATCAACGTTTTTGACCGCAGCACTATTGAAAGCCACATTGAACACTTGCGGGGTTGATTTTGCCTGGCCGCTTTCTAATGCATAACCCGCTTGCCGCCATCCGTTGATACCACCGGCCAATATACGCACATTTTTGGCACCAAAAGTACGGAACGTCCACCAAACGCGTGGTGCGGAAAACAGGTTACCGTCGTCATAAATCACTAAAGTATGTTGCTCACTTACCCCTAATTGACCAACCCTCTCACTGAATTCCTGTGGCGATGGCAGCATATGTGGCAATTCAGTACTGTGGTCTGCAATTTCATCAATATCAAAGTAAACGGCTCCCGGGATATGCCCTTGCTCGAACTCAGCCTGAATGTCTCTTTTAGGTATCAATCCCGGCGGTGACATTCTGGCATCCAGAATAACGATATCGGCATCATTAGCATGTTCTGCCAGCCATTGTGCTGTAACCAGAAAAGGTGAGTTCATAGCAAGTTACCTGTCAACATTATAAAGGAGCGATGGGATTTATCGCTTCATCTTGATGCCCACTATATAACGAAATTACGCTATTGAAACCCCGACTTGCTCATGATGCGTGACGCTTCGCATTTATTGAAATTTATTATTCAATAAATTACATAATGAAAATATATAATTAATTAATTGAATTTGGAATTCAATCTGTGAACTGCGTTCTGATAGAAGCATCCTGCTTATGTAAGCTTTCATTAGCTTAACCCTTTTCTTCGTAGCGCCTCGCAAAAATAACTTTTAATTTCATATTGACTTGATGGTGAAATTTTAATTTCGTATAACCAGTGGCAAGTAAAGCTACCTTATCGGGGCTTTAATTTATAAACAGGTAAGGGGAATAAAATGAAAAAAGTTCGAATTGGCCTTATTGGTACTGGTTATATCGGCCGTTGCCACGCCATTGCTTACGCGCAGGTTGCGACTGTTTTTCCACTCAAGGGTCAGCCAGTATTAGAGATGTTGGCAGAAGTGACTCCTGAATTGGCTCAAAAACGTGCTGCAGAATTTGGTTTTTCCCGATCTACCTCCCATTGGCGCGAATTGGTTGCCGATCCTGATATTGATGTGGTGGATATTTGTGCACCAAATTTCTTGCATAAGGAGATGGCTCTAGCAGCAATTAGCCACGGCAAACATGTTTATTCAGAAAAGCCACTGGCGCTGAGTGCTGCCGATGCTAAAGAAATGGTCGATGCTGCACGTGCAAAAGGGGTAAAAACGTTGGTAGGCTTCAATTATATGAAAAATCCAACGAGTCAGTTAGCGCGAGAAATTATTGCAAACGGTGAGATTGGTGAGGTCGTGCATTTTTATGGTACTCATAATGAAGATTATCTGGCTGATCCACTCACACCTTTGGACTGGCATTGTACCAAGGCGCAGGCAGGTCTGGGGGCCTTGGGGGATTTAGCCGCACACATTGTTAATATGGCTCATTATCTGGTCGGCGATATCACCCGTGTCTGTGGCGATATGCAAACTATCATCAGACGGCGCCCTGACCCGAAAGATCCCTCATCGCTTCTTGCGGTGGAGAATGAAGATCAAGCCAGTGCATTGGTGCATTTTAGCAATGGTGCTATGGGGACCATAGAAACTTCACGGATTGCTTGTGGCCGTAAAATGGGGCTGACATATGTAATCACCGGCACTAAAGGTGCGATCAGTTATTCTCAAGAACGCATGGCGGAATTACAGTTCTATCGCCATGATGATCCACAGGCCAGACAAGGGTTTAAAACATTACTTATAGGGCCACAGCATCCAGACTATGCGGCTTTTTGTGTCAGTGCAGGACATGGTATTGGATTTAACGATCAAAAAACGGTTGAGATCCGCGATTTGATTAACGGCATTGCTGCCGATGACCGTATGTGGCCGGATTTTGAAGAAGGTTGGAAAGTATCGAAAGTATTGGATGCTATTGCCGTTTCTGCCGAGGAACGATGCTGGGTAAATGTCTTAACAGATTGACCATTCAGCTACAGCTAACATTTTTAATTTCTACAATGTCAATGCGAAGAGAGGTTATCTAATTCTCAGATTTACATAGCACCTTAAGTTAGTTAGTGGTGAGCATCATTTAGCTGATACTGGCCCGAATTAGGCCATGTATGAGTTTTAAATATGCCCACTGCTGACACTAAACGTAATAATCACGCGACAACTACTGCTCATTATCTTAGTGAGCAGCAACGGGCAAAGGTAAAGCAGTTGTCCCGTTCTTGGCTATGGCGTCTGGAGATCCCTACTTGGATATTGATCGGTGTCATTTACACTGGGTGGTTTGTTGGTGTTATTCATTGGCAGCAATTAGGGCCAGTGATGGGAAGTGTTCTGCTGATCTTGTTGAGTGCGTGGTATATGTCTTTGCAACATGAGTTGATTCACGGCCATCCAACCCGTTGGCGGAGGGTAAATCAGCTATTTGGAACTTTGCCACTGGCGGTATGGTACCCCTATGGTCTTTATCGTGATTCTCATATTCAACATCACCGCGATGAGGATTTGACTCACCCAGAAAAAGATCCAGAGTGCTATTACTACACGGCAACACAATGGCAATACTTCCACATATTACTCAAAGGTATTATACGTGCGAGTAACACCTTTGTGGGGCGGCTAGCCCTCGGGCCATCACTAGACATCATTAATACTCTTCGCAGCGCAGCCCGGGCTTTTATTTCCGGCGATCGCTCGGCCATATTCATGTGGCTGATTCATTTAGGGCTACTTTACGGGTTACTTCACTGGATGGCAGGTTATGGTATTTCTGCCGTTTTCTACCTACTGGCGATTAGCTATCCGGCACTTAGTCTGACTAAAGTAAGATCTTTTTTTGAACATCGTGCAGCGCCAGAGAGTTCGGCGCGCTCAGCCTTGAATGAAGCTGCATGGCCATGGCGTCTGTTATTTCTAAACCTCAATTACCACTTGGTGCATCATGATTTGCCAGCCTTACCTTGGTACGGGTTACGCCAGATTTATCTGGAAAACCGCGTTCAATATCAGCAGCGCAGCGGGCAATTTGTCGTGAACGGCTATACTCAATGGTTTGACGCATTTGCTTTTACTGCGTTGGAAATAGAAGTACACCCATTTTACGATTGTGAGAATAAAACTGTTGCGGCAGAAGAGCGGTATGGTGTGATTAAAAGTAGTAGCCAGCATTCTGAATCAACCTAAATCAGCCCGCTGAGGTTAAAACGGCTATGGATTCAGGTGAAAAAATTCTTAGCGATCTCTTCTGTTATTTGAAAATTGCTGTTGTTATATACAGTATTTCATGTAATCTTAACTGAAAATTTTGCTGTTACAACACAGCTTAAATACTTAGCTATCAAACTGTTACGTATTATAGATACAAACCTACAAGCCTAATGTAACGCTAATAATATATTTAATATCAATTGGTTATTTGGTTTGTTTTGGACTAAATCTAATATGGTTACTCATCTGTTAAAGATGTCTTGGCCGCACACCCTGTAAACATTCAGCTACTACAAGTATGCAAGAATGAACGTTAACTCACCCTTGAGCACATGAGAGGTAAGCATGGCAATGACCCTAACCCGTGGCCGGATTTTTGCATTGGCGGCAATGGTGCTAACGGCATCAACCGGTATATCACAGGCCGCAGATACTGTCCGAGTTGGCTCAAAAATTGATACTGAAGGTTCATTGCTGGGCAATATTATTGTGCAGGTACTGGATGCTAACGGGATAAAAACCACCAATAAATCACAATTGGGCACCACCAAAGTAGTGCGTGGTGCTATCACTGCGGGTGAGATTGATATTTACCCTGAATATACCGGTAATGGGGCTTTTTTCTTCTCGGATGAAAAAGATCCCGCTTGGAAAAATGCGAAAGCAGGCTATGAAAAAGTCAAAGCGTTAGATTACGAGAAGAACAAACTGGTGTGGCTCTCACCTGCTCCAGCGAACAATACATGGACCATTGCAGTACGCCAGGATTTAGCCCAAGCGAATAACTTGAAAACGCTGGAGGATTTGGGGAAATGGATTAATGCTGGTGGTAAATTCAAATTAGCGGCCTCCGCCGAGTTTATTGAACGGCCAGATGCCTTGCCTGCTTTCCAGCAAGCTTACGGCTTTAAATTGAATCAAGACCAATTGTTATCATTAGCCGGTGGTGACACTGCGGTGACGATTAAAGCTGCGGCAGAACAGACCTCTGGTGTTAATGCTGCCATGGCGTATGGCACTGATGGCCCGGTTGCTGCTTTAGGCTTACAAACACTCGAAGACACTAAGGGTGTGCAACCTATTTATGCGCCGACGCCGATCATTCGTGAGGCCACACTGAAAGCGCATCCAACGATACCTGCTTTACTCAATCCTGTATTTGCTACCCTTGATGGGCCGACGCTACAAAAACTGAATGCCCGCATTGCGGTTGAAGGTCAGGATGCGAAAAAAGTGGCAGCTAATTATCTGAAAGAGAAAGGGTTTGTTAAAGGATAGTGGTGGGTGTCAGAGATGGCGCTGTAGGCATCTGATTTATAGCGCTATCAAAGAAACAGGTCACTCGTTATTACAACAAAGGTTACCTGTCATGGAGATGGATTTTTATGGCTGTCAAAAACCGGGTCCTGCTAGTACTGGCTATTTTATTGGTTTTATCAGGTGCTGGGCTGTCTTTTGTGAGCCATGCACCTAACCGATTGATTTCCGGGCAAGGGATCTCGTTGTTATCGCTGATAAGTGGATCAAATGGGGCAGTGCTAATTCCTATTCTGATCCTGCTTATTTTTGCGTTCTTAAAACAAAATATCGTGCTGTATTGGCTAACAGTATTATTTGCCGAGTTGCTGCTTTTGGGTTTGTTGTTATTGGCTGGCACGACCGCCATACAGCTTGCCGGAGGTGGCGAGAGTCTGGCACGTACCTCATTAGGTGGAGGGTTCTGGCTGATGAGTGGGATGAGTCTATTGATTGCCGTCGATAGCTTATCTCGTGCCATTGTTAACCCTGTGTGGCGCAGTGTGGCTAATGTCTTACTGCTTCTGCCGGTAGTGATATTGCTCATGATGGGGCAGTTGGATCAACTATCGTTAATGAAAGAGTACGTTAACCGGCAAGACGTATTTAATGATGCGCTATGGCAACATCTTCAGATTTTACTCGTAACATTGATACCCGCCACCCTTTTGGGGGTCCCACTCGGCTTACTCTGTTTTCGTTCTCGTCATTTTCAAAGCACCATTTTTTCGACATTGAATATTATTCAAACCATTCCATCTATTGCCTTATTTGGCCTGCTAATTGCACCTTTAGCGGGGCTGGCTGCGGCTCTTCCCTGGTTGGCAGAGCATGGTGTCAGCGGTATCGGCCTGGCCCCGGCTATTGTCGCGTTGGTGCTTTATGCATTGTTGCCATTAGTGCGTAATGTGGTCGCAGGGCTAGAGTCGGTGCCTGACAGTGTTGTCGAGTCGGCCCGAGGTATGGGGATGACTCGCAGCCAGTTGTTCTTTCAGGTGCAAATACCTATTGCGATGCCACTTATTTTATCCGGTATCCGCATTGTCGCGGTACAAACAGTAGGGCTGGCTGTCGTGGCTGCATTGATTGGTGCGGGTGGGTTAGGAGCGATTGTGTTCCAAGGTTTGCTTAGCAGCGCATTGGATCTCGTGCTGCTTGGCGTTATCCCCGTGATTGTGATGGCGGTTGTGGTTGATTCGCTGTTTAAATTTATGGTTATTTTTATGGATACTTCACGTCGATGATTCATTTCCATCAGGTAAGTAAATATTTTGCCGGTAAACGAGCGGTCGATAATCTGACGTTGCAGATAGCCAAGGGTGAGTTTACTGTACTCATCGGTACCTCTGGCTCCGGTAAATCGACCACATTAAAAATGATTAACCGCCTTATTGAACATGATGAGGGGGAGATTCATTTTGCTGGTGAAGAAATTCGTAACTATAAACCTGAAGATATTCGGCGGCGGATGGGATATGCCATCCAATCGATAGGTTTATTTCCACACTGGACGGTGGAGCGCAATATTGCCACTGTGCCACAGTTGTTGAAATGGCCCCAGGACCGTATTCGCCAACGCGTCATCGAATTACTTGAGCTACTGCATCTGGAACCAGAACAATTTCTCCACCGCTATCCTCATCAATTGTCTGGTGGGCAGCAACAGCGTGTCGGTGTCGCTCGTGCCTTGGCAGCAGATCCTGAAGTCTTATTGATGGATGAGCCCTTTGGCGCGTTAGACCCGGTGACGCGCTCGGCACTCCAGTTTGAAATTACCCGTATTCATCAATTATCGGGTCGGACTATCGTGCTGGTGACTCATGATATTGATGAGGCGTTGAGTCTGGCTGATCGCATAGTTCTGATGGATGAAGGCCGAGTCATTCAGCAGGGAACGCCTCTTGAAATGCTAGCTCAACCCGCCAATGATTTTGTTCGTGATTTCTTTGGTCGTAGTGATCTCGGAATTAAGCTGTTATCACTGGGGTGGGCTGAACAACGGGTCAGGCGCGGTGAAACGTTGATAGGGCCGCCGATTCTCGGTACTACCAGCCTGCGCGAGGCGCTTTCCCTGTTTGTGTCTCGTCAGACCGATAAACTGCCGGTGGCTGATGAATATGGGCAATCACTAGGTGTGCTTTATTTTGCTGATTTGGTGGCAGATAAGGGGAGCGTGTGAAACCTGATACCGCTCATACCCGTGATACGGCCCATACTTATAAGCCAACAAAGAAAGCGTTTAAATGGGTAGTGTCCGATGTACTGCGCTGGCTAAAAGACCCTCTGTGCTGGGCGCTGCTGCTGTTGACCGGTTTGGTTTTTGGTATGACCTCTCTACACGGTTTCTTTGCCGCGTTATTTCCTGATCTCGATCGGCCTGTCTACCTGCAAGATACATTCTGGTCACTGGTGGTTGCTCATGTCTTATTGGTGCTGGTTTCCAGTGTTATCGCTGTTTTGATAGGAGTGATTGCGGGTATTACTGTGACACGTCCCATGGGGAAAGAGTTTCGCTCAGTGGTGGAAACCGTTGTTGCTATGGGGCAGACTTTTCCACCGGTGGCGGTGCTGGCTATTGCCGTACCGGTGATGGGATTTAGTGAAAAACCCGCCATTATCGCTTTGGTGCTTTATGGTTTATTGCCGATTTTACAAGGAACCATCACCGGTATCGAGTCTGTCTCCCGCGGCATTCATGAGGTGGCAGAAGGGGTGGGAATGAGTGCCCGGCAGATTTTGTGGCAGGTTGAATTGCCACTGGCAGCACCTATTATCGTTGCAGGTATCCGAACCTCGGTCATTATCAATATAGGTACTGCCGCAATAGCATCAACTGTTGGGACGAAAACCTTGGGTTCTCCGATCATTATCGGACTTAGCGGTTTTAATACGGCTTACGTTATCCAGGGGGCGGTTGTGGTCGCACTATTGGCTATTATTACGGATATGATTTTTGCTCGTTGGGCCAGGCGGCTGTCACGTTGGCGGGAATTACAATCTCTTCCGATAGACCGGCACGATTAATGTTTTGGCTGTTTTGCGCTCTGATTAGTAACAGGTGCCTATGCTAATTTCACTTCCTATGTATGGTGTCGAGCCGCAGGATGTTTTGCCTTTTTGGCGGTTATTATCGCAACAACTGCACCGTCATGGGGTTATAGGGGTAGATGGTGCTCCAGGGATAAGTGATCAACTCATCTGGCCTACTGATTTACTGCAACATTGGCGTGATCCTAATTTGCTGTTGAGCCAAACCTGCGGTTTTCCTCTAGTGACGTTATTGCAACAGCAGGTGCAATTGATTGGGGTATTTAGCTATCAATCACCTTACTGTTCGGGGGAATATTACCGTAGTTTGGTTGTGGTCCGTGCTGATGAAAAAGGCCAACAACTGGCAGATTTTCGCCATAGAATAGTTGCCTATAACAGTATGGATTCTCAGTCTGGATACAATGCACTACGTGCTTTAATTGCACCATTGGCGATCAATGGGCATTTTTTTTCTCACAGTTTGGCCTCTGGCGGGCATTATCATTCGATCTCGATGATCCAACAGCGACAGGCCGATATTGCCGCAATAGATTGTGTCAGTTTTGCACTATTACAGCGGGCCAATCCCTCAGCCGTTGCCGGATTAAAAATAATAGCGCAAACCGACGCGGCTCCTGGTCTGCCACTTATCACTTCATTGTCAACTTCAGCACAACAGCTTACCCAGATCCGCCAGGCTATTACGGCTACCGTTAATTCTCCTGAAGCCACGTCTGCCAAAGATAGGTTATTAATAAAATCATTTAGTGTTTTACCAATTTCGGCTTATGACGTAATTAGAAGGATGCAAGAAAAAGCGTTCTCTGCAGGAGTAATAACACTTTGATAAGACGTGTTATTAGTGTGAGTAAACAAGCCAAGCTCCTGCTGAAGCAATCGCTGAGATAAGCACTTTACTGTTCAGTACACGAGGCAGTCATTGCCCCGTGTATGGCTCAATAGAAAAACTAAGTGATATCAATTACAACAAGCCGCCACCTTCAACATCAATCACGCTACCGGTCATAAAACTGTTTTCCAGCAATAACACAAAGGCACCCGCAATATCAACCGGTTGGCCGACTCGACCGACAGGTAGTGAGGCTGCCATTTTTGTAAACATAGCCTGTCGCTGCTCATTACTCATACTATTATAAGCTTCAGTGGCGGTTACGCCTGGGCTGACTACATTGACCCGTCGTGGGGCCAGTTCTTTGGCTAACTGCTTACCGACTGCTTCCAATGCAGCATTAATAGCTGTTTTGATGAACTGGCCGCTGACAAACTTACGTGACAACAAACCTGACGTCAGGGTTATCGAACCCTGTTGGTGCAGATAAGGTAAAGCTGATTGTATCGCCCGCAGTGCTCCCCACAGTTTTACATCAAAATTTTCCTGAGCTTCGCTTAAAGAGGTGTCCGCCAAAGCGTGTGCTTGCACCGCAGGCCCGGCGGTAATAACCAAGTGATCAAAGGCTCCGATCTGTGCAAACAGACGCTTGAGTGATTCTGCATCAGTCATATCAGCAGATAAGCGGCACATAGCACTATCGTGATCGATAGATTGTGAGCCTGCCGAACGGCGCGAAACCAAGACGACTTTGGCACCTCGACTGATGGCGGCATAAGCCACGGCTGCGCCAATACCCCTGTTGCCCCCAAGAATAACCAGTTTTTGTTGATTGAGTGGAGAACTGAATTGATGCTGAGATAACGTTGTGATGTCCATAATGAGTCCTGTATTTAAATAAGGGTTTCACTCTTCATCTATAGTCATCTATTGAAAGTTGTCTAACAATCGACTAAAAAGACAATCACCTGTAAAGGAAATTTACTAATGATCTCATTTAGTGATCTGGATGTTTTTGTTCGAACGGTTGACTGCGGTAGTTTGTCTGAAGCTGCTCGTCGGCTCGATATCACACCCGCAGCAGCCAGTATTGCGGTAAAACGCCTGGAGTCTCAACTGGGTGTGCGTTTGTTGGTCCGCTCAACTCGCAGTTTGCGCCTAACAGAAGCAGGGGCCAGCTATCTTGATAGTGCACGTATTGCGTTAGGGGCATTAGTTGAGGGAGAACAGGCAATTCAGAAAAAAATGACGGGCTTATCTGGAGTATTACAACTTTCAGCCCCTTCAGACTTTGGCCGTAATTTATTAGTCGATTGGTTGAATGATTTCAAACAACAACATCCGCATATTCAATTGCATTTGTTACTCAACGACCGCCACGCTGATCTTTTCCGCGAACCGGTAGATATTGCTTTGCGTTTCGGGGTGCCTACCGATTCCAGCTTGGTGGCATTGCCCGTTCTAACTCAACATCGGCGTATGTTATGTGCCAGCCCTGCCTATCTTGCCCGTTACGGCGTGCCGCAGACACCAGCTCAATTGGCCGACCATCATTCGGTGTTATATCAGCGCAATGGTCGACTTTATAACCAATGGCGGTTAATGCGACAGGGGGAAGAACAAGAGGTAACGATGTCCGGTGAATACGTCAGTGATGATGGTGAGATAGCGCGACGTTGGGCACTGGCGGGGTTGGGTATTGCCAATAAGGCTGCTATTGATGTAGTCGATGATATCCGGTCAGGGCGTTTGGTTCAGGTATTGCCAAGCTGGCAGGGCGAAGTCTTACCCTTAAATCTATTGTGCCCCCACCGCTCGCAGGTGTCAGAGCGGGTCAGGGGTTTACAGACTTTTTTGCAACAACGATGCCGCGATTGGATGGGCGCTTACGGTGATTCCTGACCATTGTTGGATAAGCCCGCAGGGCCAATATCAGACAGTGGGGAGGATTCGGTCGTTTCAGTTTCATGTGGGGTGGTTGAACGAGTATAGATGTTCAACCCGGCGAGAAAAACGCCACCTAATGAACTCAGTGCCATTATCGCAATCAGGATAATGAGTGCTTTTCTTAGCATAATTTTTTCACTTTTTATCGAAACAGAGGGAATTATAATCTGTTCACTGAATGAAACAACCATGTTACATGGTTGATGCATCTATATTCTGGATAAAATAAACACGTCGGCCGTTGCAGCTTAACGAGGCTTAAACAGAAATTTCCCCAATGTGACCAATATTACCGCAGAAACAATCACCGCTAATGCACACCATTCAGTAGTTGATAAACTTTCACCGGCAAAGCCAATACCGAGCAACACCGCAACAACCGGGTTCACATAGGCATAACTGGTGGCGACCGCCGGGCGCACATTTTTTAGCAAGAACATATAAGCGCTAATGGCGAGCATTGAGCCGAAAACAATCAGGTAAAGTAACGAGATAATGCCACCCATGGTCGGCATTTGTTCCAGTTGTTCACCACTTAGCGTACTGGCAAGTAACAACACCACACCTGCAACCAGCATCTGTGCGGCACCGGACATGGCACCACTGGGGAGCGCCAGCCGTGAAGCCCAGACCGAGCCAAATGCCCAACTGGCTGAGGCCAATAATATCAACATTGCCCCCACCGGATTACCTAATAAGTTGCTACCAGTATTGAGCAAGATGATACCTACCAACCCGAGAGCAATCCCAGACCATTCCAGTTTTGTGTTACGCATCCCCCATAACATACTGAAACACAAAGTGAATAGTGGAACAGTCGCCACCATGACGGCGGCAATCCCTGAGGGAACATGTTGATGTTCGGCGATGGTAACCAGCCCATTACCGATAGCCAATAATAAGATACCTATCGCACTGGCGCCCAGCCATTGGCGGAATGTGGGCAGGGCGTGACCACGAATGGCTAAAAAGCTGAACAGCAATACACCCGCAATCAGGTAACGTAAGCCAGCCATCATCAATGGGGGCCAGCTCTCTACCCCGATACGTATGACCAGGTAAGTCGAACCCCAAACGAAGTATAAAGTGAAAAGTGAACCAACCAGCAACCACAGATTACGGCTATTTTGCTTAAGCATAATTATTCAATAAAAAAGGGAGCGGTGAAACATCGAGGTATCAGTAAACATGAGAATAGCTGCCATTAGCAAAGGTTTTTATCATTTTTTTACGTTTTAATTTTTCGTCTGAAATTTACGCAAAAACAGTGAGTTATTCTTGAATATAATAACTGATGAGTTAATAAACAACTGATAGTTTCAGTGCTTCCCATGCAAGCTAAGGTTGCTTCAGGCATGATGCATAAAATCCGATGCTTATATTGTTAATTATCAGATAAGGTGAATTACTTATGACATCAACAGCTTTGCCAATCACTCGCCGGTTTGATTTTCGAACACTAAATCCGGTGCGGAGATACGCCGGGTTGATGGTGCTATTTATTTTGCTCGCAATCCCGTTTGCCGATGCAGCGCAGAGTAATTCGCTAAACAGTGACTATGCTTTTTTGTCTGCCAGTGAATTGCAGCATAACCAGCAGAGTATTGCGCAAAACCAGGCGCCAAAGGAGACCATACGGGCTTACCAGCAGTTATTACAGCAGGCGGATAAAGCGCTGCAACGGCCCGATCAAAGTGTCACAGACAAGAGTATTATGCCGCCCAGTGGTTCGAAACATGATTATCTCAGTCTTAGTGCCTACTGGTGGCCTGATAGCCAAAAAAGTGATGGGTTACCTTGGATGCGCAAAGATGGGCAGATAAATCCGGCCAGTAAAAATGCGGATAGCGACGGGGTGCGTCTGGCTGATTTTACCGCTCAGGTACAGGCGTTGACGCTGGCCTGGTATTTTTCTGGCCAGCAGAAATATGCTGATAAAGCGATTAGCATGATTCGAACCTGGTTTATCAACCCGCAAACGCGCATGAACCCGAACCTCGATTATGCTCAGGGCGTGCCGGGTATTGCTGCGGGACGTAGCACTGGTATTTTGGATGGACGCTACTT
This sequence comes from Yersinia sp. 2541 StPb PI, assembly GCF_052217145.1. NCBI lineage: Bacteria > Pseudomonadati > Pseudomonadota > Gammaproteobacteria > Enterobacterales > Yersiniaceae > Yersinia > Yersinia sp. 2541 StPb PI. The sequence goes on along the minus strand of NZ_JAZGQB010000001.1, from coordinate 3,165,674 downwards.
TGCCACTCGTATTGTCGATTCACTGATTATGTTGCGGCAGAATAAACGTTGGACGGCGCAAGATGAAAAGCAGATGCAACAGTGGATGACGGGATACTTACACTGGCTACAGCACAGCCCGGCAGGTAAAAAAGAGGCGGCGGCGCAGAATAATCACGGTAACTGGTACACAGTCCAGGTGGCTGGAATTGCCTGGTATTTGCAACAACCACAACGGGTTACCGAGATGGCTGAATTATTGAAAACCAAACTGGATACTCAACTCGCTGCGGAAGGCTCGCAACCCCTGGAATTGGCGCGGACCCGTTCTTTTCATTACAGTTATTTCAGTTTGCAGGCGGCGACGCTGATGGCGCAGTTGGCGGATAAAGTGCAAATCGACTTGTGGCGTTATCAAACACCGAATGGCAGTAGTTTGATTAAAGCGCTTGATTTTATGGCTCCCTATTCTGATGAACAGACAAAGTGGCCCTATCGCAGTCTTGATCACATGGGAGTGCGGTTGGTACCACTGATGGTTCAGGCAGATAAAGCGCTAGGCGAGAATCGCTATCAGCGGTGGATCAAACAAGCCGACTTTACTGTTATGCCGAGCAAGGAAGGGGCGAAGCGCAAAGGGGCGGTAACTGAAGCGCGGCGAGATATCTGGTTATTGGCCGTGACTACTCAGCAAAGTGAATAGTTAATTAGAGTATAAATAACAAAAAAAGCCGGGAGTTATCCCGGCGTAATAACAGGTAATAAATTCACAATGAAGCATTCAAACAGTAAATTAATGAGGGTCATACTAAGGCGAAAAATTTAGAACTGATAAACCAAACCAACCGCAACAACGTTGTCAGTATTAAGTTTCAGTTTATTATCATCACTCAACTGGTTAATTTTATAATCAACATAGGTGGACATGTTTTTATTGAAGTAATAAGACGCACCGATATCAACATATTTAACCAGATCAGTATCACCGATCCCTTCGATATCTTTCCCTTTAGATTGAACATACGCCAGCGATGGTTTCAAACCGAAATCAAATAAATATTGTGCCACTAATTCTACGTTTTGAGTTTTATTAGCAAAACCACTTACACCAGTTGACACATTATTAATGGTTGCCGTACCTGAGATAGGGGTCATATTACGGGTTTCAGCATAGGTTGCGGCCAAATAAACACCGTTGTCATCATATTTCAGACCCGTTGTCCAAGCATCAGCTTTATCGCCTTTACCAAAGTTGCCGTTCTTCTGCGCCGTAGTTCGGTTAGAAGAAGCATATGCAGCAGCCACGCTCACGCCAGCACCAATTTCATAACTGGAAGACAAACCGAAACCGTCGCCATTTTGTTTGGTGGCATCTGCGCGGCCGTTATTGCTATCGGCTTCGCTGCCGTTTTTGCCTTGGTATTGTAGCGAGAATTTCAGCCCATCAACCAGACCGAAGAAATCAGTGTTGCGATAAGTAGCCACACCGGTAGTACGACCGGTCATGAAGTTATCGGTTCTGGTGTAGCTGTCGTTACCGAACTCAGGCAACATATCGGTCCAGGCTGCCACGTCATATAACACACCGTAGTTACGGCCATAATCGATTGAACCTAATTTGCCGTAACGTAAACCAGCAAAAGCTAAACGTGTCTTATTGTCTTTTGTTTCCTGGCTTTCTGCGTAGTTAGCGGCAATGTTATATTCCCACTGGCCATAACCGGACAGTTGGTCAGTAATTTGGGTGGCACCTTTAAAACCAAAACGCACGTAAGATTTATCGCCGTCACTTTTATTATTATCAGAAAAGTAATGCAGTGCTTTGACTTTTCCATATAAATCAAGTTTATTACCGTCTTTGTTATAAATTTCTGCTGCATGTGACGTAGTGGCAACTAATAAAGCCGGTACCAGGATTGCCAGAAGATTACGTTTCATATTTTTGCCCTGTTTCTCTTATTTAAAAAGACGCGAGTAGAAGATTTTTTGCTGTATTCAATATCTATCTGAATTCGGCCAGCGCAGAATTTTTACCGCATCTGTGTGATATATTTATGACAAATCATAAATAACTGCGACATTGCGTAAATTTCATCACGCGGTGATTTGCCAGGTCAGAGGATTTCAGCTACTACGGCGGTGCTTTCGGGCTGACGCCAGCGTTGTGGTGTGGGACAATAGGGCAACACTCAGTTTAGATAAGATATGCATGGCGTTGTCCCCGGCAGTAAAAGAACAAATCAGTCAGTGGTATAAGGCTCTCCAGCAGCAGATCCCGGATTTTATCTCCCGGGCACCGCAGCGCCAGATGATCGCCGAAGTGGCGAAAACGCTGGCCGGTGATGCTGGCCGTCATTTGGCTATTGAGGCGCCGACCGGTGTTGGCAAAACGCTGTCTTATCTGATCCCTGGCATTGCAGTCAGCCGAGCAGAAAGCAAACCATTGGTGGTGAGCACCGCTAATGTGGCGTTACAGGATCAGATTTACAGTAAAGACTTGCCGCTATTGAAGAAAATTATTCCCGACCTTAAATTTACCGGTGCTTTCGGGCGTGGGCGATATGTGTGTCCACGTAATCTGGCGGCTATGTGTACGGATGTTTCTGGCCAAGGGGATTTATCGCTGTTTCTCGGCGATGAATTGGCCCCCGCCAATGGTGAGGAACAAGCAACTTGTCTGACGCTGTCTAAGCTACTGAGCAGCCATGTCTGGGACGGGCTGCGTGACCATCATCAGTTGGCGCTTAGTGATAGCCTGTGGACTAAATTGAGTACCGATAAGGCGAATTGCCTTGGGCGTAACTGCCATTATTATCGTGAGTGTCCGTTCTTTATTGCGCGCAAAGAAATCGAAAGTGCCGATGTTGTGGTCGCCAACCATGCATTAGTGATGGCTGCATTGGAAACTGAATCGGTGCTACCCAATCCGAAAGAATTACTGTTGGTATTGGATGAAGGCCACCATTTGCCTGATGTAGCGCGCGATGCGCTAGAAATTGAAGGTGAGATCACCGCGTTCTTTGCCAATATGCAGTTGGATATGATTGTGCGGCTGGTGGATCAATGCATGGTGCAATACCGGCCTAAAAATCCGCCTGGTTTAGCGAATCCAGAGCGCTTGAAAGACCATTGCGAGCAGTTGCGCGAGCTGATGTTGAGTGTGGAACAACAAGTCAGTCAGCTGCTTCCTGCCGATGCCAATCCGGCGGTGTACCGTTTTGAAATGGGTGAGTTACCGGGGAGTTTGACAGAAGATTGCGCCAAATTATTCAAACTGACCGATGCTTTGCGCGGTTTGGTCGAATTTGTACTGAACGATTTGAGTGAGCAAACCGGTAAGCACGATATTGTGCGTCTGCATCGCGCCATCCTGCAAATGAGCCGTACACTGGGTTATCTGGAGGCCATGAGCAAACTTTGGCGGCTTGCGGCAATGGAAAAAGCCTCGAATGCGCCGATATCCAAATGGGTAACCCGTGATTATCGCGAGAATCAAACGCACCTCTATTTCCACTGTGTTGGCATCCGTGTCAGTGACCAGCTAGATAAAATGTTATGGCGCAAAGTCCCCCATGTGATTGTGACTTCAGCGACATTACGTTCACTCAACAGCTTTGCCCGCTTGCAGGAGCTCAGTGGCCTGAGTGAGAAGGCCGGCGACCGATTTGAAACACTGTCATCCCCGTTTAACCATATTGAACAGGGGAAGTTGATTATTCCCAAAATGCGCTTCGAGCCAACTATGGCCCATGAAGCTGAACATCTGGCTGAAATGGCGCAATTTTTCCGTGCGCAGCAGGCCAGTGGGCGGCATAAAGGAATGTTGATTTTGTTCAGTAGTCATCGGGCGATGCAAACCTTTCTCAGCCATGTGACCGATCTGCGTTTGATGCTGCTGGTGCAGGGGGACCAACCCCGTTACCGACTGGTGGAAGAGCACCGTAAGCGGGTCAATAACGGTACTGCCAGTGTATTGATTGGTCTGCAATCATTTGCTGAAGGGTTGGATTTGAAAGGTGAATTGTTGACCCAGGTTCATATTCACAAAATTTCGTTCCCACCGATTGATAGCCCGGTGATTCTCACTGAAGGGGAGTGGCTGAAGTCGTTAAAACGTTATCCGTTTGAAGTGCAAAGTTTGCCAAGTGCCTCGTTTAATCTGATCCAACAGGTTGGTCGTTTGATTCGTAGTAATCAATGCCACGGTGAGATCGTTATTTACGATCGGCGTTTATTGACTAAGGGTTATGGTTCACGATTGTTGGCGGCACTACCGGTCTTCCCAATTGAACAACCGGAGATGCCGGCGGAGGTGATTATGCCGGCTGCGGTAATAAAAGCTCCGGCGAAGGCGGCGGTAAAAAGAGGGCGGCGGAAACGGACTGTTTTATAAGTATGTTTTCTTTATTCATTAAAACGATATGTTTTCGCGAAGACCAAAACACTCGGTATTCTGTTGAGATAAAAGGCCGGCATCACCGGCCTTAACCTTTAGTTAAACAGTCGGAGTACGTGATCTAGAATTAACGAAGACAATGTAAAGTCTGGATCGGCGAAAGTAACCCCCTGAGCGCCCAAATGAGAGAACAAAGGCAATGTTAGTGCTGGTAGCACGCATAAAAGCAGCCCGTTAATACCACTGGCGATAAGTGCTCCACGGAACCCCCCCGTCGCATTGCCAAAAATAGCGGCTGCACCGCCGGTAATAAAACTGGCCATAATGCCTGGTACGATAATGGGCAATCCAATAAATGGGAAGATAAGGATACAAACCAGCTCGACGGAAAAACTCATCAAAAATCCGATTAGTGTCGCATTAGGTGCTTTGGTAAATAGCACCATAACATCAACGGCAGGTACAGAGCCTGGTGCAAATACTCGCGCGAAGCCTTTAAAGGCAGGGACTATTTCAGCGGTAAATAAATTAACTCCAGCCTTAGCTAAATAGAGTCCGCATGTAAAAATAGCCGACTGCTCCAAGATGAAGATAATCACATTTTTATCAGCAGCACCGGCCCCATAAACCAATTTCATTGCATCTGTAATCTGCGGTTGTGTCGCAAAAATACAAGATATCAATAACAAAATTAACATGGTTAATAGTGTGGCAATATTGGGTTCGCGCAGGAAATCAAACTTATTACTGATTTTAATGTTTTCAGTATCAGAGTTTTTATTACCGAACCATTTCCCCATGTAAGATCCTATTACGTAAGAGGAAATTGCGGCATGGGAAATAGCATACTCATTTGAACCAATGATTTCACGACTGAATCGGCTAAGAATATAGGGTGATACGGCCATATAAAAACCAATAATAATTGTGGCGATAATAACTATTGGATAATGGCTGTAGCCCAGTTGCATAAGCACGGCAGTCAATGCAAAAGCCATAAATAAAACAAGGTGTAATGATAAATAGATAAATTTGAACCGGGTAAATCTTGCCAACAGAATGTTGAGTATCATAGAAAATAGCAGAATAAGTGCTGCTGTTGCACCAATTTTATCAATTGTTGCCGCCATGATAGCTTCATTACTGGGTACGACACCGACAATATTAAATGCACTGGAAAATAGTGTGCTGAATGCCGTAAGTACCTTCATTAAAATACTGCCACCGACTTTTATCATCGTAAACCCGATAAAAGAGAGGAAAGTACCGGTAATTAAACGAGAAACAGATGCTTTTTGAAAGAGTAAACCTAAAAATGCCACAATGGCAATTATTACTGCTGGCGTTTTTACTAAACTAAGCAATATATCCAACTTACCACCTCACCCCGAAGATATGCATATCGTAAAATATGTTTTTATTAACATTTTTATGACAAATGATGTTGTCACAAATAAAGTATCCCTTTAATGCTAAAAGTTATTCGAGCTGCGCATCACACATTTAAAACATAATTCCATTTTATATGGAATGCTATTTTAATTTTGTTTTTATTGTGTTCTGAATTTGTTGTGAAAATGCATATAAATACAGTGAAAACTGTTTTCATCTGAAATCTTTTTCTATGCGTATAAATCCAATGACTAAGATTATATAAGCCGCTGGTGAGCTGACTCTAACAAGTCATGCCTGGCAGTACCTCCGGTGTAAATTGCTGGTTATTGGTTAGCGGCAACGTTAACTGTTATCGACATGTTTAGCAGGCAGGGGTAAAGCAGAATGAAACAGCTAATGGCAGAGTTTATTGGCACTTTCTGGCTGGTGTTAGGCGGGTGTGGTAGCGCAGTATTGGCTGCAATGTTCCCGGTGGCGGGTATTGGATTTTTGGGGGTGGCATTGGCGTTCGGGCTGACTGTCGTCACGATGGCGTATGCACTGGGGCATGTCTCAGGTGCGCATTTTAACCCGGCAGTGTCACTCGGTTTATGGGTGGGTGGGCGTTTCTCTGGCGCACAATTAGTGCCTTATATTGTAGCGCAAGTGCTGGGGGGGCTGGCCGGGGCCGCCATTTTGTATTTAATCGCCAGTGGCAAAGCCGGGTTTGATGTTAGTGCCGGGTTCGCCAGTAATGGTTTTGGTGTTCGCTCGCCGGGGGGATATAACTTACAAGCGGTACTGGTGGCTGAAGTGGTTCTTACCATGGGGTTTGTGATGGTTATCATGGGGGCGACCGATAAACCTTCTCATGCAATTGCAGCGCCGTTGGCTATTGGGCTATGTCTTACACTGATCCATTTGATCAGTATTCCAGTGGATAATACTTCGGTAAATCCTGCACGTAGTACCGCTGTGGCTATTTTTGCCGGTGGAATAGCATTGCAGCAGTTATGGGTATTCTGGCTGGCCCCGTTGGTAGGAGGAGCCTTAGGTGGCGCTATTTATCGGGTATTGTTTAGCCCACCGGAAGAGTTAAACAAACCACTGTAGTTTGCCTGTCACTGCCGCAAGTTGTTCTGGCAGTGGCGGGTTTCACCCGCTAGCCTACCATCAGTACGACTCATCTCTATTAGCCTAGCCGCGCAGTTCTAATTATTTCGGGTATCGATATCACTATTAGTGATAAAGTTTCAGCAATAAGTTACCTGATTTATGTGTAACCGCGACGGACAGGGGAAATGCCGCACCATGGATTACAGTAAAATTATTAAAGAGATTGGGCGCGGTAAGAATCATGCGCGTGATCTGGAAAAGCTTACCGCTTATGAACTGTATAAAGTCATGTTGGCAGGGCAGGTCCCTGAGTTGGAGCTAGGGGGGATCCTGATAGCCTTTCGTATTAAAGGTGAATCCGAACAGGAGATTCTGGGCTTTTATCAGGCGATGCAAGAACAGGTGATGCCACTACGCGCGCCAATGGATTATCCACTCCCCGTGGTGATCCCAAGTTATAATGGTGCACGCAAACAGGCTAATCTGACCCCGTTATTGGCATTATTACTTTCACGCCTAGGGTTACCGGTGGTGGTACACGGCGTGACTGAGGACAGCAGCCGGGTAACCAGTGCCGAGATTTTCCAGCAACTGAATATTCCGTGGTCACTTGATGCCGCTGAAGCCCAACAACGGCTTGATAGCGGGTTGCCGGTATTTATCCCTGTATCAGCATTATCGACTCAATTAGACCAACAATTACAGTTACGCTGGCGGATGGGGGTTAGAAATAGCAGTCACACATTGGCGAAACTGGCAACACCGTTTATTCACGATAATGCATTGCGTCTTGCCAGTGTTTCGCACCCAGAATATATGCAAAAAGTCGGCGGCTTCTTTCAGGCGATCGGCGCACCGGCACTGCTACAGCAAGGGACCGAAGGGGAGGTTTATGCTAACCCATCGCGTTGCCCACCAATTCATTACATCAATGGGGGGGAACAGCAAATTTTACTGGATCGCCAGTTAGAGCAGGGCGAACTGGTGTTACCCTCGTCGAAAGATGCCGCCATAACGGCCCGCTGGATTGAAGGTTGTTTGGCTGGTGAATGGCCTATTCCTGATGCTATCCAAAAACAGTTAGCATGTTGTCTGGTGGCAGTCGGGCGGGCTGATACCCTCGAGCATGCGCTGCAACAGATTGAGACTATGTGAGTTTTTGCGCGAGCAACGGGGTAAAGTGGTATCAGAGAGTGGCACTGAACTAAGCCCATTTATTCTGAGTAAATCGTGGTGATGACATCAAATGAAGTCGCCTACCGATAGGATTCGCTTTTATTTTGATGGCAATACCCACCACCCGTTCTGCGGCAATTTATGCTATCTTACGCGCCAGAAAATGCCGATCAGAGAGCCAGACGATGGAAAACAAAAAAATATTCCCCAAAGAAAAAAGCGGATTGCATCCCCGAAATCGTCATCGCTCACGCTATGATTTTGATGCTCTTTCAGTAAGTTGCCCGGAGTTAGTTCCTTTTCTGGCAGCTACCGCCTATGGTGATATTTCTATCGATTTTGCCGATCCTCTGGCGGTCAAAATGCTCAACCGGGCATTGCTGAAGCATTTCTACGGTATTGAATATTGGGATATTCCAGCTGATTTTTTATGCCCACCGATCCCAGGTCGTGCTGACTATGTGCACCATCTGGCCGATTTATTGGCCAGTTGTAATGACGGGGTTATCCCGCAGGGTAGAAATATTGCGCTGCTGGATATTGGCGTCGGTGCCAACTGTATTTATCCGATTATTGGTCAGCGGGAATACGGCTGGCGTTTTACCGGGACTGACATTGATCCGCAAGCACTCAGTGCGGCAAAAATGGTGGTGTCAATGAACCCGACGCTGAAAAACACCTTGCGACTTAAACAGCAAAAAGACTCACAAGCTATTTTCGACGGTATTCTGGCGGTGAATGAACGTTACGATGCCACACTATGTAATCCGCCGTTCCATGCCTCCGCAGAAGAGGCCGCAGCAACCACGCGTCGCAAGTTGCACAAACTGGGTAAAAGTGAAGTTGCCGCTAAACCGGTACAAAACTTTGGCGGGAAAAATAGCGAATTGTGGTGTGAAGGTGGAGAAGAAGGGTTCGTTAGTCGCATGGTGGCAGAGAGCGCAACTAAGGCGCAAAACTGTTTTTGGTTCACTTCATTGATCTCGAAGAAGACCACCTTACCGGCAATCTATCATGCCCTGCGCTATGCCAACGCCGTTGAGGTCCGCACCATTGATATGGCACAAGGGCAAAAAGTCAGCCGGTTTGTGGCATGGACGTTCCTGACGCCGGAGCAGCAGGCGGCGTGGAGAGTTGAACGTTGGTAATACCCTTCGTCCTTGACGCCGCAGGGGTGTTGGCTGCGCGCACTTACCCGAATCACTGACTTGAGTCAGCTCATCGGGGTGCGTTTACTGGCCGCCTACCTGCAACGTCAATGACTTTGGGTATGTCCTTCTTCGTCCTTGACGCCGCAGGGGTGTTGGCTGCGCGCACTTACCCGAATCACTGACTTGAGTCAGCTCATCGGGGTGCGTTTACTGGCCGCCTACCTGCAACGTCAATGACTTTGGGTATGTCCTTCTTCGTCCTTGACGCCGCACGGGTGTTGGCTGCGCGCACTTACCCCAATCACTGACTTGAGTCTGTAATATCTATGGGCAATATTCTATTATAGGGATATTGCTCTATTTCCCACGGTTTTATTTCCCTCTCATTGCACTAACAGCAAACCCCCATATTTTCGTCTATGCTAATTAAGATAAATCTTAGTCAGGCGCTATAGCTGACAAATCTTGCTTATATTGTGATGATTTTTTCTTTTTGATTTTATTAACTCAGCTACCTCATCGTCCAGGGTGAAGAATAAAACTTACACCTGCCCTCTTTCACGGGGCAGGGGTTTTATTGTGCAAATAGGTTGATAGCCACATGACTTATTTGCTGCTTAATCATTCGCCATAAGGACTCAATTTATGTTGTTCAATTTCAGCTCATCTCAGGCATCCCCTCGTGCCGAACTGACATCGATTGATAGTGCTGTCCCGATGATTATTTTCAAGCCAGATGGTACGGTAAAACACGCTAATACATTATTTTTACAAGTAATGGGATACCAACAGGATGAGGTGGTCGGCAAACATCATAAACTGTTCTGTGACCCACAATATGTACTCACTGATGCCTACCGCCGCCACTGGCAACTGCTCAATGAAGGGCGACCGATTACCGATAATATTAAGCGTATCCGCAAGGATGGCAGCATTGTTTGGTTGCAGGGAACCTATACACCGGTACTCGATAGTAGTGGAAATGTGATTGAAATTATTAAGCTCGCCAGTGATGTGACCGAGCGTATTTTGCAATCTCAGGAGCACCAGAGTTTGCTAAAAGCACTTAACCGTTCAATGGGGATGATCACTTTCACACCACAAGGCATTATTTTGGATGCCAACGAGAATCTGCTGAAGGTTATTGGTTATTCACTGGCAGATATTCAACATAAATCTCATCAGATACTCTGCACACCAGAATTTGCACATAGCGATGAATACTACCAGCACTGGCAGCGGTTAGCCCATGGTGAGTTTATTATTGGCCGTTTTGAGCGTCTTAATAGACATGGTAAACGGGTATGGCTGGAGGCCAGTTATAACCCGATTATGGATAACGAGGGACAAGTGATTAAAGTGGTGAAGATTGCTCAGGATATTACACAATTGATGTTGCAGCAGGAGCATGAGGAGAACCTGATCCGCGATGTGCACTATTTATCATTAACCACCGACCGTTCAGCGTCACAAGGGGCTGAGATTGTTCAACAGGCTGTTCGTGGTATGCAAGAGGTTGAGTCTATTGCACGCGAAACCTCTGATGTGGTCAGTGATTTGGGCCGCTGCTCACAAGAGATTGGTACCATGGTGGAAGCGATTCGTAAAATATCGTCTCAAACCAATCTATTAGCGATCAATGCCTCGATTGAAGCGGCTCATGCCGGTGAGCATGGCAAGGGTTTCTCGGTGGTGGCAAGTGAGGTCCGTTTATTGGCGGACCAGTCACGCAAGGCAGCGACTGAAATCGAGCAGATGACAAAGAGCATACAAAATGGAGTGATGGCGGCTATCAAGGGTATGGGGACTTGTGTCGAACAAGCGGGGGGCGGGGTGACGCTGACCCAAGATGCCGGTGAGGTTATTAATCAGGTCAATATTGGGATGCAGGATGTGGTGAAACTCATGACCGCATTTGCTCAGGTCAAGAATCAACAAGCGCCGGTATGATTGGCCTATCAGCATAAAAAAATCTGGCGGGGATCATCAAGATGCCCGCCAGAGGTATTTTAGGGTAATGTCAGCCTGCGCATCAGGAAACGTGTTGGAGGAATTCCCGTAAACGTTCACTTGGCGGATTTGAGATAAGGCTATCCGGGTTGCCATCCTCAGCGACCCGACCTTTATCAATGAAGATAAGACGCGATGCCACTTTCTGGGCAAAACCCACTTCATGGGTGACGATGACCATGGTCATGCCTTCTTCGGCCAAGTCCTTCATTACCGTCAATACTTCGTGACGTAATTCTGGATCCAGTGCCGAGGTCGGCTCATCAAACAACATCAACTTGGGTTTTACCGCCAGCGCACGAGCGATAGCGACACGCTGCTGTTGGCCACCCGATAGCTCTGCGGGAAAATGATGTGCGCGTTCTGCCAATCCAACTTTGGTTAACAACTCCATAGCGAGTTTGTTGGCTGCTTCTTTAGAAGCACCACGAACGCGAATCGGACCAAAGGCGACGTTTTCCAAGGCCGTCAGGTGGGGGAACAGATAAAACTGTTGGAACACCATGCCAGCTTCCTGACGGATCAGGCGCTCATCGACTTTGGGGTCATTGACATTCAGACCATCGACAATCAACTCACCACTGGTGATAACTTCCAGCTTATTGATACAACGCAGCAGGGTGGACTTACCCGAGCCGGAAGGGCCAATAATAACCACCACTTCACCCTTGGTGATATTCAAATTGATGTCGTGAAGCACTTGGGTTTTACCAAAGTGTTTAGAGACGTTTTTGAATTCAATCATATTATTTTCAGCTTTCTTTCTAACCGGCGCAGAACGAAGCTCAGAGCCAAGGTGATAATCAGGTAGATCACCGCCACCGCACTCCATATCTCCATGGCGCGGAAGTTGCCGGCAATAATTTCCTGACCCTGACGAGTCAGTTCTGCTACGCCAATCACGATAAACAGTGAGGTGTCTTTAATACTGACGATCCACTGGTTACCGAGTGGTGGCAGCATACGGCGCAGAGCCAAAGGGGCTATTACGTAACGCAAGGTATCGCGTTTGGATAAGCCGAGAGCCAGACCGGCCTCGCGAAATCCATTGTGGATTGACAGCACCGCACCACGGGTAATTTCTGCGATGTAAGCCCCTGAGTTAATAATAATGGTCACAACGGCTGCTGAGAAAGGATCGATGCGCACCGGCATCATCATCGGCAACGCAAAGTAGATAAACATCACCTGCACCACAATCGGCGTGCCACGGATCAGTTCAATAAAGACTAATGCGATATTTCTGCTCAGCCAACCGCCATAAGCGCGGGCAAACCCTGCTATAACCCCAATAATCAGGCCGCCAAGCAACCCCAGGACCGAGATCCATAGGGTTAACTTGGCGCCTTCAAGCAGGATTGGGATGGCGGGCCAAATAGCGCTCCATTCAAACTGCATGGATATTCTCCTGGTCTAAAAACGGCAAAAATGAATTACTTAGGTTCTACGCCGAACCATTTTTTATAGATTGCAGCGTAAGTGCCGTCTTCTTTCAGAGATTTCAGAGCAACGTTAACTTTGTCACGCAGGTCACTGCCTTGTGGGAATGCAACACCATATTGCTGAGCTTTGATAGATTCACCCACCGCTTTGAACTGGCCATTGCCGGCAGTTTTGATGAAGTAAAGGATGTTTGGCGTGTCATGCAAAACGGCATCAGCGCGGCCAGTACCTAACTCCAAATAGGCGTTATCGATATTCGGGAATTGGCGCAGGTCTTTGGTTTTGATGTTGGCTTTAGCATAATCGACAGAACCGGTGCCGCTTTTTACTGCCAACACTTTACCTTTCAGATCAGCTTCGCCTTTGATGTCATTGTTGTCAGCTTTTACCATCACCAGCAGGCCGCTGTTGTAGTAGCCATCAGAGAAATCAACGGCTTTTTTACGTTCGTCGGTAATAGTGATACCGGCTAGTGCCAGATCCACGTTCTTGGTTTGCAGTGCTGGAATGATACCGCTGAAATCCATTGGTTTCAGGGTGTATTTCAAATCCAGTTTCTTCGCGATGGCATCCCACAAGTCGATATCAAAACCGACATATTTATCCCCTTGTTTGAATTCAAAAGGGACGAACGCGGTGTCGGTAGCAACGATCAATTCTTTTTCTGCGGCGTGAGAACTAACAGCAAAGGCCAGCGTAAGTGCGACCAATGAAACTTTGACAAGTGACTTCATAAGTGGGAGTTCCTTTGTACTTTTGTGGATGGAGATCCGTTTTTTATATTTCAGATAGCAATATGAAAAGATCGTGCCAGAAATGCAAGTTATTTAAAAATAACGAAATTATTCTAAGTGATTAGCATGCAATTACTTAGCTGACATTGTTTGCACCATCATGACTCACCAAAATAGTGCGTTAATATCATTTTGGTGCAACTAATCCATTATTTACTTATTATTAACTAGTTCGTTAATAATGTACAATCGATAATCAACATCAATGTAACAATATTGTTAACTATCTCCGATTTTTGTTCGATAATGGTGCAATAAGGGGGATGAAGGGGAGGGATTGCTATCTGAGTTGGCTATCTTTACTGCCACGGCGGTTATATCCGGCATGGCTGGCCTGATGCTTGTCTAATTGATTCTGGCAGTTCAGGCAATATTTTACCCCCGCCAGAACTTTACGCCGTGCTTCTGGAATGGCTTGACCACATTCAAGGCAATATAGCTCACTTTCACCACTGCCAAGCGCCTGTCTTGCGCGTTGTACCGCATCTTCAACGGTGGAGTCAATTTGATCTTGTACTGCGCCGTCGCCGGCCCATCCACTTGCCATATGACCTCCGTGCGTAGGGCCGGATAACCGGCCCTGTACCCATCTTCGTTAAAATTGCAGGTGTATTGGCTATTCTCATTACCCGGTCTATCTTCCTGCCATTTTACGATCTATTGGGTATCATACTGAGGATTACTCAATATTTGACTCGATAAACCACAGGAATTTATCCAGATCACGTGATGCGGCAGTAAACATATCAGCACTGTTTTCATCTTCTACTTCTGAAATTGCCTTACGAATATCATTAGCAACCACGGCGTAGCGATCTGCCAGCGCTTTAAGATGTTCTTGCACGCTATGGATATTGGTTGGGTAACTTTTCAGCGGTGTTTTATCATTAATGACTTGTGTGGTTCCGAGCGCGACACCACCGAGTTGTACCGCTCGTTCTGCGAAGGTATCTAGGTGATCAGTGAGGGCTGTGCGGAAGCCATCCAGCATTTCATGCACCGCGATAAAGTTGGCACCGCGCATATTCCAGTGAGCCTGTTTGGTCATCAGCGACAGATCAATAAACTGAATAACCATACGGTTTAATACTTTCACTGTGTCAACTTTGACATGTTCTTCAACATCGTTGCGAGTGTAGAGCAGTTCGGAAGATTTTGTTTTTACCAGTTTTGCTGTACTCATAATAGGTATCCCTTTATTGAGTTGATTACCAATTTCTTCACCGCAATAAGTATAACAAAGATATTTAAGTTTGTAGGGTAGATTCGGCCTATCAATTAAATAGTTGATAGTGGTGTTTATTTGTAAATGTAATTTATTGTTTCTTTTTAATAATATTATCATCGCGGTGTTTATGGCTAATTGAAAATAACTATTGCTGTGATTTGTATGGTTTTTATGAGGCCAATATCCATTTGGATGCTTTCAATAATATTTAATGCCACAGATGAGGCGAAGGTGTTATTAATTAATAGCTTGGCGAACATGAGTAATATATATAATGCGATGAATAGTTCCATACCGGAACGAATCAGCAGGTATGCCAGTCAATAAATTCAACCAGCATACCCGGTATGACTACTGAGCGTGGGCAACAATAAACAAGCGGGGGAATGCCAACAAACGGCGACCATCGGCCTGTTGCGGATAGGCCACATCAATGATTGCCAGATAGTCTTGCAAAAAATCCAATCGCATTGCTTCAGAGAGCGGTTCAAGAAAAGGCCGTAAACCTGTGGCTCGCAGCCAATCGACGATGGCTTGCGCTGAAGGCATCGGGTGGTAATAGGTAGTGCGCCAAATATCTACCCGCTCTGCATTGGGGGCCAGTAAGTCATAATACTGATTGGCTGACAGAACCTTCGCCCGTGTTGCCCCCGCCTCTTGTAGTGTTTGCTGCCATGGACCGTTTTCTGCAACTTCACGCATAGCTCGATGGCTGGGCTCCTCCAGATTATCTGGCATCTGGACCGCAAGTATGCCGTGGGTAGCCAACTTGGAGAACAAATAGGGAAAGAGTTGCTGATGATCGGTTAGCCATTGTAACGATGCGTTAGCATAAATAAGATCTTGTGGCTCAGCGGGTTGCCACTGGCGAATATCCGCTTCAAGAAATGCACATGCCGGCAGGCGCTGTTGCGCACTGGCCAACATCGCCACCGAGTTATCAATCCCAACCAGCTGCGCCTGCGGAAAACGCTGGTGCAGCAATTGGGTAGAGTTGCCTGGCCCACAACCTAAATCGCTGATGCGCTGTGGCTGGGTAGTGCTGATATGTGCGAGCAAATCACCGGCAGGGCGGGTACGTTCTGCTTCAAATTGGCGGTATAAATCAGGATCCCAGTCTTGCATGGATAACCTCCGGTAGAAAAAGATCAGTAATGCGGATAAGTGATAGCCGCTGACGCGTGCATATTTATCTATTATAGATTCTGCAATGGCCCGCTAAACAGCACCGCACCGGTTGGCTGGCCAGTGGGCGAGCCGCCGTGAGGCTCCAGACTGATTGCTAATAACGAATTCGCCATTAACTGGTTTTCAGTCAGAGTCAGTTGTGTTGGCCCATGGGTATTGAGTAACCCCAGTGAGTGTGGTTTTTCACCCGCCGGAATACTCCATAATTCAAGGCTATTACGCTCACTGACTACCACGGGGTTAAGGGGAGTTAATGTCAGGCTACGAGTCGATTTCTCCAGACTGACCACCCATTGACCACTTTGCTGACTATTGGAGAGCACGGCCACCGGGACGGATGTTGGTGGCTCTACCAATAAACGTGGGATCACCAGGACTGCGGCCAGTGCGGCGGCGACAGCCCACCCCAAATAAGACCAACGATTACGTTTGATATGGCGCAGGTTGATTGGTGGTAACTCTAACTCCAGCCGCTTCCATACGCGTTCAGGAGGCTCCAGCGGGGCCAATTGATTATCCAGTTGGGTAAACAGACGCTGCCAACTGGCAACATCTGCCGCCAACTGTGGGTCACGACGGAATCGGCGTTCAAAATGCAGCCGGGCAAGTCCGCGCAGGGTTCCCAGCGCATATTCAGCGGCCAATGCTGAGTCATATTCGCGTCTGTTTTTCATAAGCCTACGCAGCCCTTCAAGTGATCGAGTGCACGACGTATCCAGCTTTTTATCGTACCAAGTGGTTGTTGTAGATGAGTAGAGATCTCCCCATGAGAAAGCCCCTGATAATAAGCCAACATAATACTTTGTCGTTGCTCAACCGGCAGATGTGCCAAACAGTCTGCCAATTGTTTAGCTTCACTGTCTTGCTGCAATTGAGCCAGAGGCGTCAGTGTGTCATCGGTCAAATAATCGGTTTGGTCATCGTTCAACGTTTGCAGACGATTATCACTGCCGCGCATCAAATCGATGGCCCGATTACGCACAATATGGGTCAACCAGGTTAATGGGGCACTGAGTTGCGCATTGTAATTATCGGCCCGATGCCAGACGGTGAGGAAACAGTCGTGCAAAACCTCCTCTGCCCGAGCAGGGTTGCGCAGCATTCTTAAGGCGACCGCGAATAGTCTGGGGGAAGTGAGCCGGTATAGTTTTTCAAACGCGGACTGATCACCTTGAGCAATGGCATCGATCAGCCCGATTTGTTGTTCCAGTGAGTATTCATTCATGCGCCAATCCCTAAAAAAGCCGTCAGGTGCAGTGAGACACTGCACCCAGTATAGACGGGTTTTATTTAGGCATCAGAACAGTATCAATCACATCGATCACGCCATTTTTCTGTTGTACATCATAGGTGCTGATATTGGCGATGTTCCCTTTTCCATCTTTAAGCTGAATGTTATGTGGCCCGTTGTTCATAATCCATAGTGATTGGCCATTGACAGTTTTCAGCTCGGCAGTACCCCCTCCGGCTTTAATTTTACTTTCTAACTGTTTCATATCGTAGTTCCCGGCCACCACGTGATAGGTCAAGATTTGGGTGAGCATGGCTTTATTTTCTGGTTTGACCAGACTTTCAACTGTACCGGCGGGCAATTTTGCAAACGCGGCATTGGTGGGCGCGAACAGGGTAAATGGCCCAGGGCCTTGCAGGGTATCAACCAACCCCGCAGCTTTAACCGCAGCGACTAAGGTCGTGTGATCTTTTGAGTTAACCGCATTCTCGATAATATTTTTACTCGGCAACATCGAAGCACCACCTACCATAACAGTTTCGGACATCATGGCGGCCATAGAGACAGTACTGAACAGTAAGGAAGCACAGATAGCAGAACGAAGAAGCGTTTTCATAATGTATTCCTTTTAGGACGGTTGAGGTGAAGTCTTGCCTCACATCTACCTATACGAATCAGCCTGGTGTTTTGGATGCAAAAAAAAGGAAAATAATTAATAAAAAACGCCAACCCGTGCAGTGCTGGGCTGGCGTTTGATAAATAACAATAGGATAGAAGGTGAGAGGGCTGAACTAGCCCTGATGCGCGCAGCACCCTTCAGGCAATTTGATCCAGTTGTGGCTTGGGTTTGATAGTCAGTGTGGCCCCGATAGAGGCACTGATAATTGATGCCAGAGCCAACCATTGAACCCATGTCAGATGTTCATTTAAGAATACCAACCCTGAAATGGCCGCCAGTGCTGGCTCCAGACTCATTAACGTGCCAAATGTGCGCGTAGGGAGCCGGGTCAGTGCGACCATTTCTAGTGAGTAGGGTAATGCCGTCGACAAAATAGCGACAGCCAGAGCAACGGGGAGAATGGCGGGATCGAACAGGGCAAGGCCGTTATATGCTACGCCAATTGGGCAAAATACCAGTGCTGCGATCAGAGAACCTACCGCGACAGTCCCAGGACCGTGATCACCGCCGGCTTTCTGCCCTGAAATAATATACAGCGCCCAACAGGCTCCAGCACCCAAGGCACAAGCCGCGCCAAATAAATCAATGGTACCAATGTTATGTCCCAGCGGTAATAAGAACCATAGCCCCAGAACGGCCAACCCTACCCAGATAAAGTCCACCGGGCGGCGAGAAGAGAACATGGCAACCGCCAACGGGCCGGTGAACTCCAATGCGACGGCAATACCCAATGGCACCGTTTTTAGTGACAGGTAAAACAAAAAGTTCATTCCACCTAATGTCACACCATAAATAAGCAGCGGTAAGCGGCTGCCTGAGGTGAATCGCATTCGCCAAGGTTTAAAGATGACAAACAAAATAAGTGTGCCGATACCGAGCCGCAGCGAGGTTATTCCTTGCGCGCCAACCAGTGGGAACAAACTTTTCGCCAACGATGCACCACTCTGGATGGAGATCATGGCAATCACCAGTAACAGAATAGGGACTAAGGGAAGTGAATGTTTGGATGAAGGAGACAAAGACATCCTGTTAAGCCTCAAAGAAAATTATTAGGTAGCTATTTTTGCCAGTGTAAATGAAATGTCAGCCAAGTGTTTGAAAATCACCAAAGGAGCGAAAAAAGAAACGGAAAGCAGTGAAAGAAATAATAAATTTTCAGCATTGCGGTTTTTTAACGCTATTTCTGCTGGTTATTTAAGCGCTAAAACTAAGAATAGTCTGGAATGGCTTTTGGTGATGGGAGTCACAAAAAGGTGTAGAATGGCGGAAATTCGTAAGCGTATTAGTAAGATGGAAGATTCTTGAAACCCTTTGTTACACCAAATAAATGATTAGACAATCATATGTAGGCAGAGTTTCCTACTATTTATTGTTATAATTTCATGGTGTTTTTGTTTCATCTAAAAATTTGCGTCTTTCGAGGTGGTTATGAATAAAATTGCATGTCTTTCAGCAGTAGCAGCTTGTGTATTAGCAGTGACCGCAGGTTCAGCCTTTGCCGGTCAAAGCACCGTTTCTGGTGGTTATGCCCAGAGCGATTATCAAGGTGTTGCTAACAAATCTTCAGGTTTCAACCTGAAATACCGTTACGAGTGGAGTGATTCTCAACTGGGTTACATCACCTCTTTCACTCACACTGAAAAAAGCAGCTTCGGTGACAGCTCGTCGGTATACAACAAAGCACAATACAATGCTATCACCGGTGGTCCAGCTTACCGTATCAACGATTGGGCTAGCGTTTATGGCCTGGTAGGTGTGGGTTACGGTCGTTTCAGCCAGAACTACCCAACTTCTGCTAGCGATAAAAGCAGCACCAGCGATTACGGCTTTACTTACGGCGCAGGTATGCAGTTCAACCCAATGCAAAATGTTGCCCTGGACGTTTCTTACGAACAGAGCCGCATCCGCAACGTTGATGTCGGTACTTGGGTTGCTGGCGTAGGTTACACTTTCTAAGCGACCGCTTAGAATAGTTAGCACTCATCTTTCACGGTGTTATGCTGTGTCTGATAAAAATCCGCTTTCGGGCGGATTTTTTTCGCCTGTCATATGATGCCGATGTGAGGCTGGCGTGTGATAACTATTTAACCGCATTTACGGCATTGACAATCAGCGCGATTATCTGCTGTGGATGAGAGAGTATCGAGGCGTGGCTGGAGGGTAACTCAATCACCTTTTGGGCCTGAATTCGAGCAGCAAAACCGCGTTGTGTTTCGACCGGCAGCATTCTGTCTTCCGTTGAAACCTGATACCAGCAAGGTTTGACCCGCCAGGCAGGCTGAGCAGACTTATCAGTAAAAGCGCGAGTTGCTAAGGGTTTTTGCACCATAGACATCACCAGTGCTTCATTCTCATCAATGTCCTGACACATATTTTCGTGGAACTGGTCAGTGTCAATCCATAGAAATCCATTATCATCCGGGCGAATATAAGCGGCGCCAACAGGCGGTTCACGCAGTGCAAAAGTACTGGATAAGCTCTCTCCCGCATCGGGGGCAAAAGCGGCGAGATAGACCATACCGACCACATTTTGCAGATGCCCGACTTGTGTAATGACCATGCCACCATAAGAGTGGCCCACTAATAGGGTAGGGCCATATAAGGCGGTAGTTAGCTTAATGGTCCGCTCCACGTCATCTGCTAATGATGTCAGCGGATTTTGTATTGCAATGACCCGGTGCCCCATGGTGTGCAGGGCTGGGATAATATAGCGCCACTGTGAGCCATCAGCCCATGCGCCATGGACCAATACAATATTAAGTTTTGTCGCCATATTTCCTCCTGAACGGGTATTAGTCCAAGCGGTGCATAATATCGTTATGCAGAAATAGCATTCTTGACGAATAACAACTTCTACTCATTTACCTGCATTAATGAAAAATCTTGTTTATAGCCAGATGTTATTAAAATTAAACAAATCTGTTATTAGGTTTAAAGTATAAAGCGCTGAGCGCTGATGGCTTTAGGATAAGGATGAAAATGAAGTACCGAATAATCCATTTGGATATCAATTGGCGATATAAAATTCCTGCGAATAGGATTCGCTATATTTTAAATTAATAAAAACAAGAGATTAACAAGGTTCTCTGTTTGGGTGTTACTACGTAATTTACTGGTAAAAATGAGATAATATGACACACTACTATTAGTGCGGATTAACCTTCAGGCTCTTATCGTGATTCACGCATTAAGCTAAATAAAAAAATTGATGGTCATAAAACAGTTGGTTGTAATAAACGATAGGTTGTAATAAAACAATAGGTTGTAATAAAAAATGGGTTTAAATCATGACGACACTCAGTGAACAGGCTCCACCTCTGTTACATGACACCAAGCTTGAACAGCAGATTTTAAGACGTTCAATTTTTTGCACTTTGTTTATCGCCATTATGGGGATTGTTTTTGGTATCGTATGCGGTTCGATGTCGATTATTTTCGATGGTATGTTCTCTGCTTTAGATGCTGGAATGTGCAGTTTATCGCTATTGGTTTCCCGATTACTCGGTCAGCCGCACAGTCGGCGTTTTCAATACGGTTTCTGGCATGTTGAACCACTGGTTCTGGCTTTCAATGGCAGCTTGCTGGCCTTTCTTTGTCTTTACGCATTCGTCAATGCCATTAAGGGGATTTTCGACGGCGGCAGGGAATTGGAGTTGGGGTGGGCGATTGTTTATGCATTAGTGGTCAGTATTTTCTGTTTCACCCTCTTTTTAAAACAACGTCGTTTAAATAAACGAGTCAAATCCGAGCTAATTGCATTGGATACCAAAAGCTGGTTAATGTCGGCCTGCATCAGTTCTGCGTTATTAGTAGCCTTCTTGCTTTCATGGTGTATGGAAGGTACCCGCTATGCGCATTTGATTGTTTATACCGACCCCGCTGTATTGGCCTTGTTAACCTTGGTCTTAATACCTGTGCCAATAAAAACAGTCATTTCGGCAGTTCGTGAAGTATTACAAATGACGCCAGACAATCTGGATAATGCCATTGAGAGCTTAATGGATAAGTTAATGGCAAAATATAAATTTATTGATTACTCCCACTATGCCACCCGCATGGGGCGGGGGTTGTTTATCGAGATTCATGTGGTTATTCCACCAGAGATGGAGACGAATGGTGTCAGTTATTTTGACAAATTACGCGATGAAATAGCCAAAGAAATTGGCGAGTCCGGCCCTCATCGGTGGCTAACGATCTCCTTTACCCGCGATGCAAAGTGGTTATAGCATCAACATCAATAGCGGGTATGGCGGCGTGTAAATAAATTAACCAAGGTAATGATTCTTATGAACAAGATGATTATTAAGCGTCAGATAAAACTTAACGCTATTGATACGCCGCCAAGGTTTGATGCTGTTACTAAGGTAGCCATTAATGATGAAACCATCGAATATCGCAAAGCTAAAGTTATTAGTAATATGCGCCGTGCCGCTATCGATTATTTATTGGTGTATGCGGACAAAGAGCATGGGGGTAACTTTGAATATCTGGCGGGGTTTATTCCCCGTTTTGAAGAAGCGGCTATGGTGTTGCATGTGTCAGGTGAGGTCTATTTATTATTAGGTAACGAGAATTTAAAGCTATCTCACCATGCCCGAGTCAGAAATACCGTGATTCATGTCCCCTATTTTTCATTGCCAAATCAACCAATGGACAACAGTAAAACGCTTACTGAATTATTGGCAGCAACCGGGATTCAGCAGGCTAAAAAGATTGGGGTTGCAGGATGGAAACTGTTTACCAGTAAGCTGGACGATAACAGTCAGCTATTTGATATTCCGCATTTTATTTTGGATGCGATTAAAAAGTCTGCTTCACCGGTAGCAACGATTATTAACGCTACCAGTCTATTTATTGGCAGTGATATTGCAGCTAGAGTGACCAATAATGCTAATGAATTGGCGCACTATGAATATGGCGCTAATTTGGCGTCGAATTGTATTCTTAATGCATTGGCGGCGGTTGATATCGGCATAACAGAAAAGCAACTGGGCAGTTATCTGGCAGATGAAGGCCAACCAAACACTGTTGTGATAATTGCTGCGACTGGCGCCAGATTTGAACAGGCAAATTTATATCCCAGTGATAAAGCGGTACAACTCGGCGATAAAATATCGTTGACCACTGGGTTTAAAGGCGGTTTGAGCAGTAGAACCGGCTATGCGGTTCATCATGCAGATGAACTACCGCACGCGGAAAGAGATTATCTTGATAAGGTTGCGCTACCTTATTACACAACAGTCGTCGCTTGGCTGGAAAATATTCGTATTGGTATGCCAGGGAAAGAGATGTACGCATTAGTGGAAACGGTTTTCCCTAAATCACAATACCATTGGTCGCTAAATCCCGGCCATTTAGTTGCTGATGAAGAGTGGTTGTGCTCTCCCATTTATAGCGATTCTGAAGAGATAATTCGCAGTGGGATGATATTCCAAATCGATATCATTCCTTCGGTAAAAGGTTATGCCGGAGTGAGTGCTGAGGAGTGTATTGCACTGGCTGATCAGCATTTACGTAATGCGCTCGCTACACAGTACCCTGATGTTTGGCAAAGAATACAAAAACGGCGTAGTTATCTCAGCGATATCCTGAATATCCATCTCAGCGAAGAGGTGCTACCGATGTCTAACACAGTTGGCTATCTGCGGCCATTCCTGCTGGATAAATACAGCGCATTGCAATGTATTGATGAGTAACAGCACGAATAACCTAGGGTTTAGGGTATTTATTTAAGGGGCTAATAGCCCCTTTTAGTGGCATCAAGCTTTTATTGCCGCAGCCACTTAGCGTCAGATTTAAGCGCTTGCTGAGATTTCGTGCAAAACTGGAGGCGATACTCTTGCCATCTTGTGGCATAATGCGCGCCGAATCACATTTTCTATAATTCTTGAATATCCCTATTCAGTAATCCAATCGAGAGCGAGCTCTGTGCTAAGTACTAACAATATCACCATGCAATTCGGCAGCAAGCCGCTGTTTGAAAACATTTCAGTAAAATTCGGTGGCGGTAATCGCTATGGTCTGATCGGCGCTAATGGCTGTGGTAAATCCACCTTCATGAAAATCCTTGGCGGTGATTTAGTTCCTAGCGGCGGTAACGTATTCCTTGACCCGAATGAGCGTCTGGGTAAGTTACGTCAGGACCAATTCGCCTTTGAAAACAACACAGTGCTGGACACCGTTATTATGGGTCACGGCGAGCTGTGGGAAGTAAAAGAAGAGCGCGACCGCATCTACGCTATGGCTGAAATGAGCGAAGCAGACGGCTATAAAGTGGCTGATCTGGAAGTTGCCTATGGTGAAATGGATGGTTACAGCGCAGAAGCCCGTGCCGGTGAATTATTGCTTGGTGTAGGTATTCCGGTTGAACAACATTATGGCTTGATGAGCGAAATCGCTCCTGGCTTTAAATTGCGTGTATTGCTGGCGCAAGCCCTGTTCTCAGACCCGGAAATTTTGCTCCTCGACGAACCGACCAACAACCTGGATATTGATACTATCCGCTGGTTGGAACAAGTACTGAACGAACGTAGCAGCACCATGATTATTATTTCCCATGACCGTCACTTCCTGAACATGGTGTGTACCCACATGGCGGATCTGGATTATGGCGAACTGCGTGTTTATCCGGGTAACTATGACGAATACATGACGGCGGCGACGCAAGCTCGTGATCGTCTGTTGTCAGATAACGCCAAGAAAAAGGCCCAGATCTCTGAGCTGCAATCTTTCGTTAGCCGCTTTAGTGCCAACGCCTCTAAATCCAAACAGGCGACGTCTCGCGCCCGTCAGATTGATAAAATTCAGCTTGATGAAGTGAAAGCATCTAGCCGCCAGAACCCGTTTATCCGCTTTGATCAGGATAAAAAACTGTTCCGTAATGCGCTGGAAGTTGAACTGTTGACCAAAGGTTTTGATGACGGCCCGCTGTTTAAAAAACTGGATTTGCGCCTGGAAGTGGGTGAAAAAGTGGCTATCCTCGGGCCAAACGGTATCGGTAAATCGACTTTGCTGAAAACCTTGGTAGGGGATTATGAGCCGGATTCTGGCACCGTAAAATGGTCTGAAAACAGTAAGATTGGTTACTATGCACAGGATCATGCCAGCGATTTTGAAATCGATCTGACGGTATTTGACTGGATGAGTCAGTGGAAACAGGAAAAAGACGACGAGCAGGCTGTGCGCAGTGTGCTGGGCCGTTTACTGTTTAGCCAGGACGATATTAAGAAGAAAGTACAGGTCTTGTCTGGTGGTGAGAAAGGGCGGATGTTGTTTGGTAAGCTGATGATGCAGCGCCCTAACATCATGGTAATGGATGAGCCAACCAACCATTTGGATATGGAATCGATTGAAGCGCTGAACATGGCATTAGAAATGTACGAAGGCACGCTAATCTTCGTTTCCCATGACCGTGAGTTCGTTAGTTCTTTGGCGACCCGAGTGATTGAAATGACACCAGGCAAGCTGATCGACTTTACCGGTAACTACGAAGACTATCTGCGTAGCCAGGGTATTCAGTCCTGATTAGTTGATGGTGTGTTGATAAGAGAGCTGATGCATTGCATCAGCTTTTTTTTTGCGCTAAATAGGCGGCTAATCTTTGCCACAGACTTCACAGTGGGCATCTTTGGCTAGCTTCATGGTCCGAAACTCTGCCGTTGCGGCGTCATACATCAATATGCGCCCAGATATCACCTGACCATAATCAGCTAACAGCTTTATGGTTTCCATCGCTTGTAAATTACCAATAATCCCCACCAAGGGCGACATTACCCCGGCTTCAACACAGGTCAGTGCATTGTCACCGAATAACCGACTGAGGCAGCGATAGCAGGGTTGGTTTGGCTGATAAGTGAAAACACTAATTTGCCCCTCCATGCGAATTGCTGCACCTGAAACCAATGGTTTACGTTGTGCATGACACAGTCGATTGAGTTGCTCGCGGCTGGTGACATTATCGGTACAATCCAACACCAACTGATGTTCAGCAATGGTTGCCGCGAGTTGTTGGTCATCTAACTGACCATCAATGGATTTCAGTGCCAAATGAGGGTTCATTTCAGACAGCGTCAGTGCCGCAGAGGCCACTTTTGACATTCCGATACGATTATCGCGATGCAAAACCTGCCGCTGCAGGTTGGAAAGCGAAACCGTATCAAAATCCAGCAGGGTAAGGTGGCCCACGCCTGCTGCTGCCAGATATTGTGCGGCTGCGCATCCTAGCCCCCCTAATCCAACGATTAACACCTTGGCAGCATTCAGTTTTTCCTGACCGTCAAAATCAAAACCGCGCAGCACGATTTGCCGGTTATAACGCAGGGCTTGGGCATCGGTCAGTTCTGGCAGCATCTCAGCCTCTCCACCATGTACAATTTATTGCCCCAATAGCCCGTTAAACAGTTCGATTTCAACTGTTTCACCGACCGAGACAGAACCGCGTTCTCGTTCCAGCACAATAAAGCAGTTACCTTGGCTGAATGAACTGAATACGTGAGACCCCTGATGACCTGTGGTGCGTACTTCCAATTCACCGTTAGCATTGGTGGAGAAAATACCGCGTTGAAAATCTAAACGGCCGGGGGATTTCTTCAATTTTGTCGCCGCGACCGCGTTGAGGCGCAGTGGTGGACGCCACCCCGCATGGCCGGAGAGTTTAGCAATAAGGGGTTGTACCAACTGATAGAATGTTAGCGCCGCCGAGACCGGATTACCCGGTAAGCCGCAGAACCAGGCGTTATCCAATTTGCCGAAAGCAAACGGTTTGCCGGGTTTTATCGCCAACTTCCAGAAACCGATATCGCCTAACTCTTCCAGCATCTGTTTGGTGTAATCCGCTTCACCCACCGAGACACCACCACTGCTGATAACAAGGTCAGCGGCGGCATCGGCTTGTTCAAATGCTTTGCGCAATGCGAGTTGATCGTCACGGATCACGCCAAGGTCAACTATTTGGCAGCCTAACTGTTGCAGCATCAACCGTACCGCGAAGCGGTTAGTATCGTAAATCTGTCCTTCGCCTAAGGGCTGCCCGACTGGTTGCAATTCATCGCCGGTAGAGAAAATAGCCACTTTCAGTGTGCGAAACACGGCAATCTCTGCAATGCCTAATGAGGCGAGTAGCGGTAATTGCGCCGCGCCTAATTTTACCCCCGCGGGGAAAACGGCAGCACCCTGTTGGATATCTTCACCCGGCAAGCGGATATTTTGCCCAACCTGCACCTGGCTATTGAATATGACACCTTGTTCGCCAGCCACGGCCTGTTCTTGCATGATGACGGCATCGGCTCCCTCAGGAATAGGGGCACCGGTCATGATTCGCACGCAAGTATTGGCTGGCCACTCACCTTTAAACGGTGCACCGGCAAAAGCCTTGCCGGCCACCGGCAGCGGTAATGTGCTGCTAAGCTCATTACAACGCACGGCATATCCGTCCATGGCTGAATTGGCGAAGGGGGGCACAGCAATCGGTGATGTAATTGCACTGGCGGTGATACGTCCCGCCGCTTCGGTCAATGCGATGATTTCTGTTGCCTGCAATGGCGTAACCTGCGACAGCATTTTAGTCAGAGCTTGTTCGAGAGAGAGTAAATCCGAGGTATTACTGTGATCCATGCTGGACTCCGTGGTCAGTGTGCACCGTTAGCTAGAGGTAATTATGGGTGCTGAGCTACCATCAAATAATGAAACCATTATGGCAGAGATTGTCAGGTGGGTGAATGGATGGCGGCGCAAAGAGACGATAGATTGATACTGCCTTGATCAGTGCTATTATTTTCATGGGTATAAACCTTCGGCAGGCAACACAGGGGTGTGACATGGAGTATCAATCGATTCTGGACTTTTGGTTTAACGAGATGGACCCGGCGTTGTGGTTCAAAAAGGATGAGGATTTTGATGCTCTGCTACGCAAGCGGTTTGGCCCGGTTTGGCAAGCGGCATCAAAGGGGGAATTGGCCCACTGGCGGTTTAAAATTGAAGGGCGTTTGGCGGAAATATTGATACTGGATCAATTCAGCAGAAACCTGTTCCGTGATTTACCTGCATCATTTTCTTGTGACGGGATGGCGCTGGTGCTAGCGCAGGAAGCAATCAGCAGTGGTCAGACGAAACAATTATCTGATATTCAACGCGGCTTTCTTTATCTTCCTTTTATGCATTCCGAATCGGCGCTTATTCATAAACAGGCATTAGAACTCTTTACCGAATTGGGTAATGACAATCAGCTTGATTATGAGTTACGCCATAAAGCGATTATTGATCGCTTTGGCCGTTACCCACACCGCAATCATATCCTTGGGCGAGTCTCAAGTGCAGAGGAACAGGCTTTTCTTTTACAGCCAGGATCTGCTTTCTAGACGACAAGGGGAGGCGAACACATGGTCAGCGAAATCCTGGTGCTGGCCACTTATCGTCACTTTGACTACGTACTGTTCCCGTTTTTTTCTATCGTGCCGCTCACAAAAAAACCTTCACCAAACAGTCGACTTAACATATTTATGTAATTGACATCACAAAGAAAATTGAGGTTTTTCCTAAACTACTTTCTGCGCTATAACTCTCATTGAAACGATAATGTTACCAATATATAACAATCTAACAATATAAAAATGAGAGTTCAGTGTCTGTGATTTCTCGGTTCTGAGCTTATATGGCATGGACGTTTAACAATGTGGCAGACGCATCATTATGGTTGAAACAACTTCATTAGACACTACTGTGGTAGAAGGTCAGGGAACATCAGCACGTCTGACAGATAAAGCAGATACCCGGCAACGGATACGAGCCATTGTTGGGGCCTCTTCTGGGAATTTGGTTGAATGGTTTGATTTCTATATTTACTCTTTTTGCGCGCTCTATTTTGCCCCGCTTTTTTTCCCCAGTGATAATCCAACCACCCAATTAGTGCAGACTGCCGGTGTTTTTGCTGCTGGTTTTTTGATGCGGCCGATTGGCGGCTGGTTATTTGGTTATATTGCTGACAAACATGGCCGCAAGTTATCCATGTTGATTTCGGTCTATATGATGTGTGCCGGTTCGTTGATGATTGCTTGCCTGCCAACCTATGCGTCAATTGGTAGCCTGGCACCGGTCTTACTGTTAGTCGCCCGTTTATTCCAGGGGTTATCTGTTGGGGGCGAATATGGTACCAGTGCCACCTATATGAGTGAAGTCGCAGTGAAAGGGCACAAAGGGTTTTATGCTTCGTTCCAATATGTCACATTAATTGGCGGCCAATTGCTGGCATTATTGGTGCTGGTTCTATTACAGCAAACACTTTCATCAGAGGTATTGCACAGTTGGGGCTGGCGTATTCCTTTTGTTCTGGGCGCACTGTTGGCAGTGGTTGCTCTTTACTTACGCCGTTCACTGAATGAAACCTCGGATGAGAAGAACCGTAATAAGAAAGATGCGGGTAGTTTGAAAGGGCTATGGAAGAACCGTCGCGCATTTATTATGGTACTAGGCTTCACCGCGGGTGGCTCTCTTTCTTTTTATACCTACACCACTTATATGCAAAAGTATTTAGTCAATACCGCCGGAATGGATGTAAAAACCGCCAGTTTGGTAATGACGGCGGCATTATTTATTTTTATGCTAGTGCAGCCCTTATTTGGTGCATTATCCGATCGTATCAGCCGGCGTACATCTATGTTAACGTTTGGCCTATTATCAATGTTATTAACAGTACCTATTCTGCACGCCCTTAAAGGGGTAACCAGTCCATATATTGCGTTTATGCTGATTATTACCGCCCTGATTATTCTCAGTTTTTATACCTCTATTGGCGGATTACTAAAAGCAGAGATGTTCCCACCGGAAGTGAGGGCACTGGGTGTCGGCCTGTCTTATGCAGTTGCAAATGCCATGTTTGGTGGTAGTGCTGAATATGTGGCGCTGTCTCTTAAGTCTTTTGATATGGAAAACAGCTTCTTTTGGTACGTTTCGGCAATGTGCTTCGTTACCTTCTTGGTTTCATTGCGCCTGCACCGCAAAGGGCAAGAGGTTGAGTTATAGTGCGAAACCTACATTAATTGCTTTTACCTCCATATGATGAGTTAACTCTTTATTAAATAGAGTTAACTCATCACCATCCAATAATTGGCTAGCAGGGATCTTCCCGATGAGATAGGCCGATAATGCTTTATATTCATGCGAGGTTAATTCCTCCAGTTTTCTAATATTTATGTTTCTAATATTAACGCTATCTATGTTTACGATGGGTATTATATCACGCATGTTACGCTCCTGTTTTTAAGTTAATTTTCCATCTCTCATGGTTATTATTCTATTACCATATTTGGCGGCTTCATCTGAGTGTGTAACCATTATTATGGTTGTTCCGGTCTGATTTATTCTGCTTAATTGTTCAAGTACATTTCGGGTGTTTTTACTGTCCAAGTTACCGGTTGGCTCATCAGCTAACAATAATGCTGGATTGGATACCATGGCACGAGCAATGGCGACTCGTTGTTGCTGACCACCCGATAATTGCATTGGTTTATGATCTCTACGATTCTCGATAGCAAAAAGGTTTAAAATCCGATTAACGCGTTCAATACGTTCTTTTTTTGCAACATGGCGATACTTCAGTGGTAACTCAATATTATCGAATATTGATAAATGTGGAATAAGATTAAATGATTGAACAATATAGCCTATCAACTCACGCCTTAATATAATTCGTTGTGAGTAACTTAGGGATACGACATCCTTTCCTGCTAAGGTAAGTGAGCCACTATCAAGTGAGTCAAACATGCCTATAATGTTGAGCAGAGTCGATTTCCCCGATCCTGATGGACCCATAATTGATACGAATTCACCTTGTTCCACAGCGAGGTTCAGGTGATGAAATACCCGGGTTTTAATCGTTTTTGTTATGAAACACTTTTCTGCATTTTGTATGTTTAGCATATTATTTAAACTCAATTATATTATATTGGTTACTGTTTGAATATGAAGGGATGATAATACGTTGACCTGAATTTAGTCCTGCTGTTATTTCTGTTTTTTCTGCGTTGCGGCGCTTAATTTCTACTTTAGTTTTAATCGCATGATCATGTTTTTGTTGGTAGATATAGAGGTAGTTACCCCCATGTTTATCTGAAGTAATACTTTCATTGGGTACTAATAATATCTTCTCTTTCTCATCTTGCAATGAGATTTCTATTTCAATAGATTGGCCTCTTTTTAGCGGGACTTTGTTTAATTGAGTCGGTGTCAGCTTTGCCTTAAACTTGCCATTATCAATAACTGTGGAGACCGATTCAATAAGCAGTACAATATCCTGGCCATTTATTTTTGCAATAACACGAGTTTGTGGTTTTATCTTATCCAAGTAATATTCACTCAAAAAAACATTGAAATAATATGAATTGAAATTATCTACGACTGCTATTTTTTCACCAGGCTTTATTTGCTGGCCTAACTCAATGTCCAAAACAGATAAAGAGCCGTCAATAGGTGCAGTTATTACTAATTGATCGATGCCCGTTTCAATCATTCCCATCATTCGTTCAAGTAATAAAATAGAGTCATTAATATTATTTAATTGCTTAGGAAGTGATTTTTGGTTTTTGTTATTATGTTCTAGTAATATCTCACTCTTAGTTTTCCAATTTTTCAGTATATCTTTTTGGTTTTCTAACTCTGATTTTGCAATCATCGATTTTGTATCGAGGACTTGATGCCTGACAAGGTTTTTGCTAACAACCTCGATCTGGTGTTGAGCTTCTTGTAGGCTGAGTTTGGTATCTCGATTATCTTGTTCCAATCGCATTTTCATATTACGCAGATTATTTATTTGTTCGGCGATATCTGCCATTCTGGAGGTTGTTTCTAACATGAAATCATAATTGGATAAACGAACGATAACATCACCTTTGTTAACCGCTTCAAAAGCTTTTTTGGCAATTTCAATGACTTTCCCCCCACGTTCACTTGATATAATCGTGCTTTCCTTCGGTACCGTAATGGCACGTGTAATTAATACGTCCTGAAATTCCTCAGGCTTAACCGTAATGAAAATAGTGTTTTCCCGCGCAACTAATAACGTATTTTGGCTTGTGAATAAAGAGTAAATGTAAAAAAAACAGGCAATCAGTATAAGTGATACACCTATAATAATTAACGTTATGCGTAAGTTTGTATGTGCATTTTTTTCAATTTTTATATCCATGTATTTATTGTTTCTTTTTGGTATTTATGTTGTCATTATTAAAGATCAGCGTAATAGTCATAATGACAACTATGCTAATTATGAAAATAAAAAGTGTAGCAGTGGCATTGACGTATGAAAGATTATCCACAGCATGGTATTGAACCAACCATCGATGCAATAAAAAGAAACCCATCGAGAATGCTATTATAGCAGCAAAAATAATGGGGGCGATATTTTGCTGTATAAAGAAAACGATATGGGTATAAATAGAACCACCAATAGACTCCATTATTCTTAATGTCTTACCGATTCGTTTGGTTTCGGATATACTGATGATTACTGTGCTTATTAATATTAATAAAATTGAAAGTATGGCAACAAAATTAGCTGTTTTTTGCATAAGTCTATTCGTATTGAAATATGCTTGATGTAAATGTTCCACTGTTTGTATTTGCGTGGGGTTAACCCGATATCGCTCAAGTGTTTTTTTAACTTCCCCAAGATCCTGTATATATTGCAATTTTAATGCGCCATATCGTTGGGACTTGTTTTCAATAAATATCAATAGTGGTGTGGTGTTTTTATTGACATCTGCAAGATAAAAATCATTTATTATTCTAAGGATTCTTATTTTATGTTCAGAGTCATTATCATTAATGTAAAATATGCTATTCAATGTTTCATCATAGGAATGTTGCCCCATTAAAGTCATAAAGGATTGAGTCGCTATCGCATGGACAACATTATTATCATCACTCGGTATTAGTACATTATCATACCCTGCTAATACCTTAACTCCCCAGGTATCAAGGAAGTGTTTATTGGCATTAAGTGTATTTACTGTTACTAACTTATCTTTCTCTTGCTGATTAAGATGAAATATTGACGTGTTTGTCCTCGACATGTCAAAGGGTTGCCAGCTACTAAGTGCGATAGACTCTATATTTACAGTATTCTTCAATTCATTTTGTAAACTATTTATTGCTGCTTGATCAATTAACTCATCACTTAAAGTAAATGTCACTATATTGTCTTTTTCATAACCAAAATTATGATGCTGCATAAAATCATTCTGTGTCAATATTCCTGCCCATAAGTAAACTATTATGCCTGCGATTGTTATTTGTATGCACAGTGATCCTTGATGGACGTAGCGTGATATTGGCTGTTGATTATAAATATTATAATGGCCAGATTGATTGGGAAAAACGGTAACATATAGATATGTTATATGAGAAATGAGAAATGAGAATTGCTGTATAAATTGAAATCAATGTAAAAAAGAAGGAGGCTAGTAATGTTTTAGTTTCTTGAATGAGAATTAACTCTTTAACGCCTGTAGATAGCTGTATTAAAACAATCAGAAAGAGGATTGCTAACAGGAGTACAAAAAAGGCTTGAAGCAGTGCGATGGAAAGTGCTTCAGTCAATAGTTGATAACGAGAGGCTCCGAGCGATTTCTTTATCTGGAAACTGTTTTTTTTATTGGTATTTATTACATTGTTAACATTAAAAAAGTTCATGGTGGTTGTTAGAAATATAAAAATACCGGCTGCATATAAGCTGTATAAATAGGATTTTGCAATAACTGTGCTGATCTCATCAGGTAACCCATTATCGTAATGGATATCGGTAATATTACGTGCAGATAATTGAATGAACTCTTCGGGGCTGAATGGTGCTCCAGGGAGTTGGGGGGCGTAACGGGTAACGAGTGTACCCAATTGTTCAGAATCGGGTTTTTCTCCTGCGTCCATTGTAATAAAGGCATAAGCGTGCATATCGTACCAATCATGCCTTTTATCATGATAGCCATCTATGAGTTCGGGAGAAAATGCAATCACGGCGTTGGTTTTAAAACGGCTATCCTTATGCAAACTAATCATATCTTTAATGACGAATTGGCCTTTGTTCCCTAAGGTGATAACGTGCCCGACCGGATTATCCAGATGAAGATATTGACGATTAAATTCTGGCGTAATAATAATTTCATTCTGGGTCAGATGAGGGCGGTATTGAGAAATATTTGGTTCATATAGATTAGGTTGATCATTACTCAGTTTATAGGGATTAATGACATTGAAGAAATTCGGACTAACGGTATAAATCTCTACTTTGCTGTGAGTTTGGTCATTCACTTGTAAGTCTGTAAATAGACGTAGTGCATAGATAACCTCTTTAATGTTCTTTGCATTCTGCAATGCTGGAATTAATGGAAAAGGTACTTGTGCTGATTTTACATCGTCACCGTTTGGCAAGTTAAACTGAGTTTCTATGCGATATATTTGTGCGTGGTCATTGTGGTAATTTTCAATACTTCTATCCGTTAAATAAAGCAGTAATACTAAAAATGATGAGAGCATACCTAAAGCCGTTATTATTATCGCTAATATACTTGCCATCGGGCTAAGCTTTACATCATTAATGAATTCACTTGTAAACATACAAGAATATCTCAATTTATTTATCCCCATGATTTCAAAACGTAAATGTGTTGGATGCGTTTATTTCTGCCTTCCTTCCTACATATTGAAACCTATAAGGTGTATTGAATTGCTTTCATTGTTACTGCTATGTGGAGCAAGGTTAGGCCATTAATGATTTATGGCCTAACCAATAATTTCTGAATGGTTCATATTTTTCTATTCTTCAGCAAAGCTTCTTGACCAGTTCCATGCTGTTATTTTGCTTCGCAGGGTATTGTTTTTTATTTTTTCTATTTCATTGTCATTTATATAAAATGCATTACTCTTAAATGATTCTTCTAATGATTGCAACTTACCTTTTAGTGCTATTAAGTGGCTGTATTTTATTTCTTTATCATCTGATTGCTTTGAAATATTCATATAACACTCCATTTAAATAATTATCTTTGAATGTAATTAAGTACCAAAAAGATTCTTACTGTTTATTTGTAATTCTATTTTTGGAATTTATCAATATTTTTATTTATAGATATTTTTGTATGGAATGTGATTAGCTATCATGTTTTTTTAATTGTTAATTAGCTATAATTGTAACGGGAATAACTATGCATTTCTCCGTTAAAATAAAAAAAAAGCCCCGTAGGGCTTAAAATAGTTATAATTGATAGTCACGTTAATTACATCGATTACGGATGTAAGAATTCCGCATGGAAGCGTAAGTGATCTTCAATAAATGTGGCTATGGTGAAATAGCTATGGTCATAACCAGGCTGAATACGAAGTGTCAGTGGCCAATCGCGCTGCCGCGCCAATTCAGCTAATTTTGCCGGTTGTAACTGGTCAGCCAGAAACTGATCACCATCACCTTGATCTACCAGCATCGGCAGTTGGGTGTGCGCATGTGTAAGTAAGTGGCAACTATCATATTGCAACCACTGACTCTCATCGGTACCCAAATACGCAGTCAAGGCTTTGCGCCCCCAAGGCACCTGACACGGATTGACTATCGGCGCAAAGGCCGAAGCTGATTGGTATTGCTGCGGGTTACGCAGTGCTAGCATCAATGCCCCGTGCCCCCCCATTGAATGGCCACAGATAGACTGACGGTCACTCACTCTGAAATGTTGGGCGATCAAAGCCGGTAACTCTTGGCTGATATAATCATACATCTGAAAATGTTTAGACCAAGGGGCTTGTGTTGCGTTGAGGTAGAACCCCGCGCCTTGTCCTAAATCATAACCTTCGTCATTCGGCACATCATCGCCACGTGGGCTGGTATCCGGCATAACCAGTACCAGACCCAACTCAGCGGCCACCCGCTGAGCACCGGCTTTCAATGTAAAGTTTTCATCATTACAGGTCAGACCCGACAGCCAGTAAAGCACTGGTGGCGGGTTGTCATCCCGTAAGGGGGGCAGATAGATGCTGAAGGTCATATTGCAATTCAGGCTGCTGGCGGTGTGGCGATAGCGTTGCTGCCACCCGCCAAACATCCGGTGCTCTTCGAGAAGTTCAAGTGACGTATTCATGCGTTGCCTGCCTCCTTGGCTTATTTGTTTTGTGAAGAATGATTAAAATGGATCACGGTACGGATAGATTTACCTTCATGCATCAAATCGAAGGCTTCGTTGATTTGATCTAACCCCATGGTATGGGTAATAAAATCATTCAGAGCGAATTTACCGTCCAGATATTGCTGCACGATGCCCGGTAACTCGGAGCGTCCTTTAACGCCACCAAATGCTGAGCCACGCCATACGCGGCCTGTGACCAATTGGAATGGACGAGTCGAAATCTCTTCACCGGCACCAGCAACACCAATGATGACTGATTCGCCCCAGCCTTTATGACAGCACTCAAGCGCTGAGCGCATAACATTGACGTTACCAATACATTCAAAGGAGAAATCTACGCCGCCATCGGTCAGCTCGACGATCACATCCTGAATAGGTTTATCATAATCTTTCGGGTTAATCAGGTCTGTTGCGCCCAGTTTGCGGGCCAGCTCGAATTTACTGGTATTGAGATCAATACCAATGATGCGGCTAGCGCCAGCCATTTTCGCCCCAATCACTGCCGATAAACCAATGCCACCCAAGCCGAAGATGGCGACAGTGTCGCCCGGTTTGACTTTTGCTGTGTTCATCACAGCCCCCATGCCGGTGGTGACGCCACAACCGAGCAGACAAACTTCTTCTAATGGCGCTTCTTTATTGATTTTTGCCAGTGATATTTCCGGTACCACTGTCAGTTCAGAGAAGGTTGA
Source organism: Yersinia sp. 2541 StPb PI (assembly GCF_052217145.1). Classification (NCBI taxonomy): domain Bacteria; kingdom Pseudomonadati; phylum Pseudomonadota; class Gammaproteobacteria; order Enterobacterales; family Yersiniaceae; genus Yersinia; species Yersinia sp. 2541 StPb PI. The sequence continues at coordinate 3,129,059 of NZ_JAZGQB010000001.1, read as the reverse complement.
AGTCCCCATGTAATGGAAGATCGGTTGGCCATTTTTAGAGAAACGAGTGGTGCCATCAGGCATCAAACCCTTGCCCTGAGTGCTGCGGATCGCCTGACACAAATTGGTTTTACCGGAGCGGCAGAATTTACATTCACCGCATTCTGGAGTGTACAGCGGAATGACGTGATCACCCACTGCAACGCTGGTAACACCTTCGCCGATTGCTTCTACAATCCCACCACCTTCATGGCCGAGGATCACTGGGAATATCCCTTCGGGATCTTTGCCTGACAAGGTGTAGGCATCGGTGTGGCATACGCCACTGGCGACAATCCGTACCAGCACTTCGCCTTTCTGCGGTGGCATCAAATCAACTTCTTCAACCGATAGCGGCTGGTTTGGCCCCCATGCGACTGCGGCGCGAGTTTTAATCATCTGCATGGTGTTGCTCCTATAGCTTCTGTGTGGTGACTGTTATATAAATTAATTGTTTATGTGTCTAATATGTTGCATCTGGCTGTCTGGACGTAAGTCAACATGGTTTGTATAAATTATGGCCGATAAGCGGCAAGCCGTCAGATAAGTCACTGAATTTCAATCTGCTCGATAATCAGTTCTTTTAAGGTGCGGACATTGGGGCTAAAGGCATCTTTACGCCAGATAAGCCAAGTTGCGGTATCGGCAATATCAGCCGGTAAGGCATGAACTTGTACCCGTTCATGGCCCGGCAGTAGCGCCAATACGGAATGGGGTATCAATGCCAGCCCGGCACCACTGGCAACACAGGCCAGCATGGCATGGTAAGACTGGATTTCCATAATATGGCCCGGTAAGACACCGGCCTGACGGAACCAACTCTCCAGGCGCAAGCGGTAAGAGCAGCTGGGGCGAAAGGCAAACAGTGTCTCATCCACCGCATCGCGGGCTTGCATAATCGGAGGGTGGTCCAAACAAGAAATGATCACCAGTTGTTCGTCGAAAGAGCGACAACCGTGCAGTTCATCATGTTGAACTGGCCCATCAACGAGTGCTGCCGCCAGTGTTCCGGCCCGTACCTGTTCAATGATTTCACCCGATGTCCCGGTGATCAGCGATAAGGAGACCTGTGGGTAGCGCTGATGATAGGCCGCCAGCAAATTAGGCAGACGGGTGGCAGCAGTGCTTTCCATCGAGCCTAACGGGAAATTACCCGCCGGTTCGCCAGCATGCGTAATGCGCATTGCCTCTTCGCTTAGCGCCAGGATCCGGTTGGCATAACAGAGGAAGTTATGGCCCATAGGGGAGAGCCGCAGGCGCTGTTTTTCACGGATAAACAGGTCGGCACCCAGCTCAACTTCAAGTTGGCGCAGGCGGGTCGTCAAATTTGACGGGACGCGGTGCATCTGCTCCGCTGCCCGGGCAACGGAACCGGTTTCTGCTACACAGCAAAACATGCGTAGCTGGGTCAGGTCCATAGGTGTTCTCTTTTTGTGATGAACTTAGTTAGTATTATTCATTTTTTGTGATTCTAATGCTCAGGCATGATATTGGCAACTTTCTTTTAACCGTCTGGCAGGAATTATCTGTCAGCAAACAATGGGCAGGGCAGATGGCATTAAGAATTGCATTAAGTGGTTTTCTCGCGTTAGTGGTGGCGATGGGAATTGGCCGTTTTGCTTTTACGCCGCAAGTACCGCTAATGATCGCAGAGCATCAGTTCACCCTAACCGGTGCCGGGCTGGTGGCAGCCTTTAATTATCTGGGATACCTGTTTGGCGCTTTTGATGCTATGCGTGCCAGCCGCCATGTGGAGCGCCGTTTATGGCTCGGATTGTGGGGAGCGGTAACGCTTACGCTGCTATCCGCAGTAGTTGATGGGCCGTGGTGGCATGGCGTGGTACGTTTTGCCATTGGCTGGGCCAGTGGTTGGTCGATGGTACTTATCGCCGCCTGGACCAATGAACGTCTGGCCCACTTTGGCCGTCCGGCACTCAGTGCCGCAGTATTTGCCGGACCAGGCGCGGGCATATTCATCAGCGGTATGTTGGCAGTGGTTATTCATAGCTATGGCTTATCGGCCGCAGAAGCCTGGCTGGTCTATGGTGTATTGGCGTTAGTTATTATTGCCATGATCAGTATTAATCTGCCGCGAAGTGGGGAACTACATCGCCCGCATATCGCTGCGATTCCACTGACCTTAACGCCAGCACTCAAGCGCCTGGTGTGGAGCTACAGTCTGGCGGGATTCGGTTATATTCTGCCCGCAACATTTTTATCGCAAATGGCAGCAGCGCGCTTCCCAGAGAGCCTGTTTGCCCAGTTTGTCTGGCCGGTGTTTGGTGGCGCGGCGGTGATAGGGATCACTATCGGTATTTTGACCCGCCATTGCCTGAGTTCGCAAACCCGCTTGGCATTAACACTCTGGGTACAGGCATTGGGGCTATTGTGCGCGGAGCTAGTGCCGGGAGTTAGTGGGTTGGCATTAGGGGCATTACTGACCGGTGGCGGTTTCCTGAGTGTGGTGCAACTTTCATTGCAGCATGGCCGGGAGCTGGCACCGCAACACACCCGCTATATGGCTGGTTTACTGACCACCGGTTATGCTATCGGACAACTGGTTGGCCCAATATTATCCGCTATCTCAACAACCTTGACTCACCGGTTAGAGCCTGCGCTGTACGTGGCAGTGGTGGCACTGTTCATTGCTGGAGGGTTGGTTATCAAAACGCCACGTCGCGCTCAGGAAACAGTTACCGGTTGATTTACGCTACAGTGGATGCACCAAATGCAACTATTTCATCATGATGTAAATAACGATTCGATATGAATAACAATCACTGGATAATCATTTTGCTCTCAACTAAAGTGGGGAGCAAAATCCGAACGTGATCTACATCATGTTTATACTGTTCGGATGTGTACGCCTGCTGGAGAAAAGAATGTCATCGCTAAGTAAAGAAGCTGAGTTGGTTCATGAGGCATTGCTGGCCCGTGGTCTTGAAACCCCGCTGCGCAAACAAGAGTTAGATGCCCAAACGCGTAAAACCAAGATTCAAGCGCATATGACTGAAGTCATGCAATTGCTGAATCTTGATTTGTCTGACGATAGTCTGGCGGATACGCCAAGACGTATTGCCAAAATGTATGTTGATGAGATTTTCTCTGGACTGGATTACGAAAATTTCCCCAAAATCACCCTGATTCAGAATAAAATGAAGGTCGATGAAATGGTCACGGTACGAGATATCACCCTGACCAGTACCTGCGAACATCATTTCGTCACTATTGATGGTAAAGCCACTGTCGCTTATATTCCCAAAGACAGTGTGATTGGTTTATCTAAAATCAACCGTATCGTGCAGTTCTTTGCTCAGCGCCCGCAAGTGCAAGAGCGGCTGACACAGCAAATCCTGTTGGCACTACAGACACTGTTAGGCACTAATAATGTCGCAGTTTCTATCGATGCGGTGCATTATTGCGTTAAAGCGCGCGGTATTCGTGATGCTACCAGTGCGACCACCACGACATCATTAGGCGGGTTATTCAAATCTAGCCAGAATACGCGCCAGGAATTCCTGCGTGCTGTTCGTCATAATAGCTAACGTCACAACGGCTAATTAGCCTTTTCCAGAGAGGGTACCAGTGGGTGCCCGTACACAGGATGTCGGGTATGCGTCAACGCATCGCAACGTTAGACAGTGCGCGAGGGCTGGCCATCCTTGGCATTCTGCTGCTTAATATCAGCGCCTTCGGTCTGTCAAAGGCTGCTTATCTTAATCCGGCCTATCTGGGCCTTCCTTCGCTATCCGATGCCTGGACTTGGGCCATTCTCGATATTGTGGCACAGGCCAAGTTCTTATCTATTTTCGCCATTCTGTTTGGTGCGGGCCTTGAGCTATTACTTAAACGCGGCAAGAGCTGGATTCGGGCGCGACTTTCCTTATTGCTATTACTGGGATTAATTCACGGTATCTTTTTCTGGGATGGAGACATTCTATTTGCTTATGGTTTGATCGGTCTGGTGTGTTGGCGAATGATTCGTGATGCCAAAGATGCCGCCAGTTTGTTGCGTACCGGTGCGGTGCTTTATTTAGTGGGTGTCGCGGTATTGCTGTTACTGGGGTTTATCACTAATGGCGAACCGGGGCGATTTTGGCAGCCGGGGCCTGCGGATCTGCAATATGAGCAATTTTGGAAGTTGCAGCGGGGCATGGAAGCCTGGAAGAATCGGTTAGATCTGTTGTCATCCAATTTGATTGCTATCGGCGCCCAATATGGCTGGGAGCTGGCTGGCTCGATGTTATTTGGTGCTGGGTTAATGCGTTCTGGCTGGCTACGCGGTGATTTTAGCTTGCGCCACTACCGTTTGCTTGCGGCATGTTTGATACCGCTTTCATTAGTTATCCAAATACCGGGGGTGGCACTGCAATGGGCAGTGGGCTGGGATTACCGTTGGAGCGGTTTTTTGTTGCAAGTTCCCCGTGAGTTAGGGGCTCCATTACAGGCTGTGGGCTATCTGGCTCTGCTGTATGGCTTCGGTCCCACAATATCCGGTTGGCGTGTCAATCATTGGTTGGCACAGGTAGGGCGCATGGCTCTGAGTAATTATTTACTGCAAACATTGATATGTACGTTGATTTTCTATCACTTCGGCTTATATCAACAGCTTGACCGCCTACAACTCCTCGCGATTGTTCCACTGGTCTGGCTGTGTAATATCCTATTCTCCCTGCTATGGCTGCATTACTTTGCCCAAGGGCCACTCGAGTGGTTATGGCGAAAATTGACCGCCTATGCTTGCGGTCAATCGTTACAACCACGCAACACTAAGCCCTGAATGCGTCTGTAAAGTAAAAATGATCGAGCGGGTTGCAAATTTGTATGTAAACGTTTTCTTTCTTGTGACGCATTTCACGTGGCAAATTCAACAAACTGGGTAGGATAAGCCACCTGCCATGCCCAGTTCACATCAACACGCGCATGGTTACTTATTCACAGGATAAGGTCATGGCTGCTCTGCATTCATCTGGAAATAGTATCACCATTCGTGATGTGGCCTCGCGGGCTGGCGTTTCGCTGGCTACGGTATCCCGTGTCCTCAATAACAGCGCTGCTATTCGGCCAGAAACGCGCGCCGCAGTGCTGAAAGCGGTGTCAGAACTGGGCTACCGCCCAAATGCTAATGCACAAAAACTGGCAACACAAAGTAGCGATACTGTCGGTGTGGTGGTGATGGATGTCTCTGATCCCTTTTTTGGTGCCTTGGTGAAAGCGGTAGACACCGTAGCCCAACGACATCAAAAATATCTGTTGATTGGTAATAGCTACCACCAGGCCGATAAAGAGCGTCATGCCATTGAAGTGCTACTGCGTCAACGCTGTAATTCATTGGTTGTTCACGCTAAGGCATTGAGTGACGGTGAGTTAATCGCTTTTTTAGACCAGGTTCCAGGTATGGTTCTGATTAATAGGATTATTCCTGGGTTTGAGCACCGTTGTGTAGGATTAGACAATGTTAGCGGTGCGCAAATGGCATGCCGTTTACTGCTTAAACAAGGGCACCAACGTATCGGTTTTCTCGGTTCCAACCACCCCATTGATGATGTTATCCAGCGTCAAACGGGTTACCTAAATGCGCTTGAGACCGCCGGTATCACTGCTCCTGACAGTTGGCGAGCATTTGGTACTCCTGATCTGGCTGGGGGGGAGCGTGCCATGATTGACTTGCTGGGGCGCAATTTACAGCTCAGTGCGGTGTTTGCCTATAACGACTCAATGGCTGCTGGTGCGCTGGCGGTGTTGAAAGAAAACGGTATCAGTGTCCCTGAGCAGTTTTCGCTGGTGGGCTTTGATGATATCCCTATTGCCCGCTATACCAGCCCCAAATTGACCACAGTGCGTTATCCTATTGTTTCTATGGCAACTTTAGCCACCGAGCTGGCACTTGAAGGGGCCAGTCATCCGCCAGACCCGCACGCGGCTTATTGTTTTAAACCCACATTGGTACCGCGTCATTCTGTCGCAATTTGTGGGGTCGCTCACTAGTTACGTATTTATTCTTGTGTAACCGTTTTCAATCTGTGAGAAAATTCACAGATTCTTAACAACGGCCCGTCTATGCTCTAGTTGTTTTCTACCTGAATGTATCAATATGTCATCGGTTACCGGATAAAAAAACACACGGTAGCGGGTTTTAGAATAGTAATTTACAAACACGCGTTCCGCAGATGTTGAGTTTGTAAGTGGCATGGTTTTTGACGACTCAGGCGGCTTTCTCGGAGTGGAGTGCGCTCAAGGACGATAGATATTCAGTGTCAGCAGCTTTGAACGATGGGTCTTTCTCACGTTAAGGCGACGGTGTTATCACCCTGTACTACCCTACATAAACCCGGAGATACAAATGAATAAGAAGGTTTTCACATTAGCGACCCTGGTTGCCAGCATGATGTTTGGCGCGGCTGCTCAAGCTGATACCCGTATTGGTGTCACTATTTATAAATATGATGACAACTTTATGTCCGTGGTCCGTAAAGCTATCGAGAAAGATGCTAAAGCATCTCCTGACGTTACCTTACTGATGAATGACTCCCAAAATGACCAGTCCAAGCAAAACGATCAGATTGATGTATTGCTGGCTAAAGGTGTGAAAGGGCTAGCCATTAACCTGGTCGACCCAGCAGCAGCACCGGTTGTTATTGATAAAGCACGCGGCAACGATGTGCCGATCGTGTTCTATAACAAAGAACCTTCACGTAAGGCATTGGATAGTTACGATAAAGCTTACTATGTAGGGACTGACTCTAAAGAGTCTGGTGTTATTCAGGGTGAGCTGATTGCGAAACACTGGAAAGCCAACCCAGCATGGGATCTGAATAAAGATGGCAAAATCCAATTTGTGCTGTTGAAAGGCGAGCCGGGTCACCCAGACGCTGAAGCACGTACAACTTATGTCATTAAAACGTTGAATGAAAAAGGTCTGCCGACTCAACAATTGCAGTTAGATACTGCAATGTGGGATACCGCGCAAGCTAAAGATAAAATGGATGCCTGGTTATCTGGCCCTAACGCCAACAAGATCGAAGTGGTTATTGCTAACAACGATGCGATGGCGATGGGTGCAGTAGAAGCCTTGAAAGCCCATAACAAAACCAGTATTCCAGTATTTGGTGTTGATGCCTTGCCAGAAGCGTTAGCGCTGGTGAAATCAGGCCAAATGGCCGGTACCGTATTGAACGATGCCAACAATCAAGCTAAAGCAACTTTCGATTTAGTTAAAAATCTGGCTGCCGGTAAACCTGCTGCTGAAGGGACTAACTGGAAAATCGAAAACAAAATCGTACGTATTCCGTATGTAGGTGTTGATAAAGATAACCTGGCTGAATTTACTAAATAACAGCCTGTCGTGATAGGTGGTGCCCAAAGCCGTGTCAGTGCTAAGGGTAAAGCAGTAATTATTAACCTTCTGGCCCCGATATTGGGTAACCAGCACCGGGGCCGAAGGTTTTTTTGCATTGATCCTTATTTTGAATATGCACTTATCGGCGAATAAGGTATTTATTTCGCAGGTGAGTGGCAATTCTTAGCCAGGTATAACTATGGCCGATATTAATACAGCACAACCCCGTGAGTGGTTGCTGGAAATGAGTAATATCAATAAATCATTTCCGGGTGTAAAGGCGTTAGATAACGTAAATCTTAAAGTGCGGCCAAGTTCGATCCATGCATTAATGGGAGAAAATGGTGCAGGTAAGTCAACGCTATTAAAATGTCTGTTTGGTATCTATAAAAAAGACTCCGGGAGTATTCTCTTTCAGGGGCAAGAAATAGAATTTAAAAGCTCTAAAGAAGCATTAGAGCACGGTGTCTCTATGGTTCATCAGGAATTAAACCTGGTGTTACAACGTACAGTGATGGACAACATGTGGCTGGGTCGTTACCCAACCAAAGGTTTTTTTGTCGATCAAGATAAAATGTACAAAGATACCAAAGCTATCTTTGATGAATTGGATATTGATATTGATCCCCGCGATAAAGTCGCAACATTATCAGTATCTCAAATGCAAATGATCGAGATTGCCAAAGCATTCTCTTATAACGCCAAAATCGTCATTATGGATGAACCGACCTCTTCATTAACTGAGAAAGAGGTTAATCATCTATTTACGATTATTCGTAAATTGAAAGAGCGTGGCTGCGGCATTGTTTATATCTCTCACAAGATGGAAGAAATATTCCAACTGTGTGATGAAATCACTATTTTGCGTGATGGTCAGTGGATTACTACCCAGCCGCTGGAAGGGCTGACCATGGATCAGATAATCTCAATGATGGTGGGGCGCTCACTGAGTCAGCGTTTCCCTGATCGCCTGAACACGCCGGGTGAAGTCATTCTGGAAGTGAAAAATCTGACCTCGCTGCGCCAACCCTCGATCCGTGATGTCTCCTTTGATTTGCATAAAGGCGAGATTTTGGGGATTGCTGGCTTGGTTGGGGCCAAGCGCACCGATATTGTTGAAACCTTATTTGGTATCCGCGAAAAAGTGGCCGGGACCATTAAGTTACATGGCAAAAGTATTAATAACCATAGTGCCAATGAAGCCATTAATCATGGGTTTGCACTGGTAACTGAAGAGCGCCGCTCAACCGGGATTTACGCTTATCTCGATGTGGGTTTTAATTCCCTGATCTCTAATATCCGTAACTATAAAAATAAATTTGGGCTGCTGGATAATACGCGCATGAAGAGCGATACCCAATGGGTTATCGATGCGATGCGTGTAAAAACGCCCGGTCACCGTACCAGTATTGGCTCTTTATCCGGTGGTAACCAGCAGAAAGTAATTATTGGCCGTTGGCTACTGACTCAACCAGAAATATTAATGTTGGATGAGCCGACTCGAGGTATTGATGTCGGTGCTAAGTTTGAAATCTATCAGTTAATGACTGAATTAGCGAAGAAAGACAAAGGGATTATTATTATCTCCTCTGAAATGCCTGAGCTACTAGGGATCACTGACAGAATTTTAGTAATGAGTAATGGTCAGGTTGCGGGAATTGTTGATACTAAGCAAACCACGCAAAATGAAATATTACGTCTTGCATCCTTGCATCTCTAATCTAGTCGAAGGTTCTTATTATGAATGCGTTAAATAAGAAAAGTATGCTCACTTACCTTAAAGAGAGCGGGATTTATGTGGTGTTGTTCGTATTACTGGCAATTATTATTGTTAAGGATCCGACGTTTTTAAGTCTGATGAACTTAAGTAACATTCTAACCCAATCATCGGTGCGTATTATTATCGCACTGGGTGTGGCAGGGCTGATTGTTACCCAAGGGACCGACCTGTCAGCCGGGCGTCAGGTAGGTTTGGCGGCGGTAGTTGCGGCGACCATGTTGCAAGCAATGGATAACGTTAATAAAGTTTTCCCTGATTTACACACAGTGCCGATTCCGATTGTTATTTTAACCGTCTGTCTGATTGGTGCGATTATTGGTTTGGTCAACGGTATTATCATTGCTTACCTGAATGTGACTCCATTTATTACCACATTAGGTACGATGATTATCGTCTACGGGATTAACTCCCTGTATTACGATTTCGTTGGCGCATCACCGATTGCAGGTTTTGATCCGGCATTCTCAACCTTTGCTCAAGGGTTCTTACGATTTGGTGATTTCAAACTGTCTTATATTACCTTCTATGCTTTGATTGCTATCGGCTTTGTCTGGGTGCTGTGGAATAAAACTCGCTTTGGTAAGAATATTTTTGCCATCGGCGGTAACCCGGAAGCGGCAAAAGTTTCTGGTGTGAATGTGCCACTAAACTTGATCATGATCTATGCCTTGTCCGGTGTGTTCTATGCTTTCGGCGGTATGTTGGAAGCAGGCCGTATCGGTAGTGCGACTAACAACCTTGGCTTTATGTACGAGTTGGATGCGATTGCCGCCTGTGTGGTGGGCGGTGTGTCCTTTAGTGGTGGTGTTGGTACCGTTATCGGCGTAGTGACAGGGGTAATTATCTTTACCGTTATTAACTACGGATTAACTTATATCGGTGTGAACCCTTATTGGCAGTATATTATTAAAGGTGCGATCATTATCTTTGCCGTCGCATTAGACTCACTGAAATACGCTAAGAAGAAATAATCGGTTATTGTGAATTAACGTAACAGCCAGTCAGGGGTAAACCCGACTGGCTGTTACGTTATGGGTGTCACTTTTATTCACGTCATTTCGTCAAATTTGTCGATATCAATGGCGCTATTGACTCAATGAGCTGGATTGCGCAGATAAATAATCCAATAGGTCAGGCCAACCAATAACCCACCACCAATAATATTGCCGATAGTCACCGGGATTAGATTATCGATAATAAAGTTATTTAGGGTCAGCGCAGAAAATTGATCCGGGGTAGCATTAATTGATAGCCAGAACCCCGGTGATGCATAATCGCGGATGACAATAGCTAATGGGATCAAAAACATATTGGCAATGCTGTGTTCAAAACCGCTGGCGACAAACATGCCGATAGGCAGTAACATCACCACAATTTTATCCGTCAAAGTATGGCCGGAATAGCTCATCCATACTGCCAGACACACCATTAGATTAGCCAGAATCCCCAAACACACCGCTTCTACAAACGTATGATGCAATTTGTGTTCGGCAGTTTGCAATACATTCAAGCCCCATAAACCATTTGCCGCCGTATGCTGACCGGCAAACCAAATCAATGCCACAAAGAACAGTGCACCAATAAGATTACCGAAATAGACATTCACCCAATTACAGATTAATTGCCGCCAACTGATTTTGCCACTGGCTTTAGCCACCACAATGAGTACTGTGGATGTGAATAAATCAGCCCCACAGATAATCACTAAAATCAGGCCAAGAGAGAAACACAGGCCGCCTACCAACTTTGCTAACCCAAATGCCACCACGCCAGCAGTGCCGGTTGTTGCTGTAATGTAGAAGACAAAAGCGATAGAGATGAATACACCGGCAGTCATGGCTAAATAAAAGGTGGTGGCCGGATTCTTAGTGGCTTTATATATACCGACTTGCTCTGCCTGTTTTGCCATATCAACCGGAAGTCGCAGATCAAAGGGATTTTCAATGCTCATTGATAACTCCTTACTTATTATTTTATCGGTGTAGGGGAATGAAAACTAATATTAATAAATTATTTTTCTGACCTAAATGTAATGCATTTTTCATACCAGAGATTCATTGAGCGATTTTACTGTTGCATTTTGTATCTTCCCTAGAATTGGTTTTTTCTGGGTCAGATATTAATACTTATTTTTGTTTTCGATATATATTTATTTATATAGCGCTAGTTGTAATTTGATGTTCCATGTAGGGTGAGTATTACATGTAACCTAATGTTTTTATTTATCTTACGATGTAAATGAGACGTGATTTCAACTGATTGGTAAGACGGAAAAATTACGGAGAAATAGTTTGTTAACCCAGATCAAGCTTATCGTCTGTTGATATATATTTGTTCAGTTTAATACCTTAAAGTAGTGATCATTTTTCTGGGCTTAATAACGACGTTTATGGATAGAGCAAAAAAACTACCCCGTCCCACATTGGCTCAAGTTTGGCAAGATACACTGTTCACGGTATCAAAAAAGTTATTATTGCTACGGGATATAACCGATTTAGTGAATGAACTCAGAAAGCTCTCTTTTTCTGTGGTGCGTTTTCAGCGGGTCAATTTATTATTGCTTAACCCTCTTTATAACCAAAATACCCTTTATACCCATGACGATGCGACCAACAGGGTGCAGGGATCGCAAAATATCTTGTTTGCCGAAGGCCCCGGTGGCTTAGCCTGGCAGCAGCAGACGCCTTTGCAGACTGACCATCGCCGTATGCAAAGGGAGTTTTCTGCTGTTTGTGATTTGATTCCCTATCAGGCATTGCACTCTGGCTGCCATTTCCCCTTGGGTCATGACAATCACTGGTCTGGCTGTATCGAATTTATTAAAACTGATGACAGTGAGTTTGATGAACAAGCAGTTACTTTTCTGGGATTACTGGCAGATGTAGTGGCAATCGCCGTTGATAATATTGCTGAAATCAATCGGGCATTTTCCGAGCGTGAAAAACTGCGCTTTGAGCGCGACCACTATCGGATTTTAGTGGATGTGACCAATACGGTTATTTCTAAGCTGGAGTTGGATGTATTAGCGGCAGAAGTATCAAAAGAGATACATCGATTTTTTAATATTGATTACATTAGCTTAGCGCTCTGTGGTACCCATAAGGATAAAAATAAGTTAAATGTATTTTCTACCCGCTACCAGAGTGGCAAGGCTGTACAGTATCAGCAGGCATGGGTGGATATTACCGGCACTTTGGCTGGGCAGGTTTTACAGAGTAAAACGTTATTGCTGGTTAATTTGGCTGATATATCTCTTTTGGCACCGGACGATAAGCAACTGGCAAATATGCTGGATGAAGGGTTACAAGTTGTTTGCCTGTTGCCGCTTTTTTTCGGTCACAAAATGTTAGGTGTTTTGAAACTGGCACAATGTCAGAGTGATATTTTCACTGATAGCAATGTAAAACTGTTGCGCCAAATTGCAGCGCGTATTGCCATTGCGGTTGATAACGCGCTGGCCTACAACGAAATTACCCGCCTAAAAGATTCGTTGGTAAATGAAAATCTCTATCTAACGGACCAGATTATTCATAATGAAGAGTTTGGCGAGATAATCGGTAATAGTGCAGGGATTAAAGCAGTACTGGAACAAGTTGAGATGGTGGCTTCCAGTGATTGTACCGTATTGATCCTGGGGGAAACCGGCACCGGCAAAGAGCTGATTGCCCGGGCTATTCATAATTTGAGTACCCGCAAGAATAAACGCATGGTGAAAATGAACTGTGCAGCCATTCCATCGGGTTTGATGGAAAGTGATCTGTTCGGTCATGAGAAGGGGGCTTATACCGGTGCATCATCACAGCGTATTGGCCGGTTTGAAATGGCTGACGGCGGTACACTATTTCTTGATGAAGTGGGCGATATTCCTCTGGAACTACAGCCTAAATTATTACGTGTATTGCAAGAGCGGGAAATAGAACGCCTTGGCGGCAGTAAAATTATTCCGGTGGATGTTCGCCTAATTGCTGCGACCAATCGTGATTTAAAATTGATGATGGTGAATCGCGAATATCGCAGTGACCTCTATTATCGGCTTAATGTTTTTCCGATTGTGATCCCTCCGCTGCGTGAGCGGCCGGAAGATATTCCGTTGCTGGTAAAATTCTTTACTCAAAAAATAGCCAAACGGATGAATCGCACTATCGACACAATTCCTGGTGAAACATTACGTTTGCTCAGCCGTTTACCGTGGCCGGGCAATATTCGTGAATTGGAAAATGTTATTGAGCGGGCGGTCATCCTTAGCCGTGGCACTACGCTGAATTTGCAGTTACAAGAGCTGGAATATCATTTGTCGCCGCTAGAGGTTACTAAACCCGTGGCAGAGAGGGTTGTGCATAAAACCTTATTACCCGAAAGTGAAGAGCCTGAATCTTCAGAGTCTGAGCGCGCGCGAATTATTCGAGTATTACGCGAAACCAACGGCGTGGTTGCTGGGCCAAAAGGGGCTGCCATTAAGTTAGGGCTAAAACGCACCACCTTGTTATCACGGATGCAGCGGTTAGGAATATCAGTAAAAAGTATCGAAGATGAAGATGGGATGGATTAACTCATTTATTTGCTTCGAATAAAACTAATATCTATTTACCGAATACCGTGTTGAACCAAGCAGTGCCAAACCCTTCTACCTGAACGCGGCGTCGCGAGCAAAGCCAGTCTGGGCGCGCTCAGCGCACAGCCACCGGAGTGTACATATAAGTACATGACGGTGGCGAGCACTGCGTAAACCCAGAATGGCAAAGCGCAGTAGCCGTTAACCGATCACCCCACTTCGGCTTCTCTACGTAACCGCGCCTTCAACTGACTGTATTCCTGTTGCACATAGTTTTCTGCCCACGTCTGATCTGGGATGGCTTCCAGCTTCACCGCGCAATATTTATATTCCGGTGTTTTGGAAATCGGATCCAGATGGTCCAGCGTCAGCTCATTACAGGCGCCAATCCACCACTGGTAGGTCATATATACCGCGCCGACATTAATACGTTCACTGACTGAGACCCGCGTGATAACTTTACCACGACGCGATTCAACCCATACCAGTTGTTGATCCTGCAAGCGCATTTTATCTGCATCCTGCGGGCTGATTTGTACATAACCCGGTTCATCGGCCAGCGTTTGTAGTGCGGAACAGTTGCCAGTCATCGAACGGCAGGAGTAGTGGCCGACCTCACGCACGGTACACAACACCAACGGATATTGCTCATCCACCAGTTCCATTGGCGCACGCCATTCACTGGCAAATAACAACCCTTTGCCGCCAGGGCGGTCAAACTTATTACCGGCATATAACCAGGGTGTACCGGGGCTATCTTCAGTGGTACATGGCCACGGGATATAGCCCAAACCAGCCATTTTTTCGTAGGTTGCGCCATAGTACAGCGGGCATAACTCACGCAGTTCATCCCAAATCTCTTTGGTATTGTTATATTTCATCGGATAGCCGAGTGCGGTCGCCATCAGACTAATAATTTCCCAATCTGGTTTTACATCACCTTGTGGTTCAACCGCTTTTTCAAACCGCTGGAAACCACGGTCTGCCGCAGAATAGACCCCTTCATGTTCACCCCACGAGGTGGCGGGGAAGATAACATCCGCCTCGGCTGCGGTTTTAGTCATAAAGATATCTTGCACAATCAGCAGTTCTAATTCGCTGAAGGCTTCACGCATCATGGACAAATCCGGTTCGGTCTGGAGTGGATCTTCGCCCATCACGTAGTTGGCTTTAATTTTCCCCTCTTTCACTTTATGTGGAACATCGGTCAGCGAGTAACCGACTTTATCGGACAGGGATGGTACCCCCCAGGCTTTGGCAAATTTTTCCAGTGTGGCGGGATCGGCCACAGATTGATAACCCGGATACATATTTGGCAATGCGCCCATATCGCAGGCACCCTGCACGTTGTTTTGCCCGCGTACCGGACCAACACCGACATTCGGGCGCCCCAGATTACCGGTTAACAGTGCCAGTCCTGACAACCCTTTCACGACATCTACGCCCTGGCCCCACTGAGTGACACCCATCCCCCACAAGATGGTGGCTGAAGGGGCGGCGGCATAGATACGCATGGCTTCACGAATTGATTTCGCCGGTAGGCCAGTAATGCTTTCGACATATTCCGGGGTGTATTTGGCGACGATTTCACGGTACTCGTCGAAGCCCTCGGTATAGCGGGAGACATAATCTTTATCGTACAGCTCTTCAGTGATCAACACATTGGCAAAGGCATTCACCAGTGCCATATTGGAGCCGTTTTTCAGGGGTAACCAGAGATCTGCAATACGCGCCGTTTCGATATGGCGTGGATCGCAGACAATCACTTTCGCGCCTTTTTCTTTGGCTTTCAGAATACGGCGGGCCACGATCGGATGGGAGTCAGCGGCGTTGTAGCCAAACACTAAAATACATTTGGTATCTTCAATCTCGCAGATTGAATTACTCATCGCGCCATTACCCAATGTCACTTGCAGCCCGGCGACCGACGGGCCGTGGCAAACACGGGCGCAGCAGTCAATATTGTTGCTGCCGGTAACCGCACGGGCAAATTTCTGCATCACATAGTTGGTTTCATTGCCTGGGCCACGGGATGAACCGGTATGCATAATGGCTTCCGGGCCATATTTTTCTTTGATTGCCCGCAGTTTACTGCTAGCAAACTCAATCGCTTCATCCCAGGATACCGCCTCCAGCTTGCCGCCTTTTTGGCGACGGATCATCGGCTGTTTAAGGCGCGGAGTTAGCAATTTGGTGTCATTGAGAAAGTCCCAACCATAGTAGCCTTTCAGACACAACTCACCCTGATTGGTGACGCCATTTGCGCCTTCAGCGCCAACCACTTTGCCATTCTCAACCAGCAAATTGATTTTGCAGCCGGAGCCACAGTACGGGCAGACCGTTAATGCTTTTTTCATAATAATTACCCTTCGTTCTTGGAGCCGCAGCCTTATTGACTAAAAGCTCATTTCGTTGGCTTCATCTAAAGCAGCACGCATCTGTTTTTTGCGCAGCATGGCCTGCATGGTGTCGCGGCCAATCATGTGCAGCGCCTGCGTTGGGCAAACGGAGATACACGCCGGGCCGGCGGCTTGCCCTTCGCACAAGTCACATTTCTGTGCTTCGGCTTTCAGGCAGAATCCTTGTGAGAGGCCGTTAAACATCACTTCGACCTGTTTGGTCACGACGCTCATCGCACCATACGGGCAGGCAACGACACAGGTTTTGCAGCCAATGCATTTTTCCTGCAACACTTGAATACTGTCCGCTGCCCGAACAATTGCGCCGTTCGGGCAAACATTGGCACAAGGGGCATCTTCACAGTGCCGACACATAATGGCGGTACTGACATTTAGCCCTTTAACCACCTTCAGCCGAGGCGCGAAATTGGCTTTAGTTAGCGTGTCCAGCTTGCCACCGTTGTGTGCCAGCACGCAGGCCACCTCACAGGTGCGGCAGCCAATACACTTTTTGGGGTCTGCGATTATGAACCGGTTCATTGTGTTCTCTCCTTCCCCTTCATCTTTCAAGTTGCAGATGTGTTGGCTGCACTTGCTTACCCGAATCACTTACTTGAGTAAGCTCATCGGGACTCACTCGCTTGCCGCCTTCCTGCACCTTGAAATCTATTGGGGATAAATTGATAGATCTGGCAGATTCACGTTTAGAACAGCTAATCTGGCTCATTACCTTACATACTGCATGGTTTATGCCAACTTGAAGTGGTCAGGTAAAAGTGAATAAATGTGATTGTTTTATAAAGGATTAGTGGATGCTGATGTGGGCGGGGAGGTTAACAGGAAACTGTCGGCTGGCATGACGTCGGCAAATTTGACGACGGCATGCCGTCATTTCGCTATAAATGCGCGAAACCACCGTCACCTTGCCAGTGTGGCAGTTGTTGATACACCGTTTCTACCGCCTGTTTTACTGGCTCGGTCATTGGGAAGTAAAACGCTACTAAGGTGGGTTGAATCCCTACAAAAATGACTTCGCTAATATCTTCCTTTAACTGATCAATTAGAAAGTTGAGCGGTAAATTATGGGTGCTCATGATAAACATTTCGGCAATTCGCTCAGGGTCAATGATGCGAATCTCACCCGGCGGCAGCTCCATATCGGCAGCATCGACAATAACTAATCGCGTCGGTTGCAATGCGCGAATACGATGCACCACATTTTCCGGTGCCGAACCACCGTCAATCACCTGCCAGTCAATCAGTGGTTGTTGTGTCATGCGTTCAGCCAGTAGTGGGCCTGCGCCGTCATCGCCCATCATGCTGTTGCCAACGGTTAACACCAGATTGAGGGCGGTGGTGTGAGTGGCGGGGGGATGTGGCATGTTCATGGGCGGCGTTTCACCATTAAATAGATGGCAGGTTCCTGCTCGATATCGTACAGGGTTTGCAGCAGTTGTTGGCTCCATGGCTGGTGGAGTGAGGCGGAGTTTTCAGCCAGTGGTGCGAAGGCTTTTGCCAATAACTGGGTATGGGTACTGTCGATGGTGATTTCACCAAACTTCAGTAAACCGGCCATCTTGCGGTGAGCCTCGCCGGCGGGCAACTGAGCAAACCATTGTTCATATTCTGCCAGCGGGCATTCCATGATGGCTTTTAAGCAATCAATCACCCCCACATGGTGGCCGATAGCCAGTGAGTAATACATCACTTGTTGTGCTTGCTCGGGCATATCGTCATCACTGTCGAGGAACTTCTGATTCAGTGCATAGAAAATAACCTTAGCGGACATCAGCTTTGCCTCCCGCCAATTGTATCAGGGCAATGTGTTGCAGGTTGGCGAATATCTCGCTCAGACGCGGATCATCTTGTTGGCGCAGGTAGTTCTGGCAGCGCTGTTCAAATTCCGGTAATGGCTGATTGACCAGCAGCGACAAGAAACTGTCGGTGATTTCCCGCCCCTGGCGATAGCCGGCCATACGGCGCGCTTCACGCTCCAACAGCACTCGCAGATTGAGCGGTGCATCGGGGTGAATCAGCGCGACGCGTTCATCGGCACTCTCCTGATGCTCTTCGCCTTTCAGTTTTTGCTCCAGCAGACCCAATGCCACGGCAAAACCATAGATGGTTGCGGCTGGGGTCGGCGGGCAACCGGGAATGTACACATCAATCGGTACGATGGTATCGCTGCCACCCCAGACACAGTACAGGTCATGGAAGATGCCACCACCACAACCACACGCGCCGTAAGAGACGCAGATTTTTGGGTCCGGTGCCGATTCATAAGCGCGCAGTGCCGGTGTGCGCATGGCGCGAGTAACCGCACCGGTAAACAGCAAAATATCCGCGTGGCGGGGGGAGGCGACTACTTTGATACCAAAGCGCTCGGTGTCGAACAGTGGGGTGATTGAGGAGAAAATCTCAATCTCACAGCCGTTGCAGCCACCACAATCCACCCGATAGACATAGGCGGAGCGCTTGATATCTTTCAATAATTTACTTTTTAACTGGGCAACCGAGGGATCAAGTGCGATCGGCTGGCTAACATGGTGCCCCCAGCCCGGTTTTAATGAATGTGGTTGGCTCATAGCTTGCCCCTCCCTTCGCTATGCTGATCCAGCATGACGTTGTTATTAATAACGATATTCTGTTTGCGCTTACACTCAGGGCAAGTTTCAAAATGTGGCCGCTGCTGCTCGACATCCCCGGCCGCCATCCCGGAATGAATCAGCAGTGCCATGACATAATCCACTTCTTTTTTCGGTGCAAAGGGTTGCTGGCATTGCTGGCAATGGGCAAGGGTAAAACTGGCGCGCTGATACAAATCCGCTTTGTTGAAGACGGCCAGTTCAAACTCTTGTGATAACACAATGGCGCGGGTCGGGCAGACCTCCTCACAGCGGCCACAAAAAATGCAACGCCCGAGAAATAACTGCCACTGACGAGTGCCGCTAGCAAGATCGGTTTCCATGGTTAGCGCATTGGCAGGGCAGGCCATGGTACAAGCACCACAGGCGATGCATTGCTCGGCATCATATTGCGGTTTGCCGCGAAAACCGTGGCTGACCTCAAGCGGCTTAAACGGGTATTTCACCGTGGTGTCGCCCACTTTCAGGATGGTTTTAAACAGTTTTAACATTCTTCATCCCTCTATTTGAGCGGCGAATGGGTGCGCTCAATGCCATAACGCTCGATCTCTTTGTACGGCACAGTGACGGATTTTTGCTTGCGCACATCCACCAGCGTGACCCGGTCAGTACAGGAGTAGCAGGGATCGAGGCTGCCGATAATCAGTGGCGCATCAGAGACGGTATTGCCGCGCAACATATAACGCAGCACCGGCCAATTGGCGTAAGTTGCCGCACGGCAGCGCCAGCGGAATAGCTTCTGGTTGTCGCCGGTCATGCTCCAATGCACATCTTCGCCACGTGGTGCTTCCGAGAACCCGAGGGCGAACTTGTAAGGTTGGTAATTGACTTTTTCTTCCAGCAGCGGCCCGCCGGGCATATGGTTCAGGCCATATTCAATCATCACCAGAGAGTCAAAGAACTCGCGCACCCGCACCAGCAGGCGGGAGTGGACATCGCAGCCATCAAGGGTAAACAACTCTTTGGGCACATTGGCATAGTTGGCGTAGCTGTGGTCATGGCGCATATCACGCGCATAGCCACTGGCGCGGATCATTGGGCCGACCGGACTGAAATCGCGGGCGATTTTGCGATCCAGCAGGCCCACCCCCACGGTACGTTGTTCGATATTGGCGGTGCTCATCAACATATCCACTAACTGGCCGATATCGGCACGCATCTCCGAGACCAATTGCAGCGTTTTGATGCGATCCGCTTTCAGGATATCGCGGCGGACGCCACCAATCAGATTCAGACCATAGGTTTTACGTGCGCCAGTGAGCATCTCAGCAATCGTCATCGCTTTTTCACGCACGCGGAAGAACTGCATAAAACCGGTATCGAAACCAACAAAGTGACAAGACAAACCGATATTGAGCAGATGGCTGTGCAGCCGCTCTACTTCAAGCAAAATGGTGCGGATCATCTGTGCCCGTGGCGGCACGATAATGCCCAAAGCATTTTCAATGGAAGAGGTGTAGGCCACGCTGTGGGTGAAGCCACAGATGCCGCAGATGCGATCTGACAGGAAGGTGACGTCGTTGTAACCCATGCGAGTTTCGGCCAGTTTCTCCATGCCACGATGGACATAAAATAGGCGGTAATCGGCATCAATAATATCTTCGCCGTCGACAAACAGCCGGAAGTGACCCGGTTCGTCAGAGGTAATATGCATTGGGCCAATAGGCACCACCCGGCTACTGCTGCCTGCTTCGTTTTCAAACTGATAGGTTTCTGTATCGCTGGTGGGCGTGGGGCGCTGGCGATAGTCCATGGTGTCTTTACGCAACGGATAGAGGTCATCTGGCCAATCATCGGGCAGCACTAAACGGCGCTCATCAGGCAGACCAACCGGTTGCAGACCATACATATCGCGTACTTCTCGCTCGCCCCAGACGGCGGCAGGTACCCGAGGTGTGACTGACGGGAACTCCGGTCGTTCGGGGCTGATAAGTGCTTTGACAATCACCCAGCACTTATCGCCATACTGCTTACCGGTCTCTTCGCCATATTGTTCACGGCCTTCCATCGACAGCACATAGTAAATGGCAAAATAGCCATTCAGGCTGCGCTCATCATTACCAAACAGCACCGACAACCAGCCACCTTGTTGATAATAAAGGTGCTCTACCACATCGGGCAGGCTATTTAGTTTGATGGTAATGGTCAGTTGATCAGGGGTTTGCCACTCTTCATCTAAAATCGCCGCAGGAAATTGTTCACGCAGGCGGGCTACATAGGCTGCACCCAGCTTTTCACCGCTGTGTGGATGGCTTGAAACCGGTTGACCTGAAACCGGCTGACCTGAAACCGGAATAGCTGAAATAGGGGTTTCGCGAGTCACGTTACATCTCCTGACGATTCGGGGTTAGTTGCACCGCACTATGGCTCTGTGCAACGGATGGAATGGGCTGAGTTACGGGTTGCGGTGGAGAGAGGTGCTGCCACGGCAGCATAAATTGTTGCTGGGTTGGCTCACTGCCATCGTTATTGAGAACAATCTGGGCCGCATCGGTCAATAAACGGGTCACTGGAGCCGGAATATGCACGCCAAGCAACAGCATCAACAACAACAGTATCGCCATCGGCGCGGTGGTCAGAATACCCAGTTCGCCTTTGCTGACCGCTGCCGGTGGTGTTCCCAACACGGTGTTGGCTATCATGCGTACCAATCCGGCCAGTACCAGTGTTAGTAGCAAGAGCAGGGCGATAACCAGCCAAATATGGCCGGCGTCAATCGCGGCAGCCACCACCATAAACTCACTGATAAATACGTTAAACGGCGGCATCCCGGCCAGCGCTAATGCGCCACCAGCCAGTAACACCGCAGTCAGCGGTGCGACGCGGATAATGCCTTTAATCGCGCCCATATCCCGCGTGCCGTATTTCAATAACACATTGCCGGAACCACAGAACAGCAAGGTCTTAGCCAGGCTGTGATTCAAGGTGTGGAACAGTGCTGCCAGCACACCTAGCGGGCCGCCAATGCCCAGCGCAACCGCAATTAACCCCATATTCTCGACGCTGGAATAGGCCAGTAAACGCTTCATATCGCGCTGAGCCAGAATAAAGAAGGCGGATACCGCAACCGACATCATGCCGAACACCAACAGCAGCATTTGTGGGAAATGTGGCCCGATGGCGGCGCTGATAATGATGTAGTAACGGATGATAACCAGCAGGGCGCAGTTAAGCAGTACGGCGGATAACAGGGCGCTGGTGGGGCTAGGAGCTTCACTGTGGGCATCCGGTAGCCACGAATGCATTGGGAACAGCCCGGTTTTGGTACCGAAGCCAATCAGGATAAAGACAAACGCCAGATGCATCAGGCTGGGGTCCAACTCTTTAGCGTGTTCAGAAACCACGGTCCAGAAGATAGCACTGCCCGGATCTGCCAGCACATTCGCGGCATTGGCATATACCAGCACTGTGCCGTACAACCCGAATGCCACACCGACGGTACAGATAATAATGTACTTCCACGCCGCCTCCAGTGAGGAGCGCTGCCCGTATAATCCCACCAAAAAGGCTGAGCTGAGGGTAGTGGCTTCAATACCAACCCACATCAGGATCAGGTTATTACTGGTGACCACCAACAGCATGGTGAACAGGAACAGATGGAAGAAACCGTAGTAGTTGCACAGCGTGCCAACTGTGATTTCGCCATTATTCACTTCATGGCGCATATAGCCAAGGGAATAGAGACCGGTGATAAAGCCGATAATGCCCAGAATAGCGAGGAACAGCGCGCTGAGACTATCGATATGCAGCCAATTATGCGCCGCCAGAATCTCCCCGCCCAGCGCAACCCGACACACTACCGTCAGCGCCACCACTAGCAACACAGTGATGCCGGTAAAATGCACCCAAGTGGTTGCCATCCGTGCGGCACTGCCTAACGCCCGGCAAGCGAACGCGAGCAATGAGGCTATTAGAGGTATCGCCAGCAGCAGCAACAGCAGGTCAGTATTACTCATTTCATTACCCCTTTAGCGCCGTCAGTTGTTTAACATCCAGCGTGTGCAGCGTGCGGTAAATCTTGCGCGCCATGAGCGTCATCACAATCACCGCGAAGATGGCATCGGTGGCAACGCCAATCTCGACCAATTCCGGTGCGCGGAAGGCCAGCAGCGCCAGCATCAGATGAGCCCCGTTCTCCATCAGGCAATAGCCAAAGATATTTTTCAGAATATTGCGTTGGGTGACGATACACAGCAGGCCAATCAGGAAATGCCCCAATGAGACGGCCAGCGCCGGTTTCAGTGCGCTGACCATGGGCAGTTGCACCGGTTCAACCACGAAGTAGCTCAGCAAGATAATGATGGCGGCGATAAAAATCAGGCTGGCGGTACCAATGATGCCGCCATTGGCTTTGGGATCGTCCATTTGGCGAAAAGCGCGATACATAATCCACGGCACCAGCACCACTTTGGTGACAAAGGCACTCAGCGACCACAGGTACAGCTCGTGGGCACCCAAGGTTTCAGCCAGTACCAGAAAAATCAGCACCAGTACCAGTGACTGCAAGGCATAAAGCAGCGCCGAAGTGGCGGGTTTCTTGGCGATGATTACCAGTAGTGAGGTAATGATCAGCAGCCCTGCGAGGTTATTTACGACCAAATTATTGACAAGAAGTGTTCCGGTCATTTTCTACTCCCTTATCCGAGCCAGGCGACAGCAATAAAGCTTGAGCACACCGACATAATCACCAGAATCACCAATACCCCCTGCATCGCCAGTGGCAGCGGTTTGGCGCAGGCGACCTCTGGTGATGGTTTACCGGGTACGGTTTGCCCGAACCAGTAGAGGAACCAGCCAAAGCTCGCTACCGATTCAAGTAGTGCCAGCACCAGCAGAGGTATCAGTAGCCAATGTTCGTGAGAGAGCGAGAAGCCAGCGGCAAAAATAGGGAATTTGCTGAAGAAGCCATTAAAAGGTGGCACCCCAGTGATTGCCAGTGCAGCGACACAGAACCCCACGCCCAGTAGTGGCATTTTGCCCATGATGCCTTTGAGTTTGGGTAACATACGAGTACCGCAGCTATAGCTCAGCGCACCTGCCACTAAGAAGAACAGACTCTTGGCAAACGCATGGTTAAAGATGTAGGCAATGCCGCCATCAAAGGCCATTTTTGAGCCATAGATAGCCAACGACAGAGCGAAGAAGATGTAAGACAACTGGGTAATGGTGGAGTAGGCCAGCAGCCGCTTCATATCTTTTTGTGGCAGATACATAAAGAAGCCATAGATCAGCGTAATCACTGCCATCACCATGCCCAAGGTGCCAATTATTTGGGGTACATCGCCAGCGGAATAAATAGCGCGGGCAAAGATATAAACCCCCACTTTGACCATCGAGGCGGCGTGCAGGTATGAACTGACCGGCGTCGGGGCTTCCATCGCATCCGGTAACCAGATATGCAGTGGCAACTGGGCGGATTTCCCCCAAGCGGCAAACAGGATGCCGCCGAACACTATGATTTTGGTGCTGTTGTCTAATTGCGCCAGTGCCGTTAGGGCAAAGGTGCCGGTATTAACCAGTAACACCGCGGCCGCCAGATACAGGCCGATAGCCGCAACATGGGTTACCAGCAGCGCTTTGAGTGCCGAGCGCAGTGACTTCTGACTCTGGTAGTAACCAATTAATCCCCACGAACAACCGCCGGTGATTTCAAAGAAGAACAACTGACCCAGCAGAGTGGATGACAATACCAACCCGGCCATTGCACCGATAAATACCAGCAACAGGGCGTAGTAGCGGTTAGTGCCTTCGTGCGGATGCTCGCGATTACCCAGGGTCAGATAACCGGTAGAATAGATACTGACCAGCAGCCCAAGAAAGACGACGGCGAAAGCAATCAAGGTACTGATGCGGTCGATAGTCAGGCCAAACAGCGCCATATCGCCGTAGTGAATTAGATCAACCGTGACATCAATCTTCCCGCCACTTAAGTAGATATAGGCCAGCAACAGGGTTCCGAGAGTTGCCAGTAGTGAAAAGAAAGTACAGGACCATTTTGCCCATTGCTGTGGCAAGCAGGCCGTGAGGATGGCACCGGCAAATGGGACCAGAATGGTCGCAAGGGCGATGTTCATTAGGGCGATATTCATAAGAGCCATGTTCTCCATGATGGGTTTATTAGCTCCTTAAAGACCTGTGAGATAGAAAACCAGGGACAAGGCAGCAACACCAAACCCCAGCCAGGTAACACGGGAGGTCAACAGGAAGCGCCCACGGGCGATACTGTTTTCCACGATGGAGGCCAGTACAAACACCACCACCAGCTTGATAATGCAGGCCAGTAGCGCCCACAACAGGCCAAATCCAGTGAGTACTGCCAGCTTGCCGAACGGGATAAACACGGCGAGGAACAGTTGTGCCACCACCACTTGTTTCAGGCTGATGCCCCATTTGACCAGACCCAGCGCGGCACCTGAGTATTCGGTTAGCGGCCCTTCTTGTAACTCTTGCTCAGCTTCGGCGACATCAAACGGGATTTTGCCCATCTCGATAAACACGGCGAAACCACAGGCCAGTAACGCCAGCGCGGTTGCGGTCGGCGATTGCCAGTGGCCGGTCGAGAGTGCAGTACTGATGGTGCCGATATTGGTCGAACCGGCGATTAACCCCACTACCAGTAGCGACAGAATCAGTGTCGGTTCCACCAGCACACCAAGGGTTAACTCACGGCTGGCACCGATACCGGCAAAGATGCTGCCGCTATCCAGACCGGCCAGTGAGAAGAAGAAGCGGAACAGCGCGAACAGATAAAGCAGGGCTATCAGGTCTCCTGCCACGCCAAATGGCGATGCTAGCGTGAAAATGGGCAGCGCCATCGCAATCAGCAACATGCTGCCTAATAACACATAAGGCATCAGACGGAAGATGATGCCTGCATTCGCCGGTGCTACATCCTGACGTTTTAACAGTTTGGCTAAATCACGATAGTCTTGTAGCACGCCCGGCCCGCGGCGTGAGTGCATGCGGGCTTTTACCATGCGCGAAATACCCGACATCAATGGTGCCAGCGCCAGCATGAAAAGCGCCTGCCCAATGGCGAAGGCAATCATAGAGACCGCAGGCATATCAGTAGTTGGCATTGCTCGTCTCCTTAAATAGCCGCGATTATCAGCAGGGTAACCAGTGCGGCGACCACATACAGACAGTAGAGGCGGAAATCACCCTGTTGTAGCCATTGAATACGCTGGCTGAGCCATTGGATCAGGCGAATAAGCGGGGCCACAATTTTGTCGTCCCATAGCGGCTCTACCCGCCCGGCACCACTGATCGAGTGCTCAAGAGCACGTTGCATCATCGGTGCGGGGGAGAGGGTTTTACGCATTCGATAGAGTGGGGCAAACATCATCCGCAAGGGTTGAGTAAAACCACCGGCGGAGACGGTCATTGCTTGTTCGTAGGCATAACCACAGGCCCATGGGTCACCGCCATGGCGAAATGCCAGACGGCTGCCTTTGTAGAGACTGGCTATCAGTAAAATCACCAGTGGCAGGATTAATAAGCCGAAGAAGATGTAGAGGGTAGACAGCATCGCTTGAGAACTGTGTTGTGGGAACAACAGCGGCCCTTGTGCAACCTGTAAAGTCTGTGCCGCAGGGGCCGCTATCAGGCTACTGGCAATGCGGGCAATCACCGGTGCTACCTCGGTGGCACCAATCCCCAATGCTAGGCACAGCAGGGCCAGCAACAGCATGGCTGCCGTCATTGGCCACGGCACTTCCCGCGCCTGTGCGGCTTTTTCCGTGCGCGGTAGGCCGCAGAAGCTAATGCCGTAGACTTTAACGAAGCACATGGCCGCCAGCGCGCCGGTAATTGCCAGCATGACGATGGCAATCGGTCCGGCCAGACGAATAATAAATCCACCATCTTTGGTCATAGTAAATAACGATTGATAGGTGAACCATTCACTGACAAAACCATTGAAGGGCGGCAGCGCTGAAATTGCCATACATCCCACCAGAAACGCCAGTGCGGTATACGGCATCATCCTTGCCAGCCCACCCATCTTTTCCATATCTTTGGTGTGCACCCGGTAGATAACGGCGCCAGCGCCAAGGAACAATAACCCTTTGAATACTGCATGGTTAAGCAGATGGTAGAGTGCACCCAGTAGGCCAAGGGCGGCCAATATAGGCTGGTGGCCCGCGATACCTATCATGCCAACCCCAACGCCCATCAGAATAATGCCGATGTTTTCAACTGTGTGATAAGCCAGCAGCCGTTTGATATCGTGTTCGGCTAATGCATACAGCACTCCCAGTACCGACGACACTGCACCAAAGGCCAGCACCACCACTCCCCACCATATTTGGCTGGCACCGAGTAAATCGATACCAACCTTGATGATGCCGAAGATACCAATTTTTACCATCACGCCGGACATCAAGGCCGAGGCATGAGATGGGGCTGCGGGATGGGCGCGTGGGAGCCAGCCATGTAATGGCAGCATCCCAGCTTTGGCACCAAAACCGAAGAAAGCCAGCAGGAAGATAACGGAAGCCATCACCGGCTCTGGATGCACCTGCCGGAAGGCGGAAAATTCCAGGCTGCCGCTCTGGCGGTACAATAAGAAGAAGGCAATCATGATTAACACGGAACCGGCGTGGGCAATCAGAAAGTAGAGTAGGCCGGCGCTGATAGCATCGTCGTCTTGATCGGAAATTACCAAGAAGTAGGAAGCCAATGACATCATTTCAAAGAAAATAATAAAGTAGAAGGCGTTATCCACTACCACCAGTGCCACCATCGAGGCGATGAACAGGTTCATAAATACCCCCATTCCCCATGCCCCACGCCCTTTGTATTCCTGCACATAAGCCAGTGAATACAGCGAAGTGACGACCACTAGCAGTGAGATGACCATCAGCATAAAGGCCGCCAATGGATCAAGGCGCAGACTGAAGGCCGCGAAGGGGAAGGGTCCGGCGGTGATAAAGGTAATGATACCGCCCCCCAGTAAGGTTGGCGCGGCAGCCAGCAGGCCCGCAACCCCGCCCAGCAATGAGGCCAGCCCTGCGGCATAAATCGCCAGCGTTTCCCGGCGAGCCAAGAGTAGCGAAAGTAGTGCACCGGCCAGATAGAGCAGTAAGGAGAGCCACAGTAGCTCCAGAGAGTTCATCATCTTTTCTGCTCCTCGTGAGAGAGGGTGGGCGAGCTGTCCCCGGTGATAAAGGGCAGGTCGTTGGCAAACCCACGGGCCGCAGCGAGCCGTTTAGCCTGATTGGCTTGCTCGATGCTGTGTTCATCCACCAACATCAGTGCGTTAGTGGGGCAGACCCGTACACATTCCGGTCCCTGTGGTTGGAAGCTGCATAGGTCACATTTCACAGCAATGGCACGAACACCGGCCGTCCATGCCAGGAACGGGTTCATGTTGGCCGGGCTGAATGGCACATCAGACAGCTCGGTCATCGGAATATATTCAGGAAAGCTCTCCGGCACGGCTAATGGCTTACTGCCAGCGGGCGTAATTGCGCCAAACGGGCAGGCGATACCACAGAGCTTGCAGCCGATGCAGGTGGTTTCATCCAACTCAACGGCGTTATTGGTCAACGTGATGGCATTGACCGGACAAACTCGCGCGCACCATGCATCCTCGCAGTGGCGACAGAGAATCGGTGCTGTGACCGTGGCATTTCGCATCACGGTCAATCTGGGGTGCTCTTGTAAACCCTTGGCTTTATGCACCTGGCTGCAAGCAGCCATGCAGGTATTGCATCCAATACAAAGCCTCGACTCCGCAATGACAAAGCGGTTCATAGCCATACCCTCCGGGACAAAAATCTGGTGACAGTCAGGCTGATAGCAATCATTTCTAAGCTGCAAAGCATATTCTGTGCCAGCACGCCTGCTGCTGCTGTAAAAGAGCGGTGAAGGCACGCCTGCTGTGCATTGGGGCGGGGGGAGTAAATAGCGGAGATTTAAACGGCAGTGAAAATGGCGTAATTACGGTGGTTAAGTGTCGACATTAGTGACGAAACCGCCGCTCATCAATGACACTTCGACAGTGATTGCTCACCTTAATCATCTGGTCGCGGCCATATCTAAATAATAGTGTTATTTATTAGTTGTTTAGATGATTTTTCGAACAAGTGAAAATCAGCGCGTGGCTGGCATCTTCTTTGCATCACTATTGTCAGGGATACGCCACAGGAGCAGCACGGTCATGCATGAAATAACCTTGTGCCAACATGCTATTGCCATGATGGAACAGCAGGCTCGCTTACATGGCGCGCAGCGAATTACGGGGGTGTGGTTAGAAACCGGCGCATTTTCCTGCGTCGAACCGCAGGCGTTAGAGTTCTGTTTTGAGTTGGTATGCCGAGGCACGCTGGCGGAAGGTTGTGTGCTGCATCTTAGCCAGCAGCCGTCACAGGTGTGGTGCTTTGATTGCCAGCAGCAGGTTAATTTGCTGAGTAGCAAAGTGATACGTTGCCCATTGTGTGCCGGGAGCCATTTACGCATCGGCGCATCTGATGATGGCGTCATACTTAAGCGACTGGAGGTGGAATGAGTTTACTTTTTTTAACTGAAATTGGGCGATTGAATAACGCAGAGGCTAGGCTATGTGTATAGGCATCCCCGGTCAAATTGTCGCACTGGATGAAACTCAGCCCGGTACTGCCTGGGTGGATGTGTGCGGTGTGCGGCGTTCGGTGAATATTATGCTGGTGGCTGCCGACTCGCAGGCCAGTCTGGCATTAATCGGCCATTGGGTGTTGGTGCATGTCGGGTTTGCCATGAGCAGGCTGGATGAAGAGGAAGCACTGGAAACCTTGCAGTTGTTACAGCAGATGGGGGAGGTTGAGAGTGATGTAGGGGCATTCTTGGGGCAAAGGGGTTAACCGGACGGGTGTATTATTAAAAACAGGATCGGATTAGATTTCGGTTGTTAGTGCCTCATAGCTCATTTGACCTTTGATAAACCCAATCCAATAGCAAAAGCTAATTCAAAATCATGGTGCTGGTGCAGGATTTTTCTGCTTTTCTTCTGCCAGCCGGTGTTCCAGTTCAACCAATTGTTCCGGTGAGACGGCCGGATAACCTTGTGCGTCATCGGGGATCACATGTATCGCAGGGATAGGGATTAATGGCCCAAGAAAACGTGGTTCGCGTTTCAGAATATAGAGATCCGACAATGCGCCGAGACGGGCAAAAATCTCACGCACTCGCACATTGAGCATATCTTTGGGGGACGGGACGGCAAAACACTGCGCCTGAATCCCCATATGGAGGGCGATAAACAGTGCCCGTTCGCAGTGGAAGCGCTGGGTAATGATAATAAAATCGTTGGTGTCGAATACCTTACGGGTGCGCACGATGGAGTCCAATGTACGGAAGCCCGCGTAATCCAGCACGATATCAGCGGGGGCGACACCGGCGGCGATCAGGTCGCGGCGCATGGTCATCGGCTCATTATAACTTTGCAGCGCATTATCGCCGCTAAGCAGTAAATAACTGACTTTGCCACTGTTATAGGCGTTTATCGCCCCTTGGATCCGATATTGATAAAACTGATTAATACCACCAGTGCGATAATATTTAGCTGTACCCAAGACCACACCGACCTGCCGGTGGGGCAAGTCTTGTAGCTCATCATAGATAAAGGGGGCTGTTTTCCAGCTAATCCAGCGATCGAGCGCAATAGCAGTCACCATCAGCAACCCTACGATGGTAATCAAGCTAATAATCAGGCGTTTCCACATTCTCAGGCCTTTGATGCATTCAATCTACTGGTCATATTTGCAAGGCTACTTTACCTGCGCATGCGGCGCAAGCCTTATACCCTTCGTCCTTGAAGCTACAGCGTTGTTGGCTTGTCGGCTAGCTGTAACTCCAATGCCTTTGGGTATTATCTTCGACCTTGAAGCTACAGGGGAATTCGTTATTCGGCCCATACCGAAGTACAGGCCGAATAATAACTAGAACGATGTGCGCTTATAAGTGCGGTACTGCGGCTGCCAATAGTTATGCTCAATGGCTTTTGCCAGCGCTTCTTCTGAGGTAACAATGGCGACACCTTGCAACTGCGCCGCTTTGCCCACCTGCATTGCAATGCTTTTTGACACAGCCTGAATATCGTCGATACGCGGCAGCAATGCCCCTTCACCGTTCGATGCTAGTGGTGAACAGTCAGCCAATGCACGACTGGCTGCCATCAACATACCGTCGGTCACCCGCCGGGCGCCCGATGCCAGCACACCCAAACCAATCCCTGGGAAGATATAAGAGTTATTGCATTGTGCAATCGGATACAGCTTCTCCTTATAACTAACCGGTGAGAATGGGCTGCCCGTGGCAACCAGTGCGGCACCATCGGTCCAGTTAATAATGTCCTCTGGCCGCGCTTCAACCCGTGATGTCGGGTTAGACAATGGCATTACAATCGGCCGTGGACAGTGCTGGTGCATCTCGCGGATCAGCTCTTCAGTAAACAACCCCGGCTGGCCTGAGACACCAATCAGCACGGTCGGTTTAGCATTGCGCACCACATCCAGCAGTGAAATTGAGTCACTGGCCAGATTCCAGCTTTGTAGCGAATCACTCTTTTGCACCAGTTTACTTTGGAAATCCAATAAGTTAGGTAGTTTGTCAGTCAACAGACCAAAACGGTCAACCATAAAGACTCTCGCCCGTGCCTGATCTTCACTCAAACCTTCTGAAATCATCTGTGCAATGATCTGTTCAGCAATACCGCAACCTGCTGATCCGGCGCCGAGGAAGGTGACGGTTTGGTCGCGTAACTGGCTGCCTGCGGCATGGCTGGCAGCAATCAGGCTACCCAGCGTGACCGCCGCGGTGCCCTGAATATCATCATTGAAACAACATAGCTCGTCACGGTAGCGGTTCAGCAGCGGGGTGGCATTGTTCTGCGCAAAATCTTCAAACTGCAACAACACATTTGGCCAGCGGCGTTTGACCGCCTGAATGAATTCGTCAACAAAAGCATAATATTCATCACCGGAAATACGCGGATGACGCCATCCCATATACAGCGGGTCATTCAGGCGTTGCGGGTTGTTGGTCCCGACATCTAACACTACCGGCAATGTATAGGCTGGACTGATACCACCGCACGCGGTATACAGCGACAATTTACCAATGGGGATCCCCATGCCGCCAATACCCTGATCGCCAAGGCCGAGAATTCGCTCACCGTCGGTTACCACGATAACTTTCACGTTCTGTTTAGTGGCGTTTTGTAACATATCGTCAATGTGTTCACGGTTTGGGTAAGAGATAAATAACCCACGCGCACGACGATAGATATCAGAGAAGTGTTCACAAGCCTCGCCAACGGTAGGCGTGTAGATAATTGGCATCATCTCGCTGAGATGGGCGTCCAGCAGGCGGTAAAACAGAGTCTCATTGGTGTCTTGAATGTTGCGCAGATAGATATGCTTGTCGTCGTCATTTTTAAAATCTTGATACTGGCGGTAAGCGCGCTCAGCTTGTTCTTCAATAGTTTCAACCGCTTCAGGCAACAATCCGTGTAAGTTAAAGTGGTTGCGCTCATCATTAGTAAAGGCGCTGCCTTTGTTAAGGAGAGGGAATTCTAACAGGATCGGACCAGCGTAGGGGATATAGAGGGTGCGCTTACTTTCGTATTCAAGTTCCATGAGTTTTACTCTTATATGACTATGGGTATTGATAGCAATTGTTGCCCTGATCCTAAAAGATAAGAAGAATATGTACAGCTTTTGTTAGTTAAATATGTCTGTAATCGGTAAAAGTGCGAGTTAACTTGCAGATTTAGCTGAGCAGTTTATTGGAACCAGGCGTCATTCGTTGCGAGGTCTCGGTGCTATGATCGGCATCGCTCAGGCCAGCTTATGGCTTGGAATACCAGATGACTTATCAGGCCGTACACGGGGGAATGAGTTTCACTGCTATTTAGGGGAATCGGTAGGATTAGCGTGATAACTGGGGGTTAGCCATGTAACCCCCAATTAGTTGGGGGTTATTTAGGCAAAAATGTCACGTGTTTTACATCATCGCAACCTAAGGCTGCCAGTGTTGCCAGTGTGGCATCCCACTGAGTCAGTGTCGGATTACTGCCCTCAATCAGCACCGCACGGCGAATGGCCGCGCAATCCCCACCGGTAATGTTGGTCAGGATCAATGCAGCTTGCAGCGGTGGTAGGCTGGGGTTGAAGGCGGCATTTTCTGCATAACGGCCCACATAGATAGCACCATCAGCCGCTTCCAATGCAACACCGCTATGAGCATTGCTATAAGGAGCATGACTGTGGTTCGCACCTTCGAGGGCTGCCTGAGTCAGTGCATCGGTTTCAGCTACGGTGTAGCCATGAAACACCGGATCCATCAGCAGCGTGGTGATATCCAAATCTTTCGGGCCGAAAGAGTCAGGCAAATAGTGACCCAGGGTTGCGGCAGGGCGGCCCGGCAAATGGATATGCAGGTCGGTTCCGCTATTCAGCTCATTCATAAACTGGCGGCAATGACCACAGGGAGTGTAATTAACAGTAATTGCGACCAGGCTGGCTTCGCCGCGTAACCAGGCATGAGTAACCGCACACTGCTCGGCATGAATGGTTTGTTGTAGCGGTACACCGCTAAACTCCATATTGGCGCCAAAATAGAGGTTGCCGCTGCTCCCCTGAGCGATAGCACCAACCATAAAATGAGAGATTGGCGCCAGCGCACACGCGGCAGCCAGCGGCAACAACGCGAATGCCAGCGCATTGTCATCCAACCCACTGATGCTTTTTACCGTTTCCACTTGCTTCGCTGTCAACATGGCAGGGAAATCGTTTGCGCTCAGAATAGGTTCAAGTGCTGATTGCAGTGAAGCGGGTAGCTTAGCCCAAGGGGCATGAAAACGTGCTTGCATAGGGAGTCTCTCCAAGAGTAACGGGAAACTATTTTAGGCAGCTTAGGGGCTTCTTGATGTGATTAAGATCTCATTACCAATGAAATCGATGCAAGTAAAATCTCAAATGAGAGATGTATCTCAAATTTAAACCTGAAAACAGGCGCTATTTCACCTTGTTACTGTAGACCCTGATATGCGTTTGCGCGTCAGGGTCTCACGCCATTAGCCGAACAAATGGAGTAACACCGGGAATAGGAAAGGAGCCAACAGTGAAGTGATAATCCCGCAGATTACCAGTGCCAGTGAGCTAAATGCACCTTCCTGAAAGTCCATTTCAGCACAACGGGCGGTGCCCAGTGCATGGGAGGCGGTACCCATGGCTAAACCTCGCGAGGCCTTAGTGGTTATCTTTAATAAATTTAGCAAGCTATGGCCAAATACCGCACCCAAAATACCGACAAAAATGACGCATACTGCGCTGATGGCGGGTAAGCCATGGATAGACTCAGCGACGGCCATGGCAATAGGTGTGGTGACAGATTTAGGCAATACCGAAGCCGCAATCTCCGGGGTTGCTCCCATCCACAGGGCGACCGCCGTACCACTAACCATGGCGGTAATACTGCCAATAAAACAGATACTGATAATGGATTTCCAGCGGGCGCGAATTTGATGCAATTGTTCATATAGCGGGAAAGCTAGCGCCACCACGGCGGGTTGCAGTAAATCATTCAATACTTTGCTGCCAGCAAAATAGTTGGCATAGGGCATATGCGTGACCAGCAGCAATGGAATGATAACAACCATCGATATCAATAATGGGTTAAGCAGTGGCATTTTCAGCCAGCGGGCTAAGCGACGCGCACCAAAGAATACGATTAAGGTGAGTGGCAGTGACCACCATAAATTGCTGATCATTTGTCGTCCTCGGTATGGGTAGGAGAACCAATGACTTTGCGTTCGCGGTGAACATAATGAGAACTGTAAGCCACCACCAACATGACAATTAGGGTGCTGACAAAGCAGGAAACTACGATGGGACCAAACTGTTTAGTCAGTTGGTCGTAGTACTGCATCACACCGACACCAATCGGCACAAACAACAGCGCCATATAACGGATCAGTAGGTGGCAACCGGGTTTCACCCAGATTGAAGGCAATATCTGGGATGCCAGCAGAGCAAATAAAATCAGCATCCCAATGATACTGCCAGGGATGGTGATAGGCAGCAGCAAAGCCAGTGCTTTACCCGCCCATAAGCACAGATAAATAATGGCGAAAGCCCGCAGGTACTGCCAGCAAAGTGAAGTCACATTGCGCATAGAAAAGGTCCTGAGTTACGGAGTGCATTCATCATACAATTAAGTTTGATTATGTGCTAGCTGTCACACTATGAATAATAGACTCATCATGTATCAAACTGTGAGCGTGTTGATTTGCTACTACACATAACTTATTCGCAGCCCGCCTTGCTGCATCTGGGCGCCTATTGGGTATGTTCTGATACCTGATGGGGTTGAGCCGACTGCGTCTTAGCCAATCGATAGCCACGATAGAAAAATGCCAGCCCCAAAATAGCCGCGATAATCAGCATATAGAACATCATCTGCGGTGCGGCCCAGGCTAGCAAGAAGCCACAAAGTACCGGATTAATCGCTCCGCCTAACTGACCGAGATTTTGTACCCCATAGTAACTGCCTTTGAGATTCGCTGGAGCAATAAAATCGATAAACAAGTATTCGACTGGGATAACAATAATTTCGCCCAATGAGAAAATCGCCATTGCCAGCATCCATAGTGGAATTGAATCTTGAGCCGCCATAAATCCGAGTAGGCCAATGATAAAGAACAGGGTGCCAAACATCAGCCAGCGCATTAAGTTCTGCTGATTCATACGGCGACTTAATAAGTATTGCAGGGTAATCACAATAGTTGCATTAACGGTCATTACTGCACCGATCACCTGATAGGCAAATTTAGCATCTGACACCGTAATCAGATATTGAGATAAATAACCCGAGAATTGGCCAAAGACAATGGCACTGAGCATACTGCCCAGGGTGAAGTAAATCAGCCGTTTATCACAACGTAAGATAGTAAATGTTTGGCGGAAATCCGGTACTGATTCGCTGGCTGAATGTTCTGTTGCTAACATATCGGTACTGCTTATTCTGAATTTCAACGCCACCGCGACCAGCAACGCCAATACACCCGAAATGATAAAAGGCAATTGTGAGCCAAAACCAACCACCAAAACCCCCATCGCCGGCCCCACCGCCCAGCCGACATTGACCAGTGTGTAGTTAGCTGAAAAGGCTTTAATACGTTCATTTACTGGCAGCCAATCAGCAAAACAGGCTTTGAGTGCGATACTGTAAACCGAGTAGGCCGAATGCAGCAGCGCCAAAATCAGAATGATCCAGGCCGGATGCTCAATCCATGGCAAAGTAAAAAATGTGGCAGAAAACAGACTTATTGCGAGCAAAATCAATAGCTTTTTATTGAATTTGTCCACCAGATAGCCACCATATAGGCTAGTGAAAATACCTAACGTCAAACTTGCCCCTAACACCAGCCCGACTTTATCGGGAGCCAACTGAAAATGCTCAGCCAAATAGATAGTTATAAAGGGCAGGGTGATAGCTCGCCCAATAGTCAGGACCAGCGAAGCAATCAATAAATTGGTGACACGTGATGGAAATCCTTTCATGGCATTTTCTTTTTTAATTATTTGGATAATAAGATATATCTATGCGGATTATTTCTAATAAAAAGAATGACTCGCACAGCGCTACGACAGTGGCTCAACCAACTACATTAGACTATTGCGGCGATAAAGAGAGGGGGGAGGGAGGAAAAATTTTTGTAAGCAGCAGATCGGCCTGAATCGATCTGCCAGTAATTGATATCGCCAAGGTCATGGGCGTTACCGCTAACATAGCAGTAACGTCAAGGACGAAGAGGATAATTAACCTAAATATTCGATGATTGACAGCCCAGCGTTATAATCGGTGCTGTAGATAATCCCTTGTGCATCAACAAACACATCACATGACTGAATAACTTGTGGCCGACCAGGGCGTTTATCCACCATTTTTTCCGGGGCTGCAGGCACTAATGCACCGGTTTCCTTCGGTTGGTATGGGTTACTGATGTCGTAAGCGCGCACTCCGGCATTTTGATAGGTAGCAAAAATCAGTGACGAACTGATAAAGCTGCCTGGGCGGTTCTCATGCAGGTTGTGCGGGCCGAAATGCGCCCCTTTTGTGACGTAATCCCGCTCATCAGGTACCGGAAAAGTTGAGATACTCACCGGATTGCTTGGCTCACGAATATCGAACAGCCAAATATGCTTTTCACCATCTTCCTGATTATCCAGCACCGCCTCATCCAGCACCACTAATAGGTCGCGGTCTGGCAATGGAAGTGCAGTATGGGTGCCGCCACCAAAGGGGGGGCTCCAGTTGCGATGGCTGATCAGTTTCGGCTCATGCCGGTCAGAGACATCCAGCAGGGTCAGTCCACCATCGCGCCAACTGCCATAGGCTGTATCACCGCTGATAATGGCATGATGCAATGCGTAACGTTTGCCTTCTGGCCAGCTTGGTTGCTCACCCGCCGCAGTATGCATGCCGGGTAAAGCATAACGCCCCGCCACCTGTGGTTTTTGCGGGTCAGCCAGATCAATGGCCAGGAAAATATAATCACTGTAGCCATCCAGCAATGCAGAAACATAAGCCCAGCGGCCGCCAACATACCAGATGCGATGAATACCAATACCATCAAGCGGCAGGAAGCTAATTTCACGCGGTCTATCCGGTATCGAAATATCAAAAATACGTAAACCGGCACTCCAACTGCGACCTTCCTGCCGGGTACTGACGGTTTGTGCCACGGAGCGGGTGTAATAGACTTTCTCTTGCGCAAAACTGGCGTCGGCAAACAGGTCGCGTGCGTTAATCACCAGCAGCAGGTCATCATGGACTTGTAAGTGTACGTTCCAAGTATTGGGGGGAGCGGCGATAAAACCTGCCGGGCGCGGATTTTTCGCATCCCGCACATCAATAATTGATACCCCTTGCGATACCATATGGCCGACATAGGCATAGCCACGGTGCACCATTACCTGTACACCGTCGGGTTTTCCGCCCTGATTGCTATGGCCAATCAGCCGCATATTGCGGCTGTATTCGGGTTGTGGCAAGGAAGCTTGCGTTGCCATCTATTTCACTCCCAGTCGGTTAGATTTACTGGCCGTTTTTGGCGGCAAGGGTGGCGAACCAGGGTGAGTTGAAATCATCGGATTGGCCCCAGCCCGGAATGATTTTACTCAAGCCTGCCACGTTAACCGCGCCGGGTTGACTGGCCAGCAAGGCTTGTGGAATGGATGCAGCACGGAACTCATAACTGGCAGGCGTCTCTTCCCCAGCAATCTTCTTGGCGACCAAACGTAAGTTAACGGCTCCAATCAGTTTAGGATCGACGGCAACACTGACTTTCCATGGGCTATTGGCTTCACGCATCAGTTGTAAATCCTGATTCGATATATCAATGCTGTAGAGTTTGATCTCGGTACGGCCATTTTCCTGTAAGGCTTTATAAGCGCCTTGAGTAAAGGCATCCCAAGTTCCCCAGA
The DNA here is from genome assembly GCF_052217145.1 of Yersinia sp. 2541 StPb PI. Taxonomy (NCBI): domain Bacteria; kingdom Pseudomonadati; phylum Pseudomonadota; class Gammaproteobacteria; order Enterobacterales; family Yersiniaceae; genus Yersinia; species Yersinia sp. 2541 StPb PI. Next base: position 3,090,857 of record NZ_JAZGQB010000001.1, on the reverse strand, counting down.
TTGCGTCGATTTTGCCTTTCGGATATTTTGCCAATACGGCACCGACTTTATTGGCGGTATCACCCTGCACATCAGAAGACACGGCTCCGATAGACTCCAGTTCATGAATACCCGGATTCTGTTTTAGCAGTGCCTGATAAGCGGCCTGGCGACGTTCCATCGGTGGGAAACCGGCAACCCAAAGCTTGATGATATTGGCTTTACCGTTGAAGTCTTTGACCAATTGGCCAAAGGATTCATTGGTCAGGGATGCATCATCCTGCTGAGTGACGGTCAGGCCGGGAATCTCGCCCTGAATAGCGGTATCGAACACCGATACCGCAATGCCGCTGGCTGCAATCCGTTTAACCAGTTCGGTTGAGTACGGGTCACGCCCCTGAGAGAGAATGATGCCGTCATATTTTTGGCTGATGGCCTGATTCACAAAGTCTTGAAAACGGGCGTCGTCACCGTTGCTCAAGAAGGTATCGACTTTGAAACCGAGCTTTTTACCTTCTTTTAATACACCGGACAAAAATTGAGTGGTGTTGTCATCAGATCCCAGGTTACGGATCACGGCAATTTTAATCTGCCCTGGATGTTTGGCGATAGCATCTGGGATCGGGGCTACCGTGGCGGTGTCCGCTGCGAATACCGGCAGTGCTGTCAGTAGGCTCAGGGCCAGTAAAGGGGAAGCAATTTTTTTCATCCAAAACTCCGTCATGGTGTCGATAAGTTATGCAAAGTGAGTGGTGTTGTCGTTGTTATGGCTATCTTTGTGTCTAGACGTCTATTCGCCGCTGTACAGCATCATAACCATAACTATTTTGATTAGGAATTAACTTTGTTATGAATTTTTGGATTGGGTTATATCTTTTAGTTTGGATGGCTTAAATAAGCAGCAAAATAGGGCTAATGGATTATTATGCTGCGAGGAAATAGGCTTAATAACCTTTCTATTGCAATGGTTTATTCTTGCGTTGAGTATTCCCTTATTTTTATTAGGATTAATTTTTTATTTCGTTGTTTGCTCAGTACTGATACCCTAATGAAAATGTGTAGTAATCAATAATAGAGGTTCAATTCCATAATATAGATAGGTTTTGCAATTTTAAAGTTAATGATATTTAAAGGATTAAAGTCACTATGGAAAAAGTTAGCAGTCTATATAAATTCAGGCAGGAGAGTGCTGATAGAACACAACTGAGTTTGTGCTGTTTTACCTATAAGAATATCTATTTTTATCTGTCACGCAGTGAGTTTTTATTTCTATTTATTCGCTATTTATTAGCATTGACGGTACTCATTTTTTTAATAATAATACTATTTCCTGATTTAGCAGATGAAGTCTTGTCTTTATCGATTCAGGTTTTCCCCGCAGTCTACTCATTAGTCTTATTGCTGCCTTGCTTCAATCGGTTAACCTACCAAAATCTGACGCCTTATTGGTTGGTTTTTCATCTTTTCCCCATTATTGAAATGGTTATACACAATACAGTTACCTCATTCTTATCAGATTTATTTTTACTGTATCTGATATTTATAAATATTTATGATGTGAAGCTGCCAGATTGTGAGCGAAAAAAACAATTTGCTGCTGTTATAACGGAAGAGTATCCGTTTGGTCTCGCTATTGCTTGCTTTAGTGCATTATATATAAGTTTCTTTCTATTATTTGAACTGGATGATGCCATTATTTCCCTGATGTTACTGTCGTGGATTTTCTTTTTACTGGCAAGGTGGCATTGGCCGGTTGTGATGTTAAATTTATTAGGCGCCATCGGCGTATTTTGGTTTTTCGCATCAGGTTTTGTCGAGATGAAACATCATAAGAATATTATTATTAATGCGCTAATTAAGGTTTCTTTGCTGGACAGTATTCTGTTTCTTATTTTCTCATTAAGCTTATTTATTAATATGCTGTTTTGGTTGGAGGCATGGCAACGGGAGCGGTTGTCCACCATTACCAACATTGTGCGATAAAAAATGCCGGTTAGGTTTCCCCTGACCGGCATTTTTGCTATTTCCTGACAATTTAGTTATTCCCTGACAACCACTTTCGTCAGAGAACACTGTCATACATCAAATCATTTCACTTGCATGCCGGGTTGGGCACCACTGTCTGGGCTAAGCAGGAAGATATCTTTACCGCCAGGGCCTGCCGCCATCACCATACCTTCTGAAAGACCGAAGCGCATTTTGCGTGGTGCCAGGTTAGCCACCATCATGGTCAATCGGCCTTCCAATACTTTCGGGTCAGGATATGCAGAACGGATGCCAGAGAAGACCTGGCGAGTTTGGCCGCCGATATCCAAAGTCAGTTTCAATAACTTATCAGAGCCTTCAACAAATTCTGCCTGCTGAATCAGCGCAATACGCATATCCACTTTAGCAAAATCATCAAAACTGATGGTTTCCTGAATCGGAGAGTCAGCTAATGGCCCGGTGGCTACCACTGTTGGTGCCATATCCGCTTTAGACGAAGTAACCATTTCGTTAACTTTATCTAACTCGATACGATTGAACAGGGCTTTAAAGGTATTGATCTGATGGCCTAACAGCGGTTGTTGAATGCTATCCCACGTTAGTTCGGTATTGAGGAAAGCCTCAGTACGTTCAGTCAGCGATGGCAATACCGGTTTCAGGTAAGTCATCAGTACGCGGAACAGATTGATACCCAAGGAGCAAACCGCTTGTAGGTCGGCATCGCGACCTTCCTCTTTCGCTATCACCCACGGGGCTTGTTCATCAACATAACGATTGGCAATATCAGCCAGTGCCATAATTTCACGGATAGCTTTGCCTGATTCGCGGCTATTATAGGCATCTGCAATGCTGATAGCCGCATCAGTGAAGGTTTTATACAGCACTGGATCTGCCAACTGGTCGGCTAATTTACCGCCAAAGCGTTTATTGATAAAACCTGCATTACGCGAAGCCAGATTCACAACTTTATTGACGATATCGGTATTAACACGCTGGACAAAATCTTCCAGATTTAAATCAATATCATCAATGCGCGAAGAGAGTTTCGCGGCGTAGTAATAACGCAAGCAATCGGCATCAAAGTGTTGCAGGTAGGTGCTGGCTTTAATGAATGTGCCGCGTGATTTCGACATTTTCGCGCCGTTTACCGTGACATAACCATGAACAAAGATATTGGTCGGTTTGCGGAAATTGCTGCCTTCCAACATGGCAGGCCAAAACAGGCTATGGAAGTAAACAATGTCTTTACCAATAAAGTGATAAAGATCGGTTTCAGAACCCTCACGCCAGAACTCATCAAAGTCCAGGTCGCCGCGCTTGTCGCACAGATTCTTAAACGACCCCATATAGCCGATTGGGGCATCCAGCCAGACATAGAAATATTTACCTGGCGCGTCCGGTACTTCAAAACCGAAGTAGGGCGCATCACGGGTGATATCCCACTGTTGTAGGCCAGACTCAAACCATTCCTGCATTTTGTTCGCAACTTGCTCTTGCAGCGCGCCAGAACGCGTCCAGGCTTGCAACATATCGCTGAAGGCCGGCAGGTCGAAGAAGAAATGTTCAGATTCGCGCATCACCGGAGTCGCACCAGAAACTGCCGACTTTGGATCGATAAGTTCAGTCGGGCTGTAGGTTGCGCCACACACTTCACAGTTATCGCCATATTGATCTGGCGCTTTACACTTCGGACAGGTGCCTTTGACAAAACGATCGGGCAGGAACATGCCTTTCTCAGGGTCATAGAGCTGAGAAATGGTGCGATTCTTGATATAACCGTTTGCTTTCAGACGGCTGTATATCAGGCTCGACAGTTCACGGTTTTCATCACTGTGAGTGGAGTGATAGTTATCATAACTGATAGCGAAACCGGCGAAATCCTGTTGGTGTTCCTGGCTCATTTCGGCAATCATCTGCTCTGGTTCGATACCCAGTTGCTGAGCTTTCAGCATGATCGGGGTGCCGTGGGCATCATCTGCACAGATAAAATGAACCTGGTTGCCGCGCATTCGCTGGAAACGGACCCAGATATCTGCCTGGATGTGCTCGAGCATGTGGCCGAGATGTATAGAACCGTTAGCGTATGGTAGCGCGGACGTCACCAATATTTTTTTCGCGACTTGAGCCATAGTGGGAAATTGCTTTCTTTATGTCGATTAAAGGGTCTTTGATGTTAACCGATATGCTGGCTTGCCGCTAGGGTAAGGCAACCTGCACTTTGCCTTAAGTCATAATCGGTTTACTTTGGTGACACAGGGGCAACTGAGTTCTGGTACACTATCATTGGTTAATAACGATAAATTCAAGGAGCCGGGATGAGCCCAAAATCCCCCGAGCAGACCACCCCTGACCTGCTGCAATCACAAATTTCAAAGGTTCTTACGGCCTTTACTCACCCAACCTTGCAAAAGGATCTCCATACCCTGCGTGCTATTCACCATTGCGCCTTATTGGACAATGTGTTGCATATCGAGCTGGTGATGCCGTTTGCCTGGCAATATGGTTTTGATGCATTGAAAGAGTCGGTCAGCGGGGAATTGCTGGCAGTGACTGGTGCTAAAGCTATTGATTGGAAGCTGTCACATAATATCACCACGCTCAAACGTGCCAATGATCAGCCGGGTATCAAAGGCGTGCGTAATATTGTGGCTGTCAGCTCGGGTAAAGGTGGTGTGGGGAAATCCAGTACCGCCGTTAATCTGGCACTGGCATTGGCGGAAGAGGGGGCCAAAGTCGGCATTCTGGATGCCGATATTTATGGCCCTTCCATTCCCAATATGCTTGGAACCATAAATCAGCGACCAACGTCCCCTGACGGCAAGCATATGGCACCGATCATGGCTCACGGTCTGGCGACTAACTCGATTGGTTATCTGGTCACTGATGAGAACGCTATGGTGTGGCGCGGCCCAATGGCCAGTAAGGCATTGATGCAGATGCTGCAAGACACCTTATGGCCGGATTTGGATTATTTGGTGATTGATATGCCACCGGGTACCGGTGATATCCAGTTGACGCTGTCGCAAAATATTCCGGTGACGGGAGCATTGGTGGTGACAACGCCACAAGACATTGCCTTAATCGATGCCATGAAAGGCATTGTGATGTTTGAGAAAGTGCATGTGCCAGTGTTGGGTATTATTGAAAATATGAGCATGCATATTTGCAGCAATTGCGGCCATTTGGAGCCTATTTTCGGCACCGGCGGGGCGGAGAAACTGGCGCAGAAGTACCATTGCAAACTGTTGGGCCAAATTCCATTGCATATTTCTTTGCGCGAAGATCTTGATCGCGGCGAACCAACGGTTATTAGCCACCCTGACAGTGAATTTGCTGATATCTATCGCCAACTGGCATCAAATGTGGCGGCAGAGATGTACTGGCAAGGGGAAGCTATCCCAACGGAAATCTCATTCCGCGCGGTGTAACAGCCGCTAACACCCTTGCGGCGTCAAAGACGCAAAATTATGCCCAAAGTCATTGGCGTTGCAGGTAGGCAGCAAACGAATAAATCCCGATGAGCTGACATAAGTCAGTGATTCGGGTGCGTGAGAACCGCTAACACCCCTGCGGCGTCAAAGACGCAAAATTATGCCCAAAGTCATTGGCGTTGCAGGTAGGCAGCAAACGAATAAATCCCGATGAGCTGACATAAGTCAGTGATTCGGGTGCGTGAGAGCCGCTAACACCCCTGCGGCGTCAAAGACGCAAAATTATACCCAAAGTCATTGGCGTTGCAGGTAGGCAGCAAACGAATAAATCCCGATGAGCTGACATAAGTCAGTGATTCGGGTGCGTGAGAGCCGCTAACCCCCCTGCGGCGTCAAAGACGCAAAATTATACCCAAAGTCATTGGCGTTGCAGGTAGGCAGCAAACGAATAAATCCCGATGAGCTGACATAAGTCAGTGATTCGGGTGCGTGAGAGCCGCTAACACCCCTGCGGCGTCAAAGACGCAGGGTATAGTGCTGGCATCAAACCCGCTAACTCCTTATAATTGCCGCGCTCGAAGCACCTAGCGTGCTTTGTCTCCCCTCACACTTCGTAATCAGGTCTTTAATTTTATGACTGACAAAGCACACCAGTGCGTCATTATCGGGATAGCGGGTGCCTCAGCCTCCGGAAAAAGTCTTATCGCCAGCACGCTGTATCGCGAATTACGCGAGCAGGTAGGTGACCAACATATCGGCGTTATCCCTGAGGATGGTTATTACAAAGACCAGAGTCATCTGTCAATGGAAGAGCGGGTCAAAACCAACTATGACCATCCCAGTGCCATGGATCACAACTTATTGCTGGAGCATTTGCAATCGTTGAAAGCAGGCCGGTCGATTGAACTGCCGCTTTACAGTTACACTGAGCACACCCGCAAAAAAGAGACCGTCCATTTAGAACCCAAAAAAGTGATTATTTTGGAAGGGATCTTGTTGTTGACCGATATCCGTCTGCGTCAGGAGATGAATTTCTCGATCTTTGTTGATACCCCGCTGGATATCTGCCTGATGCGCCGTATGAAGCGTGATGTTAATGAGCGTGGTCGTTCGATGGACTCTGTGATGGCGCAATATCAGAAGACTGTGCGTCCAATGTTTCTGCAATTTATAGAACCGTCCAAACAATATGCTGACATTATCGTTCCTCGCGGTGGTAAGAACCGAATTGCGATCGATATTCTAAAAGCGAAAATCAGTCAGTTCTTTGAGTAATGTTCGTCTGGACCTTTGCTTCTTAATATGGCAGCTTGCGTAGTAGATAAGCTGTAACATGCGAATTTTGATGGAGATTTTAGCAATGAGACTGTGCGATCGTGACATAGAAGCCTGGCTGGACAGCGGTAAATTAGGTATTGATCCTCGCCCACCGGTAGAACGTATCAATGGTGCCACAGTCGATGTTCGCTTAGGCAACCAATTCCGTGTATTCAATGGTCACACGGCGGCATTTATTGACTTAAGCGGCCCGAAGGATGAAGTCAGCGAAGCGCTGGAACGCGTCATGAGCGATGAAATCAATCTGCCGGAAGGGGAGGCATTCTTCCTGCATCCAGGGGAGTTGGCGCTGGCAGTGACACTGGAGTCGGTGACAATCCCTGATGACTTGGTCGGCTGGCTTGATGGTCGTTCCTCATTAGCTCGCCTTGGATTAATGGTGCATGTTACCGCACACCGTATAGATCCGGGTTGGCAAGGCAGGATTGTGCTGGAGTTCTATAATTCAGGTAAGCTGCCATTAGCGCTACGCCCAGGGATGTTAATTGGCGCGCTGAGTTTTGAACCACTCTCCGGCCCGGCAGCGCGTCCTTATAATAGCCGTCAGGACGCAAAATATCGCGGTCAACAAGGCGCTGTAGCCAGTCGTATCGATAAAGATTAGCCATTTCTTGCGGAAAGTTTAGCCTGTTTGGACTTTTTAGCCTGATTAGACAAGAGGATGTCATGAGACGATTACTGACGACGTTAATTATCCTGCTGGTTGTGTTAGTTGCAGGGATGAGCGCATTAGTATTGCTGGTTAATCCTAATGACTTTCGCGCCTACATGGTCAAACAGGTAGAGAGAAAAAGTGGTTATCAGTTGCAACTGGAAGGGGATTTGCGCTGGCATGTCTGGCCCCAGCTTAGCATTATTGCTGGCCGGACCGCGCTGACTGCCCCCGGTGCGGCGGCACCGGTTGTCAGTGCTGAAAATATGCGCCTGGATGTCAAACTTTGGCCTCTATTATCACATCAACTTGAAGTAAAACAGGTGATGTTGAAAGGGGCGGTTATCCGCTTGACGCCCGACAGTGAAGCCCAACAACAGCCTGACGCTCCTGTTGCACCATCCGGTAATGTGCCTGTTAATGAGCACCGTGCCTGGAAGCTCGACATTAATAAAGTACAAATCGCTGATAGCCTGTTGATTTGGCAGCGGGCAGACAATGATCAAGTCAATGTACGTGATATCAATCTTGAACTTCAACAAGATGCCCAACGCCAAGTACATATCTCTCTCTCCAGCCGTGTTAACCGTAACCAACGTGATGTGACTTTCTCAATGGTCGCGGATGCAGACATGCGCCATTATCCACAGCAGTACAGCGCCAATATCAGCCAATTCAGTTATAAATTGGAAGGTGCGGATATTCCTGTTGGCGGCGTGAGCGGCGAAGGGACACTACAAGCCAGTTATCAACACGATATTCAACAATTATTGCTGAACCAACTGAGCTTCTCAGCTAATAACAACCAGTTGACGGGGACCGCCAAGGCCACCTTGGGGAAGGTACCTGATTATGTTATCAATTTGGCTGCCGACAATCTTAATCTGGACTCTATTTTTGGTTGGGAGTCTAAAAGTACGGTTGTCAGCAAAGAAACGGCCAAACAGCTTGCCGTGACAGCGCCGGTGATTGCGATTCAGGCTGAGGATGATGTCGGGCAGGACTTGCAAGCATTACGCGACTTTACCGCCCAAATATCGCTAACGGCGAATAACCTGGTCTATCGGGCGATTAAAATCAGTCAACTCAATCTTCAAGCCTCTAATCAGCGCGGGAATGTAGAGATTAGCCGCTTAACCGGTAGTGCGGTTGAGGGCGATTTTTCGTTGCCAGGCTCACTGGATGTGACGGGCAAGAGGGTTCTGGCTACCGTTAACCCAGTGATAAACCATATGGAATTGGGGCCGGTTCTATTGGCCGCCGGTTTGCCGCCGATGATGACGGGCAAATTTTCCATGAAAGCGCAGTTGTCTGGTGATGGTCTTAATGTTGAGGCATTCAACCACCGTTGGCAGGGGGATGCGCAGTTCGGCATGACTAATGCGCGGCTGGAAGGGCTGAATATTCAACAGCTTATTCAACAGGCGGTGACTCGCAGTTCCAGTGATGTCAAAGGTCAGGATCGTTATGAGCGTTATACTGAGGTTACACAGCTACAAGCGAGCCTGGCTTTGCACCGAGGATCAATGAAAGTCAGTAATCTTAGTGCCGATTCGGCGTTGATTTCCATTAAAGGTAACGGGTCACTTAATTTACCCGAACAGCAATGTGATATGAATCTGGCGGTACGGGTTATGCAAGGCTGGAGCGGGCAAGATAGCCTGGTAAAAATGTTGCAAGGTACTGATATCCCTCTGCGCATTTATGGTCCGTGGACTCAGCTTAGCTATCAATTGAATGTCGAACAGTTGTTGCGTAATGAATTACAGCAACGAGCTAAAAAAGCACTCAATGACTGGGCTGAGCGTAATCAACAAAACCGTGCTAGCAAAGATCTTAAAAAGCTTATCGATAAGCTTTAATTACCCATTATCTCCGATAGGCATGGCTGTTTATCGGAGATAATGACGGCATACTGTTATCTATTTGTTGTGTAATTGTTCGCCAATCTCGCCATTCAAAACATAAAATCCTCTCTCTTGCTCACAAACTACTATTTGTTTCTAAAATCTCTGCGAATCATTGATAGATGTCATAAACTCGCCGATGGACTTTGGGCAGAGTGCAGAGCCATTTAAGTATTTTAACGATAATAATGCTGAAGCAATATTTAGCAACACACAGCAACAGGCAAGATTCAGAGAGGGTATATGTTAGATCTTTTGATTGGGATAGTCGTGGCCGTAGGTGTAGGCCGTTATATTATTAAAGGCTATTCAGCAACAGGTGTGCTGATGGTCGGTGGTTTACTGCTATTAATTATCAGTGCCTTAATGGGCAAGAATGTATTACCTGCCAGTGCGACCTCAACCGGCTGGCGGGCGACGGACATTGTTGAATATGTCAAAATCTTGCTGATGAGCCGTGGTGGCGATCTTGGCATGATGATCATGATGCTATGTGGCTTTGCGGCTTATATGACCCATATCGGTGCCAATGATGTCGTGGTTAAGATTGCCTCTAAACCACTGCAAATGATCAATTCCCCATACTTACTGATGGTTGCGGCTTATCTTGTGGCCTGCTTGATGTCGTTGGCGGTATCATCGGCAACCGGGTTGGGCGTGTTACTGATGGCGACCCTGTTCCCAGTGATGGTTAACGTCGGTATCAGTCGGGGTGCCGCAGCTGCAATCTGTGCATCACCGGCGGCAATTATTCTCGCGCCAACCTCAGGCGATGTGGTACTGGCAGCGAAAGCCTCTGAGATGCCATTAGTCGATTTTGCTTTTAAAACCACCTTACCTATCTCTATTGCCGCGATTGTCTGCATGGCTATCGCTCACTTCTTCTGGCAGCGCTATCTGGATAATAAAAGTCAGGAAAAGCATGAGATGATGGATGTTAATGACATCACCACCAATGCGCCGGGTTTCTACGCCATTTTACCCTTTACCCCGATTATCGGCGTGTTGATATTTGACGGTAAATGGGGGCCGGAACTGCATATTATTACGGTGTTGGTGATTTGTATGCTGATTGCCGCCGTCATTGAATTCTTACGCAGCTTCAGTGCTAAAACGGTATTTACCGGCCTTGAGGTGGCTTATCGTGGCATGGCCGATGCGTTTGCTACTGTAGTAATGCTTTTGGTTGCCGCCGGGGTATTTGCACAAGGGTTGAGTACCGTTGGTTTTATCAGTGGTCTGATTGGGCTAGCTCAATCTTTTGGTACCGGTGGCATTATTATGATGCTGGTACTGGTGGTGATTACGATGCTGGCGGCCATGACCACCGGGTCAGGCAATGCGCCGTTCTATGCGTTTGTTGAATTGATTCCAAAACTGGCAGCTCAGATGGGGATAAATCCAGCCTATCTGGTTATTCCGATGCTACAGGCTTCAAATTTGGGGCGTACTTTATCCCCGGTTTCAGGCGTGGTGGTTGCTGTTGCTGGTATGGCAAAAATTTCACCATTTGAAGTGGTGAAACGCACCTCGGTACCGGTTTTAGTCGGGTTGGTGGTGGTGATTGTTGCCACTGAGATTCTGGTGCCTGTGCACTTGTAATCACAATCTATCACGATAAAAAAGCCGGGCGAGTTTACCCGGCTTTTACGCCAAATCACGATGGTTTATTACACTTCATAATCTGGGTCAGGCACTTTCAGCGGTGTTATTTTTACCTTCAAGATACGATGGCTGCTGACTTCCAACGGCTCAAATAGATAGCCACCAATTTTCATCTGTTCACCGACCTGTGGGATGCGCTGGGTATACTCCATGATTAACCCGGCCAAGGTGTGATATTCACGTTTATCATCGATAGGTAGCGGCAGATAGAGCACCAAATCTTCCAGCGGCATATAGCCATTCGCAATCCAGCAACCATCCTCGGTTTGCTGAATATCATGACGGGCATCCAACTCTTCACCGGCCACGGGCAGATTACCAGCAATGGTTTCCATCACATCGGTCAGGGTAACCACCCCTTCGATGGAACCGAATTCATCCACGACAAAGGCAAAATGCGTCTGTGCCTGACGGAACTGCTCTAATGCCATCAACAGCGAAACCTGCTCGGGGAAAATCAACGGTTGGCGAATCAATGCGCGTAAGTCGAGCTTTTCATCTGCTAACTGTTGCCTTAATAAATCAATGACGTGAATAACGCCCAAGGGTTCATCTGTCGAACTATCTTCAGTAACCACAATTCGGGTATGCAAATTTTTTGTCAGCAACTGAGTCAGTTTCTCTGGCGGATCGTTAAGATCCAGATACTCAACATCATGCCGTGATGTCATGATGCTGCTCACGGTACGTTGCGCCAGCCCCAACACCCGTTCAATCATGCGGCGTTCCTGCTCATTGAACACCTCTTGGCCGACACTGGTATTATCAGCGATCAGGTTAGCAGTATGGTTATCCAGCTCGGCCTCTTCGTGTTTGCCACTTAGCATACGTAACACTGCTTCTGCGGTTCTTTCACGTAACGGTCTAACCGTTGACAAAAAGCGACGGCGATTGAATTGTGCGAATTGATTGAGCGATTCAATAATGACGGAGAAACCAATCGCAGCGTACAGATATCCTTTTGGAATATGGTAACCAAAGCCTTCAGCCACTAAGCTGAAACCGATCATCAGTAAGAAGCTCAGACAGAGTATGACAATGGTTGGATGCGCGTTGACAAAACGGGTTAATGGCTTACTGGCCAACAGCATCAAACCTATGGCAATACAGACCGCAGCCATCATGACCGCGAGGTGGTCTACCATACCGACGGCAGTAATAACCGAATCGAGCGAGAATATGGCATCCAGTACCACAATTTGTGCGACGACCGGCCAGAACCGTGCACCTTTGCGCTGCTGACCTTGATGCTGGTCCTTGCCTTCAAGCCGCTCGTTTAACTCCATGGTGGCTTTAAAGAGCAGGAATACCCCACCGACCAGCATGATTAAGTCACGGGCGCTGAACGGGTGGCCAGATAAGGTGACCAAGGGAGCCGTTAATGTGGCCAGCCATGAAATACTGGCTAACAGCACCAAACGCATCAACAGTGCGCACAGTAAACCGGTAACTCTGGCTTTATCTCGTTGATGACGTGGAAGCTTTTCTGCCAAAATGGCGATAAATATCAGGTTGTCAATACCTAATACAATTTCGAGCACTACCAGCGTTGCCAGTCCTGCCCAAATAGTAGGATCTGCGATCCATTCCATATATCCAATTTCACCTTTGATTTCTACGGCTTATGCCGCCAAAGTGAATAATGGGCTTATACTTGGGAATTTTCAAATCTAAATATAAAAATTGGATGAGATTGAAAATAAAAAGTATGCTAGAGAACTGCCGTAAACTTACATCTAAATGGTTGAAGTGGATATATTATTATGGTATGCGCATTCTGGTGAACATATAAAAATCACAGATGTTTCCTAGTTAAAGTCAAAGTTAATGCTATATAATAACCATAAAATAAAATGATTAATTGGGTGTGTTTTCCTTGCTAAAATCATGCATTCTGCAATGCAAGATATGCGTAAACTATGCTGTAAATGTGACCCAATAGCTATTGGTAGCTGAAAAGCCAAGGGCGGTAGCATTGTAAAAACTAATTATTTAATAGCATATTATTTAAAGTGAAATGGTTTTCATTCTCACTTGTTGTGGCGGTACCTCTTTAGTTCAAACTTTATGGTGATTAAGGATATATGATGTTACTTCCCGTGATTATGGCTGGCGGTACGGGCAGCCGCCTGTGGCCGATGTCAAGAGAACTCTATCCAAAGCAATTTTTACGCTTGCACGGGGTGAATTCGATGTTGCAGGAAACTGTAAATCGTTTAGAAGGGATTTCTGTCAGAGAACCGGTTGTCATTTGTAACGAAGAACACCGTTTCCTGGTCGCAGAGCAGTTGCGACAAATTAATAAACTTTCACATAATATAATATTAGAACCCGTTGGCCGCAACACTGCCCCTGCAATTGCTTTAGCCGCATTAAATGCTATCTCTCAAGGCGACGACCCGATAATGTTGGTGTTGGCTGCTGACCATATCATCAATAACTGTAATGCATACCACCAGGCTATTATCGGTGCGATTCCTTTTGCTAAAAAGGATTGCCTGGTAACATTCGGGATTGTTCCGACCGGCCCAGAAACGGGTTATGGTTATATTCAGCGTGGAGAATCGACAGTCAAAGAGGCTTTGGAAGCTTTTAGCGTCAAGCGGTTTGTTGAGAAACCTAATTTAGAAACTGCTGAACAATATATCAATTCTGGTGAATATTATTGGAATAGTGGCATGTTTATGTTTCGGGCCAAACGTTATATTCAAGAGTTAGAGAAATTTAGACCAGACATTCTTGATGCTTGTAAAGCTGCGATGAAGGATTCTGATTCAGACAAAGATTTCATCACTATAGATAAAGATCAGTTCAGTGCCTGCCCTGATGAGTCAATCGATTATGCGGTAATGGAGAAAACAAATAACGCCGTAGTGGTGCCGCTGGATGCGGGGTGGAGTGACGTTGGTTCTTGGTCCGCACTTTGGGATGTGAGTAACAAAGATAAATCAGGTAATGCCACTACAGGTGATACATTCCTGCATGATACACAGAATTGCTATATCAATACTGATGAGAAATTAGTTGCTGCAGTTGGTGTGGATAATTTAGTCATTGTCAGCACTAAAGATGCGGTGCTAGTGGTAGATAAATCTAAAGTACAAGACGTTAAAAAGATCGTTGAATATCTCAAGCAGACGAAACGTAGCGAGTATCGCCGTCACCGAGAAACTTATCGTCCTTGGGGGCGCTGCGATATTGTGGTTAATGAACAGCGTTTTAATGTTAACCGGATTACAGTTAAACCTGGTGGCGCGTTTTCCATGCAGATGCATCATCATCGGGCAGAGCACTGGATTGTGTTATCAGGAACAGCAAAAGTGACGATTGGCGACAAAACATTTTTAATTACTGAAAATCAATCGACATTCATCCCTATTGGTTCACTTCATATGTTGGAAAACCCCGGTAAGATCCCACTTGAGCTTATTGAAGTACAGTCAGGTTCTTATCTAGGCGATGACGATATTATTCGAGTTAAAGACCATTATGGCCGTTGCTGATTTAGAGGAAACAATGAATACCTTAACTTGTTTTAAAGCTTATGATATCCGTGGTCAATTAGGTCCAGAGTTGAATGAAGATATTGCTTACCGTATTGGTCGAGCTTTTGGTGAATATCTAAAACCAAAAACTATCGTTGTCGGTGGCGATGTTCGTTTAACTAGTGAATCATTGAAAATGGCATTGGCAGAAGGTTTGATGGATGCTGGTAGCGATGTATTAGATATTGGTTTAAGTGGAACAGAAGAAATCTATTTCGCCACATTTTATTTAGGTGTTGATGGTGGAGTCGAAGTAACAGCTAGCCATAATCCGATGAATTATAACGGTATGAAGTTAGTTAGAGAAAATGCTAAACCCATTAGCGGTGATACAGGGTTATGCGATATCCAAAAACTTGCTGAAGAAAATAACTTTACTGTACCAGTTCAAAGTAAAAGAGGGAGTTATAAGAAGGTATCGGTCCTTAATGAATATATTGATCATTTGATGGGCTATATTGACTTTAAAAACTTTACCAAGCCTTTGAAGTTAGTAGTAAATTCCGGTAATGGTGCGGCCGGACATGTTATTGATGAAATTGAAAAACGTTTTACTGCAGCTCATCTCCCTATAGAATTTGTAACAGTTCACCATCAGCCTGATGGTAATTTCCCCAATGGAATCCCTAATCCGCTGTTACCTGAATGTCGAGCGGACACTGCAAGAGCTGTTACCGAATCTGGTGCAGATATGGGCATAGCATTTGATGGCGATTTCGACCGCTGTTTCTTCTTCGATGAGAGTGGGCAATTTATTGAAGGTTATTATATTGTTGGTTTATTAGCTGAAGCTTTTTTGAAAAAAGAACCTGGTGCCAAGATTATTCATGATCCGCGTTTGACTTGGAATACTATAGATATAGTAGAAAAAGCTGGTGGCATTCCAATTATGTCAAAAACGGGACATGCCTTTATCAAAGAAAGAATGCGTAAAGAAGATGCAATATATGGTGGAGAAATGAGTGCCCACCACTATTTCCGAAATTTTGCATACTGTGATAGTGGTATGATTCCATGGTTGTTAGTTTCTGAATTGCTTTGCGTCAAAAATATGTCTTTGAGCCAATTTGTGGGTGAGCGAATGAAAGCATTCCCGGCCTCTGGTGAGATTAACCGTAAACTCACTGATGCTCACAAACGTATTGCTCAAATTAGAGCTATTTACGAACCTGATGCGACCAATATTGATTTAACCGATGGTGTCAATATTGAATACAGCGACTGGCGCTTTAATTTAAGAACGTCGAATACAGAGCCGGTTGTGCGCTTGAATGTTGAGTCTTTAGCTAATATTGAACTAATGAATGATAAGACTCAGGAAATTTTAGAATTACTAGGTAGGGAATAACAGTGAAAGAGATGTTATTGGCAATATATCGCTATCGAGGGTTTATTTTTGGCAGCGTAAAGCGTGATTTTCAATCGCGCTATCAGATGAGTATGCTAGGTATTTCTTGGTTAGTATTACAACCGTTATCCATGATTATCGTCTACACTGTCATTTTTTCTCAATTAATGCAAGCTAGGTTACCACAAACATCTGGATCCTTTTCATACAGTATATATTTGTGTTCAGGCATCTTAACCTGGGGGCTTTTTGCGGAGATTATATCTAGAAGTCAAAATGTATTTACCGATAATGCAAATTTATTAAAAAAATTAAACTTCCCTAGAATATGCTTACCAATTATTATTAGCATTTCATCACTACTTAATTTCATTATAATATTCACTATCTTTATTATATTTTTAATACTAAGTGGGAATTTTCCTGGAGTCGTTATTCTAGCAATGGTCCCTCTTCTTATACTACAGATAGTCTTTTCCATAGGTCTAGGAATGACCGTAGGTGTGATCAATGTTTTCTTCCGAGATGTTGGGCAATTTATTAGTATCTTACTCCAATTTTGGTTTTGGTTTACTCCAATAGTATATATGGTTGGAACACTACCCGAATGGGCGCAAAAATTAATTAGATGGAATCCAATGGCTGGACTGATTAATTCTTATCAGAACATTTTTGTTCATGGTCAATGGCCACAAGTGGGACCACTAAAATTAGTCATTGTATTATCTATTGTCTTTTGTTATCTAGGATTTAAGCTATTTAAAAAACACTCGGCAGACATGGTGGATGAACTATAATGAGTAGTATCATAGTAAATAATGTCGGAAAAGCTTATAAGCAATATCCGAATAAATTTAGTAGGTTTATCGAGTGGATCTCTATTCCGGCTAAAAAAAGACATACTGAAAAATGGATATTAAGAGATATAACCTTTACTATTAATCCTGGGGATTCTATAGGTATTATTGGCGTAAATGGTGCAGGGAAAAGTACGTTACTAAAGATGATCACTGGGACGACGACACCTACAACTGGCTCAATACACACTGAGGGAAGAGTTGCTGCGTTGCTCGAGCTAGGTATGGGCTTTCATCCCGATTTCACAGGACGGCAGAATGCGTATATGGCAGGGCAACTTTTAGGCTTCAGTCAAGAAGAGATCAGTGGCATTATGCCGGAGATTGAAAGCTTTGCTGCCGTGGGAGATTATTTTGATAAGCCAGTAAGAACTTATTCAAGTGGGATGCAGGCAAGAGTAGCATTCTCTGTTGCTACAGCCGTAAAACCTGATATTTTAATTGTCGATGAGGCATTAAGTGTCGGGGATTTGGCATTTCAAGCTAAATGTATGCAGCGAATGAATTCTTTATTAGCGGATAAAGTGACTATTCTTTTCGTAAGTCATTCATTAGCGCAAGTCAGACAATTTTGTAATAGAGCAATCTATATTGCTGATGGAAAGATTAAATCTATTGGTGATGCTGCGACTGTTTGTGATTTTTACCAAAATGATCTTGTTGAAAACAAATCTAGCAATAAAAATTCTAAAAATGTTGAGGTTAATTATACTGAGGTTGCAGCGAACGAGATTAAAGTCGATCCTAATCTACGGGCTAATTCATTACTTATAGACACAGGGACCAAGAGCCTAGAATTTATTAGTTTTGATATTCTAAACTCAGATGAGATTGAAAGTAATACTTTCTATGCCCAGGATGAGGTAGTATTTAAAGCTGTCATTCGTTGCAATGACGCTACCCCAGAAGGAGCCGTTATCGGATTATTAATCGGAGATAAGGCAGGTTTCCCTTTACTCAGCATGAATTCCAATTACTATAATAAGAGACTTCCATTAATGAATAAGGGTATGGTGTCTATTATAACTTGGCGATTTAAAATACCATTTTTTATGGGAGATTACAGAGTAGATATAGGTATAAAAGAGGACCCGTATTCCCCTAACTTTTATGATAGAGTTTTTTGTGCAAAGGTATTTACCGTGAATACCCCTAGTAATCTTTTAAAAAATAATTTTGGAGGGATACTTTATGTTCCAGCAGATGTTGAAATTTTTCAAAAATAATAAAGATACTACTAACGTAGATTATTCTCAGAATACTAGTGAAGTTAGCAATGTATCTGTTGAAGAATACTTAGATGAAACTAAAGATTATTCCCTTTATAGCGGTGAACGGCAGACCTCTAATACAATTGATGGTATTCGGCGTGATCATACGTCAAGATATGAGTTGGCTATAGAGATCATAAGACAGAAAAAACACATCATCATAAATGCGGCAGATATTTTTTGCGGGAATGGATATGGTATTTTTATGTTATCTTCTGAATTCGAACAGGCCAATTTTATTGGCCTTGATGGTTCTTCTGAAGCGATCTTAGAAGCTAATAAAAATTACGTTAAAGAAAATAATATTTTCGCGAATAAACTTTTTCCATTCACATTGCCCGTCAATGTATTTGATGTAATAACCTGCTTTGAGTCACTTGAGCACGTAGATAAAGATGAACAACTTTTTGACGAAATCAAAAAATCATGTAAAAAAGATGGATTGATTATAGTTTCTGTACCCAATCAGGAGAAACACAGTTTAGATCTGAATCCACATAAATTTCATTTTAGACATTACACTCATTTAGATTTTTTATCTAAATTCAGCGATGGTTTAGAATTGCTAACATGGTATGGCCAAGATGTTTATCAATTTGATGAGCATGGAATCAATACACATCAATTGTTGAATGAAAATGCAATGTTGCCTGTTGAAAAGGTTCAAGGCCAGGTAAATATATATGTATTCCAAAAAAGATAATAAATATATATTCTTTTGGTTACCTTATGATGTGAAATATACGCATAAAACTTTTTTAACTAGCTTATATTTAGCACTAGATAGGTTTCCAATCAAAAATGCTATTCATATAGGCCAAAAAAAAATTTTCGAACCTCCATCTGCTGATATACCTGATAATTGGTTAGCATCTTATGATGCTAACATCCCCACAGAAGATTTATTAACATCGATTGATAAAGTTTTAATCAATCCTGAAATATTTGATGAATTGGAGAAAAAATACAAATCAAAAAATATTGTTTGGGGAAAGTTATTAACTGAGCGGTATTTACCTCTTGAGATTTTACTAAATGACATTTTTAATGATTTAGTATCAAAGTATGAAATTTCTGCCATTGTGCTGTGGTGTAATATTCCTAGTGTTGCTTATATTGCTGAGCAGATGAAAATAAAAGTTATACACAATGAGATGGGGCCTCTGCGAGCACCTAATTATGTAGGAACTTGCTATTTTGATTTCAGCGGCGTGAATGGCAATACAGAAGCTAGTAAAAGGTTTACTTCTTTTAGCAAAGAAAAAGATTTTATTGAGATTACTCAGTTTGATAGAAATTACTTATTAAATTTACTTAAAATAGAAGGGCAAGAAAAAGAAAGATTGATTGAAGAAGTATATGATATTGGTGTTCCATTACAAGTAGAAGATGATTCAAATATTATTGCATTTTCAAATGGATTCTCTAATTTTGAGTTGATAAATTATTGTCGCTCTTTATCAAATGATATTTTGATTCGTAAACATCCTTCTGGATATATAAATTACTCTGAGATAACTGCAAATAGTGAGGTGTTAACTCCCCAAGATTTTATAGATAAATGTCGGAATATAGTGACTATAAATTCTAGTGTTGGTCTCGAAGCTATTTTATATGGAAAAAAGACAATAATCTTAGGTGATTCCCCATTCAAGTTATTAAGTGAATGTACGGATAGAGAATATGCTGGTAAATTTCTTGATTTTACTGTTCTAAATTATTTAATTCCATTAGAGTTTCTATATGATAAAAATTATTATGACTGGAGACTCTCAAATCCTAGTGAAAAGGAAATCCGCAATTTTCATCTTAACTATTATTTAGAAAAACTTATGGAGAGGAAAATGCTTTTTAATGAACTTAGAAAGGAAATTAGTGAGTTCACTAGTAAGCTTAATGAACTTAACCAAGAAGTTTGTGAGCTAAATAATAAAGTCAATGAAATTAAGGATGAATTAGATTGCTATAAAAGGGATGGCTCGCGAGAGGAAATTAATATAATAAAATTTTGTAAGAATATGATATCACTGATAGTCAAGCCTATAAAATATTTTATTAATTCAGTCAGAAGTAAAAAAACAAAGGAATGAAGTCATATATCTATAACAAGATGGTTCTTTTTTTTTGAAATGAGTATCCTCATTAAAATAAGTTATTATTTGAAGGTAAATATGAAAAGTAAGGTGCTTTTGTTAAGTACATATCCGTTAGTCAAACCACGGCATGGGGGGCAAATAAGATTAGCTAATATTAAAAAGGTATATGAAAGTAATGGTTTTGACATAATAAATTTTGCTTTATACGAGCCTGAAAACTATCCTAAAAGTGATGTTGATTCTCATGATCTACCTTTTGATTTTAATTCACCTTATAGGAAATTTGATGGAAAATTAGTTCCACTTATTACTGACCTTCAATGTGGCGAATATGTATCTAAAGATAGGGATTTTTTTGATAAACTGATAAAAATAATACCTAAAGATATTGATGTTATACATGTTGAGCAGCCTTGGTTATGGCCTTTGACTGAGCGATTAATTAGTGAATTTTTTGTTAGAAGGCCTATATTAATATATGGTTCACAAAATATTGAATGGATACTTAAAAAAGATATTTTAGAAAGTTATTCAATCATCGAAGCTGAATCTATTATCCAAAAAATAAAAGAATTAGAAATTAGTGCAGCTCAACAAGCTGATATTGTATGTGCTGTAACAGAAAGTGATTCAGATGTATTATCTACTTATGGTGCACAGAATGTAATTCTTGCCAGAAATGGAATTTCAAAATGGACAGCGGCAAAGGATCGACTAGATTATTGGCGAAGTCAATTACCAATGGTCCCTTGGATTTTGTATGTGGCTAGCGGACACCCCCCTAACTTTACGGGTTTTAAAGCCTGTATCGGTGATTCTTTAGCTTGTATACCTCCAGACTCCAAACTTGTCGTTGTTGGCAGTGTGTGCGAAAGTCTTTACGGTCAATTAGTTGATACTGATTACAATAGTATAAATAAAAGTAGGCTTCAGTTACTTTATATGCTCTCAGATGAAGATTTGGCTGCAGTAAAGGAACTTGCAACGGCTTTTCTTTTGCCAATTCCACATGGTGGTGGATCTAATATCAAAACTGCAGAAGCAATTTTTTCGAAAAAATATGTTATTGCCACTGAAACAGCATTAAGAGGCTATGAACGTTATAAAGATCTTGATAAAATAAAAATTTGTCATAATAGTCAGGATTTTACTTCATCTATCAGGTCTATCTTAAACGATAAATCGCAATGCACTACAACTGAAGAGCCGAATAACCTAGATGATTTACTTTGGGAACATTGCCTTCAGATTATTCCACAAACTGTAAAAAAAGTAATTGAGGGAAAATAAATGTCATCTATCTGGATGGACGTTACTACTATTAGTAAATGGAATCGTCCTGCTGTTGGAATAATTAGAGTCGAAGCTGAATGTGCAAAATATGCTATTGGACAAACTGATGATGATATAAAATTCTGTGTATATGATCCTCTCGTCGGGTATTATGAAGTTAGTCGGGATACTGTAAACTCCTATTTTGCTAATTTTTCTAAATATCAAAAAAAATCAATATTAATTGACGATGCATCTAAAATAGGATTTGAACAGAGGCTAAAGACTTTGTTTTTGAAGTATAACTCCAAACTACCTCGTTCTATTTCATCTTCTTTACATTCGTTTCTTGTCAGAAAAAAAAGTGCTTTTGGATATTTTCTTGGTAGTGCAAGGCACC
The DNA here is from genome assembly GCF_052217145.1 of Yersinia sp. 2541 StPb PI. Lineage (NCBI taxonomy): Bacteria > Pseudomonadati > Pseudomonadota > Gammaproteobacteria > Enterobacterales > Yersiniaceae > Yersinia > Yersinia sp. 2541 StPb PI. Next base: position 3,069,110 of record NZ_JAZGQB010000001.1, on the reverse strand, counting down.
TGAAGGCTGGTCTAAAAGAACTCTTCGCTAAACATGAAAAAAATTCTTCTCATGTAAAAGCTAAAGCCAATAAATTAGAAAGGGATTCTCCTTTTGCAGCGAATGATATTTATTTATCCTTAGGACTGGATTGGGATCAGAAAGACTTAACCTATTTATATTCTCTTAAAAAAGAGTTTTCTTTAAACGTTATATTATTTTGCTATGACGTAATTCCAGTGAAACTGCCTCACCTTTGTGTCGGTAATGTTTCAGCTGCCTTTAGGCATTATTTTTCAAATGTGGCGTGGTGTGCTGATAAAATATTATGTATCTCAGACTGTTCCAGAAAAGATCTCCGTGAACTTTTAGTTGAAATGGGTACACCAATTCCTGAATTAAATGTTATACAATTGGGATGTGATTTCCCTAATTTGAAAAATAATGAAGTAGTGGAATTACCAGCTGATCTTAAACATAGTGAATATATTCTTTTTGTGTCAACAGTTGAAAGAAGAAAAAATCATGAAGTTTTATATAAGGCATATATCAATCTAATAGAGGAAAAGTGTGAGAATTTACCTATACTCGTATTTGTAGGTATGCCCGGTTGGGGAGTTCATGATTTTCTTCAAGATATTGCTCTTGACCCTAGAGTAAAAGATAAAATTAAAATTTTCAATAATATTGAAGATAGCATGCTCTCACTTTTGTATAGAAACAGCCTCTTCAGTGTATATCCGTCGTTGTATGAAGGCTGGGGACTACCTGTATCTGAAAGTCTAGCATATGGAAAATTTTGCTTAGCTTCAAATGCAGCCTCTATACCAGAAGCTGGAGGAGACTTTATTGAGTATATATCTCCTTGGGATGTTGTTGGTTGGACTGAAGCGCTTAAGAAGTATATTTATAACAAAGAATTACTTGTGGATAAAGAGTACAGTATAAGGAATTATTATAAAGTTAACTCTTGGAGTTTATCTGCCGAGACTATTTTTGAACAAGTAAAAGCTATTAATAAATAAAACAGAGGTTAGAATGAAAACTGCAGTAATTACCGGTATTACAGGTCAAGATGGTGCATATCTGGCTGAATTGTTACTTGAAAAAGGCTATAAAGTTTATGGCACTTATCGCCGTACCAGTTCTGTAAACTTCTGGCGTATTGAAGAATTAGGTATCGACAAACATCCTAATCTCCATTTAGTCGAATATGACCTCACTGATCTTTCTGCTAGCATCCGTTTGTTGCAATCAACACAAGCAACGGAAGTTTATAACCTTGCTGCTCAAAGTTTTGTTGGTGTTTCTTTCGATCAACCTGTAACAACGGCGGAAATTACAGGTATTGGTCCACTGAACTTATTAGAAGCCATTCGTATTGTTAATACTAAAATTCGTTTTTATCAGGCATCTACTTCTGAAATGTTCGGAAAAGTTCAAGCTATACCACAAATCGAAGAGACTCCATTCTATCCACGTAGTCCTTATGGTGTAGCTAAGTTATACGCGCACTGGATGACAATCAACTATCGCGAGAGTTACGGTATTTTTGGTTGTAGTGGTATTCTCTTTAATCATGAGTCTCCTCTGCGTGGACGTGAGTTTGTTACCCGTAAAATTACAGATTCAGTCGCAAAAATTAAATTAGGTAAACTGGATATTCTTGAATTAGGGAATATGGATGCCAAACGTGACTGGGGTTTTGCAAAAGAATATGTAGAAGGCATGTGGCGTATGCTGCAAGCAGATGTTCCTGATACTTTTGTTCTGGCGACCAACCGTACCGAGACTGTACGTGATTTCGTATCTATGGCATTTAAAGCTGCAGGTTTCAATTTGCGATTTGAGGGTAAAGATGACAATGAAGTTGGGATCGACATTGAAACAGGAAACACTTTAGTTAAAGTTAATCCGAAGTTCTACCGCCCTGCTGAAGTTGAATTGTTAATTGGTAACCCTCAAAAAGCCAAGGATATACTTGGTTGGGAGCCTAAAACTACATTAGAAGAACTTTGCCAGATGATGGTGGAAGAAGATCTCCGTCGTAATCAACAAGGTTTCTCATTCTGATGGTAATGAATGGCAAACGTGCCCTGATCACCGGTATTCAGGGATTTACGGGCCATTATATGGCAGCGGAGTTATCCGCTGCCGGCTACCGGGTATTTGGTTTAGGTTCACAGCCTTCAAATGAGCCTGATTATTTTCAAGTGGATTTACTTGATGCTAACGGGCTTACTTCTATTATTGAGCAGGTGAGACCGGATCTTGTTATTCACCTTGCTGCAATTGCATTTGTCGGGCACGGAGATCCTGGCGCTTTTTATGATGTCAATGTTGTTGGTACCAGGAATTTATTGGCCGCATTGAGTAGTGTTGCCGATACTATAGACGCAGTTTTGCTTGCCAGCAGTGCTAATGTTTATGGTAACACCCAAGCTGGTATGTTGAGTGAAACAGCTGTGGTGAATCCTGCTAATGATTATGCCGTCAGCAAGTTAGCCATGGAATATATGGCTAAATTATGGTCTGAAAAATTACCGATTATCATTGTTCGTCCCTTTAACTATACCGGTGTTGGGCAATCAAATAATTTCTTATTGCCTAAAATAGTTTCTCACTTCAAACGTAAAGCCGACGAAATAGAGTTAGGCAATTTAGACGTATGGCGTGACTTTACGGATGTTAGAGCATTAGTAAAAGCATATTTAGGCCTACTAACAGCCAAACCTATTGGCGAGATTGTTAACGTCTGCTCTGGTAGAACCTATTCATTACGTGAAGTAATTAGCATATGCGAAGAAATAACCTCACACAGTCTATCAATTCGCGTTAATCCAGCTTTTATTCGTGCTAATGAAGTAAAAACGTTATGCGGTGATGCGAGCAAATTACAAAGTATTGTTGATGGATGGAATACGCCGCCATTAGAGCAAACACTACGTTGGATGCTGGAAAGAAAATAATGAGAGTGGTTTTTTCTATTGACTCTATTAAATACCCACTGACGGGTATTGGCCGCTACACATATGAGTTAGCCCGAGAGCTGCAAAACAATGACGATATCTCAGATCTGTTGTTTTTACAGGGTAGAAAAATATCTCGGGATTTGCCTGCTGTTAAGGCTGAGTCGAGTGCTACTTCAGGGTTAAAAACTGCGGTAAAAAATAGTGCAATTGCGAGTGAGTTGTATCGGCTTTCTGCCCCGTGGCTAAAAAGTTTGGCATTAAAACCTTACCAGGGTTTTATTTACCATAGCACCAATTTTTATTTACCCCCGCGAGTTGATAATGCTGTCTCAACTTTTCATGATCTTTCGATTTTTAAATGGCCACAGTGCCATCCAGAAAATCGTGTACGATATATGCAAAAAGAATTATTACTCACGATAAAAAGGGCGAAAGTCTTAATTACTGACTCTGAATTTACTCGTAAAGAGTTAGCCGAGTATTTTGATTACCCTATTGAAAAAATAGTTTCAGCGCCGTTAGCCAGTAGTGGTGAATTTTATCCACGAGAGTATGTGTCTCTGCAAAATTTAATGACCCGATTGAACTTGGTTGCAGGACAATACACATTATTTACCGGTACTATCGAACCAAGAAAAAATATTGCAACCTTACTTGATGTTTATGAACGCATGCCTTTGGATCTTCGCTCTCGGTATCCCTTGGTAATATGTGGCTTCTCTGGATGGAACAGTGAGTCATTACATCGCCGTTTTGAATTAGCCACACAACAAGGCTGGTTACTATACCTTGGTTATTTAAGTTCGGATGATCTTCCTTTGCTTTTTTCTGGTGCAAGGACATTTCTATTTCCTTCATTATATGAGGGGTTTGGCTTACCCGTTCTTGAGGCTATGGCATCAGGTATCCCTGTCGTTTGTTCAAATGCGGCATCATTGCCTGAGGTCATAGGTGAGTCGGGTCTAATGTGCGATGCCTTGGATGTTGAGGGGCTGACTACCGCTATCGTTAAAAGTCTGCAGGATGAAGGTTGGCGAAATAAGGCGATAGCAGCAGGGCTCGCCAGAGCTAGTACATTCTCCTGGAAACGGTGCACTCAGGAAACAATTAAAGCCTATAAGCAGGTATAATAATATAATGCTAAAAGTACTGCATTTTTATAAAACATATTACCCAGATTCTTTCGGCGGTATTGAACAGGTTATTTTTCAATTATGTGAAGGTGGAGCGAGTAAAGGTATTGATTCTACAGTGCTTTCTTTAAGTAAACGAGGTGGTATTATAAATAAAAAAATAGGAACACATACCGTATATTGTTCACCTGTAAATTTTGAAGCGGCCTCAACTCCTTTTTCTTTTCAAGCGATTAAAGATTTCAAAAAATTGGCGCAGCAGGCTGACATTATTCATTATCATTTTCCGTTTCCTTTTATGGATATGGTTCACTTTATATCTGGTATTAATAAACCAACGGTTGTTAGTTATCATTCTGATATTGTTAAGCAAAAAAATATTTTAAAGATATATACACCATTGATGAATCTATTTCTTGGTAGTGTTTCCCGGATTGTTGCTGCATCGCCAAATTATGTTGCCACAAGTGTAACTTTAAAGAAATTCTCTCGAAAAGTAAGTGTGATACCTTACGGTTTAGATGAGGATTCATATCCAACGCCACTCTCTGAACGCATTGATTTCTGGAAAAATAAATTCGGAACACGTTTTTTTCTGTTTATTGGTGCCTTTCGTTATTATAAAGGTCTTCACATTCTAATCGAAGCAGCTAAAAATTCATCTTATCCGATTGTGATTGTCGGAGCTGGCCCAATTGAATCAGAGTTAAAAAAACAGGCGGAAAAATTAGATATGCATAATATCTATTTTCTTGGTGCCGTATCTGACGAAGATAAAGCTTCATTACTATCACTTTGTTATGCCGTAGTCTTTCCATCACATTTGCGTTCTGAGGCTTTTGGCATCACCTTATTAGAGGGCGCGATGTATGGTAAGCCTCTAATTTCGAGTGAGATTGGTACAGGTACGACATTTATAAATATTGATCAACAGACTGGATTAGTTGTTCCCCCATCGGATCCTGTCGCGTTGAGAACTGCGATGGATCAGTTATGGGATGATATTGAGTTATCAGAAAAGTTTGGCCGAAATGCCCGAAATCGCTATTTAGAAAATTTTACCTCCGAGAAAATGGTTTCGAGTTATATAGACTTATATAATGAAATTATCGATAAGTAAGCATTATTGCTAGAAAGTCTAAGACATTATTACTATTTTGATTTGGCTAAGATATTAATCTATAACTTGTTGAAATTATTATTGCTACATTTAAGAATGTAATCAAAGACGTTCTGATGTAAGCTTGTACAAAGTTAAAGGAATAATGAGTAATCATAGATTATTTGACTAATTATTATAGAGTTAATCCTGTAAGTTTTGCTGTCCAAAGTTGAAGAGGTCATAGTAATGAAGTGTTTAAAAGCGGTCATTCCTGTTGCCGGGCTTGGTACCCGAATGCTGCCAGCGACTAAAGCGATCCCAAAGGAAATGCTGCCGGTGGTGGATAAGCCTCTGATCCAATATATCGTTAATGAATGTGTGGCCGCCGGAGTAAAAGAGATAGTGCTGGTCAGCCATTCCTCTAAAAATGCGATAGAAAACCATTTTGATACATCATTTGAGCTGGAAGCTGCACTGGAATCACGTGTTAAGCGGCAGCTATTGCAAGAGATTAAAAATATCTGCCCGCCGGATGTCACTATCATGCAAGTGCGCCAAGGCCATGCCAAGGGCTTGGGGCATGCGGTATTGTGTGCCCAACCGATGGTGGGTGATAACCCATTTATTGTGCTGCTACCAGACGTTTTACTTGATGATTCAACAGCAGATTTATCTAAAGAAAATCTTGCTAGTATGATTAAGCGCTTTGAAGAGACCGGGCGTAGCCAGATCATGGTGGAGCCGGTGCCTAAAGCTGATGTTTCCAAGTACGGTATTGCTGATTGTGATCATGTAGCTTTGTCTCCGGGTGAAAGTACCCTAATGACGGCAGTGGTAGAGAAGCCCTCACTTGCTGATGCGCCTTCTAATCTTGCCGTGGTTGGGCGTTATGTATTGTCAAAAGACATTTGGCCGCTGTTGAAGAAAACGCCACGCGGGGCGGGTGATGAAATTCAGCTTACTGATGCCATTGCGATGTTAATGGAGCAAGAGGATGTAGAGGCTTTTCATATGACCGGTAAATCGCACGACTGCGGGGACAAATTGGGTTATATGAAAGCCTTCGTCACTTATGGCGTGCGCCATAACACCGAGGGCGAGAGCTTTACCGCCTGGCTGAAACAGCAAATTGACTAACTTCAGCTTAGCGGCTGAGTAGGAATAGATTTTAAATTCGCTTCAAGAAATCAGTAGGTTAATTATGACCAAATTGAAAGCAGTGATCCCAGTTGCCGGTTTAGGTATGCGAATGCTTCCCGCGACTAAAGCCATTCCAAAAGAAATGCTGCCAATTGTCGATAAACCATTGATCCAATATGTGGTGAACGAATGTGTTGCTGCTGGTATTAAAGAAATCATTCTGATAACCCATTCTTCGAAAAATGCGGTAGAAAACCATTTCGATACGTCTTATGAGCTGGAAGCCATGTTGGAAGCGCGTGTGAAACGTCAGCTATTGGATGAGGTACAATCTATCTGTCCACCGGGTGTGACTATCATGCATATCCGTCAAGGGCATCCTGAAGGTTTGGGGCATGCGGTGTTGTGTGCCAAACCGCTAGTAGGTGATTCACCCTTTGCAGTATTGTTGCCAGATGTCTTGATTGATGACGCAAAATCGGATTTAACCCTTGATAATCTGGCTCAGTTGGTTAGACGTTTCGAAGAGACCGGTTCGAGCCAAGTGTTGGTTCACTCGGTCGAACCTGAGGCGTTATCGAACTATTCGGTCATTTCTTGTGAAAAAGCGGATCTGGAACCGGGTGAAAGTAGCAGAATTAACGCGATGGTTGAGAAACCGCAAAGTCCGGCTGACCTCAAATCCAATCTGTCGGCAGTAGGGCGTTATGTCTTATCTGCGGATATTTGGCCAATGCTGGAAAAAACCAAGCCTGGTGCCTGGGGCCGTATCCAACTGACTGATGCTATTGATGCATTAGCCGCCGAGAAACCGGTAGATGCGGTCGCTTTAACCGGTCAATCCTATAACTGTGGTGAGAAGCTCGGATATATGCAGGCTTATGTCGCCTACGGTCTGCGCCACCCCAAACAAGGTGCAGAATTTAAAACCTGGTTGAAAGAGTTTATGGGTAGCTAGGTTCGGTATCATTGAATGATAATCGAGTAGTCATTGGAAACTGTCTAGTTTAAACATCTTTGAGTATGCTACCTTCTGCAGTCAAAATATTTTTTATCGACACTAATCAATATTTATATTTGGTTGGTGTTTATGACATTATTTATAGCCTTTGAGTTACTTTGAGAAGTTGAAAATATAGAAATAAATCAGTTAAAATATCTATTTAGTTATATTCTGCAAAAGAAGTATTTTGGCTATTGAAGTCGTATTGTTAAATTTATCTAAGTAGTGATGGATGATTAAAATTTTTATTTATGGCAATATTTTAATTAAAATATTAAATTTACACATAAGAAAATTACGATATGATTTTTACCAAGCAATTTTTTATCTATATATCAATTGGTGTCATTTCGGCCTTGGTTGATATAGTAATGCTAAAAATTTCTATGTATTATTACAGCGGTATAATGGAATCAACGCTGATTGGTTATATATCAGGCTTGATAGTTAACTATATACTGCATAGCATTTTTACTTTTAAGACATCAATGGCTATTTCAAAGATTTTGAAATACCTTGTAGTTGTTTTCGTTAACTATTGGATAACAGTGTTTATTATATTTATTTCAGTTTTTTATTTTAGTGATGTTATATATGGAAAAATAATCTCCTTACCTATAATCGCTTTCATTGGTTATATCACAAGTAAGAGATGGATATATGTGTAGTGATCCGAAATTGCATCTGAATTTGAAAGGAAAGGTTGATTTATGATACATGGAAAAAATAAAAACTCAATTATTTTTTTTATTAGTTGTTGTGTGGCAACTATGTTGGTTATTTATCGGGGGCAGATACTTAATGGTTTTACATTTATTTCTGGAGATTCATATGATTATGTGATTTCTTCATCTATACTTGAACATTGGTATAATGTATTTAAAGGGCTATCTCATTGGGCAGAGACTAATTACTATTATCCTTATAAAAATACTATAGCGCAAACTGATGCTTATTTTATCGTGGCCATCTTTTATTCAGTATTTAGGTTCATTGGGATAGAGCCATTCCTTGCTTCAGAGTTATCGAGTGTTACTTTGAAGTTTGTTGGTTTTATATCAATATTTTTCTTTCTTAGAAAAATATTTCATATTCCTGTTGGCTGGGCTTTGCTTGGATCCATTTTATTTACTATAAATAATGCTATGGTAAGTCATAATTCACGGCTTCAATTAGCTACTGTAGCTTTAGCTCCACTGCTCTCGTACCTTATTTATAAAACAATAAATAACTTATTGATAAATAATAATAAGTTATTTAGATGGTATGGTATCTCTTTTGGGATTATGTATGGAGCATGGTGTTTAACCTGTTTTTATATGGCTTGGTTTTGGACATATTTTGTTTTGGTTTTTTTATCTCTCTTTGTAATTTTTAATTACAAAGATGTAATTTATGGTTTATCAAAAATAAAAATTGATAGGAATAAACTCATATCAATTTTTGTTGTTTTTGTTACGTTTATTTTATCAATTATACCTTTTTTATATGTTTTTTATCCTAAATCTCAAGAAGTAAAATTACGAACATATGATATGGTTCTAAACAATACTATACCAGTTTATGATGCTCTGCAGCTTGGGATAAATAATTATTTGTTTGGGAGTGTTTATAATAAAATATTGTTGTTTATTAATCCACAATATACTATATCTAGTGAGTATTATAATACTGGTGTTAGCCCGATACTATTCCTATTATTTTTATTTTCGTCAGCCTATATATTTAAAAATAGAAAAACATCTGTTGTTGGAAAAGTAATTTTTATTCTTTTTTTAACAACAAGTATTACATGGTTATCCGTAATGAATTTTTTCGGTCACAGTCTTTGGTTCTTTGTATATACCATAGTCCCTGGGGCTAAAGCTTTTAATGCTGTATCAACTTATCAGATTTTTTTAGCTTTCCCAATAGTAGTAATTGCCGTGAATTTCTTATCGGTTTTAAAAATTAAAAACATTTATTTATTTTTAATTGCAATGCTAGCTATAGCCTCAGAATTAAGTGCTCAGCATCTTGTATTTAATCGTCAAGAGGAAATTGAAAAAGTTACTGTTGCAACAGCACCTCCTTCTGACTGCCAAGCTTTTTATATCCTTGGCTGGAGTCCTGATAAGATCAGCAAGACATTTCCTGACTGGGTAAATAACATGTATTCACATAATGTTACTGCAATGATGATTGCTGAATTAGTTAATTTGCCTACTGTAAATGGTATCGCATCATTTAATATGCCTGATTGGAATTTTGCTAGTCCTGAGTTTTCTAACTATCCTGAAAGGATTCATGAATATGCTAAGAATCATAACGTAAAAAATCTATGCTCATATAATCCTAATACAAAACAGTGGAAATTAGATTAAATTTAATTAGGTAATTTTATTTTTCTATTTATTCAAATTGGAGTGAACATGATATACACTTCTAAAGTGGCGGTGGTACTTCCTTGTTATAAAGTAAAACAGCATATCCTTTCTGTACTTGATAAAATTGATAATTTAGTTGATAAAATCTATGTTATTGATGATTGTTGCCCAGAAAAGTCTGGACAATATGTTGAAGAAAATTCACAAGATATTCGGGTGTCAGTTATTTATAATTCTGCGAATATGGGAGTTGGAGGGGCTGTACTTTCTGGTTATGCTGCCGCGATAAAAGACGGCATAGATATTGTTGTAAAGGTAGATGGTGATGGTCAAATGGACCCGCATCTTATTAAATACTTTATAGCTCCAATATCTAGAGGAGACGCAGATTACACAAAAGGAAATCGTTTTTATGATATTGATACTTTGAAGTCAATGCCGAAAGTTAGAGTTTTTGGGAACGCAGTTCTTTCATTTCTTACTAAATTCTCATCCGGATATTATAATTTATTTGATCCCACTAATGGATATACAGCTATTTCGATAACTGCACTAAAACGTTTGCCATTAGATAAAATTAGTAAGAGATATTTTTTCGAGTCAGATATTCTTTTCAGACTAAATGTAATAAGAGCAAAGGTTGTTGACATACCTATGGATGCAGTTTATGGGAATGAAGTGTCTAATTTAAATATAAAAAAAATAATGTTTCCTTTCCTTAAAGGTAACATAAATAACTTTCTTAAAAGAATTTTCTATAATTATTTTTTAAGAGGTTTTTCTATTGCATCATTAGAGCTGTTTTTTGGTGTGATGTTTTTTTCTTTTGGTGCAATTAATGGTCTTGTTTCTTGGTATAGTTCTTTGGCTACAGGTCAACCAGCCACTAGTGGTACAGTAATGTTAGCAGCATTACCAGTAATGTTAGGTGTTCAATTATTACTGTCTTTTATCCAAGCCGATGTTGAAAATCAACCCCAAATAGCACTGACACGTTTATTAAAAGATGAGCATCTACACTAAATATTCCTTATTACATACATAAAATATAGTATGTATTCTCACTTTACTCTCAGACTAAATATATTCTCTATTTAGTCTGAATTAATAAAATCTCTCATGTTTTAAATAGAGTCCTAATGTATTTGAGGTTAAAGTAAAACTAATTTTAGATGTTCTAATAGGTGTAGATCTAGAAAAATTGATAACTCGATGTACAATCCTAGAACGGTTTTATTCCAGTTTTTCCTGCTGCGGTAACTAATTTTGAATACACCTATCCATTCTGATTATCTGATAGTTTCACCTGATTAACCATTGCGAACAGCAACTGGTCAGTTGTGCTATCTATCGCACCAATCACTACCCAGCTGACATAATCCTGAGTTAACATGTTTCCCACATCAAAAACCTGTTGGCCTCAAGGCCGGTAACAGGTGTCATCCTTCAGACAGGAGTTTTTTAATGTCCAAACAACAGATTGGCGTTGTCGGTATGGCGGTGATGGGCCGTAACCTGGCGCTCAACATCGAAAGTCGTGGCTATTCCGTTTCTATCTTTAACCGTTCATCAGACAAAACCGACGAAGTGGTTGCCGAGAACCCAGGTAAAAATCTGGTGCCGAGTTATACCGTGGAAGAGTTTGTTGATTCATTGGAAAAACCGCGTCGCATCCTGCTGATGGTGAAAGCGGGTGAAGCCACTGATAAGACTATCGCTTCACTGACTCCACATCTGGATAAAGGTGACATTCTGATTGATGGTGGTAATACTTATTACAAAGACACCATCCGCCGTAACCGCGAACTTTCTGCACAAGGCTTCAACTTTATCGGTACTGGTGTTTCCGGTGGCGAAGAGGGCGCATTGAAAGGCCCATCTATCATGCCAGGTGGCCAGAAAGAAGCCTACGAACTGGTTGCGCCTATCCTTGAGAAGATTGCTGCCCGTGCTGATGACGGTGATGCTTGTGTGGCGTATATCGGTGCCGATGGTGCCGGCCATTACGTTAAAATGGTTCACAACGGCATTGAATACGGTGACATGCAATTGATCGCAGAAGCTTATTCCCTGTTGAAACAGTCTTTAGGTTTAAGCAATGAAGAGCTGGCTAGCACCTTTGCTGAGTGGAACAAGGGAGAGCTGAACAGCTACCTGATTGATATCACCAAAGATATCTTCACCAAAAAAGACGAAGCCGGTAAATATCTGGTCGATGTGATTCTGGATGAAGCGGCGAACAAAGGCACCGGTAAATGGACCAGCCAAAGTTCTCTGGATTTGGGTGAGCCATTAACACTGATCACTGAGTCTGTGTTTGCCCGCTATTTGTCTTCTCTGAAAGATCAGCGCGTAGCTGCCTCTAAAGTACTGACTGGCCCTAAAGTGCAGCCTTTTGCCGGTGATAAAGCTGAATTTATCGAGAAAATCCGTCGTGCGTTGTATCTGGGTAAAATCGTCTCTTATGCTCAGGGCTTCTCTCAACTGAAAGCCGCTTCTGACGAAAATAACTGGGATTTGCATTACGGTGAGATCGCCAAGATTTTCCGTGCGGGTTGTATTATCCGTGCACAGTTCCTGCAAAAAATCACTGATGCATATGCAGAAAATGCAGATATTGCTAATTTGCTGTTGGCACCTTACTTCAAGCAGATCGCTGATGAATACCAGCAAGCACTGCGTGATGTAGTGTCTTATGCAGTTCAAAACGGTATCCCAACACCAACATTCTCTGCGGCGATTAATTATTACGATAGCTACCGTTCAGCCGTACTGCCAGCCAACTTGATTCAGGCACAGCGCGACTATTTCGGTGCGCATACCTATAAGCGTATTGATAAAGAAGGTGTGTTCCACACTGAGTGGCTTTAAGTTAACGGCTACTGCGCGTTCGTATTTTGATATTGGGCAGTGCTCGTCATCCTCACGTACTGAGTGTACGCTCCGGTGACTGTGCGCTGTCTGCAATCAAACTCCTTTCGCTCGCGACGCCTCAGGTGGATAAGTTATTAAATTAAGTGAGTCGCCGAGGTGACTTTAGGTAGGGTAGGTTGGAGTAACCCGCTCGCTGATTTAAAAAGTTTGTCCTAATAAAAACGCCCTCGATGCTAAGTCGAGGGCGTTTTTATGCCAATAAGAAAGCTAACTCGAAAATTACTTCTCGTGGCGTTCGCGCAGGCGTCCAATCACTTTACTCAGATTCAAATCTTGGTCTTGCAGCAACACCAGTAGGTGATAGATCAAATCCGATGCTTCGTTGGTCAACTCTTCACGGTCATTCACTGTTGCGGCGAGGGCGGTTTCTACCCCTTCTTCCCCCACTTTTTGTGCGATACGCTTAGTGCCGCTGGCATATAGCTTGGCGGTGTAAGAACTCGCTGGATCGGCTGATTTACGTGAGGCCAATAACTGTTCTAACTGGTACAAGAAGCCCCAATCGCTGGCCGCCGGGGAGAAGCAACTGTTATTGCCTAAATGACAGGTTGGGCCAATAGGATTAGCCAGAATGAGCAGGGTATCATTGTCGCAGTCGGGATAGATATTAACTACATTCAGCACGTTACCGGAGCTTTCGCCCTTGGTCCACAAACGTTGTTTGGTGCGAGAGAAAAAGGTTACCTTGCCGGTTTGCTGTGTCACCGTCAGTGCTGCCTGATTCATATACCCCATCATCAGAACTTCACCGGAAATGGCATGCTGAACGATGGCTGGCATCAGATTGTCGACTTTATCCCAATCCAGTTGGGCAATTTGTTGTTCGCTTAACACACTCTTATCTCCACGCCTTGTTCAGACAAATACTTTTTCAATTCGCCGATATTAATGATTTGTTTATGGAACACCGAGGCTGCCAGCGCACCATCGACATCTGTGTCACGGAAAGCCTCAAGGAAGTGTTCTGGGGTACCTGCACCGCCAGAGGCTATCAACGGAACATGGCAGATGGCCCGCATCTGTTTCAACTGACGTAAATCGTAGCCGTTGCGCACACCATCTTGGTTCATCATATTCAGCACAATCTCACCGGCTCCACGTAACTGGACCTCTTTGATCCAATCCTCGGTCTGCCAGGTGGTGGCTTTGGTCCGTTTTTCATCGCCAGTAAATTGATAAACCTGATAACTGTCACTTTCCGCGTCATACCAAGTATCAATACCGACGACAATGCATTGTACGCCATAGCGGTCGGCCAAACGGGTAATTAAGGTCGGATCTGCCAGCGCCGGTGAGTTGATAGAGATTTTATCGGCACCGAAGGTCAGGATCTGACCTGCATCTTCAACGCTTTTAATCCCACCCGCCACGCAGAAAGGAATATCAATCACTTCTGCGACCCGCGATACCCAGCTTTTATCGACCACACGGCCGTCAGATGACGCAGTAATATCGTAAAACACCAGCTCGTCGGCACCTTCTTGTGCATAACGCTGCGCCAGTGGCACGATGTCGCCGATGATTTCGTGATTACGGAACTGGACGCCTTTGACCACTTGGCCGTCTTTCACATCCAGACAAGGGATTATACGTTTTGCCAGCATGCGATCGCCTCCTTCACGTTAAACTTGCCGTCCAATAGCGCGCGGCCCACAATCACACCTTGCACACCACTGCCACGCAGGCGGGCAATATCATCCAGACAACCGATACCACCGGAAGCCTGGAATGCCACTTGTGGGTAGCGCTGGCACACTTCCTGATACAGTTCTACATTGGAACCACTCAGGGTGCCATCGCGGGAAATATCAGTACACAACACATGTTTTAGGCCAAACGGCAGGTATTGCTCGACGATTTGTTCCAGCGTAGCATCTGAGTTTTCCTGCCAACCGCTGATAGCCACCTGTTTGCGGCCCGCCTCATTAATTCGGACATCCAGCGCTAATACGATGGCTTCAGCGCCATAGCGCTCAAACCACTGTTGCACCATTTCTGGCTGCTTAACGGCTGTTGAACCCACGACAACCCGTGTTGCACCGGCTTCCAGCAGTGCGACCACATCTTGTTCGTTACGGATGCCGCCGCCCACCTGCACCGGGACATCTACACCGGCCAGTAACTCGCGCAGCAAGGGGATCTGACGGGCTGCCGGATCTTTGGCCCCGGTAAGATCGACCAGATGTAACACCTGAGCGCCTTGCTGCTGATAATCCTGTAAGCGGGGCAGTGGGTGATTACCGTAATCACGCTGCTGGCCGTAATCGCCTTGATGCAAACGCACTACCTTGCCTTCGATCAAATCCAAAGCGGGAATAATCATGGTGCTCACATCTCCAGAAAGTTTTTCAGCAATTGGGCCCCAGCCGCACCGGAACGCTCCGGATGAAACTGCACGCCAAAGAAGTTGTCTTTTTCTACTGCGGCGGTAAATGGCTCGCCGTAATTGACCTGGGCGATGGTATCTGGGCATATTGGCATTGCATATCCGTGCACAAAGTAGAAATAGGTCCCATCCGGGATCCCACGAAACAGATGATTACCCGCCTGTGGGGTAATCTGATTCCAGCCCATGTGTGGCAGCGGTAAACCAAAATCCATCATCTGTTTTACCGGCGTATCAATAATACCGAGAGTTTCAATACCGCCACTCTCCTCGCTGCTGGTCGCCAGCAACTGCATTCCCAGGCAGATACCCAATACCGGTTGAGTACAGCTCTTAATCAGTTCGATAAGTTCGCGTTCTTTTAACTGATCCATTGCCGCATGGGCAGTACCGACACCTGGCAGGAAAAGCTTATCTGCACGCAGTACAATCTCAGGGTCACGGCTGATAACTGGCGCGTACCCCAAACGCTGCACCGCATAGGTGACAGAGGAGAGGTTGGCGCACCCCGTATCCAGAATCACCACATTCATTACAGCACTCCTTTGGAACTTGGCAGGGTATTGCCCTCAACACGGATCGCCTGACGTAAAGTACGACCAAACACTTTAAACAGGCTCTCGACCCGGTGGTGATCGTTACGGCCTTTGGTTTTCAAGTGCAGGGTACAGGCCATGGCATAAGAGAGGGAGCGGAAGAAGTGCTCAACCATCTCAGTGCTCAGGTCACCCACGCGCTGGTAGTTAAATTCCGCTTTGTATTCCAGATGCGGGCGGCCAGAAATATCCAGCGCGCAGCGCGCCAGGCACTCGTCCATTGGTAAGACAAAACCAAAACGGCCGATACCGCGTTTGTCACCGAGCGCGTTGTTAATCGCTTCGCCCAGTGCCAGTGCCGTATCTTCTACGGTGTGGTGGTCATCAATGTAGAGATCACCGCTGACCTGAATATCCATACGGAAACCGCCGTGAGTGGCGATTTGATCCAGCATATGGTCGAAGAAGCCCACGCCGGTTTTGATCTTGCTGCCCCCTTCGCGATCGAGCCACACATTTACGTCAATGGCCGTCTCTTTGGTGACACGGTTAACATAGGCATGACGGTCTCGCTGGGTTAGCTGCTTGGCAATCTGCGACCAGTTCAAACCATCACGCTGATAACGCAAGCCGCTGATGCCCATATTGTGAGCCAATTGCAGGTCAGTTTCGCGATCGCCGATAACATAGCTATTGGCACTGTTCATCACGCCTTCAGCCAGATAACTTTCTACCAACGCGGTTTTCGGCTTACGGCAAGTACAATTATCCGCAGGCAGATGCGGGCAAATTAGCACTTGCTCGAAATTGACGCCCTGCGAGCTAAATATTTGCATCATCAGGTTATGGGGAGGATCAAACGTTTCCTGTGGGAAACTGTGGGTACCTAAGCCATCTTGATTGGTGATCATCACCAAACGATAATCCGCTTTTTGCAGTGCCAGCAAGGCCGGGATCACTTCTGGCTCCAGCGCCAGTTTGTCCAGCCGGTCAACCTGAAAGTCTTCCGGTGGCTCGGCAATCAAGGTGCCGTCTCTGTCAATAAAAAGAAATTTCTGGCTCATATCGTTTCCTTACGGAGGCTGGAGGTATTAGTGCTATTGGGGCTATCAATACCGGGCAGGGGAGCAAGGGCGGCAATCACTCGCTCACATTCCTGACGGGTGCCTACCGTAATGCGCAGGCAGTTGGATAACCCCGGTTGCTTATTTTGGTCACGCAGAATGATGCCTTGATCCCACAGTGTTTTGAACACGCTGCTGGAGGCGGTAAACCGGGCCAGTAAATAGTTACTTTCACTGGTAAATACCTGCTCAACACAGGCACAGTCTTGCAGCGCGCTTTGTAACCATGCACGGTTAGTTCGTACTTCGTTTACCCGCTGGCGCATTTGCTCAAGACCTTGTGGGCTGAGCGCTTGTGCAGCAATATCGGCCACCGGTGTAGACAACGGATAGGGCGCGATCACTTTAAGCAACAATTGGATAATATCGCTGTTGGCCAAGGTAAAGCCACAACGTAAACCGGCCAATGCAAAAGCTTTCGATAAGGTGCGCAAAATGACTAAATTCGGATAATCTTTTAGCCAACCGCTGACCGAGGCCTGTGGGCAGAACTCGATATAGGCTTCATCGATAGCCACGATAGCGCGACCTTGCGCCAGTTCCAGCACTTCACGCAGAGAGGCTGGGTTGATTAAATTGCCAGTTGGGTTATTTGGGCTGCAAACATAGATCAATTTCACTCGATCCAGGTTTTCTTTAATTGCTGGTAGATCTAACTGCCAGTCCGTGGTGGTTTGCACGGTACGCAGTTCCACACCAAAGGTTTCGGCGCTAACGGCGTACATACCATAGGTTGGCGGGCAGAAGAGTATCGCATCCTTACCTGGTTCACAGAATGCACGGATCAGCAGCTCAATACCTTCATCGGCACCACGGCTGACTAACACTTGATCAGTTTCTAAACCGGCATAGGCGGCATAACGCTCAATCACCTGTTTCGGCTGACATTCTGGATAGCGATTGAAGTTTTGTGTCGTAAGTTGGTATTCGGTTGCTAGCGGGTATTCGTTGGCATTAAGCCATACATCGCCATTACCGCCCAAACGGCGGGCAGACATATAAGGGGTCAGGGCACGGACGTTGGCACGGGCCAAATCGGTGACGTTGGTAGATTGGCTCATGCTTGCTCCTCTTGGGCGGCTGTCAAGGCCGCAACACGTAGGGTAACGGCGTTTTTGTGGGCGGTGAGTTGTTCGGCTTGCGCTAAAATTTCGATAGTCGAAGCCAGACCCAGCAAGCCCTGTGGTGTTAATTGCTGTACTGTCATTCGCTTAACAAAATCGGCCAGACCCAAACTGGAATAAGTTGAGGTATAACCATAAGTCGGTAACACGTGGTTGGTGCCGGAGGCATAATCACCCGCAGATTCCGGCGACCAGTCACCCATAAAGACTGAACCGGCATTATCAATCTGATCGATAATGTCTTCCGGCTGACGGATTTGCAAAATTAAGTGTTCTGGGCCGTATTGGTTACTGATATCAATACATTGTTGCAAATCTTTGGTGACGATCAAGCGGCTGCTTTCCAGGGCCTGACGAGCGATATCAGCGCGCGATAACAATTTAAGTTGCTGCTCTACCTCAACAGCGACTGCTTGGGCAATGGCGGCATCCGGGGTCAGTAATACTACTTGTGAATCCGGCCCGTGCTCCGCTTGAGACAGCAAATCAGAGGCAATAAACGCCGGTGTAGCACCACTGTCGGCAATAACCAACACTTCTGACGGGCCAGCCGGCATGTCAATTGCAGCACCATCCAAACGTTGGCTTACCTGACGCTTCGCTTCAGTGACATACGCGTTGCCGGGGCCAAAAATCTTGTTCACTTTCGGTATTGATTCGCTACCGAATGCCATGGCCGCAATCGCTTGTGCTCCACCAATCTGGAACACTTCTTTAATCCCACACAGTTGCGCGGCATACAGTATTTCATCGGCAATCGGCGGCGGGGAACATAAAATGACCCGCTGGCAACCGGCAATGCGTGCTGGGGTACCGAGCATGAGTACGGTAGACAGCAGCGGGGCGGAACCACCGGGAATATACAAGCCGACGGAGGCAATCGGGCGGGTGATTTGCTGGCAGCGCACGCCCGGCTGAGTTTCAACATCTACCACTGGCATTTTCTGCGCGTTGTGGAAGGTTTCAATATTACGTACCGCTTGCGCCATGGCTTGTTTAATGTCGTCATTCAAGCGCCCGGCAGCGGCAGCTATCTCATCGCTACTGATGCGGATATCGGCAACCTGCACCGTATCAAAGCGTTGGCTGAAATCACGCAAGGCACTGTCACCCTCGGCTTTCACCCGATCAAGGATTTCGCTGACGGTTGCGGTGATTCTGTCAGAGGCATTAATTGCCGGGCGGCTAAGCAGCGCCTTTTGCTGCTCTTCACTGCATTGCTGCCAGTCGATTAGGGTATTGAAATTCGTCGGCTGCATCAGTTACTCCATCATTTTTTCAATCGGTAATACCAGAATGGAGCTGGCACCTAACGCTTTCAGCTTTTCCATTGTTTCCCAGAACAGCGTCTCGCTACTGACCATGTGCATGGCGACACGGCTCTTATCACCGGCCAATGGCAGAATAGTAGGGCGCTCGGCACCGGGTAGCAGCGTAATGATTTCGTCCAAACGTTCACTAGGTGCATGCATCATGATGTATTTGGATTCACGTGCTTGAATCACACCTTGAATACGGGTCATCAGGCGATCAATCAGTTGTTGCTTATCGGCTGGCATTTCGCCATCACGCTGAATCAGGCACGCTTTGGAGCGGTAAATGACTTCAACTTCGCGCAGGCCGTTGGCTTCCAGCGTGGCACCGGTTGACACCAAATCACAGATAACATCCGCCAAACCGGCACGTGGTGCTACTTCAACAGAACCGTTCAATAAACAGGATTTAAAGGTAACCCCTTGTTTGTCTAAGTATTGCTTTAAGATGTGCGGGTAAGAGGTGGCGATGCGCTTATTTTGCAGACATTGCGGGCCGGTATACTCGGTATCCAGTGATGCTGCCAGTGAGAGGCGACAGCCACCGAAATCCAGGCGGCGTAATGTGAAGTAACGGGGATCTTCGCCTTGAGCACGGCGGCTCAGTAACTCTTCTTCCAGCACGTTTTCGCCAATAATCCCCAGATCAACCACCCCATCCATCACCAGTCCTGGGATATCGTCATCACGTACTCGCAGGATATCGATTGGCATATTTTCTGCAAAAGCGATCAGGCGCTGTTGTTGCAAATTGATTTTAATCCCGCAGCGCGATAACAATTCATGGCAATCATCACTCAGGCGGCCTGATTTCTGCATCGCAATGCGTAAACGTGTTTTATCCAGCATGGTAAATCCTCAATCTATTAATTAATCATATAAAATGATGAGCAACAAAAAAGCCCTCGGAAGATAATCTTCCGAGGGCTTTCTCTATTGCGTTCTACCGCCACCTGGAAGATTCGTTAACCGTCTTCCAGCACACATCGGCCTGCAAGACTAGTCAGGATGATGGTGATGATGGTGATTAAATTGAACGCAGTTCATAATAATTTCTCTGTTTGGGCGGTTTTGAGCAAATCAAAATAGCCTTGATGTATACATATAGCCATACGTGGCATAACTTCTGTCAATCAACCTAAACCATCTGCTCGGTAGCGCGCAACCTTTTTTTCGCCTGATGCATTTATTTCACCCTGGAAGGGTGCGGCTTATCAACCAGTAATGGTTTTCTACTTAGTCATTATCACTTTGTTTTATGTCAGTATAAGCATGAAATATTTACCCAGCGTCATTACACCGATTTATAGAAAGAGGCCCATAATAGAGAGTAATTGTTAGGTAACAGTAGTTGGCGTAACTTATGCGTATTACGTGTGTTATCGGTATACACCCGTCATACTTCAAGCTGCATGTGTATTAGCCGCCTTCCTGCAACTCGAATTATTTAGGGTATAGGTTATCGGTATGAATCCGTGGAGAGCAATTGAAATGAAGAAAGTAGCCATTATTGGGTTGGGCTGGCTGGGGATGCCATTGGCGCAATCATTAATCCGTCGTGGAATACAAGTGGTTGGCAGTAAGACTACGTCAGATGGTGTCGATGCCGCCAGAATGAGCGGAGTTGATTGTTTTCAATTGCAACTGACACCAGAACTGATTTGCTCTCCAGACGATCTGGAGCAACTGATGACCGCTGATGCTTTGGTCATTACCTTACCTGCCAGCCGCACCGCCGAACGTGGGGAACAATATCTTCAGGCGGTACAGATGGTGGTCGATAGCGCATTGGCTTTCGGTATGCCGCGCATTATTTTTACCAGTTCTACCTCGGTGTATGGCGAAACCCGTGGCCGAATCAAAGAGAGTTCACCGCTACAACCGGTGACCACTGCCGGTAAAACGCTGATGGAGCTAGAGCTTTGGTTGCATAAGTTACCCAATACCTCGGTGGATATCTTGCGCCTTGCCGGGCTAGTGGGCACCGATCGCCATCCTGGCCGTTTTCTGGCAGGGAAATGCGGTGTGAAAGGCGGCTCATTGGGGGTTAATCTGGTGCATCAGGAAGATGTTATTTCAGCCATCGAGTTGTTGCTTAAGCTGCCAAGGGGCGGCCATATTTATAATTTGTGTGCACCACACCATCCCGCCAAGCGTGATTTCTATCCTGAGTGCGCGCGAGCATTACAATTGACGCCACCGGAGTTTGCTGCCGAGGATATTGAGGAAGCACCACGTGAGATTGATGGCAGCAAAATTTGTAGCGAGCTGGGGTTTGAGTATCAATATCCAGACCCAAATCGAATGCCTTTGAATTAATTATCTTATCGGCTACTGCGCGTTGTCATACTGAGATTGTGCAGTGCTCGTACTCCCCACATACTGCGTGTATGCTCCGGGTACTGCGCGCTGTACGCACTCAGTCTGACTTAGTTCGCTACGCCTTGAATGTATGAGTCGATAAAACATTCGAAATAAACATCAAATATAAGAGGGCCCCTAGGCGCGGCTCACCCTTTCACTCGCCCTATCACCGCTTTTGATGGATATAGGTCAGCGCCAGCGCCATTGCCAATACCAGCCCTTTGATGATATCCATGGCATAATAAGGTACTGACAGCATCACCAGGCCGTTTTGTAATACACCTAAGATCACCGCGCCAATTAAGGTGCCAAAAGCATTAGGCTTGCCAGAACCGGCCAAAGAGAAACCGATATACGCTGCTGCCACGGCATCCATTAGGTAGCCCCCCCCGGCGTTCACCTGCGACGAGCCGATACGTGATGCCAGCAGAATGCCACCCAGTGCCGCTAACAGGGAAGAGAGCACATAGGCCAGCACCCGATAACGCACGGTACGGATACCCGCTAATCGAGCCGCTTCTGGATTGCCCCCAATTGCATACATGCGCCGGCCATGCTTGGTTAGCGACAGATACAACTGCACTACAATTGTCACCGCCAGCATAATCAGCACAATTACCGGCACTTGGCCCAGCGCTGAAAACATCTCAGGAATGACGCCTTCCGCCATATCGCCGCTGGGTAGCAACATATTTTGCGTGATAGACCCGCCATAACTGTAAGTCATCGCCACGCCCTGAATCACAAATAGACTGGCAAGGGTGGCCAGCATGTCAGGGATCTTCAGTACCACGATCAGAAACGCGTTAAACAGGCCGACTAAGGTACAAATCAGTAGCGTTAAAATAATGGCGCCAGTGGTACCAAAACCGTACCAGACAAATAGCGATACCACGATGGCATTGGCCAACGAAGCGGTGGAACCCACCGACAGATCAAAACCACCAATCGACAGCGAAATCGACACTCCAATGGCAATCACCGTCACGATGGCGATAGAGCGCAAAATATTGATAATATTGTTTGGATCGAGGAAGTTATCCGATGCCAAGCCAAATAACGCGATTAGCGCCACAACGGTGAGTAACATCCCCCATTTGTAGAGAAAATCAAAGAGCTGATGACGCCATGGTTGTGCGTCGGCTAGGGGGATTTCTTTGTTCACTGAGGGGTTCCTCCAGTAGAGAATAGTAATAATGTCTCTTCATCAACATCGGCGGCGTTCAGTTCGGCGACAATACGCCCATCCCACAACACACAGATGCGAGAGCATAAACCGACCAATTCTGAGAATTCACCGGATGCATAAATAATGCCTTTCCCACTCTGGGCTAAAGCGTCAATCAGAGTGAACAGGTCTTGCTTGGCTTTGATGTCGACACCTTTAGTCGGTTCATCAAAAATCAGTACCTGCGCATCACCGCGCAACCACTTGCCGATCGCCACTTTCTGCTGATTGCCTCCCGATAGGCGCGCGAGTTTCTGTTGCGGTGAAGAGGTACGTATCCCAAGACGCTGAATTAACTCTTTGGCCCAATTTAGCTCCTGACGGCGGCTAAAAATACTCCAGCGGGAAAAACTGTCATCGGCCGCCACACTGAGATTCATCGCAATCCCTTCGTGGATAAAAATACCTTCTTTGCGCCGCTCTTCCGGTACCAATGCCAATCCTTGTGCGACAGATTGGTCGGGCGAGCGTGGTTTCCAGGCTTTCCCTTGTAATTCGCCACTGTCGACACGGCTGGGTGTTGCGCCAAACAACGCTTTGCACAGTTCGGTTTTCCCCGCACCGGCTAACCCGGCAATACCCAGAATTTCGCCTTCATGCAGTGTCAGGGAAATATCGCGCAATTTGTGTTGATCATGTAAACCACGTACTGCCAGCAGTGTTTTACGGCTGACCGCCGCTCGTCGAGGGGGGAAGATATCATCCAGCGTATGGCCAAGCATTTTTTCCACAATCTGCTCGCCGCTTAGCTCACCCATGGCATCATGGCTGACACGCCGCCCATCACGTAACACCGTTAATTGATCGCAAATTTCGCGTAATTCATGGATGCGATGTGAAATGAAAACGATTGCCATGCCTTCCGATTGCAAACGGCGGACTACGCGGAACAAACGCGCGCTCTCTTCTTGATCCAGTGGTGCGGTGGGTTCATCTAAAATCAGGAAACGGCATTGGTGGGAAAGGGCGCGGGCTAATAACACCTGTTGTTTCTCTGCCAGCGTGCAGGATTCCAGACGTTGGCGCACATTTAATTTAACATCAAGTTGCCCGAGTAGCGCTTCTGCCTGACGGTAAAGCTGCGGCCAGTTAAACAGATGTCCCTGCTCCGCCAGCGTATCCAGCATAATATTTTCCGCCACAGACAGGGTGGGGATCAGCGCGACATCAACCTCTTGCTGAACCACATGGATACCCTGTTGCTTAGCTTGTCGGGGGGAATGAATATCTACCTGTTGGCCATCAATATAGATCTCACCACGATAGTGACTGTGAGCGCCGGAAAGAATAGCCATCAAGGTTGATTTTCCTGCACCATTAGCACCGACCAGTGCATGGGTGGAACCACCTTCTAGTGTAAAATCAACTTGTTGTAGTGCATGGAATCCAGAAAACGAAATAGAGATATTGCGCATCTCAAGGCGGGAGGAACTGATGCTGGACATAAATTTCTGTGACTGCCCTATAAAGTATTTTGGCGACCTACCCCTTTTTGCTATTCAGAAATAGGCTTACGATTTTTCTCAGGTCAATCAACCGGAGAAACAGGCAGTCAATAATGCTGCTGATAGCTTTCTTTTTTAACACAGTTTCTATTATTCGCAACAAACTAAAGTAGTTAAGGTATATCAAAAAATTATTAAACATTGCTAGCTTACCCCTTAAGATGAGAAAAACAGCGATAAGAACGTAATTTAAAAGGAACGCGCGATGAGCACGAATGCAATCCGGGTACAGGTAGGTCCGGCCAACTATTTTTCTTTTCCGGGTGCTATCGACAAACTGAGTGAGTTCTACCCTCCGGCGGCCCTGGATAAGGCACTGTGGATCTTTGGTGAGCGTGCTTTGGCGGCAGCCAGTGATTACTTGCCCGCTGCGTTCCACGGGCCGCAAGCGGTGCGTGCTGCGTTTTCAACCCATTGCAGTGAGTCTACTGTTGCGGATTTGGTGAAAACAGCGGGCAGTGATCGCCAGGTGGTGATCGGTATCGGCGGTGGGGCAGTATTGGATACCGCGAAAGTGGTGGCACGTAAGCTGGGGTTGCCACTGGTCGCTATCCCGACTATCGCCGCAACCTGCGCCGCCTGGACGCCACTCTCCGTCTGGTATAGCGACGCCGGGCAGGCACTGAATTTTGAAATTTTCAAAGATGCTAATCACTTAGTCTTAGTTGAACCGCGCATCATTTTGCAAGCACCGGTGGAATATCTGCTGGCAGGTATTGGCGATACCTTGGCAAAATGGTACGAAGCCGTGGTACTTAGCCCACAGCCGGAAACTTTATCTCTCACCGTTCGCCTCGGATTACAGGCTGCGTTGGATATTCGTAATGTGCTGCTAAAGCAAAGTGAAGCCGCGTTACGAGCGGTTAAGCAAGTTGAACTGACACAGGACTTTCTGGATGTGGTGGATGCGATTATTGCCGGGGGCGGCATGGTCGGTGGGTTGGGGGAGCGTTATACCCGGGTGGCGGCGGCACATGCAGTGCACAATGGCCTGACTCTGTTGCCCCAAACCGAACATTTTCTGCATGGCACCAAAGTGGCCTATGGGATTTTGGTCCAGACAGCCCTGCTGGAGCAGGATGAGGCATTACAGTCATTGATTGTGGCGTTTAAAAAGTTAGGTTTGCCAACCCATTTAGCGGCGCTGGATGTTGATATTAATGATCGTGATGCTATTGAGCGGGTGATTGGTCGAATTCTGAAGCCGAGTGAATCAATTCATTATCTGCCTATTGCATTGAATTCAGACAAACTGTGGGCGGCAATTGAGCGAGTAGAAATGGCCGCTCAGCGCTGATAGCACGCGGGAATAGCCGTTTAGATCAAACTGTCATAAGAATATTGTTTCAAGTGCTTTAACATCTTGTTTTTTGCTCTCAACTTAGGGCAGAATACGCGCCATGCAATAACCGACGTTTAAACGCGTCGGTTATTTTTTTGCATTCATGTTTTCACAAATCAAGAGGCCGGACAACGATCCGGATAGATAAACAGGTCCGCGAGCGATTATTCACATACTGAAATCGCCGTTATGAGGAAAGAAAGATGGGGCAATTATTCACACTGGCACCGGTGCCCACCGGTATGCGCTGCACATGCAGCGATTATGGCGCAGCAGGTATGGCAAATACCCGTTACTCCGCTCTTATTTCCCCACTTACGTATCCCAGGCAGATACGAAGTTTCCCCGTCACCTCTAACCTGTGCGCTACACTTGCGAATCGGGTTAAAGGTATGGGGAGGCTGAATCATGACGCATAACGCTACTGTTGCAGTCGGTACTAACCAAACGGGTACCAACAACCGCGTCCAACTCAGAAAAACACTGACACTGGTCCAAGTGGTGATGATGGGTCTGGCTTATTTACAGCCGATGACCATTTTCGATACTTTTGGCATTGTTTCCGGTTTGACCGATGGTCATGTCGCGACCTCTTACGCCATTGCGTTGATTGCGGTGCTGTTCACGGCAATCAGCTATGGCAAACTGGTTAAACGCTTCCCGTCTGCGGGGTCGGCGTATACTTACGCCCAGAAATCCATTAGTCCGAATGTTGGCTTTATGGTGGGTTGGTCATCACTGCTGGACTATCTGTTCATGCCGATGATTAATATTCTGTTGGCAAAAATTTACCTCGAAGCGATTTTCCCTGGTGTGCCATCGTGGATTTTTGTTGGCGCGCTGGTCAGCCTGATGACGCTGTTTAACCTGCGTGGCATCAACGTGGTGGCAAACTTGAACTCGGTTATTGTTGTGGTTCAGGTGGCTATCATGGTGGTCTTTATGGGGCTATTGATTCATGGTGTTTATCAGGGCGAAGGTGCGGGCACATTGGTAAGCCCACGCCCGTTCTATTCTGAAAATGCCCATTTGGTGCCGATGATAACTGGGGCCACGATACTGTGCTTCTCATTCCTGGGTTTCGACGGCATCAGTTCATTGTCTGAAGAAACTCCCAATGCCGGTAAAGTGATCCCGAAAGCGATTTTCTTGACGGCATTGATTGGCGGCGTGATCTTTATTGTGGTGTCTTATTTCTTACAGCTCTATTTCCCGGATATTTCGCGCTTCACTGATCCTGATGCGTCACAGCCGGAAATTATGCTGTTTGTTGCTGGCAAATTCTTCCAGTCAGTTATCTTGTGCTTCTCCTGTGTCACGGTATTGGCATCAGGGATGGCGGCACATGCTGGCGTTTCGCGTCTGCTGTATGTGATGGGCCGCGATGGGGTATTCCCAGAAAAAATATTTGGTTACGTACACCCGAAATGGCGGACTCCGGCAATCAACGTACTGTTGGTTGGTGGCGTGGCATTGTCTGCTATTTCCTTTGATCTGGTGACGGCGACCGCATTGATTAACTTCGGTGCGCTGGTGGCCTTTACCTTCGTGAACCTGTCAGTGATTTCACAGTTCTATATCCGTGAACGCCGTAACAAAACGTTTAAGGATCATTTCAGCTACCTGATTCTGCCAATGATTGGTGCAGGAACGGTGGGGGTGCTGTGGATGAATCTGGAAAGCAGTTCAATGACACTGGGACTGGTGTGGGGCGCGATTGGCCTGGCTTATATGGTCTGGAAAACTCGTGCTTTCCGTCAGGCTTTGCCTCAGTTTAATGGCGAACTGGCACAGTAATCGCATTTGATATTGCGCAATTGCTGACTAAAACGGAGCCTGATGGCTCCGTTTTTTATTGGATAATTTGCTGCCACAGCCCTAGCTCACTAAGCCTCTGGCATACTCAAACAGTGCTTTCAGCAGTGCCAGCTTCTCTTTATCATCTTCATACTGGTTATAGAATTGTTCCAGTTGCAGCACGTAGTCCTGCACTCTTTCAGGATTGAGGGCTTCGCGGCGATGTTCCAGCCAACGCTGTTGCTCACTGTCAGTCAGCGTATTGGGGTAATTACGGGCGCGAAAGCGGAAAAATAGCGCTTCCAGCCGTGGATCTTGAAAGGTCAAATCCAGTGCGGGCAGGTTTTGCGGTTCAGTTTGTAAAATGATCTTCATGGTGGCGCGGTCGGCATCGCTGAAGAAGCCATTATACAGTTGTGCATCGACATCATCGGATACCGCAAAAGGTTCGGCTTCGGCGAACAGTGCCACCACTTTTTCACGTACTTGCGGATTTTGCCGCAATAATTGCAAATTTTGCAGGCAATGTTGGCGATCAATGCCCAAACGATCAGCATTTTCCGGTAATAAAGTTTTAGCGGGAGCCAGTACCGGGCATTTATTGATGTGCACCAGTTTCAGTGGCACCGCTGCATCTTGTGCATTGAGTTTGTCGCGGCGGGTATATAGACGCTCGCGCAGTGTATCGCTATCCAACGCCAGCAATGGCGACATATCACCGGCCAGGTCACACATAATCACCGCATTTTTATTCTCAGGATGCCATGCCAGCGGCGCAACCCAACTGGTATTGCCTCGTGCCGCGCCAAACATGCCGGAGACATGAACCAACGGCGTCATCTCCGCGATATCAATCAGTGCGTTTATTTTATGCTTACTGCGGTGTTGATATAAATAGTCGAATAGACGGGGTTGCGCCTGTTTGACCAATTTCGCCATCGCGATGGTGGCATGCACATCTGACATCGCATCATGGGCATGCAAATGCTCAACACCATTGGCTTTGGTCAGATGCTCAAGCTTGAAACTCGGCAGGCCATCTTCATTTTCCGGCCAGACAATACCTTCTGGGCGCAGGGCATAACACGCCCGCATCACATCTAACAGATCCCAGCGGGAATTCCCTCCTTGCCAGCTATAGGCATAGGGATCGTAAAAATTGCGGTAGAAAATATTGCGACTGACTTCATCATCAAAACGAATATTGTTGTAACCGAGGATACAAGTGCCCGGCACATTGAAAGCCTGATGGATTTGGCGGGCAAATTCCGCCTCATTCACGCCATTGGCTAAGGCATGCTGTGGCGTGATACCGGTTATCATCACAGCCTCTGGCTGTGGCAGATAGTCATCGGCGGGAGCACAGTAAATGACCAATGGCTCTTCGATAATATTGAAATCCAAATCGGTGCGCACCCCGGCAAACTGGGCCGGCCGGTCCAATGCCGGACGCTGACCAAAGGTCTCGTAATCGTGAATGTAGAAAGTAGGTTGCTTATTTTTATCTGACATTATTCGGTTTAACCCTTTTTACTATGGTCATTCTTTAGTGATGGGCCACCGTTTTGGTGGTAAGCCGCAGTGACCAATAACGTTAGTGTTAGAATATCATTTCAGGTGCGCCGAGACGTCAGGATTTATTTCGACATACTTATGTTTTGCCAGAAACATGTCGATCTAATTAGTATTTACCTACCGTTTACTCAGCTATTCATACAATTCGCCTACTAAATGACACGGTAGGACTCATGGTGAAAAAACTTCTGCTAACCGGCGCAACAGGGTTTCTGGGCGGGGCAGTGCTTGAAAAGTTATTGTTGGCAGACGCCGATTTTAATTATTTATTATTAGTACGGGCGACTACGCCGGAACAGGGGCTAAACCGTATCCGTGAAAATCTGGCGAAATTTTATCTCCCCAGTCAGCGGCTGAATAAAATAAATATCAACCATATTTTATTAGGCGATTTGGCAGAGCCGGATAGCTTTATTAATGACCCACGTATTGATGATGTGACCCATGTTATTAACTGTGCTGCTGTCGCGTCATTTGGTAATAATCCCTTAATCTGGAAAGTAAATGTAGACGGCACTCTGGCATTTGGCAAAAGAATGGCAAATGTAGTGGGTTTACAGCGCTTTATCCACGTGGGTACCGCCATGTCGTGCACACCAGATGCCGGAACGGTGGTTAGCGAGCAAGTATTATCAGCGCAAGATGATGCGCATTTAGTGGAATATACCAAGTCCAAATCAGCTATTGAGCGATTGTTGGCAGAGCAATGCCCGAATTTACCGCTGGTATTAGCCCGGCCATCGATTGTCGTTGGGCATACCCGTTTGGGGTGTCAGCCCTCTAGCAGTATTTTCTGGGTATTTCGCATGGCATTAATGCTGCGTAAGTTTATGTGCTCATTGGATGACTATATCGACGTTATCCCGGTCGATTATTGTGCGGATGCTCTGTTGTGTATTTTGTTCCATCCCCACTTGACCGAAAATATTTATCATATTTCTGCCGGAGAAAAAGACAGCGTCAGTTTTGCCGAAATTGATCAAGCCATGTCCTCGGCGGCACGGCAAAAACCGATGGGTACAGATTATTGCCAGGTAGACTACGGTGCTTTGGTGCAGATGCGTAACCAACTAAAAAGCATTTTCGGCCCCTGCAATGAGCGCTTAATGTTGAAAGCCATGCGTTTATATGGCTCTTTTGCCGTGTTAAATGTGCGGTTCAGTAATGAACGCCTGCTCAGTTTGGGTATGGCAAGATCACCACGCTTCACCGATTATATTGCCTGTTGTGTGGAGTCCAGCTATGGAATAACTATCCAGCAACAAATGGCGGTTGATTTTAAGTAAGCATCTCTCCCCGCGTGACGACAGACTGCGGGGAATAACTTTTCCCGTTTATGTCTCGTCACTGATTATTCGCTACTCTTAGGTTTTAGTGTTTTATTGGACGTAGGTATATTGTGCGCTTGAATAAAAAAATCTCGCCACTGGATAACTTGATTTATAGTCACTATCGCCTTACGCATGCTTTGCGAATTACGCTGGCATTTATCTTAACTTTCCTGATTATTCGCTTATTGGCCATCCCAGAAGGCACCTGGCCGTTGATCACGCTGGTCGTGGTTATGGGGCCGATATCTTACTGGGGAAATGTGTTATCCCGAGCGATGCAACGTATTGGCGGCACGGTGTTTGGCGCGATATCTGGCCTGATTGCCCTCTATCTTGAATCCTATTCGCTGACGTTCATGCTGGTCTGGTGCGGGGTTATCATGTTTCTGTGCGGCTATTTGACGTTGGGTAAACGGCCCTATATGGCACTCTTGATTGGTATCACGCTGGCGGTAGTTTGTGGATCTGCGCCGGGTGATATGAATACCGCACTGTGGCGTAGTGGCGATGTTATTTTTGGCTCCCTGCTGGCGTTAGTCTTTACCAGTGTTTACCCACAACGCGCCTTTACGCATTGGCGCATGCAGATGAGCGATAATCTGCGTGCTATCAGCCAGGTCTATGCCGCTTACCTGTCACCGAATGTGGTCGAACGCCCACGATTAGAACCTAAATTGAAAACCGTCCTGAGTCAGTCGGTTAAAATGCGCACTTTTATTGCTCCTGCCAGTAAAGAATCCCATATTAATAAAGATGTTTTTGAAGCCATCCAAACATTGAGCCGGAATTTAATATGCACACTGGAATTGCTGGTGGATGCTTACTGGTCGTCACGTGAAAGCCATTTTATTATGCTTAATGCTAAAGGGTTACGCAGCACCCAACTGATGACTATTCGCACTCTGAATACGTTGAGTGACAGTTTGCGTGATGGCTCACCAGCACGTGAGCGAGAGGTTGCCGCCGAGTTAAGTGAAATTGCGGCCGAACTGAAATCATTGATGCTGGCGGTAACGCAGGGGCAGCAGGTAGAAACGCCCATTTATGGCTATGTTTGGCTGAGTATGGAGCTAACCAAACAGCTTGAGGAACTCGACGATCTGATTAATATGACGTTGCGCAGGTGATCTCTCGCCGCTAAAGGCAGATGAAATTTCTGTCTGGCGGGTAAAGCAGGTAAGATAAGCCAATGAATCTTGTCACCAGGTACGACAAAGCGGTATGGTGCAGGTAGCCTGGTCACCAGCAATTGAATTTGTGTAAAACTTAAGTGAAGGTGTAAAAATGGATAATGCAATTAAGCCGACTTTCCAGGACGTTTTGGAGTTTGTGCGTATGTTTCGTCGCAAAAACAAGTTGCAGCGTGAAATCGTTGATAACGAAAAGAAAATCCGTGATAACCAAAAACGCGTTCTGTTGCTCGATAACCTGAGTGATTACATCAAGCCAGGGATGAGTATTGAAGAAATTCAGGCCATTATCGCGGACATGCGTACTGCTTATGAAGATCGTGTTGATGATTACACCATCAAAAATGCCGATCTGTCTAAAGAACGTCGTGAATTGTCGAAAAAACTGAAAGCGATGGGCGAAGTTAAGTAACTTCACCACGGTTTAATAGCTTATTTTAACGCTATTAAGAGAAAGGCTGGCATCAATTGCCAGCCTTTTCTTTTGGCTAAAATGGCCCTAACTTGACGGTTTGTTCTGCCGCAAGAAACTAAACGCTGGGATTTTCGCACCTTTGACAAAGATAAACGCCAGCAGTAACGAGCCCCACAGCGCCATAGTGATATAACTACTGACACCCATGATATTCAGCCCGCTTTCCAGCATTTGCAGCAGGAACAGCGCCAGTACAATGCCGAAAACTTTGCCAAATCCACCATCGGGATTTACCCCACCCAGTACGGTTGCCAAAATTGTGATAAGTAACAGCGACTCACCGTAGGATGCTTTGGCTGAGTTCAGTTTTGACATCATTAATAAGGCCGCTACCGCACACAGTAAAGATGAAATTACATACACCCAAACCAGTGTGCGGCGCGTGTTAATCCCAGAGAAGAAGGTGGCTTTCTCATTAGAACCGGACAAATAGATTTGGCGGCCCAATGGCGTTTTAGCCAGAATCAGCCAGATGGTCAGTGCTACCGCGACGAACAGATAAAGTGGCACTGGCACACCGAGAAAGTTGCTGCGATCCAGTGCCAGTACATAGTTCGGGAAGTTTGAGATAGCCGAACCTTTGGAGATAAGTACATTCACGCCTTTGAGCAACGTCATGATGCCCAGAGTGGCCAGAATAGGGGATACTCGTACCACCGAGATAAGTATCCCGTTGATAAGCCCCACAACCAATGCCACCGAGGCACCCGCCAGTAACATCAACATCATTGAACTAAAGGTTGGCGCAAGATGGGTACAAACCCATGCCATCACCAGGGCACTGGCATTCGCGGTAGCAATAATCGATAAGTTAATCCCACCGGTCAGCATAGTAATCGCCATTGCCAGAGTTAATACCCCCGCGACAGGGATTTGCGAAGCGATGGATTGGAAGTTAGCCGCCGACCAAAATACCCGTGGAATAAATAGGCTGAATCCTACGCCGACCAGCACCAGCAGGGCAACCAGCCAGCGTTCGGTATGATCACGTTGCGTTGTTTTCGACATGGTTATATCCCTACCTTATGGCGTTGGCCCCAGGCCGTCACACTGATACTGATGACAATTACCAGCCCGATAACCACGGTATGCCAGTACGACGAAATACTCAGTAAATTCAAACCATTTTGTAATATTGCCAGCAAAATCACCCCCAGCAAGGTACCGGTAAGTGTTCCACGGCCACCCACAATACTGGTACCGCCGAGCACCACGGCTGCCAGCACTGTAAGCTCATAGCCCAGTAATGAATCAGGCGCTACGGTTAATACGGTATAAGACTGTACTACGCCGGCGATGCCGGACAAAAAGCCCATATAGCCATACACGAACAGTTGCAGTTTGAGAATACTGAACCCCATGCGTGACGCCGCTTCCTGATTGCCCCCTAAGGCATAGATTTGCCTGCCAATACTGGTGCGGGTCATCAGTAGAGCGGTAACAATAATGGTAATTAGCAGCGTTAGAATAGGGAGCGACAGGCCGTAGTCATAACCATCGGCAGCGGTAAAGGCGAACAGCATTGGCCCGTGTTCAAACCATTCAGGGTAGCTATACAGCCAAACACCACGGCTGAGATACAACAGTAAGCCATAGAAAATATTCAGTGTGGAAATGGTGATAATGATCGACGGTACGCGTAAGCGGTTAACCAGCAGGGCATTAACCAAGCCCAAAAGTAGGCCGATACCACCAGCCAGCGCAAAAGCTACCGGGAAGTTGCCACCAAACTTCACAATTAATGTCACCATGACATATTGCGAAATAATGGTCATCGCCGGGAATGAAATATCAATACCGCCAGAAATCAATACGATAAATAAGCCACAGGCCAAAATGGTTAACATGGCATAGTTATTTATCAGATCATAAATATTGGCAAGGGTCAGAAAATCCGGGCTGGTGAACGCAAGATAAGTCGAAATAAGCAAAATAGTGAATGCCAGCATCACTTCATGGCGTTTTAGTTGTTCTTTATTGAATAAACCTGTTTTACCTACCGCAGATTTATTAACTGCATGGGGGTTAGCCATTTACTACCTCCGCAATGGCTGCTTCGCTACTGTTACCCGGTAAAAACTCTTGTACCAGTCGCCCGGCCCGCATGACTAAAATACGGTGGCTATTGAAATAAGCTTCATCAATTTCATCGCAGACCATTAACACTGCGATACCGCGAGCTGCCAATGCATTGATAATATTATAGATACCGGCTTTGTTAGCGATATCCACACCTACGGTGGGGGAGTCAAGGATCAAAATTTGCGGATCGGTTGCCAGCCATTTAGCGATAGCAATGCGCTGCGCATTGCCGCCAGACAGCGTATTGACTGGAAGGTCGCTGTTGCCGATTTTGATCGACAGGTGTTTCACCATATCCTCGACCAGCGTATCGACCCGCTCACTACGCATCAGATGGAACACGTTTTTCAGGCGATGCAGAACAGTGGCACTGATATTGTCACGAATGGATTGTTCCATAATCAGCCCGGTGCTCATTCGGTCTTCTGACACATAACCGACCCCCGCCGCAATAGCATCACGATTACTGCTGAAATACATCGGTTTATCGTTAATTCGGATGGTGCCTGACTCCGGCGAGGTCAAACCGAATAAACTAAGACACAGTTCAGTGCGGCCAGAACCGAGCAGGCCCACCAACGAGACAATTTCCCCCGGATGCAGCGTCAATGAGATGTTGTGATATTCATTACTACGGCAAAGCTCCTCCACGGCCAGCACCGGCGGGTGGGCGGCACTGTAGGGCGGTAGCACCTGAAAATCAAATTTCATGCCGGTCATCAGCCACGCCAGTCGCTGGTTGTCCACTTCGGTGGCCGGGTAAGTGCCAACCCAATCACCATCCTTTAGCACCGTGATGCGGTCTGAAATCTCCAACACTTCACTTAATCGGTGGCTGACAAAGACTACGCAGATATTACGTGATTTCAGTTCATGTACCACCCGCAGCAAGCCATTAACTTCTTGTCGGGTGAGGGAGGCGGTAGGCTCATCCATCACAATCAACCGGGCATCCTGTGCCAAGGCACGGCAAATAGCCACCAGTTGCTTCTGGGCGATGGGCAAATTCTCAACCAGTTCATCCAGATTGAGATGCGCATCAATGCTGCTGATCACCTGCTCAGCCGTGGCGCGCATCTGGCGTTTGTCCACCCACAGGTGATGGTGATAATGGTTCATGGCGATATTCTCAGCCACCGTCAGGTTCGGGAATAACGACAAATCCTGATAAATTACCTGAATCCCTAAGCGAACGGATTCAATCGGGGTCAGGCTTGAGTAAGTTTTGCCATCAATGGTAATCGTGGCATCAGCATCGGGCTGATAGACACCGGAAATAATCTTGATCAGGGTGGATTTGCCACACCCGTTTTGCCCTGCAAGACAATGTACTTCACCGGGTAACAGGGTCATAGCCACTTTATTTAGCGCTTTGACGCCATAAAAGGTCTTACTAACATTTTCCAGGGTAATAAATGGCTGCATATATCCTGTGTCCTTTTGATTCTTAATTAATTAATTGCGGAACCAGACAGGGCGTCCGGCTCCGCAATAACTTAGTGAATCAATACAGCGAATCCACGTTGTCTTTGGTTACCCGTAATACATTGTGGAACTGGATCAGATGCTTATCTTGGTCAACTTCAGCTTTACCCACGCCAGGAATTTCCATACCTGACTCAATTTTTTCACCTTTCAGCACTTTATCCGCCACTGCGGTCAGTGCATAACCGGCAGAACCTGGGTCATAGGTCACGCCCATTGCGATATCACCGCTTTTAATCAAGGATGCAGCCTGTGAAGGGATCATCATACCGAACACATGGACGTTGTTTTTCGCACGTTTCTCTTTCACGGCACGGCCAGCACCGATCGGACCTTGCGAACCGAAGGCGACAATACCTTTCAGGTCACTGTGCGCTTTCATTAAATCGAGCGTGGTACGGCGTGAATCATCAATACTCTCGGCAACAGGCATGCGGCTGGTCACCTCAAACATATCGGGGTAGTGCTCTTTCTGATATTTAACAAACAGATCGGCCCACAGGTTATGCTGTGGTACCGTCAGGCTGCCGACATAAATCACATAGCCACCTTTACCACCCATGGCTTTTGCCATCTCTTCTACGTTATCTGCGGCAAATTTGGCGTTATCGATGATTTCGATATCCCAGTTGGCGCTGGGTTGCCCTGGAGATTCGTTGGTTAACACCACAATACCGGCCTCACGGGCTTTCTTGAATACCGGTTCCAGTACATCGGCATCGTTGGGCACAATACTGATAGCACTAACTTTTTTCGCGATTAAGTCTTCGATAATTTTAACCTGTTGCGGGGCATCGGTACTGGAAGGGCCGATTTGATAGGCTTTGATAGCCAGATCTTTACCGGCGCGATCCACACCTTCGCCCATGCGGTTAAACCACGGCATACCGGCGATTTTTGAGATATTAACCACTTCGACTTCCTGCGCCAGTGCACTGCCCGAGCACACCATCATGCTGAACAGACTGGCTGCCAACAGGGTTTTCACACTCAATTTTTTCATTTAAGGCTCCCGGAACTCATGTAGGTTGAGGTAATTGTTATTTAAGGTATTGGTGCAATAATCAGCATGCTGTATTACATGAATTTTATTTATGTTTTTAAAAAAATGAAGATTTAACAGGAAACAGATTTTACATCTTCACTACATTTCCTGCTGGTGGGATCTAATACCTTGATAGCCGTTTCCCCCATATACATGAATGCTATTTACATGGACAAAATAGCTGCATTCCCTGTTTGTGACTGAAGTCATGATTTTGAGGGGCAAGACAAACAGAATTACATAAAAATGGTAAGCGGCAGGTTAATAACAGTGAGGTTTACATGGATATTCTGGTTCAGATGATTCTTAATTTTTCGCTATCATGGCCTGATGCTGAATGACGGGCTAACGCACGCCCCCAGGCACCATGGTTAACAGGTGTTGGCGGGGGTAGTGGCGATTGATATTGCGCTGCTGCAATTGCCAGAACACCTGCTCCACGTCATGCCGTTGACGGTCAAGCAATAATCCAACCACACTGCCACTGTGGGCTACGTTCAACCCGTATAAATCCAACTCCTCCACTAGCCTCAGCAGGGCGCTAAAGTCAGGTTTTACCAGTAAACGCTGGCTGGCTTGCGCACTCAATGTGGTGGCCTGACCCAGCAGTGAACAATCGCGGCGCTCGGCGGCTTGGATAAACAGTTGCCATGCCCGTTCCAGTGAGGTGGCACTGGCTAACAGCGCCGGTTGACGATCACGGCGGTGGTAATCCTCGGTTTTGAGAATCTGTGGGCTTTCCAGTAACAAAATATCTACCACTGGCTGCCAGTTATAAGAGATTTGTGTTGCGGCAGTTTGGTGGTCAAACAGTGTCAGTTGTTGAAATAGGGTGCTGTCAGTGGGTTCCAGCCTGACGCACAGTGCTGCCAGTGCGGCTTCATTGAGTGTTTCACCGAGATGGCGGGCGGTTGCCAGTGCGGTGGCGGCGATATCGGCGGTACTGCTGGCAAGTCCTTTTGCTACCGGAATGGTGGAATCAAAACTGATGTGCAGGCCATTAGCCATCTGTGCAGGTTGGCCAAAATAGGCTAGTACCGCCGCCAACATCTGGCGCATGCGTGGGCGTTCATTCTTGCCCGGTACGCCATCGGTCACCGAAACCGTACTAAACCAGTTGACCGGGCAGGAGATAAGCTTCTCCCCCCCCAGTATCCAACCCTGAATCAGTTCACCACAAGAGGCCGGGCAACGGGCTTCAGCCATGACCAAAGACCTGCTGTAAGGCACTGATCAGCCGTTGGTTATCTGCCGCGCTTTTAATGGCTACACGATAGTGGTCGCGGGTTAGACCGGGGTAATTAGCACAATGGCGGATCAGAATATGGTGCTTTAATAGCGCGTGTTGCAGATTAAGTTCAGGTTTAAGGCAGCGCAGGAAAATGTAATTGGCGCACCCTTGCCACACCTGCAACGCTGGCAGGGCGGCTAAATGCTGATATAACCAAGGTCGCTGCTGCGCCAGCCATTGATGTGTGGCTTGAATATAAGGTTGGTCATCGAGAATAATCTCACCCGCCAGTGCGGCAAAAGCATTGATAGTCCAAGGCTCGCGTTGCTGTTTCATTTGCGCCAGCGCCGCCAGATCGCCACTGAGCAGATAACCGAGGCGCAACCCTGGAATGGCAAAGAACTTGGTCAGTGAGCGTAACAAGTATAAGTGTGGGAAATCCGCTAATTGAGGGGTAAGCCCCGGCGCATCTGGCAAGAAATCGATAAAAGCTTCATCGATAATTAAAGCAATATGGTACTGATGGCAACACTGCACAATGGCTTGCAGCAATTTGGCATCAGGCATCAGGCCGGTCGGGTTATTGGGTGTCGCCAGAAATAGGCAGTCTGGGCGCTGTTGGGCTAATAGCGCCAGTAGACGTTCATCGGGCTGATAGCCGTCTGACTCACTCATCTGATAATCATGAATCTGGCAGCCGACCCGTTGCAGGGCGCGGCGGTATTCAGCAAAGCCCGGAGTCAACAGTACCGCAGTGCGGGGTTGCAGATGCTGCACCACTGCGTAAATCAGCTCAGTGGCACCATTGCCTGCCATAATATTCTCTGGCAGGCAGTGGTGAGCACGGGCCAGCGCTGCATGTAATTGGCGATACTCAACATCAGGATAGTGTTCGGCACGGGCCAATTGTTCGATAATCGCCGTTTTCAAGGATTCCGGCATGCCCAGCGGATTAATATTGGCACTGAAGTCAACGATATTGGCTGCATCTGTGCCGATTTTCAGTGCCATTTCCAGCACATTCCCACCATGCTCACTCATTGCTACTCTATTCCCCTATATAGCTTGTGCGTTTAGAGTACCATACCCTTCGTCCTTGATGCTGTAGGGTTGTTCGCTACACTCACGCACCCGAATCACTTACTTGTCGTTGACCCTATATGAATAAGCTCATCGGGATGCGTTTACTTGCTGCCTACCTACAACGCCAATGACTTTGGGTATATCAGCGAGGGAATGGCGTTTAGCGACAATAGCTCCGGCGTGAAGGCGAGCACATCTCGTAGGCGAACCACGTCGCCAATAACAATCAGCGCCGGTGCCGATAAACCCTGCGCGGCAACCTGATCGGCTAATGTAAGCAGTGTGCCGCTGGCAACTTGCTGCTGCTGGTGGCTGGCGTACATCACCACGGCGGCAGGGGTGGTGGGGGCTTTCCCCCCGGCGACCAATTGCTGGCAAATGGTCGTCAGTTGTGTCATTCCCATCAGGATAATCAGCGTACCTTCCAGCTTGGCTAATGTTGCCCAGTCCTGTGGCTCATTGCCTTGGCGCAAATGGCCGGTTATCACATGAAAGCCTGAGGCATAATCACGATGTGTTACCGGAATACCGGCATAAGCCAACCCGCCAATGGCGGAGCTTATCCCTGGAACTACCTCAAACGGAATACCAGCCAACGCCAGTGTTTCAGCCTCTTCACCGCCACGGCCAAAGACATAAGGATCACCACCTTTGAGTCGCACCACATTTAGCCCACGTTGGGCGCAATCAACCAGAATTTGATTGATTTCTGTTTGTGGCACCAAATGGTGGTTGGGGTTTTTGCCCACGTTGATCATTTCACAACCATCAGGGGCTTCTGCCAGTAACTCAGCACACACCAAACGGTCATAGACCAACGCGTCAGCGCGACGAATAACATGTAATCCCTTCACCGTAATCAGCGCGGCATCCCCTGGCCCAGCGCCTACCAACCAAACTTTCCCACTTTCCATATTGCCTCTTATTGTGCGGCGAGGGCCGGTTGTACCGGCAGATTCAGGGCCACGCGAATGACATCACGGGCAATCATTAATTCTTCATTGGTATTGACGATAGCAATCTGTACCGGCGCAGAGTCATGT
Organism: Yersinia sp. 2541 StPb PI; assembly: GCF_052217145.1. Classification (NCBI taxonomy): domain Bacteria; kingdom Pseudomonadati; phylum Pseudomonadota; class Gammaproteobacteria; order Enterobacterales; family Yersiniaceae; genus Yersinia; species Yersinia sp. 2541 StPb PI. The sequence continues at coordinate 3,029,222 of NZ_JAZGQB010000001.1, read as the reverse complement.
TGGATAAACGGCTGATTGTTGATATTTTTCTCTTCGTCCAACTCGATACCGAGAAAGGCTAAACCACGGCAGATTTGCTGGCGGGCTGTGCGGGCATTTTCACCGATACCGCCGGTAAATATCAGTGCATCAATTCCGCCCAGTTGCACGATATAGCTGCCAATCACCGCGCGGATACGTTCGGCAAAGAGGTCGAGCGCTACTTTGGCGCGCGGGTTGCCGTTGGCGGCGGCTTGTTCGACATCGCGATAGTCATGTGAGATGCCGGATACGCCCAGCAAACCGGATTGGTTGTTAATTAAATGGTTAATTTCACTGGCATTTTTTCCTTCTACTTGCTGAATAAATGGCAGGATGGAGGGGTCAATATCACCGCTCCGGGTGCCCATCATGATACCGGCCTGTGGGGTGAAGCCCATCGAGGTATTCACCGACCGGCCGTTGCCGATAGCACAAATGCTGGAGCCGTTGCCAAGATGGCAGGAGACAATGCGCAGTTCTTCCAAGGGGCGCCCCATTCGTTCGGCGCAAACGGCACTGACATATTTATGACTGGTGCCATGGAAACCATAACGGCGAATACCCAGCTCCTCATAGTAGCGCCACGGTAATGGATACAAATAGGCCGTCTGGCTCAGTGTTTGGTGGAATGCAGTATCAAATACCGCCACCGCGCTGGCATGGGGTAGGGCATGTTGGAACACCCGGATACCGAGCGCATTAACCGGATTATGCAGGGGGGCCAGTGCGCCAAGCTGTTCTATCTTATCCAGCACCTCGGGGGTTATCACGACCGAATCGGCGAATGCTTCACCACCGTGCGCGACACGATGGCCGACACCGGTAATTTCATCCAGTGAATCAATAATATTGTGTTCAATCAGCGCGTGAAGTAGGTGTTCAGCACCTTGGCGGCAATCGGCGATAGGCAGAATCTCGCGCCATTTCACATCTGTGGCGCGGAGGTTAAATATCGCATCATCCATACCGATACGTTCAATTAATCCCTGACAGATCACTTTTTCATCAGGTAAAGAAAACAACTGAAACTTCAACGAAGAACTGCCGGCGTTAATCGCCATAATCTTACCGGGCATGCGACTCTCCAGAATGATTCAAATAAGTAATAAGGTCGGTTAATCCCTCACCGCTCAGCGCTGAGGTCACAAATAGGTGTTGCGCCCCCGCCTGCGTGAGGCTGTCAGCAGCCCAACGCAATTGGTCTGGCTGGTTAACGGTGTCGGCTTTACTGATAATGCCAATTACCGGCTGGTTGAAAACCTGCGCCAACATCGGGGCAAACCAGCTTTGGGTCGCATCCGCATTTTGTACCAGCCCCACCACATCCGCTTCACAGGCGCTTGCCAGTAACGCACTGTATAAACAGCGGTTTTCCAGGTATTCACCGGGAGTATCAATGGCATTGTCCTGCCAGATAATGGCTTGGGTTTTCTGGTAATTAAGCGCCTCACCCTGCAAACGCTGGATAAGCGAGGTTTTGCCGCACTGGCTAGGGCCAATCAACATGATGCGTTGCATGGCATCAGGTCCGGGTCATCGGGCAGGCGGTAAATTTCATCATGTCGCCGAGGGTGTGGATCACCTGTTTCAGCGCATATTCTACCGCTGACACATCACCGGTAAACACCACCGCACCGGTGAAACGGTCGATAAAACCAATCTCAACCGCACCGGATTTGGTGGCGATATCACTGGCAATAATCGAGGCTTCGCTAGGGGTAATGGTCAGGATGCCAATGGCGCTACTGACATCATTCAGCCCCAGTTTTTTGTAAAGTGCCTTATTAGGATTGGCTATCAGATGTGCCAGGGTTATCTGTTTACCGGGAACATATTCCTGAATTACGCGCTCGGGGGTGCTGCTCTTTTCCATCATGCCTCCTGAACTAACTGACGCCATAGCGCCTCATGGGGCCGTGGGATCACTGAGCTGTAAACCAATAATCCCTTCTCACCGGCACACTGGCTGGCAACGTCCACGGCAGTTTGTACATCAGCAATATCGCCGCTGAGCACTTGATAACATTTGCCGCCGATGCCAAACGCCATATGGATGCGCACCAGCGTGACATTGGCCGCTTTAACCGCACGGTCGGCGGCAGTAATACAGGCCGCCACACTCCAGGTTTCCACCACACCCGCCGCTTGACGATTTTCCACCGTATTCAGGCCGCTGATCGCCGGCAATACGGATGGATGAAGGTTGGGCAGGACGATGCTATCGACCAGCAGATGCCCGCTGTGCCGCTCTCCGTTTTGTACCGACTGGGTGACGGCACCGATATCGCCACCGACCATCAACAGATATTTACCGGGGCACAGAGTTTTGCTCACCAATAGGCTGACGTTAGCGCTTTTCAGCATCAAGTCGCAGACCTCCATGCCCTTGGCGATACTGCTTAATTCAACAATTCCAATGGCTTGTGACATAGCCCTTCCTTTTAATAAACATCAGCCCGTTTAATGGTGATGGCATTTGCGCTGATGGCCGTGACCGTGCCGCTGATACTGGCATGCACCGGTGCGCCTAACGCGTTATTCGGAATTTGGCCAATAAGTTGACCGTGATCGACCCGTTCGCCGACCGTGACCACGGGTTCGGCGGCAGCCCCGATATGCTGGCGCAATGGCAATACCACCTGTTGTGGTCGGTAGCCTTGTTCGCTGAATGGCGCGGCCTGATACCAGTCGGTGAGATCCAGACGGGCAATCAGCCGTGATATCGGTACCATACGGTAATTAGCCATCGGATCGGCCTCACGTAGCGCCCCTTGATAGCGGGCACCTTGCGCCCGCAACTGCGTTTTCAGCAGGCGGTTTATGCGCATCGGTGAGATATCTACCGGGCAGGCGTAGCTTTCACACAGCCCGCATTCCGAGCAGGTCAGAGCGCTGAGTAAAATGTCTGGTGTGGCAACTTGTTGATAGGTTATCGCGCGCACCAGCAGATGCGGGGGTAGCTCATGGCCAATCAAGTGACGCGGGCATAACTCGGTACACATGCGGCACTGCTCACATACGGCACGAGCAATGGCTAACACATCCTGGTCGCTGCGGGCGCGGCGGGTAATCAGTAAGTGATCCGCGGGCAGTACCAACAGGCCGCCGGTAGTTTTGGTTACCGGTTGGTCAAGGTCATGCAGGGCATGGCCCATCATCGGCCCGCCATTGATATAGGCCGGATTGTTGATGGTAGCCCCTCCTGCCAGCGCCAGAACCTCGCGCAGCGGGGTACCCAGCGGTACCGTCAGGGTTAAGGGTTTCGCCACCGCACCATTTACGGTCAGGGTGCGGCGAGTCACCGGCCATTGCTGTTCCACCGCCCGCGCCACATTGAGTAGCGTTTGCACGTTGTTCACCACCACACCGATGCTGACCGGCAGCGCGGCAGGTGGCACCCGGCGACCGGTTGCCAGCCAGATAGTGATAACCTCATCACCGGCGGGATAGACATCGGGCAGAATGTGCAGCCGGATTTGTGATGGTAGCAAGGGGGTTAGTGCGGCAATCGCCTCACTATATTTGGCTTTCAAGGCGATGATGCCTTCGCGTGCGCCGGTGGCTTTCATGCCATACAGCACACCGCGCACCAGTCGGGCTGCCTGGCGCGGCATCAACTGCTGATCCACTTTCAGCATTGGCTCGCACTCAGCCGCATTGACCAGAAAAATCTCGGCCTGCGCTTGTAGCTTCACCGCCGTTGGGAAACCCGCACCTCCGGCACCGACCACACCCGCGTGCTGAACCCGTTGCTGAATAGTCACGGCATCACAATCAGCCAGTTCACCGTAGGCGGGTAGCAAGCAGGTATCCGCACTGTGTAGGTCACTCATAAAGCGCCTCGATAATCCCACGGATATCATTGCCGTCAGCCGCACGCGGGTTAGTGCGCAGTGTCACATCGGCAAGTGCGGCGGTAATTATGTCGGGAATACGTTGCTCTAACTGGCCCTCATTGATTTTCATCGCGGCCAGCGGCTGAGGTAATCCGCATTGGCGTTTGAGTTGTTCAATCTGATGGACCAATTGGTTAACTGCACTGCGCTCATCGCTATTTTCTGCACTGAAATGGCACAGTTTTGCCAATCGCGCATAGCGTTTACATGCCCGCGCATCAAGCGCGTTAAAGCGAATCACCGGCACCAATAGCAAGGCATTCGCCAAACCGTGCGCGATATGAAATTGCCCCCCCAACTGGTGTGCGATAGCATGATTGATGCCCAGACCAGCCTGGCTGAATGCCATGCCAGCCAGCGTGGAAGCATTGTGCATCTTGCCTCGGGTAATTAGGCAATCGCCTTTGCGGCAAGCGGTGGGCAGATGGCGGAACACCAACTGCACCGCTTTTTCTGCCAGCGCATCAGTAAAGTCACTGGCACGTGGTGAAACATAGGCTTCCAACGCGTGAGTCAACACATCCAACCCGGTATTGGCGGTGATAACTGGCGGTACGGTAACCACCAGAGCTGGGTCCAGAATGGCGATGTCCGGGTAAATCTCATCGTCAAACAGGGGGTATTTAATACTCTTTTCCGGGTCGCTGATTACACAGGCACTGGTCACTTCTGAACCCGTGCCGCTGGTGGTTGGGATAGCAATACAGGTCTCGATCTCTATCCCCTGTTTACGACTAAACCAGACAATGGCTTTCGCCGCATCTAGCGCGGAGCCACCACCAAAACCAATCACCACATCGGGGCGCAAGGCATGCATCTGCTCAATGCCCTTAACCACGGTGTTAATGTTCGGGTCTGGCGTAATGTCGCTGAACAGACTGATTTGGTTATCCTCTGCCAGCACTTGTTTCAAGCGATCCAGCAACGGCGAGGTGGCCAGAAAACCATCGCAGACAATCCAGATTTTGCGCTGATGGAAGCGTTGCAGCACTTTAAGGCTGCCTTCCCCGCTGTAGATACGTGTTTGCAGGAAAAAAGTCTTCATACGTCCTCGCTCAGCGAATGGAAAAACCGTTAGTCAGCACACAGCGACGCTGGCGCGCAAAGGTGCGAGCCGAGGTGGTGCCTTCGCCGGTCGGGGTGGCGATGGTAAAGGTGGTAAAGCCTTCACCGCCGACGCCTATCCCAGCATAGGACGGGCCGTTTTTAACAAAAATAGAGGTTTGTAACAGTCGGGCGGCCAGATTCAGGCGTGAGACATTTTGTGAGTGCATGGTGGCGGTATGGTGCAGGCCACCTTCCACTTGCAGTGCCAGCGTCAGGCCGGCATCAAAATCCTTTACCCGGACCACCGGTAACAGCGGCATCAGTTGTTCGGTAGTGACCAGCGGATCGTCACCAGCCACTTCAACCAGCAGCAAGCGCGGTGCTTTGGCCGGACAAGCGATGCCCGCCGCTTTCAGCAGTTCAAGCGGGCTTTTACCCACCAGATTCTTATTGGCGTGGCCTTGAGGGGTCAGGCAGGCTTTGCGCAGGCTGTCGACCTCTTGCGGATTACTGATAAGTAACGCATCGAAGGCTTGCATCTGTTGCAACAACCGATCGGCAACACTTTCCACCACGATCAGGCTCTTTTCAGCGATACAGGGCAGGTTATTATCGAATGAGGCTCCTGCCACGATATCCTGCGCCGCTTTTACCAATTCAGCCGTTTCATCCACCAGACAAGGTGGGTTACCGGCCCCCGCCCCAATCACTTTTTTGCCGCTCTTCATGCCCATTGCCACAATGGCAGGCCCGCCAGTGATAGCCAGCAAGGCGATTTTGTCGTGCGCCATCATCTGCTGAGTGGCTTCAAAGCTTGGCTCTTTCACGGTCACCACCAGATTGCGAATGCCGCAACTGTTGAAGATGATTTCTTCAATTTGGGCGATTAAATCCAGTGATACCGATTTAGCGCCTGGGTGTGGGCTAAAATAGATGGCATTACCGGCAGCTAACATACTGATGCTGTTATTAATAATGGTTTCGGTTGGGTTAGTGCTAGGGGCAACCGAACCTATCACGCCAAAAGGCGAGTATTCGAATAACACCATGCCGCCATCGCCGGTCAGCGCCGTGGTAGACAAATCTTCAATACCTGGGGTGTTTTCTAACGCGGCTTTGTTTTTCAGCAACTTATCTTCTTTATTCCCCATGCCGGTTTCACTGGCACCGCGTTCTGACAGTGAAGGCAACTGTGCTTTTAGCTGTTCACGCAGGGCGCGGATAATCGCGCTGCGGGTCTTCATCGGGCTTTGTTGATAACGCAAAAATGCGTTATGAGCGGCATTGACAGCTTCATCCACGCTGGCAAAAATGGCGCTGGAGGCAGACGCGGGTGTGGGCGTCAGTTGCTCAATGAGGATAGTGCGAATGAGAGATTCAAGGTCATTGGTATTCATTATTCATTCCTCAGATGTAAAGCCGATATGGCCGCTTCTGCTATGTGCATATCTTGTTCGACGCTACCGCCGCTGATGCCTAACCCCCCCACCAATTGGCCGTTACGCCATAGCGGGTAGCCACCACCAAAGCTCACTACTTTGCCACCGGTACTGGCCTCAAGCTGGAACAGGTCGGCCCCCGGTTGTACGGCATCGCTAAGTTGGTGAGTTGCCGTTTTCATCGCCACCGCGGTCCAGGCTTTTTTCGGTGCCAGTTCGCTGCTGACCAGCAAGGTGTCGGGCATGCGGTAGGTCATAATCATGTTGCCGTGGCGGTCAGCCAGTGCTATGACCACGGCAATTTGTAATTTCATAGCGGCATCGACCGCCAATTTAACTAACTGATGAACATCAGAAAATCCCAGAGAAGCCGCTGTTTGTGGCTGACTTGTGGCTGGGGGGAGTGCTGTTGCCGCCAGATAACGGGCCACCACGGTTTGCGTGGTGTGTTGTAACTGTTGGCGCTGGTCTTCATCACGAGCCAGTGCATACAGGCAATCCGATAAACGGTTTAGGTATTGCAATAACACCGGGCGTACCGGGACTTGTTCAGCCAGTTCAATCAGCCGCCGTTCACAGCGCCGTGCCAGAGTGCGGGCAAAATGCAATCGGCTACCGGCTTCACTGCTACCCGGCAGAATAAAACCCTGTACCGGTGGCAGCCCCGCCATACAGCGGTCTACGGCTTGCTCCAGCGCTTGGATCTCGGGTTCATTAATACTTTTGCGCCCGGCAGGCGGTGTGGCGATACCTTCGCTTGCCAATTCAGCGCTGAAATAAAACAACTGATGTTGTATGGCATCGAGTAATTGACGGTTTTCCTCGCCCTGCGTCACGCGGGCACACAAGCTCAGTGCTGCATTGAGTTCATCCAGCGTGCCGTAAGTTTCCACCCGGGGATGGCTCTTTTTCACACGTTGTCCGGTGAACAGGGCGGTGGTGCCCGCATCGCCGGTTTTGGTATAAATGCTCATAAGGTCCCCGCTCAATCAGTAAGAACATTAATCATCAGTAAGAACATTCATCGACGATGGCGACAATCGCCAAATCGATGGCATCATTCGGCTCGGAAAATACCCGTCTGGCACTGGAACCACCTGACAGCAAGACCAAATCGCCCTGACCGGCACCGACGGAATCGACGGCCACTTCGTCCGGCGTTTTGCTGTCGGGTGGCAGTGAGCCATCACCGGCAACACGGCGCACCAGCAGCAGCTTCCTACCGATCAACGTGGGTGATTTTTGCGTTGAGACTACGGAACCTACCACTCTGGCCAGTTGCATGATTTACTCCTGCCTTAACAGTTGAATGTGACGGGCTGACACGGTGTCCTGCGCCAGCGGTGTAACTAGCGTGTGGCTTGCAATGAGTAGCCAGCCGGAGTCGAGAGTAGCGATATCGCGATAACTTAGAACCTTGCCCACGTGTAACCGTATAGCAACGCCCTGACTGTCGCTGAAACTGAGCGGCAATGAGTGCAGCGCGGCACAGGGCAGAGCAGCCAGCAGTTGGCGATGTAAGCTGATATGCACTTTCATGCCCCATGACCATGCCTCGTTTAGCGCCGCCACCGCAGGGCAGGTGGTATCGAACTGCGCCAGCCGGTGGATAAATGCCAGGTCTGGCAACATCAGATGCAGCGTGGCATGGTGCACGAATACCGATGGATCAAGCCCGGCGCGCAATTGAGGCAGTAGCAGGGCGTGAACCCGGCGTTCGCGCTCAACTAACCGCGTGACAATCTGGCTGACCAGTTGTTCGGTTTGCGCCTGAGTCAGATTCATGGCCGCGTTGTCCCTGATGACGTTAATATCGTGGCAAACGCCGCAGGGTCGTCGGCACCCGCCGCATTGGCCTCGTCGGTATCGATATGCATTTCCAGTTTCATTTGGGGTGAAACGCGGATCGCCACATCATCCAGTATCAGGCGACGGCCACTGCCCTGAATGGCAACTTGTACCCGGTCACCGTGTTTTACCCGATAGATAAGGGCATCCAGCGGCGACATATGAATATGGCGCAGTGCCACAATCACCCCGCGGGGTAACGTCAGCTCAGCGAACGGGCTGACTAACGTGATGGCTGGGGTATCGTCCAGATTGCCAGACATCCGCAGGGGAGCATTGATACCCAGCGTGCGTGCATCGGTACGGGAGATCTCCACCTGGCTGTGGCTACGCAACGGGCCAAGAATACGCACATTTTTCAGGCTGCCTTTCGGCCCGACCAGCGTTACCGTCTGTTCGGCGGCGTACTGGCCGGGCTGGAGCAGCGCTTTCTTTTCAGTAATCGGCTGCTGCGGGAACAGCCGTTGGTAGTCCTGCACCGAAAGATGCAGGTGTCGGTTAGAAACCCCAAGTGGGATCGGACGAAGACGCATTTCGTCGAGGATCTTATTGACAACGGGTTCCAGTAACGCTTTTTCCATCAGACTTTTCCTCGTTTACCCAAGTGGATACAGCGAAAGCGAGGCTCGCCTTTATGGCGTCGGCAAGCCGGATCGAGGCAGAGATTACAGCTCACCCGGGGAGCGATTAGAGCCTCACTTTCCACACTACTTTCTTCGGTGCTGATTTTTTCAGCACTAAAGACAGGTTCAGGTACATCATCTGTGGCGGTCGCCGCAGCGGGCTGAGGCTCTGCGGCTTCCGTCTCCTCGTTAATGGGGGCTGTAGCGACAACTGGCTCTATCGCCACGGCGATTTCGGGGGCCGCGACCTCGACAGTCTCTGTCAGCCAATAGGCCAACAGAGCTTTTGTTGGGCGAGCCAGTACCGCGCGCGACACCAATCCGTGATGCAGTTCGGCAAAGGCGGCACCAGTACTGATTGCCGCCTGCACCGAGGCCACATCACCGGTCAGACGAATTAACATCCAGCCAGAACCATTGGTTTTTTCTATACCTATCAGGTTGATAGATGCTGATTTTGCCATCGCATCCGCCGCACTGATCGCCAGCGCTAGACCGCTAACTTCAAGTAAACCCAGTGACGTTTTCACGCTGTGCTCCTCTTCTTACCCTTAGGCAGAGGTCGGTAAAATGGCTTCTACATCGCTGTGTGGGCGTGGGATCACATGGCAGGATTTCACTTCACCCACCGCGCTGGCAGCCGCAGAACCGGCATCAACAGCGGCTTTTACTGCGCCGACATCGCCACGTACCATCACGGTGACCAGACCGGAGCCGATTTTTTCGTAGCCCACCAGTTGTACGTTGGCGGATTTGACCATGGCATCAGCCGCTTCGATAGCAGCGACCAGACCTTTGGTTTCGACTAAACCTAATGCGTTATTCATGTTTCATTTATCCTTGTTATCAAGTAAGGGCTATCTTGTTTGCCATTTTGAACCAGGGCAGTGCTCGCCATCCTCACAAACCTTGGCTTTTACAACACCAGGTGTACGCTCCGGTGGCTGTGCGCTGGCCAAGTCCAAACTGCCTGCACCGACAACGCCCTGAGATTTGTATGGGGTTACTTAAATGGTAAGCCTTTGACTAACCGGGCCGCGTTATTGCCAAGCTGCCGTAGTTGGTCCTCGTTCTGCCCGCGCCGCTGCCGAAATAGCGGGTTGGCGGGCGGTAAATTACGAAAATGCACGACCACTTCGTCGCCGGAACAGGCCAGCCCGACCAATAACGGGGAGCGGGTGGCGGCCTGCCAGGCGCGTTGTGCTACATCGCCGTCGTCGTCTTGTTGCCAGCGCCAGGGAATACCTTCCTCCTCGATACCCAGCAGCACCTGATGCCAGACGGCTTCGGGTGTCGGTGTCGTCAGACTGATTACTATTGCGGGGGCGTCATGGGTGAAATTCATCCGTGATTCTCCCGTTGATAGGCCAGAATCAGCCCGGTGGCTACCGCATTACGCGGCCCCTCGCTGGCGCGAATGTTGCCGCGCCCCGCCACCAATTTGTAGTGAGAGAGCGCATCGGTGACCAATTGCGGGATTTCAAAGTCCAGCGACGAGCCGCCAACTAACACCACGAAGGGGATATCGCGGATATTGCCGGTCGGGCTGACTTGACGCAGGGCGCGAAGCGCATTGGTAACAAACACCCGCTCTTTGGCTGAGCGGCGGATATTGCGCACTTTTTCCAGCGCGTAATCCCCCGGCAGTGGCACTAAACCTTCCGGCTTGACTACCACCAGTCGGGCAAAAACCTCTGGTGGCAGCGGTTGTGGGAAGAACTGAACGCTGCCATCTTCATGGCGCAGGTGGAACAAGCTTTCCACTTTTGCCAACGGATACTTTTTGATGTCCTCTGCCAGATAGCGGTCTTGTAAATCTAATTCAGAGGCGATGATCATCGTGACCATATCGCCGGCTCCCGCCAGATGGGTGGCGACGATTTGGCCCTGAGCATTGATGATGGAGGCGTCGGTAGATCCCGCCCCCAAATCGAGGATGGCGAGTGGCCGTTGCGTCCCTGGTGTGGTCAGCGCGCCGAGTATCGCCGCTTCGGCTTCCGCCCCCCCAACCTGAACATCAATATTCAGTGTCTTTTCGATTTCTCTGGCGATATGCGCCATTTGCAGGCGATCAGACTTCACCATGGAGGCGATGCCTACCGCTTGTTCAAGCGAGAATTCGCCCGCCAGACCGCCGGTGACATTGACCGGCACGGCAGTGTCTACTGCCAGCAAGTCTTGAATGAAGATCTCATTGGTTGGTTTATTGGTCAGTTCTGCCATGGTTTGGCGAACGTGTTCGAGCATGCCGCCGATATTGGTTCCTGCTTCACCACTGACATTGTCCAAATGACGGAAGCTGTTGACCGCCGTCATAATGGCTTCACTTCCGGTCGCCACATCCACCCGTACCGTGCGGCCGTCGGCAAATAACTCCAGATGACCGGCCGGTATCGAGCGAGCTTTAACATCCCCTTCAGGAGTTTTCACTACCACCGCCGAGCGGGTACCAATCAACGCTCGTGCCACCGGCACAATGTTTTTGGTTTCTTCGGCACTCAGTTCAAATACGGTGGCAATGCCATAGGGGTTAGAGAGGGTTTCAATCACCTGACCCGGCATCGCAACTTCTACCGCCGCCAGCATGCCCATCGGGATGCGGTCGATATGTAGCACCTCATCAACGATCGGTAGCGGGTGCGCCAGCCGATTACTGACCAGCACGCCATCGTCCCGTTGCAAGATAACCGCAGTGATGCGGTAGCCAGCGCCGTTGGCGGCATTTACCACCGCCGCGACATCGGCGAAATCCACCGCTGATGGCACCACCAGAATGTAAGGTTGGGCAGGGTCACGGGTAACCAACTCGTCAATAGTAATGGTCAGCCCCACCCCCAATCCCAGTCCCCCTGGGGTTTTCGGGTTATGACCGATCATGGTGGATTCGGTGATGATGGTTTCGGTAATTGTCTCCATCGCCACATCACCGATCACCGGTGTGGCCTCGTTAATGCGGATCAGGCTGATATCGCTTAGCGCAATACCGGCCTTTTCCACCAACATATTCAGCGCCTTGTTGATGCCGAAAATATTGCGTTGAGTCCCTTTGATACCCGTCGTCTCGGTCAGGGTACTGGTAATAAAGTGCAACTGACCACCAGCTGTGCATTGTGCTAATGCCACTTCTGTTGACGAGTTACCAATATCCACACCGACGATGTAATCCATATCCGATCCTTAAATGACTAATAACTGGATGTCGTGATCAACGGGGCTATCGTACCTAGGGGCGCTCCGGCGGCTTACGCCGCTACGACCCCCACGGCACGCTTCCCCTTGATTGATATCACTGCGTTAATCGTCGCCTTTTAGCTTCTTACGCTGGACATACAAAACGGCAGCTTCACGGACGAATGCCGCACAGATGGTCGCTTTGTAGGTCTGTTCCAGGTCGTCGGCGATAGCGTTCAGCTCCTCTTTGCTGGAGCGGAATGGACGTAGGGCGTTATAGATATCCAACACCTTGTCATCCGGTACTGCCGTCAGCTCGGCTGCACGCTCGAAGTTAATTGCCAACAGTGGACGACCTGCATCACGGGCAATAGATGCCTGAATACGCAGGATTTCCGGTGTAATCCGCAAATCTTGCGAAGTGACACTGCCGTTCAAAACGTTAGCCAGCGTGAGGTCATCCAGCGTTTTGTTAGTGGCCGTTTTGACCCAATCAGGGTGTTTATTTGCCAGCGGATAATCAGAGACTTTGGCATCATTGCGCGAACTGGCTGCTGGTGCCGCACAAGCAGCCGCAGGTGTCTGGCCTTGCAAGCTGTTCATCTTGCTCAGCACATCGCGAACCATGGATTCAATAGCTTCGGAATTCATTGTGTTTTCCTTTGTTAAAGCGCCACCCGGAGTTCCTGAGGATTCTTGCCGGTCACCACATATTTGGTTTCTTTAATATGCAGAATCGCTGATTTGGCCTGATATTTTGGCCGTGCCATTTGGTCGTTCAGGGTAGGAACCGGTTGTGGTGATTCCCGTTTGGCATAACGCGCGGCGTTTTTACCAATTTGGCGATAAGTTTCCAGCGTCAACAGCGGGGCCTGCGGGAACAACTCCAGATTGGAGAGCGGCGGTAAGCCTTGCTGATGAATCACCGTAGTGCCTTTGGATTGAATGCCGATGGAGATACCGGAACCACTCAGGCGGTTACCCTCGACGGCAACAAACGCCACGTCGGAGGATTTAAAGCAGCGGATAACCCGTGCTTTAATGCCTTCTTCTTCAATACCGGCGATCAGTTCGCGCAGAATATTTTTGTGCGGGATACCGACGATGTTAGCCGTTTGCGATAGGCCAAATGCCGGGCCGACGGCAATGATCACTTCATCCTGATTGCTGCCAGGGCGGGCTTCACCCACTTCGGTCAGGAAATTTCCTTCAGCAACAGTAGCCGTAGCCGCTGCGGGTTGGGAATCCTGCTTAAAGGAGACGGTATTTTTGTCTCCCTGCATTTCCTGCAATACGCCTTCGATAATTTGACGTAACAGTTTTTCGTTAATATCCACCATCTCGTGAACCCCTTAACCAAGCTCATTCGGATCAAGCGCGTTTGGAATGTTTTTGATCTCTTCCCAACGTGCACCTTCCAGCCGGTAACCGGTAGCTGGACCCGCGTAGTCATTGACGTCATTCACCGCTGACAGCACTTGGTTGTCACCTTTAATGATCGCCGAGGTATGCAGGTAGTCACCGGCAATTTTGGCTTTCTGGATGTTGAGCATGTCTTGCGCTACATCTTCGAAACCACCTTGTGCCAATGCTTTTACCACTTCCAAACCGGTGCGGTTTTTGCTGATGATTTCCTGAGCGAACTTGATGTCTTCAACGATGTTACGTTCCGGCATATCTTTCGAGCCGTGTGCATATGTCGCCGCAATCACTTCTTCGTCAGTAATGGGTGGCAGGCCCATACCGGCAAATACTGCTTGCAGCGCACGGGCAGCTTTATTACGAATCGCCACCACGTCAGCTTCCAGCACCGGACGCAAGCCACCATCAACTTTCAAGTCGCGCTGCAATACGTTGTAATCGTCAAAGTCTTCGGCATCTTCGTTGGAACCGGCGAACATGTTGTCGTAGTTAGGTACCGCAGAAAAACCAGAGGAGATAAAGTCAGTACCCGGCAGGAACTGCATCAGCAGACGGGCGGTACGGCGCATATCGGAGTGGGTAAAGGTCTGGTCGTTACTGGAGGCGCATTCCAAATCCAGTGCAGAGCAAATCAGGTTTTCTGCCAGGATGGCCCGGATGCCCGATGGCACAGCGGATGGCACACCGACACAACTGACTGAACCATTTTGCAGCCCCTGAACCCCGGCAGCTTTGGTGATATAGATACAGCGAGCTTCCAGATACAGCATGGATTTGCCTTCGGCATAACCCATTTGCACCTCGGAGCCTGAACCAGAGGTAAAACGCATTTTCAAACCGCGTGATGCATAGGACGAGGCGAGGAAGCCTTTGGACCACGGCGTGTCATCACCGTCGGTAAATACCGGCTCAGTACCGTAAACCGAAATGGTTTCGGCATAACAGGTATGGCCCAGCATCCCCAGCTTCAACTCGGTGGCTTCTTCCAGCGAACATTGCGTCAGCACACCAGGGCGACCCACTTGCGAACCGACTAACAGCGCGATGGCATTGAATGGCGCATAACGGGCCACGGCCACAGTAGTTTCCTGCTCATCGAAGCCACGGTATGCGCCTTCGGCGGCATCGGCGGCAATCTGCACTGGGTTATCTTTAACGTTAGTGACGTGAGCCTGTTGTGATGGGGTACGACGTGCGCGCATTTTCTGCATCGACATCATCATTTCCACCACGTTCATATGAGAAACCACCTCGACAATTTTGGCCGGGGTCATCGCTGTAGTGAGTGGCACAATGGTGCGGCGCGATACGTTAGGATCACACAGCATATTGGCCAACTTGATGGAGTCCATCTTCATCACTTCTTCCGCATGCGCCAGATTGATACCGTAGCGGGCGATAAAGTGGTCTATCAGGTCGAAACTGCTTTGTGGCTTACCGTCTAATTCGGTCACCACACCGTTAACAATCTTGATGGAAGGTTTTGGATCATTCGGGCTTTCCATGGCAATAAAGCCTTCCTCGATCCACTCTTTGACAAAGCCGTCCTGATTAACCGGGCGTTTCGCCAATGCTTCAAATCTTTTCGATTTCATGAAACAGCCTCACTGTGGCGTCAGATATAAGAAGGGCGGTCGTTTTTCGGTTCAGAACCCAAGGTCGCTAATACCGTTTTGCCAATCTCACGGGCAGAAATCACTGCCTGACGAACTGCGCCAGAATCACCGGAGATAACCAGAATCACTTCGTTACTGAAGCTGGTGCCATGTGCAGGGGAGCTGTAAGCCACCACGTCAACGTTGGCAGATTTCACGGCGGTATCCGCCATCAAAACACCAATCGACGCCGGTGCACCGACTATCACTCCGCAAGAACGGCCCAATGGCGCGCCAAATGCTTTTTCCAATGCGTGGCTGGCACGTGCGCTGTACTGCAATTCAATGTGACCGGCTTCATTGGCGTAAACATCGCCGAAGGTCCGATCCAGCTCTTTCAGCGCCACTTCGACGGCACGTTTCACATCAGAAACATCATCACCACCGAAGATGATCAGCGAGCCATGACCGGCACCGCCCTTGGTATCGCGGGGTAACTCAATACTGACCACTTCAGTATTAGTGGCTTTGACAGCTTCATCGGCCGCCATGATGTGCGGGCCAGCGCCGGTACGTGCGCCCAAAATACCGATGGAGCGATAGCGTTTTTCCAGCTTCATTGCGTCCAGTAGGGCGCTGTCGACGTTGGCGATCACTAGTCCGACCGTGTCACCAATCGCGGTACCAACAAATTCCGTTAAACTGCAAGTCTTCTCAGCCATAGCCGTATCTCGTTGTTTATAGGAGGGTTGTTTAGAAGACGCCGGAGCGTGTTCGCTGACTTTTGCTATCACCTGCGCCATGATTTGGTCGACCAGGTCATTGCTTTTCATTAGCTATTTCCCTTTGGCAAGAACTTCTCGACATCGGTGTGTGGACGTGGGATGACATGGGTCGATTTCACTTCACCCACTTTCGCAGCCGCACTTGCACCGGCATCAGTGGCTGCTTTAACTGCGCCCACATCACCACGTACGATGACGGTGACCAGACCAGAGCCAATTTTTTCATAGCCGACTAATGTCACATTGGCCGATTTCACCATGGTGTCCGCAGCCTCAATGGCTGCAGTCAACCCTTTGGTTTCCACCATTCCTAGTGCTTCTTGTTGCATAAATACCTCGACGGGGATGTCAGGAACCTGATGTTTGTGCGTTGGAAATGCAGCTATTACGGTTTCAAACGCGCTTCAGGTTCTAAAATAAAAACTGTCGTGTTGGTGCCATTCAGTAAATTTAAAAAAATAAATTCGGTAAGTTTAAAAATAAAGTTGTCAGGTTCGTGCTGAGAACGAATATACAAACAAGCAATGAAAAAGAATGGCTGTATTGAATTTACTGACGGGAATGGTTAGTGAGGAAATAACAAATTATTGTCATGGCTATAACTTAATATTATGTTTTAAAACGTTATTTCGTTGATATTGGGTGGTAATAACTGGCTATTGCATATTCAGAATTACAATTTATTAGGTGACAGTAGGTATTAAATCTGCTAATTGCGCACCCGCCCGATTAATAGTTCGCGTGATCGCACGCATAAATATAATGATACACCTGAGGGGGGAGTAGCCACAAAAGTGCGAGCTTGATAACAATAACGGAAAGAATAAATGGCAAGAAAGTCATATAGCTGAATAAAGCATAAAAGTGCCTGTTAACACGGTGTTGGCGCTAACTTTTCTGCGCAAATGACAATAATTTGTTATTGCAGGTCTACTTTTTGTTTAATTAATGGCACATCACGACAACACTTTCATTTTTGCTCTCTTTATAGTGGCTGGGTCATGGGCCGTGCATTACTTCATCTATTTTGGATAGATTGATCATAATAATCACAAGCAGGGTAAATCTATGAACGACTCACTAAAAGCGCAGTGTATTGCGGAATTCCTCGGTACCGGGCTGTTTTTGTTTTTTGGTATTAGTTGTTTAGCTGCATTGAAAGTAGCAGGTGCCAGTTTTGGTTTGTGGGAAATCTGTATCGTGTGGGGGCTGGGTATTTCACTGGCGGTCTACCTGACGGCAGGAATTTCCGGTGCTCACCTCAACCCGGCCATTACTATCGCGTTATGGCTATTTGCCTGTTTCCCTGCACGGAAAGTCATCCCGTACAGCATTGCTCAAGTTGCCGGTGCTTTTGGTGGCGCGGCACTGGCCTATATGCTCTATCATAATTTATTTACTGATTTTGAAGCCGCACACCAGATGGTGCGTGGCAGCATGGAAAGTCTGCAATTAGCCAGTATCTTCAGCACCTTCCCATCACCGGCAATCAGCGTATGGCAGGCTGCATTTGTTGAAATTATTATCACCTCGATTCTTATGGGGCTGATTATGGCACTAACTGATGATGGTAACGGTGTGCCACGTGGTGCATTAGGTCCACTATTGATCGGTATTCTGGTGGCGGTTATTGGTGCTTCTACCGCTCCATTAACTGGTTTTGCCATGAATCCAGCACGTGATTTTGGTCCTAAATTATTTACCTTCTTTGCTGGTTGGGGAAAAATCTCAATGACCGGCGGCCGTGATATCCCTTATTTCATTATTCCGATTGTGGCGCCGATTATTGGTGCTTGCCTCGGGGCCGCAGTTTATCGCTTCCTCATTGGCAAAAATCTACCTTGTAATACCTGTAAGTTAGAGGATGAGAAAGTTAATTTATAAAGCAACGTGGATTTCCTCATCTGACACTGGGTGAGGAAATTTCGTGATCCATTCTGGTTAATGGCTCATTAATGGTCCCCTGACGTTTATGACTCTGGTAGAGTAAATTGTTACTTTACCTTTTCAGGGAAATAGATTTTAACCTGGTGAATAGGAATGACTAAATAACAATGTTCTAACATATTACTTATTACAGGGATGCTTTATAACAATAAAATAAAATTTAATAACAATAAATTAACTGAGAGGTTTTATCATGATTTCTGCCAGTTCTCTTAACTCAGAGCTCATAAATAAAATCGCCCAGGATTTTGCCCAAGCCACCGGATTGGCGGTGGTGGTGGTGAATATTCACGGTGAGGAAATCTCTGACCTGTTTAATTTCACCCCATTTTGTCAATTAATGCGTCAAGATCCGGTTAACCATCTGCGCTGTCGGATGAGTGATCGTTGTGGTGGCCTTGAAGCGTCCAAATCCAATGAGCCCTGCATCTACCGCTGCCATGCCGGATTAACTGATTTTTCTATTCCTTTGGTGATTGCCGGCCATCTGGTGGGCTTTGTGTTATGTGGTCAGGTCCGGCTGCATGCAGATGTTTACCTTATTGATATTCTGAATGTCGATAATAACTGGCAGCAGAATCCGGCGCTAATGGATGAGTTCCATAATGTACCGATAATGGATTTTTCTCGAGTAATAGCCTCGGCTGATTTGCTGAAGCTGATTGTTGAGAACTGCCTGAAAAAACACCTCAATTTTGTTGTAATCAATGACAATATGGGGAGTAAAGAGCCGGGCAGAATACGGCCGGTCCACCCGCATGACAGCAAAATGAAGAAAGCACTACGCTATATAGACACGCATTTGTCAGAAGAGCTCCGGTTGGAAGAAGTGGCTGGCAAGGTGTATCTCAGCCCTTACTATTTCAGTAAATTATTTAAAAAATATCAGGGGATCGGCTTCAATGCCTGGGTCAACCAACAACGCATGGCCAATGCCAGAGAGATGTTGCAGCACAGTGATTGGAGCATTGCCAGTATTGCCAAAAATCTTGGATTTTCCCAAACCAGCTATTTTTGCAAGGTGTTCCGCCAGACCTATAATGTGACACCGCAGGTATTTCGTTCACTTTCTTCTGAACGCAGTGAAATGGAATGACAGTTATTGATCTAATAACAATTAGTCATGCTCTATGCTCACGTTTATATATTTAAGAACGGTGATGGGTATTAATATATTAAATAAATAATGACAATTTTTTGTTATGCTCTTAAATGCCGTTATCTTTCTAACTGATTGTTTTTAAATTATTTTTAATAATGCAGTGGCAATTATTTGCTGTGTTGACACCAAAAAATAATCCCCAAAAAATGAAATTAACCATTTTTTATTTGTGGAAAAGAGTATATTAACGTTAACCGGATTTAATAAATCAGTTGACGTTACAACTGTGTAAATAAAGAGATAAATTCTATAACGAAATAGAAATAAAATAATCTACTGTATTAGATAAATACATACCCCAACGTAGTTGGCGTTGCAGCAAGGTAGCAAACGAACAAACCCGTGGAGCTGACTAAGGTCAGTGATGCAGGTGCGTGAGAATTGCTAACAACACTGTAGCTATCAATACGAGGGGGAAGTTACTGAAATGGTTATGTCGTGTACGCATTGGCACTTAATACACGACAGGGAAGGGGGTGACAATCCCCCGCAGCCCCCGCTGCTGTGATGCCGACGAACCCGCTGAAACCACTGATCCACCGGATTGGGAAGGTGCGGGAGAGGATGACGCTAAGCCAGAAGACCAGCCAAATCGGTAAAATATATTCAACTCCTTCGGTGGGAAGTGGGTTGTCATTAGATGCGCGCTGCGGTGACGTTGCGCAGACGCACCTTTTTGACACTGCATATCCCGCTCGAAATGGCGGGATTTTTTATGCAACGGTCTGGCAAACAAGCATTTATTATCGCAGGTACCGGCAGTGGATGCGGTAAAACAACCGTGACGTTGGGTATTCTGCGGGCGCTGATGGCACGCGGATTATCTGTGCAGCCGTTTAAGGTCGGGCCAGATTACCTGGATACCGGCTGGCATAGCGCCGTCAGTGGTGTTACCTCGCGTAACCTCGATGCTTTTATGCTACCGGCTGCGACCTTGAATGGGTTATATAACCAGCACATGCGCCATGCTGATGTGGCGGTGATCGAAGGTGTGATGGGCTTGTATGACGGCTACGGCACTGATCCCGATTATTGCAGTAGTGCGGCGATGGCCAAACAACTGGGCTGCCCGGTTATCTTACTGGTGGATGGCAAGGCGGTATCCACCTCGGTTGCGGCTACCGTGCTGGGGTTCTGCCAGTTTGACCCAAATCTCACCATCGCAGGCGTGATTGTTAACCGTGTTAATTCAGAAAACCATTATCAGCTAATCCGCCACGCCATCGAGCATTACTGCGGTATTCCCGTGCTGGGGCGCTTGCCGGTGATGGATGATATCGCGCTGCCATCACGCCATTTAGGGTTGATACCGGTGCAAGAGCAGCGTGAGGGCGTGGCGGGTAGAACCCATCAGCCCGACAGCTCGCCCCGCTGGCAACGGCTGGCACAGCAGGTTGAAGCCTTTATCGATCTCGACCGATTACTGGCACTGACGCATTGTGCGGCACAGCCTGCCGGCACCCCGCCTTCCTTACCTCTGTCTACACTGGCTAACGGCCTGACACTGGCCTTGGCCGAAGATGAAGCATTCAATTTCTATTACCCCGATAACCTTGACCTGCTAGAGCAGGCAGGCGTGCGCATCCAACGTTTCAGCCCACTTCATGACCGCCGGTTACCCGATTGCCAGATGATTTATCTCGGGGGAGGTTATCCCGAAATTCACGTTGCCCGCTTAGCCGCAAATACAGCGATGCATGCAGCGTTACAGCAAGCGCATCGCCAACAGATCCCGCTGTATGCCGAATGCGGTGGCCTGATGTATCTCGGTGATGGCTTAACGGATGAGAGTGGTCAGCGCCACCCGATGGTTGGCATTTTGGCCGGTGAGAGCCGGATGGGGAAACGGCTGACTCGCTTTGGTTACTGTCAGGCACAGGCCCGCAGTGACACCTTATTGGCTGCACAAGGTGAAATTCTGCGTGGTCATGAATTCCATTATTCCGATTTTACTAGCCCATTGACGCCGGTATTTGATAGCAGCAAATGGCGTGATGGTGTCGCTATTCAGCGCTGGCACAGTGGCTATCAACTTCAGCGCACTCAGGCCAGCTATCTGCATATCCATTTTGCCCAGCGCCCCGGTTTGCTTGATGGCTGGCTGACCGCTGCCCGGAGCGTGCTATGACCCTGAGCGCATGGTTTGTTGCTTTCTTGCTTGATAGCTGGCTCGGCGACCCGCCGCACTGGCCGCACCCGGTGCGCTGGATAGGCAACCTGATCTCTGTCATGCAACGTGCTATCCGTGCGGTTTGTCACAGCGAACGGGCACTGAAGTGGGGGGGAGCAGCGCTGTGGTTGGTGGTGGTCGGCGTGACATGGCTGCTGAGTTGGGGGTTCTTATCACTGATGACACACATCAATCCGTGGCTCGGCTGGTTGGCGCAAGTGTGGATGATTTACACCCTCTTAGCCGGACGTTGCCTGAGTGATGCGGCGCTACTGGTATTTGATGCCCTGAAGCACGGTTCGCTGGCACAAAGCCGCGAGAAGCTGTCATGGATTGTCGGGCGTGACACCTCACAACTAGAGAAGCCACAAATCACCCGTGCGGTGGTAGAGACAGTGGCCGAAAACAGCGTTGATGGCGTGATTGCACCGCTGTTCTTTTTGATGTTAGGCGGCGCCCCGCTGGCAATGGCTTACAAAGCAGTCAATACCCTTGATTCGATGGTGGGTTACAAAACGCCAAAATACCGCGCGATTGGTTATGTGTCGGCACGGATGGATGATGTGGCGAACTGGATCCCAGCCCGTCTGAGCTGGTTATTACTCAGCGTAGCCGCGTGGTTACTACGAGCCGATTACCGTCAGGCATTGCGCATCGGCTGGCGTGATCGTTATCAGCACGCCAGTCCTAACTGTGCCTGGTCTGAAGCCACGGTTGCCGGTGCGCTGGGCGTGCGGCTGGGGGGGCCGAATGATTACTTTGGCGTGCGGGTTGAAAAACCCTGGATCGGTGATGAACGGCGCGAGGTGGCGCTGGATGATATCCCGCGCACTATCCATTTGATGCTGATGGCGTCGTTATTAGCACTATTACTGTTTGCCCTGATTCGTCTGCTGCTGGTCGGCATTTAACAAGGATAACCTGATGAACTATATAAAGAACCCGCAGGAAATAGAGCAAAACAGTTTTGCCATCATCGGTGACATTATTGCCGATGAGCACCCGAACTTTCGCTTTGTCAGTGAGATGCAAGAAGCGGTGATCAAGCGGGTTATCCATACCACGGCGGATTTTGATTGGCTGGATATTCTGCATTTCTCACCGCAGGTACTAACCCATATTGCCGAGGGTATCCGCCGGGGTTGCACCCTTTATACCGATACTACGATGGCGATGTCCGGTATCAACAAAGTGCTGTTAAAGCAGATGGGATGCGAATGCCGTTGCTACATCAGTGACCCACGGGTGGTGGAGAGTGCGCCGCTACAGGGTATTACTCGCTCGATGGCCGCAGTGGATGTTGCTCTGGCAGAGTCAGGAGAAAAGCTGTTTGTCTTTGGTAATGCCCCGACTGCGTTATTCCGCTTGTTGGAACGCCACGCCACACCGATCGCGGTCATTGGTGTACCGGTGGGGTTTGTCGGGGCGGCTGAATCCAAAGATGCCTTGGTTGCCAGTGACCTGCCATGCATTGCAGCACTTGGGCGCAAAGGGGGCAGCAATGTGGCAGCAGCCATCATCAATGCCATCCTCTATCAGTTGCGGGGGGCGCTATGAGTGAGGCTACTGTCAATGACAGTCAGATGCTGCAAAACCAGCAATTAGACAGCATTTGGCATAACGGCAAACAATATCGCAAAGGTTACACCACCGGTTCTTGTGCGACGGCGGCGGCTAAAGTGGCGGCGCTAATGGTGTTGCGCCAGCAAGTGATTGACCAGATTTCAATTGTGACGCCTTCCGGTGTCACGTTATGCCTGAATGTAGAACAACCCCTCATTGAGGGCCAGCAAGCTACGGCGGCCATCCGCAAAGATGGTGGTGATGATGTTGATGCTACCCACGGCATGCTGATTTTTGCTCGCGTCACGCTGCGTGAACAGACGGAAATTACTCTGCGTGGTGGCGAAGGGGTCGGGACAGTGAGCCGTAAAGGTATTGGCCTCCCCGTCGGCAGCTCAGCCATTAATCGTACGCCACGCCAAACCATCGAGGCAGCAGTGCGCGAGGTCATCGGCCCGTTACGCGGTGCTGAAATAGAGATCTTTGCTCCCGAAGGGCAAGAGCGGGCGAAAAAAACCTATAACGGGCGGTTGGGGATCCTCGGTGGCATTTCCATCATCGGCACTACCGGCATTGTGACACCGATGTCGGAAGAGAGCTGGAAACGCTCGCTGGCATTGGAATTGGAGATGAAGCGCGCGGCGGGTGAAGATCGCGTCATTCTGGTACCGGGCAATCATGGCGAGCGCTTTGTTCGCGACCATCTGGGCCTCGACAGCCAGCGGGTGGTGACCATGAGTAATTTCGTCGGCTATATGTTGCAGGAAACCGTGCGACTGGGCTTTCGTCAGGTGCTGCTGGTAGGGCATCCCGGCAAATTAGTGAAAGTGGCCGCCGGTATCTTCCATACCCACAGCCATATCGCGGATGGGCGTATGGAAACATTGGTTGCCCATCTGGCGCTGATGGGGGCGCCGCATGCGCTACTGCTTGAAGTGAATCAGTGCAATACCACTGAAGCGGCGATGGAATTGATTGCTGAGCAGGGGTGGCAGGCGGTCTACAGCCGTATTGCCGAACGTATCTGTGAGCGAATTGCTGAAATGATGCGTTTCTCCGTTAATCCGCCGCAGTGCGATGCGATTTTATTCTCTTTCGATAATCAGGTGTTAGGCAGCAGTCGGCCTCTGGATGAAATTGTGGAGGCATTGCGATGATTACGGTTGTTGGCATCGGCCCAGGTGATATCGACTATCTGACCCCTGAAGCCCAGTGGGCTATCAGCCAGGCTGAGGTATTGGTGGGCGGGAAGCGCCATCTGGCAACATTTAGCAGCAATGTTCGTGAGTCCCGCTTGTTAGATGCGGATCTGCTGGGGTTACTGGAGTGGCTGGATAGCAACAAAACTCGCGCCATTGTGGTATTGGCTTCCGGTGATCCTCTGCTGTATGGCATTGGCAAACTGCTGGCGGCGAACTTCGGCACTGACGAGCTACATATCGTGCCCGGCATCAGCGCTATTCAATATCTGTGTGCCAAAGTGGCGCTGGATATGAATGACCTTTTTCTTACCAGCAGCCACGGGCGGGTACCCGATTTTGACTGGATTTTCCAGCATGACAAGGTGGCGATGGTGACTGACAGTATTATCGGCCCGCGTGCCATCGCCGATGCATTACATCAGCGTGGTCTGTCCCGCACCTTGATTATCGGTGAAAACCTGTCACAACCCAATGAACGTATTCACCGTCTGTCGCAACAACAGGTAGCGGCGCGTTATGACATGAATGTGGTGGTGATCCTCAATGAGAGATGATCTGTTCTTACGTGGGCAAAAAGTCCCGATGACCAAAGAAGCGGTGCGCGCATTGGCACTGGAACGGCTGGAGTTGCCTTGTTATGGCCACCTGATTGATGTGGGCGCCGGGACGGGCAGTGTGGCGTTGGAGGCGGCACTGCGCTTCCCCGATTTGCAGGTCACCGCGATTGAGCGCAACCCAGCGGCACTGGAACTGATTAGCGAAAACCGCCAGCGGCTGGGTTGCCACAATGTGGCGATTATTGCAGGCGTTGCCCCCTTGCCTAATACGGCCGCAGCCGATGCCATTTTTATTGGTGGCAGCGGCGGGCATTTAACCGATCTGATTGATTGGGCGCTGATGACGCTAAAGCCCGATGGCCGTTTGGTACTGACCTTTATTTTGCTCAACAACCTTAATGACGCGTTGGCTCACTTACAGCACTGCGCTGTCAGCCAGTTAGATTGCGTGCAGTTGCAACTCTCCACCCTGACCCCTTTGGGCAGCGGACACTATTTTAAACCTAATAATCCTACTTATCTTATTTCCTGCCACAAGGAGGCGCGCAATGTCTGAGCATCCTGATGCTGCATCAACAGCGGTACTACAACCCTGGGATACACAAAAAATCTGGTTTGTCGGTGCAGGGCCGGGCGACAAAGAGTTGATCACCCTGAAAGGCTACCGGTTGTTACAGCAAGCAGAGGTGGTTATCTACGCCGGCTCGCTGATCAATACCGAACTGCTGGAATATTGTTCGCCCGAGGCGCAATGCCACGATAGCGCGGGTTTGAATTTGGAACAGATCATCACACTGATGGTTGATGGTGTGCGGGCTGGCAAGTTGGTGGTGCGATTACAAACCGGTGACCTCTCTTTATATGGTTCGATCCGTGAGCAGGGGGAGGTGTTGAGTGAGCACGGTATTGGTTTTGTGTCGGTACCGGGTGTCAGTGCTTTTCTTGGCGCAGCAGCGCAACTGGGGGTGGAATACACCGTACCGGAAGTGGCGCAGAGCTTGATTATTACCCGAATCGAAGGGCGAACCCCGATGCCGCCGCTGGAGCAACTGGAGGCGTTTGCCGCGCACCAAACGTCGATGGCGATTTTCTTGTCAGTGCAAGAGATGGACCGCGTAGCTGAACGTTTGATTGCTGGCGGATACCCAGCGACGACTCCTGTTGCGGTGGTGTACAAAGCGACATGGGCTGAAAGCCGCACTGTGCGCGGTACGCTGGCTGATATCGCCGAATTGGTTCGCGCCGCTGCTATTCATAAAACTGCACTGATTTTGGTGGGGGCGTTCCTCGGCGATGAATACCACTATTCCAAACTCTATGATGCGGGGTTTAGCCATGAATATCGTCAAGCCTGAATCCATAGCGGTATTTTGCCTGACTCCGGGCGGGGTGCGGTTGGCGCGGCGTTTGCAGACCCACTTGCCGCTGACCTGCTTTACCAGTGAAAAACTGTTGGAACCGGGTTTTCTGCCATTCAATGGCAGTTTTGGCGACACCATCCGTGAGGCATTTAAACAGTATTCGGCACTGGTAGTGGTCGGGGCTATCGGCCTGACAGTGCGGGTTATCGCCCCGTTGGTGAATGACAAAATGAGTGATCCGGCGGTGGTGGTGATTGATGAGCGTGGGCAACATGTCATTAGTCTGTTGTCTGGTCACGTGGGGGGCGGCAATACCTTAACCCGTTATTTGGCGGGCATTCTCGGGGCCGATCCGGTGATAACTACTGCAACCGACGTTAACCAGATGGCGGCATTGGATACGCTGGCGACCCAACTGGACGGCGAAATGCAGGATTTTCGTCACGCCGTCAAAGTGGTCAATCAAATGTTGGTCAGCGAACAAAAAGTGGGTTTGTGGTGGGATACGCCTCTGCTGGCTGAGCGTGAACGCTGTGACACTCGTGGTTTTGTAGCGGTTGATTCGCTGGATCAATTGCCAAAACTGGATGCGATAGTTTGTGTCACGTTGCGCGACAGCCTGCCTCCATTACCGTTACCGGTGTACAAACTGGTGCCACGCCGGGTGGTCGCGGGTATCGGTTGCCGCCGGGCCACCTCGCTGCAAACCTTGGTTGAATTGTTACAACAGCAAATGGCCGAGAATCACTTTGACCTCATGGCGCTGCGGGCTATTGGCAGTGTCACTATCAAAAAAGATGAACCCGCGCTACATCAATTGGCTCAGTGCTGGCGAGTACCGTTCGAACTGTTCAGTGTCGGCGAACTGAGTCGCCATGAGCAACGTTTCCCTGCTTCTGATTTTGTCCGCCAAACGGTGGGTGTCGGCAGCGTTTCACAACCGGTCGCCTGGCTGATGAGCGACGGTAAATTGGTTGGCAATACTCTGCGTCAGCAGGGTGTCACCATCACTCTGGGAGTATCGCATTAATGTTAACCGTAATTGGCATCGGGCCGGGCAGTGAATCGATGATGACGCAGGAAGCTATCGCCGCAATCCGCGAGGCGGAAATTATCGTCGGTTATAAAACCTATACCCATCTGGTGAAACCCTTGACCGGGGATAAGCAGGTGATCAAAACCGGCATGTGTAAAGAGATCGAACGCTGCCAAACCGCCATTGATCTGGCGCTGGCGGGCCATAACGTGGCGCTTATCAGCAGTGGTGATGCTGGGATCTATGGTATGGCGGGCTTGGTGCTGGAGCTGGTAACGCAACAAAAATTGGAGTTGGAGGTGCGGTTGGTGGCGGGGATCACCGCCAGTATTGCTGCTGCCTCGTTACTCGGTGCGCCGCTAATGCATGATTTTTGTCATATCAGCTTGAGTGATTTGATGACGCCGTGGGCGGTGATCGAAAAGCGCATTATCGCGGCAGCGCAGGCTGATTTTGTTATCTGTTTCTATAACCCACGCAGCCGTGGCCGTGAAGGGCATCTGGCCCGCGCGTTTGAGTTAATGCAGCCGTGGAAGCGGCCTGAAACGCCAGTCGGGGTAGTGAAAGCCGCCGGGCGTAAAAAACAGGAGAAATGGATCACTACGCTGGGTGAGATGGATTTCGAACCGGTGGATATGACCAGTCTGGTGATCGTCGGTAATCAGGCGACCTATTGCCGTGATGGGTTGATGATCACGCCACGGGGCTATTCATTGTGATGAGCCATCACCCTTATCCACCGATTCATGTCTTTGGCGGTACCAGTGATGCGCGGCTGATTTGCCAATTGCTGGATGCCGCAGAGCAACGCTATAGCCTGTCGGTTGCCACTGATGCCGGTAAACAACTGGCGGGAGATATTGGCGGTGAGGTCATGGTTGGGCGGATGGATGCAGGGCAGATGGCTGATTTTTTGGCGACCAGACAGGTCCAGTGGGTGGTTGATGCCTCGCATCCTTATGCCTGCATGCTCAGTGACAATGTGGTGGTGGCCTGCGAACAGTCAAATGTCACGCTGACCCGTTACCAACGGCCAAGTGAAATTGATGTTCTGAGCCACCCTCTGCTGCACAAGGTCGATAGCGTTGCTGCGGCCTGTGAGGTGGCCAAACGGCTGGGGCCGCGGGTGTTACTCACGACTGGCAGCAAGCAGTTGGCTGAATATCAACGTGGGCTGGTGGGTAAAACCTTACTGGTTCGGGTGCTGCCCACGGCGCAAGTGCTGAACCAATGTGAGGCGCTGGGGCTGGGGGTTGACCACATTATTGCGCTGCGCGGGCCATTCAGCGCGTCTTTCAATCAGGCACTGTATGAGTTTTGCCAGCCGGATGTGGTTATCACTAAAGAGTCCGGTGCCCAGGGGGGATATCAGGAAAAAGTTGCCCCCTGTCTGGCACTGAATATCCCCTGCATTGTGGTGTGTCGCCCCGCCAGCGTGGTATTGGGCGGTATCGGTCAGCAAGTGACGTCATTAGATGAATTTAGCCAACATCTGATCCACTGGCAGCAACAACGAGGGCAATAAAATGAAAAAAGCACTGTTGGTGATCAGTTTCGGCACCAGTTATGAACAAACCCGCCAAAAGAATATTGATGCTTGCGAGCAGCAACTGGCGGCAGCTTACAGCGATCGTGATGTTTTTCGCGCGTTTACCTCGGAGATGATCATCCGCAAATTGCGCAAACGCGATGGTTTGCTGATCAACAACCCACGGGAGGCGCTAAAACACCTGGCTGAACAGGGCTATCAGGATGTCGCCATCCAATCGCTGCATGTGATAAACGGCGATGAATACGAAAAAATTGCCAATGAAGTGCGCACCTTTAGCGACTGTTTCCATCGTCTGGTATTGGGTACGCCGTTGTTAAGCAGTTTTGCCGATTACCAACAACTGCTGGTGGCGTTACAGGCTCAAATGCCGGTGCTGGCCGCTGATGAACGGGTGGTCTTTATGGGCCACGGTGCCAGCCATTATGCCTTTTCAGCCTATGCCTGTCTGGATCATCTGATGACCTCGCTGCATTTCCCGGCATTGGTGGGCGCGGTAGAGAGTTATCCAGAAATCAGCCATATCATTACCCGGCTGCAACAGCAGGGGGTGCGTAAAGTGCACTTAATGCCGCTGATGTTGGTGGCCGGTGATCATGCCATCAACGATATGGCCTCTGATGAGCCGGACTCATGGCAATCGCAACTGGAGGCCGCCGGTATCTGTGCTCACTCCTGGTTACAAGGATTGGGTGAGAACCCATTGATACGTCAAATGTTTGTCGAACATCTGGACCAAGCCTTACAACAAAAACAGCAGGAGGCAGCGTAATGAGCGGCAGACTTTATGCATTGGGTGTTGGCCCAGGTGCTAGTGATTTAATTACTGTACGCGCAGCACGGCTGATAGCCAAACTCGATGTGCTGTATGCGCCTGCCGGGCGCAAAGGTGGCGACAGTCTGGCGCTCTCTATCGTGCGCGAATACCTTTCACCACATACCGAAATCCGCACCTGTCATTTCCCTATGAGCGCTGATGATAGTGAGAAGCAAGCGGTATGGGATGAGGTGGCACAACAGTTGCAATCTGAAGTGGCCAATGGCCGTCAGGTGGGATTTATCACCCTCGGCGATGCCATGTTATTCAGCACGTGGGTGTTTTTATTGGAACGCATCGGGCGGCCTGATTGGTTGGAAATTGTACCGGGCGTAACCTCATTTGCCGCCATTGCCTCGCGTGCGGCGCTACCGCTGGCGATGGAGCAGCAGTCACTGGCCATCATGTCCTGTACCGCGCCGGAGGCCGAATTGGAGCGCGCACTGCGGGATCACGACTGTGTGGTGCTAATGAAAGTCTATGGCCGTTTTGCTCGGATCCAGGCGCTGCTGGCACGGTTGGAGCTGTTCCCACATGCGCTGTTGATGTCGGAAGCCTCATTGCCTGGCGAAGTGTGCTGGCGTCAGCTTGATAGCATCGCCGCTGACCAGCCATTGCCCTATTTCTCGACCATTTTAGTGAATAAGCAGCAACGAGTTAATGGATAACAGGTTAGTTAAATAGAGGGTTAATTAATTTTAAATTACTCCCCAAAGTGATTGGAGCAACTAATGGAAATGGAAAAAGAGTTAAAGAAACTGTCTTATAGCGGAGTGGCAATGGCAATCTTGCTCACGCTGGCACCGAATGACGTTTTTGCCATGCACATTATGGAAGGTTTTTTGCCGCCGATGTGGGCGCTGGCTTGGTGGGTGCTGTTTCTGCCATGCCTATTTATGGGATTGGTGCGCTTAAAGCAGATTGTGGCTGAAGACAGCAATCAGAAAGTGTTATTGGCGCTGTGTGGCGCGTTTATTTTCGTGCTCTCAGCACTGAAAATTCCGTCGGTGACCGGCAGTTGCTCACACCCTACAGGGGTAGGGCTGGCAGTCATCTTGTTTGGGCCGGTGGTGGTGGCGGTGCTGGGGGCGATTGTACTGCTGTTCCAGGCGCTATTGCTGGCACACGGCGGGCTGACAACGCTCGGTGCTAACGGTATGTCGATGGCGGTGATCGGGCCGGTAGTGGGTTATTTGGTGTGGAAATTGGCCTGTAAAGCGGGATTACGCCGCGATGTTGGGGTTTTCCTCTGTGCCATGTTAGCGGATTTAACCACTTATTTTGTCACCTCAGTACAACTTGGCTTGGCGTTCCCCGATCCACAATTTGGTATCAGCGGTTCAGTTATCAAGTTTATGGGGGTGTTCTGTATTACCCAGATCCCGATTGCGATTGCTGAAGGGTTATTGACGGTCATGATTTACGACCAATTGACCAAAC
Source organism: Yersinia sp. 2541 StPb PI (assembly GCF_052217145.1). NCBI lineage: Bacteria > Pseudomonadati > Pseudomonadota > Gammaproteobacteria > Enterobacterales > Yersiniaceae > Yersinia > Yersinia sp. 2541 StPb PI. Next base: position 2,998,571 of record NZ_JAZGQB010000001.1, on the reverse strand, counting down.
GGCGCTTAATTCACGCGGAGAGCCACTAACATGAAAAAGACCCTGATCCTGCTGGCAATGGTGATTGCACTGGTTATTATGCCGTTTTTTATTAATCACGGCGGCGAATACGGTGGCTCGGATGGAGAGGCTGAAGCGCTGATCCAGCAAACGGCACCGCACTATGAGCCCTGGTTCCAGCCATTATATGAACCTGCCAGTGGTGAAATTGAGAGTCTGTTGTTCACGCTGCAAGGTTCCATTGGCGCAGCGGTGATTTTCTATATCTTGGGTTACTACCGGGGGAAACGCGGTGAGCATGCTGGGGATTGATAAACTAAGTTATCAAAGCCGCTGGCGGCAGGTTGACCCAATAGGGAAACTGGTGCTGTATGGCGTTTTCCTGTTGCTGGCGATGCTCAGCCCGCCGCTCTATCAGGCGTTATTGCTGATATTTATCGCCGCGCTGACCTGCTACTTGTTACGCGTTGGCCCGCGCCGTTATCTGCGCTGGCTGGCTATTCCGCTGTCATTCCTGTTGGTGGGGCTGGTGACCATTGTGTTATCCCTTTCTCGTCAACCGGAGAGTATGTGGTGGAGTATACAAATCGGTAATTGGTGGTTCGGTATCGATAAAGTCGGTCTAACCACTGCCAATCAGACCTTGTGGCGTAGCCTGGCTGCATTGGCCGCGACTTTCTGGTTTGTGCTGAATACGCCATTCCCACAGCTTATTCAGATACTTAAACGCTGCCATGCCCCCCGTTTGCTGACTGAGCAAATTTTGCTGACCTGGCGTTTTATTTTTATTTTGGCTGAAGAGGCTGCTGCTATCCATCATGCGCAGTCCCTACGGTTTGGTTATATCTCATTGCGTACTGGCTACCATTCGCTGGCTATGTTGGTGAGTATGCTATTTACCCGCGTGATGATTCGCTATCAACAGATGGTTATCTCGCTGGATATGAAACTTTATCAGGGTGATTTCCACCTGTAAGGCAGGATTTGATGTTAGCCACCAGACAGTTAGGTTTCAGCTATCAGGATGAGCAGGTATTGCACGATCTGACGCTGGATTTCAGTCAGCACGCGGTCACTGGTGTCTTGGGCGCCAATGGCTGTGGCAAATCCACCTTATTTATGAATCTGACCGGTATTTTGCAACCCCAACACGGGACTGTGCTGTGGCAAGGAGAGCCGCTGAGTTATAAAAAGGCCAGCCTGCGAGAGCTACGCCAACGGGTGACAACGGTATTCCAAGACCCGGAACAGCAGATTTTTTATACCGATATCGACAGTGATATCGCGTTCAGCCTGCGTAATCTCGGCGTGGAGGAAACGGTGATCGCCGCGCGAGTGGATCGGGCGCTGACACTGGTTGATGCGCAGGGTTTTCGCCATAAATCTATTCAGCACCTTAGTCACGGTCAGAAAAAGCGGGTGGCAATTGCCGGTGCACTGGTGATGGAAGCAGAGTATCTGTTACTCGATGAGCCGACCGCAGGGCTGGATCCGGCCGGGCGTCAACACATGATTACCATCATTGAACGCATTGTGGCAGAAGGGAAACGGGTTATTCTCTCCAGCCATGATATCGATTTGGTCTACAAGGTTTGTGACTATCTGTATGTCTTATCTCATGGTCGCTTAATGATGGCCGGTGAAACGACCGAGGTGTTTCTGCAACAGGATAAACTGCGCGCTGCCGGGCTTATCCAGCCATGGTTGGTCAAAATGCACTGCGAGCTAGGGTTACCGTTATGCAAAACGGAAGAACAACTTTTCGCGTTGATGCGTCAGCGTGAAACCGAGGAGGCGTAATGAGTTTATCGGTGATGGTGCAAGGTACCGCATCTGATGTAGGTAAGAGCGTATTGGTGGCTGGGCTATGCCGTATTTTTATGCAGGATGGCTATCGTTGTGCTCCGTTTAAATCGCAGAATATGGCGCTCAACTCAGGTATTACGCCACAGGGTGAGGAGATGGGGCGGGCACAGATTTTTCAGGCAGAAGCCGCAGGCATCACCCCTGATGTGCGCATGAATCCGGTACTACTCAAACCCACCAGTGACCGTAAGGCGCAGGTGGTACTGATGGGCAAAGTTGCCTGCAATATGGATGCGGTGGAATACCATCAATATAAGCCGCAATTGCAGCAACAAATCAGCGAGGTTTACCACAGTTTAGCCCGTGAATATGACGTCATGGTGCTGGAAGGGGCGGGTAGCCCGGCAGAAATTAACCTGCGTGACCGCGATATCGTCAATATGGGGATGGCGGCAATGGCCGATGCACCGGTGATATTGGTGGCTGATATCGATCGCGGTGGGGTGTTTGCGGCTATTTATGGCACCTTGGCCCTATTGCATCCGCATGAAAAAGCGCGGGTCAAAGGGGTGATAATCAATAAGTTTCGGGGTGACATTGCGCTGCTTAAACCTGGGTTGGAACAGATTGAAGCGCTGACGGATGTGCCGGTATTAGGGGTAATGCCGTGGCTAGATATTGATTTGGAAGATGAAGATGGTGTGGCATTACAAAATGGCAAATATCAGGATGCGGTGGAAAAAGCGCTGGATATCGCTGTCATTCACTTGCCACACATTGCTAACTTTACCGATTTTAATGCGTTGGCGGCTCAGCCAGATGTGCGCCTGCGCTATGTTTCGCAGCCTTCAGCCTTGGGGCAACCGGATCTGATTATTCTGCCTGGCAGCAAAAATACCTTGGGCGATTTACAGTGGTTGCATCACAGTGGGCTGGCCGCCGCGTTATTGGCACAACATCAACATCAGGTACCGGTGCTGGGTATCTGTGGCGGTTATCAGATGTTGGGAAAACGTATTATTGATGGTGTGGAGTCTGGCCTGGAACAGATGGCGGGCCTTGGTTTGCTGGATGTGGAAACGCAGTTTGCACAGGACAAAGTGACCACGCGGGTCAGTGGCTATTGTCTGATGGGCCTGCCGGGGATGCTGGAAAGCTGCGGCGAGCAGCAACTGGAAGGCTATGAAATTCATATGGGTGCATCCCTGCTTGGAACGGCCGCCAAGCCTTTCGCACAATTGACATTGCGTAACGGGCAAGTGGAGCAATGGTTGGAAGGGGCGGTGAACGCCGATGGCAGTGTGCTGGGCAGCTATATTCATGGCCTGTTTGACAGCCACAACTTCACTCGCCCACTGCTGGACAATTTGCGCCAACGTAAAGGGCTGGCGGCGTTTGACGGTGTGACGGTGAATTACGCCGAACATAAGCAGCAACAGTTTGATATTCTGGCAGCACATATGCGACAAAATATTGATATTGAAAGTATTTATAAAATAATGAAAACACATCGACAGGAGAGCGCGCAGTGATTTTGATTACCGGAGGTGCGCGCAGCGGCAAAAGTTCGCTGGCTGAACGGTTGGCGGCACAGGCGGCTGAGCGGGTGTTTTACATTGCCACCTCAGTGGTAACAGATGTGGAAATGGCCGCGCGGGTTGAGTTACATCGCGCCAGTCGCCCGGCACACTGGCGTACCTGGGAAGGTTATCGGGATCTGGGAGCATTGTTGGATCAGCAAGTGGAACCCGGCGAAGCGGTGATGTTGGAGTGTATTACCACCCTTATCACTAATCTGCTGTTTGAACAGGCCGGTGATACGCCGCCGGAGCAGATGGATTTCACGTTACTTGAAGTGGGGATTCAGCAACAAATTACCGATCTGCTGGCCGCCTGTGCCCGAAGTTCAGCACCGATTTATTTGGTGACGAATGAACTGGGGATGGGCATTGTGCCTGAAAATCGTTTAGCGCGACATTTTCGCGATATCGCCGGTCGGGTCAATCAGCGCCTGGCTGCTGCCGCTGACCAAGTGTTTCTGGTGGTTTCCGGGATTGAGGTAAAAATTAAATGAGCCTGCGTCTATTTCTCGCCACCTTGCAGTTTATGACCCGGATTCCGGTGCCAGAGCGCTGGACGCAAGGGTTGGCGATGGATCAGTACGAACGCGGCATTATCGGTTTCCCACTGATCGGGCTGATTGTCGGTATCATCGGCGCGCTGGTCTTTACCCTACTGGTACCTTGGTGTGGCATTCCGTTAGCGGCACTGGGTTATGTGCTGGCACTGGCGCTGGTCACTGGCGCTTTCCACCTTGATGGTTTGGCAGATACCTGCGATGGCGTGTTTTCCGCTCGTAAACGCGAGCAGATGTTGGAGATCATGCGTGATAGCCGCCTTGGGACTAACGGTGGTTTAGCCTTGATTTTTATCGTGGTGGCGAAAGTGCTGGTGGTGAGTGAGCTGGCACTGCGCGATGTACCGATGCTGGCAATACTAATGGCAGCTTCAGTGGCGGGGCGTACGGTGATTGTGTTGTTGATGTACCGCCAGCGTTATGCCCGCGCAGGCAATGGCTTGGGCAATATTTACATCGGTAAAGTTACCGGCCGGCAAACTGCCGTCACATTAGTGGGTGGCGCAATACTTACCCTGTTACTGGGGAAAGGGACTGCGCTGTTGGCACTGGTGATTACCATGGCGGTAGTGCTGTTGTTGGCAATCTATCTGCGTAGCCGTTTAGGCGGTCAAACCGGTGATACGTTGGGCGCGGCTGCCGAAATAGGTGAGTTGGTGTTTTTGCTGGCGCTGTTGTAGCTGCTTTGCAATAACAGCGTTATTTCCTGAATAATCTCAATATTGAGTCATTCTATGCGACTTTTTCTGGTACGCCACGGGCAAACCGAGGCCAATTTGCGTGGCGTTTTTTGCGGCCTGACTGATTTGGCGCTAACGCCACAGGGCGTGGAGCAGGCCGGATGGGTGGCCGATTGGTTAGCGGATGTGGATTTTAGTCAGGGCGTCAGCAGCCAGTTGCTGCGCGCCCGCCATACCGCTGACATCATACTCGCCGGGCACCGGGTGAGTGCCGATAGCGACGGGCAACTAAATGAAATGAATTTTGGTGACTGGGAAATGCGCCATCATCATGATTTACAGCGGGAAGACCCGGATGCATGGGCACAATGGGTGGCCGATTGGCAACAGGCAAGTCCCACCGGAGGAGAGTCATTCCCTCAGTTCTCTGCCCGGGTTGAAAAAGTTATCCAGCCACTGCTGTTAGCGTCGGGTACTTCACCACAAAGTAGTGATAACAATCGGCTACTGGTTGCTCATCAGGGGGTATTAAGCCTGATGTTGGCTCGTTTGCTGGCCATGCCAGCGGCGGCTATGTGGCATTTTCATTTTGATCAGGGGGCATACAGCGTATTAGAGATCCACGATGGATTTGTCACGCTGCGTGCGTTTAACAGTCGGGCTGTTTGGCAGCCTGCAATACGAGGTTAAGTACATGCAAACACTTTCATCGATTCTGCGCACGATTGCGCCGCTGGATAGCAAGGCGATGGCCCGAGCACAGGTGCGGTTGGATGGTTTACTGAAACCACCAGGTAGCTTAGGTCGCCTGGAACAACTGGCGGTTCAACTGGCTGGAATGCGGGGGTTATACGGGCATCAGGTTGAGCGCAAACAAATTATTGTGATGGCAGCAGATCATGGCGTCTACGATGAAGGCGTGGCTATTTCACCTCGAGTGGTCACGCTGGTTCAGGCGTTAAACATGGTGAAGGGGGTAACAGGTGTTTGCGTGCTAGCGGCTAATGCCGGTGTTGAAGTAAAAATTGTCGATGTGGGTATTGATAGCGAGACACTACCCGGTGTGGTGGATATGAAAGTGGCGCGTGGCAGTGGCAATATCGCCCGTGAAGCGGCAATGACTCGCCAGCAGGCAGAGGATTTACTTTGTGCCAGTGCACTGCTGACATTACGGCAGGCGGCTGAAGGCGTGAAAGTGTTTGGCGTTGGTGAGTTGGGTATGGCGAATACTACGCCAGCAGCGGCGATGGTCAGCGTGTTTACTGACAGCGATCCTGAATTGGTGGTAGGGATTGGGGCGAATTTTCCTAGCGCGCAGTTACATCATAAAGTGGCGGTAGTGCGCCGTGCTATCGAAACCAATCATCCAGATGCCAATGATGGTATTGATGTGTTGGCGAAAGTGGGTGGTTTTGATTTGGTAGGTATGACCGGCGTGATGCTTGGTGCGGCGGCGGCGGGGTTACCAGTGGTGTTGGATGGTTTCCTCTCATATGCTTCTGCGTTAGCGGCTTGCCGTATCGCACCGGGAGTCCGTGACTATTTGATCCCCTCTCATCTATCAGCAGAAAAAGGTGCAGTCATTGCGCTAAGCCATCTGCAACTCGAGCCATACTTGCAAATGGGCATGCGGCTAGGTGAGGGCAGTGGCGCCGCAATTGCCATGCATTTAGTGGATGCAGCCTGTGCCATGTATAATAATATGGGGTTGTTGGCTGAAAGTAATATTGAATTACCCACCCCCCCTTCGTCCTTGAAATTACAGGGGCGTTAGCTACGTTCATTCACCCGAATCACTTACATGAGTAAGCTCATCGGGGTTCATTCTCTTGCTGCCTACCTGTAATCACAATGACTTTGGGGGCCTTAGTCCTTGAAATTACAGGGGGTGTTAGCTACGTTCATTACTCGGCCCATCCTTGGGCCTCGTCTCGTTGAGGCCGCCGCAAGCGGCGTTCAAATCGGTTCCTGACCGATTTGTCACCCGAATCACTTACATGAGTAAGCTCATCGGGGTTCATTCTCTTGCTGCCTACTTGTAATCCCAATGACTTTGGGGGGCCTTCGTCCTTGAAATTACAGGGGGTGTTCCCTTTATCCTTGAAGTTGCAGGGGATTGGCTACATCTACCTGCAACTCGAATGGTTTTGAATTGTTCGGGTGGTTTTTAGTCGTTCAATAATCAGATAGTGTTATTATCAAAAAATAAGTTAGGTTACGCATTAACATAATTGGATAGTGGCATGCAGAAGCTTCTTTTTTCCGGTCGTATCAATTTGAAAATGATCCGCTATTTCTTAGCCGTATCAGAAGAACTGCACTTTGGAAAAGCCGCTGAACGCCTTCATATCTCGCAACCACCGTTAAGCCTGCAAATTAAAGAGTTGGAAGATGCTTTGGGTTTCCCTTTATTTATCCGGGACAGCCGTAATGTGGTATTAACTCTGGCGGGTGAGATGATGCAGGCTGAGATGAAAGAAGTCTTTGAGAATATAGAAAACTCATTAAGCCGTGTGTCTTATATTGCCCGCCATGAGCAAAGCCACCTCAATATAGGCATTATTGGTTCGGCGCTTTGGCACCAATTATTAGAGAAATTCAAACTTTTTAAAACGCTTAACCCTAACACCACGTGGTCTTTGCATGAGTTTCCGCCCAGCAAACAGTATGAAGCGCTATTAAGTAAGAAGCTTGATATCGGCTTCTGGCGTTGTGCTTCCCTAGAGCAAAGCCCGGCGCTGGTCTATCAGTGCGTTGAGAAGCAGCGGGTTGCGGTTGCGGTGTCTAATGAGAGCGCGCTGGCAGATAAAAAAATGCTCACTTTGAAAGAACTCTCCGGCCAGAACCTGATATTCCTCACTTTTGCTAACTCTGGCTACTCCAAAAATTTATATAATAGTTGCCTCGCCGCAGGTTGTAAGCCGCTGACTATTTATCAATTTGATGAACCACAGACCCAACTGGCTTTTGTAAACAGCAATCTTGGCATCGCTCTGGTTCCTGAAAGCATGCAGGAAATCCCATGGCCTAATATTAAATTCATCCCGCTGATAGACAATCTCTCCGCTGATCTGTTTGCCGTTTATCATCCCGGTAGCATGACGCGGCCGCTGGAGCGGTTGCTTGCGTTATTTTAATGCCGCTGTCACTTAGCTTTAACCAACATGACCATCGCAATAACCACTAAAGTGACCCCAGCGGCGATCTCCTGCCAATTTATTGCCTGTCCTAGCACCACATTGGTCGCAATAACCGACAGCGGTATCAGATATACATAACCTGATACTTTGGCCGGAGAGAGCACAATGCAAGCTTTTTGAAACAGGAAGAAACTTAACGCGGTGGCAAAGGTTGCAAGATAGAAAACCCCACTCCAGGTTATAACGCTAATATTTCGCCATTCGATTTCTGGCAGTTGATAGGCGACGACTGCGGTTAACAATAGCGTGGCACAGATCAAACTCCAGCCAGTGAGAACCAACGCCAGTTCGCCACGATGTAACTTCTTTACTACGATGGGATTAAGCGCCATTCCTAAGCAGCCGAACAGGAATAAATAATCAGACGGCATAAGCGACAGATGTAAAAGCTGAGATAAATCGCCCTTAAAAATAATAAGCAACGCGCCTAAAATCCCCATTAATAAGGCCACCAGCACTGACCATGTCGATTTCGATTTGAGTAACAGCATGCTCATTATCAGGCTCATTAATGGCACGGTGGTATATAACGCACTCGAATTTAATGCGCTGGTGGTCTGTAGTGAAAATATCATGCAAGCAAAATAGAGTAATGGCGGCAAACTAATTAACGTGTAGCGGCCTAAATCGCGCAATTTAGGTAATTTAAATAACCTCTGACTCACCAGTAACACCATAAAAAGCAAGCTGGCGATAGCATATCTTAACCAAGTGATAACCATGGGGGGCAAGGCATTGCTGATGGTGGCGCTGGCAATAAAAGAACCTCCTAGCAGGGCGGTAAACCCCAGCATTTGCAGATGTGCTTTAACTATTTTTGTTGTCATGTGCATACTTATTACCCTCTTGTGATCGACGATAATTGCGTGGAAATGCACCATGAACCATTACCTTTTCAGTATGGATAAGCGGGATTTTAGTATTGGTTGTGTCATAACCCCCTGCATATGATGGAGAGGAATATCTATCTCGCTACCTATTTATTATTTAGCCGGTTTATTGGATGACCCGTTTATTTGATAAATAAAAAATAATTAAGGGGTTTTATTATGACGACAGTAAATTCAAACAGTAATGCTGATTTCAGTGAATTACCCTTTCAGGCTGCCGCGTATATTCAGAAAATAAAGCCCGGATTTAAGCCTCAGGCGGCGTTTATTTTAGGCTCAGGCTTAGGCGATTTGGTGGCACAAATTACCAATGAAACCACCCTCAGTTATGCCGATATTCCCGGCTTCCCGGTCAGCTCGGTGCACGGGCATGCGGGTGAATTGGTTCTCGGTGAGCTGTTTGGTGTCGCTGTGATGTGTATGAAAGGCCGTGGTCACTTCTATGAAGGGCAAGGCATGAGCATTATGACCAATCCGGTACGCACCTTTAAACTGATGGGATGCGAGTTCTTATTCTGTACTAACGCCGCCGGCTCATTACGGCCAGAAGTATTACCGGGTTCAGTGGTGATGCTTAAAGATCACATCAACACCATGCCAGGAACACCGCTGGTTGGGCCTAATGATGATCGTTTTGGCCCACGTTTCTTTAGCCTGGCGAATGCCTATGATAAAGGCTTGCGTGCCGAGATGGCCAAGATTGCCCAACAGCTTGATATCCCTCTGACCGAAGGGGTGTTTGTCTCCTATCCCGGTCCTTGCTTTGAGACGCCAGCCGAAATCCGCATGATGCAAATCATAGGGGGAGATGTGGTGGGGATGTCGGTGGTGCCAGAGGTTTTGTCTGCGGCCCATTGCGGCTTAAAAGTGATTGCGTTAACGGCAATTACCAATCTGGCAGAAGGCTTGTCTGATGTGGTTCTGTCTCACGAACAAACCTTAAAATGCGCCAAATTGGCCTCGGTTAATTTCACCAAACTAATTGAAGCTTTTTTGAAAAGCAAAGCATCAGCCGTTCGATAAATACACTATCAACCTTTTGGTTAGTCCCCTATTGGCGTCATTGCGGCTCGCAGGCAGTAGGGGATACCGCTGAAGAGGGAAGTACCCTACAGACTCAATAAGCAAATCATATTCCCTCGACACCTTTGTATCACGGAGAATAAAAATGATAATAAAAAAACGGCTTAAAGTTATGTTCTTCCTCCAGTTCTTTATCTGGGGTGCCTGGCTGGTGACCTTGGGTGCCTATATGATGAATACCCTCCATTTTACCGGTGCGCAGGTGGGGCTAGTTTATGGTGCGAAGGGAATTGCCTGTATTTTAATGCCAAGCATTATCGGTATTATTGCCGACCGCTGGATTAAAGCCAATATTCTCTATACCTGCTGCCACCTATTGGGTGCTGTCGCGCTGCTAATTGCGGCCAATGTTTCCGATCCTAAGATCATGTTCTTAGTGATGCTGTTTAATGCGATGGTTTATATGCCGACAATTGCATTAGCGAATACGATTTCTTATATCTGTCTGGAAAAGGCCGGGCTGGATACGATTAAAGATTTCCCGCCGGTACGTGTTTTTGGCACGGTGGGTTTTATTTTTGCCATGTGGGCTATCAGTTTATCCGGTTTTGAATTGAGCAATATTCAACTCTATATTGCTTCAGGTGCGGCGCTGGTATTGGCTATGTATGCACTTTCATTACCCAGTTGCCCCACCTCTAATGCTAAGAAAGATCGCTCATGGGTTAACCTTTTAGGGCTTGATGCTTTTGTTTTGTTTAAACAAAAGAAGATGGCTATTTTCTTCTTATTCGCCATGTTACTGGGTGCTTCATTACAGATTAGCCATACGTTTAGCAGCCCATTCCTGCACGATTTTGCCAAGAATCCACTTTATCAGGATAGCCTCGTGGTGCAGTACCCGTCGCTTTTGTTATCGATGGCGCAAATTGCCGAAGTCTTTTTCATTCTGACCATTCCCTTCTTTTTATCTCGCTTTGGTATTAAGCGTGTGATGATGATCAGTATGATTGCCTGGACTCTGCGTTTCACCTTGTTTGCCTATGGTGACCCGTCCGCCAGCGGCATTGTTCTATTACTGTTATCCATGGTGGTCTATGGCTGCGCCTTTGACTTCTTTAATATTTCAGGGGCGATTTATGTCGAAAAAGAAGTCGACCACAATATCAGAGGTAGCGCACAAGGCTTGTTTATGACGATGGTAAACGGCGTTGGGGCGTATGTTGGCGCGATAAGCAGCGGGCATGTGGTTGATTACTTTACGGTCGATGGCGTAAAAGATTGGAATAGTATTTGGTTATCTTTTGCTGCTTATACTGTCGTACTGGCGGTTGTTTTTGTCTTTGCTTTTCACTATAAGCATGAACCGACTGAGTTGAATGAACGCCAGCTATCTAATTGATTATATATTATATTTTTACTATTCATGGCTCTGATTGAGGGGCGTGGCATAGAAACAAAAAAACCGCCAGGTAGGCGGTTTTTTGTGCTGGTCAGGTAAGCGGCCTTTCCAGCAGGGCTTTGTTAGCAACGTAATGCAAGCGCGATCTAGTGCCGATATTTGGTCTGATTGCTACTCACTGTCAATTTTAGTTCAAGAGAATAATTACTTACTCTTGTTCTGAATACCGCGTGCACCTAAGTTGTTATTATCAACTTGTGGCAGCCCAGTGGTTGCTGAAGAGGACAATAAACCGGTTTCAACATAGTTAAACAGCTTCTCACGGGTGTCGGTGATATCCAGATTACGCATAGTCAACTGACCGATACGATCATCAGGTGAGAATACGGAATCCCCTTTCTCCATGGTCAGTCGCTCTGGTTTGTAGGTCAGATTGTCAGATACAGTATTGAGAATCGAATAGTCATTGCCACGACGCAGTTCCAGTGTCACTTCTCCGGTAATCTCGCTCGCAACCCAACGTTGTGCAGAATCGCGCAGCATCAATGCTTGTGGATCAAACCAACGGCCTTGATACAGCAGACGGCCCAACACCCGGCCATTGGCATGATATTGCTCGATAGTATCTTCGTTATGAATACCGGTCAGCAGACGCTCATATGCGATATGCAACAACGCCATCCCTGGGGCTTCATAAATGCCACGGCTCTTGGCTTCGATAATACGGTTCTCAATTTGGTCGCTCATCCCCAAACCATGACGGCCACCAATACGGTTGGCTTCCATCATCAGCTCAACACTGTCGTCAAACACTACGCCATTTAGAGCAACCGGATACCCACGTTCAAAACGGATAGAGACTTCTTCCGCTTTCACTACCACGTTTTCATCCCAGAACTTCACGCCCATAATCGGGTTAACGATTTTGACGCTGGAATTAAGGAATTCCAAGTCTTTGGCTTCGTGCGTGGCTCCAAGCATATTGGAGTCAGTGGAATAGGCTTTCTCCGTCGACATTTTATAGTCGAAACCGGACTGAATCATAAACTCGGACATTTCATGACGGCCGCCCAATTCATCAATGAAATCAGTATCCAGCCACGGTTTGTAAATTTTCAACTCAGCATTGGTCAACAAACCATAACGATAGAAACGCTCGATATCGTTACCTTTATAGGTACTACCATCACCCCAGATATTGACACCATCTTCTTTCATGGCGGCAACCAGCATGGTACCGGTGACAGCACGGCCCAGCGGGGTGGTGTTAAAGTAGGTCACACCGGCGGTGGTGTTATGGAATGCACCACATTGAATGGCTGCGATACCCTCAGCAACCAGTTGTTTGCGGCAATCAACCAGACGGGCTTTCTCTGCGCCATACTCCATTGCCTTACGCGGAATTGCATCGTAATCTTCTTCGTCAGGCTGACCCAAATTGGCGGTATATGCATAAGGAATTGCACCCTTTTTCTGCATCCATAACAGTGCTGCGCTGGTGTCCAGGCCACCAGAAAAAGCAATACCAACACGCTGATTAATAGGAAGGTGTTTGAGAATAGTTGTCATCAATTAAATCCTGTATGAATTAGGTCTGTCTGGCAAAGGTTTCAATGCCTACATTGATATCGCAAAACCCCTATTCTAGTCAAAGACATTTTGCATATTTATGTATGTTTCATTGCATAAGTATTTCATCACCACTTTGGTGAAATGATGTTTCACTAAAATTTATCGCATGTTCTATTATGAGATCTGCAAGGATTTTTTACCGCGGACAAAACGTTAAAATTTAACGCGGGTAATCACCATTGTAAATCAGCGCATCGGGATGTTTCACCATAGTGGTGGAAAGCGTTGATGTATGCAAATGGACGTGATTCCAGGGACTGTTAAGTTGAAAATCTTTCACGCAAGCGCGTGGTATAAAAAGCGAAAATCCTATCGGGTACTGTTTTGGCGTGAGATAACGCCACTGGCTATCCCACTGTTTATTGAAGGGCTTTGTGTGCTGCTGATGGGGGTGTTTAGCACACTGCTGGTGAGTTGGTTGGGTAAAGAGGCCATGGCGGCGGTGGGGCTGGCGGATAGCTTCAATATGTTGATTGTGGCTTTTTTTGCCTCTGTTGCGCTGGGAACATCGGTTGTGGTGTCATTTAGTCTTGGTCAGCGTAAACGCAAACAAGCACAAACGGCAGCGCGTCAATCGATCTCTCTACTGGTGCTCATCTCATTATTTTTGGTGTTACTGGTGCATTTTACCGGTGAGACGATTATTAATCTGATGGCCAGTCAAGCCGATCCCTCCGTTAAGGCGATGGCGCTGACCTATCTGCATCTGACCGTCTGGAATTATCCCGCAATGGCCATCACCTTGGTGGGTTGTGGTGCACTGCGCGGAGCCGGTAATACCCGATTACCGATGGTCATCAATATTATGATGAACATTCTCAATATTGCTATCAGTAGCATATTGATTTACGGCCTATTTAGCTGGCAGGGCTTAGGCTTTATTGGTGCCGGTATCGGTATCACGCTTTCTCGCTATATCGGCGCGTTGGTGGTGGTGCTAATGCTAATTTTTGGTGCCAATCACACTCTGCGCATCCCGTTCAAAGCATATTTTATGCCGTTTACCTCGGCGATTATGTTTGAGGTGTTGAGTATTGGTATTCCCGCGAGTGTTGAATCAGTGATGTTTAGCATTGGTAAGCTGATTACTCAGCGTTTTGTGGCGGGGATGGGGACCGAAGTGATCGCCGGTAATTTCATCGCATTCTCAATTGTTGGGCTGATTAACTTGCCGGGCAACGCGTTGGGCTATACCTCGACGATTATTATCGGCACGCGGTTAGGGAAAGGGCAGATCTTGCAACCGATCCGCCAACTCAAGCATATCTTCTGGTTATCGACGGTTGGGGTGTGTTTTATCGCGCTATTATCGATCCCCAGCGCAGGTTTTTTGGCTTCGTTGTATACCAACGAGCCGGGCGTCATTACTGTCGTTAAACACCTCATCTGGATAAATGCACTGTTTATGCCGATTTGGGCCGCCTCTTGGGTGTTACCATCCGGCCTAAAAGGGGCGAAGGATGCCAGTTACACGATGTGGGTGGCACTGGCCGGGATGTGGGGTTGCCGGATTATCGCCGGTTACATTCTGGGGGTGACGCTAGGATTTGGCGTCATTGGCGTGTGGATGGGCATGTTCCTCGACTGGATAGTGCGTGGTGTGCTGTTTTATCGGCGAATGTCCTCTGGCCGTTGGCTATGGCGCTATCGGCCGACAGCCTGACCACTAAAGTTCATTTGCGCCCGTTTGCGGGCCAGCGCATGGCGACTTTTATCGTATTTCCCAGTGGACGCAGATGGTCGTTAAGTGATGTGCAGCGGCGACGTCAGGCAGTGTTCGGTGCCGCGTTTTTCTCTTAAGTCGAATTATTAAGCATTTTCTCCCACGTGCCGATAACACTATAAGTTCCACCATGGTGAGAATGAGAAAAGGCAATGGACAGACGTGGGACGAGAGGGCACCGTGCGTGCTGTATTTTCCTGTTCCCGAATGAAAGGGTGAAGCATTAGTTGCCGCTGAGCAGAATGTTATTCCTTATTTTCCGAATGGCTGATATCGCCTTGTTATTGCACATCAACAATTATTTGCATTGGGGAAAGTATGGATAATTTTCAAAAAGAGATTGAAGAGAGAACAAATCTCACCTCATCAAACCGATTTGAACTTTTGTTGTTCCGACTGGGGGTATCTCAAGAAGAAGAGAGATCCGAGTTATTCGGTATCAACGTGTTCAAACTGCGCGAAATTGTACCCATGCCTACGCTGACCAAAGCCGCGGGTATGGCATCTCCGATGATGGGTATTGCGAATATTCGCGGAGAAATCATTCCGGTGATTGACCTCCCGTCTATCGTCGGTTGCGTGCCAAAAACTGGACTAAATATTCTGCTGGTGACTGAGTACGCCCGGAGTACACAGGCTTTTGCCGTGGAATCCGTTGACGATATCGTGCGCCTTGAATGGAGCCAGGTACTGGCTGCCGACGCGGGTGTTAAGAGCCGCAATATTACCAGTATCGCGCGCTTGGATAACGATCCTACGAGCAACCGATTGGCACTGGTGCTGGATGTTGAACAGATTCTATATGACATTATTCCTGCTAATCGCAATGTTCAAATCGACAGTGAGAAGACCAAGGCATTTGAACTTAAGCCAGGCTCAGTCGCGATTGTGGCTGAAGATTCTAAGGTGGCGCGTTCGATGCTTGAACAGGGTCTGAAGATGATGAATATCCCTGCCGTGATGCATATCACTGGTCTGGAAGCGTGGAATAAGATCAAGAAGATGGCCGATGAAGCGCGGGCCGAAGGGGTACCTATCTCGGATAAAATCGCCTTTGTGTTAACCGATTTAGAAATGCCGGAGATGGATGGTTTTACCTTGACGCTGAATATAAAACGCGATGAGTTCTTAAAAAATATTCCGGTGATAATCCATTCGTCATTATCGGGTAGTGCCAATGAAGACCATGTCCGCAAAGTGGGGGCAGATGCTTATGTGGCAAAATTCGAAGTCAACGAATTGGAAGCCGCCATCCATAGCGCTCTGGATTCAAAGAAAGCGATAAACGCTTAACCACCATGATACCTACGGCCTTTTCCTGCCTGCTCATATGAGCAGGAACGGGCCGACTGATCACCCTTGCCTAAAACCGTTATGGCACTGTGCTATTTAACGACCCGCGATACTTCCCTCTACTCACAATTTTAACTCTCGCACATCTTCTATCATTTTCTCCACATTTCTTTCTTCGCCAGAAATAGCCAATGGCAATAATTTGACCTTCATCACGAAAACAACAAAACAAAATAAAACAACAAAATGCCAATTTGTGATTTTTAATCTCTAATTATCTTAATTTAATGGAATATTGGTTTGATTATATGATTTTTTAATTAAATTATTGGTATTAATCACTGTTGTGTTAGTGGGGTTAATGGATGGTTTTATGTTGTTTAATGTTGCTTTGAATTATTATTTCTGTGATGGTGAATTGCAGTTAAAAACATAATAACACTTTCTAATATTTCTTATCTTTTGAGGCCCGACATGAAAAATGTAGCAATACTCGGAAGCAGCGGGGGAAATCTGTTCAATCTCGGTGGTGCCTACCCCGAAAGACTTCTACAAGAAATCTATACCCAACTCCACTCTGCTGGGTTAGGTGTCAGTGCGGTGCAATTTATTGCAGCGGAAGAGTCGATGGATGTGGCAAAGCCGACCACCGCCGCCGCCGTTTATTCAATAATCGCGGAAGAAGGGGATAAACCACGGATTAGCTTCCAGGGGAAACTCTCCGAGGTGAATGACGCGGTAAAATCATCGGATGCGGCCATTGCGGCACAAATTCGAGCCGGTGATATTGATGGCATCATTATCATGAGTGCCGACCCTGATCGCAGTAATAAAGACGCTATTTTGGCGGCGATAGAAAAGAAAATCCCTATTGTGGGCACTGGCGGCACCTCGATGGCAATTATCACCTCCAAAGGTGCCAATGTGATTGCCACCTCTGGCACAACTGGAACCAATAGCCGCACACGGGCTATCTCTTTTACCGCCTCGCTATGCAAACACTGGCAGATAAAATATACCCCAGTGCTGGGCAGTAGCGAGGCCAACATGCCGGGCAGTGACAAGAGTCTGCTAAAAAGAATCAATATCCGTAGCATCATGATCCCAGCTCTGCCTGGTTTTATCGCCATGGCTATTGTATTGGCGCTAAGCCATATCCCAGGGTTGCAATCACTCAATGCCATTTTTGAACTGTTGTTGAAGGGGTTGCCGGTTATTGTCGCGGTTATTGCGGCTAAACAGGTTTCTGAGCTAGATGAAGTGTCGATTGTGGCGGGGGTTGTCGCCGGGGTGCTGTCGGTAGAAGGTGGCTTAATCGGCGGTATTTTGGGAGGGATCGGCGCCGGTATTATGGTGCGTTACCTGTTCGGGCTCTGTCTGAGATGGCAATTCCCAATGACCACCATCAATATCGTAGCGGGTGGTTTGTCCGGTTTATTCTCCGGTTTAGTGATGTATTACCTGCTTAGCCCATTGGCATTAGCCGCTGGTGACTATATCAAATTGGCTATCGAAGCCACTCTGGCTTTTAGCCCGATTTTAGCCGGATTACTGGCCGGTCTGGTTATTTGGCCAGCTATTCTGGGTGGGGTTTATCACGCAGTTATATTGCCAC
The DNA here is from genome assembly GCF_052217145.1 of Yersinia sp. 2541 StPb PI. Classification (NCBI taxonomy): domain Bacteria; kingdom Pseudomonadati; phylum Pseudomonadota; class Gammaproteobacteria; order Enterobacterales; family Yersiniaceae; genus Yersinia; species Yersinia sp. 2541 StPb PI. The sequence goes on along the minus strand of NZ_JAZGQB010000001.1, from coordinate 2,981,170 downwards.
TGGTATTACTGGAAATGGAAAAGTCCGGTGTCAGCTTCCTCGGCGCGGTCGATATGGTCGGGCTGGTGATGGTGGCAGCCGGTATTAATCTGGCAAACGTGATTGCTCCGCGCGAGAAAAGTGAAGCCGCAGTAGCTGCCCCAGGGTTGTTAATTAACCTCGGTTTTGGGACGTTCGTCGAATCTGCTTACCCGTTCATGTTTTCTAATAAAGTCGTCTTTGCTGGTGCAATATTCTCCGCCGGCGTTGGCGGCATGTTGCTGGGATTATTAAATATTAAAGGCGTGGCATATGTACCTGCATTCGCCTCCCCATTCTTGTCGAATAACGCTTTTTATATGGCGATAGTCATGGCGGTAACACTGGTGTTGACCTGTGTAATCACCCTATTAGCCAACAAGTTTGTCGCAATTAAAAAAGCAGTACCCGAATCACCAACACCAGGGATCTCGGGCTAAGAGTTAACAATTAAAAAAGCCGTTTTATATAAATCAAGTAGAGGTAAATATGTTCAACGCTGATATGAGTAAGAAACGTTCCGTCGCTATGGATAAAGTACGAAATGCAATTTCATTACATGGCGGTCAAACTATTCTCAGTACTGGAATAACCGGAGATGATGCTCGCTTAGCGAAAGCAGTATGCGATTCAGGTGTTAAATTATTGGAACCTAATCACCCGGCGTTGGCACTGGCTCGCGGCCATAATGGCGTGACGAATATGCATGCTGCGGAGCGTATTCGTCATGAGATAACCATCGGCCAAATGGCACAAGCCGTGCGGGGGGTGCGTAATGTGGTGGCTGACGATATTTTTATTACCGTCGGCATCGCCGGGGGCTTTACTGAAACTGTACCTACACCCGTGACAGAACAAGATATTTTATTGATAGCTCAATCAGGGGCTGATGGTTTACATACCCATAAGTCCAGTTTTGAAGATTTAAAGGAACTGGTGGATTTAGCCCATAAATATGGTCTGACGGTGGATGCTTATATTGGTCATCCGAGTGACTTGCATACCTTCGGTATTGCCGCTGAAACCCCCGCTGATGTTGCGCAAGTGGCTAAAACGATGGAAGCACTGGGTGTTGATATGATTGGTTTAATGACTGGCATGAGCTACGAAGGTGTCAGTGCGGGTGATATTCCTGATGCTATCAAACAGCGGCTTCTGGCGTTGGTCGGTGCGGTTTCGGTACCAACATTAGCAGAAGGGGGGATCAATCTGGAAAATGCCAAAGCATTTAAAGATACCGGTGTAAATATTCTGGTGGTGGGCACCGCCATTGATAATGTTGTCTGCAACGCGGCAAAGGATGTGGTATCGCGCTTTATTACCCACTGATAGTATAATGTGAGCAAGGAGGGAGAGTATATTAGCAATAATATATTCTCCCTTTTTTATTGGAGTCAACGTATGTATAAGTTATTAGCACTTGATCTTGATGGCACGTTACTCACTCAGTAAAACCAGCAATCATTATTATGAAATAATGAAACATGGCATCAGTAAGGGGTAAGGATTGCATTATTTATCTCAGCACTTAAATATCAGTGCTCAAGCCATGGTCAGTATTGGCGATCAGCAGAATGATATCAGTATGTTTCAGTTTTCTGCTGTGGGTGTGGCAATGGGGGAATGCCAGTGATTTTGTCAAATCTTGTGTGGATAGGGTAAGTCAGGATAATAACCAACACAGGGTCGCTTTTACCATTAATCAACTCTGGCTGGTGTGATTGAATCGCCTTTTGTTTCATAAGATTATTCAGTAGAATGACACTATGTATCGCACAGTTTCGGGCCGCTATTCCTATGAATCAGATCAAACGTAAACAGTTTATTTTAGAAAAGCTGGATAGTCTTGGTGAGGTTTCGGTTATTGGTCTTTCTGAAGAGTTGGGTGTGACGTCTGAAACCATCCGCCGTGATCTTTCCTATTTAGAAAAGAGCGGTGAGGTCACTAAAGTCCATGGCGGTGCGATAAAAGTTCAGAATATACAAGAGGGCAGTTTTGCCCAACGAATGGATTTAAATCGCCAGGAAAAAATGCTAATTGGTCAATATGCTGCATCGTTGGTGACTGAAAACGATACTTTATTTATTGACTCTTGTACCACCACACTTATTTTTGCTTCATTCTTACCATTAGTGAAGTTTACTGTTTTTACTAATTCATCATTAATTGCTGATCAAATTAAAAGTAAAAATAATATGGCTGTCGTGCATGTATTAGGTGGTGAATATAATCATACCTACAAGGCTAACTTAGGCATTCAGACCATTGAACAAATGAACGATATTCATACTGATTTCACTTTCGTCGGAGTTGGCGGAATAGACAGTGATTTTGGCGTGATGGTAAAAAATTTAGATGAAGGGCGTATTGCCAAGAAAATGTTGGCGATGGGCAGACAGAAAGTTATTTTATGTGATACCAGTAAATTTGGCCAAAGTGGGTTAATGAAAATAAGTGACATCAATGATATTGATATTATTGTCACCGATAAAAAGAAGAATATTCATAAACAAGCAATTGAAGCTATCTATTCAGATAAAATCATCTACGCCAATTAATATTATTTTACAACACCCACCGCAATAGCGGGTGTCTTTATATGTATTACCTCAGCATTTTTCAACGTGCATTGCACTACGAATACCCGGTTTGAACCCGTATTGTTGAGCCTGCCAGACAATAATCAACCCAAGGAGTAATAACCCCAACACTGTCCACGGGAAACTTACTGCTCCGGCGCTTTGTAACAACAGGCCACCGATGATCCCGCCCCCTGCAATGGCTAAATTCCAAGCCACCACAATCATTGACTGCGCCACATCGGCATTTTGTCCTGCGGCATCCGCCGACGCGGTTTGCAATAGTGTGGATGCGCCACCAAAACTGAGGCCCCAGAGCAACATGCTGCCATAAATCGCGGAGGGGGATCCCCCGGCGATTGCCAATATCAATGCAGCCAGAATAAAGGTACCAAGACTCAGTAATACCGCGCCACGTAACCATCGATCCACGACTAATCCGGTGAAGCAAGTTCCCGCTAGCGCACTGACACCAAATACCAACAGCACTTTATCGAGCTGATTTTCCAACCCGACTGGGGTGATAAAAGGGGCAATATAGGTATAAAGAATATTATGTGCCAGCATCCAAAGGACAATAACCGACAAAATGGGGCGTACGCCAGGGGTGGTGAACACTTTGCGCACCGGTTGCTGCTGTTTGGCCGATTGCCCTGGATAATCAGGTATTTTCACGATAACCCAGACAATCAGCAGCAAAGTTAATCCCGACATAATGGCAAATGCATTGCGCCAACTGAGCACCATACCCAGCCATGCCCCCAATGGTACCCCTAGTGCCAGGGCGATAGGGGTGCCGGTCATGGCGATCGCCATTGCGCGCCCTTGTTGATGAGGTTGTACCATACGTCGTGCGTAACCTGCGATAAGCCCCCATGCCAGTCCAGCGGCAGCACCGGCCATAAAACGGGCCAGTAAGGTTAAACTGAACCAAGGCGAAATAGTGGTTAAAGTATTGAATATGAAAAAACCGACAATGGCGCTGAGTAAGGCTTTACGCCGCCCCCAACTGCGGGTCAAAGTAATTAAGGGGATCGCAGCCAGTAACGAACCCAGAGCATAGAGTGTCACCAATTGGCCGGCCAATGCTTGTGAAACCCCCAACCCTTGGCCGATCTGCGGCAATAATCCAGCTGGTAATGTCTCGGTCATGATGGCAATAAAGCCCGTCATCGCGAGAGCCAATAATGCCGAGAGAGGAAAGGGCGCTGTTTTCATTATTGTTTCCCGACGCCATAGATGGCGTCCCGCAGATCGTTGACAAATTGCCCGGACATACCTTCGTATAGGGTATTAGTTAATGCGACTGCGGATATCCCTTGAATCCTATCAACAAACCATGAGTGACCATATGCACCTCCCCAACGCCATGTACCAACGGACTCAGGTGAATCAGCCTCGTGTGGATCGCGCAAGACCGAAAAGCCTAACCCGAAGCCCAAACCGGGAGAGTCAGGTAAGATAAGACCCTGAATTTGGTCTCGGCCCATCTCATCGACTAAAGCCGCTGGAAGCAGTGGTGAGCCACCCCGACGTAGCGTTTCCAGCAAGCTCAACAGGTCGTTGGCACTGCCTATCATCCCCGCACCGCCAGAAGGGAAAGCATGGCGATTGAGTGCACGGGCAGGGGAAAATCGAATACCGATGGTATCGGGGAACGCGGCGACAAGTTCATCTTCCTGCAAGGGGTGTGGCGCAGGTGTATCACTGACATAAGGCGTAGCTAGCCGACTGACATCATGGGTGAAAAAATCCGTGTCCTGCATATGTAGTGGCTCGGTGACCAATGCCCTTACTGCTTGATCTAATGGCCGACCACAAACTTGCTCGATAACTGCACCTAATACATCAATTGCCAATGAATAAGCCCATGCAGTTCCTGGGGCATAATATAGTGGCACATCGGCTAACCGACGTAAGTTCTCGTTGAGTGTGATTGCTGATCGATCCATGCCATCGGAGATCCCCGCGCGAGCATAGGGCCCATCCTCATCAGCTTCACAAAAGCGATAGCTCAAACCGGCGGTATGGCTGAGTAATTGGCGTATCGTAATGGTTGGTAATTCCTCATTTGCCAGCCGGGGTTGAAAGTCAGGTAACCAGCGCCGGATATCGCCATCAAGGTCGAGCTTACCCTGTGCGACTAATACCATTGCTGCTGTAGAAACGATCGGCTTACTGATGGATGCCAAACGAAACAGGGTATTGGAGGTCATCGGTTGTCCGGTTTCGCGATCCGCCCATCCTGCTGCCCGGCTGAAATGTGTCTCGCCGTTAAGCGCCACCATGACCACGGTACCCACCAAGCGCTGTTCGGTGAGCGCCTGATCAATCACTGTATTAATTCTGGCTGCCAGATGCACTGGCTGTATTGGCACTAACGAACTCGCAGACATAGTAATTCCTTAATCTGAATGAAGACTTAACCATAGATGGCCATCTAACAATAGATAACTACGCAATCAGGAAAAAGTGGGGTAGATTTCCAGTATTAGAGGATATAAATGTCCGCAATCGGAGCCGTGATGGATAGCCTAAGCAGTCTGAGTGTTTTTGTTCAAGTGGCCGAGACCCGTAGTTTTGTGATGGCAGGGCGTATATTGGGTGTTTCCGCTTCGGCGGTTGGTAAGAATATCGCACGGCTCGAGGGGCGGTTAGGCGTGAGATTATTTCACCGCAGCACTCGCAGCATAGCACTGACTTCCGAAGGTGCGCTTTTTCTTGAACGTAGTCGGCGGATTCTTGCTGAGGTAGAGGCCGCAGAGCTTGAGCTGTTACAACTTACCGATAAGCCGCGCGGCAGGTTGCGGGTCAGTTTGCCACTGGTGAGCACATTGTTGTTACCCGTATTGGCCGATTTTATGCTCGCATACCCCGACATTGAGCTAGATCTGGATTTCAGTGATCGGATTGTTGATGTGGTCGAAGAGGGATTTGATGCCGTCGTCCGCACCGGTGAACTGACTGATTCCCGTTTGTCAGCACGTAAGTTGGGGCAGTCCACCATGCTACTGGTGGCATCGCCCGCCTATCTGGAGCAGCATGGTGAGCCTATGCACCCTGTTGAACTGGCGAATCATATCTGCCTGCATTATCGTTTCCCTAACAGCGGAAAATTGGAAACCTGGCCCTTGCCTAATGAGTCTGATTTGCGGATCCCAATCTCGATGGTATGCAACAACATTGAAACCAGAATGTGTTTTGCTTTAAGAGGATTGGGCATCGCCTGCTTACCGGATTTTTCGATGGGAAAGGCAGTGGCGGAAGGCAAATTACGAAGCTTGCTGGATAGTTATGTAAAGCGCACAGTGAGCTTGCATGTGGTGTGGCCTTCCGGGCGTTATATCACGCCTAAATTACGGGTATTTATCGATTTCCTTAGTGACAGGATGTTTGCGGGCAAATAGCCACTTAAGCTATAGGCGAAAAGTTTTTAGCACAGGATGATTGGCACCTTGATAATCCGGCCGTGGGGACATTACTTTTCTTCAGTCAATAAGGCTTTTTTGGCTGCTTCAAGAAATTCATCCGACAACTTATCCCCGGCGGTGGCGCGCGCCAGTGTTAATGCACCGGACAACATAGCAAGCTGTGCCAGCGCGTGTTGCCTGCGTTGTTCTTCATTTTCTATATCAGAAACAGACATTAATCTGTCTAGCAGGGATCTCACGCCACTGAGATAAACCTCTCGCACCGGATTCTCATCATTCTCACGTGCCACATCGCTGGCTAGCGCAGTAATTGCACAGCCATCTTCTGCATGGTCACGGTGGGTGGTTGAGAGATAAAGTTCGACTAACGTGCGCAGATTATGATGCTCGGGCTGGCTGCTGATTTGCTGCCAACGGGTGCTGGAATCGTCGAGCGCTTTGCGACTGGCGATAGCCGCCAATTCATCTTTAGAGGTAAAGTGTCCATAGAACCCGCCATGAGTCAATCCGACCGCAGCCATTAAATCGTTGACGCTGACACCATTCAAACCCCGGGCACGGAAGAGTTGTGAAGAGGTCTGTACGATTGACTCGCGATTGAGTGCCATCTGTTGCTTTGATACTCGGGCCATACATTTCTCCTGATTGAACAGGCAGCATCATAAAGTATGCCATGCTAGCACATCAATAGATGTTGCCTCTCATCAATACAGACCTTGATTCATGCCCGCGGTGGTCGGGGGGCGATGATACGCGTACTATCGCCGCCCTGCGCCCGTGCCAGAGTGTTGGCGATTTGTTCGTGTGGCGTTCCCAGAGTAATGGCGCTGACCTTATCAAGACGTGCCACTTGTTCATCACTCAATATCACATCTAATGCTGCCAGTGTGTCATCCAGTTGGGCTTGGGTACGGGAGCCTAAAATAGGGATTAGGCTGGTAGGGGAGTTTGCGGCTTTATGGCGCAACCAGGCAACAGCAATATGTAATGGTTGCACGTGGTGTTCCTGTGCTATCGCGATAACTTCATCGAGTAGCGCAGTATCTTGCTCGGTATGCACCAATCGGCCCGCAAAACCAAGTAGACGACCTTCATCGCTTTGACGATATTTTCCTGTCAGCAATCCTCCCCCCAGAGGTGACCACAGTGTGGCTGCTAAGCCGAGTGCTTCGGCCATCGGCAGTAGTTCACGTTCAGCCGTTCGCTGTACCAAACTGTACTCTACCTGAATACCGGCAATACGTGACCAGCCGCGTAATTCTGCCAAGGTATCTGCCCGTGCAATGCGCCATGCCGGGAAATTGGAAAGCCCTGCATACTGTATTTTGCCTGCACGAGTCAGGTCGTCAAAAGCGCGCACAATTTCTTCAAGAGGCGTTAACTGGTCATCAAAATGGGCCCACAATAAATCAATGCGGTCGGTGTTAAGCCGTTTAAGGCTGCTTTCCACGGAAGCAATCATATTGCGGCGGCTGTTTCCGGTTTGAGCAATCCCCGCATCCGGTTGTGCTCCCAGCGTATATTTTGTTGCGACCACAAAACGATCACGTTCCGCAGCAATAAACTCTCCTACGATCTGTTCAGATTGACCGAATTGGTAAGTATCTGCGGTGTCGATGAAATTACCCCCGGCCTCGGCATAGCGGTCAAATACCTGTTTTGCTTCCTCTTTTTCCGAGCCATATCCCCAGGCAGTACCAAAGTTACCGGTACCCAGTGCCAGTTCGGAAACCCGTAGGCCGCTATTACGACCAAAAGTGGTGTATTTCATATTGATTCCCCATCCCAACAATTATTTATGATGACCAACATCTATTATATATGACATGCATAATCTATTTGTGCAAGTGAATCCTCTTTGACGCTTAGATGATGATTTTGGGGGGCTATTGTTATTATTGTTAGGCGACACATTTTATTAGAATAAACCCATCAATAAATTGTGGATTAATGACAGCGTAATCTTGCGTTACCGACAAGTTAGCCTATTATTTGAACAATTTAGCGTTGTAAGTGCTGCTTTGTCTGGTTTTCCCTCCATCCGACATTTTTTCCATCGATTATCAAAGTTTCCTTCAGAGGACGTCACGCACAACTTCGTATTCAAGCGTGGGGTGGATTTACCGTGGGCATTTGGATACCGAAGGCCAATGTTGAACTTGAATGCGACCTTAGCCAGCTTGAACGAGCTCCAAGCATCATAAAATCAAGATGACCTCCAGTATGAATAATGGGTCCGATCGTCGGTCTGGCACCGGAATTCGGTATATCAATTTATGGCGCGACGAAGGCTTTTGTGTTGTTCCTCCCTCAGGGACTGAACCTGGAGTTATAAATAGCGCTAAGAGAATCACATATTTTAATCGGATAAAAGTGTCTGAATCGCCATGGAGCGAATACACTCTTCTACGATGCCGTTTTTATTTGCATTACGTTCATCATCTAATTGTTGAGTGATATCACTGCCGTCCGAATGACGTTTCCTCTCTCGGGAACGCTCTGGTTTTAGTCGGTGACGATCCTGAGTCGGACTTTCTTTTATAGGCTGTTCGTTCGCGAACGGTCCCTGCATGCAACCAAGGAACGAAAGATGGCCTACGCAACAACCAATCCCTACACCGGCGAAACGATCAAGACGTTTTCTGACGCCACTACTGCCGATGTTGCTCTTGCTCTGGATCAAGGCGATGGGGCATTCAAGCAATGGAAAAATACTACAATCGCCGATCGTGTTGCCGTGCTGCAAAAGGCGGCCGACTTGCTCCGAGCCAAGCATACCGAATACGCCAAGTTGTTGACACTGGAGATGGGTAAGCTACTGGGAGAGGCCGAAGCGGAGGTCGAACTGTCGGCGGCTATCTTTGAGTACTACGTCGAGAATGCGCAGCAGCAACTGGCGCCGGAGAAGCTGCATTCTAAAGACCCTGCGGTAACCGAAGCGTGGCTGGTGCATGAGCCTCTAGGCATCATCCTGGCTATCGAACCGTGGAATTTTCCTTACTACCAGATAGCTCGAATCATCGCGCCGCAGTTAGCGGCCGGGAATGTCGTGATACTCAAGCATGCGTCTAACGTACCGCAATCCGCCGATGTGTTTGAGAAGCTAATGCTTGAAGCCGGCATGCCGGTAGGCGGATTCAAAAACCTCTACGCTAGCCGTGAGCAACTAGAAACCATCATTAACGATCCGCGTGTACATGGTGTTGCGCTAACGGGTTCGGAGGACGCTGGCGCTGTGGTTGCAGCACAGGCCGGTAAGGCATTGAAGAAGTCAACGATGGAGCTGGGTGGTGCTGACGCCTTTGTGGTGTTGGAAGATGCTGATCTGGACAAGGCCGCTAAGTGGGCGGTGTTTGGCCGCCACTGGAATGCCGGCCAGGTGTGCTGCTCGTCCAAGCGTATTATCGTGGTCGAGGCTATCTACGACGCTTTCCTTGATAAGTACACAGCTGGCGTTGCCCAACTCAAGGCCGGCGATCCGCTGGACCCTGCCACGACTCTGGCGCCGCTGTCCTCACAGGGTGCGGCCGACGATGTGCGTAAACAGGTGAAGGAAGCTGTCGGCCACGGCGCGACCCTGACCGTGATTGGTGCTGAGGTGCCGTCGCAGGGCGCCTTCGTGCAGCCGGTGTTGCTCACCGGCCTGACTAAGGATAACCCGGCGTATTACTGGGAATTCTTTGGCCCGGTATCGCTGGTCTTTAAAGCCAAAGATGAAGCGGAAGCTATCGAGATTGCGAATGACTCGCCTTTCGGCCTTGGCGGTTCGGTGTTCACTCAAGACATCGAACGGGGCCGCAAGGTTGCAGCTCAAATGTCTACCGGCATGGTCTACATCAACCATCCGACTGCGGTGAAGGCTGACCTGCCATTTGGCGGTGTGCGCCGCTCAGGCTATGGCCGCGAGCTGATTGGTCTCGGACTGAAGGAGTTTGTCAATCATAAGCTGATTGGTGTGACGGATATCGATGGCGGCTTCTGATCTGCTCTGCAATTTTTAGTTATTCAGAATAAGATTTTATTAAATTGTTCGGAGATCAATAACGGTGCCGAAGCACCGTTATTGATGAGAGCTAATAACGATTAGAAGTTGTATTTCACCCCTAACATCACTGCAGTATCGCTGTAACCTTTGTCGCCCAATTGCTGGCCGACGTTACCCCAGACATTCAGTTGCTTGTTCAATTGCCCCTCAACACCCACTTTCAGTTCACCGATATTCTTCGCGCCAGCTTGTTTCACTTCAACCGCGTTCATATTGGTGCCAAAATCTTTGGTGTTGTGGATCCAGTTGGCTTCCACAAACGGTTGGAACTCGCGATCCTTGCCATTATCACTTTCGTGGTGGCCTTTCATATAAGAACGCAGCCCCAGACGGGTCTGGATATTACCGTCGCCTTGACCACTCACCTGAGTACCGTTTGCTTCACGGTGCTCGTCAGCCTTCACACCCATCCAGGTGATTTGGGCTTTCGGCTGGATAAAGTACGTTTCGTTCTTAGACTTATTCTCGCCGATTTTAAAGGTGTAGCCGCTCTCGACCGACGCGGTGATCCCTTTCGATTTATACTCTTCCGTCGCCAGACCGTCGCCCTGCACGCTATTGTTAAACCAGCTGTACTGCGCCCAACCGTCAACATACAAGCCCGACTTGTCTTCGTCGTTGGCATACCAGGTGCTGTACACCCCGGCGGTGTAACCATCAACCGAACCACTCGACTTATAGCCCGATTTCGCGTGGGTGTCGCTTTTGCTATTACCGTAACCGGCCATCACACCCAGGTGTAAACGGTCCAGACCATCGTTGCTCCACTGGGCGATATCGCCACCCAATTGCATCACATAGCGGTTGCTTTGGGTTTTCAACTGACCACTGGTGTCACGTGAACGGTTATGTCCGCCTTCGTTACGCAGCCACATGCTGGTCACTTTCTGCTCGCCAGTCAGGGCGTCGATATACTGTGTTTCGCCCAAACGATCGTGCAGACGCGTCACAAACATAGTGTTGGCTGCGGCCAGGTTCGCGGTGTAGCTGCCGGCTTCAGGACGTTTAGTTTCCTCGCCTGGACCCGCCGGGTTTTCCGGGTCGACCGGATTTTCTGGATCAACCGGCAAATTGCTCAGGCTGGTCAAATACCAGTTACTGGCGTTTGAACCCACCCCACGTACGAGTGAGTAATCATATGCACCCGCTACGATACGGCCAGGGTTCACAAACTCACCGTCGGATTGACCATTCACCTGAATGAGCTCAATACCGTTTAAGGTTTTAGCGCCCGTACCGCCCGCATTATCTACGCTTACGTTAGTGGTGCCGCTGGTGTTGCCGTTCACAATCATGCTGTCGGTGGCAGAGCTGTCGTCGCCCAGCGCGGTGTTGAAGTGCAGCAGACCGTTGTTGCCAATATAGTTGCCGTTGACCACTAATTGGTTACCGGTGGTGCCCGTACCGTCACTGGTTTTGTTACCGATAAATACCGTGCCGCTGTTGGTTAAGTCAGTGCCAACGGTAAAGATGTTACTGGCCGGGGCCAGACGTCCCATCGCCGGTACCACCGGTGCCGTTGGGTTGCCCACAAACAGCACGCCCTGGTTATCAACCGCGCCCGCTACACCACCAAAACCGCCCATAAAGGCACCGCTGGCTATATTCACCTGCTGGCTTGCCAGCGTCATGGGGTCAGCACTGCTGCCTAACATCAGGCCACCCGCATTGATATCTGTCTGGCCGGTATAGGCCGCAGATTGTGTCAACGATACGGTGCCTGTGCCGTTTTTAGTCAGGCTGCCACTGCCGCTAATGCTGTTGGCCAGCAACCAGTCACTCGCACTATTGAGCACCAATGCGCCGTCGTTGGTGACCGCCGCCGTCCCCAGATGTTCTGCCTGAGAAGCAGTTAACTGGCTGCCGTTCGTGATAGCAAACAGGCCACTGAACAGGCTGTTATCACCGCTCAATGTGATGTCGCTGCTATCTTCCAGCACCACACTGCCGGCATCACTGATAGCATTTGCTAACTGGCCCGCAGCCCCTTTCAGTGTCAGCAGACCGGCGTTAACGATATTGCCATCGCCCAGACCCGCTGCATTGTTCAGTAACGCTTGTGCGCCACTGGTAATGGTGGTCACCGCGCTCAGGCCAGTATTGGCACCCTTAACGCTCAGCACATTGGCGGCAATCGTCAGCGCGCCCCTGCCGGTCAGTTCACCCTCAGACACACCGCCCTGGCTCAAGGTTAAGCTGCCACCATTGAGATCAACCGTTGAGCCCGCAGTACTGTTCAGTTCGCCCACGGTTTGGCTGTGACCCTTCATGTCAAAGGCGGTATCTGCTGCCAGTGATAACAGCGAGGTATTCCCCAACACATTATCATTCAGCATCTGCAAGGTGCCGCTGCGTACATCGGTAGAACCGGTGTAATCATTGTCCAGATTGGACAGTGTTACCGTATTTCCTGCACCGGTATCAATCGCCAACTCACCACTGCCCGTCACTTTGGCACTCAAATCCGCCGCAGGACCGGTTTTATTGGTGGCATACAGCGCCAGTGCATCTGCACCGCTGCCCAGCAGTTCAACTTCGGTCAGGCCGTAACCGATATACAAACCGTCGTTACCCGTACCGCTGCTCAGGCGATAATCGTAAGTGCCTTTGGCAACCGTGGTGCCATTTTGTGCAATATCGGCCGTGGTGGCATCGGTAATGACATTGCCATCCTGGTCTTTCAGCACCAGATTGCCGCCATTACCCTGCACGGCCACATCACTCACCGCCAGTTGCAGCAAGGTATTGGCATCATCCTGCTCCATGATGGGCAGTACCGGATTGACCGGCGTCTGGCTGTTGTCGACGCTGTCGATGTCCACCACCACCGTCCCGGTGCCCAGTAGGTTCATCTCTTTGGTGGTATGGATAGTGCTTTTCGCCACCGTCTCACCCGGAGTGCCGGTGTTAAATTTCACCGTACCGCCGTCAAAGGCCAACCCACCGATAGTTTGCACACCGTCACCGACGGTGGTGATACTGTCCGCGCCCAGTTTCAGGGTGGCATTCACTAATGCTGCCGTGTTATCCGCCGCCAGTTCAAAGGTGGCGTGGCCTAATGCCAGTACCCCGTTAAAGGCGTTCTGTGCCGCATTGGCCGTAAAATCAAAGGCATTACCGGCGGTATTAACGGCCATCGTGCCGAGGCCGTTCAACTTGCTGTTAAAGCTCACGGCATTCAGGTTATTAACCTGCAACAGACTGCCGTCACCCAGATTAAAACCGGTGTTGGCATTGTCATCCTGACTGTCACCCAGCGCCAGCAGCACATTGTCCAGTGTCAGCGTTGAGTTATTGATCAGGTTGATGTATTCCATATTCTGGATGGCATCAGCATCACTCAGGGTATACAGCGAACTGTCCAGCGTCAGCGTATCGCTGCCGGTACCGCCGTTCAGTGAGCTGAACACGCCGGTATCGGCTAATGTCAGCCCTTTCAGAATGAAGGCATCATCGCCGCTGCCGGTGGTGAAGTCAGTACCTTTACTGCCTTGCATCAGGGTCACGGTGTTGTTGCCCGCTAACAGATCCACCTTGCCAACAATTGTGCCACCCGTGGCGTTGGTAAATGCCAGACCCGTCCCAGTATTGGTTACGACAGCCTGCTGGGTGGCGCTGTTGGCTTGAATGGTACCGCTGTTGACGAAGCTGGTGACATAACCGTTATTGATGTCCACCACCGGGCTGGTGAGTGATGTTGATATCAGGTTACCGGACTGCTCGACACGGCCGGTAGTGCCTTTGACAATCAGGGCTGCACCGCCTGCGGCATCATTGACGTTTACGCTGGCACCGGTTTTCAGATCCTGACGGGAGTTGGTGACAATCCCTTTGCCCGCGGCTGAATTGACGTTAATCACCAGACCGGCCGAGTCGGACATGTCCAGCGTATTATCGGTGATGGTGTCGCCGGTGTTGGCAAACAGAATACCGGTACCGCTGCCGTTGACATTGATCGTGCCAGAGTTGGTTGCCGCCAGGGAGGCACCGGTACGAATACCTGCACCATTACCCACCGTCAGCGAGGTGTTTTTTAACTGAATGCCGGTAATTTCCGCTTTGTTTTCAATCGCATTACCTGTGCCGCCCGCCGTCATGGTGATGGTTGCGCCATCCACGGTCAGTGCTGTGGCACCGGTATCAAGCAGTACACCATGGGCAGTGCCGCCCGCTTTGGTTTCACCGTTACCGGATAAGGTCAGGCTCGCCCCCGCACCCAGCAGATAAGCGGCGGTGCCGTCGGTTGCGTTGACGGTACCGCTGTTATTCACGGTAGAGTTAGCACCCTGAATATTGACCGCAGTCCCATTGACTGTGATGAGGTTTTGGTTGGTCAGAATCCCGCCGTCTACCAGCACGCCAGTACTGCCTGCTTGTGTAAAATCAATGGAGCCATTGTGGATAAGCTCACCGCCATTACGGGCGATATAGCCATAGGCACCAGACGCGGTGTTACCGGTGGTCAATACCGCCGAACTGGTTAAGACAGATTTTCCGGTAGCACCGGTGGCAATACCATCCAGGCCGTAGTAGTTGCCATCGACGATCCCGGCAGTAGCCCCATCACCGCTCAATTCCAGGCTGGCATCTGCCGTGATGGTGCCGCTGGCGCCACCCTCGACTTTTACCCCAGTAGAGCCCTCGCCAGACAGGACCATATCTAACGCGCCGGAGTTAAATGTACTGCCAACACCGGTGACTTGAATAAGAGAAGAATCTTTACCGGTGGCATTCATGGTTGAGGCTGTGGTCCCGATAAAGCTGGCACCCTTATCAACGCGATACAGTGTAGAGCCTTCGGTTGAAACCGTTTCATCACCCGTGGCAATGTTATTGACGCTAGAGCCCGTACCGTAAATCAGGTAGCCCACCTGTTTTTTACCTGAAACAAACTCAACCTGGCCGGTACCGGAGACATTAATGGTACCTTTATCTTCAGCAACCACCCCAATAGCACCATCGCCCGCCAGCTTTACCTCACCAGAGAGATTAGCCACCGCGCCCGCACCAACCGCCTGAATACCGTAGTTCGCCAGTTTAGTGGCAGCATCAAGCCCGTTATTTACATAAACGTTACCGGCGTTAGTGGCTGAACTGTTGGTCAGTACTTTGATACCGACGGTATTGATACCATTTATAACGATATCACCATTATTGAAGATATTCGTGGCGTTAGCGCTGGAAGAGATACCGATATTCTGCCCTGCATTTTGTCCGGATACCGCGCCAGCACCGTTGAGCTCAATAGTGCCGTTTTGATTGACTACTGTTCTCGCTCCTTGTGCAGCAATAGCTGTAGAGTTTTCAGTTTTGCTGCCAATCACGATTTTACCGGTCGCACTATTGGTAAAGGTAGCGATATTGCTCAGATTAACCGTATCTTGCAGTAATTTGACGGCATAAGACTGGGTCTTAATAGCCAGATCAGTGACGATATCAGTCGCTGAACGCTGTGCTTGACGGCCAATATAGACGGTACCGTTATTTTCAAAGGTAGAGCCTTTCTGAACACTCACCCCTTCGTTCAGATACCCTGTTGGAGGCGATTTATCGATAGTTGCAGCAATGTTAATAGCGCCGTTATTGACGAAGGTTGAGGTACCGTCAATGATAGCTACGCGGGTATAAACACTGCTCCCACGTGAAGCCGTGTTAATTACGCCGTTGTTAGTGACTGAGGAGGCCCCATTAGCCAAAATTGCAGTATGGCTCCCACTGGCGACATCCAGTGGTAAAGTGGCACTCGGTATGGGTTTGAAATCCAGCATGTCAGGGTTAGTCCCCGCGTCCAGAACCCCAGTCGCTTCATTGATTACTGTACTGTCAGTGGCGAAAATAATATTGGTGCCACGAACAGTGCCTGCGGCTGAACCTAATGTCCCAGCGTTATTCAGGGTCGCGCCATCGTTCAATCGCACCACGGAAATATCCGTATTGAACGCCTGAATATTGGCATCAGCACCTATATTCACAATAGCATGTTGACCATCACCATGAATAAAGGCAACACGGCTAGAATCGACCAGGTGATTTACGGCATCATTGGCATCAATCCCCATATCAAGATAGATCGGGGTGACTTTGGGTGTAACCTGGCCGCTAGTAGTTATATAAGCTCGCGCAAGTTCAGCCTGGTAGCCATTGCTGTCCAGTGCAATCGCACCACTTTTAATGCCTGCGATTAAATCATTGTTGTATTTTTGGAAATCAGCAAAGTTTTGAACATTTTGGGCCCCTAAATACGGGCTGGTGAATGCACCGGTAAAGTCATCAAGTACAGCATTCGCCACCGAGGTACCACTGTCACGAATGTTATTGCTGTTACTCCCCAGATTGACTACAGTTTTGGCGTTGTAATTTAAGACTGTATTCTGGGCTGAAGTCGTAGAGTCAACATAGAATCCTGAAGAAGTCGTTGTTGCCGCTTCATTTTTCAGGCTGCCTTTAAGAATGGCGTTAAAATAGTTATTGCTGTCATTAACCCAACCTGCGGCCGTGCTGCCGACAGCCACGGTCAGATCACTGCTATCCTGCACATGGAATAAGTTGCGATTCACATACTGGCCATTTTCACCAACCGCATAAGAAACAGGTACCGAAAAATCAGCAAGTGGTTTAATTGACATCGCAGTACTGCTATACACATTAATAGTAATTAATGCGCCAGTGCCTTTCGGGTCAAGGAAAGTTTCAGTAACCATATCCCCTAAATTGAAAATATTTTTACTGATCAGATTCTCAGCACCATAGAGGAAGTTCCCCGGGGGAATATCACCCAGTTTACTGTTTTTGAAACCAACATCACCTTTGGCAATATTGCTAAAACTCCCCGATAAAGTATTGTTGGCCCCACTAAACGTCTGCGTAAAATCAACTTCAGGTGTAAATCCGGGAACACTTACATCCGCAGCAAAAGCAGAGCTCGCCCCTAATGTGAACATCAAGGTGATGGCAATTTGGCTCAGGCGAGAGGGGGTCGTTAAACCTAAAGTTGTATCGACAGTTCCTGAGCAAAGTGACTTAGCTTTTTTTCCTGATTTAGAGATTTCAGATGCAACGTCATAGCGGCCTAAGGCACTATTCCAAATGACTTTAAATACTTTATTCATAGTATTACTCTGATTAGATGCGTAGACCTGATAATCTGGTCTATCCACAAGGGTGTTGGTTTAGAACTGAGTAGGATTGTTTAAAATGTTAAATTAACAATGTTGACCTTTTAATCAGCACAATATAACTCACCCCACTAATTACGAATATAGGAGGGCGATAGGGGTGTTGTAGGAAATTTCCCTAAATTGATTTAATTGATTTAATTGATTTATTAAGTGCAGTGCGACTTATTGTAAATGTAAGATGTTTGCTTTTTAATTTTTACTTGTTATTTTTCAGGCTTTTATGTTTTTTATTATGGTTTTGGTGGCGTGGTGTTTCGGATTTATTGGGGCGCTATCTTTATATTGATAGCGGTTGAGTTAACCATAGTAACTGAGTGGGTAACTTGCTGCTATTTTTTCGTCGCAATTATCTCAGCCAC
Organism: Yersinia sp. 2541 StPb PI; assembly: GCF_052217145.1. Taxonomy (NCBI): domain Bacteria; kingdom Pseudomonadati; phylum Pseudomonadota; class Gammaproteobacteria; order Enterobacterales; family Yersiniaceae; genus Yersinia; species Yersinia sp. 2541 StPb PI. The sequence goes on along the minus strand of NZ_JAZGQB010000001.1, from coordinate 2,963,559 downwards.
AGTTTTATATCTATTCTTATTTCAGGTTACGGATGCAATGCTCAATGCGTTTAGTGTGTGATAGTTAAATAAAACTGAATCATTGTTAGATGTGTAATTGATAATCTTAATAAGATGAGAATGAAAAAATGTTTTTAATTATAAATTTAAACTGGAGTGAATTAATCTAGTTATTCAGCACCATTATTATCTTTTGTGTGCAGCTGAATTTATGAATGTTACCAAAAGCGCCGGACAAAGATGCTTTAACCCGTTTTTCTGCAGGTAAGGTTTCTGCAAGCCAGAATAGAGAAACCAGCATCAATGCACCGATAATTGCCAGCAATCAGAAAATGGCGTGCCAGGAGGTGATGCTAATCATTTGTCCGCCGACCAGTGGCCCGGCAATGGGCGCAATAGCCATAATGATCATCAGGGTAGAAAGCATCTGTGCTGCACGAGTACGACTAAACAGATCGCGTATCATTGCCCGTGCCAGCATGGGGCCTGTGCATACTCCCAAAGCCTGAAAGACACGCCAGAAAATGATTTGCACAATATCAGTCGATAATGCGCAGCCCACCGAGCCTATAACGAACAATATCATGCCGGCAGGCGTCGACTAAAGTGGTCACTAATTGACCCTAAAATCAGTTGGGCAAGACAAAAGCCGGTATAGTCAATTCCACATCGCCCTGCAAATCTATTGCTATGACTGGCATGGTAGGTAAATAGATATCGGTTGATAAGGATGTGATAGCCATTAACGCACTGAGAATTAAAACAAGTGTAAGGCCGCTGGTTTTTCCGGCAGCTAGTTGCGATCGTGTCTGTGAGTTGGTCATGATCATCTATCTGAATATTAAGAGGTGAAAGCATGTTAACGGATTTATGCAAAGAGATAATGGCAGGTAGCAGGATAAGCACTATGAGCAGTATTCATGAATACACTAAATAGCGGGTCCATTGAGTATCTTTTACCAGGCAGCCAATAAAGACATGACTCCTGGATACAACTAAAAGATAGTTCTCATGACTGTAGAATTTGGTCCGCACCTTCGGCAAATAACTTAGCCTGAAGGTGAGTGCGACAGCTTAAAGAAGAAGGTGTTGGGAAATCTTCGAAAGTGGCACCCATTTGAGGGGTTATTTTTTACGTATCCCATTACTCATAAATTATTCTCATTATTAACCATAATTGCCGGATTGTTCTACAGTTAAAGGGCGTTAATGCTTTCGAAAGGAAATAGGGTTAGGCTGATAAATAAATACTACCCCTTTTTATTGGCAAGTAATTTTTGCGGGTGATTGGATGATTCACGCATTTTCTGTACTTGAAGATAAATGTAGGACAATACTTTCTTGGGTAAAATCGTTTCGTTATATATCATCAGATAAGCGTGATTTAAGGATTGATCTGCTGCGGGGCATTGCTTTGGTGATGATGGTTGTAGCCCACATTGAAGTGATGTCGCTATTGAATATCTTTACTTGGGAGCGTTTTGGCCTGACAACCGGCGCGGAAGGGTTCGTTATTCTCTCGGGATTTATGTTGGGTGTAATCAATCGCCAGCGTTTAAAAAAAGAAGTTCTGCTAACTATAAGCTATGCACTATATCGACGAGCAGCAAAAATATATGTGGTTAATATAGTGATCATCCTTAGTATTTTACTTCTAACTAAACTGACGTTCATAAACACTTTCGAAGTAACCCATTTTACCGATCGCTTTTCAAACGTAAGTTATACGTTATATCCACTTTACGACCAGCTAAAAGAATCTTGGTTTAACATGGTGCTCTACTTACAAATCGGGCCTCATCAGAGCCAGATTTTGGGGCTATATTTCTATCTGCTGTTGGCCAGTCCTATTTTTATCTATTTATTGCAACGCCGATGGGTAGGTGTATTGCTGCTGTTATCTCTGGCATTATATATTATCTACCATATTACCGGGATACGAGTTACATCAGCGGAATTTGAGTTTGCTTTTCCATTTTTGGCTTGGCAATTTATTTATGTCTTGGGGATGACGATTGGTTGGTACAAAGAAGAGTTGCTTTCTTTAGCCCATACTCAGGCTGGATTCTGGAGTTTGTCAGTTGTTGTATTATTTACATTAGTAATGATGTTTATTGCACAGAATCATACCAATCCATTTATGCCCTATAACACGATGCTCCATATCATAAATACGAAAAATTTCAATTGGTTCTATCTGAACTTTGCTGAAAAGAATGCATTAGGTCCACTGCGTATTATTAATGATTTTAGTCTGCTAACAACATGTTATTTGGTGTTAAGTTATTTTTGGAAACCAATAAATAAGATGTGTGGTTGGTTTTTAATAACATTAGGCCAACATTCTTTGTATGTTTTTATTATCCACGTGTATGTGGTCTTATTGGTTAGTCAGGTAGTTGATTTTGGTTTATGGCATCGGGCATGGTTGCTAAATACATTGGTTCATCTCTGTGCCTTAATGATGTTATGGCTATTAGCAAAATATGATGTCGGTAGGAGATTTATTCCTAACTGATTTGTATTTTTTTGACTCAATCTTATAAATAGGCTAGAAATGAAAAATACTCCATCGACTTCAGATAAGAATCAGATTAGCAAGCTACGTAATAGCATACTTTATGAACTGAAATATTCTCTCGGAGTGATACTATCAACAGCATCATCCAGTGACATTTTTAGTGCATTAGCACTGGTCGTGCGACGCAACCAAACTGATGATTATTTTAACACTCGGGAACGACATCACCAGGCAAGAAAAAAACGTATCTATTATATTTCTATGGAGTTTTTAATTGGTCAATCTCTGCGGAATAACTTAATAAATCAAGGGATAATGGAGATAGCTAAAGCCGCATTAGAATCTCTTGGGGTAGATTTTGAAGTTATTGTAAAAAGTGAAGAAGATGCAGCATTAGGTAATGGGGGGTTGGGGCGCCTGGCTGCATGTTTCATTGATTCAATGGCAACCTTGGATATTGCTGGCTCTGGTCACGGTATAAAATACGAATATGGCTTGTTTCACCAACAAATTCAGGATGGACAACAAATAGAGAAGCCTGATGATTGGCACTCTGCACACTCACCCTGGCTAATAGAACATCAAAGTCAGGCAATGATAATTCCGCTGTATGGGCGCATAGTCGAAATAGAGGACCAGCAAGGAAATTACAATCCAATGTGGATGGATTGGAAAATAATTATTGGTGTGCCTCACGACTATCTGGTCTCAGGTTATATTAATCATACCGTAAACTCGTTGCGTTTATATAGTGCTTGCGCTTCAGATTCATTTGATATTCATATCTTTAATCATGGTGATTATCTGAATGCTGTTAATCAAAAAATAGCATCGGAAAATATCTCTAAAGTGCTTTATCCCTCCGATGAAGTGTTGGCAGGGAAGGAATTACGCTTAACACAAGAGTATTTTCTGGTGGCTTGTACATTACGTGATGTCATGCATGATTTCTTCTTACTTTCCAGTGATATTAACCAGTTGCCGGATTTTGTAGCCATTCAACTTAATGATACCCACCCGGCCCTAGCTATTGTTGAGCTAATGAGAATATTGGTAGATGAACATACTGTTGATTGGGATATCGCTTGGGATTTGACACAACGGGTTTGCGCCTACACCAATCATACTTTAATGCCAGAGGCGTTAGAGAAGTGGTCAGTTAATTTATTCGAGTTGTTGCTGCCTCGACATCTACAAATTATTTATGAAATCAACCGCCGTTTCTTACTGGAAATACATAGATGGCGTCCTGAACGTGCAGATTTATTAGCATCAATGTCTTTGATTGAAGAGACGCCTGAAAAGAAAGTTCGCATGGCCTACCTTGCTATTATTGGTAGTCACAAAGTGAATGGAGTGGCTAAACTTCATTCGGAATTAATTAAATCGAATCTTGTACCCGATTTTTATCATTTAATGCCAGAGAAGTTCACTAATCAAACCAACGGTGTTACACCCCGTCGCTGGATTCAGCAGGCTAATCCCCGGTTATCGACTTTTCTGGATTGTCACTTAGGCCATGAATGGGTTACCGACCTGACTCTTTTGACTAAACTTAAATCGTTAGCGAACGAACGTGACATTATTGCCGAACTGGCTGAAATTAAAAAATTTAATAAATTAAAATTAAGTCAGATAATTACGCGTCAGCAAGGAATAATTATCAATCCCGAAGCTATGTTCGACTGTCAGATTAAACGAATTCATGAGTATAAACGGCAATTACTCAACATCCTCTATGTGATAAACCTTTACCAGAAAATGCTGAATGGAAGAGGAACTATTTCGCCGAAAGTCCATATATTCTCGGGCAAAGCTGCACCGGGTTATGCCATGGCCAAATTGATCATCCAGTTGATTAATCAAGTTGCTCTTAAAGTGAACAATGATCCTAGAGTCAATGAGCAACTAAAAGTGGTTTTTTTAGAAGACTATAAAGTCTCGCTAGCGGAAAATATTATTCCAGCCGCTGACTTATCAGAGCAGATATCTACTGCGGGTACTGAAGCATCGGGTACCAGCAATATGAAGCTGGCGATGAATGGTGCTTTAACTATCGGAACGCTAGATGGCGCTAATATTGAAATTAGAGATGCTGTGGGTCATGAGAATTTCTATGTTTTTGGTTTATCTGCGGAGCAAATTGCTGAGCAAAGAGCTAAAGGACGGTCATCATATGATGAGTATTTATCTAATACAGAACTTAAAGAAACTGTTGATTCACTTATTTCAGGTGCTTTTCATGCCGATAAGAACCTGTTTTCACCGATATTTCATATGTTGGTGAGTCACGGTGACCACTATTTCCATTTGGCTGATTTTGATAGTTATTGTTACGCACAATATCAAGCATTGACCGATTATAGCGATACTTACAGTTGGCACAAGCGAGCATTAAACACGATAAGTGGCATGGGAGAGTTTTCCAGCGACAGGACTATTCGTGGATACAGCAAGGATATTTGGAGGGAGGACAACCTTAAGTGAAACATTACAAATCACTCACGGTATTACTTAGTGGACTCTTTTTCTGCCCGCTGGTGACTGCGAGTGAAACGACTAGTCCACCAGCTGTTAAATTATTTACCAGCCCTTGGTCACGCCTTTTTTCTGGTGATGAGAACACATTTTCAACGGCATTAACCTATAGTTCGCCACTTAAAAAAAAGATGGTTAATGTACCTACAGGGAAATATAGCTCGGAGGAAGTATATAAACTAAATCAGCGGGGGCTTTTTAGTGTGCAGTATTCCCCAATAAGTTATCTTTTTGCCAATATGACGGTTCGGGTTCCATTACAAAATACCAGTAAATACAGTACCGATTTTGTTTATAGTTTTGGTTATGACGATTGGCATCCGGGTACTTTTAGTTTGGTTTATGGTAATTACAACGATAATAATAGTTTCTTCCCTGCGACAGGTGCTCAAAGAACACGGTTTGAACAAGGCTCTTGGACTTTGGGCTATAAATTTACCTTACCCAAGACGGTGGAGTCTGCATTATTGATTAACAAAGATGACTCACTGATTTGTCAAGTTGGCTATAGCTATGTGCCTCGTTATTACTCTGACGCTTCATCAACTATCAAAGAAAATAAGAACAGTTTTTTAGGGAGTTGTGGCTATACCTTACAACAGCACTATTTTTTGCGTTTGTCCGCGTTTTATTACCCTAACAAGAATCAGCAGCAACCTTGGAATTATGATTATACCTATAGTTTTGGCTATACGTCTGGCTACGCTCCGGGGTCCTGGTCGCTTTTTTATGGCAATTACACCGGGACTCGCTACCCGTGGCGGCAGAATGCAAATGCTAATTTTCGTAGTGGGACAATAAATCTCAGTTGGATATTACCCCTATAAATTGGAGGTGTAAGAATCTGTGCTACGCTTAATTACGCTATTAATAGTTAAGTGAGCATAATGTTTTTGTGGGTATGAAAGGTTCAGGGACGTTGAGCATCCTCTATCGACGATGATGTTTGATAAATTATGTTTACACGAAGCTCTTGGGTAACTTATGCAACCACATCCTTCCGCTACTGGTGTGACATCTATTCTTGTTGTTGATGATTCAGCAAGTTATCGCTTTTTACTGGTTAATCTACTAAAAAATTGGCAATTTACTGTTTTTGAAGCAGAAAATGGCCAAGATGCTTTGGCTATCCTTGATAATAATGCCATCAATATGGTGATCAGTGACTGGGAAATGCCAGTTATGGATGGGTTGAAACTCTGTACTACTATCCGTAAACATTATTCCGATAGGTATATTTACTTAGTATTGATAACCGTGCGGCAATCCGTCGAGGATTTGATCGCAGGATTAGATGCGGGCGCCGATGATTTTCTGTCAAAGCCGATAAATCAAAGTGAGCTACGCGCCCGATTACATGCAGGTGAACGGATATTAATGCTAGAGGCAACCCTCGATGCCCGTAATCAGAAACTGTCCCAAGCCTACCAACAAATAGAAGATGACTTGCAGGCTGCGGCAAAATTGCAACGTAGTGTTTTGCCAGCAGAAAAGCTAATGGTGAGTGGTTTTCAAGCCGAATGGATGTTTATACCCTCCGCGTATGTTTCGGGTGACTTGTTAAGTTTTTTCCAACTGGGAAATCAACACATTGGTTTTTATAGTATTGATGTTGCAGGGCATGGCGTGGCTGCGGCGATGCTCTCACTGTCAGTTGCACGCCAATTTCTTAATGGGCGCACGGTAGATAACTTACTGATTTCACTGGCAGATACTCCCTCTGGTTATCTAATTACCCCGCCACACAAAGTTGTGAGCGAACTTAATCGCCGTTTTTGTATAGAGAATGATGATATAGCCAGCTATTTCACTCTTATTTATGGCGTTATCGATGTTCAAACAGCGGGTGGGGTGCTTTGCCAAGCTGGGCATCCGACCCCCTTTATTGTTAGTAGTTCAGGTCAGATTACCCCTATTGGTGACGGTGGTGCACCGGTTGGACTTATTGATTCGATGGACTATCAGGACACTGCATTCACTCTTGCTTCGGGTGATCGGCTCTATTTATTCACCGATGGCATTGTTGAGTGTGAAAACCCTGAGCAAGAGCTATTTGGAGAACGACGATTACAAGACTTACTGGCCGCAAGTCAACGTGACTGTGTGCAAACTGTTTTTGGGCAAGTACAGCAGGCACTGAAATACTGGCATCCGGTACAAAAAGATGAACATCAAAGTGATATTCAGAATGGGCGTTCTGTATTTAGTGATGATATCTCGTTACTGGTGATCGAACGCAATAACAATTCCCCTCTCCTAGCAGCATTGTAAGGAAGAAAAAATGAACTTTGAAACTCAGACAATTGACAATGTATTGGTGATAACCCCCTTGATCAGGCGACTCGATGCATCAGTTTCCCTGAAATTTAAGGAAGATATACAAGCAATGATCGCTCAGGGAGCCAAAAATATTTTATTGGATTTTAGTCGGGTAGATTTCATCGACAGTAGTTGTTTAGGTGCTCTGGTTTCGTTGTTGAAGACCTTAAATGGGAAAGGTGAACTGGCTATTTGCTCACTGAATAATAATATCCACGGAATGTTCAAATTAACCCGGATGGATAGGATATTTACTATCGGTGCTAATCAACCCGATACATTACAGCAGATGCATTCCGTAGCACCTTAATTTGTAAGGAATACCTATTTATGAAAGCCATGATCCTTGCTGCAGGGAAAGGAACCAGAGCCAGACCACTGACCACCATACTGCCAAAGCCAATGATTCCATTGATTCGAAAACCTATTATGGAATCGATTATTGAGCATTTAAGAAAATATGGTTTTAATCAGTTAATGGTGAATACCAGCTATCTATCTGTGGACATCGAGAATTATTTTCGTGATGGCCATGCCTGGGGAGTAGAAATAGGTTACTCCTACGAAGGTATTATGGAGGGTAATACTTTTGTTGACAATGTTCTGGGGTCAGCGGGTGGAATGAAACACATCCAAAATTTCTCAGGTTTTTTTGATGAAACTTTTGTCGTTGTCTGTGGTGATGCATTAATTGATGTAGATTTCGATAAGGTATTGGCTTTCCATCGAGCCAGAAAAAGTGTGGCAACCTTGGTGATGCGCCCAGTCTCAGCAGATCAGGTAAACAAATACGGTATTGTTGTTACTGATGAGCAGGGTAGAGTTAGTAAGTTTCAAGAAAAACCTAAAACCGAGGATGCATTATCAAACAATGCCAATACCGGAATCTATGTTTTTGAGCCAGAAATATTCGATTATATTCCTGATGGCGTTGAATACGACATTGGTAGTCAGTTGTTCCCCAAACTTGCTGAATTAGGTGTTCCTTTCTACGGTATTGCCTTGCCCTTCCAATGGGTTGATATTGGGTCTCTACAAGATTTTTGGCATGTAAATCGCATGATCCTTAATCAGGATTTACCCGACTATCCCATGCCGGGAATTAAAATTGCACCTCAAATCTGGTGTGGACTTAATGTTAAAGCCGACTTTTCGACCTTAGATATTGAAGGGCCAGTCTATATTGGTAGTAGTACAGAAATACAGTCTGGCGTAACGATTAAAGGGCCTACAATTATTGGTGCGGGGTGTTTATTAGAGCAGGGAGCTGTTATCGATCAAAGTTTTATTGCTGATTATACCCGGGTCGGGGGTATTGCGCATTTGCATCAACAGATGATTTTTGCTGGGAAAGTTATCTCACCAGACGGTATGTCCATTGATTTATCTGAGGCGGGTTTAAACTGGCTCATTGATGATAAACGGCGTAAAGATATTATTATGGCAGAGAAATCTTTGTTCGATGAATTCCTACATAAAGATACGTTGATATGAGTTATCACCAGCGTGACTCACAGGGCTGGTTAATGAGAATATGTTTGCCTGCTTCCTTGTCTAGCCTGAATGTTTTACATGAAAAGTTACTACAATTTATTCAACCCTTAAAGATTGATTCATCTAGCAGTTATGCTATGGAACTTGCATTAAATGAAGCATTTATCAATATTGTAAAGCATGGTGTTAACTATGATGCCACCCAAGATATTACTATTGTGATGCATTATGGCAATAATCAACTAGCTGTGACCTTACAAGATAAAGGAAAGCCTATACCTACAAAATTTTTGCAAAATAAAAGTGGGTTGTCTCATATTCCTGAGTTGTCAGCGCCGGATTCTTGGCCAGAAAATGGGATGGGATTGATGATGATGTTTAATGCCGTTGATGACATCAGTTATAAAGTGGAAGAGGGCATCAATTATCTATCGCTGATAAAGAAAATAGAAGAGTAGGCGTAAAAATTATGTTTATTCATAAAATAATGCTCTTCGAACTCCCCCTTAAAATGGGCTGATTTATCTCACTTATCTTCATGGATTGACTGAGGTTGTGATAATGGCTTTTTATTTCTCTTCGTTTGAAAACAGGAAACCACCATCACCACTCAAAACTCATTGGGCTACTGAGTTTTTATGGCAAAGTCTGGCGGTTGCAGCGCTTATCTTGGGGGCAAATTATATCCGCTGGCGCTGGATGAATTCACTGAATTACGATGCGCTTTGGTATTCCATCCCTTTGGTAATGGCTGAAACACTAGCCTATATTGGTTCTGCTTTATTCACTATCAACCTCTGGAAAGTCAGAGATATTCCTGTACTCCCAGTACCTGAAACAATCGATGACTGTATAGCCGCGGAAGAGATGCAAGAAAGGCGTCAGATAAAAGTTGATTTGTTTATTGCCACCTATAATGAAGATGTCGAATTAGTGCGTTTATCGATTCGGGATGCACTCGCCGTAACTTATCCCTTCTCCTTGGATTATCGCATTCATGTATTAGATGATGGTAAACGAAGCGAAATGGAGGTTGTTGCAAAAGAAGAGGGGGTTAATTACTTAAGTCGGGAAAATAATATCGGTTACAAAGCAGGTAATCTCCGCCACGGGCTGGATATGACGGACGGTGACTTTATTATTATCTGTGATGCAGATACCCGAGTTTTCCCCACAATATTGACTCATACTTTGGGTTATTTTCGTGATGTTGATGTTGCCTGGGTCCAGACTCCTCAGTGGTTTTATGATTTACCACAGGGCAAGCGATTACCTGAATGGGCAAAGAAAAAATTAGGTTCAGCAGGTTATTTTGTTGGTAAAGGGATTGAAAAATTGGTTGGCCCGCTTACTGTGGGGCATGATCCCTTTTTTAATGATCCGCAAATGTTTTACGATGTTATTTTACGCCGACGTAATTGGGCTAATGCGGCTTTTTGTTGTGGCGCCGCATCAATTCATCGTCGTGAAGCTATTATGCAAGCTGCACTGCGTCGCTATGTAGATAATATAGAAGATGAGATCGAGCAATATACGGGCGACCTAACTGATAAAGAAACCAAAGCAGACTTGGCTAAGGCCATGTTACCTCATGTGGTGCATGATACCGAGCTGATGCCATATAAATTTCATGTTTCAGAAGATATCTATACTTCTATCGTTTTACATGGTGATCCAGGCCGTAAATGGCGATCTGTCATGCACCCGCAAATAGAATCAAAAATGCTTTCACCGCAGGATTTGTTGACCTGGATGATCCAGAGATTTAAATATGCGGCTGGTTCAATGGATATTGCCTTGCATGACAGACTTTTCACTAGTAAAAGGATTAAGCTCAGTGCAATACAAAAATTAATGTACGGAACTACTTTTTGGTCCTATTTTGCCTGTATCTGGAATACGGTATTTTTGATTGCCCCATTAATTTATCTTTTTACGGGGATCCCCCCCGTTTCGACTTACTCATCTCCTTTTTATTTGCATTTTTTGCCCTTCATGATTGTCTCTGAATTAGCATTTATGTTTGGCACCTGGGGTATATCAGCGTGGGATGGGAAATCGTCTTTTCTTGCTTTATTTTCCATGAATCTACGAGCTCTTGATACAGTACTAAGAGGTGAGAAAATCAAGTTTCATGTGACGCCCAAAGAACGCCAGCAGGGCAATTTTTTATCCTTAGTTAAACCTCAGCTCGCCATTATTGGGCTGACGTTATTGGGGTTGATTTGGGGGGCGATTCAGATAGCCGTAGGGAACATAAAATATCCCTCAGGTTTTGTGATCAATATCTTTTGGGGAGCTGCAAATATTGCAGCCATGATGCCGATGGTTTTAGCCGCATTTTGGCAACCCGAGCATGCTGAATCCACCGGACAGGAGGGGGCTTGATGTCATTCAAATATAACCTCCTCAAGGCGAGAAGTTATCTGGCGATGGTGATCGGTATTTTAATCGCATTTTCTATTGTGTTGTATGTCGAAAAGAACTCTCAAGATATGGAAGATTCTCGTGTCCATATCACCACCAGTATTGGCAGACCATTAACACCGGTTCCTCGACCATTGAGTTCCGAAGAAGTAATTTGGGCTAAGGCTGCATGGCAATATTTTATTAATAATACTCAGCCGAGTGGTTTAGTGAATTCCGTGGATAAATTCCCATCGTCGACAATGTGGGATACCAGTAGTTATTTTATGGCGCTGATTTCAGCGCAACGAATTGGTATTATTCAACAAGATGAGTTTGATACCCGAATCAGTAATGCATTAGGTGCATTGGCTAAATTACCACTATTTGAAGGTAAATTACCTAATAAAGCCTATAATACACAGACTCTATCTATGGTTAATTATATTAATCAGCCCAGTACGAAAGGTATAGGCTGGTCGGCTATTGATATCAGTCGAATGATGGTGCCATTAAATATATTGGTCTGGAGTTATCCCCAGCATGCTGTCGAGGTCAATAAGGTTATTTCACGCTGGCAATTAGATGCGCTAGTGGTCGATGATCAATTACAAGGTTCGGTAGTTGATGATAAAACTCAGCTCATTTCATTGCATCAGGAAGGGCGTATGGGGTATGAGCAATATGCGGCACGGACCCTGCAACTAGTAGGTATTAATGCTAGTTTAGCCCTTGATTACACTGCACATCTGCAATTTATTAAAGTTGAAGGGATATTGGTGCCTGATGATGATCGTGTCTCGCAAAAAGAGGGGGCAAATACATTTATCGTCAGTGAACCCTATATCTTGACCGGCTTAGAGTTGGGTTTTGATCTTTATTCATCAGAACTAGCCTGGCGGGTTTTTAAGGCTCAGGAAAATCGTTTTCAGCGTACTGCTATATATACCTCTGTCAGTGAGGATCATGTGGATCAAGCTCCTTTCTTTATTTATAGCACACTCCATTATGCTAATGAAGATTGGGCGGTAATTACGGACAAAGGTGAGCGTGTCAATCAGTTACGACAGTTATCAACCAAATCGGCATTTAGTTGGTATGCCTTATGGCGCACACCTTATAGTGAACAGACACGGAATCAATTAAATAGCTTGATGGATTCGAACAAAGGTTGGTATAGCGGAATTTATGAAGTTAACAATAAAATAAATACTTCACTAAATGCCAATACCAATGGCGTGGTGTTAGAAAGTTTGGCTTTTATCAAGGGTGGAAAACTACTTTGTGCTGCCTGTACTCAGGTGATGCAATCCGTTGGCGCAACAGATAAACAACTAAGGTAGGAAGGTTTTATGATGGGAAATCAGTCATTTTTGATAAGGTTAAGTCTCATTGTTAAGGCTGGCTGCTTGATTTTGATACTCCTGGCCATACCGTCTTTTAATACCTTTGCTGAATTACCTGGCAATAAATTAGCGTCTGAAAACTACCCTGTGCGGCACGGTGAGTTAACGCCCAGAGAGATGGCGGTTGCAGTTAATGCCTGGCAATATTTTGTCCATAATTTACAACCTACAACTGGGCTTGTTAATGCAGTTAATAATTATCCTTCGACCACAATGTGGGACAGTGCATCTTATTTGGCGGCACTGGTGTCGGCGCGCGAGTTGGGTATTATTAATAAGGAAGAGTTTGACCACCGAATGTTACCTTTTTTAAAGACACTGAATAATATTTCACTATTCCAAGGGCAATTACCCAATAAAGCTTACAACACCATAACTGCTGAAAAAGTTAACTATATGAATAAATCCGGTGAAATAGGATTTTCAGCTATTGATACTGGCCGTATGTTAATTTGGCTGAAAATTATTAAAGAACGTTATCCTGAATATGCCAATAGCATTGATAACGTGGTCTTAGGTTGGGATTTTTCACATGTTGTCGATGATTGCGGTACGTTATATGGTGCGATATTAGATAAAAATAACACGCCTCAGTATGTACAGGAAGGGCGACTGGGTTATGAAGAATACGCCGCCAGTGGTTTCCAACTTTGGGGTTTTTCTACCTGTCAGGCATCGCGCCCTGAACCTTATGATTTGGCTAAAATTTATTGTGTATTAGTCCCTTATGACTCTAGGGATGCACGCAAAACGAATCAACACAACTATGTAGTTACCGAGTCGTATATCTTACATGGCCTTGAGATGGGGTGGGATCGCAGTAATGATCGGGCTAATAAAGCAGCGAGCTACAGCCATCCGTGGATGAAAGACTTCGCCAATCGCGTCTATCAGGCACAGGAAAACCGCTATCGTGAAACGGGAATACTGACAGCGCGTTCGGAGCATCAGTTAGACCACGCCCCTTACTTTGTTTATGACACGGTTTTTTCCGATGGCTATAACTGGAACACAATTACCGATCAGGGCTTTTTTGTCCCTGAAAATGCGGCAGTGTCATTAAAAGCTGCGCTAGGCATGTGGGTATTATGGCATTCGCCGTACACTGACCGATTATTTGATGCAATAGAAAATGCTAACGTTAAGGATATCGGCTTTAACGAGGGCCTCTACGAAAATGGTAAAGGGCCAATTAAAGAGTTTACGGCAAATAATAATGGCATCATGTTAGAAGCGCTATTATTTAAAAAAGCAGGGAAAATACTCCGTTTCACCAGTGGTGATCCTAGCCATAAAGATTATATTCCCTCGTTGTGGGAACGGCAGTTAATTAATGCTTTTGATGATAATAACAGTAAAAGGAATCGGCCGTATATTGATGCAACACCGAGTTTAGCCGCATTTTGTGATCAAACGGGCATTGCGATACGTAAAGCACCAGATTGTAAGAGCTGCCAGTGTGCTCAGTGTCAGGATGAAAGCAGCAGTAATAATTTATTTAAATTACCGGCGGCAACATCATCATGCGCAAAACAGTGAAGTCCGCCGCTTTTGCCTGGGTTATTGGTGCTGGGCTACTGGGTGCTGCATTTACGGGCGGTATGTTTGTGGCAAGCAGTATTACTCACAGCTCTGTTGCCTATTCTGCCCGTAGTGGTGTGCTATCTGATAATGAACAATTGTGGGCGAAAGTAGCTTGGCGTTACTTTGTTAATAATACGCAAGTGAGTACTGGGTTGGTTAATTCTTTGGATAATTACCCGGTTGTTAATCTCTGGCAAATCGGCGACACACTTGTCACATTAACCGCAGCAGCCCAATTAGGGTTGATCAATCGTCAGGAGTTTGATCAGCGCCTCACACTATTATTGGCAACAATAAGTCATTTACCTTTGGTGGAGGGAAAAACGCCAAATCTGCTTTACAACACCGCCAACGGACAGATGATTGATTATGCTCACCAGCCAAAACCACTGGGGTGGTCTGCACAAGATATCGGCCGCTTAATGATAGGTTTGAAAGTTGTTGTGCGTTTTTATCCTGAATATGCTGAGTATTTGGATAAGGTCCTATTACGATGGAATTTCTGTCAGATTATTGATGGTCATGGTGAGTTACTGAAATCAGCGACTGTTAATGGCAGATTTATAGCCAAACCCGAAGGCGTTTTGGGTTATAGCGAATATACCGCTGGTGCGTTTGGTCTGTGGGGTTTTCCTGTAGGAATATCAGCTAATCTTCCCTATAACACCACGTTTATTTATGACATACCTATCGATTTTGATATCAGAGATGCTCGAACAACCTATGTACCCTCTATTGTCGTCAGCTTGCCTTATTTACTTACTGCAATGGAATTAAAAAGCACCCCAATATTTAAACAGCAAAAAAAACGGATAGATAATATCTATCGGGTACAAGAAATACGGTGGCAAAAAGAACATATATTGACGGCACGTAGTGATTATTTCACCTCAGTTGCGCCATATCACGTTTACGATACGGTGTTCGCTAACGGTTATCATTGGAATACGATTAGCGAAGACGGGCAATTTCATCCTGACCTGGCGTTGGTATCAACCCGTGTAGTTTTTGGCTTATGGGTTTTGTGGAATAGCCCTTATACCGATGCATTAATGCAGTTGACTCAGATGCAGTATGATGAACAACGCGGATGGTATGAGGGGCGTTATGAAAATAATGGTGCCTATAACAAAACAATTAGTCTGACGACAAACGCTATGGTATTGGAAACGCTGCTCTATAAAGCGGCGGGGAGTTTAATTAATAGCGACTCTACCGCGGGATATCTGGATGTGCGCATGAGTGATATTTTTTCACGACCACAATTATGCCTGCCGCAAGAAAGAGTCATCCGTCGACAGGCGGCATCGAAATGAACATTAATTGCTGGTGCAGGGCTTCTATTTTAAGTTTGGGATTTCTTTTACAACTTATCTCGTCGGTTGTTGTTGCTCAGTTGCCATCCACTTTAGATTTGTCCGGTCAGTGGCGAATACGGGATGGCAATCCGCCAGCTTCTGACGCCTGGAGTGACACCCTGGATGACAGCCAGTGGCAACAGTTGAAAGTGCCCGCTAATTGGTACAGTGAGGGCGTCGATCATCAAGGCGTATTATGGTATCGCACCCGGTTTACATTACCGGTTTTAGATACCGATGATATGGCGACCTTGGTATTCGATGGCGTCGATTATCAAACGGATATTTGGCTCAACAGTCAACGAGCGGGGCAACATAAGGGGTATTTTCAGCGGTTCAGTATCGATATCACCGATATAGCCCGAATAGATAATGTGCTGGCTATGCGTGTAGATAGCCCTTACGAGACTCCGGGCAAAATTTGGTCATTTCGTAAGCAACTGATTAAGGGCGTGTTCAACCATCATGATACTCGGCCCGGTGGCGCGTGGTCGGATCACGGACAAGATGCTAATTCAGGCGGTATCTGGGCTCCGGTAACGTCACATATCAGCCGTGGCGCTGTTATAGACAATGTACTGGCCGTGCCTGACTGGTCACGGGGGCTTGCACATCCGATTCTGAAGGTGAGTTTGGATTATCGTGCTAACCACAACCGCCCCGTTGTTATGTTGCTACGCCTGATACCCGATAATTTTATCGACCAATCTTATCAACTGGAGAAAAGTGTTTCATTGGTTGCCAGTCAGCATAATGCACAAACTCTCACCGCTAATTTTCTGCTTGATAACCCCGCATTGTGGTGGCCGTCTGGTCATGGGAAACAAAATCTTTATCGGCTGGAGGTCAGTTTCTCAGACCGTTTAGGCATGATGGATGTGACTCATGTTCGCACTGGCTTACGGCGAATTGCGATAGACCCCCAACAGCAAAGTTGGTCAATCAATGGCAAGCGACTATTCATAAGGGGGACGAACTATATTGGTAGCCCGTGGCTGGGAAGCCTGACACCGACAGATTATCGCCATGACTTACTCATGATGCAGCAGGCAAACATCAACGCCATACGAGTACATGCCCATGTGGCTGGGCGGGCGTTGTACGACCTGGCTGATGAGATGGGGATACTGCTCTGGCAAGATTTTCCACTGCAATGGGGATATGACGATTCAGCCTCTTTTGCCAGAGAGGCTGCCAGGCAGGCCGCGGATATGACACAGCAGTTTGGCAGCCATCCAGCGATTGTATTGTGGTCTGGGCACAATGAACCGCCCTGGGATGCCACATGGATGCAATATCGTTATTCAGACTGGCGGCCTGACATCAACCGGGCGTTAACCGCGAGCGTCGCGCAGGTGCTCAGTCAGGACCATAGCCGGATCACTCATGCTTACTCGTCCACTGCTGAACACTACTGGCAAGGGTGGTACTCAGGGCAGAAAAGTGATCATCTTAAACCGGCAACTACCTCAATCATCAGCGAGTTTGGCGCACAAGCCTTACCTGACCTGGTAACGTTAAAAACGATAATTCCGCACGCTGAGCTGTGGCCCAAAACGGCGGATAAACAAGATGAAGGCTGGCGTATCTGGGCATACCATAACTTTCAACCTCATGAGACATTTGAATTAGCTAAAGTGACTCGCGGGCCAAATATCAATACGTTTATCAAGAACAGCCAACAGTATCAGGCAAGTTTAATCCAACTCGCCGCAGAGAGTTATCGACGCCAACGTTATCAACCCGTTGCTGCATTATTTCACTTTATGTTTACTGAAAACTGGCCGTCAATTAACTGGGGCGTGGTGGACTATCTCCGCCATCCTAAGCCGGGTTATTTTGCTTTGCAGCGAGCTTATCAGCCCGTTTTACCCTCTATAGATCCGAAAACAGAAAATTGGGTGCAGGGGCAGAGAGGGCGTATTGATTTATGGGCCATCAACGACCGTTGGTTCAACTATCAAAAGGCATCATTACATTGGAAAATATTGCAAAGTGGTATGATTTTATCTAAAGGATCGCGGAACATAAAATTAATGGCGGATAGCGGTCAAAAGGTGATTGAATTGCAAGTTATACCTCGTAGCGTTCAACCAATGAATGTAATGAGTGACATTATTAACGAACAGGGTGAGATATTAGGCCACAATGAACTACAAATTTACATTCAACCCTAACTAATACTGTTTATTATTAGCAGAGAACACTTAAGCTAGATTTGATTGTGGCCAATACTATCTTAAATTACAGAGTGATCCTATGCTTTAGCCAATAGTGATTATAAGGGTATAGATATTATATGAATCCTTCTCCATTCAATGCCCATACGCAGCAATTGTCCTCATCTTGGCTTTCATTTAAGTTACAACAAAATATTTTACTGCCACTGGTTATTTTCATTATTGGACTGGTTATTTCAGGTGCGGGAGCATGGTGGCTTTATAACGAAATTGAAGCCAATGCAAAAATCGATTTTCAACGTAATGTTGATAGGGTTTCTGGAGAAGTTGAGCGACGTTTCTCTCAGCCAATATATGGGTTGAATGGGATAAGAGGTGTTTATGCTACCAACAGTCATTTAACCCGCGAGCAATTTAATGCTTATGTCGCTTCGCGTAATTTGCCGGTGGAGTTCCCTGGCGTGAGGGGATTTGGTTTTATTCAACGGGTGTCGCGCAGCCAGTTAAATGCATTTATTACTGATACCCGAGCTGACGGTGCGCCGACGTTTTCTTTGCGGCAACTTCAGGATAAACAGCATGATGATTTGTATATTATTAAATACATTGCACCAGCAGAAAAAAACCAAGGCGCAGAGGGGCTTGATATTGGCTCTGAGTCGGTCAGACGAGAAGCCGCATTGTTGGCAATAAACAGCGGAAAACCCACTCTTTCTGGCACTATTCATCTGGTTCAGTCTAATGTTAAAACTCCCGGTACATTGCTTTTTGTCCCGGTTTATAAGTCGGGTACCTATCCTACGACACTTGCTGAACGGCAGGCGTCATTGGTCGGTCTACTCTATTCACCCATTGTGATTGCTGATCTATTACGTGATATTCCCGAGTTTATGAATGGGCGAGTGGATGTTGAATTGTTTGATAGTCTCAATGATTTATCTAATAGAACGATGATCTTCGATGCAGATGGCAGTAAATACGCCAATTTCATACCGGATGAAGAGCATGATGATGAAGCCATAGCTGCCAGAATATTTCACAATACCAGCGTCTTGCCACTACCTGGCCGAAAAATGACACTGCGAATCAGCAGCACACCAGTGTTTGAAGCGCTAACCGAACGTTATGCACCTTGGTTGGTGTTTGCTTTTGGTCTTTTGCTAAGTTCGGCATTGGCTTTACTTATTCGCCAGCAAATCAGTGGACGTAATCGGGCAGAGATGCTGGCGCGGAATATGACCGCAGATCTTGAACGTCTGGCTTTAGTGGCCAAGAACACCTCTAACGCCGTCGTTATTACCGATGTAAAACGTAATATCGTCTGGGTTAACGAGGGCTTTGAACGTATTACCGGATACAGTCAAGCCGAGGTTTTCGGCAAGTCGCCGGGGAAATTACTGCAATGCAGTAATACAGACCAAGGCGTAGCAAGTGAGATGAAAATTGCGTTAGATGCCGGAGAGCCATTTAAAGGTGAAATAGTCAATCGCGCTAAATCGGGGCAAGAATATTGGATTGAGCTGGAGATTCAACCGCGTTATAACGATAAGAGTGAACTTATCGGCTTTATGGCGATTGAGTCGGATATCAGTGAACGTAAAGCGACTTATCAACGTCTTGAAGCGGCCTTACGTGAAAATAATGCCTTACTCAGCACCCTTAATTTACACGGTATTATCTCTACTGCAGACCGGGATGGGATAATCACCGATGTTAATGACGCATTTTGTACTATCAGTGGTTACAGTCGCGAAGAACTTATAGGGCAGACTTACCGCTTAGTTGATTCTCATACACATTCGACTGATTTTTGGCAATCGATGTGGCATAACATTGCTAATGGGATCTCGTGGCGTGGAGAAATCTGTAATAAAGCTAAAGATGGCTCTTTATATTGGGTCGATACCACGATTGCTCCGTTTAACAATAGTACTGGCCAGATTGAGCGATATATTTCTATTCAAGTTGATATTACAACCAATAAAAATCAGCAAGCCAATCTGATTATTGCTCGAAATCAATTAGTCAGAGCGGCGGATGTTGCTGAGTTAGGTATTTGGACCTGGAACATTCCAGAAGGTACGCTTTCTTTCGATGAGCGGATGAATAATATCTATGGGATCCCTGAGGAGTTACACAATGCCGATATCCCGTTGGCGTATTGGTATAGCCTTTTGTATCCAGAGGATATTCCCGACGTTAAAAGTGCAATAAAAGCAGCGTTAGAAAATGAAAGTGTCTATCGTCAGGTTTTCCGTATTGTGGTGAGAAATGAAGTTCACTTTATTCAATCAACTGGAACGGTTGAACGGGATGAAAGTGGCAAAGCAATGTTGATGATGGGGATTAATCGGGATATTACTCAACAACGCGAGGCCGAGAATATCCTGAAAACAGCAAGAGAAGCTGCTGAAGAAGCCAATAAGGCCAAATCTGCATTTTTGGCCAATATGAGTCATGAGCTACGGACCCCGATGAATGCCATCCTTGGCATGCTGACATTGCTACGTAGGACGGGTCTTGATAGGAAACAAGCTGATTATGCGGTTAAAAGTGAAGCCGCCACGCGCACCTTGCTGCGCTTGCTGAACGATATCCTGGACTTCTCCAAAATCGAATCCGGTAAAATGGAACTGGAATGTATCCCGTTTGATATTCATGTGATGTTGCGTGATTTGGCGGTTATCTTATCGAGCAATCTGAAGGTTAAAAAGGTTGAGGTCTTATTTGATATTGACCCTTCACTACCCCAGTTTGTTGAAGGCGATAGCATGCGACTCCAGCAAATATTAACCAATCTGGGGGGCAATGCGCTGAAGTTCACCGAACTTGGTGAGGTGGTGCTTTTCATCAAAGTTATCACACAGGATAGCCATCACGTTACGTTGCATTTTGGGGTGCGCGATACCGGAATTGGCATTGCACCAGAGAATCAAGAAAGTATTTTTAGTGGTTTTACACAAGCAGAAGCCTCGACAACGCGCCGGTTTGGTGGCACGGGCTTAGGGCTAGTGATAAGTCAGCGCTTTGTTGCACTGATGGGCGGGACGCTCACCTTAGAAAGTGAACCGGGTAAAGGGAGCCTATTTCATTTCACCATAACGCTGTCGCTACCTTCTTATACCAATCTGGTTATTAATAATGAAACACCAAACACTTTGGTAAACAGAGCACAGGCATTGAATAATTTACGAGTCTTGGTTGTTGATGATAATCCGACAGCCTGTGACCTGATCAAACAGATGGGGGAATCACTAAAATGGACCGTTGATGTCGCAACCAGTGGCAATGATGCATTGCAATTGATGAGACAGCAGCATGATAGTGGTATTACCTACGGGGCGCTCTTTATTGACTGGCAAATGCCGGGGTTAGATGGTTGGCAGACCAGTAAATGTGTGCGTGAACTGATGCCAGTAGATAACGGCCCTATGATTGTCATGATAACCGCCCATGATCGCGAAATGTTATTACAGCGCAGCGAAGAAGAGCAGGCATTACTGGATGGTTATTTGGTTAAGCCGATCACAGCATCAATGTTGTTGGATTCAGTGATTGATGCATTAAGCGAACGCAAACAACCTGATGTTGCGAAACCGGCAATAACCGAATCTTTACACCGACTGTCTGGTGTAAGGCTATTAATTGTTGAAGATAACTTGAATAACCAGCAAATAGCACGTGAGTTACTTGAGGATGAGGGAGCAGAGGTCAGTATTGCCAATCATGGCAAAGAGGCAATTGAGATATTAGAACATCATCCGTCTTCATTTGATCTGATATTGATGGATTTACAAATGCCGGTCATGGATGGCTACAATGCGACGAAATATATTCGAAAAAGTCTTGGGTTAAAAAACTTACCGATTATAGCCATGACAGCTAATGCGATGGCCTCTGATCGTGATGCCTGCCTTGCTGCTGGAATGAATGACCATATTGGTAAACCCTTTGACTTGAATAATCTAATACACATCATACGGAAATACAGTGGGCAAACTGATGTTGTCGCTACGATTAGCCATATAACTCCTGTTTTGTTATCTGCTGAATTAAAAAATGTCGCGGCAACGGCAGGAATTGACGTTGATACCGCCCTTAATCGATTAGGTGGCGATATTACGCTGTACCAAAAAATGTTATCGCTGCTTAGTGAGGATTTGGCTAATTTCCCTACCCAGTTGGAGATATTATTGACTGAAGGTGACCATCTGTCGGCATCTCGTCTGCTACATACCATCAAAGGCCTTGCCGCACAGCTGGGGGCCACTGGCCTTTCTTTGAGTGCGGGGCAGGGGGAGAAGTTATTTAGCCAGGGCGCTATACCTACGGCAGATACGATTAATCAATTACTGAGTGAGATGCGAAATAAAGTATCCGTTATACAATCTGGGATAATGATACTAATCCCAATGCTATCGAAAGATAACACTAGTAATGTCGTGGCAGAGGCAGTTGATATTAAACCTATCGAGTTGGAACTGAATCGTTTGATGCTGTTATTACAAAACTCAGATATGGCTGCGTTAGAGCTGATGAATAAATTGATGATGACTTTTGCTAAGCAACTTAATGGACAATTATCTCCTCTTAATGATGCAGTAAACCAACTAGATTTTGCCAACGCTATCAAGTTATGCCAAGCCTTGATGGTTAATCTTCCTACTCAGAGAGATAAGAAGATATGACTATAATCCATTCTTTTTCGCAAGATTTGACCTTAGATCTACCCGGCACGGGGAAGCCCAAGATCCTTATTGTTGATGATCATCCGATAAATATTCAGATGCTCTATCAAGCATTCTCTTCCGATTATCATGTGTGTATGGCCACCAGTGGTAAACAGGCACTCGACGTCTGTATTAGTCAACATCCAGACTTGATTCTACTGGATATTGAAATGCCCGGTATGAATGGTTTTGAGGTTTGTGCCAGACTCAAGGCATCGCCAGACACTCAGGATATTCCTGTTATCTTTGTCACTGCGCATATTGATGAAGAGACCGAAACTCGCTGCTTTAGCGAAGGTGCCGTAGATTTTATCAGTAAACCTATTAATAGGAACACCGTTCGGGCTAGAGTGAAAACACACTTATTGCTTAAAGCTCAATCCGACTTATTACGCCAACTAGTTTATTTAGATGGATTAACCGAAGTACATAACCGGCGTTACTTTGATAAACAGTTAGAATTGGAGTGGAAACTCTCAAATCGTAACCAGACTCCACTTAGCATGATCATGATTGATGTTGATTTTTTCAAAAAATATAATGATTTATATGGGCATCAGGCAGGGGACGATTGTTTACGGAGTATTGCAAAAGTTATCCGAGAAACTCTCCGACGCCCTGCGGATTTGGTGGCCCGCTATGGTGGTGAAGAATTTGTTTGTCTGCTCCCCGACACCGAGTTAGCCGGAGCAATGGATATGGCAGAAACTATCAGGCTGCAAATTCTTGAACAAAAAATTCCACATTCTGGTTCCACAGTTTACCCCTTTGTCAGCATTAGCCTTGGGGTTTGCTGCAAAGAAAATCAAAGCGTCGGTATGTCAACGGCACTTCTGCGTCAAACTGACCTGCAATTGTATCAGGCAAAGAAAAATGGCCGAAATCAAACTAGTGGTATGCTCTATCAACTGAACGAGGGGTAAATTAAATATATTCTCGGCATTGGATCAGGCACTTAGTGATTCGGCCTGATTATTTATCCATCTGTATTATTAATCAGAATATCGAAAGCAGTAAGGCAACTGGCAGGCTCAAGGGCCACGTTAATCCGATAAGAGATGATGATAAGCACCTTACTGCTAAGCTCTGATCACGTGTTAGTGGAAAGATGATGAGGGTCGAGGCAATAGCCCCAATTCCGTAAATGCAGAGCAGGATAAATCCGGTATTCATGGGGCAATTTTCCTTTTGACCATGTCATTTACTCATTATCGCTGAAAGTACGTGTATTTTTGCAAGATAATTCAAATTATAGGGCTGCACTATTGTGGGTCTTCTCCAATATTTTAAAAGGGTATAGGATAATGACTTCTCTGAATTGGGGGATTGATGCTCAAGAAAATTCTAAACAGTAAGCTAGCAGGCTATATCGTGGGCGTTTTTATTGCGATTGGTTTTGGCGAAAGCTTCATCACTACTCACGAAGAAGCTGAGAAATTCGCTAAATAATTCAGGGGGACTGGAACTACAGGGGCTGCTGTTATCAAAGAGTTATCGGTCAGGCTGTTCCAGCCGTCTTATGTTGCGCATGAACGTATGATGCAACATATCCTTCTCGGTTTATATCCAGATAATCCGACCACTACTGCATCATCGCTTTACGGACATCGAGATATTCTGCTTTATGGGTGTAAGCCACCCGCAGGCTGTTGCGTTCCTGATGACTCATCTGGCGTTCAACTGCATTCTATGACCACAGACCAGATTCTATCAGGGCACTACAGGCCATGGCATGGAATCCGTGGTCAATGGTCCTGATTCGGTTTGATATTTAAGATACCAGAAACGTGAACCACTTGGATTGACCAAAAGGTACAAACCGTGTGAATCGGAAACTTTGAAAGGTTTTTCAGAAGGCTTGAGACTGCGGATTTTAGTGTCGTTCAGAGACATAGTGTGGTCACTCCATAATCGAACTGAAATGACCCCAAATCAGACCACCAGTCTTGCCCGATGCGGAGGGGGAAATGAAAATGCATCGGGAAGACTTTTCACACTAACTCGTTGAATCTAAATCTTATAAAGATTCGTGAAGATGCATGAAAACACAAATTTGGCTCCTCTGACTGGACTCGAACCAGTGACATACGGATTAACAGTCCGCCGTTCTACCGACTGAACTACAGAGGAATCGTGTGAACGAGGCGAATAATAGCGAGGGTGGTGACGTTTGTCAAAGTAGAAAAACACTAAAAATGTGCGTTTGCTGAGAGAATGAGCTTATTGGCTTGTTTTTCAGCAAACTTGTTTATTTTCCCGTGAGTTATCCCGCCAAATGAGGTTATTTTTAATAAGGCGGAGAGGCGAGTTTGTATTGGGGAAGGTGATTGGCTCGGTAGTGACCGAAAAGCGCACATTACACGCCGAGGTTATGTATTTAACCCCGCTAATCAGTAGGAAAGACACTTTTAGCAGTGTGTTTTAGTGACATAAGCAACATAAGTGGGACATGTGTAAAATATCCCCTAAATTCAATAGGGTAATAATTTCGCGGCGGGTAGCCAGCATTGTCAGAGGAATTACATGAGCGCTGCAATTCCTCTGCGATTATCCGTGAAAACAGTAATTCGTTACAACGTCACTTTTATTAACTGGCTGTTTTTTAGCTGATTACCAGCATCATCAAAATAAACATAGTTCAAGGTTACTTCACCATTGAGTGAGGTAGGCTGCTGTTCAAAATGATATTGGCGTTCAGCAAAGGGTGTGACCATCATGTCCATCTCTTGTGCTATCAGAAAGCGTTGTTGTTGGTTTTCTAGCTGAACCTGACCAAAAGATACATGGTATGGTGTGGGGTTATGGGCAGTGAGAATGTATTCTTTGTTTTTCTTCTTAAGGGTAAAACTGACTTTTTTCATTGCCTCAGCCGGTTTCGGCGTTAGCCCATCAGGCCGGTAGAATATTTTCATTTGGGTATTCATCGCCATAGCAACCTGGGCTTGAGCATCGATGTTGCGCCGGGATTTAGGCGGAATTTCATACAGATTGAGCCAATAAACAGACTCTCGATCTGTCGGCAGATTGTCACCTTTATTGATAATGCGCAGCCCTTGAGCCGCTCCTGCCTGCATTTTAAAAACAGCAGGCAAGACAATGAAAGGCGCTTTGCTCTGATCGGGAGTGCTGTCCACATCGCCATCATCAATCCAGGTCTGCACCACGACCGGATAATCATTGGTATTAGCCAACATCAGGGTGCGCTCACGCGATTCAGGCTGATAAATCATGCGGGTTGAACCGGCCACTAAACCGGCCATGGTGTGTTGGCTGATGCTCAACATCAGTAAAAATAGGCAGAGGAGTCTCATTGTATCTTCACCAAAACGTAAGCGGTCGCATCGACTTTGCCAGCAGTAGGCGTGCCGTTAGGTAATTTTTTCAAGGTGGCGACAAAGTGATGTGAATAGTTATCATAACCAGCACCATTGCTGCCATTAGCGCTGGCACCCGTGAGTACCGGGTACCAACCCGCGTTGGTATTGGCATTGCAATTACTGACACATCCTCCCCAACCAACAAAATTCATTGCCGCACCGCTGCTGTCACTCAGGCTGATTCCCACGCCGGTGGCTATATTTTTGTCAGTACCATAGTGGTCTGATAAAAGATAACTCACGCCGCCAGCTGCGTTTACTAACCCGAGTCCTTGTGCTTTCAGATAACCGGGTAATGAAGTTTGGATGCCCAGCGCAGTTTGCCCACTATTAATGCCAGATTCCGTACCCGACTGGCATTCGATATCGACAGTGATATCCGCGCTGCGTGATTGATTATCATTAAGTTCGTTCACGGTGATAATAGGGAAAACCACATAAGGTGTGACGTTACGTACTACGCAGGTATTTTTGCGTGTCAGGACAGAGACCGGAGAGGTATTCATACCAAATGCCATATAGCGGCCACTTCCCCATGTTTGGTAATTGGTTGCTGAGTCATAGCCGGTTTCCGGTACTGGCATGCCAGGCCCTTTGAATACCACGTAACCGTTGGGTTGATTGCAGGAATAGCTACCCGAATAGTTATCAGCCGCAGGACCAGAACATCCCCAACTGGAAGGGCCGGGCGTGCGGTCTACAGAACCTACTTTTTTTAGCTCAGCACGAATTTGGCTGAAATGTTTACCCTTAATTTGAATTTTATTCCCGACTACGTCGTACTTTCTCAACGGGACCTGCTGCCAGATGCGGGTGAATTCGACGCCAGTATCAACATGAGTCAGTTTCAATGCGGTATAGGGGAAGAAAGTCTGAAAATAGTTATCACCCATATTGCTGTAGCCGCCGACATTACTGTCGCCATTAGTCGCAAAAACTTCAAATAAACTGTCTTTATCGGCCACATCACATTCATAGATAACCGCTTCTGGGTCTGACCAGAAACGGGCGGGTACCAAGCTGATAATGCTGGAGGCCAGGATTGAATCGACAGGCTGAATGTAATTACTGGTTATATTGATATTACCTAATTGCAAGGACGCACCGTAGTTATCACCACCGATATTGGCGCCTTTCCAAACACATTGTGCATAACTGGGTAAGCTGGTGCTCAGTAATGCGAGTGAAAAGAATAACCCCATATAGTGTGAGAATAGGGGCTTGTATCGGTATAACCTGGCGTAGTGAGTCGTTATAGGATTCATACTGTTTCTCTGATTCAATGCTGGGTAACGACACACAAGGCATCGAGTTTATATAACTGTTTATCGTTATTGGGCGTGCCTAAGTCGTAATTTAACTGGCAGCGTTCATCGGTAGCATCGCCCCATACTAAAATGAGTGTGCCTCGGGTTCCTTCAGCCCGAACATAAGCCTGGCTGGCCTGACCAACCATACCAACCTCGTTCTTTTGCTGCTGAGCACTGTTGTCGCTGTCGGCAGTCGTGCTGTATACCACGGTGCCCATAGGTAACTGACTACCATCAGCCAGCCGGACGGTAATGAGTACCGGGTAACCGCTGAGAGTGCGGAAAGTGACTTTCACTGCTGAGCCGGCAAAGGGGGCAACTTGCCGCTCACCATCCTGAAGCTCTGTATTGAAATCCATGCCATCAGGATTGAGCGTAATGGTGTTGTAGCGATACGGGGTGAGTGTTGGCACCAGTGCATAGCCAAATCTGTCAATACTTGAACCTTGGCCATACATCACTTTGGCACCACTGGCGCCTTTGGCCTCGATCAGGGCAAAAGTATCACTCAGATAAGGTCCCAGTGTGACACCGCCACTATGGAAGGCCACTGCCCCACGGGCGCTGGCTGAACCTTGCCAATAACCAGGGCTGCTGGACGCACTGCCGCTCAGACTAGTGACAGGAAGCCGTTTTTGTAAACTGCCACTAAAGGTGTTTTCTTTCGTTTGTTCACTGCGGGCAAAATCCATACTGTAACTGGAGGATTGGTCCTCGCCCATCACACCGGATAATGAGGTCTGATAGCTGGCGCCACTGAGCTTACTGTTGACAGCACCGGCGGAGATATACGGCGCATGCGCACTACCACCTAATGGGAATGAGACCGACATCTGCACCACAGTCTCGCTGATGCCAAGAATATTTGCACCATTAGCCGCTGGCATGCCGCTACCGGGGTCGACAAAGGAGGTTTCGTTGCTGCCGCCCCCGGTTTTTTGTCGTGAGACCGCAATATTGAAACTGGTATCGCGCCACAGAGTATTGGCATAGCCTAATTGCAACTGTGTATCCCGCTTGCGGTCATTGCGATAATCCTGTGAAGACGCGGTCAAATACAGAGAACCGTAGCTGTTAAAACTCTGATTCATCGATATTTCTGCCCGGCTGCGTTGCCGGTAAGTATCTGAATTCCAGACTTTGCCATTACGGGCTGCACGTACCCCCAAAACATCACTTAAATCGCGATAACCCTCGGTAGAATAGCGGTAACCCGCCACGGATAATGTGGTATTGGTAGCTTCGAACGTGCGGCTGAAGGAGGCTCGCGCCATCCAGCCCTGCTGCCGTTCATCACCATCACTGTTGTCATCCGCTAGCCTGGCATTCGAATAGGTAGCATCCAGCCCTAAGGCACCAATATAGTGGGTAAAGACTCCCCCCAGCATGATGGCCTGATAACCTGATGCCACGCGTAGCCCGGTATTGGCGGTAATGGCGTTACTGACCCCTCGTTGATAAGTCAGTTCACTGAACACTTCATTACTGCTCAGATCCCGCACTTGCCCAGCGGCGAAGCTATAGCGGGAATAACCGGGGCGCAACGACTCCGGCACGGAAGAGAATGGCACCTGAAAGGTGCTTACGCTGCCATCCGCTTCCTGAATTTCTACCGTCAGGTCACCGCCGAAATTGGTGGCTGATAAATCATTAAATTCAAACGGTCCTGGTGACACAGTGGTTTGGTAAATAGACCGATTGTTTTGATAAACCGTGACTTTGGCATTGGTTCTGGCAATCCCTCGCACAATAGGGGCATAGCCGCGTTGCGATTCAGGCAACATGCGGTCATCAGTGGCCAATGCGATGCCGTTAAAACCCAAGCTGGAGAAAAACTGACCAGCGCTGAACGTTTGGCCCAAGGTCACTTCACTGCCTATGGCGGGCAGCGCGCGTTGGCTGTATAGCCGGTTAGAGGTCCAGTCGGCTCCTCGGGTAGGGTCATAGCGCAATGAACCCTGTTGACGCAAGCGCCACATGCCAGCATTGATACCATTAGTTAGGCTGAGATAAGTTGAGTTGGTTGAACGCTTAATTCCATCTTTGTTATAGCCCACGTGATATTGGTTCAAGTTGTAATTGCTGAAACCAATGGTATCCCCCGAGGTTAAATTATGGGGGTCAACATAGCCACGCGGCACTTTTTTAACGAACAGCTGTGGTACCGACAAGTCGAAGCGCAACTTGGCGTAATCAAAGCGATAGTCACTGGCTGGCAAGGTGGTTTTAAAATCCAGACAGTCATCTTTTGGGTCGCTGTTCTTCAGCGCCTCCTCAGTGACGCCGGCTTGTTGCAGTAGTGCGACTGACAAACAGGGAATAACCGCATCATTTTTTGCAATAAATATCATTTCTATACGATCAACAAAATTGTTGTTCATATAGAGATCAACCTGATATTTGCCTTCTTGATAAGAGTCTTTTTTATTAAAGCGGGAGATAGAGCCTAAGCCGAGCGCTGAGCCGCGGACTAACGCATCCTCAAATACATATTCGTCTTGATTACTCTGCTCTGCTGCTGACACGAAATGGCTCGCCAGTAAACCGTGCGTTAGCAAATAGGATAACCAGGGAGCAAACCTCACTGGTTATCTCTATAACTGGGCACCGTCTGGATTATCATCACGGCTGGACTACAAATGATAATTCGTGGAAATGTTGGTGCCATAATCATTAACCACGTTCAGCGTCAGCACTTCGCCCTTTTTGGCCTTAACCCCAGCGGGTAAGGCTAAATCAGTGGTCGAATTGGGCGAGAACATCTCACTGGTGGCGAACGAAATCGTTTTCCCATCACTGACCAATTTGGCATCACGCAGGCTGATATAATAACCCGTCGGGTTACTTATCTTGATTTTATCACC
Organism: Yersinia sp. 2541 StPb PI; assembly: GCF_052217145.1. Taxonomy (NCBI): domain Bacteria; kingdom Pseudomonadati; phylum Pseudomonadota; class Gammaproteobacteria; order Enterobacterales; family Yersiniaceae; genus Yersinia; species Yersinia sp. 2541 StPb PI. Next base: position 2,933,472 of record NZ_JAZGQB010000001.1, on the reverse strand, counting down.
GCTAGTGCCATCCAGAGTAACGCGTATCTTTTCACCTAATGTATCGACATTTTCTTTTAATGCCGCAGGGCGGTAAAAAACTTTCATTCGGTTATTAACGATCAAAACCAGTTTGTTTTCGGTCTGCTTATCTGCTTTTAACGCGGGGATCTGCAAGAAGTTAAGATAGAAAACTGATTCACGATCTTTGGGTAAATGGCGCTCAATATATGACAATCGTACCACTTGCCCACTTTGGGCTTCCATACGGAATATCTGTGGTGTCAGTGTGAAAGGGACATCACTTTTTGATGGCGAAGACTGGTTATTACCGTCGTCCATCCATAATTGGACTAAATTCGGATGGTCATCTTTGTTACTGAGCTGTATTACTTTTTCCCGCGTACCTTCGGGATAAATAATACGAGTACCGGTCATGACAACACTGGCTTGCGTCCATAAGGGTACGCCGCTGAGCAGCAGCAACGAGCAGGCGATCATTCTGTGGGCAATCAGTGTCATAGCAATTACTTATCCTTGATACTTCTGGTTTGTTTCGGCTTCGTTACCGATTGGCAACGTATTCATGATATGGCTTGGATCTCATGAATAGTCAGGGATAGGTGATCGCGTATTGTGCGGAAGCAATAACGCTCCCGGCGGTCGCACGACCTTCTTCCGTAATATATTGAGCCGCCAGATCCTGTGATGCTGAGGTTGCACCGGCGACCAAGGTGATCCCCGGTACTTCAACACTGCCACCAGACATGCGAATTGGGGCACCATTGGTATCAAGTAACTGAATAGCAACATTTTGAGCTGTACCCACATTGCCCAAATTACCCGCCGAAGTGACGTTCATCCCCTGAAAAACCGAACTGATCTTGGTGTCTTGAATGGCGATATTGCAGCCGGTTAGGTTAATCGTAAAATTGGTTTTACCTGCAACTGAATTAACTTGATTCAGGTTGCTGGTCGAGACTGTTGGTAACAAAACTACCGGGGTGTTAGCTGTGCCATTGATATCCACCATGCAAGTCTGTTCGGCTACCTCTCCCTGAAACTTGATAGTGTTATTTGAGGTTGCAGCTAACGCCATACCCGGCAGGGTAAGTAGCACCAACGTCATTAGAGTCTTTCCCATTTAATTCCTACTTAATTTTATAATTTATATTTCGTTGTACGGAGACCTCTAGCATTCATCACAATGAGCGATCATTAAGTTGAATAAAGTCAGCCGCGATTGAGCTGTGCTATTTGGTATCCGGGCCGAGGCTAGTGTAGGGGGAAATAGAGACAGATAAAATGAGAGGCGTCCTTGTTTTATATGTGAAATTTCCCACAAAAGGTGTAGGAACTTAGTCGATTAAAAAAAGTAAAAACTATAAATTATTTTAATTTCAATATCTTATGTTGTTTATTTTAATTAAATATGAAATTGTGTTTTTGCTATCACGCAGGAATGATTACTTGATAAATAAAAAAGCCCACCAAGTATGTACTGGCGGGCTTTAGATGAAAGCACTCTTTAAATATTTATTTAATCGGGGGTATCGCTATCTATTTCGGCGTATGAGGCAACCAGCTTAACTAATAACTGATTAGTCTCCGTTAACTGTTTCAGATAGTCTGCTCCAAGTGAAATGACTGCTGGCCTATCATGAGCGAGTAACAGGGATTCGAATCTGATACAACAATCTACCAGATCTTGCGCATCAATCAGTTGTACCGCGCCTTTGATCCGGTGCACCAACGTTGCCATTTCGTTATAAATATCGCTAGCATTCGTACTGCTATCATCCGTTATCAGATGGTCAAACAGTTTCGTTAGCGCGGCAGTATCCTGCACATTGCTTTCCAGCAACGATTGTAATAACTGCAACTCTACCTCAGCTCTGCCACCCGAGAGCGATTTCAATTTATCTTGTGCTGCGACAATAGGGGGCTGTTGCGTTTTTGGGGTCTCACTGTTGTCCGCGGCTGAGTTCCTATTTTCCTGATGGCTCATCTCCATCGTATTGGGACCATCGTCGCCGGTAGTGTGATGATAATTCGCCTCGACATCGTTACCGACAATCTGTTGATGGAGCAAAACAGTGCGTAAGGTGTCAATAGTCACCGGTTTAACCATGCAATCATTCATACCAGCATCAGAACAGCGAGTTACGCTCTCTTCCCGCGCATCTGCGGTACAGCCAATGATTATCATCTCCTTCATTGCCGGACTATTGCGGATATGGGCGGCAAGTTCATAGCCATTCATCAGCGGCATGTTGTAATCGGTGATGACGATATCAAAACTGTAATGTTGCAATATTTTCCAGGCTTCTGCGCCATTTTCTGCGCTCATCACCTGTTCGATGCCGATAAAGGCCAATTGCTGCTGAAGTAACTGGCGGTTGGCCGGAAGGTCATCCACCACCAGAACACGTAGATTTTTCAACTGGTCCAACTGCTTTTCATCGGCATGCAGAATAGTCGCATCTGGCGGTAAATCCTCAGCAGTGGCAATCTCCAGTGGTAAAGTAATAAACAAACTGGTGCCTTTGCCGAGCTGGCTTTCTAAGCTGATTTGCCCGCCCATTTTATGAATCAATTGATGGCAGATCCAAAGCCCTAGCCCTGAGCCGCCAAAACGGGGTGATTTACCTTCATTCGCCTGGCTAAAGGGTTGGAACAGCGTGGCCTGTGCCGCTGGAGAAATACCAATACCGGTATCGGTAATATCGATATTCATTACGCCATGCTTATCATCCGTCGGCTCCCAAGTCACATCCACCGAAACACTACCTTGTTCGGTAAATTTCAACGCGTTACCTAACAGATTACCCATCACTTGTCGCACTCTGAGCATATCTGCCATCAGCAGGTGAGGGATTTGGTCATCCAGCCAACCCGAGAATTGAAGCCCACGCTCATCGGCGATGGGTTGATAGATAGTCAGCATCCGTTCCATTTCCTGGCGGAAATCTACCACCGCAGGGTGAACACTCAGTTGGCCGGCTTCAATTTTGGCAGAGTCGATGATGTCATCAAGCAGTAACATCAACGATTGAGCTGATTTGGACACGGTAATCAGTGTATCTTTATCAACCGGCTGGGAGCTGCGGATCTCCAGCTCCAATAAGCCCATAATGGCGTACATTGGCGTTCGCAGTTCATGACTGATTGTGGCAAGGAACGTACTCTTGGTCCGGTTGGCGCTTTCGGCTTCGACACGGGCCGCTTCTAACTCACGCTCAACGGTTTTACGTTGGCTAATGTCCAGCCAGCCGCCCAGTAAACTGCGTTCGGCATTGTCCAGTGGAATAATCCATAGGAAGATATCCCGTAGCTCACCATTGATTTCAAGAGATAAATCCACCATTTGTGGTTTTCTGTCCTGTAATACATAACGACAGTATTTATCTATCTCGCGATCAAGCGGACTGGTCATCGGCCAGTTGGCTTGTTCAATATCCTGATTGAGCAAATCGTGAAGCTTATCTTGGTGAGCCGCAGCAAAGTGGCTGTTATAAACGGCTAACTCGGCATTGGTTGTACGAATAAAGACCGCAAAGGGCAATGCATTGATAATCGATTCTTGCTGTAGCAAACGGGCATGTAGCAACTTGGCCTGGCGGCGCTTATTGAACACCAGATAGCACAGGTATAGACCGAAGACCAACAATAGCCCTGAACTTATTTTCAACGCCATCATCAGCCATTCATTATCTGATGAGTCTTCATCAAAACTTATTGGCTTAGGCTTGAAGGTACTCCATTCACTAATTAAGTTGTCTAACTCTTCTGGTGGAATAGATTCAATTACTTTATCAATAATGGCTTTTAATTCGGGCAGGTCTGGGCGGATGGCAAATGCCATCATCAGCGGTTCTTCACCTGCAACCGCGACCGTTTTTATATTCGGGCTAAAATTCTGAGCTGACAGGTAGTTGGCGGTCATCATATTCTTAACGACAGCATCCACTTTACCTTGCTGCAACCAACGCACCAGTGTCATGGTATCCGGGGCTTGGACAAAGGTAATCTTTTGAGCTAACAGGGGGTTACCAATAATCCCGCCAGAAGCACTACCCGCTTGTATCCCCACGCGCTTTCCTGCTAGATCTGCCACATTGTTGATATCCAGGCGATCTTCGCGCGTCAATATTCCCCATAAGGATTGAGCTACTGGTGAGGAGTAAAGGTTGTTACCATACATACCGTTGCGAACGGCTACAATCGGCAGTAAATCGGTTTTACCGGCGATAAAATCACGCACCCCTTCACCGGTATCTTTGGTATAAACCGGTTCAAATTTAATCCCGGTTCGGCGCGCGATAATATCGATAAGATCGACTGAGAAACCGGCCATTTGTCCGGTTTGACGATCGCGGAATATCAGTGGTGCCAGATCAAGTGGGGCGACATAAGTCACCACCGGATGGTGCTGAATCCAGCTCACCTCTTGTTCGGTCAACAGTAACTTGGCATCAATATTGTAATGATGTTTGCTACCAAACCAGCGTTGCTGAATATCACCGGTCGCGCGGGTCGGTAATAATTCTAAAATCTGATTAATGTAGTCAATCAGCTTTTGATTACTTTCCCTCGCTAGGAATGTGTAAGGGGCAGGGTGATAAGGCGCAAAGTTACGAATTTGCAACGTCAGCAATTGTAACTGATCAATCAGATAGTTAGCTGTTGTGGCATTCGCGACAAAGACATCGGCATTACCATAGGCGACAGCCAACAACCCCTGCAATTGGTTGGGGTAGGCAACAATTTTATCGGCATGATAATTAAATAAAAACTCAGGGGAGAGTGGCTCGTTATTAACGATAGCCACCGTTTCTGGGTGGGTACGTTTGGTCGGGTCCCAATTTTTGCTGCGAACTTCGACATGCCGGTTGGTAAAGAAGGCATGGGAAGCTATCAGCCCCGGCTGAGGGGGCATAGGTGTCCCGGCCATTAAGTCAATCTGGCCATTTTCCAATGCATTCAAAACTAACCCGTAATCGCAATAACCGATCATCTGGAAAGATAATTGGCTGGCATCACTGATTATTTTCAGGTAATCCGCAACAATACCTTCAATGGCATTATCATCACGGTTAACGACAAAAGGAGTATTGGCATCCATGACCACCCCCACTTTCACCGTGCGCCGGCTTGATTGGCGAGTGTCCGTGGAAGGTGTCAGTAATAGGTCTTCACTGTAGCTATTAGCGATACTGTGTATCGTCAATGGCTGCCCAGTATCGCACCCCTGACGACCGGTCATCATTGCGGCATTAAGCTGCCCGCTAAGCAACAGCAAACAGTAAAGAAGAATTCGCAAAGATAACCTACTCGGTAAAGATAAGATTGCCCGTGGTAAACCTGAGCCGCCTGAATTATACCAAATTATGGGTATGCGCATAATCTGCCAGTTCAATTACGGAACTTAGCCCTAATTTGGTCAAGATGCGGGTTTTATAGGTACTGACAGTTTTGTTACTGATAAACATTTCGTCGGCAATCTGTTTATTTGACAAACCATTCACCAGATAACGTAAAACATTAATTTCTCGTTCTGACAACAACCGCGCCCGATTGACAGGATCATGGCTGGAAGGTTGCCCGGCTAATTGGGTCAACGTTTCAGAGGGGAAGAAAGAATACCCACGTAATACGTTCTGTGCAGCAAAAAGAATTTCGCTAATATCTTTATTTTTACTGATGAAACCGTTGGCACCGGCCTGTAATGCCCGTACCGCAAAAACTTGCTCATTCTTGGCGGACAAGAATAATGATTTGCCTGTAAATCCACGTTGCTGTAGTTTTTTCAACAATGAGAAACCATCGAAGTTAGGTAACTCAATATCGATAATAACCAGATCAACAGGGTTGTTTTTTAAAATCTCTAAGGCTTCACTGCCATCAACCGATTCGTAAATGGTTGAAAATTCGTTACTTTGTGATAGTAATGCACGAATGGCGACACGAATAGCCGGGTGGTCATCAACTATCATCACTGATTTTGTCATGTTCTCTCCGTAAATCGTTATATCTTGGGATTCGCAGAGTTAATTCACTGCTCCTCACTCGCACCGATCGACTCCAAATGATTACCCAAGACGAGATAAACAAGAACCACGCTGCCGATGCCCAAAGTACTATTTCGGTGATTCTAATCTCTAATTATAGATTATCAAGAAAAGATTCTTACTCATGTATAGCCCGCTGAAGTCAACTCATCACCGCAACCTTATTCTGCCTAGTGAATTGATTATAAACGAATTAGGAATTTTTTTATTAAATTTAAAATAGATTATTCAGAAAAACAGAGAAGAAATAGTTAATTTATAATTCCAAATGTAAATATATACGACTTTTCAGAGTAGGGTGTAGGAAACTTCTATAATCTATTGTGTGGGTTATTCTAGTATGAATATCAGGGAGATAGGTCCTATCTGATAATGGTTTGCGGATGGTAACCTAATGCAATTAATGATAATACATTAACTATCGCAAAACTGCGGCGGAGCGTGAATCTACAGGATTAAAATAAAAAGCCCGCTTAGTTGCCTAAGCGGGCTTCTCTAATTTGGCTCCTCTGACTGGACTCGAACCAGTGACATACGGATTAACAGTCCGCCGTTCTACCGACTGAACTACAGAGGAATCGTGTGAACGGGGCGAATAATAGCGGGGTATGAGGAACATGTCAAAGGGGAAACAGTAAATTTGGATTGTTTGCTTACAGTTTGCGCAACTTATTGAGAATTTTGGCTTTTAGCTCAATCCTTGCGCAAAAAACGGCCGATTGTTTAACGAAAGAGCGAGCAACGTATTGTTACGCTGCTCGCCAACAAGTCTACTGGGGAGTATCAGCCAGAACAAACATGCCATAGGGATGGATTTGCAGATAATAACTGTCACCGGGGGCGGGTTGCAGTTGTGTGGCATTTACTTGCAATAGCAAAGATTGACCTTGCCAATCCACCAGTACCTCATATTGCGGCCCCATATAAGCCACTTTATTAATAGTACACCGCTGGCTTGGCTCACCTTGCTGACTTAGCGTGATAGCCTCTGGTCGTACACCTACGGTGGACTGTTGCCGTTGGGCGGCAAATCCCTGTGGTTTAGGGATGTGATAACCGAAGATTTCAACGCTACTGCTGTGAATAGTGGCTGGAAAGACGTTAGCGTCACCCATGAAACTGGCCATAAAATGCGAGGCGGGATGGCGATACAGTTCTTGTGGCGCACCAATTTGCATTATTTTACCTTTATTCATCACCAGCACGGTATCAGACACGGCAAAGGCTTCACTTTGGTCGTGGGTAACATACAGCGAGGTAATATTAAACTGCTGCTGCAATTCTCGAATTTTATCACGCATGCTGCGGCGCAAATTAGCATCCAGATTACTGAGCGGTTCATCAAAAAGCAGCACTTTAGGTTTGAGGATTAGTGCCCTTGCCAGCGCAACACGTTGCTGCTGCCCACCGGATATTTGATCCACGAAGCGATCGGCAAAGCCGTCTAAATCTACTAACGCTAAGGCTTCTTGTACACGATCTCGAATCTCATCTTTCGGCAGGCCCAGCATTTTCAGACCATAGCCAATGTTTTCGCCCAGTGACATGTGCGGGAACAAGGCATAGGACTGGAATACCATGCAGATATCCCGTTGCTGGATAGATCGGTCAGTCACATCTTCACCATCGATAAAGATTTGTCCACCGGACGGTTTTTCTAGCCCGGCAACCAGCCGTAATACCGTGGTTTTACCACAACCCGATGGCCCCAGCAGGGTGACCATTTCCCCTTTAGGGATAGCCAGATTGAGACTGTCAATCACGATATTGCTACCAAAACGCTTGGTGACGTGTTTTAGCTCGACGAAATGTTTCTTATCGCCAGTGGCTGTCTTTTGCTCTGACAGATTATTTTGAGTAGATACTGTATTTATAGTAGACATAGCATTCAGCCTTATCAGTACGTCATTATTCAGCATTACTGGCTTTCGAGCGGGCAGTACGCGCTTCGCCAACCAGATAATCAAACAGGAAGATGATGGCGAGCATGACCACAATCAGAATCGAACCATAAGCGATGGCAATACCGTATTCGCCATCTTCCACCCGGTTAAGGATGTAAGAGGTGGCGACCCGTGTATCAGGTGTTACCAGGAAGACGATGGCACTGACGGTAGTCATGGCGCGCACAAAACTGTAAATCAGCGCCGATAGAATCGCCGGGCGTAGCAACGGCAGTAGAATATAAATCACCGTACGCAGCGAACCCGCCCGCAGACTAAGTGATGCCTCATCCAATGATTTATCCAGTTGTCCCAGCCCGGCAATCCCCGCGCGTATCCCTACCGGCACATTACGCATCACCATAGAGATAATAACGATGGCGGCAGTACCGGTCAGGTACACCGGGGCACTGTTAAAGGCCAGAATATAGGACACCCCCGCGACCGTACCCGGTACCGCGAAGCACAACATGGTGCTGAATTCGATGGTTTTTTTACCACGGAACTGTTGGCGCACCACGATATAGGCAATCAGCAGACCAAAGGCGGCGGTGATAGGGGCAGCAATACCCGCATAGAGCAGCGTATCGAGCAGAGAAGGCCATGCGCCGTCACTGAAACCTTGACCAAATAGCTGATTAAAGTTATTCAGCGTCAGGGTGTAATCGACCCCCCAGTTGACGGTGAAACTGCCGTAGAAAATGCTGCCATACAGTAAGACGTTAAAGGCAATCCACACATACAGCATGGCGGTGGTGCCCCACACCAGTGATACCGGTAATGGCTGGACATCGCCCCGAGAAGACTTACCAGAAATGGTGACGTAAGAGCGTTTACCTATCCACATATACTGAATGCAGAAGATAAACAGTGAAAACATCAGCAAGATAACCCCCAGCGTGGAGGCTGCTGGATAGTCAAGTTGTGCACCAGTGATATAGAAGTAGATTTGGGTAGCCAGCACGTCAAAGTTACCACCCAACACTAATGGGTTACTGAAATCAGCCAGTGATTGCACAATGACGATTAGGAATGAGTTGGCCAATGCCGGTTTTAGCAAGGGTAAAAACACCTGCATAAAGGTCTGCCAACGGCTGGCCCGCAAGGTATAAGAGGCTTCCTCCAGCGACGGGTGGATAGTTTTGATTGCGCCATCGAGGATCATAAATGACATCGGCGTAAAGGCTAAAACTTGTGCCAGCCAGATGCCGGTGAAGCCATATAACCAGTTGGTATTGGTCAGTCCGAACCAAGTGACCATCAACTCTGTCACATAGCCGGAGCGGCCCATCATCAAGGTTACACCCAGCCCGACGACAAAGGGTGGGGTAACAATAGGCAGAATTGAGAAGATGCGCCCCAGCAAAGCGGAGCGTTTGGCAATACGTGTGGTATAGATAGCCAGCACCATACCGAAAAAGGTACAACCTATGCCAACCGCCACCGACAGCAGGAACGAATTCCAGATAACTTGCAGGATATGCGCTTGACCGAGGATTGCCATAAACTGCCACGGTGCAAAAGCGCCACTCTCATCGGTAAAGATCGGGATAAAAATGGCAATACTGGGGAACAGAATAAAAACGGTGATCAGGGCAATGATAGTCACCAGTGATCCGAGTACAAAACGGTCACCACCCAGCCATTCAAGGCGTGCCAGCGCCAGAGTAATGATTGCCCCCAGAGCGATAAACAGCCCGATAGTGGCAAATCCTAACCCGCGCCCGAGCCAGGCTGAGCTTACCACCACCACCAGTGCGCAGAATAAGGCATAGCCTGCATCAAACAGATGGCGGTAGCGATGTTCGCGACCAACGGGTGACAATGGCCTGAAAAGCAGCAGTAACGGCAGGCCAAACCACAGCGTACTGATATTAAGGCCAGACCAACCATAAGAGGCCAGTAGCTCCGAACGACTGGCCTCAAGCAGGCCGTAATCCAGGCTAAACGCGGGCAATAGGGCAAAAGCAGCCACGGCGAAAGCCAGCCAATAGAAAATGGCATCCCGTGTCTGCGGGAGCCGCAGAGCATGTGCATGTGTCATGGTGTTCCCCAGATACCCTTTGTCCCTGGCGTTACAGCAATGTTCGCTTACCTTGCGAACCGGCATAAATGCTATGCAAACCGGTCACCGACCGATCTGTTATTCACTTGCTGCCTTGCTGCAACGCCAATGACTCGGTTATAGAAATAAATTATTTATATGAGTCGGAGTCCTTTGTGGGCTTTTATTGGCCCATCTTGACGTCGTTGACCCACTTGGTGATCAGCTTCTTACGCATTTCTGTGGCACCATAAGTGTCCATGTCGTAGTTAATCAGCTTCAGATCATCCAACTTGAGCGAGTTAGGTGAGGTTGCCGCCGTGGTATTGGTCAGAATCTGGTAGGACTGGCCCTTCTGCCATGCCAGTTCTTGTGCCTCTTTTGACAACACCCAATCAACAAATAACTTGGCATTATCCAGATTACGAGCGCCCTTTAGGATACTGACTCCGCCGATTTCATAGCCGGAACCCTCACATGGCGAGATCAATTTCAACGGTGCACCTTTCTCTTTTTCCAGCGAGTAGTCGTGCAGGAAGCCAATACCAATTGTGGTTTCGCCACGGGCAGCATTCCGGGCCGGGGCAATACCGGATTTGGTGTATTGCGACACGTTGGTATTCAGTTTTTTCAGGTAATCGAAGGCGGCATCTTCACCCCATAATTGTGAAAAAGTTGCCAACGCGGTGTAGGCGGTACCGGAGCTTTGTGGATCAGCAATCTGAATTTCACCTTTGTAAACTGGGTTGGTCAGGTCTTTCCAACATTTTGGCTCTGGCAGACCTTTTTCTTTCAAGCGGTCGGTATTCACGCCCATGCCTAAAATGCCGATGTAAACCGCTGAAGAGTAGTTACCTTTGCGTTTGGCCGGATCACGGAACTGCGGCATTATTTGCGTCAGATTAGGTGACTGGTAAGGATAGAGCAGGTCCATTTCACCCGCTTGAGATTGTGGATCCAGAGTGCCGCCATACCAAACATCGGCCTGCGGGTTCTTTTTCTCAGCATCCACTTTGGCCAGCGTGCTGCCGGAACCATTACGAATAAAGCTGGTTTTTACATCGTATTTTGCCCCAAAGGCTTTGGCTTCTTCTTCACACATCGCATTGGTGGCACTGCAATAAATCACCAGACGGCCTTCGGCTTTGGCGACAGTAGTCAAGGCGCTCAGGGCGAGGCCGGCGGCAATCAGAACTGAGAGTGGTGCGAGTTTCATAACATTATCCTTTTATCCCTTTTTGTCGCCGATACGGGGTGACAGGTCGGGCTGATGTTGTAGGGTAGAGGTCGTGCTGACTTCACGTAACGTACTGTTTTATTTTCTTTTTTAGGTGCTACTCACCTGCGTTCCATTGCGGGCTAAAGATTATCTTTATCTTGTGGGGCGAATCTCTTTTGCGCGGGTTCCAACCCCGACAAATTCATACCGGTCATTAATAGCGGCATTAATAGCAACCCAACCCCGGCTGATGCCAGCGTCAGTAAGGCAAAAAAACCTTGCCAGCCATAATGTTGCAATACTTGCGCCAGTGGCCATCCCGCGAGTGCTGCACCGAGGTAGGCAAATAATCCGAGAAATCCAGTGACCGTACCGGCGGCGTCTTTATGGGTATATTCCGTTGCCGCCAATCCAATGAGCATTTGCGGCCCGAAAACAAAAAAACCGATACTGAAAAATGTCACTGACAGCAGCGGATAGTTATGTACCGGTGCCAACCACAGCGCGGTCATAGTCAGAAATAACCCCAGCGCGAATAACAAAATCATCGGTGCCCGTTGACCACGAAATAACAGATCTGATCCCCAGCCAGCAAACAGCGCGCCAAATAATCCACCTAACTCAAATAACGACAACGTGGCATTGGCACTGAGCAAATTGACCCCATGGCTCTCCGCCAGCCAGATATTGCCCCAGTCGTTGAGAGCAATGCGGATCAAATAGACCAGCACATAAGAGACCCCCAGCAACCAGATGGTGCGATTACCTAAAATGGCATCACGTAAAATACGCCCCATCGGCATCGGCGGGCTTTGTTGCTCCTGCCATTGATCCTGTGGATCGCGCCGCCATTGGCCGATAGTCGGCAAACCTTGCTGTTGCGGCTTATCGCACAACTGCCAGCACAGCCAAATCCCTAATACGATGCCTATCGCACCCGGTACCAGTAGTGCGGCTTGCCAGCCATAGTGCGAAGCCAGAAAGGCAGACAGCAGAGGCACTGCCGCCCCCCCGATGCTGATAGAGGTATTCCAGCATCCCCACCAGCTACCGCGTTCACTGCGTGAATACCATGTGCTGAGCAATTTGGCGCATGGCGGCCAGCCCCATCCCTGAAAGAAGCCATTCAAGGTCCACACAATTAACAGTGCGGGTAGGGTGTGGCATAGGGTGAACACCACATTCAGCACCCCGGTCATCATCAGGCCGATGCCCATAATCCAGCGGGCTTGAGTCCGGTCGCTGACGATACCGGAGACAAATTTAGAACCGCCGTAAGCCAGGTAAAACAGGGTGCCGAGTAAGCCGATATCCCCTTTGTCCAACCCCAGTTCCAGTTGCATCACTGGCATCGCGTAATTGACACTTTTACGCGTTAAATAAAAGGCGGCGTAACCCATCACCATGGCGGCCATCAGGCGCGGCCGCCAATAGCGATAACGCGCATTCACCTGTTCCGGCGTCAAAGGCTCGGGGGGTAAAGTCTTCGACGACGTGTACGATGCAGGCATGGATTCCTCCAGTAAGTGAGTTGAGTGTAGGGAAGGTGAAAGTGAAAGAGATGAGACAAGGTTTTAGGCGGCTAGGAATAATGCTTATTTATGAAGACTTTTGATTCAATTTTGTGGGCAGGTTCACAGTGTCATTACTGCGGACGTGAGTGGGTAGATTGACCACCACCCGGGTACCTAGCCGGCGTTGCAGTAACCAGTCTCCCCCCAGTGCGCGCACCCGTTCTTCAATGCCACGCAGGCCAAAACCACCTCCAGGCGGTTGTACCGGAATACCCATGCCATCATCGCGCACGTCCAGCGTGATGATATTGTTACCGATGCGCAGGCTGACGTGAATATTGTGTGCCTTGGCATGCTTATTAATATTGTTCAATAACTCCTGCACCAATCGATACAGGGTGAATATCACTGCATCTTCACCAGGGTCGGGTGGCAGCGCATAATCCAGTTGGAAGTTGATACCTTGCTCGGCAAAAGCAAATTCTTCAGCCAGATGGTGCAGTGCTTGATCCAGCGGCATTTCATCCAGAACTGGCGGACGTAACTGGCGTAACAGTTGGCGCGTGGTTTGATGAATACGTTGCGACAGGGTGCTTATCTGATTTGCTGCGGATTGCGCTGCCGCGGAGGGGGCGCTGCGGTTGACTAACATCGCCTGGATTTGAATTGCAGTGATATTCTGACCAATCTCATCATGCAACTCGCGTGCAATCTCTTTGCGCACATCCTCCTCGGTATGCACCAACCGCTCCATTAGTTTGCGGCGAGTTTGTAATTCTTGTTCTAACTGATTGCGGTAACGGTGCAGATGTTGTGTCAGTTGCTGCTGACGGCTGATAGCGATACCCAGCGTCATCCCCAGCAGGGCTTGGGTCGAGAGGAACAGCTCCAGTTCCGCCAGGTCATGAAACGCGCCACTGGCCTGACGGGTGACTGTTATCATCAGGCTGCCTAATACCGCAGCCAATACCCCCCCTTGCCAACCGAATTTGTAAGCCATAAACACATTGGGCAGAAAAACAAAAATCAGCAACAGGCGCTCCATATTCGGCGTAATAGCAACCTGTATACACACGCCAATGGCAAAAATAAGCGAGCACCAAATCAGTAGCGAGGTACGCAGCGGCGGATCGGGCATCTGTTGGGAAAACAGGTTACGGATGTGCTGCTGCTTTAAATATTCATAGATAAGATAGGTAAAGGGGACTAGCAAAATACCGCCGGTAAAGGTGGCAAGCAGGGTCTGCGTTAACGATAAAGGTAGCCAAAAACCCAGTACGAAGCCGTGCAGTAAGCTGTTGCCCGTCACCGCAGTGAGTAAAAGTAACAGCCGTTGCCAATAAAGGGTGTAGTGATGCCAGAAACGTTGACTCAGCCAGGCGGGCAATAAACTCAGCGCCGATGAAAGCACAATTAAGGCCGTAACTTGTAACTTTTCGCTATACAACCACCACAACATCCCAGATTCGGCCAGCAGCAGTACCGGCCAATAACGGCGGGGTAGCAGAATCATTAAGGCCAGCCGTAGCCCTTGCGGCAGCAGTAAAACGGCGTGTAAACCGTCATTACTGAGATAAAAACTGATGGTCCACAGGGCGAGCCAACTCAGAGAATAGAAGATGGTCAGAAACAGCGATAGCCCCACCGACCGTAGCTGCAACATACTTAGTTACCTGCCAACAACTGATGCTGTAGGGCAAAATGCACCAGTTCGACAGTGGTTTCACAGTTGAGTTTGCCCAGAATATTGGCTCGATGGACGTGGACGGTTTTGTGGCTGAGTGACAATTGCTCGGCAATGGATTTAACACTGATTCCATTGATTAACAATTGGAAAACCTCTTTCTCGCGTGGCGTTAATATTGCCAGTTGTGGCGGATGTTGTGGTATATAACGCAGTGCTCGCAGTGCGTCGGCACACAGATAGAGGCCGCCGCCATTGACCGTCCGCAGCGCCTGAACCAATTCATCCGGCCCACAGCGTTTAGTCAGATAGCCGCTGGCACCCGCATCCATCGCACTTTGCACAAAGGCGGTGGTGTCATAAATACTCAGAATAATTGCGCGAAAATGAGGCATGGTTTGACGCAGACGTTTGAGCAGACTTAGCCCGCTTTCATCCGGCATCGAAATATCCATAACGGTAACATGCACATCGATATTCGGTAGTTCGGCCCACGCCTGCGCTGCCGAACCATATTCACCAATAATGCGAATATCTTTTTCCAGCGAGAGCAGTTGGGCAAACCCAGAGCGGACGACAATATGGTCATCTATCAATGCAACATTAATCATGATTTTTCTGTATTACGGAACCTAGCCTGCATGATGCTCATCAATCTTTGTTGTAGCAATAATTGTTATCAAAAATGTTAGAGGCTTAACAGATGCAGGAAAAATCTGATTATTAACTAGGCAATTATTATCTGAGAAATGAAGCGCTCCACGTGATTGACGGTGGAACGCCTTTGCTGTCGAGTGGAGAGCCGTGCCAACTACGCTGATTTTTTACTGCGATAAATCCGCTGTGGCCGACCCACCTTGCCATAAATAATTTCTGCCTGTAGGGCCTGATTAGTGGCACAGAACTCCAGATAACGGCGTGCCGTGGTACGGCTTAATCCCAGAACCTGGGCGACAGTTTCTGCGGTGTACTCCGCCGTGTTATCACTGAATAGGGTTTGGATTTTGTCCAATGTCATCTGGTCTATGCCTAATGGTAGCGTCACTTTCTGTTCACCACGGGCATAGGTATTATACATTTCATCGATCTGGCGCTGATTAACCTTGGTACCATCTTGTAATACCTGATGGCGGTGGCTGTAACGGGCTAATGACTGCTCCAACCGCTCATAGGCTACCGGTTTAATCAGGTAATCAAAAACCCCATAACGGATTGCTTCAGATACCGTCTCACTATCGCTGGCAGCAGTGACGAAAATAATGCCACCAGAGAAACCCTGTAAGGTCATCTCACGCAGTAATTCCAGGCCACTACCATCGGGCAGATAGTTATCCAGCAAAATCAAATCAGGCTTGAAACGCGTCACCATGCTGCGGGCTTGTTGCAAGTTACCCGCGAGCCAAACTTCGTGGCAATAGCTGCTTTGTTTGATAAATTCTGCATGCATCTCTGCCAGCGGTGTTTCGTCTTCTACCACTAAAATATTAAGCCATTCCATGGGATCTCCTCATCTTTGAGATCAACGCGTCTTCGGAATAAAGACCGTAAATAAGGTGCCGCGCGGCGGATTTTCTTCTATCGTAATGGTGCCGCCACTTTGCTGAACATAGGTGGCTACCAGGTACAGGCCGATCCCGTGTTCGTCTGAATTTTTAGAGCTGATACCGCGTTCGAATAAGCTATCTTGCAGTTGTGGATCGATACCGCAACCGTGGTCGGCAACCTCCAAAATCAAGTTATCCCCTTCATCAGAGAGGTAAATCTCAACCTGTTTATCGCATTCCGGGTTCTTCAAGCTAGCCTCAAAAGCGTTATCCAGTAAATTCCCCATGATGGCAGCCAATTCGTTCTCCCCGATGGTGGGCGGCAGTATGCCCAACTGGCAACCGGGAATAAAGTTCAAGCTCAGCCCTAACTCCTTGGCCCGGTGGTATTTACCGAAGAGTAAAGCGGCAATTTGCCGGTTACTGAACGCGGTACGTAACATATCAATCAGAGCCTGATGGGATGAAGACTCGGTTTTTACCATCTCCAGCGCCCGATCAAACTCTTTCATCTGCAATAACCCACTGATGGTTGACATCCAGTTCAAGTGTTCATGGCGTACCGTGCGCAGATTCTCGACATATTGCTTAATCTGGCTCAGTTGGACGCTAAGAGTATGAATATCATCCTGGCTACGAAAGCTCACCACCCAGCCTTGAAACACCCCCTCTTCAGACCAAATACCCGCCCGATTGGCGATAGTATTCAAGCCATTAAAGGTACATAGCTCATCCTGACGGTTATCGCCGGTTTGATCGAGGAAGAAATGGTCAGGTGAGACCACTTCACTGACGTTGCAACCTATTAACTGTTGTGGTGTGGCGGAGATGTGCAGCATTTTACGCGCATTTTGATTGATTGCAGTGATCCTTCCCTCAGGATCAACCGCCAGCAGCCCTTCAAATACGGCACCAAACAAGGCTTCTTGTTGGCGCAATACCCGCGCTATCTCTTTCGGCTCCATTCCCATCATTTGTCGGCGGATGTGGTGTGCAAACAGCCATGACAGCAATAGCAATACAATCAGCACCATGATAAACGAGTGAGTGAGTGGCAGCAGATAAATGAGTCGCCAGTGGTCAATCTTGCTGATGAGGTAGCCCAGAGAAACGACCCCGATGATTTGTCCTTGTTCGTCGCGGATCGGGGTTTTGGCCCGCATCGCTTCCCCCATCGAGCCTTTACCGAAAATGATATAACTTTCACCTCGTTCCAGCGCACCGGGTTTCGTCCATTGCATCGGATAACCAATCATTTGCGGATTAGGGTGATACAGACGAATCGACTGAGTATCGCCAATCACCAGATAATCAAGATCTGAGGTATCACCTAACCGCCCCACAATTTGTGCTAACTGAGCTTTATCGCGGCGTTTTACTGCATCCACCACCGAATCCATCGCGGCGATAATCTTGGCCTGATTCATCGCGGTTTTACTGACCTGATCCAGTAAATATTGTTCAAAACTGTGGCTCAGAAAACGATCAAGTGTGCCAACCAAAATGATCGAGACGGTTAATAGCAGCAAAAATATACGCAGCGGGAAGGCAATATTCTTCAAGCGACTCCATTTCAGGCCGTGCCATTTTAATTTGCGTAATGGGGAAGAACCTGAAGAGGAACTGGGCATGCTACTCACCTTAATTAACATATGGACCATTAGCACAGGCATTAACATAAGTGAATTTAAGCAATAATTAAATAGCTAAGAGAAATAAAAAATAATATTAATAATTAAAGAAATTAAAACCATTAAATAACTTATATTTACTCTCTTATATGTGAAATAGGTCAATTAACCACGCTATTTTTATGTTTAGCATGTGGTCGTAAATTAATTGTAATTAAAAATCAGTTTTTAAATGGTTATTTTATATTGTTGTTTTTATGTGAATTTTTAATTTAAATCGCACGCTTTGACTTGCCTGATTATCGGGAGTTTAACTTGTGTTTTATTTGTTATATAAACGTTATGCTAGAGAGTGAATTATGGATACGGTATTTAGTCAAATTAATCGTTCAGAGCATCAGCAAATTGCAGAAATAACACGTTTCTTGCGTGCAAACGATCTGAATATAGATACCACTGTTGACGTATTTATTACCGTAAGCCGTAATGAACAACTCGTGGCCTGTGGCGGGATTGCCGGCAATATTATCAAATGCGTGGCAATCAGTGAGCAGGTTAGGGGGGAAGGATTGGCGCTGACCCTGGCGACCGAACTGGTCAATTTGGCCTATGAACGTCACCACAGCCATCTGTTTATTTATACCAAGACCAAGAATGAAGACTTATTTAAAACCTGTGGCTTTTATCCGATAGCCAGTGTCCCCGGTATTGTGGTGTTGATGGAAAATAGCGCCTGCCGCTTGCAGCGTTATGCCAAACAACTAAGCCAGTTACGCCAACCGGGACAAAAAATTGGCAGCATTGTAATGAATGCCAATCCGTTTACCCGTGGGCATCAATATTTAGTCCGCCAGGCCGCGGCACAGTGTGATTGGTTGCACCTGTTTTTGGTGAAAGAAGATAACTCGCGTTTCCCTTATGAAGATCGCCTGCAATTAGTGCTCAGTGGCACCGAGGATATTGCCAATCTTACCGTGCATCCTGGCTCGGAATATATGATCTCTCGTGCCACTTTCCCGTGTTATTTCATTAAAGATCAAGGTGTGGCCGATGACTGTTATACCGAAATCGATCTGAAGATATTCCGTCAATATTTGGCCCCGGCATTGGGTGTCACTCACCGCTTTGTTGGTACCGAACCGTTTTGTACCGTGACCGCCAAATATAACCATGACATGAGCTACTGGCTGGAAACCCCGTTATTAGTCTATCCCCCCATCTCACTGGTAGAAATTGAGCGCCTTAAATATCACAACACCGCTATTTCTGCCTCTTGGGTACGCAAATTACTGGCTCAGGGGGATGGCGAAACCATTCGTAAATTGGTCCCCCCCGCCACCTGCCACTATCTACAACGCCTGCTGGCGCAGCGGGCAAAAAAGGTAGCTTCAGCAAAGGATCCAGCCCTGTTTTAGTCGAATAAAGCAGGGCACAAAGATAGGTGCAGATACGTAGATCAGCAATCTCGAATTTGAAGACAAGTTAATCAGGTGAAAAATGAAAATTATCAGAGAGGCCGTCGCCGGAACACTGGAGTCGAGCGACGTGATGGTGCGCATTGCGCCATTAAATCCACCCGAAATAGATCTGCAAATACATAGCAGTGTGGATAAGCAGTTTGGTGAAGCTATTCGTTACAGTGTTTTGGCACTGTTGGAACAGTATCGGCTAAGCGGAGTGCAACTGATTATTGACGATAAAGGCGCACTGGATTGCGTGTTGCAGGCACGGTTGGAAACCGCGCTACTCAGGGCAAGTGACGAAAAAATTCTGCCATGGAGAGTATCGTGATGAAACCTGAAATGAAAAACAGAATGCGTCGCAGCATGTTATTTGTTCCTGGCGCTAATGCTGCAATGGTAAGCAATGCCTTTATTTATCAGGCTGATGCATTGATGTTCGATCTGGAAGACTCGGTTATTCTGCGCGAAAAAGATGCCGCCCGACGTTTGGTCTATCACGCCTTGCAACACCCGCTTTATCAAGATGTGGAAACCATTGTGCGAGTCAATGCGTTGGACTCAGCCTACGGACTGGCCGATTTGGAAGCGGTGGTCCGAGGGGGGGCCGATATTGTACGTCTGCCCAAAACTGACTGTGCGCAAGATGTGACCGATATGGCGCGCGAGATCAGCCGTATCGAGTCGGAATGCGGCCGTGACGTTGGCAGTACAGGTCTGCTGGCCGCGATTGAGTCAGCACAAGGGATTACTCAGGCACTGGCTATTGCACAGGCATCTCCGCGCCTGATGGGGATTGCATTAGGTGCAGAGGACTATGTGCGTAACTTGCGTACCGAGCGCTCACCAGAAGGTATTGAGCTGCTGTTTGCGCGCTGTTCAATTTTGCAGGCGGCCCGCGCTGTTGGAATTCAGGCTTTCGATACCGTCTATTCCGATGCCAACAACGAAGCCGGTTTTTTGCAGGAAGCCGCATTGATCAAACAACTGGGCTTTGATGGCAAATCGCTGATTAACCCACGGCAAATCGAACTGCTACATAACCTCTACGCCCCGACCGAGAAGGAAGTCCACCACGCACAACGCGTGGTCGATGCGGCGGCGGCGGCGGAAGCCGAAGGACGTGGGGTGGTCTCCCTGAATGGCAAGATGGTAGATAGCCCGGTGATTGAACGGGCACGGTTGGTTTTGCAACGTGCGGTCAGTGGCCTGCGTGAGGAATAAAAGATGAATAGGCAACAACGAGTAGAAAGCTTAAGTCGCACTCAGGATAACGGCCCGGCGTACCACCTGTATCAAAACACCTCGAAAGCGAATTTACAGGCGCAGAAACCCCGTGATATCAAAATATGTGACTCACTGGAGACAGTTATCCGCCGTTGCGGGTTGCAAGATGGCATGACTATCTCCTTTCACCATGCTTTTCGTGCTGGTGATTTAACCCTGAATCTGGTGATGGATACCATTGCCGCCATGGGATTCAAAAATCTGCGTCTGGCCTCCAGCTCGCTGAGCGACTGCCATTCACCGCTGGTGGATCATATCCGCAATGGGGTGGTCAGTGAGATCTATACCTCTGGTCTGCGCGGGCCGTTGGCAGAGGAGATCTCTCGTGGGTTACTGGCTAAACCCGTACAGATTCACTCCCACGGTGGCCGGGTTAATCTGATTGAATCCGGCGAACTGACTATCGATATTGCCTTTATCGGCGTACCGGCCTGTGATGAATTTGGTAACGCCAATGGCTTTAGCGGTAATGCCTGTTGTGGCTCGTTGGGCTATGCCAGAGTCGATGCAGAATATGCACACTGTGTGGTATTGCTGACAGAAGCGGTGGTGACCTATCCCCATCATCCAGCCAGTATTACCCAAGATCAAGTTGACCTGATTGTACAGGTTGAAAAGGTCGGTGATGCCGACAAGATCGGTGCTGATACCACCCGAATGACCTCGAATCCTCGTGAGTTACTGATCGCCCGCCGAGCTGCCGAGGTGATTGCCGGTTCTGGCTATTTTATCGATGGATTTTCTTTGCAGACCGGGACCGGCGGGGCATCGCTGGCAGTGACGCGCTTCCTTGAGGATAAAATGCTGCGGCGCAACATTACTGCCGCTTTTGCCCTCGGTGGCATTACTTCAACAATGGTAGAACTGCACGAAAAAGGGCTGATTACCAAGTTGTTGGATGTGCAAAGCTTTGACCGGCAGGCTGCTTCCTCACTGGCCCGTAATCCACGTCACATCGAAATCAGTGCCAATCAATACGCCAATTTTAGTTCGAAAGGTGCGTCAGTCGACCGACTGGATGTGGTGGTGCTCAGTGCTCTGGAGATTGATACCCGTTTTAACGTCAATGTACTGACCGGCTCGGATGGCGTGTTACGCGGTGCCTCTGGCGGCCATTGCGATACGGCGGTGGCCGCCCGACTCTCTATCATCGTCGCTCCCTTGGTTCGTGGCCGGATCCCGACGCTGGTCAATGATGTCACCACCTGTGTGACGCCCGGCTCCAGCGTCGATATTTTAGTGACCGATCATGGTATTGCGGTTAATCCAGCCCGGCCCGAATTGGCAGAACGCTTACAGCAAGCCGGTTTAGCCGTAGTCACCATCGAATGGCTGCATCAGCGCGCGTTACTGCTGACTGGCGTGCCACAACCTATTGCATTTACTAATCGCGTCGTAGCGGTGGTGCGCTATCGCGACGGCTCAGTAATTGACGTTGTGCATCAAATACAGGAGTAGACGATGAACACTCTCTCTCCTGCGTTAGCGGCCAACCGGCCCATCAGCTTACCGGAGTTACTTACCAGCCGTGAGTCCCGTCAGAGCAGACAACAGGCGTGGCTGGCTCGCCATCAGGTGACGTTGATTTCACTGACGTTGGTGGCACCCGGTGCGGTGAAAGATAACCCATTGACGCGCAAATTATTTGCATTGGCATGGCAGGCGATCACTTCGCTAAGTCAACAGCAGTGTTGGCCAGTGTTGCAACAAGAGATTTTTCCACTGCCGACCGGCTGTGAAGGTTTGATTGCGGTGGATTTACCTGCGGAACAGGTGAAGGACGCCGCGTTGTTACTTGAGCTAAAGCACCCGCAGGGCCGGTTATGGGATATCGATGTGCTTGATGCATCGGGGCAAATCTTATCGCGCCGTGATGTGGGGTTAGCGCCGCGCCGCTGTCTGCTTTGTCACCGTCCAGCCAATGTCTGTGCCCGCGCGCAAACCCACAGTATTGACCAACTATTGGTTCAGATGGAGTTGATGCTCAATGCCACAACTGCAACGCACTGACAACAGGGCGGCTCAATCACCTGTCGCCTCCTCCGACTTTGCCAAAAAATATGGCGCACTGGCGTATCGCGCCCTGCTGGCAGAGGTGAATCTGACACCGAAACCGGGCCTGGTGGATCGCTTCAATTGTGGTGCACATAAGGATATGGCGCTGATCGATTTTTATCACAGTGCTGATGCTATTGCGCCGTGGCTCCCGCGCTTTATAGAACAGGGCATCAACCACGCTCAGCTTGGTGGGCAGGCAGCACTGAACAGCCTGCGACCGCTGGGACTGGCGTGTGAAAACAGTATGTTCCACGCCACTGGGGGGGTGAATACCCATAAAGGTAGCGTTTTTTCGCTGGGATTAATTTGCTGTGCGTTGGGGCGGCTGAAAGCGCGAGGTGAATGGATTAGCGCTGATGCTATTTGCCAGGAGGCGGCGCGTCTGTGCTCTGGGCTGACAGAGCGTGAGTTGCGTCAATCCAATCCACAACAAACGGCGGGCCAACGGCTGTTCAATCACTATGGCCTGACCGGCGCACGCGGCGAGGCCGAATCTGGCTTCGCTACCGTGTTGAATTATGCCTTGCCGGCTTACCAACGCTTATTAGTTAACGGGGCGGAATCCGACCATGCCTTATTGCACACTTTGCTGATTTTGATGTCCGTCAACCGCGATACCAATGTGGTATCCCGTGGCGGTATGGCCGGGCTGCAATGGCTGCAACAGCAGGCGACAGAGATTCTGGCCTCACTCGCATCGGCAGGGATGGGTTCTCCTCTCAGCCTGAGGCGGGTGCGAATGTTTGATACCCAATGTATCGCCCGCAACCTTAGTCCCGGCGGCAGTGCTGACCTGCTGATCCTAACCTGGTTTCTGGCGCAGTTCCCTCATCATCTCCCTCACAAAAATAATAGCGTTGTTATTGAACCAGTAACAGCTATAGGAGTATCTCTATGTTGAAGTCGCAAGAGAAATTATGGAAAGCGCTCGCGCCTTTTGTGGTGCTGGCTGTTCTGCTGTTGATTCCCACCCCGGAAGGAATGCCACCTCAAGCCTGGCGCTATTTTGCGATTTTTGTCGCCATGATTGTTGGGATGATTTTAGAACCGATTCCAGCCACCGCGATAAGCTTTATCGCCGTGACGATATGTGTACTGAGTTCAGATTGGGTGCTATTTAGTGCGGCTGAAGTGGCTGATGCCAGCTTTAACGGCGGTAAAGAGTCTTTAAAATGGGGGCTGGCCGGGTTCTCCAGTACCACTGTCTGGCTGGTGTTTGGGGCATTTATCTTTGCGCTGGGTTATGAAGCCACCGGACTTGGCCGCCGTATCGCCCTGTTCATGGTGAAATTCATGGGCAAACGTACCCTGACGTTGGGTTATGCCATTGTTATTATAGATATTCTGTTGGCACCCTTTACACCATCAAATACTGCCCGTACCGGGGGAACAGTGTTCCCGGTAGTAAAAAATCTGCCACCCCTGTTTGATTCATTCCCCAATGATCCGTCGTCACGGCGTATCGGGGGGTACCTAATGTGGATGATGGTGATCGGGACCAGTATCAGCTCCTCCATGTTTGTCACTGGCGCGGCACCTAACGTGCTGGGTATCGAGTTTGTCAATAAAATTGCCGGTGTCCATATTGGCTGGATGCAGTGGTTTTTGGCGTTCCTGCCCGTTGGGTTAATTTTACTGATAGTGGCACCCTGGCTCTCTTATGTGTTGTATAAACCCGGCGTGACCAAAAGCGATGAGGTAGCGGCTTGGGCGCAAACAGCACTGACTGAGATGGGGGCGTTAACGCGCAAGGAAGCAATCCTAATTGGTTTGGTGCTGCTGAGCCTGTGCTTATGGGTGTTTGGCGGTAAATTCATTGATGCGACGGCGGTAGGGTTGCTGGCAGTATCCCTGATGTTGGCACTGCATGTGGTGTCGTGGAAAGACATTACTAAATACTCAAGTGCCTGGAACACGCTGGTCAATCTGGCCACACTAGTGGTGATGGCCAATGGCTTAACACGGTCGGGCTTCATTGATTGGTTCGCCAATACCATGAGTACCCATTTGGATGGTTTCTCGCCGAATATGACGGTGGTCGCGCTAGTATTGGTGTTCTATTTCTCTCATTATCTGTTTGCCAGCTTGTCTGCCCACACGGCAACCATGCTGCCGGTTATTTTGGCGGTCGGTAAAGGTTTAAGTGGTGTGCCGATGGAACATTTATCTATGCTGCTGGTGTTATCCATTGGGATCATGGGTGTCCTGACGCCGTATGCGACTGGCCCTGGTGTGATTATCTATGGCTGTGGTTATGTGAAATCGAAAGATTATTGGCGGCTGGGTGGCATCATGGGGGTGTTCTACATCTCAATGTTGCTGCTGGTGGGCTGGCCAATCATGAGCCTGTGGTATTGATGACAAAGTAACCGTGAGAAGGGCCGGTCAGCGGCCCGACTCATGATTATCGGTTTATCAGCCGGTGTACACGCCAAATACCCTTGGCAGCCACAGTGATATTTCAGGAATATAAGTGACCAACATCAGCACCAGGAACAGTGCGCCGTAGAACGGCAACATCGCTTTCACCACTTGTTCAATCTTCTGTTTACTCACCGCACTGGCGACAAACAGCACCGACCCCACCGGGGGAGTGATCAGACCAATTCCCAAATTGATCAACATAATCATACCGAAATGGACCGGATCAATACCTAATGAATTGGTCACTGGCATCAGTACCGGTGTTAGGATCAAAATCAGCGGTGCCATATCCATCAAGGTGCCAATCAGCAGCAGCATGATATTGATACACATCAGAATCACGTATTTGTTATCAGAAACCGAGGTAAAGAATTCAGTGATACGTTCTGGCAACTGCATGTAGGTCATGATAGCGCCGAAACTGGCGGCAAAACCTATTAAAATCATCACGATAGTGACAGTTTTTACTGTGCGATACATCAGTTTAGGCAATTCGGACCATTTATAGTCGCGATAGATAAACATAGTGACAAAGAATGACCACAAACAGGCAATCGCGGCAGATTCTGTGGCGGTAAATACCCCGGAAAGAATTCCTCCCATGATGATGACCACCGTCATCAACCCCCATAATGTATCGACAAAGATTTTGAGCGCCTGACGGAACGGCACTCGTTCACCTTTAGGGTAACCTCGCTTATAGGCAAAGCCGACACACATTAACATCAGGGTAAAACTGAGCAGCAAGCCCGGTAAAATCCCGGCAATAAACAGTGCCGCGATGGATACGGTGCCGCCGGTTGCCAGTGAGTAAATCACCGAATTATGGCTGGGTGGGGTCAATATCGCCTGCACTGAACCACTGGCGGTGACTGCGGCGGCAAAATCACGCGGATAGCCTTTTTTATCCATTTCCGGGATCATTACCGAGCCAATGGAGGCGGTATCTGCCACTGATGATCCTGAAATGGCACCGAAAAATGTTGAAGCCACAATGTTAACTAGCGACAAACCACCACGGATGAAACCAACGAAAATATAGGCGAAACTCACCAGCCGCCGTGCGATGCCACCTTCGGCCATAATGGCCCCCGCCAGAATAAAGAACGGAATGGCCAGTAATGAGAATTTATTGACGCCACTGGTGATTTGAATCATCACCGCTTCCAACGGTAAATCAATCCAAAATGCACCGGCGATGGCACTTAAACCGACGGCATAAGCCACCGGGACACCAATAGCCAGCAAGATTGCCAGCGTAAAAACTAAAATAAATGCGTCCATAAGGTAAAGTTCCCCAAATTATGAATTGCCGATCATCACTACCGGGCGGTGGGTCTGCGGGCCAAAAAATAGCCGCTCGATGATAAACATCAGCGTAATCGCGGAGCCGATTGGCAGAGGAATATAGCTTTGTCCTGCTGTCAGTAGTGGGAACTCAGCCACTGGTTGTGACCAAAGCTCGCTACACAGAATGTAGCTATAGACCAAAATAAACAGGCTTATCAGCACCATCAGCAAATCAACCAATAACAGGCATACTTTTTTACCGGTCTCAGAGAGCCGATCAGTGACCATACTGACAGCAATATGTGAACCAGAACGATAACTGGCGGCAGCACCAATAAAAGTAAATGTCACCATACATAATATGGCGACGGGTTCTGGCCAGGATAAGCCATCGTTTTGGACATAACGGGCAAATATCCCCATAGGGATAACCACAACCATAATGATTAAGGCAATACCAGCGACCCAGATTGACAGGCGATATAACGCATCCATCGTTGATAGATAATAGCGAGCCATAGCGGAGACCTCAGTGTACCCAGGGTCATTGGCTACAACCCCCATGACCTTGGGTAAATATCAGTAGTATTAAAATATTTAATACTGTCGGAAAGATGTTATTGCACGGCTGCAATCTGCTTGATCAGTTCTTGATGATCCTTACCGAATTCATCACGAACGGGTTGAGTGGCTTTATAATAATAGTCATGGTCCATTTCATGATATTGCACGCCACCGGCTTTCATTTTGTCATGGGATTGCTGCACATAGGCTTGCCATAATACGCGCTGCTCAGCCTGTGCTTCTTTGGCCAATTTCAGAATGGTTTGTTGATCTTCAGCAGATAATTTATCCCATTTTGTTTTGGAATAAAGGAACAGCTCAGGAATAATAAAATGGCCGCTCAGGGTATAGTTTTTGACAACCGGCAGATAATTGTGGGCGATAAAGGTCGGTTCGTTATTTTCGGTACCATCAATCACCCCGGTTTGCATCCCGCTGAATACCTCGCTTACACCCATACTGAGTGAGTTGGCACCCATGGCCTTAAGGGTAGCCAGTGCAATCGGGCTGCCCTGAACGCGGATTTTCATACCTTTGAGATCTTCTGGTTTAACCACCGGTTCTTTGGTAATCAGATTACGGGTACCCGCATCCATCCAGCCGAGAAATACCAATTTTGAGTTCTTATTGTTAGTGATTTTATCACCGATTTCTTGGCCGATTTGACCATCAATAACTTTATGTAAATGGTCTTCGTCGCGGAACATATAGGGCAGGGTAAAGACACTGATCTCCGGCAGAATAGAGGCAACAGGGGTCATAGAAACACGAATAATATCAATTGCTCCCATTTGAGCCTGTTCTATCATTTGCTTTTCATCACCTAAGACGCCACCTGGGAATGTTTTAATTTCCAGGCGACCATCCGTTGCGGTCTTTAGTTTGTCACCCATATTTTTAACAGCAACAACATTAGGATAATCTTTGGGATGAACATCGGCAGCTTTAATTTGTTGAGCAGAGGCTATTTGACTAAATAATATGGCAGAAATAGCCAGGCACAGTGTGGGCAAAGGCTTTGGGAATTTCATTCAGTGTTCTCCAGAAGTCGCTATACAAAAGATAAAATGGATTATTTTTAATAATGGGATAGGTATATACCCAATAGAATTCAAGCAGCAGGTGCGTATCTGTAACCTGTAACCTGACGGATATATCAATATATAAAAAAAGGTTATTCCTTTATCCCTCTGGTAATTAACCTAGCTGTTTACTTTTTCTTTTAAATTGACCATTGTCACAGAAAAAGAAACGTCAGGAACTGCGTTTCAATAATTGTGAAGTGACATTTCATAATGAATTAAGTCGTATTGGGTTATTTGTTGATGGGATTGGTGTTTTGGCTTTTGGTAGCAACTTGCTTTCACTGATGTGTTTTAGCCATCGGGATAGGTTCGGATATTG
Source organism: Yersinia sp. 2541 StPb PI (assembly GCF_052217145.1). Taxonomy (NCBI): domain Bacteria; kingdom Pseudomonadati; phylum Pseudomonadota; class Gammaproteobacteria; order Enterobacterales; family Yersiniaceae; genus Yersinia; species Yersinia sp. 2541 StPb PI. The sequence continues at coordinate 2,905,356 of NZ_JAZGQB010000001.1, read as the reverse complement.
TGGTGCTGTGGGTTAACTACTATTATAAAGGCCTATGAATCCAGATGATTAGGATAACGCGTGACGTCGGTATTTATTCGTAACTTTACCTTTGCCGCACTGCCAGCCAGCGGTTTAAATGGCCAACCATTGTTTCACGGCCTGTTGGCAAAATGTGATTTTGATGTCAATGAATACCGGGATGAGCTGTTTGCTGCTTATGGCATTGCCTTTCCCGGCAGTTTACAAAAAGCAGTGGCAAAACGGCGTGCCGAATACCTGGCGGGCCGTTTTGTCGCCCGACAAGTGCTGAATATGCTTGAAGTACGCAATTATCCGTTAGCGAATGGGCTAGATCGCGCGCCACTATGGCCCGCCGGTTTGATTGGTAGCATCAGTCATAACAACCAACGTGCTCTGTGCACTGCGCAAATTATAACGCCGGCTACAGAGTATTCTGATCAAAGTGCCCATGTCCACGGTGTTGGGCTAGATATTGAAAGCCTGATTGCAGTTGAAAGGGCGAATGATCTATGGCCCGGAATCCTTAGTGAGCAGGAGTACCGCGATCTTCAGGAAGGCCCATTAGTATTCAACCATTTACTGACATTGGCTTTTTCAGCCAAAGAGAGTCTATTTAAAGCGGTGTATCCACAGCTAGGGCGTTATTTTGACTTCCTGGAGGCCCGTTTCCTGAGTTATTCCATGGCATCAGGGCGTTTTGAGTTGCAGCTATTACGCGATCTCAGCAGTGACTTCCCAGCAGGCCGCATTTTTACGGGATGTTTCACTGTTAATGACAGTGATATTCAAACATTTATTGCTTACTAAGTTGGGGCTAGTCACTTGTTGTAATAACTTTTTATTTTTTTAAGTTGGAAATTTCAATCGATATAGACTAAATATTTGACTATCAACCATATTTATTTGATAGGACATCATGAAATATATAGTGCTATTCGCTTTTATCTTATGTGTAGTCTATGTGCATTTTCGTGGCAAAGTTCGCTACAAGTTCTGGCGTCAGCTCTCAGATCATTCGACATTTGTTTCACCAATCAATGTGTTTATGTATCTGTTTTCACGGGTACCCACCACGCCCTATTTAAAGCAGGATCTCTTCCCTGAATTGACCGTGCTGCGTGAAAACTGGCAGCAAATCAGGGATGAAGGTAAGGCGCTGATGGAAATCCAGCAAATCAAAGCATCGGATAAATATAATGATGCGGGTTTTAATTCGTTTTTTAAAACTGGCTGGAAACGTTTTTATCTGAAATGGTATGAAGATAGCCATCCCTCGGCGATGACACTTTGCCCCTATACCACCTCGTTATTACGCGGATTACCTTCGGTAAAGGCAGCGATGTTTGCTGAATTACCGCACGGTAGCCGCCTGCCTCGGCATCGTGATCCTTATGCCGGTTCTTTACGTTATCACCTTGGTTTAATCACCCCGAATGATGACCGCTGTTTTATTGATGTTGATGGCACCACTTACAGTTGGCGTGACGGTGAAGGCATTTTATTTGATGAAACTTATATTCATTATGCCGAGAATCAGAGTGGGCAGAATAGGCTGATCCTGTTTTGTGATATTGAGCGGCCAATGCGTTACCGCTGGGCGCAATGGATTAACCACTGGTTGGGGCGCAATTTAATGAGTGCAGCCACAGCCCCCAACGAAGAGGGGGATCGTACCGGTGGTGTCAATCGTATGTTTAAATACATCTATGCAGTGCGCAAGGTGGGGAAACGGTTGAAAGCCTGGAATCGTAGGATCTATTATTTGATTAAATGGATATTATTCGGTGGTATTGCCGTATTGATTTTTTATGCACTGTAAAAGAAAACAGCTCACAGAACAGACTATCAAATAGCGAAAGCCCCGCCCAACCTTAGCTATACGGGGCTTTCTCATCAATTATCTTGATCACTTTTCTTTTTTGACGCCCGCAGCCCCGCCACAAATCCAGACTCAGACCAACATCACACCCAAAATTGATACTTAGAGTCGTCAAAAACCAATGAAATATTTTATTCTATTGATGGCTTATTTTGAAATAATATAGTTATCTAAGTCACAAAATTGTAAATTTTTTTGTAATTATAGCGTGAATAACGCATCAGTGCCGTCATCTATTCTAAGTATAATATTACTTATATATCAGTGAGATAATTGTGTGTTTGATGATGAGATACCTGTATTACCTGAAATTCCCCTCACCAAAAATGAAATTATAATGCCATGTTGTGATCGATATGGAATTTTAATTTCGATCAACATGATATGTTGTGTCACAGTGAGTTAACATACTTATCAGTGATAACGCCAGTTGAGGATCGCCAGAAACCGCTAGCGAGCATTCATTGATAGTCTATTTTTGTCTCGTCAGGAGGATATAGATGAAAGAAGTCAGTGTTGGATTGATTGGTGGTGATTATTGCAGTCAAGCCGTCGGTTGGTTTCAGGCCGCAACCTTTGTTTGTGCTGTCAGCAGAATGAGGGGCTGGGACGTCGGTTGAGGCGGGGTAGCAAAATATAACGTATTACCAGTACCACCATGGTAATCGGTACATTTTAAAAATTGGGAGCGCAAAAGGATCATGCAAAATAAAAACCGTAGCAAGAATCATATAATATCGCACTCTGGAATAAAGCTTATTTGTCTTCAATAACTGCATTTATCTTATTAATAAATCAGAGTGTCAAAAAGTTCTTCATCACCTCCATGTTTTAAGGTGGAGAAGGAGTTACTTTTGTTTTTTGAAACCCTTTTTGACATTAAATGGATAATCAAATAAAAAGGTAATGATATGTCGTTAATGATGAATCTCAATGCACAACAGAGAAAACGATTACATCAAATAACATTAGTCGCTACATTTGGTGGCTTGCTCTTTGGTTATGATACCGGTGTTATTAATGGTGCATTTTCTTCATTGAAAGAAAATATGGCCCTGACGCCGACGACAGTGGGCCTGGTAATGAGTGTACTATTGGTCGGTGCCGCCATTGGTAGTGTTTTTGGCGGAAAATTGGCTGACTTTTTTGGTCGAAGAAAATACCTGCTCTATCTCTCCTTCGTTTTTTTCTTTGGTGCGTTATTGTGTGCATTATCACCTAATATCACCACTCTTTTAATTGCCAGATTTTTGCTTGGTTACGCGGTAGGCGGGGCATCGGTTACTGCACCTACATTTATATCCGAGGTTGCACCGACAGAAATGCGGGGCAAACTTACCGGGTTGAATGAAGTTGCCATTGTTATTGGACAATTAGCAGCATTTGCAGTAAATGCGGTAATTGGTATTGCCTGGGGCCATCTACCTGAGGTCTGGCGTTATATGCTATTGGTTCAAACTATCCCTGCTATTTGCTTGTTAGTGGGAATGTGGCGTTCGCCAGAAAGCCCCCGTTGGTTGATCAGTAAAAATAGGCGGGAAGAGGCATTAGTAATTTTAAAACAAATTCGCCCTGAGCCACGGGCTATTAAAGAATTTAATGATATCGTAACGTTGATTGATATCGAAAAAGAAAAGAAATTGTATGCTAAAAATGATTTGGCTATTATTTTTCAAACACCGTGGATCTTAAAATTAATTTTGGTAGGTATTGCCTGGGCAGCTTTACAGCAAACTACCGGTGTTAACGTCATTATGTATTATGGTACGGAAATATTAAAAACTGCCGGATTCTCGGAAAGAATGTCGCTAATCTGTAACGTGTTAAATGGCGTTTTTTCTGTCGGGGGGATGGTTATTGGGGTTATGTTCCTGGTTGATCGTTTTAAACGGAAAACACTGATTGTGTATGGTTTTGCCCTGATGGCAACGCTGCACTTGATTATTGCTGGTGCGGATTATTATCTGGTTGGTGAAATAAAGGCAACTGTTATTTGGTTGCTGGGTGCACTGTTTGTCGGGGTCATGCAGGGTACGATGGGCTTTCTGACTTGGGTCGTATTAGCAGAACTGTTCCCATTAAAGATTCGTGGCCTATCTATGGGGATCTCAGTATTTTTCATGTGGATCATGAATGCCATTGTGAGTTACTTGTTCCCCGTGCTTCAGGCGAAACTTGGCTTAGGTCCGGTCTTCTTGATTTTTGCTCTTATCAACTATCTGGCGATTATCTTTGTGATTACCGCCTTACCAGAAACATCCAATAAATCATTAGAACAACTTGAAGAAGAACTGTCTGCCGGTAATTAATAACATAATTTTTATATGAGATAAAAAAGATCATATCGCAAAGGGGACAGATAATGATAGATAATATTACCGTTGATAACCTACACTTAGGATGTCATGCAAAAAATAAAGCTGAAGTTTTAGCAATGATAGGAAAAGAGTTTAAATTAAAAGGTTATATTAACCAAGACTGTATCTCTTTTCTTAATGAAAGAGAACAACAAGTCTCTACATTCTTGGGGAATGGTATTACCTTACCTCATCTGCCTAAATCAGCCACAAATACCATTGTTAAAACCGGTGTTGAAATTTTTCAATTCCCTGATGGTGTCATCTGGGATAGAAGTAATGTTATGTTTATTGCCATTGGGGTTATTGCTAAAGAAAAAGAGCATATTGATGTGTTAAAAGATGTAGCCTCGATTTTTAGTGATGAAATTATTGCCAATGCGCTCTCATTAATCTCAAATAAACAGGATTTTCTCCGTATCCTTAATCGTAAATAGGGGGAGGGTCGTGTAAGCCTGGAGTTGTAGGGCTTATTAGCAGATTAAATAGTAAAAAGCTCACTTGAGGTTGCTTAAGTGGGCTTTTTTAATTTGGTAGTTGTAAAACCATCTCAATGTGCTGGCTGACGCTTAACAGTAGTGATTTTTATTAACCATTTCGGCATAAAGTTATTAAGGCGATTTGATGCCATTCGCGCATGTTCTCATCCTGAAAGAGAACCTAGGTACTCAGAAAAAGGTTACCAACGACAATAATGGTATTGGTCCTTTTATTTTGGCAAGCAGTGAAATGAACAGAAGACAATAAAGAATTATTTTCAGTAACACTTTAGGTATTTGAACGCAAAACCAATGCCTAAAGTGGCTTCATTATAATAATCAGCCTTTTATTTATAGTTTTATGAAGTTCATTTTATAGAGTGTTAGACGACGCGGGCATGCCGAATAAACCGGAGTGGCAGGGTATCAACCCACCGGACAGTAACTCTGGAAGATAGCCGCGCACGTCTGGATCAGTTCGGGGAATTGCCGGTAAAGGCTATTCCCCGCAACCGCGGTTAATCTATGAGGGAGATGTATGATGAACGGCAATAACATCAGTAATGTCGATCTCGCCCCTATTAACTTGTGCGACCTTGCGTTCTGTCGCTGAGTCTGATTCTGCCGAGTTGTGTTGAATGGGGTACCAGTTATTCAGCCTATCAACGTAGGCGATGACATTTGTGTGTATTCTGTTGTGACTGAATGACATCTCAGGATGACTTATATCGTTGCCCTGTGTTGCTATCAGGTGTACCACCAAATACATGCATAGGGCTTGCGATACGTTACTGCGATAGTTGTTGTAGCCTTGAGCGTTGGAAAAGGACTGCTGAGCAGGCCCAGACATGTTGTAGTAGTACTCGTCGTTCTCATAATAGATGAAATACGGGGCTAAGCCTGGGCGGCTTATCATGACCTCCATGACCTTCCCACCAAACCAATTGCGTGGTCGGTCTTGCAAGCTGTCTGCCGTCATAACGACTTTCCCTGATTGCGTTATGAGGAGGACCGATGCCCCCATCTGCTCAAGATTAACTGCGATTTGTCTCTGAGTTTGCTCGACCTGAGACTCCCGCTTCCTGGCAGATAAGTCCATTTCGTTGGCATGACTCTCGCGTGATTCAGCTAATAATCCTGCATCCTCGATAAAGAACGTATCTATACCGCGAAGCGGCTGAGAATGCTCTCCGTAGGGTGATTTTGCAATGATATGTCCCACGATAGAGCAACGGGCCATGGCAGCGAGCTTTTCACTTACACCTGACGATCTCATCGCAGCATGTAACTGATTTAGGCCATCAACGATTTGATCCGCGGCTGAATCGGGTTTTAACCGGTTCAAACCCCCTTCGTAGAAGTCCTTGTTTATGCCAGTTCGCTTGACGAATGAATGAACGAAATCAAAATTGCTCATTGTGGCTGCATCCAATTCATAAGCGATAACGTCCACCGTAGCGCCGTATTTTCGGCAAATCACATCATAAAAGCGGGCGGCACAAACCATTATCGAATATATCAGGCTATCCCCAGAATTCGCGTCTTTGGCAAATTTAGCGAGATTATTTGCTCCAAATCCACCTCGATCCGCTGCCTCCAACTGCCAGAGAATAGCTTTGGCTCGAGGATGACCGGCTTCCGCTGCTTTATACCAACAGTCTGCCGCCAGATCGAAATCATAGGGTGTCACACTGCCTGACCCCCAAAGAAGAGAAAGATTGAATAATGCCGAAACGTGACCTCCCCGAGCAGCATTGCCTAAGTGTCTACTTGCAGCGTTGCAATCGCCTGCCCGTAAGGCCTCAACACCACAAACGTATTCGGCTTCCACGTCTTCTGATGTGCTGGTGAAAAACGGATCCTGAAACTCAGCCATATTCATATTCCTTCGCGTCGACTAATATTCATCTCGCACTTTTGTACGGATGTCTCCGTTGCACACAACGTTGTAATTTCCAGGATATCTAACAATTAACATATCAAAATGTCGGCCTGGTACGATAATAGCCGCACAGGATCAATCCAAATATAGGCTGGTGGATAACGGCAAACGAAGCAAAATAACGTATTCCAAACCGCCATTAGCAGTGGTGTAATCTGCTTTTTTTACGGCTAAAAAGCCAGTTTAGTACACTACACTTCTTGTTATTTGTTGAGCAAGATGAGTTGCAGAAAATTCTGATTACAGGAAGGTTTAGTGTTTATGGTTGCAGCATCATCGCCACCATTCTCTATTTTTAACCCTCTTTTTTCGGCCAACACTAACGTATTGATTTTATACAGGATTGGTCGAGAGTATTAAAAAAGCCTTTTTTACCCTCGCAGTCTATTTTTCTTTTACCATCAGCAAGTTATGTGTATTTTATAACTGTTCACTGCCGTATCGGCAGGCTTAGAGAAGAGGCTTCGGCCAGTAACACACAAAAACGATCAAAAAAACAAAAGCAAAAAGCCCGCTTAGTTTCCTAAGCGAGCTTTTCTAATTTGGCTCCTCTGACTGGGATCACCTTTGCCAATAAATGGCTAATAAGTAAGCTAAGCCTGAATCCACTTTCTGTCAAGACCACCAGAATGACCACCAATAGTTGTGGGTTATATAAAGATGGTTTGAGCGTTCCTCGGCATGTGGTGATCGTTACTATGGTGTTCCCAGCAAGGGAAGCGTAGCTAAAGCGAGATGCCCCAAATTTTGGGTGACCACTTGAGATGAAGGAGAGTCTGTTGCTATTGTGGAGCCTGATGTTTGAGGAAGTGGAGTGTCGGTCATTTATTCTGCTTTCACCGGGCGGAGATGACTGATTCTAGCGTTTTTATCGGGCATTCGCAGCTTTACTCTTTTGCTGCTCGATGGCCGTACTGAACTCACGCCAAAACTGCTCGATATCAGCGTCGGTTACGTCTGCAGCAGATTTTTCCAGTGTCTGGTTTAGCTAATGTTGAACAGAATTTAATGAAGACCAATAGCTCGGAAATATCTTTCGGGTCATCCCATTATGATAAGCAAGAGGTCGTGACATGGACTAAATAGAGTGAAGCCTGCCAGCAGATTAGGCAAAGACAGCACGTACGCCCACGGATAGAAATAGTGAGAGTTATCACGTTATCTTAAAGAATACTGGGTCACGGTTTCCCCTAATGCAGGTGACTCATTTAATTGGTACATAGCCTCATAAAAACGTTACAATTCTCATTCGGTATCCATTAATAATCTTATCCAACTGACACGATGATGAAGACACCTACCACTCCGGTCCCGGCTCTTGATAAAGCTATTCGTGTCTGTCATTACCTGGCAGAACACGGCAGTGCTACTTTCAGTCAAATTTACAGCGGTGTTGATTTACCCAAGAGCAGCACGTCCACTTTACTTAATGCCATGGTGGTGCAGGGACTGCTCCGTCAGGAAAAAGATAAGTATTCACTCGGCCTGCTGTTATATGAATTGGGCAATAAAGCAATTCAACAGTTTGATATTAAAACCATCGCATTGCCATTATTAGCAGAATTGCGTGACAGTACTAACCTGACTTGCCATCTTGGTGTATTGGAAGGCCGGGCGGCTATTTATTTGTTAAAAATGGAAAGTCCTCAGGCTATTGTGGTTCGTAGTTGGGAAGGGAAACGTCTTTCTTTATACAGCTCGGGTTTAGGTAAAGTATTGCTGGCCTGGCTATCTGATGAAGAGATTGATGACCTTTTGCCTGAAGGAGAGCATTTTCCGGCTTTTACCGAAAAAACGATTACCCACCGTACCACCTACAAAATGCAATTGGCTGAAATCCGTCAGCGCGGTTGGGCATGCGATGATGAAGAGGACAGTCTCGGCGTACGTTGTATTTCAGCACCTGTGCATGATGCTCAGGGTAAGGTCATTGCTGCAATCAGTGTGTCTGGAGTACTTTTCCAACTGCCGAATGACGAGTGGGAAGATATTGCCCGTCGTGTCCAACATACCTGCTCTGTATTAAGTTCGTTACTCAAAGCCTGATGACGGGGTCATCAGGTCATCACACCATTATCCCACGTTAAGTAACTAAAATAAGCGTTCGATCACAGTTCACTATTTGAGCCAGTTGACTCAGATTCAATTTTCTCGCATCATTTCCCATACAAGGAACACTTGTTCCATATATAGAACTTAATGGTGGTGAATGTGAACAGATTTAAAGGTGTTTTTCCTCCCGTCCCTACCGTGGTTGATGCAAAAGGTCAGCTTGATAAAACCGGCATGGCAAAACTGTTGGACCATGTGATTGCGCAGGGAGCTCACGGGGTACTGATCTTGGGCAGTGGCGGCGAGTTCTGTCATATGTCACATGAAATGCGTCTTGAGGTCGCCGAGTTCTGCGTCCGACATATCGATGGGCGAGTGCCGGTATTGTTGGGGATTGCCGTGCCGGGAACGGCTGAAACTATTGCCTATGGCCAACATGCGGCGTCGATTGGTGTTGATGCCGTTCTGGTGGTGAATCCTTATTATGCTCAGCTCAATAGCGATTATCTTTATCATCATTACCGAACCATAGCTGAAGCACTCACGCTGCCGGTATTTTTGTACAACTTCCCGGCATTAACCGGGCAAGATATCGGTTTAGATGTTATTACCCAACTGGCCAGAGAGGTTCCGAATATCGTTGGTATCAAAGATACTATTGATAATATCAGTCATACGCGTGAAGTGATTAATCGCGTTCATGCTTTCCGGCCCGGCTTTATCATTTTCTCGGGTTATGATGAATATATGCTTGATACGCTAATTTTGGGCGGGCACGGCGGGATCCCAGCCACTTTCAATTTTGCGCCGGAGGTGACCGGTGGGATCTATGCTGCGTTCATCAATAAAGAGTATGAGCAGGCCTTTGTGCTGCAACGCCGTCTTGCCAAACTCTCATCACTGTATGCATTAGAAACACCGTTCTTTGGTGTAGTAAAGGAAGCCATCAATGCCAGTGGCATGAGTATTTCAACGGAGGTCATTGCACCGACCCGAAAATTATCGGCAGAAAAAATCAATCAAGTAAAAGAAATCCTAAATAGCATCAGGTAGATCAATAAGAGGATAATAATGATGAGTAATGTCTATCCTGTAATAAAAATCAATCCTAACGATGATGTTGTTATTGCCCGCATCAATATCAGTGCGGGTACACCGCTTCCTGAAGAGGGGATTACCGTTCTCAACCCGGTACCTGAAGGGCATAAGATTGCTATCCGCAATATCGAGAAAAATGCCCCCGTTAAGCGTTATGGACAAATTATTGGTTTTGCGTCACAACCTATAAATGCAGGTGAGCATATTCACATGCACAATTTGGGTATGGGCGAGTTTACCCGTGACTATGCGTTTGGCGAAGATACCCTGACACTGCCTAAAGCAGAAAAGACCGATACGTTTATGGGAATCAAACGTGCGGATGGTCGTGTTGCAACCCGCAATTTTATCGGTATTTTAACCACCGTTAACTGCAGTGCTACGGTGGCCAGAGCCATCGAAGATCACTATAAGAAAATCGGACTGGATGAGTATCCGAATGTGGATGGGATTGTTGCTCTGCCACAGAGTTTCGGTTGCGCTATTGGCGCTGACAGCGAAGCAATGATTGTTATGCGCCGGACGTTGAGTGGATATGCGAGGCATGTGAATTTTGCTGGCGTATTAATTATTGGCTTAGGCTGTGAATCTAACCAAATAAAGGATTTGATTAACACTGAAGGGCTGAAAGAGAGTGCGAAACTGCATACCATGACAATACAGGAGACGGGTGGAACCCAGAAAACCATCACTCAAGGTATTACCGTTATTGATAGCATGCTGAGTGATGCTAATCAGGTTAAGCGTGAACCAGTACCGGTATCGGAAATTATTTTGGCACTTGAATGCGGTGGCTCGGACAGTTATTCCGGTATTTCTGCTAATCCCGTCTTGGGGTATGCGGCAGACAAAATTGTCCAGCAGGGGGGAACAGCAATCCTGTCTGAAACCTCAGAAATCTATGGTGCAGAACATTTATTAACGCGTCGTGCTGTTTCAGAAGTCGTAGGTAAAAAATTGATCGCCCGCATTGAGTGGTGGGAAGATTATTGTCAGCGAACCAAAAGTGAAATGAATAATAACCCATCGGCGGGCAATAAAGTGGGGGGGTTAACCACGGTACTGGAAAAATCACTTGGGGGAATTGCTAAAGGCGGCACGTCTAATTTAGTTGAAGTCTATGAGTATGCAGAGCCTGTTACGGCAAAAGGATTGGTATTTATGGATACCCCCGGGTATGACCCTATTGCTGTTACCGGGCAAATTGCCGGAGGTGCAAATTTATTGTGTTTCACCACGGGTCGCGGTTCTGCATTTGGCAGTAAGCCCACTCCGTGTCTTAAATTAGCTACCAACAATACGTTGTGGGTTCGCCAGCAGGAAGATATGGATATTAACTGCGGGGATGTGGTTGAAGGCAAGGAAACTATCGCTGAAGCAGGTGAAAGATTGTATGCCATGATACTTGAAATGGCATCAGGGAAAAAAACTAAAAGTGAACAGTTTGGATATGGCAGCCTGGAGTTTGTGCCATGGAATATCGGCTCAATCATGTAATGTAATTTATTTTAGTTAAACAATTCTTGATAAAAGCCATATACATAAATATGGTCAGGAGAGTGTCATGTCTATAATAAGGAATGAGGCTTATCATAATACCTCGCCGACTAAGGTTAGATGGAATATATTCTTAATATTACTGCTTCTGGGAGCAATCAATTATATCGACAGAACCTCGCTGGCGATCGCCATGCCGTATATTGTCGAAGAATTTAACATTCAAGACACTATCGTTGTGGGACTGTTGCACAGTGCCTTTTTTTGGGCTTATGCCTTAATGCAGGTTCCTAGCGGCGTATTAGCCGATAGATTTAAAACACGGACAATTATTGCCTGTGCGACAATTACCTGGGGGGCATTCCAGGCCATTGCAGCACTTTGCCACTCAACGGCTTTCCTGGCATTATCCCGTGTTGGACTGGGCGTATCAGAGGCACCAATTATGCCAGCAGGTGCCAAGCTGATGGGGACATGGCTGACACCGACGGAGCGTGGACGTGGGTCAATGTTGTTAGACGGTGGTGCGGCCCTGGGGACAGCCTTGGGTGCGGTGATCCTGACCTGGCTGATTGCATTCTTTGGTTCATGGCGCATGGCATTTATTATTGCGGGGTTGGGAACAATGTTGGCGGGGATGCTGGCATGGTGGTATATCAGGACCTATCCTCACGAACACCCTAGAATTAACAAGGCTGAATTAGAGCATATTAATAAAAATAATGAATTCTCTACCAAGAAACCAGAAAAATATAAAATAAAAGATGTATTACCCTACCTGAAACAACGGAATGTCCAGGCATTAATCGGTGGTTGGGTTTGTTATAGTACGGTATTTTACGGATTGATGACCTGGTTACCATTGTATTTTCAAAAAACCTATGGTTTTGATATTAAATCAATGGGTGGCGCAATGGCCTTTATTTTTCTGTTGTGTTTTATCGGCCAATTAACCGGTGGATATATCATGGACCGTTGGAGAGATTCCGGTGCCGATACCAACAAAGTCATGCATACCATGCTGGGTATCTCAGCGGTGACGGCTGGCGTCGGGATATTTATATGCGCTAATATTAATAATCCCATTGCGGCGGTTATCTTGCTGGGGGTAGCGATGTTCCCATTACGCTGGGCGAGTGTCTACTGGTCTATTCCTTCATTATTAGGTGCACAAAAAGTTGCGGGTACTCTCTGTGGAACAATGAATTTCAGTAGTAACTTATTCGCTGCAATTATTCCTATCTTAATTGGTTTTGTTGTTCAGATTACGGGTAATTATTACATTGCCATGATGTTTTTCGCTGCGGCAGCCGTGGGTTATCTGATTTGCTCATTGATGATTAATTTCGATAATAAAATGGAAATCAACAACGAGTCTGTTCATTAATTACATCATGCTATTTAATTTTTTTCCAACTTACTGTAAGGACATACAATGATCACTACAGCTATATTCCCTGCGCGTTATGTACAGGGCGCTGAATCAATAAGTATTTATCTGGGTGATGAGTTATCCCGATTAGGACAGAGGGCATTAGTATTGCAGGACCCTGTCGTTCATCAAAAACTGGGTGATAAGATAAATCAGGCTCTGAACGGGAAAATTGAGTATTTGGTTGAAGTATTTAATAGTGAATGTTCTGATGAGGAGATAAGTCGTATTTCAGTATTGGCTGAATCTTATCAGGCGGATGTTATTGTCGGTATCGGCGGTGGAAAAACGCTCGATACTGCTAAAGCTACCGGCGCGATGTTAAAAAAGCCGATTGCTATTGTACCGACACTGGCATCTACCGATGCACCTTGTAGCTCGCTAGTGGTGATCTACACTCCGGAAGGCATGTTTAAACGCTATTTGATGATACCGCGTAACCCTGACTTGGTATTAGTGGATTCGCAGGTTATTGCAGATGCGCCGGTCCGTTTCTTGGTATCTGGCATGGGAGATGCTCTTGCTACCTGGTTTGAAGCGGAGGATTGCCGTATTAAAGGTGCCGGTAACATGACAACCCGCCCTGGGCCGATGTCGGCATTTGGATTAGCGCGGTTATGCTATGACACATTATTAAAATACGGCGTGCTGGCGAAAAGTGCCTGTGAACATCATCAGGTCACACCTGCGCTGGATCATGTGATTGAGGCGAATACATTGCTTTCTGGTTTAGGTTTTGAAAGTGGTGGTCTGGCAGCCGCTCATGCTATTCATAATGGGCTTACCGTATTACCACAAACTCGCGGTTATTGGCATGGTGAGAAAGTAGCATTTGGTACACTCGCGATGTTGATGCTGACAGATCGTGAACCTAAAGTCATTGATACTGTTTATAGTTTCTGTGAATCAATTGGTTTACCTACTACTCTGGCTGACATCGGACTGGGGAATGTGACAGATGATGAGTTACTGAAAGTTGCCGAAGCCAGTTGTCAGCCTGGAGAGACCATGCATAACGAACCCCATGATATCAATCCGCTAAACCTGCTGGCGGCGTTACGTACGGCAGATGCTGAAGGATTGCGTAGAAAGGCCGGATTGTAATATTTGATTACTGTTTGATTAAGACAATACAAAAAAGCCATTCCGGTGTAGCTCATCACTGTGAATGGCTTTTTTATTCGTATTACCTCATGACAAAAGGAGGCTGCCTGCTGGGCACATGCGTGCCGGAAAACACACTATGTGCATGTACGAACGCCGTCGGTGCCTCGTCAAATAATTCTATACATACATGTGCGCTCAACGTGTCACCTTTAGGTGTTTTTATCCTGTTTCCCCCCATATCTACTCCTGAGTAACATTGCACAAACTGTGGTTTATACAAATGTACAATTGACTAAAATGCACGCCAAAAACTGGCAAGCAGTGGGGGGCAGGGCTTCGGGCTATGTAAAGATTACCTGACAGAGAATACTTGGGCCATACAGAACAGGTAGCAGACTCCTTGCAAAGAATCGCGTATCTCATCGGTGTTGCCGAATACGTTAATCGTGTAGGCATGGTGATGCGGAGTTTGTCTGCCTACTCCCCAACACCGAGTTAGTCGGGGCTATGGAGGTTGCTGAAACTATCAGGTTGCAACTTCTTGAGCAGCAAATTCCTCATACCGGCTTTTCTGTTTATCCCTTTGTCAGCGTTAGCCTTGGGGTCTGTTTCAAGCTGACCTGTAATTGTATCAGGTAAAAAGAAATAGCTGGAACCAAACCAGTGGTGTGCCCTATAAATTGAGTGAGGCGTAAAGTGAAGTGGGGTGCCTATCTCTGATAGAATAGCTCCTGCCAAGCTTCGTTATCCGCGTTGTTTGGCATCACAGGGGCTATTATAGATATAACTTTTAGTTCTTGTGAAATCGGAGAATACCACTTCAATTCAGACCGTAACACGGTGCCAGATACCGGTGGCGGGTCGTCAGTAAAATGACCCACAGTGGATTGCAGTGTGCTCTTACTGCCCTTCGTTCATACTCTCTAACCAAAAGTGATCATCTGCTCGGACTGTAGGGGTGACTGAAACTCCTGGGTGAGACATCTCTGAGCCGTTGGAGCTTATTAATACTTATGTTTAATCAACTATGCAAAGTACAATATGAAACCTACATTTTGTCTTTAGGTTTATATGTGGGTTAACAGGATCATCGTCTGGTATCAGTTACAAGCTTTAAGCGATCATTACTCCGCCGTAAGAACTCTAGAGTGAGAAGTATCAAAACTGAAAATACAATCATAATCGTCGCCACTGCGGCAATCCTGGCGCGATAATAGCATCACTGAGTTAGAACTCGGTCCTGTTGATCTTTTGAGATTATTAATTTAGCGCAGGGTGATTAGGTATCATTGGATCTACCACAAATCAAACCACCCAGCCAAAAACAATGCTAACAGTGTAAGAATGGAGTCATACATTTGGGCTCAGATGGGGCCTTTGATCGTGGTCCCTAAAGGCATTCGCAGTCGCATCCTCATCATGAAGATGCGACTGCGAAGCCAGACGTTTATGACGCATTCCGTTCGGGCTCTTAAAACAGTTAAGATCCAGGCCAACAGCATTAACCACACCGTGTTTACGGCAGTCGGATTCATAATTACCTGGAACGTCCCTGAGCTGCTTTAGGTGCTGACGACAACATTATTCCTGTCAATGCCAACTGTTACATTCAGGACTACTGAGGAGGTAGTTCCTTCTACTATCTGTTGTTTGAAATACAGTTTGTATTTAACTTGAATTAAGATTTAAAATTTTAATTCAGGTAGTGTAAGATGTTGATCTGAAAAATATTTAATATGTGAAATATAATAAAATCGCCTTGTGTTCTACCGATTGCTGTAAAAATATAGGGTCGCGGAAATGATGAAAAAATCTTCTTGGTCAGGTGGTTGGGCTACATTAAGGGATTTAGAAATAATAAAGACACTCATCGAGGTGAGAACTGCAACATTAGCTGCAGAGTTTCTGGGTATTTCTCAACCAGCAATAAGTAGAACGTTAAGCCTGATTGAGTCAAGATCAGGACGTGTACTCTTTAAAAGAGAAGGGGGTAAGTTAATACCAAATTCAGATGCATTGTCTTTATATGAAGAAATTGTAAAAATTTCAGATTCTTTTGGGAGATTAACAAATTTTGAATGGAATAAAGAAGAAGGGAAATCTCTAAACATAATTTCCACACCTACAATTGCATATAGTTTTCTTATGCCTTTGACAGCTCAATATATAAAAGAAAACTCTGATTTAAATATAAAAATTGACATTGTTACTGCTTCAAAATTGCTGAGCAATTTAAATGAGGGTCGAGCAGATATTGCTCTTGGTGATTCATCCCTAAATACAGCAAGTATAAATGTAAGCGAATTTCCTTTAAGAAGAACTAAAATAGTTTGCGCAATGAATCGATTGGATGAATTGGCTAGCAAAGATATTATTACTCCTGAGGATCTTAATCAAAAGAGAATGATTATTTTCATCAAAAGAAATATTTCAAGAACGAAGCTTGATCGGGTATTAGATAAATCGGGAGTGTCGTACAATATTGTAGCTGAAGTTTCTGACTCATTTTCAGCATTGGAATTCGTAAGGGCTAATTCAGGAATTTGTTTGATACCCTCATTTCCTGCCTCAACTATCAATGACCCTCAAGTCATTTTTAAAGATTTCATTCCTGAAGTGTCAGATGATATATCATTTTTTACGCTTTCAAATCTAAATCCTCCACATATACAACGCTACCTTGAGTATATTCATCAAAATCAACCCTCACCTGACCGATACTCAGAACCGCTCTAATATAGAGTCGTCAATGCTTTGGTGTGAATGAGGTCTAGTCACACCAAGGCATTGTTTAATTAAAAAATATTTTTTCACACAATTAAGAAATGAGAGAGTATTAACATCAAAATATAAGCGCTGCCAAGTTGTAGAGCATTTCGCTTAATTATATCAAATGGAGTCAATCCTACTAATCCTGCGACAGCAATAGTTACACCAGCGATGGGAGAGAAACTGCGTCCCAAGCTACCTGAAAAATGCATTGGGATAAGAACCTTGAATACAGAGATCCCCGCACCTTTAGATACTTCAGCGGCTAATGGTGCAAAAGCATTAAATGTTGAACCCGTGCCCAAGACTACAGAGCTAAAAAATACTAAAATGCTGAAAGAGAGAACAACAAGGATATGAGTGTGAGTACCAGAAGGAATGAAACTAAACAATGTTTCAATAAAACCTATTTTTATCATTCCTTGAGCAAGGACTTGAGCACAGAGCAAAATTGAAACAATCATGATAAATGATTGCCCCATTTGGTCAAAAAGACCAGATATTTTATCAGCTGCTTTTTTTATACTGAAAGTACGAACAAAATCGCAAAAGAACGCGATAAAGAATGAGATAAACATTGCGGTAACCACATCCATTTTAAATCTCATAGCTTTGGGAAGCCATTCTTCAGCTAAACTAGAGAATACAAATAAAAGTATCATTGGAATTACAGGTAATAAAGCGAATAAATAGGGAACTTTTTCAGACGATACCTGTTGATGCATCAGTAAGCTGTCATCTTGTGATGATATAGTTTCTTTTCTATCCCAATAAGCTTGGACGAACATATGCATAATACCGATGAATATAAAGAGTATCCATACAACGGGGATTTGCTTTTCAACAAAAAAACTGAAGAGGTCATAGTGGGTTATTTCAGCAATAAGGATACTGCCAGTTGCCGATGGGCCATAATCAATACAAACCCCGGATGCAATAACAGCGGCCACAGATGCTTTACTGCATCCAATAGAGCGAAGAATAGGATATAAGGTAGACATCATGAGGAGAGCCAGTCCTGATGGGCTTGATATAAATAATGCTAAAAGTTGCATTATTATATAGCACACTCCAAGAAGCATGTACCTTGATTTTAATTTCCCCAACGGTTTTACACAAATCTCAACCAATTTTCCAGATGCGCCAATATCATTCATATAACGTGAAAAACCCGCGATGACCATGATAATGAGTCCTAGACTGGCAATGTTTTTACTGAAAACATTTTTTATTTCCACAAAGACATCGATGACTTTTGAACCGGAACTGGGGTTCGTTATGGCACTATCAGGAAAAAGAAAAGCGGCCATTAGCAGAAGTACGCAACCACCGACCAATACTAGCGCCTGCGCATATATTTTCTTCATTATTCCCATGCCAATCAATATGATAACAGTGAAAGATGCCACAAGAATAAATGTTTTCTGACCAAAACAGAGATACATAGAAGCTAAAATTATGGGGATGCTGATTATCCATATAAATAAGGATTTTTTGATGTTTTTCATTCCAGTAGATTCAGTCATTTTATATCTCACATAGAGTTCATGATTCTGTGCAAGTATCATGGTGTAACACTCACACCCTTCCTTTAAGGTTATGAAGATATAACCATAAGTCACCAATATAAATAGTGATGTCATCCACGATTTAATTAAAATAAATATTTTCATTTTAAAACAACATGTTATGAATTTATTATGTTTTGTGATAAATATCACTGTATATATCAATGTATATTTTATCATAACCAAAATGACAAACCTGAGGTAAGTGAATTATGGCAAGTGTGGGAATGTTTGACTCATGTATCACTGGGCATTGGTTCAGCCAGAAAGCAAAAGATATCTGGTCTGATCTGAGCACAATTCAAAGCTGGCTCGATGTAGAAGCAGCATTGGCATTAGCCCAAGCTGAATTAGGGATGATCCCCAAGTTTGCTGCGGACATAATTGCAGAGAAGGCTCATGTTAAACTGTTAGATACAGATAAAATATCTGCAGGTATTAAAGAAACCATGCATCCTTTTGTACCTGTATTGCGTCAATATGAAGCCATTTGTGGTACTGAAGCTGCGTCATATATACATTGGGGTGCCACAACCCAAAATATTTTTGATACAGGTGCTGTATTACAATTAAGAAAAACACATAACATTATTCTGTCAGAACTTGATAATGTGCTTAATGCAATGGCTAAACTTGCCGCTGATACAAAGAATATTCCTCAGGCGGGTAGAACGCATGGTCAGCATGCACTGCCGATCACCTTCGGTTTTAAAGTTGCTGGCTGGCGTGCTGAAATCCGGCGACATAGAGCGCGCTTAGTACATGCCGCTGAGGATGCTTTCATCGTCACGATGGGGGGCGCCGTGGGTGTTTTTTCAGCGATGGGTGGCAATGGACGAAATGTGCAGAATAAAGTCGCAGAGCTACTGGATCTTAAATCATCGTCGATCCCTGTCAGATCGTCTTGTGACTCATTAGCCGCTTACATTAATGTTTTTGGCTTACTTGCTGCTACCGTAGAAAAAATCGGTGAAGAAGTTATTTTCTTACAACGAACCGAGGTTGCTGAAGTTGAAGAGAGTTTTCATCATGGCAAAGTAGGCAGTTCCACTATGTCACAAAAGCGAAATCCACAGCATACCCAGAATCTGGTGGGTATATCACAATTGCTGCGCTCAAGAATGATGTTGGGTAATACATCAATGATAAGAATGAATGAAGGGGATGCTGCTGAGAGTAATATTATGGATGTGTCATTACCTGAGGTGTCTATTTTTGCTGTATCTATTGTGGAGGGGCTACACAAGCTGATCTCTGGTTTGAATGTTTACCCTGAAAACATGAAGAAAAATCTAGATATATCCGGCGGTTTAATCCTTTCTGAAGCCGTGATGATGCAATTAGCGGAACACATTGGCCGCCCAGCCGCACATCATATTCTGTATGAGGCAGCAATGAATTCAATAGCGAAAAAACTCACTTTTGCTGAATCAATTCATGATGAACTTAAGAAAGCAAATGTTCCAGATACGTTGGATATTAATAAAATCTTGGATCCTTTGTATTACCTTGGTGAATCAGCCGAATGTGTAGATGATGAGTTAAAAGAATAATCCCGAGATGGATTTAACTGTCTAATGTTCAATGAGCTTAAAATGTGAACCTTCATCATTTTGGACTCATTTTTAATGTATGTTGAAATAATGGTGGTTTTTTTATAAGTGACCGTCTAGATGGTCACTATTTATTTTGGTGTTTTATGGTGACCATTAATAATTCCACCTGACGTTAAATCTAATGTCCATACATTAACTATTTGAAACTGTCATGTTGTTAGTAGCGTTTACTTACCTAAATTAGTTGAAATTTAGTCTATTTAGCGGGTTATGTTCATTGGCTGCCTGATGGCAACGCTGATGATTTTGGATATAAATGGGTCTGTTTTTTATAAAATTATTAATGATTGACTATTTAAATTACTCTACGACTAGGATTATATAAAAATGAAATTAAAATCACTTACTCTGGCAGTAGTCTCTATTATTAGTTTTAGTTCTGTTGCAACAACAATTGACTATCGACATGAGATGAAAGATACCCGTCAATCTGATCATAAAGATCGCTTACTAATTTCCAATCGTTTTGCCAATGGTTTCGGTTTGTCTTTAGAAGGAAAATGGGGCCAGCACAGCTCTGATACGACACCAAACAAACCTTTCAACGAGCAAGTCAGCAATGGCACTGAAGTCGTTGCCAGTTACATCTATCAATTCAATAAAACATTCCAGCTTGAGCCAGGCTTCTCATTAGAGTCATCATCTGACTATAACAACTACCGCCCTTATCTGCGTGGTAAAGTGTCCTTCACTGATGATTTTTCAACATCACTGCGTTATCGTCCATACTACAAGCGTAACCAGCCTGCTCAAACCAAATCTATAGAGAAAGGCCATGAGTTTACTATGCTATTTGCCTATAGTTTCTTGAAAGACTATTCAGCTGAATACGAATTGAATTACAAGAAGTCTGAAGATGAAATTCTGTCAAACAATGAGAAAGACGAATGGAGCCATGACCTGAAAATTGCCTATAAATGGGATAAAAACTGGAGGCCATATGCTGCTATCGGCAACGTTCCTGGTAGCAAAATCACTGATGAACGTCAAACACGTTACCGTGTTGGTGTTCAGTACAGTTGGTAATATATAGCCTGCCACTATATCGCAACAGTTGTTCGACCAATAGTGATTAGTACCCTCATCATTACTTGTATAAATTATACCCATTACCTCTTATTGGGGAGAAGGGTTGACACTCGTTAGCTCTTCCTCTTTTTTGTTTTATCTATAAAGAAAGAATAAAAAAGTGTGAGTAATTACGTCGCTGTAGTTAATCCGGGGTTATTATCGTCCGTTGCCAGTCTGCCCGTTAATTTTAAATCCGAGGTACCCATACTTCAATTCCTGGCCTATGCGAATATGTGAAAAGTTTCAGGCTTAATTATTATCTGTGATTTACCTATTTTTTAATTTTTTATTACACGGCTAGCAAACGTGGTAGATAACAGAGGTAGGACATTAATTATATGTCAGTTGGTGAAAAAGGGTTCATTCATCAAGGTCATGTTGAGGTTACTATCGGATTAGTCGGTAGTAACCAGGATAATCAATTAACAAAACGGTAGGAGTTGTTGATATAGCTGCCTGAATACTATCCTTCTTTCCTGATAGTACTGATGATGTTCAGCCACTGGGGGATGTAATTGTTCTAAGGGTAGTTCAGGACAAAGATCGGCTAGATATAGGGTTGGACTCACCGTTATCTTAGCTAATCTTGCAGCCCCCAGTGCTGGACTAACATCTCTGCCGGTACGGTATTCCAGCGACCGACCACTAACGTCTGCCAGTATCTGCCGCCAGTATGGGCTACGGGCCCCGCCGCCGATCAACATACTCAAGATCTTTGATCTTTTTGATATTAGCGGCTTCCATCCCGCCATATTTCGCCTTCCAGTTGTAATAGCTGGCTTCGGAAATAGCGGCCTCGCGACACACATCTTTGACGGTCCTGCCAGCTTCGACTGATTTTAGTACGGCGATGATCTGGCGCTCGGTGAATCGGATCTTACGCATAGCTATCTCACCAGGTGACATAATCAGTATGTCGGAAGATCTCTAAAAGCGAATGGGCCATTTTGAGGGGATACTTACAAGTTGAAAGAAGAGCGAGCGGGAAAATCACCCATAGCTTCACCAATGACACCTGAGCAGATTGAAATGCGCGAGCTGAAGAAAAGACTTCAACGTTTGAAATGGAAGGAGATATATTAAAAAAGGCTACCGCGCTCTTGATGTCAGACTCCCTGAACAGTTCTCATTAGTTGAGAAATTCAGAGCGTGGTTTCCTGTTACCGTTGTGTGCAACGTGTTTGGGGCCAATCGCAGCAGTTATATATACAGGCGGCAGCCAAAGAAGCCTGATTCCGCACGAGTGATGTTACTCAGCCTTGTTCGTGAGACTTATCGCGAAAGTAACGGCTCCGCAGGCGCACGTAATATTGCAGCAATGGTCACAAGGCGTAAAACTAAGCCGCTGGCGGGCAACAAAGCTGATGAAAGAACTCAATTTCATCAGTTGTCAGTAGCCTGGCCATCGATATAAGAAGGTGTCTAAGGAACACGTAGAGATCCCCAATTATCTGGAGCGCCAGTTTGCAGTAACAGAGCCTAATCAAGTCTGGTCCGGTGATGTGACGTATATCTGGACGGGTAAACGCTGGGCTTATTTAGCCGTTGTGCTTGATCTATTTTCCCGTAAACCGGTTGGCTGGGCGATATCATTTTCCCGGACTCTGCATTGACAGGTAAAGCGCTGTCCATGGCCTGGGAAGCGCGAAGAAAGCTCGCTAATTTGCTGTATCACTCGGATCAAGGTAGCCACTATACCAGCAGAAATTTCAGACAGTTACTGTCGAGATGTTAAATAAAGCAAAGCCTTAGTCGCAGAGGAAATTACTGGAATAACAGTCCAATGGAACGGTTCTTCAGAAGCCTGAAAACGGAGTGGGTGCCGGATAATGGATACGTGAATTTTAGCGAAGCCAGCATAGCAATAACGAATTACATCACGGGATATTACAGCCAGCTCAGACCTCATCAATATAATGGTGGTTTGACGCCGAATGAATCAGAACGGTTGTTCTGGAAAAATTCGAAAGCCGTGACCAGTTTTGCTCGACCACTACATACCCAGTTAGTGCTGTCATCTGATACCACACTACCGTCAAGTAAACCCTACCGGCACACCTAATACTGCGGATACGAACAATATCGTCTCTATATACTGCCGATGGCTTCCTTCAGTAATTTTTTGTTTTAAATGGTTATAATTGTGTTACCACACTCGCGGCGTTACCGAATTAATACTGCAAAGCTGTGCTACTTCACTGATACTGTATATCGTCACGCCATTTTCCTTGCCTAAATAATTAGATTTTACTGGCTTCCAATATACAAGTAAACGACCAGAAAGAACGTGACTAGGCATTGAAGTGTACCATTAGTTGCATTTATATAGTTAAGACGAAAAAATAATCATGATAATAGAGCTATAATCTTAACAATAACTCAAGGAAATTAGAATGCAAAGCTGCGCTGACTAATATTAAGATGGGGTTTTTCTTAATGACACCTAAATCTATCGTCGCGTGGACTAATATCACTTTTCAACTGTTGTTACCGTTGACACAACCTTTTTACCCTGCAATAGCAAAAATGCTTACCTCTGAACCTCAAACTTTAACGGGGGCAGTTTATGAAACTGTACCATATATATTGTCAGCCGGTGAAAACGTATATGTTGTTGCCAAAAAGTATCACATTACGGTGGGTGAACTTCGGAAATTAAACCAGTTCCGCACATTTTCAAAGGCTTTCATTCAACTGGGAGCGGGGGATGAAATTGACATTCCACGTTCTACGCCGTTACCTTTTAAAAATAGCAGTAACGCACCTCCTTACTCGACAGCTCCTCCTCAATATAAAGAAAGGTTGGCACACAGTTTGATAAAGGGTGGAACACTTCTGGCTGACAGTGATACAGCTGGCGCGGCAGCTAACATCGCACGATCTGCTGTGGTGGGGGAAGCCAGCGACTCAGTGGCGCATTGGCTGAGTCAGTTTGGTACTGCGCGAGTTAAATTGGGTGTTAATAACGATCTTGGTCTTGATGGAAGCGCGGTCGATCTATTGGTGCCATTGTACGACTACCAAGGTTCTCTGTTATTCAGCCAGCTTGGTATGCGTAAGAAAGATGGTCGGAATACGGTCAATATCGGTGCGGGGGGTCGAATACTGCAGGGTGATTGGATGTACGGTATCAATACTTTTTTTGATCGTGACATAACGGGTAAAAATAACCGTGTTGGCTTAGGAGTTGAAGCCTGGACTGATTATCTGAAGTTTTCAGCTAACAGTTATTTGCGTATCACTGACTGGCACCAGTCCCGGGATTTCACTGATTATAATGAACGCCCAGCCAACGGCTATGATCTTCGTATTGAAGCTTATCTACCCACTTATCCTCAGTTGGGCAGTAAGTTGGCATATGAATATTATCGTGGTGATGATGTGGCGCTGTTTGGCAAAGATAATAGGCAGAAGAATCCTTATGCAGTGACCACTGGGATAAATTATACACCTATCCCATTGATAACTATTGGTGCAGAAAACCGCGTTGGTAAAGGTGGTAGGAATGAAACCAACATGAGCATCGAATTGAATTATCGGCTTGGTGCATCATGGCAATCGCAGATCGACCCATCGGCGGTGGCAACAAGCCGCACGTTAGCAGGCAGTCGTTATGATCTGGTTGAGCGTAACAACAATATTGTGTTGGATTACCAAAAAAAGGAATTGATTCAACTATCATTGCCAGATCACGTGTCAGGAAGCGCGTTTGGAATTATCAAAGTTGATGCACAAGTGACGGCTAAATATGGGCTTAAACGAATCGATTGGGACACTGCATCTCTGGTCGCGGCAGGGGGAGAGGTGATACAGATTTCGTCACAAACCCTTTCGATTAAACTCCCTCCCTATAAAATAAACAGTAATGTTTATACACTGAGTGCGGTTGCCTACGACAGCCAGGGAAATGTCTCAAAACGAAGCACAACCCAGGTCATTGTCACACCGCAGGATATTAATCCGGCGAACTCTACGATACAGGCTTCACCCGCTGAAATACCCGCTGATGGCGTTGCCATCAGCCTCCTAACGTTGTCTCTGAAAGACAGTAGTAATCTGCCGGTTCAGGGTAAGAGCGATCAATTGACACTGGATTTAAATTTTACGCCAGACAAAACAGCTGCAGCACCTGTGAGCAAACCGCAATTAAGTGCGATTACTGAGACTGCTCCAGGTGTATATACATTCCAATTAACTGCTGGGTTCACCAGAGGGGAAACCATTATTGCTCCGGTAATTAATGATATATCTCTGGCATCGGCTAAGATTATCTTAATAGAGAGCGTCCATGCATTGAGTACAGAGTATTCTCTTTTCAAAGTCGCCCCTACGACGATTATTGCTGATGGAATAGAGGCCAGTACGCTCAGCTTTACTGCTTTGGATATTAACAAACAACCAATTCATCAATTAGTGTTGGCGTTTGAAGTTACAGGTATTTCCGGTGTTACCGTGAGTGCGATAACCGAAGATAACGGCGTGTATCATGCTGAGCTTAGCGGGATATCGGCAGGTATCGCGACGGTCATACCTACGCTGAATGGTTCTCCTATAGCAGAGAAATCGAATGAGATAATACTCACGGCAGATTATCGCACCGCGACTATTGAGATGACGATGATCACTGATAATGCAATCGCCAATGGCGTCGACCTCAATAAAGTACAGGCACATGTGACTGACAAGAATGGGAATTCTATTCCGAATGTACAGGTGGAATTTGAAGCGAACAATGATGCGACCATTACCCCCACAGCCATTACAGATGCTAATGGTGAGGTGACGGCTACGCTTGCCAATATCAATGCAGGTGTTACAACTGTGATAGCCAGTTTCAATGACAATAGTCAGAGTATCGACACTTCTTTTATATCGGAAACTCCAGTGAAATTAATGATATATAGCAATGGAGTAGAATTAACAACTCACCCTGTTGTTGACGATACCCTCGTGGCCGTTGCGATGTGTTCAATTGCGTTGTGTAACGGTGTTCCAGTGAATTATCAGTGGGAAGTAGAGTCTTTTGTGGGATCGGGAGTGTTCATTGCTATACCTGGCGCTACTTCTGAGTCATTGACAATAACGGCAGGCTTACAAAAACGAGCTATTCGAGTAGTTTCGCATTAAAACAAGGCATTTATCATCATTCCGAACGGCAATAAAATGTGACTAATATATTGGGTTCTAGTACAAAAGAGGAAAGAAAACAATGAAAAGCAAGATAGGCTCACTTAAAGGGCTCGAGTCTCTCGTCTTGGGGATATTGTTGAGTCTGCTGACAGCAGGGTCTGCATGGGCGCTCGTTACATCAATTCCGACTGCCAACGTTATAGGGCGTGCCCCTGTAGTCACTCAAAGCACTATTGTCTCAGATAATGCCAACGGCAATGGTTTGATAGATGTCGGAGATACGTTAAGTATCAGTACTCCCGGCGTATTCAGCGATGCTGACGGTGATGCAGCGATACCGGAAACATATCAATGGCGGGCCGATGGTGTCGATATCCCAGGAGCAACATCAAATACCTACACTATAGCTGCTGGTGATTTGGGCAAAACTATTACTGTGGAGGTTACGCCGCATACAGACCCGGCAATTACTGATCCTGCCGTTGGTTTGTCCGTTGCCTCTAATGCCTTGACGGTCATTGCTGGCGGTACAGTCACTGGCGTAACAGTTTCCGGCGAAGTCGGCGGCTATCCTCAGGTTGATTCTGCACTGACTGCGACAGTAACGTGTGCGGGCGGTACCTGTAATGGTGTAACTTACCAGTGGCAAATTGAAACTGGACAAGGAACGAATACGTTCATTGACATTAGCGGAGCAACGAGTAATACCTATACACCGGTACGTACAGACCAGAGGTTGAGGATTCAGGTTGTTGTTAGCAACTAACTGAGTCTGTAATAAAGAGTAAACCCCGGCATGCTTAGTTTGTTAAGTGTGTCGGGGTCAATTAACGTAATATTAGTATGATGGATACACTGGATGCTGCACCGTCATTTTATCTTTAATGAATTGTTAATCAGACTATTACTGATCCTGATGGTCATCATGAGCCAGGCAGTGCAGGCTGTTCAACAATCAACAGCGCCCGTTCACGGGCGAGCGCCGACTACAATCCTCTCAGTCAACAATACCAAGCCACGGGTCGGAGATGTGATTACGGTGACATCTGCTTTTAACGACGCAGACAGTGATACCGAATTTGGAACAACCTATCAGTGGATACTGGACGGTAACCTTATTAGCGGTGCGACGAGTCAAAATTATACGCTGAGTCTCAGCGACATAATTGTAGGCAGTGAGCTGAATGTGGTCGTAACTCCACAGACAGACCCAAGTATTACCGAACCCAGCGTTGGATTACCGGTTCAACTACCCAGTACGATCAATATCAAATGGCAACGGGCTATCTCCAGTCTGATATGGGCCGAATCACCATTGGGTGCTGTTGCAGATGGACTTGCTGTTAATACAGTTCGTGCGACTGTTGAATATCTAGATGGTACGCCTGCAGTGAATGCAGTTGTACATTTTTCTGCAAATAATTTAGGTGTAGTCACACCGAATGAGCCAACTGGAACCGATGGTATTACAACTGCTTTCGTAACAAATTTTATCTCTGGGTCTACTAAGGTAACGGCAAGTATTGATGAGGATGTCCAATCTATAGATACCTTATTTATTGCGGGTCCTGCCGAGCTCATTAATGCGGAAGTGACTCAAAATAATGCAGTTGCCAACGGATCAGATGACAATAGGATATTGGTCAGAGTGAACGACCGTCATCACAATGATGTAGTGGGCGAAACTGTGAACTTCACTGCCACAAACGGTGTTAACCTACTTTATACCAGCGGAGAAACCGACAGTAATGGCGAAGTAGAAATATTCCTCACTAGCAATACGGCGGCCAGAAGTGAGGTTACGGCAACGACACGTAGCGGTCTTTCCGCTACGGCCACTGTTGAATTTTTCAATGAAAAACAGATGACGCATATTTTAGTCAATGGCACTTCTTTCTCAGTCAATGATGGGTTCCCTAAAACAGGGTTCACAGGAGCAGTATTCCAGTTAGTCATTGGGGAATCCACTGCGGAGAATACAGAGTATAACTGGCATGCCGATCAGGGCTGGGTCAGTGTGGATGCTGTCGGGAGTGTTAGATTTAATCAGGAACCCACTTCTGGCAATAATACAGTTACCATAACTGCTGAACATAAAACCAATGGTTCGCTATTAACTTATCGATTTACCGTAGGCCGCTGGTTTAGAAACAACAGCTTCAACCTTATGAGATACAGTGATGCACAAACATGGTGCAGCTCACTTGTGGGGGATTATACCATACCAAATTATAGCCAGATGACCGACAGAGTGCCAATGATGCCAACGGGATCGAGTAGAGACGCAAACGGGAGATTGTGGAATGAGTGGGGGACTATGGGCAGTTACTCTAATGGTTGGTTTTCGGGTAATTATTGGGTGAGGGAACTTACCAATGATAGTAACGAACGGCATTATGTTTATCTGGGAAATGGCAATCTATTCAGCTTCCCTTTAGATGGTACAACCTATATCACTTGTTCTGCTTCGCTTTAGATAAAAAATGAGGTTGCTGCATATAGCCAGATGAAACAATATTGCACAGAGATAAACGTAAATATTACGATAAAACAATCTCAATAGCATAGAGGCTATTGGTAAAAACAGATATTTCGGCAATATTACAAAAGTGGCGGCCAAAACACTATGTGCAATACTGCTTTTTTTTCAAATATCGGTCGACATTTTTTAATTCCTCATTCTCACGGATTCGAAGAGTACTCATTCCGTAAATGTTATTTACTAAGATCAGCTTAACTGGAATTGACTAAGGTAAGTTGATAGTTTTGCATGCTAGACAAGTTCCGTTTATTTGAGCGTAGCCCTTACTGAAATAAGTCTCCCATCGTCAATAAGACAACATTTCTCTTACTTTGTAGTAAAGTTCTAGATCACTGCCAACATTATATTTTTTATAAATATTTTTTCTGTGGTTATAAACTGTTTTATTACTTATACCAATTTTCTTAGATATCTGATTGACATTCATACCAGAGATGATGAGTTTTAAAACCTGACGTTGACGGACGGTTAACTCATCTTTTTCGCTATCATCAATCACCTTTTCATAACCAATTATTTGTGCCAAACCAGAACGCCTAACGCGAACCAAATTTAAAAATTTCAGGCCAATCTCTGATAAAAACTGTTTTTTACTTGCAATAGCATACTGATTTTCTATCATGACATTACTGATAAATGGCACGGTGCCATTTTTACTCAATATCAATAGAGATGCAATTCCGAAACGTTCTTTAATAAAACCAATGGCACTCCCTTGTTCTTTCTCACTAATACCATCAATATCGAAAATACATATAACATCATTTTTATACAATAGAATATCAACAAACTTACTAAACTCAGTGCACAAAGTGATCTCGAATAGCGAAGGATCATTTTCCATAACATCCATGACCATTTTGCGCAGAGAAAATAAAATCAACCCACTACGGCTAAATATAATTAAATTCATCATGAAAAACCTCAAATAACAAAAAATACAACATTAAACGAGATAAATTAACGTGCCAATAATTTAACAAAACATCAGGATATATTTACAACTCAATATAATAACGATAGTGCAACACAGTGCTAATATTTGTTTACTCACAATATATAACTTACGTTTTTCGCACTAAATACTGAAATCACATAGCACAACCAAGCCTCTTTTAATTGAGTAAAACTTGGTTATATATATGTTAACTAAATGGCAAGATTAAAATAATAAACTTATCACATAACATCGACTGGATATCAGTATTGTTATTTTTCATTAATTACTAATAATAAATATCATTATTGTGAAATACTTTATCTAGGACGGGAAGCGTAGTGATGAAAGAAATTTACCATTAACTTTAAATCATACTTTTTAAAATATAATTACTTACAAACGAACTGTAGCGACTCCTCGATTAATACTCTTCACTTGAAGTCAATTGGGATCGGAGCGCACATCCATATAGAGGTCATCATCAAGAGTGTGAATTTCAGTTTTTGAGAATGAAATGAACATTATCTCAAACCTGAACTTACTGATAAGTAAAATTAAGTTGCAGTGCTCCTCTTACCGAACCTGCGCTGATTTGGCCAGTACTGTAAAGTCTGCTGACCAGAGGGATGGTCACCTTCTTGCTGATGCTATCGACCGCTACCGTAACCTGACTACCCGGTCTCAAGATTTGTTGTGTTTGGCCCTCCGCAATCTGTATCCCCACATGGGGTGCCGACCCGGTGTTGATGTAAAGAGTATCATCATCAGGATTAGAGGTGCCTGTCAGTGACACCATCACATGGCGAGTGGTTAACGGACACTCAGTTAACATAATAGAGAAAGGTTTCCATTCTCCCCCTTGACCTGCAGTTACAAAATTGCCACTGCGACTTTGACCGAAATCTATCGTCTGATTAGCACTATCAACATCAATGACACACGGACTGGCGACCACATTGCCGCTAATAGAAAGATCAGATGCCGCCGCCATGCATTCACTACTTAATATGCCGGATATCAATAATATTCCAAAAGTATGCAGTTTCATCTTGCTGTCCATATTATAGATTGGGCAATAATGCTATCGATACGTAAAGGTGGCCAGAACGGTACCGTTAATGGTTCCTGGCATAACCCCCCCGCGAGCAGAATATGTTCGCGTTTTTAAGCTAAAAACCGCCTCTTTACTGGTTGCATTTACTGACACATTGGTTACTTTCCCAGGCCCCAAATTAGTCCCGACACTGTCAGTTAGCTCAATAGAAAGATTGGTGGCCGTACCGGCATTTTTGTAACGGGCCGCGTCTTGTGTATCAGCAGTGCCAGAAAACGCCGCATCTACTTTGGTGGTCGAAACAGGGCAATTGATCAGTGTAATCGTAAAAGTTTTCCATGGGCTTGCAGCTCCCGCAGCACTTAAATCCGTGGCTTGAATATCATCTAGTTTAATATTCATCGCCGAGTTAGCTGCATTAACTGTGCAAGGAGATGCTATAACATTGCCAGTAATATTAATCGTGCTAGTATCTGCCGCCATGACTATTGGGGCCGCAAGGAAACCGAAAACTGCCAGTATATATTTTGGGGTTGATAACATTATTTTACTCTCACAAAAATAGTTAATAGATAGCATTTAAATTATTGATACGTAATACTCAGGGTGGCCGTGGCATTTGCAGTGCCCGGAGAAATACTGGTCAGTGTCTGGTAATAACGCGCTTTAAACGGAAATGTTTCTATCCCTCCAGCGGATTCTTTTAATAACAACTTGCTGCCAATATTAAGTGGCGTATTGTTATACAAAATTTGTGCACCAATCCCTTTTGCCACCCCCGCGCTTCCTGCCCCGGTCAATGCCAGCACACTGGTATTGACCGTGTCTGCGTTTTGTGTGCCGGCCAGTGCAACGTTCACTTTGGTACCCGCAGCACAGTTCAGCCCCAGATTAAATTCCTTATCACCCTTGGTGGTACCGACTCCGGTAAAATCAGCCGCGTATACATTCCCCAACGAGACACTTATTGTCGGTGTTGTGAGCGAGCAGGCTAATACCGTCACATTCATCCCTATAATACTGACGGGAACTTCGGGTTGAGCCCAACTTCCTACATTGCCAAGAATCAGTGACCCGACTTTTTGAGTAAGAACGCCTGACGACATCGCCCCTATTTTATAAAAAGTGACTGCCGCGCCGGCCTCCGGTGTTTTAAACACGCCAGAAGTAGCAAGAAATGCGCCCTGATTCACATTGCCATCTATATTGGGTGCATACCCAATCCAGCCAGAAACAGCCAAATTTTCGGGGTTAAACCCCCCTAATTGTATCCCCAGACCGGGGATATTAGTTGCATAAATGCGCGCACCACCCGCAGTCATACCAGAAAAAGCTGTTGCTGCTTTAACAGCAAGATTTTGTCCGTCCTTGGGGTAGGTCCTCCCTTCAGGACAACTGAATAACAGCGTGGGCGGTGAAGTGAAATTCGGTGCCGCTAGCCGCGCACCGACGGGTACATCTCGCTGAACAACAAGTAGCGGCGGTGCATTGATAGTGACGCCAGCAGACTCAGTCGTACAAGCAGAGAAAGACCAGGAGTGGGTACTGTATAAAAACAACAGAGCTCCCATCATCTTAACGGTATTCTTCATCTCTTTTGTTCCTTTATTGGCAACGGCTACGCATCATCAGGATACCGTTTGACGTCGTATCCTGAGTCCGGTGTTTCGGCAATTGATAATCAACCACACATTGGCTATCGCTATTTTTACCCCATTGCACCAGCAGTTTGCCGCTATTTGCCATCCCGGTTAGATAAACCTGTCCCTCATCACCAACGATAAATCCATTCTCTGATGTAGTTGACGCATCGCTGACTGTGGCACCGAAAGGCACCGGCTGACCATTGCTGCGCTGCAGTGTCATCATCACTCGCTGGCCAATTTTGGTTTGATAATTAGCCACTACCACCGCCCCGCGTGTTGGGATCACCGTTTGACTGGTTAACTCCAATTCAACATCATCAGGCAGTGAGCCTGTATCCAGACTGACAGGATTACTGCGATACGGACTGGTATAAGGCACTACCGCATAACCGCGGGCATCGGTTCTAATTCCGCGATTGTTATTGACAGCCACTCCCTCTGCGCCGGGGGCTTTCACCAACACGACCGTTTCACCCAGTGACTGGGAAAGAGTGACCCCACCCGAGTGAAAAACCACACCACCTTGCACACCATAGTTGATGCGATTCTGACTTTTGTCATAACTGTAGCCGCCATTAATTTGGCCACTACTACCGTCATAACTGGCCGTCACGTTACCATTGCTCCCATCACCTTGCGTGGTATACCCCTGGTTAACACCCCAGCTAAGATTGTTATTTTCCAACGAGGTACCACTCACCCCAACGTTATGTGTAGTACGACCGCCTTTGGTGCTACTCATGCTGTAATTTGCCCATGAGTTACTCATCCAGCGGTCAAGCGGAATACTGACATTAAGCGCAACGACCTGATCAGTCGTTTCGCTGCGGGTCCCATTACTGCTGGCGGCATTTTTATTACGGTTATAATTGATGCCATAGCTAATACCTTGCCAACTGTTGCTATACCCCACACTCATTGATTGTGTTTTCTGACCGTTGTCCCAGTAACCTTCATCAATGAGACTTACTGACAAAGAACCGGCAGATTGCCCCAGATTTTGACTCACAACGACCTCAGCACGGCTACGTTTATGTTGCTGGTTCGGTTGGTTATTATTGCTGTTAAACGTGTCCAGTGTTTCCTGCAAGGTATAAAAACCCTGTGTGGAGTAACGGTAACCGGCCAGACTGAAGTTGGTCCCTGTCTCAACAAAGCTTTTACCGTAACGAAAGCGCCATGACTGGCCACTGCTGTTACTCTCATCGGAGAAAGTCGCTTGCGCCTCGGTAATATCCAGTGAAATTGCTCCAATACGGCCCATATTTTTACCGAAACCGCCAGAGACTGCCTGATAATTCTCTGCGCCTTGAATACCGCCGTATACCGTCAACCCCCAGGGCAACCCGTAAATAGCGGTTCCTTGTGCAAATGTCGTTTTATCTACACTGCGGTCAGAAGAGCGATAGTTGCCGCCAGTTAGGCTGTACTTCAATGCCCCCTCACGCTGTAATACCGGGACTGACGCAAAAGGCACCACAAAATTCTGTTCACTGCCATCGGCTTCAGTGACCGTTACCGCCAAATCACCGCTACCAGACGTAGAGTACAAATCATTGATTTCAAATGCCCCAGGTGAAACATAACTCTGATAAATAACAAAGCCGTTTTGGCGTACAGTTATCTGAGCATTACTCTTAGCAATCCCACGAACTACCGGTGAATACCCTTTCATGCTGTCCGGCAACATCTCCTCATCCGAAGTCAACTGACCACCGCGAAATGGCACACTGTCAAAAACATCACTGGGAGAACTACTGTCACCCAATGTGAGCTGGCTGCGCAGGGCAATAATGTTACGCTGCAAATAGGTATTGATTGAATTCCACTCATTGGTTCCGGCAGTGTCACGGTTCCAAGTTGAATAATTACGCAGTCGCCATGGGCCGACATTCACCCCGCTGCGCAAATTCAGAAAGTAACTGTTGTTGTTACTCCCCTCATGGCTTACTCGAGAGTTAGAACCGCTAAAGCTGTAGTTGGCCAGCAACGCAGTAATCCCCTGGTCCCACTGTGTTGGCGAGACATATCCACGAACCTGTCTGGTCAGCGCCGCCTGCGGAATGCTCAGGTTGAGCTGTTGTTGGTCAAAGCGAAACTCTGTCGAAGCTTGAGGAATAGCGGTGGACAGGTCCACGCACCCTTCATTTGCCAGCCCTGGAAATGCACTGACTTTGACACCTAGCTGCGCCAACTCATCGATTGTCAGACAAGGCTGCAGGCTTTCCTTCGCGGTGGTGTCATTTACTAGGGCAAACTCCAGTTCGCGAGTATCGATGAATTCGTTATTCAACAGGACATCAACGCGATATACTCCTGGGGCCTGTGCATTATTTCGCTCAAATACAGATAAATCGGCACCGGCTTGGGATGGATTATCCAGCTCAAGTAACGCTGGGTTAAAATAATCTTCTGCTCGTACACTACTAATATCTGTCATCAGTAAGCCCAACTGACACAAAATGAAATAGCTTAACCGCGTCAAATGAATATTATGTTTTATTTTTTTAATAGGGTCTTTACCCAGCCCATTTTTCATTTCTATTACCCAAAGTATTGACGCGGCAGGGTTGTTAACTTACAACCGATTCGATTTATAGTGAGGCTTGATAAGCTTCACTGGTCCCGCCGTAATCATTAATAATCTTCCAACTGACGCTGCTTCCAGTCATGCCCGCAGGCAAATTGATATTCAGTGTTGAACCTGGTGCAACCATAGTGACGTTGGGAATATCTTTCCCTCCCATACTGACGGAAAAGAAGGTTATGTAATGAGCCGAGTCATTGATGGCTTTCAAGGTATTACTGCTACGCTGCCATTTAATGCCTTTTGCTGACTGCTCTACTGTTTTTTTAATGCTTTGTGGGCGATAAATCAGCTTGATACGTGTTTTGACAGCAATTTGTAGGGTGTTATCTATCTTTTCACTAGAAGGAATAGATTTAACATTCAACCAAAACAGTGATTCCTTATCTTCCGGTAAATTTCCGCCGGCCCGTACAACACGTAATACATTATCCTTGTTACTGTCCAGCCTAAATAATGGTGGAGTGATAATAAAAGGAGCCTTAGCTGCTCCTCCATCTTGAGTGTCCACCCAAGACTGGATCAGATAAGGGACTTTATCTGGGTTACTTACGCTTAATGTGGTTTCTTTTTTTTCGCCATCATAAATAAGACGAGTCCCACCGACTACAACCCCTGCAGTTGAACTAAATACCGGGGCAAATAACCCCGTAGCTAATACTATTAACCATAACTTCATGTGTGTATTTCCTGTATTCTAATTTGGATAAGAGTTAAATGAAGTATAATTATTTCAAATTCACTTACACTTTATTTAACGCTAATCTGTTTAATCTTACTTACTTTGTATAATGTTAATGATAACCATTTCAATTATTAATATTATGGGACACCCCAAAACACTAATAATATAAACTGTTGTGTTGGATGGTATACAGCAAGGTCGGCAAAAAAACCGACCTGCTTTCAACAATATTTGGCCTATTTTACAGACCAAATAACAATTACTGGTAGATAACAGTAAACTGTGCTGATGCGTTTGCAATACCGGCACCGACCGTAGTATCGAGCGATTTGTAGCGCGCAGTGAAGTCCAAGTTGGTCTCAGAACCTGCACCAGTTACCAGGGTATAAGGTGCTGATTCAGTGTATAAATTAACCACGCGTTGACTAGCATCGGACAACTCAATACCTACCCCCGTAGCCACACCAGCACCAGGTGTCAAAGCTAATACGCTGTTATCACCAGCAACACTGGTGCCATCAAACTTGATGATAGCCTTTGTTGCAGAGGCTGGGCACTCCTTCAGAACCAGTTGGAACTGGGTTGCGGAAGAGTAAGACCCAGCTCCGGCAAATGATGCGGCAGAAACCCGACCAAGGGAAACGGTCAGATTTTCTGAATTGGTATCGACAATACATGCAGAATCGGTAATTTCACCTTCGAAGTTAATCGTACCGTCAGCCGCATAAGCTGAAGACGCCAGAATGCCAGAAGCCACTAATGCAAGCGCCATTAAGTTTTTTTTCATTTTTGAATCCATAAATAGTATTTCATAAGCAAATCAACATAATTTGTATTATGTGATGGTGTGGTAAATAACCCGATAGTTGAAAGTATGCTAGCATTACCCAATACTAATAATGCCGATACTATCCAATCCACTCATTCTTTCAGAGAAGATTTTAAAAGCGGGATTGAAACAAATAAAACAATCAATATTCCACTAGGTTTTTTTGCTATCACCTTAGTGAAAATATCAAATGAAAGTCATCCCAAACAATAAAAATGTTATTCTCTATAACTATTAACCCAGAATAAGAAAGCAACATTCCATACAACCATTATGAATTAACCCAGACAATGTATATATAGGAGTGCGCGCAGTCATCCGTAGGAGCATTCTTACACGGTGCGCCACTTTTCTCTATTCAATGTACACGGCTTAAATGAGAATACACTTTTTTCACCCTCGAAAAAAATTAAGTCACTCATTACAATATTAGAAATGCCGATTTTATTTATCAAAATTATTGACATGTCATTGATATTAAATTCCATAAAACGACTACATTACTCTGTCTATATCATGTGGGTAACTAACTTAGGACACTGAGTCTTACGGAACGTCAAAGATACGGTCGTGGAGGATGCCATTGTTGTTGATTATTCAAGTTTATGCCGGTGAGCTATCAGGTTAATGCTGTTATTGGATAAGGGGCCGCATGGGTAGATGTACTTGGGTCCGCTTGGAAAACGGAATCTATGGTCACTCCCGTTTTTGCAACACTGATTTTGAAGATATCGTTGGCTTGCTTGAATCTATCCGGCGTCTGAATGAGCTTAATTGCCCGCGCCTCGATGAGTTCCGCCTCTAGAAAATATACGGCTTCAGATGAGCCTTTCCGTTTTACAGATTCCTCAACAGGCCAGTTGGCCGTTCGTATCATCAATAATCAGTATTCGCCAAACCAGATA
This sequence comes from Yersinia sp. 2541 StPb PI, assembly GCF_052217145.1. NCBI lineage: Bacteria > Pseudomonadati > Pseudomonadota > Gammaproteobacteria > Enterobacterales > Yersiniaceae > Yersinia > Yersinia sp. 2541 StPb PI. The sequence continues at coordinate 2,868,168 of NZ_JAZGQB010000001.1, read as the reverse complement.
AGTGGCTGTTTAAAATCATTATTATTGTTGACCTTACGCATGGAACGTCTGTTGTCGTGCCGTCAATGACCTGTGCTCTGGCAAGCTTGTTTGCCAGAGCACAGGTCACGACAAAATTACTTTTTCGGCACAACAGATCCCTAATCCAGTCGGCCAGCTTGCCAGACTGGTGTTCCAGTTTTTGTATAAAAACTCTGGCACACTGAACGCTGCCCAACCTCATCCTCGTTTAACTTTCGCTTCAACTGAGCTTCCAAATCTTTTATCTGCTTAATAAGATAATGATAATGCTGCTGCAATTTCAGCAATAAACAGTTGAGATAAAAAGGTAATTTGTTGTCTTCAAGGATCGTGCTTAGCCGACTGATAACCGCAGCACCTCGAGGAACACTGACGCCAAACTCCAGCAGAAAAGCATGCATTTGATTAGTCGTTTTGACCTTATCCTGCACCAGAGACTCACGAACCCGATGTAGGGCCCGCATGGCCTGTTGAGACTGCGTTTTAGGCTGAATGAAGCGCATTGATGGACATGATGCAGCCTCACAGATAGCTTCGTCATCAACGAAGTCGTTTTTGTTAGTTTTAACGAACGGACGGGCAAACTGTGGTGATATCGATTATCAAGATATCGGTATGGGCGACACAACTTTGTTCCTCATGCCGGGTTGGTGCCGTTTTCTGCCCTGTTGTCATTATAGACTGGCGTGATCATGGAAAATCATCGAGTGATGGTCAAGATTTTGACGGTGTGGATTTATTAACAGAAGCTTTGACACTGATTGAACATCTCGGCTTGACCCGGATAGTACCGGTTTCGATTGCACATGCCAGTTGGATAGCTGTTGATTTGGTGGAAAGTTTAAAGGAACGTGTACCTGCGGTGATATTCCTTGATTGGATCATGAAGCAGCCTGTGACGGAGTTTTTCACTGCAATCAAAGAGATGCAGCATGAAGATCGCTGACAATATGCATGGGATCATCTGTACGAATTTTGGTTGGCAGAAAGCGACTCATCCATTATGGTCCATCATCTTAAAACTGAGATGGCAGAATCCAGCTACCAACTGTGGCGACTTGCAGGGCAGGTGATCGCCGATGCTTATCATCATTACGGCTCGCCGCTTCAATGCCTCGAAAACTCAAAAACTCACCGAAGGCTACTCATATCTATTCCCTCGACAGAAACGACAAATACCTTGCTTTACAACAGCGTTTCGCTTTGGCGCATGATTTCTTTAAAGTTAAACGTTTGGAGAATGCCAAAACTCATCTGGCCGTTCTTGAACGGCCGCGGGATGTACTGGCGGAGATTTTGGAATCAAAATAATTATTTAGTCGTTCAATCGGAGACGGCTCTCTATACAGTTTTAATTCAGTTGCAACAAGGATGTAATGGTATGGAAAGAAAGATCAGACTCTTCAATTTATACTGGTACTATTTCCAGTAGGGGATCAGCTGAGTTGAAGAGGTAAAGCTGATTTACTTTGCTTTTTTCACTGATTCACGGAGTAGTAATGGGCTTTCAACTGCCACAGTTCTCTGATGAGACTCACCGTTGATGATATGAAGCGCGCTAAGGCGTCCGATCTCGTAATGGGGTAATTGCACCGTTGAAAGTGGTGGTAAAAAAAGGTCACCGATACCCACCATATTATCGTAGCCTACCACCGCGACATCATGGGGGATCCTTAATCCCTGTGCCAGTAGCGTCTGATAGACCATAAAGGCGATACGATCGTTACCACATATCACTGAATCGAAATGAGGTTTACCGTGGTGGATATGCACCAGCAGCATGTCGGGAATATCGCGATAATGTTCATCCCCACACTCCATGTAATAGTGATCAAGTGTATCAGGAGCCACACCCGCTTCCGTGCATGCCTGCTCCAGACCTTTACGGCGTCTGACGGTAGCAAGTTGATTTGCAGGTAAATGTAAGCAGAGTGGGTGACGGTAACCTGCGGATAAAAGAGCATGCACCGCAGAATATTGTCCTTGTTCATCATTCGGAATATAGCTCGCTACCTGCTGATGTAAGCTTTCGCAGTTAGCCAGTACGCAGGGGAGGCTTAACAACTTGTCGGGTAGTGGCACCTGCCGCAATCCCATAGTTGTATAGATAATGCCATCCGGTCGATGCGAGAGAAGCAAATCGACTATATTTTCCGGGCTGTCATCGGAAAACATGTTAACCACAAAGCTGTTCCAGCCATGCGCACGTGCAGTTTCTTCGATGGAGAGTGTGATTTCCACTGAAAAGGGTGTGGTGACGGTATCAAGTGCCAACACACCGATGGTTTTTGGAATCGCGTGAGCGCCACGTATTTTTTTTGCCGATAAATCGGGTACATAATTAGTCGCGTCGATAGCGGACTGTACGCGAGACAAGGTCTCCGGCTTCAGGCGTTCCGGGGAGTTTAATGCTCTGGAAACAGTCATCAGCGATACGTTTGCCAGTTTTGCCACATCTTTCAGGGATGCCATTCTTCTTGCTCCAAACTAGTCACTACGCCACAGGCTATAAAACTAACTTGCTGATGTAAAACGATCATACGTGATTTTGAACTGCGTGTGTTGATTGCTGTGAATCAGAAAAGTTGATCATGATCTCACACCGCCAATGTTAACGTTAACTTTTGTGATTAACATCTAGAATTGCACTAAAATAGCATGAGCTTTTCTTTGTGTTAACGTTATCATTTTGGCACCACTTTCGCATGAGATTGCCATGATGAAAACCCGTCATTCTCACAGTTATCTGATACTCAGCGCTTTATTATTCTTTTTCTTTGTGACCTGGTCTGCCACAGGCTCGCTGCTCTCTATCTGGCTGCATCAGGAGGTCGGTTTGAAAGCAGGAGACACTGGGATTATTTTTTCAGTGATGTCGCTTTCCACTCTGTTTGTGCAAATTTGTTATGGTTTTATTCAGGATAAGCTCGGTCTACGTAAAAATCTGCTCTGGTTTATCACTGCATTGTTGATCTTTTCCGGTCCAGCCTATCTGCTTTTTGGCCATCTTTTGAAAATTAATGTCTTTCTCGGCAGCTTTTTTGGTGGAGTCTATATCGGTCTGACATTCAATGGCGGTATTGGTGTTCTGGAATCCTACACTGAGCGTGTCGCTCGCCAGAGCCAGTTTGAATTCGGAAAAGCAAGAATGTGGGGATCGCTGGGTTGGGCCGTGGCGACGTTTTTCGCCGGGCTACTGTTTAATATTAACCCGAAATTAAACTTCGTAGTCGCCAGTTGCTCCGGTCTGGTCTTCTTTATACTTTTGATGCGGTTGCGCGTCTCTTCGGCACCACACGCAATGCAGGAGGCCGTGTCAGGCGGAAAAGTCACGCTGGAAGATGCATTACGCCTGCTGACCCTGCCGCGCTTCTGGGCTCTAGTGTTCTTTGTCGTCGGGACCTGTATTTACGGCGTCTACGATCAACAGTTCCCGGTCTACTTTTCCTCACAGTTCCCGACGCAACATGAAGGAAACGCCATGTACGGATATCTAAATTCGTTTCAAGTGTTCCTTGAGGCAGCCGGTATGTTTTGTGCTCCATGGTTGGTCAATCGAGTCGGTGCCAAAAATGGTCTGATTTTCGCCGGAATGGTGATGGCGATGCGCATGGTTGCTTCTGGGTTAGTGGAGGGTCCACTGCTTATCTCCATCACTAAGCTGTTACACGCCGTTGAACTCCCGATACTGTTAATCGCTATCTTCAAATACAACAGCCTTAACTTCGATAAACGACTCTCATCTACGCTCTATCTGGTGGGCTTTGCCTGTACGAGCTCAGTGATAGCCACCGTGTTGTCACCCCTCGCAGGTTACAGTTACGAAAAATATGGATTTGCTCAGTCCTATCTGGTTATGGGGCTGATGGTGTTCTGTATCACCTTTATATCCATCTTCTTGTTGCGCTCCAGTAAACCCTCCAGGGATCCGCAAATGCCGCAACTTTCCACTATCTGAATGAAAAGAGTGAAGACTATGACGTACTCAATTGCTAACGCTGAACAGGAGCTTCAGGCTAAACACCAGGTGCTAAACCTGCGCTGGTACCCGCGCTATCACCTGGCCGCAAAGGCTGGCTGGATTAATGATCCTAATGGCTTGATCTGGTTTGATGGTTGGTATCACGCTTTTTACCAGCATCATCCCTATTCCACCCAATGGGGACCGATGCACTGGGGACATGCGCGGAGCAAAGATTTGCTTCATTGGGAGCACTTACCCGTTGCACTGGCCCCGGAAGGACCGGAAGACAAAGACGGTTGTTTTTCTGGTTCGGCGGTGGTTGATGGCGATACCCTGGCGCTTATTTACACCGGGCACAAATTTCACGGCGACGCCAGCAATGAAGAGAACCTTTATCAGGTGCAGTGCCTGGCAACCAGCCGCGATGGTATTCACTTCAAGCGTGAGGGGATCATTGTGGATACTCCTCCAGGTTTGCATCACTTCCGCGACCCTAAGGTCTGGCGCGAAGAGGATAGCTGGTACATGGTCGTCGGTACGCGCGTTGGCGATACTGGGCAAGTACGGTTATATCGCTCAGCCGATCTGCGCCAATGGCAGGAAGAAGGGATCCTGGATGAGGCGGAAACCGGTATGGGCTTTATGTGGGAGTGCCCCGACTTCTTTCTCCTCAATGGTAAACGCGTCTTGATGTTTTCTCCACAGGGGATAGCCGCGCAGGGTTTTGAGAACCGCAACCTGTTCCAGAGCGGCTATCTGGTGGGTGACTGGCAGCCCGGACAGCCGTTTGTCCGCGTAGGAGAATTTGTCGAAATGGATCACGGACACGACTTCTATGCCCCGCAGAGCTTCCTCACGCCGGATGGCCGCCGCATCGTCATTGGCTGGCTGGATATGTGGGAGTCGCCGCTACCGGAACAACAGGACGGCTGGGCCGGGATGTTGTCTCTGCCGCGTGAACTGAGTCTTGATGAGAACAATCACCTGCAGATGCGGCCCGCGAAAGAGGTAGAAGCTCTGCGCCAGGCTTGGTTCCCGTGGCCTGTCAGCACCTTGAAAAACCAGCAGATCCTGACGGCGAACAAGGGGGAGGCCATGGAGGTTGTGCTTCACTGGGATTGCGCGAACTGTGATGCTGAACAGTATGGCCTAAGCCTTGGTGAAGGTCTGCGCGTCTATGCGGACACCCAAATGCAGCGTTTGGTGCTTGAGCGCTACTATCCTCAGCACGGATTATGTGGCACGCGCAGCGTACCGCTGGTGGCCGGAACTGCTCTTGCTTTGCGTTTATATATCGATAGCTCCTCGGTAGAAGTATTTGTTAATGATGGCGAGGCATGCCTCAGCAGCCGAATTTATCCTGATGCCGATCGACGTGAGTTAAGTTTATTTGCCTGGAATGGAACGGCGATATTATGCGATGCCGGAGCCTGGCAACTGGAATAAGCAATATTTAGCACCGTTAATAACCCGCCTTCGACGATAGGCGGGTTATTACTGCGTTTATTTTTGGACTGTACGGACCTCCACTTCCAGCAGACCTTTTTTCTCGATGCCTTTCAGTAGGTCGATAAAGTGACGGGCTTTGGGGGCGAATTCGTTGAGTCTTACCGAGCCAATTACTCTCATACCCTCGAAGCTGGCAACAACGCTTATATGGCCGATGCCCTGACATACCCTGGGCCGGATTATAAAAATATACAGGGGAAACTCCTGATGGTGACCGGCGTGAAAGACACACTAATCCAATCAAACGATGATTTTTATAAAAAAGCAAAGCAAGCCGGTGTGGATGTGACGTATTGGCGCATCGAAGACATGGACCATTACATCAGAAACAGGCCTGAGATGATCAAGCGTTCATTTTAATGGCTGAAACAACAACTGGAACCTGACAATTCGCAATAAGCGGCCTGCTGCAGCGCACTGTTGTATGAAAACATCATAGCGGTTCAACCTTCCTGAAGAGGGAGAAGATGGCCAGCCATGAAGTCTACAAAAACTCTGAGTTTAGAGCAGAACGTGCGATCGAATTCTCTGACTAACCATATAAAAGAATGGAGGGAAATTTGGCTGTGTCGCTTAACTGCCCGTGGTGCTATCGCAGCCCCAAAAACCCATCACTTAGGGCCGAATGCTGTAGACATTTCCTGTTACCCAGGTCCCCACCAATAAATCAGCGTTACGTCCTCGACCCAGAGCGACCGCACTCCCAGATAAATCATTGACCACGATAGTCGAGTGACCATCAAACGTTACCCTCCGAACTACGTTAGCACCGTTGTCAATTACGAACACAGCATCTTTGCCATCAGACAAAATACCTACGCCTGGACGATTGAAACTGGCCCCCATCTCCTGATGTTTCCCATCAGGCGAGATCCGAGTCACTCGCCCGCCATACTGAGACGCCACCAGGCTACCATCTTCCATTTCCACGACGCCGACTGGCAGCGAAAGTGAACGAGCCACGATCTCAGCTTGTCCGGTTGAGACATCAATAGAGAGTATTTCCCCAGAACTTCGGTTCGCGACAAGCAACCGCCCGTTGCGTCCAAAAGCGATCCCAGTAGGTGTAGCCAAGTTCTCGGCAATTCGACGACTCTTCCCATCGGCAGCGATGTGTAGGATGTAATGGCCTGAATACGAGCTCACATAGAGTCCTCCGGCGCTATCCAGCGCCAAGCCGGAGGCCGCAGGAATGTTGCGCGCTAAGATGGTACGTCTTCCATCTGCACTGATGCGCGTTACAGTATCGGCACTCCAGTCCGATACGTAGGTCATACCGTCTTGTGCGGTTACGATAGCAGTGGGTGACTGGAACCCTGTGAATAGGGGTTCTCCGGCATGCACTGGGTTCATCAATAAACACAGGAGTGAAGCAGCCATGGTTCTGTTAGTAAGTATTGATTTTGTGAATTTATGCATTTGTAACTTTACGCCGCAATGAGTGAATCTAAAACGTGGTGCCTGCACACTACGCTGTCCAACATCAATATATCTTTTGATCACTTTTGGTGTGCTATAGACCAACTCGGTGAAGCTGCCATAATGAGTATCAGCCGCATAGATCAGAAGAGCTTCTTTCCTGCAAGAAGACTTCTTTAGCGGCAAGCAGGCCGTTGATTGCAGCAGGAAAGCCAGCATAAACCGCCATCTGCATGATAACTTCGATGATCTCTTGCCGAGAGCAGCCAACATTGCGAGCGCCATAGATATGCACCTTGAGTTGTGGAGATGCGTTCCCCATCGCTGTGAGGGATGCTACAACGGCAAGTTCTCGAGTTTTGAGGTCGAGTCCCGGTCTTGAATAGATGTCACCAAACGGAAACTCAATGAGTAGCCGAGCAAAATCGGGGGCGATATCTTCCAGACTTTCTATGACGTTCTCACCCGCTTTTCCATCAATCTCTTTGAGCTTCTCCCAGCCTCTGACATAGCGTTCGTTGTTCATCATCACTCCTTAATTAACTGATGTGTGCACTTTACATTTCGCCCAATAGGTTCATCCAATACCATTTTTGTGATACCTTTTAGGTATGAATGTACCTATAGATCTACGACAATTTCGATACTTCCTTGCTGTCAGCGAGGAGCTTAATTTCGGGCGGGCTGCGGCGCGACTACACATATCCCAACCCCCATTGAGCAGGCAGATCCAGCAGCTCGAAGCGGTGTTGGGCGTTGAGCTGTTCGTGCGAACCCGGAGCGGGGTGACACTGACAAAAGCAGGTGCCGCATTTTTACCCGAGGTCAGGCGGACATTAGTGCAAGCGAATAAGGCTATAGCTGCTGCTAGAGCGGCACGCGTTATCGTTGCAGGTAAGTTCGTCGTGGGTTACACAACCGTGTTTGACCGAAGCGTTATTCCTGATGTATTTGAGCCTTTACGTCAGCGTTTCCCTAACTGGCAGATTGTTACTCAAGGCAAGCATTCGATCAGTCTTGTGCGGGATATCAAAAACGGAATAATGGATGTAGCCTTTATCGGCTTGCATACCGAGGCTAAAGGTCTGAAGGTCGAGATGCTATTTGAGGATCCACTCATAGTCGCATTGCCCGCCATTCATCCTCTTGCCCGTAAGCGCAGTCTAGGCTTTGATGACCTTCGCGGTGAATCAATATTTCGCTTTGAACGGCGACTGAACCCAGGTTTTTATGATCACTGCCAGTCGTTCTTCGAACAGATTGACTTCAAACCCAACATGATCCCTGAACCCGATGATCACCATATCTTGCTCGGCCTTATTGCCGAGGGACAAGGGATCGCATTCATCTTTTCATCACTACAGAAGGTCAAGCGGCAGGGCGTTGTCTTTCGACGACTAAAAGCAGAGGCTAAAAGTTTGTCCAGTGGTATCGCTGTTGCATATTCCCCAGACAACTCGTCAGAGATCTTAAAGCAATACCTGGAACTTACCAAGGCTGCGACTTTTGGCGCTACGAGAGGTGCGCTTAGCACCATTCTCAAATCAGAGTAGAGTCTTATTTTACCCATCAGTCAGCAATAAGTTGCTCTGTTACTTAGCAGGGTAAGCACCACATTTATAAGCGAATCAGTTGAAGGCCTACACTATCCTTTAACTCTAGTATCCTGGAACGCGGGACGGCGGATCTGTCAGAGCATCCAAATAATGCCCAGGCAACCAGTGAACGCACCGACCCATCCAGTGCTGGCCAACCCCATCGTCTCCAGACTTACCCCGCCCAGCAGAGAACCCAGTGCAATGCCGCCATTGAAACCTGCGATATTCAACCCGGCAGCTACCGCAGGTGCTTGTGGTGCATGGATGTGCGATAGTCCGATCAAACGAGCCTGTAAGGCGGGCACTGCGGCGTAGGTTAGCGCACCCAACAGGCCTACCAGTGGCACCATGAGCGTCAGCGATGGAGCAAATATCCAGATTGCAATTAACACCACGACCAAACCGATCAGTACTGTCATCACTGCCGCATCAGCACCTCTGCGGTCGGCTAGGCGCCCCCCAGACATTACCGACAGCAGCCATCACGCCATAGCCCAGCATCAGCAGGCTGGCAGTGCTTTCGCTGACTTTGGTTACTACCAGCAGGATAGGCGAAATGTAGGTGTAGAACGTGAACGAGCCAGCATAAGCCAGTACAGTGATGCCAGCACCTGCCAGGAGGCGTGGATTGAATATAGCCTTGAGGCCATCCATCGCGTTGGCCTGCGCCGAAGTATCATTGTGGTCGGTCGGCATCAGGATCAGTAGGCCCACGAAGCCGATTGTGCCACAGGCGGCCACAGCCATGAAGATCACCTGCCAGCTCAAGATTCTACCTAGGTAAGTCCCTAAGCGCTAGACACCAACAGAAGTAGCATCGCTTCAGCCACATCTTTAGCAGAGGCTGGGTTCTGGCCAGTCACCAGCCTCTCGCTCACCACGACCTGAACCTGAAAGTCTGCTACTGGCAGATGCCTGGCCCCTCGTTCCTGCAAGGCATCGGCGAGCAAAAAAGGCACCGTCTCGTACAAAGCAACCGCGCGCTCCTCTTCGTTGGTGAATGCCGAAATTTCCTTGTCTGCGACCAGATAGTGACCATCAGCGAGCTTGGTATTCACCAGACCTGCCGGTCCATGGCATACCGCAGAGACCACTCCTCCGCGCTCATAAATACTCGCGGCAATAGCGGCCAGTTTTGTGTTATCTGGGAAGTCCCACATCGTCGCATGACCACCTGCATAGAAGATCGCCGCATAGGCATCGGGATCTACCTGTGACGGTGCCAGCGTGTTTTCGATGGCCTTACGAAGCACTGCATCATTCCAGAATGCAGCATTGACCGGATCGCCGATAACCGACGCATTCTGGTGGCTTCGCCGACCTTTATTGCGGCACATGGAAATCCCGCACGACCGGAAGAGTTATAGCAATACAATTGCCTGGTGTTTGCCTATCCTGGATTACTGCAAAACACATGGCCGCTGTGAAAAGGCCGATGCGAGAAGTCCATCGTCATCGACGGCATGCTCTGCAGCGACAATGGCGAAGTTTTACATGAATGGTGTCTTGCTGGCTTGGGAATTTCTTTGTGTGAAATTTGGGACGTTCACGAGGAATTGCACAATGGCCAACTGGTGCCTGTCTTGCCTGACTGGGAAGGCGTGGCATCCAAAATCAGCCTCGTGCGAGCACGCAGAGAACCCGTGCCGCACCGACTGACCGTCTTCAGCGACTTTTTACTTGAACGATGGCAGCAGACGCCATGGGAGCACTGGTGCAGTTTGCTGCCATTTCCTCTTAAACAATGTAACAGTGCAACTTCTACAATGCTTGACATTAGATAGGAATATCTCTCGATCCTATTGGTACGCCTGTACATATATTTTTTGGGTCGATAGAGAGTCATCACGTTGCGTGCGTTTAACATATTGGTTCATCGTGTTCTCCTGATATTAGGGGGGAACGTGTCAACGCTATTTAGGGCGGGTCATTTTTTTGGTGAGGGGCAAAGGATTTACCCCTTACATTATCGTCACTCAATCCCTAACACGGGAGGAGCTGTTTGATGTTTTTTTACTTCGCTGCTTTTGAAAAAAATGGTAAGGGGCAACATAATTTGACTGATTCACATCAAGATAATCAGCCCACCACTGCATCATCTGATATCTGACTTCAAGGTGCTCTGCCAGATGATTGTAGGCCGCCCTGACGGCGATGGCTCATCTGCCGTTCAACCGCATCCTGCGACCACAGGCCAGATTCCATCAGGGCACTACAGGCCATGGCGCGGAATCCGTGGCCGCAGATTTCATCTTTCGTGTCATAACCCATCAGGCGCAAAGCCTTGTTGACCGTGTTTTCGCACATTGGCTTATACGGATTATGGACACCGGGGATACCGTCACGCTGTTGTCGGGCATTCGCCAGAGATACATCAGGATAGGCACCTAAGCCAAGGCGAGATTCTTTTTTGTTGATACGATATTTAAGATACCAGAGACGTGAACCGCTTGGATTGACTAAAAGGTATAGACCGTGGGAATCGGAAACTTTGAAAGGTTTTTCAGAAGGCTTGAGACTGCGGATTTTAGTGTCGTTCAGAGACATAGGGTGGTCACTCCATAATCGAACTGAAATGACCCCAAATCAGACCACCAATCTTGCCCGATGCGGAGGGGGAAATGAAAATGCATCGGGAAGACTTTTCACGCTAACTTATTGAATCTGAATCGCATAGGTATTCGCAAAGCGGCATGAAAACACAAATTTGGCTCCTCTGACTGGACTCGAACCAGTGACATACGGATTAACAGTCCGCCGTTCTACCGACTGAACTACAGAGGAATCGTGTGAACGGGGCGCATGATATCTAGCATGCCCGATACTGTCAACGCTAAATTAGTACATTGCGATTGACTGCTCAGCATCTGAGCAAAGAGGGTGAATATAGCGGCTAAATAAGGCCAGTCCGCGATTTATTATTAACTATCGACTCTTTACTGCTTCAACGAAGGTATAGGTAATTAACTTAGTGGCTGCATATTATCGGTATTTTGATTATCCGCTAACCCATTTTCCCAACGTTTTAATCTGGCGAGTGGGTCCTGACGATAGAATGCGCAGAAATGCTGATAAACAACAGGAAAACGACTTTCTAATAGTTCAGGCGCACTGAAGAAATACTCTGATAATACCGCAAAACATTCCGCCGGATCACTGGCGGCATACGCATCCATACTGGCAGCCTCGACACCTACCATATCTATCTCATCTTGAATACTGTCCATCGCCTGATGCAGGTCATATTCCCATGCAGCTACATCACGCATAGCAATAGGAGGCACCCCGTTAGAATTGCCACCATTACGCATATCCAGCTTGTGTGCGGCCTCATGAATAACCAGATTAAAGCCTGATAAATCAAAGGAATCTTGAATATCTTGCCAGTTCAAGACAATCGGCCCTTGTTCCCAACTTTGACCCGATTGTACCGTTTGACCAGAGTGCACCAAGCCGAGATCATCTTGCCAGTCGTCGTCAACCACAAAAGGTGAAGGATAAATAAGGACTTCATGAAAGCCATCTAACCATTTGGCGCCGAGTTCCATCACTGGCAGTGCGAATAGCAGACAAAGGCGGGCTTGCATCAGCGGTGTTAGTTCTAACCCCTGCAATGGCACCAGCCGCTTTTGTTGCAGCAAATTACTGGCAACAGAAACCAGCCGCTGCTGCTCCTGCTCATTCAGCGGAGCCAACAGTGGGATGTTCAGTGCTTCCTGCCACTGCGCAAGCATCTCCGCTTGCGGTTGATTTGCTTTCCACAGCCACTTAATCATCAGGTTGCCCACAAAGTGATAATTCGAATATCTAAAGCAGGGAGGTGTTGCCATAAACATGCCGTAAAAAGGTGCATGATCGCAACCGTTTCATGGAGAGATACCGGAGCGGCTGAAGAGGTTGCCCCGAAAACGACTGAGAAGATAACCTTTCTAAGGGGAAAACCCCGCTTGCTCCGCCATTATTCAAGCACTTATAGAAAAAAAATTCAGCGATCCTTATCACACTAAGTTGGCGTGGCAAGATGATAAATAATAGATCAGGGTTGTTGATTGTTTGCTGCTATTTAGGCCTATATTTAATTATGACATCAGAGAGTTCTGACTGATGAATCCCAAATGCAGGAGAAGGCTATTCGCGGCTTAACCGGTTTCATTGTAATACTGACGGCACTACTGCTGCCGGGCAGTGTTGCCTATGCAGCGATGGCGGGTGATGCCAGCCCGATGTTCATGCCAATATCGAGTCTCCTTACCTCTGACCCGATTCGGGTCGCTCAACACCATTTTGAGCAGATTGAATCCTATCAGGTCATAATTCATTCTCTGTCAGCACAAGGCGAGGCTACGGTGATTCGTTATAGCTATCGTAAGCCGGGATATGTGCGTATGGATTTTACTGAACCCCACAATGGCGCCGCGCTGGTCTATAGCCCTGACAGTGGCAAAGTTCGATTATGGCCCTTCGGTGTAAACACGCTACCTGTGCTGAGCCTTTTGCCCACCAATACCTTAATACGCGATAAAAATGGCCACCGGGTGGATCAATCAGACATTGGAAGGTTGTTAGACAACATCCAGCGCCTGCAACAAGGTGGCAAGACCGCAATTCTTGGTGAGGAGGTTTTCGCGCAACAACTGGTATTGCACCTCTCAATAACTGGCCCGGCCGGTTTCACTGTGGATAAGGTGCATCGCTGTGACATCTGGCTAGATAATCGATCCCATTTGCCTGTCAAAGTGATCAGTTATGGGGTGGATGAAAGGCAACTGGAAACGGTCATTATGGAGGCAATGATTATCAATTTGCATTTTCCTGAGCGTTTTTTCACCCCTTGATGCGGAGTTCGCTGGTATGGCTGAGTATCGGTTTTCCACCATTTGGCAGGTCAAGGCACCGCTTCAGGCAGTATGGGATATTTTATGCCACCCGGATATGTGGCCGTATTGGTGGAAAAGCCTGGAGCAAATCATTGAGATAGAAAAAGGCGATCTACAGGGTATCGGCGCATTACATCGTTATACCTGGAAAGGTGTACTTCCTTATCGGATAACCTTTGATATTCATGTAGTAACTATTATGCCTTTACATTTGTTAGAGGGGCAGGCGAGTGGTGAAGTTGAAGGGATTGGGCAGTGGTCATTATTTTACAATGGCAGCGACACCATTGTTCGTTACAATTGGCATATTCGAACCAATACGCGCTGGATGAACTGTCTGGCGCCAATCGCTGCCCCATTATTTCGCTGGAATCATGATAGCGTTATGCGAGAAGGTGCCAAAGGGTTAGCGCGTAAATTAGGCACACAGGTGGAGATGAGGTGATGCTATCGCTCCATAAGATGGCATTACGTACTGGCTTACAATGATTGGCAGAGTCAAAAAAGATAACAGTAAGTGATAATTATTTCTGTTTATAAGATAATAAAAGTGGCTATTTTTGTTTCTTTTTGTCATGAGATTTGTTGATATTAATTTAATTCTTCGATAAATAGATATTTTTCACTTAAATATTATAAATAATTTGTAAAGATCATTTTTGGCTAAATTTATGTTTGGCATTTTTTGATGTGTTATATCCAATAATGGTATTTTTTTAAGATGTCCTCATCTATCAGCGTAAGAAAAGTCCCACAAGCCTGTTTTATATTGTTTTTTTATTTATGAGTTATTCACGTGTTTAATATCGAGCATAACTTATTTTTATATGTTATCTATCGATTGTGGGTAATTTCCTACACGTAATGAGATATGTCCTACCGTGAATTTCCACTCTTCTTTTGTTTGTATTCTGTGATTCTTATTATTTGGTAATGCATTTATAACATCACGTTTTGGGCTGGATTGACAATATTTAAAATGCTGAAATAATAGCCGTACGAAATCGGATTTCACTGATTCAGGATATTAATCCTAATTAATATTATTGGCCTAAAACCTTATTTTAAAGCACAGGGAAATAAACATGAAAATTAAAACTAGCAATGCATTAATCGCTGCTATTGCAAGCGTATTTATTGCACAATCAGCATTTGCTGCTGATGGAACTATTACCATTAACGGTCAAATTACAGATACGACTTGTGGTGTCTCTGTCAACAACGGCACTAAAGATGGGACCGTTAACTTACCGACTATTTCTGCAAGCGCACTGAGTTCAGTCAACTCCGTTGCGGGTACCACTCCTTTCAATATCTCGTTGTCTGGTTGTACTGGGGCGACACTGAATAACGCTTATGCTTACTTCGAACCAGGTGCTTTTGTTGAGACCAGCACTGGCCGGTTGAACAACAATAGCGGTACAGCAACTGGTGTTCAGGTTCGTTTGTTAGACAAAAGCAGCACAGCAATCATGGTAGGCGGCGCTAGCCAGGGCGGCGTGGTGGAAGATATTTCCACTGGTGATGCAACATTGGGCTACTACGCACAATATTATGCGAATAGTGGCACTGTTGGTGCTGGTACCGTTGTAACACAAGTCGACTATACTATTGTTTACGATTAATCAAAGCGTGTGATATAGCGTAGCTGGTGGCAAGTTATTGTTATAGCTAATGTTATCTGTTGCCAAATGGGAGCTTAATGCTCCCTGTTTCATTCGCTCTATAATTGGAAACTCTTATGCGCAAAACATACTTTATAGCCTTTGCTTTTGTCACATTACTGGTTGCAGCAACGGTTACCCGTGCTGAAGTAATGATCACGGGTACGCGTGTTATTTATGACGAGAAGCAGCGTGAAGGTGTGGTTAAGGTTTCCAATACCGGTAATATGCCGGTTCTTCTTCAAGCCTGGATTGATAACGGTGATGCGAATGCGCGTCCTGATACCATCAAGGTGCCTTTTAGTGTTACGCCACCAGTAGTGCGTCTGGATCCTAAACGGGATCAGACTATTCGCCTGTTCCGTACTGGCAGCGGCTTAGCAACCGATCGTGAAACGCTTTTTTGGTTTAATTTGCTAGAAATTCCGCCTAAACCCACTAAAGGTGCCACGGGGGAAGATAATAAATTGCAATTGGCTTTTCGTACCCGAATAAAAATGTTCTATCGCCCAGCAGAATTAACGATGCCGATAGAACAGGCTATTACGAATCTGACCTTTTCTAAAAAGGGCAATCAACTGGTTATAAAAAATGCATCACCGTATTATATAACCTTTAGAAAATTGGAGTTACGGGCATCAAAAGAGAGCCCGGCGATGGCGAACTTGAGTAAAATAAATAATAAGATGATTGCACCTTTTGCTGAGCTTAGCTTACCGGTTAGTGCTGACGGACCAATAAATAATACTACACAAGTTTTTTATTCTGTGATCAATGATCAGGGTGGCGAGACGCAGGGTGTTCAAAAGTTGGCGCGATAAAAACATAAATATAATTAATTAGTCTTTCTCTGCATCCACCGGGTGCATATTTATTAAATGGCCTCGATATAATGTTTAATTATTACATGTATTATCAAAAAAACGAGCGCCCGAAATATTTGTCGGCATTCTCCCTTGTTATTTTTAGCTTGGGCGGCATGCTATTTAATTTACCCGCCTGTGCTGAAGACCCTGAACATGTTGAGTTCAGTGATTCTTTCCTCCGTTTTTCTGTTGATGCCAGCCGCTATAGTGAGGGCAATCCCGTTGCTCCAGGTGAGCGTAGTATTGATATCTATTTGAATGAGCAATGGATCGGGCGTCAGGCGATACGCTTTGAGTTGCCGTCGCCAGAATCTAAAGTGGCTCTTCCGTGTTTTGACTTAAAGTTGTTTGATGAACTCGGAATTGATACCACTAAGCTCACGCCTGATGTACTGAAACAACTGGAAACTGCCAGTGTTTGCTCGTCATTGAGTACTCTGCTGGGCGGTGGGAATGCCATTTTTGATGAGAATACCCAGCGGTTGGATATTCAGATCCCACAGGCTTCCTTAATCCGTCAGGCGCGTGGCTATGTTAATCCCAAATATTGGGATGACGGTGTGACGGCGGCAACGCTGAAATATGATTACACCGGTTATCGCAGTAATCAGAGTGATGCCAGCAGCCAGACTTATCAATATCTCGGGCTGCTAGGCGGATTCAACTGGCAAAGTTGGCGTTTATACTATCGTAGCGCATTAAATCGAAGTGACAGTCAGGGATTTGATTATCAAAATCTGGCCACCTACGCGGAGCGTGCGGTGCCATCGTTATATAGCAAAATGACGATTGGTGACTCCAATACTGATGGTCAGGTATTCGACAGTCTCAGCTATCGTGGCATTGAATTAAGCTCGGATGATCGTATGTTCGCTGACTCTCAGCGTGGTTATGCACCCGTAGTGCGCGGCATCGCCCGTACTAACGCCCGTGTCGTGGTGCGTCAACAAGGCCAATCTATTTATGAAACCACGGTGCCACCGGGGCCTTTTACCATCGACGATCTCTACCCTACAGGTCAGGGCGGCAATCTGATTGTCACTATTACTGAAGCTGATGGTAGCGAGCAGTCGTTTACCGTGCCATTTGCATCAATTGCCGAGCTATTGCGGCCGGGAACCACGCGCTATTCTTTAATGGCCGGTGAGTATCGTGATAATTCAATGGCGGAAAAACCGGCTCTCTTGATGGGAACCTTGCGCCATGGCTTATCCAATTTAATCACCGGTAACGGTGGAGTGGTTGCAGCCGAAGGGTATCTATCGGCCTCTGCCGGGCTGGCGTTTAATACCCCCGTAGGCGCGGTGGCATTTAGTTTGACACAAGCACAAACCAGGTTACCCGGTGAGAGTGATCAGAACGGTCAGAGTATGGGCATTACCTATGCGAACTCATTACCGGAAACGAATACCAGCCTGACCATCGCCAGTTACCACTATTCCAGTGACGGTTTTTATACGCCGTCAGAAGCGATGCGCATGCGTGACTATTTGCAACATGGCGAAGTTAATAACACTATTTTCAATTCAAGCCTGCCAGATGGTAATACTCGCTACGATGACAGTTTTAAGTATCGTCGCCGCAATCAGGCGCAAATCAGTATTACTCAAGGTTTGCCAGAGGGTTATGGTTCGTTTTATGCCAATGCGAATGCGCAGGATTATTGGGGCGGGCAGCGTCGCGATATGAATTTCCAACTCGGTTATAATAATAGTTATAAGTCACTGAGTTATAACCTAGCTCTTAATCGGCTGCGCAATATGTCCAGTGGGGATTGGGATAATCAACTGAGCGTCTCTTTCTCCATTCCGTTGGGCAGCAAACGGGGTTCACCGCGGTTGAGTACCAGTTACACCAACACTCGTGACAGCAGTTCAGTTCAAACCGGGGTTTCAGGTTCTGCTGGCGACGATAATCAATTTAACTATGGTGTTTCAGCGGCGAATAACCGTACTGACGTGAACGGTAACTACAACACTGTAGGCGTGACGGGCAGTTGGCTGGCGCCTAAAACGACTATTGGTGGCAGTTATTCGAAAAGTAATGATTACGAGCAGGCCAGTGTCAATATGTCTGGTGGCATCGTCGCCTACGGTGGTGGTGTGGTTTTTGCCTCCTATCTGGGCGATACGGTAGGGATTGTTGAGGCCCCGGATGCTGCCGGAGCCCGTGTGGCCAACTATTCGGGGATGCGTCTCGATAGCAGTGGCCGGGCGGTGGTGCCTTACTTAAGCCCTTACCGACAAAATGATGTAGAACTGGATCCAAAAGGCTTATCGTCGGATGTGGAATTTAAAACTACCAGTCAACGGGTTGCCCCTACTGCCGGTGCGGTGGCACTGGTGAAGTTTGAGACCTCTAGTGGCTATTCGATGTTATTGACCGGACATCGGGCGGATAACACACCACTGCCGTTTGGTGCCGAGGTGAAAGATGCCACTGGTGCCAGTGTGGGCTATATCGCTCAGGGCGGGCAAGCCATGGTGCGGGTGAACCAGCAAGATGGACATCTGCGCGTGATATGGGGTGAGGGCGTTGGTGATAGTTGCGGCTTTGATTATAAATTACCCAGCAGCACATTGGTTAAGGGTGAATTCCGGCAGTTAGAGGTGATATGCAAATGAGTTCTTATCGGAATATAGCGCAATATTACATGGACAGGTTCTGTGGTGCAGCCAGTGATTCGATAGCGCGCGGCTGCCGTCAACTAAAACAACTTTTACTGTGGTTACTGGTGATGAGTAGTTTAGCGATCAGCCATAATGCTAATGCATTGGGCTCTGCCATGGATTGTGACTATAGCGGTACTTACTATATTTATGGCCCGACAACCACACTGCGAGTTCCGCCCAACACCGCGGTTGGTTCGCCGATTGGTTCATGGATAAGCTTCCCCGCAGGGGGCTGGGTGTGCAAGATATTATCCACCTCAATGAATGACAGTATTAAGGCTGGGGCAGGGCTGTTCTCGCCGTACAGCATCGACCGGACAATCAACATTGATGGCAATAGTCACAGTGTATTTTCTTATACCGGTAAAGCTGGCTTAGGCTATGCACTGCGTTTTCGCGTGACCGGCGCAGGTTTCAGCAGCGACTGGAAGCCGATGAATGGCTTTAGCGCGGCAAATATAGTTTATTCCTCACCGCTGTTAGGCCCTATTCCTTACAACAATGGGGCTAATTTTAACTTGAACGTAGAACTACAAATCAAGTTTGTTAAGATTGCCACGACATTAACCAGTGGATGGGCTGCCGCTTTTGACCCTGCTTATGCCTATAACTATCGCACCTATAACAATGGCGCCAGTAGTTATCTTGAATCAACCCGCTACCGATTATTTGATTTTGCGCCAAATTCCCTGAATATCCAGTTAATGACACAGACCTGCACCACACCGGATGTGATTGTCAATTTACCGGATGTCGCCAGCAATAAATTTACTGGGATTGGCAATATTGAAGGGTTAAGATCATTTAATCTCAATTTTAATAACTGCCCTGGTGGATTGGCGGGTATTAATTATACGTTTGGCGCGGCAACTAATGTGCTGAATGCGGCAAATGGTGTGGTAGCGTTGAATAGCGGATCTACTGCCAGAGGCGTGGGGGTATTATTGCGTAGCCAGACAAATACACCTATCGTGTTGAATACCGAATACACCTTGAGCGGCTATAATTCAGCGAGCACGCAGAGCTACACCGTGCCGATGAACGCCGGGCTTTATCAAACTGAAAGCACCGTGCAAAGTGGTTCCGTCAACGGCGCATTTACTTTTACGTTGATCTATAAATGAAAACGCTATCGTACTGGCTCATGCTGTATATCCGCAGGTTCACGCATCGGTATCACGTGTTTGCGGCGGTGACCCTTGCCTCCTTCTTGCTCAGTACCACAGCGCTGGCGGGTATTGCTATTGGTCTGACCCGAGTGGTGGTTACTGGAGATGATAAATCAGGCAGCGTGCAGATCCTCAATAAGGGCAATCGCCCAGCTTTACTGCAACTGTGGGTTGATAACAATATTGCTGAAATGGATAAATCAATTGAGCAGATAAAGGTACCGTTTGTTGTTGATACTCCAGTGTTCCGCCTTGATCCCCAAACCAATAAATCTGTTCGCATTTACTATACCGGTACTGCCGGTCAACTGCCGTCTGATCGCGAATCGATGTTTTGGCTGAATGTATTAGAAGTGCCTCCGAAAAGCGCCTCGTCGCAGACCACCAACAATGAAGTGCAAATTGCCTTCCGTTCACGCATCAAACTGTTCTATCGCCCGGCGGGTATTCCTGCCAGTTCAGAGGGGGTGCTTAACCAACTCTCTTTCAGATGGGTTCCAGAGGGCAGTGGCGGGGTTTTTCGTGTCACCAATCCGACGCCATTTAATGTGACATTCCAGACTGTGGAGATTGCGCAAAGTAAAAGTGCCGCGAGAACCCCGGTTAAGTTGGGGAATGACGATATGGTCGCGCCGAAAAGTAGCATCGATGGTGGGCTAGTCGGTAATCAAATTCCGGCTAAGAATATGACGGTATTCTTCTCAATTATTGATGATTTTGGCTCGACAGTGGAAGGTCAACAGCCACTACAATAACCCGCGTTGTTACTCCTTACTGCTGCGGCGAGACTAACGATAGCCCGCAAACAGGCAAACAACGTGGTCATAAGAAAAATCCTACAAATCAAACGGATACAATTCATTCCTGCTTTGCTTTTCCTATTGGTCTCTCCGGCCACAAGTGATACCTTTCTATTATCACGATGATAAACAGGCGTTTCGCACAGAATTTCAGCAGCGATTTATCATTTTGCAACAACTTGCCACAAGGAAAATGCCGTGACTCAAGGAAACCGTATCGCGCAGGAACTGGCGTTTAGCACCAGTGATAATGTTCCGTTATTCTACCGTTGTTGGGTTGGCCTGTTCGGTACAAGATGCTGATGAGTTTGTCCGTTTCGCCGCCGTTAACTGACCTGTTCTTAGCGCGTTAAATCCTGAAAAAGCAGGCGGTGTCGCCTGCTTTTTTTGGCGTAAAATTTAGATAGTGGGTTCCTGATTACCTAACTGTGTGACCACCAGTTCTACCTGTTGTTGCTGCAACAGTGCGGCCAGTTGTGACGGGGGGGAAACATTGGTAAACAGCGCTGTAGCTTTGGCAACATTACCAATTTCGACGGCGGCGGAGGCGTGGAACTTGGTATGATCGGCTGCCAATAAGATGTGGCGGGAGTGTGCCATCATCGCTTTCACCACTGTCGCCTCATTAACATCAAACTCCAGCAGGCTGCCGTCGCTATCAATTGCCCCCATGCTGGTAATCAGATAGTCGGCGCGGAAACCTTCAACGAAAGAGACCGCACTGGGGCCAATAATGCCACCATTGTTTGGTCGTAGCGTACCGCCTGGCACCATCACTTCAAAATCGGTATTTTTATATAAAATGTGTGCCACCCTCAGGCTATTAGTAATAATCCGCAGGTGGCTGTGATTTATCAATGCGCGGGCGATATGTTCAACAGTGGTACCAATAGTGATAAACACCGTTGAACGATCGGGAATGTAATCAGCAATCGCCTCAGCAATGGCCATTTTCTCTTTAGTATATGAAAGCTCTCGCTGTTCAAACGCGGTATTCACGACGCTAGACGCTCGCCCGGCCCCACCGTGATGACGGGTAATCAGCCCTTGTTCGCTAAGCTTACGGATATCGCGACGCACGGTTTGAGTCGAAACATCCAGCAATTGTGCCAATTCATCAATATTCATATAGCCACGACTGGCGATCAGTTGAATCAGTTGATCGTGGCGCGGGTTACCGGTTAGTTCGGTCAGACTCATGCTTTGCTCTCTCTCATTCATCATACTATTGTTTATTTTATACAAAATGCGTCAGGAAAGAGTCAGTTTGATCACAATCAGGTATTCCGGCCCGCCCACCGGGGCGGGTACATTTTAATGCCGCCACGGCATTAGCATAGCGCACTGCCGCAGTAATTGTGTGTTGTCGGCCCAGCGTTACCGCTAATGCACCATGAAAAACATCCCCCGCACCGGTAGTATCGACCACGGCTACCTCAAATCCCGCTTGATGTTGCTGTTCGCCGTTCTCCAGCCAATAACAACCTTTTTTACCTCGGGTGACATACACCTGTCCGTTTGTGTCACTGGCGGCTAATAAGAGCGCAGCGTCAGTGTCATTTTTGCCCGTCATTCGCTGTAAACCCGGCTCGGAGAAGACCGAGTGGTCCGCAAGAGCGACCAACGGGCGGATATCTTGCGGCGTGACATCGGCATCAAGTAGGGTGGTGATACCGGTTTGGCGGGCCAGTGTAAATGCGGTTAGCGCCCCCTGATGCCAACGGACATCCGCCAACACGACATCATAGTGGCTGAAATCTATCCCCGTCAGCCATTGGGCATCTTCTGGCAGGTCAGGACTGGGATGGTTAATGATGATGCGCTCCCCATGACGGTCGACTAAGATCGCCGACTGCGATGAACGGGCATTGGCGTAGCGGCGGCTAAGGGCGGTATTTACCCCATAGTGTTCCAGCTCATCGAGCAGAGTATTGCCCGTGGCATCATCACCTACCCGGCCAATAAAATCGACTTGCGCGCCCAGTCGAGCCGCCGCTACCGCTGCTGTTGCCGCCGGGCCTCCACCAATCTCACGATAATCATCCGCCACATATTTACCGCCGCTATCGGGCAGTTTTGCCAGGTAATAGAGGCGGTCCTGCACCGCAATTCCTACACATGCAATCCGGGTCATGGTTTCAGTTCCTTGGTTAGCCAAAAAAGGGCTGTTGATCACGATGTGACCATTTTAATTCGTTCAAATGTTAAAAGAGTGACGGATGTCAATTTTTTGACCATAAATTACAAATACGATCAAAAACAGACAAAATATTCCAATCAAGTGACTAAAAATGACATCAGGTGACAGGAGAGAATAATGGCACAGGTAGCATTCATCGGGTTAGGGCAAATGGGATCGCCCATGGCGCGTAACCTCATTAAACACGGGCATCAATTACATGTTTTCGATACCAACCCCGGCGCGGTAGCGGCGTTGGCTGCGCGGGGTGCCACGCCATGTGGTAACGCAGGGCAGGCCGCCGAAGGAGCAGAGTTTGTTATCACCATGCTCCCTAACGGAGAACTGGTGCATGACGTGCTGTTCGGCAACGACGGCGTTTGTAGCCGCTTGTCACCAGAAGCACTGGTGATTGATATGTCCACTATCCATCCGTTACAGACTGACCGTTTGGCGCAACAGATGCAGGCCAAAGGGTATGGCTTTATGGATGCGCCGGTGGGGCGTACCTCTGACCATGCACAGGTCGGCACCTTATTGATACTGGCGGGGGGAACGCAAGCGCAGGTTGAGCGGGCAACGCCATTACTGATGGCAATGGGATCTGAACTTATCAATGCGGGCGGGCCGGGGATGGGGATCCGCGTGAAGCTTATCAACAACTACATGAGTATTGCGCTCAATGCGTTGTCGGCGGAGGCCGCCGTACTATGCGAAGCACTGGGACTGTCTTTCGATGTCGCACTGCAAGTGATGAGTGGCACTCCGGCGGGTAAAGGGCATTTCACTACCACGTGGCCAAATAAGGTGCTGAAGGGAGATTTAACGCCAGCGTTCATGATTGATTTAGCACATAAAGATTTAGGTATCGCTCTTGATGTGGCTAACCAATTGCACGTCACCATGCCGATGGGGGCTGCTTCCCGCGAGGTTTACAGTCAGGCCAGAGCCTGCGGGCGCGGGCGCCAGGATTGGAGTGCCATTTTACAACAGGTTCGCAGTCAGTCTGGTCTGCCAACAACCGAATGATTTCCGATTAATTGATGGTTTTTAAAGCGGCTGTTATCAGCACGCAGAGGGAGAGAAAATGTCTTATGTATCCGGTAATACCTTAATTCAACACGCATGGCAGCATGGCTATGCCATCGGCGCTTTTAGTGCCCACAATGCTGAAACAATCCGCGCGATCTTGCTGGCTGCCGAAGAGGAGCAGGCGCCCATCATGCTGCAAATTGGGCAGAAAGTGATTAGCGTCATGGGGTTAAAACCCATGAAAGAAATGGTTGATGCCTTTATGCATGACATTACGGTACCGGTCTGTATCCATCTGGATCACAGCCGTAGTTTTGAGCAGACCATGGCGGCAGTTCAGGCCGGTTTCCAGTCGGTGATGTTCGATGGCTCTCACCTGCCATTCGATGAAAATGTGCGTATTACCCGCGCGGTGGCAGATGTCGCTCATGCCTTGAATATCGGCGTTGAGGGTGAAATTGGTAAAATCGGTGGTACTGAAGATGATATCTCAGTTGACGAAAAAGATGCCCTGATCACCGGTTGCGATGAAGCGCTACAGTTCGCCGAACTGACCACCGTTGATTATCTGGCGGTATCGATTGGTACCGCTCACGGGATGTATAAGCAAGAGCCGAAACTGGCATTTAAGCGCCTGCAAGAAATCCGCGAAATCGTCAAGAAACCTATCGTATTGCATGGCGGCTCTGGGGTGCCGGATGAGCAAATTCGCCGCGCGATTACCTTGGGGGTTGCCAAGGTCAATGTCGATACCGAACTGCGTCAGGCCTTTACCCAAGGGGTTAGCGAAGTATTGAATCAATCACCAGAGGAGTATGTCTTGGCGGTTTCGCTGGGCCACGGGCGTGATGTGATGAAACAAAAAGTGATTGAAAAAATCCGCTTGTTTGGCAGCCAGGGGAAAGCCGCTGCTTTTGCTGGCTAATCCTTTCTATCTATCGTACGGCATGGTGTTTTGCACTTGAACGGGCAGGCGACCAAAGCCGTACGAAATACGAGGTTGAGTGTATGACGACAATTCAACGCCAGCAATTTGGCGAGCATCAGGGGCAGGAAGTTTCGCTGTTTACACTAACTAACCGCAATGGTATGCGGCTCTGCGTGACCGACTACGGTTGTATCATCACCCAACTTTGGGCGCCAGACCGCCACGGGCAACTGGAGGATGTGGTGATGGGGTTTGATGATTTGACCTCCTATCAGGCCGGTCATCCGTTCTTTGGTGCCATTGCCGGTCGCTGTGCCAATCGCATTGCGGGTGGGCGCTTTAACATTGACGGGCAAGAGTATCTGCTGGCAACCAATGAACTGCCGACCGGGCAGCATTTGCACGGAGGCCAGCGTGGCTTTGATAAGTATGTCTGGCAGGCGCAGGAAGAGGGCGATGGTATTATTTTTAGCCGCACGTCGCCCGATGGTGAAGAGGGATATCCGGGGAATTTACAGGTGCGCCACCGTATCGGCCTGACGGATGACAATGTCATGACCTTCAGTTTCGAGGCGCAAACCGATAAGGCAACCATCGTCAATCTGGTGAATCACAGCCATTACAATCTGCGCGGTCACACTCATTTAATTCACGACCAGCAACTGAAAATTGACGCTGACTTTATCACGCCAGTGGATGAAAGCAGCATGCTACCGACCGGCGAGATTGTCCGTGTTGCAGGCACTGCATTTGACTTTCGTAATGCCCGCCGCTTGGGTGATGCGATGCAACAGCGGCCAGCGCAGGATTTTGACATCAACTATGTGCTGAAAAAAAACGATTTATCGCAGAAAAATAGCACCACTCTGCAACCGGCGGCCACGCTGATTTGCCCACATTCAGGTCGGGTGATGGCGGTTCATACCACCCTGCCAGGTATTCAGTTTTATAACGCATTCAAGCTTTCTAACAAGGTATGGAATGGCAAAGCGGGGCATCGCTATCAGGCATTTTCAGGAATATGTCTGGAGACACAGGCCTTCCCTGACAGCATTCATCAGGGGCACTTCCCCGATGTCATTCTGCGACCAAATCAAAATTATTCTAGCTACACCGAACACCGTTTCAGTGTTGTCGCTTGAGCTGCGCCAACCGATAAGTCATTAAATTCACTGGAAGCAATATGATGAATAAAAAAGCAAAAGTGGGCGTGTTGGCCTTGGGCCGTAGTACTTTTGATGTGCCGTATGCGCAGGAAATGCTGGCGCAGGCGTGGAATACCCTGAGAGCAATGGATATCGAGTTGATTGGGGAACCGGCATTACAGTTTGATGCCGAGTCTGCGTTACAAGCGTTGCCCGCGCTGAAGCAGGCCAATCTTGATTTACTGCTAATTTTACAGGTGACGTTTACCGATGCTTCGCTGACCTGTGAAGTGGTGCGTGACTTCCCGGTCCCAACAGCTATGTGGTCCTTCCCGGAGGCTCGTACCGGTGGTCGTTTACGGCTCAACTCCTTCTGCGGGGTTAATTTGGCCTGCCATGCATTGAGCCGCGAAAATATCAAGGTCCAGACTGTTCATGGACTGCCGGATGATGCCCATGTGGTCAGCGAGCTACAACAATTGGCGCAGGCTGCCGCGATCGTCAATCGCTTTAAGTGCGCCAAAGTGATGGTAATAGGCGAACATCCACTGGGGTTCGATGCTTGTAACTACAACCAACAACAACTGACACAACACTTTGGTGTCAGCGTTGATCGCCAACCCGTGTTGGAATTTATCGATGAAGTAAAAGCGCTACCGGACAGTGCCGCCGATGCACCCTATCAGCGCCGCGCTAAAGATTTCCCGAATTTGGCGGAAATGGACCAAAGTGCGACCTGTAAAACGCTGAAAGTCTACTCAGCGTTGCGTGAGAAAGCGCAACAGCAGGGTTACTCCGGTATTGCGGTGCGCTGCTGGCCAGACTTCTTTACCGATTATGGGTGCGCTGCCTGTGGCGCATTGGCGCTGATGAATGAAGACCTCGTTCCATGTGGCTGCGAGGCTGACATGTTCGGTGTGCTCTCGTCATTAATGGCGCAGTGGGCCTCTGGTAGTGCCGCGTTCAATACCGACTTGGTCGATATCGACCCGGTGAGCAACAGTGTGGTGTTCTGGCATTGTGGTCAGGCACCGATTGAAATGGCTGATCGCGACGGGCCGGTGCAAGCCACCATCCACTCCAACCGCAAGTTACCCCTGCTATCCGAGTTTGCCCTTAAACCAGGCCGCATCACCCTATGCCGTATTACGCAGGGTGAAGGCAAGTTGCGTCTGATGCTGGCAGGCGGCGAGATGATCAAAGCTCCGCTGGCATTCTCTGGCACTGCCGGGACGGCAAAACTGGATATCGATGCTGATAGCTATCGTCAACGGCTACTGGATGCCGGAATGGAACATCATACCTCGCTGGTCTATGGCGAGCATCGCCCGCTGCTGCGCAAGGTGGCTCGTTTACTCAACCTTGAGGTGATTGAGCTGACCTGATAGGGCAACCATTCTGATAATAGGGGTTCTGATGAAAGTTAAGAACCCTAACTAAATCAACAGTATTTATACTTTTTGGGGATTTTTATTATGACTTATCAAGCGGGCAACCTGTCGGGAGTGGTATTGGTTGAGCACAATGGCGGTTTCACTCTTTCATTCCAACAACGTTTGTTACTGCAACACAGCGCACAAACACCGTGCCTGTGGATTGGCCGGGGTAAAGCGGACATCGATATGTTCCGTGGCAATTTCAGTATCAAAGATTGCTTGAGTGAAAAACTGGCATTGACCGATGCGGTTATCACCCCACAACAGCAGGGGTGGGAGATTCAATTTAGCCGGGGAGAGGTAGCCCAAGCCACATTACATATTACCTACGACGCGGCCGGGCGGTTGGAGATGTCCCTGCGCAATGGTGATAAAGAGAATAACCGAATGTGGCTACGGCTCGCCGCGCAATCGGAGGACCATATCTACGGCTGTGGTGAACAGTTCTCCTATTTCGATCTCCGTGGCAAGCCATTCCCACTGTGGACCAGCGAGCAGGGGGTGGGGCGCAATAAGCAAAGTTATGTTACCTGGCAGGCCGACTGTAAAGAGAACGCGGGCGGTGACTATTACTGGACCTTCTTCCCGCAGCCCACTTTTGTTAGCAGCCAAAAATACTACTGTCACGTTGATAACAGTTGCTATATGAATTTCGATTTTTCAGCCCCTGACTATCACGAACTGGCGATTTGGCAAGACGTAGCGGTGCTACGGTTTGAGTGTGCTGACAGCTATATCGGTCTGTTGGAGCAATTGACCGCATTATTGGGCCGCCAGCCTGAGTTACCGGATTGGGTATATGACGGCGTGATCCTGGGGATTCAGGGCGGGACCGAGGTGTGCCAGCAAAAGCTGGAGGTGATGCGTGAGCATGGGGTGAAAGTCAGCGGTATTTGGGCGCAGGACTGGGAGGGCCGTCGCATAACATCTTTTGGTAAACGCCTGATGTGGAACTGGCGCTGGGACAGCGACCTCTATCCTGAGCTGGATAAACGGATTGTGCAATGGAAGAAAGAAGGTGTGCGCTTCCTCGGCTATATCAATCCCTATGTGGCGATTGAAAAAGAGCTGTATGCCGAAGCGGCAGAGAAGGGCTATCTGACCAAAGACTACAGCGGCAATGACTACCAGGTGGAGTTTGGTGAGTTCTATGCCGGGGTGGTTGATCTGACCAAACCGGCGGCCTACGACTGGTATAAGGAAGTGATTAAAAAGAATCTGATCGCGTTTGGCCTTGATGGCTGGATGGCCGACTTTGGCGAATACTTGCCGACCGACACCGTGATGGACAATGGTGTCGATGCTGAAATCATGCATAACGCCTGGCCCGCGCTGTGGGCCAAATGTAACTACGACGCCCTGGCCGAAACCGGCAAATTAGGCGAAATATTGTTCTTTATGCGGGCCGGTTATACCGGTAGCCAAAAATACTCGGTGATGATGTGGGCTGGTGACCAGAACGTGGATTGGAGTCTGGATGATGGGTTGGCATCTGTTATACCTGCGGCGTTATCACTGGCAATGACCGGTCATGGTTTGCATCACAGCGATATTGGTGGTTACACCACGTTATTTGAGATGAAACGCAGTAAAGAGTTGTTGATGCGCTGGTGTGAATTCTGCGCCTTTACCCCACTGATGCGTACTCATGAAGGTAACCGCCCGGATGATAACTGGCAGTTTGATAGCGATGTCGAAACTATCCGCCAGTTTGCCCGGATGACCCAAGTCTTTACCACGCTGAAGCCGTATATCAAACAAGCCGTGGCGCTTAACTCACAATCTGGCTTGCCGGTAATGCGCCCACTGTTCCTGCATTACGAGAATGATGCTCACACCTATGGCCTGAAATACCAGTATCTGTTTGGCCGTGATCTGTTAGTTGCACCGGTATATGAAGAGGGGCGCACCGATTGGTCACTCTATTTGCCATCAGACAACTGGATCAATCTGTGGACCGGTGAATCACACTGTGGCGGGGCTGATGTAACTGTCGCGGCACCAATGGGACAACCGCCGGTGTTCTACCGGGCGGGCAGTGAATGGGCTGAATTGTTTGCATCATTACGGGCGTTATAACACAGGCAGAGGCCCGCGGGTGGCGGGCCTCTCAGGAGAGTGACATGAGTGAAATACATCAAGATCCAGTAAAATTGACACTGCCGCTGCGCGAGAAATTCTCCTACGGGATTGGCGATGTGGGTTCAAACCTACTGTTGTGTGTGGGTACATTGTACTTGCTTAAGTTTTATACGGATGTGTTGGAAATCCCCGCCGCTTGGGGAGGATTAATCTTTCTAATCTCGCGTTTCTTTACTGCATTCACCGATATTGGTACCGGTGTCATGCTGGATAACCGCCGCAATATCGGGCCAAAGGGTAAGTTCCGCCCCTTTATCCTCTATGCATCGATGCCGGTGGCCTTGCTGGTGGTGGCTAACTTTATTGGTACCTCATTTAGTATTACCGGTAAAACCATCACGGCCACGTTGATCTTTATGAGCTTTGGCCTGTTCTTTAGCATGATGAACTGCTCATACGGTGCAATGGTTCCCGCCATGACCAAAAACCCACAAGAGCGAGCTCAGCTTGCCGCATGGCGTCAGGGGGGGGCAACCGTCGGACTACTATTGTGTACCGTCGGTTTTGTGCCCATCTTGTCGCTATTTGAAGGGCAGGCGCAGACCGGTTATCTGGTGGCTGCATCCATCTTCGCTTTTGTCGGCATGCTGTGCATGTGGTGGTGTTATTCCGGCGTTAAAGAACGTTATGTCGAACTGCCAAAGCCGGAAGCAGCCAAACCTGGTCTGTTGCAATCATTCAAAGCCATTACTGGCAATAAGCCGTTGTTTGTCCTATGTATTGCTAATCTGTGCACCTTGGCTGGTTTCAATATAAAACTAGCGATTCAGATCTATTACACCCAATACGTACTCAACGATGTCACGTTACTGTCATATATGGGGTTCTTCAGTATGGGGTGCATCTTACTGGGGGTGCTGCTGGTACCGACGGTGGTGAAACGCTTTGGTAAGAAAAACGTCTATTTGGGTGGGCTGAGCTTGTGGATCTTGGGGGATGCCATGAACTACATGTGGGGCAGCACCTCGACTTTATTTGTTCTGTTCTCTTGCCTGGCTTTCTTCGGCACGGCTTTTGTGAACAGCCTGAACTGGGCGCTGGTTTCTGACACGGTGGAATATGGTGAGTGGAAAACCGGCGTGCGCTCAGAGGGGACGGTATACACCGGTTTCACCTTCTTCCGTAAGATTTCCCAAGGGTTAGCAGGCTTCTTCCCCGGTGTCATGCTGGCGTATATCGGCTATGTGCCTAACGTGGCACAGGGAGAAAGAACGCTGGAGGGGCTAACGCAGCTTATCTTCTTGTACCCATGCGGGTTGGCGATACTTACCGCACTGACTATGGGGTTGTTCTACCATCTGACCGAGAAAAATTACATCAAGATTGTCACCGAGCTGGAAGAGCGCAAACGCGATGTCAGTCCGGCAATCTAGCCTTGATCTGTTTAATCAGATGAATTAACACCACCAAAACCCTACAACCCGCTTATGGCAGGATCCGGTGCGAGTGAGATTTAACCGGAGGTAAGCGGGTTAAAAAATAAAAAGGACCTGTCAGATGCCGAATTCAACTTACCAGGATCCCGTAACACTTCGATTACCGCTGCGGGAAAAAATAGCTTATGGAATGGGCGATTTTGGTTCTAACCTGATGCTGTGCATCGGGACACTTTATTTACTGAAGTTTTATACCGATATTCTGGGGCTCCCGGCTATTTACGGTGGCGTGATTTTTTTGATTGCCAAGTTCTTTACCGCCTTTACCGATATGTTTACCGGCGTACTATTAGATTCTCGCCGTCACATTGGTGTGAAAGGGAAGTTCCGGCCATTTATTCTGTATGCCTCATTACCTGTGGCATTGCTGGCTGTCGCGAACTTTCTCAATACCGGTTTTAGTCTAAATATCAAAACGGTATTGGCAACAGTGCTGTTTATGTTATTCGGTTTATTCTACAGTTTGATGAATTGCTCTTATGGTGCGATGGTCCCGGCAATGACCAAAAACCCAAATGAGCGCGCGCACCTGGCAGCCTGGCGACAGGGTGGGGCGACGGTAGGGCTATTACTGTGCACGGTAGCTTTTATGCCAATTCAACTGCTGTTTACGTCCTCACCTGAGATAGGCTATCTGGTTGCAGCGCTAATATTTGTCACGTTCGGCCTGGTCTGCATGTGGTGGTGTTATTCCGGTGTCAAAGAACGCTATGTGGAACCGGTATCGGTACACCATAAACCGGGTATTTTTAAATCATTTTGCGCCATCTTTAAGAACCCGCCGCTATTAGTGTTATGTATTGCCAATTTGTGCACGTTGGCAGCATTCAATATCAAACTGGCGATTCAGGTTTATTACACTCAGTACGTATTGCAGGATATTCATTTACTGTCCTATATGGGCTTTTTCAGTATGGGCTGTATTTTGATTGGTGTATTGCTGGTCCCCACGGCGGTGAAGTATTTCGGCAAGAAAACCGTCTACCTTAGTGGCTTAATGTTATGGGGCATGGGGGATGTACTGAATTATATCTGGGGCACCAGTTCGGTCAGCTTTGTTGCATTCTCCTGTATGGCCTTTTTCGGTACTGCATTTGTCAACAGCCTGAACTGGGCATTAGTCTCCGATACGGTGGATTATGGTGAATGGAAAACAGGGATTCGCGCAGAAGGGTCGGTGTATACCGGCTATACCTTCTCACGAAAAATTTCTGCCGCACTGGCTGGATTTCTGCCCGGTATCATGCTCACTCAGATTGGTTATATTCCCAATGTTGCCCAATCGACATCAGTATTGGAGGGGTTGCGCCAATTGATTTTTATTTACCCTTGCACTCTGGCAATGATTGCAGCCATAACCATGGGGCTATTTTATAAGCTCAATGAGCAGCGCTTTGTTAAAATTATTGCTGAATTGAATTTACGTAAAATGGCTACGTCGGGGTGATTTCTATTTTTAGTGGTAATAAGAAATGCTATTAAATATAGAGTGATGTGACGTTAAAAACTGGCATGTTGTTATTTTGATTGTGTTATTCCTCTACCGGTTATTTATGGCAGAGGAATAGCCATGATAACTATTTGTCATTTTCCATGATGTAAGAAAAATAATAAACCTTCATTTATTGTTATCAATAGGGATTTGTCATGAATAAATATAATTCAATTATCTTGATTACCTCGTTGGTTTGCTCTGCCAGTGCCTTTGCCGGTCGAGCTTATGTTGAAACCCGTGAAGCATATAATACGGCCTCTGAGCTGCATGAAGTTATCCTGCGCGGTGGGTATAACTTTGATAATGGTTCCGGCCTGATGTTAACGAATGCTTATAACACAGGGAAAATGGATCAATTCAAACATAGCTATAACGAACTGGAGGGTTGGTATCCATTATTTCGCCCGACAGATAAATTCACTATTTCCCCTGGCGGCTTAGTGAACTCCAATAGCTCAGGTTCGGGTGGTTCCGTCTATATGGATTTTAACTACAAATTCTTACCGGTATTTAATTTGACTGCGCGCTATCGTTATAATCACAATAACTATGAATCAAAAGATCTCAATGGTCATTATGCTCACAATGACAGCCATGAGTTTGCTACTTATTGGAATTTCAAACTGACTGATGCGTTGTCATATACTTTTGAACCTCATTACTTTGTGCGCGTCAATGATTTTCACGGTAAAAATGGCAAAAGTTCTCACTGGGAAATAACCAATAAATTCAGTTATAAAATTGACACTCACTGGATGCCCTATTTTGAATTGCAATGGTTGGATCGTTGGAATGAATACAACAGCGAGCAATATCGTTTCCGCTTAGGGTTACGTTACACCTTCTGATCGATAATGAGATTGTTATCACAAAAAAAGACGGCACATTGATGCGCCGTCTTATTCTATCAATACCCGTCATACTTCAAGCTGCATGTGTGCTGGCTGCGCTCGTTACTCGGTCCATCCTTGGGCCTCGCCTCTGCGAGGCCGCTGCAAGCAGCGTACAAATCTGCTCCCGACCGATTTGTATCTCGCTTGTCGCCTTCCTGCAACTTGAATTATTTAGGGTATATTCTGACAACTGAAAAGGTTAGCGGTCTTTCTTCTTACCAAAAATCCTCAGTAACGCGCCAACGGCACAACCAATAACCACACCCAATATGACCCATTCAGTAAATGACATAATCAGACCTTTTGATTTGTTTGGTCTGATTATATAAATTATTCCTCACTTGTCCATGTCAGGCCACCTCTGTCCTTACAGCTTTGCCAGCATCTCGCGGGTGACTAATACAATGCCACTCTCTGAACGATAGAAACGACGGGCATCTTCATCTGCATTTTCGCCAATCACCATCCCCTCGGGGATAGTACTGGCACGATCGATTACACAACGGTGTAGACGACAAGAGCGGCCCACATTGACGTCGGGTAGCAATACGCAAGAATCAATATTGCAGAAGGAGTTGACCCGCACTCGGGAAAATAGCACTGAGTTGACCACCACTGAACCGGAGATAAAGCAACCGCCGGAAACTAAGGTGTTCATGGTCATCCCGTGACTGCCAGAACGATCCTGAACAAATTTCGCCGGTGGTAAGGGCTCGGCATAGGTACGTATTGGCCAATGAGGGTCATACATATCCAGCTCGGGTGTGATAGCTGCTTGATCGAGGTTAGCCTGCCAGTAGGCATCCAATGTTCCTACATCACGCCAATAATCAGGGGCATCGGGTGACGTTGAGACACAAGACAGTGAGAATGGATGCGCCCAGACATGACCTTGTTCAGTAATCTTCGGCAAAATATCTTTGCCAAAATCATGGCTACTGCCTTTATCTGCGTGATCGCTTTCCAGTAAATTGAACAGGAACTCAGCATTAAAGACATAAATTCCCATACTGGCCAGGCTGCGCTCAGGTTTGCCGGGTAACGTTGGCGGATCCTCCGGTTTTTCCCAAAACATTTTTACTTGTAGATCTTCAGACACTTCCATTACACCGAAGGCACTCGCTTCCTCTTTGGGTACTTCAATACAGGCTACGGTGCAGGCAGCGCCGCTTTCCACGTGATCCAACAGCATGCGGGAGTAGTCCATTTTATATATATGGTCCCCGGCGAGGATCACGACATATTCAGAACGATAACGGCGGATAATATCCAGGTTCTGGAAGACGGCATCAGCGGTGCCGGTATACCAGTGCTCTTGTCCTTGGCGCTGTTGTGCAGGTAACAAATCAACAAACTCGTTCATCTCTTCACTGAGAAACGACCAACCATGCTGAATATGTTGCACCAAGGTATGAGACTGATACTGCGTTATCACGCCGATTCGGCGAATACCTGAATTGAGGCAGTTAGAGAGTGCGAAGTCGATAATGCGGTATTTTCCGCCAAAGTGAACTGCGGGTTTCGCGCGAACGGACGTAAGATCTTTAAGGCGTGAGCCACGGCCTCCTGCAAGAATCAGTGCTACGGCTTTGTTTGGAAGTTGTCTGGCCGACATGACTCTGTCGATATCGCCTGTTTTCCGCATGTCAGACTCCTTATGATGTGTATGTATAGCTGCCGGATTACGGGCTATATTCTCCAATCCTAATGTGCCAAATGCTTTTATGCGCTTAATGCTTTTCGGACAATAGCCGGAATGATAAAGCGGATTTGTACCCTCCCTCCTTTCAATATAAATATTGTTAATGACATAATCGGCTAATTATCGTTCTAACACTGAGAAGCGAATCAAGTTTAGCGCCAATTGACATAATTTTTTGCGCTATAGCACTTATTAGCACTCCTACTGCTTATTGCTTTCGCACATTGTGGGGGCGTCGATCGTCGACCATACTCGTTGAGGCAAAAGTATTCGTAGTTTTAATAAGGATATAAAATTATGACAGTAACAGTAGATAGTCTGCGATTATCCGCACTGGTCTTGATGCTAAGTAGCAGCGCGATTAGTGCCGCACCGGTTGCTATCCCGCCTACCGGTTACACATTGGAGCGCGTGGTTATTTTGAGCCGCCATGGTGTCCGCTCGCCGACCAAACAAACACAGTTAATGAATGATGTAACCCCCGACAAGTGGCCGCAATGGCCGGTCGCCGCAGGATACTTAACCCCCCGAGGTGCACAATTAGTAACATTGATGGGCGGATTCTATGGCGATTACTTCCGTAGCAAAGGGTTACTCGCGCCAGGGTGCCCAACTGATACGGCTATCTATGCGCAGGCCGATATTGATCAACGAACGCGTTTAACCGGGC
Source organism: Yersinia sp. 2541 StPb PI (assembly GCF_052217145.1). NCBI lineage: Bacteria > Pseudomonadati > Pseudomonadota > Gammaproteobacteria > Enterobacterales > Yersiniaceae > Yersinia > Yersinia sp. 2541 StPb PI. The sequence continues at coordinate 2,832,551 of NZ_JAZGQB010000001.1, read as the reverse complement.
AGGCATTTCTTGATGGAATAGCACCGGGGTGCGGCCTGAAAGTACATTATCAGGCTGATTTGAAAAAAGTGGATCCGCTATTTCACCCGGTCGATGCGGGGGTGTGTAAGTTAGATTCGACACAGACCCATCAGGCTGTTGAGGAGCGACTGGGTGCGCCATTAAGTGAACTGAGCCAGCGCTATGCTAAACCCTTTGCCCAGATGGGCGAGGTATTGAACTTTGCAGCATCGCCTTACTGTAAATCACTACAACAGCAAGGAAAAACCTGTGATTTTGCCCAATTTGCAGCGAATGAAATCACGGTGAATAATACCGGGACAAAAGTCTCGCTCAGTGGACCATTGGCGCTATCATCAACCTTGGGTGAGATCTTCCTGCTACAGAATTCACAAGCGATGCCCGATGTTGCCTGGCATCGGTTAACGGGAGAAGAAAATTGGATCTCGTTATTATCGTTGCATAATGCGCAATTTGATTTAATGGCCAAAACACCTTATATCGCTCGTCATAAGGGCACTCCATTATTGCAACAGATCGAGACCGCACTCGTCCTTCAGCGCGATGCTCAGGGACAAACACTGCCGTTATCACCACAAACCAAAGTTCTTTTCCTTGGTGGGCATGATACGAATATTGCCAATATTGGCGGAATGTTGGGTGCCAATTGGCAACTACCACAGCAACCCGATAATACACCGCCCGGTGGAGGGTTAGTCTTTGAGCTATGGCAGAACCCAGATAATCATCAACGCTATGTCGCGGTGAAAATGTTCTATCAAACCATGGAGCAATTACGAAATGCTGAGAAACTAGATTTGAAAAACAATCCGGCAGGTAGGGTTCCTGTTGCGATTGAAGGTTGTGAAAACAGCGGAGAGGACAAACTTTGTCAGCTTGAGACCTTCCAAAAGAAAGTGGCTCAGGCGATTGAACCGGCTTGTCATATTTAAATAACGCTGATCCGACGGGCGGCCATTAACACCCGCCGGATATATTATTGGGAGTTGATGATAATAAGTGTTGGCTAGGATTCCACTCTCTATTGTTATAGTTGATGGCTATCATAGTTGTGTTGTTAAATGCCATAATTATATAAATAGCAAGGTTATATAAAAATGATGGGGCGACCTTTTAATATAGGTGCCCCAGCATATTAGTGCCACTGCTAATAAATTAGCTTTTCAATTTTTGCCAAGAAAGTCGCATGTCTAAATCTATTCATTATATGCACTCACGACTATTAGCCTAGTCTGACTAAATCGAAAGGCACATAACGTTCACCTGTTTGCTGCAATTCAACCACTCTTTCCCGTTCGGCCTGTACTGGGGCCAGCCCGTCGGCATGGATAGCTTTTGCCACGTCAATCTCACCGGTTTGTGCGACCATTACACGTTTTCCCGGGATAATTTGGTTTCTGTTTCTGTCATAGACCTTAACCATATTAACCTCCAATCGCTATCTGATCAGATTCCATGATTATAAGCTATATAATAAAACTGCTATCTAAAATCACAAACAGAGCAATAATATACCCTATATGGATTGTGCTCGATGAGGCTAATCTATTTACCTCAAGTAAAACCATTGCGGAGTTGGCTTACATAACGTGAGAAATTATATTTATTTTTTATCGAGGATCAAGCTTAACAATGATTTTTTTTGCTAATTTACTCGCGATATAACCGGTGCGGTTTGGCAATGATATTTTTAATCACTAATCCGCCGAGTTGGCGGATTAGTGGAATCTCTGTATGGATTATATTAGTGCTTTCTGTGTCAATGATTCCAGTATCTTTAACGGGGATTGCTCAGGGTGTTTCATGCCGGTAACCGGCAATAGGAAAGTTTGTTCTAACATATATTGCCCACCCATTGCGGCATGGGGGGTTTGATCAGAAAAACAGATCCAACTGCTGCCCGATGGGAAATCAATCGCTTGTTGTGAGCCATTCTTCTGATAATCCAAATCGGACTTCATTTTGTCGTGTAACTGAAGCATCAAATGGTCGTAATGGCTGCGACGGCGTTTAGTGATACCCACTTTATTTTGTAGCCAACTACTGATAGGGGAGTAGTCATCCAGTTGCGGTAAATAACGGCTGGCCAACTGGGTGAAATTTTCGCCAACACGCCATGACCGGGGTTCACCCTGAGGGTTGATATTGGTGAAGATACGGATGATACGTTCGCCATAATTGGGGCGTGAAGGGAATGCATCAACATGTAGGCGGCTATCGTCTTTACGCCATGATGTGTTATCACGCCAGGCCGCAACCGGGTGTAAACGTAAACTATTGGTTGGGCTGTGCAGGGCAGATTTATACTCTGGCAATAGTTGATTAATTAAATTTAAGCAACGTTGGTAATAGCGTTCAAGTAACTGACGGGTTAAGGTAATTTTGCTTTCATCAATAACACCCGTTAACGTGCCTTCCACTGGCTTGAAGCTGATATTTTTACGCTTAACATCAACCAATGCAGGGTTGAGCAGTTGTTTCTCCTGTTCACTTAGTGCAAAGGCCAGATGAGGTAAAAATAGCACTTTACCTTGTTCTAGAGCCTCAATAGCGCGGGCATTTTCTGTTTCACTCTGATCCCAACTGCTGTTGGGGAGTGTTAGAATCAATGACTCCGGCACCTGGCTTAGGGTTTCACTGCTCATCAACTATCCATTTTTTGATATCTATCTAATGGTAGGAAGCATAACTCTTTATTATAAATAAAGTGAGCCTGGAGGCACATATTTTAGATTTTTGTGCCCCTGATTGGCTGCATTAATGGGGGTAATCGCCGCATAATAGGGGATGATTTTACGATTGAGGTATGAATTTCGGCGTGTTCAGACCAATGGTCAGTGATGGCATCTAATTGCTCCAATGACTGAAGGTATAGACGGCTAATAAAGCAATCGTCACCGGTTACTTTGTCACACTCAACACATTCTGGTGTCTCCTGGATCATCTTTGCAACGCTATGCAGCATTCCCGTCAAGGGCTTGACCCGGACAATGGCTTGCAAGTTATAACCGAAAGCTCGCGGGTCTAAGTCTAGAGTGTAACTGCGGATGATATTACGTTCTTCAAGACGCCGCAGACGTTCGGATGTACTCGGAGAGGAGAGGTCCACTTGTTGTGACAGATCTTTTAGAGATATCCGAGAATTTTCCGCTAAAATAGCAATCAGTTGTTCATCAATTTTATCCATACCTATTAGCCTCTTTTTATTAGGAGCATTAACCTTATTATAGGCAAAATTTTAGCGTATTAACGATATCTGCCTAACAAAACTAATGAGTATGCTGGATAAAAAGGCTACTTTGATATAACGATTAAAGCCCCATACGGGGCATAAGTGTTATGAATACGGGTATTTACTGCCCAATAACTGACGAACTGGCTAACGAGGAGGTGACGTTTGGTTCATTAAACCGTGAGGGCTTTTTTTGTAAATAAGCCAAATCATAGACATCATAAAAATCTATTTCGCCTTTATTATTAATAATATGCTTAAAGCGAAGTTTAAAGTCATCACTGATATTCTTGTTATTTAATATTTCATCAATTGCTTGTGTTGATAACGCACGACTAAAGAACCACTCTCCGTTGTAGCAAACGCGTAAGTCAAGAATGCCAATATCCTCAAACTTAAATACAGGTTTGATTTCCATCATAAGGATGGCTGACATCAGGACAAAGAAAGCGGTAAATGCAATCATGTAGCCTGTGCCAAAGTATGGCGTTAAGTACATCAAAACTAAGACGAAAAAATATGACACTAGCATTGCCAGGCAAAGGTAGGGATGTTTGTAGACAAAATCGCTGTTAAATTTTAACCGGCCATCTCTTTTTTCTTTTTGATTTATTCTTGCGATGTCGTCAATTAATATTTTTTTAATTATGTCCATAATTATGACCTTGTGATTAATGACTCATAAAAATTAAACCATAATGGTTTGTTATAGATTAACATAGAAGATCAAATCTAAAGTATATCAGTTCAATAAATTAGTTAGCTAAACTGTTATAGGCTGATAAGGGATAATAGTGATGTATATTATTTACTCATCCGCAGAAATCAACCCTTGAGTGTCGATTTCTGCGGATGAGTATAAATAATAGCGGTTTTTATCGTTTTGCATTGCTTTAAACGGTCAAAACAATTTTCCCGATATGTGTACTGCCTTCCATCAACTCATGCGCTTTCGATGCTTCTTCCAGTGGGAATGTCTGGCAGATTTGCGGCTTCATATTGCCCTTACCCAGTAAAGGCCAGACTTGCTTTTCCAGTTCTTGGGCGATCAGTGCCTTTTCTGCAACGCTACGAGAGCGCAATGTGGATCCGGTGTGTGTCAGGCGTTTTAGCAACATTAACATCAGGTTAAGATCTTTAGCATTACCATTTTGTGTACCAATTTGAACAATACGCCCATTCATGGCCGCAGCTTCATAATTGCGCCCGACATACTCTCCAGCAATTAAATCAACAATAACATCAGCCCCTTTACCGGCAGTAGCGCGTTTAGTTTCAGTGACAAAATCTTGGGTGTGGTAGTTAATAGCAACATCTGCCCCTAACTTCAGGCACGCTTGACGTTTTTCCTCTGAACCCACAGTGACAATCACTGTCTGTGCGCCAAATGCTTTGCTCAGTAATATTGCGGTGGTCCCAATACCCGAAGATCCGCCGTGAATTAAGACTGTTTCGCCGGCGCTAAAATGGCCTCGTTGGAATAGGTTGGTCCATACGGTAAAGAATGTTTCAGGTAACGCCGCTGCTTCAATATCAGTAAGGGGGGAGGGAATAGGTAAGGCATTGGTTTCATGTATGACACAGTATTGCGCATAACCCCCACCAGCTATCAGCCCACAGACTCTGTCTCCGATCTTAAAACGGCTCACATCAGCCGCAATGGCGACCACTTCGCCGGCAACTTCTAATCCAGGAATATCTGAGGCCCCCGGCGGCGGCGCATACTGACCACGACGTTGCATCACATCAGGGCGGTTAACACCTGCGGCTGAAACTTTAACTAATATTTCGCCCGCAGCAGGCATCGGTGTTGGACGCTGTACGGCCGCTAAGACTTCAGGTCCACCAGACTGAGTGATTTCAATTGCGACCATATTCGCCGGGAGGTGCGTTAACGATGTCATAATATTCCTCTTGTCGCCTAAAAGTGGTAAGTCCGATGCTATGCCGGTGACTACGAGACTATCTTAGTCTGGTAATGGAAATAATTCATGACGAGAATGTGCTTAAGTGATGATAAAAATAAGCGTCAGAAAACATCAGTGAAGTAGAAAACAAAAAAAGCGCCCAACAGAGTGGGCGCACAAATTTGCAAAGGAGTCGTGCATGTATGGCTTACTTGCAGGGCTACAATCAAGACTAAGAGATGTTTGGAACGCTTTGATTGTATGAACATTACTTTTCTTACGCTATAGGTATAAATCTGAAATTGTGGACCAGGATAACCCGCGGCATACGGTGACGAGATAGCCACCGTACGCCGCGCTAAGCTTAAGCCTAACCCTTATAGTGCCAGCAGACCTGATAGTGATAGCTTTCATCCGTCAGCAAGTGATCAGCGTGAACACTAGGGCTCCATGAGTCGTCACCACCGACCCCCATATGAAAACCATCGATATTCAACCAGGTACCTTGATCGGGTTTTAGTAAGTGCTGGTGGCTGGTTATCATCAGTTGCTGCGTGCTGTAACGGCTGATACCAAAATGGAACCGACCGGTTAATTGCCAGTTTCCGTAACGCAGAGAGTGGGTATTACAGCGTAAGCCATTTTCACTCGGGAAAATGTAGGGTGTGTGCATCTGCTCAAGCGGCTGTGACCACTGACCATATTGTGCTGAAAGCTGCCGGTCAGGATAGTTTTCATGTGGCCCTAACCCTTGCCAGTCAACATATGGAGCGAGATCTGATAGTTGGCAGCACATACCGATTCTGGCCGGAGGGGGAAGTGATGTTGCCACTTCAACCTGAACATCAATGGTCATACGGCCTTGCTGATCAAAACGGTATAACCAATGTGAATGCAATAGCACTTCATTGGCAAACTCATAGCTGTAGTCGGCACAGATTTGTATTGAGTGGGAGAGGCTATCAGCGTGTAATGATAGACAACGTTGTTCCAACTGATACATTCCCGCCTTTTTCCAGCGTTCGACCCAGGCGTTGGGGTCGATACGGGTTGCTTCGCTAATACCGATATCGTTATCCAGTGGCGCACGAACAAATTGATCACGCAGCGGGCTAAGTAACACCGGTAATTCACCCACCCACCATTGTTCCAGCAAGCCAGTCTGACGATTGAACTGCCAACGCTGTTGCTGGTGAGTCACCATAATCGAGTGCGCATCTTGGATGAGCTGAAGCTCGCTTGGCTCGGTACTATTTAGCTCAGTGCTATTTGGCACAGAGCGGCGGGGTATAGATAGCGCCCGAGGTAAACGCCATTGATGCCAGGCGCTGCGATGGTTGCTGGCTGCCCAAGGTGTTTCTGTTCTCAGCCTGACGTCAACGTTTAACCATAAATGGCCGGGTTTATCTGTCAGGGGTAATTGCTCTGCCAGCCTGTAGTGCTGCGTAGTCTCAGGAGATAAATCAAGAGAAAAGTCACCTTCCTGTATCAATTTGCCGTCTAATTCAATTCGCCAATAGAGCTGTTCATTATCACTGTGTCTGAACAGATATTCACTGGTGACACTTATCACCAGTGGCGTGGTACTCAGTAATGAAAATTGGAAAAACTGCTGCGCGCATTGTGCTTCGTACAAGCTGGGATGAGGGCTGCGGTCAGGGAAAACTAACCCGTTCATACAAAATTGGCGGTCATTGGGGCTATCACCAAAATCACCGCCATAAGCCCAGTAAGGTTCACCATTCTCATCATCGCGGATAAGGCTTTGATCTACCCAATCCCAAATAAAACCACCCTGTAACCGAGGATATTGGCGGAATGCCTGCCAGTAACGGGCAAACCCACCGAAGCTATTACCCATTGCATGAGCGTATTCACACAGAATCAATGGGCGAGATTCATCAGGCAAACCAATCCATTTCTTGATTGCCCATTTGGGCACCGCTGGGAAAGGTTGGTCCTCATCCACGCGAGCATACATTGGGCATACAATATCGGTCGCGAGCGTATTTGCGCCGCCGCCTTCGTATTGTACCGGACGTGTCGGGTCATTGGTTTTAATCCAGCGATAGAGGGCATCATGGGTTGCGCCATGGCCAGATTCGTTGCCCAAAGACCAAATAATGATACAGGCGTGATTACGGTCACGCTGAACCATACGCGTAACCCGTTCGCTGAAAGCAGAGAACCACTGAGGATCATCCGCGAGACGCCCCATCGGTTGCATACCGTGTGTTTCAATATTGGCTTCGTCCACAACATACAGACCATAGCGATCACACAGGCGGTACCACAATGGATGGTTTGGATAGTGTGAGCAGCGCACGGCATTAAAGTTATGCTGTTTCATCAGAATGATGTCTTGCCGCATGCTCTCTTCATCGATGGTCTGACCGGTTTGCGGATGATGTTCATGACGGTTCACCCCCCGAATCAATACCGCTTTACCATTAACTTTAAGCAGACCCTGGTGGATGGTAACTTGTCGAAAACCGACATCATAGGCTTCTGAGTCAATCAATTCTTGCTGCTGAGTGAGCAGCGAAATCACGGCGCGATACAGTGTGGGTTGTTCTGCACTCCATAAAGAGGGGGATTCCACCCGCAGCTTAAGATGGGTGCGATCAGTGTATTGCCCTCGTTCATCAATGGCTTGGGTACCTAGCGGTTGCTGCAAACTGCTAATTAACTTATCTGCCAGCCACAATTGTACGCGGACTTGATAAGCCCCAGTTATCTGTGGATCGTTGATGCTGAGTGGAGGAATATTTATCGCTGCCATTACCTCTAAATTGGCAGAGCTGAACTCCGGGGACAAATGTGTGGCGATATGGATATCCCGCAAATGGATCGCTGGTTTGTGAAGCAAACTGACATCACGGAAAATACCGCTCATGCGCCACATATCCTGATCTTCCAGATAACTGCCATCACTCCAACGTAAAACCAGAACGGCGATACGGTTATCACCTGCCTGTAAGTAAGGAGTGAGATCGAACTCAGCAGGCAGGCGACTGTCTTGGGAATAACCCACCCATTTCCCGTTACACCACAGATAAAATGCGGAACTGACACCATCAAAAATAATGCGTGTTTGGCCTGATGAGAGCCAATCTGGCTCTAAAACGAAATTACGCGAATAACAACCGGTCGGGTTCTGTTGTGGTACTCGCGGCGGGTCGACCGGAATAGGGTATTGGACGTTAGTGTAAATCGGGGTGTCGTAACCATGGCGTTGCCAGTTGGCGGGGACTGGCAGTAATCTCGCTCCCGATAAATCGTGCTCAACCCACTCATCTGGTACTCTTTCTGGCTGGTCGAAATAGTTGAATGACCATTGTCCGTTGAGTAAACACCGTTGTGGCGAAGGGGTATCATTTTTTGCGCTGTCGCTATCACGCCAACTGTAAAAGGGAGGATGTGCTTCAAGGCGGTGATACTGCGTCACCTGCGGGTTCTCCCAATCTCTGCGTGACAAAATCTGCGATAGGGGCGGTTGAACCTGCTGTTGAACCTTCTGCTGTGACGTCATGATATCAGCCTCATTTCTGCGATGTGCGTGGATACTTTTTGTGCTGGTAAGTGATCAAAGGGTAAAAATGTTATGCGCTCACAATTGTGTTGGGGTAAAGATGAATTCAACGACAGATAAAGTAAATAGTGGTTGGATAAATAGTCGAGAGTGATCGCATTTATTCGTTTTTAAGGATAGAGCGCTTAAAGCGTGCTGTTGTTTGGCGTATTGTCAGTTCAGTGGCTAACAAGAGAGACTCAGAAGGTAGCTCAATTGAGTGGTGCAGCCTGACAATCAGGCGGGAAACGCTCTCTTCCCCTAATTGCTTGAAGTCCTGCCTGACAGTCGTCAGTGGCGGTTGGAAATAGGCGCTGTCTGCGGTGTCATCGTAACCAATGACCGAGACGTGCTCAGGGACATTGATATTATGCTCATGCAGAGCGCGTAATACACCAAGAGCCATTTGATCGTTAGCGACCAAAATGGCGCTAAAAGGGATGTTGCTGGTAATGAGTTGCAGTGTGGTCTGATAGCCGCTTTTGGCATTCCACTCACCGTGATAGACCGCCTGCGGTATTAACGAGGCATCATTGAGTACCTGTAACCAGCCCTGATAACGTAACTGGGCTGAAATGGCATTTTTGGGTCCACAGATAAGGGCAATCTGCTGATGGCCTAAGCTAATTAGGTGTTCAGCCCCCTGAACTGCCCCGACCTTGGCATCAAACAGAACACTGAAGGCGGTAGATTGTGGATCAACATCCAAGAACAGCACTGGAGTATCAGCACACTGTTGGACAATTTTCTCGCAGCCTTTGGGCTTCAGCGGAATATTCACTAAGATCCCGTCCACCCGTTGAGCTAATAGCTCATTTATGGCTTGCTGGCAGGCTGGGCCAGTTTGATCATCAACCATGGCAATCACTATTGCGTATCCCAACTCGCGGGCTTTGCTTTTTATCGCTGCGGCTATTTGAGAGGGGGCATGCAACGCGAGATCTGCCGTTGCCAGCCCAAGCGTAAGGCTATGTTTCCCCGCTAATTGCTGTGCTACGCGGTTCGGAACATAGTTTAAGTCAGCCATGGCCTGTTCGACCTTGCTGCGGGTTTTTGGCGAGACATGAAGGGCCTGGTTTAAAACACGTGATACGGTTTGATATGACACTCCCGCCTGACGTGCAACATCATCTAAGGTGACAGACTTCGGCCTCATGTGTTCCTCTCAGGGGTAGGTGGCTGCATATTATAGCAAACTCATGAGATAAACTTTCAGTACCCATCGGAAAACATGACGTGAAACAGCCTATTTAATATATTTTGCTCTTTTTATTATCGCCAGCGTTTGGGCAGCAGTAGTTTAGTAACAATAAATTTTATGATTATTCTGCGTAAAAGTGGGCATCAAGAGTATAATTAATAGCTTTTTTGGTTTTATTTTAGCCATGCAAACAAGAATCTGTAGTTTGCCCGCTAAAAAGAGTTGCTATTAAAAGCCGGTCATGAGTTAATGCGTCTCGGCCTGTGGTACAGACCTATTTATGCACGACATCTTGAGTAAAGTGGTTCATATTTAAAGCGTTATCGTTGATAGCTCTTCACTGACGAATTTCCTTCATAGTGCCTCCATAAGTAACGACTGATAACCGGCTATAACACGCCCATGGTGGCAAATTTTTTTAATAAAGGAAATACACATGTCTAACATGATGAAAGGTCAAGTAAAGTGGTTCAACGAGTCTAAAGGCTTCGGTTTCATCACTCCAGCTGATGGCAGCAAAGACGTGTTCGTTCACTTCTCTGCAATCCAAGATCAAGGCTTCAAGACCCTGGCTGAAGGCCAGAATGTACAATTCTCTATCGAGAACGGTGCTAAAGGTCCGTCTGCAGCAAACGTAACTGCAATCTAATTGGCCTTTGGCTGATTATAAAAAAACCCGCTAAGGCGGGTTTTTTACTTTCTGGCATCCAGTAAGATCCTCTGCTTTATCCCCTCGACTCTGATTAACTCAGCTTCTCTTACTCAGTAAGCCAATACTGTTCTGCCCTCGAATATATTCACCAAAAGCATACCGTTGTTTATACGTAAACCTTATCATTCTCACCTTATTCTGTACTACACTAGCAGCATTGATTTAATTGAAGGTAATATCATGAAAGTGAATGATCGGGTGACAGTAAAAACCGATGGCGGCCCACGGCGTGAGGGGGTTGTGTTAGAGGTTGAGCAGTTTAGTGAGGGTATTATGTATCTGGTTTCGTTGGAAGATTACCCCTCAGGTGTCTGGTTCTTTAACGAGATTGATAGCCATGATGGCACCTTTGTCGAGCCGCTTCACCCGTAACATTGGTGTTCTGTCTGTTGTGCTGCGGGCGACGCAATAAAAAACCGGAGGAAGGTGAGTACACCTTGCCTCCGGTTTTGCTATCTAAATATCGTCACTATAGTTTGGTTGAACGGTTTCTGGTGTTAACTCAGAACGTTTCCCAGTTTAGTGAGTCGTCACCGGACTTCTTATTCCCGACCGCGCTCTTCTGTTTGGTGGACATAGGTGCCGGAGTTTTCAGTGACGGGGCAGGGTTGCCGCCTTTTAAATGGAATACTGCAACGGCTTGAGTCAAGATTTCAGCTTGTTGTTCCAAAGAGGCCGCCGCCGCTGACGCTTCCTGAACTAAAGAGGCATTCTGTTGCGTGACATTGTCCATTTCTGAAACTGCCTGGGCAACCTGACTAATACCACGACTCTGCTCATCAGAAGCAGAGGCAATTTCACCCATAATATCAGTTACATGACTAACGGCTGTCACGATCTCATTCATCGCTTTACCGGCATCGGACACCAGAATGGATCCATCACCAATCAGGTCAACCGAGGCCTCAATCAACGATTCTATCTCTTTGGCAGCATCGGCACTGCGCTGTGCCAGATTACGGACTTCACTGGCCACTACAGCAAAACCACGGCCTTGTTCACCCGCCCGGGCAGCTTCAACCGCAGCATTCAGAGCCAGAATATTCGTTTGGAACGCGATACTATTAATTACATTGGTAATTTCAGCAATTTTCATTGAACTGAGGGATATCTTATCCATCGTGCTAACAACATCATTAACGATATCGCCACCCTGGGCAGCTTTACCTGATGCGTTGGCTGCGAGCTGGCTCGCATGATGGGCATTCTCCGCATTTTGTTTTACGGTTGCGGTCAGTTGCTCCATGCTGGCGGCGGTCTGTTCAAGTGATGCGGCTTGTTGCTCGGTACGTGCCGAAAGGTCGGTATTACCCAGTGCAATTTCACTCGATCCTTGGTAAATAGATTCAGCACTGCTGCGCACAGCTTCCACAGTTAGGGATAACGAATCCTGCATTTGTTGAATATTGTTACCCAGCACACCAATTTCATTGCGGCCAAATGAGACCGAACTTTGTGTCAAATCCCCCTGAGCAATACGCTGAATACGTGCTACCAGCCAATTAATCGGCTTGATGATGACTTTGCTGATCACTAAAAAAGCAATTAATGTCAGTAAGATGGCCAGAATAAAAGCGCCTCCCATCAGCATATAACCAAGACGGGCTTGTTGTTGGGCGGTCTGATTAATCTGGTTAGCCCGTTCGGTACGATACTTAACTGCTTTCAGCAGTGGTTCATTATAAGCATCATCCAACTGATTAAGTTTTTCAGCTTCAAGGGAAATAACTTCTTCAAAATGACCTTCTTTCGTCGCGTCGAGCATGAGTTTCATTCCCTCGTCGCGATACTGTTCATAGGCTTTTTTCAATGGTGCATCTAATGCGCTATCCGTTTCGGATTTAACCGGACGGTTATAGTAGAGATTAAACATTTGCTGCGATTGAGCGATACGGCTCTCAGCGTTTTTTAGCCCCTGCTGATAACCCTCGGTATCACCGATACGTGCCGCTGATGCTGCTTGAATCAGAATAAGGCGTGCAGTACGCAGGTGGTTCGAACTGTTAGACAGACCCAGGCGGATATCTAGTTCTTGCGTCGCCTCTTCCAGTGATTGGTTACTCTGTTTTAAGAAGTAACCTGACGTCCCAATCGCCGCTGCAAATAAAAGCAGTATTCCCGCCAAGATGGCGATAAACAACGTGACCAGACGCATATTATTAATAAACAATACTTTCGTATTTTTATTCTGTTCTGGCGCTATTTTTATATCCAATGGCTGATGCGTACTTCCACGTTTCATTGTTAGTTCCGTTTCTATAGTCGCTCGAGGAAAGGTCCTTGCCTGATGTACCCGGTATGGTTGAAGCTATAGCCTGGTTCGCTGTAACGCCGATTTACGGTGGGTACAGGCATCGCTACTTAAAGTTAATCCACCCCTATATCTAAAAAAATTTCAACAGTCCTTTAAGAACCTATCGGCAACGGAGCTAAAATAGTTAGGGTTATAAATGGGATCACGATCGCAATTTGGATTAAAGATTGATGGGATTTCTGTAATTGCGTCAATGACTTGATGGTAAGGACAGGGGGATGCTCTCAGTTGGTTGAGTTAGGGGGTATAGGTGTCATTGTGCGCGAGTCTTAGCGAAGGTGATTGAGTATGGGCGCCGACGCGGGGAATGGCAGGTAAGAGTGTTTGAGTTGATTCTCTTATCTCTGTTTTATTCTTATATGCCCCTGACGCATGCTCAATGGCTTGAGTAGAGTATGATGTAATTAATCGATATATTATAAATATTAAATTTATTGTTTAATTCATTGGGGCTGGTTTAGGTTTTGTTTAGAAATATAGACTTTACATAATTATCACACGCAACTATACTCTTGAAAAATTTCGGTGGAGAAAATAATGGATACGCAAAGTAGTAGTCAAATAAGCAAGGCAAGCTAACCTATCTCTCTACAGATTTGTTGCTTGCCGAAAATGGCGGGCAGCACCCTCTCTTATTTCCTGAGTTGTGCATACCCAAGTAGACCCTTATTACTTGACGTTATCGTGGCGCTGGTGGTGTTTGTTCACTTGAAGCCCATGTTTTAGTCAGCGCAACGAGATTCATTCAATCGTTGTCTGGTTATAACGCCAATGAGTGTGGGTGTAATATTTAACTCGATGTTTAATCATCGAGGGTAATAATTCGGGTTTTTATTATGGTATTTAACAACCACGCACTTTTTCCTCCTGGCAGAAACACAGACTATTGCTGATTTATACCCTCGGGTTATATATCTCAGCACAATTACCTGTGTGCTAAATAGCACATGATTATTCTACCAATGATTAATTCATGGAGAGAATCATGGCATTAACTCCTTTTGTCGTAAATTTATTACTGGCGATGTGTTTGGGCGCATTAATTGGCGCTGAAAGACAATGGCGCCAGCGTATGGCGGGCTTACGTACTAATGCATTAGTCGCGACCGGTGCTGCAGTATTTATTCTCAGCTCTTATGCCACATCCCCTGATAGCCCTGGTCGTATCGCCGCTCAAGTTGTTTCAGGCATCGGTTTTTTGGGTGCAGGCGTCATTATGCGTGAAGGCATGAATATTCGTGGCCTGAACACCGCAGCTACACTCTGGTGCTCGGCGGGTATTGGTGTGCTTTGTGGCTTGGGACTGTATTGGAATGCAGTGGCCGCCACTGCCGTTATTCTGTGTGCCAATATATTGTTACGGGAGGCGGCGCAACGGATTAATATGCAGCCTCAACAACAAGCCATAGACCTGGAAGTTCGTTACCGGATTCAGGTCACTTGTGGTGCGGAAGATGAGATATTGGTTCGCACCCTTATTTTACAGGCGTTAAATGGTGTGGCATTACGATTACAGTCACTTTGCAGTGCAGATATTGCCAAACCCGGTCAATTGGAAGTGTGTGCAGAAATAATGGCGACACCCGCAGCGCAAAGAGAAATTGAAAGTATTGTTTGCCGTGTCAGTCTGGAGCGGAGCGTCAGTGCTGTCCATTGGCGTATCGCATCTGAATTACCTGCTTAATAATAAAGTAATTTACTCATTAATAAATTGTTCAATTTTTTGCAATAAATAATTAAATACTGACCCACGTGGTAGTAAGGAGTTGTTATGGACGATCACCCCGGAGTTAACCAAATTAGTCGCTGCTAATTAAATATAAATACAAAGTTGGCAGCGCAATAATAGTTCAGCACATTTATCTCTCAATAATTGAGCGGATAAACCCTGTGCGTTTAGAATTAAAAGAGAAGCGTTATGACCCAATTCAAAAAAACAGTTACCAGCCGTAACAGTAATAAAAAAACTTTTGCTATCGCGCAAGAAGCCAAGAATAGTTTGGATCAAACATTATCCAAGTTGAATGCTAATTTAAATGGGCTGACAGAAGAGGATGCCAGGGAGCGACTGGAATTATACGGCATTAATCAGGTAGCACATGAGAAAGCGCCCCCAGCGTTGCTTCAGTTATTGGCAGCATTTAATAACCCTTTTATTTTTGTTTTGATGGTATTGGCGGCAATCAGTTTCTTTACTGATTATTGGCTGCCATTACAACAGGGTGAGGAGACTGATCTGATTGGTGTCACAATTATTGTGACGATGGTATTGATCAGTGGTTTATTGCGTTTCTGGCAGGAGTACCGCACCAATAAAGCGGCTGAAGCCCTGAAATCGATGGTGCGAACCACCGCCACAGTATTACGCCGTAGTAGCCATAGTGCCCAACCGGCAAAACAAGAAATTGCGATTAAGCAATTAGTGCCGGGGGATATCATTCTGTTATCCGCCGGAGATATGATTCCGGCAGATTTACGGCTCATTAAATCCAGAGATTTGTTTATCAGCCAGGCGATCCTGACCGGAGAAGCTATCCCTATTGAAAAGTACGACGCAATGGGGGCCATCAGCTCAAAATCAGTAGATGCGGATGCCAATAGCGAGAGTGAATTACTTGAATTATCTAATATTTGTCTGATGGGAACTAACGTTGCCAGTGGAACGGCAATGGCTGTGGTTGTGGCTACCGGCGGGCATACTTATTTCGGGTCGCTTGCTAAGTCGATTGTTGGCACACGCGCACAGACGGCATTTGATCGTGGCGTCAACAGTGTCAGTTGGTTATTGATTCGTTTTATGTTGGTAATGGTACCGATTGTATTGCTAATTAATGGTTTTACAAAAGGTGATTGGACTGAAGCGGCACTATTTGCATTGGCAGTTGCGGTTGGGTTAACCCCTGAAATGTTGCCAATGATTGTCAGTTCTAACCTGGCGAAAGGCGCAATTGCTATGTCACGGCGAAAAGTTGTGGTTAAGCGATTGAATGCAATACAGAACTTTGGTGCTATGGATGTGTTGTGCACAGATAAAACCGGCACATTAACCCAGGACCGCATCATTCTTGAACACCACCTGGATGCCAGTGGCAGCAATGACAATAAAGTGCTGCAATTAGCATGGCTTAATAGTTTCCATCAAAGTGGTATGCGAAATCTGATGGATCAGGCGGTCATAAAATTTAGCCGCGGTAAACCTGAAATAGATGCTTTGCGCGGCTTTAACAAGGTCGATGAATTACCGTTTGATTTTATCCGTCGTCGTCTGTCAATTGTGGTAAAAGATGAGCAGCAGCACCAGCGCTTAATTTGCAAAGGTGCGGTGGAAGAGATGCTGAGTATCTGCACCCAAGTTCGCGAGGGAGATAAGATATACCCACTGGATGAAGCCCGCAGAGCCAAATTACTGGCGTTAGCCACACAATATAATGAAGACGGTTTTCGTGTTTTGTTACTGGCAACCCGTGAATTAGGGACTCAGCTCAGTGAATTACCGTTAAATATTAATGATGAACGTGATTTAGTTGTTCAAGGGCTACTGACTTTCCTCGATCCGCCAAAAGAGAGCGCAGAGGCTGCTATCACCGCACTGCGAGAAAATGGTGTTGCAGTAAAAGTGTTAACGGGCGATAACCCGATTATTACGGCAAAAATCTGCCGCGATGTCGGGTTGGAGCCGGGGGAGCCGCTGAGTGGTCGTGATATTGAAGGTATGGATGATGAAACGTTAGCGCGTGAAGTCGAGTTGCGCACAGTGTTTACCAAACTTACCCCTTTGCAAAAATCACGGGTGCTAAAAATGCTGCAAAGCAATGGGCATACCGTTGGTTTTCTTGGCGATGGCATCAATGATGCACCGGCATTACGCGATGCTGACGTGGGGATATCGGTTGATACTGGCACTGATATCGCTAAAGAGTCGGCAGATATTATTCTGTTAGAAAAGAATCTGATGGTGCTGGAGGAGGGGGTTATTATAGGGCGTGAAACCTTCGGTAATATCATCAAATATCTGAATATGACGGCTAGCTCGAATTTCGGCAATGTGTTCTCAGTGCTGGTTGCCAGTGCATTTATTCCCTTCTTACCCATGCTTGCCATCCACCTGCTGTTACAAAACCTGATGTATGACATTTCCCAGCTCTCCCTGCCGTGGGATAAAATGGACAAAGAATTTTTACGCAAGCCGCGTAAGTGGGATGCTAAGAATATTGGCCGCTTTATGCTATGGATTGGGCCAACTTCCTCAATTTTTGATATTACGACTTATGCACTGATGTGGTTTGTTTTTGCGGCTAACAGTGTTGAGCATCAGGCTTTGTTCCAGTCCGGTTGGTTTATTGAAGGTCTGTTGTCGCAGACGTTGGTTGTCCATATGTTGCGCACACAAAAAATACCGTTTATTCAAAGTACCGCCGCCTTACCAGTGCTATTGACGACCGGATTGATCATGGCAATAGGTATCTATATTCCGTTCTCACCTTTGGGAGCATTAGTCGGATTGCAACCATTACCGTGGCAATATTTCCCTTGGTTGGCAGGTACCTTAGTCAGCTACTGTATTGTTGCGCAAATGATGAAGCAATTTTATATTCGCCGCTTCGGTGAGTGGTTGTAATTGCTTCGATTAATGTCTAGGTTTTATATCCGGCAAGACTATTTGTTGCTATCAGGGCATTGATATAACAGTTTCCGGGGCGAGTTGGCCCCGGAATTATTTCGACTATTCATTACTGACGCGAATCACCAACTTGCCAAAATTCTTGCCTTCCAATAGGCCGATAAAGGCTTGCGGCGCATTTTCTAGTCCGTCGACCAAGTCTTCACGGAACTTGATTTTGCCCTGATCAACCCATTGGGTCATTTGCTGTAGGAAATCACCAAAATGATGGCCATAGTCATCAAAAATGATAAATCCTTGCATCCTAATCCGTTTGCGCAAAATGATGCTTTGTAACAGTGGCAAACGATCCGGGCCGTCCGGTAATTCTGTATCGTTATAGCGTGCTATCAACCCGCATACTGGAATACGGGCGCGTGGGTTCAGCAATGGCAATACCGCGTCAAATACCGCACCACCTACATTTTCATAATAAATATCAATGCCGTCAGAACAGGCTTTTTCCAATTGTTGCGCAAAATCTGTTGCCCGGTGGTCAATACAGGCGTCGAAGCCCAATTCTTCCACCACATAGCGGCATTTCTCCGATCCTCCGGCTATCCCGATAACTTTGCATCCTTTTAGTTTACCGACTTGCCCGACAACTGAACCAACCGCGCCACTGGCAGCGGCAACGACCAGGGTTTCGCCCGCTTTGGGCTGACCAATATCCAATAGTCCCATATAAGCCGTGAAACCAGGCATGCCCAAAACGCCCAGAGAGCGTGAAGGATGGGAGAGTTGTGGCCCCAAATTGCGGATACCAGCACCATCCGATAACGTATAGTCTTGCCAGCCACTGTTGGCCAAAACCCAATCACCCACTTGAAACCCCGGATGATTAGAGGCTTCAACGCGTGAGACGGCCCCGCCTACCATGACGTCACCAATTTCAACCGGCGCGGCATAGGAGGGGGCGTCGCTCATACGGCCACGCATATAGGGGTCAAGCGACAAATAGCGAGTGCGAAGTAGCACCTGACCTGCTGCGGGTTGCGCAATAGGTTGAATATCTAAGGTGAAATTTTCGCTGGTTGGTGTGCCATGTGGGCGTGAAGCCAGCAGAATACGGCGGTTACTGGTTTTATCTTGAGGCATCAAATTCCCTTACTTGGACGGAGTAAAAAGGCCGGTAGTGAACATAGCGAATATTAAAAATAACGCGTGTTGAGAATAATAGTAGAACTCGGCGGGATGATTTCAGCTAATAGTGCGGCAACACAGCGAAAGGCATTACGGTGCTGACAGAACGGTTGTCGCAATGCACAGCTACGGGTTAATTAAAGTGGGACGATCAATACGTCGACACTACTGGTATTAATCAGCTTGGCAGCAGAACAGGAGAGTTTATTCATCAGGCTTGTACTGTGGTTACCGCAGATAACTAAATCAATATGCTGCTGTTGGCAAACGTAAGCCATGCTATCAGCGAATTGCCCGTGCACAATGGATCTATCCTCTATGGGATAATCAGCATTAATCGCTAACTCCTCCATAAATAGTTGCGCTTCTTCTTGCAACACAGAACGCAAGTCTCCCAGCATGGGGGCAGCATAACTGCTGTACATTTCTGGCTCAGTTGTCAGGGTGATTAACGAAACCCTGCCATTATAGGGCCGCACGATAGAAACGGCTTTATTAACCAATTGTTGGCTATCGGGTGAAAGGGCAACTGCGACCAGTACATTTCTGTATCCCATCATTAAGCTCCCATAAGCGCGGCTATAGATTAAAGGTTAGGGGAATACACCTTTGATAAATGGGATGTCAGTCACATTTGGTTACGACCAGCCAATAATGCGAGCCGTGATAGGGCGTTAATTAAAATAGTCGCTAATAAGCAATATTTGAAACTTATGTTTCAAACATTATTAATTATTTTTAATTACATTTTATTCACAAATTCCTTGTGAAAACGCGGATATGAACCGCAGTTGAAACTGCGGCAGAATGAAATGTGTGCAATAGCGTTGAATTGAAACATGCAGTTACCTCTGTTGCCTTTTTTAATACATGTTGTTGGGTTTTTTAACGTTAAAAGGTAAATAGGTTAATAAATGGTCGGTAGGCGGTGTTTTGTGAAATCGCATAAATATTCGTTAAAACAAAATAGTTTCGGAAGGGTACTTATAGGATAACCGAACTATAATCCTCTGCTTTAGTCCTTACTGCTGATAATTTTGGGTTATAACAGATTTATGTTCTGCTATTTTGCTTTAGGAATGCTTTTGTTCGAACTGATCTAAAAACACTAAGAATTGGGCCTATATATCTAGTTTTTTAGCTCTTTTCTGACTTGTGAGTGTTTTTTAACCATGAGTGTGAGTGAAAAGTGAACAATTATGAGTGTAAGAAACAGCTTTATATTTTATTTTTGTGATCTATATCACATTACATTTAAAATGAATCACTAGTCACATTGTATGTGCTAACGATTCGGGAGTAGAGTTGGGCCTCTTTAGGAATAATCCTAATATTTTGTAAGAAAAGTTGCATAGCAAGATGCACTATCAGAGCAGCACAAAATCGAGCTGCCAAGTTTACGACATGTTATTTCATACCAAAATGGTATTTTTGTAATGTAACACCAGTAGGTTTTAATTACTTTTAGTTCTATGGGTTTTAATTAACTGTATAGCGGGAAGGATCCCAGGTCTTGGGTGAAGAATTCTATCATCCAACTTATGTTTTAAAACATAATCAGTCGGGATGTATAAAATGAGTACGTCTGAATTACTCAAACATATTTATGATATTAATTTGTCTTACTTGCTTTTAGCACAACGGTTAATTAACGATGAAAAAGCCTCAGCGATGTTTCGTCTGGGTATTACAGATACTATGGCCGACGCATTAGCGCAGTTAACTTTACCGCAAATGGTTAAATTAGCTGAGACTAACCAATTAGTCTGTCATTTCCGTTTCAGTGACCACAACACTATTCATCATCTGACGAAAGAATCTCGTGTCGATGACTTGCAGCAAATCCACACAGGGATCCTATTGTCGAGTCACTTACTCCACGAGCTATCGTTACAAGACGGTAGTGCGCCTAAAAAAAGAGCATGACTGATGGTTGTGAAAAGTATTGTTCAGGAAGCTAAAGACATTCATTTGGCAATGGAGTTGATCACTTTAGGTGCGCGTTTGCAGATGCTTGAAAGCGAAACGCAACTCAGCCGGGGGCGATTAATTAAGCTCTACAAAGAGCTGAGAGGGAGTCCGCCACCTAAAGGAATGCTGCCGTTTTCGACTGATTGGTTTATGACCTGGGAACAAAACATTCATTCATCGATGTTTTATAACGCTTATAGCTTCCTGCTAAAAAGCGGGCAATGCACCGGTGTTGAGGCCGTTATTAAGGCCTATCGTCTTTATCTGGAACAGTGTCCTGATCAGTCTGGAGTACCGCCATTACTGGCGTTAACTCGTGCCTGGACCCTGGTTCGATTCGTTGACAGTGGTATGTTGCAACTCTCAGGTTGCAGTTGCTGTGGTGGGACTTTTATCACCCATGCGCATCAACCACGAAATAGCTTTGTTTGCAGTCTCTGCCAGCCACCTTCCCGCGCAGTAAAAAAACGTAAACTTTCTCCGCCATCTGCCGATATTACTTCACAACTGCTGGATGAGCAGGTTAGACGCGCAGTTTGAGTCTCTTTGAGTTGTCAGAATTTTTTGGTTACAGCTGCGGTATGGATACCGTTCCTGTAGCCAGTTAATGACAATTCATTGCACTCAAAGGGTGCTAACGCCTCACCTTCCACCCACACACTTTGCTAAGGATGTCGCGTGTTAGTTATTTTGGGTTATATCGTGGTCTTAGGTGCGGTCTTCGGTGGCTACATGATTGTTGGTGGCAACCTTGGCGCACTGTATCAGCCAGCCGAATTTTTAATTATCGGCGGTGCAGGTATCGGTGCATTTATCGTGGGTAACAACGGCAAAGCGATAAAAGCGACAATAAAGGTCATGCCAAAATTGATGCGCCGTTCTAAATATAACAAAGTCCTGTATATGGACTTAATGGCGTTACTTTACCGTTTATTAGCTAAATCCCGTCAACAGGGAATGCTGTCACTGGAACGGGATATAGAAAGTCCGCGGGAAAGTGAAATTTTCTCTAATTATCCTCGGATCTTGGCCGATAAGTTATTAGTGGAATTTATTACTGATTATTTACGGTTAATTGTTAGCGGAAATATGAATGCTTTTGAAATCGAAGCACTGATGGATGAAGAGATAGAAACTCACGAACAAGAATGTGAAGTTCCCGCAGGTAGCTTGGCGATGGTGGGGGATTCGTTACCCGCATTCGGTATTGTTGCTGCGGTTATGGGGGTGGTACATGCCCTGGCTTCCGCCGACCGACCAGCCGCAGAACTTGGGGCACTAATTGCCCATGCGATGGTGGGGACGTTTCTGGGTATTTTGCTGGCATATGGTTTTATTTCACCTTTGGCCACCTTGTTGCGTCAACAGAGTGCAGAAACCACCAAAATGATGCAGTGCATCAAGGTGACACTGCTTTCCAGCCTGAACGGATATGCGCCACAAATTGCCGTGGAGTTTGGTCGTAAAACGCTCTACACCACTGAGCGTCCGTCGTTCATTGAGCTGGAAGAGCATGTACGCAGAGTGAAAGCGCCGGCACCGCAAGCGACAGAAGAGGACGCATGAAGCATCAGAACCACCCCGTTATTGTGATTAGAAAGCGAAAAGCTAAGCATGGTGGCGGTCATCATGGCGGGTCATGGAAAATTGCTTACGCTGACTTTATGACAGCGATGATGGCCTTCTTTCTGGTGATGTGGTTGCTATCGGTTTCCAGCCCGCAGCAACTGACGCAAATTGCGGAGTATTTTCGGACACCGTTGAAAATAGCGTTGACCAGCGGTGATAAGAGCAGTGCCAGTACCAGTCCGATTCCAGGGGGCGGTGATGATCCCACCCAGCAAGTGGGCGAGGTACGCAAGCACATCGATTCAGAAGAGAGTCGCAAAGAAGAGTATCGACTGAACAAGTTGCGGGAAAAACTGGATCAATTAATCGAATCTGACCCGAGATTGAGAGCATTACGGCCACATCTGTTGATTAACATGATGGAAGAAGGGTTAAGAATTCAGATTATTGATAGCCAGAATCGGCCGATGTTTAAGATGGGCAGTGCGCAGGTAGAGCCGTATATGCGTGATATTTTACGTGCTATAGCCCCTATCTTGAATGACATACCAAACAAAATCAGTCTGTCGGGGCATACCGATGATCTGCCGTATGCCAATGGCGAACGAGGTTACAGCAACTGGGAGTTGTCGGCTGATCGTGCTAATGCTTCACGGCGTGAATTGCTCGCCGGTGGTTTGGATGAGGGGAAAGTGCTGCGGGTGGTGGGTATGGCCTCGACGATGCGCTTGAAAGAGCAAGCAGCGGATGATCCGGTTAACCGTCGAATCAGTATTTTAGTGCTGAACAAACAGACGCAACATGATATTGAGCATGAGAATTTAGATAACAAAGCGCTGGATATAGAAAAAGCCGCGAGCTTAAAGCAGCTTGAGACCAGTGGGACTGTGCCAACCGCGACGCCTGCTGCTGCGACAGCGCCAACGGGTACGGCAACCTCCACCGGGCAACCCGCGACTGGGGCGGTAACAGTATCGGCGGCGGCAGTACCGGTAACGGCAGCACCTGTGAAAACGATAACGCAGCCTGCAACAGCACCACAAACACAACAATCGAGCACGGGGAGCATCACTCCAGCAACCACTGGGCCAACGACATCGTTGCCAGCGGCACCTGCAAGTAATGCACCGGTCTCTCCGACAAGCCGCGACGCACAGTAGAGGTGACACCGTGAGCATGGATATTACCGCGTTTTATCAGACTTTCTTTGATGAAGCAGATGAACTGTTGGCAGATATGGAACAGCACTTGTTATTGCTGGACCCACTGGCACCAGATAAAGAACAACTCAATGCCATTTTCCGTGCTGCTCATTCGATCAAAGGTGGTGCAGCGACGTTTGGCTTTACGGTATTACAAGAGACAACCCATCTGTTGGAAAACCTGTTGGATGGTGCTCGTCGCGATGAAATGCGGTTGAGCACTGATATCATCAACCTGTTTTTGGAAACGAAAGATATTATGCAGGAACAGTTGGACGCCTATAAAACCTCTCAGGAACCTAATGCGGAAAGCTTTGAGTATATCTGCCACGCATTGCGCCAACTGGCATTAGAGGCTTTAGAACAACAAAGCACAGGTACCAACACATCAGTAGCACAAGGGAATGGCGTTGTGATGACTGACACCAAAGTGGGTGGTAAGTCACCTGCATTGGTTCAGGGGGGAATGCGCATTCGCTTGTCTGGCCTGAAAGAGCAAGAAATCCCACTGATGTTGGAAGAGCTAGGCAATTTGGGTGAAGTTAAAGATCCACATCAAAGTGCTGATAGCCTGGAAGCCACCCTGATTACGTCTGTCAGTGAAGATGATATCAGCGCCGTGCTCTGTTTTGTGTTGGAACCGGAACAGATCAGTTTTATACCCGCTGAATTGCAACCAGAAGCTACAGCTGAAGTGGCTGTAGTGGCGCCGGTTATCGCAGAATTACCGCCAACGGCGGTGGCCCCAGTGGCTGAAACCAACAGTTCCTCTAAAACGGGTGTTATTGCCGCACCGACCAGCCCGGAACATGTAAAACCAAAAGCGAAAGCCAGTGAGTCAACCAGTATTCGCGTCGCGGTTGAGAAAGTTGACCAGTTGATTAATCTGGTGGGCGAGTTGGTGATTACTCAATCAATGTTGGCACAGCGCTCCAGTACGCTGGATCCCGTCATCAACGGTGATTTGCTCAATAGTATGGGGCAGTTGGAACGCAATGCGCGTGACTTGCAAGAGTCGGTGATGTCGATCCGTATGATGCCGATGGAGTATGTGTTCAGCCGCTTCCCTCGTTTGGTGCGCGATTTAGCCAGTAAACTCAATAAGCAAGTCGAACTGACGCTGCTTGGCAGTTCTACAGAACTGGATAAAAGCCTGATTGAACGCATTATCGATCCCCTGACCCATCTGGTTCGTAACAGTTTGGACCACGGTATTGAAGATGCTGAAACCCGTATTGCTGCCGGTAAATCGCCGGTGGGGAATCTGACGCTGTCCGCAGAGCATCAGGGCGGTAATATCTGTATTGAAGTCTTGGATGATGGCGCAGGGTTAAACCGGCAGAAGATTCTGGCAAAAGCGCAGTCTCAAGGAATGGCCATTAATGAGCATATGAGCGATGAAGATGTTGGGATGCTGATTTTTGCTCCCGGATTCTCCACCGCAGAGCAAGTCACTGATGTTTCCGGCCGCGGTGTCGGTATGGATGTGGTTAAGCGAAATATTCAGGAGATGGGCGGCCATGTGCAAGTCAGTTTCCAGGCCGGTCTTGGCACTTCAATCCGTATTTTATTGCCATTGACGCTAGCTATTCTTGATGGAATGTCAGTAAAAGTCAGTGATGAAGTCTTCATCTTGCCATTGAATGCAGTAATGGAATCACTGCAACCTTTGGCTGAAGATTTACACCCGCTAGCCGGCGGTGAACGGGTATTACAAGTGCGCGGCGAGTATTTACCTTTGGTTGAATTGTACCGGGTATTTGATGTTGAAAACGCCAAAACTGAAGCCACTCAGGGCATCGTTGTGATTCTGCAAAGTGCCGGGCGTCGTTATGCACTCTTGGTAGACCAGTTGATTGGTCAGCATCAGGTGGTGGTGAAAAACCTCGAGAGTAACTATCGCAAAGTGCCAGGTATTTCAGCCGCAACCATATTGGGTGATGGCAGCGTGGCATTAATTGTTGATGTGTCGGCTTTGCAGGCATTAAACCGGGAAAAGCGTGTAACGGCTGATGATGTGGTCGCTGCCTAGCAGGTGGACCAATTGAAGCCTGTATGGAACCCGTATGAAAACAGGTATAGGGCACGGAGTGTTCCGGTCCTGAAAACAAACATAAATTCAACCTATTGATTGAAGGGTAAAAACATGGCAGGACTAGCAACCGTCACGAAGCTGGCTGGCGAAACGGTAGGACAAGAGTTCCTGATTTTTACGCTGGGCGATGAAGAGTACGGGATTGATATTCTGAAAGTACAAGAGATCCGTGGCTACGATCAGGTGACCCGTATCGCTAACACCCCGACGTTCATTAAAGGTGTCACTAACTTACGCGGCGTCATTGTCCCTATTATTGATTTACGGGTTAAGTTTGCACAAAAAGGTGTGAGCTATAACGAAAATACCGTAGTGATCGTACTGAATTTTGATCAGCGCGTGGTGGGTATTGTCGTTGATGGTGTGTCAGATGTGCTGTCATTAACCAATGAGCAAATACGTCCTGCACCAGAGTTTGCCGTCACTCTGGCAACTGAGTATCTAACAGGTTTAGGTTCACTCGGGGAAAGAATGCTGATTTTGGTGGATATCGAAAAGCTGTTGAGCAGTGAAGAGATGTCGTTGATTGACTCTGTCATTAAAGGGTAAGTTTCGGTTAATTTGCCTATCGGGTTTCGGTTGATATTCGTTCAGTGATCAGGTGATCTCCTGTCTCATGTCAACCGAACCAATCACCACGCCGCTCTCCATCGAAACCGTGGTCCGTTCTTGTCCGGCCAAAACCTGATGAGGCCGGTTTTCACCTCGATAATAACAAACTGCTAACACTCATCCTCATCTCGTTAAAATAATGTCTCTCTCCGGTAAAGTTCCCCCTCCCAGTGCCGATAACACAGTTAATTAGACGTCCTATGTTTTGGCGTACCTGTGTTTTGACGTACTTATGAAGGGATAACATGTTTAAGCGTATGAAAGTGGTCACCAGCCTCCTGTTGGTGTTAGTGCTATTTGGTGCCTTACAGTTCGTTTCCGGCGGGCTTTTCTTCAATTCCCTGAAAAATGACAAAGAGAACTTTGCGGTTTTACAGGTTATTCGTCAGCAACAGTCGGTGTTGAATGAAAGTTGGGTAAATCTGCTGCAAACCCGTAATACGCTGAACCGCGCAGGCATCCGCTACATGATGGATGTGAATCATACCGGTAGTGGCCCTACGGTGAATGACCTGTTGGCATCAGCCAAAGGGACATTAGGTGTGGCGGCGGAGCGTTTTAAAAGCTACGAACAGATCCCGTTGGATAGCCAGCAAGACGCCGAATCAGCTAAAAAATTAAAACAGACTTATGACCAATATTTTGGTGCGTTAACCGAACTGATCCAATTGATGGAAGCTGGCAAGATCAATGAGTTCTTCGACCAACCCACCTCTAGCTTCCAAAATGCTTTTGAACAGGATTACAACACTTACCTGACACAAAATGATCGCTTGTATGCCTCCGCAGTGGAAGACAGCAACCAGTCATTTAGCTTCGCGATGGGGGTGATTGTTACCGTACTGATTGTGGTATTCGCGGTAATTATTGTTGTTTGGCTTGGCATGCAACACATCTTGATTAATCCGCTTAAACACTTGATAGAACATATTAAACATATCGCTAACGGTGATTTAACGCAGACTATCGAAGTGCATAGCCGCAACGAAATGGGCACATTGGCCGCCAGCCTGAAACACATGCAATCTGAATTGATTACCACCGTCAGTGATGTGCGTTTAGGTGCCGATGCTATCTATAGCGGTGCCTCAGAAATTTCCGCCGGTAACAACGATCTGTCAGCGCGTACAGAACAACAAGCCGCCTCACTGGAAGAAACCGCCGCCAGTATGGAGCAGTTAACCGCCACAGTGAAACAGAATGCTGAGAATGCTCGTCAAGCTAGCCAACTGGCCTTAAGTGCATCGGAAACGGCACAGAAAGGTGGCAAAGTGGTGGCGAATGTGGTGCAAACCATGCATGAGATTGCCGGTAGTTCACAGAAAATTGCAGATATTACCAGTGTTATCGATGGTATCGCTTTCCAGACCAATATCCTGGCGCTGAACGCCGCCGTTGAAGCAGCCCGTGCCGGTGAGCAGGGTCGTGGTTTTGCCGTTGTTGCCGGTGAAGTACGTAACCTGGCACAACGTAGTGCGCAAGCTGCAAAAGAGATTAAAGGCCTTATCGAAGACTCGGTTAGCCGTGTCGATATGGGGTCAGTACTGGTTGAAAGTGCGGGTGAAACCATGGGAGATATCGTTAATGCGGTAACCCGCGTCACCGACATCATGGGTGAAATCGCTTCTGCTTCCGATGAGCAAAGTCGCGGTATCGATCAAGTGGGTCAGGCGGTCACTGAAATGGACCGGGTAACCCAGCAAAACGCCTCTTTGGTGGAAGAATCAGCCTCTGCCGCCGCCGCACTGGAAGAACAAGCCAGTATGTTAACCCAATCCATGTCTGTATTCGTTCTGCGTATGGATAACGGTAGTACTACAAGAGATGTTAGAAAAATAAAGCAGCCGACACAGGATTTGAGCGGAACTGCTAAAAAAACACTGGGAAGTGACCTGCAAGACAATTGGGAAACTTTCTAGTCCCCTACAACCCTTGATACTTGAAATTGCAGGGGTGTTAGCTGCGCTCACGAACCCGAATCACTTACTTGAGTAAGCTCATCGGGGTTCGTTTGCTGGCTGCCTACCTGCAACTCCAATTATTTTGGGTGAACAAAAATAGATAAAGCTGGCCAATGAGCCGGCTGAGAAGAGGTTACGATGTTTGGCCGAATTCGGATTTCTACCAGCTTTTTCCTGTTACTGATATTAATTTGCTCGATACAGTTAATTTCAAGTGGTCTGTCATTTACTGCTTTTCGCTCAGACTACCAAAATTTGAACCGGGTGGATCTCAGTAGCCAGCAACGGGATGCATTAAGCCTCAGTTGGGTATCCTTGCTTCAGGCGCGTAATACCTTAAACCGGGCGGGGACGCGCTCGGCTCTCAAAGTACCTCAGGAGCAAGTCAACGCATTAATGGGCAATGCGCGCAGCTCATTACAGAAAGCGGACCTCTACTTCAATCAGTTTATTGCGGTGCCACGCCTTGATGAGAGTGATAACGGTGGCGAATTGTTGGATGCCACTAAAAACAGTTATCAGAACTTACGGACGTCGTTACGACAACTAATCGATTTTCTGGAAGCCGGTAATTTACAAGGCTTTATGGACCAACCCACCCAGAAAACACAGGATTTGTTCGAAGCCGATTTTTTACAGTATTTGCAGTATGCCAATGAAGTGATTGCTGAGGCCGGTACCCAAAACCAGCAGGCGTACCATCTCTCCATGTGGATATTTGGTGCGGCGATTGTAATGGTAATAGCCATGGCGATTTCGTCGCTTGTTTGGCTGCGCACCATGTTTGTCAGGCCGCTGAAAATTATGCGCGCGCATTTTGACCGCATCGCACGGGGGGATTTATCAGCGCAGATTCATGTCTCCGGGCGTAATGAAATCAGCGAGATGTTTGCCAGTTTACGCATCATGCAGCAGTCGCTTATCACCACTGTTAGTCATGTCCGAGATGGCACTGAAGCAATGCTAACGGGGATTCAGGAAATTTCTGCGGGTAACAATGATTTGTCAGCAAGAACCGAACAGCAAGCGGCGTCTCTGGAACAAACTGCGGCCAGCATGGAGCAACTGACCGCGACGGTCAAACAGAATGCGGATAATGCTCGTCAGGCAACATTGCTGGCGAAAGACGCATCAGCAACCGCTGCCAAAGGGGGTGAGTTGACGGGCAGTGTGGTGACAACTATGCATGATATCGCCACCAGTTCACAGAAGATTGGTGCCATTACCAGTGTTATTGATGGTATTGCCTTCCAGACCAATATTCTGGCGTTAAATGCTGCTGTTGAGGCTGCTCGCGCTGGTGAGCAGGGGCGCGGTTTTGCTGTCGTCGCCGGTGAAGTTCGTAATCTGGCCCAGCGCAGTGCACAAGCAGCAAAAGAGATTAAAGGGTTGATCGATGAATCGGTCAGCCGTGTTCGCCAGGGCTCCACTCTGGTTGAAAATGCGGGTACTACCATGGAAGAGATTGTTCGCTCAGTGACTCGGGTTACCGACATCATGGGTGAAATCGCTTCCGCCTCGGATGAGCAAAGCCGAGGTATTGAGCAGGTTTCACTGGCAGTAACACAGATGGATCAGGTCACTCAGCAAAACGCCGCATTAGTGGAAGAGGCTGCGGCTGCGGCTAACGCACTCGAAGAGCAGGCAAGTATGCTCTCCGATGCAGTGTCTGTTTTTCGTTTGGAGCAGGATAGCGACAGCGGGGAGGGGCAGGCAGCAGACGGCAGTGGTAAACAACCGGCTGTTAAGGAAATTCCAGATTGTCAAACGGCGTAACGAAGACTTTGTTGTGGGGTGAGGCCGGATGAAACCATCATCGATGAAACAGCCATCGCCCCAAGAGTCTGGGTCGATCCTGACTCAGATGATTCAACGGCTCCCGTTGCCGGATGTTCACTTCCGGCGCATATGCCAACTTATTTATCAACGAGCCGGGATAGTACTGGCCGATCACAAACGGGAAATGGTCTATAACCGCCTGGTCAGGCGGCTGAGATTGCTAGGGATTAACGATTTTGGTCAATACCTTGCTTTGCTAGAGACCGACCCGAACAGTGCAGAGTGGCAGGCATTTGTTAATGCCTTGACCACTAATCTGACGGCATTTTTCCGTGAGGCACACCATTTCCCGATTCTGGCTGAACATGCCCGCCAGCGGCCGGGAAGCTATTCGGTGTGGAGTACGGCGGCATCGACCGGTGAAGAGCCGTACTCTATCGCGATGACACTGTGTGATGTGTTGGGAAATAGAGCGGGTTCGTGTCAGGTGTTAGCCAGCGATATCGATACGCAAGTACTGGAAAAAGCGACCAGTGGTGTATACCGGCAAGATGAATTGCGTTCATTGTCGGCACAACAGATGCAACGCTATTTCTTGCGTGGCACCGGCCCACATCAAGGCATGGTGCGAGTGCGCCCGGAATTGGCCAATATGATCCATTTCCAGCAACTCAATCTGTTGGCACCAGAGTGGGCATTACCCGGGCAGTTTGATGCTATTTTTTGTCGTAATGTGATGATTTATTTTGATAAAGAAACGCAGGAGCGCATTCTGCGTCGCTTTGTCCCTTTGCTAAAACCAGGTGGTCTGATGTTTGCAGGCCACTCGGAGAATTTCAGTCAAATTAGTCGGGAATTCTATTTGCGCGGGCAGACCGTTTATGGGCTGACCAAGGAGAGGTGATGAGTAAAATCAGAGTATTGTGCGTTGATGATTCTGCATTGATGCGCCAACTAATGACCGAGATTATTAATAGTCACCCGGACATGGAAATGGTTGCAACGGCTCCCGATCCGTTGGTTGCCCGTGATTTGATCAAAAAATTCAATCCGCAGGTTTTGACGCTCGATGTCGAAATGCCGCGGATGGATGGTTTGGATTTTCTTGAAAAACTGATGCGGTTGCGGCCGATGCCGGTGGTGATGGTCTCATCATTAACCGGTAAGAACTCTGAGATAACCATGCGTGCGTTGGAGTTGGGAGCGATTGATTTTGTTACCAAACCTCAGCTTGGGATCAGAGAGGGAATGCTGGCTTACAGTGAGTTGATTGCGGAGAAAATCCGTACAGCTGCTAAAGCTCGCCTGCCGCAGCGCGGCCCAGAAAACGCGCCGGTTATGCTTACGCATACACCACTGCTCAGTAGTGAAAAGTTAATTGCAATTGGTGCCTCTACCGGGGGGACAGAAGCTATCCGTATGGTATTACAGCCGTTGCCACCGACCAGCCCGGCACTGTTAATTACTCAGCATATGCCACCGGGTTTTACCCGTTCATTTGCTGAGCGACTTAATAAGCTGTGTCAAATCACTGTGAAAGAAGCAGAAGACGGTGAGCGGGTCTTACCGGGGCATGCCTATATTGCTCCCGGCGATCGGCATATGGAACTGGCGCGTAGTGGGGCGAACTATCAGGTTCGCATTCATGACGGGCCGGCGGTTAATCGCCATCGTCCCTCGGTTGATGTCCTATTTCGCTCAGTGGCGCAGTATGCCGGGCGTAACGCCGTGGGGGTTATCCTGACGGGGATGGGCAATGATGGTGCGGCCGGGTTGTTGGAGATGTATCGCGCCGGTGCTTATACCATCGCGCAAAACGAGGCCAGTTGTGTGGTTTTCGGCATGCCGCGTGAAGCGATTGGTATGGGGGGCGTTAATGAAGTTCTGGATTTGAACCAGATAAGCCAGCGTATGTTGGCGCAGATTAGCAGTGGTCAAGCCCTGCGAATTTAGTAGACATTTTCCGGTGGAAATCGGGCGTTGATAGTTAATCGCTCAGCGGTGAGCAACAAACCTTAGGAGTTGGTATGGCGGATAAGAATCTCAGATTTTTGGTGGTAGACGATTTTTCGACCATGCGTCGTATTGTCAGAAACCTGCTGAAAGAGCTGGGTTTTAACAATGTGGAAGAGGCCGAAGATGGCGTCGACGCATTGAATAAATTACGTGCGGGTGGCTTTGATTTTGTGGTTTCTGATTGGAATATGCCGAATATGGATGGCCTGGACCTGTTGAAAACTATCCGTGCCGATGGTGCTCTTGGTACTTTGCCGGTTCTGATGGTAACCGCCGAAGCGAAAAAAGAGAATATCATCGCAGCAGCGCAAGCAGGTGCCAGTGGTTATGTAGTGAAACCTTTCACTGCCGCTACCTTGGAAGAGAAGCTCAATAAGATTTTTGAAAAGTTGGGTATGTAAGGAGGCGAGATGAGTAACCATCAAATGCCCGCAACAGATGCGGCATCGGCCAGTGATATAATAAGCCGCATTGGCCAATTGACGCGGATGTTACGCGACAGCCTGCGCGAATTAGGTCTTGATCAGGCGATTGCACAGGCTGCGGAAGCCATTCCAGATGCGCGTGATCGACTGGATTATGTCGTTCATATGACGGCTCAGGCCGCAGAAAGAGCACTGAACTGTGTTGAGGCAGCACAGCCGCGCCAAAATGAGCTGGAGTCATCGGCGAAGGCGCTTAAAGTTCGTTGGGACGAATGGTTTGCTAATCCTGTCGAGCTGTCAGATGCCCGCTCTCTGGTCACTGATACCCGTGAATATCTGGAAGTCGTACCGCAACATACCTCATTTACCAATGCACAATTGTTGGAAATCATGATGGCGCAAGATTTCCAGGACCTTACCGGTCAGGTTATCAAACGCATGATGGATGTGGTGCAAGAGATTGAGAAGCAGCTATTAATGGTACTGATGGAAAATATCCCAGATATGCCATCTAAACCGCAAAAATCTGCTGACAGTCTACTCAATGGGCCACAACTGGATAAGAATGGTGCTGGTGTTATTGCCAACCAGGATCAAGTTGATGATCTGCTAGACAGTTTAGGCTTCTAAGCCGACTGATCGACCATAATAGGCAGGTGAGGGGATATCTCATCTGCCATTATTTCTCGCTGGATTTATCGTCGTGATAATCTCATTTAAAACCGGCTATTCCTGGCGTTGCGGCTGATCGTGTTCTTCATCCCTTTTCCTTCATCTATCACTGGCTGTAGACGTTCCTGGCTATCAAATTTGACGACAGCCAGTCCCCCAACAGGCTACTGAGCCTGACATGATGTATTCATCCGAGAAATAACCCCCTAATTGCTGCTTTGTTCCATCCATAACCTTGCTGAATATTTGTCATGCTAGACAGCAATTTTTTATTTCCTAATTATCTGATATGGGAACGCTTACGCTGAACAGGAAAACCTGCTGTGGCTGAAGATAGCGACGCGGAAAAGAGCGAGGAACCCACAGCCCACAAGCTGGAGAAGGCTCGCGAAAAAGGCCAAATACCGCGTTCGCGCGAACTGACCTCGATGCTGATGCTCGGGGCCGGTTTGGCGATCCTGTGGGTATCTGGGGAGTCGATGGCTCGCCAACTGGCGGCGATGATTGCCCAAGGACTGCATTTTGACCATGGCATTATCAGCGATGATAAGCAAATGTTGCGCCAAATAGGGACGCTGCTGAGTCAAACGATGATGGCATTACTGCCCATCTTTGCCGGATTGGTGATCGTGGCGCTAGCAGTACCGATGCTGTTAGGTGGGGTGCTGTTCAGCGGAGAATCCATCAAGTTCGATTTTCAGCGGATGAGTCTGATTGCGGGCTTAAAGCGCATGTTTTCTTCTCAGGCACTGGCCGAATTGCTGAAAGCCATCCTCAAGGCCACGCTGGTCGGTTGGGTCACGGGAATATTCCTCTGGCATAACTGGCCAGATATGATGCGGTTGATGGCAGCCCCGCCAGTGGCGGCTTTAAGTGATGCTGTCCACTTGATTATTTTCTGCGGACTGGTGGTGGTATTAGGCCTGACCCCGATGGTCGGATTCGACGTGTTTTTCCAAATAACCAGCCACATTAAAAAATTACGTATGACCAAACAAGAGATACGTGATGAATTCAAAGATCAAGAAGGTGATCCACATGTGAAAGGGCGCATTCGTCAGCAGCAACGGGCTATGGCTCGTCGCCGAATGATGGCTGATGTCCCTAAAGCTGATGTAATAGTGACCAACCCAACCCACTATGCTGTTGCCTTGCAATACAACGAAGCAAAAATGAGTGCACCCAAGGTGCTGGCGAAAGGTGCTGGCGCAGTGGCACTGCGTATCCGCGAGTTAGGTGCAGAGCATCGTATTCCGTTATTAGAAGCGCCGCCGCTGGCCAGGGCACTGTTTCGGCACAGCGAGGTAGGCCAACATATTCCAGCCACCCTTTATGCCGCGGTGGCAGAAGTTCTTGCCTGGGTATACCAGTTGAAGCGTTGGAAACGGGAAGGCGGGCTAATCCCGAAAAAACCTGAACATCTGCCAGTGCCGGAAGCACTGGATTTTGCAACAGAGAGTGAGACTGACTAATGGCTAATTTGGCCGCCCTGCTACGTTTACCGGGCAATTTTAAAGATACGCAGTGGCAAATCCTTGCCGGGCCAATTCTTATCCTGATGATCTTGTCGATGATGGTGCTGCCGCTGCCGCCCTTCATCCTTGATTTGCTGTTTACCTTTAATATCGCGCTGTCCATTATGGTGCTGTTGGTTGCCATGTTTACCCAACGCACGCTGGATTTTGCCGCCTTCCCAACCATTCTGTTGTTCTCAACGCTGTTGCGTTTATCGCTAAACGTCGCCTCCACCCGTATCATTCTGATGGATGGGCATACCGGTGCGGCGGCTGCGGGCCGTGTGGTGGAAGCGTTTGGTCACTTTCTGGTTGGTGGCAACTTTGCCATCGGCATCGTGGTCTTTATTATTTTGGTCATAATCAACTTTATGGTTATCACCAAAGGGGCGGGGCGTATTGCCGAAGTGGGGGCGCGCTTTGTTCTGGATGGTATGCCCGGTAAGCAGATGGCGATCGATGCCGACTTAAATGCCGGCTTGATTGGTGAAGACGAAGCCAAAAAACGCCGTTCCGATGTTACGCAAGAAGCTGACTTCTACGGTTCAATGGATGGGGCCAGTAAATTTGTTCGTGGTGATGCGGTTGCCGGGTTACTGATCATGGTGATTAACGTGGTCGGCGGCTTACTGGTCGGGGTGCTTCAGCACGACATGGCGGTGGGCCATGCAGCAGAAACCTATACCTTGCTGACGATTGGTGACGGCTTGGTAGCACAAATCCCGGCATTGGTTATCTCGACGGCGGCGGGCGTTATCGTGACCCGCGTCAGTACCGACCAGGATGTTGGCCAGCAAATGGTCACCCAGCTATTTAATAACCCACGCGTGATGGTGCTGAGTGCCAGTGTCCTCGGGTTACTGGGGATGGTGCCTGGCATGCCTAACTTTGTCTTCCTGCTATTCACCAGCGCACTGTTGGCATTAGCCTGGCGCTTACGTGGTAAGCAAATGAAGCAACCGATGGTGGCAGAATCACCGGTGGTGCAAGACCAGCAACAAGCCACTGAAGCGACCTGGTCAGATGTTCAACTGGAAGATCCGCTGGGTATGGAGGTGGGGTATCGCCTGATTCCGATGGTGGATTTCCAGCAAAATGGTGAGCTGTTGGGGCGGATTCGCAGTATTCGTAAAAAGTTTGCTCAAGAGATGGGATACCTGCCACCGGTGGTGCATATCAGAGATAATCTGGAACTGCCGCCAGCAAACTATCGGATATTAATGAAAGGGGTCGAGATTGGCAGTGGCGAAGCTCATCCCGGCCGTTGGTTAGCCATTAACCCCGGCAATGCGGTTGGCTCGTTACCCGGTGAGGCCACCCATGATCCCGCCTTCGGATTGGCGGCGGTTTGGATTGAAAGTGCATTACGTGAGCAGGCGCAGATTCAAGGTTTTACCGTAGTTGAGGCCAGCACCGTCGTGGCGACCCATCTAAACCATCTGATTAGCCAATTTGCTAGCGAACTGTTTGGCCGCCAGGAAACCCAGCAATTGCTGGACAGAGTTGCGCAAGAGATGCCGAAGCTGACGGAAGACTTCATTCCCGGCGTCGTCACCTTAACCACGCTGCATAAAGTACTGCAAAATCTACTAATGGAGCGGGTATCCATTCGCGATATGCGCACCATTATCGAGACACTGGCTGAACATGCGCCAAACCAGACCGACCCTTACGAATTAACAGCGGTAGTTCGAGTGGCGTTAGGGCGCTCCATTGCGCAACAATGGTTCCCAGGAACCGGCGAGATTCAGGTCATCGGGCTGGATGCGGCATTAGAGCGTTTGTTACTACAGGCGCTGCAAGGTGGGGGTGGTCTGGAGCCAGGTCTGGCTGACCGTTTGTTGGATCAATCTAAACAAGCGCTGCAACGTCAGGAGATGCTGGGTGCACCGCCGGTGTTGCTGGTTAACCATGCACTGCGGGCACTTTTAGCCCGTTTCTTGCGCCGCAGTTTGCCGCAGATGGTGGTGCTGTCTAATCTGGAAATTGGCGATAATCGCCAGATCCGTATGACATCAACGATAGGAGCTGCTTGATGCTAACTCGTCTCTCCCTAATGTTGGCTACACTACTTCCGGTATGTGTATTGCCGTTGAATGCTGTCGCTTCAGGCACTTGGGTGGCGGACGATATTGGGGTTACGCAGGGTTTGCGCGGGGTAGCTACCTCGTCGGCGGTACTGCAACCACCGGTAGCGCTGGCGCAGGAAAATGCGCGCATCGTGTCGGTTGGCTGGCGCTACCAATTAATGTCGACAGCGCCAGAGGGGTTACAGGTTAAATTATGCACCCCGACCCGTTGTATGCCACTTGAGGGTGGCAGCGGACAGAGCCGGGGACTGGCGGGAGAGGCGGCAGCAACTCAACTGAGGTTTGTTTACTTTATTGCCGGTAAAGGCCGAGTTAACCCGCCGTTGCAAGTGATCAGCAATCAGGTGCTGGTCAATTATCGCTAAAACCAGACGAAGGGGTAATAGCAAGTCATACAGAAATAGACCGGATGTTCGAGCTGATTGTTGGTCTCAACGGCCTGCACTGCCTGACTCATTGACAGTGCTGCCGCCCCGCAAAAAAAACACCCCAGTAGCAGACTTACATACCTTTTTTTCATATCTCCTCCTTGAAACTAAGCACATTTGCTCAGTTTCAGCAGACTAAAACATCGGAGAAAAACAGGAAAACTCATTTTTTAAGTAGGTAGAAAGCATTGAGGGCACGAGTCAATTAACGCGGAGGAACGGTACGGATATAAGCCTCGACTGAGCGGCGGTTTATATCCGTAGGGATGAGGTTTTAAATACCGATCTTGCGGCCCAGTAGACTGGCACCTTTAGAATGACCATCTGGCCCGTATAGTGACTGGCCGTGGCGGGTATTCAATACTGCCAGCGCCTGAGTATTATGCTCAATATGCTGTTGTAGCAATAATCCATTGTGCAAATTACTGTACTGAAGGTTCTCAGCCAACTGCAAGATACGTTGCCAACGTATTGCCAACTCTTGAATCTCGCTATAAGGCGCCTGTATATTGGCCGCAATTTCGGTGGTGAGCCGGGTTTGATCCAGATAAGCCAAGGTGGCCAGTATTGAACTTTTTTGTTCCGTCACACCTTGCAGCACGACACCTTGAATCCGACCGGAGCAGAGTAATTGCTGCTCTTGTGCTACCACAGTCGTCAGTGACTCGAGAAGTTCCAGTTGCTGGTCCAAATTGGTCTGTAGTCTTTCCACCACCACGTATCCTTTTACGGTTAACGACTGTTTTGCGGTTAACGATTGTTCTAGGGTTAATGACTTTTGTTATGTTTAGCTATTTCTCAGATCATCCGCGACATTCTTTAACAGAGCATCGGCAATTTTACCGGTGTCCATCGTTAGTTGACCTGAACGGATAGCCTGTTTTAAGGTTTCTACACGTTCTACGTTGATGTCCTGGCTGCCCGGTTGCATCAGTTTTGCCTGCGCATCACTTAATTTAACCTCAGTACCACTCACCTGTGCTTTTGTTTGGGCAGAAGGCTTACGCATCTGCTGCGCAATGTCACTGGTTTCCCGTGGCTGCACTTGCGATACCGGTAATAACGGTTGAGTGCGATCAATACTCATGTTGTGTTGCTCCCTCTATAGCGGGATTGACGTTTATCGACCCGCGAGACTTTTATCTTTTAACAAAAAGAAAGGCGGGATTGTCACTGTGCTACCCGCAAATAACTGCATACCAGAGTTATCGGCAAAGGTTAAAAAAACTTTAATCACTATAACATAATCCGAATTGTGCCATCTTCGGCCACGGTGCCACTGACGATTTGGCCAGATGCCATGCGCACCCGAACGTTATCCTGTATGGCGGCGTTGTTCATCGCTTTACCATTGCTGTTAACATTAAATCCTTCTCCCTGAGCCAAAACTTGCACCTCTTGCCCTGCTTTAATGACCCACAATCGACGCAGCATATTGCGCGTCAGCGGCTGGCCGGCACTGATTTGCCGCAAGCTGACGGCACCTTGAGCAAAATGTGAATCCAGCAAGGCGCCGGGGGGGAGGGTATCCAACCGGCCTTGTTTCATCTGAATATCAGACACGGCAATTTTCTCACCAGCTGCCAGTTGGCGGCCAGCCACAGCATATTGTCCACTAACCTGCACTTGTGTCTGAATAAAACGGCGAACCCCCTCACAGCGTACGGACAAACTGATATTGCCCCACGGGCGCGCATTGGCAGGCAGCGTAATTTCTGGCACTTCGCATTGTGGCCATTGGTTCTGTGGCGTTTTGATAACCACCTTAACCTGACTCTCTTTATCCGGGTATTGCTGTTGGAAGAATTGATTTACCTGCGTTGATAAATCTGCCGCCATCGCTGAATGAGTGACGGTCTGACTCAGCAATAGCACCCCCCAAGCCAACTTTATGACGCCATTTTTATTCATTGTCATCAATCTCC
The DNA here is from genome assembly GCF_052217145.1 of Yersinia sp. 2541 StPb PI. Classification (NCBI taxonomy): domain Bacteria; kingdom Pseudomonadati; phylum Pseudomonadota; class Gammaproteobacteria; order Enterobacterales; family Yersiniaceae; genus Yersinia; species Yersinia sp. 2541 StPb PI. Next base: position 2,793,531 of record NZ_JAZGQB010000001.1, on the reverse strand, counting down.
TTTCTGCCGGTGTAACCAGGTAATACCAGGGCACACCTCTTTTGCACACTAGTGTACCTGTAGCGCGATGAGGTTAAGGGGACAAATAGCGACGCATTTTGCTCTTATTCTGGCGATAGGCTTTCCTATACGGCGTTTATGCTGTCGACTCCAAATTCTAACCTTGCGGGGGGACTATGCTCGACAAACTGGACGGTGCTCTGCGTTTTCAACAAGAGGCGCTTAACTTGCGTGCGCAACGACAGGAGATCCTGTCGTCCAATATTGCAAATGCGGATACACCCGGCTTTCAGGCACGTGATATTGATTTCTCCAGCCAACTGAAAAAAGTGATGGAGCAAGGCCGTGCCACAGGTACAGGGGTGTCGCTCAGTTTAACGTCAGCCCGTCATATCCCGGCAAGCACCGTTGCGCCACCTGACCTTGACCTTTTATTCCGGGTTCCAGACCAGCCGGCGATGGACGGTAACACGGTTGATATGGATCGTGAACGTACTAATTTTGCCGATAACAGCCTGAAATATCAGACCGATTTGACCGTTCTTGGCGGCCAGATCAAAGGGATGATGTCAGTGTTACAACAAGGATAAGACGTATGTCTTTACTGAATATTTTTGATATTGCCGGTTCGGCATTATCAGCCCAATCGCAACGGTTGAACGTCAGCGCCAGTAACATGGCCAACGCCGATAGCGTTACCGGCCCGGATGGTCAGCCTTATCGTGCCAAGCAAGTGGTGTTTCAGGTAGCGGCTCAACCAGGGCAGGAAACCGGCGGGGTACGTGTATCACAAATCGTTGACGATCCCGCACCGGATCGTTTGGTGTATCAGCCGGGTAATCCGCTGGCTGATGCCAAGGGTTATGTCCGCATGCCCAACGTTGATGTAACAGGGGAAATGATTAACACCATTTCGGCCTCGCGTAGCTATCAAGCCAACGTTGAAGTGCTTAATACCACTAAATCTCTGATGCTCAAGACGCTAACACTGGGTCAATAACAGGAGCTTGTATACATGGCCATTACCAATTCCCTGACCGATAGCGATTACGGTATTACCAGCACTAGCGGGACCAATTCCACCACCGGTAGCGGTAGCACCAGTCAGGATTTGCAGAACAGTTTCCTGACGTTGCTGGTTGCCCAGTTAAAGAATCAGGACCCGACTAACCCAATGCAAAACAACGAGTTGACAACGCAATTGGCGCAAATCAACACCGTAAGCGGCATTGAAAAGTTGAATACTACGCTGGGTTCCATCTCCGGGCAGATTGATAGCAGCCAGTCGCTGCAAGCCAGTAGCCTGATTGGCCACGGCGTGATGATCCCTGGCACCACGGTGTTGGCAGGCAGTAAAGATGGCACCGTCACTACTACGCCATTTGGTGTTGAGTTAGAACGTTCAGCAGACAAAGTGACGGCAACCATCAGCGACAGCAATGGTCTGGCAGTACGCACCATTGAAATCGGTGGTCTGTCAGCAGGTGTCCACTCCTTTACCTGGGATGGTTCACTGGACGCGGGCGGTAATGCGCCAGATGGTGCTTACACCGTAACGATCGCCGCCAGCAGTGGTAGCGAATCACTGGTTGCTACTCCGCTGAGCTATGCGGTTGTTAATGGTGTGACCCGTGGCAGTGACGGTTCCAAGCTGGATCTGGGCCTGGCGGGGACTATCACCATGGATAAAGTCCGTCAGATTTTGTAGGTCAGAGATCAGTCTTAAGCAGTAACCAAACAAACACCACGGTGAGTTAACTAATTGAAAAAACTTACCTTAATTTTTAAATAGCGTTTGATATGTCATCAATGCTCAAGGTCTTTAACGGACCCCGAATCTAACGGAGAAGAAAATGGGCTTTTCTCAAGCAGTCAGCGGTTTGAACGCAGCATCCAGCAATCTGGATGTGATCGGTAACAATATCGCCAACTCGGCGACATCAGGTTTTAAAGCCGGCTCAGTTTCTTTTGCCGATATGTTCGCAGGTTCACAGACCGGTATGGGGGTTAAAGTCGCCGGGATTACTCAAGACTTTAACGACGGTACGCCAACCACCACCAACCGCCGTTTGGATTTAGCCATCAGCCAGAGTGGTTTCTTCCGCATGCAAGATAGCAGCGGCGGTGTGTACTTTGCCCGTAACGGCCAGTTCAAACTTGATGAAAACCGTAACATCGTTAACATGCAAGGGCTGAGTCTGACCGGTTATCCGGCAACAGGAACTCCTCCTACCATACAGCAAGGGGCAAACCCGGTACCCCTGTCGATTCCTCAGGATATGATTGCCGCGAAAGCCACCACCTCGGGCAATATGGTCGCTAACCTGACCTCAACCCATGATGTTATTAGCGCAACCTTTGATCCGCAAAAGCCAGATACTTACAGCTTTGTGAATAACATGACCACCTACGATAGCCTGGGTAACCGCCACGTTATCAATGTGTATTATGTGAAAACCGCTGAAGATGCCGTCAATGGTAATAGCTGGAATGTCTATACCAAGGACAGCAGCGGGACATTGGCCGATGCGACTAAACCTTTTGACCCTGCTGACCCTGCCGCTGCCTCTCTGCGCGGAACGATGGTATTTGATACCAATGGCGCACTGAAAAGCGTGAAAAATGGCGCGGGTGCTGCCAGTACCACTGACTTCAATCTGACTGTCCCTATGGCGGTGGTGAATGGTGCCCCGGCGCAAACCTTCGCGCTGAATGTTGGGGGTAGCAAACAGCAAAATACCGGTACTGACGGTATTGTGACTCAAAACCAAACCGGCTATGCCGCAGGTGAGTTCACCGGCTTCCAGATCAACAACGATGGCTCGGTTGTCGGCACTTATTCAAACCAGCAGACCCAACTGCTTGGCCAAATTGTGCTGGTTAACTTCTCTAACCCTGAAGGTTTGTCTCCTGAAGGCGATAACGTTTGGAAAGAAACCAAATCTTCCGGTAACCCGATCCTCGGTACCGCCGGTGGTGGTGGTTTCGGCACCTTGACCAGTGGCGCGTTGGAGTCTTCTAACGTGGATTTGAGTAAAGAACTGGTGAATATGATTGTGGCGCAACGTAACTATCAGTCCAATGCGCAGACCATCAAAACTCAGGATCAGATCTTACAAACTCTGGTTAACCTGCGTTAATCGAACTGACGGGATAAGCTCATGGATCACGCAATATATACCGCGATGGGGGCTGCCAGGCAGTCGCTGGAGCAGCAAGCGGTTACGGCTAACAATCTGGCTAACGCCTCGACGCCGGGTTTCCGCGCGCAGTTGTCAGCGATGCGTGCCGTACCTATCGACGGGCCGAGCATGGCAACCCGTACCATGGTGACGGCATCGACCCCCGGTGTGGATATCAGTCAGGGGACGATGAATTATAGCGGCCGCCCATTGGATGTTGCCTTACAGCAAGATGGTTATCTGGCGGTACAACTGCCTGATGGTACCGAGGCTTATACTCGCAATGGGAATATTCAGGTTGCGGCTAACGGTCAAATGACCGTGCAGGGCTACCCGCTGATGGGCGATAACGGCCCGATTGAAGTGCCACCGCAGGCCGCAGTGACTATTGCGGCTGATGGCACCATTTCGGCGCTGAACGCCGGTGACTCACCGAATACGATTGCTCAGCTCGGCCAAATCAAACGGGTTAGGGCCAATGCGGGTGAAGTGATGCACGGTGATGACGGTTTGTTCCATTTGACTCCCGCGACGCAACAGGCGCGTGGTGCTCAGTTGGCCAATGACCCGCTGATTAAAATTATGCCGGGTGTACTGGAGGGCAGCAACGTGAAAGCGGTTGAAGCCATGACAGACATGATTGCCAATGCCCGCAGTTTCGAAATGCAGATGAAAGTCATTCACAGTGTGGATGAAAATGAACAGCGCGCTAATCAGCTGTTAGCAATGGGCTAAGCGCGCAGGCGCAGAGGAATAAACTGATGATCCGATCATTATGGATTGCCAAAACCGGTTTGGATGCACAGCAGACCAATATGGATGTCATCGCCAACAACCTGGCGAACGTCAGCACCAATGGCTTTAAGCGCCAGCGGGCGGTATTTGAAGATTTGCTCTACCAGACGATGCGCCAGCCGGGTGCGCAATCCTCCGAGCAGACAACCTTGCCATCGGGTTTACAGATTGGTACTGGTGTTCGCCCGGTAGCGACAGAGCGTTTACACAGTCAAGGCAACCTGTCCAAGACCGACAATACCAAAGATATCGCCATTAAAGGTGAAGGGTTCTTTCAGGTACAAATGCCTGATGGTACCAACGCTTATACTCGCGATGGGTCTTTTCAGGTGGACCAAAACGGCCAGTTAGTAACATCCGGCGGTTTTCAGGTACAACCGGCAATTACCATTCCGGCCAATGCTCTGAGCATGACGGTGGGGCGCGACGGGATAGTCAGTGTCACCTTGCAGGGGCAAACTGCCACGCAGCAAGTCGGGCAACTGACATTGACCACATTTATCAATAACAGTGGCTTGGAAAGTATTGGCGAAAACCTGTATCAGGAGACCGCCAGTTCCGGTGCACCAAACGAAACCACGCCAGGTCTGAACGGCGGGGGCTTGCTGTATCAGGGCTATGTTGAAACCTCTAACGTCAATGTGGCGGAAGAGTTGGTCAATATGATCCAGACGCAACGAGCCTATGAAATCAACAGTAAAGCGGTTTCAACTTCAGACCAGATGTTGCAAAAACTGACCCAATTGTAAATCCGCTTTCAGGGGGTAATTTAGCCCCCTGACTGCAACAGAATAATGAGTAGATGAGGCCGACCGCGTGGCCTCTTACCGGTTACAGGACTGATAATCAGAGATGGACAGAAAGCCGCTGCGCAAATCAGGTGGATTGAAATGGGTCTGTATGCCGTTGACGGCGATGCTGCTCAATGGCTGCGCGTATATTCCGCATAAACCACTGGTGGATGGTACCACCTCGGCACAACCGGCACCGGCCAGTGCGCCGTTGCCGAATGGCTCTATTTTCCAGGCTGCTCAGCCAATGAACTATGGTTATCAACCTTTGTTCGAAGACCGTCGCCCACGTAATGTCGGTGACACGCTGACCATTACCTTGCAGGAAAATGTCAGTGCCAGCAAAAGCTCCTCTGCCAACGCTAGCCGTAATGGTTCAAGCAAATTTGGTGTCGCCACCGCGCCGCGTTATCTGGAAGGATTATTGGGCAATGCGCGGGCTGATATGGATATCTCAGGTGACAATACCTTTGGCGGTAAGGGCGGGGCGAATGCCAACAACACCTTCAGCGGCACGATCACCGTTACCGTCGATCGCGTGCTCGCTAACGGCAACTTGCATGTGGTCGGTGAGAAACAGATTGCAATCAACCAGGGGACTGAATTTATCCGCTTCTCTGGGGTAGTAAACCCACGCACCATCAGCGGCAGCAACACCGTGACCTCAACGCAGGTTGCAGATGCGCGCATCGAGTATGTGGGTAATGGTTATATCAATGAAGCGCAGACCATGGGCTGGTTGCAGCGGTTCTTCCTTAATATCTCACCGTACTAAGAGGCCGTCGATGCGTAAACAGTCACTTGTCACTCTATTTGTTATACAGCTTATTGCGCTGCTCACACTGGTGTCATTACCTGCCACCGCAGAGCGTATCCGTGATTTGGTGACCGTTCAGGGAGTACGTGATAACGCGTTAATCGGTTATGGCCTGGTGGTCGGCCTGGATGGTTCCGGTGACCAGACCATGCAAACGCCGTTTACCACGCAAAGCCTGAGTAACATGCTGTCGCAGTTGGGGATTACCGTACCGCCAGGTACCAATATGCAGCTCAAAAACGTAGCAGCAGTGATGGTCACGGCCAAGTTACCGGCATTCTCCCGTGCCGGGCAAACCATTGATATTGTGGTTTCTTCAATGGGTAATGCCAAAAGTATTCGCGGCGGCACCCTGCTGATGACCCCATTGAAAGGGGTGGATAATCAGGTTTATGCCCTGGCACAAGGTAACGTGCTGGTCGGCGGTGCGGGTGCGGCATCGGGTGGCAGTAGTGTACAGGTCAACCAACTGACCGGTGGGCGAATCAGCAATGGTGCCACTATCGAACGTGAGCTGCCGACGACCTTTGGTACCGATGGTGTGATTAATCTTCAATTGAATACCGAGGATTTCACCATGGCACAACAGGTGAGTGATGCCATTAACCGCCAGCGCGGTTTTGGTTCTGCCACAGCGATTGATGCTCGCACCATTCAGGTTTTGGTCCCGCGCGGCAGCAGCTCGCAAGTGCGTTTCCTGGCAGATATTCAAAATATCCCAGTGAATGTCGATGCGGGTGATGCCAAGGTGATTATCAACTCTCGTACCGGCTCGGTGGTGATGAACCGCAATGTAATGCTGGATTCTTGTGCTGTGGCGCAAGGGAATCTATCGGTGGTGATTGATAAGCAAAATACCGTCAGCCAGCCTGATACCCCATTTGGTGGTGGGCAGACCGTAGTTACCCCGAATACTCAGATTTCCGTTCAGCAACAAGGTGGGGTATTGCAACGCGTCAATGCCAGCCCGAATCTGAATAATGTGGTCCGCGCCCTGAACTCGCTGGGGGCAACCCCGATCGATTTGATGTCTATCTTGCAGGCAATGCAAAGTGCTGGCTGCTTGCGGGCTAAATTGGAAATTATCTGATGAGTGATTTGATGGCGATGTCTGGGGCGGCGTATGACGCCCAATCACTGAATACCTTAAAACGTGATGCGGCAAGAGATCCACAGGGTAACTTGAGGCAGGTTGCCCAGCAGGTAGAGGGGATGTTTGTGCAGATGATGCTGAAAAGTATGCGTTCTGCCTTGCCGCAAGATGGCGTGATGAACAGTGATCAGACCCGGCTTTATACCTCGATGTATGACCAACAAGTCGCGCAGCAAATGTCGGTCAAGGGGTTGGGTCTGGCCGATATGATGGTGGAGCAGCTTTCAGGCTCTACCTCGCCAAGTGAAACGGCAGGAACGGTGCCGATGCTGCTGGATAATGAAGTGCTGCAAACATTGCCAGCACAGGCATTGGCACAAATGGTACGTCGCGCCATGCCAACACCGCCAGCCAACAACTCAGCGTCATTGCCACAGGGCACCGGTAATTTCGTGGCGCGGATGTCTATTCCGGCACAAATTGCCAGTCAGCAAAGTGGCATTCCTCATCAGCTGATTGTGGCTCAGGCGGCACTGGAGTCGGGCTGGGGTCAGCGCGAAATTCCGACGGCCGACGGCAAAACCAGTTACAACGTATTTGGCATCAAAGCGGGTAGCAACTGGGATGGTCCAGTCAGTGAAATTACGACTACCGAATATGAGCAAGGTGTGGCGAAGAAAACCAAAGCTCGCTTTCGGGTATATGGCTCATATGTCGAGGCCGTCAGTGATTATGTCAAATTACTGACACAAAACCCGCGCTACGCCAATGTTGCCGCAGCACAAAGCCCTGAGCAGGGGGCACATGCGCTGCAACAAGCCGGTTATGCCACCGACCCGCAATATGCGCAAAAATTAGTCAGCGTGATCCAGCAAATGAAAAATAGCGGCGAACAAGCAGTAAAGGCATACAGCAGCGACCTAAGTCAGTTGTTCTAAATAGGCTATTTTATTTTCCATTTTGGGATTGGACAGTGCTCGGTACCGTTACGTAGCCATAATTTACAAAGTCATGGTGTGCGCTGGCTGCACCCAAACTGTCTGCGACAATAACGCCTATTGGATTGGTGAGGATCGAGATTTACACCCATATTTTGACTCAAGTTTTCCAAAGTCGAGCCGATAATAATCACAGGCTGTGCGGAGGCTTAGGTCTCCTCAGGCAGTATCCCAATATTAATTAATGCAGGCGCTGCGATGCTCGTCGTCTGTGGTAAAAGGATTTCTTCATGTCCAATAGTTTAATGAATACTGCGATGAGTGGTCTGAGCGCAGCGCAATATGCCCTGAGCACCGTCAGTAATAACATCACTAATTTTCAGGTGGCGGGCTATAACCGTCAGAATACTATTTTTGCCCAAAATGGTGGAACCTTAAGTCCCGCCGGCTTTATTGGTAATGGCGTTGCAGTAACCGGTGTTAACCGCGAATATAACTCGTTTATTACCAACCAATTACGTTCTTCACAAACGCAAAGCAGTGGCTTAACTACCTACTATCAGCAAATTTCGCAAATTGATAATTTGCTCTCTAATTCGTCCAATAACCTCTCCAGCACCATGCAGGACTTTTTCAGTAACCTGCAAAATTTGGTGAGTAATGCCGGTGATGATGCGGCCCGTAAAACGGTATTGGGCAAGGCTGAAGGGTTGGTTAACCAGTTCCAGAATGCGGATAAATATCTGCGTGATATGGATACCGGCGTAAACCAGAAGATCACCGAAAGCGTTACGCAAATCAATAACTATGCTGACCAAATTGCCAAGTTAAACGATCAAATTACCCGTTTGCGCGGCAGCAGTGGCAGCGAGCCAAATGCGTTACTCGATCAGCGCGACCAATTGGTCACCGAATTGAACCAGATTGTTGGCGTGACCGTGACCCAGCAAGACGGCGATGCTTACAACGTTTCTTTTGCCAGCGGTCTGCCATTGGTGCAAGGACCGGATTCTTATAAAGTCGAAGCCATACCTTCCAGCAGTGATGCTACCCGATTAACCATTGGCTACAAATATGGTAGTGGCGATGTGCTTGAAGTGGACGAAAGCCGCCTGACCACCGGTAGCCTGGGGGGTACGCTGAAATTCCGCAGTGAGGCACTCGACAGTGCACGTAACCAACTGGGGCAATTGGCCCTGGTCATGGCAGACAGCTTCAATACTCAGCATAAAGCCGGATTTGATACCAGCGGTGATCCGGGCGTTGATTTCTTCAGCTTTGCACAACCAAATGTGTTGAAAAATGCAAGAAATCAGGGTGATGCCAGCTTGACGGTGTCCTACACCGATACTTCAAAAGTCAAAGCCAGTGATTATAGTGTGGAGTTTGATGGAACTGACTGGCAGGTGACACGGCTGTCTGATAACACCAAAGTGCCGGCTAACCCGGTAAAAGACGGCAGTGGTAACACCACTGGGCTGAGCTTTGATGGTGTCGCCGTCAGTGTTGATAACGGCACTGCCGGCGCGCAAGCCAGAGATAAATTCATCGTCAAAACCGTCTCTAACGTGGCTGCTAATTTACAGGTCGATATCACCGACTCAAGTAAGATTGCTGCTGCCGGTACCGCTGATGGTGGCGCGAGTGACAACGTTAACGCCCAGGCATTGTTAGATCTGCAAACCAAAAAACTGGTTGATGGCAAAGCCACGCTGTCTGGTGCTTATGCCGGTTTGGTCAGTAACGTCGGTAACCAAACCAGCACCGCGAAAACCAACAGCACGGCGCAAGCCAATATCGTCAAACAGTTGACCGCCGAGCAGCAGTCTATTTCCGGCGTGAACCTGGATGAAGAGTACGGCGATTTACAGCGTTTCCAGCAATATTATCTGGCGAATGCCCAGGTCATTCAGACGGCTTCGACGCTGTTTAATGCGTTGCTGAGTCTGCGCGGTTAATTTTTTGTCAGCGGCAGAGAGTCCCTGTCGCTACTTATCTTATTTAGCGGTTAGTCAGTATCCCAGTTAAGACAGATTGATTGTTGAAACGGGGTTGGCGGGCTGAACGATTACTAAAAGGAACTGGCATCATGCGCTTAAGTACCAGCATGCTGTATCAGCAAAATATGCAGGGCGTGACTAACGCCCAATCACTGTGGATGCAGTCGGGCCAACAACTCTCCACCGGCAAGCGGGTGGTTAACCCTTCCGATGACCCGATGGCCGCATCTCAAGCGGTGATGGTGTCGCAAGCCCAATCGGAAAATAGCCAATATACTTTAGCGCGCAGTTTCGCTCGCCAAAGTTCTTCGCTGGAAACCACGGTTTTGGCGCAGGCGACCAGTACCATTCAATCAATTCAGACCTTAGTCATTAGCGCGAAGAGCGATATGTTGAGTGATGATGACCGTGCCTCTTACGCCACTCAGTTACAGGGTTTGAAAGACCAACTGGTCAATCAGGCTAACACCACTGATGGCAACGGTCGTTACATCTTTGCTGGCTTCAAAAGTGACAAAGCGCCGTTTGCGGTTAGTGCTACCGGTGATGTGACTTATCAGGGCGGCGATGTCGCTATTGAGCAGAAAGTCGATGCTAACCGTTCGATTACAGTTGGACATACCGGTTCCAGTGTCTTTATGGCATTGACCAGTAATGCGAAACCTGAACCTGATGATGCCAGTGGTAATCCGGTTGCGTCAGAAAGCAATATTTTCAATACCATCGATACCGTGCTGAACTCACTGAAAGTCCCGTTACAAGGGGCGACTGATGCGGTTAAAGATCAAGCTAATGCCGATATGGATAAAGGTATCCGTGGGATGTCCAACTCATTGAATAATGTGTTGTCGGTTCAAGCCGAAATCGGTACCCAACTGCAAGAGCTAGACAACCTGGATAGTTTGGGCAGTGACCGTAATTTGATTAATAAACAGCGTTTGAGTGATTTGCAGGATGTGGATTGGACCGCGGCTATCTCGTCATATGTGATGCAGCAGGCTGCGCTACAGGCTTCATATACCACATTTACCAATATGCAGGGTTTGTCCCTGTTCCAGCTTAATAAGTAATCCGTCTTCTGCCTGTGGGTCTACCCCACAGGTTCCCTCTTAAGTGTACTTAAACCGGGTGCACTTTTTGGTGTGTCATCTTTTCCCACTAAGGTTTGGGGTGACATACCATTTTTTTGCAGCGACTCAGTTTGCCAATCCGCTCAATACACCTGCTAATCGGTCAAAAACTTCCCCGAACAGATGCTCAGCAAAGGGGGGCAATAATGGCATTATCAATCCGATTGAGATGATCCCGACGGTCAAGGTCAGTGGAAAACCGATAACGAACACCGAAAGCTGTGGGGTCATTCGGTTTAGCATGCCTAATGCCATATTCAGAGTTAACAACAGCGTGATCAGCGGCAATGCCAACATCAGCCCATTCATAAAGATTAATGAGCCGGCCTGCGTCAAGGCCAGAAAGCCATTACCATTGAGCGGTTCGAACTGAATGGGTAAGGTATGAAAACTGTCGGCCAACAATGAAATCAGCCATAAATGACCATCAAAAGTGAGGAATAACAGCAGGGCCAGCAAGTTAAGTAACCGGGCTAAAACCGGCATATTCGGCCCCCCCGAGGGGTCAAAGAAGGTCGCGAACGATAATCCCATCTGTAAACCAATCACTTCACCGGCCAGCCGGATGGCAGCAAAAGCAAATTGCATGGTCAAGCCGATGGCTACCCCAATCAACACTTGTTGGGCGGCGACCCAGACTGCACCGGTTGAGACTAAGGGAATATTGACCGGGGGCAGCGAAGGGGCAATCAGAAAAGTAATTAACAGCGCCAAACCGACTTTAACTTTGCGGTTTATCTGCTTCTCACTTAACACCGGCGCGGTGGTGATCAGCGCCAGCACCCGAATTAACGGCCAGAAATACTGGCTGACCCAGAGGCTAAGTTGAGTGGTATCGAGGGAAAGCACCGTTAGCCAATCAACGTGGGCAGGCTGGTGAACAGATTACGCATATAGTCCAGTATCAGGTTCAGCATCCATGGGCCTGCGATCACCATCGTGGCGAACACGGCCAGTATTTTTGGGATGAATGATAATGTCATTTCGTTAATTTGCGTTGCTGCCTGCAACAGGCTCACGATCAGGCCGCTTATCAGGGCGGCTAATAACAAGGGAGCAGCCAGAGCAAGTGCAATCTTCATTGCCTCAACGCCGAGGGCCATTACCGATTCAGGTGTCATGATGAGTCTACCTTAGCTATAAAAACTCTGTGCCAGGGAACCCAGTAGTAGCTGCCAACCATCAACCAAGACAAATAGCATCAGCTTGAAGGGCAGTGAGATACTGGCTGGGGGAACCATCATCATCCCCAATGCCATCAGCACACTGGCTACCACCAGATCGATAATCAGGAAGGGAATAAACACGGTAAAACCGATTTGGAAGGCGGTTTTTAGCTCGCTGGTGACATAGGCAGGTAGCAGAATGCGCATCGGTACCACTTCGGGACCTTCCAATGGCGGCAGATTGGCCAGCCGGGCATACAGTGCCAGATCTGATTCTCGGGTTTGGCGCAGCATAAATTCACGTAAAGGTTGTGAGCCTTTATCCATTGCCACTTCCATGCTTATCTTGTCCTGACTGAAAGGCAGATAAGCGTCCTGATACACCTTGTCAAATACCGGCGACATAATAAAAAATGTCAGAAACAGCGCCAGACCCAACATCACCTGATTGGGTGGTGCAGAGGGGGTACCCAATGCGTTGCGCAGCAACCCGAGCACAATAATAATACGGGTAAAACTGGTCATCATCAGTAAGGCGGCAGGCAGGAAACTCAGGGTGGTGATGAAAACCAAGGTCTGAACCGGTAAAGACCAGCTCTGCCCACCATTAGCCAATGGCTGGCTGATGATACCGGGTAGTTGAGCCAGTACCGCCGGAGAGCAGAGTAAGCCTAATAGCAGTAGGGTGGTTTTATTGATGAGTGCAGCCAGAAGACGGCGCAGCAGCAACCGATAAGTGAAATCAGTGTTGGCCGCTGCGGTTGTTACGCTATTTGCTGCGGTAAGCACGGGGCGAAGAGACATCATGCCGATTTTTCCGGGTGTTTCGATTTCTTGTTAAATAGATGGTTGTTCAGTAGCTGGCGAAAATCGGCCGGTTTCGCACGGTCGGGCGACGAAGCCGCTGTGGCTTCATCAATCGCAGGACGTGTCAGAGTGTGGAGTTGTGTCACCTGCTGTGCAGTTACGCCTAACACCAGCCAGGTATTGTCTACTTCAACAATGACCACCCGTTCGCGCTGACCAACCTGACAACTGGCCTTCACATTCAATAATTTGTTGTTACGTGCCTGCGGGGCAAAACCTAAACGGCGTACCAGCCAGGCACCACATAAAATCAGCAGTAAAATACCGCCTAACACGCTGCCAACCTGCGTTAACACCGAGCCGGCAGGTATCGCTGGTGCTGTCTGTTGCACCGCAGTACCTGGGTGGCTGGCCGCAAAGCCAGTAACCGGTGTCGTAACCGTGGATGCGGCAGTATCAACCTGTGCTGCGGTCATTAGCGGCTCAGACGGCGCATACGTTCTGACGGAGTAATGATGTCAGTGATACGTACGCCATATTTATCAGCGACTACCACCACTTCACCCTGCGCAATCAGATAACCGTTAATCAAAATATCCAATGGCTCACCGGCCAGTCCATCAAGGGAGACGACCGAGCCTTGAGACAAGCGCAGTAACTCTTTGATGGTCATTTTGGTGCGACCCAGTTCAACGGTCAGCTTTACCGGGATATCCAGAATTAAATCGATATCCTGTAGGTTACCCAAGGCATCCGGCGCTTCCAGTGATTTAAATACCCCCTCGGTGGTGGCCGCTGGTTTATCCGCTGCCTGCTGCTCATTAAACGCATCAGCCCACAGATCGTCCACGGATTCCTTTCCATCATCAGACGGAAGCTTAGGGTCACTCATTGGGCTGTTCCTCATTCAGAGCATTCAAAATAGGGTTAATCAAATGTTCAACACGTAGGGCATATTGCCCGTTTAATGTCCCGTACTGACTGGTCAGTACCGGTACGCCGTCGACATGCGCAATCAGTCGATCCGGTTTATCTATGGGTAATACATCCCCTGGTTGCAGCTTGAGTATCTGCGATAGTCTCAGCGGGATATCGACAAAATTAGCCACCAGCTCCAGCTCGGAGTGCTGCACTTGCTTCACCAGTGTTTCGCGCCAGTGGCTATCTTCCTGTCGGGAATTTTCCAACGGTGGGTTGGTTAGCAGCTCACGCAATGGCTCGATCATGGCGAAGGGAATACAGATGTTGAACTCACCGCTCAACGCACCGATCTCCACATGGAAAGGGGTGGTGACCACGATATCGTTGGGGGAGGTGGTGATATTGGTGAATTTTACCTGTATTTCAGAACGGACATATTCCACATCAATTTTATAGATAGGTGCCCAGGCATCACGGTAGGCATCCAGTGCCAGCCGTAACATGCGGTTAATCACACGTTGTTCGGTGTGGGTAAACTCGCGACCTTCTACTTTGGTGGGGAAGCGACCATCACCACCGAACAGATTATCAACCGCAATAAAGACCAGGCTCGGGGCGAAAACGAATAGCGCGGTGCCGCGTAGCGGTTTGAGATGAATCAGGTTGAGATTGGTCGGTACCGGCAGATTACGGGCAAAGTCGTGGTATGGCTGAATTTTTATCGGGCCGACGGTGATATCCGGGCTGCGACGTAACAGGTTAAACAGCCCCATACGGAACTGACGAGCAAAACGTTCATTGATGATCTCCAACGCTTGCAGGCGTTCACGCACCACACGTCGCTGGGTCGTCGGATCGTAAGGTTTAACGTCTGTTTCATTACCGACGACAGCAACTGGCTCATCGCCACCGCTGTCACCGTTTAACAGTGCGTCAATCTCTGCTTGTGAAAGAATGCTATCGCCCATAATGATTATCGCAATATAAATGCGGTAAACAGCACATCGCTGACTACCTGATTAGGTTGGCCTTTAACCATTGGCGGGCTAAGTACGTTTTTAATTTCACCGACTAAACGCTGTTTGCCTTCTTCATTTGACAGGCTATCGGCGGACTGCCGAGAAAGTAGCAACAGCAAGCGGCTGCGAACTTCCGGCAGATAGTCATTGAGTTTAGCGCGAGTCGTATCGTCGGGCAGCCTTAACGTTAATCCGATATAAAGCACGCGATCCAGATTGTTATCTGGCGTGATCAGATTGACCGTAAAGGTCTCCAGCGGCATAAACACCGGAATAACAGGAACGGCTTTCGCAGCGGTAGGTTTACTCTTATGGAGTATCCACCAGCTATAACCGCCACCTGCAGATGCTGCCACAGCAATCAGCACTAGCAGGATCACCCAGATCGAACTCTTACGCTTGGCCGGGAAGGTATTATCAGACATGGAGAAGACAAATTCCTGTTTCGGTATCAAACCGGTGAATCACGACAATAACCTGGGGTATCTCATTGCTGGATGGCACAAACCGCTGACCACCGACAAATAACCCCATGCTATCCGAATTATTACTGATGATTATCCCGCGTATCTTTAATGCCAATAGGCAGAATAGGTGGCGAAAAACGGCCTAACTTGTCCGTTTGTCACCTTTTGCTGAAATTAACACCCGTTTTAGGCGAAAATATCAACACCACCATTACCATTAGCCAGTGATTGCAACGCCGCAGGTGTCACTAGCGGTGTGCTGTTCGGTACATCACCCGATGCGCTGCTACCGTAAGCGGGTTGGCCGTGTGATGCGAAATTCTGCTGATTTTGTTGGCTCTGTTGTTGTGCCTGTTGCCACTGTCCTTCACTGCCGACACTGCTTTGGCCCAACTGGATACCACTTTCAGCCAATGCCGAGCGTAAACTTGGCATCGCCGCTTCAATAGCTGCCCGAACCTGGCTGTGAGCTGAAGCAAAGTGCAACTGAGCTTGGTTATCTTCCATTTTCAGGCTGATTTGCAATGCCCCCAACTCTTGCGGATGTAGCCGCAGTTCAGCATTTTGTTGGCCGTTACGGCTGAACATCACCACTTGCTGACCCAGCGATTGTTGCCATTCCTGGCTACCTAACTGAGCACTTAAATGGCCACTGACTGGCACGCTAACCGCACCACTGGCCGTCGCTGGCAGGACCGGGCTGGAAACCGGAGGGAGTGATGGTGTTACCGTGGCTGAACTCACGGCTATTTTATCCACGGCGGCTGTGGCAATAGTTTTGTCAGCCTGTACTGCTACAGGAACTGCTTTCGCGCTGAGACTGCTATCTGCATCCTGTGCTGCTGTTAGGCGCACCAATTTATCTTGAGCTGTGGTGGTTTTTGTCTTACCAGGGGTGGCCGCTGGCAGTGCGTTGTTGCTGGCATTGTCACTTTTCGCAGTGCCGATTGTGCCGCCGATCAATGCCGCCAAACCTTTATCTTGTGAGGTCAGACTGGTCAGAGTGGCTAAGTCCTGCTTAGCGCTGGTTTTGTCGCTGGTCAGGCCATTGCCGTCAGTCAACTGCGTTTTCTGCCCATTGTTGGCGCTGCCCAGCGTGGTAGCAACCTGGTGGGGTAACATGGCTAATAACGACTGCAACGCACTGGATTCGGCCAGCGCGGTGGTTTTATCCAGCGTGCTGTCATCATCTAAGGTGGTTTTCTTCACATTAGCCGCGTCTCCAGTCTGCCCTGCGTGGGTCAGGCCTGCAGGCAACGTGGCACTGATATCACCTAAGGCGGCCAATAACTGATTCAATTTACTGTTACCACTGATTGACTTTCCTCCATCCACATCGGCAGTGATATCAGTGGTTGCAGCCAGCGATGATTTCAGGGTCGAGGCATCCATAACCGTCAGCTCTTTACCCAGTTGGTCACCCAATAATTTGGCAAAATCAGCCGGCAGCCCAGCATCAGTAAATAACGCAGCAATCGATGAAGAGGATGATGCGCCCTCAGTTTCACTGGCAGTTGCAGTGGCAGGCAATAGGGACAGATTCATGAATTAAGACTCCTTTGTGAGGCGCGCTGTGCGAACTCATCCATCAATTTTTGATCCAAACGGTTTTCTTGCAAGCGCGCGGTGGTTTCAGCCCGCTCATTCAAGGTTTCAAATGCATTTAACCGTTGCTGCTTTTCTTGCCAATGCTTAACTGCCTGCTCAACTTTGACATTCCACTGAGCCAACTGATTACGATGTTGGTCAATAGCTTGCTCCAACGTCTGAATAAATTGCTGATAGTTTTGCCAACTGGAGGAGGCCATCCCGTTACTCAGTGTGTCATTCAACCGCACCCGGTATTCATCCTGATAAGTCAGCAACATCGTGAGTTGCTGCTCAGCATTCTGATAGGACAGGCGAACCTGACCCAGTTGCGTGCTTGCCTGTTCGACGGCTTTCTGGGCCAGATCGCGCAGGGTGATGAGAGGTGACTGACTTTTCATCGTATTCCTTATACCCTCCGTACTTGAAGCCGCAGGGTTGTTGGCTACGTTCACTTACCCAAATTACTTGACTGTGTAAGCTCATTGGGGTTAATGAGGCTCATCCTACGGGCTAGCATAAATGCTGTTCAAATCGGTTCCCGACCGATTTGTCATTCACTTGCTGCCTACCTGCCACGCCAATTTCTTTGGGTATACGACAGGGGCGGTGGCTTGAGTCACTGGCTATCAACCCGGAAACAGACTCTTCAGATGCTGGCATGCATCGTCGTAACTGCTGCGTTCGAACATGCCTTGCTGTAAGAAGATTTCCATTTGCGGGTAAAGAGCAATGGCCTTATCCAATAGCGGATCACTACCGGCGGCATAGGCACCCACACTGACCAAGTCTCGGTTACGCTGATAACTGGCAAGTAGTTGTTTAAACTGGCGAACTTGACTGTAATGGTTCTCATCGATCAGTGATGTCATGGCACGACTGATCGATGCTTCAATATCGATGGCCGGATAGTGGCCAGATTCAGCCAGACGGCGTGATAACACCACATGGCCGTCGAGAATGGCGCGTGCCGAGTCTGCAATCGGGTCTTGCTGGTCATCGCCTTCGGTTAATACGGTATAAAATGCAGTAATCGAGCCACCGCCGGTGACACCGTTACCCGCACGCTCCACCAGCGCCGGTAATTTAGCGAATACGGAGGGTGGATAACCCTTGGTTGCCGGTGGTTCGCCGATGGCCAACGCAATTTCACGTTGCGCCATGGCATAGCGAGTCAGCGAGTCCATAATCAGCAATACGTGCTGACCACGGTCACGGAAATCTTCTGCAATGCGAGTTGCATAAGCGGCACCTTGCATACGCAGTAATGGCGATACGTCGGCAGGAGCGGCTATCACTACCGAACGAGCACGGCCTTCCGGCCCTAAAATATTCTCGATAAAGTCTTTTACTTCACGGCCACGTTCGCCAATCAGACCCACCACAATGACATCTGCTTGGGTATAACGCGCCATCATGCCGAGCAGCACACTTTTACCTACCCCAGAGCCGGCGAACAGACCCATACGTTGTCCACGGCCAACGGTCAGTAGGGCATTAATCGTCCGCACACCGACATCGAGTACCTGCACAATCGCGGTACGTTGCAATGGATTGATTGGCGGGGTGATCAGTGGGGCGCGATAACTGGTTTCTGGTGCAGGTAGACCATCAAGCGGTTTGGCACTGCCATCCAATACTCGCCCCAGGAGTTCCGGGCCGAGCGGCAGTTGTTTACTGGCTGAAGCACCACCGGTGGTCACCCGGGCATAGACTCTGGCTCCTGGCACAATGCCTTCGACTTCTTCCAACGGCATCAGAAACAGGCGATGGCCGTTAAAACCGACCACTTCACTTTCAACTTCCTGCACTTCGCCGTTATCGTGGCGCTCAATCAGACAAGTTGCGCCCAATGGCAGTTGTAACCCTGTGGCTTCCAAGACTAAACCGGTGGCGCGAGTCAACCGTCCGTAGCGGCGGATAGTGGTTGACTGGCTGATGCGCTCTTCGAATTTATCTAAAGAGGCGAGCCAACGACCAAGGCGCGCGGTCATCATAATTCTCCCGGCGCGGCGAGGCGGCACAACTCATGCCAGCGGGTCGCCAAACTGGCATCCAGATCACCTTCTTCGGCGCTGACTTTGCAGCCACCCGGATGAATTTGACTATCACCCAGCAAGCGCCAGCCATGCAGACTTAAGGTGCTGCCTAAGCGTTGCTCGACGACAGCCAGATCATCGGGATTAACCCGCAGTTGTGGCTTACCGGTGAACATCGGTTCCTGCTGAATCAGTTGTTGGATTTGGGCCAATAATGCCGTGCCATCGCAGATTGCAGGTTGCCCGAGAATTTGTTTCGCGGCGGCCAGGGCCATTTGCATTAACCGCGAGGCTATCACGCTGTCGAGTGCATCAAGGGTACTTTGGAAGTCGTTCACCATCAGTTGCCAGTGGGCAGTCATCGGGGCCAATTGCTTTTGAGCATCGGCCAGTGCCTGTTGATGACCTTCCTCCAGACCGGTCTGGTAACCTTTATCCAACCCTTCTTGTAACCCTTTAGCGAACCCTTGTTGGCGGCCCTGCTTCTCGGCTTCGAGTTGCAGATTTACCAGCGCTTGCTGCTCACTGACCCCGGTTGATTCACTATCGCTACCCGTATCCGGTTCATCAGTAAACAGCATACTGATATCCGGCGCAGCCGCTGGCGGAGTAGTATCCGATGTAGTGGCAAAGTCGTTGAGTGACCAAGGTTGCCAGGGCAGGGCATTTATCCTGTCAGACATAGATATCCTCGCCACCACCAATGACTATCTCGCCGCTTTCCGCCAGACGACGGACGATAAGCAAGATGGCTTTCTGTTCGTTTTCGACCAGTGACATACGTACCGGTCCACGGGTTGCCAGATCGTCGCGCAAGATTTCTGCTGCACGCAATGACATGTTGCTGAGGAAACGCTCGCGCAATGCTTGATCGGCACCTTTCAGGGCGATCAACAGTGATTCGTTGTCTATCTCTTGCAGTAAACGCTGAATGCTGCGGTCGTCGACACTGACCAAATTCTCGAACAGGAACATTTCGTCGATAATTTTTTGAGCCAATTCGCCGTCGTATTCGCGCACTGCATCCATGACCGTCTCTTCCTGTTGTGTTTTCATCAGGTTGATAATCTCGGCCGCTGTGCGGATACCGCCCATTTTGCTGCGTTTGAGGTTCTGGCCATCGAGCAGGTTGTTCAATACTTCGGTCAACTCAGCCAATGCGGCGGGCTGGACACCACCAAAGGTGGCGATACGCAACATCACATCGTTGCGCAGGCGCTCGTCGAACAGCGCCAGTATATCGGCGGCCTGAGCGCGTTTCAGATGGACCAGGATGGTGGCGATAATCTGCGGATGTTCGTCGCGGATCAGGTCGGCCGCCATCTGCGGCTCCATAAAGTTGAGCGTTTCCATGCCACTGGTGGTTTCGCGCGATTCCAGAATATCTTCCAACAAGCTGGATGCGCGCTCTTCCCCCAGGGCTTTTATCAGCACACTGCGCAGGTAATCACTGGCGTTCACGCTCAGTGCGGCATATTGCTCGGCATCGTCTTCAAATTCAGCCAATACATCAATCAGTTGCTGGTGAGAAACCTGACGCATACTGGCCATGGTGGTACTGAGTTGCTGCACTTCGCGCGAGGAGAGGTGTTTAAACACCTCGGCGGCATGGTCTTCACCCAGAGTCATCAGCATGATGGCGCTTTTTTCAGTTCCGGTCAGGCTCATTGGTCATTACTCATCCATTGACGGATAACCAGCGCGACAACACGTGGGTCTTTATCCGCAAGTTCGCGTATACGCTGGGCCTGAACTTCAGCACTCACTCGCTGCTGATTTTTCTTACGTAAGGCCAGCTCTTCTTTACTCTGTTTGGCATTTTCAGACGCTACCGCAGTCTGGACAATGTTATTGACCGATGCCGCAGCCTTATCAGCAACTTGTTTCTTAGCGACCATAGGGCGCACTAATTTGCGCCATAAGATCCATGCCACCAGCAAGATAAGCAGATAACGACCAGCATTTAACATCTGATCAAAGAACGATTGTTGTTGCCAGAAGGGCAGTGTGTTACCGCTGGCATCATCGGTGGCGTTAAATGGTGTATTCACCACATTTAATGTGTCGCCACGATCAGTAGAGAAGCCCATCGCCTCGCGTGTCAGGGATTCCACTTGTGCCAATTGATCTTTGGTCAGCGCAACTGGCTTGCCCGCCTTATCACTGCCGTAATTAACAACAACGGCAACCGAGAGGCGCTGAACCATGCCAGCTTGTTGCTGGGTATGACGGATTGTGCGGTCAACTTCAAAGTTAGTGGTTTGGTCGTGGCGGCTGTTGCTTGATGTCGCTGTCGATTTAGCGGCAGTGGCCGGACGATTAGCCGCGTTGGCATTGTTGGCCGTGGCACCAGCAGCACCAGCAGCACCGGCAGCAGGCGTCGCTGCTGGGGTTTCAATCGGTGCGACCGGTGTGGCAGATGGCTGATTGGATAATGCCCCCGGAACACCACCGACATTGGTTCCCCCTAGTTGTTCACTGGTGCTAACTTGCTGTGAGCGGACCGCGCCTTTGTCGGCGGCCTGATTAGGCTTATACTCTTCATCGGTCTGTTCACGGCTGGCAAAATCAACTTGAGCCGTGACCTGCGCATGCACATTACCGCTACCGACCATCGGGGCGAGTATGGTTTCAATGCGACGTTGGAAGCGATTTTCAACTTCGTTAGTAAATTTGAGTTGTGCGGCGTTTAAATCACGGCCCGCACTGTCGGATTGCGTCAACAAACGGCCGGTTTGGTCAACGACAGTCACGTTACCCGGCGGTAAACCGGCCACGCTACTGGAGACCATATATACGATGGCGTTAATCTGACCATCATCAAGGGCACGACCTGGTTGCAATGCGAGTGTTACAGAGGCGGTGGGAGACTTTTGTTCCCGAACAAAGAGAGAAGGTTTTGGCATTGCCAAGTGAACACGCACATTCATCACTGGCCCGAGGGTGCCAATAGTGCGCGCCAGTTCACCTTCCAATGCCCGTTGATAGTTAACTTGTTCACTGAACTGGCTGATGCCAAATTTTTCCTGGTCCAGCAGTTCAAAACCTACCGCACCGCCTTTAGGCAAGCCTTGTTGGGCCAGACGCAGACGGGTTTCATGCACCTTATCTGCCGGGACCAACAACGCGCCACCATTATCCGCGAAGCGATAAGGGATATTCAGTTGTGTCAGTTGCGTAACGATATCACCACCGTCACGATCATTCAGGTTGCTATAAAGGACGCGATAATCCGGGCTTTTAGCCCATAACATCAGCGCGACAATAATAGCGACGGCTGCAGCCGCAGCAATCAGCAGTGGGATTTTTGGATTCGCGCGTAGGCGTGCCAGTGTTGTCGTAAAAACATTTTCACGATTTTCACCGCCAGTTATCGAGGCATTCATACACGTCCTTGGCCAAGCTGAACAACGTTTGAGTTAGTATTTTTTATGTAACTAATGTGTCGAAACAAAACAGACTCCCAAGTGCTGTGAGCGATAAAGCATCAATAGCTGATCTCCCCTTTTATGGGCATGCCATTATTTGCTGTAAGTGATGAATTCGATGGCTCAATAAGCCGGTATTTTTGTGTCTAATTAGCGGCTTTAGTCCAAAAATGATGTGTTAGGGTGTCATCCTGAAAATAGTGACACGTGGCGAATGGTGAATAACTGCATTTACGGACTCACTTTCCATGTTGTTATTTGACCCATTACATCGTTTGAGGATGAGCATGTCTGTTCAAGGTATTGAAGGGGTTTTACAGCAGTTGCAGGTCACTGCATTGCAGGCATCCGGTTCGGCAAAGATGTTGCCAGCAGAAGCCGGTTTCGCCAGTGAGTTGAAAGCGGCCATCGGCAAAATCAGTGAAAACCAACAGCATGCCCGCACTCAGGCACAGAATTTTGAATTGGGTGTGCCCGGTGTTGGCCTGAATGATGTGATGGTAGATATGCAAAAATCATCAGTATCTTTACAACTGGGCATTCAAGTTCGTAATAAGTTAGTTGCGGCTTATCAAGATGTAATGAATATGGGGGTGTGAGGCTACTTATACCGTCTCATGTGACAGTGCCCATAGATAGAGGGATGCCGTTGTTCCATAGGGTGTGTAACGGCGGCGGTAACGCTCAAAGCGTTCTCGTGGCAGCGTTTTATGGCCATATAGATTCATCATGCCGCGCCGGATCGCTAAATCTCCCCAACTGACGACATCGGGTCGTGCAAGTGAGGAGATCAATAACATTTCTGCGGTCCAGATGCCAACACCGTTGAGGTTTGATAGCTGTGCAATAACGTCGTTATCGGGCAGCAGAGAAATAGCAGATAAATCCAGCGTGCCATTAAGTGCAGCATCTGCAGCACCTTTAATGTATCCCGCTTTCCTCATCGTCATACCACACCCTTGAATAGCCTCTACCGTTGCAGTTGCGACAGTTATTGGCGTCACGACCCCGAGCAATGCGACCAACCGTGAGTTGACCGTTAGTGCCGCCTTGACCGAAATTTGTTGGTCAACGATATTTCTGATCAATGCAGCAAATAAATCAGGGGATAGCGGGCGAGTTATCATCCCCAGCCGTTCGATGGCTGCGGCCATCTTTTTATCACGCCGTTTGAGATGGTTAATTTCTGTTTCACCGTAATGATAGAACATGCCCGACAGCCCCCTGTTATCTACGTAATAAAAATATATAAGTAGAAAGTTAAAAATCATAGCGCTAATTCTAGCTGCTGCACACTCTGTTTGTTGCTGATGTTTTTTTACAATTGAGAATTATCTGACCACTATCACTGCTATATTTATTATTCATCTATTTAAAAAAGAATGCTTCATTTAGGTACATATCAGCTATTAGCATAATGAGGATTAGATAATGAGTGAAGAAAATAGAAAGACAAACAGTGATCCCTCATCGAAAACGGGTGAGAAAGCTTTTCCGACAAAGGTAGGTTATATAATCGGGATTATTATTTTATTTATTGCTGTAAGTTATATGTTTATGTATTGGTAATTAGCTGAAAAAAGAATGGGTTATGCCTTATAAATCTAATGAATTACTACCAGACTCAGTGAGGAGTGTTCTCCCCGCCCATGCGCAAGATATATATCGTGCGGCATTTAACAGTGCATGGGATCAATATCAGGACAGTGATGAACGGCGCGGACATGACTCGCATGAAGAGACTGCCCATAAAGTCGCCTGGAGTGCGGTAAAACAAAGCTATCGTAAAAATGAGAGCGGTGAATGGAGTAAAAATAACACTCACCACTCAGGAAAATAACACGCCTTGTCGTTATCCTGTCTTTGCCAATGAGATATTCTGGTGGCCAATTTTTTGCAATAATACAGGAATATCAATTGGATCAATTTTATCTGCTTGTAGATAAGCAACGGCATATTCGTGCCAGATACCCGATTGCAGGAACAAAATAAACAGTTCCCGGTCCAGATGATTCTCATTCACCATGTTGACCATGATATTGAGGGCTTCAGACAACAACTTCCCTGGTTTATAAGGTCGATCGGCAGCCGTCAGAGCCTCAAATACGTCAGCTATGGCCATCATCCTCACCGGAATACTCATCTGTTTATAGGTGAGCTGATAAGGATACCCTTTACCGTCCATACGTTCATGATGCCCACCCGCAATCACTGGGACATTTGCCATGGTTCGTGGGAAGGGGAGTTTATTTAACATCACGATGGTCTGCATGATGTGTTCGTTTATTTTATAACGATCCTCGTCTGTCAGGGTGCCACGGCGAATACTGAGGTTATAAATTTCGCCACGGTTATAGAGGAACCTCGGTTCTTGTACTTTGAAATCAAAATATTCCGGGCGTTTATTTTTATTATCACGGAAAATAATATGTTCATCTTTATCCGCCAGCATCGGCTCCTGTACCGGCAGTGGAGCGGCGGGTTGTCTGGCTTTACGCACTCGCTCTTCTTGGGCGATACCTGCATTATCATCTAATGTGCGAGTCCAATGGTAAGCGGCAATTTGCTGGATACGCGCGATAGCTTCGTCAGACATATACTCGCCACCCACATTGCAGTTGGCAATAAAGTAAAAATCTTCATCTAATTGGCGTAATTCCTCAGCTAACAACTGTTGCTCGGCTTCACTGGCGCTCATCGCACCATATTGGCGTAAGAAGGCGATTTCTTTCTCACGTTTTAAGACTTCAAACCGCATGCGTATTTCATGGATGCGATCATAAATTAGCTCCAGTTTTGTTGATTTATCGACTACAAATTCCGGCGTGGTAATCTTGCCACAGTCATGTAACCAGCAGGCTGTATGTAACTCTTCCCACTCATTCTCTGATAACGTAAAGTTGGCGAAAGGCCCCTCTTTAATATTGACTGCGGCACGGGCGAGCATTTTAGTTATTTCAGGCACACGCTGGCAATGCCCACCGGTATAGGCACTTTTGGCATCGATAGCTCCGGCAATAAGCTCAATAAATGCGTTGAGCAGGTTTTTTTGTTCTTGCAATAATCGCTGTGTTTCTACTGAAACTGATAAACTGCCCACCAGGGCATTAACTAATTGAATTTTTGAGCGTTCACGCTCAGCATTTAGCTCATAAGGGTTAAATAACAGTAGGAATCCGAGCAATTGGTTATCATGGGTCTTCATCGGTACGGCAACAAAGCGGAGGGGCAAATAAGGTTGTAGGAAGTCATGTAATTGGCTAAAGATATTATCTTTATTGAGCGTTCCTACAATGGTTTTCCCTTCGAGTACCGGCAGGAAAGTCGTGAGATTGTCTTCTTTAATTTGTAATGAGGACATTTCTGCTACCGGGATATTTTCACCATTCCAGCGAAATGCCGTTGGTGTGAAGGTTCCCTCATCTTTATCTGACAGAAAAATAATCCCTCCGGTCATGGCAGCAATTTCTGTGGTTTCACTTAATAGCCCTTGCATCTGCCGGAAGAAATTACTTTCTGCTGTCAGCATATTTCCCATCGAAATAAACTGCTTCAGTGTTGATTTCATTTTTGACATTGACTTGTGGAGCTCGTCAACTTCCTCAATCACAGAGCGTTCTAATTCGCGCTCTTCGAAATGGAGATTGCTGATGGAATCCGCGTCCTGGCGTAGACGAATAAGGGGTTTGGATATTTTTCTGGAGAAATACCAAACTAACGGCAAGCTGAGCATTAACAGAATAAATGCAATAAAGGTTGAGTGATTACGAATAGAATTTGCATCGGCTGTCAGATAGCTGGCGGGTGTCGCAATAATCAACTGATAGGCATTGCCGTTGCTATTAATCTCAACAACTGAGCCGAACCAGCGCTGATTTTGTGCTTCAAACATGATACTACGATTAGCATTGTTTGCCGGTGAGTTGCTAGCTGTCTGACTATTCTTTTGACTATTGAGCAAAACTTGCAATACAGGGATTTGCCGGTCTGCATTGGTGTTATCTGCCGCCTTATCTTTAGGTTTTGGCAGGCTAGCGATAACTTCACCATGGGAATTAATAATAATGGCCTGGCTACCTGGCGGTAGATTTTGTTTTATTAAAAATTGCGAAAGTGAAGCCAGGGAAACGTCCAATCCAATGATTGTCTGTTTATTCTCAGCTTGACGGCTATAAGTAAAACCGACTTCTCCGGTGCCTTTAAAAATATAAATAGGAGAGGTGATCAGCATAGGACTTGCGGCGGCCAGAATAAACCAATCCCGCCGCCGTGGATCGTAGTTATCATTTTCACGCGGCATAACAGCAATCACTCGCTGCTGCTTATTAAGATAAATAAAACGTTTCTCCGGTAAACTATCAAGAAAACGATTACTTTGAACCATCCATTCGGCATCTTCAGGGGCATGGAATAATGTACGGTTAGCTTCCGTTAAACGCCGCAGCATAAAAAAATCACCATTAGCATAGGCGCTATACACGGCACTGGCATAACTATTCTGCTTCAGAATTTCAATAAATTTATCGATAAAGGCCATTCGTTGTTCAAGGGTCGATAGTTCTGTGATTTGCATACTGGCAAGAATATTAACCGACATTATCATTGGTCGTGTTACGGCATCCAATTCAGCGGCAATCGCCTCTCCGGTTTTTTGATACTGCCGATTGGTGCTGATTTCAGTCAATTTAGTCAGTTGGCTATGACCAAAAATAATAATGACGGTACCTATTGAGACGATCAACAAGGTGAAGAGAGCGGCAATCTGGATATGCAAAGGATAGCGGTTTTTTAGCCCGAATAGATTACTTAGCATCATAGCCATCCCGGAAGTTTATTATTTAATTACTTATAATCATAGAATGTACTGACATAATCAGCATATTCCCCTATCTTTCAGTAGGTTGTATGTAATTGCATGATTGTAAAAGCTTTGTTTTATATTGCATCGGAATTGTTGGATGAAAAAACCAATCACAGTCAGAAAAAAAATGTTTTAACGTGCAGAATATCTAAAAGCAGTATTTAGCAGCCCGATTTTTAGGCGGTTAAAAGGACTTGATGAGTCGAATGGGATGCAGCGAATTTACTGACCGGCATTAAACAGGCCATATCGGAAATTATTAAAAGTATCACCTCAATAGGCTCATATTGGCCCTAAATCAGACGCATGCAGACCTAAATAGCGATGATAGCTGTCAGGGGGTGGATCATTATCTGTCGGATGTAAGCGATGGTGCCCACGGATGGCGGTAGGGGCAAAGCCAAAACGTTTGCGAAAACGTTCAGCAAAACGTGATGCACTCTCGTAACCCACTTGGCTGGCTATTAATGATATTGGCCAATCAGTACCTTGCAATAAACGCAATGCACTGGTCATGCGGACATCAATCATTAAGTCACGTAATAATATTTTTTCGGCAGCTAATTTTCGGCGTAATACAACTTCGCTCATCGCCATATGGTCTGCAACTTCTGATGCCGACCATATTTTGTATGGATCTGTCGCCAAACAACGGCGCACTCTCTCACTTAACGAATCACTTTCATTTAATATAAATTTAACGCCACGCTGAGCCAACCAAAGTAACAATTCAAGCATGCGGTGTCTGACGATAGTTGGCGGAATATCACCAATGTCAGATATTGCTTTAAACGTATTGCCGAATGTATTGATGAATTCAGGTGCTAAATTACGTACCGGCATAACGCCTGGAACATACCCAAGACCAGCGGATGCTGGATGATTGGCAAAGGTAGCAATCAAACGGGGATCACAGCGAAGTTGGTGGCTAAAAAATAGTCCGTCGTCAGATAAGCCATTAATTACATCAACTGTTTGACCACTACTCACTGCGACTATTTCACCGGCTTGTATAATACATTCCTGATTATCCCAGCGAATGATTTTGTACCCACGGTTAACCATAATGAGCAATGGATGCTCAATATAGACGGAGGTGAGTAGTAGCTCTGTGTGTTGAATAACATGTGCCGAGCTACCCACACCGGGGCAAAAATTAATTGTACGTTCCATCGATATTCATTTCACAATTTTAGCCTGAGAATATCTTTACGCTTTGAGTGGCAGAGTAGCAACTCATTTTAATAGAAAATTTACAGCAACTGGCTATTTTAGCGAAAAATATTAAGGGTGAGAATAATAGCCAGCTCGATATGAGTGATTGTTACTGTCAATATAATCCCATGTTAAAAACAATGACAATAAAAATTACTTCCCATGTTAATAATTGCAGTGGCATGTAATTGCTTTGCAACAAAGGGTATAATCATTTTCGATAACGGGCCGCTACTGTGTTTCACCCAGCAGCAATGCATGGTCAGGAAATTGACCATAAGTATTATTAACCACTTGTTGTCGAGTGGATTGTCCAACTAACTCACTGAGTGCATCCAGGCGTAACTGTAATAAACGCTTTATTTCTACTTCATTATCCAAAATAGCTCTTAGTTTATCCCGTAATAACTCTTGTAATGCCTGAGATGAGCATGAGGATATGGTGATATTAGCAGTGCTTTCTACAGCTTTAAGGTAAGTCATTTCGAGATCAACCAGCGCATCCCAATTCCCCTCGATAGCCAGCATTAACATTTGCTCACTGAGAGTCAGGATTTGTTGATATTCGGACAAAAGATGCTGGTGACGTTCCATTAAATGGGGTCCTAGTTGGGTTGATAATTGGGGCCGATCTGCCGCCAGGCATCCGCAATATTCTCAAGCAAAGCAGCTACTTCATTTATTGCTTGCTCGTCATTATGCAAATTGGCATGCAGCAAACGCCGTGACATATAATCGTACAAGGCTGACAAATTCTCAGCCATTTCACCGCCTTTTTCTAAATCGAGCCCTGCATTTAAACCATTGTTAATAATATCAATCGCTTTGGATAGAGCGTTACCTTTGCCAGGAATATCTCCTTGATTCATCAGGATGCGGGCTCGAACCAGGGCGCTTTGCGCCCCGTCGAATAGCATCACGATCAATTGGTGTGGGCTGGCACTCATTACACCACTTTCCAGTCCTACCTTGGCGTAGGCCTGGCTCCCTGATCGGTTGTACATGTCCTATCCCTTATGAGGAGAATTGCTGAGTTAAGAAACTGGCGGTATTGTTTAACGAACTAACGAGTTTATCGAGTTGTGTAAACTGTGTTTTATACCGTTCGATCGTGGCAGTGATACTCTCCGTTGTTGCCGTGACCTGTTTATCCAGATTTTTTAACGTTTTGTTGATGCCATCAGTCACTGTTTTCAGTGTGCCTTTGGTGGTATCGAGCGCAGTATTTAGCAAAGTGTCCGTCTGAGTGGCGAAACCGGTGGTTTTACCGTCACCGACAAAAAATGCAGTAACACTGTTTGGTTTATCTTTTAGTGCGGCATCAAGCTTGGTTGAGTCGATGACTAATTTACCGTCGAGATCTTGCGTAATCCCCATGCTAGCCAAGGTTTTTAAATCCCCCGCTTGTGAAGAGGCCAATTGACTTTTTAGCTGTGTCTGAATATTACGCAATACACCATCGCCAACCAATGCACCGTTACCAGCCGCCTGGTCTTTACCCGCCTCTACCGCGGTATATTTAGTTAAAGAACCAAAAGTCGATTGCAACGAGTTATAGGCGTCAACAAAGCTTTGTATGGCGGCTTTAGTGGCTGAACTATCACGGGAAATAACCAGTTGTTCCGGCTCGTTGGTTTTCGTGAGTGCTTTTATATTAATGGTGACGCCCTGTGGCGCGTCAGTGATCGTGTTACTTTGGCGAGTAATATCGACGCCATTGACGGTTAATTTGGCATCTTCGGCTTTGACTTTCTGTGTCATTGCGCCGCTACCACCAGTGCTACTTGGCGTATAGTTCAGGAAATCATTTAAAGTATCATCGCCAGTCACGCTGATGGTCATTTCTGACTCAGTACCGGTGTCTTTGGCGGTTAACGCTAAATAATAGGTATTGTCATCCGCTTTCATGATACTGGCACTGACACTGCCTTCTTTTTTATTGATGGCATCGCGTATATCAGTCAGTGAAGTCTGCTGGTTAGTCAATGTCACTTCCAGCGGCGTTTCTTTCCCAGGCTGGCTAATGGTAATGGTACGAGTACTATTATCATTGCCTAATTTATCTGTTGCATTCGGGACATCTCCAGACAATAACGACTGCGCTTTTGCAATATTGGTGACGGCAACCGTATAGTTGCCCGCGGTCGCTTTGCTATCGGTCGTCGCACTGAATGCGGTGTTAGAACTACTGACTGCCGTGGTGCTGAGCGTATCTGCTTTCATTAATGCTGCAGAGGCCGTTTCCAGTTTTGCCAACGAACTTTGTAACACACCGTAAGCCGTGAGTTTGCCTTTATAACTGGTCTGCTGGCTGGTTAGCGGAGTTAAACGAGTCTGCTCTGCTGCCGTTAGCTTATCCAGCAAAGAGCTTAAATCCATATTTGACCCGATACCCAGCGTACTGATACTTGCCATGTCTAATCCTTAATATTCAAGTGTCGTTACGGGGTTATCGGCCAGGGAAAGGAAAAGTTTACACATAAAATAGAATTTATGATGGCTGGAATAACGGGGGATAACAGGGGGCTATTTGCCCTATTGAATAGAGCAGTAATTAGAGAAGAGATAAAGAATAATTTTTAGCGAAATTTAAAATTATTTCGCAGAATGGCTAAAGGTTCCTTAAAGAGCGCCGATACAAGTTGTGACGGTGATGAAGCCGTGGGCAGTAAGCCCAAATCATAACCCAATTGCATTTAAGGAATTCACTATGTCAGTAATTAATACTAACATCCTGTCTCTGAATACTCAGAACAACATGACTAAATCTCAGACAGCTTTAGGCTCCGCCATTGAGCGTCTGTCTTCTGGTCTGCGTATTAACAGTGCCAAAGACGATGCTGCGGGTCAGGCAATCGCTAACCGTTTCACTTCTAACATCAAAGGCCTGACTCAGGCAGCACGTAACGCTAACGACGGTATCTCTGTTGCACAGACTACTGAAGGCGCGCTGAACGAAATCAACAACAACTTACAACGTGTTCGTGAGCTGACTGTTCAGGCATCTACCGGCAGCAACTCTACCAGCGACTTGTCTTCAATCCAAGACGAAATTCAATTGCGTCTGGACGAAATCGACCGTGTATCTGCTCAAACCCAGTTCAACGGCGTGAAAGTTCTGAGCCAAGACACCAAAATGTCTATCCAGGTTGGTGCTAACGATAACGAAACTATCGATATCAGCCTGAAAGAAGTAACGTCTAAAACCTTGAATCTGGAAGGCTTCAACGTAACTGGTCCTAAAGGTGGTGCTGCAACGACCGCTTTAGCCGCCGCTGATTTCCAGAAAGCCTTTGGTTCAACCACCAGTGTTACGGGTGCAACTTCAGCAGAGAAAACCCCTGGTGATTTGGCAAGCCGCTTGGGCTTAGCTTCTGGTAGCGTAGCTGTTGCTGGTGCGCCAACTAAAGATAGCGCAGGTAACTGGTTCACTAAAGTAGATATCACTCCAGCCTCAGCGACTGAAGCTAATAACCTGAAAGCTAATGGTTTTGATATTACTAGTGGTGATACTAAATCCTTCTATATCGCTGTTGATCCACAAACAGCAAACACCGCTACAGCGGGCACCGCAGCGGTTACCATTGATACCTCTACGCTGAGCCTGAAAAAACTGACCACTGGCGCGACCAGCGATCCGTTGAAAGCACTGGATGCCGCAATTTCAGATATCGACGTTCAGCGTAGCTCCCTGGGTGCGGTACAAAACCGTTTCCAATCTACAGTAACTAACCTGAACAACACTGTTAACAACCTGACTGCTGCACAAAGCCGTATCCAGGATGCTGACTATGCAACTGAAGTGTCTAACATGAGCCGTGCTCAGATCCTGCAACAAGCAGGTACTTCAGTATTGGCACAGGCAAACCAGGTTCCACAAACTGTTCTGTCTCTGCTGCGTTAATATCGATTATCGCACTGTATATTCAACCCGGCTTATGCCGGGTTTTTTGCTTTTAGGGGCATATCTGGCGTCTTTTCTGCCGTTAATTAATAGCGGCCCTATGTTAATTTGCCCCATTACTTTTTTTAGCGTCTGAGCGTTATTTAAGGACACCCTCCATGCCGAATGTTTTGATAACCACCCACCAACTTCTTAATTTGCAAAGTGAAGCGCTAGTCACGCTTGAGTTGATTGAATACTTCATTTCAAAGGGCTGGCAAGTGGATGTCACAGCACAATCTTACGGCGGGGATTGTCAAAAAGAATTAGAAAAGCGGCACTATGGCAATCAGCTCATTATTTCCGACCAGCAAGATTATGAATGGAGTAATGATTACCAGATTATCTGGATACAAAATTCGGTCTTGAGTTCCAGCCTCCTCACATGCCTGGAACAACAAGGGACGGACGCTTTTATCGTTTGGAGCCATACAGCGGCAGGCACCGATTTACCGGTCAATGTCGCCATGGAAAATCGTCTGGCAGACCTAATTTTGGCCCGCACACCTCAGCATAGGGTGACACTCAGTCAAACGGGTCTCAACGCTGAAAAATTGGGTTTCGGCCATTGGGTACCACAACGCTATTGCTCACCATTATGTCATGAGCTTAACAACTCTCTTTCCCGTGTATTGGTACTTTCTCAGCAGCTACCTGACGATATCGGCGTGTTTTTAGATGCGTTGTCAGCGGCAGGGATCGATTGTGATGCTATGGAGTACCGCCAATTAACGCCAGAAATTGTAGCGTCTTTTGATGTGGTTATTACCGCGGCAGAAGGGGCCACACTGGCGCTTTGCATGGGAATTCCGGTATTTATTTATGGTGAGCGGGGCGGAAACGGCTATGTTGACCATGCCAATATGGCATCACTTATCGATGAGGGTTTTTTAGGCGTTAATGGTGGCAAAACATTTGAGTTGTCTGAGATTATTGCCGCTCTGCGTGAGGGATACTCAGCCGCCCAACTGTTTTCTGCATCGCAGCAGCCGCTATTTATCGATAAATATGGGTTTGAATCGCAGTCGGTTAGATGGCTCTCGACTACCAATTCCACACAACGAAAACAGATTAGTGAGCAGGAAGCCAGCCAACTCAGGTTGCATAGCAGAGTGCTTAATACCGAGATTACTCCGGTAGAGACGATGACTAAATGGCAGCAAGAGAGAATTCCCTCGCTTACGCGCACCGCGCTGCTACGCGGGTTGTTAGAAAATAATGGCAGTGCCGGGCGTATTGCGGTGGTGATAATTGACAGTGAAGGTGATAGTGGGGCGATCAGCGCTTCGTTGAGTAGTTTGCGTCAACAGTCTTATCTCGCCAGCCAGATATTGATCGTTTCATCAACACAAAATGAAGTAGATTCAAGTGATAGCGATATTGTAACAATCACATATTCGGATCATTGGGTTGACGCAATTAAT
This sequence comes from Yersinia sp. 2541 StPb PI, assembly GCF_052217145.1. Lineage (NCBI taxonomy): Bacteria > Pseudomonadati > Pseudomonadota > Gammaproteobacteria > Enterobacterales > Yersiniaceae > Yersinia > Yersinia sp. 2541 StPb PI. Next base: position 2,759,908 of record NZ_JAZGQB010000001.1, on the reverse strand, counting down.
CCATTAATGGCCACAATGGATGAGGGTTATGTGTTGTTATCTAATGCCGGTGATACCTTCGAGCCGCAAACATTACTCCTGTTAGCCACTCATCGTGTCTGTCACCCAGAATCTTTAGTTTGCTACACTGACGAAGATATTATTTCTGATGGCGAACCTACGCTGTTGGTATTAAAACCTGATTGTAATATTGATTTGTTACGGAGTTTTCCTTTTATTGGCCGGGCTATGGCGATTAATCCCCACGGTATCAATCAATTAGGGGGGCTAAATAGCGATTATCGTGACCTTTGCCTATTGGATATCGTGTGGCGTTGTATTGAGCATGCCGGGCCATTATCAATAGGCCATATTACCGAAGTGCTACTCCATGCTAAAACACCCTTGACCGAATGGTTGCAAAAAGCAGATACGATTGAGCTTGCTGCTACTGCGGTACAGGCTCACTTGCAGCGCTTAGGTTCTAATGCAACGTTACAATTGGGCAGTGTATCAGGCACTCTGCGTATCGATTATCAACATCAAACCCAACCACTGGTCTCGATTATTATTCCAACCCGTGATCATTTAGATTTCTTGCGCAAATGCATCGACAGTTTGATGGAGAAAACCCAATATTCTCGTTATGAAGTGCTGATTGTCGATAATAACTCACAAGACCTGGCCGCTTGTCAGTTCCTTACGCAATTAGAGGAACTTAGACTTGAGCAAATTCGTGTCTTACGCTGGCCTGCCGCCTTTAATTATTCTGCAATAAATAATTTTGCTGTGGAACAAGCTCGCGGCGAACTACTCCTGTTTTTGAATAACGATATAGAAATTGTGCAAGGCGATTGGTTGACTGTAATGGTTAATCACGCGATGCGCCCTGAAGTTGGCGCGGTAGGGGCCAAGTTAGTGTTCCCGGATGGTCGTATCCAGCATGCAGGATATATTTTGGGGGTAGACAACAGTGTAGGGGCGGCTTTCCAAGGTGAGCAGGGCCGTGAGGGGGGTTACATGAATCGGTTGCAGGTCACCCATAATGTTTCGGCGGTGAGTGCGGCCTGCATGATGATGCGCCGCGAGGTATTTGCTGAAGTGGGGGGATTTAATGAACAGGCTTTCCCTGTCTATTTTGGCGATGTTGATCTGGCACTAAAAGTCAGGCAACAAGGCTATCTCACCGTATGGACACCTGACGCTGTTGTTCGACATTATGGTGGTGCCACACGGTTGTTAAGTGATCGCTTTGCTGTGGCACCGAAACCTGATGAGAGTCATATAAAACCACTCTACCAACATTGGTTACCTCAGCTTGCCAATGATCCGGCTTATCACCCCGCATTTAGCCGCGAAAAACCGGGATTTGAGCTTAATATCATGCAATCCCGTATTCAGCAACCGTTGCCAGGGCGACCACTGCCAGTAGTATTGGCTTGCCATGCAGACTGGTTTGGATGTGGGCACTATCGAGTCATTCAGCCATTTCAAGCACTGGAACAGCATGGTGGTATTGAGGGGGGACTTCACCTCAGACTCATGGATAATATGACTGAGGTTGCGCGTCTTTCTCCTGATGTCATTGTCCTTCAGGGGATTACCGGGGAGCGAATTCCACAGGTTATGCAGCATTATCGTGAACATGTGGGGAGCAAAATTGTACTCGAATATGATGATTATCTGCCTAACATACCGGTAGCCAGTTCTTATCGTCGCCAGATTCCGCAGGATGTTATCAAGCGTATCCGGCGGGCCATTGAGAGTGCTGATTGGCTGGTGGTTTCCACGGCGGCACTTGCTCGGGAATATGCGCCTTTCCATTCAGATATTCGTATTGCACAAAATACCCTTTCCCCTACGTGGTGGAGTAATCTCACCAGCCACCGTCGAACGGGCAAGAAAGCACGAGTAGGTTGGGCCGGCGGCTCAAGTCATGCGGGTGACCTTGCTATTATAAAATCCGTGGTCAAGGCGCTGGAAAATGAAGTTGAATGGGTCTTTATGGGGATGAAACCTGAGGGGGTTAATTGTGAGTTTCATGGCGGAGTGCCAATTGAACTCTACCCTGAAAAATTAGCCAGTTTAAATTTAGATCTGGCGGTAGTTCCTTTAGAACAGAACCAATTCAATGTGAGTAAAAGTAACTTACGACTATTGGAAATGGGGGCTTGTGGAATACCCGTGATTTGTACCGATATTGAACCATATCATGGTGATCTACCGGCGACTCGAATAAATAATCGTTTTAAAGATTGGGTTGATGCGATTCGCATGCATTTGGATGATATGGAGACGACAGCCCGTATTGGTGATGAGCTACGAAGCGCTGTCCGGCAAAAATGGATGCTTGAAGGTGACAACCTAAACGCGTGGTTGCAGGCTTGGCTGCCTAAGCCGTAAAAGATCGGTTATTCGCATAGTAATAGTCCTATTGGCGATAGGGGCTCCATCACCAATAGGACATTCACACACCTGTTCCACACTGAAATTTCCTCTGTTTTGGTCATGATTTTTTATGCCTGTTAATCCCAAGAACAGAGGTACTAAATGGCCTCTAAATCAGGATTAAAAAAGGGATTATCTACGACATACTTATTTGCCATAGGGTTATGTTCGATAGTGTTTATAAAGCAGACATCCCTCACTCATTGAGCAGTATTTATCTCTGAAAGCGTGTTAAACGTAATCGCAAAGTTAGTTTTATGGCGAAAAATACCCAATTCTATCAATGCAGTATCTCAACTAATGCAGCTTTCCATTGAGTAATAACATCATGATTCCAGTCACTCAGCCCTATTTGCCCGCACGTGAAAAATTAGAAAAATACATTGACGGTATTTATCAGCGAAAGTGGCTAACAAATTCGGGGCCATTAGTTGAAGAATTAACACAGAGATTAAAAAAATATCTTGGTGTTGAGCACTTACTGCTGGTCGCCAACGGTACTCTTGCCTTGCAAATGGCATACCGTGCTTTGGGAATCGAAAAAACCATTAATGGAAAACCGGCGGAAGCCATCACCACACCATTCAGTTTTGTGGCGACGGCCAGTACATTGAAATGGGAAAATATTACGCCAGTATTTTGTGATATTGATGCAGAGACTTGGTGTCTTGACCCCACTTGCATTGAAGCTTCAATTACACCTCAAACTAAGGCCATCGTCCCTGTCCATGTATTTGGTAATGCATGTGATGTTGAGGCTATTAAGGCAATTGCTGACAAGTATCAGTTGAAAGTTATTTATGATGCTGCTCATGCGTTTGGTGTTAAGCATAACGGAGATAGTTTATTACTGTGGGGCGATGCCGCTACTTTGAGTTTCCATGCCACCAAGGTATTTCACACCATAGAAGGTGGAGCTATCATCTTTAAAGATAAAGAATCTCTTGATAAAGCTAAAGAACTTATTAATTTTGGTATTGAAGGCCCGGAGAGAATTGTAGCATTAGGCATTAATGCCAAAATGAATGAATTTAATGCGGCGATGGGACTGTGTGTTTTGGACGAAATAGAGCTGAATTTAGCTCAACGTAGTCAAATTTGGCATAATTATGCTGATAATCTTGGTGAACTCATTTCATTTCAGCAGCGCAATAATAATATAAATAATAACTATGCCTATGTTCCGGTTGTGTTTGACACGGAACAGAAAATGTTACAAGTAAAAGACGCTTTAATGGTTGCTGGGATAATGGCGAGAAGATATTTTTATCCAAGTCTCGATAGCCTGGAGTTCCTTAATGAAAAATCACCCTGTCACGTCTCACGAAATATTTCAGCCAGAATACTCTGCTTACCCATTTTCTCCGCTTTGAATTCAGAGTGTCTTGATTTAATCATTAAAACTATAAAGGTTTCTTATGAAAAAAATTCTCTTTCTCGGCGCAGCACCTACACAAATTCCGCCTATCAAATATGCCCTTGAACAAGGACATCACGTTATTACCTGTGATTATCTACCCGATAATCCCGGGCATTGTATAGCACATGAGTCATATAACGTATCCACAACGGATAAAGATGCTGTCTTAGCGTTGGCAAAAACGTTAAAGATTGATGCTATCGTCGCTTATGCGTCGGACCCTGCGGCACCGACGGCAGCCTATGTTGCTGAACAATTAGGTCTTCCTGGCAATCCTTATGCCTCAGTCGAGATTTTGGCACGCAAAGATTTATTTCGTGCATTTCTAAAACAACATAATTTTAATGTTCCGCGTTCAGCTTCTTTTTATGATAAAGAATTGGCACGACAATGGCTGATGGATATCAAATTGCCGGCGTTTATTAAACCGGTAGATTCATCAGGCAGTAAAGGTGTAACCCGACTTGAGTCACTAGATGATTTTGATATAGCTTTTGCGCATGCTTTAACATTTTCTCGAGAGAAAAAAGTTGTTATAGAAGAGCAGATTGTTAAAGCCAGTTACCAGGTTGCAGGAGATGGATTTATTGTTGATGGGCAACTGGTTTTCCGCTGCTGGGCAGATGAGCATTTCGATAAGCTTTGTAATGGCTTAGTCCCCATCGGGCAGTCGTTCCCGACTTCACATGCCAATCATTTACTGGACATAGCACATCAAGAGTCTCAGCGGCTGCTCACACTCCTTGGTATGACAATGGGGGCTCTTAATTTTGATTTTGTATTCTCTCAAGAGGGGGAATTCTTTTTCCTTGAGCTTGGCCCAAGAAATGGCGGTTGCCAGATCCCTGAAGTAATACGTTATTCCACACAAGTCGACCTAATAAAATATACCGTTGATGCTGCATTGGGTCTGGATTGTTCTAGTTTGGCTATGTTGCCAACACAAGGCTATTGGTCAAGTTATATGATTCATGCCCTTGACAATGGATCTTTTGAGTCTCTTTGGCTTTCCGAACGCGCTAAGCAGTATATTGTTGAATTAGATCTATGGGTGAAACCAGGCGATAAAGTCAGAGCGTTTAGTGGTTCTCACGATACATTAGGCTGTATTATTCTTCATTATCCAACGTTAGATATTATGTTGGAAATGATTGATAATATGGAAAAAGATATTCTTGTCTGTGTGAATTAGTCGCTAATATTGTGTTACACAAACCTATGATATCCATCATTATCTTAATTAGAGGTTAATATGGCATTTCTGACAGCAAACGAGTTAGCCCAGATGGGGTTTAAAAAAATAGGGGAAAACGTTAAAGTCAGTAGCCGAGCCTCTATCTATAGACCTTATGAAATAGAAATAGGCGATAATACCCGGATTGATGATTTCTGCCTGATCTCAGGAAGAGTTATTATAGGCAGGAATGTGCATATTGCCGCATTTTCTAATATATGTGCCGGGGAGTGTAGTATTACGTTTGAGGATTTCTCCGGCCTAGCCTATGGATGCCATATTTTTACCGGCAGCGATGACTATAGCGGGAAGTTTTTAACTAACCCGACTATTCCAATAGAACTTAAAGGGCTGGTTGAGGCGGATGTTGTACTCAGGAAACATGTTATCGTAGGTACTAATTCTATTGTGTTCCCAGGTGTTATCATTGCTGAAGGATGTGCTATTGGTGCCATGACATTAGTGACGAAAAGTACTGACCCGTGGGGTATTTATTTTGGCATCCCAGCGAAAAGATTAAAAAACCGGAAAAAAGACTTACTGGAATTAGAGAAAAAATATCTTTCTGATTATGTTTAACCTGACTTTATTCACCTGAAATAAATCGTCACTATTTAATCTGTTGCGGGAAGCTTACTATGCTTGGTACCAAAAATCATCCTTACTTTATTATTGCACCAGATTATAAAGAATCGTCCTCAGGAATTCAGGTTATGCATCGGCTTTGCCACTTAATTAATGAGTGTGGTGGCACTGCATATATTACAGGTTGCTCTGAGGTTAATCCAAATTGGAACACCCCACTGCTGAGCGAAGAAGTATATGAGCAGCATGTGAATAACTGCATTGGCGTATATCCTGATGTTGTTTCTGGTAATCCGCTGTCGGCACCCGTTTGTGTTAGGTATATGCTTAACCGTGAAGGTGTTATCAACGGCAATCCTATCTTGGAAAATAGTGATGACCTCTTTTTTTTCTATCGAGGTGAATTTGCAGACCAGGAAGTCGGTCATGACTTATTAACATTACCTGTAATTGATTTAAATTTATTCTGTGATGAGGGTTATGTCCGGGATATGACATTACTCAATCTGAATCGTATTCCATTGAGCTGTATAGATTTCTCCCTTTTGCCGAAAGATATTCATATCTTATCCAGTGCTAACCCAGTACCTTTAAGCGAATTAGCGGAAATTCTGAAACGTGGGAAGGTACTTTACTCCTTTGAAGCATCGGGAACATGTGCGCTGGCCGCTCTTTGTGGCTGCCCGGTAGTTGCGAAAGTTGTGGCCGGTTATGAACATTTCGCCATGTCAGAAAAAACACTCGCAGATATGGGGAATGCTGGAATTAGCTGGCATGACGATGAAGAATCTTTAACTAAAGTGAGCAGTGAATTATATAAAGTTCGGGATTTTGTTAAAAATATCGAACTTGATTTCCAAAAGGAGTTTTGTGTTTTCCTCGAGAAAACACAAAATTATGCAAGTCAGAAATTGAGTAATAAAGTCGGTGATGTGAGAGATTGGTTGGAAAGTAAAAAGCCACCAATGTCAGCGTTAAATAAAATACAAGAAAATTATGGGAATGATGTGGGTTATCCTCATTTTCATATTTTTATTATTGATGTGATTGGTGACGGTGAAGCAATCACTAAAACGCTAGAGTCGATAGTGGTCGCAAGAAATAAATATCCCAATATAGAGATTACGGTTATTTCGCCGGTAAGTTTTTCCCTGGCAGTAACACCAAATTGGATTAAAACAGTTTGTGCCGATGATGTCGTTTCAGAAATAAACTCAGTGACCAATGCCACCGATGTTGATTGGATTCAAATGGTTTCGGCCGGTTGTCTCTTTAACGAATATGGAATGGTTAAACTTGGGCTATCTTTGTGCAATGACAATGAGTCGGTTGCGGTTTATTGTGATGAGTTAATTTTTGATGAGCAAGGTAATTGGGGTGGGGCGTTCTTGCCTGAAATTAATCTGGAATTACTGCTTTCGGTACCTAAGTATTTTGCTAAAAGATGGCTGTATCGGAGAGAAATATTTTTGGGGCTAGGAGGGCTAGATAATAATCTGGCTTATGCTTATGAACTGGATTTAATCGTTAGAATAGTATGTGAGAAAGGGACTGAAGCTATCAAGCATGTTCCTGACCCACTGCTATCGGCCGCTATTCCTGTTTTAGAAAGCAGTACAGAGATCATGTCGGTATTGGAACGGTATTTACAGTTATCAGGTTATAGTGATAGCCAGGTGCATTCACCTCTGCCTGGTTGTTATCGATTGATCTATAACCATCCGTCTAATCCGCTTGTGAGTATTTTAATTGTAGCTAATGAGCAGCTAGTTGCATTACAAAAATGTATAACATCTATTTTAGAAAAAACACGTTATAGTCACTATGAACTGATTATTCTTGATAATAATAACACCGATAAACAGATGTCGAATTGGTTAGAGGGTCTGAAGGTTATCGATGTTGAGAAAATTAGAGTAATCCGTTCAGATACAACGTTAAATTACCCATCAGCAAATAATAGAGCAGCTAGCGAGGCCAAAGGAGAATACCTGCAATTACTTGATGTTCATACATTGATCATTCAAGAAAATTGGCTAGATAATTTATTAAATCAGGCTCTGCGCAGTGATATTGGAATGGTTGGCCCAAAAATAATTTCACGAGAGGGGCGGGTTCTATCCGCTGGCTATATTTTGGGGCTTAACGGATTAGCTGATAGTCCTTTTACGCATGAGCGATATGATGCTGTAGGTTATATGCAGCGATTGCAGGTTGAACAATGTGTTAGCGCACTTCCTATGCAATGCTTGCTTATTCGAAAATCTATTTATACACAGTTAAATGGATGTGATGTTCACATCATTGACCCACAAATTAACTCAGTTGAGATGAGTTTACGTTTAACCGATATAGGATATAGGGCTATTTGGACGCCACATGCTACCGTTGTTTTAGATAAATACGATTCATTAAATGTTGAGAAAAACACAGAAAACCCTCAATCAGAAACTGCAATAATAATTAAGGAAAATAAAAACACACTATACCAAAAATGGTGGCCAATTATTGCTTGCGACCCACAACACAATATTAATCTTTCGATGTTTGGGGGCGGTTTTAATATTGAATGGAATAGTGGCCTAACATACCAATCTGTTTATGATAGCTCACAGCCTGTTATTATGGCGCTATACCCGTATAAAAAAAATTCGTATGAAGATCGCCATTCGCGAGTCGAAACCTCATATGTTGAGTTAGCGTCTGCTGGCGCGATTAGTGGGCTAATGGTAGAGACATTACCTTCTTTGGTTGAATTACTACGATATAGACCTGATACGCTTTCAGTAGCACTACCGTTTAAGGTTGAGAGCAGTGATAGTATTCGCAAGTTAAGAGATATTGCTAAAATCTTTATTTTGGCTGACGCCGATGCTTTGGCAATGTATTGTACCTCAGCCAGCTCACTTCAAAATTTACCAATAGAGATTATTAATAATATTTCTGTTGCTGACCGGTTAGTGGTGACGTCTCCTCTATTATGTGAAATATTAAAGACAGTGCATCCAGATGTCGTCTCTGTAAATAGTTATCTCCCTACGTCTTGGCAATATCTCGTGCAAATTGAGACGGAACATAGCAAACCACGTATTGGATGCATTGCTCTAGACTTAATACCAGAAGATATTGATATCCTGCTTGGCGTAATGGAAAATACTTTTCTCGATGTTGATTGGGTCTTCTACGGCGCTTATCCCAAAATTTTAAAACCTTACATCCGTGAGTTTCACCGCAGAGTGCCTAAGGAACAATATGCTGAAAAGCTATTGTCATTGCGACTCGATTTGGCTGTTGTACCACGAGCAGACCTATTCAAGAATCGATGTGGTAATAATATGAGAATCTTAGAACATGGTGCTTGCGGAGTACCTGTAATTTGCAGTGATATCGTGAGCCATCGATGTAATTTACCGATTACGTTAGTGAAGAATAAAAAGAATGCATGGATTGAAAGTATTCGTTCTCACTGTGAGAATAAAATTAATTGCAGAACTAAAGGATCGCAATTACAGCATAAAATACAGAGTGAGTGGATCTTGACAGGTAGCAATCTTGAACAATGGCTCAATATCTATTTACCTTATGCTTGATAAGTAAAATCGGGGTTACTCCCCGATTTTAAATATTATAATTTCAAGTATAAAGTGTCGCCAGAAACGAAGTGATACTTCACCCGATGATGCTTTTTAAGTCTATCACCGGCAAGTTTTGGTCCATCACCGAATGCCCAATTATAGTCATCAATTAACACCCAGCCGCCATCATTCATCAAGGGTAACCATAAGTTTATATCTTGTTGTACTTCTTCAAACTTATGGTTGCCATCGATATGTAGGATAGAAATTTTACCAGAGATAGACACGGACCCTAACTCTGGGCTAACTATCTCTTTCTGTCGTGCACAGGCTTGGTAGGTTGCACATGCAATCGCTGATGGCTGGCGTAAATAGTTAATATTACTTAAGCCCGAAACTGAAGCAATAAATCCGGAGAATATTTCATGCCAACGAGCCTGATCAGCCGATTCATTAACTAAAGTGGCAGATACCCCTTGGTCTTGTGCCGACTTATCATGCCAAGGATCAACACAAATTATATTACCCAACTGATGTTTTTGCGCCAACCAAGCTAATGCATATGCGGAGCGGCCAAAGAATGTGCCTATTTCGACGATATCACCCGGCACCGCACTCCTGGCAATTTCAGCCAGAACCATGAGTTTATGCTCATCACTTTGGCCAGGGATATCTAAATAATTCAGGTATAAATTCGCATAGTAGTTCTGTGGCAGGGGGGCTGATTTTTCTGGTAGGTCGCAAATATGACTTTTTAAACAGGCCTCAGCCCATATAAAAGCTCGTTCAAATCGTCGGTAACTGGCTTCGAGTGGCGCATCATTACATATTTCAAATTTATATTGCGGTGCTAACTCCTCTTTTAGTTTATGTAAATAATGCCAGATGACGGGGTGGGGGGTAAACACATAACCTATGGATTCTTTTACTAACAGGCTGACAAAGTGATCTTTAAAACTTAAATTAGTAATATAAGGTAACTGATGGCTGCCTTTGCTTATATTTTCGTCTTGTTCTGATGTGGCGTTTATAACATGTAAGCCTAAACGTTCCGCTGTCAGTGAGAACGTTCTTGATTCAGGCATGTTACTGGGGAAAATAAGTAAACTTTTATTCATTTTAATAGCCTTAGCGATAACTTTTAATATTATTTAGTTTCATTATCACAGAGGCTTTTTACTACCTTGCATAATGATTTTTTCCAGTCCGATCTTTCTATTCCCAGATTGAGCAACTTACTGCAATCCAGTAATGAGTACTGCGGACGTTTAGCCGGTGTAGGGTATTCAGACGTTGTTATTTTCTCGATGTAGGGTCTGGTCAGTAGCCAATTATCACTCACTGCAATATCGAAGATTAACTCTGAAAATTCATACCAAGATACATCACTTGCGCCACAGTAATTATAAATACCTTGGGCTTGTGGGTGGTTTTGAATCAGCTCAATAATGGTTTGAGCCAGATCACCGGCGTAAGTTGGGCATCCTCGTTGGTCATGAATGATAGTCAAATGCTGTCTCTCTTGGCCAAGCTTCAGCATGGTTTTGACAAAGTTATTGCCATATTCACTGAATACCCAAGACGTTCTGATGATTACTGCATTAGTTAAGATAGACTCGATGGCTTGTTCACCTGCGAGTTTTGTCTTACCGTAAACATTAACTGGCGTGGGAATATCGACTTCACTATAGGGCGTTGATTGAGAACCATCAAAAATATAATCCGTTGAGATATGGATTAAGCGTGCCTGGTGCTCTTTTGCAGCTAAGGCTAAGAATTTCGCACCCTGAGCGTTAACTTTCTCAGCCTGTAGCGATTCACTTTCTGCTTTGTCGACGGCGGTGTAGGCGGCGGCATTAATAATTATGTCGGGTGAACATTGAGCAACCCTCTGCATGACTTGTTGTTTATCTGTAATATCCAGTAGCCCTGAATCCATCACATCGAGATGCCATTGTTGAGGAATGCGATCTTGTATACAGCGGCCGAGTTGTCCGTTTGCCCCAGTTAGTAGGATTTTCATTAGAACAATGCCTGCAAACAATGGCCATTCTTGTCTTTCTCGGATAACAAGGGATTGCTTATTGGCCAGTCAATATTAATAGTATGGTCATTCCAGAGTAGGCATCCTTCATCTTGGGGGGTGTAATAATCGGTACATTTGTATTCCAGGTCCGCTATATCTGAGAGAACTGCGAATCCATGAGCAAGGCCTGGCGGTATCCACAACTGAGATTTATTATCTTCAGATAAAATAATACCTTCCCACTGGCCAAATGTGGGAGAAGCAGGACGAATATCAACGGCTACATCAAAAACCTCGCCGCGAACAACTCTGACAAGTTTTCCTTGTGGATTTGTTTTTTGGAAATGAAGTCCTCGCAGTACCCCTTTTCCTGAGCGTGAATAATTATCCTGTACAAACTCAAGGTCTATATCCAGCATTTCCCTGTAGCGATTCTTCTCAAACGTTTCCAGAAAAAAACCACGTGGATCCCCAAAAACAGTTGGTGTAATTATTTTGACATCATGAATTTTTGTATTGGTTACTTTCATATTTCACCATTGCTTTGATGTGCTGTGGTAACACAATTTTCCCCGTTGAGGTAACGCAGCATTGTTATGCATTTGTATCTATTAAGGTTAAATAGGAAAAGCTTATTGGGAAATAGTAGCCCTTATGGATAATTTTAGCATATTAGCAATGCGATATTATTCATACCAATCAGTGGAATAAGAGTAAGAATAGGGTCTATTTAGGCGATTAAGAATGATGAGTAATGTGTAACATTAAGTTGCTATAACGCAGTAGTGGTATTCCACGCTAAAAATAAATACATAAATCAAATAACACCTCTTTTCTGCTCCTATTCCGGCGATTGGTTATTCACTATCACCGGATAATAGATACGATAACATTCTCATTGTAGGTATTTGTCACTGTGAGCGATCTGTATACCGCTGAAGGCATCATCGACAAAAATTCCCTCTGGCAACGCTATGTTCCTTTGGTTCGCCATGAGGCACTGCGTTTGCAGGTTCGCCTGCCGGCCAGCGTGGAGTTGGATGATTTGTTGCAGGCTGGAGGTATTGGTCTGCTGAATGCTGTCGAGCGTTATGACGCTTTGCAAGGGACTGCGTTTACCACTTATGCGGTACAGCGTATACGGGGTGCCATGCTAGATGAACTGCGTAGTCGAGATTGGGCTCCACGCAGTGTGCGGCGTAATGCACGTGAAGTAGCCAGTGCCATGCAACAGGTTGAACAACGGGTGGGGCGCCCTGCAACTGAGCAGGAAGTAGCGCAAATTCTTGATATTAATTTGGCGGAGTACCGTCAGATTTTGTTGGATACCAACAATAGCCAGCTTTTCTCCTATGACGAATGGCGGGAAGAGCATGGTGAAAGTGTCGAACCCCTGCTGGAAGGGCATGAGGATGCCAATCCATTGCAACATTTGTTGGAAGGAAATCTGCGTCAACGCGTGATTGAAGCGATCGAGGCATTGCCGGAACGCGAAAAGATGGTGCTGACGTTGTATTACCAGGAAGAGCTGAACCTGAAAGAAATCGGAGCGGTGCTTGAGGTCGGGGAGTCCCGCGTCAGCCAGCTTCATAGCCAGGCGATAAAACGCTTACGCGCCCGCCTGAATAACGACTCTTAATTCACTTCCGCTCAGTGATATCACAGTTTCTATTTTATTAATGCAGGTCTTCTTATGCCAGGACTTCAGTTAAAAAAACGGCCACTGAGCCGTTATTTAAAAGATTATAAACACGGCCAAACCCATTGTTCACATTGTCATAAAGAACTTGACCGTATGGCTTTGGTTTTCCGTGGACAAATCATTAATAAAGAAGCTATCTCCGGTATGGATCAGCCCATTGACGATCAAGTATGGTCAAAGCTTCAGCATGAGTTGACTGCATTATGTCGTTTTTGCAGCGAAATATATTGTAATAGCACGCCCGGTTATTTCGATATTATGGCGTTCAAGCAATATTTATTTGAACAAACTGAGATGAGCCATAGTACTGTTCGCGAATATGTTGTGCGCCTACGTCGTCTGGATGAAATGTTGGTTGCCACTAATTATCCGGCCGAAAAGTTTGCCAGTGAGACCATGCATCAGCGCATTATTGATGAGTTGCCTAATGCGGCGCATAACAATTATCGTATTGCCTTGCGTAAATATGATCAGTATCTGGAATGGCAAAAAAATTACTGAGACTAGTACGTGCATTCAGGCAGTTGAGAAAACTCTGTATTTTCGCTAACAAAGTCGCGAGTGTAACGCGAAACCCTTCAGTCATTATTTTACGCCCGGCAAGGTTCCCCGTGCCGGGTTAATACCCTTCATTCTGTACCCTGTAGAGGTGTTAGCTACCCTCGTTCCCTCGAATGACTGACTTGATTAAGCTGAGTAGTGCCGCCCTCTATAGCTTGAAATCGCTGAGTATCGTCTATTTATTCCGCATATTACGTTATTCCCCTGCGCTATCGTCAACGACATCTATAATAAAAATAAGTGATTATTGGTGTTACATCTGATAAATCTATATTTCCTCTTGGTACTTGCAGCCGCAGGGGTTAGTTACATTGACTTATCCGTACCTACCTACACGCCAAGTTCGTTGGGCAACAGTTGACTTATTAATTCCCTGGGGGATCCGTGACGTTTCAACACAAACTGACGCAATTTCCGCGTCTAGATCTGGTCGGCAATCCGACGCCATTGGAAAAACTATCTCGACTCTCCGATTATCTGGGGCGTGAAATTTATATCAAACGTGATGATGTAACACCTCTGGCATTAGGGGGGAACAAATTGCGTAAGTTAGAGTTTTTGGCAGCAGATGCGTTAAGTCAGGGCGCGGATACGCTGGTTACCGCGGGCGCTATTCAGTCTAATCATGTCCGCCAAACAGCAGCAGTTGCGGCGAAATTGGGGCTGCGTTGTGTCGCATTGCTTGAAAACCCGATTGGCACGGCACAGGAAAATTATCTGACCAACGGTAATCGGTTGCTATTGGATCTATTTAACGTAGAAGTAGTGATGTGCGACGGGTTACATGACCCGAACCAACAATTGGCTGAGCTGGCAACCCGTCTGGAGGCTCAGGGCTTTCGGCCGTATGTGGTGCCGGTTGGTGGTTCTAATGCCTTAGGCGCTTTAGGTTATGTGCAATGTGCATTAGAGATTGCGGCTCAGTCGGCTGGGAATGTCACTTTTAGCTCGGTGGTGGTGGCATCGGGTAGTGCGGGCACCCACGCAGGTCTGGCAGTAGGGTTGCAACAATTATTGCCTGATGCCGAGTTGATTGGGGTGACCGTATCGCGTAAAGCCGATGAGCAACGCCCTAAAGTGGCGCATATTCAGCAAGAGTTAGCTGCGTCCCTGGGGATTACTGGGGAGCAGGCAGAAATTATCTTGTGGGATGATTATTTCGCCCCGCAATATGGCATGCCGAACGATGAAGGGTTGGCAGCTATTGGGCTGTTGGCAAGGCTTGAAGGTGTACTGCTCGATCCGGTGTATACCGGCAAGGCGATGGCGGGTTTACTGGATGGTCTTGCGCAGAAAAAGTTTCGCGATGAGGGTCCAATTCTGTTTATCCACACCGGTGGTGCACCCGCATTGTTTGCTTATCATCCACGGGTGTAACCTTTAGTTATTGCTTATTCCGTTTATAGCTATCGTTATTAGTTTATATTCCTTTATTCCATTAACAGCACTGATAAAGTGCTGAATATCAAAAAATAAACATGACAGTCGGGGTATTTATGGGTTTTTCAATTGTTCGTCGCCGGTTAGTTCTGGGCATGGTGGCAGTCGCACTGGCAACAGGCTTGAATGTGAAGTCTTATGCTGCAGGTGATTTGCTGAGTCAGGTCAAAGATCGAGGAACTCTGATTGTTGGGCTAGAGGGCACTTATCCGCCGTTCAGTTTCCAAGGTGAAGATGGGAAACTCACTGGGTTTGAAGTGGATTTTGCTAATGCATTAGCAGAACACATGGGCGTTAAGGCCAAAATCACCCCGACTAAATGGGATGGCATGTTGGCTTCATTGGAGTCCAAGCGTATTGATGTGGCGATTAACCAAGTCACCATTTCTGAAGAGCGTAAGAAAAAATATGATTTCTCAACGCCTTATACCATTTCTGGTATTCAGGTGCTGACTAAGAAAGGTAACGAAGGTAACTTCACTAAACCTGAAGATTTGCAAGGCAAGAAAGTCGGTGTTGGCTTGGGTAGTAACTACGAACAATGGTTACGTGACAACCTGAAAGGTGTTGATATTCGTACCTATGATGATGACCCAACTAAATATCAGGATCTGCGTGTAGGCCGTACGGACGCCATTTTGGTTGACCGTTTAGCTGCATTGGATCTGGTAAAGAAAACCAATGGTACTCTTGCTGTTGCAGGCCCGGCGTTTGCTCGTCAGGAGTCTGGCGTAGCATTGCGTAAGAACAACCCAGAGTTGTTAGCGGCAATCAATCAGGCGATCACTGAGATGCAAAAAGATGGCACGTTGGCCAAAATCTCTGAGAAATATTTTGGTGCGGACGTAACTAAATAATGCAAGAAAGTATTCAATTGGTGCTGGATTCAGCACCATTTTTATTGAAAGGTGCCTGGTTTACCCTCCAGCTCAGTCTGGGGGGGATGTTTTTTGGTCTGGCATTAGGTTTTATGTTGGCCATGATGCGGTTATCTCGTTTCTTGCCGTTATCACTCCTTTCTCGTTTCTATGTCTCCATTTTCCGTGGTACTCCATTAATAGCTCAGCTATTTATGATCTATTATGGTCTGCCACAGTTCGGCATTGAACTGGATCCGATGCCTGCTGCATTGATCGGTCTATCACTTAATACCGCCGCTTATACATCTGAGACATTGCGTGCTGCTATTTCGTCAATTGAGAAAGGGCAGTGGGAAGCTGCGGCCAGTATCGGTATGACACGTTGGCAGACACTTTATCGGGTGATATTGCCGCAAGCCGGGCGCACCGCATTACCTCCGCTAGGGAACAGTTTTATCGGTCTGGTAAAAGATACCTCTTTGGCGGCGACTATCCAGGTTCCTGAACTTTTCCGTCAGGCGCAATTGGTCACTTCTCGTACATTGGAAGTTTTCACTATGTATCTGGCGGCCTCGTTGATTTATTGGGTCATGGCGACATTGTTGTCAGCATTACAAAATCGGCTGGAAGCCCATGTTAATCGTCAGGATCAGGAGTAGCCATGAGTGCCATAGACATTAAACAACTGACCAAACAGTTTAAAGGTCAGCAGGTGCTGCACGGTATCTCACTTGAAGTAAATAGCGGTGAAGTGGTGGCGATCATCGGGCCGAGTGGCTCAGGTAAAACGACTTTATTGCGCAGTATTAATCTACTGGAGGTCCCTGATTCAGGGATTATTCGTGTCGGTGATATTGAGATTGATGGCAGCATACCTATCAGCAAGCAGCAACGTCAGGTGCGTGCACTGCGCCAACAGGTCGGGTTTGTGTTTCAGAGCTTCAATTTGTTTCCACACCGTTCGGTGCTGGAGAATATTATTGAAGGGCCGGTTATTGTTAAAGGCGAAAAGCGAGCCTCTGCGGAGAAACGTGCTCGTGAACTGCTGGCAAAAGTAGGGCTAAGTGGGAAAGAAGATGCTTACCCACGCCGTTTATCCGGTGGTCAGCAGCAGCGGGTTGCCATAGCACGAGCATTAGCGATGCAACCACAGGTTATTCTGTTTGATGAACCGACGTCAGCGTTAGATCCTGAACTGGTGGGGGAGGTTCTCAACACTATCCGCGCACTGGCTGAGGAAAAACGCACCATGGTGATTGTGACGCATGAAATGAGCTTTGCCCGCGATGTGGCTGACAGGGCTATTTTTATGGATCACGGACGGATTGTTGAGCAAGGTCCAGCAAAAGAGTTATTTGCTCATCCGCAGCATGAGCGTACTCGGTTATTCCTTGATAAGTTCCTGAACAATCACTGAGTCATTTACTGCGAAGCTGATAGCCAAATTCAGCGAAATAGGGGGCACTTTTGGGCCCCCAGTTTTATCAAATCATCTTACAAAAAGGCTTCCAGCTTAAGGCGAAGCGCGGTAGCTTTAACTTCCTTCATCTGCCCATGGCCCGGTAATACTTTTTGTTCGACGGTGACCAACCCTGCTTTTTTCAAAATAGCCACATCGCGGGTGACGGCACTGCGATCCCTTTTTAAACGGGTTGAAAGGGAGGTGATAGAGCCAGGGTGCATTTTTACCGCCCGCAGCAGAACAATGCGCGCAGCACTTAATATCCGCACCATCGCTAATGGGTCTTCAAAGGTAATAGTGTGTTCTTCAGGTAAGGCTTTCCCTGCATCTGCCAGAACCGCGAGTTGTTTGCCTCGTTTGAAAAAATCATCTTCCGTTGCTGTTTTGATGACCAGTTTGTCCATTAACTTCTCCTTAATGAAGTCCAATCCTTCTGAAAGCAATCCTCTATCTGTTCAAAGCTGACAAAATCAACTGCTTCAATGCCACCTAAGTAATGGCGATGGTGAAAACCATGCGCATTGTCGTAACCTATTACGCGACCATTATCACCCAGTGATAAATGGTGATTGATATAGGCTAAATTATAACGGGTGATAGTACCGGCCCGATCAGCCCATATTTCACGGCGTAATTGACCATTACCCCGCCGGTTAGCAATTTGATGAGTCTCATCGACAATCTTTTTATCAGACATGAATATTATTATCACTCCTGAGAAGGGTTGTACATAAGATCTTCACTAAGAAGAAAGCTAGGGGCGTATACAGTTCCGTCATTTGTCTGAATTTATAATGAGTTAATTACCAGGGAAGGCTCAACAGAGTGATGTGAAATATGCGAGAGGCTACCAGAGGAAAATAGTTTCATACCCGTTTTACATCGGGGAATGCGGCACATATCGAATAATAACCCGTCAGTTGCGACCGGAGTCTACGTAAAGAATAAGGTCCCGAAGGACCTTATTGGTGCAGGCACTCTAAGTGCGAAAAAGAGTGAGCTTAGTTAGCTAGCCGATGGTCATCAGGCTGGCATTTCCTCCCGCAGCGGCGGTATTCACACTCAGTGAGTGCTCAATCAGCAGACGTTCCAGCAGTATATTTGTTTCACCACGGGCGAAGCCCTGTACCGAGACAATTGGCCCCTCAATTTGCGCTATCTGCTCACACAAGGTGCGCAATTGATCAGCATCACCGTGATAGATAACGGCATCAAACGGTACGTTGGCGGTTTGCCAGTCATGGGTAAGGGTAATTTGGGATTGCACTACCGCCGGTAGCTGGCGCAACAGATCCTTTTGTATCCCCTGTTCTGGCCATAAGATCTCGCAGCCGATTGCCAGAACGGCTGCCAGTTGTATTAGAGCATCAGTGTCATTATCCGCCAGACAAAGAACACGTTCACGTGGTAGTAGGGTATAACTGTTGCGCTCACCGGTTGGCCCAGGCAATAACTGTATGGTGCCACCTTGCGCCAGTTCGCCATAGCGCTGCGCTAAAGGTACTAATTCAGCATATTGTTGTTTGTCAGCCCATTGTATTAGGGCGCGATGGGCTATTTGTAATGCTTCGCGACCAGCCATATTCTGTGGTTGCTCAATATTTTGATGTGCCAGTGTCTTAAGAACTGCATCTTCTGGGCGGCTGCACAACAGGCGATACAGATACAGTGGACCACCCGCTTTAGGGCCGGTTCCTGACAACCCTTCACCACCAAAAGGTTGTACGCCAACCACTGCCCCAACCATATTGCGGTTAACGTAGAGGTTGCCTACCTTAGCTTTTTCAGTGACTTGGGCGATAGTTTCATCAATACGAGTGTGAATGCCCAAGGTTAAACCATAGCCGGATGCGTTGATTTGATCGACTAAGGCGCCAAGGTTCTGACGCTGGAAACGTACCACATGCAGTACCGGCCCGAAGATCTCTTTTTTCAACTCATCAAAGCTATCCAGCTCTATTAATGTTGGCTTAATAAAGGTACCGCGTTGCCACTCGGTTTCGTCCTGACTGTTGGTGCGGGCAGCCTGGTAAACTTTACGCCCTTTGGCGCGCATGGCCTGAATATGGCGCTCAATCCCAGCTTTGGCCTCGGCATCAATCACCGGCCCAATATCTGTAGACAGGCGTTCTGGATTACCCATCCGGCACTCGGCCATCGCGCCACGCAACATTTGCAACGTGTGCTCAGCAACATCATCCTGAATGCAAAGAATACGCAAGGCCGAACAACGTTGGCCCGCGCTGTCAAAGGCTGATGCGACGACATCGGTCACCACCTGTTCCGTCAATGCAGAGGAATCAACAATCATGGCATTGAGGCCACCGGTTTCGGCAATCAGCGGCGTTGGGCGGCCCTGAGGATCAAGGCGGCCTGCGATGCTGCGTTGCAAAATAGCAGCGACTTCGGTTGAGCCGGTAAACATCACGCCGCGCACACGGTTGTCATTGACCAATGTCGCCCCAACGTTGTCGCCTCGTCCTGGTAATAGTTGCAGTACGCCGTGAGGAATACCGGCCTCTAGCAAGATACGTACAGCTTGCGCAGCAATCAGTGGCGTTTGTTCTGCCGGTTTTGCCAAGACACTGTTACCGGCAGCTAATGCTGCGGCAATCTGGCCGGTAAATATTGCCAACGGGAAGTTCCACGGGCTGATACAAACCACAGGGCCAAGAGGGCGGTGGCTATCATTGGAGAAATCGTTTCGTACCATTCCAGCATAATAGTGCAGGAAATCAACAGCTTCACGCACTTCGGCAATGGCATTACTGAAGGTTTTACCCGCCTCTCGTACCAGTATCCCCATCAATGCTTGCATCTGACTTTCCATCAGTTCGGCGGCGCGCACTAAAATAGCCGCACGCTCAGCCGGTGGCGTTGCAAACCAGATAGCCCCCGCGCTGCCAGCCGCATCTAGCGCACGACTGATTTCAGCATCCGTTGTTTCGCGAACGTAACCGACGATATCAGCGGGTTCTGCCGGGTTGATAACGGCTTGCTCTATTAGGTTATCAAGTCCTATACCGTTATCACTTTCTGCGTCAATCATCGGTTCTGCCCGCCATATCTGGCTGGCACTGGTGAGGAGAGCACTGGAGAGCGAGGCCAAACGGTGTTCGTTGGCCAAATCTAATCCGCTGGAATTGGCTCTATCTTTACCGTAGAGGTCGCGTGGTAACGGGATTCGTGGATGAGGCAAACCAAGTTGCCCTTCACTGGCGGCGATGGCTTCTACAGCACTAACAGGATCAGCGACCAGTTCATCCAATGGCAGAGTGGCATCGGCAATGCGATTGACAAACGATGTGTTGGCCCCGTTTTCCAGCAGGCGGCGCACTAGATACGCCAGTAAGGTTTCGTGGGTACCGACCGGAGCGTAAATACGACATGGGCGATTAAGCTTACCCTCGGCAACTTTCCCGACGACTTGTTCATATAGCGGTTCCCCCATGCCATGCAGGCATTGGAACTCATACTGGCCGGGGTAATAATTTTGCCCTGCAAGATGATAGATAGCGGACAAGGTATGCGCGTTATGAGTGGCAAATTGGGGATAAATCAGATTAGGTACGGCCAGTAATTTACGCGCGCAAGCCAGATAAGAGACATCGGTATACACCTTGCGGGTATAAACCGGATAACCTTCTAACCCATCAACTTGAGCGCGTTTAATCTCGCTGTCCCAGTATGCGCCTTTGACTAAGCGAATCATCAGCCGGCGGCGGCTGCGCTGGGCCATATCTATCACGGCATCAATAGTGGCGGGGCAACGTTTTTGGTATGCCTGAATGACGAAACCGATACCATTCCAGCCTGCCAATTTTGGCTCGAAACAGAGTTTTTCCAGCAGATCGAGGGAGATTTCCAGACGATCAGCCTCTTCTGCATCAATGTTAATGCCAATATCATACTGCCGTGCTTGCAAGGTCAACGATAATAGCCGTGGATACAGCTCATCCATTACTCGTTCATATTGAGCACGGCTATAGCGAGGGTGCAGGGCGGACAGCTTAATTGAGATACCTGGCCCTTCATAAATTCCCCTGCCATTTGAGGCTTTGCCGATAGCATGGATTGCTTGTTGATAGGAGAGCAGATAAGCCTGAGCATCTACCTCTGTCAGTGCTGCCTCACCCAACATATCGTAAGAGTAACGGAATCCTTTATCTTCCAGTTTACGGGCGTTCGCCAATGCCTCGGCAATGGTCTCGCCGGTCACAAATTGCTCGCCCATCAGGCGCATCGCCATATCCACACCTTTGCGGATCAATGGCTCACCACCTTTACCGATAATACGATTTAAGGAGCCGGAGAGCTTAGCCTCATTATGAGTAGAGACCAGATGGCCGGTAAAGAGCAGCCCCCAGGTCGCCGCATTGACAAACATCGACGGGCTGCGCCCCAAATGAGAGTGCCAGTTGCCGTTACTGATTTTATCGCGGATCAGTGCATCACGAGTGGGCTTATCAGGAATACGCAGTAGTGCTTCCGCGAGACACATCAATGCCACACCCTCTTGTGAAGAGAGGGAGAACTCTTGCAGTAAGCTTTGCACGATACCCGCGCGACCATTAGCACTCTTCTGGTTACGCAATTTTTCAGCAATGGAATAGGCCAGCTTATGGGTTTCTTGCGCTAAATCGGCCGGTAAACGTGCTTGCTCCAATAACATCGGTATGGCTTCAGTTTCGGGACGACGATAGGCCGCAGTGATGGCCGCACGAGTTACTGATTGTGGTAGCACTTGCTCGGCAAAATCTAAAAATGGTTGATGTGCGCTTTCAGTGACTTGCGGCATAATATCGTCCGTTTCCGCGATAGGGGTCACATGGGGTGTTGGCAATTCGGGTAGCTCACTGCCACTTTCCAGTCGTTCCAAATAGTTAAAAATGGCCTGCTTGATCAGCCAGTGTGGCGTGCGGTCAATACGCTGTGCCGCGCCCTTGATACGGTCGCGTGTTGCTTCATCGAGTTTCACGCCCATTGTGGTGCTACCCATGCTGTCCGGCTCCTTTAATAAGGGGGATTATGATTTGATTCCTGATAATATCAGGCATGTTGCAACTTTGTGCAACCGTGTTAAATCACGGCGTGAATGAAGTGTGAATTCAGTCTTGTTTTTAACAATCGAGCGGGGCGTAGGAGGGATCGAATATTATGTTTAACTAAGGCTAATGCTAACAATGGTAGGCTTTGTGAGGGATTAACCTTAGGTATGACTCATTTTGCAATGGAAGGTGTAACCTCTAACATGGCGTAATGTGATGCAGGGTGAATTTTTTGTAAAAAATTTGTTTAATTTGTTGTGAGTAAGGAAACTCCTCCACTAGGATAGCCACCGCGAGATGGCCGTTCGCCAGCGAATAGTTGTGCTGGTAGTTTATTTGAGTTCGAGATTCATCTCTGGTGCAACTGAGTGTCACGTTCCGGCTCTCCAGAGTGAAAACATGACACCGCACTGAGCGGAAAGAACTCAAAATAGCGGGATATATTAAAACGATAATACGCACTATGGAGACGTTGCATGACCATGAATACGCCAATGTTGGTGACTTTTTTAGTTTACATTTTTGGGATGATATTAATTGGCCTCATGGCCTACCGGGCAACCAATAACTTTGATGATTATATTCTGGGTGGGCGAAGTTTAGGCAGTGTGGTCACTGCATTATCTGCCGGTGCTTCCGATATGAGTGGCTGGTTATTAATGGGATTACCGGGGGCAATATTCCTGTCGGGTATTTCCGAGAGCTGGATAGCCATTGGTTTAACGATTGGTGCTTATCTTAACTGGAAGTTGGTCGCAGGCCGTTTGCGGGTTCATACCGAAGCCAATAACAATGCACTGACATTGCCTGATTATTTCACCAGCCGTTTTGAAGATAAGAGTAAATTGCTGCGGGTGATATCAGCGGTAGTTATCTTGGTTTTCTTCACTATTTATTGCGCTTCAGGAATCGTTGCCGGTGCGCGTTTATTCGAAAGTACGTTTGATATGAGCTATGGCACCGCATTATGGGCTGGTGCTGCGGCCACCATCGCCTATACCTTTATTGGCGGTTTCCTCGCAGTAAGCTGGACGGATACAGTACAAGCAACGCTGATGATTTTTGCTCTGATCCTGACCCCGATTATTGTTATTCTGGCGGTGGGAGGTATCGACACTTCCATGATGGTCATTGCTGCGAAAAATCCCGCGAATATCGACATGTTTAAAGGGCTGAATCTGGTTGCCATCCTCTCTCTACTCGGTTGGGGATTGGGTTATTTTGGTCAGCCACATATTCTGGCGCGTTTTATGGCGGCAGACTCTCACCGTACTATTCGTAGTGCACGCCGCATCAGTATGACTTGGATGATCCTTTGTCTGGCAGGGACCATCGCGGTGGGCTTCTTTGGTATTGCTTACTTTGAAAACCATCCTGAACAAGCTGGGAATGTGAGCCAAAATGGCGAACGTGTTTTCATTGAGTTAGCTAAATTACTCTTCAATCCATGGATTGCCGGTATTTTACTGTCCGCTATTCTGGCAGCCGTCATGAGTACCTTAAGCTGCCAGTTACTGGTGTGTTCTAGTGCGTTGACGGAAGACCTGTACAAAGCATTCCTGCGTAAAAAGGCCAGCCAGAAAGAGTTAGTGTGGGTCGGCCGTGCCATGGTGTTGCTGGTGGCATTGATAGCTATCGCACTGGCAGCGGACCCGGATAATCGGGTTCTTGGTCTGGTTAGCTATGCATGGGCTGGTTTTGGCGCCGCATTTGGTCCTGTGGTTCTTATCTCGGTGATTTGGCCACGAATGACTCGCAATGGCGCACTGGCAGGGATGTTGCTCGGTGCTATTACGGTTATCGTCTGGAAGCAATATGCCTGGTTGGGCTTGTATGAAATTATACCAGGCTTCCTATTTGCCAGTATCGCCATTGTGGTGGTGAGCTTGTTGGGCAATACGCCAAGTAATACCATTACTGAACGTTTCCGTAATGCTGAAGCGGAGTTTAAAACCATTTAATAGCGCACACATGCAGTTATTAATAGCATTTACTGTTGCTTAACATCGCCTCCTGTACAACAGGAGGCTTTTTTTTGCTGAAAATTGCGCCAGATATCGATAAATAGGCTGAGAGGGCGGTGCGACCTAAAAAAACGTATCTTAATGAATTTATTTGTTATTTAACCTAGCAGAAACAACTTGCCACAGTTTGTTTAACAATATTCTTATTTAGCCTCTTGAATTTCTTTTTGCCAGAATGATAATCACTATCGTTCTTAGTTTTACTTTTCTTTACGAAAATTGACGTTACTCATAATTACATATTTATACCCATATCCAGCGCAGGGGTGCTTAGCATGTTTGTCCCATTTCTAATTATGTTTCGTGAAGGGCTGGAAGCCGCGCTGATTGTTAGCTTGATAGCCAGTTACCTTAAGCGTACTCAACGCGGTCAATGGATGGGGGCAGTGTGGATTGGAGTGGTAACGGCAGCCGCGCTATGCCTTGCTATCGGCATCTTTATTAATGAAACCACAGGTGAGTTTCCGCAAAAACAGCAAGAGCTGTTTGAAGGTATTATTGCGGTGGTCGCAGTTTGCATTTTAACCTATATGGTTTTCTGGATGCGCAAGGTATCCAAGTCAGTCAAAGTCCATCTGGAAGGGGCAATTGATAATGCACTCAACTCAGGCCGCAGTCAGGGCTGGGCATTGGTGGCGATGGTCTTTTTTGCCGTGGCCCGTGAAGGGCTTGAATCGGTATTCTTCTTACTGGCGGCTTTCCAGCAGGATGTCGGGATTGGCGCGCCAATTGGCGCAATACTTGGCCTGACCTGCGCCATTTTGGTGGGGATGGCTATCTACTGGGGCGGCGTTAAGTTGCATCTGGCTAAATTTTTCAAATGGACCAGCCTGTTTATCTTGTTTGTCGCCGCAGGCCTGGCCGCCGGAGCCATCAGAGCTTTCCATGAAGCCGGTCTGTGGAATCATTTTCAGGATATCGCGTTCGATTTGACGAATGTGCTCTCCACTCATTCACTGCTCGGCACCTTCCTTGAAGGGATGTTTGGCTATCAGGAAGCACCAACAATCAGCGAAGTTGCGGTCTACTTTATCTATCTGATTCCGGCACTGATCCTCTTTTTCCTTCCACCACGCACTACGGCGGCCACAATTGCCCCTGCTGCGCGGAAAACTAACCAATAATTCAGGAATTTTCACATGTCTAACCGGTTCTTCCGTCGCACTGCATTGCACGCCGCGTTACTGGCACTACCTGCTGTGGCTATCAACGTACAAGCAGCTGATATTCCACAAATTAAAATTACCGTTAACGATAAGCAGTGTGAGCCGATGGCGCTGTCTATTCCTGCCGGTAAAACTCAATTTATTGTTCATAATGCCAGTCAGAAAGGGTTGGAGTGGGAGATCCTCAAAGGCGTGATGGTGGTTGAGGAACGCGAAAATATTGCCCCGGGTTTTACCCAGAAGATGACGGCTAATTTGGAGCCGGGTGAATACGATATGACCTGTGGCTTACTCAGCAACCCGAAAGGTAAATTGACAGTCACGGCGGCTGGTGATCACGCGGCGGTAAAACCGGACGCGATGGCATTGGTCGGGCCAATTGCTGAATATAAAGTCTATGTAACACAAGAGGTTGCCCAATTAGTCACGCAAACTAAAGCCTTTACTGATGCAATCAAGAAAGGCGATTTGGCTCTGGCGCGCAAGTTGTATGCGCCAACCCGCCAGCATTATGAGCGTATCGAGCCGATTGCTGAACTGTTCTCAGATTTGGATGGCAGTATCGATGCCCGTGAGGACGATTTTGAGCAGAAGGCCGCTGATCCGAAATTTACCGGTTTTCATCGGTTAGAAAAAATCCTGTTTGGTGACAACACCACTAAAGGCGCGGATAAATTCGCCGACCAACTGTACAAGGACACCCTGGAACTGCAACAACGCATCACCGGCCTGACATTTGCGCCAAATAAAGTGGTTGGTGGTGCTGCGGGCTTAATCGAAGAGGTTGCGGCCAGCAAAATCAGTGGTGAAGAAGACCGTTATAGTCGTACTGATCTGTGGGATTTCCAGGCCAACGTTGATGGAGCACAGAAAATTGTTAATCTGCTGCGGCCATTGCTGGAAAAAGCCGACCAGCCGCTGCTGCAAAAAATCGATGCTAACTTCAAAACCGTCGATAGCGTATTGGCGAAATATCGCACGAAAGAGGGTTATGAGTCTTACGAGAAGTTAACTGACGCCGATCGTAATGCTATGAAAGGGCCGATTACGGCACTGGCGGAAGACCTTGCTCAGCTTCGTGGCGTATTGGGTTTGGATTGAGGCATTAAGATGAGTAAGAAAACCGACCCGCAACACGGGTCGTATCAACATGGTAGCGGGGCGGCGTTGCCCTCCCGTCGGCGTTTACTGCTGGGTATGGGCATGATGAGTGGTGCCTTGGCTCTTGGCGGGGCAAAGATAGCCCGAGCGGCAGATTGCCCTGCACCCGAGGCTGCACTTGCGCAAGATGAACGCTGGCAGAAGCAGCCCTTTTATGGTCAGCATCAGTCAGGGGTATTAACCCCACAGCAAGCGGCCATGATGCTGGTAGCATTTGATGTACTGGCCACCGATAAGGCGGCCTTGACCCGATTATTCAAACTGCTGACGGAGCGGCTGGCCTTCCTGACCCGCGGCGGGCATGCACCTTCGGTTAATGCCAAATTGCCACCGCTGGATTCTGGAATTATGGGGCCGGAAATTTACCCGGATAACCTGACCATTACGGTTTCTGTGGGGGATTCCTTGTTTGATGAGCGGTTTGGTTTGCAGGGGCAGAAACCACTGCGGCTACAAAGAATGACGCGCTTCCCCAATGATTCACTGGATGCGGGTTTGTGTCATGGTGATATCTTGCTGCAAATTTGTGCTAATACCAATGAAACGGTGATTCACGCTCTGCGCGATATTATCAAGCACACGCCAGATTTACTCAGTGTGCGGTGGAAGCGTGAAGGTTTTATTTCTGCTCATGCGGCCCGTAGCAAAGGTAAAGAAACGCCGATCAATTTGTTGGGTTTTAAAGATGGGACTGCGAATCCCAAAACCAGCGATAAGCCGCTGATTAATCAAGTGGTATGGGTTCAGGGCAATATCGGCGAGCCCGCATGGGCAGTCGGGGGTAGCTATCAGGCGGCGCGGATTATTCGCTTTAAAGTGGAATTTTGGGATCGCACACCGTTACAAGAACAGCAGACTATCTTTGGCCGTGATAAACATAGCGGTGCCCCCTTGGGGAGCCTACATGAACATGATGAGCCGGATTACACCAAAGATCCCGATGGTAACGTGATTAAGTTAGATGCACATATCCGGCTGGCAAATCCACGTACCGCAGAAACTCAGAGTAACCTGATGTTACGCCGTGGCTACAGTTACTCGCTGGGAGTGTCAAATTCAGGGCAACTGGACATGGGCTTGCTGTTTGTCTGCTACCAATCTGATTTGGAAAAGGCGTTCCTGACGGTACAAAAACGGTTGAACGGTGAGGCGTTAGAAGAGTATGTCAAACCGATCGGTGGGGGATATTTCTTCGTGTTACCTGGGGTGGTTGATGCTAACCACTATCTGGCACAAGGGTTGCTTGAAGCCTAACTCCGTTTAATGAGTAAGAAAAAGCACCGCTTTCATGCGGTGCTTTTTTATTGCCAGACAGCAGGGTTGATGCTCAAAGCAGATTTGAACGCTACTTGCCAAGCCCTGATATGGGCTGAATATTGAGCGAAACTAACCCCGCTGCGGTATTAGGTCTGAAGGGCGTTAGCTTACCAGTTTGGCGGTAATTTTTGCCACATGCTCGCCCTGGAAACGGGCGATAGCAAGCTCTTCAGCAGTTGGCTGACGGGAGCCATCACCACCGGCAATGGTTGTTGCACCATATGGGGTACCGCCACGGGTCTGTGAAACATCAAATAACTCTTTGGCCCCATAGCCGATTGGCACGATGATAAAACCGTGGTGGGCTAATGTGGTCCATGTGGAGGTGATGGTGTGCTCTTGTCCGCCGCCAGTACCGGTTGAGGAGAATACACTGGCAACTTTGCCGTACAGTGCACCAGAAGCCCATAGCCCGCCGGTTTGATCGAGGAAGGTACGCATTTGCCCTGCCATATTACCGAAACGGGTTGGGGTACCAAAAATGATGCCATCGTAATCGGCCAGTTCTTGCGGCGTTGCGACCGGGGCTTGCTGGTTGTTTTTGCCGCCGGCATTGGCGAAGGCGTCTGGTGGCATGGTTTCAGGGACCCGTTTGATGGTCACTTCAACACCGCTGACTTTTTGGGCACCTTCGGCAATCGCACCGGCAAGTGTTTCAATATGCCCATACATGGAATAGTAAAGCACTAAAATTTTCGCCATCTCGCTATGCTCCAATCAAATTTATTGAATAATGCTGATGATGTAATCATAGTCGCTGCTAATGACACCTATTAACCATACGCCAATACAATCAGGCTGCAACTTATTAGTCGTGCGCAAAATGAATGGGATATGAGCTAACCTTCTCTTTCTGCTGGTTTTATTAGCGCAATATTGTTACAGATTACGTAACTTCTTTTGCAGGCGTTTTTGCTGCCAGCGCTCGACCCAATTACCCAGCAATAACAGATTTATTGCGCGCAGACACAGCGGGATACTTAGCCCTAGCACTACCCACCAGGCCCACATATAGCCAGGTGAAGTAAACCAATTGATAGCAAACAGCACTGCACACAGAATAACCGCCCGCAGTAACTGACGCAGTAAAGACATTTCATCCTCAACCGCTTTGCGGGCATCAATGACGCGTTGGTCAACAGCTTGCGACGGGGTGCTCTGTTCCTGAGAGACATTTGGGCAATACAGCTCACTGACTTTCAGATCCATGACGGCCGCAATAGCACTCAGTGTTTCCAAGCTGGCTTGTTCACCATTCTCTATGCGTTGAATCGTGCGTACACTCAGACTGCAAAGTTCAGCCAACTGTTCTTGTGACCAGGCCCGGGCCAACCGCAATTCACGAATACGATACATGTTCATACTGATTTTCCTATGAGGTTTGAAGCGATATCAACAAACCTATGCTTAAGCCCTCGCCACTGCCACGACAGCAGCATGACATGTTCCCGACAGCTTTCTGACACGTTTATCACGACTTATTTAACCGCCGTTGCGAGCATTTTACCGCGACGACCCTGCACATGGCGTGACGTCTTGGTTATAAAACGCCTTAACGCTCTTGATTGAGCTTTTTGGCACACTAACAGAGCGTTATGGCACAATGTAAACAAGCCTGTTTGCGTAAGCTACTAACATACCTCACAGGAGAACCATCATGAAAAAGATAGCACTGTCTCTGGCGATTATCGCAGTGTCATTATCTGCTCAGGCACAAACCTTCAGCGTCAAAAGTAGCGATATGCCTGAAGGTAGACCCTTACAAACCCAGCAGGTTTTTAACGGATTTGGCTGTGATGGCGGGAATCAATCGCCACAGCTTTCATGGCAGGGTGCGCCCGCAGGAACCAAAAGCTTCGCCATTACCGCTTATGATCCTGATGCCCCGACGGGGAGTGGCTGGTGGCATTGGACGGTGGTGAATATCCCCGCCGATGTTCATTCATTGGCAACAAATGCTGGGCAGAGCAAAAATGGCACTTTACCTGTTGGTGCCGTTCAGGGGCGCAATGACTTCGGCTATGCGGGATTCGGAGGGGCTTGCCCACCAGCAGGAGATAAACCTCATCGCTATCAGTTCACTGTGTGGGCATTGAAAACAGATAAATTACCCCTCAATAGTGATGCCAGTGGTGCATTGGTGGGTTTTATGCTCAACAGTAATGTGATTGCGAAAACGCAACTGGTTGCCACTTATGGCCGCTAATTATTAATCCAAGAGCAGGAAGTATGCAGCAGATAAATCATAGCCAGATGACTATCTCCAGCGCTGAAGTTGTTGCCCGCCGAGCACATACGTTGCATCGGGTCACGGTGTTTTCACCGGCACTGTGCCATGTCCGTCAGGGCAGTAAATTGGTGCAATGGGGGGCACAGGCTGCCAGTGCGGGGCAATCGTCGCTTATTTTGTTTCCTGCCGGTATCGAAGTCAGTATCGCGAATACCCCGGATCGGGGGCATTATTGTTCTGATATGGTCTATCTGCCGCAAAGTTTATTACGCCAGTTTCGCCACTGGTACGGTGCCTCGGCGGTGACGCCAGTGGCAACTGCATCGCTATGTGTTCCTCTGGATAGCCATACCCGCCTTGCATGGGATAGCTTATTGCTCAACGTGAAGTGTCATGCGCCAGATGCGCTCTTACAGCATGCGGCGATGGGGGTTTTATTGGCGCTGCACTTGGCTGGACAGGCAGGGACGTTATTAATCGACCGACGAGATAAATGGGCGGAACAGGTACAACAAATTTTACTGCTCGATCCGGCGCGCAACTGGAGCGTGAGTGACGTCGCCCACTCTTTGCATATTGGGGATTCAACTTTGCGGCGCAAACTGATGCAAGAAGATCGTAGTTTTCGCGTGATTCTGGAAGAGGTTCGTATGGGGTGTGCATTAAATGCATTACAAACCACATCACTTTCGATTGGCGAGATCGCTGCACAGCACGGTTATATTTCACCGTCCCGCTTTACGTCACGTTTTCAGCGGCATTTTGGCTTAACGCCACGCCGATTACGCGAAGCAATCACGGCAGCCTAAGTATATCTATATAAAAACCTTACTCCCGTGCAGGGAGTAAGGTGATGATAATAAAACAACCGCTATAGGTGATGATGATGCCTTACTGATTACGGTTATCGTACAAGTAGCTTCTGCGCTTCTTCAAGATGAGATAGCCAATGGTCAGAATGACAAACCACAGCGGCGTCACTATCAGCGCTTGGCGGGTATCACTTTCCAAGGTTAACAGCACCAGGACAAAGGCAAAGAACGCCATACATACCCACGACATGAAAATACCAGCGGGCATTTTATAGATGGATTTCTTATGTAATGCCGGGCGTCTTTTGCGATACACCAGGTAAGAGCAAAGGATGATGGTCCAGACGAACATAAACAGAATCGCTGAAACTGTGGTGACCAGTGTAAACACTGTCATTACGTTCGGGATTAGGTAAATGAGAACCACACCACCTAGCAAACAGATACAAGAAAATGTCAGGCCGGATGCGGGGACGGAACGGCGCGACAGCTTACCAAATTGCTTTGGTGCATCACCTTCTTTTGCCAAACCGAACAACATACGGCTGGTGGAAAACACGCCACTGTTAGCTGACGAAGCCGCCGAGGTTAGGACCACAAAGTTGATCACACTCGCAGCGGCGGGTAACCCGACCAGAACGAATAACTCAACAAACGGGCTTTTATCGGCAACTACTGAACTCCATGGTGTCACTGACATAATCATAATCAATGAGAAAACATAGAACATGATGATACGGATAGGGATGGAGTTAATAGCACGCGGTAATACCACTTCAGGATCTTTGGTTTCAGCGGCGGTGGTCCCAACTAACTCAATACCGACAAAAGCAAAAACGGCTATCTGGAAGCCCGCAAAGAATCCACTGATTCCTTTCGGGAACATCCCGCCATCATTCCATAAATGGGTAAATGACGCGGTGGTACCCGAAGGGGACTGATAGCTCATTAACACCATGGTTAAGCCGGCAAAGATCAGTGCCACAATTGCCACAATTTTAATCATGGCAAACCAGAACTCCATTTCACCGAACATTTTCACCGTGGCCAAATTCAGTGATAGCAACAGTAAAACCACTAGCAGTGAGGCAACCCACTGGGAGAAACCGGGGAACCAAAATTGGGCGTAAGCCGTGATGGCAACCACATCAGCGATACCGGTGATGACCCAACAAAACCAGTAGGTCCAGCCGGTGAAAAAACCAGCCCAAGGACCGAGTAAGTCGGCAGCGAAATCACTAAATGATTTATATTTCAGATTCGATAGCAGCAGCTCACCCATGGCCCGCATCACGAAAAACAGCATAAAACCGATTATCATATAAACGAAAATAATCGACGGCCCGGCAAGGCTGATGGTTTTACCCGATCCCATAAACAATCCGGTACCTATAGCCCCGCCAATAGCAATTAGCTGGATATGGCGGTTGGAGAGACTTCGTTGAAGGTGCTCTTCAGGTTCCGGCAACTGTTCTGCCACTATCTTGGATTGGTCTACCATCTTTCCCATTCCCTCTTCCTGTATTTGTGAAGTTGTTGAGCTCTATGTTGGCTCTTTGGTCTTAACCTGTCTGTCTGTCTGTCTGTCTGTCTGTCTGTCTGTCTGTCTGTCTGTCTGTTAGTTTTTTGCTATGTTTTAAGTACAATTTGCGAATTATTTAATATCTTCGCAACAATAATTGCACAATACGCCTCGTTTTCCAGTGTTTATATTTCACACACTGAATTTTGTTAAGTTCATCACAGCATCTGGAATTACAACATGAAGTCACATAACTAACAATAATCGTAAAGAACAGATGAATAATTAATCTCCAGAGAGGGATATAAACAGCATAAACAGAAAAATCCGATGAAATGTTTGACAGCCAAGGCTAACAGGAGAATAATTATCGCCGTTGGGTCGTTAGCTCAGTTGGTAGAGCAGTTGACTCTTAATCAATTGGTCGCAGGTTCGAACCCTGCACGACCCACCAACAAAATCAATAAGTTACACTAAATTTCATATGTTTTATTTATATTTTCGTGCCATATTTGTATCGGTAATATTTAATATTCCATCTGTTTATTTTATATGCTGGATTAAATTGATAGGTTAACCACGAACAAGCCTTATTAGTATCTCAATATCCTCTCTCAGCCTATTTTTTATGATATATAAATAGTAAGTCTCGATTTAAATAATTGACTTTTTTATGTATATCTTAACCAGGAATATGGGTAAAACACGTTAAAACCCGAATGTTAATTGAGTAAATAAAGTTGAATAAACATCAATTATGATTATAGGCTTGCGCTGAATAGTTTTATTTTCTCCGTAGTTGTGATAATCGTAATGCTTTATTCACTAACATTGCACAATAAAAATCTCAATTTTCCATAATATCCAGGGGCCGTGATATGAGAGGTCTGTGAACAGTAAATACCTATGGTGGTCGAAAGCGGAAATCGCTCAAACGTTTGATACTACCTTTCCTGAGAATATTCTTTCGACTTTAGGCTAAACGTCGAGGCGTGATGGCTGTATGACTGCCATGTAGGGTGAGGATCAATGAGCCAAACAATTATTTTTTTGCGTATTAATACGACAATTTATTGTACTTTTTACCCGAGATAAAACAAAAGAGCCGCGCATTAGCGAGACTCTTTTAGCGGTTACTGAAAAATAAAATTGATGGTTCCAGCAACCAGTAGCAGAAATACAGTATATTGTAAGTAGTACGCAGACATTGCTCTCATTTCTTCCTCCTTGCTGTTATGGTCTTTAATCAAGCAATATTTGCGCCATATCTAACTAATTGAAAAATAGTTTATTTTTATTATGGATAACTAAATTAGTGCCCCTATTTAGGGAGTCGGCACCATTTAGGAGCATATCGGGTATATCTCTCCTGGCAGATTTATTGTTTAGGCATTTAGTTTTTGATTTGATTAATTATTAACACGACGACTTACTGGTGCTTTGAGAAGTGTAATAACACATGACATTAACTCTTAGAAAAAGGGGTTTTTTTAGTGCGTAGCTCTAATTTATGCATGTACATGGATGAATCGGCGGCGGCGAGTAGTTCATTAATCGGTGTATCTTTCTCTAAATTGCAATTAGCGTACCCCACGCTAAAATCAATATTATAACCACGCAATTCTTGGCTATTGCGTAATTCTAACGCATTCTTAAAGCGGCTTAATATTGCTGGCATATCACTACAACCTGATGCCGTGAGTAATGTGACAAATTCGTCGCCACCCAATCGGGCGACAACATCTGTGTCACGGAAGAAAAACTGTAACTCCTCAGCGAAAGTCACTAATGCCTTATCACCTTCAGCATGACCATAACTGTCATTTATTTCTTTAAAATCATTTAGATCAAAGAAAATCAAAGTGGCAGGAATATTATTATGTGAGCAAAATGTTAATGCATGCTGAGCCAGAATTTCAAAGCCTCGACGGTTGGTTAACTGTGTTAGTTCGTCAATAGTTGCTAATTGAACGGCAGCAATTTCTTGCTCAGCCATTTTCGCTAAGTCACATAAAAGTTGTTGGTCGTATTCATCTAAAGAGCGCGGTTTAAGATCGATAATACAGAGTGTGCCAAGTTTACTGCCATTGGGAACAACCAGCGGACAACCCGCATAAAAACGAATGCCAGGATCGTCGGTAACGAGTGGGTTGTCACTAAAACGAAGGTCGTTAAGTGCATTGGGTACCAAAAGGATATCGTCACCTAAAATCGCATGACCACAAAAAGATATATCCCTGGGGGTTTCGCTGGTTTCCAGTCCGGGATGTGATTTAAACCATTGCCGGTTTACGTCGACGATAGATATAAGCGCGATTGGCACATTAAATAAACGTTTAGCTAAGCGGGTGATACGATCAAAGCGTTCTTCGGGAGAGGTATCGAGAATATTATAAGAGCGTAATGTAGCAATTCTCTTAGCCTCATCTTGAGGTATCGGGGGAGCTTGCATATTCATCGTCTCCTGTTACTTGTCTTATCCACTTAGCGCGAAGTGTCGCTAACAAAGATTAGCAGTAGTGACCAAGGACTACTGGGTGTGGCTACAAAACAATATCAAAAATAAATTTAACGCATTGAAAAATAGTTATTTTATCATCAGTGAGATGACATTTTACAGACGTAAAACTCAATCCAAGAAGCTATTTATCCGTATCACAAATTACCAACTGTGGATCGGGTAGCTTTTATTACCATCAGGCTCAATTCCCAGGCCAAATGATCGCTTGTGCTGCAATTATCGTCTTTTTCTCTGGGTCATAAGCGATTGATGGTGAGCAGTATAATACATAGCCAAGCTTCAATTGATCAGACACTCGGTGACAAAATGATGAATCATCTGGTCCGGTAATCAGCCGGTATATTGGTAATCCATCTGGCGGCACAGTGTTCATATACATCCCCCATTTTGTTGATTAGTCGTGTGTATGCTTTTGTACATTCTCTCTGGCTGCGGCTTTGGCTTCTTCAGCCAACTGTTCAATTTGCTCTTCGGTAAGTTGTTCTGAAGCTTCATGAATTTTAGCCAAACCTTCATTAACTGTTGTTTCTTCGTGATTTTTATTAGACATAATGGATCCCATACAGCGTTGCATTTAATTTATACTATAGGTCATTTAACCCTATTAAGGGGTTTTATAATGAGTTAGTGGTTTTTAGGCTCGCCGAGTCAATATCAAACAGGCGCTGGGGGAGTAAACCTCCCCAAGAGTCACGAGTTGATGCAGGAATTTTTAATAAAAACCATCCCGATTTCTATTCAGGTTTCTTCGCAGAAAGTAAAAATAGCATAGGGCGTTCTTTCTCTTCATCCAATTCAGGATAATCTATAATTTGCTGTGTTGTTGGTCCCCATTCTTCGACATGCGTAATTATAAAACCTTGTTTTATCAAAAAATTAATATAAGTCCCTAATGTCCGATGCTGCTTGATAACGCCTTCTGCCAACCAGTTTGTTATACGTTCCCCTTCCGCCTGATAACTGTTCACCAGCCAGGATTTTTGCCCATTATCGGCAATTAACCAACCAGGTTGCTTTGCTGCGGTAAAGATAGGGTGTTCGGCGGAAAAAACAAAACTGCCCCCAGGAGTTAGTGCTTGATAAATCGTGGAAAACAGTGCTGGCAGTGCTTTTATATAATGCAATGTGAGTGAGCTATAGGCTAATTGGAACAGTTGTGGTGGTAGATGCAAATGTTCCAGGTCTTCCTGACGGTAAATAATGTTTTCGTCAGTGGTCATCTCTTTAGCGCGGTTTAACATTCGCGTTGAAACATCCAGCCCTAAAACTTCGCTGGCACCTTGCGAGCGTGCGTAGCGACAAAACCAGCCATAGCCACAACCCAGATCTACAACTTTACTTCCTGACAGCGACGGCAGCATCTGGCGAATCGCTTCCCATTCTGGCGCGCCAGCCAATCCATCAACTGAACGGGGAAGTTGTGCATACCCTGAAAAAAATGCCTGATTATCATAAATATTCTGAGTCATTTCTCTTCTCCTTTAAATTAACTTTTTACTCCTGAATAAAAAACATCGACAGTTTAGCACTAATGAAAAGATATTGAATATATCAGAGCAGCCGCCAAATGTTATTCCTTTGTTATAAATACAAATGACTGAGATTAGCTAAAGCGATATTGAGATGTAATAACGGATAGTTAAAACTATTTAATATGGAGTGCGGAGTAAATTAATATTATGCGGATTCTGTTATTTATTGAGAAATAGCCTAAACTTTATACAGTACGTGTTGACGGACTTCGTTAACCGTTCGGGAAGGGTCACCTTCTGTTTGGTGTTGCCAAAGACTGATAAAGCGTGAATATACTGCGAGAGCAGGTAGCCACTATGCCAGATTAAGGCACTTTATCCCTGATTAGATGCTTCTCTTGAAGGAGATAGCGATGACTCCCGTACAAATACTGATTATTCTGGTGCTAACACTTTTTGCATTGTACCGCCAGTCGGTCAGCCACGAGGTGTCTTTAGGCCCCGCCCGTTTTAAATGGGCCTGGGTTTACGGGATGGTCGGCCTGGTAGTCGGTGGAACATATATGCCCGCTACGATGACTTCCTGGGTAGTTTTAGGTAGCGGAGTTTTATTTAGTATTGTTGTCGGTGTTTTGCAAGGTCGCCTTATAGAGATTTGGCGTGAACCTGATGGACGTATTTTTTGCAAGGGAACACCACTGACGATAACTTTATTTCTGCTATTGGTTGGTTCTAAATGGATTATAGGGACACTGCAATATCTTTATAATCAACCAACGGAACAAGGCGGGTTTGGTGAAATCCTGATCATGATTGCAGTCATGGCAGCATTTCAGGTCGAGATTGTCAGACGACGTATTCGGGTTTTATACCCGGATAACCCCGTTGATTCATTACCTGAAGGGCAGTAACAACGTTTATTTCAGCTAACAGCCGAGGACTGGCTGCTAGCTGAATATAAAGGACTCATAGACATCTTCGAAAAACGTGATCAGTCGACAATAAAAAGTCTGGCCCCTGAGATTGTAGATGAACGATGTGCTTCGGCGCCATCGGCAACCTGATAACTCATACCTGCCTTCAATATAAAGCTTCGCCCATCGTCCAATTCAGTGCTTAGTTCGCCTTCAAGGCACAGCAATATATGCCCTTTAGAACACCAATGGTCAGCTTTGTATCCAGCACTGTACTCAACCATACGGACTCTAACACGACCAAAAAGTTGTGTTCGCCAGTAGGCAACCCCTTGCTCCCCCTTATGCTCAGTTGTTTCTATTTCTGACCAATCGGTGATACCGAAGGGGATATCCACTATTTTCATTTAAATTACCTCTTTTTAATGCTGGCCGACCTTACATTAACTCACTATTAAAACGAATACACAGTCTATTACCTTATTGCCAATCCAACTTTTATAAAGTGGGCCATACTGTGAGATATACGGTTAAATGGAGTTATCAAGCCTATGAATAATCCCACAATCTTCCAGTTTTTCCATTGGTACTATCCTGATGGCGGTAAATTATGGCAGGAGGTCTCAGATCAAGCCGCACATATTAGCCAACTTGGAATTAATATCGTTTGGCTTCCCCCCGCATATAAAGGTGCCTCAGGAGGATATTCTGTAGGATATGACACCTATGATTTGTTTGATCTGGGGGAGTTTGATCAGAAGGGGACTCAGTCGACTAAATATGGCGACAAAGAAGGATTACAGAATGCGATTAACCGATTGAAGGAGAATGGCATAAAAGTTCTTTTTGACGTCGTATTCAATCACAAGATGGGGGCGGATGAAAAAGAACAGGTCAGTGTCCGTAAAGTTAATCCTGATAACCGGACTGAAATGGACGATGATATTATCGACGCCCTTGCCTATACCCGTTTTACGTTTTCTGGCCGCAATGAAACTTATTCATCCTTTGTTTGGGATAAACAGTGTTTTACCGGTGTTGATTATATTGAAGAACCCTCAGATGAGGGGGTTTTTAAGATAGTAAACGATTATAGCGATGAGGGATGGAATACAGAGGTTGATGATGAGTTAGGTAATTTTGATTATCTGATGGGGGCGGATATTGATTTCCGTAATCCTGCCGTTATGGATGAGTTAAAATATTGGGGAAAATGGTTACTGGAGTCACTGCCAATTGATGGTTTTAGATTGGATGCAGTAAAACATATCCCAGCATGGTTTTTTAAAGCATGGATAGAATATATACAAAATGAAACAGAACATGATTTACTGATTATTGCGGAGTATTGGTCCCCTGATATCGAAAAATTACAACAATATCTGGCACGGGTAGAAGGCAATGTAATGTTGTTCGACGTTGCTTTACATCACAAGTTTCACGAAGCGTCGAAACAGGGCGAAGATTTTGATTTAACGCAAATATTCAATGGCTCATTAATTGAAGTTGACCCGTCACATACCATTACGTTGGTGGCCAATCACGATACTCAGCCACTTCAGGCCCTGGAAGCACCTGTAGAACCTTGGTTTAAACCTTTGGCTTACGCGTTGATCTTAATACGAGAACAAGGTATTCCCTGTGTTTTTTACCCCGATCTTTTTGGTGCCAATTATGAAGATAACGGTGAAGATGGGGGGACTTATCAGATAGAGATGCCGGTTGTTGCTGAATTGGAGAGGCTAATTCAAGCCAGACAACGCTTCGCTCATGGCGCACAAACCGATTATTTTGATGATAAAAACTGTATTGCTTTTGTTCGTGCTGGTACGGCGGAGGCACCCGGTTGTGTGGTGATTCTTTCGAATGGCGCAGAAAGTGAAAAAACAATCGTCCTTGGTGAAGGTTTTGAAAATAAAGAGTTTGCTGATTACTTAGGTAATCGTCAGGATATTATTACTACAGATGAAGATGGTGGGGCGCCATTTCCTGTTAATGGCGGGAGTATTAGCCTTTGGGTACAGAAAGAACTTCTGTAATCCGTATAATGAATATGTTCTTCAGAGAAGATGCCATATCATCTTGAGCTAGGCACTAAGTTGCTATAATTCACACAACTTAGCGCTTAGTCATTATTTCCTTAGCTTAATGATGGCTGATTAATTTGAAAGAAACGGATAATCTGGCGCAACTCCGCGCCTTGCTCCGTTAATGATTGTGCGGCGGCGGCGGCTTGTTCAACCAATGCGGCATTTTGTTGCGTAACTTGATCCATCTGTTCTACAGCGATACCGATCTCTTGAATACCAATGTGTTGCTCGTGTGATGCCGTCGATATCTCGCCAACGATATGAGCAACTTTCCCCACCGAGTCGACTATCTCGCCCATCGCTTGACTGGCATGGTCAGCGCGTTCTGAACCCGCATTAATTTTCTCAACCGTACCAACAATTAATTGCTTTATCTCTTTGGCTGCATTTGCACTTTTCTGTGCCAAAGTGCGTACTTCGCTTGCGACAACGGCAAATCCCTTACCTTCGGTGCCCGCTCGGGCGGCCTCAACTGCAGCATTTAACGCTAATATATTGGTTTGGAAGGCAATGCCTTCAATAACAGCAATAATATCGACGATCTTCCTTGAGCTTTTGGTGATTTCTTGCATACGAAGTAGCATTTCATCAACAATAATTCCGCCTTCTGTGGCGGTTGCTGCTGTATTAACCGCTAACTCACTTGCTTGCCGTGCATTCTCCGCATTCTGACGTACGGTTTGGGTGAGTTCCTGCATATTTGCTGAGGTTTGAATCAGAGAGGATGCTTGTTCCTCGGTACGTTGTGATAAGTCAGCATTACCCTGAGCAATCTGATTCGACGCCACAGAAATTGATTCGCTCCCATGCATGATCTCATTAATCGTTTTCTTCAACTGCCGGTTCATGATATTCAGGGAAGCCAGTAAGCTATTATTATCACCTGGGCGAAGTTTTATTTCAGTGGATAAGTTTCCGGCGGCGATATGGCCCATAATAGCCACAGCATAGGCCGGTTCCCCTCCCAATAAACGAGAAAAGTTGCGGGCAATCATGACAGCAAGCAGTGCAGAAATGAAAACAGCAAAGAGCAATAAAGCGATAAGTACGTTTTTGGCAGTATTAAAGCTTTGTTGACCATCTGTTGCAGCTTGTTCCCCACCTTGAACTTCCAGTACGACTAATTCAGCGAGGTCTTTCATCAACTGTGTGCGATATTTTCTTGATGTATCACCACTAACTTTAGTGGCTTCAGCTAATTGATTATTATTAACCGCATCAATAACGAGACTGTTTGCCTGAGAAAAGTGGTCAAAATCTGACATTATTCTCTTGAATAGTTCGGAGTGATTGTAACCTTCGGGTAATTTCAGAAATCTATCTTGCGCGGCACGAAAGTTGTCTACGGCTTGTAATATCTCCAGGCGGTGTCCTTCGCGCTCTTTTTCTGTCGATGAGGCGATATACTGAACCTGCTGCAGGCGCAATTCGGCTAAAACGCCTCGCATCTCTAATGCATAGCGAACACCCGGTAACCAACTGTCGCGATAGGCTTCCAGCCTGGCGTTATTACTGCTTAACTGTGATAGTGCCACAGCACCTAGCAATAACATCATGACAATAACAACCGAAAAGCCTGAGAGTAACTTTGTCAAAATGGATAGGTCGGAGAACTTTTTCATGAACATTACGTATATTAAATAGAGGTGCAATGTATAACGGCAAATAAAATGAATTCTTGATGTAATAAAACTACTTAATTTGATTTTTTAAGCATTTTATTTGAATGTACAAAATACAGGATAATGTTGCTTTTTGAGCTAAATTTATCATTTTTTAGATAAAGTCATAGATGATTTGTCTTATAATTTAGTTATCGCTTTATCTTATGCTATTTAATTGTGGATGTTCAATACGGTTCTTTTTTTAAATTAACTATTTATTAACTTCATTTCTGCTGTTTATGATGTTTTTAGACTGACATTTTATGTTTTCTGCATTCCTTTTTTTCTTGTAAGTGGGTCTTAATGGTTTTTAAGGAGTGTGCTAAGCTCGGACTATCAAAACTTTAGGTGGTTAATCATGGTCTTTGTCATTCTTTGGTTTGCTATTGCAGGATTAAGTGAGTACTTAGTCTGGGGATCTCCACTCTTGGCGGTGTCTCTGGCCTTGCTTTTTGTGGTGCTCGGCGGGTACTGGGTTTACAGAGTCAGAAAAATTCAAGTAAGTGATATACCTTCTGATGAAGTCAGATCAAAATCTATCAGTAATTTGAATCTCACCTTCTCTGTGGCGCTGTTGGCTATTCATGCGCTTGTTTTATTACTATTGCGCTGATAATGGTATGGTTTTCGTTAACTATGCCATTGGTTCCAGGCAGCTATAAGTATCCAGGCGGCGATGGCCCAACATAACACAGCCGCGGTCAATGCGAGTGGTAGGCGTAAATAGTCAATTAAAAAATAAAGCGATATCAAATAGATAAAGTAGGGAATGATAGCCCATAAACCGAATGTAATTGTTATGCGCAGTGCTTCGATATTGCGCTCATGGCCAACAATATAGTGTGCGATGAGGGCGAAAGTAGGGAATAACGGGATTAAACCAGCAATATAGTAATTGCGCGTCCTCGATAATAGCCCAATCAATACCACAACTATGGCGCCGATCAGTGCTTTAAGTAACAGTCCCATCGCAATCCCGAA
Organism: Yersinia sp. 2541 StPb PI; assembly: GCF_052217145.1. NCBI lineage: Bacteria > Pseudomonadati > Pseudomonadota > Gammaproteobacteria > Enterobacterales > Yersiniaceae > Yersinia > Yersinia sp. 2541 StPb PI. Next base: position 2,717,694 of record NZ_JAZGQB010000001.1, on the reverse strand, counting down.
AAATTTAAAAAAGCTGCCAATAGAATATATTTCAATGAAAAACAAAGAAATTCCTATATATGGCAGCGGAGCAAAATAAGACTCTATATCTTGATAAGCTATTGACGATAGCCGTTCTTGATTTGTGCCAGGGTATTGGTGAAAACTTCAGCTTGAGCAGTGTCTTCGATACCGGCAATGGAACGTTCGATATTTAAGATTACTTTCCCAGCATCGGCTTGGCCGATCGCTTTTAGCAATAGAGTCAATGTTGCTTTCAAACATGCAACTTCATTTGCTAAAGTTTCTGGGTCAGCAGAAGTGGTAAAGTCTGGATTACTCATTTTTTTTCCTGAAGTGATAGCTTACCTGTGAACAAAGTGATGTGGGCTAACCCAGTATCGCAGTGAACATTCGCGGCATTATTAAACAGTTATAGCATTATATCATAAACTGATGGTCAGCTTTGATAACATGTGCTTAATCTTTAGTTTGTGGCGCAAAATGTGGTCGAAGGCGAGCAGGGGATAGGTATGTCTGGAAGATGCTTCCTCTGACTATGTAAGTATTATCTTAATTAAGTGAGTTTTGTTCATAAAAATCATACCATTTCTGAATGAGTAATTTTGTGTCAAAAATCACTCATTTTGAGCGTGAATAAGAGATAAACAATAAATAAACAAAACTAAGAATAATTCCTATGCCGCAAAATTAGAACGGAAATAGCCGATCCTGTGTGGTATCAATATGTTGTGCTTTTTCATGTAAAAATAAGTTTCGGGGTGTCAGCAATTACTGTTTGCATGAATAGCAGTGTAATGCCAAGAAAACTCTTAAAAAAACTTTTCTTTTTTATCATGTCGTTAATTGATATGTCAGCGATTTTATGTACATAGTCGAAATGATGATAAAAATAATATCTGTCAAACAATATAGATATGAATTTGCAATTATTCTGTATTCATTCTTTGGTCGAAAACAAGTAATATCATTGTCGTAAACAAAGCGTGATTAGGTTACTCCCTTATTTTTGGAGAATTTTCTTTGATTAGCGTTCTTCTTGTTGATGACCACGAACTGGTGCGCGCAGGGATTCGACGCATTCTTGAAGATATCAAGGGTATCAAAGTAGCGGGCGAGATGCAGTGTGGTGAAGATGCGGTAAAATGGTGCCGTAGCCATGTTGTTGATATCGTTTTGATGGATATGAATATGCCCGGTATCGGCGGGTTGGAAGCAACTCGTAAGATTTTGCGTTTTTCTCCAGATACTAAAGTTATCATGCTAACCATCCATACTGAAAATCCGCTGCCCGCAAAAGTCATGCAGGCTGGTGCCGGTGGGTATTTAAGTAAGGGGGCAGCACCTCAGGATGTTGTTACGGCTATCCGTGCGGTTCATTCGGGGCAACGCTACATTGCTTCTGATATTGCGCAGCAGATGGCTTTGGGTCAGTTAGAGCCTCCAGCCGAAACGCCTTTTAGTTGTTTGTCAGAGCGTGAGTTACAAATTATGCTCATGATAACGAAAGGCCAAAAGGTGAACGACATTTCGGAACAACTTCATCTGAGTCCGAAAACGGTGAACAGCTATCGCTACCGGATGTTTAGCAAGCTTAATATAAGTGGTGACGTTGAATTGACCCATCTGGCTATTCGCCACGGTCTGTTTAACGCGGAGACGTTGTCTAATAGTGACTGATTGTTTCGATTCTAAAGAGTTTTTGAAAACTGTCACCAGCCAACCTGGTGTTTACCGTATGTATGATAAGACGGGGACAGTTATTTATGTCGGCAAAGCAAAAGACCTCAAGAAACGTCTGACGAGTTATTTCCGTGCTCAGGTTGCCAGTCGAAAAACAGAGACCTTGGTTAAGAATATTGCTCAAATTGATGTGACCGTGACACATACAGAAACGGAAGCACTGCTGCTTGAGCATAACTATATCAAGCTTTATCAGCCTCGTTACAACGTACTGTTGCGTGATGATAAGTCATATCCTCTTATTTTCTTGAGTGCGGATACTCACCCGCGCTTAGCTATTCATCGCGGTGCTAAGCATGAGAAGGGTGAGTATTTTGGCCCGTTCCCAAACTCTTATGCTGTCCGCGAAACCTTGGCATTATTGCAAAAACTTTTTCCAGTAAGGCAGTGTGAAAACAGTGTCTACCGCAATCGTTCACGGCCTTGTCTGCAATATCAGATTGGCCGTTGTTCAGGCCCCTGTGTTGCAGGTCTTGTGAGCGATGATGAGTACCAACGCCAGGTTGATTATGTGCGTTTGTTCCTCTCGGGCAAAGACCAACAGGTACTGACACAACTGATTTCCCGGATGGAGGAAGCCAGTCAATCGTTGCATTTCGAAGATGCGGCACGTATTCGAGATCAAATACAAGCAGTAAGGCGAGTTACTGAACAGCAGTTCGTTTCGGGCGACAGTGCAGATCTTGATGTTATCGGTGTGGCGTTTGATGCCGGATTAGCTTGTGTTCATGTGCTATTTATTCGACAAGGGAAAGTGCTGGGAAGCCGGAGTTACTTCCCGAAAGTTCCTGCTGGGACTGAGCTCAGTGAAGTCGTTCAGACCTTTGTTGGGCAGTTTTATTTGCAAGGAAGCCAGGGGCGAACGCTCCCAGGTGAGATCTTGCTGGACTTTACCCTAGAGGAAAAGGATCTGCTGGCTTCCTCTCTTTCTGAGTTGGCCGGAAGAAAAATTCAGATCCAAAGCCGTCCTCGGGGGGATCGAGCGCGTTACCTTAAACTTGCGCGCACAAATGCCTCTACTGCGTTGATTACTCGTTTATCGCAGCAATCAACAATACATCAGCGAATGAAAGAGTTAGCCAAGATTCTTAATCTTGATGAGATCAATCGTATGGAATGTTTTGATATCAGCCATACGATGGGAGAGCAGACTGTCGCGTCTTGTGTCGTATTTGATGCAAATGGTCCTGTACGTTCGGAATATAGACGCTACAATATTAGTGGCATAACGCCCGGTGATGATTATGCGGCGATGTCTCAAGTGCTTAAACGTCGATATGGTAAGGCATTAGATGACAAAAAAATTCCTGATGTTATTTTCATTGACGGAGGGAAAGGCCAACTGTCTCAGGCTTTTGACGTGTTTGCTTCTCTCACCGTTGAGTGGGATAAGCAAAAACCATTATTGGTCGGCGTTGCTAAGGGAAGTGATCGAAAAGCGGGGCTGGAAACATTGTTCCTGGAGGCGCAAGGGGAGGGGTTCTCGTTGCCACCAGATTCACCAGCATTGCATTTGATTCAACATATCCGAGATGACTCGCATAACCATGCTATCACCGGACATAGGCAGCGTCGTGCTAAAGTAAAAAATACCAGTGCATTAGAAACGATAGAGGGAGTTGGCCCTAAACGGCGGCAAATTTTGCTGAAGTATATGGGGGGACTGCAACCTTTACTGAATGCTAGCGTCGAGGAAATTGCAAAAGTGCCGAGTATTTCACAAGCATTGGCAGAAAAAATCTACAATGCATTGAAACACTGAGGCTAATGTTGCACCATACTCATAATATCCACCCCAGCCAGATAGTTATCGTAGCATTATGCAATTGAATATACCGACTTGGCTTACCCTGTTTCGTGTTGTACTCATCCCATTCTTCGTTCTGGCGTTTTATCTGCCATTCGTTTGGGCTCCGATGGTTTGTGCCATCATATTTGTGTTTGCAGCAGCAACCGATTGGTTTGATGGTTTTTTAGCGCGCCGCTGGAAACAAACTACCCGTTTTGGGGCTTTTCTTGACCCTGTGGCGGATAAAGTTATGGTTGCCATCGCATTAGTGTTGGTCGCTGAGCATTATCATGTCTGGTGGATCACTCTACCGGCGGCAACTATGATTGCCCGTGAAATCATCATTTCTTCCCTGCGTGAGTGGATGGCTGAAATCGGTAAGCGCAGCAGTGTTGCGGTGTCATGGATTGGTAAAGTGAAAACCACGGCTCAAATGGGTTCGCTGGTTGGCTTACTTTGGCGCCCAGACCATAATGTTGAGCTCGCCAGCGTTGTTCTTCTCTACATTGCTGCGGTACTGACATTCTGGTCAATGTTTCAATATTTAAACGCCGCCTGGAATGATTTGCTCGAACCTTGATCGAAGCGCCGCAAAAAGCAGCAAACGAACACATTAGTCAGATAATTTTATTGACTCATTGCGTCAGGTAAGTAGAATGCATCGCATCAGACGGCAGCAACGAAATGTCGAAAGATAGCAAAAGAATCAGTAAGTTCTGATGTTGCGGGAATAGCTCAGTTGGTAGAGCACGACCTTGCCAAGGTCGGGGTCGCGAGTTCGAGTCTCGTTTCCCGCTCCAAATTAGTAGGTTGGCTTAAGGCGAACCTCAGCTGTAAAGGCAAAGAAGAATAAGGCGCGTTGGCAGAGTGGCCATGCTACGGATTGCAAATCCGTCTACCTCGGTTCGACTCCGGGACGCGCCTCCAGTTTTCCAGAGCCCGGGTGGTGAAATCGGTAGACACAAGGGATTTAAAATCCCTCGGCTTATGGCTGTGCGGGTTCAAGTCCCGCCCCGGGCACCATGGAAAATATTCTAAGTAAAACAAAGTAGTATGAGTATGTCGTTAACCGCCGAGAGGCGGTTTTTTTGTGCCTAAAATCACCTTTCACCATTGTTTCACCATATCACTTCGCCACATCTTGCCCGCCCACAACTGGAACAATATTAATTTTTCTATCATATCTTGCGGTTTGTGATGCGTTTTTGTGCCCTGAGATTGCCTGCTTGTCATATAGCGAACCAGTTAGATCTGAGATACCTTTTGCTTTCAGATCGTGGAAAGTGAAATTAAACTCCAGTTCTGGATATTTCACAGCCGCCGCTTTTTTTGCTTTCATCCAGTGGGCATTAAAACTATCGCGGGTGAAGCGTGATCCTGATTGTTGGTGTAACAAATAGATGCTCATAACACCATGGTTTAGAGGAAGGGTGCCAGCCTGCCGTATAGACTCATGCAGCCTAGGTGTCCAAGCTTTAATTTGGGCAACGCCAGTTTTGCTTTGTTGTATAAGTATACCATTCTCCAACAACTGCCCTTTTTTCATATCTAAAATATCCGCTTGCCTGGTACAGCATAAATAAGCTAACTCCATAGCTACTTTTACGACTGATGGAGCAACATCATAAAGTGCAGCGTATTCTTCATCTGTTATATAGCGAGTTCTGGCTTTTTCTTTAAATTGCTTAACCCCTTGGCAAGGATTTAACTTCACTTTCCCACGCTCATATCCCCAGCGAAATACCCTCGACATGAAGGACTTTTCCCTGTTTGCCTGAACCCTGCTTTTTGCTCCGCGTTTATCCATATACTTTCGAATATGCTCTGGTTTTATATTATCTGGAGACATTTTTCCAAACACGGCTATTATCTTTGATGAGTATTTTCGATAATCTTTTTGTGTCTCTGTGGCCAGTTCACAGAAATCACCTGACAATAGAAATTCATTAATCAAACCAGTAAATGTCGAATCCTCTTTTTGGCTAATCATTAATTTTTCAAAGGCAACCCATACATCAGCCTGGCTGCATTCAAAGCTACATAGTCGAATTGTTCTCCCATCTATTGCCCTGAATTCATATGCAGACTTGCCTTTACGAACCCGTGGTGGCATCCAGTTATCTGTTGGGTTCTTGCGTGGACGTGACATTAAATAGCCCCATAGTTTGGTTGGTCTTCAGGCACGTTCTGAATGATATTGCGGGAAGAAAGAGGGTGCTCAACATGCGCCCATGTTGTACTGGGCCTACCGTCTTTGCGTTCGATAAAAAAAATGCCATTTTCTCGTAAGCATTCACACTGCTTCTTAGGTTGAACAAAACCAGTGATCTCTTCCAATTCAGCGCGAGTCAGTAATTTTCCGCTATCTTCGCTCATGGGGTTTACTCCACACTGTTTATTTAAAGGCCCGCCGCACACAGGCCGTGATAAATTTATTCAATATCGTTGCTGGTGGCTGGGATTAGCCGCTGATAAATAGCAGAGACATATTTAGCTTGGTGAATAGCATCAGCCAAGGCGTTATGCCGTTCGCCATCAAATGGCATATCTCGCTTGGGATCGAAACCAACAGCACGGCCCAGTTTAACGATGGTTCTAACGTCAAGATCGTTAAACCAACTCCAGCATGGCGGCATCTGGCAACGTTCATATGCAGCTCGCAGGATGACATTATCGAATGAGGCACCATTACCCCAAACACACAGATACTTGGGCGATGCACTATTCAGTGCAGCAAAGGCACTAAGCTCTGACAGGGCATCACGGATCGGCATTGCTTCACCTGTAATGGCGGCTCTTGCTTCGCTGCTTTGAGTTAGCCACCACAAGATAGTGTCAGCATCAGGAACAGCACCTAACGCGACCTCTGACTTGAGGTCAACTGCTGCATACAACTCAGGGCCAATCTCACCTGTTTCAGGTTCAAAAAATACAGCGCCGATAGAGACAATTGGTGCGTTTGGTTTGTTACCCATGGTTTCTAGGTCGATCATTAAGTTATTCATTATTTTCCTTTTTTCGCAGGTAAGGGAGTATTCCGTATTTCAACACACAAAAAGCTTCACCATAGACATTCTTCTCATGGATATTTACAGCTCGGTCGCACATCAATCCAACTTGTTCAATTAGGTTATCCTCAATGGCTTTAGCATCCTGTTTTTCCGCTACTGTCGGCCCATCAAAAACAGGTTTCACATACATCCCACCGTTTTTACTGCATGCTTCAGTAGCATCTTTCTCGTTAAAATAGAGGTATGTTTGGTACCCATGCACATCTAGCCAGTAAGTGGGGTCTTGGGCTTTAATTGCCGCCAGTTCTGCATTTCGTTCAATCAGCGCGTGGGCCAATTGATTAATCAGGTGATCATCAGGCCAAAGCAGAGTTAGCTTGAACAAATGCACACCGTCATTGACTAATTCTTTCATATGCAATTCCTGCTCAAGTTGGCCATCAAATTTTCACCTGGCTTTTGAAAGCATACCCAGTTCGTATTCGCTCGCTTCCCTGATGGATGCCCAAATATTGGCGGTACCGGCGACAGTTTAATAATGTCTCGGGTAGGGATATGAACCTCATTCCATTTAAAGATAAGTACCCCCCCCGGACGTAATACCCGGAACGCCTCAGCAAAGCCTTTAGTAAGGTCGTCTTTCCATGACTTACTAAGGATGCCGTATTTCTTTCCCTGCCAACCTTCAGGCCCACAATGAGTAAGGTGGGGTGGGTCGAATACAACGATCTGGAAAGTATTATTGGCAAACGGCAACTGACGAAAATCAGCAATAAGGTCTGGGGCAATCTCCAGCTTACGGCCATCACATAAAGTGTGACTTTCGGCACGGATATCGACGAATACAGCGCGCGGATCGGCACGGTTGAACCAGAACATGCGGGAGCCGCAGCACATATCTAAAATCGACTTATCCATCATGCCTCCTGCTCGATGATTGGTAACAAGCCAGCTTCATTACGAACAGCCTCGATCGCCTCTTCTGGATAGCCCCAAATATTCCCTTTGCGTAGACTGCTGTTTTCTGGTCCCAAGTAGTAAGCATCGATGCACTCACCTTTACAGATGTAGTTCCGCATCATTATGACCAGCGACCGCAAAGTACCGCCGTGGTTAAACCCCTTCCAGTGCCGGTTTTCGAAGTGGGTATAAATTCGCTTACCGGTATATTCATCGATCAGAAAAACCCTACCGGTGTTGTTCAATTCGAGTCGGGCAACTCTCTCTGTCCTGGTGTCAAAGAAGAACCGGCGACCATGGGCGGCAATAATACTGATCAGCTGATTGGCATGTTCAAGGCGCTGCTGCTTCGTTGATTCGCTGCTTACCATAACTTCTGGCTCAACTTTTAGCCGAAGGGTGATCGGCCCTTCTCGGAAATCACCGTCAACTCTTCCATCCAGTTGTCTAATTTCCTGTGTTGTCAGGTTGTGCATTTTGGCAATACAGAAATCCCCCTTAAGAACACCGACCCCCGGTGCGCGAGCAGATGTTTGGCCGTAACTGTAGCCACGATCATTAAGCCACGCTTGGCATGCGTACCAGGCTTGAAAGTCGCCTTTTTGTTCGAACTTTTGTTGAAAGCTCATCACTGTTTCCTCGCATAGAGAACGCCATCAACTGGCAGGCATTCATATTCTGGTGGTAGACCTTGCTGCTGAATGTCGGCTATACAGTTCTTATCATCTGGGTATACGTAGCCTTGCGGCTCGTACTGGCACGGCTGGAATGTGTAGCAGACGAGTAAAAACAGGCCGTACATCATGATTTGCTGGCCGCAGTCAGTTCATTGAAGCGCGCTAAGAAAGCGATCCGCGCATCCCGTGATGACATTGGCACTATTGCCATTTCTGCCGGTGGAATACCTGCCAGCATGGGCCACTCTTTACCATCATCGATGTCTAACTCTTGGCGCTCGGTGGTCAGCATCACCAGATCGCAGTAGTGGACGACCTCGGACATTTCGGCAGGCAACCCAAAGGTTTCACGAATGACGGTATCGACCTGCTGCTCAATAGCCTGGTAATCAGGCAGTAGGCGTTTAAGAGGTGAGGGGATATCTTTGCAATATGCCTCGGTTGCATCATGCAGTAAGGCTTCAAGGGCAAATTCTTCTGGCACAATCGTGCTTATTAACAAGCAATGTTGGGCCACACTATAGAAATTAGGCAGGTGACCGGCAAAGCGGCATTCATGTGATAACGCCTGCGCGATATCTTCAATACAAATGCTGCTGGCGACAGGTTTTAGATAATCAAAGTCCAGCCCTGAATAAGTCGTAATATAAGACATGAATATACTCCACACGGTTTTTAGGTAATACCCCGCCAAATACCCCATTGCTGGGATATTTGAAGTGATACTAAAAAGTTAAGGTTTAATTAATTACGCTTTGAATTTACCGATAAAGGTTTCAACTTCGACGCCTTTAAATTTATTTGTAAGTAGTTCCAAAAATTCAACAGCTATCTTTTCTTCTTCTGCTTCCAATTGAACAATGCGTAATACTAAAACCGGAACATTGCCGCCGGTAAGAATGCTATAGCGCAATTTAAAGCGACGTTCGCCTACGGGTTTAAAGGGATAACCCGCCCGGAGCACTTCTCTGTGTGTAAAAAGAGCGGCTGGCCTGTCAGAACATTATCCTCACTCCCCCCTGGTGTTGGTTGATTGAGAACTGGCGCAGCCGCTAAAAACACAGCAACAGCAATGGAACAAGGTTGTGACACTAGGGCGCTACCCCTACTTATTTCTGGCCGCTCGGTTTTGGTATTGGCGTTATGATGGACGCCCAGCCGATTTCCAGTCTTCCTCCCGCCTGCGGTGCAGTACGCTTGTACACATCACAACGGTAAGAGCATTGCCGGTGTCTGAATCGAACAGACCATTTCCTTGCCCATCACCAGATAATAAAAATCTATCTGGCGTCTGGAATTGAACCGGACTCAATGCCTTGCTCGTCAATGCTCTTACCTGTTGTGTGATCCGTAACGTGGATCAATCGGCCTTTCTTTTGAGCCTCACGGGGCATTCTTTGCGCGGGCGGGTGGCTCAACCGCGTTTACTGCCGTGGCAGGAGGGGTTACTTGCCGTTCGCCTTCCTCAAAACACACCGGTTAGTACCGGAGCGGCCCGTTTCAAATCAAAATAAGTGCCGATTACTCAAAAACTACGTTCAAAACTTCCTGAAGATCGGCATCACACAGGGCGATATACCCATCTGAATGCATGTATTGAAGCCATTCGATACTGATATTTTTGTAGTTAGCCATTCCGGTTACTCCACACTGTTAACCCTACTAAGCGGATAATTTCGTACTCGGTAGGTACATTATGTATCTTAAGGGTACATTGTCAAGCATAAAAAAACCCGCCGAAGCGGGTATGTTTAAATTAGTTTTTCTATGCTCTATAACGTCTTGGTTTTCCAGAGAAAATAACCGTGCCAATTATTGAGCAATTGCCATTAATGGTAATGTATTGTTCTGGCCAGTTTGCATTTAGCGCTTTAAGGTATTTTTTCCCACCATCTTCAACCAATCTTTTGAACGTCGTTTCACCAGAATCAATCATTATGGCGATTACATCATCACCATGCATTGGAGCCACTTCCGGATCAACAAAAATCATTTCACCTGGCCTGTACTCATCAATCATTGAGTCGCCGATAACCCGAAGAATATACGTCATAGGGCCACAAGGGACCGGGCATGGATAGGTGTCTAACAAGCTTAAGTCAACCTCGGAATAACCAATTTCAGTCCAAGCACCCGCCTGAACCCAAGAAATAACAGGGACCATATGAATTTTTAGATCTGTATCTGCCACGTCAGGCACAACATTAGTCGTCTGATGTTCTTGATCTAACCATCCATCAGGCAAAGAAAAACACTTTTCAATATGGCGTGCCATATCGTCCCCAATTTTTTTTGTTGGGTTCTTGCCTATTATTCTGCTTATTTGCGTTGGTTCGCGGTCCAGCAATACAGCGAAAGAATTGTTTCCTCCTGCACTATCCCGCAATTTTCTGGCGTTTTCACGCCGGATTTCTTCATTAGTTTTCATGCCTACCATTTAACGGTGTGTACCGTGAGGGTACAAGGCCCTTGCGGGTTCATTTAAATAATGCATAATGTATCTCGGAGGTACACAAATGAAAGAATATTGGGATGCACTAACAAAAGACGAGCAAACAGCTCTCGCCATACGTGTTGAAAGTAGCACTGGTTATTTAAGGCTCGTATTTAACGGTTACAAGAAAGCCGGATTCTCTCTAGCTAAGAAGCTAGAGGATGAAACTTGTGGAGTTGTAACCAAATTCCAACTAAGACCAGATATTTACGAAAACAATAGCACTCAACCGCAATTAGTATCACCACCAAAGAGAGATAAACATTGTGGATAACAAAGACTTTCCAACTCAGCCAGACATAAGCGACGCAATACACCAACTTATCACTCAAACGCCTGGCAAGTATGACGCGATGGCTAAACAGCTATGCCCACTGTCCGGTACCGAAAATGCATTACGTAACCGCGTTCGTCAGCTAGCCGGGCAGGTGGTGCCATTTGGGATGGCCGTAGAGATGGAATCAATCTCTGGCCGTTCCGACATTACCGAAGCTATGTGTAAACGTGCTGGTGGTGTGTTCGTGAAATTGCCGGAAGTTAATGATATTGGCAACGATGAGTTGCTTATCAAATTTAATGATCTGCTGGTGGCTTTGGGTGATTTTGGTCGTGCTCACAATGAGTTTACGGCTGATGGAATTTTAGATCGCGATGAGACTAAGCGGCTAAAAGCAAAGGGGTATATAGCGCAGTCAATTATTGCAGAGATTATTGCGATATCGGTGATGTTATGGGGTGACGCCCCAGTGTGCGGCACTGAGGCGTCGGGTGCATTAACTAAACGTGTGGAGTAATTAACGCATGAACATTGTAGCGGCTAAACGTTCTATTCCGCAACTGCGTTGCGTTTGTGTCAGTCCGTTCCGGTATGAACGAATGATAAGGGGCCAGTGGAAACCGTGCAACCACAGCAGAGCGCGGGGAATTGTGGGTGTAGTTCGCCGTAAGTGGGGTCGTGTATGACTAACCCTGGCTCAACTACAACAAACCCAATTCAATTACTTGATCGTTATTACAAAGATAAGCGTGGCGTTCGCGTTCACGTCATTCGCTATGACAGCACCACAGGCGAGGTTATTTACCTGCGTGATGGTTATGAGCATGGCGAGTTATCAAAGCCTATCAAGCGGTTCAAAAAAGAATTTACACAGGTGGATGTATGAGTCTTGACGCTATGCGCTGGGCCAAGAAAGTCAAAACGGGCCGGTCATCCGCTAAATCCGTGCTGACTTGGCTTGCTGATATGTGTGGGGCCGATCATTGTGCTTTTCCATCCATCGCGGCGTTGGCTGAAGCTACTGAGTTAGATAAGAAAACGGTTCAATCAAGCCTCCAGCATTTGGTTGCTTTAGGCATGCTTGCCGATACGGGCGAGCGTCGTGGACGTACAAAGCAAGTCATTGTTTATAAACTGATTGGTATTGATGAAAGCATTGCCGATGTTGAACATACCCAAAAACGGGAACATTACCGAAAACGGGATCGTTTAAAGAAAGTTCCCGTCGATGCAAACACACCCAAAAACGGGAACATTACCGAAAACGGGATTGTTTCATCTAAGGTAACACACCCAATTTTGGACGGTAACACCCCCAAAAACGGGATACGGAATCTTTCAGGAATCGTTAAAGATCTAAAACCAATACCCCCTATAGCCCCCCAGCCGATTGATCCGGAAGTGGAGTTGGTCACAACGGCGAGAGGGGTACTTCAATTTTTAAATCGTTTAACGAACGGTAAAACCACCCCAAGCCGCGAAACGTTGGCAGATATTCAGGCCCGTTTGCAGGATGAATATACCGAGGCTGAATTACTGCTGGTTATCGAATGGCGCGTTGCAGAGCTTCTAAATAATCCAAAGTGGGCACGGTTACTGACTGCACCGGAAATATTCAGGGCGGATAAATTCTCTGGTTTCCTGTTGGGTGCTAACGCTTGGGTTGCTGCTGATAGGCCGCTACTGGACACCTCCGTTACCGAAAATATTGATTTTGAAGAGTCATTCAGCCGGTTGCTTGGTAGCCGTAGCCGACCAAAGAATGCGGCAGAAAAGGCGGCTCTGGCAGAAGCAGATAAAAACAATCTTGGGTCAATACCGAATATTACCTCGGCAAAAATTCAGTGGCGGCCAATTTTGGTAAGGGCTTATGCCAAATATGGCGCGGGGGCAATATGACCTATCAACTCAACATGGGGCGCTGTGAAGATGTACTGCTTTCTATGGCTGATAACTCGGTTGATTCAATCGTAACAGACCCGCCTTACGGCCTGAGCTTTATGGGTAACAAATGGGATTATCAGGTCCCTACAGTGGATCAGTGGGCTGAGTGCCTACGGGTATTAAAGCCGGGCGGACACTTGCTGGCATTTGGTGGTTCGAGAACCTATCACCGCCTGGTGGTGAATATTGAAGATGCTGGTTTCGAAATACGTGATCAGCTTATGTGGATTTACGGCAGCGGTTTCCCTAAGTCGAAAAATCTCACTGGTGAAAATGCTGGGCTTGGTACCGCGTTGAAACCGGCTCATGAGCCAATAGTTATGGCCCGTAAACCGTTAGTTGGGACAGTGGAAGGGAATGTTAATCAGTTTGGTACCGGTGCATTACGAATTGATTTATGCCGGGTTCCGACAGATGAGTCTCTTTCTGGTGGCGCTGGCGGGCTGTTATCTCATGTTTGTGATGGTAAAGAGCCTGACGGCACCGAGTGGCAACCAGAACAGTTAGGCCGCTGGCCAGCAAATATTATGCATGATGGAAGCGAAGAAGTGATCGCTGCTTTTCCTGATAGCAGAGGACAGCAAGGCGATCTGAAAACTACGGGAAACACCCGGCCTTCTCGAGTTTGCTACGGCGATATGAACGCACCCCGCGAACATGCAGCCCGCATTGAAACTAGCAAATCAGCCGCCCGATTCTTTTATTGTGCAAAGGTTAATAAAGCTGAGCGTGACGAAGGCATGGATCGCTTCACTAGCTTCTCCGCTACCGATATGACCGGCGGGCGCAAAGAGGGGAGCGCTGGATTGAATGATCCACGAGCTGGTGCGGGCCGGTCTGGTGGTGCGAAAAATCCCCATCCAACAGTTAAACCGGTCGAGTTGATGCGTTATTTGTGCCGCCTGATAACCCCAACGGCAGGGACAGTGCTAGATCCCTTCATGGGTTCAGGTTCTACGGGTAAGGCTGCATTACTTGAGGGGTACAGTTTTATTGGTATTGAGTTAGATCCAGATCATTTGGTAACTGCTGCGGCCCGTATTGCTCACTCTGCAAAGGTAAATATATGAATAATTATTCAGGTGTTTCCACATTAGTTGTGACTATGAGCAGTCGTGAAATCGCTGTGCTGGTGAACAGTAAGCACAGCGATGTAAAACGTTCTGCAGAACGCCTATGTGCTGGCGGTATTTTAACCGCGCCGTTGGCGCAGTTCGATTTTGAGCATAATGGTAATAAGTATTTTGAGTATCGGTTCAATAAGCGCAATTCTCTGGTATTGGTTGCCCGACTCTCACCTGAGTTCACAGCTGCGGTGGTTGACCGCTGGCAAGAGCTGGAACAGAACCTGATCCCTCAAACCTTACCAGAGGCATTGCGCCTGGCTGCTAATTTGGTAGAGGAAAAGCAGCAACTTGAAAACCAGCTTTCTATTGCTGCGCCAAAAGTTGAGTTTGTCGATCGCTACGTTAAGGCTACTGGCTCAATGGTATTCCGTCAGGTTTGTAAGTTGTTGAGTGCTAAAGAACCGGAATTCAGGCTTTTTCTTATGGATAATCGCATTATGTATCGGTTATCCGGCGGGTTGATACCGCATCAACAGCATATTGATGCTGGACGGTTTGAAGTTAAAACCGGTACCAATCAGATAAATAGCCATGCTTTCGCTCAAGCTAGATTTACACCAAAGGGCGTCCGCTGGATTGGTGGCTTGTGGATTGAGTATCTTGCCAAGAAAGGTGCCGCATGAGGGCATTGTTAACCCCATTTATCCAGCAGGAACTTGGTGTTGTGATATTGAAGCCAGGTGCTGAACTGCTGCCATATTTATCTGGGCGCTTGCTGGTGGCCACTGAACCGGAGGAATTTAAAGCACTTCCATCCGGTCGGCTACCAACAACTGATCAACAACTGGCTAATGATCCGCGTTTATTGCCATTCTTTGAACAGGAACGAGTTATCAATGCTGGTGGTGGGCCTCGAGTGCTGGAAGAATGGGTTAAGCAGTTGAAAGAGTGCCAGTGGCATGATCCGGATGATTCCCACGTTCAAAATCTCACAACATTACGCTATGGCCAACGGTCGATTCGTCTGTGTTGGCATCATGATAATAAGCTGAGAGAGCATACACTTCCCCGATTGAACCAACTGGCGACCAGCAATCTAATCACCTGGATAATATCGACAATATGCAGTTATTTTCGGCTTCCTGAGGGCCACCAGCTCACTATGCCGGAATTATGTTGGTGGGCTGTCGTTAATGAGGTTTCCGACTTGCTCCCCGACTCAATTGCTCGAGCAAGTTTGCGGATGCTGCCAGCAGTAATGAAATCAGGGCCAACGAGGGAGAGTGATATCACTTGGACGCCAAACCCGACACAAATCATTGAAAGCAAAGTTGAGCAGGTTAAGAAAGTGCTGGCACTGAAAATTGATGATGAGCCACCAGCCAGTTTTATGCGTATTCCAAAGCGGCAGCGCTGGGAGAACAAGAAGTGGCTCAAATGGGTTAAATCCCAGCAATGCTGTGGGTGTGGTAGTTCTGCTGACGACCCTCATCACATCATCGGTCACGGTCAGGGTGGCATGGGTACCAAGGCCCACGACCTATTCACCATTCCTCTATGCCGTCTCTGTCATGATGCACTGCATGCTGATATGCGTGTATGGGAAGCGGAGCATGGAAGCCAAATTGAGCTTTGGTTTCATTTTATGGACCGGTCTATCTCGATCGGGGCAATGGCCTAATGGCCTTAATTGTGTGGAGTAAAACTATGAATTCAGTAAACGGAATGCGGACCGGTTACAGCAGTTTGGAGACGTTAGCATGAGAGATATCTCTATAGTATTAGAGCGTTGGGGCGGCTGGGCTGCCAGTGATAACAGCGGGGTAGATTACTCTCATATTGCTGCGGGTTTTAAAGGCTTACTGCCATCAAAATCACCGAGTAGGCTTTCATGCTGTGATGATGACGGGATTATCATTGATAGCTGTGTTGCAAGGCTCAATAAGTTCAAGCCAGATGAGTATGAGTTGTTGGTTTTGCACTATCTGTACAACGTATCACTCAGGTCGATTGCACGTAAGCGTAGGTGTTCGGATGGAACTATAAGAAAAGAAATGCAGTTAGCTGAGGGGTTTGTATACGGATGTTTATCAATGTTAGATATTAAATTAGAATCTGACTAAATGATGCCCCTCAGAAAATATCTGAGGGGTTATTTACCATTCTTATCATTACTATTCAAAAGCATTTTTTCCTCATAAATTTCTCTTATTTTCAAAGGGATAAGTGTTGAAAGTAGAAATGAAAATGAAGTAAGGAAGCATATTAAGTATTCTAAAATCTTCATGCTTGTAAGAATGGTATTGGATATTGGATGTTTTGCGTCACTGAGTGCAGCTTTTTCTGGTGGCAGAATAGCATAGTAGATAAAGATCAACACTAAGACGGAAAAGTACAAAAAGAATAATGAACAGTATCTTGCAAACCTTATGTTAAATCTTTTCTTTTGGTTCATTCGTTCAGTTTTAGATAGCCCCTCAAGTATTGAAGCCGCTTCACTAGACATAGACAGAACCAAAAGAAGGAAACCAGTGAGTATAGAAAAAACATTAGCTACAAGGTTCAGAAGATCTTTATTAAATCTGATTTTTTCTTGGAAAAAAAACGAAAAAAGGAGAGATAGAATTGTAAATACAAAGACTACTAGGAAACCCTTCGTGTCGATGCGGTTCATGTATACTCTCCACCACAGTAATTATATAGGTGATCGGGCACTATACAACATTTTGGCTGAAATGTGTTAATATTTCGAATGCATATTCTGGTTTAACGGTTCGCGTTCCATAAGGACGAGTGAAGTAGACTTTATTAACTTTTACATCATCGCCTTTGATTTTAGAACCGCCCTTCGTAATGATATAAAAATCTTCAGATAAATCCTTTGCAATATCCCCAGGGTTTTTTTCTATTTCAGCTGCAAGTCTTGGGTTTGCCTTACTTTTAAGCACTAATTCGCCAGATAAACCCTCTTCACCAACTTTAGGTTCTTTCGCTATAAGTGAACGCAAAGGTGTATTTACTATAGGTAAATCGGTTGCATGTACAGTGGTTTGAAGATGTAGTTCTTTGAAACCCTCATCTTTAATTTTCTTAATTACCGTTTTGTCAATAACATGCGTAATTTTAGGAGACATCTTTAATGTTTTGAAAAATCTATCAAGCCTTGTTATAGGCCAAGTTACTGATAATTGGAAGATTGCACGTATGTAATTTCCACTCACACACAAAAATAAATGGCAGTTATCAAAGTTATCAATATCAAAAAGATCTTTTGCTTTATCTTCAGCTTTTGGTGTTACAGACACTTTAGCTTTTGGATTATAAAATGTTATGTGAGCGAAAACTGCAGCTCCAACATAAGAAATATCCCTTATGCGAATATGACTTTCATCATTAATTTTATAATCTGCATCCACTATGAAGTTCTTGTTGTCCTTTAATTCATCAAAGAACAAAACTGCTTTGTCGTGATTTGTTTCAAACAGAGTAACAACAGCACTTTTTGAAAATTCTTTTTGTTTTTTTTCCGAAAAATTCATAGCCAGATCCTATGTAAATATATAATCACATATGTAAATTATTTAATGTGGAATTATTTTTCTTGAGGGGCTTTGCTTAACACCCTACTTATTTAAGATATATCATTCTTTAATAGAATTCATTAACGCGTACGCAAAAAGCATAGTAATGTGATAAGGGTGGTCGATTTGGCAGTGACTTACCATATGATAATGCACTTTTTGCTTGTTTTTTGATCTTGATGCCATTCATAACGCTTTAGCCGTGTTAATCAATCTATTCCATTATTTATAGGAGTAGCTGCATGGCAAAGTATTCTGGATGTGATGCTTCGTTAAGTGACTCGTTGATTGCTGAAGAAGAAGGGAAAGTCTATAAGAGTTGCCCGTCTTGCTCAGAAAGAGTTGGTCACCATGTTTTCTATCGTTACGATGATTTCGGTATGAGAGATATGGGAGATGGACGTTATATAGTGCAATCATGGTGTCCTGACTGCCGATTTAAAGAACCCCCGGTACTACAAGTTAGTTTTGAATGTGAATAAATCCAATTTAGTGAATCTAGCCCTGGCTTAATCGCTGGGGCTTTTGCATTTCAAAGGTATGCGGTCAGCACATTGGTAGGTGTTGACGCCGGAACCGTAACCGGCTTCAAATTATAGTTAACGGCATGAAAACGTTAACGTACGTGTTTTAAGGCTCACTTCGATGGCCTTTTTATTTCTGCGGGGCAGTTGAGTGGCCCAACGTTATCTGGAGCAGCAGAATGATGAGTAGTGTTGGTCATTATCGTTTAATATCTTCAGGTAACCATTAAAGGATTAGATATGAAGCGAACAATTCTTCTGTTACTGATAGCTTCCAGCCCCGCATTATCTTCGATTACTAATGTCGACAAAGCAGCTACAGATTTATGCGAAAGTGAATGGAGTATGGCCGAAAGATGGGGTTCTACTGATGCTAGCATTGTCTCTATAGTCGATGATGAAATGAGCAAGTTTAAGCGACTGGGTTATTCATACTCAGATTTTGGAATAGATGAAAAAGACTACAGAAAAGTTTCGGTAGAGGGTGGAGAGCCCATGCGGAAGCTTTACAGCTCTTTGAGTTCCCCATTCGCTGAAACTAAAGATTTTTTCCGCAACCGTCAGTTTCCTGTATGCATGCATAACGTTAAAGAGCGCTTAGCTAAGCAATAAATATTAGAATTCCAAATACCTCAAAGGTCCCTTTAAGTGGCCTTTTTTCATTTTAGCCCATCAGTCACCCAATCAACTCCACACACATCACTGCTAATGAGTGGCTGCACTGGTGGGCTAAATTCCCCACATATAAGGAAACCATCATGTCGGAACCGATCACCAGCACCGGAGCCGCCACTGCAACTGTTACTGGCGTTACTTTTATCGGGCTGTTATCGGGGCTGGATGCTGGTGTTGTTGTGGGGGCGTTCGCTGGCGCCGCTGTATTCGTGTTATCAGCGTCAGACTTCTCTCTGTTTAAGAAACTGTTTCTATTTGGCTTGTCATGGGGTACCGGTGTGTTATCAGCCCCTTTCATTACATCGTGTATTAACTTCCTAACACCTAATGAAGTTAAAGCCGCTGAGCCGGTTGGCGCAATGGTTGCTGGTGCTGTTGTCATACGTCTATTGATGTGGGCAAACAAAGAGTCAAAGAACCCCGGCAACATCATCGACCGCTTTAGAAGTGGTGGGGGAAAGCCAGATGAATAATTATCTGCTGACACTTGATGCTATTGCCTGTGCGGTGATAGCTGCCCGTTTATTTGCTTACCGCCGACATGGTGCTACTTATCGACCGATAGCCTCAATTTTTGCTTATGGTCTGATGGTTGCTAGTGCTTCGGTCACTATCAGGATCTTAACGGGCGATTACAACCACGCCGACTGGTCCGAAACTCTTATTAATATCAGCATGGCTGTGGCAATTGTTGCTGCTGGTGGAAATGTCATGCACTTCGCTAAACCGGTGAGACTAAAACCATGACCCCTTATCAATTCAGAATGGCGGCTAACATCAGCGCCGAACTTGCTGCACGTTGGATTCAGCCTATTACCCTGGCAATGAAAGAATTTGGAATTACCACGCCAGTACAACAGGCCATGTTTATTGCTCAGGTAGGCCATGAGTCAGCCAGTTTCACGCTGCTGGTGGAATCGTTTAATTACAGTGTTAACGGTTTGATTGCGACGTTCGGCAAGCGTTTGTCTGCGGATCAGGCTTCGGCGTTGGGTCGCCAGCCGGGTGAAAAATCGGTGCCACTTAATCGACAACAAGCAATCGCCAATTTGGTCTACTCAGGCCGCATGGGTAATAAAGCTGCGGGTGATGGTTGGAAATATCGCGGTCGCGGTCTGATTCAGATTACCGGTTTAGATAATTACCGGGCATGTGGTACCGCCTTGAAGTTGGACTTAATCAGCAATCCTGACCAATTGCAGAGCGATATTAATGCTGTTCGTTCTGCTGCCTGGTTCTGGCAATCCCGCAACTGCGGTCAATATGCTGATGATATTCAGCGTGTCACTCAGCTGATTAACGGCGGAAATAACGGTATCAATGACCGAAAGGCGCGGTTTGAGTTGGCTAAGCGAGAACTACAGCTATGACTACTTGGCGCGCCGCTCTAGTGGCGTTAGTTGCTACGGCTTTCCTTCTTCTGCTTCTCAATCGTAACCATCTGGCAAATAAGGTGGATAAGACGGAAGCAGAGCTGGTGACCGAGCAGGCGACTAACATTGCCCTGGGTAACATCATTGATGCTTACGGTGCTAACGATGCCGCAAACCGAGCAGCCACCACCCGCCAGCTTGAGAACGAAAGGAAACTACGCAATGAAAGTGAAGATCGGCTTAAGCGGTTTATGGCGGCGTCGTCAGATGATAAGTGTGCTATTCAGCGCATGCCTGACGCTAGCATTAACATCATGCGTGAGTAAGTCTGTACCACGTCCAGCCACAACTTGCCCTCTATTGCTACCCCCAGAATCAGCATTAACACAATGCGAGGTGCCGGAGTTCGTCGGTACCACTTGGGGTGATAGCGGGCTGTATGCGCTGACCCTTAAGCGTGAGCTGCGGATCTGTAAGGGGCGGCTTGATGAAATCATTAGCTGGCGGCAGAACGCGGGGCGGAAAATATAATGTATGACCTACCTGGTACCGTTACGTTTATTGTACTTGGCTGTATCTTCGCCATTGTGAGTCGGAGAATTGCTGAGTTCATTCTGTGGCTGTTCAGTTTCGTCCACATCAGTATTTCTTGAGGTTAAACATGGCTCTTATATTTGGAAGGGTTAATAAAACAGATTACGAGCATCAGGCACTGTTTGCCAATATTTGCCCTGTGTATGTTAAGGGCCTGCATACGGAGCAACCAAACATTTGCGCCGCTAATGGTGACCCTGAATGGTTTTTTGATCTAGTTCTCTGGGTATCCTGCAACATTGAAATGCCTTACGAGGGATTCATGTTTACGCATGTACGGCCAATTGAGAGTAGATAACTGTAAAGATAAACAGTAATTATTTACCGTGGTTCATTTTTAACGAGTATAATAAATGCGCCATATGGCCACTACAATATAAGGATACAAAATGAAGGACGGTATTTATTTTGTTGTTTTCAGCAGCAATCAGAATGATATTGGTAGCGGCACTGTAGTGGTAAAAGACGGTGCTGCTAATGGTGGAGACTTTGGTTTTACGTATCAAGGAAAGGTACAAGGTAATACATTGGATTTGCATGTGTCCCAGCATAATCCTCAAGCACAAAATGTCATACCGGGTCTAAAAGAGTACACAATTAACTTAGCAATTAATGACGCAGGTGGTGGCTATCGCCTGACTGGTTCAGTTAATGGTAATCCAGAAGCAAAACTATCTGTAAATGCAAAGCATATTGGTAATCTGATCTAACGATACCGCCTAAAAAAGCCAGTCTTAATGGTTTTTTATATCTAAGCCACTAGCCCAATAAGCCGGTGGCTTTTCTATTGGAGTAACCCCATGCCACCCAGAATACCGCGCGCCTGCCGTAAGCATGGGTGCCGCAATACCACGATCCATAGCACTGGTTATTGTCCTGAGCATCAGAATACCGGATGGGAGAACCACCAGCAGGGTAAGACCAGGCATGAGCGTGGCTATGGTGCTAACTGGGATAAGTTGAAGCCACTGATAAAGGCCAGAGACAAAGGGTTGTGCCAACAGTGTTTGCGTGAAGGTCTGGTGGTGTCGGGTACAACGGTCGATCACATCAGAGCTAAGGCTCACGGTGGCACTGATGACCCATCCAACCTCGAGCTGTTGTGCTGGCCGCACCATAGAAAGAAGACTGCGACCGAACGAATCAAGTGATAATGATTATCAACATTACCAATGTGAGCACCAAAACGGTGCTTCATCACATCAAATGAGAATCAATATCATCAATGGGAGGGGGGGATCGAATCTCTGCAGCCCTTGTCCTACCGTACCGCCAGCCTCATTGGATTTTTTTACCCGCGTAAAATGAAATTAAAACTGGAGGGATTATGGCTGGAGCGCCGGGCCGATCCGGACGCCGAGCCAAGCCAACTGCCCGGAAGGAATTGGCGGGCAATCCGGGTAAACGTGCTCTGAATAAAGACGAACCCGCATTCACGCCGATCAAGGGGGCATCGCCGCCAGAGTGGTTTGATGAATACGCCTCAACGATGTGGATCATGGCGGCAAAAGAGCTTTGTGCTCAGCAAGTGCTTTGTGCCACTGATCTGCATAACCTTGAAATGTTCTGCGTGGCCTACTCCACGGCCAGAAAATCCCAAAAGCATGTGGCCGAACATGGCGTTGTGATGGTTGGTGCAACCGGCGGGCCAGTAAAGAACCCTGCTCTAACGGCATTGAATGAAGCCATGAAACAGTTGGCTTCTTTCGGCGGTATGTTGGGCTTAGACCCTAGCAGTCGCGCCCGTTTAGTTGGCGCAGGCAAGAAAACCTCAAAGAATCCGTTCACAAACCTATGACCAGAAAAGCCTATCCGAATGTTAATGCGGCGAATCAATACGCCCGTCATGTGGTGCAGGGGCGGATTATTGCTTGCCGTTTTGTTATTGATGCCTGTCAGCGTCACATCGATGATCTGGCGGCAGAAAAAGGCCGTAAATTTAAATACAGATTCGATAAGGACCGCGCAGAGAAAGCCGCAAAGTTTATTCAACTGCTTCCTCATACCAAGGGGGAGTGGGCCTTTAAGCGAATGCCCATTACCTTAGAGCCGTGGCAACTTTTTATCGTCTGCTGTGCGTTCGGTTGGCTGCATAAAGGCAGTAAGTTGCGCCGGTTCCGCGAGGTCTACACCGAAATTCCCCGTAAAAATGGCAAATCGGCTATTTCCGCTGGGGTGGCACTATTCTGCTTTTCATGTGATGACGAGTTTGGCGCAGAGGTTTATTCCGGTGCCACAACAGAGAAGCAAGCGTGGGAAGTATTCCGGCCTGCGCGCTTAATGTGCAAGCGTACTCCGCTGCTCTGTGAAGCCTTTGGCATTGAGGTGAATGCTTCCAACATGAACCGGCCAGAAGATGGTGCGCGGTTTGAGCCGGTTATCGGTAACCCCGGTGACGGTTCATCGCCCAGTTGCGCCATCGTGGACGAGTATCACGAACACGAAACAGACTCACTCTACACCACCATGTTAACGGGGATGGGGTCACGCAGACAGCCCATCATGTGGGCCATTACCACGGCTGGCTATAACATTGAAGGGCCGTGCTACGACAAGCGCCGAGAAGTTATTGAAATGCTTAACGGTACCGTCCCAAACGATGAACTGTTCGGGATCATCTATACCGTTGATGAGGGTGACGACTGGACATTACCAGCATCACTGAAGAAAGCTAACCCCAATATGGGGGTGTCTGTTTACAGTGATTTCTTACTGAGCCAGCAACAAAGGGCAATGAATAATGCCCGTCAAGCCAACATTTTTAAAACTAAACATTTGAATATCTGGGTATCTGCCCGATCTGCATTCTTCAATATGGTGAGTTGGCGGGCTTGTGAAGATAGCACCCTGACACTGGAACAGTTTGAAGGTCAATCCTGTTATCTCTCTTTTGACCTGGCACGCAAGCTGGATATGAACTCCATGCCGCGCCTGTTTACCCGGACTATTGACGGGAAGCAACATTATTACTGTATCGCCCCTAAGTTCTGGGTGCCGTATGACACGGTATTCAGTGCTGATGTTGAGGATCGGCGCACTGCTGAGCGTTTCCAAAAGTGGGTAATTACCGGCCATCTTGAGGCTACTCCTGGTGCCGAAATAGATTACCGCGAAATTCTTGAGGCTGCCAAAGAGGTAAACCGTCTAAATCCAGTCGAAGAATCGCCTATTGATCCACACGGCGCAACCAACCTTTCTCACCATCTGGCTGAAGAGGGGTTAAGTCCGATCACTATCGTTCAGAACTATACAAACATGAGCGACGCCATGAAGGAACTGGAAGCCGCTGTTGAGTCTGGGCGCTTTCACCATGATGGCAACCCAATCATGACATGGTGCATCAGCAACGTAGTGGGTAAGTATCTGCCGGGCAACGATGATGTGGTCAGGCCGATAAAAGAGGCTTCCGAGAACAAAATAGACGGTGCTGTTGCACTAATCATGGCGGTTGGCAGAGCAATGCTGAATACGCCGGGTGATTTCCTTTCCAACCTCGATCCAGACGAAGAACTGCTTATCTTATGAAATCACTGATTATCGACATTATCGGGGTAGCCGGTTTCGGTTTACTCATGGCGGGGCTTTATCTGCAATTTGGCACAGCGACGGCATTACAGTGCGCGGGTGGTGGAATGTTGATATTCGCACTGTTCGTCGCAAGGAGAAAATACCGTGCTACTTGATGCTTTGTTCCGAAGTAACCCACTGGAAAATCCAGCGACACCTGTAACGGGAGAATCAGCAGAAGAAGCCGGTTTCTTTAAATCTGACGTTTTTGTCAGCCCTGAAACCGCCATGAAACTGGGGGCGGTTTATGCCTGTATTTATGTGCTGTCTTCAACATTGGCACAGATGCCGCTGCATGTGATGCGCAAAACCGGAAATACGGTTGAAGTCGCACGGGATCATCCCGTTTTCTATCTGGTGCATGATGAGCCGAACGTCTGGCAAACCAGTTACAAATGGCGGGAGCTAAAGGAACGGCATGTTCTTGGCTGGGGCAATGGTTACACCAAGGTTATTCGCTCACGGCGCGGCGAGATAATCAGTCTTGAAGCCTGCATGCCATGGGAAACCACCCTGTTAAATACCGGTGGCCGCTATACCTACGGTGTTTATAACGAGCAAGGTTCTTTTGCTGTCAGCCCTGACGACATGATCCACATTCGTGCACTGGGCAATAATCAGAAAATGGGGCTAAGCCCTATTCTGCAACATGCTGAAACTATCGGCATGGGCATGAGCGGACAGAAATACACCAGCAACTTCTTCGGTGGCAACGCGCGTCCGGCTGGGATTGTTTCAGTCAAAGGTCAATCCCTTGATACTAAAGCATGGGACCGACTGAAATCTGTATGGCAGAAAGCCGCTGCCGCTCTTCGGAATGAAGAGAACAAAACCATGTTACTGCCAGCGGAGCTGGATTATAAGGCGCTGACGGTTTCGCCGGTTGATGCTCAGATCATTGACATGCTCAAGCTGAATCGCTCCCAGATAGCGGGGATTTTCAATATACCGGCCCACATGATAAATGACCTGGAAAAGGCCACTTTCTCCAACATTACCCAGCAGTCTATTCAGTTTGTGCGTCACACGGTCATGCCATGGATTGTGAACTGGGAGCAGGAATTAAACCGCCGGTTGTTTACTCGAGCAGAGCGGGCGGCGGGTTACTACGTCCGCTTTAATCTGGCCGGTTTGTTGCGTGGTACTCCGCAAGAACGCGCCAATTTCTACCATTTCGCCATTACTGATGGCTGGATGTCGCGCAATGAGGCCCGCGCCTTTGAAGATATGAACCCGGTAGACGGTCTTGATGAAATGCTGGTTAGCGTAAATGCGGCCAAATTAACCACTTCAAATACTGATATCGACCCCAACGATAAAGGATCGAGCAATGAGTGAGACAGAAAAACGCTGTTATAGCGGGGAGGTACGGGCAGAACAGCGAGAGAATGAGCCAACCCGCATTATTGGCTACGGCTCAGTGTTCAATACCCGTTCAGAACCGCTGTGGGGGTTTCGCGAAATCATTAAGCCTGGCGCATTCGATGATGTGCTGGGTAATGACGTTCGCGGGCTATTTAACCATGACCCTAACTTTATTCTGGGTCGCAGTAGCGCTAACACGCTCACTTTATCGGTCGATGAGCGCGGTCTGCAATACAACATTGTGGCCCCTGACACACAAACCATTCGTGATCTGGTTATCGCACCAATGTTGCGTGGCGATATCACCCAATCTTCATTTGCTTTCTCAATTGCCCGCGATGGTGAGAGCTGGTACGAGGATGAAGAAGGGATTGTTATTCGTGAGATTTCTAAATTTTCTCGGCTGTATGACGTTAGCCCCGTCACTTATGCAGCCTATCAGGATGCTGATTCTGGTGTCCGCTCTATGCAAGCCTGGCAGGAAGCGCGAGATAGTGGCGCGCTACAACAAGCCATTAACCACAAAATGGCGCGTGAGCGCCTGCTGACTTTGATTAACGCCTAAGGAAATAAATGTATGCCTATGAAATTGCACGATATTAAGCAGAAGCGCAATACCATTTCAACGGATATGCGCGCTTTGCATGACAGTATAGGTGATAACGCCTGGACTGATGAGCAACGAACCAATTGGAACAAGGCAAAAACCGAGCTTCAGGCGCTCGATGATCAAATCTCGCGTGAAGAAGAGTTACGAAGCTTGGATCAGCAGTTTGTTCAGGAGCAGGAGCAAGAACAGCGGCAACGGACTGACACACCAGAGGGCCAGCAACAAGAACAGCGCCAAAAAGCATTTAACAAGTTCTTGCGTCATGGGCAAAGTGAACTGAGTGCCGAAGAGCGCGGCGCTCTGCGCGAGTTACGTGCGCAAGGTACTGCCCCTAATGAAAAAGGGGGTTACACCGTCCCAACCCAATTCCGCGCCATGATTGTCGAGGCCATGAAAGCCTACGGTGGCATTGCCAGTGTTGCGCAGATCATGAATACCGATAATGGGCAGGATATTGAATGGGCTACCTCTGACGGCACTACTGAGGAGGGGGAGCTGTTGGGTGAAAACACCGAAACCAGCGAACAGGATGTTGAGTTCGGTTCTGGCTCACTCGGTGCTAAAAAGCTGTCGTCTAAAATAATTCGTATTTCTAATGAGTTACTTCAGGATAGTGGCGTCAATATTGAAGCATTTTTGGCTGGCCGTATTGCTCAGCGTATTGGGCGCGGCGAGGCTAAATATCTTGTTCAGGGGACCGGCGCGGGTACGCCAGTGCAACCCAAAGGCTTGGTGACTTCTGTCACGGGCGTCACTCCAACAGCAGCGGCCACTACATTTACATGGAAAGAAATGAATGCTCTCAAGCACTCCATCGATCCCGCGTATCGTAATGGTCCGAAATTCCGTTGGGCATTCAATGATTCAACATTGAAAACCCTCACCGAAATGGAAGATCTGCAAGGTCGTCCACTGTGGTTGCCTGAAATCATTGGTGGTGCGCCAGCAACCGTATTGCAGGTGCCTTACGTGATTGATCAGGCAATCGACAACATTGCTGCTGGTAAGAAATTTATGTTCTGTGGCGACTTTGATCGTTTCATTGTTCGTCGTATCACTTACATGACATTGAAACGCCTGGTAGAACGTTATGCCGAATTTGACCAGACCGGCTTCCTCGCCTTCCATCGTTTTGACTGCATTTTGGAAGATACCGCCGCTATTAAAGCGCTGGTAGGTAAACCTGCAGCGGGTGGTTAATTTCACTTGGATTTAAAACATGCCGCTTTTGCGGTTTTTTTATGCCCGCAATCTGGGTTCAGGTTGCGGGTATGGAGGTTTTCATGCTGTTAACACTGCCAGAAATTAAGGCTCAGTGTCGTCTGGATGCTGATTTTGACCATGAAAATGACCTGTTAACCTTGATTGGCGGCGCAGCAGAAAAACGGGTCATCAGCTACACCAACCGTAAATTATATGCGGATGCTGTACCCGAAACAGACCCTGACGGGCTAGTTCTTGAGGATGATATCAAGTTGGCCATGCTGCATCTTGTCAGCCATTGGTATGAAAACCGCTCATCGGTCAGTGATTTTGAGCAGTCAGAAGTTCCGATGAGCTTCTACTTCCTCGTTGGCCCATACAGGTTTATTCCACTATGACTCAACGCCGGTTTACTGAAATCAATGCTACCTATCGGCCACCGGCTCCCGGTGAACTGAATAAGCGCGCCCAGTTCCGCACCCGCGAAGATGTTCCCGGCAATGATCATATGGGAGTTGATACCGTTTATCACAATACCTTTGATACCTGGGCGAAGCTGTCAGCTATTGGTGATTCTGTCCGTATCGGTTCGGTGCAGATTGATATTGCTATTACTCACCGCATTGTTATCCGCTACCGAACGGGTGTCACCACGGATGATGAAGTGGTTATCAATAAAATGGTTTATCGAGTCAAGGGAACCACGAACCTGAATGAAACCAGCCGCTTTCTGGTTATCACTGCTGAAGAACTGGGTACCGTGGAAGTTATTGGGGAGGGGCATTAATGGGAATGGAACGTTCTACCAGCGGTTTATATTTGCACGTTGATTTTGATAAACCTAAAGAGCTGGAATTCAACCAGAAAAGGGTCAGAAACGCCTTTGCTAAAGTGGGGCGGGGTGTGCAAGACGAGGCGCGGCGATTGGTAGCACGCCATGCCATATCAAAGGCGGGGGAAGCACCTGGTACCCGCACCGGCGGGCTATCAAAATCCATCGGCTATAAAGTCCCCTCACCATCAGGTGGACGTCCGGGCTTTATGGTGCGTATCGCTCCCAACCAAAAAGGGGGCAGGCGAGCAACCAGATTACCTTCTGGTGATGATTTCTACCCCGCTTTCCTGTTCTACGGCGTGAAACGCAAGGCCAAGCGGGGCAAGAGTCACCGAAAAGGTGCCTCAGGAGGGAGTGGCTGGAAAATTGCGCCCCGTAAAAACTTCATGACAGAGGCACTGGCCAATCGGCGCACATGGTCTGAGAAGGTACTGTTCAATGCACTAAAAAAATCAGTGGTGGCTAAATGAAATTATCACTCGTTATTGCTGCTCTCCGGCTACGTTGCCCGACATTTGAGGGGCGAGTGTCTGGGGCGGCTGAATATGAGTTGCTTCTCGAAAATGGCAAGATGGCACTACCCAGCGCATGGATTATCCCGACTAACGATACCGCCGGTGAACAGCGCTCAAAAACTGACTATTGGCAGACAATTACAGATGGATTTGCCGTGGTGGTAGTGGTGAATAACAGTGCAGATCAGCGAGGCCAGAAAGCGGCATTTGATGCCGTGCATGATTTGCGCGCTGAGTTGTTTAAAGCGCTATTGGGTTGGCAACCAGAACCGTGTTATGACCCGATTCAGTATGATGGCGGTAATCTGCTGGACACCAACCGCGCGCACCTTTATTACCAGTATGATTTCTCTGCAAAAATTGAGATATCCGAAGAAGATACCCGTCAATGGGATGACCTTCAGCAGCTTGAAGAGTTGAGGCAAATCATGGTTGATGTCGATTTTATGACCCCTGACGGCACCATTGAACACAAGTTAAACATCCCCCTTAACGACGAGTAACCCCTTATGCATGTGATCCCCAAAGATGGCCGGTCAGTTCCTGACCCGGTCAGAGGTGACTTTTTGCCCGCAGAGGGCCGAAACGTCGATGAAAATATCTACTGGCACCGCCGGATAGCGTCAGGAGAAGTGACCGTCAAGGCCGCAGAACCTGAAGAAACCGCACTACCGGCACCCATCGTTCAACCTGAGCAGAAGGCCAAAAAACAATGAATTTTAACAACATCCCTAATGATTTACGGGTGCCGTTGTTCTTTGCCGAAATGGACAACAGCGCGGCGAATACGGCACAAGACAGTGGGCCTTCGCTCATTATCGCCCACGCGCTGGCAACCAGTTCGATTGAAAAGAATACGCTCGTCATTATGCCGTCGGCAGATCGGGCGGGGCAGGTGGCCGGTCGGGGTAGCCAGCTAGCCCGAATGGTGGCAGCTTACCGGGCTGTCGATCCCTTTGGTGAATTGTGGGTAGTTGCTGTCCCTGAAGTAGCGAGCACACCAGCAACCGGCACACTCACTGTCACCGGTACCGCGCAAGCCTCTGGCACATTGTCGATTTATATCGGCTCTGTCCGAGTTCAAGTCGTGGTTACTGCGCTGGATACTCCGGCGATTATCGGTACCAGTATCGCTGCAGCGGTTAATGCTCTGCTTGATTTGCCGGTTACCGCAGTTGCGGCGGCGGGTGTTGTCACCCTTACAGCCAAAAACAGCGGCTTAACCGGTAACGGTTTGCCTATCAGCCTGAACTATCGCGGTACTGTCGGCG
The DNA here is from genome assembly GCF_052217145.1 of Yersinia sp. 2541 StPb PI. Classification (NCBI taxonomy): domain Bacteria; kingdom Pseudomonadati; phylum Pseudomonadota; class Gammaproteobacteria; order Enterobacterales; family Yersiniaceae; genus Yersinia; species Yersinia sp. 2541 StPb PI. Next base: position 2,687,619 of record NZ_JAZGQB010000001.1, on the reverse strand, counting down.
GTGAGCAGAATCCATCCGGCGTGAATGTTGCGATTGTTCCAATGGCTGGCGGTGCCGGTGCTCCGGTACTGTCTGCAACCATTGCCACCTTAGGCGATGAATTGTTTGATTTTATCGCTTTCCCGTTCAATGACTCAGCATCACTGGCCACTATTGGCAAAGAGATGAACGACGATACCGGGCGCTGGAGTTGGTCACGGCAGTTATATGGCCATGTGTATACCGCCAAGGTGGGGGATTTGTCGGATCTGGTTGCTTTTGGTGCCACATTCAACGATCCACATCTAACAATCGCCGGGTATGAAACTGGCGTGCAGATGGCAACGGATGAGCTGATTGCGGCGCGAACAGCGCGTAATTCGGTGTTCATTCGTAATGATCCGGCACGACCAACGCAAACCGGCTTGCTGAATGGCGCATTACCGGCCCCGGTGGGTACGCGTTTCATTCTGTCAGAGCAACAATCGCTGTTAACTCATGGCATCGCCACGGCTTATAGCGAGGGCGGGGTGTTGCGTATTCAGCGCGATATCACCACTTATCAGAAAAATACCTACGGCAATGCCGATAACAGTTTCCTTGATAGTGAGACGCTGCATACCAGCGCCTATGTGTTGCGCCGGTTAAAGTCGGTTATCACCAGCAAATATCCACGGCATAAGCTGGCTAACGATGGCACTCGCTTCGGTGCAGGTCAGGCGATTGTCACACCTAAGGTGATCCGTGGGGAATTGCTTTCCATTTATCGCCAATTGGAGCGCGCGGGCATTGTTGAGAACTTTGACCTGTTCAATCAATACCTGATTGTTGAACGCAACGCTGATAACCCTAACCGGCTTGATGTGCTGTTCCCACCTGATTATGTCAACCAACTGCGAGTATTCGCAGTGCTTAATCAGTTCCGTCTGCAATATAGCGAAGAGGTGGCCTAAATGGCTCGAATTGGCGGCACGTGCTTTTTCAAAATTGATGGTCAGCAATTATCTCTGACCGGCGGCATTGAGGTGCCAATGAACACAGCGGTGAAAGATGATGTGATCGGGCTGGATGGCTCAGTGGATTACAAAGAAACCCACCGCGCGCCCTATACCAAAGGGACATTTAAAGTCCCGAAAGACTACCCCATCAGCAAGATCACCTCAGCAGATAACATGACCATTACCAGTGAGCTGGCGAACGGTCAGGTATATGTACTTTCCAGCGGCTGGTTGCATGGCGAAGCGAACCATAATGCCGAAGAGGGTACGGTAGATATGGAATTCCACGGGCAAGAGGGCTTTTACCAATGATTGTGACATTAACCAAAGAAATAACCGTTGGTGGTGAGAAGGTCAAAGAGTTAAATATTCGCGCACCTGAATATGATGAAATTGCCAAGTTTGGCATGCCGTTCTCTTACTCGGATAACGGCAGCGCTAAAATTGACATGAGTTGTACGCTGGCATATTTACCGGTACTGGCCGACATTCCCCCTTCATCAGCCAAGCAACTATTGCCGAAAGACCTGATCACCATCTCAATGCAGATCGTCGGTTTTTTTACGGCATCAGAAGTGTCGGTGAGCTAACTAGCCGCATTTATAACATTGCCTATTTTTGGCGAATGAATCCCCTTACCGTCATGGCTTGCCCTCTATCCAAAATATTTGAGATGGAGGCGCAGGCTGAACGCATTAATACGGAGCTGAGTAATGTCAGATAGTTTTCAGTTAAAGGCGATTATTACTGGCGTCAATAAGTTATCTCCGGCGTTGACGACTATGCAGAAGGATCTGCGTAAGTTTAAGGGGGAATTTAAAGACGTCATGCAAAGTGTGGCAATGATGGGCGCGGCCATTGGTGGTGCTTTCATTATTCCGATCAACCAGGCAATGGAATTTGAATCCTCCATGGCTGATGTGCGCAAGGTTGTTGACTTTGATACTCCCGCCCAGTTTAAGGAGATGGGCGAGGATATATTGAAGCTTTCTACTGAATTGCCAATGGCAGCGGATGGAATAGCTGCCATCGTTGCTGCAGGTGGTCAAGCAGGTATTGCCCGCGCCGATCTGAAAGCTTTTGCGACTGATGCGGTGAAGATGGGTATTGCTTTCGATCAGACGGCAGAAGAGTCCGGCCAGATGATGGCACAATGGAGAACAGCATTTAAACTGACTCAAAGTGAAGTGGTAACACTGTCAGATAAAGTTAACTACCTGGGTAATACCGGCCCTGCGAATGCGGCGAAAATATCTGAAATTGTGACTCGAATTGGCCCGCTCGGCAGTGTGGCAGGGCTTGCATCTGGGGAAATAGCCGCAATGGGGGCGACTATCGCTGGGATGGGGGTAGAGTCTGAAATAGCTTCAACAGGCATTAAAAACTTTATGTTGTCTCTTACCTCAGGGACAGGTAAAGGATCAAAAGGGAAAGTATTAAAAGCTATAAAAATAGATCCTAAGCAACTAGCTGCGGATATGCAAAAAGACTCCAAAACCGCTATTTTAAAGGTGTTGGACTCTGTCGCTAAATTACCCAAAGCTAAGCAGGCTGCTGCACTGGAAGCACTATTTGGTAGAGAGTCACTAGGTGCTATAGCGCCTCTCTTAACGAATATGGGTTTACTGAGGGAGAATTTTAATAAAGTTGCAGATGCTCAGGTTTATGCCGGTTCAATGCAAAAAGAATACGAATCCAGAGCGGCAACTACGGCCAACGCAGTTCAATTACTGAAGAACCAATTAGAGATTGCCAGTATTACGCTCGGGGATATGTTCCTGCCCTATATTACCGAGGGTACTAAAGAGCTTAAACATTTATTAGAGCAGTTTCGGCAATGGGTTAAGGCTAATCCTGAATTAATAAAGACAGTTTTTAAATTGGGGGTTTATTTAATTTCTGTTGCCACTGGCGTTACAGCGGTAACGAAAGCGATCGGTATTATGAACTTCGTCACCAAAATGTCACCGCTGGGTAAGTTACTTACGCTGCTGATCGGTGCAGGTGCGTTGATTGTGGCTAACTGGGATACGGTGGGACCGGTATTTAAGGATGTATGGAACCAGATTAAGCCTATCGTCGATATGGTGGGTGGCTGGGAAGGCGTAATGAAAGGGCTTGCTCTGTATATGGCCGGTGATTTTGCTTTCTCATTTTTGAAAGGAATTAACGCTGGTGGTGCAGGCGTCAGAGGGCTTAATGGTGCACTAAAAACGCTCATTTCTTATGGTGGGCAAATGGTCACTATTGGTGTGATCATTAGCTTATTTAAGCAACTGGATGACCTAAGTAAAGAGTCTCAGTCCACCAATAAATCCAAAGGGGACATTCTGGTTGATAAGCTAAATAAAGGGGAGCAGGACAGAGGCTATACAGGGTTTATTCCCCGCATGAAAGAGCTGCTAAATATGGACGGCAGTCAAAATTCTAAGGTGCCATTAGCCTCGGCTCGACATCAGGCAATCAATGGGGAAATTACTGTAAAGTTTGATAATGCGCCTCCAAATATGGCCGTTGTCAGCACTACAACCAATCAGTCAGGTTTTGGTGTGGGCTATGATGTTGGCTATAGCCGTTTCGCTAATAAGTAATTAATTCCCTATAGACCCACTTCGGTGGGTTTTTTTATGCCCGGAGAATGTATGAGCTGGAAAGATAAGCTATTACCGGCCTCGTTTCGGGGTGTGCCATTTAAAATTCAAGAGAATGAGGCCACTTTCGGGCGCCGGACACAAACCCACGAATATCCCAACCGCGACAAGCCTTATTCCGAGGATTTGGGGCGGGTGACGCGGCGCGATACTATTTCAGCCTATCTAATTGGCGACGATTACCCGGCACAGCGCGATCAGCTGATCACAGCCATTAATCAGGCTGGACCAGGGAAACTGATTCACCCGCAGTACGGCGAGTTAAATGTTTGTATAGGCGGTGAGGTCAGGGTTGGACACAGCGCGGCAGATGGCCGCATGTGTACCATCAGCTTCAACTTTGTCGAAGCCGGTGAACTCTCTTTTCCGACTTCCGGCATTGCCACTGGACAGAAGCTGGTTTCTTCCTGTGATGCGATGACCGATTGTGTCACTGATGCGTTTGGGAAGGATTTCGGGCTGGATGGCATGGCCGACTTTATCCAGAACGGCGTTATCAGCGATGCCAGCGACATGATGAACACGGCGATCAAAGCTTTTGACGGCGTTAATTCTGCTATTGCTGATGCGGGACGATTGTTGGATGGTGATCTGTCTGTGCTGCTGATGCCACCCAGCTCCGGTATGAATTTCGTTAATAGGCTGCAGCGTATGTGGCGTTCGGGTAATAGTCTGCTGGGTAACAGTGACAACATTATCAACAAAATTAAGGGGCTTAGTGGGTTTACTGTCGGTCGTGATCTGGCTCCGCATGGGGTATGGAAAACGGACAGTAAGACCATTCAGACCCAAACCGCACAGCGAAACGTAGTTGCTCAGGCCATCCGTACCACCGCACTGACTGAAGCCGCACAGAGCGTGTCTGATTTACCGCAGACCCGTCCGGCATTGACAGCAACAGTAACCCCACAAGCACAACTGCCGCTAGTTACTCATCCGGCGGTAACGTCTCTCAGCGACGCTGTAGCCGTTATCCCACCAGTGACTTATGAGTCATTAACTGAGATCCGCGACACACTGAATACAGCTATTGATCAGGAGCTGCTACGTGTGACGGATGATGCTTTGTTCCTGGCTATCAATACCGTTCGCGCTGATGTGAACCGCGATATCAGTATGCGGCTCGAGCAGATAGAAAAAACCACTTTCCGAACGCCAGATGAAGTGCTGCCCGCACTGGTACTGGCGGCTGACTGGTATGACTCAGCCGCGCGTGAAACTGACATTATCGGTCGCAACAAAATCACCCATCCCGGCTTTGTGCCAGTGAAAACACTACAGGTACCTATTCGATGAATAATGATGTCACGTTGCGGGTAAATGGCCGTGAGTGGGTAGGGTGGACCTCTGTCTCTATCTCAGCAGGTATCGAGCGATTGGCCCGCGACTTTAATGTAGAAATCACCCGCCAATGGCCCGGCAGTGAAGAGGCCGGACACCTCCAGCCGCGAGTGAAAAAGGGCGATCAGGTCACAGTGTTGATTGGCACTGACCTGGTGGTCACCGGCTATATCGATGCCACACCTGTGCGGTATGACGCCCGCTCAGTATCGGTGGGCATTGTCGGTCGCAGTAAAACAGAAGACTTGATCGACTGCGCCGCACTGATAACTCAATTTACCGGCCGATCTTTTATCCAGATAGCGACCCAGCTTGCCGCGCCATTTGGTGTGTCAGTGGTCAATGCCGGTGTGGAAAACACACCCATGCAGGGGTTGCAGGTTGATTACGGCGAAACTGTGGTGGATGTGCTCGATAAGATGATGGGCATCCAGCAAGTGCTGGCCTATGACAATCCAGCGGGCGCACTGGTTATTGGTCCTGTGGGCGCTTCACGTACCGTCACTGCCCTGGTACTGGGTGAAAATATTATCTCCTGCGACACAGAACAGAGCATTAAAGACCGTTTTTCTGAATATGTGGTTGCCGGACAACGGTCGGGCAATGACGACGACTTCGGTGAGGCGACCACCAATGCGATCCGGGCTAAAACCGTTGACGGTGGCGTGAATCGCTATCGTCCCATGGTTATCAAACAGAGCGGTAATGCGACTGGCTCCACGGTGATTGAACGCAGCCAGTTTGAAATGCTACGGCGGGCGGCACGCACTGATGAAGTGACCTATACGGTGCAGGGCTGGCGCCAGGGTAACGGTGACTTGTGGTCACCCAATCAACTGGTGACGGTGTTTGATCCAGTGCTTGGTTTTAACAACCGCGAAATGCTGATAGCAGAGGTGACTTACAGCAAAAACGAGCAGGGAACAATCACCCAGTTACGTGTTGGCCCGCCCGATGCTTACCTACCAAAACCTCCCAACCCAAACAAGCGACGCAAAAAAGCCGAAGAGGACGAATTCTAATGAGTAGATTACTCGGGGGTTTGCAGCGCGGGATATCCAATATGTTGGTTCGCGCTGTGGTTCGCCGCCTCAATTCCAGCAGTAAAAATCAGATGCTGCAAATCCAGATGATAGCGGATGAGTTAAAAGACAACATCGAACATCTGGAGCCTTATGGTTTCACCAGCGCCGCACATACTGGCGCGGAAGCGTTCGCTGCTTTCCCTGATGGTGACCGCTCTCACGGTGTGGTGTTGGTAGTTGCTGATCGCCGGTACCGGATTAAGGGGTTAAAGGATGGGGAGGTTGCCATTTACAGCGACGAAGGTGACAGCATTATTCTCAAGCGCGGTAACAAAATAGAGGTGAACACCAAGCAGTTTATTGTTAACGCGGAAGAAAAGGCGGTATTCAACACCCCGCTTATCGAAGCTAAAGGGGAGATAAAAGCAGTCGGTAACATTGAGTCTGAGGCTGACGTTAAAGATAAAACTGGCACCATGGAGGCTATGCGCGATCAGTTCAACGGGCATACTCACCCGCACGGCGAACCTAACACCGACGTTCCTAACCAGCAGATGGAGTAAACCATGATCCTGATAGTGAACGGCCAGCAACAATCAGTCTCCACACCAACGGACAATCTCACTCGCGCTGTGATTATTTCTCTGTTCACCTGGCGCCGCGCTGATCCGGATGATGATTCAGAGCAGCCTATGGGGTGGTGGGGTGACAGCTATCCCACCATACAAAATGACCGCATCGGCTCCCGCCTTTATCTACTCCAGCGCACCACGCTGACTAATAAGACGGTCGAACTGGCGCGGGGCTATTTGGAACAGGCATTAGCCTGGCTAAAAGATGACGGCGTAGTTTCACGAATAGCCATCAATGTTTTGCGGCGCGGTACCGAAATACTGACCGCAGAGATAACGCTGTACCGCAACGATGGCAATTCTCAGCTAATAACATTCGATGATTTATGGAGTGCACTCAATGGCTGACAGCGGATTTAACCGCCCGACACTTCCCCAACTCATAACCCAAATCCGCAGTGACCTTAATTCTCGATTCCAAACTGATGCAGTTCTTCGCCGTACCGACACCGAGGTTTATAGCCGGGTGCATGCGGCGGCCGTGCATACGGTTTACGGCTACATCGATTATCTGGCCCGCAACCTATTACCGGATCAGTGTGATGAGGATTGGTTAGCGCAGCATGGGAATATGAAGCGATGCCCACGTAAGCAACCATCAACGGCGGCCGGTTTTGTACGCTGGGAAGGGGTAACTAACGACATTGAAGTTCCCGCCGGCAGAATTATTCAGCGAGATGATTTGCAGGAGTACACCACCACGGCAGCAGCGACATCTGTTGCGGGTGTTCTGCGGGTGCCGGTGATTTGTTCAGTCGCTGGCACTTTGGGGAATACAGATGATGGTATCGGCATGGTGCTGACTCAGCCGATTAACGGCCTGCCATCGTCAGCGGTGGCGGATAGTATAGAGGGTGGCGCTGATATTGAGCCGGTAGAGGAGTGGCGGGCGCGGATCATTGAGCGGTGGTATTACACCCCACAGGGCGGTGCGGATGGTGATTATATTATCTGGGCGAAAGAGGTGCCTGGCGTTACCCGCGCGTGGACTTACCGCCACTGGATGGGGACCGGTACTGTCGGTGTGATGGTGGCCAACAGCGATTTAGAAAACCCGATCCCAGATAATGCGGTAGTGACCGCCGTCCGTGATCACCTTTTACCGCTAGCGCCAGTGGCGGGAGCCAGTCTCTACACCTTCCCGCCGGTTGCCAAAGTGGTGCCGTTCCATATTCGGCTCACGCCAGATACTGCCGAAGTGCGTTATGCAGTGGTGGCAGAATTACGCGCCATGTTTATGCGTGATGGCGTGCCTGGTGGCACGTTGGATCATTCGCGCATCAATGAGGCCATTAGTATTGCGACTGGCGAATACAAACACGTCCTTGTCAGTCCTACTGACGATATACCGCTGGCTGCCACTGAATTGCCTATTGTGGGAGAACTGACGTGGACCTAACAGACGGCTATGCCAAATTATTAAAAAACCTCTTGCCCCGCGGTCCGGCATGGGAGGGAGATGATCCCCTACTGTTGGGGCTGGCTCCGTCATATTCCCGCGTACATCAGCGCGGGGATAGTCTGATGGTGGAGATTGACCCACGCACTACCACCGAGTTGATCGACCGTTATGAACAGTTAACCGGCTTACCCGATTCCTGTGCGCCAGCAGGCGTGCAGACCTTAGCCCAACGTCAGCAACGACTTGACGCAAAAATCAATATTATCGGTGGGATTAACAAGAGTTTCTATCTGGCACAATTGGCAGCGCTGGGTTACCCGGATGCCACCATTACCCAGTTTGAAAGTGATATTTTTCGCTGCACATCCACCTGTGTTGATTCGCTTTATTCGGAAGAATGGCGCTACTGGTGGCAGGTCAACATGCCGACCGCCACACAGATCACCGATATGACTTGCGTCTCACTGTGTACCGATAGCCTGAGAACGTGGGGCGACACTACCGCCGAATGCGTCATTAACAAACTTTGCCCCTCACACACCTACGTGACTTTCTTATATCTGGAGTAACCCTTTATGCATCGCATTGATACCCCCTCCGCGCAAATTGATAAATTTGGCGTGGGTAAGAACGGCTTTACGCGCGGTAACCCACAAACCGGCGTACCGGCTACGGCTTTGGATGATGATTATTTTGATGCTATTCAGGAGGAGATCGCTGGGGTTGTTGAATCCACTGGTGTGGTGCTTGATAAATCCAACAGAACTCAGTTATTGACAGCATTGAAAAAACTTTTTCTTCGAACAAGTAATAATTTCTCTGAAATTGCGGCGGCTGGTTCAGCGGCAGTAACTGCTGCTCTTGCAAACCTTGGCTTAAGCGATGTAGCCCATCTTCCACAATTAACCGGTGTTATTGGCACATCACGCAATGCCCGAATGAGTGTTACTGCAGCATCAGCAACAGCCACTTTTACGGCAGATGAATTAATCGTGCAAACGGCGTTAGGTGGGCGTCAGTATAAGCTTACCAACTTCAACAAAATAATTAACCTTGCCACTAATGGCGCTGGTGGTATGGATACCGGCACCGTTCCGGCTGCGGGCTTTGTGGCTCTGTATGCGATTTATAACCCAACAACTCAAGTTTCTGCATTGCTTGCAGTTAATGCTACGTCAGTGCTGGTCCCAGAGGTGTATGGCGGGGCTAATATGCCATCAGGTTATACGGCGTCCGCGTTGGTCAGTGTGTGGCGAACTGCAAGCAGCCAGTTTACTGTCGGGTATCAGTTAGACCGTTCTATTTCATTCCCTAGAATAACTGTACTGACTACAACAACAGGAACGACACCGCTACTGCCAATAAATATGCCCAATTACTTACCTATAAATGCTAAGTATTGCAGCGTAGATGGCGCATTGGGGACATCTACTAATGGCGTTGTTGGTATGGCATTTTCATCGTCTCTTTCTGGTATCGCTTGGCGGGCAAGCGCAATGACCACTACGGCAGGTTATGGGTCAACATATACAGCTATGAATATCCCGGTAATCACTGCACAAACCATTTATTACTCTGCTAATGCAACGGTTGGCACATTAAGCAATTTTGCATCTAATTTAGTTGATTATGTATTTTAACTCGGGAGTTATATGGGTATTTTATATGTGCAATTTTCTGATGGAACAGAAACAGTAATTATTAGCTGGTTCTGTTGCCAACAATCATCGGAATATTACCATTTATTAGGAGAGGTTTATGCAAATGACCTAAGATATATTACATATTTTGAATCCCTTCCTGAGTGGTTAAAACCACTCTTACCACAACCTATATATCTGTAAAGTTACCGGGCATTTCTGCCCGGTCATTATTTGAAGATATTACCATGCATCTTAAGGTATTCAATGCCAAATTGATGCGATGAGTAATCAGTTAAATGTGACCAATCTCGATAAACGGGGTAGCCGTCAATATCCGTCCTGCATACGCCAGTAGAACATTGAAGTTCATACATGTTTATTAAGATCAATTCAGGGAATTTGGCTTTTAACCTTAAAAACATTTGATCAATCCATTTTCTATATTGATCGTTATCATAATTGCTATCGAAGTCACACGTAGAGTGTAATAGTTCTCTAGACTTATATTCTCTCATTACACAAGAATTTTGTTGTATTTTTGCAAGATAGAATGGATTTTGGTTTTTGTATGCATCAAATATTCCAATGATAATAATTGGTCTAGCGTTGCTATTGATTATTTTAGTTATGGAGCTTTCAAGTCCTTTCTCTAGCTTTTCCTTTGCTTCGCTGGTGTTGGCATGATTTTCATTGCTAATATATCGCCCCCACGTTTGACTTATAATTACATACTGATAAAGCCCTTTTTTGATTTTATTGTAATTTTCATTAGTTCTATTTGTACATATATTTTTTTCAGATTGCTCATCACCTTCCACAGCTAAACACCCACCAAGTGAACTTGAATCTAATGATATACTCTCATCCCCAATGATGGATTTCAAAAATTGCCAAGAATGATCAGAGTATGAGTCCCCCATGACAATCGCGGATTTTTTTGCACCCACATTAAAGTGACAGTTAAGCATTATTAGACTTAAGTTTTCTACATTGCATTCATTTCTAATTCTATCAATCCAATTGTATTGAATTGTTTTATTATGAACCAAGTTCATATAGTTGCTACCTAATCGCGATGGAATGCCACTGGTAACTTTACTTTTATGGCTCAGGGTGGACACAAGGATATATGGTATTAGCACTAAAACTATTAAAGTTTTCCATAAGGATAATGAGTTTTTTCTTCTGAAAAAAGTTTCAACATAACGATACGAGACAATAGCAAGTAAGAATGATAAAAGTAATGCTAATAAAATAACACTCCATGTTTCTTCTATATTTAAGTTTCTAATAAATGCTAGTACCGGCCAATGCCAAATATAAAGAGAGTATGATATCAACCCAACGAATACTATTGGTTTTATTGATAATATTTTTGTTGCAAATCCTTTATTTTTTGAACCACCCAAATATATTAAAATGGCAGAACTTAAACATACAGATAGTGCATATTTATTTGGGTAAAAATCTAAAACTCCGCCTCTCATCCCTATAGCGACAATAATTGCAATACAAGCAATGCCAATGATGGAGTTTAACCATTGCGGAATTCGGTCTACTTTTAACGAGCCAATAACAGCTAAAGATGATCCTATAAGCATCTCAAAAATGCGGCCAGAAAAGCTATAGTAATACTTCAGTGAGTTTTTATCGTTGAAGATAAAAGACAAGGTTTTACTCTCATCTATTTCTTTTATTTGTATTGCAAGAGAGCCAAAGTGAATGCCTATTATCATTAGAGCTGTAAGTGGTAATATCCAATATGTCCATTTTTTAATGTTAAGTAATTTAAAAAATATAAACATTAAAAAAGGTAACAATAAATACCATTGCCATTCTACAGACAATGACCATGTATGCAATAAAGGCATAATGTTCACATTATCTGTAAAATATCCGTTATTTAAGTTGGAAAAATAATCGTTTGATAAAAATGAGGATGCGTATCTAAGACTGTTGGTATATTTTAAATAATCATCAGGAAGGTATGTCAGTGTGGTTATTATTGTCACTACAATTATTAAAGTAATAAAAACAGGTTGCAATCTCCACAATCTTCTTTTGAAGAAATCAATGAATGAAAAATTACCTTTTTCTAATCCAGTTTTTATCCCTAAAGTTATCAAATATCCTGATATCACGAAAAACACATCAACGCCAACAAATCCAGAATTAACACCGAAGATTTTAGCATGAAAAAATAAAACAAGTATTACAGCTATCGCCCTTAACCCATCAATATCAGGTCGGTATTTGGGGTGTGACAAGTGAGGGGTGATTTCTTTCATTGTTTTTTTGAATGCCTTTTCAAATCGCTAGAATTTTGTTGCATAAATTTCATTTATTTTATGAAATTAGATAATGCAATACTAAGCGACTAGTTACGACTCTTCAAGGTTTTCCAGCTATGCCTAAGGCTGAAACCAATCATCAGCACTTTCCCACATATCCTTGAAAATCTCTTCGTCAGTTTTCTTATCTTCTTCGAAGATCCAGAGGCTTGCAAAAAACTTTCGTTTTCTTACTTCACAAGAATGTCCCTACAATTTATGCTGTATGTATATACAGTTAATAATGGATGTGAATGATGATTTTTTACCCACTCTCTCCGCTTCGTGAAATCGTTCCCATCCCGTTGTTTAACGAGACTATCCCCGCTGGTTTCCCTAGTCCCGCGGCGGATTATGTCGAACGGCCACTGGATTTGAATGAACTATGCATTGCTCATCCTGCTGCAACTTACTTTGTGCGAGTGTCGGGTAATTCAATGACCGGGGCCGGTATCTATGACGGGTCATTACTTGTTGTCGATCGCAGTATCACAGCCCAACATGGCGATATTATTATCGCTGCTGTCGGAGGGGAGTTCACAGTAAAAAAGCTGTGCTTACATCCTGTTATTCAGCTTGAAGCCATGAACCCAGATTATGCACCCATTGTTTTGAGTGATGGCGGGGACGATTTAGAAACATTTGGTGTTGTGAAATACGTTATTAACGATGCTGCAAATGTTTGCCCTCGCTGACGTAAACTCGTTTTATGCGAGTTGTGAGTCTGTATTCCGGCCAGACTTACAGGGGAAACCGATAGTCGTCCTTTCAAACAACGATGGCTGTGTGATAGCTCGTAGCCGCGAGGCCAAATTGCTCGACATTAAAATGGGTGAACCCTATTTCAAAATGCGTAATCTGATCCAGCAACATTGTGTGATTACATTCAGCAGTAACTATGAGCTTTACGCTGATATGTCTAACCGGGTCATGACGGTACTGGAAGCCATGTCACCGGCTACAGAAATATACTCAATCGATGAAGCATTCTTGAACGTGTCCGGGGTCAAGAATTGTATGAGCCTTGATCAGTTTGGCCGTGATGTACGCCAGCGGGTATTGCAGTGGACCGGTCTCACTGTTGGAGTAGGGATAGCTCAAACTAAAACCCTGGCTAAACTGGCAAACCATGCGGCTAAGCTGTGGAGTCAAACCGGTGGTGTGCTGGATTTATCAGATCCCATCAGGCAGCGTAAGTTACTCGCGATAACGCCGGTACAGGACATATGGGGTATTGGCCGTCGCATTGGTAAAAAGCTCAATCAACTGGGCATCACCACGGCATTACAGCTTGCAGATACAAACTCTCAATTTGTGCGTAAAAACTTCAATGTAGTGTTAGAGCGAACGGTTAGAGAACTTAACGGCGAGCAATGCCTGGAGCTTGAAGAGTTCGCCCCAACAAAACAGCAGATAGTTTGTAGTCGGTCCTTTGGGGAGCGTATTACCAGCTATCAGGATATGCGCGAAGCTATCTGCGGATATGCTGTCCGTGCGGCTGAGAAGTTGCGCGGCGAGCATCAATACTGCCGACATATATCAGCTTTTATCAAAACCAGCCCGTTCGCACTCAATGAGTCTTACTACGGCAACATAGTGAGCACTAAGCTTCATATCCCCACTCAGGACTCGCGTGACATCATTGCCGCCGCAGCAGGCTGTCTCGATGCGATCTGGAAAGAGGGCTATCGCTATCAAAAGGGTGGGGTGATGCTGGGTGATTTTTACAGCCAGGGTATAGCTCAACTGGGATTGTTCGATGATAACCAGCCCAAGGTTAACAGTGCAGCGCTTATGGCAGCGCTAGACGATATTAATAGGTCAGGCAAAGGAAAGGTGTGGTTTGCCGGACAAGGCATACAGAAAGCATGGCAGATGAAACGAGAGATGCTATCGCCAGCTTACACTACCCGGTGGTCTGAATTACCCGTTGCGCGATGATGATAACTAAAAGTATCGTCGGGGTTTCACCATTATTTCACCATTGTTTTACCATCACCAAATCCCACAAACAAAAAAACCAACCCTAACGGATTGGTTTTCTTTGGGATATTTGGTCGGCATGAGAGGATTTGAACCTCCGACCCCCGACACCCCATGACGGTGGTTCGCAGTAAAAATATTATTTACAAGTTACTTTTAATCCCTTGTGTTTTCTTCGCCATATTCTTCGATCTGATTTTCTAAATTGTTGATCTGTTACATATAATTAAATGCGAAGTTTGGCGAAAAAATCAGTTAACTTTATGAAAGAAAGAGATATTACCGGCGTTTTAAAATCCCTCGGCTTATGGCTGTGCGGGTTCAAGTCCCGCCCCGGGCACCATGGAAAATATTCTAAGTAAAACAAAGTAGTATGAGTATGTCGTTAACCGCCGAGAGGCGGTTTTTTTGTGCCTGAAATTTGAAAATGGCAACAGAGTGACTACAAAATGACTACATTGTGTCTACGGCACTTTTTACACCCTCAAGGCTGCATCCAGTAGCAAGCACGATAAACCGCCAATTATCCCCAATAAGATATTAATTACGCCAAATTTTAATAATAAAAAAACCTGCAATTTGCAGGCTTCTTCAATTACATCCACAACACGCCTTGATTCCCTTTAGGGTGGGGCGGTACAGCATTAATTATTCCCGGCTCCATTATCGTATCAACGATTGTTTCATGGGTCTTAAAGGTTTTGCCGCAATTAATATTTGTGCACTGGTGATAGCGTTCTTTAGTTTCATCACTAAGGTAACGACTGGATCTCGCGTGTGCTGCAAATTTACAGCGTGGGCAATGCATCATATTTACCTCCGAAACTGCATATTCAGTAATTATGCTGATCTTATCACCAGTATTCGCATTTGTGAAATAAATATCAATTAGTTGAATTTTTACTGTTCGGTGGCCTCGTATGTTACATCCGACAACAAAACTTCGAGAGACAATTGGGTGGTGTAGCCGCTGTTGCTCAGGCTGTGCGATACCTTGCTGATTATCCAGTTCTGTTGGTCTATCACCGATTTAAAGCCGCTAACTGCAACAGGTGTTTCAGGAAATAAATCGGCGCGCCCCATGGCAAGAGTGATAGAGAACTCAGCAACACCGCGCTGTAACTTCTCCCATTTAGACTGGGCAGCGCGCATGGCAGCTTTTTGCGTGGCGTAAACCGTCGTGATAACAAAGACATTATCCTCAGCCCCCACCAGATAATCCCCTTGTTTTTCCTCTACCGGTTTTTTCTCTTTAGCCGCTTTAGTGCGGGTCGGCTTGGCTTTGGGGTGTTCCAGTGCGCGGAGCTGTTTAAACTTCGGCTTGCGCTTTAACTTAACCTTTTTCGGCTTGGCCGGTTTGGGGTCTTTGGTGTGCAACCAACTGGCACTCACACCGGTATACGCGCCCCGGTCAGCAATACTAAAGCTGTGCTGGTCGCCATCTTGTCGGGTGATCGTCATTTTAGGAATGGGTTTACCACTGGCAGTGACACCGCTGCCCGGCTTGATAAACAACAACCGCCCGGCTTTGACGGCGGCCACTGCGCCGTTAAGCGAGGCTAACCGGGTGATAAACTTGGCGTCAGTTTCTTGCGTCTGGTCGATATGAGAGATAGCGATATCCGCCAGCCCCTCGGCCAGCATCGCTTTCAGGTTGTTGCGCTCCGCCACTTGCGCCACGACTTTACCCAGCGTTGTCTCATGATAAGAGACTTCCCGCCGCGCATTGAGAGACCCCCGAAAATCGGCACTGCGGGCACGAATAGTCAGCGTATCGGGTGCGCCATGGTGCTCGACCTCATCCACGGTAAAATCACCCTTGCCAATCAGCGCCGACCCTTTCCAGCCCAAGAACACCGACAACACCGCGCCGCGTTCCGGCAAGGCGAGTTGGCCGTCAGCGTCATCCAGTTCGACATCAAGCTGGTCAGCTTCAAAGCCCCGGTTATCGGTCAGGCTCAGAGACAACAGCCGAGCGCGAATATTCTGCGTGATATCTTTCGCGTTAATCGTCAGCATATAGTCTGGGGCCATATCCGCCCCGGCCGGTAGAGACATGCCGGTCATCATAAGAATAATCCTCCGATAGCTGCCTGTGCTTTACCGGTCATGGCTGTCGCTTTACCCAGCAACTCGTCTGCCTGTTGTTTCATGTCGCCGAACATGGCCGTTAATGACTCGTCAACCCGCAACAGATTGAGGGTGAACTCAATGCGCCGGGCGCTACCATCTTCAAAAAACAGTGCGCCGGTCTGGCTCAGGCTCTCAATCACAAACATGCCATAAATCATGCCGCTCCCCTCAACCAACGGCCATGCTTTGCCTTGGTCGGCCATCGCCTCAAGGGCCAGCAATGAAAGACGTCCGCCGGTAAGTTCAGGCAGTAATACACCGGATAGCGTGATTTTTTCACTGTCTACGCCAAGAAATTGCGCGGACGGGCGCAAGCCTACCCGGCTATTCGTCGGCCAACGATAATCAATATTGCGGCCCATGCTTTGATAAGGCGTGGTCTGGCGCATAAAGACAAATAACCCCAGTGATAACATCATGATTAATCATTCTCCATCTGGCCGCGTTGGCGAGCGCGTTTGTTCCGTTCATTCTTGGCAAGGGCATCAACCATCATTCGTTCCGCATCCTGTCGGCTCATGCCCGGCGGAATAGTCATCTTGATATCATTGGTGGTGACACTGCTATCAACGATGGTGGTGCCGGTATGGGCGGTGACCGGCTGATAACCGCCGTACAACACACCGCCACTTGGCGAGTACCCGCCCGCGTAAGGGTTATCTTTCGGTACCTTATCGGCCAGTCCGTCTGACTTGGTATCAATGATGCCGAGTTTTTCCAGTACCCAGTCAATACCACTGCGCAGTGTGTTCAGCGCATCCATGGGCAGACTGAGCGCTGCCGCCAGCCCCTCGCCGAATAACTTGCCCGCATTGGTGGCTACGTCTAACGTTTCCTGCGTGGCTTTAACCGGTTTAATCAGGTCTGCGAACCAGTTTGAAAGCTGTTTCACCTTGTCACTAAACCAGTTGAATACCGGTTTAAGCGGTTCAAACGCAGCACTGACCGGCCCCATGGCAGCGATAAAGCCATCGGCTACACCAGCAATAAAGGCACTGATAGGCTCCCAGTATTTACGGATAAGCAGGCCACCGGCCACAATAGCCGCAACCACTGCCACTATCGGCCATGTCAGCGCCGTGAGCGCAGCAGCAATGGTTCCGGCCATCAGTGAAAAGCCAGTACTTAACAAACCGGCCCCGGCCAATAACAGGTTAAACCCGGCCATGACCGGCCATGCAATCAGCCCCAGCGCCCCCAATCCGGCAACCAGTACCAACGCCGCGCCAGTAACGGTGGTAATGGTGCTGACCAGCTCAGGGTTTTTCTTGGCCCATGCAGCCACATTAATCAGCCAGTCGGTTGCGGTTAGGGTCAGTTTGCGCAGTGCGGAGTCTTGCTTCTCAAACACCTCAATCTCTAAGTCTTCCCATGCCGAACTCAGGTTTTTCAGGTCGCCGTCAAGGTTATCCATTCTGACCGTGGCAATTGATTGCGCGGTGCCACCGGCCTGCATCAGCTTACTTCGTTTCTCTGCCAGCTTGCCGTTACCGGCAGCAGCCACCAGTTTCACCGCGCCTTTCATTGCCTCTTCACCGAATATCACTTTCAGATACTCGGCTTGCTGCGCGGTGCCTAACGTGTTCTTTTTAAACGAGCGGTCAATATCTTTGAGGATTTTCGCCACCGGCAACATATTGCCTTTGTCGTCGCGGGTCGTTATTCCCAGCTCTTTCAGTGCGGCCGGTGCTTGCCCGACAGGTGCTTGCAACCGACTAAACACCGCACTGGTACTGGTGCCCGCCATGCTGCCCTTGATACCGTTATCAGCCAGTACACCGAGTAACGCGGTGGTGTCTTCAATGCTGGCCCCGGCAGCCTCAGCAATAGGGGCCACATATTTCATGGCCTCACCCAGTTCTAACAGGTTGGTGTTTGAGCTGGTAAAGCCTTTCGCCATCACGTCCGACACGCGTTTAATCTGGTCTAACGGCAGGTTAAACGCCGATTGCATGTTGGTGACAATATCGGCCGCCTCGGCAATATCCACCCCGGACGCCAGCGACAGGTTAACCGTCGGTTCAGTCGCGGCCAGAATGGCGTTAGCGTCATAGCCAGAACGTGCCAGTGTGTCTTGGGTTCGCGCTACATCAGTCGGGGAAAAAGCGGTGGAGCCACCGATATCTCGCGCCTGTTGACGAATGGCGGTCAGCTTGGCGTCATTTTTATCCAGCCCTAAAATCGCCTGTGTGCCGGACATCTGGCTGTCAAACTCCATACCCGGTGCAACCAGTTTCGCTGCACCGTACAGCCCGGCAGTTGCTACGCCAAGACTCGCCGCGCTGGTATTACGCACGGTACTGGTGGCGGCTTTGCCTTGCTGGTAACGATTGCTGATACGATTGAGTTGCTCCTGTTTCAGGCTCAGGCGTTGCAGTTCTTGGCGCTGGCGACTCAGGGCAACAGTCGCCTCGGCGGCGCTACTGCGTAACCGGCGCTGTTCACTGCTCAGGTTTTTGGTGGCAATGCCGTCAGCGTTAAGGGCGTCGCGCTGACGCTGCACTGACTGGCGTAACCCGTTGTATTTGGTTTGCAGTTCAGACGCCGCGCGCTTGGCTCCCTCCATCAGTCGGGCTTGTTGAGCGGTGGGTTTCTCGGTGTTTTTAAAGGCGATAGCCAGCGCCGCCGCATCTTCTTTGGCTTTTTTCAGCGCCTGCCCGGTGACGGCCAGTTGGGCGCTGGCCTTGCGGAAACCGTCAATCTTCGCCGCCTGCGCATCAAGGGATTTGATGCTGCTTTGTGTGTTGCGAATATCCCCAGTGAGGGATTTACTGGCGGTTTGAATGGCTTTAAACGGGCGGGTGGCTTGGTCTACTGCTTTGAGCAATACCTGTAACTGTAAGTTCTTACTCATGATTTACGGCTCCACTGCGTAGTAAGGCTTTATGACGCCAGCGCACCAGCTCGGTGAGGCTCAAGGCCCAAAGCTCTGACGGCGGCCAGTGAAAAATGGCGGCAATATCCGCCATCAGGTCGTCAACTTCCAGTTTCGGGTCGAGCGTTACGCCCCCTGTTTCGGCGACAAAAAACCAATCACCTTGCCTGCCAGCGCCACTAAATCCGGCAATTCCAAGCGGCTGCATTCTGCGGCGGTCAGTGTCGGTGTCGTGATGCGGGGTAACACCACAATCAGCGCATCCACATCAGAATGAGCGACATCCGAGAGCCGCACCCCGCGCAGCGCCCCGGCATTGGGGCGGTAAACTTCGATTTCAGTAATCAGGGTGTCGCCACGCTTTAACGGGGTTTCCAGTACCACCACATTCTCGTTAACCTCGGCGGTGGTTTCAGTTTTAACAGTGAGTTTTTTCATGGTTTTTCCAATTCAGTCAGTAAGGGGCCAGCGGGTTAACACTGGCCGTCAGGGGTTAGCGGCCAATGGCCTTGCGTTGCGCTTCCAGCAGGTCTACGCCATTAACCATTTCAATCAGGTTAACCACGTCAATTTCCATTACCACCTTGCCGTCAATGGTCAGCTTGTAGTAGGTGCACTGGGTGGACACCTTGGTTTCGGTGTCTTCCCCTTGCTTGGATTCACCGCCATCAATCTCTTTATGGCGACCACGGATTTCGACTTCTACCGCTGTCACTTCGCCGGTATCGTCACGCTGATAAGCTCCCGCAAAGCGCAGCGGAACCCCGTCAACTTTAGGCGTCCCCCATTGCTGCAACACCAGCTCGTCGAGGCCACCCATCGACCACTCCATGGAAAGAGCGTCATCGTCCAGCCCCAAATCAATCGGCGCAACACCATTCATCCCGCCGCCCCGGTAGTTCTCCAGCTTGCGAGTCAGTTTTGGCAGGGTGATGGCGGACACTATCCCCATGTAATCCCGGCCATCGTTAAACAGGTTCATCAATTTCAGCTTACGTGGCAGTGCCATAAGTCAGTTTTCCTTAGCTGTTGACGGCGGCGGCAAAGTTCACCAAATATTTATCGGTGATACGCTGGCGCAGGGTTAAATCTTCCAGCGGTGGCACTGGGGTGTAGTCGTAATCGATAAACAGCTTGCCCGCTTTCAGAGTGTCTTTATCGTTGGCGCTGTCGTCATACCAGCAAGCGCCGTCAATAATCAGCCCGGCGGATTTCATTTCGCGGAATTTGGCGTTGATGCTGCCAATCATGTCTTTGACCAGCGTCGGGTGCATCGGGCGGTCTATCGCCCACAACTGCGCCTCGGCCATGGTGTCAGCCAAAATCTGCGCGGTACGGGTGTAGTTCTCAAAGGCAAACAGTGGGTCGTCAGAGCAGGTGCGCGAACCCCAAAACTTGAAGCCATCTTTGCGGATTAGCGTTGTTACGCAGGCTTGGTTTAGCAGGTCAGCATCAGTGCCGACGGTCTGCAAATCCCAGTAGACGCTGGCAGAGATACCGGTCACGCCATTTACGCCGACGTTAGACAGGGTTTTATGCCAGCCGGTATCGGTGTCAATCTTGGCACGCAGGCCAAGGGCGCGGGCGGTGGCATAAGCAATATCGGTACTGTTGGCGGTGGTGTTCCAGCTCAGGAAGTCCGGCCAAATCAACATCAACTCGCGTTGGCTGAAATTGTCACGGTACAAGATGGCTTCGGAAAGGGTCTTGCAACCGTAGGCGCTGATATAGGCAAAGGCGCGCAACTGCTGGCAGATACTCGCCAGTGCGGTAGACACCTCCTGATTATCCAGCCCCGGCACACCAAGAATGCGCGGGCGCACACCGGTGACTGATTGCGCATCTAACAGCGCTTTCATGCCAGTGTAGCGGCCGTTCTCGTCAGCACCGCCAATAATATTAGACGTGGTTTCGGCTTCATCTTTACCGGTAGCCACCCGCACCACAATCGTAACCGGGCGCGACTGTTCAGCAATCGCCAGCAATGACGCGGCCAGAGTGCCTTTTTTACCCGCTTTACCGGCAGCGGCGCGCACATCAGTAATCAGTACCGGGGTGTTGAGGGGGAATGCGGTTGCGTCAGCATCATCGCTGGTGCAGACCATACCGACAATGGCGGTGGAAATAGTGGAAATGACGCGCGTCCCCTCGTTGATTTCGAGAACGCGGACGCCGTGATGGTAATCACCCATGGGGTAACTCTCCGTTGGTTAAGGGTGAGAGTATGGTGACGACTTACCGCGCGGGGAGCGATTGATAGGGGATGTGTGGTAGCTGGTACAACGGAAAGGCATAAAAAATGCAGGCTGCATGAGTACATGGCGCAGTTTATGGCCGCAAGATTGCGGCCATATTTTTAGTCCGCCAGCATTGGGACTGGCAATCCATCCATCCACATATGTACTCTGTCATAAAAGACAGCCCACACTGGATCATCGGCTTCTACTTCACCCTGATTGGGGTAATTTTCTGGATCTTGTGGCTCGGCCAGATAAGCAATAATTTCTATTTTCTTTGAGTTGGAAAATTGAACAAGCATAGTCACCCCCTATAATTAAAATTCATATCCACGGTAAGACACGCTGTACGATCCAATGGTCGTGTTTGACATTGAATAATAAAGCCGTTGGGACTCGATAAGTGGCAGTGTTCCGGTGACCCCTGATGATGATGTTGTTCCACCTGTAGCCGCTGTCGTGCCAATCTGTGCAATCCCTGTTTGTGAAGAAAAGATACTCATACCGACACCCGATCCCGATGTTGTTTGACCGATTACCATCGAGACATCAACACAAATAGCATTAAGAGGGACTGTGGCGGATAAGTTTAAAGGGGTTACAGGTACTGTGCCGACGGTTGCGGCATAAGCGCTTACGGGCACAAGCGAGACATGCCGGCCAGAGAGAAAACCAATTTTCAGCAATGATGCCGCCACCCCCCAAACAGCAATGAGCGTTGATGCTGTGTAACCTGCTGGCAGGTTAGTACCGCCATAAACTTCAGGTGCAACTACTAATGTCGCATTTACAGCGAGTAATGCAGACGCTTGTGTAGATGGGTTGTAAATGACATATAACGCCACATATCCACTGACTGGTGCTGTACCCTCATCCATACCACCCGCACCGGCTATCGCTAAATTGATAGTTTTATTGACGTTGACTAACTTATATTGGTGTTCCCCCAATCCTTCCTGAACAATTAATTCACTGGCTGTGAAAGTTGCCGTTGCTGATGCTGCTGTAACACTCATTTTTGCATTGCGGGATGTGCCAACAACGCCGGTTAATTGCGGCATCTGCAAATATTGCGAGTGCGGGTTATCTGCTTTTTGGTGGTCATCTAATGCCTTAGCTGCATTATCGGCGACTGTTTTTACCGCTTTCGGCGTGGCGGCTAACACTTCGCTGTCGCTGGTTGTGGCACTGCTTAATTTCACAAAACCTTTTTCTGTCTTGCTGGCATCCGGGTGATTGCGTGATTTCTCATGCTCGGTGAGCAGGTCAGCGGCGTACTGCTTAACCTCAATTACCTTATCATCCACGTACTTGCGCGTAGCCAGCACCACTGACGGGTCGATTTTTAGCGTGACAGCAGCAGTGCTACTGACAATTAAAATCATCCGAATGGTTTGGGTGCGGCCGCTGCCCTCTTGCAGTTGCGGCTTATAAGTTTCGGCACAGTTGGCAATGGCAATCAAATCACCGTCTTTATCCAGTAAGCCAATTTCTCGAATCCACCACCCGCCCTCAGTCTCAGGGATAACCTGTTCAGCAATAATCTGACTGGTGTTAATCGGGTCAATGGTCAGCATGTTAAGGCCGGCGCGGCGCTGTTCATTCACCAGTTTGGTTTGTGCCGGGCTAGGGGTTGGCAGGGTTCCGCCACCATCCCCGACGGCCATTTGGGTAATCTCTAAGCGGGTGCCGAGCGCGGTGGCATTCGCCAGCTTGGCCGCGCCAATGTTGGTCAGTAAAGCAAAGAATCTCGCTGTCATGGGTTCACTCTCAGGTCATCGATAATGTGGATTGCGGCACTGGCGTAACCCTCGCCGGTCACGGTTATAGTTTCAGGTAAATACGGGTATACGGTCAGCTCATCACCGCTGTAACTACCAGCGGCGACATACAGCGGGCCGCTACTGTCGAGATTGATTGACAGGCCGACTAAGTGGCGGCTGCATGGCTTGGCGTCGTCTATCAGCCGCTCAAGCTCTTGATACATTTCTTCGGTAATGCCGGTTTCCAATACACCTACATCGAGGCGAAAGGTGCCGGGTGTCTCGTTGGTCTTCCACCACTCAATCACCTTGATGAGATAGCCGAGCGGCTCAACTACCCGGCGAATGGCGCCAATGGTGCCTTTGTGTTTGTGCACGTACTGCGAGGACTTCACCACCGCGCGCTTGGTGGCTTCCGGCCATTTCTCATCCCAGCGGTCCACCGACCACGCCCACGCCAGATAGGGCAGCAGGGGTAACGGGCAAGTGTCGGCGTTCCAGAGCTGGCGAATGGGTACCGGGGTATTCTCCAGTTCGGCACAGGCGCGCGCGGCGGCCACTTCCAGCACCGACGAACCAACAGGCAATAAACGGTCAGTCATCAGTTCCCCCAACAGTGATGGCACTGCCGGTGCAATAGGCCGCTTGGGTTTTATCCAGCACCACATCAGCCAGGGGGGCATTAATTACCGCCCGCTGCACCCCCTCAACATGCAGCGCGGCATAGAGTGCCGACAGGCGAATGTCACGACCAAGGCGGCGCTGTGCGGTGACAAAGGCGGTCAGTTTCTTCTCGGCCGCAATGCGTACCGGCTCAGCTTCCGGCCCCGGATGCAGATAGAGCACCGCGTCAATCTCATAATCTTCAATGCGGGCGGATTGCACCGTCACCCGGTCAGCCACTGGCCGCGTGTTCTCATCATTCAGCGCGGCCTCAACCACAGACAGCAGTTCGGCTGAGGCTTCGCCGTTGCCCTCACGCGATAACACCGTGACCGTGACACAAGCGGGTGTCGGACTGATTGCCGAGGCATCGGCCACACGGCCGTCAGCGCTTTTGGCGTGATATTCATACGCACCGGTTGGCCCGGCGACGCTTAAGCCCTCAAAGGCTTGCGGGATACGCACCCGGAAATCACTGTCAGATTCCATCACCGCGTCAATCGGCGGAATGGCGGCGGGGTCAGCCGGGATAATCACCAGCCGCTCAACGTTGTTATTTGCACCGAGCTGGTCTAAATCGCTGCCGACGGCATAGGCCACCATCACCGCGCGGGCCGCATCATTGACGCGCTGGCGTAATATCACTTCGCGGTAGGCGTTTTCCTGTAGCAACTTGACCAGCGGCTCCGACTCCAGCGACAACGTGCGGGCCACGGCGGCGCGCTGTTCTTCCGGGTAAAGAGATATCAGCGTGGCTTTACGCTCGGCCAGCAGGGTTTCATAGTCCAGTTCTTCCACCACAAACGGCGGCGGTAACAGGCTCAGGTCAATGGTTGCCATAGGGTTAGCTCACAGGGATGGTTAAAGAGAGGGGGGCCGCGCTATCGGTGCGGGTGCCGGTGATATCAACCACCATTTTCCCGTCAAAAGTGGTTTCAAAGGTGATGGCAGTCAGTTTGACCCTCGGCTCCCAGCGCAAAATGGCACTGTAACTGGCGGCCATAATTTGCAGGCGCAGGGCCGGATTTTGTGGCTGGTCAATCAGCTCCGATAGCAGCGAACCATAAGCACGGCGCATCACCCGCGAACCCACAGGGGTGATAAGAATGTCAGCGATAGACTGGCTGATGTGGTCAGCGTCGGTAATGGTTTGCCCGGCGTTGCGGCTCATGCCGAGATAGGTGGCAGTGGTCATTTAATCCCCTCCGTATAATCCCCGCCGCGCAAGACGCCGCCGTGGTCATGGTTATCAACTACCACGCCATTGGATGAGAACTTGCCGCCGGAATGGTCAATGTTGCCGCTCATCGTGCCGCCTTTCTTCACGTTTAAAGTGCCGGTAGTCAGATTGTTCGTGCATTCCACTTCTGGCGTATCCAGCAGGATTTTGACCGAGGCGGCACAGGTGATAGTGGGAGCCGTGGCATTTATCGATTCACTGGCATTGATAACCGCCGTTTTGATGCCATCAGCCTGCAACTCGCCGCTCTCAGGTTCATAGTGCAACGTTGCACCGTCAGGAAAGGCGATATACAGGCCATCCGCCGAGGCCGACGGCGGCGGGAAGTCATCAGAGAAAATGCCCGGCAGTACAAAGGCGGTGTCCAGTTCACCGCCGAGGGACAATATCAACACCTGCTCCCCCTCAGACGGTGCCCACCATGATCGCGATTGACCGGCGCGCAGCGTCAGCCAGTTTAACCAGCCGGTGGTATTGTCCCCTGTCGCCACACGGCACAGGGCTTGGTCGAGATCAACCTCGGCCACCGTACCAATACGGATCAGGTTGCGCAGCAGGCGCAGAATTTCAGTAAGTTGGGTTTGAGTGTTCATACAAAAAGGATGCCGCCCAACGAGTCAGGTGGCAATTTGTGCGGGTTTGTTCATCGAAGAAACAACAACATTCAAGCCCAATAAACTGACAGGCAATTATATTGATATGTTATCTTTATGAAAGAAAAGGAATATTCAAGTAATATTATTAACAATAGGAAAGGAAACTTATGTTTGAAATCCCATTAATTACGACCGATCTGGCTAAAGATATACTATTCTTCACCCTCATCATTCTGACGATTATCAGAATGGGAGGGATTTCATTCTTATTGAGACTTTTCTTGAAAATACTGAGGGTGGATTTTTCTGATGATAGATTAAAAAAACATAATAACGATATATTTAATGTGCAAATATATAGATTCCTCACTGGCGCACATCTAAAAAATATTGATGATGTGATATTAGTAACCAAGGGAATTGAAAAAGGAAAATTCAATCGATTTAGTTTCTTTTTTTCTGGTTTTTTTGGTCCGCTTGGAGATAAAAGGAAAGTAAATTTTGAAATAGTACTGATGTTTTTATTTATTGCTGCACTTTTTATTTTGTCAATAACAATGATTTGTAATAAGCCATACCATAAAAATGGTTATGCCACTTATAACTATAGAGGTGATGAAATTATGATTTCCTCTTCAAGAATATATGATACTAAAAAGAAAGAGTATCTTAGAAAGGAATATTGTGAAGCTATAAAAACCAGTAAAGAAAGTATATATACTGGTGCGTGCGATTATTTAGTGACCACCACGCCAGAAAAGAGAAATGAGTTAATTAATGCTATAAGGGACGAGAGGGTGGCAGCATATATATATACTTTCGTTTCTATGTCATTCTTTTTGATAAGTGTTCTTTTAGGCGTTGGTTTTTATAACTTCATTTGCTTAAATAGAATACTTTGCGATATCAAAGATGGAAAAGAAATGATTGACTAAGTTAATGAAGCACAAGAGATTGAAAAATGATTGTTTCAATCTCTTTGAGATCTTTTTCTTCAAAACCCAGCAACGGCCTTTCATCATACTGCACATCTTTGCTGTGCACGTTCGGGCGGTCACGCAGGCCAAAATGATGCACTGCCGCCATCCGTTGTACCCGCCCGGCAAATTCGACCACCGCCGCATCAGGGCTACTGCTGGCTTTCATATAGCGCGCGGTGCGTAACTTGGCGAACATTTCCCGTTTAATGCGGCCTTTTGGCTTACGCAATGGTTGAGATTTACGGACGGCATACGGGGTGCCGTCGGGCGCTTGCTGGCGTTTAATGCGCTGTTGCTGGCTGGCCCGCAGGCGTTTGGCAACTGTCACCGCCAGTGCTTTGCGGGCTTTGGGTGTCAGACTGGCAATCAGTCCGGCCAGTGCATCATCAAAGGGTTTCAGTTCATTCATTTGACCGTTTCACCGTTAAAGTAGATGGCTGTTGGTCGTGTTGGCATACCCAGCCACGCCGGTTCCAGCGCATGGTCAACATGCAATTCACCGTCTACCTCTTTCACAATAGCCCGCTCAGTCAGTTGCAGGTCGATACGGATATCACTCAACACGTCGCTCATCACATCAACCTTATGAATAAAGCCGGTGCGACGTTTTTCTTCTGTTGCCATGATGTCCGGTTGATGTTCCCGCAACCATGCCAGTATCGGCACAAAGAGATAATCAACATCATCGGGGAAATCCTCAATAAACAGCGTCAGCGTATATTGATTTTCAAAAGACAACGACGGGGCCAGTGTTGAGACAATGCGCCCGCCATCAACAAACATTTTCAGCCGCTCCGGGTTAGTCTGGAACAGTTGCAGACTGTCGGTTAAGGCTTGGCGTAACAGTTTGGGTTTTAACATGGTGTTGTTCCTGACACTGTTTAACAGCTTCCACTTGCAGCCCGCAGGCCACCAGTGCGGTTTCTAACTGACGGATATCGGCACTTAAATCACCGTTAACCACTGGGTTGCTGCCCGGCAGCGGGCAACTGCTCACCGTCGGACAGCCAACGTAAATAATCGTTGGGGTTGTCGAACGCGGGGCGCTGGTGCAGCCGGATAACGTCAGCAGGCAAAGCAGTAGCGAACCAATCACGCAAGACTTTATTTTCATTGAGTAACCTTTGAATTCTCTGTTCACGAGATAATGACAAGGTGCTGGCATGGCTCAGTGATTGCCGTAATGCCCGCTCATTGTCTGCTTGTTGTCGTGCCTCATCTTGCAGGCGGGTGATCGCGCTGTCCCGGCTCTCAATCCCAGCGGATAAAGTGCCAATAATCCGGTTAGCACCGTCGATATCGTGGTTCAGGCGGTTGGCATACCACCCCAGTGCAACCAGTAACGCGACTATCACCATCATGGCTATGCGCATCTCAGACCCCGCTCAGGCAGTGTGTTTGTTCGGTGGTGCGGCGACGCTCTAACCCTTTGGTTTTCATGCCGTTGACGTACACCCAGCGTGGCAACTGATTGCAGGCGCTGCGCCAGTCCCCCTTATTGACAAAAAAGGCCAGCGTCGAGCGACAGGCCGCCCCCGTACCGACGTTAAAGGCAAACGACACCACCGCGTCATACACCGGTTGCGGCATGGCAACCGGCATACACACCGCCATGGCCCGTTCGACCCGCTGCACGTCAGCGACCAGATTGACCGCCACCTGTCGCTCACTGATAACGCTGCCCGGCTTAACCCCGGCCGTGTGACCGATGCCATTTGTCCAGACGTTGGCGCTACACGGGTAGGCGTTGAGCTGGCAGCCCTCATAATCGGCGATCAGTTTTAGCCCGGCGGGCGATGTGTTGAGCGTCTGGTAATTTGGCAAGGTGGCGGCCAGCGCCAGAATAGCCCCGACCAGACAGCGCTTAACGATTGAGTTCATCGAACACCTCCCGCCTGATAGCCAACTCTTTTAGCAAGAAATAGCTCTTGCGCCGGTAGTACCAGTTGATAAAACAGGTCGCCGCAGCGGCCACCGCCGCCACATAAAACGCGATATCTTGCGGACTCAGTGCGCCAATAAACGCCAGCACCAGCGCCAAGACATAGGCTACCGCAGAGCTAAATTTCTCCATTTTCAATCCCATAATTGAACGGTTTCACGTTGGGCCGCCGGGGCCATGTCGGGCAACTCCACCGGATAACCATGCGGCAGAATGGCCCCCAGTTCCGACAGCCCCGGATTCGCGTCATAGACTTGCTCCAGCACATCTTGCGTGCGCCCGTAATAGCGCCAGCACAATGCGTCGAGCGTGTCGCCTTGCAACGCGTTGACCTGCATCAGATAAGGCCAATAATGTTGTGAGGCTTACCGGCAATGTTGCGAATGCTAATCCGCGCATCACGCCACAACTCATCAACCGTACTTTCAATGGCCTCCGCACGTTTATCACCGCGCGCGCTGGCGTCATAGCCGCGATAACGCTCGGCCAACAGTGCGGCTGTAATGGCACAAACCGCCCGCCGGTACTCGGCCAACTGGATGCTCTCGCCGTCCAGTTGCTCGGCCTCTACCTCGGCCAGTGTTTTAAAGCCTGCCGCCATCTGGTCACGGCGGTACTCGTACAGTTCGGCGTTAACCTCTGAAATAGCGCCTTTGATGGTAAAGCGCAGGCGCTCGGCGGTGACGGTTCCCTCAAGGCGCAACAGCTCGCGCAGTTTTATCGGGTCAACCGCAGGCCAGAAAAAGGTATTTTCAATCACCGGTTCGGCCGTTTTGTCAGGCCGTGGCGCGGGGATAACAACAGTGGTCATGGCAACCTCAATATCAGAATGGGTGGGCGGTGGACGACGGCGTTAACAAGGTAAACCCTGTTGCGGCCATCGTGCCGCCCGGCTCGGGGAGCGTTCGATTTAGCGACTGGCGGCGTTCTTTAACTTCACGGCCAGTCGCTCAATGTCTTTCTTGACGCCACAACCGGTATGCAGTTGGAGTGCGCGGTGAAGGTGTCTCAGGGCCAGTTCGCCCCGGTCACTGTCACGCAGCACATAACCGGTCATTTTGTGCAGTTTGGCCCGCACCTGGTCGGGCATGTCTTCGTCTTCCATCAGCTCAATGGTTTGCAGCAGATGGTCAACATCAACCGGCTTACCGGTGGCATAGGCGCGCCCGGCAGACTCGGCCACTTCTTCGGCAATCAGGTAAGCGGTAGAACGGGTAAAGCGGTCTGTTGGCACTAACTGATAACGCAGGGCATAACGGGCGATATCCAGTGCACCGGGGATATCCCCGGCATCCAGACGCCAAATCATGATGGTCATTACAATGGCGTCCTGCGCGCCTTTCCCCTCACTTAACACACCCGACACCCACGGCAGGTAGTCCGGCAATAATTGCCGCTTCAGCTCGGCTTTACGTTCATTTGAACGCACCTGTTTCAGCTTGCGCTTATCTTCATTGAGCTTAAGCAACATCAGCTCGTAGCCGGTGGCATGGCGCAACGGGTTATCCCGTAGCTGTGAGGCGGCAATAGCCGACTGTTGGATAAAGTGGCGGCGCGCAGGACTGGTCATGGCTTATTTGCTCCCTTTGGTTGCCGGTGTTTCGGGAGTGCTTTCCGTCGCGGCCTGCGCATCGGTGGTGGCTTCCGGTTGGGTTTCATTCGGGTTGGCCGCAACGTTCACCGCAGCCATAATCGCAGCGGCAAGGCCGTCATAGTTCGGGGCATCAGATACCATCAGCGCGCTTGCACCCATTACGGTTTCACCGCCACTTTTTGCCGGTAAAATCTCGATGTTTTCCACCAGACAACCGCAGGCGTAATCCTCCACCACATAATCCTGTTTAATGGATTCGTAGTTTTCGATGCGGTCACGCTTGGCGTTCTCATCGATATGGCGGCGGTGCGAGTCTTCCAACCAGTAAATGGACAGGTTATCGAGGCGGGTGATCATGAATGCGTTAGCCGGGAAGAACGGCACACGGATAGCCGGTAAATTGCCGATACGCTTCTGGCTGATAATCAGGTCAGCGGCGAGGGTTTCGCTGTTTTCCTGCTCTTTATTGACGATGGGGAAATACTTATCCTGCATCAACTGACGGCCAGTGATAACCACCAGTTCAGGGTCTTCCTGATGCCATTCCGCAATCATGTTATTCGTGGCATCCATCACCAGCGCGTCCAGATTGACGTAATCACCGCCATGGCCGACACGAATTTTTTCCGACACTACCGCGCCATCTTCGCCGATGATGTTACTCATCACGCGGGTTGGCGCATTGGTGCGGTATTTTTGCAACCAGCCCGGCGCGATATCCTGCAACATCGGGTTGAGTGCACGATTGGAGGTCTTGGCGCGGTGGGTGCCATTGAAGCCCGCCATGATGCGGTCAAGTGCCTGCCGCTTGATAATCGCGTCGCGCAAGCGAGTCTGGAAGTCCTGATAACGCGCCCACAGGTCGAGGGTGTTATAGCGAATGTGGAAATCGTAGTTCACTTGCTCACAGAAATACTTCTCACTGTCCAGACCCGCAAACTCGGCGGTTTCGCGCTCGTCGCCGCCGTCAGTGTCAGTATTGCTGGCAATTGACCCGGTAACACTCAGGCCCACTTTTTCAGCGGTCAGCTCGGCGACGGGCACAATATTGATGCGGCTCAGAAACTCTGAGGACTCTTGAACGCGGGTCATGATGGTTTGCGTGACGGAGGGTTCAACGCTGAATTTTTTATTCAGGTCGCCGGTTTCTACCCCGTTCAGCTCGGCTTGACGGGTCAGATAGGCATTAAATTTAAAACGGGTTGCTGGGCGCATAATAATCCTGATTCAGTTAAATAACGTGTTAATGAAATAACCAGTGGGCCGCACCACGGGGGGCCAGTGACCCCGATTAGCAGTCGGTCAATACATCGTTTTGATTGTTGCCGCCGGTGGATTCCGGGCGCTTGGTCTGGCTAAAGTTTTCAGTGATAGACAGTTTGTTTTCGAGGGACGTAACCCCTTGCTTTCCCTTTTCGATGCTCTGTTTCAGCTCCACCACGTTGTCAGTGAGTTGTTTCTCAATGGCGGTAAAGCGGGCTTCAATGGTTTCCCCCTGTTCCTGCACATGCACTGCCACGGCATTCACCGCCTCATGCACATCATTAAAACGGGCGTCATCGGTTGCCTGTTTACGACTGAATACTGACTTCACCATGCTGAGTAAGGTGACACCCGGCTCGGCCACGTCTTCAAATTCCAGTTGCACTTCAACCGCTGCCGAGAACAAGTTTTCCGGGTTAGATTTACGGGCGGCTAATGGGTTGTGTTTGGCTTTGGCGCTGAACTCCAGCATTTCAGTGCCGAGGCTGGCGGGGTCATCGGTCACGGCCAGCCCGACCAGATAGGCTTTACCGGTATTGGCAAAGTTCGGGCTAATTTCCATGGAGGTATAAATTTTCTGTAGGGCTTTGTTCATCTGTACCAAATCATCGGTTGGGCTGATTTGGGCGAACAACGCACGCTTACCGTTCAGGATGGAATCGTCTTCAATGGTTTCCGCTTTGAGTGCTGAGACATCGCCATAACGGCGGAAAGTGCTGTCTGGAGAGTAACTTTTCAAATGTTCCAAATTGATGCGGCAACCGTAGACGCGCGGGTCAAATGACTCGGCCATCTGGTTGATATCGTCTGCGGAAATGATTCGCCCGTCGCAGGTATCACCTTCAACGCCGATACGAAAATACTGAGAAACTTTCTTAGCCATGAGCGGCTCCATTCAGTGTGATTATGGTTGTTCGGTTCGGGGCTTAGTTTCCTGATGTATGGCGGCAGCAACAACGAAAGCCAGTTGTGACGGGGCTGGCACAACAGCGAGGACGCGCAGAGGGTCGGGCTGGTCGCGTAGCCTAATGGCATGAATACGACACCGAGCACCATCATCAGCGACCCACGGCGACAGGCGGCCTTGCTTTACTGGCAGGGCTTTTCTGTGCGCCAGATTGCGGACACGCTGGCCCTGAAATCGCCGACTGTGCAGAGCTGGAAGAAGCGCGACGGGTGGGACGCTATTGCGCCCATTTCCCGCGTGGAAACCAGCATGGAAGCGCGGTTGATTCAGCTCATCATGAAAGACGCAAAGGAGGGGCGGGACTTTAAAGAGATTGACCTGTTAGGCCGCCAGATTGAACGGCTGGCGCGGGTTAACCGCTACAGCCAGACCGGCAGCGAAGCTGATTTAAATCCGAACGTAGCGAACCGCAACAAAGGGGAGCGCAAGACCCCGGATAAAAATCTGTTCGGTGAATCTGCTATTGAAAAGCTGGAGTCTATTTTTCACGAAAATATCTTTGATTATCAGCGCAACTGGTTTGAAGCCGGACTTACTCACCGTATCCGCAATATCCTGAAATCGCGCCAGATTGGGGCAACCTTCTTCTTTGCCCGCGAAGCGCTGCTGGATGCCATCACCACCGGACGTAACCAGATATTCCTGTCCGCCAGTAAGGCACAGGCGCACGTTTTCAAAAGCTACATTATCGACTTTGCCCGCATGGTTGACGTTGACCTGAAAGGCGACCCGATAGTACTGCCGAACGGGGCGCGCTTGTTCTTCCTCGGCACTAACGTGCGCACCGCGCAGAGCTACACCGGCAATCTCTATCTTGATGAGTATTTTTGGATCCCCAAATTTCAGGAGCTGCGCAAAGTCGCCAGCGGCATGTCATTACACAAAAAATGGCGTACCACCTATTTCTCCACACCGTCGAGTCTGGCCCACAGCGCCTACCCGTTCTGGTCTGGTGAGTTGTTCAATAAAGGCCGCCGCAATAAATCCGACCATATCCAACTGGATTTAAGCCACAGCCATTTAGCCCGTGGCGCGCTGTGTGCTGATGGTCAGTGGCGGCAGATTGTGACGGTTGAAGATGCGCTGGCGGGCGGTTGTAACCTGTTTGACCTTAACCAGCTCTCACTGGAATACGGCCCGTCAGAATATCAAAACCTGTTGATGTGCGAGTTTGTGGACGATCAAGCGTCAGTCTTCCCGTTCAAGGAGTTGCAAGCTTGCATGGTGGACAGTCTGGAAGAGTGGGAAGACTACAACCCCTATTCGTTGCGGCCGTTTGGTTATCGCCCGGTGTGGATTGGTTATGACCCGTCCGAGGCCAACGGTGGCGACAGTGCCGGGTGTGCGGTGATTGCGCCACCAATGGTGCCGGGCGGTAAGTTCCGCGTGTTGGAGCGCCACCAGTGGAAAGGGATGGATTTTGAAGCACAGGCCAAGCATATCGAAGAGTTGACGCATAAATATTGTGTTGAATATATCGGTATCGATGCGACTACCGTCGGGCAAGGCGTTTTCCAGTTGGTGCGCCAGTTCTTCCCGGCCGCAAGGGAAATCAAATACACCCCTGAAATCAAAACCGCCATGGTGCTAAAAGCCAAGCACACCATCAATAACGGCCGTCTGGAATATGACACCGGCCACACCGACATCACCCAGTCATTTATGGCCATTCGCAAGACGATGACCGCCAGCGGCAAGAGTTCGACTTATGTTGCCAGCCGCAGCGAAGAAGCCAGCCACGCCGATGTGGCGTGGGCGATTATGCACGCCCTGTTAAATGAACCCCTTACCGCGACATATGGCGGTCACAGCCCTAACTTCTTGGAGTTTTACGGATGAAATCAATGACTTTTACTGCTGGTCAAGTTGACGGCCTGCGCGAACATTTCGAAAACTCGGCCTTTGACTATCAAAAAGTGTGGTATCGGGTGGGGCAGACTGGCACATCCCGCAGCCTCACTAAATCGCGCCAGATTGGGGCCGACTGGCTTTTTGCTTTTGAAGCGTTACTGGATGCCCTCACCACAGGCCGCAACCAGCATTTTTTAACCGTCTCAAGATATAGCGCTCTAACGACCCGCGCCACGATTGCCGAGTTTTGCCGGGTAGTCGGGGTAAACGTGAACCCATGCTCGCTGAATAATATGCTGTTAGGTAATGGCGCACTTATCGCCTTTCACGGTGAGAACAGTCACGCAGCCGCTCATGCCGGGAATGTGTACCTGGGTGAATATGCATGGGCTAAAAACCCGCGTTCAATACTGCAAATGGCTAAGGGGATGGCAATGCACAAAAATCATCGTTTAACACTCTATACCACACCCTCCCGCTCACATACCGCGTTCAAGATTTGGAATGGCTCACTGCGCCGCCCACGAAAAGCCGCACCGGTGATACACACGGATAACGGCGTTTTTTGTGCTGATGGTGTATTCCGTCAATCGGTTACGGCTGATGATGCCATTCAGCAAGGTTGCACATTGTTGGAAAGACATTTGGGTAAAGATTGGCTTGAAAAGTATGCATCGCCGGATGATTTCAAGCTCTTATATTTGTGCAACTGGTCACAAGCGGCAAACAATGCAGGGGAAGTGAAATGAGTAAACGCAAGGGCCGCAAGGCATTAAGCCGACCTGTCACCAATCACACCGCCAGCCAACAGCAGCCGGTGGAGGCGTTCACCTTTGGCGAACCTTCCGCCGTGCTCGACAAGCGGGAAATACTGGATTACATCGAATGCACCAGTAACGGTAAATGGTATGACCCACCTATCAGCTTTGACGGGCTGGCGCGTAGCTTCCGGGCGGCGGTGCATCACAGCTCACCGCTGTATGTGAAGCGCAACATACTGGCAAGCACATTTACCCCTCATACAATGCTCAGTCAGCAGGCATTTAGTCGCTATGCACTGGATTATCTGGTGTTCGGCAATGCGTTTTTAGAGGTGCGCCGTAACCAACTGGGCGCACCACTGCGCCTCGACCCCAGCCCGGCAAAGTACACCCGCCGTGGATTAGAAAAAGATTGCTATTGGTTTGTCCAGAACTGGAAAGATGAACATCTGTTCGCCGCCGGGAGCGTTTTCCATCTGATAGAACCTGATATCAATCAGGAGCTTTACGGTTTACCGGAATACCTCAGCGGTTTAAATTCGGCATGGCTCAATGAAGCCGCCACGCTGTTTCGCCGCAAGTATTATCAGAACGGCGCTCACGCGGGATACATCCTGTATATGACTGATGCAGCGCAAAGTAGCAGCGATATTGAGGCAATGCGTAAAGCGATGCGCGACACCAAAGGGCTAGGCAATTTCCGCAACCTGTTTATGTACGCGCCTAATGGCAAAAAAGACGGCATCCAGATTTTACCGTTGAGCGAAGTCGCCACCAAAGATGACTTTTTTAATATCAAGAACGCCACCCGCGACGACCTGCTCAGTGTGCACCGGGTGCCACCGCAGATGATGGGGATTATTCCCAACAATACCGGCGGATTCGGTGACGTGGCGAAAGCCTCACAAGTATTTGTCCGTAACGAGTTAACGCCGTTGCAAGAACGATTGAAAGAGGTGAATGACTGGATAGGGGAAGAGGTGATCCGGTTTAAGCCTTATGAACTGATAAGCGAGGATTGATAGGAAACTCAAACTAAATAAAACAACTGGCTGCTTGGATACATCTTATTTTTGCAGCCTTATCTACCATTGCTATTGCCGCTAACTTGGTAATAATTGATAGCTCACCGCCCAAGCCAAAAATAGACTGAAAGAGGTTAACAAGATAAGGTATTTTATTGTTAACCACTGAGTGTATTGTTTTGGACAACTTCTGATGAAGTCATAATGATCTTCTTTTATATTTCTGCTGTGCCAACCATTTTTTTTGAAAAATAAAATATTAATAAAGTATGTGTCACGGAGTATTGTGAGGAAAAAGCCAGATGAACGATATAAAACAATCTCATCAGGTAAGAATTTAAATTTTTCTCTAAATAAATCACATAGCTCATCATATTTTCTGTTTGTTAAAAATGTATATATTATGAAGGTAAATATCGAAAGGACAGAAAAAACTCCGCACAGAACAAAGATGAATTCATAAATCCCCATCGTAATTATTCCTCAACCACTGAGTAAATAATATCGCCTACTTTTTCTCCGCCACTTCCACCTAACTCACTACCTATATATCCACCAACACCTGCAAGAACAATAGCACAAACTAACGCCCCGGTTCCCATAGTAGGTACTCCTACCACTGCACAAACAGCACCACCGGCAAACCCTCCCGCTATTCCTCCGCTAGTCCCACCGATAAAGCTGCCTGTTTCAGTGTACTTTTTCCTTGTGCATTCATTTTCTCGCCCAACAGAACAAGCTTCATTAACTTCATTGATAGAATGCATTGCACTGAACCCAATAGCTGCATATCCGGTATAACGCATCGCTTTAATCAGTTTTGCCGACCGTTCGATATGTGTTGCATAGCCCTCAATATCACCGACTCCATTCTTATTCCATTTATGCATGATAGCGGAGGATGATAGACCTAGTGCATTCTTAATTTTTGTATATTCACCAAGCTTCATTGTTTTACCTAAAAAGCCATTTTTCATAAGCGTATCAAGTTCTTTGAATAATAGCCTTCTTTCTACGAAGAATTGCTCACCAATCAATGTCCCTCTCGTTATATATTGGTTTTTATAGGTGGTGTGAATCTTATTTAGAATTTTTTCAATTTGTTCAAAATATTTGCCTGCTGAGTCAGCAGCCAGACCAATACCTTTATCTGCAATGCTGGAAAGATTGGCTATTGTTGCATAATGCTTGTGCATAAAGTTAGCTTCATCATCGGTAATAGTGGATAAGGCAGCATCAACACGAACTTTAGCTTTCTTCAATGATTCAATTTGGTGAGCGTCTTGCTTATTAGGGTCAACAACCAACAAAATAGACCCAGCCTTTATTTGTCCGGCCCCATTCAGTGAACGATAGAGTTCTTGGGTACCCTCCGACGGCGATATAAATAACTGGGTCTCAAACTCACTGACGGAAGTTTTATGTGGTACAACGCAGAATCCGGCATCTACACCATCTCGATTTTGTTTTTTCGCCGATTGCGCAAACTGCTGCGGCTCGTCTTCGGTAGGGACAGTAAGTTCGTAGATGTGATTCATGATTGACGGAATAAAACGCGCACGGCACGGGCAACTGCTTTGACTGTGTAATGAACCCGCCATCTGCCTACCATGTATCTTATCGCCCGTACCGCCGACAATGAAATATTCGCCAGGATGCTGACCACAGGTCACTCGATGAGTTTCACAGGACTGGGATTGCCCAAAGAGTGTATTGTCAGGGAAACCCTCAACAACCGTTCCTCCACAGGTCGTCTTGTCGCCCACCACAACATAATACCCATATCCTTTTGCCAACATATTCACTTTTCCTTATGAAATTAAAGCGGTTCCATTTAGAAACATACTACGCTACGACGTAACTCTGTGCTAGTCACTGACCCTTGGGTTAAATGTGATATATCTAAAGGTTAATATATTACCGGGGTGCTGCTGAAAAGAGGTGTAATATCCACAAGTCTTAGTTGCCTGAAAAGTAGCAATTCCAACACCTCGCTCCATACGCCACCAGACGCCCGCCACGCCCTCGCACCCGATGAACGCGCATTGATTCCCAACCCAACCGAACGCAGCACCACGGCCCGCCCAAGATCTATAAATAAGGGTATCAAAACCCTTTGCGCGCAATGCTATCCCCGCCACGCCTGCGCGCTTTGCAGGTCGCTTTTCATGCACTTGCATGAGGTATAGAGAACCGCGCCGGTACAGGCGCTAACAGAGGAAATAGGGGAGGGGATCGACATTCGGAATCATGCACTATATGCATGCATGACCCAAATCACTATGAAGGGGCCACACATGCATCGTTTTATGGGGAATTTATCAGTGCGACTTTTTGCCGCCTGCGTTATAGAAAATCTCATCATAATTTTGGCTCGTCACTATCTGGCTGGTCAGGTCTGATATCAACGACATGGCGACAAGAAACTCACTATTACTGCATTGTGCAACTTGCGAAACTTCAGCAATAAATTTAATTCTTGTTAGCGTTAATTCTATCTTATCAACGTGTTCCATGCAGGTTCCTTATAATACTGTATTTATATACAGTATTAAGTAAAAGAATATTAAGGTCAATACCGTATACGGCAAATTAGCGAAATCAGATGCTTGTGACGCGCTATTTTGATTGCAGATAATCTGATGTGACGCGTCACAATGGTTTAATTGCACTAATTAATAGGCTGTTGATACCTTTGGTCTGCCAGCAAGCAGCCTCACCCCGCAAACAGCATCCATTTGGATCGCCCGGCAAGGTATCGCCACATTTTCCGCAACGTTGTTTACCTATCTCGGCCAGTTGCTCTTTTAGTCGCTGGTTATCTTGCCGAATCAGCAGCGCGATATATTCTGGTAAATCATAGGCTGGCCGAAACAGACGCCGGGCAGCCATGCCCTCTATCAGCATGGCGTATTCTTCTGGTTCAAGTCGGGCGCGGATTTCATTGATACCGGCAGATTTATCACGCTGGCGCTGTGCCTGTTTGCGGGTAGTTGCGGCGGTTTTAGTCATGGTTTTCCTCACAGGTAGATTAATCATCGAATTCCGGCCAGTCGGACAAGGCCGGATAATGGATAACAGCATCACCAACAGACATTTTGGCCCCACGGGCTAACGATTCCAGTACCCAGCGTTGGGCGCTGATATCTTTCAGCAGTAAATCATTACGGATTTGAGGGATGCGCTGGCGTTCTTCACGGGTTAAACGGGCTGATGGCGCAATAAGTCGGCCCTTGGTGGGGTCATAACTGCGTTGTATCTTGCTGATCGTTGGCTGTTTATCTTTAATGCGGGCCACAATCGCCTTTACGGCGGCAGTGTCCGACCAGTCAATAACGGCATCCGGTGGGTATTCCATCGCCATCACAGGCGTTTTAGCCTGCCCATTGGGGTCATTTGGCGCTCGGGTGTTTCCACCTAACCCACAGTTATTGACAGGACTCCGAGGCGCGCCAGAGGCGCTTTTCAAAGTCAAAAGCTCAACGTCAACGGCACCAGCAACGATGCGCCATTGGGTTGTGCGGGTTTCATGAATATGGTCAGCGCCCAAATGCGGCGCGTAGATACCGACGACTTTCTGTACTTCTTCATCGTAGGCGTTGAGTTCATCGGCGACGCGCTTGGCTAACCGGACGGTCTGGTTTCCGCAATTGGTGCCACCTTGCGCCATGATGTAGGCAGCAAAATCACCCTCATCAGCAGCATGGCGCACAGCTTCCACGGTTTCGTCGAAAGTCTCAGCCAGACTAATCGAACGGATACGGCGACACTCGCGATAGACTCCCATGGAGGGAAGACCAATCGGGCGAAATTGAGGGATGCGCCACGTTGCCGCCCACGCTGTTACCGCCGCAGCGGAGTCAGTCAGCAGCTCACCGGTTTCATGATCACGTTCACCCTCAAGCGCGTAGCCGTCGATATTCTTGGCAATGTATTTAGCGATGTAGCCAGCGGCCCCGCCTTTGTTCATGTGCTTGCACTCAAAGCGATATTTAGCGGCACCGCGCTCGTCACCATCTTCTTTCAACGCATAGCGGCGCATGATGTCGATTACCTGCTGGCGCTGGCGGCGTTGGCAAAACAGCATCATGTGCCAGTGCGGCGTACCGTCATGGTGTGGCTCAACTACGCGCATTCCGTAGACACTTAATTCGTTGTCTTTAAAGGCGGTGCGCATCTTGCTCCAAATCTTGCAGAGATAGCGCTGGCCGTCTTTGGGTGAATAGGCTTCATCATTCCACTTATGATTAAGCTGTACTTTCTCGTTGTCACCTTTCCCAACAACGCGAGTCGGGTGATATTTGGACGGGGTGGTGATGGTCAGGAACATACCGACGTGCTTTTGCCCGGCAGCATATTTTTCCGTGAAAGCGATGGTGTTCATTAGCTCCATGCGGCGAATTTCTGGATTAGAAATACTCGCCATCACCTTATCAATCAGGTCGATGCGCTCACCGGTTTCAATATTTTCTAACTGGCAGCTTTTGAGATATTCCAAATTAGACTGGCGACGGGCGAACACTTCGCGGATAGCCTGCTTACTGGCATAAGAAGATGCTGAAATATCCCGGCTAACATTACCGACAGCAATCAATAACGCTTCCCGCCAGCGGGTTCGCTGTGCTTTGAGTTTGCGCTCCCACCATTCAGGATTAACCAGACGTGATAGGCTGGCGATAGCAGAGGTGATATCTAACCGGCCTTTCAGGTATTTGCGCCAGTGCATCGGCGTGATATTAAAAGCGCGCGCCATTCTGGCAAGATCGCCGAATATGCGTACCTGTGTATCAGCCTGCAATAAAACGGCCCTGTCACCCTGATTAGCCTTAATGCATTCATCACAATGATGGTTGTACGCCACCATTAGTTCATCACCGATTTTGCGGGCAAAGCGGCGCAGCTCTTTATCATGCATACCCGCTAAGCTGGCATAGGTTGGGGCATCAGTGGAAAAGCTCATTGACGCACTAAGGCGCATAACATTTTTACTATTGACCACCTGAATACGCGGCCAGATACGCTTGTCAAAAACAAACACCAGCCATTTATTAGCGTCGTTTAGCCCTTTATTGGCTAACAGGTATTCATAGCGAGAAATAAACTGGCTACGCAGGAAGTGAGGCAGATTATTGATATTGGCTAAAACAGCTTGCCCCTGAATCAGTTGTTCACGGGTAAGCGGTCTTGCAGGTGCAAGGGTTTGGCGCGGTTTACTGCCGGGGTAGGCGTAAGCAGGAACAGCAGCGCCACTGCCCGGATAGGGTAACGGCGCTGTTGGGGTAATACGGCCACGCATATTATTAATGCTGGTCATAAGACTGAGTGATTATGTGCTCAGCGATTTGATTAAGCAGCTCCGCCGCCTCTACACCGTTCAATTCTCGGTTTAGAATTTGATTAGCAATCTCATCCAAACGAAATGAAACCAGCGCTGCCTGATTCTTTCTTTCATCCATGCGCGCTTCATTGAGCATTAGCTCCATTGATTCAACTGACATCATTGTGACTGAGCGGTCACTGCCCGGCTTGGCGGGGTCTACACCCACCCATATATTTTGTGCTGGATGAGTGTTATTCAAAATGGGATGCCTCCATCAAAAGAATAAGTATTGATAGAGTCGATGCCATCAAATGAAAGCATGACAAAATTAGGAGTGGCAAAATCACACTGGGTAATATCTGTAATCTCAACGATTACCTTACGCCCCGTATATACTTCACCATCTTCATACCACTCGGTTAAAAGTAAATAATCACCAATAGAAAAATATCGGTCATTTTTCCGCAACTCAGCTTTTTTTCTTCCCTCAATTACAGCTTGATAATACTCAGGTAGGATTTTTAATTGATGAGTCTTAGGTGACGATAGGGATTCTTGCGTCATACTTAGATATGTTTTACCTGTACTCACTTTTTGCATGCATAACGAATTAAGCTTATTTATAGCTTTGATTGCTTTTTCCGTTGTGTCTTCAGTCGGTTCATCTACACAGATGCGTAGCGCAATCTCAGTACCCATAACTGTAGAAATTAATTTTTTCCATTTAACTTCGAATGAAGAGTCGCAAATAATTAGTTCTTTCATGCGACTATTCAACTCCGCCACTTTCTCTTTC
Source organism: Yersinia sp. 2541 StPb PI (assembly GCF_052217145.1). NCBI lineage: Bacteria > Pseudomonadati > Pseudomonadota > Gammaproteobacteria > Enterobacterales > Yersiniaceae > Yersinia > Yersinia sp. 2541 StPb PI. The sequence goes on along the minus strand of NZ_JAZGQB010000001.1, from coordinate 2,645,629 downwards.
AATTTGGATTCACTGGCACAAAGACGCTCATATTGTGAAATCGTTGGTAGGAAGAAAACCCCTGCAACAGCCTTATCCAAGCTATCAAATATTTCACTTGCCACTTCTTCAAACATGACATTTTTTTCGAACAATGAAGTTAAGATATCAATGGCACGGCCAATATCTCTAATAATGTCACACGACTTTGGTTTATCTTTATCGATCATTTCACTAATCCTTATTATAGACAATAGAATAACCCGGCGAGTAAAACGCCATATATTGTGGCTGGGTTAATTAATAATATTCAGCGCGCAGTCATCATTACTGACAAATGACGGCAACGAACGGGTAAACTCAATTAAGTAATTCAACGTTTCAACAACAGATTCTCTTTCTGCTGGTGTTAATTCTGAAAACTGCATATTCACATGGCGGCTTTTTAACCCAGCATGAAAACAGATTGTTTTACGCAAATGTGCCGGTGACTTATCAAAAGCCTCTTGAGCAACATTTTTTCTATTGCGTAAATACTTTTCTTTAAATTCAGTAATACGGGCAATACCCATCATTCTTAATTTTTCAGCTTCCGTTAATTGCAGCATATAACCCCCAATCAACGTCCGAACAGACGGCGTAATATTGGTGTCTTCTTTGCAGAGGACAATTCTTGTAAAAGCGCCTTTTGATTACTTCCCGGCTTCCAGCGCTGGCCGTTCTTCAACTCCAGCATACCGTGGCCGAAATGGCGCAGATTTACCGGGCTTTGCTGTTTTAACAGTGGGGCAATAGAAATAATCATAAAGACACCTCAACTCAAACCAGCGACAGCACTCAATCCGCTAATAACATCAACGGTTGAAGCAAGCGCAGGGGTTGACTGAATGCGACATTGCACTGTCAGACCAATCAGAGACAGGTGGCGAATCGCAGTATTGACACTATCCAGAAGGGCTGATTTGCTGAATGCTGTTTTATGGTTGCCTTGTACCGCAGCGGCTGCAATAGAACCCACGGCGGCTGTAGCATGTAGCGCATAAGTTGGGATATTACCGGGGCAGGCTTCATTGACTGGCACAGATGGCATGCAATTGATTTGTGACAGCAGGCCGTCTAATAACGTTGGGTCTTCGGTCAGGTCGGTGATGCACAGTAGTTCGTCAACGGTTAGGCGGTGTGGCTGCTCAGGATTCAATTTGTTACGCAACACTTGCGCCGAGATCCCTGCGTTTGCTGCCAACTCAACTAAATTATGCTTTAAAGCAAACTGACGGCAGGCGTTGTCAAAATGCGGATGTTTGGACACTGAAAAATCAAACATGGCTTACTTCCTCACATATGCCGACAATTAGTTGGCAAATTTGAATATCGTACATTACTGGTTTGCCGCTTCTTTAGTGAGAGCGATCATATTTACGAGAACCTTTTCCATTTTGCGAACTTTCTGGCGGATAGGTAGACGACCATCTTTCACCATGCCACGGCAGGTTTCATAAGGGATTCCACTCAATTTTGAGAACTCAGTTAGGGACAGATAGGGCGATGTAACTGTTATTGCAAGGTTCTGATTCATAGGGCATCCTGTTTGATGGTGGTTAATATAGGTATTGGTGGGTATTTGCCATCAATTCACGAATTAAACTATGCATATGTGAGTATGTAAAGAGGTTTTTGCGAGCGTGGATGATAAAAAACTAAGCGGCGGGATTGCAGCTGTAGAAAGAATGATGCAAGCCTATGGTTTTAAAGTACAAAGAGAATTAGCGGCTTATCTAGGTGCAGGAACGGGAACAATCAGCACTTGGATCAAACGTGATTACTTTCCGGGCAAAGAGATTGTGCTCTGTGCTTTAGAAACTGGTGTTTCATTACATTGGCTTGCAACTGGTGAGGGGGAACCTCAAGAACCGGTTAAACCTGCCGCACATGAAACCGCAAAATCTATTGCTCATAAAAGCCTTGAAGATGGCTTGCTGATAGATGCATCCCCGGTATTGCTTGATTCAGAATTATTGCCTGTTCAGATTATTGAACCTGAATTAATTTCGTTCCCTAATGAGAAACGCTATTTTCTGGTCGAACGCCAATTTAAAAATGTTGCTGACGGTCTTTGGTTGATTGAAAAAGCAGGTGTGACCTCGATTAGCAATATTGCTCGTTTACCGGGTGATGTATGGCGAATCAATGATGTCAATTGGCCGGTTAGTGAGGTTAATATACTGGCGAAAGTTGTCGGTGAAATTACGGGCTATTGATATCTAATTTTAAATAACTTTTGTAGCTTCACGGAGTCTTTATGGATAAGAAACTCAGTGTTTTTAACTACTCACGCAATAGAGAAAAACTGTTAACCAATCTAATCAATATGATCGAAGGTATTACCTGCGATGGTGAAGTTGATACCCGAGAACTGGTCTTTTTAGATACATGGTTATTAGAATCTGAAATTATTTGTGAAAATTATTGTGTCGATGCGATTCGAACAAAAATAGCTACCATTTTAGACGATGGTGTTATTGAAAAAGAAGAGTTAGCTCAGTTTAAAATTGACCTGATTGACATCCAACAGAACTTACTAGACACGCCAGATATCGATCTTTACTCATCTGAATCAGACCAGCATTTGCTTGAGGGATTATGCAAAGGCATGCTGGCAAATCACCAATTGGTAGAAAGCGAAGTCCGTTATCTTGACTGGTGGCTTTCCCAGAATGGTATGTTGAAAAATAATTATCCCGGTAAAGAGTTGTATAAGCTAGTCAAGGATATTTTAGCCGATGGCGTTATAACTCCAGACGAAAGAGAAGCTTTAAAACAAGCGCTGATTGATTTTACCGGTTGTGATATAGCTAACGGGGTTGTAGATGGAATGGCAACACGATTGCCTATTGAGCACGTGGATAATATTGATTTACAGGGTTCTGTAGTTTGTCTTACCGGTAAGTTTCTATGTGGTAGCCGAAATAAATGCAAGACAGATATAGAATCTGCCGGTGGCGTTGTTGTGGATACGATAACTCACAAAATAGACTACTTGATTATTGGTACTTTAAGTTCCCGTGATTGGCGTTTCCAAAGCTTTGGCAGAAAAATAGAGTTAGCTATTAACTATCGTGATGAAAAGGGTGTCCCTTTAAAAATCATTAGTGAAGAACAATGGAAGAGTTTTGCTGTTTGATTGGCGCACATACATGGAGTTGTGATGAAATTCTTAACTACAGCTATTATTGGCGCTTTGCTTCTGTCTTTACCAACGGTATCAATGGCTAGAAACTACCCCTGTTCCTGTAAAAAGGGTGGGGTATCTCATTGTGAAAATGAAAAGTTTGTCTGTAATGATGGCTCTATTAGTAAATCAAAGAAAACCTGTACGCGTTAGTTTTTAATCAGATGTTTGTCGCGCTACATATCAAACATTGACTACTGTTTTTATATACAGTAAATAGGCCCAAGGGATTATTCTTGAGGACTTATTTATGGCAGTACGGAAGTTACCCAATGGGAAGTGGGTCTGTGATTTTTACTCAGATGGCCGTGATAGTAAGCGGGTTAGGAAAACCTTTGTTACTCGCGGCGAGGCGTTGCGTTTTGAACGTGAGCAGTTAGCACAACGTGGTGATCTGGATATTGACTACACACCGGCAGAGACTGCCGCGCAGAGGTTAAAAACATTGGTCGGTCAGTGGTATGAACTCCACGGGCGCTCTTTGAGTGACGGCAAAGCTAGATTAGATAAACTCAATATCCTGTGTGATAACTTGGGCGATCCTGCTGTTGCCGATTTTGACCGGGAAGTGTTCGCCAATTACCGCAAGCAGCGTTTAGCCGGTGAGTTTAGCCGTAAGCCAAAACACGGAGTCGTTAAACCGCCAAAAGAGGCAACGGTTAACCGCGAACATGCTTATCTGCGAGCTGTCTTTAATGAATTGAAAAGGCTAGGGCATTGGAATCATGCTAACCCGCTGGATGGTATCAGGTTATTTCGTGAAAGTGAAAACGAGTTAACTTTTCTTTATGAAGATGATATTAAACGTCTGCTGCATGAATGTGACAACTCCAGTAATAAAGATCTCGGTATTATCGTTCGTATCTGTCTGGCCACCGGCGCGCGTTGGAGTGAAGCGGAGCAACTAAGACAAGCTCAGGTGATGCCAAATAAAATTACCTATATCAACACCAAGAGTAAAAAGAACCGTACAGTCCCTATTTCTGCAGAACTGCATAAACTAATTCCAAAGATGAAAGGGCGCTTATTCGCCAATGCCTATGACGCATTCGGCCAAGCCATTGACCGGGCTAAACTGGTATTACCTACCGGCCAGTTAACCCACGTTCTACGCCATACTTTCTCCAGTCATTTTATGATGAACGGCGGCAATATATTAGTACTGCAACAAATCCTCGGGCACTCCACTATTCAAATGACCATGCGTTATAGCCACTTTGCACCGGATCATTTAGAAGCAGCAGTGAGTTTGAATCCTTATGACAGACTATTTTCTATAATTTAAGGAGTATTAAATTGATTAGTAAAATTAGCGCAAAAAACTTTAAAGCATTTGAAAGTCTAGATGTTGAAATTAGACCAATTACCTTATTTCTTGGCCCTAATAACTCAGGTAAATCCTCTACATTAGCACTACCTCGATTGCTTGCACAAACATTACAAAGTTACGATAATTCAATTCCATTATTACTTAATGGATACATGGGGGATTTTGGTACTTATAAAGATGTTATTTATGGAAATAATATTAGAAAAGAAATGGAGATTAGTATCTCTACAAAATCAGTCTCCCCGCAGGGGTATCTTTCCTCTCGTTTTAAGGATGCAGGCCTAGATCAAAATGAAGAGTTCACATTAAAATTAAAATATAAATATAGAAGTGGTTTGAGAGAGATTGTTTTAAAAAGCATTAATATATGTGGGGATAATAAAAATATAATTTCCTTGAAAAGATCTGATGAGAGTGAGAATTATATCGTTACAGAGTTAGATGATACGATAATACCTAGTGAGTTTCGATCAAGTATATCAAAACATTTGAGAGTATATAATTTTTTGCCAAGAAACATGCTATTTAATTTCGAAATAAACGCCAATACTGCTTTGTCTGAATTTGTTACATCGGGAATGCGTCAAATCACAAGATGTTTGGGTAGTATCACGGATGGTGTTCATAGATCTTTGACAGGATTGGAATATCTTGGAGCAATGAGAATTCCTCCACAAAGAAGTTTCTTATATTCTGGAGAAAGACACTCTAAAGTAGGTATTGCAGGAAATAATGCAGCGAACATATTAGCTATGGATGAAATTATTAAAGGTAAAAAAAGTAAAGGTATAATTCCTAAAGTTGCTAAATGGCTGAAATCTGCGGGTATAGCCTCTGATTTAAAAATTGTACATCTATCTGATAGGCATTATGAAATAAAGATCCAGCATCCAGAAACGAAAGAATACGAAAACTATGCCGATGTAGGATATGGTAATAGCCAAATAATTCCAGTTTTAACTGCGGGTTATAATTTAAGCAAAGGACAAGCGCTAATTGTTGAAGAACCAGAAATTCATTTGCATCCTAGAGCTCAAGCTGAATTGGCAGAATTCATACTTGATATGTATCGAGAGGAAAAAATAACTATAGTTGAGACTCACAGTGAGCATCTTATATTGAGATTGCAACAGCATGTAGCACTTGGAAATATTCCTAAAGAGGATATTGTTTTTTATTACTCTCATGTTATGGATGGAAAAAAAGTATTAAAAAAACTAACATTAGATGATTTAGGCGTATTTAAGGATGAATGGCCTGAAGGTTTTTTCCCGCAAAGATTAGAAGAAGCAAAGGCTTTAGCTAGAGCTCGTCACAGCAAAATAAATACTATTGAAAAAAATTAAAAGGTGTAACTAATGGATATAGTTATTGATGCTAATGTTTTTAAAGGTTTTTACCAAGAAGAAGTCTTGGGTATGGAAGTGGCGCAACTAGAAATTACTGCATCAGTTCTCGAAGTCTTTCGTAATGATAAGTTCAAGATCTATGTTGATGATACTGTACATATTGAAAATGAGTGGCGGAATGTTGTGGATTCCGAGTGGTTTAATGCTTGGTATTCAGATCAAATTGAATCATTACTTATAAATGAAATAACCGTTAATAATCATAATGATATAATAAAATCTCTAAGTAAGATTGGTTTTCCAGTCGGGGGTGATAAGTGGTATGTAAGAACAGCTAAATCAGTTCAAGAAATGGGTACTCCTACGATTCTGTTGACAGAAGATATAGATTTTTACGATCCTACAAAAAAAACAGCAAAAGGTGCAGCTAGATTAAAGATTTTAAAATCTAAATCTTCACCTGTACGGAAGTACCTCAGAAAGAATGTAGATATTGAGGTTAACAGTGTTGAGGAGCTTTTATCGTAGCAATATTAAAGGTCCAATGTGCCTGACCACCACCACCACAACAACCCAAACTAACCCGCCATCGTGTTTGGTAACTTACTGATTTTACGTAAGTGATTGATTTCCATAATGCCGTGAGAGTTTTTAAAATCCCTCGGCTTATGGCTGTGCGGGTTCAAGTCCCGCCCCGGGCACCATGGAAAATATTCTAAGTAAAACAAAGTAGTATGAGTATGTCGTTAACCGCCGAGAGGCGGTTTTTTTGTGCCTGAAATCACCTTTCATAATATCCCTTCATAATATTATTTCTGCTTTACTGGTCTCCTACCGCTGGCACTATCGCAATTTTACGATCATATCGTGCTGTTTGAGCTGCATTCTTGTGTCCTGATATCGCCTGTTTTTCACTGAGTGAACCCTCAAGATCAGAAACCCCTTTAGCTTTCAGGTCATGGAAGGTGAAATTAAAATCCAGCTCAGGGTACGCTTCTTTTGCTGCTTCTTTGGCTTTGCGCCATCGACTATTAAAACCGTCGCGTGTATACCGCAGTCCCGTTCGTTGGCGAATGATGTAGATACTGCTGATACCCGGCTGTAAGGACAGGGACTCAGCCAGCGCGATAGCGTCACGTAATCGCTCCGACCATTCCTTGATTTGTTTTGCCCCTGTCTTACCCTGCCTGATGTATATACCTGATTCTCTGAATTGATCCTTGCGTAATGAAAGCACATCAGCCTGTCTTGCGAGGCACAAGTACGCTACCTGAATTCGTTGGTACCACTTGGGGCGATAGTGGGTTGTATGCCCTAGCTCTTAAGCGTGAGTTGCGGATCTGTAAGGGGCGGCTCGATGAGGTTATTAGCTGGCGGCAGAACGCCACCCGGAAGCAATGAAAAAGGATCGGACATTAACGTTATATAAATGGAGTTAATAACTTGTAAATAAAGGCTTGATAGCGTCAGCTTTTAACTGTATAAAAAAACAGGTCATTAATTTATTGTTAAGTACAATACGTTAATAATTAGAAAGATAATTAATTCACAAGGAGTGATTATATGGTAGTTCGCTTATCTGCATTAATTGTTGCTTTGACTGTATCGTTCTCTTCGGTTGCAGCAACTTCACAAGAAGATATCCAAGGAGCTAAGGTAGTGACTATGACTACCGAAACAATATCCGGCCATCTTAATATTGCAAATGGCCGTAACTGTTTGGATGAGAATACCCAAGGTAAGCCCACCTTGTTAGCCTGTGATAGCGTGGCAAAGGCCAGTTCAGAAAAAAACACCGTCCATTACATCGTGTTGAAAAGTGGGCAGTGTTTGTCAGATGAAGGTGGCTCAACTCCGGTCATGGCAACCTGTGATTATCAGAACACAAAACAACAGTGGAAAGCTCTTCAAGGTGTTGGTTCGGATGTGCGAAATGTGGCGTCAAATAAGTGCCTGACAACTGCAGGGTTGGACAAGTCGGTGACGATGGCTACATGTGCTGGCCTGCCAGCTCAGAATTGGCAATTACCTCAGTAAAGTAGCATTACAGGTGGCATTCCTTGAGTGCCATCGATAATGGTGCGGATATATAAGATTTTCCTTAATTTAATGCCATTACCAATGGAAATAAGAATTATTATTAACAGCGGTTAAACAAACCAACTTATTTGATTGATTAGTGGACTTGATGAATTAATGATTAGGGTGGCTATTGCAGGTTATTAAAAGCAATCGTCGCATCGTCCGTCACTTTAGGCGGCTAATCATGGAGGAAGTTACGATGAAAGATATGTTAAAAGGCTTACTGTTAGTTAGTGTTATGTCGCTATCTGCGGGTGCTATGGCTGAAGAATGTAATCCATCCAGCAAGTGGTGGCCGTATTGTAATGATCCTGCAACGGGGCCTGATGTTGGCACTCCTGAACATGGACACTGTCAAGCTAACGGCGGATGCACTAATAATTAAATAGTGGAAGATTCCCTATATTGGGAGTCACATTTTATGTGTTAAATATTATTATCAAACCACCTACGGCGGTTTTTTATTGGAGTAAACAAATGACCAAACCAGATTGGGAGGCCATCGAATCGGCGTACCGAGCTGGCTTGATGTCATTGCGTGAAATAGCCTCACAACACAAATGTCTTTGCCAGCGAGGGCGTGAGCGGCTTATCGTTGGCCCACATATGGGCCTCACCCATGGTGTCAGCCAACATTTGCGTGGTACGGATGTAGTTTTCAAAGGCAAATAGCGGATAATCAGAGCAGGAGCGGGAACCCAAGAGGCGATAGCCATTTTTACGGATCAGGGTGGTAACATTCGTTATGGTGCCGGATTGCTACGCGCGGGGCAGGTGATGGGGGCTGTGTGAGGGATAGCACAAAATAAGGTGGCACTATTACTGATTAAGTAATAGTGCCACTATTTATAGAAACAAATAAGGATGATTACATACTCGGCGCTGCACTTTTGTATTTTGCGTCAGGCGTCGGTTTTGCACCTAATGAACGACGGAACTCGTCAAGAGACATACAGGCACATATATCCCCATTTTTATTGACGCAAGCCACTTGCGCATAATCCGTTACCCCCAGACCACCCGAACTACCAGGATTACCACCTTTTTTAAATGCGATAAATGCTTCGACATACATAATAAAAGCTCTTATGCCTTTACCATTTTTGATGACCTCATCTAGGGAGACTCCGGTTCTACCAGAGAAATAGGTTTGTGCCCATAGTGAAAATTCACCTGTGTAGAGCATGCCGCCATAAATAAGGAAATGATGACCATCAATTGCGGATAGAGCGCTTTGAGCCTGTTGATAATTAATAAACTTTGTTTTTTCGGATTCTAAGTCGGCCTTACTTCTTTTAAATTCAATTAATACCCATTTATTGCCCTGAGTAAATATATTGTCACCGGCTTTCTCGTGATTGCCATCTAATGGGGCTATAGCAGCTGTGTTACTCAAATATTTAGCCACGAAATAGTATTCAACGGTTTTTTCCCACCATATCATGGTGCCAGCGGTTTTATCTTGCCCGAACATTACAGCTCCTATTGCTGTTATCTGGATGATAAATATAACTATACATCTATTTTGGCAGCGTGTATTAACGGTATTTCTTGTGAGCTATTCTATGACAAGTGGCCAAGTGGAAACGATATAACCTTGATTCACCGCTTCAATCAAAAGCCACTGCGGTAGTTCGGGTAATTCAATCAGCGGCCAGTTTTCCGCTGTCGGCCATGCGCCGAGGCCGACGGCGGCGGGAAGTCATCAGAGAAAATGCCACGCAGCACAAAGGCTGTATCCAGTTCGTCACCGAGGGACAATATCAACACCTACTCACCCTCGGACGGTGCTCACCATGATCGCGATTGACCGGCGCGCAGCGTCAGCCAGTTTAACTAGCCGGTGGTATTGTCTCCTGTCGCCACGCGGCGCAGGACTTGGTCGAGATCGACCGCGGCCACTGTACCAATACGGATCAGGTTGTGCAGCAGGCGCAGAATTTCAGTGATTTGGATTTGAGTTTGCATGGGGGAAGCATGCTATCGGAGATGGTCTTCTTCAATCTGATAGGGTTGTAAGAGCTATAGCACAACAAATTTTGAAATAACTTGCTAATCACTAAATTGATAGTAATTTATTATCGATAAATTTTCAGTATCACATTTTTTATAGCTATCTTTATTTCTGGGACAATATAATAGAAGAAAAAGAATTCTTTAGTCATGGGGATGTATGGGTTACAAATGCTTGTTTACGGTAAGCGGTGCCACTTATGCAATGAATGGCGTTACATCAGTTAAAAAATTATAGACAAAGTACTCAAAGGTAGGCTCGGTTATTTTAGCTATTATTGGCGCTCTAGTTACATTTAACACTGGTGGTGAGGTTAGGATTATTGGAATATTAATTTTATTAACTGATGTCTTTTGGTTTAGAAAAATAAAACTAAAATATGCTGTCGTAAGAAAATACGATATTTTGCCATGACAACTCTGCAATAGTATTCACACTTGTTCAGTGGTGGCAATATATTAAAAAACATTTCACTAATGATGTAATAAAGCCTCAAATATTGTTATTGTCAATAAGATAGTGATCAATTTGACTAAATCGGATATTCCCATTGCCTTTAAATCATGAAACGTGAAATCAAAATCCAATTCAGGAAATGTCTTTGCGGCCAATAATTTTGCATTGCGCCACCGACTATTGAAACCATCTCTTGTGTAGCCATGCCCTGACTTTTGCTGCAGTACATAAATACTGCTCACTCTTAGCGCTATTTCTATTTCATCGGCAATCTTGATGGCCTGCTGTAATCTTTCTGTCCATGCCTTGATCTGTTTCTTGCCTAGAAATGGATCCGGCAATAATGAAGTCAGAAATTTATGATAAAAGTGTCGGTGCGGCCGCAAAAAGTGCATTAGTGTGATAAGAATTGTTTGTGCAGTAGTGCCTAGCCAGCCAAATAAACCTCGCTTCGGTGGGGTTTTGTCGTTTTTGAACTTGGATTGGTGGGCTGAATAATCTGAAAAGTAACCTTGTTGATGGCGTGCTTATAAATTGATGCGTAGAATTCGCTCTCTAACCGCCACTAGCTCAGCTGGATAGAGCCGATAACCATAGTTGTTGTAGGTGCGAGGTTCGAGACCTCGGTGGCGGGCCAAATTTCAGCCCTTAGCTTAACGGTAGGGGCTTTGCCATTTTGTGAGTCATGCCCACTATAAAGTTGGTCATGTTTACTGTTTGTTTATAATTACAATGTAAATTATACGGTGCTGTGATAGTTACCTTGGTGCAAGGATTGCATTATCATTGGTACGGTTACAGGGTCAGCTATCACAGCACCAAATTTAAAGCCTCAGCTAATCGCTGGGGCTTTGTCATTTCTGGAGCTTGATAATGGATAAAAATAACCCCTCGATGTTCTGATATTTCGTCAATGAAGTAGTTTCAGATAACTTGATTAATAATGTTGTATAAAAAAACACCATTTATAAGAATGAGTGTTAGGACGTTATCTGAAAAAACCTACTAGAGAATATGATGAAAGCAAATATCGGTGGCTAGTTTGAGATTTGTGTTGCAGGCATGTATCGGGCACAAAAATTCTATGAAGCGGTCTTTAACACTAAACTAGAGAAACTGGGCGATGGTGAGACGGAGTATTTAATGTTTCCTTATAAAGAGGGGACTGAAGGGATTAGTGGGGCATTGGTAAAATGAAGGGTGTTACACCAGGGCCAGTGGCACGGTAATTTACCTGATATGTGATGATTGCTCGGTGGAAGAAGGTAGAGGAAGTGATTGTCCGGTTTTCAATACAAAAGGCCGCCACTAGCATCTAATTACTTGTAGACATGATGTTTCGTGGCGGAAGCAAGACCTAATCCATAACCTTTTACAGGGTCTCATAGCTTGCTTACAGGTTGACAGACATGAAAGCGCTGTGGATTTGGCACTAAAATGATTGATCAAAAAGTGATCAGTTACAATTGATTTGAAATGACATGCATCACATAACGACAAGTTTGCTCGCTAACCCGCTTATTGATATAACGAGGCCCACACAAGGTATGGGGAAGCAAGTAATATATGCAGAATACTTATTTTAACGTTGGTTTTTCAATGGCTGTTTGGGTGCATAGAAGGATTTCAACCTTCTCTTTAGCACTGCAAGCTGGAGGGAGGTTAAATCAGAGGATCATCATTTAATAATCATCCTCAACGTCTTTAGCTGCCGAGCGAAGAATGAGCCAGACTATCACCGCGATGATCACAACAATACCGGCTATTATCAACGTTATCTTCAATTCCAAAATTGCCTTATTCAAAGTGTTATTAATACTCATCGCGGTTGAGTAACTAATAAAATAGCGTATAACGCTCAACATTGCTGGATTGAGCGCTTTCTCCGATCAATTAAGTTATGTGATAGCGCTGGCAGGGATGCTAGCAGATATTAAAAGCATAATCGATATGCAACATAGTAATTAGGAGTATTGCTTAGTGGCGATGGTGAGTGTCAAAATTAATGCACGAAAACAGTGCATATCATCAGTAGATAGCCATTCTGATTAAATAGAAACCTTTATTTTATAAATTATTTGCCATGATAGACAGCTTCAATATTGTAACCATCTGGATCAAGAACAAATGCAGCATAATAGTTTTCATGATAATGAGGACGGTAGCCAGGCTCTCCATTCGATATTGCACCAGCTTCCATGGCAGCATTATAGAATTGATTGACCTCATTTTTGCTTGCAGCACGGAAAGCGATATGGCTTCTTGGGGTATAAGGTTTACCTTCCATTACCCAAAAGTCACCGCCGGGATCATCCCCATTGGCTGAAATTTTCACACCAAAACCACAGGCATCACCAAGGTTTAGACGTATCTCGTAATTGAGAGGTGCAAGCGCTACACTGTAAAAATCTTTACTTATTAATATATTAGTAACGTTAATCCCCGTATGGTCTATCACTCTTTATCCCTTCTATTAAATGCCAGCCATTAATCTCATTCGAGTATAGCTCACACAGAACATCTTATAATTTGATGCTAATCTCAATCCTTATTAAGACATTGCATTACTTGCAGCCACGCTGTTTCTGTTTCTTTTCCCAGTTGTTGGAATACCTGTCGTAGCAGTTGCATTTGTGTCTCTGTTAATTGAGATTCAAGCTTTTTACCGGCGGGGGAGAGAGATAACTGCCGCACTCTTTGATCATATTCGGCGGTGGTAACCGTGATTAGCTCCATTTTAACTAATTGTTTTAATGGTGCATTAAGCGCTTGTTTGCTGATTTTCAGAATTCCCAACAAGGCATTGATGGCGATATCAGGATTGTGTCCGACAAAGTACAGGATGCGGTGGTGAACCCGACCTAATCCTCGCTGAGCCAGTAATTTATCCGGTAGTTCAGTAAATGTCCGATAACCAAAATAGAACTGTTCGATGGCTTGATGCAGTCGTTGGTCTTCCTGTTGCGGGACGTTTTTGGAGGTTGCCATCGGATTTTTATCACAAATTAAAAAATAATTAGGTCAATACTATTGACGTAATCAGCCGTCCATTTTACTGTCCATAAAGGTCAAATATGTTGACCTTTATGGAAGGACTGCCATGAATAAGACTGTAGTGGATCAGAATAATCGATTTTCCTCACGGCTGCACGATCTTCACCCCTCGCCTATACGGGAAATACTCTCTGTTATTGAACGGCCTGGGATGATCTCATTTGCTGGCGGCTTGCCTGCGGTTGAAAGTTTCCCGCACTTGCACCTGGAAGGAATGCCGCAATCGATGTTGCAATACGGGGCCAGTGAAGGGGAAACAGAATTGCGCAGGCATATTGCGCAGAATTTATGTAGGCGCGGTTTATCTTGCACTGAGGAGCAGGTCCTGATTATTTCAGGCTCGCAACAAGGAATTGATCTGGTCGCTAAATTATTTATTGATGCAGGAACACCTGTCGCTGTTGAGTCGCCCACTTATTTGGCGGCATTGCAGGTATTTCGGTTCTTCGGGGCACAATTTGTGGCTTATGATTCGGCACAACCTGATATTGATAAACTCAAAACAGAAAAGCCTGCTTTTGCCTACAGCATCCCAACTTTTCAGAATCCAAGTGGTCACTGTCTTGATAGTACGCAGCGGGCCACATTAGCAAAGGCGTGTGATGACCTTATGTTGCCGCTGTTTGAAGATGATCCCTATCATGACCTGGTCTATGATCCGTGTGAGCGAAAGCCGGTATGTGCCTTATTACAGCACGCACCGTGGATTTATCAGGGGTCCTTTTCTAAAAGTTTATCCCCGGCATTGCGGTTAGGCTATCTGGTTGCTTCGTCAGAGTTAATTCCTTATCTGACACGGCTAAAGCAGGCGGCTGATCTACACAGTAGCCGAATCAGCCAATGGCTGGTATTGCAACAGCTAGGTGCCGCCAACCATGCTGAACATATGGACCAACTGGCCACATATTATAAGAGTCGTCGTGATGCATTTGAGATCTCTTTACAACGCCATTTTGGTTCTCTTGCCACTTGGGAGAAACCTGCCGGTGGGTTATTCTTCTGGCTCACACTTAATCATTGTATTGATACTCGTAAACTATTGCCTAAAGCACTCGAAAAAAATATTGCATTTATGCCGGGCGAATCGTTCCTGCCATATCCGTCAGAGGGCTGTGGCCAGTTACGACTTAACTTCAGTCATGCAACAGAAGAACAAGCTGATATTGGTTTACAGACGTTAGCTGCTTTGGTGAGAGAAGATTGTTAATATTCTAAAATAGCTTACAAATAGAATGGCGAGAGCCGCAATAATAGAGAAAATTAATTAATAGGCGGGAGTCTTTCCCGCCAATATATTTTTGTTATTAAATATGTCTATGAGAAAGGATGTTCTTTCTTTAGAATTTTATCAATTATATTTAATACGCCAGAGTCGTTATTTGATTCGGCCTGATACTTTGCTACATTCTTAATGTTGTCTGGAGCATTTGCCATGGCATAACCAAAGCCGGCGTACTGTAACATTTCAATATCATTGCCACCATCGCCAAAAGTTACGACTTGTTGATCAGTTACATCCCACATTTTTTGGAGTAGTTTAATACCATTGGCTTTATGAATGCCGGGTATTATAAGGTCTACAGAACCATGTCCACTTGATACCGGGGTCACTATATCTGCGAGTTCTTGCTCGATAAATTTCATAAAGTCTACCAGTTTCTCATTGGGTAAACTTATCGCAAATTTGAATGCAGACTCTGTTACTTGATCGAAATTATCGATAATTTTAAGGCGATGGTAGTATTTACTCATTGTAGTGTAGAAATAATTATCTGAAGAGCTCAGCATGTAAGCGCCATTTTTGCCACAAACAATGACATCAAGATAGGGTATTGGTAGTAATGTTTTTAGCACTTTATTACAATCTTCATCAGAGATTGAACCGCAGAAAATTTCAGTATTCTTGTTACTGACATAAGCCCCATTTTCAGCAACAAAAGCGATTTCATTGGCAATCTCAGGGAAGAATGAAATTAGCTGATAATATTGATTACCACTGGCAACAACAAATTTTATTCCATTTTCTTTTAGTTGTGAATATTGTGTAATAAACCGTTCCCTATCAAAACTCATCTGATCATTGAGAAAGGTTCCATCCATATCAACAGCAATGATTTTAATGCTCATACAATTTCCCTCTTTAACATCTTGGTTTGATAGAGAATATCTCGGCATAGTATACCTAAAAAAAAGCTAGCATAATTTTGCTAGCAGGTAAAATTACCATACTCAGTCACACTTTTATCTTCAAAAAACAGATTGACCCACTATCCACCGGCTTTATTTATCGGTAGATAAATGTTTAGTCACTGGAATATTTCAGTTTGAATGCCCCAACTGCTATGACAATAAATGTCAGGGCAACCACTGTGAATGCAGTGTAGAGGTCAGTTATATGTGCAATAAAACCGATCAGTGCCGGCCCCCCTAAAATACCGAAATAACCCAGCGTTGCGACCATGGCTACCGACATGTTCACGGGCATTACACTTTCCTGGCCAGCCAGCGTGATAAGTACTGGAACAATATTAGCTGCACCTATTCCTACCAGTGCAAAGCCAAATAACGTAAATTTCCAGTCAGGTATTATGACGGCAATGGCATAGCCGGTCATGGCGATGATACTGCTAAAAATCAGTACATGCTTGCGTCCCAAAATACTGACAACTTTATCACCAGTGAAACGCATTACAGACATGGTGCCACCGAAAATAGCAAACCCCCAACCGGCATGTGCTATGTCAAGGCCACGGTCATTGGTTAGAAATACGCCACTCCAATCTAATACTGCACCTTCCGCCATAAAACAAATCATGCACATAAGTGCCATTAATATGAGCCTGAAGTTTGGGCGTGGTTTTATTTTTGGCTGTTGATTAGGTTCTTTATGATCGCCAAAAGGGATTAATTCCTTGAAAACGACTGAGGTAATTATAGCCATTATCACGACGGCAATCAGCGTTACGGGGAGGGGCATTAAGCCAAGAGTAAATAATATTGCACCGCCGCCAGCACCCGCAATTGAACCAATGCTGAATAAACAGTGGAAACCTGACATCAGTGGTTTATCCGAGGATTGTTCAACCAGAGAGCCTTGGACATTAACCGCAACGTCGACTAAACCAATGCCTGCGCCAAAAAAGAACAGACATAGTGCCATCAAAGGGAACTGATCAATAATTGCCAATGTGGGCAGGAAAACAGCGCTAACAACGATACCTAATAGTATTATTCTTCTACAGCCGAAGCGGCCAATCAGTTTGCCAGAGAATAGCATTGCCAGTAGGGAGCCTGTTCCCAAGCAAAGTAATAACATCCCCAAAGAGCCTGCATCAAAATGAAGTCTATTCTGTGCATAGGGCACCAACGATGCCCAAAGGCCCATAGCAAATCCAGCGACAAAGAAGATAGAGCGCGTAGATGTGCGTGTAGCCGGTGTATCCAGAGGGTAGTCGACGACATGGCTAGACATTTAAGCACCTTTCTCTGGTAAGTGGCAGCGAGCAAGTAATAAGTATAAGTCACTTCATAAAAGACTTATATTAAGTTGTGAAATATACAGTGGGTACCTGGCTTGTCAAGAACATTTTTGCCTACCAAGGTGGTTTACCGACTAGAGAAAAGGGCATACGACGGTTAGGATAGCCTGAAGGTGGGAGAGGGGGCTCTAGAAAAATTTTCTCATCATAGATACCGCTGAATACTAGATCTCAAATACTCGAAAATTATTATAGGCATCAAGAGTGTATTCTGATATTCCACTGTGATAATCGTACTTAATGTTGTCGCGATAGACAAAATGGGGTATGTGTTTGCAATCAAATTTTTTGAGTAATTGAGCAGATAATTCTGCAATACAATTTTGACTGATATGTTCTCCTGAGATGGCTATGGTTGCAGGGTTAATCATGGCGATCAACGATGAAGTAATATAAATAAGTCGTTGTTGCACCAGTTCATGGTGAGAATTTATATTAGTCCCTAGATTGTCATAAAATGGCAGTTGCGACACTTCACCTGCAAATTGACTTGCACCACGTAGCATTTTACCTGAAATAACAATGCCACAGCCGGCACAATGTCTTGGTGGCATAAAAATATAGGCGATAGGTTCATTTATATTACGGCAGTGATTACGATAAAAACCAAATGCGGTATAATTCATGTCATTCCCCGCCTGAACAAAAATACCGAATCGGTTACTTAATAATTCAGTGATTGCCAATCCCTCCAGGCGGGTAATATCGCAAGTAAGTATTTTTCCATCCACAATGACACCGGGCAATCCTAGCCCTATTGCTTTGATATTATTGTATTTATCTGAAAATTCTTGAATTTGCGCGAGCAACATATCTTCAGTTAAATCAGAATATATTTTATCGTACTCAACAATGATTTTGCCATCTGCAGACCTTAGGTATGACGATATAACGCCGGAGGTATCGCTCCCTTCAATATAAATACTTAATATGCTAAAGTAATTTGAGTTATATATATAGCGCTTTGCTGGCCGGCCACCACGTGATTCATCAATAGATTCTTCAATAATTTCGCCCTTTGAACATAATTCATTCAAAATGGTGCCACATGTTGCCAAGCTTAATCCAGTTTGAGCAGATATATCGCCTTTGGTTGCGGATGACAGCGATTTTAATGTGCTTGCAACCAACATAATATTTTTTTGTTTCATCTGCCGGGTGGTATTAAGCGGTACAGTAGTCATTTTCTTCACCAAATATTTAATTGAAATGAATATAACATGTTCGTATTTATGAAGAAATAATTATCATGGCATTTATCCGTATGGTTGTGGTGATTAAACTTTGCTATAAATGAGTACAGTTGTCGAGCTATAACCACCAGTGGTATTTTCTGTTTTCGTGACTCTCGCGTTTCACGATATTGATGCTTTAGAGGCTGCCTTGTAAAGGGACTATTTGATGGAACCATTACTGACGGATCGTTTGCTATTAATACCTTTAACCCTACAGGATGCTGACCAGATACAGCTAAAATTTCCGGTATGGGCAGTGGTGAAGTATTTAGATGCTTCTGCCGTACCTTGGCCTTACCCAGCCGATGGTGCCCTGACCTTTGTCCGTGATATTGCATTACCTAAGATGCAATGTGGTAGCCGTTTTTTCTGGTCAATCAGGCCGAAGGTTTCACCAGAGACCTTGATTGGTGTTATTAATTTGGCCTGTGATACAGACGATCACCGTGGCTTTTGGTTAAGCCCTGTGTGGCAAGGGCAGGGGTTAATAACGGAAGCCAGTGATGCAGTCACTCACTTCTGGTTTACACAATTGGACCAGCCTTATTTACGAGTGACAAAGGCCGCACCGAATAAGGCGTCAGCCGCCATATCACGTAAAAATGGTATGCGTTTGGTTGCAACGCAGGAGCGAGACTACGTTAGTGGGCATTTCCAGACGGAAATATGGGAAATCAGTCGCGAAGAGTGGTTGAGAAATAAGCGCTGAACCATGGCATGCCAGCTTTGAGGTTATTAATGAGACTAACCGAATGAATAAAATCTGTGGTTGGGCGACAGACTCTTGTTGATAGGGTTGCTAACATGGTGCATATACCGGACAAAGGAGGAGTACAACGATGGAAAATCGCATCACTTTAGCGCGAGTTTACGATGTTCAGCCGCCATATCAAGCCAATACCTTTCTGACTGATCGGCTGTGGCCGCGAGGCATTAGCAAAACCCGGCTGTTAGGGGTGGTATGGTTAAAAGAAGTGGCGCCGGAAAATGCATTACGAAAATGGTTTCATCAATGTTTAGATTGGCCAGAGTTTGTGGTGCGTTATCAGGCCCAGCTTGATAGCTCAACGGCCTGGCAACCTTTACTAGACGTACTGAAACAACAGCCAATTACGTTGCTGTATGGCAGTCGCGACACGCAACAGAATCAGGCGGTAGTGTTACGTGATTTTCTGCTTAGCAAGCTATAGTATTTTCTCTTGTAATACCCATACTGCGGCTTCAACCCGCGATTTCAGCTTCATTTTTTTCAACAGATGTTTGACATGAACTTTAACGGTGCTCTCTGCAATCAGCAATTTCCGGGCAATGGTTTTATTCGGTAACCCTTTAGCGATCAGCTTCAATATGTCGCGTTCACGTGGGGTGAGGGTGTTAATATCGCGCTCATTATCAGACCGATTCTCGCGGAGGTTGATTGCCAGTATCGACATCAATGCGTCGCTGAGAACCATTTGTCCTGCTGCTGCATCATACAGTGAGACCAGCAAATCTTCAGGGTCCATATCTTTTAGCAGATAACCATCGGCCCCGCGTTTTAAGGCACTGATGACATCATCCTGATGGTCAGAAACGGTAAACACCACAATTCGCCCGGATAGTGGCTGCTGACGCAATCTATCCAGTGTTTCCAATCCATTCATGCCCGGCATGTTTAAATCCAGCATGATCAAATCAGGATCAAGATTGGTGGCGAGAATAATACCTTGAGCACCGTTGCTGGCCTCACCTGCGATGGATAACCCAGGTGCCATGCTGATTAATTGCTTAATACCGTGCCTTAGCATCGGGTGGTCATCAATCAACAGGATGGTCGCGGCGTCTTGTTCACTCATGAATAGTTCCTGTAGCTGAGAGGGTAAATACCTCGAACGGAAGGGTTGATCGATATTCTTCCTCATCCTTGACTATTACCCCATAACCAATAGGGAGTACCCCCTAATAGTCAACGGGTGTATTACTCGGTTTCAAGAAAACATTCACATCGGCAACTAAATGAAAAGAGGCTCTTTTTTACCAGTAAACCTACTACCCACAAATGATGTATGGGTATTGTTAGCTAAAAGTTAACTTCACATCCTCTTGATGTAAATCAACTTTGAAATAGCCTCTGGTGCCTAGGGTGACGCATTACTTCCCGTTTGTGGTCACCCTGACTGAGGTTTTTATGTCGCACTCTCCGACACCATTAACTAACTCATCATCTTCCGCTATCCCGGCAAAGTTAGCCGGTGGTCAATCAATACCGCAGTGGTACCCGGAAGATCCACAGTTCTGGCAACAGGTAGGGCATAGTGTTGCCCGGCGAAATTTGTGGATTTCAGTACCAGCATTGTTACTGAGTTTCTGTGTCTGGATGCTGTTTAGTGCGGTCGCAGTGAATCTGAATAAAGTGGGCTTTAACTTCACCACCGATCAACTGTTTATGCTGACAGCATTACCCTCAGTATCGGGGGCACTGTTACGTGTTCCATACTCGTTTGTCATACCGGTCTTTGGTGGTCGTCGCTGGACGGCTATTAGCACATTGTTTCTGGTTATCCCCTGCCTCTGGTTAGGTATCGCGGTACAGGACAGCACCACCCAGTATGGAACATTTGTATTGATTTCATTGTTGTGTGGTTTTGCCGGTGCGAACTTTGCCTCTAGCATGGCTAATATCAGTTTTTTCTTCCCGAAAGCCAAGCAGGGGGGGGCGCTGGGCCTCAATGGGGGATTGGGGAATCTTGGCGTCAGTGTGATGCAACTTATCGCCCCTATGGCTATTTCGGTTGGGGTGTTCAGTGCCTTTATGGGCAGTGGCTATCCACAAGCGGATGGTAGCCAGCTCTGGTTGCAAAACGCAGCCTATATCTGGATCCCCTTTTTGCTGATATTCAGTGTGGCGGCCTGGTTTGGTATGAATGACTTGTCTGCTGCAAAAGCGTCGATTATCCAGCAATTACCGGTCCTGAAACGTGGCCATTTGTGGATTTTGGCGGTGTTATATCTGGCAACTTTTGGTTCATTTATCGGTTTCTCAGCCGGATTTGCCATGTTGGCAAAAACACAATTTCCTGATGTTGTCATCCTGCATTACGCTTTCTTCGGCCCGCTATTGGGCGCACTGGCTCGTCCAATGGGCGGTGCGCTCTCTGATCGCTTTGGCGGCATTCGCGTCACCTTCGTCAATTTTATCCTGATGGCAATATTTGCAGCATTACTCTTCCTCACCTTACCGGGAACCAATGTTAATGGCTCCTTCTTTGCCTTTTTTGGCGTATTCATGCTGCTGTTTCTGACGGCGGGACTGGGCAGTGGATCAACGTTTCAGATGATTGCGGTGATCTTTCGCAAGTTAACTGTCGATCGAGTGACCCTCGCGGGTGGTAGTGATGAACAAGCGCAGCATGATGCCGTCAGAGAGTCAGCGGCGGCACTGGGTTTCATCTCAGCTATTGGCGCTATCGGCGGTTTCTTTATTCCTAAATCCTTTGGTACGTCGCTGGCCCTAACCGGTTCACCGGCCGGCGCGATGAAGCTATTCGTGGTTTTTTATGTGGTTTGCGTATTGATCACCTGGTTTGTCTACGGGCGCAAGCTTAACGCGGGTATGGCGACCAAAAAACCACGTTGACCGGTACGGTCCGATAAATAAGCAACATTGAGCAATGTTAATCCACTTATAAAAATAAACAGGGCCGTTATGTCCCCAATCAGGAGATCTCCCGATGAGCAAATTTCTTGACCGATTTCGTTATTTTAAACAACTTGCTGAGCCTTTTGCACAAGGCCATGGCCAGACACTGGACACCAATCGTGATTGGGAAGATGGCTATCGTAGCCGCTGGCAGCATGACAAAGTGGTACGTTCAACTCATGGTGTGAATTGTACGGGTTCATGTAGCTGGAAGATTTATGTCAAAAATGGGTTGGTCACTTGGGAAACCCAGCAAACTGACTACCCGCGTACCCGCCCGGATTTACCTAATCATGAACCCCGTGGTTGCCCTCGTGGGGCCAGCTATTCCTGGTATTTGTACAGTGCTAATCGGCTGAAGTACCCGATGATGCGTAAGAGTCTGTTGCAATTGTGGCGTGCCGCCAAAGTGCTGCACAGTGATCCGGTGGATGCATGGGCTTCAATTGTTGGTGACAGCGTACAATCAAAGAATTACAAGCAAGCCCGTGGCCGGGGAGGTTTTGTCCGTTCGAACTGGCAGGAAGTGAATGAACTGATTGCCGCCGCTAACGTCTATACCGCCAAACAGTATGGGCCGGATCGGATTATCGGTTTTTCACCGATTCCAGCGATGTCGATGGTTTCCTACGCGGCGGGCGCGCGCTATCTATCACTGATAGGCGGCGTTTGCCTCAGTTTCTATGACTGGTATTGCGATTTGCCTCCGGCATCACCGATGACCTGGGGTGAGCAAACTGACGTGCCAGAATCCGCTGACTGGTACAACTCATCCTATATTATTGCCTGGGGTTCCAATGTTCCGCAGACCCGCACACCCGATGCCCACTTCTTTACCGAAGTCCGTTACAAAGGGACCAAAACTGTAGCGGTGACGCCGGATTATGCAGAGGTCGCTAAACTGTGTGACCAATGGCTGAATCCGAAACAAGGAACAGACAGTGCCATGGCTATGGCAATGGGGCATGTGATCCTCAATGAATTCCATCTACAACGACAAAGCAGCTACTTTGTTGAATACATGCGTCAGTACACCGACATGCCGATGCTGGTATTACTTGAACCTCGTCATAGCGGCGATTATGCCGCCGGGCGGTTACTGCGCGCCGCCGATCTGGTGGATAATCTGGGAGAGGAGAATAACCCAGAATGGAAGACCATTGCCATTGACGCTAACAGCGGGCAGTTGGTAGCGCCGCAAGGGTCTATCGGTTATCGCTGGGGTGAAAAGGGTAAATGGAACCTTGAGCAGCGCGAGGGCAAAACGCAACAGGAAGTCTCATTACAACTCAGTTTATTGGGTCAACATGATGCTATTGTTAATGTCGGATTTCCCTACTTTGGTGGCGAAATCAGTGAGAATTTTCAAAGTGTTGCGCTAGAGGAAATACTGCAACACAAGTTGCCAGTAAAACGGTTGCCATTAGCCGATGGCAGTGAAGCACTGGTGACCAGTGTTTATGACCTGATGATGGCAAACTATGGCCTGGATCGTGGTTTGGCTGATGACAACTGCGCCAGCAATTATGACGATATAAAAGCTTACACTCCTGCCTGGGCTGAAAAAATTACTGGCGTTGCACGTCAGGATATTATCCGCATTGCGCGTGAATTTGCAGATAACGCCGAGAAAACCCATGGCCGTTCGATGATTATCGTCGGGGCCGGTATTAATCACTGGTATCACATGGATATGACCTACCGTGCACTGATTAATATGCTGATTTTCTGCGGCTGTGTCGGGCAAAGTGGTGGCGGTTGGGCGCACTATGTGGGGCAGGAAAAACTGCGACCACAAACCGGCTGGTTACCTTTGGCATTTGGCCTCGATTGGCAACGTCCACCGCGCCATATGAACAGTACGTCATTTTTCTATAATCACTCCAGTCAGTGGCGTTATGAGACCGTCAGCACCACCCAATTACTCTCTCCCTTGGCCGACAGTTCGCGCTTTAGCCCAAGTCTGATTGATCTTAATGTGCGCGCTGAACGTATGGGGTGGCTGCCTTCGGCCCCGCAACTGAATTGCAATCCATTGACCCTTGCCGCTAGCGCACAACAAGCCGGTCAAACACCGGTAGAATATACCGTCGATAGCCTTAAAAACGGGTCACTGAGATTTGCCGCTGAACAGCCAGATGATCCACAAAACTTCCCGCGAAACTTGTTTGTCTGGCGTTCCAACCTACTGGGTTCTTCCGGCAAAGGGCATGAATATATGCTCAAGTATTTGTTGGGTACGGAAAATGGTATTCAGGGTAAAGATTTGGGCCAGCAAGGTGGGGTGATGCCGGAAGAGGTTGAATGGCAGGAACAGGGAGGCGAAGGCAAGCTGGATTTAGTCGTGACATTGGATTTCCGCATGTCTAGTACGTGTCTCTATTCAGACATCATTTTACCCACCGCAACCTGGTACGAAAAAGACGACATGAATACCTCGGATATGCATCCGTTTATTCACCCGCTGTCTGCGGCGGTAGATCCTGCCTGGGAGTCTAAAAGCGACTGGGATATCTACAAAGATATTGCCGAAACCTTCTCTCGAGTTTGCGTCGGCCATTTAGGTCAGGAAACCGATGTAGTGACCTTACCCATCCAACATGATTCGCCAGCCGAACTGGCACAGCCATATGGTGTAAAGGACTGGAAAAAAGGTGAATGTGAACTGATACCGGGCCAAACCGCGCCGCATATTGTGGTGGTCGAGCGCGATTACCCAGCAACCTATGCTCGCTTTACTGCCTTGGGTCCCCTATTGGATAAATTAGGTAATGGCGGCAAAGGGATTAACTGGAATACCCAGACTGAAATTGATTTCCTCAAAAAACTTAACCATACCCAGCCTGACGGCCCTGCCGCCGGACGACCAAGAATTGATACTGCTATTGATGCCGCAGAGGTGATTTTATCCTTGGCCCCTGAAACCAACGGTCAGGTGGCGGTAAAAGCCTGGCAGGCTTTGGAACAACTTACCGGTCGCCAACATGCTCACTTAGCTCTGAATAAAGAAGATGAAAAAATTCGTTTTCGCGATATTCAGGCGCAACCACGCAAAATCATTTCCAGTCCAATCTGGTCCGGCTTGGAAGATGAGCATGTTTCCTATAATGCTTGTTACACCAACGTTCATGAGTTGATCCCGTGGCGCACCCTTTCAGGCCGGCAACAACTTTATCAGGATCATGAATGGATGCGTGCTTTTGGTGAGAGTTTGTTGTGCTATCGCCCGCCAATAGATACTCGTGCCGCCCAACCTTTGCTTAATAAGAAGCCGAACGGTAACCCAGAGAAAGCACTTAACTTCCTGACACCCCATCAGAAGTGGGGCATTCACTCAACCTACAGTGACAACCTGTTGATGCTGACACTGTCGAGAGGGGGGCCTATCGTTTGGTTGAGTGAAGATGATGCCAAAGATCTGCTGATAGAAGATAACGACTGGATTGAGGCGTTTAACAGTAATGGCGCATTAACTGCTCGTGCCGTCGTCAGCCAGCGAATTCCGTCAGGCATGACCATGATGTACCACGCACAGGAGCGCATTATTAATATCCCCGGTTCTGAAATTACCGGCCAACGTGGCGGTATTCATAACTCAGTCACCCGTATCAGTCCAAAACCAACCCATATGATTGGCGGATATGCGCAATTAGCCTACGGCTTTAACTACTACGGCACGGTAGGGTCCAATCGCGATGAGTTCGTGGTGGTGCGCAAGATGAATAAGATTGATTGGCTGGATGACGAACAGCAAAACCAGAGCAAAACCGGGGGCAAACTATGAAAATCCGTTCACAAGTCGGCATGGTTCTGAATCTGGACAAATGTATTGGCTGTCATACCTGCTCAGTAACCTGCAAAAATGTTTGGACCAGCCGCGAGGGTATGGAATATGCCTGGTTTAACAACGTGGAAAGCAAACCGGGGCTGGGTTATCCGCACGATTGGGAGAATCAGGATAAATGGAAGGGGGGCTGGATCCGCAAGATTAATGGCAAATTGACCCCCCGTATGGGGAGCCGAGTCGGGGTCCTCGCCAAGATATTTGCTAACCCTGATGTACCAGCATTAGATGATTATTACGAACCCTTCGATTTTGATTACCAGCACTTGCACAACGCACCGGCTGGAAAACATCAGCCGGTAGCTCGCCCACGTTCGCTGATTACCGGTCAACGAATGGAGAAAATCGAGAACGGCCCTAACTGGGAAGAGATTCTGGGCGGTGAGTTTTCTAAGCGATCTAAAGACCAGAACTTCGCCCATATTCAGAAAGAGATGTATGGGCAATTTGAACATACCTTCATGATGTATTTGCCACGTTTATGTGAACACTGCCTTAACCCCGCCTGTGTCGCAACTTGCCCCAGTGGGGCAATTTATAAACGGGCTGAAGACGGTATTGTGCTGATTGATCAGGATAAATGCCGGGGCTGGCGTATGTGTCTGACCGGTTGCCCGTATAAAAAAATCTATTTCAACTGGAAAAGCGGCAAGTCGGAGAAGTGTATTTTCTGCTATCCACGCATTGAGTCCGGTGAACCGACCGTTTGTTCAGAAACCTGTGTGGGGCGCATTCGTTATCTGGGGGTACTACTGTATGACGCGGATGGCATTGAACAAGCCGCGGCTACTACTGATGAGAAAAACCTCTACCAACGGCAAATGGATATTTTCCTCGATCCCCATGATCCGCTGGTGATTGCCGAAGCGCAGAAACAGGGGATTCCCTTAAGTGTCATTGAGGCCGCCCAACGCTCCCCGGTTTACAAAATGGCAGTGGAATGGAAATTGGCACTGCCGTTGCACCCCGAATACCGGACCTTGCCGATGGTATGGTATGTCCCGCCGTTGTCACCGATTCAGTCTGCGGCAGACTCTGGCGCGCTGCCCCACAGCGGGGTGCTACCGGATGTGGAAAGCCTGCGTATCCCGGTTCAGTATTTAGCCAACTTACTGACTGCTGGTGATACTCAACCGGTATTAATGGCACTGAAACGGATGCTGGCAATGCGCCACTATAAACGGGCTGAAACCGTTGAGGGTAAAACTGATCTCAGTGCACTGGAGGCCGTGGGGCTAACAGAGGCGCAAGCGCAAGAGATGTACCGCTATCTGGCGATTGCTAATTATGAAGATCGCTTTGTCATTCCATCCAGCCACCGTGAAATAGCCCGTGACGCTTTCCCGGAAAGTAAGGGGTGCGGCTTCAGTTTCGGCGATGGTTGCCATGGCAGTGACAGTCGTTTCAATTTGTTCAATAGCCGCCGCATTGATGCCGTTGATGTCACACGTAAGACTGACCAGGGGGCCATTCATGATTAGTTTGAGAATCATTTCACGTTTGCTGGAATACCCAGATATTGATCTGTGGCAAAACCGGCAAGAAGTTGTTGAGGCGCTCGACAGCGCCGACGAACTCACGACGGAACAGGTTCATCGGCTCAGGCAATTTATCAATACATTATGTCAGAGCGAATTGCTTGAGTGTCAGGCTAGCTATTGTGGCTTATTTGACCGGGGGCGAGCCACCTCACTGTTGCTATTTGAACATGTGCATGGTGAGTCGCGCGATCGTGGTCAGGCCATGGTGGACCTCATGGCACAGTATCAACGTGCGGGGTTAGTGCTTGACTGTAAAGAGTTGCCTGATTTCCTGCCACTTTATCTTGAGTATCTGGCTAACCAGCCAGTGCAGGATATCACCTTGGGTTTGCAGGATATTGCACCCATTTTGGCGCTGCTGGGGGCACGTTTACATCAGCGGGATAGCGACTATGCCCAGTTGTTTGATCTGCTGTTAGTGCTGTCTGGCAGTGCTATTCGCAGTGAAAATCTTGGCGATAAAGTGGCGGGTGAAAGCCGGGATGACACCGCCAAAGCACTGGATGCGGTATGGGAAGAGGAGCAAGTGAAATTCCTCGGCACGCAGGGGTGTGCATCAGCTCAGCAGGGGATGCCCCCCAAACACCTTGCCGATGCCGTACTACCACAATATCTCAGTATTCAGTCTGCCTCAGAGGGCAAAAAAGTCGTTCAGTCCCATGTGGTGACGGACCGTAAAGGAGCCATCTTATGAGCTTTTTGAATAAATTCTTTTTTGATATTTATCCTTACATGGCAATGGTGATTTTCTTTGTGGGCAGTTGGTTGCGTTACGACTATGGGCAATATAGCTGGCGAGCAGGTTCCAGTCAGATGTTAGATAAGAAAGGTGTATGGCTGGCATCTAATTTATTCCACATCGGTATTCTGGGGATATTCTTCGGCCATGTGCTGGGTATGCTGACGCCACATTGGATGTATGAATCGTTCTTACCGATAGAGATAAAACAAAAAATGGCGATGATTGCTGGCGGTGCCTGCGGTCTGATGATGTTAGTCGGTGGGGTCATGCTGCTACACCGCCGCTTGACTAATTCGAGGATCAGAGCAACCAGTACCCGGGTAGATATCCTGATTCTGATATTGCTGGTGGTACAAGTTAGCTTGGGGCTACTGAGTATTCCGTTTTCTGCTCAACATATGGATGGTAGCGAGATGATGAAATTGGTCGGTTGGGCGCAGTCAATTGCGACTTTCCGCACCGGAGCATCGGCCTATCTGATAGATGTAGCCTTGATTTTCAAGTTGCATATTGTCTTGGGATTGACCCTTTTTGTTTTATTCCCGTTCTCACGCTTGGTACATATCTGGAGCGTACCCATCGAATATTTAACGCGCCGTTATCAACTGGTGCGTAACCGCCACTAAGCGTGTCGATTCAGCCCGTAGGTCTCTCTATCAACCTACGGGCTAACGATGGGCTTTAACCGGTGGAGTTTTGTTCGCGTAACTTAGCCAGAGCCACTTCTGAAGCGTTTATATCTTCCCGCGGGCGCTGTTTGGGCATTGTATCTACCGGTGCGGCAGCTACCTCAGTGGCGCGCTTACGTAAACTAAACCAACCGGCAACCAATAACACGGCCACCACCGGCAATGTGGCGATAGTCCAGGTTCCATTCGGATAGTCGAAAGCCATCATCACTAAAACACCTGCCAGGAAAAACAGTGTCAGCCAGGATGTGACCGGCGCACCGGGCATTTTAAAGGATACGGGTTTTGCTGTTCCCTGCTTTATTGCCTGACGTAATTTCATCTGACAGATAATGATGAATGCCCATGAGCTGATAATACCTAAAGAGGCAATATTAAGAACGATTTCAAATACCTGTGATGGTACCAGATAGTTAAGTAGCACGCCGAAGACATAAATACCCACGGTAACCAATATGCCGGCGTAGGGAACAGATTGTGGGCTCATTTTGGACATGAATTTAGGTGCTGAGCCACCCATGGATAATGAGCGCAGAATACGACCTGTCGAGTAAAGGCCAGAGTTCAAACTGGAAAGTGCGGCAGAAAGTACCACGATATTCATGATGGTCCCGATATAGGGGACGCCTAAGTTACTAAAGAAGGTGACAAAAGGGCTTTGGCCGGCCTGATAGGCATTCCATGGCAGCAGACACACCAGTAGCACCACAGAACCGACGTAGAATAGGCCAATCCGCCAAATCACACTATTAATTGCCTTTGGCAGCATCTTTTCCGGGTCTTTACATTCACCGGCCGCCGTACCAATTAATTCAATACCGGCAAAGGCGAATATCACCCCTTGAACCAATATCAACGCGGGTAACAACCCGTGGGGGAACAATCCGCCATTATCGGTTATCAGGTGTATACCGGTGGGATGCCCGGCAACACTTTGCCCTGTGCCGAGAAAGATCACACCCACGACCAGAAAGATAGCAATGGCTGCGACTTTGATCAGTGCAAACCAAAATTCCATTTCAGCAAACCATTTAACGCCAATCATATTCATGGTGGCAACAATTGAGAGCGCACCCAGTGCAAATAACCACTGCGGAACATCAGAGAACGTCCCCCAATAGTGCATATAAAGGGCCACCGCAGTGATATCGACAATCCCGGTCATGGCCCAATTAAGGAAATACATCCATCCGGCAACATAGGATGCTTTCTCACCGAGGAATTCGCGGGCATAAGAAACAAAGCTGCCACTGGTTGGGCGGTGCATAACTAATTCACCGAGCGCTCTAAGAATAAAAAACGAGAAAATCCCACACACCAGATACACCAAGGCCAGTGCGGGGCCAGCCATTTGCAAGCGGGCGCCGGTGCCTAAAAATAACCCCGTACCAATAGAGCCACCGATAGCGATCATCTGGATATGACGTCGGCCCATACTTTTGTGGTAGCCAGTATCATGAGAGTCTAGCCAGCGTTTTTTGGCGGCGTGATGGGTCTTTGCAGTATGTTTTCCTGACATCATAGCTTTCCCTATTTTCCTGTCTGTCGTGCAATCATCGTGAATGTATTACAGCAACTGATTGCTAAAGGTTAATGCATAAATAGCGTCTTAGCGCCTTCGATTATTATGGTTTCTATTGCTGCCACTGGATTCTGGGAGGGCATGCTATCGTTTCTATCGTGATGAGGCAAAAAAAATATTCACTTATAAATTATTTTTTTTGTTCTATTACCGGAATCAGTAATTGCAAATGAAAGGTTAAATTATATACAGGAAAAATGTTTTTATGGTAATGTATTACTTATGCTTATAGGGCGAAATATCAGTATTGCTTAACTTATTGTTACATATATGAAAGTAGAATTGTTTTGGATCGGAGTTATAGATTGGCTGTATATTATTCAACGATAAACCCTTCTTAGATTGAGTGTATTTATTAAGATTATTGCTTCACATAAAATTGCAATTTATCTTATTATAGATAAAAATAATATATTATTTTTCTAAGCGTTAAATTTATAATTTATTTTTGTGTAGCGCAGTTAATATTTACGATGATATTTATCAAGCAATTAGATTGTTGTATTAACGTGACTCAATCTAATAGGTAAGTTGCAGAAACTCTTATTCGAATAGCCTCGACTTAGTGCTGTGCATAAAGCGTACTGCGTAAGATGCAATATGAGATCTAACACACAGTTTTCCGAGAATGATATTGCATTTTCTCACCTTCAATGATGATACTAATAACGCAATAGTTATATTTATTGCCATAATTTTATTGAGGCGTGTTACTGGTAAAGCAGGCAAGACCAAAATAAAAGTGTCCCCCGTCCGCGGGTGCATTTTTGTTTTGGTCTTTTTTTTTGTTTTTTTTAAGTGATAAATTCAGGGGAATAGCGATGGATTACCAGCAGTTAGGATTGAAGATCTTAGCGTTGATCGGGGGGAAGCGTAATGTCAGTAAGTTAACACATTGCGCCACCCGCTTGCGTTTTGAGTTTAACGATGACACTAAAGTTGATGCTAAACAGATTGAAAAACTGGAGGGTGTGATCAGTGTGGTCGAGCGAGGAGGCCAGTTTCAAATAGTTGTCGGCAACAACGTGCAGCAAACCTATCGGACGATATTGAAAGAGATTGGCAGTGTGCCAACAGCAGAGAAGCAGGGCAATAAAAATAAAACCAAAAATGGTATTTTCAGCCAGATAATCAGTGTGATTTCTACCACCTTTACCCCTGTCATTCCGGCTATTACCGGAGCCGGGATGATTAAGGCGTTGCTGGCAATTTTGAAACTCACCGGTGTGATTACAGCTAGCAGTACCACTTATCAGTTGCTCGATACCATTGCGGATGCGGCATTCTTTTTCCTGCCGGTTCTGCTGGCATATGGTGCCGCGATTAAGTTTGAATGTAATCCTATTTTGGCAATGACGATTGCCGGGGCACTGTTACACCCTAATTTGGCACAAATGTTGGTAAAAGGTGACGCGGTTAGCTTTATCGGTATTCAGGTCAGACTGGCTGATTATGCCGGTTCGGTATTACCGATTATCTTTACCGTTTGGTTGATGTCTTATGTCGAGCGCTTTGCCGAGCGAATTTCGCCCTCGATGATTAAATTTTTTACCAAGCCAATGATTATATTATTGATTACTGCTCCTTTGGCATTAGTCGTGATCGGGCCATTTGGTATCTTTCTTAATGATATGGTGGGCAGTGGTGCTGCCATTATAAACACGAAAGCCAGTTGGCTTATTCCCATGTTAATGGGGGCGCTGCAACCCTTCTTGGTTATTACGGGCACGGCGTGGGCCATGACCCCGATTGCAACCATGCAATTGACTAAGCAAGGCTATGAGATGATCAATGGCCCCGGTATGTTGGCATCCAATATTGCTCAGGGGGCGGCGACACTCTGTGTCGCCTTCAAAACAAAGAATAAGAACTTGAAACAACTGGCATCTTCAGCAGGCTTCACTGCACTTTTGGGGATAACCGAGCCGTCATTATATGGTGTGACCCTGAAGCTGAAACGCCCGCTGGTGGCGGCAATGATCGGCGGGGGCTGCGCTGGTGTTTATGCGGGGTTAAGTGGTGTGGTGCGTTACGCCTTTGTATCACCAGGGCTTGCTGCATTACCGGCGTTTATTGGCGAAAACCCAATGAACATTGTGCACGCATTAATAACCTGCGTTATTGCTATTGTGGTCACTTTCGCCCTGACCTGGGTATTGGGCTTTGAAGACCCGGTAGATGAACAATCGCAAGTTGATGAAAGTGATAACGTTCCCTTGTCTGCCTCTGTGGCGAGAACTACGGGGACAGCGGCTCAGGCAGCAGTCATAAGTAGTCCATTAAGCGGAAAATTAATCCCATTAGGCCAGGTTAACGATGATGTGTTTTCTCTGGGATTGTTGGGGCAGGGGGTGGCTATTATCCCTGATGTGGGTGAAATGCGCGCCCCAGTAACAGGTGAAATTATGACGTTCTTACCCAGTAAACATGCCGTCGGAATTAAATCAGACGACGGGGCTGAGGTTTTGATTCATATCGGTATTGATACCGTCAACTTAAATGGTCAGCACTTCAGTTCGACGCTGCAAGTGGGGGATCGTGTCATGGTGGGCGACCTACTGGTGAGTTTTGATATCACCGCCATTACTCAGGCAGGCTACGATATCGTCACACCGGTATTGATTGTAAACAGTGATGCGTATTCGCAGGTTAGCAGTGTAGCTTGCGGGCCAACTCAGTTTGGTGAGCCGATTATTACTCTGGGTGCACGTGGTTAGGGGGCGGTTATGATTTATCAACAATTACAGAACTTCCCAGCAGGATTTCTCTGGGGCGGTTCCACCTCTGCCTATCAGGTTGAAGGTGCTTGGGATGAAGACGGTAAAAGTCCATCGATCATTGATATGTGCCAGCATCCAGCAGGGACGGCAGATTTTAAAATCGCCAGTGACCACTACCATCACTATAAAGAAGACGTTAAGTTATTTGCCGAATTAGGCTTAAAGGCATACCGATTTTCTGTCGCCTGGACCCGCATTATCCCTGATGGTTCGGGGGCGGTTAATCCTGCGGGGATCGCGTTTTATCAGAATTTGATTGATGAACTTAATCATTACGGCATAGAGCCAGTTGTCACACTTTACCATTTTGATTTGCCCTATTGTCTGGAGCAGCAGGGTGGTTGGGGGCATCGCGCCACGATTGATGCCTTTGTTGAATACGCCAAAGTGCTCTTTAGCCATTTTGGTAGCAAAGTAAAATATTGGCTGACGATTAATGAGCAGAACACCATGATCCTCCATCCTGGGGCAATTGGTACTCCGCCCAATGGTCAATTACCGGATAAAAAATCCTTATATCAGCAGAGTCACCATATGATGTTGGCACAGGCGCAGGTGATGGCGTTGTGTCATCAAATGTGCCCGGAAGGTAAAATTGGTCCGGCGATAAATACCACATCGATGTATCAGGAAACCTGTGCACCACAAGATGCTATCGCAGCCCATAACTGGGAAACATTACGCTGCTGGAGTTTTCTCGATGTGGCGGTGTATGGTCGTTACAATGCGTTGGCGTGGCGTTATTTGCAGGATCGTGGATTAGCGCCCACGGTGGAAAGTGGCGACAGTGAAATCCTGTCACAAGGGCGGCCGGATTTTGTCGCGATTAACTATTATTCGACGGCGACTATTGCTGCCAGCCGGGGCGATGCCTCAGATATCACGGCCCGTGCCGGAGATCAGCAGATCATGTTGGGTGAACCGGGAGTGTATCGCGCAGCAGAAAATCCGTTTGTGGATAAAACCCGCTATGGCTGGGTGGTCGACCCCATTGGTTTACGTCTCACGTTACGTAAGACGTATGAGCGCTACCATCTGCCCATCCTGATTAGCGAAAATGGTATTGGCGCACCGGATTCGCTGCAAAGCGACGATCAGGTTAACGATGACTATCGTATTGATTTTCTGCGTAAACATATAGAGCAAATGCAGTTGGCTATCAGTGATGGCGTAGAGCTAATGGGATACTGCCCGTGGTCTGTTATTGATGTTGTCAGCACGCATCAGGGCTATGGTAAGCGCTATGGCTTTATTTATGTCAATCGGACTGAACATGATTTACTCGACCTAAGGCGTATAAAAAAAGCCAGTTTTACCTGGTATCAACAAGTCATTGCCTCAAATGGTCAGTATCTTTGACCGTAGTTTGATATTCTGGGCGGTAGAGAACCGCCCATGGCACATGAACAGTTGGCATACTAGACAGCCCGGTAGACCGGGCTAATCATGATATAAAGTCATTGCGGCGCAAAGACAGGGGTGGCTAGAAAAATGGATGTCATTAAAGTATTGAATAACAGCCTGGTCTTATCTGTCGATGCCAACAATAATGAAGTTATTGTTATGGGGAAAGGTATTGGATTTAATAGCAAAATTGGTGATGCGATTGATGCTGGGAAAATAGAAAAAGTCTATGTGATACAAAACACTCAAACCAGTAGAGAATATGTTAGGTTGATCGAAAATACGCCAGAAGAGTATATATCTTTGGTGCAGAATATTATGAGTGACGCCAATGCCAGCCTGAAGGGAAAGCTTAGTGAACAGCTATTTTTTACTCTAACGGACCATATTACCTTTGCCATCGAACGTTTTCACAAAGGGATTTCAATCCAAAATAGATTGTTATACGAAGTAAAAAGATTTTATCCGCATGAATTTTCCATTGCGCAACAAGCAGTTAAATACTTAAATGAGAAACTCAATATTCAGTTACCTGAAGAGGAAGCGGGAAATATAGCTTTCCACTTGGTTAATGGTCAAACTGATATTCAGAGTATGGAAAGTACACTGCTCTCAGTTAAGATGTTGAAAGACATATTTAATATTATAAAATACCATTTTAATGTCGTAATTGATCAAGACTCGCTAAATTACCAACGCTTTTTGACGCATATGCAATTTTTTATCCAGCGAATGATTGAACGTAACCAGATAGAAACCAAAGATGACTTTATTTTTGAACAAATGATCCGCGAGTACCCTGGTGAGTACCGTTGCAGTATGTTAATCGGTGAATACATCAAAAACCTGCTCAGTATTACTCTCTCAAATGACGAAATGTTGTACTTAATCATTCATTTAGTTCGTATTGCAGGCTCGTCAATAGATGAAGAGTAGCACCAAATAACAACAGGTGGTATTTCAGTATAGGTTTGTCTGTCAGCGACAAAAAAGTATAACAGACAAATCTCACATCCTTCAGATTATTTAATTACAAAACACCAAGTTAAGTTAATTAAAATAAACTTGACGATAGCCTCGCAATTACAATACATCGTTGCACCTTAACTGTTCTTTTATTTTAAATAGAGTGGTAGTTTGCCATTCTATATTCACATTTGAATTTTTTTGTGTTGTTTTTAACATCAATAATAATTTTTAAGTGCCAGGTTGGTCGATGCCTCATTGAGATACATCAGTCAAAAAATATCAAATCACTATAACCGGCTAAAGCATTAGATCCGTTACCTCCCGTTCCTTAGGTGCTACCCAATAGTAGGTCTAAAATGAAAAAAATAAATCAGGATGTCGTGCTTACCCCCGTCGAACAGATTGACATGTCGGGGAAATCTGCAATCAAGAGAGTTATTGCACACTTAAATCAGATGAACATAAATACTATGCCAATGGCATTATTTATGACTATTTCAGCTATTGTATTCATTTCGGCTTATGCCAGTTATTTACCCAAAAATATGATTGGCGGCCTGGCTGTAATCATGACGATGGGTTTTGTTTTATCACATATCGGCCGCCACATACCGGTGTTGAAAGATATCGGTGGGCCCGCAATTTTGTGTTTAATGGTACCCTCGGTTTTGGTTTATTTTGGTATTTTCCAAACCAACACCTTGGATACTGTCCACTTGCTGATGAAAGAGGCGAACTTACTCTATTTTGTTATCGCCAGTCTGGTGGTCGGCAGTATTCTTGGGATGAACCGCGTGGTGCTTATTCAGGGAATGACCCGGATGTTTGTCCCGCTAGTGGTGGGAACCATTACGGCGGTGGTTACGGGGTTGCTGGTGGGTAAATTATTTGGTTTTACTCTTTATCACACCTTCTTCTTTATTATTGTACCTATCATCGGTGGCGGTATTGGTGAGGGCATCTTGCCATTGTCGTTGGCTTACTCGGCTATCCTTGGTCAGGCTCCTGATGTGTATGTGGCCCAACTGGCACCGGCTGCGGTGGTGGGGAATATTTTCGCTATTATTTGTGCCGGGGTGCTGGCTCGTATTGGTCTGCGTCGCAAGGATCTCAATGGTGAGGGGATGTTAATTCGCTCGGCACAAGATAATGCGGTATTTACCGCCCAAGAAGGGCCAAAGCAAGCCGATTTCCAACTGATGGGCGGTGGGTTATTAATGACCTGTGCTTTCTTTATTGTCGGGGGCTTATTTGAAAAGATTGTCCACATTCCCGGCCCGGTGCTAATGATTTTGATTGCGGTGATGTGTAAATATGCGCAGGTTATTCCGTCGAAAATGGAACAAGGTGCGCACAGTTGGTATAAATTCGTCTCCACCACACTGGTATGGCCGCTGATGATTGGATTGGGGATGCTGTATGTTCCACTGGAAAGTGTCGTCGCCGTATTCTCTGTCGGTTATGTGGTGGTGTGTGGTTCGGTGGTGTTGTCGATGGCCGCAGTCAGTTTTATTATCGCACCCTATCTGAATATGTATCCGGTTGAAGCGTCGATCGTCACCAGTTGCCACAGCGGGCTAGGTGGCACCGGTGATGTTGCTATTCTCTCTGCCTCGAACCGAATGTCACTGATGCCATTTGCCCAGATAGCAACCCGTATCGGCGGTGCGTCCACCGTCATTGGGGCTACGTTACTGTTGGGTTGGATTATGTAAATAACTGCCCGATAAGACTGAGGTCATCAGCGGCATCCCTGAGCAAATGCCGCTGGTTTTTTATCAGGACAGTTTCTGTGCGTGCTGGTTGATAAAAACAGCTTCGAGGCAGTGCGGCTCATTACTGGCAATACTGCTTTAAGACTTCTTGCTGGCTGGGTAGCAACTTGTAGAGATAAACTGGCCGACCGGTCGCACCGTAAAGTACCTTAGTGCTTAAAACGTCGGTATCAGAAAGGTAAATCAAATATTTGCGACAAGAAACCCGTGAAATACCAATGGCGTTCGCCATTTGTTCGGTTGAAAATTCCCCATCCTGCATTTCCTGAATCCATTCACACACCGTGCGCAGTGTTTGTGCTGTCAGCCCCTTGGGTAGCTTCTTGCGCTCAGTTGGCGTCGCATTGCTACGCCGCAGTAATGAGTCGACATCTTCCTGAGCACAATATTCACGTTGCCCCAGCAAACTCTGTTTTTCCCGGTAAGTGGAGAGTGCCTCTTCGAAACGCGAAAACTGGAAGGGTTTAATTAAATAGTCCACTACACCGTATTGCAGCGCTTTCTTAATGGTATTCACATCGGTGGCAGATGAAATAACAATCACGTCAGTATGTTCGCTGAATTCACGCAACACTGGCAGCAAATCCAAGCCATTGTCTTGGCGCATAAAAACATCTAATAACACCAGGTCAATGGGGTGTTCTGTTGTCATCAAATGCTCTCTGGCTTGCTGTAAACTGGACACTGTACCGCAGCAGTTAAAGCCTGCCACTTGGCTCAGATAGCACTTGTTCAGCTCAGCTACCATTGCATCATCATCTACTATCAATACATTAATCATGATTTACCGCGCTGATGTTGTTTGAAGGAATGTCATTCGGTGTGATGTCGTAAGGAAGGCTGATAAAGAACTGGGTAAAAACGCCCGCTTCAGAATCAAATTCTATATTGCCACCAATACTCTCTAAACTCTGACGCACCAGGCTCAAACCGATACCGTGCTCATTTCCTTTAGTGGAAAAACCATTATCAAAAATACGGCTTTGCAATTCTGATGCGATACCCGGCCCATCATCGCTGACAACACAATGTAGCCGGCCATTTTGATAGTGGAAGCTGACATTGATCTCCCGTTGACTCAGGCTACCAATGGCGTCCATGGCATTCTCGATTAGATTACCCAACACCGTAATCAAAGTGGTGGTCACTTGCTCATTATCGGTATCGGGGAGCAGGCTTTCGTCACTGATGGATAGGGTTATCCCCAAATCGCGCGCACGGTTAATTTTCCCCAACAGGAAACCGGCTATCACCGGCGATTTTACTTTACGCAACAGCGATCCAATTTCTGCCTGATAATTATTGGAGGTTTTAACGATGTAATCTTCAAGTTGCTGATAATACTTCATATGCAACAGACCCAAAATGACATGAAGTTTATTCATAAATTCATGTGACTGCGCCCGTAACGCGTCGGCATAGTGCACCATACCGGTCAAGCGTTGCATCAGTTGGCTCACTTCAGTTTTATCGCGGAAGGTGGCAATAGCACCGATAATATCGCCTTTTACTATTACCGGCACGGTGTTGGTCAGTAATATGCTGCCATTAAAGTTTATCTCTTCATCACGGCGAGCGATGCCCGTTTCCAATACTTGCTGTAAGTACAAGCGCACCGGCCAATATTTGCTGGCATTACTTAATAATAAGTTCTCCATCGGCCCACTTTGTTTAAATAAGCGCTTTGCTTCATGGTTAACGACGGTAATGCGTGAGTTGGCATCAACCGCAATGACGCCTTCCTTAATGGATTGCAACATGGCGTTACGCTGTTCGAATAAATTAGATATTTCATACGGCTCGAAACCTAGCATAATTCGTTTAAGCGCTTTGACTAAAAACCAGGTGCCCAAGGAGCCAATCAAAGCTCCGAATAATATGGTCCAGGGAATGGTCCAGCGAGTTTCGCTCACTACCGAATCGATACTGGTCAGTGAGATACCAATGGCGACCACCCCTAACTGTTTGCCGTGCGGCTCATAGACCGGAATAAAAATACGTAATGCTTGCTCAAGGACGCCACGGTTTATCGCACTGTTCTCTTTCCCCTCAAGCGCAGGTTGCAGATCATTACCGATAAAGTGTTGACCGATCATTTCAGGATTAGGGTGTGAATAACGGATGCCTTTCATATCGGTAACCACGATGAACAACAGACCATTGGCTTTCTGAACTTCACTGGCATAAGCCTGAATCTGCCGTCCGGCAGCCGGGTCACTCAATCCGTTAATAATCGTGGGCGAGAACGATAATGTACGTGCTACGGCAACGGCCTTGTCTTGCAAACTATCCTGTGCCATTTGACTGAGCTGAATAAAGAACAGAGTGTGAACCACCAACAGCACCGAGACAATGACCCCAGAAACCATCAAGGTAATCGTGGTGCTGAGCCGTAACGGCACTTTTTGCTTTGCTGCCGTTGTTGCGTTGTTCATGTCATGCTCCAGAGACACTGACCAGTGTGATGCATCGACCACTAGATTGAGGTAATAGGGGTGGGTGAATCAGCGGTAAGCTAAATAAACGGGTAAACTCAATTACCCTATAGTTTACGCCGTTTATTTATTAGGATGCTAAGACTTAGAATTACTTTAACTACATAACGATTTATATAATTATTCAAACTGAATGCTGTCAGGCGGTTGTCCCATTTGCCGCGCAAGGAACCGCTACAAGCGGTTTTATCATCAATTTGCCAAGCGCGGGACGGAGGCGATGATCAATTCAATCTCTTTATCGGCCAACTCGTCATGGGCCGCTGCCGATAAACTGCTATCAGTGATAACCACATCAAAATCAGTTAATGGTAATGCCAGATAGGTGGCTATTTTGCCGTATTTTGACGCATCAGCCAGTAGCACGCGCTTACTGCTGACTTCACAGACTGCCCGTTTGACCACCACCTTATCTTCGTCTGGCGTAGAGATACCCCGCAATCCCCAGCAGGACGCGGAAATAAAAGCGATATCGATGGACAAGTTTCGTAGGGCGCGGGCTGCTGCCTCACCGACACATGAGCGGTTTTCACGACACAGTGTGCCGCCGGAGTGAATCATTCTGCATTGGCAGGATTCAATCAGAAAGTTGGCGATCACAAAGTCATTAGTCACCACCAATAAATCATCTCTGGCCTCCAATTGGCGCGCCAATGCCAGTGTCGTTGTTCCCGCATCAAGATAAATACAGCTATTACGTGGAATATGCAGTGCGGCTGACATGCCAATGGCATTTTTCTGGCTGCTATACATCAGTGTCTTATC
This sequence comes from Yersinia sp. 2541 StPb PI, assembly GCF_052217145.1. Taxonomy (NCBI): domain Bacteria; kingdom Pseudomonadati; phylum Pseudomonadota; class Gammaproteobacteria; order Enterobacterales; family Yersiniaceae; genus Yersinia; species Yersinia sp. 2541 StPb PI. The sequence continues at coordinate 2,605,097 of NZ_JAZGQB010000001.1, read as the reverse complement.
CAGATGCGAGGGTTCTGCGGCCAGCCGCTCGGTGGAACGCACCCCACCTGACACTGATAGCACTGCGCCTTGCTCTTCCAGCTTCTGCACGTCACGGCGAATAGTCATGTGTGATACGCCTAAACGATCAGTCAGTTCAGCAATGCTAACCACTCCACGTTCGGCAACCAGTGCCAGTATCTGTTGGTGACGTTCAACCGGTATCACGTTAACTCCTCGCCAAATTCACCCACTTGCGGGCTATAGGATGGTAATTAATGTGATTATACGTCAAGAGTGAAAATTTCTTTCTCATTTTTTAACGTAAATGTTACGCACCGCGGTGAAATGGGTGATGTTACGGGTAAAAAAAGGCGGTAAAAATAGCTAATCGATTAATTTTGCTGCTGAATGCAGGGGTGAGCTACTGAATGGGTAAATGTGAAATGATGTGATTTAATGATTTTTGGTGTTAATTATTGTGATTTCACTCACGATAACAGCCCTTACCTCCGGCTATGCTTAACATAAGAAATCAAATTATCACCAAAATTAACACGGAGAGAATATGACTCACGCAGAAACACTATCAGTATGCGTTATCGGGCTAGGCTCTATGGGAATGGGGGCCGCACAGTCTTGTATTAAAGCCGGGCTACAGACCTACGGCGTTGATCTTAATCCGCTGGCACTGGAAACCTTACGAAAAAATGGCGCGATAAGTGCCCAAGTCAGCGCGGATGATTTTGCCAAAAAATTGGATGCCGTTGTGGTGCTGGTGGTGAATGCTGCCCAAGTAAAACAGATTCTATTGGGCGAGCAGGGGTTGGCGGCCAAATTAAGGCCCGGCACTGCCGTTATGGTGTCGTCAACTATCTCAGCCCAGGATGCCAAATTGATCGAGCAAGGGCTGTTGGCACATAACCTCATTATGTTGGATGCGCCAGTATCGGGCGGCGCAGTTAAAGCTGCTGCGGGTGAAATGACGGTAATGGCCTCCGGTAGTCGTGCTGCTTTCGAAAAGTTACAGCCAGTATTAGACGCGGTAGCCGGGCAGGTTTATCGCATCGGTGATGAAATTGGCCTGGGCGCAACCGTGAAAATTATCCACCAGTTGTTAGCCGGGGTCCATATTGCTGCCGGTGCCGAAGCGATGGCTCTGGCCGCGCGCGCGGGGATCCCGTTGGATACGATGTATGAAGTTGTCACCCATGCCGCGGGTAACTCGTGGATGTTTGAAAACCGTATGCGCCATGTCGTAGATGGTGATTATTCGCCCAAATCGGCGGTAGATATTTTTGTAAAAGATTTAGGGCTGGTGACCGATACCGCCAAAGCGCTGCACTTTCCTCTGCCATTGGCATCAACTGCCTTCAACATGTTTACTTCAGCCAGTAACGCCGGTTTTGGTCAGCAGGATGACAGCGCGGTAATCAAGATTTTCAGTGGTATTACCTTGCCGGAAAAACAGGAGAATATCTGATGCGACTCGGTGTAATTGCGGATGATTTTACCGGTGCGACCGATATCGCCAGTTTTCTGGTGGAAAATGGCATGTCGACGGTGCAAATCAATGGTGTGCCTGATGCCGATTATCATGTGAATGCCGATGCGGCAGTGGTCAGCCTGAAATCACGATCTTGCCCAACGGCAACTGCGGTGGCGGACTCACTGGCGGCCCTGGCATGGTTACAAACGCAGGGCTGCCAACAATTCTACTTCAAATACTGCTCAACCTTCGACAGCACCGCGCAAGGCAATATTGGCCCGGTCACTGATGCATTACTGGATGCACTGGGTCAGCAACAAACCATCATCTCTCCGGCGCTACCGGTGAATGGAAGGACGGTATATCAGGGCTACCTGTTTGTGATGGGGCAACTGCTGGCGGAGTCGGGAATGCGTAATCACCCAGTGACGCCGATGACAGACAGCAATCTCTTGCGGCTGATGGACGCACAAGCGCGCGGTCGCAGTGGATTAATCAACAGTACAGTGATGGACCAAGGGGTTCAGGCGGTGAGATCACAGCTCGCTCACCTAAAGGAAGAGGGCATACGTTATGTGGTGCTGGATAGCTTAAACGAGAGTCACTTGCTCACGCAGGGTGAAGCAGTACGCGACATGGTACTGGTGACCGGGGGATCCGGCTTGGCCATCGGTCTGGCACGGCAATGGGCTGGTGATGAGTCCCATCAGCCGCAAGCCACATCTGCTGGTGCACCACAAGGCAAACTGTGTGTGGTGCTGTCGGGGTCATGCTCGGCGATGACCAACCGTCAAGTGGCTCGTTATGCACAACAAGCGCCTAGCCAATCGGTAGATATCGCCTGTTGCCTAAATGAACCTGAATCTTATGCTGAAGAGTTATGCGCGTGGGTAATGGAAAATGCGGGCGGTCCGTTGGCACCGTTACTGTATGCCACCGCTGAACCCGAGGTGTTACAAAAAATTCAGCAGCAGTGGGGGGCGGCTGCCAGTAGTGAGGCGGTAGAGCGGCTGTTCGGTACCATTGCACACCGTTTACAACAACTTGGCTTCCAGCGTTTTATCGTGGCTGGTGGCGAAACCTCAGGGATTGTTGCGCAGTCACTGGGTATTCAAGCTTTCCATATCGGCCCGGCAATCTCACCGGGAGTACCTTGGGTAAAATCCACAGATCATCCGGTTTCACTGGCGTTGAAGTCAGGTAATTTTGGTGACGAAAACTTTTTTGCCAGAGCACAAACGGAGTTCGCAGTATGAATGAGCAGCAAGCGCGGGAAGAGATGGTTAAGTTAGGCGCGTCCTTTTTCCAACGGGGCTACGCCACTGGCTCTGCGGGAAATCTGTCAATGAAACTGGCTGATGGCACATTATTGGCCACACCAACAGGTTCCTGTCTGGGTGAACTGCATGCGGAACGGTTATCAAAAGTCAGTTTGGAAGGTGAATGGATCTCAGGTGATAAACCGTCAAAAGAGGTCAGTTTTCATCGCGCAATCTATCTTAATAACCCTGCGTGTGAAGCGGTTGTTCACCTCCATTGCCTCTATCTGACAGCGCTTTCCTGCTTACAAGGGCTGGATAGCCGTAATGCCATCAAGCCCTTTACACCTTATGTGGTGATGCGGGTCGGCGATGTCCCGGTGGTGCCATATTATCGTCCAGGTGACACACGGTTGGGTGAAGAGTTGGCAAAGCTGGCACCCCATTATCGTGCTTTCCTGCTGGCAAATCATGGCCCGGTTGTGGTGGGTAAAAGCCTACGGGAAGCCGCTGATAATATGGAGGAGCTAGAGGAAACCGCTCGTCTGATATTTACGCTGGGTGACCGACCTATTCGCTATTTGACTGATGACGAAATTGCAGAGTTAAGGAGTTAAAGATGCCTAAGTTTGCGGCTAATTTATCAATGATGTTTACCGAGGTTCCTTTCCTGGATCGCTTTAAGGCGGCCAAAGATGCCGGTTTCAGTGCGGTGGAATTTCTATTCCCTTACGACTATCCGGCGGCACTTCTTGCACAGACACTGGCAGAAAACAGTTTGCAGCAAGTGCTGTTTAATACCGCACCTGGAAATGCCAGTAGCGGTGAATGGGGGCTGACGGCACTACCTGGCCGGGAGCAAGAGGCGCGCCGCGATATAGATTTGGCGTTGGAATATGCATTAGTGCTAGGGTGCCCGTCAGTCCATGTGATGGCCGGTGTGGTGCCGGTGGGGGCTGATCGTGCAGTTTATCAGCAGACATTTGTTGAAAATATTCGCTATGCGGCTGACCGCTTTGCCGAACATAATATTAAGGTAATGATTGAGGCGTTAAACCCGAAAATAAAACCTAATTATCTTTTTTCCAGTCAGTATCAAACCTTGGAACTGGCTAATGTTATTGACCGCCCTAATGTATTTACCCAATTGGATCTCTTCCATGCGCAAATAGTGGATGGCAACCTCAGTCAGTTAATTACCTCTTTAGCTGGGCGCTATGGCCATATTCAAATTGCCTCGGTACCGAATCGTCATGAGCCAGATGAAGGGGAGATTAACTACCCGTACTTATTCGATCTACTCGATAGTATTAACTATAGCGGCTGGATTGGTTGCGAGTATCAACCACGGGCTAATACGATGGCAGGCTTAGGCTGGATAAAACCTTACCAATCATAGCTGTTGTCATCGAACACTTCACCGGGTTGTTTGAATCACAGAAATAATAATTACAGAGTCGAGAAAACATCGTGATGTCGTTTGGCGGCCGCGCGCTATTTCTTCGTTACTCGCATTAGGCGGGTGTGGCTCAGAATAAGATTAATAGAAAAGTGCCAATAAGCACATAACAAACAACCTATGTAATATTTTTTTTATCGAGGTTTAAATAATGTCTACCTCCCTACTGCTGACTATTGCTGTTGCCAGCGTTTTACTTTTATTAATATTAGTCATTAAAGCCAAGGTCCATCCCTTTGTTGCGTTATTGGTTGTCAGTCTGTTGGTTGCAATAGCAACAGGTATTCCGGTCAGTAATATCATGAAAGTGATTATGTCCGGTATGGGCGGATTGCTTGGTTCGATAACCATAATTATTGTGCTTGGGTCAATGCTGGGAGGGCTGATTGAAGCCTCCGGTGGTGCGGAATCTCTGGCTCAACGATTTACTGGCTCATTGGGGATCAAGCGCACGGTCATGGCATTAACCCTGACTGCCTTTATTTTGGGGATCCCGGTATTTTTTGAAGTTGGCTTTATCATTGTTATCCCGCTTATTTATGGTTTCGCTAAAGTTGCTAAAGTATCACCCATTAAATTTGGCCTACCTATGGCCGGGGTCATGCTAACAGTACATGTGGCCTTGCCAACTCATCCGGGAGCAGCGGCGGCGGCTGGGCTATTGGGTGCGGATATGGGGCGGCTAATGATGATTGGCATCCTTATCTCTATTCCAGTCGGGCTGATAGGGTATTGGGTCGCGAAGAGTATGAATCGGCGTAACTATGCGCTTTCAATTGACGTTTTGGAGCAGTTGCAGTTGGCAAAACCTGAAACCGGGATTGCTGCTGAACCGGCGAAGGATATTCGTGACCGAATCCCGGGGGCGGGTTTAATTGCTTCACTTATCATTATTCCCATCGCCTTGATCATGCTAGGTTCGTTGGCTGCTACCGAGTTGCCTGAAGAGAGCTTGCTGCGGGAGGTTATCGTGCTTATCGGTACGCCCGCCATTGCATTGTTAATTGCTCTGGGGTTAGCAACCTATCTGTTGGGTATTCGCCGTGGCTGGGGCAAGGACAAAATAGAACAGATTATGGGGGATGCTATTCCAACGTCGGCGGCGGTCATTATGGTTGCTGGCGCTGGTGGCGCTTTTGGTAAGGTTCTGGTTGAGTCTGGTGTTGGCAAAGCATTGGCGGTTTCACTGGAAGCTATCCACTTGCCTTTAATTCCCGCGGCTTTTCTGCTCTCGCTGGCATTACGTGCTTCTCAAGGCTCGGCTACCGTGGCAATCCTGACTACCAGTGGTTTGCTGACCCAAGCGGTTACCGGGCTTGATAGCATGCAGTTAGTATTGGTGACCCTTTCGGCGTGTTTTGGTGGCTTGGGGTTATCCCATGTTAATGATGCTGGATTTTGGGTGGTAACACGTTATCTGGGGCTTTCCGTCGCTGATGGATTAAAAACCTGGACAGTATTGACGACGCTGATGGGGCTAACCGGATTTGCTTTGGTATGGTTGGCATGGGTCTTGGTATAAAGAACAGCAGTCGATAGGAATAAACTAATAATAAGAGTCCGCAGGCCAGGCGGATTCTTATTACATTCACTTTCCCTGTGGCGATTATTCCCCAACACTTTGCCAGTAATCACTCACTATTATGCTAATTTAATGTCAGCTTACCTACTAATCTACTACCGCTAATTAAATCATTCCTACGTCGTTACGCCTATCACATATCGCTAATGTCATGATACTGCAATAGTATCGTTGTTCTCTCGTCTGACCAAAAATAATCAATCTTATTGAAAACAACTGATATACAGCTTTCTAAACCTAAGCTATCTTAGCTTAAGAATTTCATGATTAATTGATAAAACCAAAGGTGAAAGAAGCCAGGACTCATTATTACCATTTTATATAAATTAAAATGTGAAAGTATTACTGTCGCCTAAAATAAGTGGTAGAGGCAAAAAAAAAAGACAGAAAAATAAACAAAAGGTAAACGGGAGATAGCGAATATGCCTACAGATGATAGCAAGAATGGAATTATCGACTACGTATCCACCGGGCATCTACCTGACCCAGACACTGTGGTTAAATTGGTGCAAGAAGCTCATAAACGTTTTGGTGCAGATACCGAAGGTGTAGTTTCTAGCGTTTATCCTGCATTGGAACGCGTTTCGCCGAATCTGTTTGGCGTCTGCATGGTTGGCACCAACGGTAAAGTGCATTCTGCCGGTGATGTAGATGTTGAGTTTACCATCATGAGTGTCTCCAAACCCTTTGTGTTTGCGCTGGTTTGTCAGGCTATCGGAGCCAAAGTTGCACGTGAAAAACTGGGCGTGAACAGCACCGGTATGGCATTTAACTCCGTTACTGCGATTGAACGCACGCCAGATGGCCGCACTAACCCGATGGTGAACTCCGGTGCGATTGCCACCACCAGTCTGGTACCTGGATCAACCAGTGATGAGCAGTGGAAATTTATCTATGACGGATTGTGCCGTTTTGCCGGACGCAAGCTGACACTAAACGAAGAAGTGTATCAATCTGCTTGTGAAACCAACTTCCGCAACCGTGGTATCGCTAATGTGCTGCATGGTTATGGCCGTCTGGGGTGCGATCCTCTTATTGCTACCGACTTATATACCCGCCAATGTTCGCTGAATGTCAGCGCCAAAGATCTTGCGGTGATGGGCGCGACACTGGCTGATGGTGGGGTTAACCCACTGACTCGCGAGCGGGTGGTGGACAACGATGTATGCCATTACGCATTAGCGGTAATGGTAACAGCAGGGTTGTACGAAACGTCTGGTGACTGGCTTTATGACATTGGTCTGCCGGGCAAAAGCGGTATTGGTGGTGGAATTGTGACGGTGTCACCTGGAAAGGGGGGGTTAGGGACGTTTGCACCGCTACTCGACAGTGCGGGTAACAGCGTTAAAGGGCAACTGGCTGCCCGGTTCTTATCACGTAGTCTTGGGATGGACATGTTTGTTTCTGAGCCTTACACCGAAAAGAGTTGAGTTACACGATCTGAGCATTGCGCAGACAGTCATATTGTTTCGTGTGCAAGGTTGATTTAAGAACGAGAGCACTTGGTAGACGAAATTATCTCGCAAACCAAAGGGCTCGAAAACAAGAATACATGTCAAAAGGACAGAGAATTTATGGCGAATCAATCAACTCACCGCGCTGGCGCGGAAGTTAAAGAATCCTGGGTGCCGATGATAACCATCGCATTAGCCCAGATTCTGATGTCATTCAACGTTGCTTCCCTACCGGTCGCATTGGGTGGGATGGTAAAAAGTTTTAATGTGCCACCCACCACGATCGCCACCGCGATTGTTATGTACTCATTATCTGTTGCGGGCTTCGTGATGTTGGGCGCCAAACTCAACCAACGTTTTGGGCCGCTGGTGGTATTTCGCAGCACAGTACTGCTGTTTGGTATCGCGCAGGTCATGATGACATTCAGCCCGAATGTTACTGTAATGATCAGTGCGCAAGCATTAAGTGGCTTGGCGGGGGCGGCTTTGGTGCCAGCTCTGGTTGCTTTGATTGCTGAAAACTATCGTGGTACACAACAGGCGACGGCGCTCGGTGCTTTAGGCTCAGCTCGAGCCGGTGCGGGTGTCGCGGCGTTTCTGATTGGTGGTGTCCTGGGTACCTATATCGGCTGGCGTCCAGCGTTCGGTATTTTGATTGTGTTATCGGCCGTGATCTTTGTGCTGAGTTTCCGATTGAAATCTGATAACGGTCGTCCTGAAGTGGGCATCGATGTGTTTGGGGTGGTACTGGCGGCATCGGCGATTATTCTGCTGTCGTTTGGTTTTAATAACCTGAACCGCTGGGGCTTCGGTCTGGTGCGTGATGGTGCGCCCTTTGATTTGTTAGGCTTCTCACCCGCGCCCTTCATGATTGTATTGGGTATTGTGCTGGGTCAGGCGTTTGTGGTTTGGACCCGTCGCCGTCAGGAACAAGGTAAAACACCGTTACTGGCACTGGAAGTGATTACCTCATCTACGGAAAAAGCGGCAGTATTCGCTATGTTTGCTGTGGTCGCACTGGAAGCGATGTTGAACTTCTCAGTGCCGTTGTATATCCAGATAGTGCAGGGCAGTACCCCGATGGCCACAGCGATTGCCATGATGCCATTTAACTTGTCAGTGTTCTTCTCCGCGATGCTGATAGTCCGTTTCTACAAGAAATTGACACCACGCAAAATTGGCCGTTATGGTTTTATCACCTGTACTATCGCCCTGTTGTGGTTGGCATTCGTGGTGCGCAATAACTGGAGTGAGTTCGCGGTACTGTTCGGTCTGGTGGTATTCGGTCTGGCACAGGGCGCATTGGTGACCTTACTGTTTAACGTATTAGTCAGTGCATCACCGAAAGAGTTGGCAGGCGATGTTGGTTCGTTGCGTGGTACGACTAACAACCTGGCAAATGCCATCGGTACTGCGGTTGCCGGTGCTTTGTTGGTCGGTTTGCTCAGTGCTAACGTGCTGCGTGGTGTGGCTGAAACGCCAATTCTGACGCCAGAAATTCAGGCTCAGATCAATATGGACAGCATCAACTTCGTCAGCAATGACCGCCTGCAAGGTGTGTTAGCTCAGACGACGGCGACACCGGAACAAGTTGCCGAAGCGGTGCGAGTCAATGAAGAGGCGCGTTTACGAGCGCTGAAATTTGGCTTACTGATTATGGCGTTGCTATCACTGCTGGCTATCTTCCCAGCAGGCCGCTTGCCTGATTACTTACCGGGTGAATTGCCTGCGGATAATCTGGATCCTAAAGCCCGCAAATAACATGCTGTATTGATAGAAGAAAACGCTAAAAAGAACCTGGCAGTGTGCTGCGAAAACAGCCACTGTCAGTGTTCAACCCGCTTTAAATCCCATCAGCTATAATCTCATCGACAGTGCGCCTTGTGGCGGCGCTGATGACTGATGCTCGTTTTACAACTTCAATATCGTAATCGCCGCGAACTGCAAGTGATGCATAAACTCACGCAGGATCAGCAGGCGTGCGGCAAACACATTATCTGCCGGTATCCCTTCAGAGGCTGCGGGTCTACCCATCATTACCGCCGCCAGCCTGTCAAACACCCGCTCTACCGCCTCAAGTGATAAGTGCATTTCGCTCTGTAAAGGCAAACCCGCGAGCAGAGCTATCTCGGCTATCTCGCTATCGGTGGTGACTAATTGCGAGGTTTTATTCAGCGCAGGGCTAATACGGATAACTTCATCTTCAACCACCATAATGGCGGTTTCCATCTCATCAGCCGTTGGCGGATTATGGCGGAAATAGCGCTGAGCTGTATGGGTATCACCCACGGTAAGTGGCCATTGAGCACCAGTCGGATCAATAATTACTGTGCTTGCATCACGACCAATATGCAGCAGGGTGATGACCTGCGCGCTATTACTGAGAGATGCGCGGATAGTTTCATATTCGGTCTGAATGCTATGCATTATCTACCACCTAAAGGGCTAGCGTTACTCAATTAATCCATGTGGAACAACCAAATTACCCCGGAAAACCTGCGGATTTACATGTTTACCCGCGCGGGCATCAATTAAGTCGACCACCTTTCTCGCCAATGTTTCTAATGAATACTCGATTGCTGGCACTGCTGGGATACCGGGTAATTGCACTGAACCATCCAGGCTGAAAACCATCACTTTATCAGGAACGGTATGCTTGAAGACATGCAATAGCGAGATGGCCTTTTGCGCTTCGATTTCATCCATTACCAACAGCGCATTAAATTGTGCACCGTTATTCAATAGTGTCTGCAACGCCTCTGAAGAGGAGTGAACGTTACCCATCACTAAACTGCGGTTATAGGGAATCAGGTAATTCTCCAACGCCCGTTGATAACCCAGTAGCGTCTGTTCCGCCACCGTGCCAGAGGCATGATTTAACAGCGCAATATGTCGGCGGCCCTGACTGACCAAATAGTGACAGGCAGTTTCTGCTGCGAATGAGTGGTCGAATAAAATACTGTTGGGGGTAGAGGACTCAAGACAATCAATCATGATGATATTTTCATCATGAGATGGCAGCGCAAAGCGTGCGCCGATGATGATAATGGCATCACACAAACCATTGGCGAGCTCAGCGACAGCATTTGCTACCCCGATGCTATTGTCGGCAAAACGCAGTAATAAATGCTTTTGATGCTGGCTAAACTGTTTTTCCAAGGCAAACAGATAACTGGTTGTTTGCTGAATGTGTTCAGTAGCGCAAATCACACCGACACACCCGGTTGACTGTGCAGTCAGAAACTGGGCGATGACATTCGGTTTATAATTCAGAGTCTCAACGGCCTTCATCACCGCCAGACGGCTCTCTTCCTTGACGCCGCGTGTACCGCTTAACACCCGGGACACTGTAGCTTTAGATACGTTGGCTAACCGCGATACATCATTAATAGTCGACATAACTTCACTCCACTTTATCTGATCAATGGCCAGAGGGCCTGGTCAGTTCCCTATTTCCTTGGTTCCAGTCTTACTGCATCTATTCTATACCGCGATCATCATAACGGAAACCGTTGTTACCAAGGAGTATCCAATAAAACAGCTCCCAGTGCTTAGCTTTTTGTGACGTCTTTCACAACTGCATATCTTTCAGTGGTTAAATATTTGAGCGCGCTCTCATATCTATTCTGTTTGCATGGAAACCGGTTTCCATTTTGTTTCCAATGAGGCTCAATATGACAAATTACTCTGAGGCGATACGTAATGAAAAAGATAATGTTGTGCTGCTCCGCCGGGATGTCTACTAGCATGTTAGTGAAAAAAATGTTGGCTGAGGCAGCAACGCGCGGACTTGAGGTTCAGATTGATGCTTTCGGTGCCAGTGAATTCAATGAACAGTTCAGCCGCTATCAGGTTGTGCTATTGGGACCACAGGTGAAATATATGCAACGTGATTTGGCGGCAATCGCTGAGCCTTTAGGGATCCCGGTGATGACTATCGACATGATGGATTACGGTATGCAACGCGGTGATAAGGTGCTCGACTTCGCCTTATCTCTTATTAATGCAGTGAAATAAAAGGTATCTGCCATGAGTTCTCTTTACCAAGCAATGGTTGGAATGATAGAGCAAACCATTACGCCACTGGCTGGGCGGCTGGGGCAACAAAAGTACATAATCGCCATTCGTGACGGGTTTACCTCGGCACTGCCGTTTATGATTATTGGTTCATTTATGCTGGTGTTCATTTTTCCGCCATTTTCTGCGGACACCACATGGGGTTTTGCCCGTGGTTGGTTAAACTTCTCAAGTACCTATCGCGAGCAATTGATGCTGCCTTTCAATCTCAGCATGGGGGTGATGACCTTCTTTATCTCGGTGGGGATTGGTGCCAGCCTTGGGCGGCAATATAAGTTGGACCCAATCATGACCGGTCTGCTGGCATTGATGTCCTTTTTGCTGGTAGCAGCACCTTATGCTGATGGGCACATTTCAACCCAATATTTCTCAGGACAAGGGATTTTCACCGCCATCGTGACCGCGGTGTATTCCACGGAGTTGTATGCATTCCTCAAACGCCACAATATTACTATCCGCCTGCCGAAAGAAGTGCCGACCGGGGTTGCACGATCTTTTGAAATTCTGATCCCCGTAGTGGCAGTGGTCGCGACATTGCATCCACTGAATTTATTTATCGAATCCTCCACAGGAATGATTATTCCAGAAGCGATTATGCACCTGTTGGCACCTTTAGTTTCTGCCTCAGATTCGCTACCTGCCATTTTGTTGTCGGTTCTGTTATGCCAAATTTTGTGGTTTGCCGGTATCCATGGCGCATTGATTGTGACCGGTATCATGAACCCGTTCTGGATGACCAATTTGGCGCTAAATCAAGCGGCTTTAGCTGCCGGAGCGCCGTTACCTCATATCTATTTGCAAGGTTTCTGGGATCACTACCTATTGATCGGTGGTGTGGGTTCGACTTTACCGCTGGCCTTCCTGCTATTACGCAGCAAAGCCATTCATCTGCGTACTATTGGCAAAATGGGGATAGTCCCAAGCTTCTTTAATATTAATGAACCGATTCTGTTTGGTGCCCCCATCATCATGAACCCGGTGTTCTTCCTGCCTTTTATCTTCGTTCCGATGATCAACGCTACATTGGCCTATATCGCGACCAAATTGGGGTGGATAGCGCAAGTTGTGTCATTAACCCCGTGGACGACGCCTGCGCCAATTGGTGCTTCCTGGGCTGCCAATTGGGCGTTTAGTCCAGTAGTTATGTGTATGTTATGTATGGTATTTTCGGCGGTGATGTACTACCCATTCCTCAAAGCTTATGAGCGCAGCCTGCTGAAAGCCGACCAGGAAAAAGAGCAACAACTGAGTTTTGCTGAGTCAGCTGAAACCCGCTAAGTCGTGATTAGATTAATCTTTATGGAGAGTATGATGAAGTATCAATTTCCACATGATTTTTGGTGGGGCAGTGCCAGTTCAGCCCCGCAAACCGAAGGTGAAAGCTTGAGTGGTGGTAAAAGTGCCACTGTCTGGGACACTTGGTTTGACAAGCAACTGGGGCGTTTTCATCAGCAGATTGGGCCGCAACAGACATCAACGTTTTATCAACATTGGCAGCAAGATATTGCTTTATTGAAACAGTTAAATCACAACAGTTTCCGTACCTCCATCTCATGGGCGCGACTGATCCCCAACGGACGAGGTGAAGTGAATCCGCAGGCAGTGGATTTTTACAATGGTGTCATTGACGAACTGCTGGCACAGGGGATAACCCCATTTATCAATCTGTTTCATTTTGATATGCCAACAGTCATGCAGGAGTTGGGGGGGTGGGAAAGCCGCTATGTAGTGGACGCCTATGCTGAATATGCCGATACCTGTTTTCGTTTATTTGGTGACCGGGTACAACATTGGTTTACCTTCAACGAACCAATCGTGCCAGTCGAAGGTGGCTATCTCTACGATTTCCATTATCCGAATGTAGTGGATTTCAAACGGGCGGCCACGGTGGCTTATCACACCGTGCTGGCTCATGCTTTGGCGGTGAAAAAATATCGCCAACGTGAGTTAGGTGGTGAGATTGGCATTATTTTAAATCTCACGCCGTCGTATCCGCGTTCTGAAAATCCTGCGGATGTAAAAGCGGCTAATATCGCCGACTTACTTTTTAATCGCAGTTTCCTCGATCCAGTATTACGCGGCGAGTATCCGACTGAGCTGACGGCATTACTGAAAGATTATGATCAGCTGCCTGCCTGCCAACCTGGAGACAGTGAATTAATTGTTGAGGGTAAAGTAGATTTACTCGGTATCAATTATTATCAGCCACGTAGAATTAAATGCCGCGATAGCCGGGTTAATCCAGAAGCCCCCTTCATGCCAGAATGGCTGTTCGATTATTATCAGATGCCAGGCTGCAAAATGAACCCGCACCGGGGTTGGGAAATTTATGAACCCGGTATTTACGATATCCTAACCAACTTACGAAAAAACTACGGCAATCCGCGCTGTTTTATTTCAGAAAATGGTATGGGTGTCGAAAATGAACAGCGATTCAGCCGCAACGGTCAGATAGATGATAGTTATCGTATTGAGTTTGTTTCCGAGCATTTAAAATGGGTTCACCGTGCTTTGGCGCAAGGGAGCCATTGCCTTGGTTATCATATGTGGACGTTTATTGATAACTGGTCATGGTGTAATGCCTATAAGAATCGTTATGGCTTTGTTCAGTTAGATTTGAAAACGCAGCAACGTATCGTGAAAAAAAGTGGCGAATGGTTTGCGGCAACGGCAAATAATCAAGGTTTTGATGAGGTAGAGCGAAATGATTGATTTGGAAGAGGCCGTAATGGAGATTATCGTCAATGCCGGTCAGGCCAGAAGTCTTTGTTTTGAGGCATTGCGAGCCGCCCGTGAAGGTGATTTTGTTCAAGCGCATGCACTGTTATCAGAATCGGATGGCTTTACCAAGGCCGCACATCGGATGCAAACCAAGCTTATCGAACAAGATGCCGGGGAAGCCAAAACACCGATGACACTGATTATGGTCCATGCTCAAGATCATTTAATGACATCGTTATTAGCCCGTGAATTAACCAATGAATTAGTATTATTATATCAGCGAGGATAAATCGCCTTGGGTAAATGAAATTCATTGTGTAAGTCAAAGAGATATTTAAATTAACTATTGCACTGAGGTCAAATATGAATATTTAACCATGGCTGGTTATTTGCCAAAAAGATACTTCTGGGTATAAAAATAAATAAATCATTAACTCTTTAAAAATGGGTGAGCTGAGTATCGCCTTTATTTTGAGAGCCTAATACTTTACTTCACATTATCCTAAATAGAGATGGTTATTATGAATAAGTTTATACTGGTTGGACTTACCAGTCTTTTATCATTGCCTGTATTCGCTGAAGTGTCCTGGGAGACCCCACAAGGGAATCTGAAATTATACGGTGATGTTGAGATTAATATGGATGCTGCCAGTAAAAGTGGGCAGCTCACTTCTCTACGCACCAGTGCAAATAAAGACTGGAAAGCGGGGAGTAGAGAGCAATGGGATATTAATGGCAGAATACTGATCGGTCTGGATGGTTATCGGCGTATGAATAATGGCAATTTCGCAGGTTTCACTGTACAGCCACTGGCTGATATTGGTGGTCATATGAACCTCGATGATGCAGCCTTCTTCTTTGGTCATGAGAAAGATTGGAAGGTGAAAGTCGGTCGCTTTGAAGCCTATGATATGTTCCCACTGAATCAGGATACGTTTGTCCAACACTCAGGTAATACTGCGAATGATCTTTACAGTGATGGCTATGGTTACATCTATATGATGAAAGAAGGCCGTGGGCGCAGCAACAATGGGGGTAACTTCCTGGTCAGTAAAACTCTGGGTAACTGGTATTTTGAAGTTAACACCATTCTAAAAGACGGAACCACGTTATTTGCCAATAATACTTATCATGGTAATACGCTGGAAAATGAAAAAAATGTGGCGTATGTTCGTCCGGTGATTTCGTGGAAACAAGATAGCCTTTCTGCGGCTATAGCAATGGAAAGTAACGTTATCAGTAATGCCTATGGTTATCGTGATGATCAGGGCCAGTTTCAGGACCAATCGAAACGTAATGGCTATGGGGCAACATTCACTTGGAATAATCAGGATAAAGATCCTGACAATGGTATTGTCGCTAATCTGAGCTCAGCTTATATGGATGCAACCAATGAGAAGAACTTCAGTGCCGGGGCTAATATCTTATGGCGAAACTTTGAAATTGGTTATATTTACGCGCACAATGATATCGAATATTTCAACAGTGCAAATGCAGGGATAGTTACCTCGGGGATATTAACCTCGCCTGATAAATATGATGTTCACACGATCCACACCTCCTATAAAATTGCCAATATCATGGATATGAATAACTTTAATTTATATCTTGGTGCTTACTGGTCTAAATTGGAAGTGTCACCTGACAATAAAGTGGTTAATGCTGAAAACGATGACCGCTACGGTGTACGTGCCAGATTTAAATATTTCTTCTAATAGATTACTGGCGACCACATGAATTAAATTAGTTATTTAATATTTTACTCAGATTAAATTTCACTTAAATAAATGCCTGTCTGCGGAATTAGGTTATGCACGCCTGTGGTATTTCCGCAGCAGGCCAGGTTGTTTTCTACTCTTGTCCCCCTCAGAACCAGCGAATAAAAAACCTTCTATTTGAATTATTTTTGCACTTTCCTAAGAAGAAATTGCGTAGTGCGCCGCATTTTTAAACAAAAATTCAAGAAACTAAATATTTTTTGATGCGGATCAAGACACATTTCCTTTGTTTAGTGTTAATGTTAATAAATCTCATTATCAACTTCATGTGCGTTACTCATATTATGCGAACTTGGCACAAACTCTTTCTGCTTTGCTGCTGTTGGTGGCTATCAGCCTCATTAGCCTGGGCTGCGACGGATTACCCGCAGTTGGTTAATGATATCCAATCCCGTCTCGATAAAACGTCTCAGTTGTACCAACAACAGAACAATGATGAAGCCCGTACTACGGTGCAGATGGCGTACTTTGAAGTTTTCGAAAACCTCGAAGGCCCGATTCGTATCAATATCTCTGCCCAGAAGAGTTATCAGATGGAAGCCGCTTTTGGTGAAATCCGGCGCATGATTGGGGAGGGCAAGCCGCAAGCAGAAGTTGATAATAAAATTAATTGGCTTAAAAGTGAACTCACTGCGGTACTGCCTATACTGACCGATGGGCATAAACTTAATGCAGAACAGCAACATGCAGCTTATGAAAACAGTGAAATTGCACTGTACTGGCAGCAGAGTTTCAAGATCATTGATGACTTACTGGCACAAGCCATAAGCGAATATCAAGAAGGGAAGTTCGCCGCGGCCAGCGAAAGCGTGCAACAGGCTCATTATCAGGGTTTTAAAAACTCTGAAATGGAAATGTCAGTGCGGGGCAATCGTTCCGCACAAGCAGCAGCGGCAATTAACCAACAATTTACCGCATTAATCGATCTCACTCGCGAGCCAGACCAAATAACGGAAGTTGCCTATCGTGTCACCGGTTTACTACAAACTATCGAAGACACCCTTCCAGGCTTACCCACAACGCGTGAACAGCAACCCGTCACCGCAGATCAAGCCAACGTTGGGCAATCTTCGGCATCGGCTGCTAGTTCTGACGGACAAGCTAATGCCGATTGGGCGGCTGCTTCCAGTAAGATAAATCAGGCCATCAGCGATGCTATTAGTCAGTACCAAAAGGGGCTGACTACACCGGCAATGATGGCTGTGCAGGATACCTACTTTGATTTGTTCGAAGCCAGTGGCATGGAGAATAAAGTTGGTTCGCGTGATGCTGCATTTAAATCGACGTTAGAGGGGCATTTCACTCGTTTAGTCAGCCTGATGAAAGCCGGTCAGCCAGTCGAACAGTTACAAGCCGAAGCCGTTGCGTTGCAAAAGGATTTGGCCAGTGCTGTAGAGATGCTCGGTGGGGGGGATGAAACCAACTGGAGTCTGTTCATCTACAGCCTGCTGATTATTGTGCGTGAAGGGCTGGAAGCTTTACTGATTGTTGCCGCGATAGTGGCTTATCTGGTGAAAAACAACCATCAGGATAAATTACCGCTCATTCGTCAATCCGTTGTAGTGGCCTTAATCGCCAGCGTGCTAACCGCTTTCGTCTTCCAGTGGTTATTTGCTAATTCAGGGCAAAGTCGTGAGTTATTAGAAGGTTTCACCATGATGATTGCCGTGGTGATGCTGTTCTCAATGAGTTACTGGTTATTGTCGAAGACTGAAGCACGGCAATGGAAAGCTTATCTCGAAGGGAAATTTTCTAAATCACTCAGTAGTGGATCGATGGTCGGGTTATGGCTGACAAGCTTCCTGGCGGTGTATCGCGAAGGTGCTGAAACTGTACTGTTCTATCTGGCCCTGATGGGCGATGCCAGTACCACTAGCGGCCACTTGTCGATTCTGGCAGGTTTTGGCGTTGGCTGTGTATTCTTGCTGGCAGCTTATCTGGTCATGCGCTTTACCGTAGTCAAATTGCCACTCAAACCCTTCTTTATGTTTACCGGTGGCTTTATGTACCTAATGGCGTTTGTATTTGCCGGTAAGAGTGTTCTTGAACTAATTGAAGGTAAATTGTTTGAGCCGACATTGCTACCGGGCGTACCTGAAATCAGTTGGTTGGGGATCTATCCATATCTGGAAACATTGATTCCTCAAGGGATATTACTGATTGCTGCGCTGGTTGCTCTTTGGGTAATGCAACGGCGTGGTCGTACTGTCTCAGCGTAATGGTCCGGCATGATGCCGGTGTGAATAACGACAATGTAATTATCATTTGATACCAGAGGGTGTGCTACATGACCATGAAGAAAACGATTATTGCCAGCAGCATTATCGCCAGCATTTTTGCAGCGCCTGCTGCTTTCGCCTTTAAAGAGTATCCGGCTGGCGAGCCTATCAAGATCAACGATATGGAAATTGCTGCAGTTTACTTGCAGCCAATCGATATGGAACCGCGTGGCATGGGTTTGCCTGCCGCGAAAGCTGACATTCATCTGGAGGCAGATATCCATGCCACCGAAGGCAATAAGAATGGATTTGGTGCCGGTGAGTGGATGCCGTACCTGACTATCGCTTATACCTTGGTGAATACGGATACTGGTACCAAACAAGAAGGCACATTCATGCCGATGGTTGCCAGTGACGGTCCACACTACGGTGCCAATATTAAAATGATGGGTGTAGGTAACTATAAAGTTACTTACCATATCAGTGAGCCATCTAAAGCCGGATTACATCGCCATACTGATAGCGAAACGGGTGTTGGCCGCTGGTGGAAACCGTTTGATGTGAGCTATGACTTTAAATATACCGGTTTGAATTGATAACAATGGCCGCGATGACTAAAACAGTTATCGCGGCTTTTTCTTAATGCTGGATGGTCAGCGCGTTTTTATCCGCGCGATGTAAAAGCTGATCAGTGATAACTGGCAGGTGTTGTGATTATCTTGCCCAAGGTGTGTGCTAATGAGTTATTTTTTTGTTTCCGTGCTACAAGCCTTTTTACCGGTAGCGTTGTTATTGGGGTTAAGTTGGGCATTCAGGCCAGCTCCTGCATTGAACCGGGTGGTATGGATAACGATACTCATGGCTATCTTGGGTATTTGGGCCGGTACCCATTACCCAAAATCGCAGCAATTGCAGTTAGTTCTGGCGGGGGGGCAACTTCTCGCACTGCTGTTATTCTTGTTAAGTCAATTTACGCTCCGCCGATCGTTAGGTTATGTCTGGCAAGCCCTGTTGGTATTGGGCGCGGCATTCAATTGGGGTAATAACCCGAATCTCGGTGCCTTTACCAATACCCATGTCATCAACACCGATTTACTGCTTAATTTGGCGGCTATTGTCGTGGCATTTGGCTGGGTGATTTTCAGTGCCGTATTATTGCTGATGATGGTCAGGCAATTGCCTCGTTGTCGTTGGCCACTATTGATACTGATAACGGTATTACTGATTTTGCCACTCAGTGGCGACGGCATTCTGTTATTAATGAAGTTACAGGTTGTGCCACTGACCAAATCACTACTCAGTTATGTCGCTTTAGTTACCAATGGGCATGCCTGGTTGAGTTACATTTGTGCGCTGCTTCTGGCATTTACGACGCTGTGTTACTTGATACCGTTACGGAATTCCCGCCGGATCGTCGGTGAAAATTCAGACCCGATTGCTCACCGTAAAGCATTAGCTGATTACCGTAATGTACGCCGAATCTTTGTTTTTTCCTTGCTGGCATGGGTAATAGCCGCAGGTGCTCAACTCTACTGGGATAAAGTCGCTTCTCAACCGCCCCAGTTGTCCGAGGCTTTACCCGTGACACTCTCGGCTGATGGTTTAGTCCGTATTCCAGTAGAGCAGGTACGTGATGGTAAGTTGCATCGTTTTGTTTGGGTCGCCGATGATGGTAAAGCAGTACGTTTCTTTATTATTAACCGTTATCCCGATCGTCTGCGCCTGAGTGTGGTTTTCGATGCCTGCTTGTTGTGTGGTGATCAAGGGTATGTCATGGAAGGCAATCAGGTCATTTGCGTTGCCTGCGCCGTGCATATTTTCATTCCGTCGATCGGTAAAGCAGGGGGCTGTAACCCGATACCGTTGGAGGGGTGGAAAAGTGACGATAAAGAGTTAGTCATTCCCAAAGCCTCTTTGGAGGCGGGTGTCAATTACTTCACCACGGTAGTAACGCTTGATGTAATTGATCCGGTTGATAAAACTCGCCTCACCAATCAAAAGGCCGAATATAAGTACAGTTATGGCGAGAAGACCTATTTCTTCTCATCTGAGGCGAATTACAACCGTTTCCGTGAACACCCGGAGCAGTTTGTGACGCCGGTTGCCAGTAGTGAAGACAGTGACACGCAGGAGAATCCATAATTATGTTATGGCGCATGCTCAAGCAGTCTTGGTTCAGGAATGTCCGGCGTAAATCCCTGGCGGTATTTACGGTCTTCCTTGCTGCCGGACTCATCTCGTCATTGTTGGCGGTATCGATAGATATTGGCGATAAAATGTCACGTGAGTTGAAGTCTTATGGTGCCAATATTTTGATTGAACCTGCTGGGCAGGTGGCACTGCCGTCATTATTCGGCGAGCAGAGTAACCCACTTACCGGGCAGGATTTCCTCGATCAAGCTGAGTTACCCAATATCAAAGATATTTTTTGGCGTAACAATATTGTCGGTTTTGCGCCATTACTGAGCGGCGAAACTGATGTTAAGGGGCAAATTATTCCGCTGCTGGGGACCTATTTTAACCAGGCGGTTGATGTACCCGATGAAGAGGACTATCACACTGGTCAGCAAATTATCAGCCCGTATTGGCAGGTTAGTGGTAACTGGCCGCAGGAGCCAGTTAAAGCCGATGCGACAACGGCTGAGGCATTGTTAGGTAAACAACTGGCACAGCAAACTGGTTGGAAAGTCGGTGATGAGTTGCACCTCAACGGTGCCTCTGGCCCACTAACGGTGAAGATAAGTGGGGTGCTGAGTAGTGGTGGTGAAGAAGAGAGCCGCCTGGTATTACCCCTAAGCGCAGTGCAATCACTCCTCGGCTTGCCAGGAAAAATCCAGGCAGTGCGGGTTTCAGCATTGACTGTGCCAGAAAATGAGTTGTCGCGTAAAGCGCGCGAAAACCTTGAAGCCCTTAATGCCGAAGAATATGACCTGTGGTATTGCACTGCTTATGTTTCTTCAATTGCACACCAATTGGAAGAGGCTATTTCTGGCTCCGTAGTGCGGCCAATTTGGCAAGTTGCTGCATCTGAAGGGGTGGTGATTGAAAAGATACAACTGCTGTTGGCGGTGGTTACGCTGGCGGCGTTGATTGCTGCGGCAATGGGGATTGCATCGCTGATGACCAGCACGATTATGGAACGCGCGAAAGAGATTGGTTTGATGAAAGCATTGGGGGCGCGTCAGTGGCAAATTTTGATGCTGTTTTATCTTGAAGCAGCAATCAGTGGCTTGATTGGTGGTCTGGCAGGCTGTTTGGCTGGCTGGGGCTTGGCAAAAACCATTGGCCTGATGTTGTTTGGCGCTCCACTCAGTTTTGCCTGGATGGTGGTGCCCTGTGTGCTGGTGATATCCGTGTTGATTGCCATCATAGGTACCTGGTTCCCTGCCCGGCGTATTGCCAGTCTCTATCCGGTGGAGGTGCTTTATGGCCGTTAATCATCGGGCAATTCAGCATAAAGGCAGTAATAGTATGTTCTGGCGATTAGTATTACGTGCACTGCGCCTGCGGATGCAACGGGTCAGTGTGGTATTTGCCGCACTCACTGTTGGTGCAGCGATTGTCACCGCAATGTCAGCAGTTTATTTCGATATTAATGCCAAAATGAGTCAGGAGTTACGAACCTTTGGTGCCAATTTCTATATCGGCCCAGGGCATGGTAACTCTTTTGAACAACAGCGATTTCAGCCAATTATAGATGCGGCACCCAAAGGGCTTATCAATGCTTCCAGCCCCTATATTTATGGTATGGCCCGCACCGAATTGGAAAAAGTGGTGCTGATGGGGGTATGGTTTGAATCCCTACAACAGCTCGTTCCCTACTGGCAAGTCACCGGCAACTGGATCGGCGTCAGTTTTGATGATCGCAATGCCATGATTGGTGTCAAACTTGCCGAACGCTTGCACGTCAAAGTAGGCGATACCATTACATTGGTGAATGGAGCGACTCGCCAGCGTCTTCAGGTCAAAGGTATTGTTGAAGCGGGTGACGCCACGGATAACATGTTAATCGTCAATCTTGAACTGGCACAAAAATGGCTCAATCAACCGGGGCATATCAGCAATGCGCTCCTAAGTGTCAGTAATGATGTGGGGCAGGTTGAAACATTTGCCAGCCGCCTGCGTGAGCAATATCCCGATCTTGAAATTCGGCCAATCCGTAAGGTTTCGGCTTCTGAAGGACAAGTGCTTGATAAAATAAAAGGGCTGATGGGGCTGGTCTCGGTGGTGATCCTCATTTTGTCATCACTGTGCGTTAACACCACCTTAATGGCGATAGTGGGTGAGCGTTCAAAAGAGTTCGCCTTGCAAAAAGCATTGGGTGCCAGTGGTGCCGATATTATTCGTCAGATGCTGACTGAAACACTGATTATATCGCTGGCTGCCGCAGTCTGTGGTGCTTTGCTTGGGTATGTGTTGGCGCAAGTATTGGGCCAGACGGTGTTCAGTGCGGCAATCGCTTTGCGAGCACCAGTACTGCCATTGACCCTGATATTGTCATTGTTAGTCGCCGCCGTGGCGGCCATTGTTCCCACCCGTCGGGCTATTCATATCGAACCCGCTAAAGTCCTGAAAGGAGAGTAGCAAATGACATCGCCATTAACACGGGTGAAACCTGAATACACCGCGGATGCCGTCATTGAAACCCGACATTTATATAAGCGTTTTGGTCAAGTTACAGCGCTGGAAGACATTAATATTCGCATTAATCGTGGTGAGTTTGTCGCGATTATGGGGGCGTCCGGCTCAGGTAAAACAACATTAATGAATATCCTGACCTGTCTGGATACCGTTAGCGAAGGGCAGGTGTTACTTGACGGTATTGATGCCGCAGGCTTAGACGAAGAAGGCCGCAGGCAGTTTCGGGCTGACAAGATAGGGCTGGTTTTTCAACAATTTCACCTGATTCCTTACCTGACGGCGTTAGAGAACATTATGTTAGCGCAGCATTATCACAGTGTGGTTGATGAAGACGCCGCGCGGCAGGTTTTAGAACAGGTCGGGATGACACCACGTATGGGGCATCTGCCTAGCCAACTCTCTGGTGGTGAGCAACAGCGAGTGTGTATTGCACGTGCGCTTGTTAATCAGCCCCCTATCATTTTTGCTGATGAACCGACCGGCAACCTTGATGAAGAGAATGAACAGCGGGTGCTGGATCTGCTAAACCATATTCATCGTCAGGGTAGAACCATTGTCATGGTTACCCACAATCCAGATTTAGGGTGTGTTGCTGATCGGATAATCCGGCTCCAGCACGGTAAATATCTTAATGAAGAGAGCCGTCATCATGTGGCGTAATCGGTTAAAAGTTATCGGCATGTGTGGTGTGTTATTGCTACTTAGCGCGTGCAAACAAGAAGAGTTGGTGGTGGGTGAAGCGGCCCCGCAATTGGCAGCTTATGACCTAAAAGGCAAGCCGGTGGCACTTGATCAATGGAAAGGTAAGCAGGTGTACCTCAATTTCTGGTCAGCTAGCTGTGGCGGTTGTCTGGCTGAAATGGCGGCACTGGATAAACTGAGTCAGGAATATCGGGATGATATCGTGGTTGTGGCGATTAACACCGATCCTGAACAGGTGGATATCAATCCGGTGTTGGCACAGCGGAATATTAGTTATCCGGTTATTCGTGATCAATTAGGTATCACACAAGAACGCTACCAGGTTATTGGCACCCCGACTTCTTTTCTGATTGACCGCAGTGGTAAAGTGACGCAATTGCATCAGGGCGCGCGTAATGAGCAGGCGCTGGTTACGTTGTTCCAACAATGGGCGGCGGGTGCATAATGAAAGCAGTGCTGTTGTTAAGCGTGGGTGTCCTGTTGCTCAGTGTCACGGCTCAGGCGGCCACTGACGGTGAGCATATTTATAAACAAACCTGTTCAAGTTGCCATGGGCGTTCGGCTGATCGCAAAGGCTTGGATAAGGCACCGCCACTGATATCGTTATCGCGTGATGAAATTGTTGATGGTCTAACTGCTCGCCGCGATGGCAAGATTGTTGGCCGGGGTAATAAGGCCAAAGCACATCTGACGGATGACGATATTCAAAAACTGGCCGACCATATCGAAAACTTAAAAACGATTAAACACACAATGCCTTGATGTAATATTATCTTTTATTTCAATTTGTTGACTGATTTAAATAAACCAAATCTCGTGCCGAATTTGTTTGTTCCGACGGCTTCATTTGATAATGTTAATGTTGTATTATATGTTGCATATTAAATACATCTTTAAGTTATCTGAGGAATATCAGTATGGGAAATGCATCAGCACTGCTGTGTTATAAAGAGTTACCTGTCTGGAATAGTACCGCTGTACCGGCGATGTTCCGGGAAAAACACAATACCAAGGCAGGTACTTGGGCCAAACTGACCATTCTAAACGGGGAGATGGATTTTCTGATCCTCGATGAAGCGGGGAATACTTTGGCGAGGCATAGCTTCTCTTGTGAGCAGCAGCCACCCTTTATAGAACCCCAAGTCTGGCACCGTATTGCCGCATGTTCAGATGACCTGCAATGCCAACTCAGTTTCTATTGCACGGCAGAAGATTTTTATCATAAAAAATACAATTTAACCCCGACGCACTCTGAAGTCATTGAAGCCGTGAAAATGGTTAAACCGGGTAAAGCATTAGATTTAGGTTGTGGTTCTGGTCGTAATTCTTTGTATTTGAATTTATTAGATTTTGATGTCACGGCGGTAGACAAAAATAGCGATAGTATCCATAATTTACAGCAGATTATAGTACAGGAAAATCTGCAAAATATTACCGCCAGCACTTACAATATTAATGAAGCCAGTGTGGACAACCGCTATGATTTTATTTTATCGACTGTGGTCCTGATGTTCCTACAACCGGAAAGAATTCCCTCTATTATTAATAATATGCAGGAGTGTACCTTGTCCGGTGGTTATAATTTGATTATCTCTGCCATGTCTACGGATGACTTCCCTTGTACTGTGCCGTTCTCCTTTACATTAAAGTCGGGTGAGTTAAGCCATTACTATAAAGATTGGGATATTATTAAGTACAACGAAGATGTTGGGCAATTACATAAGACCGACGCCGAAGGTAATCGGATAAAACTGCGCTTTGCGACACTATTGGCGAAAAAACGGTAATTGCACCGTAGGTACCTAACCTGCGACTTAGTTGGGTTTAATACAGCATATTAAATCGCGGGTAATTTAACCGCCGCGGGGGGTAAGTTGGGTTCTTTACGCAAACAACTGACAATATAATCAATAAATACGCGCAGCTTGGGGGGTAAATAGCGGGTTGGCGGGTAGAGTAACCATAAGCCACCGCTGTACGAACTGATAAAGCGCCATTCTGGTAATACCGGTACTATCAGTCCCTGTTGCAATGCTGTTCTGGCCGTAAAATAAGGTAGGCTGCCGATACCTATATGCTGCAAGACAGCATCTAGCCTGACACCGGTATGGTTAGCTGCGTAGCGGCCCCGTACCGCGACAGTTACCGCTTTGCTACCTTGACGGAATTTCCAGCGGGCGTCTCCCGGCGTCTCTCCGAGATAAATACAGCTATGGTGCGCTAAATCATGAGGATGCAGGGGAACCTCATGGGCGGCGAGATATTCGGGTGTGGCGCACAACAAATGTTCGATAGTCATCAATTGCCGGCCAATCATTCCAGCAGGGGGTTGGTCAGTAATACGAATTGCCAAATCGATATTTTCATCAATTAAATCAACGTAGCGGTCATCTAAGATCAGTTGTACATCTATTTTACTGTGGCGGCGCAAGAATTCAGGGATATGCGGGTGAACGACAAAACGGCCAACCGCTTTTGGTACACTGATACGAATAAGCCCTTCCGGTTCCAGATTGTACTGGCCACTGACTTCCATCACTGAATTGGCTGCACTAAGCATCGCATGACAGCGTTTAAAAACCTCTTCGCCACTTTCGCTCAATCGCAATTTACGCGTAGTTCGTTGCAATAAGCGCGTAGCCAGCGCTTTTTCGAGTCGGCTGACGCTACGGCTGATTGCTGAAGGTGAAACGCCTAACTGGCGTGCAACTGCCGAGAAACTGCCGGTTTCTACCACTTTAACGAAAATAGCCATTTCGCTTAGCAAAGTCAGAGGCGTATTTATGCTCACAGCGCAACAGTCCTTTGAGGTTATGACGGATTATCACGATAGACTGACATTAATATAATCATAATGGAAATGATAAAAGGATAATGATTGTGACTACTCGTCTATTTTTTGATAACGATACGCTGGCTACGGATGTAAATGTCCTGAGTTGTACTCCTGATGGTGAGCGATTTGCTTTAATATTGCAGGCTACTATTTTCCATCCACAAGGCGGTGGGCAACCTTGCGATACCGGTATGATTGGCGGCAGCCCGGTATTACATGTGGTGCAGCAGCAACATCAATTAGTTCATTATGTGGCGCTGCCCGTTGCATTAGGGATACAACCTGCGTGTATCGACAGTGACCGGCGTTTTCTGAATGCACGCATGCATTCCGCTGGGCATATCATTGGCAATATTGGCGAAAGTTATGGCTGGTTGCCAATAAAGGCACATCACTGGCCGGGTGAGGGCCGAGTCTCATTTAAACGAACTGAAAATCCGCATCCAATTGATATTAATACTGTTCAGATAGCTTTAGAGCAGTTTATTCATCAGGATTTAGCCCGACAGACGTTGATCCAGGGTGATTTTCGCGAAATCGGATTTGGTGAATTGCCCGCGTATGCCTGTGGCGGAACACATGTTAGTTCGCTGCGCGATGTGGGAAAGGTTGTTGTTCAGTCCATTTCGGAGAAAAAAGGAGTGATGTCGGTGAATTACACGATTGATTAGTCGGTAATAAATTGTCCTGACTCTGCACCTGCAACTTCAATGACTTTAGGTATATTATTCAGATCACAGATAAAAATAAGCCTTGAAGGAAAGTTTGGTGAATAAAGAAAAGATTGCGCATTTAGACGCGGTAAGCCGCAAAGCCCGTACGGTAATGGAGCGAGAAGGGCTTGATGCTCTGGTGGTCACCGTCTGTGATAATTTCTACTATCTCACTGGGTTCGCCAGCTTCTTTATGTATACCTTCCGCCACACTGGTGCGGCGGTGGCGATTATGTTCCGTGATGGAGCAATTCCTTCGCAAATCATCATGAATGAGTTTGAGGCAGCCAGTGCCCACTTTGATATGCCGAATATGGTGCTAAAAACCTTTCCGGTGTGGGTCGATGTCGACTCTCCACGCAATCCCCTTAATCATCAGACCAAGCGTGAGCGGCCGATTGGCCCGCCAGTTGAAGCTGTTTTTAGTTTAGTCAAAGCAGCGCTTGAGGACGCCGGGGTGCTGGGTAAGACCATTGCCATTGAATTACATGCCATGTCTAACGGGGGAAAAGGTGTTCTGGACAAAGTAGCGCCAGGGCTGAAATTGGTTGATTCAACGCCGTTATTTAATGAAATCAGGATGATCAAAAGCCCGTGGGAGATTGAACATCTGCGCAAAAGTGCTGAGATAACCGAGTTTGGTATTGCCCGTGCAGCGAAAGAAATTCGCGTCGGTTGTACTGCGGCACAATTGACGGCGGCATACAAAGCCGCAGTAATGACGTTCCCGGAAACGAACTTCTCCCGTTTCAATCTTATTTCGGTTGGCGATAACTTCTCGCCTAAAATGCTGGCGGATGACACCCCAGCTAAGCCGGGAGACTTAATTAAGTTTGACTGCGGTGTGGATGTTGCAGGTTATGGTGCCGATCTGGCGCGAACTTTTGTTCTGGGGGAGCCGGACCCACTAGCAAAGCAGATATATGACACCATTAGAATCGGTCATGAACATATGCTCTCAAGGGTGGCACCGGGGGTTAAATTAAAAGATGTTTTTGATTCCACCATGGACGTCATTAAAAAATCGGGCTTGCCACATTATAATCGTGGTCATCTAGGGCACGGTGATGGTGTATTTTTGGGATTAGAAGAAGCACCTTTCATCAGTACATTAGCGACTGAAACGTTCCAGCCTGGGATGGTGTTAAGCCTTGAAACACCCTATTACGGTATTGGGATCGGTTCGATTATGTTAGAGGATATGATTCTCATTACTGATAATGGTTATGAGTTTTTAACTAAACTCGATCGCGGCTTACAACGTTGTGACTAATCTGCGCTGAACATCTCACTTTATGTGAATTAAATTCATCTTGGAAAATAGACTCTAGCTATTTTAGCTGAGCCTATTTTTCTTAGGTCAAAATCGTATATGACAAACATTCAAATAGTTATAAAATTATTCATATAAAATAATGAGTTAAATTGTAGAAGTGTTTTAATAGTTTGGTTACGGGCATTTTGGCAGTAAGACCTGATTTTCAATCAGTTCATTCTTAATGATAACGGTAGTGATAATCTACTATTGCTAATAATAGCGGACTTATTTTCTAGTTATAAGATAAATAATATTTTAGATATTAAAATTAAAAGTAGTAAAAAAAAACAGGCTAAAACAGCCCGAAAATCAAATCGTGCTACCCTTTTGCAGCCGACTGTATCGCAGGATTCCCTTAGTGAAAATATTTCGTCGCTAAATTTTGCCTTTTTAAAGAGTTTTCTTCTAAGATTAATCTTAATTTCATTAAAACTAACCGCTATAACACATTTTCACCTCTATTAATCGCTGGAATAACAATATTCTATAATAATTCGACAACAGTATTTTCTTTCAACTATCCTATGTAACATGCTGTAATACATTCTAAGGACTTCATTTCATCATAATTCCATAATGAAAAATGGATGTTCGTGAAGTAGCTTTCCTTGATCATCAAACAAGTTGCTGGCTTAAGGGTTATATAATGTATAACGCATTTACAACACTACTGCGCCCGTTGCACCGGCACAGAATAACTTTATTAGCGCTATTAATTTCCGGCCTTTCAGTTAATCCAGTTTTGGCAGATACACAGTATGATTCGTTAATCATCCAAGCCAGATCAGGAGATACCGCGCCGGTCCTTGACTACTTACAAAAAGAATCCAAATCTGGCCCTCTCAATAGTGGGCAGGTAGACGACTGGCTACAAATAGCCGGTTGGGCAGGGCGTGATCAAGAGGTCATTGACGTTTACGAAAGATACCACTCTTCAATGAATCTCTCTTCGCGGGGCTTAGCGTCAGCAGCGCGTGCATATCGCAATGAAAAACGTTGGGATCAGGCGTTGGCATTGTGGCAAAGCAGTTTAAAGAAAGACCCAACCAACCCAGATCTTATCACTGGCATGATAATGACTCAGGCGGATTCCGGGCGCGGTGGTGAAGCTTTACAGCAAGCGAAAGACCTGGCTGCGCGTGACCCTTCTGCAAAAAACTATATGACCCTCTCTTATCTTAATCGGGCAACCAACCGCAATTACGATGCTTTACAGGCCTCGAGTGAGGCGGTACGACTGGCACCGGAATCTGAGGAAGTATTAAAAAATCACCTCGAGATTCTGCAAAGAAACCGTATTGCCGATCCTGCGTTGCAGCTTGCCAAAGAGAATCCAAAATTAGTGACCGCAGAGCAATATCGGCAACTTGAGCGAGATGCTGCAGCGGAACAAGTCCGTATGGCGGTACTACCAACACGCAGCGAGACGGAGCGATTTTATATTGCTGATCAAGCGTTGGCTGATTATCAGGATTTGTTAGCCCGTTGGAGCAAAGATCCCGAAGCGCAGGCCGATTATCAACGTGCTCGTATCGATAGATTAGGCGCGTTATTGGTTCGCCGTAATACCGAACAACTCATTAAAGAATATGAAGGCATGGAAGCCGAAGGCTACAAGATGCCGGATTATGCACGTCGCTGGGCGGCATCTGCTTATATCGATCGCCGGATGCCAGAAAAAGCAGCGCCCATCTTGACCAGTTTGTATTACGCCGATGGCAAAACATTCCGTAATAGCGATGATTTACTTGATGCAGATGATCTCTATTATTCGTTGAATGAAAGTGAACAATTGGATAAAGCACATCAATTCGCTAAAAACTATAGCGAGCAAACGCCGTATCAGGTTGGCGTTTATGGTCTGCCAGGTAAAGAGCCGAATGATGACTGGATGGAAGGGCAGACTCTGCTGGTTCAATCCCTGGTAGCACTCAATGATCTGCCTGCGGCGCAGAAAAAACTGGAAACGCTATCCAGTACTGCTCCTGCTAACCAGAATTTACGTATTGCTCTGGCCGGTATCTATTTGGCAAAAGATTTACCACGTAAATCTGAACAAGAATTGAAAGCAGTAGAGTCATTGGCGCCACGCAGTCTTATTCTGGAACGTGCACAAGCTGAAACTGCGATGGATTTGCAGGAATGGCATCAGATGGAGTTACTCACTGATGATGTGATTACCCGTTCTCCTGAAGATGTTCCCTCTCAGGAGCTCGATCGTCAGCGCAAAGTGCATAACATGTATGAATTGCGTGTAACCGGGAATCGAACTATTTCTTCCAACAGCCCAATCAGTGGTAACAAGGATTTTGGCGTTGAAACCTTGCTGTATAGCCCCCCGATAGCTGAAAACTGGCGGGTATTCGGTGGTGGCAGCTACGACAATGCGCAATTTGAAGAAGGAAAAGGCATTAATCGTGCGACACGGCTAGGGGGCGAGTGGACATCCCGTGACCATTGGGTTGAGGCTGAAGTGAATAATCAGAATTACGGTTTTGGTAACAAAACCGGTGCTCGGTTATCGACTTGGTACGATTTTAATGATCACTGGCGCGTTGGCGGGCAGGTTGAGAGACTGGCCAAAGATACCCCATTGCGGGCATTAAAAAATAATATATCCGCTAACAGTGCGTCAGCATATGTGTTCTGGAAAGCAGATGATCGGCGTGATGCTGAAATTAGCGTGACACCGTCACGTTTCTCTGACGGCAACAACCGTTGGGAATACGAGTTCAACGGACGCCAGCGTGTCTGGACGGGCCCTTACCTGACGGCAGATCTTAGCTTAGGGTTAGCGTCGAGCCATAACACCAAAGAGGATGTGATTTACTATAACCCGAAAAGTGATTTCACTTACGTCCCTGCCATTACCCTAAACCACATTATGTATCGCCACTATAAAACCGTCTGGAGCCAACAAATTCAGCTCGGTGTTGGCGGTTATTGGGAGAAAAACTTCGGTAATGGTCTGGTAACCACGGCAGGTTATGGGCAACGCATTCAATGGAATGATGTCGTGGATACTGGGATAGCAGTGACCTACGATAAGCGCCCCTATGATGGTGTCCGTGAGCACGATCTCTCGCTCGCTTTCGATTTGAATTACCGTTTCTAAGGGATCAGCGCCATGGCGAAGATACTATTTTTTATACGAATACTTGTAGTAGGAATGATAACGGTGCTGGCCTCGGTGTGTTATGCAGAGAAACCGGTATTCGTTCCACCCGCTGAGCGGGCATTGCCGCTAAGTGAAAGGCCGTGGCAAAAAAATACCTTTGTGGTTATTGCTTATCACGACGTTGAAGATGAATCCGCAGACCAACGCTATCTGTCAGTAAGAAGCAGCGCATTAAGTGAACAATTGGCCTGGCTAAAGGATAATCGTTACAACGTGGTGTCTGTTGATCAGATTTTAGCGGCCCGTAATGGTGGCGCACCGCTGCCTAATAAAGCCATTTTACTGACCTTTGACGATGGGTACAGTAGTTTTTATAACCGTGTTTACCCATTGTTAGAAGCCAATAATTTGAGTGCAGTACTGGCTCCAGTGGGGACTTGGATCGATACGCCACCGAATAAGAAGGTGGATTTCGGTGGTTTAAGTACTGATCGCGATCGTTTTCTTACCTGGAAACAGATCAGCGAAATGGCTAAATCAAAACTGATTGAAATCGGTGCACATACTTACGCTTCCCATTACGGCGTGATAGCAAACCCGCAGGGGAATACCGAACCGGCAGCAGCCAACTTGATTTATGACCCTAAAACGAAAAAATATGAAACTGAAGCGGCTTTCAAGCAGCGGATGGAAAAAGACGTTACCTTGATAACTCAGCGTCTTATTCAGGCAACGGGCAAGCAACCGAGAGTCTGGGTTTGGCCATACGGTGCAGCCAATGGAACCGTGTTAAATATCTTACGCCAACACGGTTACCAGATGGCTATGACACTGGAGCCCGGTATTGGTAACGTCAATGATCTGATGAATATACCGCGTATCTTGATCAGTAATAATCCGTCATTGAAAGACTTTGCCCAGTTGGTTACCTCTGTGCAGGAAAAAGACATCATGCGGGTGGCGCATGTTGACTTGGATTATCTCTACGATCCAGACCCGGTACAGGAAAAGGAAAATCTCGACAAACTGGTACAACGGATTTCTGATTTACGCGTCACCACGGTGTTCCTGCAAGCATTTTCTGATCCGAAAGGGGATGGCAATATTCGTCAGGTATACTTCCCTAACCGTTGGATACCAATGCGCCAGGACTTGTTTAACCGCGTTGCCTGGCAACTAGCATCACGCCCTGATGTGGATGTTTATGCCTGGATGCCGGTGTTGGCATTTGAGATGGACCCGTCGTTACCACGGATTAAGCGTATTGACCCAAAAACAGGGAAAACCAGTATCGATCCGGATCAATATCGTCGCCTATCGCCATTTAACCCGGAAGTCAGACAGCGCATCATCGATATTTATCGCGATATGGCCTATAGCGCACCGATTGACGGGATTCTCTATCATGACGACGCGGTAATGTCTGATTTTGAAGATGCATCGCCGGATGCTATCCGTGCATATGAGAAAGCCGGTTTCCCAGGTTCGATTGCTACCATACGCCAAGACCCGGAAACCATGGCCCGCTGGACGCGATATAAGAGTAAATATCTGGTTGATTTTACTAATGAGTTAACACGTCAGGTGCGTGATATCCGTGGTCCACAAGTAAAATCTGCCCGTAATATATTTGCTATGCCGATCTTAGAACCGGAAAGTGAAGCATGGTTTGCGCAGAATCTTGATGATTTCCTGGCTAACTATGATTGGGTTGCCCCGATGGCAATGCCGCTAATGGAGAAGGTGCCGTTATCAGAGTCTAATGAGTGGCTATCGCAATTAGTTAATAAAGTTGCAGAGCGCCCTGGGGCCCTGAATAAAACCGTATTTGAACTGCAATCGAAGGACTGGACCAAGCCTGAGGGCAGCAATGCCATCAGCGGCCCGATACTGGCGGGATGGATGCGCCAGTTGCAGTTAAATGGCGCGCAAAATTTTGGTTACTATCCGGATAACTTTATCACTGGCGAACCACCGCTAAAAGATGTCCGCCCTGTGCTATCTTCTGCCTGGTACCCTTTATATGATCGATAGAATTATTGCGTTACTCATCCTATGCCTAGTACTGAGTATACCTGCGGGTATGATCCTGCTCTTTACTGGTGATGTGTTGCTGAATTTTGTTTTCTTCTATCCGCTCTTTATGTCCGGTATTTGGATAACCGGTGGTGTCTATTTTTGGCTACGCCGAGAAAGACACTGGCCGTGGGGCGATGATGTGCCCGCACCGGAGCTAAAAGGTAATCCGTTAGTGTCTATTTTAATCCCTTGTTTTAATGAGGGAGAGAATGCGCGGGAAACCATTCACGCGGCATTGGCACAGACTTACACCAATATTGAAGTGATCGCCATTAACGATGGCTCCAGTGATGATACTGCACAAGTGCTGGATGGCCTGTTGGCTGAAGACTCGCGGTTGCGTGTTATTCATCTGGCTCATAATCAGGGTAAAGCTATTGCTCTGCGTATGGGAGCAGCAGCGGCACGTAGTGAATATCTGGTATGTATTGATGGTGATGCCCTACTGGACAGCAAAGCGGTGCCTTATTTGGTCGCGCCGCTGATTGCGAATCCACGCACGGGTGCGGTTACCGGTAACCCGCGAATCCGTACGCGCTCAACGTTGGTTGGCCGTGTGCAGGTTGGTGAGTTCTCTTCTATCATCGGGCTGATTAAACGGACACAACGTGTCTATGGTCAAGTTTTCACCGTCTCTGGTGTGGTTGCTGCGTTCCGTCGCCGAGCACTGGCGGATGTGGGCTACTGGAGCCCGGACATGATCACGGAAGACATCGATATCAGTTGGAAATTACAAATCAGGCACTGGTCAGTATTCTTTGAGCCTCGTGGTTTGTGCTGGATTTTGATGCCGGAAACCTTACGTGGTTTATGGAAGCAACGTTTGCGTTGGGCGCAGGGCGGGGCTGAAGTTTTCCTGAAAAATATGTTTAAGCTGTGGCGCTGGCGTAATCGCCGCATGTGGTTACTGTTTCTTGAATATTCACTGTCGATAACCTGGGCGTTCACTTACCTGTTCAGTATTATCCTGTTCCTACTGGGATTGGTTATTACTTTACCGCCAGGTATCCATGTACAAACAGTCTTCCCACCGGCCTTTACCGGGATGGTACTGGCGTTGACTTGCTTGATGCAGTTTGCGATAAGCTTGGTCATTGAACGGCGCTATGAGCCTAAACTGGGTAGTTCACTGTTTTGGATTATCTGGTATCCCATGGTCTACTGGATGCTGAGCTTGTTCACCACAGTGGTTTCGTTCCCCAAAGTCATGCTCAATACCAAGCGTAAACGTGCGCGTTGGGTTAGCCCTGACCGTGGGATCGGGAGGGTTAAACCATGAGTGCACCTCTTATTCACACTGAACAGCGGCTGATACCGCGCTGGATCGACATTATTATCACGGCATTGGCCTGGATAGGTTTTATCTTTCTGTTCGTGAAAGGTTTTCTCGACATGATTGGTAGAGCGCCGAATATGGGGCCGATTCCGTTCAGAATGTATATTATTAGCGGCCTGACAACCTTGGCATTGTATGCGGCGATTGCGGCATTCAATGCCGTGGTAATCATCGTCTGGGCTAAATACAATCAGGTGCGTTTTCAGGTAGAACGTCGTGGGCATCGACCACATCTGAATGATGATGAGTTGGCTAGCAGTATGGAACTTTCAGCGGAGGTGGTGGCTCAGCTTCAAGCGGGTTCCTGCCTCACGTTATATAATGATGAACATGGGCAATTGCTGGACGTCAAAGAAGGACTACAGCTTCCCACCGTTGCACCGGTAGTTAATCTACGCCGGGGGTGATGGGCCATCATCTCTGAATACCTGATAGTAAGTTATTCTGTACTTATATCGGGTATTCAGACCCTGCTTGCTATTATTTCAGCTATTTCCCGCCAAAAAACGTCACTTTGTTTTGCCATTCTTGCCTTATATATTGCTATGATTTGGCAGGAATTACCGCGCGTGAAATCATTGAGTATCGTAATAATTGATATTCCTCTGCCAGTTGTGTTTAAAAGGAGCATACAGTGAAGCAAAACCATTTTGGGCAAACTATCGGCACTGAATTACCGCATTGGCAATCAGCGCAGCAACCTCAGCGTGAGATTTTACCCGGCCATTTTTGCTATCTCGCGCCAGTGAATGCAGACAAGCATGAAGCGTCGTTATATCAGGCGTATCACATGGCGAAAGAGGCCGATGACTGGACTTATTTTTATTGTGAACGACCTGAAAATGAAGCTGATTTTCATCTCTATCTGCAAACCCTGATCAAGGCACCGGGGGCTGTCCACTATACGGTTATTGATGCACAGACGGGCCTTGCATTGGGGACGGTTGGCTTACAGCGAATTGATGAGAATAATGGTGTTATCGAGATAGGTTCAGTGAATTGGTCGCCACGTTTAAAACGTAACTCGGCAGGGACGGAGGCAATATATTTACTATTACATTATGTCTTCGATAAATTAGGCTATCGGCGCTGTGAGTGGAAATGCGATTCATTGAATGAACCCTCAAACTCTGCTGCGTCTCGTTTTGGTTTTCAGTATGAGGGCCAATTTCGTCAGGCGATTGTGACTAAAGGGCGCAATAGAGACACCAATTGGTATTCCATAACTGATCGTGAATGGCCATTAATTAAGCAGGCATTTAATGATTGGCTGGCTCTGGAGAACTTTGATAGTGAAGGCCGACAAATAGCACGTTTACAGGATTTAAGAATCAGCCGTTAGAGAGGATCTGGTTAATTACATTTGAGTTTATTCTATTGTATTAATGATGTTTTTTTATTTTCGTCTTTACTTATAACCCAAATAAAAAAGGTAAAGGCGAAATTACGAAGCTCGTTTGATGCAGGGAGTAAAACAGGGCTTAATAGTATAGCGCGATGCAAAAAATAATCAGAGCAAAAAATGAGCAAATAAAAAAATTATATTTTTTTACATTTTGAGATCGCGAAACTTAAGAATGTCATTATACTGTAATCATCTGGCGGTATTTTTCACACGGTGCATAGCTTAGGCTGTTGTTTATCACTGCGGGGATCGCTAATGCTAGAGTCCATGATTGGGCTGTTAAGACAAGACCACTGTTTTACCCAAGCAACTCGTTGTTACGAGGGCTCCCCCTCCGACTCTCATTTTCCAGCAGTACTGTCATTATCTATCCCTGATATATTTTTGTCTCCAGCGTTATTGTTTCAAGTATTCATGTCACGTAATAACTCCCTTGCGATATCGTTCTCACCCCAGACCTGTTTTTACCCAAGTAATTTTGGGGCCTGGGTGTTGACGCTACTCGCATTTTTCATTGGCTATTATTGGCTGCGAAGGAAGCCAAAAACCTCATCCGTATGTGAAACATATACCCAAAGTAATTCGAGTTGCAGGAAGTCAACACACATGCAGCTTGAAGTATGACGGATATAATCGCGCAGGCAACCGCTGCTGCGGTAGGTGAAACAAACTGTAAGGTGCCACTATGGGAAGACAGAAAGCAGTGATCAAAGCTCGTCGTGAAGCGAAACGCGTAATTAGACGTGATTCACGTAGCCATCGTCAACGTGAGGAAGAAAACGTGACATCGTTAGTGCAAATGGGCGGTGTTGAATCAATAGGTATGGCACGGGATAGCCGTGATACCTCCGTTATTCAGGCGCGTACGGAAGCTCAAGGTCATTACTTATCAGCCATAGACAATAAACTGCTCATCTTTGCGACCGGCGAAGCTGGGTGTGGTAAAACCTTTATCAGCGCGGCTAAGGCCGCAGAAGCACTGATTCACAAAGAAGTTGATCGGATAATTGTGACGCGACCTGTACTACAGGCTGATGAGGATCTGGGGTTCTTACCTGGTGATATCTCTGAGAAGTTCGCGCCTTACTTCCGCCCGGTGTATGACATTCTGCTGCGCCGGCTCGGCTCGTCTTTCATGCAATACTGCCTGCGCCCAGAAATCGGCAAAGTGGAAATTGCGCCTTTCGCCTATATGCGCGGGCGTACCTTTGAGAATGCGGTAGTGATCCTCGATGAGGCACAAAATGTAACCGCCAGCCAAATGAAGATGTTCCTAACCCGTCTCGGTGAAAATGTTACGGTCATCGTTAATGGCGATATCACCCAATGCGACCTTCCGCGTGGTGTGAAATCAGGTCTCAGTGACGCGCTGGAGCGTTTTGCTGAGGATGAAATGATTGGTATCATCCGCTTTGATAAACAGGACTGTGTCCGCTCTGCACTCTGCCAACACACTCTAAATGCCTATTCATAACTCAATGTTATGAATGGATGACCCGATAAAAAAGGGCAAGCGCGATAAACGCTTGCCCTTTGCTTATCCCTTGGCGGGCATGAAGTTACAGCATGATAGTCATCATATAAGCGGCAAATAGCGCCAGATGGGCGGTACCATTAAGTACGTTGGTTCTGCCGGTGGAAAATGATATTTGCGACAAAATCAACACGCTGACCATCACCACGATATGTGGCGCTTCCAGACCAAAGTTCAACTCTTGCCCGGTGATTACCGCAATCAAGGTAACCGCAGGAACGGTCAGTGAAATGGTTGCCAGCACTGAGCCGAAGAACAGGTTCATCGCACGCTGTACCTGATTAGCCAGCACCGCTTTTAACGCCCCTAATCCTTCAGGGGAGAGGATTAGCAGAGCAATCAGGAAACCGGTAAATTTAGCCGGTGCATTTAACTCAGTAAGCAGTGCTTCTAATGGGTTGGCATCAAATTTGGTAACGGCTATTACTGCTATTAAATGAATTAACAACCAAAATGTGTGCCACAAGCTACTGTGTGAGGATGGCTTACCATGGTGAGGGTCACTCGGGTCGTCACCTTCATCCTCATGTTCATACACAAATAGACTTTGGTGCGTTTTGGTTTGAATCAGCAGAAAAACACCGTACATCGCGGCTGAAATTGCTGCGACAACCAGTGATTGAGCCACGCTAAAGTTGCCGCCGGGCAGGGTACTCGGTAGCACCAACACAATGATAGCCAGCGGGAATATAGCCATCAGATACTGTTTAATGCCTACCAGATTGACATGCTGGGTAGCAAATTTTCGACCGCCGAGCAGCAAGGAAACACCGACCAATCCACCAATCACAATCATGATGATTGAATAGAGCGTATCGCGCATCAGGGCGGGTGCGGCATCACCTGTTGCCATCATGGCTGAGATCAAACTGACCTCAAGCACAACAACCGACAGACTGAGGATTAAAGAGCCATAGGGTTCTCCCAGGCGGTGTGCTAATACGTCGGCATGGCGCACTACGCTAAAAGCACTGCTCAGGATACCCACAAGTGCGATCAGGTTGATAACAATAACAGCAGCAAAATTGCTGGTATCACCCCAGATATTAAGAATGACCAATGCAATGATCGGCAGGATGAGGGAGTATTCGTGATGGCGAGATTTAGATCGGCCAGGATCATTTTGCGACTTCATTTCGAGAGCGCTCCTAATAACTTTACTGCATTAAACGGGCATTAGAGCCATTTAATGATAATTAAGTGCCATATTGTAGGCTAAGTAGCTTTAAGACTAACAAATAACAGGGAATTGTCGCAGAAAATTTACAAGGTTTTAACTGGAAAGGGTAAAAAAATAGCTATGAAAACGGACACTACAGGGTAATGTCCATTGATTTTACAGATATTAATTAATCTTACTCGTCAATATTGTCCATAACTTCATGGCGCTTATGGTGATAATCTTCTTCATTCAGGCCTTCGCGCCAGTAGGGTACAGCATAAAGTTGCTGCCGCTCACACCCTTTTTCTCGGCGCAGATAACGGCGCAATTGCACCACCATGCTATCTTCTCCCGCCAGCCAGAATGTTGACTCTTCCATCAGCAGATTCAGCGCACAGAATTGGGTTATCACATCACCTGTTTTTTCCGTACCCCCAATGACCCAACTCAGTTCCAACCCGGCAGGTTTAATCAGATTCAATACATCTTGCGGGCTATCTACACGGATGATGGCATGGCCTTCGGCATTTGCAGGCAGGGTTTCCAGTAAGGCGGCAATAGCGGGCAGTGAGGCGGGGTCACCCACCAGATAGCTGTATGCCGCTGCTGGCAACATAGTTTCCGGTCCACCAGGATTGGTAATCCCTAACCAATCACCGACTTTGGCATTGCGGGCAAAATCGACCGCCGGACCACGGTGATCATGAATAGCAAACTCAATATCCAGCTCACCCAGTTCTGGGCGAGAAGCACGAACAGAATAGGTTCGAACAATCGGACGGACCTCGGCGGCAGGCCAGATTGGACCTTTTTCACCAAGTACTGGCAGTTCCGGCTGAGTTTGGCTCGCCAAAGGTAGGAAGATTTTCAAATGAGCGCCCGCGCAATCAGACGGGTAATTCTGCAATGTCGGGCTATGGAAGGTGATTCGACGTAAATGCGGTGAGGTATCCACTATCTTTTTCACCTGAACCAGACGCGGTGGAACTGGGCGATGTGTGGGTTTTGCTGCGGTTGATCCTATGGTCACAGTTTATCCTTCTTATCCTATGATGTTTTATTCTTGGTCATCAGCCAGCAGAGGTTGTGGCTTATAAAGGGATAAACTATAACATCAACCAATGTTAATGATAATTATTTGCATAAAAAGAGTGCGATAGGCTGCAACGGCGCATTTGCCCCACAGATATGTAGGGCAAGATGAATTGATTGCTTAATTGATGGGTTTTACAATTGCCGTTCGACGGAAATGCAATCTTAAACGCAACATAGTGACCAGTGCGATAACCATCACGACCATTGCAGCCAGCGGAAGTTGCTGTAATTGCAGACCAAAAGCCAGCAAGGTGCCACCGAACCAGGCGCCCAATGCATTACCTAAAT
The DNA here is from genome assembly GCF_052217145.1 of Yersinia sp. 2541 StPb PI. Lineage (NCBI taxonomy): Bacteria > Pseudomonadati > Pseudomonadota > Gammaproteobacteria > Enterobacterales > Yersiniaceae > Yersinia > Yersinia sp. 2541 StPb PI. The sequence goes on along the minus strand of NZ_JAZGQB010000001.1, from coordinate 2,564,853 downwards.
TGAACGCGCTTTGGTTAAAGGTTGATGCCAGATTAGGGGCGTCACGGGCCTGATCCACTACTAATAGTTGTAACATTGGGCACAAGGCAAAAGCCACAATACTCCAGATAAACAATGTCAGTAGTGCCGGTAAATAGAAACCAATGGTGTAATGCAGCGCCAGCAGGATAGCTATCAGTATGGCGATTAGTCGGGTCATGGATCCCACCAGGTTTTTGTCGCCTAAACGACCTCCCATCACGCTGCCGATGGACAACCCAACCCCAAGAATCAATAACACCACAGTAACGCCATGTTCAGAAACTCGCGTCACCTCACGCAATAATGGTGCAATATAAGTGAAAACAGTAAACAGGCTGGCATTGGTTAATACTGATAGCAGTAAGGCGGTTTGCACTTTTTTCTGCATCAGGGTTTTGAATTCCAGCTTAGGACTGATTCTCTTCATCGGAATATTATTCGGTAACCAGGCGATTACCGCGATGATAGCTACAATACCAATAGCACTGACACCCCAGAAAGCGGCTCGCCAACCAAAAGCTTGTCCAACTGCTGTACCTAATGGCACACCAAGTACATTTGCCAGTGTGACACCCATAAAGACTAATGCTATTGCCCGCGCCCGGCGGTTAGGTTGGACCAAATCAGTGGCGACCACCGATGCCAAACCAAAGAAAGTGCCATGGCAGAGCGCTGCAATAATACGGGCAGCCATCAATAAGTTATAGGTTTGTGCCAATGCACACAGGACATTGCCAATAATAAACAGGACAATTAAACCCAAAAGTGTGGATTTACGCGGGATTCGCGCCGTTGCAATAGCCAATAAAGGTGCGCCGATTACCACACCCATGGCATAAACAGAAACCAACATCCCGGTTTTAGGGATACTGACCCCCAAGTCATGGGCAACTTCCGGCAATAACCCCATAATTACAAACTCGCTGGTACCAATGCCAAAGGTAGCAATGGTGAGTGCGATAATAGCCAATGGCATGAGTAACTCCTGAACAGCCTTACATACATAAAAGGCTGAATAACATCAATGTCAACTCACTCCCTGGCATGAATATGAAGGAGATAAAGTCTTGGCAGATGAATTTTATTAAGCGATTTTAGCACCGAGCCAAAAGGGCGTCTAACGGCAAAGTACGATCCTCTGGGTAACTGACGCATCAGTAGGGGAGTCGGCGCTCTACCGGCAATACCAATAGCTCTGGGTATATTAAAAAGTAATTAAATATAGCTGATTTTAATTTCTTCCCCAAAATTAGAAGCCCCTCTATTTCCCCTATCTTTTTGATAATTTGGGTTATTTCAATTTTTACCACCATAGTATAGTGATTTACGTATGCCATAAGCTTTACTTAGCACAAAAAAACATAAGCAACGGTTTTTTTGTATTTGTTGGTGGCCATTTTCCCCCGTAAATCTATCTACCAAATAGAGTGAAATCAAAAGGGGCTAAATGTGAATTTCCAGCAGCTTAAAATTATTCGGGAATCAGCCCGTTGCAACTATAACCTGACCGAAGTGGCTAATACTTTATTTACCTCACAATCGGGTGTTAGCCGGCATATTCGCGAACTAGAAGAAGAATTGGGTATTGAGATCTTCGTTCGACGAGGAAAACGGTTGCTCGGGATGACTGAACCGGGCAAGGAGTTGCTGACAGTAGCCGAACGCATGCTGAATGATGCTAATCAAATCCGCCGTCTGGCTGATGTATTCAGCAATAATGATAGTGGACAGTTGCATATTGCTACCACACACACTCAAGCTCGCTACAGTTTGCCTCGGGTGATTAAAGAATTCCGCCTGTTATACCCGCAAGTTAAGTTAGTTATTAGCCAGGGGAACCCGCAAGAGATTGCAGCCATGCTGCATTCCGGTGAAGCGGATATTGGTATTGCTACTGAACTATTAATGAGTGACGAGTCTGTCGCCACGTTTCCTTATTATCGCTGGCACCACGCTATTGTCGTGCCGGATAATCACCCGCTAACACAAGACCCTAATATCACCCTTGAAACGCTGAGTACGTTGCCATTGATTACCTATCGTCAGGGGATTACTGGCCGCTCACGTTTGGACAATGCCTTCAAAAATGCTGGACTGACACCCGATATTGCACTCAGTGCACAAGATTCTGATGTAATTAAGACCTATGTTGAACTCGGCATGGGAGTCGGCATTCTGGCGGATATGTCCTACGAGGCACATCGTGATAAAGGGTTAGTACGACTAAATGCCGAACACTTGTTTGATGCTAATACTGTTTGGCTAGGGCTAAAACGAGGTCAGTTACAACGTAACTTCATTTGGTTCTTTATACAGCTCTGTAATCCAACACTTTCTTTGCATGATATTAAAGAGAAAGTGTTGGCAGAGGCAGCAGATGAGGTGGTGATTGATTACCAGATCTAGCCACGAAGCGGTAGAGATAGGCCATCTGGACAGAAAGCATCAGTCAAGAGAGTCATTATCTGGAGCAAATCGCACCTGAACTTCTGTTCCGCCATCGTCCCGTTGGCGGATGTTACAGTCACCATTCAGGCTATTTGCCCGATCCTGCATAATGATCAAACCGTAATGATTAGGCCGCTCGCTGGCCTGTCCAATCCCACAGCCGTTATCGCGGATGGACATGATGACATCACCTTGCTCAACAGTAACCCTGACTGTGGCCATACTGGCGTGAGCATGCTTATAAATGTTGTTCAGTGCTTCACGGGCAATGTTAACCATATGAATGGCTTGATGGTCGGGGACACAGTCTGACGGCAAGTTAAACTCGAGGGTAATGGGTAAACTGGCTCGCTCGCTGAATTCATTTACCAAAGTCTGAAGTGCCGCTTGTAATGTTGCCTCATTTAGCTTCAGGCGGAAGGTCGTCAGTAATTCACGTAGCTGGCGGTAGGCGATGTTAAGTTCATCGCGCATTTGCTGTACTAAAAGTTTACTGGGTTCCGGCATGTCGGGCGCTTGCATCTGCAAACAACTGATTTGAATTTTGAGGCAGGAAAGCGACTGGGCGATGGAGTCATGCAGTTCCCGGGCAATGGCTGAACGCTCTTCCATCAATAATAATTGCTGCTGATGCCGGGCTTGGCTTTCCAGAGCCAATGTACTGCTCAGTTGCTCCACCAGCATATTGACCAGTTGCTGCTGATCTGAATTGAGTGATTTATCAGTGGGTAGTTTTGCCAGTAGCAACCCATATTGACCAAGCTTATCACTCAGACTCCAACTCAAAGATTCCCGCAAAACAGCACTACTCACTCCGCCAGATGAGCTGCTAATAGTGAGTTGTGCCGGGCTGTTTTGGGGCGGCAGATATTCGCCATCGGCGTTATCAGCGAGATGATCGCGATAAAGATGATTTTCATATAAACAGATCTGCACATTTTCCAATGGTGTCAGTGTTTGTAGCTGCTCGATAATTGGAACTAAGCGCTCGCTTAATGGTTGGTGGGTATGTAATTGACGGCTACTATGATATAGAAAGGCTAATACTTGATTTTTTTGTTGTAAATCAGCGGTTTTTTGAGTAACTCGTTGCTCCAAGTCACTGTATATCAAAGAAAGTTCCTGCGACATTCGATTCAATGCGGTACCCAGCATTCCCATTTCATCTCGTTGATAAGACAGCGTATAGCGTTTGCTGAAATCACCGCGACCAATCGCATTCGCCATGGAGATTAATTGCAGCCATGGACGCAGTATGCGGCGGCGCAAATAATAGATAGTGGCCAATAGTAAACTCATTATCAGAACAATGAACACCAGTTGAATCATGGTAACCAATAACAAGCGTTGTTCAGTTTTATGGTCAATGGCTAATACCAGAGCATCTAGCTGGTGGACAAAGTCTGCCACGTTGACGGCAACGTCATCGGGATGTTTAGCTTGTAGCAACTGTGGTTTTAGCGTGGTTTGCCAGTAACGCTCTATTTGTTGATATTGGCTGGTTAACCCTTCTCGCTGTAACGCATGTTGTAAGTCGCTACTGGTTTTATCCTGCTCGAGTGCAACCAGGTAGGGCAAATCACCATTATTTAACGGTACCATTGAAAGCAGCCGGTAGCTTTGCATGCGTAGCGAGCCTGCTTTGTTGATGGCATGCGCGTTACCCTGAATACTTTGCGCCATCCATGACGAGATAGTCATACCGGCAAGGCCCAGTAAACCCAGTAGCATCATCAGTAAAGCTATCTGATTAACCAAGGGGATGAGGTAACGTTTCATAACATAATATTCCTTTGACCAATAAACGTGGCAACCTTACCGTATGTTCATCGTGTCATGTAAGCGTTAATGGGACTTCATGCCGGCCGCAGTCATCATCATACGAAACAACATAGAAACTGCGAATAAAGTCAGTACGCTACCGCACCAAATAAGTAACATCCAGCCGATCTTCTTCCACCAAGGCGATTTTAGCTGTTCAGTTGGCTGAAGGGCTGTTTGTGATTTTATCGTTTTATTTTCAGACATATAAGTCTCATGCATACAAATTCTAATATTCACTATAAGAACATATCAGGGCCAGCGAACTAGCCCATGATTGTCATTATCCACTTGGTACTTAGTGGTAACCTTGATCGTGATGGATTTTCCCTCGGAATACGTAGTAGCTCCAGAAGGTGTAAACCAAAATAATAGGAATAATAAAGAGTGCGCCGACCAGCATAAAACCCAGACTTTGCGGCGGAGCTGCCGCTTGCCACAAAGTAATGGATGGCGGAATAAGATAAGGCCAAATGCTAATACCCAAACCGCTATAGCCAAGGAACACCAGCAATAACGTCAATAGGAAGGGGGCATAATGCCCACCCCGTTTAACTGAGCGCAGTAATACCCAACTAGCCAGGACTACCAATAATGGCACCGGTAAGAACAAAAACAGATTGGGTAGCGTAAACCAGCGTGCCGCAATTTGTGGATGTGCAAGCGGTGTCCACAGGCTAATGATGGTAATAACGAGCAGCATTACACATGTCAGTGGTGTGGCTAGCTTATGCATGACCTGTTGCACATGTCCTTCGGTTTTCATAATGAGCCAGGTACAGCCGAGTAGTGCATAGGCTATAACCAGACCGAAGCCGCAAAACAGAGCAAAAGGTGTCAACCAGTCAAATGGGCCGCCACTATAACTCCGCCCCGTTACCGGGAAGCCGTGAATAAAAGCACCGACCACTATGCCCTGAGTAAAGGTGGCAATCAATGACCCACCGATAAAGGCTTTATCCCAGATATGCTGTTTTTCAGCGCTGGCTTTAAAGCGAAATTCGAAGGCTACGCCACGGAAGATCAAACCCAATAACATTAGGGTAAGAGGAATTGCCAGTGCATCCAGAATAACTGCATATGCCAACGGGAAAGCACCTAATAAGGCCGCCCCTCCAAGAACCAGCCAGGTTTCGTTACCATCCCACACGGGGGCGACGCTGTTCATCATCAAGTCCCGATCACGGCTGTGTTTTACCAGTGGAAACAGGATCCCGATACCCAAATCAAAACCATCCATCACCACATACATCATGGTACTGAAAACGATAATGACAAACCAAATCAGTGGAAGATCGATACCCATAATTAGCTCCTGCTTTGGTGGTTGTCAGAACTAAATGACTCACTTACTGCCGACAGTGGCCGTGATGGCGTATTCGGCTGACCGGGTCCGCCGGGTTGTTGCTGGGTACCTTCATGCGCTTTTGGCCCTTTACGGATAAGCCGCATCATGTAAGCGTAACCAACCCCAAATACCGAACCATAAACCACAATAAAGACCAGCAGGCTGATACTCATATGCATTTCGCCATGAGATGAAACCGCATCACTGGTGCGTTGCAAACCATAGACTATCCACGGTTGGCGGCCGACTTCGGTGGTGAACCAACCGGCCAGAATAGCAATTAAACCCGACGGTCCCATCCACAGCACAAAATAGAGGAAAGGGCGCGATTGGTATAAGCTGCCACGCCAGCGTAGCCATAAACTCCAGATACCGGCCAAGATCATCAACATGCCTAATCCGACCATAATACGGAAGGACCAGAAGACAATGGTTGAGTTCGGACGATCTTCCACTGGGAAAGATTTCAATGCTGGGATCTGTTTTTCTAAGCTGTGAGTGAGGATCAAGCTGCCTAAATAAGGAATTTCCAGCGCAAAATGGGTTTTCTCCTGCTTCATGTCTGGCCAACCAAACAGAATGAGTGGCGTGGGTTCTCCGGGCTTGTTTTCCCAGTGCCCTTCAATCGCCGCAATCTTAGCCGGTTGATATTCCAGTGTATTCAAGCCATGGGCATCGCCAATAACCGCCTGTAGTGGGGCAACGATCAACGCCATCCACATTGCCATTGACAGCATTTTCCGCATCGCGGGTGTATCCCGTTTACGCAGTAAATGCCAGGCGGCAGAGGCGCCGACAAAGAATGCCGATGCAAGGAAAGCAGCCGTGGACATATGCAGTAACCGATAGGGGAAGGATGGATTGAATATCACTTTCAACCAATCGACAGGCACCACTTGCCCATTAATAACTTCAAAGCCTTGGGGGGTTTGCATCCAGCTATTGGAGGCGAGTATCCAGAAGGTAGACATCAACGTGCCTAATGCCACCATGCAGGTTGCAAAGAAATGCAAACCCGGCCCAACGCGGTTCCAACCAAAAAGCATCACCCCAAGGAAACCGGCTTCAAGGAAGAACGCGGTCAGTACTTCATATGTCAGCAACGGGCCGGTGATACTGCCGGCAAATTCTGAAAAAAAGCTCCAGTTAGTGCCGAATTGATAGGCCATGACCAAACCAGATACCACACCCATACCAAAGTTAACGGCAAATATTTTTGACCAGAAATGATAGAGGTCGCGGTAATCCTCATTTTTGGTTTTTAACCATAAACCTTCTAACACCGCAAGAAAACTGGCCAACCCAATAGTGATGGCTGGAAAGATGATATGGAATGAGATGGTAAAAGCGAATTGGATTCTGGCCAACTCTAGAGCGGTTAAGCCAAACATAGTGACCTCGCTGCAAACATGGTGCTGCCTCATTAATCTATAAAATGAATCACGCCGGTATTAGTTATCCCGATAACAGGTAGTGACAACAGGCGATTATTTGGCGGAGTAAACTTGGCAGTTAGTTAACCATAAGTTAAAGTGGCTATAATAGTGACAATTAATTCAATCTTACCTATAACAGTTGGCTTATGACTCGATATGAACAGTTAGCTCAGCAAATCCGGGCACAAATACAATCCAAGGTCTGGCAGGCGGGTGACAAGCTGCCTTCGTTGCGGGAAAGTTGTAAACAATCAGGATTAAGTCTGATGACCGTAGTGCAGTCCTATCAGCTATTAGAAAGCCAAGGTTGGATCGTGGCCCGGCCGCAGTCGGGATATTATGTTGCTTCACGGCCGACACAATTACCCCAGCCACAGCGAGGGAAAAAACTGCATCTGGATGAACAGGTAGACATTAATGCCTTTATTTTTGATGTACTACAGGCAGGGAAAGACCCAGCAATAATGCCATTTGGCTCGGCATTTCCCGATCCGAGTTTATTGTTACAACCCCGATTATCACGGGCGCTGGCCAGCGTCGCACGTAAGATATCACCACAAAGCTCTGTGACTAACTTACCACCGGGTAACGAAAGTTTGCGGCGCAATATAGCTCAGCGTTATGCCGCCAGTGGAATGAATGTCTCCCCTGAAGAAATTGTTATCACTGCGGGTGCGATGGAATCACTAAGCCTGAGCTTGCAAGCGGTTACGCAGCCCGGAGATTGGGTAGTGATTGAGTCACCCGCATTTTATGGTGCATTACAGGCGATCGAGCGTTTGCGGCTAAAAGCGATTGCCATTACAACCCACCCACAACAGGGTATGGACCTCGATGCGCTCGAACAGGTGATCAACCAATACCCGATCAAAGCTTGTTGGCTGATGACACATTTTCAAAATCCATTGGGTTGCACGATGTCCTGGCCGCAGAAAGAACGGCTCGTAGCCCTGCTACAGCAGAATAATATCTCGTTGATTGAAGATGATGTTTATGGTGAGTTGTACTTTGGTGCGGAGCGGCCGTTGCCAGCCAAAGCACTCGATCAGCATCGGCAAATTCTGCATTGCTCATCGTTTTCTAAATGCCTGGCGCCGGGATTCCGTGTCGGTTGGGTCGCAGCAGGGGAACATGCGCAGCGAATTCAGCACTTACAACTGATGAGTACGGTTTCGGCCAGTGTGCCGACTCAGTTAGCGATTGCAGATTATCTCAGTCAGGGGGGATATGACATTCATCTGCGCCGCCTGCGCCGCTTAATGGAACAGCGGCTCAATACGCTGCATCAGGCGGTTATTGAGCATTTTCCTAAAAATGTCAAAATCAGCCATCCTGCGGGGGGATATTTCCTTTGGCTGGAGTTGGAACCGCCGTTTAATGCCAGTGAGTTATATCGGCGGGCGTTGGCGCAGGGGGTTAGCATCGCGCCGGGGAGAATGTTTACCACGGGCAGTCAGTTTGATCACTGTTTTCGCCTGAATGCTTCGTTTGCCTGGTCGGAACAGAGCGAACAAGCCATCCGCATACTGGCGCAACTGATTAATCAACTCACCAGCGTCATAGATAATAGCCGCTCGCGTCGATAACCATCTAATTTCCGCTATGAGTATATTTACCTGGCTCCAGAAAATGGAGCCATAACAGCATTATCTTCTGCCGCTATTTCTGCAATATCCCTCATTCCCTTATGCATAAACGGAGTAAATCCTTTCGTATCACCGGCCTTGTTAGCAGGAGAAATGCACTTAATTGATGCATTCACTGCCCATTTATAGGGCGTTGGAAAGCTTAATTGTTATTTTTGTGTTGCTGTAATGTGATCTGACAGAGCAAAAATCAAAATTGATGTCAAATGCATATAATTTCTACTCAAACCCACGCAAATGGCTTTCCTCTTCGCTAAAGTTCAGTATGAATGCGAGTGTTTTGCATGACTATGCAATTTAAATTATTGTTTTAATAGAATTTGTACATTTTATTCACATTGTGACTGGTGTGGCATGAAAGCTGCTGTACACTTTATATCAGGTGAATATATTTCATTCTTTATTGTTAACAGAATAAGAGATTTTTGTTGGGGTATGGTGACCTCAACCGATGAGTCTCTCAACCCCATATTTACGCTGATCAAAGAGGCCACTATGGAACACCCAATCCCCGTTACCCGACAGTCTTTTGATGAATGGATCGTGCCAACCTATGCACCAGCAGATTTTATTATCGTGCGAGGGGAAGGCGCGACACTGTGGGATCAGCAGGGCAAATCTTATATCGATTTTGCTGGTGGTATCGCCGTAAATGCCTTGGGACATGGGCATCCGGCAGTAAAAGCAGCACTGATTGAGCAGGCAGAAAAAGTATGGCACTTGGGTAACGGCTATACCAATGAACCGGTACTGCGCCTGGCAAAACAATTGATTGATGCCACTTTCGCCGAGAAAGTTTTCTTTTGTAACTCTGGGGCTGAAGCCAATGAAGCGGCACTGAAACTGGCCCGTAAATATGCGTTGAATAATTTCGGTAATAAGCCAGGGCTTGCCGGCGAAAAGAACCAGATTGTGGCATTCAGGAATGCATTTCATGGCCGGACGCTGTTTACCGTTTCTGCGGGCGGGCAGCCGAAATATTCGCAAGACTTTGCTCCGCTACCGGGGGGGATCAGCCACGGTATTTTCAATGATATCGCCTCAGCGGAGGAACTGATTAATGACCGAACCTGTGCTGTCATTGTGGAACCGATTCAGGGGGAAGGTGGTGTGCTACCCGCTGATAGCGAGTTCTTACATGGCTTGCGAGCTTTGTGTGATCGTCATAACGCATTACTTATTTTTGATGAAGTACAAACCGGGGTTGGCCGTACCGGAGAACTTTATGCCTACATGCATTACGGTGTAACGCCTGATGTGCTGACCAGTGCCAAAGCACTTGGGGGCGGCTTCCCGATTGCGGCAATGTTAACGACGACCAAATATGCCAGCGCACTTAATGTCGGCAGTCATGGTACTACCTACGGCGGTAATCCACTGGCTTGTGCCGTGGCGGGTACTGTTTTGTCTCTTATCAACACACCAGAACTCCTCGCAGGCGTAAAAGAGAGGCATCAGTGGTTCTTGGCTGGATTGGCTGAAATAAACGCCCGCCACAAAGTCTTTTCTGAAATCCGTGGGCGCGGGTTGCTGATTGGCTGTGTGCTTCACAAGGATTATGACGAGAAGGCCAAAGAGATTGTTCAGGCTGCCGCACAGTACGGGCTTATTGCTTTGATTGCGGGTCCGAATGTGGTGCGTTTTGCTCCGTCCCTGATTATTTCTCAACAGGATATTAAAGAGGGCTTAGCCCGGCTTGCCATGGGTATTGAACAGGTTTGTCGACAGGTTAAGTCATAACATTGATGCAGTAAGCAAGGGACCTTGACTATGATGATAGTTCGCCCGGTAGAACGCCGTGATCTGGCCGATATCCTTGAATTGGCAGGTAAAACTGGCGTCGGCATGACTTCACTGCCACAAAATGAAGAACACCTCGCCGCTCGAATTGAGCGCGCGTTAAATACCTGGCAAGGTTCTTTGGCTGCGGGTGAACAGGGCTATCTGTTTGTTCTGGAAGACAGTGAGCGAGAAAAAGTGGTGGGCGTTAGTGCTATTGAGGTGGCTGTTGGTTTGCATGACCCTTGGTATAACTTCCGTGTCGGCACGTTGGTTCATGCATCCAAAACACTCAATGTGTACAAATCGGTACCGACCCTGTTTTTAAGCAATGATCACACTGGGTATAGCGAACTCTGTACCTTGTTTCTCGATCCTGAATACCGTAAAGATAAAAATGGCCCCTTCTTATCAAAAGTACGTTTTCTCTTCATTGCCGCATTCCGCCAGTATTTCTCCCGCAAAGTGATTGCGGAAATGCGTGGCTATACCGATGAACAGGGGCGTTCGCCATTTTGGGAAAATGTGGGGCGGCACTTCTTTGCCATTGAATTTGCTAAAGCTGATTATCTCAGTGGTACTGGGCAGAAAGCGTTTATTGCTGAATTAATGCCAAAACACCCGTTATATGTGGATTTTCTGGCAGAAGAGGCGCGGGCCGTCATCGGGCAGGTCCATCCACATACGGCTCCCGCACGTGCAGTGCTGGAAACCGAAGGCCTGCAATATCAGGGATATGTGGATATCTTTGATGGCGGTCCAACACTGGAGGCCAACACAGATGAAGTGCGGGCGGTGCGCGACAGCAGTAAGCGAATCGTGGTTATTGATGACATCGATATTGACCCGAGTGGCACTGCCTATTTAGTGGCTAATGACAGCTATCAATATTTTCGCTCAATATTGATTACTACTCATCTTTCAGACGAGCTACTGCATTTAACGACTAAAAATGCGGCAGCGCTGGGTGTCGTAGCCGGTGATACGGTTCGGATAGTCAGCCTTTTTGCCCCGGAGATTAAAAAATGACTCACCCAGCACTGTTTATTCAAGGGGAATGGCGCACCGGTAACGGCGCGCATTTCGACAAACTTGACCCCATAGATAGGCAATTATTGTGGCAGGCGCGCGCCGCAGACAGCCATGATGTCGCAATGGCTTGTCGTGCGGCACGGCAGGCTTTCCCTGCTTGGGCGCGTACATCGCTGGAACAGCGGGTCGTGGTGATACAGCGTTTTGCTGCATTACTTGAGCAGTATAAACAGCAACTGGCCTGCACTATCAGTTTGGAAACCAGTAAGCCACTCTGGGAAACACTGACAGAGGTGCAAGCAATGATTGGCAAAGTGGCTATCTCGTTGCAAGCCTATCAAAGCCGAACCGGGAGTAGCCAAACACCGATGGCTGATGGTATGTCCGTGTTACGACACCGTCCCCATGGTGTATTAGCAGTATTTGGCCCTTACAACTTCCCAGGGCATCTCCCTAATGGGCATATCGTTCCTGCATTGCTGGCCGGTAACACGGTGGTATTTAAACCCAGTGAGCTAACACCAAAGACGGCAGAAGAAACCGTCAAATTGTGGCAGCAGGCAGGTATGCCTGACGGGGTATTAAACTTAGTACAAGGTGGGCGTGAAACAGGCGAAGCCCTTGCTGCGCAACATGATATTGATGGTTTGTTGTTTACCGGCAGCGCCCATACCGGTTATCACTTGCATCGCCAACTGGCCGGCCAACCGGAAAAAATCCTGGCACTGGAAATGGGTGGCAATAATGCATTGATTGTTGAGCAGATAGCAGACTGTGATGCGGCAGTAAATCTTGCTATTCAGTCGGCTTTTATCTCAGCCGGTCAACGCTGCACTTGTTCGCGCCGTCTACTGGTTAAATCTGGCGCTGAAGGCGATGCATTTTTACAGCGTTTTGTCGCTATTGCCAAAGCCCTGCGTATCGGGCGCTGGGATATGCAGCCAGCACCCTTTATGGGAGCGGTGATTTCATCACAAGCAGCAGAAAAAATGCTGGCAGCGCAACAACATTTGCTGGATTTAGGTGGCAAGCCATTATTAGCCATGACCCGCCCAGATAGCCAAAGTGCAGTGCTGACGCCGGGGATCATTGATATTACTGGTATCAATGTCCCTGACGAAGAGTATTTCGGCCCACTGGTCAGCGTTATTCGCTATGGCGATTTTACGCAAGCATTACACATTGCTAATCAAACCAGGTTCGGTTTGGCGATAGGTCTGGTTTCTGAGGACCGGCAACAATTTGAACAACTGTTATTGGAAGCCCGAGCCGGTATTGTTAACTGGAACAAACCGTTGACCGGCGCATCAAGTGCTGCACCCTTTGGCGGGGTTGGGGCATCAGGTAATCATCGACCAAGTGCCTTCTATGCTGCCGACTATTGTGCCTGGCCAATGGCATCACTCGAAAGCGAAAGTTTGACGCTACCAGCAACATTGTCACCGGGTATCTCTTTCGATTTGCCCGATAGCCATTGAGCCATGAATGGAGAATACGATGGCAGGATATGAGGTTAATTTTGATGGATTGGTTGGGCTGACACATCACTATGCTGGATTGTCATTTGGTAATGAAGCCTCTACTGCGCATCAAAACAGTATTTCCAACCCTCGCCTGGCTGCGCGGCAGGGGTTGCTGAAAATGAAAGCATTAGCCGATTTAGGTTATAAACAAGGTATTTTGCCACCACAGGAGCGACCAGCCATAGGCGTTTTGCGTCAGTTGGGCTTTAGTGGTTCAGATGAACAAGTATTGAGTGAAGTGGCACGTAAATCTCCACGTCTATTATCTGCGGTAAGTTCCGCATCATCAATGTGGACGGCGAATGCGGCGACGGTCTCACCTTCTGCGGATAGCGCGGATGGGCGAGTGCATTTTACTGTGGCCAATTTAAATAACAAATTTCACCGTGCAATTGAGGCCGAAACCACGTCGGCTTTACTCAAAGGCGTTTTTAATAACCATCGTCACTTTGTTCATCACGATGCACTACCTGCTGTGGAATTGTTTGGTGATGAAGGTGCGGCTAATCATAATCGTCTGGGGGGAGAATATGGCTTGCCAGCGGTTCAGGTCTTTGTTTATGGCCGCAACGCACTGGAAAACGGAGTAAATCCTAGCCGATACCCTGCTCGCCAAACGCGAGAGGCCAGCGAAGCAGTGGCTCGACTGCATCAACTGGCACCAGACCGAACTGTTTTTGTGCAACAGAACCCCGCAGTGATCGACCAAGGGGTTTTTCACAATGATGTCATCGCTGTCAGCAATCAGAATGTGTTATTCCATCATCAGCATGCATTCATTCCTGGCATTCAAGCTATGGATGAGATTCGCCGTAAAATGGGTAGCATTGAACAACAGTTGATCAGTATAGAGGTCCCTGACGCGCAGGTGTCGGTTGCTGATGCAGTATCAAGCTATCTGTTTAACAGCCAGTTATTGAGTAAACCGGATGGTAAAATGTTGTTGGTTATTCCGCAGGAGGCACAAGAAAACCCGTTCGTGTGGCGATATCTGTCGGAATTAATCAATAGCGGTGGTCCGATTGACAGTGTCAAAGTATTCGATTTACGCGAGAGCATGCGTAATGGGGGGGGGCCTGCTTGCTTACGCTTGCGTGTTGCCTTGACCGATACAGAGTTACAAGCTGTTAATAGTCGAGTAATGATGACACCGGCGCTGTTTGTGACGCTGAATAATTGGGTCGACCAACATTATCGTGATCATTTGCAATTTAAAGACTTGGCTGATCCGCAGTTATTACAAGAAGGGCGGCAGGCATTGGATGAATTGACACGGATACTTAATATTGGCTCGGTATATCCGTTCCAGCAGAATTAGAAGGAACGATGATGCTAGATTTCCTGGCGATAACACTCTCGGGCCATCCGCCAGAACAGACTCGTGGCGCGACGCTGAGTATCGAGTGGCAATGGCTCGATGACGGGATACTGATGTTGACACCTTCTGGCAATTACACCCAGTCAGTGGTGTTATCTGCCGGTATCCACGGAAATGAAACGGCCCCGATTGAGATTTTGAATCAATTGGTGTCAGATTTGTTAGTGGGTGAATTAACGCTGGCCGTCCGTTTGTTAGTCATATTTGGCAATCCAGCGGCGATAAGCGCCAGCAAACGTTTCCTCTCAGCAGATATCAACCGTATGTTTGGCGGGCGGCACCGGCGTTATCCTCCCAGTAATGAAACCCGACGGGTTGAAATTATTGAGCAAGCTGTGTCGGCGTTTTTCCGAGCAGAGAGTCAACTGACGCGCCAGCATTACGATTTACACACGGCAATTCGTGAATCTCATCATACTCGATTTGGATTGTTGCCTTATCAAACAACACCCTATAGCGCAGTAATGCTACGGTGGTTACAAGATATTCAACTGGATGCATTAGTGATGCATACCTCGGCAGGGGGGACCTTTGCTCATTTTAGTAGTGAGCACTGCCAGGCCGCAAGTTGTACGCTTGAGTTGGGAAAAGCGCTACCATTTGGCGAAAATCAGTTAGCTGAATTTACGCATATAGTCGGGGGATTACGTTCATTAGTTAGTGGGGAACCATTGCCTGTACAACCCTCAGGAGGAATGGTGTTTTATCGCGTGGTGAAATCACTGCTAAAACAACATCCTGATTTTAAACTGTGGGTTGACAGTGATACGGTTAATTTTACTCGTTTTAAGCAAGGTACACTGCTGGCGGAGCAATCCGGTGAGTATTACCGTGTTAAACATGAAGATGAGTGGATCTTGTTTCCAAACCCTCAGGTAGCCCTTGGATTACGTGCAGGGATTATGTTGGTACGAATGGATAAGAGTGAGATACCAACGGTATAAATAAGGCCGTGTTACCAATACCGCCATAGATAGTTACTTGAGGTAATATCACCACCAGAACTACAACTTAAGCCAAATTTTAAGTGGTATATTGTTTCTAACCTATAGGAAATGAGCTTTTAGCTATGGAAGTTCATTTTTTATGCATTAAATTAAAGTTTTTCTTATTGCGATTTTTATAAAAAATACACTTCCAATGAAAATACCGATAATTAATAACCAAACAAAGTCATACTTTCTATAACCCTATTAACGTCCCTAATGTTTAATTTTTATGTTATTGCACCAAAGGTGACATGACATTACTCTCTATTTGTACTTTAAATAGTCATCTAATTACTTTAGATATATAAAAAATCGCATTGGAACTGTGATATTCGATCCATTTCACAAATATGATATCCGAATAGAACAAAAAAGAAACAAACTGAAATGTTTTCGCACCATTTTGGTGCTTATGCACTATTTTGGTTATATCTAATTACCTAAAAATAAATATAATCAATCAGTTACGGAAAGTTCCATTAAACACATTTTGTTACAATTGATTACCTGTTTATACCTATGTTTCTACAAGTTTACCGTTTTAACTTTTTGTGCTTAATGCTAATGTCTCTTCGCTTTACAAGACAGGTAACTATAAAAAATTAAAAACTAACTTTTATGAGGCTGAAAATTTAATTCAGCCCGATGGGTTTGTTTTATTAAAATTTAAAGGAAAATTAATGATGAAGCGCAGTTTACTGGCCTTGGCGGTCACCTTGAGTATCGTTCCTACTCTTTCAAATGCAGCAGAGATTTATAATAAAGACGGCAATAAGCTGGATCTTTATGGCCGCGTAGCCGCTAAATATCTTTTCTCAAACCATAATAACGCTGACGATACCTATGTGCGTTTCGGTTTTAAGGGTGAGACACAGATTAATAGCCAATTGACCGGTTTCGGCCAGTGGGAATATAACGTAGCCGCTAAAAATGCAGAATCACAGGGCGACAAAGGCAATAAAACCCGCTTGGGTTTTGCTGGTCTAAAATTTGCTGAGTTTGGCTCTTTCGATTACGGCCGTAACTATGGTGTAGTTTATGATGCGCTGGCCTATACCGATATGCTGCCAGAGTTCGGTGGCGACTCAATCGCTTATACCGACAACTACATGACAGGTCGTTCTACTGGTTTGGCAACTTACCGTAACTCTGACTTCTTCGGCCTGGTTAAAGGTTTGAATGTTGCAGCTCAGTATCAAGGTCGTAATGACGATGGAGATACCACTAAGAATGAGCGCGCAATCCAGAAGGCTAATGGCGACGGTTTTGGTTTGTCTGTTGATTACCAAGACATCGAAGGCAGCGGTATCGGCTTTGCGGGTGCATACTCTTCTTCCAATCGGACCTTAGGCCAAAAAACATTGGCTGACAGTGCGACAGGGGATAAAGCTCAGGCTTGGGCTACTGCACTGAAATATGATGCAAACCAAGTTTACATCGCAGCAATGTACGGCGAAACGCTGAACATGACGCCATATAAAGCACTGATTGCGAATAAAACCCAGAACGTTGAATTGGTCGCTCAATACCAGTTCGAAAATGGCATTCGCCCGTCCATCGCTTATGTCCAGTCTAAAGGTAAAGAACTGGCAGTTGTTGGCGATGCAGATTTGCTGAAATATGCTGAAATCGGTGTGACTTACTATATTAACAAAAACATGTTTGCCTATGTTGACTACCAGATTAACTTACTGGATGAAGACAACAATCCACTGGGCCTGGGCACTGATGATACTGTTGCAGTTAACTTGACTTACCGTTTCTAAGTTAACTTAGCAGTAATTATTACCCTTTTCTGTGTCGGAAATAGGTGAATTAAAAAGGCGGGATTAACCCCGCCTTTTTTGCATTTATTACCGACTGAAAACTCAGTGAGTGGAATGTTACGTTTCAGCGTTGATAGTGCTGTTCACCCCATGACAACATGATATGAATTAACTGTTCGAGTAACTGCTGCAAATGCGTGGCTCGCTCAGGTCGGTAGTGATAAGGCTCAGTTTCAGACATATAGTTTAACTGGGATAATTCCAGTTGCACGGCGTGTTGCTGATTCTGGGGCAGACCATATGCCCGAGTTATATGACCACCTTTAAAGCGCCCATTCAATATATGGCTGAAGGTGGATTGATGTTGACAACATTCAATTAATTGCTTGCTTAATGATGGGTCACAACTGACACCACTATTGGTACCAAAATTCAAATCGGGTAATTGTCCTTCAAATAATCTCGGAATAACTGATGCAATTGAATGTGCATCTAACAGCAATGCATAGCCAAACTGTGCTTTAAGCCGGTCCAATTCGGATTGAAGTTGCTGATGATAAGGACGCCAGATATGTAACAGGTAAGATTGACGCTCCTGCGGCGACGGTGTTTTGCCTGAGATAAAACAAGGTCGCCCATCGAACAACGTTTCGGGGAATAAGCCAGTTGTTGCTGTGGTATACAGTGGTTGATCGTCCTCTGGGCGATTAAGGTCAACGACTAAGCGAGAGTAATTACCTATTAGTAAGCTGGCCCCCATATTTCGGGCAAAATCATAGAGACGAGGAATATGCCAATCAGTATCTGATAAAGGGCGTGCGGCAGCTGTTAGGCCAGCCTCCACCACGGGGGTTAGTCGGGTGCCGGCATGAGGAATGCTGATTAATAAAGGCAGTTTACCGGAGTGAAAACTTAACGGGTCAGTTAGATTCATGGGCGAACCTCTCCTTGGAAAACGACAGTCGCAGATAATTGGCCACCTAGCCAGTAAGCTAATTCGGCCGGGCGGGATAGTGGCCAATGGACCCAATTTGCCAGTTTGCCAATTTCCAATGTGCCTTGAGTCTCTTGCAGACCAAGTGCCTGAGCGGCATAGCATGTGACACCCGCCAACGCTTCTTCCGGTGTCATACGGAATAAGGTGCAAGCCATATTGAGCATCAAACGCAAAGAGAGTGCAGGGGAGGTTCCTGGGTTGGCATCGCTGGCCAAGGCCATTGGCACACCATACTGGCGAAACAGTTCAATGGGGGGGCATTGTGTTTCACGTAGCAAGTAATAAGCACCTGGTAGCAATACCGCCACAGTACCCGCATGGCACATGGCTTGAACATCTGACTTCGTGGCATATTCAAGATGATCGGCCGACAATGCATTAAATTTTGCTGCAAGAGTACTGCCACCAAGTGCCGACAGTTGCTCGGCATGCAGTTTGACCGGCAAACCGACTTTCTGGGCGGCCAAGAATATGCGCTCGACCTGTGCCGGTGAAAATGCCAAGTGTTCACAAAATGCGTCAACGGCATCGGCCAACCCCTCTTCAGCTACCCGAGGAATGACGGTATTACAAACGAAATCAATGTAGTCGTCTGCTCTGCCGGCAAACTCAGGTGGTAAAGCATGTGCTGCCAAACAGGTTGTTTTAACTGTAATGGGGAGTAATTCACCCAAACGGCGGGCAACCCGCAGCATTTTTATTTCACTTTCAAGACTAAGGCCATAACCGGATTTTATCTCTATGCAAGTCACGCCCTCGGCAAGAAGAGGTTTCAGCCGAAATAAAGCTTGTTCGAGCAATTGTTCTTCACTGGTATTCCGTGTTGCCCTAACCGTCGAGATAATCCCACCACCATTAGCGGCAATCTCTGCATAGCTGACCCCATTAAGGCGTTGCTCAAATTCAGCACTGCGATCACCGCCAAAGACGAGATGTGTATGGCAATCAATTAAACCAGGGGTAATCAGGCCACCTTGAAAGACGATCTCACGTGAGGCATGGAGTGCTGGTAACTCTTTATGTGGCCCAATCCAGACTATTTTACCGCCTGTGACCGCTATTGCTCCTTGCGGTATCAGATGATATTCCCCTCCACACATGGTCACGATATCGGCACCGTACCACAAACTGTCACAGTGAATTACTGACACCATCTCACTCCTTCAAGCTATACCCTTTATACCCGACGCCACAGCGCTATTCACTGATTGAATCACTGGCGTAAGTCAGTGCTCCGAAATTGATTTGTTGCTATAGCGTTAATGATGGCGAGTACACAGCGAAATTAAGTTGTATATACAATCATGGACAACCTAGCGCATAAAGTCACTATCAGCAAGATAGAGATTTAAACAATTGCGTAACACTTCGCAGTTCTCACAGAGAAATAAAATTGATCAGGACGTCACGGTGCCTTGTGGGGTAAAACGACCATAGAGTTGATAGCGTGAGCCTGGATACAGTAATTGCGCCGCAGTGACGACGACTTTTCCATACCAGGTTCTTCGGCGAATCAACAGACAAGGCTCATGCTCATCCAATTGCAGCAGTTGTCGCTCAGTCTGGCTCGGGATCACGGCTTCAACAATATGTTCACCTTCAGTCAGAGGCGCGGCTTGTGTGAGATAGCTGTAAGGAGTTATGTGATTGAAATCCTGCTTCATATAGTCGGGGGCCGTGCTTGGGTTAACACAGCGATTTTCGACTTGAACAGGGAAGTCATTCTCATAATGCACAATTTGCGAGTAGAACAACTGTTGACCGGGCAGGATCCCCAACGCTACCGCTTCTTCAGGGGTTGCCGGGCGAGCTTCTAGTTGCAGAATTTTACTGCTGTGGCGATGACCTCGAGCGGTTATCTCGTCAGCAATGTTATGAACTTCAAGTAAGGCACTGTGCGCTTTTGCTTCAGCAACAAAAGTTCCCACGCCTTGCATACGAATAAGGAAACCTTCATTGGTTAATTCACGTAACGCACGATTGATGGTCATACGGCTGACCCCCAGCTCAGCAACGAGCTCGCTTTCTGAGGGAACGCGTTGATGGGGCTGCCAGACCTCGCTTCTGATCTGGTGGATAATGGCCAACTTAACCCGTTGATAAATTGGCGCAGGAGTATCGTCCATTGCGGCACTTAATTGTAAGACTTTTTGTTGTTCCGCCACGGCGTTAACCTCGTCAAATAAAAAGTTTATATGCTAAGTCTACGGTTGAATTTAGCGTATGTATATGTATATACAAGTGAGTGGTTTAATTAATTGACGCCGCTGCTGCTTAGCGCGTTTGACTCTGAACAAAATATTGGGATATCGCTATGCCAGTTTATTTTACCGAGCGTGCTTTCTTACCGAGTGGATGGGCAGATAACGTACAAATTACTGTTGACGAACAGGGGTATATTCAGCGCATTGTGACCGGCAGCAGTGGTACTGGTTGTCAGGTTTTATCCGGCCCAATAGTACCAGGCATGCCGAATCTTCACTCCCATGCCTTTCAGCGCATGATGTCTGGATTAGCCGAAATCGCCGGTAACCCACAGGATAGCTTCTGGACTTGGCGAGATCTGATGTATCGACTGGTACAGCAATTAACACCGGAAGATGTTGGTGTGATTGCCCGTCAACTGTATATCGAGATGCTGAAAGGTGGCTATACGCAAGTCGCAGAGTTTCATTATTTACACCACGATCCCGACGGTAATCCATACAATTGCCCAGGTGAAATGACCGCTCAACTGAGTCAGGCCGCGCAAGAGGCGGGTATCGGGATGACATTGTTACCCGTATTGTACAGCTACGCGGGGTTTGGTGCTCAGCCTGCTCAGCAGGGGCAGCGCCGTTTTATTCAGAGCACCGATAGCTATCTCAAACAGCAGCAGGTTATTAGTAAACAATTGGTTAATCAGCCATTACAAAACCAAGGTTTATGTTTTCATTCTTTGCGCGCCGTAGAACTCAGCCAAATGCAGGAGATCCTACAAGCTTCGGATAATCAATTACCGGTACATATTCATATTGCTGAGCAGCAAAAGGAGGTCAACGACTGTCTGGATTGGAGTGGGCAGCGCCCCGTTGCATGGTTGTATAACCATTTGTCAGTCGACAGCCGCTGGTGTCTGATTCATGCGACACATCTTGATAAATCCGAGCTTGTTCGTTTGGCAGAAAGTCAGGCTGTGGCAGGATTATGCCCGACTACCGAGGCTAACCTTGGTGATGGTATTTTCCCTGGGGTCGATTATCTGCATTATCAGGGGCGCTGGGGTATCGGCTCAGATAGCCATGTTTCATTGGATGTGGTGGAAGAATTACGTTGGTTAGAATATGGTCAGCGCCTGCGTGATCAACGCCGCAATCGTCTGACGAGTGAGCAATATCCTGCCGTGGCTGATTTGCTTTATAGCCAAGCTTTAGCGGGAGGACGACAGGCTTGTGCCAGCAAAATTAGTCAGTTAACCGAAGGCTACCGCGCTGACTGGTTAGTATTGGATGGCGATGATCCTTATATTGCTGGTACAAAATCGGCATCTTTGTTGAATCGGTGGTTATTTGCGGGGGACAAATCTCAAATTCGCGATGTTTATGTGGCAGGCAAAGCGGTAATAGTGGATAGATATCATCCAATGCAACAGCAATCTGCACAGGATTTTCTGACGGTATTGAAAGCCTGTCAACAGGAGGTCTGATGAGCTTTACCCTTTTTGATTTTGCCAGCTTACCCGTTAGCCGTTGGCGAAATGGCGGCGGCGAAACCCGTGAAATAGCATGTTGGCCCGTTGGTGGAGATGATTTTGCCTGGCGTGCCAGCATTGCTACAATCGAACAGGATGGCCCGTTTTCAATGTTTTCGGATATCGATCGGTCAATTACGCTGCTATCAGGTGAAGGGGTTGAACTATCCAGCCCAGGCTGGGAGGCACATACTCTTTCCAAGCCGTTGCAGCCGTTTGCTTTCCCCGGTGATATCCCTATTCATGCGCGTTTATTAGGGGGGAGTAGTCAAGACTTTAATATTATGACGCGGCGCGGTTGCTGGCAGGCATCGGTATCGTCGGTGAGTTCGGCACAAAAACTCCCTGTTTCCCATAGTGGATTGATCTACGTTGTGAAGGGAAACTGGCTTGTTTGCCATACCGAAACACACCAACTTACTGCTTCGCAAGGCTGTTGGTGGTTGCCTGCAATTAAGGGAGGGCAATTACAGCCTCTTACTGCGGATAGCCATTTGCTATGGGTTGATTTATTTCCTTGGCGGTAAAAGGGAATGTTTTTTGTAATTTTCATTACAAACCAAAGTGATGCAATTCTTTGGGGTTACTTTTTCACATGCAAGACTGCTATAACTGATGCTCACATAGATACTGTGGGCATCACCGCTATACCTGTTACAATTTCCCTCTGCCACACAAACTGCAACTAAGAAGATTTCCTCATTGCCAAGGCATGCGCTTGGTTACTCGATAGTGTTCAAATTACCAGCATTTGTTAGATCCATGTCATAGTTTTGTTATTTGCTCTGCGCAAAACACACATTTCGGTTGTTTGGTGTTAAAAATTTCAATAATCTTAATTATGAAATAAATATTTAAAAAAAGAGGTGATAGATGGAAGAATAGATAATAAAAAACTAACCAATTGTTTTATATTGATTATTTGTGAATTTCAAGCCGGGAATGGGGCGTTTGCATTCACGGAAGTGCATTGAAGTGCCTAAAATAACTATTTTTATCTTCTGCGAGTCATGCAGTTATAAAAAAATATTTTCAATAAGCAGGCGCTGAGATGTTAATGCATTCCACTTTTGAAGGGTATAGTTCATGAAGCTGAAAAAAATCATTATCGCCTCACTCGCTATTTGTCTGTTGCCATTGGGTGCTTATGCTAAAGATCTTAAAATTGGCGTTTCCATGGCTTACTTCGATGATAACTTCCTGACAATATTACGTCAGGCTATGCAAAACAAAATGAAAGAAGAAGGGAATGTCACTGGGCAATTCGAGGATGCAAAAGGGGATATTGCCCAACAAATTCAGCAGGTAGAGAATTTTGTCAGTCAAGGGGTCGATGCCATTATTCTGAATCCGGTAGATACTCAAGGTGTAAAGCCAATGATCAAATTAGCTGAACAGGCGAAGATACCATTGGTTTTTGTGAATCGCCGTCCTGAAATAACGTTACCAGCTGGTATGGCCTATGTGGGATCAGATTCTGAGCTTGCAGGTCGTCTACAGATGGAGGAATTAGCGAAACTGATGGGGGGGAAAGGTAACGTAATGATCCTGATGGGGGAACTCTCGAGTGAGGCTACTCGTGATAGAACTCGGGGAGTAGAGAAAGTTGCAGCTCAGTATCCAGATATTCATATCATTGATAAGCAAACTGCAAAATTTTTCCGCAAAGAAGCGGTAGACGTTACCACTGATTGGGTTTTGTCTGGGCAACAAATAGATGCCATTGCATCAAATAATGATGAAATGGCCATTGGGGCTATTTTAGCCTTAAAACAAGCGAAGAAAAATGGCGTAGTAATTGGTGGCATTGATGGCACACCCGATGCGCTTGAGTTTATTAAGAAAGGCGATTTGAATGTCAGTATTTTCCAAGATGCTAAAGGTCAAGGAGAAGGCGCTGTAGAAACTGCGATTAAATTAGCCTCCGGCCAGAAAGTTGAAAGCAGTGTTATGATTCCTTATCAACTCATCACTAAAGATAATTACCAAGACTTTGCTAATAAAAATAAAAAGTGAAAACAACCTTTTCCCCTGGCTAATAGTTAATTATAAAAACACAGAAATAAGTTAACTTTTCAAGTCAAATTTTTATACATGAAAAATCAAATATTCATTAAATATATTTTAATGGATAGGTGGTGCCGTATTTATTGTTATCACTTTTTTGATAAGTACGGCGCTTACCCACTGAGCGTATTATGATGACCAAGGAGATGATGATATGTATCCTTACATTCTCGAGGCTGAAGGCATCAGTAAGCAATTCCCTGGTGTCAAGGCATTGAATAAAGTGGGCATTAAAATAAAAGCAGGAAGTGTCCATGCATTAATGGGAGAGAATGGCGCAGGAAAATCGACCCTGATGAAATGTTTGATAGGAATATATCATCCTGATGAAGGCTCAATAAAAGTAAAGGGCGAAACGGTTAGCTTCAGTGATACATTAGATGCACTCCATGCTGGTATTGCAATGATTCATCAAGAGCTAAATTTAGTCCCGCATATGACGGTGGCAGAAAATATTTGGTTGGGGCGAGAGCCCGTTCATTATGGTTTTGTTAACCACGATTTGCTCAACAGCAAAACCAAGGATTTATTAAAGCATTTAAATATAAAATTGAAACCAGATATGCTGGTTGGTGAATTGAATATTGCTAGCCAACAAATGGTAGAGATTGCTAAGGCTGTTTCTTATGATGCAGATGTTTTAATAATGGATGAACCGACATCAGCGCTGACCGAAGGTGAGGTTTTTCATCTGTTTGCGATTATTACTGAGTTAAAAGAGCAAGGGAAAGGCATTATCTATATCAGCCATAAAATGGATGAAATATTCGAAATTACTGATGAGGTAAGTGTTTTCCGCGATGGCATGTTTGTTGCCACAGATAAAACGGAAAACCTGACAAAACAATCATTAATCACCATGATGGTCGGTCGTGAACTTACTCATATGTTCCCAAAATTTAATAATAATATTGGTGAAGAAGTTTTGCGAGTTAATGAGTTACGGCGAGATGGGTTATTTCGCAATATCTCATTTTCCGTAAAACGAGGCGAGATATTGGGTGTTGCTGGTTTGGTTGGCGCAGGTCGTAGTGAGGTTATGGAAAGCTTATTTGGTATGCATCCTGCGGACAGTGGTGAAATTTTTATCGATGGTCTGCCAGTCAATATCGACTCCCCATCAAAGGCTATTGAACAAGGATTGGCTTTTCTTACCGAAGACCGAAAGAAGTCAGGGTTATTCTTAGTCTTGTCTGTGGTTGAGAATATGAGCATCGTAAATCTTTCTGAGTACATTAATACAAAAGGTTTTGTCAGTCATGGACAAATGGCTCAAGACTGCATGGAGCAGATTAAAAAATTAAACATCAAAACACCTACGATGGATCAAATAATTAATAATTTAAGTGGCGGTAATCAACAAAAGGTGCTCATAGCACGCTGGTTATTAGCTCAACCCAAAATACTTATTCTGGATGAACCCACTCGAGGTATTGATGTTGGGGCAAAATCAGAAATTTATCGTTTAATTAGTGAACTGGCGAACCGTGGTGTAGCCATTATTTTAGTTTCCTCTGAGCTACCTGAAATTCTTGGTATGAGTGATAGAGTTATGGTCATGCACAGCGGACACATCACTGGAATATTAGACAAACAAGATGCTAGTCAAGAAAAGATAATGGCCCTGGCCTCAGAATAATTACTGGAAGGTAACGATAATGAGTAATGTTAAATTTGCTAAATCATTAACGGTTGAGTCAACAAAAACACATTCATTCATGTCTGGATTTAAAGGGAAATTACCTAAAGATACCGGTATTTTTATTGTCATGATCGGTATTGCATTGATTTTTGAGTTCCTTGGCTGGTTTATTCGCGATCAATCATTTTTATTGAATCCTAATCGGCTATTATTGATCGTTCTGCAAGTGGCTATTATAGGTATCATTGCCGTCGGAGTGACACAAGTTATTATCACTACCGGCATTGATCTCTCATCCGGCTCTTTAATTGCATTAACGGCTGTTGTCGCGGCGAGTCTGGCACAGACATCAGAAAGTATTTCACCTATGTATCCGCACTTATTGGATTTACCCGCGGCTATCCCTATTATTGCAGGCATAGGGGTCGGGATACTGTGTGGATTTATTAATGGTTTCTTGATAACCCGTACAGGTATTCCTCCCTTTATCGCTACATTAGGAATGATGGTTTCTGCCAGAGGACTTGCCCAATATTACACTAAAGGCAATCCGGTAAGTTTTCTCTCCGATGATTTTACCGCGGTTGGGCAAGGTGCTATGCCCGTTATCATTTTTTTGGTTATTGCGGTGATATTCCATATTGCACTGAAACACACCCGTTATGGTAAATACGTCTATGCCATCGGCGGGAATATGATTTCAGCAAAAGTATCAGGCATTAACGTTAATAAATATCTGGTAACGGTTTATACCATTGCCGGGGGATTAGCTGGCTTGGCGGGCGTGGTTTTGGCCGCCCGGGTGAGTAGCGGGCAATCAAGCATGGGCCAATCTTATGAATTGGATGCGATTGCGGCTGCCGTTATTGGTGGTAGCAGCTTGATGGGTGGGGTCGGTCGTATCACCGGTACAGTAATTGGCGCCGTAATCTTAGGACTGATTAAGAGTGGTTTTACTTTTATTGGTGTGGACTCCTACATTCAGGACATTATCAAAGGCATCATTATTGTCAGTGCCGTCGCCATAGATATGCATCGTAACCGCAAGAAGCGCTAACCGCAGTCGGCGCGATTAAACCAGTAGCACTAACAGCCTATCATTCTGCTGTTGAGTGCTACTGGGGTTTGAGGCCAAATCACGCAGAAAACACACTAATATCGGAGTTATTTTTTATTTCAGATAATTTTTTATAGGATGATGTATCAGTTTTTACTAATGCATTGGCTTACAGATAGTCACCGTTTAGCGAAAATAATCCAATAAATCAATTAACTCTGTTCTAGAGTATTACAATTCCATTTGTCACTCACGGTGTTGCTTTACTGTCATAAATACGCCTCCACACCCAGCTTAGCATCTTGGCGGTATCACCCGACTCAGGCAATTGGGTAATTTCTGGTGCTGCTGCCCAGTGGCCACTTTCATCTATGCCAGCAATGTCATAGCGGAAAAAATAATCGGGCTCTAACCCCATTCGCAGATCTGCAAGGGTCAGCCGAAGCTCGCCATCCTCACGTCGCTGAGCGTGAGCGGCGATAAACCCATGTGTGAACCACAATAGACGTTTCAACTGCGGTACGGATGTGAACTGCGCCAACGCCTGGTTGTCGCTTTCGTGAAAAGTAAATTGCATCGCTCCCCGATCCGCGACAAGGGATCGGTCACCGAGCCAGTAGCCATCCGGTACCATCACAATCACCCGCCAAGCCAGCGTGTTGAACGGAAACGGTGTAGAAAAACGCGGGGCATTCTGCAAGTTCAGAACAGCCAGGCTTTGCGAGGCTACCCGGTCAACCAGAGATTTGGCGGCAACACTCCAAGCCAGGTAGGCCGAGCTGACGAGCAAGCCTGCTACCAACCAATTGCGTGCCGCCCTGTCTCGGCCTGAGCCACTCGTTTGCTGCGCAGTTTTATATGGTGAAAGCTGCCAGGCAGCCATAACCCCTATCAACAACGGCACTGTATACAACGGATCAATGACGAAGATTGTCGCCCACATGACGGGTGGGGTCTTCATGGGCCATAGCACCTGCGTACCGTAGACGGTAAAGGCATCCAGCAACGGATGTGTTATCAGGGCTAGCCAGATCGCCAACAGCCACCGCAATGGGGCACCTCGAACCAGCGAACTGCGAGACTTGAGCAAGAGCCAAAGCAGCAATCCCAACAACGTTAGCATCAAGAGTGAATGCGATGGACCACGGTGCCAGGTCACTTCTGTAACCACATCACTGCTGAATACTTTGAACCAGAGCACGTCCAGATCGGGCAAAGTACCGAGTACTCCACCCGCCAGTATTGCCTGGCGTCGATGATGTTGGGGGACAACAAGTGCGGCGACACTGCTGCCAAGAACAATCTGAGTTAATGAGTCCATGGCAGATTCCAACGGCTTGGTTTACTGATCTGTTGGGCATCTTGTGCTTTTATCCATCGGTCATGCAGCCATTGTTCCGTTTTGCGGCGAGCGAGCAGGGTTGCCCATTCCAGATCGCGCTCGAACAGCATCGGTTTCTCATCGCTACCGATGATGACCCAGAACCAACGCCCATCAGCCAGATTGCGTGCCTTGAATTTTAAACCGGTGAGTTGGACAGTCTCGTTACGGCCTGGGTGTGATAAGCGAATAGGTTCATCATGGAGAGTAACAGACGCTCTCCCCAGGCTGGTCAGCAAGTCGGGCGCAGCCTTACGCAAGAACTCTGCCGCAATCTGCTCAGCGCGCTCACGAGACGGTAACGGTTTCCCCACCAGGTCGAGCGAGATGTTGGCAAAACCCTTGAGTGTGCCATCGGCGGCGATCACCGTACTAAAGTGTTCTCCCTCCAGGAAGGCATTGCGCTCATCGCGCCTCTCGTAACGGCTGAGTGCGGCGGGTTGACCATCCAGCGTGACCGAACGCTGACTGGTTTGATGATGAGTATCTGGGATGCTGATCAGGTTATCTCCAACCGCACCGGAGGCTGTTTGCAACGCGAAAGCAGACAGAGCAGTGGTAAGCCCTAGACTGATGCGGAACACCAGGATCCAACGGCAGGAAGTCAGAACTGAAGAGAGAGAAGAACGGATAGAATTCATGATTTCCTCGTGGATGAAGCAAGCGATGCACTGCCCGCAACGCAGACAGTGGCCAGTAAAAGTGCCACCGCAAGCCCCACCAATAGCGGGACGAAACCGGGCACCCAGGACACGATAAATGGACCGATGCTGGCTCCGATAAACAGGACAAAACCATTGAGGGCCATGCCCGCTGCGCGGTTAGGTACCGCCAGATCACCAAACTGGGTGATCATTGCCGGAATAGCGAGAGCGACGCCGACCACGAAGACCAGACTCCCAATGGCAATACCGGTCAGCGATTGCGCTAACACAGCCTCTAGGGCCAAGCCCACGGCCGCAACCAGATAACCTGCACCCGCAACGCCCGGCATCCCGATCCGAGCAGCAAGCGGCCCGACCAGCAAGGCGATGAACATCCCTGGCAATCCAACCAAGCGCAGTGCAATGACTGTGGCAGGAGAAAGGTTCAAGCCCGCCAGATGCGGCCCCAACGCCGTATACATCGCAACGAAAGACAGGAGAAGTGTGATGTGTGCAAATGACAGCAGCAGAATGGCAGGCCGCACGGCAATTTTGCCCAATGCTACGAAACGATGGCCCAGATGACCCTCAACGATAGTGCGTGCCGGTTCCTTTATCATCAACGCAATTAATGGAAGCATGACCACAAGACCGCCTCCCGTGGTCAGAAATACCCAGAACCAATCCCATCGTAACGCCACCCAGGCCGCGAATACTTGCCCAAGGATGCCGGCCACGAGGAAAGACGTAGACATGGCCCCGATGGCGGTTGCTCGGTGACGTATCCGCACCGCTTCAGCAAGATAGGCCAGTGCTACCGGGGCAAAACTGGACGCTGCCAGCCCCTGTAACATCCGAAGTCCCGCCAACCATGGCAACGAAGGCACGAAGGCGCAGGCAAGTGTGGCAATCGACAGGGCGCTCAGCCCCATCAGCATCACTGGCCGACGACCATACTGATCCGATAACGGCCCCCAGAGCAGGAACCCGCCAGCATAGGCCAGGCTGAAACAAGTGGCCAGCGCGAACGAGACGGCCCCCGGTGTTGCCGGGCTGAAAGAGTGACCGACGTACGTCAGCAAAGGGATTGCCAGGTAAAGCTGGGTCAGCACCAACAGGGCGACCGCGACCAGTAGCGTGACACCTGGCCCACTCGCGTAATGAGCTGGTCTGAGGTGAGGGGGCTTGCTGAAGGTCTCATCAGCCAAGCCTGAGAATTGCGTATTTTCAGCCATGGAACTCTGCTTCCGATATCGGTACAGCACCCCCAACGATGACGGAATGTACCTGACGTGCAGTATGCAGTTCCCAGAATTGGTCAGCGATGTCCATTGGTGCGACGGTATCACTTTTACCCACACCGCCCGGTGTTCCCTCAACGAAGCCGTTGACGATCACCTCACCGACATGAATGTCATGTGACGCGAGGGTATGCGCCAGAATATGGGTAGTTTTACGTTGAGCTGCAACGCTGATGGCAATCGCAGCATAATCGATGGCGAACGCATTGATTTGTGGGTCATCGAGCGCCATGACGCCGCTGGTAACCAGTACGGTACCTTTTGATGCCGCAAGGTCGTTCCTGCTCTCTTGTACGGCGGTGATGTAGCCAACAACGCGAAGATCGAAACTCTTGCTCAGATCTGCGGGCTGAGTGGACAGCAGGTCACCTTCGATATCGAGAAAAACGTTCCAGTGCAGGATACCTATAGGCCCCATTATCTCATGTACGTCCGTGACGGCATGTCGAATCGCTTTAACATCGCTAAGGTCGGCTGGGAAAGCGCGAGCCTGGATGCCTTCGGCGGTCAATTCCGTTACCGCATCAGCGAGACGCTGAGCATTGCGCGCAATCAAGGCTACGGGATGACCCGCCTTACCAAAACGGCGAGCGACTGCATGGGAAATACCCGGGCCATATCCACAGATGAGGATGGTGTTTTTCATAGTTCAGACTCCGATTATAAAGTAAAATTACAACTCCAACGTTTTAGTTGGAAATAACTATAGTATGATTACGTGACAGCAACAACCCATAAATGAGAGAGAAGAAAAATGGCTTGGGATACTGAAGGGACGAAACGCAAAATTCTGGATGCGGCGATGACCGAATTCGCCCGACTCGGACCCGATGGCACTACCCTTGAGCGGGTTGCCAAGTTGGCCGGGGTAAACAAGGAGCGTGTTTATAATTACTTTGGCGATAAGCGAGCGCTGTTCTCAGCCGTATTACGTAGTGAGTTGGCCAAGGTGGCATCGGCGTTGCCCATTACATCCTTTGCGGTTGAAGATATTGGCGATTACGCTGGCCGTGCCTACGATTATCACCTCGACAATCCTGAACTGAGTCGGCTCATGCGCTGGGAAGGGTTGATATTCAGTGATGAGGTGCCGGACGAAGAACAGCGACGCGAATACTATGGATACAAGATTCAGGCCGTGAGCGATGGGCAGCGCGAGGGAATTGTTACCCAAGCCATTGGAGCAGATCATCTGGCTTTTTTGGTGTTAGCTTTGGCCGGATGGTGGTCTGCCGTTCCACAGGTCGCGCGCATGTTAACGGGACCAGATAGCGCAGAAGAACATGCCAGACGGAGATCCTCTGTCATAGAAGCTGCCCGACGTCTGGCGTCTGCCCCATAAAGTTATTCGAACGCTAGCTTTTGCGTACTGTGGACGAACTCAGAAAGAACTAGAGGCAATGTAAGCCTAAATAGCGGCCTTAACTTTCCTCTCTAAACGGAAATCAGGGGTTCTCGACATCCCGGTTTTGCCATAACCCGCTTTTTTGTTAATAAGAATACTAGCCATGTCTGATTTCATTCGTGGTTTTTGCCCTGACTTAATTTTGGTAGCCATTGCGGCGGCACAACGGCCATTTTCCCTCTCCAGGATACGTCGATGCTCGGCCTCTGCGACGGCAGCTAATATCTGGTGGCCTACTGTACAAGCGCCTATTGATTAGCGCATATGTAATAGTATAACATTACATTCGTGCTATCCAACAAGGAGCTATAGATGTCTAAAAAATATAACTGCCTATCCATAATTGCATTGAGTGTTTGTATTTCATTGATCAGTTTTAAATCATTTGCGCATGGTAAACATAGCCACTCACATGAGCACCATCAATCGGATGCTGCACGCACAGCAAGTGAAGGCATCTTTGTAGACAAAGATGTTAAGGATAGGGGGCTGAGTGATTGGGATGGGGTCTGGCAATCGGTTAATCCCTATCTGTTAAAAGGGGATCTGGATTCGGTACTCGTTAATAAAGCGAAAAAAAATAAAGATAAAACGGTTACAGAATACCGAGAGTATTACCGCCGGGGCTATCATACTGATATCATTATGATTGGCATAGAGAATAACACTATTGATTTTCACACCTCAGATGCCGTTAATTCATGTAAGTATAGCTACTCTGGCTTTAAAATAATGCACTATGACTCAGGGAAGAAGGGAGTACGCTATTTATTCGAATGTAAAGATGCTAACTCAAAAGCACCAAAATTTGTCCAATTCAGTGACCATATAATAGAACCACAAAAATCCCATCATTTTCATATTTACACGAGCAATGAGTCGCATGAAGCATTGTTTAAAGAAATGGATAACTGGCCAACGTTTTATCCAATCACATTAGGCAAAGATGAAATAGTTCACGAGATGTTGCATCACTAAAGTTAGTGTTGTCGATTATTTCCAGTAAGAGAAGACCATGCATCCGCATGGTCTTTTTGTATGTTATTCAAGCGAGCATTTGGGTCGATAGGCCAAACATTGACCGATTTGATTTTGTATTCGTCGCAGATGAGTGACGCACACAGCTACATACACCCGCTATTCTCATGGTTATCCGGTAGGATGCATGGCGACTAAATCTCAAAATGTGATATTTATAAAACATCTTTTCATTAAAATTGAAATTTTGTTTTTAGAGTGCTATGTTCTGCACAGTCAAGTCTAACTATCACACCCAATGGGCCACAGCTCATTGGCGCAAAGGAGAGAACATAATGAAAATTGCACTGATGATGGAAAACAGTCAGGCAACTAAAAACGCCATCATTCTGAAAGAGCTGAATGCTGTAGCCTCGGAAAAAGCGTACCCGGTATACAACGTGGGCATGAGTGATGAAAACGACCATCACCTGACTTATATTCATCTGGGGATCATGGCCAGCATTCTGCTCAATTCTAAAGCAGTGGATTTTGTGGTTACTGGCTGTGGTACAGGCCAAGGCGCAATGATGTCATTAAACATCCATCCAGGTGTTGTATGTGGATATTGCATCGATCCTGCTGACGCTTTCCTGTTTGCTCAGATCAATAACGGTAATGCATTGTCACTGCCATTCGCCAAAGGTTTTGGCTGGGGTGCTGAATTAAATGTGCGTTATATCTTTGAAAAAGCGTTTACTGGCGTGAAGGGGGAAGGTTACCCGCTGGATCGTAAAGAGCCGCAGGTACGTAATGCGGGTATTTTGAACCAAGTGAAAGCTGCGGTAGTGAAAGAAAACTATCTCGATACACTGCGCTCTATTGACCGTGAATTAGTGAAAACCGCAGTAAGCGGTGCACGTTTCCAGCAGTGCTTCTTTGATAACTGCCAAGTTGAAGAGATTAAAGCTTTCGTGAAAGAAGTACTGGCGTAACGATAGCCTCGAGTGCTGAAGAACAAAACAAGGCTCCTGAACAGGAGCCTTTTGCTTATTTGATTCCGCTAAAACACTTAACGACTACTTACACCGCGGTCTGCTAACACTTAGGCGCTGCCCCTTGTGGTGGCAGATAGCGTAGTGGATCAAGTGCGGTTGCTCGGTAACGGATTTGGAAATGCAACATTATCGTGTCTGTTCCGGTGCTGCCCATCGTGGCTATTTTTTGTCCCGCTTTCACATCTTGAGCATTGTTCACTAGCATGGTGTCGTTATGGGCATAAGCGGTGATGAAATCCTCACCGTGTTTAATCATTATCAGGTTGCCATAACCACGTAACTGATTCCCGACATACACGACTCGCCCTTTGGCCGACGCGTAGATTGGCTGCCCACGTTTAGCCGTAATATCAATGCCTTTATTACCACCGTCGGCGTTGGAGTAGCGCGATATTATTTGGCCACTGGTCGGCCAGCGCCAGCATCGATTAGCACCCGGTGGTGGTGTCGATGCAGCGAGTACAGTATTTGAGGATTTACGCTTCGTTGATGCCAGTCGCCCGGACGCCGCAGAACTGCTGAGCTGAAGTTTTTGCCCAACCTCAAGTCTATAGGGGGGGCGGAGCCTGTTGATGCGGGCAAGGTCACTCACTTCGCTATCACTGATCCATGCAATAAAATAAAGTGTGTCACCTGACTTAACGGTATACGATTTATCGTTATAACTGCCTTTTGGCAGTTTGGTGTAGTCACGATTGGATTTGTTTGAGCACCCAGCCAATAGCAAGACAACCATTGCGTATACCACCAACCATGGCCACAACTGCATTCTACTTTTAGTGTTCAAAACTTTTCCTTTATCGCCGTGATATCAAACTCCCTCAGCCAACTATATTAACATTCGAACTATAAGGTTCAAAAGCCTGTGTAAGATTATCGTTTAGGATTGGTGGTAATTGGCAGGCTAAAATGGCTCACAATTTCTTGTGAGACGGGGGAAACCCATAGAATTGCGTAGATTAGTGGTTTCTTACGTATTACTGCTTTCCAATGGAGTGCAGCACTCTGGCAGAGAGTCGCCTTTGCTGCTTACGGTTTACTAGCCATGATAATGATGGGCTGAAAGGCATGTAATATTTATAACTATTAATATACCTAAGCCTACTTATGTCTTTGCTATGAATTATCTGTTTGTTATTAAATTAACTTCATTCAATAAGTATTAATATATCTATAAATCAAATTTTTTTAATTGGCTTTTATTAAACTACATTTTTAAATGTTGACGATCAATGCGAGAAATATACTGACTTTCTGTGTTGCTTGTCTGGCATGTTTATTCTAGATTTAAACTGAAAACAATATAAGACATGGTGGTTGATTTATACTTAATTATTAGCTGACTTGTTTTTATTCTTTGTGAAAACTATGGTGCTAAATTTAAACTAAATAAATAGGGTGTTTATTATGTCAGATAATATGGATTGTTTGTTTTTAGATTCTCGTTTTGGATCATTACAAATGAGTTACTCAATTGATAAAAAACAAATTCCGCTTCAATCACATCTAATAGATTGTTTTTAATTATCTTTTAATAATCTAATTATGAGGTGAGTTTATGCAGAACAATAACGTATCAACCAAACGCAGCCCGTCAATAAAAAAACTGGGCATTATGACACTAGTGGTAATGAATATTGTGGCAGTGGTCAGTCTAAGAGGGTTACCTACCGAAGCGGAGTATGGATTAAGTTCTATTTTTTACTATCTGTTTGCTGCTGTATTCTTCTTGATCCCGGTCTGTTTGGTGGCGGCTGAATTGGCAACCGGTTGGCCGGAAAAAGGCGGAGTATTTCGCTGGGTAGGCGAGGCTTTTGGCCCGCGCTGGGCATTTTTAGCCATGTTTATGCTGTGGACTGAGGTGACGGTATGGTTCCCTACTGTCCTGACGTTCGGTGCGGTTTCATTAGCTTTTATTGGCCCCGACCAGACATGGGATCAAGCACTCTCGGCCAATAAATTCTTTGTGCTCGGGATTGTGTTGTGTATTTATTGGTTTGCGACCTTTATTGCCTTTAAAGGGGTGGAAACCTTTGCCAAGGTCTCTAAATGGGGGGGATTGATAGGCACCATCATTCCGGTAATTATCCTGATCATATTAGGTTTTTCATATTTGATTGGTGGAGGTACCTCGCAAATAGAGTTGTCATGGGATAACGTTGTTCCTGACTTTTCTAATTTCGATAATGTGGTTTTAGCCGCCAGTATCTTCCTGTTTTATGCTGGGATGGAGATGAATGCCATCCATGTCAAAGATGTAGAGAACCCGCAGAGAAACTATCCCATCGCTATTATGTTGGCTGCTTTAGGGACTGTACTTATTTTTGTCTTGGGCACGTTAGCCATAGCTTTTGTGATCCCCGAGTCTGATATCAATCTGACGCAAAGTTTGTTAGTGACTTATTACGACCTGTTCAAGTGGGCTGGTATCGAATGGCTAGGGCCGATAGTGGCATGCTGTCTGGCTGTGGGGGTATTAGCAGGTGTAGTGACATGGGTTGCCGGGCCTTCATCCGGGTTATTGGAAGTGGCTGAGGCCGGATACTTACCGCGCTGGTGGCAGAGTATCAATAAAAATGGCATGGCGACGCATATCCTATGTGTTCAAGCACTTATTGTTACCTTGCTATCTATCTTGTTCGTGGTACTTCCCTCAGTTCAATCGGCCTACCAGATATTGAGCCAATTGACCGTCATCCTGTATCTCATTATGTACATGTTGATGTTCAGTGCGGCTATCTACCTGCGCTTTAGTCAACCAAACCGACCACGGCCTTATTGTATACCTGGCGGTAATGCAGGGATGTGGATTATTGGTGGTACAGGGCTACTGAGTTCGTGTATTGCTTTCATCTTTAGCTTCATTCCACCTAGCCAAATTGTGGTGGGTAGCCCCAAGGAGTATGTCGCTATTTTGATCGCATTAGCCTTGTTCTTCTGCATGGTACCTTTGGTTATTTATGCACTGCGCAAACCTCATTGGCGTGATGAAAACTGTGATTTTGCCCCTTTTACCTGGGAGCGAGACCGTGGGCATCCCGGAATCCCGACCACCAGTGCAATTCATACCAGCGATGCAGTAGCAAACAGGTAATACCCATAAATTGGCTATCGGCATTATCAATCAAAATCATAGATCCGTCATATGTCAGTGAGCTTTTCAAAAAAAACATTATGACTGCAATGCCTAACAGGCTAACGTCTTCTATTTATATCAACACCCGCTTTTGGCTGTGAATTCACTCGATGGATGCAACACATTGGTTAAATCGCTTTGCGTTTTCCATGAATTGGCTGAGCATAAAATCTTAATGAAAAGCCCTGAGGGGCTTTTCATACATAAGCATCTGCAAACTGTTAATTACCACATCAAATCATCGGGCACTTTGAAATCGGCATACGGATCTTCTCCATCTTGCTCTTCCTGACTAAGCGCACTATTTAATACAATACTGTTCGCATCTCGCTGCGCAATTTTATCGGCTACGCTCGCGGGGATAATAGCGTATTCACTCTCGCCACTGTTCTCAACAACCAGACGAGCAATGGCGAGACGACCACTAATTAGCTGAGCTTGAGTGAGCTTATCCACAACTATTTTTTTAATTAAATTATTATCTGTGAAGTTAAAACCAATATTGCCTTTTGAAATATCGATTCTGTTCATTTCAATGAGCTGTTTCACCTGAGCTTTATACTCTTTAGATAAAGCCGCTTGTTTTTGTTGTTCGCTTAGTTGTTTATCACGCTCAAGTTGTTCTTTTTTATTTTCATCCACAGCCTCTCTTGCCTCACGAGCCTGAGCTCGTGATTTCTTAGCTGTTCTTTGGACTTTGGCCATTTTTTTGCTGGTCACTAATCCAGCTTTTAGCATCTGCTCTTGTAAGGTGAGTTTTGTCATCTTCGTTCCTAAACCAGTTGAATAATTTGTGGGATTATACCTGTAATTTTTGAGTCTGTTCCAGATTGCAGGACCTGATCACGGTATTACTTGAGTTTGGAGGGGGTTATCAGAGGCTGGTGGGACCTGCTCTCAGGATTCGCCAGTCGGTTTAAAATTCGGTATCATCCGCTCCCACTCTTCATCCGGGTAGCCTGATGTCTAAGATAATCGATACCTTTATTGCCCCGCCGTGTCATGACAAGATAGAGACTCTCTATCAGGACGATCACCTGGTTCTTATCAATAAACCTGCGGGGCTGCTTAGCCTCTCGGGGAAAAATCCGCAAAATCTGGATTCGGTGCATCATCGGTTAGTACAGATATTCCCCGGCTGTACCCTGGTTCATCGCCTGGATTTTGGCACTTCCGGGCTGATGGTGATTGCCCGCAATAAGGCTATAAATGCCACCCTCTGTCGACAGTTCAGCCAGCGCACCGTGACCAAAGTGTACAGCGCACTGCTCTGCGGACATCTGGATGACAACGAAGGGATGATAGACGCAGCGATTGCCAAAGACCCGGCACTGTTCCCGCTGATGTCGATTTGCCCAATCCACGGCAAGCCGGCTCGCTCCTACTATCGGGTCGTGGAGCGCTTTTATCATGAGTTGGAAGATGGGACGTTACTGCCATTAACGCGGGTACAGCTAACCCCGGAAACCGGGCGTACTCATCAACTCCGCATCCACTGTCAGCAGTTGGGCCATCCCATTTTGGGCTGTGACCTGTATGGCGGTCGCCTGCTGCCAGGTACCGAACGGACTCCACGGCTGATGCTGCACGCCAGTGAGTTGCATTTTGTTCATCCCATCAGTGAAGAGTGGGTCAAAGCCCATAATTCCAGCCCGTTCTGAAAGCGAAAGTTTCTATTACGATGCCACCCGGAGTATCTCCCCCATCTTATTTAAACGGGTATTACCTGTTGTTCTGGTCACATGTGTGCTGAAAGTACCGCTCCAGCCGAGGCTTTTGCGTCGTTGACGCAACGAGTGCAATGTCATTGGGCCGCATGGATTATCACGACCCGGAAATAGGTGCAGCCGATATCCTGTCAAACTATGGCGCGTTCTGAGCATTTTGACGGTTTGAAAGGGAAGGGGAATAGCATGTTATCTGCGGATTGTTATCCACATACTTATTTTAAACTGCGCTTTCACGAGACAAGATGAGACATCATGAAATGAAAAATCCACGCAAATGCGTGGATTTAATGGTATTTGTTATTTTTCATGAGACTCAGTGAATCCTCATGAAACAACAAAAATGATTTAGACGTTGAACAAGAAGTTCATCACGTCGCCATCTTTTACGATGTAATCTTTACCTTCTGAACGCATTTTGCCGGCTTCTTTCGCGCCTTGCTCACCCTTGTAGGTGATAAAGTCCTCGAAAGCGATAGTTTGTGCGCGGATAAAGCCTTTCTCGAAGTCGGTGTGAATTTTACCGGCAGCTTGTGGTGCAGTTGCACCTATCGGGATGGTCCAGGCACGCACTTCTTTTACACCGGCAGTAAAATAGGTTTGCAGGTTCAGCAATTCATAACCGGCACGGATCACACGGTTCAGACCGGGTTCTTCAATACCTAACTCAGCCATAAATTCAGCGCGGTCTGCATCTTCCAACTCAGCAATATCAGACTCAACTGCGGCACAAACGGCAACTACCACAGAACCTTCCGCCGCAGCGATGGCACGCACCTGATCCAAATATGGATTGTTTTCAAACCCATCTTCATTGACGTTAGCAATGTACATGGTTGGCTTCAGGGTGAGGAAGCTCAGATAACGGATGGCGGCTTTATCTTCAGCACTCAGGTTCAACGCACGCAGCATGCCAGCATTTTCTAAATGTGGCAGACATTTTTCCAGCGCTTCCAGTTCCGCTTTAGCGTCTTTATCACCGCCTTTAGCTTTCTTCTGAACACGATGCATTGCGCGTTCACAGGTTTCCAGATCGGAAAGTGCCAGTTCAGTGTTGATGGTATCAATGTCATCAACGGGATCAACTTTACCGGCAACATGGATGATGTTGTCATTTTCAAAACAACGTACCACATGACCAATTGCTTCAGTTTCACGGATATTGGTCAGGAACTGGTTACCCAGGCCTTCGCCTTTGGATGCACCCTTAACCAGGCCCGCGATATCGACGAATTCCATCGTCGTTGGCAAAATACGCTGAGGTTTAACAATCTCGGCCAGTTGGTCCAGACGCGGGTCCGGCATTGGCACCACACCCGTGTTGGGTTCAATGGTGCAGAACGGGAAATTAGCTGCTTCGATACCCGCTTGTGTCAACGCGTTGAACAGGGTGGATTTACCAACGTTAGGCAGGCCCACAATACCGCATTTGAATCCCATGTTTTATATCACCTTAAATAACTTAAAAATCAACTCGTTAGGGTTAACGTGCTGATGTAATCAAAATTTATGTCGCTATTATACACATTCTGACGATTTATCTCGATCATGCTGTTTCGTCGCCGCAATGGAACATGCTGTGAGAGCGAGTAGGTGATTGATTTTTCTAACTCTGTGTCCGAGATCACGCTTATGCCATCTTAAGTTTCCTGATAAATGTCCGATAACTAGTTATTACAGTCCGCATACTGAATTTGGGTAATTCCAATGGAAATGAGTATCTATAAATGGCTGATCGTCATCTTGTTCGGGGGGATGGCGGGTATTGTGGGAATGCGTTTTCTTACCGCAGATGTTGAGCCTGCCGCCCCCTCCTTTGCCGAGTTGGTTGATCAATATGGGGTGGAAATTGAAAGTCACTCGGGCAAGAGCGTTAGATATGTGGGGTACAAAAAAAATACCCTTTATGAAGATTTCGACAGCATCCAGTTGAAATTTACCGCAGTAACCGACAAGTTTGAACGCAGCCACGACTTATCGCGCAACAAAGGAAAGGCATCAGATTGGGATTCGCTTTTTTGTAGCGATAAATTGAGTGATATTGCGGGCGAATATGATGGTAAAAGCAACAATTTTCTCGGGCGGGTGAGGGTGATATTTTCAGGTGTGGTATTGACCGGTGAGGGACAACAGGGGATTAATGCGCTGTGCAACAAAAATGAATAACAACTAATACAGGCACCCCGGCTTATGTTCGTTAGCCGGGGAACCGGGCCAGTATTATACGCCGGCCTTAAAGGAATGCAGGCGATTCATTGCCTTAGTGATGTCTTCTTTTAGCAGTATTTCAGTACAGCGGATAGATTCATCAATGGCCTCGTCAATTAAGGTTTGTTCACTGATTGGTGGCTTACCCAAAACAAAACCGGTGACTTTACTTTTATCACCCGGATGGCCGATGCCGATGCGCAAACGATAGAAGTTAGGGTTATTCCCCAACCTGCTCTGAATATCTTTCAGGCCGTTATGGCCACCGTTACCGCCACCTAGCTTTAATTTAGCCACGCCCGGCGGGATATCCAACTCATCGTGTGCGACTAAAATCTCTTCCGGCAGAATACGGTAAAACCCAGCCATTGCGGCTACGGCCTTGCCACTGAGATTCATAAAGGTAGAGGGTACCAACAAGCGAACGTCTTGGCCTGCCAGATTTAGCCTTGCAGTGTAGCCGAAGAATTTACCCTCTTCTTTCAGTGGTTGATTATGGCGCTGCGCCAATAAATCCACATACCAAGCACCTGCATTGTGGCGAGTTTGGGCATATTCAGCGCCCGGATTTGCCAGCCCAACGATTAATTTAATACTGCTCACGTCGCCATTCGCTATAACTAAAGGAATTAAAGTGCCATAGTTTACCTGTCATAGCGCGTAATAACAAAACTGCTAGCATGAATTTATTTAGAGTGAATAGTTCAAGATGTGAATAGTTGCCTGTATGTATAATTCAAATTCAGTGCCAAATGTCTGGATTATGTAAAGATTTGTTGGAATATATTTGCCAGTTGTGATCACAAGCGCAATACCTTCCTCGCAAGCCTGACTATACTTAGTTATTAAGTGGACATGAATAATCGCATTAAGCAAGCAGTTTTAGCGCTCGGCTCAGTGGTTATTTATTGGCAACCTAGGTGGAGGTGGCATATGAAACGTAAAAGCGCAGCAAGGGTCGGTAATGTGCTGATGGGATTAGGTTTGGTTACCATGGTCGTAGGGGTAGGTTACTCAATCCTGACAGAGGTATCCCAACTGGGTCTACCGCAATTCTTTGCCCATGGTGCCGTGATGAGTATTTTTGTCGGCGCACTGTTGTGGTTAGTTGGCGCGCGTATCGGTGGGCGTGAGGAAGTTGCGGATCGTTATTGGTGGATTAAGCACTTTGACAAGCGTTGTAATCGCAACCAGCGTCACTCCTAGCGAGCAAGGCATCATTAGCGACTAATTACAGCGAAGCGGCAAACATAGACCTGTTTTCTTGGCTTTTTAATTGAGCTGATGTGCAGGAGGGGTAAATGAGGGCTCAACGAGCGATAAAACAAACACCTATTGATCACGAACTCAGCGATCGAGAGTAGAAAACCCGTTGTCG
The DNA here is from genome assembly GCF_052217145.1 of Yersinia sp. 2541 StPb PI. Taxonomy (NCBI): domain Bacteria; kingdom Pseudomonadati; phylum Pseudomonadota; class Gammaproteobacteria; order Enterobacterales; family Yersiniaceae; genus Yersinia; species Yersinia sp. 2541 StPb PI. Next base: position 2,522,978 of record NZ_JAZGQB010000001.1, on the reverse strand, counting down.
CATCTGCTTCAACGGGTTTTTCTTTATCTGCTTCAATTTATGCATTGCATAGTATCAATTCGTTATGAACCCCATTCGTGATGCCCACCAAGTGACCTATCGCGAAAATAGCTTAATGGCTAACTGCGGCCAGATAGCACCGCAGGGATATCCACAACCTAATACTGATTAATGCTCAAACATCGCAGAGATGGACTCTTCATTGCTGATACGGCGGATGGCTTCAGCCAACATGCCTGACAGGGTCAGAGTACGCACATTTTTTAATGCCTTGATTTCAGCTGACAACGGAATCGTGTCACAAACAATCACTTCATCGATAACAGAATGTTTGATGTTTTCAACCGCATTACCAGAGAAGATCGGGTGAGTCGCGTAAGCAAATACACGCTTGGCACCACGTTCTTTCAGGGCTTCCGCTGCTTTACACAATGTGCCACCGGTATCGATCATATCGTCAACTAACACGCAGTCACGGCCAGCAACGTCACCGATGATGTGCATCACCTGAGAAACGTTAGCACGTGGGCGGCGTTTGTCGATAATCGCCATATCAGTATCGTTCAGCAGTTTTGCAATGGCTCTGGCGCGAACAACGCCGCCGATGTCTGGAGAGACAACAATTGGGTTTTCCAGATTCTGCTGCAACATATCTTCCAGCAGGATTGGGCTACCAAATACGTTATCAACCGGAACATCAAAAAAGCCTTGGATCTGTTCAGCATGTAGATCCACTGTCAATACGCGGTCAACCCCAACACTTGAGAGAAAATCGGCAACAACTTTGGCAGTGATCGGTACACGGGCAGAACGCACACGGCGATCCTGACGAGCGTAACCGAAGTAAGGAATAACAGCAGTAATACGTCCTGCGGAGGCGCGACGCAGGGCATCAACCATGACAACCAGTTCCATCAGGTTATCGTTCGTGGGTGCGCAGGTGGACTGGATGATGAAAATATCACCACCGCGTACATTTTCGTTGATTTGCACGCTCACTTCGCCGTCGCTAAAACGACCTACAGCGGCGTCACCAAGACTGGTGTACAAACGGTTGGCAATACGTTGTGCTAGTTCCGGGGTGGCGTTACCAGCAAAAAGCTTCATATCAGGCACGAGAAGAACCTCAGGCATGCGTCCAGAGAAGATATTGTCATATCAGTAATCAGGGGCGATTATTCATACTGATTGCAATATACATACGGGTATTTAAAGCCAAAACACGGTGAATAACCGTCATCATTCAAATTACAGGTGTGTCGACTGTTCTCGTTCACCCGCATCACTTACTCATGTAAGGTTATCGGGATTCGCTCGTTTGCCGCTTTCCTGCATCTTGAAATCTATTGGGTACAAAACAGCATTATGAACCGGCTTTCAATCAAATGAGACAGGTATTTTCAGAACCCAAGGTTAGTAGAGCCATTACATCGACCTTACATAACGCTGTAAATCGTTATCTGCACTCACAACTTTCAATTTTCCCAGAGCGCGCACGATGCAGTGGCGAAACATTTACACCACGAGCAACAAAACCATGCAACCACTCCGGGGCAATACTTAACACCTGTCGGGCCGATGCCTCAGTGTCGAATTCTGCAAACACACAAGCACCGGTTCCGGTAAGGCGTGACGGAGCGTATTCTAACAGCCATGAAAGAGCCTGTTCAACCTCGCGAAAACGTTTTCTTGCGATCGGTTCGCAATCATTTGCGTACGGAGTGCTTAAAAGCGCCGCCAGTGGGCGAACTGGCGTATTTCTTTTTAATTCAGGATCAGAAAAAATAATTGGTGTTGGGATGCTTACACCGGGGTGTACCACCAAATACCACTTCTCTAAAGGCTCCGCAGGTTGCAATTTTTCGCCAATTCCCTCAGCAAAGGCAGCATGTCCACGAACGAACACCGGCACATCGGCACCTAATGTTAGGCCAAGAGTGGCCAATTTCTCATCAGAGAAACCACATTGCCACAGTAAATTGAGTGCAACCAGTACCGTAGCGGCATTAGATGAACCACCACCCAGTCCTCCCCCCATTGGTAGGCGTTTATCAATACTGATATCTGCCCCACGAGGTACTTTTACCGTGCCGGGCTGTTGTTGTGGCAATTGTTGTAGACATTGTTGTTGTAGCAATCGCGCCGCGCGAATTATCAAGTTCTGTTCGTTTTCTACGCCTGCAACTGGCGTTAATAAGCGAATCTGATTGTCATCTCGCGGCACAATAGTTAGCTGGTCGCCATAATCGAGAAACTGAAACAGGGTTTGTAAGTCATGATAACCATCGGCCCGTTGCCCGGTGATATAAAGAAACAGGTTTAATTTGGCCGGTGAGGGCCAGACATGTTGCTGCGTGCTAACCATGTTATTTGACAGTCCAATTATCCATTTTTAGCTTAATTCGCTGCCCGCCCTGGCTCAGTTCCATGCGGCTCGGCAATGCTGGCGTCACTTGAGTGTTGTATTCCTGATAATCAACCACCCACGTCATACCATTTTGTTTATAAGTCACTTGCTTCAAACGGTACTTATCATCAAGGATGAAATCAGTGGTATCACCGGGTAACCCTAAAATCCACTGACGTAAGCTTTCCAATGGAATGGACATCCCCGTCAACTTTTGAATCATTTCTTGTGGGTCATCACTGACATAGCGTTTGCCTTGATTATCGGTCAACTGGGTAACGCCTGGTTGTACCACCAATTCCAGTTCTGTGCTGCCCAATGGGTTGGTCAGCAGTAGGCGATAGCGCTCAGGTGTAGTTTGTTGCCAGAAAAAGCGCGCATAGACTTTTTGTTTTTCAGAAATATACGCAAAGGCACCCCGGGTCTGGAATTGGCTCAATTGCTGTAATTGTTGCTCATGTTGACGCCACTGTGGCGATGTCGGACTGGTCGCCGGACCGGTCGGTGGCGTGGTGCTACAGGCTGCTAGCAACAGCGTTGCTAAAGGGAGCAGGCGATAAAAACTGATTTTATACATCGACATATGGCTATAAATCCTATCGGTCGCACGGATATCATTGGCGACGCGTCTTTGATGAGGTCATGTTACCGATAAATAATAATTTTTGATAAAACAAATTATTTGATACCTAGCTAATTGGTATCTGAGGTGCTCACGCTAACGGGCTGAAGGCTGAGCGTCAATATCTTGTTCTATTTTGTACAGGGTTTACGCAATATTGTTGTACAGCAGATAACCAATTTCTGATCATAATTTATGATAATACTTAGGATATTGCACTGTGACTTTTATTGAACCCGCGCATCAAGTAGAATGCGGTTCAGACGAGAATCCATACTAACATCAGTATTACTCGAAGCCGTTCTCATGACTCTGCTTGCATTAGGCATTAATCACAAAACTGCGCCTGTATCTTTACGTGAACGAGTGAACTTTTCACCGGAATCTATCGACCAGGCGCTTGTCAGCTTGCTCCAACAGCCGTTGGTGCAGGGCGGTGTCGTATTGTCTACGTGTAACCGAACTGAGTTGTATCTCAGCGTAGAGCAGCAAGATAATCTGCATGAACAACTTATTGCCTGGCTTTGTACCTATCACAAACTCAGCCCGGACGAAGTGAAAAAAAGCCTGTATTGGCATCATGGTAATGATGCCGTCAGTCATTTGATGCGTGTTGCCAGCGGGTTAGACTCACTGGTATTAGGCGAACCCCAAATTTTGGGGCAGGTGAAAAAGGCCTTTGCTGAATCTCAGCGTGGTCAATCGCTGTCTGGCGAGTTGGAGCGGTTGTTCCAGAAATCTTTCTCGGTTGCCAAACGGGTTCGGACAGAAACAGATATTGGAGCCAGTGCCGTTTCGGTTGCTTTTGCTGCCTGTACTCTGGCACGTCAGATATTTGAGTCGCTTTCTGAACTGAATGTGCTGTTGGTGGGGGCTGGGGAAACCATTGAGCTGGTGGCTCGTCATCTGCGTGAGCATCAAGTCAAGCATATGATTATCGCTAACCGTACCCGTGAGCGAGCTCAAGTGCTGGCGACAGAAGTGGGGGCCGAAGTGATTACTTTGCCGGAAATTGATGCTCGATTGGCCGATGCCGATATTATTATCAGTTCAACGGCCAGCCCATTGCCTATTATTGGTAAGGGAATGGTCGAACGTGCTCTGAAAAGCCGCCGCAATCAGCCAATGCTGTTTGTCGATATCGCCGTACCACGGGATATTGAGCCAGAAGTGGGTAAACTGTCTAATGCCTATTTATACAGTGTTGATGATCTGCACGCGATTATTCAGCACAATATGGCACAGCGTCAGGCCGCTGCGGTGCAGGCCGAATCAATAGTACAGCAGGAAAGCATGAATTTTATGGCCTGGCTACGTGCGCAGGGGGCGGTTGAAACCATTCGTGATTATCGTTCTCAGGCCGAACAGGTTCGTAGTGAGATGACCGCTAAAGCATTGGCCGCCATTGAGCAGGGTGCCAATGTAGAACAAGTGTTGAATGAGTTGGCCCATAAGCTCACTAACCGCCTGATTCATGCTCCTACCAAATCCCTCCAGCAAGCCGCCAGCGATGGCGATATGGAGCGGTTGCAATTATTACGCGACAGCCTTGGGCTGGATCAGCATTAGTTTCCTCTAATTACAGGGTTTAAAACCACGGATGAAGTCTTCTATTGTTGCCAAACTGGAAGCGTTACAAGAGCGTCACGAAGAAGTGCTGGCGTATCTTGGCGATGCCAGCGTTATTGCCGATCAAGACCGTTTCCGCGCGTTGTCACGTGAATATGCGCAATTAACGGATGTCACCCGCTGTTTTAAAGAATGGCGCAGCGTGCAAGATGATCTCGAAGCCGCAGAAATGATGCTGGAAGATCTTGAAATGCGCGAAATGGCTCAGGAAGAACTGAAAGAAGCAAAAGCGCGCAGTGAAGAGCTGGAACAGCAGTTGCAAGTGTTGTTGCTCCCTAAAGACCCTGATGATGAGCGTGATTGTTTTCTCGAGATTCGTGCCGGGACCGGTGGTGATGAAGCGGCTATTTTTGCTGGTGACATGTTCCGTATGTACAGCCGTTATGCCGAAGCACGCCGCTGGAAAGTTGAAATCATGAGCGCCAGTGAGGGCGAGCATGGTGGCTATAAAGAAGTGATTGCCAAGGTCTCTGGTGATGGGGTGTTTGGTCAGTTAAAATTCGAGTCAGGCGGTCACCGTGTGCAACGTGTACCCGAAACCGAATCACAAGGCCGTATTCATACCTCTGCCTGTACCGTCGCGGTAATGCCTGCCATTCCTGAAGCTGAGATGCCGGAAATCAATGCCGGTGATTTGCGTATTGATACTTTCCGCTCGTCTGGTGCCGGTGGTCAGCACGTTAACACCACCGATTCGGCAATCCGTATCACCCATATTCCAACGGGCTTGGTGGTGGAGTGTCAGGATGAGCGCTCACAACATAAGAACAAAGCCAAGGCGATGTCGGTGTTGGGTGCACGTATCCGTGCCGCAGAAATGCAAAAGCGCCAATTGGCAGAAGCTTCCGAGCGCCGTAATCTGCTTGGTTCAGGTGATCGCTCTGATCGTAATCGTACCTATAACTTCCCACAGGGCCGAGTGACCGATCATCGCATTAACCTGACCCTCTATCGCCTAGATGAAGTGATGGAAGGCAAACTGGATATGCTGATTCAGCCGATTGTGCAGGAATATCAAGCCGACCAGCTCTCTGCGTTGTCAGAGCAAGATTAATGGACTATCAGCAGTGGCTGTCGTTAACGGCAGCCCGTTTCAGTCAGAGTGACAGTCCAAAGCGCGATGCCGAGATTCTATTGAGTTTTGTCACCGTAAAGGCGCGTACCTATGTGTTGGCTTTCGGTGAAACTAAGCTGACAGCCGATCAGTTACAGCGATTGGAACAACTGGCAACCCGGCGTGAGCAGGGGGAACCTATTGCTTATCTGGTTGGGGAGCGCGAATTCTGGTCATTGCCACTCAGTGTTTCCTCCGCCACTCTTATTCCACGCCCTGACACCGAATGTTTGGTTGAACAGGCGTTGGCACATCTGCCAGCCACTCCTTGCCATATTTTGGATTTGGGTACCGGTACCGGTGCTATTGCTTTGGCGTTAGCCAGTGAGCGGCCAGATTGTGCTGTGGTGGGTGTGGACATCCAAGCCGACGCTGTTGCACTGGCTCGCCATAATGCAGAAAAGCTGGCCATAGATAATGTACATTTCCTGCAAAGTAGCTGGTTTGACGCGGTCGACGGACAATTTACGCTGATTGTTAGCAATCCTCCTTATATTGATGCCGATGACCCGCATCTGAACGAAGGTGATGTCCGCTTTGAGCCTCACAGTGCGCTTGTCGCACCTGCCGAAGGGATGGCTTCACTGGACGAGATTATCCGTCGTGCGCCGGCTTATTTAGAGGCGGGAGGCTGGTTAATGTTGGAGCATGGCTGGCAGCAAGCCGATGCAGTACAGAAATTACTTAAAAACGCCGGATTTAGTGCTGTAATGACGTATAAAGATTATGGTAATAATGATCGTGTTACTTTGGGGCAATGGATCGGCTAATCAAGAAAAATCTGATTTTGTGCGGCATTTATTCGGCAACAAATAAAAAAAACGATAAATATTTAACATAGATAAGGAAGCGAGAGTCATGTGGGTTGATTATATCGCCATGAAGTATTTACATTTACTCACAGTAGTTATCAGTATTACGCTGTTTGTATTACGTTTCTTTTGGAAATGTCGCGGTTCGGCTATGATGGATAAGCGCTGGGTAAAAATAACGCCACATATCAATGATACGTTGCTATTTGTCAGCGGTATTGTACTGATTTTTATCACCGGATTTTACCCTTTCAGTCCGCAAGGAACATGGCTGACTGAAAAGCTGTTTGGCGTTATTATCTATATCCTGCTTGGCTATGTCGCATTAGGTAAGCGAACCCGCAGCCAGAATCGTCGCTGGCTTGCTTTCATACTCGCATTGGGTTGCCTGTATTTGATTGTCAAACTGGCAACAACTAAATTACCACTGCTGATGGGATATCTATGAGTAGCATTGCTGATTTCGAATTTAACAACGCGTCCCTGTGTGATGGGGTGTTATTGGTTACCCAGGAGATTCGACAGAATTTTCCACTGGTTGATGTACGCAACCAATTACAACAGCTCGTTGATGATGCCCGGGCTGCGATGCCCGCCAATCTCAATCAGGATCAGCAATTAGAAGTGCTTATTGATCTGTTTTACCGTAAATGGAAATTTGGCGGTGCTGGTGGCGTTTATCGCCTGTCAGACGCTATCTGGCTCGATAAAGTGTTGGATAAACGTCAAGGGACGCCAGTATCGCTGGGCGTCATTTTCCTGCACATCGCCCATCAACTGGATCTACCTTTGATGCCAGTTATCTTTCCAACTCAATTAATTCTTCGGGCTGATTGGTTAGATGAAGAAATGTGGCTGATTAATCCGTTAAACGGTGAAACGCTTAATGAACATATGCTAGAAGTGTGGATTAAGGGCAACCTGGGTTTGAGCGCCGAACTGGAAGATGAAGATCTGGAAGAAGCGGAAAACACCCTGATTGTTCGTAAAATGCTTGATACATTGAAAGCGGCATTAATGGAAGAGAAGCAGATGGAGTTGGCATTGCGCGCCAGTGAAGCGGTATTGGCTTTTGACCCCGATGACCCCTATGAAATCCGCGACCGTGGCTTGATTTATGCCCAACTGGATTGCAACCATATTGCTATCTCTGATTTAAGCTATTTTGTTGAACAGTGCCCGGAAGACCCGATTGCTGAAATGATAAAAATGCAGATCCACTCCATTGAGCAACAGCGGGTGACATTGCACTGATCTCTTTTATACCGCGGTTGTATGGTAGCCATGTCTTGCGGCATAACCGTGGTAATTAATCTCGATTTACCCTTTATAAAGGTATTAGTATGAAACAGAAAGTGGTTAGCATTGGCGATATCAACTTAGCGAACGACCTACCTTTCGTGCTGTTCGGCGGCATGAATGTGCTTGAGTCGCGCGACCTGGCAATGCGCATTTGTGAACATTATGTCACGGTGACCCAAAAGTTGGGCATTCCTTATGTGTTTAAAGCCTCGTTCGACAAAGCCAACCGTTCTTCAATTCATTCTTACCGTGGTCCCGGTTTGGAAGAGGGGATGAAAATCTTCCAAGAGCTGAAACAGCAGTTTGGTGTCAAAATCATCACCGATGTGCATGAAGCCAGCCAGGCAAAACCGGTGTCCGAAGTGGTTGATGTTATTCAATTACCGGCATTTTTGGCGCGTCAAACTGATTTGGTTGAAGCTATGGCCCGCACTGGCGCGGTTATCAACGTGAAAAAACCGCAGTTTGTCAGTCCTGGGCAGATGGGCAATATTGTCGATAAATTTAAAGAAGCCGGTAATGATCAAGTGATCTTGTGTGATCGCGGCAGTAACTTCGGTTATGACAATCTGGTGGTTGATATGTTAGGTATCAACGTTATGGTCCAGGCGACTGGCGGTCATCCAGTTATTTTCGATGTGACTCACGCATTACAATGCCGTGACCCGTTTGGCGCAGCCTCCGGTGGCCGTCGTGCTCAAGTAGCTGAACTGGCGCGTGCTGGCATGGCCGTTGGTTTGGCAGGGTTGTTTATCGAAGCGCACCCAGAGCCGAACAGCGCCAAGTGTGATGGTCCGTCAGCTTTGCCATTAGACAAACTAGAACCGTTCCTGGTGCAGATGAAAGCTATCGATGATTTAGTGAAGAGTTTCCCGGTGCTGGATACCAGCAAGTAAAAGTGTTCGCCGGTAATATTTGAATAAAGAAAAGGCAGTGTAGGTAACTACACTGCCTTTTTTGAAAACCGTAATACTCATTCAAAGGGACTAACCTCTTACGCGTAAAGCCTCCAGCGCTTCTGGCAGTGACCCATAAAAACTCAACTTGCCTTCAATGGGCTGCACTCTGGCTCTTGCCAGCGTCTTCAGCGGCTGGAAAGGAATATCCGTGATAACGAGCTGTTGTTGCTCGCCCAGCGCCTCTGTGAAGCGTAGGAACGCATTTAGGCCACCGGCATCCAGAACCGGTACTGCATCCCACTGCAAAATAATGGTTTGATAATTCTCACAACGGCTGAGTAACTCATTAAATATCCGCTCTGCGGCAGCGAAAAACAGTGGCCCGTTCACTCGCAATACCAGCGTATGCTCATCAACAGCCGCGGGTATCTCACTCAGGCGCGTCATGCGCGCAATACGCCGCATAAACAGCAGTGAGGCCAACACAATACCCACTGTGATTGCAATCACCATGTCAAATAATACCGTCAGGCTCATGCACAACAACATCACAATAATGTCATCTTTAGGCGCTCGGCGCAGGAGGTCAACGACTTTATGTGCCTCACTCATGTTCCAGGCCACAATCAGTAGCAGAGACGCCATCGCAGCTAAAGGCAGATAAGACAACATCGGTGCCAGTACCAGTAACGCCAGTAAGACCAACAGTGCGTGGATGATGGCTGACACTGGTGAGGTTGCACCTGCGCGAACATTAGCCGCAGAACGAGCAATGGCGGCAGTCGCAGTGATCCCGCCAAAGAATGGCGCAATGATATTCCCCAGTCCCTGACCGACTAACTCACTGTTGGAGTGATGCTTTTGTCCTGTCATACCATCAAGTACGACGGCGCAGAGCAATGACTCAATTGCGCCCAGCATTGCCATAGAAAAGGCTGCGGGCAGTAATGCAGAGAAGGTTGCCCAGTTCAATACAAATGGCTGACTATTGGCGGCAGGTAAATTCCACGGCAAGACAAATTGCGGCAGGATGGGGGGAATACCGTGGCCTTGGGTGCCATCGGCCAGTAAATAGCCAAAGCGCGAGCCGATAGTCGCCACTTGATGATCAAATAGCGATAACACCGCCATGACGGCAGTACCCGCAACCAATGCCGGTAAGTGACCCGGTAACTTTAATTTTAACCGTGGCCAGAGTATTAATACCAGCAGAGTGACGGTTGAAATTAGCGTATCACTGAGGTTGATGGTTGGCATTGCTTGAGCCAACGCGGCAACTTTACCAGCATAATTTTCCGGCACTTCTGTCAGGTGCAGGCCAAAGAAATCTTTCACCTGCATGGTGGCAATGGTGATACCAATACCTGAGGTAAAACCGAGGGTGACGGACAGCGGGATATATTCAATTAATCGGCCAAGTCGCCCTAGGCCCATAAATAATAAAAATATACCGGAGATCAGTGTAGCCAGCAGTAAACCCGCTAAACCAAACTGCTGTGATACCGGATAGAGAATAACCACAAAAGCGGCAGTGGGGCCGGATACGCTATAGCGGGAGCCGCCGGTGACCGCAATGACAATACCGGCAATAGCGGAGGTATATAAGCCGTATTGTGGTGGGACACCACTGGCAATAGCCAGTGCCATCGCCAGTGGGATAGCAATGATACCGACAGTGACACCGGCAATTATATCTTTGAGAAGTCTTTGAAGTGTATAGGTTTCTCGCCAGCAAGCGTCAATAAGCGCGCTGAACGGCCTAATGCCGTTAATTCCGTGCGTTTTCATCTAAGGTGCAAACCAAATAAAGAAAAGACAAAATAAATGGCGGGCCAGTAAGGGTCCGTCTCGAGTAGCAGAACACAACGATACGCCAATTAGGTGACTAAGATCTAGATGTATATCAATCTCAGTCGGAAAATTAGATAACTGTCGGTTTTATAAAGAGGGTTAAATGAACGGATTCATGGTGGACCAGTGCATTCCTCCCCTGAATAAATGAAAAGTGGTTATTATCCCCACTAGCGCCTTCTTTTAGACCCAAGTATCGGAAATTGAAAAATAAGCATCCAAACTAGGGCTGCATCCTGTGTGCGAAATCGAAAGGGGGGTGATTAGGCGACATCTTGTTACATGAATTGAGGGATTGGTCCCATAGTGAAATTATTCAGGAATAAAACCTGTCTCACAGCTAAGATTTGAGTTAGAAACTATGGCTATTAACCATGCTTAATGTTTAGGATTTCCAATGAATATATTCGACGTAAAACGTTACTTAATGCTAGTTGGCAATAAGACAAACCAATGTCAGCCAAAATTCTCGCTGAGAATTCAAAGGATTAATGCTACGCCATGAGCGAATTAGAATCTCTATCGACACTATACCGAGATGCTTGTGTCACCTATGCGACGCTCTCAATCAGTTATTTTGCCTTAAGTAAGAACAGTGCTTTTTCTTACAATGGGGACGTCTGGAAACGTATTCTATTTGGTGTCGCATCGGGACTGGTTTCACTTTATCTGAATCAGGATCAGTGGGTGATTTCAGGTGCGTTTTTCTATAGTTTCGAGTTGATTCCGATTATTTTGGTCACTTTCTATGGTGGTTGGTTAAGTAGCTTGACGGCATTGCTGATTAATTTTGCTTTCACAGGCTGGTTTACCCTCGACAATATTCTTATAACAATAATATTTATTCCGCTCATACTGTCACGAGTCTGGGAGCGAAAAAGCAATCGTATTTTTTATACCGCAATCCTCGCTATTGCGATTTATCGTATGGTCGTTGCTGTATTAGTTGCCCCGCATATTTTGACCTGGGCCCAGGTGATAGTATATCAACTGATTTCCGCGCTCTGTTTGGCTATTTGCTACCATGCACTGAATTTTAAAGAGCGTCATATCTCCGCCTATTTTTCGATGAAAAACCGGGCGAATATTGACAAATTAACCCAGCTAAATAACCGGGCAAGTATTGATTATCGATTAGCGGCAATTCACAACAGCCGTCAGGCGTGTGGTTTAATGATTCTGGATCTGGACCATTTTAAGTCGGTGAATGACAGCTATGGTCATGACGGTGGTGATTTACTTCTAACAGAAGTGGGGAAGCTGCTGACGTCAATCATTCGCGATGAGGACTTTGTTGGCCGTTATGGCGGTGAAGAGTTTATTGTTATAACCCGCCGCCACGAACCACAAACGATTAAAGCGGTTGCCGAGCGAATTCTCCAACAAGTTGAGAATCTCGCGGTGGTTTTACCTGACGGACGTAAAATAAAGGCCACCATCTCGATTGGTGCGTCTCTTTATTTGCCTGGAATGTCGATGCTAAAAGCATTAAAAATGACGGATGAAGCACTTTATCAGGCGAAGAAACAAGGGCGCAATCAAGTGGTTTACAGCCGATTAATGCCATTTTCCCCATTGGGAGACCGCATAGATAAAGAGGGGCGCCGCCGTAAGTTGTAGAAACACCTTGGTGGGAATCACGAAAAAGGCTCTGACTTTCGTCAGAGCCTTTTGCTCGAATATGGCGGTGAGAGAGGGGTTCGAACCCTCGATACACTTACGCGTATACACACTTTCCAGGCGTGCTCCTTCAGCCACTCAGACACCTCACCGTTTGTTACCGCGCTAAGCACGGCAACGGGGCGGTACTATAGGGACCAGCAGGCAGATGGTCAAGCAGTATTTACCCGTTGCCATTCATCTGGTTATTCTGCATGCATATAGCGTAAATCACCGGCAAATTATAAGCAATCAACGCCAATTTTTCGCCTGCAGTGGTGAATCAACCATCACATAATCGGCACCGAGATCTTTAGCTAGCTGATAATCTTTTGCAGAGTTTATGCCAATCAGCAAAATTTTTGCATCTTCGCTCTGCTTGAAACAGTCCATTGCCTGTTGATTCCAAACCAATTGGGTCCGGGTTGTTCCTTTACCCAGGGTGAATTTCTCGACGACCTTTACATCACGTCTTAATTCAAAGGCATAATGTCTATTCTGGTTGCTAATGAATGAATTACCCTTGTTTTTGGCTATTATACATTCATCTGCCATCACCGCAGTAGCTAAAATTTTACGGGTTTTATTACGTGTCTCGAATTTACTTATATAATCAGGTAGCGCATCAAGATATTTTTTCTCAGTAGAATAGAAAACAATGCGGTCAGGTGAGAGAATGCTTTCTCTCATTTCTATTATGGCATTCGCTATTATTTTTGGATCTGCATCAGGAGACTTAATATCTATAGTGAATCTTGCTTTTGGGAACGATAATAAAATATGATGTAATGAGGGGATCTTTACCCCCCATCCGCGGAATGTATACTGATCGTCACTTTTAAAGTGATAGGCCGCATCTAATAACTGTAATTCTTGCCAAGAGTGGTCAGAGACCAGGCCGCTGCCGTTTGTCAATTCGCTCAAATCTTTGGGCCGATATAGTACTAAAACACCATCTTTACTAAGTTGAACCGAGACCCAAATAATATCAGCATTATTTGATAACGCTTTACTGATGGCATGTCGAGTGTTCTCTGGGAAATCGGCTGTTCCTGCACGATGAGCAACGATTAACGGCGAGGCTGATAGGGAGTTAACACACAGGGTGAATAATAAAGAAATAAAATAAAATCGCTTATTTTTCATTTGATACCTCGATATGGGTTATTTCGGATTTATAATATTCCTTATCTTGTAACATGTAATATTGAACTGGAAATAAACCAATTAGTAATAGAGGCATTTAATAAAGTGATTATGTTTATACCCGTCATACTTCAAGCTGCATGTGCGTTGGCTACGCTCAATAATCTGAATCACTTACAAATGTAAGCCCATCGGGATTAATGAGCCTCATCCTTGAGGCTCACCCTACGGGCTAGCATAAATACTGTTCAAATCGGTTTCCGACCGATTTGTATTTCGTTTGCCGTCTTCCTGCAACTCGAATTATTTTGGGTATATATGTCTGAAACGATATTTGGCAGGAAATAAAGCTATCTAAAGGCGAAAAAAAACGGCAATCGGGTTAACAGGTTCAGGTATGAAACCAGACATGTTATCGATTGCCGCTTCGTTTGTCGTAGAAACCAAGGTTCATCTACAGACTAAATATGGCGGTGAGGGAGGGGTTCGAACCCTCGATACGCTTACACGTATACACACTTTCCAGGCGTGCTCCTTCAGCCACTCAGACACCTCACCGTGTTACAGCTATCAACTACGCTAAACGCTGTCGACCGGCGTAATGTAGGCAAAAGTGTGCCCAGCGTCAACCCTCTTATATTGGCTTTGTTACTGTTTAGCTAAAGTTACAGCAGTTTGCTGATTTCATCGTCATTTCTTGCGGGTAACACTTGCATCTGACCGTTAATCGCGGAAATCTATCAGGTACTTTCGCAAGGAGTTGGCAAATAATGAATATTATTTTTTATCACCCGTTTTTTGAAGCAAAACAGTGGTTGTCAGGCATACAATCTCGCTTGCCCACGGCGAAAATCAGGCAGTGGCGACGTGGTGATACACAACCAGCGGATTATGCTCTCGTCTGGCAGCCACCACAGGAAATGCTCGCCAGACGTGTTGAACTGAAAGGCATTTTTGCTTTAGGGGCGGGGGTCGATGCTATTTTGGATCAAGAGCGCCGCTCTCCGGGCACATTGCCAACCGGAGTGCCGCTGGTACGATTAGAAGACTCTGGTATGTCATTGCAAATGCAGGAGTATGTGGTAGCCGGTGTATTGCGATATTTCCGCCGAATGGATGAGTATCAACTGCAACAACAGCAGAAAGTGTGGCAACCGCTGGAGCCGCATCAGCATGATAAATTTACCATAGGTATTCTCGGGGCGGGGGTATTAGGTAAAAGCGTGGCCCACAAATTGGCTGAGTTTGGTTTTACCGTGCGTTGTTGGAGCCGTACACCAAAACAGATTGAGGGTATAACCAGTTTTGCCGGCAAAGAGAAACTATCGATTTTCCTGCAAGGGACACAATTATTGATTAATTTGCTGCCCAATACGCCCGAAACTGTCGGTATCTTGAACCAATCGCTGTTTTCACAATTGAATGCTAACGCTTATGTGATCAATATTGCGCGTGGTGCACATTTATTGGAGCGTGATCTATTAACTGCAATGAGTGTTGGGAGCGTTGCAGCGGCGACATTGGATGTATTTGCTGAGGAACCCTTACCGTCAATGCATCCTTTCTGGAGTCACCCACGCATCACTATTACACCGCATATTGCAGCGATAACCCTGCCGGAGATAGCGATGGATCAGGTAGTTGCCAATATTCAAGCCATCGAAGCGGGGAGAGTGCCAGCGGGCCTGGTCGATGTGGTACGAGGTTACTGATTTACATACTGACTCGGTTCGATGAGATATAGCGATAGCCCTGCAAGTAAGGGCTTTTAGCGCTGTTGATGAGAAGAATTCCTGCTATCATTAGCAGTCTATGCTTTACCTGCAAAAAAGCCATCCTGCCTTAAAAGACTTTGTGGAGTAGTCATGTATCCTGTTGATTTACATATGCATACCATCGCCAGCACCCATGCTTACAGCACCCTGCACGATTACATTGCCGAAGCTAAGTTAAAAAATATTAAGCTGTTTGCCATTACTGACCATGGCCCGGATATGGCTGATGCCCCGCATTACTGGCACTTTATGAACATGCGTGTCTGGCCACGGTTGGTAGATGGTGTGGGTATTTTGCGCGGTATTGAGGCTAATATTAAGAATTTGGACGGTGATATCGATTGTACCGGCCCGATGCTTGATGCCATCGACCTGCTAATTGCCGGCTTCCATGAGCCTGTATTCCCGCCTCAAGACAAAGCTGCCAATACTCAGGCAATGATTGCGGCCATGGCACAGGGGAATGTGCACATCATCAGTCATCCCGGTAATCCTAAATATCCTGTTGATATTCCAGCTATTGCTGAGGCAGCGGCAAAATACAATGTGGCGTTGGAGTTGAATAACTCGTCCTTTACGCATTCACGCAAGGGCAGCGAAGCGAACTGCCGGGCGATTGCTGAAGCGGTCCGTGATGCCGGTGGCTGGTTGGCATTAGGTTCTGACTCCCATATTGCCTATTCATTGGGGATTTTCGAACATTGTGAGCGGATTATTGCTGAGGTGAATTTCCCGCCAGACCGTATTTTGAATGTTAGCCCGCGCCGGTTACTGAATTACCTTGAGCAGCGTGGCCGCCCGGTAATCCCTGAGTTGGCTGATTTATAATATAAAGTATGTGACATTGTCACTTGTGGTTTAAATATTCATAAGAAACAGGAAGATGTAAATGAATGATTTCTCTCTGGTGTGCCGGGTTCTTGGGTCACTATTTTATCGCCAACCACAAGATCCGCTACTGGCCCCCCTTTTTGCGCTGATAAGTCAGGGCAAATTAGAGCAGCACTGGCCACTGGAACAAGGTGAGCTGCTGGCGCGTTTGCAACAAGAGTATCAGCCACCGGCGGTGGTCGCTGATTATAACGCGTTGTTCGTCGGCGATGATCGTAGCGTGTCACCTTATGGCAGCGATTATGAGGATGCTTGCCCAGAAGCTGAGGTCAGAGCGTTTTTGCAACAACGAGGGATGCCGCTGGGCGATGGCCCAACTGATCATTTTGGTGGGTTATTATTGGCAGCCTCTTGGTTGGAAGACCAAGCCGCAGAGGATGAGATTGCGGCTCAAACCGCACTGTTTAACGACTATTTACTGCCCTGGTGTGGTCGCTTTCTCGGCAAAGTAGAGGCCCACGCTAACACCGGCTTTTATCGGACGTTGGCTCAGTTGAGCCGCGAAGCGTTACAGGCGATGTGGGATGAGTTGTCTGAAGATACTTTGCCGAATTAAGTAACCCTCTTTGGATTAATGAGCCTCATTCTTTGAGGCTCACCCTGCGAGCCAGCAAACGATAGCCTGTAAACCTCGCAGTGCAGCTAGTCAGTCAGTGGGATGACTAACTGGCCTGGTTTCACTTCTAAACCTTTTGCCAGCTTTTTCGCCATCCCTTCAGCTTTACTCTTTTCACTGTCCAACACATAGACCGGTTGCTGATTAAAGTAGGATTTCAACGACTGATTCAGATAAGGGGTCAGTGCTTTCATCACTGAATCCATTTTTTCTGGCTTAACGGTATAATCAGTCAATTCCATATCTTTTAGGAAGATAGCGCCTTTCTCACGATCGAATGTCGGTTGCGCTTTTAGTGTCAGCGTCATATCCGCACTTTGTGGGCCAAGGATCGAGGTAATGTCTACTTTGGCATTACCGGTTAAGGTCACTTTACCAGGCTCAGTACGGCCAATTTGGCTTTGCAATTGCGTCAAGATAATGTGGGCGTCAACCAGACCGGGTATGCCCATCTGCTTTTCATAGTTATTGTGTTTTTGCAGATATTCATTGATTTCCTGTTCGCTCAATGTGTATTGAGTTAATTGGTTACAGCCGACCAGTGTCGTGGTCACAATCAGCGCAGCAGCGCCCCACATTAATGTCTTCATCAAAACCTCATAGCAATATTTACTAAACAAACAAGATGGCGCATCACATCAAACCAGACAAACAGGCCAATAGTAACCGGTTAATCCACTGTTTTGTATTATTAACCATATTTGTTCAACCAAGGTTCAGGATTGCGGACAATAATGCGGCGGTGGGGGGCATCTGCCAATCGGATAACCCCGAATCAACGTTGGTTTGAAAAGAGAATAAAAAGATGCCAGAGAGGCTTGGCGACTCTGGCGCTAGTGCTAACGACAGAATAGTGCTAACTGCCGCTTAGCATGGCAGACTCGATACGGCGCTGATTAAACTGCCAGTAAAGCCCGGCCAGCGTAATTACCCCAATAACGCCCAGCAGGAACCAGGGTAACTCCGGCATTTCCAGCGTTCGGCCAGTATCGTACATCCAGCCGCCACCGGTATAGCCTAATGCTCCTCCCAACGCCAGCCCCAGACGGCTAAAGCCCATATAGCTGCCACGTGCGCGCGAGTCGGCCAGCGAAGCCCCCAGGGTTTCACGTGCGGGTTCAGCGATAATTGAACCTGTATAGAAGAAGCAAATGAACATAAACAGTGTTTGCAGGTGGGAAATCAAGCCGATCGGAAACAGGCTTAATGTCATGATTAATAGCCCAAACATGAGGCGCTGTTCGAGGCGAAAACGTTTCTCGCTCCAGCGAGCAAGTGGGTAAAGCAATGTCAAAGAAAGCGCGGCCTCAATGGCGTACATCCATTTAACGGCAGCAGGAGACCCCGCAATCTCATTTACCACGATCGGCAGCATGAGCATCACCTGTACCGACAGCATGTAATAGCCTGTTAGCGTCAGGACATAAGTCACAAAGCGGCGATCACGTAGCACCCGCATTAAACCTTCTTTCATTGGCGCACGCACGGTGGAAATGCGATAGGCGGGCAGCAACCAAAGGTTCCAGCCTGCCGCCAAAATGAAGATTACCGCGCCAGTCCAACAGACAAAATGGAAGTCGTATTGCAGCAACCAACTGCCGATTAATGCGCCGATCACCGCACCTGCACTGTCTTGCATCATCAGCAGGGAGTAAAAACGGCCACGTTCATGGGGGCGGGTTAATTTGATAACCAAAGCGGTACGCGGCGGATCAAATAGGGTGCCACCTAAGCCAGATAGCGCACAAGCCAGCAGGAGTATCCAAGGTTCATCGGCCATTGCCATAAATGCAAAGCCAGCAGCCCGCATTAGCATGCCGGTAACAATCATTGGCTTGGCACCAAAACGGTCGGCAATGGCACCACCAAAGATGCCTAACCCTTGTTGGACAAGTTGCCTTAGCCCCAAGGCCAGGCCAACGAGCACCGCAGCCCAACCCAGTTGATCGACAAATCGGATAGAGATGAGTGGGAAGACAACGAAAAAACCCAACACAACTAATAAGTTATCAAGCAATAAAAAATACTTACCCAAGCTCCGAGCTTGCGATACCAAGGCCATGCTTCACCGTCAGAAATTAAATAAGGAGGGAATAAAAAACACGCTTATAGTTTGAAGCATTATACAAACTATACCCTTTGTGAGAGCAGTAATAATGATATCAACTAATAATAGAACTTCATACTGCTACGCACGTGTTTCTTCAGAGACACAAGGTAGTGGTTATAGGATGAGTAGGCAGGCTGATAGTCTCCTAGATTACGTTAACATTATGAGGATAAAGAGAAACTAGGTTTTCTTCTAAACTCTGATCAAATTGTTTGGCTTCGTGCAGACGGTGTATCAGCATTTAAAGGTAAAAACCTTGCGGATGGTTCCGTATTGAAATCTTTTATCACAGGGGTTATTACAGGTGAAATAATCAATGCTTGTCTATTGATCGAGAACGTTGACAGATTTTCACGGCAAAACCCAATAGAAGCAGCTCAACTATTCCTAAGCCTGATAAATGCCGATTGTCCAATCATCGAAGTAGAAAATGACATAGTTCATCACCTATTACAGCTAAACAGGCGGTAATGGGTAAAATTACTATCAATTGGGATAATGATGATTATTCTAATTTAAACATGTTAGGTAATGATTGGGTATAACGTTTTAGTAGTTAACTACAGGGAGATATCCCAATAAAGCATAATGGAGGATTGATATTATGAAGAAAATCAAACTAAGTAAAACTCAAATCCTCAAATCCTCAAAACTATAAAGACCATTGGAAAGTATTCAATAGTATTACTTTCTAAAAAATCAACTTAGCTTGCTATTGGTGCTGCTAGTTCTTTAATTTTCGGATATCACTTAGATGATAATGGTAACTTAATTGCAGATCCAGATGGTCAGAACAATGTTGATGTGATTCTACATGGAATTGAGGTTATTAGTTGTGCTCTATTAGATGGTTGTTATTAATCATTTTTAGTTATTCTTTTTCTTTTCTATTTTTTTAGCCCCAACTCCCTCAAAGGTGTTGGGGCTTTTTTTAATTAAATATATACAGAGGTAACAAAAATGATAACAGAAAAAACACTATCTTTCTTCTTAACACCAGAAGTTTTATCAAGCATCAATCCAGTGTTGAAACTTTCTAAACTGAATAGTAAAAACTGCTTCAGTAGTGATCACAAATGGAAGTGCATTCATTGTAAGAAAGAAATATATCACCCTATAGAAGTATTACCATTGATACATTGTCGGTGTGAGTATGATAAATGGGACTTTGATAATCAATCATTGTACATTCAAAAGATATACAGAGATGAAGACTTAATCGCAATCAAAATAGGTATAACTAAACAAGATGGTAATGTTAGGAAAAACTTTACTGATTCGTTTAGTATTTATCATCATAAATTATACTTTGAGGTTCGTATGGAATACGACTTAGCAGCACGTATTGAAAAACGTATTAAAAAGGAGTTACCCATAAGGTTTCTATCTAAAGCTGAAATGAATGATGGTTATACTGAAACAACCGCACCAGAACAGTTAAATGAAATGATGCGGATTTATGAGGAAGAGATAGCTACTACTCAGAAACCTTTTTTGAGGGTGATGTAGATTTTACATTAAACATAAAAATATCATCATATTTTAAATTGAAAAACTTAGAGAATGTATTTGACAATTCTTTATTTAATTGGACGCAATTTTGTGCAGCAATAACAGTTAAATGATAATTTTTGTTAACAAATGTTTTCTGTATTTCGACAAGGTCTATTCTTAGCTTTCCATGGTTTACTTGGATTAGATATATTAATGGTATTATTTTTCCTTCATTTATATTAGCATTCCATGGTTTTATTGTTACTATTAGAGTTAGAGCGGTAATAAAGCATTTAAATCCCTCATCATCCAGTTCTCTGATGTTATCAATGATAGAATCTGTTGGTTTTAAATTTTCTACGCTATACATATTAATATCGCATAGTAGTTTACATAGTGATTTTAACTTATCCATTATGACATGCATTTCAGCGAATGACTCTAAAATCCTTTCAGTTTGTTTGAAAGCAGCATCATTAACTTTAGAGTTTAACCATTTATTAACCTTAAATGCTGACCATAAAGCAAGTAAGAAAGTGCACATAGCAGTTAATGCCGCTAAAGCTGGTGCAGTTATTCTTGTTGGATCTTTATAGAGAACCCATAGCAAAACTACTGTTACCATTACACCAAAGAAAAAGAACAGTATGTGAGAAAGACGAAAATCAAACTTTAACTTTTTCATTATTATTAGGACTTTACCAGAGTTTATATTACGGAGAATATTACTATGGAATCATTCAGGGAACAACTAAGAACAGGCGTTTTGACAGTAGTAACTACTACTTCAAAAATTAAGAATATAATCCATAAAAAAGGATTTAATGCTAACTACACTATAGATAGTAGTGGATACTGCTATTTCACAATACCAGAAGATAACTATTTCCTTCTAAAACACAGTAGGAACGATTCTAAGCGTGTTAATAATGTAGCTAGGTGAGATTTATTAGGTTTCAATCAATCGTGGCTATACGGGGCTTACAGGGGCTTAAAAGCTAATGTCCTTGCACGTTTTAGTAGTGTTGAAGTAATATCCTTTTATACACAACTTCTTAGATAAGCTTATGGATACGAATAGTATTGTTTTAGATACTGCTACAGTTGCTTTAGTTGCTGCTGCGGGAGCATTATTTGGTGTAATGATAACTGCTTTTGTTAATTTATGGATAAGTAGAATTAATAGAAATAAATCTTACAATGACTGGCGTAGAGAAAAGGTATGGGAACTAATTACCAAATTGAATGTAGAGTTAAGAACTGCTTTTAATTTGTCTATTAATAACAAAAATAGAGGTCTTGATCGTTCTGGTATGTATGTTAATTACATTAATTGCTATGATTTAGTCAATGAGATTAGTTCTTTAATAGAACCTAATCTTTCTGAAAACTTAAGAGAGGCTTTTAAACTAAAAGTAGAGTTAGACGCTTCTATTGTATATGATGATAAAGGTTTGAGTAATAAGAATATTGATTTTGTAGATAAAGAACTTGAGGTTTTTTTGAATACCGGATTAAGTGATTTTAGCAATGTAGTTTTCAAGGTTTTCTCAAATTTAAAGTAGTCAGTGATAATATAAAAAGAAGATAATATAATGAATAAGAAAGTATTGATTGCATTCGCTGCTTTATTTGTAGTTGCCTTAATTGGTCAGTTTATGTTTTCTATCTATAGTAATTTAATAGATAAAAGTAGTTACACTGATTGGATATCTGCTTTTTGTAATGTTGTTATGGCAGGAGCTACAGTAGGGGCTGTTCTTATTGCTCGTAACTACTTAGCACAGTTTACGGCACAGGAAGGTTACAAGATAGCTATTGAGTTAGTTAACGAGGTATTACCTGAAGTAAAAGAACTTAATGAAATAGGGTTGATATGTTCTAATAGTAAGAAAATATTATATGAGATAATTCGTGACATCGACTTCGGGCATGTTGGATACATTAAGGATAGGCATGAATATTTACATTCTAAAGCTAATAATATACTTACTCTTAAAAGTGAAATAGAAGAATATTTATTCAAAGTGGGCACTTATGGATTAGAGCCTTCTGATGAACGATATGAAGACCTGATGAATATAATAGATTGTCTTGATGAATTGAGTAGTAATGTGGGCAAATTGGGGAGTATGTTATTCCATGTTGAAAGAAATCTTAAAAATATAGCAACGCTTAGTTCAAAATTAAATAATGAAAATATTTCTACAATGGATGGGGTTATATCAGAAATTAGAGAGGATACAGAATTAAGACAAGCTCTAGACAATACCTTTAATATAGTTAGTGACTTAAATGAAAGTTATGAGAATTTTATAAAAGGAAATCATCATATCACTAATTTATTTGTAATAAAATAAATTACTCTGTTTGTGTATGCTCACAATACTTAACTCTAATGAGTATGAAATGAAAATCAAAGATATTGTAAAACAGATTTCTGTATATGCTACTTCTCCATTTGTGGCTTTTAGTATAGGTGCCGTAGTAGTGATGCTTCTGGATGTTTACGTTACAAAGGGTATTGATAGTTCTTTCGTGTCGGCTTGTATGGATGTAGTAATGGCTGGGGCAGCAGTAGGGGCTGTTCTTATTGCTCGTAACTACCTAGCACAATTTACGGCACAGGAAGGGTACAAAATAGCTATTGAGTTAGTTAATGATGTTTTCCCTCAACATGAAGGATTGAAAGCTGTAGTCCCACTATGCAATACGGCATTAACTATAATCAATAAAGTTATTGAACAAGAAAGCGTATCTGGAAAAGAAATGTTTACTTTAAAAAGTATTTTAATTGAGTGCAGTAGTATATCAGAAGATGCAAATTCAGTTTATAAAGAAGCAAGTAAACTTCTATTCAGAACTAAAACCTATGGGTTGTATCCATCAAATGAACGAGAATATTACTTTTATAATTTCATAAATACTATTGGTTTGGCTTGCTCACAGTTGAAATATTTTGCTAAGGAGTTAGATACAGTTAAAGATAGCATTGAAGTGTTTGATAGGTTTAAAAATCAGAGTAAAGTTATCATAATAGATGGTATAAGTTATGATGACGATGCTCTCGCATTAGATAAGATTAAGGGTAACTCGCTTAGTTATCTATTAGATAGTCTCAATGCGACAGTTAAACAGATGTCCAGTAGTCATGATAATTTCATTGGGAAAGACAATACTATTACTGAGTTGTTTAAAGTAAAAGGGTTACTATTTTGACACTACTAATTCAGTAGTTTAATTTGATTAAAAAAATAATAAAAAATTTGAAACACCTTCTAAATGAAAACGGGTTCGCAGTTTCCCCCGCATAGCCCGTAAATTATATTTTGATAACCACTATACTACTGAATAATTAAAGGTAAAGTCCTATTTAAACTTTAATTATGAAATATTTTCATCACCGTAAAAATATATTTTCCACGGAGTAGGGTAGGGCGGTGCATATCCTGTGAATATCTTGGCTATTTAACATAATGAACCTTGTACGCACCGATTTAATATATTACTAAGTTAGTGGTTTCTGGGGCGGTAGGGCTATTTTGATGCAAGGATTTAGTAGTTTATTGTAATATTATAACGTAATGAAATTCTGATTCCAAAACTAAAATCAAAATAAAACGGATGTTCCGTTTTTTCACATCATCTATGGCCTTAAACTACTGAAATGTATATTCAATTTATTACTAAATGGTAGCTTTAAAGTAGTTTAACTTGCATCTACCCTTTGTGAATAGGTTATCATCGATAGTATCAATTGGTGGGTGTTGAAAGCTAAGTTAAACTCTGAAATTATGTATTAGTTCTGAGGGTGTTCAATGAATTGGATAAAAAAACATAGTATTGAGTTTCAGAGAGATAAACTTCTAATCTCAATTTCAAAGGTTAACTGGAATTATAATAAGAATTTAATAAGGTTAATGCTAGAGGATATATCTAAAGAAGCAAATGCTAATGGTATTGAGGTGTTTGTATATGACTATGAAGAAGATCCTACCGGTTTTGGATTTGATGGACTGAACCTACAAATTCATAATAAGTGGACTGGGAACATGATCCGAAAAAATGGGAACGATGGAGAGGAAATCTCTAATCATCATTATCAACGCGGTGCAGCACTGATGATAACCTATAGTGCAATTGGTCAGGTTAATGTCCTAATTGCTCCTGCAAAATCCGACGACTCATTAGCGAAACATAGAAGCCTTATTCTTTACTACACTCATGATGCAGCAACTATTACGAGAAAGAGGATTGAAAAATGGGTTAGCTACTTGTTTTATTATCACCGTTATACTGGTGTATTACATCGCAGAACGTGGAAAGACCGCCTGATGGTCAACTGGTTGAAAACAAGAATGTATTTTATTGAGTATCTTAATCCAAAAGAAAAATTCACAAGATACTCAGGTTTGTACATACCGACATTAGCATTAGTAGTATCTATCATTGCTCTTATTATTTCTCTATTAAGTATAAAAGGTAGTTGAGTATAGATAGTTCAGCAAACACGGTGTGGTAGTTAGGTATATTAGTGATAAAAATTTAAAGACTTTAACTAAGAGAGTATTCTTAGTTAAAGCCTTTTTTTGTTTATAGTTAGTAAATACATCTATAACAACAATAAGAGGGTGCTTTAATGAATCAAAGAATAGAATTTAGTTTAAATTATAAAATGGATATAAGTGTTATCAAGAGTATTCATGCAGTATATCAAGTCATGTTTAAGTTGGAACAAGATAAGATAGATGGGACAACTTTCTACTGCGGGGTTTGTATCGGTGATCGTCACTACATCGTAAACTACAGCAGCGTAGACAAGAATGATTGCGGTGCTGATCGTCTCTTCCAATTCGCTACGGTGCATCCCTTTAACGACTTAGATTTGGCTGAGATGATAAGGTTGGTTGAGTTGAATATGCCAGTATTGTAAGTATGTTGAGGTTAGTTAGTGGGTAATTATTGTTCTTTAGTCTAATCAAAGGTTTGTATATTAGTGTTTACTATGCTTATAGTTTGTACCCAAATTGCTAGAAACGATAGAGGCTAGATTGATAATATTTTTTTATCGTCAATACGTTATCTCATCAAAAATTCATAATAATATGTATTTTGACGCTTTAGCTGCGTGATTTCATTGTGTCCCTGTATGCAAAGTTTGCAAGGGTGGTTTTACGCAGGGTATGGGCAACAGGTATATTGAAGTAAAAGATTGTCGCTAAATTAAGTACAGAGTGCAGCCCAAGGGGAGCAGATGTTCGGCTATCATTCAGCAACACCTAAAATACGCCTGACGACGGACCGCATGTCATTGCGGTTGGTTCATGAACGTGATGCCTACCGCATGGCTGAGTATTATGCTGAAAATCAGGTATTTCTCAAACCATGGGAACCCGTGCGCGATCAAAGTCATTGCATGCCTTCCGGTTGGCAGGCGCGGCTGGGTATGATCATGGAGCTACAAAAGCAGGGGAGCGCCTACTACTTTATTCTGCTGGACCCCGAAGAGAAAGAAGTGCGCGGAGTGGCGAACTTTAGCAATGTATTGCGAGGTTCGTTCCATGCCTGTTTTCTGGGCTATTCACTCGGTGAGCGCTGGCAGGGGCAAGGTTTAATGTTTGAAGCGTTGCAGCCGCTGATTCGCTATATGCAGCGGCAGGAACGGATGCACCGTATCATGGCTAATTATATGCCGCACAATCATCGCAGTGGCAACTTACTGGCACGCCTTGGATTTGAGCGTGAAGGTTACGCCAAGGATTATTTACTGATTGATGGTCAGTGGCGCGACCATGTGCTGACTGCTTTGACTAATAAAGAATGGACGCCAACTCGCTGAGGTCAGGATGAAACACAGTTTAAATGCACAGGAAGCCAGAGTTATTGGCTGTTTGCTAGAAAAACAAGTGACAACACCGGAGCAATATCCGATGTCGCTCAATGGCGTGACCGTCGCCTGTAACCAGAAAACCAACCGTGAACCGGTGATGGAGTTATCCGATTCGGAAGTCCAGCAGACACTGGATTTCTTGCTGAAAAAACACCTTATTCGCACCCAGAGCGGTAACCGAGTAATGAAGTACGAGCACCGTTTTTGCAACTCGGAATTTGGCAACCTAAAGTTCTCACCTGCTGAGTTGGCGGTGATTACCACGCTATTATTGCGTGGTGCACAAACACCAGGAGAGCTGCGTACTCGCACTAACCGGATGTATGAGTTTGCCGATGTTACTGAAACAGAAGAGGTATTGAACCAACTGGCAATCCGCGAAGATGGGCCATTTGTGGTGCGTTTAGCCCGTGAACCGGGTAAACGTGAAAGCCGCTTTATGCATCTTTTTAGTGGTGAGGTGGCCCCGGCCTTGGCAATAGCAGAGAGTGCTGAAGGAGAAAGCAGCGCCCTTGAGGAGAGAGTTGCCCAACTTGAACGGCAAGTGGTCGCACTGACACGTCGGTTGGATGAAGTATTGATTCAGTTGGATGATTAATAAGGATCCTATGAAAAAGCTACGTATTGGTATTGTCGGTTTGGGCGGTATTGCACAAAAGGCCTATTTACCTATTTTGACTCAAGCACGGGACTGGCAACTGGTTGGTGCGTTCTCCCCCAATCAAATCAAAGCACAACCTGTGTGTGACAGCTATCGGATGCGCTATTTTTCTCGATTAGATACGTTAGCTGCTGAATGCGATGCTATTTTTGTTCACAGCAGTACTGCCAGCCATTTTAAGGTGGTCAGTGAACTGTTGCAGGCAGGGATTCATGTTTATGTCGATAAGCCGCTGGCCGAAACACTCGAGCAATCCGAACAATTGATAGCACTGGCCGCGAAACGGCACTTGGCACTGATGGTCGGGTTTAACCGACGTTTTGCTCCGCTATACCAACAACTGAAACAACAAGTCATTCACCCGGCATCGCTGCGGATGGAGAAACATCGCCAGAACAGTGTGGGGCCGAATGATCTGCGCTTTACCTTGCTTGATGATTATCTGCATGTGGTGGATACCGCTCTGTGGCTTGGTGGCGAAGCGGCAAAGCTGCTGAGTGGAACGCTTCAGACAAATGCGTTGGGACAGATGCTGTATGCAGAACACCATTTTCAAGCGGGCAATGGTCTGATAACTACCAGTATGCACCGCCACGCAGGGACCCAGCGGGAAAGCGTGCAAGCCGTCAGTACGGCTGCCTGTTATCAGGTTAGTAATATGAGCCACTGGCAGCAGGAGTCGGATGGGCAGGTGATAAGTTTGCCGGTAGCCAGTTGGCAAACCACCTTAGACCTGCGAGGCTTTACTGGGGCAGTGCAGCATTTTATTGATGCAGTAAGCAACCAAACGGCACCACAAGTTTCGGGTGATGAAGCTATTTATGCGCAGCGAATGATAGAGCAAATTTTACAGCAGGATACTGTTCAATAAGTCGATAATGCAAAGCAAAATGGCGCAAAAAGCGGGCTAAGTCAGTAATTTGTTACACCTTGCGATGGATATTCATCGCCGGATACGTAGACTGGCGGCTGTGTTCACACCGTTTCAGGGGCACCTTAATTTCGGTACCTCAACAATTGGGTAGAAGCGACGCCTGCTAATTGCAGGCGTTGATATTTACGGCGAATTAAAAACAGATCGGAAAACAGATCAGAACCCCATATCAGACAACCTATGAATTTACTGAAATCACTGGCAGCCGTCAGTTCCATGACCATGTTTTCCCGCGTATTAGGCTTTGCCCGTGATGCGATAGTGGCGCGGGTTTTTGGTGCCGGGATGGCAACGGATGCCTTCTTTGTGGCATTTAAATTGCCTAATCTATTGCGGCGAATATTCGCGGAAGGGGCATTCTCACAGGCTTTTGTCCCCATACTGGCCGAATATAAAAGTCAACAGGGCGAGGAGGCAACCCGCACTTTCATTGCTTACGTCTCTGGTCTGTTAACCCTGATACTGGCAGTAGTGACTGTTTTGGGGATGTTGGCCGCGCCTTGGGTGATTTTTATTACGGCTCCCGGCTTTACTGATACACCTGATAAGTTTGCGTTAACCTCCGCGCTGCTGCGAGTGACTTTCCCTTATATTCTGCTAATTTCGCTGGCCTCCTTAGTGGGGGCGATCCTTAATACCTGGAATCGTTTTTCTATTCCTGCTTTTGCGCCCACTTTCCTTAATATCAGCATGATAGGTTTTGCGCTGTTTGCCGCACCCTATTTCAATCCACCAGTCATGGCGCTGGCCTGGGCGGTGGTGGTTGGCGGGGTGCTGCAATTAGGCTATCAACTCCCTCATCTGAAGAAGATTGGCATGTTGGTGCTGCCACGGTTATCACTGCGAGATGCTGGCGTCTGGCGAGTTATGCGCCAAATGGGGCCGGCGATCCTTGGTGTGTCAGTCAGCCAAATCTCTTTGATTATTAATACCATTTTTGCTTCATTCTTGGTGTCAGGTTCCGTTTCCTGGATGTATTACGCTGACCGTTTGATGGAGTTTCCGTCGGGGGTGCTGGGCGTGGCGCTTGGCACGATTTTATTGCCCTCACTGGCAAAAAGTTTCTCCAGTGGCAATCATGATGAATATTCCCGACTAATGGATTGGGGACTAAGGTTATGTTTCCTATTGGCGTTGCCAAGTGCTGTTGCATTAGGGATTTTAGCTAAACCGTTGGTGGTGTCATTATTCCAATACGGTAAATTCAGTGCTTTTGATGCGGCAATGACGCAACGGGCGTTAGTGGCCTATTCCATTGGTTTAATGGGGCTGATTGTAGTGAAAGTGTTGGCACCCGGTTTTTACTCGCGTCAGAATATTAAAACGCCGGTGAAAATTGCCATTATCACACTGATATTGACCCAAGTAATGAACCTGATATTCATCGGGCCGCTCAAGCATGCTGGGTTATCACTCTCTATTGGGTTGGGGGCCTGCCTTAATGCCAGCTTGCTATATTGGCAGCTGCGTAAACAGAAAATATTCCAGCCACAACCGGGTTGGGCCGTATTTCTAACCAAGCTGGTTATCGGTGTTGTGGTGATGTCGGCCGTGTTACTGGGGCTGCTCTGGGTGATGCCTGCGTGGGATGTGGGGGGGATGGCCTATCGCTTGTTACGGTTGTCTGCTGTCGTTGCCGCAGGGGTGATTGCCTATTTTGCCGCGCTGGCATTACTCGGATTTAAAATTCGGGATTTTGCCCGCAGAACATCCTGAGTCAATCAATCCAAATATAATTATAGATTAAATAAATAATCTAACCAAAGCCCCGATATTTCTCGGGGCTTTTTTTATCTTTTAACGACGCTGTTTTATTGGTTTACATAATAAAAATTTTATTTCTATTAAATAAATGCATCTAAATCGACTAATTATATTACTAATCATTAAAAAGCATCTCATTAGCTTATCATGTACTTTATTGGGCTTGGGTATTATGTATTTTGAATGGGTGTTGATATACACATCAATTTAAATAAATTCGTTCATATTGACCTTTCACAGTATGTGATTCAATTCGTCTTTATGTTTATGAAATATTTAAAATGTACACTCAAGGTATTTGATAAATGCTTATTATACGGCTATCTATTTTAATCGCTTTTTTCATTTGTAATATTGCCCAGGCAGATAAGACTGACTTGATCGAAAATGATAAAAGAAAACAGTGCCTGGCAATGTCAGGAATTTTTGTTCAAGGGAATACACTTATTTCATTAAAGGATATAGAACGACTCATTAATATCGAAAATGACTGTATTACAAATAATGACATTAACACTCTGGCTAAAGACATTACCAAAGAGTATATAAAAAAAGGCTATATTGCTGCTCGAGTCAGATTTATACCCATAAATGCACAGGGACAGCTTGGGCTGCGTGTGACTGAAGGTATTGTTGAAAGAATTGCCGGTGGGGATAAACGAACAGATCACAAAATGCTATTTCCTGGCGTGGTGGGTAAACCACTCCAGGTAGCACAGCTTGATCAAGCCATCGATCAGGCCAACAAATTGCAATCTAACCAAGTTACCCTGGATATATTACCGGGCAGTAATGAAAATGGCTCAATTATTCTGATAAAAAACAAACCGTCTACGTCATGGCACTTATCAGGTTCAGTCGATAATTATGGTTATAAAAATATTGACGAGTGGAAGAAAAAAATATCTTTTACCCTGGATAGCCCACTCGGACTGTCAGATGTGATCAGCATTAGCCTGAATAGAACATTAGACAGCCAAAGAGTGCGTTATAAAAATGAAACTACACTATTTTATTCAATTCCTTATGGTGCTTTTACATTTAGTGCTTTTATCAACCAAATGCAGTATAGGCGCTATGAAACACTGACTTACAATAGGGTTAAACTTCATGGGGATGTAAGAGACATTAATTTTCGCTCTGAATATACATTTGATCGCAGTAAAAACAAGATAAACACACTCAGTGTGCAGTTAAAAAACAAGAGAATAAATACCCGTTTTAATGATAAGAAAATCGAGGTAAGTAGTTACCAATTGACTACGCTGCAACTTGGTTTAAATCAATTATTCATTATGCCCACAAGTGCAATTAATATTAATTCTTATATAGAAAGAGGTGTGCCATGGTTCGCTAATGATAAAGTTCGTGGTCATAAAAAGGTGTTTAAAATAGATAATAGATTCACAAAAGGAGGTGTCAATTTTAATTTAAATTACGGCTTTCTGGTCCTTAATTCACGGTATCAACTAAACAGTATTTTATCCGGACAATATAGTCATGGTCAATTGCCTGGCTCGGAGGAATTCAACATAACAGAACGTAATGCTATTCGCGGATTTAGCCGGGGAGCGAGTAAAGGGCAATTAGGTTGGTATACAAAAAATACACTTTCACGACATGTATCGAGGGCCAATTTAACCTTTATACCTCGCGTGGGTATAGATGTTGGGCGGGTATTGCAACGTGATAATAAACAAGGCTGGCAAAGCAACGCCGGTTTGAGTGCCGGAGTCACGCTTTACTACAAGAAGGTAAATCTTGATGTCGAGGTAAGTCGTGGTTGGCTGTTATCAGATAGTTCCGGCCGTAAAGAACCTGTCCAGATATTAGGTCGGCTAAGCTACGCATTTTAATATTAATACAATATTGATTAAAAAATTAATAAGGGTAATAACTCATGAGAAAAAAAGAATTTAAACTTTCACCAGCAGGAAAATTAACCGTTCTATTGGCGATGATGCTAACGCCAATATCTGTTATTCACGCAGCGGAGTCGAGTCTGGCAGCGACAGCAGGGGCGCATGGCCCTGATATCCATGTTGCTACCAATGGGGTGCCAGTGATTAATATCGCCCCACCTTCGGCATCGGGAATGTCTCACAATCAGTATGAGGCGTTCAATGTAGGCCGTGAAGGAGCGGTATTTAATAACTCCTTGGAAAGTGTTAATTCAAATGCGGGGCAACTCGGTGCCAACCCCAATCTGCAAGGCAACGCAGCCAGTTTGATTCTAAATGAAGTGGTTGGTCGTAATGCCTCGCTGTTATTGGGGCGGCAGCAAGTTGTTGGTATGGCCGCTGACTACGTTCTGGCAAATCCGAATGGTATTAGCTGTGATGGGTGTAGCTTTGATCCTAATTTCAATCAGGTAACCCTGGTGGTGGGTCAGTCGGTGGTAAATAACGGGGCATTACAGCAATTTGATACTGCAAACAACACACAAAGAATGACAATAAAGAACACCGCTGCCACCGATCTGGCTAATGTATTGACGTTAATTACCCCGACTATCGATGCTGACAGTGCTATTCGGGCGGCTAAGGATGTTAATGTTATTGTTGGGCAAAACAGGGTTTCTAGCCAAAATGAAGTACTCCAGTCTGATGCTACTGAAGCCCACGAGACTATGATTGACGGATATTTCCTTGGCAGCATTGCGGCAAATCGTATTCAACTCATCGATACCCGTAAAGAGAGTGGTTTGACATTGGTGGGGGATATCACTGCCCAAGAGGAACTAAATATCAATGCAGCGGGCACCATCTGGCTACAAAGCGATGTTGTAAAGGGAGAATCTATTGATCTACAAGCCAAGAATATAATCATGGCTAAAGACCCTGTATCCACAAAAGGATCGAATAAAACAGACGAACTTATTTTTGTGGACAGCAGTAATATTAACATTACCGCAAGCGAAAATAACCAATTAACCGGTGTTACATTTAGGGCACATGATGTATTAGTCAAAGGCTCTACCGTAATCATTGAGGGTTTGGCGCGTGAAAAGAAAACCATTATAGATTCAGATAAACAGGGTGATGGCATTGGTGATAAAATTACCGAATATACTCAAAGTGTGAAGAAATTCGACGAGAGTTTAATACTCGGTATCGATAGTTTAAATATTGAGGCTACTGATGGAGATTTGGTTATAAAAGGCACGAATCTAAAAAGTGGCGGTGACACAAAATTGGATGCAAGTCGTGATTTGCTTCTCAGCGGGCATATTGGCAAGGAAACGACTGATAAATTAGTTGTAATGAACGATCTGGGGGGGGATCTAAAAAATGGCAATACAAGAGAATTAATTACATTTGAGACGTTAGGTAAAACAAATATATATGCTAATGGAAATGCTGAGTTGAAGGCTGGGCGGAACATCAATATTGCTGGCGTGAAAGTTAATGTAGATGGCTATCTTAAATTAAATAGTGGTAATAATATTAGCGTAAATCCACAAAAAATTGAAAATTCCAAAGTGAGTTATACGGGCTTTACTCAATGGGACGCGTTAGGAGGCAGTGAAAGAGATTCAGATAAAAAATATACTTATATCAATGAGCCGTCAGAGTTATCTAGCAGCAAGGTTTATATCAACGCCAATGAAAATATTTCTATTATTGCTAGTAAAGTTAATGCGTTAAATGATACATCGATTAAAGCGTCAGGCGATCTGATTTTGGCAGGGGTACTTAATAAAACAAGCGAACGCTCTAGCAAAGAAACAGGTGTTGCATTTAATATTATCATAGATTCTAACAACAAGAAGAACAGCAATGAGCGTTTTATTGATACTGAGATAACATCAGGGAACGGCGTTGCTTTAGATTCAAATAATGTCTTTATTGATGGTGCATTGGTTAATACTCGCGGTAAATTAGACATCGATGCCAAGGGTAACTTCGTTGTCACGGCAGCTCGCCAACAACAACAAAGTGATGAACAAGACAGTCGTCTTAGTTGGGAATGGTTCGCTAAGAAACAGAAAGATAAGCAATACCGGGCAGGGTTTGAAATTAAACATGTTAATAACAAAGAAAAAAACAGTAAAACAAAGAGTCATTTTGCCACATTAATGGGAAAGACAATCAATATTAATGCGGATAAAGACATTAGGTTTTACGGTACTGCGATAAAAACAAATCAGGGGGACTTGGCGTTATCGGCTAAAGAAGGGGTCCAATTCCTGGCTGCAATTGATTCCAATATGACGGATAAAGAGCGTACCATTTACTCCGGTGGTGCACATTATGATGGCGGAATAGATAAATTTGGTAGTGGTGTTGAAGGTAAATATAGTAATAATAAGAGCCATGAGCTAACTAATACCAGTATTGGCGCAAAGACTGATATCAATGGAAATATGACGATTACTGCTGGAGAGGATATCACTCATCAGGGCGCTCAGCATCAGGTTAGTGGGAAATATTATGAAAGAGCGAAAAATATCTATCATATGGCCAGCAATGATAAAACTATCAGTAACAGCACTGAAAAAGAAATTAAAGCAGGGCTAGGTTTTAATATTAATTACAATAAATATACCCGGCAAATAGAAAAAGTCATAAAGGACCCTGCGAATGTACTTCATCATTTAGGCGGTACAGGGAGTATCAAAGGAATTTCAGATCCTAACGTTGGTGTGGATATCTATGCCAGTGGTGGTAAGACGACTAAATCAGGTCTCAGCTCATTGGCTTCAGTAACAGAAATAGCCGCCGCAGATATTACTTTGCTTGCCAGAGAAAATATCATTGATGATGGCACACAGTATCACGCCAAGGGTATTAATAAGCAAGGCGGACTGTTTAGTTTGGATGCAGGCCATCATTTCAGTCATGCAGCAATAAACTCCAGTCAAAATAATATTGAAAATGAGAAGGGGGAAGGCGCGATTCGGGTCTCAACCACGACAGGTAAAGACATAAAAGTAGCATTATCAGCCGCAGGCGAGACGTCTGAAAAAGATAGCGCGAGCAGCGTGTTGTTACCCTCATCTATTAAGGCGGGTAGTAATGTGCTGATTAACACAATTGGCAATGCCTATTATCAAGCGACGGAAATCTCTTCTGAGCAAGGGGGGATTCATATTAAATCTGGTGGGGATATACATTTTGATCAGGTCATTGATAACCGCAGTAATAACGCCACAGGAACTCATGGGAAAGGTAAATTAGCCGTAGGCGGTGGTGTGGGGTCTAAAGAGTTGCGCCTTGAATTGGGAGGAGGTTACCAAAAGAGTCATGGACATGAGTCAAATGCTAAAGTAGGTCAAATAAAGGCACGGCATGATGTCACTTTAGATGCGAGTAACATTACTCTCATTGGGACTAAAATAGGTAATGAAAAAGCCAAGGTTGGCAATGTTCAGATGATGGCAGGTCAAAAATTAATATTAGGAGCCTCGCTGTCAGACAGCGCTAATAATGGTCTTAAAGCCGGTGGGAATATCAGAGTCGGAGGTAAGGTCGCCGCTTCTGAGACTGATAGCAGCAAAATGGGTTTCATTGGCGGTGATGGCAATGCAGATAAAGTCAATGAATCCAAAGTGGTCCGTAAAGGAATGAATATATACAGTGCCGGGGTGGTTTCATTGCAGGCGCACAGTGATGATAATCAGGCGATTTATACTCAAGGGCTACAGGTTGATGCAAAAAAAATGGATATCAATACCAATCAAGGGGGCATATTGATGGAGTCTGCGCTAACTGTGTTGCCAAAAGATAATTGGAACTTTGATATTAATGCCGACTTGGTGCTAACCGGTAAGTTTAATAAAGACAGCAATGGTCTTGTTGATAAAAATAGTAGCAGTAAAAGTCATTATACTGGTGCAGGAATAAAAGTGGCTGTCGATAAGCAAGATGTCGTTGAGCACCAAAACACCCATATAAAGACGGGCACTTTCACACTCAAAAGTCATAAAGATACCCGCATGTTGGGTGCTGATGTCTCGGCAGATATCGCACTCGTTGATGTCGGTGGTGATCTCAATATAGAAAGCCGGAAAGATAAACAAGATATCACGGAGGTATTGGTCAATTTTGCCCTGAGTCATACAAATGATAAAAATAGCAGTGTGATCAGTAATCTATCGAAAATTGGCACCAAGCGCTTTGAGGGGGAAATTAAGAATGTGTTAACCAAGGGTATTAATAAAATGGGTACCGCATACAATAAAAAATTTCCGGCCAAAGATACCATGGGAGGTGTTAGTTTTAGCAAAGATAAGCAAACTGTAGCATTGCCGCCACTATCAAACAAAACTCACTCACGAAACCTCGCAGATAAGACGGCCCGTTTTCTTGGCGATAAATTTAAAACAGGATTAACCGGCCCTGCTGGATTCGCAGGCCATGCTAATTTAGATGTCAATATAGTTAAAAATGATGCCGTCGATCATCTGTCAGGTATTTTTGCGCAAAAAATCGCTGATATTAAGGTGTTAGGAAAAACGACATTGATCGCCGCTCAAATAAATAACGCGGAGAGTAAAGTTATTGCTAATATCAAAGAACTGCACGTGGGGAATATAAGTAATAGCTATCATCAGGGTGGTGGTGGTTTTAATCTTGCATCTACTATACTGGGTGTCGCCCGTGGCACCCTCGCTGATGCAGATTCAGGGAAAAAGTTACTGATACGCGCACCCTATAATACTAACAAGAATAACAATATTCAGGGCGGAATTTTTAATTATTCAAGCGGAGAGTTTATTATGCCTGACGTCCCTGAGAGTAATTAGCGGTCGGTGATTTAATCTGCTGGCTCGTATTATAACAAAGGCACCTAAAGGTGCCTTTTCACTGATATACCCGCCGCCCTGTATTTTGCCGGGCGACGAGAATCGAGAATATAGATGTAGCTACCAATTACATCCGTTCTACCGTCTGAATACCTAAAGTATCCAGACCTTGCTTCAGTGTTTTTGCTGTCAGCATCGCCAGTTTTAGGCGGCTTTGGCGGATCTCTTCACTTTCTGCATTCAGGATCTGGCAGTGTTCGTAGAAGCTGGAGAACAAGCCTGCTAAATCATACAGGTATGAACACATCACATGTGGTGTGCCTTCACGGGCCACCGTGGTGATGACCTCTTCAAACTGCAACAGGCGGGTAGCCAGTGCTGCTTCACGGTCTTCAGTGATAACCAATGGCAATGTCAGGTTGCTTTCATCAATACCGGCACGCTTAAATACTGAAACCACGCGGGTATAAGCATATTGCATATAAGGCGCCGTGTTACCGTCCAGTGCCAGCATGTTATCCCAGTCGAAGATATAGTCAGTGGTGCGGCTCTTAGACAAGTCGGCATATTTCACCGCACCAATACCAACGGCGTCCACCACCTGCTTCAGTTCATCTGCGGGCATATCAGGATTTTTCTCGGCAATCAATTTGCCGGCACGCTCGATAGCTTCATCCAATAAATCGGCAAGCTTCACTGTACCGCCGGAGCGCGTCTTAAACGGTTTACCGTCTTTACCCAGCATCATGCCAAACATATGGTGCTCAAGGGGTACTGACTCAGGAACATAACCGGCTTTACGAACGATAGTCCAGGCCTGCATCAGATGCTGGTGCTGACGGGTATCGATGTAATACAGCACGCGGTCTGCGCCCAAGGTTTCATAGCGATATTTGGCACAAGCGATATCTGTGGTGGTGTAGAGGTAACCGCCATCCTTTTTCTGAATGATGACGCCCATTGGCTCACCATCTTTATTTTTATACTCATCCAGATACACCACGGTTGCGCCTTCGCTTTCCACCGCCAGCCCTTTGGCTTTCAGATCAGCAACAATACCCGGCAACATGGCGTTATACAGGCTTTCACCCATTACATCATCTTTGGTCAGTGTGACATTTAACCGATCGTAGGCAATCTGGTTTTGCGCCATGGTGATATCCACCAACTTGCGCCACATCTGACGGCAATACTCGTCACCGCCTTGCAGTTTCACTACATAAGCGCGGGCGCGTTGGGCAAACGCTTCATCTTCGTCATAGGTTTTCTTGGCTTGCTGATAGAAAAGCTCCAGATCCGATAAGCCCATATCACTGGCATTTTCGTTCTGCATCTTTTCCAAATAGGCAATCAACATGCCGAACTGGGTTCCCCAGTCACCCACGTGGTTAGCGCGAATAACATTGTGGCCCAGAAACTCTAAAGTGCGCACCGCTGCATCGCCGATGATGGTTGAACGCAGGTGGCCGACATGCATCTGTTTAGCCACGTTGGGTGCCGAGTAGTCAACCACGATAGTTTGCGGTTCTACCGGTGCAACACCGAGTTTCGGTGCCGTCAGCGCATGTTCTACTTTTTCTGCAACCCATTGGCGGTCCAGAAAAATATTGATAAAACCGGGGCCGGCAATCTCAACTTTGCTGGCAATGCCTGAAAGATCAAGCAGCTCGATGACTTTTTCTGCCAGTTGCCTTGGTTGCATGCCAAGTTTTTTGGCAACGGCCATTACACCATTAGCTTGATAATCGCCAAATTGAGCTTTAGCAGATTGGCGAACCTGAGCTTCGCTATCTGCTGGAGCACCTGCTGCAATCAGCGCCTGGCTGACTTTATCTGAGAGAAGAGCCTGAATATTCACCGGGTTACCTTAATTACGCACAAAAGACAGATTAATGACGCACAAGAAAATCTCTGTGCCAGTTAATTCAAACAAGGCCAAAGCCTTTCACCACAAAAATGATGGGCGGCAGAGCCGTCTGGCAGAGGGTTAGTCACAAGATGGCAGGATTTATACCATATTTGACCCTCGGCGTCAGCATCAGGCCAGTGGTTGTCGCTAATCTCATGGCTAAATAGATTAACCGGTTATTTTATTAGCAATGGCGAATGCGAAAGAACAAAACGGTTAGATTAAATATGGCTGATTAGCGGTAATAACGGTAGATTATGGCCGCGTTACTGCCCGCAATAACAATTCAAAAGGAGAGCCGGATGCGTAGCCTGAAAGATATTGCCGAATTACAGGACTTATTTACTGACTTACCATGCTTTGAGCAAAAACTGGCTCGCTTCGCCACGCGATTGAATTTGGATTTAATGCAATTTAGCGCTGATCATATTTCGTTACGTTGCCACCAAGTCGAAACCGCGCAACGTTGGCGCAGTGGGTTAGCGCAGTGCGGTGATTTGATGTCCGAGACACTGATTAATGGTCGGGTGATTTACCTGTTCGACTTAGCTCAACCTCTGGTGGTCGGGCCATGGCTGATCGATTGCGTGGAATTACCCTATCCGGGGAAAACGCATTACCCCCATCAGGGATGGGAGCATATCGAGCTAGTCTTGCCAGGGGACCCACATACCTTGAGGTCACGTGCTCGTGCTTTATTGCCAGCCACATTACCGGAGGGTATCAGCGAGAAATTCAGTTCTCCACAAGGGGAACATGAGCGCTTAGCCAACCCGACACTGGCGGTGAGTGATGGTGAGATAACCATTAAGTTCCATCCCTATACTTTGCGGCAAATTATAGCCAGTGAGCGCAATATTTAACGTTAATGGGTTATTTATTTTGATAGCGACTTTCACTTATGGTTATCACTGTGACTGACATCTACTCATAGATTTAAAATGAGTGCCATAGTAAACGCTTAAGTATGTTTTATTAGTTTCTGTTTTTACTTGAGAGCGATCTTCGCTATTTATTCAACAGGTAAATTATTTAGTTCTTATTTATATGCCCGTAAGTAAGCGGGTATAAATACTGTCGCAGTGGCGTTCGTCAAACGGGAGAGAGAATGACTATATTGGAAATTTGTTGCTATAGCGTTGATTGCGCGCAGATAG
Organism: Yersinia sp. 2541 StPb PI; assembly: GCF_052217145.1. Classification (NCBI taxonomy): domain Bacteria; kingdom Pseudomonadati; phylum Pseudomonadota; class Gammaproteobacteria; order Enterobacterales; family Yersiniaceae; genus Yersinia; species Yersinia sp. 2541 StPb PI. The sequence continues at coordinate 2,483,588 of NZ_JAZGQB010000001.1, read as the reverse complement.
CAGAAAAGGCAGGAGCCGACCGGATTGAATTGTGCTGCGGTCAGTCCGAAGGGGGCTTAACACCCAGCGTTGGTACATTAATGCAAGCCAATGAAACTGTTACTATTCCGGTGCATCCTATCGTAAGGCCTCGAGGTGGCGATTTTTGTTATAGCAATAATGATTTTGCAATCATCAAAAATGATATCGCGCGAATCCGTGATATGGGATTTGCGGGCGTAGTGGTTGGTGTACTGGATACCGACGGCCACATTGATATGCCACGGATGCGGGAGATAATGTCCATCAGTGGCCCATTGGCGGTCACTTTCCACCGGGCATTTGATATGTGCCAGAACCCAATGATTGCCTTACAGCAATTAACTGACCTGAATGTGGCGCGGATTTTAACCTCGGGCCAGCAGCCAAATGCTGAGCTGGGGTTGGCGTTATTAAAAGATTTGCTTGCTGCAACTCAGGATAAAGGGCCGGTTATCATGGCGGGCGCTGGGGTTCGTTTGACGAATATGCAAAAGTTTATTGATGCCGGTATCCGTGAGCTGCACAGCTCTGCCGGGCGGGCGGTCCCATCGACGATGAAATATCGCAAAGCGGGCGTCACTATGTGTGCTGACAGTGATGTTGATGAGTTTGCCCATTATTGTGTTGATGGTGATGTCGTTGAGGCAATGAAGAGTTTATTAGTGATGGGCCGCCCTCTTTCACAAAGTGCCTAGCTCTTTCAAGCGTGCTGCCAACCGTTGTACACTGCCCCGGCCAATTACGCCGGGGCTGCCTTATTATGGCTTACGCGCGATTAATACCGCTCGGAGGGGAGCAGGGTAGCCTTCTACCGTTTTACTCGGGTCATGTGGGTCAAGAAACTCGGCTAACGATTCGCTGGTCATCCAGTCAGTACGGCGTTGTTCATCGGTGGTGGTCAGCGCCATATCAGCGATCCTGACATCGACAAACCCACACTTTTCCAACCAGGCTTTCAATGCCGGTGCCGATGGAATGAAATATACGTTGCGCATCTGAGCGTAACGGTCACCCGGGACTAACACCTGTTGGCTATCGCCTGCAACGACTAAGGTTTCAAGTACCAGTTCACCGTCGCTGACCAACTGATTTTTGAGCTGATAAAGGTGGTCCAAAGGTGAGCGACGATGATACAGCACCCCCATCGAGAATACGGTATCAAAGGCTGCAAGTTCCGGCAGCTGTTCGATACCCAGTGGCAACACATGCGCTCGCTGATCCCCCCCTAGCAGTTTACGAATAGCTTCAAATTGGCATAAAAACAGCTGCATTGGGTCGATACCGACGGCCAGATGGGCACCTTCGCCAATCATGCGCCACAAATGATATCCACTACCACAACCGACATCCAAAATGCTACGGCCAGCCAGTGGGCTAATATGCGGTAACACCCGTTGCCATTTCCAGTCAGAACGCCATTCAGTATCAATATCCAGCCCATATAGCGAGAATGGGCCTTTGCGCCACGGCATCAGCGCACGCAACATATTCTCCATCCCTTCCCGCTGACCGGCAGAGATCGGGGGGGACATTTCGGCCCGTACACCGTCACGCAAATCCAAGGTGGTCGGTGTAAGTAACGGCAAATGCTCTACCGCATTAAACCAGGTTTTAAACTTGCCGTGTAACGACTCACGCTGCCAGGCACTGAGCTGAGCGGGCAGGGTATCTAACCATGGGCTTAACGGGCCTTTGGCAATCAGCCGGTAAAAATCGCCAAATTCAATCATTGCGCCTCTCCTGCTTTCAGGGCGATCAGAGAACCAAAGTTAAAGCATTGAAACCAGACTTCTGCGTGTTCAAAACCCGCCTGATGCAAGCGTTGTTTATGGGTTTCAACCGAGTCGGTTAACATGACGTTCTCCAGCATGCTGCGTTTCTGACTGATTTCCAGTTCGCTATAGCCATTAGCGCGCTTAAAATCGAGGTGCATATTGAACAGTAATTCGCCAATATCGTTATCTTCAAAATTGAATTTTTCGGATAACACCAGAGCACCTCCCGGGCGTAACCCTTGGTACACTTGGTTAAGTAGCCGCTGGCGATCTGCCGGTTCAAGGAATTGTAGGGTGAAGTTAAGCACCACCATGGAGGCATTTTCCAGCCGAATATCTAGAATATCGGACTCGACAACCTCCACCGGCGTTTCCGCCCGAAAAGCATCAAGATGGCGGCGACAACGTTCGACCATTGCCGGCGAGTTATCCACGGCAATAATTTTGCAACCTTCAGCCTTAATATTACGGCGCATTGACAGGGTGGCCGCACCCAGCGAGCAGCCGAGATCATAAATCTGGCTGTGAGGCTGCACAAAACGTTCCGCCAACATGCCTATCATCGAAATAATATTGGAATAACCAGGGACCGATCGCTGGATCATATCGGGGAACACTTCAGCAACTTTTTCGTCGAAGGTCCAGTCACCTAACTTGGCAATAGGGGCAGCAAATAGGCTGTCACGCAGTGGCTCGATAGCCCCAGCCGGATGGCGTTGTGCGTCGTTTTGAGATTGAGTGTCGCGATTTGGCATGACTGTCATTGGCATTAACAAGAAATTTAAGGCGCATATTATAACAGAAAACCAAACGCAATAGCGTGATAATGCGTGAGAAGAGGGCTGATAGACACAGATGAGCGTGAAGGCGGTAGTCAGCCGCCCAAACTAATAGAACTCCGGCGATGGGGACCTCGCAACGGAACAAGCGATATGCCTATCAGGTCAGACTGAAAATCTGATCCCAAGGCAAGTAGTAAATATTAGCTATAACCATTAATACCAAAGAAACATAGGTGGCACTCATCCCGGAGCGACGCCAGCGAATTTCGCGATGGCGTAAACCATAATAATGTAGCAGGCGGCCAACTATCAGCATTAATCCACAGATATGGATCATCCACGTTTCAGCACCGTTCATCTCCATCATAATGAGCAAAATGACAGCAATAGGGATATATTCTACGGCGTTCCCATGTACCCGGATAGCGGTTTGTAATTCATAAAAACCGCCGTCGCCATAAGCTACCCGGTACTGGTTTCTCAATTTAACCACATCAAATGAAAGCTTTATCAATAACAGTGCGCCCAACACGACATAAAGCGAGCTAACCATTTTCAACTCCATTGCCCAACCATAGACTGGCGGAATAATGATAACCGCCTGTTGGGTCACTGTCGCTAGAAAAATCGATGGATTGTCATTTCTTGAGGTTCAGTTTAGTGTTTGGAAAGATGAGCTTAAAACAACGTCACTTGTTCAGGCCAGTCAGGTGCGGTTGCTAGCGTCGGTATGCGTGCTGCCAACTGTTGCCATAGCTTTTGTGCTTGCTGCGGCGAGTCACTGTTATCTGGTGTGTGAATGAATAAATAAGGCTGATATTGCTGTTCCCACTGTGGCAGCCTTTGTAACCATGGCGAAAATAGAGCCAAATTATCATCTATTTGGTCGCCACCAATAAATCGCACCAAGGGGTGACTGCCAGTGACGACGGCATGAACAGGGAGGCGGGGTTTCTTGCTTTGTGCATCCCGTACGGCCGCAGTTGCCGGTTTGGCGGCATGAATAGCGCGGCTATCTAATATTACCCGATTGATTGACCGTTGGTGCAAACCTTGATTGAGCGCCAACTCAGCAGCACCTTTGGCAAAAAACTCAGGATGACGCACTTCGACCCCATAATTGAAGCCTGCGGGCAATTTATCGAGAAATTGCCACAAATGGTTCAACGCATTAGGCCCAAATGCTGCGGGCAACTGTAACCACAACTGGCCAATGCGTTCATGCAGTGGAGCCAAACAGTGATAAAAAGCCTGTAGATCTTGCTCACATTCGCGCAAAGCCGCCTGATGGCTAATCGTCGAGGGGAATTTAAAGCAAAAGCGGAAACTGTCCGGCGTCATATCACGCCAGCGCTGTACTATTTCCAGCCGTGGCAATGCATAAAACGTGGTATTCCCTTCAACACAATTAAAGTAGCGGCTATAGTCAGCTAAATCCTTGATACCCAGCCGGTTCCAGGTTGGATGTTGCCATTGCGGCAGTCCGATATACATATTTTACCCTTCTTACTTGGCGCTACAGCGTTGTTAGCTGCACTCATTCACCCGAATCACTGACTAATGTCAGCTCATCGGGATTAATGAGCCTCATACTGAGGCTCACCCTGCGGGCTAGCATAAATGCTGTTCAAATCGATTCCCGACCGATTTGTCATTCATTTGCTGCCTAGCTGTAACACCAATTAATTTGGGTAAACTTTTATCACTTGGCACTACAGCGTTGTTAGCTGCACTCATTCACCCGAATCACTGACTAATGTCAGCTCATCGGGATTAATGAGCCTCATACTGAGGCTCACCCTGCGGGCTAGCATAAATGCTGTTCAAATCGATTCCCGACCGATTTGTCATTCATTTGCTGCCTAGCTGTAACACCAATTAATTTGGGTAAACTTTTATCACTTGGCACTACAGCGTTGTTAGCTGCACTCATTCACCCGAATCACTGACTAATGTCAGCTCATCGGGATTAATGAGCCTCATACTGAGGCTCACCCTGCGGGCTAGCATAAATGCTGTTCAAATCGATTCCCGACCGATTTGTCATTCATTTGCTGCCTAGCTGTAACACCAATTAATTTGGGTAAACTTTTATCACTTGGCGCTACAGCGTTGTTAGCTGCGCTGACGTTATAGCGTTACGCGTTAAGGGCCGCAAGAATTTCGCTACTGCTGCGCACGCGGGATATCCGCGGGAAAATATGGGTAAATGCGAACTGCTGCATCTCGCTGCTCGCCGTACTGCAACCATCTTCGGCAATCACCAACTCATAACCGTGCTCCCAAGCGGCACGAGCTGTTGATTCCACACCGATATTGGTGGCAATCCCCGCCAATACGATGGTCTTTATGCCGCGTCGGCGTAATTGTAAATCCAAATCTGTGCCGTAAAATGCGCCCCACTGGTGTTTAGTAATTTTGATATCTTGATCAGCCACCGCGAGTTGTTCTGGGAACGTCCACCATGAGTCTGGCAACCCACCCTCGGGGGCAGGGCTTGGCTGATCTACGGGCTGTTTTAGTGCCTCGGCGAAGGAGTCAGACCAACCCACTCGCACTAAAACCACCGGAGCACCCAGCAGGCGAAACTGCTTTGCCAATTGTGCGTTGGTGGCGATGACCTGTTCAGCCGTATAGGGGCCTTTGGCAAAAGGTAAGATCCCTTGTTGTAGGTCAATCAGTACCAGTGCGGTGGTTTTTGCATCAAGTTTCATTCTGTTACGCCTCAATATCATTATGCGAAAGTCTGGATGAGCGGTTCCACCTGCTGACCCGTTGTTGCTAGCATATGTTATCGGGCGGTCCTTGTGAGGGGATAAATTTGTTAAATGATGTGTTAAAACATCGCTGAAAGGGATTTTGTCATGCCTGAGCTGTGCGTTCGCTCTTATCTATACCATGAAATTCCTTTATAATGGCCCCCATTTTTCAAGACTCTTTAATCCAAAACACCTAAGAAAACAGTCGCACGGACAGTGCATAACGCGTGTGGCATCGGCTGAGTAAAAGGATATTGTATGCGTACTGAGTATTGCGGGCAGTTGAATCTGTCCCATGTGGGCCAAAGCGTTACACTTTGTGGTTGGGTTAACCGTCGTCGTGACCTCGGTGGTCTGATTTTTATTGATATGCGTGATCGCGAAGGCATCGTTCAGGTATTTTTCGATCCAGACCATAAAGCCGCTTTTGAACAGGCTTCAGAGTTGCGTAATGAGTTCTGTATCCAGATTACCGGCACCGTGCGTGCGCGCCCAGATAGCCAAATCAATAAAGATATGTCGACGGGGGAAGTGGAAATCTTTGCCAATGCGCTGAATATCATCAACCGTTCTGAGCCGTTGCCACTGGACTCTAATCAGACCAACACTGAAGAACAGCGTCTGAAGTATCGCTATTTGGATTTGCGTCGCCCGGAAATGGCCGACCGCCTGAAAACCCGTGCAAAAATCACCAGCTTTGTCCGTCGCTTTATGGACAGCCATGGTTTCCTCGATATTGAAACCCCAATGCTGACCAAGGCAACGCCAGAAGGTGCGCGTGACTATCTGGTGCCAAGCCGGGTACACAAAGGCAAGTTCTATGCATTGCCACAATCACCACAACTGTTTAAACAGTTGCTGATGATGTCTGGCTTTGACCGTTATTATCAGATCGTAAAATGCTTCCGTGATGAAGATTTGCGTGCTGACCGCCAGCCTGAATTCACCCAAATCGATGTTGAAACCTCTTTCATGACCGCCGATCAAGTGCGCGAAGTGATGGAGAGACTGGTGCGTGAATTGTGGCAGGAAACCAACGGTGTCGAGCTGGGTGATTTCCCGGTGATGACTTTTGCTGAAGCTATGCGTCGTTTCGGTTCTGATAAACCAGACCTGCGTAACCCAATGGAATTGGTGGATGTTGCGGATCTGGTTAAAGAGGTTGAGTTTAAAGTCTTCTCTGGCCCGGCAAATGATGTCAAAGGTCGTGTCGCTGCACTGCGTGTTCCCGGTGGCGCACAGGTTACCCGTAAGCAAATTGATGAGTACGGCCAGTTTGTCAACATCTATGGCGCGAAAGGCTTGGCATGGTTGAAAGTCAATGACCGTGCAGCCGGCGTTGAGGGTGTACAAAGCCCCATTGCGAAATTCCTCACTGCAGAGGTGCTGGAAGCCATTCTGGCTCGCACTCAGGCTGAAAGCGGCGATATCCTGTTCTTTGGTGCCGATAGCAACAAAATCGTCACTGACGCGATGGGTGCATTGCGTCTGAAAGTAGGTCGTGATCTGGAACTGACCAAACTGGGAACATGGGCGCCGCTGTGGGTGGTTGACTTCCCGATGTTTGAAGATGATAGCGAAGGCGGCCTAACGGCGATGCATCATCCGTTTACTGCACCAAAAGAGATGAGCCCAGAGCAATTGGCTGCGGCACCGACTACGGCTATCGCCAATGCGTACGATATGGTGATTAACGGTTATGAAGTAGGTGGCGGTTCCGTGCGTATTCACCGTACCGAAATGCAGCAACAGGTGTTTGGTATTCTGGGTATCAATGAACACGAGCAGCGTGAGAAATTTGGCTTCCTGCTGGACGCATTGAAATATGGCACACCACCACACGCAGGTCTGGCTTTCGGTCTGGATCGTCTGGTGATGCTGCTGACCGGTACTGATAACATTCGTGATGTCATTGCTTTCCCGAAAACCACTGCTGCGGCTTGTCTGATGACCGATGCGCCAAGCTTTGCTAATCCTGCTTCTCTGCAAGAGCTGTCAATCAGCGTAGTGGCGAAGAAAGGGGCAACAGACGTAGCGGAAGAAGAGAAGAAGTAATGAATTATATATACCCAATAGATTTCAAGATGCAGGAAGGCGGCAAGCAAGAGAATCCCGGTGAGCTTACACCGGTAAGTGATTCGGATGACAAATCAGCAGGGAGCAGATTTGAACGCTGCTAGCAGCGGCCTCAATGAGGCGAGGCCCATGGACGGGCCGAGTAACGAGCGAAGCCAACACACTTGCAGTTTGAAAGATGACGGGTATAAGCGCCCAGAATCAATACTGGCGGTGATCTACGCCAGATCCAGTGGTCGGGTGTTGATGTTGCAACGGCGTGATGATCCTGATTTTTGGCAGTCGGTGACCGGCAGTCTGGAAGAGGGGGAAGCGCCGCGGCAAACCGCACAGCGCGAAGTAAAGGAAGAAGTCGGCATTGATATACTGGGTGAAAACCTTGATCTACTCGACTGCCTGCGTTGTGTGGAATTTGAACTCTTTGTGCATTTGCGCCGTCGCTATGCGCCGGGTGTTACGCGGAATAAAGAACATTGGTTCTGTCTGGCGTTACCCGAAGAGCGGGATGTGGTTATCACCGAACATCTTGCCTACCAGTGGTTAGATGCTGCAGATGCCGCAGCATTAACTAAATCCTGGAGTAATCAGCAAGCGATTGAAGAGTATGTTCTTTATTCAAGCTAGTATTTTTGGAGATACTTATTTATGGCAGGTCATAGTAAATGGGCCAACACAAAACACCGCAAAGCGGCACAGGATGCTAAGCGCGGTAAGATTTTCACTAAAATTATCCGTGAGCTGGTGACTGCGGCACGTCTGGGTGGTGGTGATCCCGGTGCAAACCCACGTTTACGTGCGGCCATCGATAAAGCGTTATCGAATAATATGACGCGTGACACCCTGAACCGCGCAATTGCCCGTGGTGTTGGTGGTGACGAAGATAACAATATGGAAACCATTATTTACGAAGGCTACGGACCTGGCGGCACTGCCGTGATGGTTGAATGTCTGAGTGATAACCGTAACCGTACCGTATCTGAAGTCCGCCATGCATTCACTAAGACCGGCGGTAATTTGGGAACCGATGGTTCTGTTTCCTATCTGTTTACCAAAAAAGGCGTCATCTCTTACGCACCAGGTCTGGCTGAAGATACCGTGATGGATGCGGCATTGGAAGCGGGTGCCGATGATATCGTGGTATATGATGACGGTGCTATTGACGTGTTCACTGCTTGGGAGTCATTAGGCGCGGTGAAAGATGCTTTGGATGCAGCGGGTCTGGTGGCTGAAGGTGCTGAAGTTGCGTTGATTCCATCAACCAAAGCGGATTTGGATGCAGAAACCGCACCAAAACTGCTGCGTTTGATCGATATGCTGGAAGATTCTGATGATGTGCAAGAGGTTTACCATAACGGTGAAATCTCTGATGAAGTGGCGGCAACATTGTAAAACAGCGTCATCTCATCCGGTTGTTCAATGAGTTATGTGATTCTCACTGGCCGCATTCTGTGGCCAGTGTTTTTAGAGGCACCCCCGGTATTGCACAGGTACGGTGCCTTTGCTCATTAATGTTACTCAACATAATATTAATGAGAAGCAATGCAGCGAATAAGGTAAAAAACTGGTATGGCGATCGTATTAGGCATCGATCCCGGTTCTCGTGTCACCGGTTATGGCGTTATTCGCCAGCAAGGCCGTCAGCTCACTTATCTGGGCAGCGGTTGTATCCGCACTGTTGTTGACGATATGCCTACTCGTCTGAAGCTAATTTATGCTGGTGTGACTGAAATTATCACTCAGTTCCAACCTGATTTTTTTGCTATTGAACAAGTGTTTATGGCGAAAAACCCGGATTCGGCATTAAAGCTGGGGCAAGCACGCGGCGCTGCAATTGTTGCTGCGGTAAACCTGAATTTACCGGTTTCTGAATATGCAGCCCGCCAGGTAAAGCAAACTGTGGTGGGAACCGGGGCGGCAGAAAAAAGTCAGGTTCAACATATGGTGCGTTCACTGTTAAAACTGCCAGCGAATCCCCAGGCCGATGCGGCTGATGCATTAGCTATTGCGATAACCCATTGCCATCTTAGTCAAAATACCTTGCGATTGGGGAATGACCAAATGACATTGGCGCGTGGCAGAATTCGCTAACCCATTACCAGACGCGAACAGGTTAACAGTTATTGTTGGCTGGATATCCATCCAGCCTTTTTTATGCTATAAACAGCCATTATGTTTATACCCGACCGCGGGTAAACGAGGAGAGAGTCAACGTGATAGGGCGCCTCAGAGGTATCATTCTGGAAAAACAGCCACCGTTGGTGCTGTTGGAAACAAACGGTGTTGGCTATGAAGTCCAATTACCAATGACCTGCTTTTATGAGCTGCCGGACTTGGGGCAGGAAGCCATTATCTTTACCCAATTTATCGTGCGTGAAGATGCTCAGCTTTTGTATGGCTTTAATGATAAGCAGGAGCGGGCGCTGTTTCGCGAACTGATTAAAGTTAACGGTGTTGGTCCTAAACTGGCGCTGGCCATTCTCTCCGGCATGTCTGCGCAGCAATTTGTGGCCGCGGTTGAACGGGAAGACATTACCACTTTGGTTAAATTACCCGGTGTCGGCAAGAAGACGGCCGAACGGCTGGTGGTGGAAATGAAAGACCGCTTTAAAGGTCTGAATGGCGATCTGTTCAATAATACCGGCGATATTCAGTTGCCCGCCAGTTCATCGCAAACATCGGATGCCGATATTGAGGCGGAAGCTGCTTCGGCACTGGTTGCTTTGGGCTATAAACCACAGGAAGCCAGCCGTTTGGTGAGCAAAATTGCTAAACCGGGTGCTGACTGTGAAACCCTGATCCGCGACGCTCTGCGTTCCGCATTATAGAGTGAGTCATACAGGATGATTGAAGCAGACCGCCTGATATCGGCAGGTATTATCAGTGATGAAGAGAGCATTGATCGGGCTATCCGACCAAAGCTATTGGCAGAATATGTCGGGCAGCCCCACGTCCGCGAGCAAATGGAAATCTTCATTCAGGCGGCAAAACAGCGTGGCGACGCGCTTGATCATGTCCTGATTTTCGGCCCGCCAGGGCTGGGTAAAACCACATTGGCAAATATTGTTGCTAATGAGATGGGGGTGAACCTGCGAACTACCTCCGGCCCGGTCTTGGAAAAGGCCGGTGACTTAGCGGCGATGCTGACCAATCTTGAACCACACGATGTCCTGTTTATTGATGAAATCCATCGATTATCGCCGGTTGTAGAGGAGATCCTCTATCCGGCAATGGAAGATTATCAATTGGATATCATGATTGGTGAAGGCCCCGCCGCCCGTTCAATCAAACTTGATCTGCCGCCATTTACCCTGATTGGTGCCACCACTCGCGCCGGTTCATTGACCTCTCCACTGCGTGACAGGTTTGGTATTGTGCAACGCCTGGAATTTTATCAGGTGGCAGATTTAGAACATATTGTCGCGCGCAGTGCCAAGTGTATGGGGTTGGAACTGACGCCAGAAGGGGCTCATCAACTGGCGCGTCGTTCAAGAGGGACGCCACGTATCACTAACCGTCTGCTGCGCCGGGTGCGAGATTTTGCTGAGGTCAGAGCCGATGGCGCGATTAACGGCGATGTGGCGATGAAAGCGCTAGATATGCTTAATGTCGATGCCGAAGGGTTTGACTTTATGGACCGTAAGCTGTTGCTCGCCGTGATTGACAAGTTTATGGGCGGTCCGGTAGGGCTGGATAACTTGGCCGCCGCGATTGGCGAAGAGCGGGAAACGATTGAAGACGTACTGGAACCCTATTTGATCCAACAAGGTTTTATTCAACGCACACCACGTGGGCGAATTGCCACCAATCATGCTTACAAACATTTTGGGATTACCCGCGAAGAGTAAATTTTTTGATGCAGGGCTGAGCCAATGCCAGCCCTGATGGAGTGATAGTCAGGCGGTTGCTTGTTCGCCGACAGGTATGTTAATCATTCGATTAAGCCATGGAATGAGTAGCGCCATAACCAGTGCAATGGCCAGTGTGGCGATGCCAATTTTGCCAAAAACATCGGTATAGATAGGCAGTGTTTCGAGTGGGTCTGTTATCCCTTCTGGTGTCGCGGTAAAGGTGGCAACATAACCGCCAATCAGGAACGATGCGGCTTGCGTCAGGAACCACATCCCCAGAATAAAGCCCATCAGATATTGCGGTACCAGTGCCGCCACCATCGCTAAACCTAAAGCACTGATCATCAATTCCCCCAGGCTCTGGAATAAGTAAACCAGAACGATAAACCAAGGTGATGTCAGACCTTGTGCATCAGCAAACCACATCCCCGCGGCGGCCGCTGTCAGAAAACCCAGTGAACATAAAAACATACCTAAAGTAAATTTGGCCGGCATCGATAAGTCACGGTTTTTACTGCCCAGGCGGGTATAAATTGAGGCTAAAATCGGGCTGGCCACCACTACCCAGAATGGATTTAGTGCCTGGAAACTCACCGGATTGATAGTGAAACCAAGAATTTCATGATGAACATTATTGATGGCGAAGAAGTTGAGTGACGTCGGCATCTGTGCATACAGCACGTAGAAGACGATAGCTTCAATCATCAGAATAAAAGCGACATACATTTTATTGCGGCCTAATTTATCCTGCTTAAATGCTTCTTTGAAAAAGATAAATACCACAATCAACGATAAGACGATCAGCACCAGATTGGCAATCACCACATGGTTCATTAACCAAGCACAGAGACATATCATCACCGCACTACCAGCCAGTACCAGTAGCAAGTTTCGCCAATTTAACGGTTTAGCATCAGGCTCGGAACCGATATGACTCACCATATGGCGGCAGCAGAAATAGACCAACAAAGCAAAAATCAAACCAATACCGCACAAATAATAGGTCACGGTATAACCGAAGCGTTCGGCAATAACCGGAGCCAATGACAGTGAAATTAGGGAGCCGATATTGATCGACATGTAAAACAAGGTGAAGGCCCCATCAAGGCGTGGATCTTTGGGGAGATAGCATTTTGACAATAGGCTAGCCGGATTAGCTTTAAACAAACCATTACCGACAGCAATGGTCCCCAAAGCAAAGAAGATTAGATTTGGGTTATATAGTGATAAACCGGTAGCAAAGTATCCGAGAGCCAGCACGATAGCGCCTAATACCATGGTGCGTTTAGTGCCTAATAAATGGTCGCCGACATATCCACCAATCGAAATCAGGCCATAAACCAAAGCGGCAAAAGCCCCAAAAGTGACAAACGCTTGTTCCTGTGAAAACCCTAACTGCTTTACGAAGAAAACAGCAAGAATACCTTGAACACCGTAATAACCGAACCTCTCCCATAGTTCGACAAAGAAAATCATGAAGAATGGTTTGGGTTGCTGAAGTAAACCAGTGGGTGTGGATCTATCCATGAGAACCGCCTCTGCGGAATAATCATTCTGCGTAAATTGGGAGCATACAAGCCCATGCAGAAATGAAAGAGGTATCTGCATAACCATTATATTGCTCATTGATTTGAGTGATAGGCAGAGTATTACACTGCAATTTTATTGTATTTGTGGTTGATCACACTAATTAAAATATAAAATACAGAATTGATGATTGTTGGAATATTTAGCAATAGACGCTAATCGTGAACGAGGTTATTGCTATTAGTGGCAGGAGTTAATGGTTTGAGAACATTAATGGTAAGGGTGGATAGGGGGTTTATTACTCTAAACCCCCCTTTAATAGAGCAATTATCCACGCGCCTTTTGTGACAGGCTGAGTACAAACATGACCGCCGCACAAAGTACCACTGAAGGCCCAGCGGGGGTGTCATAGAAAGCAGAGAATGTCAGACCACCGGTCACGGCAACAATACCGATACCGATGGCAATTCCAGCCATCTGTTCGGGGGTTCGGGCAAAACGACGAGCTGCCGCAGCAGGAATGATTAGCAGTGAGGTGATAATCAGCGCGCCAACAAACTTCATCGACAGCCCGATAGTCAGTGCGGTGACCAGCATTAGCAACATCCGTACCCGTTCTAGGTTGACCCCATCAACATGAGCCAGCTCCGGGCTAACCGTCATTGACAGCAGTGCCCGCCATTGCCAACACAGCACCGCTAACACCACAATAACACCTACGGCAATCAACCAGATATCACTCAGTGTTACGGAAAGCAGATCACCAAACAGATAGGCCATTAAATCGACCCGGACATTATGCATCAGACTCACGACCACCAGGCCCAGTGATAATGCGCTGTGAGCCATGATCCCCAGTAGCGTATCGACTGCTAACTGTGGGCGGCGTTCTAACCACACCAAAATCACGGCTAATACCATGGTCATTACAATCACGGCATAAAACGGATTCACATTTAGCAGTAAACCAAAAGCAACACCCAGTAAGGAGGCATGGGCCAGAGTATCACCAAAATAGGACATTCGACGCCAAACGACGAACGACCCCAGCGGGCCGGCCGCTGTTGCCAATAATACTCCTGCTAACCAGCCAGGTAGCAATAATTCAATCATGCCTCACGACTCCCGCTGTTCTTCAAAATAATCTTTCCGTGCAAATCGTGTCGATGATTATGGTGGTGGCGATAAACCGCTAGCTGCTCAGCGCCACGATTGCCAAACATGGCAATAAATTCAGGATGAGTGGAAACAACCTCTGGTGCACCAGAACAGCAGATATGTTGGTTAAGGCATAATACTTCATCAGTTTTGGCCATCACTAAATGCAAGTCATGGGAAACCATCATAACAGCACAGCCTAACTCTTTACGCAGTTGCTCGATTAAGTCGTATAGCGCTAATTGCCCATTAACATCAACACCTTGCGTTGGCTCATCCAGTACCAGTAACTGCGGTTTGTTCAGTAATGCACGGGCTAACAGCACGCGTTGGTTCTCACCGCCAGACAGTCTTTGCATGGGTTGGTCTAATAAATGTGCTGCATGCACACGCTTGAGTGCCGGCAGGATATCCGCCTTTTTGACACCCGGTTTCAAACGCATAAAACGGCTTACAGTGAGCGGTAATGTGGCATCCAAATGAAGTTTTTGCGGAACATAACCGATGCGTAAGCCCGGCTGACGGACAAGCGTGCCGCTGGTGGGAGGAATCAGCCCCAGAACCACGCGAACCAGCGTCGATTTACCGGCACCATTTGGCCCAAGCAGGGTGAGAATTCTTCCCGGTCGCAGTGAAAGGGAGATATCGTTCAGTACCCGCCGGCTACCAAAAGTGACGGATATATTATGTAGAGTTACCAATGTGGACATTATGATTACGTTTGCAGAACCGAGTGAATGTTATAATATTACGCTTTACCCAACAAAACGTCGAGAATTCGTATTATGTTACATAAAAAAAAATGGCTAAAGCGGGCAATGCTAGCCAGCGCAATTTTAATTGCCAACCCATTTAATATTGCCTCAGCGGCGGTCGTTACATCAGTACGGCCATTAGGTTTTATTGCCTCTGCCATTGCCGATGGGGTGTTACCAACGGAAGTATTATTGCCCGATGGTGCATCGCCACACGATTATGCGCTTCGTCCGTCGGATGTCCAGCGGTTACGCAGTGCCGAGCTGGTTATTTGGGTCGGACCAGAAATGGAAGCATTTTTAACAAAACCATTGACACAAGTTGCTGATAATAAAAAGATTGCACTGGCTGAGTTACCTTCAGTTACACCTTTATTGATCAAAGGTGACGAACATGATGAACATGAAGGTGAAACCGCAGGGCATGACCATGATCATGCTGAAGATAATCACAGTGACGAGCACCATCATGGCGAGAACAACATGCATATTTGGTTGTCGCCAACGATTGCGAAACAATCTGCAATCGCTATTCACGACAGATTATTGGAACTTATGCCACAAAATAAGGACAAATTAGATGCAAACCTGCGCCGATTCGAGGATCAACTAGCGCAAAACGAAAAAAATATTGCTACTATGTTGAAGCCTGCCCAAGGTAAGGGATATTTCGTCTTTCATGATGCCTATGGCTACTTTGAAAAACACTTTGGCTTGAGCCCGTTAGGGTATTTTACAGTCAATCCCGAAATACAGCCTGGTGCGCAGCGTTTACATCAAATTCGAACACAGTTGGTTGAGCATAAAGCGGTATGCGTTTTTGCTGAGCCACAATTCAGGCCGGCCGTCATTAATGCCGTTGCTAAAGGAACAAATGTGCGTTCAGGCACCTTGGATCCCTTGGGCAGCGGTATCGTATTAGGCAAGGACAGCTATGTGAACTTTTTGTCTCAGTTGTCGAACCAATACGTGAGCTGCCTGAAGTAAGATTAAAAGGATACTCATAAGTGCAGCAGATAGTCCGAACTATCACCTTGGCGTATAACAATCTCCCTCGACCCCACCGTATTATGCTGGGGTCGTTGACTGTAATGACACTGGCCGTAGCTGTTTGGCGGCCTTTTGTTTATCACCCCGAGCATGAACCTGTCGCTAAGAGCGTGGTATTAGATACCAGCCAAACCCGCATTTTATTACCTGAAGCCAGCGAACCCATCGATCAGCCCACGCCTGATGATGAAATTCCACAAGATGAGCTAGATGCCAAAGATGTTAGTGAAACCGGTGTTCATGAGTATGTGGTTTCAACTGGGGATACCCTGAGCAGCATTCTTACCCAGTACGGCATTGATATCTCTGATGTGTCGCTATTGGCGACGCAAAACCGTGATCTGCGTAATCTGAAGATCGGGCAGCAAATCTCTTGGACCGTCAATGATACCGGTGATTTACAGAGCTTGACTTGGGAAGTTTCTCGTCGTGAAACGCGGACTTATGACCGTGTTGGCAATAATTTCAAAGAGACCAAAGAGCTACAAAAAGGTGAGTGGAGCAACAAGGTTCTGACGGGTCGCCTTGATGGCAGCTTTGTCACCAGCGCCAGGAAGGCAGGCTTGACGGCTTCCGAGATTCGCGCGGTCACTAAAGCATTACAGTGGCAGCTTGACTTCGCCAAACTGCGTAAAGGTGATCAATTCTCGGTTTTGATGTCACGTGAAATTCTTGATGGCCGCAGTGAGCAAAGCCAACTGGTCGGGGTGCGTATGCGTTCCGGTGGTAAGGATTACTACGCTATCCGTGCCGATGACGGTAAATTTTATGACCGGCTTGGTTCTGGCCTGGCCCGTGGTTTCATGCGTTTCCCTACCATGAAGCAATTCCGGGTGTCGTCAAACTTTAACCCACGCCGCCTAAACCCGGTAACCGGGCGTATTGCCCCGCATAAAGGTGTGGATTTCTCTATGCCTGTCGGGACGCCAGTGCTCGCCGTCGGTGATGGTGAAGTCGTGATCGCAAAACGCAGTGGGGCGGCGGGTAACTATGTTGCTATCCGGCATGGTCGCCAATACACCACCCGTTATATGCATCTGAAAAAGTTGTTGGTCAAGCCAGGTCAAAAAGTAAAACGTGGTGATCGTATCGCATTGTCAGGTAATACTGGCCGCTCTACTGGTCCTCATTTGCACTATGAATTCTGGATGAATCAGCAAGCCGTTAATCCATTAACCGCTAAATTACCGCGCTCAGAAGGCTTGAGTGGTAAAGACCGCAGTGAATATCTGGCTATCGCCAAGCAGGTCATTCCGCAGTTACAACTGGATTAACCGCTATCCAGTAACCACTATCTACCGGAGTGTTATACCCAGACAGTGGAGTTGCAGGGGGCAGCAAACCTACGAATCCCAATGAACTTAGGTTAAGTGATTCGGGTGAGTGGGAGTAGCTAGCAACCCTGCGGCTTCAAGGATGAAGGGTATACTATTATTAGCCCACAGAATTCCAAGAGTTCCCCCATGCATAAAGATAAACATGACGCCGCTGGCTTTATTCCGGTATTTAAGAAATCTTTCCTCCACCCACGGTTTTGGGGGGTATGGTTGGGGGCCGGTTCTATGGCCGCGATGGCTTATGTGCCACCGAAATTCCGCGATCCTTTGTTAGCAGGGATTGGCCGTCTGGCGGGCAAGTTTGCCAAGAGCGCCCGTCGTCGCGCGCGGATTAATCTTCTTTATTGTATGCCAGAGCTGCCGGAAGCTGAGCGCGAACATATCATTGACCAGATGTTTGCCACTGCGGCGCAACCGTTGATGATGATGGCAGAACTGTGCTTTCGTGAACCGAAGAAAGTACTCTCTCGGGTTCATTGGCACGGTTTGGAGATTCTTGACGAGTTGCAGCAGCAGCAGCGTAATGTCATTTTGTTGGTGCCACATGCCTGGTCGATCGATATACCGGCAATGCTGCTCGCAGAACAGGGCAAACCAGTTGCCGGTATGTTCCATCATCAGCGCAATCCGCTAGTTGATTATTTATGGAATAGTGCCCGTTTGCGGTTTGGTGGGCGAATTCATGCGCGTGAAAGTGGCATCAAGCCATTTATCAGTTCAGTGCGCCAGGGGTTCTGGGGCTACTATTTGCCGGATGAAGATTATGGCCCTGAGCAAAGTGAATTTGTTGATTTCTTTGCCACCTATAAGGCGACCTTGCCAGCAGTAGGGCGTTTGATGAAAGTATGTCGTGCGGCAATCGTACCGATGTTCCCAGTCTATAATTATCGCGAACACCGCCTTGATATCTATATTCGTCCACCGATGGATGATTTGGCTGATGCTGATGACGCCTATATTGCCCGCCGTATGAATGAAGAAGTTGAGTTGTTGGTAAAACCCAACCCGGAGCAATATACCTGGATTCTTAAGTTGTTGAAAACCCGTAAAGAGGGTGAGATAGAGCCTTATGTTCGTAAGGATATTTAACAGTCGCTATCGTGATTAAACATAAAAAAGCCCGCACATTTTAGTCGCGGGCTTTTGCATTTATTGGCTACAGCAAACTACTCAACACGTAGGATGCGGCTGGTATTGGTCGTACCAATAGTCCCCATCACATCGCCCTGCGTTACAATAACCAGATCACCTGAGACTAGGAAACCTTTATCTTTCAGTCGGCTGACAGCTTCACTGGCCGCCAGAACACCATCAGTATGGGTATCACAATAAACTGGCGTGACACCACGGTAGATTGCCGTCAGATTTAAAGTATGGTCATGACGCGACATCGCAAAGATAGGCAAACCGGAGCTGATACGGGACATCATCAGTGCCGTACGGCCAGATTCGGTCATGGCGATAATGGCCGTGATACCTTTCAGGTGGTTTGCTGCATACATGGTCGACATCGCGATAGCTTCTTCGACATTGTCGAATTGCACATCAAGGCGGTGTTTAGACACATTGATACTTGGGATCTTCTCCGCACCCAGACAAACTCGTGCCATAGCAGCAACAGTTTCTGCTGGATACTGACCGGCAGCGGTTTCTGCTGACAACATAACAGCGTCAGTACCATCTAGCACGGCGTTAGCAACGTCCATCACTTCCGCACGGGTTGGCATCGGGTTGGTTATCATTGACTCCATCATTTGAGTCGCGGTGATAACCGCACGGTTAAGCTGACGAGCACGGCGGATCAGTTTCTTCTGAATTCCCACCAGCTCTGGGTCACCAATTTCTACCCCCAAATCACCACGGGCAACCATCACTACATCAGAGGCCAGGATGATATCATCCATAGCTTCATCGGTTGCAACCGCTTCAGCACGCTCAACTTTTGCCACGATTTGTGCATTACAGCCAGCATCACGCGCCAAACGGCGGGCATAATGCAAATCTTCACCAGTCCGTGGGAACGAAACAGCCAGGAAGTCCACCCCGATTTTAGCGGCGGTAATAATATCGGCTTTGTCTTTTTCTGTCAGCGCTTCTGCCGACAGACCGCCACCGAGCTTATTAATGCCCTTATTATTGGAGAGTGGGCCACCGACAGTAACTTCGGTGAACACTTTCATGCCCTGGACTTCAATGACTTTTAATTGTACCCGGCCATCATCCAGCAGCAAAATATCACCAGGAACCACATCAGCGGGTAGGCCTTTGTAATCGATACCGACTTTGTCTTTATCACCTTCGCCTTTTGCCATATTGGCATCGAGCAAGAATTTATCATGTACGTTAAGGAATACTTTGCCTTCCTTAAAAGTAGATACCCGGATTTTAGGACCTTGCAAATCGCCAAGAATAGCAACATGGCGCCCTAATCTTGCAGCGATCTCACGGACTTTATTGGCCCGCAACTCATGATCTTCGGCGCTACCATGGGAAAAATTCAGGCGGACTACGTTAGCACCAGCAGCAATAATCTTTTCCAGATTATTGTCGCGGTCGGTAGCCGGCCCCAGTGTAGTAACAATCTTGGTCCTTCTGAGCCGTCTGGACATCTCTTACTCCGTTGACTGATGAAGCATGGTGTTGTTAAAACAGCGGATAATGAATCCGATAGTAAAATGTAATTAAGATCAAATTTTACGACGACATGCGATACGATAACCCTGTTTTACCACACAGCGCCATGCATGTTATCCGCTTGCGGATGTAAAACGATTGATGCATAAATGGCCCCATCCGAGCACCACCAATACATCAATGACAACATTACAAAAGCGAGCTATTTACCCCTTATCGGTTTTGGTAACGTTTACCGCCGCCATACAAGGACTATTTTCCAATAATACGTCAAATTATTACTCCAGAAGATGCGCTAACACAAAACAAAGCGACTTCTGCCCTTGACGTTATTCACCGCTGTTGACGCGCGGCGAACCTTTATCAAAGCGCGATTCTTTCAAGGCGTCTTTCACACGTTTCAGGTTATCCCTGAATTTTGCTCCACGCCGTAGGGTAAACCCGGTTGCCAGCACATCAATTAATGTCAATTGAGCAATACGGGAGACCATCGGCATGTACATATCAGTATCTTCCGGCACATCCAGCAGCAGTGATAGTGTTGCTTCATTTGCCAGCGGTGTATCACGCGAGGTGATAGCAATCACTGTGGCATCGTTTTCACGGGCTAAGTGGGCCAACTCGACCAGGTTTTTCGTCCGGCCAGTGTGAGAGATCAATACCACTACATCACCCTCACTGGAATTCATACAACTCATACGTTGCATAACGATGTCATCGAAATAAATTACCGGAATATTGAAACGGAAAAATTTATTCATCGCATCGTGAGCAACCGCGGCAGAGGCGCCAAGGCCAAAGAACGAAATTTTCTTCGCCTGAGTCAGTAAATCTACTGCCCGATTAATGGCCGCAATATCTAAATTGTTTTTCGCCATATCCAAGCTGGCCATGGTCGATTCGAAAATTTTTGTCGTGTAAGCAGCTACACTATCATCTTCTTCGACATTGCGGTTCACATAAGGTGTGCCATTTGCCAGACTTTGCGCCAAATGCAGTTTAAAATCAGGGAAACCTTTGGTGTCCAGTCGGCGGCAAAAACGGTTAACCGTCGGTTCGCTAACGTTCGCCATTTTGGCTAGTGTCGCGATACTTGAATGGATGGCAGTTTGTGGAGAGGCGAGGATCACCTCGGCGACTTTCCTTTCTGATTTGCTCAGGAGGTCCAGACTATTTTGGATATTTTCCAGCGTATTCATATATCGAGAGTCACCCATGGGTTTTACCGATTTCATTTAAAGGAGAAATCTATGCCGGTTTAATGAAAATATACTACGAGCTGGGACCCGTTGGCAGTGGCATAGGGTGGGAAGTAAGGTTTTTTCACCAGAATATGACCTGTGTCTAATTTTCATAATGGTAAATAGTTGTCAAAAACGTCATAAAATTACATTTTAAAGTTGCACGGCCTGATTTGGCGCGGCTTGGCACCCTGATGGATGTTTTTTAACCTTTTTTGCTCTGCTTTTATCTGGGTTTACTGGCTATAGTCAAAGAGAGTACATTAGTAATGTAAGAAAATTACAAATATCCTGCAACGAGGAGAATAACATGGCGGTAACTAATACAGCCCAGGCAGCCCAGGCGTGTGATCTGGTGATTTTCGGCGCTAAGGGAGACTTGGCTCGCCGGAAACTGCTGCCTTCCCTTTACCAATTAGAGAAAGCGGGTCACATCCACCCAGATACTCGCATCATCGGCGTAGGCCGTGCCGAGTGGGACAAAGACGCGTACACAGCCGTGGTAAAGGAAGCCCTCGATACCTTTATGAAAGAGAAGATGGATGATGAATTGTGGCAAAAGCTCAGTTCTCGTCTCGACTTCTGTAATTTGGATGTCAATGACAGCAAACACTTTGCCAAATTGGGCAAGATGCTGGATCAAAAAAGTCGTACCACCATTAACTACTTTGCCATGCCACCCAATACGTTTGGTGCAATTTGTAAAGGATTGGGCGAAGCAGGGCTGAATAAAGAGCCTGCTCGTGTGGTAATGGAAAAACCGTTAGGGAAGGATTTAGCCTCTTCTCGGGTGATTAACGATCAAGTGGCAGAATATTTCAACGAGTGTCAGGTTTACCGTATCGACCACTATTTAGGTAAAGAGACAGTACTGAACCTGTTGGCTCTGCGTTTTGCTAACTCACTGTTTGCTTCTAACTGGGATAATCGCACTATTGACCATGTGCAGATCACGGTTGCCGAAGAGGTCGGGATTGAAGGGCGCTGGGGCTATTTTGATCAGGCCGGCCAGATGCGTGACATGATCCAGAACCATCTACTGCAAATCCTGACCATGATTGCCATGTCACCGCCAGCAGATCTCAGTACTGACCGAATTCGTGATGAAAAAGTGAAAGTACTGCGATCATTGCGCCGTATCGACCACACCAATGTGCGGGAAACCACAGTACGTGGTCAGTATACCGCCGGTTTTGTCCAGGGTAATAAAGTACCCGGCTATCTGGAAGAGGAAGGGGCGAATAAGAACAGCAACACTGAAACGTTTGTTTCTATCCGTGTCGATATTGATGACTGGCGTTGGGCTGGGGTGCCGTTCTATTTGAGAACCGGCAAACGCCTGCCAACAAAATGTTCTGAAGTGGTGGTTTACTTTAAAAATCCGGCACTGAATCTGTTCCGCGAGTCTTATCAGCAATTGCCTCAAAACAAGCTGACGATCCGCTTGCAACCGGATGAAGGTATCGAGATTGAAGTGCTGAATAAAGTGCCAGGTCTGGAGCATAAACACCGTCTGCAAACCACCAAGCTGGACCTCAGCTTCTCCAAAACCTTTAACGAGCAGCATATTGCTGATGCCTACGAACGTCTGTTGCTGGAGACCATGCGTGGTATTCAGGCACTGTTTGTGCGCCGTGATGAGGTTGAGGAAGCGTGGAAATGGGTCGATTCCATTATGGATGCATGGGCGGCTGATAATGATGCACCTAAGCCATATCAATCTGGAACCTGGGGGCCGGTGGCATCCGTTGCCATGATTACCCGCGACGGTCGTTCATGGAATGAGTTCGAATAAATATTTAGGTTATGACTATACCCTAAATAATTCGAGTTGCAGGAAGGCGGCAAGCGAGAGACAAATCGGTCGGGAAGCGATTTGAACGGTATTTATGCTAGCCCGTAGGATGAGCCTCAAGCTCAAGGATGAGGCTCATTAACCCCGATGAGCTTACATCAGTAAGTGATTCGGCTTATTGAGCGTAGCCAACGTACATGCAGCTTGAAGTATGACGGGTATATTCCCGATAACAGCGCCTCACCTAGGCGCAATAATAAAGAGTCGTTAGCTGGCTCGCATTGTGATTCTTTATGGCAGACAGAAGCAGGAATACATGTTCTGCCTGCCATATTTCAACTGGCACCCTCGGGTGAGTACATGCCAATCGGCATAAGTGGAGATAACAACTGATGAAAAGCTGGAAAACGAGCGCAGAACAGATCATGACCGCAGGCCCCGTGGTCCCGGTGATTGTGATTAATAAGCTCGAGCAGGCGGTACCGTTGGCAAAAGCCCTGGTGGCTGGCGGTGTTCGGGTGCTGGAAGTGACGTTGCGCACCCCTTGTGCTGTTGAGGCTATCCGTGCTATCGCAAAAGAAGTTCCTGAGGCGATTGTCGGCGCAGGTACTGTGCTCAATCCACAGCAGTTGGCTGATGTGGTTGAGGCTGGCGCGCAATTTGCTATCAGCCCAGGGCTGACTGATGAATTACTTAAGGCAGCCACTGCAGGCTCAATCCCATTAATTCCTGGGATCAGCACCGTTTCAGAACTGATGCTGGGTATGAGTTATGGCCTGCGTGAGTTTAAATTCTTCCCGGCAGAAGCTAATGGTGGTGTTAAAGCATTGCAAGCCATCGGCGGCCCATTCTCGCAAGTGCGTTTCTGCCCAACCGGCGGCATTACCCCGAATAACTACCGTGATTACCTGGCGCTGAAAAGCGTATTGTGTATTGGCGGTTCATGGTTGGTTCCGGCAGATGCGCTGGAAAAAGGGGACTACGCTCGTATTACTGAATTAGCCAAACAAGCCGTGGCGGGTGCAACAGCATAAGCTGTTCTAACCTCCTGAACTGACGAGATAATTCGCATAATCTCGTCAAACTATAAACCTCTGCCATGCAGGGGTTTTGTTTTTTTAGAACCACTAACTTATTATTTTATAATCTCTTTTTTTAAACTATTTATAAAATTGATGGTTTGCTTTATAAAATTGGCTGTGGTAAAAATACAGCAGTGAATTATTCCATTTTGATGAGGGTTTTAGGCGTATCACACTAGGTTTGGCAAACAAGTATGTAGCTAAAGCATGTGTGGCTAAAAAAAAGAGATATATTATGATTAAAACTAATGGAATTACTTTCAAACCTTCTACCTGTCAACTTTTCCTGTCAGCCATTCTGGCCAGTGAGCATCACTGGTGTAGCGAGCTGTAGCGTCTTTATTCTTCCATCTTAAATACCCGTCATACTTCATGCTGCATGTGCGTTGGCTGCGTTCAATCACCCGAATCACTTACTGATGTAAGCTCATCGGGGGTCTCTTGCTTAGCGCCTTCCGGCAATTCGAATTATTTAGGGTATAAAAAGTTTATACGCCAAGTGAGTTTCTATTTCTTACGGCCTGCGCATGTCTATTCCTTGTGAATAGGGCATCAAATTAGGATAACCGTAACAAATAGACCTTAGCGTGCGTTTTACCCGTTACTTTTCAAATAGCAGGGATGTTGGCCACTTATTACTCGGCCGTCCATGGGCCTCGCCTCTTTGAGGTCGCTGCTTGCACTTTGAAATCGATAGGGTAGCTGTGTTAGGAGAAGAATGATGATTTATTGGATATTTTTAGGTTTAGCGATTGTCGCAGAAATTATCGGCACGTTATCAATGAAATATGCCAGTGTCAGTGGTGAAATGACCGGGCATATCGTGATGTATTTTATGATAACCGGTTCATACATTTTACTGGCTCTGGCAGTGAAGAAAGTCGCGCTAGGCGTGGCCTATGCCCTGTGGGAAGGGATTGGCATCCTGATTATTACTGTGTTTAGCGTGCTGTGGTTTGATGAAAGCTTATCACCACTGAAAATTGCCGGTTTAGTGACCTTGATCGGCGGCATAATGTTAGTGAAGTCAGGGACGCGTAAGCCGAAGAAACCAAGCAGACCGCACAACAATTCAGGTGAGCAGCATGCAACAGCTTGAGTTTTACCATATTGCGTTTCTGATTTTGGCGGTCATCCTGGAAATCATTGCCAATATCTTGCTGAAAATGTCAGATGGTTTTCGCAGGGTATGGTTAGGCATATTATCACTGCTGTCAGTGTTAGGGGCATTCAGTGCTTTGGCACAAGCAGTGAAAGGCATTGAATTATCAGTGGCTTATGCCTTGTGGGGCGGGTTCGGTATTGCCGCCACCGTGGCCGCAGGTTGGATTTTGTTTAATCAGCGACTGAACTATAAAGGCTGGATCGGCCTGATTTTGCTACTGGCCGGCATGGTGATGATTAAGCTGTCCTGATATCCCCTTTGTACTTGATGCAGCAGGGGTGTTGGCTGCGCGCGCAAACCCGAATCACTTACCGGTGTAAGCTCATCGGGATTTGTTTGCTGGCAGCCTACCTGCAACTCCAGTTACTTTGGGTATATCGAGTGACAGTTTTTAATCGAAGCTGATAAGCGGGGAAATGTACTGAATGGGTCCTTATTTGTTTAAAATACAAGGGGCGCGAGCCGTCAGAGTGCCCATCAGTGCAGTCGCCCCGCAGATCGCAAAATCAAATAGCCGCAATAATTTTGATTTCAACTTTGTACTTCGGATTCATCAATTTGGCTTCGACGGTACAACGCACTGGCGCATTGCCATCAACCACCCAGGCATCCCACGCCGCATTCATCGCCGCGAAGTCCGCACTGTCTGCCAGAAAAATGGTGGCATCCAAAATACGGCTTTTATCTGAACCGAGCTGATTCAACATCATATCTATTGCAGCCAGTGTGTTGGCAGTTTGCGCCGTGGCGTCTGCATCCAGATTTTCCGGTACGCTGGTGTAATAGATAGTGTTGTTAAATACCACAGCATCTGACCAACGTTTTTCTGGATTAATTCGTTCAATACTCATTTTCACTCCCTTGTGTGAATGTCAATGTCAGTTATCAGTAGTAGGGTAGCATAGCTTATGATGAGAATGTGTGGTCGCGGGGCGATAGGCTTGGCATAATCACCGCTGATTTCGCCCGGAAGAGAACGCGTGACAGACGATTTTGCAACAGACGGCGCATTAGCGCAGGCCATTACAGGTTTTAACCCCCGAGAGTCTCAGCGCCGAATGGCGGCGGCCATCAGTGAATCTATTGATGCCAAACAACAATTGGTGGTAGAGGCAGGTACCGGTACCGGTAAAACATTTGCCTATTTGGCGCCCGCACTGCGTGCTGATTGCAAAGTGATTATCTCCACAGGTTCGAAAGCGTTACAAGATCAGCTCTATTCGCGTGACTTACCCACGGTAGCGACTGCTCTCAAATACAAAGGGAAGCTGGCCTTATTAAAGGGGCGCTCAAACTATCTTTGTCTGGAACGACTTGAACAGCAATCATTGGCCGGGGGTGAATTAGCCAGTGAGACATTGGTTGATTTGGTTCGTTTGCGTGGCTGGTCAGCCGAAACCATCGATGGTGATATCAGTACCTGTGGCCAGGTGGCTGAGGATAGCTTTGTCTGGCCGTTGGTCACCAGTACCAATGATAACTGTCTGGGTAGTGATTGCCCGCTGTATAAAGATTGTTTTGTGGTCAAAGCCCGCCGTAAGGCGATGGATGCAGATATAGTGGTGGTGAACCACCATCTGTTCTTGGCGGATATGGTGGTGAAAGAGAGCGGTTTTGCCGAACTGATCCCCACCGCAGATGTGATGATTTTCGATGAAGCCCACCAGATCCCCGATATTGCCAGCCAATACTTTGGTCAGCAACTGACCAGTAGACAACTAATGGATTTGGCAAAAGATATTATTATTGCCTATCGCACCGAAGTGCGTGACTCCGCTCAATTGCAAAAAAGCGCCGACCGTCTGACGCAAAGCACGCAAGATTTCCGTCTGGTGCTCGGCGACCCGGGATATCGCGGCAATTTACGTGATGTACTGGAACAACCGGCGATTCAGCGGGCGTTGCTGTTGCTCGATGATGCGCTGGAGTTGTGTTATGACGTGATGAAGCTTTCCCTTGGCCGTTCAGCCATGCTGGATGCTGCTTTTGAACGTGCAACGGTGTATCGCAACCGCCTTAAGCGTTTAAAAGATGTCACTACACCCGGCTACAGCTATTGGTATGAGTGTAATTCACGCCATTTCGTACTGGCGTTGACACCGTTGTCGGTTTCTGATCGTTTTCGTGAGCTGATAGAAGAAAAACCGGGAAGCTGGATTTTTACCTCTGCCACACTGTCGGTTAATGATCAGTTATCACATTTCACCTCAAGGTTGGGGCTAACGAACGCCAAAACGCTACTCCTGCCCAGTCCGTTTGATTACGCCAATCAGGCATTACTCTGTGTGCCACGCAATTTGCCTTCGGCAAATGAACCTGGGGCTGCCCGTAAACTGGCGGTGATGCTAAAGCCACTGATTGATGCCAATAAAGGGCGTTGCTTCTTTTTGTGTACCTCACACCAGATGATGCGTGGTTTAGCCGAAGAGTTCCGCGCCAGCATGACGCTACCTGTTTTGGTGCAAGGCGAAACCAGCAAGGGGCAGTTGCTGGCACAGTTTGTAGCAGCAGGCAATGCACTGCTGGTGGCGACCAGCAGTTTCTGGGAAGGGGTGGATGTGCGGGGCGACGCGTTATCTTGTGTCATCATCGACAAATTGCCGTTTACCTCACCGGATGACCCTTTGTTGAAAGCCCGCATCGAAGATTGCCGTCTACGTGGTGGTGACCCGTTCAATGATGTGCAATTGCCTGATGCCGTTATTACCTTGAAACAAGGTGTGGGGCGTTTGATTCGTGACATCGACGATCGCGGCGTGCTGGTTATCTGTGATAATCGCCTGGTGATGCGCCCTTATGGCGCGATGTTCCTTAATAGTCTCCCGCCAGCACCCCGCACCCGTGATTTGGCGAAAGCCATCGCTTTTCTCAAGCAACGCGATTAAGGGAAAAGCGAGGAGGGGTGTGCTATCATGCGCGCCCTGTATTGAATTCATACTCTTTTCCTGCCGAGGTTGGCATGTCCACGCGAATTTTAGCGATCGATACCGCAACAGAAGCATGTTCTGTTGCATTGTGGAATAACGGCGAAGTTCAGGCGTTGTTTGAGCTTTGTCCACGGGAACACACCCAACGAATATTACCGATGGTGCAGCAAGTACTGGCTGAATCAGGTTTATCACTGACGCAACTCGATGCATTGGCCTTTGGCCGTGGCCCTGGTAGCTTTACAGGTGTCCGTATTGGTATCGGTATTGGTCAGGGATTGGCTCTGGGCGCAGACTTACCAATGATAGGTATTTCCACCTTACAGACCATGGCTCAGGGGGCATTCCGTCTGACAGGCGCGTCTCGCGTATTGGCTGCGATTGATGCCCGCATGGGGGAAGTCTATTGGGGTGAGTTTGAGCGTGACGCACAAGGCGATTGGCTTGGTGAACAGACTGAGGCAGTAATGACGCCGGCACAAGTCTTGGCACACGCGCCATCACTGAGCGGCCATTGGGCCACAGTAGGCACTGGCTGGCAGACGTATCCTGATCTGGTTAGCAGCGATAACGTGGTGCTGGCTGACGGGCAGATGCTACTGCCGCAGGCAGAGGATATGTTGCCACTGGCATTATCATCATGGGCGAACGGGCGGATGGTGAGTGTGGAAAATGCCGAGCCAGTGTATCTGAGAAATGAAGTGACCTGGAAAAAACTGCCAGGCCGTTAGAACTGAACTGCGCCACGGAAATGTGAAAAATTAACGATATAGCAACTTGTCATCCTGTTTAGAGTCTAAAATATTCAGATAGCTATAGATATGATAAGGAGCAGCACACTATGGCGATAAATACGTCAGCAACTCAATCTATAAAGAATAGAAGCCGTAAATGGACGTGTGGCTGGCTAGGATTGGGCGTTTTGCTTCTGTCCGGCTGTGTTACTGTCCCGCCTGCTATTCAGGGTACCACTGCGACGCCGCAGCAAAATCTTAATTTGGTTCGAACCGATCCGAAGGTCTTTATAGGCCAGGAGGCGCGTTTTGGTGGGACCGTCATCAATGTGGCCAACGAAGCGCATCGCACCCGGCTTGAAATTGCCAGCGTACCCTTAGACTCGGGTGCCAGACCTATTTTGGGGGAGCCGTCACAAGGGCGAGTGATAGCCTATGTTAATGGTTTCCTTGAGCCAGTTGATTTTCGTGGTCACCTGGTGACCGTGGTTGGGCCGATTACCGGTGTTGAAGCCGGTAAAATTGGGATGACGCCGTATGACTTTGTGGTGATAAATGCCACAGGTTACAAACGTTGGAATCTTGCACAACAAGTGATGATGCCACCGGCAATGGGCCCGTGGGGTTACCACAACCCTGGGATGTGGGGGCCGGGATGGGGTGGTTGGTACAACCCGGGACCAGCACAGATTCAAACTATTGTTACGGAGTAGGTAGTCTGACCGGTTTCAATTGCTGCCAGATGTTAGGGTGTAATGGCATGAAGGGCGCTGAATTCAGCGCCTTTTTTACGTCGATAAAACATAAAAGATTATATAATCAAAGAGTTATGGTTTTAAATGCTAAAAATCGCCTGTAATATTTTGATTTTATTGAATTTTAATGGGCGGCATTGGCTGCCTTAGTTATTTTTGAGATCTCGGCGCCAGAAAATAGTGACGTATATCCCAACCTCAAAATTGTTTGAAAGCAAACTGGTAAGCTGAGTTAAAATATTGTTAAAGTTCTGGTGTGAATTTGCGTCTTACTCTGGCGATCAATAATAATTTCAGGAGTGCTACCTTGGAAAAAGTATGGCTAAAGCGTTATCCGGCAGATGTCCCCGCAGAGATTGACCCGGATCGCTATTCTTCTTTGGTGGAAATGTTTGAGAACGCCGCACTGCGTTATGCGGACCAACCTGCGTTCATCAATATGGGGGAGGTGATGACCTTCCGTAAGTTGGAAGAGCGTAGCCGTGCTTTCGCCGCCTATCTACAGCAAGGTTTAGGGTTACAAAAAGGTGACCGTGTCGCCTTGATGATGCCCAACTTGCTGCAATATCCCATAGCTTTGTTTGGTATTTTGCGTGCGGGTATGGTGGTGGTGAATGTTAACCCGCTGTATACCCCGCGCGAGTTAGAGCATCAACTGAATGACAGCGGAGCTGTGGCAATCGTTATTGTCTCCAACTTCGCTCACACGCTGGAAAAGATCGTTTTTAAAACCCAAGTCAAACATGTCATCTTAACTCGCATGGGTGATCAGTTGTCGACGGCCAAAGGGACGCTGGTTAATTTCGTGGTGAAATACATCAAGCGACTGGTACCGAAATATTATCTACCAGATGCTATTTCGTTTCGCACTGCGCTGCAAAAAGGTCGCCGTCTGCAATATGTTAAACCGGATATTATCAATACTGACCTGGCATTTTTGCAATATACCGGAGGTACGACGGGGGTGGCGAAAGGCGCAATGCTGACACACCGCAATATGCAGTCGAACCTGGAGCAGGCGAAAGCGGCTTATGCACCTTTGCTGCAACCCGGCCACGAGCTGGTGGTCACGGCACTCCCCCTCTATCACATATTTGCTTTAACCATGAACTGCCTGCTGTTTATTGAGTTAGGTGGGCGCAGTTTATTGATAACCAATCCGCGTGATATTTCGGGAATGGTAAAAGAGCTAAGTCGCTATCCATTCACCGCCATGACGGGTGTAAATACGTTATTTAATGCTTTGTTGAATAATGAAGAGTTCACCAAGTTAGATTTCTCCACACTGCGCCTTTCTGTGGGTGGCGGCATGCCAGTGCAGAAAGCGGTTGCTGAACGATGGGAAAAACTGACTGGGAAACATCTGCTGGAAGGTTATGGTTTGACCGAGTGCTCGCCGTTAGTGACGGGTAATCCTTATGATTTGAAACACTACAGTGGCAGTATTGGTCTGCCTGTCCCTTCTACCGATGTTCGGCTGGTGGATGATGAGGGTAACGAAGTTGGATTGGGCGAACCGGGTGAACTATGGGTGCGTGGTCCGCAAGTTATGTTAGGCTATTGGCAGCGGCCAGAAGCGACGGATGAAGTGCTGAAAGACGGTTGGCTGGCAACTGGCGATATCGCAACCCTTGATGAACAAGGTTTTTTACGTATCGTTGATCGTAAAAAAGATATGATTCTGGTCTCTGGTTTCAACGTCTACCCCAATGAGATTGAAGATGTGGTAGCGTTACATCCGAAAGTGCTGGAATCTGCTGCGGTTGGCGTGCCTAATGAGGTCTCTGGCGAGACGGTAAAACTGTTTGTCGTGAAAAAAGATGCCTCACTGACACCTGAAGAGCTGTTAACCCATTGCCGCCGCTACCTTACAGGGTATAAAGTACCGAAAATAGTAGAGTTCCGCGACGAGTTGCCGAAATCGAATGTCGGCAAAATTTTACGTAGGGAACTGCGTGACGAACAAGTTAAGGCTAAAGGTAGCAACCAAGACGCAGCCTAACTTAACAGCGTCACTCAATCATCATCAACAACGCCGGTCATCGCCGGCGTTGTTGTGTTTGTCATAGACTAACGACCAAGAGAATCACGTTTTGAATTATCAGTTGATCACGACCAATAGTGCGTTGCAGCAGGTCTGCGAACAAGCCCGGACACATGCTCATGTCGCGCTGGATACGGAATTTGTCAGAACGCGCACCTACTATCCTCAGTTGGGCCTGATTCAACTGTATGACGGTGAACAACTTTCACTCATAGACCCCTTGCCCATCACTGAATGGCAACCTTTCAGTGAGCTACTGCAAGATTTGAATGTGGTGAAATATCTGCATGCTGGTAGCGAAGATCTCGAGGTGTTCTTAAATGCCTTTAGCCGGATGCCAACGCCGATGATTGATACTCAGGTATTGGCGGCATTTTCTGGCCGAACCCTGTCTTGCGGTTTTGCCATGCTGGTAAATGAGTTTGAAGGTGTTGAGCTAGATAAAAGTGAATCACGTACCGACTGGATTGCCCGTCCACTCAGTGAAAAACAGTGTGATTATGCCGCCGCTGATGTTTTCTATCTGTTACCTTTGGCAGCTAAATTAGTGGAAGCCACCGAAGCTGCTGGGCGAATGGATGCAGCGATAGATGAATGCCAACTACTGTGTCGCCGTCGCAGTGAAACACTTGACCCTGAGCTGGCCTACCGTGAGATAACCAATGCCTGGCAGTTACGTGGCCATCAGTTGGCATGTTTGCAGAAGCTGGCGGCATGGCGCTTGCGTCAGGCGCGTGAGCGTGATCTGGCGGTTAACTTTGTCGTGCGTGAAGAGAATCTGTGGCAAGTCGCCCGTTATCAGCCAACCTCGCTGGGTGAGTTAGATTCCCTTGGCCTGAGTGGGCAGGAGATTCGCTATCATGGGCGTACCTTGTTGGCGCTGGTGGCTGAGGGGAATGCTGTAACGGAAGAGCAGCTGCCGCAACCGGTAGCTAACCTGATCGACCAACCCGGCTACAAGAAAGTCTTTAAAGATATTAAAGCGTTGATCCAGTCAGTCAGTGAACGTAGTGGACTGAGTAGTGAGTTACTGGCGTCACGTCGTCAAATAAACCAATTACTCAGTTGGCATTGGAAACTAAAATCAACTGACACTCAGCCTGAATTATTAAGTGGCTGGCGGGGCGATTTGTTGTCTACGGAATTGGCTGAGATTTTGAAACAGTATTAATCGATATTCAGAGTGGGGTGGGCTTCACTCTGGGTGTTTCAATTTTAATTCATAAGTACTTTATGACTAATTGAAATAGAGATTAAGATTTTTCTTGTTTCAGTGACAGATATATTGAATAGCACAATGGGCTGGATATATATACAGTTAACTAAATGAAAGTACCCCCTGTAAATAAATACAGGGGGTACTTATTGCGAAGAAATCATTTAGGCGTTTCTTCCGTTTCCGGTAATGTCACGTTAAGTTCAAGTACCGAAATATCATCCCCTTTCTGCTCGAATTGCACATGCAGCATCTCAGGATCGATCTGTATATATTTACAAATAACCGCCAAAATATCGCGTTTCAAGTCAGGCAAATAATGGGGCTCACTGTCCCCACGACGACGCTCAGCGACGATAATTTGCAGCCGTTCCTTGGCTATATTGGCTGTCGGTTTTTTGCGGGACAGAAAAAAGTCTAACAAAGCCATGGTTTATCCCCCAAAAAGGCGTTTCAGGAAGCCCTTCTTCTCTTCTTCGATGAAGCGGAAGGGGCGTTCTTCTCCTAGCAAACGGTCAACGGTATCGTCATAAGCTTTACCGGCATCTGACTCTTTGTCCAGAATCACTGGCTCGCCTTGGTTCGAGGCGCGCAATACAGATTGATCTTCTGGAATAACGCCAACCAGTGGGATCCTCAGAATATCGAGGACATCTTCCATGCTAAGCATATCGCCGCGATTAACACGCCCAGGATTGTAGCGGGTCAACAGCAGATGTTCTTTAATTGGATCCTGGCCATTCTCTGCGCGGCGCGACTTGGAGGACAGTATCCCGAGGATGCGGTCAGAGTCACGAACCGAGGAGACTTCAGGGTTAGTGGTAATAACGGCTTCGTCAGCAAAATAGAGCGCCATCAAAGCGCCGCTTTCGATACCCGCAGGGGAGTCGCATACCACAAACTCGAAATTCATATCGCCAAGATCGTTTAAAATCTTTTCAACACCCTCTTTGGTCAGGGCGTCTTTATCGCGCGTCTGAGAAGCCGGTAAAATGTACAGATTATCTGTACGCTTATCTTTTATTAATGCTTGGTTCAAAGTGGCATCACCTTGAATCACATTAACAAAATCATAAACTACCCGGCGTTCACATCCCATGATCAAGTCTAGATTCCGTAGGCCGATATCGAAATCGATAACGACGGTTTTTTTACCTTTTTGGGCCAAGCCGGTTGCGATAGCCGCGCTTGATGTGGTCTTGCCAACGCCCCCTTTACCCGATGTAACAACAATAATGCGTGCCATGAAATGGATTCCTTGTCAAAAGGGCTTAATTTAAAGGTTGTATAGTTAATGCGTTATCCAGCAGATGCAGACGTGCGGCCTGACCAAAATACTCACGCGGGATCTGGTCACTTAACCAGTACTGCCCCGCGATAGAGACGAGCTCAGCGCCTAAATGTGTGCAAAAAATCTGGCATTGGGCATCCCCGGATGCACCTGCTAGCGCACGGCCTCGCATCATTCCATAGATATGAATATTGCCGTCGGCAATTAATTCAGCACCGGCACTGACACTGCTGATAACAATCAAATCGCAATTACGGGCATAAATCTGTTGGCCGGAACGGACAGGTGTGTTGATGATACGTGTCTTGGTCGGCGCGTTTTCCGGCGGGCTGATAACGGGCTCGGGTGCCATTTTCTGGCCTTTACCCTCACTCAATAACGGCAAACCTGCACGTGCTATCGCCCGTTTTTGACGCTCATCCTGACAACCACTGATGCCAACAATACGCAGACCTGCTGAAGTGACAGCCTGTTGGAGATCTTTCCAGTTAGCACCGTTTGGTAACGTTGCAACGTTAATCACAACAGGGGCGTTTTTCAGGAAAGCGGGGGCTTGATCCACCTTTTCCTGCAATGCCTGACGGATTACCTCCGGTCGTGAATCGTGTAAATGAACGACCGATAGGGTAAAACTACTGCCTTTTAACTCAATTGGCGATTGTGACATCTATCCTGACTCAGTTTCAGCTACGTTTAATCCCCAAAATACCACTCGGGGTACAATATTCTGATGTTCCCAAGCATGTTATAGGTAATATAAAGATAAATCTATCCGTATCAATATATTGAAATCTTAAGGTCATAATGACTTCAATCTGACAAGAAATTACAGCATAACTTCCGCTTATTCGCTAGCCCTGACCTGCCTATATTTGGCGGTTATCACTCCCACCGTTAAATTGTGTATTTTTTCAACAAGCAAACATGCTGATGGCGGGTTTGACGTCGCCCATAAAAGTGACCATTTTTAATCAGAGATGAGTCATTTTTTTATCAGATGAAGTTGTTTTTTATAAAATAGAGTAATGACTCACCATTATTATCACTTTCAAGATGATGAAATAGAGATATTGAGTGTGGTTATTATCGACTTAGTGAAATACCTCACACTATTATTTCAGAGAAATCTCACCCAGTAATCTGTGTATCACCACATTGCCGCTGGCATGGGTAATTAAAGCTGAGTGATAAATGGCACTAATCAGTGCTATTTTTAATGATTCTATATTGAGAATGATAATCATTTTGTGATATTTTGCGGTTTCTGCATCAATCTATCTGAGGAACATCAACGATGAAAAGGAATTTCATCCCACTATCATTTATCTGTGTTATGGCTTTACCTGTTGCATTTACTGCATGGGCTGACTTTGGCTACCACGCCGAAATCCCAAAAGACAGTAAGGTTCCCACCGATTATCTTGAAAAACGTAAGGCGCTTGGATCGGTGGCGCCAAGTGCTGAGTCATGGCAAAAGCAATTGGATGAGGAGAAAGCGCGGATAGATGCCGAAGCGGCAAAACGGGAAAACGAAAAGCAGGCTAAATGCCAACAGCAAGAACATTACCCAGCTCGGCGCGCCGAAAATGATAAACGTCAATATGCTGTATCTGATCCCTGTGCTAGCAGTATAGGCATCAATATCTATTGATATCCCAGGCATCTGAGCCAGGCTAGCGTGTTATAATACTATGCTAACTATACCCGTAATACTTCAAGCTGCATGTGCGTTGGCCGCCTTCTTGTAACTCGAATGATTTAGGGTATATACAGTCTCATTATTGAATTCATCAAATAGAGTCCAAACATGCTGTGTGCTATCTATAGAAGCCCGAAACGGGATCAAACCTACCTATATATTGAAAAGAAAGATGATTTTTCCAGGGTGCCGGCTGAATTACTTACCAGTTTTGGCAAGCCGCAATTTGCGATGCTGCTTTCATTAAATGAACGCAAAACGTTGGCGACAGCGGATGTCGAGAAGGTAAAAAGTGCACTCATTGAGCAGGGTTTTTATCTGCAAGTCCCACCGCCACTCGAAAGTTTGTTGAAAATGCACTTGGGCGATACTAACGTATAACGTTGATTTTCATCAAAACTGCCTACCGTGATGGCATCCATCACAACCCTAAGGTGGATGTCCATGTATCAGCCCCGGTTGATTTTATATTTCCAGCTTCCTCTCTGGTTGTTGTTTTACACAGGAATGCGTCGATGAAATTGTCAATGATTGCAGTTGCTCTGGTGACGCTCATCTCAGTGGGATGTGCCAATAAAAATGCTGCGGCCCCGATTGCGGCACCAACACCAGCAACCGCGCCACCAACCATGCTGGATTCACCACCGGCTGCGGCCAAGAACAGTACTAAAATGACATTATCCCAGCAAGGGCGCGATCCGGCGCAGTTTCCTGCTTATGTCGAACAATTAAAGGCCCAAGCTCGTGCAAAGGGGATCAGCGAGGCTACGCTTGATAAAGCGTTTGCCAATATTCATTTTGTTGACCGAGTCATTCAGTCAGACCGCAATCAGTTAGAAAAGAAAGTCACACTGGATGATTACCTGACCAGAGTTCTGACTGAGGCGAAAGTCGCGCAAGGTAAAGAGATTTATCAGCGCTATCAGCCTCAGTTATCACAAGTTACTGCGCGCTATGGTGTGCCTGAGCGTTACATCGTGGCGCTGTGGGGCATGGAAAGTGGGTTTGGCAAGTTTCAAGGTAAAGAGGATGTCATCTCTGCCTTATCCACCATGGCATTTGAAGGGCGGCGTGAGGCATTCTTCACAAAAGAGCTGATAGCTGCATTGCAAATCATTCAGCAAGGCAAAGTTGATGACCCCGAGTTGAAAGGATCATGGGCTGGTGCGATGGGGCAGAGTCAATTTATGCCTAGCTCTTTCCTGACCTATGGCGCTGACGGGGATGGCGATGGGAAAATTGATATTTGGAATAATATCGATGATGTCTTTGCTTCGACAGCTAACTATCTGTCTACTGAAGGTTGGAAACCGGGTGTTGATTGGGGCCAGGAAGCGACGCTGCCCGAAGGATTTGATATTAAGCTGGCGGGCTTAAAAGACAGCCAAGCCAAAAGCGTCGCCCAATGGCAGCAACTCGGGGTAATGGCGATACCCGGCGGTAACTTTGCCAACTCAGATCTCCGGGCTTGGGTCATCGTACCTGATGATGTGCAAGGGCGGGCGTTTCTGGTTTATGATAATTTTCGTACCATTATGCACTGGAACCGTTCTTACTATTTCGCTATTAGTATTGGTATGATGGCAGATAGCGTAAGTCAATAATGTCTGCGAACACCTAATCGTGGTATGACTTGGTTGTGTCGCTGCGGCAAGAGCCAATCAAGATGTAAATTCAGACAGGATGTTAATTCAGGAGAGGCAGTATGTATCAACATAGAGACTGGCAAGGGGCTTTGCTGGATTTTCCAGTGAGTAAAGTGGTTTGCGTTGGCAGTAACTATGCCGAACATATTAAAGAGATGGGGAGTACTGTGTCAGTTGAACCGGTGCTGTTTATTAAACCTGAAACAGCGCTATGTGATATTCGCCAGCCGGTATCGATCCCGAAAGAGTTCGGTGAGGTTCATCATGAAGTAGAATTAGCCGTTTTGATCGGTACTCCGTTAAAACAAGCCAGTGAAGACCGAGTGGCACGCGCAATCGCCGGTTACGGTGTCGCATTGGATTTGACACTGCGTGAGCTGCAATCTGGCTTGAAAAAGGCTGGTCAGCCGTGGGAGAAATCGAAAGCATTTGACGGTTCTTGTCCGATTTCCGGTTTTATACCGGTGGCGGAGTTTGGTGATGCGCAACAGGCTGACTTATCGCTTATCATTAACGATGAGGTCCGTCAGCAAGGCAACACGCGTGATATGATCACCCCCATCATTCCGCTAATCAGTTACATCAGCCGTTTCTTTACTTTGCGTGCTGGCGATATCATTCTGACGGGCACTCCACAGGGCGTCGGGCCGATGAAATCAGGCGATATGCTGAAAGTTATGCTAAATGGTAAAACGTTGAGTACCCGCATAATCTAAGAGCATCGCTGCCGCTTATGCCATCAGGCTGGGCGGCAACACTTGCATCTGACCGCCAAAGCGTCTATAACGACCCGCTCATTTATTCACACCGGATACCGATATGTCACAACTTCCTTTTTGGCAACAAAAAACACTCGCTGAAATGTCAGATAGTGAATGGGAATCACTGTGCGACGGATGCGGCCAATGTTGCTTGAATAAACTGATTGATGAGGACACGGATGAAATCTATTTCACCAATGTGGCCTGTGATCAGCTCAATCTCAAAACCTGCCAGTGCCGTAATTATGAGCGCCGCTTTGAATTAGAAGAAGACTGCATCAAGTTAACCCGAGAGAATTTGGTAACGTTTGAGTGGTTGCCACCCACCTGTGCTTATCGGATGGTGGGCGAGGGGCGTGGCCTGGCGAGTTGGCATCCACTGTTAGCCGGTTCAAAATCTGCGATGCACGGTGAGCGGATCTCGGTACGCCATATTGCCGTACGTGAGAGCGAGGTTATCGACTGGCAAGACCACATTTTGAATAAACCGCAGTGGGCCAGATAACCATTGATATATATGTAA
The DNA here is from genome assembly GCF_052217145.1 of Yersinia sp. 2541 StPb PI. NCBI lineage: Bacteria > Pseudomonadati > Pseudomonadota > Gammaproteobacteria > Enterobacterales > Yersiniaceae > Yersinia > Yersinia sp. 2541 StPb PI. The sequence continues at coordinate 2,444,987 of NZ_JAZGQB010000001.1, read as the reverse complement.
TTTATATTGAAGCCTCTCAGACAACAGATGCCTATTCAGACGCCAGATATGGCATACTAACGCCGAAATTTAACCAAGAAACTTAATAAAATGAAATATTCAACGTTGGCCGCTGTTATCATCGGCATATCTGCTACTTTAGGTAGCATTTCGCACCAGGTTCAGGCCGCTGGGGCCTCATTGATAAATCTTGATTGTAAATTGAAAGAGGGAGGCAGCCTGACCGCAGTGTTAGACGGCCCGAATCAGCAATTGACCATTGATAAATCAGTGTTCCAGTTTGTAAAAGTTAATCCAGAAGGTCAGGGCGAGGCGTTAATATTCCAAAATGCCAACAGCCAGGAGCAAGTTATTGCTTCTCTCAATATTTCCGCGCTGCCAATCCGTTTGGCGGTGGTTGATGGTGAGCAGGCTAATCAGTACATTTGTACCCATACCACAGCTTAACTAGTTTATAATCGAATTAAAATGAGGCTGCCTTATGGTGGCCTTTTTTCGTTGTATGACCATTTATGGCTGTAAATTTGATTAAACCACTGGATGGATTAGTCCTTAGTCGACGCTGAAGTTACCCACAAAGTAGTAATGTGAGTCCTCCATCTGGAGAGTTAAATAGCTTGATTGATAACACCGCGATAGTTTCTGCTTCTGCAATTATTGAGAAGGGTGCGGTGATTGGTGCGAATGTACAGATTGGTCACTTTTGTTACATTGGTTCTCAAGTCACTATTGGTTCCGGCACGGTGCTTAAATCGCATATTGTAATTAATGGTATTACCGAGCTTGGATGTGACAATAATATTGGACAATTTTCCTCTATTGGAGAGGTTAATCAGGATCTTAAGTACCAGGGTGAGCCTACCCAGGTTATCATTGGCGACCGCAATTTGATTCAGCAAAATGTCACGATACACCGTGGCACGGTTCAAGGACACGGTATAACACGTATCGGTAATGACAATAGTCTGATGAATCATGTGCATATTGGCCATGACTGCATTATCGGTAACCACTGCTTATTGGCGTCGAATGTAGGATTAGCCGGACATGTAGAGGTCGATAATTTCGCCATTATCTGCGCGGCCAGTGCTGTGCACCAGTTTTGTGTTATTGGCACCCATGCCTTGGTCAATGAAAGCGCCTGCGTGGTGCAGGATATCCCCCCTTATGTGATTGCGGGGGGTAATCGTGCCGTGCCGGTGGGTATCCGAGCAGCAGGAATGGGGGACGACTGGTTGAACAGTGATGATTGCCAAGCGGTTCAAAACGCCTATCAGCTTATTTACCATACCGGTAAGTTGGTGGCGGATGTCAGTCAGGACATTGAGGTTTTGGCCAGAGAATGGCAAATACTTCAGTCTTATAAATCTTTTTTCTCTCGCTCAGCGCGCGGGATCATCCGTTAATGCACTGTCATCCAAAAGAAATGGCACCCTGAGGTGCCATTGTCAGATAAAGATATGTTTGAAATTATCGACTAAACAGGTCACGTCTTTTCGGTTTAACGAATTGGCTGATCAGCACCAATACGCCAATCAATAAGTATGCAGCAAAGATACCGACCAACCATTGCGGCATTTCTAATGACATAAATGCCCATTGTTTTACCGAGCAATCACCACTGGCAACAAAAATAGCGGGCAGCCATTTGTCTAGTGGCAGCCATGACGGGAAGCTGACAAAGAAATCACAGGTCGTGAACGGTGAAGGATGGAGTTGCAGCATAGTGTGTACCCAGGCTAGCTGAACACCGCGCCATGCGCTGTAGATCCAGATAAAGATTGCCAGGTAGCGCAAGGGCGATTTAGGTGCAATGGCACCCAACAACGATGCACCGAGAATACCGAATAACGCAGCACGTTCGTAAATACACATTACACAAGGCTGTAACAACATCACGTGTTGAAAATAGAGTGCGACCAATTCTAGTGCAAGTGCAGTCAGGGCCATTAAAAGCCAAGCACCGCGCCCTTTAGAGCAGCGGTTAAGGAATTGCAACATATCTTTATTTTCCATGCAGTAAGCAATTGTACCGGCAGTGTAAACCAATTCATCTTTGCTGCCAGCCACCCAAAGGTAAAATTAGGCAAAAATCAGCTCTTTCTCGCGCGTGACAAGTTATCACAAGCCTGAATTTTACTTTGGGTGAGATATTTGGTTTGTTTTGCCAGCCCATAATCCCTCGAAGCTAATAACAGCCCCCGCGGCGACCAAAAGTGTAGGGCTGGCAGATACTATAATGCAAGCGATCAATGTGTGATGCTAGCTCCGGCTGCCAGATGAGGCAAACTTATCCAGCCACTTTGCATCATCCATTCGGTTATTGGCACTAATAAGTACTCCACGCCTAACAGACCGACGAGGGTCATCACAATAGTATAGGGGAGTGCCATATACACCATGCGCCCATAAGAAAGACGAATTAAAGGGGCCAGCGCGGAGGTTAGCAGGAACAGAAAAGCGGCTTGGCCGTTCGGTGTGGCAACTGAGGGGAGGTTGGTCCCGGTATTGATGGCAACAGCCAATAACTCAAATTGCTGAAGCGAAATAATACCGTGCTCAAATGCAGTGCGCGCCTCATTGATATAAACCGTACCGACAAATACATTGTCGGATACCGAAGAGAGTAAGCCATTAAACAGATAAAACAGTGATAACTGTGCTGATGGTGAAGATTGTAAAACAAACTGAATAATCGGTGAGAAGAGGCTCTGCTCAATAATGACGGCAACCACGGCAAAAAACACCGTGAGTAGGGCAGTAAAAGGCAATGCCTCCTGAAATGCCTTACCCAGTGCATGTTCATTGGTAATTCCGCAGAGGGAGGTGGCGAGTATAATCACCGATAATCCGACCAAGCCTACCTCGGCTAAATGCAGGGCCAATGCGAGCACCAACCAAACACCGATCAAGGCCTGAATCAGAAGCTTCACTTTCTCTTGCTTGCTCCGTTTCGCACTGGCTTGTTGATCATAGTCAGTCAAAACCTGACGAACGCGCTCGGGAAGCTGTGCACCATAACCAAACAGTTTAAAACGTTCTACCAGCAGACAAACCAATAATCCGCAACACAGGACGGGTAACGTCACGGGCAGCATGCGAATAAAGAAGTCGGTAAAGTTCCAACCGGCACTCTTAGCGATAATCAGGTTCTGCGGCTCGCCAACCATGGTCATTACGCCACCCAGCGCAGTACCCACACCCGCATGCATCATCAGGCTACGCAAGAAAGCGCGGAATTGCTCCAACGTTTTACGGTTTTCCTGATTATCGATCCAACTGTCGTCGGTGATATCTTTATCGGTATGGTTTGATGCAACATGATGATAGATAGTATAAAAACCAACAGAAACACTGATAACCACGGCGATTACAGTTAAGGCATCAAGGAATGCCGAAAGGAAGGCAGAGGCGACACAGAAGGCTAATGAAAGAACGATTTTTGAGCGAATGTTCAGCAGCAGTTTGGTAAATACAAACAGTAATAACTGCTTCATGAAATAGATACCTGCCACCATAAACACCAACAACAGCAGCACTTCCAGATTATTAGCAATTTCTTCTGCCACCTGATGTGGGCTGGTCATACCGATGGCAACGGCTTGAATGGCCAATAAACCCCCCGGTTGCAGTGGGTAACATTTTAGCGCCATAGCCAGTGTAAAGATAAATTCGACCACCAACATCCAGCCAGCAATAAATGGGCTGACAAAAAAGAATACCAGTGGGTTAATAATGAGAAACCCGATAATTGCCAGCTTGTACCAATCAGGTGAATTCCCCAGAAAATTCTTGAGTACAGCTTGTCTAATGGTCATATCCATTGTGAGTTACAGTCTCCTTATTAAAATTATTATGGTGCAATTACTGCCTAAAGTTACATTTTACCTTACGTCATTGCTCTAAAAGCAATACGTATAATCTGTACATCATTCCATCTGCGCAATTTTTGCAACTTTATGACTACTTTCACCATTTGTTCGGTCCTGATGCTATGTCACGATAGCGTCGTCTGGTATGATGAGCGCACTAAATTGCTGATATGTATCGCTACGGAACGTCAAAAATATGGTTATAAAGGCGCAAAGTCCTGCCGGTTTCGCGGAAGAGTATATTATTGAAAGTATTTGGAATAATCGCTTCCCTCCAGGCACTATTTTGCCCGCGGAGCGTGAACTTTCAGAGCTGATTGGAGTGACTCGCACTACATTGCGTGAAGTGTTACAACGCTTAGCCCGCGATGGCTGGCTCACTATTCAGCATGGTAAACCGACGAAAGTAAACAATTTTTGGGAAACGTCTGGTCTTAATATTCTGGAAACACTGGCGCGGCTTGACCACGACAGCGTGCCACAATTGATAGACAACTTACTGGCAGTCAGAACAAATATCGCTACCATCTTCGTTCGCACGGCAATCCGTAATCATCCAGAGAAAGCACAGGAAATCCTGGCACAAGCTCAAACAGTTGATGATCACGCCGAGGCTTTCACCGCACTGGATTACGGTATTTTCCGTGGTTTGGCTTTTGCTTCGGGTAACCCTATTTATGGGTTGATCCTAAATGGCATGAAAGGGCTTTATACCCGGGTTGGGCGTTACTATTTCTCGAATCCTGAAGCCCGTAAGCTGGCACTGACTTTCTACAGCAAACTGTCAACGCTGTGTGATGAAAAAGCCCATGATCAGGTGTCAGAGTGCCTGAGAGCATACGGTAAAGAGAGTGGTGCTATTTGGCACAGCATGCAGGGCACGATGCCAAGTGATTTGGCCGAAGCACGCCGTTAGGCGAATATCGCGTAAAATTGCAACGCAAAAGGGGCATTAAATGCCCCTTTTTCATGGCAAGATGTAGCGCAATAGCTCGCGCGGTTATCCACCTCGTCTGCCCTGTGCTAGAGCTTATTGGCTCTTGGCGGCACGCTGTCGAGTAGCTCAATCGAGCCATCGTCATTCAGTTGTTCCATATGAATATCAAACCCCCATAGCCGGTGAATATGTTTCATCACTTGCTGACGGCTCTTATCCAGTGGTGCCCGATCATGAGGAATATAGCGCAGGGTCAGGGAGCGGTCTCCGCGCAGATCAACGTTCCATACCTGAATGTTTGGTTCGTGATTACTCAAGTTATATTGAGCAGACAATTCATTACGTATAGCCCGATAACCTTCTTCATTATGAATGGCTGAAATCTCCAGATAGTTATGCTTATCATCATCCAGCACGGTGAATAGCCGGAAGTCACGCATTACTTTCGGTGATAAGAACTGGCTGATGAAGCTTTCATCCTTAAAGTCGCGCATGGCAAAATGCAACGTATCCAACCAATCTTTACCGGCGATATCCGGGAACCAATAATAGTCCTCCTCCGTCGGTGATTGGCAAATACGCTTGATATCTTGGAACATGGCAAAGCCAAGGGCATACGGGTTAATACCGTTGTAATAAGGGCTGTTATACGGCGGTTGATACACAACGTTGGTGTGGCTGTGCAAGAACTCCATCATAAAGCGGTCAGTGACCTTACCCTCATCGTACAGATGGTTAAGAATGGTGTAATGCCAGAAGGTGGCCCAACCTTCATTCATCACTTGTGTCTGTTTTTGTGGATAAAAATATTGGCTGACTTTGCGGACTATTCGCAGCACTTCGCGTTGCCATGACTCCAGCAGCGGAGCATTTTTCTCCATGAAATAGAGCAGGTTCTCCTGCGGTTCACTGGGATAGCGTTGAGCCTGGGCTTGGACTTCCCCTCGATCCTTGCGCGGTAGGGTTTTCCACAACGAGTTGACCTGACTTTGCAGATACTCCTCGCGGCTTTTCTGCCGGGCGGTTTCCTCCACTAAAGAGATCTTTTGCGGACGTTTATAGCGGTCCACCCCATAATTCATCAGGGCATGACAGGAGTCGAGTAGCCGCTCTACTTCTTCCACCCCATAACGTTCCTCGCATTCACTGATGTAATGACGAGCAAACAACAAATAATCCACTATCGAACTGGCATCGGTCCAGGCTCGAAATAAGTAATTATTCTTAAAGAAAGAGTTATGTCCATAGCAGGCGTGAGCCATGACTAAGGCTTGCATGGTAATAGTATTTTCTTCCATTAAATAAGCGATGCAAGGATTGGAGTTAATCACAATCTCGTACGCTAATCCTTGCTGACCGTGCTTATATTTTTGCTCTGTTTCGATAAATTTCTTACCAAAAGACCAATGGGTATAGTTGATAGGCATACCGATACTTGAATAGGCATCCATCATCTGTTCGGAGGTAATAACCTCTATCTGGTGGGGGTAAGTATCTAGCCGGTAATGTTTTGCCACCCGGTCTATTTGGTCCAGATAGACCTGCAACAATTCAAATGTCCAGTCTGGGCCGTCAGTCAGGCGCTTATCTTGCGCGGTTTGTTTCGGTGTTGAAGTTGTCATTAGCGCATCCTCACGGTTTTATAACCCTGCAAAATACTGGTCACTTCAATAATCCTAGCTCAAGATTAACAAGTTGAGGCATGGCAAGACCTTATGTCAATGAATATCCGCCATCTTTCAAACAACAGGTAGGTTGACTGCCGGTTCGTACCAGAATCATTGCTGTCGTATCAGTCTGTACGATTAATTGGATTTTATAGATTATTATTCTGATTTATTGGTCTAATTATGGAATATAAAACTAGTAAAAGAGTCTTGTGCAACATGCCAATTATTCATGCTGCTAATTGTGGGTATTATGGCGCTTTCTCTCCTTTTAGACGTTTAATTGGGCAAAAATAGCATCTTATCGCTATTTTCCTAACGCTATTGAACTGAAAAGTAATTGCATTGTAAATTAATTGTGAATTAAGTCACGACCTGGCATTAATATGTTGGCTAGATTTTTCTGCTGAGTTAATTTTCTGTCAACAGAATATTATGCTTTAGGTGTTGTTTGGGGGGAGGAAGGTATGCGCATTGTCATTTTAGGAAGCGGTGTGGTGGGGGTAGCCAGTGCCTGGTACTTAGCCAAAGACGGGCATGATGTTACGGTGATTGACCGTCAGCAGGGGCCCGCGCAGGAAACCAGTGCCGGTAACGCAGGTCAGATATCGCCGGGATATGCGGCACCTTGGGCTGCGCCTGGGGTTCCTCTGAAAGCCATTAAATGGATGTTCCAACGCCATGCGCCGTTGGCAATCCACCTTGACGGCAGCAGCTTCCAGCTACGCTGGATGTGGCAGATGCTGAGAAACTGCGACACTTCCCACTACATGCTCAACAAAAGCCGTATGGTGCGTCTGGCAGAATACAGTCGCGACTGTTTAAAAGAGCTGCGTGAAGACACCGGTATTCAGTATGAAGGCCGTCAGGGGGGAACACTGCAACTGTTCCGTACCGAACAGCAATTTGATAACGCCGCCAAGGATATTGCGGTGTTAGATGATGCGGGGGTGCCATATTCACTGCTAACGGCTGATCAACTGGCAACAGTGGAACCGGCATTGGCGAAAGTTGCACATAAACTGACCGGTGGTTTACGTTTACCTAATGATGAAACCGGCGACTGCAAACTGTTTACTGAACGCTTAGCCCAAATGGCCGAGCGGGCTGGGGTTAAGTTTGTGTTCAATCGCTCGGTGGATAAATTGCTGGTGGACGGTGACCAAATCGCCGGTGTGCTGTGTGGCGACGATATTATTAACGCTGATGCCTATGTAGTGGCCTTCGGTGCTTACTCTACGGAGCTGTTAGCCGGGTTGGTCTCGATTCCTGTTTATCCACTAAAAGGTTATTCACTCACTATTCCTATTACAGATCCGGCCTCGGCACCTTTCTCCACCGTGCTGGATGAGACCTACAAGATTGCCATTACGCGCTTTGATGACAGGATTCGGGTTGGGGGGATGGCGGAAATCGTTGGATTTAATACTCAATTGGCACCAGCACGTCGTGAGACGCTGGAAATGGTGGTGGGTGATTTGTACCCTCATGGGGGCAATATCAGTCAGGCCACGTTCTGGACCGGGCTGCGCCCGATGACACCTGATGGTACGCCCATTGTCGGGCGAACCTCGCTTAAGAATCTCTATCTGAATACCGGCCATGGCACCTTGGGCTGGACCATGGCCTGTGGGTCGGGTCAATTATTGGCTGATATTATGTATGGGCGTCGCCCAGCGATTCTGGCGGATGATTTATCTGTCGCGCGTTATAGCGCGGGCTTTCGGCCACTGAATATCACGCCTTTACACGACATTCACCCTGTGCGCTAAAAGGCGCCGATTGATCATTACAGCCCACTGGCGGGCTGTAAATAATTGAATACCGCCCAAGAAGGAAAAAGCATGCCTCGCCCGATATCCGCTACGCTTCATTTATCTGCCTTACGCCATAACCTCAGTATTGTTCGCCGTCTTGCCGGGGCCGCTAAAATTTGGTCAGTGGTAAAAGCCAATGCCTACGGCCATGGTCTGGCCCGCATTTGGCAAGGGCTGGATGCAACCGATGGTTTTGCGTTATTGGATTTAAATGAAGCGATAATGTTGCGTGAACAGGGCTGGCAAGGGCCAATTTTGCTGCTTGAGGGGTTCTTTCGTGCGCAAGATATAGTCCTGATCGACCACTACCGGTTAACCACCGTGGTACACAGTGACTGGCAGCTTGACGCCATCAAAGCGGCGCGGCTGAGCACACCACTCGATATTTATTTAAAACTTAATAGCGGCATGAATCGCTTAGGTTTTCCCATCGGGCAGGCAGAGGCCATCTGGCAATGGGCTAACAGTATAAATAACATCGGCAAGGTGACGCTAATGAGCCACTTTGCCAATGCAGATAACCATATTGGTGCCAGCGAGCAATTCACGCAGATTCAGCAGGCCAGTGGGCATCTGGTGGCTGCGCGCAGCTTTGCCAACTCGGCGGCAATATTGCGCAATCCTGAAACCCACTTTGATTGGGTGCGGCCAGGTATTATCCTCTATGGCGCGTCACCCAGTGGTGATGTAAGCGATATCGCTGGCATTGGATTGCGCCCGGTAATGGAGCTGCACAGCGAAATTATCGCCATACAGACGCTCTCAGCAGGGCACAGTGTTGGCTATGGCAGCCGCTACAGTGCCACAGGCACACAGCGCATCGGTGTCGTCGCCTGCGGTTATGCTGATGGTTATCCACGGCTGGCTCCCAGCGGCACGCCCATCAGGGTGGATGGCATACTGACTCATACGGTGGGGTCGATTTCAATGGATATGCTAACCGTAGATTTGACACCCTGTCCGCAGGCGCAAATGGGGAGTAAAGTTGAGATCTGGGGGGATAATCTGCCTATCGATGATGTGGCGGCGGCGGCAGGCACCGTGGGGTATGAGTTGATGTGTGCACTGGCGAGTCGCGTTAGCGTCATCACCGAGCGCACTTAGGTTGTTTTTAGTTTATTTTCTGCAAGTTACCACAGACATGCTTACTGGCACGGCGTGCCTGCCAAGCCAGTAGACACCCTGCCAGCATTACGATGGCGAGTGATAATTTAGGCTCAATTGGTAAGGACATTGCCAGCAAGCCTAATCCAGCTCCCCCGGCCATTTGCACAAAACCCACCAGCGCGGAGGCGACACCGGCTTCATTGGCATAGGGCTCCAATGCATAACTGGTGGCTGGCCCCATCATAAAGGCTAAACCGGCACAGGCACTGGCAACGGGTAACATATACACCAGCCAGTGTTGCTGTATTTCTGCCGACAGTTGCGTCAGACCAAATAATAACCCTAGACACCCCAGCGCCATCAACAGGCTGCCGGTCATCAGGCAGGTAGGGCGGCCGATTTTTTGGATAATACGGTTAGCAATAAAACTGACCGCCATGATCCAAAAGCCATTGGCACCGAACACCAGTGAGAACTGTAATGGACTGAGTCCTGCGCCCACCATCAATACGTTGGGTGCCAGCGAGACATAAGTTAAGGCCATGCCCATAGCGCCCGCGTTCACCAGTGCGAAAATCAGAAAACGGTCATCACGTAAGATGCGCAGATAGTTCTTTATCGGCAAGCCCTTAACGGCTTGGGTACCCGCTGGCCGTGTTTCTGGCAGGAAGATAATTATCAGAATTAATACCAGCAAGCCATATAACGCCAGGAACCAGAATGGGGCGCGCCAGCCAAAGGCTTCCGCCAATAAACTACCGAGCAAGGGGGCCAATGCGGGTACGATATTTAACGTCCCATTAAGGAAACCAAAAGCGCGCGCGGCCTCATTACCGTTGAGGCGGTCACGCACCCCACTGAATGCCACCACCGCAGTACAGCAAACAGCGACACCTTGTAACAGGCGAGAACTGACAAACATCAGCGGGCTGACGGCCAGTGCAGCCATCGCGGCCCCCAGCATGTAGAGAATAATACCGATGATGGCTATGGGTTTACGCCCATACTTATCGACTAATGGCCCAGCAATCAGCTGACCAATACCCAGTACTAGAATAAACAAGGCAATAGTGGATTGAATCAGCGACTCGCTACTGTTTAGCCCCTTGGCTATCGCGGGAATCGTGGGTAAGTAGAGGTCGATGCCCAATGGGCCGAGCAGAATCAGGCTTAACAGCAGAAAAAGAAATTTTTGCATAACAAAAAAACAACATCCAGATTGCAAAGGCGACAAGAATAAAGAATTTATCGACGAATGAAAAGGTTAGCCATAGCCAACCAAACGATAGTGACAATGTCACCTATTGGTGTTCTAAATCGACTAATAGGGTACTACAACTAATAATTAATCTCTTGTTATTGATTAGCTACTGCTACTAGTAGTGCGATGCTCTAACCACTGTTCTAGTTTCACGGCAGGTAATGCCTCGGAAAAAAGAAAACCTTGGCCTATTTGATAACCTTGGCGGCTCAATAATGTACGTTGCGCCTCGTTTTCTACCCCTTCGACAATCACTGATAGTTGCAAACTTTCACCAATACGGATCACCGCCTCACTTAACGTTCGGCTGGTTTCGTCATGCTCAAGATCATGGACAAAACTTTTATCCAGTTTGATTTCATCAAGATCCAAATGGCGCAGATAACTCAGACTGGAATAGCCGGTACCAAAGTCATCCATTGATAAACGCACGCCCAGTCGATGAATTTTTTCTATAGTGGCAAAAATCGCCGGATTATTTGCAATTAATATGTCTTCGGTGATTTCCAGCGTGAGATCCTGCGGCGGCAAGTGGTAATGCTGCAAGATATGTAAAATCATGTCCGGCAAGCCTGGATTATGGAAATTGGTCGGCGATAAGTTCACTGAAACCGAGGGCACATCAATACTCCGTAAACGCCAGTCCGCCAACTGTTGACAAGCCGTCTCAATCGCCCACAGAGCCAGTTCGTTGATCAGCCCGCACTCTTCAGCAATAGGAATAAAACGCTGTGGAGGAATGTTCCCCAGTATGGGGTGAACCCAGCGACTAAGGGCTTCCACACCATATAGGTGCCCATCTTTTAACATCACTTGTGGTTGATAAAATAACTCAAGAGACCCGATATGAAATGCATGACGCAGAGCATCTTCCATATCCTGGCGCTGTTGATTGAGATTATTCATCTCTGCACTGAAGAAATTGAAATGACCATGTCCCATATTCTTGGCTTTATGCATGGCAATGTCGGCGTGATTCATCAGCGCATCCATTTCTAAACCATTCTCAGGATACAAACTGATCCCGACACTGGCCGAAGGAATAATATTGACGTTGGCTATCTGACAGGGCTGAGACAGCAGACTGAGCATTTTCTCAACTTTCACGGTAGCCTGCTGCATGGTGCAGGGGGCTAAAATGATAATAAACTCGTCGCCCGATAAGCGGCCGATAATGTCACTTTTTGGCATGTCGTTGCGCAACCGTTGGGCAATCAAGGCAAGTAATTCATCACCGGCGGCCAGGCCGAGTGAATCATTAACTTGTTTAAAACGGTCCAGATTAATGATTAATACTGCCAGCGTGTAATCCATTTCAGCGGCAAGGGCGATAGCTTGTTTGGCATAAACCAGAAACTGAGTGCGGTTAGGCAAACCAGTTAGGGAATCATAAAAAGCCAAATGCTGAATTTGCTGACGTGATTGCTCCCGTTCCATCGCCAATGAGCACAAATTTGCGATTAATTTGACCAACTGATGGTGGAACTCGCTGGGGCCTTGCGCTTCTTTGTAGTAAAAGGCAAATGTGCCCAGAACATCCCCCTGGCTTGACAGAATAGGCGTCGACCAACAAGCTAACAAACCATGGGGTAGAATTAGGTGCCGATAGTTCTCCCATAATGGGTCAGTGGCAATATCATGGACTTCAACCGGTTCTTTACGAAATGCGGCGGTGCCACATGAGCCAGATACCGGGCCAATAGGCACACAGGCCAGCGCCGCAGTATAAATCAGGGGTAGGTTGGGTGCTGCGAGATGGCTGAGGTAGTTGTGCCCGCTGGCTTGCAAAATACTGGCGGTCACCTCGGGGGCAATCCGCTCAACTTCGCGGCACAGCAAAGACATCACTTCTTCCAGTGGCAGCTCTTTAACCAGTGCTTCCAGCACCTTATATTGCAACACTTCATACATTTTGGTCAGCGTGATATCAGTCAACACACCAATGCTATAACTCGGTTTACCCTGCTCATCAACTAGCGAGTTGATAATGGCGGAACACCAATGCGGCTGTTTGTCTTTGCTGTAGAATAACTCTTTGGGTAGTAATTGCTGATGTGAATTTGGCGAAGTGGAATCAATTAACCCCAGTTGTTCAGGATGTGCACTCTGGAGTAAATCGACCATGCTCTGGCCCAGAGCCTGTTCGGGTGTATAACCGAATAACTTAGTAAAACCTTGATTAATATAAACTGCTTGTTGCCCGTGATCACTATTAGCGGCAATAAACATTGCGCTGTCGCTGCGATCAGTTAATTGGGTTAAAAGTTCTACCCACTCTTGAGTGGCTTTTTGTTGCTCAATTAAAAAAGTAATGTCCTTAGCAATTTTCACCATCCGGGTAACGCTACCCCCTGGGCCTGGTACCGGTTGATAGATGGCGGCCAGCCAGACCGTGGATCCGTCTTTGTGCAATCGTTCAAAACGGCCCTCAACGGACTTCCCCGCCAGTAAAGATTTCTTCAGTGTCTGATACTCGTCGCTACTGGCATATTGTGGATGGCAAAACATAAGATGATGTTGACCAATGACTTCATCACGTTGATAGCCAAAATAATCAAGGTAGTTTTGATTAACCGCAATTATGCGACTGTTGAGATCAAACTCAATGATGGCTAATGAGCGGTCCAATGCACTTAATAACGCACTACTTTCGTCGTATTCAGACTGCGTGGCATCCTGCGATGCTGCTGTTTTTTTGGGCTTCATGATGAATTCCTATGTAAAAGAAGCGCTTGGCAGTCGTATTACGTAAATGAATTACCACTGTAACCATTGGATAGCACTATTTTTAAATAAATAAAATAGGATAAATGACAAATATTCCAATACGAATTAATAGCATCAAGATTAAAAAAATACGGCCGTCTTATTTAAGCTGGTGGTATTTCAATACATCGCTCTGTGTCCACACCATGAACATCATTGTGTTAATCAGCCAGTGATAAATAGAGGAATAAGTAATATTAAGTTTAGTCGATATCCAGATAGCTAAATGTGGGATTGATTGCTGGCACGTGACAGCAATCAATCTATTTCCGACTAAGGTCTATTTTTAAACGGTGGGATGCTTTGCTGGAAGGTAACCGGCCATTACCTGACAAAAACCTCGTCAGGCAATGGCGGATAGATAAAGGGTTATGAGTGGGTATCCATTGAGCCAAAACGACCGCCGTTAAAATCAGCGATGGCCTCGATTATCTGCTGCTGAGTGTTCATCACAAATGGCCCGTGACCGATAATAGGTTCATCAATCGGCTCACCACTCAGTAGCAACAGCACTGCATCATTATTGGCCTCAATAGTTACATTGCTGCCAGCCGCATCCAGTAATACCATTTCGGCATCGCGGGCAACGGCATCGCCATTGACCAATACGGTACCACGCAACACAATTAATGCCGTGTTCCAGCCAATAGGCAGTGAAAATTCCGTACTTTTACCCTGATTCAGCCGTATATCCCAGACGTTTAGTGGTGAGAATGTCTGAGCAGGGCCATTTTTACCTGCATACTCACCGGCTATCACCCGCAGGCTGCCAGCATCTTCAGCTAGCACTACCTGAGGAATAGTTTCACTGCGAATGGCCTGATAACCAGGATCTGCCATTTTGTTTTTTGCGGGCAGATTGACCCACAATTGCACCATTTCAAAGGCACCGCCACGTTGTGCGAACATATCTGAATGAAACTCTTCATGCAGAATCCCGCCACCTGCCGTCATCCACTGCACGTCACCAGGGCCAATAACGCCGCCTTTGCCGGTGGAGTCACGATGTTCAACTTCGCCGTGATAAACGATGGTGACAGTTTCAAAACCACGATGCGGGTGTTGCCCGACACCCCGGCGATGTTTGGTCGGGGTAAAATCCATCGGCCCGGCATAGTCCAGCAGCAGGAACGGGCTGAGCTGTTTACCATGGCTTTGATATGAAAACAGTGAGCGAACCGGAAAACCATCTCCCACCCAATGCTGGCGAGGTGCGCGATAAATACCTTGAACTTTTTTCATCGTAAACTCCTTACAAACATCATCAATGAGGTATTGCAGCCCGGCACAACCTCTGGCCGGGCTTCATGTTGGATAAAGTATATAATTAGGATAATTTAAGCAGTAGATAGCAAAATTAGTTATCACTGTTCTATTATCAGAACAATGATGACGTTATCTCTGGCAAGTAATACAGAGGCAGGTTATGCAAGATCTTAATGATCTCTACTATTACGCAGAAGTGGTGGAACACGGTGGATTCAGTGCTGCCGCGCGGGTATTGGGTTTGCCAAAATCAAAACTGAGCCGACGGCTGGCATTGTTGGAAGAGCGATTGGGCGTGCGTTTAATTCAGCGTTCAACCCGCCGTTTTGCGGTTACCGAGGTGGGGCGTACCTACTACGAACACTGTAAAGCGATGCTGGAAGAGGCCAACGCCGCTCAGGAATCAATTGACTTAACACGGGCAGAACCCCGTGGTGTGGTGCGCATCACCTGCCCAGTGGCGCTATTACAGGCCACAGTTAGCACCATGCTGGCGGATTTCATGGTCAGTTGTCCTTTGGTGACGATTTATCTTGAATCGACCAATCGACAAGTGGACCCGATTGCTGAAGCCATTGATATTGCCATTCGGGTTCGGCCACCGCCGTTGCAAGACAGTGATTTGGTGTTGAAGGTGTTGGGTAACCGTTGTCAGTGTCTGGTGGCCAGCCCGGATTTGGTGGCACGACAAGGTATCGTCAATGTTCCGGCAGATCTGACTAGCTGGCCAAGTCTTGGCTTGGGCCGCGCGCCCCAAGAATTTATCTGGCATTTAGCCGGACCAGAGGGCGCGCATGCCGCGATTTATCACCAGCCCAGATTGGTGACGGCCGACATGACAACGCTTCGTAGCGCAGCACTGAGTGGTGTCGGGGCAGTACAGCTCCCGGTTATGATGGTGGCAGATCAACTGATGGCCGGAACGCTGATTCGCTTATTACCGGATTGGGTATTACGCCATGAGATTATTCATGCGGTATATCCATCACGGCGGGGATTACTGCCGTCTGTTCGCAGTGTGCTTGATCATCTGGCGTTGCGGTTTAGCCAACTCGAAGAGCAATAGCCAAGCCTTTGCATAGCTGAGCCGCGGGTAACGCGGCAAGTTATACCGACTCAATGCTTGTGGCGGTGATGTGAATCCGGGTAATGCGGGTGAGAGTGTGCCAGTGGCTGATGTTGATGGCGATGCTTATGCGCCACACCGACTGTCACAGGGAAATCATGTGCATGTTGATGATGTGCGTCATGGTGATGTTCATGTTCATGCAGCAATTCATCATGGATATGCTGATGGGCATGCTGTTCAGTGAGATGCAATGCGATCCCTACAGCCATCAGGAGACCCGCCACGACGAGTGGTATAGTGACAGTGTCACCCATAATAACGGCCAATACAGCCCCTAAAAATGGGGCAATAGAGAAATAAGCACCAGTACGAGCAGTGCCAAGATGGCGCAGGCCGATAACAAAGAGTGCCAAACTCACGCCATAGGCAAAAAATCCTACCAGAAGGGCACCGGCCAGATTTGTCAGTGGTGGCAATGTTGCGCCGAGGACAAAAGCCAGCCCGAGATTGACGATACCGGCAACCAGTCCTTTGACTGACGCAATCCAGGTGGCATCCGTCAATGAAACCTTACGGGTCAGATTGTTATCAATCCCCCAGGCAAAGCAAGCACCCAGAATTGCCAGTGTTGGCCACCATCCGGCAAAACGCGCTTCACCCGGCCAACTTAAAATAGCTGCACCGGCCACAATCACTATCATGCCAAGAGCGATGCGACGGTCAAAATTCTCTTTAAACGCGAACCAGGCCAGTAGGGCGGTAAATACCCCTTCGGCATTAAGCAATAATGATGCGCCAGATGCAGGCATACCCGTTAGCCCTATCATCAGCAGAACCGGGGCAACAATCCCTCCAGCCGTAATGGCACCAATAAACCACCGCCGTTCGTTGCGAGGTAGGCTCACGGCTGTTGCTTGGGTGAGCAGACGATAGAGCGCCAGACCGGCACCTGAGCCAAAATAGAGCAGGCCCGCCAGTAGCCATGGACTGACCGTATTGAGTAACTGTTTTGCCAGCGGGGTTCCAGCACCAAACAGCACCGCAGCACTTAATGCGGCTAATACACCGGGCTGTCGTAATCCATCATGCCATTTCATCGATTCAACTCTGAAAATAAGGTCGTAGTGGCAATTTTAGCCCATGAAAAAGCCGGGAAACCATTCCTGTCATGGAAAAAGTTGACCGGCTAATTTTAGTATTAATTATCAACGGTTTGTTTGTGGAACAACTCACGGAATACCGGGTAGATATCTTCAGGTTCTCGGATATGTTGCATGGCAAAGTTGTCAAATTTTGCCTGTAAGTCTTCATATTCCCGCCACAGAGTCTGGTGTGCGCGCCGGGTTATCTCGATGTAGCTATAGTAACGCACCATTGGCAGGAGCTTTTGGGCCAGTAACTCATGACACAGTGGTGAATCATCGGCCCAGTTATCGCCGTCTGAGGCTTGGGCTGCATAGATATTCCACTGCGTTGGGTCGTAACGTTCCTGAACCACTTCTTCCATCAATTTCAGGGCACTGGAGACAATTGTTCCGCCGGTTTCCTGCGAATAGAAGAATTCTTGCTCATCAACTTCTTTCGCTTGAGTATGGTGACGGATATACACGACATCAACGTTTTTATAGGTACGGCTCAGGAACAGATAAAGCAGGATGTAGAAGCGCTTTGCCATGTCCTTGGTGGCCTGATCCATCGAACCTGACACATCCATCAGGCAGAACATCACCGCCTGGCTGGATGGCTCAGGACGCCGTTCATAGTTCTTATAACGTAAATCGAAGGTATCGATAAACGGAACCCGCGCGATTTTTTGCTTTAATTCAGCAATGGCTTTACGTACACGTTCCTCTTCCAGCAATTGTGCTGGTTCCGTGTTTTCCAGTACGTTCAGCGTTTCTTCCAATTCGCGTAACTCACGGCGCTTACTGGCTGTCATGGCGGTACGACGCGCCAGTGAGTTTTGCAGTGAGCGCACCACGCTGATATTGGCGGGCACGCCATTCGAGGTATAACCCGCACGATGGGTTTTGAATTCGGTCAACTGCTTATACTGATTTTTCTTCAGATTGGGCAGCGCAAGGTCTTCAAACAGTAAGTCGAGGTATTCATCTTTGGAAATCTGAAAGACAAACTCATCCTCGCCTTCACCGTCCTGACCGGCATTACCCTGACCACTGCCGCCTCCACCGCCACCTTGAGGGCGCTCCACTCGGTCATTGGTGACAAAATGGTCATTGCCAGGATGTACCCGGTGGCGTAACCCACCACGGCCCTGATGGAACATCGGCTCATTGATATCATCAATAGGTATCGAAACTGACTCGCCGCTCTCAATATCAGTAACTGATCTTTTATTGATGGCATCGGCAATCGACTGTTTAATTTGCGACTTATAGCGGCGCAAAAAGCGCTGGCGATTGACCATGCTCTTATTCTTGCCGTTAAGTCGTCTGTCAATAAAGTAGCCCATATATCCCCCAAACGACTTTGTCACTGTCCCTGCATCTTTCACGCGGTAGCTGTGTTGGCTGCCATCACTCACCCCAGTCACTTAGTAGACTAAGCTCCTGGGGCTTCGTTCAGTTGCCGCCTTACTACAACGTGAAATCTATTGGGACTGTCCCTGCATCTTTCACGCGGTAGCTGTGTTGGCTTTACCCTTCACACTTGACGTCGCAGGGGGGTTAGCTGCTCTCACTCACCCGAATCACTTACCTGAGTAAGCTCATCGGGATTTGTTCGCTTGCTGCCTACCTGCAACACCAATTGTTTTGGGTATAGATTCAGGCGACTTCGTTCAGTTGCCGCCTTGCTACAACGTGAAATCTATTGGGTCTATACCTACGATTCCGTAGTGAATCGGTAAATGGGTTATGACGATTTTCTCACCCGCAGATACCATTCACACAGCAAACGAACTTGCTTACGGGTATAGCCTTTCTCCATCATCCGATCGACAAAATCATCATGTTTTTTCTGCTCATCCGTTGAGGTCTTGGCATTAAAGGAGATAACCGGCAGTAACTCTTCGGTGTTAGAGAACATTTTCTTCTCGATAACCGTGCGCAGCTTCTCGTAACTGGTCCAGTTTGGATTACGGCCATTGTTATTGGCTCTGGCACGCAACACAAAATTGACGATTTCATTACGGAAATCTTTCGGGTTGCTGATACCCGCTGGCTTTTCAATTTTCTCCAGTTCAGCATTCAGTGATTCACGGTCAAACAGTTGCCCGGTGTCAGGATCACGGTACTCTTGATCCTGAATCCAGAAATCGGCGTAGATAACATAACGGTCAAAAATATTCTGACCATACTCAGAGTAAGACTCCAGATAGGCGGTTTGAATCTCTTTACCAATAAATTCAGCATATTTCGGGATTAAATAGCCTTTCAGGTGTTCGAGATATTTCTCCGCAACATCTTGTTGGAATTGTTCGCGTTCGATCTGCTGTTCCAGTACGTAGAACAGGTGCACCGGGTTAGCAGCCACCTCAGCGTGGTCGAAGTTAAATACTCTGGAGAGGATTTTAAAGGCAAAACGAGTAGAAAGGCCGTTCATACCTTCATCAACCCCAGCGTAGTCGCGATATTCCTGATAAGACTTGGCTTTAGGATCGGTATCTTTCAGGCTCTCACCGTCATACACTCGCATCTTAGAGTAAATACTGGAGTTTTCTGGCTCTTTCATCCTTGAGAGAATCGAGAAGCGTGCCAGCGTTTCCAGCGTGCCAGGTGCACAAGGCGCATGGGTCAACTCACTGTGATTTAACAGTTTGTCGTAAATCTTGATCTCTTCTGATACCCGCAGGCAATAAGGCACTTTGACAATATAAACACGGTCAAGGAATGCCTCATTATTCTTGTTATTACGGAATGTTACCCACTCGGATTCGTTAGAGTGCGCGAGAATTATACCGCTGAATGGCAGGGCGGATATCCCCTCGGTTCCGTTATAGTTCCCTTCTTGTGTCGCGGTCAGTAGTGGGTGCAGCACCTTAATTGGGGCTTTGAACATCTCGACGAATTCCATGATCCCCTGGTTAGCACGGCATAAAGCACCGGAATAACCATAAGCATCGGGATCGTTTTGGGCGTGATTTTCAAGTTTACGGATATCAACTTTACCGACCAGTGCCGAGATATCCTGGTTGTTTTCATCACCGGGTTCGGTTTTCGCTATCGCAATTTGTTCAAGGATAGAAGGCCAGACCTTGATAACTTTGAACTTGGTAATATCACCGCCAAAATCGTGCAGGCGTTTTGCCGCCCATGGCGACATAATCGTACCGAGATAGCGGCTTGGGATACTGTATTCTTTGGCCAGAATCGCCGCATCTTCCTGCGGATTGAACAGACATAACGGGTGGTCATTGACCGGGCTACGTTCACCGTTAGCACTTAAAATATAGATAGGCACCCGTTGCATCAGGGCTTTCAGTCGTTCAGCCAATGATGACTTACCACCACCCACGGGACCCAGCAAATACAGGATCTGTTTCTTCTCTTCCAGCCCTTGGGCGGCGTGTTTGAGATAGGAAACGATCTGCTCTATGGCTTCCTCCATGCCATAAAACTCTTCAAAAGCAGGGTAGCGAGCGATAACCCGATTAGAGAACAGTCGAGACATGCGGGACTCAAGCGCGGTATCGACCATGACTGGCTCACCAATAGCCATCAGCAGACGCTCAGCCGCATTAGCATACGCGCTGCGATCTTGCTGGCAGATTGTGAGGAACTCCTGGAGTGTGAACTCTTCGTCCTTGGCCGCCTCATAGCGCTGGCGATAGTGATCAAATATGTTCATAGCGATGCCCGTCCTGTTTGAATGGTTGGGAACATAAAATAGTAGTAGCGCTTTATTGGGTTAAAATTTTGAAACTACTACCTTATTGTTATGGCCGTGTCTCCTCCAAAGGTCAAGTTAAGCCAGACCACAGATTTGCCACCCCTCAAACAATAAATAACCATTATTTGGTAATTAAATCTATTTATTATTAGATTGGTAGTGTTTTGTATATGATTGCTTGAACTTATCTATTTGAATATCTCGATATTTTATTGTAATCAAATCTACGTAAATTTTTAGGTTGTCAGCCTCTTGGTTATCGGCGATAAGTTATACAAGCAATATCGATATCTGGCTGACATGTGTAAAGATTTCGCCACGGGCAACCAATTGATTTACACTAAGTTAACTAATTATTTTGTTACCAATGGGATTTAATCCGTGAAAAAACATTCTTTAAAAGCCAAGCAAATAAAAACACTGGCTGCTTTAGCAGTCGCTACGGCCGTTTGCATGCCGACGGCAATGGCAGGGACCTGGTCTTTGGGGGCTTCTGCGTTAGTCAGCCCAGACCCTTATCGGGGTAAGAATGACCGTGTCTATCCGGTACCTATCATTTCTTATGAAAGCGATAATTTCTACTTCCGTACCTTAGCTGCGGGTTATTACCTGTGGAAAGATGACAATAATCGCTTATCAATCGATGCTTATTACTTACCGCTGCACTTTACGCCAGGTGACAGTGATGATCAGCAGATGAAGCAGTTGGATAAACGCCGCAGTACCATGATGGCGGGGATGTCATATTCTCATATTGAGGATTGGGGGACGTTGCGCGCTATGTTCTCTGGCGATGTGCTGGATAATAGTGGTGGTTTTATCGGCGATTTGGCTTACCTTTACCGCTTTAACGTCGATAGCTGGACGCTGACGCCGGGGGTAGGTTTTAACTGGAACAGTGGTGATCAAAACAGTTATTACTATGGCGTGAGCGGTGCTGAATCTGCCCGTAGTGGCTTGGCGCAATACAACCCAAGTGATAGCTGGTCGCCATATCTTGAGTTGTCGGTGAACTACAACATCAATCCGAATTGGAATGCGTTCTTTACCGGCCGCTATGTGCGCCTGGCCAGTGAAGTGAAAAATAGCCCAATGGTTGATGCATCTTACAGCGGCGTGTTGTGGACTGGCGTGACCTATACTTTCCGCTAATTAATGACGCGGTAATGTTGAGCCATAAAAAATGGGGCATAGCGCCCCATTTTTGTGCCTAACGACATCTGGAACGTTAGCTATTTTTACGGCTACGGATGGTCATGGCAAGACGCGCCGGGGCGTCAAGTGTTGCCACCAACGGCTTATTCACTCGCGCTGTTTCCACGCAAACCATGGTTTTAAAACCCTCGTTTGGCATATCAACCATGCTACTAGACAACTCTGCACCTGGATTCCATGCCACTACATCACTTTGGTGATGATGATGTACTTCAATGGTGCGTTTGAGCGCCGCATCTTTTATCAAGCTATAGGCTTCGGGTTGTGTGTAGATACGGTCAGTCTGGCCGTTAAACACTAAATCGCCTTGTTGTGTGGCATCGGCAATTTTTAGCACTTTATCGAAGTATTTCTCACCCAGGCCACTGACTTTAATCTGGTCGATGTCGCCAATCTGGAAGTAAGTATGTAGCGCGGCTACTGCCTGATAATCACCGTGTGATTCCAGCTCCATTTCGCACTCATCACCCAGCTTGAAGCGGGCAATCAATGTGAAGGCATGCGGCCAGTATTTACGGGATTCATCACTGTCTTCCAGTGTGAAGGTCAGGATAACTCCATTCTCGTTTTCATCATGGGCACTGAGAGTCCATGGCAGTAGACGGGCAAAACCATGAGAAGGTTGTGCTGATGGACCAAACCAAGGCCAACAGATTGGCACGCCACCACGAATAGCGACGCCATCTTTAAACGGCGTGTTATTGCTCAGCCAAATGATAGGTTGCTCACCGCTAGGTTGATAGGCCAGCAAATGAGCGCCTTGTAGGCTTACTGCGGCACGCACCTTCGGATGAGAAACCACCACTACCGGCAATTCATCCAGTTGGCGTTGGCTGATGTAAGGCGAAATTTGTTCAACAACAGGTAGGGTGAATACTTTCTCGTTCATTCGTTTGGCCTTATGGGAAAGGGAGCAGGGATCCTTTGAATTTCAGATTCTCGATAATATCACAGGCTGTAAATCTTGTAGCAAATGGACGACACCGTAGTGGTGAATCATTGATATTGCGCAATTTATTATAGCTACAAATAAAAAAGCCACCCGAAGGTGGCTTTTGGCAGAAATCTACATCAATCCATTATTACTTGGAGATGTGAGAGATCAGGTCCAGAACTTTGTTTGAGTAGCCAGTTTCGTTATCGTACCAAGAAACCAGTTTCACAAAGTTGTCGTTCAGCGCGATACCGGCTTTAGCATCGAATACTGAAGTCAGTTTTTCGCCGTTGAAATCGGTAGAAACAACGTCGTCTTCGGTGTAGCCCAGAACGCCTTTCAGCTCGCCTTCTGAAGCCGCTTTGATAGCAGCACAGATTTCTTTGTAAGAAGCTGGTTTTTCCAGACGTGCAGTCAGGTCAACAACTGAAACGTTAGGAGTAGGAACGCGGAACGCCATACCTGTCAGTTTGCCGTTCAGTGCTGGGATAACTTTACCAACTGCTTTAGCGGCACCAGTAGAAGAAGGGATGATGTTCTGGGATGCGCCACGACCGCCGCGCCAGTCTTTATGAGACGGGCCATCAACAGTTTTTTGCGTTGCAGTAGTTGCATGCACAGTGGTCATCAACGCTTCAACGATACCGAACTTGTCGTTGATAACTTTAGCCAGTGGAGCCAGGCAGTTAGTGGTGCAAGAAGCGTTAGAAACGATTTCCTGACCCGCGTATTCTTTGTGGTTGACGCCCATAACAAACATAGGGGTGTCATCTTTAGAAGGACCAGTCAGAACCACTTTCTTAGCACCGGCAGCGATGTGCTTACGTGCTGTTTCGTCGGTCAGGAACAGGCCAGTTGCTTCAGCAACAACGTCAACGTTAACTTCGTTCCACTTCAGGTTAGCCGGATCTCTCTCTGCGGTAACACGGATGGTTTTACCGTTAACAACCAAGTGGCCGTCTTTTACTTCTACAGTACCGTCGAAACGACCGTGGGTAGAGTCGTATTTCAGCATGTACGCCATGTATTCAGCGTCCAACAGGTCGTTGATTGCAACGATTTCGATGTCAGAACGTTCCTGAGCAGCACGGAAAACAATGCGACCGATACGGCCAAAACCGTTGATACCTACTTTGATAGTCATATATTCCACCAGCTATTTGTTAGTGAATAAAAGGTTGGTTGTAAAATTACAAAAACCTTGCCGAGCGTCAAGCGGAATCGTGTCAATTATTGCTACAAATCAAACCAACGACGTTAGATCGAACATTAATCACGCGTTTCCAGATACGATTAGCCTCATTTTTATATTGGGGCGAATTATTCAGTTTAAAGTGAGAATCGGTAATATTTGCGATTTTTATCGCATTTATACCCAAAATGATTGGCGTTGCAGGTAGGCAGCTAGCGAACGAATCCCGATGAGCTTACATTAGCAAGTGATTCGGGTGAATGAGCGTAGCTAACAACCCTGCCGCGTCAAGTATAAAGGGTATATGCGGTTGTCACTTTGATGGCATACAGTTTAGGACAATTTTAACTGCTTTGTTGTTAATTTTTTGTTATTATTAAACGTTGTTTTCGTTGACTTTATTCCCTGCCAGAGAACCGCACAAATGGCTAAAGAACTGAACTCTACACCCGATATTGAGAAACTGTCCGATATTCAGCGTCATGTCACCCAGCAGCGCGGGACAGAAGCCCCGTTTAGTGGCAAATTGCTGCATAACAAACGCGATGGCATCTATGAGTGTCTGTGTTGTCATCAACCTTTGTTTATCTCAGAGTCGAAATTTGACTCTGGCTGTGGTTGGCCGAGTTTTTACCAACCTATCAAAGATGACTCTATCCGCTATATTGATGATAATTCACACAATATGATTCGAGTTGAAATTCGTTGTGGTAATTGTGATGCTCACTTAGGCCATGTTTTCCCCGATGGGCCGCAGCCTACGGGCGAGCGCTATTGCGTGAACTCGGCGTCATTGAATTTTGTTGATGACCAGAATGGCGAGCAGATTGCCGGTTGATACTCAACGATTATGCATGTTGAAAAATCGATTCAGCTTATTATTCGTTTTGCTAAGGATACTTTGATGGAGCTTGAAGACCTGATTTCAGTGATGACACCTGAAATTTATCAACGTTTGATGCAAGCGGTTGAGTTGGGTAAATGGCCGGATGGTGTGGCACTGACACCTGAGCAGAAAGAGAATAGTCTGCAAATGGTAATGCTATGGCAAGCCCGTCACAATGAGGATGCTCAGCATATGAGTATTGGCACTGATGGCCAAATTGTGATGAAAACCAAGCAAGAATTGAAACAGCAATTCAGCCAGCCAACATTGGTAAAACTGAAGCCAGAATAGGGCTGTTACCCACAAGATTTATCAAAATCAGCGGAGCCGAGTGAGGCTCCGTTGGTGCTATTTTTATTGCCAGTTATTTGCTTGCTGAATCCATTTCAGCTAGCCACTGTGCCAGTGTTTGTAAGCTTGCCCCTGCTTTATGCATCGTATTTAGGGCGTGTTGACTGTCATGCGGTTGTAGGTTGACCCCGCGACAACCGTCACTGATGACCGTTGTTTGATAACCCAGAGCTAATGCATCCAAGACGCTATATTTCACACAATAATCAGTTGCCAGCCCCATAATGAACAAACGATCTATCCCTTGCTGCCGTAACCACTCATCCAAAGGGGTTTTTGCTCGCCGACCATTGTCAAAAAAAGCGCTGTAGCTATCAATATCAGGATCTTGGCCTTTGCGGAACGTGGCATCAATTGCGTGTTGTTTCAATTGCAGATGTAAGGCGGCCCCTGGCTCATTTTGCACACAATGCACTGGCCACCAAACTTGTGGTAACCCATCCAGCTCACCTACGGTACCCGATTCCGCATTTGAATTGACGGCAAAGCTGCGGTGCCCGGCAGGGTGCCAATCCTGGCTGGCAATAATAGGTATCTTTTTGCTAAGGCAGGCATCAATAGCTTGATTGGCAATGGCAATAACCTGATCACCCTCAGTAACAGCCAGCGCCCCTCCCGGACAAAAGTCATTTTGTAAATCAATTAAAAGCAGTGCCGCATTCATTGATATTCCACCGGATCAGTTAGTGTCAGTGAGTTCACCACGCAGGTTTTGTTGCATTAACCGGCGAATGTCTTCAGGGGTTAAAGATTGACTCAATAAATAATGTAGTTTTGTCAGTGCGGCCTCGACCGTCATATCAAAGCCACTGATAACACCGGCGTGGGCCAATGCATTACCGGTTGCATAGCCTTCCATATTGACTCTACCGGAAATACATTGTGTCAAATTCACTACCACAATACCTCGCTCGCTGGCATTTTTTAACTCATCCAGTAACTCGGCTTTTTGTGGTGCGTTTCCCACACCATAAGAACGTAAAATCAGGGCTTTAACGGGCTGCAACAGGAAGTTGCGCACCACCGCGCCGGATATCCCAGGATAAATAGTCACCACACCGATCGGTTGAGGGGTGATGTTATGGACAATCAATGGCCCATTATTGGCTGGTGACTCGACCGACACCATACGCCGAATATGAATACCAGCCTCAAGCAGTACTGACAGATTCGGGGAGGCAAAAGCATCAAAACCATCAGCATGGGCTTTAGTGGTGCGATTGCCACGGAATAATTTGTTGTTAAAGAACAGACTGACTTCATTCACTGGGTGGTTCGCGGCCAGATAGAGGGCGTTAAGCAAGTTGGTTTGCCCATCAGAGCGTAACTCTGCCAACGGGATCTGAGAGCCGGTAACAATCACTGGCTTGGCCAGATTTTCTAACATGAATGACAGGGCCGAGGCTGTAAATGCCATGGTGTCTGTGCCATGTAAAATAACAAAGCCGTCGTATAAGTCGTAGTTTTGCTCAATATCGTTGGCAATATGCTGCCAGTCCTCGGGTGTCATATCTGAGGAGTCAATTAATGGCGCATATTCATGGATAGTGAAATCAGGCATTTCGGGACGATGGAACTCAGGCATCAGCGCAAGTTGGCGTTGCAGATGGCCGGATACGGGGATGTATCCATGTTCCGAGCGCTGCATACCGATGGTACCGCCAGTATAGGCAACATAAATAGATTTCTTCTGCATAAGCATGAGGGCCTGAAAAGTAGTACTGAATAAGATGAGTGAATTATAGGGAGACTGACGAGGAAAAAAAGCCCGGCGGGTGCCGGGCGGAGTATTTTGATTAATTTTCTAGCGGACATCACCACAGGTTAGGCATAACGCATAGCGATTCTGCGGGTCATTCAATGTACTGAGTAAACTTGGCTGCTCTTTCACGGCTTGCGCCATAGCAGATAGCGGGGCAGGTATCCAAGCCTGAATGGCGGCGGGTAACATGGCCTGTACCGATGCGCTCATTTGGCCGAAAATCAAGTCACTAAGACTCGGCTCATCAACAAACCAATTCAACTGCCAGGTTTTCAGTTGTGCCAGCTCCGCGACCTTCTTCACCGCGTCATCAAAGTCACCTAACTGATCCACCAGACCGTTACTTTTAGCATCAATCCCAAGCCACACATGGCCCTGTGCGATTTGATCCACTTGTTCAGGGGTTTTATGACGTGAAGTTGCGACCAGGTCAATAAAGGTCTTGTAGCCATTTTCGATATTAATTTGCATCATCTGCGAAAACTCAGGCGGCAAGTTTTTAGTAATCGAAATATCGGCTAATGGCGACGTGGCTACGCCGTCAGTATGAACACCAATACTTTCCAGTGAATTTTGGAAGGTATTAATCACGCCGAAAATACCAATCGAGCCGGTAAGGGTGCTCGGGCTGGCAACGATATAGTTAGCGGGTGTGGAGATCCAATACCCACCCGATGCCGCCATTCCCCCCATCGATACCACCAAGGGTTTATTGGCTGCGCGTAACGCCGCTAATTCTGAACGAATCAACTCAGAGGCGCTGACACTGCCCCCAGGGCTATTTACTCGCAGAATTACGGCTTTAATTTTTGGATCTAAACGCGCCTGGCGAATCTGTGCTGCCAGCGAGTCGCCACCCACGTTGCCCGGAGTTTGCGGACCATCAATGATGGCGCCGTTAGCAAAAATAACCGCTATCTGCTCGCCCTGCTGTGGTGTAGGTACCGGTTGATAGTCATAAATACTGACGTAATTAAAGTCGTTATTCTTTTTATCCCAACCAAAGGTTTTAACCAACTCGGTTTCTACCTCAGGGCGTGACGCTAATGTATCCACCAGTTTATTGTCCAGCGCATATTTTGCCGGAGAACCGCCAGCGGCTTGCAACCCACTGATAACACCCGCGGCACCTGGGAACAGTTGCTCTGGCGTTAACTGCCGGTTGGCAGCAACAGCAGTAAGATAATTTTGCCATAACCCACCAATCCAGCGGCTGTCTGCTTCACGTGCAGCCGGTGACATATCATCACGAATCATCGGTTCAACCGCGGACTTGTAGGTGCCAACCCGGAAGATATTAGTGGTGACTTTAAGTTTTTCCAGCAACGATTTGTAATAGAGGTTATTACTGGCGAAACCATGCAGATCGACCGCCCCTTGTGGCGATAGATAGATTTTATTAGCAAAGCTGGCTAAATAGTATTGGGTTTGATTATAGCTATCGCCAATTGCATAGATTGGCTTACCGCTGTCACGGAATTCCCGCAGCGCTTTACCTATATATTGCAATGAAGGTTGGTCGGCACCGGTAAAATCACTCAGTGACAGCACCAAACCGGTAATATTTTTATCGGTTTTTGCCAGACGAATAGTTTCGACAATATCAAACAGCGAGTTTTCCTGTAGGCGATTACTGGATGCCCCTAAGAACTCACGCCCCAATTGACGTAATTTATTGTTTACCGCGGGCTGATCAACCACCACGCCACTTAAATTTACCAGCAGCGCGCCTTTAACCGGTTCTGCTGGTTTACTTTGGAACTGAAGGTAAATACCCACACCGACTAAAATTAACAGTATTAAGAACAGATTAAGAATAAATTCCCTGACGAAATTAAGCAGACGCCAGGTCCACTTGAAAAAGCCAGCAATAATTCGCCACAAAGTGCGCATGTTATCTCCAACAAAACCGGGCAAGTACGGTTATCCTAATGACCTGACGAACAAATGTCAGCTTTAAATCACTGTTAAGCCTAGCCGAAAGGTCAACACTGGCAACAAAACGACAACTTATGCTACCGTGCTGAAAATGAAAATCGTTATCAGGAGAGAATGATGGATGCGTTAGAACTGTTACTTAACCGCCGTTCGGCGTCCCGTTTGACCACCCCAGCCCCAACGGGTGAGGCATTGGATCATATTATCCATGCGGGCATGCGGGCACCTGACCATGGCACATTGCAGCCATGGCGCTTTATTTTGATTGAAAATGAGGGGCTAGAACGTTTTAGCCAATTGTTACAACAAGCAGTGCAACATGATGGTGCTGATGACGCCGTATTGGAAAAAGCAAAACAAGCGCCGTTTCGTGCGCCGCTGATTATTACCGTTATTGCTCATGTCACTGAAAACCCCAAAGTGCCCAATTGGGAACAAGTGGTTTCCGCCGGTTGTGCGGTACAAGCGATGCAAATGGCCGCACTGGCTCAAGGCTTTAATGGTATCTGGCGTACCGGCTCCTGGACCCATCATCACGTGGTTCGTCAGGGGTTTGCCTGCCGTGAACAAGATGAAATAGTCGGCTTCCTTTATCTCGGCACACCACAACTGAAATCAGCGACGAAAGTGGCCCCACTGGATTACACCACTTTTGTGAGCTATTTCTGATAGTTATATGGTCTATAATCAATAGGTTTCAAGGCGCCAGCGAAGCAACAAATCGCTTGGGGCCGTCTTGAACATCACAGCTTATGCACTTTTATAGGAACTAAGCTGTGTTTTCGTCTGCTTTGTGACCAACCTATCTGCCCGACAGCGGCCTCTACTTACCAAGCCACGCCATAGGCGCTACCATAGGCAGTCTGGATACTAGGCCTACGAGCATAATTCCTCAATAAACTGCTTATTACTGACCATCACACGGGAGAGTGTTATGACACCGCCAGCGATACGTCTTACCCAATACAGCCACGGAGCGGGGTGCGGTTGCAAAATTTCGCCCAAAGTTTTGGATAAGATATTGCATACCGATCAGCAGAAGCTTCTTGACCCCCGGCTGTTGGTGGGGAATGAAACGCGTGATGATGCAGCAGTTTATGATATTGGCGGCGGTGTTGGCATCATCAGCACTACCGACTTTTTTATGCCGATCGTTGACGATCCCTTTGATTTTGGCCGAATTGCAGCCACCAATGCTATCAGTGATATCTATGCGATGGGGGGTAAACCCATTATGGCGATTGCCATCCTGGGCTGGCCGATAGATAAACTGGCACCTGAAGTTGCCCAACAGGTTATCGAGGGCGGGCGCTATGTTTGCCAGCAGGCCGGTATTTCTCTGGCAGGGGGGCATTCCATTGATGCGCCTGAGCCGATTTTCGGTCTGGCGGTCACCGGAATTGTCAGCACTGAGCAGGTTAAGAAAAACAGTGCCGCACAGGCTGGTTGTAAGCTATTTCTGACCAAACCGCTGGGTATTGGTATTCTGACGACGGCAGAAAAGAAAAGTAAGTTGCGACCTGAACATCAAGGGGTAGCAACAGAAACCATGTGTCAGTTGAATAAATCAGGGGCGGACTTTGCCAGTATTGCCGGTGTCACTGCCATGACCGATGTTACCGGGTTCGGCCTGTTAGGGCATTTAAGCGAGATTTGTCAAGGGTCTGGTGTTCAGGCCAAATTACATTTCTCGGCTATACCGCGATTACCTGCGGTTGAAGAGTATATTGCTGCGGGTTGTGTGCCGGGGGGAACTGGGCGTAATTTTGACAGTTATGGCCATCTGCTCGGCGAGATGACCGAGTTACAGAAAACGTTATTGTGTGACCCACAGACTTCCGGTGGTTTGTTGTTAGCCGTATTGCCTGAAGCGGAGGCTCAGGTGCAGGCTATTGCGGCTCAGCACGGTATGACGCTCAGTTCTATTGGCGAGTTGAGCTCTGTGGATAACCGCCGGGCGTTGATTGAGATTACAGAATGACCTTTTCTTTGATGCATTTTTGCGGTGAATGATGCGACTTTTTATTGCTGAAAAACCCAGTTTGGCGCGGGCGATTGCCGATATTTTGCCAAAGCCGCATCGTCGAGGCGATGGATTTATTGCCTGTGGCAGTGATCAAATGGTGACTTGGTGTGTGGGTCACTTGCTGGAACAGGCCCAACCTGATGCTTATGACAGCCGCTATGCACGTTGGTCGTTAGCTGATTTACCTATTATTCCTGAAAAATGGCAACTACAGCCTCGGCCCTCGGTCAGTAAGCAATTGAATGTTATCAAACAACTTTTGCAACAGGCCGACGAAGTGGTGCATGCCGGTGACCCGGACCGCGAAGGGCAACTGTTGGTTGATGAAGTATTGGATTACCTCGATTTGGTGGCAGAGAAGCGGCAAAATGTCCGCCGTTGCCTGATTAACGATCTCAACCCGCAGGCAGTGGAGCGTGCGGTGGAGCGTTTGCGTTATAACCGCGAGTTTATCCCGTTATGTGTTTCGGCATTGGCCCGCGCCAGAGCCGATTGGCTATATGGCATCAATATGACCCGTGCCTATACTATTCTTGGGCGTAATGCAGGTTATGATGGTGTTTTGTCAGTAGGGCGGGTACAAACGCCGGTATTAGGCTTGGTTGTCCGCCGTGACGAAGAAATTGAAGATTTTATTCCCAAAGACTTTTTCGAAGTTAAAGCCCATATTGTCACGCCTGCGGATGAGCGTTTTATTGCCCTATGGCAGCCGAGTGATTCTTGCGAGTCATATCAGGATGAAGAAGGGCGCTTGTTGCATCGGCCACTGGCTGAACATGTGGTTAATCGCATCACGGGTCAGCCTGCATTTGTAACTTCCTATAATGATAAACGGGAATCAGAAACCGCACCGTTACCCTTTTCCCTTTCGACATTGCAGATTGAAGCTGCTAAACGCTTCGGTTTGAGCGCTCAGCAAGTTCTGGATATTTGTCAGCGTTTATATGAAACGCACAAATTGATTACGTATCCGCGTTCAGATTGCCGATACCTACCAGAAGAGCATTTCGCTGGGCGTCATTCGGTATTGAATGCCATCAGCATTCATCAGGCTGACTTATTGCCGTTGGAGGTAATGGACAGTGATCGGCGTAATCGCTGCTGGGATGACAAAAAAGTCGATGCCCACCACGCCATTATCCCAACAGCACGGGCCAGTAAGGTGAATCTAACCACTGATGAAGGCAAAGTTTACCGATTGGTAGCACAGCAGTATCTGATGCAATTTTGTCCAGATGCACAATTTCGTAAATGTGTCATTGAGCTCGATATTGCTGGCGGCAAGTTTGTCGCTAAGGCCCGTTTTCTGGCGGAGGCGGGTTGGCGTACCTTGCTTGGTAGCAAAGAGCGCGATGAAGAAAATGAAGGCTCGCCGTTGCCGGTGGTGGAGAAAGGTGCTGAATTATTGTGTGAGCGGGGTGAGGTTGTTGAACGGCAAACTCAACCGCCACGACCATTTACCGATGCCAGTTTATTATCAGCGATGACCGGAATCGCGCGCTTTGTGCAGGATAAAGAGCTGAAAAAAGTGTTACGTGCAACGGATGGGTTGGGGACTGAGGCAACACGAGCTGGGATTATTGAGCTACTTTTCAAACGTACTTTTTTATTCAAAAAAGGGCGTTATATTCATGCAAGCCCTGCGGGAAGAGCATTGATTCACGCGCTGCCTGATATTGCTGCACGGCCCGATATGACGGCCCATTGGGAATCGACACTGACACAAATCAGTGAGAAAAATTGTCGTTATCAGGATTTCATGCAGCCACTGGTGGCAACATTGCAAGATTTAATCAGTCAGGCAAAACAAAATCGTTCACCTCAGGTTTTTCGCGGGTTGCCAGCAGCACCGTCTGGGGCGATAAAGAAACGTAAAAAAGCACCGTCCAAAACCAAGGATAATAAGTCATGAGAATATTGTTATTGCTAGGTTGTATTGGTTTTGCCTCGCTTATTTCTGCTGCGGCGATGGCCAATCGTAACAATGTCGATGTTGTTGTTCCTTTGCCACCTGAAATATGGAATAACTCATCAAATCGCAACACGAATAATAATCCGTGCACTCGCTGTTGTGTCTATCAAAATCAGAATTATTCTGAAGGTGCTGTATTGCGAGTTGAAGGTGAAGTGTTGCAGTGTGTGCGTGATAGCAGTGTGATCGGTACCAATCCATTGATTTGGAAGCGGTTGACCAGGTAACAGGCTAACGTTTCTGGGCAATAAACGCATCTAAAAGCGGAACATCGGCGGGTGCCAGAGGGTAACGGTAAGCCTCCTCTGGTGCCAACCAGACCACTGCGGAGTGACAATGCAATGCTAGCTTGCCGCTGAAACTCTCAACGAGCCAGGCATGCAATCTGATGGTCTGTTTATCTGAATCCCATTGATTGGTGGCGATATATCGGGTCACTGATGCCTCAATATTTAACTCTTCGGCCAGTTCACGTATCAGAGCCTGAGGTTGGTTCTCTCCCGCCTCAACTTTCCCTCCAGGAAACTCCCACAAACCGGCCTGATCACGGCATGAGTCCCGCTGAGCCAGCAGAATCTTACCATTTTGTTCAATAATGGCGGCGACAACATCAATCATTTTTTGTTTACCCAGCTTTGGTCGCGTATTGGTAAGTGGTAGGCCCATTTTGATAGGGCCTCCACTTATGTCATCAGAGCGCGAATTCAGACCATACTGGCGCGTGGTCTGAGGGTTTTTCCATGCCGCGAATTGCATAATCAATTCCTGTCGCAACGCAGCGGGTAGCCAGTGGCTGACTTGCCAACAATAAATCTATACGCAGGCCTCTATTCTCATCAAAACCACGGGAGCGATAATCAAACCACGAAAATTGATTGTTACACTCAGGATTAGCTGCACGGAATGTATCAACCAGCCCCCAGTTTTGTAAACGCTCCAGCCAGGCACGCTCTTCAGGCAGAAATGAACACTTACCTGTGCGCAGCCAACGTTTACGGCTCTCTTCGCCAATACCAATATCCAGGTCAGTTGGACTAATATTTAAATCCCCCATAATCAGTACCTGAGCATCTGCTGAAAGTTGTTGTTCCAGATATTGTTGTAAGTCAGCATAAAAACGCTCTTTTGCTGGGAATTTTATGGGGTGATCACGGCTTTCTCCTTGGGGGAAATAGCCATTAATAACAGTGAGAGGACCATTTGGCGTTGCAATATCAGCCATTATAATACGACGTTGAGCATCTTCTTCATCAGTAGGGAAACCACGACGAACAGCCAATGGTTCATTTTTGGTTAACAGCGCCACACCATAATGACCTTTTTGCCCATGATAAAAAACGTGGTAACCATGCTGACTGACATCCTCAAGGGGAAACATATCATCATGTACTTTCGTTTCCTGAAGGCCGATAACCTCTGGTTGATGTTGCTCGATTATCGCCGCTAGTTGATGTGGTCGAGCACGTAGGCCATTGATATTAAAAGAGACAAACTTCATGGTTAGCACCGTTTATTCGATAAAAATGATTTCAGATATTAGCAGATACTGAATAAAAATGTAACGCACAGGTAAAGAATAAAGAAATTGGATAATACCGATTGATAACGAAAGTGAAATAAAATAATACCAATGAATTTTGTTAGTAATTCTATTTGCCATTTATAGTTATTAAAATTTAAGTTGCCACTCAGATGTCTATTTATGTTTTAAATTAATCATCTGGATGTGGTCACTATTAAAATAGAACGTGAACGGTGGTTTTGTATTTGTAAATATCAATTGTAAATTAAAATTATATATTTTTTGTGAATGTAGTGCAGGGCTATTAGCGGTGTAACCACCTTGAAAGTTAAAGGGTGAAAATATCGTTTTTTTATTCTTTGTAATGGAGCTATTCATTTTAACTACCAGAACCATCCGATTCCAGCTACGTATGTTAACTGATTTTGTAACGGGGTGGATAAAAAATAGTTATTAAATATCATAGAACTACGAATGGTTGTCTGTTAGAAATATGTGTAATGTTGAGGTGCTAATAGACAGAGTCTTACAGTTTTTTCGTAAAAAACGACATCAAAGTATTAATTTCTACGCAGTAATAAATTTTTATAATTTACCTTTCAATTATTTTAAATGCAATTTATATAATAAACTTATTTAATGTTGAATGTTATCTACAGCTAGCCTTGTGCATGTTGACATGCCTGTCATTTTTTCTGATAAATTTTTACGCAAAGGATTAGTGAATTATGTTTCTATCTCGAAAGCTAGAGGCTTTTATGGCCGTAGTCGAAAATGGCTCGCTGAGTAAGGCCGCAAGGGTGATGAACAGGACTACACCTCCGGTAGCAAAGTCGATCAAAGACTTTGAAAATATAATAGGAAAAAAACTTTTTAAAAGAGAGAAATTTGGTATGAGTTTAACAAGGGATGGTGAGATTTTATATAATGATCTAAAAGATTTATATCAGCAAGAAAAAGAAATCACAAAAAAACACCTTACTGGGCACGTATCGAATGTCATCAATATTTACTACGATTGGGGTAAAAGTGAGAACTTGACAAAACTCTATCGGGAGGCAGAAAAGAATAACATTCAAGCTAATATAATTAAATTTTACTATGAAAATATTGATGAAATTGGAGACTATGATGGAAATTCACTTATTCTGTCATCAGAAAAAATCTCTAGCGAAAGATTTACGTTGTTAAACGAAGTGCCAGACAGTGGTTTCGGTATCTATGGACGCAAAGATATAATAAATGAAAGTCAAGATATTATAAATATTCTCCACAAGAATGTTTGGTTGTGCAACCCGACACTATATAGAAGTGACTTTGTTAAGAATCTTGAAGAATCAGTTAAAAAACAACATGATAAAGTTAGTGTTAGGCAGGTGGATAACCTGGCTTGCTGCCTAAACTTTATTTACTCTGGTCGCTATATATGTATTACAGATTCAATAATGGATGATTTTAATGGTGATTCTAAACTGGATTTTATAAATTTAGCCAGTTTTGAAAGTGAGAATAAGTTATATTTTTATAAATCACGCTCACATTCAAGTGTATTAAATAGACTTATTGAGTACATTCATACGATGGTATAAAACTATCTAGACTATTAGCCGGTTGTCTCGCTACGCTCGGCGCGAACCTTGTCGAAGGTTCTTACCTTCCCTGATGGTAATATCTTTGATTTTTATTGTTTTTATTGGGTTGGAATAACTCTAGGAGATGGTGGTGGGGGAAGGATTATTCGTCACTGCGTTCCTCACCCTTCGGGCCGCCGCTGCGCGTCGTTGTCTCGCTACGCTCGGCGCGAACCTTGTCGAAGGTTCTTACCTTCCCTGATGGCAGTATCTTTGATTCTTATTATTTTTATTGGGTTGGAATAACTCTAGGAGATGGTGGTGGGGGAAGGATTATTCGTCACTGCGTTCCTCACCCTTCGGGCCGCCGCTGCGCGTCGTTGTCTCGCTACGCTCGGCGCGAACCTTGTCGAAGGTTCTTACCTTCCCTGATGGCAGTATCTTTGATTCTTATTATTTTTATTGGGTTGGAATAACTCTAGGAGATGGTGGTGGGGGAAGGATTCGAACCTTCGAAGTCGATGACGGCAGATTTACAGTCTGCTCCCTTTGGCCGCTCGGGAACCCCACCACTGAATTTGTGGTTTTTATTACTAAGATACTTGGCCGTATCTGTGATGCTACCTTGTCGAAGGTTCTTACCTTCCCCTTAAATGCTCATCTCGATTTATTAATTTGCGGATAAGTTTAAAGTTCAAGGTAAAAATGGTGGTGGGGGAAGGATTCGAACCTTCGAAGTCGATGACGGCAGATTTACAGTCTGCTCCCTTTGGCCGCTCGGGAACCCCACCACTGGCCTAACTGCTTATCAATACTGTCTTGGTAAGCGGGGCGCATCATATCAAATGAAGCGCCCCTGTAAAGACTTGAAATGAAAAAAATAAGTTGTTCGGTGCTTTTTTGTTCTTGAAGATGTTTATCTGGGCAAAAAACATCTGTTTATTGCGCGCTTACAGGATAACGGTGCGGTTACCGTAAACAAAAACACGTTGTGCTAAAACACGATACAGAGCACGACTCAGAACGTTTTTTTCCACATCTCGCCCGGCTCGCATCATATCTTCAGCCGTGTACGAATGATCGACGTGAATAACATCTTGCATGATGATTGGGCCTTCATCCAGGCTATCGTTTACATAGTGAGCCGTGGCACCAATAATTTTCACCCCCCGCTCATAAGCCTGGTGATAAGGGCGAGCACCGATAAATGCAGGCAAGAATGAGTGGTGGATATTAATAATCTGGTAAGGGAAGCGTTGAACAAAGGCTGGTGTTAGCACCCGCATATATTTGGCCAGAACCACGTAGTCTGGTTGGTATTGTTCAATTTGCTCAATCAGACGTTGGTCATGTTGATCACGAGTCAAACCTTCGTGGCTGATGAGATGGAAAGGGATATCAAAGCGCTCCACTAAATTCTGTAGTGCATCATGATTGCCAATCACCGCCGCAATTTCAACATCCAGACCACCATAGGCACTCTTCATTAATAAGTCGCCGAGGCAATGTGCTTCTTTGGTGACCATAATGACAATACGGCGACGCCCTGCGGTATGTAATTCGCGGTTGGTGCCTTCGGGTAAAGCATCATCTAAGTCTGCCAGCAGGGTAGTATCGTTAAAAATACCTTCAAGCTCTGTACGCATGAAAAAGCGGCCAGTCAGATGATCAACAAATTCATTATTCTGCACGATATTCAACTGGTGCTTGTAACAAATATTGGTAATTTTTGCGATTAAGCCTTTAGCGTCAGGGCATATAGTGCGTAACACTTTCTTTTGTACATTCTGGTGTGGCATAAGGTGGTAAATCCTGTCTTAACAGTACTTGATGTTATGTAAATGTTTGATGCTACGGTCCGTAATGAAACGATTTTACTGTTAATGCCCGCAGCATTTCTTATATTTTTTCCCTGAACCGCAAGGACAGATATCATTTCTACCCACCGACGGCCGGACTCCGTCGATATAGTACCAGTGTTCTTTTATTCGAAGGAAGCGGGAACGTTCATGCATTGTACTTATCTGCATATTATTTGGATCAGTAAAGCGGGCAATGAACTCAACAAAGGCTTCGTCATCATGACTGCCAGTAGTTTCTGCAATAACTGTTAATCCGTGCCATACAGTATTGGTGAAGCTTTGAATTATTCCATCTCGCCATTCTTGTGCCTTGCAGTCTGGATGCCAGGTTTTAATCAGATAGTCCGCATCCTTTTTTACATAGGCGCTATAGCGTGAGCGCATCAGTATTACAGGTTTGGCCGCAACTTGCGTGTTAAGGATATAAGGCGCACAGCATCGTTGATATTCAAAGCTGCTGCCACATGGGCACTGTTCTGACAAAATTTCTCCGAAAAACCAATAATGCCATCTTATCTGCGAATGAATGGTCAGCAACAGAAGAAGGCGGGCAATCAAATAGGGGCAAATAGGGCCTTATCTTACCTAATCACGGGATGAGGTTCAAAGTTGATAATTTTGCGCGGGATATGGGGTGAACTTAAGTTTTGTGATGTTGCTCACAAAAATAGTTGACCGGCGTTTCATTATGGAGTAACTTAATAACCGTGATGTGTATCACATAAAAATAATGATATTTACAGGAGCAACCCATGAAACTGATCAATAAAGTTATCGCTATGTTCGAAAAAATGAGTGTCTCATTTGGTACTATTAACGGTTAATTATTTCCTAAATAATCCGTAAGAATTCATAATATTCTGAGAAAGGTCGAGTTATAGTTAATAACACTATAGCCCACGAGAGCTAACGGTGAAATGACAGCATGTAACGCGATTATCTATTTATTGAATCTTATATTACTAGATAATATTAAATATTTTAATTTGTCTTAACTCCGAATATTTACTCTGAATAGCCACTACTATAGTGGCTATTTTGCTGTGTTATGTCGAGTGTCAAAGCAATAAAGTCAAAAATAGCAACGGTTACTGAATGAACTGAGTGCTACCTCTCTGTTTTATCTTTTACTTAGTGACAACTAGCCACTGTTTTTACCATATAGAAACTAAGTGGGTCGTATTGATAACAACCAAATTCAGACGTAAATTCAAAGCCTAATCGCTGGTACAGTTTTACCGCTTCAGGTTGATGAATCCCTGTCTCCAAATAAACATATTTTAAATTCAAAGAGATAGATTTTTCGAGCAGTGCTGTAACTAGCATTGACGCAATGCCATGACCTCGGCAGTCAGGGATGACAAAAACGCGCTTAATCTCAGGATATGTACTTTCGGGTTGGAAAAGAATGGCGCATCCCACAGCGCGACCTTGTCGTGTTGCAATATAAACGAATGTTTTTTTCTGAGCCATACTCTCAATCGACTCTGTATGATTACTTTCAGCCGGATAGAGTGCTTCTTGATACGCATCTAATTGAGCAATTAATGCAATAAGATCTGGATTAAATAGATCGGTTTGGCATATTTCAATATTCACAGTATATCCTTCCACTTACAGCCTATATCTTAGTAATGAAATGTAAACTATTTGTATCAATTTACCAGAAGGATAAATGTTAACTATAGTTCAATCAGTAGGGTTATAGCACTGGCGAGTAAATATGGATTTTTCCTCTGAGTGAGCGCTAAGTTGTTGCGTGCTAGCGTTAAGAGCCAAGCGGCAGTGTCGATAACAAAATCAGAGTCTGATTTATTTAGTTGAGCGGTAAAGTGCCAAATTGATCGAAAATGGACGAAATAAAAATGAGAAAAATTAAGATTGGACTGGCACTTGGCGCGGGTGCCGCGAAGGGATGGGCACATATCGGGGTCATTAACGCGCTAGGAAGAATGGGCGTCAAAGTTGATGTTGTTGCCGGTTGTTCGGTTGGTGCCTTGGTTGGTGCAGCGTATGCCAGTGATCACCTGAATGTGATGGAACGCTGGGTTCGTTCGTTTAAATATTGGGATGTTATTCGATTGATGGATTTCTCCTGGCGTCGTGGCGGATTACTGCGGGGTGAGCGGGTTTTTAATGCTGTAAACCAAATAATTGAAGTGCAGGACATTACTGAATGTAAATTGCCCTTTGGGTCTGTTGTAACCAACTTAACGACGGGCCGTGAGTTATGGCTTACTGAGGGGGATATTAAACAGGCAATTAGGGCTTCATGCAGCATGCCTGGATTGCTTTCTCCTGTCCGCTTCGGTAGCTATTGGTTGGTTGATGGTGCAGTAGTCAATCCTGTTCCTATTTCTTTGGCAAGAGCAATGGGCGCTGACATTGTGATTGCCGTTGATTTGCAACATGATGCACATCTGATTCGGCAAGATCTGTTTTCCTCACAATCATCTCCTGAAGGTAAACCCCCGGAGATGCCAGCAAGTTGGCATTTGCGCTTAAAAGCACGAATAACCAATATGTCAGGTAATCCAACGATGGCCGTTCCCAGCGCCATGGAGATAATGTCTACCTCAATACAGGTATTGGAGAACAGATTAAAACGTAACCGTATGGCAGGAGATCCTCCCGATGTGTTGATCCAGCCCTACTGCCCACAAATATCAATGCTGGATTTCCATCGGGCGGATGAAGCCATTGCCGCTGGACAATTGGCTGTGGAGAAAAATATAGAGCAGTTACGTCCTTTGGTAAGGGGCTGATGAGTAACAAATGTGTGTGAGTAAAGCAGTACGTAACAATTTCAGACAAGCACAAACAGCCATTTTGGGCCACTATTACGTTTAAGGTTAGCAAGAGAAGCAGTACATGGAAAAACCATTAGCAGGTAAAAATATTTTAGTCGTCGAGGACGAAACGGTCTTCCGTACTGTAATCACTGAGTTTCTAAGGGCACTCGGTGCGGCAGTCCAGCAGGCAGAAAATGGCCTGGAGGCGTTAGAGCAGATTAAGGTCCAATCACCTGACCTGATACTCTGCGATCTCGCTATGCCTAAGATGGGAGGGATCGAGTTTGTTGAGCGTTTACTCATGCAAGGAGTAAAGATCCCTATTTTAGTTATATCGGCTACTGATAAGATGACTGACATTGCTAAAGTCATGCGTATGGGCGTGAAAGACGTACTGTTGAAACCGATCGTGGATTTAAATCGGTTACGTGAAGCGGTGCTGGCATGCCTTTATCCCATACTGTTTACCTCTCATGCAATTGAAGAGACAGAACTTATCCAGGATTGGGATGCATTACGTAAGAATCCTCATGATGCAGCGCAGTTACTTAAGCAATTGCAACCACCGGCACAGCAAACCATTGCACACTGTCGGGTAAATTACCGGCAGTTAACGATGGTCGAGAAACCGGGATTAGTCCTTGATATCGCTGCATTATCAGATAAGGACCTGGCATTTTATTGTCTGGATGTCACCCGCGCCGGGGATAACGGAATTTTAGCCGCACTATTATTACGCGTGTTATTTAACGGGATTCTTCAAGAGCATTTGGCACATCAACAACAGCGTTTACCGCAGATGTCAACGTTACTTAAACAAGTTAACCAGTTACTAAGACGTACTCATTTGGATGGGCAGTTTCCTTTGCTCGTTGGTTATTATCATGTGGAATATAAAAATTTAATTCTGGTTTCGGCTGGTCTTCACGCGAATGTTAGTGCGGGTAAAAATCAGATTCAACTTAGTAATGGTGTGCCTTTAGGTACGTTAAAAACAGCACATTTAAATCAAATTAGTCAGCGTTGTGAAGCATGGCAATGCCAGGTATGGGGAGGAGGGAGTCGATTGAGGTTGATGCTTTCAGCCGATGAATAGTTTATATTTTGAAAGTATTACTCAATAAATAGTTCACGTAATTTATGTATCTTGCTCACTTATTCACTGCTATGACCCTCCAAGTCTCAATGGTTCTATAACGAATCTACGAAATAAACCTCATTTGTTTCAATCAATGAGTATGCCCGAGATGTAAGAAATATCGGTTGATATACTTTCCTCCTTACTTGTGGCTGAAAATTTTCAGTTAACTTTTATTATTCGCTGGCAATAAGGTTGGCTACCTCAGGCTAAATTAAGGTTAGGTCTTGATAATGGTCGGCGGTGTGTCTCTTATCGAATTCCAACGTGAGGATTGATTGCATGAAAGTGACGGTTTTTGGTATCGGTTATGTAGGACTGGTTCAGGCAGCAGTACTTGCCGAAGTTGGTCATGATGTCCTGTGTATCGATATCGATGCAAACAAAGTTTCCGACCTACAAAAAGGCCGTGTCGCTATTTTTGAACCAGGATTAGCGCCATTGGTAAAAGAAAACTACGACGAGGGCCGGCTTCGATTTTCAACAGATGCCGAAGCCGGTGTTGCTCATAGCACGATTCAGTTTATTGCGGTTGGTACCCCTCCTGATGAGGATGGTGCGGCTGACCTTAAATATGTGTTAGACGTTGCCAGCACTATTGCGAAATATATGGATGCGCCTAAAGTTATTATCGATAAATCAACTGTGCCAGTGGGTACCGCGGATCAAGTGCAGCAAAGGATTAAAGCGATTTTACAGCAACGTGGACAAGATATAGCTTTCAATGTGGTATCGAACCCTGAATTCTTAAAA
Organism: Yersinia sp. 2541 StPb PI; assembly: GCF_052217145.1. Lineage (NCBI taxonomy): Bacteria > Pseudomonadati > Pseudomonadota > Gammaproteobacteria > Enterobacterales > Yersiniaceae > Yersinia > Yersinia sp. 2541 StPb PI. The sequence continues at coordinate 2,402,460 of NZ_JAZGQB010000001.1, read as the reverse complement.
GAAGGCGCTGCTGTTGCTGACTGTAAGCGGCCTGAGCGTATCGTTATCGGAATTGATACTGATGATAATGGTGTGATTGATTTAATTAGCGAACTATACGAGCCATTCAACAGAAATCATGACCGCATGTTAATTATGGATGTCCGCAGTGCAGAACTGACCAAATATGCAGCAAACGGTATGTTGGCGACAAAAATCAGTTTCATGAATGAGATCGCTAATATCGCAGAGCGGCTCGGTGCTGATATCGAAAAAGTACGCCAAGGTATTGGCTCAGATTCTCGCATTGGCTACCATTTTATTTATTCTGGTTGTGGCTATGGCGGTTCCTGTTTTCCAAAAGATATCCAAGCATTAATTCGTACCGCAGAAAATTGTGGCTATCAGCCGCAACTGTTGCGTGCAGTGGAGAGAATCAATAACGAACAAAAGTGTAAGTTAACTGAATTTATTCAATACCATTTTGATTCGCAGCTTGCAGGGAAAACATTTGCACTCTGGGGATTAGCATTCAAACCCAATACAGATGATATGCGAGAGGCCCCCAGTCGGATTTTGATGGAGGCTTTATGGCGTGCTGGCGCTATTATTCAAGCTTATGATCCAGAGGCAATGGATGAAGCTCAGCGTATTTATGGTGCAAGGGATGACCTAAAGTTAATGGGGACAAAAGAATCAGCGCTACAAGGGGCGGATGCTCTGATTATTTGTACTGAGTGGCAGAATTTTAGAGCACCTGATTTTGATATGATCAAGCTCCGATTAAAACAGCCGGTTATCTTTGATGGGCGTAATTTGTACGATCCAGAACGGTTAAATAGCCGAGGTTTTACCTATTATGGGATTGGTCGGGGTACATCGATTAATCGAGCGTAATAAGTTCTAAAGATGATTTTATGTGTTGGGTACAAAACTTAATTAGTTTCTGTTTTGTGCTCAATCTTCATGCCGTAGGGCGGGGGTGACACAACTCTTTCACTCCAAGATTCTCATATATCACAATATTATGGGAAATTTAGTCAGTTATATCGATTATTGTATTGTTATAAATTAGCAGAGCATTCTTATAGATTTACAAGCACAGTGATAACTAAGGGGTATTTATCGAATGCGATATGTTTAGGTTAGGTGCTCCTTGGCAATTGTATGTTAATTCAACAGCCGTATTGATAAGGATTTTAACTATGATTGCAGGGCAAGAGGGAGGTAAAAAAATACCCCCCGTATAATAGGAGGGTACTTTTATCATAATAGTAAATTAACTAATACTATTACAGCAGGAAATCATCCAGTGATTTACCTTCGTCTTCAATGGCTTTCTTAATCACTGCTGGAGTACGGCCTTGGCCTGTCCAGGTTTTAGTTTCGCCATTCTCGTCTACATACTTATATTTAGCTGGGCGTGCAGCACGCTTAGCTTTAGTTGTAGCTTTAGTTGCACTCATAGTTTGCAGCAGTTCATTTGGATCAATACCGTCTGCAATAAGCATTTCACGGTATTGGCTCAATTTACGTGTGCGTTCTTCAATTTCAGCTTGTACTTGAGAATCTTCTTCGCGGCGTTCGTTAACGACCACTTCAAGCTTCTCCAGCATTTCTTCTAAAGTTTCAAGAGTGCATTCACGCGCTTGTGCACGCAGAGTACGGATGTTGTTAAGAATCTTTAACGCTTCGCTCATTGTCCTGGTCTCAAATTATAATTGGTGGGGGGGCGTCTGGATAATAATAGAGTGCTATTTTAATTTCTGCAATAGACAATTTGATTAGCATCCTCGAATTTACGTATTTTATTAGCGAAAAGTTGCTGCTTGCTACTAATAAGCGATGGCGGTTTGTTATTCTCGGTAGTGTTTTTAACGTAAAAGTTCATTTTGCTCGCTAATGACCCTACGCGAAAACATGATTTTCTCACTAAGTTATAAGTTTGCTTTATATCAATAAAGTAAAAATAGACGACTTATCGTGCTAGCGTGTGCAATAACTGATCATGCAAAAAGTGCGATATTGATATAGCTATGATGAAAGATTGAGTAAGGGAAAAAGCATGCTGTATTGGTTTTGTCAGGTTCTGACAATATTTGTTATCACTATTTTACCAATTAACCATGGTAATACATTACTTGTATCATTAATGAACCAATCGCGGTACATCCTATCCGACCCTATTGCTATCCCACTCACCTAATCTGGTTAATGTTCAAGCAGCATACGTTCGCTGTATCAATATTGTGAGATTGGTCATGTAATGTACCTAATAATAGCAAGGTGCTTCAAATGAAAGTGTCGGCAGCTACATTAACGCTACCATTACTTAATATAGAAAACAGTAATATAGAGAAGTAGTCTGCTCCTCGTTAAGTCTGAATTTATGATAAACTTGATACTCGTTGTCATTGTGACCATTTATTATACCACTGGAGTTACGGGCCCATGGCTCAACTTTATTTTTATTACTCTGCGATGAATGCAGGGAAATCCACCGCGCTGTTGCAGTCTTCTTATAACTACCAAGAGCGGGGCATGCGTACCTTGGTGTTTACAGCAGAGATAGATAATCGCTTTGGTGTCGGGACTGTCAGTTCGCGTATTGGCCTGTCCTCACAGGCGCTGCTTTATAATAGTGGAACTTCACTATTATCCATTATTGCCACTGAGCATCAGGAAAAGCCTGTTCATTGTATCTTGCTAGATGAATGCCAATTTTTGACCAAAGAGCAAGTTCAGCAATTGTGTCAGGTGGTGGATGAACTGCATATCCCGGTATTGTGTTACGGTTTGCGTACCGATTTTCTCGGCGAACTATTTCCCGGTAGCAAATATTTGTTGTCGTGGGCTGACAAATTGGTTGAACTGAAAACAATTTGTCATTGTGGCCGCAAAGCAAACATGGTGCTGCGGTTAGACGAACAAGGCAGAGCTGTGCATGACGGCGAACAAGTCGTTATTGGTGGTAACGAAAGCTACGTTTCTGTTTGTCGCCGCCATTATAAAGAGGCGATTAAAGCGGCTTCTCTCCAAAATCCTTCCTAGATACTCATTGTCCACCAAGGATGCCTCACGGGATTTCTTATTGAAGCTGTGGGGTAACCAACCTTTTGCTGAGTTTACGCCATATGAAGCCATACAGCTTTATCCCTCGTATTTATGCGGGGTGAAAAGCCTTGGTTTAACGTTATATCCTGGACTGGGTCATTATTTTGGCTTTATCGCCACATTTTCTACAATCTTACAAAATTAATAAAAGACACGGTGTTGATCCTAATGTCTCCTTAATCAATAGCCGATTCGGTGGATGACGTTATAACGCATTAGCTTGGGTATAGCAGGGGTTGGTGGCGATGTGGCAAGCCGTATTGAGATTAGTCCGGGGATTAGATGCGTGGTCCGTAGGAACGGACTATGGCGATTTGAGCGGTTATATACCAAATGTTTTTAAGTGTGCTTATAAAAAGAAACCCCCAACAGCAATGGCAATTGGGGGCTATATCTTCTGTTGTGTAACCCCCAGCTATAAATGGGGGTTACACATTAAGATTACTATTATTTCTTGGCTTTCTTTTCAGCTTTTGGTGCAGGAGCTGCTGTAACAGCAACTTCTTCACGGTCAAGTTCTTCGCTAAATTCGCGGCCGTAATAAGTATCCATCAAAATCTGTTTCAACTCAGAGATCAGCGGGTAACGTGGGTTAGCACCGGTACACTGGTCATCAAATGCATCTTCAGACAGTTTGTCTACTTTAGCTAAGAAATCAGCTTCTTGAACGCCAGCTTCACGAATTGATGCTGGGATACCCAACTCTGCTTTGATTTCATCTAACCAAGTCAGCAGTTTCTGAATTTTCTGTGCAGTACGGTCGCCCGGAGCACTCAGACCCAGATGATCTGCAACTTCAGCATAACGACGGCGCGCTTGTGGGCGGTCATATTGGCTGAAAGCAGTCTGCTTAGTTGGGTTGTCATTCGCGTTATAGCGAATAACGTTAGAAATCAACATGGCGTTGGCTAAGCCATGCGGGATATGGAACTCAGAACCCAGTTTATGGGCCATTGAGTGGCAGACACCCAAGAAGGCGTTAGCAAAAGCGATACCCGCGATGGTTGCGGCATTATGCACACGCTCACGAGCCACTGGGTTTTTAGCACCTTCATTGTAGCTGGCTGGCAGGAATTCTTTCAGCAGTTTCAGCGCTTGCAGAGCCTGGCCGTCAGAATATTCATTCGCCAATACAGAAACATAAGCTTCCAGAGCATGAGTTACTGCGTCCAGACCACCGAAGGCACATAAAGACTTAGGCATATTCATGACCAGGTTGGCATCAACGATTGCCATGTCTGGAGTCAATGCGTAGTCAGCTAATGGGTATTTCTGGCCTGTTGCATCGTCGGTAACTACCGCAAATGGTGTCACTTCTGAACCGGTACCTGATGTGGTGGTTACCGCGATCATTTTCGCTTTCACACCCATTTTCGGGAACTTGTAAATACGTTTACGGATATCCATAAAGCGTAGTGCCAATTCTTCGAAGTGGGTTTCAGGGTGTTCGTACATGACCCACATGATTTTGGCAGCATCCATCGGTGAACCACCACCCAGCGCAATGATCACGTCTGGTTTGAAGGAGTTCATCTGCTCGGCACCTTTGCGCACGATGCTCAGGGTAGGGTCCGCTTCTACTTCGAAGAAGACTTCAGTCTCGATACCGTGAGATTTCAACACGCTGGTGATTTGATCGGCATAACCGTTGTTGAACAGATAGCGGTCAGTCACGATGAAGGCACGTTTTGCACCGTCAGTTGCCACTTCTTCCAACGCGATAGGCAGAGAGCCACGACGGAAGTAAATAGATTTCGGTAGTTTATGCCACAACATGTTTTCTGCTCGCTTAGCCACAGTTTTCTTGTTGATCAAGTGTTTCGGCCCAACGTTTTCAGAGATGGAGTTACCACCCCATGAACCACAACCTAGCGTCAGAGATGGCGCCACTTTGAAGTTGTACAGGTCACCGATACCACCATGAGAGGCAGGGGTGTTGATTAGAATTCGGGCGGTTTTCATTTTATCGCCGAAATACTTAACGCGTGCAGGTTGGTTATCCTGGTCGGTATACAGGCAAGATGTATGGCCGATACCCCCCATTTCTACCAGTTTTTCCGCTTTATCAACTGCGTCTTCAAAACTCTTCGCACGATACATCGCTAAAGTAGGCGACAGTTTTTCGTGAGCAAATGGTTCTGACTCGTCAACAACCTTAACTTCACCGATAAGAATTTTGGTGTTGCTAGGAACTTTAATGCCAGCCATTTCAGCAATTTTAGTTGCTGGCTGACCAACGATAGCGGCGTTTAAACCACCATTTTTCAGAATGATATCCTGAACTGCTTTCAGCTCTTTACCTTGTAACAGGTAGCCACCATGGGAAGAGAAGCGCTCGCGAACTGCGTCGTAAGCTGAATCAACCACGATGATAGATTGTTCAGAGGCACAAATCACACCATTATCAAAGGTTTTTGACATCAAGATAGATGCAACAACACGTTTAATATCAGCGGTTTCGTCAACCACAACAGGAGTGTTACCTGCACCAACACCGATAGCCGGTTTACCTGAGCTATAAGCTGCTTTAACCATGCCTGGGCCACCGGTTGCCAGAATCAGGTTAATGTCAGGGTGGTGCATCAGTTGGTTAGACAACTCAACTGTTGGCGCATCAATCCAACCAATAATATCTGCTGGCGCACCTGCGGCAATAGCGGCTTGAAGCACGATATCTGCAGCTTTATTGGTTGCGTCTTTAGCACGTGGATGTGGAGAGAATACGATACCGTTACGCGTTTTAAGGCTAATTAATGCCTTGAAGATAGCGGTAGAAGTCGGGTTAGTTGTTGGCACGATACCGCAGATTAAACCAATAGGTTCAGCGATAGTAATTGTACCGAAGGTTTTATCTTCTTCTAAAATGCCACAAGTTTTTTCATCTTTGTAGGCATTGTAGATGTATTCAGAAGCAAAGTGATTCTTGATCACTTTATCTTCAACAATACCCATACCTGATTCCTCTACCGCCAGCTTGGCCAGGGGAATACGGGCATCCGCTGCAGCCAGAGCTGCGGCACGGAAGATTTTATCAACCTGCTCTTGAGTAAAGTTGGCATACTCGCGCTGGGCTTTCTTGACGCGTGCTACTAGCTCGTTAAGTTCAGCGACATTCGTTACAGCCATAATGCTCTCCTGATAATGTTAAACTCTTTTAGTAAATGAGCTGTTGAAGCAACTAGTATAGTCAGGCTCTAGTATGCCGTAAGGTCAAATAGAGCTAGTTTTATAGCTTACTTTCCCATTTTTTACCGCTGATTTACTGAAAGAGCTTTTGTTCCACTAAGAATAAGATGAGGGGGAAAATATCATTTTCAACCTTTATACTCTGTTTCTCAGTGAACTTACTCTCTACCACTGCTCAGAGCTTAACTATTCTTAGGTATGTTTTTCGTGATTTAAATCACAAAATCGTCAAGCTGACACCATTCAGCAATTATTTGTTGAGAGTAATTATCATTAACATGAATAAATTGATAATTCATGACGTCAAAGCTTCATTAACACCACAGGACATTAACAAGAGTTATCATTTTAAACGGTAAAAATTTACCTTGTATAAATGCTGTTTTATTACATAGATTCCTATGACTAATTCCATTACATTAGCGCGCACATCTGTAGAAGAGCGCCCTAAGGGTGATTTTTAGTGAAAAGAACTGTGGTCAGAGGCTTGAATAATGCAGGTGCCATTCTGCATGGTAGCGACATTATTTTTGTCGCGAATTTTCCAGGCACGGGCCATAAGGTGTGTTGTCTTGGGGCATTAAATTATAATGGCCTGTTATCTGTGACGTTTTTATCAGCTATTGCGCGGAGTGATGTGTGAGTCAATCATTGTTGGACCTTTCAGGTTACATCAAGTTTTTTGTTGGCTTATTTGCACTGGTAAACCCGGTAGGTATATTGCCGGTATTTATCAGTATGACCAGCTATCAGGCAGCGGCTGGGCGGGATAAAACTAACCTGACAGCTAACCTGTCAGTGGCGATTATCTTGTGGATATCCTTGTTCTTGGGGGATGCCATTCTGAAAATTTTTGGTATTTCCATCGACTCATTCCGTATTGCCGGTGGGATTCTGGTCGTCAGCATTGCGATGTCGATGATCAGCGGCAAACTCGGTGAGGATAAGCAGAACAAGCAGGAAAAAACCGAAACGGCGGTCCGTGAAAGTATCGGTGTTGTGCCACTCGCATTGCCCCTGATGGCAGGGCCAGGTGCCATCAGTTCAACAATTGTTTGGAGTTCCCGCTATCACAGCTGGCAGAATTTGTTAGGCTTGACGGTGGCTGTGGCCTTGTTTGCGTTCTGTTGCTGGTTGCTATTCCGGGCGGCTCCGCTGCTGGTTCGGCTGTTAGGGCAAACCGGTATTAACGTTATAACGCGTATTATGGGGTTGTTGCTGATGGCATTAGGCATCGAGTTTATTGTCACCGGTATCAAAGCGATTTTCCCCGGATTACTTTAATCTATCCCCATATCCCACGGTATGTAGGTCACCGGTATTATTACGGGTGACCTTTGCTGTTTTTCAGCCTGGTATTTAAATATCTAAGCATTATTTTAGTGCAGAATATGTATGTAATTTAATCTATTGCACTTAAATGCTGCAATAATGCTATCTCTATAAAGATAATTTGGCTTAAGGCTTATTTACTCATCTTTAATAAATCATTCAGTGACCCTCAGAGTAAACTAAATACGCTATTTGTTGTTAAAATGCTCACATCATTCTGTAGGGCTTGTGCGGAATTTATCTAGGTGTTATTAGTGATTACTCTGTAATCAGTAGGTGTTTATTCTGGTATTAGTGCTAATGTTAACTTTATGTTTCTAGAACGGCTTTTTTGACATTTTTTTTGCTGTGAATTTAAATTTTAAATAATTTTTTTTGAGCTAAATCATATAGATGATTATTTCTTAGGCGACTAATTAAGATAGGTAATATCGTTAGTTACTCTGTAGAAAAGAGAATTGCTTAACATTTCTGTAAAATTTATTGGCGTCAGATTTCGGGTTCTGTTAGTTTTCGGACAACTTCCCGACAAGAGATTTCTTGTTTTTTAATGAAACTAAACCGAATTTTGATTTTTGGAATAGTTATTGCTAGTCGTTGTGGGCAGCAGATTGACGTAAACCTTGAGAAAAACATCACGAAATCTCGTAAAAGGGCGGTTTGAAATGCAAATAAAGTTTAAGCAACCACCACTGGCAATAATTGGCGCTATTCTGGGTTTGTCATTTTCGGCTGTATCAATGGCGGCGGCAGTTCCGGCCAGTGTGGCATTAGCGATAGATCAGAGTATTACCATTAATAATGGTTCCGAGGTTGCCTCATTAGACCCGCATAAGGTTGAAGGCATTCCTGAAACCAATATTATTCTGAATTTATTAGAAGGTCTGGTGAGCAATGATGCTAATGGGCATATAATTCCGGCAGTTGCCATACGCTGGGATAATGACGGTTATAAAGTCTGGACCTTCCATTTGCGAGATAACGCCGTGTGGAGTGATGGAACTCCGGTCACTGCTCAGGATTTTGTCTATAGTTGGCAGCGTTTGGCTAGCCCTAAAGTGGGTTCACCTTATGCCAGTTATTTGCAGTATGCCCAAATTGAGAATGTTGACGAGGTATTGAAAGGGACCAAAAAACCGGATGAATTAGGTGTTAAGGCATTAGATAGCAAAACCTTGCAAGTGACGCTAACGGAACCGGTTCCTTATTTTATCAGCATGTTATCTCACACCTCGATGAAGCCGGTTAAGCGTGAGGCTGTTGAAAAGTATGGTGATAAATGGACTCTACCACAAAATTTTATCGGTAATGGCGCTTTTCAGTTAAAAGAATGGGTGGTTAATGAGCGGATTGTGCTGGAGCGTAGCCCGACTTACTGGAATAACAACGAAACGGTCATCAATAAGGCGACTTTTTTACCGATAACGTCAGAAGTCAGTGATATTAATCGCTATCGCAGCGGCGAAATCGATATGACTAACAGTGCCATTCCCCCGAATTTATTTGCCAAAATGAAAAAGGATCTGCCATCGCAGGTTCATATCAGCCCATACCTCTGTACTTTCTATTACGAAATTAATAATAAAAAAGCACCATTCACTGACGTCAGAGTGAGAACGGCAATTAAATTAACGCTGGATCGCGACATTATTGCGACTAAAATTATGGGGCAAGGGCAGATCCCTGCCTATGGCTTTACCCCGACATTTACCGCAGGGGGTAATTTCGCATTGCCAGAATGGGCCAACTGGACTCAAGAACAACGCAATGCAGAGGCGAAAAGAGTGCTTGCCGAGGCCGGTTTCAATGCCCAAAATCCATTAAAGTTTACGTTGCTTTATAACACCTCAGATCAAAATAAGCAGCAGGCGATTGCCGCTGCCTCTATGTGGCAGAAAAACTTGGGTGCTACCGTTACCTTGCAGAATCAAGAATGGAAAACCTCTCTAGAAAGCCGCCATCAAGGGCAATTTGATGTTGCCAGAGCAACATGGTGTGGTGACTACAATGAGCCGACCGCTTTTCTGAATATGCTGCTATCGGATAGCAGCAATAATACTTTCTTCTATAAAAATCCAGCATTCGATGCGCTGTTAGCTAAAACGCTGACGACTTCGAGTGTCGAGGCGCGCGCTGCTTTATATCAACAGGCAGAGAACTTATTGGATAAAGATTCTGCAATGGTGCCGGTCTATTATCGAGTCAGTGTTCGACTTATTCGGCCAACTGTCGGCGGATTTACCGGTAAAGACCCACAAGATTTAGTGGATTTAAAAAATCTTTATATGCGTAAGTTGCAGTAAATATTAAGTTATAAAAGTTTATCGCAGCAAAACAGACTTATATGTCAATTGTTCACAAGCGAAAATCGCGGTGGCATGACAGCAAATAAGAGACAGACAAGGTAATAGGGATGTATAGCACAGTACCGATTTTAGTCTGATGCTAATACATATAGGGCATTACATGGCCGGGTTCGTTCCCCGCGCAATGTGATTTAAAGATACCTTTTAAAGGTGAAGCTTGCTCAGTCTCTGAGCGACGCAATAATAAAATCTGGAGTAGATATCAGCATGACCAACATCACAAAGAAAACTTTCCTGGCCGCAGGTATCGCTGCTGCTATGGGTATGATGGCTGTGGGAACTGCCTTTGCCGCCAATGTGCCGGCAGGTGTACAACTGGCCGAGAAACAGGTTTTAGTTCGCAATAATGGTTCCGAACCTCAGTCACTGGATCCGCATAAAATTGAAGGTGTGCCTGAATCCAATATTTCGCGCGATTTATTGGAAGGGTTGGTTATTAACGATCCAAACGGCAAGATTCTGCCTGGTGTCGCTGAAAGTTGGGATAACAAAGACTTTAAAGTTTGGACTTTCCATCTGCGTAAAGATGCTAAATGGTCAAACGGTGACCCTGTAACAGCACATGATTTCGTTTATAGCTGGCAACGTCTGGCGGACCCTAAAACAGTTTCTCCGTATGCGAGTTATGTACAATATGCCCATATCGCGAATATCGACGATATTATTACCGGCAAAAAATCACCTGATACCTTGGGTGTAAAAGCGTTAGATGACCATACTTTGGAAGTCACGTTGACCGAACCTGTTCCTTATTTAGATAAACTGTTAGCTCATCCATCCATGTCTCCAGTTAATAAAACTGTGGTTGAGAAGTTTGGTGAGAAGTGGACTCAGCCACAGAATTTTGTCGGTAATGGTGCCTATAAGTTAAAAGATTGGACCGTTAACGAACGTATTGTGTTAGAACGCAGCCCAACCTATTGGGATAATGCGAAAACAGTTATCAATCAGGTTACTTACCTGCCAATCTCTTCTGAAGTGACTGATGTTAACCGCTACCGCAGCGGCGAGATCGACATGACCTATAACAACATGCCGATTGAATTATTCCAGAAACTTAAAAAAGAGATCCCACAAGAAGTTCATGTTGACCCGTATCTGTGCACCTATTATTACGAAATCAATAACCAAAAAGCGCCATTCACCGATGCACGCGTTCGTGAAGCACTGAAACTGGGTATGGATCGCGATATCATCGTGAACAAAGTGAAAAACCAAGGTGATTTACCTGCCTATGGCTTTACGCCTCCGTACACCAGCGGCGCAGAATTGACCCCACCAGAATGGTTTGGCTGGACCCAGGAAAAACGTAATGAAGTGGCTAAGAAGTTGCTGGCTGAAGCTGGCTACACACAAGATAAACCACTGAAATTTAACCTGTTGTATAACACATCTGATCTACACAAAAAATTGGCTATTGCGGCAGCATCTATTTGGAAGAAAAATCTGGGTGTTGACGTTAAGCTGGAAAATCAGGAATGGAAAACCTTCCTTGATACCCGCCATCAAGGCACTTTCGATGTAGCGCGTGCTGGCTGGTGTGCTGACTATAACGAACCGTCGTCATTCCTGAACATGATGCTATCTGACAGCAGCAATAACACGGTGCATTATAAGAGCCCAGCCTTTGATAAGTTGATCCAAGATACGCTGAAAGTAAAATCTGAAAAAGAGCGTGCCGGTTTGTATCAACAAGCTGAGGTATTGCTGGATAAAGATTCTGCTATTGTGCCGTTGTTCTACTATGTGAATGCCCGCTTAGTGAAACCTTATGTCGGTGGATATACCGGTAAAGACCCACTGGATAATATGCACGTAAAAGATCTTTATATTATCAAGCACTAATATATTAAGGGCAGCAGCTGAATTAGCGTGCTGCCCTTATTGCGTTGATAATATAAAGTCGCAGTAAGAGGCTAAAGGTACAGGCAATGTTAAAATTTATTCTACGCCGCTGTCTGGAAGCGATTCCGACACTTTTTATTTTGATAACCATTTCATTTTTTATGATGCGTCTCGCCCCAGGAAGTCCGTTTACTGGCGAGCGTAATCTTCCTCCTGAAGTTATGGCCAATATTGAGGCAAAATATCACCTCAACGACCCGGTTTATAAACAGTATTTCAACTACTTGGGTCAACTTGCACATGGCGATCTTGGGCCTTCGTTTAAATATAAAGATTACACTGTGAACGATCTGGTGTCTGCATCGTTTCCCGTCTCTGCGAAGCTTGGTTTTGCAGCATTTTTACTCGCAGTAGTATTAGGAGTTAGTGCTGGGGTCATTGCGGCACTGAATCAAAATACCAAATGGGATTATACGGTAATGGGCTTTGCCATGACTGGGGTGGTCATCCCGAGTTTTGTGGTCGCCCCCTTATTAGTGTTGGTTTTTGCCATTATATTGAAATGGTTACCGGGTGGTGGTTGGAATGGCGGAGCGCCGAAGTTTATCATTTTGCCGATGGTCGCGCTGTCGTTGGCTTATATCGCCAGCATTGCGCGTATTACCCGTGGCTCAATGATTGAGGTTCTTCACTCTAACTTTATCCGTACGGCGCGAGCGAAGGGATTACCACTGCGGACCATCGTATTACGCCATGCATTAAAACCGGCGTTGTTGCCTGTTTTATCCTATATGGGACCTGCGTTTGTAGGGATTATCACCGGTTCGATGGTTATTGAGACCATCTTTGGTTTGCCGGGCATTGGTCAGTTGTTTGTCAACGGAGCGTTAAACCGCGATTACTCTTTGGTGCTGAGTTTGACCATTTTAGTCGGCGCTTTGACTATTTTATTCAATGCGATTGTTGACGTGCTGTATGCCGTTATCGATCCTAAAATCCGTTACTAGCACTGGAGCACGCCAATTATGTTGAGCAATAAAAATAGCGAAGCTCTGGAAGTTTTCAGTGAAAAACTGGAAGTTGAAGGGCGCAGCCTTTGGCAGGATGCCCGCCGTCGTTTTGTTCATAACCGCGCGGCGATCACCAGTTTGGTGATCCTAATGTTAATTACCCTATTTGTTATTTTGGCGCCGATGTTAGCGCAGTTTACTTATTCAGACACGGACTGGGGCATGATGTCAGCCGCCCCGAATATTGAGTCTGGGCACTACTTCGGTACTGACTCTTCTGGTCGGGATCTGTTGGTTCGTGTTGCTATTGGTGGTCGGATCTCATTGATGGTGGGGGTGGCTGCGGCGTTGGTTGCTGTGGTTGTCGGCACCTTGTATGGCTCTTTATCGGGCTATCTCGGCGGGAAAGTCGATTCACTGATGATGCGCCTGTTGGAGATTCTTAACTCATTCCCCTTCATGTTCTTCGTTATTCTGTTAGTGACCTTCTTTGGCCAGAATATTCTATTGATATTTGTGGCGATCGGTATGGTGTCCTGGCTGGATATGGCGCGTATTGTTCGTGGACAAACATTAAGTTTGAAACGGAAAGAGTTTATTGAGGCCGCATTGGTGGGCGGTGTTTCCACACGTAATATCGTATTGCGTCATATCGTTCCGAACGTGTTGGGTGTGGTGGTGGTGTACGCTTCTTTACTGGTTCCCAGTATGATTTTGTTTGAATCTTTCCTGAGTTTCCTCGGCTTAGGCACCCAAGAACCCTTGAGTAGTTGGGGCGCATTGCTAAGTGATGGCGCCAACTCCATGGAAGTGTCGCCATGGTTGCTGATGTTCCCTGCCGGTTTTCTGGTAGTGACCTTGTTCTGTTTCAACTTTATCGGCGATGGCTTGCGTGATGCCCTCGATCCGAAAGATCGCTGAGGAGTAGCACTATGACGACTATTGATAATCGGTCTGCTGTTCAGCAATCGGCATTGTTGGAACAAAATAGACAGTTGGAACAAAATATCCTGCTGGATGTAAAAGATTTAACCGTGACTTTTGGTACGCCAGATGGTGATGTAACGGCAGTTAACGCCCTTAATTTTGATCTGCGTGCGGGTGAAACATTAGGCATTGTAGGTGAGTCAGGCTCAGGGAAATCGCAAACAGCTTTTGCTTTGATGGGGTTGCTGGCCAGTAATGGCCGGATAGGGGGGTCTGCAAAGTTTAATGGCCGCGAAATCTTAAATCTGCCGGAAAAACAGTTAAACCGTTTGCGGGCTGAGGAAATCTCGATGATATTCCAAGACCCAATGACCTCGTTGAATCCTTATATGCGTGTTGGTGAGCAGCTAATGGAAGTGCTGCAACTGCATAAAAAGATGAGTAAAAGCGAAGCATTTGAAGAGTCAATTCGTATGCTTGATGCGGTAAAAATGCCAGAAGCACGTAAGCGCATGCGCATGTATCCCCATGAGTTCTCTGGTGGTATGCGTCAGCGGGTAATGATTGCAATGGCGCTGTTGTGCCGCCCTAAATTATTGATTGCCGATGAGCCAACAACGGCACTTGATGTCACCGTTCAAGCACAAATCATGACGTTGCTGAATGAGCTAAAGCATGAATTCAATACCGCGATTATCATGATCACCCATGACCTTGGCGTCGTTGCCGGAATCTGCAATAAAGTTCTGGTGATGTATGCAGGGCGAACGATGGAGTATGGTCAGGCCCGCGATGTGTTTTATCACCCAAGTCACCCTTATTCTATTGGTCTACTGAATGCGGTTCCTCGTCTTGATGCTGAAGGCGAATCTCTTATGACGATACCGGGTAATCCGCCGAATTTATTGCGCTTGCCGAAAGGTTGCCCATTCCAACCGCGTTGCCAATATGCCATGGATCGCTGTGGCGTGGCCCCGCCATTGGAGCATTTTGGTGATGGCCGTTTACGTGCCTGTTATAAGCCAGTAGGGGAACTAGTATGAATGCCATGACTGAGAAGAAAGTATTGCTAGAAGTGGCTGATCTAAAAGTCCATTTTGATATTCAGGATGGCAAACAATGGTTCTGGCAGCCATCAAAAACACTAAAAGCTGTTGATGGTGTAACATTGCGCTTGTATGAAGGTGAAACCTTAGGTGTGGTTGGCGAATCTGGCTGTGGCAAATCAACATTCGCCCGTGCCATTATTGGTTTGGTGAAAGCGACCAGTGGCAGTGTTTCATGGTTAGGTAAAGATTTGCTTAGCCTGAGTGATGCACAATGGCGCGCGACCCGTAGTGATATTCAGATGATATTCCAGGATCCACTGGCTTCACTAAACCCGCGTATGACCATCGGTGAAATCATCGCTGAGCCGCTGCGAACTTATCATCCCAAAATGTCGCGTCAAGAAATTAAAGATAAAGTTAAAGCAATGATGCTTAAGGTCGGCTTGTTGCCTAACTTGATCAACCGATATCCCCATGAATTTTCGGGGGGGCAGTGTCAACGTATTGGTATTGCTCGTGCATTGATTCTTGAACCGAAGCTGGTTATCTGTGATGAACCGGTCTCCGCGCTTGATGTGTCAATTCAGGCGCAAGTGGTGAACCTGTTACAGCAATTACAGCGCGAAATGGGCTTGTCACTAATATTCATCGCCCATGATTTAGCGGTGGTGAAGCATATTTCTGATCGGGTTCTGGTGATGTATTTAGGCCACGCAGTGGAGCTGGGGACCTACGATGAGGTTTATCATAATCCACAGCATCCCTATACCAAGGCGCTCATGTCGGCGGTACCTATCCCTGATCCTGACAAAGAAAGGGCGAAAGTGATTCAGCTACTGGAGGGGGAACTGCCTTCACCGATTAATCCGCCATCAGGCTGTGTATTTCGCACTCGTTGTCCGATTGCCGGGCCGGAGTGTGCGAAAACCCGCCCACTGTTAGAGGGTAGCTTCCGCCACGCGGTATCTTGTCTGAAAGTCGATCCGCTATAACATTCTGATAGTGATTGTCCAAAAGCAAAACCCCCGTCAGAGAAATGACGGGGGTTGTTATGATTACGGTATTAGCAGCCATGGGGGAAGGGTCGTGTAACGATCACTCTTTCCACAAAATATGGCAAAGTTTATGGTCTTTTTCGCGGCACAGAAGAACTCGCGCAAATACATCATTAATCTCTTCACCATCACTATCAGCAAGGCCGATAACAACTTCGGCGAAAAAATCAGGGTTTAAATCAAAATCGACATGTTCTTGCCAATCTTCGGCTGGATCAAATAACTCCGCACCGCCACGCTCTTCAAACTGAAGGTTAAACAATAAAATATCTGCCGGATCGAGATTGTCCCCCGCCAGCTCCAGAAAGATATCGTAAGCCTGTTCCAGTGTTTCATCTTCAGTCAGGCGGTTATTGAGATCCATTAAGCTTGGCTCTTGTCTATTCTGGTCCATTTGCCGATTCCCGTTTGTTATTTGCAGATTGCGCTCATTAAAACATTCTCTATGCCGCTTTTACAATTATTATGCTATCTGAAGTCAATAACTCAGAGAATCTACAATAGGCATACCACCAGCCGCCTCAGTTATTACAGTAACGGGCTGAAAAAGTAGAATAATCGTTCAGTAACGCGATGCCAGAGAGGGCGTTTATTCCACAATTCACCATCTAACAGTACCGAGCGGGCAATGTAGTCGTCCTGAACTTGCGCCAAATCTGCACCAAAACCATCATCATCAATGACCAGCGTGATTTCAAAGTTCAACCATAAGCTGCGCATATCCAGATTGACCGTACCAACCAAACTTAGTTGACCGTCGACCAGCACACTTTTGCTGTGCAATAGGCCACCTTCAAACTGATAAACTTTAACGCCCGCTTCCAACAATTCGGAGAAGAATGCCCGGCTAGCCCAACGGACCATCATCGAGTCGTTGTCTCGAGGAACAATAATGCTGACATCAACACCACGTTGTGCTGCGGTACAGATGGCATGCAGCAGGTCATCGCTAGGCACGAAATATGGCGTCGTCATGATTAACTGCTCACGGGCTGCATACACCGCCATTAATAATGCCTGATGAATCATTTCCTCAGGGAATCCAGGGCCAGAGGCAATAACCTGAATGGTATGACCGCTCTCTTCTTCAAACGGCATGATATTAGTATCAGGCGGCGGGGGTAGAATACGTTTGCCGGTTTCAATCTCCCAGTCGCAGGCATATACGATACCTATGGTGGTGGCTACCGGGCCTTCCATCCGTGCCATCATATCGATCCATTGACCTACGCCGGCATCTTGCTTGAAAAACCGAGGATCAACCATATTCATGCTACCGGTGTAAGCAACATAATTATCAATCAACACAATTTTACGGTGTTGACGCAAATCCATTCGGCGCAGAAAGACCCGGAACACATTGACTTTGAGTGCTTCGACCACCTCAATCCCAGCATTGCGCATCATCGCCGGATAGGGGGTGCGAAAGAATTGTTGGCTACCGGCGGAGTCCAGCATCAATCGGCAATGAACACCTCGGCGCGCTGCCGCCATTAACGATTCGGCAACTTGATCAACCAAGCCACCAGGCTGCCAGATATAGAACACCATCTCGATATTGTGACGGGCCAGTTCAATGTCACGTACCAGTGCTTTTAATGTGTCATCGGTGGTGGTCAATAACTGTAATTGATTACCTTTAACGCCGCTGATGCCTTGGCGGCGTTCACATAATTGGAATAATGGGGTAGCGACTTCGCTATTTGAAGTGGCAAAAATGTGTTGGCAGTCTTTCAGTTCACTTAACCAGCGAGCAGTGGATGGCCACATCGCTTTTGCTCGCTCAGCACGGCGCTTGCCGAGATGAAGTTCACCAAATGAGAGATACGCAATTATCCCAACTAACGGCAGAATATAAATAACCAGCAGCCATGCCATAGCCGAAGGAACGGCTCTGCGTTTCATCAGAATACGCAATGTTACCCCGGCAATAAGCAACCAATAGCCAAAAACCGAGAGCCAACTGATTACGGTATAAAATGTTGTCATAAGGGCGGAAGTCCTGTTCACAAACGGTCACTAAAGAGTGTACGCACAGTATTGCAAAGGCGAAACCTTTAATCAGATATATTACTGGATAAAATCTTTTAAGCTAAAGGACTTGCAACGGGTAATTAAATATTTAACGGGATTTTTTTAATCTTCCCACGCTGAGCTAAATAAGCTATTTGGACTAAACCCACGATTTCGCCGTGCAGCGGCTTGGCTCACAAGATGAAAGGTTTATAATAGCCCAGTTCTCAGCTTTGGAAGAATTGTTTCATGAGACGGAGTAAGAATGAGGTGGGCCGTTGGCGTATGCTGCGGCAAAATCAGCGCCGAAGAAATCGCTGGCTTGAAGGTCAATCACGGCGCTATCGCCATATCTATTGTGTCAGGCAGCTCCACGAGCATCAGCATCGTCGGGCGCTATTGTTCACTGTAGCTTATGAATGGTAGTCCGCTGTGGTAGTAATAAAAACAGTCTCTTTATGAGGCTGTTTTTGTTTTAATCATAGTAAACACTGAGCTTTTATTAACTTCCCACCACAAAATATCTCATATTATACTTGCCGGAACTGAGCTGTTGCAGATGAACTTGTCAATAATTTGTTGCTGGCGTTAAATTCTGGAATGATATTTTCTACTTTAAATAGTGTTTTTCTTCGCAGAAAAATCACTCCTATCCTAAATTATCAAAATGCGATAATTCTGATGTTACTACTAATAATAAAAGGTGCAGAATAGTCATTTATAAGTTTATTTCACATCAGAATGACATCGCGCTACCATATATATTAGGTCGCTTCGTTCTAATCATTCAGTTTCAGGGGTGTTACTGTTTGGTTGTTCGAAGCGACCATTCTCCTATGAAATAAATGATTATGAAATAATAACATTGATAATCATCATGATTAAATAATACTTTCTTATCTATCAATGGGTTGTTCAGAGTGGTTGCTACATTTGGGAATCTCTTATATCGTTTTTAGTGATCAATAATAAAAAATTGATCAATTTTATCAATTGATCAATACTGCTGTTCTAATCAAATAAAAGGGTTTTACTGTGGATAGCAGGCTAAACATTGCAGTTGATTGCACTTTTATCTGTGAACCAGTTTACTGGCAGAATGGTAAGTTATTTGCTGTGGAGTTATTGAGTCGGTTCACAACGGCCTCTTTTAAATCGCCTATTTATACTGAGCGCTTCCTTCATCAACTTAATGCTCAAATGAAGGCTAAGCTGCTGTTTGACCAATTATGTGCGGTAAAATCACAGCAGAAATGGTTTATTGACCAACAAATAATACTCTCAATTAATATAGATTTTGATATGGCTCAGACGGTGCTGTATGACGAAGATGTCATATCATTATTAGCTATGATGCCCTTTATCCGGCTAGAAATAATGGAGAGTTTTCCCAATCTCAGCGATGGGCCGAAGAACACACTATTAAGTAAGCTGGCTGAACGATATTCATTATGGTTGGACGATTTTGGTAGCGGTAATGCTCACCTGGCGGCCGTTGCCAGTGGGTTCTTTGAATGTGTCAAAATTGATAAGCACTTTTACTGGCAATGGGGGGGAAGTGCCACGTTCGATAACCTGCTGACACGACTTCGTGAGCACTGCCAGTGCGTGATAGTTGAGGGGGTAGAAACTCATCAACAGCTTACTCAGTTATCTGATCTCGGGGTGGATGCCATGCAAGGTTATCTATTTAGTTCATTTCCGTTGATTGAGGTGGAGAAGTTGTCGCTCGAATAAAGCTAAATTTTTCCGATAGGACATCAACTTAGGGTACTTTTTGTAGTGGATATCACAGTTATATCTGGCTGATGAGTGGATGATAGAGTCCCTACTTCGGTAAAGGCTATAGTTCATGTCTCAATATAAATTAGCTAAAACAGTATTCTTCGGGGATTTAAAAGTTAGCACCGCACTTTATAAGTACGAGATTTATTGTGAAGAATCTGAGCTGGTATACCATGCTGCTATTTATTCTGAGCAAGTCATTGCTGCTGGCAAACACACTTATCCGGTTTGGGTAAGAAAAGACCATATGATTTTAAAAGCACCGGCGCATATGCTGGATAAAGCAGTTGAGGCATGCGAAGAGCATTGGCTGAAGCACTACAAAGCTTAAGGCGGCGTTAACGTCTTTGTTCTGGCTGGTAGTATAAAATCAAATACGCCTGTATTCAGGCGTATGATCAAGTTGACTATTGTTTACCACCACAGCGCAAAACAATCTGTGTGGTTAATCAAATAACTCTGAGAGGAAACTTTTCTTTTTGTAGTGTTTAGGCTTTGCATATCCGTGATTATCGCGTTCACGTTCTCTGGTGTCAGAGTATGGCGCTGATGTTGATGTCGGTGTACTTTCAGCCGATTTTTCAATGATTTTATCCAGTTCTCCGCGATCCAGCCATACACCACGGCAGTTAGGGCAATAATCGATCTCAATGCTCTTACGTTCAGACATCACCAGTTGGGTATCTTTGCATACTGGACACTGCATAGTCTTCATCTCCGCATTTAACAAAATGACTCAACGTCACGATAGAAAAATCGATATCTGATTAGACAATGATTCTCAGTAATTATAAGTAAAGATAATTAAATACATGTAATCGCCTGACGAGATGGCTACATGCAACCGACTTTGTCTATGGCTGGATAGATGTTAGACATCTGTAGTGATTCAGAATACCCGTTTATAGGGTTTTACAATAACCGACTGATACACACCAGCCGCGCTATAAGGGTCTTGTTCCGCCCAGTATTCAGCCTCTTGTTGCGAGGCAAATTCGGCGATAACAGTCGATCCAGTAAATCCGGCAGCACCGGGGTCTGCGCTATCAATGGCTGGGTTCGGGCCTGCTGTCAGTAGGCGACCTTGATCCTGCAATACTTGCAGGCGGGCCAGATGTGCAGGGCGAACGGATAAGCGCTTATCAAGTGAATCAGGGACATCCGTTGCAAAGATTATATAAAGCATGTTTCACCTTTAAAATTGTCATACCCGTCATACTGCAAGCTGCATTGGCTGCATTGGCTGCATTGGCTGCATTGGCTGCCTTCCTGCAACTCGAATTATTTAGGGTATATACCTCAATATGATGATTTGTATTCGTTGCGCCATAACACCATGTTCTATCCATAAATTCAATAAGGTGCAGAAAGGGCGGCATCTAAAATTCTCAGATGAATACACCGGTAGTTAATAATGAAATAAAATGATAACTAAGCGTAACGAGAAAGTATTATTTGGTTGATATTGCCGTTTAAAGCATCATTTAAGGCTGTTGAGGAAGATTGTTTGCGGTTGCTTATTGAATATGATTGCTATTTGCATTTACACTTAGCTGCATTAGAGGACATTGAATTATTATGCAGCTAAATAAATTTTTCCTGGGTCGACGGCTTACATGGCCAATCGTATTTTCAGTTGGTTTACATGGCAGCGTAGTTGCGGCATTACTGTACGTTTCTGTCGAGCAAATGAAGGTACAACCTGAAATAGAGGATGCACCGCTGGCCGTTACGATGGTCAATATAGCGACCTTTGCCGCACCACAACCAGCGGCGGCGGAGCCACAGGCCGAACCGGAACCCGTTGAAGAAACACCGCCAGAGCCTGAGGTGTTGCCAGAACCTGTGCCTGTACCGATTCCTGAACCGGTGAAGCCGAAACCAAAGCCCAAGCCTAAACCGGTGAAAAAAGAAGTTAAAAAGCCGGTAGTGAAGAAGAGCGAAGCACCACCGGATGACAAGCCGTTTAAATCTGATGAGCCAGCACTGGTTGCCAATAATGCGCCGGTAAAAGCCGCGCCGAAAGCGTCAGTCCCGGGGGCATCAACCACGGCTGGGCCAAGAGCCTTGAGTAAGGCGAAGCCAACTTATCCGGCAAGGGCACTGGCTTTGGGGGTCGAAGGGCAGGTTAAGGTCCAATACGATATTGACGAAAATGGTCGTGTCACTAATGTGCGCGTTTTGGAAGCGACGCCGCGTAATACCTTTGAGCGTGAGGTGAAGCAAGTGATGCGTAAATGGCGATTTGAAGCGGTTGCGGCTAAAGATTATGTCACCACCATTGTGTTCAAGATCGGCGGCAATATGGAAATGAACTAAGGTTATTATGATATTACTCAGTCTGCTATTGAGTAATCAGCAAATATCATAATAAGAAAAGGGTCGCTGTTATACAGGGCGATCCTTTTTTTGCGTCAGGACAAACTCGGCCAACGGTTATTGCGTTGCGCCAACCTCGAAATTCCCTCTGCCGTTAGGTAGCGCACGGGCTTTACCGGCATCATCCACCGCTACATAGGTAAATACCGCTTCAGTGGCACGATAGCGCTGCCCGATTGGCTCAGAAGAGACCTTTTTCACCCAGACTTCAATATTGATGGTAATTGAGCTACGGCCGGTTTTAATACAGCGGGCATAGCAACAAACCACATCGCCCACAGCGACTGGCTTGAGGAAGGTCATCCCATCCACCCGAACAGTGACAACTCGCCCTTGAGCTATCTCTTTGGCCTGAATGGCTCCGCCAATATCCATTTGTGACATTAACCAACCGCCAAATATATCACCATTAGCATTAGTGTCTGCGGGCATTGCAAGGGTACGAAGTACCAATTCACCATTAGGTAATGATTGCTCACCGCGAGGTGATAATTGTTCCTGAGTCATCTCTGCCTACTTCTAAAAGTAAATCTATTCACCTGGAATGGCTCACTGAAATTTCAATAAGCGCAAATATACCAACGTCATTGAGGCCGCAGGGCGATGCCTGTCTGCAGTCTCAATGATGTTGGGAGCTATTATTTAAGATTATGACTTTTTCTGTTCTTCCGGCATATGCCGGTAAATATAAACGCCACTGATCAATGTGAATATCAGGGTGAGTGCGGTTAAACCAAAGACTTTAAAGTTTACCCAAATATCTTGCGGTAACCAGAACGCGACATAAATGTTCAGCAGGCCACAAGCTAAGAAGAACAGCGCCCATGACATATTCAGTGTTGACCATACCGCATCTGGTAGCGTTAGCTCTTTACCCAGCATGCGCTGAATCAATGGTTTTTTCATAACCCATTGGCTTATTAACAAAGCAACAGCAAACAGTGCATATAACACCGTCACTTTCCATTTAATGAATAAGTCGCTGTGGAATGTGAGCGTCAAGGTCCCGAATACCAGCACCATAACAGCGGTAACTAATGTCATCTTTTCTACTTTACGGTACTTAACCCAGGTAAAGGCTAACGCGAGTAGTGTCGCGACAATCAGCGCCCCTGAGGCGACAAAAATGTCATACATCTTGTAGAAAACGAAAAATACGACCAGCGGGAGAAAATCTAAAAGTTGCTTCATGAATCAATCCATCATTTGTACACAGCCCGACTATACCGGATTCAGTGGTGTGAGGGTACCAGCGGTAAAATACTATTATCCTTAATTATCCGTCGGAATGCGCGCTCTGCCAGTGGAATTTGCAGAAACTTACGATAAACAAGTAACAGATTTTGTCAGCATATTGCCAGTAGTGCGTTAACCCAGCATGATGAGTAATAATTATTGGGTTAGGTGTTGTGGAGTAAATATGCAGAGAAGATCACTTCGGTACTGGATGCCGGGTTTGACCCAATTGATGGCGTATGAACGTGAATGGCTCAAACCCGATGTCAGGGCGGGTCTATCCGTGGCCGCAGTCGCATTACCTATTGCTATTGCTTATGCTGAATTGACGGGGGTTAGTGCCGCTGTTGGTTTGTACTCCTGTATTTTGCCGATGATTGCCTACGCTTTCTTTGGTTCATCGCGACAATTAATCGTCGGACCTGATGCGGCAACTTGTGCGGTGATTGCCGCTGTGGTCGCGCCACTGGCTGCGGGGAGCAGTGAGGTGCATTGGCAGCTCACCATCATGATGACATTGATGATGGGCACATGGTGTCTGGTGGCCAGTCGTTTCAAACTGGGGGCTTTGGCTGATCTATTATCCCGGCCAATATTGACCGGGTTACTTAATGGGGTGGCAATTACCATTATTGTCGATCAGCTCGGTAAGGTTTTTGGTTTTATGACCCGCCCCCCACAACTGATTGAGCGGGTACTGGCATTACCCCATAATTTAATTAATAGCCATTTGCCCACCGTCGCCATTTCACTACTGACTTTTGTGGTGCTGTATGGTGTTAAGTGGTTACGACCAAACTGGCCTGCACCGCTGTTGGCGATCGTCATGGCGACCTTTGTTTCCTGGGCTGCCAATATGCAGCAATTTGGTGTGGCGGTGGTCGGCGGGTTCGATGGTGGCTTGCCAATGGTGCATTGGCCTGATTTCCAACCCGGCCTGCTGCGCGATATGGTTATCCCGGCACTTAACCTGGCCGTGGTCAGTTTTGTTAGCATGATGCTGACCGCGCGTAGTTTTGCCGCCAAAAATGGTTATGAGGTGGATGCCGATGTAGAACTGCGCGCCTTGGGTATTACCAACATTGTTTCAGCGCTATCACAAGGTTTTGCTATCAGTGGGGCCAGTACCCGTACAGCCGTAAATGACGCCAATAATGGCAAAAGCCAGTTGGTTTCTATTATTGCTGCGTTGATGATTGCGATGGTGTTGCTGTTTTTAACCCGACCGTTGCAATTTATCCCGATCGCAGCGCTGGGCGTGGTGCTGATTTATGCTGCCTGGTCACTGCTGGGATTCAGGAGTTTATGGCAATTACGTAAACGTAATACTCAGGCTTTCTATTTAGCGATATTTACTTTTGTCAGCGTAGTATTGGTCGGCGTGATTAGTGGTATTGGATTGGCGGTACTATTGGGGCTATTGCAGTTCCTGCGCACGGTATTCCGCCCAACAGAACAGTTATTAGGGGTTAATGCTGATGGTATGATCCATTCAATGCGTAGCGGCAATGGGATCAAACCTGTACCCGGCGTGATGATTTATCGTTTTAATTCACCTCTGACCTATTTTAACGTGGCGTACTTTAAGCGGCGGATTTTGAATTTGGTTGACAGCACCCCCCATCAGGCAGATTGGGTGGTTATTGATGCGGTTGCCAGTTTTACCTATGCCGATATCAGTGTTCTATCGGCGATTGATGAGCTTAAACGTGACCTGAAGCAACGCAATATTAAGTTGATACTGGCGGGAAGACGTACCGAACTAACACGCTGGTTTAGAGTTAATAAATTGAAAAGTCAGGATAATGACCTAATTCTGGTACCGGATCTCTATCTGGCACTAAAACTGATTCAAAGTAAGCAGCGGGTGGCAGAGAAACAAGAACCAGAGATAGGTGCCGAGCCTGAAGTTAGTGCATAGGTATCAATCATTGATGAACAAAAAGGGCCGTAATGGCCCTTTTTGCTTTTACTTGGCGGGGTACTTACTCCGCTGGAGTGGCAGGGCGCAACAACATATATAAACGGAACAAATACACCAGCAATAATGCAGAAACCAGATTGCTAAGCGCACTTAAAATAATAGTCGCAATCGGTGTTGGCAAAATAGTCAGGTGGCTTACCAGATACAACAGAATCAATTTGGCCGCTATCCACAGCATCATCGCAGGGATGATTAACCGCACATTGGCAAATGCTAATTTAATACTGACTCTTATGGCCGAGAAAACACCTACTTTCTCTGTGGTCACGATGATCGGTGAGAGTGATAACGCGACAGCAATGACCACACCAGGCACGATAAATATTGTTAATCCTAACTGAATCAACAAAGTACCGATAAACATCAGCAGCAGTAAGCGAGGCAAGATCGGTACTGAAATACCAATAGCTTGCAATGCACTGACCCGACGGCCCGTCGATACCATAGAAATCAGGGTTAGCATTCCACCGACTAATAACACGTTACCGACTAAGGCAGAAAAGGTGGCCGCCGCAGAGACTTTAAGCAGCACCATCTGCTGCTCCGGTGTCATCTGCGATACTATCTCACTGATACTGACACTTGCTGATGACGCAATATCACTGTCCGCAGCACTTAAAATACCCAGTTGTTCAGCATCAGGGATAAATGCCTGATTCAGCATGACGGTAATGAACGCAGTCAGTAAAGCCAGCAGCAGGATTGCCGGCAG
Organism: Yersinia sp. 2541 StPb PI; assembly: GCF_052217145.1. NCBI lineage: Bacteria > Pseudomonadati > Pseudomonadota > Gammaproteobacteria > Enterobacterales > Yersiniaceae > Yersinia > Yersinia sp. 2541 StPb PI. Next base: position 2,376,488 of record NZ_JAZGQB010000001.1, on the reverse strand, counting down.
TTGATTACGTAAAAAGTTAAAACTGTCACGGTATAAACTGTTAGCCGTGATAGGCATGAAAGCTCCTTGGGATCGAAAAAATAGCGCTAGCCGATGATTATACCTTGTTATGAGGCGCTGTGGGATCCTGTCATTAATCTAGCAGTGATTTCTTCTAATCTGATTACCTCGACGTTATCAATAGCTAACGGTGGTAACCCATAGTGCGCACGGGCGCGGTCACAGTGCGGATTATGAATTCCGGCATCCCCTGAGCGTTCAAATTCATAACAGGGTGGTGGGCGGTCGCCATAAATTGTACAGGAAACAGTGTGACCGACTTCACCTTGAAGTGCACTGCAACGGGGGGATTTACAGTTAGTACCGGACATACAGCTTATAAAGGGTGTGACTTGTTCGGTCATGGCGTTGGGCACTGTACCGCCTCCCTCTTTGGCTTCAGCCCAATAGAACGACACTCTAAAATAGGCGCAACACGCACCACAGTTCTGACACGGATTAATTTCAGCGTTCATCTTGAATCTACTGCTCCTTACAAAGTAAACAGCCAACCGATCGCGATTTCACACATACAACATCCAAGCATAGCAGCATGACAACAGTTCCATTTTTCATCAATGACTGTCAGCACAATTTGCGGCTAAATGGTTTCTATGATCCAGATCAATTTCAATATTATTAAGGAATTAAATAACCTTACATAAAATAGGATTTATTTAATTTGTTACCAAAGATGTGATCTCGATTGGATCATGAATACTCATTTATGGGTATATTTTGCTCGCGAATATACCTACAAATGGAATGGATAATGAAAAAAGTCACTTTGGCATTGTTAGCTGTAGCAGCTCTGGCTCCCATTGCGGCAAGCGCGCATCAAGCAGGCGATTATATTTTCCGGGCAGGGACAGCAACAGTCAGACCAAATGCCGGGTCTGATGATGTATTAGGTTACGGTTCCTTCAAAGCGGATAACAATACTCAGTTAGGGCTGACCTTCAGCTATCTGATTACTGATAACATCGGTGTAGAATTGCTGGCTGCTACGCCGTTCCGCCATAAAATTGGTCTGGAGGCAACCGGTACCATTGCTGAAGTTAAGCAATTGCCGCCAACCTTAATGGCGCAATACTATTTCCGCGATAAACAAGACAAACTGCGCCCGTATCTGGGTATCGGCCTGAACTACACCACCTTCTTTGATGAGAAATTTAATAACACAGGGCAAGGTGCCGGTTTGACGGATTTAAGTGTTAAAGATTCGTGGGGTATTGCTGGGCAAGCGGGTATGGACTACATGGTCAGTGAAAACTGGATGCTGAATATGTCGGTCTGGTGGATGAATATCGAAACTGACGTGAAATTCAAAGCCGGGGGTGAAGAGCAAAGTATTCATACCCGTCTTGATCCATGGGTGTTTATGTTTGGCGCGGGCTATCGTTTCTAATTACCCTTCGCTCTTGCCGCTGCAGGGGTGTTAGCTGCACTCACTTACCCGAATCACTGACCTGAGTCAGTTCATCGGGATGCGTTTGCTGGCCGCCTACCTGCAACGGCAATAACTTTGGGTAATAGCCTTCGCTCTTGCCGCTGCAGGGGGGGAGCTGCACTCACTTACCCGAATCACTGACCTGAGTCAGCTCATCGGGATGCGTTTGCTGGCCGCCTACCTGCAACGGCAATAACTTTGGGTAATAGCCTTCGCTCTTGCCGCTGCAGGGGGGGTAGCTGCACTCACTTACCCGAATCACTGACCTGAGTCAGCTCATCGGGATGCGTTTGCTGGCCGCCTACCTGCAACGGCAATAACTTTGAGGAATCTCTGATGTGATTGCGGGGGCCTACAAAGGAGGCGCGAAGAGCGCCTCCGAACAGGGGATTATTTGATTTGCATTCTATCACTAACAGATTTCACCCCAGGTACGGTACGGGTGATCTGTACTGCACGGTTTGCATCCTGACGCGAACTAACAAAGCCGCTTAACTGGACCCGTCCTTTAAAGGTCTCAACACTGATTTCAGTAGATTTAAGATTCTTCTCACCCAGTAACGCCGATTTTACCTTGGTGGTCACCACAGTATCATCCAGATATCCACCTGTGCCTTCAGATTTAGGTGTTGGTGCACAGGCTGCTACTGCCATTGCCATGATTACTACAATACATAAGGCTGAAAGGGTCTTAAAAAGCTTCATAAATTACTCTCCATGTTTGCCAATAATTTAACAGGACATTACGAAAAAAATAACTTGTTGAAAGCGTTATTAACACATATTGACGTCGTGCTACTGATCACTCATCGCATCCAAAATGTAAAGAAATGCTTAGGGCGTTACATAATTATTGGTTATGAATAGTGTTAATTCAAATTTGCAGCAGATATATAGCATGGCAGGCGAGAAGTTCGAGCGAATATAGCGCCTGATCGGAACCGACAATCAGGCGCTGGTGGTGAGATTAACCGCGAGTTGCCGCTTTCATTTCAGTCACAAAACGCGACAACTGGGCTAACATCTCAGCGGGCTGTGAGACATTATTTTCAATGATTTTTACAATCGCGGAGCCTGAAATCGCACCGGCCGCACCGGCTGCCAGACTGGTCTTCACTTGTGCTGGCTCTGAAATACCAAAACCTTGTAGTGCTGGGGCGGCATTATATTCACGCAGTTTATCAATCAGATGATTCAGCGCAAGCTGACCGTGATTCTCAGCACCGGTGACACCCGCACGTGACAATAGATAGGTGTAACCACGGCCATGAGAAGCTATCTCGCGCAGTAAATCATCGTCCGCATTGGGTGGGCAGATAAAGATAGGCGCAATCCCATGGCGCAGTGCCGCTGCGCGGAACGGGGCTGACTCTTCAAAAGGTACGTCAGCAATGAGCACTGAATCGACACCGACAGCAGCACAACGCTGGTAGAAACTATCAATTCCATTGTGGAATACCAGATTTGCATACATCAGTAGGCCAATGGGAATAGCGGGGTGTTTTTTACGGATTTCCGCCAGCATTTCAAAGCAGATACCGGGTGTCACGCCAGCGGCAAAAGCCCGCAATGCTGCATTTTGAATGGTTGGGCCATCTGCAAGTGGATCTGAGAATGGTATACCCAGCTCCAACGCATCGGCACCTGCGGCAATTAATGTATCAATAATCTCTAAAGATAGAGCCGGTGTTGGATCCCCTAGCTGTACGAAAGGAACAAATGCCCCTTCTTTTTTGGCTGCTAACTGATTGAAAAGTTGCTGATAACGCTCCATTAAATCTCTCCCCGTGCTTTCAGAATATCGTGAACGGTGAAAATGTCTTTATCACCACGCCCGGACAGATTCACTACCAATATCTGTTCTTTTTCCGGCGACGCTTTAATCATTTTTAAGGCATGGGCCAAGGCATGGGAGGATTCCAGTGCTGGAATAATCCCCTCTTTGCATGACAGCGCTTTAAAGGCATCGAGTGCTTCGTCATCGGTAACGGAAACATAATCAGCACGACCAATGCTATTTAAATAAGCATGCTGTGGCCCTACGGATGGGAAGTCTAACCCCGCAGAAATTGAGTAAGATTCTTCGATCTGGCCGTCACTGGTCTGCATCATCGGCGATTTCATACCGAAATAGATGCCTACTTTACCGTGTTTGAGTGGTGCACCGTGCTGGCCGGTTTCAATACCCAGCCCTGCCGGCTCAACACCAATCAGAGCAACACCTGGCTCATCGATAAAATCAGCAAACATACCAATCGCATTCGAGCCGCCACCGACGCATGCCAGCACCACATCCGGCAGACGGCCTTCCCGGGCTAACATCTGCGCTTTGGTTTCTTCGCCAATCATCCGTTGGAATTCACGCACGATAGTCGGGTAAGGGTGTGGGCCTGCTGCGGTTCCCAACATATAGTGGGCGGTTTCGTAGCTGCCAGACCAATCGCGCAGTGCTTCATTACAGGCATCTTTCAAGGTGGAAGAACCGCTGTGCACTGGGATCACTTCAGCCCCCATCAGGCGCATACGGAACACGTTGGGTGACTGGCGCTCAATGTCTTTGGCACCCATATAAATACGGCATTTCAGGCCGAGCAGGGCGCAAGCCAGTGCTGACGCTACCCCATGTTGACCTGCGCCGGTTTCCGCAATGATTTCGGTTTTACCCATGCGTTTGGCCAATAAGGCCTGACCCAAAACCTGATTGGTTTTGTGCGCGCCGCCGTGCAGCAGGTCTTCACGTTTCAGGTATAACTTGGTTTTTGTCCCAGCGGTCAAATTCTGACACAGGGTTAGCGCGGTCGGGCGACCAGCATAGTTCTTTAACAGATCCTGAAATGCTGCCTGGAACTCAGGGTCCAGTTGAGCACTGACAAAAGCCTCTTCCAGTTGCTTCAATGCTGGCATCAAAATCTGCGGCACATACATGCCACCGAACTCGCCAAAATAAGGATTAAGTGTGGTCATTTTTCTGTCCTATGGGGTTACTAAAGTGTGTCCATGAATCATGAATAAAGTTAGCCAGCAAAATTATCCATCAGTAAGCGCGTAACGTCTGGAATACAGCGGCGATCAGTTGTGGATCTTTGATGCCGGGGGCACTTTCTACACCGGAATTGAAATCAAGACCGGCACAACCCAGTTGGGCTGCTGCACAACAGTTGTCAGCGCTTAGCCCACCCGCCAGCAGCACATTATCCAGCGGTTGACCGGCCAGTAATGACCAGTCAAAGCGTTGACCGGTGCCACCGTTGCCGTGGTCCAGAACATAACGCTCGACATGCTGTGAGTTGCGTTGCGGTACACTATCGTCAACACGCAACGCCTGCCAAATTTGGCAACTGGCAGGCAGTATCGCCCGCAGTTGATTGATATAGCTCTGATCTTCTTGCCCGTGCAACTGCACTGCCACCAGCGACAGGCGCTCGGCTGTTTGCTGCACAGTTTCAATTTTGGCATCACGGAATACGCCAACATACTTCAATGGTGCGCCGCTAATCACAGTCCGTGCTTTGGCGATATCCACATAACGCGGTGAACTGCCAACAAAGATTAAACCACCATAGACGGCACCTGCTTGATAAGCTGCGGCGGCATCTTGAGCGCGGGTCAGGCCGCAGACTTTATTTTCACCGAGTAACACACGGCGCACCGCAGCATTGAGATCGGGTTCAGACATCAACGCGCTGCCAATCAGGAACCCGTTGGCAAAGTGACTCAGTTCGCGCACCTGTTGGTAATTATTAATACCTGACTCGCTAATAACCGTGACACCTTTTGGCAGCCGTGGGGCCAGTTCGCGGGTGCGATCAAGGCTTATCGACAAGTCACGCAGATCCCGGTTATTAATACCGACCACTTTGGCACCCAATGCTATTGCCCGATCCAGTTCTTCAGCATTACTGGCCTCGGTCAACACCCCCATATTTAGGCTGTGTGCTACGGCGGCCAGTTGGCGATAGCTGTCATCATCGAGCACCGATAGCATCAGTAAAATGGCGTCAGCCTGATAAAAACGCGCCAATTGAATCTGATAGGCGTCGATAATAAAGTCTTTACACAGCACCGGCTGAGTGACGGCAGCACTGACGAGTGGTAAGAAATCAAAGTTGCCCTGGAAGTACTTTTCATCGGTTAATACCGAGATGGCCGATGCATAATTTTTATAAACTGCTGCAATGTCTGCCGGATTAAAGTTCTCGCGGATAACCCCCTTAGACGGGGATGCCTTCTTACATTCCAGAATAAAAACGGTCTTACTGCCTTGCAGCGCGTGATAAAAGTCGCGCTGGCTCAGGGTAATATCGTTTTGAAAGCTAGCCAGAGGCTGTTGCAATTTCCGAGCGGCAACCCAGATTTCCTTATCGTGCACAATGTGGTGGAGCACGGTTTTATTAAGCCCAGTTTCCTGCATGATTTATCCTCTCGCCGCCAGAGCGGTAACACGATCAAAAGCCTGACCGCTGTGAATCATTTCCAATGCCTGCTGTGCGTTATGGCGCAGGTTTTCCTGACCGTGCAACTTCAGCAATAACGCCACGTTAGCCGCAACGGCTGCGGCGTGTGCCGGTTCACCTTTACCTTGTAACAACCGTGCTAAAATGTCACGGTTTTCTTCCGGTGCGCCGCCTTGTAACGCGCCCAGTGAATAACGGTTCAGACCAAAATCTTCCGGTGCTAATTCATAGCTTTCGATGCTGCCGTTATTCAGCTCAGCAACCTGAGTCGGTGCATGAATCGCCACTTCATCCATTCCCCCACCATGTACCACCGCAGCACGCTGGTAACCCAACACTTGTAGGGTTTGCGCGATGGGTAATACCAACTCAGGGCTGTAAACACCAATCAGCGCCAACGGCGGGCGAGCCGGATTGATTAATGGCCCCAACACATTAAACAGGGTGCGGGTCTTCAACTGCTGGCGAACCGGCATCGCGTGGCGAAAGCCAGTGTGATACTGCGGCGCAAACAGGAAACAAACCCCTAACTCATCCAAGGCTAATCTGGATTGTTCCGCGCTCATGTCCAGGCGAATACCAAATGCGGCCAGCAAGTCTGATGAACCGGAACGGCTGGAAACACTGCGATTGCCATGTTTGGCCACTTTTACGCCACAACTGGCGGCAACAAAGGCGCTGGCGGTAGATATATTGATACTGTTAGTGCCGTCACCCCCGGTACCAACGATATCGGCGAACAGGTAATCCGGGCGCGGGAAGGGCTGTGCATCCGCCAATAAGGCTTGCGCGGCACCCGCTATTTCGGCAGGTGTTTCACCGCGTACTTTCATACTGATTAACGCCGCCGCCAATTGGCTCGCTTCCAGTTCACCTCGCACGATAGAGCTAAACAGGATTTGGCTTTCCGCTTGGGTCAGGGATTTAGCCTGAAACAGTTTTTCCAATAATAATTCTTTTGATAATAATAAGTTTTGCATCTTATAGTCCTTAATTACACCCTACCCAAAGAACATGGTGTTACAGGTGACAGCATGCGAGTAACGAATGTAGCTAACACCGCTACAGCTTCATGTGTGGAGGGCATAATGCCCAGTCCAGCGTCTGCTCAAGCAAACGGGCACCATGGGTGGTTAAAATAGATTCCGGGTGGAATTGGTAGCCACACACCCGATGTGCGTCATGGCGCACCGCCATGACCATCTCACCAAAACGGGCGTTAACGGTTAATTCTGTTGGGATATTGCTGCCCACTAATGAGTGGTAGCGGGCTACTGGCAGCGGATTCGGCATGCCTGCAAACATAGCTTGTCCATCGTGTTCAATGGCCGAGGCTTTGCCGTGCAGTATCTCTCCGGCCTGTCCTACATGGCCGCCATAAGCTTCGACAATGGCCTGGTGGCCAAGGCAAATACCGATAATCGGTAACTGGCCGCGTAGACGTTGCAATAATTCGGGCATACACCCCGCCTGTGCCGGTGTGCCAGGGCCGGGTGAGAGCATCAGCACCGGTTGTTCGAGTTGTTGCAAGCGGGCGATAATGGTATCGGCGGCGATTTGGTTACGGTAAATCACCACCCGATGGCCACTGGAGCGTAATTGGTCCACCAGGTTGTAAGTAAATGAGTCAATATTATCGAGCAGCAAGATATCAGCCATTAGAAGATCTCCCTGGCATGGTGTGCGCTAGCAATTGCCCGTAGAACCGCACGTGCTTTATTGCGAGTTTCATCGGCTTCGGCCTGTGGAATGGAGTCAATCACCACACCGGCCCCCGCTTGAACCGTGGCGACACCGTCTTCGACATAAGCTGAGCGGATAACAATGCAGGTATCCAAATCGCCGTGTGCGGTAAAGTAACCCACCGCGCCACCGTAACTGCCCCGACGTGCGCCCTCACTGCCAGCAATCAATTGCATAGCGCGGACTTTCGGTGCGCCGCTCAGGGTGCCCATATTCATACAGGCTTGATAAGCATGCAGTACATCCAGATCCTGACGCAGCGTGCCCACTACGCGCGAGACCAAATGCATCACAAAGGAATAGCGGTCAACTTTAGTTAAATCGGCCACATAGCGGCTACCCGGCTCGCAGATGCGGGCTAAATCATTACGGGCTAAATCCACCAGCATCAGATGTTCAGCCAATTCTTTATGGTCAGTGCGCATCTCCAGCTCAATACGGCTGTCTAAATCACGATCCAATTCACCATTGGCACGGCGGCCACGCGGGCGCGTACCGGCAATCGGGTAAATCTCAATCTGGCGGTTGGTGGCGTCATATTTCAGCGCACTTTCCGGTGAAGCACCAAACAGGGAGAATTCGTTATCCTGCATAAAGAACATATACGGGCTGGGATTATGGTCTTTCAATGTTTGGTATGCCGCCAGTGGTGAGGGGCAAGGCAGTGAGAAACGGCGCGAAGGAACAACCTGGAAAATTTCGCCTTCTCGGATTGCTATCTGCAATTGGGCCACCACTGCACCGTACTCTGCGTCTGATTGGTTACACTGTAACGCCATCTCAGGCACTGACTGGGCAGGGATCGGTTGTGGTGCTTGCTGTAGCTGGTGGCTAACTTGTTCTAACCGCTGGGTCAGACGCAAATGTTCGCTAGCGTCGGCGGTAAACAAACTGGCTTGCAACTGCGTCGAGCGATGCTGATGATCCAATATCAACAAGGTTTCGGCTAAATAGAAGCAGAAATCTGGGCAACGTTGGTCCTGGCGCAGCGGGGGTAAATTTTCAAAACCCGCCACCAAATCGTAAGCGAATAGACCACCAATGAATACGGCCTCCCGCTCAGCTTCGGGTGCATCGACCAGTTTTAGTAGCAAACGTAGCGCATCAAAAACCGACAATGACTGTAAACGAGAGTCTTCATCTTGCACTTCGTTAATGATAGGGAAGGTTAATTCACGGCCATTCGGGCGCACTTGAATCTCTACTTGTGGCGGTAACGCAGCATCTAACAGCGGTAATAACGACGCGCCATTGCGACTGAGTGCTTCAATCGTGACTTTCTGCTCAAGGGCGGTAATACGTAAAGCGCTATCAATAATCAGCAGGCTTTTTAAGTTCTGTTTACTGGTCACTTCTGCGGATTCAAGCAGCAGAGTGGCTGGTCGTGCGCCGCAGAGCTGGTGAAACAGCGCGGTTGGGTCATCGCGGTAACACGCCGGGGTGCTCAGTAACTGTAATGTGGGGCGCGAAGTTTGCATCATTTATCTTTCCTGAAAAGTGATTACGCCGAAATCTAACCATAAAAAAGCCCGCTATTAGCGGGCTGAAGCAATCTGCATTGTCTGGTGACTGATATGCGTGATTACATCGCCCGAGAGAGGGAGATGTGCCACCAACGCAGTAAGGAAATCAGGGAAGTTTTCATTATCAGTCACTACTCTCTATGATTGCATTCAGTTTATTCCCCTTGCCCTTGACGCCGTAGGGGGTTAGCTACGTTCACTTGCTGTTTACTCAGACGTTTAAGTGCCCTGTGAACTTGTGTACTAGTTAACTGGTTCACGAGGTAAATGTCAACCCTTGATTGATTGTTTTCTAACAAAGTCTGTGCGGTTATCTATTTCACTTTAATTTCGATACGGTGGCAGAGCACGACTAAGTTTGATTAACGTTAGTGTGTTATTAACAGGTATGATAGCCCGCCACGCTTTTTCGGATTTTTGTTTTGGTTAATAAGACCATTTTGATAAATAAACCTGTTTTGACTGATAACACCACCTTATCTGATAGGGCTGATGCCACCATATCAACGGCCTTTACACTTTATGATTTGCATAGCCATACCACTGCGTCGGACGGCTTGTTAACCCCTTCGGCACTGGTAATAAGAGCAGCGCAGATGCGGGTAGGTGTTTTGGCTATTACCGATCACGATACCACCGCAGGGTTGGCTGAAGCCGCCGCCACCATTGCCCAGCAACAATTGGCACTACGGCTTATCCCTGGGGTGGAAATTTCTACATTATGGGAAAACCACGAGATCCATATTGTGGGATTAGGTATTGATACCCAGCATGCCAGTATTGGCAAATTATTGAGTGAGCAGTCCAACTATCGCTATATTCGGGCGCAGGAAATAAGCGCGCGACTGGAAAAAGCGCGTATTCCCGGTGCCTGGGACGGAGCTAACCGCTTGGCGGGGGGCGGACAGGTAACCCGTGGGCATTTTGCCCGCTATCTGGTGGAGTTGGGGTTGGCGAGTAACGTTGGGCAGGTTTTTAAAAAGTATTTAGCCAAAGGCAAGACCGGTTATGTCCCCGCACAATGGTGTACAATAGAACAAGCTATTGAAGCAATTAAGCAATCTGGTGGGCAAGCGGTACTGGCGCATCCGGGTCGTTACGATTTAACCGCCAAATGGTTGAAACGTTTATTAGCCCATTTTGCCGAGCATGGCGGTGATGCCATGGAAGTTGCCCAGTGCCAACAAGCCCCCCATGAACGAGCGCAGCTTGCACAGTATGCGCGCGACTATAATTTACTGGCATCCCAGGGATCTGATTTCCATCAGCCTTGCGCCTGGATTGAATTGGGCCGCAAATTGTGGCTGCCCGCAGGGGTGGAACCAGTATGGCGTGATTGGCCTGTAGAGCCAGCTAACGCGAACGTTGAATGATGAGGTAGTGTCATGAGTCAATTTTTTTATATACACCCGGAAAACCCTCAGCCGCGACTGATCAACCAAAGTGTTGATGTGTTACGCAAGGGCGGGGTGGTGGTTTATCCGACAGATTCTGGTTATGCCCTTGGCTGCCGTTTAGAAGATAAAGCGGCAATGGAACGTATTTGCCGTATCCGTCAATTAGATGGTAATCATAACTTCACACTGGTGTGCCGTGATTTGTCGGAGTTATCGACTTATGCATATGTTGATAATTCAGCGTTTCGACTTATCAAAAATAATACCCCGGGTAATTACACCTTTATATTGAAGGCGACGAAAGAAGTTCCTCGGCGTTTGATGAATGACAAACGTAAAACTATTGGTTTACGTGTGCCTTCTAACCCTATTGCGCTGGCGTTGCTGGATGTATTAGGCGAGCCTTTGATGTCGACGACATTGATGCTACCGGGTAATGACTTTGCTGAATCCGACCCGGAAGAGATCAAAGACCATCTCGGTAAGCAAGTGGATTTAATCATCCATGGCGGTTCATTAGGGCAGCAACCCACTACAGTTATTGATCTGACTGATTCCTCTCCTGAAGTTATTCGTGAAGGAGCGGGGGACGCCACGCCGTTCCGCTAAATATCTTTAATATCTGGGGTATTGGATACGGCATAACCGAAAGGTACCGGTATCCAACCCAGATGACATGCTCAATCACGGGTGTTAGAAGGCATATTTCACACTAAGCCCGCCAGCTACACCTTCGCGTTTTCCGCTGTAACCTGACAGTTTCAGGTCCATAGACAGATTCTTTTCTTTAGTCGGTGTGATACGAATGCCCACTTCACCAATGCCCGTGCTCCCTTTAATGCCCGCAGAATCGATATTATCCCCATCGATAGTCCCCTTGGCTTTACCATCAAACTCATATTCATAGGCAACCCCGCCGATAACATCCAGTTTAGGTGTGGCATGATAGGTAACAGTAACGCCGGTATTCACACGCTGTGAGTTCAACGCCGAAAACGTCAGCTTCTCACCCTGGGAATTGGTGACACTGTCACTGCCCACTCGAGTCGACAGGATACTGGCATGGGTGTCTAGTTTCACCGCCGGCGTCATGGCATAGCGATAGCCGGTTTTCAGCTGCCCGCTGACATAAGGTGACGCGCTGTCATAATGGCTCGCAACCCCGCCATTCACACCGAAATCAGCAGAAGAAAAGTCGCTAGATACCCGCCCTGCACGCAGAGAACTGTTGAGGTAAATAGCGTCAGTGAATGCATAGTTGGCAATAATACCTGCACCTTTATAGTCGACATTTCCGTTACTTTTTACACTGGCCAATCCGCTAAAATCATTATAGGCGTCATAGCTACCCCAGCCGGCTTCAAACAGGCCACCGAGGGTGAGTTGCCCCAGATTCTTGGTGATACCGGTGGTCAAAGCGAAGCTATCCATATCAATGTGGGAACCGGTGTTGTAACGGCTCTTGCTGCCGGAGGTAAGACCAAACAGTGCCACCCCATTATCATCACGGTAAAGTTGTGCTATATCCAACCCGGCAAGCAGGTCGCTGCCTTGATTGATTAAAAACATGCCTGGCAGACGGCCTTCCAAATAGGCTTTAGTCTGTGGGTTTGCGTCAAAACCGGTGGTCGGGCCGTTTTCCCGGCTTAATTGGGTTACGCTATCTAACGACGCTTTTACTGCATCATTTTCCCGATACACTCTGATATCCGCCAGTTTTGCCGTACCAATTGTGACTTTTTGCGTGTTATTTAACGTCGGCTCACCCCCGGTGACATTTGAGATAAGCGTAATAGCATCACCCTTGACCAGGTTGCTGTCCTTACTGATACCGGTCACTGCAATAGCCGCATTGTCGATATTAGCCGCGTTAGTCAGTGCAATCAAAACATCATTATTTTTAATATTGTTGTTCAGATAGAAATTATAAAAGGCAAAATTACCGATCTTATTCAGAGTGATAGGGTTGGCGGAAAAATTAAAAGTATTGCCGGTGAAAGCATCACCATATGAGGTTGCGATACCGTCGAACATATCCGCATATCCCCCCCATATTTCACTACTATTAGCGTTAAATACCGGAGCGCCTGACAGCGTAATGGTGTTATTGATTGCAGTGGCATTCTCGGGGGTTGGTGCGCCACCAAAGCTTGAGGCATAACCGCCATAAATAAGGCCACTGAATACACCGCCATTCAGCGTAAGAGTGTTGGCATTACTTTTCACACTGATACTGCTACTTTCTCCTGGGGTTATTTGGTCAATCATGGTGATAGCTTCTGCGTAGCCACCATAAATAGAACCAATAAAGGAACCATCATTAATAACAATTGTATTGCCACTGCTTGAGGCGCTGGCGTTCGCCTGAGTTTTATCTACGCTGTTAGCGCCATAGGCAAAAGCAAACACATTGGTATAGGCATATCCACCATGCACAGGGCCACTAAACGAACCGCCATTAATCGTAATGTTATTGGTATCACTGGTGGCGCGCGCATCAGCCAAACTTCTGGCGATGCTGCCAGTACCGTAGGCGTTTGCCAAAGCATTGCCATTGCTAACAGAATAACCGCCGTAAATATCACCCTTGAACACACCATTGTTAATAATGATCGTATTCATATTACTGCTGGCGTTTGCATAGGCATCACTTTCGGCAATGTGACTTATCGCCATAGCGCTTACCATGGCATCGCTATTGGCATCGGCACTGGCATAACCGCCATAAATATCGCCGTTAAATAAACCATTATTGACGACAACCGTATTATTATTACTTGCCCCATTAGCATCAGCACGGCTCATAACCGCATCAGTATTACTTACGTTAGACGTTGATGCGACAGCATCAGCAGACCCGCCAAGAATAGATTGCAATGTGGCGGATGCGGGCGTATCGACAGTAACAGTATACCCGGAGGCATCGGTGCTCTCTGAACCCTGCGCCAATACGCCGATAATATCAGTACTTGAGGCTGTAGTGACCGTGCAGGCACTATCAGCCGATGTTCTGGCGGGGTCGTTACACTCAATAGCATAAGCACTGGAGGCCGCACCAGTCATTAACGTTGCCATCAGGCAGCGGGTAATAATATTTAATTTTTGGATTGTAATAGGTTTCATATAGATGAATACATCCTGGTGATAATAATGATTACAAGAAAGATAAAATCGAAATAAGAAAACGGAATAGAAATAAGAAGTGAGAAATTGAGAAAAGAAAGGCTTGGTTTTTAATCGGGTTTAAACTCGCCTTATCGAGTTAGAATTAGCACTGCAGATGGCAGTTGATGGAGTACATCTTAAATTGATTTAGATCACAAAATAATCAGACAGGCATCCAATCGGTGTAGGATTATTCTTGTATTGCACGATTTTTATCCATTTTGGCCATGGCACTGTGGATCTCTGGGTAAGTGAAAAGGGTGGTCAGACACTTTTTGAATCCTTGAGTGTGAAATTAGTGTAATATGTCGGGTCACGAACCAGTGTGTGAGGCCGCCTGCACCCTTTTTAGTGCGCCATGCTGTGTTCTAAAATGTATTACATTCAGTGAGTTTCGCTTGATTGCGAGCTTAACTTGTTGATTACAATATATAATTCGACGCCTGTGAAGGCGACATTAGAGGTTGCTCAATGAGCGAGAAGTCAGAAAACCAAAAATTACCAAACTCAAAGCCACAAAGCCCTAAACCGCAGGGCGATAAAATTGTGGGTGAAAAATTACAGAAAGTCTTGGCACGTGCCGGTCATGGTTCGCGTCGGGAAATCGAAACTATTATCCAACAAGGCCGTGTCAGCGTTGATGGTAAAATATCAACGCTGGGTGATCGTGTTGAAGTCACTCAGGCCACCAAAATTCGCCTCGATGGTCATCTTCTTTCTATTAAAGAATCTGAAGAGGCTGTTTGCCGTGTTCTGGCGTATTACAAGCCGGAAGGTGAACTCTGTACCCGTAATGATCCCGAAGGTCGCCCAACAGTATTCGATCGTTTACCTAAACTGCGCGGTTCGCGCTGGGTGGCGGTAGGCCGTCTGGATGTTAATACGTCAGGGTTATTATTGTTCACCACTGACGGTGAACTTGCCAACCGTCTGATGCATCCAAGCCGTGAAGTTGAACGCGAATATGCCGTGCGGGTGTTTGGTCAAATCGATGACGAAAAAATCAAACAACTTAGCCGTGGCGTGCAGTTGGAAGATGGTCCAGCGGCTTTCCGCACCATTAGCTTCCAAGGCGGAGAGGGGATTAACCAGTGGTATAACGTTACGTTGACCGAAGGGCGCAACCGTGAAGTTCGCCGCTTGTGGGAAGCTGTTGGCGTGCAGGTTAGCCGCCTGATTCGTGTGCGTTATGGCGATATTAATTTGCCGAAGGGCCTGCCACGAGGTGGCTGGACCGAATTGGATCTGAAGGCAACCAACTACTTGCGTGAGTTGGTCGAATTGGATTCTGAAACTGTCAGTAAACTGCCTGTTGAGAAAGACCGACGCCGGGTTAAAGCCAATCAAATCCGTCGTGCGGTTAAACGCCACACTGAAGTCGCTGGCCGTCAGGTCGCGGGTCGTCAAGGTTCTGCTCGTAAAAGTTCTACTCGTCAAAATACGGGTAATGCAGCGCCAGCAGCAACGACTGCTCGACGCGGATCTAACAAGCGCGGGTAATTTGTCTAATGGGGAGGGATCATTTTCTCCCCATCATTGATTTTAAGCATTCACATCCCTCCGTCAGCTATTGTGTTTCTTCCTGAAGTATAAAAAACCACCATCCATCTATTGGATAGTATAATATTTCTATAATAAATGTTTTTACCACATATACACACCGTCAACCACGATAAGATACCGCTAGTCTCTAAATATTCGGCGTGACTATATTGCTCTTGGGGAATACCCCTCGGATTTAAAATCTCAGGAGCATTAATATGAAAAAGTCTCTGTTAACGACCAGCGCGGCTATTTTATTTGTCGTCGGCACCGGATTCTCATCTGTAACTTATGCTTGTGCTGGGCCTCACTCTTACTCTCACTATGGTGACAATTGCCAAAACACGTGTGGTTCGCTCCCTAAACCATTGAAAAAAATCTGCTATTTTGACAGCACACAACACCAAGCGCAGTCGTCAAGCCAAGTGGTCCCTGGGATGGCAACACTAACTCCCGCCATTGGGACATTGACCCCGTCAAAAATACCCATGATCCCTCTAGAGAAGTAATTTGGAAAACTGAGTTTGCCAAAAGGGGCCGTAAGTTTAGATCTCATTATATATAGCGAAAAATGCCGCAGATATTGCCTCTGCGGCATTTCATTGGTTTGCATGAATACTGCGAATTACCAGTCAATACCTTGTTGTGCTTTAATTCCGGCATCAAAAGCATGTTTGACCGGGCGTAATTCACTGACGGTATCGGCCATTTCCAACAAATCGCGGTGGCAGCCACGGCCAGTAATAATCACGGTTTGATGGGCAGGGCGCTGTTTGAGGGCGGTGATGACCTCATCAAGTGGCAGATAGTCATAGGCGACCATATAAGTCAGCTCATCGAGCACCACTAAATCCAGGCTTGGGTCTGCCAACATGCGCAAACCGTGCTGCCAAACACCTTGGCAGGCGGCAGTGTCAGTTTCTCTATTCTGAGTATTCCAGGTAAAACCGGTCGCCATAACCTGAAATTCGACCCCATGCTGTTGCAGCAGGTTTTTCTCACCGTTAGGCCATTCACCTTTAATAAACTGAATCACCCCCGCTTTCAGACCATGCCCGACTGCCCGGGTCACAGTGCCAAATGCTGCAGTGGTCTTACCTTTACCGTTACCGGTAAAAATAATCATGATACCGCGTGTTTCTTGTGCTGCCGCAACCCGTGATTCAACCTTTTCTTTTATTTTTTGTTGGCGCTGCTGGTGGCGTTCTTCAGACATAACATGTTCCTTTATTCTGCGGGGCCGGCTTTACGGCCGGGTTGTGCATCGAAACTGATGCCGGTTTTTCTACGGCTATCATCGCTCATGAGATAAAGATATAGCGGCATAATATCAGCAGGTGTTTTTAATTTAGTTGTATCTTCGTCAGGGAAGGCGGATGCCCGCATCTGAGTTCGGGTGCCGCCCGGGTTAATACAATTCACCCGCAAATTGCTGTGTTTATATTCTTCTGCAAGCACTTGCATCATGCCTTCAGTGGCGAATTTGGATACGGCATAAGCGCCCCAGCCGGAACGACCCTGGCGACCCACGCTAGAACTGGTGAATACCAGCGAGGCGCTGTGAGATTTCAATAGTAGCGGTAAAAGTGCTTGGGTAAGCATAAATGTCGCATTTACATTCACTTGCATCACGTCCTGCCAGACGGCTATATTTTGCTGCGCCATCGGAACTATATCACCTAATAAACCGGCATTATGCAACACACCATCCAGATGTGAAACATGCTGACTTAGGGTGTCTGCCAGCTGCTGGCAATCTTGTTCCGATGCATGTAATAGGTCAAGTGGCAGTGTTACAGCGGGCAACCCTTGAGCCTCAGCTATCTGTTGTTGTACCGCCATTAATTTACTTTCAGTCCGGCCAACTAACACCAGACGAGCACCAAAACGGGCATAGGTCAGTGCCGCTTCGCGACCAATACCATCGCCTGCTCCCGTCACCAGTATAGTGCGGTTATTGAGCAGATCGTCTTTAGGTTGATAATGCATAGTTATTCCTCTTACTGGCGGCGGATATTTTATTCAGGCATGCCGCGATATCTCTTACATTCTTATATTTAAGCGAAACCAATGCAATTTTTCATTTGCGCAAGACGGCAGCTTACGGGTTCGCTAGAATGCAGATATCTCTCTAATAGCAGATGAATAAAGGCGGTATTTGTGGAGTTAATTTCTCTGTACGGACTGTTTCTAGCCAAAGTAGTGACGATTGTGGTCGCCATTGGTGCGGTAGTGTTACTGGTTGTCAGCCAAGGGATGAGAAAACAAGGGCAACGGGGTGAATTGAATCTGGTTGATTTGGGTGAGCAATATAAGGAAATTCAGCGGGAAATGCGGCTAGCGCGCATGAGCCATGCAGAACAAAAAAACTGGAGCAAAGAGTTTAAGAAGCAGCAAAAAGCGGATCAAAAGCTGAAGAAACAGCGCGCCAAAGCCGGTGCGGTGGCAGCGGTAAAACCCTGCCTATATGTAATTGATTTTAAAGGTAGCATTGATGCACATGAAGTGACGTCATTGCGAGAAGAGATTTCTGCGGTTCTGGCGGTTGCTAGCGCGCAAGATGAAGTGCTGCTGCGACTCGAAAGCCCTGGTGGCGTAGTGCATGGTTATGGTTTAGCCGCCTCGCAATTGGAGCGCTTGCGCCATAAAGGGATTCGCCTGACGGTGGCGGTCGATAAAGTAGCTGCCAGTGGGGGATATATGATGGCCTGTGTGGCTGATCGTATTATTAGTGCGCCATTCGCCATTATTGGTTCTATCGGTGTTGTGGCCCAAATCCCGAACTTCCACCGCTTGCTGAAAAAGAACGATATTGATGTAGAACTGCATACTGCTGGTGAGTTTAAACGCACACTGACATTATTTGGTGAGAATACTGAACAAGGGCGCGAGAAATTCCGTGAAGATCTGAATGAAACGCACCTGTTATTCAAACAGTTCGTACAGCAACAGCGGCCCTCTCTGGACATCGATGCGGTTGCGACCGGTGAACACTGGTTTGGCACCCAAGCGAAAGAAAAAGGGTTGGTTGATGCCATTGGTACCAGTGATGATTTATTGATTGCTGAAATGGATAATCATGAAGTTATCGGTGTGCGTTATTCGCGACGCAAACGTCTGATGGATCGTTTTACCGGCAGCGCGGCAGAAAGCGCTGACCGTCTATTATTACGCTGGTGGCAGCGCGGCGAAAAACCCCTTTTATAATCTGAGAGCATAGGGTTTTTAGTGAAGGAAGGCAGGGGGCTTAGCCCCCTGTTATTTGTGGCTCAATGGCGAAATTAGCCATGTAATAATGGGAGGAGTCACCGGCAATTAATCGATTAAATGGTATTTAGCTGACAAAACATGAGCCAAATGTTTAAACATATTAAATACTGCGGTTGTTTTCGCTGTCGGTAAACCGTCTGCATCCAAGAAAAACTCGCCGCGAAATACCAATACTGGCCCTTTTTGCTCAACCTCAGTTGCCTGCATCCCATGCATATAATCTTCGTGCTGGCGAATAATCTCATTAGCCTCTGCTAATAATTTATTACGCTCAATCGGTGCTGTGTTTCCGTGCATTATATCTCCTTACTACAATGTAATTTCTCTCACTATTGTACTGCGGGTTAGCATTTGTTCGCAAACCGGCTAAGGTTTATTCGAGCCTCTGGCTGTTTTGTAGCCGTGATTGGATAAATTCATATTCCTCGCTAATTAGGTTGCGTAGCGCTTTTTATCAGGTACAGTGTGGGATTTTATACTATTAGGTGGAAGGTTTTGTTGACGCCATGAGGCAGAATTCGCTGCTGTAGTGCTGGGTGTAGGCAAAAATTTTTAGGGATCGAGGGGTCGTCAGGTAAGACTCGGCAGGCGCATTTATGGCTCCGATCAAAAAAACAGGTTGATCTCCTGAGAAAGTACCGCAATATAAAAAAGAGATTCAGAATGCCGCGGTACGGCAAGATAAAAACCTTCTTTTAGAAGAAATAATTTAGGTAAAGGTCATTATGGGTAAAGCCCTCGTAATAGTTGAGTCCCCGGCAAAAGCCAAAACTATTAATAAATACTTAGGGAATAACTACGTGGTTAAGTCCAGTGTCGGTCACATTCGTGATTTGCCGACCAGTGGATCAGCCAGTAAGAAGAGCGCTAACTCAACTGAAGATAAAGCCAAGAAAACCGACAAGCCCAAGACTAAAGTAAAGAAAGACGAAAAGGTTGCGTTAGTGAACCGTATGGGCGTCGATCCTTATCATGGCTGGAAAGCGCAGTACGAAATTTTGCCCGGCAAAGAAAAAGTGGTTGCCGAGCTGAAAGCATTAGCCGAAAACGCTGACCACATCTATCTCGCAACCGACCTTGACCGCGAAGGAGAGGCAATTGCCTGGCATTTGCGGGAAGTGATTGGTGGTGATGATAAGCGCTTTAGCCGTGTGGTTTTCAACGAAATCACCAAAAATGCCATCCAGCAGGCGTTTAATCAACCGGGTGAATTGAATATCAACCGGGTTAATGCCCAGCAAGCTCGTCGCTTTATGGATCGGGTTGTGGGTTATATGGTCTCCCCGCTGCTCTGGAAAAAAATTGCCCGTGGCCTGTCTGCCGGTCGAGTGCAATCAGTGGCAGTGCGCTTAGTTGTTGAGCGTGAACGGGATATCAAAGCATTCGTTCCCGAAGAGTACTGGGAGCTGCATGCTGACTTGCTGGCGAAAGGTGAAGTTCCGATTCAAATGGAAGTCACCCATGCCCATGACAAGCCGTTTAAACCGGTAAATCGCGAACAGACGCATGCTGCACTGAAATTACTGGAAAATGCGCGCTATAAGGTGCTGGATCGTGAAGATAAACCGACCAGTAGCAAGCCCGGCGCGCCGTTTATTACCTCCACCTTGCAGCAGGCTGCCAGTACCCGTCTGAGTTTTGGTGTGAAAAAAACCATGATGATGGCGCAGCGCTTGTATGAAGCAGGTCATATCACCTATATGCGTACTGACTCCACCAATTTAAGTCAGGATGCGCTGACCATGGTGCGTGATTATATTGGCGACAATTTCGGTGATAAGTATCTGCCATCTGCGCCTAATCAGTACAGCAGCAAAGAAAATTCGCAAGAAGCGCATGAAGCTATTCGCCCTTCAGATGTGAGTGTGATTGCTGAGCAGTTAAAAGATATGGAAGCCGACGCCCAGAAGCTGTACCAACTGATTTGGCGTCAGTTTGTGGCTTGCCAGATGACACCAGCTAAGTATGACTCCACCACGTTGACCGTTCAGGCTGGCGATTTCCAACTGCGGGCGAAAGGGCGTACTCTGCGCTTTGATGGTTGGACTAAGGTGATGCCTGCGCTACGTAAAGGCGATGAAGACCGCACTTTACCGGTAATTGAAGTGGGCAGTGATCTGGATTTGCAAAAACTTATCCCAAGCCAACACTTCACCAAGCCGCCAGCACGTTACAGCGAAGCATCACTGGTAAAAGAGTTGGAAAAACGGGGTATTGGCCGTCCATCCACATATGCATCAATCATTTCGACCATTCAAGATCGTGGTTATGTGCGGGTAGAAAACCGCCGTTTCTATGCCGAGAAAATGGGTGAAATCGTTACTGACCGGTTAGAAGAAAACTTCCGCGAATTGATGAATTACGATTTTACCGCGCGCATGGAAAGTGGCCTGGATCAGGTTGCCAACGATCAGGCCGAGTGGAAAGCTGTACTGGATGGTTTCTTTGCCGAATTCAGCGAACAGCTTGAAAAAGCAGAGAAAGACCCTGAAGAGGGCGGTATGCGCCCGAATCAGATGGTGATGACCAGCATCGACTGCCCAACCTGTGGCCGTCAGATGGGGATTCGTACCGCCAGTACCGGTGTGTTCCTTGGGTGTTCTGGTTATGCATTGCCACCTAAAGAGCGCTGCAAAACCACGATCAATCTGGTACCCGAAGCTGAGATTCTCAATATCCTTGAGGGTGATGATGCGGAAACTAACGCATTACGCGCCCGCCGCCGTTGCCAGAAATGTGGTACGGCAATGGATAGCTATCTCATCGATAACCAACGTAAATTGCATGTTTGCGGTAATAACCCTGCGTGTGATGGTTATGAGATAGAAGAGGGCGAGTTCCGTATCAAAGGGTATGAAGGCCCGATTGTTGAGTGCGAAAAATGTGGTTCTGAAATGCATCTGAAAATGGGGCGTTTTGGCAAGTACATGGGCTGCACCAATGACGAGTGTAAGAATACCCGTAAAATCTTGCGCAGTGGTGAAGTCGCGCCACCTAAAGAAGATCCGGTACCGTTGCCAGAACTGCCTTGTGAGAAGTCAGATGCCTATTTCGTGTTGCGAGACGGTGCTGCAGGCGTGTTCCTGGCTGCGAACACCTTCCCTAAGTCGCGCGAAACCCGTGCGCCGTTAGTCGAAGAGTTAGTTCGCTTCAAAGATCGTTTACCTGAAAAATTACGTTATCTGGCTGATGCGCCTGTGGCGGATAAAGAAGGTAATAAAACCATGGTACGTTTTAGCCGTAAAACCAAACAGCAGTATGTTTCATCCGAGAAAGATGGCAAAGCCACGGGTTGGTCTGCTTTCTATATCGATGGAAAATGGGTTGAAGCGAAAAAATAAGTGGTTAAACCGATCGGAGTACACTTAAGCCTATAGTGCGGTACTCCGGTACCACAACAAAAAACCAGCCTCAATGGCTGGTTTTTTTATTGGGCTAATCTACTCAAGTGCTTTATAGTCTTAGTTAATCCGCTAAAGTTATTACACTTTGGCTACTGTCTGCATTTATCAAAAAATACTATTATTTTTAGGCTGATGTACTGTAATACCAAGTAAGAAGGGTATATACAGTTAGCGATGAAATGATATAGTAGTTATATAAAATATTTTCTTATCACCTAATGTTATTATAAGGTCAATACTGACCAGCTTCGCACCATGCAGTTTACGGGTTTTAGTTAATAACTTCTCGGCATACCGGGTGATACCGATATACCAAACTGTGGCGTTCCCACAGTGTTCAACCTAGGATGGTATCGATATGAAATTGCAGCAGCTCCGTTATATTGTTGAGGTGGTCAATCACAACCTTAACGTATCGTCCACCGCAGAAGGACTGTATACCTCGCAGCCGGGGATCAGTAAGCAGGTCCGAATGCTGGAAGATGAGCTGGGTATCCAAATTTTTGCCCGCAGTGGCAAACATCTCACGCAGGTGACCCCCGCAGGGCTGGAAATCATCCGTATTGCCCGTGAAGTCTTATCCAAAGTAGATGCTATCAAAGCCGTTGCCGGTGAACATACCTATCCTGATAAAGGTTCGCTGTATGTAGCCACTACCCATACTCAGGCGCGTTATGCATTGCCGAATGTGATTAAAGGTTTTATCGAGCGCTACCCGCGTGTGTCGCTCCATATGCATCAAGGCTCGCCGACCCAAATAGCCGAAGCGGTTTCTAAAGGGAGCGCTGATTTTGCTATCGCCACTGAGGCGCTGCATTTATATGACGACCTGATTATGTTGCCGTGCTATCACTGGAACCGTGCTGTGGTAGTCAAGCCTGATCATCCTTTAGCAGGTAAAACCCACGTCAGCATTGAAGAGCTGGCAGCATACCCGATTGTGACTTATACCTTTGGTTTTACTGGCCGTTCTGAGCTGGATACTGCGTTTAATCGTGCTGGTCTGACACCGCGCATTGTGTTTACCGCGACAGATGCCGATGTGATTAAAACCTATGTGCGATTAGGGTTGGGTGTGGGGGTTATCGCCAGTATGGCAGTTGATCCGATCCAAGATCCTGATCTGGTGATAGTTGATGCCCGTGATATCTTTACCTACAGCACCACGAAAATTGGTTTCCGCCGCAGCACTTTCCTGCGCAGTTATATGTATGACTTTATTCTGCGTTTCGCCCCACATCTGACCCGTGATGTGGTGGATAAAGCGGTTGCCTTGCGTTCTAATGATGATATCGAGGCGATGTTCAAGGACATTAAATTGCCGACTAAGTGATTTATAAAGAAATAAAAGCCATCTCTTTTTCGTGATGGCTTTTCCATAACAGAACTAATAAGTAAAAATTCAAAAGCCAATAGTCACCTCTCCTGTTAATTTGTTTATGAAAATAATGGTGTTATTTTTATAAATATTTTTAGGAGAGTATATGGCTTCAATATCTTATCCATTATTAAATAATACATTAACTAATGTGTTTTCATTTCATGATAATGTCTATGTCGGAAGTGAAATTTTTAATATAAAAATGGGTGAAGAACAGTTTTTTTTAGAAAAAAAGAATGGAATTAATAAAGTATTAGATGAGTTATGTAAACATGGGTGGGTTAATCCATCTGCAAATTATCATGACACAAACCTGCACAATTTACTGAGTTCGTTGGTTGAGACCCCACTGGCAGAAACGATGATAGGTTTCAACAACGTATATAAATGTGGGCTGCCTCCTGATTATAACCCAACTTTCTGCTTTGAGAGAAATGGTCAATCTGGTGTGAAGATGCATTATGAGGTGATCCACAGTAAAGAGAGCTGTAATCTTTTTAAATTGACGGGTGAGTTTCTGTTTGATAAAGATTGTCAATTAAGTCATGAAAAACCTTCAATTTCTATTGAATTTTTCCCTCAATGCCCTACGGTGTTAGAAGAGACTCTGGACTCCAGAACTGTAATAAAGAAATTTTTAGATTGGCTAATGAATTTATTCAATTTAAATGGTTTTGTGTTGGCAAATACTCAATCTGATGTAGATATGGCAAAAAATATTGCGGTGAGCTTTTCAAATATAAATAAGGATGATAGTAATTATTGCGTAATGGAAAATAGATTGAATGAAGAACGAGCAGCGCGTGAAGAACAAGCAGATGATTTTAATAAATCATTGCAATCCATTATTAAAGGGTTTGATGGAATAACTCATTATATAAACAATGAATTAGCTGAGTGTAGTGATAATAAAATTGAACAAATGATAACAAACTTTTCTGGCGTTCTTAAAAATGAGATAAAGAATGATGAGAAAGGTCTTAAACAACTAGAAATTGATTCAGTTAAATTTACTCAAGATCTTGAAGAGAGAAATGATGGATTAGTGTCTGAGCAGGAAGATCATTATGAATGGGACGATGCTGTTTGGTAGATAATGTAAATCTGAGTAATTGACACAAATTGGCCATCACCATCGTTTACACCTATCGCTGCCAGTAACCGCCATTGTTGCCAAAATGTTAATGTTTCTTTGTGTTATATTTAATTCAGACCTCATAATTACAAGGGAATAGCCTTGTTGAGATGAATGCTGTTTTAGAGCACTTATAAGAAACAATGGAGGCGCTATGTCGTTGGATCTGCGAAAAACGAGTATGGCCAAGTTGGTCGCCCTTAA
Organism: Yersinia sp. 2541 StPb PI; assembly: GCF_052217145.1. Classification (NCBI taxonomy): domain Bacteria; kingdom Pseudomonadati; phylum Pseudomonadota; class Gammaproteobacteria; order Enterobacterales; family Yersiniaceae; genus Yersinia; species Yersinia sp. 2541 StPb PI. The sequence goes on along the minus strand of NZ_JAZGQB010000001.1, from coordinate 2,351,781 downwards.
TCACGAATATCACTACTACAGCCTGCCGCAACTGGCAGCAGTGCTGGGGGATATTGACCGGCTGCCGAAATCACTGAAAGTGTTACTGGAGAATCTACTGCGTCATCTGGATGGCGAACAGGTTCAAGAGGATGATTTAAAAGCCATTATTGATTGGCAGCTCACCGGGCATGCCAGCCGGGAAATTGCTTACCGGCCTGCGCGGGTATTAATGCAGGATTTCACCGGGGTACCGGCGGTAGTCGATTTGGCTGCGATGCGTGAAGCAGTCAAACGGCTGGGGGGCGATGTGGCGCAGGTTAACCCATTGTCACCGGTAGATTTGGTTATCGACCATTCCGTCACTGTTGACGAGTTTGGCGATAAAGCCGCTTTTGGCGAGAACGTCCGGCTCGAAATGGAACGTAACCACGAGCGCTATATCTTCCTGCGTTGGGGGCAGAAAGCCTTTAGCCGTTTCCGTGTGGTACCGCCGGGTACCGGGATCTGCCATCAGGTTAACCTTGAGTATTTGGGGCAGACGGTTTGGCATGAACAGCAGGATGGGCGGGAGGTCGCTTACCCCGATACGCTAGTGGGTACCGATTCCCACACCACCATGATCAATGGCTTGGGGATACTCGGTTGGGGCGTTGGTGGGATTGAAGCGGAAGCCGCAATGCTGGGCCAACCTGTCTCAATGCTGATTCCCGATGTGGTCGGCTTCAAAATGACCGGTAAGATGCGTGAAGGGATCACTGCCACGGACTTGGTGCTTACCGTAACGCAAATGCTGCGAAAACATGGGGTAGTAGGCAAATTCGTTGAGTTTTATGGTGATGGTCTGGCGGATTTGCCACTGGCAGATCGCGCGACTATAGCCAATATGTCGCCGGAGTTTGGTGCGACCTGTGGTTTCTTCCCGGTGGATGACGTGACGCTGGGGTATATGCGCTTAAGTGGCCGCAGTGATGAACAGATAGCCTTGGTTGAGGGCTACAGTAAAGCACAGGGGCTGTGGCGTCATCCCGGTGACGAGCCAATATTCACCAGCCAGCTCTCATTGGATTTGAGCACAGTGGAAGCAAGTATGGCTGGACCAAAGCGGCCACAAGACCGGGTCGCTTTACCCAAAGTGCCTTTAGCTTTTAAAGCGTTTGAAGAGCTGGAAATCAATAGCAAAAAAGATAAAGTTGACCATGTTAGCTTCACGCTGGAAGGGAAAACGCACGAGTTGGCGCCCGGCGCGGTGGTAATTGCCGCGATAACCTCCTGCACCAACACCTCGAATCCTAGTGTACTGATGGCAGCCGGTCTGTTAGCTAAAAAAGCGGCAGAGAAGGGGCTAAAAACCAAACCGTGGGTGAAAACCTCGCTGGCACCAGGCTCTAAAGTGGTGACTGAGTATCTCAATGCCGCCGGATTAACCGCTTATCTGGATAATTTGGGCTTTAATCTGGTGGGTTATGGTTGTACCACCTGCATTGGTAACTCTGGCCCATTGCCTGATCCAATAGAAAATGCCATCAAAGTCGGGGATTTGACCGTCGGTGCGGTGCTGTCCGGTAACCGAAACTTTGAAGGGCGCATTCATCCTTTAGTAAAAACCAACTGGCTGGCTTCGCCGCCGCTGGTGGTGGCTTATGCTCTGGCCGGTAATTTGAATGTCAACTTGGCACAAGAGGCGCTCGGTAACGACCCTGACGGCAAGCCGGTTTATCTAAAGGATATCTGGCCTAGCGGATTTGAAATCGCTAAAGCTGTCGAAGAGGTTAAAACTGAGATGTTCCGTAAGGAATATGCCGCCGTATTTGATGGCGATGAAGAGTGGCAGTCGATTCAGGTTAATAGTACACCAACCTATGATTGGCAGAGCGATTCCACCTACATCCGTTTGCCTCCTTTCTTTAGTGATATGAAAGCGTTGCCTGATCCGGTTGAGGATATTCACCATGCACGTATTTTGGCGATTTTGGCTGATTCTGTCACCACAGACCATATTTCTCCCGCCGGTAATATCAAGCTTGATAGCCCTGCGGGCCGCTATTTACGTGATCGTGGGGTCGAGATTAAAGAGTTTAACTCCTACGGTTCCCGTCGTGGTAATCATGAAGTGATGATGCGTGGGACGTTTGCCAATATCCGTATCCGTAATGAGATGGTCCCGGGGGTTGAAGGGGGTGTCACTCGTCATATTCCGTCACAAAATGAGATGGCTATCTATGATGCTGCTATGCGCTATCAGCAGGAGAATGTGCCATTGGCGGTGATTGCCGGTAAGGAGTATGGATCCGGTTCGAGTCGTGACTGGGCAGCTAAAGGGCCAAGATTACTGGGGGTGCGGGTAGTGATTGCTGAGTCATTTGAGCGTATTCATCGCTCCAATCTGATTGGGATGGGTATTTTGCCCCTCGAGTTCCCAGCAGGGGTTAATCGCAAAACTTTGGGGCTGACGGGTGATGAATCCATTAGCGTCAGTGGGTTACAAAAACTGTCCCCAGGGCAGAAGGTGGCAGTGACGATAACCTATGCTGACGGGCGGCAACAAACGGTAGATACCCACTGCCGTATAGATACAGGTAATGAATTGGTTTATTTCGAAAATGGCGGCATTTTGCATTATGTTATCCGCAAAATGCTGTAGTTATTAGAATGTTGTCGTTATTAGAATGGCACAGCCATTAGTGACAGTGTCACTACGGTGCTTGTTCGATAAAAAGGGTGGTTGAGAAACCACCCTTTATTGTTCTTGAACGCGGCTAATTATTTGGTCAGCAGATGGCCCATTTTGGCCGCTTTGGTGGCCATATACTGTTCATTCTTGGGATTTTGCCCGACAATCAATGGCACCCGCTCAACGATATTAATCCCCGCCTCGGAGAGAATCTCAACCTTCTTCGGGTTATTGGTTAGCAAGCGCACGGCTTTGACGCCCAGTAATTTATATATATCTGAGCATAAGGTGAAGTCACGTTCATCGGCGGCAAATCCGAGTTGATGGTTAGCTTCCACAGTATCAAAGCCCTTATCCTGTAACGCGTAAGCGCGAATCTTATTCAGCAAACCAATATTACGGCCTTCCTGACGATGATAAATCAACACACCGCGCCCCTCTTCGGCAATGTGCGTCAATGCGGCTTCTAACTGAAAACCACAGTCACAACGCAGGCTAAACAAAGCATCACCTGTCAGGCACTCAGAGTGAACACGGGAGAGCACTGGTTTATCACCACTGATATCACCAAATATTAAGGCCAGATGATCATGGCCAGAGGCTAACTCTTCAAAACCGACCATCAAAAAATCACCCCAAGGCGTCGGTAACTTGGCTTCTGCTACACGTTTAAGCTGCATCTTACTGTTCATATTATAACTTCAGACCTTAAGGATGTTATCGCGCATCCTGATGTGGATACCCGCTTTAACCCGTTATATCCCTTCATCTTAGGGCATAGGGTTAAATAAAAAGTTTCTCTGCGATCATTATTAGCTATATTGCCATAACTTTTGGCTCACTGCTGTTCAACAAAGCAGCGAAAAGGAAAGAGAAAATGTCTGACGAGAACATATTTGGGTAATAACATAATTTTGTTTGTGTTATCAATGATTAATGGGACTTATACTGTGTGGTTATAGCCGCTGTACAATTCGTGCTATCACCATGGAAAAGACGATATAGACATCATGTGTAACCAAGGGCCCCAGATGTGGAATATAGCGAAACGAATCACTGTCGGAACACTTATCTTACTCTTACCCACCCTTGTTATCTGGCTTTCTGGTTGGCAGTGGCAACCCGGCAGTAATAATGTTTGGTTGAAAAGTGTGTTCTGGGTGACTGAAACGGTCACTGCGCCATGGGGAATCTTGACCAGTGCGTTGCTCAGTTGCTGGTTTTTATGGTGCCTACGGTTTCGGATTAAGCCCGCGATAGGGTTGTTGGTCCTGATGGGGGGCGTAATTCTTGTCGGTCAGGGTATAAAATCACTGATTAAAGAGCAGGTACAAGAACCTCGTCCATTTGTCGTCTGGCTTGAGGCAGAACATCATATTGATAATCGCTTTTTCTATTCGCTTCCCCGTGCTGAACGCAGTGAGTTGGTCAAACAGCAACTACAGAGCCAAACCATTATTCCGCCGTGGTTGAGCAGTCATTGGCAGTTTGAAACTGGCTTTGCTTTCCCCTCAGGTCACACGGTTTTTGCTGCCAGTTGGGCATTGTTGGCGGTAGGCATATTGTGGCCACGGCGACATTATAAAACCGTCATTTTGCTAATGATATGGGCGCAAGGTGTCATGATGAGCCGGTTGGTATTAGGCATGCATTGGCCACGGGATCTGGTAGCCGCAGCACTTATCAGCGGGTTATTGGTCGCCATTGTGTGTAGCTTAGTACAACGTTGGTTCGGCTCGTTAGCCATTTTGCCACAAGAACAGCGCGAGATAGAAAAACGTGAGCATGAGGAAAATTGAGTGATTAGTTATTATTCTCAGCCCAGTCGCTTAAAATAATATCAATTAGGTGCCCAATCGGCGCTTTATCTTGGTGCAGGGTTTCTTTGCTGGGTAAGGAAGTGCTAATTTATCAAGTAAGGGCGCCACATTTTTGGCATAATTCATCAGGTTGATTCGGCCTTTAGGAAAAAACGTGAAATATTTGCTGATTTTTTTGTTAGTACTGGTGATTTTCGTGATTTCAGTCACGTTAGGGGCAAATAACGATCAAGTCGTTACCTTTAACTATTTATTGGCTCAGGGCGAATATCGGGTATCTACGTTATTGGCAACGCTTTTTGCGGCGGGCTTGGTACTTGGGTGGGTTATTTGTGGGCTTTTTTATCTGCGAGTTCGAATTTTACTGGGGCGCGCAGAGCGGAAAATTAAACGTCTTGAGTCACAGCAAGAGCAGCCTATTGAATCCAGTGCGGCTGTTTCCACACCTGCTGTCAGCAAGGAATAATTTTCTATGTTAGAAATGCTGTTTCTGCTGTTGCCCGTCGCTGCCGCCTATGGCTGGTATATGGGGCGTAGAAGCGCTCAGCAGGATAAGCAACAGGATGCTAACCGCCTGTCTCGTGAATATGTGGCAGGGGTTAACTTCCTTCTCTCTAATCAGCAGGACAAAGCGGTTGATCTGTTTCTTGAGATGTTGAAAGAAGACAGTTCGACCGTTGAAGCGCATCTGACATTAGGGAATTTGTTCCGTTCTCGTGGTGAAGTTGACCGCGCTATCCGCATTCATCAGGCGTTGATGGAAAGTGCTTCTCTGACCTTTGAACAACGATTGCTGGCAATTCAGCAACTTGGTCGTGATTATATGGCCGCGGGTTTATATGATCGGGCAGAGGATATGTTCAATCAATTGGTTGAAGAGCAAGATTTCCGGCTCGGGGCACTACAGCAGTTATTGGTTATTCATCAGGCCACCAGTGATTGGAACAACGCGATTGAAGTGGCGGAAAAACTGGTCAAGATGGGCAAAGATAATCAGCGGCTGGAGATAGCGCATTTCTATTGCGAACTGGCGCTGCAAGCCATGGGGAGTGATGATTTAGAGAAAGCAATGGGGTTGCTGAAGAAAGCGGCTATTGCGGATAAGCAGTGCGCCCGTGTCTCCATCATGCAAGGTCGGGTGCATATTGCCAAGGGTGAATATGCCAAAGGCGTAGAGGCGCTGGAGCGTGTGCTGGAGCAGGATAAGGAAGTGGTCAGCGAGGCATTACCTATGTTGAGCGATTGCTACCAACATCTACAACAGCCCGAGGCGTGGGCGAATTTCCTCAAACGCTGCGTTGAAGATAATACGGGTGCTACGGCTGAACTAATGCTGGCCGAAATACTGGAACAGCATGAAGGCCGTGATGTGGCACAAACCTATATCAACCGCCAGTTACAACGCCATCCCACCATGCGTGTTTTCTATCGATTAATGGATTATCACCTGGCAGATGCAGAAGAAGGGCGAGCGAAAGAGAGCTTGCTGTTGCTGCGAGACATGGTAGGAGAACAGATTCGGACCAAACCCCGTTATCGCTGTCATAAATGTGGTTTTACCGCGCACTCTCTGTACTGGCACTGTCCATCATGCCGAGCCTGGGCTTCGGTTAAGCCGATCCGGGGATTGGATGGGCAGTAAACGTTTCTATTGTCAGAGGTATCGCGACAGTCATCGGGTGACCTGAGCCACCCGATAGTTTTTGATGAAGTATTGTGGTGTTATCTTTATTTTTTCTTCTGAGGCGCTTTCACACCGTCTTTCAATAATTGTCGCAGTTTCTTCAACTCTTTTTGGCTTAACGGCTGCTCTGAAATCTCTTCTACACCTTGGCTATCAATCTCACCTTGATGCAACTTGGCATCTTTGCGGCTGGCTTTACTACTTTTAACATCAACCTCAAAGCTCTTTTCTAATCTTTCGCACACTTCGGTACTCAGGGAAAACTGTTTTTCTAAGGCAGCAGCCTTGATTTTCTCTTTTAATTCCAGAGGGATTTTAATGGTTAAGGTAGATATTTCGCTCATCATATAACCTTTAACTTAGGAGGAAATACCAAGCTAAGCGAGGGAAGCGAAACTGTCTAGGGGATAACACAATTGTCACAAAAAATTCACATTAGCCACGGCAAAAAGAGCGCAAATGCGCTCTTAGAAAGAGATAAAGCGTTAACCGGAGAGACGGGTATTAACGATAGATAATGGCGGTACCGTGCATTTTGTTATTGCCGGTCGCAGAGGTTATCAGGAAAGATTTTGCACCGGCAGCTTTGGCTTGCTGCGCCAATGCATTTTCTAACTCGGTCAAGGTAGTTGCATTACTGGCAGAAATCACGCCAGCTTCATTCAATCCTGCTGATTGATTAGTTTGTATTTGAGTGGCGGCGACGCTAGCAAATGATGCGAGAGACAGAATTAATGCCGGGGCGATGAATTTAATGCTTTTCATGTGAAACTCCAGTTTCTAGTTTATTATATTGAATAATTGATATTTTTTACTTACTCAGTAGACAATTACTGTCTGGCGATGGAGTGAATGATACAGCATTAATATTGAATGAGAATCACAAACAACTGAGCATCTAAATCAAAATATTTGATTGAGAATTTACGTTTCTTGAAGCTGATTTACTTAATGGCAGGTAAGCACAATCTCACTGCTTGACGTAAATTGACCCTCTGCGGCAATTACGACCCATAAACAGCAAGTATTGGTGTCGCTCGATAGCTGTAATTTCAGTAGAGCAGCCTGTAGAATATGAGCGTTATCATTACTTATTGACTGAAAAGGGCTTAAAAATGACGTCTGCAACTAAAACTAATAACAGTGGCCCGATATCTTCTCCGATCATTGTCGCGTTGGACTATGCCAATAAAGACGCTGCGTTAGCCTTTGCTGATCGTGTTAATCCGCAAGATTGCCGGTTAAAAGTGGGCAAGGAGATGTTTACCTTATATGGCCCTCAGTTGGTCCGTGATCTGCATGCGCGTGGTTTTGAGGTTTTCCTTGATCTGAAATTTCACGACATTCCCAACACCACCGCTAAGGCGGTGAGTGCGGCAGCTGAGCTTGGGGTGTGGATGGTCAATGTCCACGCCAGTGGTGGTGCACGCATGATGACTGCCGCCAAAGAAGCTTTATTGCCTTATGGGCACCAGGCACCCCTATTGATTGCTGTTACGGTGCTCACCAGCATGGATGGCGAAGATTTACGTGATATCGGTATTAACATCAGCCCGGCAGAACATGCCGAACGGTTAGCGAAACTGACATGGGATTGCGGTTTAGAGGGGGTGGTGTGCTCCGCCCATGAAGCTGTGCGCCTCAAGCAGGTTTGTGGCGCTGATTTTAAACTGGTTACCCCAGGTATTCGCCCGCAGGGCAGTGAGGCCGGTGATCAGCGCCGTATCATGACTCCTGAGCAAGCCGTCTCTGCTGGGGTGGATTATATGGTTATTGGGCGTCCGATCACCCAATCTCCTGACCCAGAAAAAACACTGAGTGAGATTCTGGCATCATTGAGCAAGGTGGCATAATGACGAATTATAATAGCCGTTTGGTGTATTCAACTGACTCGGGGCGTATCAGTGAGCCTGAGCTAAAACCCGCGCGGCCAAAAGGGGATGGTATTGTTCGTATTCAGCGCCAAACCAGTGGTCGTAAAGGAAAGGGCGTGTGCCTGATTACCGGTGTTGATGGCAGTGATGAGGTGCTGGATAAACTGGCAGCAGAATTGAAGAAGAAGTGCGGTTGCGGTGGCTCGATTAAAGACGGCATTATTGAAATTCAAGGAGATAAACGCGATCTTCTTAAGCAACTGCTCGAAGCCAAAGGGATGAAAGTCAAACTGGCGGGTGGCTGAGAATAATTTACAGTTTCATTTATCAGTTTTCCCCTAATTAATTGACGTTGCAGGTAGGCAGCAAGCAAACGAATCCCGATGAGCTTACACAGGTAAGTGAGCGTAGCTAACACCCTGCAACGTCAAATCATACCGATAACATTATTTGCTGACTTGGTGCCCGATAACCCCACCAACCGCCGCGCCACCTAATGTCCCCAGCGTACTGCCGGTCAACACCGCACCACCTACAGCACCAGCACCGGCACCGATTGCGGTATTGCGGTCACGTTTGGACATATTAGAACAAGCAGACAGGGACAAGGCCAGTGTTAGCGCCAAGGCGGCAGTGGCAAATCGTTTATTGATTATCATCATCATAATTCTCCTGACGTTGGCTAAGTACGGATAGATCAGGTCATATAGTTTGAATCTATCTATCCTGATGTATCCGTGCAAAATTGAAATTACCTAACTAAGTATAGGCGTTGTAGCAATTTTAGCCGAAGTCTCATTTTGTTAGTGTTTAGAATAAAAATCGTCGTTTAGATTTAAATTCAGAATTAATGCTAAAAACTCGTTTTGTCACCAATAGAAACTAGTATAAATATCCGCGAATCATTTAATAGGTAAATAGTCCTAATTTGATCTGACAAGACGGGGAATTAGGGATTGTCTGAGACTAAAGGCACGATTAACCCATTGTCAGTGCTAAATAAAATATGACGTTCTGCTATGTGTACCTCGCAGACTGTACTTTCCAGCCGATCTGCACGCAGTTTATAGCCATTTATCCCATACCGGTTCTTACCTGTGGCGCTGAAAATGAGAGAAATTCAGTCATTCAGGATACGACGATGCTCAACGAACTGAAGCAACAGGTACTGGCCGCCAATCTGGCGTTACCTCGCCACAATTTGGTCACATTCACTTGGGGCAATGTCAGTGCTGTCGATAGACAACATGGGTTACTGGTGATTAAGCCTTCCGGTGTGGAATATGACGTGATGACACTGGACGATATGGTGGTGGTAGAGCTGGAAACCGGCAAAGTGGTGGAGGGCAGTAAGAAGCCCTCATCGGATACTGATACTCACCGGGTGCTTTATCTTAATTTCCCGCAAATTGGCGGCATCGTTCATACCCATTCACGCCATGCAACCATTTGGGCCCAGGCTGGGCTAGATTTGCCTGCGTGGGGTACCACTCACGCAGATTACTTCTACGGCACCATTCCCTGTACCCGGTTGATGACGCAAGAAGAGATTGCTGGCCGCTATGAATGGGAAACCGGCAATGTCATCGTTGAGACATTCCATCAACGGGGCATTAAACCAGAAGATGTGCCTGCGGTTTTAGTCAATTCACACGGTCCGTTTGCCTGGGGGACCAGTGCGGATAATGCCGTACACAACGCGGTTGTGTTAGAGGAGTTGGCTTATATGGGGATTTTCTCACGCCAATTGAACCCGCAACTCGATGATATGCAACCGCAATTATTGGATAAACACTATTTACGCAAACACGGTAAAAATGCCTATTACGGACAATAATCGCTGTTTGGGCCTGCTGTTGAGAAGCCGACAATATGGCCCGTGTTCAGTCTTGCACGGGTTTCTCCAGCCATAGCACGGAGTCAGTGATATCGAGCATTTTTGCTTCGACCTGTGCAATGGCATCATTGATACCTTGATTGTAATAATGCGCGCCCAGCTCACGACTGATGAATTCCAGTAAAAATTCCGCATCAAAATCTTCCAGCTCAATACTCAGGTTCTGCTCCAGATAATCCTGAATTTTACGTGCCATCCGTTGAGTCTGTTCACGCGTGAAGGTGATGTCCGCCATTATTGCTGTTACTCCGTTATGAATGTTGTTCCTCTTATTCGCTGAGGATATCGACTTGAATGCCTTGTGCCGTTAATTGCTGCTGATAACCTGCGGGCAGGCGGTTATCGGTAATGACCCGGTTGATGGACGATAATGGCATCAGTGAGTTCTGATGCACCTGACCAAATTTTGATGCATCGGCCAGAATGATATTTTCAGCGCCTTTGGCTAACACACTATTAATCACATCGGCGCGTAACATATCGCGCCCGGTAAAACCGGTATCTGCCTGATAACCGTCGATACCGATAAACGCCTTGCTGAAATGCACATGGCGCAAACAAAGTTGCGTCAATGGGCCAACCATACTGTCACTTTTTTTCTGATAAATTCCGCCTAGAAGAATCACTTCACAGGAAGACTCTTTCAATTGTCTGGCGATATAACCACTCACCGTCACCAAGGTGATACCAGGGCGTTGTGCCAAATGATGCGCCAACAGGGCGTTGCTACTGCCGCTTTCGATAAATACCGTCTCACCTTCATTGACCAGTGAAGCGGCGTGATTAGCCAATTTTTGCTTCATGGCAAAGTGAGTCATCATGCGAACATCGACATCGTCACTCTCAAGAGCGACGGCTGAACCATGCACTCGTTTGAGCAAACCTCTCGTCTCTAGCTGATTGAGATCCTGACGGATTGTCACCTCAGAGACCTGCGTTTCCTGCGCCAATTCACTGACACTGACTCGTTGCCGGTCGTTTACCAACTGTAAAATTATTTGCTGTCTTGGGTTCATGGCATTCCCGATAATAAAGTGTGCTGAAAATTGAACCAGCCAACGTGGTGGTAAAAGTTCGCCGGTTCACAACAACATCATAATGATAAATAATACCTTAAATAGTAGGGATAACACCCTGTGTTACTAAGGGAAAAGTGAGGCAAGCCACAACTCTGTCTTACAACGCTATCATCGCATTTTTTGCAGTATGTAAAATACATTGCTTTTGATTGAAGTTTAATTTGCTTTCGAATGAAAGTATTTTGATAAAGATCACATTATCGATTCATGATTGGTCTATGATTGCGGCTGATGATTGGTGGTAAATCCATTTGCTTAACTGGCTTATTTGTTTAACCAGTCTGGCTGCTTACATAATCCAAACCGGAGGTTCTTATGGAGCTTTATCTTGATACCGCAGATGTAGCTGCAGTAAAACGCCTGGCGCGCGTACTGCCATTACAAGGTGTCACTACCAACCCGACTATTTTGGCCAAAGCGGGCAAGCCTATCTGGGAGGTGTTACCTGCGCTGCGCGATGCTCTGGGCGGTACCGGTAAACTTTTCGCACAAGTGCTGGCCAGTGACAGCGAACTGATGGTGTCTGAGGCAATCATGCTATCAAAGCGCGTCCCCGGTTTGGTTATCAAAATCCCCGCCACCGCAGAAGGATTGGCGGCTATTAAGCAATTGAAAGGGATGTCTATTCCGACATTAGGTACCGCCGTATATGGTGCCGGGCAAGGGCTGCTGTCTGCATTGGCGGGGGCTGAATATGTCGCACCCTATGTTAACCGACTGGATGCACAAGGCGGTGATGGCATTGCGATGGTCCGTGAGTTACAGCAATTGTTAATCTTACATGCACCGGGCGCGAAAGTATTGGCGGCCAGTTTCCGTACGCCACGTCAAGTAGTAGATTGCCTGTTGGCGGGCTGTCAGTCGGTCACCATTCCGGTGGATGTAGCAGAGCAACTTATCAGCGCGCCTGCGGTAAAAGCGGCAGTAGAACAATTTGAACAAGATTGGCAGGGCGCATTTGGCTCGCCAATCTTGAGCTAGTTGGTGGTGCCTGTGTTCAAACGGAAAATAAAAACGCCCTGTGAAACATCAACAGGGCGTGACGATGTCACTTTATGATTCAGCTTGCTAGTTTAACAAGGGCATTTCCCCAGTTTGCCGGCCTCACTGGGGAAGCGGGCATTCAGACAATAACGGTGGAATTCCCGTTCGGTCATCGGTGTAGTGTCAGGATGATGTCGGCGCATATGATTAACATAATTGCCGTAATCCTGTACTCCCACCATCAGTCGAAAGCTTTGTGCCACGCGGTGTGCGATAAGGCGCAACCAAGCCCGTAGATGAGTCGGGCGGACAGCCACAGGAACCAACGGTACACAACGCGTAATCTGGCGCGGCGTGGTTGCTAACCCTGTTCGGGTACGAAACGGTATACCTGCATTAGCCACGGGCAACCTCCTCACGGAAGACAATTTCAGTCTCATGGGTGGTCGGTTTGCTGGATTTCAGCGCACGACGGACCACAAAGAAAGATGAAATCAGCATGGTCACTGCCACCAGCATAAAGAAGGCACATAAGGCGGCATTGATCTGGTTATTGAACACAATAGTTTCCATGTCTTTAATGCTCTTGGCGGGAGCAATCAGAACGCCTTGCTCAACACCGGCAGAGAATTTCTTCGCTTGAGCCAGGAAACCAATACTCGGTTTTTCATGGAAAATCTTCTGCCAGCCCGCGGTCATTGAGGTAATAAACAGCCAAATTGTTGGCAGGATGGTTACCCAAGCATAGCGTTGCTTCTTCATTTTAAACAGGACGACAGTCCCTAAAATCAGCGCCATCGATGCCAGCATCTGGTTACCGATACCGAACAGTGGCCACAAGGTATTGATCCCCCCTAATGGGTCAACCACACCTTGATAAACAAAGAAGCCCCAGCAGGCGACCGCCACTGTGGTGCCGGACAAGTTACCCAACCATGAGCGGTTATTTGCCAGGCTCGGCACTACGACACCCACCAAATCCTGCACCATAAAGCGACAGGCTCGGGTACCGGCATCCACGGCGGTCAGAATAAACATGGCTTCAAATAGAATGGCAAAGTGATACCAGAAGGCCATCATATTGCGGCTATTAAATATCTCACTGATAATATGCGCCATCCCAACGGCGAAAGTGGGGGCACCACCCGCACGGGATAAAATGGAGTTCTCGCCAACATCTTTGGCAATCATGGCCAGGGTTTCTGGTGTGACTACAAATCCCCAACTGCTAATGGCCAGAGAGGCGCTTTCTACTGTGGTGCCAATCAACGCTGCCGGAGAGTTCATGGCGAAATAGACACCGGGATCGATAACCGAGGCACAAATTAGCGCCATGATGGCGACAAAGGATTCCATCAGCATCGCGCCATAGCCGATAAAGCGGGTGTGACTTTCACGCTCAATCAGTTTTGGTGTAGTGCCACTGGCAACCAAGGCGTGGAAGCCCGAAATGGCCCCGCAAGCGATGGTAATAAACAGGAACGGGAACAGGCTACCGGAGAATACCGGGCCGCTACCATCAATAAAACGTGTGACGGCAGGCATTTTCATTTCAGGCATGGCAAAGACAATACCAACGGCCAAACCAATAATGACGCCGATCTTCAGGAAGGTCGACAGATAGTCCCTTGGCGCCAACAACAACCACACCGGTAGCACTGAGGCGATAAAACCATAAATAACCAGCACCCAGGTCAGGGTGGTGCCGTGTAAGGTAAAGAATGGTCCCCAATAAGGGTGAGCCGCGATATTGCCGCCGTAAATAATTGCGGACATCATCAGTACGAAACCAATTAAGGATACTTCCGCGATTTTCCCCGGGCGGATAAAGCGCATATAAACGCCCATAAACAGTGCTATCGGGATAGTCGCTGCAATGGTGAACAGGCCCCATGGGCTGTCAGCCAAGGCTTTAACCACCACTAATGCTAGCGCGGACAAGATGATAATCATCACCCCCAGCGCGCCCAGCATAGTGATAACCCCGGCAAAAGCGCCCAACTCTTGTTTTGCCATCTCCCCCAGAGAGCGACCATCGCGACGGGTAGAGATAAACAGGATCAAGAAGTCCTGAACTGCACCGGCCATCATTACCCCGACCAAAATCCAGATAGTCCCCGGCAAGAAGCCCATCTGTGCGGCCAGAATTGGCCCAACCAATGGCCCGGCACCGGCAATCGCCGCAAAGTGGTGACCGAATAGTACCCATTTATTGGTCGGGACATAATCCAAGCCGTCATTGCGCCGCTCAGCAGGTGTCAGGCGCCGGTCATCCAACTCAAACACATTCTTGGCAATAAACAGGCTGTAAAAGCGGTAAGCGATGCTGTAACACGCCACTGAGGCGATCACCAACCAGATGGCATTGACATGCTCACCGCGGCTGAGTGCCAGCATAGCAAAGGCAAATGCACCAATTAACGCCACGGTCAGCCATATGACGACAGTCTTGACGTTCTTCATGGGTAACGACTCCTTGTTATGAGGAAAATTTAACAGTTATCAGCATCGGTTTTGGAAAAAAGATACAAACCGTTAGTTAACATAGGAGCTTTAATGTGAAAGAAAAGGTGCGAAAGTGAAAAGTGTGATCAATAAATTACTTTAACGTAACGTTCAGTAGTATTTGCTTACATTTTGTGACGCTGAGAGCGCTAAACTGGAGGGAACATCAAGTGGGATTGACGGGGGGCAATTGAAAAAGCCGTGGGATGTTGTGTATCACCACGGCTTAATGTGTTTTTTCTAAATATCAAACCACCGGGCGGGCCACCACATTGCGAGTTTCCATGCGAACCTCGGCAATGCGCACTTCGATTTTATCGCTTTGGCTATAAACCGTTTCACCTTTAATTTGCACGGTACCTGTTTCCTGACTGCATACCATCTCATCACGTACTGCATGAATAAACGGTGCAGGGATAAAGGCCACGGCGCCATTATCCAGCAAACGAACACGCAGACCACCACGGGTAACATCAATAATTTCCGCAGGGAAACGGGTATCAGTACCCGCTTGAGGCTGTAGATAACGGGCATACAACCAGTCACCGACATCGCGTTCGGCCATGCGATTCAGACGACGACGCTCAGCCAATTGAATCGTTATCTCGTCTTGTGGTTTCTCCGCTGGCTGGCCGGTAATAATGGCTTTGAGCAGGCGATGATTGACCATATCACCGTATTTACGAATAGGTGAAGTCCAGGTGGCATACGCCTCTAGCCCCAAACCAAAGTGTGGGCCAGGAACGGTACTGATTTCAGCAAAGGTCTGGAAGCGGCGGATACGGCTGTCGAGGAACTGGGTTGGCAATGCATCAAGATGACGGCGCAACTCACAGAAGCCTGGTAGGGTCAGTAGAGCCTGTGGGTCAGCCTCGACACCATTGGCCTGCAACACGGTCGCTGCCTGTTCAACCAATGCCGGATCAAAACCGGTATGTACGTTATAAATGCCAAAGCCCAAATTATCGCGCAAGGCAATAGCAGCGCAGACGTTGGCGGCAATCATGCACTCTTCAACAATACGGTTAGCAATACGGCGGTGCTCAACAATGATATCCAGCACCTCGCCTTTTTCACCCAATTGGAAGCGGTAATCTGGACGGTCTTTAAACACCAGGGCATGCTCTTGACGCCAGTTGCTACGCGCCTCGCACACCCGTTTCAGCAATAGAATTTGCTCGGCAATATCCGCATCCGGTGGCTGCCAACCTGTGTTGCCGTCCAGCCAGTCAGAAACCTCGTCATAAACCAGTTTGGCTTTGGACTCGACCCAGGCGGCAGAGAAACGAATATCATCACTCAGCGCGCCATCAGCGGCGATAGTCACACGGCACACTAATACCGGGCGGCGCTCATTTGGCCGCAAAGAGCAGAGGTTGTCAGACAAGTGGCGTGGCAGCATCGGAATGTTGAAGCCAGGCAGATAGTTAGTAAATGCACGTTTACGGGCGATTAAATCCAACTCACTGTTTTCATCGACATAGGCGGTTGGATCAGCAATGGCAATGGTCAACAACAGGGAACCGTCACCGTTGTCTTCCACATACAGCGCATCATCCATATCTTCGGTGCTGTTGCTGTCGATAGTAACAAAATGGAGCGCCGTCAGGTCTTCGCGTACTAAGGCGCTATCATGTAAGGTAGATTCGACCATAACCGGGGCTTCACGCTCCAGATTATGGCGAGCTAATGTTACCCACCACGGCACGAAATGATCTTCACCATTGGTAATAAATGCCGTCAAATCAGCATTAAAAGCACGATCGCCTTTTAATGGGTGACGGCGCATTTCAGCCACCGCCCAATCACCGTTCTGGAAGTCGTGGGTTAACTCACGGGCTGGACGACATTGGATGGCATCACGCAGCAGCGGGTGGTCAGGCACGATAGACAGACGATCATCTTTTCGTTGGACGCGACCGACAAAGCGGGATAGAAACGGCTCGACCAATGTTTCTGGCTCAGCAATTTCACGATCTTTATCCGTGTGCAAGGTGGCAATAATCCGATCGCCGTGCATGACTTTCTTCATCTGTGGCGGCGGAATAAAATAACTTTTCTGCCCATCTACCTCAAGAAAGCCAAAGCCTTTCTCAGTACCTTTAACCACGCCTTCAACGCGCGGGGTCTGAGTGTGAAGTTGCTGTTTTAGCTGCGCCAGCAGCGGGTTATCTTGAAACATATCGTCCAGTGAATGGTGTAGTGAGTGGGTTTAATCCGGCTGACAGTTTTACGCGAATCAGCCCCATCGGGCAAGCGGCATATCACGTTGGAGGGGAATTCCTTGTTAAAGGTATGGGCATATCCGTTGCCCATGATTGCCAGCCCTGGCAACAGCCAGAGGGCCGGCTTTAGCTAACAAACTCAGGCAATGCGCTGTGACAATGGTGGTTGCCAGCGTCGAATGGTCACTGGCACTGATTTTGACGTTGGGGTGTGGGTTTGATCACCAAAGCTGGATAAGGGCACCAGTGGGTTGGTTTCAGGATAGTATGCGGCGAGATTACCGCGCGGGATATCATAGCTCACTAACTTGAATCCACTGACTTTACGAGTAATCCCATCATTCCATAAGGTTTCTATTTCCACTAGCACGCCATCTTCTAAAGCTAACGCGGCCAAATCTTGTGGATTAATGAACAAAACTTCTCGCTGACCATAGACACCCCGGTAGCGATCGTCGAGACCATAAATGGTGGTGTTATATTGATCATGAGAGCGCAATGTTTGTAACACAAACGGGGCCGCCCCCCCTGCAATCGGCGGGAATAGACTCTCTGGCAGGGGCGCTGCGCAAAATTCAGCTTTACCACTTGGGGTAGCAAAACGCATTTCAGCGGCGGCGCTACCCAGATAGAAACCACCGGGTTGATCACAACGCGTGTTGAAATTATCAAAGCCCGGTACGGTGGCGGCAATATGATCACGGATCAGATTGTAGTCAGCGGCCAATGCCAGCCAGTCCAGCTTTGCACCATTAACCTTTTTGTTAGCGAAAACCGCATTGGCGATGCCACAAACAATGGCGGTTTCGGCGTGCTGGGTATCTGCCAGCGGCTTCCCGACACCTTCAGATGCGTGCACCATACTGAAAGAATCTTCTACCGTAATGAATTGTGAACCACTGGCTTGCATATCGCGCTCGGTGCGGCCCAGTGTCGGCAAAATCAAGGCATCAGTGCCGGTTATCAGGTGACTACGATTTAGCTTGGTACTGATATGAACGGTCAATTCGCAACTGCGTAATGCTTGTGCGGTGCGCTCAGTATCCGGTGCCGCCGCCGCCAAATTCCCGCCAAGGGCAATCAGCACTTTTACTTCACCGCGC
This sequence comes from Yersinia sp. 2541 StPb PI, assembly GCF_052217145.1. Classification (NCBI taxonomy): domain Bacteria; kingdom Pseudomonadati; phylum Pseudomonadota; class Gammaproteobacteria; order Enterobacterales; family Yersiniaceae; genus Yersinia; species Yersinia sp. 2541 StPb PI. Next base: position 2,333,957 of record NZ_JAZGQB010000001.1, on the reverse strand, counting down.
AACATCGCCTCGAGAGCTTCCACGGTGTTATGACCCGCACTTTGTGGTGGGGTGAAACCAAAATGGTCGGCCAAACGATCCAGCATGGCTTTTGCGGGTTTTTCATCAATGCCCATCGTGCGATTACCTTGCACGTTACTGTGACCACGTACCGGACATAACCCCGCGCCGGGTTTGCCTAACTGACCAAACAACAGTTGGAGATTAGCCAGTTCCCGCACCGTTATCACTGAATGTTTATGCTGAGTGATCCCCATCGCCCAGGTGATGATAATGCGCTCGGCATGTTGATAAATATCAGCGGCATGGCGAATTTGCTCTTCACTCAGGCCCGACTGTTGGGTGATCTGCGCCCAAGAGGTGTTATCAACGGCCGCCAGATACGCCGCTATACCTTGTGTATGTACCGCAATAAAGGCTTGATCAAACAAACCTGATTCCCCTTGCGCCAATTGATAGCGATGGGTTTCCAATAAGGCTTTTACCATGCCGCGCACCGCCGCCATATCACCACCCAAATTAGGTTGAAAATAAGCAGAACTAATAGGGGAGGATTTTGGTGTCAGCATCTCAAGAGGATTTTGCGGATCGGCGAAACGCTCCAAACCGCGTTCACGCAAGGTATTGAAGCTAACAATACGTGCACCGCGATCTTTGGCATGACGAAGGCTGTGTAGCATGCGGGGGTGGTTAGTCCCCGGGTTTTGTCCGAAAACAAAAATAGCATCGGCCAGTTCGAAGTCCTGCATCTGAATGGTACCTTTACCAACGCCGATACTCTGCTTTAATCCGGTACCACTGGCTTCATGGCACATGTTTGAGCAGTCCGGGAAGTTATTGGTCCCCAACATGCGGCCAAATAACTGATAAAGGTAAGAGGCTTCATTGCTGGCCCGCCCGGAGGTATACAGCTCCAGCTGATCGGGGTTATCCAATCCATTAATATGCTGAGCGATCAACGCCAAAGCATCTTCCCAACTGATGGGTTGGTAGCGGTCAGTTTGTGGGTTATAACGCATCGGATGGGTGAGTCGCCCCTGGTACTCAAGGAAGTAGTCACTCTGCTGGCGCAATGTGGTCAGACTGTGTTCGGCAAAGAATTGGGGTTCCACCGCTTTGCGGGTTGCTTCCCAACTGACCGCTTTAGCGCCATTTTCGCAAAAACTGAAGGTGCTGTGATTATCGTCGCCCCAGGCACAACCGGGGCAGTCAAAACCTTTTACCTGATTGACCCGCAACAAATTGCGAATATTTTTCAACGCTTGCTTGCTGTCCAGGACAAAGCGGGTGGTTGCTTCGAGAGAACCCCAGCCACCAGCTGCGCCGGTATAGGGTTTTATTGCTGATTTAAATTTCATAATGATACGCCGCAGGTGTCTTTTTTGTTTCAAGCAGGTAACAAAATCATTAACTGTTTGAGTCTGTTTTGTCACAAGTTTAGTGGCGCGGCGGTATGGCGTCTAATCGAATACCGCAATCGCGGCATAGAGGGGGTTTATCGTGGTTGATAACATGCGGTGAGACGCGCCAGAAGTGTATCGCGCTCACTGCATAGAGTGGCAGCGTGATGTATCAGCATTCTTATCGTCGGCCGGTGCTCACCGCCACAGGTATTTACTGAGCGTGGTCAGTGAATTAATGCTCGGGGTAGACCTTCTCTTTAAACTCACACAAGTCTTCAATAATGCACGAACCACAGCGCGGTTTACGGGCAATACAGGTATAGCGACCATGCAGGATCAACCAGTGGTGGCAATCAAGTTTAAATTCAGCCGGAACCACCTTGAGTAGCTTGGCTTCAACCTGATCTACATTGCTACCGGGAGCAAAGCCAGTGCGATTACAGACACGGAATATATGGGTATCTACCGCGATTGTGGGCCAACCAAAGGCGGTGTTCAACACCACATTGGCCGTTTTACGCCCCACACCGGGCAGCGCTTCGAGTGCTGCTCTGTCTTCAGGCACCTCGCCATTATGTTTTTCCAGCAAAATACGGCAGGTTTTAATCACATTTTCAGCTTTGGTATTAAACAAGCCGATGGTCTTGATGTATGCCTTCAGGCCATCGACACCCAGGTCAAGCAGGGCTTGCGGGGTATTAGCCACCGGATAAAGTTTGGCAGTGGCTTTATTGACGCTGACATCGGTGGCTTGTGCCGAGAGCAATACCGAAATAAGCAGTTCAAAAGGTGAGGTGTAGACCAGTTCAGTGGTTGGATGTGGATTGTTGTCCCGCAGACGGGTCAGAATCGCGACACGTTTTTCTTTATTCATAAGGCTTTCCCGGCATCTCCATCCTGAAGTTGCGGCGCAGTTGCTACTACTTGTGCTTTGCGCGCTTTTATTTTTTCGTCAATGACATATTTACCGGCCAGCAGTAATCCCAAACCAATAAAGGCACCTGGCGGCAGCATTGCCAGCAGAAAAGGGCTATCCAGATGCAGAATTTCGATACGCAGCACTTTTGCCCAGTTACCTAACAGCATATCCGCGCCATCAAACAACGTACCGTTACCCAGGATTTCACGCAGTGATCCCAGTACAAATAACGCGCTGGTTGCCCCTAGCCCCATAGCCAAGCCATCGAGTGCCGATAACCCCACCGGATTCTTGGCCGCGTAAGCTTCCGCCCGGCCAATCACAATGCAGTTAGTAACAATCAATGGAATAAATATCCCGAGGGATTGATATAACCCAAAGGCATAAGCGTTAATCAGCATTTGCACGGTACTGACCACGGAAGCAATGATCATCACATAGATTGGAATACGAATTTCATTTGGCACCCAGCGGCGCAAAGCCGATACCGCGGTATTGGTACATACCAATACCAGCGTGGTAGCTAATCCCAAACCGAGGGCATTGGTGGCGGTAGAGGAGACCGCCAACAACGGACATAGCCCCAGTAGCTGCACTAGCGCTGAGTTATTCTTCCATAACCCCTGCGCTAACAGATTTTTTGCTTCACTCATTGCCGTTCTCCACAGCCTGGCAGGCTATCAAGCCTTGCTGGCAAGGTTTCCAAATACAGCGTGGTGCTTTTCACCGCCCGCACCACTGCTCTTGGTGTAATGGTGGCGCCGGTAAATTGATCAAAGGTACCGCCATCTTTTTTTACGGCCCAGCGTTTGTCTTGTTCACTTGCTACATGTTGGCCGCTGAAATGGCTAATCCAGTCAGAGATTCTAATATCAATTTTATCACCGAGACCGGGGGTTTCGTGATGTTCTATCACCCGACTGCCCAGCACATTACCGTGGAAATCTGCACCGACTAACAGTTGGATAGCGCCGGAATAACCATCGGGAGCGGTGGTTTCAATCGCGGCAGCCACGGGTTTATTCGCCAACCGGGCCAGATACAAGCGATGAGGCGACAGGTTACCCAACGCGGCATCAGTGACAACGTAACATTCTGCTTGCATATCGTTGTCATAATTTTCAGCCGGGACAACCTGATCCAGCAACGCTTTTTGTTGCAAAGCGGCTTGATGGGCGATGGTTGACTCTGTCAGTGAGTTAACCACCGCCGTCAATCCGGTAGCACCGGCGGCAAACAGCGCCAAAGTAATGCCGTGACGCTTCATGGTTTTTAGCATAACGGCTCCTTATTTACCGGCACGGTTGTGACCATAAACCCGAGGCTGGGTATAGTGGTCAATCAGTGGAACAGTAATATTGGCCAGCAGTACGGCAAAGGCAACCCCGTCAGGATAGCCACCATACACCCGAATTAACCACACCAGAATACCGATTAATGCGCCGAAAATCAGCCGGCCACGGGGCGTGGTGGAGGCACTGACCGGATCGGTGGCAATAAAGAACGCCCCCAACATGGTGGCACCGGAAAACAGGTGCAACATCGGCGGGGCAAAACTTTGCGGGGCAACTATCCAACTAATTGCGGCACAGCCAGCCAGTGCCAACAAGAAACTGACCGGAATGTGCCAATGAATCGCTTTACGCCATAGCAGCAATAAGCCGCCCGCCAGAAAACCGAGATTGATCCATTGCCAGCCTACCCCCGCCAGCGTTGCGGCAAAAATGGGCTGTTGCAGAATTTGATCTACGGGTTGTGAGCGTAGGGCGGTTTTAAAGCTATCAAGCGGTGTGGCCTGACTGACACCGTCATAACTCATCTGGAGTTGATGAATATCAGCGCCACTGTGGGTATATCCGGTAAAGATAATTAAAAGAGAGTCATAAAACCCCACCGGTGCAGCTTGTAATGGCAGCGGCGGTAACCAACTGGTCATTTGTACCGGGAATGAAATAAGCAGAACAACATAACCCACCATGGCCGGGTTGAACGGATTTTGTCCCAAACCACCATACAGTTGTTTAGCGATGACGATAGCAAACAGCGTACCCAACACAATCATCCACCAAGGGGCCAATGGGGGCAGGCTTATCCCCAGCAGTAAGCCGGTGAGCAGGGCGGAGTTATCTTGTAACCGCATCAATACGGGCTGTTTGCGTAACTGCAAAACGGCCCCTTCGGCTAGCATGGCGGTAACCATTGCCAGTGCTACCTGAATCAGGTTGCCATAACCAAAGAAGTAGGTCTGAGCAATAATGCCCGGAATGCAGGCCAGAATCACCAGCAGCATGATGCTACGGGTACTACGTTGATTGTGCGTAAAAGGGGAACTGGCTATTTGCAACCCTTTGTTCTGGGTCGATGCTGCTGGCCTGAATTTCATGAAATTACAACCATATGTCGAATGCTTAACAGAGTTCTTAAACGCAGTTATCGCGCTGGCAAGTCAATACTTGCGGGCATCGATACACTCAGCCGTCAGGGGGATAATATTTGTGCCGCATTCTACCCTATTCAGACAAAGTGTAATACGCCTTAATCATAGGGTTATTATCCATAATGTGTTGAAATATTAAGTAAGCTGTAGCATTTAATAAATCAGGCTAATCTAAAAATTTAACTTGCAATTTATATCGCGATGGTAACAAACATATAGCAAAAACGGGTTTTTGTGCGGCTTGTGGGTATTAGGCTTTGGTCTCAGATAAATAGATTTAACTCTTTGTTTTAATGGGTTTGTTTTTGTTTTATCTGTAGCTAATCAACTGTAAGTTAACGATTTATTAACTTGTGAAATTAGATTTGAGAAAAGCGTTGGCATAATGATAGATTAATGTAGTATGCACTGTAATTATATATTTAAAGAACAATAAGATGATAAACGAAGACATATTGTTTATAGAAGAATTAATTGAGTGGATTGAAATCAATTTAGAAAAGAGGCCCACACTGGACGATGTGGCGAAGATTTCTGGATATTCAAAATGGCATCTACAACGGAAATTTAAAAGTATTGTGGGGGTACAATTAGCCTCCTATATACGTGGCCGGGTACTGACTCGCGCAGCGGTTGCATTGCGCATTTCACGCCGTCCTATCATTGAAATCTCTGATGAGTTGGGTTTCGATTCGCAGCAAACCTTTACCCGTACATTTAAGAAGCGTTTTGGTGTTACCCCAAATAGTTTTCGTCAAATGGAACACTGGGATGTGCAAGGGATGATTCCCCGTTTCGGTTTTTGTGAAAATTACACCCCAGAAATCAAACGGATATCTTTACCACCGCGAGAATTGGTGGGCTTTACACGGCGGCTGGATTTTGACGAACACAACCATTGTAGTGGTCAACACTCCTCCTGTATGGCGATGAAAGATGAAATTCTGCTCGATTTCTTTAAGGAAGTTAATTTCTCATGCCAACGGGTGTACTCGCTGTTTTCTGCCAAAGAGTGTCAACAAGGGCAAAACAGTGTGAATTATTCGACTGCGATTGATAAAGACAAGCGGCATGAAATCCAGGGGCTGCGTGAGGTTGATCATATCTCTATTCCGGCGGGGGAGTTTCTCTCCATATCCCACCAAGGTAGTGCCAAAGAGTGTGTGAAATTCTCAATTTATTTGTTTAATGAAGTGCTGCCAAAATTACGCGAAGAGTTTGGTGGTGGTATCGAAATGGAAGTTATTGAGATAGACAGTTGTCACGCCGAATCAAAAATGCGTGATATCTCGGTGGTTTATAACTATCAGATGTTGACGAACTGATGTACTGCCGCAGTGGCAGTGCGTCAGTTCAGTGTGTTACCTCTTAATCTGGGTTAGCAGTTTGTGCGGCTTTCTTGGCTTTGACCCGGGCAATGGCGGCAGCTACAGCGGCTTTGCGTGGATCTACTTCTGATTCTTCATGTTCATGCGTCACAACCGCGGGCTCAAGCTGTGTTTGTGCGGCTTTCTTGGCTTTGACCCGGGCAATGGCGGCAGCTACAGCGGCTTGGCGTGGATCTTCTTCTGATTCTTCATGTTCATGCGTCGCAACCGCGGACTCAAGCTGTGCTTGTGCGGCTTTCTTGGCTTTGACCCGGGCAATGGCAGCAGCTACAGCGGCTTGGCGCGGATCAACCGACGACGGTGTTGACTCATCGGAGGCGACAGTCAGCTGTTTTTCTGCCTGACGTGCTCTGGCCTGTGCTTTACGTGCTTCTCGAGCGGCAATAACGGCACTGTTATCCGGTGCTTGCCCTGCGATCACGCTGATAACCGCGTCGGCATTCTTATCCTGGCGAGCTAATCGACTGACAGCGGCTTCAACCTTTTGCTGGTCAGCATCAGTCAGCTTGACCGCGGCTTGTTTATGGCGCAGTTCACGCGCATGCTTTTCTCGTTCCAACCGCGCTTGTTTGGCCTCAAAACGTGCTTTGGCTTCCGCTGCTCGGGCATTTTCCTGATCGAGGGCGCGGATTTCTGCTTTTTCCTGACGGTAATACTGTACTAATGGGATATTGCTCGGGCATACATAGGCGCAAGCACCACATTCAATACAATCGAATAAGTTATGATTGCGCGCTTTCTCGTGTTCTTCACCTCGACTGAACCAATAGAGCTGTTGGGGCAATAAACCTGCTGGACAGGCATCAACACATAAGCCACAGCGAATACAAGCTTGTTCCGGTTCAGATAGCCCCATTTCGGCTTCGGTCGGCGCTAAAATACAGTTACTGATCTTAACGATCGGTACATCCAAACTTGGCAAGGTAAAGCCCATCAGCGGGCCACCCATGATCACCATCGGTTGGTGCTGAGGCTGAAATCCGGCCAGTTTCAACAAGTGCAATACCGGTGTCCCAATTCTGGCCCAGAAATTGCCTGGGTTTGCTAATGCATCACCAGTGAGTGTCACGACTCGTTCAATTAATGGCTCATCGTCGATAATCGCTCGCTTAATGGCAACTACTGTACCCACGTTTTGCATCAATACCCCAATGGATGAGGAGTGCTTGCCGAAAGGCACCTCTTTACCAGTCAGGATTTTGGTGAGCTGCTTGGCACCCCCGGACGGATATTTAGTCGGTACAACCCGCAACTGGATCTCGTCATGGCCCTGTAATACATGTTGTAAAGCCGCAATGGCGGCGGGCTTATTATCTTCAATGCCAATCAACACCTGCTGTGGTTGCAGCAAATGTCTTAGAATATCAATACCGGCGACCAGTTCCTGCGCGTGCTCCTGCATTAACCGATCATCGGCAGTGATATAAGGCTCGCATTCAGCCGCATTGATAATCAGGGTGGTAACACTGTTCACGCCACCTTGTAATTTACTGGCGGTCGGAAAGCCTGCGCCGCCCAAACCGGCGATACCCGCTTGATGAATACGATCCAGTAACGCTGCGGTATCTCGCTGTAAATAGTCGGCCCACGGCTGTTGCTCACGCCAACGGTCTTCACCATCCGGGGTAATATGTACACACAACTCAGCCAACCCGGAGGGATGTGCAGTGGTATGCGGGGCAATAGCCGTAATAGTGCCAGAGGTGGGGGCATGTACTGGAACTGTGCGGCCACGGCCCACGGTCAGCGGCTGGCCCTTTAATACTTGTTCACCGGTTCTGACGCGCAGTTCACCTTCTGGCCCCAGATGTTGTTGCAACGGAATGATCATTTGCTCAGGCAAGGATGCGATGCGCATTGGCACCGTGCTGGATTGCAACTTCATTTCCGGTGGATGGATACCCCCGTCAAAATCCCAGATATTGTCGTGTTGGCGGGCAGTAAACAGCTTAAACATGTTGCTCCACATCTATCATTTTCACTGGAATCATCTGTGAGGCCACTAACTGGCTGGGAAGATTTTTGACCGGAATAGTGCTCAGATCCCACTTCCAGTTAGCGGTGGTGGTGGCAACCGGAATCATTTCAATACAGTCTGTCGGGCAAGGGGCAACACAAAGGTCGCAGCCGGTACACAGGTCTGGCAATACGGTATGCATAGCTCGGGTGGCACCCACAATGGCATCGACAGGGCAGGCCTGAATACATTTTGTGCACCCAATACAATTGGCTTCATCAATAAAGGCCACTTTACGCTGTGGATGAGCCGCCGCTTCGTCACCCTCTAGAGGTTGTGGTTCAACCGCCAGCAGTTCAGCCAGCTTAAGCATCACTTGTTCGCCACCCGGTGCGCACTTATTGATTTTCTCCCCCTGAGAGGATACAGCTTCTGCATAGGGCCGACAGCCAGGGTAGCCACATTGACCGCACTGGCTTTGCGGCAAGATTGCTTCTACTTGCTCAACCACGGGGTCTTGATCAACCTGAAAACGGCGAGCAGCAAAACCAAGCACCACGCCTGATATCAGCGCCAATGTACTTAATGCACCTACGGCAATCCATAACGACATCATTAGAACTTCACCAACCCGGTAAAGCCCATAAAGGCCAATGACATCAAACCTGCTGTAATCAGGGCGATAGAAGACCCGCGGAATGGCGCAGGAACGTCAGCCACCGCCAACCGTTCGCGAATAGCAGCGAATAACACCATTACCAGAGAGAAACCAGCTGCGGCACTGAAGCCATAAACCGCCGATTGCATAAAATTATGAGATTGATTGACATTAAGCAACGCGACACCCAACACAGCACAGTTAGTGGTGATCAGTGGCAGAAATATCCCCAGCAAACGATAAAGTGCCGGGCTGGTTTTGCGTACCACCAATTCGGTAAATTGCACCACGACGGCGATGACTAAAATAAAAGCCAATGTGCGTAAATACACCAAACCAAGCGGCAGCAAGATAAAGCTGTTTACCATCCAGGCGCAAACAGAGGCCAATGTTAGTACAAAGGTAGTTGCCAGCCCCATACCAATAGCGGTCTCCAGTTTTTTGGAGACCCCCATAAACGGGCACAGGCCAAGGAATTTGACCAGCACAAAGTTGTTTACCAATACAGTACCGACAAACAGGAGCAGGTATTCAGTCATTACGAAGCCTAAAAAAATAAAAGCCGCCTATTATCCAAAATTGGCGGCCTGACGACAACAGATGAAGTGCAGGGTTATTACGATTTACTGGCTATTTTAGGGGGAAAAGGTGCGCAATCCCATTAAAGTTCGGTAAAAGTATGCTTCACGCGTTGAGAACGTTTGATGTAAGGCACAAAAACAGCGGCGGCCAGCAAGGGCCATCCCAGAGTGCGTAAGGCAATATCATCACTGATCGGCGAGAAAGCAAAGGCCTTTAGTGCCAGTAGCACGGTTAACAATAACCAAAGAATAAACCATTTCGGTAGACGACGTGAGCGGCTGCAAAACAACCAGATGACCCATAATGTATAGGCCCACATCACCAAGGTTGTTATCACCGAGAAATACCATTGTAGGGTAAATGCCTGTGAGTTGGTCACCAGATACTCTCGTGACTCTGGGGTGAAGATGGCCATGGCATACAGTACTAGCATCAGGCTGGCGCTGAGCAGTGTGACGATCAAATAAGCCAGTGGGGCCAATAACCAGCCGCCAATGCGCTGATATTCCTGCGGTTGAGACATAGTGAACCTTAGTAATCTATTAATAAGGAGTGATAACCATCTGTCGCTATCACTTCTTTGTATGATGCTAGCTTAACCCGCAAATGTGTCCTTCGTCATCTATATCAATATGGTAATACGCCGGTTGGGTACCCAACCCTGGCATGGTCATGATATTTCCAGTGTAGATACGAACAAATCCGGCACCTGCCGACACGGCACAGGCCGTTACAGGCAATACAAAATCATGTGGGACGTTCTTCAGGCTGGCATCGGCACTGATAGACAGGGGTGTTTTGGCGATGCACAGCGGCAAATGGCCGAAACCTGCTGCGGTTATCTCATCAAGTTGTTGGCGCGCTTGAGGCGTAAATGTCACATCGTGGGCGCCATAACGCTGTGCCATAACCTGTAACTTGCTCTCCAGTGTGGCGCTGTCTGGATAGGGTAACGTCGGCTCAGCGCCCTGAGCGCAGGCAGTTATCACTTGTTGAGCCAGTGCGGTGGTCCCGGCACCTCCCAGGGCAAAAGCGTCACTGATTTCACAAGCAAGTGCGCCGGCAGATAAAGCATAGTCGGCTAAAAATCTCAATTCTTCGGGGCTGTCGTCGGGGAAGCGATTAACCGCAACCACCACCGGCAAACCGTAACTTTTCGCGTTATTGATGTGCCATTTCAGATTGGCGCAACCTTGATTGAGCAAGGGAATATTGCTATTGAGGATCTCGGCAGGTAGTGGCTGACCCGGCTTAATATCATACGCGCCACTATTGGCTTTCAGGCTACGCAGTGTCGCCACCAAAACCACACAAGCGGGGGCAATACCGGATTGGCGATACTTAATATTAAAGAATTTTTCCATCCCCATATCGGAACCAAAACCCGCTTCGGTTACCACATAATCCGCTAATTGTAAGCCCAACCGGTCTGCCAGAACCGATGAGTTGCCGTGGGCGATATTGGCAAAAGGGCCTGCATGGATCAGTACCGGGGTGTGTTCACTGGTTTGCATTAATGTTGGATGAATAGTCTCTTTCATTAGCACGGTCATGGCACCGGCGACGCCCAAATCTGTTGTGGTTATCGGTTCGCCGTGGGTGGAGTGAGCCAAAATAACCCGGCCAATGCGTTGTCGCATATCTTGCAGGTTTTCTGATAAGGCCAAGATAGCCATCAATTCAGATGCAGCGGCTATTTCTACATGGTCTGCCCGCTCCACACCGTGGGTACTTTCGCCGATCCCCACACGAATATGGCGTAGCGCCCGGTCGTTGTGATCAACCACGCGTGGCCAGAGGATCCGCTGCGGGTCAATATTCAGTAACGGTAATCCGGTTTGTTGACTAAACGCCAGCCCCAAGCGTTGCTCATGGTACAACCGCGCATCCAAAGCGGCGGCGGCCAGATTATGTGCAGCACTGATGGCATGGATATCACCTGTGAGATGCAGGTTCAGTTTCTCCATCGGTTGCACCTGTGAAGCACCGCCACCCGCAGCACCCCCTTTCACACCAAAGACCGGGCCAAGACTGGGTTGACGGATACAGGCAACACAACGGTGACCTAATCGGTTGATCCCCTGACTTAAGCCAATCGTTGTTACGGTTTTCCCTTCGCCTAACGGCGTTGGGGTGATACTGGAAACTAAAATCAGTTTGCCTTGCGCACGACCAGGCTGGATCGCCCGGATATCAACTTTTGCCATATGATGCCCATAAGGGATGACATCATCGGTGCTAACACCTAATTGCTGAGCAATATGCATGATTGGCAACATTGCTGGGTGACGAATAAAATCTGAATGAGGGGGGAGGTCATCGGCAGTCGAAGGCATTGTCGGTGTCATGGCGAGAAAAAGTCCTGTTATCAGTGATAAAACGGCGGCAGCCAACCACTATGGCTATAAATCACCGCAAAATTATCACATAAAGCGATGAATAATTGACGATACAAATCAATAAATGTGAAGTGACCGAGGTTAAGTGTCCTACCATAGATATTCTTAATATTGGCGGCCTAATATGTCTAATTTATATCGCTCCATTGTGAATTAAAATTCACAAACATAACGAAACTAAGGTGTTTTGAGTTATCAAAAGTTATAAATCCTTACGCGATATGAACGATATATAAAAACCATTCTATGATACCGGCGTTATATGTTTTTAGACTTGTTTTGGCGATTATCTGTTTCTTATGTTAACAGATGTTCCTAATAATTTAGGTAATCTACTCTATGGAAAACCACGTTCATTCCTCATTGGTCTGCGCTGCTCGATTACTCCGTCTGGCGGGGTTGAATTCAGACACTGTTGAGGATTTTAGCCACAAAAATGCTATCGGTTGTTGGACCATGGCCACACGTGCATCATTGCAGCGCTATTTAGCGCAATTTTCACATACCACAGCAGCTCGCTTCAAAATCATAAAAAAGTCATTAAATAATATTAAACCAGAACAATTGCCACTTGCCTTTCGCGATATGCAAGGCAAATTTATCTTATTGGCACGTATTAATGAAAAGCAGGTGCTACTGCAACATGCAGATAGCGGGAAGCCAGAAATAATAACTTATCAAGAGCTTACGTCGATTTGGAGTGGTGTCATCATTTGTTGTAGCCATTCGCGTTTCAATATTCGCTGGTTTGTTCCCGTATTACTGCGCCACCGTAAATCATTGATTCAGGTATTAGTATTATCAATGTTATTACAGTTTCTGGCCTTGATTTCTCCTCTTTTCTTTCAGGTTATTATGGATAAAGTGCTGGTCCATAATGCACTCACAACACTTGATGTGTTAATTATTGTGCTATTAGTCGTAGGCATATATGAAGTCGTATTAAAATTACTGCGAGAATATATTTTCACTCACACGACCACTCGGGTTGATATTTTATTGGGCGGCAAGCTATTTAACCACCTAATCAAATTACCACTAAGTTATTTTAAGCAACGCCATGTGGGCAATATTGTCGCTCGAGTGAAGGAGCTGGACAATATTAGAGAATTTATTACGGGATCCGCACTGACGCTATGTGTTGATGTGGTTTTTACCCTGGTGTTGTTTATTGTCATGTGGTGCATTTCACCACTACTGACGCTCATCATTTTAGGCACATTGCCGTTATATCTGTTATTAGCGGCGCTGACCACCCGGCCATTACAACAGAAAGTTGAAGTCCTGTGCGGTTGTGCCGCACAAAATGGGGCATTTTTAACTGAAACTGTCTCTGGCGTGGAAACGGTAAAAAGTCTGGCGCTGGAACCCCAAATGCATCAACGCTGGGAAACCCAAACACGTGATTATGCTGAAGCGAATTTTCAGGTACAAAACCTGCAAAATCTCAGTAGTCAGGCGGCTCAGTTATTGCAAAAACTGGCTGGTGCAGTGGTGATTGTGGTGGGTGCTTATCAAGTGATGTCGGTGCAGCTCAGTATCGGGCAACTGATCGCCTTTAACATGTTGGCGGTGCAGGCATTGATGCCAATGAGTAAGTTGGTTGATTTGTGGCAACAGAGCATCCGGGCCCAAGTGGGGCTAATGCTGATCTCTGACATTTTGAGCTTACCTGCGGAGCAGTCGGTGAGGGCGGTGCCACTTGACCACCCGATTCGAGGAGATATCACGTTGCAACAGGTGATTTTCCGTTATCGCGTCGATTTAAACCCGGTACTACAGGATTTTTCCTTATCTCTGCGTGCTGGCGAACATATCGGGCTGGTGGGGCCATCAGGCTCGGGTAAAAGTACCGTTGCCCGACTATTACAACGCCTCTATATCGCAGAGCAGGGTGTAATCAATATTGATGGCATCCCAATTGGAAATTTATCCCTCGACATGTTGCGGCGTCAGATAGGGGTTGTGATGCAGGAGAGTTATCTGTTTAACCGTACGGTACGGGAGAACATCGCCCATTCACGACCCACGGCATCATTGGATGAGGTGGTCAAGGCTGCATGTCTGGCGGGAGCCAACGCTTTTATACTCGCCTTGCCACTAGGTTATGACACCGTGCTGTCAGAGGGCGGTGCCTCGCTTTCTGGTGGTCAGCGTCAGCGTATTGCCATTGCCCGTACATTGCTGGCTAATCCCCGTATTTTGATTTTTGATGAAGCAACCAGTGCGTTAGATGACGAGTCGCAAGCGGAAGTACAGAAAAATATGGCCCGCATTATCGCCAATCGTACTGTCATCACTATTGCCCATCGCCTCTCGACGGTGCGACATTGCCATCGCATCGGTGTCATGGCACAAGGCCGCATTACTGAGTTGGCTAACCATGATCAACTACTGGCGCTAAATGGCGTTTATGCCCGATTGTGGCAGCAACAGGCTGACTTCAGCCATGAGGAATCAAAATGAAGTTGATGCAATATTGGTATAGAACAGCATGGTTCAATGCCATAAAGAACCGTTGGCAACGCCATTTCTCGCCTCAGCGCACCCGTGATGAATATGATTTCCTGCCTGCCTATCTGGATATTGTGGAACGGCCAGTGGCACCACTGGCACGGCGCACTGCATGGTTTCTGGCGCTGACACTGCTGCTGGCATTGGTATGGTCGATTGTTGGAAGGCTTGATATTCACGCGTCAGCTAAGGGCAAAGTGATTGTTTCTGAACATTCGAAAGTGATCCAACCGCTAGAACCGGGGGTGGTGGTCGCAATTAAGGTGCGCGATGGTGACAAAGTTGAAGCCGGCCAGGTGTTGATTGAGTTAAATCCAATCGGCATTGATGCCGAGCTAGGTAATATCAATCAGCAATTAATGCATCGCTTACTGGAAGCTGCCCGTATGGTGGCGCTACTGACAGTGAACCCCGCCGCGATGTTTACTCCCCCTGAAAGTAGCCCTGATGATTTGAACATCACCGCCAGGGCACTTTTGCACAAAGAAGTAAACGAGGTCAATGCAGAGTTATCGCGCCAGGAGAGTGAACAGGCGGTTAACCAGGCCCATATTCAAGCGGGTATGACTAATATTACGCACCAGAAAGTGTTAATGAAAAACATTCATCAACGGTTGCAGGCGTTACGAACACTCGCTAAATCCAAGTCAATCGCCGACGTGGAGTTATTGCTACAAGAGCGGGAATGGCTAAATGCCACGGCTGAAAGTAGCCGTTTGGACAATGAACAGGCTATCTTGCAGGCGAAAGCACACCACCTGTCACAAACCCGACTGCACTATTTAGCTGAAAAGAGGCGGAGTTACCAGGAACGATTAAATCAAGCTCATGAAGTTATCAACCAATTGCGACAAGAGCAGATCAAATTGCTAGAAAAGCAGCGCCAACAGACCTTACGCGCACCGGTTACCGGCGTGATTCAACAATTGGCGATTCATACTATGGGCGGCGTGGTCACCACGGCTCAACCGTTAATGGTATTGGTGCCTGAAAGTCATCAGTTAGAACTCGATGTCATGATCCTCAATAAGGATGTGGGTTTTGTGCTGCCAGGGCAGGCGGTGGAGGTGAAAGTTGATAGCTTTCCTTATACCCGATTTGGCACGTTGTCGGGTGAAGTAAAGCATATTTCTCGTGATGCGATGGAGGACCAACAACAAGGCTTAGTGTTTCCGGCCCGGATCCGTCTGGACAGCGACAGGCTGAGCGTTGAAGGGAAGTCGGTGCGTTTATCCGCAGGTATGGCGGTCAGTGTAGAGATTAAAACCGGCCGGCGGCGGGTTATCGATTACTTACTCAGCCCATTACAAGAATACCAATCCGAAGCCATGAGGGAGCGTTGAGATGAAGAATTCAACATCAACGCAGGTCATCCAGCCATTGGCAGCACTGGCTCGGGCTGCTGCATGTTTTGATCTGGCGGTTGAGCCTGCGCAGTTGGCGCATCAACTCGGATTAGCGCCGGAAAAAATAGATTACATTGCGCTGTGTCGTGGTGCCGGTTGGATTGGTTTGCGGGCCAGAAAAGTCAGTCAGTCATATGACCGTTTGAAACATCTGGCGCTGCCTATCTTATTCAGTGATGAGAATCAGTGGTATGTACTACTGGCGCTGAATGATCAGGGTGCGGTGGTTTATTTTGCCGCCACGGGACAGCAGCAGCAAATAAGCCAGCAAGCACTGGCCTGCTTGTGGCGTGGTGACGCTATTTTATTGGCGAAAGCAGAGTTACAGGGACCGAAAAAAGCCTCTTTTGGCTTTGGTTGGTTTATTCCGGTTATTACTAAATATCGCCATCAATTACGTAATATCGTTTTAGTGTCACTGTTATTACAGGCTATTTTGCTGGTGACGCCAATGCTATTTGAAACGGTGATCGACAAAGTCTTAGTGAGCCGCGGCGTCGGGAGCTTAATGGTATTGGGCTGCGCCATGATAGCATTGGCAATTGCCGAACCCTGTTACACCTTCTTGCGTGGCTGGCTGTTCTCACATCTCTCCAGCCGAGTTGGTGCCGAACTTAACACCCGCCTTTATCGCCATTTACTGGGGTTGCCCCTGGCTTATTTTGGCGCACAGCAGACAGGGCAAACTATCGCCAAAGTACAAGAAATGGAGCAGATTCGCAGTTTTCTGACGGGGTCTGCATTAACCATGTTATTGGACCTGATCTTTGTTGGTACATTTATAATTGTGATGTTTTGTTATAGCAGCCAACTGACATGGATAGTTCTGTTCTCTCTGATCTGTTACCTCCTGTTTTGGTGGGCCATTGGCGGTGTTTTACGTCAGCGGGTTGAGCGTCAATATGAAGCCAGTGCAGATAATACGTCGTTTTTAACTGAAGCAATTAGCGGGTTGGAAACGATAAAAACCACTGCCACCGAAAGCCAGTTTAATCGCAGCTGGCAGCAGTCATTAGCCCGTTATGTGCAGGCATCATTTGCTGGCATGAGGATGGCAAATATTGCTGAGCAAGGTATTACACTTATTAATAAAGTCACCTCAGCCATAGTGTTGTGGTTTGGCGTTAAATTGGTACTGGCAGGGGGGTTA
This sequence comes from Yersinia sp. 2541 StPb PI, assembly GCF_052217145.1. NCBI lineage: Bacteria > Pseudomonadati > Pseudomonadota > Gammaproteobacteria > Enterobacterales > Yersiniaceae > Yersinia > Yersinia sp. 2541 StPb PI. Next base: position 2,317,144 of record NZ_JAZGQB010000001.1, on the reverse strand, counting down.
AGCCCAGGTCAATTCATTGCTTTTTCAATGTTTTCGGGTTACGTAACTCAACCCATTTTACGTTTGGCTCAGATATGGCAAGATTTCCACCATACGCAAGTCGCTCTGAAACGGATTGGTACCATTTTGGATTATCCAACCGAGCCGGGCTGCACCGGATTATCATCAAGTCATGGGTGCACCGGGCGGTTGACATTTAAACAGGTGCGTTTTCGCTATCGATCAGATACCACCGAAGTTTTACAAAATCTTAATTTAGATATTGCTGGTGGCGAGTTTATTGGCATTACCGGGCCATCCGGCTGTGGCAAATCAACGCTAACGAAGTTACTACAGCGGTTATATATTCCTCAACATGGGCAAATTCTGATAGATGGGCAGGACTTGGCGATTACAGATGCCACGGCATTACGTCGCCAAATGAGTGTGGTACTGCAAGATAGCATCTTGTTCTCTGGTAGCCTGCGCGACAACATCTGCCAGTGCCAGCCTAATGCTGATGATACCCTGGTTGAGTCGATTGCCCGGCAGGCGGGGGCGCATGATTTTATTATGGCTCTACCGCAGGGCTATCAAACCCAGGTGGGGGAAAAAGGGAGTATGCTGTCTGGCGGGCAGCGGCAGCGAGTTGCTCTGGCGAGGGCGCTAATGGCGGATCCTAAAATACTGATTCTTGATGAAGCCACCAGTGCTCTGGATTATGAATCTGAGGCGGCAATTATGCGCCAGTTACCAGAAATTATCCGTAATCGCACCGTCATCTGCATTGCTCATCGATTGAATACATTGCGCCAATGTCATCGTATTTTGGTATTAGGAAACGGGCAAGTATTGGAACAAGGCAGTCATCAGGCGCTACTTGCTCAGGAAGGAGCCTATGCACGGTTGTGGCGGTTACAAACTGAGTAATGCATCGCGCAGTGGGTTATTAATCTCGCTTAAAATAACGCTGGGTGAGAATCTCTCACCCAGCTATCACCAGCCATACAGTGCGTGATTACAACTTGTCACCGTTGGTTTTAATCACCCCTTGATACCAGAAGAAGCTTTTTTTACGCTGACGTGCCAGTTGTTTCTGATGGTCGACATAAACAAAACCATATTGCTTCTGGAAGCCATTCAACCAACTGAGTAGATCGATAAATGACCACGGATAGTAACCACGGACATCTGCACCTTGCTTGATGGCATCTTCAATTGCCACAATATGCTGACGCAGGTAATCAATCCGGTCATCATCAACCACTTCGCCCTCAATGATTGGGTCTTTAGCACCCAAGCCATTTTCAGTGATATAGATAGGGATGTCACCATAGCGCGCCTTGATATTCATGATACCTTCAGTAAGGCCCTGCGGGTAAATCTCCCAATCCCAGTCGGTATAAATCCCGTTAGGATTGCGGACAAATTTAAACAAATCTTTGAAGCCGAACTCATTCCCTTGTTGATGACCGGAACCTTTTTCACCTGAGGTGTTCATGGTCAGATGCGTTTCTTGGTTATTGGCAGCAATAGTTTCACGCTTATAGTAGTTCAACCCAATAAAGTCACAGATATTGTTACGTAACAGAGCATCATCATCGGGGGCGAATTGTGGAACACCCCAAATGGCCTGGGTCTGCGCCAGCAATTCAGCTGGATACTCACCTTTTAACACTGGATCATATAACCAATGGGTAAAGATCCCTTCAGCTAAGCGAAATGCGGCGATATCTTCGGCGGAATCACTCAGTGGCGTGTTGGTTTGCAGGACATTCACAAAACCTATTGTCCCGTCGATACCGCTGGCACGAAATGCTGCAACCGCTTTGGCGTGAGCGACAAAAACGTGATGGCAGGCTTGGATAGCACGGGCAGGATTCTGGACGCCCGGCGGATGACCGCCAGTAATATAGCCAAAACCAATAAAACAGATGGTCTCGTTGAACGTTGACCAGAGCTTGACCCGATCACCATAGTGCTGATAACACAAACGTGCATATTCTTCAAAAGCATCGGTGGTGCTGCGGGTTTCCCAACCCCCTTCATCTTGCAAGGCTTGTGGCAAATCCCAGTGATAGAGCGTAATCATCGGCTCGATGTTGTGTTCCAGCAATGCATCGATCAATTCACTGTAGAATTTAACTCCCGCGGCGTTCACCTCCCCACGGCCTGTTGGCAACAAACGCGGCCATGAAATTGAAAAACGATAACTTTTCATGCCCATCTCCGCCATCAGAGCTACATCTTCGCGGAAACGATGATAGTGGTCGACAGCAACATCACCATTGGTTCCCTGATAGGTGGTACCGGGCAGATGTGCAAAAGTGTCCCTGATAGAAGGGCCTTTACCATCAGTATCATAGGCACCTTCAACTTGATAAGCGGCGCTGGCGGCACCCCACAGGAAATTTTTCGGGAAAGCAGACATAAAATCACTCTCATGTAATGGATAAAAAGGGTGTTTGATAAAATCTCTATCCTCAGTGTATTAGGGAAAACGTTATTTATGCAACCGGTTTCTGTAACCGGTTTCTGTTACGCTAAATTGAGTGATTGAACGGCAATAAAACGACAGCGATATACAAGACACCAATCACAAAACCGTAAACAGTGCCTAAACGAGGTAAAGACAAGATGGGTCATCGAATACCACTGTGTATATAATCAGTGTTTCGCAAATTAAGATTTTTTGTTGAAGAAGGAAGAATGATGATCACTCGGCTTGCTATCTCTGGCTACCGTTCGTTACGCGATGTGGTACTTGAATTGGGGCAATTGAATGTCATTACCGGCGCGAATGGCAGTGGCAAGTCCAGTCTTTATCGAGCGCTCCGGTTGCTGTCAGATATTGGTCAGGGGCAGGTTATCCAATCATTGGCGGCGGAGGGCGGGTTACAATCAACCCTCTGGGCGGGGCCCGCGTCGTTTTCCCAGTCGATGAAATCAGGAGAACAACCGATTGAAGGTACCACTCGCCATCATCCCGTGAGCCTCAAATTGGGCTTTGCTGGCGCGGACTATGGTTATGCTATCGATCTGGGTCTCCCCACACCGCGCAGGTCATTTTTTGCATTGGATCCTGAAATCAAGCTTGAAAGCCTGTGGTGTGGCGATACCCTGAACAATAATGCGCTTTTTGCTGAGCGGCGAGGCCCGCGGGTTCGCATCCGTGATGAGCGCGGAATTTGGCGCGAGTCATATCACGGGTTAGCGGCCTATGACAGTATGATGACCCACAGCACAGACCCCCGTGATGCCCCAGAGATTCTGCTTATGCGCGAACGGATGCGGGCCTGGCGTTTTTATGACAATCTGCGTACCGACCGTCATGCGCCAGCTCGCCAGCTTCAAGTGGGGACTTATACACCGGTACTGGCCAGTGATGGTGCGGACTTGGCCGCTGCGTTACAAACGATCAGAGAGATCGGGGATACCGATGCACTCACGCATACCATTACAGATGCTTTTCCCGGAACTACGTTGGCTATTGAACCCAATTTTGAGTTGCTGTTGTCACAGCAAGGTTTGTTAAGGCCACTCAAGGTTGCAGAGCTATCAGACGGTACCTTACGTTATTTATTGCTGGTGGCGGCATTGCTATCGCCACGACCTCCCGAAATGATGATCCTGAACGAACCCGAAATCAGCCTGCATGTTGATCTGTTAAAACCATTAGCGCGGTTGATTGGGCAGGCGGCACAACATACCCAGGTGATTGTGGTGTCCCATGCTGCTGAGCTGGTGGCGGCGCTACAGCAGGAAAGCCACTGTCGCCATATCTTGTTGGATAAACAGTTAAGTGAGACAACGATACAACAAGAGGCCACACCTCATTGGTTATGGGCAGCACGTTAGCGGCAGTGACGGCGATGTTGAAAACATATAGGGCTGTTAAGCTCCTCGACTGCTGACAAACTTCGACGACACGAGCTCTGGTGGGGAGAATAGGCAGAAAATATTGTATCCGTGGCAAGGATGGTGCGGTTCGAGCCTAAATAGGTGCTTATTATGCGCGGGGAAAATGACGTCTTTACGATCTGCTGGTTTTTCACCGTGGCGGACAGGTTGTCATTAAACTCAGGGGCCGTTAAGCCCCTGGATAGCATGTTTAAATCAATTGATTTATTTAAATCACTAAGTCTATTTAAATTACTAGGTCTATTTAAATCAACAAATTAAATCGCTGTATTAGCCTTAACTCAGCGATTTAGATGGTAATACACTTCGTTCCAGCGGATTTCATTTTTAAATGCAGGAAGCGTCGTATCATTGTCGATCAACAGGAATTCAATACCGTGCATCTCGGCATACAGGCGCAATTCATCCACCCCGACGGCTTGAGAGAATACCGTGTGGTGCGCGCCACCGGCGATAATCCAAGCTTCAGCAGCCGTTGCCAGCGACGGCTGAGCTTGCCAGATAGCACGGGCTACCGGCAGTTTAGGTAAGGGGTGCGGCTGTTCGACAGTATCGACGACGTTGACCAATAAGCGGAAACGGTTCCCCATGTCAATTAAACTGGCATTCAGTGCCGGGCCTGCCGGTGTAGAGAAGATCAAGCGCGCCGGATCGGCTTTACCACCGATACCTAAGTGTTGTACATCCAGCAACGGTTTCTCTTCTTTGGCGATAGAGGGACACACTTCCAGCATATGAGAGCCAACCACTAAATCATTGCCTGGTTGGAAGTTATAGGTGTAATCCTCCATAAACGAGGTGCCACCTTTCAGGCCAGTGCCCATTACTTTCAGAATGCGCAGCAACGCGGCAGTCTTCCAGTCACCTTCACCGCCAAAACCGTAACCTTGTTGCATCAGTCGTTGTACTGCCAGCCCCGGTAACTGCTTCAGGCCATACAGATTTTCAAAGTTAGTGGTAAAGGCTTTAAAACCGCCTTGTTCTAGAAAACGCTTCATGCCTAATTCAATACGGGCCGCATCCAGCAAATTTTCACGTTTATTGCCGTTCAGTTTTACCGCATCAGTGAAGCGGTAAGTGGCTTCATACTCTTCAACCAAGGTATCAATATCACCTTTGCTAACGGCATCCACCACCGTGACTAAATCACCGATCCCATAGGCATTAACTGAGTAACCAAACTGGATTTGAGCAGCCACTTTATCACCGTCGGTTACTGCCACTTCGCGCATGTTGTCGCCAAAACGTGCCACTTTAAGCTGTTGGCTTTCTTGTTTGGCTGCCGCTACTCGCATCCATTGACCAATACGTTGATGCGCTGCTTTATCCTGCCAATGACCGGTTATCACGCTGTGTTGTTGGCGCATCCGCGCGCCGATAAAGCCAAACTCGCGGCCACCATGGGCGGTTTGGTTCAGGTTCATAAAGTCCATATCCATGGTTTCCCACGGGATCTGCGCATTAAACTGAGTGTGGAATTGCAATAAAGGTTTATTCAGAATACTCAAACCACCAATCCACATTTTGGCGGGAGAGAAGGTGTGTAACCACGTCATTACCCCGATACAGGCGGTATCATAGTTCGCCTCACGGCACAGTGCAGTTATCTCATCCGGTGTGGTCACCAACGGTTTTAGTACCAGTTTTATTGGCAAGCCCGCTTCACTATTCAGGCTGTTAACCACCTGATGGGCATTATCCATAACTTGTTGCAGGGTTTTCGGGCCATACAGGTTCTGGCTACCAATGACAAACCACACTTCTGATTGCTTGAATACGTCCATCTGATACTCCGTTTAATAAATTGTTATAAAAAATATATTTATAAATCAGTTTGATCGCCAAGATCAGTGTGTCGTCTCGGTCATTGGCGCAGGTGTATCGGTTACTGGCATATAGTGTGGTTCTGCTGACAGACACCACTGTTGATAGCGCTGATAAAGTTGCTGATAGCGAGCAACCTGGCTGGCGTCTGGTGTCAGAGTGCGCTCAATCTTACAGGCCATCTGACGCTGCGCAGCAGGGACATCGCGATATATTCCTGCGGCCACGGCGGCAAAAATTGCCGCTCCCAGCGCGCAACATTGATCAGAGGCAACAATTTGCAGTGGTCGATTCATCACGTCGGCACAAACTTGCATGATAACCGGTGATTTACGCGCAATACCGCCCAATGCCAACACGTTCTCAACCGGAATATCCTGCTGTTCAAAACACTCCATGATAGCGCGCGCACCAAAAGCGGTTGCTGCGATAAAACCACCAAATAGAGTAGGGGCATCGGTTCCCAAATTCAGATCGGTAATAACCCCTTTTAAACGTTGATTAGCATTCGGCGTACGGCGACCATTAAACCAATCCAATACCACTGGCAAGTGATCCAGTGAAGGGTTCTTTGCCCATTCAGCGGTGAGTGACGCGAGGAGGGTAGATTCAATCTGCTTTAACTGGGGTTGCAATTCGGGTTGTGCCAAGGCGGCCTGACGTAATGGCCAACTCAGTAAACGACTGAACCAGGCATACATGTCACCAAAAGCTGACTGACCTGCCTCCATACCAATCCAGCCGGGTACCACACTGCCTTCAACCTGACCGCAAATACCGGCAATGGCGCGCTCACCCACCAACTTGTCATCGGCAATCAGAATATCGCAAGTGGAGGTACCAATAACTTTGACCAAGGTATAAGGTTGAGCACCTGCGCCCACGGCACCCATATGGCAATCAAACGCGCCACCAGAGAGCACAACACCGGTCGGTAGCCCCAAACGCTCAGCCCATGCGGCAGTAATTAAACCCACCGGCCGTTCAGCCGTGTAGGTATCAGTAAACATAGGGTATGTAAGGTCGTCTACCAGACGGGTATCCAGTGCCGCCAGGAATTCACGCGGTGGCAATCCCCCCCATGATGGGTGCCATAAGCTTTTATGGCCCGCGCTGCATCGCCCCCGTTGAATATCCTGTGGGGCGGTGGTGCCGGATAACAGTGCCGGTACCCAATCACACAACTCAATCCACGACACCGCTGCATCACGCACGGCGGCATCGGCGCGTGTCACGTGCAGGATTTTTGCCCAGAACCATTCAGAAGAGTAGACACCGCCAATATAGCGGGAATAGTCGGCAAATTCGCCACTGCGACATAAGCGATTAATCTCTTCCGCTTCTTCTATAGCCGTATGGTCTTTCCACAGCACAAACATAGCATTGGGATTATCTGCAAATTCAGGGCGCAGTGCCAATACCTGTCCTTGCTCATCAATCGGCGCGGGTGTTGAGCCCGTGGAGTCAACACCAATCCCGACGATTTGGAGGCGCTGCTCTTCTGACAGGCGGCTGACGACCTGACGGATCGCCTGTTCCATGGCTTCTATATAGTCCAGTGGATGATGGCGAAACTGATTTTGTGCGGCCTGACAATAAAGGCCCTGCTGCCAGCGAGGGTAGTAGACAACTTCGGTATCGATCTCGGTGCCATGTTGACAATCTACCGCCAATACCCGGACGGAATCGCTGCCAAAATCTAATCCGAGCGCTATAGCTTTATTGGTTAATAAAGGACGGTCCGCCGATACAACGCTGGTTGTCATAGTGGTTGCTCCTAACATTTGCAGAAAACAGGAATTCATTGCCAATAACCATAGGAGTGAGTGACAGCAAGATGTGAGGAGCCGATGGCTGGAAGTATGTACTTTTCTGCTTCCTACAGTGTTTTTGTGATGTCAGTCAAAAGTTAGAGAGAGGTTAAATTTGCTGAATATATGGATAAATAAACTGTAATCCCTGGATGTGATAGCGCTCTACATTCTAAAGCATAATTAACGTTAAAACTGTCAGCGTCTTACCGGGTGTGGTGAGGTTAAGTGGCTTTCAATAAAGCATTCAACCGCACTAAAACTGAAAAATAACATTGATAACGTTTCCACTAAAAATCAGATGATTTGGGTGGTTGACGATTAAATAAACAAAAATCATCTCTTCCTACAAAAATAGTTCGGAGAACACTATGCATAAATTAACTAAGGCGCTGGCAGTCGTTGGGTTAGCGGCAGTTATGTCACATTCAGCTATTGCCGAAAGCATGAAGTTGGGTTTTCTGGTAAAGCAGCCTGAAGAACCTTGGTTCCAGACCGAATGGAAGTTTGCAGATAAAGCAGGGAAAGATTTAGGTTTTGAAGTGATAAAAATTGCAGTGCCCGATGGTGAGAAAACCTTGAATGCTATCGATAGCCTTGCCGCCAGTGGTGCGAAAGGCTTTGTTATCTGTACACCAGACCCGAAACTGGGGCCGGCCATCGAGGCGAAGGCGCGCAGTTATAACCTGAAAGTGATCGCAGTAGACGACCAATTTGTGAATGCCAAAGGCAAACCGATGGAAAGTGTTCCATTAGTCATGATGGCGGCGACCAAAATTGGTGAGCGTCAAGGACAGGAACTGTGGAAAGAGATGAGTAAACGCGGCTGGCAACCGGGTGAAACGGCGGTAATGGCGATCACTTCTGATGAACTGGACACGGCTCGCCGACGTACCAGTGGGTCAATGGACGCGCTGAAAGCCGCAGGGTTCCCAGAAAAGCAAATCTATAAAGTACCGACCAAATCCAATGATATCCCTGGGGCATTTGATGCCGCCAACTCCATGTTAGTCCAGCATCCTGAAGTAAAAAACTGGCTGATTGTCGGCATGAATGACAACACCGTGTTGGGTGGTGTCCGGGCGACAGAAGGTCAGGGCTTTAAAGCACCCAATGTGATTGGCATTGGTATCAATGGCGTTGATGCAGTCAGTGAACTGTCCAAAGGCCAGGCTACCGGTTTCTATGGCTCTCTGTTACCAAGCCCGGATATTCATGGTTATAAGAGTATCCAGATGCTGAATGACTGGGTGACCAAAGGTGTTGAACCACCGAAATTTACTGAAGTGACTGATGTGGTGCTGATCACCCGGGATAACTTCAAAGTCGAGTTAGAGAAGAAAGGCTTGATGTAATTCCGTTATACCCAACGTCATGGGCGTGGCGGCTAACCCTCTGGCCGCGTCAAATTCGAAGGGTATACAGACTATGGCGCACGGGGGCAGGCTACGGCTTGCCCCAATGGACCACACAGACGGGTGGTACCGTGCGACCCAAACTTTATAAGGAAGCCATCATGTCAGCACTCCATTCTGCGTTACAAGCCGAGCTGGAAGCCGAACAGTCACCTTATCTGGCTTTTTGTGGCATTGGAAAAAGTTTCCCCGGTGTTCAAGCGCTGGATGATATCAGTTTTACCTGTCAGGCCGGTCAAATCCATGCCCTGATGGGAGAGAATGGCGCGGGGAAATCAACCTTGTTGAAAATTCTCAGCGGTAACTACTCACCGACTCAGGGTGAAATTCACATTAAGGGCAAAGTGGTTAATTTTGCCAATACCACCGATGCGCTTGATGCCGGTGTCGCGATCATTTATCAGGAACTGCATTTGGTGCCGGAAATGACGGTGGCAGAAAATATCTATCTGGGCCAATTACCTACCAAGATGGGCATGGTTGATCGCAAATTATTGCGCTATGAATCCAGTTTGCAGCTCTCACATTTGGGGCTGGACATCTCCCCCGATACCCCACTGAAATATCTCTCCATCGGCCAATGGCAGATGGTGGAAATTGCCAAAGCGCTGGCCCGTAATGCCAAAATCATTGCTTTTGATGAGCCGACCAGTTCGCTCTCTGCCAGAGAGATAGAACAACTGTTCCGGGTGATCCGTGAATTACGCGCCGAAGGGCGGGTCATTTTGTATGTATCACACCGGATGGAAGAAATCTTTGCACTGAGTGATGCCATTACGGTGTTTAAAGATGGCCGGTATGTGCGCACGTTTGACGATATGACCCAGGTGAATAACGACTCGCTGGTACAAGCCATGGTTGGGCGCAATTTGGGTGATATTTATGGTTATCAGCCGCGTGAAATAGGGCCAGAGCGTCTTACATTGCAAGAGGTGAAGGCGATTGGGGTGAAATCGCCAATAAGCCTGACCGTCCATCAAGGGGAGATTGTTGGCCTGTTTGGTTTGGTGGGGGCGGGGCGCAGTGAATTACTGAAAGGGTTGTTTGGTGGCACCAGGCTTAGCAGTGGTCAGGTTTTGCTGGATGGCAAGCCACTGACGATTCGTTCACCCATCGATGCCATCACCGCCGGGATCATGTTATGCCCGGAAGACCGTAAAGCAGATGGCATTATTCCGGTTCATTCGGTACAGGACAATATCAATATCAGCGCACGGCGCAAAACACTGACGGCTGGCTGTTTGATCAACAACCGCTGGGAGCAGGAGAATGCGGCACTGCGTATTCAGTCTTTGAATATCAAAACACCCAGCCCTCAACAACTGATTATGAATTTGTCCGGCGGCAACCAGCAGAAAGCCATTTTGGGCCGTTGGTTATCCGAAGATATGAAAGTGATCCTGTTGGATGAGCCAACTCGAGGTATCGACGTTGGGGCTAAACATGAAATCTATAACGTGATTTATCAACTGGCGAAACAGGGTATTGCGGTGCTGTTTGCGTCCAGTGATTTGCCAGAAGTTCTTGGGCTGGCTGACCGAATCGTGGTGATGCGGGAAGGGGCAATCTCTGGTGAGTTAGACCACGGTTCTGCCACTGAAGAACAGGCGTTAAGTCTGGCGATGCTACGCACCCCGAATATTGCTACTGATGCCGCGCCTGCGGTTGCTTGATTGTGAAGGAGTTATCCATGTCCAGCGTTACTTTGAGTTCTGATAAGAAGAACCCGGCATCAACTGAGTTAAAAGGTGGAGCACACAATAGTCAGTCGCAACCACCACAAGATACACCCGCTAAAAGTGGACTAGGACTATCCCGTATTTGGGATAGCTATGGGATGTTGGTAGTTTTCGCGGTGGTATTTATTGGTTGTGTGATATTTGTGCCTAACTTTGGCTCCTTTATCAATATGAAAGGGTTGGGGTTGGCTATCTCGATGTCGGGGATGGTGGCCTGTGGCATGCTGTTTTGTCTGGCATCCGGCGATTTTGACTTATCCGTCGCCTCAGTCATTGCCTGTGCGGGGGTAACGACGGCAGTTGTTATCAATATGACCGAAAATATGTGGCTGGGGGTAGGCGCCGGTTTGTTACTGGGCGCGCTATGCGGGCTGATCAATGGTTTTGTGATTGCCAGATTGAAAATTAACGCCTTGATCACCACGTTGGCGACGATGCAGATTGTTCGCGGCCTGGCCTATATCATCTCTGATGGTAAAGCGGTGGGTATCGAGGATGAGCGTTTCTTCGCATTGGGTTACACCAATTGGCTCGGTTTGCCAGCTCCTATCTGGATTACTATTGCCTGTCTGGCCTTGTTTGGCTTCTTGTTAAACAAAACTACCTTTGGCCGCAATACCCTGGCTATCGGGGGCAACGAAGATGCGGCGCGCCTGGCGGGGGTGCCGGTAGTTCGCACTAAAATCATCATTTTTGTCTTATCGGGTTTGGTATCGGCGGCGGCTGGGATCATTTTGGCATCACGGATGACCAGTGGTCAGCCAATGACGTCGATTGGTTATGAGCTGATTGTTATCTCGGCCTGTGTGCTGGGGGGCGTGTCACTGAAAGGTGGGATTGGTAAGATTTCCTATGTTATCGCCGGTATCTTGATTCTGGGGACAGTGGAAAATGCCATGAACCTACTCAATATCTCTCCGTTCTCCCAATATGTGGTCCGTGGTTTGATCCTGCTGGCAGCGGTTATCTTCGACCGTTACAAACAGTTGGCTAAACGGACGGTATAAGTTGCACGGTGACAGAAAAGTCCATAAAAAGCCTATCTGGCTCACAGTTCTGTAATCACTATCGGGCAGCGTGAATTCTGCCCGATAAACTGAAATAAGCACATGTGTTTGCACGCCAATCAGATCAGGACTCCAAGGAGGCTAAATGTACCATCGAATGGTTCAGGAACCGCAACCCAATCCCTTGTTACCCGGCTATACCTTTAATGCCTATCTGGTAGCAGGATTAACCCCGATTCTGGCCGATGGACCACTCGATTTTTTTATCGATAGGCCAGGCGGCATGAAGGGCTATATCCTGAATCTGACCATTAAGGGGCAAGGTAAGATTTTTGACGGTGAGAATACCTTTTACAGCAATCCAGGTGATTTGCTGCTCTTTCCCCCTAAGGCATCACACTATTATGGTCGCTCACCGAACAGTGATTGTTGGTATCACCGTTGGGTCTATTTCCGGCCACGGGCATACTGGGCGGACTGGTTGGAGTGGCATAGCAAAACGCATGAAGTTGGGCGGTTATCTTTGCCTAACAACAACTTATTACTGGAATTTGATCGCCTGTTTGCCAATATTGAACAGACGCAAAAATCAGGACGGCGTTTTGGCGAAGAGTTGGGTATGAATCTACTTGAGCGCTTACTGCTGCGCGCAATGGAAGAAGATCCTCTTAGTCCACAACGCATTATGGACCCTCGAGTGATTGAAGCGTGCCAGTTTATTACCGGCAATTTGGCCGGTGAGCTGCGCATTGACGAAGTTGCACGTCATGTTTGCCTGTCTCCGTCACGTCTGGCACATCTGTTTCGTGAACAAGTTGGTATCAATATATTGCGTTGGCGTGAAGACCAGCGGGTTATTCGGGCTAAGTTATTACTGCAAACCACGCAAGAACCGATTGCCACTATTGGTCGCGTGGTGGGTTACGACGATCAACTCTATTTCTCCCGCGTTTTTCGTAAGCGTGTTGGTGTTAGCCCCAGTGATTTCAGGCGTCGTAGCATTGAAACCAATTACCCGCAACGCAGCCTCCGACAGCCAGAATGGCGGGATAATGCTGAGGCCATAGTGCGAATTTAGTCTCGCCACTGACATTCAGCCAAAAATTACCTCTTGTCGCGGGAATCATCATGGTGTCAAATCGATTGATCGACTGATATCAATTGGCAAATATGCTGCGCGAGAGGAAATATAATGGCTGAAAAAATCAAAGTGGGTTTACTGGGCTATGGTTATGCCAGCAAAACGTTCCATGTGCCGCTGATTATGGGCACTCCGGGGCTAGAGCTGGCAGGGGTTTCCAGTAGTGATGCCAGTAAAGTACATGCTGACTGGCCGACAATGACGGTGGTTTCTGACCCCAAAACGTTATTTGATGATCCTTCAATCGATCTTATCGTGATTCCAACCCCGAATGACACTCACTTCCCGCTGGCTCAGCAAGCACTGGCTGCCGGTAAACATGTGGTGGTGGATAAACCGTTTACCGTGACACTGTCACAAGCAAATGAATTGAAGAAACAAGCAGATGAGGCCCACTTATTGCTTTCAGTGTTCCATAATCGCCGTTGGGACAGTGATTTCCTGACGCTGAAAACACTGCTGGCTGAAGGCTCACTGGGGAATGTTGTCTATTTCGAATCTCATTTTGACCGCTATCGCCCGGAGATCCGCCAGCGTTGGCGTGAACAAGCCGGTGCGGGCAGTGGCATTTGGTACGATTTAGGCCCACATCTGTTGGATCAGGCGCTACAACTGTTTGGTTTGCCACAGACGCTAAATGTTGATTTAGGGATGCTGCGCCCCGGTGCGCAATCTGTTGATTATTTCCACGCGGTTCTTAGTTATCCGGGGCAACGGGTAGTGTTACACGGTACGGTGTTAGCCGCAGCAGAAACTGCTCGTTATATCGTGCACGGCATGCAGGGGAGTTACATTAAATTTGGTCTGGACCCACAAGAGGACAGGCTGAAAGCGGGTGAACGTTTGCCACAGGCAGATTGGGGCTACGATATGCGCGATGGAGTAGTGACACTGTCACATGATGGCATCCTCGCTGAGAAACCACTACTGACGTTGCCGGGTAATTATCCTGCTTATTATGCGGGGATCCGTGATGCCATTTTAGGTACTGCTGCCAACCCAGTACCCGCCTCGGAAGCGATAAAAGTAATGGAATTAATTGAACTGGGCATTGCCTCTGATCAACAGAAAAAAACGCTGCCGGTATCGCCAGCAAGTTGATTTTGCAGCCAAATACGCTTATTTGATAGAAACGATAGCCAAAGTCACTGGCGTTGTAGGTAGGCTGCCAGCAGATTTGAACACTACTGGCAGCGGTCTCACCGAGGCAAGGCCTAAGGATGGGCTGCACAACGCAAACAGCTCCCCCCTCTGCAACGTCAAGAACCAAGGTTATATTGAAGGAATACAGTGGCATGTCATGGTTACAACGCTTACGGATAGATAAATTTTTATTAGTGCTGATTCTGGTCGTTATTATTGCTTCTATTTTCCCTTGTGAAGGGGAAGTTAAGGTGTGGTTCGAACACCTGACGACCGCGGCCATTGCATTATTATTCTTTATGCACGGTGCCAAGTTATCCCGCGCCGCCATAGTTTCAGGCATGGGGCATTGGAAACTGCATCTGGTGGTGTTTCTCAGCACCTTTGCCTTATTCCCGCTGTTAGGGTTGGGAATGAATGTGTTGGTACCTGGCGTGTTAACACCAACACTGTATCTGGGTTTCCTCTATTTGTGCGCGTTACCTGCCACGGTTCAGTCAGCTATTGCCTATACCTCCGTCGCGGGAGGTAACGTGGCGGCGGCAATTTGTAGCGCCTCGGCATCCAGTATTTTGGGGGTTTTCCTGTCACCGCTGCTGGTGGGCATGTTGATGCATACCCAAGGGGGTGATACCGACACGTTGCATGCGATAGGTTCTATTATCATGCAACTGATGGTGCCATTCATTGTTGGGCATTTATCGCGCCCACTGATAGCTAAATGGGTTGAGCGCCATAAAAAACTGGTTAATATCACTGACCGGTCATCCATTCTATTAGTGGTGTATGTCGCGTTCAGTGAAGCCGTGGTGCAGGGGATTTGGCATCAAATTGATGGTTGGTCACTGCTGGCAATTCTGGTCTGTTCGATGGTGCTATTGACACTGGTATTAGTCATTAACACCATGGCAGCCCGCTGGCTGGGCTTCAATACTGCCGATGAAATCACCATTGTGTTTTGCGGATCGAAGAAGAGCCTCGCCAATGGTATCCCGATGGCTAACGTGTTGTTTCCCGCCTCAGTAGTCGGTGTGATGGTATTACCCTTGATGATATTCCATCAGGTTCAATTGATGGTATGTGCCGTCCTGGCACAGCGTTACGCGAAACGCGTCGCCAGAGAGCATGCCGAGGCGACTGAATCTTTGGCGACGGCGGCGCGGGCAGAAACTAAGTAGCCGGTTGCGATCTGCAATAAAAAACGCCGCTACTTCTATGAAATACCGGCGTTTTTAGTTAATTCCTGACCGATTTAGCCACGGATTTTATCGCGCAGTGCCTGTTTTTCCTGCTCGGTGATAAATGCCATCGTCAGGCCATTTTGTTGTGCCTGGCGGATTTCTTGCGCTGTTAGGCCAGCAGCAGGTGCGGCAATGTGATATTCATTAGCAATTTCAATCCCTTGTACCGCAGGGTCATCGGTGTTGATCGATGCCATTACGCCATGGCGCAGGAAGGTTGCCAGCGGGTGAGTGGCTAACGAAGAGACGGTACTGGTCTGAATATTAGAGGTCAGGCAGGATTCGATCCCAATGTTGTGTTCAGCCAAATAATCCATCAATTTGCTATCTTCAATGGCTTTCACACCGTGACCAATACGTTCAGCACCTAACTCACGGATAGCTTGCCAGATACTTTCTGGGCCAGCGGCTTCACCGGCATGGACGGTAATACGCAGGCCCGCATCGCGTGCGCGATTAAAGTGACTGCGGAACAAACCGCCAGGGAAGCCCAGTTCGTCACCGGCCAGATCCAACGCAGTAATCCCCTCGCGATGTGCCAGTAAACCATCAAGTTCTTGCAAACAAGCTTGTTCACCAAAAGTGCGGCTGAGGATCCCAATCAGGCGGATATCAATATCAAAATCACGACAACCGGACTGCACCCCATCAATGACGGCCTCGACCACACCGGCGACCGGCAATTGGTGTTTCATTGCCATATAGAAGGGTGAAAAGCGCAGTTCGGCATAATGCAAACCGGCATTAGCGGCATCTTCGACATTCTCGTAGGCCACACGGCGGCAAGCATCAAGTGAGGCCAACACCGCAACCCCCCAATCCAGCTTTTGCAGGAAGCTGACTAGATCTGGCTCAGTTTTAGTGATTTGCACATGCGGGCGCAGTTCGGCTAGTTCATCAGCCGGCAGGGCCAGATTAAATTGGCGACCCAGGTCCAAAATAGTTTGCGCACGGATATTGCCATCAAGGTGGCGGTGAATGTCGGTCAGGGGGAGGCGGGGATCAATCATGCTGTGCACTCACTTTTTATCAGAAGTAGATTCTTGTAGGTAAAGTGCAGAACATTATAAAAACAAATGAATGAAAATATCCACTGCGTTGCATAAAAAAGTGACATAAATCACGAATTGGCATGGGCGGACAATATCGCCCTCCCATGACGCCGGCTTTAATTTCAACTATTTATTGCGATTCAACTGCGACCAATCTTTTCTCGGTTCGCACTACCAGCAGATAAGTGAGGATAAATGACAGGCCGAGCGACAAGGTGACACCTAATAGGATGTAGATAAAGTAAGGGCCAATATAGGCCGGTAAGCTGAATATACTTGATAAAATATAGCCGTACAGCCTTACGCCGAAAAAGGCGATAAATGCAGAGGCAATCGAGCTGCTTATCGTCGTGGCAATAAAGGCTTTTTTGTATTTGGTTAGCACCCCAAACAGTGCGGGTTCTGTAATGCCCAATAAGCCAGAAACGGCGGCAGACAGCACCACGGTTTTTTCTTGCCGGGTTTTGACATGGAAATAGATAGCAAATGTTGAACCCGCAATGGCCATGTTTGCCATAAACATCATTGGCATTAACATATCAAAACCTTTGTCGGTAAAGTTTTGCAATGCAATGGGGGTCATGGCGTGATGCATTCCGGTAAGAATAGCAATCGGGCGAATGGCACCGACGATAAAACCAGCAAATACCGATGAGATATCAAATAATCCCTGAATACCGAATGCCAGCAGTTTGCCTAAATAAATGCCGGCCGGGCCGATAAACGTCAATGAAACCAATGCGGTGATAAAAAGGGTTAGTGTCGGGGTAAATACTGTTTTCAGCACATCGGGCATAATTTTATCGACCCAACGGTGAATATAACTCAGCGCCAGAATTGAGAAAATAACGGGGATAACACTGGCAGAATAGTTAAATACCGATACCGGCACGATATCCATAAAATAGATGACACTCACCGCGCCCGGGGTATGAGTGGCCAGCGCTTTGGCGGCATCAATGAGTGTGGGATACATCAGGCAGGCTGCCACCGCCGCTGCCAGATATTCATTAGTTTTAAATATCTTAGCCGCAGAAACGGCAAGGAAGAACGGCAGGAAATAGAATACCCCGCTGGCAATTAAATCGATAATCATCACGGTGTCGCTTTTGGCTGAGATGATTTTTAAGGCGATCAACCCTGCCAGTAAGCCTTTAATCATCCCCGCCCCGGCAATCGCCGGAACGATAGGGCCGAATACCCCAGAAACGGTATCCATAAACAGTGAAACCAGACTTTTCCGTGCTTTAGGTGTTATTGCCGTAGTCGCGCTTGAGGGAACATTCTCATCAGGTGACATATTATCAACAATATCTTGATACCAGGCATTTACCTGTGGGCCGATAATGATTTGTACTTGATCACTTTGATTTTGCGCACCTAATACACCGGGTAATTGTTTGATTTTCTGCCATTCGACTTTACTATCATCAATTAAATCAAAACGCAGCCGTGTCATACAATGCCAGACTTTATTTATATTATCCTGACCACCGACCAGTTTAATTATTAACTGACATACCTCAGTCCTTCCCATAAAACCCTCGCACCTGAGCCATTATTTTTATTCACTGTGAATGATAATAAGTTTACTGAAAGTTAAAAACAAACCAATAAATCATGGGTTACATCACATTATTCGATGGTTAGGGTGTTCTTAGATGCTTTTTCTATTAATTGGTATGGTTTTTTTCGCTAATTTGCGTAATTCACGAACCAAAAAAAACATTTAAATTTTAGGTTTACAAGGTCAGTGTAAATAAGGTGAAATTAGCGAATACGTCATACGAATTTATTTATTCATGCATCATTGGTTGCCACGTTGAAGAGTCGCAATCTGAGTGTTGTAAAGGAGCATTGCATGCAACCCACGTTGATAACTGGCATTGAATGTCAGATAACCCGGCCCGATCGCCATAATTTAGTTGTGGTTAAGATTGAAACTAATAAAGGGATTGTTGGCCTGGGTTGCGCCACATTTCAGCAGCGCCCCCTTGCCGTTAAAGTGATGGTGGATGAATATCTCCGGCCACTATTACTGGGGCGTGACGCTAATAATATTGAAGATTTGTGGCAGATGATGATGGTCAATGCCTATTGGCGCAATGGGCCGGTGATCAATAACGCGATTGCCGGGATTGATATGGCATTATGGGATATTAAAGGCAAGCTGGCGGATATGCCGCTCTACCAACTGTTTGGTGGCAAATCTAAAGATGCCATTGCCACCTATAGTCATGCCGCCAGTGACTCACTGGATGGGTTGTATGTTGAGGTGGATAACTTGCTGGCGCAAGGTTATCGGCATATCCGCTGCCAGCTGGGGTTCTATGGGGGGAATGCTCAGGATCTGCATGCGACCCGCCAGCCAACAATCGGCGCATACTACGATCAAGACCAATATATGGATAACACGTTGGCGATGTTTAAAGCGCTACGCGAAAAATACGGCAATCAATTCCATATTTTACATGATGTGCATGAGCGCTTATTCCCACAACAAGCGGTTCAATTCGCCAAGCAGTTAGAAGCTTATCGCCCTTATTATATTGAAGATATTTTGCCGCCGAATCAGAACGAATGGCTGGAACAGATCCGTAATCAAACCGCGGTACCACTTGCTACGGGTGAATTATTTAACAATCCGGCAGAGTGGAAAGACTTGATAATCAATCGCCGGATCGACTTCCTGCGTTGTCATGTATCACAGATTGGCGGAATTACCCCGGCATTAAAACTTGGCAGCTTCTGTCAGAGTTTTGGGGTTCGCCTGGCATGGCATTGCCCGCCAGATATGACACCGATTGGTGCTGCGGTTAACACCCATTTAAATATCTATTTGCACAATGCAGCAATTCAGGAGTTCGTGGCCTATCCGGCGAATACCCTGAGTGTATTTCCGGGCGCCGTTCAGCCGACAGAAGGCTATTTGTATCCAATTGAACAGGCGGGGATAGGTGTTGATTTTGATACTCGTTTAGCCGATGAATTCCCGGTTGTTTATCGGCCTCATGAATGGACACAAAGCCGTTTGCCTAACGGAACAATTCATACACCATAGTGGGTCTGAGCTGATTCAGCTCTGGCGGAACTTCAGGTTATCCTGATTAAACGGAATAATATAGGTGCAGGAATAGTCGATATCCACGATATCACTGAATGTGTATACGCGGCCATCCTGCAAAATGCCTCGGTTCAGGATATGCATGGCGGCAATACCTTTTTTGCATCCAAGCAGTTCAGCTTGTTCTTTATTGATATTAATCGCCTGATAATGGGTTAATGCATGGGACAGGCGATAGCCTTTGCTGAGAATATATTGCTGTATCGAGCTTTCAATGACTTTTTGGTTCAAATCAGGGAAAGCGGAGACTGGCATGCGCGAATTTTCGATTTGAACCTTACGATTATCAATGTAACGCAAACGTGAGAATGCCCAGATAAAATCATCCGCGCTAAGGTTAAAGATCTGTTGTTCTTCATTATCAGGGCGGCGTTTATGCAGATTAATTAAACGAAAACTGATTTGGTTAAATTTCTTTTCGGTAATTGAATTGTATACCAGTGGGTTATTACCCACGCCGGGATTAATGAAGATCCCTGCACCTTGCACCATATGCACGGCACCAATGGCTGCCAGCTTCTCTAACGCTTTGCGTATGGTAAAACGTGACACGCCATATTCCTCTGCTAACTGGCGTTCCGGCGGCAATTTCTCAGGTAATCTCTCGCCAGACTGATACATTTTACTCAGCAAGTCCTGAGCAATAAATTCTTTCTTTTTCATTTGGTTGTCCAGCACAGATAAACCTAGCCGCGTGATAGTAGTATATCGATTATTGACGTTATCGGCAGCGGGAAAGATGAGATGGGGAGGGAGAGAAACGCCACTCAAGGCATCAAGTGGCGTAATACACGATGCTGTTTTACTTAACTGCCGTTATTGCCCTGCAAAAAACGAATAGCGTTAATCAGCTTATCCATACCGGCTTCGACCTTGCTGCGGGAACAGCCTACATTCAGACGTAAAAAGCCACGCCCCTCTTCGCCATAGGTAAAACCGGGCATAATGGCGACTTTCTCTTTCTCAATCAGCACCTCTTGCAACTGATGGTCATCAATGTTCAAGGGGCGTAGGTCTATCCATGCCAGATAGGTTGCTTGCGGTGGCTGCCAGTTTAATGCCGGGAACGCCACATTAAGGCGCTGTGCCACATAAACCAGATTGGCTTGCAAATAACTGCGTAGCTCATCCAACCATGGTTGCGCCTGCTGGTAAGCCGCAATGTGCGCCACAATGGCCAGTACCGCCGGAGAGGATAGTCCATCACGGCCTTTCAACATTTGAGTGTAGATATCACGGGTTTCACTGTCACTGATAAAACCGTATGCACCGGTTAAGGCGGGGATATTGAATGTTTTGGAACCCGAGGTCAGCAGTGCCCACGGAGTCTGACCTACCTCACTCCAAGGGGTATGCACCTGATTGCCCCAGGTCATATCCATATGGATCTCATCGCTGATAACGCGGACCTGATGGCGTTCACACAGTTCGGCCATTTGCGCCAGCTCCTGTGGTGTCCAGACTTTCCCTGTTGGATTATGCGGACTACACAACAGCAGCACTTTCGTCTGTGGCCGCGCCAACAGTGCCTCCAGATGTGCCATATCACATTGCCACTGGTTATCTACTTTGTGCAGCGGGCAGCTAAGTAGCTGGCGCTGATTACCGAGAATGACTTTATAGAAGGCGTCATAGGCAGGGGTGTGGGTAACGACGAAATCACCGGGCGCAGACCAACAGCGGATTAGCTGAGCGACCATATAGATAACTGACGGGCCGTAGACCGCCATTGAGGTATCGATATGGCAATGAAACCGTTGCAGATACCAATGACGAATTGCACCAAGGAAATCTTCATGCTGCCAGCGGCTATAGCCCAACACACCGTGGGCTATCCGCTGATTCAGCGCTTGCAGAATCACCGGTGCGGTAGGGAAGTCCATATCAGAAATGGTAAAAGGCAACAGGTCAGCAGCACCAAAACGGTCGGCAATATAATCCCATTGGGTACACCAAGTGCCGTGACGATCGACAGGCGTGGAGAAATCAAACATCAGCATCTCGCTTATCAAATATACCCTTGGTCCTTGAAGTTGCGGGGAGTTTCGGCACCTGTTACTCGGCCCATCCCTGGACCTCAGGCGAGGCCGCTGCAAATCACGCTCAAATCGATTCCCGACCGATTTTTCATTTGCTGTGGCCTACCTGCAACGCCAATAACCTTGGGTATAATTTTTCATGTAACTGGTATTTAGGTAACGGCGCTTAGCGAATTACCGTCCTAAGGCGTCGCAAACTGAGTACTGCTTATCAGTGAGTCTAATTCATCTTTCACCGATTGCACTTGTGGACCAATAACAACTTGCAGATTATGGTCATTCAGTTGAATAACGCCAATGGCGCGGTTGGCTTTTAACGCCTCTTTATCCACCAAACTCATATCTTTAACTGACATCCGCAAACGGGTAATACAGTTATCCAGCGAGACAATGTTATCTGCACCACCCAGCGCATGAAGAATAGCAGGGGAGTTATAACCGGATTTACCGGTTGCAGCGCCATAAGTGGCTTTTTCTGCATTGCTGCTAGCGGTGGTTTCGCTTTCGCGGCCTGGTGTTTTGATATTGAAGTGCTGAATAGCAAAACGGAAAATCATGTAGTACGCCACGAACCAGATCCCGGCAACCACTGGCACCCAATACCATTTAGTCGCAGTGCCATGCAGAATACCAAATACCACGAAATCAATGATATTACCGTCGGTATTACCAATGGTGACACCCAGCAACGCCATCACAGTAAAGCCCAAACCGGTCAGGATCGCATGGATCAAATACAGGAACGGTGCTACAAACAGGAACAGGAATTCAATCGGTTCGGTGGTACCGCCAATCACACAAGCCACAACACCGGAAATCAACAACCCTTTAATTTTATGTCGGTTTTCAGGCTTGGCACAGTGATACATGGCTAGCGCAGCACCCGGCAGGCCACCGAGGAAGGCGGGCATTTTGCCTTGAGACAGGAAGCGAGTCGCACTTTCTGAGAAGCCGGTGGTGGTTGGACAAGATAACTGAGCCTGGAATATTGTCAGTGCACCACTCACGCTATGACCACAAACATCCATGGTTCCGCCCGCTTCAGTAAAGCGGATCAATGCCACCAAAATATGGTGCAGGCCAAACGGCAGCAATAGACGTTCGCCACTGCCGAAAATCATCGGCCCGAACATGCCGGCACCGTTAATCAGGCGACCCAGACCGGTGATACCGGCGGCGAAAAATGGCCAGATCAGCGGGATCAACAACCCCACCAGCCCGAGCACTACCGTCGTCACTATCGGCACAAAGCGAGTACCGCCAAAGAAGGCTAATGCATCAGGTAAGCGAATGGTGTTGAAGCGTTCATGCAGTAAATAAACAATGACCCCGACAATCACCGCCCCCAGAATCCCAGTGTCGATCGACTGAATACCTAAAATATTTTGAATGTTATGGGTTTTCAGGACTAATGGATCGGTGGTTGGCAACACACCGCTGGTGGTGAGGTAAAAGTTGGTCGCCAGATTCAGCACGGCAAAGCCGACGAAACCAGAGAAGGCGGCTACACCCTTATTTTCGCGCGCCATACCCAGCGGGATAGCAATGGCAAACATTACGGGCAGGAAACTAAAGGCAAATGAACCCACCTTGCTCATCCAGGTAAATAGTAGCTGGAAGGCAGGATGACCAATTACCGGTAATAGGGTGATGACATCTTTACTGCTGAGTGAACTGCCGATACCCAGCATGATCCCACAGAAGGAGAGCAAGGCGACCGGCAGCATGAAGGTTTTCCCTAAACTCTGGAAAAACTCCCACAGCGTAATTTTTTGTTTTTTTACCGCTGACATAGTGACTCCTGTTTTTCAAAACGCCTGATGTTAAAAATGTCTGCTCTAACCACCGCGCTTCTTAATACGGTGTGTTTATCGATAAATGGCGACTATTTCGCCTCCCTGTCTGGAGGTTAAACAAGATAAAACGTTTAACCCAGATAATATGAGTGATATGTCACAATTACTGATCCTACTTCTGTATTAGAGTAAATCATTAGATTAAACGTTTAACTTGGCTTGTTTATCCGCGGGTATGACCATTAAAAAAATCACAATTACCGATGTGGCTAAGTTTGCCGGCGTCTCAGTGGCGACAGTTTCATTAGCTATAAGTGGCAAAGGGCGTATCTCTGGGGCAACCGCTGACCGGGTCAATCAGGCAATCGAACAGTTAGGTTATGTGCGTAACCGCCAGGCGGCACAATTACGCGGTGGTGAGTCCGGCGTGATTGGCTTGATTGTGCGCGATATCGGCGATCCGTTTTATGCCGCAATGACAGCGGGTTTAAGTGAAGCAATTGAAGCTGAAGGAAAATTGCTGTTTCTGACGCAAAGTGGTCGCGAGGGCAAAGGTCTATTGCGCTGCTTCGATACCCTTATCGCTCAGGGTGTTGACGGCTTGGTCCTCGGCGGGGGAGCCAAACGTGAGATGGGATTGCAGGAGAAGGCGGCAGAGCATGATATCCCATTGATTTGCGCGGCACGGTCGAATGTGTTGGAAGGTGTGGATGTCGTGCGCCCTGATAATATGCAGGCGGCTAAAATGGCCACTGAGTTTTTGATTGGCCGTGGTCACCGGCAAATTGCCTACCTTGGCGGGCACTCGCATTCATTGACGCGGGCAGAGCGCTTGGGAGGCTTCTGCGCCACGTTGGTTCAATATGGCCTGCCATTCCGTTCTGAATGGGTGGTTGAATGTGACGGGCAACAGCAGGCGGCGGCAGATGCGGCAGAAGAGCTGCTACGTTATCACCCCAATGTCAGTGCCATCATTTGTCATCAGGCATCAGTGGCATTGGGGGCTTACTTTGGTATCTTACGCACCGGTCGGACTATTGGTAGTGCTGGTGTAGACACCTATCTGGATCAACAAGTGGCACTGATTGGTTTTGGTGACGTGCCGGCAGCCGAATTAACCGAACCACCACTCACCTTTATCACCAGTTCCGCCAGAGAAATTGGTTACAGTGCCGGGCAGCGGTTACTCCAGCGTATTGCCGGTGTTGACCTGCAACTGCAAAATGTCATATTACCGCCGGTGTTGATCCGCCGAGGGTCTGCTTGATCATGCCTGATCTTGGGGGTTATTCATTAACGCCAAAGCATCGACATCGCCCGCGGTAATCAGATGCAGGTTGCGGCTGATATCTTCTATCGGCCAGTCCCACCAAGCAATAGCCTCGAGTTTAGCTATCGTTACTGGTGGGAAGCGGCTCTTAATCACGGTTGCCGGGTTGCCCCCCACAATGCTATAAGCCGGTACATCACGCGTCACTACCGCTCGTGATGAAATGATGGCACCATTGCCGATGGTCACACCTGGCATGATAAGTACGTCATAACCAATCCAAACATCATTTCCAACGCAGGTATCGCCTTTATAGGGCAGTTCATCCATTGATGGCGTGACGCGCTCCCAACCATTGCCAAAAATATTGAAAGGATAAGTCGAAATACCTGAAATTTTATGATTGGCGCCATTCATGATGAATTGAACCCCGCGTGCCAGCGCGCAGAATTTGCCAATAATCAGTTTGTCACCAATAAACGGGTAGTGATAGAGCACGTTGCGCTCGAAGTTTTCCGAATCTTGTGGATCGTCGTAATAGGTATAATCCCCGATAATAATATTCGGGTTGTTCGTTGTATTTTTGATAAAGCAAACCTGCGGAAAGCCTAGCATAGGGTGCTTGCCGTCGGGGTTGGGGCCGGTCATAAGTTTATCTGTCATTGCAACCTCCTGCGTACTGTTTGGATCCAGAGATAAAAAAACGGAGCCATCAGGCTCCGTTCTATGTGTTATTACTGCGACTTATTGCAACAACTATTGTGCCGGAACCGCAGGTTCTGCTGGGGTTGCTGGCATCTCTTCTGGTGCGCTGCCGGTGTCTTCTTCAGCAGGTGCCCCGCCAAACATACCAAACAGGCCAACAAACTCTTGCAGTGACATTTTCTGGCCATTCAAATTGACCTGATTATCAGCAAAATGGAAGCTGCTGCTGATAACATCATCTTTGGTGGTGGTCAGTTTAAACATCTGACCCATAGCGGCAATGCCTTGAACCTGTTGTTGTGCCAGCTTCTGAGCTTCTTCCGGGCTGTAGCCTTGCAGGCGTGCGGCCTGGGTCGTCAACTCAGTTGCCATTGGCATCGGGATAGTCAGGGTTGCGTCAACTTTCTTCACTGACTGTGCTAACAGGGGTTCTGCACTTGCTTTAGTCTGCGCCGGATCAACCAAGTCGATATTCAGGGTAAAGGTACTTTCCCCTTTAGCGTTTTTCCAGCTCAGTGGCGCAATGCTCACGGTTGGATTGCCTTTTAACAGCCCTGGAAGATTGGCAATTAACATCTCAGTCATTTGCTCTTGATAGGCAACAGGATCGAGATTTTCACCAGCCTGAACGGCTTTCAGCACTTGTTGATTATACGCGCTGGTGAACTGCTTCAGGTTTTGGCCATCAAGCTTGTCAAAGGCAAAGGCTAATTTACCGGAACCGAAATCATTACCCTGAATTTTTAATGCATCGAGGGTGTAGCTCAGTTTGCCGTTCAGGTCTTTATCCGTTTCACCCAATTGGGTATTAAGGTTAAAGCCAACCAGTGTTGCCATCTCTTTGCCATCAAGACTGAAACCAATTTGCTTGATAGCGACTTGCTGATCACCAATGCTGAGATCAAATTTACCCATTTTGCTGTCACTTTTCAGCGTCAGGCCCTGCACGCTGAATTGTTCCAGTTGGTCCCACTGATTTTTGCTGGTGAAGATGATATTCTCGCTGCTACCACTCATCTTCACATTACGCATATCGCGCGAAACATCGGCATCAATGGTAGCACCAGAGAATTTCATGCTGGTGGTATTTTGCTGATAGTCGATAGGAATAAAGGTAATGGCGGAAGAGGTATCACCGCTGTATGAAATGCGTGAATCCGCAGTAAACGGTGATTGGCCCTTGGTAACATCAAATAGCTTTTTCAATGCAGGGGTATTGGCAAGTTCGGTATGTACCGATGCCATGCTCGGGATCAAATTGAATTTCTTCAACTGCGCGAACGGGAATGGGCCGTGATCGATAGTTTCGATAAACGCGATTTCATCACCGTCTTTTAACGCTTTTTCACCCACGACACTGCTATCTGCTTGCAGCACATAGCGAACCTGGCTACGGAACAAACCACGTTGGTAATCTGTATAGGCGAGTTTGACACCGGCTTTAGGCAGCAATGTTCTGATCTGCCCGTTTGCGGTGTTAACCAGCTCGCCCATCCGTTGTTCAATCAGTTTGCCGGTATACCATGAGGCTCCAGTCCATGCTGCGCCAAGTACGACAATGACGCTGACAGCCACTAACGATTTTTTCATTGTTCTGTTCATCCTTTTCTAATACACCAAATTCACTATGTTGAACGCGGTAATGAGTTGCTGGTGAAAAACCACCCAAGAGAATGCCTGAAAAACAGTATTCACCAAATTAATATAGGCATAGATTAACCGGACACAAATATTATTGCGACGATAACTATCCTGAAACGGCAAGTGCGAGTTCTGCGTAATAACAAAACCCCGTCATTGCGACTATGGAATCTATCTATCACGACAGCAAAAAGCCAGTTATTGACAACAAAATGAGTGACTTCGTTCAGTCTGCGTTGTAAACACGCGCAATAGAGCCAATTCCTTGCACTGTAACCGGTGATTCATTCGCCGGGATAAAACAGGATTCGCCTGGTTGTAGTGTTATTTCCTGCTGCTGTTTTTTCAATACCGCCTGACCCTGAATACAAAACACAATTGCCGCACTAGGTTGTGCCAACACTTGAGTCTCGGCCGTTACTGTATGCAGTGAAAAAGCAAAATCCTCAACAGGGATAGGGAAGGCCAGTTCATTGCCTTGCTGTTTTGGCGTGGTCAGCAGAGTATCAGCCGGTTTGGGGATAAATTGCAGATTGGCCATCAGTTCGGGAATATCGATAAACTTGGGTGTCAGGCCCGCGCGTAATACGTTATCGGAGTTTGCCATCACCTCTAGTGCCACGCCGTGGAGGTAGGCGTGCGGTGTTTCAGCATACAGGAACATGGCTTCACCCGGTTGCAGGGTCACGACATTTAGCAATAAGGGGGAGAACAAGCCGCTGTCATCAGGGTAAAAACGCGAGATACTGCGGATGGTATCCCAAGGCTCACCTAACTGGTTATTTAAGGCTGCTTTCAAAATCCCCAGCGCGAGCGTTTTTGGGTCACCAGCCAAACTCAGCAAACTGGCAAACAGAGCCGCTAAGTGTTCAGTATCCGGTTCGCGCAGGAATGCGGCGATATCGGGATGCGCTGCCGCCAAGGGGTGGAGTAATGCCTGAATATCTTCCAGTGTACGGAAACCATTCATAGCCTGAAAGGGTGTTAGCGCATAGACCAGCTCCGGCTTATGGTTGGCATCTTTATAATTTCTTTCGCCGGCATCCAGTGGGATACCCGCCTGATTCTCTTTGGCAAAACCAATTTCGGCGGCGGTTTTACTGGGATGAACCTGAATCGATAACGGTTGTGCCGCACAAAGTACTTTGAACAGGAATGGTAGCTCACCAAAACGGTTGAAAACATCATGGCCCAGATTAGCATCGGGATCTTGTTCGATCACATCACGCAATGAATGCCACTGGCCGTTAGCATCTGCCACCTGTGAGCTGCTCTTCGGATGCGCGCCCATCCACAGTTCAGCCATCGGTTTCCCCTGTGGATTTGCTATGCCATAAAGCTGAGTGAGGGCGTCAGTACTGCCCCAAGCGTAGTTTTGCACTGCATTCTTCATCTTTTGCATATTTACATTCTGCCGTTTGTTAAGGGCCAAATTAAGGGTTACACACAAATCAGTTATTTTATATGACTAATCGCGCCTGGCCCTGCCGCCCAATAAAATTGTCCCTTAGTAAACAATGGCGCTACGGGGGTTGCAAGTAGTAATCGGAGGGTGGGGGGCCAATTGAACGAAAACGGGCACTACCGCCGTTTAATGTCGCGAAGAGGGCGTAACATCGACGCCCCTATTTAGGAACGTGAGAAAACCGATAAGGTAAATACGGCGAAAATCACCGAGCAAAAGATAGCGCTTGCCCTTGCCATCCAGTGGTACGCAGGAATTGTTCCCAGGTTAAACTGGCCGGATTTACTTGTCGGCTCCAAAGCAGATCTCGCTCTTTACGGAAGTAACCGTACTCTACCGTATACTCAGCCATACCGATTACCTCATCCACTAATCCCCCAATGCTGGAAAATGTGGGGAAGTGTTGACATAGCTCCTCACGTGTAAACGCCGAGCTGTAGCGGGCTTTTTTCCCCGTGACACGGCTAAACGTTTCAACCATCTCTTTGGGTGAAATGATCTCGCCGATAACAGGCAAAGATTGGCCCGCGTACAGGTCCTTATCATCAAAAATCGCTAACACCGCTGGGCCGGTCGCTGTCAATGGGTCGACAAAAGGTGCGCAAAAATCTTCAGGTAGATAGAGAGGAAAGACTAAAGTATCTCCTTCCATTCGTGGCTGATAGAACTCAAGTAGATTAGTGTAAAAAAACGCCATGTAGATAAATGAACTGGTGACGGGCAGTGTACGAATGTAGCTCTCAACCCGGCTCTTATCGGTAAAGTGTGGCACCCACTTTTTCCCTTCGGTAATCTTTTCTACGTTTTCCAGACTAGAGAATACAATATGTTTTACCCCCGCTTCGACGGCGGCATCTGCTATTTGTTTACCTAACGCTGTTTCGTGTGTTTCCGCGTGGCTTGCCTGCGGCGTGATAGCGGGCGTCATCAGAAACGCGCCATATGCCCCTTTAAATGCTTGAACAAACGTCTCTTTATGGCCCAACTCTAGCGGCACTGCCATGAGTTCTGCACCCTGAAGCGCCAGCTCTTGCGCTTCAGGGGAATCTACCCGCCGCGTTAACGCGCGTACTCGGTAGCGCTGACTCTCTAGTAGCGTGCGCACCACACTACGCCCTTGTTTACTCAATGCTCCCACCACTGTGATGAGTGGTTTGCTATTCGATAACATCAACTGTCTCCTGATCATCCCTACAACATGAACTTGCATTATGATGACGGCTGAGGGATAAGAGAAATCGATTGTTTTATATTAAGGAATCCACCAAATGGATACCACACGGATAGACCTAAACCTGTTGGTCACCCTGGAAGCTTTGCTTGCTGAACAGAATGTAACGAAGGCCGCAGCGCGACTTAATCTCAGCCAGCCCGCAGTTAGTGCGCAACTGAATCGCTTGAGAGAGGTATTTGACGACCCTTTGCTGGTTCCTGCGCGACGGGGGATGACGCCGACTGCAAAAGCGCTGGAGTTACTTACTCCGCTGCGTGCGTCTTTGGACCAACTGCGCCGCACGCTGCAATCGCACAAGGATTTTTATCCCGAGCGGGCTCAACTGACGGTCACCATTGCTGGTACTGACTACATACAGGCTGCGGTCGTCATGCCGCTGGTTTTGGCCTTACGGCAAAGATCACCGGGGGTCCGCATTGCCGTTCGTCACTATAATCCGAGCCAGTTGGAACAACAGTTGGCCAGTGGCGAGGTTGATATAGCGGTTATTACACAAGGTGCCTATCATGCGCGTCTAAGAGCACGCCATTTGTTCGATGAAACTTATGTACTCATCGGGCGGAAGGACCACCCGGGGCTTAGAGACAAGTTAACAATGGCAGATTTTAGCCAACTAGAGCATGTCATTGTTTCACCTTCTGGGGGCAGCTTCACCACACCAATAGACGATGCTCTGGCGGCATTCGGATTTCAACGTAATGTTGTTATGTCGGCAGCGTCATTCCTTTTTGTTCCTGAGATAGTCGCCACTAGCAACCTTGTTGCTTTAATTCCACGGCGATTGTGGCAAGTGCAGGGGCAGCCGGATCGATTCACGATGGTTGAGGTTGGCTGGCTTGCGGAGCAATTTGATGTCAGCTTAGTTTGGCATGAGCGCAGTCATAATCATGCTGGCCATGGTTGGATCCGAGATTTGATGGTTGAACTGAGTGGTCACAAGGATGAGTGTGCTAATTAGCAGTGTGTTTTAGCCGCCGGCTCGTTATGAGAATATTGATCACAAAATGATATAAATGCGAATCAATCGCATAAAGGTGACAGCAAATGTGCCATGATAGTTGTCATGTCGCCAGTGAGACTGGTATGACATACCTCAACCGTTCAGTTCTACATGCTAAGGAGACCGTGATGGCGACCACCCGCAGTGAAAAAGACTCTATGGGGCCTATCGATGTACCAGCAAATCAATTATGGGGCGCACAAACCCAGCGTTCACTGGAACATTTCCGTATCTCGCAAGAAAAAATGCCGACGGCACTGATCCATGCTCTGGCACTGACCAAACGGGCAGCGGCGCAGGTCAACATGGATTTAGGGCTACTACCAGCCGAACGGGCAAAGGCCATCATGCGCGCCGCAGATGAAGTTCTGGAAGAGTGTCATCCGAGTGAGTTTCCACTGTCTATCTGGCAAACCGGGTCTGGTACCCAGACCAACATGAATATGAATGAGGTTTTGGCGAACCGTGCCAGTGAGTTGTTAGGTGGCGAGCGCGGAAACAATCGGTTAGTGCATCCTAATGATGATGTGAATAAAAGCCAAAGTTCAAATGATGTCTTCCCAACGGCGATGCATGTTGCTGCGGTTATCGGGTTGCGGCAACATCTGTTACCGGAACTCAAAACATTGCAGGAGACACTGGCACACAAAGCGGACGCCTTTCGCGATATCGTGAAGATTGGACGGACGCATTTGCAAGATGCTACGCCATTGACCTTAGGGCAGGAGATATCAGGCTGGGTGGCGATGCTATCTCACAGCGTGCAGCATATTGAAGCGACTATTCCTCATCTGTGTGAGTTGGCGTTAGGGGGGACGGCAGTAGGAACCGGGCTGAATACGCATCCAGAATATGCCGTGCGAGTAGCCAAAGAGATTGCGGCGCTTACCCATCAACCATTTATCACTGCGCCTAATAAGTTTGAGTCATTAGCGGCTTGTGATGCATTAGTTCATGGTCATGGGGCTTTAAAAGGACTTGCGGCTTCATTGATGAAAATTGCCAACGATGTGCGCTGGTTGTCCTCTGGCCCTCGCTGTGGCATTGGTGAAATCGCGATTCCTGAGAATGAACCGGGCAGTTCAATCATGCCTGGCAAAGTGAATCCGACACAGTGTGAAGCCATGACGATGTTATGCGCACAGGTTATGGGTAACGACGTGGCCATCAATATTGGTGGAGCATCCGGTAATTTTGAGTTGAACGTCTTCCGCCCGTTGGTGATTCATAACTTCCTGCAATCAATTCGTTTGCTGGCCGATGGTATGCGCGGTTTTAATGAACATTGCGCGGTGGGTATTGAGCCAAATCGTGACCGTATAACGCAGTTACTGAATGAGTCTTTGATGTTAGTTACCGCGTTGAATACCCATATTGGTTATGACAAAGCTGCCGAGATTGCCAAAAAGGCCCATAAAGAAGGGCTTACACTCAAAGCTGCCGCCTTGAAATTAGGCTATCTGACCAGTGAACAGTTTGATGAATGGGTCAAGCCGGAAGATATGGTTGGCAGTATGAAATAACGGCCAGCCAAACAAACGATTAACGCCGGTCCTTATGACTGGCGTTTTTTACGGATAAAAAACCGGTGTTATCAACCGTCAAACTCAGATCTCCGTTTTCTATACGGCAGCTACTATCAGCAATACAACTTGTCTAAAGGAAACATCGATGGATGAGAACCATAAAGAATTCAGCAGGGGAAGTTTTATCGTTACGACAGACAAATCTCGCTTCGATATTCATGCTATGCACGCATTTTTAACATGCTCTTCCAAAAGACTGGTTTTCAGGCGATCAATCGTCACGACTTTGTATGGCAGATAAACCGTCCAGATATCTATCTTAAAAAATGTATATGAATTCGTTATGGTTATTGCCCGTACTGGAATTGATCTTGGCAACGCATTATTTATTCAACGTCGATATACAGATGCAGCCTTGGCACCAGTAACCGCAGAGGTTTGGCATCCGGCTTATATTTATGCTTAATTTGGTTGATATCGTAGTCTATTAACTCACCTAACTTAGGCAATTCCGCCGCTGATTGTGCCTGGAAAAAAGCAATTAACGGCATAGGGCAGGGGTGTTGCACTTGCTTTTGCTGTTCCTGATACCAGACTCGCGCGATAGGCTGCACTTTTACCGGCCGCTTAATCTTCAGGCGGGTATTTTCAGGTAAACGTTTTACATCATTAATTTCCAAGCTAATTAATTCCATCCACTGTTCGCGGCTAAAAGGCGGCACCGCGCGCCCGGCATTAAGGCTTTTATTCAGTTGAACTAAGATCTCTTCACGGGTGACATTCTTAATTATATGTTTGTTGGCCCAGCCGAAACGCACAGAACTAGGATTGATGAGTGGAGTAATGGTGCGGTAAGTATTTAAGGTAATCAGACCATGCAAATGGGTATGCACAAACTCGAAACGTTGCTCACTCGGTAAGCCAGACTCGACGGTAATGATATGTTCCAACTCACTTTTCAACTGATTAATCTGAGCAATAGTATTTTCACATTCCCCCAGTTGCCTATCACTCACGCTGAAACACAGTACCCCGGGTAAGCGCAGGGCCGCTTTACTGCTCGCATTTTGCCCCTGATGATGAATAAATAACCGCTGGTAATGTTGTAACCCCAGTTCTTTTGCTTTATTACCGACTTTTGCAGTAACGCTGATTTTCTCAATAGGTTGATGTTCGGTACCTTTTTCAATTTCAGGCAGCGAAAATACACGGGCTGCGAGTAGGGGGAGCGCATTAAGTTGCTGGTGGAGATTATCTAATGCAATTTCCAGTGCAGCAAAACTGCCATTCATTCGTTCAATCAAATCATACTTGGCCATTATCTTTTCCAATTAAGCTGATTTTAGTTACAACATACATTATGTCATATCAATAAAAACAGCACCATGAAAGCCTGTTGTTAACTTTAATAAAGGGAATATCTATACGTAATGGTAAAAGATTCACTAGATAGTGGGGCATAAATATAATGCCCATACCGATAATCAGGTTAAGTGCGCTAACACAATTTTGGTGGCCGCAGCTAAAACGTCACGGCGTGGCTCTGCTTCTTTCTTAAGCTGCGTAAAGTAAACCACTAAAACCAGTGGCGCGCCCTTAGCCGGCCACAACACCGCGACATCATTTGTCGTACCGTAATCACCACTACCGGTTTTATCACCAATAACCCAATCAGTCGGCGCACCTGCACGGATAGTTGCCGCTCCTGTGGTATTTCCTTTTAACCACAAGGCTAACTGCTCCCGTTGCGGTGCAGCGAGGGCATCTCCCAGTACTAACTTGTTTACACTGGCTGCCATAGCCGCAGGTGTTGTGGTATCTCGAGGATC
The DNA here is from genome assembly GCF_052217145.1 of Yersinia sp. 2541 StPb PI. Taxonomy (NCBI): domain Bacteria; kingdom Pseudomonadati; phylum Pseudomonadota; class Gammaproteobacteria; order Enterobacterales; family Yersiniaceae; genus Yersinia; species Yersinia sp. 2541 StPb PI. The sequence goes on along the minus strand of NZ_JAZGQB010000001.1, from coordinate 2,283,242 downwards.
ATTTGGCAAAGCAGTATTTAACTCAGGTTCCCAACGATCCAGTCTGAATGTCTGATCACCAATACTACGGGCAAACTGGTTAACCGCCTCGAGTCCCCCCAACTGTTTGATTAACAAATTGGCTGCCGTGTTATCACTATACTGAATAGTCGCTGCGCACAGTTCTGCAACCGTCATCCCTTGTGCTAAATGTTTGCGCGTAATCGGTGCATAATCGAGTAAGTCACTTTCACGATAAATAATGTGTTTACTGAGTAGATTTGGCTGAGATTGGCTATGACCCAACACTGCGGCGGCCAACATTAATTTGAAGGTACTACAGAATGGAAAGCGCTGGCCGCCACGATAGTGAACTTTGGTGCCCTTGTCGGTATTGATTAACGCCAATCCTAAACGGCCATTTGACGATTTTTCAAGTTCAGCGAGTTGATTATCTAATGACATTTTCGCCCCAGCCGCCCAGGATGGTAGTGTAAAATTGAGCAATGGCACTGTGAGACCAGCTAATAATAGCGAACGCCGCAACGGTGAATGTCTCATTCATGAATCTCGCAAGTGGGAAGAAAAATTTGCCTCTAAACATATGGCGCAGATAGGCAAATTGTTAAGAATTTTCATCAGGCAGTTTACAGTAAGTTATATCAAATAGGGGAAGGGAAAAATTTAAACAATGCCGCATATCGAGGAAATTGATGCCGTGTTACATGCCGCAGGCCGCGATAAACAAGGCTAAATGCCATTCAAAGTGACATATTAGCCTTGTTGGGGGCAGGTAGCTCAAATATTAAGCCAATGCTTTAGCTTTCAATTGCTGGTATTCGCTTTCAGTTATCGTGCCTTCATCCAATAATTTCTTGGCATCAGAAATCTGTTCTGCTGGTGATTTCCCCGCAACCTGGCGGATATAATCATTGGTATCAGATACCGACTTCTGTACCGTAGCGCGATAACGCTGCGCCATGCCTTTCCCTCGGGTAATGAGATACAAAAGAGACGTGAGGAGCGGGATGAAAAGCAGAAATACAATCCAGATTGCTTTATAAAAGCCGCCTAACTCATGATCACGGAAGAGGTCAGAAATGACTTGAAATAGAATCAGTAAGTAAGCAATAAAGAAGAAAATTGAAAACGTTGTTACCAGTATGTCCCAAAGCGTAAGAAAGTGACTTGCCATATGTTCTCCTGAAAAAATAAATTAAGGAAATATTTTTCGTAAAATCCCTAAATACGTTAGATACTTAATTTACACGCTAACTAGCAGTAATCCTGTATTAAGTTTCATATTAATAATAGATACATAGGCGACAGGACGTCAAATTATAGTTTGGCGCCCAATAGATCTTATCTCGATAATTAAAGATTAAATTCGTGCGGCTTCTGGCAATTTACGTAATCGCTGCCCGACATACAGTGCTAGCAGTAGCAGCGTCGCAATAAACCCCACCACCCCAGTCCAGCCTAAATTAAGCCAGAAAATGCCCCCCAATGTTCCCGCTACGCTAGAACCGGCATAATAGCAAAATAGGTAGAGTGATGAGGCTTGAGCTTTAGCGCGACGAGCGCGGCGCCCAATCCAACTACTGGCAACCGAGTGAGCAGCAAAGAAACCGGCTGTAAATATCATCATGCCGAAAAGAATCGTAATCACCGGGGGGAAACTGGTAATAATAACACCGGCCAGCATCATACTTATTGCGGCTAATAATACCGGCCCACGACCATATCGGCTGGTGAGCGAACCTGCTTTCGGTGAACTATAAGAACCCGTCAGATACACTATCGATAATAATCCCACCACTGCTTGACTCATATAATAAGGCTGAGCCAACAAGCGGTATCCAATGTAATTAAATAAGGTGACAAAGCTGCCCATTATCAGAAAACCTTCGGCAAACAGCAGTGGTAAGCCTGGGTCACGCCAGTGCAGCTTGAAATTAATCACCAGTGTTCTAGGGCGTAACGACGTTGGGCGGAAATGTTTAGACGGCGGGAGAATTCGCCAAAACATGCAAGCGGCAGCTAAAGCAAACAACCCAATAACCGCCAGTGCAATACGCCAGGAAAAGAAGTCACTCAACACCCCCGTCACCAGGCGGCCACTCATCCCTCCAATGGAATTGCCGCTGATATACAAGCCCATGGAGAGTGCGACAAAACTTGGATGAATCTCCTCACTGAGGTAGGTCATGGCCACAGCAGCAACGCCGCTTAAGGACAGACCAATCAATGCCCGCATCAACAAAATCCCTTGCCAACTGGTCATAAAGGCACAAATTAAAGTACAGATAGCCGCCAGCATTAGCGCAACGACCATGACCGACTTACGTCCAATGGCATCGGAAAGTGGACCGGTAAACATCAGGCCAAACGCTAACATGCCGGTGGCGGCTGAAAGCGATAAGCTGCTGCCCGCAGGTGAGATATTAAAGTCTTGAGATAACAGTGGCAGGATGGGTTGTACACAATAGAGCAGGGCGAATGTAGCTAATCCTGCTGAAAAGAAAGCCAGTGTCACACGGATAAATTCTGGTGTACCACGTTGAATATATGGCCTTTTAGTTAAACGTGTAACCTCGGGAAGCGGAACTAACGAAGTTGCACCATCGTGTGCTGCGGATGTCGGCGCTACGGTGGTCGTAGTGCGCAAAGAGGTGGTCACGGTATTTCCTTATCAATAACCCAATTAAAGACTGTCTGTTTCGATTTAGCCACTATTTAGCTTAATGAGAAGAGCATAGAAATAGCTGAGTTTTTTGTCTAATATATTAATTATTATAAATGAGACTTTAAACATATCAATGGAGCGCAATGAGTATTGAACTCAGACATTTACGTTATTTCATTGCCGTAGCAGAAGAATTGCACTTTGGTAGGGCGGCAGAGCGCTTGCGCATTTCTCAGCCACCACTCAGCCAGCAAATTCAGAGTTTGGAAGAGCAAATTGGTGCCCGACTCTTGGCGCGTAACAACCGTAATGTCAGCCTGACCCAAGCCGGCTCCTTGTTTTTAAAGGAGTCTTACCAAATTTTAGCCCAAGTGCATTCGGCAGCGGAAAAAGCGGGGCGTTTGCATCGCGGAGAATCCGGCGAACTGACTATCGGTTTTACTTCATCGGCACCTTTTATTAGCACGGTATCTAAAAATTTACAGGCATTCCGGCAACTGCATCCTCAAGTGCATATCAAAATGCGGGAAGTTAACAGTAGACAGCAAATTGAACCTTTACTGGATGGGCGGCTTGATCTTGGTGTAATGCGCAATACACGATTGCCGGAGGCACTGCAATATCGTCTGTTGTTACGTGAACCTTTGGTTGCCGTTGTCCACGAAAAAAGCCCCTTAGCGGCTTTACCTTCGGGGAGTGTTAAATTTAGCTCACTGGCAGAACAACCCTTTGTTTTCTTTTCGCGTGAAGTGGGTACTGCCCTGTATGATGAAATCCTCGCACTATTAACCCGCGCGGGTATCACGCCTTATATTACGCAAGAAGTAGGAGAGGCGATGACCATCGTCGGTTTGGTGTCCTCTGGTTTGGGCGTGTCGATACTGCCGGCCTCATTTACCCGAGTAAAAGTGGATGGGGTGAAATATTTACCTTTGGCTGAACCTGATGCCACCACCGAAGTGTGGTTGGTTAATCATAAACATCGGCCAGTAACCGCCCCAGCAGAAGCGTTGATTCGCTTGATGGCTAAGGATACTCAAGCGACGCCCGCCAACTGACTCCGTATAAATAACCAGCAGTAAAGCCAGGAAAACCGGTGATTATGTGCAGTAAATCACATAACTAATCAAATAGTTGACGGCATATACTAAAAGCCCCAACATAGCCGATAATCTTTATTTAGAAGCGCGAAAAATACTCGGTTGGCAGAGAAGGAGCCGGTTCAGTGATAACGGATGGACAGCCTGGGCACATTGATCAAATCAAGCAGACCAATGCAGGAGCCGTTTATCGGCTGATTGATTTGTTCGGCCCAATATCCCGTATTGAACTGTCTAAACGGGCGCAACTGGCCCCGGCCAGTATCACGAAGATTGTGCGGGAACTGGTTGAGGCTCATCTGGTCAAAGAGACCGAATATCAAGATATTGGCAGCCGTGGGCGGCCTGCCATTGGTTTAGTTCTTGATACCGAAGCTTGGCATTATGTCTCTGGGCGTATCAGTCGCGGTTCTATTACTCTCGCCTTGCGTGATCTCAGCAGTAAACTGGTGGTTGAGGATCAAATTCCGTTACCGGATAGTCATCCTGAACCGCTACTTAATCGTATTCTCAATGAAGTTGATCAATTCTTTATTCGGCATCAAGACAAGCTTGAGCGGTTAACTGCGATTGCAATTACTATGCCTGGCATCATTGATGCCCCGGCGGGTATTGTGCATAAAATGCCGTTTTATGATGTTGATGAGATGCTGCTTGGCCCAGCACTGGAACAGCGCACGGGATTACCTGTCTATCTACAACACGATATTTGTGCCTGGACGATGGCCGAAGCACTGTATGGTGCTTCACGTGGCTGTCAGAATGTCATCCAGGTGGTGATTGATCATAACGTCGGTGCTGGTGTTATCACTGCCGGAAGGGTATTGCACGCAGGTAGTCGTAGCGTAGTGGAGATTGGTCATACTCAGGTGGATCCCTACGGCAAGCGCTGTTATTGCGGTAATCATGGCTGCCTTGAGACAGTTGCCAGTATCGAGAATATGTTGGAAATTGCCCAGCAACGATTAAATGGTTCAATGAGTTCGCTATTACACAGTTCTCCACTGAATGTTGAATCTTTATGTGATGCGGCGCTGGCGGGCGATCAGTTAGCTAAAGATATTATTCTGGGCGTTGGCCACAGTGTTGGCCGAATTATTGCCATTATGGTCAATTTATTTAACCCGGAAAAAATTCTGGTCGGTTCCCCATTAAATAAAGCCGCATCTATTCTACATCCGGCAATTGCGTCATGTATTCGTCAACAAGCACTACCTGCTTACAGTGAGAATATTCTGGTTGAACCTACAGCATTTTTTAATCAGGGCACAATGCCAGGAGCTGCATTAGTAAAAGAAGCGTTATATAACGGTTCATTATTGGTGAAGTTGCTGCAAGGGTAGGTATTAACACTAATAATTATGGGTTAATTATTAGTGGGTATGTACGATGTATTCCTCCTATTATTTGGTGTTATCCGTTAAAAACCTCTCTCAGTTCGGCAAAACCTTGCGCTAACGCAAGCTGTCTGTTGTCGGCATCGCCTAGACTTTTATCCATGTTGCCAATTTCGCTAATGTTAGGCGGAAAGACTTGAGTCTAAGTGGCCAGATTGCGGAGTATTGTTATGTTAACGCGTGTATTTGTGACGGGTACCGACACTGCTGTCGGTAAAACCGTGGTGTCACGGGCCTTACTTCAGGCCTTAAGCCAAAATGGCAGAACAGCGGTAGGCTATAAGCCGGTAGCGACAGAAAGTAAAGAGACACCTGAAGGGTTGCGTAATCAGGATGCACTTATTTTGCAGGCTTCATCCTCTATAAAGTTGGATTATCAGGAAGTTAATCCATTCCCGCTGCAAGGGGATGTTATCCATGCCTGCACGGATACGCTGATTAATTACGGTGCAATGACCGAAGGATTACAACGTTTATCCGCCAAAGCCGATACGGTTGTGGTCGAAGGTTGTGGTGGCTGGAAAGTTATGATGAATGACCAGCGTTTCTATTCTGATTGGGTGATACAGGAACAATTGCCGGTTATTTTAGTCGTCGGAATTAAATTAGGTTGCATCAATCATGCATTATTAACAGCACAAGCCATTATCAACGATGGATTACCCTTATTGGGATGGGTCGCAAATCGAATTAATCCCGGATTAGCTCATTACGCCGAAACAATTGCTATGCTACGCGAACGGTTACCTGCGCCACAATTAGGGCAATTACCTTATCTTCCTCATCCAGAAGAGAAGCCGCTGGCGAAATATTTAGATTTGACGGCGATCGGCTGATCATCTATTTATCCCTTTGGGCTGATTAAATTAATAGTGGCTATCCACTATTGCATTAGTTGCCTATTTTAGCGTGAATGATATACCGAAATCGGACGCAACCATCGGGCTATTGTTGTTGAAATAACACAGGATAATAGTAATCCTGGGAGTAGGGTGTATTCGCCCGTCATTTCGCAAACCATTAATGCCGCCATGATAGGGGCATGAGTGGTCGCAGCCAATAGAGTCGCCATACCGGTCAGTGCCATCAACAACGCAATATTGTCACCAAGAGCTGGCCACCAGGCAAACATCTGCCCACATAACATGCCTAACGCGGCCCCAACAAACAAGGTCGGGGTGAATACCCCGCCCGGAGCACCTGAACCGCTACTGGCTAATACAGCCAACAATTTGCATATCAATATACCTGCAATCAATAAAACCCCTGGCGGAGCTGTCAACAGTGACTGCACCACACTGTAGCCATTGCCCCAGACCTCAGGGAAAATCAGCGATAATAGCCCGACAATTATCCCCCCCAGCGCAAGCTGTAATGGGGGAGAAAGATTCAGCGAGCGGAAAGCATCGCCACTGGCGGCCATCCCTTTTAAAAACAAGGGGCCACAGAAGCCAGCCAGCAAGCCTAATAGTGCCATCAGTAAATATTGTATTGGCCACGGTGATGGTAGCGCTTGCACTTGATAAAGGGTTTCCTGGCCACCGTGCAGCAGGTTGGTGGTGAGCAATGCACTGACGGCAGCGATCACTACTGGCCCAAGTGAGGCCAGCATCAACGTACCAAACAGAATTTCCGCAATAAATAGACTGCCCGCCAGCGGCGCATGATAGGCGCTGGCCATCCCGGCGGCGGCACCACAGGCAACCCAAAGCTTCCATTCGTTAGGTTTGGCATAGCGCTGAGCAAAAACGGACGCAAACAAAGCGGCCAACAGCACCATTGCCCCTTCGCGACCAATCGCACTGCCGCTGGAAACCACGAGTAATGAAGCGAGAGACTTGACCAGACTGGCGGAAACATCTAACCGGCCATCACCGATCTCGATGGCCTCCATATAATCAGTTGGCGCACTGGGCTTTTGTTTTCGGTAACGCTGGTATCCCCATAAAAGAGCACCGGCGGCCAAACCACCTAATGCGGGGGTTAATGCGCGTCGCCAGCCAGTAATAGAAGAGGCAGCGGCTACCAGACTGCCATCAGTTCGGGCAAATAACAGCCACTCCAAGCCCAACATTGCTTGATGGAATAACCAAACAATCAAGGCTGCCATCATACCCAGCATGATCGAAATCAGTAGTCGACGCAGCATGGCGCGATAGTAATACAGGTGGGCAGGCCGTTTCATGCAACGCTACTGACTGACATAGTGAGGTAAACCCCATACTTTGGTGATTGATAGGTAAGTTGACGGAGAGTGTGTTACTTGTCATCGATTGTTACTTGCCATCAAATGAATGACCAGTAAAAATTGAGAAATGCAGAAATAAATTATTGATAAAACAAAAGGGTGCACCGAAAGGCACACCCAGACCGGTGACGGCGAAATTACTCGCTGTCGGTTATGCGGGTATAAACAATTTTCTGGCTATCATTTTCGCAATGTCCAACCACCTGACCGCCAGCTTGCTGAACTTGATCATTAGGAACGATATCCAGTTTAAAGCCGGACTCAGGCACCCCATTATTGATAATCTTCTGCGTGATATCTGCTTTCACACTTTCACAAGATGCCAGAGCAGCCAAAGGGGCCAGCGATAACAACAATGTACTGATAATAAGCGTTTTTTTCATCATAAAATCCTTATGTGGATGAATAGCTTGCCTAACATATTGATTCTTAAACCGTGCCTAAAGGATAGTCCAGATTCTCATAACCTCAAGTAAATCTGAGCCATAGCCACCCATTACGGATTAATCTGGCGACCTGATAACCGATCCAGACAGCGCTGCGTGTTAGGCTCCCAATAGGCGTTCAAATTTTCACTGCGGTCGCAGTTGTCTTTCGCATCTTCAGCCCGATCAAACTTATCAAAGTTCTTTTCAACCCGGGTATTAACTTTATTGCGCAGGCGATGAGTATCATCCCATTGCTGTTGGCTTTGGCGAGCCTGTTCTTTGGACATCGAATCATTACTACCACCAACAGAAACACAAGTGCTGCCTTGGGTGCAATTGGTCGCCTGTGCCAGGGCCGGTGTTTGCCAGGCAAGCATAACCAAAGCTAGCGGTAGAAACGCACGCGTCAGGCGTGGCAGGCTAGTTATTTTCATCGTCTTAAGTCCTTTATTAGTCGGTGATGTTAAATCATCATGTGGTTTACTGGCACGCTATCAGCGGATAAAAAATTATATCATTGCTTTCGGTATATAAACCAGTCAGCGACAGGTTTGTCGGGAATATGTAGAGTAACCTAATGTTAATTTTAAACATTTGCCTCAGAGGTAAGATGTTGTTGGCAATATCAAGAGATCAGAACATGTTAAAGACGTCGTTACTGTTTTTTGTTACCGCACTGGCTGAGATAATTGGCTGTTTCTTGCCCTATTTGTGGTTACGTAAAGGAGGCCCTCTCTGGTTATTACTGCCCGCGGCGGCCAGTCTGGCAATGTTTGTCTGGTTATTGACACTGCATCCCGCTGCCAGTGGGCGTGTTTATGCGGCATACGGTGGGGTTTATGTCGCGACAGCGCTAATTTGGTTACGGGTAGTGGATGGCGTGAAACTTTCACTGTTCGATTGGGTCGGCGCAGGGGTCGCTCTGATTGGGATGCTGATAATTGTTGCGGACTGGCGGATAAATTAAGGGTGGGGCGGTGATAGCCCCAGCCCAATTTTACCCAATAACGCCTGATATTAACCTTCGCGATGAATACTCAACCCAGCAAAAGATTGACTGACCGGCATCATCTCCAGTGAGTTAATATTGACCCGTGCTGGCAGCGTAGCAACCCAATAGACGGCTTCAGCGATATCCTCAGGTATCAGTGGATTAGCGCCATCGTAGGTTTTATTGACTTTATCGCCATCGCCTTTAAAGCGAACTGCTGAGAATTCAGTGCCACCGACCATACCAGGCTCAATATCCGTCACACGAATATGTGTACCGTGCAAGTCAGCACGCAGACCCAGACTAAATTGTTTCACAAACGCTTTCGTGGCTCCGTAAACATTACCACCGGCATACGGCCAGTTGGCGGCAGTAGAGCCGATGTTAATCACGTGACCAACATTACGTGCCACCATTGCGGGCAATAATGCTCGAGTCATATTCACCAAACCTTTGGTGTTGGTGTCAATCATCGTATCCCAGTCTTCAACATTAGCTTTATGTGCAGGTTCCAACCCCAATGCCAAACCGGCATTGTTAACTAACAGATCGATATCTTTTAGTTCGGTAGGTAGCTCATCGATAACTTGCTGAATAGCCGCCCGATTCCGTACATCTAAACGTACGATATGTAACTGCTCACCCAATTCGTCCTTCAATTCTTCCAAACGCTCCTGACGACGACCTGTAGCGATAACCTGATGACCGTGGCTAATAAACTTTCGAGCGATTGCCTCACCAAACCCTGAGGTTGCACCAGTGACGAAAACGATCATACACATTCCTTATTTTTAGTTGCTAAAAATATAATTGATATGATTAACATACTCTTAACTACAGAAGGAAGCTATTCCGGCATAGTCCACTACACATTTTAGCGTCGTGATGGTTTCTTACGTACTTCATCGCCCGCATCACCGCTAAGGGTTAATGTATCTACTAACGATAGTAATGCGACCAGCGCGATAACCACAAATGCTATCTGGAAATTCTCCAATGGGATCACACCTGCGCGATGGGGGTGAAACCACTCAGCTATCCGCAGCGCTAAGGCTCCGATGGCGATGCCGAGGCCAATTGCCATCTGTTGCGCCATATTAGATAGCGTATTGGCACCGGCCATTTTCGGACCAGGCACTTCAGAAAAAGCCAGCGTATTGAACGCAGTAAACTGCATTGAACGCGTCAATCCGCTGATAAATAACAACACAATAATCAGCGTTGTTGGTGTTTCTGGCGTGATAAACGCACAGGCAAAGATAGTCGCGGCATTGAGTAAACCATTAACCAATAGTGTAGGGCGGAAATGAAAGCGATAGAGGATAGCAGAGGTAAAAGGTTTCATTACCAGGTTACCAGCAAACACCGCCAACACTAACAAACCGGCATTAAAAGCGCTCAGGCCAAAACCTATCTGAAATAGCAACGGCAGCAAGAAGGGAACAGCACCAATAGCCATTCGGAATAAACCGCCACCCCAGATAGTGACGCTGTAACTTTTTATTTGCAAAGCCCACAAATCAACCAATGGGAATGCCTGATGTTTTGCATGATACACCGCCAGTGAACCTAGTATCAGGCTGCCTGCAATACAGAATAGTGGGATTAAACGTGACAAGTTTTGATGATTAAATAATTCCAGACCAAACATCAGGCTAAAACAAGCAGCGCCGGTTAACAGAAAACCAAGGGTATCAAAAGGCGTTTCTTTCTGTGGCGACTCCTGCGGTATTAACCGCCATGCAAGCCATAACCCAATGATCCCCAATGGAACATTTAATATAAATATCCAGTGCCAAGAAGCATAGGTAGTAATAAAGCCCCCCACAGGAGGTCCGAGTATCGGGGCTACCAATCCGGGCCAGGTAATGGTGGCGATGGCTTTGATCAGATCAGGTTTGGCCGTATTACGTAATACAATGAGCCTACCGACCGGGACCATCATCGCACCGCCAAAACCCTGCAAAATTCTTGCGGCAGTAAATGTCATCAAATCAGTGCTTAATGCACACAGCACTGATGCTAATGTGAAAATAATCATTGCGGCAGCAAAGATATTACGAGCGCCACAGCGATTGGCAATCCAACCACTGGCAGGAATAAAAACCGTCAGTGTCAGAATGTAAGCAGAAATACCAATATTCATATCAATGGGATGTACTGCAAATGCCGTCGCCATCTGCGGCATGGCGGTGACAATAACTGTCCCATCGAGATTTTCCATAAAGAAAGCGCCAGCAACCAATAATGGCAGAGCGGAATTGCGCACTATCGATTGGCTCATCATTCGCACCAGTGGGAGTTGTGGTAATTTACTGATTTATATTGGAATAGATAATTTAAGTTGGCTACTGGAATCACGTTTCAGATCCACAAGATTTTCTGACATATTTCGAGCATACCGGATCTAGATAGGATTAAAAAGGGGGGTTATTGGTGACGGTGTAACAAAAAAATAGGCAATCAGGGAGATTTGCCATCTAATAAATTGGGCTGTCACTTCACAGCCCATTCTGATATTACCGAGCAAACTATCATGGTTATTTTTTCTTATAAACATCAGCAGTAGCATGAATTTTTGTGTTGGTATTTGCTGATGTTACAACAAAATAATCCCCACCAAGCTCATCAGCCTTTTTAGACAATTCTTCCTTAGCATCACTTGGCGCTAACTCGCCAGCAGTAACAATATTGCCGATTTTTTCGTATTGACCTGGGCTTTTACTCAGTTCATCTTTAGTTAACAATTCGGCGGCGATGGCACCGGAAGAGAATGCCCCTAAAAGAACTAATGTTGTCATTGCTTTAAATAATTTCATAGTATCCTCTCATCAATAATATTTACGGTTATGTGAAGCCTTATTCCAGTGGAAAGGTAAGTATTGTTCTCATTGCGGGTTTTATCCAGTGGATCGGCTGCTTTTAGGATTTTTGCACATTCGGGCAAGGATCATCGCCCGATTGAACATATAAGATAATTTGCTTAAAATAGATAAAAAGGTGATCGTGATGAATATGAATTTTTACCTCTGTCCGCTGTTGCTCCATCCCCGAATAACTGAATGCAGTGATTATTTGAACGTGTAGTCACTGCCACGAAATTAAAATGTTCCGTGGCTTTCTTTTTGAAAGGGAAAAGTCATGAAAGAGAAACATTGGTCAAGAGTGGAATATCTCCATCTCACTGTTAAAAATCCAAATATTGAAATCAAAGGCCAACATAGCTACTACAGCGATAGCTGGGATCAGGGATTTGAAAGATCTGTCGTTCGATACCTGCATGGGGATACCATCAGTCAGGAATGGGAGCCGCTTGGGCATACAGACAGGCTTATCATCGGAGATTATGTCTGTATTGCGGCTGAAACAGTTATCTTGATGGGAGGTAATAACAATCATTGTACTGATTTTATTAGCCTTTATCCATTTATGAGCATGATAAAAAACTCATATCAGCACCGGGGGGACACAGTGCTGAACGATGGCTGTTGGCTCGGTATGCGTTGCATGATTATGCCTGGAATTACGGTCGGTGAGGGTGCCGTTATCGCGGCTGGGAGTGTTGTTACAAAAGACATTCCGCCATACGCTATTGTTGGTGGCAATCCGGCACGCGTTATTAAATTTCGTTTTACACAAGATGTCGTAACACGCATTCTAAATTTAAGTATTTACGACAAATCTGAAGACGAAGTAGCCCGGTTAATTCCCATACTCAGCTCTGATGATATTTCCGCATTGGAAGTCGCGTTAGCAAAGTGAAGTGCCTTAATATCGTATTTGAACAATGATCCAACCACAGCACTGGAAGACGATTCCAGTGCTGTTTTTAGTAGAACGTAGATAACTCAAAAGGCCCAGCCAAGGATAGTTGAGTAATTAATGACGGACCGTAAAATATGAAGCGTGAACTACGCCAGCGCAATGGTACAAGATGTTCGTGAGTACGGAACACCTGCCAGGAGCTTGGCAAGTACACTGGATTGATACAACCTGAGCAGGCAAGTTTCCCCTGAGCTGGCGTACCAACGAAGAGATTTAAATAATCAACAACCACATACATGATAAAGCCTAAACCCTCAGATTCTACCTAACACCACCTTGGTGCGTATAATGTATATTATGTTAAATTGATTGGAGCAACCCATAACTTCATGGTTATCTGTGCCACCATCACAAATCCGTCAGTTACCTTTGATGATGCCCCTCTCTATTTTGTTATGATCTTCATTGTTCATTGCAGATTTTGATGAATGTTCGTTATGTTGTCAGGAGTGATTTCTCATGTATTCACTCCCCAACCTCTGTCGACATTATCAGTTTCAGGAAATAATTCTTTACTGCCTCATCACCATCTTTAATGGTTTGCGAACCTAAAATTATTTATGTCATTATCCCAAGGTTATTATTTATTAACTAACTCGCCATAATGCACCGCTAACCAGATAGTCGGTCCATTCGGATCGGTCCATGCAACTCGATGCCGGCACTGGGCTGGAATATTAACAAAATCCCCGGCGTGTAGTTCACGAACGCTCGGTTCATCTGCAAAATGCAAACATGCTGATCCCTGTACAACCATCACCCACTCACTTTGTGGCTGACAATACCAGAAATCTGGCGGACTCGATTGCCCGGTTGATATTATGCGTTCAATATGGACATTTGGTTGAGATATCAACTCTTCAAAAGTTTCTGATGCCGCCTGTCTCGCCGCGTCTGGGAAGTTAGTAAATATATTTTCCGTCATATAAAATAATTCCTCTATTCGTTAGCTGAAGATCCGCGCAGGTCTGTGTGACTATGGGAACGATGTGCGAGTATCCACAGCAATGAGTAAAATCAAATTTCATGTATTTGGATACAAGAATCGGATGATTTGAATATAATTCTGCTCGAAGGAATAATAAATAAGGCACCATTGAATACTGACTCAGATATTAAGTACAATCCCTGTTAGCGTTAGTTAAGGCTCAACTGGCCTGTTTAGCTCCGGTTTATGCCTTTTAACACCATTAACAGTAAGATAAAGAAGAAGTTATCAATAGAAGAATTAAATAAAACAATTGAAAACTTAAACAAACAGAGGACAAAAATGTCCGTATTGTCTATTTTTGCCACTGATGACCATAGCCGCTGCTTGCACTTTAGCAGAGGATAGTCGGTTTCTTTGCCAGGCAATTATCAAAAACTGGAGAGTATTATCGCCTGTTCTCATCGCTTTCACTCTGTAACTAAAGTTACACCGCGGGGTGCACTTCTCGCTTGTACTCTTTTACTTGCCAGTTGCTCCTCCGAACCGCCGAGGTCGCTCGTCACCCCGCTACCTTCGGTGGCTAAAGTTCAGCAGAGTCAGGAGCCGGTGCGCGGTGTCTGGCTGGCGACTGTTTCCCGCCTCGACTGGCCACCGGTAGCGTCAGTCAATGCCAGCAGCTCTGCTATCCGCATCAGCCAGCAGCAGCAAGCACTGACCGATAAGTTAGATAAGCTAAAAACTCTCGGTATCAACACCGTGTTCTTCCAGATTAAGCCTGATGGAACTGCACTGTGGGCATCAAAAATTTTGCCATGGTCAGATATGCTGACGGGCAATATTGGTGAGGATCCTGGATACGATCCCCTGCAGTTTATGCTGGATGAGGCGCACAAACGTGGCATGAAAGTCCATGCTTGGTTCAATCCCTATCGGGTATCTGTCAATACCAAGCCGGCTACTGTTACAGAACTGAACCGTACATTGTCGCTACATCCGGCCAGCGTATTTGTGCTACATCGCGACTGGGTCCGCACCGCAAACGAGCGTTTTGTCCTCGACCCAGGTATCCCTGAGGTACGGGACTGGATCACCAGTATCGTGGCCGAAGTCGTTGCACGTTATCCTATTGACGGTGTGCAATTTGATGATTATTTTTATGCCGAGTCAGCAGATTCAGCCCTGAACGACAGCCAGACATTCAAAAAGTATGGTCAATTATTTGAATCAAAAGCGGACTGGAGACGGCACAACACTCTGCAACTTATTCAACAAGTTTCACGCACTATCAAGCAATTGAAACCCAACGTTGAATTCGGCGTCAGCCCTTCTGGTGTCTGGCGTAACCGTTCACACGACCCAGCAGGTTCCGACACGCGAGGAGCGGCGGCATATGATGAAGCTTATGCAGATACCCGCCTCTGGGTACAACTGGGATTACTGGATTACATTGCTCCGCAGCTTTATTGGCCCTTCTCACGCCAAGTAGCCCGTTATGATGTGCTAGCCAAATGGTGGGTTAGCGTGGTGAAACCCACAAAAACACGGCTCTATATTGGTATTGCCCTGTACAAAGTGGGTGAACCTTCAAAAAATGAGCCTGAATGGTCGAATAATGGGGGCGTGCCAGAGCTGAAAAAGCAGCTCGATTGGAACGAGTCAGTACCACAAATCACCGGAACGATTCTGTTTAGAGAGAATAACCTCAACCAACCACAGACCCAAGAAGCAGTCAGTTACCTTCGAAGCCGCTGGGGTGGTTAACTAAACTATTTAGGCAATTATTTGGCTCAGCCGCTGTATCCCTGCTACGATTTCCGCAGGTGAATGAGCGGCAAAACCTAATAAAATAGCCTGTTCTGGCGAATTTGTTTGGCAATAACGAGAAAGTGGTTGTGCCCCTAGCCCAATTTTACGACATTTATCGATAATATCTTGCTCTTTTAGATTGTCTAATAACCAGCAGACAATATGAATACCTGAATCAGCAGGTTCAATCTTAAAACTATTTGGCAGATATCGTTGTATGGCGTCTATTATTACTTTTTTACGTTCGTAGCAGGCTTTTCTGACCCGTCTCACGTGGCGGGCGTAATGACCATCAGAAATAAACGTGGCCAGTGTAGCTTGTTCTAAATAAGATGTACGCGTATCTGCATAGTATTTAGCGAGCTTAAATGACTCAATGAGATTATTCGGTATCACCAGGAAACCTAAGCGAAATTCGGGGAACATCATTTTTGAAAAGGTTCCGGCATAAATTACTCGTTGTTGTTTATCCAACCCCTGAAGAGCTTGTATCGGCGGAGCGGTATAGCGGAATTCACTATTATAGTCATCCTCAAAAATCCACGTTTTATTTTCAGCCGCCCAGTCAAGTAAAGCCATCCTCCTCGATAAACTCAATGTTCCTCCCAGCGGAAATTGATGTGAAGGAGAAGTGAAAATCATTTTGGCATTTGGCCAGCCCCTGATGCCATAGGAAATATCCATACCGTCTTTATCACTGATTACAGGGCAAATTTTGGCACCCATGGCAGTAAATGCACCTAAAGCACCATCATATCCTGGCTCATCCAGCCAAACTTCATCGCCCCTTTGCAACAGAACTTGTGCCGCCAAATTCATCGCCTGTTGAGTCCCATTAACAATGAGTATTTGGTCTTCATTACAATTTAAACCACGTGTGGTTCGAACATAATCAGATATTGCCATCCTTAATGGCTGAAATCCTAAAGGTTCATTTAATTGCCCAATCTGTTGGCGAAACTGCCGCCACGCTCGCCCTAATAACCGCCCCCAAAGTTCATGGGGAAATAAATCTGTACACCCTATTCCAATACTAAACATTCGATTTTGTCCGGTATAAGGTGAGGATTTATCCCAAATTGAGGACATTACTTTCATTTGCGGATTAATATTGAGTTCGATGTTTTTATCATCAGCACATTGGTGTTGGGGAGTAGCTTGTATATGAATCATTTCATCAGGAATAATGGATGAAACATAAGTACCCGCGCCCTTCTTGGTAATTAGATAGCCTTCATCAATCAAGCGTTCGAAACCCGAAATAACCGAATTCCTGGAAATTGACATCATTTCAGAAAGCGTTCTGCTGGAAGGAAGTTTAGTTCCCGACCTTAATTGCCCATTGAGGATCAATTCTTTTAGCGCATGATGAAACTGCTCTTTAATTACGCCTTTCTTAAGCAATAAACTGGGGAAGTTGGCATCGTTCTTTTTCATTGTAAAGTGGACCCATGAAAAATGAAGAAAGTGTACCTTATGTAAGACCACTATAAAAACTATGATTCAATCTCTAAAGGCTTATATTTCTATTTATGAATACAAGAGGTTGATATGATTGATAATACGCATACTATTTCAGTGAGCCCAGTACAAGCAGATGATTACGCTAAATGGCTGCCCTATTGGTTGGACTACCAGCAATTTTATAACGTTGAGTTGCCGGAAGAGACAACGCTTGTAACATGGAAGCGTTTCTTTGACGCAGAGATCCCGATGTATTGTGCAGTTGCGCGAGAAGGTTCGAAAATTCTTGGCTTCGTTCACTATGTTTTTCACGGTTCAACTTGGGCTATCAATGATTTTTGTTACTTAGAAGACCTGTTTGTTGCTTCTGCGTCTCGAGGGAAACATATTGGTAAGCAGCTTATTGAATATGTGAAACAGCAAGCCGAGGGACGCCAATGTGCCCGATTATACTGGCATACTCAGGAGCGTAATTTGACGGCGCAAAAACTGTATAACTGGATTGCTGAGAAACCCGGCGTCATTGAATATAGAATGCCCGTTTAAATAGCGAATGCTGAACATTTCAACCTTATATAATTGATGCAATAACAGATAGTCAGGCGGAGTTTAAAGCATCGAGCAGGTTAATCGTCGATGCTTTTCTTTCTAATCGATAGGCTTTCGACCCCACTCACTCGGATGGTAATAGTAAAGAGTCATATGGCACAAATGAGCGAACATTATTTCATTTATTAAAAATGTGACTATATGGCTTAATTTATTTAACTTTTTTATTGTATTTAACTAGCGTCAGTGATTAATAGTTTTTTTATGGTGGTGCTGGACCCTCTCTATATGCCCTAAAGCATAATATGCCCGAAGAAGACCATGGTAGCAGTGACCTATAAACACTTTTCTAAACGGTACTATAGGGCGCGGTAAATCCTCAAATTAATAAATATACCAACCGTTTAACTTTCATTTATATTTAAAATGTTAAATATCGTAGTGACATTATCATTTAAAGTTCCGTGATATTTTGTCGTTTACTTCTTCATCTGAAGATCCTTATTGTTTACTTATAGCGTAAAGAAAATCATGTTTTCTAAAGAAGAAAGTATTAAGTTACGTAAGAGATTACACGGGATTAGCGGAGGGAGTGATATCATTCTCGCGAAGTTAGAGAGTATGGGTTACCACTCATTAAAACAGCTCTCCGACGTTAGTGTTACTGATATTGTCTCTATCGAATACATGCGTTCTGGAGCGCCAAATTGGACAGAAAAACCAGGATTCAGGACATTACTTCGCTCAATATTAGATATTGCAAAACAATCGAAATATCCTATATAAGCTATTTAGAAGGTCTGTTTGTTGCACAGAATCCCAAGATAAACAGCTTATTGAATATGTGAAGTAACAGGCTAATTTGCTCGATTATATTGGCATACTTAATCGAGCAAATTGACAGTTCAGACGCAATTAACGCGATTGCTGAGAAACCCAGCGTCATTCAATAGAGAATGCCCGCTGAATGCCTGATTATTCAGCTACACGTCTGCCCTGCTCATCTACCAACCGTTCACCATCTTCCTTGGTGAACGAACCACGTTGCGCATCGGGCAAAATCTCCAACACCACCTCAGAAGGTCGACACAGCCGGGTACCCAGTGGCGTGACAACAATCGGGCGGTTGATCAGGATGGGATGCTGCAGCATAAAATCAACCAGTTGGTCATCGCTGAAGGTGTTTTCTGCCAGACCTAATTGCTCATAAGGCTCGACGTTTTTACGTAATAACGCCCGAACCGTGATCCCCATATCGGCGATCAATTTTACCAACACCTCACGACTTGGTGGTGTCTCCAGATACCGAATAAGCGTGGGCTCAGTGCCACTGTTGCGAATTAACTCCAGCGTGTTACGCGATGTGCCGCAGGCCGGATTATGATAAATAGTCACATTGCTCATTTGGGTGATCTCTCATTGGAACCCCAGCCGGCATTGCCTTCTGGAGGGTAAATAATAGTTATTGCATCATTGATAATCGCAGAGCCAATGCTGCCAGCGTGACCAACAGCACCGGGATCGTCATGACAATGCCCACCCGGAAATAATAGCCCCAGGTAATGGTCATATTCTTTTGTGACAGTACATGCAGCCACAATAAGGTCGCCAGGCTACCTATCGGGGTGATTTTTGGCCCCAGATCACTGCCGATAACGTTGGCATAAATCATCGCTTCCTTGATCACGCCGGTGGCAGAGCTGCCATCAATCGATAGCGCCCCCACTAACACGGTCGGCATATTATTCATGATGGAAGACAGGAACGCCGTCAGGAACCCGGTACCGAGCGTAGCCACCCATAATCCCTGCTCCCCCAGTTGATTCAACAAGGCGGAAAGGTAATGAGTCAGTCCCGCATTCCGCAGGCCATAGACTACCAGGTACATACCCAGTGAGAAGATAACGATTTGCCATGGCGCACCACGTAGCACCTTGCCGGTGTTGATGGCATGTCCTTTCTTCGCTACGGCAAACAATATCAGCGCCCCCACGGCGGCGACCAAACTGACGGGCACACCAAGTGGCTCCAGGCCAAAGAAACCCAACAGCAGCAGCACCAGCACCAACCACCCGGTTTTAAAGGTGTTGATATCGCGGATGGCCTCTTTTGGTGCCTTCAACAGCGACAGGTCGTAAACGGCAGGAATATCTTGGCGAAAAAACAGATGCAGCATGACCAGCGTCGCCGCAATGGCGGCCAGGTTAACCGGCACCATCACTGCCGCGTATTCAGTGAATCCAAGATTAAAGAAATCAGCTGAGACAATATTGACCAAATTCGAGACGATAAGTGGCAAGCTGGCTGTATCGGCAATGAATCCGGCTGCCATCACAAAAGCCAACGTAGCACCACGGCTGAAGCCCAGCGCCAACAGCATCGCAATCACAATCGGTGTCAGGATCAGCGCGGCACCATCATTAGCGAACAGTGCTGCCACTGCTGCACCTAATAAGATGATGTAAGTAAACAGCAAACGGCCACGGCCATTGCCCCAGCGGGCCACATGCAGTGCGGCCCATTCAAAGAAACCGGATTCATCCAACAGCAGACTGATGATGATCACGGCAATAAAAGTCGCGGTCGCATTCCAGACAATCTGCCACACCACAGCAATATCACCCATGTGAACCACACCGGTCAGTAACGCCAGTCCCGCACCGAGCAGCGCACTCCAGCCAATTCCCAACCCTCTGGGTTGCCAGATAACCAGCACAATAGTCAGGACAAAAATAGCACCTGCCAACAACATACCGCCCCCGAAAGGCAAGAGTTCTCTCCTGCCCGGTAAATTTTAATGGATTAAACATCAACGGCCAGATGAGCTAGACCATCCTTCCTGCTATCTGCTATCTGCTTTCTCTTCCAATCAAATATGTAAATTCATATATGATTAGGCGAATTTTTACTGTATTAGCGGCAAATTGCCTTACCGCCCGAGGCTACATTACCGCTCGCCAGCAAAACGATTTTATCTCGTTGGCTAAGATAGGCCTGCTCAATCACCGTGGCCGCCCAAGCTGGGATATGTGGTGACAGACGATAGTGAATCCACTTCCCTGCACGGCGATCGAGTAAAAGTCCAGATTCTCTCAGCATTGCTAAGTGTCTGGAGATCTTGGGTTGAGACTCATCCAATGTGTCACAAAGCTCGCAAACACATAGCTCGCCCGACTCTCGCAACAGCAGGATGATATTCAGACGTGTTTCGTCGGACAGATTTTTGAAAAGCTGTAATGGCGTGAGTGTAATCATGGGATCTCCAAGACTGAATACTGAGGTTATCTTAGAAGTCTTGGCGTTAAAGTCAATTATATATTCGTTTTACCATATCTGTTTTCATCGTCACCGATTACAATTTTTGTGTTGAAAGTCATGTCCCCTGGCCGCTCATTAGGTCTGGATGATAAGAAAGTCACTTTTATGGCATGAAACGGGCCATTCTAATGAGAAAATTCTTATTAATCTGGAACAATTTGCACCTGTTGTTTAGTATGTCGCTATCCTGTCTACGCTATCAGCAAATCCAATATTTATGAAAAAACTCATTAAACGGCTGGAGATCATTAAAAGTGCTATTGAGCTTGAAGATGAGGATATTATCCGACAACAACTGCCTTATCTTAAAAGCGAATCCCAGGACGCGGTGCTGGCTTTTATTGCCATGGAAATTGAACAAGGGAAATTTACGCATGCGCTAGACGCAATTGCAGCCTGGCTGGCGAGTAAACAAGCGGTTACCCAGTGGCAAGACCTTGAATTGGCCGCCTGTAAAATGGAGCTAAAAGCACTGGAGGAACAGTTACGCGAGTTAATCGATAAACGTAACGAGCGGGTTCAGTTGCTGGATGACTTTAATGATCTCTATCTGGTGCGCCTTGGCCCATTGATGAATAAAATCCTCCAGTTACGTAAACAGTTGGCGGAATGTACTCTGCGTAAAGCAGAGGCCGAAGCCCGGCGCAGGGAACGCGATTATCGCAACTGCCAGCAGTATATATCTCAAGCCATTGATGAACTTGCCTCGTTAAAACAGCGCTGGTTAGCGCTCTCTGCTATGTCGAGTGAAACCATTGAGATACGACAACAGATTCAGCAGCAAACGGATTTAATCGCCGCACTGCTGGCGGAAATTAAAGAGCTGGAAAAGGGTTTTTGTACCCGCAATACTGAGTCAACCCGTAAAGCTCGGGAAGAAGCGAAAGAGAAGTACGAGAGCTATCAGGAGCAGCAAAAAGATGCCGAACAGCGGCATAGTAATGAACAAAAACTCTCAGTTGATCAGCGCCAAGAGCTAAAACGCCTGTGGCGGCAAGCCAGTCGACTCTGCCATCCAGATTTAGTCGCCGATGAGTTTAAAGAGAAAGCACATCAACTGATGGTCCAGCTCAATCAAGCCCGCCAACGGGGAGATTTCCCCGCAATTAACGCGTTACTCGAGAGTTTAAAACGTGGGTTTGAACCGCTAATGGCAAGTGATTGTATTGACGATCTTGAACGGCTGCGCAGAAAAATTAAGCAGGTCAGAGATCAAATTGACGTGATGTTGCGTGAACTGGAAGCATTAGAGGATGAAGACTCTTGGCAGCTTGTCACCTCTTTGTCCGATAAAGATAACTGGTTCAAAGAACAAGAAAACGTATTATCAAAAACGCTAAAACTGCTGGAGCGGCAAGTTGAAGAAGCATCAAAGGTACTGTATGAAATTTGAGTGACCTCATGCTTACTGGTAATGCTCTTTTGGCCTACTGCCAACTGTGCCCGGTCCATGCCTG
This sequence comes from Yersinia sp. 2541 StPb PI, assembly GCF_052217145.1. Classification (NCBI taxonomy): domain Bacteria; kingdom Pseudomonadati; phylum Pseudomonadota; class Gammaproteobacteria; order Enterobacterales; family Yersiniaceae; genus Yersinia; species Yersinia sp. 2541 StPb PI. Next base: position 2,261,063 of record NZ_JAZGQB010000001.1, on the reverse strand, counting down.
CCGCTTAACAACAAATATTATCCCTGTTATCTTTTATTATTGATGCATAATCACTATGCGTATTATTAAGTTCGTATTCATTCTGAAATAAGGTAATCAATGATGAAAGATAACGAATACCAGCCTCCAAAGGTCTGGACGGAAAATAACGAGAGTGGCGGTGTATGGTCCAAAATCAACCGCCCAACGGCAGGTGCACGTCATGAAGCGGTCCTGCCTGTTGGCAAACATCCGTTACAGCTTTACTCCATGGCGACACCCAACGGCCAGAAGGTCACTATTCTGCTGGAGGAGTTATTGGCGCTGGGCGAGAAAGGCGCAGAGTACGATGCCCACTTGATTCGAATAAGTGAAGGCGACCAGTTCTCAAGTGGTTTTGTCGCAGTGAATCCTAATTCAAAAATCCCCGCGCTGATGGATCACTCAACGCCGACTCCGGTGAGAGTTTTTGAGTCCGGTGCTATTTTGCTTTATCTGGCGGATAAGTTCGGCCATTTCCTGCCAAAAGATCACGCACAGAGAACGGAAGCACTGAACTGGTTATTCTGGCTACAGGGCGCGGCACCTTATTTAGGCGGGGGTTTTGGTCATTTTTATCATTACGCACCGGTAAAAATTGAATACGCAATTGACCGTTTTACCATGGAAGCTAAACGCCAGCTTGATTTGCTCAATACTCAGCTCAAAACACATGAGTATATTGCAGGGGATGAATATTCGATTGCCGATATCGCCATCTGGCCGTGGTATGGCAATTTGGTTTTAGGCTTGCAATATGAAGCCGGGGAATTCCTGGATGTTAAATCCTATACCCACTTGATACGTTGGACGGAGAATATTGCGAAACGACCAGCCGTGCAACGGGGGCGTATCGTCAATCGGACCTGGGGAGAACCAAATGAGCAGTTGCCTGAGCGCCACGACGCATCAGATTTCGATCACTTATAGCTCATAAGTGATAAAGTCAATTCGACTAGAAAAAGGCGATAAACTCTGTTTACGCCTTTTTCTAACTCGAGTGACTACAGCTACTGTACCCCATCAAAATGGAGAAACAATAGAGCCAATACGCTGGCAGAAATCATCGTAAGCATCGCCCAGTTTTTCAAACAATTTACTGATGTCATTTAAGTGTTTCATTGGCTGTTCCTCTGAGAGCGTTGAGATTTATTTGTGTGATCTGCATCACTAAACAAAGTTTACTATTTTTAAAACGGCATTTCAATATTTTTGTGATTTGAGTCACAAAAATAGTAACTCTGCATAATGCTCATGATTATTGAGCGACACCTTCCCCGCCCGCAAGCCACAGAAACTCTTCTAGCGAGATTCAGATATAGATATTTATTCATAAAAAATGCGTTTTTTTTCATACAACCCACCAGATCGTGATCGTGATCTCATTTTAAACACAGCAAGAGGATTATAAAGAAACGCAAGATTGATAAATATGAAACATTGTTTCATTTAAATGAAGGGATGCAAATGGAAAAGAAAATAACCATCAGGCACACGGTTGCATACGGCAGTGCAAACCTGTTGGGCAGTGGTGCATTGGCGATCAGTGGCGCGTGGCTTATGTATTTCTATACCACGTTTTGTGGGCTTTCTGTCGTTGAGGCTGCCGCCATATTCTCTCTAGCCAGCATTCTTGATGCCATCAGTAACCCTATCATGGGCTACATCACCGATAACTTTTATAACACCCGCCTTGGCCGCATGTTTGGACGTCGTCGCTTCTTTATCCTCATCGGTATTCCGCTGGTCTTGTTCTATCCCCTACTTTGGGTGAGTGGTTTTGGCTTTTGGTACTACTTGATAACCTATGCCATGTTTGAATTGATCTACACCTCGATCATGGTGCCATACGAAACGCTAGCCACAGAGATGACAACCGATTTTGCTAAGCGCTCCAAGTTGACGGGATCAAAAGCGATATTCGGAAAAGTTGCCAACTTTATGGCGGCCTTTATTCCAGGGCAATTTATTGCGCTCTATGGCAAGGATTCTCCGGCCCCCTTCCTTTATACCGGCATCGCATATGGAGCTATCATGTGTTGTGCCATGATCTTCCTGTACGTTTCTTCTTGGGAGCGCCCGGCCAGTGAAGTGGTCAAAGAGACCACCAGTAGTTTGTTTCAGGCGCTGAAAAAAATGTGTATTGATATGGCGTCAACATTTCGGCTCCGTATTTTCCGTAAACATTTAGGGATGTATCTATTTGGATTTGGTGCCGAGTGGTTATTCGCTTCCTCATTCACCTACTTTATCATTTTCGGTTTACGCCAAAGTGCTGTTCTGGTGTCGCAACTCAATAGCTTCAGTTCGATTATGCAACTGATCTCGACCGCATTCTTTATCGGCATCTGTGTGAAAATGGGCTTTGCCCGTCCTTTCCGTATTGCATTGCAGGTGGTGATTGTCAGTGTTTTTGCCTATGCCGCGCTCTATTTTACCGGTTGGTCTGACACGACCACTGTCATTGTATTATTCGCAATCACCGTTGTTTTTGGTCTGAGTACCGGCGGTATTTATTATATTCCCTGGACCGTTTATACCTTCCTCGCTGATGTAGATGAAGTTCTCACGGGGCGTCGGCGTGAGGGTCTATATGCGGGTGCAATGACATTCGCTGGCAAAATGGTTCGTTCGGTTATTGTGTTTGCGATGGGCTGGACACTCAGCAGATTTGGCTTTGTCTCTGGTCAGTCGGTGCAGCCAGAAACCGCGGTTCAGGCGATTGTTGGCGTCTTTGCCATCGGCGTAACCGCGCTGGCATTAGTGGCAATTTTTTATACCACACAGATGAAACTCGACAGAAAGAGTCATATGGTTCTGTTGGCAGAGATTGCCCGGATTAAGGCCGGTGGTGCGATAGCTGACATTGCTGCTGGCCCCCGCGCAACGATTGAAGAACTGACGGGTTGGAAATATGAACAATGTTGGGGTAATAACCCGCTTGGTCAAAAGAAACCGACAGAAAAATTGACCGAACTGACATCAGAGGACTGATGGCTACTGTAGATTCAGGGACCGTATCATGAAAACGCTCGTGGGGAAGTGGCAGGTATCGCTTCTGAGGAAGAGGGAATTGTCATATTTGAAGATGCATAATCACAAAAGGGGAAAAATCGTATTCTGGATATTCCACCAGAGCAATTACATCAACGAGTCCCCTTCTTTGTCGGCACCTCTTCGATGGTTGAGGATGCCGAACGTTTCATTGCCGAAAATCCTGATTCCTTATCCGGTTAATGCTCATTTACCCAGGCACGTCACTAACCGTTGGATAAAATGGACTGTTGGTGACGGCGGCCTCCTATCGTTTTATGCCGAGCCGTTTGGCAAGACGATGGAGGTTGCCTGCGTCAAGGTTTAGCGCACGAGCAGATGCCGACCAATTCATCCCATGCTCCTGAAGAACCTGCATGATAACCTGCCGCTGAAAATCACGGGTCGCCGCTTGCAGGTCTACAGGCGCGCTACCTTGGTCCTCACTGACTGATATCGGTGAAATACCCGGTATAGTGGTGACTGTAATATTAAATAAGTCAGCATGCAGTTGCGCAGATTCTGTCGCCGGTTGTGAGGCACGCGCTAATACCGCAGCACGATAAATAGCATGTTCCAATTCACGCACATTTCCGGGCCAACTGTAATTCTCTAGCAAGGTTAGTGTGGTTGCCGGGATGCCCAACTGCTGAAGCCCCAGTTTCTTTCTTATCCGCTCCACAAAAAATCCTGCTAACAGGACAATATCCCCTTTCCGTTCCCGTAACGGTGGAACATGTAACGGGAATACACTCAAACGGTGAAACAGATCAACGCGAAAGTGCCCTTCGATAACTGCTTGTTTAAGATCACAATTGGTAGCAGCAATAATACGCACATTCACCCGCTTGGTACTGTCGTCACCGACGCGCTGTAAGTCGCCGTACTGAATAACACGGAGTAATTTGGCCTGAAGTACCAAAGAAAGCTCGCCTATCTCATCAAGAAATAGTGTGCCATTGTCGGCAATTTCGAACTTACCGGTTCGGTCATGTATTGCACCGGTGAAAGCCCCCTTCACATGGCCAAATAATTCGCTCTCCGCCACATTCTCGGGCAAGGCGGCACAGTTTAAATAGATTAATGCCTTCGCAGCTCTGGGTGATAAATGATGAATTGCCTGAGCAACCAACTCTTTACCTACCCCCGTCTCTCCGGTGATTAGCACATTCAGTTCTGAACCTGCTACCACCCCTATCTCATGTTTTAGTTGCAGTATCAACGGTGACAGGCCAATCATCTCGTCTTCCGAGCTTGGTGTGGCTTGTTTTTGGATGCTTAATGAACTAACCGTAGGGAGCGCTTGCTTCTCCAACACATCGACTAAAAGTGCATTATTCAATGCCGAGGCCGCTAATACGCCTATCAGTTTAAGCTCTTCATCACTGAATCCATCAAATTGCAGCGGGTTCATACTGTCGAAAGTTAATGCACCAATAAGTGTTTGATCAGCAAACAAGGGCAGACCAATACAGGCATGGACTTTTAGCTCATCATGGCCCGGGATCAGGCCGTCATAGGGATCAGGCAGATGGCTGTCAGTCGGGAAACGGACCACATTCCCTGCCCGGGCAATGGCCTCTAATCGCGGATGGGATGACAACGAAAAACGCCGCCCCAACACATCAGGCGATAAACCATCAATGGCCAAGGGGCGGAACAATTGATGTTCATAACGTAAAAGTGCCGAGGCATCGCATTGCAGTAATTGCCGCAAGCTACTGACTAACGTCTGAAAACGATCTTGCCCTGATAAGCCGCCCTGTAGCTCAATGGCTATTTTGGCCAGTGACTGAATGGATAAACTCATATTTTGTCATTCCGACATAGTGTTAGTCATTATGACAATGACACATCAATGTCATAATGACTAACTTTAATTTTTATATGATTAAAATCAATACTATAAATCATGGCACGCTATTTGCTCTCTAAGGTGAGGTAAATCATTTATTTTAGTTGAGGAACGGTTCATGGCGATTCAAGTTAAGAATAATATCAAATGGGTTGGGCAACGTGATTGGGAAGTGCGTGATTTCCATGGTACTGAGTACAAAACCCTGAAAGGGACCAGTTACAACAGCTATTTAATCTGCGAAGAAAAGAACATTCTGATCGATACAGTTGATCAGAAATTTGATCGAGATTTTGTTGCCAATTTAGCACGGGAGATCGACTTAAATGCGCTCGACTATATTGTTATCAATCATGCAGAAGAAGACCATGCCGGCGCATTAACCGAGTTAATGGCGCGTATCCCCAACACTCCGATTTATTGCACCGCCAATGCTATCGACTCAATCAACGGACATCATCATCATCCTGAATGGAATTTCATTACAGTTAAAACAGGCGATACCTTAGATATCGGCAACGGTAAGCAATTGATCTTTGTTGAAACACCGATGCTGCACTGGCCTGACAGCATGATGACTTACATCACGGGTGATGCCGTGTTGTTCAGTAATGATGCTTTCGGTCAGCACTACTGTGATGAGCATCTGTTTAATGACGAGGTCGATCAGACCGAACTTTATGAACAGTGCGCTCGCTATTATGCCAACATTTTGACCCCTTTCAGCCGCTTGGTAACACCAAAAATCAATGAAATTCTTGGTTTCAATCTGCCAGTATCAATGATTGCCACCTCCCATGGCGTGGTATGGCGCGATAATCCAACCCAAATTGTCACGCAATATCTGGCTTGGGCGGCAGATTATCAGGAAGACCGGATAACCATTTTCTATGACACCATGTCAAATAATACCCGCATGATGGCCGATGCTATTGCTCAGGGTATTCACGATACCGACCCCGGTGTGGCAGTGAAGATCTACAACATTGCCCGCCATGACAAAAATGAAATCCTCACCCAGGTCTTCCGTTCTAAAGGCGTTTTAGTGGGTTCTTCCACCATGAACAACGTCATGATGCCAAAAATCGCCGGGATGCTCGAAGAACTGGCCGGATTACGTTTCCGTAACAAAAAAGCTGCGGCATTTGGCAGCTTTGGCTGGACTGGCGGTGCGGTTGACCGCATTCAAACTCGCCTGATGGATGCCGGGTTTGATATCTCCCTCTCCTTAAAAATGAAATGGCGGCCTGATACTGATGCTTTAGCAGAGTGCCGTGAACATGGGCGTAAAATTGCCCGTGAATGGGCACTTCATCCATTGGAGACCCTCCATTTATCTGAGGTTGACGACGTTATCGCCCTCACTCAAGAAAAGGTCCGCGCCGAGAAACAGAATCTGGGTATTTCAATGCAATGCAGTGTTTGCCAGTGGATATATGACCCAGCACTGGGTGAGCCTCTTCAAGAGGTTAAGCCAGGAACCTGTTGGGAAAATGTCCCCGATTTCTTCCTCTGCCCAGAGTGTGGCTTGGGCAAATCTGTGTTCGATCCACTGTAATGGAGCATGTTATGACAGATAACATTATTATTGTGGGTTCAGGTTTTGCCGCCCGCCAAGTGGTTAAAAACATCCGTAAACTTAACCCACAAGTGCCAATCCAGATGATCGCCGCTGACAGTGGCGTGGATTATAATAAACCTGATTTAAGTCATGTATTTAGTCTTCAGCAGAGCGCTGACGATCTCACCCGGTTGTCGGCCGAGAAGTTTGCAGAAGAAAATAATCTTACTTTGCATACAGCGATGTTGGTCACCGCCATTGAGCGGCACACTAAACGCGTTTTTTGTGGTGATCGGGGATTTAATTACCATAAATTAGTGCTGGCTACCGGGGCGTCTGCACTGGTTCCGACCGTGCCCGGTAGCGAGATGATCGTTACATTTAATAGCCAAAATGAATACCGGCAACATCAAGATAGGTTGCAAAAAGCATCGCGTGTTTTAGTGCTGGGCGGCGGGTTAATCGGGACGGAGTTGGCAATGGACCTACAGCGTTCTGGTAAGCAGGTGATTCTGGTGGATAAGGCACACAGTTTGCTAGCCTCTGTGATACCAGTGGAGATCAGTAGCCGCTTACAACAGCGCCTCAGCCAAAGTGGTGTTACTTTGGTGTTTAATAATGAATTGCTCAGTGTGACAAAAGTCACCAACGGCTTGCGAGTAGAACTTCGCGCGGGTCAAACGTATACCGTTGATGCTGTTATTGCCGCGATTGGTTTAATGCCGGAAACTGCCCTCGCCGCTGCCGCAGGTCTCGATATTGGGCGTGGTATTAAGGTCAATAATCAGTTGCAAACGGTTGATCCAGATATCTTTGCCGTGGGTGATTGTGCCGAGGTCGAGGGGAAAGTACTGCCATTTTTGCAGCCCATATTAGTGGGAGCCATGACACTGGCAAAAAATATTCTAGGGGGAGCCGCGTGTCTCACCCTGCCGCCGATGTTAGTTAAAGTCAAAACACCTGATCTACCGCTCTATTTCGCTGGCGAAACCAACCGCGAGGATCTCCACTGGGAAATATGCCTGACAGCGCAGGGGATAGTGGCGCGTGGCACTGATAACTCACAGCAATTACGCGCGTTCGTCGTCAGCGAACAACAGACCCAACAGGCTTTCCCCCTGTTACGTGAACTGAGTGTGTAACATTAATCGTGCTGCGCTATAACATCACAACGCTAACCCCCCGCCACCTGCGTAGGGGGTTTTGCCTGCAATTTTCATCACTTCTGCCCCCAACGTGACAAAAGGTGCCCGCCGACTGGCGTAGATAATGCCGCCAGCCTGAGCGCGAACCGCTTTTACCGTATCGGTGAGCGGATCAATAATTTCAGCTACCACTTCATCTTTCCCAACCCATTCACCCGGCTGGCGTAATAACAGCAGAATGCCACTGGCAGGTGCTGTCACTATCTCACCCGCCGTAAACGGCAACAGGGTGACTTCCCGCTGCGGAATAACCAAAGATTGCCCTTTGACTGCGCCACGGTACTGCAAATAGTGATAAAGACGCTCGGCATCAGCACTGGCCAACGCGTGGCTAACATCCTGTTGACCCCGTAATTCTAGCGTCACCGCCATGCAGCCCGGTTCAAGCTTTAACGCCGGATAGTGCGCCGCTAACCGGTGCCATGGCAAGCCGCAAGCCTCATCAAAGGATCCACCACCGCTATCTTGCGACAGTAATACGGTGCCAATATCTAAGAACCGTGCCAAGGTTTCGGCGGGTTCACGCCAGGCAGGATCAGCGTACATGTGCAAAATAGCGTGATCATCACAATGCAGATCCAGCACCAGGTCCGCATCACAAGCCAGTCTTAATAAGTGTTGGCGCAGCGCTGCAACTTCACTGCTGGCAGGCAAATCCTGCAATGCCTCAACCATGGCAACTCGCACTTGTTGCTGTATACCAACACTATCAGTGAGCGGCCGCGATGCCAGCCGCGTTTGTACCCCTTGCGCCAGATCAGGGAAGTCACGGTTGAAATTGCGGCCACTGCCCAGATCAAAACGGCCGATACCACTATTAAGGAGCACTTGCGCAATACCTACCGGGTTGGCAAGCGGCACAATAATTATTTCGCTCTGAATTTCACCGCGCCGTTCCGCCTGACTCAGTAATCTTTTAAGATAATGTAATACCAGCATGCCGGGCAGTTCATCAGCATGCAGGCCAGCTTGTAGATAGATTTTCTCACCAAAACCTTGCTGGCCGAAATGAAAGCTGGTTAATTGACGCTGCCCACCCAGGGCATGTTCAGGTAACTTATGATTATTGATTTTCATTGGACGTCCTATCTGTGGAAAAGAAAGCCCGGCTTGACCGAATTGACAAAAAAATCCTTGAAATACTGAGCCAGGATGGTCGCATCTCTTATCAAAAGCTCTCTGAACAGGTAAACCTTACCGCTCGCCCTTGTCTGGAGCGCGTACGGCTACTGGAGCGTGCCGGTATTATCCGCGGTTACAGCGCGATTATTGAGTTGCCGGAACCTGCGCATGCTTTTGTTATACAAGCACAAATTGCACTGGCCGACCATGGGCACTCGCAGGCGGCATTCGAACAGGAAGTATGCAAAACGCCGGAGGTGCTGGACTGTTGGTTGGTCGGTGGCAGCTTCGACTTCCTGGTGCGCATTGGCTGTCGTAACATGGAACACTACCGGTTACTGGCTGATAGTTGGCTGACCAGTAAAAAATTCCGGGTCGATAAAATTGTCACCCTGACGGAATTACAAACCATCAAACGCACTTAAATCCGCAGTGCCCGCACGGAATACTTAATCGTGACGGGCAAAAGCCAGCCAGCGCCGTTCTGCACGTGAAAATAGGTAAATCAGCATAAAAGTGCATAACAGATAGAGCGCCGCCGCCATCAGGAACGGGATGAACGGGGAATAGGTTGCCGCATAGAACGAGCGCGCCACGCCGGTAATATCCAATAGCGTTACGGTACTGGCAAGCGAGGTGGCGTGTAGCAGGAATACCATCTCGTTATTCAGCGCTGGGATACCGCGCCGCAATGTTGCGGGCAGTACCAACCGGCGAATAATCTGCCACTGGCTCATGCCAAAAGCTTCGCCAGCCACCCACTCCTGACGTGGAAACGTCACCATCATTCCCGCCAATAATTCTGCCACATAAGCACTGGTATTCAGCACCAGCGCGAGCGTGGCACAGAAAGTGGCATCACGGAACAGCAGCCAGAACGGTTGGTCGTCCTGCCAACCCAACTGCACGATGTCAAACTGTGACAAACCGTAGTAGATCAGCATTAATTGCAGATAGAGCGGCGTGCTACGGAAAAAATAAGTTACGCTGCGGATGAACCAAGAGAGCGGCCGTGGGCCAAAAGCTTGCCCAACTGCCATCAGTAGTGCCAACAATAAACCCGGCACCACGGACAGTAAAAACAGCTTAGCGGTCATGGCCAACCCGGTAACATCCGACCCGTCGCTATACAAAAATGTCGGTGCAGCCTCCAGCATGGTTTGCAGATTCATCCTTGCCTCGCTGCACTAGAGGTTGACAGCGCATAGCGCCGTGAAAGCAGACTGAATCCCCAACTAGAAAGCGCGGTGATGACCATGTAAATCATCGCCACCAGGAAGTAAAACAAGAACGGTTTTTGTGTCGCCCGCCCTGCCTGTTCAGCCAGCCACACCATATCTTCCAACCCCAGAATGGATATCAACGCCGACGCTTTCATTAAACCAAGCCAGTTGTTATTGATCCCCGGAATGGCAAAACTGAGCATCTGTGGCAACATAATGCGCCGGAATACCTGAGCAGGACTCATACCGTAAGCTATTGCGGCCTCCAACTGACCACGATCAACGGTTTGAAATGCGCCCCGGAAGGTTTCAGTGTAGTAAGCGCCGAATACAATACCAATGGCCAACACGCCAGAGATAAAAGTGTTGAAGCGAACCGGCCCCACGCCCAATAAACTGAGGAACCCATTCACCAGCATTTCGCCACCGAAAAATAGCAGCAACATAATCACCAGTTCAGGAATCCCTCGCACCAACGTGGTGTATCCGGTTGATATCCAGCGCAACCAGCGCGGACCAAACAGTTTGATAACCGCATTGATCAACCCAAGTACCAGTGCCACCGCGAGTGACAGCAGCATCACACACAGTGACAACCCCGCCCCCTGTGCCAGTAAAGGCAAATATTCGGCTACCATTATTGGCCCCCTGTCGCTGAAAAACCGGTGCCGGGCGCGTTAGTCATCGGCCCGGCGGGTTTACATCACAAAAAATGGTGGAGCACTCAGTTGCCGTAAATATCGAAACTGAAATATTTTTTCTGAATGGCGTCATAAGTACCGTCAGCACGGATCGCCTTAATTGCTCCATTCAATGCATCGCGTAACGCTGGATTATCTTTACCGACGGCGATACCCACATCAGATGAGATAGTTTCGTCTTGGATAACTGGCCCGGCAAAAGCAAATTTCTGCCCACGCGGGGTATCAATAAAGCTACTGGCAGCCTGAATGTTATCTTGTAGCGAGGCGTTGATGCGCCCAGACAGCAGATCCAGATAGACATTGTCCTGATTAGCATAAGAGACGATTTTCACCCCTTGTCCACCCCAGTGTTTTTTCGCATAGGTCTCATGGATTGAGCCGGTTTGCACACCCACGGTTTTGCCTTTCAAGCTGGCGGTGTCCGGTAACAGCGGACTGCCTTTGCGCGCCACCAATTGTGCGGCACTGCGATAGTATCGATCCGTGAAATCCACTTCTTTTTTGCGCTCTTCAGTAATGGTCAGCGACGCAATAATTGCATCGAACTTACGGGCATTAAGTGCCGCGATCATGCTTTCAAACGGTTGTTTAACGAATACACACTTCGCATGCAGGTTTTCACACAAGGCATTCGCGATATCGATATCAAAGCCGGTGATCTCGCCACTGGGAGAAAGAACATCAAAAGGTGGATAACCCCCGTCTACACCAAAGCTAATAGTGTCAATGGTCTGAGCCGCCACGGGCGCGGAAAGTATCAGGCCGGTCAATATTGCAGCTAATGTCTTTTTCATGGTTAAGATCCCAATGTTGGCAAGTAATAGAAACCGCAAAGATTAGAAACGAAGCGAGAGGCAGGTCAAGCCGCCATCCATTTTTTTAAATTCACTGGTATCAAGTAGAATAATTGGCATTCCCAGCTTTTCAATTTGCGCCAACGTGTAAGGATACCCTTGCGGTGTAATCAACGTATCATTGATCCACAAAGTATTACCGGCGTAAGACTCATCTTCAGGAATAACAATGGTATTAAACCGAGAAAACGCAGGATGGTACTGATAATCCTCGGTCAGCAACAAGGTGTTACGCCCAACATAGTTAACAATCGACTTCAGGTGTAACCCCGCACTCACTGCTATTGGCGTTACCCGATAGCCATAGCGCGCGACCGCGGCGGTAAACTCGCTGATCCCGACTTCATCAGTGCGTGAAGTCAGGCCGATAAAAAATTGTTTATCCACCAACAGCACATCACCCCCATCAAGATGGCCTTGCTCGCTCATTCGAAAGACCGGGCGGTCGGTAAATAGCGGCTCGATAGTCGCCACTTCGCCTTGGCGGCTGGGTGCCCCAGGGTGGGTTATCACCGCCAGTTCCGGCATGACGACGGCAGTATCCTCAACAAAGTGCGCATCAGGGAATGCCGGTGCTGCCGGTAAAATAGTCACTTTCAGGCCAAGACGGAGCAAGGTATCAACGTAGGCCAAAAATTGGTGACCCGTCACAGCAATATCTGGGGCGCCCAATTGGGACGTGGTCTGGCCGCTACCACAGGTAGCCGCCGGCAGTCTGGCAATGGCTTGAGTAAAGTGCATAGGCGAGTCTCTTGATTGAGTGTTGCAAAAGTGTTGATCTGATTATTAAACAGATACTGTTACCAATCAGGTTGAATCAGCTATCACTGCCATACATTTACGCTGTATATGACTCCCTCTGCGACCTATTCAGTTGTCAGATGAAAACCATAGACAACCCGCTTTAGCTATATACTATTTGATATAACTTATCGGGCAGTATCCGAGACAGGCAAGCTACCCTTCCTGTCTCTGCGCGCGTAGCGTGCTAGCGAACCTAAGGAAACCGAATGAAAAAGTTAATCATGATGATGATTACACTATTGCTGATTGCCTGTGCAAATACCGGTCATGTCGGCGTGAGTGGGGGTTCGGGCGGAGTATCGAGTATCAGCATTGGCACCGGCATTCGCCGGTAATACAGGCAGGTGTTTTCAGTCCCTGCCTTACCAGTATTGACTGTAAAATTGGCTGTCAGCTATCTGTTTTTCAGGACTGGAGCATCCTCGGAAAAACGTGCTGAAATAGCATCCCGTTCATAACCTTGCCGCTCAGTCAAAATGGTATATAACTCAGGGCGACGACCATAGATCCAGCGCCGTCCAGTACTGAGTGGGATCAAGGAGAGATCCAGCTCAGCGCACACCATCATGTCGGCGGCCTCCCAGGTTTCATTGATGATGCGACCATACGGGTCCAGTATCATCGCATTACCGGTGCGCACTTCATCATCATCGGCCCCAATACCATTACTGAACAGAATAAATAAACCATTATCATGTGCCCGGGCTGGTAACCAGCGCATCAGCCATTCCCGGCCATTGATGCCACGAATTGCCGCGGTTATTTCTTCTTTTCGTTCAACACGCTGTTGCCACAGTTCGAGTGGAATGGGCTTCATGCCATAAGGGCTACGGGAGTGAGTTCCACCGGTTTGGTGTGGTGCCAATAATATATCCGCGCCCAGTAAGGTGGTAGCGCGAACATTCTCCACCAAATTGTTATCCCAGCAGATAAGTATGCCCACTTTGACCCCCCAAGGGGTGTCAAACACGGTGTAAGAATCGCCGCTGCTAATGGTTGGATGCTCAAAAGCATGCAATTTGCGATGAGTGTGCCAGGTGCCATCAGGCATGCAAGCAACATAGGCGTTATAGAGTCGCCCGTCATCTGCCCGCTCAATCAGACCCACACCAATAAGCATTTGATATTTAACTGCTAACGCACGAACCAAGGCGATTGATGGACTGTTTCCTATCGATTCCGCCAGTGCATTGACTTGCACCGCAGTCAACTTAGGGACATGCCAGTATCCAGTGATACACATCTCTGGAAAGGCTAATATTTTGATGTTTTGCAGGGCTGCCTGCTCGATAAACTTCTCAATAACCAACAGATTATATTGTTTGTTATTGGCCTGATGCTGGAACTGCACTGTTGCTGCTGTTATCAATGGTAATTCAGTCACATTATCCTCCTAGGGCATCTACCGCTGATTTTTATCATTGGCATTACAGCAGCCGTATTGATAACTTTATAATGAATGATTTTCCTTTATCGATTACCAATTGGAATGAAACAGTGAATATTAAGTTGCTAAAAGCCTTTGTTATGCTGGCACAGAAAAGCAATTACAATGAAGCTGCACAGGCGCTTTGTATCACGCAACCGGCCCTGTCTAAGCAGATTAACTTATTGGAATCGATGCTAAATCTTCATCTGTTCTCACGCGGGCGTCATGGTGCGCTACTGACCCCTGGCGGCCAACAGTTGCTGGCAGAGGCGGAGAAAGTGATTAATCAGTCTAATTTTTTTCTACAACATGCCGCCAGAGTGGCCAAGGGCATTGAAGGGTTTATATCGATAGGTTTTGGATTGTCGACTTTCTATACTGCTCCGCACTGTATCGCCAAATTCAGAGAGCAGTTCCCTGGCATTGCCATTACGTTGGAGGATATCCCCTCGGCACAGCAATATGCATTATTAACTCACGGTGAACTGCAAATAGGATTTGTTCGAGTGCCGCCCAAGGCGCCGTTACATTATCATCCCTTATTTGACGATCGCCTGGTGCTGGTAACCCCGCAAGATAAGGCACTAACACTCGACGAATGGTTAAAACATCTGCCGTTACTGCGTTTATATACCGAGCGTGGGCGCGGGCTAAATGCACAAATTGACCTGTTCTTACAGTCAAATCAACTCTACGTGCCAGCGATGCAAGAAGTTGAGGATATCCAGACCATACTCGCACTGGTGATTGCCGGTCTCGGCGTGGCATTACTGCCGCAGAGTGTGGTGCATATCGCGCCCCCGACGATGAATATTATTGCGCTCAGCGGTGACACCCTCAGTTGGCAAGTGGGTATCGCTTGGAATAATACTATTCCTGATTTGGTGCGGGACAATTTTATTAAGATGGTCATCGAGCATAACCGGCAAAACATCGATTGATACTTTGCCGGTTTATGGCGCGATTAGATTAGCGGAACGGCGGCTCGTTAAAGGTGCGCAGTTTGCGTGAATGCAGTTGATCACCCTCCGCGCGCAATAAATCTATTGCCCGAATACCAATCTGCAAATGCTCAGAAATAGCACCTTCATAGAAATGGTTAGCTTGCCCCGGCAACTTGATTTCGCCATGTAACGGTTTATCTGAAACACAGAGCAATGTGCCATAAGGCACTCGGAAGCGATAACCTTGAGCTGCAATGGTGGCACTTTCCATATCGACGGCAACTGCGCGGCTTAAGCTAAAACGCAGTGCTGACGCAGAAAAACGCAACTCCCAGTTACGGTCATCAGAAGTGACTACCGTCCCAGTGCGCAACCGCTGTTTGACTTCAACGCCTGGCATGCCACTCACCGCTTTGGTGGCGTCGTACAATGCCCGCTGTACCTCAGCAATACTTGGGATCGGGATATCTGGCGGCAACACCGCATCCAACACATGATCATCACGCAGATAGGCATGAGCCAGCACATAATCGCCGATGGCCTGACTTTCACGCAATCCACCACAGTGCCCAATCATCAACCATGCATGAGGCCGCAGTACCGCCAGATGATCACAAATAGTTTTGGCATTGGATGGGCCGACGCCAATATTCACCAAAGTAATGCCATGCCCCCCTTCTGCAATTAAGTGATAGGCCGGCATCTGATGTTTTTTCCATGCCAGATCAGAGGTGGTCTTTTCAGGATCAGCATTTTCAGCCGTTATGTAGCTGCCACCGGCACAGGATAAGGCTTTATAAGGGCTGGCGGGGTCGAGAATCTGCTCACAAGCCCAACTGACAAACTCATCAACATAGCGGCTGTAGTTAGTGAAAAGGATATAAGGCTGAATATGTTCTGCGGGGGTGCCGGTGTAATGTTTTAGCCGCGCCAGTGAAAAATCAGTCCGCAAGGCATCGAAATGCGATAAGGGAAAATCAGCGGTGGCAGTATCAATACCATCAGTAATGCCATCACCGATTTTTGCCAAATCCGTGGTTGGGAAGTGCTGAGCAAGGCCCGCCGTCATTGACCGGTCGAGAATGAGGTCAGAACCGTCGATCACAAAAGGATATGGCATTTCTTGTTGTGACGGTGTCACTTCAAACACCGCGCCGTACTCACTTTCAAGCAAGGTGAGTTGCTCTGTCAGATAGTCCCGAAACAATGTCGGCCGAGTAACCGTGGTACTGTATTGCCCGGTCCGGGAGAAACGCCCATAAGCACGGGTACGCTGGTGGTCGCGGAATCTTCCGTCCCAACTGACACTGAGCTGTGGATATGAAAACAAGCCCTTAGCCCTTTCACCAACATCCGGCAGAGCGCCATCGCGAATAAAAGCGCTAATAGCATCACGTAATGCCGCAAGTGCTGACTCGTATAGCGTCTCAAGCCTATCAATCGCTTCGCTGGCTGATAGGTGAATGGTATTTTGTGATTGATTCAAGATATCTCCTTTCAATACGCGTAAAGGCGGTGCTTAGCTTACTCAATTAACCGACGCAGAAACATAGTAAAAAACACGGTTTTACTGTCCATCGACGTAATGTGCCCTGTAATGAACATTTTGCCGTTACAGGTCAAATATCCAAACACGCGTTACACCAAAAACCTCCATTCATTGAAAACAAGAGGACATTTTGCCACTTATTCCGTCGTTTGATTCCCCTTCACCAACACTAAAGTATAGGTTGTCGCAGATAACACATTATTTTCTGCCTTGGGCAACACTATAAAGGTCTCTTTTGCGTGGCAAAATCATTTTTACGCAGTGGTAGTTTGGACGACATTCTGGCGTTAGGCGAAAACGGGCAACCGGTTTATGCCTCTGCACGGCAGATAAGAGAGGCATTACGCCTTAAAAAACAGCAACATATTGCTGACTGTCTGGCCATACCTCAACTTAATGAACGCGGCGACCGCATAGATTGGTATGCCCCCATTGAAGGTAAAGTGACCTCATGGCTGGCAGCCAGCAGTGTTGAGCGCAAGGCAGCGGTTAAGCAGTTGTCAGCCTGTCTGGCAAGTGCCAATGACTTGTGTCAGCGGGCGCAAAAATCAGATAACGCCGCACAGCAGCTATTTGGCGTACTGTTGGCCAAAACAATGCAATTCCCCGATCAAAATCACGTTTATTTAGTGGCAGGCAAGCCAGTACTGACCTTTTGGGGATTTGTCAGCCCGGATAAAAAAACACGCACTGACCCACTCGATTGTCTGCGCCAGACCACCGAAGTTTACGAGTCGATTGAACCTATTATCGCTACCATTACGGCCCCAATGCCCACGCCGCCTGCCGCTGCTGTCATTGAGTTAGCACCTCAGGCCGAAACTACGTTGCTGCCCCCCCTGCCGGAGCCTGTCGCAGAGGTCACCCCGCTATCAAAAGCAGTAAAAAAACCAACACGTTGGCTACGATTTAGCTGGATGTTACCGGTGTTGGCGCTAATCATCGCCTTGATAGTGCAATTCAGTGGTGGAATGCCGGAAAATGCCGCTGCCGCCCCGGATGTTAAGCCCACTGTCCTCGAAGATAAATCAGCCACTGAAGATAGAACCCTGTCAGTTAAAGACCTTGCACCGGTAACCACTGCACCTGTTACTCAAATTATCCAGCCCACAATTGCATCACAACTGCCGTTGAATAATGCCACCGTCGTGCCTGCATCAGCTATCGCGGAACCAACCGCCGTCGCATTGCCGACCACCGTTGAGAGCAAAAGTGCGCTGATACTCCCTTCAGATGCCGTCAAAGTGGGATCGACTACATTCCTTAATGGAAACTGGCGTGTCAGCCCGGATATTAAAACCGCCCAAACCGGTAAAGCACCCAGCCTGAAGTATCAAATTAAAAACGGTAAAGGTACGGTGAAAATCACCCACGGGGATAACGTGACTTGCCGCGCAAATATCACTGCTGGTGTAATGAAGTCAGGCAATTTGGTAATCAATAGCCGCTATAGGGCGCAGTGCAGTGATGGTTCAAAATATCAAATGCCTGAGATCGTCTGCAAACAAGGCGTGAGCGGGATTGCAGATTGCAAAGGCCGTTACGATGCCAATACGACCCTTCCAATGACGATGAAGCGTGAGACTAAATAATATTATGCTGGCAACGATCACGGATTTAAAACAGAAAATTACGCTTATTCAGGACAGCGGCATTCAGTTTCTGGACTTCGCTTTAAAGCCCCAATTAGATACTGAGCTGCCAAATAAATTCGTCCGCAAAAGCGCTAATGGCCCACTATTACGCCTGAATTACCATCCACATAACGGTAAATATTCGCTAATGGTACCCGGCTCAGCCCCAGAGATTGTTAAACCTGAATTTAGTATTCCATTGGAACAATCGCTAAAACTGCTGAACAAGATTTGGTTGCCGCTGCCCTTCTTGCGTTTTAATCCGCCGCGCACCTTCGTTAATGGGCCTGATAACTGGGCCAGAGTACAGATTTTAGTGCTAGATTCGCCAGATCAAGATGGCAATACTTTACGTGTCACCATGGCATTTGATACCAAAGTCTATCCTGAAGGTGATGCTAATGAGTATTTGGCACCTAATGAAAATGATGTCAAAACCGGATTAAGTTTCGCCCTGGCCTACCACAATGAAGAATTGGCAGAATTCCTTGATTTAACCTGGGTTGACGGTTGGTTGCGGGAAGTTTTTGTTCAACAGGCATCAGAGCAGGAAGAACGCACCGAAAGGCATATCAGTGTGTCGCTGCGCGAATTCGAATATCAGGCGCACTATCTTAATTTGCTGGAGTTACTTGGCAGCCAAATTGGTGTGCCAGAAATAAAAATCCACACCAGCACCTTACAAGAACCTACCGTTAATGTTGATTTGATCCTCGATGTCGGCAACTCGCATACCTGCGGCATTTTGGTGGAAGACCATGCCGATGAAAGTAATGGCCTGAAACAGACTTACGAATTACAAATTCGTGATTTAAGCGAGCCACACTATCTGTATAACGAACTGTTTGAAAGCCGGATTGAATTTGCGCAAGCGAAGTTCGGCAAACAGAATTTTTCGGTGGAAAGTGGCCGTGACGATGCCTTTATCTGGCCTGCGATTACCCGTGTTGGTCGTGAAGCCAGCCGTATGGCACAACACCGTTTAGGCACCGAAGGGTCTACCGGCATTTCCAGCCCCCGCCGCTATCTGTGGGATGAAGAGACCTATACTGCGGGCTGGCGCTTCAACGAGACCCAAACCACGCTAATACATGAACCGCTGGCGACGGCGTTGCCGCTGACCAATCTGGTCAATGATGACGGCCAACCGCTCTATACGATGCCAGTAGATGAACGGCTCCCGGTATTTTCACCACATTATAGCCGTAGTTCATTGATGACATTTATGTTGTCGGAACTATTGGCGCAAGCGCTGATGCAAATCAACAGCGCGGCACAACGTTTGAAAATGACTCATGCCAATGCGCCACGGCAATTACGCGCCATTATCTTAACGCTGCCGTCCGCCATGCCAAAACCGGAGCGCGAGATATTCCGCCGCCGGATGAATGAAGCCATTGCCTTAGTTTGGAAATCTATGGGTTGGCATCCGGCAGATGATAACTTTGCATCCACCCAAGGCCGCGCCAAAAGCCAGGTTCCAGTACCAGATGTACAGATGGAATGGGATGAAGCGACCTGCGGTCAGATGGTTTATCTGTATAACGAAACTCAAGTTAATTTCGGTGGCCGTACCGCAGCCTTTTTTGCCAGTATGGCACGACCCGATAAACAGCCGGAAGCTGGGGATGTTGCCGGGAAAACCTTACGTATCGCCTCTATCGATATTGGCGGTGGCACCACCGACCTGGCAATTACGCAATATTGGCTGGATGATGGTATTGGCAATAATGTCAAAATCAGCCCGCGCCTGTTATTCCGTGAAGGGTTTAAAGTGGCCGGTGATGATATTTTGCTGGATGTTATTCAGCTCTATCTTCTACCTGCCCTCCAAGCTCGCCTTAAGAAAGCTGGCGTCACCAATACTGATGCCTTGCTGGATAAATTATTCGGCAATGATGGCCGCATGGATGGGCAATCAGCCCTGCGTCAGCAAGCCACATTGCAGATATTTATGCCCGCAGGCCGGGCTATTCTGGAAGCCTACGAGAACTTTGATCCCCTGGATGCCAGTGCAGAAATAGACGCTAATTTTGGCGAGCTATTGCCCCAATTACCGACGCAGAAAGTCCTTGATTACATTAACAGCGAAGTTCAGCGTGAACTAGCAACAGATGCTGGCGGGTTTGATATTTTGCAGGTTCCGTTAGTATTAAAGCTAAGCAAGTTGCACGGTGAGTTTTTATCTAACCGAATGAGTATTACGCAAAACCTGCGTTCACTGTCTGAAGTGGTATCACTCTATTCTTGTGATGTGCTGTTATTGACTGGCCGCCCTTCACGCTTCCCCGGCATTCAGGCACTATTTCGCCATCTGCAACCTCTGCCCAACAATCGTATTCTCTCGCTGGATGGATATCACACCAGCGATTGGTATCCGTTTAACAAGCATGGTCGCATTGATAACCCAAAATCGACTGCCGCAGTGGGGGCAATGCTATGTTTACTGGCACTGGACTTACGGCTGGCCGGTTTTTACTTTAAAGCCGGTGATTTCCAACCTTATTCAACCATACGCTACCTCGGGATGTTAGACAGCAGCGACGCACTGACAGAAGAGAATGTCTACTATCGCGATATCGATCTGGATAGCAGCAATTTTGCCTTGCCATCCGACGCTCATTTTCAGGTTAGAGGGTCGTTGTGTCTTGGCTTTCGCCAGCTCGATAATGACCGTTGGCCTGCCTCGCCGCTTTATACCTTATCCATTGTTGATCAGGAACTGGCGCGCAAAGTTGCGGGTGACAGCGTATTGCATGTCAGACTGAGATTAGCAAAGGGCGACAAGCAGAATGACGATGGTCAGGAGCGCTTTGAGATAGCGGATGCCGTATTGCAAGATGGGAGCCGTGTGCCATCCCACCACCTGCGCCTCAAGCTCAACACATTAGCCAGCAACGGTTCAGGATCAACCCATTATTGGATTGATAGTGGGAGTGTATTTAGAAAATGAAATCATTAATCACCCAACAGCTCAATAACCAGCTTGAGCAAGTCACACAAGGTATTGATCAAACAATTAATTGGATTAACAATGTGCGCCAACACGCCATTCGATTGGATATTGAAGCCGATCTTCTCACCATCAAACTGCGTCGCCATCGCAATAAAGCACGTCAACTAACGGAAACATCCTTAACCGGCATGAGCATTGGCTTTTTTGGTCAGTCATCTGCCGGGAAACAGCACCTTATTTCAGCGCTGGCGGCGGATGAAAATGGCCGCTTGGAAACCACCCTTGGCGGGAAAACTCTCGACTTTTGGCAACAAATAAAACCGGGCTATCAGGCCAGCGGGCTGGCAACACGTTTTAGCCAGCAAGCCGTTAGTCATTCCGAAAGCCATCCGGTACGGCTTTCTCTTCTCAGTGAAGTGGATATTGCTAAAATAGTTGTGGGTGCTTTTCTACTGGATAACCCTCAAGGCCCCCGTCATCAGGATGGACGAGAGCATTCGCTGGATGAACAGCATATTACTGACCATCTGCAACAGCTCGTTATGCGCAGACAACCGATCGCCAACGCAGGTATCAGCAGTGATGATGTCATTGGGCTGTGGGATTATCTGGTTCGTCATGACGCCCCGCGCCAGAGAAAACTGGAAACTCATTTCTGGCCGGTGGCCATTGAACTGGCTCCTTATCTGAGCATTGATGATCGTGCCCTTTTGTTCTCATTACTGTGGACAGAATTACAGCCATTGACCGATGCTTACCGCCATTTTGCCTATACTTTGCAACATCTGGGCGGCGCGACTCAAGTACTGTCACCACTAAGCGTATTAGTGGACGATACCCTACTGCCCGCCAATGGCGTTATGAATGTTGCGACACTCTATTCTCTGAACACACCCGCGGATAGCCACATTCAAGTTATACCTTTAGTTGATGACAATGCGACTGATTTAGTGACGTTGTCACTTGCTGAGCTAACTTTTTTAGCTGCCGAGTTACATATCCCGCTGACCACATCTACCCGTAAAAATGTATTTGAATCCATTGACTTGCTAGATTTCCCTGATTTTACTGAGCCATTCGATACACCAGAATACCTTGAACATCCTCCTTATCCGCAGGCCGTTTTGCTATCTCAAGCTAAAAATGCCTATTTGCTTGACCGCTACACGGATAAACAGCAGATAAACCTGCTATTAGTCTGTAATGCGGCGGGTAAACGCTCAGAAGTCAAAACTGTCAGTAAGGCACTGGATTATTGGGTTAAGCAAACACAGGGGGAAAATGTGCAGGTGCGTTCCCGTCGCAATCCTGGGTTAATCTGGGCATTAACACCTTTTGATCAACGGGTTACCGCGGACCCACAGTTGGCTGGTGCGAAAAATTATGACGAAGCGGTACAACGTCATGTGGGTAATCCTGGTGATAGCTGGGGCTCCATGCTGGCATTGGACACTCGTGGTGTTGAACGAATGGTCACTTATCTGACCCAAGAGATCCGTCGTGATATCAAAACAGAACGGATAACCGAACAACTTCATGAGTTACAACGAGAATTGACCGATAATCTGCTTGCAGGCTGGTATCAGCCAGCAAACAGCGAATTGCAACAGAAACAACGTATTGCTGAAACCTTACTCAAAGCCTTACAAACGCGAACCGGCTTACACGGCGAGTTATTAGAGCGACTGCTGCCCTCTCGTGATGAGTTACGCGGTTTATATCTACAACAGCAAAACCGTGCGGCTGAATTGATCACCCCAGCGACCCATAGCGAACCTTTTAGTATCGGTATCGATATCGACTTATTCAGTGATCAGCCCGAATCCGCGGCATTTCAAACCACGGTAACACCTGCGATAAGCCATGATTATGAAACAGCCTATGCCGCAAGTGTGCAGCGTTATTGGATAAATCACCTGCGACAACTGCCCGATAACGGCCCATTGATTGAACTGCTCGGTATTGCCAAACCCACCATTGAATTGCTGGTTGCAGAACTGATTACCGCCAGTATCCGACTGGATATCGCCGGGCAGTTAATCACGATACTGGCAGACAGTGAGCAAGTTGGTCTGCACCGTGAAACCAAAGCAGATCGTCAGGTATCGCGTGCGTTGACGGTATTGGGCGATTTTGTTGCCTGGCTTGGTTTCTTACAAATAGAGGAAAACCAGCGCCCTGATAGCCGTATTAATCGGGGAAATAAGATTTTTGCCCAACCACCTAAATCAGTATCGCCGTTGGGGGCATCACAGCGATTGACCAAATTGGCATTGACCCCAACCAATAATACTGCATTTTATATTTATGATTGGCTGGTTGGCTTAGGTGAAATGATTATTCACAACCAGGGTTATTCTGCCAGCAGCGAAATAAACTTGCAGAATCGTGAACAATTAGCGGCAATATTCTTGCTGATTAATCCGCAATTCAGGCCGTAAACCATCAGTAATATATCCGTTATTCTCCGTTGAATCGGGGGAATAACGGATACCACCATACTGAACTCAACCCATTGGTTCTAAATCACTATCTCCGACCGGCAATGCCCTAAGTACCACAATGCCTGGGGTTTTCTTCACATATTCCAAGAAAGGTGAGTCGACAACTTTATTGTTCCCTTTCATTGATGATGCATTACGGAACATCGCGCCTTTTGCTGTCCTGATAAATATTCCTGTATGGGTGACATCCAGACCTAAAATAGGGGTGTAAATGCCGATATAATCCCCATTTTTTAACTCCGCGACTACCGCATCATTAATAAACTCAGCCGGAATATAAACAATATTACGCTCAATAGCACTCAGCCCGGGGATAAACTCGCCACCCTCTTTTTTCTGATTCAGATTTTTGAGAACAGTGTGGGTATGAGTACTTATTTGTGCAGTAACATCTTGTGCGTTTAAAGGGGATCGCTGTGACCAGTCAGTAAAGAAATGTTTTCGGTGCAAGTAGCTGACATCAGCATCAACATATCTTGTTCTGATAACTTGCTGCACAAACTCCGCCTTGCTTCCTGATTTTCGCAAGGCTTCAACATAATCCAGGTAGGTGAAGCAGTCCAATCCACGGAAATCGACCACTAACTGTTCCGGTTGCGTTAGCGAACCAATGAGTACATTTGCCTCATAAGGTGTACCTAAAAACTCAGCAGATATATTCGCAATAGCATCACCCTTATTGCTATAAGGTGCTGTTTCTAATTTAGCTTCTATAATACTGGTGATACGATTTGCGGTGTAATTATCAATGCTGACCGTTTCGGGAGGGGGTTGTTTCGCACCACATCCTGCGATAACAGCAATGAGAACCAAAGATAACGATTTATGCATAAGTCCCTTCTATGCCTTATCAAGCGGCTATTCCATACACTCCAAGAGTTTTACTTTAATGTTTAAATTTTAAACAAGGTATCAACAAGAGCAGATTAGCCTGTGTTGATAGGCTATCTGAGTGCTGACACCTCATGCTATATGATAAAAAACCTTATCTTGCTAAATCGCTAACCAAACATCTATTAATTACTTTAATTTTCAAATAATTAAACAAAAAAATATTTAACTACCGCGTCCAGCCACACCAGTAACGTTGTGATCCGCCTCAGATTTTTGCATTGTTATCATTCTGATTGCTTGTGCCTTTTGGCGAATCGTGTTTATCTTTTAAGGCTTATTACACTTATTGATGAGATACCTCGTGAACTATTCCACTGCCACCTTCAGTCTACAAAATACTGCGTATGTTAACGCAGTGGTAGTCGTACGCGTGCTAGTGGTGGTGGTCGGCAGCGCGCCGTAACGGGTACCGAATCCAGAAAGATTCCCAAACCCCGCCGGCGCCAGCCGAGCGGGGTTTCTTTTTAGCCCCACTCTGTTAACCGCCGGCCCTGATGAAGGATATAACCATGCGTTATACAGGCGCCCAACTAATAGTTCGCTTGCTCGAGCAGCAAGGTATTACCACGGTCGCAGGCATTCCCGGCGGCGCAGCGTTACCGTTGTATGATGCTCTAGGGCAAAGCCGTATTATTCGCCATGTGCTGGCACGACACGAACAAGGTGCTGGCTTTATGGCTCAAGGCATGGCCCGCGCCACCGGCCAAACCGCAGTCTGCTTAGCCTCCAGCGGCCCTGGGGCAACCAATCTGGTCACGGCAATTGCCGATGCCAAACTCGACTCTATTCCACTCGTGTGTATTACAGGTCAGGTTTCCTCCTCAATGATTGGCACCGATGCTTTTCAAGAGGTTGATACCTATGGCATATCGATACCTATCACCAAACATAATTATTTGGTTCGCGATATCAGCGAATTGCCCCGGGTGATCCCGGCGGCATTTCGCATTGCCCAGTCTGGGCGGCCCGGTCCGGTATGGATTGATATTCCCAAAGATGTGCAAACAGCAGAAATTGAGCTTGAGAGTTTGCCGCTACCAGGAGTTGCCGATGAACCTTGCCCAATAGACCCACAAGCTATCGCGCACGCCGCTCAAATGATCAACCGTGCGGCACGGCCTGTGCTCTATCTGGGGGGAGGAATCGTTAGTTCGCAGGCACACCAACAAGCAATACAACTGGCTGAACAGGCTGGACTGCCAACTACCATGACATTAATGGCACTGGGTACCATGCCCGTTGACCACCCATTATCTTTGGGAATGTTGGGAATGCATGCAGCACGCTCAACCAATCTGATCATGCAACAAGCTGATTTATTGATCGTACTTGGGGCGAGATTTGATGATCGTGCTATCGGAAAAGCAGAACAATTCTGCCCTGATGCTAGCATCATTCATATTGATATTGACCCAGCTGAATTAGGCAAAATCCGCCGACCACACCTGGCGATGAATGCCGACATTAAGCAGGTATTAACCCACCTGTTGCCTTTAGTTGAAACTCGTTCACGCAGCGAATGGCGCTCAACCGTCAGTGATATGCAGCGCGAATTTCCGTTCAATCAACCCAACAGCACCAACCCACTGTGCCACTATGGTTTGATTCGCGCAGCGGCCGAAGCACTGGATGATGACACCATCATTACCACTGATGTGGGACAACACCAGATGTGGGTAGCGCAGGCTTATCCGTTGCATCGCCCGCGACAGTGGTTAACGTCTGGCGGACTGGGCACCATGGGATTTGGTCTGCCCGCTGCCATTGGTGCAGCACTGGCGAAACCAGAGGCAAAAGTAGTGTGTTTTTCTGGTGATGGTAGCCTGATGATGAATATTCAGGAAATGGCGACCGCCGCTGAAGAGCAGCTGAACGTTAAGATTATTTTGATGAATAACCAATCATTGGGTTTAGTCCATCAGCAACAGGAACTGTTCTTTGGTAAACGTATTTTTGCAGCCGATTACCCGTATCGCACAAACTTCATTCATATCGCAGAAGGGTTTGGTTTCTCCACATGTGACCTCAACACAGCCAGCGACCCTTATGCTGCCTTGCATGAAGCCTTAAACCGCCCAGGCCCAGTATTGATCCACGCACTGATTGATGTAGATGAAAAAGTGTATCCGATGGTGCCACCGGGTGCTGCAAATATCGATATGATTGGAGGGGAGTAATATGACGACTCAACAAATGGCAGGACAACCAGCACCAAACCTATCGACATCTGCGCAGGTGACACTGTTACTCACAGTACGCAACCACCCCGGGGTGATGTCTCATATTTGTGGGCTATTTGCCCGGCGCGCATTTAACGTCGAGGGAATTTTGTGTATGCCGTTGGCTGGCGGTGACGAAAGTCGCATTTGGCTGCAAGTCTTGGATGATCAGCGATTACTGCAAATGATAAGCCAGTTGGAGAAACTGGAAGATGTGCTCCAGGTGCGCCGCTTCGGGCCTGAAATGCCTATTTTTGACCAAGTAGAAGACTTAATTGCCAATCAACGGTGACGTTGTCACTAGCATTGAATTACGTTAGATGGCAGACCTTAGTTGTAAACCCGCACTTCCGCTTACTGGCGGCTGTGCGGGCTAG
The DNA here is from genome assembly GCF_052217145.1 of Yersinia sp. 2541 StPb PI. Taxonomy (NCBI): domain Bacteria; kingdom Pseudomonadati; phylum Pseudomonadota; class Gammaproteobacteria; order Enterobacterales; family Yersiniaceae; genus Yersinia; species Yersinia sp. 2541 StPb PI. The sequence goes on along the minus strand of NZ_JAZGQB010000001.1, from coordinate 2,234,178 downwards.
CTCAATTTTAGGCTGGATTAATAGCAAATAGCGTTTCTATCTCAATATTTATCTCAGGTGAGAATAAACCTTTAACTTCAACCAAAGAACTGGCTGGCAAGTTTGCACCATAAAATTTATACATAACATCACGCAAGGTACTTAGCTGCGAAATGTCCGTCACAAAAATCGTTATCTTAATAAGATCAGCAAAACTGCTATTTTCAGCCTGCACAATACTAGCGATTTGATGAAAAATCTCTGTAGCTTGTTCGGCCATACTTCTCCCTTGTGCAATGGTACCGAACGCTGTCATACCTGAAATATAAAGCAATCCATTGTGCTGCACGCTATGAACGTAAGCCCCCGCAGGGTTAGCAAGATGAGGATAATTCTTACGAAGTAACGTCATATTTAAAATTCCTCTTTAAATCTATTGAAAATAAAATCTTGCACTCACCCCGTGGCTACGGGCCTTCCTTCAGAATTAATATAGTCAAGATTTGCAACTAATATACGAGCATAGATAACCGGCTGTTATCGATAATATACCGTTAACAGCCTTTTAAAATCAGATAGGAGGTTAATTAGGCCAAGAGTAATTTCTGTAACTCTGCCAGCGAACTGACTTGGTAACGAGGCGCAATATTATCATCCGGTACACTGCCGTGCATATTAAGCCAGCAAGTATCTATCCCTGCATTAATACCACCCTGAATATCAGAATGCAGATTATCGCCCACCATTAGAATATGCTCTTTGGCCGGATTATTCATTAAATTGAAAGCATGCTCAAATATAGCCACATCCGGTTTGGCCACCCCGACTTGTTCAGAAATGATCAGCGGAGAAAAGACATTTTTCATACCAGTACGTTCCAAACGTATCGTTTGTAGCTCGGTAAAACCATTGGTAATAATGCCCATATTCACTTTACCACTCAAGGCATCAACCAACTCACGGGCCCCCGGTAGGAGTGAACAGATATCCGCCATGGCGACTAAAAACTCACTGTTCAACCGGGTAGCTGCCACCCCCAGTTTCTCTGCCCACATCTCAAAACGGGTGTTTTGTAATTCGCTGGCGGATATTTTTCCATCTTGATAATCAACCCACAGCGGTTTATTAACCAATTGATAATAATCGAAATCCTGCACGGAAAAATCCACATTAAAGCGAGAAAACATCAGCTTTAACCCTTGATATGCATCAAAGTGAAATAGTGTCTCATCCGCATCGAACAGTATCCATTGGTATTTCATCACGACTATCTCTCTGACATTATTAGGCGCGCTATGGTAGCGATTATTAGCATTCAGCTCAAGTTACACCGCGGCGATACCTGGCTAATCATATTAATAGTGCTGCCGATATATCACGGTTTATTGCGATAACTTCTTCACCGGTTACCAAGGGGGCATCAAACGCCGATAATACTTTGCGGTTGATTTCAATCAGCGCGTCGTCAATTTTGATTTCCATATCTAACGCGATATCTGCTAATTTTTCTCTTTCCCAAGAGTCGCGGGAAATCAATAATTTCAAGAAAGTCACGATACTATCGGGCAAATTAGCACTAATTGCTGCTATTGATTGTGGATTAATATCTTCCTGAGTCGATACCTCAGTATTTTCAGTAACAAACAGACTCTCCAGCAACACCACTAATTCCTGGCTTTCATTTTTTAACAGATTAATACGGTCTGTATCATTAATAACTTCAGCGGCTTGAGACGGCAGACTCAGTGTCATCGGGGTTGCACGGCTATCAAGATCGCTATAAACCAATTTGCTGTCTAAGGCAAAACGCTTATATACCCGCTCAAGAAATTTCACTTCTGGTGGCGTAATGGTTCCCTCTACCTGAATCAAATGTGCCAAAAAGCGAGCAATGGCCCGACGGTTCTCCAGTGAGAGCGGCTCAAGATTATTTTTCAGGGCCAGCAGGGTATTATTTTTCCTGATACCGGGTTGGAGATAAGCTTTCAACCGCATACGCTGACCGGGGCTAAGATAACCCCAGGCATCAATATGTCGGGTCAATATCATAGATTCTGGCTCACCGATACGCCCATCGATCATCACCGCTGCGCAAGCCAACTCCACCGCAAGCATGGTCACGCGGTATGCGGCAAAGGTGGCAGATTCAGCCACCATTGACTCAATAGGGAACAGTGCCACAGTATCTTGCAAAACAGGTGTGCGGTTATCTGCTCTGACATCAGGTTCAATACCCACTTGCAGTGATGCTAATGCAAAGGTTAATGCCATAACCTGACTGCGGGATAAACGCTCTAATGGCTTGGTGTCGCACGCCGTACTGAGCCGAAGAAAAAGCTCATCCAGCGTTACCATCAACAAACCATAACCCACTCTCGCTTTGATACTTTCTAACTCTGTTTTTAATGCTGCTGACCACAACGGCATCGGTAATAATAGTTGCCCTTCCAGTGACATTTTTTTCTTTGGATTAACACTGGCAAAACGGTTATAGATATCCAGGTCATGCTGGCAAGATTCAAATATTGGCCTCAGTTTATCCCTATGCGCTTTACACACAGCCACATTCGGCAGTTCCCCCATCTGCTGAAAGAACTCTTGCCCCATTAATCCCGCAGATGCAGGGCGATAAAATATCAGTAACTTGGTTTTATTTATGGGTAATAAAAATCCGTCTCCATACTGCTCACGATAACGCTGCTGAAAAAGTGAGGAGAAAATATCAGCACAATGTGCCATTGAGATATTCTGATTTATCGCCGGATCAGCCTCGCCCCAGGCGAGCGCCCAGGCGGCAGGCAAAGGTTGCTGGTCGACAGCCAACTGCCCTAAACCAACCAGTAGCGCCAACGGAAGTTCTGTTGATGCCTCGCGGGTTAATGGGGGTGGAGATAGATAGAGTTTCTCTTCTATATTCACTCGAGATATATAAACCAACAAGTTCTGCGCATAATGATTAAATGCGTTATTTTTCCCATAAATATTTAGCAGGCGATTAATTTCTTCTTCAAGAACAGGAAGTTCTTTTTTCGCTACCGGATCAATCGCAGCATCGATTAAAATCCGATGTTCCAAACCATAGAAGAATAGGAAGACGTAACCAATATGCGCAGTAGGTGATTTACGCCCATCTGCAAGCCATTGTAAATAAGCTCTTCTCGCTTGCGGCGAACATGTCGAGTAATCAGGCGCATTATCAATCAGCGGCAAGGAGATATCTATTTCTTGTTCTGCCACATCCATCGATGGGTTAATAAATGCAGGTTCCGCACCAGTGCGATTACTTTTGTATTTATTACCAATGTAAATCATGCCATCGGGTAAATTTATTCCAGCCACAACCGCCAACTCTCCAGGACGTAACCAGGAAGCTCGGGCTAAAGATCCTCGCGAGGTCTCGGGTTTTTTAGTCGCGGGTTTCTTGATTTCATCAACTGATGGGGTCTGATTTGCGCTGCTACCTTCAATGCTATTTTCGGGTTCAAGCTGTGAAGGGGTAATAGGATAATCGCCAAGATCAGGTATCGCTGCAGTTTTCTGCATGTCCGCGCTAATAGATGAGGCGACAGACCGCTTAGTCCCTTTAAGATTTTGCCAGACAAAATACATGCATAAGATAGCCGCACTCAGTGCAATCCACACTTCTCTTGGGATACCTGTAATCAGCCCTAAAACGACTATTAGTAGGATAACCCAGCCGGTACCGGTAGATTTTCTCTTCGCCACGATGGTTTATATGCCCCTATCTTAAAATAGTAATTTTTATTCTGCCTTTAATGGCGATTTTTAATAAATAACTCTTTTCACACACGGTTCTTACACAAATAAACCACGGCAAAAAGCCGTAGAGAAAACCTGTAAATTTAACTTAAGTGCAATTTACAGGTTAAATAATAAGTCAGTGTTTTAATTTAATGCATCTGCCCACCATAACAACAGGCCAGAATGCACAATAAATCAATTATGCCAGTTGATTATGCATTCAGCTAGCAAAGACTATGCAACCATTGGATAAACTCCACCGCTCTTGGTTTGTCCAGGGTTCGCTTGGGGTAAATTAGATAATAAGGTTTTGTAACGGGTAATTTATGTTCAGACAACTGAATTAAACACCCTTCATCTAATTCTTTTTTAATCAAATGTTGTTGGCCCAGTAAAATACCGTTCCCCGCCACGGCCGAATCAATTGCCATGGAGGTTAAGTTGTAGATTGGCCCTCGGTTGGGAACACACTCATCTAGTTTTGCTGACAGCAGCCATTCATGCCAATCAGGTAAGAACTGCCCTTCTTTGCCCCAATCAACATGTATCATCGGGTAGATAATGTTGTGTTTGCCATCAAGCCAAGGGGTAGTTAATAGCAGTGGGCTTGCAACCGGAAAAACCCAATCCTGAAATAGCATTTCTTTCTCTTGTTGGGGATAATGTTCATCACCAAAAGCCAGGTAAAAATCTGCCGCAGTACGGTTGAAATCAACCACCCCGTGAGTAGCATGAATCCGAATATCCACATCGGGATATTGGGCTAACCACTGTTTGAGATGCGGATTAAGCCATCGACTCGCCAGGGCGGGCAGTGCTGAGATATTTAATGATATATTGCCTTTATCCCGCGCCATACTCTGTTGGGCCATCCGTAATGTTTCAAATGCCTGCTGTACATAAGCTAAATAGGCACTGCCCTGCGAGGTCAGTTCAACGCCTGATTTCGAACGGGCAAATAATTGAATCCCCAGATGTTGCTCTAACTGACGTATTTGCTGGCTAACCGCCGCTGGCGTTAATGATAACCGGGCCGCCGCACTGGCCAGACTGCCGGTATTAGCGGCTGTCTCGAATGCTAAAATGGCGGTTAACTTTGGCAAACGAACAGCCTTCAAACTATTCATAACAGCCCCCCTTATCCATAACGCATTATATTGATACCGATAGCCAAACTTAACCTAACAGTAACGTTTTATTGTTATTCCAGTTACAACTAATCCTATACAGTTAGGAACAGAAACCAAGCAACATTTAGCATTACTGGGAGGATATATGCAGCAGCTCAGCGAAATTATTAATATGGAAGCCAACCCAATCAACGATGTCATGTTCATCACTCAGTGCAAGAACACGTTAGAAACATACGGTGCCTTGGTACTATCAGGCTTCTTGCAGCCCCGCGCACTGAGTAGTATTAAACAAGAAGGCGTCAGTCATAAGCATCGAGCTTACTATGCCGCTAATCAGCATAATGTTTATCTGACCAAAACCGATCCCGCCTTCCCTGCTGGTCATCCCCGTAATCGGTTGGTTACTTCATCAAAAGGCTGTATTACTGACGAAGAAATCCCTACCGATTCCGCATTACGAACGCTGTACAATGCGCAAGATTTCCAAGACTTCTTGTGTGCCGTATTAGATGAAAAACAACTCTACCCTTACGCCGATTCACTTTCTTCAATTAACTTGCACTACGCCAGTCAAGGCCAAGAGTTAGGTTGGCATTTTGACAATTCATCATTCGCCATCACCTTATTAGTACAAAAACCGCAAGCGGGTGGCGTCTTTGAATATATTGAAGAGATGCGCGATGCCGATAAAGGAGAGATGAATTACTCAGGAGTGGAACAACTGTTAAACCAACAGGTCACACCTAAAACATTGCAAATTGAACCGGGGGACTTAGTGCTATTTCGTGGAAGAAATGCGATTCACCGGGTCACGCCGACCCAAGGGAATATCACACGAATGCTGGTAGTGTTAGCCTATAATGCTCAACCCGATATTGCGCTATCCGAGACAGCCAGAATGACTTTTTACGGTCGTATTTAGTTTTCAGTGGTTTGGCATTTACTTAACGGCTCTGCGGGCGTCCTTGCCCGCTAATAACATAGCTATTCTCTGCCAGCATACAACATTAAACCACTCCGGTGGTCACGCTGAAATGGCGGCTCTCTCCTGGGGATAACATTATTAACGTCCCCTTTTCTTTCGCCGCCATATACCCTTCCGGGCGACAGGTTGCAGGTAAAATAAATGCAGCCACTTTTTGATCGCCATTATGTAAAATCCAACGAGTAGCATAATTAAACTGCGCGGTGGAAAAACGAGTCACAAAACGATGCCCTTGCGGGGACAACATAAAGAATTCTGCATTATCAACATATTGTGCAAGATTATCGGCAAAAAATACAATTTCTGGATCGTAAAACTCCGATTCATTTAAATCGGTTAATCCCTGAGTTCTTTCCCGTAATTGTTGGGTGTAGTGCAACCATTGCGGGGTTGGGTGTACATGTGCCGGTACTGTCTCACGCAATTTCAGTGCTGAACCGGGTAAGTTTTGACGGAAAGTGGCCCCAGGAATATAGGTGTAATTCATATGACACATATATTGCAGAGGCATCGGCATACTGGATAAGTTAGTCACCTTCATCTCAATATCGAACTGCGCACTACCGGCCCTGAGCCTAACCAGCGGTTGCGCGCAATAATGATCACCGAACCCTTTCACATATTCCACACTGCCCGTGACGGCAAGTGTGTCGCCGTCAATAAGGAGCCAAGCGTAGTCCATTTCAGCACAAGGCATCTCGCCGTGTAATACATGGTCGTCCTCAGGCGATGGACAACCATTACGGCGCAAACCCGAATGGAAAGCAAAACAACCGTAGGTATCAACAATGTTCTCTCCACGCTTAGGTCGAGAGAACATATTTTCCATTTTCAGGTTATGCCCATCAAATTCCGCATCCCAAATCATTTGGCCGTAATAAGGTAAAACGGTCAGGTACCCACGAGAATTAACAATCTTCAGAGCTTCAATACCTGAGGCATATTTAAAACTGATAACAGTAAAATCACTACTGCTATAGATCTCTTGCTCCTGAAGACTGAACTGTTCACGGATTAGCGTTATTTTGGCGGTCATTTATTGTTACTCCCGGTTCAATTAAGACTCATTATTTGCCAATGTTGCCGCACTTGTCCGTTGTTTATTGCGCAGTTCACCCCAAAAATAGAAACCAACATAGGCGAAACACAATAATGAGACAAAAAATGCATGTTGCATTGAACCAAGATGGTCAGAGACAAACCCTTGTAATGCTGGTACCACTGCAGCCCCCACTATCGACATCACAATAATGGCCCCGGCCACTTCGGTATATTTGTTGTCTACTGTATCCAGGGTGCCTGCATAGATAGTCGCCCAGCAGGGCCCAAACAAGACGCTAACAAATACGGCTGCATATACCGCCGTAAAGTTGGGTACGGTTACGACATAAAGCAACGTTAATGCACCTAAAATAGAATAGGCAATTAACACTTTTTCGGCTTTAAATCGTGTCATCAGGAAGTTGGCCACAAACTTACCAATGAAGAAGCAAATAAAACTGTAAATCATAAAGTTCGAGGCATCTCGTTCATTAGATGCGCCCAGGTTTAAGGCCAGGCGAATCGTAAAGGACCATACTGCGACTTGCATACCCACATAGAGGAACTGCGCCGCAATGCCTTTTTTAAAACGACTGTTCCCAGCTAAATATTTCAAGGTTTCTTTTAATGACGGTGAAACCACTTTTTTACCGCTATCACCTTGTGGTTTGCAATGAGGATAACGAGTAATAACAAATAACAGCATAACCAGCAGCAGAACGAAAATCAGATATTTATAAGGCTCCAATGTATGTTCTAACATCGTAAGACGAAAAGCATGAATCTGTTCTGGCGTCATCGCGGCCATTTGGTTGTGTAAACTATCACCTTCCTGAAATACCAAGTATTTACCGAGTACTATCCCCATCAATGCACCGATCGGGTAGAAAGTTTGGCTGATATTAAGCCGTAAAGTGGCATAGTCTTTATGACCAATCATGGAGCTGTAGGTATTAGCAGCAGTTTCAAGGAAACTTAAACCAATAGCGATGGCAAAAATAGCGGCCAGAAACATAGTATATGTTGCCATATGGGAAGCAGGATAAAACAACATACATCCGATAATATAAAGTGTTAACCCAGTTAATATAGCAACTTTGTAGCTGCTTTTTTTGATGACCAAAGAGGCAGGAATAGCAATCAGAAAATAACCGCCATAAAAGGCACTTTGTACCAGTGCACTGGCAAAATCACTGAGTGCAAATACGCTTTTAAATTGAGTAATTAAAATATCATTCAGACTGGCTGCACATCCCCAGAGCGGGAATAAGCAGGAAAGCAAAATAAATTGGAATAACGGTGTTTTATTTAAATAGCCATCTGGCAGTTGAACGGTATTAAGGCGCATTTTATTTTCCTTGGTGTAGGGTCTTTAAAAAATCAATAAATTGCGACGCATCAGGATAAGAACGTTGGGTTCCCTTTCCTGTGACACTGTAGGCTGCAAAAGCAGAAGCCATTTCCATCGCTTTTAATATATTGCCGTGCTGGACATATTCATGAGCAAAACAACCAATGAAAGCATCACCTGCGCCGCTGGTGTCGATGGCGTGGACACTAACCGGTGGCACATGGTTAATGTGTTCACCGTGCATCCATAATGATCCGCGATGCCCCAAAGTAATGATCAGGTTATGTAACCCTTTATCCAATAAGCTGCGCCCTGCACGGTAAATGTTATCCAGACTATCAACTGGCATTCCGGTCAGAATCGCGAGCTCAGTTTCATTTGGCATAAAGAACTCGCACTGACATGCATAGCCGATATCCAATGCTTTAGATGCGGGGGCTGGATTAAGAATGACTTTAATCTGGTGCTGGCGGGCAAAGTCGATAGCGGCGTAGACCGTTTCCAGCGGAATTTCGAGTTGTAGAATAATCAATTGGCAAGCTTTGAGCGCATCAGCAGCAGCATCGACATCCGCGGGTAACAAATGATTGTTAGCGCCTTTGATAATCAAAATTCGATTTTGTGATGATTTATCGACGAAAATCGGAGCCACACCACTCGAGGCCCCTGTAACTGCTTTTACATACTGGGTATCAACCCCAGCTTTTTGTAGATTCCTTATGGTATTTTCCGCAAATAGATCATCACCAACCCGAGTGATCATCATCACATTGGCACCTAACTTGGCAGCGGCAACCGCCTGATTGGCCCCTTTACCGCCGCACCCAATTTCAAAATTCGGTGCCTCCAATGTTTCCCCGACTTGCGGCATTTCATCAATATAAGTGATCAGATCAACCATGTTGGAACCAATTACTGCAATATCCATTGTTAACCCCTTTATTCTAATTTTTACCACGCAATGTTATTGCAATAACATTATCAGCTGACAAATGTTATGTGTGTGACAAAGATCGCAGCAATTGAAGTACACAGCACGCGAAAGACAGGAGTTTGGCATGAATTAAAATGTTATTATTATAACAATTGGTAAGAAATGATAATGTAAATCAGTGATATTTAGAGGATGGATATAATCGTAGCTAACAGAAACTAAAAATCCCGGCCATTATTGCACCGGGATTATTCAGCGAATTGTGCTGTAACAGGTGTATCGTGACTTATTTAATCGCCATAGCATCACGCATGGTAAAGAACAGGTCGGTTTGGTCTGTTAGACCAACCACATTTGCCGCATGTGGTCCGTAAGCTGCTATGCGCAATTGGGTACCCGTGTGCCCTTGAGAATCATCTTCAGAGTTGCCATAGCTTATCGCCATAACTGCGCCATCTTTCGTGGTTAACGCTTGTGTTAAGCCAGGAGCTTTTGCATCTGCTTCAATAATTTGACTGGAATGCGCGTGATCTGCCGTCACAATAACCAAGGTATTACCTTCTGCACGCGCAAACTCCAGTGCTTTTTGTACTGCTTCATCCAAATCGACAGTTTCACCGAACTGACCACAAGGATTCGCCGCATGGTCTTGTTTATCAATGGATGCCCCTTCAACCTGTAAGAAGAATCCTTTTTCGTTATGTTTCAGCAGGTCAATTGCTTTTTCAGTCATCACTGCCAAGGTTGGAATATCTTTAGTACGCTCGGCATTGTTTTCACAAACTACCGGCGGCTTATCTAAATTGCCATGATAAGACGCTTTCGGCCCCTGCCAACGTACTGGCATGTTACCTGGGCTAAATAACCCTAATAGCGGTTTTTGTTGGTCTGCCTGCTTTATTGCATTCAGATCGTCAAGATTTTCGACAATAACATAACCTCGAGCCAAGGCTTGTTCACGCAGAGATTTATCTTTCCATTCACCGGCTTTAGCGACTTGGCTGAATGATTTAGCGCCACCACCCAATGTGACATCCGCGCGCCCGGCAATCATCTGCTCAGTAATTGAACCGCGCCCACCCTTTTCCAGCGCATTGCTACTGCACTTCTCGCTTGTTTCCTCCGGGCCATAGCATTTTCGCCCAGTTACGTGAGCAAACTGTGCCGCAGGAGTGGCATCTTGCAGTTCAGCAGTTGAAACGTTACCAGTTGCTTTACCGGCTTTCTTCGCTAACTCCAACAAGGTGACGTGATCTTTTCCGAACACATCAACACCCAGCGCGCCGTTATACGTTTTTACACCTGAGGACCAAGCTGTTGCGGAGGCAGCTGAGTCAGTCACGTAATCCGGTTTTTGCGTTTTCTTATCTAATGAGTAGTGCGTGTATTGCCCTGTCAGTGGTAACGCATCAATTCCTTTAAAGAAACCACCGGCCCCCATAGCATAGTTACGTGCTGAGGTGATTTCTGAATCGCCCATACCATCGCCAATCAGTAAAATGACATTCTTTACGGTTTTATTGGAAAGCGAATCACGAAGAGCCTGTGTCTGATCACCGGTCAAACGTCGTGCCCCGCCAAATTGAGTGACATCTCCCTTGGCGCTACGGTCATATAAGCCAGTGGCGGAAGCAACAGCATTCGGTGTAAACAATGAACTGGTGAGTATCAGACTGGATAACGCTATGCCGGACAAAGTGGATACGCGGTTCTGCATCGGTATAATTCCTTGTTGTAAAACAGTAATACAATTTGTATTGATTGGTTACAACGGATACTAGAACAAGCGAATGACGCTTTTATGACAGTCGCGATTAATTGTTATCTCTGACAATGCAGGCTCCCCTGACCTTTCCACGCGTTCACCACAGGCTAAATCAGGCCACCGTTGGCGCGTAAAACTTGCCCATTAATCCAGCCACCGTCTTTTCCAACCAGAAAAGCCACGGCTGCTGCAATATCCTCTGGCGTTCCTAATCTTTCTAGTGGCGCCATTTTCGCCATTTTTTCAATTAATTCGGGTGATTTACCATCAAGGAAGAGCGAGGTTGCCGTCGGCCCAGGAGCCACAGCATTAACGGTGATATTACGCCCCCGCAACTCTTTCGCCAGAATAGCTGTCATGGTTTCAACCGCCGCTTTGGTTGCAGCATAAACACCGTATTTTTCCAGTTTCAGCCCGACAACACTGGTTGAAAAGTTTACGATGCGGCCGCCATCTTTCAAACGCTTTGCCGCTTCACGCATCCCGTTAAAGCTCCCTTTCAGGTTAATGGCGATCTGACGGTCAAAGTGTTCATCATCACTGTCTGCAATGGCACTGAGAGATAGAATTCCAGCATTGTTGACCAAGACATCAACCCCGCCAAACGCAGCTTCTGCTTGAGAAAATAACTGTGCAACCGCTGCAGCATCACTGATATCCCCCTTCGCACTTACTGCATTTCCGCCCGCTTGTTGAATTTTGCGCACCAGTGTTTCCGCCTCAATGTCACTCCGGGCATAATTGATCAGAACGGTATACCCCTCCTGAGCCAAACGCTCAGCAATTGCTGCGCCAATACCCCGTGATGCTCCGGTTACAATGGCAACCTGCCCGGTTGTATTCACCATGATTTTCTCCTCGATGTGTATTTTATCGTTTGTGACGATGCATTGATTGCTATCCAGCAAGTGGAGCATGCTATGTTTAACCGCCCGCAAACAGAGAATGCCACTTTTATCGTTTCGGATAATCATCTATTATTCGTTAACACTATCCGAATAAAGCGAACAATCACGTGGACCGAATTGATGCAATGCGGGTATTTATCAGGGTAGTGGAACAACGCAGTTTTACCCAAACCGCCCAAGATTTAAATCTACCGCGATCTACAGTGACAGATGCCATTAAACAGCTCGAAAAGCGTTTAAATGTGCGCTTATTGCAGCGAACTACCCGACATGTTAGCCCTACTCTGGATGGTGGAGCTTACTACCAGCGCTGTCTGCGTATTATTGCTGATATTGAAGATGCTGAAATGGCCTTTGCCAATGCCAAGCCACGAGGTTTGTTACGAATTGATGTACAGGGCACGTTAGCCCGCCATTTCGTCTTGCCACAATTACCTGATTTTATTGCTCAATATCCTGACATTGAGTTATTTATCAGTGAAGGTGACCGCTTGGTCGACCTTATTCGAGAAGGTATTGACGGGGTGCTACGTGTAGGTAATTTACAAGACAGCGATATGGTCGCCCGCCGAGTGGCGTTGTTGCCACAAGTCACCTGTGCTGCACCGCAATATTTACAACGACAGGGTACTCCACTCCGGTTGGACCAGTTATCAGGCCATCAGATGGTAGGTTTTCGTTCTAGCGCAACCGGTAGCCTGATGCCACTGGAATTTGGCACTGACAGCACCCTTAGCCCCGATAAAACAACAGGTTATAATAAAGCAGCGTCCTCCAGGGTAATAACAGAAAGCGCATATCTACCCTCTGCTTCGTCATCATCTACTAAAACTCAGCAAGTAAAATTACCGACTGTTCTATCAGTCAGTGGTGCAGAAAGCTTTGTAGCAGCCGCACGTCTTGGATTGGGTATTATTCAAGTGCCTCGTTACCATATCGAATCTGACTTAATCGCTGGCACCTTGGTTGAGATACTACCAAAATACGCACCACCCCCGATGCCAGTCTCGTTCCTGTATCCTCACAACCGCCAGCTTTCCCCTCGAGTACGTATTTTCAGTGACTGGTTGAGCCAGTTATTTCTTGCCACCGAGATAAAGTGATAATACGCCGGTACGCCTATCCTGAATCAATGTTGCCACGATAGGCAGCCGCACCAACCGGCACAGCCGCCACTCATTATTGTGCTTTTTCAACCGATTGACAGATATCGATATCAAAATAACCATCAGTTATGCCGTCATTGAGGTAAACCTCATAACACGCACCTTCTACCGAACGATAACCACTTTGTGGCAGATGCTGGTTATACAACTCGCTCCAGGCTTTGGCATAATCATCATCCGTTACCCTGGTGTGATACACCGCATACAACCCCCCGGGAATCACTTGTAGTTGTAGTTGATCACTGAGTTCTGCGGGCAACACATAATCGTCAGCCACAGACAAGGATACGTCAGCCCGTAGCTCAGCAGGAGGATTAGTCTCAGGATTGTCCCAGTAAAGAGCCAACCACTCTTTCCCAGGGATTTGGTACTGAGTATAGAGTGAAGAAAGTTGGTTAAAGCCTTGCGGGATAGTCTCGTGATAAGGGCCGACCAGCCGAATACTGACTATTTGCTGCGGTTGCTTTTCTACTATCTTAAATGTCATATCGCTACCTCGACTTAATGGTTTCAAGAAAGATGAAGTGACCAAAAATGCGACTTTACGCCACAACTGTACATTCATACAGTATAGCGAGATTTTATGACACTCGGTTAATTTTCAACCTTGACTTGTGAAGAACTTCGCAAAAAATCATCCGCCTGTTTAAGCTGATGATGGCTGAAAACGGTTATTCCGTGGCGGCGCAATAACGCCGTGGTGACTCCCTGTCCTGTGCGCTGGGTGCCGCTAAAATGACCATCATAGATGCGGCTGCTCCCACAAGATGGACTCCCTTCGGTCAAAATTGCTACTGTGCAGCAGTGCTTTTGCGCCAACTCCAGAGCCTGATAAGCCCCTTGCAAAAACTCCCGGCTAACATCATTGCCCCACTGCTCGGTCACCCGCGCCAGTCCTTGCAACACCGCCTCGCCGTTACCTTGCTGAATTTCGGCAGGCGGACGCGGTACCGGCATACCTGCGGATAATTCAGGGCAAATAAGGACCAGTCGCCCCTCATCCTGCCAGCGTTGAATAATTTCATCGCTAACAGACAGGGCACTGCCGTTATAACGTACCGGTTTTCCCATTAAACAGGCACTGATCAGAATGCGCGCAGGTTTTGGTTCCACGTAATTATCAACCTTAATATTATGCAGCGAATAAAAAATGATGATTATGCTGATAATAACCAATTAATGGCTGTTGGTCATGAGCGTGCGTTGATAATTGTTGCAGAACAGATAATTTTCATGTCAATAAATGGCATTGTTGCTTATTTTGCATAATTCAATGCCGCTAACACCTGCGGCAACAGTCGCGCCAAACGGCTCGCCCAGAGCGCCTGACCTGCTTGATGCGTAATAAGATCCTGACGAATCTCAATACCCACATAAGGTAACTGCCGCTGTTCTGCGTGGAAGGGTAACGTGAAATCTGTTGCATCCGTCATGGCATAAGGTTCGTTAATTCCGACGTGCAGGTCACATTCTTGCTGTAACAATGAAACCAGTTGCAAAGCAAACTCAGGATTACGATGAAACAAGGTACCAATCTGCCAGGGGCGCGCGATGTTTTTAAACGACGGTGTAAAACTGTGCATGGAGAGGATCACGCTCATCTGGCCGCTATCACGACGTTGATTCAGCGTTTGTGTAATCAAATCATGATAAGGCTGGAATACCTCAACCCGGCGCGCTTCAGCCTCTGCTACGGTGACACCAATATTGCGCGGGATCCGTGTGTGCTCGGAAATTTCAGGGATCGAACTGGCGATTCCCGGCGTGCGATTGCAATCAATCACCAATCGCGAATACTGCTGATGAATCAAGGTTGCATCCAGATACTGGCTAAGTAACCGCGCCATTGCCAATGAACCTATATCCCAACCGATGTGGCGGTCAATTTCTCCTGAGGGTAACCCCAAATCACCAAGTTGAACCGGTATCCGTTGACCGGCATGGTCGGCCAGTAAGATAAATGGTGATTGGCTGTGCGGGCGCTCGATAACAGCTGACTGAGGATCGCCATCACGTAACAAAATGATATTTGACATGGAGTTAGTACCTGGCATGAAGTGGCAATCGTAAGTATCAGTCGTCACAACAGTTAATACTCACAAACAAGGGCTTTCGTAATCAATAAGCTATCATCCTAGCCGCTAATGTTGGGTTCGCCCACCCCGAATTTATACCTAAATTTTCTTGGTTATGCGATTATCGCCACAGTAGGTATCTTTTGATGCCATATTTCAGGCAATCATTATCGGCAAAACTGTCTACAACCAACAGCAGCATAGCGGAGACTTATGGAAACGTTTTTTATTGATCGGATGGCAACTCCACAAGGTGAACTGTTACTGATCGCAGACCAAGAAAACCGGCTACGTGCCATCGATTGGACTGACCACTACGAGCGTCTGATGAAGTTGCTAGGCAACCATTACGGCCAGGGCGCGTTTACATTGGTTGAAGAACGCAATCCCGGTGGGCTAAGTGACAGTATGCAACGCTATTTTGCTGGTGACCTGAGCATTATTGATAATTTACCGGTTAAAACCGCTGGGACTGATTTTCAGCGTCAAGTCTGGCAAGAGCTGCGAAAAATCCCCTGTGGCGAAACGATTACTTATGGCGAGTTAGCAAAACGAATCAACCGCCCTACCGCTTCGCGGGCTGTCGGGATGGCGAATGGATTGAACCCTATTTCAATTGTTGTCCCTTGTCATCGGGTCATTGGGCAACAAGGTGCATTGACAGGATATGCCGGTGGAGTGGAGAGAAAACGCTGGTTATTAATGCATGAGGGTTATCTTTTAGCACGCTAACTATTGTTGCTCTTATCAGACGCAAGAAAAGATGTTAAAATTGACGCATATCAATATTAATGGGAATACCCTATGATCCCGGAAAAACGCGTAATCCGACGTATCCAGTCTGGTGGTTGTGCAATTCACTGTCAGGATTGCAGTATTAGCCAGCTCTGTATTCCGTTTACCTTAAATGAAAACGAGCTGGATCAGCTCGACAATATCATTGAAAGGAAGAAACCTATTCAGAAAGGACAGGCGCTGTTTAAAGCGGGTGATGAACTCAAATCCCTGTATGCCATCCGTTCCGGGACCATTAAAAGCTACACCATTACCGAAGAAGGTGATGAGCAAATCACCGGTTTCCATCTGGCGGGTGATTTAGTCGGTTTTGACGCTATCAGCAATTTGCAGCATCCGAGCTTCGCACAAGCTCTGGAAACATCCATGGTTTGTGAAATCCCGTTTGATACGTTGGACGATTTATCCGGCAAAATGCCAAATCTGCGCCAGCAGATGATGCGCCTGATGAGTGGTGAGATCAAAGGTGACCAAGATATGATTTTGCTACTTTCCAAAAAGAATGCAGAAGAGCGTCTGGCGGCCTTTATCTATAATCTGTCTCGCCGTTTTGCTCAACGTGGTTTCTCTCCACGTGAGTTCCGCCTGACGATGACCCGTGGTGATATTGGTAACTATTTAGGTCTGACGGTAGAAACCATCAGCCGTTTACTGGGCCGTTTCCAGAAAAGCGATATTCTGAGTGTGAAAGGTAAGTACATTACTATCGAGAATACCGAAGCTCTGGCCAAACTGGCGGGTAATCCAAGACCAAGTCTGTAACCTGATCAAAACCAGAATAATAAATACCCGATAGATTTCAAGTTGCAGGAAGGCGGTAAGTAACGGCCTCGTAGAGAGCAGGTCTGAGGATCGACCGAGTAACACAAGCCGTCAGCAAATCTGCAACTTGAAAATTTATTGGTCTGCTTCCCCCAGCCACCTATCCTGTTTCCCTTTCATGGTTTACTCTTTAACTAACATACTGTTAATTCACGTTTGTAAGGAGACTCTATGGCAAAGTATCAGAATATTCTGGTTGCTATTGACCCCAATCAGGATGATCAACCTGCACTAAGACGTGCAGTTTACCTTGTGCAGCGCAATGGCGGCACAATCAAAGCATTTTTGGCTATTTATGATCTGTCATATGATATGACCACCCTGCTGTCGCCTGATGAGCGTACCGCAATGCGTAAAGGGGTTATCAGCCAACGTTCCGCATGGATAAGCGAGCAATGCCGCTTTTATCTTGATGCCGGTATTCCAATTGAAATCAAAGTGGTATGGCATAATCGGCCCTATGAGGCCATTATTCAGGAAATCCTGAACGCCAAGCACGATTTGTTGTTAAAAATGGCGCATCAACACGACCGCCTGGAGTCGATTATCTTTACCCCAACCGACTGGCATTTATTGCGTAAGTGCCCATGCCCAGTCTGGATGGTGAAAGACCAACCTTGGCCGGAAGGCGCCACAGCGCTGGTGGCCGTTAACCTCTCAAGTGAAGATCCACTCCATGACCCACTAAATCTCCGTTTGGTCAAAGAGACCAGAGAGTTAGCCGAACATGTCAATCAAACGCCAGTGCATCTGATCAGCGCCTACCCGGTAACCCCGATTAATATCGCCATTGAATTGCCTGATTTTGACCCGAGCGTCTATAACGATGCCATTCGTGGTCAGCATTTGGTTGCGATGAAAGCATTACGCCAGCAATTTGGCATTGATGAAAAATTCACCCATGTTGAAAAAGGTCTCCCTGAAGAGGTTATCCCTGATTTGGCTGAACACTTGCGGGCTGGGGTGGTTGTTCTGGGTACCTTGGGGCGTACTGGGCTATCTGCCGCCTTTATTGGGAATACTACCGAACATGTGATCGACCATCTTAAGTGTGACTTACTGGCAATTAAACCCGAAGGATTTACCTGTCCGATAGAAGGCCATGAAGATCTGGAAGAGATTGAATAACCCTTGTCTGACATCACCCATTGATTAAATCAAAAAGAAGGGCCACCAAATAGGTGGCCCTTGATCTGCGATTCGTAATAACGAATTACAATGCGCGTAAAATTGCTTCTACGCTGTCTTTAGCATCGCCAAACAACATTTGGGTATTTTCTTTAAAGAACAATGGGTTTTGCACGCCAGCATAACCGGTATTCATTGAACGTTTAAAGGCAATAACACTTTGCGCTTTCCATACTTCCAACACCGGCATGCCGGCAATCGGACTACGCGGGTCTTCCAGTGCTGCTGGGTTAACCGTATCGTTGGCACCAATCACCAACACGACATCAGTACTTGGGAAATCATCATTGATTTCATCCATTTCCAGCACTACGTCATAAGGGACCTTGGCTTCAGCCAATAACACGTTCATATGACCTGGCAAACGCCCAGCTACCGGGTGAATACCAAAGCGGACTTTGATGCCCCGCGCTTGTAGTTTTGCAGTAATCTCAGCGACGGGGTATTGTGCCTGTGCCACTGCCATGCCATAACCCGGAGTGATGATAACTGAGCTAGCATTTTTCAGCAGGTCAGCCACTTCTTCAGCCGTGGTTTCACGGTATTCACCCATTTCTTCAGCATTACCGGTTGAAGAACCATCAGTACCAAAGCCACCGGCGATCACACTGATAAATGAGCGATTCATCGCTTTACACATGATGTAAGACAGAATAGCACCGGAAGAACCGACCAAGGCACCCGTTACAATCAACAGGTCATTGCTCAACATGAAACCTGCCGCAGCCGCAGCCCAACCGGAGTAGGAGTTCAGCATTGAGACCACAACCGGCATGTCAGCACCACCGATAGATGCCACCAAGTGCCAGCCAAAGCCCAAAGCAATCACCGTCATCAATAACAACGCGACCACTTGTAAGCTAACGCTGTCGGTTTTGACGAACAGAATCATCAGCAGGAATGACACAACCAGTGCCACCAGATTCAACTTATGGCGTTGTGGCAACATCAGTGGTTTGGATGAGATAATCCCGCGTAACTTACCAAAGGCAACAATAGAACCGGTGAATGTTACTGCCCCGATAAAAATACCTAAGAAGACTTCAGTCAGATGGATATTAACCATCACCGCGTCCATCACCACCGGGCCGTGATCCAGATAGCTGTTAAAGCCAACCAGAACGGCTGCCAGACCGACGAAACTGTGCAAAATGGCAACCAGTTCTGGCATTTCAGTCATTTCGACTTTCTTCGCCAGATAGATACCAATTGCGCCACCAATCACCATGGCAATGATGATCCAGGCAACATTACCTGAATCCGGCCCAAGGATGGTGGCGATAAGCGCGATGGCCATACCGGTCACACCGAAAGTGTTACCTTGTTTGGATGTTTCGTGGCGCGACAGCCCAGCCAAACTGAAAATAAATAAAATCGCAGCAACTATGTACGCAGCTGTAACGAGACCACTAGACATCAGTTACCCCTATATTTTTGTGTGACATTATTTTTATACCCACCGAGTTTTATACCACTCAGTTTTTACGGAACATTTTCAGCATGCGCTGGGTGACCGTAAAGCCACCAAAAATGTTGATACTGGCAATCAGTACGGCAATAAAGGATAAGAAGCTTACCCAACCGCCATGGCCAATCTGCAATAATGCACCGACGACAATAATGCCTGAAATGGCGTTAGTGACTGACATTAAAGGTGTATGTAGTGCATGGCTGACGTTCCACACCACGTAATAACCCACTACGCACGCCAGTGCAAAGACCGTAAAGTGAGATAAAAACTCTTTCGGAGCAACATTTGCTAACCAGCCAAACAACACAACGACCAGTGCCATAATGATGTATTTCGGCCATGGCGAGCTAGGCTTGGCGTCTTCTTTCACAATAGGTTCAGCTTTAGCCGCCTGAGGCTGTGCTGATACCTGAATAGGCGGCGCTGGCCACGTTATTTCACCGGTTTTGACCACGGTTACACCGCGAATCACGGTATCTTCGAAATCAATATCTATCTCACCATTTTTCTCTTTACAGAGTAATTTCAGCAAGTTAACCAAGTTGGTTCCGTAAAGTTGCGATGACTGTGTGGGTAAACGGCTAGGTAGATCGGTATAGCCGATAATTTTTACGCCATTGTCTGTCACTGTCACTTTATCGGCGACGGTCAGTTCACAGTTACCACCGGTTTGCGCTGCCAGGTCAACAATCACACTGCCCGACTTCATGGATGCCACCATCTCTTTGGTGATCAACCGAGGAGCAGGTTTACCCGGAATCAGTGCAGTGGTAACAATGATGTCCACTTCAGCAGCTTGAGCGGCAAACAGTGCCATCTCGGCTTTGATAAAAGCGTCAGACATCACTTTGGCGTAACCATCACCACTGCCCGCTTCTTCCTCAAAGTCCAGCTCAAGGAATTCAGCACCCATACTCTGAACTTGTTCTTTTACTTCTGGGCGGGTGTCGAATGCACGCACGATAGCACCCATACTCCCTGCCGCCCCGATGGCTGCCAAACCTGCAACCCCAGCCCCGATAATTACCACTTTCGCCGGTGGAACTTTACCCGCGGCCGTAATTTGCCCAGTGAAGAAGCGACCAAATTCATGGGCAGCTTCAACAATGGCACGATAGCCGGCTATATTGGCCATTGAACTGAGCGCATCCATCGATTGCGCGCGAGATATGCGCGGCACTGAATCCATGGCCAATACGGTTACCTGACGCTCCGCTAACTTTTGCAGTAATTCCGGGTTTTGAGCTGGCCAGATAAAACTGGCTAACGTACTCCCAGCACGCATCAGGCTAATTTCTTCCTCAAGGGGCGCATTCACTTTGAGGATAAGGTCGGATTGCCACACATCGGTGGTATCCGTAATGGTGGCACCCGCTTCCTGGTACGCCGCATCGTCGAAGCTGGCTAAGTGACCAGCTCCACTTTCAATCGCCACGGTGAAGCCTAATTTCAGCAGTTGTTCCACCGTTTTCGGCGTTGCTGCAACACGGGCTTCATTGGCCAACCGCTCTTTTGGTACACCAATACGCATAATGTTCCCTTTTTACCTGTCTTTGATGATGAGTATTGCCATATCCATCTTACTCGGCGTTGCTGGGACGTTAGCGACTTACACTCACCCGAACCACTGACGTGGGATTCGTTTGCTTGCAGCCTACCGGCAACACCCACTAATTTGGGTATGCTTCAGTTCTATTTGGTTACTGATAAACCTGCTTTGCTACAGCTCCCTATAACCTACTGAAAATGTGACTGATGATCCATATCTGTGTGTGCTTCTGGTGCAGTTTTTGCACTAAAACTGGCAGGCGGAAAGAACTCTCTATAATTCACTACAAAAATAATATTTACTAGCGGCTTGTCCTGCAACTTTGCACCAAAATAACAAGCCGGACAATAATGAGGCAGCCCAGTAATGGCGCGGCATCAGGTTAGCAAAATGTAAATAATCAGCACTTATGACGTTAAAGCAATTATTCGTAAAGCTTATCCCTATTATTGCTGTAAAGTACCGGCGGGCTAATCTTCAGAATTGATATACTAAGTCATATAAATTGCTGAGACACCCGCCATTATTACATGTAATAATCATCTGCTATTCTGTTACACATCAATTGTTCCGCACGTATCAACGTTAATGCGCAAGGCGAAAGGATTTTTTATGAAGCTGAAATACACGATCATCGCATCGGCATTGCTATCACTCACCGCGCTTTCTGCTGCACAAGCGGCAAAAGAACTCGCGCCTGAGCAAGCAGCAGCCATTAAGCCATTTGATCGCATTACTATTACTGGCCGATTTAATGCAATAAATGAAGCAGCGGATGCGGTATCCCGCCGTGCTGACAAATTGGGTGCAGACTCCTTCTATATTCAGGATATCAACAGCAACAATAATGGCGGCAACTGGCGTGTAACGGCCGATGTTTATCATAACGATGCAGCGGAAGTGAGCAAAGAAACCCAGTATCGCGTCTTTAATGATGTGAAAGAATTGCCAAAAGCAGAAGCCTACGCGCTTCAGCCTTATGATACCGTTTCTGTTAGTGGCTTCTTCCGCAGCCAGCCTGATATCAACGATGCCATTTCAAAAGCGGCAAAAGAGAAAGGGGCTTACTCCTTCTTTATCGTACGTCAGGTTGATGCAAACCAAGGCGGTAACCAGTTTGTTACGGCATATGTTTATAAAGCAGATGCGGCAAAACGTGTTGTCCAGAGCCCGGATGTTATTCCTGCCGATTCTGATGCTGGTCGTGCGGCACTGGCTGCCGGTGGCGCAGCTGCTGCCAACGTTGAAATCCCAGGTGTTGCCTCTTCAGGTACGCCAAGTGCTGATGTGGGCCGTTTCTTCGAAACGCAATCATCAACCGGTAAACGTTACACTGTCACCCTGAATGATGGTACTCAAATTCAGGAGCTGAATAACACGACAGCCGCACAGATGGTGCCGTTTGATTCTATTACCTTTAGCGGTCACTACAACAGCATGACTGACGTATCTCATGAAGTGGCTAAACGTGCTGCGGCAAAAGGTGCGAAGTATTACCATGTGACTCGCCAGTGGCAGAACCAAAGTGGTGGTAACCTGAGTGTTAGCGCTGACTTGTTCAAATAAGTTTGCTTAAATCGTTACTGTAAGGGCAGCTCCGTGCTGCCTTTTTTTATGTGTCTGCTGTTGTCCTGCTTCTTATTGGTACGGACTGAATAATTTTTTGCCCAAATCGCATAACCAATCATTGCATGATCGCGTTCCACTCCGTAAAATCTCCCCAAAAATTTGGGGCTATTATCTGTCAATTATCGATAATATTTCCTCATATAATGCTGCTTACAAGTCAGTAACCATTCATTAATACTTTCAAAACCAGGATCCATAATTGGAAAAAAAACTCGGCCTGACTGCGTTAACCGCGCTGGTCCTTAGCTCAATGCTGGGAGCGGGTGTCTTCAGCTTACCGCAAAATATGGCAGAAGTTGCCAGCCCTGCGGCACTGCTTATCGGCTGGAGTATTACCGGCGTGGGGATCATCTTCCTGGCGTTTGCCATGCTGTTACTGACGCGTTTGCGCCCTGATCTCGATGGCGGAATATTCACCTATGCCAAAGAAGGCTTTGGTGATCTTATCGGTTTTTTCTCAGCCTGGGGTTACTGGCTATGCGCCGTTATTGCTAATGTCTCTTACTTAGTAATTGTTTTTGCTGCATTAAGCTTCTTTACTGATAAATCGGGTCACATTATCTTCGGTGAAGGGAATACTTGGCAGGCATTGCTGGGAGCCTCCTTCCTGCTATGGTTGGTGCATGCACTGGTTCTGCGCGGTGTCCAAACCGCCGCCAGTATTAACCTGGCCGCCACCTTGGCAAAACTGCTGCCTATCGGTGGTTTTATTGTGTTGGCAGGACTTGCATTCAGCCTTGATACTTTCAGTTTTGATTTTAGTGGTGTCGCGCTGCATACCCCGGTCTGGCAGCAGGTTAAGGACACCATGCTAATAACGCTCTGGGTCTTTATTGGTGTGGAAGGCGCAGTCGTTGTTTCGGCCCGCGCACGCAATAAAAAAGATGTGGGTCGGGCAACCATGTTAGCCGTACTTTCTGCCCTGTGCGTTTATTTGCTCATTACCCTATTGTCTCTTGGCGTAGTGCCGCGGGCTGAGTTAGCAGGCATGCGTAATCCGTCGATGGCTGGAATTATGGTCGAGATGATTGGCCCTTGGGGGGAAGTCATCATTGCCACTGGGCTCATTATTTCTGTGTGTGGCGCTTATCTTAGCTGGACCATTATGGCTGCTGAAGTGCCGATGGTTGCAGCTAAGCACGGGGCTTTTCCCAAAATGTTCCGCCATCAGAATAAAAACAATGCACCGGCACAATCTTTGTGGTTAACCAACTGCGCAGTACAGGTGGCTCTGATTCTGATTTGGCTGACGGGTAGCAATTACAATACCTTACTAACAATTGCGTCAGAAATGATTCTGGTACCCTATTTCCTCGTGGGAGCCTTCTTATTTAAAGTCGCCTTAAAGCGTCATGACTGGCGTTTGATTGTTGCTGCCAGTGGTGCGTGCTTGTATGGTTTGTGGTTAATTTATGCTGCCGGATTAGTGTACCTGCTGTTGTCCGTTCTGTTATATGCCCCAGGATTATTGGTATTTATTTATGCGCGCAAAGGGCATGAAGGGCTGAAATTACTCAATACCGTGGAACGAGCGGCTATCTGCCTGGTGTTGATTGCAACTATTCCAGCAACCTGGCTCGCGATGCATTAAGCCCGAATAAAAGCGGCGAAAAATAAGATCTCAAATGGGCTGACCGCGTTACCTCAGTTTGCCCGTTTGAGTATCGTCTGTTAACTAATGATTAGCTGCTCCCGCCAAATCCACCGATAAACACTCCCCCTGCTGGTTTAATTTTATCGATTCCGGCAATTTTTGTTTAATCTCACCGAATTGATCAGTATCCAAAGGGTAAGGCAACTGGATATCCAACACCGTAATGCCCTGTTGTTCGGCTAGCCGAATCAAGCGAACAATATTGGTTTGGTCATTAAGCTGGGTAGATAATACCTGTAAGGCCAATGCTTTAAGCCGCTCTTGCGGTGTTTTTTCCGATTCAGTCTGCGATTTTACTACCATGCCAAATATCGGCATAACACCATAAATCGCATCGATAAAACTCCACCGTTTTTTGCATGATGCGGCTAAAAATTCCGTGTAATTGAAACAAACCTTTTCACTGTGCGCTGGCGCACCAATGTGTTCGCCACTCATCCCTCAGTCCTCAGCTGATCGATACAGCTATTCATTAATCGTAAGTATTGATATATAAACGATAGGCGCAACAAAATAGAGATGACGATATAATCACTTTTATTAATATAATGAAATGATTTACCTGTTGTCTAGCAATCACTCATCAGCATTAATGATAAGCGGAATAAATAACATGCATAGTATTGCTGTCAACTGCGCGCTATGCTGAATTCTGGCACCTTTATAAACTGAAAAACATGACCAAAATTGTTTTTGTGGAAGACGACCCGGAAGTCGGAAAATTGATTGCTGCCTATCTGGGTAAGCATGACATTGATGTGTTTGTAGAACCCCGTGGCGATACGGCCCAGGCGGTGATTGAACAACAACAACCGGACTTGGTATTGCTTGATATCATGTTGCCAGGAAAAGATGGCATGACGCTGTGTCGTGATTTGCGGCCGGTTTATGAGGGGCCGATTGTGCTACTGACCTCGCTTGACAGTGATATGAACCATATTCTGTCGCTTGAAATGGGCGCAAATGACTATATTCTCAAAACCACACCACCCGCAGTACTGCTAGCACGCCTACGGCTACATCTTCGCCAGCATAATCAGCAACAAAGCAAAGAGATCATTAGTCCGCCATTTACCGGTCATAATGCGATTCATTTCGGCTTACTCTGTATCGATCCGGTAAACCGCCAAGTTAATCTTAATGATGAAGAGATAACATTATCCACGTCTGATTTTGATTTGTTATGGGAGTTAGCTACCCATGCAGGAATAATAATGGACCGTGAAGCGCTACTGAAAAATTTACGCGGCGTCAGCTACGACGGCATGGACCGCAGTATAGACGTTGCCATCTCGCGTTTGCGGCGCAAACTCTATGACAATGCTTTCGAGCCATTTCGCATCAAAACCGTGCGTAATAAAGGCTATTTATTCGCCCCCAATGCCTGGGAGTCCGTGCAACAATGAGGAAGCTATTTATTCAGTTTTTCTTATTGCTGTTCGTCTGTTTTATGGTGATGGCGATGCTGGTTGGCTTGGTTTACAAAGTCACCGCAGAGCGTGCTGGCAGGCAGTCATTAGATGACCTGATGAAAAGTTCACTTTCGTTGATGCGCAGTGAATTGCGGGAAATTCCCCTGAAGGATTGGAATAAAACCATTGCTACACTGGACTTAAATCTTTCCTTTCAGTTGCATATAGAACCTCTCGATAAACGGGATCTCGGCGAGCGGTTGAATAAACGCCTGCGCGCCGGTGAAATTATTGCGTTAGATGATGAATATACTTTCCTGCAACGTATCCCACGCAGTCACTACGTTCTTGCTGTCGGCCCAGTCCCCTATTTATTTTATTTGCATCAAATGCGCCTGCTCGACTTGGCCTTATTAATCCTGATTGGTATGTCCTTAGCGCTGCCAGTATTCTTGTGGATGCGCCCGCACTGGAAAGACCTACTGAAACTGGAGAATGCGGCTCAGCGACTGGGGGCTGGCTATCTTGACGAGCGAACCCATTTTGATCCTACGTCCAGTTTAAACCGCTTAGGCGTAGCGTTTAATCAAATGGCTGACAATATCAATACTCTGATTGTTAGCAAGAAATTACTCATTGATGGTATTGCTCATGAACTCCGCACACCGCTCGTGCGTTTACGCTATCGTTTAGCGATGAGTGACAACCTGACAGAAAGTGAACAATTGGCTTTAAATCATGATATTGGCCAGTTAGAAGCACTGATTGATGAGTTACTGACCTACGCTCGATTGGACCGCCCGCAGGTTTCCCTTAATCTGGAACCCATCGACCTACCCGCCTGGTTAACAGCAAAAGTCGTGGATATGCGCTTAATCCATAGTGATCGGGAAATCGAACTCGATATCCCCCATCGCGGTGACTTTGGTGCTGTTGACCTGCGTCTGATGGAGCGCGTATTAGATAATCTGGTTAATAACGCGCTACGCTATTCCACTCAACGACTGCGTATCGGATTATGGTTTGATGGTGACAACGCCTGCTTGCAAGTTGAAGATGATGGGCCTGGTATCCCTTTGGAAGAGCGCGCACGCGTTTTTGAGCCTTTTGTTCGCCTCGATCCCAGCCGCGACCGGGCAACGGGAGGCTGTGGCTTGGGCTTGGCGATTGTTCACTCCATCGCACTGGCTTATCAAGGCAGTATCTCCGTCGATGCCAGTTCATTAGGCGGTGCCAGTTTCCGTTTCTGTTGGCCGGTAAAAAGCCTTTACTCACTGTCCGTTGCTCAAGATTAAGCACTAACTTTTACTTTGGAGTGTTTTATGACCACCGCTTACCACCACCTGCGTACAACCTTTACCCGGCTTGCACGTTTCGAACACCTGTCGGCTATTGCCGGATGGGATATGCAGACTATGATGCCAGTGAAAGGTAACCTTGCCCGCTCAGAAGCGATGGCGGAGCTGAATGTCTTACAACACCAGATATTAACGGCCAACCAGGTTGGTGAATGGTTAAAACAAGCTGAGCAAGAAACACTTGATGATATTGAGCAGGCAAATTTATGCGAAATGCGTCGCCATTATGACAATGCAGTCCTGCTGCCAGAAGCACTGGTAGAAGCTAAATCACTGGCAGGGGCGCGATGTGAGCATGCATGGCGGCAACAGCGTATCGCTAATGATTGGCATGGTTTTGCAAAGAACTTGCGGGAAGTGGTAAAACTCAGCCGTGAAGAAGCCTCGATACGTTCTCAGGCGGCTGGTATCTCGGGTTATGACGCATTACTTAATCTCTATGAACCAGGGACTAACAGTGCCGATTTAGACCGTATATTTGGTGATCTTAAGCAATGGCTACCTGACCTATTACAAAAAGTGACGGCTAAACAAGCCAATGAAAACTGCCTGATACCACAGGGCACTTTTGACGTGGAAAAACAGCGTCAGCTTGGGTTACAAGTGATGAAAGTACTCGGTTTTGACTTTGACGGCGGGCGGGTCGATGTCAGTGTACATCCGTTCTGCGGTGGTGTTCCTCAAGACGTACGCATTACAACTCGTTATAACGAACAAGAATTTCTCAGTTCATTAATGGGTATTGTGCATGAAACAGGCCATGCCCGTTATGAGCAAAATCTACCACGTGAATGGTTAGGGCAACCCATTTCCCATGCACGGTCAACCGCCATCCATGAGTCCCAAAGCTTACTGTTTGAGATGCAATTAGCACGCAGTAATGAATTCTTACAAGTGATCCGCCCACTGGTAGCAAACCAATTTGGGGATCAACCCGCTTTTGCGCAACAGAACTTCATAGCTCTCAATCAACGGGTTAAAACAGGTTTTATTCGAGTTGATGCCGATGAAGTGAGCTATCCTGCCCATGTTATATTGCGGTATGAAATCGAAAAAGCGTTGATCAGTGGTGAAATCGAAGTAGATGATATCCCTATGCTGTGGAATGAGAAAATGCAGCAATACCTCGGTATTAATACTGAGGGTAATTACCGTAACGGATGTATGCAAGATATCCATTGGACCGATGGTGCTTTTGGCTATTTCCCAACCTATACATTGGGTGCAATGTATGCAGCGCAACTGTTCCAAACTGCCCGTGATGCTATGCCGGGGCTGGATAAAAGTATCGCTAGTGGCGATCTCAGCGCCCTATTCACCTGGTTACAACAGAATATCTGGCAGCATGGCAGTCGTTACTCAACCGCAGAATTAATTACCAAGGCTACCGGTGAAACACTTAACCCTCGCTATTTCCGCCAACATTTAGAGCGGCGCTATTTGTAATTTATTGCGTGTTAGTCTGCGCCTAAGCTCTCATTAGGGTTGGGCGCCTTCTCCCTGCATAACTCAAATTACATCCCCACTATCAAGCGACGTTGATGTTACATAAGACGATAAGTTTATTAAAAGGCTATATGTATGTTGTAACTAAAATAAGTGATTTAGTCGGTTATTTATCTGGTTTATTGCCGTTGTACAATCGGTTACAAGCCGAAACCAATGACTCACGGAAGCCAGTATATATTTCCTCTACTCTCTTTATAACGACCCAACGGGGCCGATATACAAACAGAACACTGAGGAATAAATTATGAAAACAGTATTAGCTCTGATTGTTGCTGCAACCTTGGGTGTATCATCTATAGCAATAGCCGCCGACACCGTTGCACCACCGGCAGCACCCGTTGTTACAGCACCTGTAGCTCATAGTGCACCGGCTAAAACCATGCACCACAAGAAAGCTAAAAAATCTGATTCGATGAAAAAAATGGATAAAGCAGCCCCGGTGCAAAAAGCACAGGCAGCCAAAAAACACCATAAAAAAGCGACACACAGTAAGTCAGCTCCAACCGCAGTGCCAGTGACCAAATAGCGGCAGCATTTAACTTGTGAAAGCTACAACAGGCTCTCACGATTGACCTGCAACAGCGATTCACTCGACACCCGGTTTACCGGGTGTTTTTTATTAGGAGTGCTGATAATGCTGCGCCATTATTTATTTGAAATCACTTTAGCCATATTAGTTATTTGCGGTCTGATCACATTATTCTTTTATTTATAGTACCAACGGCCGATAGCGCTCTAAAATTATCGAAAAATCAATTACTGACAACATATGACACAACTTATTATGTCTATAGTTAGCGCTAGTAGAGCCGTGATTGGTCGTCTAATCAGCAGGTCTCAGGTGTGTTAATGGATAACCTTTGGTCAGTAAATAAAGGCAAGGCTAATTATTTATGCGTTTATCTTCATTATTACTATTGAGTCTGTTGCCACTTTCCATCTCTATGGCTTTAGCCCTTCCCCCCACTGACAAGCCGGATGATGAAAGCAGCATTGCGGATCAAACCACGTTGTTCTTCGGGAAAGATGACCGTACAGCGATAACAAATAGTACGGAGTGGCCGTGGCAAGCCATTGGGCAAGTTGAAACAACCAGTGGCAACCTTTGCACAGCAACGTTAATCTCCCCTCGTCTGGCGCTCACCGCAGGCCATTGCGTTCTTACCCCACCGGGGAAAATTGATCGCGCTGTTGCCTTACGTTTTATTTCTCATGATGGTCATTGGAAGTACCAGATTACCCGACTGGAAACGCTGGTTGATGCCAAATTAGGTAAAAAACTTAAACCTGATGGCGATGGTTGGATAGTTCCACCCGCCGCCGCCGCTTATGATTTTGCACTTATTCGGTTAACTAACACAAAGCCTATCCCGATTAAGCCGTTACCGCTTTGGGATGGAACCTCAAGTGAGCTGACACAAGCGCTTAAATTGGTTAATCGTAAAATAACTCAAGCGGGTTATCCCCTTGATCATCTTGAAACTTTATACAGCCATGAAGACTGTCTGGTTACCGGGTGGGCACAACAGGGCGTACTCTCACACCAATGCGATACCTTGCCAGGTGACAGTGGTTCCCCACTATTACTAAAAAATGACGACACGTGGTCTTTAATTGCGATTCAAAGTTCTGCACCGGCCGCCAAAGACCGCTATCTTGCGGATAACCGCGCCCTAGCGGTAACGGCGATTAGAGAACGGTTAAAAACGCTCGCTAAAAATGCAGCAAAGTGACCACTTTATTCAGTGATACACAGAGTGAGGGATATCCCCTATTTCTTACTGACACAATGGGGCTTTTGGTTGAATTTGAAAACAAAAGTCCCACCTAATGCTGCTGCGTAACGGCTCAACGTGGTGAGGTTGGGAGAAATGATACCTTTCTCCATACGGCTGATATTTTGTTTTTTCAGCCCTGCTCGTTGCGCCACTTCCTCTTGTGTTAAATTACATTGCTGACGGGCAGCTTTCAGCTCAGTCATCATGGCGTCGCGAATCTGCAAGTCTGTGTAAGCTTCTTTGACCTGAGGATGATTTAAAGCATCTGTTTTAACCTCAGCAAAAGAAATAATGTCAAAGTCATCTTGTTTTTTCATGGTTGCAATCTCCGTTTGATTTCCTTCATCCGCTGATAAGCCAACATCAGTGTTCGTCTTGGGGTCTTTTGCGTCTTCTTTTGTAAGATATGAATGATGTAAACCTGCCAACCCAGGTGGTAAAAGAAAAAACCACGCCCGCCCCCCTCTCTAGCACTAACCCGCAATTCCTTTAGCCCGCGCCCAATATCCCGCACCTCTGGCTCCCGCAACTCATGACCATAAGCCTCTAACTCATCCATAGCTTTAATCAGAGCCGCCTGAATGCCTACAGGTAATTTAAACAACTCGCGCTGTGCCAACCTCAACAAACTAATTTGATACATAAGCAATCCCTGCACTGGAAAAACTCTATCAAACTCACCATAGGTAATCAAATATGGTGACCCTAAATCAGACAAACTTTAACCCAATGGTCTGATTTATCAGTACCCATATAGCGGGAGTTCAAGATAGGAGGCAATAACGCCGCGGCCATGCAGCCCAGTTAATTTACAATTCTCGAGAGGCTTCGCATCAACATCAGCAAGTTTCATCTATTACATAGTTGACATGCAGATAAAAATAGATGAATCATAAAGATAGTGAATTTTATAGCGGTATATTAGGAAGGAATTTAGTCAGTAAGAGACTCCGCGTCTAAATCAATGATACTTAGAACGCGGAGTGATATTAATCGCTAATCAGGCAGAAAGCTGTTCGATAGTTTGTAGAATACGCTTGTCAGAAATAGGGTAAGCTGTCCCCAATTGCTGGGCAAATAAGCTCACACGCAGTTCTTCAATCATCCAGCGAACTTCTTTAACATCTTCATCTTGCTGGCGTTTTGGCGGCAATTTATGCAGCCATTGCTGCCACATCTGTTGCACATGTTCTACGCGTAGCATTTGGGCACGATCACGATGAGGGTCCATAGCCAGCTTTTCCAATCGGCGCTCAATCGCTTGCAGATAACGCAGTGTATCCGGCAGACGTTTCCAACCATTATTGGTCACGAAACCACGATAAATAAGCCCCCCTAGCTGGGCTTTGATATCAGAGAGAGCCAATGCCATTGAGATATCTATCCGGCCTTTCAGTCGCTTATTAATACTGAATACCGTCGTCAGAATTTGTTCAACTTGCTTGGCAATCTCAACCACCGTGTCATTCAGTTCAGCACGAACCTTTTCCTGTAGTCGAGCGAACTCCGCCTCTTGCCATGCGGGGCCACCATGCTGCGCAACTAACTTATCCACACCACAAGCAATGCAGTCATCAATCAGGTCCAACACTTTGCCATAAGGATTAAAATAGAGCCCGAGCTTGGATTTGTTCGGCAATTTCTCATGTAAATACTTTATAGGGGATGGGATATTCAATAATAGTAAACGTCTTGTCCCCTGCCACATAGCTTGTTGTTGCTGAGATTCTGTATCAAACAAGCGAATAGCGACACTGTCTTTTTCATCCACCAGTGCCGGGTATGCCTTGACTTCATAGCCACCACGACGCTGCTCATAGCACAGCGGTAGATCACCGAAACTCCAGATATGTAAGTCAGTTTGTTCAATACCATCGTCGGCAACGGCGGACAATGTTTCCTGCACTTTCTCTTGTAACTGTAGCTTCAAGGCAGCAAGGTCTTTACCTTCACGCAAAATACGATTTTTATCATCGAGCACACGGAAGGTTATTTTAAGATGATCTGGAACTTGGTCCCATTGCCAACTATCACGTGACACTGTCACACCCGTCATGCGCCGCAGTTCACGCTCTAATGCATCGAGCAGCCCCACCTCCATCGGGGTAACGCGGGCCAGAAACGCCTCAGCATAATTGGGCGCGGGGACAAAATTGCGCCGCACCGGTTTAGGCAAAGACTTGATCAGTGCAATCACTAATTCACGCCGAATCCCCGGTATCTGCCAATCAAAACCCTGCTCTTGGATCTGATTAAGGATGGGCAACGGGATATGTACGGTTACCCCATCAGCGTCAGTACCGGGTTCAAATTGGTAGGAAAGCCGTAACTTAAGCGACCCCTGATACCAAAAATTGGGATAGTCGAGCGGGTTAACTTTGTTCGCGCCATCTTTGATAAGCATGGTTTTTTCAAAGTTCAATAACTCTGGCTGTGTCTGGCTGGTTTTCTTCCACCAGCTATCAAAATGACGGGCTGAAATAACCTCGCGACCAATTCGCTGGTCATAGAAGTTAAACAGTGTCTCATCATCCACCAGAATATCGCGCCGACGTGATTTGTGTTCCAACTCTTCAACTTCAGCCAATAGTTTGAGATTGGCGCGGAAAAAAGCGTGACGCGTTTGCCAATCCCCCTCCACCAAGCCATGACGAATAAACAACTCACGGCATAGCGGTGGGTCAATCGGGCCGTAATTGATTTTGCGCTCAGCAACTATGGGTAAACCGAATAGGGTGACTTTCTCACTGGCCATCACTGCACCCTGTGCTTTCTCCCAATGCGGATCACTATAATGGTGTTTCACCAAATGCTGCGCCAAAGGTTCGATCCATTCCGGCTCGATGCGGGCAGCAATGCGGCCCCATAAGCGACTGGTTTCGACCAGCTCAGCCACCATGCTCCATTTCGGCGGTTTTTTAAATAAACCGGAACCGGGGAAGATAGCAAACCTTGCGTTACGAGCACCGGTATACTCTTGCTTTTCAACATCTTTTTGGCCGATATGAGATAACAAACCGGTCAATATCGCGGTATGCACGCTACGGTAGTCGGCTGCAACACTATTCACCGGAATACCCAGTTCTTTCACCACCTGGCGCAGTTGCGTGTAGATATCCTGCCATTCGCGCACCCGCAGATAGTTGAGAAAGTCACTACGGCACAGTTTACGGAACTGCGCTGATGACAACTCTTTTTGCTGCTCTTTCAGGTAATCCCATAAGTTAACAAACGCTAGGAAATCAGAATCCTTATCCGCAAAGCGACGATGTTTTTCATCAGAAGCCTGCTGCTTATCCATTGGCCGTTCACGCGGGTCCTGAATCGACAACGCCGAGGTAATGATCATCAGTTCACGGACACTGCCACTTTTCTGTGCTTCCAGCACCATCCGTGCCAGACGAGGGTCGACGGGCAATTGCGCTAATTGTCGCCCCAGCGGGGTCAGTTGTTGATGACCATTATCAGCGGTTTGTATCGCACCCAGCTCTTCCAGTAACCGAACACCATCTTGGATATTGCGTTTATCGGGGGCTTCCACAAACGGGAATGCCGCAATATCACCCAGACCGAGTGACGTCATTTGCAAAATGACGGAGGCCAGGTTGGTTCGTAGAATTTCCGGGTCGGTAAACTCTGGGCGAGAGAGGAAGTCCTGCTCAGAATAAAGACGGATACAGATACCGTCTGACACACGGCCACAGCGGCCTTTACGCTGATTAGCTGACGCCTGAGACACCGGCTCGATAGGCAACCGCTGCACCTTAGTACGGAAGCTATAACGGCTGATGCGAGCTGTACCGGGGTCAATCACGTACTTAATCCCAGGTACGGTGAGCGAGGTTTCAGCCACGTTGGTCGCCAATACAATTCGCCGCCCATGATGCGACTGGAACACCCGATTCTGCTCACTGTTTGATAAGCGGGCATAGAGTGGTAGTACTTCCGTATGGGGCAGATTTTGCTTCATCAATGCATCAGCGGTATCACGAATCTCACGCTCACCACTCATAAAGATCAGAATATCGCCGGGACTTTCATGGCCTAACTCATCAACCGCATCAAAAATAGCCTGTAGTTGGTCACGTTCAACATCATCGGCATCATCCACAATGGGGCGATAACGTACTTCGACCGGATAGGTGCGGCCAGAAACCTCGATAATAGGGGCATTATTGAAATGCTGGGAGAAACGCTGCGGATCAATGGTCGCCGAAGTGATAATTACTTTTAGATCTGGGCGTTTGGGTAATAATTCACGCAAATAGCCCAAGATGAAATCAATGTTCAGGCTACGTTCATGGGCTTCATCGATAATCAACGTATCATATTGCATCAACAGACGATCTTGCTGAATTTCAGCCAACAAAATCCCGTCGGTCATCAACTTAACCAGCGTGTTTTCACCCACTTGATCGTTAAAACGCACTTTATAACCGACACAACCGCCAAGGGAGGTATCCAGTTCATCCGCAATACGGTTTGCGACGGTGCGCGCAGCCAGACGACGTGGTTGAGTATGGCCGATCACCCCTTGCACGCCCCGCCCCAATTCCAGGCAAATTTTCGGCAACTGGGTGGTTTTACCGGAACCGGTTTCACCGGCGACGATCACCACCTGATGGTCACGAATAGCATGGTAGATATCTTGCTTTTTCTGGCTGACCGGCAAGTTTTCAGGATAAGTTATCGCCGGACAAGCAGCTCGACGACGAATAACCCGCTGCATGGCGGTTGCTATATCAGCCTCAAGCTCGAGGGTAATCGCCTCTACGGCCTGTGGATTATTAATTTTTCGTGCGCCTTGCAGCCGACGCCGCAGGCGTTGTTGGTCACGGAGCATCAACTCACCGAGTTGGGTGGATAATGCTGCGAGCGAAGATTTCACGTTCTGTGTTCCTTGTTACGATGCGGCTGCAACCTACGGTATCAGCCCAATGATTTTATTCTATGAGTTTGATTGACATATATTTTTTATTAATCGGTATCAATTTTTAACCTGCCAATACACCCATTTTCGACGCCAAATAGATGAGTGCCCCATAGCTTTTATTAGATAAACCCTTACCTGATATGGTAACACAGCCTCGGATTACGCTGTAACCCGACGGAGATTTCCTATCTGATTATCATCGTTCAATTAAATCGAACAAAGAACGCAAAATATTGCGCTATCACTAATAGAAAAATATTAATAAAGTGTATCTCATTGAAAGGGCGAACCGCCTAAGTCTCTGTTACCTGTTAAGGAATTACGATGAGCAAAGTACTGGTCCTGAAATCAAGCATTCTGGCAACTTATTCACAGTCCAACCAATTAGCTGACTTTTTTGTCGAACAATGGCAAGCAGCCCATGCTGACGACGAAATCACCGTACGTGACTTGGCCGCTCAACCGGTTCCGGTGTTAGATGGTGAACTGGTGGGTGCTCTGCGCCCTTCAGATGCCGCGCTAACACCGCGCCAACAAGAGGCTTTGGCACTGTCTGATGAGCTGATTGCGGAACTGCAAGCCAATGACGTGATAGTTATGGCAGCACCAATGTACAACTTCAATATCCCGACGCAGTTGAAAAACTATTTTGACCTGATTGCCCGTGCTGGCGTGACTTTCCGCTACACAGAAAAAGGTCCAGAAGGCTTGGTAACCGGTAAACGTGCCATTATTCTGACCAGCCGTGGGGGCATTCATAAAGACACCCCAACTGATCTGGTGGTGCCTTACCTGCGTCTGTTCCTGGGCTTTATCGGCATTACCGATGTTGAATTTGTGTTTGCAGAAGGCATTGCTTATGGTCCTGAAGTGGCGACCAAAGCACAAGCTGATGCCAAACAGTTACTGGCTCAGGTTGTCAGTGCTTAATTGATAACTTTCGCGCAGAAGTGGGTGTCTCCGTCAATGCGCGACTGAAAATGACCTTGTATTACCCTCGTGTTACCCAGTAGTGTCATTGGTTAATTGCGCGCCTTTCGGCGCGCTTTTTTCTCTGTGATTATGCCAGTAACGCCATCGCACTCTCTTCATCCGTAACCAAACCATTCACCCAATGCCCCCTGAGCGCCGCTTTAATAGCCTGATGTTTCTCCTTACCACCTGCGATAGCAATCACCGGTTTTTCTGGCTGAATACGTAAGCTGGCACTGGTTAAACGCTGATCCAATTCATAGGCGACGCGCTGACCATCGATATCAATGAAATTACCCAGCATTTCTGCCACAACATTCGCGGCCATGAGCACATCGACATCTTGTGCAGAAATAAAGCCATCTTTATGCAATGGACAATGATACCCCATTGAGCCAATACCGATAAACGTAACATCAGCCTGAGCTGCTTTCTCAGTGACAGTGCGGTAAATCCGGTGATTACACCACAGGTCACGATCCGCCGCGCTGTCAGCAAACAAAGGCGCGGGCAAAATAAAGTAGCGTCCTTGTGTTTTCTCGGCCATCCACAGCGGGACGTCATAGCGTGTACAGGAACCATCAGCAGCAATAGCGCCGATAAGTGAGACACAACTGTGCTGAGGACGTTCGAAATCAGGTAACTCATCAATGGCGGCTTTCAAACTGCGACCAGAGCCGACACCAATGACCAGTGGCTGTTCTTGACGCAGAAATTGCGACATCACTTCAGCCCCCACCACAGCAATGGCTCGTTGGATACCCGCGCTGTCCATCCCCAAGCTGGGGACCACCTGACACTGATGCAAGCCATACTGCTTTTGCACCTGTTCGGCCAGCGCCATACAGCGGCCAACCGGGTGAGCAATGCTGACACTGACCAGCCCGTTATCAATAGCACACGCCACCAGCCGCTGGGCCACCTGACGCGAAACCCCCAGGGCATCAGCAATTTCATGTTGCGTCTGCCCGGCAACGTAATACATCCAGGCCGCTCTGGCCGCTTGATCCAGCTTCTTATCACTCTTCTGCATGAGTTATCTGCGCAATATTATTTGAAATAGAGATAGGGGGTGAAACCACAATGGTCATCATCTTACGCCTCTATTTGACAGATTTTTATCTCTACTTACGGTTATGTGAGCCAAAGCCCAAATTTCGGGCAAAAGTTACACTACCCTAACGCCATTAGAGCAAATGCCCTACATTAGAGCTTATGCTCAAATTATAACGCCAACACTTACCGTGATTGTGGAGATAATTTATGAACAGTTTTCTGAATACCACCCATGCAGTGTGGTTGCACATTGGTGCAGGCTCCTTCCACCGTGCTCACCAAGCCTGGTATCTACACCGGTTACGGGCCATAGGCGATAATCGTTGGTCTATTGCTCTGGCTAATATTCGGGATGACGCGACCCCGTTGCTCAATGCATTACAAGCCCAAAACGGCGAATACACCTTGGAAACCGTGACACCAGGGGGGGAGCGTCAATATGAAAAAATCACATCAATCCGCAAAATTATCCCTTGGGATAAAGAACTGAGCCAATTGGTAGCACAAGGTAGTCTGCCAGAAACGCGCGTTATCTCCTTTACCGTGACCGAGGGCGGTTACTACCTGGATAACCAATTTAACCTGCAACAGGATAATGCGGATATCCAGGCTGACCTCAAAGGTGATTGCCGCACAATATACGGTGCTATCAGCCGTATCTTGCTGCAACGCCAACAGATGCAGAGCGGGCCAGTGACCTTGCTGAACTGCGATAATTTGCGTCATAACGGTGAGCGTTTCCGCCATTGCCTGCTTGAGTTCCTCGCACTTCGCGACCAGCAAAGCTTGCTCAGTTGGGTGACAAGTCAAACCCGTAGTCCCAATACCATGGTTGACCGCATTACCCCGCGCCCCGCTGATGACATCGCACCACGGGTGCTGGAACAAACCGGTTTCGCTGATCTGGCACCGGTTATGGGGGAATCATTCATCCAGTGGGTTATTGAGGACGATTTTATTGCCGGACGCCCAGCATTGGAGAATGTGGGTGTAGAGATGGTGGAATCAGTTCTGCCGTATGAAGAGGCAAAAATCCGCATCCTCAATGCCAGTCACAGTTGTATTGCCTGGGCTGGCACCTTGCTTGGGCAAAGTTACATTCATGAAAGTACCCAGACTGACGCTATTCGCCAGATGGCCTATGACTATGTTACTCAGGATGTCATCCCATCACTGTCGCCAAGCCCACTGGATCTTGCCAATTACCGTGATGTGGTGCTGGACCGTTTCAGTAATCCGTATATTCGTGACACCAACCAACGGGTGGCGGCAGATGGCTTTTCCAAAATTCCCGGATTTATTACACCCACATTGATGGAGTGCTACCAACGAGGTGATACCCCAGCAGCAACCGCGATACTACCCGCATTATTCTTCGTATTTATGGAAAGTTGGCATCAGGGCACCCTGCCGTATGAATACCAGGACGGAATACTGGACGCCGCGGCCGTCCATGCCATGTTCCAATCAACTGACCCGGTAGGTCTGTTCGCTCGCGACAGCAAGCTATTTGGGCCACTAGCCAGTGACAACCAGTTTGAACAGCTGCTGCGCCAATCGATTGACCGGGTAAATACTTGGCTCGTTGCTAACCGTTAATCATCGACAAGGAATTGCTATGTATCTTGGACTTGATTTAGGGACGTCAGAAATTAAAGCCGTGGTGATTGATGACCGGGGCCAGATTCTGGCCAGTGAAGGCGAACCCTTGACCGTGCAGCGCCCGCATCCTTTATGGTCGGAGCAAAATCCCACTGACTGGTGGCAGGCGACACAACGGGTTATTGGCCGCCTGCGCCATAAAATACCCCAGCGCTGGGGTGAGATCCTCGCGATTGGTCTTTCGGGTCAAATGCATGGCGCGGTGCTGTTGAGCCGCGAGGATCGTATCTTGCGACCGGCTATTTTGTGGAATGATGCGCGCTGTGCCGAAGAGTGTGATGAGTTGACCCGCAATGCCCCACAGTTGCATCAGATTGCCGGAAATCTGGCGATGCCAGGCTTTACTGCACCGAAACTGCTGTGGGTTGCTCGCCATGAGCCGGAGGTGTTCGCACAACTGGCGACGGTACTGCTACCTAAAGATTATCTGCGCTGGATGATGAGTGGCGATAAGGTCAGTGATATGTCTGATGCCGCCGGAACGTTATGGTTGGATGTCGCCAGGCGCGACTGGTCGGACTCTCTCCTGGCCGCCTGCGGATTATCCCGCGATGTGATGCCGCGCTTGATTGAAGGTAATGAACCCAGTGGTTACCTGAAAGCAGATATTGCGCGCGAGTGGGGCTTAGCCGATAAAGTGATTATTGCTGGCGGTGGTGGCGATAACGCAGCCAGTGCTGTTGGGATTGGTGCCATCAATCCTGGTGATGGCTTCATCTCTCTGGGCACGTCCGGTGTATTGTTTGCCGTTAATGATTGCTACCGGCCCAATCCACAATCTGCCGTTCATGCCTTTTGCCATGCTTTGCCGCATCGCTGGCATCAGATGAGTGTCATGCTGACCGCAGCCAGCGCCCTGCGCTGGTTGTGCCAATTGCTGGGAACCAATGAAACCACCCTTCTATCCGAGGTTGCGCAACTCAGTCGCTCAGAGCAGCGGCTGGCACCAATTTTCCTGCCTTACCTTTCAGGCGAACGCACCCCCCATAACGATCCGCTGGCAACCGGTGCGTTTCATGGCATGACTCATGCGACAGACCGTGCGGCGCTGGGATATGCCGTGCTGGAGGGGGTGACTTTCGGTATTGCTGATGGCCTGGCGGTGTTACAGCAGGCCGGTACCCAACTGAGCCAATCATCGTTGATTGGTGGTGGTGCACGCAGTGTGTGGTGGGGGCAATTGATGGCTGACACCCTTAACCTGCCAATTGTCACCCACAGCGGTGGGGAGGCTGGTGGGGCTTTAGGTGCCGCACGTTTAGGGTGGCTTGCCAGCGGCGGTGATGAGCAGGAGGTGTGCAGCAAACCACAAATCGACCAACGCTTCATCCCCGATGTTAACCGGCAAGATGCCTTGTTTGCCCGCCTTGAACGCTATCGACTGCTCTATCAACAGCAGCGGCAGTTACGCCAACAACAGCCGCAATAACCATCTAAAAAATAAAGATATAACAAGCCCGGGCGAGCCTATCGCCCTTTTCTCTGTCCCTATAACCGTTGCTCCTACCAGCAACTCAACCAGCCGGCGCTCAAGCGCCAGAGGAACTTACTATGCAAAAAAAACCTACCCACTGGTTTGGTTTGCCAATGAATTTGTTCTGGGGTTACATTGCCATTGCCATTTTTATGAGCGGCGATGGATTTGAAATGGCCTTCTTATCCAAACATATTACTGATATGGGCTTTTCTCCGGCACAATCAGCCTTTGTGTTTACACTCTATGGCTTAGCTGCTGCCATTGCCGCCTGGAGCTCTGGTGTGGTTGCAGAGATCATCACGCCACAACGCGCCATGCGGATTGGTTTTGTGCTGTGGGTGGTCATGCACTGCTTATTTATGGTATTCGGTTTAGGCATTAAAAGTTATCCACTAATGTTGCTGTTCTATGGTATTCGTGGGTTGGCCTATCCGTTATTTATCTATTCATTTGTTATGTTAATTGTTCAAAATGTCCCTAAACAGCAACTCTCTTCTGCCATGGGTTGGTTTTGGGCGATGTATTCCGTCGGTATCGGTGTCATAGGGAGCTATTTGCCCAGTTTCACCATTCCGGTGATTGGTGAAACCGGTACGTTGTGGTTTGCCATTGTCTGGGTCATGGCCGGCGGTATGATGGCGTTGATATTACTGCGCAATGTTGGCACTGCCAGCCCTAAAGCATCACTCTCAAATAAAGAAAAAATCAAAGAGTTGTCACGGGCCGTCACTATTCTGTTTACCAATAAAAACATCTTCTTATCCTGTTTAATCCGCATCATCAACACCCTGTCATTATTTGGTTTTGCCGTTATTATGCCGCTCCTGTTCGTTGGCCGACTTGGTTTTACCATGTCTGAATGGCTGCAAATCTGGGCGGTGTTCTTCTTCGTGACAATTTTCACCAATATTATGTGGGGGATCTTGGGCGAAAAAATTGGTTGGATGCGGCAGGTGCGTTGGTTTGGCTGTATCGGTTGTGCCCTTTCTAGTCTGGCGTTCTACTATATTCCGGTTCATTTCGGCCATAATTTCTGGGCGGCCCTGATCCCGGCAGTAATGTTGGGGATAACCGTAGCCGCTTTCGTTCCGATGACCGCAGTATTCCCGGTATTGGAACCGGAACACAAAGGTGCAGCCATCTCGATTTATAACTTGTCTGCGGGTCTGAGTAACTTTGTTGCCCCGGCGATTGCCTCGCTGGTGTTACCTTTCTTCGATATTGTTGGCGTGGTGTGGGTTTATACTGCGCTGTATCTGATTGCTGCTGTGCTGACCCTGATTGTTAAAGTTGAGCAACCAGGGCATGCAGATACCTATTATCGCAAAGAATCACTCGATAGCCTCGCTGGGCATCCTGCTACGGCCAGTTTACACCCTGAGCGCTAGCTGGTTATTTTTTAAGCTAAGGCCAATACCGTCGAAATCAATATTTCAGCAACCCGAAGTTTAGACATAAAAAACGCCCGTGCTGAGACGGGCGTTTTCCATAGCGTCATTGATACCATCATCGCAACAATTAGCGCTGCATCCACTGGCCATTAATACCGCGCACATATTCACCGGCAGCCGCACGGTTAACTAACTTTTGCCCTGCCAGCTTGGCAACATCTTCAGTTGAAATATGGTTTTTCTGCGCCACTTCCTGATATTTCTCTGTTCTGGCAATATTGATTTGCTCTACCAACGCCAGTGTCTCAGGATCTTTTTTGACCGGAGCCAAATAACCACTTAGGGTTTCGCCAACCCGCCCTTGCTGCTTTGCCTGTTCCACGGTCAGGGCGAAAGCCATGGCGCTGAACAGCAAACTGCCACTCAATATCGTCCACCCCAACATCACTCGAATCAGCCTTAGCCTGCCACCAATCCAGCCTGAATTTTGCTTTTTCATCGTGGCTCCTTAAAATAGATTGGATTGATTTTTAAGCAAGTTTTCCACATCTTTATCAACTTTTATCTGGATTTCATGCTCAATCTTGACGTTCATATTGATAGTGATCGGTTTTTCCGGTGTCGCTACCTCAAGGCGTAAACAGCCACTGAGCATCAAAACACCCAAAGCTATTGCCACATGTTCCCCTGTCAAGATCTTCATTCCTTCGTCCTCGCCGGTATCACTGTTGGTTGTAAAGAAAGCGTCTGTTGTAGCCACTCTTGTAAATTGTCACCAAAACGCAGGCTACGCCAGAGTTGGAACACATTTTCCTGATGCTGATAATTCAATACTATCTCACGCTTTGAGTTTTTTTGCGTATTCACACCATGAATCTTCGAGCGTAATGTCAATTGCCCCAAATTATCCAGATCCACTTTGGCATAAGATTGATAAATCTCCATATAGCGTAACCAATCAATCGCAGCACCGGCGACAAAGTTACTATCACCGATTGAATTGGCCAGATCTTGATCGAGGCGCAATGTCACCCTGCCATCGTTAGCAATCCAACCATTACGCACCAACCACTGTGGGTTATTGAGATAAAGAGGCAATTCCCCGTTGACCTTCCCCGACATCGCAAACTGTTTCGGTTGTAGCACGGTAAATAGCTCACTCAAGTCAATGGCGGTTAATTTCAGCACGGCGGCGTCGTGTTGCGGTAAGCGTAACGCGGACAAACTCAGATGGCCGTTAAGAATGTCCATACCGACGTTACTCAAAGTTAACGGTGCATCATCAGAATAGGGATAAGTACCTTGTAAATCAGCAGTTATATTCTGCATTTCAAACAAGTTGCTTATTGAGGCGATACGCAACATCACCGGGTCTTTCGCGCCCAACTGCCAGTGGTGATTCTGCAAGCGATACGACATGACAAAATCTAACCCGCTCATTTCTCCGTCTTTCAGCCACATCCCGCCATTCTTCACCACCCAGTGACCACCGGCGGTAAAGCCTTGTTCTCGGGCTGCCGAAAAGGCCGCCTGAGCATACAGCTCTCCATCACGCAGTTTGATGCCTAACTCGGATGCGATAAGCGGCTGGAATACGGTTAACGATTGTTTCGGCCACCAGCCCTCACCCCGTAACCGCTCGCCATCCCAGCGGCCGCGCAGTGGGATCGGCCCGATAGGCTGCGCCTGCAATTGCCCCTGCCACAGAAAGCTGTTTGGTTCCCGACCATTGAGTTGCAAAGATAATTCAGCGGGAGGTAGATAACCGCCCCCGTCGCTGAACGACACTTTTTTCGCCCCTAACGCAAAACCGGCAATAAAGGCTGGGTGATGGTTATCGCGCTGCCAGGTGAGT
The DNA here is from genome assembly GCF_052217145.1 of Yersinia sp. 2541 StPb PI. NCBI lineage: Bacteria > Pseudomonadati > Pseudomonadota > Gammaproteobacteria > Enterobacterales > Yersiniaceae > Yersinia > Yersinia sp. 2541 StPb PI. Next base: position 2,190,568 of record NZ_JAZGQB010000001.1, on the reverse strand, counting down.
GGCTTCACCAATGTCAGTCTTGGCGCCTCAACCTTAACCAGGCCATATTGCAACCGATCAAAACCGGTCGAGAGCTGGTCAACGGTGATTAATGTATCGCGCCAACTCCCCTTGCCCGCCATATCCCAGCGAGCAGCCAGTGGCGGCAGGTGACCATTGCCCCAGTAACGCCACTGCCAATAACCTTTATCCGGCCAAAACTCTTGCGCCTGACCATCCAAATGCAGGTTGAAATTACCCCAATAGCTGTCTTGTGCATCAACGATGGCTTGTAGACGCCCGCTAACCCCGGCAGCCGTGACCTTGACACCAGCCAATGGCCAGCGAGCATCTCTTATCCGCAATTCAGGCGTCACATTGCCATGCGCGCGCAGTAACGCCCCCGGGTGCAGCACCCACGTTGGGTTCAACACCGAACCACTGAGCAGCCCTGGAATGGTGGCATTAAGCACCATTTTCTCCAGATTAGCCTGACCACTGAGTTGGAATTTTAAATCGCTGTTTATCATGCTCAGATTACCCGGCCCGAGGGTCAATACGGCATTACCCTTACCACTCTGCCCAGAGGTAATCACATTAATTCGCGCGTCAACTGAGGTCTGATCCAACCCTTGGTCCCAGTCATGTAACGTCAGGTTAATACCGCCACTTAATGGTTGCTGCGCGTATGGCCATTGCCACTGTCCGTTAACTAGCTGAATTTGGTTTACCGCAACACGCCATGGCAACCGTGCGAGCGGCACATCATCGCCACGCTCAGTGAGCGTCAGCACACCTTGCTGCTGTTGCCAGCTCAAGTTTAGAAGCAGTGGTTTAGACAGATAACCGGTGGTTAGCATCCCCTGTAATTCACCCTGTTCCGGCCAATCATCCAGTGACAAAGGAATCTTTATTTTTCCACTGAGTTCGAAAGGCTGCGGGGTACCAGGAACTGCAATAGAGAATTGATGCAAACTCAGTTGTTGATCCTGATCAAGGGTCGCGGCAAAGCTCAGTTGCGGCCCCTGATAACGTAACTCTTGAATCAATTTAAGCTTATCGGGCGAGGTGAGGGTCAGTTTACCGGCATATTGCTGCCAGGGCGTAATCTGCAAATTGCTGATATCCAGATCCAATACCGATAACTGCTGTTGCCAGTAAGCTAAATTCAGTGGTGCGCTGTCGCCATTAGTCGGTAATTTACTCAAACAAGCAGTATCCAACGCAACATTACCGGCCGCAAGTTGCCAGCGCCCCTGATGGTAGCCGACACTCAATTGATTCATATTTGCGAGGGTGCAGTCTTGTATCGAATAGCGCAATTGCTTGATACGCAGTGCGCCGTCACGCCATACCGGTGGCGTAGCCAGCGTTATCTGACTCCCCACGGGTAACCAATAATGTGCCACTTTGGGTAACCACTGTGGCAGGGTTTTCCATAATGCCATCAGAGAAATTGCGCTGATTAATAACAACCAACCCACTATTTTTGCGCATTTAGCCATGACTCGCCTTGTTTTATCCCCAACCAGACTTACGGTGTGCTTTAATCAAATCACTGCAAGATACCATAATAGATAACGCTACCCTTGCAACTCAGACAAAACTGTTGCCATTGAAAGTTGGAATAAAAACCTTATCTCTTTGGCATGAAAAAGTTACAAGTGCTCTATTTAACTTATTATTGTGGCAAATTGTATGATTTATTCAAATCTGTTAGATTGATCACAATATTTTAGCGGAGATATCGCGATGAAATTAGCCGTTTACAGTACTAAACAGTATGACCGTAAATACCTCGAATTGGTCAACAAAGATTTTGGCTTTGAATTAGAGTTTTTCGATTTTCTGTTAACGCCAAAAACAGCAAAAATGGCTGCTGGCTGTGATGCGGTCTGTCTTTTCGTCAACGATGATGGTTGTCGTGCGACATTGGAAGAACTGAAAAGTGTCGGCGTCGAGATTCTAGCGTTGCGTTGCGCTGGTTTCAATAATGTGGATCTGGAAGCCGCGAAAGAACTGGGAATTCAGGTAGTTCGTGTCCCTGCCTATTCACCTGAGGCGGTCGCTGAACATGCTGTGGGTATGATGATGAGCCTTAACCGCCGAATTCATCGTGCTTATCAGCGCACCCGTGATGCCAACTTCTCGCTGGAAGGACTGATCGGCTTCAATATGCATAACCGCACTGCCGGGATTATCGGTACCGGTAAAATTGGTGTGGCAACCATGCGCATTCTGAAGGGTTTTGGTATGCGTCTGCTCGCTTTTGACCCCTATCCAAGTGCGCAAGCTCTGGAACTGGGTGCTGAATATGTCGATCTCAAAACGCTATATGCTGAATCTGATGTTATTTCCTTGCATTGCCCGATGACACCGGAAAACCATCATCTGCTTAATAAACAATCATTTGATCAAATGAAAAACGGTGTAATGATCATCAACACCAGTAGAGGTGGTCTGATTGACTCTACCGCAGCCATTGATGCCCTAAAACAGCAAAAAATAGGTTCGCTCGGCATGGATGTGTATGAAAATGAACGTGACCTGTTCTTTGAAGACAAATCCAACGATGTGATTCAGGATGATGTTTTCCGCCGTTTATCTTCTTGTCATAACGTGTTATTTACCGGGCATCAGGCGTTTCTGACCGAAGAGGCGCTGACCAGTATTTCGGCCACCACAATGCAGAATATTGCCCAGTTGAAAAAGGGTGAACCCTGCCCGAATATTATTACCGCCTGATTATTTATACGTTATAACAAGCGGCAGCATGGGATACCCAATAGATTTCGAGCACAGGCAGGCGGCAAACAGAAGTAGCCAATACACCTGAGACTTGAAAGATGGCGGGTATCAACGTGCCGGACAAGCGCCGCGCATTAACGCCCATTCTTCACAACGTTTACCATCGGGTAACTGACACATCCCTACGCTGCCACCATTGAGTTGTTTGGCAATGGTTAATACACCACCGGCATTGGCACAATTGACTGCCGCCGGATTGGCCATATTAATATTATGGTGGACACTGGCGCTGGTGGCTTGTTGCACGGGTTCATAGGCATCAACATTATTTAAAGCTGTATCCGTTGGGTCATTGCTGCTACAGGCGGCTAAAAAGAACACAGCGCCACCCACAAACATTGATAATACTTTCATTCTTCTGCTCCGGCATGAGAAAGGCATAAATCTATTGTTTAATGCAATTTCGTCTACGCTAATTGGCTTATATAATATCTGTTATAATTAAAACACAACATAAATAAGCGCAAATTCGATAATTAAACTTAACCTGTAACAAGGTGAATAGCCGAATTATCAAGGTAGTTTGCTGTTAAAAATTTGGCGAAATAACCAAACCGAGACTAATTAGATAGAGAATCAGTTACCTACGATTTGGATAAAAATAAAACGGGAATAACTATGATCACTGATTTACTGCTACGAATAGCCCTTGCCGGATTGCTGGGTGGGTTAATAGGTATTGAACGTCAATTGCGGTCAAAAGAAGCAGGATTGCGTACTCATATCCTGGTTGGCATCGGCAGTGCCATGTTTATGATTGTTTCAAAATACGGTTTCGAGGACTTACTGACACTGGAACACGTCAGTTTTGACCCTAGTCGAGTCGCAGCACAGGTTGTCAGCGGCATGGGGTTCCTGGGAGCCGGGACGATTATGATTCAAAAGCAGATGGTTAAAGGCCTAACAACCGCAGCCGGTATGTGGGTAACAGCGGCTATCGGCCTGGTGATTGGTAGCGGCCTGTATGAAATTGGCATCTATGGCACGCTAATGACACTGGTGGTACTGGAGATCTTCCGCCAATTGAGTAATCGCCTGCTTGGCCAGCACCATTATGTCTCGATCAAACTATTACCCGAAAGTGTGCCACTTATTCTGGTCGCATTGCAAAAACTGCGACTGCGGCCAATTAACCTGTCAGTGGTACAAAAACGTGAAGAGAAGGATACCGATTGTGAACTGACCATGGAAGTGACCTTGTCACCTAGAAAAAGTCTCGATCAGTTTTATGAGACGTTATTGTCTATTGATGGCATACATCAATTAGACATTAAATAGTTGAAAAGGACGTTGTCCTACCTTTCAGTGATACCGACCATCACTCATTAGCGTGTTATCCCGCCCCACCACGATAACGCGCTAATAGATGAGTTCCGCCTGTATCCTACAGGCGTGATTAATGCATGGGTGTCTTAGACAGCAGATTAATCACCATAACCCCCGCAATGATTAGCGTCATCCCGGCAATGGCTGCCCAATCAAGCTTTTGTTGGTACATAAAGGTAGCGGCGATCGACACCAAAACAATACCCAACCCTGACCAGATGGCATAAGCGATACCTAATGGCATGGTTTTAACCACCTGCGAAAGCCCCCAAAATGCAATGCCGTAGCCAATAACCACCACAATTGAGGGTACCAATCGGGTAAACCCATCAGATGCTTTCAGCATCGTAGTAGCCACCACTTCGGCAACAATTGCCATCATTAAATACATGAAACCGCTCATCATCATTTTCTCATTTCAGTATTGGGTCAACATTATGCCCGTCCCATATTAAATGTTCATTAAATCTAATTCAGTTTCACAATTATTTTACAAAAGCACCCATAGGTATTGCTTCACCAAGCGATATCTGAGCAGTGCAATAAATAGTTTTCTAATTGTAATAATTATTATCCGAATAACATCTATATAAGCTTTGCCTGCGCTACTGGCTTATTTTCTGCATTTTAACTGAAAGCATTTAGCCCCCCAGCCACACAAACTCGATAACTGACAAAAATGCACTCTGCTAGAATTTCAGTATTAGTTCAAATAATTCGTTAACCGTCAGAGGCACCCATTACTACTTTGGTCTCTGCGTGACAAGCAATGTGAAGGTATAAATTAATGATTACTACTGACGGTAACAGTGCAGTAGCTTCTGTGGCCTATCGCGCCAGCGAAGTTATTGCTATCTACCCTATTACACCCAGTTCTACCATGGCAGAGCTTGCTGATGCATGGTCAGGTGATGGTAAAGTCAATATTTGGGGAGACGTTCCCCGCGTGGTTGAAATGCAGTCAGAAGGCGGCGCCATTGCCACTGTGCATGGCGCACTACAAACTGGCGCGCTGTCGACCTCCTTTACCTCTTCGCAGGGATTGCTGTTGATGATCCCCACGTTGTATAAGTTAGCGGGTGAACTGACCCCTTTCGTACTGCATGTTGCAGCCCGAACCATTGCGACTCATGCCTTATCCATCTTTGGTGATCACTCCGATGTTATGGCCGTGCGCCAGACCGGTTGTGCCATGCTGTGCGCCAGCAGCGTGCAAGAAGCGCAGGATTTCGCCCTGATTTCACAGGTAGCGACGCTCAATAGTCGCATTCCATTTATTCATTTCTTTGATGGTTTCCGCACCTCACATGAAATCAATAAAATTGTGCCACTCGATGATGACACGCTACGCCAATTATTGCCGCAAAAAGGGATAGATGGCCACCGCAGCCGAGCGCTGTCACCGGAGAGTCCGGTTGTGCGCGGTACCTCTGCCAACCCTGATACCTATTTCCAGTCGCGTGAAGCGACCAACCCTTGGTATAACAACACCTATCAGCATGTTGCTGATGCCATGGCCGCTTTTGCCGAGGCCACTGGGCGCGAATATAAACCATTTGAATATTACGGCCACCCACAGGCAGAGCGTGTCATTATCTTAATGGGTTCCGCTATCGGCACCTGCGAAGAAGTGATCGATACTTTGTTGACGCGCGGCGAAAAAGTCGGCGTGCTTAAAGTGCGTCTATTCCGCCCTTTCTCTGCGGCGCAGCTGTTGAGTGTCTTACCCCAATCAGTAATAAAAGTGGCCGTGTTGGATCGCACCAAAGAACCGGGTGCACTGGCCGAGCCACTCTATCTTGATGTGATGACCGCATTGGCTGAAGCCTATAGCCGTGGCGAACGCGCCACATTACCGAAAGTGATTGGTGGTCGTTATGGTTTGTCTTCCAAGGAGTTTGGCCCTGATTGTGCTCTCGCCATTTTCAAAGAGTTGACATTGGATTTGCCTCGTCCACGTTTCACCGTAGGGATTTTTGATGATGTTACTGGTCTGTCATTGCCATTGACTGACGAAAAGATAGAACAACGCGCCACACTGGAGGCGCTGTTCTATGGCCTGGGCAGTGATGGTTCGGTCTCTGCCACTAAAAACAACATCAAGATAATCGGCAACAGTACCTCACTGTATGCACAGGGTTATTTTGTTTATGACTCGAAAAAAGCGGGTGGCCTGACGGTCTCGCACTTGCGCGTCAGTGAAACTCCGATCAATTCCGCCTATTTGGTCAGCCACGCCGATTTTGTCGGTTGCCACCAGTTGCAGTTTATTGATATCTACCAAATGGCCGAACGGCTGAAACCGGGTGGTATCTTCCTGATTAATACCCCATTCAGTGCAGACGAAATGTGGTCTCGCCTACCACAAGAAGTGCAGGCCGTATTGCACCAGCGCAATGCACGGCTGTTTGTGATCAATGCAGCCAAAATTGCCCGTGAATGCAAACTGGGCGCTCGTATTAATACCGTGATGCAGATGGCGTTCTTCCATCTGACACAGATTTTACCCACTGCGATGGCGCAACAGCAGTTGCGGGCCGCAATTGATCGTAGCTACAGTAATAAAGGGCCAGAAATTGTCACGCGCAACTGGCAGGCGCTGGATGCGACCCTTGATGCACTGATTGAAATCCCGCTACAACCGATTAATGAAAATAGCCCGATGCGGCCACCGATCGTCTCCGATCAAGCACCTGATTTCGTCAAAACAGTTACCGCAACCATGTTGGCTGGTTTGGGGGACGCACTGCCAGTATCAGCCTTCCCGCCTGATGGAACCTGGCCGGTGGGTACGACCCAGTGGGAAAAACGCAATATTGCAGAAAATATTCCTATCTGGCAGCCCGACCTCTGTACCCAGTGCAACCACTGCGTTGCCGCCTGCCCACACTCAGCAATCCGTGCCAAAGTGGTACCGCCAGAGGCTATGTCTGGTGCACCTGACAGCTTGCAGTCACTCGATGTCAAAGCCCGTGATATGCGTGGGCAGAAGTATGTGTTACAAGTTGCGCCGGAAGATTGCACCGGATGTAACCTGTGCTATGAAGTCTGTCCGGCCAAAGATCGCCAGAATCCTGAAATCAAAGCCATCAACATGCAACCACGGCTGGAGCACCTGGTGGAAGAAAAAACACACTATGACTTCTTCCTCAAATTGCCGGAAATCGATAAAACCCAAATGGAACGTATTGATATCCGTACGTCACAATTGATTTCCCCGCTGTTTGAATACTCTGGAGCCTGTTCGGGTTGTGGCGAAACACCGTATATTAAGCTGTTGACCCAGTTATATGGCGATCGTCTATTAATTGCCAACGCCACCGGTTGCTCATCAATCTATGGCGGCAATCTACCTACCACGCCTTATACCACCAACGCCGATGGTCGTGGTCCGGCATGGGCTAACTCACTGTTCGAAGATAATGCCGAGTTCGGTCTGGGCTTCCGCCTCACCGTCGATCAGCATCGTCAGCGGGTAACTCGCCTAATCAACCAACTGGCACCACAGTTACCGCAAGAGCTGGTCGATCAGTTAATTCTTCAGGATGCCACGCCAGAAGTACGCCGTGAGCAAGTCTCTCAATTGCGTCAGCTATTGCGTGACATCCCAGGCAATGATGCTCAACAATTGGCAACCGATGCGGATTATTTAGTCGATAAATCCATCTGGTTGATTGGTGGCGATGGCTGGGCATATGACATTGGTTTTGGTGGACTTGACCATGTATTGAGCCTAACAGAAAACGTCAATGTGCTGGTGCTCGATACCCAGTGTTACTCCAACACCGGCGGCCAGCAATCTAAAGCGACCCCGCTCGGGGCGGTCACTAAATTTGGTGAGCATGGCAAACGTAAGGCGCGCAAAGACTTAGGCGTCAGTATGATGATGTATGGCCATGTCTATGTTGCCCAGATTTCGCTGGGAGCGCAGCTCAATCAGACGGTAAAAGCCATTCAAGAAGCGGAAGCTTATCCTGGCCCATCGCTGATTATCGCTTACAGTCCGTGTGAGGAGCATGGTTATGATTTGGCCTACAGCCATGACCAGATGAAGCAATTAACCGCCACCGGTTTCTGGCCGCTATACCGCTTTGACCCACGCCGCACTGACGAAGGCAAAGCGGCCTTGGCATTGGACTCCCGCCCACCAAGCAGTGACCTGACCACCACACTGCTGAATGAGCAACGTTTCCGCCGACTCAATACCCAAGAGCCGGAGGTGGCGGCACAGTTGTACGCGGCGGCGGAGAAAGACTTGAAAAAACGCTACGACTTCCTGAGCTTACTGGCAGGGAAAACAGAAAAAACCGCCTCTGAGGAATAAGTCCACTCAGTATCAACATCGTTTATCAGCAGGATAACAACGCCTCATTCGGGGCGTTGTACTGCGGGTTTTGATTCTGGGGGCACCCTATTCTATTGTTCTTCTCGTACTGAGTATTCCCCCATAAATCAATGGGGGAATAGCAGAATGGGTCAAAGGTGATATTACCGCGTTAACTTAATAGATAAATAAAATCAGAGATTGGTTACATCTATATACAGGGCGTTATTGATATTGGTAGAAGAAACCGTTGCTTCACTAAACGCGTACTCTTCCCTATCCCCGTCACGATCTAACGGCAGGTTGACGAAATCAAAAAGGTTACGGTCAGCTAACTGGCTTGGGCTTACGTTTTGTATTGACTTAAATACACTCTCAACCCGGCCCGGATCTTTTTTATCCCATTCGCCTAGCATGGTTTTAATCGCCTGGCGTTGCAAATTCTCCTGCGAACCACACAGGTTACATGGAATTATTGGAAAAGTTTTATACTCAGAATACTTAATCAGGTCTTTCTCGCGGCAATATGCCAGCGGCCTGATAACAATATTACGTCCATCGTCAGAACGTAATTTTGGCGGCATCGCTTTCATGCGTGCACCATGGAAAATATTCAAAAATAGCGTTTCAACAATGTCATCCATATGGTGACCGAGCGCGATTTTTGTAGCGCCAATCTTCTCCGCAAATGAATACAATGTTCCTCTGCGTAGACGAGAACATAGCCCGCAGGTTGTTTTACCTTCAGGTATTTTCTCTTTAACAACCGAATAAGTATCTTTATCCACAATATAATAAGGGATATTAAGGCTTTCAAGATACTCAGGCAGAATATGCTCAGGAAAACCAGGCTGTTTTTGGTCTAAATTTACCGCAATAACATCGAACTTGATCGGCGCAACCTTTTGTAGGCCGAGCAGGATGTCCAACATTGCAAACGAGTCCTTCCCACCACTCATGCATGCCATTACAACGTCATTATCTTCGATCATGTTGTAATCGGTGATAGCGTTGCCGACATTTCTCCGAATGCGCTTCTGGAGTTTATTGAACTCAAGGGTTTCTTTTCTTGTATCTTCTTGATTCATAAATACTTATCAGGTCTCTAATAACGTTCAGAGCGACTAATTCCGAGTGAAAAAGTAAAGCGTTATTATACGTAAGTTTATGCATCCATGAAACAGTAGAAATTGCAGCAACCCTGAGCAGGTTGAAAGGAATTAAATATCTTGCTAAAAATGCATAAAAAAAATGCCGATGTTGAGACAACATCGGCATCGTAACAATTATGTGCTATGCAGTAATTCAAAATAAAAGTATTACAAATATGGAGCGCAACGCCCATCGCTTGACGTTGCATTCACCTGCACAGTGATAATGCCTGAGTCATTACCATCAAATCTTGATGTGGCTCAATTTTGCAGTGATTAACCCTATCTCTGGCACACTCTTTTACGCGCCTACCGCTTCATTATTAGAGCCATTTACTGCGCTTTAACCACCAGGCAACACCTAACACCAAAGCCACCAACATCATGCAAAAAGTCGCAAAACCAAAAGAGTCGGTATTACCGGGGATCCCACCAAGGTTGACCCCAAACAAACCGGTCAAAAAGGTCGTCGGTAAAAAGACCATTGCCAAAAGCGACATGGTATAGGTCCGCCGGTTCATCGCATCAGCCATTAATGAACTAATTTCATCAGACAGCACTGCCGTGCGGGCGATGCTTGAATCTAAATCCTCTAATCCACGGCCCAGCCGTTCTGAGATTTCCTGCATTCGACGCCGATCATCATCATTCATCCAGGGCAAACGCTCGCTGGCCAATCGAGAAAATACATCGCGTTGTGGTGCCATATAGCGGCGTAACACAATTAGCTGCTTGCGTAATAATGCCATTTGCCCACGCTGGGGGATTTTTTGCTCCAGTAAATCATCTTCAAGATCGATAATTTTGTCGTGTAAGTCTTCGATAAACTCACTGGTATGGTCGGTCAGGCCATCGACAATCTCCACCAGCCAATTACCACTGTCTGTCGGGCCAGTGCCGCTTTGCAGGTCATTTAGTACATCATCGATGGAGTAAACCTTACGATGGCGAGTTGAGACGATCAATTTGTCTGTGATATAGACCCTAATCGTCACTAACTGATCGGGACGGGCATCGGTGTTAAAGTTAATACCACGCAAGGTTATCATCGTGCCATCACCCAGCCGGGTGACCTTAGGACGCACACTCTCCCCCGCCAGACCATCACGCACCACCTCTGGCAGTAAGGGTGTATTTTGCAACCAGGCTGCACTTTGCGGATAGGTATAATCCAGATGCAACCAGCAAGGCTGCTCCGCTGTGGCGACCGCATCAACACTTATTGACGTCACCCCCCCTTTACCATCGAGTTGATAGGCATAAACCGCATCAGAGACTTGAAGTGCTTTCCCTTCGACTACATCCACAACAACATCCTCTATTTCGGAATTTATCATGCAATTAGCTCAGTGTAGCGCTAGCCACCCGATCTTTAAAGGTGATGAACCAGGATAGCTCGCCGCAGCCATAACAGAACCGTCTGACACTAAGAAAACGCAATGTTAAATGTAGTAAAATGATCTAAACATAAAGTGACCAGATAGATTTAATTATCTCATCACCACTGAGAGCAAATTAAAAAAATAGAAAAAGCCGCCAATTAATACTGGCGGCCTAACTGTCAGAAATACACCAGCTTTAGTGTTTGATGATATACATCGTCTGACTGTATGCCACATCCTCAGGGTTAGTGATTGGATAACCTTTCACCCACGGCTTAATTAAACGGCCATTGGTAAATTGATATATAGGTGCGATAGGTACTTGCTCGGCAATAATCTGTTCAGCTTTATTATAATCATCACTCAGTGCTTTAGCATTGGTCTGTTTACCCGCTTCATTGAGTAACTTATCATAATCTACACTATTAAATTTCGCGATATTTCCGCTGTGTGTGGATGTCAGCAGTGACAGGAAGGTAGACGGCTCATTATAGTCACCGACCCATGACGCACGAACCACATCAAAATTACCGGTGTTACGGCTGTCAATATATGTCTTCCATTCCTGGTTAATCATTTTGACATCCACACCCAATGTTTTCTTCCACATAGAAGCAATGGCAATGGCTAATTTCTGATTATTATCAGAGGTATTATACAAGAGGGATAATGTTAACGGCTTATCAGGGCCATAGCCCGCAGCATGCAGCAATGCTTTGGCTTGTGCGTTCAATTCATCCTGATCTTGCTGCTGCAATAAATTTGCAACCGGATGGTAGCCAGCAGTAACATCAGGCGTAAAGTGATAAGCTGGCTTCTCTCCAGTACCTAATACTTTTTCAGCAATGATTTTACGATCTATCGCATAAGATAATGCTTTACGTACGCGAATATCATTGGTTGGTGCACGTTGCGTATTAAAGGCGTAATAATAGGTTCCTAGCTGATCAGGCGTATAAACCTGGTCAGGAATATCTTTTAGCAACTTCTGATATAAATTTTTCGGGAATGATTCTGTAATATCAATATCACCCGCACGATAACGTTTAGTGGCATTTGCTTCCTGATTAATTGGAATAAACGTTACTTTGGTCAGCACCGTATGCGCATGGTCCCAATAATGTTCATTCGGTACTAAGACCAATTTCTCATTGACGACTCTATCTTGTAATTTAAATGCGCCATTGCCTACCAGATTACCGACTTTGGTCCAATCATTACCATATTGTTCAACAACAGACTGGGGTGCCGGGAATAAACTGAAATTTGCTGTCAGACTTGGGAAATAAGGTACTGGTTTACTGAGTTTGACTTTTAAGGTGTGATTATTAATAGCACTCACCCCTAGCGTGTCGGGTGACATTTTCCCTGAAATAATTTGCTGTGCATTCTCCATCCCCGCTAATTCAGCGAACCAGGCAAAAGGAGATAAACTTTTAGGGTCAACTAATCGACGCCAGCTGTAAACAAAGTCCTGTGCAGTGACCGGTGAGCCGTTAGACCATTTAGCGTCTTTACGTAAAGTAAATATATAGGTTTGGTTATCTGTTGTTTGCCAGCTTAATGCCACTCCGGGAATTATTTGGCCCTGAGCATCCTGATTCACTAAGCCTTCAAACAGGTCACGCGCGACCTGAGCCTCGATGAGCCCCACGGCTTTCATCGGATCAAGGGAGGCTGGCTCATCTTTAATATGACGAACGATTTCTTGTTTTTCTGCCAATACGGTACCCGCAGGAACATCAGCAGCATTTGCTGCGCCCAACGCGGTGCCCACTAATGCGGCACACAATGCATAACGGAAATAGCGCATAATCGATAACCTTATCGTTGTTGTCCATGTCAGCGAAAGCAGCCCCTGACTGCTCATAACGTTAACTACTCACAGCGCGTACCAACATATTCTATGTAGGTAATATTCAGCCATGACCTTGGGGTTACTGTGTGTGTAAATTTAACGCATCATTATTTCTAGATCTATTTATTTAAAGTAAATCAAACAGTAAAGCTTCAACATCAACTCAACACGTTGTCGATATAAACTAGCAGATTAAACCCTATACTGACGATGATAAAATATAGCTCACCACGGCAACATCAAAAGTAAACTGCATTCAACAATACAATCAGCGACTGACGTTAGCCTTTATGGTTCTCTGAACCATTGCCATCAGCATCAAAAATAACTTATTGATTCAAAGAAATAATATTAAATGCTATGTTGAAAGTATTATAAATATGTTCAGGATAACAGAGAACATTATGACTCAATATCGACCTCGTTCAGCACGAGGAAATTTGTTCACCTTAGGCCAACACTACGGCCAATCGCTGCTGGGGGCACCGCTGCTTTACTTCCCTGCCCCCACGTCATCTGTGAACACCGGGTTGATTATCGCCGGCACCCATGGCGATGAAAGTGCGGCCATTGTTGCCCTTTCCTGCGCGTTACGCACTATTGCCCCGGAACAACAGCGCCATCATGTGGTATTAGCAGTGAACCCGGATGGTTGCCAATTAGGGTTACGTGCTAATGCCAATGGTGTTGATCTTAATCGCAATTTCCCGGCAAAAAACTGGCAACCAGGCGAGACGGTTTATCGCTGGAACAGTGCCGCTGATGCACGTGATGTCCGGTTATTGACGGGCGAACACGCAGGTTCAGAGCCAGAAACACAAGCTTTATGCGCCTTGATTGAGCAACTTGCTCCCCGCTGGGTCGTCTCATTCCATGAGCCGCTGGCCTGCATTGAAGACCCTGATAGCTCTGTGCTAGGGGCTCGGTTGGCAGCCAATTTCGCATTACCGCTCGTTAACAGTGTCGGTTACGCCACACCGGGGTCATTTGGTAGCTGGTGCGCTGATCGCAATTTGCCGTGTATCACCGCAGAATTACCGCCAATTTCCGCCGATGCGGCCAGTGAATGTTATCTGGCTGCATTGGTGGATTTACTCACGTTGGCGGATTAAACCGACAAATCGATCGCCCCTGTTGAGAAGTGCAACCCACCCTCAATATCCTGTTCCAACCATGTCGGGCCGTCGAGATCAACAAACCGCGCGCCCGGTGCCAGTGGCAAGGCCGCTCGTATGGCGCGGGAAGTACACAACATGCAACCGAGCATAATGGCAAATCCCTGTGATTTTGCCTGCTCGGCTAGCAATAACGCTTCGGTTAACCCGCCACTTTTGTCCAGTTTAATGTTTACCATGTCATAGCGGCCAACCAGTCCGGCTAAATCCGCCCGCGTATGGCAGCTTTCGTCAGCACAAATCGGCAACGGATGAATAAAATTCTGCAAGCTATCATCTTCACCGGCCGGTAGCGGCTGTTCCAGCATCGCCACACCTAAATCTGCCAGTAACTGGCAACGGGCAACCAGCCCTTCGGTTTGCCAGGATTCATTGGCATCCACGATTAAGGTCACTTCTGGCGCAGCACTGCGGATCGCCACTAAACGCTCAGCAATAAGATGGTCATCAAGTTTTATTTTCAACAATCTGGCGCCAAGATGTGCCAATGCACTGGCACTGTACGCCATCGCTTCTGGCGTGCCGATACTGACTGTTTGAGCCATTGAAATATGGGGAATAGCCGTTGTCTGGCTCATATGCCACAAACTTTGCTGGCTCTGTAAACATTCCAACTGCCACAGTGCACAATCCACCGCATTCCTGGCGGCCCCTGCGGATAATAGCGGCTGTAAATCCTGCCGTGAAATGCCACCTTCTATGGCATTAACAACCAAGGCGAGCTGTGCCATGACCGATGATTCACTTTCACCATAATGTGGATATGGCGTACATTCGCCGCAAGCCAGGATGCCGTCCTCTTCAATCTCGACGACCACCACTTTGGCTTCTGTGCGGCTACCACGGGAAATAACAAACGCAGAATGTAAAGGCCATGCCTCAGGGTAGAAACGCATTGTTCTCAATTATGGCTCCTTGGCAAAATTCGGGTTTGAGTATCAGACGTTAGAACCTAACGTAAGCGAAATCTCAATTATTTAGCAAATTTCTCATATCCAAGCCGCCATTGTTACCTTAAACTGAACTTCGTGTTACACATCTGTAAAAGGGATCAAATAATGACACAGACCGTACATTTTCAAGGCAATCCAGTGACTGTTGCAGGTCAACTGCCACAAGCTGGCGATAAAGCAAAAGACTTTACTTTGGTTGCGAAAGATTTATCTGATGTTGCCCTGAGCAGCTTCATTGGCAAACGTAAAGTCCTGAATATCTTCCCAAGTATTGATACCGGCGTTTGTGCGGCATCGGTACGTAAATTCAATCAATTGGCTGGCGAACTTGAGAACACTGTCGTTCTTTGTATCTCCTCTGACCTGCCATTCGCTCAATCACGCTTTTGCGGTGCTGAAGGCCTGAGCAACGTAACGACCTTATCAACGCTGCGTGGCGCCGATTTCAAACAAGCTTATGGTGTGGCCATTACCGAAGGCCCATTGGCTGGTTTGACTGCGCGTGCTGTGGTGGTTCTGGATGGGCAAGATAACGTTATCTACAGTGAACTGGTTAATGAAATCACCACTGAACCAAACTATGATGCCGCCCTGGCAGCATTGAAGTAACTGGTTAACTTGGGTTTAACTAAACCGGAGCATTAACTCAAAACGGCTGGCCCATCTGGGTACAGCCGTTTTTTAATACAATCCGTTTTTAATACAATCCATTTATAGCAACGTATTGCTCTGTTGCTTACTCTTCTTCGCTGTTATCACTGACTGGCCGCTTACTGCTTAAACCATATTCGCGCAACTTGTTGGCAATCGCGGTATGCGAGACGCCAAGGCGCTTGGCCAATTTACGTGTACTGGGATAATTACGATAAAGACGGGTCAGCACTGAGCGTTCAAAGCGTTTGCTGATGTCATCAAGCGAACCATCAAGCACTTCGTCCCCCAGTACGGCTTCAACTTCGAACTCCGGCAAGATAATGTCCTGGGGCCGTAGTTCGAAACCGTCCAATTGGGTCAGAGCGCGATAAATGGCATTTTTCAACTGCCGTACATTGCCGGGCCAACCATAATTAGTCAGAAAACTGCTCAGTTCAGGAGCCAACTTCGGCCGTGGCACGCCTTGTTCGTCCGAAAAGCGGGCAACGAACAATTCGGTCAGTGGCATGATATCAGCCTGACGCTCACGCAATGGTGGCAAGGTGATAGTCAGCACATTAAGGCGATAATAGAGATCTTCACGAAACTCACCACGCTGAACCAACTCCACCAGGTTCTTTTGCGTGGCGCAAATAACCCGAACATCGACATGCACTTCATGTTCTTCCCCGACACGGCGGAAGGTACCATCGTTTAGGAATCGCAACAGTTTGATTTGCATGCGCGGCGACATTTCGCCGATTTCATCCAGTAGCACCGAGCCACCATTCGCCTGCTCAAAGAAGCCTTTTTTACCTTCGATGGCATTCGGGTAAGCCCCGGCTGCATAGCCGAATAGCTCGCTTTCTACCACATCGTCCGGCATTGAAGCACAATTAAGGCCAAGGAAAGGCATTTTCCCGCGCGGGCTACGCAAGTGACAGGCGTGAGCCAAGAGATCTTTACCAGTACCGGTATCACCGACCAATAGCAAGGGGGCATCCAGCATCGCCAATTTACGGGCTTGCTCAAGCACTTGGCGCATCTTAACGCTGGTGGCAACAATCTGTTTAAATTCAGTATCATCGTTAACTGATAAGATTTGTAACTGTTTACCCATGCGCGCCGTGGATTTTAACATCACCACTGCACCCACTGTTTGGTTCTGCTGATGCTCGTCTTCAAGCTCGATGGGGGTTATCTCCATCAGGTAATCCTGATTGTTGATCAACACCCGTTCGGTATGAGGCGCGGTTTCCCCCCCTTCAAACCAACGGGCAAAGTTATATCCCCCGAGCAGGCTGCCGGCAGTTTTGTGGCGAATACGCTCCTCATGAAGGGAGAAAAGCTCACGGGCCGCAGGGTTCGCTAACTCAAGATTACCTCTTAAATCAATGGAGAATACCGGTTCTGGCATCGATTCAAGTAACGCTCGCAGCGCGCGGTGTTCACGTTCTGATGGCATAAAGGAGACGGTTCGAACGTCTGTTACCCCCTCGATACGTCGAATATCCATCATTAAAGCACTGAATACACTGAAATCCAGTTGAGAAAAGTTCAGGTAAATACGCCCTATCGGATCAATTTCGATCCCCCGTAAATCAATGCTGCGTAAAACCAAGAGATCAAGTAACTCTCTGGTGAGACCGAGTCGGTCTTCACAAAAAACTTCCAAGCGCATCAGTATCGACCTTATATAGTGCAGGTGCGGAGTCTCTGCTTATGATAATACCCTGTCCCCCCTTGCTGATGAAGCAGTCTGTCAGCAAAAGTTGACAGGAATCGGGTTTTTGCTGATTTTTTTCCCGACCAATACTAGCAAGGTAAGATTTTCAGCGCCTGTGCGCCATACATCTAGCGAGTTATTAGTTTTTATAAGAATAATTCAGAATAATATAATGCCTGACTATATCAGTCCCTTCGTCAAGGTGAGGTGACACTTTGCATTCCATCGGCCAACTGGCTATAGTAGAGGTAGCCATATGACCGAGGAGGTTACATGAGAGCTTATCAGCCTACCCCCACAACCAAGGCAGGGGCGCTCTGGCGTGAAATTGGTTTGCCGGCCAGTCGTGGCACGGTATTGGTGGATAGCATCAAATTGGGTTTTTCTGTCGATGTCATCGATAGCATCCATCTCTGGGCGTCCATACCTAAATCTGAAGTATTGCGTGCTACCGGTATTCCCAGCCGTAGTCTAACCCGCAGACGCACCCATGATGGCCGTTTCACACCGGAAGAGAGCGAGCGAATTGCGCGTTTCGTGCGAGTAATGGATGCCGCCGTTGATCTATTTGGTGGTGATAAAGGCAAAGCCATCGTCTGGATGTCGACGCCAATTAAGGGGCTTGGGCATCGCAGCCCTGACTCACTGTTGGAGACCGAAACCGGCGCGCTAGAAATCTGTGATTTAATTGGCCGGCTGGAACACGGTGTATTTTCATAGCTGAGTGCCAGGAAGGATAAAAGTTGTATAGGGAAGATGACATGGATAAGTTCACAATTACTAGCAACCCGACGGGGCAATACTTATGATGCTCTATCGCATTGTGATGCGCCGTTATCTTGCTTCAACCTGGACCGGCTATGGCGCTGAAATCTATGGCGGCCGCTGGAATCATAAAGGCCACGCTGCCATCTATTTAGCCAGTAGTGTGTCACTGGCAATGCTGGAAACACTGGTGCATATTCAAGACAGCTCAACACTCAGTGAGTTTGAATTATTTCAAATTGAGATTGATGATAGCAATATCATGCTGTTACAGCCACAGGATTGGCCCATTGACTGGCGTAACGACCCCGCACCTGTCGCTACGATGGATATCGGCACCGAGTGGTTGGCATCAGAATCATCAATTGGATTACTGGTCCCGTCCACACTGGTGCCATCAGAACACAATATGCTGGTCAACCCACGCCACAAAGATTTTCAGACCTGTTTGAGTACCGCTAAAACACTCTCCTTCGCCTTCGATCCGCGATTGAAATAGCCAACCGGCTATGGCTTAGCTTGGTCTTTTTTCGGCAGCGTATTTTTCAATTGGCTAATCAACTGGCGGCGAAAATCTCCCAGTTTAGGTTTATCACCATCCAGCCATGGCAACGGGCGACATAGCTCCATCGCTTTGATACCCAGTCGGGCGGTCAGTAGCCCCGCCCCGATCCCTTGCGCCGCACGAGCCGATAAACGCGCGGCCAAATCCTGTGACAACCAGTCCATACCCACTTCTCGTACCAATTCGGAAGCCCCGGCAAAAGCAATGTTCAGTAACACTAAGCGGAATAACCGAATTCGGCTGAAATATCCCAATTCGATACCATACAAAGCAGCAATACGATTAATCAGACGAATATTACGCCAGGCGATAAAGGCCATATCCACCAACGCCAGAGGACTGACCGCAATCATTAATGCTGATTCAGCAGCGTAGCGGCTAATTTCTGCCCGTGCCTGATTATCCAGTGCTGGCTGTACCAGTTTGGCATATAACTCAACCACTTCTCGATCGTTATGCGTCTCATGCAAGGACGCCTGCCAACGTTGCAGTGCCGGATGCCCTTGATCCAGTCCGGCCTGACGCGCCAGTTTTTCACAAAAGGTGCGCCCTTGCCCGATACCGTGACTCACCAAGAGTTCACGGGCGATATCTCGCTCTTGTGCCCGCTGGCGTAAACGGTATAAGCGCCGCCACTCGGTCAACACCGAACCAACTCCGGCCACCACAATCAGCCCACCGGCAGTCGTTGCCCCCAGTGCTATCCAATCCTGCTGCTGCCAAGCCTGATTAACCCATTGCACTGACTGGGCAATTACACTGACACCAAAGAGTGCCAGTCCGGCCGTCACCATTTTGCGCCACAGACTGCGTTTGGGTTTCAGCGCAGCATTCACCAACCCTTCCACCCGCCCTTCTTCATCTTCAGCGTCTAGTTCAGGTGCCGCAGGGTAGAAGTTCTCCGCGGTTTGTTGATCAAAAGCCTGTGCTGCTTTTAATACTGGCTCATCAAGAGGCTGCAAAGGCTGTTCAAAATCTATCCGTGGTTTCAACGGCTCACTCATCGCAACTTATCTCCCAATAAGAACTCCATCACTGCATCCAGCCGAATATGGGGCAATGGGCTATCAACATTCACCGCTTGTGGACGAAATTCATCAAAATGAAAACCCTGTTGCTGCCAGAATGCCGGACCAGGCAAACGCGCCGGGACATCCCCCGGGAATACCGTCAGCGGTACACCATCCAGTAGGCGATGGCCACGCAATGCAGGGATTTTTTGCCCCTGATGTTCGACTATGCCACTTTCTGTCGCCTGTACCGATGCTAGCCCAACACAATCCATACTGATCCCTTCGAAAGCAGCATTTTGCCAGGCTTCCTGCACCAATTGCTGGAGTAACGATACTAGATTCGCGTGTTGATCCGCCGTCACGTGATCCGCTTTAGTCGCCGCAAACATCAGCTTATCGATACACGGCGAGAATAAGCGACGGAATAACGTTCGTTTTCCGTAATGGAAACTCTGCATTAATTGTGTCAGAGCCAGGCGCATATCGTTGAATGCCTGCGGCCCGCTGTTCAAAGGTTGCAAACAATCCACCAGCACAATTTGTCGATCAAATCGGACAAAATGTTCTTTATAAAAACCTTTCACCACCGAGTTGCAGTAATAGCTAAAACGGGTGCGTAACATACCCAAATTGGAATGTTTATCCGCCTGCGCCAGCCGTGATTCACTCAGTTCATTCACCTCCGGCCACGGGAAAAACTGTAGTGCAGGCGCACCAGCCATATCACCAGGCAGGACAAACCGCCCGGGTTGAATGAAATGCAGGCCTTCATTCTTGCAGCGAATAAGATAATCGGTATAGGCCTGTGCAATGGCCGCTAGCTGGTTTTCGTCTGCCGGTGCTAACGGATCACACTGCTGACACAATGTTAGCCAAGGTTTGGCCCACTGTGCGCGATCCCCTTGTAGTAGACCAGCCATCTGGCGGGACCAGCTTAAATAGTCCTGTTCCAACATAGGCAGGTCCAGTAACCATTCACCGGGGTAATCGACAATCTCCAAATAAAGTGTCGATGTCTCTTTAAAGTGGCGCAAAAGCGAATCACCAGAACGAAAGCGCAATGCTAAGCGAATTTCACTGACACCACGGGTTGGGGTTGGCCAGTTTGGCGGGGTGCCATATAAAGACGCCAATCCTTCATCATAGGTAAAACGTTGAATACCCAAATCACGCTGCGGTACCCGTTTTACACCCAGTAGCCGCTCTTCGCGCACAGCCGAAAACAGCGGTAAACGTGCACCGCTGTGGACATGAAGTAATTGATTCACTAACGAAGTAATAAAGGCAGTTTTCCCGCTGCAGCTCAAGCCGGTTACCGCTAATCGCAGATGGCGATCCATCCCACGATTAACCAAAGACGTGATCTCATTTTGCAGTCGTTTCATGCTTCTCCTTGGCAAATTGGCCAGCAGCTGCCTGCATTGCGCGTTTTAACATTGGCTCGAGCAGCATCAGCAGCAACCAACGCAGGGGCTTGCGACTCACACTCTTTACTATCAAGCCAGCCGCACTGGCTGGGCCATAGGCCAATGCAACAGTAAAGATAATTTTAACCAGTGACGTTAATACTACACCTGCACGTGAACGGGCGGGATTATTGTTCATCTTTTGCCCTCCGGCAGGCTGTATGGATAGGTAAGTAACATCTATGGGCAACATTCCCGGCTGCAATAATTGGTAACACTACAACTGGCGAAAACGGCTCTGGACACCAAAAGTCTCAGAGGTGACATAGCGCTCTACCTGGCGCAAACGCTGTTCCCCGGCGCCCAACTCAAACTCTAGTTGATCCAGCAGCTGACGAGGCGTTGCTTCATGCTGCCCATTAAAACTGGCTGCGGGGACCGGTTCCAGTATAAAAGTCAGTACGATATAGGCCGCGATAGTGAAAACAAACAAACCAAAGAACAGAGATAACACCACCATCACCCGAATCAATCGTACTGGAATATCAAAATAGTGGGCCAGACCAGCACACACCCCTTTGATCATGCCCTCTTCTGGCACCCGGTACAGTTTTTTGCCACTTAACATATTATTTTTAAAAACATCGCCCATTATGACTGCCTCCAGTTCGGATGTTGCGCATCAAGAATTTCTTCTAATGTTTGAATCCGTTCCCGCATCCGGCGAGCATCATCAGTTAACTGTGATAGGCGCTGCATATCCTGATGACTAAGCTGAGCGCCACTTTGCTGGCGATTGCTGTAATGCAGCCATAACCAAATAGGTGCGACAAACAGCACAAAAATGGTCAGTGGTATGGCAAGAAACAGGATACTCATTCGTTCCCCTTAATCATCTGGCGGGTATCCGCATTTAAATTATGGCAGGCCGCTTTATTGCTTACGGCCCGCTCGATATATTTTCGCCACTAAAGCGATAAAACAGAGCAAAAGATAGGGCTTACGCAAATGGGTCAAGACCATTACTCAGCCGAATTCATTTTCGCTTTCAGTGCGGCCAACTGGTTACTGATTTCATCATCTGCTTTCAGTTCAGCAAACTGGCTTTCCAGCGACTTTTGTTTGCCGACCCCCACAGTTTCAGCCTCAGCTTCCATATGGTCAATACGCCGCTCGAATTGCTCAAAACGTGCCATAGCTTCGTCGAGTTTCCCACTATCGAGCTGGCGGCGCACATCGCGAGATGACGCAGCAGCCTGATGGCGCAGGGTCAGCGCCTGTTGTCTGGCGCGGGTTTCAGTTAGCTTACTTTCCAACTCGCTAATTTCATGTTTCATGCGGCTCAGTGTTTCTTCTACTGTGGCCACTTCACGGGTCAGTGTATCAATCAATGCAGCAACTTTTTGTTTTTCAATCAGTGCCGCGCGGGCTAAATCTTCTTTATCTTTACGCAGAGCCAGCTCGGCTTTTTCCTGCCACTCTTGCTGCTGACTTTCGCTGTGATCGATGCGACGCAACAACTGTTTTTTCTCAGCTAATGCGCGGGCAGATGTTGAACGAATTTCGACTAGTGTATCTTCCATTTCCTGAATCATCAGGCGTACTAACTTTTGTGGATCTTCCGCTTTATCCAGCAATGTATTGATGTTGGCATTCACGATATCGGCAAAGCGTGAAAAAATACCCATAATGTATGTCCTCTTTGACTTAATGGCTTTCTGAAATAGCGGCGTCTGGTTGCATCCATTCGCCTAACTCTTGTGGAATAACTATTATCAAGAGTCGTGCCAACTTTTCATTAGTTTTAATAAGTTGAAAAATAACAAAAAAATATTTTCTGCTTAAATTAAGATAGAATGTAAAGTGAGTGTTTTAACTAACTATTGGCGAATTTCATCATGAGCGAGCAATTAGAAAACCTGTTAGGCGAAGCAAACTCTTTTGTTGAAGTGCTGGAGCAAGTTTCCGGGCTGGCAAAGTTGAATAAGCCGGTGTTGGTGATTGGTGAACGAGGCACCGGTAAAGAGTTGATTGCGCACCGGTTACATTATTTATCAAACCGTTGGCAAGGGCCATTCATCTCACTTAACTGTGCCGCATTGAATGAAAACTTACTTGACTCAGAATTATTTGGTCATGAAGCGGGGGCGTTTACCGGTGCGCAGAAGCGCCATCTGGGGCGTTTTGAACGAGCAGATGGGGGTACGCTCTTTTTAGATGAACTGGCAACAGCGCCTATGTTAGTGCAGGAAAAATTACTGCGTGTGATTGAGTATGGTCATCTGGAGCGCGTTGGCGGCAGTCAGCCGTTGCAAGTGGATGTCCGGCTGGTTTGTGCTACCAATGACAATTTACCCGCTTTAGCGCAGGCAGGTAAATTCCGCGCCGACCTGCTGGACCGGCTCGCCTTTGATGTAGTGCAACTACCACCGTTACGTGAACGTCAGCAAGATATCATGTTACTCGCTGAACACTTTGCCATCCAGATGTGTAGAGAGTTAGGTCTGCCGCTATTTCCCGGTTTTACGCCACAAGCTAAACAGCAACTACTGGATTATGACTGGCCGGGTAATGTGCGGGAGTTGAAAAATGTGGTGGAACGTTCAGTTTATCGCCACGGGAATAGTGACCAATCACTGGATAATATCATTATTAATCCTTTCGCACCCCGACAGCCTCGTGAAAACAAAGCGCCGCAAATGGCAGACGTTCACGTTTCTGAACTTCCTCAATTGCCTCTCGACCTAAAGCAGTGGTTGCAAAACAGTGAACAGCAAATGTTGAAACACGCTTTGGAACAGGCGCGGTTCAATCAACGCAAAGCGGCGAGTTTACTCGGGCTAACCTACCATCAGTTACGTGGCATGTTAAAGAAACATGCTATTTTAAGCGGTGATATCGGTCAGTAGAAAAGAATTAGCTTCTCATTTCGTTCAGTGCAGAGGATAATAACCGGCTGATCTGAGCGAAAAGCTAATGAACCCCCTCCAGCCCCCGTAGATATTTACCTTTAACACAGACATCGACAGGGAGATTAATTAAGTAAGCGGCTTGTGCAAAACTGGATAGCCCTTTCGCTCCATTACCATTAACTTTATCTTCTGCTATAGTTCCATACCATTTATCATCTATTTTAATATTAATCGCATTAAGCGACATATCATCCGGTCGCCACATAATAGTCGCATTATATTTTTTAATTATCTGATTATAAATCATCATGCTGTTATCAGCATCACATTGTGATTTTAAATCTCCAGGTTTAGTCGCCAATACCGAACTACAAAATAACACAATGGCCCCATAAATAACCACCTTCATAATATAACCCCTACATATTAGGAATATTAACTTTATAAAATAGCGATTAACTTAAACATTCTGCCATGACCTCGATAAATTGAATCTATACCCCGCTTGTGGTTCGTTGACTTCATACTGCCAAAACACGCCCTGACCATCGGTCTTATTCCCATTCTTAACATCCAGACTCGCATTATATTCAGAGTCGACGGTATTATTAAAGCATTGCGATAAGGATTCGCACTGGCACTCGATCGTGTTTGCCGATACAAAGGGTTAGGCATAAACTCATTAGCGATAACTTTGCCCTGACGCAACAGGTATGAAGTTGCTGACATAATTTGTTCTCCTAAAATTCTGCTATGCGCCATCCATTCCGATAAGAACGGCGAATAGCGAAAAATATGGTGAAGCTCCTGTTGCATACCACTCGCCCCCACGCGTAATATAAAATTCAATGTATAATCTGCGCTATACATATTACTATCAGCCCTTATCTGATAAAGATAAACCAGTGCATCACTGCCTATTGTCGTTTGTGTTTTTTTCAAAACTCTCTCTAAATAATTATAAGCAAAGATTTTATCGGCTGTAGTGGAAATAAATATACTATCCGCTGATGTGGCATGGTCACCACGGCAACTTCTGCCACTAAGGTGTTCTACTACAGAATCATTATCACCTAAAGAGTGAAAACCCTGACTGAATATCTCTTGATAATCGCGGGTATCAACACGCCAAACAATATCCGGCGGTTTAGCCCAACCACTCATACTTATTATATAAGAAATAAACAATAAAACCATTAATTGACATCGTTTCATAACGCCACCAGACTATATAAATACAGTTTCATCACTAATATTTTTCATTTATTAATATAGCAATGGATGTATTGATTTCATAATACAAAAAAACTGAGTGCACACAGGATAAATATCATTATCATTTATAATTAAATCGTGATCGAACGTCAGTACACATAACATATGAAAGGACCAGGCGACGCCAGGCAAAAAAAAAGCCAGCACCCGAGCTGGCTTAAAAAACACTGGAAGCAATGTGAGCAATGTCGTGCTTTCCTGTCTAAAACCAGAAGCTACTGGCCTTATCTCGAAGAGCAAAATGATGATAATGGTTATCAATAGCACTTGCAAACACTTTGTTGAGAATTTTTCTCATTCCCGCACTGATTATGATGGAATTATACTCAATTACAGCATCGAACACCGCCGCCGCCGCCCATTGCTCTCACTACATCCTCGCGTATAAACAACAATTTGCTGTTTATTCACCTCGATTGCTGCAACAACCAGCAGACAGTGCAGTTGTTTTACTCAATGGATTGGGGAGAGTGTCAGATTACGGTACACTAAGAGTATTGCTTACTTACTGCGAAGCGTTTATGCGTGCTTTACTTATTTGCTTGCTGTCGTTGTCTTGCCTTGCGACATCAGCGCTGGCGCAACCCGCCCCGGCCCCTCAACCCGCTCAACCGCTGCCGGATATCCGCCAACGTGGCTTCGTCTATTGTGTCAGCGGGATACTCAATACCTTTAATCCGCAGATGGCCAGTAGCGGATTGACCATCGATACCCTGGCAGCACAACTTTACGACCGCCTGCTGGACGTTGACCCGTATACCTACCGTTTAATCCCTGAACTAGCTGAAAGTTGGCAAGTGCTGGATAACGGCGCGACATATCGTTTTCATTTACGTAAAGACGTCCCCTTCCAGACCACCGATTGGTTTACCCCAACCCGGATGATGAACGCAGATGATGTGATATTCAGCTTTCAGCGGGTATTTGACTCACAACACCCCTACCACCATGTCAATGGTGGCGAGTATCCTTACTTCGACAGTTTACAATTTGCCGACGCAGTGCAAAGTGTCAAAAAACTGGATGATTATACGGTTGAATTTAAGCTGAAGGCTCCAGATGCCTCCTTCCTTTGGCATCTGGCTACCCATTATGCACCAGTACTCTCTGCCGAGTACGCCGACGTGTTGACCCAAAAAGGCCGACAAGAGCAGATCGATCGTGAGCCTGTGGGGACCGGTCCCTTCTTGTTGAACGAATATCGCTCCGGGCAATACATTCGTCTGTTCCGTAACAGTGATTATTGGAAAGGTTTACCGCGCATGCCGCAGGTGGTTATCGATCTGGGTGCGGGTGGTACTGGCCGCTTATCCAAACTACTGACCGGCGAGTGTGATGTGTTGGCCTATCCAGCAGCCAGCCAATTATCCATTTTACGAGATGACCCTCGCCTGCGTCTGACACTGCGCCCAGGGATGAATGTAGCTTATTTGGCATTCAACACCCGTAAGCCACCACTCAACGATCAGCGGGTGCGGCAGGCGATCGCATTATCGATTAACAACCAGCGATTAATGCAGTCAATCTATTACGGTACCGCTGAGACCGCAGCGTCTATTTTACCTCGTGCATCATGGGCATATGACAATCAGGCCCAGGTAACCGAATATAATCCAGAAAAAGCTAAAGAGATTCTAAAACAGCTTGGATTGACTAATTTACAATTCAATCTATGGGTGCCGACCGCCTCGCAATCTTATAATCCCAGCCCATTAAAAACGGCGGAACTGATTCAGGCTGATTTGGCTCAGGTGGGGATTACGGTCAATATAGTGCCGGTCGAAGGCCGATTCCAAGAGGCGCGGCTGATGGAGATGAATCACGACCTGACGCTGACGGGGTGGTCGACAGACAGTAATGACCCAGACAGTTTCTTCCGCCCGCTTTTAAGCTGTGCGGCAATTCGTTCGCAAACAAACTATGCTCATTGGTGTGATCCGGCGTTTGATGAATTGCTACAAAAAGCATTACGTTCCCAGCAATTATCCGCGCGTATTGAATATTATCAGCAAGCTCAGCGTATTTTGGAGCAACAATTGCCACTGTTGCCATTAGCATCTTCATTACGGTTACAGGCATACCGTTATGATATTAAAGGTTTGGTATTAAGCCCGTTTGGCAATTCTTCTTTTGCTGGCGTGTTCCGTGAGAGCAATGAGGGCAAAAAACCATGATTATCTTCACCTTACGCCGCTTATTACTATTAGTGATAACGTTGTTTATGTTGTCACTGGTCAGTTTTAGCCTGAGCTACTTTACCCCTCATGCGCCGTTAAATGGCGCATCCTTAATGGATGCTTACCGCTTCTATTTCAATAGCCTGTTTCAGTGGGACTTCGGGGTTTCTAGCATCAATGGTCAACCTATTAGCGAGCAATTGCGTGAAGCCTTCCCCGCCACCATGGAATTATGTGTACTGGCCTTTACACTAGCCCTATTTGTTGGTATTCCGCTGGGGATTATTGCCGGTGTGATGCGCGGGAAATGGGCTGATATCGCCATCAGTTCTGTCGCATTACTTGGTTTCTCAATTCCTGTATTCTGGTTGGCGCTGCTGTTGATGTTGTTCTTTTCACTGCATTTAGGTTGGCTGCCGGTTTCTGGCCGGTTTGACCTGTTATATCAAGTGAAACCGGTCACTGGTTTGGCTCTGGTCGATGCATGGCTATCACCTTCGCCGTATCGCAAAGAGATGATGCTCAGCGCTGTGCAGCATATGATCCTGCCAATCACCGCACTGGCGGTGGCCCCAACGACCGAAGTCATTCGCCTTATGCGCACCAGTACCGATGATGTTATTGGGCAAAACTACATTAAAGCCGCCGCCACTCGCGGCCTATCACGCTTTACCATTATTCGCCGCCATGTGCTGCATAATGCATTGCCGCCCATCATTCCAAAACTGGGGTTACAGTTTTCCACCATGCTGACGTTAGCGATGATAACCGAAGTGGTGTTTAACTGGCCGGGATTGGGCCGTTGGTTGATAAACGCCATTCGCCAGCAGGATTACGCCGCCATTTCTGCAGGGGTAATGGTGGTCGGGTCGTTGGTTATCGTCATTAACGTCCTGTCAGATATTCTGGGTGCAATGATGACACCGCTAAAGCATAAGGAATGGTATGCCCTTCGATAATGTCTACCGTGAGAAGAAAATGCCCAGCCCGTTGCTGTATACCTGGCGGCTTTTTTATGGCGATGCCTTGGCAATGGTGGGCTTCTACGGCGTACTCGCCCTCTTGGTGCTTTGTGTGTTGGGCAATACACTGGCACCCTATGCCCTTGACCAACAGTTTTTGGGCTACCAACTGCTCCCGCCTTCCTGGTCGCGCTATGGCAACGTTTCGTTCTTCCTTGGCACTGATGATCTCGGCCGCGATATTTTAAGCCGATTATTGGCAGGAACCGCATCGACTTATGGCTCGGCACTGTTAGTCACACTGGCTGCGGCGCTGTGTGGCGTGATCCTTGGTGTATTTGCCGGTATCACTCACGGCTTTCGCTCCGCTATTCTTAATCATGTACTGGATACCCTGCTCTCTATTCCGTCGCTGCTGCTGGCCATCATTGTGGTCGCCTTTGTCGGGCCGAGTTTAGAACATGCCATGTTCGCGGTTTGGCTGGCACTGCTACCCCGAATGGTACGAACCATTTATAGCGCCGTACATGATGAGTTGGATAAAGAATATGTTATTGCCGCCCGTTTAGATGGCGCGTCTACCCCTCATATTCTGGCTTATGCTATTTTCCCCAATATTGCCGCTATTTTGGTCACTGAATTTACCCGGGCACTATCAATGGCAATTTTGGATATTGCTGCGTTGGGTTTTTTGGATTTAGGCGCACAATTGCCCTCACCGGAATGGGGAGCGATGCTGGGGGACTCACTTGATTTAGTCTATGTCGCCCCGTGGACCGTGATGTTGCCGGGTGGCGCGATTTTAGTCAGCGTACTGCTAGTTAACCTGTTGGGTGACGGCATGCGCCGGGCAATTAATGCGGGGGTGGAATAATGCCGTTACTTGATATTCGTAACCTCACCATTGAATTTATGACCTCTGAAGGGATGGTCAAAGCGGTTGATCGCATCAGTATTACCCTGACTGAGGGTGAAGTTCGTGGTCTGGTGGGTGAATCCGGTTCAGGTAAAAGTTTAATCGCCAAAGCTATCTGTGGGGTCAGTAAAGATAACTGGCGCATTACCGCTGACCGTTTTCGCTTTGACGACATCGATCTGTTGCAATTGACCCCACGCGAACGACGCAAGGTGATCGGCCATAATATCTCGATGATTTTTCAGGAACCGCAATCCTGTCTGGATCCCTCAGAAAATATTGGTCAGCAATTGATACAAGCGATACCGGGCTGGACCTATAAAGGTCGCTGGTGGCAACGTTTTCATTGGCGCAAACGGCGGGCAATTGAGTTGCTGCACCGTGTAGGGATTAAAGACCACACAGATATTATGCGCAGTTATCCCTATGAGCTGACTGAAGGTGAATGCCAAAAGGTGATGATTGCCATTGCACTGGCTAATCAACCTCGGCTGCTTATCGCCGATGAACCTACCAATGCCATGGAACCCACCACTCAGGCACAAATTTTCCGTCTGCTGGCGCGACTTAATCAGAATAACAACACCACTATTTTGCTGATAAGCCATGACTTGCAGATGATGAGTAAATGGGCGAATCGGGTTAACGTGCTGTATTGCGGCCAAACTGTGGAAAGTGCCGTTTGCGAAGACCTGCTGGCCGCCCCCCACCACCCTTATACTCAGGCGCTGATCCGTGCCATGCCCGATTTTGGCCGCTCCCTGCCACATAAAAGTCGCTTAAATACCTTGCCTGGGGCTATTCCATCACTGGAGCATTTGCCCGTTGGCTGTCGTCTTGGGCCTCGCTGCCCTTATGCGCAAAAAACCTGTATTGAAACACCGCGCTTGCGGCTGGTAAAAAACCACGCCTTTGCCTGCCACTTCCCCTTAAATCTGGAGGAGCAATAATGGCAGAGACTCTGCTCGAAGTCCGTAATCTGAGCAAAACCTTCCGCTACCGCACCGGGTTATTTCGTCGTCAGCACGTAGAAGCGGTCAAATCGGTCAGTTTTACTTTACGCGAAGGCCAAACCCTGGCGGTGATTGGTGAGAACGGTTCCGGTAAATCCACCTTGGCAAAAATGCTGTCGGGCATGATTGAACCAACGGATGGTGAATTGCTGATTGACGATCATCGCCTGTCCTACGGTGATTATGCTTATCGCAGCCAACGTATCCGTATGATTTTTCAGGATCCGAGCACCTCACTTAACCCGCGTCAGCGCATCGGCCAGTTGTTGGATGCGCCACTGAAATTGAACACTGATTTAGACGCGGTGGCTCGTGAGCAACGAATCTATCAGACCTTGCGGCAAGTGGGATTACTGCCCGATCACGCTAACTATTATCCGCATATGTTGGCGTCCGGCCAGAAGCAGCGTATCGCACTGGCACGGGCACTTATCCTGCAACCTAAAGTGATTGTTGCCGATGAAGCACTGGCGTCTTTGGATATGTCCATGCGCTCACAGATTATTAATCTGATGCTGGAGTTACAGGAAAAACATGGCATATCTTATATTTATGTCACCCAGCACTTAGGCATGATGAAACATATCAGCGATCAGGTGATTGTGATGCATGAAGGAGAAGTGGTGGAGCGTGGTAGCACGGCCGAGGTGCTGGCATCCCCGCTGCACGATCTGACTAAGCGGCTGATTTCCAGCCACTTTGGTGAAGCTTTAACCGCCGATGCCTGGCGGCGGGACTCAGGCCATTTTTAGGCGGGTTTTCTGCCCTGCCATTTACCTCCACGATCACCCATTCCGCGCTCACCTCAGCGCGGATTTTTTCCTGCTTCTTTAGTCATTTATTCGCTAACGTAACAACATTTTTGTTATATATAATAATATGTTATTACTTTTAGTTATGGATTATGGTTTAACATTATTTTATCTCGCAAACTCAATCAGTAATGATATCCACTGTGTTCATTCCATAAAACAACAGGATATCTTGCCGATGTTGATACCGACTACTTTGCTATGCTCCCGGTCCGATACCGCACTACCTACCCTTGTCACTGATTCGCTCTCGGTTTATAGCCAAACGGTGCTTACAACCTCTTTATCGTTAACCTGGGCGCGTTGCTGTCCCTAACGGAGGTCATCATGGTGCAATTTCGACAACAGGATAATGCCCATTGGTATCATGAAACTCAACGCAGCGGTAACCCGGAGATCTACGCCGCCCCCGTCACCGAGGAGAGTTACAGTGCTAATAGTTGTAATGGCGATAATCTGCTGACAAATGAGAACAGCATTGAACAGGGTATCTTTTTGCTTGGCTTAGCCGATACTATTCCCGCCCGATTAGATGACCCGTTACGCCAGCATGCGGCGATTTTGTCTGCCTCAGATGCAATGTATCAGGCACTTTTCCCGCTCACTGTCGAGCTGAACCGAGACCACACCTTTTCACTGTATGACCGCTTAAGTACCGCACTGACGGTGGCACAAGTTACCGGGGTTCAACGGTTGTGCAGCCATTATGCCGCCCGCCTGACGCCACTTTCCAGCCCGGACGCATCGCGGGAAAGTAATATGCGACTGACACAGATAACCCAATATGCCCGTCAACTGGCCAGTCAGCCGACATTAATTGATAAGCATGCTTTGCAACAACTCGCTGATGTAGGTTTAACCGCTACAGATATTATTGTTTTATCGCAGATTATTGGTTTTGTTAGTTATCAAGCCAGAGTAGTGGCAGCCCTTTGTGCACTCGCTGGATATCCTACGGTAATATTGCCCGGTTTTCCGCGCATGGAAGATGCTCCCGCAGGCTTGATAGCGTCATCTGTAGCGCAATGGCAAGGTTGGTTACCCTCAAAGACAATCAATGAGGTCATTTCATCTGAGCCATCGTCAGATGACGCAGAGATAACCCTCAGTGAGTTGCTACAACACCATCAGCAAAGTCTGCTCGCGTACCGCACCATTATCACCCGCCAACATTATCCTCCGTTGCTGCCACCTGATTGGCTGGCATTGGTGGCGTTGGTGACTGCGCGCATCAATGGCAGTCGCTACTGTCTGGCTATCCATAAACACCAATTGCACCAATTAACCCCTAACACCACATTGATAACGGCACTTGACGCGGGGATTGATAACGCTTTGGCGACTCAATCTGATGAGCAGATTATCCACTGGCTTATCTATGCCGCAGCCGAGTTGACTCGCGCACCAGAACGCTTTAGCCATCAACATATCAGTCCATTGTTAGCTCTGGGTGTCAGTAATCAGCAACTGGTGAGTATCATCTTCGACACCGCCGCAGCCGGATGGACCAACCGGTTAAGACAAACGCTGGGGCAAGCTGTTTGATACTCGCCCGCAATTGCGGATTGCAGTGTTTTAGTGGGTAGCCAACCATGTTTTAGCGACATCAAAAAAGTGCTGGGCCAGCGGTGTAACTCGCCCTGGTTCAGCCACCACGACAGCAGCATGCCGACTCATCTTCAAAATATCCACCGGCCGCCGTTGCAGGTCGGGTGACATATCCTCAAGTAGACTACCCTGCGGGAACAGGCCACAGCCTAAACCGACAAAGATGCCTTGTAACAACTGAAAGATAGAAGTACTTTCCAGCCGCACATGCAGCGGCAGACCGGCATCACGAAAACTGTTATCCAGATAGCGGCGGAAGTAACGGCTGGGTTCAGCCAGGCAGAGCGGCAGTTGTGCTACCTGGGCCAGTGCCAGCGGCTCAGTCCCCATCAAATCAGGGAAATGTCCGAGGTGAAACACCAGGTCAATGCCCCCGTCAACTAGCGGTTGTACCTGAAAATGCAGCTCATTCAAGGTGGTCAATTCAAAAAAACCAATGCCCACATCGACCGAGTGACCGGTTAAAGCTTCCAGTAATTGGTCAGCACTTAACACTGAAACACGGTAATCCAGATGGGGATAGCGTTCACTGGCACTTTTAAGTAATAGTGCCAACGAGATACTGCATTGTGGTACTACACCAATACGCAGCGTGCCGTTTAAACCATGTTTAAGGGACTCCACCTCTAACTTTAGCCCTTGATAGACAGAGACAATCTCTCTGGCCCAGGCTAATACGCGCTCACCTTCGGCGGTAAATCCTTCGAAATTATTACCCCGGTTTATCAGTGCCACCCCCAGTTCCCGCTCCAGGTTTTTCAGACGCATCGACAATGTTGGCTGGCTGACAAAGCTGGCCTCAGCCGCACGACCAAAATGGCGCTCGCGCTCCAGATTACAGAGATAGACCAGTTGCTTGATATCCATACAGATACTCAGATTTTCATGATTCTATCCAGTATACCATCGTCCCTTGGTGGCATGTTTTGCCGTGCTGGCCTTTTTCGCGCGAAAAATTTACACAGCTATCTGATCCAGATCCCATTTCATCTTTCAACTCAGGCATTTTACTGATTAACATTTGAACGAAATTTGGATAATTTCAGATTATTCACAATAACCACAATATTGAATTGTTTATTCACTCACATCTGACCATATAAACCATTAACCAATCAAATAGCAGAATATACCACCAAATAAAATCAGTTCAGCTTTTAATCAAAACAAAAAATCGTCAAACAGCTAAAACATAAACGTTAATACTGCATAACATTTGTAACATGGTCGCATAGCCCTGCCTGAGATATATGTAACAGAATATTGCAAAAGCCTTGTCTCGCTGACAAAGATAGTGAACATTAACCGCCGCTAAACATCTTATAACAATGCAAAAGGATGCCGGTTCGCGCATTCACTTTTGTCTCTCCCACCATTTGTGGTCGGTAGTGAAAAACAGAGGTCCCCGTGTCAACAGCAAACAACAGTCAACAGCCACCCAACAGTGAGCAACCCGAAAGC
Source organism: Yersinia sp. 2541 StPb PI (assembly GCF_052217145.1). Taxonomy (NCBI): domain Bacteria; kingdom Pseudomonadati; phylum Pseudomonadota; class Gammaproteobacteria; order Enterobacterales; family Yersiniaceae; genus Yersinia; species Yersinia sp. 2541 StPb PI. The sequence goes on along the minus strand of NZ_JAZGQB010000001.1, from coordinate 2,156,368 downwards.
ATCAGTATGAATGCTTTCAAACAACCAAAAGCATTTTACCTGATCTTCTCTATCGAGCTTTGGGAGCGCTTTGGTTATTACGGCCTGCAAGGGATCATGGCCGTCTATCTGGTAAAAATGCTCGGGATGAGCGAAGCCGACTCCATCACCTTGTTCTCATCCTTCAGTGCACTGGTCTATGGCTTTGTGGCCATCGGTGGCTGGTTAGGCGATAAGGTGCTCGGTGCCAAACGTGTCATCGTACTTGGTGCATTAACGCTGGCAGTCGGTTATGCCATGATTGCCTACTCCGGCCATGACATTTTCTGGGTTTATCTGGGTATGGCGACCATTGCGGTTGGTAATGGTTTGTTCAAAGCCAACCCATCCTCTCTGCTGTCAACATGCTATAACAAAGATGATCCGCGTTTAGACGGCGCATTCACCATGTACTACATGTCCGTCAATATCGGTTCATTCTTCTCTATGCTGGCCACCCCATGGTTAGCCGCGAAGTATGGCTGGAGCGTCGCATTCTCACTGAGCGTAGTGGGTATGTTGATCACCTTGGTAAACTTCTGGTTCTGCCGTAAATGGGTAAAAAATCAAGGTTCAAAACCTGACTTTGCACCACTACAGATTAAAAAGTTACTGATGGTATTGGTGGGTGTGGTTGCACTGGTCACGCTGTCAAGCTGGTTGCTGCATAACCAAATAGTGGCACGTTGGGCGTTGGCATTAGTATCTCTGGGCATCATCTGTATCTTTGCCAAAGAGACCTTCTCTCTGCATGGCACTGCCCGCCGCCGAATGATTGTGGCATTCTTACTGATGCTGGAAGCGGTGGTGTTCTTTGTGCTGTATAGCCAAATGCCAACGTCGCTGAACTTCTTTGCTATTCATAACGTTGAGCATTCAATCTTTGGTATTACCTTCGAACCAGAACAGTATCAGGCGCTGAACCCGTTCTGGATCATGGTAGCCAGCCCAATACTGGCGGCTATCTATAATAAGATGGGTGACCGACTGCCAATGCCACACAAGTTTGCTTTCGGTATGGTGCTCTGCTCTGCGGCCTTCCTGGTTCTACCATGGGGTGCCAGCTTCGCCAACGAACATGGCATTGTGTCCGTTAACTGGTTGATCCTGAGCTACGCATTGCAAAGTATCGGGGAACTGATGATTTCGGGCCTCGGCCTGGCGATGGTTGCGCAGTTGGTACCTCAGCGCTTGATGGGCTTCATCATGGGTTCATGGTTCCTGACGACAGCAGCAGCAGCCCTGATCGCCGGTAAAGTTGCAGCATTAACTGCGGTGCCAAGTGATGTTACTGATGCCCATGCATCACTGGCAATCTATAGCCATGTATTTATGCAGATTGGTATTGTCACTGCCATTATCGCAGTATTGATGATGCTCACTGCACCAAAACTGTATCGCATGACTCTCGCACCAACAGAGAGTCATAAAGCGCCCCCAGTAACCGCCGCATAATTGCCCGGCAGGATAAAGCACGCGTGCTAAGCACTTTATCCTGCCAACTCCCACGTAAAACTCAGACAGCCTGTCGTTTGGCGAGAATAAGTCCTAAATTCAATACTTATTTGTCAGACCATACCGCCAACTGATAGCCATCCGGGTCGGTAAAGTGGAAACGACGCCCGCCGGGGAAAGTAAATATCGCCAGCACAATAGAGGCTCCCGCTTCTTCCAACCGTTTTTGCGTCTGTTCAAGATCATCAGCATACAGAATGATTAACGGCCCACCGTTGGGCTGAACGTCACTCAGGGTGGTGAAGCCACCGGTCAGTCGGCCATCGGTAAACTCACAATATCCTGGGCCATAGTCAGTAAAGCGCCAATTGAATACCTTGCCATAGAAATCCTTCGAGCGAGCAATATCACCGACGGCAAACTCTATGTTGTCAATTCGACTATCATTTCCCTGAATACCCATAAACGGCTCCTGATTAAAATACCTGATTAATTCACTGATTCATCCTAAACATTTACTGAGATGATGAATATCACTCGCCTTATCAATGATAACTTCATCACATTATTTGTGCGCAAAAAATAAACTATACTGATAACAGACCGCACAGCGTTAACTCCATTTTGAGCGATATCAGAATGAAACCCGTCTGTTATTTGCGGTCAATAACCGGCAAGGAGGTGATTTATGATAAACCATGTATGGGGGCTTCTGACCCGTCCTAGTCAGGAATTGCAGCAAATTAAACGCGAGGGGGAAAGTGTCCGCCACCTGTATGCCCATCACGTCCTTTTAATGGCTGCCATTCCCGTGATTTGCGCGTTTATCGGCACCACACAAGTGGGCTGGAACTTTGGTGATGGTCAGATAATAAAACTGGCTCCCCTTACCGCACTCTATTTTGCCATTATTTTCTATGTTTTGATTTTGGCGGCGGTAGCTCTCATGGGACGAGTGATTTATTGGATGGCCCGCCGCTATGAGAGCCGGCCTAGTTGGCAAAGCTGTACCTTATTCGCCGGTTATGCTGCAACGCCCATGTTTTTAGGTGGCGTGGTTGCCCTCTACCCGATTATCTGGTTGTGCTTATTGGTTGGCATCATTGCACTCTGCTATGCAGGCTACCTGATGTATTTGGGCATCCCCACCTTCCTGAATATAGACCGACAAGAAGGTTTTATCTTCTCCGGTTCCACATTTGCTATCGGCGTGCTGGTATTAGAGTTACTCCTTGGTCTGACTGTATTGCTGTGGGGTTACGGTTCACGGCTATTATGACCTCCAAACCTTCCCTTCGTTAACACCGCTCCTGATAACATTTACAGAGAGCGGTGGCTGTTACTCCGTTGGTTCTCGCTTTATTAGCTTTGACTGGGGCTAATATCAGGCTTTTATGGTGATTAATGTCGCCCAGATCGCAATCTCTTACATCCACACGCAGGATAAGGTTGTACACTGAGTAAGACTGATGCAAACAAGGCGAAAAAAATGAAAAGGCTAACATTAAAAGAAATGACCGAAAGTGAGCAACGTGACGTCAAAACGCAACTCGATAGAGCCAGAATAAATTTAGGAAGGGCTTTAACCAATTCAGAACAGAATAAAGTAAGAGAAGAAGCAATAGATAAAATCATGAACGCTCGGGAACAAGTCGCCAAGTTAACCCGCGTAGAAAGAAAAACCAAAAAAACCGCACCAAGTACCACCACTTTTAGCTGGTCCGCATCGATCAGCACTCGCCCACCACGGTAACTGATTTCCACTGCCTGATAATAACAGACAGGGATTACCTACAGCGGTGGATACTCACTGCTGTAGGACAACACTTTATTTCTGCGACTAATTTTATTTCCCGCATAATTATATTACACCGCTAGCAGCATTTTTCCCCCGCCTGCCTTAGGATTAAGGAAGCTTTTTTCTTTCAGTGATCGATTAAGGAGTTTGTGATGAAATTGTTCTATAAACCCGGTGCCTGCTCTCTGTCTCCACATATTGTATTACGTGAAGCAGGGTTAGATTTTAGTATTGAGAGTGTCGATCTGGCGGCCAAAATAACTGAAACGGGTGAAGACTATTTAAGCATCAGTCCAAAAGGACAGGTACCCGCCTTGGTACTGGATGATGGCAGCCTGCTCACTGAGGGTGTTGCTATCGTGCAATATCTGGCAGATATGGTGCCAGACCGCCACCTGATTGCCCCATCAGGGACCCTTTCCCGCTATCATGCCATTGAGTGGCTAAACTTCATTGCGACTGAATTACATAAAGGTTTCAGCCCACTGTTTAACCCGAAAACACCAGATGACTATAAAACGATCGCACGTGAGCGGCTGAATAAACAATTCAGTTATGTAGACAGCGTATTAGCACAACACGATTATCTGTTAGGCAAAAAATTCAGCGTGGCTGACGCCTATTTATTTACTGTCACTCGTTGGGCGAGTGCGCTGAAACTTGATATTACCCAGCGCAGTAATTTGGATAAATATATGGGCCGTGTAGCAGAACGCCCAGCCGTTAAAGCCGCATTAGCCGCAGAAGACGTTAAGAAATAAGTCCTTTGATTAATTAGAGTGCCCCTCCATTAAGGGGCACTGTATAGCTGGGATTATAACTTGATGGCAGAGAATTTACTGACGGGATTAACAATTCCATCCTGAGCGGCGACAACCTGAAGTTCATACTCACCCATCTCCTGAGTTTTCAGCATCACTTCATATACAGCGGCAGTAACATGCTCCAGTGCCTTATCCAGTGCTTCACCTTTCAGCAAGTTCACCAGCAATAAACCACTGGTCAAATCACCCACACCGACCGGTTGGCGGGCACCAAAGTCCACCAGCGGACGGCTGATATGCCATGCCTCATCGGCCGTGACTAATAACATTTCAAAGCAGTCAGCATGATAACCGGCGCGGCTTAGGTGCTTAACTAACACAACTTTTGGCCCTTGGGCGCAGAGATCACGAGCAACCTTAACGGCCTGTTCGACACTTTCAACCCGCACACCACTAAGTTGCTCCAGTTCAAGCAGGTTCGGTGCAATGATATCGCTGGCAGGCAAGGCCTCTTTACAGAAGAACTCTGCCACCCCTGGCGCGACGATACAGCCCTTCTCTGGATGCCCCATGACCGGATCACAAAAATACCAGGCATTCGGATTGGCTTGTTTTACGCGTGCAACCGCAGCCAGAATATGATCGCCCTGCTCGGGTGAACCGATATAACCACTTAATACCGCATCACAATCTTTCAGCCGATCAATATCGGCAATGCCTTGTACTATCTCAGTCAAATGGCTGGCGGGCATCACACAACCGGTCCAGTGACCATATTGCGTATGGTTGGAAAACTGGACGGTATTCAGCGGCCAAACATTGACCCCCATTCGGCGCATAGGAAATTCAGCAGCACTATTACCCGCATGGCCAAAAACAACGTGAGACTGAATCGAAAGTATATTTTTCATTGGAACGGCCTAAAGTTAAGGGCACCCATGCCCACTTTGTAATACAGCGCTGACTGGAATAAAACATCAGCTAACAAAACATTAGCCAAAAAATAAGGGGCATTTCAGCCCCTTATCTTATTTCATTCTTATAGCCAGCTAATCAGGCAATAATGTTTTTTGCCACGACGCAATAAGGTATAGCGCCCAAACAGACGATCAGCATCGGTAAAGATGTATTCTGGGTCTGCCTGCTTTTCACCATTAATGGCGACAGCATTAGAACCAATCATAGTACGCGCCTGCCCACGAGAAGGGACCAACTCAGCATTAACCAATGCCTGTTGTAAATCAGCATCGCGGCTCAGTTCAATTGTCGGCATGCCATCTTGTGCTAACTGAGCGAAGTCGGCTTCGGTCAGCTCATTTAAATCACCGGAGAATAAGCTCGCGGTAATACGTTTGGCGGCAGCAAGGCCTTCTGCACCATGGACCATACCGGTGACATTTTCGGCCAGAACATACTGCGCACGTGGCGCTTTGCCGCTGTTTTTATCTTCTTCTTCCAGCGCGTTAATTTCTTCCATACTCATGAAAGTAAAGAACTTCAGGAAACGATAAACATCGGCATCTGCGGTGTTAATCCAGAACTGGTAGAATTTGTAAGGACTGGTCTTCTTCGGATCAAGCCATACCGCACCACCTTCGGTTTTACCAAATTTAGTGCCGTCAGCTTTAGTAATTAATGGCACGGTCAGGCCATAAACTTGCTGCTGATGGAGGCGACGCGTCAAATCAATACCAGAGGTAATATTACCCCACTGATCAGAGCCGCCGATTTGCAGCGCCACACCGTGAGCTTTATTCAGGCAAGCGAAATCATAAGCTTGTAACAGGTTATAGGAAAACTCAGTAAACGAAATCCCACTGTCATCGCGATTCAGGCGTTGCTTAACCGCTTCCTTATTGATCATCTGATTAACAGAGAAGTGCTTGCCAATATCACGCAGGAAGGTCAGCACATTCATGCCACCAAACCAATCGTAGTTATTGGCCGCAATAGCACTGTTTTCACCGCAATCAAAATCCAGGAATGGCGAAACCTGACGGCGGATTTTCTCCACCCATTCGTTAACCGTATCTTCCGTATTCAGTTTGCGTTCGCTAGCCTTGAAACTTGGATCACCAATCATACCGGTAGCGCCACCGACCAGCGCCACGGGACGATGCCCAGCCAGTTGGAAACGCTTTAGGCACAACAACGGAACCAGATGACCCAAATGCAAGCTGTCTGCGGTAGGATCGAAACCGCAATACAGTGAAATTGGCCCTTGCGCCAGTCTCTCTGCTAACGCGTCTTCATCCGTAACCTGGGCAACGAGGCCCCGCTCTTGCAATTGTTTAATCAGGTTGCTGCTGGTCATCAACGACTCCATTGTTTTTCACAAAAAATTGTCTTTTACAAAAATTATCTTTTACCAGGAAAAGAGGATTTATACCCAAAAAACTTGGCGTTGCAGCCAGGCAGCAAGCAAATAAATCCCACTGGGCTTACTCAAATAAGAAATAAGCGATTAGAGTGACAAATTTGCTTGCCGTGGCCTCGCAGAGGCGAGACTCAGGGGTGGGCCGAGTAACGAACGTAAAAACCCCCTGCGGCTTCAAGTACGAAGGGTATAGAATAAAGCGCCCGTCACACGAGCGCTAGGCTTAACCACAATTATTTCATCGTTCTCAAGGGGCTAAACGGTCAATTTTCCATGCATCTGCTTGCCGTTGATAAATAAAACGGTCATGCAAGCGATGCTCACCGCCCTGCCAAAACTCCACAGAGTCAAACTTAACGCGGAACCCGCCCCAAAAACTGGGCAATGGCACGTCACCATGCTGGAATTTTTGCTTTAACTCGAGGAACTTACTTTCCAATACACCACGAGCAGAAATACGTGATGATTGTTGGGAAACCCAGGCACCAATCTGGCTATCTTTCGGGCGGGAACTGAAGTACTTCAGCACTTCAAGGGTTGAAAGCCGTTCTGCGGTACCGAGGAAGATGACTTGCCGGTCTAACATATGCCAAGGGAACAACAGACTAATATGTGGATTTTCAGCCAGTTGCTGCGCTTTGCGGCTGCCCAAATTGGTATAGAACACCATACCCTGATCATCATAATGCTTCAGCAGCACGATGCGCTGATAAGGTTGACCATCGGCAGCTACCGTAGCCACACACATAGCTGTTGGATCAGGCAAACGCGCTTCACAGGCCTGTTTTAACCAACGTTCAAATAAGTCCAGTGGGTTTTCGGTTAAATCACTGCGACGCAAACCGCCGCGAATATATTCACGACGTAAATCTGCAACATCAAATTCATTCTTGTCAGTCATATAAGCTCTGTAACGCGCAGGAAAGCAGTGACTATTATTCTGCCCTTGCAGAGCAAGAATCACAATCACTCAGAGCAGACAACGGCCTGATTACTTGATCAAAACACAGTCATTGATAATGACTTTTCCATCACGCTCAACAAAAGCACTATTTCCTTTCGACCAGAAGCTATAGTGGCCGTTGCTATATTTAGTACCGGAAGCTGCACGCACCTGAGGTAAGGTCAACTGTTCACCATCTAACACCAAATTGACTTTATCTTGGCGGTTGTCCTGAGCAACGGTCAGCCGGGTTGTGCCACACTGATAATGCAACGTTTCACTTTTAGGTTGAACCAGACTGCATCCTGCCAACATCAATACTGCTGTTACGCCAAATACTGAAGTTGCAACAAATAAGTGTTTCATTATGTCGTCCTCGTTGATGGAATAAGGCACCGTACCCTATGGCAGCTTAACACCCTCAGCGTGACGATACAGGATAGACTGCTCCTAAAATGGTTTCGCAACTGGCTCCGGTCACCGAGGGCAAATTACCCGATTTACCGGACAAGGTCCGAAATGCCAGCCAGGCGAACGCCAGAGCCTCCATATCGTCGCCACTCACACCAAAATTGTCAGTTACGCACACCTCCGTCCCCGGTAACAAGGTTGACATCCGTGACATCAGCAACGGGTTACGCGCCCCGCCGCCACACACCAACAGCCGCTCACAGCCTCCCGCCAACTGCACCTGTTCGGCGATTGATAGCGCGGTTAACTCTGCCAACGTTGCTTGAATATCTTCCGGTTTCAGCCCCGGCACCTTCGCCAATTGCTTATCCAACCACCCGGCATTGAAATATTCACGCCCGGTACTTTTTGGAGCAGGCTTGGCAAAATAGGGATCACTGAACATCAGCTCAAGCAGCGGTTGATTAACTTGCCCCGACAGTGCCCAGCACGCATCTTTATCATAGGGTAAGGCACGATTACGCCAGATCCAGGCATCCATCAACATATTGCCAGGCCCGGTATCAAACCCCCGCACCGGCAAATCGGGTAATAGCATAGATAAATTAGCAATACCGCCAATGTTCAGTATCATGCGCCGCTCGGTGGCATGGGCTAGTAACGCATGGTGGAAAGCGGGTACCAAAGGTGCACCTTGCCCGCCATAAGCCATATCACGGCGGCGAAAATCCCCAACAGTAGCAATGTTTGTCAACGCAGCAATACGATTATTATCACCTAATTGTATTGTAAACGCCGGTTCACCAAGCGGTTCATGCCACACCGTTTGCCCATGACAGCCAATGGCGGTAATGTCCTGTGCGCTAAGGCCTTCTTTTGCTAGTAAGCCCTGCACCGCTTGCGCAAACAAGATACCCAGTTGGGCATCAAGCTTACCCACTGCGGACAAGGTCGTAGACTGGCCCTGACACATGCCGAGGATATCTTTTTTCAGCTGTAGCGGCATTGGATGACTATAGCTGGCCTGCTGGGCCACCATACGCTCATCAATAGCAGCTAACACCACATCAATCCCATCCAAACTGGTTCCTGACATCACTCCAATAAAACGGCCTGATTTCATAGCAATGACCTTATTCCCTCATTCAGGGACAAAATAGCAATAAGACTTTCCACAAGCCAAGTCAGAATAATAAAATTAACACCCTGAAAAGATATACTTTTTAAAGTGTATACCGCTATAGGAGCCTGTCCTAAACGCTACTTTTTATTTGTAGGAAAGGTCACATAAAAGTCACTCTTACTGACATTTTCATTTATCGCAGTGATATTTCTTACTTTAAGAAAGTTAAACTGCCGTTTAATATTCGTTGAAGTATAAACCGCTAAGCTGCGTACCCATCGATGGTGGTCGAAAAATTAAGCAGAAAGTTAAAATAAGTAAGTAGTGAAATAAACATTTGGGTAAGCCATACTTTGTGCAAATATCGGCCCTGCGCAAATACTGGGCCATCAATAGACTGGATTTGGATATCCCTGGCATACTGAACCGTAATACGGTTGTGCATTTTTAATAGGAGTTTTTATGATCAAGCCACTAATCGCCGTTGCTATCGCTGCGGTTACTCTGACCGGTTGTGCCAATAATAGCACCCTGTCCGGTGATGTCTTCAGCGCATCCGAAGCCCGACAAGTACAAACTGTGACTTACGGTACCCTACTATCCGTACGCCCAGTCACTATTCAGGGTGGCGATGAAAACAATGTTATGGGTGCCATTGGCGGTGCAGTCTTGGGTGGTTTCCTTGGCAATACTGTTGGTGGTGGTACTGGTCGTAGCCTGGCAACTGCAGCAGGTGCTGTTGCGGGTGGTATGGCAGGGCAAGGTGTTCAGGGCGCAATGAACCGCACCGACGGCGTGCAACTTGAAGTCCGTAAAGATGACGGCACAACCATTCTGGTGGTGCAAAAACAAGGCCCAACTCGCTTTAGCGTCGGTCAGCGCGTGATGCTAGCGAGCAGTGGTAGCACCGTTACCGTTAGCCCACGCTAATAACTCTGCTATTACTGTCTTCAGGTAAAAGCCAGAGTTCGTAATGAACTCTGGCTTGTTTTACTAAAATATTTCTTTCTGCTGTGAATAGAGTCGTAAATCTTTATTATTACTTGCTTTGTAATTGGTTAATATTGCTCTCAAGCTTATTAATCAGACCAGATAGCAATTCAATCTCATCTGTTGAAATCCCCCCAAGAATTTCTTTACGGGTGGAACATATGACTCCATCAACCGTATCGATTATCGGTGAAGACTGCTCCGTCAGTTTTATCCTCTTCGCACGGCGATCATTTGCGCAGGTATGCCGTGTGATTAAACCTTTCTCCTCCAGTTGATCTAAGGTTCTAACCAATGATGGTTGTTCGATACCAATCGCTTTTGCCAGTTGAATTTGTGACTGTTCAGGCGGTAAACGATTAATGTTATGCAAGGTAACCCAATGCGTTTGAGTTAACTCCAGCGGCTTCAACCGATGGTCGATAAGCGCGCGCCAAGCGCGAACTAATCGTGCTAAATCAGATCCTAATGTCGATTCCAATTGCCCCTCCTTTTAATTAGCGTGCTAGCATAACTCCCAGAGTCCCGTCTATTTTGGGTAATTAACATTAAAAACACAAATGTATATATACCGTCGATGCTAGGGTAATAGCAATAAATACGGCGAATCCTTTAGAAAAAATGATGTTTTAGCTAAAAATACCTATTAAGGATTAACCTTATGTATGTATCAGTGTTACCCATAAACGCACCTCTTACAGACTTGGTTATAGGTGCCTCAATCTATTTCCCGCCGATGTTTAAGGCGGTTATGCTAGGTTTGGTGTTTTGGCTATTGATCCATCATGTCCTACGGAATTGGATCTACTCTGGTGACATCTGGCATCCAATATTAATGGATCTGTCAATTTTTGTCATTGCGGTCAGCGTTTCTTTATGGATATTAGCCAGTTGGTAAATTGATATGAATCATCAGTCTCTTAAATATTTCTCCTCTGTCATTGTCTTCGCTCTCGCACTTTGTGCGGGTTGGTGGATGTGGAACTACTACATGCAATCACCCTGGACTCGCGATGGTAAAGTCCGGGCTGAATTGGTCAGCATCACCCCGGAAGTGTCGGGCCGGCTGGTTAAAATAGTAGCTCATGATAACCAGTTGGTAAGCTCGGGTAGCTTATTATTTGTGATTGACCCACAACCCTACCAACTGGCACTGGATAACGCACAAGCCGCTTTAGTGAAGGCGCAAGCTGACCTGGCTAAAGCGAATCATGAAGCAGAACGTCGGCGAAATTTACCGAAAAATATCATTTCTGGTGAAGATCTCGACATTGCCAACTTAACCGCCGATAGCATGAAAGCGGCCTATCAGGGCGCAGTGGCGAATGTCGAACAAGCGAAATGGAATCTCAGCAAAACCCGTATTTATGCGCCGACCGATGGTTATATAACCAACTTGCAAACACGGGTGGGTAACTATGCTACCGCCGGCATACCATTAGTCGCGCTAATCGATACCAATTCATTCTATGTGATGGGCTATTTCGAAGAAACCAAGTTGAAACATATTAGAGAAGGTAATAAAGCCAAGATTGTTTTGTATAATGGCAACATTCCTTTACGCGGCGTAGTCGAAAGTATTGGTCGTGCTATTTATGACCAAAGTGTTGATAGCAGCGGGGACTTATTGGTAGATGTAAAACCTAATGTTCCTTGGGTACGGCTGGCCCAACGGGTTCCGGTAAGAATCAAACTGCTGGATGTCCCAGCCGATGTCACCCTTATTGCCGGCACCACCTGCACTATTTCACTGGTTGACTAAACGATGCGTATCTCCTTCCCCCTGTGGCACCAGACCCCATGGGGTAAAGCCAATACCGGTCAGTGGCGTTACGCATTGCGTAATTCATTGGCAATGTGCTTATCACTGTGGATTGCCTTTGCGCTGAATTTAGATGAGCCTTACTGGGCAATGACCTCCGCTGCGGTGGTGAGTTTCCCCACCGTCGGCGGGGTCATCAGCAAGAGTATTGGTCGCATCATCGGCAGCTTACTGGGGGCGGCCGCATCCGTGGTAATTGCCGGCCATTGCCTAAATGACCCCTGGCTGTTTACCTTTGCCATTGCAGCCTGGATTGCCCTTTGTACTTTTGTCTCCAATCACTATCAAAATAATGTTTCTTATGCGTTTGCGTTAGCCGGTTATACCACCGCGATTATTGCCTTTTCTACGGTCAACACCGCTGGCACCCAGCAAATTTTTGATATCGCGCAAGCCCGAGTGTGTGAAGTAATTACCGGTATTCTTTGTGGTGGCCTGATGATGATGCTGATGCCGAGCACCTCCGACGGCGAAGCATTACTGACCTCACTGCGCCGCATGCAATCTCGCTTACTGGAACATGCCGAGTTATTGTGGCAAACCGATCATAACCCCCAGCTACGTGCCTCACATGAAGGGGTAATTGGCCAGATCCTGACCATGAATGTACTGCGGATCCAGGCCTTTTGGAGCCATTACCGCTTGCGGCGGCAAAATAACGTCTTGAATTTTATTTTGCATCGTCAATTACGTATAACCAGTGTAATTACCAGTTTACGACGCATGTTGCTTAACTGGCCAACGCCACCGGAGAACCTGACACCAGTTCTGTCACAGTTGCTACAAACACTACAGCGACCCGATTGCGATAAATATCAATTGGCCAAAATACTGCAACAAATCGCCCCGCATGATGAGTTCGACTATCGACACCGCGCCTTCTGGTTACGATTACAGCATTTTTGTTGGTTATATTTGCAAGTGAATCGTTGGCTGACACAGTTGGATAAAGAATCTGCCAGCGACCTGCCACAACCGCCACCAGTAACCGCGCTGGCTCGCCATACCGATACCTATGAGGCCGCCTATAATGGGCTGCGAACCTTCGTGTGTATTGTTATTGGTTGTGCATTTTGGATAAATACGCAGTGGAGTTCGGGCAGTGCTGCACTGGCATTGGCCGCGGTAAGTTGCGTGCTCTACTCCGCAACCCCGTCGCCAACCGACAGTATTGCTACACTATTGAAAGCCATTGTTCTGCTTTCTATCGGCTGTTTTATTCTTAAGTTTGGTGTGATGGTACAGATTGATGATTTCTGGCAATTTGCTGCCGTACTGTTCCCCATTTTAATCACCATGCAGATGATGAAACTACAGCATCCGGCCTATGCTTCATTGTGGGGACAATTGATTGTCTTTATGGGTTCTTTCCTAAGTGTAACCAACCCGCCGAGCTATGATTATCAAGAGTTCCTTAATGATAATATTGGTAAATTAGTCGGCGTAATGTTAGCTGGTGTTGCTTTTCAGCTATTGCGCCCCAGTTCTGATAAACGCAAAAGTCGACGTATCATTCGGATGCTCCGCCGCGATTTCATTGATCAAATCAGTAGCCATCCACAACAGAGCCAGAATCAATTCGAATCACTGATTTACCATCGAATTAACCAACTCAATCTCAGTAAAGATCAGTCAGCTCGCCTGTGGCTGCTGCGTTGGGGGATGGTATTGCTCAATTGTAGCCATGTGGTCTGGCAATTACGGGATTGGCAAACCACCTCTGCACCCTTGTCAGCAGTACGGGACGTTTGTATTCACTGCCTGAAGGGGTGTATGACCGAAAAAGGTGTGCAACCCAGTTCGTTACTCGCAACATTGCAGGAGTTACAACGAATGAGTGCTATTTTGGCTCAATACCCCGATGCCTCTGGGCGGGAACTGGCGGGGCTGATTTGGCGATTATATTGCTCACTGACACAACTGCAACTGGCCCCTCCTGCTGAGGAAAGCAAAACTGCGCCAGCCTGAAGCTTACTGGCGCAGAAAAGAAGCTTAAGGCACGTCATAACCCAGTGCAGCACGACGAATGCGGAACCACTGCTGGCGCGTCATCGTCAAGGAGAGTGATGCCCATGCGGCTTTAACCCGCTCTATCTTGCCAGAACCAATAATCGGCAGCGGCGCTGACGGCAAACGTAGCACCCAGGCATAAACCACTTGCTCAATGCTTGCTGCACCGATTTCGTCAGCTACCGCCTGTAACTCATCACGTAATGCCTGGTACTCCGGGTCGCTGAACAACCTACCGCCACCAAGACAAGACCATGCCATAGGTTTGATACGCAGTTGCTGGCAAGCATCGAGCGTACCATCCACAATAGCAGGCTGATGTAGCGGGGAAATCTCTACCTGATTCGTTACCAGCGAGAATGGCAGGCGTGATTGCAGTAAATTGAATTGCGCAGGGGTAAAGTTTGACACACCGAAATGTTTTACTTTGCCGCTTTTGTGCAGTTGGGTGAAGGCTTCTGCCACCTCATCGGCATCCATCAACGGGTCCGGGCGGTGAATCAGCAGTAAATCAAGATAATCAGTGTGCAAATGGGCCAATGATTGCTCAGCACTTGCAATGATATGTGAACTATCCGTAATGTAGTGCCCCAACGCATGTTCCGGTTTAGCCGTGGTGGCAATGCCACATTTACTCACCAGCTCCAGTTGGTCACGCAAGGACGGTTTAAGCCGTAAGGCTTGGCCAAATGCTTGTTCACACTGATAACCGCCGTAAATATCAGCATGATCCGCCGTAGTAATACCCAACTCAATGTGTTGCTCGATAAAAACCAACAACTGCTCAGGCGTCATGCCCCATTCCATCAGCCGCCAATAACCGCAAATCATACGTGAAAATTCAGGTCCAAGCGGAGCCAGTTGGCTACGTGTATCCATTATTAGCTACCTCATCTGTTTATCTACCTATAAGCATACACAACCGGCGGTAAGGTTAAATCCTCCCTGAACCATCAATTAAAGGTCAAACGGGGGCTTAGCGGTAAAATAGCCAGAAATGGTAAAGTTTAAGACCGATTAAGCGCGAATTAGAATAAGGAAGGTTGTTCTGGTAACGGCTCATCGACTTGTTTGTTACCACGCTGCAAGCGCAGTAGGCGTTGGCGGCATAAACGCAATACATCCCGTTTCTGCGGGTCACTCATTTTCATCCAATTAAAGCGCTCATCCCTGCTACGCAGGCAGCCACGACAAAAGCCACGGTCATCTGATTGGCAGATGCCACGGCACGGACTGGGAATGTCGAAAAACTCAAGTTGCTGAGACACGCTGCCTCCTGCGGCTGATACCTTAATTGAAGACTGCTTCACCGCGGCTGGCAAGTCCAATTTGTTTACGGTTGTAAAAATCCGCTATCAGCGCCGAGGCGCGGCCCTTAACCGCTAAGGTTATCTTAAGTTTCATTCGATACCATTCAGGTAATTAGTGAACTGTAGGATTCCATTTTCACAATGAATGTTCGATATAAGTTACGGTGTAACAGCCTGAGTTTTATCCTGGCCAGTGCACTCTTTTTCACTCTGGGTCATAACGCACTGTTTATTGCGAAAGCCTGGTCGCTGATCCATTTTGACAGCAGTGACAGTTACTTCTTCGCCGCGACAATTCCGGTGGTGATATTTTGTGCACTGAACATTATATTTAGCCTGTTAGCTGTGCCCTTTCTGCATAAGCCAATCATTATTCTATTGCTGTTGGGCAGCGCGGCGGCAAACTATTTTATGTTTAGTTATGGTGCCGTCATTGACGCCAATATGATGCAAAATGCCTTTGAAACCAACTCACAAGAGGCGGCCGCTCTTTTCACTCCCCGTATGGCCCTATGGCTACTGGTGGCAGGTATTATTCCTGCGACCCTGGTCTGCTTTGCCCGTATTCGGGTCAGCCGCCCATGGTGGTATATGTTGGGGCTGCGCGCAGCAAATATTTTGATATCAGCAGTGATTATTCTGTTGGTTGCTGCCCTGTTTTATAAAGATTATGCATCGTTGATTCGTAATAATAAAAACATCGTTAAAATGTTAACTCCATCCAACTTTGTCAGTGGCAGTTTTCAATTCACTAAACACAAATATTTCACCCGTAATCTGCCACTGGTAACACTCGGTGAAGATGCCCATAAAGGCCCATTGATTAGTGGGCAACAAAAGAAAACGCTGGTCATTCTCGTGGTCGGTGAAACTGCCCGTGCAGAGAATTTCTCCTTGGGCGGTTATGAGCGAGAAACCAACCCGAACCTGAAAAAACAAGATGTTACCTATTTCAGCAAAGCATCATCCTGCGGGACTGAAACTGCGGTGTCGGTACCTTGTATGTTCTCGAATATGGCGCGCAAAAATTATGATGCCACCCTCGCCAGTCATCAGGAGGGCTTAATGGATATTCTTGCCCACGCTGGCTTGAATGTCTTATGGCGCGAAAATGACGGGGGTTGTAAAGGTGCCTGCGATCGCATCCCACATCAGGATGTTACCCAATTGCAGCTCACCACCGATTGCGAGAACGGGGTCTGTTTAGATAACGCATTACTGTATAAATTAGATAATTATATTAATGGGCTACAAGGTGACGGTGTCATTGTCTTACACCAAATGGGCAGCCACGGGCCGGCTTATTATCGCCGTTCAACCCCAGAAATTCGCCAGTTTTCCCCTACCTGTGATAGCAACCAAATTCAGGATTGCACCCCACAGGAATTGGTAAACACCTACGATAACTCTATTCTTTATACCGATGCGATGTTGGGTAACACCATTAAGTTATTGCAACAACACAATAATAACTTTAACACTGCGCTGGTCTATCTCTCTGATCACGGTGAATCATTAGGCGAAAATGGCATGTATTTGCACGGTACCCCTTATATGTTCGCCCCAAGTCAGCAGACACATATACCATTTCTAATGTGGCTATCACCTGAATATACAAAAAACTATGGCATTGACCGTCAGTGCTTATCCTCCAGCGCACAACATGATGAAATATCACAAGATAATCTGTTTCATACCTTATTGGGCATGATGAATATTCAAACCACTGAATACCAATCAGAACTAGATTTACTACAGAAATGCCGAACTCAGGGCGAAAGAATTAGTCAAAAAAGTCCGTAAAGAGTTAATACCTGATAGTGAGCTTGATGCCAGTGTTTCCCTCCGCTGGCATTTTTTTCTTGACCTAGACCGATTGGTCTATTACGCTCTGCGACATGAACAAAATACAGCACACACACATAGACACCCGTGAACATCTGTTAGCAACCGGTGAGAGCCTTAGCCTGCGTCTTGGCTTTAATGGTATGGGTCTCAGCCTGTTACTGACCACGGCAGGCATACCGAAAGGCTCGTTTTATCACTATTTCCGTTCTAAAGAAGTTTTTGGTGAAGCGATGCTACAGCGTTATTTTGATCGTTACGACGCTGAAATGGAAAGCCTGCTCACCCATTCACAAGGTGATATGCGCCACCATTTGTTGCACTATTTTGCTCAAGCTATTGCTAACTATTGTGGCAGTGAATGCCACAATGCTTGTCTGGCGGTTAAACTATCAGCAGAGGTAAGTGACTTATCCGAACCTATGCGTCATGCATTGGATATCGGCACTGCCCGTGTGATTGGTCGGTTGCAAGATGCCATTGAAGCCGGTATTGCTGAGGGCTCGCTGCGCATTACGCTCTCACCGGCGGCAACCGCTGAAACACTGTATGCCTTGTGGCTCGGCGCTTCACTGCGGGCTAAAGTGAAACGATCGGTTGCTCCGCTGACCTGTGCGCTAGAAAGTATCGAACTGATTCTACAACCAACCCCATAATCCAATGATTCTGAAGCTAACACTTTTGTTTTTCAGAATTTACCCAGTTACTAGTTGACTGGTCTATTAATATAGGACGCACCATGAAGACTGCTAAACTGTTCTCCCCTTTGAAAGTTGGCGCGCTCACATTGCCAAACCGCGTATTTATGGCTCCGCTAACGCGCTTGCGCAGCATTGAGCCAGGTGATATTCCAACTCCTCTGATGGCTGAATATTACCGTCAACGGGCCAGCGCCGGTTTGATTATTACCGAAGCCACCCAGATTTCTTTCCAGGCGAAAGGCTATGCGGGTGCTCCAGGGTTACACACTCAGGAACAGTTAAACGCCTGGAAAAAAATCACGCAGGCG
This sequence comes from Yersinia sp. 2541 StPb PI, assembly GCF_052217145.1. Lineage (NCBI taxonomy): Bacteria > Pseudomonadati > Pseudomonadota > Gammaproteobacteria > Enterobacterales > Yersiniaceae > Yersinia > Yersinia sp. 2541 StPb PI. Next base: position 2,138,493 of record NZ_JAZGQB010000001.1, on the reverse strand, counting down.
GTGCATGAAGACGGTGGACATATTGCTGTACAGTTATGGCATGTTGGCCGTATCTCGCACAACAGTTTGCAGCCAGGTCAGCAAGCGCCGGTAGCACCTTCAGCCATTGCCGCGGATACCCGCACCACCGTGCGCGATGAAACGGGAGCCTGGGTACGCGTTCCCTGCTCCACCCCACGCGCCCTGGAAACAGAAGAGATCCCTGGCATCATTAATGATTTCCGTCAGGCAACAGCGAATGCCCGTGAAGCTGGCTTTGACTATATTGAATTGCATGCAGCCCACGGCTACCTGCTGCATCAATTTATGTCTCCGGCATCCAATCAACGTACCGACCAATACGGCGGTAGTATTGAAAACCGTACCCGTCTGACATTGGAAGTGGTTGATGCAACAGTAGCCGAATGGGGCGCTGAACATATTGGTATTCGTATTTCACCATTGGGGCCATTCAACGGCTTGGATAATGGCGAGGATCAGGAAGAGGCTGCGTTGTACCTCATTGACGAGTTGAACAAACGTCATATTGCTTATCTGCACATGTCGGAACCCGACTGGGCGGGTGGTAAGCCTTACTCCGACGCATTCCGTGATGCCGTCCGCGCCAAATTCAAAGGTGTGATTGTGGGTGCCGGTGCATACACGGCTGAAAAAGCTGAAGAGCTCATTGATAAAGGGTTTATTGATGCCGTCGCCTTTGGCCGTAGCTATATTTCTAACCCGGATCTGGTAACCCGCCTGCAACAACAGGCTCCGTTGAATGAACCAGATGGTGATACCTTCTATGGCGGTGGCGCAAAAGGTTATACCGACTACCCAACTCTGTGATTAGTCCGTAAATTAAATCATTGAATAACAGCCAGTTAGATTAACCCTCTGACTGGCTGTTTTGTTTATGGCTACAGGTGAGATAACACAAAAAATGGCGCAATTGCCCCCACTACGGATGATGTAATACAACCCCCGCTATCGACTTAGGTATTTAGTGATTCATTTCGAATTCTTTGGAAACAAGATAAAGCCATTGATTTTGTAAAAAATGACGAGTAGAAACAGAGGAATACTTACAGGGAGGATAAAATGGACAGCACTATTATTTCTGTTTTAACCATCAGTGGAGTAATAGCTTTAGGGGCTATGTCTCCAGGGCCGAGTTTCATCCTTGTTGCGCGAACGGCAATGTCATCCTCACTTAAAAATGGTTTAGCCGTTGCTTTAGGCATGGGCACCGGGTGTGCATTCTTTGCCTTGGTCGCTCTGCTTGGTTTGCAATCTTTGCTACTCACCGTACCTTGGCTATATATGTCACTTAAAATCGGCGGCGGTTTTTATCTCATTTATTTAGCCTTTAAAATGTTTTTCGCGCCTAAAAAAGCAATAAAATTTGAACCCGAGGTTGGCGGACAAACAAGTCTGTCTCGTTCGTTTTATATCGGGCTTATTACACAAATTAGTAATCCCAATACAGCATTGGTTTTTGGCGGCATATTTGCCGCAATCCTTACTCAGAATATCGTGGGCTGGATGTATATTGTGTTACCTGTTCTGGCATTCTTGATTGACCTCATTTGGTACGCAATCGTCGCTTGTGTCCTGTCAGCCCCGGTACCAAGAAACTATTATATGCGTTTCAAAATATATTTTGACCGTATTGGTGGTTTGGTCATGGCGCTGCTAGGCATCAAACTGATATTTCAGAAGTGACGGTACTCAACTATAAATTAACAGATTGTTTTTTAATGATATTACTTAACATGCAGATGATTAACCACAAGAACGCATAGCGGGAGAGTCGATTAAATTGATCTTCACATGATGGCAAAAAACACGATAATACCCGCAACAGCCCTCAATACGCCTACTGTGATTAATCTACGTATCCATTTAGCACCCTAGGTTAAAGAATAAATTGCTTCAACCACGAAGAGTATTATCGAAAATAAAAAAGAAAATAGGCTTACCAATAAATTAAATAAAGCTTCTGCTATCGCTACAACTAAAGAGTCCATTTAATGATTCATCCATAAGAATAGTACCCATAAAATTCCTACGACTAGCCACGGGATAATACAGATATTTTACTGAATCAGAATAGTGTACTGACATAATGTCACAAAAAAAGTCAATTTATTCCCCCCTTTCCAGGGACAATCCCGCCATAATGATAACCAAATATCAGAAGAGTCATGGTAGAGAGTGGGATGATATTACTATATGATTATGAATCAGTTTTGATTTATAATGATTTTAAGATTTTAAACTGTTGATTATAAAGAGGTATTATGAAGCGCTTACTCCATACCATGATCCGCGTTGGTGACCTGCAACGCTCTATCGATTTTTACACCAAGGTATTAGGGATGCGTTTACTGCGTACCAGCGAAAACACGGAGTATAAATACTCGCTGGCTTTCGTCGGTTATAGCGATGAAAGTGAAGGTTCAGTGATTGAGCTGACCTATAACTGGGACGTGAACAGTTACGACATGGGGACTGCATTTGGTCACCTGGCGCTGGGCGTGGATGATGTTGCCGCTACCTGCGATCAAATTCGTCAGGCGGGTGGGAATGTGACCCGTGAAGCCGGCCCGGTAAAAGGCGGTAATACTATTATTGCTTTTGTCGAAGATCCCGACGGTTACAAAATCGAGTTAATCGAGAATAAGAGCGCCGGACACGGCCTTGGCAACTGATTAGCGCAAAGGCACCTAAGGTGCCTTTTTTCTCATCGCGATATCCCCCTGCATCCCGCGCTAAAATTTGACATAATGCGCGCTGAATTCGATGAAGATAAGAAACTGATGGCAGATAAAAGTGATCTTAACGCCCTAAGTGGCCGTTTTCGTGGGTATTACCCCGTTGTAATTGATGTGGAAACCGCCGGTTTTAATGCGCAAACCGATGCATTATTAGAAATTGCTGCCGTGACCTTGCAGATGAACAAGGATGGTTGGTTATTACCCGATGAAACGCTGCATTTCCATGTAGAACCATTTGAGGGTGCCAATCTGCAACCAGAAGCACTGGCATTTAATGGCATTGACCCAACCAACCCTTTGCGTGGTGCTGTGAGTGAATACGATGCTTTGCACGCCATCTTTAAAGCCGTGCGTAAAGGGCTGAAAGATCAAGGTTGTAACCGAGCTATTATCGTGGCACACAACGCCAATTTTGATCACAGCTTCGTGATGGCTGCTGCTGAACGCGCCAGTTTGAAACGTAACCCGTTCCACCCATTTGCAACCTTTGATACTGCGGCGCTCAGTGGGCTGGTGCTGGGGCAAACTGTGCTGGCGAAAGCCTGCCTGACGGCAGGTATTCCGTTTGATAGTAGTCAGGCGCACTCCGCATTGTATGACACCATGCAAACGGCAAAATTATTCTGTGAACTGGTCAACCGCTGGAAAAAACTGGGTGGCTGGCCTATACCGGCGGGGGAATCCGAATAGCGCAGTGTTCACGAAATAAGATTGTTCATGAGAGAAGACGCAACAATTTTACGTTCAAAAAAGGTGGCCCAAAGGCCACCTTTTTATTTTTGTCACAGAAAACACACATGCCCTATTCTGCGGCAGGCTTTTCTTCTTGTGCACGGTATTTGTCAGCGGTTTCTTTCAACAACTGTTGTAGTTCGCCACGCTGATACATTTCCATCAAAATGTCGCAACCGCCGACCAATTCACCATCAACCCACAATTGTGGGAAGGTTGGCCAGTTAGCATATTTTGGCAGTTCCGCACGAATATCCGGGTTTTGCAGGATATCAACATAAGCAAAGCGTTCGCCACAGGCAGACAGCGCCTGCACAGCCTGAGCCGAGAAACCGCAGTTTGGCAGCTTAGGTGAACCCTTCATATAAAGCAGGATTGGGTTTTCTGCTATCTGGCGCTGGATTTTATCAATCGTCGTCATTTCTTGCTTCCTCAAGCCATATAGTGGCTACAATACTTAGAACCTATCCATTAGGGCTGTTTTATTATTGCGTCCGGCCTATTGTAGCGACTGTTACCACTGGAATAAAACGCCATCTTTTGCAGGGGCTTTACTCCGTGGACGAATGGTTATATTGTCAGCTACAAATATGTGCATTTAGAATAACATTTTTGATCCCATCACTTCACTATTATCTTCTTTATGGGATTCCCCCTGCGGTTTCAAGTAGGAAAGAGATAACTCGTTGACGTATGGTTGATTTAAGTCCATTAGACGTGTGAAAAAGCGACAATATCTAAGCCATTAATGTTTTCTCACAATATCGATTAAGATCCTGTCGCTCTCTGCTTTTTTATATCGTGAGTTTCGGCAATACTGTGACTCTTCATATTCATCTCAGGGCAAGGTTGGTAGCGTTATTATGCGTTTAATATTTACGCTGTTTGTGCTGCTGTTTACCCAGCTATTTTTAAATCTGGCGCATGCGTCGCCGCAGGCTCATGTGTCTGCTGAGCAGAAGAAAGGACAGGTCAGCCAGGCCAGCCCTGATGATCGTAAAAAACGTAAAGCAGATAAAAGTACCAAAAAAGTAAAAGTAGCCAGCAATAAAACCCCTACCAGCAAAGTGACTACCAATAAAACAGCAACCAGCAGCGATAAAAAGAAAATTGCCGTCGGCACGACTAAAACCATTAAAAAGAAAACGCAGGAAGTCAGTAAAATCGCTACAAAAAAAACCAGCAATACGAAAAAAACCAATATTAAAACTGCAGCCAATAAAAAAGTGACTGCAGGTAAAAAAACAGAAAGAGTCGCTTATGGCCGACACAGAAATAAAACCCAAGGCAAAGCGGCTACCGAATTAGTCGCCAATAGTAAAATCAAGCTCAGTCCAGCGCATAAAAAACGCTATCAACACGCCAAACAGACCGCGATGAGCAAACTGATGAAGCAAGTCGGTAAACCTTATCGTTGGGGTGGCACCTCTCCTAATACCGGATTTGATTGCAGCGGGCTTATCTATTACGCCTATAAAGACGTGATCAGAATAAAAATGCCGCGTACCGCGAACGAGATGTATCACTTGCGTGACGCCGCCCCCGTCAAACGTGCTGAGCTGGAGAGCGGGGATTTAGTGTTCTTCAATATTGCCAACCGTGGCGTCGCCGACCATGTAGGCGTCTATCTGGGTAACGGTAAGTTCATTCAGTCCCCACGCACTGGTGAAGAAATTCGTATCAGTATGCTGGACAATGACTACTGGCAGGATCATTACGTTGGCGCACGCCGTGTGGTCACACCGAAAACCATCCGCTAAGACTTCAGTTTGCACCCGGTTGTCCTACCGGGTGCTGATGGCACAATAACGCCCCTGCACTTGTTATCCCCATGGCATAACGGTGATACAATCACCCATCAAACAGTATGGTTATATCTGTCATTCCTGTTGAAAGTTGTTAAGATTAATACCCACAACAAAAATACAACAATTAAGCTTTAACCGCTCTTCGCCACCTCACTGCCCGTGGCAATTGATGTGATTTGAGGAGCAAACACCCTGAGCAACCCCGAAAGGAGAGAGCGATGTCTTTTGAATTACCGGCATTACCCTATGCGCAAAATGCGCTAGAGCCCCACATCTCAGCTGAAACGCTGGAATACCACTACGGCAAGCATCACAACACCTATGTGGTTAATCTCAATAACTTGATTAAAGACACTGAGTTTGCGGGTAAGACGCTGGAAGAGATTGTAAAAACCGCTAATGGCGGGATCTTTAATAATGCGGCCCAAGTCTGGAACCACACCTTCTACTGGCACTGCCTGTCACCTAACGGCGGCGGCGAACCTACGGGCAAAGTTGCCGATGCCATTAATCAATCATTTGGTTCTTTTGCTGAATTTAAAGCACAATTTACTGATGCGGCAGTAAAAAACTTTGGTGCGGGCTGGACCTGGCTGGTTAAAAAAGCAGATGGCACACTGGCGATTGTCAGTACGTCTAATGCAGCAACTCCACTGACCACCAACGATAAACCAGTGTTAACCGTAGATGTGTGGGAACATGCTTACTATATTGATTACCGCAATGCGCGGCCAAAATACCTGGAAAACTTCTGGGCACTGGTTAACTGGTCTTTCGTTGAGAAAAATTTAGCCTGATACGGCAAGAAGAGTGACAACCCATCGTCGCATTACGCGTAAAAATAATTAAGGGCGGGATTAACCCGCCCTACTTATCACTTCACACCGGCAAGCGGTTTAATTAATTCATTACCGCCACGAAGCTAAAGACAATAATCATCGCCAGCGCACCAACAGTCGTAATCAGCGACATTTTCAGATTGGTATCCATAAAAACTCCTTAGCCGGTTAGTTTGTAGTAGGGAAAAGGCACATAGTTAGTGTGTTAAATTATTTTCCCACAGTTCAGAAAAAAAATCTTGTGCTCATTACGCACTTTATAACTTTGATTACCCCTTTCACTTTTCCTCCAGATCAGCCAAAATTCGCAGTTCATAACTGCATACCGACTAATAACGTCCAATAAATACTCTCAGACAATCAGCTGATTTAACTTCCCAGCCTAATATCGTGTTTTTGTCTGAGCGGTTTTCGGGTTATGCAGGCAAACGATTAACATAATACTTACCCTACTGTAACCGGTAAGCTTAGGAGTCATTCTTTTTATGGCAACGATTAAAGATGTGGCCAAACACGCGGGTGTGTCCACCACCACCGTTTCGCACGTTATCAACAAAACTCGTTTCGTCGCCGAGAATACCAAGGCTGCGGTGTGGGCTGCCATTAAAGAACTGCATTATTCACCCAGCGCTGTAGCCCGCAGTTTGAAAGTTAATCACACTAAATCAATTGGTTTACTGGCAACATCCAGCGAAGCGCCCTATTTTGCCGAAGTGATCGAAGCGGTCGAAAATAGTTGTTATAGCAAAGGTTATACCCTGATTTTATGTAATTCTCATAATAATCTGGACAAGCAAAAAGCTTATCTGGCGATGTTGGCACAAAAACGTGTCGATGGGTTGCTGGTGATGTGTTCAGAATATCCTGAGCAGCTACTCGGGATGTTGGAAGAATATCGCAATATCCCAATGGTCGTCATGGATTGGGGAACCGCACGGGGTGATTTTACTGACTCGATTATTGATAACGCTTTTGAAGGCGGCTATTTGGCGGGCCGTTACCTGATTGAGCGCGGTCATCGTGACATTGGGGCTATCCCCGGCCAGTTAGCCCGTAATACCGGTGGTGGCCGCCACCAGGGCTTCCTGAAAGCACTGGAAGAAGCAAATATTACCCTGCGTGATGAGTGGGTGGTCCAAGGGGATTTTGAACCGGAATCCGGTTATAAAGCGATGCATCAAATCCTGACACAAAAACATCGCCCAACGGCGGTGTTCTGTGGCGGCGATATTATGGCCATGGGCGCGATATGTGCTGCTGATGAGTTGGGCCTACGGGTACCACAAGATATTTCGGTGATCGGGTATGATAATGTGCGTAATGCGCGCTATTTCTCGCCGGCGCTAACCACTATTCACCAGCCCAAAGAGCGCTTGGGCGAAACGGCCTTTGCCATGTTACTTGACCGTATTGTCAGCAAACGTGAAGATTCGCAGACCATTGAGGTACACCCTAAACTGATTGAGCGCCGTTCTGTCGCTGATGGCCCGTTCCTCGATTATCGCCGTTAATCCTCTCCTGCCGGTAGTGTTTAGCTCTACCGGCGGCTAATCTTGCCTCATTAATCCTCAGTCATTGATTGATAACTCACTGTCATCTTTCAACCATTCGGTATTAAGTGTGACACTGTCACCTAGATATTCCAGCAGCCAGGCCAATGCTGGTGAATGGTTGTTCTGCTCCCAGGTCAAGCAACATGGACTATCGGGCAACGGTTCAGCCAGCGTCAGTGCCGCTAGCTTCCCTTGCTCAATCAACGGCGATACCATATGTGCCGGCACCATCCCGATGCACAATCCTGCACACAGGCAATCGATTCCCGTTGCCCAGTCCGGGGCGACCAATCGCTGCTGGTTTGCTAAAGTCCAGGTGTCACGTTTAGGTAAATTACGGGCGGTATCTTCCAGGCAAAGTGAGGGATAAGGCCGTAACTGATTATCGCTAAGTGGCTCGGTTAATTGGGCTAAAGGATGATCGACACTCACCACACAATGCCAGCTTAAAAAGCCCATATCGCGAAAGATGAACCGCCCACCGACCGGGATCGCGCGGGTCGCACCAATGGCCATTTCCGCCTGCCCATCCACCAGCGCATCCCACACACCGTTGAATACTTCATAGCGTACCCGCAGTTCAATATCAGGAAAATGTCGGTAAAAATCCAACACTAAACGGCGACTACGCTGTGGTTTAACAATTTTATCTATTACTATATTTAACTGCCCACGCCAACCATTCGCCACCTGTTGACACTGACGGCGTGTGTCATTCATTTTTTTGATAACATCTCGCGCATCTTTAATAAAAACCACGCCAGCTTCGGTTAATTCCACATCGCGATGACGTCGTTCAAACAACGGAACGGCCAACCACTCTTCCAACTGGCGCACCGTATAACTAATCGCAGACGGTACGCGGTGCAATTCTTGAGCAGCAGCACTGAAACTCCCAGTACGGGCTACTGCGTCCACCACATCCAGTGAATATTCAGACCACATAGTTTTTCACCTTTTTACATCACCAATTTGCTATCAAATTTTTTAATAGCATGGTGCAAATATTACCGTTTCACAACAGAATATCGCAGCGGATAGAATGCCCTCCGCAATTAATTTTCTATAACAGAAGTTTTGCCTGCAAAAATTATAATTTAGCCAACGTCATTGGAGCCGCTGCTAACACCTCTGCGGTTTCAAAGACCAAGGATATAAAGAGAAATAAAGAATGAAAACGTCGTCTGGTTTTATGTTCTATCTGGCCGGTCTGAGTATGTTGGGCTATTTGGCCACTGACATGTATCTACCCGCTTTTGGCGCAATGCAACAAGAGCTTCAAACGTCTGCCGGCGCCATCAGTGCCAGCTTAAGTATCTTCCTCGCCGGTTTTGCTATCGCTCAGCTTATCTGGGGACCCGTATCGGATAAGTTAGGCCGTAAACCGGTACTGTTAGCCGGTTTGGCGTTATTTGCCATCGGTTGTCTGGGGATTTTATGGGTTGAAAATGCGACACAATTATTGGTACTCCGCTTTATTCAGGCGGTAGGGGTGTGTTCTGCTGCTGTAAGTTGGCAGGCGTTAGTGGTAGACCGTTATCGCGATGGCAAGGCCAATCGCGTGTTTGCCACCATTATGCCGCTCGTAGCACTCTCTCCAGCGTTAGCTCCGCTACTGGGTGCCTGGTTATTAAACCACTTCAGTTGGCGTTCAATTTTTGTAGTGCTACTGGCCGTTACGTTGCTGCTATTGATCCCAACGGCGCGGTTGAACGAACGCAAAAAAACCGCACAAGATAATGCTGCACGCATTAGCACCAACATCAGTTTCTGGCAGTTGCTTAAGTCGGCAACATTCAGTGGCAACGTGATGATGTTTGCTGCCTGTAGTGCCGGTTTCTTTGCCTGGTTAACCGGTTCACCTTTTATTCTGGGTGATATGGGTTATAGCCCGAATGTCATCGGATTAAGTTATGTCCCCCAGACCCTGGCCTTCCTGTTAGGTGGATTTGGTTGTCGCAGTGCTCTTTCCCGAATCAAGGGCAATACCTTGCTGCCGTGGCTGTTGGCGGGATATTCAATCAGCATGATTGCACTTTATCTGATAGCAACGTTAACCACGCCGACGCTGCTGACCTTACTTATTCCATTCTGCATAATGGCGCTGGTGAATGGTGCCTGCTACCCTATTATCGTAGCGAATGCATTAATGCCTTTTCCAGCTAACACCGGTAAAGCAGCCGCGCTGCAAAATACGCTTCAGCTCGGGTTATGTTTTGTTGCCAGTATGTTGGTATCGGCCTATATCAGCCAGCCATTGCTGGCAACAGTGACCGTGATGCTGTCGACCGTGGTGCTGGCGTTTTTAGGATATGGCATTCATTGCTACGCATTGCGAAAAGAAAAAAATGATACTAATCCGATGCCCAACGTCATCGGTGTTACAGCAAAGCAACAAACGAATGAACCACGATGAGCCTGGATAAGGAATGATTCGGGTCGGAAATCGATTTGAACGCTGCAAGCGGCAGCCTGATAGAGGCGAGACCCAAGGATGGGCTAAGTAACGAGAGCCGCTAACACAGCGGTAGCGTCAAGGACGAAGTGAATTAATTTCTAATAGAAATAGTCACTAAGGAACACGTGAGCCGGGTGTGATTTATTATTGAGAAAGCCTCCCGGCAAGCCTATACTCGATTTAACCAATTACGATATCATTAAAAAAAAGCATTATCTTAAGTACTTTCTGTGCGCGTGGATTGCGTCACATTTACGCTTATGGATGAGTTACCCTAAATCAATCTTTATTAGGGTTTCTTCTTAATCTTCCTCTGTCCGTTATGGATATTAGACACCAAGGTCACGACAACCTTATTGGTATGAATCTGCATATATCGCGGGTCATAAGTCAGAAGAAAGTGATGGAGAAGCTATGAGTTCATCCTGTATAGAAGACCAGAGTATTCAAGAAACCCCTTGGTTTCGCATTGTACAAGAAATGCTGAATCGGGCTGATATTGAAATCAATGGCTCACGCCCTTTCGACATTCGAATCAATAACCCAGACTTTTTCAAACGAATACTTCAAGAAGGATCTTTGGCATTAGGTGAGAGTTATATGGACGGCTGGTGGGAATGTGACCGTTTGGATATCTTTTTCCAACGGGTTCTCAGGGCTGGCCTGGAAAATCAACTTCCACACCATCTAAAAGATACTTTACGCATTGCTGCTGCGCGTATTATTAATTTACAATCAAAGAAAAGAGCCTGGATTGTTGGCAAAGAACATTACGATCTGGGTAATGATCTGTTTAGCCTAATGCTCGATTCGAATATGCAATACTCATGCGCTTACTGGAAAGATGCCACGACCCTTGAGCAAGCGCAGGAAAATAAACTGCGGATGATCTGCGAAAAACTTCAATTGGCTCCGGGCATGACATTGCTCGATATCGGTTGTGGCTGGGGAGGCCTCGCAGCCTATGCTGCCCGGCATTACGGCGTCGCCGTTTCCGGTGTGACCATTTCGGCTGAACAACAAAAACTGGCACAAAAACGCTGTGAAGGTTTAGACGTCACTATTTTATTGCAAGACTATCGTGATCTGAACGAACAGTTCGATCGTATCGTTTCTGTCGGTATGTTCGAGCATGTCGGGCCAAAGAACTATCACACCTATTTTGATGTGGTAAACCGCAATTTGAAGCCAGATGGCTTGTTCTTACTGCACACTATCGGTGCTAATCGTACTGATCTGAGTATCGATCCGTGGATTAATAAATATATCTTCCCTAATGGCTGCCTGCCGTCAGTAAAACATATTGCTAACGCCAGTGAGCCTTATTTTATTATGGAAGATTGGCACAATTTTGGCGCTGATTATGATCGCACCCTGATGGCGTGGTATGAACGTTTTCAAGCCGCGTGGCCAAGCCTGGCTGCGAATTACTCGTCGCGATTTGAGCGGATGTTTAGCTATTATCTCAATGCCTGTGCGGGTGCTTTCCGCGCCAGAGACATCCAACTGTGGCAAGTATTATTCAGCCCTAACGGGGTCGAGGGTGGGATTCGCGTGCCGCGTTAATACTTAAAAGAGGACAGGTGGACTGCCTGTCCTATCCTATTTACGTTAAGCCCACATTTATCCGCGAGTGGCCTTATCAACTACCGGCGTAGCGAGTACAGTTTCCCGCTGAGCCAATACCCGCTCAACCGTGTCCACCACCGCCTGGGTTTGTGGATCGATCTCGATATTTACCCGATGTCCCAAACGCTTTTTACCTAATGTGGTCCGCGACAGTGTTTCTGGTATCAGATGTACACAGAAGCGGTTCCCCACAACCTCACCAATAGTTAGGCTGATACCATCAATACCGATAAAACCTTTGTGTAACACATACTTCATTAAATCAAAGCTGGGCATACGAAACCAGATCTGACGATTATTTTCTGATGTGTATATCTTGGCAATCTCAGCAGTACAAATAATATGGCCGGACATGAGATGCCCACCGATTTCATCGCTGAATTTAGCCGCACGTTCCAAATTAACGGTATCACCAACCTTAATATCGCCCAAATTGGTAATACGCAGTGTCTCCTTCATTAAATCAAAGCTAACCCGATTACCCTCAACGGCGGTGACTGTCAGGCAGCAACCATTGTGGGCAACAGAAGCGCCTAACGCTAATTCAGGCAACATCTCCGCTGGCATGTCTACTACATGGGTGCGGAAATTTGATTTTTCTTCGATGGCAACCACCGGCGCGGTGCCTTGAACAATACCGGTAAACATACGCCATGCCTCTTATCTATAGAAAGAAAGTTTCTTTGCCTTGATTTTGCCTCAGAAGATAAGGAAAACCAAACCACTTACACTAAAAAAACAGATAAGAGGTATTTAGCTGATAATTAGCAACAAAGATTGCTTAAGCGCGATGAGCAGGTACAATCCTTCATTGTTTTTCCGCTATTTTATTTATCGCCCATGGCGCGATAAATAGTCGTTATTGAAATCATAACTAGGTTATACCCAAGTTACTTCGAGATACAGGTAGGCGGCAACCGCGTGAACCTCCAGGAGCTTAGATAACTAAGTGTCTGGAGTGAGCAAGGGCAGCCAACACCCCTGTATATTGAAGGGCGACGGGTAGAGAAAGGTGCATACGTGCAGAAGTATATCGTCGAAGCGCGTAGCTTATTGGCTCTCGCTATTCCCGTTGTCATCGCGCAATTATCTCAAACCGCCATGGGCGTGGTTGACACCATTATGGCCGGTTCTGTCAGTGCTACTGATATGGCTGCCGTGGCGGTAGGTACTTCTATCTGGTTACCGGCTATTTTATTTGGCCATGGTTTGTTGTTGGCACTAACCCCGACAGTTGCACAGCTCAACGGTTCCGGGCGTCGCAATCAAATTGCCCATCAAGTCAGGCAAGGGTTTTGGCTGGCGTTTTGCGTTTCACTGCTAATTATGTTTGTTCTATATAATAGCGACCACGTTATTATGCAAATGCATAATATTGACCCCGTGCTAGCAGATAAAGCCGTGGGCTTCCTGCATGCCATTATGTGGGGTGCGCCGGGCTATCTCTTCTTCCAGGTGCTACGTAATCAATGTGAAGGATTATCCAAAACCAAGCCGGGGATGGTTATCGGCTTTATTGGTTTGCTCGTGAATATTCCGGTTAACTATATTTTCATCTACGGGAAATTCGGTGCTCCGGCATTGGGTGGCGTCGGGTGCGGGGTGGCAACAGGCACAGTCTACTGGGTGATGTTCCTGATGATGCGCTGGTATGTCACCCGCGCTCGTTCACAGCAAGATATCAAACTGGAGAAAGGGTTCGCCGCACCGGACTGGCAAGTAATGAAACGCTTGGGTGGCCTAGGCCTGCCGGTTGCTCTGGCACTCTTCTTTGAAGTGACGCTGTTCGCGGTTGTCGCCTTACTGGTTTCACCCCTGGGCATTGTCGCTGTTGCCGGGCACCAAATTGCGCTCAACTTTAGTTCATTAATGTTTATGTTACCGATGTCGCTGAGCGTAGCAGCCACCATTCGTGTTGGTTTCCGCCTCGGTCAAGGCTCGGTAGAACAAGCGAGAGTGGCCGCTTATACCAGTATCGCCGTGGGTTTAATGCTGGCCTGTGTCACTGCGGTATTTACCGTTATTTTCCGCGAGCACATTGCCTTGCTGTACAACAAAACACCGGCAGTGGTAATGATGGCCTCGCACTTGATGTTGCTGGCCGCTATTTACCAGCTATCGGATGCGATTCAAGTAATCGGTAGCGGTGTGCTACGTGGTTATAAGGATACACGTTCGATCTTCTTTATTACCTTTACTGCCTATTGGTTACTGGGGTTACCGAGTGGTTACGTGCTGGGGCTGACCGATTATATCGTGCCCGCCATGGGGCCAAGTGGTTTCTGGATTGGGTTCGTTATTGGCTTAACTTCTGCGGCGATTTTAATGGCACTGCGCATCCGCTGGTTACAAAAACAGCCAGCAGCATTTATCCTGCAAAAGGCGGCGCATTAGTACCGATAGTCTCTGGCGTGACAGGCAGAATTCATATTGGCAAGTCGCGACTGCGTAAAACACCGAGGTGGAGAAAAAAACAGCGCAATGGGCAAAAGCGCAGCAATTACGTGAGTTTGCGGTGAATATTGTGTTTTTCCCCTTGCCAGCAGACGGGCAGCTCGTTAATATTCGTCCCCGCTGTCAGCATTGATGGTGAGTAATAAAAGAGGATGCGTCCGTAGCTCAGTTGGTTAGAGCACCACCTTGACATGGTGGGGGTCGATGGTTCGAGTCCATTCGGACGCACCAAATTTATTGCAGATAGATAACGTTAAATATTTTGTTAGTTCAGTCGCTAAGGTAGTAGTCGTTGCAGTTGGTAACACTGTAGCGTCAAGTCAGTAGGGTAATGTGCGTCCGTAGCTCAGTTGGTTAGAGCACCACCTTGACATGGTGGGGGTCGATGGTTCGAGTCCATTCGGACGCACCACTCTGGCAACAGGTTTATCATCTTTAGATGCGTTCTTAGCTCAGTTGGTTAGAGCACCACCTTGACATGGTGGGGGTCGATGGTTCGAGTCCATTAGAACGCACCACTCTGCATTTGCGGTTTACTCTCTGTTTTCTTAATCTTCCCAATACTCTTTTACCCCCTATTCCCTGCAATATATAACCGAGATAAAGCAATAAATATCAACCAATCGCCCTGCCACCTCCTGCTTGTTTTTCAACCCTGGATTGGCTAAAAATGTTAAACATCACACCAGTTGCGCAACAAAATAAGAAATATTCGCAATACTTGCGCGACTAATTCCCCCTTTTTATAAAAAACGGCAATGAGTTTCTGTTTTCTATTTCATTTCCCGTTAGTTACCGCTTATAATACGAACCGTCGTTTCAGTTGAATGGTTTCAGCATCTTGATCTGCCGATACGCTAAAAAAATACAACTCACATTTACGCCATCGTATACCGATCATGCGGTTAGCCTCGTGCTAAAGTTTTCCGCTCAACTTCCGCAACTGTCATCTATCCTTAGTAATGTTTTGCTTCTTTGTAACGTTTCGCTACACCAGACACTAATCAGATCCCACTCCGTTGATCTCATTAACGGAACTTTCGTTTTTAATCCATCACAACTTGTAGAAAAATCCTCATGAACATGAACGACAAAAAGACTAAAATTGTTTGTACTATCGGTCCCAAAACCGAATCTGAAGAAATGCTGACAAAACTGCTTGATGCCGGCATGAACGTTATGCGTTTGAACTTTTCTCATGGTGACTATGAAGAACATGGTCAACGTATCAAGAATATTCGTACTGTCATGGCAAAAACCGGCCACAAAGCTGGCATCCTGCTGGACACCAAAGGCCCTGAAATCCGCACCATGAAACTGGAAGGCGGCAAAGATGCAGCCCTGGTTGCCGGTCAAACTTTCACCTTTACCACGGATCAAAGTGTTATCGGTAACGACAACATCGTTGCTGTGACTTATCCCGGTTTTGCTGCTGACCTGAAAATTGGTAATACCGTGCTGGTTGACGATGGTCTGATCGGCATGGAAGTGACTGAAGTCACTGAAAGTACCGTGGTATGTAAAGTACTGAACAACGGTGACCTGGGTGAAAACAAAGGCGTTAACCTGCCAGGCGTTTCTATCCAGCTACCTGCATTGGCTGAAAAAGATAAAGCTGACCTGATCTTTGGTTGTGAGCAAGGTGTGGACTTCGTTGCAGCCTCGTTTATCCGTAAACGTTCAGACGTGCTGGAAATTCGCGAACACCTGAAAGCGCACGGTGGCGAGCATATCCAAATCATCTCTAAAATCGAAAACCAGGAAGGTCTGAATAACTTCGACGAAATCCTGGAAGCATCTGACGGTATCATGGTTGCCCGTGGTGACCTGGGTGTTGAGATCCCGGTTGAAGAAGTTATCTTCGCGCAGAAGATGATGATTGAGAAATGTAACCGCGCTCGCAAAGTTGTTATCACTGCAACGCAAATGCTCGATTCAATGATCAAAAACCCACGCCCTACCCGTGCAGAAGCTGGCGACGTTGCTAACGCCATTCTGGATGGTACAGACGCCGTGATGCTGTCGGGTGAAAGCGCCAAGGGTAAGTACCCATTAGAGTCTGTCACCATCATGGCGACCATCTGTGAGCGTACAGACCGAATTATGCCTAGCCGCATTGATACGCTGAATGATAATCGTAAAATGCGTATCACCGAAGCCGTTTGCCGTGGCGCGGTAGAAACAGCAGAAAAGCTGGAAGCAAAACTGATTATCGTTGCCACTGGTGGCGGTAAATCAGCAAAATCAGTGCGTAAATACTTCCCTACCGCCACCATTCTGGCATTGACCACCAATGAAACCACCGCACGTCAGCTTATTCTGACTAAAGGCGTGGTGACTCAACTGGTCGATAAGATTGCTTCAACTGATGATTTCTACCGCATCGGTAAGGAAGCTGCTTTGGCCAGCGGTCTGGCACAGAAAGGCGAAGTTGTGGTTATGGTTTCTGGTGCTCTGGTAGCAAGTGGCACCACCAATACTGCTTCGGTGCACGTGTTATAATCCCAACACCTCCTCTCGGATGATAATAAAAAACGCCGCTTTCAATAGCGGCGTTTCCTTTTTTAAACCGTCCAAATAAACTTTCTGAAAAATCTGCTTTATCCCAACTGCGTTAAAGTCATTTTTTCAAATAAGACTTATCCCATAGAATCCGGCTGTTTTGCCTCGTTTTTTTAACTTTTTTTTAAAACAAGGTGCTTCTTTGAGCGAACGATCAAAATAAACCCCTCTAACACTAAAAATTTATTCTCTTTCGAAAAAACTTTGTGTAATACTTGTAACGCTACATGGAGATTAACTTAATCTAGAGGGTGTTAATAATGAATCGTACTAAACTTGTACTGGGCGCGGTAATCCTGGCTTCAACTATGCTGGCTGGTTGTTCAAGCAATGCTAAAATCGACCAACTGTCTTCTGACGTTCAAACTCTGAACGCTAAAGTTGACCAACTGAGCAACGACGTGAACGCAATCCGTTCTGACGTTCAAGCAGCTAAAGACGATGCAGCACGTGCTAACCAACGTCTGGACAACCAAGCTCACGCTTACAAGAAGTAATATTACTTCCTGAAAATGAAAAATGGCGCACATTGTGCGCCATTTTTTTTACCCCGCTAAAATGAATCCCTGACGTTACCTTCCTTGATATCGACCTTCCTTTGCTACTGACTCGCCATGCCATCCTGCGGTTACTGCTACACGCTTTGCCACGACGGATAAGTTGCCATGGCAAAGGTGCATCTAAAACTTAATTAGCGGCGGAGTAGACCGGACCTGGCTGAACCAGCTTAGGTGCGGCTTCATCAGCCGGTTGCTGCTCTTCTGTCTGCGGTTGTGCCTGTTGCTCGCCCTGAGGCGCTACAGCGGCCGGAGCCTCTACAGGGGCAGTCTCACCTACCGTTACGATGACGGGCATGCCAGCGCGGCGTACAATCGCATCCTGGACCACTTGAGCATCAGTCTGGCTGTCACTCATAAACTTCAGTAGGCTGCTGCTAATCGCAATTGGCATCGTTTGTGGGTCATCACTGTCTACACGGGACAACGGCTGATGAACTTCCACATAACGTTTACCATCAGGTTCTACGGAATATTTAACCGGTTCGTTGACTATCTGTACGCGAGTACCTTTAGGTACTGAGCTGAACAGTGCCTTGATATCATCAGGACGTAAACGGATACACCCGGAGCTGACACGCATACCGATACCAAAGTTGGCATTAGTACCGTGGATCAAGTACTCACCGCCGCCGGCTGACAGACGCATAGCAAACAGGCCCATTGGGTTTTCCGGCCCTGCTGGAACAACTGATGGCAAGGTAACGCCTTGTGCCAGGTAGTGCTTACGGATGTTCGCAGTCGGTGTCCAAGTCGGATTCGGGATCTTCTGGCTAACAGACGTCGTCATCGTCGGAGTATTACGCCCTAACTGGCCGATACCGATAGGATATACGATGACCTTGTTCTGGCCTTTAGGGTAGTAATAAAGACGCAGCTCAGCCAGGTTGATGACGATACCTTCACGTGGGGTATCAGGCAGCAACATCTGGGTCGGGATAGTTAATACTGAACCCGGTAACGGCAAATACGGGTCAGCACCTGGGTTGGCTTCGAGCATCCCCAGCAAACCGATTTTATAATCGGCAGCAATAGCCTCAAGCGGACGGCCATCGTTTGGAACGGTATAGGTAGTATTTTCACCAATCAGACGGCTATTGGCTGGCGGCAGAGGATACTCGGTCGCATTGGCAGCGGTGATACTTCCCGCCATACAAGTTGCGAATAACATACCAATCAAAGTTAATGCACGTTTCATGCTTAGTTCCTACATCACTTCTTCAAATTCGGTTTACACGGCTATACCCGATAGATTTCAAGTTGCAGGAAGGCGGCAAACAAATGAATCCCGCTGAGCTTACGCAAGTAAGTGATTCGGGGGGATGAGAGCAGCCAACACACCAGCAGTTTGAAAGATGACGGGTATATCTACGTTAATTCTAGCAGCCAATTATAAGGCCAACATATAGTAACAGCCATTATTATAAAGGCAATTTATATCTCTAGAAATCAAGGTGTTACAAAGTAATTTATTATGCTTTATCCAGCAAGAAAGCCGATTTAACCTGCTGAAATTCCACCATTTTAAGACTGTGACCCATGACGCAAAAATGGTCAACCGCCGAGGAATAAAGCACAAAATGTTGGCATGAATTAGTGAGTTTTTAAACTTGCCGCTTTAATACGAATAGCACGGATCATCGCTTCCAGACCTTGCGAACGCGATGGTGTCAGGTGCTGACTCAGGGCTAAGTCGGCAAAAAATGGCCGAACATCCAATTCGATTATCTGTTGTGGCGTTAAACCTTGATAAAGGATAAACACCACCGCGACCAACCCTTTAACGATAGCCGCATCACTGTCACCGGCAAAAACCACCTGGCCCTCATCAGAGGTTGTCATGGCAATCCACACTTGGCTTTGGCAACCGGAAATAAGATTCTCCGGCTGGCGCTGCTGTTCCGTTAACGCTGCCAACTGCCCACCCAACTCGATCACATACAGATACTTTTCTTCCCAATTCAAACAACGGGAAAAGTTACGAATCAATTTATCTTTATCTGGCAAAACAGCCATAGCGTGCTTCCTGATACCCTTTGTACTTGATGCCGCAGGAGATTAAGGCCCCACTGCCCCGCCAAATTACACGAACGCGTAAGCTCATTGGCATTAATGAGCTTCATCCTGCGGCATCAATAATGTGGTAGTAGTTGATTTTAGGTACGGCGCTTATTAATAGCACTCAACCTAGCAATTTTTCAATGCGCTGTAGCCCTGCCACCAAGCGATCTACTTCCTCACGGGTATTATAAAGTGCTAATGAGGCACGACACATACTCGGAACCTGGTAGAACGCCATCAGAGGCATGGCACAATGATGACCAGTACGAATCGCGATACCGTATTGGTCAAGGAAACTGCCAACATCATACGCGTGGTGCACCCCTAAATTAAACGCGATAACCCCGGCACGGGCTTGCGGGCCATAAAGTGTCAGGCTGTTTACCTGACCCAGTTGCTCCAAGGCATACTGCATCAGCGACTGCTCATAGTGCTGGATCTGCGCAAGTCCAACATCAGTAACATAACTGATTGCCGCACCCAGCCCCATAATGCCTGCGGTATTGGGTGAACCAGCCTCGAAACGCCATGGCGCATCAGCAAAAGTGGTACCTTGCGTCAGGCTAACGGTTTTGATCATCGAACCGCCCCCTTCCCATGGCGGCATGTGTTGTAGCAGTTCACTCTTGCCGTATAAAATACCAATGCCTGACGGCCCATAAAGTTTATGGCCGGAGAAGACATAAAAATCACAATCCAATGCCTGCACATCTATCGATTGATGCATGATAGCCTGCGCACCATCCACCAGCACCACCAGACCAGCAGCTTTAGCCTGAGCAACAATCTGCTGTATGGGATTCACGGTCCCCAATACATTGGAAACCTGAGTAATCGCCAACAACCGGGTGGTATCATCAATCAAGCCCGCCAATGCCGCCAACTCAAGTTCCCCGGTCGCCGTCAGCGGCCAGATACGAATTTCAACACCCAAGTCAGTTGCTAACATCTGCCACGGCACAATATTGGCGTGATGCTCCATCTCAGTGATGATGATGCTGTCACCGGCGCTCAGGAAATGACGGCCATAACTGTTAGCCACCAGGTTGATGGCCTCGGTAGTCCCTTTAACGAAAACAATCTCTTCAGCCGAGGCGGCATTAATAAAACCCGCAACCTGGCTGCGCACCGCTTCCATCTGTTGGGTCGCTTCGCTACTTAGGGTATGGATACCACGATGGACTGCGGCATAACCCTCACGATAAAAGTTAAGCTCCCTGTCGATGACCACTTGTGGCTTCTGTGCGCTGGCGGCGCTGTCCAGATAGGCCAGCGGCTGGCCGTTAACCTGACGGCTCAGCAGTGGAAAGTCAGCTCTGACCTGTTCGATAGGGAAACTCATAGCGATTCTCCGGCTAAGCGCTCAGCAATCCGCGCCAGCACCACTTTGCGAATGGCATCGCTGTGAATGGCTTCCGTCAATTCGGCTGCAAAGGCAAAAATAATCATCTGTTGCGCATCAGCCTGATTAATCCCGCGCGATTGCAGATAAAAAAGCTGTTCCGCATCAATGCGCCCAACCGTCGCACCATGACTGCATTTCACATCATCAGCATAAATCTCTAACTGTGGCTTGGTATCAACTTCAGCCAATTTACTCAACAGTAAATTATTGTTGGTCATCTGGCCGTCAGTTTTTAATGCATGTTGAGCCACTTTAATCATGCCGTTAAAGATAGCTTTACCCCGTTCACGCACAATGGTTTTGTGTAACTGGCGGCTTTCACAATAACCTTTGTTGTGCTCCAGATAGCTGCGGGTATCGCAGATTTCGCGCCCTATCGGGAGCAGCAAGCTATTAATGGATAACGTAGCACCTTCGCCGTTCAGCTGGGCGCTGGTATTATGACGGGTCAACCCGGCACCCAGCAGGAAACTATAACTACGCGCCCGCGCATCACGACTTAATACCAGATCATTATGGGCAAAGTGATAGCTGTGAGGGGTTTCAAATGCCAACTTACAATGGCGTAGTTCAGCATTATCACCTACCTCAATGGTAAGCCGTGCGCCGGTAAAGTGAGGCTGCTCACTCAGACTGACGAAATGTTCAATCACTTCAGCCTGTGCATTAGCTTCAATCACCAGATGGTGTCGGTAGTGACTGGTATTCACAACGTCAGAATCATTGCCTGAGCTGATATGTAGCAGATAGAGCGGCTTCTCACTGTGTTTCCCCACCGGCAATCGGATATGCAGACTTTCCTGCGCCAGACTTTCCGCCAGATGCAAAAACACCTCAGACTGGATCGCCGGAGGAAACTGCGTATTTCCACTCAGGTTGGTCAGTTGATAAGGGCCACACTCAATATCACTGAGTTCAGGTGCATATCGGCCATCAATAAAGACTAAACGATGAGCATCTTGCACCAACGACAGTTCATCGCGTTGGCTAGCCGTCACCTGCGCAGGGCTGGCGAAACTGAAATTATTGACCAGCAAACGTTCCAGTGGCGTGTATTTCCAGTCTTCATGTTTAAAGCTCGGGAAACCCAACTGTAACACCTGTTGCCAGTGCGCACTGGCCTGTGTTGAATGGCCATGCTGGCGCAGATTAAACAGTTGACCGAATTGTTTCAGTGCATCACTGCGCTGTTTTTGTTGCAGATGCTGCTGTTCCAGCATTTTACTGTTGGTCGGTAAGCCAGCCATAGCCTTGCTCCTCCAACTGTTTTACCAATGTGAAATCACCTGACTTAATGATCCGCCCCTGATACAGCACATGCACAAAGTCGGGTTTTACATAATCAAGGATACGCTGATAGTGAGTCACAATAATAAATGCACGGTTTTCGTTACGTAGCGAGTTAACCCCGTTAGCGACAATTTTCAGCGCATCAATATCCAGCCCAGAGTCGGTTTCATCCAGAATACATAACGAGGGTTCCAGTGCCGCCATTTGCAGAATATCGTTACGTTTCTTTTCGCCGCCGGAGAAGCCCACATTAACCGAACGGGTCAGCAAGTCAGCCGGCATTTTCAGTAACTCAATTTTTTCTTCAATGAAATCAGCGAAATCAAAACGGTCCAATGGCTCTTGCTGGCGATATTTACGCACCGCATTGACGGCAGTTTGCAAGAAGAAATGGTTACTGACACCCGGAATTTCCACTGGGTACTGAAAAGCCAAAAATACGCCTTCACCCGCGCGATCCTCTGGGTCCAACTCCAGCAGGTCTTTCCCTTTAAAGGTTATATGCCCCTCGGTCACCTCATACTCTTCACGCCCCGCCAACGCGGCAGATAATGTACTTTTCCCTGAGCCGTTTGGCCCCATGATGGCGTGCACTTCACCGGGTTTGATCTCCAGATCCAAACCTTTGAGGATTTCATTACCTTCAACACTGACTTTTAAATTCTTAATGCTTAACATAGGGTTCCTTGGTGCGCCAGAGCGCAAAACTCTGCGAATGCGTGTTTCAACTCACACTTAACCGACACTGTGTTCCAGACTGATGGCTAACAGTTTCTGTGCTTCGACGGCAAACTCCAGCGGCAGTTCGGAGAACACATCTTTACAGAATCCGTTAACAATCATTGAGATGGCATCATCTTCACTGATACCACGCTGCAAGCAATAAAACAGTTGGTCATCGCCAATTTTTGATGTTGTCGCTTCGTGTTCCAATTGGGCTGAGTTATTGCGCACTTCCACATACGGGAAGGTATGCGCACCGGAGTCCGGCCCAATCAACATCGAATCACATTGCGTGAAGTTACGTGCGTTATCCGCACCGGGCAGGATTTTCACCAAACCACGGTAGGTGTTCTGGCTATGCCCAGCAGAGATCCCTTTGGCAATAATTGTTGATTTGGTGTTTTTGCCAATATGAATCATCTTGGTACCGGTATCAGCTTGCTGGTGGCCATTCGTTAGTGCCACCGAGAAGAACTCACCGATTGAGTTATCACCCTGTAAAATAACGCTTGGATATTTCCAAGTAATAGCGGAGCCAGTCTCAGATTGAGTCCATGACATTTTTGAACCCGCACCTTCACACAACGCACGTTTGGTCACGAAGTTAAGAATACCGCCAGTGCTATCAGCACCGGCGAACCAGTTCTGCACCGTTGAATATTTCACTTCAGCATTTTTGTGCAAAATGACTTCAACGACCGCAGCGTGTAGCTGGTAGCTGTCTCGCACTGGCGCTGAGCACCCTTCGATATAGCTGACATAACTGTCTTCGTCAGCAATCAGAATGGTGCGTTCAAACTGCCCTGTTTTAGCCGCATTAATACGGAAATAGGTGGATAACTCCATCGGACAGCGCACACCTTTTGGCACATAAACAAAAGTGCCATCAGAAGCCACCGCCGCATTTAGCGCGGCAAAAAAGTTATCTTTAGCCGGTACCACCGACCCCAGATATTTACGTACCAAATCCGGGTATTCCTGAATAGCTTCGCTAAATGAGCAGAAAATAATCCCTTGTTCGGCTAATTTCCCACGGTAGGTGGTCGCAACCGAAACTGAGTCAAAAATAGCGTCTACTGCTACTTCGGCCCCTTCGCGCACCGGAACCCCTAGCTGAGCAAAGGCAGATTCAACCTCTGCGGTGAGGTACTCATTCATCGCCTGTTCAGACAGATCACGTGGTGCCGCACTGTCCGCAGACGATTGCTGCACTGCACCGGGTTGCGAATCACAACTGTCATCACAACTGCCACAGGATGGCGCGGAGTAATAACTGTAGTCCTGATAATCCAGACTTTTATAATTGGCTTTCAGCCAGTGAGGCTCTTCCATTTCGAGCCAACTGCGATAAGCACCAAGACGAAACTCCAGCATCCATTCAGGCTCATTACGTTTCGCTGAAATGGCGCGAATGACATCTTCACTAAGGCCTTTCGCTAACTGATCAGTCGCAAGCTGGGTAAAAAAGCCTTCTTTGTAACGACCATCGCTGACCCAAGCCTGCACATCATCTGGAACCTCTACATTGCTTCGTGTCATTTCGTTTACATCGCTCAAACGCCAAAACTCTCGCCACACCCGCAGGAATGCTGAGCTTTAGGATTATTAAATTTAAAAATCTGGTTTAGCCCTTCGCGGACATAATCCACCTCGGTGCCATCGATAAACGGCATCGCTTTTAACGGTACGTAGAGTTTGGCACTGCCCTGTTCGAAAACCAGAGCGTCGCTGGCGGGCTCTTTAGCCATATCCATTACATAAGCAAACCCCGCACAACCGGATTGTTTCACGCCAAGCTGCAATCCTTTAATTTGCGGATCTTGCTGCATGAGTCGTGTAATTTGTGCGGCAGCGCTCTCTGTTATCGTCACGCCCTGCCAGACATTCTCGTCGAGTGAAAATGTCCCGACTGATTCCTGTTGCATATGCCCTACCTTATATTTCGCAATCACCCATTAGGTTGATCTTTTCAGGTTAACAATTTGCTGGCTGATTATTGGAGAATCAACACAGATTATTTACAATGGTAGTGATAATAATTATCACTTCAACCGTTTGTTTTGCAGGGATATTAAGAAAAGTGCCGTTTGAACCTCGAATGAGGCGGCAACGAGTAAGCATGCTGCGATGGCCGAAGAGGTCTGGAGGAAAAAGTGCACTTTTATCACCCTGAAATAAATGAATAAATTCCTCGGTGACGCTCGAATCCCTTACTATATCAAGGGCTAATCGCAGTCAGCCGCTGAGTATTTAAAACATTCATAAAAAATACCTATTTCTATTTTAACTTTAGCTGAAAACCCTCACAGGGGAAACCTATCATAGAGATTCGCCGCATTTATCGGCTAAATGAAACTGTCTGAAGGGAGCTGCAGCAAGTGCCATGAGCTGCTGACGTCACTCAGGGCCATTGGTGGCCCTGAGTCAGGTAATCACGTGTAATTTGGTGTGGGAATGACCTTATCGGGACAACACGGCGACGGTTAAACGCGAGGTACAACACAGATGGTCTTCTTCATCAAACACCTCAATCTGCCACACCTGATGGCTGCGGCCGATATGAATGGCCCGACAGCAACCCCGAACTTTCCCGGAACGTACTGCTTTCAGGTGGTTAGCATTAATCTCCAACCCCACGACTTGCTGGCCTTCGGTGGTACACAGATATCCGGCCATCGAACCGAGCGACTCCGCCAGCACCACCGACGCACCACCATGAAGTAAACCGAAAGGTTGAGTCGTCCGCTGGTCTACTGGCATCGTGGCTTCTATTTCGTTATCAGAGAGGCGGGTAAACTCAATGCCCAAATGCCCAACCATACAGCCCTGGCATTGCTGGTTTAACTGTTCCAGCGTTGCGGTGCGTTTCCACAGCATCTTTTCCCCTTGGTTGTTGAAATTACAGCAGCAATAGCTGTTCTGATTACTCAGCCCATCCTTGGGCTTTGCCTCTGCGAGGCGGCGGCAAGTAGCACGAAGTAAATAGCATAGTCAGCTCGTAGGTTAAACCAGCTCAAGCAAAGCTTGTAACGGATGTCTCAGTCCATTGCCTTCAATACGTTTAACCTGACTCCGGCAAGAGTAACCTGTGGCTAAACAACGTTTACCCGGTAACTTTTGTAACGCCTGTTGCCAGGATAACGCGTAAATACCCAACGAGTTATCGATGTTCCTCGCTTCATGACCATAAGTTCCGGCCATGCCACAACACCCGACACTGACGTTTTCCAGTTTGGCACCATAACGGGAGAATATTGCTGCCCAGTGCTGGCTGCTGGCAGGTAGTGCCGTGGTTTCGGTGCAATGCCCAAACAGGTACCAGGATTCGCCACTCATCTGCTGCTCTGGCAGGTCAGCCAGAGCCATCTGTAGCCACTCGTGCACCAATTGCACCGTAAAGTCACCGCGCGCATCACCAAGAATCTCTTTATATTCATCGCGATAACAAAGAACCAGCGCCGGATCAACCCCAACCATTGGCATCCCCAGTAACGAAATGCGATTAAGAAAATCTGCCGTCTTACGGGCCGTTTTAGCAAAACGTTGCAGGAAACCTTTAATGTGCTGCGCTTTACCGTTGGGTGAGAATGGCAACAGCACGGGATTGAAGCCCAGTTTTTCGACCAAGTGAACAAAATCCGCCACCACCTGAGCGTCGTAGTAACTGGTGAAGGGATCCTGCACGATCAGCACATGCTGGTGGCGTTCTGACTCAGACAGTTTCTCCAACTGCTCAAGGGTCATAGTACTGGCATAATGGCCGGATAATGATTGCTTCAACGTTGGGCTAGAAAGCATCGGTAAGTCCACCATACCAATACTTTTCCGGCTTAGCTCCCTGACCCACGGCTGTTTGAGGAAAAAGTTAAACACTTTTGGGGTTTTGGCCATTAACGGCGCATAACTCTCTACTCCAGCCACCACATAGTCACGCAGTGGACGGTGATAACGGGTGTGATACAACTGTAGGAAGCGGGAACGGAAGCCCGGTACATCAATTTTTATCGGGCACTGCGTCGAGCAAGCTTTGCATGCCAGACAACCTGACATCGCCTCTTTGACTTCATGAGAGAAATCATAATCCCCCTGACTGGCAGCCCAGGTATTACGGGTTTTCTCAATCAAACCACGCAGGCTGGGGCGTTTGGTCGCCAGCCCTTTCTCTAGTGCAATGGGGTCAACCCCTTGCTCAGATAGCAGCCGTAACCATTCTCGCACCAGCGTTGCCCGGCCTTTTGGTGAATGAATACGGTCACCGGTAATCTTCATCGACGGGCACATCGGGCTACGTGTATCAAAGTTAAAGCACAGACCGTTACCATTACATTCCATCGCACCTCGGAATGAGGTTCTTACTGCTAACGGAATACGCCGGTCCAAGGTACCGCGTTTATCTGAGGTATCCACTTTCATCATTGGCGCATCACTGCCCAACGGTGAGCATATTTTCCCCGGATTTAAGCGATTATCCGGGTCGAAAACGGATTTAATGCGCCGCAACTCGTGGTAAAGCACTTCACCAAAGAAGTCAGGGCTGTATTCTGCACGGAAACCCTTACCGTGCTCGCCCCATAGCAAGCCGCCATAGCGCGCCGTCAGTTGCACCACTTGGTCAGATATCTGTTTCATCAGCATTTCTTGCTGTGGATCGCACATATCCAGCGCTGGGCGTACATGTAATACCCCCGCATCCACGTGACCAAACATGCCGTAGCTCAAATTGTGGCTATCAAGCAGTTGGCGGAACTCGACAATATAATCGGCCAAATGTTGTGGTGGCACACAGGTATCTTCCGCAAACGGAATGGGCTTAGCCTGGCCTTTACTGTTGCCTAACAAACCAACCGCTTTTTTGCGCATACCATAGATGCGCTCAATACCCGCTAACTCACTGCAAATCTGGTAACCAATAACGCCGCCTTGCTGAGCAGACATCAGGTCATCCAAGCGCTGACAAAGTGCCTCCATTTGACTATCGATCAGTGCCTTATCATCACCGGCAAACTCAACGATATTCAACCCCAGCATCTCTTTATCAGGGATATCGGTAATCAGCTCTTTTACTGAGTGCCAGACAATATCTTCTTTGGCCAGATTAAGAACTTTAGAGTCCACAGTTTCCACTGACAGTGCTTTGGCTTCCACCATAAACGGGGCATTACGCAGAGCGGAATCGAAGGAGTCATACTTTACATTCACCAGACGGCGAACTTTAGGCAGCGGTGTTATATCCAGTGTCGCTTCAGTAATGAAGGCCAGCGTGCCCTCTGCACCGGTTAAAATTCGGGTCAGGTCAAAGGTTTGCAGGTCATCACTAAACACGTGGCGTAAATCATATCCGGTCAGGAAACGGTTTAATTGGGGGAATTTCTCCAGAATCAGCGCGCGCTGCTCACGGCAGTGATGCAGCACCGTATGATAAATACGGCCGGTTACAGAGTCCTCTTGCGCAATCGTTTGTGCCAATGCCGTCGGCATGGCGCGGGTATCAAGCAGGGTTCCACCCAGCAATATGGCACGTAGCCCCAACACATGGTCGGACGTTTTGCCATACACTAGCGACCCCTGCCCAGAGGCATCGGTATTGATCATTCCACCCAATGTGGCACGGTTACTGGTCGATAACTCGGGCGAAAAGAAGTAGCCGAATGGCCGCAGATATTGATTGAGCTGATCTTTAATCACCCCCGCTTCAACCCGCACCCAACCCTGTTCGGGATTAATCTCCAGAATACGGTTCATATGGCGCGACATATCCACCACAATGCCACTGTTCAGTGCCTGGCCATTGGTGCCGGTCCCGCCGCCGCGAGGCGTAAATACCAGGGATTTAAAACTCTCCAGGCCAGCCAGACGGCCAATCAAGGCAACATCTGCAGTCGAACGAGGAAAAACCACGGCGTCGGGTAGCAGTTGGTAAATACTGTTGTCCGTCGCCATAGTCAGGCGATCGGCATAATTAGTGGCGGTATCGCCGGTGAATCCGTTTTGCTTCAAAGCATCCAAAAAATCTAGCACCAACTGGATGACACCCGGTGCCTGAGAAATCTGTGGGATCATTAGTGTGACCCTATCTAATAGGTATGTTTGTGGTTCCGCCAAGAGATTATCTGCTAGCAATCCTCTTTGTCGAATAATTTATGTCAATTCAGAATGATGAGAAAGTGATGCGTATCTGCCGAGGATAAATGCGGCAATAAATCATTAAGTATCAAAATTATATATTGTATAAATAATAGTCGCACCACGCCGAAAGAACATTGTTTCAGCACCTTGGTTGCGGTCGGTGTTTTTGTTATGTCCAAGCTAATGCTATTTTTTAACAAATCACAGCAGTAAAATCCGGCGTTGTCTGTTAAAACATTAAAAAATACACCATGATTAGTACAGATGCTTAATTAGTTCAAAATCTAATGAGTGCCTAAAAAACAGTGCGATGGCCACCTTGCCATGACTTTCGATGTGAGAACCCATTGATGAATTACCCGCAGCAGCGCCGTTTCGATTTACCTAAACTGATGTTTGGGGTGATATTCATTATGATAATGATTATCGCCAGTTTCTGGGTGGTACAGCCTTTTATTATGGGTTTTGCCTGGGCGGGCATGGTAGTCATTGCGACCTGGCCACTGTTGATTAGGCTGCAAAGGCTACTTTGGGGTAAGCGCTGGCTGGCTGCTATTGTCATGACTCTGCTGCTGGTGTTGTTGTTTGTCATCCCGATAGCCCTACTGGTCAGCAGCCTGGTGGAAAACAGCGGCCCGCTTATCCAGTGGGCATCCAGCCCGTCTAATGTGCGCATGCCGGATATGACCTGGTTGCAATCGATCCCAATGGTGGGGAACAAACTCTATAGTAGTTGGCATACATTGGTTGCCGGTGGTGGCAATGCGATGATCGCCAAAGTTCAACCCTATATTGGTGCGGCCGCGACCTGGCTGGTAGCTCAAGCCGCCCATGTCGGTTATTTTTTGATTCATCTGGCGCTGATGGTGCTGTTCAGTGTTTTACTCTATTTCCATGGTGAGCAAGTCGGACTGGGTATCCGCCATTTTGCGGTGCGCGCTGCCGATAAACGTGGTGATGCCGTCGTGGTGCTGGCCGCTAAAGCTATCCGGGCCGTCGCATTGGGGGTCGTGGTCACCGCACTGGTACAAGCAGTGCTGGGCGGGATTGGGCTGGCGATTGCGGGCATTCAATACGCCACACTGTTTACCGTATTAATGTTTATCTGCTGCGTAGCTCAGCTTGGGCCACTGTTGATACTGGTCCCGGCAATTATCTGGTTGTATTGGACCGGTGATACCACCTGGGGCACGGCACTGCTGGTTTGGAGCTGTATCGTTGGTACCATGGATAACGTTTTACGCCCCTACCTTATCCGTATGGAAGCTGATATGCCGATGATTCTCATCCTGTCCGGGGTGATTGGTGGCTTGTTGTCATTCGGCATGATTGGCTTGTTTATTGGGCCGGTGGTGTTAGCCATCTCCTACCGCCTGACTTCTGCCTGGGTCAATGAAGCGCCGGAACCTGAAGAGAGTATGAAGGAAGTTGCCAAGCATTTAGAAGAGCTTTAGCTCTTACCGGGGGTTTGGTAGTTATGCTGCCGAACCCCTATTATCCAGCGACATTCGCTATTAACAATTAAGAACAACCGTTTTAATTCCTCTATTTCTATTCTCAACCTGTATTTCATTAGTTATTAAATAGAATGATTATTAATAACCATATGAAATTAATCCTATAAAAACATTTATTTAACCTATTATATTCAGAAGATTCTTAATGACTAAGCCACGGAATTTACTTAATATTATTATTAGAAAGTGCTTTCCCCAAGGCATTTAAATAATTCATCTTCAAATGACTTATTTAAATATCTGTAATCGAATACACGTATTGCTGTGTGTAGTCTTTGCCTGTCATCTTAGACGGGCTTTTTTTTTTACTTATTATTGCAAAAAATCCGCAACCTAAGCTGCGGATAATTAAATGTCTCTCTATCGGTATAACCCGAGTCCAATCAATGCTTAGTATGTTGCGCCAAACTGACCCACGTTTGTACTACGGTGTCTGGGTTAAGGGACAAACTGTCAATCCCCTGATCCATCAGCCATAAAGCAAAATCCTCATGGTCTGACGGACCCTGACCACAAATCCCCACATACTTGCCTTGACGTTTCGCCGCCTGAATGGCCATCGACAGCAACGCCTTAACGGCTTCATTGCGCTCATCAAACAGTTCAGAAACCACACCGGAGTCGCGATCCAGCCCCAATGTTAACTGAGTCATATCATTGGAGCCGATAGAGAAGCCATCAAAATGCTCAAGGAATTGATCCGCCAGCAATGCATTGGACGGGATTTCGCACATCATAATAAGCTTCAGGCCATTCTCACCACGTTTCAGCCCTTGTCTTGCCAGTTCTGCCACCACCGCCTCTGCCTGAGCCACTGTACGTACGAAAGGCACCATGACTTCGACGTTAGTCAACCCCATCACATTCCGCACCCGCTTAACCGCCTCACACTCCAGTGCGAAACAATCACGGAAGCTGTCTGCGACATAACGACCCGCCCCACGGAACCCTAACATCGGATTCTCTTCATGTGGCTCATAAGCTTCTCCGCCAACCAGATTGGCGTATTCGTTAGATTTAAAATCCGACAAGCGCACAATCACACGTTTCGGCCAGAAAGCGGCACCCAAGGTAGAGATCCCTTCGGTCAAGCGACCAACGTAAAACTCGACCGGATCGTCATAACCCTTCATCAATGCTTTGATTTCCGCCTGAATTGCAGGCTCCTGGCTATCGAATTCCAGCAATGCTTTAGGATGCACACCAATCATGCGGTTGATGATAAATTCCAGGCGCGCCAAGCCAACGCCGTCATTTGGGAGACGGGCAAAGTCGAAGGCTCGGTCTGGATTGCCAACATTCATCATTATTTTCAACGGCAAATCAGGCAGTTCAGTAACTTGTGAGCTCTGAATCGAGAAATCGAGCAACTCTTGATAAACATAGCCCGTATCCCCTTCGGCGCAAGAAACCGTAACCTTCTGCCCTTCTCTCAGAATATCAGTGGCATTACCACAACCCACAACGGCTGGGATCCCCAGCTCACGAGCGATGATTGCCGCATGGCAGGTACGCCCGCCACGGTTGGTCACAATCGCTGATGCTTTTTTCATGATCGGTTCCCAGTCAGGGTCCGTCATGTCTGTTACCAGTACATCACCCGCCTGAATACGGTCCATCTCGCTGATATCATTAATCACCTTAACCGGCCCCGCACCAATACGATGACCAATGGCGCGCCCCTCCACCAGCACCTCACTTTGGGTATTCAGCAGATAACGCTCCATAACTTGCTCGTTGGAACGTACTGTTTCTGGGCGAGCTTGCACGATAAACAGCTTACCGGTATGGCCATCTTTGGCCCACTCAATGTCCATCGGGCGGCCATAATGCTTTTCGATTGATAGTGCCTGATGCGCCAGCGCCTGTACCTCTTCATCACTGAGAGCGAAACGATTGCGTTGTACTTCTGGCACATCTTCAATCTGTACCTGTTTGCCATGTTCCTGGCTTTCGGCATAGATCATGCGAATTTTTTTCGAACCCATAGTGCGGCGTACTATCGCGGGTTTGCCATTACGCAATGTTGGCTTATGGACATAAAACTCATCCGGGTTCACCGCCCCTTGCACCACCATTTCGCCTAAACCATAAGCTGCGGTGATAAAAACCACCTGATCGAAGCCTGATTCAGTATCAATAGTAAACATCACGCCCGCCGAGGCGAGATCAGAGCGCACCATCCGTTGTACACCAGCAGATAGCGCCACCCCACGGTGGTCGTAGCCTTGATGCACACGATAGGAAATAGCGCGATCATTGAACAGTGAGGCAAATACGTGCTTGATAGCAACCATCACCGCATCAATCCCCTGCACATTCAAGAAGGTTTCCTGCTGGCCGGCAAAGGAGGCATCTGGCATATCTTCGGCAGTAGCCGATGAGCGCACAGCAAAAGAAGCCTCAGGCTCACCGTCAGCTAATTGTTGGTAGGCTTCATGAATAGCCTGTTCAAACTCGGGATGGAACGGCGTCTCAACCACCCATTGACGAATCTGCGCGCCCGCTTTGGCTAATGCCGCAATATCATCAACATTGGTCTGATCCAACAATTGATAAATGCGTTGGTTAACACCGCTTTGCTCCAGAAATTCGTTAAATGCTTGAGCTGTGGTAGCAAAACCATTAGGTACCGAAACACCCAGGTCTGAAAGATTGGTTATCATTTCACCCAGGGAGGCATTCTTGCCGCCTACCCGCTCAACATCGTTCATGCCAAGCTGATTGTACCAAAGCACATTGCACAGATTTAGGCCATTGTTGGACATCGAAACAATCCTTTTTACATTGTCTATTAATTATGGACGGTCAGTAGGGTACAGACGGAGGTATCACGGCTGACGAATCAGCTATTTCAGACTAGCACAATGATCCATAGTCCATGGACAGGTGAATCGATCAACCCAACAAGAAAAGTTATTTTCAGGCGATTCTGACAGCAAACGCTTTACCGATAGGCCGAATCAGGCACACTGATTAGGCTAAACTTGTCACCAGATGCTCATTTATCAGTGTGGTCAATCCGACCAGAAAAATACTCAGGAGTCAGCGTGGAGAGAAGTGTGTTTTATATTTCGGATGGTACCGCCATCACTGCAGAAGTACTCGGTCATGCTGTTTTGTCGCAGTTCCCTGTTAAAGCCACTACCTTTACGCTGCCGTTTGTCGAAAGTGCTGCGCGTGCGCAAGAGGTTTGCCAGAAGATTAATCAGATATATCAAGACACTGGCGTTAGACCGCTGGTTTTCTATTCGATAATCAGTGCGGAAGTGCGTGAACTCATTCAGCACAGTGAGGGATTTTGTCAGGATATTGTGCAAGCACTGGTTGCCCCACTACAGGGCGAACTGGGGGTTGCCCCACAACCGGTGCTCAACCGAACCCACGGTCTTACTGAAAGCAATTTGGGCAAATACGATGCGCGGATTGCGGCTATCGACTACGCCCTGGCCCATGATGACGGTATTTCTCTGCGTAATCTGGATCAAGCACAGGTGATTCTATTGGGGGTTTCCCGTTGCGGTAAAACCCCAACCAGCCTCTATTTAGCCATGCAATTTGGGATTCGTGCTGCAAACTACCCATTTATCGCCGATGATATGGACAATTTGCAACTTCCCGCCGCGCTGAAACCTTTTCAGCAAAAACTGTTTGGTTTGACAATTAACCCTGAACGGCTGGCGGCAATCCGTGAAGAACGACGTGAAAATAGCCGTTATGCCTCGCTGCACCAATGCCGAATAGAGGTGGGTGAAGTAGAAGCGCTATTTCGCAAGAATCAGATTCGCTATCTGAACTCCACTAACTACTCCGTTGAGGAAATCTCCACCAAAATCCTGGATATTTTAGGCATGAGTCGCCGCATGTTCTAATGGAATATTTGCCTGAGATATTATTTACAGTTTATTTCATCACAAATTGTATGAATCAAGGCCGTGGCGGTTGAATTCATTTAGTTTTGGTTTATTGTGATCGCCATCACTTCCCGGTATTCCTGCCGTAGAGAAGAACAGATTTAGAGAATTTCCATGCACAAAACAGATGAACTGCGGACTGCGCGCATCGATAGCTTAATCACGCCACAACAACTGGCGGAAAAATTACCGATTTCTGCCAGCATTGCCGATAACGTGACAGCGTCACGTAAACGAATTGAAAAGATCCTCACCGGCGAAGACTCCCGCTTGCTAGTGGTTGTCGGTCCCTGCTCGATTCACGACCTTGATGCCGCCATTGATTACGCCACCCGACTGAATGTATTACGCGAGCGCTATCAGGATCGCCTGGAAGTCGTCATGCGCACCTATTTCGAGAAACCGCGCACCGTCGTGGGTTGGAAGGGGTTAATTTCTGACCCGGCGTTGGATGGCTCATGTCAGGTCAATCGAGGGATTGAGATGGCGCGCAAACTGCTATTGGCAGTTAATGAGTTAGGTCTACCTACTGCCACCGAATTCCTTGATATGGTGACAGGTCAGTACATTGCCGACCTGATCAGTTGGGGGGCCATTGGCGCACGTACCACGGAAAGCCAGATTCATCGAGAAATGGCATCGGCCCTCTCCTGCCCGGTGGGTTTCAAAAATGGCACTGACGGCAATACCCGCATTGCAATTGATGCTATCCGTGCCGCGCAAGCCAGCCATATGTTTTTATCCCCGGATAAAAACGGCCAGATGACGATTTACCAAACCAGCGGCAACCCGCATGGGCACATTATTATGCGTGGCGGTCGGCAGCCTAATTATGGTGCATCTGATATTGCCACAGCCTGTGACAGCCTGCGTGAATTCGATTTACCGGAACATCTGGTGGTCGATTTTAGCCATGGTAATTGTCAGAAAATGCACCGCCGCCAGTTGGAAGTTGCCGCTGATATCGGGCAGCAAATCCGTAACGGTTCTAGCGCTATTGTCGGTGTGATGGCTGAAAGCTTCCTGATTGAGGGCTCGCAGAAAATTGTTGCGGGTCAGCCCTTGATCTATGGACAATCCATTACCGACCCTTGCCTGAATTGGGCCGATACTGAACAGTTATTGAACTTATTGGCCATTGCTGTCAGCAGCCGGTTTTAATTAACACACAGTGATAGAATGGGTTAACACGCTACATTGACTCTGTTCTATCACTGGATTAAATGGTCCACGCCCCCTCATTCCGCTCAAGCTCCCTTTTTACAAATCAATTCTAAACTATCTATCCAAAATATTAATTACTAAGCAAAATAAAGGAATTAACATAAAAAGTAATAGAGATTGTTATTGAAACCATCCACAGATGAAGATGATAATGATTATCACTTAACTGGATACTCTAAAGAATACTTCTTATGCGCAAGGGCACCTATCCTAATCAAGCCGTAAATTGCACACCAACCCCATCTCCTGCGGTGTTGCAATTATCCTGTATCAATAGCGGACAACTGCTTGGTCAACATGATGTCGTGGTGATCAATCACCAAGGGCAGTTCTATTATTTGCGCCAAACCAAAGCAGGAAAACTAATACTGACTAAATAATTTTTAGTCACTCGATCCTATTTGCAAAAAATATCCACTACGCCAGCCACCTTATATTGAATACTCAGGCAGCCAGCAACTTATTGATTATGTTTAATAACATAGGGAGAGTTGCTTATGCTTCGTTTTTTTCGTTTGTCTTTATGCAGTCTGGCAATAACCGTGGCGTTATCCCCGCTGGCAACAGCTCATTCGGCACCTGCCAGTAAGAATCACACCCTTATTGTTACCGGAACTCAACCGGCGACTGACAGTTTCAACACCCCCGGCACAGTCACCGTCATTGATGCTGCATTACCAGACAAACAAACTGCTACCACCGCCGCAGAAATGCTGCAAAACGTACCCGGTGTGAGTGTTAGCGGTGTTGGGCGCACCAATGGACAGAACGTTAATATCAGAGGCTATGATCAGTATGGTGTGCTGGTGCTCATTGATGGTATTCGTCAGGGCATCACGGGGGCCAATATCAGTGGTACTTTCCTTGATCCGGCCCTGATAAAGCAGGTCAGCATCATTCGTAGCCCATCAACATCAAGGTTTGGCAGTGGCGCCATGGGCGGGGTGATTGCTTACCAGACCATTGATGCGGCCGATTTGCTGGCAGAGGGCCAAAATCTTGGTTTCCGAGTCAGCGGTTATGGTGCCACGGGTTATCACAGTATCGGCTCTGGGATGTCCATTTTTGGCCGTACAGAGAGTCTTGACGGCGTTATTGCGCTAAGTAAACGTAAGGTCGGCAATATTTACCACGGCAACGGTAATGAAGCGCCGAATGATGAAACGATTAACAGCTTGATGTTTAAGGGCACCGCCTATCTTTCTGACAGCCAATCGTTAACCACCGCCCTGCGTTATTACAATAACCAAGCACTAGAACCGCGCATGGCTAACCTTAGTACGCCTGACTTAAAACTTAATAAAAATCCAATGATGAATCGTTCCACCCTTCAACGTGATGCCGAGTTAACCTACCGCCTGCAACCACAACACCTTGATTGGTTGGATGCCACCAGCCAACTCTACTATTCCGAGATCAATATTAGCGATGACGTCAATCGCGAGGGCTCAGGCCGCCGTAAACAGATCACCCACGGCATAAAGCTGGAAAATAACAGTAAGCTATTTGCCTACAGCCCAGTCGCACATTTGTTCACTTATGGTGTGGAAGCCTACCATCAAGAGCAAGTTCCAATCGGCGTTATTCGTAGTTTTCCCCCCGCTGAAATCAAATTCTCCTCCGGTTGGTTGCAAGACGAAGTTACACTGCGTGATTTACCCGTTACCTTGCTGGTAGGCAGCCGCTTCGACAGTTATAAAAACAGCCGCATAGGATTTGCTGATAAGGAGGCAAAAAACTGGTCAACACGAGGGGCAATTACGATTGAACCAACCGATTGGTTGATGCTGTTTGGCGCTTACAGTCAGGCATTTCGTACCCCAACGCTAGCGGAGCTTTATAACAACTCGCTACACTTCTCTACCAGATGGTTCTCTAATTACTGGTTCCCTAATCCAAACTTAAGGCCAGAAAGCAACGTCACCCGCGAAACGGGGTTCGGGGTGCATTTTGATAATCTATTCGCCGATAATGATTCAGTTAAATTTAAAGCCAGCTATTTTGATATCCACGCTAAAGACCGCATTACCAATCATGTCAATATGATGAGCTCCAGCTATATCAATATCCCGCGCAGTAAAAGCTGGGGTTGGGATGTGTCATTGGATTACCAAAATCAATGGATTGACTGGGCGCTGGCCTATAACCGCACTCGTGCTATTAATCTCGACACCCGCCAATTTATTAACAGTATCAATCCAGATACCGTCACCAGCAGGCTTAATATCCCTATTGCCAACAGTGGTTTTAGCACTGGCTGGATCCTGACAATGGCAGAAAACACCAAGTTTATGAAAAATAACGATGCCAAAACGTCGTCACGCCGTTCCTATGCGCCGCAAGTTGGTTATGCGGTCCATGACTTTTACCTAAGCTACCGTGGGGCTGGCAGCTTGAATAGCCTCACCACCACCGCAGTGTTGGGTAATGCATTCAATAAGGTGCACTACTCACCACAAGCAATCCCGCAGGATGGTCGTAATGCCAAACTATTAATCAGCTATCAGTGGTAATCACAAGGAAGCGACTCATGGAAACATCACATTACCAACACTATCTCAACATTCGGCAGCAACACCCCAGCAAGCCTCTACACGATATTGCCCTCATGATAAATATCAGTGAAGCCGAGCTATTTTATGCGCGGGTAGGACAGGATGCGGAACGCCTGGATATCAGTGCCGATAGACTGCTGACTGAGTTAGCCAGTGTCGGTGTCACTAAATCGATCACCCGTAACGATTATGCAATACATGAGCATTGGGGTGAGTATCAGAATTTGCGCTTGCACGGTCACCTAGGCTTGGTTCTTAATCCACGCGCGCTGGATTTAAGGCTGTTTTTCCGCCAATGGGACAGCATTTTTAGCCTGAGCGAGGAGACACCACAGGGTAAGCAATTGAGTATTCACTGCTGTAATCTGCAAGGCAAAGCAATCCATCAAATCTACTGTACCGAAGAAACAGACCTTAACGCATGGCAGCAGTTGGTAGAAAAGTATCGCTGTGAAACCAATGCGCGGTTGGTGTTCTCCCCCGCAGAAAAGGCGTTAACTCAAGAGACAGCCATTGATAACGCTGCGATAGATAATGAATGGCGCAAGATGAACGATATCCATCAGTTCTTTATGCTACTCAAACGCAATAAAATCACCCGCCGGCAAGCCTTCCGGTCTGTCGGTGATGATCTGGCTTATCCGGTTGATAATAAAGCATTAAGGCAAATTTTATATGCGGCACAGGCTTGCCAGAATGAAGTGATGATCTTTGTCGGTAACACCGGGTGTATGCAGATCTTCACTGGCGTGATAGAACAATTTATTGCCTGTCAGGGGAAGCAAACACCGCCGCCTCATTGGATGAGTGTGCTTAACCGCCGTTTTGCTTTGCACCTGCATGAGAATGCCATTGCAGAAAGTTGGGTAACACGCAAACCGACCAAAGAGGGTTACATCTCAAGTCTGGAGCTGCTGGATACTCAAGGTAATCATATTCTGCAATTATTTGGGCAACGTAGCGAAGGCCAACCAGAGCAGCACCACTGGCATCAGCAACTGGCTGAATTGACTGCCATAGGCTCCGCTGATGAATAAATGGCTAATATTTATTGCCCTTATAATTCCAATCAGTGGCATTGCCAGCCAACGCATTATCACACTCGGTAGTGATATCTCTGAAATCACCTACGCATTAGGCGTAGGTGCCAACATGGTGGCCAGGGATAGTGCCAGCCAGCACCCCAGTGAATTGAAAACCTTACCCGACGTGGGTTACTTGCGACAACTCAATGCCGAAGGCATTCTCGCGTTACAACCTACGTTGGTGTTATGTCGTAAGCAGGCTTCAGCGTCACGAGCGCTGAAGCAAATCACTGACTATGGGGTAAAGGTCATACTTATTCCCGCGGACAGCTCGCCACAAACAGTGGTAACTAAAATTCAGTTGATTGCCACCGCAGTTAATCAGCAACAGAAAGGCCGACAACTGATCAATCACTACCAGCAACAGCTAGCAATGATAGATTCCACACCATTGCCGGTAAAGGTTCTATTTATCCTAAGCCACGCGGGGTTACCGCCGCTGGCTGCGGGTAAAAATACTGCTGCGGATAGCTTATTTCGCCTTTCAGGCCTGAACAACACCATGCAAAAATTCAGCGGCTATCGCCCTTTATCACAAGAAGGGATTATCGCCAGTGCTCCTGACCTGCTGATTGTTACGTCATATAGCGTTAAATCACTGGGTGGCATTGATAATATATGGCGCTTACCGGGAGTAGCTCTGACTCCTGCGGGTAAAAAGCAACGATTACTGGTACTTGATGATAGGGCATTACTGAGTTTTGGCCTGCAAACACCCCAAGTTCTACAACAGTTGCGGAGTGCCGGGGAGTCCAGCCGGTAAAACGTCTTCTGTTAGCGACGAGTAGGAGTGATTGAAATACCTTTCATCCTTGAAGCCACCGCTAAGTTAGCGGTTGTTACTCACCCGAGTCACTGAATACGTTGGATATGCAACCAACTAACTGGAACAGGAGATTTCCAGATGTTTCCCCCAGTCAGGAGGTAATGCCGCCAAGTCATCAAATTCAGGTTGCTCTGCGAAAGGATGTTGTAATGCCTGATGCAACCGCTGTAGAGGTTGAATATCATCCTTTTCAGCGTGATCAATCACTTGCTGTGCCAGGTAGTTACGCAATATATATTTCGGGTTAACCGCTTTCATCAATTGCTGACGCTGAACATCGTCAATCAGCTCTTGTTGCAAACGTGTACGATAACGGTGGTACCAACTGTCAAAACCGGCTCTATCGATAAAATCATCACGTAGTGGCGATTGCGCCGAATGCATTTCAACCTGGCTCAACAAGCGGAATGTACGGGTATAATCTCGCCCCTCTTGAATCATCAAACTCAATAATCCTGTCAGTAACTCGTTATCCTGGCTGCTGTTTTCGACAAAACCTAGTTTAGCGCGCATCTGTTGGCCATAAGCTGCCATTAACTCTGGCTCATAAGCCTCTAGTGCCAACTGTAGCTGCTCCACCGACATTAAGCCGGACAACGCCTGCCCCAACCGATGCAGATTCCATAGTGCGACCGCTGGCTGATTATCGAAAGCATAACGCCCCTGATGATCAGAGTGATTGCAAATATATCCCGGTACATAGTCATCAAGAAAACCAAATGGACCATAGTCCATGGTAATACCAAGAATCGACATATTATCGGTATTCATCACACCATGAGCAAAACCGACCGTTTGCCAATGAGCGATTAAACGTGCCGTGCGTTTTACCACATCAGTAAACCACAACAGGTAACTTTCCGGTTGACCGGCCCATTGCGGCCAGTGACGAGCAATAACATAATCAGCCAACTGTCTGACCTGTGCAGGCTGCTGTCGATAATAGAAGTGTTCGAAATGGCCAAAACGAACATGACTTTCAGCCACGCGTAATAACATCGCCCCACGCTCTGGTTGCTCACGATAAACAGGATGTTCGCTGGTAACAATGGTCAGTGCACGGCTGGTAGGTATTCCTAGATGGTGCAATGCTTCGGAGGCTAAAAACTCCCGGACGACTGAGCGCAAAACGGCCCGCCCATCTCCCATGCGGGAATAAGGGGTTAACCCTGCGCCTTTCAAATGCCAATCCATACTGCGGCCGTCACTGAGTTGTTGTTCCCCGAGCAAAATCCCACGGCCATCCCCGAGTTGCCCTGCCCATACGCCGAACTGGTGGCCACTATATACTTGTGCCAGCGGCTCCATACCTGGTAGCAAAGCCTCTCCTGCCCATACGCTGGCTTTCGGCAAACTAAACCAACTCTCATCCAGCCCAAGCTCCAGCGCTAACGGGGAACTGTGGTACAGCAAGCGTGCCCCCTTTAACGGCGTTGGTTGCAAGTGAGTATAAAAACCGCTCAATTGCTGCCCGTAGCTATTATTAAATTGAGGCGTATTCTCAGATTTTGAAGCGCTATCTGATTGAATAAAGTTAAAAGGGGTCATCAGCGTAATACCTCAGCCAGCCAGTGACTAACTTGCAACAGCTCAGCATGTGACTCAGGAAAATCATCGCTTAATTGCTGACAAACAACGTTAATAGCCTCGGGACGATACACCGTCCCTTGTAGCCGCTCAGCCAAAGCTTCCAGCGGAGCAGGATTCAAACTATCCGTAAAGATTTGGCAGCGAGCGATGGCACCCTGTAATACATCAAAATGCAGTTCAATTCCGCCCCAAATAAAACGGGTATCGACTAAGTGGCTAAAGGCGGGGGCCTGACCGAAATTCCATTCCCAGCTACTCTGTTTCGCAAATTGTTCGGTAAAACCAGGTAGGTCGGGCAATGCTTGTGGGGAGATTCTTTCCGCCAGCACCTTTTCATTATAATAATCGAAAAAAGCCTGCTCAATGGCGACACAAATCTGTTGATGCTCAATTCCCGGTAATAGCTCCACCAGATTGGTGACTCGGGAGCGCACTGATGTAATCCCTTTGGCCTGCAATTTTTTCGGATCAGGATTAAGGTAATCGGCCAAACGACTCAGATCCGCACTCAATAACAATGTGCCATGATGAAAACCACGATCTTTGGTCTCTTTATACGCCGAGCCAGAAACTTTGCGCTCATCATCACCGTTCTTAACCACCAAATCATTACGACCTGAAGCGGTGGCCTGAATTCCGAGCGAGGCTAACGCAGTAAGAATAATTTGAGTGGAGACCGTTTTATCATATTCAGGTTTACCCGCCATAAAGGTGAAACAGGTATTGCCCAAATCATGAAATACCGCCCCGCCGCCGCTGCTGCGCCGAGCCAGCTTCACGCCATCTTGCTCCATTTGGCGCGTATTACACTCTTTCCATGGATTCTGAGCACGGCCTATCACCACGGTGTCAGCATTACGCCACAAAAATAGCACTCGCTGATCCGGGGACATCTGACGGAAAATGCACTCTTCTACCGCCAGATTAAACCAGGGGTCATAAGAATCAGAAATGAGTAAGCGAAGGGATGACATAAACGCGGCTCCGAACCAAAATAAGCAGCTATTAAGATAACATAACCAACGCCGATATCTTTAGGTTCGAGGATTCATTCTGTATTGATTAAGAACTATATCGAAAATGCATCAAATGCGACGCGCTTGCCAGTACACACGTTTCCAGTAAACATTTTCCAACGATGAACGGATCACACCTTTACTCGTTGAGGCATGAATAAATTCATCATTAGTATCGTAAATACCGACATGCAGCCCATTTTGTCCACTGCCAGTTTTGAAAAACACCAAGTCGCCAGGCATGAGTTCATCACGAGAGACTTTAGTGCCTAAGGTGGTCTGCGCTGCTGTTGTTCGGGGTAATTGCATATCAAAACGATCACGGAATGTGCGGTAAACAAACCCTGAACAATCAACACCACTTTGATCCAGCCCACCATTACGGTATGGCGTTCCTTCCCATTGACGCAGTTGTTCATTCAGTTTAGCGACTACCACAATAGAATCTGATAAGTGACCACTCGGTGTTGGAGCATGGCTGCTACAACCAGCAAGAATCATACTGACCAAAAAGATCCAGAAACGCATCCGCATCGAGATATCACCAGAGTAAGGCTTAGCCAATCCACCGCACAGCAAGCTATTCGGCGCTATATCTGGCCAGCGAGAGGTACCAGTAGAGCTAATTTAGCTATCGAGTCTGGAAAAAACAAGTTATATGAATGAGATAATAGATTTAATCACTTTTTATGGGTTTGGTGTGAATCAGCCATATCCCCAGTAGGATAAACCCCGCCCCTAACGTTTTTAGTAACGTCGCCGACTCATTGAACCAGGGTAGCAATACAGCGGCTAAATAGACCAGCGCATAACTAAGACTCAGTAATGGATAGGCTCGATTGAGTGGCAAATACCTTAAGGCAAAAAACCAGCACAACATGGATACTGCATAGCCGACTAGCCCGAAAGTTACCGCCATTAATTGTGTCAGATGATGTGCTAAAAACTGACCATTAATATCTGCCAACGATATTAATGGAGTATGCATCATCCCCCACTTCAACATGAGTTGGGCCATGGTCACCAACACCACACTGCCTATTCCCCACAGGTAACCTTTCATAAATGCCAACTAATCAAAAGGATGCCAAACATAATGGCAGCAACACCCAACCAATGGCGAGAAGTTGTCTTTTCTCCATAAAACAACTGCGCGGCCAAGGTCACCAGCACAAAGTTAAAGCTTAATAGCGGATAAGCCACACTCAAAGGCAGATGTTGCAATAAACGCAACCACAGCACCATTCCTAAGCCCAGCAATATCACTGCGATAGCAAGCCAACGCAGTGTGGGCGCAAGCCGTTTTTCACCAGATTGCCCCCAACATTGTGCAGCTTGCTTCTGACACAGTTGCCCCGCACAGGTCAATAAACTGACAACTATCAATAGCAAATAATTTGTCATGGTGTCTTTTGGTACCACAAAAGTGCCAAACGATTCATTAAATTAACCTTGTCGGCTACCGGATAATGGGTAGAG
This sequence comes from Yersinia sp. 2541 StPb PI, assembly GCF_052217145.1. Taxonomy (NCBI): domain Bacteria; kingdom Pseudomonadati; phylum Pseudomonadota; class Gammaproteobacteria; order Enterobacterales; family Yersiniaceae; genus Yersinia; species Yersinia sp. 2541 StPb PI. The sequence continues at coordinate 2,094,331 of NZ_JAZGQB010000001.1, read as the reverse complement.
ATGTCCTCACCGCGAGATAATTGCACAACTAACGACACGTCACCTTGCTGCCTTGCATGAGCCAACCATTCACTAAAATCTTTATTGCTAATGTATTTATCTTTGCTGTCAGCATAGTTCAGCCCATAAGACAGCTCGCCCTTTTCGCTGAACATCAGTATATCGCTACGTTTCAGTTGCCAGGCTAACCCTGCCGCTACACCCACACTGTCGGTAAGCACATAGCGGCTGCTGCTCAACGCATCAAAATTATTCTGAATAAAATTTTGCGGCTGTTTGGAATCAATAACCTGTTGAGGAATCAGGTAACCCACCAGCAAAACCAACAATAATGGACAGGCGGCAGCCCAACGCCAATAACGGGCGTTATTATACAATGTAATCAGCCCCACCAACCCCCATCCAGTAAAGGCGACTATCCCCAACACTACTTTCTGCTGCTCTTGTGGCCCATAGGCGACCAAGTGCCCTACCAAATTCAAACCAATAACTAACACCGCCAGCGCGCAAACTAATCCAAAAATAAGATTTATTGCACCATTTATTTTCAGCGCGCGCATACGCATGTTACTGGCGCAATCTGTTGCATATGCCGCTATCAGTAAAGATAGTGGAGCCATACATGGCAAGATATACGTTGGGAGTTTTCCTTTAGCCACACTGAAGAATAACAACGGCATGACGACCCAACTGAGCAAAAAGAACAGCTCTGGTTTTGCCACCCGTTCACGCCACCCTTTAAGTAACGCTCCCGGTAATAACCCCAACCACGGCAATACACCGATGCAAAGAATAGGCAGGTAATACCAAATGGGGGCTTTATGTTGAGCATCTTTTTCAGCGAATCTCTGAATATGTTCAACCCAAAAGAAGTAATGCCAGAAATCGGGTTCACGTTGCGCGATGGCCAATGCCCACGGCAAGCTCAAGATTACCGCACCCAATATCGCTATCGGGCCAAAAATGATGAGTTCTTTTATTCGCTTTTGCTGTATGACAATAGGCAATACCGAAATAACCGGCACGGCCAACGCCAGAAAACCTTTAGTCATAAAGCCCATGCCACAGGCAAGGCCGAGCAAAAGGTAAGCCCCAACCTTCTGCGCCAAAGTTTCGGCCCGCAATGTGAGATAAAAACAGACCATTGAAGCGGTTAGCCATAATGAAATCATCGGGTCCAATACCGCATAGGAGCCGATACTAAATACCAACAACATGGAGAGATAAATTAATGTCGCCAGTACCGATGTAGAGCGGTTACGCCACAATAAAGTCGCTAACCAATAGACTAAGATTGCACTCAGCGCGGTACTAAAAATGGAACCAAATCGGACGGCAAAATTAGTGTCACCAAATATCCACTGGCTAATATTATTAAACCAATATCCAGCGATAGGCTTTTCGAAATAGCGGATCCCCAGAAAATGCGGCACAACCCAATCACCACGTTGCAACATTTCCCGACTAATCTCAGCGTAGCGAGTTTCGTCAGGTTGCCACAGTAAACGACTATTGATTGGCAATAGGTATAGCAAAGCAAAAAACAACGCCAACAGTGCTGCCCCGCCTCCTTTTAACAGTTTCATCCGACATCCTTAATTTTTGTCTGACACCCTAACCAACCCTCTCGGCCAGGAAAGGTGGTACGCTCGACTGTCCCTATCGGCAATAAATCTAAATCATCGGGTAATAACTCTCGAAGCGGGCAAAACTGGATACCTTGTTTTTTGGCCTGGACTAATAATTGCTCAAACATTACTGCCTGAGACATCCCTTCAACTTCAGCATGAATGGTATAAACCGAGACACCTCTATCACGCAAAATAGCTTCAATGATGAAATTATTAAAATCCTCAGCCCGCACTTCACTCCCTACGACTTCATCGTACGTTGGCAACGTAACAGGAATTTGTACACTGCCAAGACTGCCATCAGGTAATAGGGGGCGGAAAGGGTGAGTACCACGACAATCACTGTTATAACGAAAAGCGAACGGTTGCTTGATGGCTAACACCCGCGAGTCTGCACGCCAGCCAGCAGCGGCGGAACAAGTTACTGGCTGCCCAATGCTGTTCTGTAATTCATCCACACCCCATTGAACCTGCTCAGTTAGCTGTTGTGTTGACCACGATGCAACCTTAGCTTGCCAGCCTTGATGATCCCATGCATGCAAACCAACCTCATGCCCTGCTTGTAGCGTGGCTTTCATTAATGAGCCAAGGTCTTTACCGATTTTTTTACCCGGCCAGGCGGTTCCGGCCAGTAAGATATCCCAGCCATAAAGCGAAGCGGCATTAGAACGCAACATCTTCCACAAGAAACGAGGTCTGAAAAGGCGCCACAAGTGACGCCCCATATTATCTGGACCAACACTGAAGAAAAAGCTGGCGCTGATATCATACTGTTCCAATACAGCAAGTAATGATGGCACACCTTCTTTTGTTCCACGGTAGGTATCCACATCAATTCTTAGTCCAACTTGCTTCATAGATAATGCTCATCCTTTTGGGTTTCACCCAGTTCGAGTACAGCACCACGAAGGAAGAAATCCAAGGTTTCGCTGACAGTTTGCTGCAAAGCGATTTCTGGCTGCCAATGTAAAATACGTCGCGCATTCGTGATGCTGGGGGTGCGATATTCGACATCTTGGTAGCCTTTACCATAATAGGCACTGCTTTCGATATCTTTAAAGCCAGCAAATGGTGGGAAGTGACCACGTAATTGATGTTTTTCAAAACTACTCAGCAGCATTTGCGCTAATTCGCGAATACTAGCCTCATTCGTCGGGTTACCAATATTGATTATCTGACCATCACAGCAGCCATCATTGTTCTCAATAATGCGAAATAGCGCTTCAATGCCATCATGAATATCAGTAAAACAGCGTTTTTGCGCGCCGCCATCAACCAGTTGAATAGGAGAGCCTTCAACCAGATTTAATATCAATTGTGTAATGGCGCGGGAACTGCCAATACGAGCAGCGTCAAGGTTATCCAGACGTGGCCCCATCCAGTTAAATGGGCGGAACAATGTGAATCTGAGATTTTCTTTCGCACCATAAGCCCAGATAACACGATCCAATAATTGTTTGGATACCGAATATATCCAGCGCTGTTTGTTAATTGGCCCAACAATCAGTCGCGAACTGTCCTCGTCAAACTCTTTGTCATCACACATACCATAAACTTCAGAAGTGGATGGGAAGACAATACGTTTATTGTATTTAACGCAATCGCGAACAATCTTTAAATTTTCTTCAAAATCTAATTCGAAAACACGCAGTGGATTGCGGGTATATTCAATTGGCGTCGCAATAGCCACCAGCGGCAAAATGACATCACATTTTTTAATATGATATTCGATCCATTCGGAATGAATACTGATGTCGCCTTCCACGAAATGGAAGAAAGGGTTATCCAAGAAACGACTAATAGCATCAGAACCAATATCCAGACCATAGACTTCGTAACGGTCATCACGCAACAAGCGTTCGGTTAAGTGATTACCAATGAAGCCGTTCACACCAAGGATCAGTACACGGGTACGTCTTTTCAAAGCATTGCTTGGTCTATTAGCTAAACGCACATCCGTGACAATGCCCATTTCTTGGGCTAATCGACTGCCCTGAACATACAAACCAGCGTCTCCCTGACCAGTAACAATCTCCAGCGCACCTTCACCGCAGGCGACAACTAAAGGTGAAATTGAGAGTATGGTGCCGGGTAACTTTCCGTGTGCCATCTTCAGCGGCCGCGCACGCCAGATGATGAGTTTACGCTGTCCAAGATAGCTGAATGCACCGGGATAAGGCTCCGTCACGGCACGAACTAAATTATTGATATCTGATGCTGACTTTTGCCAATTGACCTCTCCATCAGCAGCAGTTCGACGGCCAAAATAGCTGGCATCAGCTTCTTTTTGTGGTGTCAGATGCAGTGAAGAACGCTTCATTTTTGGCAATAAATCACGTAACAACTCTTGCGACGCTTCACGCATTTTTGCATGTAATGTCAATGCAGTATCTGTATCGCTGATGGTAACTTTGTGCTGACCCACAATTGGGCCTGCATCAGCTTTTTTTACCATTTGGTGCAAGGTTACACCTGTTTCGGTCTCCCCATTAACCAGCGCCCAGTTAATCGGAGCACGCCCTCGGTATTTCGGCAACAAGGAGCCGTGTAAATTGAATCCTCCTTGCGGTGCTAACGACAAAATTTCATCACACAGCATATTGCGATAATAGAAAGAGAAAATAATATCCGGCTGTAATTGCTTAATGCGCTCAACCCATAACGGATGATTGGCATCATCCGGTGCAAATACAGGAAGTTCTAAATCAGCAGCAACCCGGGCCACTGAAGAGAAAAAACGATTCTCATTAGGATCGTCAGTATGGGTAAATACTGCCTGAATATCGTAACCAGCTTCTACTAGTGCTTTTAGACCTACACAGCCAATATCATGATAGGCAAATACAATCGCTTTCATTTTTCTACTTCCTGATTATTGTCGGTATGCTCTGCCCCGACCACTTTCTGTATGAAATAACGTGGGCGCGCGCGCACATCGTTATAAATTCGACCGATGTATTCACCGAGTAGCCCCATACCAACGAATTGGGCACCGATGAACATGAACAACACGGCAAAGAGCGTAAAGACACCGCCGCCCGCCCATTCCGGGCCAAATACCAAACGCAAAACCACTAACAGCACAGCAAGAGTAAAACCAGAAAGTGCAATGACACTGCCCACCAGGCTTAACAGACGTAATGGGGTCGTTGTCAGGCAAGTTATCAAGTCATACATAAGATTAATGAGCTTCATCAGGCTGTATTTTGAGTCACCGAATTCGCGCTCAGCATGATGAACTGTAATTTCAGTGGTACGGCGGGCAAAGCTGTTTGCCAGAATGGGAATAAAGGTACTGCGTTCGTGACAGTGTAACATTGCTTCTACGATATGACGGCGGTAGGCTCGTAACATGCAGCCATAGTCACCCATAGATTTACCTGTAGCACGTTGAATCATCAGATTAATCAAACGGGAGGCTGTTTTACGAAACAGCGAATCTTGCCGATTAGCGCGCACAGTCCCGACGACGTCGTAGCCCTCTTCTGCCACACCGACCAGCCGTGGGATTTCCTCCGGCGGGTTTTGCAGATCAGCATCAAGTGTAATGATCAAATCACCACTAACCTGATTGAATCCAGCCATAATGGCTGAATGTTGGCCATAATTACGATTTAGCAAAACTGCGATTATGTGGTTTTCAGGTAGGTTCGCCGCTGTTGTCAAAATTTCAGCAGAACTATCACTACTCCCGTCATCAACCAGAATAATTTCATAAGGTTGGGTGAGTAACTTACAGGCAGCCGACGTCCTCTCTATTAATGCCGGCAAGCTCTCTTGCTCGTTATAAACAGGGATAACTATTGATACTTTTTTGATTTGCTCATTTTGTAACACGGTGCGGCCCTATAATAGTTGCCAATGCATCAACTACCCGGTCAACATCACTGTCTAGCATGTCGGGGAAAAGGGGCAATGTGCATAATCTGGCGGAATTCCATTCGGTATTGGGTAAGTGCAACTGTGGATAGCGTTCGCGATAATACTTTTGAGTATGGGCGGCACGAAAATGCAGACCAGTACCAATTCCTGACTCTTTCAACCGCTCCATCAGTGAGTCGCGACTAATTCCGCAGCGACCTTCATCAACACGCACCATAAACAGATGCCATGCATGGAGATGGGCATAGTCGGGAACCGCCAGGGGTTGCAAGGGGGAATCGTTCAATGCTTTATAGTAGCGGGCAACTAATTCTTGGCGACGAGCATTGATTTCAGGTAAACGCCTGAGTTGCACTACCGCAATCGCTGCGTGAATATCAGATAAGTTATATTTATAACCAGGCACTATAACTTCGGCCTGTGGGCTACGCCCTTGTAGCTGTCGATCAAAGGCATCCACACCCAAGCCATGAAACTTAAGTTGCCGTACTTTGTCGGCTAGCTCATCATCATCAGTGGCAATTAAGCCGCCTTCAGCACAAGTCATATTTTTAATGGCATGGAAAGAGAAAATAGCGGTGCCCTTCTCGCCAATCCATTGATTACCATAGCGGGTGCCAGCAGCATGGGCCGCATCTTCAATCAATGGGATACCTTGATGCTGAGCAATTAAACGCAAAGCATCAAGATCACAGGGAGCGCCGGCATAATGCACCGGGATAATGGCTTTGGTTTTTGCGGTGATAGCTGCTGCAACATCCGCAGCATTTACCATTAAAGTGTCGCGATCAACATCAATCATTACCGGCTCAGCGCCCAGCAACACAATCATATTAAGAGTAGAAACCCACGTTTGAGACGGGGTAATAACTTCATCCCCTGGGCCAATACCCAAGGCCATCAAGGTGATATGCATTCCCGCAGTGGCCGAACTGACAGCAATAGCATGCTTGCAACCCAATGCCTTACAAAAATCAGTTTCTAACTGTTGATTCTGTGGGCCAGTAGTTATCCAACCTGAGCCTAATACATTTATGACCGCATTAATTTCGTCCGTACCGATTGACGGACGTGAAAATGGCAAAAAATTCTGCATTGAATAATCCCTTAGGACACCAGAGCTGTCGGCAACTATATGCTCACTTAAGTTAACGAAAACTAAACGCCCATCAGATAAACCTGTGGTCTGCTAGGGTCAACTCTAGTCCATTAACCTTAAATAAACCTTAAGATAGCGTTTTTTTGCTGATATATTCAGAAAGGGTATTTCACGAAGAAAGGAATTTTTTTTCATAGTAAAATCAATCAATTAACATACAACACTGTGGGATATTTCATCGCAATGATTTAATTGATTTCTTCTGTGGAGAAAAAGAAAAATAAGCACCATAATAAATATTAATGCAAATTATAGATGCAGGTTATTAATTTTATACTCCCAATAAAACTTAGTAGCTAAATGTAAGTATCATATGCTTTTTGTAATAATCCAATTCTGGCCATCAAAACTATGTATTTGAAATTCCACTTCGAACACATCAGATAAAATATCTGCCTCCATTACCTGTTTAGCCCCACCCTGTGCAAGCACGTCCCCTTTAGACATTAACCAAACCTGATCAGCCTGTTGCAAGGTGTGGTTAAGGTCATGAGCACTAATGATAGCACTGCGCCCAGCCGCACAAAACTCAGCAAGCAGACTATCAAGTGCCACTTTTTGCGCCACATCAAGCCCGGTATAGGGTTCATCAAGCAATAACAGCTTGCTGTCAGCGTTGATATCCGGCCAAACTTGCAAGAATACTGCCGCGAGCCGAACACGCTGCCACTCGCCGCCTGAAAGTTGCGATAACATTCTTGGCAATTTATCGGTTAATCGTAATTTTTTACAGAGATAACCAATCGTTGCCGCTACAGCATCCAAAGCAGCACCGGCTGGCTGATAGAGAGCCAGATATTGGAAAACCGGCATTAGAGTCAGAGCCGATTGCTGTTGACTTAGATAGGCTCGTGAACGGGCCAAGTCGTGCCCTGCATAGATAGGCAGTGGTTGCCCGGCCAGTAAAATATCACCACGAGCAGGCAACAAGCCTGCCAGAGCGGCCAACAGGGTACTTTTCCCTGCACCATTGGGACCTATCAAATGAATTTGCAACCCAGCAGCTACCTGGGCAGAAAAAGGCGCAAGGCGGGTTTCGACATGGACATTGCTGAGTTGCAAAAGCATCAAAATAAACCTGTTGTCGGTAAATTATTTGGTGGCTAACGCTTGAGTAATTGCACTGATTAGAATCGAATCTTCTGGTGCCATATCGGGAGCAAAACGCTCAAGAACTTCGCCATCACGACTAACCAGGAATTTCTCAAAATTCCACAGAATATCACCCGGTTGCTTTGGCTCACGCCCCTTACTGGCTAACCGTTGATAAAATTCGCTCCCTTCCGGTTTTATTGCAACAGACTTAGCCGCAATCAATTGCTGGTACAAAGGGTGCCGTTGCGGGCCATTGACCTCAATTTTACTAAACATCGGAAATTCAACCCCAAATGTGCCACGGCAGAAAGCTTGGATCTCTTCATCACTGCCAGGCTCCTGCCCCGCAAACTCATTACTCGGAAAACCTAAGACTTCAAAACCTTGCTGATGATATGTTTTATAGAGGTTTTCAAGCCCTTCATACTGCTTAGTCAGACCACACTGAGAAGCCACATTAACCACCAACAGCACTGAGCCTTTATACTTTTCCAGCAGAATAGATTCACTTTCAATGGTTTTAACAGGAATGGAATAAATTGGATTACTCATCAGGAAGGATCCTTATTCAGCGATGATATACAGATGAACTTACAAGAGTATCAATAGGTGTAAGGCAGATCACTTTACACTTTTCACTCGTGTCAGCAACCAGATAAATAATGGCGAACCCAACGTTGCGGTTACCACACCAATGGGCAGCTCAGCCGAAAATAGAGCGATACGTGCGATAACATCCGCAAACAACAGTATTCCAGCGCCAGCTAGTGCACATCCGCTTAGTAGATGGCGTTGGTCAGTTAAACCGGTCAATCGCAAGATATGGGGAATAACCAGGCCAATAAAGCTGATAACACCAGCCAGAGCAACACTAATACCTACCAGCAATCCTATAGCCAGTACTAATAAATTCCGCCATAAATGGAGTGGGATCCCCAACTGCCTGGCTTGCTGCTCACCCAATGACATAAAGTTGAGCACTCGCCCCTGGCAACAAAGCCATACCACGATCGGCACCAATGCTACGACCAATCCCTGCTGTCGCCAATCTATACCGCTGAATCCCCCCATCATCCAATACATCAACTGGCGTAAATCCAAGCTGGTACTGAAATAAACAGCCCATGTCATCACCGCGCTGCAAACGATCCCCAATGCAACACCAACCAGTAACAGACGAGCGTTAGTCAACAAACGCCGGCGAGCGAAACCTAACAGCAGAACCGTCATAAGTAAGGCTCCAGCAATAGCACAGCCACTTAAAAACCAGATCGGTAATAACCCGTGCCCTAGCAAGACCGCCATAACTAATGCAACACCTGCACCATTCGCCACCCCCAGCAGACCGGGTTCGGCTAATGGATTTTCAAACAATGCCTGCATTACAGCACCCGCAACCGCAAGACTTGCACCAACCATCATTACGGCTAAGGCTCGGGGCAAACGCAACTGCCAGACGAATAATTGCCCGCTTTCACCAAACCACTGAGTGGGCCAAATCCACGCATCTCCAGCACACAAGCTGACTACCAGCGCAAAAAAAAGTATCACCACCAATCCCTTGAGGTAACGGTGATCACGTTGTTGTTGCCGCTGTTGAAGCGCAGTAAATAACTGACTGGTCTGCATTACATCCTCGGTCGCTGCCTCAGGATTAACCTGAAGATGTCTCATAAATATTAGGGGCTGATACCCATAGCTAGGCTACAGATAGTAGGGGGTTAACGCGATAAGGGGAAGTTTTGCATGAAGAATAAGACTTTTTTATGGTAAGAGAACGCAAACTCTGTCGATGATTTTAGCGACAAAGCCTGCATTCATCGGTTACTTACTGTCAACGATGGCCCTTATTTTGCGATGGATAGAGTGGCTGACCATTATGATTATCGTTATTATTTGGCCCGCCTTGCTTAGCACCACTACCCTGTCGGCTATTATTCACTGGCTGGCCGCGTCCATTATTATCACTGCCATTATTGTGCTGTGGCGAATTACCGTAATCGCTGCGTTCATTATGGCGTTGACTACCTTGCTGCCCACGGAACGGGTTATGGCCATCCTGCGGTTGTGGATGTTGCCAACGCCCCCCGTCCCAATAATAGCCACGGTCATTGCGGTCACCAATATGGCCACCACGATGTTCATGCCACCACTGTGGCGGACGCCAATCATAACCATCCCAGTAATAGCCACGGTTGTCCTGATCACCTAGATGTAAGCTGACTCCGGGTATATTGATGTCAAGTGATACGTCTGCCTGTGCAAACGATGGCATTAATGCCAACACCCCAAGTAATAGCAGATATTTTTTCATATACATCCGAATGTATTATTTAACAGTTATTAAATTTATATCAGCGAAAATAAAAACCATCTATCAGACAATCCGCTCTTTTCATTTTCATTTCATCTTGCTTACGCAATACATACAGTTCTTACAAGTCGGACATTTTCATTTACTACCACTCCTAACATATCTTAACGTTTATCTGACAGTGACATTTATTGTATTGAATTATAATCCAAGCATTGCCGGATAATAAAAGATGAGACAAATAAAATGCAACGTATAACGTTAATGACAATAGTACTCTTATTAAGCACTACATTATCAGCTTGCTGTATATTCCCACCGCATGGCGGTGGCGGTGGCGGTGGCGGTGGCGGTGGCGGTGGCGGTGGCGGCCCAAGGATGCATTATGATAACCATCAGTTGCGTTAGATTACATCCTAAAAAATAAGTATAAAACTGGCATTCAATAAGAATAGTCTAATTTATTTAGAATAAAATATTGAGTGCTAACTTAAGTACTTCATGAAAATATAATCTCAGCCAATCTAATTTGGATGCAAAAATTAATTATCACGTAATGATTAATATAGTCTTTACAATTTAATTAAAAAAAATGTTATAGAATGAATGGTGCCACTCCACCGAACATTAGCAGAAACATGACAAATCCTACTCTAGATTAATGCTTTTGCAACGGTTGTAGACTAGACAAACTAAATGCTGAAAATTCCATTTCCAATCAACCCCCACTGGTTTCTGTGACCCCACCTTAAGGCTAAGCTAGAAATACAAATAAAGGGAAATGGCCCCAACCTGCGGTCATGATGTGGGCACTTATAAAATAAAATCGATGTTTCTCAATGAGGTGCAGGCAAGAAAAAGGCCGCTTGCGCGGCCTTTTGTTTGGGGAAATACTTACTCTTTTGGAGTAGCACTCTCTACCCGGCTTTTTAGCTTTTGCCCTGGACGGAAAGTCACCACACGGCGCGCCGTAATAGGAATGTCCTCACCCGTCTTCGGATTACGGCCCGGACGTTGGTTCTTGTCTCGCAGATCAAAATTGCCAAAGCCAGACAGTTTGACCTGTTCGCCATTCTCGAGAGCACGACGTACTTCCTCAAAGAATAACTCAACCAGATCTTTGGCATCACGTTTGCTAAGCCCTAGCTTTTCAAACAGATGTTCTGACATTTCAGCTTTAGTAAGCGCCATAGGTTCAATCCCTCAAGGATGCTTGGAATCGCTGTTTTAACGCCTCTACACATCTTGCAACGGTAGCGGCGATCTCCTCTTCTTCCAGTGTACGTGCGGTATCCTGCAACACCAGACTAATAGCCAGACTCTTATAGCCCTCTGCTACGCCCTTGCCACGGTACACATCAAACAAGTTTACGCCAACTACCTGATTTGCGCCAACTTTCTTACACTCCGCCAAAATATCTTCTGCGGGGACGTTTTCGGCCACCACAACGGCGATGTCACGACGGTTTGCTGGGAAGCGTGAAATCTCGCTGGCCTGAGGCACAGCGCGGTCTGCGAGCTTGTTCCACTGCACTTCAAACACCACAGTCCGACCATTTAGACTCAGCTTACGTTCCAACTCAGGGTGAACTACACCAATGAAACCAATGTGTTCCCCTGCTAAATAAATTGCAGCACTCTGCCCTGGATGCAGTGCAGGATGTGCTTGTGCACGGAACTGAACATCAGATAATTTGCCGGTAAGTTCCAGAATTGCTTCCAGATCACCTTTCAAATCATAGAAGTCGATTGGCTGACGCGCCAGATCCCAATGCTCTTCAAAACGGTGGCCAGCAATGACACCGGCTAGCATTACATCCTGTCTAACCCCGAGATCTGCTGTATTATCAGGTACAAAGCGTAACCCACTTTCAAATAAACGCAAGCGAGATTGCTGGCGATTCTGGTTATAAACCACTGCTGACAGTAAACCTGTCAACAATGATAAGCGCATCGCAGACATCTCAATCGAGATAGGGCTTGGCAAAATTAATGCGTCTTGCTGTGGGTGCAGAAGTGCTTGTACTTTCGGGTCAACAAAACTGTAAGTAATTGCTTCCTGATAGCCGCGATCGACTAAAGCGGTTTTTACACGCTTCAATGATAAATCAGCTTCGCGGTGTTTGGTCATCACCAAATCAGCTTTGATAGGCACATCCGGGATATTGTTATAACCGTAGATGCGGGCAACTTCCTCCACCAGATCTTCTTCGATTTCCATATCGAAGCGCCAGCTTGGCGCCACTGCCCGCCAATCAGAACCGAGTTCAGTCACCTGACAACCGAGCCGGCGCAGAATGTCACTCACCTGCTGTGAAGGGACATGATGACCAATCAACCGATCCAATTTCTCACGGTGTAGCGTGATGGTGGCGCATTTTGGTAATTCTGCGGTCGTGGTCACGTCTATTACCGGCCCCGCTTCACCACCACAGATATCAATGAGCAGACGTGTCGCACGCTCAATCGCTTTATGCTGTAACGCAGGGTCGACACCACGCTCATAGCGATGAGATGCATCGGTATGCAAACCGTGGCGACGCGCACGACCAGTAATTGATAATGGATTGAAGAAAGCGGATTCCAGCAAGACATTGCGGGTTTCTTCGTTAACACCTGAATGTTCACCACCAAAGATACCGGCCATCGCCAACGGCTTATGCTGATCAGCAATGACCAGCGTATCTGCATTCAATTTGGCTTTTGTGCCATCCAGCAGTGTTAATTCTTCACCTTCAGCCGCCAGGCGAACAATAATCCCGCCTTCAATACGGTCCAGGTCAAACGCATGCATTGGCTGGCCTAACTCCAGCAACACAAAGTTAGTAACGTCTACCACCGGATCAATCGAACGAATACCACAGCGGCGCAGTTTCTCTCGCATCCACAATGGTGTCGCAGCCTTAACGTTAATCCCTTTAACTACTCGGCCCAGATAGCGCGGACAAGCCTGCGGAGCTTCTACATGGATTGGGAATGTATCCGTAATGGAAGCCGCAACAGGACTCATATCCGGTTCGATTAATGGCAATTGATTCACAACCGCCACATCGCGCGCGACACCAATAATGCCCAAGCAATCGGCACGGTTTGGTGTCACACTGATTTCAATGGTTTTATCGTCCAGATACAGATATTCACGCAGATCGACACCAATAGGCGCATCAGCAGGCAGTTCAATAATACCGTCACTATCTTCTGAAATAGCCAGCTCAGAGAAAGAACACAGCATGCCTTCTGATGGTTCACCACGCAGTTTGGCCGCTTTGATTTTGAAATCGCCCGGCAGCACAGCACCAACAGTCGCAACAGCGACTTTCAAGCCCTGACGACAGTTCGGTGCACCACACACGATATCCAATAAGCGGTCACCGCCTACATCAATTTTGGTCACCCGCAGTTTATCGGCGTTGGGATGTTGGCCACATTCGACAACATGACCGACAACGACACCATTGAATTCGCCCGCAACCGCATCTACACCATCAACTTCTAACCCGGCCATAGTGATTTGATGGGCCAGGTCATCACTACTAATGGCTGGGTTTACCCATTCGCGTAACCAAAGTTCACTGAATTTCATGAGATATTCCCGCCTTACTTAAACTGTTTGAGGAAACGCAGATCATTTTCGAAGAATGCCCGCAAATCGGTGACGCCGTAACGCAACATAGTTAAGCGTTCCATCCCCATACCGAATGCAAAACCTGAATAAATATCAGGATCAATACCGACGTTTCGCAATACATTTGGATGCACCATGCCGCAACCAAGCACTTCAAGCCATTTACCATTTTTACCCATCACATCCACTTCAGCGGACGGTTCGGTAAACGGAAAATAGGAAGGGCGGAAACGAATTTGCAAATCTTCTTCGAAGAAATTACGCAAGAAGTCATGCAAGGTGCCTTTCAAATTGGTGAAACTGATATCACGGTCAACAATCAGCCCTTCCATTTGATGGAACATTGGAGTGTGCGTTTGGTCGTAATCATTACGATACACACGGCCCGGCACAATAATTCGAATAGGTGGCTGCTGGGTTTTCATGGTGCGAATTTGCACGCCCGAGGTTTGGGTGCGCAGCAATCGGGTAGCATCAAACCAGAAGGTGTCGTGGTCAGCACGCGCTGGGTGATGAGCCGGAATATTCAATGCATCAAAGTTATGATAGTCATCTTCAATTTCCGGGCCAGACTCAACGGAAAAGCCCAACTCACCAAAGAACGTTTCGATACGATCGATAGTGCGGGTAACCGGATGCAACCCACCATTTTCCATACGACGCCCCGGTAGAGAGACATCAATGGTTTCGGCTGCCAATCGGGCATTCATGACCGCTGATTCCAGCTTGTCCTTACGTGCATTAAGCGCTTCTTGTACTTCCTGCTTGGCCTGATTAATAACGGCCCCCGCTGCCGGGCGCTCTTCAGCTGGCAGCTCGCGCAGTGATGTCATTTGAAGGGTCAAATGGCCTTTTTTACCTAGATATTCGACGCGTACCAAATCCAACGCGGCAACATCTTGGGCATCTTCTACGGCTGCTTTAGCTTTGGCAACCAGCTCTGCGAGATGTGGCATTGTTCTCTCTTCCTCTGGCCAGTATGGCCCACTTGTAGTTATATCCTTTGTTCTTGAAGCTGCTGGGTTGTTAGCTACGCTCACTCACCCGAATCACTTACCTATGTAAGCTCATCGGGATTTACTCGCTTGCTGCCTACCAGCAACTCCAATAACGTTGGATATAGATAATGAGTTAAAATCCGATAAGTAAACTAAACTTTTCATACAAAATCAATAAGGTACCACATCCGCGATACCCTTACTCCAGTCGCCATAAATGCTATAGAGCAAAAACAAAAAAGCCTCCACGATGGGAGGCTTAGGCGTTATTTTTCGTTTCTATTCTTACGCGCAAGCCTCCTGAAATCAGGCGCTAAAGTAAAAAAAGAAGCGAAAAGTAACTGCATGCATCATAAAAGTGACCTTCTTACCAAGAAGATAAAGATTAAAAGAGGGAGACAAGCTCCCTCTTCAATTCTGACTTACGCCAGAGCTACTTTCGCTTTTTCGACCAGTGCAGAGAATGCCACTTTATCGAATACTGCGATGTCAGCCAGGATCTTACGGTCAATCTCAACAGAAGCCTTTTTCAGACCATTGATGAAACGGCTGTAAGACAGACCATTCTGACGAGCAGCTGCGTTGATACGTGCAATCCACAGTTGGCGGAATTGACGCTTCCGTTGACGGCGGTCACGGTAGGCGTATTGGCCTGCCTTGATTACTGCCTGGAAAGCAACACGATAAACGCGCGAACGGGCACCGTAGTAACCTTTCGCCTGCTTTAATATTTTTTTGTGACGTGCACGAGCTACCACACCACGTTTTACGCGAGCCATTTACTTCTCCTATCGTCTTAATTCAAACCAAAATTACTTATGCGTATGGCAGACATGCTACGACCAAACCTAGATCGTTCTTAGATACCATGCCTTTTGGACGTAAATGACGTTTACGCTTAGTAGCTTTTTTGGTCAAAATATGACGCAGGTTGGCATGCTTACGCTTAAAACCACCGGCACCGGTTTTTTTAAAGCGCTTAGCGGCGCCGCGTACTGTCTTAATTTTTGGCATTGAATATATCCACTTCGCATTGTTAATTACAACGAGCTAGCTAGGCGAACAGACCCCTACTCTGCAATCAGAAAGAGGCCTATTACTTGAGTGCCTTACTGTCTCTTCTTAGGTGCGAGCACCATGATCATCTGACGGCCTTCGATACGAGTCGGGAAAGACTCCACGACAGCCAAATCAGAATCTTCAGTCAGATCTTTTTTGACACGGTTAAGGACTTCCATGCCGATCTGCTGGTGCGCCATTTCACGCCCACGGAATCGCAGGGTGATTTTGGCTTTATCGCCATCTTCCAGAAAGCGAATCAGGTTGCGTAGTTTGACCTGATAGTCGCCATCATCGGTACCAGGACGGAATTTGATTTCCTTGACCTGTATGACTTTTTGCTTCTTCTTCTGTTCTTTTGTCGACTTGCTCTTCTCATAGAGGAATTTGCCGTAATCCATGATTCGGCAAACCGGCGGCTCGGCATTCGGACTGATTTCTACTAAATCAACACCAGCTTCCTCAGCTTTTTCAAGAGCTTCATTCAGACTGACAATGCCAATCTGCTCACCATCGACGCCTGTTAAGCGAACTTCTGTGGCGCGAATCTCTTTGTTGATGCGATTAGGACGCGCCGGTTGAACTCGTTTTCCGCCTTTAATACTTTATTCCTCCAGTTGATGAAGACTACGGCTGCGAATTTCTGCTAGCAGCTGGTCTACGACCACGTTGACGTCCAAGCTTCCTAAGTCTTTACCACGGCGGGTACGAACGGCAATTTTGCCTGATTCGACCTCTTTATCGCCACAGACCAACATATATGGAACCCGACGCAACGTATGTTCACGAATTTTAAAGCCAATCTTCTCATTTCTCAAGTCCGCTTTTGCCCTAATCCCTGCATCTTGCAGTTTTTTGGTCACTTGTTGGACATAATCAGACTGACTATCGGTGATATTCATCACCACGACTTGTACCGGAGCTAACCACGTTGGGAAGAAGCCTGCATACTCTTCGGTTAAAATACCGATAAAGCGCTCCATTGACCCCAAAATAGCCCGGTGAATCATTACTGGCACCTGACGATCGTTATTTTCGCCGATGTAAGACGCACTTAAGCGGCCCGGTAATGAGAAATCGAGCTGTACGGTACCACACTGCCACGCGCGATCCAAACAATCATGCAAGGTAAACTCAATTTTCGGACCGTAAAACGCTCCCTCACCCGGCTGATAATCAAATGGAATACCATTTTCAGTCAGCGCAGCGGCCAAATCATCTTCGGCACGTGTCCACAGATCATCACTCCCAATCCGTTTTTCAGGGCGGGTAGACAGCTTAACCACAATTTTCTCGAAGCCAAAAGTGCTGTACATGTCGTACACCATCTTGATACAGCTATTCACTTCATCGCGAACCTGCTCTTCGGTACAGAAAATGTGTGCATCATCCTGAGTGAAACCACGGACGCGCATTAAACCATGCAGTGCGCCTGAAGGCTCATTACGGTGGCAGCTACCGAACTCAGCCATACGTAATGGCAAGTCACGGTATGATTTCAACCCTTGGTTGAAAATCTGCACGTGCCCTGGGCAGTTCATTGGCTTGATGCAATACTCGCGGTTTTCAGACGATGTGGTGAACATATGCTCAGCATAGTTTTCCCAATGTCCGGTTTTTTCCCACAGTACGCGGTCCATCATAAACGGCCCTTTCACTTCCTGATACTGGTACTCTTTGAGCTTGGTCCGCACAAAAGTTTCCAGTTCACGGAAGATAGTCCAACCGTCGTTATGCCAGAACACCATACCTGGTGCTTCTTCCTGCATGTGGTAAAGGTCCAATTGCTTACCAATCTTACGATGGTCGCGTTTGCCCGCTTCTTCCAGACGTTGCAGATAAGCATTTAGTTGCTTCTTATCACCCCAAGCCGTGCCATAAATACGTTGCAGCATTTTATTTTTGCTATCGCCACGCCAATAAGCACCGGATGTTTTCTGCAATTTAAAGTGATGGCAGAAACGCATATTCGGTACGTGCGGGCCACGGCACATATCAACGTATTCTTCATGGTGATACAAACCAGGATGATCATCGCGGCTAATATTCTCATCGAGAATCGCCACTTTATAATCTTCACCACGAGCAGCAAAAGTGTCGCGGGCTTCTTGCCAACTGACTTTCTTCTTAATTACATCGTAATCTTTATCGGCAAGTTCATGCATCCGCTTCTCCAGCAGATCCAGATCTTCCTGCGTCAAGGTGCGGTCGATATCTACATCGTAATAGAAACCGTTGTCGATAACCGGGCCGATGGCCATTTTGGTATCAGGCCAAAGTTGCTTGATTGCGTGCCCCAATAAGTGTGCACAAGAGTGGCGGAGAATCTCCAGACCTTCAGCATCTTTGGTGGTGATAATAGCCAGTTGGGCATCAGATTCGATCAAGTCTCTGGCATCGACCAGTTCGCCATTAACTCGACCAGCAATACAGGCTTTTGCCAAACCAGGGCCGATATCCAAGGCAACATCGAGAGCAGAAACGGCGTGATCGAAATGACGCTGACTGCCGTCAGGAAGGGTAATAACGGGCATTCTAATTCCTTATCTACAGTGGTGACCCACACGACAGATCACATGCAAAATTCTAATACTATTTAAAATCAATATGTTATAAACGCTATCCGACTTTACTTTGCCTGATATATACACTCATATGTACACAACTTGTTTGCACATAGGGTGTGACGCTATAACGGACGAACCATACTAACATCCTCATTATTGGTTTATCCACTCAGAATGATTTCTTTATCAGGCATCCCTGCCCCGTTAAAGAGTGATAATTATCTGATAATTGGTCACTTCACTCAGCGATGTTACTGTCGACGTTACCCTCGGCGAATTTGCCATATTGCGACTAATGAACTGATTAGAGCATGACAAAAACGCGTAGACTACATCGAATCGGGGAACGACCAGCCACACTAGCAACGGCTATCACAGTTAAGGGCAACATCATGCTACGTATCGAAGTGACAATAGATAAGCTAAATATCAATAAATTCCCGGCAGGATACACCGACGCACTCACTGAGGAGTTGGATAAGCGGCTTGGGAGGAAATTTGACCATATTGATGTGAAAGTAAGGTTTGCGGGCGCTGATGGTCTATCAGTTCTAGGTGGTGCGCCAGATGATAAGAAAGCGGTAGAAGAAATTTTACAAGAAACATGGGAAAGTGCTGATGATTGGTTTCAGCCTTAGAATAGACTGGGCAATTACGCCCGGTTTTTGTATTTAGAATGGCAGTACAATCCGCTCCTGGCATGATCGACCCAATGCCAATAAAGAGGATGTATCTCCGCAATCGGTCGTCACGGATAGAATAATACCTAGCGAATAATCTATTAATACTACAGCCAAACGGTGATAATGATCACCGACAAAGTTATCAAGCTCAAACTGCTCTACGATCACTATAATATCAATACCGTACAACTGAGGGTCAACTAGTGCAGCGACAACCTGTTACATCTTCCAGAATTCTGTCGATTGGTTATGATCCTGAAAATCGCATGCTGGAGATACAATTTCGCGAACAAGGGATTTATCAATATCTTGGCGTCCCGGAGCGCGTTCATCAGAATTTTATGTCCGTGGTTTCGAAAGGTCGTTTTTTTGATGGCGTGATTAAGGGTAAGTTTTTGTGCCGGAAAATTGGCTAATTAGAAAAATAACCAATTAAAACAGTCAACTAAATAAATCTGAAACGGTCGCTTCAATGATAAATCTGTGCAGAGAAGCCTACCGTTTTAGAAATCATCTTTCCGCTCCACAGATTATCCCATCAAGTAGCGCCATAAATAGGATATGGGTACCACAAACAATAGCGCGGGCAGGAAATTCACCACCGCGAATATTTTAATTTGTGCAATACGTAACCCCACTGCAATCATAATAATCCCACCGCAGGCGGAAAAATCAGCAAAGGCAATATCATCCATATACGGCATAATCAGTTTAGCCAACAAAACCAATGCAATTTGGAGCAACAATTGCGGCACAGCAATAGCCACCAGCGCGATACCGAGCGAGATGGAGAATATCAGCGCGGTGAAAAAGTCCATTAACGCTTTGACAAATAGCAGTTGAAAATCACCAGTAATGCCTTCAGTCAACGAACCGACAACTCCCAGTCCACTAGCACAAAACAGCACAATCATCGCGGTGAAACTCTGCGCAAACTCCTGCGGCGGCAATGTACTGCGTGATGGAATAACTCGTTCCAACATTATACGGGTTTTATTTGCCCCCCATTTTACCCCCTGCTCAAGGGATAATAACTCCCCCACGGCTGTCCCGATAATCAACGCCAAAATAACCGCTGGCATAAAATGTACTTTTACCACCATCACAATACCGATGGAGATAGAAGCTAGCGCAAACGTAGCCGGTAACCCTTCCTGTAAACGCTTAGGGACATGACGCGCTAGTAATACGCCAACTATCCCCCCCAGGATAATGCCTGCACTGTTAATAAATGGGCCAACCATACCGTGCTCCCAATGGCTAAAACGCGTTCTGCTGATAAAAAATGTGTCTGTTTTAGAATTAGGAATTTCGATAATAGCTAAAGACAAACAACTGATATGAGGTATCCCGACCACTGGAATACCCCATACAGACAAATTATATGTTACGGTGTCACAAACCCCAATTCCTGCGAAATACGCTGGGCCGTAGCCAGAATAGGTTTAATTAGGGTTTTTACCCCCACCTGTTGCAGTTTGGCTGTGGGCAGGGAAACTGAAACGGAGTACGGTACCCGTTGCTGAATATCAAAAACAGGAGCCGCCACACAAGATACACCTAGCTCATTCTCTTCACGATCCATCGCCAGCCCCGCTTGACGAATATCTGCCAGTTCCTGGTACATTTTGGGTAATTCGGTGATGGTATTGTGCGTCAGCGGCTGAATCTCATGCTGATGGATCTGCCAATAATCATCTGGATAGTCACTTTTACCGTACGCCATAAATATCTTACCCATCGCCGAGCAGTACAGTGGCATATGCTGCCCGATATAAGCGCGGGTGCGCATCATGCCAGTGGTAGGTTCTAACTTATAAATCAGGATAACGTGGTCATCTTCGCGGGTTGAAAAATTGACTGTCTCACCAAGCTCAAGATTGAGTTGTTCTAAATGTGGGGCCGCGACATGGATAATATTCAGTGATGACAGTGCTTTTTGGCCAATTGAGATGAACTTGGTTGTCAGCCGATAACTGCCTGGAGAAGGCGCCTGAGTGACATAGCCACAGGTATGTAGCCCTTGCAATAACCGATGAACGGTACTTTTGTTCATCCCGGCCAATTCAGATAGATGCGCCAATGGGCAGCCATTAGGGTAATTACTTAATATCTCAATCAGTTGCAGCCCGCGGAACAGACTTTGGCTGCCTAACGGCTTATCTTTCTTGTCATCTGTGAGTATAAGGGCCATAGACGATATCCTTGTTGTTTAGCATGAAATGGTACTCCAAAGCCGCAGTCTGTGTGAAGCACGAAACAGTGTTTCGTTATCATCCCTGGCGCTGTATCTCGCAACATTTATCCAACATAAGAAGTGCGTAGTTCGTCACATTTCCACAAACAAATAAATAACTACTTGTTTTTTATAGCAACTTAATTCATCACTTCTTTTGCTTTAGCGAAGATATCAGCATATTATTTTTGAAATCAGATTTCGTATGTTGAAATATAAAGTCTAGTTTATGCTCGATAACCACTAAATCGCGAATGCTTTCACTCAAGACATTCACCGGATAAGGGGCGTCACACTGATGAATACCACTGAATTGGGCCAACCCATTCTCTCGATGCGCCATATCATCAAAGGATTTGGCGGCAATATTGCGGTCAACGATGTCAGTCTTGATGTTATGCCAGGCGAAGTACTGGCATTGCTCGGCGAAAACGGCGCAGGAAAATCCACTCTAATCAAAGTATTGGCGGGCGTCTACCCACGGGACAGTGGCGATATTCTGTTCCAGGGAAATAACATACGTTCTGCCGCAGAAATTAAAAGTGATACTCGTCAGCCTATTGCTTTTATCCATCAGGATTTAGGGCTAATTGACTGGATGACCGTTGCCGAAAATATGGCGTTGGTGATGGGGTTTCCGCGTCGATTCGGTCTGATTAATTGGTCAGCTATTCGCCAGCAAGCCAGTCGGGCTTTACAGGATATCGGCATTGACCTCTCACCTGATGCGCGCGTGTTTGAACTGTCGCGCACTGAAAAGTCATTATTGGCCATTGCCCGCGCCGTTGCGGTTAATGCCGAACTATTGGTGTTGGATGAGCCGACCGCCTCTCTACCCGCCAACGATGTCCGCCATTTATTTGAAGTGATTAACCGCCTGAGGGATAAACATGTTGGCATGATTTATGTCACTCATCGTTTGGATGAAGTGATTGAAATTGCCGACCGGGTGTGTGTGATGCGGGATGGACGCTATGTTGCGGGTGGGAATACCGCCGATTACTCATTGCGTGATCTGGTGCAAATGATTGTTGGTGAAGCCATGGGCGACTCCCAGCGTGAACCGTTACCTGAAGCCAGTAAACCTGTATTACAGCTTAACGCGGTGGTGGTAGGTGAGATTGGCCCGGTTACTTTCAGCCTACAACCAGGCGAAATGCTGGCACTAGCGGGGCTAAGAGGAGCGGGCCAAGAAGAGTTAGGCCGCCTGCTATTTGGTTTACGCCATTGTGATCAGGGTGAAATTATTTTCCGCGACCGCCCCTATACCGCCGCCTCACCGCAGCAAGCTATGGCAGCAGGTGTTTCCCTGGTGGCCGGTGACCGCACCGGTGAAAGTCTGGTGATGTCGATGTCGGTGCGCGAAAACCTATTCATTAACCCAATTGCCAGCGGTCACAAATTACTTTCCCGTTATAGCACCCGCAGCGAAATGGGGGAAAGTTGGTGGAAAGTGCAGTTATTCGATGTCCGACCTAAAGACGTAAATATTGATATCAGTGCCCTTTCCGGCGGTAACCAACAAAAAGTGGTCATGGCACGCTGGATGCACCTGGGCGCGCCATTACTGATCCTTGAAGATCCAACTGCTGGCGTGGATGTTGGCGCGCGTGCTGAAATTTATCACTTATTAAACAAATCATTAGCAGAAGGTGTGGCGGTTTTGGTGATTTCCAATGATTTAGAGGAGATCGCACATATCTGTAATCGGGCATTGGTGTTTAACCGTGGCGAAGTGGTTGGTGAACTGCGTAACCAGCAGGTCTCGTTCGCTAATTTATTGGAGTTGGCGTCTGCCAGCACCGGGGAAGTTACATCCGTTTAAAACAGCGACCTGTGCTAATGGTTACATCGCCCCTCGCGGTGTCATTGTGGTGCTCAGGTTTCGGAGAGTGTTATGTCTAAAACATCCATAAAATCGACAGCGCTTGAACAACGAGTCAGCCTGAGTGAACACGGTTTCGGTGCCTGGTCCATGCAGGCCATGACGCGCTACGGCTTACTATTATTGTGTATTTTATTGGTGCTGGTGTTCTCACTGACCACCCCGTCGTTTGCTTCCATGCTCACTTTGCAGGCCATTTTGTCCAGTAAATCAAAAATTGCTTTGCTGGCACTGGCCGCCACTATTCCGATGATTGTCGGCAAGATCGATTTAAACGTCGGTTTCGGTATTGTGCTCTGGCACATTCTGGCGATAACCCTGCAAGTGCAATACGGTTTTTCTTGGCAGGCTGCCGTCATAACCGTATTGATAATTTCGGCACTTTACGGGCTATTAAACGGCATATTGGTAGCATTAGCCGACATTGATAGCTTTGTGGCGACCTTAGGCTCCGGCACCGTGCTTTACGCCATCGCGTTATGGCACTCAGGTGGCCGTCAGATAGTCGGTGATCTTCCTGATGCTTTTATTGCACTGCACCATACCGAGATATTCGGCATTCCTATTGTTGCATTCTATGTATTGATTATCGCCGTGGTGCTGTGGCTCATTACCGAACATACCCCGCTTGGCCGCTGTATGTATGCCGTGGGTGGGAATCCCGCAGCCGCCCGGCTTAACGGAATTTCGGTCAACCGTTTTACTGTCGGTGCATTTATCACCTCCAGCGTGTTGACCGGATTCAGTGGTGTGCTCATCGCCTCGGAGCAAGGGGTTGGCCAGGCCAGTGTCGGTATGGACTATCTGTTACCAGCACTGGTCGGTGCCTTCCTCGGTAGTACCACCATCCGCCCAGGCCGGGTCAATGTATGGGGAACGGTAGTAGGGATTGCGATTCTGGCAATTGGTATTGCAGGTATTCAGCAATTCGGTGGCGAGTTCTGGGTTGAACCCTTGTTTAACGGTGCCACATTGCTGCTTTCCATCACCTTAGCCGGTTATGCCCAACGGCGCAGATTATTGAATCAAAAAGCCGTCAAGCCCAGCCAAACGCCGGGCAACACTAAAAAAGCTACAAATTCTTAACCTCACCAAGGAACAGAATATGAAACGCAATTTGATACTACAGGGCTTAGTTTTTACCACGCTATTTACCACAGCATTACCCGGCTGGGCTGACAGCTATCTTGATGAAGCCAAGGCCGCAGTCAGTAAGGCCACATCAACGGTGACTGAATGGGATGGCCCCACCAGTGGCCCAGCACTGCAACCCAATAAGCATATTATTTTTATTGCTTCTGATATGAAAAACGGCGGCGTGCAAGGAGTACAAGAAGGCTTATCACAAGCGGCCAAAGCCGCTGGCTGGAAGCTGGAAACACTTGATGGCGGAGGCTCGGTTAAAGATCAGTTATCATCATTAAATCAGGCGATTGCACAAAAACCTGACGGTATTGTTATCGGTGGTTGGAATCCCAATGTCGCGAAAATACCACTCAAAAAAGCCATTGCACAAGGTATTGTGCTGACCGCCTGGCATGCCGTCCCAGAGCCGGGTCCGGTGAAGAATTACAATATTTTTTATAATGTTACCTCCGACTCCAATGATGTAGCCCGTATTGCTGCACTGTATGCCGTAGCAAAATCAGAAGGTCAGGCTAAGGTACTGATTTTCACTGATTCGCTGTATCAAATCGCGTTGGACAAAGCCAATGTGATGAAACAAACCATTGAGAAATGCACCGGATGCCAGGTGATTGAATTTATTGATACCCCGTTGGCAGATACCGCCAACCGTATGCCAGCAATGACTTTCAGCCTGTTACAAAAATACGGTGACAACTTCCAATACGCTTTAGCAATTAACGACCTCTACTTTGATTTTATGGCCCCTGCCCTGAAAACGGCTGGTAAAGGTGGCAAGAACGCGCCTTACAATATTTCGGCGGGGGATGGCTCTATTTCTGCCTATCAACGCATCCGCTCTGGCGACAGCCAGTCAGCTACGGTGCCGGAGCCGTTGAAGCTGCATGGCTGGCAACTACTGGATGAATTTAACCGTGCATTCGCCAAACAGCCTCCCTCTGGCTACGTGACTCCTGCTCATTTGGTTACCCGCGACAACATAAGCAGCGACGGGGGTGATAAACAGATGTTTGACCCACAGAACGATTATCAGGGTCACTATAAAGCTATTTGGGGCGTGAAATAAGTCAGGCGTAAATACGCCGTCGGAGGCAGCAACCATGACCACGTTAACGCTGGCTGAGACAGGTATTGGTGAATTATCGGCGGTGTTGGCCGCCGATAGCCCACTGGAATGTTTATGCTCCCCAGCTATCTGGGCGGAAGGGCCGGTCTGGTTACCACAAGAAAATGCGGTGGTATTCAGTGATGTAAAAGGGAACCGGATGTTTCGCTGGTGTCGCGACGGCGAACTCAGCCTCTACCGGTCACCGTCCAACTTTGCTAATGGTAATGCCCGTATGGCTAATGGCTCGATTGTCAGTTGTGAGCATGGCCGACGCGGTATCAGCCAGACTGATATACAAGGCAATATCACGCTATTAGTTGATCGTATCGACGGCAAGCGTTTTAACTCGCCCAACGACATTGTAGTGAAATCAGACGGTACCTTATGGTTTACCGATCCGCCTTATGGCATTACCGGCGACGACGAGGGCTATAAATCAGAAAGTCAGGTTATTGGCTGCTACTTGTACTGTTTCGATCCTAAAGATAGCTCACTACGTATCGCCGCTTGTGACTTACAGCGACCAAACGGGCTGGCTTTTTCGCCAGATGAACAACTGCTGTATGTGGCGGATATGTCAATTGTCGATTTCCCCACCCTCGGCCGGCGGCAGTTGCGGGTTTACCCCGTAATTGGGTTACAACTGGGTGATGGCCGTGTTTTTGCAGAAATATCACCGGGCTTCCCTGATGGATTCTGTGTCGATCATGCGGGCAATCTATTTTGCAGTTGTGCGGATGGTGTGCTGGTTTTTACCCCACAAGCAACATTACTGGGTAAGATTTCAGTTCCTGAGCGGGTATCAAATTGCACTTTTGGCGGACCGAACGGTGATGAACTTTATATCACTGCCGGTACTTCACTGTATCGCATCAGAGTGAATACTTATGGCTGAGAAAAACCCATAACCCAGCCCCCTATCCATGCCGGATTCATCCGGCATTAACCCTCGTAACCCCATAATAAAACAGGATTATCCTGCGTACGACCACGTCGTATCTGTGCGCCACACTGCCTAAATAATCAACAAAACGAGGTGGTGATCACATTTTTACTAAAAACAATATAACTGATTGTTTTTAAAAAACATTTAACTACGGCACTGCTTTGACTTCACTTCTGTGGAGGTATAGCATTAATTTGAAATGTGATTTCGTATATTGAAATTTAGCGCATCAAAAAAATACACTTCAATTTTTAAATTATTCAGGGGAGCGCGCAATGAGAGTCAGTTACCAGCAGTTAAAGGCAGAGTTTAAACGGGTACTATTGGCGCGAAAAGTGAGTGAAGTTACCGCTGATGCTTGTGCCGAGATGTTTGCGCAATCCACTGAATACGGTGTTTATTCCCACGGCGTAAATCGATTCCCACGTTTTATTCAACAATTGGAAGCCGGTGATATCGTGCCTGATGCTATTCCAACGAAGGCATTAGCACTCGGGGCTATCGAGCAATGGGATGCTCATCAGGCTATTGGCAATTTAACCGCCAAACAAATGATGGATCGTGCCATGGTATTAGCGGATCAGCATGGTATTGGGGTGGTGGCCTTGCGCAATGCTAACCATTGGATGCGCGGTGGTGCCTACGGCTGGCAAGCGGCAGAACAAGGTTATATTGGCATCTGCTGGACAAACTCAATTGCTGTAATGCCGCCGTGGGGAGCCAAAGAGTGCCGTATCGGCACCAATCCTCTGATCATTGCCGTTCCCGGTGAAACCATCACTATGGTCGATATGTCTATGTCGATGTTCTCTTATGGCATGCTGGAAGTTAACCGATTGGCGGGCAATACATTGCCCGTGGATGGTGGTTTCGATAATGACGGCAATCTCACGCGGGATCCGGCCATTGT
Organism: Yersinia sp. 2541 StPb PI; assembly: GCF_052217145.1. Classification (NCBI taxonomy): domain Bacteria; kingdom Pseudomonadati; phylum Pseudomonadota; class Gammaproteobacteria; order Enterobacterales; family Yersiniaceae; genus Yersinia; species Yersinia sp. 2541 StPb PI. The sequence goes on along the minus strand of NZ_JAZGQB010000001.1, from coordinate 2,067,087 downwards.
TGAGAAAAACCGGCGCATCCTGCCAATGGGTTATTGGAAAGGTTCTGGTTTATCCATTGTGCTGGATATGATTGCCACCCTGCTCTCTGGCGGTTTATCCGTTGCCGAAGTCACGCAAGACAAATCAGATGAATTCTGTATCTCACAAGTGTTTATTGCCATTGAAATCGACCGTCTGATTGATGGCAAAACTCGCGATGAAAAATTAAAACGCATTTGTGATTATGTCACTCAAGCTGAGCGCGATAACCCTGATGTCGCTATTCGTCTACCAGGGCATAAATTCCCACGCGTTAAAGCGGAAAATCAGCGCGATGGTATTCCCATTAATGACCAGGTTTGGAAAAAAATCTTAGAAATGTAATTAAAATCAATAAAATTCAGCAGGATACTTATTTTTATCTTGAAGGAGAATTAAGAGCAGTGAGTCCTTAAAATATTTAGCCAATGGATTAACCTCGAGAGTTTAAATAAATATCCAGCGGAATAATCTCGGATGAAAAATTAATCATCCTTAAATTTAAACATTAATAATAAATAGGAAAGGCGTCTTTTTATATAAATATACTTGATATTTATATCACTAGCTGTCGCCTCCTTATTGGCACTGTTGCTGCCCAAAATAGACAAAAAAGCTGACCGGAGGCTGAAATGGAATATTGGTTGGGTATCGATTGTGGCGGCACCTTTATTAAAGCGGGTCTGTATGACCGAGACGGTAACGAATGCGGGATCGCGCGGCAAAATTTAGCCATTATCAGCCCCCAGCCGGGATGGGCTGAGCGCGATATGACTGTGCTATGGCAGGCAATGAGTGCGGTGATTCGCCAACTGTTAGCCCGCCACACGATTCCCCCCAGCAGTATTCAGGGCGTGGGCATTTCTGCTCAAGGTAAGGGACTGTTTTTACTTGATAAAAAAGGTGAGCCATTAGGCAATGCCATATTATCCTCTGACCAACGGGCGCTGTCATTGGTTAAACAGTGGCAACGAGATGGCATCCCACAAATGCTCTATCCAATCACCCGCCAAACATTGTGGACCGGGCACCCGGTATCCTTGCTGCGCTGGTTGAAAGAACATCAACCCAGCCGTTATGAGCAGATTGGCAGCATTCTGATGGCCCACGACTATTTGCGTTACTGCCTGACCGACCAATTAGGTTGCGAAGAGACCAATATCTCAGAATCTAATCTCTATCCGATGGCCGAAGGTGGCTATCAACCCGCACTGGCACAACTGTTAGGTATCCCTGAAGTTATGGCAGCCCTGCCACCGATTGTGGGTTCGGCACAAATTGTCGGCACCATCACTCAGGCTGCCGCCAATGCCACCGGTCTGCCGGTTGGCCTCCCCGTTGTCGGCGGTTTGTTTGATGTGGTCTCTACCGCCCTCTGTGCTGGCCTGAAGGATGAAAGCCGATTAAATGCAGTGATGGGGACCTGGTCGGTGACCTCGGGAATCACCGACCAGCTTAAAGCTGATGTTGAATATCCCTTTGTTTATGGCCGTTATGCCGAAGCAGGTAAATACATCGTACATGAAGCCAGCCCGACCTCTGCGGCCAATCTGGAATGGTTTACCCACCAATGGTTTGGTGCTGAGGGCGGGAAAACAGACTACCAACAGCTTAATCAATGGGTAGCACAGTTACCCAAAGCAGGTAGCCAGCTACTGTTTGTGCCGTTTTTATATGGCTCCAACGCTGGATTAGGAATGTGTGCCGGATTTTATGGCATGCAATCTTTCCACCAGCGCCAACATCTGGTGCAAGCCATCTACGAAGGGGTGGTATTCAGCCATATGACCCACCTCAACCGAATGCTGAAACGCTTTTCGGCCGTCAGCGCACTACGGATTACCGGCGGACCGGCTCAATCACTGCAATGGATGCAGATGTTTGCCGACATCAGCGGGTTACCGGTAGAGCTGCCGCAAGTTGAGGAGACGGGTTGCCTGGGCGCATCACTGGCGGCAATGGTTGGCACGGGGCGCTTTGTCGATTTCAGTGATGCTCAGCAGGCCTTAACCCCGCAACTGCACACTCTGCAACCCGATCAGCACGCCCGACAAGCATATCAGGAGAAATATCTCCGCTATCAGGCACTGGTTGCTGCTCTTGGCACTTTGCAATGAGCTTCTATTGCTCAGGCAAGGTTGCGGCACCGACTCTATTTAGGACATTGATACTATGACAACTCAGCACCTCAGGCCGCAATTACAACTCGCACTGGACAATACCCGGCTTGATGCCGCACTGGCGACCACCGCGTTGCTGCACCGCCATGTCGATATCATCGAGGCCGGTACCATCCTGTGTATCAGTGAAGGTATTCAGGCGGTCAAAACTCTACGTCAACGGTATCCACAACATACGCTGGTCGCTGATCTTAAAGTGGCTGACGCGGGCGCCACACTGGCGCAGCAAGCATTTTCTGCCGGCGCAAACTGGATGACGGTGATTTGCGCAGCCCCTCTCGCCACCATGGCAGCCGCATTGGAGGTGGCAAAGCAACATGATGGCGATATCCAGATAGAACTGTTTGGCCACTGGACGCTAAATGACGCTAAAAACTGGCGTGACTTAGGGTTAACTCAAGCCATTTATCATCGTGGCCGCGATGCTCAAGCCAGCGGACAAAGCTGGAGTCAGGCTGATCTAGAGAGGATGCAGACACTGTCCGACTTAGGAATCGAACTGTCGGTTACCGGCGGTATCACTCCTGCTGATTTACCCCTCTTCCACACCATTGCGGTACGTGCCTTTATTGTCGGCCGTGCACTGTCTGAAGCCGAACATCCCGTAGCCACCGCCACCGCGTTCCACCATGCCATTGACGCTATTTGGGGGAAATAATATGCGCCAACATCCATTAGGTATTTATGAAAAAGCATTGCCTAAACACTTGAGCTGGCCTGAGCGTTTAGCCTTAGCCAAAGCATGTGGTTTTGATTTTGTTGAAATGTCTATCGATGAAACAGATGAAAGGTTAGCGCGGCTCAGTTGGAGCAAAGCACAGCGTTTATCTCTGGTTGATGCCATGTTAGAAACCGGGATTGCAATCCCTTCCATGTGCTTGTCGGCTCATCGCCGCTTCCCTTTTGGCAGCCATGATGACGAGTTGAGAAAGCAGGCCTACCTTTTGATGCAACAAGCGATTCAATTGGCGAAAGACGTGGGTATCCGCACCATTCAGTTGGCGGGCTATGATGTCTATTACGAAGAGCAGGATGCTGGCACTCTAAAGCGCTTTACCGAAGGGCTGCAATGGGCAGTACAACAGGCAGCCGCCGCGCAGGTTATGTTGGCGGTCGAAATAATGGACACGCCGTTTATCAATTCGATCAGTAAATGGAAGGTCTGGGATAACTGCCTCGCTTCACCGTGGTTCACGGTTTATCCTGATGTCGGCAACCTGAGTGCCTGGGGTAATGATGTCAGTAATGAGTTATCGATAGGAATTGACCGTATTGCAGCCATTCATCTGAAAGATACTTATCCAGTCACTGACCAGTCACCAGGGCAATTTCGTGATGTGCCTTTTGGTGAAGGATGCGTGGATTTCGTCAATGTTTTTAAGACACTTAATCAACTCAATTATCGCGGCGCATTCCTGATTGAAATGTGGACGGAGAAAGCAGAGGAACCGGTGGCGGAAATTGTTCAGGCTCGCCGCTGGATTGAACAACGAATGCAACAAGGGGGACTCACCCCCTAATTTAACGTTGGCTGCATTACGGTATTGGCAAAGAAACGAATTGGGAACAAAAAACCTACAGAGACGGCTGACATTGGTTGTGTAAAGGTGTTTATCACCACCAACAATGATTTACATTATGATCTATTGCTTTTGAGTAGCGCTGGGTGTATTGCTATTTCTACAGGATGTGCTCATAATCAATTTCCGTTTCCGTGTAGCAATGGTTACTGGAACGCCGCCCCGATTGTTCATGCAATCGGGGCGTTTTATTTGGTCGCTATCCACCATTTCTCGCGCCAAAAACGCGCAACCGCCCCCTACCGTGCATCTCTCACTATTTAGCTTTTGCCCTGACAATGATAAATACGGAACAAAATAATACTTTCCATCCGTTTTTCTTCCGTATTTTGTTGCCTATGATTTGTTCACCGGTCAACGAGGGGAGAAATATAATGCAAAAGATTACAGACGATCTGTCGGATCTCGAACGCTACTTCCAACAAACACACCAGCAATGCACCGCCAAAACACCTTGGTTTACGCGTTGGTTATATCTTCCGGTAGCAGAAAGAATGCAAATACTGGATGACTTACTGCTGCCATATTCAGAGAAGCCCCAGCAGAAGCAATAAGCGCTGTGAGTGAATGCAGATAGTTGACCTCATGAAGAGAGGCCCAGACGGGAGGTGGCTGCAACGGGCTCACTCAGATGTGTGCGTTTTAGCCAACTCTATGGCAGCTTGAATCGCTGAGCGCGCTTGCGGGCTATTCTTCCAACAAGTAGAACCCACCATGGCCGCCGCACTGGTGACAATTTCACCCATATCCGCCTGACTGAGTTGCGCAAGGGAGGTAAAACCGAGTTGTTCCAGGCGGGTGACTACCGTTGGCCCGACCCCTTTGACGGCTAACAGCGCATTGCGTTCATCGGCGTTAAAGGCCATATCAGCTTACTCCACATTTAACTATTAGAGCCGTTTTCTGGCCGCATTCTCCGCACTGAAGAACCAGAGTTCTGGCATACGGTTAGGATAAAAACGAATTTCGTAAGTATCTTTCAGGGGGGCTAAACGCCAACGCGGCCGGGCTTCACGCTTAGGTTTTAAAAAACGTAACCGACCACGCGCACGCGCGGCCTGCGTATCTAACACCCATGCAGCAGAAGCCGATAGTGGCTGACGAGTATATTCGTCTTCAACGCTGATATCACAAATGCACAAAACCGTATTCCTTGCAGAAATTAATGCTGACATGATTATTCTGGATCTACCCTATTGAACCAACTGTTGCTCGCCAGAGATTTGATCTATATCACATATAAGTTACCGTAGCGTTAGCAGCATTTATTCACTCAACCCGCTCACTTACCAGTGATTCATCAGCCACAAGTTAATCCCCGATAGCCTTTTGCCTGACGTATCGCGTAGAGTGGCAAAGTAGGGAATAATGCACTGTTGCAATATATTTACCCAATGTACGACTAATTGCCTGATATGCTTTACTTTCATCGGGGCGTTTGATGTTATTTTCGGAGTAAGACTGATGCAAGATATTTTCGAATTATGTAAAGCCATTGGTTTAGGCTTGGTATTACTGCTGCCACTGGCAAACCCGTTGACAACGGTAGCCCTATTACTTGGGTTATCTGGCAACATGACCAGCGAGGAGCGCAATCAGCAATCGAAGATGGCATCAATCTATGTCTTCTTTATTATGACCATCGCTTATTATGCCGGCCAGGTTGTGATGAATACCTTCGGTATTTCTATTCCCGGTTTGCGTATTGCCGGTGGGCTAATTGTGGCGTTTATTGGTTTTCGTATGCTTTTTCCGCAGCAATCAGCTGAAGATACGCAATTAGAAGCAAAATCGCAGGATTTAAAGAAGCGAAAATCTATTAATATCGCCTTTGTGCCACTGGCGATGCCAAGTACCGCTGGGCCAGGTACTATTGCCATGATAATCAGTTCTGCCGCATCAATGAAAGGCCATGCTGTATTCAGCCCATGGGTCGTTACGGTTGCCCCAGTGCTGATTTTTCTTTGTGTTTCATTGATTTTATGGGGTTCACTGCTCAGTTCCGGGGCCATTATGCGCTGGGTGGGCAAAAGCGGCATTGAAGCTATTTCACGCTTGATGGGGTTCTTGCTGGTGTGTATGGGCGTACAATTTATTATAAACGGCATCCTGGACATTATTGCCAACTACCATCCAGCACTTGCATAACCAAGAGTGAGATTGAAGAGGGAAACGCTAGCCGATGTTTATACTGATAACAGTTACGGCGCCTATAAGACTACATCGGTTAGCGTTTTAATATTACTCTGACATTGCCCGGTACGCGGTATCTACTTTCCACAAATAGCGTGGTGCTTGTGCGGCCGGATGTTTCTTTTGTATATGCTGATAAAACTCGTTCGGGCTAAGACTATTTATTTTATTTACTGCCAGACGTTTATCTGATGAAAAAGTCCGTAGCATCGCCCCCGCACCATTGGCATAAGAAACGATGGTGGCATAACGCAATGTTTGCGGATCACTTATCCCCGCTAACTGCTGGTTTTGCAAAATATTGATATACGCCGCGCCAATATCAATATTCTTCACCGGATCTTTTAATTCACCTGAACTCGGTTGACCATCGCGCCCTTTCATCCGGTAGGCATCTCGACCAGCGGTAGAGGCTTTAATCTGCATCAAACCCACAGCATTCGAGGTGCTCACCACATCAGGATTGTAACCAGACTCCACCTGAATAATGGCTTTAATCAACGTTTCATCAACGCCGTAATGGCTAGCTGCTTGTTTAATTACATCACTATAGGCAACTGTACTTGAACCGCCGCTGCTTTTCGGTGCGTTAAGGAAACCACCCTGTGGCGCTTTCTTCAGCCACCCGTTATTTGCTTGTGGTGACGGAGTTTGTTTAGCACACCCCGCCAGCAATAAAATTGCCATTAGGCAACCGACTTTTGGATTCACAGTATTCCCCGTGCTGATAAGCCGTTTTGTAGCATATACAAGTTGTCACCTCGTCCAAATAGATTTTTTGGCCTAGCTTGACCATTATCAACATAATGATCAGGCTATATTCAGTAACTATCGGTAAGTTTTAGTTTATTGTATGGCAAGGCTTGACTTCATCGCTAATGATATTGATAATCATTTTCATTTAAAGAAAGGGAACATCGCCATGTTTATTAAGCAAAAAATACCCTACCTGCACTCAATTAGCCGTATTACACCCCGTTTTTTACCTGCCATTACCCTATTGGCTCTTGTTGCATTCTCCTCGATGATCAGCAACTCAGCCTTGGCAGAAAATAAACCCAGCGACTCTGATAAAAAATTCAAAATTGTGACTACATTCACAATTATTCAAGATATTGCGCAGAATGTCGCCGGTGATGCTGCCATTGTTGAGTCAATCACCAAACCCGGCGCAGAAATTCACGACTATCAGCCCACGCCACGAGATATCGTGAAGGCACAATCAGCAGACTTGATTCTCTGGAATGGGATGAACCTGGAGCGCTGGTTTGAGCGTTTCTTTGAAAATATTAAAGATGTCCCTTCGGCTGTGGTTACAGATGGCATCACCCCCCTGCCTATCCGTGAAGGGCCATATAAAGGTATTCCGAATCCACATGCCTGGATGTCACCATCAAACGCTTTAATCTATATTGAGAATATTCGTAAAGCACTGGTGGAGCACGATCCCACCCATGCTGAAACCTATAATCGTAATGCCAAAGCTTATGCTGAAAAAATTGCCGCCTTGGATGCCCCGTTGCGTGAGCGTTTATCTCGCATCCCCGCACAGCAACGGTGGCTGGTGACCAGTGAAGGTGCCTTCAGTTATCTGGCAAAAGATTATGGTTTTAAAGAAGTTTACTTGTGGCCAATTAATGCGGAAGAGCAAGGTTCCCCGCAACAAGTGCGCCACGTGATTGATACCATGCGCGCAAATAAAATCCCGGTGATATTCAGTGAAAGTACTATTTCCGATAAACCGGCGAAACAAGTTAGCAAAGAAACCGGTGCACAATATGGTGGTGTGTTATATGTAGATTCTCTGTCGAATGAAAAGGGGCCGGTCCCCACTTATATCGATCTGATTAACGCCACTGTACAAACTATCGCGAAAGGATTTGGTCAATGAGCCATGCTGTTTTTGTCCGCCCGGAGCTGGTAGTGGATAATGTCACTGTCACTTATAACAACGGGCATACTGCTATCTATGACGCCAGTTTCTCACTGACCGGTGGCACAATTTGCGCCTTGGTCGGTGTGAATGGTAGCGGTAAGTCGACACTGTTTAAAAGTATTATGGGGTTAGTTAAACCCAGTGTCGGGAAAGTAGAGCTGAGTCATAAACCCATCAGCCATGCCTTAAAACAAAATACCATCGCTTACGTGCCGCAGACCGAAGATGTCGACTGGAATTTCCCAGTGTTGGTGGAAGACGTGGTCATGATGGGCCGTTATGGCAAAATGAATTTTCTGCGCATCCCGAGCCGGGAAGATAAAACCATTGTCGATAAAGCCATTGAGAGAGTCGGCTTGACGGCATTACGGTCACGTCAGATCGGTGAGCTATCGGGGGGGCAAAAGAAACGGGTGTTTCTGGCCCGCGCGTTGGCACAGCAAGGCTCAGTCTTGTTATTGGACGAGCCGTTCACCGGCGTTGACGTCAAAACAGAAAATGCCATTATTGATTTATTGCGGGCACTGCGCGATGAAGGCCATCTGATTCTGGTTTCCACGCATAACCTCGGTAGCGTGCCAGAATTTTGTGACCACGTGATTCTGATTAACCAAACCGTGCTAGCCGCCGGGCCGACCGAAACCACCTTTACCCAAAAGAATCTCGAAATGACTTTTGGTGGTGTTCTGCGCCATATCAATCTCTCCGGTACCGCACTGCACGATGATAATGACCCACGCACCGTCACGGTCATTACCGATGATGAACGTCCTGCGGTATTTTATGGTCACACCAAGAATGACCCGCCGGCACAGAGTCAGTCAAAGGAGAATAACCCCTGATGCTGGAACTGTTACTGCAACCGTTTAACTACAATTACATGGTCAAGGCTATCTGGGTCAGTGCGATTGTTGGTGCCGTCTGCGCATTCTTATCGGCATATCTGATGCTGAAAGGTTGGTCGCTGATGGGGGATGCGCTATCGCACTCCGTCGTTCCGGGAGTTGCTGGCGCTTATGCTCTTGGGCTGCCTTATGCCGCTGGTGCATTCTTTACCGGCATGCTCGCCGCATTGGCGATGACATTAGTGCGCCATATCACTCGTCTGCGTGAAGATGCCATCATTGGTTTCATCTTCTCGACCTTTTTTGCTGTTGGTTTATTAATTGTTTCGCTCAACCCTACCTCGGTCAATGTCCAGTCGATCATTTTCGGTAATATTCTGGGGATAGCAGACGAAGATGTATTGCAGGTAGAGATCATAATTTTGGTTTCGTTTGTGATTCTATGTCTGATCTGGAAAGACTTGCTGGCGGTGTTTTTCGATGAAAGCCACGCTATGTCGATAGGACTATCACCCCTGCGCCTGAAAATTTTGTTCTTCACCCTGTTAAGTGCCTGTACTGTCGCGGCTTTACAGACTGTTGGCGCGATCTTAGTCATTGCCATGGTGGTGACCCCCGGGGCGACGGCTTACCTACTCACGGACCGTTTCAGCCGCTTACTGATGATAGCGATTGCCATTGGTGCCTTTACCAGTGCCTTTGGTGCATATCTCAGCTTCTATCTGGACGGCGCAACAGGCGGGGTCATTGTGACCTTACAAACACTGGTCTTCCTCTTAGCCTTTTTCTTCGCGCCGAAACACGGATTACTGGCGACCCGTTTTCGTTCGCGGCAAAAACGCCGTCACCCACTACCCCACCTGCCAGAGGATAATGTATGAATACATTGTTTAGTCTGGTCAGCGAACCCTTCGCCTACCCCTTTATGCAACGGGCGATAGTGGCCGCGATTATTACCGGTGTGGTGTGTGCAGTCTTGTCTTGTTATCTGGTGTTAAAAGGCTGGTCATTAATGGGGGATGCTATCTCTCATGCCGTGCTACCAGGCATTGTGCTGGCCTTTTGGCTCGGTATTCCGCTGGTTATCGGTGCCTTTGTCTCAGGTATATTCTGCGCGATTGCCACCGGTTATTTAAAAGATAATAGCCGGGTCAAAGAAGATACCGTTATGGGGATTGTGTTCTCCGGTATGTTCGCATTTGGCCTGGTGCTATTTTCCCGCATGGATACAGACCAGCACCTCAGCCATATTTTATTCGGCAATATGCTGGGTATTTCATTAGCGGAACTGAAACAGACATTGTGGATTGCCGGCTTCACTCTGTTGGTGGTGCTATTAAAGCGTAAAGATTTCATGCTCTACTGCTTTGATCCAAACCATGCCAGGGTGATTGGGCTGCCGGTCAAATTGCTGCACTATGGCTTACTTTGCCTGCTGGCATTGACCATCGTGGCATCATTGCAGGCGGTTGGGGTTATTCTGGTTATCGCCATGTTAATCGCCCCCGGTATTATCGCCTTTATGGTTTGCCGTAGTTTTGATCAAATGCTGATTGTTGCCACACTGGTGTCAGTGGTGGCCTGTGTGCTGGGCACCTTAATCAGTTTCCATATTGATGGTGCCACGGGTCCCTGTATTGTCATTATTCAGGCACTGTTCTTTGTGGTCGCCCTGATTTATAGCCATATAAAACCCGTAAAGGGCCGAAAAATATCCCCTCAGGCCAAAGCTGCTAGCGCTAAAAACCTGCCGAAAGGTAACCTGCTATAATCAATTAAGTCCCAATAAATATGCCGGATGGCCATTACGCTGTACGGCATATTTATTATTCAGATTCAGCCAGCAGCAAGTTTTTTACCATGCCATTTTTGTCGTAATATGAGCAAAACAGCGAAACGACTAACACTTTACCAGTAGAATCAGTCTTTTGTTTGATCCGGCACGGGTATCCCTGTGCGCCAGCTCTTGTTCTTCGCAGCATAAAGACGCTAACCTAATGATCTGTAGCCAGAGTCATTGGACTTGCAGGTAGCAGCGAATGTCAAATCGGCCGGGAGTCGATTTAAATAGCATTAATGCTAGCCCGCAGGATGAGCCTTATGGATTAGGCTCATTAATCCTGATGCGCTAATGTAGTCGAGTGATTAGGATAAGTTAACGTCGCTAACAACCCTGTAATTTCAAGTTCACAGGGTTTAACTGGCAGCTAATAGGGGGTGAATCATGTGGCAAGCAGTGAATCGTCTGTTAGGTGAATATCTCGGTCCCGCCGAAATTCGGGAAAGGACTGAATTACCGGGCGGAGATATTCATGAAGCCTGGCGTCTCAGTTATGGTGAGACTGAGGTTTTCGTAAAATGCGATACCCGTGAGATGTTACCCATATTTACCGCCGAAGCTGATCAACTCGCTTTATTATCCCGCAGCAAAACAGTCCAAGTCCCTGAAGTCTACGGCGTGGGCAGCGATCGCGATTACAGTTTTCTGTTACTAGAGTATCTCCCCCTAAAGCCACTCGATGCGCATAACGCCTATTGTCTGGGCCAGCAATTAGCCCATCTGCATCAATGGAGCGAACAACTGCAATTCGGGCTGGATTTTGATAATGATCTGGCCACCACACCGCAGCCTAATAGCTGGCAGCGCCGCTGGGGGCAATTCTTTGCTGAGCAGCGTATCGGTTGGCAATTGCAATTAGCGGCGGAAAAAGGCATGTCTTTTGGTGATATCGACCAGATAACTGACTTAGTTCACGCACGTTTACAAGGCCACCAGCCACAGCCCTCACTCCTACACGGTGATTTATGGCCAGCTAACTGTGCTGCCAGTGCCCAAGGGCCAGTAATTTTTGATCCCGCCTGTTATTGGGGAGATCGCGAGTGCGACCTTGCGATGTTACCGCTCTACCCTGCCTTACCCGCCCAAATTTATGATGGTTATCAGCGTGTTTGGCCGCTGCCTGCCGATTTTATTGAGCGCCAACCTATTTATCAGCTTTATTATTTATTGAACCGCAGTAATTTATTTGGTGGACAACACTGGATTAACGCGCAGAAAGCCGTTGAGCATTTGCTGCACCCCGAACGTTTTTAGTGAGATACCCGCTCGCTGGTTAGCACGAATAACCCGCCTATTATAAATAGCACCCCCAATTATTGGCTAGCCAACCAATAAGGGTGCTTTTTTTATGACCAACATCTCATAACGAAAGACGCCTTTCCTAAAAAAACATGAACAAAACCACAGATTAGATGCATTTCCACTGACTAATAATGACGTGACACCCTGTTCTTTTTTGCCAGCGACAACCCACGGCAAAAAGCGCTTACTTAAATAAAATCAAAAGCCTTCGTCGAGGAATATCTCATAACCTTCGATAGGCATTCTATTGCCAGTAATTGGGAGCAAGACAAATGGTGGATATGCGTGAGTGGGAAAACCTCGCTAATAAAGAATTAAGCAAACGAGGAAAAAAAATAGAAGATTTGATCAGCAAGACGCCCGAAGGTATTGCGGTAAAAGCACTTTATACCGCCAGTGACCTTGATGGATTAGAGGTTACTGGCTCATTCCCCGGTCTTGCACCCTACGTCAGGGGGCCAAGAGCCACAATGTATGCCGCTCAGCCCTGGACAATTCGCCAATATGCTGGTTTTTCAACCGCTAAAGAATCAAATGCCTTTTATCGCAAAAACCTGGCTGCGGGGCAAAAAGGTCTTTCTGTAGCATTTGATCTTGCCACTCATCGTGGTTATGACTCAGATAACCCACGCGTTTCTGGTGATGTGGGTAAAGCAGGTGTGGCAATTGATAGCGTTGAGGATATGAAGGTTCTGTTCGACCAAATACCACTCGATAAAATGTCTGTTTCGATGACGATGAATGGTGCGGTGCTGCCCATTCTGGCGTTTTATATCGTCGCGGCCGAAGAGCAAGGGGTAGAGCCTGCGCTACTGACCGGCACTATTCAGAACGATATTCTGAAAGAATATCTGTGCCGCAACACCTATATTTACCCACCCAAACCCTCCATGCGCATTATTTCCGACATCATCGCCTGGAGTTCGCAAAATATGCCGCGCTTCAACACTATCAGCATCAGTGGCTACCATATGGGAGAAGCCGGCGCTAACTGCGTGCAGCAAGTGGCTTTTACTATTGCTGATGGTATTGAATATATCAAAGCGGCCTTAAATGCCGGTTTAAATATTGATGACTTCGCCCCACGCCTCTCATTCTTCTTCGGCATTGGCATGGATCTGTTTATGAACATCGCCATGTTACGCGCCGCACGCTACCTCTGGAGTGAGGCGGTCAGTGGATTTGGCGCAACCGACCCTAAATCATTAGCGCTACGAACCCACTGCCAAACTTCAGGGTGGAGCCTGACCGAGCAAGACCCCTACAACAATATTATTCGTACTACCATCGAAGCTCTGGGCGCAACACTCGGCGGCACACAGTCTTTGCATACCAATGCTTTTGATGAGGCTCTCGGCCTACCGACTGATTTCTCAGCACGCATTGCGCGTAATACACAAATAATCATTCAGGAAGAATCGGCGATTTGCCGCACCATTGACCCGCTGGCAGGCTCTTATTTTGTCGAGTCATTAACCGATCAAATGGTGAAACAAGCCAGAACCATTATCAAACAGATCGATGATGTGGGCGGCATGGCCAAAGCCATTGAGGTTGGGCTACCCAAACGGATGATTGAAGAGGCGTCCGCCAGTCAGCAATCACTTATCGATCAGGGAAAACGCGTTATTGTCGGGGTGAATAAATATAAGTTAGAGACAGAAGCTGAAACTCAGGTGTTGGATATTGACAACGTTAAAGTGCGCAATGAACAAATTGCACAACTTAAACGTATTCGCGCCGAGCGAGATAACAGCGCGGTTCAACAAGCATTGCTAAACCTGCGTCATGCGGCGGAAAACCATGAAAATCTACTGGAAGCCGCAGTTCAAGCTGCACGACTGCGGGCAACACTGGGTGAAATCTCAGATGCAATGGAGAGGGTGTTTGACCGCTACCTGGTACCAAGCGAATGCGTTACCGGTGTCATTGCGCGCAGCTATCACCAGAGCGAGAAAGACGCTCAGGAATTTGATCAAATAGTGGCGCAGACCCAAACGTTCTTCAGTGAGAATGGGCGCAGACCCAGAATTCTGATTGCCAAAATGGGCCAGGATGGCCACGACCGGGGGGCTAAGGTTATTGCCAGCGCTTACTCTGACCTCGGTTTTGATGTCGATCTTAGCCCGATGTTCTCAACACCGGATGAAATCGCCCGTCTGGCGGTGGAGAATGACGTTCACGTCATCGGTGCTTCTTCCCTTGCCGCCGGCCACAAAACATTGATCCCCGAGTTGATTGAAGCGCTGCGTCAATATGCACGGCCAGATATTCTGGTGGTGGCTGGGGGGGTTATTCCGCCACAGGACTACGCCTTCTTGCGTGAACAGGGTGTGGCAGCAATTTATGGGCCGGGTACACCAATGCTCGTTAGCGTGCGTGACGTTCTACAACTCATCAGCCGCCGCCATGATTGATATCGACAATATGGCGGACTACGTTCACCGTTTACGCCAGGGAGACCGAGCCGCATTAGCGCAAGCCATGACCCTGGCAGAAAGCCGCCTCCCCCGACATCAGGCATTAAGCGCTCGGCTGTTAGACCGCATTATGCCTTATACCGGTCAGGCTAAACGGCTAGGCGTTACTGGCACACCCGGTGCGGGGAAAAGCACCTTTCTTGAGGCGCTAGGCGAAGAGTTATTGGCACAAGGGCATAAGGTCGCGGTGATTGCCGTTGACCCCAGCAGCCCGATCAGTGGCGGCAGCATTTTGGGCGACAAAACCCGCATGCTGAATCTCTCACGCGCTGAGCATGCGTTTGTGCGCCCGGTGCCGTCAGGGGGCCACCTCGGTGGGATAAGCCAGAGTACCCGCGAGTTGATCTTGCTCTGTGAGGCCGCAGGCTACGACGTCATCATCGTTGAAACCGTCGGCGTTGGGCAGTCTGAAACCGAAGTGGCTGAAATGGTGGACTGCTTTATCTCTTTGCAAATCGCCGGTGCGGGCGATGACCTACAAGGCATTAAGAAAGGCATTATGGAAATGGCCGATTTTATTGTGATTAACAAAGATGACGGCGACAACCATAGCAATGTTGAAATCGCCCGCCATATGTATCACAGCGCACTGCATATCATTCGCCGTAAATATCCCGCATGGCAGCCACGGGTTCTCACCTGTAGCGCGTTGGAAAAACGCGGTATCCGTGAAGTGTGGCAAGCAGTACAAAGTTTTTGGCCGGTCATGACGCAAAGTGGGCAGCTCACCACCTTGCGCCAACAACAAAATCTTGGTTGGGTGCGTCATCAGGTAGAGGCAAATGCACTTGCAATGCTGTTTTCTCACCCCGAGGTCCGCCAGCACTATCAGCAAATTGAAGATCTGTTACGTCAAAATCAAATCTCGCCGCGAGCCGGTATTAATGACGTAACCCATTTTATTACACAAAAAATTATCAATTAAAGGGAACAACCATGTCTTATCAGTATGTCAAAGTGTTGATTGCCAATCGGGTGGGTATTATTGAGTTCAACCACACACGCAAACTCAATGCCTTAAGTAAGGTGTTTATTGATGATTTGATGCAAGCGCTGCATGACCTCAATCATACCGATATCCGCTGCATTATTCTCCGCGCGCCCGAAGGTTCAAAAGTGTTCTCCGCCGGCCATGATATTCACGAATTACCCACTGGCCGACGGGACCCACTGTCATATGATGACCCACTGCGCCAAATCACCCGAACTATCCAAAAATATCCTAAACCGATCATTTCGATGGTCGAAGGTAGCGTTTGGGGTGGTGCATTCGAGATGATCATGAGCTCAGATATTATTGTGGCTTGTAACACCTCAACCTTTTCGATGACACCGGTGAATCTGGGCGTTCCCTACAATTTGGTGGGTATCCACAACCTTATTCGCGATGCTGGCTTCCATATCGTGAAAGAGTTGATTTTCACTGCCGCGCCAATAACCGCGCAGCGTGCACTTTCGGTTGGTATTCTCAATCATGTGGTTGACCCCGCTGAACTGGAGGATTTCACACTGAAATTAGCCCACGTCATTTCTGAAAAAGCACCACTGGCGATAGCCGTTATTAAAGAAGAACTACGGGTTTTAGGCGAAGCCCACACCATGAATTCAGATGAGTTTGAGCGCATTCAAGGTTTGCGGCGTGCCGTCTACGATAGTGAGGATTATCTCGAGGGTATGAGTGCATTTATGGAGAAGCGTAAGCCTACCTTTTTGGGGCATTAAACCTTCTCAACCAGAGGATTTCTTTATGAAACGGTCATATTGCATAATGAGCGCGGATGAAGCCGCTGAATGTATTGAACATGGTCATATGGTGGTGTTCAGTGGTTTTACCCCAGCCGGAGCGCCTAAGGCGCTTCCTGCCGCTATAGCCCGGCGCGCTATAGCACATCATCAGCAGCAAAAAGATTTTCAGATTCGTTTACTGACCGGCGCGTCCATTAGTGCTAAAGCTGATGATGAAATGGCTGAGGCTGACGCTATCGCCTGGCGCGCGCCCTATCAGACCGCATCATTATTGCGGGAAAAAATCAACTTGGGTGCGGTCAGTTTTGTCGACCTGCATCTGAGTGAAGTGGCGCAAATGGTTAACTATGGCTTCTTTGGCGACATTGATGTCGCGGTTATTGAAGCCTCGGCGATCACCGCTGATGGCAAGGTGTATCTTAGCAGCGGCATTGGTAATGCCCCGGTTTTTTTACATAAAGCCAAGAAAATCATCATAGAACTCAATCATTATCACAGCCCACGGGTCGCTGAACTGGCTGATATCATCATGCTCGGTGCCCCACCACGGCGTAATACCCTGCCTATCTACCATACATTGGATAAAGTCGGCCAACCCTATGTACAGGTGGATCCGAGTAAAATTTTTGCCATCGTTGAAACCGAACTGCCGGATGCCGGTAATAGTCTGGATCGCGAAAACCCACTATGTGAAAAAATAGCCGACAATGTGGTGAGTTTCCTGCTTAATGAACTCAAATTGGGCCGTATTCCACCAGAGTTTCTCCCGCTGCAAAGCGGCGTCGGTAATATCAATAATGCCGTGATGAAACGTCTGGGAGAAAACCCAGATATTCCGCCGTTTATGATGTATTCAGAGGTGCTGCAAGAGTCGGTGGTTCAATTATTAGAAACCGAAAAAGTGATGGGGGTAAGTGCCTCCAGCTTGACCGTTTCCCCCGCCTCATTGAAGAAAATCTATGACAATATGGATTTCTTCTCTACCCGCATTGTATTGCGGCCACAGGAGATTTCTAACAACCCAGAGATCATTCGTCGGTTAGGGGTTATTGCCCTTAACGTCGGGCTTGAATTTGATATCTACGGCCATGCCAACTCGACCCACGTTGCCGGTACGGAATTGGTCAACGGTATTGGCGGCAGTGCAGATTTTGAGCGCAACGCCTATTTGTCGATCTTTATGGCCCCCTCCATCGTCAAAGGTGGAAAGGTCTCCACCATTGTGCCGATGTGTACCCATGTTGATCATAGTGAGCACAGCGTAAAAGTTATCGTTACAGAACAAGGCGTGGCTGACTTACGCGGGCTATCACCCATGCAGCGTGCCACCACGATTATCAATAACTGTGCACATCCGATGTATCGTGACTACCTGCATCGCTATCTGGCACAGGCCAAAGGCGGACATTTGCATCACAATCTGGCGCAAGCATTCCAGTTGCACCAAAATCTGTTCGAATTTGGCTCAATGTTGGCACCTTAATCACCCTCTCGGTCTGAATGTATATAGCCCATGACTTTTTCGATGTGATGATTATTCTTGAGCGAATATAGGTACTCTCGCATATACATGGGCTGATTCGGTGCATCAAAATATTTCAGCTTTGCGGGGTTAACTAACCGATAAGCAAACTGAGGCACTACCGTCAGAAACTGCCCTTGCTCAACAGCACTGATTTTTGCCATAAAGCTGTAGGGGCGATAGATAATAGTGGGGTTAATGCCAATCGCACGGAAATGCGCATCCAGTAGAGCCTCAAAATTTGCCCTATTTTGGAAGCGCATTTGCAACCAAGGCAATGTATTCAACAACTCTAGCGCCTGGATATTCTCAAAGCGACGTGACACTAAAAAACCGAGCCGTAAAGAGGGAAGCTCCGTGGCTTGCAGGGTATCAATATGGGTGACACGTTGTGACGCTTGCTGCGGGGAGATAATAAAATCTACACGGCGATCGAGTAAGTCATCAATCACACTGTTTTCGTTAAACTCAAAAGGCTGAGCGGTAATCCCGTCGTATTTATCGCTGAGACTGAACAATTGATCAAAAATGATGGTTGGGTAAGTGTTATCAATTCCTATCACAATATTCTTCTGACGCTGTGACATAGCCACAATGCTGTTATCTATAGCTGAAAGTCGTTGATAAATAGGAAATAGCTCCTGATAAAGCTCTTGTCCTGCTTTATTGAGGCTGATACTTTTCTCATTACGAGTAAATAAGGAATAACCGACCAATTCTTCCAGCGCCATAATACTTTTGCCGAAAGGAGATGCCGTCATGTGTAATTTTTCAGCCGCCTTCGCCATGCTATTTGTTTGGGCTAACACAATAAAATTACGCATTTTCTTGGAAATGAAAACGTTCATTACTTTACTGATATGACAGAGGAGAGAGTGCTACAGCATAAGGGAATCACATCAGAAATAGTGTGAGTGCAAGAAGAGTATCACTACCGTTTTCTGGTAAAATTCTTTCAATACATTAATTTATTTATATATCAATAAAATAGACAATAAAAAGGCCAGAATGCTGTGTCACACACTGGCTTGTTTCTATACATCTCTATCACTCAGCAAGGCTTTCTTACAACAGAATCACCCTTGAGCCATCAATCCCAACAATTTAAGAACAAAATAGCCCACCACAGCAATCACTAACGGCAAGATATATAAGGTAAAGAACTGCAAGAAGATGGTGTGATGCGGTAAAACCACCTTCTCTTCTAGCTGTTCACGGCTGCGCCCTTCGCTACCTTTGGCTTGTTCCAAAATCAATTGATCTTCAATACCCTCACGAATGTGCCGCACCTGCCGCGACATACGAGCACCAGATGCCTGTAGTGACAAACCGACAAAAATCAGCATATAGATGATAAAGAACATAATATTCGCGGCGGTTAAGCCCTGCTGAAGATCAGGTACTGGCGAGTTGAACCAGAAAACATCCAGAAAAGTGGTATTGAAGCGAATCATATCGGTCATTACATGGATAAAATCCAACATGACCGCATTAATCCCGCTGCTTTTTTGACTATATTGATAGGCAAAATTGATAATTGAGATCAATGTTGACAGCAGTGCTGGAATAAAAACGAGCCACCCTGCAATCCGTTTGATAACAGCGACGCGCCCAGCCTGTTGATAGGTCATGACTTCTCCTTGTAAATACCACAACTTATGTAGCTCTAGTTTACCCGCTACATTCGCTCTTTGTGCAAAATTTTTGCTATAACTCTCACCCTCAACACAAATTCAAGCCTAGCTCATTCGGCGCTTTATCATTAAGTTAATGATAAAGTATTCAGCCCGTAGCTAAAAAAACCACAGGAGTGATGATAAATGGCAACCCCTCACCCGATTAAAGCGGCAATTTTCGATATGGATGGCTTGCTGATAGATTCGGAACCATTATGGCTACAGGCCGAACTCGATATTTTCACCAATCTTGGGCTGGATACATCCTCACGGGATTCATTACCCGATACCTTGGGTTTACGTATCGATTTAGTGGTAAAGCTTTGGTTCCAAGCCATGCCATGGCAGGGTCCTAGTCAGGCGGAAGTGTGCAAACGGATTATTGTTCGGGCGATAGAACTGGTAGAAGAGACCCGCCCGGTGCTGCCAGGCGTTGAGTACGCACTGGACCTTTGCCGCCAACAAGGGCTGAAAATCGGCCTGGCATCAGCATCCCCTCTCCATATGCAAGAGCGTGTGCTGGACATGTTAGGTGTTAGAAATCAGTTCGACTGTCTGGTTTCAGCCGAATACCTGCCCTACAGTAAACCGCACCCTGAGGTGTATCTGAATGCTGCGGCTGATCTCGGTATCGACCCGCTACAATGCGTCACGCTGGAAGATTCGGTAAACGGTATGATTGCGACTAAAGCAGCACGAATGCGCTCTATCGTGATCCCATCGCCTGAATACCGCGCAGACCCACGCTGGGTATTGGCTGATCTTAAGTTGGAATCATTAGAGCAATTGAATAAAAAAGATATAACGTAATATTACCGTATTGATGATAGAGGGCGGTGGAGCCAATGACTCAACCGCCCAAATACCCTTTAGAGGAAATCATCTCGCTTAGGGTTAAAGGTGTCGATTAAAATACTGTTATCTTCCAGTGATACCGCGCCGTGCATCTCATTTTTCACGGCACGATACGCATCACCCGCTTTCAATATGCGTTTCTGCCCTTCAATTTCCACTTCAAAGCTGCCTGCGGCAACATAAGCAATCTGGTCATGAATGTCATGTTTGTGTGCAGTACCAATGGCACCTTTGTCAAAGTGAACGCAGACCATCATCAGATCATCGCTCCAAGTCATTACTTTGCGTTTAATGCCATTTCCTAACTCTTCCCATGGCGTTTCATCATTAATAAAGAACATCTTCATTGTCTCACCTCATTATGCAGAATAAGTTTCTGATGTAGCGTAGTCACAGTTTCACGCTGAATTCTGCCCATTCTACGGGCAAAATTGGCAGATAAGCCATAAATAATCCAAAAATCATGACATCCCTCAAAAAATAATAAAACATCATTTCATTTTTATTGAATTAACTTCCCGCAAACACTATCATCATCAGCATTACAAGAAACACTCGGTCAGACATCAGACCAGTACAGGTTGTCAGCAACAATTGTCGACATCATGCGCTTGTTTGAGCCGGTCTTGCTTTCTGAGTTGGGTTTTACCCACCAAGATACTGTTCTGTAAAAGAGGTACTGACATGCAAGTTCGCCAAAGCATCCATAGCGACCACGCGAAACAGCTTGATACTGCCGGTTTGCGCCGTGAATTTTTGATCGAAAATATATTCACCGCAGATGAGTACACCCTGACCTATAGCCACATTGACCGCATCATCGTCGGGGGTATTTTGCCCGTCAGTAAAGCAGTCAGCATTGGTGATGATGTAGGTAAACAACTGGGTGTCAGTTACTTTCTGGAACGCCGCGAATTGGGCGTTATCAACATCGGTGGCTCAGGACTTATCGTTGTTGATGGTCAGCGTTATGAAATTAACAATGAAGAAGCATTGTATGTGGGTAAAGGTGCGAAAGAGGTGCAGTTCAGCAGTATCGACAGCACAAAACCTGCCAAGTTTTACTACAACAGCGCGCCAGCACACACCACTTACCCGAACAAAAAAATCACGTTGGCAGAGGCCGCACCGCAAACATTGGGTGATGATGCCACCAGCAACCGTCGCACTATCAATAAATACATCGTGCCTGATGTGTTGCCAACCTGCCAACTGACCATGGGTTTAACCAAACTGGCTCCCGGCAATCTGTGGAATACCATGCCTTGTCATACCCATGAACGTCGTATGGAAGTCTATTTCTACTTTGATATGGACGAAGAAACAGCGGTGTTCCACATGATGGGCCAGGCACAGGAAACACGTCATTTGTTAGTCCACAACGAACAAGCTGTGATTTCACCAAGTTGGTCTATTCATTCTGGCGTGGGCACTAAGCGTTATACCTTCATCTGGGGCATGGTCGGTGAAAACCAAGTCTTCAGTGATATGGACCACATCGCTGTTAGCGAATTGCGTTAAGCGTCACCAACCGAATCCGTCCTTTGGGCGGTTTTCTCCCCAATATTGAAATCGCGGCAATCTTTGACCGCCTTGAGAGAGATGTTAGCTATGATTTTAGATTCCTTTGAATTGAAAGGTAAAGTTGCACTGGTTACTGGCTGTGATACAGGTTTGGGCCAAGGCATGGCGATCGGTTTAGCCGAAGCCGGTTGTGATATCGTGGGTATCAACATTGTTGAGCCACGTGAAACTATTGATAAAGTGACTGCACTAGGCCGCCGTTTCCTTAGTCTGACGGCTGACCTGAGCAAAATTGAGCACATTCCTGCCCTGTTAGAACAAGCTGTCGCTGAATTTGGTCAAATCGATATTCTGGTCAATAACGCCGGTATCATTCGCCGTGAAGATGCGATCAACTTCAGCGAGAAGGACTGGGACGATGTCATGAACGTTAACATCAAAACCGTGTTCTTTATGTCTCAAGCGGTTGCTAAACAGTTCATCAAACAAGGCCATGGCGGCAAGATTATCAACGTGGCATCAATGCTGTCTTATCAAGGTGGTATCCGTGTGCCATCTTACACCGCATCGAAAAGCGCAGTCATGGGTGTGACTCGTCTGTTAGCTAACGAGTGGGCTAAACATGGCATCAACGTTAACGCAGTGGCACCGGGTTACATGGCAACCAACAATACCCAACAGTTGCGTAAAGATGAAGAACGCAGCAAAGAGATCCTTGACCGTATCCCTGCTGGTCGTTGGGGCTTGCCTGATGATCTGAAAGGTCCAGTGGTCTTCCTGGCATCTAAAGCATCTGATTATATCAGCGGTTACACCATCGCGGTTGATGGCGGTTGGTTGGCTCGCTAAGCCGATAATCATGACTAATTTGAGTTAAGGTCTATCTGGCGGAGTTATTCGCAATATTTTGACTCAAAAACGCATCAAGGCACAACTTCTGTTGTGCCTTTTTTATTACTTATTTATCAATTAGTTAACAAATAAATCTACCGGTAAATTTCTGCCAAAAGCGCAAAAATAAAAAATTCAAAACAACGTTCCGACTCCGATCACACTTTTGTCATTCGCTCAATGACTCGTCAGTAAATACAAATATAATAGATTGTGAAACGACGTTTCTATTTATAAGGAACCTTAAACCGGTTCTATCCTGATGTTCGATGATGGGGTTATGGCAATGGATTTTATAGGCAACATTAAAGGCAGCGACGCAATGATGATTAACTGGCTCAGCGCTATTCGCAGCTATGTTGATCTGGTCCAGTCTATTGGCCATAGCAACCAAAACCCTACCCCCCTGCTAGCTGATGGCTTTGATGTGCTGACACATCAACCGGTCGTATGGGAATTTCCTGATGGCCACAATACACCAATATCTAATTTTGCCAGTCAGCAAAACTGGTTGCGGACATTGGATGCCCTCAGTCTGGTGACTCAGGATCCGCAATATCACCAACAAGCACGAGTGCAAAGCAGCTATTTTATGCACCTTGGCGTTCATGAGCAAAGCGGGTTGTTTTACTGGGGCGGCCATCGTTTCCTCAATCTGGATACATTAACGACCGAAGGGCCAGAATCAAAAGCGCAAGTACATGAACTGAAACATCATCTGCCCTATTACGATTTTCTGGTCACTGTTGACCGGGAAAAAACACTTAATTTTTTACAGGGTTTTTGGCACGCCCATGTAGAGGATTGGCAAACGCTGGATCTGGGCCGCCACGGTAGCTACGACAAGTTACGCGACCCACATGTGTTTACCCATGCTCGCCGCGATGTGGTTAATCCTACTGACTTACCGCGCCTTCCTGAAACCAAAGGCCTGACCTTTGTGAATGCGGGTACTGACCTGATTTATGCCGCATATAAATATGCTGAATATACCGGTGATATCGCTGCTGCTGCCTGGGGGAAACATCTCTATCGTCAATATGTATTAGCCCGTAACCCAGAAACCGGTTTACCGGTTTATCAGTTCAGTTCGCCACAACAGCGTCGCCCTATCCCGGCGGACGATAATCAGACCCAATCTTGGTATGGCGATCGTGCCAAACGTCAGTTTGGTCCAGAATTTGGTGACATTGCTCGCGAAGCTAATGTGCTGTTTCGCGATATGCGCCCGCTACTGATTGATAACCCATTGGCGATGTTAGATATTCTGCGCCAACAACCCGACGAACAAGTCTTGCAATGGGTTATTGATGGCTTAAAGAACTACTATCGTTTCGCTTATAACGTTGAGAGTAATACATTGCGCCCGTTATGGAACGATGGACAAGACATGAGCGGCTATGTATTGCTGCGGGATGGTTACTATGGCGCCAAAGGTACGGTTATTTCGCCATTCCCATTAGATGTTGATTATTTGCTGCCATTAGTTCGCGCCTGGCGCTTGAGTGAAGATGAAGAGCTGCTGGATCTGATTGGTGTGTTACTGCACCGCTGGCAGTTTGCTGAATTGAACAAACAAAAACGCCGAGCATCATTGATGGTGGGTAAAAAACCTGCTGCCACTGCACACCTATTGTTGGCCTTAGTTGAACTGGCAGAACACTGCCAATGTAGCCGATTATTTGAATTAGCCTGGCAAGTTGGCGATGAACTATTTAAACAACATTACCATCGCGGCCTGTTTGTTGAATCGGCTCAACACCGTTATTTCCGTATCGACAATCCAATTGCATTAGCAATATTGGCCTTAATTGCAGCAAAACAAAATAAGTCTGCTGCTATGCCTCAATTTATTACCAATGGTGGTTACATTCATGGAGATTATCGGGTGAACGGGGAAAACCGTACTCTGTATGATATTGATTTTATTTATCCGACGCTTTTGAATCAGTAATTTTATTTATCTTTCATGTTATTAAAAATAGGTAAGCATTATGAATGAAAACAGAATGCTGGGGTTAGCCTATTTATCGCCTTATATACTCGGGTTGATAATATTTACGGCTTTCCCCTTTGTATCATCCTTCTTTCTCAGTTTTACTGAGTATGACTTAATGAACCCTCCCGTATTTAACGGGATCGAGAATTATCGTCATATGATTCTTGAAGATGATTTATTCTGGAAATCCATGGGCGTTACATTCGCTTATGTTTTTCTGACTATTCCTTTAAAACTGGCATTTGCTCTAGGGATCGCTTTTGTACTGAACTTTAAATTACGCGGTATTGGCCTGTTCCGTACTGCTTTCTATATTCCATCAATCCTCGGCAGCAGCGTTGCAATTGCCGTGTTATGGCGTGCCCTGTTTGCCATTGATGGCCTGTTAAACAGCTTTATTGGCGTGTTCGGGTTTGATGCCATCAACTGGTTGGGAGAACCAGCGCTGGCGCTGACATCCGTGACATTACTGCGTGTCTGGCAGTTCGGTTCCGCCATGGTTATCTTCTTGGCTGCATTGCAGAACGTACCGCAGTCACAATATGAAGCAGCCATGATTGATGGTGCCTCTAAATGGCAAATGTTTATGAAAGTTACCGTGCCACTGATCACGCCGGTTATTTTCTTTAACTTTATTATGCAAACCACGCAGGCGTTCCAAGAGTTTACCGCGCCGTACGTTATTACCGACGGTGGACCAACTCACTATACGTATTTATTCTCGCTCTATATCTATGATACCGCGTTTAAATACTTTGATATGGGATACGGTGCTGCACTGGCCTGGGTATTATTCCTGGTAGTCGCCCTCTTCGCCTCAATTGCATTTAAATCATCTAAATATTGGGTCTTCTACTCCGCCGATAAAGGAGGAAAAAATGACTGACGTACAACAAACTTCCAACCAGAAGAAATTAGATCTGGCGCAGGAAATTGCTAATGCGGAAATTAGCCGCACAGAACGCAAAGCAAAAGTCAGTGCTGCTTTCCGCTACATCATTTTGATTATTGTCGGCCTGATGATGCTTTATCCGCTGCTGTGGATGTTCTCTGCGGCGTTTAAACCCAATAATGAAATTTTCACCACATTAGGATTATGGCCAGAAAACGCAACCAGTGATGGTTTCGTTAATGGTTGGAAAACCGGTACTGAATATAACTTCGGTCACTACATGCTTAACACCTTTAAGTTTGTAATCCCGAAAGTCATTCTGACTATTATCTCTTCCACTATCGTGGCATATGGTTTCGCACGCTTTGAGATCCCATGGAAGAAATTCTGGTTTGCAACATTGATTACCACCATGTTGCTGCCAAGTACTGTGTTATTGATTCCGCAATACATCATGTTCCGTGAAATGGGCATGCTGAATAGCTACTTACCACTTTATTTGCCGACGGCCTTCGCCACCCAAGGGTTCTTCGTCTTCATGCTGATTCAGTTCCTGCGCGGTGTACCACGTGATATGGAAGAAGCGGCACAGATCGACGGTTGTAACTCGCTACAGGTGTTGTGGTATGTGGTTGTGCCAATCTTGAAGCCGGCCATTATCTCTGTCGCACTGTTCCAGTTTATGTGGTCAATGAACGACTTTATCGGCCCACTGATTTATGTCTACAGCGTAGATAAGTACCCGATAGCGCTGGCTCTGAAGATGTCAATTGACGTCACCGAAGGCGCACCGTGGAACGAAATTCTGGCAATGGCAAGCATCTCCATTCTGCCGTCCATCATTGTTTTCTTCCTGGCTCAACGCTACTTCGTGCAAGGCGTAACCAGCAGCGGAATTAAAGGTTAATAGAGGATTTATCATGGCTGAAGTCATTTTCAATAAATTAGGCAAAGTTTACTCCAACGGTTTCCGCGCGGTTCATGGCATTGATCTGAAAATCCATGATGGCGAGTTTATGGTTATTGTTGGTCCATCAGGCTGTGCTAAATCCACCACTCTGCGCATGCTGGCAGGTCTGGAAACCATCAGTGATGGCGAAGTTCGAATTGGTGATCGGGTGGTCAATAATCTGGCACCTAAATCACGTGGTATTGCCATGGTGTTCCAGAACTATGCGTTATATCCGCACATGACAGTGAAAGAGAATCTGGCCTTTGGCCTGAAACTGAGCAAGCTGCCAAAAGATCAGATTGAAGCGCAAGTCGCAGAAGCGGCCAAAATCCTGGAGCTGGAAGACCTGCTGGACAGACTGCCGCGCCAGTTGTCAGGTGGCCAGGCACAACGTGTGGCAGTAGGCCGGGCGATTGTGAAAAAACCTGATGTTTTCTTGTTTGATGAACCGTTGTCGAACCTCGATGCCAAGTTGCGTGCCTCAATGCGTATCCGCATCTCAGATTTGCATAAGCAATTGAAAAAAAGCGGCAAAGCAGCAACAACTGTTTATGTTACCCATGACCAGACCGAAGCCATGACCATGGGTGACAGAATCTGTGTAATGAAACTGGGCCACATCATGCAAGTTGATACCCCGGATAATCTCTACCACTTCCCTACCAACATGTTTGTTGCAGGTTTTATTGGTGCACCGGAAATGAACATCAAACCGAGTACGCTGGTAGAAAAAGAGGGGCAGATTGGCCTGACAGTTGGCCAATACACTCTGGTATTGAGTGAAAAACAGCAAGCCAAAGTGGCCGCCCATGCCGGAGAAAAAGTGTTCTTTGGTGTACGTCCAGAATTTATTCGCATGTCACAACAACCCTTTGCCAATAACCATTCGCAAGGTGAATTAGTTCGTGTGGAAAACATGGGGCATGAATTCTTCTTATACATCAAGGTTGACGACTTTGAATTGACTTGTCGCTTACCGTCTGATGAAGCACGGCCAATTATTGAAAGTGGCCTGCATCGCACCGTGTACTTCCAATTTGATATGGATAAATGCCATATCTTTGATGCAAAAACAGAAAAAAATATCTCTCTTTAACAGGAGCAGTACCCAATGAAAAAAGCGATCCTACACACGCTGATAGCATCCACTCTGGCTTTATTATCACATCAGGCTTTTGCACAGGATGACGTTAACCTACGCATGTCATGGTGGGGGGGCAATGGGCGTCATCAAATGACACTTAAGGCTCTGGAAGAGTTCCACAAGCAGCACCCAAATATTAATGTT
Source organism: Yersinia sp. 2541 StPb PI (assembly GCF_052217145.1). Lineage (NCBI taxonomy): Bacteria > Pseudomonadati > Pseudomonadota > Gammaproteobacteria > Enterobacterales > Yersiniaceae > Yersinia > Yersinia sp. 2541 StPb PI. The sequence continues at coordinate 2,039,367 of NZ_JAZGQB010000001.1, read as the reverse complement.
AAAGCAGAATACACTGGCTGGGACGGTCACCTTTCTCGTCTGACGACGCAAATTGCGGGTGGAACTGAACCTGACGTTATGCAAACAAACTGGAACTGGTTGCCCATCTTCTCCAAAGACGGCACTGGCTTCTATGACTTAAATAAAGTGTCAGAGCAGTTGGATTTGGCTCAATTCGATCCGAAAGAACTGCAACAGACTACCGTTAATGGCAAATTAAACGGTATCCCGATTTCAGTGACAGCGCGTATTTTCTATTTTAATGACGCGACCTGGGCTAAGTCTGGTTTAGAGTATCCTAAAACGTGGGACGAATTACTTAAAGCAGGTTTAGTATTTAAAGAAAAACTGGGTGACCAATATTACCCTGTGGTATTAGAGCACCAGGATACTCTGGCATTAATTCGCTCTTACATGACACAAAAATACAACACCCCGACTATCGATGAAGCTAATAAAAAGTTTGCTTATACACCAGAACAGTGGGTTGAGTTCTTTACTATGTATAAGAAAATGGTTGATAACCATGTAATGCCATCCACTAAATACTATGCATCATTCGGCAAAAGTAATATGTACGAAATGAAGCCGTGGATTAATGGTGAATGGGGTGGTACTTATATGTGGAACTCCACCATTACTAAGTACTCCGATAACCTGACTAAACCAGCAAAATTGATACTTGGCCCTTATCCGATGTTGCCAGAGGCAAAAGATGCAGGTCTGTTCTTTAAACCTGCTCAAATGCTCTCTATTGGTAAATCGACTAAGTATCCTAAAGAAAGTGCCATGCTCATCAACTTCCTGCTTAACAGCAAAGAAGGTGTTGATGCTATGGGCTTAGAGCGTGGTGTACCACTGAGTAAGACTGCGGTAACTCAACTGCGTGCCAGCGGTGTAATTAAAGATGAAGACCCATCTGTTGCTGGTTTAAATATGGCATTAGAACTGCCACATGAAATGAAAACGTCACCATACTTTGATGACCCGCAAATCGTTTCATTGTTCCGAGATGCAATCCAATATATCGATTATGGTCAGAAATCTGTTGAAGAATCTGCGGAATACTTTAATAAACAAGGTGACCGTATCCTGAAACGCGCCATGAGATAATCTGTAAATCTATTTAACTTAAGTGGTTATTAAACCCTGCCATTGATTTGGCGGGGTTGTTTTGTTTTATAAATAAAAAATAATAATAGCCAATTAGATCGCCATCACAAATTAATATCTGATTAAAAAATTAATCTCTAAGAAAGATCTGGATCACACAAATAATTATCCATATAAATAGAATATGAATCCACATAAAGTGAAACGTTGTTTCTTTGATTGTGGAATTGTTTTTTAGTCGTATGTTGATTTTTATAAAATTGTTAATGATTGTTGTTTTAAATAACCATAACCCTGGGATTATATAAAAAATGAAATTTAAATTACTTACTTTGGCAGTGGCATCTGTTATCAGTTTTAGTTCTGTTGCAACAACAATTGACTATCGGCATGAAATGAAAGATACCAGTAAATCTGATCATAAAGACCGTTTACTGATCTCCAACCGTTTTGCCAATGGTTTTGGTTTATCTTTAGAAGGGAAATGGGGCCAGCACAGCTCTGATACTACGCCTAATAAACCATTTAATGAGCAAGTCAGTAATGGTACCGAAGTGGTTGCCAGCTACGTCTATCAATTCAACAAAACATTCCAGATTGAGCCTGGTTTCTCATTAGAGTCATCATCTGACTCGAACAACTATCGCCCTTACCTGCGCGGTAAAGTGTCCTTTACTGATGATTTCTCTACCTCACTGCGTTATCGCCCATATTACAAGCGTAACCAGCCAGCTCAGACCAAAGCAACAGAGAAAGGCCATGAGTTCACCATGCTGTTTGCTTATAGTTTCTTGAAAGACTATTCAGCAGAATACGAATTAAACTACAAGAAATCTGAAGATGAAATTCTGGCAAATAAAGAAAAAGAAGAATGGAGTCATGATCTGAAAATTGCTTACAAATGGGATAAAAACTGGAAGCCATATGTTGCTATCGGCAACGTAGCAGGTAGCAAAACGACTGACGAGCGTCAAACTCGCTACCGTGTCGGTGTGCAGTACAGCTTCTAATTATTATGTTGTTATGAGTACCCTCATCATTATTTGTTAAATTATGCCCATACCCGTATTACTTTGGGGAAAAGTCGACTCCCGGTCACTTTTCCCCTTTTTTTATCAATGTAACTTCATTTCAGCCCAAGACCTGATATTTCCCCCCTGAATACTCACGTTAAACTCCCTGCTCTCAGCCAGAGAAAAATGAGACATTTAGTTACAGCGTAACGGCTATCCACGCCAAGATAAATCTCATATACTGGATAAATCAACAGCTACAGACTCGGAATTCAAGTATGACAGGGGAAGGACACCTTATTTTTTCTGTCGCCTGCGCTATCTTTGCCAAAAAAGTCGGTCTTACACCGGAACTGGCACAGGGTGACTGGTGGCATATTATCCCTGGCGCCCTGCTAACTTCCCTGCTACCCGATATTGATCACCCAAAGTCAATCCTTGGCCAGCGGTTAAAGTGGCTCTCCACCCCCATTGCTCGTGCATTTGGCCATCGTGGGTTTACCCATAGCCTATTGGCCGTTATTGGTGGTGTGGCACTATTTCAAATGGACATCTCACGCGATTGGATTATTCCCGCAGATGCGTTCCATGCAATGATTATTGGCTATTTCAGCCATTTGCTAGCGGATATGCTCACACCTGCTGGCGTACCGCTGTTATGGCCTTGCCGCTGGCGATTCTGTATCCCGCTATTACGCCCACAAAAAGGCAATCAATTAGAACGCGTATTCTGTGTTCTATTAGTTTGTTTTTCCGTCTATTGGCAAACTGATACCACCATTCCCTTGCTATCCTATATGGAACAATTGAAAAACTTTCGACTGTGATCACATTTTAATGGGTTAATAATCACCAATTTGAATGTATTCCATACAAATCAGGGTAAAAATTTATATAAAATTCCTTTTGGATATAAGTGAGCCTGAAGAGGAACTGCTACCATATGCGGCTAATTGCACCATGACGGTGCTTGGCTCTGTTCTAGATAAAAATAGTAATAGAATATGTGCCAGTATTTAAAATAATAATTTGGAGATATGGGGATGAACCTTCCGCTTGTGATTAACGTGCTGGTATTTGTAGCACTGCTATTACTATTGGCACAAACCCGGCATAAACAATGGAGTCTGGCCAAGAAAGTTTTGGTTGGCTTAGCACTGGGTGTGCTGTTTGGTCTGAGCTTGCAATGGGTATACGGTGCTGATAACCCGGTACTGAAAGAGTCCATCACCTGGTTTAATATTGTCGGAAATGGTTATGTGCAATTATTGCAGATGATTGTTATGCCGCTGGTATTCGCCTCAATCTTGAGTGCTGTCGCTAAACTGCATAATGCCTCTTCGCTAGGTAAAATTAGCGTACTGACAATCGGTACGTTGCTTTTCACCACCTTAATTGCTGCTCTGGTTGGCGTGCTGGTTACCAATCTGTTTGGCTTAACCGCTGAAGGCTTGGTACAAGGTACGCAAGAGACAGCACGTTTGAGTGCCATTGAAAGCAACTACTTAAGCAAAGTGACGGATTTGACAGTGCCGCAGTTGATCCTGTCGTTTATTCCGAAAAACCCGTTTGCCGATTTGACCGGGGCCAGTCCGACCTCAATTATCAGCGTGGTGATTTTCGCGACGTTCCTCGGTATTGCCTCACTGCAATTGCTGAAAGATGATGTCGAGAAAGGACAACGCGTATTAGTTGCTATTGATACGCTGCAAGCTTGGGTGATGAAACTGGTACGTCTGGTGATGAAACTGACCCCCTACGGCGTATTGGCACTAATGACCAAGGTTGTCGCTGGCTCTAATATTCAAGATATTATCAAGCTGGGGAGCTTTGTCGTTGCCTCCTACCTTGGTCTGGCGATTATGTTTGTGGTCCACGCCGTGTTGCTGTCATTCACTGGCATCAATCCGTTGAAGTTCTTCCGCAAAGTCTGGCCGGTGCTGACCTTCGCCTTTACCAGCCGCTCCAGCGCCGCCAGTATTCCGCTGAATGTGGAAGCTCAAACCCGCCGCTTGGGTATCCCGGAGTCCATCGCCAGCTTCTCTGCTTCCTTTGGTGCCACCATTGGGCAAAATGGCTGTGCTGGCCTCTATCCGGCGATGCTGGCCGTAATGGTCGCACCAACGGTGGGAATCAACCCTCTGGACCCAGTATGGATTGCCACACTGGTTGGGATTGTAACCATCAGTTCTGCCGGTGTTGCCGGTGTGGGCGGTGGTGCAACCTTCGCCGCGCTGATTGTTTTGCCGGCATTGGGCTTGCCAGTTACATTGGTTGCTTTATTGATCTCGGTTGAGCCATTGATTGATATGGGCCGGACCGCGCTGAACGTCAGCGGTTCAATGACCGCCGGTACCATTACCAGCCAATTGATGAAACAGACCGATAAAGAGATTCTCAACAGCGACGATGATGGCGATTTAGCCCATCAGTAACCGACGCTAATTAGTCACTCTATTGTGATGGCTCAGAAAGCCAGTCAGTAAAATGACTGGCTTTCTGCTTTTAAAGTGCTTATTGCCGCTAATTAATTGGCGACGTCAACTACCCTATGGGTGATATTTCTCGACCAACGCCAGAGCAATGGCTTCAGTTTCTATATCTGGTACGCCGCGAATATTCTGCGCCCTGAAATGCATCTGAAAAGCCTTAATAACCTGAATGGTTTCATTATCCAGCACGCCGCTTTGTGGGATTTGATAACCATAACGGGCCAGTGCCTGCTGAATAACAGTAACTGAGCCGATATCATACTTATTTCGACCATCAATATACTTAGCGACTGTTGCGTCATCTGGCCAGGCGCCTATGCCTTGCTGCGCCAAACGCTGCCATGGGAATAGCGGACCGGGATCAGATTTTCGCTGTGGAGCAATATCGCTGTGAGCTACGACATTCATCGGAGCAATATTATAACGCTCGACAATATCTCTGGTAAGGCGCTCAATCAATTCAATCTGAGACTCATTGTAAGGATACCATCTTCTACCCAACATCCTCTCAGTGAAGCCCTTATTGACGATTTCGATACCGATAGAGGTATCATTGAGACTGGTGCGCCCTTCCCAGTAACTCACCCCGGCATGCCAGGCTCTTTGGCTTTCAGGCACCAATTGCAAAACAACCGGTTTGCCCTCAACATTTTGGGGATGTGTTTTTACCAAATAATGGGCACTGACATTACCCTGAGTCAGTATTCGCAGTGATTCAGCATCATCTGTTGCAGTATAATGAAGCACTAAAAAACGCACTCGTTCATTTTGAGCCACTGATGGATGATTAGTATCGATTTTATAATCATCACGGTCGATCAGTTTATGCGGCCGGTCACTGTGAGGGCTACTACAACCCGCCAATAGCAGTAACAAACCCGCGCTTAATAACTTCCTCATCATTTTTCTCCCTATAATATGATTAAGCACGGTTATAGTGACCCAACCGAATTAAATGGACTGTCAACAATACATTTAATTAACAAATCACAAGACCGAATAATACCAAACACAATAAATAGTATTAGATTGATAATTATACATAGAAATTAATTGCTGTTATGGCTGTTTTAACAACCCAGCTTACCGTCATATCACTGATTTTGGTACGTCGGGCCGCTTACACCTTGGCGCGGGGGATTTACCAATAAAAAACGGCCCCTGGTTAAAGGAGCCGTCCGACATCGCTGGGAAGGAATAAATAGTTATAATTAACAGCTGATTAAAAATATCCAATAATTATAAAGTATTTACCCTATTTCGCTTTATCCTCAGAAAGGATAATCACGGTAACCCATTTGCTCTGAGATGTTACGTGCTGCGCGATGCAAAGATTTAACTATGTCACTCTTGCTGTCTTCAGAAAAACGCAGTGTCGGGTATGAAATACTTAAGCCCGCGATCACCACACCGAAACGGTCGAAAACAGGTACAGCGATACAACGCAAACCTTCTTCTTGCTCCTCGACATCTTCACCAAAGCCCTGCTCACGCACCAGATCCAGCACTGGCAATAATGCAGCCGCGCTATCCAGGGTGTGTTTAGTGCTACGGGTGAACTCAATATGAGACAAGATTTCCTCTACTTCACCACGGTCACGCCACGCCAATAACACTTTACCAATTGCGGTACTGTGCAGTGGGTTACGACGACCAATACGGGAATGCATCCGCAGGTTATACATAGAATCAATTTTATGAATATAAACAATGCTGTCTTCATCCAATGCACCCAAGTGAATAGTTTCACGAGTTTCATTAGATAATTCACGCATCTGTATATCTGCGCTACGAATCAAATCAACATTTTGTAGCGCTTTAGCCCCCAGCTCAAATAACTTCAGCGTAAGGGAGTATTTCTCTGATTCGCCTTCCTGAGCAACATACCCCAGGGATTTCATGGTCTGGAGAAAGCGGTAAACCGTACTTTTAGGCATCATTACACGTTGGGAAAGCTCGGTAATACCAATTTCCCGTTCTTCACCCAATGCTTGTAAGATGCCAAAAACCTTCAGAACCGACGACACAGAGTCGGGCTGTTTATCTAGATCTGCAATAGCCATTTCTTGGTTACCCTACTCAGTTTTCTGTGTTTCATAAAACAATATGTTTTAAAAAAAATAGAACAGTGGTTTTATTATAAAGGGAAGTTGCGAGACTGTGCAATAAACCAATGTGAATAATAAGATATTAACCTTGCAGACAGCAAATTAGCCTCTTTCCATGAAAGAGGCTAGTGCAAAATTTAACTATTGCCAGACTGATTCAGGCAAAGTAGCCAAATAAAGTGCAGGTTTGCCATGAACATCAGATGTGAACAGAACTTGTTTATCATCAGGGGTAAAGGAAGGATGTGGATGCGTCACCTGCCGATCACCTTCAAACACCTGCCATGAGGTATCGTGGCGAGCAACACGATGCTGGCTGCCATTTTTCATGTTGAATACATACAGGAAAGGATCGTTTTCGATCTTATAGCCGCTATCGTCTTGTACATCTACCGGTGCATCTGAACCATCGCCGACCATCAACGTACCGTCATAGTTACTCATCAGATGGGAACACGCCGGCATAGAGGTCAATTGGCGATTTTCCAATGTCTGTGGGTCAGCACTGTAGATAAAGCGATCCGGGCTGCCTTTCAAATAGGAGACATACACCAGCGCCGAACCATCGGGTACCCAGAACTCATGGGTACAGCTTTCGCCTTCAGCATGGGTTTTCACTTTACGCATGTTGCTGCCATCTTCATTGATTAGCCACATACGTGCATCAACCAGATCGTGTGGACCTTCATGGCAGAATGCGACCGTACTGTCATCATAAGGGCGATAGATTGGGTGACCTAGCCATTGATTCTCTTGCAAAATCACCGCCGACTCACCGGTTTTCAAGTCAACACGCATCAAACGGCAACAAGGTTTAGTGAAATAGAACTCGTGGAATTTTTTCCAATCGGTCAAGGGGACCCAGTCTTCGCGTTTAATTTCAATACCGACCAACTTGGTACAATCTGAATTGGCGACCCAGGTACCGTAACCCACCCACTCTTCAGGCACCTGATAAACCACGCTCTCTTCCAGTGTGGCAAGACAGACCCGCATCAGGTTACGGCCATCTTTGACATAAAACAGTGCGTCGTCTTCAGGTGACAGGAAACCACCAAAGGTATTGTCGCCACGCCCTTCTGTCAGTTGTGTTGCCACTTGCGTGTTGAGATCCAACAAGTAATAGTTCCACGGACCATCAAAAGCGCCGCCGAACAACAACTTACTGCCATCACGGGTGAAACATTTTTGATAGAAATAGTTACGGTGGCAAGTGACATCAGGCGGCGTTAACCGTGTAACTTGTGCACCGGTAGAGGCATCCTGATATGTGTGAAATGTCAGGGGGATTTGTTTACCTTTGGCCATCAGGAAAGTCCTTAAAATCATCAGAGAATTAAAATTTGCCCGCAGGGGAACCTGTCAGGCTAATACTATCTCACATTATAGAAACGATGTTTCATTTTTCCGTGATCGCGGTTCTGTTTTTACTGATTTAGCCAAATTACTGTGCTTATCAGCCTGTTAATCTGATTGCGATAACTGTACCACATCGCTATTTACAAATAAGCCGGCTGGCAAGGATGCATTCAAGCACAATACTGGTTAGCATATAAACACTTACCTACATCATTATTTTTACAGATAAAACCTATGATCCCATCATCAAACGATGGCATGCCGGTTCCTCAGCGCTATGCTGCAATATTGGTTATTGCACTCGGTATTACCATAGCGGTGTTGGATGGCACTATCGCCAACGTAGCTTTGCCAACCATCGCTCGTGACCTCAATGCCAGCCCAGCCACGTCTATTTGGGTCGTGAATGCTTACCAGTTAGCTATCACCGTGTCGTTGCTCTCAATGGCATCGCTGGGCGATATCATCGGTTATCGGCGGGTTTATCAGGCAGGTTTACTGGTGTTTAGTGTGACATCGCTGTTCTGTGCTCTGTCTGACTCCTTATGGACGCTAACATTTGCCCGTGTGCTGCAAGGGCTTGGCGCAGCAGCCTTAATGAGTGTTAATACTGCATTGATTCGGATTATTTATCCACGAGCACAACTGGGCCGTGGTATCGGTATTAATTCATTGATTGTGGCCGTTTCCGCCGCCGCCGGTCCCACCATTGCCGCGGCGGTGCTATCGGTTGCTTCATGGCAGTGGCTATTTGCCATTAATGTCCCCATCGGCTTGTTGGCATGGTTGTTAGGTATGAAGTATTTGCCTGCCAATAATATGAAAAGTAACGGTAACCGTTTCGATTTTACCAGTTGTGTGATGAATGCTCTGACCTTTGGTTTACTGATAACCGCTATCAGTGGCTTTGCTCAGGGACAAAGCCCAACCCTGATAGCGGCTGAAATTATCGCATTGCTGCTAATTGGTTTCTTCTTTGTACGCCGTCAACTTAGTCAGTCTTTCCCGCTGCTTCCGGTTGATTTACTGCGTATTCCTATTTTTGCATTATCAATCGGCACTTCTATTTGCTCTTTTGCCGCACAAATGCTGGCAATGGTGTCACTGCCCTTCTTTTTACAAACTGTTCTGGGCCGTGATGAAGTGGCAACCGGACTGCTGTTAACCCCATGGCCGTTGGCAACCATGGTGGTAGCCCCGATAGCCGGGCGATTAGTCGAACGTTATCATGCAGGATTATTAGGCGGGATAGGTTTGGCGGTGTTTGCCAGTGGTTTGTTCCTGCTAGCATTGCTGCCAGCCAACCCGAGTGATGTGGATATTATCTGGCGGATGGTGCTATGTGGTGCCGGTTTTGGCCTGTTTCAGTCGCCGAATAACCACACCATTATTTCTGCTGCACCGCAACATCGTAGTGGTGGGGCCAGCGGCATGCTAGGCACCGCCCGTTTACTCGGGCAAACCTCTGGGGCGGCATTAGTGGCATTAATGTTCAATCTGTTCTCAACCAGTGGCACTCATGCTTCTCTGGTGCTGGCTGGCTGCTTTGCCAGTATCGCCGCATTGGTGAGTGTGCTGCGCATAAGCCAGAAACGTGGCTAGACTCGGGTTGCAATAAAAAAACCCCGCTGGCGGGCGGGGTTTTTAATCAGAAGAGTTGGTGGTGGCTACTTCAGATACTGGCCTGAACGTAGCGCTTCAATACGTTTGTCCAGCGGCGGATGTGACATAAACAGCTCGCTGAAGGTTTTGGACTTACCATTAATGCAGAAAGCCATCATGTTGCCTGCTTCCTGTGGCTCATAGCTGGTTTTCAGCCGTTGCAGAGCCGCTATCATCTTCTCACGCCCTACCAGTTTCGCTGAGCCGGCATCAGCGTGGAATTCGCGATGGCGCGAGAACCACATGGTGATAATGCTGGCCAGAATACCAAAGACCAATTCCAAGACCATTGATACGGCAAAGTAGACCATCGGGTTACCAGCGCTACTGCTTTCATTATCACGGTCCCCTGATAGGAAACCGGCCGCGACTTGCGCAATCAGGCGTGAAATGAAAATTACAAAGGTATTCACAATCCCCTGAATCAAGGTCATGGTGACCATATCGCCGTTAGCAACGTGGCTAATTTCATGAGCAATAACGGCTTCTGCTTCATCACGGCTCATGTTCTGCAATAGACCTGTACTCACTGCCACTAAAGAGGCATCACGACGAGCCCCGGTCGCAAAGGCGTTAATATCCGGTGCCTGATAAATAGCAACTTGTGGCATAGCAATACCGGCTTGCTGAGATTGGCGACGTACCGTATCCAGCAACCAGCGCTCAGTTTCATTGCGCGGTTGTTCGATAACCTCACCACCCACTGAACGCAAAGCCATCCATTTGGACATCAGCAACGAAACAAATGCGCCGCCGAAACCGAACAGACCAGCCATGATCATCAGCCCTTGTACACTGCTGGACTGAATACCTGTCAGGCTTAGTACCAACCCGAACACCAACATGACTGCCAGGTTGGTGAGAAGGAACAGAGCGATACGCATCATAAAAATTTATTTCCTTATTGTTTTAAGTCGACACTGTGTTGAGTCACATGGGTCTTAAGTCAAAATTGGCATAATCCTGGATGATGACTTAGCCAAATTACTACTGAGATACGCTGATCGTATGGGCATCTGATAAATTTTCAAGGCTTGTTAAGTTCTAACAGAGTAAATCAACATAACTTTACAAATTTGGATACTTTTCATTACATATTTTGCTATTTTTTCGCCAATTGATAAATTCGGCGATGAAAAAAACGTAAAAAAAATCCGGGCTCTTTTTAAGGCCCGGATCCTTCATATTATCTGCTGACTTATTTTGCCGCAGGTGCTGCCGCTGGTGGTGATTCAACTTGTGGCTGCGCTTTTTCTTTATGAGCCAAATCCAAAGCAATATGAACAGTCTCATCCAGATAAGGGTCTGGCTCCTGATAGTCTTTTGGCAAATCCTCCAATGACTTCAGTGGCTTTTTACCTTCACGTTTGAAACGCTCATTCAAGCGATTCAGTCGCGTGGCATCATCATCATGGTTCTCTTTTTCACGCTGAGCGTAATTGAGAGAGACGATGTTGCGTTTTTCTTTCAACGCTTTATAACGCTCAATATCTTGCTGAATATGCTGGAATTCAGGATCAGCGGCAATCCGCGCTGTATGTGCTTTCAGTAACTCCGGCTCCAGTGGCTTCAGATCACCACTCTTGACGTAACTGGCCGCATTGATACTGTCCCAAGGCAAGGCATTGTCTTCGAAACTCTCACCCGTTTCCGCCGGATCAACACCGGTTGGCATCACGATATCCGGGGTTACCCCTTTACGCTGAGTACTGCCACCGTCTACCCGATAGAATTTCTGGATAGTGTATTGCAGTGAACCTAACGCAGGCCATTCCGGGCGCAACATTTGATCATAAATACGATTTAACGACCGATACTGTTGAACAGTACCTTTACCAAAGGTTGGTTCACCGACAATTAATGCACGACCATAGTCCTGCATGGCAGCAGCAAAGATTTCGGAAGCGGATGCACTGTAGCGGTCCACCAATACCACCAGCGGGCCTTTGTAGTACACCACGCCATCAGTATCACTGTCTTCACGCACTTTGCCGTTGTTATCCCGCACTTGAACCACCGGCCCACTCGGAATAAACAAACCGGACAGCGACACAGCCTCGGTCAGAGCACCACCACCATTACTGCGCAAGTCAATAATAATGCTACTGACATTCTCTTTCTCCAGCTTCTGCAATTGCACCTTAACGTCTTCGGTCAGGCCAACATAGAAACCAGGGATATCCAGTACACCGACACGCTCTTTGCCGATAGTTTTCACCGACATTTTCACTGCGCGATCTTCAAGACGAATGCGTTCACGGGTCAAGGTTACAGTGCGCGGTTTAGTACCTTTACCGGCCGGTAAAATCTCCAGCCGCACTTTACTGCCCTTCGGCCCTTTAATGAGTGCCACGACATCATCGAGACGCCATCCAATCACATCCACCATCGGCTTACCGGTTTGACCCACACCGATCACCCGATCACCTACGGCGATAGTTTTACTTTTCGCCGCGGGGCCACCTGGAACCATAGAGTTGATTAAGGTGTAATCATCATCCATTTGCAAGACAGCGCCAATACCTTCCAGAGACAAGCTCATTTCAGTATTGAACTGTTCGGTATTACGTGGCGACAGATAGTTGGTATGCGGGTCAATTTCATGCGCAAACGCATTCATAATTAGCTGGAACACATCTTCGCTATTACTTTGCGTCAAACGCTTAATGGCCGCCTGATAGCGTTTTGTCAGCGTCTCTTTGATTTCTTTATCCGTTTTACCGGTTAATTTCAAATTAAGCTGATCGTACTTAACTTTTGCGTCCCAAAGCTTATTCAGCTCAGCTTCGCTGGTAGGCCAAGGTGCTTTACCACGGTCAATATCAATGGTGTCATTACCGGTAAAGACCATTGGCCGGTCCAGTACTGACAATGCATATTGATAGCGCTCAAAGCGGCGTTTTTGCGCCAAATTGAATAAAGCGAAAGGCGTGTCCAACTGGCCTGATTTTAACTCATCATCCAGCGACTGCTTTTTATCCGCAAACTGTGCCACATCTGATGCCAACAACACGTTATGGCTGTAATCCAGCATGTTGAGGAATCTATCAAATATTTTGGCGGAAAACTGATCGTCCAGTGTAAATTGACGATAGTGAGAGCGAGTGAAGCGCGATGTTACGCGCTCACTCACGGTTGCATGCTCGGGTTCCTGACGCAGTTGAGGTAGCTGATCGATGCGATAGGTGGTATCCGCTGCGTAACTCGCCCCCGCCAGTAACAAGCCTGCGATTGCTGTTAGTCTGACAAATTTGTTCATGCCTAGGTTGGCCTCCGTATCAGAACTGCAAGTGTTCTGCGCGCACAATCATCGCCAGACCGGAAGATAGCTGCACCCGTACGCCATCTTTAGCGATTTCTAATACGGTTGCATCCATCGCGCTCTTACCTGCTCTGACTTTGATTTCTTGACCAATTTGCAGTTTAGAGATATCTGTGACCGGCACAGGGCGTGGCTGGTTTTCCTCGGCCTGTGGCCGAGGTGGCCGAGCCTGTGGTGGGCGAGGTGACTGACGAGGCTTGCGGTTTTCCGAAGCCACACCCGCTTCACGACGCGGCGCAGGTTTTTTACCTGCCGGACGTGGGCGACGTGGCTCTGGGGTTTCACCCGCAGCAATGGCAGCTTCGCGCTTTTTAGCTTGTTGTTCAGCACGTTGTGCCTGAACACGGGCTTTCGCCTCTTCTAGCTGTTTGCGGGCATGTTCTACATGTTGCTCTTCCAGCACACCACAAGGGTTGCCGTCTAAATCAACACGTTCAGCACCGACTTTGACCCCATAAAGATAACGCCAGCTTGAGGTATAGAGACGCAGCGCAGAACGCAATTGCGTTTTGCTTAAATTCTCTTCCCCCTGAACACGTTCGACCAGATCTTGAAAAATACCGATCTTCAGTGGACGTGCTTCGCCTTCGGCGGTGAAGCAAAGCGGGAACCGCTCAGCCAAAAAGGCTATGACTTCTTTACTACTGTTCAACTTAGGTTGATTTTCCATGAAATTTCCTGATTACAACGGGTTTGCCAACCAGCGCAGGCATGAACAGGCGTCATTATAATGACGCCATCAGCAATTGCCACGTTATCCGTATATCAACTTGCAGTCTGTGTGACATATTTCTCACTGTCACACAGGTCAAGATGCTCGCAAAGCCCCGCCACAACTGAGATTAAACCCAATTCATCAGCGTCATCAAAGCGATCATAAACAATGCTGTCGATATCCAAAACGCCGATAATTTTACCCTTCACAGTGATTGGCAGCACAATTTCAGCATTACTTGCGGCGTCACAGGCAATATGTCCGGGGAATGCATGCACATCCGCCACTCGCTGAACGCGGTTTTCTGCCACGGCAGTTCCACATACGCCTTTGCCGATTGGAATACGGACACAGGCGATTTTCCCTTGAAAAGGACCCAGCACTAATTGTTTGCCGTCGATCAAGTAAAAACCGGCCCAATTCAACCCATCAAGACGCTCATAAAGTAAAGCGCTGGCATTAGCCAAAGTAGCAATGAAATTCGTTTCACCTGCAATCAGGGCACTCAAGTCACGTTTTAATTCCGCGTAGAATTCTGCTTTTTTCATGTAATGACCGTTAGAAACCTAAGAATAGCCAGAGGCGATAGTTATGCTTAGCTTATATAAAGTAATCATTAAATACCCTTGGCTACAAGGTTATTCCGCTATAACGAAGTAAAAGAGTTATCGCCATCGGGGGTTTGGCCCGTTTTGCCCCTTGTTTTGACCGATTGCTCTGCTACCATCCGCGCTATTCTTTATAAACCGGTGTCAGCATCAGGGTTTTATAATATGAAGGTACATGCCATTCAACGGCCACTCTCCACTGCAAGGGTTCAGCGTTGCTGCCAGTGCGATGCGCTATTTACCCTGCCGCCGCTCAATGGTACACAAACAGCCTATTGCCCACGATGCAGCGCAAAAATTGCCAGTGGGCGCGATTGGTCCCTTACCCGCCTGACCGCCATGGCGGTTGCCATGTTACTGCTGATGCCATTTGCTTTTACCGAGCCGCTGATTACCATTCGCCTGCTCGGCACGCGGATTGATGCCAGTCTGTTAGAGGGTATCTGGCAAATGAGTCGTCAGGGTGGCCCGATTACAGCCAGTATGGTGGCATTTTGTATTATTGGCGCTCCCGTTACACTCACCGCATCGATTCTGTATCTGCGTATCGGCAGCCGGATTGGCATGAACCTGCGCCCGGTGTTATTGATGCTGGAGCGGCTAAAAGAATGGGTCATGCTAGATATCTATCTTATCGGTATGGCGGTGGCCTGTATTAAGGTCAAAGAGTATGCGGACGTTATGCCCGGTGGCGGGTTGATAGCGTTTCTGGCTCTGACGTTACTCAGTATTCTGACGCTGGTGCATTTGAATCTGGAGCAGTTGTGGGAGCGATTTTATCCCCAGGAGCAGCCCCCCGGCCCCCGGGAAACATTGCGCATTTGCCTGTCATGCCATTATACCGGGCACTGCGATGCACACGGCCGCTGCCCACGCTGCCATACCCCTTTGCGCCATCGCCGCCGCCATAGCATCCAAAAAACCTGGGCGGCGTTAATTGCCTCGATAGTCCTGCTGTTGCCTGCTAATCTTTTACCGATATCAATTGTTTATGCCAATGGCACCCGCATGGAAGATACTATTTTCTCCGGCGTGGTCTCTTTGGCCTCATCGGGTAACCTGCCCATTGCCGCGGTGGTGTTTATCGCCAGTGTGCTGGTGCCGTTTACCAAGGTGATTGTGTTGCTAACATTGTTGCTCAGCATTCATCTAAAGACGCAACATAGCCTTAAAACGCGCATGCGATTACTGCGACTGATTACCTGGATTGGCCGTTGGTCGATGCTAGACCTCTTTGTTATTGCGTTAATGATGTCGCTGATTAATCGTGATCAGCTCCTTTCCTTCACTATGGGACCGGCAGCCTTCTATTTTGGGTCTGCGGTCATTTTGACTATCCTTGCTGTTGAATGGCTCGATAGCCGATTGATTTGGGATGCACATGCAACAGGAAACGCCGAGTACACCGACTGAGGCACAAATTAAACATAAACGCCGGATATCGCCTTTCTGGTTGCTGCCTTTTATTGCCCTGCTGATTGCCGGTTGGCTGATTTATAACAACTGGCAGGACCGCGGTACCGAAGTCACTATTGATTTCCAGTCTGCCGCCGGTATTGTGGCGGGCCGAACCCCGATTCGCTATCAGGGCGTTGAAGTCGGGATGGTGCAATCCATCAGTCTGGATGATGACCTGCGCAATATAAAAGTCACCGCCAGTATCAAAAATGATATGGAAGACTCATTGCGAGAAGGGACACAGTTCTGGCTAGTGACGCCCAAGGCCTCTTTGGCCGGGGTCTCTGGCTTGGATGCGCTAGTCGGTGGTAACTATATCGGGATGATGCCAGGCGAGGGCAAACCGCAGAGCCACTTTACCGCATTGGATACCCAGCCTAAGTTCCGCCTGAATACCGGCGAATTGATGGTTCACCTCCATGCCCCCGATTTGGCCTCACTCAATAACGGCTCTCTGGTTTACTACCGTAAAATCCCGGTGGGTAAAGTCTATGACTACAATATCGCGCCTGATAATAATGGCGTTGTCATTGACGTACTGATTGATCGGCGCTTCGCCAAATTGGTAAAAAACGATACCCGCTTCTGGAATGTGTCTGGTTTTAAAGGTGACTTCAGTCTCAGTGGCGCGTCGGTTCAAATGGAAAGTCTGGCTGCCTTGGTCAATGGTGCCATTGCCTTTGACTCACCCAAAAACAGCCCAGATGCGAAACCGGACCAACCCTTTCAGCTCTACCCCGATTTAGCACATAGCCAACGTGGTGTGGCAATCACGCTGGATTTACCCAGTGGGAGTAGTTTAAGCGAGGGGAGAACACCGCTGATTTATCAAGGGTTACAGGTAGGCACCCTGACCAAAATGACACTTCAACCGGACAGTAAGGTGACCGGTGAACTGACCATTGACCCTTCAGTGGTCGATTTGATGCGTGCAGGCAGCCGCATTGAAATGAACAGCCCCCGAATCAGTCTTAATGATGCCAAACTGAGTGAACTCTTGACTGGCAATACATTAGAGTTAATCCCGGGTGAAGGGGCACCACAAAAACACTTTACCGTGCTACCAAGCAGTAAAAGTCTGTTGCAGCAGCCCAATGTGCTCGAATTGCAATTAACTGCACCGCAAAGTTATGGCATTGATATCGGCCAGCCGATCTCGCTACATGGAATTAAAATTGGCCAAGTCTTGACCCGTGAGCTATCAGCCGACGGTGTTACCTTCACGGCAGCAATTGAAGCCAAATACCGTGATTTGGTGCATAAAGACAGCAAGTTTGTGGTGAACAGTCGGCTGGAGGTAAAACTCGGGATTGATGGCATTGATATTCAGGGTGCCAGTGCGCAGGAGTGGATTGATGGCGGTATTCTGATACTGCCGGGCAGTAAAGGTGCAGCCCTGAATAAGTATCCGCTGTATAGCAGTGTCGCCAAAGCTACCGATGGCATTTTAGGCAACGCCCCCGCCACAACACTAAGTTTAACTGCTGCCAGCTTGCCCGATGTGCAAACCGGTTCTGTGGTGTTATATCGCAAGTTTCAGGTAGGTGAAATTACCCATATCAGGCCAAAAGCCAATGAGTTTGAAGTAGATGTCTATATTCAGCCCGAATATCGCAATTTACTCACTGATAAGAGCATTTTCTGGGCCGAAGGTGGGGCGAAAGTCCAGTTGAACGGCAGTGGGCTAACTGTGCAGGCATCTCCATTGAATCGCGCTCTAAAAGGAGCTATCAGCTTTGATAATCTGGAAGGTGTGACACTGGATAAGGGGGCCAAACGCACCTTGTATGGTAATGAAACCGCCGCCCGTGCTGTCGGTAGTCAAATCATCTTGCGCACCTTTGATGCCAGCAAACTGGCAACCGGCATGCCGATTCGTTATTTGGGTATCAATATTGGCCAAGTCGAATCGCTGAAACTGGCACCAGAGCGCAACGAAGTGTTAGCCAAAGCCGTGCTTTATCCAGAATATGTGCAGAACTTTACCCGGGCCGGTACCCGCTTTTCTATTGTCTCGCCGGAGATATCAGCCGCAGGGGTCAATAATCTGGACACCTTGTTCCAACCTTATATTAATGTAGAGCCGGGTAAAGGTGGCACATTACGTACTTTTGAGTTGCAAACCGCCACTATTACCGACTCCCGTTATCTTGATGGGCTGAGCCTTATTCTGGATACCGCTGAGGCAGGATCATTGCAAGTTGGCACACCGGTCCTCTTCCGTGGGCTTGAAGTAGGTACTGTTACCGGGTTTAACCTTGGTGCGATGTCTGATCGCGTGCAAGTATCGATACGGATCAGCCAGAAATTCCAGCAGTTGGTGCGGCAAAATAGCGTGTTCTGGCTGGCATCAGGGTACAACCTTGAATTCGGTCTAACCGGTGGTGTGGTGAAAAGCGGCACCTTCCAGCAATTTATACGCGGCGGCATTGCTTTCGCGACCCCACCAACTACGCCACTGGCCCCTAAGGCCAGCATAAATCAGCACTTCTTGCTTAACCCAGAAGAGCCGAAAGATTGGCGCAATTGGGGTACAGCAATCCCCCGCTTTTAGGTGCTCATCAGGGTAGCTCACACTGGGCTGCCCTGATAATTCCCCAACATTATTTCTGCGTAAAGATTAA
Organism: Yersinia sp. 2541 StPb PI; assembly: GCF_052217145.1. NCBI lineage: Bacteria > Pseudomonadati > Pseudomonadota > Gammaproteobacteria > Enterobacterales > Yersiniaceae > Yersinia > Yersinia sp. 2541 StPb PI. The sequence goes on along the minus strand of NZ_JAZGQB010000001.1, from coordinate 2,020,893 downwards.
TCTTCGTGTGCAACCTGCTGCTCACTCGGTGTCACCACCACATCCAGCACACATTGTCGCAACCAACGATGCGCCGGATCAGCATCCATGCGCGGATGCCACAACATCGAAACCGTAATAGTCGGTAAGGTTAAAGGAAGCGGAAAACTGTACATCCCTCGGCGCAGATTCTGGCTATGCCGTTCGGGAACCGTCGCCACCAAGTCCGTCCCTCTCACCAGCGCCAATGCGGTGGATATAGAATCAACCGAGGCGATAATATTCCGTTCAATCCCAAGTAATTGTAGTGCCTCATCAATCGGCCCTTTATGGCCCTGACGCCGTGAAACCACAATATGCCCTTGGGTCGCATAGCGCACGGGGGTGATTTCCTCTCCACATAACGGGTGGTCAACACGCACCACCCCCATAAAGCGATCGCGGAAAAGTGCCCGTGTGCGTAATTCAGGGCTGGCAGCCAAACCCACAACACCCGTTTCCAGATCCACCATGCCATCACGTAACAATGCGCTGTCTTTATTCAATTTTTGCATGAAATGCAGTTGCACATTGGGGGCTTGTTGATGAATCCGAGTCAGCAATGCGCCGCCAAAGTTTTCGACAAAGCCATCGCTGGTACGCAAAGTGAAGGTACGCATCAACTGTGCCAGGTCCAGTTTTGCCGCAGGCCGCAGCGCCGATGTGGCTTCTTGTACTAATTGGCTGACCTGTTCACGCAGTTCAAGTGCTCTTGGTGTCGGTACCAAGGCGCGCCCTGCCCTGACCAGCAAGGGATCACCGGTTGTTTTACGCAATCTTGCCAACGCCCGGCTCATCGCCGATGGGCTAAGCCCTAATCGCTGGGCAGCACGCGCTACGCTCCCCTCGGCCAGCAGAACATTGAGTGTGATTAATAAATTGAGATCAGGTTTTGTCATGTACTGACTCTAGCACAACCTCATGCTGACATGGCGTTTTATGCATGGATAAACTGCATTCCATGCGCCTTCCGCCTTATGATGTAATGCCCTAGTCTCTCCTGAACAGGTCATTCAGGAGTTAATCTATTAATGAAAATCAATACCGAAAACATCAATAGTGACATCATCGCCAACAGTGCGCTAAGCAGAATAGTTATCAGCCTCTCCCTGCCGATGCTGCTTTCTTCATTAGCAACCAGTATCGCCAATGTGGGCTTACCCACGTTAACACTCACTTTCAGTGCCTCTTTTCAAGCGGCGCAGTGGGTCGTTTTAGCCTATTTACTGGCGATTACCACCTCGGCCATCAGCATTGGCCGTTTGGGGGATATCACTAACAAACGCCGATTGTTGAATGCGGGGATTGGTTTATTCACAGTGGCCTCTCTGGGTTGCGCGTTAGCCCCTGACATCGGAGTGTTAATTGCTGCCCGTGTGTTACAGGGATTAGGGGCCGCCACCATGATGACACTGACTCTGGCGCTGGTCGGTGAGGCGATTAGCAAAGAAAAAATCGGGCGGGCGATGGGCATGCTCGGCAGCATCTCGGCTATCGGCACGGCACTTGGGCCATCAGTGGGCGGCATGTTAATCAGCGGATTCGGTTGGCCAGCGATGTTCCTGATTAACATCCCTTTTGGGTTATTAGCCCTATTTTTGCTATCACGCTATTTACCCATCTCCGACTCATTCCCTAGCACTAACAACGAATTACAACAGGCCCATGGTGGTTTTGATCCTCTTGGGATGCTATTGCTGGGCCTGACTCTGGCACTGTATGCCCTTGCCATGACGCTGGGCCATGGCACCTTCGGCACACTTAATTTAGTGTTATTACTCGCTGCGGTAATCGGCATCGGATTATTCATCTGGGCGGAAAAGAACACCCCATACCCATTAATTCAAACCGCTATGTGGCGCCACTCACAACTGCGTAGTGCATTGATAGTCAGTGCATTGGTCACCACTATCATGATGGCAACCTTAGTCGTTGGGCCATTCTATCTTTCACGGGCTTTTGCCATGAGTACACCATGGGTTGGATTGTCGATGTCCGCCGGCCCGATAGTCGCGGCACTCATCGGGGTTCCTGCGGGTTATCTGGTCGACAGATTCGGTGCTCAAATGATGGTGATTACAGGATTAACGGCGATCACTACCGGGGCAATTGCACTGTCGATGATCGGGCCAATTGCCGGCCTGCCCGGCTATATTTTGCCGGTCTGCCTGATTACAGCTGGCTATGCTATTTTCCAGGCTGCGAATAATACGCTGGTGATTAAATCTGTTGGCGCGCAACAACGAGGCATTGCATCCGGCCTGCTGAATCTTTCGCGCAATCTCGGGCTGATTACTGGCGCCGCTGTCATGGGGGCTATTTTCGCCTTTGCCTGCGCCCAGCAAAACATTCAATTAGCAACCGTGGATCATATCACCCAGGGAATGCAGTTTACTTACCGCATAGCCGCCCTATTGGGCGGTACTGCTTTAGCTATTTCTGCAATATATTCAAAAAATAAATCTAATCAATAGCCAGGATCTTTGATATGGATCTCAGCATATCCTTATTTGGCTGAATGGATTCATGCCAGTAAACCCCCGATATAAAAACATCAATTTATCTTGAATAAAATAGCTAACCCATTTTTAAATTTTTGCCAGTACAAATAGGAATAAATGATGTAAATGAGATGGATAAAGATTTTTTAATTAATTTTAAACACTTTCTAAATCTTGCTGCTATTAATTAAATATCTAAATTTTTAATGATTTGTTACATAAACATTAGTTTCGCTACGTTATTGGCGCAACTCTGTTCTCGCTTACCTGGCTGCAAATTAGATGATTAAGGAAGCAATAATGAAGAAAATTTTACTTATTTTAGGTGCGGTGATGGTACTACAGACAGCGCCAGTGCAAGGTGCAGGTACCGCCAGTGGAACACTAAACGCAACACTCAACATCATCGCCGGTTGTTACATCGATAATGGTCTCGGGAGTGGCAACTTAAGTAATCTGGGCACTGTAAATTTCGGCACAGTGAGCGACCTAACCGCACCTCTTAGCGTGACATTCAGTGGCACGACCAACGATTCACTTAAATTGCATTGCAGCAATAATACCGCTTATTCCATCGCAATAGATAATGGGCTGCATGACAACTCTGGGCAACGCCGACTGGCTGGCGGAACATCAGAATTCGTCAATTATAACCTTTACAGAGACAACGGTTTTCTTCAGCCATGGAATGCGACGCCAGTATCCGGCACGGTTGATGGAACGGGCACTGGGTTGGCCACCGCGATCCCACTGACTATTTATGCCCGCGTCCCTGTTCAAGCGACACCCAGTGTCGGCACCTATCTCGATACTGTTACCGTCACTGTTACCTGGTAATGGCAGGCCGCTTGTTTGCTCTGGCCGCCACTTGCAGCTTGTTACTGCTGCCACTTTTTCCCGTTGGGGCTATAACGAAAAATGCCAATATCACCGTCCGTGCCACGCTATTGCCCACTTGTACTGCGGGCACCATTGTTAATGGCGCAACCAGTTTTGGTACCCTGAATTTCGGCACTGTGGTGGCGTTAACTACTCCGATTGCCGTCGCCGGTCAGGGAAATAACGGTGCCATTTCCGTCCAATGCAGTAAGGGGACCAGTTTTAATGTGCTACTCAATGGCGGGCAGAGTGGTAGCACTGCCAGCCGTTATTTGGCCGGCGGCCCGTCAGGCCAGCATGTTAATTACAACCTGTATACCGATGCGGCACATAGCAAAGTTTGGGATAACCTGACTGGCATTTCCCAGATTGCTAGCGGATCAGTGGTGGTCATTCCTGTTTATGGTCTGGTTTTTGCCCAACCGACCCCGGCGGTAGGGACTTATACCGACACCGTTCAGGTCACGGTGAATTGGTAAATATTATGGAGGATGCTGACAATGAAATATGCTTTATCTCAGTATAACCTCACCCGCGCCCTACTTATTTTAGTACTCAGCATAGCCGTTACCCATGCTGCCACCTCACCGGTATCTAAAAGTTTCACTGTCAATGCAATAGTGCAAACCGGCTGTAGCCTTGGGGGCGGAGCCACCGATACCAGCAACTTTGGCACATTGGATTTCGGCACCGTCTCTTCATTGGCAAACGCCACTAACGCAATATCTGGACTCAACTCAGGCAGTATCGTCCTCCAGTGCAGTGGTAATCCCACGGTCACACTGGCGCTTAATTCCGGGGCCAATACCTCAGGTAACATTTCTGCCGGCAGGCGCTTACTCAACAGCACAACGGGCGAATATTTGCTGTATCAAATATATCAAAACCCTGCCCGAACACAGATCTGGGGGGATGGTGCCAATGGGGGATCGACACGTTTAGTGACCACCGATGGCACCCTGCAACAAGTCATTTTATATGCACAACTGTTTGCCAGTAGTATGCAACCCAGCGCTGGCGTCTACACAGATACTTTATTAGTTACAGTTACTTATTGATTACTGGCACGATGCCGCAGGAGATTTCACTATGACGCCATTTAACCTACTATCTCGGGTAATATTGCTTTCGGCCACACTGACCAGTAGCCAACTGTATGCTGCGGCCTCCGTTCTGATCTGGCCCATTGACCCGATAATTTCAGACAATGATAAAGCCACTGCATTGTGGTTGGAAAATAAAGATAGTCAGCCTATCTATATGCAGATTCGGGTATTAGGTTGGCAGCAGGTCAACACCCAAGACGATTACACCCCGCAATCAAGAATCATCGCCAGCCCACCGGTTGCAACTATTCAACCCGGTAAGCGTCAACTGATTCGTTTAGTCAAAAACGCCCCCGTTCCCGCTGGGCAAGAACAAGCCTACCGCATATTAATTGATGAAATACCTTATAAGGACCCAAACGATAAAACCGCCCCCGCTGCCACTCAGTTAGGGCTGAAATTCCAAATGCGCTATTCCGTTCCCTTGTTTGTTTACGGCAGTGGTGTGCTGGCGGCATCTGATACCACGCCAGCCCCCGGTGTTATGCCGACGAAACTCAGTTATAGCGTGCATTCACAAGGCGAGAAACAATGGTTGAATATCACTAATCAGGGCGCTGTTCATGCACGGATTTCGCGGGTGACCCTGCAAGAGAAAGACATTAATAAAGGTTTACTCGGTTATGTGTTAGCCGGCGCAAAAATGAGTTTCCCGCTCAGCCCAACAGCCAGAACAGGAGAATTAAGCGCCATTATCAATAACAGCACCAAACCCATAGTCATCCCACACCAATAAGGTGTTCGCATACAGCAGATAAGGTGTGTTTAATAATAACCTAGGGTTGGGAATGACTATCAGATTCAAGCTGTCACCATTATTAATATTGATGTATGGCTCAGTGTTGTTGCCTCCACTCATCCCCTGGGAAGTTTGGGGGGATAATCTGCCGCCACCTATGGCAGCAATGCCCGACAGTACCTTATATCTTGAGTTAGTGGTCAATGACCGTAACTTTGGTGATGCTGTGCCAGTCATCTATCGCGGGGGACATTACTATCTTTCACCAGCACAGTTAAAAACCATCGGATTACCCTCTAGTGCTGAGGTTGCGGTTGATAAGATGGATAAGGTGGCCGTGAAATATGATGGAGAAAACCAACGGCTATTAATTGATGTTCCCAGCGAGTGGTTACCGAAACAGCAAATTAACTCTGCCGCAACCGATGATTTTAATCTTGCACAAAGTAGCCTGGGATTTTTATTAAATTATGATTTTTATGTCAGCCAGAACAGTGGTAACCCACAGTCAGGTAATGCCTCAGCCTGGAGCGAGCAACGTATTTTTGACCGTTTTGGTTTAATCAGTAATACCGGCGTTTATCGTACTAACTTTTCAGGTAATAACGGCGACACGGATAATAACGGCTATATTCGGTTTGATACCCAATGGCAGAGGAATGATGAAAAAAACCTGCTACGTTATACCGCAGGTGACCTGATCACTGGAGCCTTGCCCTGGAGTAGCGCGGTGCGCCTGGGTGGTGTTCAAATCGCGCGTAATTTTGCTATTCGCCCCGACCTTATTACCTATCCGATGCCGCAATTTGCCGGTCAAGCTGCGGTACCTAGCACTGTCGAACTGTATATTGATAACTTCAGAACACAATCAGCCAATATTAACCCCGGCCCTTTTGTTATCGATAATGCCCCTCGTATTAATGGTGCTGGCCAAGCGACTATTATTACAACCGATGCCCTCGGTAGACAAATCAGCACCTCAGTGCCATTTTATGTTGCCAGTTCACTGCTAAAACCCGGCATGTGGGATTTTAGCCTGTCAGCCGGTGCTTTACGCCGCAATTATGCCATCCGTTCTGCCGATTATGCTGATCCTGTCGCCAGTGGCGTGGTTCGTTATGGCACAACGTCTTGGTTGACACTAGAAGGCCGAGGGGATGCTGCCAAAGGCATGAATGTGGTAGGTGGCGGAGCCGGATTTCGACTGGGCCTATTTGGGGTACTGAATGGTGCCTACAGCATGAGTAGTACCTCTGCCGATGCATTTAGTGATGTCATCAGTCAACCAGCCACTGATATCAACAATTCAACCATTAATACCTCACAGGTTGCCATTAATACCCGTGGTGGTATCGGTAACCAGCGTTCATTAGGTTATACCTACAGTAATTCCTACTTTAATCTGAATGCTCAGCGCATTAGCCGCAGCGATAATTATGGCGATCTGGCTAATTACAAAAGCGACTTTCGTCTGAGCCGACGTACCGACCAGATAACCGGCAGTATCAGCCTTGGAAACTTAGGGACACTTGGATCTGGTTATTTCGATGTCAGGGATGCGCTCGGTGAGCGAACCCGGTTGGTCAATATCAGCTATAGCACCTCAATATTCCGTAATACCAGTATTTACCTCTCCCTCAATCGTGAGTTGGGGACCAAAGGTTACAACGCACAACTGATCTGGAGTATCCCGCTGGGTGAATGGGGATCAGCCAGCGCCAGCACCAGCCGTGATGTTGATAACCAGTGGTCCCAACGCGTGAATTATAGCCGGGCAGCTCCTTCTAATGGCGGACTGGGTTGGAATCTCGCTTATGCCAACGGCAACAGTGAAAATAGCAGTTACCAACAAGCAGATGTTATTTGGCGCACTCGGATAATGGAAAGTCGCGCCGGTGTTTATGGCAATAGTGATAACTATAATAGTTGGGGTGAATTAAGTGGCTCGCTGGTTATGATGAATGGCGGCGTTTATGCCAGTAATATGATTAACGATGCATTTGCCTTGGTATCAACCAATGGTTTTAGCAATATTCCGGTCAGTTACGAAAACCAACTGATTGGTACTACGAACAACAACGGATATATCTTGATTCCGACAGTTTCTTCATATTATCAGGCCAAATTCCAGATTGACCCCATGAATTTACCTGCCGATGTCATATTGCCAACAGTAGAGCGAAATTTAGCGATCAGCGAACGCAGTGGCTATTTAATTGATTTCCCCATAACACAGATTACCGCCGCAAATATCAGACTTACCGATAAATCCGGTCAAGACTTACCGAAAGGCAGCGCGATATATACCACGGGCGACACACCTAGCGGTTATGTCGGTTGGGATGGTATGGCTTATATTGAGCAAGCCACCCAGTTGAATAAACTCACCATAGTGCGGGCTGATAATGGCACCCGCTGCTACAGCCAATTCCAATTGAAAAATACTAAAGGGATACAAGATGCTGGTACAGCCATATGCCAATAATTTCCGTACCTGGCTATCGGCAACTTTATTTAAGGAGCAGCTAATGATATCGCTCACGACGCGAATTACCAGCAAGATACCTCGGCCATACAGGCTACCTTATTGGTTGGTTCTGTCTGTACTGTGGCTATTGTCTGTCAGCAGTGCCACCGCGTGCACTTTTGCTGCCGCAGAAGTAAAGCTGCCACAAAATTCATCGTTTAATGTCAATACCCTCCCCGAAAGTGCCAGTGGTATAACGGCACTTGGCTGTGATGGAACAGCGCTGAGCGTATTATCCACTCCCGTATTGAACAGCACCATCACCAGCACTGCTAATAATCTTAATCTTAAGAATGCCGCCGGCGACTTAATTCCTTATTCAATCTATTCTGACCCAGGCTACAACAATCCCATTATAGTCGGGGGGAATATTAACTATGCTAACAGCAATTTACTCACCATCGTGCTGGGGAAAATAAAAGCCAATTTACCTATCTATATCCGTACTGGCAGTAATAATGCCATTAACGTCAATATCAGTGCCGGCACTTATACCGATACTATCTCTTTGAACTGGAATTATGATTTATGCTCTGCCGTTATTGGCGTCTGTATCGGTGGCACATTCAAAGGAACGGCTTCATCAACAGTCACTGTCACATTGGTGGTCAACAACGATTGTGTCATAAACGCCGCGCCCAATGTCGATTTTGGTAGCTACGCGTTAATGTCACAATTTATTCCTGTAAATCAATTTATCACCGCTACCTGTACCAAGAACGCCACCTTCACTACCTACATAACAAATGGCGATAATTTCTCTGCCCCTTGGCCCCAAATGAAATTACTCCCAGGGAGTGTTATACCTGCCCCCCCTACCGACTATTTACAGTATCAACTGTATCAGGGCTCGGGGTCGATTCCCTGGAATATAACCAACAAAAGATCAGATACCGCGACAGGCTCAGCTCAACAGATCCCTTATAAAGCGATGATCAATGCACAACAAACGCAAAGAACCGTTGGCACCTATCAGGACAATGTCAGTGTAGTGCTGGAATACTAGTGTGGTGCCGGAATACAGAGGAGGAGAAGCCATTAACTCGTTGTGTTTTATGCACTATTGGTCTTTTAACCTTTTATTTTTTTATGATTGAAATTTTTAGTTATTGTTTATTTATAAGAAAAATCCGATTGGACTGTACTAAATCTGTCCCTGTTATACAATCTGCGGGCTTAAATAATAGCCGACATATTTCTATCTAAGGAAAGCCGAGATTAAACAGGAGTGGACATCATGACTGACTACGATAATCGGGAAGAATCAGCTGACATTGGTCTGTTAAAAGAAATGAACAGCTTACGGGACATCATCGAGAATAATTCAGACTGGATCTGGGAAGTTGATGCTTCCGGCCGTTATACGTTTTCATCTGCAAAATCCATTGAGCTTCTTGGTCGCCTACCCCATGAGGTGGTCGGTAAAACGCCGTTTGACTTTATGCCTCAGGATGAAGCCAGCCGGGTAGGAAAGATATTTGCAGAGATTGCGGCTGCACGTATCCCTTTTGCCGGTTTGCAAAACCGTAATATTCGCGCTGATGGCAGCGAAGTCTTAGTTGAAACCAGTGGTATCCCACTGTTCGATGATAACGGCGAATTCAAAGGTTATCGAGGAATTGATCGAAACCTGAGCAATTTACCTTATGATGCGGGTAAACGCTTATTTGAGTTGGAATCGATTTATTCCAGTGCTCCGGCTGGTCTGTGCTTTATCGATACAACCCTGCGCTATGTTACTGTAAATGATTATCTGGCTGAACTTCTGGGTAAAAATACAGTAGAGATTAATGGGCGCAAAATTGCAGACTTCCTACCTGGCATTATTCCTATTTTGCAGAGTGCTCTGCTGAAAGCCTATTGCAATGACAGTATCCCCGATGCTGAGTTTCAGATGCCGGATAAAGCACGGGTGTTCTTTATGCGGATAAATGCCGCCAGATATCCCAGTGGTCAAGTGAGTGGGCTGTCCGTCGCGATGATCGATATTACGTCATTAAAAGAGATGGAAGAAAAGCTGCGCAGCAGTAAACAGCATTACCGCAATATGGTGGAGCTGAATCCGCAAATTCCCTGGACTGCATCCCCGGATGGCATGATTACCGATGTCAGTTCTCGCTTTGAAAAAATTACGGGATTAACCCGCGAAGAGGCGCTGGCAGATAAATGGCTGCGTACCATCCATTTAGATGATCGCCACCCCACCTTAATCAGTTGGGAACACTCCTTACAAACACAGCAGCCACTGGATGTTGAAATCCGCTTTTGTCATGTTGAAAAGGGATGGAACTGGATGCGAATCCGAGCAGTTCCCAGCGTAGATGACAATGGCGATGTGTTGTGTTGGTATGGAACCGCAGAAGATATCCATGAACGAAAATTGCTGGAACTTAAGCTGGTTAAAGCAAATCGACGTCTGGAAATTCAGGCCAGAACAGACTCACTGACTAAATTGCCTAATCGCCGGGCGTTCAAAAAAGTGCTGGCCCATGAATTTATGCGGGCAAAACGCTCAGACTCTCCGCTAGCAGTTTTAATGATTGATATTGATTACTTTAAGAACTTCAATGACTGCTATGGTCATATCTCTGGTGATGCCTGCTTACGGTTGGTCGCCAGGGCATTACGCAAATCACTAAAACGCAGCACCGATATTGTTGCTCGCTATGGTGGAGAAGAGTTTGCTGCTATTCTGCCAGATACCGATCAACAGGGCGCCAGCCTGGTGGCCGAGCATATATTGCAATCTATCCGTGCTATGGGAATTAAACACAATGACAGTAAATTCCGTAAAGTCACCATCAGCCTTGGTGTCACTGTTTATCAAGCCCATCAGCATAGTGGTATTACAGATCAAGCGGATTTAATGCTCGCGGCAGATCAAGCACTTTATTACTCGAAAAAGAATGGCCGTAACCAATTTAATTTGGCTGAACTCCCCTGCGAATGCAGCCATTAGGCTACTCTGACTAAACATACTCGGTATTAAATAATTAACACCCATCAGATTCGATGCGGATAGAATTTACGCCGAGGCGGTATTTTTTAGATGCGGCCTCTGGCACTTTTTTCTGACTCAGCTATTCTCAATAAGGCGACCAATCTGGTCATACCTCATACCACTTGGTAGGTAAGGAGTCTTTATGGGAAAAACTCTAGTAAAAATCAGAGATTTTGAAGTTGATGACGCAGAGTTATCTGCACCACTGACAAAAGGCGAAAACACCCTCAGTATCCCCTGTAAATCGGATCCTGAATTGTGCATGCAGCTAGATGGGTGGGATGAACATACCAGCATTCCCGCAACGTTAGATGGGAAAGACCGGTTGCTTTTTAAGCAACATTACGATCGACATCAGGATGCTTGGGTAATGAGGGTAACGTGATTGTTGCAATAAGAAGATCCGTCAACCCATAGCTACAATTTATGAGTGACGGTTTCTTCTGTTGCGACTCGATAATATCTGTAGTGCAAAATCAATCAAATTACTGACCACTAGAAGCCAGCTATCAGAATTTTTCCAATACTTTGAACTGCATACAAATCAGCATCATTTCTGGGGAGAACATCTCGTACTCCTCAAAAAAGCGCTGTTGCGTTTTACGCCAAAACGTCAGCGTTCGATCGCCCTCACCTTCAGCGACAGCATGGGCTTCATCAACCTGATCAAACGTTTTCAATTCTACGTCGGTCAACTCTATCGCACAAACCGGTTCATTGCGGCCACTGACCACAACAAAGATATCCCCCGCCTGCGGCACGCCATCTTCATCCAATGCCGCACAGGTCGCTGTTTTCGTACCGTTCAGTACTAATGCCAATACATCATCTGCCACTTGTTCAGTATCACCAAATGCCCAACGCTCGGCATCTTGATATTTTTGTGGGACTGTAGCCATAGTTTCATTATTCCTATTCGTCATCTTATTGATGCAGCGCATATTACACTTTATCTTAACTGGTACGAACTGACTAACTCTCGCATCAGCATAAATTTTCGCTACTATACCTAAAGTAACCAGCGTCGCAGTAAACAAATGAATTCCGCAGAGCTGACCCCGTCAGACATAATACTAAATTGAATAAGGACCCTATGGTGACCAAACGCTTGCATACGAAACATTGGAAAATGTTTGTGGTGTTACTCTGTATCTGTGGCGCATTAATGCTGCTGCGGTGGGCGTCGATGATTTTTGGCTGATATGACTACCGCTAGCGTTTGTCTTTAGGTAAAAATAAGCAACCACACTTTGGGCAAACCAAGGCCGTATTTTTGTGCACTTTTTCTGAGCTCTGCTCAGAGACTGCGCCACAATCTGGGCACTTGATCTTCACTTTTACACTGCTAACCAATCTTTTGACGCTATCAAGAAATGACATATGCTCGCCTCTCAGTTGTACAACCTCGTTAGATTACGTTAACCAACGGCAATAAACCGTGGAGTGGTCAGCGTTTACTCAGATTATCTGTACCGGGCCAGATTTTTGTTCACGAAAATAGCCGGTTTTGCAGGAGACAACGGGAAAAAAACAAGCGGAAAATGGAAAGTACGGGGAAATCATTCACCACGCAGCATGACTTGCATGCTTGGCGTAGTGATGTGGTAGACGGGTTATTGGAAACCTTTGGTCTGGGGTCAGTGATTCCATAATTCTTGGATCAACCCTCTGACCCGAACCTTGGAAGCACCAGCAACCAAACTGATAACACGGTTAGCACTCAACGTAGAAACGTCGGTATTCCATTCATCAAAAGAATGTTCTGCGTAACTATCGTTGAAAACTTTTTTTATCGAGGATTCAGCTTCGGACATCTCACTGAAACTCTTAGCGTTTATTAAGCACTGAGCAATGATTGAGACTTTTTTCATGTTTTATCCTTGATTATCGGTCGCATAGTGTAGCACAATTACACTCTCTCTGATCATATGCTGCTTAAATTGTTTTCAATTGAAGATAACGTTTTGATATTACAGCATATTCAACCAAGACTGACAGGCAAGATCTGGTCCTAACCTCATTGTTCAGTCACTCTAAAACCCTACTACGCGCCCAGAACTTGCTTGAAAAGCATTCATCATTCTAAATCCACCCCAGCAGATTCATTATTTATTCACTATCAGTGCGTTTTTTAGTCAGCTCACATGCTATATTGTAGTGGCTTTGTCATGACAAAGACCTTATCTGTGTGAGTAATTGAGGTGCCGAATGATCAGCAATTTCTTTCTCTATTCACTATTTATTATCTATATCACCGCGGCGCTTATTGATGGCTCACTCCCACTGCTTGACCTAATGTAACCCAAGTACCAGCCTGACAATGGCATCAACGCCAAAGCGCCCCCTCTAGTTACTGTGCATGGCAGCAGCATCTTGTAGTAAGGAGTTCATCTCAATGGTACCTGGTGGCCGTAGTGACCATTTTGGCCCCTGTAACGCCTCTGCATAACCCGCCTGATACAAACGCTCCATCTTGATGGGATCAAAAATCTCTGCGCCATTGGTATCAACATTTGATGGAATCGTTATCCAGTGGAATCCTGAATTTTCAGCCAAAGAGAATGCATAAATACGATACAAATCCCCGACCAATGCCGCTTTGCTGGTTGAGTCAAGAGTACGCATAGCGATATTACGCACCAACCGTGGGGTCGGTTCTGGTTGTGGGCCAAGCTGTCCATTATGGATGATATAAATATCTTCTTTACTGTCTGCCAGGCCCGCTCTGGTACGTACGACTTTTGAACTGTACACACCACCATTATAGAAGACCCGCGCCGCCACACCGCCGTCAACATGCATTTCATCGTAATGCTTACCCTGAGCCACCACATCAAAAAATACCGGTGAGAACGCGACAGGGACTGAAGAGGAAGCCAGCATCACCTTACGAAATAGCATTAAAGCTTCAGGAGTCCCTTTCATCGCAATCAGCCCCATGTTCCAGACAATAAATCTTTGCGAATCGAGATCCACCGTACCCATATACAACCGCCGACCATGCCGATGTGCCTGGGCGATTTCACTCATTAACTCAGGAGTAATATGCCCATCAATCAATTTAGACAACGGGCTGGTATCCGCTAATGATTCGCGGAAAAAGAGGCGAAATAATAGATTATCCAGATGGAAAATATCACGGGTGGTGGTGGTGGTATAAAAGTCATGTAATGCCTGGTCGTGATCACTCCCTAAAAAGGCGAAAGGTGCGATCAACGCGCCAGTGGAAACCCCACTGACCACCTTAAACACGGGGCGCTTACCTGTTTTCGTCCAGCCGTTCAAAAAACCAGCACCGAAGGCGCCATTTGGGCCACCACCAGATAATGCCAGATGGGGATAAACCAATGTTCCATCCGCGGCTCGGAACATCTCTTTCGATTCATCTTTATAAGATTGCAGTAAATCCGCTTCAAATATCGGGCTAATGTGCCCTGCCCCGGCACGGATATCCGGCATTCCAGGGATTTCGGCCGCTGGCATTAACTCCACTGGCACTGGATTTCTAGGTAATTGGCTACAGGCCACCAATAGAGAAACTCCGGTTAGCAACGCCATGGAACGAACTAATTTCCAGCTTATTATCATTATATGTCCTAGCAGATGCGGCCAAATATTACTGACTAAACGTAGACTAATTTGATGATAGTCTCACAAAATCATCCTGTCTGTTATGCCATTGTTGATGAGAAAGATGATACCAACAGTGTTGGCTTAACTTACTGTCAGGGCTGACAATTGGATGGGGAAAATGGTCTGGCGCGCGCACCATGCCGATTCGTTCCATCAATGCTTGTGAACGCAGGTTAATTAAAGCAGTAAATGAAACAATTTCAGCCAGTTTTAATTGATCGAAACCTACCGTCAATACTGCCAATGCAGCTTCCGTTGCCAGCCCTTGCCCCCAAAATGGAAAAGCAAAACGCCAGCCTATCTCGACACAAGGTGAAAAAGGTAATTTAACGGTAGGAATATGTAACCCCAATGCGCCGACAAACTGCCCGCTAGCTTTCAGCTCAACAGCCCACAACCCCCAGCCACACTGTGCTATCAATAATTGACAACGTGAAGCCATCATATCGCTTGCTTCACGTGTTAGAGGGGCTGGGAAAAATGCCATAACGCGAGGATCTGCGTTAAGCGCTGCAAAAGGTGCCCGGTCTGACGGGAGCCACTGCCGTAGCTGTAAACGCTCAGTTTCAAACTCAATAACGTTTTTCATTCTATCGAAGCTAATCCTACTTTGGTACAAGGTGAAGGATTGCCCCACCCTCAATTTTTCTTACCTCTATTTCTGCGATAATGCTCGCCATTGCTGCACAGAAGGCCGCTGCCATTGGTAATTTGCATACTGACGAAGATACTCAGGTAAGTTGTCGCCATTAAGAACTAACCGGTTAAGCATCAGTGCCAAATCAGTATCTGCGATACACCATTCACTGAATAAATATCTTCTGCCATCCGACAGCAAACGCTCCAACCCAGAAATAAGTTTCTTCGCCGCTTGTTGCGCGCTATCAGACAAAGGAGGCAGCCTTAACCCAGCAAAGACCACTTCAGTTGGCCGTTCAGTGCGGACCGGCATAAAATCACTGCGCAGCCATGCCTGTATTTCACGCGCTCTGGCACGCTCTTGCCTATCTTGCGGATACAGCCGAGCGTAATCTGGCGCCGGGAAACGCTCGTCCAAATATTCAGCAATAGCTGAAGACTCAGAGAGTTGAAAATCATCGATAACCAGTGTCGGCACCCGACGTGTCGCCGACAGACGGGCATAAGCCTGTTGCAGATTCTCCCCAGCAGACAAATTAATGACGCTTAATGAGAAAGGCAGTGCTTTTTCTGTCAATGATACGAATACCGACATCACATAAGGACTAAAAAAATCTGAATCGGTATACAACGTAATAGTTTGCTGGCTCATCGAAACCCCGACTGATTATCACTAAGTAGATTGACGTTAATCGGTTTTAGCCAGATTGAATAGCAGCTTCTGCAAAAAAATATTATCGCTAATAACGCCCTATTTTCTGTTTCAAAAACCGCAGATGATCTTTATATAGCAACATTGCACAGACGAAAGCCAAAGTAATGAAATCTAATCCGCAGGTTGTTGGTCATCTAAAATTGTCAGCAGAATATCCGCATCCGGGGTTGTTATATGCTTCCCTTCGAGAAAACCAGCGAGTTTAGCCTCTGCATCATGTTCATACACTTCATAACCTGTGATTCGATAGCCCGGTACGCCATCCTGGCGGCGAATATACTCATCACCATCAATGTAGTACTCAACAACACCACTGGCATCTTCAATCTCATAACGTTTATCAAAAGGGAACTGTTTCATTACTCATCCTAAAAAAACAACATAGCTCTATGATGCCAATTTATAGCTGTTTTAGGAAGTGTTCGGCGTACCGTCTTCCCCACTAGCGCTCAACAACGTTGCTTTAGCAATGAGAAAGGTTGCCCTCTTAATCAGGCAACCTTTATTACTTTTTATCTATTTTTTTAGACTTAAAATAACTGAATTAACTAATAATGGTCACTTCTTAAACTTTAAAGAAAGCAGTGCATTCTTGCCAACATCCATATATTTGTCAGCTAAAGCTTCAGTCGTGTTAAACGTAGCAATAACTAGTTTCCCATCAATCGTAGTGAGCAACATCACATTCTTGATGGTTCCATCAGCAGCCGGGGTATCCATAGTGATGATATAAGCTTTACGCCCATCAACATCCTTCTCTTCCAGAGTCGGCTTGAATGGCGCAAATTGTTTCTTCATCATATTAACAACTTCAGCGAGCTTGCCATCGGGTATGGCACTATTGCTATCGCTGAATGCGAAGGACACACTGCCCTGTTCAACGGAATAGGCTTCTTGTGGTGCATTCTGCTGAGGGTATTTAGTTGCCAGCATTTCTTTAGACATTAAAGTGAATTCAGCTGGCATCTCAATGTAAGCTTTGCCACCAAAAACTTTAGTGCCTGTTGGTTCAGGTTCAGAACAACCGGCAAGAACAACGACCATAGCAAATAATAGGAAAACACTTTTTTTTAACAAAATAGACACCCCAGAATAAAATGAATGTAGACTCTGGCTAATAATAGCCAGACCCTGTTTTTGATAATAATTTATTGCCGTTTAATTATATCCACTGGTATTCTTTTTAGTCCATTTAGATCATCCAAGATATGTCCTAATTAATTATTCCCTTTTATCATAAATAAAATTAGAAACACGATTACTATCAATGATAAGGAAAAAGCAACGAATATCATATGCAATAAACACCCCCATTTACTTAATCAGAGCAATGTCACCTTGGCGTAATCCACCCTTATTTATTGCTTAAGAAAGTAAATAAGATGATACAGATGTTGTTAGTTAGTTATATTTACTCTTGCAATAAATCGGGACATTGAGCTCATTTTTTCATCTTTTCCCTCACTAAGAATCAGCTAGCTGGAACAATTTTTACGTGTTACAGACGTGAAAATAAATGCAATTAAGGTAAACTGAGACGCCTAAGTAAGGGGATAGAATGAGTAGTGAAATATTTCTTGCGGTGCTGGGCGCGGCACTGTTACATGCTTGCTGGAACGCTCTTGTTAAATTTGGCAATGATCGTTTTGTCGCTATCTCTTTGATGGCAATTTTCTCCGGAGTGATTTCACTGTTCGGTATTTTTTTTGTGGCGTTACCCTCGCTGAGCGCGCTTCCTTGGTTACTGTTGTCGGTTGCTTTTCACACAGGTTATTGCCTGTTTCTAAGTAAAGCTTATGAACAAGCCGAGTTTGGTCAAATCTATCCTATCGCACGTGGCGTTGCCCCCCTGTTAAGTGCTCTGCTCTCTTGGTTAATCTTGTCGGAAATCCCCAGGTCGTTAGCCTTAGTAGGGGCGGCTATTTTAGTCTCCGGTGTCATCATGATGACATTTGATGGCCGACGTGGCCCTGACAAAGTCAATGGCAGGGCTATTATCTATGCCTTAATTACTGCGACTTTTACTGCCTGTTACACCCTATCTGATGGGGCTGGTAGCCGCGCCAGCATTGAACCACTTAGTTATATTTTTTGGTTGTTTATGTGCAACGGCATAGCCATGTTTGCATTACTTTGGATAATGCACCGCAATGTGGTTTTTCGTCAAATACGCCAACACTGGCGACACGGCGTGATTGGTGGTGCGATGCAATTACTGGCTTATGGCATTGTCATTTGGGCCATGAAAAGCACGCCAATCGCCCTCGTTGCCGCTCTACGTGAAACCAGTGTCTTGTTCGCCATGATAATCTCAATCTGGATGCTAAAAGAGAAACCATCGATGTTACGACTCATCGCCAGTGCCATTATTCTGATAGGGGTAGCAGTAACTAAACTTGGCTAATACTTAACCAAAAAATGTAAACTCCATTTCTTAGAAAAGGAGAGCACTACTTCTTCAGCAAACGCGCTATACTCATATAAATCCTATAAATAAGGAGAATATATGCTCATAGGATTTGTTTTATTGGTTAGCACCTGCGGTATGGATGCTTGCGAGGCACTGCCCGTGACCGATGATGTGTATACAACACGCCACGAATGCATGGCTGTAGCTACTCGTCTTCATGAACGCAGACCTGATGTAGTTTTGATTTGCGGTGAAGTATACCGCCAGCCTGACAGCGATCAATCTCATTGAGGGTTTCACTGTATTAATTCGATCTGCTGAACATCTGTTCCGATATTATTTTTAATATTAGAGGATGTGCTTTATTTCCTACATTTAATCTGTAAGAAATTGGGAAGTTAACAAAAAAACAACCAAGGTGACGTTAACCACATTCGCCAATCATTAATGCTAATCACCAAAATAAAGTGTTAAATGGCCTGCTGAGTTAAATGTAATATCACAGAAAACCATTGATAAACACACTGCTGATATTAGTTTCCTGACTAAACTACCGAACCAATGATATAAAATATTAACATACTAGATATCACCACAACCACGATATTGTTAATGAACAAAGCAAACATCACACTGAATAGTGCGCCCCATAAATAGGGATTATCCGAGAATGAGCGTAGTGCACCATCCTGAAATAGATAATTGCCCCACAAATTGTGGTTAATAAACAGGGTGTGGCGTACTTAAGTGCCTGGGCGAACTTCCCTCAATAGCACAGAGGGACGATTGACCATCGGAACAACAATTGAAGCGAAGGTGGCAATAATGGAGAAATCTAGCTGCAAGCGGGCAAGATCAGGCATCATTGTGCCACTACAGGCTATTGTTTTCTCTTACCCGAACAATTAGAGCACATTTTATCGGAACAGTAATAAATATCAGGCAAGCTACCACCAGCCCGATCCCCACCCACCCCGTAATAGGCAGTCTTTCTCCCACGATAATCACTGCCAATATGGCAGCAATAACAGGCTCGATGAGGGTAATAGTCGTCGCCATACTTGCCGTTATACGAGCCAGCCCATATCCATAGCAAATATAGCCAAGAAACATCGGGACCAACGCCATATAGGCACCCACTGCCGCATTACTCCAAGATTCCAGCAGCGGGGCTCCAGTCATAAGGAGTACTGGCATTAGTAAAATGCCGCCAAGACCAAAAATCGCCCCCATCGCGGTGCGAGAAGGAAGTCCTCGCTGCATCAAACGGCGAGCAGCCCACGAATACAGCGCATAAGTAAAACCAGCAAGAAGGCCTAGAATTACTCCTATCGTGACATTGGGTGACTGAACCAGAGTGCCGTGCCCCCCACTTTCAGCCATACAAAGCAACACCATGCCTGCAATGCCAAGAGCAGCCCCCAACATCCAGCGAGTCGTCAACCGCTCGCCCTCCAAGACATATTCAATCAGAGCAGATAACAGAGGGGCAGAACCAATAGAAATGACAGTCCCGACAGTGACACCCGCTAAATGCATAGAGGCATAGAATGCCAGCGGATAGATGGCAACAGCAATGACCCCTATCAGCAGTAAACGCCACTGTTGAAGGAGTTTATCTACATAACTAATGATACTCCCAGCGGCTATCATCGCCTGGAGTAGCCCCCCTAGCCCCATCGCAACAGCGCCTATGGCAACAGCACTAACCGCAGGAGCAAATGTTGCCGCCGTTCCTGTGGTTCCCCACAAGATGGCCGCAATCAATACTCCCACCCTGCCCATCATGCGATCTCTTGGCGTGACAGTCATAGCGACTCCATCATTTCGGCGGCCATTGTCATTGCCTGACGAACGCACTCACCATTCCCTTCCAAGCCTGCGCGAGACATACTCCCCTCGAGTAAAAATGAAAAGTGCCTGGCCATCCGTATGGCACGTTGTTCATCACCAGAGAGAAGCACACAAAGATGTTCAGTCAGAATCGACTCTACCTGCTCCTTGTGCCCGCGCACTGCCTGTCTGCCCGGGGCGCCCGCGGGCAGTTCAGCCGCGGCATTCAATAGTCCGCACCCTCTGAATCCACGTTCATAGGCAAATTCAGCATGGTCTGCATAAGCAAGAAAAACAGCCATCACGCTCTCTTTTGGACTCGCCGTTTGTTGCAGACGATTAGCGTACAGTGCGAGCCACTCTTCATGACGAATCTGTAAGTAAGTAGCAACAAGTTCTGCTTTGGACTCAAAGTTGTTGTAGAGACTTTTCTTGGCAACACCAGCCCTTTTAACAATGGCATCAATACCCGTTGCCGCAATGCCATCGTTATAGAACAACACCCTTGCAGCACTCAGCAGCCGATCTCGGGCACTTTCTGATAATTCGCGTGAGGACATGGCCAATTTCTTCCTGCTTTGGATAATTATAGGTATACCAGTCTACCTACTATTATTGTGACGTCAATACGAGCAAGAAAGTATGCTCTATATTAAATATTGGGAACTAATGCCGTACTCAGGCCATAGCGTCAGGTTTGACAGGACATGAGGAAAAAGACTGATGATTGGTTTCACACCGGGTGTTTCATCAATATAAACTCGGCTATTGCCGAGTTTATATGCTTGAGTACTGAGACCGATGATAATTATGTGAGCTTAGCGCCCTTTCTTCTTACGTCCGGGTTGGGTAAAGCGCTTGCGGGAAGCTGAGTTACCATCGGGTTTTTCGGCCTTTTTCGCCCCACTAACACTCGGTTTTTTATCTGCCACGGGCTTAGCCTTGGCTTTTTTCACCGGTTTTTCGTCAGATGATGAGTTTTCAATCAGCTTAAATAACTCGATTAGCTCATCATCAGTCAAATCTCGCCACTCACCCATTGGCAGTCCTTTCAGGGTGACGTTCATGATACGAGTGCGCTCAAGCTTGGTGACTTCATAGCCAAAATGTTTACACATACGGCGAATTTGACGGTTAAGCCCTTGCACCAGCGTGATATTAAATACAAAGGTCGCGACTTTATTCACTTTGCATTTTTTGGTCACGGTTCCCATCATCGGTACACCAGCACCCAGACCGAGAATAAACTCGTCAGTCACCGGTTTGTTGACCGTAACCACGTACTCTTTTTCGTGGTCGTTCCCGGCGCGCAGGATTTTGTTAACCAAATCACCGTGATTCGTCAAAAAAATCAACCCCTGCGAGTCTTTGTCCAAACGTCCGATAGGGAAGACTCGTTTACTGTGATTAACGAAATCAACGATGTTATCGTTTTCCCCCTCTTCGGTGGTGCTTATGATGCCAACCGGTTTATTCAGTGCGATCAGCACCAAGTCGTTTTCGTCACGCGGTTCGATAAGCTGACCGTTAACTTTGACTACATCCCCGCCATATACTTGATCGCCAACAGCGGCCCGTTTGCCATTAATAAAAACATGTCCTTGTTCAATATAACGATCGGCATCACGACGAGAACAGATACCGCTCTCGCTAATATATTTGTTAAGACGAGTGGATGAGTTGGTCAGCATAAATCTTCCGTAAAAATAAGATTATATCACGTTAGGCTATGAAGCCGGCAGAGCAGCTTAGCAGAGAGAATGCAAAGTCATAAAGACGATTTCGAAGGATATGATGGCCGGTGGCAATATCATCGTGCTGCAACACATCCTCGGCCATTCAGATATTCGGGTCACCATGCGCTACTCTCACGTCGCGGCAGACCACCTGCAAGACGCTATTCACTCAACCCATTAGCCCGATTTAAGCATGGCGACAAAGTGGCGATAGGGATGAAATAACAAGTAACGAGGGGTGATGGTAGTCCTATTAAGCAATTGATATCATCTCAAAAAACACCTTCCATTACCTTACTTCCCTAGTCTTTAAATTCATATAGTTAACTGCTAATTCGGAACCATTCGTAAAAATTTCGATACGTTTAATGCGTTCGGGTTGTGTTCTGTAGCAAGGTACGAACAAGCCTGACTGTCAGCTATGAGCGAAAAGCGGACATTCACGGCCATCAATCTAGCTACTTAATAGCTGTGATATATGGTCAAACTTGCGGAGATTGTTCTTGGTGGTTATCCTCTTTCACCGATTTAAACTTCAGTTGCTATCACTCCTGCATCTTAACGACCACTTTTCCTTTCGCATGTCCCTGAGCAAGATAGGCAAGAGCCTCCTTCGCCTCTGCAAAGGGAAACACCTTATCGATCAGAGGATTGAGTTGTTCAGCTTCTATGAGTTTGCCAATTTGGGTAAGCTGATCGCCATCAGGACGGACAAAAAGAAATGAATAGCTCAGGCCCCGTTTTTTCGTAAGACGCATAATCTTGCGGCTCATCAGCCCGAAAACTAAACGCAGGAGGAAGTTTAATCCCCGCGCCTGGGCGAACGCGGCATCTAACGGGCCGATGAGAGAAACAATCTTTCCCCCAGACTTAAGAATTTGGGTGGATTTTTCAATTAAATCGCCTCTTACAGTGCCGAGAACAATATCGTAGCCGCTCAACACCTTTTCAAATTCTTGTTTCTTATAATCAACCACTTCGTCTGCGCCAAGACGACTCACCCACTCGACGTTGCCTGAACTCGTTGTCGTTCCCACCTTTGCGCCAAGGTGCTTCGCCAGTTGGATAGCAAAACTGCCAATGCCCCCGGAACCTGCCGGGATGAAAACCTTCTGACCAGGCCGCAACTTAGCCCGCTCTGTCAGCGCTTGCCAGGATGTAAGGCTCACCATCGGCAAAGAAGCAGCCTGAACGAAATCCAGATTTGAGGGTTTCATTGCTGCGGCGCTTTCAGGCACCACTGCAAATTCGGCAAGAGATCCCGTTCCCCTGTCGAAAATACTGGCAAAGATTTCGTCACCTGGAGTGAAACGCGTCACACGACTCCCCACGGCAACAACAACCCCGGACAAGTCGCTGCCCAATGTGGCGGGAAGCTTAAAATGCAAAACCGGCTTAAATATTCCGGTTGGGATCATGTTATCTATCGGGTTCAGACCAGCCGCGTAAACTTTAACCAGGATTTCATCAGCATTAATTGCAGGATAACCGACGTCATCCAATCCTGATTCAGGGGATTTACCATAGTGTTTAAATGTAAATGCTTTCATCGTCTTAGTCTTCATTTGTCGTTTACCCTGTCGCGTTTGTGAGTGAAATTTTTCTTAGCGGATCTGTTGCTGAGTAAAAAGGCAATCCCCAGGAATAGCTCGATAAACACGGCAAAAAGGATCTGCCCGTTAACGTGTCCTTCGCGCCATTCAACTATGCCCATTACGGCTAAAATAATAGATATCGTGCTGATACCGGCGGCCAGCGCGTAGCGGGTCAGTGACGGCTCTGCATTTCTGGCGAATAAACACATCACCCCTATTCCCGCAAAAAATGCGGCAGAGCGACGACTCACGACTCCTGTACCACTCGTAGATTCAATTCCCCATTGAGTTAAGAGCTGTTCCGGGAAAAACATCCATACTGTGGCCAGGATGAAAAATAACACTGAGGTCAGAATAGCCAGTTGAGAAAATTTCATTTTTATTCTTTCGCATCAAGCTGAAGACTTTTGCGTACCACCTTATCCAGGAATGATGCAGGCGCGAATCTGAGAATAAAATTCAATTTTCCTGCCAGCGCTCCCGCCGTGTAGCGTACCTTCGGATGTAAAGTCTGAGCCGCTTTAACAACCACATCAGCCACAACCTCCGGACTTTCCGCTTCGGCCATTGCCTTGCTCACCACTTTCGCCAGCTTAGCCCGGATCAGGTCATAATCTTCAAGCTTGGCATCCGGTTCTAAGTTATTGGCTTCAAACTGCGTTTTCGTATAGGCAGGTTCGATGACGGAAACTCTGATGCCCTGCGTGCGCAGTTCATGATCCAGTGCCCCCGTATATCCTTCGACCGCATGCTTACTGGCCGCATAAAGTGCCACATACGGCAACGGAACAATCCCCAGTATCGAACCGATGTTAATGATGCGCCCACTGCCCTGACGACGCATATGAGGGATCACTGCCCGCGTCAACCTGACTATGCCCAGAAAGTTGGTGTCGAAAATACGCCTGGCCTGTTCGATAGAACTTTCTTCCGCAGCCGCCGGAGCGACCCCGAAGCCCGCATTGTTCACCAGAATATCGATCCGCCCCTCCAGACGCAGCAACTCCTCAATAGCAGCCTCGACAGAGGTATCGTCCGTCACATCAAGCGTCAATAACGGAAACGGATGCATACCCGCCAGAGGTCCACGTCGGCTTGTCCCATATACCGTATAACCGGCTGCTAAGAGTTTATAAGCAGACGCTTCACCAATACCTGAGGAAGCGCCGGTAACCAGTGCTACACGTTTTTTTGTCATGCTGAATAAGGCCTTCATGATTTTTTTGATGTTTCTCATCACTGATGAGACGACAGGTTGTAAGGGATTTATGTCGGATTTACCTCTGTGCAGAACAGCCGGAAGACCGTTCTGCACAGTGCACCTCATTGATTACAGTGCTTTATATCGTTCGGCGGCTTCATCTTGTTTGATGTCTGAAAGCAGAGCCTGACGTGAAGCATCGAGGGTGTCCCAGCGGGCGGCATTATGTAAAGGCGGGATGGTGACCAGTTCACGGCGATCAAAGCCCACCAGTGCGGCATCCACTAACTCGCCCACTTCCATGAATTTTGCCGAATTACTGATGTCGATACCCGCACGATCCCAAATTTCCGTGTAAGTGCCGGCAGGGAGCACCGCCTGGATATAAATGCCCTTAGATGACAGCTCTACATTCATTCCCTGAGACAGGAAAAGAACAAAGGCTTTGGTTGCGCCGTAAACCGTCATGGCAAATTCAGGAGCGAGTCCGACGATGGAACTGATATTGACGATCGAGCCTTCTCCGGCTTTTACAAATCGTGGAGCCACCGCACTGGCAAGTCTCGTCAGTGCGGTGACGTTAAGCGCGATAAGGCTTTCTACCGAATCTGGCGTTTGCTCTGTAAAACTGCCGGACTGCGCGATACCCGCGTTATTGATAAGAATGCCAATCTGCGCGTCTTCACGCAGGCGGACTTCGACCACGGCTAAATCACTCGTTTGCGTAAGGTCGGCAGGCAGAACATCGACAGAAATATCATTTTCTTGTCGCAGACGCTCGGCAAGTGTCTCTAACTTTGCTTTGTCGCGCGCGACCAGAACCAGGTCGTGGCCCCGGCGGGCAAACCGTTCAGCGTAAACAGCACCAATACCCGTGGATGCGCCTGTAATGAGAACTGAAGCTTTAGTCATAAGTTGATCTTCTTTGTTAATATGTAAACAGAATTCGCAATGTGCGACCCAGGTAGAACCGTGACACCGATGCTTTACTTGCTAGCCTCAGCAAGCGAGGGGTAATCGGTATATCCCGCTGCGCCACCGCCATAAAGTGTGTCAGGGTTGAGTGAGGCCAGAGGGGCGCCCGTATTGAGCCTTTCGACCAGATCCGGGTTGGAGATGAACGGGCGACCAAACGCGAACAGATCGGCTTTGCCCTGCGCAAGTTGAGTGGACGCCAACGCCAGGTCATAGCCATTGTTGCCGATGTAGGTGTTTTTAAAGCGCCGGCGCAGGGAGTCGTAATCGAACGGTGATACATCACGCGGGCCGCCCGTAGCACCTTCAACCACATGGATGTACACGATACCTAATGCATCGAGTTGTTCAGCGAGGTAATCATATTGTGGCTGCGGATCACTGCACGCAATCGCATTAGCAGGTGAAACCGGTGAAATGCGCACGCCGGTACGATCAGCACCAATCTCCTCTTTTACGGCCGCCGTGACTTCTAACAGCAGGCGCGCACGATTTTCGACAGAGCCGCCGTATTCATCAGTACGCTGATTTGCACCATCTTTGAGGAACTGTTCCAGTAGATAACCATTAGCGCCGTGGATCTCTACGCCGTCAAATCCGGCGGCAATGGCATTGGCCGATGCCTTTCTGAAATCGTCGATAATCCCCGGTATTTCCTGCAACTCCAGCGCACGTGGCTCAGAGACGTCAGCAAAACCGTTGTTCACAAAGGTTTTAGTCTCAGCACGAATGGCAGACGGTGCGACCGGTGCAGCGCCATCAGGCTGTAAATCGACATGCGAGATCCGTCCTACGTGCCATAGCTGTACAAATATGCGCCCACCTCTGGAATGAACCGCGTCAGTCACTTTGCGCCAACCTTCGATTTGAGCCTGCGTGTAGATCCCCGGCGTATCCTGATAGCCCTGCGCCTGAGCTGAGATCTGCGTGGCTTCGGTAATCAACAATCCTGCTGTGGCACGTTGGGCGTAGTAGGTCGCCGCCAGTTCGCCGGGTACCAAGCCTGCTCCTGCTCGGTTACGCGTCAGTGGTGCCATTACGATATGGTTGGCAAGTGTTATTGTCCCAAGATCATAGGGTTGAAATAAGGTCTGGTTCGTCATGTTTATTCGCCTGCTAAGTGGTTGGTAGAGACATTAATATAATGATGATGATCATAATCTATAAAGTCAATTGGTTTGATTATGATCATCATCAATGTATACTTAAACCCTACTTTTGAGAGGGGCAGGAAAGCATGAAAGTGTCGAAAGAGCAGGTTCGGGAAAACCGAATGCGCATTGTTGAAACGGCCTCAGAACTTTTTCGTGAGCGCGGTTACGATGGCGTGGGCGTCGCGGAACTGATGTCAGCGGCAGGCTTAACCCACGGTGGGTTCTACAAGCACTTTGGCTCTAAGGCTGATCTGATGGCGGAGGCAATGAGCTGCGGTTTTACGCGATCCGCCGAAAGCACGGCAGGTGTAAACCGGGAAAAATTTGTTGAATACTATCTCTCCCGACAACATCGCGATGACATGGGAAAGGGGTGTGTGATGTCGGCACTGGGCACCGATACAGCCCGTCAATCTGAGTCAATCAAGGCGACATATGCGGCCGGAATTGAACGTCAGCTGGCCGTTTTAGGAAATGAAAATAATGGGGAAGGCGGAACGCGTGCTGAACTCATCGACACCATTGCACATCTTGTTGGTGCCTTGGTGCTGTCCCGTGCCTGCCCAGATGATTCCGCTCTGGCAGATGAGATTCTGGATGTGTGCCGCACACGTCTTCTCAGTCAGGATGCACGTAAGGATTGAATTTGCCGGGCAACAGGGAATTTTTTCTGAGCAGTGCATATTAATAAAGTATCCACGTCCGCTTCTGGCACAGAGCAGCCGAAGCAACATCAGGGGACTGCTATGAGCGAGGAGCGGAAGTTGGCCTTACACCGCATTGATGTATAACTGTGTTTGTAAGTGCGCTGTAGTAGCGACTATCTACGCTTTTCAAGGCTGTCCATGAAAATCCCAGCGCGATGACCCCATTACGTCGTAGACGTGCTGATCCGTAAATGGTGGGAATAATGTACGTTTAGAAGCTTCCACTAAAGCATGACAATAACCTTCATCGCCGCTCTTTATGATGAAATTTTGTAGGGTACCATCAATTTTGAAATCGAGGTGTGCATCACATCTTTTACCACCCCAAGCATGGGGCTCAATGAGGGCTGCATCAAGTGCTTTTTTGATACCCAAGGCCTGGTAACCAAAAAGGTCTTTATCTGATACCTTCCCAGAACGGTTGTAGGTGCAAGAGTTAAGTGCGCTATTTTTATGACAATCCTTAGGAGTTAGTGGTGCGCATCCTGTAACAGTTGCCGCCAGTATCATCAACATCAATATTTTAGTCATGCCTAAATCCGTCCATGGTGATTTGCATTAAGTTGTGCTTGCAAATAGTAGTTTGGGTTATTATACCATTCAATCTAGTCCGTGACCTGCCCCCTAATTTTTAACGCAACGCGATGTTAGCGACGTCCATATGTACTCTTTCAAAACTGGTTACGTCAGCTTCTGGCACCAATGGGACGACCAGAGACGAAAGTCAGTACATTATGCCAGGAACTGGGGATAACCAGGCAAACGCTATACAGGCATATATTTCCTGATGGTCAGCTGCGTTCTGACGGAATAAAACCTCTCAACCGGAGTTAGACCAGTTAATTAATTCTTTTTATTGAAGGTATTATATGATTATGAATGGTAAAAATGGTCATTTATATTATCGAACAAAAGGTAATGGTCCTCTTGTAGTACTATTACATGGCTTACTGATGGATGGAAATTCATGGCTCACTAATGGGTTGGTTGAGGCTCTCAGCCACAAATTTTGTGTCGCATATCCTGACATGTTAGGGCATGGAATGAGTGATAAGCCAGTTGAAATTGGTCTTTATGAGCAGGAAAAACAGGCATTAAATATAAAATTATTAATCAATGCATTAGGGTGCCAACAGGCTCATGTAATAGGCTATTCTTCGGGGGCTTGGCTGGCTGCAGGATTAGTAAAATACCATCCAAAAGCCCTGTCTTCACTGGTTATTGGGGGATGGGATGTTGAAAATGGCCTTCCTGAAGGCCCAAATGGAAAACTGGATTTTGATACATTTTTTGCGTACGCAAAAATTACTGCCCCTGAATTAACCGACTGGATAACACCAGCTACAGAACCAGCAGTACGTGCATATTTCAATGCAATCAGCTCGTACGATGGTTTTTATGATTCGGTACAGCTTACTCAGATCAACACTCCTAAATTATTTTGGGCTGGACTGGAAGATGTTTACTACCGACAACTAAATTACTGGACCGAAGCGAACAAATTTGCGTTCATTTCGGCAACGGGAGATCATGTAAGCGCAATACTCAAGCCTGAACCTGCCATCATCAGTGAAATTTGTAAATTTGTTACACAAGCGGAATATCAAACCTCAGTATAGTTTTAACCGCAGGAAAAATCTGAGATTCCGGCGTAAAACCCTGATCTGTGAAATACGCTCTAACGTTTTATTTTTGCTCATGGCTGCTTAAAGTCTTTGCTACGGCAGCTTCGAGCGCAGGCTGTGTGAAAACTCATAGCTTCAAGTAACCAAACAATATTTCTCATCTGTGTTTTAATAAAGTCGTTTAAGTTGACGAAGTAATCTGTGTTTTTTTTCGGGTGACTCAGGAGTTTTTAAAGCGGGGAAGAACCTGATATTTGTTGTTACTGGAGGGTAAAACGGCTGGAACCGTTAGCCGTATTGTTCCTGTAGTTGAATTATCAATCCTTCAGTACCCCATATTGATAGCATCCTTTTCAGGTTATAAGCCAATATATGAAGGCTGATTTCTGTACTGACATTTTTAAATTTCCGCATCAGGAAGTGTGTTGCACCCATCCACATTTTAATTGTCCCAAACGGATGTTCTACCGTTTGCTTTCGCATGACTACCGCTTGAGGAAATGCCTCAAGCCGGGCATGCATTTCTTCCATTTCAGCTTCATGAACCCAGCGCCGTATACGCCTTGGATCGCGTTTTGATGTCGTGCACCTGGAACGCTGGCTGCAATCGCGACAGGCAATATTGTTAAAGTACAACTGTTGCTCCAGTCCGTCCTCTATTGAGGTAAATCGATTCTGAAGCTCATTGCCCATTGGGCATACATAAACATCTTTTTCCCTGTTATATCTGAACATTGAGCGGTTATAGAGCCCCTTACGTTCAGCACCAGAGGTATCTCCCTTTGGCACCAACGCCACGGCTCCGCTATCCAGAACTGTTTTAATATCACTGCGACTGTAATACCCTTTGTCGGCAAGTACTGTTATGTCCTTCCGGCCAACAGCTTTCTGAGCCAGTGTTGCTACTGAACCAAGTTGCCCATTATCTGTTGTGTTGGTGACTTCATGCGCAACAATCAAATGGTTCTTCGTATCCACAGCTGTCTGAACGTTGTAGCAAACTTGCCGGTTCATATTATTTGTTTTCATCAACCGGGAGTCAGGGTCGGTTAAAGAAAGTTGTTTATCTGGCTGTTGTGCGATTGCTTGTTGGATCTCCTGAAGCTCACGTAAACGCTTTTTTAGCCAGGCCAGTTTAGTGGCTGTTAACTTTGTGTTTGCATCGGGCTCAGTATTCTTGTCGGCTTCATCCAGCTTGTTTAAATAAAAAGTAATACTTTGCTCAACGCGCTCAATATGGTCTTTGGCTTTCTGGGATGTGAAGTTGTTGGGTTTGCTGTTTACTGCTTTGAATTTGCTGCCGTCAATGGCAACAACGACATCAGTGAACATTTGCATTTGCCGGCACAGGCCAATAAAGGCCCGACAGGCATTCCTGATACCTTCACCGTTATCTTTTCTGAAATCTGCAATGGTTTTAAAGTCAGGCGTTAATCGTTCAAGTAACCACATCAGTTCAACGTTCCGATGGGCCTCTTTTTCCAGTCTGCGGGAGGACTGAATTCGGTTGAGATATCCGTAAATGTACAGCTTCAGTAGGGTGGCAGGGTGATATCCGGGCCGTCCGGTTCGTTTTGCATCAACTCTTCTGAAACCAAGAGAATCAAGCTGTAACCCATCTACAAATATATCAACCACTCTGACGGGGTTATCTTCAGTGACAAAATCGTCCAGTGCATCAGGGAGCAATGTCACCTGATGCCTGCCATGTCCTTGAATGTGATTGGCCATGTTGGTACCACAGTATTCACTTGTATGTTTATAATTTTAATAGAAAAGTAAGTATGTTGCATGGGTTTATAAAGAATGGTTGATCATATGCAACCATCGCTTAGACCAAAAAGTGATCAGGTGTTTTCACACAGCCTGAGCGAGGTGCGGAAGTTAGAACTGAAAAATACATTCCTGGTATCAGCGGATCGAATGTTTCAGAATAGAACGTGGAGATTTAGTCAATCCAGGCTGGGTGAAATTTTTATTTCAGTGATAATCAAAACCCGGACAGCGTTGTCACACAGGAGCAATACGGGCAGTATGGATGCGATCTGAAACAATAATAAATAAGGGATTTTAATGTTCCGAAAATCGACTCTGATAACTTTACCCCTGCTGATGACGTCTATCTTCCTGCTGACAGGATGCTCCCCAGCACCGGATCTAACACAGTGGCAACGTCCTGATACGGATATCGACGGCGTGCGCGTCGCGATGGGTAAATGCGGCGTGCAACTCCCCGGCTCCGATATTCCCAAAACGGATAATGAGTCAGTTCTGTATTACCAATGCATGGAGAATATGGGGTTTACCCGTAAAGACGGATTCAAAATTTGCAGCGTTCGTGTTTACCATGATACACCAGCCTGCCTCAAGCAAGAGCAGGGGTATCCCTTGAGTCAGAGTCAGCTAGAAGCGCTGCCTTTTGTTGCAGACAGAGGGTTTCATCCGATTAAGCCGGATTCCGGCGTGAGCAAGTTTTCCTTGATTACCTGGCGTAAAGTGGGAGCCTCGCTGCATTTTTCTCATGAAGTTGAAAACGACAAGCAAGCACTGGCGGTGATGTATCAATGCGGTTATCCGCAACCGTTGGGTTCGACGCCTTACGTGCCGACGCTGCGCAAAGCCGCTAATATTCAACGATGCATGCTGGATAAAGGTTTCGAGCCGAAAAACAAACTCAATCTAGTATGTCGCAATTACCCGCAGGTCACTGACTGCTCAAAACATCACTCCTCCCCCTGAACTAGCCCTGAAGAAGCTGTATAGGCACTGTCGTTATCTCCCCCATATATGATCTCTGAGGAAGTTTTTTTGGCCGATGATGGGATTTTCCACGACGACATATTCATAATCAAACCTCCTCCAATGATTATGTTGGTCTCTCGAGAGCGAGGATCAGACATAATTGATCTGCCCCAATCCAGATAAGGGTACCGTTATTTTCTCTTAGGTTCCCAGACACATGTGATGCCGCAAACCTTTTCGATGAACGCACAAAGAGCTGCCGCACCTTCTTCAATCGTGTTGTAAGGCTCCGAACCGTAAATTTCGTTTTTCCCGTTGAACCAACTACGATGTTCTGGCCGTATATCAACTGAAGTGAAGCGTTTCAGACAATCTGGGCTGGTACGAATCCGAAAACCACCATTTTTGTCGCGCTGAAGCATATGTACACCAGTGGTATTGTTACCTTTAGTGTTAGCAAGATTGACCATTTTCGATTCCTATTTGTATTAAGATGATTCTGAGGATAAACACACCACTAATCGTTGTATTTGCTCAACAGGGACCCGAATTTAACGATATTTAGATAATTTTTATAACCCATCGAGTCGAGAGTTACCAGATAACAGGTTGGTGAATTTTAGCAAAACCAGCACCGCTATAACGAATTACATCACGTGGCCACCAGTTGGGTATATATTCCCGCCATTGGTCGGGTTCGTATGCTGTTGAGTAGGTAATAGCTCCCGTCGTAGTCACTCGGAGATATGAGGGTGTTTTCAGTAATTGACTGTTTTGACGGACGCTAAATAAAAAAGGCCACCAAATTGGTAGCCTTAAAATTATTCTGTAGTGATCGGGATGTTCTCTGGCTATATCAGTTTTAATCTATATATATTAATAACGAGCTAATTATATAAAACACATTTATAAATAATCTATTTTAATTCAATTAATTGAACTTATATATTCATTGACGGGAACGATCCCTTCGGTAAAATGAAATCAACATAACTTTCCCTGGTGTTGGCCGAATTGGCATCCCTTACCAAATAAGATAGAGGTAAGGGCTTTTTTTTGCGCCTAATAATCATATTGGATTGGTCGATGAAATATAATGCAGTGATAGCTAACTACCACGGGTAGGACGACTGAGCCACAATCATCAAAAAGCAACTGTCACGGCAAGTTATAATTTACACTAGCAACATAAACAATTAGTAAATATCGCTCATTTTTATTGAGCTCCTCGCCCCCCCAAAAAAAATGAATAAAAAATCACCGAAGTGAGCCTTAAAAATTGTCGTGAATTGATCGCTTAGCGTTGCATAAAACTAGTGACTAAAATTAAATCTATTACACTATAAAAGCACTCGGTGTAGCCCTGACTATAGCAGTTTCAATTAGCTAAACGTGACAGAGCTCGCAAGCACTCTTATCCGAAAGTTATAACCCTTTCGATGTTAAACGTGCCACGTGCTCGACAAATAGTTGAACAGGGTTGGTACTGCTGGTAACAACCCCCGCAGTTTGATTGATAGCATCCAGGTGATCCATTGAATAATCAGAGCGGATAACTTTGCCGAGATGCATACTATAGCGCCCAACCAACCCATCATTCTGTAAACGTTCTTTTGTGAACAGAAATGAGAGGGCAACCATTGAAATATGCAGCGGATCAAAATTATTGAGTCCCTGCTCAATCGGGTTGTAATTAATCACCCCACCCCAAGAATAATAATAAACGCCATTCTCATATTCTTTACCTTCGCCTCCCCAATTGCTTGGCAAACCCTGCGGATATTTGGCATTGAATTTAGCGACGCCTTCGCTGGTGAGCGAGTTAAGTGCTGCGACACTGTCTTGTGGCAGCGAGGGACGACCAGTCATAATGGAAAGGAATGAGCCAAAAACGTTCATCACTGCGCCCGCAATCGCTTCTGGAAGGGAGCCTGGTTTCATCGCCAAACGGACCAGATCGGCAATTTCCGAGCCAAAGTTTGCCCCATTAACGGAGGTAACAGACGCAACCAGTTCGGGATGAATGGCGGCGACGTAGCGGCAGGCCAAAGGGCCTTGGCTGTGACCAATCAGGTTGACCTTGTGGGCTCCGGTTAATTGGGTGACTTGTTTTACAAAACTGAGTAATTGTTCACCACGAGCTTCATTACTGTTTTCTGCCGATATAGAGGCAGTGAATACAGTAGCTCCGGCTTTTTCCAGTGCTTGCTGAATACCGAAAAAGTAAGGATAGATTCCAGCAATCTTATCGAAACCACTGAAACCGTGAACGAGAATAATGGGATATTTTAATGAATTAGACATGATGAATACCTTTTAGGATTATTTGTCCATGTGGTCGAAATAAATAGTAAATCAAGGTGATGACTCCAATCCGTCATTACTGTTGTGTGGCGAGTAATACAAAGAATGCGTAATGGTGACGCTGTTGAACATTAATAGGACATGTGCTTTTCAATGAAGGTATCCGCCCATTCCACAAACCAAAAAGCCCTGACTTATGTCGGGGCTTATCATTTTTGAAGTCGGTTACGGTTCCGGCGTCAACACCTAACGATGTGCTGACCACATACCTTTAAATGTACTTCTGTGGTGGCGGGGAATTCGCCGATGTCGTTTCACTGGTGTTCCACTTGTATCCCCACATATCGGTGCCGGCTTTCTCCACATTCGGCTGGATACTGTTTCACAACGATTGGATTAACCAATCCAGTACCCATGCGAATGTAGAAATGAAAAAAAGGCCAAAATTAAATAGCACCATAATCATTTCATTATTAACTAGTATACGATTCATCAATGATCCATGTATTTATTTTGACACTCATTAAATATTTCAAGTATATGGACGTGAGCATATAAAAACTCACCTGCAAATTTGGAGAAATCATTATGTTTAAAATTATAAAGTTTGGAGCGGTGGCATTGTTGTTTACAATAGCAATCCCTACGTTTGCTTGTGTCTCTATGGGTGTTAGTCACACGTGTAATAAAGATTGTAATTCTTGGTCAGAGCCTTGGTACGCACTTTGTATATATGGTGGAGAACAACATCGATAGCTAATAAAAAGCTCCTGAGCAATTAACTCAAGGGCTGGAAAGTTGCCTGTTTTTCCCAACCATTACTTCACATCAGTAAGGTACACTTAGCTTCTTTTGGAAAGTCGATAGTGTGGATCTGCCCAGCGCTCATGCGAATGAGCCCTCCAGTAATTACAGCTCCCACCAATAATTCAACGGCATTGCTGAGAGATACTATCCGTCCCGCGAGGGCATATCTCTGAAGAACTTGGGTACGGCATTGGTATCCAACTCCAAGAACAAGCAGACAATGGTAAACACAAAATAACAGCAATTAACATTCTCATAAATCACATCCCTATCATTTGTTAAGGGAATATATCAAAATATTAATAACCCATTTTTAAACGAACAGTGATTTACTTAAAATAAAAAGCCCCGGCGATTAACCGAGGCTTTGAGTTTGGTGCTGTGATAGCTGACCCTGTAACCGTACCAATGATAATGCAATCCTTGCACCAAGGTAACTATCACAGCACTATATAATATACAGTGCAATTATAAACAAACATTAAACATGACCAGTTTTATAGTGGGCATGACTCACAAAACAGCCCCCCTATAACTATTAACTCAAGGGCTGGAATAGTTGCCAATATCTCATAGATATGATTACCAACAGAGAGGCGCACCGGGCAATTTTCCGTAGGGGTCTACGCATCAATTTATAAGCACGCCATCAGCAAGGTTACTTTTCAGATAATTCAGTCTACTAATGCAAACTCCAGAAAAGACAAAACCCCGCACAAAGGCGAGGTTTATTTGACTGAATAAGCGCTACTTCATAACCAACTCTTATCATACTAATACACTTTTTGCGGCCGCACCAACACTTTCATCATAAATTTCTGACTTCATTGTTGCAGGGTCCATTTCTAGGCAAACGTCTATCATCGACAAGCAACCATCAACAAATCCTTCGGCCATCTGCATGCTCACCCTGACGGCTCTTTCATCCCGTTTCTGCTGCCGAGCAATGGCCCGTTTTGACTGATTCAACACATAATGCCGTATAATCAGTTCGTACTCATCAGGTCGATATTGATTTAGTCAGGCAACCCGCTAACTGGAAAGGAGTTATCTCTCGGCAAAATTGCCCGGCGAGACGCCATATCCCAAGCCATTGAAGCCAATAATTTCATTGAACAAAACTACACTCCTGTCGCGCTACTAGAAAAGCTCAAAGGCACGCAGGAGTACACACTGGCGGCATGGCTAAAACGATATGACGTCATCTATAAGCGCCGGGAATTGGCCGAAAACACCTATAAAGTTCGCAAGGGACAAATAGCCATGATCAGCGAAAAGATGGGCAACAAGGTGTTAGCTAAAATCAGCACGCGCCATATTGCAGAGTTTTTAGAGTTTTGGGTGGCACAGGACAAAAAAACTATGGCCGCTACTATGCGGTCAGTGTTGTCTGATATTTTCCGAGAAGCGATTGTCGAGGGCCATATAGATAATAATCCGGTGACACCGACACGCTCAGCTAAACCAGTGGTGAAACGTGAGCGCCTGGAACTGGATCAGTATCTCGCTATTCGTGAGGTCGCTGACACATTACCGGCGTGGTTTGGGCTATCAATGGATCTGGCGCTAGTCACTGGCCAACGACGTGAGGATTTATCTCTGATGCGCTTTGACCAGATTGTTGATGGCAGATTACAGATAGACCAAGGCAAAACCGGAGCCATGATCTCCCTGCCCTTAGATCTTGAACTTAAAGCCGTTGGCCTACGCCTTAGCACCGTGATTGAACAATGTAGATTAGCCAGTAAAACAGATTTTATGATAAGTGCTGGCATCAGAAAAAATAGCCCTGATGGATCACTGCATCCAGATAGCCTGACAAAGAAATTCGTAACGGCGAGAAAAGGAACAGATTTTCGTTTTGATGAGAGTCCGCCAACTTTTCATGAGATCAGAAGCCTAGCCGGACGATTGTATGAAAAGGAAAAAGGTAAGGAATTTGCGATGAAACTGCTGGGGCATAAATCGGAAAAAATGACGAACAAGTATCTTGATACGAGGGGGAAAGAATACGTAATGTTATAAAAAGGCCGAATATCAAATTTCGATAAACCTAAAATCCACATTTAAAATCAAATAGTTAAAAAAAGACCGAATACGATTCCTATATTCGGTCTAGGGAAATGGCTCTTGGGAGAGAGCCGTGCGCTAAAAGTTGGCATTAACGTAGGCTTATTCAGCCGTACTCCTTAAGCGTAGTCGAGTACATGTGTTTCGCCAACTTGGCAATAGAACTAATTAATTACGGTTGTAAACTAATCTGAATGGCGAAAACTCAAACCTATTACTAGTAATAGTAATCATTTGAAAAATACGGGTTAATATTGGTGAGTCTCACAATTTCAGGTTTAATTTTGACACAATGACATTGCATGCTGCTGGAAAGGCGCCAAGCTCATCTTCTGCCCAGGGTTGTTACTGTCATCTAACAACAAAATATCTAACGGCTTCGCTAATACAAGGCCAGATTTCATCTGCTCGGTAGCAATATCATTGAGGGGATATTGCGCTAACGTACTCGGGTTAATCACAAATAAAGCATTACCTGGGCGGCATTCCAGCATCACTTCTTCTCGGGTAAATGCCCATTGCTTACCAAATTCAAATTTACTGACCGTCACTATCTTTCCAGCAGCAATAGCGTTAATTGATAGCATCAGCAACGATAACGTCAGCACAAAACCTTTCATCTTAATTATCCTCAATTAATTGATTGCTTAGATTTTCTCGCATCCAAAGGCTCCAATGCAAGCTCAGTAGCAATATCTGTTACTTATAGCTTTACCCTATACCGGTGCCATAGTGGCAAAAACACTGACTAAGAGTAATACC
This sequence comes from Yersinia sp. 2541 StPb PI, assembly GCF_052217145.1. Taxonomy (NCBI): domain Bacteria; kingdom Pseudomonadati; phylum Pseudomonadota; class Gammaproteobacteria; order Enterobacterales; family Yersiniaceae; genus Yersinia; species Yersinia sp. 2541 StPb PI. Next base: position 1,983,214 of record NZ_JAZGQB010000001.1, on the reverse strand, counting down.
GCTACACCGAGGATAATTTCCACACAACTATTTACCACTAGCCAATAGTGAGCTTTAGCGGGTAATTGCTTAAGCAATGGAACGATGAGATAACGATTAATCAGTGCAACAATAATCATAAACATCACCAATAACACTTTGCAGAGCAGAAGTATCTGATAAGTAGATGTCAGCGTCAGCGCGGTATCGCCCAGTATAATGATGCTGTTAATAACACCACTCGCCAGTACCAATGCTACGGCCAGATGTCCCCAGCTTGAGAATCGAATCAACGTAGTGATGGCTTCACGTTTGACATCATTATTGCGGGTATAAACGAGGCAAATCAGCAGCGCTGGTAAGCAACCCAGCCAGTAACCCGCACTGAGCAGATGTATGATTTGATTAGTTTGGTGAATCCATCCCACGACTCCAGCATGCATCGCCGCATGCCCGGTAAAAGCAAGACTCGCGAGTAACAACGTTGAGCAGCCCGCTATCAGTCGATAGTTGCTACGAGTTGAACCCAGCAACACTATCCACATAATCAAAATGGATAAACCCATATGCCATTGCCACACCTGGCCGAAGCGTGTACCAAATACCGACCACCAAACGGTCAATCGATAAGTATCAGCCCAACCATCACCCATCATTCCAGCCTGAACGGCTAAAAGTCCCACGGCAGAGATAAGCCCCAGAAAAGTACTGAAGATCAGTAGAGGTGACAGACGGGTTTTGAGTATTGAAGAGAATCGATCTGGTGCTAATACAGCGGTGAATATACTGATGCCAAACATCAGCATCACCGCCAGAAAATGCAAGAAGCGACACAGAACGAATAGAGCCGCCAGAGACATATTATTTCACAGTGAAGCTGTATGTGCCTTTGGTTTTATGACCATCGACAGACACCACGTGCCATGAAACATTATATTTCCCTGCTGTTAATGCATGATCAATAGGCAAAATCAACTGTGTGTTATTCACCGGATCCAATTTTAACGCACCAGTTTTCACTACATTGTTATCAGGGCCGGTAACTTTCACGCCACTGAAATTGAGTTCAATACCTTCAGAGAAACCCAGCGTCACTGCTTCTGGTGCTGAACCGATAGTGGTATCGGCAGCTGGCGACTCTATTTTCAGGTGTGCGTGAGCCAGAGCTTGCTGGCTAGATAGCCCAACAAACAACACAATAAGCGCCGAAAGCATGCGGCAAGAAGAACGGACTTTGCGAATAAACATAGTATCCCTTAATCAATGGGGAAAAGAATCAATCTGCTACCAACCATATCCTATATTGGCAGCGCGAACCCCTATCACTTCCAGTCAATTGCACTACCTGTGAGATAGCACACAAAACAAAACGCCAAATTCTGAGTGGTGATTGAAATATCACCAATAATTGGGCAGCAATTCAACTCACTGCCTTGTCGTTATTGCAAATGATAACGATTTGAATATAGCAAGTCGAGAAACCATAGCTAAACAATATGCAATTAGCACGAAAACAATAAGATGGAGGGAGTTGTGTAGCTAAGTTAGCGGGGAAAAACGAAAATCGCAGTTCCTGATTCTGTTGATCGAGAATCAAAAACTGCGTCAATCACTCTAACAATACAGATTAAGCTTGAACGTGGCTTTGGGCCGCCATTGTTTTCAGATCTTTATCAACGAAGAACAATGAATTACCGCTGTTACCCACCAAGGCCAGTTTATCAAGAATGGATTTGAACAGTTTTTCTTCTTCATGCTGCTCAGCCACATACCATTGCAGGAAATTGAACGTGGAATAATCGTGGTTTTCCATTGCTGCATGAGCGAGTTCATTAATTTGAGTAGTAATAAGCTGCTCATGCTCGTAAGTCTGCTTGAATACATCAGCCAGAGAAGCAAAATCAATTGGTGGGGCGCTGATCGTACCCAAAACCGGCATAGAGCCTGTCCCGCTGAGATATTCGAACAAACGCTGCATGTGCTGCATCTCTTCTTGAGAATGCTCTTTTAAAAATGCCGCAGCACCTTCAAAACCTTTATCGCTGCACCAGGCACTCATTTGCAGGTAAAGATTCGCAGAGTAAAACTCCAGATTAAGCTGCTCATTGAGCTTTTTTGCCATTTCTGTTTTCAACATAATAATTCCCTTATTTTTATAATGCAGGTAAGCGATGATTATTTTTCGTATTATGCCAAGATAAATACAAAATAAGAACACCCCATTTACAATAAAAACATTAAAAAGATAAAGACAACTCAACCACTTGATTTAAATCATAAAATAATAAATCCCACAAATTACCGTAATTATTATAAGAATCATTCACATTACCGGCAAAATACTAAAAGGAATGATTATTATTTGATTTTCACCTTAAAATAATAATTAATTACAGTGGGTATTAATATTATCCCAATACAGATAACCGATTAATGTGATGGTTTGGTCACATCCGCTACTTGCCAATCCACGTTACCTGCATTACCTTTTGCGCCATACCCCCACAGCCTAAGAAGGAGAAAACGATGGGATATAATCTGACGGAGCTTTCTGACGAAGAAACGGCAAAAATGAATGTTGATTTAGCCGCTTCAGGTGTGGCGTTTAAAGAGCGTTACAATATGCCAGTGATTGCTGAAATGATCGCCCGGGAACAGCCGGAAGAACTGCGTGAGTATTTTTTACAACGCTTAGCTCACTACCGTGCTGAATCAATTAAATTCTCACGCTTACCGTATGAGCCCAAGATAAAGTAAGCGACTAAAAACTCCCGCAGGTATCAAGTTGCGGGAGTGGACCGAATAAGACAATTATGACTTACGCGCAAATCTATCTGTAGCCAGAATCAACTGGTGCAGAATTCCTGGCTCATCAAAGGAATGCCCCGCACCTTCGACAATATGCAATTCAGCCTCTGGCCAGGCTTGTGCTAAATCCCAGGCATTCTGTGGCTGGCACGCCATATCATATCGACCATGAATAATAACTGCTGGAATATGACGAATACGTGTCACGTTATCCAACAATTGGTTATCACTGTCTAAAAAACCTAGATGGGTAAAATAGTGATTTTCAATACGGGCAAAGGCCAGAGCAAAATCATCTTCGCCAAAGGAAGCAGAGCTTTTGGTCGGTAATAATGTAACAGTTTCACCTTCCCATAAACTCCAAATTTTGGCAGCCTCCAGTTGTACCGCCTTGTCAGGTGATGTCAGCCGCTTACGGTAAGCAGCAGTAATATCACTCCGTTCTTCTGGCGATAAAATGGAAAGTATACGTTGCCATTTATCTGGGAAAAAACGAGAGGCCCCATCCTGGTAGTACCAATTCAACTCTTTTTTGCGTAGTGTGAAAATTCCACGCAGAACCATCTCACTGACCCGTTCGGGGTGTGTTTCACCATAAGCCAATGCGAGTGTTGAGCCCCATGAACCACCAAAGATCAGCCACTTATCTACATCCGCCATTTTGCGTAGCCGTTCGATATCATCGACCAAATGCCAGGTTGTATTATTGTCCAGACTGGCGTGGGGTTTTGAACGACCACATCCACGTTGATCAAACAGCAGCACTTTATATTTTTTAGGGTTAAAAAGTTGCCGGTGATAAGGTGCAATACCCCCTCCCGGTCCACCATGTATAAATACAGCTGGTTTACCTTCTGGGTTGCCACAGAGTTCCCAATAAATCTGATGCCCATCGCCGGTGTCTAATAAACCACTGTCGTAGGGTTCATACGCTGGATAAAGCCCACGTAATTGTTCCATTATTTTTCCATGTTTGTTATTAGACATTAAAGTTATCAAAGCCTATACAGCACGCAGGGTCAACGATAAAACATCACATTTACGCCAATCAGCCAATTAATTCCTCCAACTGGCGATAATTACGCCATATCTCAATGCATTCTGCGCAGTTATATCCTCGGGATAACACGATTTAAACGGTAACAAGATAAATTAAGATTTAATAATACTGTTGTTAAACAATAGATTAATTGCATTGATGCTTTATCTCCTTGCAACTTACCCTCATAAGGTGGTTAATAGGTGGGCGTACCAACCTAACCGAAGGTAAAGAGAGGCAAGCCATGAGTAAGGGAATGGACAGCAAAAAGAACGCGAAGAAAAAGCCACTAAAAACTCCAGCTGAGAAAAAAGCGGAGAAACGCGCTAAGAAGTCATCTTCTACCAGCGCAGAATAAACGGGCTTTTCGTCTCGTCAGTCAACCCGCCATATTAGGCGGGTTTTTTGTTGCTATTATTTAGCAATAGTCGGTGGGAGATAGAAATGTATTTTCGTGTTATCGATACCGAAACCTGTGGTTTAGCCGGTGGGATTGTTGAGGTTGCTTCTATTGATTTAGTTGATGGAGCATTGGCTAACCCTATGAGTGATCTGATTAGTCCAGACCGACCAATCAGCATTGATGCGATGGTAATCCACCATATCACTGAAGAAATGGTAGAAGGCAAACCACGAATTGCGGTGGCGATTAGAAGATATCAAGGCAGCCCATATTATGTTGCCCATAATGCGCCTTTTGATCGTGGGGTATTACCGGAGATGGGCGGCCAATGGATTTGTACGCTTAAGCTGGCACGAATGCTCTATCCTGACATTAAGCACAGTAATCAATATCTGCGTTACGCTTTGCGACTGAATGTTTCAGTACCGGATAATCTATACCCGCATCGTGCTTTATACGACTGCTATGTCACTGCGGCGCTATTACAGCGCATTATGCAAGACTCTGGTTGGAACGCCGAACAAATGGCCGAGATAACACAGCAGCCGCTGTTATTACAGACATTTAAATTTGGGAAATACCGGGGCAAAAGCATTGAACAGATAGCCCGGCAAGACCCGGACTATCTGCGTTGGATGTTAGCTTCAATAACTGACCTTACGCCAGATATGCGCCATACCCTGACCTATTACCTGACGTAATATTCCTGACTAGATTAAGCCAAAGCCAGTATGAATGCATATTCCAAAGCGATGTCTTCATACGCTTTGAAACGGCCTGATTTACCGCCATGACCTGAATCCATATCGGTGTAGAGCAATAATTGGTGGTCATCCGTTTTCATTTCACGCAGCTTGGCGACCCACTTTGCCGGTTCCCAGTATTGAACCTGTGAATCATGTAAGCCGGTAGTCACCAGCATGTGCGGATAATCCTGAGCCTTTACCTGATCATAAGGACTGTATTGCTTAATATAGTCGTAATACGTCTTATCGTTCGGGTTGCCCCATTCATCATACTCGCCAGTGGTGAGAGGAATCGATTCATCCAACATGGTGGTTACCACATCAACAAACGGCACCTGTGCCACTACGCCTTTATATAACCCGGGTTCCTGATTGATGACCGTCCCCATCAACAAGCCACCAGCACTGCCTCCCATGGCAAATACACGGTTAGCATCACCATAACCCTCAGTTATCAATGCTTTGGTAACATCGATAAAATCGTTGAAAGTATTTAACTTGTTGAGCAATTTACCGTCTTCATACCACTGCTGTCCCAATTCTCCGCCGCCCCGAATATGAGCCAGAGCGAAGACAAAACCACGATCCAATAGGCTTAATCGGCTACCACTGAATGCGGGATCCATACTGCTGCCATATGAGCCATAGCCATAAACCAACAGTGGATTACTACCTGAAACAAAGTGATCTTGGTGATAAACCAATGAAACCGGCACTTTTACGCCGTCGGTTGCAGTGACCCATATCCGCTCGCTACGATACTTTTCCGGGGTGAAATTCTTCACTTCTTGCTGTTTCAGTAGCTGGCGCGTACCTGTATCCATATTAAGTTCAAACATTGAACTTGGTGTGGTCATAGAGGAGTAGCCATAGCGCAGCAATTCTGTTTCTGGCTCGGGGTTATAAGCCAGCCAGGTAACATAGGTTGGGTCATCAAAAGTAATGTATTTCTCTTCGTCAGTGGCCCAGTGAATCTGTCGTAAATGCGTCAGCCCTTCACTACGCTCTTCCACTACCAACCAATCACGGAATAGGCTGAAGCCCTCCAACATAACATCAGTTGTTGGCGCGATTAATGACACCCATTGAGATTCATCGACAAAATCACGTTGTTCCTTACCTTCTTCGGCTATTTTGTACAAACCGAAATTCTTGCCATCTTTATTTGAGCGTAAATAAAAATGTTGCTTATAGTGGTCCAACCCGTATTCATGGTCTTTACGGCGCGGTGCAAACATCTGTGGTGCGGATTCAGGCTTATCAGCATCCAGCAACAAGATTTCAGATGTAGTGGTACTGCTCAGATTAATAACAATGAAACGTTCAGATGTGGTTTTTTCCAGCCCAACATAAAATGTATCGTCAGTTTCCTGATAAATAAGTTGGTCCAATTGAGGGTCGGTTCCTACTACATGGCGATACACTTGATAAGGCAGTAATGTTTTTTCATGTTTGCGCACGTAATAGAGCGTTTTTGAATCATTGGCCCACTCAAAACTACCTGAGGTATTGCTGATAACTTCTTCGTGCCAAACATCACTTTGCAAATGTTTCACCCGAATATCATATTGGCGACGCGATAAGAAATCCTCTGCAACCGCTAATAGATGATTATCTGGGCTAACATCCAACCCACCCAAGGTATAAAACTCACTGTCCGCTGCCCGTTGGTTGCCATCCAATAACGTTTCCCAACTGCTATCAGCCCAAACCGGTTGACGCACGTAAATAGCATATTCATTACCCGGCTCAAAACGCGTCTGATAGCGATAGCCATTGCGGATATAGGGGACTGATTCTTCCTGTGGCGGAATTCGCGAAACCATCTCTTGATACAGGGTTTCTCGCAAAGGTTGTTGTGGCTGCAACACTGCGTTGGTGAAATCATTTTCAGCTTGCAAGTAGTTCAGAACATCGGCGTCAGTACGCTCGTCATCACGTAGCCAATAATAGTCATCTACACGGGTATCGCCGTGCATAGTTATTGGATAAGGGCGTTTATCGGCCTTTGGAGGTATGGTCATTGATTGAGTTATCCATCTGTGTTCGTTAACGCGAGAGTGACACGATTACCTGTGGATGCCAAGCACCAGCATATGCTTATAATTTAGCTGAAGGGAGCTAATTAAATGATAAATATGATTATAAAAGAGACCTGAGAGAGTATCCGCCGTGAGGGGGGATAAACAGGTACCAGATACGTTTCCTCCAGCACCTGTTTGGCAGCTATTAACTTTATGCAGACGTTATTCTACCCAGACCTATTTGAGTCAATTACTAATGAGAGGTATACCTATTTAGGGCCATTATAGGTAATGCTGCCAGCTTTGCAGTCAAGTACCACTTGGTAGGTTTTGTCACCCTTGTTACCACGAACAGTCATTGGAACCTGCCAGACATCATCCTGGCCTGTAATGTCTACCGCGCTAATCCAAACCACTGGGCTATCAGTACCCAATTGTTTCTTATCCGCTTCCCAACGCGTAATTCTGTTTTGCAGAAAATCTCGCTTAACCTGCGTTGCTACCTGAGATTGGTTTAAACCGGGGCAAGCAGGTAATTTCGCTACTCGCGGCTCTTGGGCCTGTACACCACTGGTGATACCCGCCAATGCAGTGATCAATACCAAGGCTAATCCTGTCTTTCTCATCATTCCTCCAAATATTATTATTTCTATCCTATGGTAGGAACGATGATTGAAAGGTAGGTTACAGAGTGAACAGCGTTGCAGGGTAATAATGATAACGCCGTTTAATTAACACCGCGTAAATTCAATCACATAAAACTGTTCCAGCCCAGGATAGATCTCCTTAATCACCTTTTTCAGCTCATCCAATGACATATTTTCTTGCTCCGCATGACGGTCAGACAGTGCCTCCAGCGTGATTGGCGTGACTGATTTGACCATAATGTGGCAGAAGAATACGCCATCTTCATTGCGACATACGCGCAAGGTTTCCCCTGGGCGGAAATCGGATTCACTGCTATCCCGGATGGTGATCGTCTTACGATCTGCCAGAATATCCGCCTCAAATCGGCTAAAGAAGGTGATTTCACGATTCATTTTAGATCCCTTTTTCACTTTCTGCTGAAAGTTGGCAAATTAAGCGGCTTGATTTTCTTCAGATTTGTTTTTTTTCTCTGGTACATTCTTTTCCGCTTTCACTTTTGCTTGCCCATCGACAGGAGTCGCAGGGTTAGCACCTCGAAGAATTTGCCCCAAAGCCTCTTTATTTTCTGCCAGGAAGAAACTCAGCGCTTCGCGTTGATCTTCTTCAAGGGTTAAGGGAGCCTGTGACAGCCACTCAGACAAATTGTCAGCCAAATCCAGCATTTTATCGTAAGCATCGGCTTCTTTTTTGGTTGTGAAAGTCATTTTTTCCTCACCCTGTCTTACCACGACGAATTTTATTTCAACGGCCATTGCTGTATGTCCTTTTCATGTCTTTCACGCCCACAAGTAACTGTACATATAAACAGTATAGTGTGAGTTGTCGGGGGGATGCAACAGTCATCTCCCCTTCGTGTAATTATTTCAATAAACGGGCTTTGCAGTTTTTGCCTTTAATCTTGCCTTGTTGTAATTGCTGTAAGGCACGTTTGGCACTGGCTTTACGGATTGCAACATAGGCATGGACTGGGAACATATCAATCTTACCGACGTCAGCAGCGGTCAGACCGGCCTCACCGGTTAAAGCACCCAAAATATCACCTGGGCGAATTTTTGCTTTGCGCCCACCATCAATGCATAACGTGACCATTTCAGGCTCTAGCATCGTGTTAGCACTACGGCTCACCTGTTCCGCCGGGGTCCATTTCAGTTTTATTTGCAGATAATCTTCAATGGCATGCGCGCGGGACATCTCTTGTGGTGTACACAAGCTAACCGCCAGACCACTCATCCCTGCCCGACCAGTACGACCAATACGGTGCACGTGAACCTCTGGGTCAAAGGCCAGCTCAAAGTTAACCACCAGCGCCAGATCTTTAATGTCCAGGCCTCGGGCTGCTACATCGGTTGCCACCAGCACACGACAACTGCGGTTGGCAAAACGCACCAGCACCTGATCACGGTCACGTTGTTCTAAGTCACCATGCAAAGCCAGCACACTGATTCCACGAGATTCCAATGCTTCATAGACACTTTGGCAATCTTTCTTGGTGTTACAGAAAACCACACAAGAACTCGGCTGATAATGACTGAGAACTGATATCAGTAGCGGCAAACGTTTTTCGCGGGTGGTTTCAAAGAACACCTGCTCAATGGCAGGAACTTCATCGCCATCATCAACTTCAACATTGATTGGTTGGCGTTGAACTCGCGCACTGATTCGTTCGATACCGACCGGATAGGTAGCTGAGAACAGTAGGGTTTGGCGCTGTGGCGGGGTATAGGCAATGACATCGTCGATGGCATCGGTAAAGCCCATATCCAGCATGCGATCAGCCTCATCCAATACCAGAATCTTAAGATCTTCCAGTACCAGTGTTTTCTTACGCAAATGCTCCTGAATACGCCCCGGCGTGCCCACAACAATGTGTGGCGCATGTACCAGTGAATCCAATTGATGCCCCATCGGTTGGCCACCGCACAAGGTCAGGATTTTAATGTTTTGCGTGAAACGGGCCAATCGGCGCAACTCTTTGCTGACCTGATCAGCCAATTCACGGGTCGGGCACAGTACCAATGCCTGGGTAACAAACTCACCGACCGCAATTTTATCGAGTAAACCAATACCGAATGCCGCAGTTTTGCCACTGCCGGTTTTGGCTTTCGCCCGGACATCCTGCCCGTTGAGGATTGCCGGTAAAGCCGCAGCCTGTACCGGTGTCATCTCGGTATAGCCAAGTTCATTAAGATTGGACAACTGCTCAGCAGGCAGCGTCAGGGAAGAAAAGGAAGTTGTACTCACGGCAGTAACTCTTATAACTGGATGGAATGGCAGCGACAGCCTGAAGGCAAGCGCAAGATTTTGGCGCGATAATACCAGAAATGGGGGCATTGCCGGAGTTAAACCGCAAAAAACAAACCAAATACGCAATGCGCTGCGCATATATTGATATCGACTCACTGCCATTCGCCAGATACGCAATCGTTTTCGTTGCCATTTTGCCGTATACTGGCGCTCGTAAAATTGATCGCGCGACAAATAAATGTGCAACTATCCCACTGATGTAGGTACCTAACTATGCTAACTATTGGAACCGCTCTGCGCCCAGGCGCTACCCGTGTCATGTTGCTTGGCTCTGGCGAGTTGGGTAAAGAAGTGGCTATCGAATGCCAAAGACTGGGGCTGGAAGTGATTGCCGTGGATCGCTATGCAGATGCACCCGCCATGCATGTTGCCCATCGCAGCCATGTCATTAATATGCTGGATGGCTCGGCGCTGAAACAGTTGGTCGAACAGGAAAAACCGCACTATATCGTGCCAGAAATAGAAGCTATCGCCACCGATATGCTGGTTGAACTCGAGATGATGGGCCAACGGGTCGTGCCTTGTGCCGAGGCAACCCGGCTGACGATGAACCGTGAAGGCATTCGCCGTTTAGCGGCAGAAACCCTGCAATTGCCAACCTCTAGCTACCGTTTCGCCGACACTGATAGCGCATTCCGTCAGGCCGTTAGTGAAGTGGGTTATCCCTGTATCGTTAAGCCAGTAATGAGTTCTTCCGGTAAAGGCCAAAGTCTGATCCGCAATGCAGGTCAACTGCAAACCGCCTGGGATTATGCCCAACAAGGTGGCCGCGCCGGGGGTGGCAGAGTGATTGTTGAAGGCTTGGTTCGTTTTGATTTTGAAATTACCCTGCTGACAATCAATGCTGTTGATGGCATCCATTTTTGTGCGCCTATTGGCCACCGTCAGGAAGATGGCGACTACCGTGAGTCTTGGCAGCCACAGGTGATGAGTGAGACCGCATTGGCGCGCGCAAAAGCGATCGCGTCTCAGGTGGTGAAAGCTCTCGGCGGTTATGGCTTATTTGGCGTGGAATTATTTGTTTGTGGCGATGAAGTGATTTTCAGTGAAGTGTCACCGCGCCCGCACGATACCGGCATGGTGACGTTAATTTCACAAAATATGTCTGAGTTCGCATTACATGTCCGGGCATTTCTTGGTTTCCCGATTGGCACTATCCGTCAATATGGCGCGGCCGCTTCAGCGGTTATTTTACCTGAATTGACCAGCCAGAATATTGCTTATCATGGCTTAGAAACTGCGTTGACTGGCGATACGCAAATTCGCTTATTTGGTAAACCTGACATTGCCGGCAAACGGCGTTTAGGGGTGGCGCTGGCCGTCGCTGATGATATCACTACCGCCATCGAAGTAGCGAAACGAGCCGCAGCGGCTGTCGTGGTCAGTGGGTAACCCTCAGCCCGTTCATCTGGTTATCCCATAAAAAACCCGCCAATTAACGGCGGGTTTAATCAGTTGCTATCCCGAGCTTATCCCTCGTACGGATCCTCAATGTCATCCGCATCTTGCTCATTATCACGGCGATAATCAGATTCATCATGATCATCAAAATCAGTATCTTCAAAGATAGCCATGGCTTGTGGATCATCTTGGTGCCGCTCACGGATTTCTGCGGCCACCAGTGCGATCGCTTCACCACTGCTCATACCTTCTGACATGAATTTGTGAATACGTTCGACAGCTTCTTGCTGTTCCTCATGGGAAAGTGAAGGCATACCCGCTAGCATTGATTCATCTCCAACATATAATTGATTAAGTATACCTGTTTATTCGGGTCTGCGGTGAATTGACTGCCCCAGACGACCCGCCCGCCAATTTATGCTAATCTTCCCTGCGGCGCGCTGCGAACTGCGTCATCGCGCCCCCAATATGTCCATCCGAAAGAAAAGAATAGTGACTCATGAGTGTGAAATCCCTGACCATCAAAGCCTTGCCTTATCAGCCTGACGCCCTGCTCCAACAATTTGCTCCACTCGCCAATCAAAGCTGGGCAATGCTGCTGCATTCGGGATTCGCAGAACATGCTCATAATCGTTTTGATATATTGGTCGCTGACCCGCAGGTAACACTCACCACTCGGGGCCTGCAAACGGAGATAATCAGCGCGCAAGGCCGAGTCTGCTCCCCGGCAGATCCCTTCTGTTTATTACAGCAGCAGCTCGATAAATTCGCCTTGCCACTGCCATCACACCCTGACCTGCCATTTCTGGGCGGTGCATTGGGGTTATTTGGTTATGACCTGGGCCGTCGAGTTGAGAAGTTGCCGACACTGGCCGAACAAGATATCGCATTACCGGATATGGCGGTCGGCTTGTATGACTGGGCGCTGATTGCCGACCATCATTTGCAGAAGCTGACGCTGGTGTGTCATGGGGATGCCGAGCAGCGCCTACTCTGGCTACAGCAGCAACAGAGTCCTAAAGCTCCCCAGTCATTCACACTGACCAGCCCATGGCAGGCCAATATGTCGCGGGCGGAATATGGCGAAAAATTCCGCCAGATTCAAGAGTACCTGCACAGTGGTGACTGCTATCAAATTAATCTGGCACAGAGATTCAGTGCTGAATATCAAGGTGATGAATGGCAAGCCTTTCTGTCGTTGAGTCGCAGTAATCGCGCACCGTTTTCGGCCTTTATCCGCTTGCCACACAACGCCATACTGAGTGTCTCGCCGGAGCGCTTTTTATGGCTGGAAAACCATCAAATTCAAACCCGCCCGATCAAGGGCACACTGCCACGTTTGGAGCTCCCCGAGCAGGACCGCTTGCAGGCTGAACGGTTAGCTAACTCACCGAAAGATCGGGCTGAAAATCTGATGATAGTGGACCTGCTGCGCAACGATATTGGCCGTGTGGCACAACCAGGTAGCGTGCGGGTGCCTGAGTTATTTGTTGTTGAGCCTTTCCCGGCAGTGCACCATTTAGTTAGCACCATTACCGCGACTCTGCCTGCTGAATGCCCGGCGACGGCGCTGCTTCGAGCCTGCTTCCCCGGTGGTTCAATAACCGGAGCACCGAAGATTCGTGCCATGGAGATCATCGAACAACTGGAGCCACAGCGGCGCAATGCCTATTGCGGTAACATTGGCTATATTAGTTGCTGTGGTACGATGGATACCAACATCACCATCCGCACGCTGTTGACCGAAAACGGCAAAATCTATTGTTCTGCCGGTGGAGGAATTGTGGCTGATAGCCAGGAGCAGGCTGAATATCAGGAAACATTTGATAAAATCGCCCGCATTTTGCCGCAACTGGAAATGCCTGGCGTTGAAAAAGACAGCTTATAAGCGAGCCATTCTGTGAGTGAATTATTTATCGGGCAAACTTTGTCTGAATTTATCAGCCGGTTTCAACTGCAACTGCCCCAAGCTGGCAGCTTTACGGCCAATAGCCACCATGCCGCGGTTTTAATTCCGATAATTTGTCGACCAGAGCCTACTTTACTGCTGACACGGCGCTCTGATCATCTGCGTAAACATGCCGGTCAGGTCGCCTTCCCCGGCGGCAAAGCAGACAGGGAAGACAGTTCACTGATTGATACCGCACTGCGTGAAGCGCAAGAAGAGGTCGCTATTCCTGCTTCGGCGGTACATGTCCTCGGGCAACTGGCGCCATTAGACAGTTCCAGTGGTTATCAGGTCACCCCGATTGTTGGTTTGATCCCCGCTAATATTGCCTTTCATGCTAATGAAGAAGAGGTGGCTGGTCTGTTTGAAATGCCCTTACACGAGGCGCTTAGCCTTTCACGCTACTATTCTCTGGATATCCATCGTGGAGGTGTCAATCACCGGGTCTATCTTTCTTGGTATGAGAGCCAGTTTGTCTGGGGCTTGACGGCGGCAATTATCCGGCGGCTGGCACAACAGGTGAGTATTTAATCTAAAACCATCACTCAAGCATGGGTAATGAGTGACACACCTCACAGCGTTGCCGCTAAAAAAGCTGAATTACAGCATAAAGCGATCCCTATCACCCCATCACATCGATTTTTACTCTACTTTCCTTGCACAACCATTTTAAAAAAACTGTAAACTGGCCTGTCAGCGTTATGAAATATCTGTAAAATAACATTCATCACTATAAACCACTAAAAATGTAAGGTTAAAACCTGATAGTGAGCGCCACTGATGTCATCCTAAGCTGCTCTCGATTTAGTTCGTGGGTGATAACACAGGCAGACACCATATGTAGTTAATTTCATATGGTTTTTGATCGTTTTTTAGCCCTAAATTGATCGTGATATGTAACTGTTGCGGCATCAAATCGATGCGGCTAACACCAGTAGGACCCAAATAAACAAGGGTCTGTGATGGCAATACTTCATGTATAAATATTTATCATGCGAAGTAACCTGCTGCTATCCACAGAACTCTTATACTTAATATAGATATTCTCAGTCACATTCATATGCACTGGGAATAACAAAATGCGTTGTTAAGGAGTTATAGCGTGATTAGCGTTTTTGACATGTTTAAGATTGGTATCGGCCCATCCAGCTCTCATACTGTTGGGCCAATGAAAGCTGGCAAGGAGTTTGCTGATTTGCTGGTGACTCAGGGCTTGATGCCATCTGTCACGCGTGTTGCCGTTGATGTTTACGGCTCACTCTCATTGACAGGGAAAGGTCATCACACCGATATCGCCATTATTATGGGGTTAGCCGGCAATATGCCTGACACCGTGGATATCGACAGCATCCCAGCCTTTATCCGTGATGTGGGATTAAGCCAGAAATTGATGCTTGCCAATGGGTTGCGTGAAGTTGATTTCCCACGGGAAGGCGGAATGGTGTTCCGCAGCGATAATCTGCCACTGCACGAAAATGGCATGCAAATCCACGCCTTTGCCGGTGATGAGAAAGTGCTGAGCAAAACTTATTATTCAATCGGTGGGGGTTTCATCGTTGATGAAGAGCATTTCGGCAAAGCTGCGGTAAATGCCGTCAGCGTGCCCTATCCATTTAATTCTGCTGAAGAAATTCTGGCAAACTGCAAGCAAACCGGCATGTCTATCTCCGGTATGGTGATGCAGAATGAGCTGGCGATGCACAGCAAAGAAGAGATTGAAGCCTATTTCACCGCTATCTGGCAGACCATGCGCGCCTGTATTGATCGCGGTCTGAACACCGAGGGCGTATTACCGGGTCCTCTGCGTGTACCGCGCCGTGCCTCCGCATTGCGCCGCCTGCTAGTCTCTTCCGATAGCCTGTCCAGTGATCCAATGAACGTTATTGATTGGGTCAATATGTTTGCACTGGCAGTTAATGAAGAAAATGCGGCTGGCGGGCGTGTTGTTACCGCGCCAACCAACGGCGCTTGCGGTATCGTCCCCGCAGTGCTGGCATATTACGACCACTTTATTGAGCCGGTCACCCCGGAAATCTTTATCCGCTATTTCCTGTCATCAGGTGCTGTCGGTATTTTGTACAAGATGAATGCCTCTATTTCTGGCGCTGAAGTAGGCTGTCAAGGTGAAGTGGGCGTTGCCTGCTCAATGGCAGCCGCAGGTCTGGCTGAATTACTGGGTGCCAGCCCAGAAAAGGTCTGTATTGCCGCTGAAATTGGCATGGAACACAATTTGGGGCTGACCTGTGACCCGGTTGCCGGCCAGGTACAAGTGCCTTGTATTGAACGTAATGCCATCGCATCAGTAAAAGCCATTAACTCTGCACGTATGGCGATGCGCCGCACCAGTGATCCACGCGTCTCCCTCGATAAAGTTATCGAAACCATGTTTGAGACCGGTAAAGATATGAATGCCAAATATCGCGAAACATCCCGTGGCGGTCTGGCTATCAAAGTGCAATGTAATTAATTTCGTTTATAAGTGATGCCTTGATCAATAAGGGGAGCCGAAGCTCCCCTTTTCTTTGATGGTAAATGCTGTAATTACCGCACTGTGGGCAAAGATTTAAAACCTACGCCGTTACGATCTGAACGGCGTGTTGGCCCAGGCACTTCAGCAATTTGATAATTACCGGTTTTACTCTTCCAGTTCGTTATTCAGTTTGGTGATTCGCACTAACTCGATACGGTAATCCGAAACCTCCATAATCTCAAAACGCAGGTTATGCAGTTCAACCACATCCCCGGCGGTTGGCATATGGCCTGAGTGAGACAGCAGCATCCCGGCGAGTGAGGCATAATCGGCGGTCGGACTTACCAGTTCGTGACAGTCCAGAGCCTGTTCCAGAGAGTGTAAATCCGCGCCTCCTTTCACCAACCAGCCATCACCGTCAGTGATAATGTCTGGTGTTTCATCTTCATCCGGGAACTCACCGGCAATGGCTTCCAACACATCAAGTGGTGTTACCAGACCCTGTACCACACCAAATTCGTCATTGACCACCACTAAGCGGCCTTTTGCTTTGCGTAATACACCCAACAGATTAATCACGTCCATGGTATCGGGTACCACAATCGGTGGCGTTGTCGCCGCAAACTCACAAATAGAGTCACCTCGCTCAATGGCAACTAACAGATCTTTGGCGCGAACCACGCCGATTATCTGATCCAATGAATCACGACAAACCGGGAACAAACTGTGTGGTGTATCTAAGAGCTGCTCACGGATCTCCTCTTGTGAGCGATTACAATCGACCCAGGATATCTCTGTCCGTGGTGTCATCACACTACGCATCGAGCGGGATGCCAATGTCAACACACCACTTATCATATAGCGCTCTTCTTGTGCAAATGCCTCGGTAGGTATCATCTGTTGCGAGTCACCATTTTGTGGTTCCTGCTGCTGACGCCCCCCCATCAAACGAATGATGGCTTCAGCCGTGCGCTGGCGTCTTGGCAAACGTGACTCATGCTTAATGAAGTTACGGCGCGCAATCTGGTTAAACAGCTCAATCAGAATAGAGAAGCCAATGGCTGCGTACAGATAGCCTTTCGGAATGTGGAAACCAAAGCCTTCAGCAATCAGACTCAGGCCAATCATCAGCAAGAAGCTCAGACACAGCACCACCACCGTAGGGTGGGCATTGACAAATCGGGTCAGTGTTTTCGATGCCAACAACATCACGCCCATGGCGATGACAACCGCAGTCATCATAATCGCCAAGTCATTCACCATCCCCACCGCAGTAATCACTGCATCGAGTGAGAATACAGCATCCAGCACCACAATCTGTGCCACTACTGCCCAGAAGCTGGCATAGCCTCGATTGGCACTGTCATCGTGCTGGTTACCCTCCAGCCGTTCATGTAGCTCGGTGGTGGCTTTAAATAGCAAAAACAGCCCCCCCACCAGCAAAATAAGGTCGCGTCCCGAGAAACTAAAACTGCCGACACTAAACAGTGGTGTCGTCAGCGTGACCATCCAGGAGATGACCGACAACAGCCCCAGGCGCATGATCAGCGCAAGCGACAGCCCGATGATTCGCGCTTTGTCTCTTTGTTTGGGGGGGAGTTTATCAGCCAGAATGGCAATAAAGACCAGGTTATCAATACCCAGAACAATTTCCAGCACCACCAGTGTCAATAACCCTGCCCAGATTGAGGGGTCCATTAGAAATTCCATGTCAGACTCCGAAAATAAGAACACGATTTAGATGATGTGCGCACTGCAACAGATACAGCAAAACGCCGTAGCACGGTTGTCAGTATAGATACGCAGAAAGATTGGGTGAGATTATACGCAGCAAAGGTGCGTGATTGAGTAACCAGATTTAAACCCACTGGTTGGGTATTAACGCTAAATAAACAGTAACTTCGGTGACAGTCCATAGGGAGAGCTGAGGCCCTTAACTCCTGACAATTAATAGAGCCGTTAACTTTATCAGGATTTTTTTTATCAGCATAGGGGGATTTATTACCTGACCCACGATAAACAGTCATCTCCTCACCTTAAGGTTCATCATCAGCCGCGATTCTATTTTTCTATACCTGAAATTTATCCCTCACCGAAAAGTGGTTATGAATCAATTTTTATATCGATTACACAAATAGTTAACACAAAAAGTCTAATATGACGCTAGCAGCCCAACTGAATACATCAATGTCGTTTATATAACTGTCGATTAATTACCCAAGTAAGCTAAATCATTCATAACATGTCCGAATAAATGAACAGCGTCACATAATTTATTTTTTCACTGACTAAAATAAATCACATCCAACAACATTAAGCGGCCTACTTGAATCGATTCATTTGTGTTGCGAATAAATCATCAGCAGTACGCTGATATTGTGACTATCATAATAGATTCAATGTATACCGAAATGCTGTGGGTGATTACTGGATTTTCTGTTACGTGCTAGGACTCAATTCTGAGTTAACAGAGGGGGTAGCGAGTGAGTATAGCTATTATCATCGGCACACATGGGGCTGCGGCAGAACAACTGCTGAAAACAGCTGAAATGATTTTAGGCGAACAAGCTAACGTCGCTTATATCGATTTCGTCCCCGGTGAAAATGCCGAAACGTTGATTGAGAAATACAACGGTAAATTGACCGGGCTTGATACCAGCAGTGGTGTTCTATTCCTGGTTGATACCTGGGGTGGTAGCCCGTTTAACGCTGCCAGTCGTATTGTTACTGATAAAGAAAATTATGAGGTCGTTGCCGGGGTTAATATCCCGATGCTGGTTGAAACCTTTATGGCTCGTGATGATAACCCATCATTTGCTGAATTGGTTAAAATCGCGGTGCAAACCGGTCGTGAGGGAGTTAAAGCATTAAAAACCGTCGAACCTGATGTGGCTACCACTCAACCGCAACCCCCTGCCGCTACACGTAAAGTCGCGGCCCCAGCCGTCGCTTTAGGCCCCAATGATCATATGAAGATTGGGTTGGTGCGTATTGATGACCGCTTAATACATGGTCAGGTTGCCACCCGCTGGACCAAAGAAACTAACGTAAATCGTATTATTGTCGTCAGCGACGAAGTTGCTGCTGACAAAATGCGCAGTACGTTGCTAAAGCAAGTTGCTCCTCCCGGCGTCACCGCGCACGTCGTTGATGTTGAAAAAGCGATTCGCGTCTATGACAACCCGAAATATGCCAAAGACAGGGTCATGCTGTTATTTACTAACCCAACTGACGTCGTCCGTGTGGTTGAGGGTGGTGTAGACATCAAGTCAGTCAATATCGGTGGTATGGCATTCCGTCAGGGTAAAACCCAGGTGAATAATGCGGTCTCCGTTGATGAAAAAGATATTGAAGCTTTTAATAAATTAAATGCCCGTGGTATTGAGCTGGAAGTTCGGAAAGTCTCTTCGGATAGCCGACTCAAGATGATGGATTTAATCAGCAAACTTAATAAATAGCTTTATTAAAAACTACGTAGAAAGGTAATGCCCTGTTCTGTTTGGAACACGGTTATTTTTACTCAGCTTTTTTGGTCATAGGAGAAGTACAATGGAGATCACAACTCTTCAGATTGTGCTGATATTCATAGTTGCATGTATCGCCGGGATGGGTTCCATTCTGGATGAGTTCCAATTTCACCGTCCCCTGGTCGCCTGTACTCTGGTAGGTCTGGTTTTAGGTGATATGAAAACCGGTATTATTATCGGTGGTACTTTGGAGATGATCGCTCTCGGCTGGATGAACATCGGGGCCGCAGTAGCGCCTGATGCCGCGTTAGCCTCGATTATCTCTACTATTCTGGTTATTGCAGGTGGCCAAGACATCGGTGCAGGTATCGCACTGGCTATTCCGCTAGCAGCAGCCGGTCAGGTATTAACCATTATCGTCCGTACCATTACTGTGGCCTTCCAGCACGCCGCCGACGGAGCCGCCGAACGTGGCAGCCTACGAGCGATAACCTGGATCCACATTTCAGCCCTGTTCTTGCAGGCGATGCGTATCGCTATCCCTGCCCTGATCGTTGCCCTGTCTGTTGGGACATCTGAAGTTCAGATGCTGCTCAGTTCGATTCCTGATGTGGTTACCAGTGGCCTGAATATCGCCGGTGGTATGATCGTCGTAGTAGGTTACGCCATGGTTATCAACATGATGCGTGCCGGCTACCTGATGCCATTCTTCTACTTAGGTTTCGTGACCGCCGCATTTACCAACTTCAACCTGGTGGCATTGGGTGTTATTGGTGTGGTTATGGCCCTTCTTTATATCCAGCTCAGTCCTAAATACAACAAGTCTCAGGTTGTACAGTCTGGCCCGTCCAATAATGACCTTGATAACGAATTAGACTAGGAAAAGGTGAGAGAAATGGTTGATACAACAACTGTGCTTGATAAAACCACAGCGACTGGTGAAAAGAAACTCACGCCTGCTGATATTCGCGGGGTGTTTATCCGCTCTAACCTTTTCCAAGGGTCGTGGAACTTCGAACGTATGCAGGCGCTGGGGTTCTGCTTCTCAATGGTGCCGGCGATCCGTCGTTTATACCCTGAGAACTCGGAAGAGCGTAAGCAGGCAATCAAACGTCATTTGGAATTCTTCAACACCCAACCTTTCGTTGCCGCGCCAATTCTGGGCGTAACACTGGCGATGGAAGAGCAGAAAGCCAATGGTGCCGAGATTGACGATGCGGCAATTAACGGGATCAAAGTCGGTCTGATGGGGCCGCTGGCAGGTGTCGGTGACCCAATATTCTGGGGTACTGTGCGCCCGGTGTTGGCAGCTCTTGGTGCCGGTATCGCAATGAGCGGCAGTTTACTTGGCCCATTGCTGTTCTTTGTACTGTTTAACCTGGTACGTTTGCTGACCCGTTATTACGGTGTGGCCTATGGCTATAAAAAAGGCGTCAATATCGTCAGCGATATGGACGGTGGCCTGCTGCAAAAACTGACTGAAGGGGCGTCTATCCTCGGCCTGTTTGTTATGGGGGCCTTGGTTAACAAGTGGACCCACGTCAACATACCGGTGGTGGTTTCCAAGATAACCAATCAGAATGGTCAGACCACAGTAACTACGGTGCAAACCATTCTTGACCAGTTGATGCCAGGTTTGGTGCCATTACTGTTAACGTTCGGCTGTATGTGGCTATTACGTCGTAAAGTTAACGCGTTGTGGATTATTATGGGCTTCTTCGCCATCGGTATCTTCGGTTACTGGATTGGCTTCCTGGCACCTTAATGTTCTGATTAGATTTGGTAAAAACCGGGGGTTTACTCCCGGTTTTTTTTAGGATAGATACCAATACCCAATAGATTTCAAAGTGCAGGAAGGTGGCAGCAACACACCTGTGGTTTGAAAGATGATGGGGATGTATCTCTTGGGAGTTGTTGCATGTCGGTTACTGATCTCGTTTTAATTGTTTTTATCGCCCTACTGCTCGCTTATGCTATTTATGATGAATTCATCATGAACATGATGAAAGGGAAGACCCGGCTGCAAGTTCACTTAAAACGTAAAAGCAAAATCGACTGCGCCATCTTTGTCGGACTGATAGCTATCCTCATTTACAATAATGTCATGGCGAATGGTGCACCGTTAACCACCTATTTATTAGTGGGTTTAGCGCTCATTGCGGTTTATATCTCTTATATCCGTTGGCCCAAATTATTATTTAAAAATACCGGTTTCTTCTACGCTAATGCTTTTATTGAATATAGCCGAATAAAAAGTATGAATTTATCTGAAGATGGAATTTTAGTCATTGATTTAGAGCAGCGCAGATTATTAATCCAGGTTAAACAATTAGATGACCTAGAGAAAATCTATAATTTTTTCCTTGAAAATCAATAACAAAACAACATCCTTGGGAAATAGGTCTATTGAGCGCCTACTCAACTGATTAATTTCCCAGCAAGACTCTTGTCTCTTATCCTGCTTATTCCCACATTGTTATCGATGTTTATATGTACTATTTCGCACAAAAATCTCGATAATGAAAATCATTATCAGTAATAGTAATTTGTCTTATTATCTTTGGGGTTGTCGATATAATAATTTATATGTTAAGGTTGCGCCGTTCATGGGGAGTAGCCGGTTTCTGTGCAATTGTACCTAACGTAATTGAAGGGTATTTATTGATAAGCAGAAACGCCCGTATCAACATACTCGTTTCATCTATTGAAACGTGGTACGGGTAGCCAGGTAAGGTTGGCGAGACCATAGACACGTAGCTCCGTCGTTAGGTTGGGGGTGGGTTACGTGTATATGGAGCCGCCCGGCCGAGTTTATTGCTATGAATCTATCTGCAACTCTTATCCTTGCTTTTGCTATGTCTATGGATGCATTTGCTGCATCTATTGGTAAAGGCGCCAGTCTACACAAACCCCGTTTTCGAGAAGCACTACGTACTGGCCTTATTTTTGGCGTAATAGAAGCTATCACCCCACTCATAGGTTGGTGTATCGGCCTGTTCGCCAGTCAATATATTCTGGAATGGGATCACTGGATTGCTTTCAGTCTGCTGTTTATTCTTGGTTGCCGCATGATTTTTGAGGGTGCGAAACAACAAGTTGCAGAGACTGAAAAAATGCGCAGCCACAGCTTCTGGGTTTTGGTCATGACCGCAATTGCTACCAGCCTTGATGCTATGGCAATTGGTGTCGGTTTAGCCTTCTTACAAGTGAATATTGTCCACACCGCCATGGCGATCGGTCTGGCGACCATGATTATGGCTACCTTAGGTATGCTGATTGGCCGTTATATTGGCCCATTATTGGGTAAGCGTGCCGAAATCATTGGTGGGATAGTCTTGATAGCGATCGGCTTTAATATTCTGTATGAGCATATCTATCGGGTCGCTTAATGGCTAAAACACGTCTATTCTGCCGATAAAATCATTGGGCAAAAATAAACCCCGCATTCAAAGAATCGCGGGGTTTATTATGGTTCCGATGCCGCTTAGTAAACGGGCATCAACCTCTGATTAGAAGTCCATGGAAACAGACAGTTTTAGCTCACGCGGATTACCTTGGTACATATAAGTACCGGTATCTTCAACCGACTCCCAGTAACGTTCGTTGGTCACGTTCTCGAGATTTGCACGCCAGATCAGATTGGTCTCTTTCAGCGGCATGGTGTAACGCATGCCCAGATCCAGACGGGTCCATGGTTTTAGTTTTAAGGTGTTTTCCTGGTTAGCATACTGCGAACCAGAACGTGTGACAGTACCAGTAGCCGTCAAACCTTCTACTGCTTTAATATCGTACTCACCGCCAAACACTAACTGATAGCGAGCCACACCCACAGCATAATTACCATTATTTTGACTGCTTTGCGCTTCGGTCAGTATCGGGTCCAACCACACGGCACTACCTAACAGACGAGTACCAAATACCGGTTCACCGAATACGTTCAGTTCAACGCCGCGGTTACGCTGTTCACCACCCAAGGCGTAGATATTGGTTGTTGCATCAATGGCACCGGCAGGTCTGGTGATTTCAAACAGAGCCAAGGTACCGCCATAGCGCTTGTTATCGAATTTCACGCCAACTTCATTCTGTTTAGCATGAATAATACCGGTAACATTACCCGCATTGGCGGTATACCAAGGCGCGACCTTCCCCGGCGATAATGCTTCAATGTGGTTAGCATACAGGGAAACATTTTCCCACGGTTTAACCAGCAAGCCATATACCGGTGTCACTTTCATGGCATCTTGCACGTTTTTACTGTCTGGTACACCACTGTCAAAATTGCGAATAACCACTTCCTGACGGCGCAGCCCCAGCATCAACTGCACTTTATCATCCATTGCCGACAGGGTATCCGACACCGAGATGCTACTGGCCCGAACCTGACTGTTTAGTGTTGGGTCTTGATTAGGGCTAGCAAAAGCAGTTGGGGGGAATGGGATTACCCCTGGGTTATAGATATTGGTGTCTACTGGTCCTGACATATTCCAGGCAGATTTAGCCGTTCGGTAGTTAGCGGCATAACCGAGATTCATCTTATGGGTTACTGGGCCGGTTTCAAAATGACCACGAATCCCCCCTAAACCAGCAATAGAGTCCGAAACATAAGGCACATACAGACGGCTGATGGTGGCGTTGCCATTATTATCAGTCAGCGTTGGTGAGCCATATTGCCCGGTTTCGTCATTGTGGCTGGCACCGAGGGTACCGTATACCGTCCAGTTCTGGCTTAAATCATACTCACTACGCAGCATACCGAAGGTGGTTGCCATATCGGTATAGACCCACTGCTGACCATAGTTTAAGGTGGCTGCCGGTGGTTCTGGAATCACCGTCGCACTACCAATGGCAACATCAGTACGCATACCGTGAACGGTTTGTTTTTGATATCCAATATCTAAAGAAGTACGGGCGCGGTCACCACGGTAATCTAAACCGGTTGAGAGTGCGGTCGTGCGCTCGTTCTGATCATGAATCGCCGTTTCGCCTTCGCGGTGCAGCACATTAACCCGCACACCGAATTGGTCATTGTCACCAAAGCGGCGACCGACATCCAACGCACCACCAACCTTGGCAGAAGAAGTATAATCCACACTAACACGCGTCAATGGAGTATCACCGGCACGTTTAGGCTCCAGGTTAATCATCCCTCCCACACCGCTGCCGCTCGGCGAAATACCGTTTACAAATACGTTCGGGCCTTTAAACACTTCAACTCGCTCGACCATACTGGTATCAACCACCTGACGTGGCAGTACGCCGAACAGACCGCCGAACGAGATATCATCCCCATCGAGATTAAAACCACGAATACGGAAGTTCTGTGAAGCATTACCGTAGCCGCGCACGTTCTGTACTGAAGCATCGTTTTTGACCACATCAGCCAGTGTCCGCGCTTGCTGGTCTTCTACCAATTTAGATGTGTAGCCAATCACGTTAAAAGGTACGTTGCGCGCATCTTGCTGCCCCAGGAAGCCAATACGCCCACCGTTAGCTACCTGACCGTCCAGATAGGTTGGAATAAGATCATTACCACCGGCACGGAAGGTCTCTTGCGTCCCGACCACGGTAATAGTATCCGTTGTTTTGCTGCTATCAACCTGAGTGGCATCAGCTGTTGTGCTAGCCTTTTTGCTGCTTTCAGCCGTATTGTCTGTGGCTGTTGCTGCCCATACAGATGCAGACAAAGTCCCTAATGCCGCACCGATCATCACGCACAAAAGACGTGGTGCAAGCCGCTTCTGATTTGCGCGGGTAGAGATAGTTTGATTCATCGTGTTGATGCCCCTGAAGTTTGCAATTTTGTTAATAATGAGAATGCTTATTATAAGGATTCAGAATTATCCTGATAACAGTTGCCGATGCAAGCATTTCTGCACTTCTGCGGGGTTATTTTTTGTATCGTGAAAAAATTAGATCAGTTATGTAATGAACATGATCTCGGTCGGTAATCTTATGGCCCCAAATGAGGGGAAATGATTGCGTAAATTACTTTTATATACGACCAGACTAATTTCCCCTTCCCTACTTAAGTCAATTTTTATGGGTTATTCACGCCACCCCCTATTATTAATAAGGCGATTTATTCTTTCTCCCTGTTATATTGACATCAGTTCCTTACCTGAAGTCCCGTAATGACAGGCTTGATAAGCGTAACCCTCATATCCATTACAATTCTTATCGTGTATTTATTTCTGGTAAGAAAATTCTCATTACCTAATTTCATCTGTTAGCGATAGACTGCTACATTACTTTTACCGCAATAACAGATTAACCCTTCTGGCTCTCGATCCGCTCAGCCAAAGGTGGCTGAATATTAATTCAAGGAAATACAGGAATGGCTTTGCATCCAGCATCATTTGACGATCATATTTTCCGGCTCTTGATTGAAGCCGTTGATGACTACGCCATATACATCATTGATGCTCAAGGACATATCCTCACTTGGAACAGTGGCGCAGAACGCAATGCCGGTTACGCTAGCGAAGAAGTTATTGGTCAATCTTTCGAACTGTTTTATACCCCAGAGGATTTGGCGAACAAATTACCGACCAAAGGGCTGCAACATGCCAATCAGTTTGGCCACTATGAAACCCAGGGCTGGCGGGTGCGTAAGAATGGTAAACGTTTTTGGGGTAATATTACGCTGAGTGCGCTGCATGATTCAGACCATATTTTGCAGGGATTCGTCCATGTTACCCGCGACTTGACGGATAAATGGCAGCGCGAAAATGCGCTGCGAAAGAGTGAGGAACAGTTTCGTCATCTGATCAGTGAAGTTGAAGACTATGCTATTTACATGATCGATACTCATGGCCGAATTCTCACCTGGAATAAAGGTGGAGAACGGAATGAAGGCTATACCAGCGATGAAATAATCGGTGAACATTTTGCGTTGCTGTTCACACAGGAGGATATTTCTGCTGGGGTGCCGGAGAAATCACTCGCCAAAGCCACCGCAGAAGGTAATTACCAGAGCGAAGGCTGGCATGTGCGCAAAAACGGTATTCGCTATTGGGCCAGTGTAGCAATTAACCCAATGCATGATGACAGTGGCAAACTGTTGGGATTTACCAAAATTGTCCGTGATCTCACCGAGCGTCGTCAACGAGAAGAAGCACTGCGCATCAGTGAAGAGCGTTTTCGCTTAATGGTTGATACTGTTGAGGATTACGCTATTTTAATGCTTGACCCTTGGGGCCGGGTCAGTACCTGGAACCACGGTGCTGAACGGAATATTGGCTATGCCAGTAATGAGATAATTGGTCAGCATTTCGGTTGTTTCTTTTTACCCGAGGATATTGCCGCCGGGTTACCGGAGAAGTTGCTGAAGACCGCAGCATCGACGAGTCGAATGGAGCGTGAGGGCTGGCTGGTTCGCAAAGATATGACGCGCTACTGGGCAGTGACAGTCATAACAGTAGTCCATGACAATAATGGGAAACTTCTCGGTTATGCCGAAATAATCCGTGATATGAGTGAGCGCAAACAACGCGAAGATGCACTGCGCGCCAGTGAGGTCGCGCGTTATGAAGAGCGCGAGCAACTGCATCGGGTGTTGTCATCTATCCAGGAGGGGATTATCTCCCTCGACACAGAAGGCCGTGTGGTACTGATGAACCCCAAAGCCGAAGAGATGACCGGGCGTAGCCAAAATGAATCCTGCGGTTTGCCTATTGAAGACGTTTTTATTTTGTGGTCTCCGTTGCAAGATAAAAATCAGTTACTTGCCTTCAATCAGTGTTTGGCCGAGGGGCGCAATACCTTATTACCAGAAGGCAGCCAGTTATTATCAAGCCAAGGAGAACGGCAAGAGATTCGCTGTTCTGCCTCGCCGATCCGCGATCGTGACAATATACTCACTGGCGCGGTCGTGGTATTTCAGGATGTGACTCGCGCCCGCCATGCACAGCGCGAACTGCAATATCAGGCCAATCATGACATGCTAACTGGCCTGATTAATCGGCGTCGACTGGAAGAGCGGCTCACCCAGTCAATCAGCCAATTGGGGGATAACGAGCAGCATATCCTCTGTTATGTCGATTTAGACTATTTCAAAGATGTTAACGATACCGCAGGTCATGAAGCTGGGGATATGGTGCTGAGAATGGTGGCACAAACCATGCAACAAGCCGTTCGTGAAAATGACATTGTTGCCCGTTTAGGTGGCGATGAGTTTGCTATCGTGTTGTTTAATTGTCAAAACAAGCCTGCAACAGACATTCTGGAATCTGTGGTTGCCGATATTGCCGCCATCCAATTTCATTGGCACGGTCAATCGTATACATTTACCGCAAGTCTGGGCGCCGTCCCGCTAACTCGCCAAACTGAGAATGCCGCACAAGCCATGCGTCAGGCAGATATCGCCTGTTATGCAGCAAAACACGCAGGCCGTAACCGGCTATCACTCTCACTCTAAACCCTTCTTGTCTGGGTGGCGATGACTGCCACCCACTCATCAAATTGACCAATCATCAGAAGCGCATTAACTCAATCGCCCTTAATGACACAATTTTATCAGGGTTATTGGTTTGTATGTCGCGCAATTAGACTTTGGTCAAAATATCGCTGTCAGTGCTGTGCTATATAAAGATAATCATCTTATAGCTTGGAACAAATAGATATGCCGTACTTTACGGTTAGTGTTGTTTTGCATAATGCAGTGGAAGGCGATTACGAGTCACTTAATAAGAAAATGATTGATGCCGGCTTTACCCGCCTTATTGGTCGGGAAAAAGTCTATAAATTGCCTGAAGGGGAATTCAATTATGGCAGTGGCACACTAAACAAACAAGAGGTCGCTGATTTAGCACTAAAAATTGCCGAGGAGGTACGGTTCATACCCTCTATACTGGTGACTGAATCCGGTGGTCGAACCTGGCGAAACTTAGATCTTAAATAAACCACTTCAGTAAAATATAAAAAAACCATGAATTTGACTTAAGTTAATTAATGATTCTACACCAGGGAATGTCACACTATAAATATATTAAAATAATAATGAGAGTTTACCTTAGGGGAGTTAGCTAATATTAAGGTATTGGTGATTTTTAAAAATCAAATCTGGATTGATATAATTTATATAAGACTCGTGGCCCGAACACTGTCAGGCCAACGCTAACAGCATAGACTATTGGTCACTGCTCACGGCTGCAATTTCAGCCGTAGGCTCTTCTCTGCGGCGGTGCAACGCAATGACAAAGTCAGTTTCACAGATAAATGCCTGCCGCGCAGCCAACTCCTGCCCCATTTCGATTGATGCCCGCCAGGCAAAAGGGGTCATCTGCAATAAATTAAAACTCTGCTTACCCGGAAGTTTCATTTCATAAGCCAGTTTTTCGCAACTCAGCAAGTCAAACCCCTCAAGGTGCTCTTGTGCATCACCGTGGAGTTGTACTTCTGGGTAGATCAGTGCTTTTAACTGATAGAGATGACGCGGCCCAGGGGCAACAGTAACCACAATCCCGCCAGGTTTCACGGTACGTGATAACTCCGCCGCTTTGCACGGTGCATAAATCCTTAATACCGCATCAAGCGAGTTATGGGCAAAAGGTAAGCGATGGCTGGAAGCTACACAGAAGCTCACCTGTTGATAGCGCTTTGCGCCATACCTTACGGCGACTTTTGCCACATCTAAACCGAAAACAGCCATTTGACGCCGCCGATTTAACCTATCTGCCACAGCGCCGGTGTAATAACCTTCACCACAACCGATATCCAGCAACATGGTGGCATCCAGTGGTAACGCTGCATCCAGAAGCTCGCAGACCCGCTGTTGCAAGGGCTGATAATATCCCGCATCAAGAAATGCCCGCCGGGCCTGCATCATCTCCGGGCTATCTCCTGGTTGTTTCGATCCCTTGTGCTGCACTGGCATCAAATTGACGTAACCCTCTTTGGCGCAATCGAACTGATGATTATTGCTGCAACGCCACTGCTGCACGCTAAGCTGCAAAGCCTGATGACAAAGGGGGCACTGATAAGACATGGTTGATTTCCAGATGACAGACAAATAACCGCCAGAATCGCGGACAGACACGGCGTTAGTCTAAAGAAGCACTTCCACCGTTGCAAGCCACTGTTTAACGCCATAAATCGGTCGAATATCAGCTATGGTGTACCATCCCTGCCGGGATAGCGTCAGGTTCAACATTCATGGTGCGCAAAATTTGCCCCATAATATCGCTAAATACCGGGGCAGAAACCGCGCCGCCATAGTATTTGCCGCCTTGCGGATTGTTTATCACGACCACCAATGCAAAACGGGGTTGGCTGGCAGGCGCGACACCCGCGGTATAAGCCACATATTTATCAATATACTGGCCATTTGGCCCAATCTTCTTAGCAGTCCCCGTCTTAACGGCAACCCGGTATCCCCTGACGGCCGCTTTCATTCCGCCACCGCCGGGCAGCGCCACACTTTCCATCATATGTTCCACTTGCCGCACCAGATCCTCGGGGAATACCCGTAGCCCTAACACCGGAGGATCGACCTTAGTAATCGATAATGGCCGATAAATACCGAAGCTGCCGATGGTGGCATAGACTCGAGCCAGTTGCAGCGGTGTCACCATCAAGCCGTAACCGAAAGAAAAGGTAGCACGATCCAGATCACTCCAGCGTTGCCGCTGTGGCATTAACCCACTACTTTCACCGGTAAGGCCTAACTGAGTCGGTTTTCCCAAACCAAACAACGCATAGGTTTCCATTAATGCCGAAGACGGCATTGCCAACGCCAGACGAGAGACGCCAACATCACTTGATTTCTGCAATACGCCGGTCAACGATAGCGCGGGATAAAAACCCACATCTTTAATTTGGTGCCCACTCAGCACATAAGGATGGGTATCCAGTACGCTGTCTGGCTTTACCAGATGATGTTGTAATGCAGTCATTACCACCATCGGTTTGACTGTCGAACCCGGCTCAAAAATATCGCTGATAGCCCGATTACGAAAATTCTCTTCCGCCGTGGCTGCGCGGTTATTCGGATTAAAGGTGGGATAGTTGGCCATCGCCAAGACTTCGCCAGTATTAATATCAATAACCACTGCGGAGCCAGAATCAGCCTTATTAAACATGACAGCATTGGTCAGCGCATGGGATGTTTCAGCCTGCAAACGCTCATCAATACTGAGTTCAACATTCTGTCCCGGGTGGCTATCAGTAGAAGAGATATCCTCAACCACTCGGCCAAAGCGATCTTTACGTACCACTCTACTGCCAGCGGTGCCACTTAATAGCGAGTTAAAACTCTTTTCTACGCCTTCAATACCCTGGTCATCTATATTAGTGAAACCAATTAAATTGGCCGCCACATCACCGGACGGATAAAAACGCCGTGACTCCGCTTTGGTCGCGATACCGGGCAGTTTCAAGCGTTGAATGTACTCAGCAACATTAGGTTCAACTTGTCGGGCAAGATAGATAAAACGGGCATTGGGGTTTTGATTGATACGGTTGATTAATTGACCTATTGGCATATTGAGTTCCTGTGCCAATGCCTGCCAGCGTTCGGTAGTACCTACCCCGCCTTTTTCCAGTACCGTTTTGGCATCAGCCCAAATGGCCTCGACCGGGACACTGACCGCCAACGGATGCCCGCCACGATCAGTTATCATACCGCGTGTATTGGGTGTTGCCACCACACGCACTGAACGCATGTCCTCTTCTTTTACCAGCGGATCCGGTTCAATAACTTGCAGCCAGGCAACCCGTGCCAGCAGGCCAAAAAGTGACATTAAAATACAACTACACAACAAGCCAAAGCGCCAACGAATAAAGTTATTACTGTCAGTTTTTGGTTTAGGAATCATTAAGATCAACCCTGGAGAATAGCGAGCATCATAGCTGCCATTAAACCCTATCCCAGACACTAACGGGTGCCAAAACAGTGATACAAGATGCATTATTTTGCAACAATTCACTAACGGCGATTTAAAAGAAAAGGTGACTGGTCAATAACTTAAAAATCGGCTTACACTGAGTGGCGTTCTTTTTCTTCATTAGGTAGGTTCTATGACTGATTTTTCACCACAACTTAGCCGGATCACCACCCTCTGCCATGGTTTTGGCAATAAATCGGCCCTGTTACCTTCCTGCCTCTTGCCATATCAGGCTTCACAAGCCATTAAAAAGCAGGTTCATGGCACTACGATTATCGATGTGACCGCCCCGGGACAAGAGTGTGGTGAAGCCGATGGTTTCTATACCACTCAAGCAGGCATTTTATTGACCGTTCTGACGGCTGATTGTCTGCCAATCATTTTTAGCCAACAACAAGGGAGAGCCATTGCGGTGGTTCATGCTGGTTGGCGGGGCTTATTTGATGGTATTATCTTAAAGATGGTTGAGCGTATTGCGCGCGATGATGACCCTGTAAATTGGGTTGCAGCCATCGGGCCTGCCGCACAGTCTTGCTGCTATGAAGTCAATGAGGAGTTGGTCGAAAGGTTTACTAATAAATTACCACTGGCTAAAAATATCATTTCACCCCGTTTTCGCCACCTCAACTTAGCGGCCATTGCTGAACACCAATTACGAAGTGCAGGTATTCATCAAGTCGATCATGTGGGCAGTTGTACTATTTGTACGACTATTCAACATGATGATAATAAAAGTCACTTCAAATATACCAGTTTCCGCCGAACCAGCCAGCAGCAAGCGATTGACTCAACCCATCCAGGGATTAAAGGCCGTAATCAACATTCCGGCTTAATTATTTTGCCTTAACGGATAGATAATACTTATCGCACCCTGAATACGAAAAAACCCGCACAAAGGCGGGTTTTTACAGCAAAAGAGCTGATTAGATTGCAGTAACGTTTACTGCAGACGGACCTTTCTGACCGTCTTGGATTTCGAACTCTACGTTCTGGCCTTCAGCCAGGGTTTTGAAACCATTACCCTGGATTGCAGAGAAGTGTACGAACACATCTTTGCTGCCGTCAGCTGGAGTGATGAAACCGAAACCTTTAGACTCGTTGAACCACTTAACTTGACCTTTGATCTTTGCCATCTTGAGTATTTCCTTTGGATTGTTTAACTCGCCCGTAGGCGTTTACATAGACAAACTAGAGTCGTTACTGCTTGAGGCACTAAGATAAGGATCGGCAGAGAAGCGGTATTCAACGCTAACGTCTTTACTCAGAACTTCTTTACTGAAAATGCCACACATATACAGAACTGTACCTCGTTTTACCCATATGCGTTATCACATACTCTGTATTCGATGGCAAGCCATTTTTAATCAAGGGTGAACCTGTCGCACATATTTGAAACGCTTGCTCATAAAGAATGCGTAAATATGCTGAAATTTGTTGAAGGTCATCGTATTTTCTGCTCTATTTTTTTATACTGGCCTATCGCGCTTTCTTACTGGTTTTTAACATTTCAGCTAACACTTTTTATAATACTGCTTACGTGGATATTTACTGTTTTCCATCCCCAGCATCGAACCGAAAATCACAGTGGTATAAATTTTATTAGCATTAAATATATAATAATTGAATATATCCCTCCCCAGCGCTGACGGCTCACTCTCTTCATCTAGTGACTGTCACAGGGGCAAGCTTGCTAGCTAACCCCTTACTTAATATCAGGTTATAGTTTGAATCTTATCTTTGCTCAAAAATCAGAAATAATTTATTGGCGACTTTGTTATGAAGCACAATTGCACAACCTACCCCCAACAGTAAGGAGAGCCCCTTGTTATATAAAAATATAAACTCAAATGCCAAATTTAATACTAAAAGATTGGCTCTCCATATGGACTGGTATTGTGCTATATAGGTGCAATACACAAGAAAAATTAGCTGCATCGCACCAACAAGGTGCGATAGCACTTTATTTAATCTGCATGAATATCGCCTAAAGCACGCATTATTAGTTAATTCACCAGGGTGAAATGTAGCCTAGTCCACCTACATTTAGTGTGAGAAATTCCTCTTGATATATTCTTAACTTTTCTGAAACAGAATTTAATAGCACTGATGTACAGTTGAAAACTCTAAATTACTTTATCGTTATAGTGTGGTTTAGGTTCGAGATTATAAGCTCCACGCAATTATAAATAATCTATTAATCACTCTTATTTTGATAAGTACAAAGATTATCTGATGCACAGATATCTTATTTCGCCTTATGGGCATCAGAGAGCCATGTTATGAATTGTAAATATATTATCAACACCTGTATTCTCAGTAGCTTATGGTGGGGTCAGGCCGCTACTGTATTGGCGGAGGAAGACTATCAGCCAACACCGACATCTATAGGGCAGCATAACCCGCAAACCAGCAATGAAAGCTTGTGGCAACGCCTGACGAGCAACATCTCGCTTACCTGGGATTCACCAAACCAGGAGCTGTATATCCCGCTGAATACCTGGCACAACCGCTGGACCTACGATGATGACAAGATAGAGTCATACAATGAGCGGCCATGGGGTATCGGCTATGGCAAGTATCGCTATGATGAGGATAACAACTGGCACTCTGTGTATGCGATGGCATTTATGGATTCGCACAACCAAATTGAACCCATTATAGGTTATGGCTATCAAAAAATGTGGATACCGGGAGCGATGGACGGCTGGCGTTTTGGCGTAGGCTTTACCGCCAGCATTACCGCACGTCATGAATATTATTACATTCCTGTCCCATTGCCTTTGCCACTTATTTCTATTGAATATAATAAGTTTTCACTACAAAGCACCTATATTCCCGGCACTTATAATAATGGTAATGTTTTGTTTACCTGGATGCGCTGGCAATTCTAATGGACTCTATTATTTAACTATTTAAACCATGCAATTAAAGTGGTTATAGGCGACTATTAAGAATTAATCTCAATTAGCGTTAATTGATCCAAAAAAATACGATAGTTCTCATCAATTAAAACTATGCTGAGTATCCGCTTAGTTTATTGCTGATTATTTAAACACAACAAATAGCGTCTTAGGTGATAACAGCCGGGCTTGATTTTTCATACAGTTAATCGCCCGGCACTTTTATGCTAACACTTCAATCAGGCTACATCTGAGTCATTTACATTCAGTTTATGCCGCTTATGTTTACGCCGAGTGAGTATAAAACCGCACCACAATAGCGCAACCCAAACTGGCATCATTAGCACTGAGATCTGAATACCATCAGTGAGATACATAATGACCAGAATCAACGACAGAAACACCAGGCACAGATAATTACCGTATGGGTACCATAGCGCCTTAAACCGCGGTTCTACGCCTTCTTGCACCTTCGCAGCCCGGAATTTGAGGTGAGCTAAACAAATCATCACCCAGTTAATGACCAATGTTGAAACAACCAGCGCCATAAGCAGTTCAAACGCTTTGCCCGGCATAACATAGTTAATAACAACACCGGCTGAGGTGGCCAACGCCGAAAGTGCGATTGACAGAATAGGCACGCCACGTTTATTAACTCGGGTCAACAACTTAGGCGCATTCCCCTGCGATGCCAAGCCAAATAACATGCGGCTATTACAATAAACACCGCTGTTGTAAACCGATAGCGCGGCGGTCAAAACCACTACATTCAAGATTGTTGCAACCCAATTGCTATCTAACGCATGGAAAATCATCACAAAGGGGCTACCGCCTTCAACCACTTTGCCCCACGGATATAGGGAAAGCAGTACCGCCAATGAACCGATGTAAAAAATGAGGATGCGATAGACAACCTGATTGGTTGCTTTAGGGATACTGTGATGGGGATCTTCAGCTTCAGCGGCCGTAATGCCAACCATCTCCAAGCCACCAAAAGAAAACATAATCACCGCCATCGCCATCACTAATCCGCTCAAGCCATGGGGCATAAACCCACCTTGTGCCCAGAGGTTAGTAACCGATGCCTCAGGCCCACCAGTACCGGAAGCCAGCAGATATGCACCGAACACAATCATACCGATAATGGCAACAACCTTGATGATTGCGAACCAGAATTCAGTTTCACCATACATTCGTACGTTAATAAGATTGATGGCATTTATTAAGACAAAAAATACAGCAGCGGAAACCCAGGTGGGAATCTCTGGCCACCAGTATTGAATATAAATACCGACGGCGGTCAATTCAGCCATACCAACCAGTATAAACATCGCCCAGTAGTTCCAACCAGATAAGAAGCCAGCGAAATCGCCCCAATATTTATACGCAAAATGACTAAATGAACCTGCAACTGGCTCTTCGACAACCATCTCACCGAGCTGACGCATAATGAGAAAAGCGATAAAACCACCGATGGCGTAGCCGAGTATCACTGAAGGGCCAGCCATCTTAATCGTCTGAGCTATCCCTAAAAATAATCCGGTCCCAATCGCACCACCCAAGGCAATCAGTTGAATATGTCGATTTTTTAAACCGCGTTTTAGTGTTGAATCCTGCAACTGCTGTTCCATCCTATCCTCTGCCGCACCTATTACGCACTAACGTGCTAAACAGCGCTTTCATAAATGAATCTGCGGCGGTTTTTTAACACTTAAACCTAATTGCAGCAAGAATAAAGGTGGTTAGCTGACTATCGGAGAAGGATCAATCAGCCGATGTTTACATGGGAAGGATTTGATTAGAGGACAATGATGCTTTGCCTGTTTAGGGTTGTAACGCAGATATGCCACATAACTTACTCAGATTCCTGGCCCCAATCATCAATGTCGCGACATAAGATTGACTCCGGGTGACAACTTCAACCGCCACGCGATTATTTTTATAGCGGATAAGATAAGTTGAAGGCCAGCCTTGGCGCCGCTCACCATAAGACTTTTGATGGTGGTCAATCGCCGCATGGGCAATGACCAGGTGAGATAAATTTGAATCCCCTTTAATAATACGTTTCATCATCAGCTCCAAGAAGTCAGTCAGAGAATCGCTTACCGTTGGTCACGCCACGCGCTCAGCATATGGGTATCCACGCGGTCGAAAATCATCAATATTTACTCAAATATCTTGGCTGAGCAGGTAACAAATCATCGCGGCACGAAGTGGACTTTGGCTGTAGGCTTGCCACTCACCTTGCGGATTGGTAATCCGAGCATTCCACTGATTATTATCATTAACTTCAGGGGAATAGAGGCCAATTTTATTGGCATAGATGATAGGCCAGGCATCAGAAGGGTTTTTGCAGTAGTCCTTACCTTTAACTCCACCGTATGGATACCACTTATCGGGATCTTCCCCTGTCAGCAGTGCAATATTTCGGTTCACTTCAGTGTCACTTTCTTCATACCATTTAATCATTAGAATCACCGTTGTCTTGAAAAGTTCTGGCTACATTACGGCGAAAATAAGACAAATTTATGACAATCAGCGCAGTATATTGGGCTAAATAAAGGGGCAAACTCACATCGCGCAAAAAGATAATGCCGGCTATGCAGGAGAAACCATCACTCTAGCTACGACGATATTCTGATACCGCCTGGTGACAGCATCAGAATCGGGGGGATTTATCGCTCTGGAATAAACCCTTTAAAGTCGAGAGGCGAAACAATATCACTATCGTCTTGCTCATGCCTGACACCCGTAGCATTTTCCAGTAAAGCATTGAGCAATTCGGTTTGCCGTTTTTGTTGTTCGGCAATTTCGTGTAACAAACGGATTTGTTCATTTGCTCGTACACTGGCACGGCTCAAAAAGAACCAGACTATCAAGAAGAAAATGACAGTAAGCAGCGATAAAGCAATTGGGATGACACCCAGTGCCCCCATATTTGTATCTAACATTGACTACCCTATGACATACGTGGCTAAGGCGCTATCTTATCACTCTGCCCACCACAAAGGGGATCTGAATAAGTGATTCATACTTAATAACGATAACTAACAGTAATAGTTATCTATCGTTATTATAGCTAAGCATAATAGGCTATCCTTACCATGGAATAATCGAAGTGATAGCACAAATACCGGTAGAAAAAGTCCCCCCCTGATCGCAATAACTATCAAGGGCTAATAGATAAAACAAGCAGCAAACGGCAATGATCCCTACCGTTGCGACAAGTTTCTTAATGTTCAAATCGGGCACCTTCTGTAATGTTTTTTTTAATTATACTGTATTAAACATCAACCATTTATAGCCAAAATGTAATTACTGATGTGCACTATAGCTCTGTAACAACATTTTTTATAAGAATTTACTGTTTAGTCTTATAAATCAATATGATTTAGGATTTTTACTATTAACTAACTTATCATTACTCGTTAAACTGTTAAATATTTATCCTAAAAAATAAGTAAAACTAATTACATGGAGTGACTACATGAGTTTATTCAGACTGGTTTTGGTGGTAGCAATCATATACTTGGGCCTTCTCTTTTCAGGCTATGGCGTGCTTATTGGCAGTGAGAAAAACGCCGCAGGCATTGGTTTGCAGTGTAAATATCTGACGGCAAGAACTGTTACAACCGCTCAATTTATAAACGGTGAAAATGGTGTCATTGGTGTCAGTAACTGCCCATTAGTGAAAAAGATCGGCAATAACGTTTTTGAATAATTGAACTGCGGGTTTGCTATTCATAACCCGCAGTGCATTTCCCCCACGGCCGCTAGCCTGATACTACCGCCCTACTTGCAGACAGCCTTAAACGGTAGCTGTTATTTTTGGCTAAATTTCATATCAATTAATGCAATGGCTTTCTCAATCGCTCGCTTAGTCACTGGGTCCGCCCCTGCCGGGTGTGTAGAGAAATCAATAGCTTTAAGTTGATGGGACATTTTATCTCGCACCTCCACCGGAGCAATGATATCAATCACATCAAGGATTTGCTTAATCACCAGTTGGCAGGCAACCAAGTCTGACACCAGCTCTTGGTCATTAGTAAACATTTCAGACATGCATAATTCCTTCTCAGTAATATCGTAAAAGGATATCACGCTTGCTGAAATATTTCTTTAACCTGCACTGCTCTTGTCGACTCGAGAGACTAACATTATCCTTGGCTAATGAAATACCTACAACCGATGTCGATGATGTGCTTAATCAATTGCCCCCTCTTTTTGAAAGAAAGAAGCAGATATGAGATGGCAAGAAAGCTAACGTCAGTACGAAGAGGATATAAAAAAACCAGGCATGAAATTATCAATCACCTGGTTCTAGAGGAAACTCATTAGATGTAAATCGATCACAATATTCCTAATCTCACAGTTCATCACCTCCTGCGCCTTTACCTTTATGCAGGACCATTACTGGCATCTTTAAAAAAACGGTTACGCCGACAACCGCTATCAGAGTCATAATCACCGTTATTAACATGCGATCACCTCATCATTTTTAATTTCTATTTTTCCAAACTCAACCCTTTATCCTCGGGATAGACCCCTTCCTGATGACACTACCCTTTTACTATGGCACCAGAAAAATCTTTTGCAAACACTGTCTGAAAAGTCTTTATGGTCTATTTTGTTCAATCGGGAGCAATTTGGTGTTTTGTGTTGTTCGATTCAACTTGTGTATACTGCTCTACTCCTATCCAGAAAAAACAGACTAAATAATGTCACAAGAAAATCATCTCGCGTTAGTCTGCGCCCTCAGTAAATGGGTCGAAACCCATCTAGGGCGGGTCATCTACCTTGAAGAGTTAGCCGTGTATTCAGGCTATTCGCTTTGGCATATGCAGAAAATATTTAAAGAAGTGACCGGGGTATCGCTGGGTAAATACATTCGGGAAAGACGCTTAGCGGGCGCGGTTTATCAACTAAGAAGTAGTGATAGTACGATTTTTGATATCGCATTGGACTTTGGCTTTGGCTCACAGTCACATTTTACTTACATGTTCAGAAAACGTTACGGTATCACTCCGTATGATTTCAGGCAAAATACTGATATTGACCTGAATATCGCGTTGCCCTTGCATGCTATTCATCAGAAGCTGGCATAACACTCCGCAATGCCCACGATTCGCCTGAATGCTTACCACTGCTTTCCGGCGAATAACGCTTTTCAGTTCTTTTTATAGCAATTCTGTACATCAATAGGTTGTGCTTCGTTACGTTGGCGATCCGCCATATAGGTCATCGCAAACATGACACTGACGACAATGAGTGCCGCCAACAGTAAACCGATCAATGCGATGACTTTGTTGTCATCAAACAAGCTCTTATCCATACACTCCCCCTAATTTCTATGGCGTATCATTAGATTAACCATAGGATCGCAATCAATGTTATTGCAATCAGCAAACATGATGTTGTAAGTAAAACCACGAGCGCAAATTGCGCATCGCCAATTCCCGCAGAATAATCACTATTCGGGGTAATATTTTGTTGTTTTTTCAAAGCAATACCTACTGATTGGCGCACACCAATCCTAACTCTATATAAGAAAAATCGCATTTTATAATGGATACATTTCTATCGGATATCAACCTAATCATTAGTTATTCCAACGCGATCCTGTCGTACTCTGTGTTATAGATCAAGCCCATCCATTGTAAAGTTAGGGATAGGCGCAAAATACATTAGCTTTGATTAAGTGTTTGTGGCGATAATATAATGTCATCTCTGTTCAGTGGACAATTACTGTATCACCGACGTTATTATACCGTAATTACCCCTGTGGCGAGGCTATACAGAGCGGCTAAAGCGGTAATCATGGCCACGGCAAAAAGACATTTTTCAATCGGCGCGAATATTGCTCTCTTTTGCTCACGCTTCGCGATGATAAACAGCACAGTTCCCGGACCATATATCACTGCTGACAGTAATATGTATTTCAACCCGCCCGCGTAGACCATTAATATGGCATATAGTGTTGCTATCAAAGCAAAAATAAAATCTTTCTTCAGCTCGACCGAACCTACCGAATAGGTTTCTCGGGTCCAGGCCAATTTCAGCCCATAAGCCGCAACCAGCAAATAGGGGATCAAAACTAATGAGCTAGTGAGTTCCAGTGCCAACTGGAACGCATACTCAGTGAAGAGAGTAACAATTAAGAATAATTGGATAAAAATATTCGACATCCAAACCGCTGCCGATGGCACCCCGCGCTTATTCTCCGTTGCAAATATCTGCGGCATGATATTACTTTTTGCTGCGGAATAGAGTGCTTCAGCCGCCAATAGGGTCCATGACAGATACGCACCCATAACGGAGATAATCAGCCCGATGCTGATAAATATAGCGCCCCATCGACCCACTATATGTTCTAACACCCCAGCCATTGAGGGTTGCCGTAAAGCAGCAAGATCAGGACGAAGCAGCACGCCATAGGAAAGCATTGTCACTAATACCAGTAAACATAAAACACCAATAAAACCGAGAACAGTAGCAATACCAACATGCTTTCTTTCTTTAGCGTAACGGGAATAAACACTCGCCCCTTCAATACCCACAAAAACAAATACGGTGACCAACAT
This sequence comes from Yersinia sp. 2541 StPb PI, assembly GCF_052217145.1. Classification (NCBI taxonomy): domain Bacteria; kingdom Pseudomonadati; phylum Pseudomonadota; class Gammaproteobacteria; order Enterobacterales; family Yersiniaceae; genus Yersinia; species Yersinia sp. 2541 StPb PI. The sequence continues at coordinate 1,942,614 of NZ_JAZGQB010000001.1, read as the reverse complement.
AGTACTGCGCACTTGAGCAAATAGTGTCTCTGATGTTGCACCAATATCTAATGCCGCATGACCGGTATAACCATAGTCATCCAAATGGGAGAGATCACCGACACCAGACAAAGATTGGGAACCCCAGAAGTTTAATGCAAACGTATCTGTATGAAATGCAAATGCCAGCACAATAACAAAAATAAATATCGGAATAACTTTAGCAAAGGTGGCAATAGTATTGATTGCTGCGGCTTCTTTGATGCCGCGCAACACCATAAAATGAAAACTCCACAAGATTAATGACGCAATTAAGACAGCGGATAACGTATTACCATCACCAAATAGTGGGAAGAAGGCTCCCAATGTTGATTTGATCAAAACAAAATAGGAAACACTTCCGATACAGGCGCCAGCCCAAAAACCAATGGCTGAGGCAAAACCAGCATAATCACCAAACCCAGTTTTAGCATAAATATAAACACCGGAATCCAAATCTGGCTTACGTTGTGCCAAAGTCTGAAAAACAAAGGCCAGAGTTAACATTCCGCCACCAGCAATAATCCACGCGATGATGGCACCCAATCCTCCGGTTGCTCGGCCGAATGTAGCAGGTAAAGAGAAAATACCAGCACCTATCATTGAACCCACGACCAGCGAGGTTAATGACCACAGCGAGAGCTTTTTATTTGATGAAGCCGCCATATTCATTTCCATTTACATTAACTAATCCAATGTAAAACAGAATAACCTAATAGAAGACCCACGCCTATAGATGCAATTCAGAGAAAATGTGAGCCTCCTTTAAAAGCTGAATATTCACTGTTGAGTGGGCGTGACACTAATATTAAGGCGTATATACACTCACAGCGGTAGCCTCTTTATGTATCAGTGACAAAATAGACCTATTAGACATAGGTCTTGATACCATTTGAATTTAAACTGCGCATAGTCGGTTTGTGCTGCCAAACTAGTTAATCAGATTTTTAGTCAAATAATAACGGTGGTACTCACCCAGTACATTTTCTAGCGTCATTTTCAATTGATAACCCTGTTTTTCATAGAACGGGCGAGCCTGGAAGCTGAATGTATCTACTTGGGCAAACTTGCATCCCCGCTGTATTGCTTCCTGTTCGGCTGCGTTCATCAAGTTAGTACCAGCCCCTGAGTGACGTAATGCATCCGATACCCATAACAATTCAATACTCAGGCAATTACCTAATGTATATCCGGTAATCCCTCCCAACTTTTCGCCATCTTCTCCTGTGATAAATACGGCTAATGGTTTACGACCATTATCACCAACAAATTTACGGTTAAAAGCCTTCAACCCCTCAATGATTTCTGCAATATCTTCAGTCGTTGGGGCATCTGTCATGGTCAAATTCATTGCTACTGCTCCTCGCTATTATCTGACTAACAATACTCGATATAATCTTGGCTTCAATGCATATTCTCACAGATAAGAATTCTATTATCGGATAATAAATAGCAAAATAAATGCTATTAAGAACCATTTACATTTATAATGCAGCGAACAGCTTTTCCGACATTTGTACCGATTTCTCCTCTGTAATTGTAAGGATACCCCAATGCTCCGCCGTTTCTTTTCTTATTATGCCCCGTACAAAGGGCTTTTTTATCTGGACTTTGGCTGTGCCATTTTGGCCGGGCTGCTGGAGCTGAGTTTCCCGATGGCGGTAAAACTGTTCATTGATAAATTACTTCCCAATCAAGATTGGGTGTTGATCGTTTGGGCGGCAACTGGCCTGTTGATGATTTATCTGCTCAATACTGCGCTAATGGCGATTGTTAACTACTGGGGGCACGCATTGGGTGTGGGTATCGAAACCGACATGCGTCGCCAGGCTTTTAGCCATCTGCAAAAATTATCATTTAGCTATTACGACAATATGAAGACCGGCCATATTATCACCCACGTCACCAAAGACCTTGAAGAGGTTGGAGAAATTGCCCACCACGGTCCTGAAGATCTTTTTATTGCCATTATGACCTTTATCGGTGCATTCATTTTGATGGCATCCGTCCATTTACCACTGGCGATGCTCACCATCATCATCGTACCCTTTATGACCTATCTGGTCAGCCGCTACGGTTCACAGATGACCGAAACCTGGCGCAAACTGTTTGGTCAAGTTGGCAATTTTAATGCCCGCATTGAGGAAAGTATCGGCGGTATTCGTGTCGTCAAAGCTTTCGCTAATGAATCTCATGAAAAGAAATTGTTCGCCGCAGATAACGAAAGCTACCGCACCACCAAATTGCGGGCTTACCGCATCATGACCACCAGTATGACTATGAGCTACCTCAGTACCCGTCTGGTGCAGTTAATTGTGATGGTTGCCGGTACCTGGTACGTCGTGCATGACCAGTTGAGTTACGGCGGTTTTGTCGGATTTCTGTTATTAGTTGAAGTGTTTTTTCGCCCGGTGGCGAAAATAACCTCAGTCCTGGAAAGTTATCCGAAAGGAATTGCCGGTTTTAAGCGATTCACTCAATTGATAGATACACTGCCTGATATTGTTGACCAACCAAACGCTCGCCCTGTTGGCCATTTGCATGGCGATATTTGTTATCACAATGTCAGTTTCGGTTATTCACCGCAGAATAAAATTTTCACCCATTTGAACCTGCAAATCCGGGCTGGCGAAACCGTGGCATTCGTCGGGCCATCGGGGGCGGGTAAAACCACGTTATGCTCACTGCTGCCCCGCTTTTATGAACTCGATGAGGGGGCAATCACGATTGATGGTATTGATATCCGTGATATGACTCAGCAATCATTGCGTAATAATATCGGTATTGTTCAGCAGGACGTTTTCTTATTCGGCGGATCTATCCGTGAGAATATTGCTTACGGTAAACTCGATGCCAGCGACGATGAAATAATGGTTGCAGCACAACAAGCCCGGCTAGATGAGTTGATTGAAAGCTTGCCTGATGGACTGGATACCGTTGTTGGTGAGCGCGGAGTGAAATTATCCGGTGGGCAGAAACAGCGCTTGTCAATTGCACGTATTTTCCTGAAAAATCCACCGATTTTGATTCTGGATGAAGCCACCTCCGCGCTTGATACTGCCACTGAACAAGCCATCCAGCTTGCGCTAACGGAATTATCACAAGGCAGAACGACGTTGGTGATTGCCCATCGCTTAGCCACGATTCAAAATGCCGATCGTATCATTGTGGTCGATAAGGAAGGGATTGTGGAACAGGGCGACCATTATGAATTGCTGGCCCGTAAAGGTGCCTATGCAAAATTGCATAATGCCCAGTTCAGTGCTGCCTGATACTCAGTAAAAACCCACCCGCTGATGGGCGCGAATGGTAAACTGAAGGAAAATTCAGCCAAAGCCATTCCATCGCGGGCTTAAATAGGGTACAAGGACGCCATGAAAATTCCAAAACGAATCCAACCGCTGGTTGATGACGGCTTGGTTGACGAAGTCATCCGTCGTTTGAAAAGTGGCAAAGAAGCTGATGTATACGTTGTCCGTTGTGGGCAGGATATCCGCTGCGCTAAAGTCTATAAAGAAGCTGAAAACCGCAGTTTCAAACAGGCTGTTCAGTATCAGGAAGGGCGTAAGGTTCGTAACAGTCGTGACGCGCGAGCCATGGCCAAAGGTTCTAAATTTGGCCGCAAGCAACAGGAAGAGACCTGGCAAACTGCCGAGGTGGATGCCTTGTACCTGCTCGCCAATGCCGGTGTTCGGGTACCTCAACCTTATGCATGCCTTGATGGTGTTTTATTGATGGAACTGGTCACCGATGCAGATGGCCTTGCCGCCCCCCGCCTGAGTGATGTGCCATTTAGCAGAGAACAAGCGCTGATTGACCATGCGTTGATGATCCAATATGTGGTACGGATGCTTTGCGCCGGTCTGGTTCATGGCGATTTATCAGAGTTTAATGTCTTAATTGATAAAGAGGGCCCGGTCATTATCGATTTACCGCAAGCCGTCAATGCTGCGGCGAACAATCATGCTAAAGCCATGCTGGAGCGGGATGTCGCAAACATGACACACTATTATGGCCAATACGCACCAGAACTGCTTAATCGTAAGTATGCCAAAGAGATGTGGGCACTTTATGAGGATGGTAAACTGCATCCAGAAACGCAACTGACTGGTGAGTTTGCAGAAAGCACCGAAGCGGCTGATGTTGAGGGTGTACTGGAGGAAATCAAAGCGGTTATAGCTGAAGAGCAAGAACGCCTGCGTGAAGCTCAGGATCACGACAACTAGACATTAACTATCCTAAATCGACTCTCTGTGGGGCAGTAATGACTCTCTTCCCTGCCCCACACGCTCTTTACGTATCAGTTCAGCACCACCGCTTCCACGCGGTTTTTCCCCGTGGTTTTCGCCCGATATAACGCTTTATCCGCAGCATCCGACAAGTCTGTCGCCGAAATAGACTCACCCGGCGCGGATACCGAAGCCACACCAATGCTGATGGTCACCCGCCCCTCTGGCGATATCCCATGGGGAATATCTAACTCCTCAATGGAGTGACGCATGCGCTCGGCAACCGCTTTCGCATCCGCCAGGGTACTGGGTGCTAGCAATACAATAAACTCCTCGCCGCCATAGCGCGCCAAAATGTCTGAACCACCACGAATAGATTTTGACAAAGTTTCGACAATGGATTTCAAACAAACATCCCCCATTGCATGACCATAAAGGTCGTTAAAGCTTTTGAAATTATCAAAATCGATCATCAACACAGACAGAGAACCGCCTTCGATCTGGTTTTTTTGCCAGATGTGCTGATAGATATCATCAAAGTGGCGACGATTGGCTACCCCAGTTAATACATCGGTTTGTGACAACGCCTTGAGGATCGATTCTGACTGTTTAAGTTCAGTAATATCGAAAAACGAGCCATACCAAATAACAGCCCCATCATCCTGAAGCGTCGGGAAAGACTCACCATGGAGCCAGTGTGTACCTTTGCCCGGCAACACCACGCGAAAATCGCAGCGCCAGACAGATAGATTCTGTTGAGAGATGGCTACCGCCTGTTTTAGCATATCCATATCGTCAGTATGCACGCGGCTAAACAGAGGGTTTTCCTCTCTGGGCACATACAAAACATCAGCCGGTGACAGAGCAAATATTTTTCTGACACCCTCGCTACAATATTTAAAATAAGATTTACCCTCTGCATCTAAATAATAAGCATAAATCATTGCTGGTAAATTCTTAGTTAAACGATCCATCATCTGCTTACTTTCTTCCAGCTTCATCAGCAGGAATTTTCTTTCCGAAACATCAGCAATCACACTAATATAACCCACGGTCTGGTTATTATCGGCAGTTATTTCATGGACACTAAGTGCTCCCCAGAAACGTTTCCCATCTTGGCGCTGATAACACCACTCGCTGGCATCACGCCGATTAAGCAATAAATAATCCAGCTCAGCTTGATCCTTACCAAACTCTGGAATGTGCAGTATATCCGAAATAGGGCTTCCCAAGACTTCATCTTTAGAATAGCCAAACATTCGCTCCGCACCCACATTAAATATGGTGATCCGACTCTCTAAGTCGGTGGTAATAATCGCGACCTGTTTTTCCGCATTCAACAGTACATCCAGTTGAAGATTAGATAATTTATCTTTCCCATTCTCTCTCTTCACTGGTTCACCTTTACGGTGCTGACCAAATACTTTCCCAGTCAAAGCATTCAGGCAGTTATGATAAAAAGAAAATAAAGACATAAAGTAAATCACCTATAATTTAGAACAAGAAAAAATGAAATTATAACTAGTCTACTGATGGCGCTAATAATAACACTGTGAACTATAACATACACCAATGAATCAGTGTAGGTTTGGAATGATGATACTCTCTAATAGATAACTACAGACACTCAACTTGATAATATCATTACAAATCTCGCCAAGAAAACTGAAAGAACAATCCGTTATGGTGATGATGTATTCCTATTGAATAACTGGAGCGAGAATGAAGAAGTTACTGATGTTTTGTGGTGTATCAATGTTGCTATTGAATGCAGCCTCTAGCTTTGCCACACAACCTATTAATAAAGAAGCACAAAAACAATCGGGGGTGAGATGTAAACGCCCACCTGAACCGCCGAAAGACAAGAGTGGCCGCCCGTTGCCGCCAGCAAAAGAACATCATGATAGCCAACCAGCAAAAAACCAGCCGCAACATGATGGCAAGTATCCATGCCCTCCACCGCTATCAGATAAAAACCACAAAGTTTAAAATGTTATATTTATTAGTATCGCTAATAGTATTGTAGCAACAGATAAATTGAAAGCAGGCATATTTTGTTGCTCTGCTTTTTATTTCAAAATAAATAGCCATGTCATAGTTAATAAAGAAACAAAAAATATAAACAATTACTATTGATAGCTACGTTTACCAATCTTATATAAATCGCTATTAAATCTCTTTCATGCAAATCAGACACATAAGAGGAACGCTAGCAGAAAATAATAATCCGTCTTATCCCTCATCCCGATAATTTAAGCTTGGCGCTGGCAAGATATACCTTTATAGCTCATGCTAAATAACGAGATATAACTCTCATCCATGTAACAATAATATCAGTTGAAATTTAATATATAGATAAGGAAATAGTCATGTTCTATAAATCACTGCTTAAGAGTGTCATTGTGACACTCATGCTCGTAACCGTTAACACAGTATTCGCAGCATCATCACCCACCACCCCAACAGAAATGACCTGCAAAGAATTCCTTGATCTTAATCCGAAAAGTATGACCCCCGTCGCTTTCTGGATCCTAAACCGGGATATCCAGTATAAAAAAGGCGATAGCGTAGATTTCCAGGAAATAGACCAGGTCTACACACCAAAAGTGATTGATGTTTGTAAAAAATCACCGAACAAAAAAATTACTGAGATGAAAAAAGAGATTGAGTGGGCACCTAAGAAACCAATGTAATATAATTCTGAGCCTCACATTATTCAATGTGGGGCTAACATTATCTTTTGACTATTATTTGGGAAAAATAATCATGTTAAAGAAGATCATATTGATATCGCTACTGGCATTACCCGTCGACCAAGCATTGGCACTTGACTGCCAGAACGCACTGACACAACTGGATATAAACCAGTGCGCAAATTTAGATTATAAGAAAGCCGATACCGAACTAAACCGTATTTATAAACAAGTTTTGGCCAAAACCCCAGTAGCCCAAAGAGCATTATTAAAGAGTGCGCAACTTACCTGGATAAAATACCGTGACGCAGATTGTACCTTCCAATCCTCAGCCACCGAAGGCGGTTCAGTGCATCCTATGATTATCTCGGCTTGTTTGACCCACAAAACTGAAGCTCGCTCGGCAGAACTACAGTCATTCCTTGATTGTGCTGAAGGTGACCTAAGTTGCCCCTTATAGCGTGCTGTGATTAGCGTTGCCGAATAGTCGAGGGCGTTAGGCCATAGGCCACTTTAAAACAGTTACTGAAGTGGCTGGCAGAGCTGAAACCACACTCCAGGGCAATGTGAATAAGCGGCATCATGCTATGTCTTAATAGCTGGTCTGCGCGAGATAACCGCGCTTTCAACACAAATTGATGTGGTGACAGCCCAGTGCTCTGCTTAAACATCCGTGCGAAATGGAACTCACTCAACCCTGCCTGTTCAGCAAGATCTGACAACAGCAACGGCTGTGAAAGATGTTCGTCAATATACTCTTTCACCCGTTTTAACACTGCCGGAGACAACCCACCGCGAATTACGGGGATCGCCCACTGCAACTGGGTGTAATTTTTTAATAAATGGGTCATCAACAAGGTAGCAGCACTACTGAGGGCTAAATGATTGGCCTGTTCTTGCCAGTTACAATTCAGTAAAAATTGGCGATATAACAACGTTATTTGCGGATCTTCTGCGAAAATTCGTTCATCAACCTGAATTGACTGGGGGCTGCGCTCCCAAATTTGTTCAGCTAGCTGGCGCAGATGCTTATCGGTGCAATACAAATGTACAAATGACAGGTCATCCCGCACATCCCAACTGGATAAGCTGCCCTTTGGCATAATACAAAAACGATCCGGTCCACCGCCATTTTTCCAGCCAGCGCGCGTTTTGTGATAGCACTCATAGCCATCTGCAACATACAGGCTCAAGGTGTGGTGATCAGGGCTTTCTTGTGTAATACAGTCATCACGGTTAGACCAGGCTGCCAATTGAATACCCGAGCCGAGTTGCACACAATCATGCAAGCGCGCTTTGTGTTCTTTTAGGGTTTCAAAGGCTTGATACCGTTCCAACATTGCGCTGACTTCCTTTGGGTACGCGGATGCAACCAGTTTAATGGCTTGCCAGACGGCAGACTATATTTTCCAGCGATTTATCGTAAAAATGCGCAAGATTTTGCAATTTAAAGCAAGCAGCTGAAAGCGCCTCTCCTTCCTATACCGGATACTGCTGTTTTCTAGCTGTGATGAGAAATAACGATGAACGCGCTGCTATATTTGTTAGTTGTACTGATCTGGGGAACGACCTGGATTGCCATTACCCTACAACAGCAAGGTGATGTTGCTATTACTGTGTCCATTTTTTATCGGTTTGTGCTGGCGGCCGGTGTCATGATGCTCGTTTTACTGCTCGCCCGCCGACTGCACCAGCTCACGGTGCGTGACCACCTTTTTTGTCTGGCACAAGGGGTTTGTGTCTTTGCTTTTAATTTTTACTGTTTTTATCATGCTGCGGCTTATATCAGTAGCGGCCTGGAATCGGTTATTTTCTCAATGGCGGTACTGTTTAATGCCATCAATGGCATGCTTTTCTTTCGCCAACGCCTTAGCCCTAACCTGCTGCCAGCCAGTATCCTCGGCATGATAGGTATTGTTGCTTTGTTCTGGCAAGATCTGACCGCCACACAAATAGCCCCGGAATTACTTAAAGGTATTGGCTTAAGTTTGCTGGGTACCTATGGTTTTTCTCTGGGTAATATGATCAGTAGCCGCCACCAACGCAAGGGATTGGATATTCTGTCAACCAATGCTTATGCCATGACTTATGGTGCGGCAGTGATGGGACTTTTCAGTATGATTCAACAACACTCTTTTACTCTCGAACTCACGCCACGTTACCTTGGCTCATTGTTGTATCTGGCTATCTTCGGTTCCGTGATTGCATTTGCCGCCTATTTCAGCTTGATTGGACGAATCGGAGCCAGTGGTGCGGCTTATAGTACCTTGTTATTTCCGCTGGTGGCCCTAACCATATCAACCTTCTATGAAGGCTATCACTGGCACCTGAATGCCATTATTGGTTTACTGCTCATCCTATTGGGTAATTTAGTGATGTTCTCACGCCCAGGCATGATGCAATCCTGGTTTAAGCGCCGCCATCATTGCCAGCCACAAAGATAACCAAGAAAGGCCGATCGTTATCTCATCGAGAGTTCTGATCGGCCTTGCTCATTTTATTTTGCGGTATCTAAAATGGGTTCACGTACAATGAATATGTAAGACAGAGCCCCGAGGACAGTAACGCAAGAACAGATGGTTAATGCCAGGCTAAATGAGTGAGTGGTATCAACTATCCAACCCGTTATCACCGGTGCAAATGATGCAAATATGAAACTGGCAAAATTCTGTATGCTGCCAACCGATGCAGTCATACGAGAAGAGACCGCGACATGTATAAGCCCCCAGCATGATGTCCCAGCGAAGTGAATACAGAACAGTGCCATGCCTATTAATATAACCGCACTCCCGGTAGTGTCAGCACGGACGACGACAGAGGTAAATGCCGCTGACAGCAACATACCGACCGCAATGCATATTTTGCGGCTTTTTAAAGGAGCCATACCCTGGCGGACCAGAAAATCGGTAACGAATCCATTACATAACATGCCTGCCGCGCCGAAAATAAAGGGTATAGAAGCAAACATGCCAGTGCTAGCAAGATTTAAATGATACGTTGTCTGCAAATAGCCCGGCAGCCATGCCAGATAGAGCCATGCAGTATAATTGACGCCACTGAAGCCCAGCATCATGCCCCACATAGTGCGATTACGGAATAAGCCACGCCATTCTTTAAAATTCATAGGCTTACGACTTACATTAACACTGCCTGCATCAAGATATTTTTGTTCTGCTTCGGTTAAATTGATACTGTCACGATTACGGTAAAGCAGATACCAACCGATAGAAAGTACGATCCCCAAAAGACCAATGGTAATAAACATCCCACGCCAACCGATAACCATCATCATGGCGGCCAGAATAGGTGGACTGATGGCTAAACCGATTGTCGACGCAGAATTAAATATCCCCATAGGCAGGCCACGTTCTTTAATATTGAACCAGTCATTTATCACCTTCACACCGCAAGGATTCATGGGTGCCTCACCGATACCTAACCCAATACGTACCAGAATAAATTGCGTAAAGGTATGAACAGCCCCGGATAGCGCCTGAAAGAATGACCATACAAACATGCCTAGCCCTAACATAATGCGCGGGCCTTTACGGTCTAACAACGGGCCACACGGCAGTTGAGCAATACCGTATGCCAGAGAAAATGCGGAAAGCAGAAAACCAATCTCCGTGGCACTTAGCCCTAGCTCTTCACGAATGGTTAAATTCGCTACAGATAAAGAACTACGGTCAAGAAAGTTAATGACTGCGGCCAAGAATAATAAAACCATCGATACGGTTTGAATTCTTTTAATACGACTAGAACGCTCTGTATGTAGTATAGCCTTGGGGGTTTCATCTGATGTTGGGTTTAATACACCCGCATCATTATTTATCACGACATTATTTTTTTCCACGCCCAGCTCCTGAACTTTATAATATATTCACATTGCGATTCATAAAAAACCTGTCCGATATGAATCTATTAGGAAATAAAAATCTCAAGAAAAAAGACTTATTACAGCGTCAACTATAGAGAGAAAAGTTAACTGAAATTCAGATTAGTGTGGGCATTCTATATACAGCATATCTTTGTGATGAATACGTGAGATGATTAATAGTTTGCTGGATTTTATCTGTCCTTAATGGTTTTTTATGCGGTTTTTTATCCAGTTTTTTATCTTAGTATGCGCTTTCAGCAATACTCTCTAGGTGGTTAATCATTCGCTGTATTGCGTGATCGAGCGAATCATTGATTGCTTAGCGGTATCCAGATGACGCCGTAACTCGCGCACCGCATCCAAATCATTGCGAAAGATTAACGCACTTAAAATCGCCATATGCTCTTCTATCGCCACGATATTGCGCTGCTTTAAATCGCTCTCATCCCATTGATAATGGAAGTGGAAAATAACTGAAATAATCTCCAGAGATTGATTAAAAAATGGGTTATTAGCGGCAGAAAGTATCAGGGTATGAAAATCACGATCTAACTGTGAAAACATGCGATAGCTGCTGCCAATGGTATCCCGCAATTGCCGATGGCGAGCCAATAGCTCTTTGGCTTGCAGCCAACGTTCATCACTATGTGCAAGATTTAAAAAGCGATTTAGCGCATGCGTTTCCAACATTTCACGTAACTCAAATAATTTTTCAGCATAGTTTTGATCAAATTTTTTCATGCTCCACTGACCACGGCGGATATTAACAATGAGGTCATAACGACAAAAACGCAGTAAGAACTCACGAACCACCACGGCGCTGACATTGGCGGCACGAGCAAGTTGTAACTCTGAAAATGAATCTCCGGCACGAAGCTGACGTTGATTAATCATCTGAAAAAAAGCACGTTCAAATACGTCGGCCTGAGCGTCTGGTGACTGACTGATACAATCAAAACCGTCCTCTGATTGGGGTGTTCTGACAATAATGTAGTAGTCGCCGACCTTCTCCAACACGCCACAGTGATCTAAATGACTCAGGGTATTACGCACAGTTGTCCGGCTGATACTGTACATTTCCGCCAGGGAAGCTTGAGAAGGAAGTGGTGATGTAATATGCCCTTTGGCAATAGCGTCGATCATCTGATTGATGACATTGTGACGAAGATTTTGTGTTCTGCTCATGATTATCCTTAGCTGTTTTTTATTCATTTAAAACCAATTTAAAACAGAATAATTCGTCATCCCTCACAAATATCACATTCGATTTAAACCTGGTTGTGATTTTTAATGAATATCAAACCTCACCTTTTGGAGGAATAGTCATGACCACGATGAATACTTTAGTTTGCCTTGAACCAACCAAACTTATTTATCAAAAACGAACTCAACCGTTACCGAGAATTAATGAAGCCTTAATAAAGGTTTTAAATGTTGGTATTTGTGGCACAGATATACATGCCTGGGCAGGTAATCAACCGTTCTTTAGTTATCCCCGAGTATTGGGTCATGAAATTTGTGGCGAAATAATAGCGCTAGGGGATAACGTCAATAATATGCATGCCGGGCAACGCGTTGCCGTTATTCCTTATGTTGCTTGCCAGCACTGTAATTCCTGTCTCAGTGGTAAAACCAATTGCTGCGAAAACATTTCTGTTATTGGCGTCCATCAAGACGGGGGTTTCAGTGAGTATTTATCCGTCCCAGTCAGTAATTTATTGGTGGTCGACGATGTAGATCCCGTCTCGGCTGCATTGATTGAACCTTTTGCCATCAGCGCCCATGCCGTGCGCCGTGCCGATGTTCATCCTGATGAGCATGTTTTGGTGGTCGGTGCTGGCCCAATTGGCTTGGGTGTGGCCGCCATTGCGCAAGCCGATGGTGCCTATGTAGTGATGGCCGACACCAGTGCACAACGCCGTGAACATGTAGAAAACCTGTTGGATATCCGGACATTAGATCCCAGTGATGCCGGATTTGAGCAAAATTTACGCCAGCAATTTGCTGGCATGTTGCCACTAAAAGTTATTGATGCCACAGGTAACCAACGAGCAATGAATAACACCCTCAACTTTATCCGTCACGGGGGCAGCATTGTATTTGTGGGCTTATTCAAAGGTGATCTCAGTTTCCCTGATCCTGACTTCCATAAGAAAGAGACCACCATGATGGGCAGCAGAAATGCCACCTTTGAGGATTTTGACAAAGTGGGGAAATTAATGGCCGCTGGCAAATTATCGGCGGACATGATCCTGACACATCGTTTTGAATTCAATACATTGGCAGATATTTATGAACAGCAGGTCGTGAAGAATAAAGATCTTATCAAAGGCGTTATTCAATTCTGATCTCACTCATTTTAAGGATATAACACCATGCTAACGTTAAACCGCGAAAACTTTCCTGGCCGTACTCACCCAGATAAAGTGATTCAATTTGGTGAAGGAAACTTCCTGCGCGCCTTTGTCGATTGGCAATTGGACCGACTAAATGAACATACCGACCTTAATGCCGGTGTCGTAGTGGTCCGCCCGATTAACAGTGATTTCCCCCCATCACTTAATACTCAGGATGGCTTATACACCACAATTATTCGCGGTTTAAACGAACAAGGTGAGAAAGTCAGTGATGCACGCATCATTCGCTCGGTTAACCGCGAAATCAATATTTATCAGGACTTTGACAGCTACCTCGCCCTCGCCCGTAATGAAGATATTCGCTGGGTGTTCTCCAATACTACGGAGGCTGGGATAAGTTATCTGGAAGATGATAAGTTTAGTGATACGCCTCCCGCCAGTTATCCTGCGAAATTAACGCGGCTCATGTTTGAGCGCTTTCAACATTTTTCCGGGGCAGCCGATAAGGGGTGGGTGCTATTGCCATGTGAGTTGATCGATTATAACGGCGAAGCATTGCTGGAGTTAGTCCTACGCTATGCGCAGTGCTGGAATTTAGGCGAAGGTTTCAGTCAATGGTTATTACAGCACAATACGTTTTGCTCTACATTGGTCGATCGTATCGTGACCGGCTATCCCCGTGATGAAGCTGTCGCCCTGGAAAACCACCTGGGTTATCACGATGCATTCCTCGATACCGCAGAACACTTTTACCTGTTGGTGATCCAAGGACCGCAATCATTAGCGCAGGAACTACGTCTGAATCAATACCCACTAAACATTCGAATCGTCGATGATATTAAGCCCTATAAAGAACGCAAAGTGGCAATTCTCAATGGTGCTCATACCGCATTGGTGCCGGTCGCATTTCTGGCGGGTTTAAATACGGTCGGCGAGGCCATGGCCGACACGCAAATCAGTCAATTCGTCGCACAACTGATCAGCGAAGAGATTATTCCAGTCTTGGATTTACCCGCGGATGAGCTACAAACCTTTGCTCAAGCCGTGTTGAGCCGTTTTCGTAACCCGTTTATTCAGCACCAACTGCTGTCTATTGCCCTCAATAGCATGACCAAATTCCGTACCCGTATTTTGCCTCAGTTGCTCTCCAGCCAGCAAAATAACGGGCAGTTACCGCCACGACTCACCTTTGCCTTTGCCGCCTTACTGATGTTTTATCGAGGAAAACGTGACGATGAATGTTTTGCATTACAGGATGATGCCCACTGGCTAAATTGTTTCGCCTCTATGTGGCACGACGTTGACGCCGGTTCACTGCCGATGGAGGGATTAGTGCGATTGGTATTAGCCGACGCCACCCATTGGGGGCAAGACCTCAATCACATCCCGCAGCTCACCAATAGCATTACTGAACAGTTGCAAACAATTAAACGTGTGGGGATGCGAGCTGCTTTAGCCGCTTACCGTTAAATATGTTTATCCGGGCAGATGATTTTATTTTCTGCCCGCCATCTAGTGCAGTCACCGTGCGGTTTAAGCACCATCGTGATGGATAAACTCAATACCATACAACCCACCAATAGCATTGATGGTTTCTAATAGATGCGCACCATCCGCTTGATGCGGGACGGTATCGCTCGCGGCTGAATGCGCTGGCCACCACAGGGGAAGCCCGATAAACCATGCTGTAATCTTAGCCATTGCTACCTCTGCGTTATTTATCTAGCGGGATGAAACTGATGCTTTAAGGGTAGATGCTGCCGCGCGCAAAGGTGAAATAACGATTATGGCTTTGGATATGCCAAATTTATCTATGAAGGCCAAAACTTAAGATAAAAATTAATAATTATGCATTTTAAAGATGCCAGCCATCAGCCAAGGCGTTATCTTAATTAGACATTCGCCCTGAAGGAGTTTCGCATGTTTGTTGTCAGTCTGACTTACCATCAACCTATCGATGTGGTCGAAGCACTCACTGAAAGTCATAAAGAGTGGTTGAAAAAGTACTATACACAAGGTGTTTTTATCGCATCAGGCCGTAAAGTGCCGCGTACCGGTGGCATTATTTTGGCCAAAAGTATTGCCCGTGAAGAGCTGGATAAGATATTGGCCGAAGATCCGTTTAATGCGGTTGCCGATTATAGCGTGACCGAGTTTATCGCCTCCATGGCTATCGAGTCGGTGGAAGCGTTGAAAACTCTGTGATGCTTTTATGCGATAAATCCTAACAGCAGCTATGGTTGATGCCATGGCTGCTGTTACAACGTATTGGTAGTTAATTCTGCCCGCTGTTGTCGTTGCGCCATAATACGGTGCAGATTGGCCTCAAGCCATACAGTCAGCCCTTCCACCTGCTCCTGAATCTCTTTCCCCAACGGCGTTAATTTATATTCCACATGAGGTGGTACTACCGGATAAGCAATACGCTCAACAAAACCATCTTCTTCAAGGTGTTGCAGAGTTTGTGCCAGCATCTTTTCACTAACACCGCCAATCTTTCTGCGCAACGCACTGAAACGCAGAGTCTCATTGCTTAACGCAATCAAGGCTAACACCCCCCAACGGCTGGTTACGCGCTTGAGCACTTCTCTTGAGGGACAATCAGCATTGAGTAATTCACCCCGCCGAACTTGTTCGGGAAACG
Source organism: Yersinia sp. 2541 StPb PI (assembly GCF_052217145.1). Lineage (NCBI taxonomy): Bacteria > Pseudomonadati > Pseudomonadota > Gammaproteobacteria > Enterobacterales > Yersiniaceae > Yersinia > Yersinia sp. 2541 StPb PI. The sequence goes on along the minus strand of NZ_JAZGQB010000001.1, from coordinate 1,926,796 downwards.
AAACAGTGTGACTCAAATTTTGCGGCTCTATTATTTTCATACTAACCTTTTGGTGTGTACTTACGTAAAGTTAGTATATTGCATATGATGAACTTAAGGGCAACTTTCTGGCCAATTATGCGGTTTTATTCTTTGCCAACTGTCTGTCATCTTTCTCATAACATCAAATCTGGAGTGTCATTATGATCGCAGTAACCGGTGCCACAGGCCAATTGGGCCGCCTTGTTATCAATGCATTACTTAAAAAAGTGCCAGCCAGTGAGATTATTGCTGCGGTACGTACCCCGGACAAAGCCCACGAGCTGGCGGCGTTAGGTGTTCAAATCCGCAAAGCTGACTATAGCCAGCCAGCCACGCTGGATACCGCCTTTCAAGGTGTTGATAAACTACTGTTAATTTCATCGAGTGAAGTGGGTCAGCGTATTGCCCAACATAGCGCCGTGATCGCGGCGGCCAAGCGTGCAGGTGTTAAATTGTTGGCATATACCAGTTTGTTACATGCGGATAAAAGCCCACTGGGGTTAGGCGAAGAACACCGGGCCACCGAAGCACTATTACGTGAATCAGGTCTGCCCGTGGTGTTATTGCGTAACGGCTGGTATACCGAGAACTATGCAGCAAGTATCGCGCCAGCCCTGGCACACGGCGCATTTATCGGCGCAGTAGCTGAGGGGCGTATCGCCTCTGCCGCACGTGAAGACTATGCCGAAGCGGCCGCTGTGGTGCTAACGCAGGGAAACCAGGCGGGTAAAGTTTACGAATTAGCCGGTGACGATATCTATACACTGGCTGAATTCTCGGCAGAAATTGCCCGCCAGTCAGGTAAAGCTGTGGTGTACCACGATTTGTCTGAAGCCGATTTCAAGCAAGCATTGCTCGATGCCGGTTTACCTGATGTTTTCGCCAGCCTATTAGCAGATTCTGATGCTGGCGCAGCTAAAGGGGGGCTGTTTGATGACAGTCATACATTGAGCAAACTGATTGGCCGACCGACAACGCCTTATGCAGATGTCATTGCTGCAACGCTAGCGACACGTTAAATCTATTCAAATATTCTCGGCCGGTTCCCCTTAAGTTACCGGCCGTTCTCCATTAGAACTTATAATAATGCCGGACTAAGACTTGGCAGCATCCAGTGCCTGAGCAAGATCATTGAGAATGTCATCAATATGCTCAATACCAATCGATAGACGCACCATATCCCGTGGTACGCCCGCCTTGATCAGCTCTTCATCGTTAAGCTGACGGTGGGTGGTTGACGCTGGGTGGCAAGCCAGTGATTTGGCATCACCAATATTCACTAAGCGCACGATCAAATTCAGCGCATCTATAAAACGCCCGCCCGCCTCCTGGCCGCCATGAATACCAAATGACAATATTGAGGCTGGTTTGCCACCTAAATAGCGCTGGGCCAGTTCATGCTCAGGATGATCAGGTAAGCCTGCGTATTTAACCCAACTGACTTGTGGATGGTTTTGCAAATAGTGCGCGACTTTCAGCGCATTTTCAGTATGACGCTCCATACGCAAAGCCAATGTTTCCAGCCCCTGCAAAATCAGGAAAGCATTGAACGGCGATAACGCAGCGCCAGTATTGCGCAATGGCACCACCCGGCAACGGCCAATATAGGCAGCCGCGCCGAATTGCTCGGTATAGGTCACGCCATGATATGACGGATCAGGGGTATTTAATTGAGCAAAACGCTTAGGGTATTGCGTCCAAGGGAACTTACCCGAATCCACCACGATACCGCCAATACTGGAACCATGACCGCCGATATATTTGGTCAATGAATGAACCACAATATCCGCACCGTGTTCAAATGGTCGACACAAGATTGGTGTTGCGACGGTATTATCGACAATCAATGGCACACCATGGCGATGAGCCGCATCAGCCAATTTTTTCAAATCAACAATATTCCCAGCAGGATTACCAATTGATTCACAGAAAACTGCTTTAGTTCGGTCATCGATTAAGGCTTCCAATGCGGCGATATCATCATGATCGGCAAAACGGGTTTCTATCCCATAACGCGGTAACGTATGCGCCAGCAGATTGTAAGTCCCGCCGTACAACTTGGCCACCGACACAATATTATCCCCCACTTCGGCAATGGTTTGGATAGCATAAGTAATCGCCGCCATACCGGAAGCCACGGCCAGAGCGGCAATCCCCCCTTCGAGAGCGGCAACCCGTTTCTCCAGTACATCATTGGTGGGGTTCATGATGCGCGAGTAAATATTGCCGGCGACTTTTAAATCAAACAGATCAGCGCCATGCTGGGTATCGTCAAAAGCAAAGGAGGAAGTCTGGTAAATAGGTACCGCAACGGCTTTGGTGGTGGGGTCCGGTGAATAACCTGCATGAATAGATAATGTTTCTAATTTCATTCTTTATCCCTTGTTATATGACAATAGCCAGCGCCGCTGCCAACACGATGATATAACGTGACTAGTCATATTCTTAACTGGCGACGGAGGTGATGAAGAGAATAACAATAGAGGAATTAATGAGCAGTACCTACCTACAAAAGTAATTATTTAGCTATTAATTATAATTAAACGATATCGACATCCTCTCAGCCGCCATTCAGCCAGGTAGCGCTACGTTTCATCTATTCCATCCTGATAGATAACTTTCTCTTCTTATAAATCAATATACTGAATAAAAATATCTCTTCAGGGCTTTTCTGTCCACACCTCGCCGCATATACTGTATGCATAACCAGTTATTTTGTAAATCAGTCGTTTTTTGTTATCACGCTCTCCCCTTAGATAACGCATTTGGAGGCTTTATGGGTGCATTCGGCAATGCTGCACAGGACTATATTGAAAAGAGAATCGACCTTAATGAACACTGCATTGAGCACCCAGCCGCCACCTTTTTCATGACCGCCAAGGGTGACGCCCTGAGTGATGCAGGTATTAACAACGGCGCACTGCTGGTGATAGATCGCAGTTTGCAGGCACAGCACGGCGATATTGTCGTTGCAACCATCGGGGGTGAGTTCAATATTAAGCGGCTTTATTTACGACCGGTTCCCCGCCTTGAGGCGCTGAATGCAGCCACTCCCCCACTCATATTATGTGAAGGGGATGAAGAGTGGGTTATCTTTGGCGTCATTGTATTTAGCATCAATAAGTTACGATAATGTTTGCTCTCGTTGACGTGAACTCATTTTATGCCAGTTGTGAAACGGTATTCAGGCCTGATTTGTATGGTCGCCCTGTGGTGGTGTTATCCAATAACGATGGCTGCGTGATTGCCCGTAGCCGGGAGGCTAAGGTCGTGGGTATTCCAATGGGGGCACCCTATTTCAAGATACAGCAAGTTATCCATCAGCATCGTGTTGTCGCGTTTAGCAGTAATTACGCACTCTACAGTGATATGTCTGCGCGGGTCATGACTATTCTTGAACAACTGGCCCCAGGGATTGAAATTTACTCAATCGATGAGGCATTTCTCAATCTTAATGGTGTACAGCATTGCATTACACTAGAAGAGTTTGGTCAGGGCGTGCGTGATAAAGTACGCAAATTGACTGGCCTAAATGTCGGTGTAGGCATCGCCCCAAGCAAGACTCTCGCCAAGCTGGCAAACCATGCTGCTAAGTTATGGCATAAAACGGGCGGTGTAGTCGATTTGTCCAATCCCATACGTCAACGCAAATTGCTGGCGCTGATGCCAGCGGCACAGGTATGGGGCGTGGGCCAGCGTACCGCAAAAAAGCTGGCAGTGATGGGGATAACCACCGCCCTTCAATTATCAGAGGCCAGCCCCGCGCTTATTCGCAAAAACTTTAGCGTCGTACTGGAACGGACAGTGCGAGAATTGCGCGGAGAAGCTTGTCTGGCGGTGGCTGAGTTCGCACCTACAAAACAACAAATAATCTGTTCGCGCTCATTTAGTAAACGCATTACAGAATATCAAAGTATGCATGAAGCCGTTTGTAGCTATGCCGAGAAAGCAGCAGAAAAGCTACGCAAGGAGCACCAATACTGTTGCCATGTATCAACCTTTATCAAAACCAGCCCTTTTGCCCGTAACGAGGTCTATTACAGTAACCTCGCCAGCACTCGCCTCAACTTTCCGACCTTGGATTCAAGGGATATTATTGCCGCAGCTCTCAAATGCCTAGCGGCAATTTGGCGACCCGGTCACCATTACCTGAAAGCAGGTATTATGTTGGGAGATTTTTCAAATCAGGGTATCGCGCAATTGGGTCTATTTGATGAGAGCAAACCGTACATTAACAGTGAATCATTGATGGCGGCTATCGACAAAATTAATCAATCCGGTAAAAGTAAAATTGCGTTTATCGGGCAAGGAGTTAATCAAGAATGGCAGATGAAACGTGAAATGTTATCACCTGCATATACTACCCGAATTCAAGATTGTCCTATCGCGGTTATCCGGTAACATAACTTAACGAATACCTCGGTGTACTGCTTATAGATGAATGTCACGTGAAAACGTTGATGGTTGGCAACAGAGGCTTAGTCCGCCCCGCATATAGAAAGGAATATTATGGGTGAATTTACCGGTTTTACTCAACATGGGCTGACATTCTTACAGCACATTGCTCACAACAATAACAAAGAATGGTTCGAGGAACATCGCGATATCTATGATCAGCATCTACTACAGCCAGTGCGAAAACTGGTTACCGACCTGAGTTCAGATATGCTGACTATTGATGAACTGTTTGAAGTTCGTCCGGCGATTGGCAAGACAATTTCTCGCATGAATCGCGATACCCGTTTCTCTCATGATAAGTCACTCTATCGCAGCAATATTTGGTTAACATTTAAAAGATCGCGTAAAAATTGGACGGATGCTCCAACTTACTTTTTCGAATTTGGCCCAGACTGGTGGCGTTATGGGTTGGGGTATTACAGCGCCTCGCGAGAAACAATGGATCTTTTCAGACAACAACTGCTCCGTGCTCCGGCTGATTTTCTCACCATAGCTGACTGTATTTATCCCAATTTCTCGATTGAGGGAGAGAGTTACAAGCGCCCTTTGATTAAAGATCTACCACCGGCATTGGCGGTCTGGTACAACAAGAAGTCGTGGGCATTAATTAGCCACCGCAGAGATATGGATTTATTATTTTCCAGACAACTGGTTGACCGGTTGAGTAAAGACTTTCTCCGTCTTTCACCTATCTATGATTTTTTGATGAAAATTGAAAGCTTGAAGAAAAGTCATAATCACTTTAGCTAGGCGAGAAGATTTACCCTATCCACGGTGCAAAAGTACAATACTCAAATGGGTTTAATCCATTTACAAGCATCAAAACCTTGCAAGCTGCACAGATGAAACATTAGATTTAGAACAGCTTGCTATTAAACGTCCATACGGTCTTATTCATCTTTTACCCCTGCCTTTCAGGGGTTTTACCTTTGATAGCGACTCAACTAATACCCCCACTACTGTAACAAATAGTTATTCATATATTCATAATCAATGGTCAGTTGTAAATAAAAAACTCATGAGCATCATCTTTTGCAACATTCAAACAGATTTGAACTATGTTTTATCTAAATAATAGACAAACAACTAGATGCAAGAGAACTCATTCACTCTTTTCATCAATTATATTTAATGCAGCCCTACAGTAAAAACCCCATCTAGTTGTTTTTGATGTATTTTTATATAACCTACATCACTTTAAATAATAGAATTATAATTGAATAAAAAAATAAATTTAAATATATTAATCATTTAATAAATACAATCTTGCCCCAGGAAAGTGCAATAGCATGAATAATCAGCACCATTATGGGGAATCAATAATTTAATTAATAAAAGTATAAAGTTTTATCTTATGAGGCCGATTACCGTCTGTAGTTATTGTATTCACCTGTTATCAGGGAACTCCCCCATTTACTGAGGTTATTATGAGAGTGAACAAGCCTGTCAGTCGGCAGGAGTATCCCATTGATCGCGATACCACCTTGCAATCCACCACCGATATTCACGGCAATATCGCCTATGCCAATGCCGCTTTTGTTCGCGCCAGTGGTTTTGAATATCAGGACTTACTGAGTCAACCGCACAATGTTGTTCGGCACCCAGATATGCCACCCGCGGCATTTGCTGACATGTGGCAAACCCTGAATGCTGGCTTATCCTGGTCATCACTGGTTAAGAATCGCCGTAAAAATGGTGACTACTATTGGGTACGCGCTAATGCTACGCCATTACGTCATGATGGCCGTCTGACCGGTTATATTTCGGTACGCATTGCCCCCACTCGCGAAGAAGTTAAACAAGCGGAAGCACTGTATGTCGATTTTAATTCGGGTAAGGCCAGGCAGCGCCGCATAGCACTATATCGAGGGTTAGTTGTTCGTACCGGTTGGTTGTCTTTATTGTCGTTGTTCCAAAAATTACCATTACGCTGGCGCTTGCGCGGGGCATTATTGGGGGCAGCTTTACTCCCTACTGTGGCCGCCGGAGTGATAGGGATAACCGGTTTGCCATTATTCGTTTTGGCCGCAGTTAGCGTTGCCAGCAGCGTGGTGACCTCCTGGTGGTTAGAACGTCAGGTTGCCCACCCTATCGCCGCAATTTTGCAACAAGCGCAAGATGTCTCTTCTGGGCAAGCTGTTGATTACGTACAGCTAAATCGCGTTGATGAAATTGGTTACTTGATGCGGAGTGTCAATCAATTAGGGCTGAATCTCCGTTCTCTGACGGATGATGTTAGCGGCCAGGTTGATGGTATTAACACTGCCAGCAGTGAAATTGCCGCAGGGAATCGTGAGTTAAAAGTTAGAACTGAACAGGCTACCGCCAACTTGCAGCATATCGTCAGCGCCACAGAACAATTAGTGGCCACAGTACAGCACAGTGCTAATAGTGCCAATGAAACCACATCGTTGGCCGCGATGAGCAGCCATGCTGCAGAACAAGGCAGCGAGTTGATGCATCAAGTCATTGAAACTATGGGCACGATTAATGCCTCCAGTCATCGTATTGTAGATATTATCAGTGTCATTGAAGGAATCGCCTTTCAGACCAACATTCTGGCGCTCAATGCGGCGGTTGAAGCGGCACGTGCTGGCGAACAAGGTCGAGGGTTTGCGGTAGTTGCCAGCGAGGTACGCCATCTGGCTCAGCGCTCTTCAACCGCGGCCAAAGAAATAAAACAATTAATTGAAACCAGTGTGGAGCGGGTTCGTGACGGTAGCGCCTTAGTGCAAAATGCTGGGGCCACCATGGATAATATCGTCAAACAAGCGGGTCAAGTTTCTACCCTAATCAGTGAAATCAGCACCTCAACCCATGAACAGACACAGGCACTTGGTCAAATTAACCAATCGATCGGTCAGTTAGATCAAATGACACACCAGAATGCGGCCATGGTTGAACAGTATGCCGGAGCGGCAGAAGAATTGGCGCATCGCACCCTGCGCCTAACAGCGGCTGTTCGAATTTACCGCCCAGTAAAATGAGATAGGTTGTTAGATGACATAACGCTGAAATAGTGCCAGCACTGATACTCCAACGCCCTACTTCGGTAGGCTTTGGTGAGGTGTTTAAGAACAGCATCCAGTAATGTTCATATTAAAATTAGCGGAGAGTGTCGCAAGATATTCTCCGCTAATGTCAGATAAGATATGACCCGTCATGACTTAAGGCTATTGGCCTGACATCTCAGATGTAATCCTTTATTTTCAGCATAATATAATATGCCCAGTAGCCATAATACTGCCGCGTTTAACGTCGCCAGAAGGCTGAGTATCATTTTTTATGAAAATCACTTCGCTTTAATAAATAAACATAATTACAACGTTCCATCGTGGGATGAAAATTAATCGCCCCCTAAAAAATGATAATAATCAAAATGATGACCAATCCTTAACTCAGCCATGTTCGGTAACTGTGTTAAATATAATAGCAGTGAAGATATACATATTTCACTCATAGAGTAACAATTAAAGGATTTGATAAAAGAATTATCACACCACATACTTATAAAAAAATTAAACACAAAATAATATATTAAACGATAATTCCCCACAAAAAACACAATGTCATTATGTGCACCAAACTTGGCATTAACGATATTTATCACAAACAAATTAATAATAAGTTTGATAATTAAATAAACAGTAGAATAAGGTTATTTACAAAATATCAAACTGCAATATTACCAATTAATACTTATATATTGTTGCATAAAAATCTAAAAAAACACTTAACTATCGAGGTAAAAATCATGAGTAACAATAAATTACAACTTCGGCATGGCCGGGTCACTGATCCTCAAACACGAGGCTTGGTAGCAACTGATTTAGGATTGATTGCTGAATGGGAAAATAATGAAATGGAAGGAGGAAAAAACTTCCCTGATTTGACAGGCGGTTCTTTCGTCCCCCCTTACGAAATGGATAGTTGGAGCAACCCACCACCCCCTGATGGCCTTATTCTCAGTGGTGGTCACCGCGGTAATCGAGAGGTGGTGAATTTCACCGATAAAGAAATGCAACACAAGCTACGGTCTATCGGTCACCCTAATGATAACTTTACCTGGCCAACTATCGTGGTTAACCCAGGCAGTGACCTTGATATATATTGGGCCTACACTGTTGCTCATGTTACTCGTGGTTATCGTTGGTTTATTACCAAAGATGATTGGAACCCAGCAGAACGTATTACACGGGCTCAATTAGAGCCAGCACCGTTTTATGAAGATATCTATCCTTATGTTCCTTATTACTCGCACAACGATAAGTTAGTGGCTAAAATCGAGCACAAGGTTCATTTACCTAAAGGTAAAAAAGGCCATCACGTCATTATTCTGGCATGGATTGTTGCAGACTCAGGCAATGCGTTTTATCAAGCATGTGATGTCGACTTTGGTCAATAAATAATTAGGCTTTATCTAATTTAGCCAATCTCACTATGCAGGTGGATAAATTTCACCTGTATTTTTATACGATAGCAATAAATAAAAATCCCGCTATAGTAGTCAGGTAGTTACTCAATTATTAAATAAGGAGTTTTATGTCATCACTTAATCAAACATCTGTCCGCGCTCACAAAGGTGAAACTGATGCAAACTTACCTGGTGAAGATCATCTGATCGCCCATGAAGCTTTGCTTGTCGCGTTAATGGTTGAATGTGCTAATGAGTCAGATAACGATCAGTTCCTGGCCAGTGTCCGAGAGACGCTTAGCGGCATCTTACACTCAGCACGTTATCTGGATGCCAGCAAAATAGCCAAAGGCCTGCTCGATGAGGCTGATGATAAAGCCAACCGTTAGTCTATAGCCCTCATCATTGAGGGCTTTTTATTGGTTCATCCTCAGGGTCGTGCCGGTTGTTCAACAATGGCAATAACATGATAATCAACCAATTAAAACGACAACATGATCCATTAAGGTCACACGGTGGTATCGCGTCAGGCGATTAACCTGATTACCCGCATATACAGCAGCACTGTCGTCCTTACTACTGATATCTCCCATCTGAACACCGTATTTTCTGCATCATTGGCTGAAGTATCTACTGGAACATCGCTATCGTGGCGGCTGTACAGGCCTGTGCTAAGGCAAAGGTGAAGGAAATAATAATTGGGTGATCTAGTGACTAAAAAGTCATTTTCGCTCACTCTGTCCATGATTTTTATATGGTTTTACGTTATCGTTATTGTACTTTGCGTATTCGACCTAAAAGATCAATTCGGCAAGGTTTATGAAGCCAAAAAATACAAGGAGGAAAAGTGCTGCTGGATAAATTCTTGCTAGTTGCCATTATGGTTTTATTATCACTTTTTACCTGGTTGTTTTTCTCACCATACCATATGTATTCAATAGTTTATGAGTTTTTAGAGGTATTTGGTTTTAAAGAGGGATACAACAGTTTAGGCATCACTTCAGCCACGGCAACACCGGAATAAACAGATAAATAACAGGTGCCACATCGGGCACCTGTCTTATTTATTTCACAGCCAACTTTATTGACTACTGATTTCATTTTGCTCTTTCGGCGGCAGAACTGAATAACTGGCAACTATCGCCGTAAGAATAATAAACAGATGCCCTTCTGAAGAGTCGAGTAAGAAGGAATTAAACAAGTGGCAAGCCAAATAGGCACCAAGTAATGCAATCAGCACATTTCTAACCTGAGCAGATAAACGCCATGCGGAGCGGAAATAACACCACATCCATCCCAGGAATAAGGCTAACCCGACCAATCCCGACTGAACTGTCTGCATCAGATATTCATTATGTGGATTGATGCTATACGCACTTTGCGAGAAAGAATACCAAAAACCCCCAGCCCCATGACCCAATATCGGCGCATCCTCAATCAACTTCACTGAGGCGAGCATAAATGCGGTACGTAGCCCCATCGAGCTATCACAGGAAACATTAGCATCACCATTCGAGACGGCCAGACAGGTTTTAACCTCAGTCACGCCCTGCTGCAACCGATCTACCGCCCGGTTAGGCACCATAAGTACAATGGCCGCGACGATAAATGCGCAAACGACCATCGCCAAGCGCTGGCGGATTGACAGTGACAGTAACCCCCACAGGCCAAATGCCGCGGCCAATGCAACATAGCCGGTGCGGCCTTGCACCATAAACACAATGTTATAGATAGCCAAACACATCAACAGACCATAACCCCAACGCTTCCATCCTTGGCTTCTAAAAGCCAGAGCAAGCCAGATAGCGGCGGCCAGTGCCATAAAGAAATTATGCGTAATTTGCAGTTTAAACACAGAGGGATTCAGTGGATCGATATGCCCCAACGGCAGATGGAGAAGGCCAACCCACAGGCTGGCTGCCAGGATAACGGCATTTGCCAGTAAAAAACCTTTGGCAAAATAGCCAGCCAATGAACGTGACAGCACAAAGAACATCGCTAACGGTAAGATATACAGTAATTTGGAGTACTTGCTGACCATCACTTTGCCGTATAGGTTATGCTGCCAGAGCAACGACAGTGCCAGCAGCATGAACATAATGGCAGGCAACCAAATCAACGGATTCTTTGCCAACGTTTTCACATAGCGAGTATCGCGGTTCAGCAGCAAACAGATGACAGCTAACACCATCGACAAATTCATTATGAAATTAGAAGTGGGTAGACCAATACCTAACAGGAATGCCGTAGCACAGGAAAACATGCCAACATATCGATGCACTGGCGCTGAGCCGGGCAAAGAAGTAGAAACCGGAGAAATCATAAGTCACTCACTTCGAATTGATAATCAGTTGAGGCTATCAGATACCTTTTCGCAAAGGATAGCAGCCCCAATTTACGCCATAACCAACCATCAGATAACCACTAGCTATGGCAATATTTTGTGGCGAGTGCCGTTATGCTGCCAGTGATCTAAACAAGTAACGGAACCACCATAATGGTCGCCACCAAAGCTTGCGTTCAGGCACCGTCGGCACACGTGAATGCACTTTTTTAATTTCCCAGTTAAAGTTAAGAAATATCCGGCTATGGCCATATTCTGCACCAAACCGTGCAATTTCACTCTTCTTCCGGTCATCAATCGGGGCGTTGTGAGTCAAATCACGATCCAGAGAATGGTAGCTTTTCTTCCTATCTACATTACGCTCAATGCATCGGTACTGCTTAGGCAGATAACGTGGTGTGCTACCATGATCTTTATGGAACTTCACAAACCGATAATCCTCCGAGCCATAATGGCCAGCGAACTCTTCATCATACCCATACAACCTAAAGAACCGTGCTCTGGACATGAAGAACAGGTTAGGATGGCCACGATAGGCTTTACCTGTTTTTTCATCTGTGCGGTAGATACGATATAGGGAACGGCCAGGGTTACGGGCATTCACCAAATAACGCAGGGTGTCTGCCGGTAGCAAGCAATCTAAATCAGTAATGATAATCTTATCTGACTTCGCGTATGTCACCCCCAGATTCCGAGAGCCGGCCTGATTCCACTGAATATCAGTGGTTATTCTTAACCACGTGAAATTCAAATCATAATCCTTTACGTCATACTCTAATGGCGAGCAATCATCGACGATGACAAACTCCACTGCATCTTTAATATCATCAGGGTAAGTTTCATATTCCTTCAACAAAGATTCAACAGAATCCATATTTCCCTGATTACAGTAAAAATGAGTTACATAAGTCAGTTTGATATGCTGCTTATCTAACGGATGCCGTGCTTTAACAATTTCTACATCCTTTGTCACAATGTAAACCTCTGTTTTAAGAGAGAAAATAAAGAATAAGATTTTTATAATATCTTGAAAACTGCGAGCTAAATAAGCTCAGTACAATTCGCCAGCAGCTATATGCCAAATAACTTGCGGTAAAGGATAAAGAGTTACCATAATCAGTCAAATATTTTCTTCATATATTCCTACCGCAAGAACAGTTTGAGAGGTGAATAACAATTTAATAACAAATAAGAGATAAATCTGTACTAGTAGATATTTAAGCAATCAACTTCGTCCCTTCTTGGGATAAAAAAAGCCTCACGGTAGCTTAAACTCCCGCGAGGCTTTGTTCTGCTCAACAATTTACATGTTGTCGATGATATCTTGACCAAACTCGCTACATTTGCGCAGTTTAGCGCCATCCATCAGGCGTTCGAAATCATAAGTCACGGTCTTGGCCTGAATTGCGCCTTCGGTGCCTTTGATAATCAAGTCAGCCGCTTCGAACCAACCCATATGACGTAGCATCATTTCTGCGGACAGAATGATTGAGCCTGGGTTCACTTTATCCTGACCAGCATATTTTGGTGCAGTGCCGTGAGTGGCCTCAAACAAAGCACAATCATCACCAATGTTGGCACCCGGAGCAATACCGATACCGCCAACCTGAGCAGCCAAGGCGTCAGAGATGTAATCACCATTCAGGTTCATACAGGCGATAACATCATATTCAGCAGGACGCAGCAGAATTTGTTGCAGGAAGGCATCAGCAATCACATCTTTGATAATGATCTCTTTGCCATTATTGGGGTTCTTGATTTTAACCCAAGGACCGCCATCGATCAGCTCACCACCAAATTCCTCACGTGCTAACTGGTAACCCCAGTCTTTAAAGGCACCTTCGGTGAATTTCATAATGTTGCCTTTATGAACCAGAGTTACTGATTCACGATCGTTGGTAATTGCATACTCAATTGCCGCACGAACCAAGCGCTTAGTCCCTTCTTCTGAGCAAGGTTTGATACCAATACCGCATTGTTCAGGGAAACGGATTTTCTTCACACCCATCTCTTCACGCAGGAACTTAATCACTTTTTCAGCTTCTGGTGAACCGGCTTTCCATTCGATTCCAGCATAGATATCTTCCGCGTTTTCGCGGAAAATTACCATGTTGGTCAATTCAGGGTGTTTTACCGGGCTTGGGGTCCCTTCGTAATAACGCACCGGACGCAGGCACACATACAGATCAAGTTGTTGGCGCAAAGCAACGTTCAACGAACGAATACCGCCACCGACCGGGGTAGTCAATGGGCCTTTAATCGCCACGCGGTACTCACGAATCAGATCCAATGTTTCTTCTGGCAGCCAAACATCTTTGCCATAAACATGCGTTGACTTCTCACCGGTGTAGATTTCCATCCAGGAGATTTTACGCTCACCTTTATAGGCTTTCTTAACCGCGGCATCTACCACGTGGATCATGGCAGGGGTCACATCAACGCCGATACCATCACCTTCAATAAATGGAATGATCGGATTATGCGGAACAACCAGTTTACCCTGAGCATCGACAGTAATTTTCTTACCTTCTGCCGGAACAACTACTTTGCTTTCCATCAACCTTCTCCTTCAGCGCAATTTTGTTAATGCCTTGTAAGATTCGTGTCAATACTACTTGAATATTCGTTCCACGCCAATCCGAAACGGATTGAGGTATAATGCGCTAATCATTCGGAATCGCAATAAACATGAATAAATTCTCTGTTAAAAATCACAAAGTTAACCGATTCAGCACCAAGACGCCGGCCAAACGGGTAAAGCCTGTCGGCCCAAGGAGAGTGTTGTTATTCAACAAACCTTTCGATGTCTTGCCACAATTTACCGATGAGTCTGGCCGTAGCACATTGAAGGAATTTATCCCCTTTAACGACGTTTATGCCGCAGGCAGACTCGATCGCGACAGTGAAGGTTTACTGGTATTAACCAATGATGGCAAGTTGCAAGCCAAACTCACCCAACCGGGCGAGAAAACAGGTAAAATCTATTTTGTACAAGTAGAAGGAATACCTGGCGATGATGCTCTCGGCCAATTACGCCGTGGTGTCACCTTAAAAGATGGCCCTACCTTACCCGCAGGGGCTGAGTTGGTTAATGAACCTGAGTGGCTATGGCCGCGGGTGCCTCCGATCAGAGAGCGCAAAAATAGTCCTACCTGCTGGCTACAGATCACACTTTACGAAGGTCGTAATCGGCAAGTGCGCAGAATGACGGCCCATATTGGCTTCCCTACCCTGCGTCTGATACGGTTTAGTGTAGGAAATTTAAGCCTTGCCGACCTACAGCCCGGCGAATGGAAGGAGATTAACTATGTTTAAGCCCCATGTAACTGTCGCTTGTGTTGTGCACGCACAAGGGAAATTCTTAGTTGTCGAAGAGACGATTAATGGCAAAAAACTATGGAATCAACCGGCTGGACATTTGGAAGCCAATGAAACTCTGTTGCAAGCCGCAGAGAGAGAGTTGTGGGAAGAGACCGGAATTCGCGCCACACCGCAATCTTTTCTGCGAATGCATCAATGGATAGCCCCGGACAAGACCCCATTTTTGCGCTTCGCTTTCGTTATTGAACTGCTGGCCCCCTTACCCACCCATCCTCATGATAGTGATATTGATTGCTGTCGGTGGCTCTTGGCTGATGAAATACTGCAATCAGCCAATTTACGTTCACCATTAGTGGCCGAGAGTATCCGCTGTTACCAACAACCCGAACGTTATTCCCTTGATCTGGTTGGTTCTTTTAACTGGCCTTTATAAAAAGTAGCGTTGATTTACTCAGGTAATTTCGTCGAGAGCGCGAATCTAGAATGCAGCCGAGCGGTCAACGTGATAAAATCCGGCGCTTGTTTTTATAATGCCTTGCCCGTGGCGATAAAGTGTTCGGATAGTGCTATCCGCCTTGGTCTCTATCAGAAGCTTAGGTATTTACGTTAGTGAGACTCCCATGTCAGATAATAGCCAGAAAAAAGTAATCGTCGGTATGTCCGGCGGTGTCGACTCTTCCGTTTCCGCCTACCTGCTTCAGCAACAGGGTTACCAAGTTGCCGGTTTGTTCATGAAGAATTGGGAAGAGGATGATGGCGAAGAGTATTGCTCAGCAGCGACCGATTTGGCCGATGCGCAAGCAGTATGCGACAAACTGGGCATGGAGTTGCACACCGTCAATTTTGCCGCAGAATATTGGGATAACGTGTTCGAATTGTTCCTGGAAGAATATAAAGCCGGGCGCACACCTAACCCTGATATTCTGTGTAATAAAGAGATCAAGTTTAAAGCTTTCCTTGAGTTTGCCGCCGAAGACTTAGGGGCTGACTATATTGCCACTGGCCACTATGTTCGCCGCCAGGATGTCAATGGAAAAAGCCGTTTACTACGTGGTCTGGATGGCAATAAAGATCAAAGTTACTTCCTCTATACATTAAGCCACGAACAATTGGCCCAAAGCCTATTCCCGGTCGGCGAACTGGAAAAACCCGAAGTGCGCCGTATCGCCGAGCAACTTGATCTGGTCACCGCCAAGAAAAAAGACTCCACCGGCATCTGCTTTATCGGTGAGCGCAAATTCCGTGATTTCCTGGGGCGTTATCTGCCCGCACAACCCGGCCCTATCATGACTGTTGACGGTCAGCATATGGGCGAGCATCAGGGATTGATGTATCACACCTTGGGGCAACGTAAAGGGCTGGGTATCGGTGGCACCAAAGATGGCGGTGATGACCCATGGTATGTGGTAGATAAAGATGTCGCCAATAATATCTTGCTTGTGGCGCAAGGACATGAACATCCACGGTTAATGTCAGTCGGTCTGATAGCCCAACAGTTGCATTGGGTTGACCGTCAACCGATAACCGCCGCTTTTCAGTGTGTGGTGAAAACACGCTACCGTCAGCAGGATATTCCCTGCACCGTCACCCCGCTGGATGATGAGCGTATCGAGGTCAGATTCGATAGCCCGGTTGCCGCAGTAACCCCGGGTCAGTCCGCTGTATTTTATCAAGGTGAAGTCTGCCTTGGCGGCGGTATCATTGAAGAGCGTTATCCACTGACTGACGTAGTAACAAACTAAATCAGCCCAGCAATGAACCAGAACGTTTACAGGAGTGACCGTGGCGAAGAATTATTATGACATTACGCTGGCACTGGCAGGGATCTGCCAGTCCGCTCGCTTGGTTCAGCAACTGGCTCATGAAGGCCAGTGCGATAATGAGGCATTGAACACCATCTTGGGCGGGCTACTACAGACCGACCCACCGTCAACACTTGCGGTGTACGGCGGTAATGAGCAATCGCTGAAAATGGGATTGGAGACGCTGCAAACGGTCTTAAATGCCAATCGTCAGGGGCCAGCAGCAGAATTGACCCGCTATACCCTCAGCTTAATGGTGTTAGAACGCAAGCTCAATGGCAATAAGCCTGCCATGAATACATTGGGTGACCGAATCAATCAGCTTGATCGCCAACTGGCACATTTCGATCTTGAATCAGAAACAATGATGAGTTCACTGGCATCCATTTATACTGATGTCATCAGCCCTCTCGGCCCACGCATTCAGGTTACCGGTTCACCCGCTATTTTACAAAGCACGTTGGTGCAGGCAAAAGTTCGTGCCGCCCTGCTGGCGGGTATTCGCTCAGCCGTGCTTTGGCAACAAGTCGGTGGAAGCCGCTTGCAGTTAATGTTTTCGCGAAATCGTCTTTTTAAACAGGCACAGAGTATTCTTGCTCATAATTGAACCATACCAAAGTAATTGGAGTTGCCACCGATGGAATTATCCTCACTGACCGCCGTTTCACCTATTGATGGTCGCTACGGCGACAAAGTCAGCGCACTGCGCCCAATCTTTAGCGAATTCGGTTTGCTGAAATTCCGCGTGCAGGTCGAAGTACGTTGGCTGCAAAAACTGGCCGCCTGCGCAGAGATCAAAGAAGTTCCGGCTTTTGATGCCGACGCAAACGCTTACCTTGACAAGATCGTGCAACAGTTCAACGAACAAGATGCACAGCGCATCAAAACCATTGAGCGCACGACTAATCATGATGTGAAAGCTGTTGAGTATTTCCTGAAAGAAAAAGTAGCGAGTGTTCCGGCGTTGCACGCAGTGTCAGAATTTATTCACTTTGCTTGTACTTCAGAAGATATCAATAACTTATCCCACGCCTTAATGTTGCAAACCGCCCGTCAGGATGTGGTATTGCCAATGTGGCGGCAGATTATTGATTCAATTAAAGCGCTGGCCCACCAGTACCGTGATTTGCCACTGCTGTCCCGTACCCATGGTCAGCCAGCCACACCTTCAACCATCGGTAAAGAACTGGCTAACGTTGCTTACCGTATGGAGCGCCAGTTCCGTCAACTGTCACAAGTGGAAATTCTGGGTAAAATCAACGGTGCAGTAGGTAACTATAATGCTCACATCGTTGCTTATCCTGAAGTGGACTGGCATCAGTTCAGCGAAAGTTTTGTCACGTCGCTGGGGATCAACTGGAACCCATACACTACGCAAATTGAACCTCATGATTACATTGCCGAACTGTTTGATTGTGTTGCCCGTTTCAATACTATCCTGATCGATTTTGACCGTGATATTTGGGGTTACGTTGCCCTAAATCATTTCAAACAAAAAACTATCGCCGGTGAAATCGGTTCAAGCACCATGCCCCATAAAGTGAACCCCATTGATTTCGAAAACTCCGAAGGCAATTTGGGCATGTCCAATGCGGTGCTCGGACATCTGGCCAGTAAATTACCGGTTTCCCGCTGGCAGCGCGACCTGACTGACTCCACAGTGCTCCGTAATTTAGGTGTTGGTTTGGGCTATGCGTTAATAGCCTATCAGGCGACAATGAAAGGCATTAGCAAGTTGGAAGTCAACGAAACGCACCTACTGGATGAGCTTGATCACAACTGGGAAGTTCTGGCTGAGCCGATCCAAACCGTAATGCGCCGTTATGGCATTGAAAAACCGTATGAAAAACTCAAAGAACTCACCCGTGGCAAGCGGGTAGATGCCGCAGGCATGCAGGCATTTATCGATGGCCTTGCCTTACCGGAAGAAGAAAAAACCCGGTTGAAAGCAATGACGCCCGCTAATTATATTGGCCGGGCAGCCACTATGGTCGATGAATTAAAGTAATTTTTTAATCCCTAATACAGGTGGTAGCCCTATGCCACCTGTATTATCCTCCTGATTTCTCTTATTTTCCTGCGTACTCTCCCCTCCTGTTTAGCAACGGTTTAGCCGTTATCATCGATAATATCCGCGATGCCAAAAGGACGTTACAATTGCAGGAGCTATTATTATATGTTGAAGCAAACCTTATTATCTCTCGCCCTGATGGGTACCTGTACAGCCGCAATAGCAGGTGATTACACTTATGTAGCGGGTGGCTTGCAATACGGTGCCATCAGCAATAAGGCCCGTTTTGATAAACAGTTTGACCAAAAAAAGTACAGCCAGACGGGTAATCGCGAGATGGGCGGCATTTATCTGAATGGTGGCTATGGATTTGATAATGATCTCTTTATTGATGCCCGTCTGAACAGTATTGCCAATAACGATCGCGGCCTTGCACAAGCAGTGCTCGGCTTGGGGTACCACTTTGCTTTTTCACCTAATATCGATTTTTATAGCTTAGTGGGTGGCAGCCGCCATGCGATGGTATTTGATGCCAGCAAAGACGGTAAAAAAACCAATACCTACAATAGCGCTACCGGTGAAATCGGTATTAAGAGCAAACTCACGCAAAGTATCGGTATGGATGTTGCCTATCGCCTGGCAAATTATGACCACCGGGCATTCCATGAAGCGCGAATTACGACGAGCTACGCCTTAACACAGAGCCTTGCAGCGGAAGTAGGTTACACCTACCATAACTGGAAAGTGAGTGATCAAGCAATGCAAGCAGGTTTACGTTACAACTTCTAAGTCATTGATTTTAATTGTTTACTTGCCGGGTAATATTGAGTTGCCCGGTTAAGTCTTATCGAGGAATGTGGTATGCGGGTTCTGGTTGTGGAAGATAATGCTTTATTGCGTCACCATCTTACGGTGCAAATGCGTGAAATGGGCCATCAGGTTGATGCAGCGGAAGATGCTAAAGAAGCAGACTATTTCTTGCAAGAGCATGCCCCGGATATCGCGATTATTGATCTCGGCCTTCCCGGGGAAGATGGCTTAAGTCTTATTCGTCGCTGGCGCAGTCATCAAACAAACTTACCTATTCTGGTGCTCACAGCACGGGAAAGCTGGCAAGATAAAGTCGCCGTGCTGGAAGCGGGTGCCGATGATTACGTGACTAAGCCCTTTCATCTTGAAGAAGTCATCGCACGGATGCAGGCGTTGATGCGCCGCAATATTGGTTTAGCATCTCAGGTAATTGAATTCCCTCCGTTTCAGATTGACCTCTCGCGCCGAGAGTTGTGTGTCAATCAGCAACAGATTAAACTGACGGCCTTTGAATACACTATCATCGAAACCCTTATTCGTAATGCCGGTAAAGTGGTCAGCAAAGATACGCTCATGCTGCAACTCTATCCTGATGCAGAACTACGTGAGAGCCACACCATCGATGTATTAATGGGCCGTTTGCGTAAAAAGCTACTGGCAGAACATGAAGGCGAAGTGATTACGACCATCCGAGGTCAGGGATACCGTTTTGACGCCAGCTAGACACTATGTTCAGGAAAAATAGCAAACCGTTCTCTCTTCGTGCGCGTTTTCTTATGGCGACAGCAGGTGTCATTTTAGCGCTGTCGTTATCTTATGGCATGGTTGCCGTGGTTGGGTACATTGTCAGCTTTGATAAAAATACCTTCAGTGCCCATCGCGGTGAAAGTAACTTATTTTTCAGTTTGGCTCAGTGGCATGATAATAAACTGAGTATTTCGGTTCCCCCTGAACTTGAACTGAACATCCCAACGTTGGTGCTGATTTATGACAAAGACGGCAATATTTTGTGGCGTCAGCGCCATGTGCCCGAGCTTGAATCGCATATCGAAAAAAGTTGGTTACAAAAACCCGGCTTCTACGAACTGGATACCGGGACACACATCAGTAGCATGATGTTGGGTGATAACCCCAAAGCCCAAGACCAGCTAAAAAAATATGACGATACTGATAACAGCGCCCTAACGCACTCAATCTCCGTCAATACTTATCCTGCGACCTCACGCTTACCACAGCTCACCATTGTGGTCGTAGATACCATCCCGCAGGAGTTACAACGTTCTGACTTGGTGTGGAACTGGTTTAGCTATGTGTTACTGGCTAATTTGCTGTTGGTGGTTCCCTTACTGTGGCTGGCGGCCTACTGGAGCCTGCGGCCAATTAAAGCACTGGTCAGTCAAATCAGTCAGTTGGAAAAAGGTGAACGCGAACAACTGGATGAAAATCCACCGCGTGAATTACAGAGTTTGGTTCGAAACCTCAATATTTTGCTCACCAATGAGCGTCAACGTTACACCAAGTATCGCACAACCTTGTCGGATCTCACCCACAGCCTTAAGACCCCACTGGCGGTATTACAGACCACCCTGCGTTCTTTACGTACCGGCAAGCAGACGACCATCGAAGAGGTCGAACCTATCATGCTAGAGCAGATAAGCCGTATCTCTCAGCAAATTGGCTATTACCTGCACCGCGCCAGTATGCGTTCCGAACAGAATGTACTGGTCCGGGAAATCCACTCGGTACCGGCGCTGTTAGACAGCTTGTGCAGCGCACTGAATAAAGTCTATCAGCGTAAAGGGGTAGTACTCACGCTGGATATCTCACCTGAAGTCACCTTCCTTGGTGATAAAAATGACTTTATGGAAGTGATGGGCAACGTACTGGATAACGCTTGCAAGTATTGTCTTGAATTCGTTGAGATTACCGCCCTACACTCTGAAAAACAGCTAACTATTGTGGTAGATGATGATGGACCGGGTATTCCTGAAAGTAAGCGGTTGCTGATTTTCCAGCGCGGCCAGCGAGTTGATACTTTGCGCCCTGGACAAGGGCTGGGACTATCCGTGGCCGCCGAAATTATTGAACAGTATCAAGGTGAGATTTCCATCACTGAAAGCCCCTTAGGTGGAGCCAAAATGATGGTGACTTTTGGCCAGCAACATGATTATCACGATGATTAACAAAATTTGCCTGCCAGCCCCTGATACTAAAGGCTGGCTTCCGTTATAATCACAAGCAAATTCCCTCCTATTCTGGAATAAACATGGATTACCAACTCTGTCTCGATTGGCCTGACTTTCTGCAACGTTACTGGCAGAAACGCCCCGTTATCCTCAAACGCGGTTTTAAAAACTTTATAGACCCGCTCTCGCCGGATGAACTTGCTGGGCTAGCGATGGAAAATGAAGTCGACAGCCGCTTGGTAAGCCATGAAGATGGTCGTTGGCAAGTGAGCCACGGCCCGTTTGAGAGTTTTGATCACTTAGGTGAAACCAACTGGTCGCTGCTGGTTCAAGCTGTTGACCATTGGCATGAGCCTGCCGCTGCATTAATGCGCCCCTTCCGCCAGCTATCTGACTGGCGTATGGATGATTTGATGATCTCCTTCTCCGTACCCGGTGGCGGTGTTGGCCCACATTTTGATCAATATGATGTCTTTATCATTCAGGGGACTGGCCGCCGCCGCTGGCGAGTGGGTGAAAAAACTGAAATGAAGCAGCATTGCCCACACCCTGACTTGCTACAAGTCGCTCCCTTTGATGCCATCATTGATGAGGAAATGGAGCCGGGCGATATTCTCTACATTCCACCGGGTTTCCCCCATGAAGGCTATGCACTTGAAAATGCATTGAATTATTCAGTCGGTTTCCGCGCGCCAAATGGCCGTGAATTAGTCAGTGGTTTTGCCGATTATATCCTTTCGCGTGAATTGGGGAGCTACCGTTACAGTGATCCTGATTTGCAACTGCGTGACCAGCCAGCAGATATTTTGCCACATGAAGTCGATAAGCTGCGGGCAATGATGTTGGATTTACTCCAGCAACCCGAGCATTTCCAAAACTGGTTTGGTGAGTTTACTTCTCAATCACGTCATGAGCTGGATGTTGCGCCACCTGAACCACCTTATCAGGCCAGTGAGATCTATGATTTGCTACAACAAGGTGAAGCATTACGCCGCCTTAGTGGCCTGCGCGCTTTACGTATTGGTGATAGCTGCTTTGTTAACGGTGAACTGATTGATACGCCGCATATGAGTGCTGCCAATGCTTTGTGTCAACATTTCAGTGTGGATGCTCAACAACTTGGTGATGCATTGGAAGACCCAGCGTTCCTGGCACTGCTGGCGGAACTGGTTAATAGCGGTTATTGGTATTTCAACGACTAATCTCTGTGATATATGATACAAAACGCCCCATTTACGTGGCGTTTTGTATAGGCGGTTAAGCAGGTAGCAGGCAATTTATGACGCTTTAGCTCGTGCTGCTGTCAGTTCAGAAATCCGCATGATTACTGCAACCGCCTTCTCCATCCCTTCCAGCGTAATAAATTCATGTTTACCATGATAATTATAACCACCAGTAAAGATATTGGGACAAGGTAATCCGAGGAAAGATAACTGCGCGCCATCAGTGCCTCCCCGTATCGGCTTCATGACGGGCGTGATATCGCAATCACGCATCGCCTGTTGTGCTAACTCGATGATATGCGGGTGCTTGATTATATGTTCACGCATATTGTAATAACTGTCATCCATAACGATTTCGATGTAGCAGTCACGATGCAAACCTTTACCAACCCGCTTAGCAATATCCACCATATTCTTCTTACGGGCTTCAAAACCATCACGGTTGAAATCACGTACTATATAGTGCATTTCTGCCCGCTCAACAGTGCCTTTAATACTTTGCAGATGATAGAAACCCTCGTAACCATCTGTACATTCAGGAGTTTCACTTGCAGGAAGTTCCTGATGGAAACGGGTCGCCAGTGATAATGCATTTACCATTACCCCTTTGGCACTGCCGGGATGGACATTATTACCAACAACCTTGATCGTTACTGACGCCGCATTAAAGTTTTCAAACTCTAACTCGCCAACACCACCACCATCAACGGTATAAGCCCACTGGGCATCAAACTCGTCCACATTAAAGAAGCGTGCACCTTTGCCAACCTCTTCATCGGGAGTGAATGCAATGCGGATATCGCCGTGAGGCACATTACTGTGCTTTAACCGCACCATTGCAGTAATAATTTCGGCAATACCGGCTTTATCATCGGCCCCCAGCAAGGTTTTACCATCAGTGGTAATTAATGTGTGGCCGAGTAGCTGGTGTAATACCGGGAACATGACCGGTGACAACACCTCGTCGCCTATCCCCAAGGCAATATCCCCACCACGGTAACTTTCTACAATCTGTGGATTAACATTTTTGCCCGAAAAATCAGGTGACGTATCGAGATGTGCAATAAAACCAATAGTGGGGACCGGCCAAGAGACATTTGCAGGTAATGTTGCCATTACACAACTGTGATCACTCAAGGTAACCTGAGAAAAACCCAGCGCCTGCAACTCATGCTGTAATGCCAGCGCAAGCTTGTGCTGCCCCTCAGTGCTCGGCACGGATTTTACATTGGCTTTTGCTTGTGTATCAAAAGAGACATAGTTGAAAAAGCGGTCGAGTAATTTGTCCATGGTTCCCACCCTCATAATAGTGAATATCATTATGGGGAAGTGATCGTGATCAAATATTGCGTCAAGTCAGCTTTAGGCAAACTTAAGCCAGAATAATAAGGTGGGATGCTAAAACCCTGCTGGGTGATTTATTCATCAACCCGCAGGGACTATCGTTTATTTATACGCCATTTTGGCTAATTGCCGCTGCTACCCTGGCGATTCTCACCCCGGGTAGTCAAAAACTCGCGCACATATTCCGGTACCACTTTACTGGCAAGCCCATAGTGTTTTTCATCGAACTGACTTTCTACCTGACTGGGTTCCAGATTCAACTCAACGGTATGAGCACCATGCAAACGTGACTCATGAACAAACCCAGCCGCTGGATAGACGTGGCCTGAAGTTCCTATCGAGATAAAGAAATCAGCCTCAGCCAGCGCCTGATAGATATCATCCATCCCCATCGGCATTTCACCAAACCACACAATGTGGGGCCGCAAAGGGGATGGGAACTGGCAGCAATGACAACGCTCGTCAGCCGAGAGATCTCCCGGCCAATCTAATACCTGGCCAGACTGCGTGCAACGCACCTTCAGTAATTCACCGTGCATATGGATAACACGCTTACTGCCTGCCCTTTCATGCAAATTATCAATATTCTGGGTAATCAGAACAAAGTTATCACCCAGCACCGCTTCCAAATCTGCCAGCGCCTGATGCGCCGCATTGGGTGCAATTTCTGGCTGCTGCAATTGACGGCGACGAGCATTATAAAAAGCTTGAACTAACTCAGGGTCGCGACGATACCCTTCCGGCGTTGCAACATCTTCCACCTGATGCTCTTCCCATAGGCCATCTGCGGCACGGAAAGTACGGATGCCTGACTCAGCAGAAATCCCCGCACCAGTAAGCACCACCACAAACGGTTTCTTCATTTCTGCTGTAGCAGCACTGTCCCGATGAAAGATACGGGAGCGAAAACGTTGATGCCGCAAATGCTTATTCTTGCGAAACCGACATAGCCGATGGCGAATACGCATAACTTTTGCCTCTATATTGGATATCGTTATTGTTTGTGACGACTCTATAGCTTGTGACGACTATTATTCACTCAAATGCAGAAACGCAGCGCCACGAACGCCGCCCGCATCACCATAACGCGCTTTTTCAATGCGTGGCAATCGGGCCACTCGCAATAAATGCTGGGGTAAGCGTTTTGGTAGTTCCTGATAAATCTTGTCAAAATTAGATAGCCCGCCACCAATGACAACCAGATGTGGATCAAGCATCGTCAATAGATTACCCAAACATACCGCCAGCACATCCATAAAGCGCTCAATATGGGCTACTGCTTTGGGCTCGCCAGTATTATAGTTGGCGATAATCTCAGTGGCGGGCAGCGATTGTTGGTTAAAGTGCTTATACATCCATTCAAAACCACGCCCTGAGATATAATTCTCTATGCAACCGTTATGGCCGCAACCACAGGGTACGCGCGGAATATCTGCGCCTAAAATATCCAACGCATCTACCGGTAACCGAAAGTGGCCGAATTCGCCGGTAATATGATTCCGCCCGCTAACAATACTGCCATTAACAATCAGGCCACCGCCAACACCGGTGCCAAGAATTAGCCCCAGAACTGTTGGATAAGTGCGAAATTCAGGATCCCACGCTTCGGACAGCGCAAAACAGTTAGCATCGTTATCGATTCGAACTTCACGCTCAATCAGGCGGGAAAGATCACCCTGCAATAATTGCCCCATGGCCGATGGCACATTGGCCGTAAATACTGTGCCATCATCGGCATTGGGTAAACCAGGAATACCAATACCCACACTGCCTTTAACACCACAATATGCATCAGCTTCCAGCGTTAAATCACGCAAAGTTTGCAGTAACTGTTGATAATCTTCACGGGGCGTTGGGACTCGTTTATGCCAGATTCGTTGCAGATTGGCATCAAAAACGCCTAACTCAATCTTGGTGCCGCCCATATCAAAACCGTAATACATAGAATTGTCCTTATATACCCTAAATAATTCGAGCGGTAGGAAGACGGCAACTGAGTAAGTCCCCAGGCGCTTACTGAAGCAAGTGACTGGGGGTAAACGAAAGCAGCCAACGCATATGCGGCTTGAAGTATAACGGGGGGAATTATTGCCCGCTTAATACCCGAGCCGGATCAATACGACTTGCGCGACGTGCAGGATACCAACTGGCAATTAAACTCAGCACCAGCGCGGTGGCTAATACGCAGGCTACATCAAACCAGTGCAATTCTGACGGCAGGAAATCAATGAAATAGATATCGCCAGACAAGAATTGATGGCCAATCAGCCGCTCCAGCCCACGGATAATGTTGGTCAATTGCATTGAGACAATTACCCCCACTATCACCCCGCTGATACTGCCGATAAACCCGGCCAGTAAGCCATACCAGATAAAGATTGCACGGATCAGACCATCTTTGGCCCCTAATGTGCGTAACACGGCTATATCGCTACTTTTATCTTTAACAGCCATAACCAGGGTGGACACAATATTAAAACTGGCAACACCTATCACCAGCACCATGGCCAAATACATGATGGTACGAATCATCTGGATATCGCGGTACATATAGCCATAAGTGCCAATCCAACTGCTGATATAAACATATGCATTGCTCACTTCACCGGCACTTCGCACCAGTTTGTTGGCGTTGTATACATCATTGACCTTGATGGCTATACCAGTGACACTGTCACCCATTTCCAAGTATTGCTGGGCATCAGCTAAAGGGACCAGTGCCAGACTGTGATCCAACTGACCACTGAGTTGAAAAACACCGGCGACCTGTAAGCGAATACGCTTAGGTTGCAGCAGTTTCATTTCAGGATCACTATTCGGGATCATTACTGTCAGCCATGACCCCTGCTTCACACCTAATGCGTCAGCCAGACCTTTACCTAAAATAATCTGCTGCTGACCCGCTTTGAAATTATCCCAAGCATGATCAAGCACAAAGCTGGGTAATGCGCTAAGACGCTGTTCTGCCTGCGGATCAACACCTTTAACCTGTACTGCACGCAGTTGTGTGGCATTTTCAATCAGACCGGTGAAATTGATATAGGGGGCGCCCGCTACGATACCAGGCACTTTTTCAATACGTTGCAGGGTTTGCGGCCAGCCACTGAACGGCTGATTAACCACCGCAATTTCGCCGTGTGGTACCACGGCCAAAATGCGATCTTTCAGCTCACGTTCGAAGCCATTCATCGCACTTAGACCCACGATCAATACTGCAACACCCAAGGCGATACCCAAGGTAGATATCACTGAAATTAATGACACCATACCGCCACGACGGCGGCCACGGCTAAACCGTAAGCCGATTAAAAGTGAAAGTGGCGACACACCCATTACTCAGCCCCCACCAGTGTCAAGTGCTGCTGTAGCTGGCCATCGCGCATTTCCAACTGGCGGCTCATACGTTTTGCTAACTGCAAATCGTGGGTTACCACTAAAAATGCCGTCCCCTGGCGAACATTCAATTCACCTAACAGATTAAAGATGCTGTCAGCATTACGTTGGTCCAGGTTACCGGTCGGTTCATCTGCCAAAACCAGTGACGGGTTGTTCACCAGCGAACGGGCAATCGCCACCCGCTGACGCTCACCACCAGACAACTCAGACGGCCGATGTTTGCTCCGTTTTTCCAACCCTACCGCGGTCAACATCGCCCGGGCTTTATCCTGCGCCTCTGCGGGTTTGGCTCCACCGATTAACAGTGGCATTGCGACATTCTCCAATGCGGTAAAATCAGGCAGTAAATGGTGGAATTGATAGATAAAACCTAACTCTCGGTTACGTAATTCCGCTTTCGCGGTGGAAGAGAGCTGATTCAGTGAACGGCCCTGATAAATAACCTCGCCGGAGGTTGGGGAATCCAGACCACCCAACAGATGCAATAAGGTACTTTTACCTGAACCGGAACTGCCGACAATCGCCATCAGCTCACCAGCTTCGATAGTGAACGACACATTACGCAATACGTCAGTGTGCAATTGCCCTTCCTGATAGCGTTTGCACAAATCTAAACACTGTAATAATGGATGGTTACTCATAGCGTAAAGCCTCGGCAGGTTGTGCGGCGGCAGCGCGCCAGGAAGGATAAAGCGTGGACAACAAGGCAATCGCCATCGCCAACAGAGCAATCACGGTGACCTGTACCGGGTTAATCTCCACCGGCAAGGTGGCACCATCAATCAATAAACCGAGAATCGGGATAATCGTGTTCAATTGGCTGGCGAGTAAAATACCCAGCCCGGCACCAAGTAATGCGCCAATTACCCCGGCGGTAGCCCCCTGCACCATAAAGACCAGCATGATTTGGCGGCGGCTCAAGCCTTGAGTTTGCAAAATCGCCACTTCACCCTGCTTCTCCATCACTAACAGGCCCAACGAGGTAATTATATTAAAGGCTGCGACGGCAATAATCAGGCTAAGTAGCAACCCCATCATATTTTTTTCCATACGCACCGCCTGGAACAACTCGCCTTTACGCTCTCGCCAATCTTTCCATACCGTGCCTTCAGGCAACGCCTGTTGGCTCAGGCTATCAACAGACAAAGGTTGTGCAAGGAATAGACGCCAGCCGGTAATATTGCCAGCCGGATAACGCATCAGACGTGATGCATCCTGCTGATTAACCAGCATTTGATAGCCATCAACCTCGCTGTCTGCGGCGAATGTTCCAATGATATTAAACAGCCGCTGGCTAGGAATGCGCCCCATTGGCGTGAACTGACTGGCGCTAGGGACCATCAAACGCAATGTTTCACCACGTTTAACACCCAACTGGCCCGCCAGTTTTTCGCCCAGGATAATATTGTAGCTCCCCGGCTGTAAATCCTTCAGGTGCACGTTAACCAAATAATCAGCCAGTGGTTCATGACGCTCGGGATCAACACCCAGCATCACACCAGCCGCCAGATTGCGGGCACTCTGCAACACCACATCCGCAGTGGTTAGCGGCACAATATCAGTAACGCCAGTCAGCGATTTAAGTGCAGAGGCAGGGATCTTATTCGGGTCAAGAGAGCCTTGTGACGTGGTAATCAGCGCCTGCGGCATCAGCCCCAAAATATTATTCTGCAAATCACGCTCAAAACCATTCATCACCGACAGTACCGTGATCAGCGCCATCACGCCAAGCGTGATGCCAATAGTAGAAAGCCATGAGACGAACCGACCGAAGCGGTCAGATGCACGCCCGCGCATATAACGCAGGCCAATAAATAGTGCGACAGGTTGATACATGAAATCTGTTTAGATCCTGTTGCTAAAGCAAAGTGATCGAGGATAATAAAGGGTACTACGCCTTTATGGAACCATTAACCGCCTATATCCTTCATATTTCAAGTTACAGGTGTGTTGGCCGCGCTCGTTTACCCGAATCACTTACTTTAGTAAGCTCATCGGGATTTTCTCGCTTGCCGCCTTCCTGCACCTTGAGATCTATTGGATATATCTCTGGCTTTTATTCCAAATCAGGGTGCCAGTCTGTGGCTATGCCCCCTCACGTGCTAGGATAGCCGCCGAGATAATTTGTCATCTGTTGTGCTGATACTGTCCTGCTGAACGGCAACATGGGTTAACGCTATCCCTGTTACTTGGTCATGCCGGTAGGCAGCACCCAAGTAAAAAGTCGGTAAGCAACTGATTTTGATATCATTTATGCTAGCCCATAGGGTGAAGGCTCATTAATACTCAAGCGCTTAGATAACTAAGTGATTGGGGTGAGCAAGGACAGCCAACACCTCTGCCTCTTGAAGGGCGGCGGGTATACAAACTAAGAGACTGTTTAACTGCTTATGTCCCAACAATATCGTTATTCATTGCCGCAGCGGCCTGGTGATACCCGTCAATTAGGTCAGTTGACTGGCTCAGCCTGCGCGGTGGAATGTGCGGAAATCATTGAGCGCCATGATGGCCCGGTAATGTTAATTACCCCTGACATGCAAACGGCCCTGCGCTTGCGTGATGAGGTGCAACAATTCTCACTCCGCCCAGTAAGCACCCTATCCGATTGGGAAACACTGCCTTACGACAGTTTCTCGCCGCATCAGGATATTATTTCAGCGCGCCTTTCATGTTTGTATCATCTGCCCGCAATGGAGCGCGGTGTTATTATTCTCCCGATTAATACCCTGATGCAGCGCGTATGCCCACATGAATTCCTGCACGGCCATGCGCTGGTGATGAAAAAAGGCCAGCATCTGTCGCGCGATAAGCTGCGGGCGCAACTTGAGCAGGCAGGATACCGCAGTGTTGATCAGGTAATGGAACATGGTGAGTTTGCGACCCGTGGGGCATTGCTTGATTTGTATCCGATGGGCAGTGAAGAGCCGTATCGAATTGATTTCTTTGATGATGACATTGACAGTCTGCGCGTGTTTGATGTTGATTCGCAGCGCACGCTGTCTGAAGTTGAACAGATAAACCTCCTGCCTGCGCATGAATTTCCGATAGACAAAACCGCAATCGAGTTATTCCGTAGCCAATGGCGTGAACAATTTGAAGTTCGCCGCGACGCTGAACACATCTATCAGCAAGTGAGTAAAGGCATCTGGCCTGCGGGTATCGAATATTGGCAACCCTTGTTCTTTAGCCAACCGTTGCCCTCACTGTTCAGTTATTTACCTGAAAATACCTTATTGGTAAATACCGGCGATCTGGAAGGTTCTGCTGAGCGTTTCTGGCTAGATGTGAATCAGCGCTTTGAAAGCCGCCGTGTTGACCCAATGCGCCCATTGCTGGCACCCGATACGCTCTGGTTACGGGTTGATTCGCTGTTCACTGAGCTAAAAAAGTGGCCTCGGCTGCAGTTCAAGACAGACCCACTGCCGACTAAAGCTGCCAATACCAATTTGCACTATCAGCCCCTGCCTGATGTGGCTGTGCAAGCACAGCAAAAAGCGCCACTGGATAACCTGCGCCGCTTTATCGAAACATTCAGTGGCAGCATCGTGTTTTCAGTCGAAAGCGAAGGCCGACGAGAAACGCTACAAGACCTGTTGGCCCGGATAAAAATCAGTCCGAGCCTGATTACAGCGTTACCACAAGCGGCGGCTCCCGGTCATTATCTGATGATCGGCGCCAGTGAACGCGGCTTCCTCGATACCGATAAACAATTAGCGCTGATTTGTGAAAGTGACCTACTTGGCGAGCGCGTCAGCCGCCGTCGGCAGGATAATCGGCGTACCATCAATACCGATACCCTAATCCGCAATCTGGCCGAGCTGCGCCCCGGTCAGCCAGTGGTTCATCTGGAACATGGTGTCGGCCGCTATCTGGGCTTAACCACGCTCGAAGCTGGCGGCATCAAAGCTGAATACCTGATACTGACCTACGCCGGTGAAGATAAGTTGTATGTGCCAGTCTCATCTTTGCATCTGATTAGCCGTTATTCCGGCGGTGCTGATGAAAATGCGCCACTGCATAAACTGGGCGGAGAAGCCTGGGGTCGGGCACGACAAAAAGCGGCCGAGAAAGTGCGAGACGTGGCAGCCGAACTGCTGGATATCTATGCCCAGCGCGCCGCCAAGTCTGGTTTTAAATTCAAACATGACCGCGAGCAATACCAGTTATTTTGCCAAAGCTTCCCGTTTGAAACCACGCCAGATCAGGAACAGGCCATTAATGCGGTTCTCAGCGATATGTGTCGGCCGCTGGCGATGGATCGCCTGGTATGTGGCGATGTTGGTTTCGGTAAAACCGAAGTGGCAATGCGTGCTGCGTTCCTCGCAGTTGCCAATAATAAGCAAGTAGCCGTATTGGTCCCCACTACACTACTTGCCCAACAGCATTTCGATAACTTCCGTGATCGCTTCGCCACTTGGCCGGTCAGGATAGAAATGATGTCCCGTTTCCGCAGTGCCAAAGAGCAGCAAGTGATTCTGGAGCAAGCCGCTGAAGGTAAAGTCGATATCATTATCGGCACCCATAAGTTGCTGCAAAGTGACCTGCGCTGGCAAGATCTCGGCCTGCTGATTGTCGATGAAGAGCATCGCTTCGGTGTTCGTCATAAAGAGCGGATCAAAGCGATGCGTGCCGATGTGGATATTCTGACCCTAACAGCCACACCGATTCCGCGTACCTTGAATATGGCGATGAGCGGCATGCGCGACTTGTCGATTATTGCCACCCCACCGGCGCGGCGCCTGGCAGTGAAAACCTTTGTACGGGAGTACGACAGCCTGGTTATTCGCGAAGCCATCCTGCGTGAGGTTCTGCGCGGTGGGCAAGTTTATTACCTGTACAACGACGTGGAAAATATTGAGAAAGCCACACAACGTCTGGCGGAGCTGGTTCCTGAGGCGCGTATCGCTATCGGTCACGGCCAGATGCGTGAACGGGATTTGGAGCGGGTGATGAATGATTTCCATCATCAGCGCTTCAACGTTTTGGTCTGTACCACCATTATCGAAACAGGTATTGATATTCCTAGCGCCAATACCATTATCATCGAGCGTGCGGATCACTTTGGCCTGGCGCAGCTACACCAATTGCGCGGCCGGGTTGGGCGTTCACATCATCAAGCTTATGCTTACCTACTGACGCCGAATCCGAAAGCGATGACCACGGACGCTAAAAAGCGGCTGGAAGCGATTGCCTCACTGGAAGATCTTGGTGCCGGCTTTGCGCTGGCAACCCATGATCTGGAGATTCGCGGCGCGGGTGAACTGTTAGGTGAAGACCAAAGCGGCCAGATGACCACCATTGGCTTCTCACTCTATATGGAGCTGCTGGAAAGCGCGGTTGATGCTTTGAAAGAAGGCAGAGAGCCATCTCTGGAAGATTTGACCAGCAATCAGACTGAAATTGAATTGCGCATGCCGGTGCTGCTGCCAGAAGATTTCATTCCAGATGTGAATGTTCGACTTTCATTCTATAAGCGTATCGCCAGTGCCCGCAATGAGACGGAACTTGATGAACTAAAAGTGGAGTTAATCGATCGTTTTGGCAAACTGCCCGACCCAGCACGTTATCTGTTGCACACCGCAGAGTTACGCCAGCAGGCACAAAAATTGGGCATCAAACGAATTGAAGGTAATGAGCGCGGTGGCTTTATTGAATTTAGTGATAAGAACAAAGTCGATCCTGTCTATCTGATTGGGCTATTACAGCGCCAGCCACAGATATACCGCCTGGAAGGGCCAACCAAGCTGAAGTTTATGCAAGATTTAACTGATCGTTCACAGCGACTGAAATTTATCAGTGAGTTGTTGGCCGCCTTTGCGCAGCATCGGGTAGGTTAATCAGCGAGTTAATGCGGGTTTCTCAGCAATGAGAGACCCGCGTTAATGCTAATGCCACTCGCTTAAATTTTTTGCCGGGTTTGCGGCAAAAACATGTTCTGTTTAAACGATCAGAATTAGCACTAAATCGCGGGTTCTTGGTACCAGGTCTTGGACAACAGATTTTGTATTATGCTCGGTCGTTCAGTATTAGTTGACCATTTTTATCGATCGGGATCTGCGTACCTGGATCACGATCCATACGAATTTTTCCCTGCTGATCACCAATTTTGTAGGTTACGTCATATCCCAGCATTTTTTGTGACTTGTCATAGACAGTCTGGCAACGCTGTTGAGTGGTGGTATAGGTATCACCTTCCTGCATATTACTTTGCACGCGGTTACCGGCATATCCGCCAGCCAACGCACCGGCAACAGTAGCGATATCCTTCCCTCGCCCGCCCCCTACCTGATGTCCCAGAACCCCACCAGCAACCGCACCCAACACTGAGCCCGCAATCTGATTCTCGTCTTGTACGGGTTTACGGTGAGTAACCGTGACATTACGACATTCCTGCCGAGGCGTTTTGACCGTTTCTTTAATCGGTGTCGCCGCAATAACTTGTGCATATTGCGGCGCGCCAGAGAAAACATTCATACTCGCAACTGCGGCAATTCCCAGAGCGGCCGCAATACCGATACCCACGCCTGCTAACATTGATTTGTTCACAGGAAATCCTCCTGAAAGTGTTACCACGCATCTTCTGCCCCAGAATTCCAGCGTAAAAACAGAAAATCTGACAGTTTCCGACACCAAAGGCTGTCTCTGATTAGCGGAATACGGCGTGCGTGACTCGCCGTCTGTAAACACCATGGAGTCTGCACAAAGTCGTTTGAGCTAGCAATAAGACAAATGGACTAAAAACCCAGATAATAGGTGTAAATGAATATGTTTAGGAGGAATCCGACTGTGGGTATTTGCGACCGCGAAATTTTATGCTGCAAATTTCACATTACGGGCGAACATTTTTAACGTTAAGTGCCTGAGATTGAGCAAACAAAAACCGCCACCTTTGACTAACGGCAGCGGTTTGTTTAAGTGAGAAGACGATTAGTGCAACTTCAAGCGCGGGCGAATAACCCGATTAATCCCACCCACCAGCATCATCAGGCCAGTCTTGGTATAACCATGTAATGCCACCTGGTGCATACGATACAGTGAGATATACACCACACGAGCAACACGCCCTTCGACCATCATTGAACCGCGCATCAGGTTGCCCATTAGGCTACCCACAGTGCTGAACTTCGACAGAGAAACCAGTGAACCGTGGTCTTTATAGATATACGGCTTCAACGGTTGCTCATTAAGCAACGCCAGAATATTGCTGTAGCAACGGCTGGCCATCTGGTGAGCCGACTGCGCGCGCGGGGGAACAAAACCGCCACTTGCCTGCGGGCAAGAAGCACAGTCACCAATAGCAAAGATATTCGCATCACGCGTCGTTTGCAGCGTTGGTTCCACCACTAACTGATTAATACGGTTGGTTTCCAGCCCAGCGATATCTTTCATAAAGTCCGGTGCTTTGATCCCCGCCGCCCACACCATCAGGTCAGCGTTAATGAACTCACCCTCTTTGGTGTTCAGACCTTTTTCGTCCGCACTGGTCACCATGGTTTTGGTCAGCACGCGCACGC
Organism: Yersinia sp. 2541 StPb PI; assembly: GCF_052217145.1. NCBI lineage: Bacteria > Pseudomonadati > Pseudomonadota > Gammaproteobacteria > Enterobacterales > Yersiniaceae > Yersinia > Yersinia sp. 2541 StPb PI. Next base: position 1,891,952 of record NZ_JAZGQB010000001.1, on the reverse strand, counting down.
CGAGTTTAATCAATTCCTGATGCGCGGCCGCTGAAATGCGCGGGGGTAATGCGGGTAGAATCCGCTCGCCAGCTTCCACCAGCGTCACATTCAGTGCTTGATTGTCCAAGCCCTCAAAACCGTAGCTATGCAGTTGTTTCACCGCATTGTGCAGTTCCGCAGAGAGTTCCACACCGGTAGCCCCCCCACCGACGATCGCAATGTTAACTTTCCCTTTTTCACCCGGTTGCGCTGAATATTTCAGGAACAGGTTCAGCATTTCATTATGGAAACGGTGTGCCTGATGCGGGTTATCAAGGAAAATGCAGTTCTCTTTTACGCCTGGCGTACCAAAATCGTTAGAGGTACTGCCTAAGGCCATGACCAGAATGTCATAGGTCAATTCACGTTGGGTCACCAGCACATCACCGTGTTCATCGCAAATCTCAGCCAAACTGAGTGTTTTGGTTTCACGGTTAATGTCAGTTAAGGAACCTAACTGGAAGTTAAAGTGATGGTTACGCGCATGAGCCAGGTAGCTCAATGCATCGACGCCATCATCAAGAGAACCAGTGGCTACTTCGTGTAACAGTGGTTTCCACAGATGACTGTGATTGCGATCAACCAGAACGATGTCCGCTTTCTTGCTGCGGCCCAGCTTATGGCCCAGACTCGTCGCCAGCTCAAGACCGCCGGCACCACCACCAATAATAACGATTTTCTTCTTCGGCGTTGTCAAAATGACCCCCTAAATGTGAACCAATTGTTAGCTAAGGGTAAAAGAATAATATCCTTAGATAACATAGGGTTCGCTGATGCTAAATCAATAATCTGTAGCCAGAATATCATGCAGGGTTATTTGGTCATACCAAAATTGATATATATCAACTTTTTTTGATTAAAGTGGCAGCATAGGGAATCTTTCTGGAATAGGATTCAAATAGTTAGCGTTTAGTCACAGTTTAGAATTTTTCTATTTGCAGCGAGGAAAAATCTTATTTTGCCGTTTTTAAGCAACAAAACGGCCTGGATAAAGGATTTAAACTCCCTTCCCCAAACCGGTTAGCAGAACGTTATAAGCTTTACAATTAACCAATCTTTAACAAACCGACAGTTTTAGGCTCAGCAGTCACTTTACGCTAGCCAAGAGTTTTAAAGGCTTTAATGCGCTGAAGGTGGGGTGAAAGATCCTTAAACTTGTGGTTTTGTTTCTCGTCCCAAACAATTTCATAATAAGGATGTAGGTCACCCGCAGTTCGCTGGCTATCAAGCATTTCATCATGACGAGACAACACCACCAGGCAACGATCGCGATTTTTCTCGCGAAAGTCATTAATACACTTGCTGGCGATATCAACATACTCTTCTGGGCGGTCGATTTTACCGCCCATATTGTCCTGCGGATACAGATTCGGGTTGAAAGCAACCTGTCGAATACCGCACAGGAAACCAATGCGCTCGGCCCAAAACCCGCCTAAACCAACACCACAAATCAGTGGTTTGACATCACCGCCCTGCTGAATGGCTTTATCCACTTCTTTCAGTAAATGCTGCATATCATGTCGAGGATGCAAGGTGCTGTAACTGATAAAACGCACATCTGGATCGATAAATTGCAGTTGCAGGACTTTCTCGTGATTACCGGGGCTATTGGAATCAAAACCATGTAAATAGACAATCATATTTATCCTCGCGACTTATACTTGTCATACGTCAAGCTGCATGTGCGTTAGCTACACTCAACTACTCGGCCCATCCGTGAGCCTCACCTCGTTGAGGCCGCTGCAACTCGAATTATTTAGAGTATATAACTTATTTCAATTGGCTCTTATGTGCATCCCAACGTGCGCTGAGTGCAGTTAATGCCTTATTCGCCTGTTGCCAGCGTGATGACCCCATCAATGATTGACGCTCAAACTGCCCAGAATGATACAAGCGCGCAACCTGATCCGCTTTGACCGGAGACAGGTTATCTAGCACGCTGATGGCACCCTGGCGGTTATTACACACCAAAATCATATCGCAACCGGCATCCAGCGAAGCCTGCCCGCGCTCGGCGTAACTGCCCATTATCGCAGCACCTTCCATCGATAAATCATCTGAGAAGATAATGCCATCAAAACCTAATTCCTGACGCAATATCTGCTGGAGCCAATACGCCGAGCCGCTGGCCGGGCGCGCATCAGCTTCAGTATAAATCACGTGAGCAGGCATGATGGCATCCAGCAGTCGCCGCTCGATCAACTCGCGAAATATAACCATATCATGAGTACGGATTTCTGCCAGTGGTCGATTATCATGTGGCGTCTCCTTATGGGAATCGGCGGTGACCGCACCATGACCGGGGAAATGCTTACCGGTGGTCTTCATCCCGGCACTATGCATTCCTCGGATAAAGCATTCCGCCATTGCCAGAGCCTGTTGTGGCTCGCTGTGGAAAGAGCGCTCACCAATAGCGGCGCTAACATGGCCGATATCCAGTACTGGCGCAAAACTGATATCGATATCCATCGCTATCATCTCTGCCGCCATCAGCCAACCGGCCTCTTGCGCCAGCTTAGCTGCCGTAGCTGCATCATTAATAGCGGCAAACGACTGGGCCGCAGGCAGGCGAGTAAAGCCATCACGAAAACGCTGCACCCGGCCCCCTTCCTGGTCAACGGCCACCACCAGACGCTCACGAGAGGCCGCCCTGATTTGACGAACTAGCTCACGCAACTGCTCCGCATCATGAAAGTTACGGCTGAACAAAATCAGACCGCCCACCAGTGGGTGTTTTAAAATCTCACGCTCTTCAGCATCCAGCTCATAGCTGGCGACGTCTAACATTACTGGTCCCACAACAACCTCACTTCATTCAATAAAATACCCCTCGGACGGGGCCGCCACAGGGGGTTGATTTGCCTGGCTGCTACGCCAATTTCTTTGGGTAACGCTACGAATTAAAACGATAAATTAAACCGCTGGCGCAGTGGCGACGCCCATTGTAAAAATGTCTCATCACCCGTTTGCTGCCAGCGCACCTCAAACCACATCAGCATCAGGTAATCAATCCACGGTAACCAGCGCTGTATCTGCTGTGATAAGCGTTTGATGTCAGGGTATCCCTGCTCACTCGCGCAGTAGTGCTGTAAAAAGGCATGTTGTTGTGGCAATAACCAGTTATTGCCGCGAAACAGCGCCGCAATATCCAATGCGATATCCCCATCGGCAGCATATTCCCAATCAATCAGTTTCAGCCCGGTTGGGGTCATTAACACATTGCCGGGATGGACATCCATATGCAACGGCGCCAACTTAATAGGCTGCGGTAGCGGGCGGCGCAGAAAGTCATGTTGGCGGCGCAACCAGGCAGGTGAGCGGCGCGTTGAGTCAATCAATTGCCCATAGCGGGTTAACTGACGGCGCAAGTCGAAACGGTAGCCGCTGATGGGCAGATGATGCAGACGGGCCAATAACTGTGGCAACTCCCCATTATCTGATAATTCAATAAATTGCTCATTAGTGACAACGTCACCTTCAAGCCAATTAACCACTAACCAGTACTGATCGGCGGCAATAATGGCCGGTGAGAAATGCTGATTGGCCACGTGTCGTAACAGTTTTCGTTCCCGCCGCCGGTTCACCCCCAACTGACGTTTGGCTAGTGATTGTTGACGTGCCAACCAGTCAATATTGGGTGCTGTAATACGCCAGCTTTCACCGGTTAGCCCCGCGACCGGACTAAAGTGATAATCGGCGATTTTCATCGCCGGATTTATGCTGTCAATGAATGCATACAGAGAGGGATCAGCGCTGAACCGGGCCATTACCTGACCAAATGATTTCGCCTGATTGCGCCTGCATCAATTGCATTTCAATGGTTGGCGACTTCACATCACCACTCACATCGCTGTACAGCACATATTGAGCGCCGACATAGCGGGCCAAACCAATCGCTTTGCTGCGCGACCCCAGGCTATCTTCTTCCGAAAGCCCCAGCGTTTGCTTAGCAACGGCTAATTGTTGCGGCGAGATCAAGACAAACTTTTTATTCGACGCTAGCACTTGATGTAATGCGGCGGTGGCTTTCGCCGTTTGCAATGCACCATTGGTGTTGTTTTTAACGCTATCCAATAGCAGAATGCTGCCATTCTCCACTTCGTTGTTATTCACCATTTTCGCCACCAACGGCTCGACACTGATAGCCCAATCGATAGATTGCACTTTCGGTGGCTGCGGCACGGTGTCTACCGGCGGAGGTGTCTCAACGACAGGGGGGGTTACCGGTTCAATGGTGACGGGCGGTGTCGTTGGTGCGACAGGCGTCCGGGACGGACAACCGGTCAGCACTAGCGCTGCTAAAACCACAAATAAATACCTTTTCATTGCCCTACTCCAATGGTGAAAATCAATCGGTTATAAAAATAAATGAAGGCGTGCACTGCGCGCATTAAAATTATTATTAACTGACTGAATAGTGACATCGTCCCCTGGTGCTATCATCATAAAACGCGGCGCTTCCAGCGGCGGCACATCTAAGCCCTGGGTATCATACCAATAAAAACGGTAGTTGATTCTTACCGGCTTATTCTGGCTATTCGTGATAACTGAACGCGCAACATTATTGCCAGAAGAGAGTGATACTGTGGGTTGAGAAGCCAAAATACCTGCCGTCAGAACCGACGAATCCATTACCACGGTTTGCTGTTTATTTACTGCAATCCCTTTCGGGTTGCTGCACCCCAATAATGTCGCGATACACGCCGACACCATCACCGGTAATAAAAACGCCTTAACACGGCGCATAGGCTTACCTCATTTAGACTCAATCATTATGCCGCTATTGATGCAGCATCATTATTTATGTGACAACAATGAACCCAGATAGCGACCACCAACCAGGTGCATATGAATATGATAGACCACTTGCCCGGCATGTTGGTTGCAGTTGATGATCAGGCGATAACCCTCTTCGGCAATGCCTTCTTGTTGTGCAAGTTTAGCCGCCACGGTAATCATACGACCCAGTGTGGCTTCATGTTCTGCCGTGACATCATTCACAGTTGGAATAAGAATGTTGGGAATGATTAAGATATGGGTGGGTGCCTGTGGGGCAATATCACGAAACGCCGTCACCAGCTCATCCTGGTAGACCACGTCGGCAGGAATTTCACGGCGGATAATTTTGCTGAAAATCGTTTCTTCGGCCATTACGCATTTCCTTTATCATTATAAAACGGAGAATGCGTAGTATGAGCGACAAATTCTATTGATTTCAACCTCAATAATCAGCCTCTGGCATAAGCCGCCGCTTTTTCAAACAAAGCGGGCTCTGGGCGAATCCCCGTATACAGCACAAATTGCTCAACCGCCTGAATAGCAAATACTTCTGCGCCAGTAATAACGGTTTTCTGCTGTGCTTTGGCGTAACGGATAAGTGGGGTGACTGCCGGCAGTGCCACCACATCAAAAATGATATCCGCACTATCTATTTCACCCTGAGTAAATGCCAGAGCATCGGCATCCTTCCCCCCCGACATCCCCACCGGCGTAGCATTAATCAACACATTAGCCCGAACATCCTGCATATCAGGGCGATAAATATAACCTGATTGATCCGCTAACTGCTTACCTGTCACTTCATTTGTCGCAATGATATAACCCTGCTTAAAACCTGCATTTTTTAATGCAAAAGCCACTGCTTTTGCCATGCCACCACTGCCACGTAAAGCAAAAACCTGCTTTGATGACACCTGATATGTCGCAAGCAACATGGCGATGGCGATATAGTCGGTGTTGTACGCCTTAAGGTAGCCTGCGGTATTGACCAGAGTATTTACTGAGTTAATGGCTTTAGCTGATGGGTCCATCTCATCCACCAGCGGAATCACCGTCTCTTTAAAGGGCATTGAGATGGCACAACCACGAAATCCCAGCGCCCGCACACCACCGATGGCGGCAACAAGATCAGTGGTGGTAAAAGCCTTATACAGATAATCGAGGTCTAAGGCATCGTACAAAAAGTTGTGAAAACGGGTACCAAAGTTACTGGGCCTGGCCGCCAGAGAAATACACACTTGGGTGTCTTTATTTAAATACCGGGTCATCTTCTCACCTTAAATAGTCATTACGCCCTGCCCGTACAAGCTTTTCATACCGAAGGACGGTGGGCGATAAGCCCTTGCTGTACTAAAAATTATCGGCTAAAAAGGTGATATTAAAAACTGCTAAGATTCATTCAATAGAGATCCTCTTTTATGGTCAGTCGACGTCTTGAGCAACAATATTTACGCTTATTGGGCGTGGTTGGGGTGCAACAGGTTACGATTACACTGCAAGAATTAGCCGACAAGCTTAGCTGCACTAAGCGCCATATGCGGACATTGCTGGTTAAAATGCAACAGGCTGGCTGGTTAATATGGCAGTCAGAAGCTGGCCGTGGTCGCCGTTCACATTTACAACTATTGCGGAACACTCATCAACTATTGATTGAAAAAGCGGAACAGTTATTGGATTCAGGCGATTTCAACGAGGCCATTGCGCTACTGGGAGAAGATAAGCAGCTTATTACCCCGTTGCTCCGAACCAAGTTGGGGTACCGGATACGTGATGACTATCAAGCCTTGCGAATTCCCTACTACCGCGCCATGGCTAACCTTTATCCTGGAACCCCACTGCGCCGATCTGAATTACATTTAGTTCGGCAGATCTTTAATGGCCTGACGCGGATAAATGAGGAAAACGGCCAAGTTGCCACCGATTTAGCCCATCAATGGCGCATGTTGGACCCATTACACTGGCGCTTTTACTTACGCCCTGGCGTACAGTTTCATGATGGTCGCGAGCTTTCCAGCTATGATGTGGTCAACTCATTGATGCGTTGTACTGACTTGCCGCTATTTTCACATATTCAATACGTCAGCGCATATGGGCCACTGAGTGTCATTATCGAGCTGAATCAACCCGACCCGCAGCTTGCGCTATTGCTGACTCACCACGCAGCACTGATTTTGCCGAGCGACCACGCCTCACGACCCGATTTTGCGTCTCATCCGGTAGGCACCGGCCCTTATCGGGTCGCCGAAAATGATGATTGGCATTTGCAGATAAAATCCTTTGACCACTATTTTGGTTTTCGTGGCCTGCTGGATGAAGTTGAAGTCCTTATCTTCCCTGATCTGGCCCGTCAGCATACGCAAACGCCAACTGTACTCGCTGAGCAACTGAGTATTGATCATATTCAGAGTGCAACGTGGCTAAGCTCCAGTATCAGTGATATTGATTATGTCGCTGGATTCGCTGCCAGCCTGACGGGTAAACCTTCAGATTCAACCCAAGAGATGTTTTTGGAACGGGGTGGATATTTTCTGTTATGTGACAGCCGCTCACCCCATTGGCACCACATAGAGCAACGCCGTTGGCTGCGAGAGGTACTCAATCCATATAACGTTGCCCAACGGTTGATTGAACCAATTCGCCCGTTCTGGGTACCCGCCAGCAGTGTTTTACCGACATGGTTCCACTCAATGCATTCAGGAGATAAAAGTTCTCCTTTCGCCGCGACGACAATGGCTGATGACAGCCCGGTGTTAACCTTGGCCTATCATGCCCAACACCCAGAATATACGATGCTGGTTACGGAAATGTCGCATATTTTGGCGGCACAGGGGATTAGGCTAGTGGTATCAGAGCTTGATTACGCCACCTGGGCCAAGGGCGATGCCGATGTTGATTTGTGGCTGGGGACGGTGAATTTTGCAGTTCCAGAAGAGTGGAATATCGGGGCATGGTTACTGGGTATGCCGCTATTGCGCCAATCTATTGTAGGTGGTGATGAGATGCGTTTGCAGACATACCTGCACAACTGGCGTAACCAGTCCCTCAGTACCGAGCAATTAGTCAGAGAGGTTATAGCTGACGGCTGGTTACAGCCATTATTCCATCACTGGATGCGCCTGAAAGCCCCACCGCAGGCTCAGGGCGCACATCTGAATAACCTTGGTTGGTTTGATTTCCAGACGACATGGTTAGAACCACAGTAACGTTTTTCCAACAAAAAAAGGGAGGCTTTCGCCTCCCCTTTGCACTCCCCAAACCTGAATTAATGGTTACGAATATACTCGTCCATATCTGTTTTCAGGTTATCTGATTTAGTCCCGAAGATAGCCTGAACACCAGACCCTGCCACCACTACACCCGCAGCACCCAGTCGCTTCAGACCAGGTTGGTCAACCTTGGAGACATCCGCCACGCTGACACGCAGACGGGTAATACAAGCATCCAGGTTAGTGATGTTCTCTTTACCACCAAACGCATTTACCAGTGCCGCTGACATTTCTGTGCCGCCCTGGACAGTTTGCTCAGTGGTTGTCTCTTCACGACCCGGTGTTTTCAGGTCCAGTTTGGTAATCAGCACACGGAAGATAGTGTAGTACACCAGACCGTAGCAAATACCCACCAGAGGGAACAGCCAGATACGGCTACTGTTACCACTGAGAACAATGAAGTCAATCAAACCATGGGAGAAGCTGGTACCGTCACGCATTCCAAGCAGAATACAGATTGGGAACGCCAGACCAGCCAAAATTGCATGGATAACATACAAAATTGGTGCCACGAACATGAAGGAGAATTCAATTGGTTCGGTGATACCCGTCAGGAATGAGGTCAGTGCTGCGGAGATCATGATCCCGCCCACTTTAGCGCGGTTTTCCGGCTTGGCTGAATGCCAAATCGCAATCGCAGCGGCTGGCAGACCGTACATTTTGAACAGGAAGCCACCAGACAGTTTACCGGCAGTTGGGTCACCCGCCATGTAACGTGGAATGTCACCGTGGAACACCTGACCTGCTGCGTTGGTGTATTCACCAATTTGCATTTGGAATGGTACGTTCCAGATATGGTGCAGACCGAATGGTACCAGCGCACGTTCAACTACGCCGTAGATACCAAAAGCAACGACTGAGTTCTGGTAAGCCGCCCATTGGGAGAAGGTCTGGATCGCAGTACCGATAGGTGGCCATACGAAGGACAGGATCACACCAACGAAAATAGCGGTGAAACCAGAAATAATCGGAACAAAGCGTTTGCCCGCAAAGAAACCGAGATATTCAGGTAACTGAATACGGTAGAAGCGGTTGAACATGTAGGCGGCTATAGCACCTGCAATAATCCCGCCCAGTACCCCAGTATCGGCTAAATGTTTGGCCGCAATTTCTTCTGCTGGCAGATGCAAGACCAGAGGCGCTACCACAGCCATGGTTTTCACCATGATGCCGTAAGCAACAACTGCCGCCAACGCGGATACACCGTCGTTATTGGTAAAGCCGAGTGCAACGCCAATAGCAAAGATTAATGCCATGTTAGCAAAGACGGAACCGCCCGCTTCTGCCATTACGTGAGAGACTACTGTTGGTAGCCAGCTAAAATTCGCGGAACCGACACCCAGCAGAATACCTGCGATGGGTAAGACGGATACCGGTAGCATTAGCGATTTACCTACCTTTTGCAGGTTTGCAAATGCGTTCTTAAACATAGTTGAGTGTGCTCCTGAGTAATAGTGCTTTTCTGCTGTTTCTCGCGTTTATTGGCATTACAAAGGGGGGAGTAAGCCTTTGCGAATAAGGGTGTCTAAAGCACCCTTTTAATTTTTACGAAGAGTAAAATAAATAGCCTGCTTAATGTTTGATGGCAGTCACGTTTCTTTCAAGAAAGCGCTTAATTTGCATCAAATCGCGCATTTTTTGTAAAAAAACGTCAACAAGACCTGCCCTCACCCAATAAATCGGGTGAGAACATTACTCGTTCCGGGGATTAATTACGAGCTTAAAAAAAAGTATTATGAAGGAGGCTAACTATTTTCACTGGCGAGCCGGGAAGGGTCCAGATGAAATAACCGGCAGAAGTTGTCAGTCGTCGCCTGCGCCAGTGATTCAAGACTCACGCCTTTCAGCACTGCCATATACTCTGCAACATCACGGACATAGGCTGGTTGATTCTCTTTGCCACGGTGGGGAACCGGGGCCAGATAAGGTGAATCGGTTTCTACTAATATCCGATCCAGCGGAACATAACGGGCCACATCACGCAGTTGTTCCGCATTACGAAAAGTGAGAATCCCCGAGAATGAGATATAAAAACCGAGGTCTAATAGCGTTGCTGCCGTGGCTTTGTCTTCTGTAAAGCAATGTAAAACACCACCACACTCCTGCGCCTGCTCTTCCTGCAAAATTGCGAGTGTATCTTCACGCGCATCGCGGGTATGCACAATCACCGGTTTGTTTAATTCGCGACCAATACGAATATGTTCACGGAAAGAGGCTTGTTGCAGCGGGATATTATCTTGCTGATAAAAATAATCCAGCCCGGTCTCGCCCATTGCCACCACATTATCTGCCGCAGCCAGGCTTCTGAGTTGCTGGAAATCATAGCCACCATCGAGATTCAACGGATGAACACCACATGAAAATGCCACATTTTGGCGTTCGCCAATAAGGGATGTCATGGCAGAAAAGCCCGGTAACGTAGTGGCTACCGCCAGGACGAAACCGACATCTCGCGCATTTGCTTTGGCTAATACATCATCGACGCTGCTGTGCAACGTCTGGTAATCAAGGCTATCAAGATGGCAGTGTGAATCTACTAACAACATAATATTAAACTCTTCCATACTTTTCATAATTGAAGCCGCAGGGGCGCTCGCTATATTCGTTACTCGGCCCATCCTTCGGCCAGCCGCTGCAACGCCAATTACGTTGAGTGTACAATCAAGGTGAGGTGGAATAGGTGCCGGTGGATAACGCGGTTTCCCAGTTAAGTAACAACTCAGTGAGTAACAATTCACGGTTGACACCGACGACAGATAGTAATTGATGACGGCATTTTGCCAGTTGTTGCGTTGACTGAAGCAACACCAGTGTGGTGGCTACGCGTGCCAACTGTTGTACCAGCGACAATTGATCCTGATTAACAGCAAACTCACCAGCTCCTTGTTGCCATTTCAAAGCATCCAGCAGCAGCGAAGAGAGCCATTGGAGGCGTTCAGCTGCATCATCATGGTTCAACTGCACTAACAATGACAGTAGATCCGAACTGTTCAATGCACTACTGAGCGCGCTACACAGCGCAGTTCGTAGAGTCCAGCGCTCCGGTTGCAACAACCGCTCGGCTGCCAAGGGTGCGCCCTCACTCAATTTAAGCGCGGCCAGCGCCGTCACCGGTTCTGCTTGAGTCTGGCGTTGCAGCCATTGCAAACTGAGTGCGGTATCTGGGCAGGCTAAATACCAGTAAAAACAGCGGCTACGCAGCGTAGCTAACAAACTGGCGGGTTGATGGCAGTCCAGCAGGAAATAGGTTTTCTCCGGTGGCTCTTCCAAGGTTTTCAATAAGGCATTTGCCGCCGCATCGGTCAACAGTTCGGCGTGTGGCAACCACACCACCTTAGCCCCACCTTGTTGTGCATGGGAATAGAGCTTATCTATCTGCTGACGCACCAATTCGACCCCAATACTGCTTTTACCTTTTTCCGGTGCCAGTACATACCAGTCCGGGTGGTTACCCGCCAGCATTAAACGGCAGCTATGGCATTCACCACAACTTTTCTCACCTTGCCGCTGCTGGCACATCAGCCAGCGACTGAGGCCATAAATCAACGCCTCTTCACCATTACCGGGCAAGGAGTGGAGTAATAACGCGTGGTGCCCGCGCCCGGCAGTATGCTGCCCTATCAACTGGCGATAAGGGGCCGTAAGCCACGGATACCATTTCATTATGCGGTTTCCCGGCTGGCCAGCCATTGAGTCAGTACCCGGCTGATTGATGTGCTCACTTGCTCAAGAGATTGGGAGGCATCGATGGTTTTTATGCTGCTATCAGCGGCGGCCAGTTCGAGATAGCGTGCCCGCGTGCGTTCAAAAAAGGCCAGCGACTCTTGTTCAATACGATCCAACTCGCCACGGGCACGAGCGCGTGCTAAACCGACCACAGGCGGCAGATCAAGATACAGCGTTAGATCAGGGCGGAATTCACCCAATACGGTATCACGCAGTGACGTCATCAGTTGGCTATCAATGCCACGCCCTCCTCCCTGATACGCCTGAGATGAGAGATCATGGCGATCACCCACCACCCAACTGCCTCGAGCCAGCGCCGGTTTAATTACATTCTCAACTAATTGTACTCGCGCGGCATACAGCATCAGCACTTCGGCTTTATCTGTCAGGACTTCACCATCAATACCTTGTTTAATCAAATCACGCAGTTTTTCTGCCAATGGTGTCCCACCCGGCTCTCGGGTAAAAACAATATCGTTAATCCCTTGGGCGCGCAGCGTGGCAACCACGGTGTCTCTGGCGGTGGTTTTCCCTGCCCCTTCCAGCCCTTCAATAACGATAAATTTACTGTTCATTTTTATCCTTAAGCGATTGACGATAGACCCGTACCGCTTGGTTATGACTGGCTAAATTGGTGGTAAATGTATGCCCGCCCTTACCATCTGCCACAAAGTAGAGATAGGCGGTTTTGGCCGGATGCGCGGCAGCCGTCAGTGATGCCAGCCCCGGCATGGCTATTGGGGTGGGCGGCAAACCAGAAATCACATAGGTATTATAAGGTGTTGGTGTATCTAAGTCTTTACGACTAATGTTGCCATTATACTTGTCACCCATACCATAAATGACTGTAGGGTCAGTTTGCAGGCGCATACCAATCCGCAGACGGTTAATAAACACCGATGCGACTTTAGTGCGTTCTTCATTTACTGCGGTTTCTTTTTCGATGATAGATGCCATGGTGACCAGCTCACCCGGTGTCTTATAGGGTAAAGATTCCTCTCGCCCTTGCCAAATTTCATCAACCGTCTTTTCCATCTTCGCATGGGCACGTTTGAGTAAGGCCAGATCAGTCGTCCCGGCGGTATAGGAGTAGGTATCAGGATAGAGCCAACCCTCAGGGTGATCACTGTCTTTTAACCCCAGTAACACCGCAATCTCACTATCACTTTTGCCGGCCAAAACATGTTTTACGTATTTCGACTGCTGCAACTCATCCAGCCAGTCACGTAGCCGCTTGCCCTCAATAAAGCGCACGGTAAATTGTGCTTCTTTACCACTGGCGAGTAATTCCAGCATGCCGCGCACCGTCATGCCAGGGGTAAAACGGTAAGTCCCCGCCTTAAATTTTGCCAACTCAGGCTCTATACGTAACAGCCAGGGGAACAAACGGGTGTTTTTAATCACGTGGTCACGTTGCAGTAAATTCTCCAATGCGACCCGCCCCGTACCGGCGGGGAGTTTAAAGATGGTTTCTTGCTGGATAGCCAGCGGCTGGTCCGCAAAGTGTTGTATTTTCTGATAACCCAACAGCACTAATCCCAAACAGATAGCGGCAAAAAGGATTACAACTCGGGTGCTTTTTATTTTCATCGGGTGGCCATCTTCAAATTAAAGGTAGTCATCTACGCTATACATTAAAACCAACATGCTGCTGAGACCATCAGTTATGCATCGCAACAATACTGATTCAGGAAATCAAACAACTGACGCGAGTGATAAAGCCATTTATCGGCGCGGTTCACAGACAGTAGCGGCATCAGCGCGTTGCACACGATAATTTCATCCGCATCAGCCAGTGCCTCCAGTGGCTGCGCCACAATCGCTACCTGCTGCCCATGCCCGGCCAGACAGGTAATAATCATCTGGCGCATGATGCCATCAACACCCGACTGGCTTAAGTCCGGGGTAAATATTGCGCCACCTTTACGCCAGAATAAATTAGCCGCACAGCATTCCACCAGCAGGCCCGCAGTGTCAAGCACCAGTGCCTCATCAGCCTCTGTCTGCTCAAGATGCGCACGAATCAACACTTGTTCAAGGCGATTCAGGTGCTTAACACCCGCCAGCAATGGGCTGCGAGCTAATGTCACCGGGCTTAATGCCAATGAAATACCCCGCTCACGCCAACTATGATAATGCGCCGGATAATCACTAAGCGAAATAATGCGCGTAGGGTGCTGACAAGCAGTACCGCTGTAGCCGCGCCCACCGCTACCCCGGCTAATAATCACTTTCAGTACCCCATCTTCAGTATGGTTTGCCGCCTCGACCATTTCCTTAGTCAAGGCATTCCAGTTTACTGTCGGCATCAACAAGCGTTCGGTTGCCTGTTGCAGGCGCAGTATATGTTTATCAAGCCACACTACCCGACCATGAGATACCCTTGCCGTCGTAAAGCAGCCATCACCAAACTGCACTGAGCGGTCTGACGCTGAAATCAAATTTTGCTCTATACCATTAATCCAGAACATTCAGACTCTCTTTAAATGGGAGGGGTATTGTTTGCCATACATTCAGTTGCTAAATATACCTTGCCAGTAAATATATACTGTACATAAATAAAAATTGTACATGGCGACAGTAGCAGATTTAGTCAATGGCTGTTTTCAGATTTATCTCTTATTAAGACAGTGATTATGGCGGGATGTTATCTCTTTCTTACTTGGCACTGTGGCGCGACGTTAGCGGTGACAGCACTCACGTTGAGCCATTAAGTGATGCGGGGTTAACCTAATAAAAGACCCGGAAAACCGGGCCTTTTTAGCAGCAGAAGCTTAACAGCAGAAGTTAGACCTTGCGGAAAACTAAAGAACCGTTAGTGCCACCGAAGCCGAAGGAGTTACACAAGGTGTACTCCATATCTTTTACCTGACGGGCTTCATGCGGAACAAAATCCAAATCACAACCTTCATCCGGGTTATCCAGATTAATGGTTGGCGGAATAGCTTGATCACGCAACGCCAGCACAGTGAAGATAGACTCAACCGCACCGGCTGCACCTAACAAGTGCCCAGTCATGGATTTGGTGGAACTGACCATCACTTTGCGGGCATCTTCACCAAATACAGACTTAACTGCCTGCGTTTCGGCTTTGTCGCCAGCAGGAGTCGATGTGCCATGGGCATTGATATAGCCGATTTGAGATGCGGTCACACCCGCATCACGTAATGCATTCACCATTGCCAGCGCTGCTCCTGAACCGTCTTCCGGTGGAGAGGTCATGTGATAGGCATCGCTGCTCATCCCAAACCCAACAACTTCAGCATAGATTTTTGCACCACGTTTCTTCGCGTGCTCGTACTCTTCCAGCACCATCATGCCTGCGCCGTCACCCAGAACGAAACCATCACGGTCTTTATCCCACGGGCGGCTTGCGGCTTGCGGATTATCGTTACGAGTAGACAATGCACGAGCGGCACCAAAACCACCGACACCCAGTGGAGTACTGGCTTTTTCAGCGCCACCTGCCAGCATGACATCCGCATCATTGTAAGCAATGATACGTGCCGCTTGACCGATGTTATGCACACCAGAAGTACAGGCAGTCGCGATAGAAATGCTCGGCCCACGCATACCACACATAATGGTCAGATGGCCGGCAATCATGTTAACAATGGTTGATGGCACGAAGAACGGGCTAATTTTACGTGGCCCACCATTCACCAGCGCAGTGTGGTTCTCTTCAATCAGACCCAACCCACCAATACCAGAACCAATAGCGGCACCGATACGAGGAGCATTGGCTTCGGTTATTTCAAGCCCTGAGTCTTGCATGGCTTGCATGCCAGCAACAATGCCGTACTGTATGAATGCATCCATTTTGCGTGCATCTTTACGCGAAATGAACTCTTCACAATTAAAATCTTTTACTAAGCCAGCAAATTTCGTTGCATAGGCACTAGTATCGAAATGGTCGATCAGGCTGATGCCACTCTGCCCGGCAAGAACAGCGTTCCATGTGGATTCTACTGTATTACCGACAGGAGACAACATGCCCAGTCCAGTCACAACAACTCGACGCTTAGACACGGTTGTCCTCCAAGGAGGGAAAATAACACTTAGGACAAAAAAAACTTAGGCGGTCGAGTGACCGCCTAACTATCTAAACTTAAAGCATGTTCGCTTACTGCTGGTTAGCGTTGATAAAATCAATAGCTGCCTGAACAGTAGTGATTTTCTCTGCTTCTTCGTCTGGAATCTCAGTATCAAATTCTTCTTCCAGAGCCATTACCAGCTCAACGGTGTCCAGAGAATCCGCGCCAAGATCTTCAACGAAAGAAGCACTGTTCTTCACTTCGTCTTCTTTAACACCCAGTTGTTCAACGATGATTTTCTTAACGCGTTCTTCGATAGTGCTCATACTCTTAAATTTCCTATCAAAACTCGCTTTCGCGATGGTTTTCGTAGTGTATAAAATGTTGAAAAAGATGCAACTAAATCTCGGCTGGTCAAACCACGATTTTACGCTATTTTGCGGTTTTCACCTCAAATAATGCAAATACTTTCGTGATTTTTAAATCATATACATGCCGCCATTGACATGTAACGTTTCACCAGAGATGTAGCTGGCCTCGTCAGAGGCTAAAAATGCAACAGCGCTGGCGATTTCTTTAGCTTGCCCAAGCCGGTTAGCTGGTACTTGGGCTAAAATGCCTGCGCGTTGTTCATCTGTCAACGCCGTCGTCATGTCCGTCTCAATAAAGCCAGGTGCCACAACGTTGACAGTAATGCCACGTGAAGCAACCTCACGCGCCAAAGACTTGCTAAAACCGATCAGACCCGCTTTAGCTGCCGCGTAGTTAACCTGCCCCGCATTGCCCATTGTCCCAACCACAGACCCGATGGTGATGATACGCCCAAACCGCTTTTTCATCATAGCGCGCATTACCGCTTTTGACAGGCGGAATACAGAAGTCAGATCGGTGTCAATAATATCTTGCCACTCTTCATCCTTCATACGCATCAGCAGGTTATCACGCGTAATACCTGCATTATTCACTAAAATATCAACTTCGCCAAATTCCGCACGAATCGCTGTCAAAACAGCATCGATTGACGCGGGTTCCACGACGTTCAACATATAGCCTTTGCCATTGCTACCCAGATAGGCACTAATCGCTTCTGCACCCTTCTCACTGGTCGCAGTGCCAATAACCCGGGCACCACGTTCGACCAATAATTCTGCAATCGCACGGCCAATCCCACGGCTCGCGCCGGTTACCAGCGCAATTTTTCCTTCGAAGCTCATGTTATCCTCTTTCTTAGTTTTCAAGCGCGCTGGTCAATGTAGCAACATCGTTTACCGGTGCTGCGGTTAAAGTATCCACGATACGCTTGGTCAAGCCAGTCAAGACTTTACCTGGCCCAACTTCTAACAGCAGCTCAATACCTTCTGCTGCCATAAATTCAACACTCTCAGTCCAACGTACCGGGTTGTAGAGTTGGCGCACCAGCGCACTACGGATAGCGTCTGGTGAAACTTCCGTTTTCACATCAACATTATTGACAACCGGGAACAATGGCGCCTGGAATTCAATGTTTTCCAGTGCTTCGGCTAACTTATCAGCCGCCGGCTTCATTAACGCACAATGAGATGGCACACTGACCGGTAAAGGCAAGGCGCGCTTGGCTCCGGCCGCTTTACAAGCAACCCCTGCGCGTTCTACTGCTTCTTTGTTGCCGGCAATCACGACCTGGCCTGGCGAGTTAAAATTGACAGGCGAAACAACCTGACCTTGTGCTGATTCTTCACAGGCTTTAGCAATGGATTCATTATCCAGACCTATGATGGCGTACATTGCGCCGGTGCCTGCTGGTACCGCTTCTTGCATCAGTTTGCCGCGCAATTCAACCAGAGTGATCGCCTGTTTGAAATCAATCACACCCGCGCAAACCAGCGCTGAGTATTCACCCAAGCTATGACCTGCCATCATTGTCGGCAGCTTGCCGCCTTGATGTTGCCAGACACGCCAAATTGCAACAGA
This sequence comes from Yersinia sp. 2541 StPb PI, assembly GCF_052217145.1. Lineage (NCBI taxonomy): Bacteria > Pseudomonadati > Pseudomonadota > Gammaproteobacteria > Enterobacterales > Yersiniaceae > Yersinia > Yersinia sp. 2541 StPb PI. The sequence goes on along the minus strand of NZ_JAZGQB010000001.1, from coordinate 1,874,176 downwards.
TGCCGCCAGCAATGCCGGTTGTGTCTGCCACGTTTTATTCAATTCGTCTGCCGGGCCTTGCTGCACTAGCTGCCAAAGGGAGTAACCCAGTACCGACGACGCTTCACTGAAAGTCGCTTCAACTATCGGAAATTGTGCCGCCAAATCGGCCAGCATGCCAAGGGATTGAGAACCCTGGCCTGGAAATACCATTGCAAATTTCGACATTCTGCTTTCCTGTTAAATCAAAAAAGGTACTGTTAAATCAAAAGCGAACCAGCGCAGAGCCCCAGGTAAAGCCACCGCCAAACGCTTCCAGCAGCACTAACTGCCCACGTTGAATACGCCCATCTCGCACCGCTTCATCCAGCGCCGCAGGGACAGATGCCGCAGAGGTGTTGCCATGACGATCAAGAGTTATCACCACTCTATCCATCCCCATGCCTAACTTCTTCGCCGTTGCGGTAATAATACGCAGGTTAGCCTGATGCGGCACTAACCAATCCAGCGCACTGCGCTCCAGATTGTTGGCCTGCAATGTCTCATCCACAATGTGGGCAAGCTCAGTCACCGCGACTTTAAATACTTCATTACCGGCCATGGTGACATAGGCTGGTTGCTCTTGTTTTTGGCGATCTTGGTACGGCAGTGCCAGCAACTGACCATAGCTGCCGTCGGCATGCAAATGGGTTGACAGTATGCCAGGCTGTTCAGATGCGCCTAAAACCACAGCACCTGCACCATCACCAAACAGAATAATCGTACCGCGGTCTTCTGGGTCCAGCGCGCGCGATAACATATCGGAGCCAATCACGATGGCATGCTTAACCGCACCACTTTTCACATATTGGTCAGCCACACTCAGAGCATAGGTAAAGCCCGCACAGGCTGCTGCCAAATCGAAAGAGGCTGCATCTTTAATACCCAGCATTTGCTGTACCTGACAGGCCGAGCTTGGGAAAGCATGGCTTGAAGAGGTGGTAGCAACAATAATCAGCCCAATCTGGTCCTTACTAACGCCAGACATCTCCAGTGCTTTTTCAGCCGCATGGAAACCCATGGTTGCGACTGTTTCATCCAGGCCGGCAATACGCCGCTCACGAATACCTGTACGGGTGACAATCCACTCGTCCGAAGTATCCACCATTTTTTCTAAATCAGCATTGCTGCGCACTTGTACGGGCAGATAACTCCCCGTACCGAGAATCTTAGTATACATGTACGATCAGTCACTCTTGGGTAATACCGCTTCAAGGCGCGCGGCTATCCGTTGAGGGACTTGCCGCTGCACCGCCTGCACCGCCTGTTCGATTGCGACTGCGAATGCACGTTGATTCGCCGCGCCATGACTCTTGATTACAATGCCCCGCAATCCTAACAGACATGCACCATTATACTGGTCGGGGTTCAAATGACCGAACCGTTTTGCCACACGTTTTTGCAGCCAGCGCCCAATGAGTTTAAGCCACCAGGACTGTTTACTGCCTTCGCCCGATGATTTGAGCAGTGACAAGAACATTCTTATCACACCTTCCATGGTCTTTAGAGTGACGTTACCCACGAAGCCGTCACAAACCATCACATCGGTCTTACCCGTAAGCAAATCATTGCCTTCCAGATAACCAATATAGTTGATCGCCGGTGTATTTCTTAATACTGCGGCGGCTTCGCGGATATTATCTAACCCCTTGGTTTCTTCTTCGCCGATATTGAGCAAAGCAACACGCGGGTTGGTAATACCGACAACTTCTTCTGCCATCACCGAACCCATGACAGCAAACTGCACCAACATTGTACTATCACATTCAACGTTAGCCCCTAAATCCAGCACCACCGTCTTGCTGCGTTGCTGGTTTGGGATGACAGTCATTAACGCCGGGCGCTCTATTCCATCTAATGGCTTAATCATCATCTTCGCCAGCCCCATCAAGGCTCCTGTATTCCCTGCACTCACACAGGCTGCCGCGTCCCCGTTTTTGACCAACTCCAGCGCTATGCGCATCGAGGTACCACGACTGGCACGAATAGCTTGTGAGGGTTTAGCATCGCTGGCAATAACATGCTCAGCAGGGATGACCTGTAACCTCACCAGCAACAAAGGATCGGCATTAACAAGTAACGGAGTGATGGTGTCGGGATTCCCGACCAGCAGGAGTTTAAGCCGTGGATTAGAGGCCAGTGCCTGCAATGAAGCAGGCACTGTGACGTGGGGACCGAAATCCCCACCCATTGCATCTAACGCTAGGGTTAGACAAGTCAAGGTATCGCCTTGCTAAAGATTAGCAAGTACTACTCAGCCGATAACCTTGCGGCCACGGTAGAAACCGTCGGCTGTGATGTGGTGACGCAGGTGAGTTTCACCGGAAGTTTTGTCCACAGACAGAGTGGCAGTGGTCAGCGCATCGTGTGAACGGCGCATGCCACGTTTGGAACGAGTTGGTTTGTTCTGTTGTACGGCCATTGACCTTACTCCTTAATTACTTTCTTTAAACTGGCTAATACGGCAAATGGATTCGGTTTCTCCACCTCTTCAGGCAGTTTACCAAATACCATGTCCGCCTCGGACACTTCACAGTGTTCAGAATCATGTACCGGAACGACAGGCAGTGAAAGAATAATTTCGTCTTCAATCATAGCCAGCAGATCAACTTCGCCAAATTCGTCGACTTCGATCGGCTCGTACGCTTCCGGTAATGCTTCAGCCTGCTCATCATTGACGACCGGGCTAAAACAATACGTTGTATGAACATGTTGTGCAAACGTGTTACTACAGCGCTGACACATCAATGTTACATCGACGTCCGCGTGACCTGTAATAACCGCCAGGCGCTGATTATCGATATTAAACGATAATGAGGCCACGACATCGCTGTCCACACTTACCACTGAATCGGCTACACGTGTAACCTGCTCAGGAGAATAGATACCTGCGTAATCTAAACGTTTCTGAGCGGTACGAACCGCATCAATGGTCAGGGGTAATTTTACCTTTTGCATAGGGCGCGCATATTAACTTTGTAACGACATAGAGTCAAAGAAAAAGGCCTTTTTACTGCACCTTTCACCAATATTCGCTTCCGAAGCGGCAGACAGTTTAAAATGCCTGATTAAATTACGCTACGGTTTATGGAAAATATTATGCTGCAACTGGTTCTTGCTTCAACCTCATCATATCGTCGGACTTTGCTGGAAAAGCTGCAATTACCTTTTGTTACTGCGGCACCACAGACCGATGAAAGCCCACAGGCAGGTGAAGAAGCCAGCGCGCTAGTGCAGCGGTTGGCGAGTGCAAAAGCACAGGCACTGGCGGGGAGTTTTCCACAACATCTGATAATCGGCTCTGATCAGGTCTGTGTCATTGACGGATTAATCGTCGGGAAACCCCACAATTATGCAAACGCAATGAAGCAATTGCAGCAGGCCAGTGGACAATGTGTCACTTTTTATACCGGTCTGGCCCTATTGAATACAGCAACCAACAGCATTAACTGCCTGTGCGAAACTTTTGACGTTTATTTCCGAACGCTAAGTGAAGCAGAAATAGACGGTTATTTGACGCGAGAGCAACCATGGGATTGTGCCGGCAGTTTTAAAAGTGAGGGATTGGGTATTACCCTATTTGATAGATTATCAGGCCGCGACCCAAATACACTTATCGGTCTGCCGTTAATCGCCCTCACCGAGATGCTGATTGAGCAAGGAGTAAATCCGCTCCTGTAAATACTGCATAACAAAACAGGGCGCAATTGATACTTGCACCCTGTTACTTCAATTATTTATTACGGCAATTTATTTTTCTGCTGCTTTCTTTCGTAATATCAACAAACAGTGGCGTAACTGATTATCCAGTGGCGCTTCAATGCGCATGGTTTCACCGCTATTGGGATGCTCAAAACGTAATGCCGCCGCATGCAGGAATAAACGATGCAGCCCGGTTCCTTGCAATTGTTGATCAAATTCACGGTCGCCATAGCGATCATCAAAAGCAATTGGGTGACCCGCATGGAGCGCATGTACGCGGATCTGGTGAGTACGACCAGTAATCGGGCTGGCCTTGACCAAGGTTGCATGCTCAAAGCGCTCTTCAACTTTAAAACGCGTTTCTGACGGTTTGCCCTCGCTGCTGACTTTCACCACTCGCTCGCCACTTTGTATAATATTCTTCAACAAAGGTGCCTGCACCGCTTTACAGTGAGATTGCCATTGACCACGAACCAATGCCAAATAGTCTTTCTGCATCCCTTTTAACCGCAGTTGCTCATGCAAAGAACGCAGCGCAGAGCGTTTTTTCGCTACCAATAAGACACCGGAGGTATCACGGTCAAGGCGATGAACCAATTCAAGGAAGCGGGCTTCGGGGCGCAATGCACGCAAGGCTTCAATAACACCAAAACTCAAACCACTGCCACCATGAACCGCCGTGCCAGAAGGCTTGTTCAACACCAACAGATAGTCATCTTCAAATAAAATACAGTCGGCCAACGCCGCAACTTTATCAAGTTTGGCAGAGACCTGAACCTCTTCGCGCTCAGCGACGCGCACTGGCGGTATCCGGACCACATCCCCGTCAACCAGTTTATATTCTGGCTTAATGCGCCCTTTATTAACGCGAACCTCACCTTTGCGCACGATGCGGTAGATCATACTCTTTGGCACACCTTTCAATTTAGTGAGCAAAAAGTTATCGATCCGCTGACCGGCTTCGTCGGCAGAAATGGTGATTAATTGTACTACTGGATTATTCGTTTTCATGGTGCGCGATTCTAAATACACCGAGGAATTAGCGCCACCCCTTTTTCTGTGCTTAACTGTCAGTCTGGCTATTTAAAGATAACGTTTGCGCGCATTTATTGTTTAATAAGACAACGATAGCCGCCAACGCTGTGAAAACAGTAAAAGAATCTTTACGTAGACAGGTAAAGTCATCTTGCTATATCAGTGTCAGCAATGGAATAATGTCACTAATTCTGCGTTGATTCTCGTTAGACCAAGAGACTTGTGGAATAATAAACTTTGCCTGATCACACAAAAACGCAGCAATGGCGTAAGACGTAATGTGAAATCAAGCAATTAGCGGGCTGCGGGTTGCAGCTTGGCCGGCAAGTGGGTCTGCTCTGTTGTCTTATATTCAGAAGCGCCCCTTTATATAAAAGCGCTGTTTTTCAGAAAGAAACACAGGCTTACCGAAATAATGCGCCCCTATGCAGGCGACAACCGTGAGGTTGACGGCTTTGCTAGAAGACTCGGGGTCATCGGTTTACCCGGCCATAGAGGTTATTTTGCCCGCAGTTCTAACGCCAATGTAAAAATAACGAGTAAGTTAAAGATGAAAAGAATGTTGATTAACGCAACTCAGCAAGAAGAGTTGCGTGTTGCCCTTGTAGATGGACAGCGGCTGTATGATTTGGATATTGAAAGCCCAGGTCATGAACAGAAAAAAGCGAATATTTACAAAGGCAAAATCACCCGAATAGAACCCAGTCTGGAAGCCGCTTTTGTTGATTACGGCGCTGAACGTCATGGTTTCCTCCCACTAAAAGAAATTTCTCGCGAATATTTCCCTAGTAATTATTCCTCTCATGGCCGCCCAAACATCAAAGATGTGCTGCGCGAAGGCCAAGAAGTTATCGTTCAGGTTGATAAAGAAGAACGTGGCAATAAAGGTGCCGCACTAACAACTTTCATCAGCCTGGCTGGCAGTTATTTGGTTCTGATGCCGAACAACCCACGTGCCGGTGGTATCTCCCGTCGCATTGAGGGTGATGACCGCACCGAACTGAAAGAAGCCCTATCCTCCCTGCAATTGCCTGATGGCATGGGTCTGATTGTCCGTACTGCCGGTGTTGGCAAATCTGCTGATGCACTGCAATGGGACTTGTCATTCCGCCTCAAGCATTGGGATGCGATTAAAAAAGCCGCTGAAGGTCGCCCTGCGCCATTCTTAATCCATCAGGAAAGTAACGTAATTGTCCGCGCTTTCCGTGATTATTTGCGCCCGGATATCGGCGAGATCCTGATCGATAACCCTAAAGTTCTCGAACTGGCAAAAGAGCATATCGCCGCTCTGGGTCGCCCGGATTTCAGTAGCAAAATCAAATTGTATAGTGGTGAAATCCCCTTATTCAGCCACTACCAAATTGAGTCTCAGATTGAGTCAGCGTTCCAGCGTGAAGTACGTCTGCCTTCCGGCGGTTCTATCGTTATTGATACCACCGAAGCCCTGACGGCAATTGATATCAACTCCGCGCGTGCAACACGTGGTGGCGATATCGAAGAAACCGCGTTTAACACCAACCTTGAAGCCGCTGATGAAATTGCCCGCCAGTTACGTTTACGTGACCTCGGTGGCCTGATTGTTATCGACTTCATCGATATGACACCAGTGCGCCATCAGCGTGAAGTTGAAAACCGCCTGCGTGATGCCGTTCGCCAAGACCGTGCCCGTATCCAGATTGGCCGAATCTCTCGCTTCGGCTTGCTGGAGATGTCCCGTCAGCGTCTTAGCCCGTCACTGGGTGAGTCAAGCCACCACGTGTGCCCACGCTGTAGCGGTACCGGTACCGTTCGTGACAACGAATCACTGTCACTTTCTATTCTGCGTCTGATTGAAGAAGAAGCGCTGAAAGAAAATACCCATGAAGTTCACGCCATTGTACCAGTACAGATTGCGTCGTATCTGCTCAACGAAAAACGTGAATCAGTTAATGCCATTGAAAAACGTCAAGGTGGTGTACGTGCGGTGATCGTGCCAAACGATCAGATGCAAACACCGCACTACTCTGTTCTTCGGGTACGTAAAGGCGAAGAGGTTCCTTCTCTCAGCTACCTGCTACCACAACTGCATGAAGCAGAAATGGCGCAGCCGTTAGAAGAAGCAACGATTGAGCGTAAACGCCCAGAACAACCAGCGTTGGCGACTTTCTCTCTGCCAACCGAAGTACCACCGGAAGCTGCACCTGCTAGCGTCAGTGCTAAACCAAGCGTTGCGCCACAAGTAACCGCATCTGCTGCTACCTCAGAACAGCCTGGCTTCTTTAGCCGTTTGTTCAGTGGCCTAAAAGGTATATTCGGCACATCAGCAGAAGAAGTTAAACCGGTAGAGGTCGAGAAAACCGAAACTACCGAAAACCGCCGTAATGATCGTCGTAATCCTCGTCGCCAGAACAATGGCCGCAAAGAGAGAGGCGACCGTACACCACGTGAAGGCCGTGATAACAGCACACGTGACAACAGTGGCCGTGATAGCAATAGCCGTGACAACAGTGGTCGTGACAATGCGAACCGCGAAGGTCGTGAAGATCAGCGTCGCAACAAGCGTCCAGTGGCGCAAACTACTGCGCCGCAAGCACAAACTGACGTTGTTGAAACGGATAAAGCGCCACGTGACGAGCAGCAACCACAGCGTCGCGGTGATCGTCAGCGCCGTCGTCAGGAAGATAAACGTCAGGCACCACAGGAAGTCAAAGCAGAAGTAGAAGTGGCAGCAGTCAGTGTGGTCGAAGAGGTGCAACCTGAGCAAGAAGAACGTCAACAGGTTATGCAGCGTCGTCAACGCCGCCAATTGAATCAGAAAGTCCGTATTCAATCTGCCAATGATGAGCTGAATGTGCTGGAAAATGCAGCCCAGGAAAATCCTGTTAGTGCACCGCTAGCAAGCATTGCAGCGCCAGTTGTGCAGGAAGAAGTGAAATTACTGCCACAAACGACTGTTCAAGCGGATGATGAAGCTACTCACGATCGCAATGCCAATAATGAAAATGGTATGCCACGTCGTTCACGCCGCTCACCTCGTCATCTGCGCGTCAGTGGCCAGCGTCGTCGTCGCTATCGTGATGAGCGTTACCCGACACAATCTGCTATGCCACTGGCCGGCGCTTTCGCCTCACCAGAAATGGCTTCAGGCAAAGTGTGGGTCCGTTATCCAGTAGCTCAAACAGTTGAACCTGCTTTTGTAGAAAACCCGGTTGAACAACCATTGCCAATAGCAGTTGCAGCAGTAGAGACCCCGGTTAATATTCCGGCCGTGATTGTAGCAGCCCCAGTCGTTGCCGCACCTGTCGTCGTCGCCGTGACTGAAACTGTCACTCCGACACCTGCTGCGCAACATAAACCAGGTGGTTCTTCATCTTCAGCCGCAGCCGTTCCTGGCCGTGCTCCTGTTGTCGTGCCAGTGGTTGTAGAACCTGTTGCCGTTGAGCCAACTGCTGTAGAACCAACCGTTGAAGCTGTCGCTGAGGTGGTGCAAGCTGAAACTACCGCAGCGGTTGAAGCAGTATCCGACGTTGAAGAAACTGGCGTTGCGGAAGCTACCGCTGAACCTGTGGTTCAGGAAACGGTAATTGAGGATACAACTGCTGAAGAAGCGGTGGTGGAAGAAACCATTGTTGCTGAAACTGCTGTTGTTGAAACAACTATTATTGAAACAACTATTGTTGAAACACCGGCGGAAGATGCGGTTGTAGCTGAAACTGTGGTGGAAGACGCTGTAGCTGAAGCACAGGCAGTGACCGAAGTCGTTGTTGAAACATCGACAATTGAAGAACCGCTAATTGAAGAAACCGCTATCGAAGCCAGTGTCAGTGACACGGTTGTGGTTGAGGCTCCTGTTGCTGTTGTGCCACAACAGTCGACTATCGCTCACCCTGAAGGTGTGGTGTTCAAACATTACGCTTCAGCACCGATGACCAAAGCACCGGCACCGGATTACGCGCCAGAGTCACCGACTAAAGGTCAGTGGGAACGTCCAGCCTTTGATTTTGCAGGTAAAGGTTCTGCTGGTGGCCATGCGGCGGCAACTCAGGCAACCGCGCCGGCAACAAAACCGCAATCTGTCGAATAAATGTAATATTATTCCGACCAGACATTGCAAAGACAAAACCCGCCATCAGGCGGGTTTTTTTATATTGGTGATATCTTTAACCAGAGATCACTCTCAGGCTATCTGTTTCAGTTTCTTTATTTCGAGGTTTTCCAGTTTGCCTTCAATAGCTTTGACAAACGCTTTGAAGTGCTCGGTTTTATTATGTTTTTCCAATGCATCATCAGATGCCCAGCGTTCGAAAAACACAAAAGAACCTTTCTGGTCGCTTTCGGCATGGAGATCATATTGCAGATTCCCCTTCTCCTCACGACTCGGTTCTATTACCAAATGAACCGCTTCTTTTACTGCATCAATAAATTCAGGTTTTGCCACTAAACTGGCGATGACACGGACTTCCATAGTTATTCTCCCATGCTGTACATTCAATTAGCGTATTTTACTGCTAATCAATAGCTCACCCTAACGGGCAATTTTATCCCGAGCCCCTCTATAAGATGCCCTTTTTGCCTTGTTTTCAACTTAACCCTAACAATCAGATGCATCCTGCGCACTTTCCGCTTATCCTTAGACCCCGCCGGAAACAGTATAAAAACCCCAATATCTCATCATGACTGCGGAGCTAGTTGAATGACTGCACAACCCCAAACCCTGAAAATTCGCCGCCCGGATGACTGGCATATTCACTTACGTGATGACGAAATGCTCAGTACCGTGCTGCCCTATACCTCCGAGGTGTTCGCCCGGGCCATTGTCATGCCCAATCTGGCTCCACCAATTACGACTGTTGCCAGTGCTATCGCTTATCGGGAACGAATTTTAGCCGCAGTACCTGCCGGGCATAACTTCACGCCGTTGATGACCTGTTATCTGACCAATACACTTGATGTCAAAGAACTGACCACCGGCTTTGAACAAGGCGTATTTACTGCGGCAAAACTGTATCCAGCGAATGCTACGACCAACTCAAATCATGGTGTATCCGATATCCCGGCGATATACCCGTTGTTTGAGCAAATGCAAAAGATAGGTATGCCGCTGCTGATCCACGGTGAAGTAACAGAAGCTGCCGTTGATATTTTTGATCGCGAAGCGCGCTTTATTGAACAGATTCTGGAACCGATACGTCGCCAATTCCCTGAATTGAAAATTGTCTTCGAGCACATAACCACCAAAGATGCGGCCGATTACGTGCTGGCAGGCAATCGTTTCCTTGGTGCAACTATCACCCCACAGCATCTGATGTTTAACCGCAATCACATGCTGGTCGGTGGTATTCGCCCCCACTTGTTCTGTCTGCCAATATTGAAACGCAGCACGCATCAAGAAGCATTGCGCCAGGCCGTTGCTAGTGGTTCAGACCGTTTCTTCCTCGGAACCGATTCCGCTCCCCATACCAAACATCGTAAGGAGTCATCCTGTGGCTGTGCTGGCGTGTTCAACGCACCATCAGCGCTGCCAGCTTATGCTACTGTGTTTGAAGAGATGAATGCGCTACAGCATCTTGAAGCATTCTGTTCATTAAATGGCCCACGCTTCTATGGCTTGCCGATTAACGAAGAGGTTGTTGAATTGGTTAAGGCCCCCTTCCAACAACCAGAAGAGATCCCATTAGGGGATGAATCTGTGATTCCTTTCCTGGCCGGTCAGACTATCAATTGGTCAGTTAAAAGCTGATAACCGCCGCTGTAGGGGCTAACCCTTTACAGCGACGATTTTTATATCAGTCACTTGCAACCTGAATATTTGTACTGTATAAATAACCAGTATAAATATTCGGAGGGCCAAATATGCGTGTTGAAGTGAGTATTGATAAAAAAAACCCGTTACCCGCAGGTGCTATCGAAGCACTAACCCATGAATTGAGTAAAAGACTCAACACCAAATTCCCGGACACCACCACCGCAGTACAAATACGTTATGCCGGAGCAAATAATCTTTCCGTTTTAGGTGGTGCCAAAACAGATAAAGATTTGATCTCTGAAATATTACAAGAAATATGGGAAAGCGCTGACGACTGGTTCGACGCGGAGTAACCCAATGTAATGCTGTTTTGCCGGGGAGTCGCTCCTCGGCTTTTTTATATAAGCGTCTAAACTTTCTTTACTCACCGACTTCTTTTAACCCATTTATTGTTGATTAAGAAATCATCATAAAATAAATAATTTGTAAAGATCTTGCGATAATCTCCAAATTTATCGGCGGTTGCGTATACTGAAAAAGCTCACTTGATAATGAGCCGCATTGATCCTCATTAGTCACTCCAGTCAGTAACTACTATATAAGGGGTCTTTATGGACAGAAATGATGAAGTTATTCAGACTCACCCGCTTGTAGGCTGGGATATCAGCACTGTAGATGTATACGACGCTATGATGATACGTCTTCATTACCTGTCTTCCATGGATCAACCGCCAGAAGATGCGCTGGTTGATAGAACGCTCTGGTTAACCACCGATGTTGCACGCCAATTAATAAATATCTTAGAAGCAGGCATTGCTAAAATTGAGTCATCGGAATATCAAGATCGCGATCACCGTAAACATTAATTTTTTTCCACCAGAAAACGAGTTTAATGTTCGCCAAAAAAGGCACGAGTGAATATCACTTAGTGCCTTTTTATTAACCATTCCCACCACTCTATGGCTAACAGCGCTTTTTCTCCTCTCGGTCCCATGCTATTACTATCGTTTTAATTTTTATCAGCACTGTTGCTACCTTTAATTCAAATCGTTCGGGTTATTGCCGCGATAAATACACATTGCTAGCACAAACCCTATTGAAAAAGCCAGGTGGCGATATTCCCCGGGATGCAAAATATGGATTATGATCTAATTGTCATTGGTAGCGGTTCGGTCGGCTCTGCCGCAGGCTACTATGCGTCACAAGCTGGTTTAAACGTACTGATGATTGACAGTGCCATGCCGCCTCATCAAGCAGGCAGTCACCATGGTGATACACGGATCATTCGCCATGCCTATGGCGAAGGTGAGAAATATGTTCCCTTAGTTTTGCGTGCCCAAACATTGTGGGACCAGTTATCAGCTCAAACAGGTGAATCATTATTTCAGGCCAGTGGCGTGCTTAATCTTGGGCCAGATGACTCTATTTTCCTGCAAAATGCGCAGCACAGCGCTCAACAATATAACTTGCCGGTTGAAACCTTAAACGCGGCCCAGATCCGTGAAAAGTGGCCGGTATTTACCGTACCAGATAATTATATTGGTGTGTTCGAACCACAATCAGGTTATCTACGTTCTGAATTGGCGATTAAAACGCTGATTAAAGCCGTCACAGAAGCAGGCTGCGGTATTTTATTCAATTGTCCGGTTACCGCTATCGAACCGCTGGATGGTGGTGTAGATGTCGTGACTATAGATGGTACCTACAGTGCTAAGAAAGTGATTGTCACTGCCGGAACCTGGGTCAAAGAGCTGTTACCCGAATTACCGGTGACCGCCATACGTAAAGTGTTTTCATGGCACCATGCCGATGGCCGCTATAGCGAAGGAAATCATTTCCCGGCATTCACCGTCGAGACACCGGATAATATCCATTATTACGGCTTCCCCTCGCAAAATGACGAGTTAAAACTAGGCAAACATAATGGTGGTCAGCCTATTGAAATAGCGGCACAACGTAAGCCCTTTGGCAGTTATGCCGAGGATGGAACCGAAGTATTTGGTTTTTTACGTAACTTCTTACCGGGAGTGGGTGTCTGCCTGCACGGCGCGGCATGCAGTTATGACATGAGCCCTGATGAAGATTTTATCATCGATACATTACCCGATAACAAAAATATCATGGTGGTAACAGGCTTAAGCGGCCATGGATTTAAGTTTGCAACTGCATTGGGGGAAGTCGCTGCACTCTTCGCACAAGATAAACCCTCACCTATTGATATTTCAGCCTTTTCGCTATCCCGCTTCGCCAAATCGTAATGCTGTAACCCGCGAGTTCAGCACTTGATTGTTACCGATGACTGTTTCTTTTTATTTCAGTCATCGGTATATCTCGCTCTCATTTTCACCTCATTATTAATATAAAACGCCGCAAATTTAATAATTAGCAGAGTCTTATATTCGTAAAAGCCGCTAAAAACAATCGTGAATCCCGAATTGACGTTTTAGGCATCAGGGGATTACTTTATCCTTGTATGCGGCCAGGTATGGTTGCTGTTAGACAAGGATGTATGCCACATGAAAATATTAATTATCGATGAATGTTTTTATACCCGATCAGGGGTAAATACTTATTTAAATAACGCTTCATATCTCGATTTAATGGATGTTCCTACGGTGGAACAGGCTACATTAGCTGTTCATGAGTTTGATCCTGAGGTAATTATTGTTAACCTTACCCAATATTGTCGCTATGGTGGACATTGCCCGTTATTAGCACAATTTTTGAGTTGTTGCCTGCGGGCTAAAGTTTATATTTATCTGGATGCGTCATATCCGTTTAGTGAAACGCCGATACCCCTGACAGATTCTGTCTCTATTTTGGCTAAAAAACGCTTACCGGAGTTGTTACAAAGACTATCGGACTTTTCAAGTGAGGGTATCGGTAAGCCACATCCCCCCTGTCCAGCATCCCTATTCAGTCCACAAGAGCATAAAGTCATGTGCTACTGGATGATGGAGATGCCCAATTACCGCATTGCCAGGAAGTTAAATATCAGTGACAGTACAGTTTATTCGCATAAACGGCATATTACCGAAAAAATAAAAGTCAGAAACCGTTTGGAATTATGCTTTATTTACAATGTATTTAAATATTTATACTAAGGCGTTGGTGTATAGAGAGTCGCAATAAAGGGAGTATTCCCTTTCAGTAAATTTTCTGTATATGTGATTTTTGTTCTTAACAAATAATGTAACCGGATTAATATAGTGAGTTATCGCTTGCAGTTAAAGAATCGGTTACATTTCACTTAATATCACCAATACATATCAATCTTTTCCATTCGTACCACAATGCCCATATTATCCAAAGAAATGACTTATTTCATCATGCTGTAACTCAGGAATTTAGCCTGCCAGCTTATTGTTTATAAAAGTTAAAATCCTTATAATGGGCGATAATTCTAGCCTCAGGCACCCTGCATGTTAAATAAATTGCTATCGATGGTTATCAATAATGTACGGGAACATCTACTGCTCTATATCTGCTTGTGGCTGATTCTGTTAGCACTGGATATTTATTTCTTTTTCTATTAACGCGTTTTCTCTACCTTTTCTAGCCGGGCCACCAGATAGCTTCCCACCTGTGGCCCAGCAATAAATACGATATCCGCAGTTTGCACTACTCTACCTTGGCCGGTTTGCCATCACTCAATAACACGGCGATTTTATAACCGGCTGGTGTTAACTCTAATACTATTTTGGCAATAATGGTTAACGGAACGGAAAGCAGCATACCAATTGGCCCGAGTAGCCACCCCCAAAAAATCAAGGATAAGAACACCACCAAGGTTGATAGACCCAAACCACGCCCCATCATCCGTGGATCAATAATATTGCCACCAATCAGGTTAATCAAAATATACCCGCAGGTAACGGCAAAAGCATCAGCAAAACCATTAAACAACAGTGCCTGAACGATGGGTGGGATAGCCGCCAATACGGAGCCGATATTAGGAATGTAATTGAGGACGAAAGCCAGTAGCCCCCAAAGGAAAGCGAATCTGACCCCCATCGCTGCCAGGAATAACCAAATAACAATCCCCGTCGCAATGCTAATAATCGTCTTGATCACCAGATAATGAGTTACACCATTTAGTGCACGCTTGAGAATCGCATTCCCTTGCTCTGGGTTATCAAACATCAACTGCATTTTATAAGGCAGTCGTTCCACTTCAAACAACATAAAGACCACCGTCATCAGCAGCAAGAACATACTAGCCATGGCACCAGAAAGATGGCTCAGTAGACGGGTCACAAAGTTCATCGCGGTGCTAGGATCGACATGCTTCATAATGTCATCCACCGAGAACTCAATATTAAAGCGCATTGCAAACTCTTGCAGGTCGCGCATTTTTTCCAGCATCATGCCACGATATTGCGGCAACGAGCGGGCAAACTCATTTAATGAAGAACCCAGGCGGCCAAAGAGCAATGCCATGAGTAAAATAATAATGCTAACCAATAAGACAATAGCTAAGGTGCGGGGAATTCTTATTTTCTCCAACAGTTTCACTAAAGGATTTAATACGATAGCAAGAAATATAGCCAACAAGAATGGAACCACGATCGGCGATGCCGCTTTAATTCCCGCCATAATCACCACCAGCATAGCCAGCATCGTGACTAACCGTAGCCCTTGGCTACTCACTCCAGGTATTGTCATTATCAATCCTTGTATTGGAATCGCCATTGCGCTAAAAATGGCATAAAAAAGACGCTATCGAATAAAATAACCGACAACGTCTAACTTTAATAGTACATCCAGTAGGTTAACCCTACGACTATTTTTTATCTGTGCTCTTTTCTGGTATCGGAATGTGCATGGTAGTTTGCAACAATCCTTTCGATTTATTAAAAACCTTGATGCCGTTTTCGCGCCCAGCACGCCGGGAGCGTTGCTCTTCCTGCGGCAACTTCAGCTCTTCCTGACAGATATCACTACAGCAACCAGCAAACTTTGCCGCACAGGTCGGACACTGAATAAATAGTAAGTGGCAGCCATCATTCTTACAGTTGGTATGCGTGTCGCAAGGTGTACCGCACTGATGGCAGTGGGCTATCACATCATCAGAGATCCGCTCCCCCATCCGCTCATCAAAAACAAAGTTTTTACCGATAAATTTCAGCGGCAACCCCTGTTCTTTTGCTTTACGGGCATATTCGATAATACCGCCCTCAACGTGATAAACGTTTTTGAAGCCATTGTGCAGCATATAGGCGCTGGCTTTCTCACAGCGAATCCCACCAGTGCAATACATAACAATATTTTTCTCTTTGTCATGTTGCAGCATATCAACCGCCATTGGCAATTGCTCACGGAAAGTATCAGAAGGGACTTCAATGGCATTTTCGAAATGGCCTACTTCGTACTCATAGTGATTGCGCATATCAACAAACAAAGTATCGGGATCATCAATCATCTGATTAACCTGATCGGCCTTCAGATAATGCCCTATATTACTGGGATCGAAACTCTCGTCATCAATACCGTCCGCCACAATGCGTTCGCGAACTTTCATGCGCAGCACCCAGAATGACTTCCCATCATCTTCATGAGCCACATTCAGCCGCACCTGATCTAGTGCAGAATGTGCGGCAAACAACACGGTTTTGAACTCATCATAACGATTAGCGGGCACACTGATTTGTGCATTGATCCCCTCTTTAGCCACATAAACCCGACCAAACACGCCGAGTTTAACAAATTGACTATAGAGGTCGTCACGGAAGGTTTTGGCATCTTCCAGAGTGAAATATTTATAAAAAGAAACTGTGGTGCGCGGTTCGGTTTCAGCCAACATGCGCGCTTTAAGTTCCTCATTAGAAATTCGGTTATGTAACACTGGCATGGTGTACGTTCCTGTCTTTCGAAGAGGTTACTGATAAAAATTTAATTATTGCTCAATGGGTTAGGTAATTCATTAGACGGCTAATCACGTTAATTCATTGTACAATAGAACTGATGTTTCACCACGGGACAGCCGTGCGGCGCATATAATACCTGAAACATTACTGCGGAACATCTTTAGCGGTAATCACTATCAGTAAAAGCGGAAAGAACGATCCCAGTGAGTAAGGCAATTCCGGCAGCAATCAGCAAAGAGAGGGTTTGCCAGTAAGCCCCCATATAACCCAATATGCCACCGACGACCAATAAACCCGCACTGAGTCTTGCTACTGCCATCGACGGCTCTCCGATAAGAATGAATGAAACTCATTTATACATCGGGAATATCATAACGTAGAAATAAAAATCCCTCTTCAATTGAGAGGGATTTAAGTCAAAATTGATAGCCTGCTAGCTAATCACTTCCAATCTGGCTGGTAGCCCTTGCCGAACCGCGGCACCACTGACCCAATCCAGCCAGGTATTGGGGACTTCTCGCGTTGGATCAGTAAACCCCAAGTCATTCAGATTGCTCCCCTGACCGATACGCGGGTCTGACGCCATGATCACACCATCCAACGAATGTGTTCTGGCACCCATCTCGCGATGTCCATAACCATGTTCAATAGCAACCACACCAGGCATAACACCATCCAATAAACTTACCTGTACCTTCATCTGACCACCGGGGGTCATCAGGCGTACACTGTCACCGTGCTGTATCCCGTAGCGCTGAGCATCGGTTGGATTAATCGCCACCAAATTGGTGGGTTTGACCGCGCGTAAGCGCTCAATCATCGCAGTAGAACTGCTCATGAGATGAGACTTGAAGGACATCAAGCGCAAAGGCCAGTCAGTTGCCGGATAATGGGTAAAGACATCGGAACCATCGGCCAGACGAGGTGGATACCAAGTCGGACAGCCGCTATAACGCTCGCCGGTTATCGCATGGTGATGTTGCGCGACATTTTCGTTCCAGATTTGCAGTGGCTTTTTCCACTGCGGCCCGGTGGCATCGCCATTCCAACTTTTCTCATAAGGCGCAAAACGCCCACCACGCGCCAACAGGTAAGCCACTCGGCGCTGCTCATCAATATGCAGACTGCGTTGTAAGTCGGGCCATAAGCGATCGACGCCGGTTAATTTCAGTTCTTCATCCGAGGCTGGTGGCAGTGGTTTTTCACCGCCATAAGCAATATTGGCCGCGGCCCGTAAATAGTAATCCTCGGCCCGCTCCAGCGACAAATTGTTTCCCTGGCTGTCCTGCATCGCATTGGCACCGAACCCCGGTAATTGCAATGCCTTGGCCACTGCAATCAGGAAGCTCTCCATGGCCACAGGCTCGCCTTGAGCCGTGCGGGCAGTACGTGATGTCACCACGGGCCAGCGGGCAGTGCTGGCTTTGACCAGTACCCCGGCCCAGGGCGCACTGAATCCCCAACTCTCAAAATTATGGGTATCCGGTACGATATAATCCGCCAATGCGGTGGTTTCATTCATAAAAGCATCAATGGCAATAAACAGCGGCAATTGACGTGGATCTTGTAGTTTCGCCTCAATCAAGTTGCGCAGCCCCGCGACCCCGTACAGCGGATTAGTCATATGGCTAATCCATGCCTTAAGCGGATAGGGATAACCCGCCAATGCCGGTGCCAATTGTTCGGTCAATTGCCCACCGACAAAGGGATACCATGGGCCACGGGCCGGATAGCCAGGCTGACCCTGCTGAATCTTTTGCTGATACTCTTGCGATTGTTCATAGGGCTGCTTGCTGCGCGATAGCGGTAAGCCTTTTGGTTTTATCATTCCAGCGAA
The DNA here is from genome assembly GCF_052217145.1 of Yersinia sp. 2541 StPb PI. Taxonomy (NCBI): domain Bacteria; kingdom Pseudomonadati; phylum Pseudomonadota; class Gammaproteobacteria; order Enterobacterales; family Yersiniaceae; genus Yersinia; species Yersinia sp. 2541 StPb PI. The sequence goes on along the minus strand of NZ_JAZGQB010000001.1, from coordinate 1,855,992 downwards.
AGTAGCTAACTGATAGCGAGGACCATCAGCAAAACCATCAAACTTACCCCCCCCAACCGAAACTCCACCCTTAAGATTCAAATTACCAATCAGGGCATTGAGCATCATGACCGCCCAGGTGGTATAAAAACCGTTACCCCCCATCATGCCACCATGGGAGATAACCGCAGCCTGACGCTGGTAAGCCGTAAACTCTTTCGCCAAACCAACCATCGTCTCTGCTGGGACGCCGCATTGCTGGCTGTATTCTTCCAGAGTAAAACGCTCTGCCGCTTGCCGCAAACACGCCATACCTGATTGCACCTGCACAATTTGACCATCATGTAAGGTGACCTCGCGCGTGACAAACAATTGAGCGTGTAATGCTAATGCAGCAGGCTGCAATGTACCGTCAACCACTTGCACTAATACCGGACTCTCTTCAGCTTCGGCCACTGACTCACCACTTAGCTGGCTGGCACGTAGGAACTGGCCTGCCAAGGGATGGGTTTCAGTGGTTATCACCAGATGGCTGGCATTGGTCCAACTGCGCTCACCCGCCGCTTGCATGGCAACCTCACCAGGAACGGACAAATAAGCGTGGTTAAAACGATTCTGTTCGATAATCCAACGAATCATCCCCATTGCCAGTGCCGCATCCGTCCCCGGCAACACCGGAACCCAGCGGTTATGCTGATTAGCCAATGTGGTTGTCAGTGGCAGCGCGGGGGCGACCACCACATAATTGAAATCATCACGCTGGCGAGCATTGGCTAGCTGACGCCCTTGCCGCTTAAATGGGTTGCCAGATTGCGCAGGCGACGTCCCCAAAAATAGGGCAAAACGGACGTTATCCCAATCAGGCTTAACATGGGCATTTTTATCTAAATCCCCCATCAACGCACCTGAACCGGCACGATACGCCAAACCACAATATGCCCCGTGGCTACCGAGATTTTTAGTGCCGAACGCTTGATGAGCAAAACGTCGGATAAAAGCATCGCGCCCATCATCACCGGCGTTAGTCACTAGTAACTGATTGGCTTTCGGCCCCAATGAGGGCTGCTGAGTATCAATGGGGGTAATCAGGTCACGGATAGCCCGCAACCCTTCAACCGGCCCCTCGCCAAAGAGATCACCGCCTTCGGTCACTTCCGCCACCAATTGCTCAAAGCTGATACGCTGCCATTTGCCACTGCCCCGTGGCCCGGTGCGCTTCATTGGCTCGGTAATACGATAAGGGCTATCGACCCCTTCTAATAGCGTCGCGCCGCGCGCGCAAGCCGTTGAACGCCTGGCCATGCCTGACTCTCCACCTAAACGTTGCAGCGCTTCACTTAGTGGTAACTGATACGGAAAATGGTGGTCATGAGACAACGGATGATAAGGGTTACCGGCGATGCGCAGGATTTTATTGTGCTGGGTATCGACTCGCACCCGTAAGCCACACAAGGTCCAACAACCAAAACATTGTGTCATTGAAACCGCTTGTTGCGGATTGGCCTGCCACTGCTGCCCAATACGTCCTTCTGGTGCTAATGCGTTGGCACTAACAGGATCGAGTGTAAGCTTTCCGGCACTACCATCAATCAGGCCAGCCAATGTTTTGCGTGCCACAGCATGATAACTGGCAGCAAATGCAACCACGCCCCCCAAGGCTAAACTGCCTTTTAACCATTGACGCCGTGTAGACTTAGCCATGATGCATTTCTCCTTTCACTGTTTTCTCGCCTGAAACTGTTTTTTCACTTGAGACTATTTTTTCACTTGAGAATTGTTGTTCAAGCCATCTGACACCTTCACGGATAGCAATAATCACCGCTATCCATAATCCGCATGTACCCACCACGGCCAGCAATCCTTCACTCCCCAGCGGCAACGAATAGGGATTGGTTAACACATTGTATTTAGGCAACGTTTGAGTATGCATCAGCAATAGCCAACGTACCGACCAACACAACGTCAGGGCTGCCAGTGCCTGAGCCACTACCATCCCGCTTGATAAGGTTTTTTTCCTGTTGAACAGCGCCATTGCCAAAAGCAATAGCCACAGCACCACAGGAAATGCTGCCAAAGTCTGGGCATGCATAGCCCAGTAGCGCAGAGCCTGTGCCGAGGCATTATCACCACTGGCCCACAGCACAGTAACCAACGCCAGCATCATTAAATTGATGGGTTGCCAGCGCGCCAATGACACCTGATAGTGCGGCTCACGCCATAGCCAGGTAGCCAGTAAAGGCGGGATCGTCTGCCAGGCAGTCAGGAAGATAAACAGTGGCAACCATAAACTAAACCACAGGGGTTGGGCGCGCAGGATTGACACCTCGCGGCCGGTATAGAGCAAAATAGTGATAGCAGAAAACGCACAGAGTCCGGCTAATCCTGTCAATAATCGCGCTAATGGTTTTGCCCGCAATCGGCTGTAGGTCAGCGCCAGAAAATAGGACAACACCAGCAGGGTAAACAAGGGTAAGAAAAGAGATCCCCATGACATCCACGACCACGGCGTAAAGTGGGCATAGAAGTGCCAGACGCGGGCCGGTTGATGTAGGTCCGCATTGAGCGCCAATGGCGCAACCACCACCGCAGTCACCGCCAACATCAGTGCAGCAAACTCCAATGGATTCTGCTGATGGCGAGAGAACATCCGTTGCCAGCAGGCAAACAACACGCCACTACAAGCCAGCCCGATAAAAAAGAAATACTGCACCGCCCAAGGCAACCAGGCGATATCTTGTGGGCGAGCTAAAATTTCACGGATCATGGGTGTACCTCCTGCCAGAGCGCGGGTTGGCCCTGCAATGGTCGGGTGAAAATGTCATTTAGCCCGAGGTAAAACACTTGAGGGTGAGTGCCTTGCTCCGGTTTCAGCACTTTAATGTCAGCGGCATGTTCTAGTAGCATTTGGCGCAATATACTGTTGCCATCGCGTAAATCACCGATAATCCGCGCCCCGCCGACACAAGACTCCACACAGGCAGGCAGCAATCCAACATCCAGACGATGAACACAAAAAGTACACTTGTCCGCAGTTTGGGTACTGTGATTGATAAAACGAGCTTCATACGGGCAGGCCTGAACACAGTATGCACAACCAACACAACGGGTATTATCGACCACCACAATGCCATCTTGACGCTGATAAGTGGCCTGTACCGGACAGACTGGCACGCAAGGCGGGTTATCGCAGTGGTTACACAGGCGGGGTAGCAATACATTGGTGACACTTTCTGCCCCAGACAGGGCAATTTGATACTGATTAACTGTGGTACGGAACTGGCCTTGTGGCAGTTGGTTTTCAATCGCGCAACTGACAGTACATGCCTGGCAACCAATACAGCGGCGCAAATCAATCAACATGGCGTAGCGCCGTTTGATATCACCTTGTTTGCGTGCCGGTTCCATCCGCCAGCCCGCATCCGCCAATGGTACCAATGCTGCGCCAGCAGTTAAGCCCCCGAGCCGCTGTAGAAATGCTCTTTTTCCTTGATCCATTTTTCTTCTCATCTGCTTAATAACAATGCTCTTAATTCAAGGATTGTAGAAATCGACGAGCAGAAGCCCTATTGTGGTTTTCCACATTCCCTTTAAGGACTTGATCCAGGACAATTGCGCACTGCGACGGGGATCATAAAAAGGAACATGCATGAGTTTCAGAGGGCTGGTGATAGTGCTGTTTTGGTGGTTTTCAACCGCCCATGCCAATGATTGGACCATTGGCGTGCTGGCATTACGCGGTGATGCTCAGGCGCAAGCACATTGGCAACCGTTGGCCGATCGCCTTAATCAGCACTTGCCTGGGCAGCACTTTCAGTTATTACCCTTGGATTTAAATGCGATGAAAAGTGCGGTGCAGCAGAACCGAGTTGATTTTCTGCTGACCAATCCAGCGCAATATGTGCAAATTGATAACCACTATCCTCTGCGTTGGTTGGTCTCTTTGCGTTCCAATCATGAGCCAGACAGCACCAGCCGCAATGTGATCGGTAGTGTTATTCTGGTACGCGCTGACAGTGATATCCATAATCCCCAAGGGTTGATTGGCAAACGCGTTGGTGCCGTCTCTCCCGATGCCTTTGGCGGTTACTTGTTGGGATACAAAGTGCTACGCGATGCGGGGCTGCAACCAGAACGGGATTTTCAATTGCATTTTTCTGGCTTCCCGGTGGATGCGTTAATTTATCTACTGCGTGATCGCGCTATCTCCGCGGCTATTGTGCCCACCTGCCTGCTGGAAGATATGCAGGCAGAAGGATTAGCGCATACCGCTGACTTTAAGCCGCTATTGGCGAAGAGAACCGCCATTCCATGCCTGAGCAGCAGCGAGTTATACCCGAATTGGTCGTTTGCCGCGTTATCACAGGTACCGGATGAATTAGCCGATAATGTTACGCGGATTTTGCTCAGCCCCGATGGGGACAAAACACCACAATGGGGTGCCCCCTCCTCCACCAGTCAGGTCGAAAGTTTATTACGTTCAATTAATCAACATCCCCAACAGCCGCAGTTCTGGCAACAGACTCTTGAGTGGGCACAACAACATCGGCTGTTGATCGTCGCCATCGCGGTGATTCTGTTATTGCTCGCGGCCAATCATATCTGGGTGGCGTTTCTGGTGCGTCGTCGCAGCCAGCAATTGGAGCAACTTCACCAGCAACTTAGGGCTAGGGAAAGTGCGTTGGAACAAGCTCAGCGCCTGAGTATTCTCGGTGAGATGGCCGCGGGATTCGCTCATGAACTAAATCAGCCGCTCAGCGCTATTCAGCATTACGCCGATGGCTGCGCTATTCGCCTGCAACGGGAACAGGCTGATCACTCATTACTGCCCATTTTGAGTCAAATCAGTCATCAGGCCCGACGCGGGGCTGATACCATTGCTAACTTACGGCTGTGGGCAGGAAAACAGCCGGCCATGAACAGCTCTGCCGCCTGCCAACCATTACCTGCCTTGGTTAATCACCTCTGGCAGTTACTGGCAGCCACCAATCCAGCGCCGTGTTGCACGTTGCATACTGATATCGAGGCATCATTAGCGCTGCATTTACCGCCCACGCTGCTCGATCAGGTCTTGTGTAATCTGATCACTAACAGTTTGCAGGCCGGTGCCCACCAGTTATGGTTCAGTGCTTATCAGCAAGCCGATGTGGCAATATTAATTTTGCAAGATGATGCCGGTGGCCTGACGGCCGAACAGCTCAACCAGCCTTTGACCCCATTCCGTTCCACCAAAAGTGATGGCCTCGGTCTCGGCCTGGTCATTTGCCAGCGATTAATCTGTCGCCAGGGCGGAAATCTGGCACTACTTAACCACATGGCCGCCAATGATAAGATTGGACTACGCGTTACCCTGACACTGCCACTTAACCCAAGCAAGGAGCTTACTCTTGTCACTGATTCATCTACTTGATGACGATATTGCCGTCACCGACGCTTGCCGTTTTTTGCTGGAAAGCCTGGATTACAAAGTGAAGGTATGGCATGACGGTGAGCGTTTCCTGGCCCAAGCTGATTTATATCAATCTGGTGTATTACTGCTCGATATTCGTATGCCGCTGCTAGATGGTACGCAAGTCTATAACCAGATGCGCCAGCGAGACAGCACGCTGGCCGTCATATTCCTTACCGCCCATGGAGAAGTGCCGCAGGCGGTTGAGCAGATGAAACTGGGGGCGGTTGATTTCTTACAAAAACCAGTCGCGACTGCGCCGCTGATTACCGCCTTACAACAGGGCTTCCAGCACACAGAGCAGTTGACAGCCCGCCGACAGGTACAACTGCGTTATGCCTCGCTGACGCCACGGGAACAGATGATTGCGCAATGGGTTATGCAGGGTTTGATTAATCGGGATATCGCCGACAAAGCTTGTGTGTCTGTCAGAACCGTAGAAGTGCATCGGGCTAAAGTGATGGAAAAGATGGCAGTTAACAGTCTGGCTGAGTTAGTCAGCTTACTGAATCCGTTCAAATAGCCAAATTCAATCATGGTTATTTAACCATCAGATAGGTGATTTAATCGGCGGGAACTTCAACCGAAAGGCATAAAAATGGCTTTTTGGTGCGGTCTGTTTTCCTGTAAGCCACTAAAAATGTCACAATAGGCTACCTTAAATGACAGATGAATACGTTGGTATGGATGACCGGCAACTGCCTATTGAGGTTCGCTAAAGAACCACATATCCGCTATCAAGAGTAAATAGTTAACTGTCCGACTGAATTACAATAACGCAGAGAACAGATATGCAAGTTCCTTCTTTTGAACGCTCACTGCTACACCCTCGTTATTGGCTGACCTGGCTTGGCCTCGGTATCCTCTACCTATTGGTGTTGCTCCCCTACCCAGTTATCTATGTCCTGGGCACCTCCCTTGGCCGCTTTTCTATGCGTTTTCTCAAACGGCGTAAACGGATAACACAGCGTAATCTCGAGTTGTGCTTTCCTGATATGCCACAGGCTGAACGCGATGAACTGCTGGTTAAGAACTTTGAATCAGTAGGGATGGGGTTATTTGAAACAGGCATGGCTTGGTTTTGGCCGAACTGGCGCATTGAGCGCTGGTGTAGCGTTAGTGGTCTAGAACACATTCAACAAGCACGAGAGGAAGGCAAAGGGGTTTTATTGATCGGCTTGCATTTTCTTACGCTGGAACTGGGTGCCCGCATCTTCGGTATCTACAATCCGGGCATCGGTGTCTATCGCCCGCATGATAATAAAGCCATGGACTGGATGCAGACTTGGGGCCGGATGCGTTCAAATAAAGCCATGTTAGACCGCAAAGATCTGAAAGGAATGATCCGCAGCCTAAAACAAGGCGAAATTATCTGGTATGCGCCGGATCATGATTACGGTCCGCGCAGCAGCGTATTTGTGCCCTTGTTCGCTGTCGATCAAGCGGCAACCACCACTGGGACTTACCTGCTGGTACGTATGGGTAAACCGGCAATTATTCCTTTCACGCCGCGTCGTTTACCTAATGGCAAAGGTTATCAACTGCTGTTGCAACCCGCGGTAGAGAACTTCCCGTTAGATAATGAAGTGGCGGCGGCCGCGTTTATGAATAAAGTGATCGAAAAAGAGATTGCCCAAGCCACAGACCAATATATGTGGCTACACCGGCGTTTTAAGACCCGGCCAGAAGGCGCGCCTTCATTGTATGAATAGCATGACTTATTCAGAAATAGAATATTGCTAATGGTAATGAGAATTAATTTATATCAATTTTTTTGATACACTTCGTCAGATTTATCCGCTAGGCAAATAAGATTTATCTGACGATACTGAGAGTAATTAATCTTAGTTATTATCCGGTTATTTTCTTTTTTAATAAGGATATATATGCTCGCAACACTTAATCTCTGGTTCACTCGATTAACAGACCATCCTAACGGCGGCAAACTATTATTACGCCTAACGTTCGGTGTCTTGATGTTATTTCATGGTGTCGCCAAAATTCAGCATGGCACCAGCTGGATAGCCGCGTCTTTACAGGCGCAAGGCATCCCCAGTTTTGTCGCCTATGGCGTTTACATCGGCGAAATTGTCACCCCGATCCTGATTATTCTTGGTCTGTTTACCCGCCCTGCGGCGTTCGTTTACGCCGTTAACCTGCTGGTTGCAGTATTAATGGTCGGTACGGGGAAATTCTTTACCCTGACCCAAGTCGGTGCTTGGGGTTTGGAAAACGAAGCTATGTATTTCCTCGGTGGTGTCGCTATCATGCTACTGGGTAGTGGCCGTTATTCCGTGACTAAAAATGAAGCTTACCGCTAATCACTGGCGCTAAATAACAAATATCAGACTAACCACTTCGCCTTTGGCGGGGTGGTTTTTCCTGTTTTCTGTGCCAGCTGTAACATCATGCTAATGCCACAACTTCTGTGTTATTACCAAATAGAATAAGCATATCCATCCATTTCAAACCACCTTTCCATTTTATAAAAACTAATATTTATCTCATTGATGTCGCTGCACTATGAGCGCATACTTATCAGGCTAAGTATCTGCTTCTCGTGCTTTGCCGCCCCTTCAAACGCCCTACTGACGAATAAAGAGACGCAAAGCAATCACTTGCTTAATCGGTAATTTATGACCTCGGCGCCACAACCTGTTAACTGGAAAAGAAACCTATTTGTCACCTGGTTAGGCTGTTTTCTAACCGGTGCTGCATTTAGTTTGATCATGCCATTCTTGCCATTGTATGTGGAGGAGTTAGGCGTGAGCGGTCACCAGTCATTGAATATGTGGTCCGGTCTGGTATTCAGTATTACTTTTCTGTTTTCTGCCATTGCCGCCCCCTTCTGGGGGAGCCTGGCTGATCGTAAAGGGCGGAAAATCATGCTATTACGCTCAGCGTTAGGCATGGGGATCGTGATGGTTTTAATGGGTATGGCACAGAATATCTGGCAGTTTCTGGCATTACGTGCACTGCTGGGACTACTGGGTGGTTTTATTCCAAATGCCAATGCACTGATCGCCACTCAAGTACCGCGCAACAAGAGTGGCTGGGCTTTGGGGACGCTCTCAACCGGTGGAGTGAGCGGTGCATTAATCGGGCCACTGATCGGCGGGTTGTTAGCGGATAACTATGGCCTGAGACCGGTATTCTTTATTACCGCGGCGGTGTTGTTGCTCTGTTTTGCTCTAACCTGGCTGTATGTCAGGGAGCAGTTTGCACCGGTACTGAAAAAAGACATGCTTAACGGGCGGCAAGTATTTAACTCCCTGAAGAACCCGAAGTTAATCCTGAGCCTGTTTGTCACCACCATGATAATCCAGATTGCTACTGGCTCAATTGCGCCGATCTTGACGCTGTATGTGCGCGAACTGGCCGGTGATATTCATAATTTGGCTTTCGTCAGCGGCATGATTGCGTCAGTCCCAGGGGTTGCTGCATTGATGAGCGCGCCGAGATTAGGAAAACTGGGTGATAGAATCGGCCCAGAGCGCATTCTGATTGCCATGCTGGCTCTGTCAGTGCTTATCCTGATCCCGATGGCTTTCGTGCAGACTCCATTGCAATTGGGTATTTTGCGCTTCTTGCTGGGGGCAACGGATGGTGCATTGCTCCCAGCGGTACAGACGTTACTGATTTATAACTGCACCAATCAAGTGGCTGGCCGGATTTTCAGTTATAACCAATCGTTTCGTGATGTCGGTAATGTCAGCGGCCCGCTACTCGGGGCTGCGGTTTCTGCCAGCTATGGTTTCCGCGCTGTATTCTGTGTAACTGCCTTGGTGGTGCTATTTAACGCGATCTATTCTTACTGGTGTTTACAGCGCCAGCCCTTAAAAGCACGGCAGCGTGAGGTTCAACAACAGCAAGATAGCTAAAGATTAGAGGGGTAACCCAACCGCCGGATACCAGCATAAACCATCCTAAGTCCCTAAACAAAAGCACGTATATTCCTGCTCTTTTCTGCCCGAATCCTCCTGAGATGCACTGACAAAGACCCCATCAAACGTTAATCCCTCGCCAAGTTGCTGTTTATTGTGTTTTTATGCGAAAATTTTTTATTTCAGCACTCTCTCATGTCAAAATAGCCATAACCTATTGATTTAACTTATTGATAAATAATATTAATAATAAGATTAAATAATGAAACTTAGTCCCTATCTTTTGTAGTGAAATGCACTCAAAGTCAGAAAGATAACCCTGATAAATGCGATGTGTATCGACTTTTCATCTAAAAATACGATATAACCCCGATAGGCAGCAAAAAATGACGTTATTATTGCGTTAAATTCTACTGTAACGAGTGTTAACCCTGATAACTGGCCGTAGTGCCAAAGGGGTGAACATTCGATGATGGCTTATTCGCCCGACTTTAACGGCGATTCTATGGGAAGACTTTATGCAAACCTCTGTTAACTCCGAAGGTGGCCGCACGTTCTTTGGCCATCCTTATCCGCTCAGCGGCCTGTTTCTTTCTGAAATGTGGGAGCGTTTCTCGTTCTACGGCATCCGCCCACTGTTAATTCTGTTTATGGCCGCCACTGTATTTGACGGTGGTATGGGCCTGCCTCGTGAGCAAGCCTCCGCTATCGTCGGGATTTTTGCCGGTAGCATGTATCTGGCCGCATTACCCGGTGGCTGGCTGGCTGATAACTGGCTCGGCCAGCAACGTGCAGTCTGGTATGGTTCTATCCTGATTGCACTGGGTCATCTGTCGATTGCGCTATCAGCGTTCTTCGGCAATGACATGTTCTTTATCGGTTTAGTGTTTATCGTGCTGGGTACCGGTCTGTTCAAGACCTGTATCTCAGTCATGGTCGGCACCCTGTATAAGCCAGGTGATGCCCGCCGCGACGGTGGTTTCTCTCTGTTCTATATGGGTATCAATATGGGGTCATTTATCGCGCCGCTACTGTCAGGTTGGTTGCTGCGATCCCACGGCTGGCACTGGGGTTTTGGTATCGGCGGTATTGGTATGCTGGTCGCACTGGTTATTTTCCGTGGTTTTGCTATCCCAGCGATGAAACGCTATGACGCAGAGGTCGGGCTAGACTCAAGCTGGAATAAACCGACCAATCAGCGTCAAGGGGTTGGCAAGTGGGTTGCAGGTATTATGGTGCTAGTGGCGGTGCTGATTACCCTGATATCACAAGGGGTTATCCCGATAAACCCAGTATTGATTGCCAGCTTATTGGTCTATGTTATTGCGGCCTCAGTAACACTCTATTTCGTTTATCTGTTTGCCTTTGCCAATATGAGCCGTAAAGATCGCGCTCGCCTATTGGTGTGCTTCATTCTGTTAGTGTCTGCGGCGTTCTTCTGGTCAGCCTTCGAGCAGAAACCAACCTCATTCAATCTGTTTGCCAATGATTACACTAACCGTATGGTTATGGGCTTTGAGATCCCAACAGTCTGGTTCCAATCAATAAATGCGCTGTTTATTATTCTGTTGGCACCGGTATTCAGTTGGGCTTGGCCTGCCCTGGCGAAGAAGAAAATTCAACCCAGCAGTATCACTAAATTTGTCATCGGTATTTTATGCGCAGCGGCCGGTTTCGCTGTGATGATGTATGCCGCGCAGCATGTGCTTAGCAGTGGTGGTGCCGGTGTTTCGCCGCTGTGGCTGGTGATGAGTATCTTACTGCTGACGTTGGGTGAATTGTGCCTTAGCCCGATCGGTTTGGCCACCATGACCCTACTGGCACCAGACAGAATGCGCGGCCAGGTGATGGGCTTGTGGTTCTGCGCCAGTTCTCTGGGTAATCTGGCAGCAGGCCTGATTGGCGGACATGTTAAAGCTGACCAGCTTGATATGCTGCCGACACTGTTCGCCCGTTGCTCAATTGCACTGGTTATCTGTGCGGCAGTGTTAATATTGCTTATCGTACCGATTCGTCGGCTGATGAATAATACTCAGGGCCAACAAGCGGCCTGATGCATATACTGCAACCACTGTTCACGCAAACCCGCCCTTGTGGCGGGTTTTGTTTTACAACTGCCATTCCTGTTGCTGTAACACCACACGATAACCATCGCTATCTTCGAACGTTTTGCCGCTGACATCCCAATAAGGATTATAAGACGTGACCTTACGAAAACCTGCCGCCGCCATCTGCTGGCACTGCACAACCCATTGCGCTTGATCCGGTATATAAAATACTAATAAGTTGTCCTGCGTCGGTGCCGCCCCTACCCGAACACCGCGATGATGAGTAAACTCTAAATGGTAAGTGTGATGTGGATGTCCGAGAATAACACCATCAAATCCCTGATGATCAGCAAAATGGCCCAGTTGGCTAAAGCCTAGCCCACGGCAGTACATCTCACTGATTAATTTAAGATTATCTGTGGGTCTGGCAACACGCATTATCGAGGTTTTCGGTAATACTGACGGCGGTTTACTTACGTGGGTATCGGGTAACCTCACTGCTTTTGATGGCATCGACTCTCTCCTGATAACACATTTGAACCTAGAGATTAAACATGAAAATAAGACCTGCGCAACCTGCAGACTACCCGGCTATATTAGAGTTGCAGCGACAAAACACCCCAGAAAACTTAAGTCCAGAGCAGCGAAAGCAGGGTTTTATTGTGTCACAAATGGATGAAAAGCAACTGGATTCGATTAATCAGGATTTGGGGGTTCTGGTTGCAGTTGATGATGGGCTAGTCGCCGGCTTTGTCTGTTTGGCCCACACGCATAAACAACCACGACCACCGGTGGTTGATGCCATGCTGGAAGCCATGAGCCATCAACAGTATCAAGGCCAGCCATTAGCACAATTGCGGGTATTTCTGTACGGGCCGGTATGTATTGATAGCCGCTGGCGTGGCAACGGGGTATTGAGTCAACTGTTTGCCGCCGTTAAAACCTATACCCGCAATGACTTTGATGTGGGGGCTGCGTTTGTTAACAACGACAATCCACACTCATTAGCAGCCCATGTCAAAGGGTTACATATGACACCGATCAGTGAATTCGTTTGTCAGCAACAACACTACCAACTGCTGATTTTTGCTACCAACGAATGATGTTACTCATAAGGACCATGACGAGCATCGATTGGCAGCATAAAAGTATCAACTATCATTGACAGCGGAACGTCTATCACCGTGACATATTTCCATGGTCCCTCACGCATATCCCATTGCACGCCAGGATAGTATTGATGCCCATGGCCCTGCCCCGGCACCGTGCGGCTGATAATGCTGCCACAGCCGGACAACAACATAATACCGATCACCAGCATAACAATGCGGGCCATGCTGGTAGGGCAATGGGTCAGTTTAACGATGGGATTCACACAGTTACTCTTCAGGTTTAGCGCGATACACAGCTTATCATAGCGCCATGTAAACAACGGTTAAGACTCAATCTGGCTAATGTAAAACATAGAAAGTGTTAAAGCGTTAGTCCGTATTCACTAATACGCTATCACCGCTCAGACCGAATTATCACTAATAAAAAAACGGGCTATACATAATGTACGCCCGTTTTTACTCAATATTACCGTTACTTCATATCAGCGTTACTTCGCTGCTGGAAACGCCTTTATATTATGCGCGAGTTGGCGATAATACCCGTTCCAAATCTGATACTGCTCCGGCTGCTGCCAGACTTGCTGGTGCAAACGCGAAATCAATACCGGGTCGCTGAGTAATTCCAGACGCTGTAATTTAGCCAATTTATCCGGCCCAGCCTCCAGCGCGAGTGTCAGCCGCTCGCCACGCACCTGCTCGATAATCGCACGGGTATGGTGGCGAGCTGTCGCCATCGCACTGGCCAGCGCGTTATACGATGGGTTCATCACCGCATGCAAGAAACCATTACTGAGCGCCCGCTGATGGTTAAGCTTCAGGTACTCTTCCGTCGCCAGCAATTCTCGTGGTGGATTATACTCTTCCGGGATCAAAAATAATTTAGCCCGTTTACTGGCCATCCCCAATGTCCGACGGCTGGAAACCACAGAGACTAGCGGTGACAGAATCAACGAAAATACAATCGGCGATAACCACCACAAGAAGCGCAGATCCAGCCAGGCCACGCCACCGGCCCAAACCAGACCCAGTAACAATTGCGAGCCGTGACGAACCATAGCTTCACTCCACGGCGTGGCATCATCATCACGTTGTGGTGAGTTCCATTGCACTGACCAACCGAGGAAGGCGCTAACCACAAACACGGTATGGAACAGCATCCGCACAGGGGCCAGTAACACGGAGAACAACATTTCAGCCAGCATCGACAGCAATAGACGCAGCGCCCCACCGTACTCTTTCGCCCCTTTTGCCCAGATCAAAATGATGCTGAGTAATTTTGGCAAGAACAGTAATACCAAAGTGGTGGAGAACAAGCCAATTGCCAGCTCGGGCCGCCACTGGGGCCAGACTGGGAACAGTTGACGCGGTTGCAGGAAATACTGCGGTTCCATCAAGGTATGCACCGCTTGCAAAGCAGTACACAGCACCAGGAACATAAACCACAACGGCGCAGACAGATATGACATCACACCGGTGAGGAACACAGCCCGGTGAACCGGATGCATGCCCTTAACCAGGAACAACCTGAAATTCATCAGATTACCGTGGCACCAACGGCGGTCTCGTTTTAGTTCATCAAGCAAATTAGGTGGCAGTTCTTCATAGCTACCCGGCAAATCATAAGCAATCCACACTCCCCAGCCGGCACGACGCATTAATGCCGCTTCCACAAAGTCATGCGACAAAATGGAACCTGCGAACGAACCTTCACCCGGCAATGGTGCCAGTGCACAATGCTCGATAAAAGGCTTAACCCGAATAATGGCATTGTGGCCCCAGTAATGGGATTCGCCTAACTGCCAGTAATGTAAACCAGCCGTAAACAGCGGACCATAGACTCGCGTGGCAAATTGCTGGATACGGGCATACAGCGTGTCCATACCTGAGGCTTTCGGCGCAGATTGGATAATCCCGGCATTTGGATTGGCTTCCATCAGCCGCACCAGCCCGGTCAAACACTCACCGCTCATCACGCTATCGGCATCCAGAATCACCATATAGCTGTACTGACTGCCCCAACGGCGGCAGAAGTCATCGATATTACCGCTTTTGCGTTTAACCCGACGGCGGCGGCGGCGGTAGAAAATGCGCCCATGCCCATCGACATCACGACACAGCTCCAGCCAGGCTTTCTGCTCTGCCACACAGATATCGGGGTCATAACTGTCACTCAGCACATAAATATCGAAGTGCTCAAGCTGACCCGTGGCGGCGACTGACTCATAAGTAGCACGTAGCCCCGCAAATACCCGCTCCACGTCCTCATTACAAATTGGCATAATCAGCGCGGTCCGGTGAGCTGGATTGAGCGCCTCATCTCCTTTGATAGTAGAGGATATGCTGTATTTATCTTTGCCAATCAGCAATTGCAGGAAGCCCATCAGCGCGGTCCAGAATCCGGCAGAGACCCAACAAAACAGCACGGCAAACAGAATCAGGATGCCGGTTTGTAGCAGGTAAGGCAGCAATTGCATTACCGAAACCTGCCAGTTTTGTTGCCAGATCTCAAAAGGATCGATTAACGCCCACCCCTGGTAGGGCAGAATGGTCTTCATATAACTGGTCGCAATGGTAGTTTGCAACACAATGAGTATCAGCAAAATATAGCGGCGCAGAGAACCTACACTACGCCATTTCTTCTCGGCGATGGCCTGCTCATGGGTTTGTGCCCGTGACACCGGGTTACGACCCAATAATGAATCCCAAAAACGCCCCACCGGATTGGTCCGCCATGCCTGCGGTGCCATACTGGTGCGTTTGATGGGCGGCATCGCATTAATGACCGTGCGCCCTTCGCAATCTGACTCCAGTTGTTTCCCTTGCGCCAAGGCCTCCGGCCACGCCGCACGCAGACGGGCATTGACTGATGCTAACGCACTGTCTTCCTGGCTAAAAACTCCCGTTGGTGGCGCACTGGCCGCCAGTTGCTGATGCAAATGCTGCATCGCTTCAGGGGTGCTATCGAGTAATACATCTTCAGGTAGAGCATCACGCAGCGCCCCTTGCTGCTGAGCAGTCAGGGGCAAGTCCGCAATATAATCCTGTACAGGAGATTGATTTGACTTATTCATCGGCAGGTAGCTGATAGCTCCAGGTTTCAGTCAGGGTTTTATCACCGTTAACCAGCGCAGCACGCATTTCTATCGGTTTTTTTGCGTCCTTAACTTTCAGCCGCAATGTTAAACGCCAGCCCTTAGTAACCGGGTTGTAGCGCACACTGTTCTCGATCAATTCACCGTTGTCGTCGATACTGACCTGTGAAGCTAGCGGTGTATTTTCATCAAGTGATTTCAACACTGGACCGACAAAATCAACCAGGAATGCCACACTGCCATCAGGCTGACGAATCAGATTCGACTGTTTCACATCACCGGTTGAACGTAAGGTCTGTTTGACATAGGCCACGTCCGGCGAATGCAATTTCTCTTCATCGCGCGTGAAGTGCAGGCGGTAATTCAGATCAAGTGATGTTTTTGCATCCGGCAACACGTCTGGTGACCAGAAGGCCACGATATTGTCGTTGGTTTCATCCGCCGTTGGAATTTCCACCAGCTCAACTTTACCTTTGCCCCAATCACCACGCGGTTCAACCCAGGCACTCGGACGCAAATCGTAGCGGTCGTCTAAATCTTCATACTGCGAGAATTCACGACCCCGTTGTAGCAAACCAAACCCTTTTGGATTTTCCACCGTATAGGTGCTGACCGACAGGTGTTTTGGATTATTCAGTGGTCGCCAAATCCATTCACCATTACCCGCATGAATAGAAAGACCATTGGAATCATGTAATGCCGGACGATAGTTCAACACTGCTGACGGCTGGCTTGGCCCAAACAGGAACATGCTGGTTAATGGTGCAATACCCAGCTTCTCAACCTTGTCGCGCAGGAAGACTTTGGCCTGTACATCAATAGTGGTGTCGCGCCCCGGATAAATGACGAAACGGTAAGCACCGGTGGCACGAGGTGAGTCCAGCAGAGCATAGATAACCAGATGTTTGTCATTTGGTTTAGGCCGCTCAATCCAGAACTCACGAAAACGTGGGAACTCCTCGCCAGAGGCCAATGCAGTATCAATGGCCAGCCCGCGTGCAGAAAGGCCATAAACCTGACCTTTACCAATCACACGAAAATAGCTGGCACCAAGCATACTTACGATTTCGTCTTTCTTATCCGCTTTATTGATCGGATAAAGCACTTTAAAACCAGCAAAACCTAAGTTCTTCACTGACTCGGCATCATGCTTGACCGAACCAAAGTTAAAATAGTCAGGGCTATAATTGATGGGTTTAACACTGGTCGCAGTAACTTCGTTGATCTGCACTGGTGTGTCGAAGTACATGCCTTGGTGATAGAACTCTAACTTAAATGGCGTATCCAGTTTAGTCCAATACGATTTGTCATGGTTAAACTGAATCTGCTGATAGTCGGCAAATTTCATTTCGCGAAATTGCGATGGAAGGTTACTTTTTGGTGCCTCGAAGCTTTTACCCGCCAATGTCTGTGCCTGTTTAGCCACATCATCTAACGAGAAAGCCATTGCCTGAGAAGTGAATAATGACAGCAAGAGAGTTACCCCCAGCCATCTGACGCTGTTCGCGCGTGACCCTTTAGACATTCTATTAACGTTTGAAAAAATATTAACTCGCACATCTCCCCCTGTTCGGGTGCTTAAATCATCACAGCCAAATTATTGACGGTTTATCCCACATACCGTACAGATAAATTCAGGTTAGCGTAAATGCCTGAGTTATGCCGACGGTTGATTGTTTAAACCCGTGGCTAAGCCACAAGACTATCTTGCCCAGCTAAAATACGCTATGGAAAATCATTAGCCCTTATAG
This sequence comes from Yersinia sp. 2541 StPb PI, assembly GCF_052217145.1. NCBI lineage: Bacteria > Pseudomonadati > Pseudomonadota > Gammaproteobacteria > Enterobacterales > Yersiniaceae > Yersinia > Yersinia sp. 2541 StPb PI. Next base: position 1,838,680 of record NZ_JAZGQB010000001.1, on the reverse strand, counting down.
TAGTGTTTCTCGCCTTACTGATCCATTGAATAACGTATATTGTTATCAATAAACGTTTACTATAAAAACAACTCCGTGGGTAAAACCGGCGCGTTATTCTAATTCCGATAACAAATAGTGAATAAGTATGAAAAAAAATACTAACCAACGGGAGTACTTTCTAGACGCTATCCGCGCCTATTTGATGTTACTCGGTATTCCTTTTCATCTTTCTCTTATATACTCCAACCATCATTGGGCAGTGAATAGTACGCATCCTTCACATCTATTTACCTTACTAAACGATTTCATTCACGCCTTTCGCATGCAGGTATTCTTTGTTATTTCCGGCTATTTTTCGTTCATGTTATATCAACGCTATGAGCGCCAGCGCTGGCTTAAGGTCCGCCTGGAGCGGGTGGTTATTCCGTTACTCACCGCCATCCCATTAATAACATTGCCACAATTTTACCTCCTTAAAAATTACACCACCAAATTACAAGATTGGAATTCATTTACAATTTATCAAAAAATAAATATTGCTATTTGGGAAATGGTTTCACACTTATGGTTTTTGTTAACCCTCGCATTGCTGACGACAATCTGTTTTTATCTGTTCAAAAAAATCAAGAATAACCAACAGTCAGTTCCAGTGTTGATAAAGGAAATGAATAATATAGGAAAAATCTCACTATCATTGTTTGGCTTTGTATTAATCTACGCGGTCATTCGTAGAATAATATTTCTTCTTAACCCGGAAATACTCTTTAATAGTGTCTTCAATTTCTTTGTTATGGAGACTTTGTTTTATCTACCGTTCTTTCTATTGGGTGCTTACAGCTTTATCTATCCGCCACTCAAACGGGTATTTCTTACCTTTTCACCTGGTGCATTTTTGGCCTCAGTGTTGTTATTCATCGCCTATTCGATAAACCAACATATTAATACTGCTGAGTTTTTTGCCTTTGAGCTGGATCTTATCATCAAGGCATTGATGGGCGTGACCATGACCAATGTGGTCTACTCTATTGGGTACCGGTTATTAAACTACCCCTCACCACGTATCACCTATCTGGTTAATGCCTCACTTTTCATCTACCTGGTGCATCATCCGCTAACCTTGATTTATGGTGCCTTTATTACACCGCTAATTGACAATAATGGCCTTGGCTTTGTAGTGGGCATGGCCTTTGTTTGCCTGATTTCATTCATGTTATATGAGATTCATCGCCGTATTCCATTGCTGAAATTCTTATTTTCTGGCAAGCCGCAGCAGCAAACGGTGTAATCAAATTATTATTCAAACGAATAATGTTATTGCTAAGCGATATGAATATCGGCATACCGCTTAAGCGATAAAACGGCTACACTGTGAAACCATCATGTAGATGGCGGGATGGCTAATGCCTCACTGCTTGCTCTGCTTTCAGAGCAACTATCCTGTTGATTCCTTATCAGGATTTGTTTCACTTGCAGTGACAACAAAAAGAGGAATTGTGATGAAAAAGCAAGAATCTACTGAGAATAATCCCAAGTCTGATGCTGTTGCAGTCACCGAGTTCGCTACCCTGTTTGCCTTGGTTAGCCGCCTTAGCGGAGCGCTGGACAGCGCAATCACCGGAAAAGATCGCAGCGTATTAGTTAACGAACTGTCACAGCTTTCTGTCGATAATCTTCCTGAACAGGAAAAAGCACCGACAGCAGAAGCACTGAGAAGAGCGCTGGTAACACTCAAACGCGACTAGTTCTACTATCCAACGCTCACCCTTGATTCCCCGCTGGGCAATTAAAGGTGAGCGACCCCTCTTTTATCCTCATAATTTTAATCATTATATAGACTTAACGTCTTTTACATTTCAGCAAAGCTGCAAATGATTCCATTCCAAAGAACTGACAAAATCAGTGGTTCAAGTGAGTAAGTACCACAACGCTATGAACTAAAGAAATGCTGATTTAACACATTGAATTAGGTCATCTCTTCGCATTAGATGAGGTAAATCTGTGTATAATAATTTTTTATAACTTTGGCCTGTTATTCATTTATTTTCGCCTTAAATCAGGAGAACTCCCACCTTGGACGCCATCGCAATTAATAGCCTCTTTTTGATCGGCGCAGTGCTGGTGGGAGCCAGTATTTTACTGAGTTCACTCTCTTCCCAGCTGGGTATTCCGATTCTGGTTATCTTTCTGGCCATCGGTATGCTGGCAGGCGGCGACGGTATTGGCGGGATTGCTTTCGATAACTACCCAGTGGCGTATCTGGTCAGTAACCTTGCGTTGGCGGTTATCCTGCTAGATGGCGGGATGCGCACTAGAGCCTCATCATTCCGTGTTGCCCTGTGGCCTGCGCTCTCTTTAGCAACCGTCGGTGTGGTGATTACTGCCGGTCTGACGGGCCTGGCTGCGGCCTGGCTGTTCGATTTAGATATTATTCAAGGGCTGCTCATTGGTGCGATTATTGGCTCGACCGATGCCGCTGCGGTATTCTCACTGCTTGGGGGTAAAGGCCTCAACGAGCGCGTCAGTGCCACTTTAGAGATAGAATCAGGCAGCAATGACCCCATGGCGGTGTTTTTAACCGTTACCTTGATTGCCATGATCTCCGCAGGTGAAACCAGCCTCAGTTGGATGTTCCTGGTGCACTTAATCCAACAGTTTGGTCTGGGAATTATCATCGGGTTAGGCGGTGGTGGTTTACTGCTGCTCTTTATAAACCGAATAGAGCTAGCGAATGGTTTATATCCCCTGCTGGCAGTTAGTGGTGGGATTCTGGTTTTCTCATTGGCAACGGCCATGAACGGCAGTGGTATTCTGGCAGTATATCTCTGCGGGCTATTACTGGGTAACCGCCCTATCCGTAACCGCTCCGGTATATTACAAACTTTCGATGGGCTGGCATGGCTGAGTCAGATCGGGATGTTCCTGGTGTTGGGGCTGTTGCTTAATCCAAGTGACCTATTGCCGATAGCGATCCCAGCGCTGCTCCTCTCATTATGGATGATTTTGTTCGCCCGACCACTGTCGGTGTTCATTGGTTTACTGCCGTTCCCAAGCTTTAATCTGCGTGAACGGATCTTTATTTCCTGGGTGGGTTTACGCGGTGCAGTGCCGGTTATTCTAGCCGTATTCCCGATGATGGCCGGCATTCCCAACGCGAATTTATTTTTCAATGTGGCCTTTTTTGTCGTGCTGGTATCACTGCTGCTACAGGGTACCAGCCTGTCATTTGCCGCACGTAAAACTAAATTGGTGGTGCCTCCAGCACTAGCACCGGTCTCGCGCATTGGGTTAGATATTGATATGAATAACCAATGGGAACAGTTCATTTACCAGTTGAGTTGTGACAAGTGGTGTATCGGTGCTGCGCTGCGCGATTTGAAAATGCCTAAAGGGACACGTATTGCGGCGCTGTTTCGTGGTAAAGACTTATTGCACCCCACCGGCAGTACCCGTCTGAAAGAAGGTGACATCTTGTGTGTTATCGGTCAGGAACACGACCTGCCAGCATTGGGAAAACTGTTTAGTCAGTCGCCCAATATCCAACTGGATGAACGCTTCTTTGGTGACTTTATTCTTGATGCCGATGCCAAGCTCCACGATATCTCTCAGATTTATGGCCTTAATCTGGAACCCGGAATCGATAAACAGCAAACATTGGGCCAATTCGTCCTCTATTTATTTGGTGGAGAGCCTGTTATTGGCGATCAGATTGAGTGGGATGGCTTGACCTGGACGATTGCCGAAATGGAATCGGATCGGGTAAGTCGGGTCGGGGTGAAAATCGTTACCGATAAAGCCTGATGTTATGATGAATAAGTGATAGGGATACCGTACAGGGGAACGCAATGAAATTGTCTATTTATGACCATCTGACAGTATCAATTTTATGAACCTACCTCCTGCTGATTGGGATAACCAGCGTACATTTCTGGCCATTATGCGTGAAGGCAGTTTATCTGCCGCCGCACGGAGTCTGAATGTTTCGCAACCGACAGCCCGCCGGCATATTGAGTCGCTGGAACAATGTCTTGGGCAAAAATTGTTTAACCGCACGTCCACTGGATTAATCCCAACGGAAACAGCGCGGGCACTGTTACCCCATGCCTTGGAAATGGCCACCGCTGCCGACGCTTTTGTACGAGCCGCCTGCGCCGATATTGGGTCAGCTAAAGATACCGTGCGCATTGCCACCAGTGAGTTACTTGGCGTTGAAATCCTGCCGCAACGCTTAGAACCTCTGCGCTTACACTATCCTGAGCTGGTGCTGGAATTAAGTCTGGGTAGCAAGATAGAGGGGTTAACCCGCCAGGAAGCCGATATTGCAGTAAGAACCTTACGCCCCAAAGCGTTGCCAGTTATTGCGCAACGGGCGGGTTATTGCGAAGTTGGGCTGTTTGCTACTGAAGATTACATTGAGCGCCATGGTATGCCGCAGAGTCTCGGAGCATTAGCGTTTCACGCGTTAATCGGTCCGGATCGTAACACCTACGATGTCCAGGTTCTGCGTGAACAGGGAATCGATTTTAAACCGCACCAATACCGCCTACGTACTGATAGCCATTTGGCACAGTTGGCGGCAATACGCAGCGGTTTGGGCATTGGTGCCTGCCATGAACCCATAGCTCGTCAATCTGGGTTAGTGCGGGTGTTAGCACAAGAATTCTCGTATCCACTGGAGTTTTGGTTGGTGATGCATGAAGATCTACGCAATACCCAGCGAGTCCGCGTGGTATTCGATCATTTACTCAATACACTGCGCCAATATCTGGCTGAATAAGCGCTAAGTGCAACAGGGCCTATGCGACCCTGTTTTGATTAATTAAGACAATTTAAAGTGGATAACGCAATATAGCGCTCAACTGATTACCGGCTAAATCGCTTTCCCGCACCGCCAAAACTCGAGCTCCGGTTGCCAATGCACGTCTGGCAATCTCATCGATAACCCCATATGTCAGAGCATCATCTTCTGACGCAAAAGTAATAATACCCTGATCATTGATAGTTCCTGGGACTTGGCTTTCAATATCAACCAGTAATAAATCAATAGCACCGAACGTTGCCGCCCGTGCCGCATCCGACAAATCATGAGTGACTCGACGTTCTCCTGCGCGCTGTTCAAATAACGGCTTCAGCCCCTCTATTTGCGCCCGATAGAAATTATCCAATACCGGGCGCGCTAATGTGGCAAGTTCCGAAATATTAAGATGTTCTGCATTGGTAGATAACGTTTCATCCACCAGATTTGATAATGAATTTGTCGCCCGATAAATTGACGTCAAAGGTTCAGTACTGACTAAAATAAGCGGATAGTTATGACGGGCAAATAATGGCCGCAGGGCATTATCTATTTGCCGGGTATATTGTGCGAGCCTTACTTTTTCATGTACGCCATCATACTTACGTGCATTTAATGAAGCTTTACCTACTGCATTTAACACATTGTCAGGTAGGTTGGGAACAGAAACGATAGCGGGTGGTGCATCGGCAAAAAACTCAATCAAACGCACTTCATTTTCTGATAATGCCAGAATATAAGCGGAGTGTGGAAATGTCAGTGCGCGTAATAACGGTTTGAGGTGGAAACGCTCACTGATCTCTACTTGGTCTTGCAGTTTATTAGCCAAACGGTAGGTTCGCAAAGTATCAGGCGTCGCAAGTATTGCGAGGCTGTAAGCATGCAGATCCCAGAATGACTCATCCTCTAATACGGAATATAACTCTTCTTCCAATAAAGCCAGACGCCGTTTATCAAAGTTTACGGCCTCAAGCTGTTGTAATGCCTCTTTTATTAAGTTCCCCAGCTGGATTTTACTGCCAGCTAACTGTTGATGTAACGGTGATGTTTCAAGATAGATGGAAACACAGGCATCGGAGCGTACATCAGAAAGACTAAGAAATTCTTCACGACTTGGAATGTCAACATGTAGCATAGGTCACCTTCAAGAAATAATGGACACGATACTTATATCTTTATCAAGTGCATGTTTATTATAGCCAACCAATGCCACTTTGCTTTCTATCGACATCGAAAAAATCGTTGCACGCTAAAATTGTTAAAATACATTTAACTGCTGGTATTAGCCCTAATATCTCAAATTCAATTAAGGCTAGTACATCCCCCACATTGATAACTTTGCACTATTTATTCTTTATTCGTTATTCTGTCTTATTCTGTTTTATTCGATTAACCAAAATGATCCCCGCACAAACCAATACCAGCGCAAGGGCATTCTTCCATTCTAAAATGCTTTCATTGAGGAAAATGGCGGACAGAACCGCACCTGAAACCGGGATGAGAAAATTGAACGGTGCAACCATCCCTACCCGATTATATTTGAGTAGCAAGCTCCAGAGTGCAAAAGCGGCCGATGACAACAGCACCAGGTAGGCCAATAACAATAAAGCCCGCCAGCCAATGTCACTCAAATGGCCACCAAAGAGATAACCGCCAAGCGTCAACACCAACCCTCCGATGGCAAGTTGGTAGCCTGTCATCACCGTGGTATCCATGGTTTGTGAAATACGTTTGCCGTAAATACTGGCGGCAGAAAGGATGAAAGCAGCCAGTACCACACTTCCCTCACCTAACAGTGAAAAATTAAAATCCATCAAATCGGCGCCAAAATTCACCACCATCACGCCAGCAAAACCCAGTGCGCAGCCAATGATTTTATTAAATGATAATCGATCATTTTTATAAATATAATGCGCCAACAAGACACTGAAGAATGTCCCCGTTGCATTCATGATGGAACCTTTCACCCCGGTAGTATATGCCAGCCCAATATAGAAAAAGACATACTGTAACGTGGTCTGTGTTAGACCTAAAATGGCAATCTGCCTATATTGGCCCTTGTTAAGTCGGCCAATAGCTTTACCACTGGCAACAGCAAAAATGAGTAGCACTAACCCGGCCAATAAAAAGCGATAACCCGCAAACACCATCTTGCTCGGAATGTCATCTGGGGCGATATGAAACAGTGCATAACCATTTTTAATCGCAGGGTAGGCACTGCCCCAAAGAAGGCAACAGAAGGTTGCCACGAGGAAAACAAATTTTTTATTGGTAAAAAGCGCAGGACTGCGGTCCACGTGAACATCCTTTTCAATCAAAAAATGAAATGATGTTTCGTTATAACTATTTCCTGTTGAAAAGTCCCGTCTGATGTCACTTTTCTCTTAAAAAGATCCATCAACTCTCCGAGTACCGCATCTATAGCACGTGGCCATCAAAAATAGATTGTCTGTCTTTTTGCTATTTGTAGAATAATTGAACGACGATGCTGACATTCATTAGTTATTCATGGCGTTGTCTAACCTCGTTCAATGTTTGCACTAACGGACAGAGATCGTGTACGATGCTGGTTTAATTAAATAACTTTGGTTTTCATCATGTTAAAACTATTTAACGTAAACTTTAATAGTATGCCTGAAAGAAAGTTAGACGAGATCTTCACACTTAGAAAAATAACATTTAAAGATCGCTTAGATTGGAAAGTAACCTGTACTGATGGCAGAGAAAGCGACCAATATGATGATGAGAATACAAACTATATATTAGGAATAATAGAGGACACTATTGTTTGCAGTGTCAGATTTATTGAAATGAAATATCCGACAATGGTGGCAGGGCCATTCGCACCTTATTTTTCCGACATTGACCTTCCGGTCGATGGTTTTATAGAATCCAGCCGTTTCTTTGTTGAAAAAAAACTAGCAAGAGATATGGTAGGCAATAATAGTGCACTCAGCGTATTACTTTTTTTAGCAATGGTTAATTATGCCAGAAGCCGTAATTATAAAGGTATACTGACTGTTGTCAGCCGAGGGATGTATGTATTACTGAAGCGTTCCGGCTGGAATATTACAGTTTTAAACCAAGGTGAGTCAGAGAAAAATGAGGTTATTTATCTTTTACATCTGGGTGTCGACATTGATAGCCAACAACAATTAATAAAGAAGATACGCAGAACGCATCACGTTGAACCTCATATACTTGAAACCTGGCCATTAGCGGTGCCAGATATAGTTAAATAGGTTTAATTAACTTTAACTCTATGCCAAGTCTTATCGCATGCTTGGCATTTAAAACACCAAGTTTTCTGACAACATTACCAATATGAAACTTAACTGTACTTCTTTTTATTCCCAATATTATGGAGATTTCCGAGTATGTTTTGCCGACACTAGCCCAATATAAAATTTCGTTCTCTCTAGGCGAAAAGATTTCCCTTTCGTCACCGGCACCATTCAACTTATTGTTTTTACTGTTATTTTTGTGGTAAAGACCCAACATTTTATCATGAGTCAGAATAAGCAGCATTTGAATTTTCTCTTTATTGGTCTCAATGCTCTCATCAAAAGAAATGCTATCATCACTTCCATTAGAAATATTCAGCGTTGCCATATTATGATTATTATCATGAAGAACAAATGTATAACCATTAATGATATTATATTCTCTGGCAAGGTTAAATACGGCTGAGTCGGTTGACTTTATATTAATCACCGAATTATCGTCCCAAGCAAACGGAGCAACTTTGTCTTTTGCCGTCAAAATAACAGGATCGATAAGGTGGTAGTTATTTTTTTTATATGTTTGTATCCAATCCATTGGATAGTTTGAAATAATAGTCGGGTGTAAGGGTGTTTTCTTATTCATTACCAAATAGGAATAACGCAGATCACCATAAGCTTTTATTCTTCTTTGAATATAGTTCTTTATATCTTCATTAATACTTTCATTGTCAAAATAATCAATTATCATAACAGACCAAGTTTACTATATATGTTGAGCAACGATACAATTTTATGACATTGTTTTCAATAGAAATCAGTGTATAAAATAGACTTACAGAGTTTCCTCACAAACGCCCGGCTAACATTATATGAATAAACAACCTAGACTAAAGGATAGTTTTCCAAACTAGACTTAAGGCTAGCTATTATTATAGCCCTATGTTTATTAGACTGTTTTTGCTTTAAATAATTAGTTTTAGATATTATAGAACTAATATATTAGCGCACAGACGCTAAGAAAGTTAGTCAAAAAAGAATATATTTTCGCCAACACCAGGGGACTTTTAGTCCCACAAGACCTGCTCTGCCTAGCCATCTGGATGCATTTACATTCAGATGGCCATAATATCGCCCCGCCCCCTTCTCATCGTTTAAAAATCATACAAATAATCAATGTGTGCAGTAAATCCATGCTCCTTGCGATTAATAAATGATTCCTAATACATATAAACATTAACCTTATTTATATAATTTTGATAAACTTGACTTAAGTCATATCACTAACCCGAATTAATTGTATGATTAATAAACGGTTATAATGTTTTCCCTGGTGTTGGCCGAATTGGCATCCCTTACCAAATGAGATTGGTAAGGGTTTTTTTTGTCTATCATTCAGCCTGCTGCATCACCCGAGCTAATGTAATAGCACGGATAATCACCGCACGATCAACCTGTGGGTTACCACTTTCCAATAACTGCTGCCAAATAGCGATGGCCTGCGCGTATCTATCATGGGTAAAGTTATCAGCGGCTTGCAGCATTAGCGCAGTATATTGCATGGGATCTTTAGTCAAAGCCTGCTGTAACCAGTACGTCACATCACCCGTCATTTTTTGCCCTGACCGGTAATAGAACACCGTCGCTCGTGCAGCATCAAAGCGGGCACTGGCCCCCTGCAAACGTTCAGCCTGCTGCAAGGCGATCAATGCATCCTCAAATTCGTTACGATATAAATAATGTTGAGCTAAACTGTACCATCCATCCCCCTTATCGGGAGCCAAACGAATACGTTGTTGTAACCGAGATAGCGTGGGATCACTGCTCTGCTTATCGAGCATATTATTCAACCGCTGGGCTTCCTGTAGCCGCAAAGCCTCTTGCTGCACGGCGGTATAATGGCCCAGTTGCCGGTATCCCAACATAATTAGAATCAGCACCACCAGGCTGAAGCCCAGCGGCCAGCGCCAGCTCAACCGACCATATTGCACCAGCCACGGCCACCACAAACTCACTACCACCAACAGCACCAGTATCGCCAGCCCTATCGATAGCACCATTATCGCGGCCCTCTCACACCTGAGACAGATTGCCGGCGTATCCTAAAAATCAACCCACCTAACACGCAGACCAGCAACACCCCAGGCCCAAACCATAGCACCAGTGTGGCACTGCGCAACGGAGGACGATACAGAACAAAGTCCCCATAGCGCTGGGTCATTACGGCCATTATCTCCTGAGAGCTGTGTCCTGCTTCTACCAACTGATAGACCTCTAATCGCAAGTCTTGCGCTATCGGCGAGGTCGACTCCAGCAAGTTCTGATTTTGGCATTGGGGACAACGCAACTCCTGCGCCAATGCCAATGCTTGTTGCTGATGTTGCGGCGAACTAAAATGATAGGTATCCACCAGATCAGCCGCAACACCAGATGAAAAAACCAGTGATAACATCAGGAATAAAACTTTCATGGGGTTCCCACCCTCGCCCATTGCGCCAGTAGCGGCATAAACTGTTGTTGCCATATCTCTGTCGTCATTTCACCAGCATAGCGCTGGCGAATAATGCCATTTGCATCAATTAGCCAGGTCTCAGGTGTACCATATACCCCCATCGCCAGTGCTAATGTGCCATGCGGGTCATAAAGGTTCTTCTGATAAGGATTGCTGTAGCGCCGCAGAGTATTTAACGCCGCCTGACGGTCATCGCGGTAATTCAGACCATAGAACTGCACACCATGCAGCGTCCCAGCTATCTGCCCCAGTAGGGCGAGCTCTTGCTTACAACTGGCACACCAACTGGCCCATACATTAATCACCGTCACCTTACCCAACAGTTGCTCTCGCGTTATGTTCTGCCCGGGCTGTTGCAATTCGGATAAAGAAAAAGCGGGAAACGGCAGGTCTTGCTCGGCCAACTCGATACGATGCGGATCCCGCGTTAAGCCGCTATAAAGCAAGCAGCCCAGCAGTAAGGCAACCAGAGGGACAATCAACCAAGGCCAACGTTGTTTCATTTATCCCCCGCGAGGTCGCTAACAGGGTGGATTCTGCGCCATAGCGCCAATAAACCACCAACTACCATCATCAGTGCGCCCCCCCAAATCCAGCTGACCATCGGTTTATGGGACAAACGTACGCTATACTCCCCCGCGCCCAAACTATCCCCCAGAACCACATAAAAGTCGGCCAGGGGGCTACTGGCTATCGCCGGCTCTATCATCAACATTCCCCGCGCTGTATAGTGCCGCCGCTCCGGTAACAATGTGGTTAACGCTTGCCCATTCTGGCTGACCACAATATGCGCCTGCTCACTGGTATAGTTTGGGCCGATCACTAATTCAGTTTGACGATAGGTAAACTGATAACCCGCCAGCGTGACCTGACTGCCTGGTGCCATACGTCGCCCCTGCTCGACGGTGTAATATGAAGCAAACAGCATTCCCAGCAGGCTGACCGCAACGCCACCGTGTATCAACCATAAATAGCCACGTATCTTTGGCGCAAATAATGGCGCGAACAACGTCCAGAGGGCCAGAGTGACACCTATCAGCATCCCCACCTGCCACGGTGATTCGAATAGACCTAAACCGAGCACCCCACCGGAGATAGCTAATACAGCAGGTACGACAAGACGCCAGCCATTGATTTTGCGGCTTTGCCGCCAATCGGCAAACGGCGTTATGCCCATCAGCAATAGCAACAGCAGCACAAAAGGTGTCAGGGTTTGATTAAAATAGGGCGCACCAACAGACAGTGATCCTAACCCCAGCACACTGACAATTAATGGATACAATGTGCCAATCAATACGGTTACCGCAGCAATGCTTAGCAGCACCATTGCCGCCAGCAGTAATGACTCCAGTGAGAAGAGGTTGAAAGCAGCAGAGCGATTGTTGCCCCGCACCCGCAGGGCAAATAGCGTCAATGAACTCAACGTCACCATGCCAAACAGCGCCAGTAAAGCCTCACCGCGCGCCGTATCAACAGCAAAAGCGTGAACTGAGGTCAACACCCCAGAGCGCACGATAAAAGTGCCTAACAAGCAGAGTTGAAATGTCACCAGCGACAGCAAAATGCCCCAATGATGATATAAGCCCCGTTTCTCAATAACAGCCAGAACATGTAACAGTGCAGTTGCGGTGAGCCATGGCAGTAATGACGCATTTTCAACCGGGTCCCAGAACCACCAGCCGCCCCACCCCAATTCGCTGTATGCCCACCATGCCCCCAACAAAATGCCAAACGTGAGAAAACTCCAGGCAGCCAATACCCAGGGACGGCAGTAGTGCACACTATTGTTGCCATTGCGGCCTGCAAGCAACGCCGAAACGGCAAAAGCAAAACTAACGGCAAAACCGCTATACCCCAGATACAACAAGGGTGGATGAAATATCAGCGCCAGATCCTGCAACATTGGATTTAAATCACGCCCCTGCGCCAACGTAGGGAACAATCGCTCAAAAGGATTGGAGAAAAAGAGGATAAAAACGCTCAGGATAAGCAGTAGCCCCCCCATCACTGCCAACGCGCGAGCAAAAAAACGCAGCGGAAAATGACGGCGAAAAAGCGTCAACGCGGAACTCCACAGGCTCAGAGCAAACAGCATAAACAACAAGGAGCCTTCATGCCCGCCCCAGATTGCCGCAACCTTATAAAATAGAGGGAGCTGGCTATTACCGTGTTGTGCTACATAAAGCAGAGAAAAATCATCGCTAACAAAGCACCAACCCAGTAACAACAGTGCCAATGTAATGAATAAGGTCACGGCGTAACTGAACGACGGTAACCAATACAACAAAGCCAATCGCCGCCCATGGAGAGCAATAATAGGCACACCAGTGAGCAGCAGCGCCAATGACGCAGCCACCAACAGTGACAACAGCCCCAACTCACCTACCATACATTTTCACCCATCACCGGTTCGCCTCCTCACACAACCGTCATCTGACCGGCATAAAGAATAAAGAAACGTAAAACCAATACGCCAAACAAACTCAAGCCGGATACCGTCACTAGAAATGAAACCCGATGGCGCATTCCATGGCTACAAAAACGGTTTAAAACTAATGGCAGCACCATGCCGCAACCGATAACCCAGAACCAAAACATCGCGGCCCAAAAACCACCGCCCAACGCGACAGCGACCGCGACTTCTTTCTGACCACCGCCGAACCACAGCCCGGTGAAGAATGCTAGCAGCAGAAATAGCTCCAACCACACCACCGGTTTTTCCAGCCGATGAACAAATGCCAGTGCCGGGCTATCTATGGGTTCTTTAAAAAAGGTCACTGCGCACAACACCATGGCGGCAATACCCGAAGAAACGCCGGAGAACAGAAATAACACCGGCAATACCGGATTATTCAACAAGGGGTAACTCTTCAGGGCCGATAACAGGAAGCCGGTATATGCCCCCAACGCCACAGCCAGAAACATCATCAATGGTTCCAACTTGCGTTCAATCGGTGCCAGTTTATGCAGTACCGTGCCAACCCAATTCAATTTGCGGTAAGGCTGTAATAACGCCGTCAGCCCGTGGCGAAATATCACCGCCAGCCAGACCAACAGCACCACCATATAAATTTGAAACAGCATGACACCCAATGACATCACCGAGCTGGTACTGTAGAAAAACATCAGCTTCCAGAAAGTCCACGGCCGGGTAAGGTGCAGTATCAAAATAAACAACCCCATAATCACCGCTAAGGGCGCCATCATAGCGGTCGATTTAACTAACCCACTGCGCGCCGCCTCACCGCCCAGAACCCGTTGCTTAACCAATAGGCTAACTACCACCATGCCCGCCGATACTCCTATCAAAAACAGATAGATGGCTATCGGCCAATCCCACACTAACGAGGCAAAGTGAAACGGGGTATTCAGTTCAGGATTCATCCGGTTATCTCCCCATACTGAAAGGGAACACGATACAATTTCGGTTGTGTCCCAAGATGTAACTTGGCGCGATACACAGTGCGCTGATGCAATAATTTCACCAGTTCACTGTTAGGGTCGTCCAAATTGCCAAAGGTGAGTGCCTTGGTTGGGCACGACAAGACACAGGCGGGCTGTTTACCCTGCTTTAGATTAGTTTTCCGACAAAAATCGCATTTATCGGCAGTTTTCGTCACCGGATGGATAAAGCGCACCCGGTACGGACAGGCGGCGATACAGTACTGGCACCCTACGCAGAGGTCGGGATCGACATCAACAATCCCAGTCCCGCTATCGCGATACGAGGCTCCGGTTGGGCACACATCGACACAGGGTGCCTTATCGCAATGCTGGCAGGAGTGACGATAGAACTGATATTTTACGGCAGGAAACTCACCGACCGGTTGGCTACGGATGATGTTTAACCGTGAGACCCCAGCGGGTACATGATTAACCTCACGGCAAGCATCCATACAGGCCGTGCAACCAATACAACGGGTTTCATCATGTAGCATCCCGTAACGAATGCCATCAACAGTGCCGCTGAGTGCCAGTGAACGTCCAGCAGAACCGGTCAGGAAAATCAGCGCCCCCATACTGGCGATAAAGTGACGACGGTTCGTATTCATGGTGTTTCCTTCGATATCAGCTCCTGCTGACGGCGATGACAGTCAACACAGAGTTTGACCCGCCCTTTATCGTCAAGGCCATGCATCGGGTCGGTTTTAGGATGCAACTGATGACAACTGACACAAGAAAGCTTCAACATGTGCACATCATGGGGCCAGAACGCCTCGCGTAATTTCTCCGGCAGATGGCAGCTCATGCAGACACTGTTTTGTTGTGAGACGCTGTACATCGCTTTATCGGCATTAAACATATCGCGGTTAAAACGCATCACATCTTTAATACCATTACGGTGCAGCACCGATGCCTGCCCATGGCAGTTGGTACAGGTTAAGGCCAACTGCGTATTCGGATTTACCGCGCCAGCATGTTTGCCATGCAACTCATCTTTTTGTTCTTTATGACATTGGATGCAAGCAGCATCCGGGTTGCGCTGCGGCTCAACAATATGGCGCAACGCGGGCATTTTCGCCGTCGTGTTCGGTGTTGTGGCGAGAGTGGGCAGCGTGCACAGAATCAACACTACCAGCAGCGCGGCTGAACCGAATGAACGTAAAACGCGCATAGTTATTCCACCTTTGCTATGGCCCCAATCTGGGGCCGTTTGTCTCTGGAATAGATCCGGTGAGCGTATTGTCACACCGGAACGCCTCTTACTGGCTCAACCGGCCCGCTTTTCTGGCTTGATCATCCCAGGCTGGTACCACTTGTTGCAGAAACTCCTGCTTCTCGCGGTTCAGCTTATCCATATCCATTCCCAGCGCTTTCTGGGCATTGAGTTTGGTCGAAATATCCGGCAGCGGAATTTCGTGGCTAATCCCTTTTGTCGCCAGCAGACGTGCAAGTTTGGTGCGGGCATCGGCAGCTTTATTCAACGCGCCCCCCAATACACGCAGACCAACATCCGGTGCATGCATATGAATACCGTGGGAAGCAATGGCATAATCCCAGCGCCATTGGGCATGGCGGATATCTTGCAGAATAGGTTGCATTTCTTGCTCGGTTGCCCCGGCATCCCAAGCAGCTTTTGCCTCGTAATGCGCGTGAACCAGTTGTTTCTCAACATTCAGTTTTAACTCCTGAATGCTGGCTTTGCGTTCAGCAACAATATCTTGCAAGGTTTTTTTATCCTGGGTATGGCAGTTAACACAGGTAGTTTCAAAGCTATCAAACGGGTTGCGGATCTGGTGGTCGGTATACACCTTACCTGCCGCATTTTGGATTTTCGGCATATGGCAATCGATACAACTGACATTGTTTTTACCGTGGATCCCCGCACGCCAGGTTTCATACTCAGGATGTTGGGCTTTCAACATCGGGGTTTTTGACAGCGGATGAACCCAATCGGAGAAAGCGATTTCATCGTAATACTTCTCCATTGACGCCACATCCGTGCCTTGATCCCATGGGAATTTCACCGCTTTATCTTTACCGGCGAAGTGGTACTCAACATGGCACTGGCTGCACACCATGGATTGTTGATCCAAGCGGCTGGCATGTTCGAAAGGTTTATTGATAGATTGCAAAGCACGCTCAGCATAGGGCCGGGAGAGGACTAAAGCTGGCTTCCCGGCAGCAAAATCAGCAGAAGCGGTATTATGGCAATCGGCACACCCCAACTGATTGACGACTTCCGGGCCACCTCTGGCCCAAGTCCCTTTGAAATACCCTTCTTCACCTTGTTCATTGATCAAGCGGGCAACATCCGGGCTTTTACAGCTCCAGCAGGCCATCGGCAAGGGGCCATCCTCTGCGGTCTTCGGTGCTGCGGTACGTAAGGTTTCCCGCACATCAGTGACAGCATAATAGTGCCCACGAGGTTTGTTATAATCTTTGGCAAACGGATATCCGGCCCAAAGGATCACCAAATTGGGGTCATCCGCCAGCGCATCTTCTCGTGGCCCACTCTCTTTGGTTTTCAGCCATGAGGTGAATTGGTCAACATGCTGTTCAGCGAATTTATCGTTGCGGGCCTCAATCGGCGGCGTAGGTGCCGCCGACAAAGAAAATACCGCGCCTATTGCCAAAAGAGCCATTATCCCTACCAACACCTGTCTTATAAATTTGCTCACAATATTTACTCCAGTGTGTTTTTCCATACCGGACGCTATCAGTGCCCGCACCAGATGGTTTTTTTATTTTTAAACCCGCAATCAGGTGAGAAATAGCGAGCCAGGAGGCGAAGCATGACTGATATCACCCTGTGGGTTAGGCAGATAGTAAGGAGGATTTGCAGCAAATGATTTGTAGTAGTAAGAATGCTTGTTTTAGATCAAACAATTTTTGTGTGGGTATTCGCTTTTATGAACCAGCTCAAAAAAAAAGCATCTCATCGATCAATTTTTACATAAAAGTCAATCATATACCTCTTTGTAGGTATACCAAGACCATTAGAGCTCCTCGCTACGTAAATATAAGGGCTACCAGTTTCACAACTCACTTCAACCGCCAAGATATAGGTAACCAGCAACCACAACACAATCAGGCAAGCGAGTATCACTTGCATCATAACTTTCGATTTATTTCGAATTGCTATTTTATTTGCTATCGATCTCAAATGCCGGATCGCTATCCGGGCTGCAAAAATGGTGCAACCAGGGGATTCCATCATTCTCGACAGTGGCAGTACCACATTAAATGTTGCGCAAGAGCCGGCAAAACAAGATGGAATAACGGTACTGACCAATAATCTGCCGGCTGCCTGGGCACTTTCCAGCAATAAAGAGATTACGTTAGTGATATGTGGTGGTACTTTTCGCCATAAAACCCGTTCATTCCACGGTTCCCATACTGAATCTGAGTTGATGGTTAATCAGTATTCTCGCTAATGGGGCGATTCACACGGGATACGGCATACCAGACGGCATACTGAATAATTTTGTTTGGGATAAGTAACTGGGGGAAAAACAAGAGGATAAAGAGAAATGATGGCGGAGGAGGAGAGATTCGAACTCTCGAACGGTTACCCGTCGACGGTTTTCAAGACCGTTGCCTTCAGCCACTCGGCCACCCCTCCGCAACGAGCCGAACTATAAACAGAGCTCTGCCGCTTGTAAAGCCTGTTTGTGCTTAATTGACCAAAAAATCCGCTAGCTGATTGTCGAGTGCTGAATTTATCGTCATCCCTTATGCTAACTGGCCATTAGGCGTACAGCAGCCGGTTTATTTACTCTCGCACAGATGGCACCTCACCAAATAACAGCAGAGACTTCTTTGGGGTAGTGGCAAATATTTGCTAAATTAGCGGCCGTTTCATTGATTGAATTACCGAGGTTGTATGTTGGAGTTTAAAGGCCAGGTTATTGATACCGATGCACAAGGTTATCTGAAAAATAGCACGGACTGGAGCGAGGCTTTAGCGCCCATACTGGCTGAACAGGAAGGGATTATACTCACTGAACCACATTGGGAAGTGGTGCGCTTTGTGCGTGCATTTTATCAAGAATTCAATACATCACCTGCAATCCGCATGCTGGTAAAGGCCATGGCACAAAAGTATGGTGAAGAGAAAGGTAATAGCCGATATCTGTATCGTTTATTCCCCAAAGGGCCAGCAAAGCAAGCAACCAAAATTGCAGGATTACCCAAACCCGTTAAGTGTATTTAACGACAGATAACAGTATTTAACGACGGATAGCTGTGTTCTGGTACTGCTCGTGAGTTAATAGCGGATGTTAAATTTTTCAAACGCGGTGCTCGGATAAGGTTCCGTCAGCAGGCGATCCACCCGCGCACCGCGTGGCCCCCCCTGCTTAATCCACTCAAGCAGGTGTTCAACCGCATGTTGCTCGCCGTAAGCCACCACTTCCACACTGCCATCATCACAATTTTTAGCGTAACCCGTCACACCCAGCGCTTGTGCCTGACGTTGCGTGCTATAGCGGAAACCCACGCCCTGAACAACGCCATAAACATAGGCGGCAGTGCATACTTTTGGCATATAGACTCCTCATCTACGTGATAATTTGCATTTTCCGGCTCATACTCCGACAATACTGCTCTTTTTTACCTAGCTGGCAGCAACTTAATTATGACCGTAAGCCTGATTCTTGCCAAAGGACGTGAAAAGTCCTTACTTCGTCGCCATCCGTGGATCTTCTCTGGGGCCGTTCAACGCCTTGAGGGGAGTGCCCTGCCCGGTGAAACCCTCGATATCCTTGATAGCCAGGGTAAATGGCTGGCCCGTGCCGCCTACTCTCCTGAATCACAAATTTTGGCACGAGTCTGGACGTTCCAACAAGATGAAGTTATTGACCGCGAGTTCTTCATCCGCCGTCTACAGCAAGCGCAGAGCTGGCGTGATTGGCTGGCAAAGCGTGATGGTTTGAACGGCTATCGCCTGATCGCCGGTGAGTCTGATGGTCTGCCGGGTATCACCATAGACCGCTTCCAGAACTTTCTGGTATTGCAGTTACTGTCGGCCGGCGCTGAATATCAGCGGGAAACGCTGGTTAGTGCCTTACAACATTGTTACCCAGAATGCTCTATTTATGACCGCTCCGATGTTTCCGTACGTAAAAAAGAAGGCTTACCTCTGACGCAAGGTACAATCAGTGGTGAAATGCCGCCTGACCTGCTGCCAATAACCGAAAACGGCATGCAACTGTTGGTTGATATTCAGCACGGCCATAAAACAGGATTTTATTTAGATCAGCGCGATAGCCGCCTGGCGGCGCGTAACTACGCCGATGGTCGCCGTGTTCTGAACTGTTTCTCTTATACCGGTGCCTTTGCTGTCGCAGCGCTGATGGGAAATTGTAAGCAAGTTATCAGCGTTGATACGTCACAAGCTGTACTGGATATAGCCAAACAAAACATTGAACTCAACCAGTTGGATTTGAGCAAAACCGAATTCATTCGGGATGATGTGTTCCAATTGCTGCGTAACTACCGCACGCAAGGGGAAAAGTTTGACATGATCATTATGGACCCACCGAAGTTTGTGGAGAACAAAAGTCAGTTGGCAAGTGCGTGTCGTGGCTACAAAGATATTAATATGTTAGCGATACAATTATTGCGCCCAGGCGGGATCTTGTTAAGTTTCTCCTGCTCTGGTTTGATGCCAACAGATTTATTCCAGAAAATTTTGGCCGATGCTGCGTTAGATGCAGGGCATGATATACAATTTATAGAACAGTTCCGTCAGGCAGCGGATCACCCGGTTATCGCGACATATCCAGAAGGTCTGTACCTGAAAGGGTTCGCGTGCCGGATAGTATGACTTGAAATGCCCTACACTGCCCTCATATAGAAGGCAGAGTAATGTTTCTCAGGAGGTTATCATGATTGCCAGCAAATTTGGTATTGGGCAGCAGGTCCGCCACAGCCTACACGGCTATTTGGGTGTAGTGATTGATATCGATCCTGAATATTCTCTCGAGCCACCGGAACCTGATGAGGTTGCAAACAACGCTATGTTGCGTTCGTCACCTTGGTATCACGTGGTTATTGAGGATGATGAGGGGCAACCGATACACACCTATCTAGCTGAAGCGCAACTAACCTATGAAGATATGGATGCTCACCCAGAGCAACCTTCATTGGATGAACTGGCGGCGTCCATCCGCCATCAGCTACAGGCTCCGCGTCTACGCAACTAAATCTTGAGATTTATCGATAAAACCCGGCGCTTAGTACCGGGTTTTTTATCGCCAAAATTAGCAACGTCGCGTATCACTGTTTTTCTAATCCCAGGCGCGGTATTTCAATCTTCGGACAACGGTCCATCACCACCTTTATTCCCGCATCTGCCGCCAAGGTAGCCGCCAACTCATTAATAACACCAATTTGTAACCACAGAACCTTGGCGCCGATAGCAATAGCATCTTGCGCAACGCCGTATGCAGCCTCGGCATTACGGAAAACATCCACCATATCGATAGCATGAGGAATATCCGCCAGTTCTGCATATGCCTGCTGACCCAATAATGATTTCCCCGCCAATTTAGGGCTAACAGGCGTGACTTGATACCCCTGCTGTAGCAGATAAGCCATAACACCATAACTTGGCCGCGATGGGTTATCACTCGCCCCGACTAATGCAATTGTTTTTACCTGTTGGAGAATGTCAGCAATATCTTTATCGTGCATTTTTCAGTTCCTCTGATGCGCTAAAAGAATATCCCAATCCATGTGCACCCGGAGGGATACTACCAATATTAGGCGATCCTCTAAGTGTACATCATGGGGAAAATGGATCATAAATGCGGTCAGATTGATTTGGTTTAAGAGATGTCGCAGTAATTACTGTTAGAGTGCCGGCTTTATCCTTATAATTCATCAGGATAAAAACGTTATATTTATACTGATCATTTCAAAAAGTAAATAAATGTGGGCGAACGGAAAGACTTTGACACATAATCTAGCCTGTCTGACAATGTACGCGGATATCACCCTCAGGAGCAGCACATGAAATTTGGTCTGGTGGTCGTAGGGATTTTGGCCGTTTGCTGTAGTGCTTCAGCTATCGCCACGACCTTAAAACTCGCGCCGGAAATTGACCTGTTGGTGGTCGATGGGAAAAATATGTCAGGATCCTTGCTAAAAGGAGCCGATAGCTTGGAATTAAACAGCGGTCAGCATCAAATTCTGTTCAAAGTGGCTAAACCACTGCCAGCCGATCCGAAAGTGTTGTATGCCTCTCCGCCATTAGTGGTGGTGTTTAATACCCGCAATGTTCGTTCAGTCGCCATAAAATTACCGGTCATTGATACCGAACGAGATGGGCATAAGTTTTCTAAAAACCCGGTATATCAGCTTATTGGAGATAATGGCCGCCCATTATCTGTGCGCCACGATGTATTACATCAGGACAATCTCAACACTGCCAGCACACTTGAAACTGCAATGGCCAGTTATAATGTTGGCCAATTTAGTGCTTCAGTTCCCTCTTTTGCCACCATTCCACCGTCAACTGTGAGTGCGGTGCCGGGGACCACTATTGCCGTGGCAGGGACAAATACCGCGCAGAATACCACCAGCCTGCAAGGGGAAAATGTTGCCGAACAGATGCTGCAATATTGGTTCCTGCAAGCCAACGCCGAAACTCAACAACGCTTCCTACTCTGGGCTAAAAAGCAACCGGGCAAATGATCCGTTTACGATAAGGCGGTTCTTAAACATCAGGTTATGCTTGTTTCCTCGCATTTCTTTGCGTTACCGCTATGCACAAAATCTCCGTTTCAGTAATCTGTTAGCAAACCGCTAGCATTTATTGAAGGATATCTTGATGGAACTGACTACCCGCACTATTGCGGTACGCAAGCATATTGCCCTTGTTTCCCACGATCACTGCAAAAAATCGCTGCTCGAATGGGTTATGGAAAATAAACAACTGCTGTCCCAGCACGAACTTTATGCCACAGGTACCACCGGAAACCTGGTACAAAAAGCCACCGGCATTGACGTTAACTGTTTACTAAGTGGTCCGATGGGGGGAGATCAAGAAGTGGGTGCGCTGATATCAGAGAAAAAAATCGATATTTTGATTTTCTTCTGGGACCCACTGAATGCTGTGCCGCATGATCCCGATGTGAAAGCCCTACTACGTCTGGCAACAGTCTGGAATATACCTGTCGCCACCAACCGCTCGACCGCAGACTTCTTAATTGGTTCTAACTTGTTTAGCAGCGAAGTTACCATCGCAATCCCTGATTATGATCATTACTTAAAACAGCGACTGCAATAAGCATTACGCCCGGTGCCACAACCACCGGGCGTAATGTATGCGATAGCTCCGTTAAGGTTTACGCTGAACAGGAACACCTAACTCGCTAAGTTGCTTAACAAAAATAGAGGGTTTTGCTGTATCTTGCAGTAACCAGACCTGGTGCTTCGCACGAGTCATTGCGACATATAATAAACGCCGCTCCTCCGCATCTGGGAAATCTTCCGGTGCCGGTAACAGCACATCTTCCACAATTGATTCCCGCGCTACTGCCGGAAAACCATCATTACCTTCATGCAGCCCTGCAATAATCACATAGTCGGCTTGCTGCCCTTTACTGGCATGAATAGTCATAAAATCAATCGTCAGTTTTGGCCAGCGAGTTGCCGCTTTTTGCAAAATCTCAGGCCGTAAATGGTGATAGCGGGCCAAAATCAAAATGCGCTCATCATCCTTAACAAAACCGCTTAATTTATCCAGCAAGGTGTCAAGCTGTTGGTCCGGTAAAATGATGACTGACTTTTTGTTACCTTTACTCAAGCTGTTAAGTGGCTTTTTCAATTGATGTGGGTTTTGCTGAATAAACCGGTTCGCAATTTCACCGATCCTATCATTAAAGCGGTAAATGGTATCCAAGGCACATTCAGCCCCTTCACCGAAGTACTGGCTAAAAGCTGTAGTGAGCGAGAGCTGCGCGCCACTAAACCGATAAATCGCCTGCCAATCATCACCCACCGCAAATAAACAGGTTTGCTTATTTTGTTTGCGCAGTGCTGCCAGCAGCATAGCGCGTTGCGGTGAGATATCCTGAAACTCATCCACCAAAATATGCTTCCACGGACTAACAAAACGCCCTTTATCCAGTAAGTTAACTGCCTGATGAATCAAGCCGGAGAAATCAACCGCACCTTCTTCTTTCAACGCCGTTTTCCACGCTTTCAATAACGGTGCCATTAACCGTATACGTTTCTGGAAGAGATCACGCACTTCTTCATCGGCCTGCTCAATCATTTCGGCTTGACTACCACCGTGCATTCGCATCAGCCCTACCCAACGCTCCAGCCGCCCCGCCAATCTGGCTGCTAAACGTTTATCTTGCCAAAACTCACCCTCATCAACCTCCCACTCAAGCTCATCAGTTAGCCATTCACGCCACCCTTTTGCCTGCGCTTTTTTCTCACTACACTGCTGTTGCCAATTCTTAATCAATAACGATCTTCTGGCCTGGCTGTCTGATTCTAATTTACTGATTAGTGGTGTTTTACGGCTGCCTTGCTGGATAATCTGCAATGCCAGTGCATGGAAGGTTTTAGCCTGAATATCATCCACAGCTAACCGTTGCTTAATGCGATGATTCATCTCATCAGCCGCCTGACGGCCAAATGCGAGCAGTAAAATCTGCTCCGGTAATGCTTCATTACGGCGTAACAACCAACCGGCACGGGCTACCAGCACCGATGTTTTACCACTGCCGGCACCTGCCAGAACTAATACCGAGTCTTCGCCATTAACCACCGCCCGGCTTTGCGATTCATTCAGAGGGGAGGTTTCTACACTTTGGAAGAAATCTTGATGCTCTTCCAACATTCGGTTGGTCCATTGCTGATTCCGGCGTTCTACACTGCGACTACCTTGCTGCAACCAGCGCAAACAGATCTCATAATCTGCACGACAGGTCTCAAATTCGTTCAACCGCTGCACCGGTATTGGCAATGAGGCGAAAGCCTCGCGAATAGAGTGCTGCACCTGTCCTAACTCACTGCGTTTAAACCATTTATCCTGTTGCTCAATCCGCTTGATTGATTCCACTTGTTTATGTAAAACCTCAACACAAACCAAGCTCATCTCTTCACTCCATTGCTGCCAGATGCCCAGTAAATGTTGATAGAAACGTTGAGTTTCCTGCCATTCGGTGCCATGTAAACGGACAACTTGTTGGTCTGGCAATTCAAATTCCAGTTCGCCCCAGACAATACCGCGCTTACATTCAATGTTAACCAACTGGTTAAAAGGAATTAGGTACTGATGTTTATCACCGCATACTTCGATGCCAGCATTGAGCAAGCGCACCCGGTTGTAAGGGTGCTGAGCCAAATGCTTGCCAAAAGATGTCGCTTTAAGTTCCATATCTGCGCGCCATTACTCGTATTAAGTGAATTGAAATAACACAATGGAGTGTAAATAAAATAATTGAGTTTAAACAACAGGTATCCGATAGTTGACAACGGAAACTAACCCGCCCTATTCATATAGAATGGTTAGCGTTTGTTATCACTCATCCGCGTTGCGGTTTTTTTATTCAGCTAGGCAGATAAATCACTATGCGTACTGTACTGAATATTCTTAATTTTGTTTTAGGTGGTTTCTTCACCACACTGGGCTGGCTATTCGCCACAGTCGTCAGTGTCGTTCTGATTTTTACCTTACCATTAACGCGCTCTTGCTGGGAAATTACCAAATTATCATTTCTTCCTTATGGCAATGAGGCGATCCATGTCAATGAATTATACCCAGAAAAAAGTAATGCTCTGATAACTGCAGGCGGCTCGTTACTGAATATTGTCTGGTTCATTTTATTTGGTTGGTGGCTGTGTTTATCCCATATCGCCACAGGGATTGTGCAATGCATAACCATCATTGGTATCCCGGTCGGTATTGCCAATTTTAAAATTGCTGCTATTGCTTTGTGGCCCGTGGGCCGCCGTGTCGTTTCAGTCGAAATGGCACAGCAAGCGAGAATGGCTAACGCTCAACGCCAATATCAGCAACGCTGAATTTTCAGTTTTAGAGGTTTTTTGTGCTCACTTTCGTCACTGGTTTACGCCGTTATGTCTACAATAGTAGCCTGCTTTATCATGCCCGTATTTTTATCGCGTTGGCGGGAGTAACGGCGGTTCCGTGGTGGATTGGTCAGCCCAAACTGACAATTCCGTTAACACTCGGTGTCGTCGCGGCAGCACTTACTGATCTTGATGACCGCCTGACAGGGCGATTACGCAATTTATTCATTACGCTGATCTGTTTTTTTGTCGCCTCCGCATCGATAGAGTTGTTATTTCCTTATCCCTGGTTTTTTGCCCTCGGTCTGACCTTTTCAACCTGTGGTTTTATTCTGCTGGGGGCTTTGGGGCAACGCTATGCAACCATTGCCTTTGGCGCATTGCTAATTGCTATCTACACCATGTTGGGTACCTCGATGTACCATATCTGGTACCAACAGCCGCTACTGCTGCTGCTCGGAGCTGTTTGGTATAACGTACTGACCTTGTGCGGACACCTTATTTTCCCTATCCGCCCCTTGCAGGATAATCTAGCTCGTTGCTACCAGCAGCTTGCTCACTATTTGGAAGCAAAAGCTAATCTCTTCGATCCTGATATCGAATCTGATGTCGACCAGCCTCTTATTGATGTGGCGATGGCCAACGGCACACTGGTATCAACCTTAAATCAGGCCAAAGCCTCACTGGTGACTCGCTTGAAAGGTGATCGGGGCCAGCGTGGGACCAGACGGACACTTCACTACTATTTTGTCGCACAAGATATTCATGAACGCGCCAGCTCGTCACATGTCCAATATCAGGTTCTACGAGAGAAATTCCGTTACAGCGACGTGCTATTCCGCTTTCAGCGCTTACTGAGTATGCAAGCCAGAGCCTGCCTGCAACTTTCGCAATCCATTCTGATGAGACAAAAGTATCAGCATGATCCTCGCTTCGAGCGAGCCTTTACGTTTTTAGATGCGGCACTGGCCAGAGAACTCGCGCAAAACGAGAATATCCCGCAAGTTAAAGCCCTTTCCCACTTACTGAGAAATTTACGGGCTATTGATGCCCAATTGGCGGGAATTGAATCCGAACAAGTATTAGCCGAAGGCCCTCAGCCCGAGAGCCGTTTGTCTGACGACCACATTACCGGATGGAGTGATATCAAGCTGCGTATCAGCCGCCATCTCACCCCACAATCTGCACTATTTCGCCACGCAGTTCGCATGTCAGTGGTGCTATGTCTCGGTTATGCGTTTATTCAACTAACAGGCATGCGCCACGGCTATTGGATCCTACTGACCAGTCTTTTTGTCTGCCAACCTAACTATAATGCGACGCGCCGCCGCCTTGCATTGCGTATAATTGGCACGCTAGCGGGTATTCTTATTGGTTTGCCTATCCTGTATTTTGTGCCTTCCATTGAGGGGCAACTCATCCTTATTGTCATTACCGGGGTGCTATTTTTTGCTTTCCGTAATGTTCAGTATGCTCATGCAACGATGTTTATTACCCTGCTGGTTTTGCTCTGTTTTAACCTATTAGGGGAAGGATTTGAGGTTGCCGCACCTCGGGTATTTGATACCCTGCTAGGCTGTGCCATCGCCTGGGTAGCGGTGAGTTTTATCTGGCCGGATTGGAAGTTCCGCCACCTCCCTGCGGTGGTTCATAAAACGCTGAATGCCAACTGCCGCTATTTGGATGCAATTCTGGTGCAATACTATCAAGGCAAAGATAATAGCCTGCCCTACCGTATAGCCCGCCGTGATGCACATAATTGCGACGCGGAGTTAGCCTCAGTGATCTCAAATATGTCTGCCGAACCCAAAAATGACAAAGAAACTCAGGAGGCAGCATTCCGATTGCTCTGTCTGAATCACACGATGCTGAGCTATATATCCGCGCTGGGTGCTCATCGAGAGAAACTGAGCAACACCGCCACCCTGAATCTGCTTAATGATGCGATTTGTTATGTCGAGGGTACACTTGAGCAAGAGCAGCCTGACAGCGCGAAAATGGCCCAGGTGCTAGCCAGCTTATCTACCCGGCTACAGAACTGTAATCCTGAGCCGGAGAGCAAAGACCAATTGGTTTTACAACAAATAGGTTTATTGCTTGAACTGTTACCTGAACTCAGTGAACTGAATAGGCACATCAGCCAGACTAATTAAGATTGGGGCCATTCCCGATGGCCCCGCTATGCTGTTTCAAACTGCGTAATGTTGGGCGAACGGATGTGTATCTCAAACCATTCAATAAGTTCACTACGCATCAATAAAGGCAGCACAGCATAATGGTGGCCACTTATCGCCCCAGCAAGCGCCAATAATACATTAACCCCGAGTGAGCGCCTTAATGCACGTAACTTCAGATAACAGCATTTGGCCCCTTCACGCCGCAGTTCCGCCGCATTCTTGATGCCGGCTTTCCACAATAGTCGTTCAAGGCTGGCACTGAGATTCGGCAAATCTTTCAGACGAACTGTTGACCCTTTTTTGCTTAAAATCTCAGCTTTCGCCCCTTGATAAGCGCGTGTAGCAAAATGACTCAGTGTGCACTCATCACTCCATAATGCAGAGTCTACCCAATAATAACGCAGCAATACCGGTAACCCGCGTTTAGCG
The DNA here is from genome assembly GCF_052217145.1 of Yersinia sp. 2541 StPb PI. Classification (NCBI taxonomy): domain Bacteria; kingdom Pseudomonadati; phylum Pseudomonadota; class Gammaproteobacteria; order Enterobacterales; family Yersiniaceae; genus Yersinia; species Yersinia sp. 2541 StPb PI. The sequence goes on along the minus strand of NZ_JAZGQB010000001.1, from coordinate 1,811,071 downwards.
TAGACAAAGTTACTCATCCCCCGACTGCGGAATAGCGTTTCTATCTTATTATTAGCGCGTAAATACAGTTCGCCGTCCGAAATCACCGCAAACATAATGCCGTTCGCCAATAGGCCATAGCCGCCAAATTGCGAACGAACTGTGATCTTGCCTAAAAAATCGAAACGATCCTGTGCTTGCATGATTTTGTTTTCTGATGCGTTTTCCATAACTACTCCTTTAGTAAAAATCCAATCCAACGTCCCTATCCAGTTGCAATAAGTGTAAGAGGAACAACCAATTAAAAAATACGCAATATGGATTACCTAGCCAAACACAAAATGAATTTGCACGGATTTACATCACAATTATGCGAAGCGTCTTGTAAAAATTTAGTTGATCTTCGAACAAACAGTGACTACTGTATATGCATACAGCACACTACAGGCGAGGTTCATAATGCGTACTCAATCACTAAAACCTTATAATGCTAATTATCATTCTCTTATTAGCCGTGAAACACCGGAAAGAATTGATGCTCCAACAGATAGTGGCCTTATCAGTGAACTTGTGTACAGTGAAAACCAGCCTGCGGTAACTCAGTTATTGCTTCCTTTATTGCAACAACTTGGTAAGCAGTCTCGGTGGCTTTTATGGCTGGCCCCACAACAGAAATTAAGTCGTTTATGGTTACAGCATTCAGGCTTACCAATAGATAAAGTCGTTCAGTTACGGCAAATCAATCCATTGTCGACTGTTGATGCAATGGAGAAGGCATTATTGACGGGAAATTACAGTGTCGTTCTTGGTTGGCTACCGGAGTTGTCAGAAAATGATCGAATCAGATTACGTTTGGCAGCAAAGTTAGGGAATGCTTATGGGTTTGTTATGCGTCCGTTGAATGACATAAAACTGAACCAAGGACAGTGCGCAACGTTAAAAATTCATTCTTCTTTGTATCATTAAGTAAATTTAGGATTTATCCCATGAATTATTACAATATTTAGCGCTTACTCCTGTAAAACCGGCATAAAGCGAGTCGGAATGCGGCTTGCAGCAGAAAATAACGTCTAGAAAACGCGGGTTTTTACCGCTAAATCGTTAAAGATAATGCACTATTTCGCTTTTTTTTCAGGCGGTTTATCACATCACACTTGTAACTTTCTCGCCACGTTGTAGACTTTACATCGCCAAGGTTGCTCTAAAACGCCAAATTATACTGGCAGCGTGATTAACGGGAGCGTTAAAACCTTGGCGAAGAATTTTAACCAAGGGCTTAGCTTTTTAAAGCTCATTGCCTATTTGGATGATAACGAGGCGTAAAATGAAAAAGACAGCTATCGCATTAGCAGTGGCACTGGCTGGTTTCGCTACAGTAGCGCAAGCCGCACCGAAAGATAACACCTGGTACACCGGTGGTAAACTGGGTTGGTCCCAGTATCAAGATACTGGCACTGGCGGTATCTATGGCAACGTTGGCAACGACGGTCCTACCCATAAAGACCAACTGGGTGCTGGTGCGTTCTTGGGTTACCAAGCAAACCAATACCTGGGCTTTGAAATGGGATACGACTGGCTTGGCCGTATGCCTTACAAAGGCGACGTAAATAACGGCGCATTCAAAGCACAAGGCGTACAGCTGGCTGCTAAACTGAGCTACCCAATTGCTCAGGACTTGGACCTGTACACCCGTCTGGGTGGTCTGGTTTGGCGCGTAGATTCTAGCGCTTACGATGCTCCTACTGATAGCCGTGCTAGCAACCATGACACCGGTGTTTCTCCACTGGTAGCGCTGGGTGCAGAATATGCATGGACCAAAAACTGGGCAACCCGTATGGAATACCAATGGGTTAGCAACATCGGTGATAAAGCTACCGTTGGTGCTCGTCCAGACAATGGCATGCTGAGCCTGGGTGTTTCTTACCGTTTCGGTCAGGAAGATGCAGTAGCGCCAGTAGTTGCTCCAGCTCCAGCTCCAGCTCCAGTTGTTGACACTAAGCGTTTCACACTGAAATCTGACGTGCTGTTCGCTTTCAACAAAGCAACTCTGAAACCAGAAGGCCAGCAAGCTCTGGACCAACTGTATGCACAACTGAGCTCTATCGATCCTAAAGACGGTTCTGTAGTTGTTCTGGGCTTCGCTGACCGTATCGGTCAACCAGCACCGAACTTAGTTCTGTCTCAGCGTCGTGCTGACAGCGTGCGTGATTACCTGGTTTCTAAAGGTATCCCTGCTGACAAAATCACCGCTCGCGGTGAAGGTCAAGCAAACCCAGTTACTGGTAACACCTGTGACAACGTGAAACCACGTGCTGCTCTGATCAATTGCCTGGCACCAGATCGTCGCGTAGAGATCGAAGTTAAAGGCTACAAAGAAGTTGTAACTCAGCCACAGGCTTAAGTTTACTCCTTTCGTAAAAAACCCCGCATTGCGGGGTTTTTTTTATCATCAATGATAACAAACCAAGCCACATCTCTTTTCTTAATGGCTCTATATCAATATCAACTTTTATCTAATTCATACCAAGACAGGTTAAATCTCTTTACCGAGAATATCCTGTAAGTCCTGTTTCAAAGATGACATCTGGTTGGCATATTTCTCTTTACGCTCAGCATCTTCAATTAACTGCACCACTGTATCTGACAGAGTATTGCCACGGCGCCGGGCTAGAGCTGCCAAACGCTGCCAAACCAGAAATTCCAGATCGATCGACTTTTTGCGCGTATGCTGATGCTCAGCATTAAAATGGCGCTTACGTCTGGCGCGGATAGTCTGCTTCATCCGCGTCGCCAGTTGTACGTTCATATGAGTGTCAATCCACTCCAGCACCTTTACTGGTTCACTTTCCAGTTTCATCAATTGCTCTACTGCGTCTGTAGCTGCACTGTTTTCAATGTGGCGGGTAATGGCTTCACCTTCACGGTGTTTTTTTACCAAATACGCCCATTTCCAACCACTTTCCAGATTTTCCAGTTGTTGATATTTCATCGTGAGCTCTTTAGTGACCGTGTAACTTAAGTCAAGCATAACAGTTTTACGCAGAATTTCACCCTACTAAAAGCCTATGATTAGTTTGTTTTTTGTACGGAATACTGCCGATGTCTTACTCCTTGCTACCAACTGCCACTCTACGTATATGCAGCCTGCTTTATTCTTGTATAATCGCCCTTTCCCTTTTTGACGATTGCATCTATTACTTTGACCAATAACCGACTTGAATGGCAGTCAATGCTGCCGAACGCAACGCCCTATGAAGCGTTATTTACTACTGCCTCCCAGTTGGAGCCGGTTTCTTTCTCGGCGATTCAGCCCCGGTTAGAGAATGGCATGACGCTATTTTGTCATCCACAATCTCAACCGCGTTTTATGCTGATTAAAGCACAGGAGAGTACTGAGTATCTGGCATTGATCGCGCAGGCAGTTAAAGAGCTGCAACCTGAAGCCTCTGCCGTGTTTGGTGGCGATTATCAGATTGATACCAATCTAGTGACCTGGCAGCCGGCACAACGTGGTGACGAGCCTTTTGCGGCACATTCACGCTGTCTCTATCAGGAATGGATAGAACCAGAACAACTGTTTGGTTGTGTTAGATGGCATAAAGATCAAATCAGTCTGCAACCCGGCTTGGTTCATCAGGCTAATGGCGGCATATTGATCCTGTCAGTACGGGCATTACAAGCTCAACCACTGATGTGGCTGCGTCTGAAACAGATGATTGTCCAGCAGCGCTTCGATTGGTTGTCACCTGATGAAACTCGCCCTCTGCCAGTACACATTCCCTCGATGCCACTGGATCTGCGCCTGATTCTCGTTGGCGACCGTCTGGGCCTTGGCGATTTCCACGATATGGAACCCGAGTTAGGTGAATTGGCTATCTATGGCGAGTTCGAAGTCGAGCTGCCGCTGGTCGATATCGATGGCATGACCCTATGGTGTGGCTATATCAATGCGTTATTGCAGGAAAAGCAGTTGCCATCTTTATCTGCCGATGCCTGGCCAGTTCTGTTTCGTCAGGCAGTGCGCTACAGCGGTGATCAGGGCAGTCTGCCGCTGTGCCCAGTATGGCTAACTGGCCAGTTGGCAGAAGCAGCGCTGTATGCTGAAGAAGAGTCAATTACAGCCAATGCGCTGGACATTGCCTTGAATGCCCGTGATTGGCGCAATAGTTATCTTGCTGAGCGGATGCAAGATGAGATTGAACTAGGGCAAATTTTGGTTGATACCGAAGGGTTAGTCGTCGGTCAGATTAATGGTTTGTCGGTACTGGAATACCCAGGTCACCCTTATGCTTTTGGCGAACCTGCACGTATCAGTTGTGTGGTTCACTTGGGTGATGGCGAGTTTGTTGACGTTGAACGTAAAGCGGAACTGGGCGGTAATCTACATGCTAAAGGCATGATGATTATGCAAGCATTCTTGATCTCAGAATTGGAACTTGATCAGCCGCTACCCTTCTCGGCTTCGATTGTTTTTGAGCAATCCTATGGTGAGGTCGATGGTGATAGCGCATCACTGGCCGAGCTTTGCGCCTTGATCAGTGCCCTTTCGCAGCAGCCGATCAACCAGCAAATTGCGGTCACAGGCTCTGTTGATCAGTTTGGTAATGTGCAGCCTATTGGCGGCGTAAATGAAAAGATCGAAGGCTTCTTCGAAGCTTGTCAGCGTCGCGGGTTGACGGGCACTCAAGGGGTGATTCTACCGACGACCAATGTCCGTCATTTATGCCTGAATCAGGCAGTGATTGAGGCGGTACAAAATGGTCAGTTCCATCTCTGGGCGGTTGATAGCGCCGCTGAAGCACTGCCGTTATTGACAGGCATGGTGTATGCCGACGAGCAGCAACCAAGCCTGTTAGGTATAATTCAAGAGCGAATCTCACAGGTTAATCCGCAGGACAGACACCGTTGGCCTTGGCCATTACGCTGGCTAAACTGGTTCAACCAGGGCTGATCGGACTTGCTCAGCGTACAGGTGTACGCTATTCTGCGCACTTCACTAAAATAAGGCTTACTGAGAACATGGTAGATAAACGCGAATCCTATACAAAAGAAGACCTTGAAGCATCAGGCCGTGGCGAACTGTTTGGCGCTGGCGGACCACCATTGCCAGCAGGCAATATGTTAATGATGGACCGTGTCGTCAAGATGACAGAAGACGGCGGTACCTATGGCAAAGGTTATGTGGAAGCGGAACTGGATATCAATCCAGATCTATGGTTCTTCGGTTGCCACTTTATCGGTGATCCTGTAATGCCAGGCTGCCTGGGCCTTGATGCTATGTGGCAATTGGTTGGGTTCTATCTTGGCTGGTTAGGTGGCGAAGGCAAAGGTCGCGCGCTGGGTGTCGGTGAAGTTAAATTCACCGGTCAGGTACTGCCTGAAGCCAAGAAAGTAACATATCGTATTAATTTTAAACGCGTTATTATGCGTAAATTAATTATGGGTGTCGCGGACGGTGAAGTTTTGGTTGATGGCAAAGTGATTTACACTGCCACCGACTTGAAAGTCGGTCTGTTTAAAGACACCAATACTTTCTAATATCTGTTATCCCTGTGCAGGGGCAGTTACTCCCCTGCACCATAATAATGATGCCACGAGGCATTTTTTTTAACCCAAGTGACTACAATAAATGTAGTCACCTGTTGAATGTTAATTTTCAGCCCACGCTCAGCCAAAGCCACAATAATGATGTGAGGAATGGAATGCAAAGAACCCGCCTTGAAGACATGCCTTGCCCGGTTGCCCGCTCTCTTGAACGCGTCGGCGAATGGTGGAGCATATTAATCATCCGCGATGCCTTTCAGGGGTTAACGCGGTTTGATGAATTTCAGCAAAGTTTGCAGCTATCACCCACTATCCTCACCCGCCGCCTAAAGTATCTGGTGGAAAGTGGAATCCTTGAAAAGCGGCTCTATAATCCGCGTCCTGCCCGCTATGAGTATTTACTGACTGAGCGTGGCAATGATTTTTTCCCAGTGATGGCGGCACTATTCCAGTGGGGTAATCAGCATTTTGCACCACTTGGTCCTGCGGTAGTTCTCGCAGATCGCCGTACAGGTAATCCGGTAGAAACTATCTTACTGGACAGAAATACCGGGCAACCTATTTGTGCACAAGATGTCACTCTTGCGGCAGGCTCCGTCAAGAGCGATATAATTAATAAACGGTTGGCACTGATGCATGGCAAACAGTCAATAGATACCAGGTAACAGTCTCACTCAATTAAGTCTCAAAAGGAAAAACAATGAATACGCGCCGTGTAGTAATTACAGGTATGGGTGTGGTTTCCCCGTTAGGCTGTGGTAGCGAAACTGTTTGGCAACGTTTGCTGGCAGGGCAATCCGGCATCCGTATTCTGCCGGATGAGATTGTCGGTGATTTGTCAGCTAAGATTGGTGGGCAAGTGCCTACACTTGATGCAGACTCAGAAGCAGGCTTTGATCCTGATAAAGCTGTTGCGCCAAAAGATCAGAAGAAAATGGATCGTTTCATTGCGTTTGCGATGGCGGCGGCAGATGAAGCTATTACCCAAGCCGACTGGCATGCTGACGATGTAGAAAAACAGGAACGTACCGCTACCGTGATTGGTTCTGGTATTGGCGGTTTCCCTGCAATTGCCCATGCCGTACGCACCACCGACACTCGCGGGCCAAAACGCCTCTCCCCTTTCACAATACCTTCATTTTTGGTGAATTTGGCTGCGGGTCATGTTTCTATTAAACATCATTTTAAAGGGCCAATTGGCGCGCCCGTCACCGCTTGTGCGGCGGGAGTGCAAGCTATTGGTGATGCGGTGCGGATGATCCGCAACGATGAAGCGGATGTTGCCTTATGTGGTGGCGCTGAAGCCGCGATTGATAAGGTCAGTTTGGCTGGTTTTGCTGCAGCTCGTGCTCTATCAACCGGTTTTAATAGCACACCTGAGAAAGCCTCCCGTCCCTTCGACAGTGCTCGCGATGGTTTTGTGATGGGGGAAGGTGCCGGTTTACTGATTATTGAAGAATTGGAACATGCTCTCGCCCGTGGCGCACAACCGTTAGCTGAGATTGTCGGCTACGGTACCAGTGCTGATGCCTACCATATGACCTCTGGAGCTGAAGATGGTGATGGCGCATATCGCGCAATGAAGATCGCATTGCGTCAGGCTAAAATTAAGCCAGAACAAGTTCAGCATCTTAATGCGCATGCAACCTCAACTCCGGTGGGGGATCTTGGCGAAATCAATGCGATTAAACACTTATTTGGTGAAGGTAATACCTTAGCCATTACCTCAACCAAGTCAGCCACCGGGCATTTGCTGGGGGCGGCTGGCGGATTGGAAACCATCTTCACGGTACTGGCACTGCGTGATCAAATCGTGCCTGCCACTCTAAATTTGGAGAATCTGGATGCCGCGGCCAAGGGGTTGAATATTGTGGCAGGTAAAGCTCTCCCCCATGAGATAACCTATGCACTGTCAAATGGCTTCGGTTTTGGCGGGGTTAACGCGAGTATCTTGCTAAAACGCTGGGCTGAATAATTTGGTCAGACCTCGATGAGTTGACGCCAGTCAATGATTCGGGTGAGCGAATTCAGACAACAATGCTGCAGCGACAAGTACCACCGGTATTACTCAAAGTAATTGGTGTTGCAGCTAGGCGGCAAATGAGTGAATCCCGATGAGTTGGACACTAGTCAATGATTCGGGTGAGTGAATGCAGCCAACAATGCTGCAGCGACAAGTACCACCTGTATTACTCAAAGTAATTGGTGTTGCAGCTAGGCGGCAAATGAGTGAATCCCGATGAGTTGACACTAGTCAATGATTCGGGTGAGCGAATGCAGCCAACAATGCTGCAGCGACAAGTACCACCTGTATTACTCAAAGTAATTGGTGTTGCAGCTAGGCGGCAAATGAGTGAATCCCGATGAGTTGACACTAGTCAATGATTCGGGTGAGCGAATGCAGCCAACAACGCTGCGGCACCAAGTACGAAGAGTAAAAATGAAAACCTCCGCAATATGCGCATAAAGCGGAGGTGATCCCTTAGTCTGACAGAGAGCCGCTTAAGCGGTCACAGCCCTGTCCTCCATGGCTTGTCGCCAACCTCCTAACCAATGCGATCTGGCGTCTAAAGCTTGATAGGGACAAATTTCCCTTGAACGCCCTGAAATACCTGCTTGATACCCGCGTGACAACGCCCTTTCCAGGCGATCTCTTTTCTGTCTCTTCATGCCTCGTTTCCCTCATCTTTCGGTCTGGTGGAAAGAAAACAGTGACCACTTTATGTGCAGTCACAATTAAGTGATAGACCTTAGGAAACAGAAAAGCAATGCGCAAAATTCACGCCAATGTCATATTTGTGAGCTATGTCCGCTGAATTTGCTAAGTGATTGATTTGGGATAACTGAAAGCAATATATTGATATTAAACAAAAAACCCTCTTTCGCAGTAATTTTTCATTAGCAACGAAAGAGGGTTTGACTGATATTAGACTAAATTAGAACAAAATATTACTTAACGTTTTGTAACTGAGCAGCAATAACCTTGGCTTCCTGCTGCCAGCCCTGCGCCAAGGTTCGGATCAGAGCATCGTAGCCGTCTTCACTCTGTTTAAGCTCGAGATCGAATGGCTGCTTAATCAACTGTCCCTGATGTTTCAGTATCCACACACCACGAATGACGGCGCGACCATCATAGCGGCCATGGAAGCCGGTTACAGTCACATTGAGGACATCCTGATCGCTATCCAGTGGTTGTGAAGAGACCAACCAACCCGGCAGCGCATTACTCAGATTGGTTACCAAGGTTTGCTGCAACTGTTGATCCAGTGGACTGGCCCACAAGTTGTTGCTGGCAATGACATACTGTACATCATTGGTTTGGTATACCACTCCCGTCGCAGCCAGATAATCAGCAACACCAACATGTTCAATCCATAATTGCCTTGAAGCAACACTACTACTGACCGTAGCAGGTGCGCTGAGTGCCGGTAACTGATAGTAGGTTTTGCCGGGTTCGCTACTGCAAGCGCTAAGTAACAGCGCTGCGAGAACTGCCATCCATTTCATCATTTTTTGGCCTTCTTAGGCTGAGGATCCTGACTTCCTGCCGCTTCAAATACCAGCGCGTTACTCTTCTCATTCAGCGTACGCAATACTGGCTGTAATTCACGCAAGACCTGATCTAACCGTTGCATATCACCCACCATCTTGTTGTAGGCCGGTGAACCTGGCTGGAAGCCTTTCATGCTGCGATTCAACTCATTCAGGGTTTTTTGCAGATCTTTGGGGAGATCCTGCATCGCCGGGCTTGAGGTGATTGCGGTCAATGCCGCCAAGGTTTTCTGAGTTTCACGCATCGTTTTCTGACTTTCAGCCAGTGTCTTCGTGACTTCATTCACCATTGGATCCAGAGGTAGACTATTAATCTTATCCAGTGTTTGCATCAATTTCTGCTGAATTTGCGCTAAACCACCACTGACTGTGGGCAGCAATGGATAGCCCGCCACTTCCAACGGCCCTTTCCACGGTTTGGCATCTGGGTAGAAATCCAGATCAATAAACAGCGCCCCCGTCAGCAAGTTACCTGATTTCAATGAGGCACGTAGCCCGCGTTCTTTGGCTGTTTTCAATATTTGCGCAAAGTTGGTATCCGAGCCTAAATCATCGCGGAAACGGCCTGGCTCAATGCGAATAAGCACCGGAATACGGAAATCATTATCAACTCGCTGCCTCATACCTTCGGTGAAGAACGGCACATCGGCCACAGTACCCACACGAATACCACGGAACTCTACCGGCGCACCAGACTGCAAACCACGTACAGAGTCGGAGAAGAACAACAAGAAATCTTCATGTTCAGTGAACAGAGAATTTTGAATGCTGCTGCGATTATCAAACAGTTTGAATTCAGCTTTATCTGCCGTGACCGGTTTGCCCAGATCCAAACCATCAGGCACATCGAAACTTACGCCACCACTGAAAAGGGTTGCCAGCGATGCCATTTCAACTCGCATTCCTTGTGATGATAGATCGACCGCTACACCACTGTCCTTCCAGAAACGGACATTACTGGTGACCAGACTGTCATAAGGCGCACCAATAAATAACTGATAACGCATTAAGCGTGACTTGGCATCGAAGGTGCTGGTTTCTACCGATCCGACCCGGTAGCCACGGAACAATACCGGGTCGCCAGCATTCAACTGCCCAGCCTGTTCGCTGTCCAGAATGATACGCACCCCTTTAGCATCAGGTGAGGCCAGCGGTGGGGAATCCAATAAGGTGAATTCACTTAATGATTTACCTTTGCTACCCGGTTGCAGCTCAATGTAAGCACCGGAAAGTAGTGTTCCCAGGCCAGATACACCCTCACGGCCAATCTGCGGCTTCACCACCCAGAAGACGGTATCGCCATGTAACAGGGTATTCATGCCTGAGCTGAGCCGTGCCTGCACGATAACATGGTTCAGATCCTCACTCAGCGTGACCTGCTCTACGATACCGACATCCACACTACGACTTTTTATTTTTGTTTTACCTGCTTCAATACCTTCGGCATTCAGTGTGGTCAATACCACCTGTGGCCCCTGGTGGCTGAAATGATAAAACAAAATCCATGCGCCAATCAGCACAGTGACAATCGGGATGATCCACACCGGCGACCATCGCTTGATTTTTTCAATTTCCGCCACATTCTGGCTGGGATTATTGTCCGTCACCTTGCGGCTCCTTTTGGGTTGATTCACTGATTCGATCCCAGGTTAAACGAGGATCAAAGGTTAATGCAGCAAACATTGTCAGAACCACTACCATGGCAAATAGCAGTGCACCAATCGCTGGATAAATACTCATCAGTTGCCCAATACGGACTAATGAAGAGAGCACAGCAATAACAAAGACATCGATCATTGACCAACGGCCAACAAATTCCACGATTTCATAGATGAAATGCATCCGTTCAGTATCGCTATTACCTTTACCTTTTGCATCCCAACACAGCCAGGCAATCGCTAACATTTTTAACGATGGCACCATGATACTGGCGATAAAAATCACCATCGCCACCGGATAAGAACCTTCGCTCCACAAGAAAATGACCCCCGCCATAATGGTAGAACCCATTTGACTCCCCAAACTTTCGGTAATCATAATCGGCATCAAATTAGCCGGAATATAGAGCAGAATCGAGGTGATCAATAGGGCCATTGTCCACTGCAAGCTATGGCGACGACGAACATAGCCATGAGTATGGCAGCGCGGGCATTGCACCTGGGATTGCGGCAAAATTGCGGTACAACAAGAACAGGATCGCAACCCCTGACGCAAACCAGTACGGCCCGCAACCAACGGGAGCTTCAGTTCAGGAGCCGGGGCAATATCCTGCCACATCCAATGACGATCGACACATTGGAAGGCGCGGACTTGTAACAGACAAAATAGGCAATAGGGGATAAAACTGCTGCCAATACCGATGTCGCCATACGCCATCAGTTTGACAAAGCTCACCAGCACACCGGCGAGGAAGATCTCAACCATGCACCAGCTTTTAAATTGGAATAACGCTTTCGCTATTGCGGCTTTCAAGTGGGCTGGCATCCGCACCCGCAGGCAAAGCAGGATGATGGCTACCATACAGAATGCCGGTATCAACTGAACCAGTACCATAAATAACGTTGCCATGCTGGCATAGTTATCTGACACCATGACTCTGGGTATTTGGAGTAAGGTAATTTCGCTGGTGATCCCGGCCACACGCATGTTGACGAACGGAAACATATTAGCCAGTAATAGCATAAATAATGCGCTAACCGCGTACCCCACAGGGCGCTTGCGTGGCTCATCCCACCTGGTAGTCAGTGTGGTTTTGCAACGCGGACATACCGCTTTAGTGCCATAAGGCAGGGAGGGTAAGGCCACTGACATGTCGCACTGCCGGCACAGGATGACATTCCCTGACTGCCCGCCGTGTTTAGGCTCAATAACAGAATACAATATCTATGTCCTTACGGCTGGCCTGTATATCCCTTCATCTTTCAACATGCAGATGGTTGGCTGTTCCGTTACTCCGCCATCCATGGTTCTCGCCTCTATCAGGCCGCTGCAAGCTACCTTCCTGCACGTTGAAATCTATTGGGTATTGTTGAACACCGTTCTATCAAGAGACTTACTATAACAATAGACATAATATCGTATTGCACGTCATCTGGTAGAACGGCGGTTACACATTTTTAACCGTTTTTCTGAGCTTCCAGCTCTTCCCAACGACCAAATGCTACTTCTAACGCCTGTTCAGCATCAGCTAATGCTTTCAAGACCTGTTGTGTCTCTTCATGCGGGCGGGAGAAAAAATCTGCGTGACCAACTTCAGCCTGTAACTCACTGATTTCATTTTCCAGTTTTTCTAGCTGTTGCGGTAACTGATCCAACTCACGTTGTAAGTTATAGCTCAACTTACCCGGGCGCTTAGCGGCGGGAGCATTACTCTTAACCGGTGTCGCAGTTTTGGTTTCTTCAACTTTAGCCGCTACCTGACGGATAGGTTTTGCCTCAGCACGTTGCTGATGCGCGTCATAATAGCCGCCAACAAAACTATTGATCTGGCCATTACCTTCAAAGATCCAACATTCAGTCACTGAGTTATCAACGAATTGACGGTCATGGCTTACCAACAGCACTGTGCCCTGATAGCTATCAACCATCTCTTCCAACAACTCCAGTGTTTCCACATCCAGATCGTTGGTCGGTTCATCGAGAATCAGTAAGTTGCTAGGCTTAAGGAATAATTTAGCCAATAACAGGCGATTACGCTCACCACCAGACAGCGCTTTCACCGGTGTCATTGCGCGTTTAGGGTGGAACAAGAAGTCTTGCAGGTAACCGAGTACATGGCGCGAGCGGCCATTTACCATCACTTCTTGCTTACCTTCTGCCAGGTTATCCATCACCGTACGTTCGGGATCAAGTTCTGCCCGATGCTGGTCAAAATAAGCCACTTCCAACTTGGTGCCACAATGTACTTTGCCGCTGTCCGCTTTAAGCTGACCGAGCATCAGTTTCAGTAATGTCGTTTTACCGCAACCATTTGGGCCCACCAGCGCGATTTTATCGCCACGCTGTACTTGTGCGGTAAAATCTTTCACTAATACTTTGCCATCAATCTGATAGTTAACATTCTCCAGATCAAAGACAATTTTGCCTGAACGCACAGTCTCTTCGACTTGCATCTTGGCTGTGCCCATCACTTCACGGCGTTCAGAACGCTCCATGCGCAGCGCTTTCAGCGCGCGCACACGGCCCTCGTTACGGGTGCGGCGCGCTTTGATACCTTGGCGTATCCACACTTCTTCCTGCGCCAGTTTGCGGTCAAATTCAGCGTTTTGCAGCTCTTCAACCCGCAGTGCTTCTTCTTTGCTGGCAAGATACAGTTCGTAATTCCCTGGCCATGACACCAATTTGCCACGATCAAGGTCGACAATACGGGTCGCCATCGCGCGGATAAAGGAACGGTCATGAGAGATAAACACGATGCTGCCCTGGAATTCTTTCAGGAAGCCTTCCAGCCAATTAATGGTTTCGATGTCCAAATGGTTGGTCGGTTCATCCAGCAGCAGCACTTTCGGCGAGCTTACCAGCGCACGGCCTAGTGCTGCTTTACGCAACCAACCACCTGACAGTGATGAAAGTTCGGCATCAGCAGATAAACCAAGTTGAACCAGCACTTCCTGAATGCGGCTGTCTAATTGCCACAAACCTTGATGGTCCAGAATCTCCTGCAATGCCGCCAGACGATTGAGGTTCTTCTCACTTGGGTCTAACTCAACCTGATGCAAGCTTGCGTGGTAGGCTTTTAAATGTTCAGCCTGTTCTTGCACGCCTTCAGCCACAAAGTCAAACACGGTACCGGCCACATTGCGTGGTGGGTCTTGTTGCAGACGCGCCACAATCAAATCTTGCTCATAAATGATGCGGCCATCATCCAGTGCGACTTCTTTGCTCAAAATTTTCAATAAGGTGGATTTACCTGCGCCATTACGGCCCACCAGACAAACGCGCTCGTTTGCCTCAATATGCAATTCAGTATTATCCAATAAAGGTGCATCGCTGAACGACAGCCAGGCACCGGACATGCTAATTAACGACATAGTTTCTACTTTTCCTCGTGGCTGTGGGTGACCAGCCAACAGTTGTGGATTTGACGATTACGGGCAAAGTCTTCTGATTGTGTCTGAGCTGTTATCTCTTTCGCTTCCAGCCCTAACGCCTTTATCCCGTCCAAATCCATCTGGAAACCGCGCTTATTGTTCGAGAACATGATTGTTCCCTTACGGCGCAGTAACCGTTTAAGTTCTTTCATCAGCACTAAGTGATCGCGCTGAACATCAAAGGTGGTCTCCATACGCTTGGAGTTGGAGAAAGTCGGTGGATCAATGAAGATCACATCGAACTGCTCATCGGTGTTACTGAGCCATGAAAGGCAATCAGCCTGAATCAAGCGGTGTTGTTGGCCAGTTAAGCCATTCACCCGCAAATTCTTCTCGGCCCACTCCAGATAGGTACGCGACATATCAACCGTCGTGGTACTGCGCGCACCACCCAAGCCGGCATGAACACTGGCCGTACCGGTATAGGCAAACAGGTTAAGGAAGTCTTTACCCTGGCTCATTTTACCTAGCATCTGGCGAGCGATACGGTGATCAAGGAACAGACCGGTATCGAGGTAATCGGTCAGGTTAACCCATAGCTTGGCGTTATATTCACTCACCAGCAGGAATTCACCTTTTTGTGCCAGCTTTTCGTATTGGTTTTTGCCCTTCTGGCGCTCACGGGTTTTTAATACCAATTGATTGGATGGGAGATCCAGTACCGCAAGGGTGGCATTAATCACATCAAATAAGCGCTGGCGGGCCTTTTGCGCATCAATCGTTTTCGGCGGCGCATATTCCTGTACCACCACTTTGCTGCCGTAACGATCGACGGCCACATTATAATCAGGCAAATCGGCATCATACAGACGGTAGCATTCGATACCCTGCTGTTTGGCCCACTTATCCAGCTTTTTCACGTTTTTACGTAGACGGTTGGCATAATCTTCTGCCACCTGAACACCCGCAGCACCCTGTGGATTCGCCGCTAACTGATAGTTTTTCTGCACGCAATCCAGCGGGCCATTTTTCGCTTTAAATTCACGTTCCGCCCGCAGTTGCAGGCAACTCAGCAATTCCGGTGATGCACTGAACAGCGATAAACGCCAGCCACCAAATGCCGATTTCATGATGCGACCGAGCATATTATGCAATGCAATCAATGCCGGCTCGCTTTCCAACCGCTCACCGTAAGGCGGGTTACTGATAACCGTGCCTACCGGCCCTTCCGGCAGGGGGTTCACTAACTTACTGACATCATTGGCATTGAAGCTAATCAGCTCTGATACCCCAGCGCGGCGGGCATTAGCACGCGCCATTTCGATAACTCGTCTGTCGATGTCTGAACCGAAGAAGCGAGAAGTGGTTTCCTGCAAACCATTGCGGGCACGCACTTGCGCCTCGGTGGTCAATTCACGCCATAGCACTTCGTTGAAGGCACTCCAGGCGGTAAAGCCCCAATGGGCGCGATGCAAACCAGGGGCGCGATCAGAGGCTATCATTGCCGCTTCAATCAGCAATGTACCGGAACCACACATCGGATCGACCATCGGTGTACCTGACTGCCAGCCAGAACGCTGGATAATTGCCGCTGCCAGGTTTTCTTTCAGGGGAGCCTGACCGGTCAGATCACGGTAGCCGCGCTGATGCAGCCCTTCACCACTGAGATCCAATGCCACACTGGCCATATCCCGTTGTAGGAAAACATTCACCCGAATATCCGGTTGCTGCTTGGCAACCGTTGGGCGCTGCTCCAACTTACGGGTAAAGCTGTCAACAATGGCATCTTTTACTTTCAATGCACCGTACTGGCTGTTGCGGATTTCATCATTCACGCCGCTAAAGTGCACAGCAAAGGTTTTATCCACACCAAAAATTGACGGCCAGTCGATCGCCTGCACCCCGAGGTACAAGTCCAAATCGCTGTAAACTTTAAATTCGTTAAGCGGTAACAAGATGCGCGAAGCCAGGCGGCTCCACAGCAGGCTTTGGTACATGAGTCGATCGTCACCCTGAAAATGTACCCCACCCTGTACTATTTTACAGTCGTGAGCGCCCAGCGCTTCGAGTTCGCTTTTTAACAGTTCTTCCAGTCCACGCGCCGTGCTGGCAAACAGAGAGTTCATATCGCACTATCACCAAAAAGAAAATTGTTGCGCATTATAGCTAATCCCAGCAGCTTGTCATAAAGTTGCTCCTTCTTATTTAATACTCGCACGGAGGCAATGGTGATTACCCTCTCCCGACTCTACGTTCATCCGGTGAAATCCATGCGCGGCTTGCAGCTTTCTCATGCTCAAGTCAGCAGCAGTGGGCTGGCCTTTGACCGCGTATTTATGATTACCGAACCGGATGGCACTTTTATTACTGCGCGCCAAAATCCGCAGATGGTGTTGTTCACCCCGGCATTAATGCCGGACGGTTTATATCTCACGGCGCCCGATGGCGAGAGTGCCAGTATCCGCTTTAATGATTTTTTAGCCAATGCTGAACCGACGGAAGTCTGGGGAAATCATTTTACGGCGCTAATTGCCCCTGAGACCATCAACAACTGGCTCAGTGGCTATTTTCAGCGTGAAGTGCAATTACGCTGGCTCGGTGCACAGTTAACCCGCAGGGTGAAGCCGATGCCAGAGATTCCACTGTCTTTTGCTGATGGCTTCCCTTACCTGCTCGTTAACGAAGCATCATTTAAAGAACTACAGCAACGCTGCCCTGGCAGTATTAAATTAGAACAGTTTCGCCCGAATTTAGTCGTAACCGGTGCCAGTGCATTTGCCGAAGACAGTTGGCAGGTGATTCGCGTTGGAGATATCACCTTTGATTTGGTTAAGCCATGCAGCCGTTGTGTATTAACCACCGTCAGCGTAGAACGCGGGCGGAAACACCCAGCCGGTGAGCCATTACGAACACTACAGACATTCCGAACTGCGGAAAATGGCGATATCGATTTTGGCCAGAATATGGTGGCCAGGAACAGCGGTATTATTCGGATAGGTGATGAAGTAGAAATTCTGTCAACCAAACCACCTCGGCCATACAGTGCAGGTGCCATAGTTGAAAGCCTGGCGGCACCACTTGATCAATCCAAAGCGGTATCGATTGAATATAACGGCATTCGCTTTAATGGTAATAATCAGCAGGTATTGCTGGAACAATTGGAACAACAAAATATCCGCATTCCTTATTCATGCCGGGCTGGGATATGTGGCAGTTGTAGAATTACATTAGTGAATGGCGATGTTGCACCTTTAAAACAGAGTGCCATTGGCAACGACGGAACTATTCTTTGTTGTAGCTGTATTCCCACAGGGGATATTACCCTCAGCGGTAAATAAGATAATCCCGATAAACTTACTCTCTGCACGCAGCTAACCACTTTACTGCGGTATGAAGGGGAATTATACCGCTCGGTCGAAAGCTGGGGCGGTATAAACCTCTGCAATGATAAGGGGCAACAAACGGTCATTCATTATCTTAATGGCATCACCTAATACCATCTGCCGTCCAGCTAATACCACTTGTGATTGTGCTAATAAACACAAACTTGCCGAATCACCCGACTCAACCACTAACAAGCGAACATCTTCACCACTATCCAATACTTTAACTAACGCCAACTCACCATTTTTTGGCATCAGCGCTTTAGGGTATTGTACAAAATACCAACTTTTAGGCATTAGTGGTTTTAGGAAACGAAATGCGACCAATGCATTTAACACTAATTCTGAACGTTGTTCATGGCTCAATTTAATTTGGCGACATTGATCTTCGAATTCAAAATAGAGAGCGGCATCGTCGACACAGAATGCGGATTCATCGAAAGCATCTGGGGTTAGCATTTTAGACGGGAAACGCGAGCGAAATATCATACCATTAGCTAAATCCAACATCAGTCGGTCGTGTTCGGTATCAAAATACCAACGCCATTTATCATCTGGTTTAATTCGCATATTTTTCCTTCCCGCCATGCTGCTAACATCATTGACTCAATAACTGAGTTCTTCGCCCATCAAATGGGATTAATTTCATATATCCGCATCATACTTCAAACAGCATGTGCGTTGGCGGCTCTCGTTACTCAGCCCATCCATGGAGCTCGCCTCTACGAGACCACTATAAGTCGCGTTCAAATCAGTTCACGACCACTTTGTTATTCGATTACCGGCTACCTGTAACTCACATTATTTAGGTATAGGGCTTTCGCTGTATATTTAATCTACCGGAGTAAAATATAGACGAGCCGGAGGAAGAAATAAACCCCCCGGCCAGTAATGAAGTTAAATAATTAGATATGAGTGATGATATTCTTAATCAAACCAGGCCCACGGAAGATAAAGCCGGAATAAATTTGAATCAATGAAGCACCTGCCGCCATTTTTTCGCGAGCGGCAGTAACCGAATCAATTCCACCTACCCCGATAATTGGCAGACGCCCTTGCAGCTCTTGTGATAAGCGACGAATGACTTCCGTGCTGCGTAATTGTAATGGTCGGCCACTTAAACCACCGGCTTGTTCGCAATAATTTAATCCCTGAATGAGAGAGCGATCTAACGTTGTATTAGTGGCAATAACGCCATCTATATTATGGCGAACTAAACTGTCAGCTATTTGGATCAACTCTTCCTCGGTAAGATCCGGCGCGATCTTTACTGCCACAGGAACATATTTATGATGGCGCTGATGTAATTCAGTTTGTTTATTTTTAATTGCTGCCAACAAATCATCTAACGCTTCACCATACTGCAAAGATCGTAACCCTGGGGTATTAGGTGAGGAGATATTAATCGCAATATATCCCGCGTAAGGATAAATTTTATCCATACAAATCAAGTAATCTTCTTTACCTTGCTCTACCGGGGTGTCTTTATTTTTCCCGATATTAATACCTAATATTCCGCCAAAATGTGATTTTTTGACATTTTCAATTAAGTTATCAACTCCGTGATTATTAAATCCCATCCGGTTGATCAAGCCTTCAGCTTCAACGATCCTAAACAACCTTGGCTTATCATTACCTGACTGTGGCCGGGGTGTCACCGTACCCACTTCGATAAAACCGAACCCCATCGCGCCCAGCGCATCAATACACTCACCGTCTTTATCCAGCCCCGCCGCCAAACCTAATGGATTTTTGAATGACAATCCCATACAGCTCACTGGTTTGGTTGGTACCGACTGGCGAACCAGGAATTCGAGTGGTGTGCCAGTAACACGTTTTAACTGCCGGAAAGTGAATTCATGGGCACGTTCTGGATCAAGCTGAAATAGTGCTTTTTTGACGAGTGGGTAGTACATGTGATCTCCTGACCGGCTTTCAACCTATGGATAGACGCGGGAATGGTAAATTTATCTATCAGGAAAGTAAACGATTGCTCAGTAAAGCCACGCAAAGAATCTCTTTGTTTAACTATATTGATAACAAGGTGTTAACTATTTGTAGGTCAAGAACCATAAAAAAGAGGGCATTGCTGCCCTCTGTGCTGTGAAGGTAACGTTAGTGGGCAGCGCTATTGGCTGATTCAGCCATTATGCGGCCAGTGCTTTAGTTATCTTCTCGTATAAATCACCGGACAGATTATCTAGCGTTTTAAGTTGCTCCAGCGCCTGGCGCATTAGAGCCTGACGGCCAGCATCATAACGTTTCAAGCGAATCAACGGCTCAATCAGCCGTGCAGCCACCTGCGGGTTACGGGTATTCAAATCACTGAGAATTTCGACTAGGAATTGATAACCACTGCCATCGCTGGCATGGAATGCCGCCGGATTACCCGAAGCAAAACTACCGACTAACGCACGAGTGCGATTTGGATTGCTCAAACTGAATGCCGGATGCTTAAGCAAAGCCCGCACCTGTGTCAAAACATCAGCCGCCGGACTCGTCGCTTGCAGTGCAAACCATTTATCCATAACCAAACCATCATGATTCCAACGCATATCGAAGGCTGTAAGCAACTCATCACGGCAAGGTAATTGTGCAGAGACTGCCGCCGCCAATGCGGCCAGCGAATCAGTCATATTATCCGCCTGGTGGTATTGTGACGAGACCAGCTTGTTAGCAAAATCTTCATCAGCAAAAGCCAGATAATTCAGGCAGGTATTACGCAATGCACGCTTGGCAATATCACTGTGTTCAATACGATACACAGGTGTCATATTCGCAACATATACGGCTAACAGTTCATCAGACAATGCCTGAGCCAAACAACGAGTAATAGCCTCATGAACCGCACTGATCGCCAGCGGATCAATGGTAGTAAACAGCTCTGCTATTTCATTTTCTGACGGTAAGGTCAAGATCTGCGCTGCCAGAGCCGGATCAAGATTTTCATCGAGTAATACTGCCCGGAAAGCATCCGCAACGTGAGTGGGTAAACTCAGCGGCTGTTTCTGCTGATACTTGGCAACATTAAGTTTGATATAGGTTGCCAGCAAGCTCTGGGCAGCATCCCAACGAGAGAATTCATTACGCGCATGCTGCATCAGGAAAGTGAGCTGCTGATCACTGTAGGTATAATCCAGTTTGACTGGGGCGGAGAATTCGCGCAGCAAAGAGGGGATCGGCGTATGTTCAACATTATCAAAGGTAAATGTCTGCTCAGACTCCGTCACATTCAGGACATGATGGACGGGCAAGCCGTTTTTCTGTAGCGCAATCACATTACCGTTACTGTCATATAGTTCAATATCTAATGGAATATGCAGCGGCAGTTTTTCCGGCTGGTCAGCGGTTGGTAAGGTTTTCTGGCTGACGTGCAGATGGTACTGCTGCTTCTCAGCATCATAGTCATCACGAATGGTCAGAATCGGAGTGCCGGACTGGCTATACCAGCGACGGAATAAAGAGAGATCGACATTCGATGCATCTTCCATTGCTTGTACAAAATCATCGCACGTTGCGGCACTACCATCATGGCGTTCAAAATAGAGCTGCATACCGGCCTGGAATTGTTGTTCACCCAGTAGGGTATGCATCATGCGGATAACTTCTGAACCCTTCTCATACACGGTAAGGGTGTAAAAGTTGTTCATCTCGATAACTTTGTCTGGTCGAATAGCATGGGCCATTGGGCTGGCATCTTCGGCAAACTGTGCGGCACGCATTACGCGTACGTTCTCAATTCGATTAACTGAACGTGAACCTAAATCAGAGCTGAACTCTTGATCACGGAATACCGTCAAGCCCTCTTTCAGGCTTAACTGGAACCAATCACGGCACGTGACTCGATTACCTGTCCAATTATGAAAATATTCATGTCCGATAACCGCTTCAATATTCAGATAATCTTTATCTGTTGCTGTTTCAGCTTTTGCCAGAACATATTTAGAGTTGAATACATTCAGGCCTTTATTTTCCATCGCACCCATATTGAAGAAATCAACCGCGACAATCATATAGATGTCGAGATCGTATTCCAGACCAAAACGAGTCTCATCCCATTTCATGGAGTTCTTCAACGACGTCATCGCCCAGTCGGCACGATCTAAATTACCGCGGTCAACAAAAAGCTCTAATGCGACTTCACGCCCGGAGCGGGTAATGAACTTATCGCGCAAGACATCAAAATCACCGGCAACCAGAGCAAACAGATAACAAGGCTTAGGGAATGGATCTTGCCATTTTATCCAATGACGACCATCTTCCAGTGCCCCCTGCCCCACAGGGTTACCATTGGAAAGCAAATAAGGATAACGAGATTTGTCAGCCACGATGCGGGTCGTAAAGCGGGCCAAAACATCAGGACGGTCTAAATAGTAAGTAATATGGCGGAAACCTTCAGCTTCACACTGGGTGCACAGCGCGTCACCGGAAAGATATAATCCCTCAAGTGCACTGTTGGTCGCAGGATGAATATCATTGACGATTGTCAGTGTGAAATGTGCGGGTAATTGCTCAATGACCAGCGAGTTATCCTGTAGCTGATAATGAGGCCAAACTTGCCCATCAACACTGATACTGACGAGCGTGAGATCCTCACCATTTAGAATCAACGGCGTCACATCTGCTACCTGACGTTTTACTTTACTGACCGCCGTTACCGTCGTTTTTTGCGCATCCAGTGCGAAGTCCAAATCGATATCGGTAATGGTGTAATCCGGCGATTTATAATCGTGACGGTATTTAGCTTGCGGCTGTTGTGTCATAGGAACCCTTTTGACGTCATCAGTGAATATGATTATCAGGTCTGTATTAATAGTCGTATAAGGCCAGTATCACGGCGACCAGAACATTGCTGTCAGCCCATTAGCCTCAGACTCAGATAGCTTTTTAATGTATCACAATTGTAAAAAAAACCTAGGTGAGAGCGAGTGCTATTACG
Source organism: Yersinia sp. 2541 StPb PI (assembly GCF_052217145.1). Taxonomy (NCBI): domain Bacteria; kingdom Pseudomonadati; phylum Pseudomonadota; class Gammaproteobacteria; order Enterobacterales; family Yersiniaceae; genus Yersinia; species Yersinia sp. 2541 StPb PI. The sequence goes on along the minus strand of NZ_JAZGQB010000001.1, from coordinate 1,788,644 downwards.
GCAGATAACGCATTGAATGTGCTTTTTTCGAGCCGCCTCGCAGCTCATTTTCCTTCTTGCATTTGGCGAGCAAAATATCCGTTGATTTGCTCGGTATCGTCATTTCTGACAGCAGAATATGCCAATACCATCAGACGAAACCCGACATCATGCACATTGGCCTTCATACATTAATAAGATTGAACATAGATTCAGATCTTTTTGTCGTTGCCCCCCTAACTCATCGTTTTCTTTAACGCAAAATAGCCATCCATTCCATATAACAATAAAAAATAAGCTCAACACACTGAAGATTCAACACTTCATAATACATATTATCGATTTAACAAAAACAACAGAGACGTCGTTTTATTTAAAATAAAATTATGTTCTATTTCAATGAAGGATTGTTAAGATATTCAAATGTAAAAGGAGTTATTATGACCAGCAGAATCAATTCACGTGTCATTCATCAAGCTGCAAGAAACATTTCTCCTGTCGGAGGCTGGGCCGCTGAAGCCGGAGGAACTACCGGAGGCAGCGAAGCCACCAGTGATGATATTTATCTGGTTTTTTCGGTATCAGAACTTAGACGGGCATTATCGGAATCAGGAGAGCGGCCGAAGATAATTCAAGTATATGGTCTGATTGATGTGAGTGAAGGTCTTCCTTATCAGGACCAAGCAGACCAGAAACAGCGTGGTATTGTTTATCTCAATGCCAATACCACGTTAATTGGTGTCACCGAGAATGCGAAATTTATCGAAGGTTCAATCATTATCCAAGATGCCAGTAATGTTATCGTTCATAACATCTATATTGAGAACCCAGTAGATGTCGATCCCCAGTTTGAAGAAGGTGATGGGTGGAATGCTGAATGGGATGGTTTAAATATCATTAATTCACACCATGTCTGGATCGACCATGTCACGTTTAGTGATGGCCGTTTTACGATTGATCAATACACCGAGAAGGATGGCTGGAAGTTTGTTCAGCATGATGGCGCGTTAGATATTAAACGCGGCTCTGACTATGTCACGATTTCTCACTGCCGTTTTGAATTACATGACAAAACTATTTTGATTGGTCATAGCGATAGTAATGCTGAGCAAGATGCAGGAACCATGCACGTTACATTCTTTAATAATTACTTTACGCGGATAATCCAGCGTACTCCTCGAGTTCGTTTCGGCAGCATACATCTCTATAATAATTTATTTGAGCAAGATAAATCAGATCCTATATATCCCTACGAATACAGCTATGGCTTGGGTTATCAGTCTAGTATTTTATCAGAGAAAAATATATTTTTGGTTAATGACCTTACGGCTGAATGTCGGGTAATGAAGGCGTTTAATGGCGGCGATAAAGTTAATGATGACAGCTCGACTTTTAACCATAGCCTTGCTGAACTCAACAATTGTGGGTTTGACGCTGATATCGGCTGGGTCCCACCCTATGCCTATGATGTTGTAGCGCTTAGCCAAGAATTCATCGACCATATCCGCAATCAAGCGGGATCGGGTCTACCCTACGGCCATCTTCCCTGATCGCACTTATCTAAGTCGATGTCTAAACATATAGTATGATGTTTGCTATTTCCCCACATTACTCTGCGTTGATTGTGATATCTCAATGATGGGGAAATACCCGCACCAGGCTGCCAAGGTGACCTCTGATAACTAACAGGAAACAAAGATTTACCTTTTGTTGCCCGGTAGTGCAATTTAATAACCCTATATTTTATAAGTCAATTTATCCTTTATTCGCTAAACAGCTAAAAATCTGACCTTAAGGGCCAACACCACTAAAGAAAATAACCGTTTCACTGATAATGGCACGTTTAATCCTAGACCTGTGATTAGCATTTATGGTGTGATGAGGCTTCAATAACAGGATAATACCGGTATACTCCTGCGACTTTATAGATTATGTCCAAAGTAATTGGTGTTGCCGGTCGGCGGCCAGTGAACGCATTACGATGAGCTTACATAAGTAGGTCATTCGGGTGAGTGAACGAAGCAGCCCTGACAACTTCAAGTACCAAAGGGATATGCTGACTGCGGAAAATGCTCCTACGAGGATGCTGTATAGCGCCATGACCCAAGACGCCTCACCGATTTTGACTTCACTGCTTGATACGGATGCTTATAAGCTCCATATGCAACAAGCCGTGTTCCATCGCTATCGCCATATTACCGTTGCCGCTGAATTCCGCTGCCGTGGTGATGAGTTGCTGGGCGAATATGCCGATGAAATCCGCCATCAGATAGCGCTAATGAAACAATTAGCGTTAACCGATGATGAGTTTACCTACCTCTCGGGGTTACCCTTCTTTCAAGATGATTACCTCAATTGGTTGCGGGATTTTCGTTTTAACCCTGAGCAGGTCACCGTATCCAATAATGACGGTAAATTAGATATTCGGATTGCCGGTTTATGGTGCGAAACGATTTTATGGGAAGTCCCTTTGCTGGCGGTGATCAGTGAAATCGTTCATCGGCGCCGGTCAGTCGGTGTCACAACAGCCGAGGCCGTCACGCAACTGCGCAACAAACTTCAGCAGTTTAAGATTCTCAGCGCGGATATCGATATTAGTCATTTCAAGCTAATGGATTTTGGCACCCGTCGCCGTTTTTCACGCGATATACAGCATGCTATTGTCAGCAGCTTAAAAGATGAGTTCCCCTATATTGTAGGTACCAGCAACTATGATTTAGCCCGCAACCTGGCATTAGCTCCGGTCGGTACTCAAGCCCATGAATGGTTCCAGGCTCATCAGCAGATAAGTCCGATACTGGCCAATAGTCAGCGCGTGGCACTTCAAGTCTGGTTAGATGAGTACCCAAATCAACTTGGTGTCGCACTGACTGACTGTATTACCATGGATGCCTTCTTGCGCGATTTTGATGAGACATTCGCCAATCGCTATCAAGGATTGCGCCATGACTCAGGTGACCCGGTAGAATGGGGTGAAAAAGCTATCGCCCATTATGAAAAGCTGGGTATTGACCCAATGAGTAAAACATTGGTGTTCTCAGATAATTTAGATCTGGAAAAAGCGTTGTCACTCTATCGCCATTTCTATCAACGAATTAAATTGGTGTTCGGTATCGGTACCCGTTTAACTTGTGATATTCCCGGCGTTAAACCGCTCAACATTGTCATTAAACTGGTTGAATGCAACAACAAGCCGGTCGCAAAACTCTCGGATAGTCCGGGTAAAACTATCTGTCAGGACCCGGCTTTTGTTGATGAGTTACGCGAAGCATTCGCCCTGCCGTTAGTCAAAAAGGCCAGTTAGTATCGGCCTGCATAATGAGGGTTCGTCGGGGCGTTAATATAGCCCGGCGAGCCACTTCACTTAGCCGTTTTCCCCTCACAACCACTTCCCAATTAAACCCAGCTCTGATTTGTGCCGCCTTTATTAAGGATAACGACAGAAATGTTGCACTGATCTGGTGATTTCTACTTGTGTCCTGCACTGCCGCAAGTAACATAGCAACATCCCCATTTGGTTGGGTTGTTAACTATTTCTATATCAAAACTATTAAAGAGAGAAATCTATGAGCGTAGTGCCTGTAGTCGACGTACTGCAAGGCCGTGCTGCGGTTGACAGTGAAGTCACCGTACGCGGTTGGGTGCGTACCCGGAGAGATTCTAAAGCGGGTATCTCCTTCGTTGCCGTTTATGACGGTTCCTGCTTTGACCCGTTACAGGCCGTCGTGAATAATGCTTTGCCTAATTATCAGGATGAAGTACTGCATCTGACTACCGGCTGCTCAGTAGAAGTCACTGGAACAGTGGTGGCATCACCAGGTGAAGGCCAGAGCTTTGAAATTCAGGCAACTGCTATCAAAGTGGTCGGCTGGGTTGATGATCCCGATACCTATCCGATGGCGGCAAAACGTCACAGCATCGAATACTTGCGCGAAGTGGCTCACTTACGCCCACGTACAAACCTGATTGGTGCTGTTGCCCGTGTCCGCCATACCTTAGCGCAGGCAATTCACCGTTTCTTCGATGAAAACGGCTACTTCTGGGTTTCTACCCCACTGATCACCGCATCAGACACCGAAGGTGCTGGTGAAATGTTCCGTGTGTCGACGCTGGATCTGGAAAACTTGCCACGCACGGATACTGGAGCTGTCGATTTCAGCGAGGATTTCTTCGGTAAAGAAGCATTCCTGACGGTATCCGGTCAGTTGAATGGAGAAACCTACGCCAGTGCATTGTCCAAAGTTTACACTTTCGGCCCCACTTTCCGGGCAGAAAACTCCAACACTAGCCGTCATTTGGCGGAGTTCTGGATGGTTGAACCTGAAGTCGCATTTGCTTCTTTAGATGACGTCGCCGCATTGGCCGAGAAAATGCTGAAATATGTTTTCCAGGCTGTGCTCAATGAACGTGCTGATGACATGAAGTTCTTTGCTGAGCGGGTAGATAAAGACGCGGTAGATCGCCTACAACGTTTTGTCACCTCTGATTTTGCTCAGGTTGATTACACCGACGCTATCGAGATTTTGCTAGCATCGGGCCAGAAATTTGAAAATGACGTGTCATGGGGCATAGATTTGTCTTCTGAACATGAGCGTTATTTGGCTGAGAAACACTTTAAGGCACCGGTAGTGGTTAAAAACTACCCGAAAGACATTAAAGCTTTCTATATGCGGATGAACGAAGATGGCAAAACCGTTGCAGCGATGGATGTATTAGCGCCGGGAATTGGTGAAATCATCGGGGGTTCACAACGTGAAGAGCGCTTAGATGTGTTGGACGCACGTCTGGAAGAGATGGGCCTCAATAAAGAAGATTATTGGTGGTATCGTGATCTGCGTCGCTACGGTACGGTACCGCATTCAGGATTTGGCCTTGGATTTGAACGATTGATCTCCTATGTAACAGGGGTGCAAAACGTTCGGGATGTCATCCCATTCCCACGCACGCCGAGAAATGCCAGCTTCTAAGTTCGTCATTTCGAAAAAAAATGTTTATTTGTATAAATAAAAGCCAGCTCAGCTGGCTTTTGTCATTTTTTAAAGTTCGATCTAAGTCACAAAGTTCCCCAGTATTTACATTTAGTAACACATAGTATCTCAATGAAACACATTCAGGTAATTGGTAGCATTTTCGGTGTGGATTATCAGGTCTGTGAATGGAACACTGCGTTCAGACACAGACGACACCAAACTCTCAACAATAGTTCCAAAAAAATTATTGGCGGCAGTGGCAGGTGTCCGAATAACACCAATGAGGGTAATAATAATGATGAAGCGCAATATTCTTGCAGTAGTAATCCCAGCATTGTTAGTAGCTGGCGCAGCTAATGCAGCAGAAATCTACAACAAAGACGGCAACAAACTTGATCTGTACGGTAAAGTTGATGCGCGTCACCAGTTCTCTGACAACGCTGGCCAAGACGGCGACGAAACTTATGTTCGTTTCGGCTTCAAAGGTGAAACCCAAATTACTGACCAACTGACCGGTTACGGCCAGTGGGAATACAACGTTCAGGCTAACCACGCTGAATCTCAAGGCGACAAAGGCAACAAAACCCGTCTGGGCTTTGCTGGTCTGAAATTTGCTGAGTTCGGTTCATTGGACTACGGCCGTAACTACGGCGTAATCTATGACGTCAACGCATGGACTGACATGCTGCCAGTGTTCGGTGGCGACTCTATCTCTAACTCTGATAACTACATGACTGGTCGTTCTACTGGTCTGGCTACTTATCGTAACACCAACTTCTTCGGTCTGGTTGATGGCCTGAACTTTGCTCTGCAATATCAAGGCAAAAACCAGAATGACCGTGCTGGTTCTATTGACCCAGTTACCGGTGTTTACACTGGTGCTAACCTGAAAGACCAGAATGGCGACGGTTTCGGTATCTCTTCAACTTATGATATCGGTTACGGTGTGAACTTTGGTGCTGGTTTCTCTTCTGCAAACCGCACTAACGAGCAAAAAGCATTCAGCACAGCTAACGGTGAAAAAGCTCAGGCATGGAACGTTGGCGCTAAATACGACGCTAACAACGTATACTTGGCTGTAATGTATGCTGAAACTCAGAACCTGACTCCATACGGTGATTTTAGCAATACTATTGCTAACAAAACTCGTGATATTGAAATCACTGCACAGTATCAGTTTGATTTCGGTCTGCGTCCTTCTTTAGGCTACGTACAGTCTAAAGGTAAAGACCTGGATTACGTAAACTACAACAACCACGACCTGGTTAAATATGTTTCTGTTGGTACTTACTACGCATTCAACAAAAACATGACTACCTATGTAGATTACAAAATCAACTTGCTGGATGAAGACAACTTCACCCGTGATAACAAGCTGAACACTGATGACGTTGTTGGTGTTGGCTTGGTATACCAGTTCTAAGTTAAACTTAATCACGCAGTTTATCTGCTGACATAAGTTGAAAAAAGACAGGGCTTCGGCTCTGTCTTTTTGTTTTTATCCTTAGTCAATAGAGGGATATTACGCTGTCGAATGCACTATTTTGCCGATTTTTCACCCTGAATTCCCCCGCCTCACAACATTCATTTCTTTTTATAGCAAACGGTTGGCAAAGGCTGCAACTGGCGCTACCCTGATAGTTCTGTTTGCTTAACGCTAAGCCATGGAAGCCTCTGACATGTTTGAAAAAATCACTGCTGCACCTGCTGACCCGATTTTGGGCCTGACCGATATTTTCCGCGCGGATGACCGCCCTCATAAAATCAATCTGGGGATTGGTGTCTACAAAGACGAAACCGGTAAAACGCCGGTGCTGACCAGCGTGAAGAAAGCTGAGCAGTATTTGCTGGAAAACGAAGTTACTAAAAACTATCTGGGTATTGATGGCCTGCCGGTTTTCGCCAGTTGCACGCAAAAACTGTTGTTCGGTGCCGACAGCGCTATTATTGCCGATAAGCGTGCGCGTACCGCTCAAACCCCAGGTGGTACCGGTGGGTTACGTATTGCTGCTGATTTTATCGCCCATCAGACCAGCGCTAAACGTGTCTGGGTCAGTAATCCTAGCTGGCCGAACCATAAAAATATCTTCGCCGCTGCCGGGCTTGAAGTGGTTGAGTATGCCTATTATGACGCTGCGAACCATTCACTGGACTTCGATGGGCTATTAAAAAGCCTCTCAGAAGCTCAGGCTGGCGACGTAGTGCTATTCCATGGCTGCTGCCATAACCCTACCGGTATCGACCCAACCGAAGCCCAATGGAGCCAATTAGCTGAGCTGTCAGTTGCCAAAGGTTGGCTGCCACTGTTTGACTTCGCCTACCAAGGTTTTGCCAAAGGTTTGGAGGAAGATGCTCAGGGGCTGCGTATTTTCGCTGCTAAACATCAGGAACTGATCGTTTGTAGCTCTTATTCGAAAAACTTTGGTTTGTATAATGAGCGTGTCGGGGCTTGCACCATTGTTGCCGCTAGCAGCGACGTGGCCGATATCGCCTTCAGCCAGGTTAAAGCCGTTATCCGTGCTAACTATTCCAACCCACCAGCCCATGGGGCGTCAGTGGTTGCCACCATCCTGAGCAACGCGACATTGCGCGCCATTTGGGAACAAGAACTGACCGATATGCGCCAGCGCATTCATCGTATGCGTCAGTTGTTTGTGAATACATTGCAGGAAAAAGGTGCGAAGCAGGACTTCAGCTTTATCATTAACCAGAATGGGATGTTTTCATTCAGTGGCCTGACTAAAGAGCAGGTTCTGCGCCTACGCAATGAGTTTGCTGTTTATGCTGTCAACTCTGGCCGAGTAAACGTTGCAGGTATGACACCTGATAACATGGCTCCGCTGTGTGAAGCTATCGTTGCTGTGCTGTGATTAGGCATCAATGACCTACCGTAAAAAGGGTGCATATGCACCCTTTTTATTTTGTTTCAAATGTCAGAATATGAGTCTTAATGGAACATATATTTGGCAAATTCGCTCATCGGCATGGGCCGCCCATACATATAGCCTTGCAGATAGTCGACGTTATGGGCCTGTAAATAGCGCATTTGAGTGTCGTTTTCGACTCCCTCTGCAATGGTCTGCAACCCCAGTCGGGTCGCGAGATCGATAACATTCCCGACAATGTGGCTCGACAATGCATCGGAACCAATCATGCCAACAAAACTTTGGTCAATTTTCAGAAAATCCACTTTAAAGTTCTGCAAATAAGTCAGACTTGAATGCCCGGTACCAAAATCGTCGATAGCAATAAATACCCCCAAAGCATGCAACTCGGCAAATAATCGGTCAGTAATCTCATCGGCAACGATTAATTTCCGTTCGGTTAATTCCAATGTGATATTGATTTTATTACCACCAAAGGCCTGAATAAAACGGCGGCAATCATCTACCAGACTCAGATCACGGCAATGGTTAGCACTGATATTAAAACCAAAGTGAAAACCTTCCGGTAACTGATTTACGTAAGGTGCAAAAGTGGTACTAACTTGCTGCATGATAGCGCGAGTCATCGGAACAATAAGTTCACTGTCCTCGGCCATCGGAATAAATTTATTCGGCTGAATTAAACCATTAACAGGATGCTGCCAACGCATTAGAACTTCACAACCCACCCAGCATTGCTCTTTGCCTGATACTATCGGCTGCATATAAGCAACAAACTCGTTGTTTTCTAACGCCTGTTTTAATACCTGTGTGGGTGATGCCGCCCTACCCGATAACCAGAAAACCAGCGCGGCTGAACCGATGCTCATTAAGATGAAAAATATCAGGCTACCTTGATTATATTGCCAGGCATAGGCCAAATATTGCTGGTTAGAGAGCGTCGTATTTAATGAATAAGCAAACTTGTCTGAGGCCAGATATAACGGTTCGCTTCCCTCGGGGGGGTGGCCTGGATGTACCATACCCACCGCATCCATCCATTTATCACCCACTCTCAGATACAACTGTATATCACCACTTAATAAGTTAAGGATGCTGCGCAGATAATAGCCATCGACCGCAACCAGTATGCTGTAATCACCTCGCGCCAGCCGATACACCATCAAAGCACGATCTGGAGTGACATCATTCCCCTGCATTAGCTCCAGTTGACCATCAACGAACACATCTAGATCAAACGGCGTGGAAAGTGGGCCATATATCGAGGAACAATAGATGGTCGTCCCCTTAGCTAAAGAGACTGAACGCACATCCGGTATAATGACAACTTGATCCCGCAGATTTTGAACAACTTGCATGCAAGGTTTGCCTAATCCGGTTTCTACCTGAAGCGCCGCATGCTGCAAATTATTAAATATCTGCTCGAATCGAGCCCTACCTTGTAATAACTTAGCTTCAGCATCCTGATGCATATTGGCTTTGGTTTGCGCATAAATCACTGCCGCCCCTAGCAACAGAAATAAGAATAATACCATGAAAGAAAAACTTAGCCGGGACAGGAATTTATTCAGTCTGAAACGACGAAACGGCATAGTGGCTTCCATTGAAAGGCGCTCGTAATATTACGAACTCAAAACGGCAGCAGAAACAGTGCCGGGTCAATAAACGTGACGACTGTTTGTTGGTCAGGCTTTATCCATCTCGCAAAGATAATATAAGCACCGACCGCTATCATCATTATGATCACAGCACCAATAGATAAATAACTATTGCTTCAAAAAATATGTAAATCACTTATTCAATATAACGTAAAAAGGCACCAGACGGTGCCTTCTTTGAAATTCTAGCTGTTTATGATGTCGACATCACCAAATAGCCGGTTCTTCACGTATAAACGGGTTAGTCTGCCGTTCATGGCCTAACGTAGACATTGGACCATGACCGGGAATAAACGTTATGTCATCACCTAAAGGCAACAATTTAGTCCGAATGGAGTTAATCAGTTGTTGGTGATCACCGCGTGGGAAATCACTACGCCCAACACCACCGTTAAAGATAACATCACCGACCAGTGCCAGACGCCCCTGTTGGTCAATGAAGACAATGTGACCTGGCGTATGCCCAGGGCAATGCAATACCGATAACTCCACTTCACCAACAGTGATTTTGTCACCCTCGGTCAACCAACGGGTTGGGGTAAAAGCTTCACATTCGCTCAAACCAAACATTCTGCTCTGCGCCGGTAGCCCTTCCAACCAGAACGTATCTTCTTTTTCAGGGCCATAAATCGGGATATCAAAATGAGCGGCTAACTCAGCAGCAGCACCCACATGATCCAGATGGCCGTGAGTCAACAAAATCTGGCTGACCTTTACCCCCTGACGTGCAACTTCAGCAATGATCTTGGCTGCATCACCACCAGGGTCTACCAATGCGGCCTGCTTTGTGGCTTCACACCAGATTAAGGTGCAGTTCTGGCTAAAGGCCGTCACCGGAATAATTTGATATTTCATAAAACTCCACCCCAAATGCAACTGGCAATATACCTATCATCTTTCAACCATACATCTGTATGGGCTGCGGTCGTTTACCCGAATCACTGATAGCATCAGTTTATCGAGATTAGCGAGCCAGGACTTTGAGGCTCGCCCTGTGGCTGGCATAAGTGCTATTCAAACCCACTCTGACCGATTTGGCACTTGCTTGCCACCGCCCTACAATTTGAAATCTGTTAGGTATGATTCAATGCATTGGCATAAAAATGTCTGCTACCAGGTTCTTGTCGGCCCAGTATCAATATGTACAAAGTTACTGCGAGGGTAATATCCTACACCACCTGCACGCATTTTTAATGCTGCTTTGCGGATATTACTCAATTGAATACCTTCAATATGAAAATCCATTGCCCGCCCTTGCGTGTGGAAACTGTGTTTGGCCACACCACGGCTGCGTTCGCGCAGTTCATTATTGGTATCAAGTGAGCGGTACCCGGAAATAAGCTGCACCGGTTTAGTTGTGCCAAGAAGCCCTTGTAGGCGGTATAGTTGATCAAACAGGCGTGGGTCGATAGTTTTTACCTTATTGGCCCGATAATCGCGAAAGAGATGGTTTAAGCGGGAAAGTTCATCTTTGTTATAGCCCCGACCATCAAAAAATTCGGCTTTTATGGACTCGCCTGTATTGAGGTTATTCAGGGTCAAGATCCGTGGGCGAGGAGTAGAAAGGGTGGCAAATGCCTGCCCTGGAAGCAGCGATATACCCAGCGCTGCCCCGCCTAACGTTAGCCATTTACGGCGATAATTATCAATTTTATCCATGATCTCTGTTAATACCCGGCAAGAATGTCAAAAGAAAGCACTAACCAAATGTGCCGTCCCGAACCATAACCGCCTACGGAAAACCAGTCAACCCGCATTCGGCCCGCACTCGCTGTGCGTTTAAGTTCGGTTATAGAGAACCCCAATTTGGGGCCCCCTACGACAACCCGATATTAAGACCATTAGTTATTGAGTTTTACTGCATTTATTGCATTAAAAGTTCAGCCTGAGGTGAGATTTGTGCACCGGATCTCACCGTCTTATCATAATTGTAAATATCTGTTCTAAATTGTGGCCTACCGTCATCCGCCACCCATGCTGTCAGGTAATACAATTGCACCGGGACACGTTGGCGAATATTCACGTAGGTGGTATCGCCTTGTTTTAACGTTGAGGAAACCCGCGCATCATTCCAACCAGCATCTTGCAATAACATATTTGCCAGATCCGAGGCTTTATTGACGCGGACACAGCCGGAACTTAATGCACGGATATCTTTCTGGAACAGACCATGGTTCGGCGTGTCATGTAAGTAGATAGCATCAGAGCTTGGCATATTGAATTTGAAGCGCCCTAATGAATTGCTGGCACCTGGTGCCTGACGCAGACGGTACGGGAAGTTATTAGGCGAAATCATGCTCCAATCGATCATCGATGGATCAACAACTTCAGCCTCATTACTCCAACCAGACAGAACGGTATAACCATGACGCTGGAAATAGCCGGCGTCATAGCGTGCTTTGGGTACGATATCCTGGCGCACTAGAGACGTTGGTACATTCCACGGCGGATTGACCACCACATTATTTAACGCACTGCTCATCAACGGTGTCTTGCGGCTTGGACGGCCAACAATCACCCGCGATGAGAGAACCTCAGCACCATTCTTATAATAATTAAGCGAATAGTTTGGGATATTAACCATAATGCCGTTATCGACGTGTCCCGGTAAAATACGCAACCGCTGAATATTCAATGCCAATAATGTTGCCCGCGTTTGTGGTGAGACATTCAACCATTCACGAGTTCGGACACCAATAACACCATCATCACTTAGCCCATGCCACTGTTGAAAACGTTTAACGGCTTCCACCAACTCAGGCGTATAAACATTGTCGGTTATAGTTGTGGTGAGCGGCGCTGATGGCGACGCTACAACCCCACCGGTAACAGGAACGTCGGCCACGGGTGCCGCTGAAGGGCTAACCACTAAACTGTGAGCCTGAGCACGGCTCTTTTCTTCATCAACCGAGAGATCATCATTGACCACGGCTACTGCTGGATTATCCACCGGGATAACCTCTGGGGCTTTGGCCGGTTCAGATGCAATGGGGTGTAGCATGCCCGTTCTGTCTAGGATTTCCCGTAGCGCTGGAATATCGTCACTTAACTGACCTGGGCGCAGGCTGGGGCCATTAGACATCTGTGGCCATGGCTGGCGGTCTGCCAGCATCAGTTTCAATGCCTGATGCATTTTGTCGTATTGAGGATGTTGGGGGGCCAGCGATGCCAGATAGGGTGCGGTGGTCCCTTCATGCACCGCTTGCTGCCAACGATTTAAAATAGTAACCGGCGGCATCGCCATTTTGTATGGCACATTGCTGTATAACCAGACACTACCGTTAGCGCCAACACCTGAAATAAAGTGCAAGTATCCCAGCATGGCATCTGACAAAATAACATCGCGAGCTTGACCGGTAATGTCAGGGTCACTCAGCCATTTTACCCACTGCATAAATTGCGGCTGGAGACCGGAGAGTGCCACTTCAGCTAATTGCTGCTGAAAATGCTGCACCGCAGTTCTATCCTGCCACATCGGTTGCATACGGTTGGCGGCATAAAGCAATGCCAACTCAGAAGCATAGAAAGGTGTCACCGTTTTAGGCAGCACTGATAATAACTGTGAGCGGCTTTGTGCGACCGACATTGTCGTACCACTCATAGGCAGCGCTGAGGATGAGTCTAACGGCATGACAGGTGCCGTGGCTGATGCTGTAAATATCGGCATCAGGCTATAAATTAAAGCGCAGTATAATGCTAATGCGCGTTGCGGATTTCGTTTCCTTATCGACATTCTATGCCCCCGGTATGCTTATCTAAGTACGTCATAGTCTGTCGTTACCCTTCTTCCCTGAAGCCGCAGCATTGTTGCTGCTCTGGCACCCGAATCCCTGAGCGTCGATCAGTTCAACGAGATTTGTTCGTTGGCTACCACTTCAATAGTTTCGGGTTTTCATCATTATTATACAAACAGAACTGCCCCTTGCGTGGTCAACGATATAAATTTAACCATTTACGTTACGCTAACAGATTTCCAGTGGTTATAAAATATAACCCTAAGGTGTGGAAGAAATAAAAATGGCCGCTAGTTAGCGACCATTTAATCGGATTAATTATTGCCGCCTTCTTTCTGAACAATAATTAACCGCCGGGTTGTATCTCGGCAGGTATCGGCGGCAATGTTGGTATTTCATTGGCAAAACCTCGTAAGCCAACCACATGTACATGCTCATGATTTTGGAAGACTTTTCGTACCAACTTATAGGTTGTCCCTTTTTCCGGGCTGATATTTTCTGGTGCTGCAATTATTAATTGCATTTCCAGCCGCTCGCACAGTTCAAATAATGTCGCGATAGATTTGGCATCCAAACGCGCCGCTTCATCGAGGAACAGCAAACGGCAAGGGGAAATATCTTTGCCGCGCAGACGACGTGACTCTTCTTCCCAACTCTGTACCACCATGACCAGTATTGACATACCGGTACCAATAGCCTCACCGGTTGACAATGCGCCGCTTTCTGCCCGCAGCCAGCCATCTGAACCGCGATAAACTTCGACTTCCAGTTCCAGATAGTTACGGTAATCAAGCAGTTCTTCACCGATGGTCTGCGGCAAGCGCTGCCCCATATCCATTTGTGGGTTCAACCGCTGGTACAGTTTTGCCAATGCTTCGGAGAAGGTCAGACGATTGCTATTAAACAGATCCTGATGCTGCTCTTGCTGCTCGGATAGCACATCGAGCAAGGTCGCGTGAGCTTCACGTACATTCACATTCAGCCGCACGCTCTTGACCTGACCAAATGACACCGCTTGCAAACCCTGATTCAGCATACGGATGCGGTTCTGTTCGCGCTGAATAGTTTTACGGATAATATTCGATACACTTTTGGAACTGATTGCCAGCTTCTGTTCGCGAGCGGTTAATTCTTCGGTCAAACGGCCCAGTTCAATCTCCATCTGTTCAATGGCTTCAACCGGATCATCAGTGCGAATAATATCCTGACGAATACGTTCACGCAGATGTTGGTAGACCGCGATATAGAACTGAATCTTACGCTCAGGCCGTTTCGGATCTTCAGACAAACGCAGCACATCGCGCAGATGTTCATTATCAGCCACCGCCAGACGCAGAGCACCCAAGGCTTTATCCGACATAGAACGCAGCTCGTCACCGTCCATATAGGCCAGTTCGCGGCGATGCAAACGACGCTCAACGCCATTATCTTTCACCATCCGCATCACCGCACACCAACCTGCTTTGGCATTGACGACTTGTTCACGGATCTGATGATAATCTCGTTCCAGCTTGCGCAGTTTCTTCTGGAGGCTATCCATCTCAGCTTCACAGAAGGTTAGCTGTTTTTCCAACTGATTACGGCGTGAACGGTTAGTACTTAATGCCGCATGCAACTCGTCACGGCGGGTACGAGCACGGGCTTCTGCATTAGCATCAGCCTGAACACCGATATCCACCAGTTCCTGACTTAACTCTTTCAGCATGTCACGCTTGGCGTCATAAGAACTTTTTAACGACGCTAGCACCTGATTATACTGGGTAAATTGCGCTTGATACTGACGTAACTGCTCACGAGCGCGAGTGCGTTCTGCTTCCGCCTGCTCCAAACGCTGGCGCAGTTTGTCGTTGAGATCAGAGTTCTCCGTCAACATGCCCGCAGAATCGGTATAGCTAAAGTGCGCACGACGCTGAACAACTTCAGTCAGTGCAAAAGCTTGCTGTTTAGCCTGACGCTGGCTGTTTTGCGCCAATACATAGTTTTCCTGCAACTGTTCGTGTTGTTGCGGGTCACTTTGTAATACCGCTAACAGCGGTTCAAGTTTAGTCAGGGAAGCGCCATGCTTCTGAATATGGCGAGCCGCCTCTTGCGCTTGCGCCGATTCTTCAGTTATCTCTTCGACACGGTCAGTCAACGTATCATCAAGTAGCAATGAAATCAGTGGGATCAAGCGGTTAAGGGCTGAAATCCCCTCTTTAGCCTGTTCAAATTGCTGGCGCTGCTGCTGGTTGCTTTCTTCGTGTGCACTCAGAGCTCGCTCTATTTCACCACGACGGGTATTGAGTAAACGAATTTCAGCTTCAGGATCTGCATCAAATGCCACGGCCAGATGAGAACCGATAAAACGGCTGAATGCTTGATGCAAGCGTTGCGTTTTTTGCACATCAAATGACAGCGTGGCATAACGTTCAGCCAGGCTGTCACGCTCTTGATACAGTGCTTCCAGCCGGTTCTCACGGGCAGCGCGGCCAAACAGCGGCAGTTCTGGATAACGGGAGTAACGCCACTGGCGATCCGCAATTTTAACCACTACTGCTTTTTCATGCTCTTCAACGGCAAATACACTGTCATCAAATGATTGTGGGTCACCCTCGATAAGATAGAGGTCTTCCGGGCAGTCTTCTAAACCCTGTAGTTGATCCCGCACTAGTGACAAGTCCGGTACCACGATACCGTGGCGCGATGGGCCATACAGCGCGGAGAAGTATGGCGCATCATCGATGGTAACATCGTCATAAATCTCGGAGAGCAACACACCACCGAAGCGTTCGGCCAAAGCAATCATCCGCGCATCTTCAGCACCACTTGGCTGACTTAACCGCTCAATTTGCGTATCAACAGCACGTTTGCTTGCGGCAACTTCATCGCGCTCCACCGTGGTTTCGCGTTCACGCTCCAGCAGTTGCTGCATGTGTTCGGTAACCTGACGGCTATCCTCCAGCGCCTCACCGCTCTGTTCGCTGAGTTGACTCAGCGCATCTTGTGCCGCCAACCAGACTGGCGCACGCGCCGTCAGCTCTTGAATTTTGAGCTTAATTTGCTCGAGTTCCTGACGCATTTCCATGCGCCGCTCACCAGCATCACTGACGTTGAGAGAGAGCTCTTCAACCTGTGACTCCAGCTCACGCTGCAACTCTTCCAACTCCTCCGGCTGGTATACTTGCCCCTGACGTTTACAGAACTCTTGCAGCAAGCGCTCTGCGTCTTGCTGAGCACGTAAACGCTGTTCCAGCTCTGACAAACGCATCCGCAATGGTTGCACACGTTCAGCCAAATGTTGTTGAGACGGCCAGTCACGCAACAATTCCCGCGCAGTTTGCCAGGCTTCACTGCGACTGACTTCGCCGGCGATAGCCACCACTAACTGATAAGCTTGCTCAAATTGGCTGTGCGCAGCATCAGCAACACTCAGTTTTTGCTCAAGTTGTAATAAAGATTCAGTCGCTTCCTGCTCTTTGGCATGGAAGGTTTCTAGCCACTCTTCGGCATTATCGGCAGTTAATTCTGGCAACTGACACAGTGCGCGCGCGCGTTCCAAAGCCTGTAAGGCTTGCTGATATTGGATAGCACGGGTCTGTTGAACGTCCAGCGCTTGCTGGTAATCGGCCAACTGACTTTTCAGTTCGTCCACCTCCAACTCAGCAGCTTCAGCACGGGCTTCGTTATCGGCCTGCTGCTCGCTGGCCTCGGCGACAACTTCATTTTGCTCTTCCAGCCGGTAAGTCAACTCTTCCAAATCACTCTGGTAGCGCTCGATCTTTTCCTGCTGGCGCATGGCGGTCTGCACCAGACTCAGGTGGTCACTGGCCGCCTGATAATCTGTTTCCAGATCCGATTCCGCACTGCTTTGCTCGGCTAACTCTCGCGACATTTCCACATGACGATACTGCTCAGTCACCAATTGCTTGCGGCTGGTCAGCAAGTCACGGCGCAATACCAATGCGCCATCAAGATGGATCCGCCGCTCATTGGCATGACGCATATAGTCAGCAGCAACGTAGGACGTTGCCTCTGAAATCAGATGCTTAAACAGATCACGATCAGATTGAGTGACACGAATAGCCTCAAGGGTCATACGGTTTTCACGCAATGCCGCTTCCATATCCTGGAAGGCTTTCCGCACGCCGCTGTTTTCTGGCAATAAGTAATCACGCAGTGAGCGGGTAATCGCGCTGGAAATACCACCGTACAACGATGCTTCTATCAAACGGTAAAATTTGCTGCGATCGGCAGAAGAGCGTAAACGCTTTGGAATCACACCCAAATCAAACATCAGCGAGTGGTAGTCAGTGATGGAGTTAAATTGCTTGAACTGCACCCCTTCCATCGCTTCGACGCGCTCTTTCAGCTCTTGTAATGACAGGACGCGCGCCTGACGCTCACCCACCACCTCTGTAAGAATCTGGGTAGGTTGGATAGCCGTCGGCAGCCCCTGAATGGTGAAAGGCTTAATATCAACCTTGCGGTCACGCCCTGCCACTTGTTGCAACCGCACCCCGACAACCACACGTTGGTGGCGGGAGTTGACGACATCCAGCGTTGAATAACAGACCCCGGCCCGCAATTTGCCGTGCAGACCTTTATCACGAGAACCACTGGTGGCACCGGCTTCGGTGGTGTTACGAAAGTGCAGCAGTGTCAGGTCAGGAATCAGTGCTGTAACGAAAGCGGCCATAGTGGTGGATTTACCCGCACCATTGCCGCCAGATAAAGTGGTTACCAGCTCATCAAGATCGAATGTCCGGGCAAAAAAACCATTCCAGTTAACCAAGGTCAGCGAGCGAAATTTACCGCGTTCAATCATTCCTGTTCATCCTCTGCACTGTCCGCTGCATTACCCATGGTGATGTCAGTTTCATCGCTTTCATCATGGAGTGACAGACTGTTTTCCACCGCCATGGCCTCGCCATCACGGATCATGCGTAACTGGGCTTCCCGTGGGTCATCGCCGCTACGCACATCAGCACCAAAGCGGAATACCGCTTCAGTGATACGAAACTTGCTGCTGTCATTGCCCATAAAGTAGATCATCCCCAACCGACGCAGCCGGTTAAGTGAGGTTCGTACTTTTTCCTGCAACTTCTGTTTATCCAAATCCGACCCGGTTGAGCGCTGGTTAACAAACTTCAGCAATTTGCTCTCATCGGCCAGACTTAGCAGCTCTTCGTATAATTCGTGCTGCGCGAAAATGCCTTCATGGGCCAAACGTTCAGGGCTGAGATACAGATAACAAAGGATCTTGCCAACCATCATATCCAGCTCAGATAGCACCGAGCGTGGAATCAGCGTGGTAGAACGGGGACGCAGATAGAAGAAACCTTCCGGTGCACGGATTAACTCCACGTTATAACGGGTATAAAACTCTTCCAGTTGCTCCTGAAAATCCATCAGGAAAGCATGATTATCCAGTTCATCAATCCCGATATGACGACCGGCACGTAACTGGCTGTCAAGTGCTGGAAACAGTGAGTTGGCCAATGCCTGAGCCAGTTTAACGGGCATTACTACTTCAATATTTGTTGATGACATGTGCCTGCACCTTGGCTCCGTAATCATTGATTGCCAACCATTCTGCTGGTAACCCTGAGAAATCGGCTTCGGCCACACCAAGGCGAACTGCCTGGTCGACCAGGATACGAGCCACGTCGAAATGACGAGCACGCGGATATTGCGCGAGGTAGTCGCGCATCACTTCCCCCAGATTAAGTGGCATCTTTTGTTGCTGGTATACCAACAACGCCTGCTCAATCAGGGCGGCTAATTGCTCACGGATCTCATTAAATTCTTCAAATTCCAGATCCGGTGGCAGCTCCCCGGTAACTTCCTCACTGCGCAACGCCAGTTCTTCATCGCGCATATCCAGCAAGCGATCAGCGTTGGCATAGGTGAGAGTCCATGGGCTATCAAAATAATTCTGAACTGACTGGCGCAAGCGTTGGGCGAAGACACGGTTTTTATCCATATCAATCGCAGTACGGATAAACTTATGCACGTGGCGGTCATAGCCGATCCACAGGTCAATCGCCTGCTGACCCCAACTGATAATGCGGTCAAGTTTACTTTGTAAATCAAAGACCAACTTATCCACCAGATCCAGACCCGCATTGCCGATAGTGGCTTCTTGAATACGTAACAGGTTAGCCTGAAGTTTATCACCTGCCGCTTCCAGCGTATCTTGTAATTCACGCAGTGTGCCGGATGTTTCTGACAACAGCATTTCACAACTGGCAATAGCCGCCCGCCAATCCTGATTCAGCAACGCGGCGATATCTTCCTTCACACTATGTTGCTGCTCGTCCATCAAGCGTTGCGTCATATCAATGCTGTCGAAAATTTCAGCAACTGAATATTTTAGCGGGGCAAAAACATTACGATGCCAGTGGAATTCATCCCCCCCCTCTTCGGCTGCTTCTGCCGCCCGTTGTAGCTCTTGTGCGACAATCGATAACTGCATTGACAGGCGCAGGGTGGAGAATTCGCGCTGCCGGATATAGTAGTCAGTGATACCAATGCCTAACGGCGTCAGGCGGTAAATCGCATTACCATCGGCAATTTCACTGGTAAAGCGGTTGAGTAACCGCTGGCGCACCATGTCATTGATAGCATTATTCGCGCGCACGGCCACGGTTTCATGGGTCTGCTCAAAACCTTTGCAGACGTGGCGAAATGCATCAACTAACTCCCCTTCACTCATTTCGCCATCCAGCCGCTCACCGTTTAACGTGGCAATAGCTAAAAGAAAGGCCAAACGATCGGTGGGCAGAGTAATCGAAAAGTCATTTTTCCGCGCCCAGGCGACCAGTTCGGGTACTGTCTGGGAAAAGTCACTCATAATGGGTCCTTCAGATTTGGCTTAAACGCCATGACATGCACGTAGCGCCCCAGGCTGATAAAGGGCTCCTGCCGGCAATAGCGCTGTTCCAACGCCAATAATTCAGCAAACTCATCAACTTGTTGCTGTTTATTTTTCATGTAATCGTGAAACACCCGTACTCCCGTCTTACCGCTAATGGATAAACCCATTTGCTCAAGCCAACCATATACCGTTGGTGGATCTAAAGGGTATTGCGGCGATAGCGAACGCTGCCTACGCCTTTTTACACCCGGTAACGCCAACTGAAAGTTACCCAATACCGCATTACGCATCACCAATCCATTGGCATTGAAAAACATCAATGAGAGCGCGCCGCCGGGAGTCAACGCATTAAAGAGTATTTGCAGAACGTGTTGAGGCTCTGCAATCCATTCTAAAACCGCATGGAACAATATCAGATCAACCGGCTGTTCTAAATGTTGGGTGATGTCCTGAGCCGCACTTTGTACAAATTGCATGTTGTGGCTCACACCTTTTTCCAAGGCAGCGGCTTTCGCGCGCTGGATCATCTCCGCTGACAGGTCACATAATAGGACCTGATGGCCTAATGCCGCCAGTTGGCAAGCCATATGCCCTTCGCCACCACCTGCATCTAAAATCCGCAACGGGCGTGGTGGCAACTGCGCTAACAGCCCGCTGATATCTTGCCAAACCACCGCCTGGCGAATCATTCCCTTCGTCGTACCATAGATATTGCGGGAAAACTTCTCAGCAATGTCATCGAAATTGCGATCCTGCATGAACAACTGCTCCGCTATAACTATTGATTTAACGGCTTTGATAGATAATGGTAAATCAATAGCCACAGTAAAAAGAATGCCTACCAACCTGCTATTTTGGCACAGCCTGACTTAGAATAAATCCTCTTGGCCTGTAATCAGCGCCAAATGCCGGTTTTTCAGCCAAAAGGGCCCTATTTTTATGCTTTTCACCTTAAAAAAGTTTGTTGGCGGCTTATTAATGCCCCTGCCCTTGTTACTCATCATCATGGGGCTGGCACTAATTTTATTGTGGTTTACCCGCTGGCAGAAAAGTGGCAAAACACTTTTTGCGTTGAGTTGGCTGGTATTATTGCTTATTAGCCTGCAACCTGTCGCTGACCGCCTGCTATTGCCACTGGAAAAGTCATACCCGACTTATCAGGGAAACGACCCGGTAGATTACATTGTTGTGCTCGGTGGCGGCTACACGTTTAATCCGAATTGGGCACCAAGCGCCAATTTATTCGCAAATAGCCTGCCAAGAGTCACTGAGGGTGTCAGGCTGTATCGTGCACATCCTAACGCAAAAATGGTTTTTACTGGCAGTGCGGGTCCGAACAACCAAAGCAGTGCAACAACAGCAGCTCAGGTGGCAGAAAGCTTAGGTGTTCCGGTGGCGAATATTATTGCGTTAGAGCAACCGAAAGATACCGTTGAAGAAGCCGCGGCGGTCGCCACTCTGGTGGGTAATAAACCATTTTTGCTGGTCACCTCGGCAAATCATCTGCCCCGAGCGATTAAATTCTTTACCGCCATTGGGTTACATCCAATCCCCGCGCCTGCAAATCAGTTAGCCATCACCACGCCACTGCATAGCTGGGAGCGTGCTATTCCAGCAGCGGCTTATTTAGGCCACACCGAGCGTGCCTGGTATGAAACATTGGGGCTGTTGTGGCAAAAATTAAGCGGGGATAGCAAGGATGAATAATTTTGCTATTAATAACTCATTGTCACCCGTCAATATCCAATAGATTTCGAAATGCAGGAAGGCGGCAAGGGAAAAAATCCCGATGAGCTTACTTATTTTTTAAGGTCAAGAGCAGTAAGTGATTCGGGTTATTGAGCGCAGCCAACACACCAGCAACTTGAAAGATGAAGGATATTAATCTAGCCAAGGGAGAAGTTGCCTGGCGGCATTATCAAATACAGCACGATCCAGATTCCCGGTATGGATGAAGCGGGCCACCAGTTCCCAAAGGGTATAGAGCCATCGGCGGGCAACAAAGGATTCAGAGACCGGTGCTTTATTGAGATAACGATAGAATAGCTGACTAGGCATGCCCTCTTCGCTGAGGCGGAACAAGTCATACTCTCGTGGAGCCCACAACATCGGACCAGGATTAAGCATCGCTAGCAACTGATCGCTGCGCGCATCTTTTAACATGCTGCGGAGAGTCAGGTTGCCGTGCACCAGCACTGAGCTGTCATCAAAACCGGCAAAAAGTGCCGTTAATGACGCCTTCGCACGGTAAAGTATTGCACGGTCTTCCAATGTCATAACCGGTGAATTCATATTAGACAAGGTCGCCCACAACACTTCAACTCGTTGCTGATACCAACTGAACCAATCATTTTCCTGGGTGCTATCAACATTACCCACACAACCGTGGCTATCAATGCGGTGCCATGCCAGCACACCTTCAACTATCTGATCCATCAAAGCATCCCAGCGCTCCCCCGTCCGAGTCGGTGCCTCCACCGAAACACCACGTAAACGCTCCATCAACAGAATTTCTTTATACGGGGATTGGTGGGTCATCACCAGTCCGTACACTGTGGGTAGCCGGATATCACCTTCCCGAGCCAGCATGGAAAGTTTATACGCCTCTTGCTGTGCAATCCCCTGACAAACATAGCTCTTCGCCAGTAATGGGATTGCCTGCCCCTGCTGGTTATACATCGCGTACAGGTGGGCATAGGGCTGCTCGCTGATACGTTCGAGGCGGGTGATAGATTCCCCGAGCACCACACTTAATTCAGCTTTCAGTTGTTCCATTATGCTCAGTCCAATTATCTGGCGAAATTGATGGTTCATAATGGGATGACGGGCGGGAGATTTCCAGAATGCAGATCAACTATTATTGATAATAAAAATCAAACTATCGGATACAAAGTAAAAACGCCAGGCCCAATTGGACCTGGCGCAAACAGTTCGGTGCCCGTAATGGTTACTGATGAAACATGATAGCGCGCACCCGATCCAGATCAGCCTGAGTATCAACCCCAACCGTGGGTATCGCTTTTGCTACCGCGACGTGGATCTTTTCGCCATACCACAGTACTCGAAGTTGCTCTAATAGCTCGATTTGTTCGAGTTTGCTCGGCGCCCAATTAACATAACGGCGGATAAAACCTGCACGATAAGCATAGATACCAATATGGCGTAAGAAACAATCACCGATAGTCTCTTTTGACTGAGCAAAACGCTCTCTTTCCCATGGGATCGCCGCGCGGGAGAAATAGAGCGCGTAGCCTTGCTCATCCATCACCACTTTAACCGCATTAGGGTTAAATGCTTCTTCGCTACTTTCAATCGGCACCGCTAATGTTGCCATGCCAGCACGACAAGCGGCCAGATTATCAGCCACCTGACGGATAATTACCGGGGGTATCAGAGGTTCATCCCCTTGGACATTTACGATAATATCATCATCTGAAAAACCATATAGTTCAATAACTTCGGCTAAGCGCTCGGTGCCAGATTGATGATCGGCACGGGTCATACAGGCCTCACCACCGGCAGCCTCAACGGCTCTCACCACCTCAGGATGATCTGTTGCCACAATCACCCGTGACGCGCCCGACGCCTTTGCTCGTTCCATCACATGAACTACCATCGGTTTGCCCGCAATATCGGCCAATGGCTTGCCGGGTAACCGGGTTGAAGCATATCGAGCGGGAATTATAGCGATGAAACTCATGCGTGCTTCTCATCAATTGACAGTGGGCGGGCTTCATTCTCCAACAATACCGGAATACCATCGCGCACCGGGTAAGCCAGATTGTCAGCTTTACATACCAATTCAAGGTTTTCTTTATTGAAATACAACTTGCCGTTGCAAACCGGACAGGCAACGATCTCGAGTAAACGGTGGTCCATACATCCTCCAGAATGGAGTTTAGCCAGCAGGAAAGTGCTCGAGGATACCATATCTGCTGAGGCAGGTTAACTGTACCGATGCTGCCTGCGCTATCAGCGATTAATAACAAGGAGTTATGTTAATTAGCAACTACATAAGTAAATATAGATAGCTATCTCGTGGGATAAATGCTGGTTTTGTTATTGATATGTTGAATAGCGAGGAGTAGAATTTTGTGATTCACATCACATAAATAGGCATATCGAGTAAGAGATGAAAGTATTCCATAAAATTATTGCGCTGTTTGCTAACTTCAGCAACTAAGCCGCATAAAGACAAATAGAAGCACCTGCAAAAGCTGCCCGGCGACAAAGCAACCTGTCGAATAGAGGCCAAAAATACCCAAGGGTATAAATACAAACGGCTACCAAAAGGTAGCCGTTTGCTTAGAAAACGAGTTGATCGTCGTCGTTTACTTAGAAAGCGATCACATCTGCTGCTGACGGCCCGTGAATACTACGATAAGTAGAGAATTCAACGTCCTGCCCTTCACTGAGTGATTTATTTTTGGTGTTGGCGATAGCCGTTTTGCTGACATACACATCCAAACTACCATCGTGTGGCGAGATGAAACCGTAACCTTCTGATTGGTTGAACCATTTCACGCGACCCATTTTTAACGTCATAATAAATTTCCTTTTACTGGGCATCCTAACAACTCATTTTTATTTATTGTTTAGATGCAGTTGCCCATCCTAAAGTTTTCTGATTAAACCTCTATGAGCTTGATTTTATGAAAAAACCCGCATAAGTGCGGGCTTTAGAATTTTGCTATCCAGATCGATGATTAGCACATCGGCATCATCACTTTCTAAGATAATCTAAACATTATTTCTCTTAAATTACAGAGCAACAACGTTTGCAGCAGCCGGCCCGCGCGGGCTGTCTTGGATGGTATACTCAACACGCTGGCCTTCAGCCAAGGTTTTGAAACCATCAGTTGCGATCGCGGAGAAGTGAACAAACACATCTTTACCGCCATCATGCTGTTCAATAAAACCAAAACCTTTGCTTTCGTTGAACCACTTAACCTGACCTGTCTTCTTAGACATAAACTTCACCTTCAACTTCTTCTTTCAAATAACATTAAATCTGCCATAAGGCACTCGCGCTATGAGTAATAGCGGGCCTGCATCAGAACATTACTTATGGGAGTTACTATCAGAGATACTGGAAGGTTCGTCTTTGGATCGGCATCAACAAGATAACGTCTGGGAGGAACTGCTTTACTTTAGTCTCGAACACTCTTACACATAAATAGGTCTGTAGCACAGGCCAGCGGCTATTAACTCATAAAATACCATGCCGCGCAACTATTTTATCTGGGAAGGTAGTTCAGTAAGTAGCATCAATGGGATGCCACGCATAAAAAACCAATATTCTCCACTGCTTACCCCATTAATTATCGATATCAATCTAGACTAAAAACTGAATAAGCATGAAGGAGCTATCCGATTATGACTCACCCACCGTTTGTCCACCCCGATGAGATTCGCGCCAGATTCTCCAGTGCCATGTCGGATATGTATCAGGATGAAGTGCCGCTATACGGAGCCTTGTTACAACTGGTTGCTGATATCAACAACCAAACTATGGGTCAGCAACCGGAACTTACCCGCCATTTACGCCGGACCGGAGAGATTGAGCGCCTGAACATGGAACGACACGGTGCTATCCGAGTGGGAACCGCCGCTGAACTTGCGACCCTGCGCCGCCTGTTTGCGGTGATGGGTATGCTGCCTGTTGGTTATTATGACCTGGCCCCGGCTGGGGTTCCGGTTCACTCGACGGCATTCCGCGCTGTCCATGAAGCTTCGCTGCAAACCTGCCCATTTAGAATTTTCACCTCATTATTGCGCCTTGAATTAATTGAACAACCAGAGCTGCGGCAACAAGCTGCCGATATTCTGGCAAAAAGAGTGATATTTACTCCACGGGCTATCGAATTAATTACTCAGCATGAAATTTCCGGCGGGCTGACCAGCAATGAAGCCGATGACTTTATTGCTCAGTCATTAGAGACATTTCGCTGGCATAATCAAGCGACAGTAAGTGCTGATGTTTACCAACAACTGCACGATCAGCATCGTTTAATTGCCGATGTGGTGGCTTTCAAAGGACCCCATATTAACCACCTAACGCCACGAACGTTGCATATCGATGCCGTACAAATTGCGATGCCAGAACATCAGATTACCCCCAAAGCGGTGATCGAGGGGCCACCTCCGCGCCGCTGTCCAATATTATTACGGCAAACCAGTTTTAAAGCCCTTGAGGAACAGGTTTCGTTTGTCGCAACAGATGGTCGACTCACTCGAGGGCATCACACCGCCCGTTTTGGTGAAATAGAACAACGGGGGGCAGCGCTGACAGCGAAGGGGCGTAATCTCTATGACTGCCTGCTACAGGCGGCACAAGATCAACTACAGGTTCCCGTAAATGAAAAAAATGCCCTGCAATACATGGCGATTCTCAAGGAGAAATTTAGCCAGTTCCCAGATGACTACCCGACAATGCGCGCTGAACAGCTCGCTTTCTTTCGCTATTTCCCTACCGAGAGAGGGCTAAGTACCCTTACTGAATCAATGCAAAACCTGACATTAGACCAATTGATTGACGGGGAATTTATCCAATATGAGCCGTTAGTTTATGAGGATTTTCTCCCCGTCAGCGCAGCAGGTATTTTTCAATCAAATTTAGGGGACAGTGGTCACAGCCAGTTTGCGGGGCACTCCAGCAAGCAGGATTTCCAGCGGGCGCTGGGAGCCACGGTAATTGATGAACTACAGCTATATGAAGAAACCCAGCAGCGCTCAATTGTGGCATGCGCGGCATCCCTCAAGCTAACACTGCTGAGTCTATAAAGTGGGCTACTTGGTGTGGCGTGATAATGCCTGAATGTTCAACAGCAATTGTTCAGCCTGATCCGGCGGTAACTGTGCATCTACCGGCAGGTACCACCAATTAGGCTGAGCAAAAGCCCGGCACTTGACTGCATCTTTTTCAGTCATCAATAATATTTGCGGGCCACTCGTTAGCGGACTAAGTTGTGCTAATGAATAATCCTGATGGTCAGCAAAAGCATGCTTACTCTTAGGCTCAATACCCAGTAAATTCAGGGTAGTAAAGAACCGAGGAGGATGACCAATACCCGCCATTGCAACGACATGCTGGAGTTGCTGTGCGGGTAACCGCTCACCGCTAACCAGATTGACGGCCTGCCGCGCCACCAACTGCATCGGTATTTCTCCGCTGGCGGCAATACCACCATTGGTAATTACCGCATCCACTGAGTGCAAACGCCCCGCCCGTTCACGCATCGGGCCTGCCGGTAACCACCAACCATTACCGAAACGACGCACACCATCGATCACCACCAGCTCAAAATCACGCTGTAGCGCATAATGTTGCAATCCATCGTCGGTGATGATGAAGTCCAAAGTGTGAGCTTTTAGTAACGCTTTGATGGCATCTGAGCGCTTTGGTGAGACAGCGACCGGTGCCTGAGTACGTTGATATATCAGAACCGGCTCATCACCTGCCTGCACCGTGGATGTCTCATTGGATAGCAGTAGCGGATACACCGTAGATTTGCCCCCGTAGCCACGAGACACCACCCCAACACGGTAACCCCGTAGTTTTAGCTGTTCCACTAACCAGATTACGACCGGTGTCTTACCATTTCCGCCAGCAGTAAGGTTGCCGACAATAACCACCGGGACCGGTGAGCGCCAAGCAGAACGCCAGCCAAGAGAGTAACTGGCCCGGATAAGTGCTGTGACCGCACCGTATAACCAAGATAGTGGCAGCAGTAGCAGATACAGCCGAGACCGCCCAGACCAGATACGCTCAATCATTGGCCAAACTGCATACGATTAAGTTGGGCATAGGCACCATGTTGCGCCAACAACTCTGCATGTACACCACGCTCGACAATGCGCCCCTCTTCAATGACCAAAATTTCATCGGCTTTTTCAATCGTAGATAAGCGATGGGCAATAACCAATGAAGTACGGTTTTTCTGCAACTCATCCA
This sequence comes from Yersinia sp. 2541 StPb PI, assembly GCF_052217145.1. Taxonomy (NCBI): domain Bacteria; kingdom Pseudomonadati; phylum Pseudomonadota; class Gammaproteobacteria; order Enterobacterales; family Yersiniaceae; genus Yersinia; species Yersinia sp. 2541 StPb PI. The sequence continues at coordinate 1,760,608 of NZ_JAZGQB010000001.1, read as the reverse complement.
ATGCGGACTGAATCGCCCGTTCAGATTCAGTATCCAGCGCTGAGGTAGCTTCATCCAGAATCAATATCGGGCAATCTCGCAATAACGCACGAGCGATAGCGATACGCTGACGTTGCCCACCTGAGAGCATCACACCGTTCTCGCCAATAACAGTATCAAGGCCAAATTCCATTTTATTGATAAAATCCATGGCATATGCCATTCGGGCGGCTTCTTCGATTTCAGCGCGGCTATAGTGCTCGTCACGGGCATAAGCGATATTATTGGCAACCGTATCATTGAACAGATGAACATTTTGCGACACCAAGGCGACTTGGTTTCGCAAGGCACCAAGCCGATAATCACGCAAATCGTGCCCGTCCATCAAGATACTGCCTTCGCTGACATCATAGAACCGGGTCAGTAAATTGGCGATAGTTGACTTACCTGAGCCTGAACGCCCTACCAATGCCACGGTCTTACCCGCGTCAATGTGCATATTGATATCATTCAGTGCTGGGGTGTCTTTGCCTGGGTAGTAGAAAGTGACATGGCGGAATTCTATTTCGCCTTTAGCCCGCTCAACTTCCAGTTTCCCCTCGTCTTTTTCCTGTTCCATATCCAGAATAGCAAATAGCGTCTGACAAGCTGCCATCCCGCGCTGGAACTGTGCATTCACATTGGTAAGGGACTTCAACGGGCGCATCAGAGCAATCATTGCCGAGAACACCACAGTGATGGTACCCGCTGTCAGAGTTTCCATCACACTAGGGAAACTTGCCGCATACAGCACAAACGCCAACGCAAATGAAGCAATCAACTGAATGATGGGATCAGAAATGGAAGAAGCAGAAACCAGCTTCATCCCCTGCTGACGCATGCGATTACTGACGGTATCAAAACGCTCGGTTTCAACTTTCTGGCCACCAAAGATCAACACTTCTTTGTGCCCTTTCAGCATTTGCTCTGCACTGGTGGTCACTTCTCCCATGGTGCTTTGCATATTTTTACTGATATTACGAAAACGCTTAGAGACTAACCGGATAGAAACAGAAACAATCGGTGCAATGACGATTAAAATCAGCGACAACTGCCAGCTGTAATAAAACATCATGATAAACAAACCGATAATAGAGGCCCCTTCACGCACCACTGTAACCAATGCGCCAGAAGACGATGCCGCTACCTGCTCAGAATCATAGGTAATACGGGACAACAACGTGCCAGTCGATTGCTGGTCAAAGAAGGATACCGGCATCCCCATCATATGGCTAAATAAGCGGCGACGGATGAACATCACGACTTGACCAGAGACCCATGAGATACAATAGCTAGAAATAAAGCCGGTTATTCCACGAACCACCATCAAACCGATAACAGCCAACGGCATCCATTTTAAAATTGAGCTATTCGCTTTACCAAAACCATCATCGAGCAAAGGTTTCAGTAACGACAGCATAAACGTGTCACTGGCGGCATTAAGGATTAATGCTATCGCCGCGACAACAAGACCGGTCTTATAAGGAGAGATCATTGGCCAGAGGCGACGGAACGTCTGCCATGTGGATAGATCTTTATCATTCATCATGCAAATACCAGCACCAGAAGAAATAGCGGCCCATTCTACTCATTATGGCCTCCAACGCCAAACCGCTGGTGATACCAACGTGGCATTATTTGTTCCCGATAGCCCCTAATTTGCCAACTATCGCTGTAAAAATACACAGTTAGCTGCCCGGATACCGAGGTATCACGCCAAATAATGCTATTTTTTTGATAGCGTTTAATCACTTTTTTAGCTGGCAGGTGCCATTGGTTATAGCGTGCAGCGGAAGCAAAAGCCAATTCTGGCTTCACTGCCCGCAAAAATGGGCCGGTTGAAGAGGTATTGCTGCCATGGTGGGGAACTTGCAGCAATGTTGAGGCTAGCTTAGCACGATAATTTTTAACTAACTGCCGCTCTCCCCGTGTTTCAAGGTCGCCCGTCAATAACAGACTGTGTTTGCCATCATCAATGCGAATAACACATGAGTCATCATTTTGGGCGTTAATCACATGAGTTCTTGGCCATAAAACCTCAAAATTTAAATTTTGCCATTGCCATTTCACGCCTTGCTGACAGGGCAAACCCGCTATCGGGCCAGTTAAGGAGAAAGGTGCACGGATTTTCGCCTGCGGGAATGCCGCCTTTAACTCAGCTAGCCCTCCGGTGTGATCAAGATGATCATGGCTAAGGATAATTTGCTCAACCACAATGCCCCGCCAACGTAAATAAGGGAGAATAACCGCAGCTGCCATGCTACTGGTGTGCCAACGATTGCCCGTATCAAAGATAATTGCTTTCCCTGCGCGTTCTATCACTATTGCCAGACCGTGCCCAATATCCAACATATCAACACGCCAGCGATAATCATCACGCCGCTGAGTGAATAACACCAAATTGACACACAGGACTACCACCCCAATTGGATAGCTGCGCCACCACTGAAAACGCCAAATAAGTATTACCAGCCACCCCGCATAAGCCACGGCAACGGATGCTAACCCAGTATGCAACCAACCGGTTTTTAGATGATTGAGTGGCCAGAGTACCGCGCAAAGCGATATATCGGCCAAGAACCAAAACAGGCCAGCTACGGTAGGCAATGGTATGCAGGCCAAGGCCAACAATACGCAAGGCACAGTAAGCAGGGATATGATAGGCACTGCCCACAAATTTGCAGGGATAGAAAACAAGCTGACGCCATGAAATAGGCCTATCTGCAGTGGCATCAATAGTAGCATCATACCAAATTGTAAATGGAACCAGCGGATAATCAGCCCAAGCCATCCGCCCCTAAAACGCTGAGTAATTGGCACCCAATAGAACCAACATATCAGACTGAATACCGCCAGACAGGAGAGCCAAAAACTGTCTGATAGTACCGCCAGTGGTTCACTAAGTAATATTAACGCCAACACCCAGAGCCACACTTGCCAGGCGCTGCATAAAATACCGAACAACCTCAGCAGTAACCATAGGGTTAATGCTATAGCCGCCCTCATCGCGGGTGGATTCGCGCCCGCCAACCAAACATAAACCATTGCCACAAACCAGCCAATCAGCAGCGGGAACACGGGCCCTACCCAACTAACGGGTAGAAAGAACTGGATCCCACGAGCCAGTATCCCGCCAAACAGCGCCGCTAGCCCGATGTGCAAACCCGATATCGCCATCAGGTGCGCCGTTCCGGTATTACGAAAAAGTGCCCACTGGCGTGTGTTCAACTGTTCTCTTTCACCAAAAGCTAAAGCTAGCAGTATCTGCCGCTGGTCATACTGCTGTAGCTGCTGTTCAATAACACTGATGGCCCGCTGGCGGAGATTACAATGAGCATCACGCAATTCAGCCTTCATCACTCGCCCTTGCAATGGACGCTGGTTGGCTATAGCCCAGCGTTGGCTATCAAACCCCCCTTCATTGAGTAAGCTATGCACCGCCCGCATTCGTAGCCTCAACACCCATTGCTGCCCAGCACAATAGCGCTCAAGCTTCTCCGGCCACTTTACTGATACTGCAATCGGCGGAAATACTCTTTGCCCATTAACTTGCTGAATGCCCAACAGGACCTTATTCCCTTCTCCCCATGTCAGATAGGCATTCTTTATAGTGGCGATAACTTGCTGCTCACCTTGAGTTAACGCCTCAATTTGCATTAATACCCTATTTCCGTGCCAACTTCCCCACGCAAAACTGATGATGACTAATGCCACGCATTGCCAGTAGATACGCCCACTTAACCATACCAGTCCCCCCAACACTAGCAGCCCCACAATGATGAGAGTTCCTGGCAACTGAGGTAGAAAAATAAGAGGTAAGAAGCCAATGGCAATAGCGGCCGCAGCATGATCGATTGATAAAGTGATAAGAAGCCATCCCTTGTATTACTGCCAGATAGCCTCATTGCCATCCGCTTGCCTCATCGTGAATATGTTGATTTTCTCTGTTGATGGATGATGCAGCCAGTACAAAAAGTGGAAGTTCAGAGCGGCTTCGCGGATAGTTTAATCTTGTTACATAGCTAACAACGCCTATGCGGAATGTATCGAAAATAAAGCTGAGCTTATTACAGGTAAAAGGGAGATAGAGATAGAGATAGAGATAGAGATAGAGATAGAGATAGAGATAGAGATAGAGATAGAGATAGAGATAGAGATAGAGATAGAGATAGAGATAGAGATAGATGAGGGTATTTGAATAAGTGAATAAACAATATTTAATCTATTCGTTACAAGGTTTTAATATATATTCAGCTAATTTTAGCGCGTGACATTAGAAAGAAAAAAAGAAAAACGGTGCCATTAGGCACCGTTTCTTATCAGCGTTTATACCTTTTATAATCAGCGTCATAGCAGTATTAGCTATGACACCAATGATTTAGGTATAGATAATAACGCGGTAAGTTGTAACCAACTTAACCGTAGATATTAGCGCGATCACGCAATTCTTTACCTGGCTTAAAGTGTGGAACGTACTTACCTTCCAATTCAACTTTAGCGCCAGTCTTTGGATTACGGCCAACACGCGGAGCACGGTAGTGAAGAGAAAAACTGCCAAATCCTCGGATCTCAATGCGCTCACCTTCAGCTAGTGTTCCAGCCATATGTTCAAGCATTTCTTTCACTGCATCCTCAACGGCTTTAGCCGGTACATGAGATTGCTGGCCAGCAAGTCTTTCAATAAGTTCAGACTTGGTCATATTACCTCCAAGCTTTGCAGCTAAACTACCGTATAGGGGCGGAAAAACCGCCCCCCGTTATTACTCGCCTTTTGCAGCTTTGAACGCTTCTGCCATTGCGCTAGAGAAGTTACCTTCTTCTGGCTTGTTGTTAACTGTAGCAATAGCATCTTTCTCATCAGCTTCGTCTTTAGCACGAACAGACAGGCTGATTACGCGGTTTTTACGGTCAACGCCAGTATATTTGGCTTCAACTTCATCACCGACGTTCAGAACCAGCGTCGCATCTTCAACGCGGTCGCGAGTTGCTTCGGAAGCACGCAGATAACCTTCTACGCCGCCTGCCAATTCAACTGTAGCACCTTTAGCGTCAACTGCAGTTACTTTACCAGTAACAATAGCACCTTTCTTGTTAACAGACAGGTAGTTATTGAACGGGTCTTCTGCCAGTTGTTTCACGCCCAGGGAGATGCGCTCACGTTCTGCGTCAACTTGCAGAACCACAGCTGCGATTTCGTCGCCTTTCTTATATTCACGAACTGCTTCTTCGCCTGCAACGTTCCAGGAGATGTCAGACAGGTGAACCAGGCCGTCGATGCCGCCGTCCAAGCCGATGAAGATACCGAAGTCAGTGATAGACTTGATTTTACCTTCAACGCGGTCGTTTTTGTTGTGAGTTTCTGCAAACAGCTGCCATGGGTTAGATTTGCACTGTTTCAGGCCCAGAGAAATACGACGACGTTCTTCATCGATGTCCAGAACCATAACTTCCACTACGTCGCCAACGTTAACAACTTTAGACGGGTGAATGTTTTTGTTGGTCCAATCCATTTCTGAAACGTGTACCAAACCTTCAACGCCTTCTTCGATTTCTACGAAGCAGCCGTAATCAGTCAGGTTAGTTACACGACCAGTCAGCTTGGTGCTTTCTGGGTAACGTTTAGCGATAGCAACCCATGGATCTTCGCCAAGCTGTTTCAAGCCCAGGGATACACGAGTACGTTCGCGGTCGAATTTCAGAACTTTAACAGTGATTTCGTCGCCCACATTGACAATTTCGCTTGGGTGTTTAACACGTTTCCAAGCCATGTCAGTAATGTGCAGCAAGCCATCAACGCCACCCAGATCAACGAATGCACCGTAGTCAGTCAGGTTCTTAACGATACCCTTAACTTCCATGCCTTCTTGCAGGTTTTCCAGCAATTGATCACGCTCAGCGCTGTTCTCAGATTCGATAACTGCACGACGAGAAACAACGACGTTGTTGCGTTTCTGATCAAGCTTGATGACTTTGAACTCAAGCTCTTTGCCTTCCAGATGCAGAGTATCGCGAACTGGGCGCACATCAACCAGTGAACCAGGCAGGAACGCACGGATACCGTTCAGTTCGACTGTAAAGCCGCCCTTCACTTTGCCGTTGATCACACCAGTAACGGTTGCAGCTTCTTCGTAAGCTTTTTCCAGCATCAGCCATGCTTCGTGACGCTTAGCTTTTTCACGGGACAGCAGAGTTTCACCGAAGCCGTCTTCAACAGCGTCCAGAGCAACGTCAACTTCGTCACCAACTTGAATTTCCAGTTCGCCTTGCGCGTTCTTGAACTGTTCTGCTGGAATTGCTGACTCAGATTTCAGACCGGCGTCAACCAGTACGATATCTTTATCGATAGAAACAACAACACCACGGACGATAGAGCCCGGACGTGTTTCAATTGTTTTCAGGGATTCTTCAAAGAGTTGAGCAAAAGATTCTGTCATGTTAATAATCTTCAGGATTCTTAAGTTTAACGTCCATCTAGCATCCCGCCGGATGGGGTTGTTTCACATGCCTCGCCACAGATCCTTGCAGCAAGGTTAAAGTGCTCATCAAAAATAATTTTAATTAAAAAATAAATCGTTGAGAGCTCAGAACTGACCGCATTGTCGTTATTTTTTCAACGGCAACGCTAAAATTCGTTGGGCATAAGCCAGCGCCTGTTCGATCACCTGCTCGATGGACATACTGGTTGAATCCAGTACCAACGCATCCGCCGCAGGGACTAAAGGTGCAATAGACCGGTTACGATCACGAGAGTCTCGCTCCTGTATCTCGGCCAAAAGACGTTCAAAGTTAACATTAAACCCCTTTTCCTGCAACTGTAGCATACGTCGGTGCGCGCGTTCTTGCGAACTTGCATCAAGAAATATTTTCACCGGCGCATCAGGGAAGACCACCGTCCCCATATCGCGACCATCGGCAATCAGGCCCGGTGCTTCACGAAATGCTCGCTGGCGGCGTAGTAATGCCTCACGGACTCGCGGGAAAGCCGCCGCCTGAGATGCAGTATTCCCTACAGTTTCGGTGCGGATTTCATTGCTGACATCCTCACCTTCTAAAATCACTTTTAACTGCCCATTCTGTGAGACAAAACGAACATCGAGATGTGCGGCAAGTGGAACCAATGCCTCTTCGGTGCTGATATCAACCTGATGATGCAGGGCTGCTAACGCCAAAACCCGGTAAATCGCACCCGAATCCAGCAAGCGCCAGTTCAACGATTCAGCCAAAGCTTTGCAAAGCGTACCTTTACCTGCACCACTTGGTCCATCAACGGTTATCACCGGGGCTATCGCCGTCATTTCTCTCTCCTTTCGGTAGGCAAAACCTCTTGTCTACCCAGCAGGGCAAACACAGGAGCAGCATTATACGCCGCATCGATGTGAACTGTTACCCTCGCGTGGTTCAGTTGCTGAAAATAAAACCATAAGCCGTGGCTGGAGTGTAGAAGAGATGTGAAAGATAGCCAGAAAAAACATTTATTCTTATTTGCCAATAAAGAAAAGTGCTATCCGTCTATAAAATAGGGAATGGGTACCGACTGGTACCCATTAGAGGTCAATAAATTCGGCGCAAAAAGGTCAGGCTGTCTGGCTCAGATTGGCCAATTGTTCAAAGTAGTCAGGGAAGGTTTTAGCGGTGCATTGAGGGTCAAGAATCGTCACCGGAGTATCAGATAACGCCACCAGTGAGAAGCACATCGCCATACGGTGGTCATTGTAAGTCCCTATTTCAGCGGCAATTAATTGCACGGGTGGCACCACACGAATATAGTCTTCACCTTCTTCAACTTCCGCACCCACTTTTCTCAGCTCAGTGGCCATCGCAGATAAGCGGTCAGTCTCTTTTACCCGCCAGTTATAGATATTACGAATAACCGTCGGGCCATTGGCAAACAGTGCGGTGGTAGCAATGGTCATGGCCGCATCAGGAATGTGATTCATATCCATATCGATACCCTGTAATTCGCCACGGCTACATTCTATATAGTCATCACCCCAGCTAATTTTTGCGCCCATTTTTTCCAGCACATCAGCAAATTTGGTATCACCCTGCACGCTTTTTTTACCGATACCCGTAACACGCACGGTGCCACCTTTAATTGCCGCGGCGGCTAAGAAATAGGACGCAGAAGACGCATCGCCCTCAACCAAATAAGTACCCGGAGTGCGATATGTCTGGCCGCTTTTTATATGAAACAGTTGATAGTTCTCATGCACCACATCAACACCGAAGGCTTTCATCAGATGCAGGGTAATATCGATGTATGGCTTAGAGACCAGAGTGCCTTGAATCTGAATGTCGGTATCTTGCTCAGCCAAGGGGGCAGTCATCAGCAATGCTGTCAGAAATTGGCTGGAGACACTACCATCAACGGTCAGTTTTCCACCACGGAAACCACCACGTAAGCGCAACGGCGGGTAGCTCTCTTGCTCCAGATAATCAATCTGCGCCCCGCCCTGACGCAAGGCATCAACCAAGTGGCCAATTGGCCGCTCTTTCATCCGCGGTTCACCGGTTAGTACGATGTCGCTGTTACCCAAGCAAAGTGCCGCAGCCAATGGGCGCATTGCCGTGCCCGCATTGCCTAAGAACAGTTCCAAGGGTTGGTCTGCGACCAATTTGCCACCTACACCATCCACTTCACATTGAGTGCGATCAGCCGAAAGGCGGAAATTCACCCCCAATGCCTGCAAGGCATCGAGCATATGGCGAATGTCGTCACTGTCTAACAAGTTATTCAGCTGGGTCGTCCCTTCGGCCAGCGCTGCCAGAAGAAGTGCACGGTTAGAAACACTTTTAGAACCGGGTAAGTTAACGGTGCCATTGATCAGAGCAATGGGTTGTAAAGTCAGGGATTCCAACATGGGAAAAGCACTCTCCAGTCTTCTGTGTGCAAATAAATATATTTTAAATAAGGGTGATAACTCAATCTGAGCAGACAAACATCCGCCCGGAGGAATCAGCCATGGCGGCGTTCAAAGTCAGCCATAAAATCTGTTAAGACTTTAACGCCTTCAATTGGCATCGCATTATAAATCGATGCCCGCATCCCACCAGCAACACGATGGCCTTTTAAGGCTTGCAAACCCTGCTCTTGTGCCTCGCTAAGGAACACTTTATCCAAGGAGGCATCCTTCATTTGGAATGGCACATTCATCAAAGAGCGGTTGGCGTGAACCACCTGATTGCGATAGAAACCGGTCTTATCGATCGCACCATACAATAGATCAGCTTTCGCCTGATTACGTTTTTCCATTTCAACCAAACCGCCCTGCTCCTTCAGCCATTTAAACACCAGACCAGAGAGATACCAGGCAAAAGTTGGCGGCGTATTGAACATGGAATCGTTATCGGCCAGCACCTTATAATCAAGGATCGATGGCAATTCAGTGCGAGCTTTACCTAATAAGTCGTCGCGCACGATAACCACTGTCAGGCCAGCGGGACCGATGTTTTTCTGGGCGCCAGCATAAATGACACCATAGCGACTGACATCAATCGGGCGAGAAAGGATAGATGATGAGTAATCGGCAACGACAATTTTATCGCCAAAATCCGGCTCTTCTTTGATAGCCAGCCCATCAATGGTTTCATTTGGGCAATAATGTACATAAGCAGCATTATCACTCAACTGCCATTGCTTCATCGGCAAAATACCCGTTAGACTATTTTCGTGGGTTGTCACGTCGATAACGTTAGGGACACAGTATTTTTGTGCTTCTTTGACTGCACTGTGTGCCCAATAGCCGCCGTCAATATAATCAGCACTGTTGTTGTCGCCGAGTAAATTCAATGGCACTGCGGCAAACTGCGCGCGCGCGCCACCATGGCAAAATAACACTTTATAATTGGCCGGAATTCGTAACAGATCACGCAGATCTTCTTCTGCGTCTTCAGCAACCTGAATAAATTCCTTACTCCGGTGACTGATCTCCATCACCGATGTCCCCAAGCCATGCCAGTTACGTAATTCCTGTTCCGCACGACGTAAAACTTCAACCGGTAACATCGCAGGCCCTGCGCTAAAATTATAAACTTGTGTCATTTCCCCTCACCACACTCAACTGAGATTGCCATCGTTATCATTACTCGGTTTTATCATTCGAGTCCGCCTGCTGCAACGGTTATTCACTGGCAAGGGAGAAACTCTCACCCCCTGCGATAGCAGGCTGTGCGTTATCCTGTCATTAATTTGGAATTATTCACCAAAAGCTACCGAACCAAGGTGTTAGCGCACGATAGATGACTCATTTTGCTCGTTGATGGTCCAAAGCTTCAACCCAGTGGTGGTGACCACAACGTTGGCAGGTTTTCTCTGCACCGCTGGATAACGCCACTATCAGGCTGCACTGGCTACAGGCATACTCCGCAGGTTTTTCAATGGTGACCAAGGGGTTAACACAGCATTTAGGTAATACCGGCAAACCGGGTTTGACATGTTCTTGCGCGAAGAAAAACACACTGATTGCACCATTGACTTCCAGGATGGCCAGCCGTACCTGACCAAGATGCTCGACGCCTTGTTGGCGCAACTCCATAAAAAACTCATCATGGGTAATATTTTCCTGCTGCATGGTTTCCCAAACAAATATCCCATCACTGATGATGATCAACGGCTTCCCTTCCATCCACTGCTGTATTTTTTCGCTGCGTGACATCAAGAAAGTAGAGAGGCGGTACAAAATCATAATGCAGATAAATACCATTACGACTGGCAACATCGGCACATCTTCATAAAAAGTGACATCACCCGCAGCGGATCCCAATGTCAAAATGATCACGACTTCAAATAGCGACATCTGCCGCACGCCACGGCGACCACTCAGTTTGAGGAATAAAAAAACCAAGACAAAGGTGAATAAACAGCGCATGCCCACTTCGGCCAAGAATTCGATGGGGAATTTATCCAGTGCCATTCGTTTGAGATCAAATGTTTGCATTTATAGTTGCCCAATAACTTTTTGATTCATTAAAGATAGTCGCCGGACGGCATGGGTGGGTTTATTTCAGATTAGTGGTAATAAAGCAGATACGGAGGCCGAAGCCCCCGTCAAAGACTTATTGAATCAATATGCGTGGAATAGCTTTTGGATCTCTTGCGGTTTTTGCGTTTGGGTTAATGCCAATTGCAGCAACACACGTGCTTTTTGTGGATTGAGTGAGCCGGATGCAACAAATCCATATTTGGTGTCATCAACTTCTGCATCTTCCGTGGTAGAACCAGTAGGCACACGGGATGAACGCACAACAACAACCCCACTGTGTGCTGCCGTTGCCAGCGTGTCAAAAACAGAATGATAGAGGTTACCGTTACCAACACCGGCACTGACAATCCCTTTATAGCCATCAGCAATCAGCGCTTTAGCCGGTAAATCAGAGGCATTGGCATAGTTATAAATAATGCCAACTTTTGGTAATTCACTCAGTTTGCTGATATCGAAAGCGGGTTGTCTTGGCGCGGGTTGGTGCAGATAATTCACTTTACCGTCATAAATAGACCCCAAGGATCCGGTATTCGGTGACTGGAATGTCTGCACCGAGGTGGTATTGGTTTTCATCACATCACGGCCACTTAGCACTTGGTCATTCATCGCTACCAGCACACCACGTTTAGCTGAATTGGCGTCACTGGCGACGACCACTGCATTATAGAGATTCAGCGGACCATCTGCACCCAGGGCAGTTGCCGGGCGCATCGCCCCAACCATCACCACGGGTTTATCGCAATTCACCGTTAAATCAAGAAAATAGGCAGTTTCTTCCAGAGTGTCAGTGCCATGCGTAATCACGAATCCGTCTGTTTTGGCGCAATCGGCATTAATTTTTTTCGCCAACTTCAGCCAGACCTCGTCATTCATATCTTGAGAACCGATATTAACCACTTGCTCGCCCTGAATATTGGCGATTTTTTTCATTTCCGGCACCGCGTTTACCAGGGCATCAACCCCCAATTTACCGGCTTTATAGTTAGATTTAGTGGCTGAATCTCCGCCACCGGCGATAGTTCCCCCGGTTGCCAATAGGGTGATATTGGGTAGAGCAAAGGCCGAACCGCTGATCCCTGCTAAGATTCCGGCTAAAACAGTTAGCTTTATAGATTTCACATTATGACTCCGTTATTTATAAGCTAGTGAATTATGCGGAATATCCATACTGAAACTGTGACATTTGCTGCGCTTTAGGAATACATGGAGCTATTAACTAAAACCCCGTATGATTGCGCGTTTTTAGTACCGCCAAAAAGTGACGACAATGACCCAAACCTTTATTCTCGGCAAAGACGCCGCGCTGGAAGACTCAATCTCTCGCTTTCAGCAAAAGCTGAGTGACCTCGGTTTTAATATTGAAGAAGCCTCTTGGCTTAACCCGGTTCCTCACGTTTGGTCGGTACATATCCGCGACCGTGATTGCCCGTTGTGCTTTACCAACGGCAAAGGTGCCAGCAAGAAAGCGGCACTAGCTTCGGCTTTAGGTGAATATTTCGAACGCTTATCCACCAACTATTTCTTCGCTGACTTCTATCTGGGCAAAGCCATTGCCGAAGGTGATTTCGTTCATTATCCCAACGAGAAGTGGTTCCCGATCCCAGCAGATAACTTGCTGCCAGAAGGCATTCTCGATGAGCGCCTGCTGGCGTTTTACGATCCAGAGCAGGAATTGGTCGCCAGTGACCTGGTGGATTTGCAATCAGGTAACGCCAAACGCGGGATCTGTTCATTGCCCTTTACCCGCCAGTCAGATTTAGAAACCGTCTATATTCCAATGAATATTATCGGCAATCTGTATGTCTCAAACGGCATGTCTGCGGGCAATACTGCCAATGAAGCTCGGGTACAAGCCCTGTCCGAAGTCTTTGAACGTAAAGTTAAAAACCGTATTATCGCAGAATCTATCAGCTTGCCGGAGATCCCTGCTGCGGTGTTAAACCGCTATCCAGGTGTGGTAGAAGCCATTGCCAAGCTGGAAGAAGAAGGTTTCCCAATTCTCTCTTACGATGCCTCTCTAGGTGGCGCTTATCCGGTTATTTGCGTAGTACTGTTTAACCCGTCAAATGGCACCTGTTTTGCCTCATTCGGTGCACATCCTGACTTTGGTGTCGCGCTGGAACGCACCGTGACTGAGCTATTGCAGGGCCGTAGCCTGAAAGACCTGGACGTCTTTACCGCGCCGACCTTCGATGACGAAGAGGTGGCAGAGCACACCAATCTGGAAACCCACTTTATCGATTCAAGTGGCTTGATCAGTTGGGATATGTTCAAAGACAAGGCCGACTATCCATTTGTGGACTGGAGCTTTAAAGGCAGCACAGAAGAAGAATTCGCTACCCTGATGGCTATCTTCAAGCAAGAAAACGCCGAAGTGTATATCGCTGATTATGAGCATTTAAGTGTCTATGCCTGCCGGATTTTGGTACCAGGCTGGTCTGATATCTATCCTGCCGAAGATTTGCTGATGGCGAACAACACCATGGGTGTGCATCTGCGAGACAGCTTGCTGGCCCTGCCCGGCAGTGACTGGCAACCTGGGGAATATCTGGCGCTCATTCAGCAGTTGGATGATGAAGGGTTGGATGATTTCGCCCGCGTACGTGAATTGCTGGGTATCGCCTCGGGTAAAGATAACGGCTGGTATACCCTGCGTGTCGGTGAGCTGAAATCCATGTTGGCATTGGCTGGCGGTGATTTGGAGCAAGCACTGATTTGGGTTGAATGGACGCAAGATTTTAACTCTTCAGTCTTTACGGCAAAACAAGCGAACTATTACCGTTGCCTGCAAACCCTATTGTTACTGACTCAGGAGCCGGATCGTGAAGCGGCACAATATTACACTGCCTTTGTGAAAATGTATGGTCAGGAGGCGGTAGATGCAGCCTCAGCAGCCTTGGTGGGTGAGGCGCGCTTCAATGGCCTGTTCAGTGTTGATGAGGATCTAAAAGCCTTACCAGCTCATCAGGCACTACTAGGTGCTTATGAGAAGTTGCAAACTGCCAAACGCCGCTATTGGGCTAAAAGCGAGTAAACATTTTCTGCCAGCAAATAGCTAAATGCTAATCAGCAGAAAACGACCCACGGCGTTGTCTTTTGGCAGCGCCGTTTAATTTAGTACTGCAATTAATCCTGACGAAAATAAATACAAATCGCCGCGCTCAACAATTGTTTTTGTCATAAAAAAACGTTATTTTCTGACGCCGTAATAGCACCTTTAGACAAACATTATTTAGCGACCAGATAAAATAGATAAATAGGTGAATGAATAGTTAATTTTTAATGACTGATAATAATAAAAATAACTACAAATACCCCTTTTAGTTAACCTTCTCAACGGCTTTAAAACAGTCCAATCAAAATTATTTGCAAATCTTAAAATATTTTTTTCAATTAATAATCAATAAGTTAATCGCATTACCCCTATGTTTTATGGTGTTTCACAGCTAACTAAACCCGCGCAATATGATCCATATCAATTTTCACGCTATACTGCTTTGCTAGTATCTCGTTGTGCTTTATTAACCCTTAAGAGAGAGTTAGTGTGAAAGCTGACAACCCCTTCGATGCATTATTACCTGCGGCAATGGCTAAAGTAGCCGAAGATGCCGGTGTCTATAAAGCCACCAAGCATCCGCTAAAAACCTTTTATTTAGCGATTACTGCTGGTGTGTTTATTTCAATTGCGTTTGTTTTTTATATTACAGCGACTACCGGTACTGCTGGCGTGCCTTTCGGCTTTGCCAAGTTGGTTGGTGGTATTTGTTTCTCCCTGGGGCTAATGTTAGTGGTGGTGTGTGGGGGTGATCTTTTCACATCGACCGTACTCACAACTGTCGCTAAAGCCAGCGGCCGTATCACATGGCGTCAACTGGCATGTAACTGGGTTAATGTCTATATTGGGAATCTGTTCGGTGCACTATTCTTTGTGTGTCTTATTTGGTTCGCAGGCCAACATACTGTGGCAAATGGTCAATGGGGTCTGAATGTTTTGCAAACAGCCGACCATAAATTGCACCATACTTTTATTGAAGCGGTGTGTTTGGGTATTTTAGCTAACCTGATGGTCTGTCTGGCGGTATGGATGAGTTACTCCGGCCGTACCATAATGGATAAAATGTTCGCGATGATCTTACCGGTGGGGATGTTTGTTGCCAGCGGCTTTGAGCATAGCATCGCAAATATGTTTATGATTCCTATGGGTATTGTGATTAAAAATTTTGCTTCACCTGAATTTTGGCAATCCATAGGATCAACACCTGAGCAATTTGCTCACTTAACCGTAAGTAACTTTATTATTGATAACCTGATCCCAGTCACTATCGGTAACATCATTGGTGGCGGATTATTGGTTGGGTTGACTTATTGGGTAATTTATCTGCGCGGTGACCAGCAACATTAATATGTGGCCGCTACGTCTGGTTTTCGAAGAAATTAACATTAAAAGGTAGATGCATTATGACCGAACTTAATGAAAAATTGGCCAAAGCATGGCAAGGTTTTACCAAGGGTGACTGGCAGAACGGTGTAAACGTTCGTGACTTCATCCAGAAGAACTATACCCCTTATGAAGGCGATGAGTCCTTCCTTGCCGGCCCTACCGATGCGACCGACAAACTGTGGGCGCAGGTTATGGAAGGCATCAAACTGGAAAACCGCACCCATGCGCCAGTTGATTTCGATACCGACGTAGCTGCAACCATCACATCTCATGATGCTGGCTATATTAATAAAGATCTGGAAACCATCGTTGGCTTGCAGACTGAAAAACCATTGAAACGTGCACTGATCCCATTCGGTGGCATTAAAATGGTAGAAGGCTCTTGCAAAGTTTATGGTCGTGAACTTGACCCACAACTGAAAAAAGTCTTCACCGATTACCGTAAAACACACAACCAAGGTGTGTTCGACGTTTATACCAAAGACATCCTGAACTGCCGTAAATCTGGTGTACTGACTGGTTTGCCAGATGCCTATGGCCGTGGCCGTATCATCGGTGACTATCGTCGTGTAGCCGTTTACGGTATCGACTTCCTGATGAAAGACAAACTGGCCCAGTTCAATTCATTGCAAGATGATTTGGAAAACGGTAAAGACCTGGAAATGACTATCCAGTTGCGCGAAGAAATTGCTGAACAGCATCGTGCTCTGGCTCAAATCAAAGAAATGGCGGCCAAATATGGCTGTGATATCTCAGGTCCGGCAACTAACGCCCGTGAAGCAGTACAGTGGACCTACTTCGGCTATTTAGCTGCGGTTAAATCCCAAAACGGTGCGGCAATGTCCTTCGGTCGTGTATCTACCTTCCTTGACGTGTACATCGAACGTGACATGAAAGAAGGTAAGCTGACTGAAATTGAAGCGCAGGAATTGATTGACCATTTGGTTATGAAACTGCGTATGGTTCGCTTCCTGCGTACCCCTGAGTATGATGAACTGTTCTCTGGTGACCCAATCTGGGCAACTGAGTCTCTGGCCGGTATGGGCGTTGATGGCCGTACTCTAGTGACCAAAACCAGCTTCCGCTTCCTGAACACCCTGTACACTATGGGGCCGTCTCCAGAGCCGAACATGACCATTCTGTGGTCTGAAAAGCTGCCACTGAATTTTAAAAAGTATGCTGCTAAAGTCTCCATCGATACTTCATCTGTGCAATATGAAAATGATGATCTGATGCGCCCTGACTTCAACAACGATGACTATGCTATCGCTTGTTGTGTTAGCCCGATGATTGTCGGTAAACAAATGCAGTTCTTTGGTGCCCGTGCCAACCTGGCAAAAACCATGTTGTACGCAATCAACGGCGGCGTTGATGAAAAAATGAAGATCCAGGTTGGCCCGAAAGAAGCGCCAATGATGGATGACGTGCTGGACTATGACAAAGTCATGGAACGCATGGACCACTTTATGGATTGGCTGGCTAAACAATACGTTACCGCGCTGAACATCATCCATTACATGCATGACAAGTACAGCTATGAAGCTGCGCTAATGGCACTGCATGACCGTGATGTTTACCGTACTATGGCATGTGGTATTGCAGGTCTGTCTGTTGCGGCTGACTCCCTGTCTGCTATCAAGTATGCCAAAGTAAGCACCATCCGTGATGCTGACGGCCTGGCTATCGACTTCAACATCGAAGGCGAATATCCACAGTTTGGTAACAACGATTCACGCGTTGATGATATCGCTTGTGACCTGGTTGAGCGCTTCATGAAGAAAATTCAGAAGCTGCGTACTTACCGTGGTGCAGTGGCAACTCAGTCCGTGCTGACCATCACCTCTAACGTGGTTTATGGTAAGAAAACCGGTAACACCCCAGATGGTCGCCGTGCTGGTGCGCCATTCGGTCCAGGTGCTAACCCAATGCATGGCCGTGACCAGAAAGGTGCTGTTGCCTCTCTGACTTCGGTTGCTAAACTGCCGTTTGCTTACGCGAAAGATGGTATCTCTTACACCTTCTCTATCGTGCCAAACGCATTAGGCAAAGACGACGAAGTACGTAAAGCTAACCTAGCCGGTCTGATGGATGGTTACTTCCATCACGAAGCGTCCATCGAAGGTGGTCAACACCTGAACGTGAACGTAATGAACCGTGAAATGCTGTTAGACGCGATGGAAAACCCGGAAAAATATCCGCAGTTGACTATCCGTGTATCGGGTTACGCAGTACGTTTCAACTCGCTGACCAAAGAACAACAGCAGGATGTAATTACTCGTACCTTTACACAGTCGATATAATTCCCTGCCGCAGTAAAATGGCATAAACTTAAAGGCTCCACTTTAGTGGGGCCTTTATTCATCCAGCGTTGGAGAAATCCTGCTATGTCAGTACTTGGTCGTATTCACTCATTCGAATCCTGTGGCACTGTTGACGGCCCGGGTATCCGATTTATCGTATTCTTCCAGGGCTGCTTGATGCGTTGCCTGTATTGCCATAACCGTGATACTTGGGATACCCACGGCGGTAAAGAAGTTACCGTTGAAGAATTAGTCAAAGAAGCCATCACCTATCGCCACTTTATGAATGCCTCTGGCGGCGGTGTGACTGCATCAGGTGGCGAAGCTATTTTGCAGGCCGAGTTTGTGCGCGATTGGTTTCGTGCGTGTCATGAAGTAGGCATCCATACCTGTCTGGATACCAACGGTTTTGTACGCCGTTATGATCCGGTCATCGATGAGTTACTTGATGCCACAGATTTAGTGATGCTGGATTTAAAACAGATGGATGACAGTGTGCATCAGAATCTGGTGGGGGTATCGAATCATCGAACACTGGAGTTTGCCCGTTACTTGGCAAAACGTAACCAGAAAACCTGGATCCGCTATGTGGTGGTGCCGGGTTGGTCAGATGATGATAAATCGGCGCACATGTTAGGTGAGTTTACCCAGAACATGACCAATATCGAGAAAATCGAATTACTGCCTTACCATGAGTTGGGTAAGCACAAATGGGTCGCCATGGGCGAAGAATACAAACTGGATGGGGTGAAGCCCCCTACCACAGAGATCATGGATCGGGTGAAAGGCATTCTCGAAAGCTATGGTCACAAAGTAATATATTAAGTCATTACCGTTGCAAGCAGCTAATGGTGCGGCAACTTCAAACAAGAAGGGGGGCGTAGTCAGTTAATTAACGCATCCCCATAGATACCGCCAAATTGGGTTATGCCACTGGCGGTATTTTTTTGGTTGTTATATGGCAGCGTAAGGGGTCTGTTGTTTACCTGGCTTACGCAGCAACATCATCAAATACACTAAGGCGACAGCGGCTATCATGATAAACAGTAAATTATCGGAATAGCGCTGCATCAGCAGCGAGGTCATTGTCGGGCCGGTCAGACTACCGAGGGTATAACTCATCAGTAATGCCTGATTCATTGCCACTAATTCATCAGCGCTGGCCTTTTCACACGCCCAGGCCATGGCGACCGGATAAAGGGTAAAACCGGCACACCCCAGAATAAATAATGCCGGGGCCAAGGCATAATTACCTAAAATGGCTACACTGCCGAGGATGACGACAAACACTTGAATGCGCAGCACCAGTAAACGACCATAACGGTCCGCCATTTTGCCTATCGGCCATTGACCGATAATGCCTGAGCTAACCAGCAAAGCCATCCACCATCCAACGCTGGCATCACTCATGCCCTGATGCGATAAATAGAGCGGCAACAGGCCATAGAGCGAACCTAACAGTACCCCTGAGATAATGCAGCCATTAATACCCAGGCGAGCGCTACGGCGCTTAAGCATCGGCCAAATGGCAATGTGTGAGGACTCACTGCTACCCTGATGCGAGAAGTGGGCAAACAGCAGCGGCAGCATAGCTGTAATAACCAATGTACTGACCCAAGGGATAACATTGAGTAATTGCGTTGACACGACACCTAATAATAATTGCCCGGTGACGGTTCCCAGATAATAGACCATCATATAAGCCGCCAGCAGTTGCCCACGGTTGGTTAACGTGCCACTGCGCAGTAACGCACTCTCAACAATGACCCAAATCAGAGCGCAGGCTACGCCAGCCAAAAAGCGCCATCCCAGCCAACTCCAGAAATCCACTGATAGCATTAATCCGCAAGTCGCCAACGCAAATAAAAAACAGGCGTAATGGTAGCTGCGATTAAATCCAAGTTGCTGGATCAAGCGCCCCGCAATCAGTGTCCCAACCAGATTCCCACTAAAATAAGACGAGCTAACCATCCCCACCTGCCAAGTCGGCAATTGTTGATGGGATAACCATAAGGGAACCAATGTATTTAGCACTGCGATAGAAATCGTAAACAGCAAAAGCCCACAGAGCAGAAGCAGAACCGGGCGAGAATATGCGGACATAATAAGACAGGAGCCGTCGGGACGATAAAAGTGAGCGCATCATGCCACCGGCGATATAAAAGTCAATTACTGCGCGGGAGGGGATAGCACGATATGTTGGAAGCACCTACGAGCAACCTTCAGCCTTTACTCTGGCTATACGCCAAAAAGAAAAAGCGCCCTGGGGCGCTTTCTGCATATTGGATTAGTGATTAATCCGTATGTTATTAACCGATAAAGTCCAGGCCACCCATATATGGGCGTAATACTTCTGGAACCTCAATTCGGCCATCTGCCTGCTGGTAGTTTTCAATCACTGCAACCAGGGTGCGGCCAACCGCCAAACCAGAACCATTCAGGGTATGAACTAAACGGGTTTTTCTATCGGTTTTATTGCGGCAACGAGCTTGCATACGGCGCGCCTGGAAATCCCACATGTTAGAACAGGAAGAGATTTCACGGTAAGTATCCTGCGCTGGCAGCCATACTTCCAAATCGTAAGTCTTGCTGGAACCAAAGCCCATATCACCAGTACACAGCAGCACTTTGCGGTATGGCAGGCCCAGTAATTGCAGAACTTTCTCTGCATGACCGGTCAACTCTTCCAGTGCCGCCATCGAATCTTCCGGGCGAGTAATCTGCACCATCTCAACTTTGTCGAACTGATGCATACGAATCAAGCCACGGGTATCACGACCATAGGAACCCGCTTCAGAACGGAAGCATGGGGTATGGGCCGTCATTTTCAATGGCAGAGTGTCTTCTTCCAGAATCTCATCGCGTACCAGATTGGTCAGCGGCACTTCAGCGGTCGGAATCAGTGCATAGTTACTGCTATCTGACTCTTCTTCCAGCGGTTTGGTGTGGAATAAATCTTCACCAAACTTAGGTAACTGGCCAGTACCATACAAAGTGGCATGGTTAACCAGATAAGGAACATAAGCTTCTTGATAACCGTGTTTTTCGGTATGCAGGTCCAGCATAAACTGGGATAACGCACGGTGCATACGGGCTATTTGCCCTTTCATCACCACAAAACGCGCACCAGTCAGCTTCACTGCAGCAGCAAAATCAAGACCACCGGCCATTTCGCCCAGCGAGACGTGATCTCTCACTTCAAAATCATACTTACGCGGCTCACCCCAACGGCTGACTTCAAGATTGTCTTTCTCATCTCTCCCCACAGGGACAGAATCATCCGGCAGGTTAGGAATAGACAACGCCAGTAAGCGGATTTCGTTTTGCAGTTTGTCCAGCTCAGCCTTAGCCGCATCCAGCTTCTCACCCAGCGCATTCACTTCCAGACGTAATGGTTCGATATCTTCGCCACGCGCCTTGGCCGCACCAATCAATTTCGATCGGGAGTTACGTTCTGCTTGCAGACTTTCTGTTTCAACCTGTAAAACTTTGCGGCGCTCTTCTTGTTGGCGCAACATCTCAACATCAAGTTTAAAACCTCTGCGAGCAAGTTTTTCGGCGACTGCGTCTAGCTCATTGCGCAGCATATTGGGATCGAGCATGCTAGTCCTGTGCTTGTAGTTATAGAATGCCTTTCATCTTTGAAGTTGCAGCGGTATTAGCAGCGTTCTCTCACCCGAATCACTTACCTCAGTAAACTCATCGAGACTCGCTTACTTGCTGCCTACCTGCCACTTCAACTATTTTGGGCATAATGGTTATTAAAGGAGAATTTCATGACATAAGCGGTATAAACAGCCACTTACCATATAGCGCTAACCTTACCGCAACAGCAAGACTAGCGGTAGCGTTTTATCGGGCTATTTTGATCCTGCTCAGCCAACCATGCCAGCTTTTCACCGATTTTACCTTCCAGACCACGGGATGAGGGTGAATAGTAGCGAGTCGCGGCCATTTCTGGCGGGAAATAGTTCTCACCTGCAGCATAAGCATGCTGTTCATCATGGGCATATCGGTACTCCGCCCCAAGCCCCATCTCTTTCATCAGTTTGGTCGGTGCATTACGTAGGTGTTCTGGCACATCAAAGTCAGGCTTATCACGCGCGTCCTGCATCGCTGCTTTAAACGCGGAATAAACCGCATTACTTTTTGGTGCACAAGCTAGATAAACAATGGCCTGAGCAATCGCCCTTTCACCTTCTGCCGGACCGACTCGAGTAAAACAGTCCCACGCTGATATAGCCACTTGCATGGCACGAGGATCGGCATTACCGACATCTTCCGAGGCAATAGCCAATAAACGGCGGGCGACATAAAGGGGATCCCCCCCTGCAGTGATAATACGCGCATACCAATATAGCGCCGCATCCGGGGCCGAGCCGCGAATGGATTTATGCACCGCCGAGATCAGATCATAATAACGATCACCTTTGTTATCAAAACGGGCGCTCCGCTCGCCAGACACTTCTTTCAGCAAATCAGGGGTTAATACTCGCACCCCGTTGGCATCTATTTCTGCCATATCTGCCATCATCTCAAGGCTGTTTAACGCGCGACGAGCATCACCACCAACCAGCTCCGACATCATGCGGCGGGTCTCGTCCGGCAGTTTGATATTCTGCCCACCGTAACCACGGCTGCCGTCTGACATCGCTTGATCAATCACTTTCTCGATATCTGCGGCGGTTAATGCCTTAAGCAAATAAACCCGCGCTCTGGAGAGCAATGCCGAATTCAGTTCAAACGAGGGGTTTTCAGTCGTAGCACCGATAAAGGTAATAGTGCCATCCTCAATATGCGGCAAAAAAGCATCCTGCTGGCTTTTATTGAAACGATGGACTTCGTCAACAAACAAGATAGTGCGCCGACCAGCATCACGGTTTTGCCGTGCGCGTTCGATGGCCTCACGAATCTCTTTAATACCGGAGGTCACGGCAGAAATGCGTTCCACATCAGCTTGGCCGTAACGACCAATAATTTCGGCCAATGTGGTTTTGCCCGTCCCAGGTGGCCCCCAGAGGATCATGGAGTGTAACTGCCCCGCAACGATTGCCCGTGGTAGCGGTTTACCCGGTGCCAGCAAATGTTGCTGACCAATATATTGATCCAACGTCAAAGGCCGCATCCGCGCGGCCAGTGGTTGAAACTCATTTTGGGAAAAGTCGAGGGACATATTACTCACGCAAACCTCACTGCCGCTGGTCGTCCAGCGTCACCCCTTTTGGTAGGGTAAATTTAAATTTGCTGGCGTCAGCCGAGCTATTTTGTTGGCCTTTCAGGGTGTAAGCACTGCGCTGCCCATCTTGCTCAACCGCAGTAAAACTCTTGATAGTCCCCGTCGGCGTAACCGTAATGGCAAATTGCTTCAGATTACCGCTGGCACTTTTAGGTGTCAGTTCAAAATCATCGCCTTTCTGCTTAACATTGTACTGTTTCCAGTCATCCGGGTTGTTGCGGGTAATCAGCATAAACGGAGTGTTACCGGTTGCATTCTTCAACCAGGTTGCCGTGGCCTGCTCAACAAAGGGGTTGTAGAACCACAAGGTTTCCCCGTCTGAGATAAGTACGCTTTCATCCGGTGAGGTCATATGCCAGTTAAACAGATTTGGCCGTTTCACCCATAGCTCCCCTTCACCTTCCTGCACCGTCGCGCCATCAGCGCTGGTCACTTTTTGCGAGAAATTAGCATGGAAACTGTTCACCTTACTCAGACGACCTTGCAAATCGGTACTTACATCCGCCAGAACTGAAGCTGAAATTAAACCCGATAACAGACAGCAAGCAACAAGCAGTTTTTTCATTATTCTAAATACCTTATAAAATTCTCTGATAAATACGGGGTTATGCTTCTTTGCATAAGGGCCGCAAAGCGGCCCTGTCTATACCCGTCATCTTTCAAGATGCAGGGGTGTTAGCTGCCATCACTCACCCAACTCATTGAGTTATCTCAACTCCTTGGGGTCATTTCGTTGCCGCCTACCTGCAACTCGAAATCTATTGGGTATATGTTAACTTCCTCAGAGCAAAATATGACTACTCATGTGGCGGCGGGGCCAACACTTCACGATTACCATTATGGCCCGGCGTACTCACAATCTGCTGGGCTTCCATCTGTTCGATAATACGTGCAGCACGGTTATACCCAATACGGAATTGGCGCTGCACGCCAGAAATTGACGCCCGGCGTTTCTCTAACACAAAGCTCACGGCCTGATCAAACAGTGGGTCCAGCTCTTCATCACTGTCCAATCCAAGACTACCGCCTTCCCCTTCTTCACTACCACTAAGAATGCTCTCAATGTATTGAGGACGACCTCGGGCTTTCCAATCATTAACCACGGCATGCACTTCTTGGTCACGGACAAAGGCACCGTGCACACGTACCGGAATCGAAGAGTTTGGTGCCATATACAGCATGTCCCCCATCCCCAGCAGTGATTCCGCGCCGCCCTGATCGAGGATAGTCCGTGAGTCGATTTTACTGGAAACCGTAAATGCGATACGGGTTGGAATGTTAGCTTTTATCAAACCGGTGATGACATCTACCGATGGACGCTGGGTAGCCAGCACCAGATGGATACCGGCAGCACGGGCTTTCTGTGCCAGACGTGCTATCAACTCTTCAACTTTTTTGCCCACTGTCATCATTAAATCGGCAAACTCATCCACCAGCACCACGATATAAGGCAGTTTCACCAGCATCGGCGGTGAGATGTCCATGCTATCGGATGGCTTCCAGAATGGATCAGGGATTGGCCGCCCCATAGCTTCAGCCTGAGCTACGCGCTCGTTATAGCCTGCGAGATTACGCACGCCCAGCGCCGACATCAATTTATAGCGCCGTTCCATCTCGCCGACACACCAGCGCAATGCATTTGCGGCATCCTTCATATCAGTAACCACTTCGGTTAGCAGATGAGGAATGCCTTCATACACCGATAACTCCAGCATTTTCGGGTCAATCATGATAAAGCGCACCTCATCTGGTGTGGCTTTATACAAGATACTGAGGATCATCGCGTTCACCCCAACCGACTTACCAGAACCGGTAGTACCGGCCACCAGCAAGTGTGGCATTTTGGCTAAGTCTGCCACCACCGGCTGCCCGGCAATATCTTTACCAAGCACAATAGCAAGCGGAGAAGGGTTATCACGGAATTTGGCACAGTCGAGCACTTCCCTCAGGTAGACCGTTTGACGATGCTTATTCGGCAATTCAAGCCCGACATAAGGTTTGCCCGGAATAACTTCTACTACACGCACAGCGATAGCTGATAGAGAACGGGCCAAATCGCGGGAAAGATTGGAAATGCGCGACGCTTTAACACCTGGAGCCAAATCCAACTCAAAGCGAGTAATGACTGGCCCTGGAGAAATACCCACTACTTCCGCTTTTACCCGATAATCACCTAAACGTGCTTCAACCAGACGAGCCGTTTGCTCTAAAGCAAACATATCAACTGGTTCTTCCTCCGCTGGCGGAGAAGAAAGTAAATCAAGCGTAGGCAGTGGTGTGGTCGGTTTAATCAACGGCTGATCATTACGCATCAGGAACGGGTGAATCAAGCTGTCCATTGCTGGCGTTGGTTGCACGGGGGCGACAGGTGGTACCGGTATTGTTGGCTCAACAGCAGACGGGGCTATTGCCGGAGCATGTGCTGTTGTCGGTGCATAAGTAGGCGTTGCCGCAGACTGCGTATAGGGTGCTGGCACCGATGTGACTTGCCCTGAATGCGTTTGATGCACTGATGGCTGCTGATATTGCGCTGGTTGCTCAGGCGAAATAGCGTCTGGAGAAGCGGCGGGTTCCCCTTCATCAACATAGGGAGAAAGCGTGAACAAGGGCTCACGAGGGCTATCATCAACAAGATCTGCGACCGGCGAGAATGTATAGGCGCGGCGGATATCAACAGGCTGCATTCCTTCTGCGACACTGTTTTTGTGATGAGTAGAGTCTTCGTGATGAACAACGTCTTGGTGCTGAACCGCCCCATAACGATGCTGTTGTTGTGCTGCGAATGCCTGCCGTAATGCGGCTTCTTCTAAAGCTTGCTCATCTTCTGGCTCAGGGGCGGTGAACGTATTACCCCCTGCGTCTGATGATTGCTCGTAACGCTCGGATTGCTGGTCGGCAAACGCTTTACGCAAGATAGCCTGCTGCAACGCATCATCATCTGCTGATAGAGGCTCGCTGTCGAACGACGCTGCAGTAACCTGAG
Organism: Yersinia sp. 2541 StPb PI; assembly: GCF_052217145.1. Lineage (NCBI taxonomy): Bacteria > Pseudomonadati > Pseudomonadota > Gammaproteobacteria > Enterobacterales > Yersiniaceae > Yersinia > Yersinia sp. 2541 StPb PI. Next base: position 1,734,648 of record NZ_JAZGQB010000001.1, on the reverse strand, counting down.
GATTTTGCGCTTCTTGTTCGCGTTGTTCCTGTTCCGCCATACGTTGTGAAGGCAACTTGATACCGTAAGAGGCCAACTCACGCCGCGTTGGAATACGCACAGGGTTAGGCCGTGGTAACTCAGGACCGATACCCTGTTTTACCTGAGAACCGGTGTCACTAGTAGCAGTAAATGCTGGCATAAACGTCGCTGCTGCACTCGCAGCGGCGATGGCTGTTCCCGACAAACCGTGATGAGACAATGGGTTATTTGACAAGCTGCTATTGATCAATGGGTCACTAATCAGTGGATCACTGGCCGAACTTACTGCGGCCAAACCATCAAGGGCACGGCCAAAACCAGTGTTCGCATTAGGAACACTATCGACCTGATCACTATGGCGCTGTGCTGTTGAGAAATCGAACGGCGAATGGCTGACAGGTGCAGGTGGTACATCCCATGCCCCCATTTGTGGCTCTGGTCGCTCAACAGGCGTGGCAACGCGAGTCTGAACCGGTGATGGCGTCTCTTGCGGAATTTCAAACGAATATAACGGCGGTGTCGCTGTCGAGTTAGCCGTCATCGGTGCCGTGCTATGGCTGCTAACAGACTCGGCTATCACCTCAGGAGCAGGTTGATAGTCATCATCTGTTGCCCGCAGGCTGCTTAATAGAGGATCATAGTCGCCATTGGACCCCGGCGCTGGGGATAAGGCCGGCTCAGGCGCATTGGCGATGGCGTCGGTTGCTGATGGCGCGGAGAATAGCACGTCGTCATCAGCATGAGCCGCAGATGCCGCAAGTGCGGCGCTAGCCGCGCCTACTGCTAGCGCTTTATTTGAAGCCGCCCGCTGCTCTTGTTCAGCAACGTCGGAATCTTCAACCTGATAATCGTCATCTTCATCGTCATAGCGTTCTTCACGACGTGAGCGATTAGTCATAAATGTCAGTGAGCCTAAGACCACTCCGCCAATTTTCTCAGCAATGACCAACCATGACCAGCCGGTAAACAGCGTCAGGCCAACAGCCCAGATACAGAGCAATGTCAGTGTTGCACCGACACCATTGAACCACGGCAACATGGCATTACTGAACAAACTGCCAATTACCCCACCAGAGGCAAAGTAATAAAGATCGTCAACATTCAATGCAGCCAGGCCACATGACGTTAAAATCAGGGCTAATGTGCCAATCAGACGTAAAGAAAGAGCAAAGTAATCAACGTGTTCATTGGCATCGCGCTGACGGAAAGCCGCCCAGCACAACATCACCATAATCACAGGGATTGCGTAAGCCAAAACACCAAAGGTGAAGAACAGTGTATCGGCCATCCAGGCACCAATACCCCCACCAAGATTGTGGATAGGCTCATGCCATGCAGTTTGGGACCAGCTTGGGTCCGAAGGATTAAAACTGAGCAGCGCCGCCATCAGGTAGGCTGCCAAAATTGTTACCACAATCAAAACCGCCTCAAGTAAACGACGCCCGCTGCTGAGTTTTTTCAGGGTAACTTCTTTATCTTCTGTATATTCCTGGCTCAAGAAAGGCTCTCCAGGTTCCTGTTAACTGGTATGAGTGACAACGCCGAGAACCCTCCCGGCGTTGAAACTGTATGAATAAACAGGAGTGTAACCAAATTACTCAGGTTTTGCACCTGCCTGTTTACCGCGTTTTAATGACTAGGCGGTTACTCTGCTTCACTTCTTCCATGACCACATAGGTACGAGTGTCATTGACGCCCGGCAGGCGAAGCAAGGTCTCACCGAGTAATGTACGGTAAGCAGACATATCAGGTACGCGGGTTTTCAACAAATAGTCGAAATCGCCGGAAACCAGGTGACACTCTTGAATTTCCTCAAGATTTTTAACAGCGGCATTAAATTGCTCAAACACATCCGGAGCGCCACGATTCAGAGTAATCTCAACGATAACCAGCAGCGATGCATCCAAATACTGTGGATTAAGCAGTGCGGTATAACCTTGGATGAAACCCTGACGCTCTAAGCGGCGAACTCGTTCCAAACATGGTGTTGGTGATAATCCTACTCGTTTTGAAAGCTCAACGTTAGAGATACGCCCATCCTTTTGTAATTCATTCAGGATGTTACGATCTATACGATCAAGCTCTTTCCCCGGGCGTTTTTTATTATCTATCATCTTATAGTCTCTCTTAATTTCCTTGAGTCTGTGACATGCTCTCATCGTGCTTATACTTCGAGCCTGCTACAGACAACGACCCGCAGCCTGTTTTATGCAAATATATCAACACGTTGTTATCTCACACCCTGTCTGTCCAACTGTATGCGAGGTACTCGATGATTATTAGCGTTGAGGAAGAGATAGCACATCACGAACCGCCGTAGAAACTCCCCCCTACAGTTGTTCGAGAACTTACTTCACACGCCATCCAGCATTAATCGAAAACGTTCCAGGGTTTTCGCTTGGCATCACTGATACCAAATCTGAAATTTATGGCGCGCAGATAATTTCTTCTTCCTATGATGTTTTCGCAAATGCACAGCCGATTGTCAAAGTAAAAGAAGTTAAATCAGTAGAACGTGCCAGAATTAAAATCCCAGAGTGTTTCCCTTAGCTATTTTTTCGTCCTAAATTTGCTATAAAATGGTGCAAAAAGGTGGTTTTGTGTCATGGCTATTTTTTGCTCAATCGGCTTGCAAGCCACATTTTTTATAGGGTCAAAGCTTTTCAGCGCGAATTGGCGCGTAACGTAAAAATTAATTTGGGTCCAATTTGCCCGCAGCCTGACGTCGCTTCACCGCTAACTGCCGATTCTTAATACATTTAGTTCATTAAATAGGCATCACCTATCAAACAAATCGCTAACAACATTTTTGTCTGCTTTTTTTAATGCCCAATTTTCCCTACAATCGCTAACATTGTCCGCCATTGTGGGAAAGAGGTATTCATGAGCACGGCTAAACATAGCAAATTGATTATTCTGGGTTCTGGCCCTGCGGGTTACACTGCGGCGGTTTATGCTGCACGCGCCAACCTGAAACCTGTATTGATTACCGGAATGGAGAAAGGCGGTCAGTTAACCACCACTACTGACGTGGAGAACTGGCCTGGTGATCCTGAAGGCTTGACTGGTCCTGCTCTGATGGAGCGGATGCATGAGCATGCAGAAAAATTCCAAACAGAGATTCTATTCGATCATATCAACTGCGTTGATTTGCAAAACCGCCCATTCCGCCTGTTTGGTGATGGTGCTGAGTACACCTGTGACGCGCTGATTATTGCTACAGGGGCTTCTGCCCGCTATCTGGGAATGGCGTCAGAAGAAGCCTTCAAAGGCAAAGGGGTCTCTGCCTGCGCGACTTGTGATGGTTTCTTCTATCGGAATCAGAAAGTGGCGGTAGTCGGTGGCGGTAATACTGCGGTTGAAGAGGCGCTGTATCTGGCGAATATCGCAGCTGAAGTTCATTTAATTCATCGTCGTGATAGCTTCCGCTCAGAGAAAATCCTGATTGATCGCCTGATGGAAAAAGTAAAAAACGGCAACATCGTATTGCACACTGATCGCACCTTGGACGAAGTTTTGGGTGATGATATGGGTGTCACCGGTGTCCGCCTTAAATCCACCAAAAACAGTGAGACAGAAGAGATTGCTGTTGCTGGCGTCTTCATTGCGATTGGTCACAGCCCAAATACCGCCATCTTTGATGGTCAGTTGGCACTGGAAAACGGCTACATCAAAGTTCAGTCAGGTCTGCAAGGCAATGCCACACAAACCTCCATTCCGGGTGTGTTCGCTGCGGGCGATGTTATGGACCATATTTATCGCCAGGCAATTACCTCCGCCGGTACCGGCTGTATGGCGGCACTGGATGCAGAACGCTATCTGGATGGGCTAGTAAACGATAAGTAACGATTCCGCATGGGGATCCAAGCGCTATGTGGCGGGTGGTTTACGATAAGTGAACCACCCGTTTTTTATTTTCACTCGCCCGCATCCCAATTAAAAACAGTAAATTACTCCTGTTGTGGAATGCGGCGACTATCACAACCTAATGGTTTCACCTCTCGTCATGACAAGGTAATATTGCCTTTCGCGAGTTTGCCACCGTCAACGGTGACAGACACTTTTTGATATTTTCTAGCTCCCTGCGCAGATAAATTGCCTGATGAATAAAACAAGACAGTATGAGTTGATTCGTTGGCTGAAAAAACAAAGCGCCCCCGCGCAACGTTGGCTCCGCCTGTCCATGTTACTTGGCCTCCTCAGCGGGTTATTGATCATCGCTCAGGCATGGTTACTGGCCACCCTGCTGCAATCTCTGATTATCGACCAACTCCCCCGATCGGCATTGACTGCTGATTTTTGGCTACTGGCCGGAACCTTTGCATTGCGCGCCGTGATCAGTTGGTTGCGTGAACGGGTGGGATTTATCTGCGGAATGAAAGTTCGCCAGCAGATCCGTAATGTCGTTTTAGACCGATTAGAACAGCTCGGCCCTGCGTGGGTGAAAGGTAAGCCCGCGGGCAGTTGGGCAACCATCATTCTGGAACAAATTGAAGATATGCAGGACTACTACTCCCGCTATCTACCACAGATGTATCTGGCCGTATTCATTCCATTGCTTATCCTGATTGCCGTCTTCCCTATCAACTGGGCGGCAGGTTTGATCTTGTTTGTCACCGCGCCATTGATCCCGCTGTTTATGGCACTGGTCGGGATGGGTGCCGCCGACGCCAATCGGCGTAACTTTGTCGCACTGGCACGGTTGAGTGGCAACTTCCTTGATCGCTTACGCGGATTAGACACGTTACGGTTATTTAACCGCGCTAAAGCAGAAACCGACCAAATTCGTGATGCCTCAGAAGATTTCCGCCGCCGCACCATGGAAGTGCTGCGTATGGCATTCTTATCTTCAGCCGTATTAGAGTTTTTCGCCGCCATCTCTATTGCCGTGGTTGCCGTCTACTTTGGTTTTTCCTATTTGGGTGAACTGAATTTTGGTAGTTATGGTTTTGGCGTCACCCTGTTTGCGGGTTTTCTGGTATTGATCCTGGCCCCTGAATTCTTCCAACCGCTGAGAGATTTAGGCACGTTTTACCACGCAAAAGCTCAGGCAGTTGGCGCAGCAGAATCGCTGGTCACATTTTTGAGTAGTGAAGGCGAAGCGATTGGCCAAGGTGACCAAGTGCTGACAGGTAACCAAGCTATCACCCTGGAAGCCGACCAACTGGAAATTCTGGCCCCTGATGGCACCCGGTTGGCCGGACCGTTAACGTTCTTATTACCCGCAGGCAAACGCGTTGCCATTGTTGGTCTGAGTGGCGCAGGTAAAAGTTCATTACTCAACCTGCTGCTGGGCTTTTTACCCTATCGCGGCTCACTGAAAGTGAACGGGGTTGAATTACGCGAACTGGAAGCACCAGCGTGGCGTAGACAATTAAGCTGGGTTGGCCAAAACCCACATTTGCCGGAACAGACGCTGGCGGCCAACATTTTGCTGGGCCAGCCAGATGCGTCACACAGCCAATTACAACAGGCGGTGGAGCGTGCCTATATCAATGAATTCCTGGCTGATTTGCCACAAGGGCTGAATACTGAAGTCGGCGACCATTCTGCACGTCTCTCCGTTGGGCAGGCGCAACGTGTTGCCGTTGCCCGCGCCTTACTGAATCCGTGCCGCTTATTGCTACTGGATGAACCCACCGCCAGCCTTGATGCTCACAGTGAACAGTTGGTGATGAAAGCACTAGAGGAAGCCTCTCGCAGGCAGACGACGCTACTGGTTACCCATCAGTTAGAAGATACGCTGGGTTATGATCAAATCTGGGTAATGGATAGTGGCCTTCTGATTCAGCAAGGTGATTACTCCACCCTCAGCCAGTCTGACGGTTCATTTGCCAATCTGCTGTCCCATCGCAGTGAGGAGCTTTAATTATGCGCGTACTTCTTCCTTTTTTGGCGTTGTATCGCCGCCATTGGTTCCTGATTTGTCTGGGTATCGTGCTGGCAATTGTCACGCTGCTGGCCAGTATCGGCTTGCTGACATTATCCGGTTGGTTCCTTGCGGGTACCGCCATCGCTGGCCCTGCTGGATTATATACGTTTAACTACTTACTACCGGCAGCCGGTGTCCGAGGGGCCGCAATTACCCGTACGGCGGGCCGCTACGCAGAGCGAGTTGTCAGCCATGACGCGACATTCCGTGTACTGGCACATCTGCGGGTCTTCGCTTTCCAGAAGATCCTACCACTCTCCCCTGCCGGTATTGCCCGTTTTCGCCAAAGTGAACTGCTGAACCGGTTGGTCGCCGATGTTGATACCCTCGATCATCTCTATCTGCGCGTCATCTCACCGCTGGTGGCCGCCATCGCAATTATTGCTGCCGTGACGTTTGGTTTAAGCTATCTGGATGTCAATCTGGCCCTGACACTCGGTGCAATTCTGCTGGGGTTATTACTGCTCGTCCCATTGATCTTCTACCGTGCCGGTAAGCCCATTGGTCGTGACCTGACGGACCTGCGTGGTCTTTATCGTTCGCAACTGACCTCTTGGTTACAGGGGCAGGCAGAGTTATTGGTATTCGGTGCGTTGCAGCAATTCCGTGCCTCGTTGCAGGATATTGAACAACGCTGGATGAAACGCCAACAACAGCAAGCATCCTTGGCTGGTTTAGCGCAGGCGCTAATGATTCTGGCTACTGGCCTAACGGTCACGCTAATTTTATGGCTCGCCGCTGAAGGTATTGGCGGGAATAATCAACCAGGCGCATTACTGGCGCTCTTTGTTTTTACCTCTTTAGCCGCATTTGAAGCCTTGCTGCCGGTGGCTGGTGCATTCCAACACTTGGGGCAAGTTATCGCTTCCGCGACCCGCGTTGCGCAATTGATGGAACAACAGCCTGAAGTGACATTCCCGACCAATGGTCCAGAGCTGACCGCACAGGTGGCGCTAGAAGTGACAGGGTTGAGTTTTACCTACCCACAGCAGCCCTTGCCCGTTTTGCAGAATATATCGCTGTCACTGGCCGCAGGGGAGCATATTGCGCTACTTGGGCGCACGGGCTGTGGAAAATCCACACTGTTACAATTATTAACCCGGGCCTGGGATGCCAGCCAAGGCAGTATCACGCTTAATGGGGAACCATTGGCCAATTATGACGAAAATACCTTGCGCCAAATGATGACAGTGGTCAGCCAGCGGGTACATGTCTTCAGCAGTACGTTACGTGAAAATCTGTTGCTGGCTTGCCCTACGGCATCTGATGCACAGTTGAAAACGGTTTTGGAACACGTCGGGTTAGCCAACTTACTTGATAACAGTGAGGGACTGAATGCCTGGATGGGGGATGGTGGCCGGCCACTCTCTGGCGGTGAACAGCGCCGTTTAGGAATTGCCCGTGCCTTGCTACATCCAGCGCCTCTTTTGCTACTTGATGAACCTACCGAAGGGTTAGATGCTGAAACAGAACAACAAATTCTGGCTCTGCTGCGCCAACACTGTCAGCACAAGAGCCTGATCATGGTCACTCATCGTTTATACGGTCTGGAATATATGGATCGAATCTGCGTGATGGATGGTGGCAAGATAGTCGAGCAAGGCAATCACCACAGTTTATTGCAACACAAAGGGCGCTATTACCAATTCCATCAACGCCATTGAACAGTGGGCTGCGTGAATTGTGAATGAGTCACCTGATGCGAGCAGGTAATTAGCATAATTCGCGCTAATATGAATAAAAACCACTGAAGAAAAAGTGGTATTCATTGTTATTTATTATACCCAGCGAACTGAGCGTAACAGCTAACAACGCTGTGGCTTCAAGTACCAAGGCTATGGAGCCTGAAGATATCATCAGGGGGATTTATGCGCATTACACAGCTATCTTCTCAGTCATTTGCATTCCCCTCACCTGAGCTGGCTCTGCGCGAACCTAATGGTTTGCTGGCTCTTGGGGGCGATTTAGCCGCTCCTCGCCTGCTGGCAGCTTACCAAAAGGGGATTTTTCCTTGGTTTAGCCCCGGAGAGATGATCCTATGGTGGTCACCGGACCCGCGCGCGGTGTTATTCCCAGAAGATTTGCATATTAGCCGCAGCATGCGCCGCTTTCTGCGCCGTTGTCCTTATCGCCTCACACTTAACCATGCTTTTGCCGATGTGGTCAGCGCTTGTGCTGCGCAACGTGATGAGGGGACGTGGATTGGCGAGGATGTACAGCAAGCTTATTGCCAATTACATGCATTAGGGCACGCGCACTCAGTTGAAGTTTGGTTGGAAAATGAACTGGTTGGCGGATTATATGGCATTGCAGTAGGTAAACTGTTTTGCGGAGAATCGATGTTTAGCCGAGCTGACAATGCTTCAAAAAGCGCATTAATGGTTTTTTGTCATCATTTTACCCGTCAAGGTGGAGAACTGATTGACTGTCAGGTCCTCAACGCTCACACTGCGTCGCTGGGTGCGATTGAGATCCCACGAAACTTTTTTATGCAGCAGTTGAGTCAACTCCAGTTTAGTCCACTACCGGCTGAATGCTGGTTACCGCAATCGTTGAATTTTTCATCCGCGATGCAGTAAAGATCAACCGTTGAGAAAGTACCCCACATTAGGCTTTATCCCCTCTTACCGGCAGACTAATTTTGCTGAAATGGTGCGATGACCGCCAACACTTCTTTACATAATGTGGGTTTTTCGGCATTATCTTGCCGGTTAAAAACTAAGGTAGTAACACCTAGAGGATTCGATGGCCAAAGAAGACAATATTGAAATGCAGGGCACCGTTCTTGATACGCTGCCGAACACCATGTTCCGCGTTGAATTGGAAAACGGGCACGTGGTAACCGCTCATATCTCCGGTAAAATGCGTAAAAACTATATCCGCATCCTGACGGGTGACAAAGTCACTGTAGAGCTGACCCCGTACGACCTGAGCAAAGGCCGCATTGTCTTCCGTAGCCGTTAATCGGCTAATCTGTCGCCAGTTTAAGACTGGCGAGCTCTGAGGATGTAGTCCCCCTCCGGCGCCCTTCCCATTTATGGCAAGGGCGTTTTGCGTTTTCTTTTTTATCGATTGAGTAGGTTTATTCATCGTGAAATAAACAGCAAAATGCAAAAGTCACTAATCGTGGAAAACAAAAAGGGCGATAAGTTTATAGCTTATCGCCCTTTTTTATTGCCCGGTATACTTGACGCAGTAGTCGTGTAACGCCGATATCCCCCGAATCACTCAATACTCACTCATCGGGAATCTTTCATTTGCCATCGACTGCAACGCCACTTATTTCGGACATCTTACATTTAATGAACGGCACCTTCAGTTTTGCGTTTTTGCGCACTCTGAAACTCATAAGCCAGTTGTTGTTTTTCTTTATCCAGCCCAACAGTGACCGAGCCACCATCAACCAGAGAACCAAACAACAGCTCGTTTGCCAGCGGTTTCTTCAGATTCTCCTGAATCACCCGCGCCATTGGTCGTGCACCCATCGCTTTGTCATAGCCTTTATCAGATAACCAATTACGGGCTTCTTCACTGACTTCCAGCGACACGCCTTTAGCATCTAATTGCGCCTGCAACTCAACAATAAATTTATCGACCACCTGCTGAATAACAGTAGGTGACAAGTGGTTGAACCAAATAATGTTATCCAACCGGTTTCGGAATTCCGGGGTAAACACTTTTTTGATCTCTTCCAGTGCGTCAGTGCTGTTATCTTGCTGTTTAAAACCAATTGAGGTCCGTTGCGTTTCACGCACACCAGCATTGGTGGTCATCACCAGAATGACGTTACGGAAATCAGCTTTACGCCCATTGTTATCCGTCAGAGTGCCGTTATCCATCACCTGTAGTAACAGGTTAAACACATCTGGATGGGCTTTTTCAATTTCATCCAGCAGCAGAACTGCATGAGGATGTTTGATAACCGCATCGGTCAACAGACCACCTTGATCGTAACCTACATAACCCGGAGGCGCACCAATCAGGCGGCTGACAGTATGGCGCTCCATATATTCAGACATATCAAAACGCAGCAGTTCGATATCCAGTGCTTTGGCCAATTGCACCGTAACTTCTGTTTTACCAACCCCTGTTGGGCCAGCAAACAGGAACGATCCGACCGGCTTATGCTCGTGCCCTAATCCTGCGCGGCTCATTTTGATCGCCTCAGATAGCGCATCAATGGCTTTATCCTGACCGAATACCAACATATTCAGCCGATCACTCAGATTTCTCAGCACATCGCGATCACTGGCAGAGACGGTCTTCTCAGGAATACGGGCGATACGAGCCACCACGGATTCAATATCCGACACATTGACAGTTTTCTTACGTTTGTTAAGTGGCATCAGGCGGCTACGAGCACCAGCCTCGTCAATCACATCAATGGCTTTATCCGGTAAATGGCGGTCATTAATATACTTAACCGACAACTCCACCGCTGCGCGTATCGCTTTCGCGGTATAACGCACATCATGATGTGCTTCATATTTCGGTTTCAGGCCGTTAATAATCTGAACGGTCTCTTCCGGTGTCGGCTCAGTAATATCAATTTTCTGGAAACGCCGTGCCAGTGCACGATCCTTTTCAAAGATATTGCTGAATTCCTGATAAGTGGTAGAGCCAATGACCCGGATCTTGCCACTAGAAAGCAGTGGTTTAATCAGGTTAGCTGCATCCACTTGCCCACCGGAGGCAGCACCTGCGCCGATAATAGTATGAATTTCATCGATAAACAGGATGCTATCTTTGTCATTTTCTAACTGTTTCAGCAGCGCTTTGAAACGCTTTTCAAAGTCACCACGGTATTTGGTTCCGGCCAGCAGTGAACCGATATCCAGTGAGTACAGAGTGCATTCCGACATCACTTCAGGAACATCGCCCTGCACGATACGCCAGGCCAGGCCTTCTGCGATAGCCGTTTTACCGACACCGGACTCTCCGACCAACAGCGGGTTGTTTTTACGCCGACGGCACAATACCTGAATAGTCCGTTCCAGCTCTTTGTCGCGACCGATAAGTGGGTCAATGCCCCCCACCCGAGCCAGTTGATTCAGATTGGTGGTGAAGTTTTCCATACGGTCTTCCCCTCCTGCCTGCTCTTCATTTACCGGGTTTTCTGCATTCGGTGCTTGACCCGGTTCGTCCTTACGAGCGCCGTGGGAAATAAAGTTCACTACATCCAGACGGCTGACATCATGCTTACGCAGCAGGTAGGCCGCCTGAGACTCTTGTTCACTGAAGATGGCGACCAACACGTTGGCACCCGAGACTTCATTGCGCCCAGAGGACTGGACGTGGAAAACTGCACGTTGTAACACGCGCTGGAAACTGAGCGTAGGCTGGGTGTCACGCTCTTCTTCGCTAACAGGTAATGTTGGTGTGGTTTGTTCGATAAACGCTTCCAGCTCCTGGCGTAACGCTACCAGATCAACCGTACACGCCTCCAGCGCTTCCCGCGCAGCCGGATTGCTTAGCAATGCCAGCAATAGGTGCTCCACGGTCATAAACTCGTGTCTGTGCTCACGCGCTCTGGCGAAAGCCATATTGAGACTGAGTTCAAGTTCTTGATTGAGCATAGGCACCTCCCAATAATTGCCTTAATCAGGCTTTTTCCAGCGTACAAAGCAATGGATGCTCGTTCTCCCTGGCGTATTGATTTACATGTGCGACTTTCGTCTCTGCAACTTCAGCAGTAAAAACACCGCAAATCGCCTTTCCTTGATAATGCACATTGAGCATCAGTTGTGTTGCACGTTCAATATCATAAGAAAAGAACTTTTGCAGAACGTCAATCACAAATTCCATCGGTGTGTAATCGTCGTTGTTAAGTATAACTTTATACATAGACGGCGGTTTGAGCGCCTCTTTCTGTTTATCTTTGACTAAATGTTCAAAATTTAGCCAATCGTTGTTGTTACCCATTGCCTGCCCATCGTTTCACAGAACCATACAGGAGCAATACCTCACTCCGGTTATAAGACCATTTCATGCAGATATCTATTATTATTTTAACATCACTTATGCCATAACGCCGCCAGAGAAAGAAGTCGGTTTTTTTGCGTTAAAAGTGATTAAATTGTAACCAGATAAACACAATAGCGTTAGCTACATCAAACTTTGAATAACTGCCTTGGTCAGACAAAAGCCCTCCCCTTGACGTTAAGGCCATTTCCACTAGAGTGTATTTTCGTGAGCTGTTGGAGTTTTAACCAATTCGCGCTCACTTTAACCAGTTATTACCTCATCTCAAACTAGAATAGCCTTGCGAGGAACGTAGAAGTATGGAGACGGGTACTGTTAAATGGTTCAACAATGCCAAAGGTTTTGGCTTTATTTGCCCTGAGGGCGGCGGCGAAGATATCTTCGCTCACTATTCAACTATTCAGATGGATGGCTACCGCACATTAAAAGCCGGTCAGATGGTTAACTTTGATGTCCATCAGGGACCAAAAGGAAACCATGCCAGCCTGATAGTTCCACTCGGGTTAGAGGTCCTATTGCAAGAAGCCATACCGCAGGAGCTCGCTGCAATGGCCTGACACCACGCATTCACTCGCCTGCACCTGCCCATCAGCGAAACAGTCTGGTGCCAAAGGTATTTCCCGGGCGGCGTGTTGCTACTAACATCGATTGCGTTTCAAAATGCCAGCCAACGATGACTGGCATTTTTATTTCTCATACTTCTAATATGCGGCCATATGAACCAAGTTCAATCCTTTGACTGATCTATTCACCAGCTAATTTATTCTCGAGCCAATTTATTCTCGAGCTAATGCATCAATCGGGTTTAGTCGAGCAGCACTGCGGGCCGGTAGATAACCAAACACCACACCTATCACTGTAGAGCACAAAAATGCGCTGAACAATGCAACCGGCGGGAAAGCTATCTGCCAGTTAGGCAGAAACATCTCTACAACCAGACCGATGGCAAAGGATAGCGTGATACCCAGAGCTCCACCGACCAGGCAAACCAGAATCGCTTCAATTAGGAATTGCTGCATAACATCACTGGATCTCGCCCCTACAGCCATGCGAATACCAATCTCTCGAGTGCGTTCGGTCACCGAAACCAGCATAATATTCATCACCCCAATTCCCCCCACCACTAATGAAATTACTGCCACCAGTGTCAGGAACAATTGCATGGTACGGGTAGTTTTTTCCGCCGTTTGCAACAAACTATCCATGTTATAGGTGAATATGTCTTTCTTGCCGTGGCGCATCGTCAACAACCGCACTAGCTGCTGCTCAGCTTCTTTGCTGCTATACCCCTCTTTAATGCGGATAGTTATCGAATCAAAGTAGGCACGCCCCATCAGACGGCTCGCCATGGTGCTGTAAGGTACCCATATTCGCAGCGCTTTACTGCTACCAAACATAGATTGCTTTTCTTCTACCACCCCAACCACGGTGGCAGGCATATTCCCCACCAATATGACCTGCCCTACGACGTCTTTCATATGCGGGAACAAGCGGCGCTGGGTATTACGGTCAATAACAGCAACTTGCGACTGGCGTTCAACCTGCTCACGGGTAATGGCCGTTCCCTGTTCGAGTTTCATACCATATACACGGAAATACTGTTCACTGACCCCCGATACGCTGGCGGCAACATCAATATTGCCATAGCGGAGCCGCATACTGCCTGCGATGGTCGGGGATACAGCACTGACGTAGGACTGTGCTTTCAGTGCTGCCATGTCGTCATAAACCAATGCCTGCCGGGTACTGGGGTCGTCATCACCGAAATCTTTGCCGGGATAAACATCAATAGTATTGGTGCCAATAGCCCGGATATCAGCAAGAACGAGTTGTTTGGCCGCATCCCCAACTACCAAAATAGAGACAACAGAGGCAATACCGATAATGATGCCCAACATGGTCAAGGCCGTGCGCATTTTATTGGCCGACATAGCACGCCAGGCCATTAATAAAGCCTCGCGGAAACGACCCGCCAGTTGCTGCCATGATGGAGCGGGTGGCGTCAGACTAATTGCCTCAGAAGCGGCCACTGCTTGCACCGTTTTCGAGCCTGAATCCGCCATAATGCGGCCATCTTTTATTTCGATAACCCGCTCAGCTTGAGCCGCAACAGTAGGGTCATGAGTCACAATAATAACCGTGTGCCCCTGCTGCTGTAGCTGTTTCAGAATAGCCATAACTTCAACGCTGGAATGACTATCCAGTGCACCGGTTGGCTCATCAGCCAAAATCACCTGCCCACCATTCATCAGAGCACGGGCGATACTGACACGCTGCTGCTGCCCACCAGATAGCTGGTTGGGTTGGTACCCGACACGGTCGCCCAGCCCCAGACGGGTGAGTAACATATTGGCCCGCTCGCGGCGTTCATTTTTACCCAAACCGGCATAGACCGCCGGTACTTCGACATTGTGGGCAGCACTGAGATGCGGCAGCAAATGATAACGCTGGAAAATAAAGCCAAAGTGCTCACGGCGCAGAGCCGCGAGTGCATCATTATCCAATACCGCCACATCCTGCCCTGCGACGCGGTAAACACCAGCACTAGGCTTATCCAGACAACCCAGAATGTTCATCAGCGTCGATTTACCCGAACCGGAAGCGCCGATAATTGCTACTAACTCACCGGCATTAATTGTCAGTGAGACATCCTGCAATACATCCACGGTCTCTTCACCGGACTGATAGCTACGACGGATGCCTTTTAACTCAAGCAATGCCGTCATTACGTCTCCTCCGTGCCACCGCGGCTAACGATGACCTCATCACCGATATTCAAACCAGAAATCACCTGTGCATCAACGTTATTACGGATACCAATCGTCACTTCACGTTTCTCTTCTTTACCGTCTTTCAGCACCGCGACCTGATAACGGTTAGTCCCTAACTCATCACCCAAGGCCGATAACGGAATAACCATTGCCTGTTTTACATTGGCAAGTTGAATTGAAACCTGCGCAGTCATTTGCAGGCGCAATAAGCGATCTGGATTCGGCACCTCAAAACGTGCCGAGTAGAAAATGGCATCATTTACTTTTTCTGGTGTTGGTTGAATATCTTTTAACACCCCATCAAAGTGTTTCCCAGGATCACCCAGCACGGTAAATGAAGCTTTCATCCCCGGTTTAAGATGAATGACATCCGCTTCGGATACCTGCGCATTCACCAACATAGTGCTCATATCCGCCAACGTCAGAATATTAGGCGCTTGCTGAGCGGCGATCACTGTTTGCCCCTGCAAGGTGGTGATTTGCACCACATCGCCATCCATTGGCGCAGAAATTTTGGTGTAATCGAGATTAATATTGGCTGTATCCAAACTGGCTTTAGTTTTATTAATTTGCGCATTAATCGTCTCTACCTGCGCTTTTTTCACTGCCAGCGTGGTACTGGCCTGATCCAAGTCTTGGCGTGATACCACCTGTAATTTTGCCAAATCCTGTTGGCGGCGCAGGGTGACCGCGGCCAGTTGCATTTCAGCCTTCGCCTGTGCCAACTGAGCATTCAAATCCTGTAATGTCGCCTCTACTTCTTTAATTTGGTTCTGTGCCTGTTGCGGGTCGATCATCGCCAGCAATTGTCCTTGCTTAACTTGATCGCCAATCTCCACATACAGTTTTTCCAACTGGCCACTGACCTGTGCACCCACATCAACTTTACGTACCGCATCGAGTTTGCCGGTTGCCAGAACATTCTGTTGCAAGTCACGATTGGCAACTTTTACTGTTTGGTATTGCACCGGGGCTGGGGCCGTCAGATGTCTGATGAGGAAAAACCCCCCGATAATTAACACGGCAATTATGGTAAGCCATCGGCGCTGACTGCGACTGAACTGAATCAAATCAATTACCTTCCCTATTCGTCAATTTTTCAATCTGCTGAAAATAGCATCAGAAATTCTCATTTAACTAAACCAAATATCAATACAACCGTGCTATAGGCGAAATCTAAGATGCATTGAGCCTCTGTTTAGTTCCCGTTTGTTTGAATAGCGCCAGAAACACAGCGATATTACGGATTTAATCATGCATAACATCAATAACACAGCATCAATCCCCAACAATATTAACCGTTGGGGGTTAATTACATTGCTATTCAAAGGTAGTCAGGCTCTGGGCGGCTCATGGCAAAAGTTGCGGTTTCGGCTTAAATTTATCGCCCGGACCCTTATCAGCCCAAAACTGACCTTTCGTTTATTGGGTGTACTGGTAAAACAACCGTTACTAAACAGTATACTGCGCGCACAACCCGATTTGCCTTGTAAGTTGCATCGTCCTTATCTGACTAACACGCTCAATAATCGCCAAAAACTGGGGGTGCTACAGGATCATTTCCTCTTGGTAAACCAATGTATGCCTGCAGCATTACGTAGCAACTACTTGCATACTTCGCCCTATAAACTGGCTGAATTAATTGGCAAGAATGAGGAAAAGTATTCTCTTTATTTGGGTGTTATTCCAAAACTCAATAAGGAGGGAGAAATTACGCTGATGCTG
This sequence comes from Yersinia sp. 2541 StPb PI, assembly GCF_052217145.1. Taxonomy (NCBI): domain Bacteria; kingdom Pseudomonadati; phylum Pseudomonadota; class Gammaproteobacteria; order Enterobacterales; family Yersiniaceae; genus Yersinia; species Yersinia sp. 2541 StPb PI. The sequence continues at coordinate 1,718,217 of NZ_JAZGQB010000001.1, read as the reverse complement.
GCAAATGAGCAACAGCAAACGCTGGCGGTGCTGACTTTCAGCCTGTTTTACTATCAACAGCAAAAAACATTGTTTATTGGTGGGTTACAAGGTGCCGATAATGGAACACCACACAGCGCAATTCACACCAGCACTAAAGCTTGTCATGGTTTATTCCCTAAACGTTTGGTATTGGAAGCCGCATGCTGTCTGGCAGAGTTAATGGGAATAACACAAATTAAAGCCGTGGGGAATGAAACGCACATTTATCAAAACTGGCGCTATCGGGCCAAGAAAAAAGAGAAATTGCATGCTGACTATGACAGTTTTTGGTTGTCTGTTGGCGGAGAAGCGTGCACAGAAGGCCATTTCAATTTACCGACCAAAATCGCGCGTAAACCGATTGAAGATATTGCTAGCAAAAAACGGGCAGAATATCGCCGCCGCTATGAGTTACTTGCACAACTTGAGGGGGCGTTAGCCACGCATTTTACTCACGACGTGGCGTGACCCGTGTTGAAGTGATCTGGTGCTAATCGGCTCGACCACGCGCCAGCCAAACTACTTGAGAGAACATTTTTTTCAGTAATAGGGGGACAGATTCTACCCCCCTCTCTTTGGCCTGACTGGCAACCTCAATAGCCAGATCCGGCTTTGAGGTACGGTGAATCGCCTTTTCAATCACTCTACGCGGCTGCATTTTGGCATTGGCAGGAATTGCTGAGATCCGATGATAGACATCATCAAAGCCAGCGCGATATAAAAAGTGTTCCATATCTGGTGCTGGCAATATGGTCAGGCGATCCCGTTCATGATCGCGCCCATTGTCCGCCATATTACGCACCGTGGCGGCATACTTTTTACCGGCATCATCGCCATCAGTCAGAACATGCCATTGAATGCCCATCCGGTTGGCAAACTTAAGCAGCGGGCGCAAACCACTCTGAGCGAACTCAATAACTTTTACTCCTTCAGCTTCAAAGTGGTAACCACACTGGCGAGCAAACTCATTGAGTAACCAGATCTCTGTTTCACCTTCCACCAGCAGCCAGCAACGAGCAAACAGGGCTGAGGGCCGATTGAAACGAATATGGAAAGCGATACGGCGGCTATCTTCAGGGCTCATGCCACGAGAGCCAATACGATAAGTCGCGACTTTTGCCGATTCGCGCACCAATCGGCAAATGCTCTCTATCGGCACTAATGACACTAACTCACCGGAATTTGTCGTGGTAATCCGTTGCAGAGGGAGCTGGCTGAGCAACCCCCAGGCGACGGACAGCATTATCGGATGCAAGCGGGTTTCAGGGTCTTCTACCAGTAGCAAGGGCCGAGAATGGGGATCGAGACTCAATGGCCCTTTAGCCTGCAATAACGTTGAGAACATCCCTAAAAGTATCAACCGCATACTGCGGCTGTTCGGCTCAGCCACCATCCGGTTTATATTGTCGAGGGCCAGCCAAGCTTCACGTTCCGGTTGTGGCCGATAACGGTGATTACGCAAACCGGCGGACTGCGATCCAGACTCGGCAAAATAGTGTTCCAGCAGTTGGCGCATCGCCTCCAAGCCCTGGCGTAATTCTGAATTAGTCAGTTTCTGTGGGTTACGGACCAACTCACGGCTTAATTGATCCAATTGCTGGTTCAACGCCACTTTATCAGGTGCATGGCTGTTTTCGGTGCTGCTACGGAGCCGGCGCATAAAGCGCGCATCACGCAATCGCAATACCGGGTGGATACGAATAACGCCACGTGCCAACTTCTCAATATCGTGCAAAGACAGTGGCTGGCCTTCTAAATCAAGGAAAGTACGCCAGGTACACACCGTGCCATCATCAGCCAGTTCCCCCTCGACCCGATAATAAATACGATGCAGACCATCATCATTTTTTATCCATAATGGGGCTAAATGGCGGTAACGTGGGGAGTGCCAATGACCAATGTCTTTCTCACAAAAGGTAAAAATAACCTGTAAATGGCGCTCTTTAGCCGTCTCGTCCCCTGCCGGATAATAAAAATCCTGCACGGTAAAATGATAGAGTTGAGGTTCGGGAGACAACAGCAACGTGAGCGCATCTAATAAGCTGGATTTACCCCAGGCGTTCTCACCGATTAGCACAGTATTATCGTCAAGGCTCAATGAAATACGATTAATACCGCGAAAACCGACAATATCAACACGTTCAAGATACATGCTACGCCTCCGGTGCGAATTTATTCATACTGATACTACAGATAACACTGTTAACTCAGCAATCATAGTCGATTGTCTTGACGCCAGACGCAAAAAAACCTTACGGGTCAAGTGCCGCGGCCCGTGCGTACTGCTTTACTCTGCCGCTGATTTTAGATAGCTTATTGCGCCACAGCTCATTATTCATCTGCTCATGATAACCAAAGTCATTGGCGTTACAACAAGTCCACAAACGAATGATTAATCGGTCTCGAACCGATTTGCATAACATTCATGCTCGTTCACAGGGTGAGTCTCAAGTAGGTTCATTCATTCCGATGAGCTTACATCGATAAGTGATTCGGGTGGGCAAGTGCAGCTAACACCACAGTAACGTCAATGAAGAAGGGTATAGGACGGTATAACTCGTGTATTCAGGATTGTTGATCATACTTTTGCCGTTAATTATTGGTTATCTGATCCCACTTAGTCGCAAACCATTAATTCAATTAATCAACCGCTTATTAAGCTGGATGGTTTACGTTATTTTATTTTTTATGGGGATCAGCTTGGCCTTTTTGGAAAACCTCAGCGCTAACCTGCTGCTCATTTTCCAGTACACCGGCATCTTTTTTCTGTGTATTTTTTGTGCCAATTTGCTCGCACTGTTTTTGCTCGAACGCAAAATACCGTGGAAGAATACTCATCGGCAGGAAGCATTACCCTCACGTCTGCATATGGCGCTAGAGTCATTAAAACTGTGCGGCGTAGTCATTGTTGGCTTCCTGTTGGGTCTAAGCCAATGGGAGTGGTTGCAGTTTGCCGCCAAAGGCAGCGAGTTGGCACTGATTTTCCTGCTGTTCTTAGTGGGGATTCAATTGCGTAACAGTGGTATGACACTGCGCCAGATAGTGTTGAACCGCCGTGGCACCATGGTGGCATTTGTGGTAGCAATCAGTGCCTTACTCGGTGGTATGCTTGCTGCACTACTGATCGGTTTGCCAGTTAAAACCGGGCTGGCGATGGCCTCTGGCTTTGGTTGGTATTCACTGTCTGGTATTTTGCTGACTGATGCGTTCGGCCCAGTAATTGGTAGTGCCGCATTCTTTAACGATTTGGCGCGTGAATTAGTGGCAATCATGCTGATTCCAACCTTAGTCCGCAGTAGCCGCTCCACGGCGCTTGGCTTATGTGGCGCCACTTCTATGGACTTCACCTTGCCGGTATTGCAGCGCAGTGGTGGGCTGGAGATGGTCCCTGCCGCTATCGTCCACGGTTTCTTGCTAAGCTTACTGGCCCCGGTATTGATCGCTTTCTTTTCTTAATCACTTTATTACCCAGCGCCGTGGATCAGCCGATTCACTGTGCGCTGTTCCTACCTAATAGTGAATAAATTCTCATTCGCAGCAAAAGTTGCGCCAAATCAAAACAAGTGAAAGTTGCATTAAAAAAGCCTTTTTAAACCTCGGGTGCACCTCTATGCTTTTAAACACGCATTACAAATGCAACTTTAAAAGGAAAAATAATTATGTTCTGTGTGCAATGTGAACAAACTATCCGAACACCTGCGGGTAACGGCTGCTCTTACGCGCAGGGGATGTGCGGAAAAACCGCCGAAACCTCTGATTTACAAGACCTATTAGTTGCTGTACTGCAAGGGCTTTCCGCATGGGCATTGACCGCCCGCGAACTTGGTATTATCGATCATCAGATTGATAGCTTTGCACCCAGAGCTTTTTTCTCGACCCTGACCAATGTGAATTTCGACTCAGACAGAATCGTCGGTTACGCGAAAGAAGCCATCTTATTGCGCCAATCACTGGCCATTCGTTGCCGCTTGCTTGATAGCACTATCACGGTTGATCACCCACTGGCTGAGCTACAACTACTGTCCGACGATATCCCTACCCTGCAACAACAATCGCTGCAATTTGCGCTAAACAACGATAAAGCTGACGTCGGTGACGATATCCACGGCTTGCGCATGCTGTGCTTGTATGGACTGAAGGGGGCGGCGGCCTATATGGAACATGCCCATGTCCTGGGGCAGTTCGATGAGCAGATTTATGCTGATTATCATGCTTATATGGCCTGGTTGGGTACCCAACCGCGTGATGTCGACACGCTACTGAATAATGCAATGGGTATTGGCAAAATGAACTTCAATGTGATGGCCATTTTGGACCACGGCGAAACCCAAGCCTATGGCGATCCACAGCCAACGTCGGTGAATGTGCGCCCGGTTGCCGGTAAAGCTATCTTGATCTCCGGTCATGATCTCAAAGACTTACAAATGCTGTTGGAGCAAACTCAGGGAACCGGCGTTAATATTTATACCCACGGTGAAATGCTGCCTGCTCACGGCTACCCTGAGTTAAAACGCTATCCACATCTGGTGGGTAACTATGGCAGTGGCTGGCAGAATCAGCAGACCGAATTCGCCAAATTCCCCGGTCCGATCCTAATGACATCTAACTGTATCATTGACCCGAACGTAGGCAATTACGGTGATCGTATCTGGACCCGCAGTATTGTTGGCTGGCCGGGTGTTAATCACCTGGATGGGGAAGATTTCACCCGCGTCATTGAACAGGCATTGGGGATGGCTGGCTTCCCGTATAATGAGCTGGAACACTTGATTACTGTCGGTTTTGGCCGCCAGACCTTGTTGAATGCGGCAGATACCGTTATTGATTTGGTCGCCACTAAAAAGCTGCGTCATGTATTCCTGGTCGGGGGATGTGACGGTAGCCGTACAGAACGTAGCTATTTCACTGATTTTGCCCGCAGTGTGCCACAAGATTGCATCATCATGACACTGGCTTGCGGCAAATATCGCTTCAACAAACTGGATTTTGGTACCTTGGAAGGCTTGCCACGCCTGCTGGATGTCGGCCAGTGTAATGATGCTTACTCCGCCATCATGCTGGCGGTTAAATTATCAGAAAAACTGGGTTGTACCGTCAATGACCTGCCACTCAGTCTGGTACTGTCATGGTTTGAACAGAAAGCCATTGTCATTCTCCTGACCCTGTTGTCATTGGGTGTCAAAAATATTTATACCGGCCCGACCGCGCCAGGTTTCCTGACTGACAACCTGATGGCCATCCTCTACGAGAAATTTGGTATGCGTCCTATTACCACCGTAGAGCAAGATATGAGTGCGATTTTGGGGAGTTAAGTCAATATTTTGGCTCATTAAGTAATGGCACATTGCCCGGCCAGAGTGGTTTATTGCCACTGGTCGGGCACTATTAATGGCTTTTTTGCCCGAAAATGACCTGATTCGTTGTGAGGTTTTGATGACCGATTTTATCCCAACCGCTGATTTTATCCCAACCGACTGTCCTACCGCCCTGTGCCCTAACCGCATGCAAGTTCATTCCATCTGGCAAGAAACACCCGATGTCTGGAGCCTGCGGTTAATTAATCACGATTTTTATCCTTATTTACCGGGCCAATATGCCTTGGTAAGCATTCGCAATAGTGATGAAACGCTGCGGGCATATACGCTTTCCTCGACACCCGGTTTAAGTCCGTTTATCCAGCTCACCGTGCGCTGTTTAGCTGATGGGGAAGGATCACGCTGGTTGACCCAGCAAGTCAAGGTGGGGGATTACCTGTGGCTTTCCGATGCTCAGGGCGATTTTACTTGTGCTCACGCTGATGATGACCACTACCTGATGCTAGCTGCTGGCTGTGGTGTCACTCCCGTGATGTCGATGTGTCGTGACTTACTGGCACGGCGTGCACAAGCAGATATCCGGGTGATATTTAATGTGCGCTCACCAGCAGATGTCATTTTTGCCGCTAGCTGGCAGGCCTTGTTACAGCGCTATCCACAACAATTACAGCTCACATTGATGGCTGAATCAGAGGCCAGCGATGGGTTCGTTGCAGGTAGAATCAATGCACAAATAATGCAACAGGTAGCACCTGACATTGCCCACCGCCGGGTGATGACTTGTGGGCCCGCGCCCTATATGGATTGGGTTGAGCAGTATTGCCGCGAACAATCAGTTCCAGCAGATCATTTCCAGAAAGAGCAGTTCCGCACCCGTGACGACGTTGTCGATAGCGGTAATGAATTGACGATGACCATCAGCCATCCTTTGCGCAGTGTTAAAGTCCCGGTGGGTACGTCCCTGCTATTCGCCTTGGAACAACACAAAGTACCGGTGATGGCCGCCTGCCGCGCGGGTGTTTGTGGTTCTTGTAAAACCCGTATTCTGCATGGCGAATATACCACCAGCAGCACCATGACGCTGACAGCAGAAGAGATTGCTCAAGGTTATGTGTTAGCTTGTAGCTGCCAGTTACAAGGTGATGTCCAACTAGCCTGAATGCCGATTAGCCTCCATTAATGGCGCAATTATTGCCAAACGCGCCATACTTTGACCTCATAGAATAATGACTCGCCATTAATCCTTGAGGGAACACAACTATGAAGCAAACTGTGGCAACACTGGTCGCAAAAACGTTGGAACAAGCAGGTGTTAAGCGAATATGGGGTGTAACCGGCGACTCACTCAATGGCCTGAGTGACAGTCTGCATCGGATGGGCACTATCGAATGGCTGGGTACTCGCCATGAAGAGGTGGCCGCCTTTGCCGCCGGGGCTGAGGCACAACTCACCGGGCAGTTAGCAGTCTGTGCCGGTTCCTGTGGCCCGGGTAATTTGCATTTGATTAATGGCCTGTTTGACTGTCATCGTAATCATGTCCCCGTATTGGCTATTGCCGCACATATTCCCTCCAGTGAGATTGGCAGTGGTTATTTCCAGGAAACCCATCCGCAAGAACTGTTTCGCGAATGCAGCCACTATTGTGAGCTGGTTTCTAACCCGGAACAGTTGCCACGGGTGCTGGAAATCGCCATGCGTCAAGCTATCCTCAATCGCGGCGTATCAGTGATCGTATTGCCAGGTGACGTGGCGTTACAACCTGCACCAGAAGATGCCGCCATCGTGTGGCAAACACCCAAATTACCGCTAGTTCAGCCGCTGATGAGTGAGTTGAACATTTTGGCGCAAACGCTTAATCAGGCGAAAAATATCACGCTAATGTGTGGTAGCGGCTGTGCTGACGCCCACGATGAAGTGGTGAAGTTAGCTGAAATGCTGCAAGCCCCGGTAGTACATGCCCTACGCGGGAAAGAACATATTGAGTGGGATAACCCTTACAGCGTTGGCATGACAGGGCTGATTGGTTTTGCCTCCGGCTATCATGCCATGCTCAATGCCGATACCCTGATTCTGCTGGGAACACAATTCCCCTACCGTGCATTCTATCCAACCAACGCCAATATCATCCAAATTGATATCAACCCCGGCAGTATTGGTGCGCATTGCCCGGTCAATATGGCGCTGGTCGGCGATATCAAAACCACGCTTAGCGCGCTGTTGCCACAACTAGAAGTCAAAAGTGACAGCACATTTTTGCAAAAAGCGTTAGAGCACTACCGTACCACCCGTAAAGATCTGGATGGTTTGGCGATCGCCAATGATAATCAACCCATCCACCCGCAATATCTGGCACAACAGATTAGCCGCCATGCCACTGATGACGCAATATTCACCTGTGATGTCGGCACACCGACGGTATGGGCGGCCCGCTATCTGGAAATGAACGGTAAGCGGCGTTTACTGGGATCGTTTAACCATGGATCGATGGCCAATGCCATGCCACAAGCCATTGGCGCGCAAGCAACGGCCCCTGACAGGCAAGTGGTTGCCTTATGCGGTGACGGTGGTTTCACCATGCTGATGGGGGATTTTCTCACTCTGGCACAATTAAAACTGCCGGTGAAAATTGTGGTGTTTAACAACAGTGTTCTGGGGTTTGTCGCCATGGAGATGAAAGCCGGTGGCTATCTGACCGATGGCACTGACTTGCATAATCCAGACTTTGCCGCCATTGCCAATGCCGCCGGTATCAAAGGGATTCGGGTCGAGAAAGCCTCCGAATTAGATGCCGCACTAGAGAGTGCTTTCGCTCATCCGGGGCCGGTTTTGCTCGATGTGGTCACCGCCAAGCAAGAGCTGTCGATGCCACCACAAATCAAATTTGAGCAAGCCAAAGGATTCAGCCTTTACATGCTAAGGGCTATCATTAATGGCCGTGGCGATGAGGTGGTCGAGCTGGCAAAAACCAACTGGCTCCGCTGATTCCCTAAGCCATCTGGTAACAGAATAATTAGCAATGAAAGTGGTTTTTTAATCACTTTCATTGTTTCCCCCCTCCAGTTTCTGATTGAGACAGAAATTATCCTTATATTTTATGTGTCATAAACGACATTTTTTACTCGTCACCCAGCAAAATAGCAAATAGAGGCGTACTGTCTTTTAATCAGTGGTTGCCATTATTTATCAGGATAATTGTTAGTAGCTATATAAGCAGCACGCTAACTTTATTTATGGTGGTGTCATTATGTCAAAGAGAGCCAAATCAGGGACTTCGGCTACGGCTGAATTAACCTGTTTACTGCGGGCAAAGTCATACGGTGATAAACGGCCTTATTTTAAAAGTGATGATTACGTGGCGGTTATTCTAAGCCAGACCTTCCATTCATTCTTTTCTATGATGCAGAAAACCTTTCTATTGGGCGATGATAGTTTACATATCGCTACCCCGGCAGGAATTTACCCTTATATTGTCGCCAGAACCTTGTATATCGATGATCTATTTAAGAAAACCGCGGGTCGATTTAGTAAAATATTTATTCTGGGTGCGGGCTTTGATTCAAGAGCAATTCGTTTCTATCACGCACTGCAACATAGCCGGGTTTATGAGATAGACCATCCAGCCATGCAACAATCTAAAATAGAGAAACTCCGTGAGTGCGATATCACCCCACCTACCAATCTAACTTTTTTACCCCTTGATTTTAATCTGCAAAGTCTGGCGGACATTCTGGCGGATATCCCGTTACAGGCGGGTGAAAAATGCCTGTTTCTGCTGGAGGGGTTATTGATGTACCTCGAGCCAGAACAGGTAAAAACACTGTTTAGTGCCATAAGTGACTACTGCAATGAAGGTAGCCAAATTATCTGCGACTTTGTTTACGCTCATCTGTTGACGGAACTCTCGGTATTAACCGACGAAGAAGGCTTACCCCAGCACAACCCGGAATATGGCGCAAAAGAGAGTGTTGAACGTGTGCGCAGTATTGGCGAAGAGTGGACGTTTGGTATCACTACCCGCGGCATAGATACCTTGCTGGAGCAATACGGTTTCATATTATTGGATAAGGCTGATGCCCACGAACTGGAAACGCGGTTTTTTACCGATAAACAAGGCAAATGCCTGGAGGAAATTAATACATCTTCGTGTTTGGTCTATGCCCAGCGAGAAAAATCCTAATAAATCAGCCAATAATGCCAATTCGAATTAATTATCAGTTATCACGATAAATATTACTCACCAAATAGCTAAATAATACCTTTCACTCCTTTCTTGTTTTATCAATCTGGCTATGATGAAGAATATCTTCTTATTCTGACCGCGAGAAAATTATGCTGATCGATTTACGTAGTGACACAGTAACTCAACCTGACACCGCAATGCGCAATGCGATGGCTAACGCTGAAGTGGGTGATGATGTCTATGGCGATGACCCAACGGTTAATGCCTTGGAAGCTAAAGCCGCCAGCCTGTCAGGTAAGGAAGCGGCACTGTTCCTACCAACCGGCACCCAGGCCAATCTGGTGGCACTATTAACCCACTGCCAGCGGGGTGAAGAGTATATTGTCGGTCAGAAAGCCCATAACTATCTGTATGAAGCTGGTGGCGCGGCAGTGCTTGGTAGCATTCAGCCACAACCTATTGAAGCCAATGATGACGGTACCCTGCCACTGGATAAAGTGTTGGCAGCCATCAAACCCGATGATATTCATTTTGCTCAGACCCGGCTGTTGAGTTTGGAAAATACCCATAGCGGCAAAGTGTTGCCTCTTCGTTATTTACAGCAAGCTTGGGCGCTGACTCGAGAGAAGAAACTGGCACTGCATATCGATGGCGCACGTATTTTTAATGCTGCCGTCGCCTTAAATGTGCCACTAAGCGAGATCAGCCAGTATTGCGATACCCTGACGATTTGCCTCTCAAAAGGGTTGGGCACACCGGTGGGTTCCCTGTTGTGCGGCAGTGCTGAGTATATTCAACGCGCCCGCCGCTGGCGTAAAATGACCGGTGGCGGTATGCGTCAGGCGGGTATTCTGGCCGCGGCAGGCTTGTATGCCTTAGAGCACAATGTCAGCCGGTTAAAAGATGACCATGACAATGCAATATGGCTAGAGCAGCAACTGCGCGCATTGGATATCGAAATTGCAGCACCCGGAGCGCAGACCAACGTACTGTATATTAAGCAATCCGCCGAGGCTGCCGCCAAGCTTGGCCCTTGGATGCGTGAACGCGGTATATTGATCAGTGCAGGCCCGGTAACTCGAATGATTACTCACCTCAATATCAGCCGCCATGATCTGGAGAAAGTGGTTGCGCTGTGGCGTGAATTTTTGACCGAGCAGCGCTCATGACACCGCAACGGATATTGGTATTAGGTGCCAGTGGCTATATCGGCCAGCACCTGGTTCCAAAGCTCAGCCAACAAGGACACCATGTTATTGCCGCCGCCCGCCGCATTGAGTGGTTAAAAGAGCAACAGTGGTCGGGAGTCGATTGTCGCTTCGTTGATCTTTATCAGCCAACCACCCTCAGTGCTGCGTTGCAAGATATTGATGTCGTTTATTATCTGGTTCATGGTATGGGCGACGGGCAGGACTTGATTGAACAGGAACGTATTGCTGCTAATAATCTGAAAACGGCGCTACAACACAGCGCCGCAACCTCATCGCCCACGGTGAAACAGATTATTTATTTAGGTGCATTACAACCCGAGGATAACAGCTCGCCTCATCTGATTGCGCGTAAGTTAACCGGTGAACTGCTGCGCCAAAGCGGCATTCCGGTCACCGAACTGCGCGCCAGTATTATCGTCGGCCCCGGTTCGGCCGCGTTTGAAGTGATGCGCGATATGGTTTATAACCTGCCCATCCTCACCCCGCCACGCTGGGTTCGTTCTAAATCTTCGCCCGTTGCACTGGATAACCTGCTGGTGTATTTGACTGAATTACTCAACCATCCGGCACAAGATAACCGAATTTTCGAGGTTGCCGGGCCGGAATACATCAGTTATCAGACCCTGTTTGAGCGCTTTATTGCGATCAGTGGTAAACGGCGTTGGCTGATTCCGATCCCACTCCCTACCCGGTTTATTTCGGTTTATTTCATCAATCTGGTCACCTCGGTACCCACGTCGATTGCCAGTGCATTGATTGCCGGATTGAACCATGATTTACCAGCCAATGGTGAGGCTTTGCAGGCGCTTATCCCACAACAGCTGATAAGTTTTGACGACGCGGTCAAAGAGACACTGCGCCGTGAAGATGAAGTGGTCGACTCCGCCGACTGGGGCTACGACCCCGAGGCCCGCGCCCGCTGGCGGCCCGGCTACGGATTTTACCCTAAACAGGCCGGTTGCCAGCTATCGACTACCGCCTCCAGTGAGGCGCTGTGGCACGTGGTGCAACAAATCGGCGGTAAAGAAGGTTATTTTTATGGCAATCCGTTATGGAAAATCCGCGCCTGGATGGATGACATCGCCGGTGGTGGCGTGGTATATGGCCGCCCAGAGCGGGAAACACTGGCATTAGGCGACCTGATTGATGGTTGGAAAGTCATTACAATCAAACCATTACGCCAATTAGCCATGATGTTCGGCATGAAAGCGCCGGGTCTGGGCCGTCTCACTTTTACTATCAAGGATTTAGGTGGCTGCCGAAGCATTGATGTGCGGGCGTGGTGGCATCCGGCCGGTTTTAGCGGTTTACTGTACTGGTTTGTAATGATGCCAGCACACCTGTTTATTTTCCGTGGAATGGCAAAACGCATCGCGGCGCTGGCCGAGCAATATGATCGTGAACCTACCGCACCCGCGCACAACGAATCAGAGCCTTAAATCAAACGGCGTGATGCATCCCCTATTTAATGGGCGTTGCAGCTAATAACGCTGCAAATTCAAGTAAGCAGGGGATTCTGATTGCATAGCACCGCATTTCACGAAAGAATGGCATCTTATTTGCTGGGCGAATGATTCCAAACGCTAGCATTCTGATTTTTGGTGGGAACCGAATTCGCTATGAAGGTATTGGTCACCGGTGCAACCTGTGGGTTAGGCCGAAATGCCGTTGAATATCTCCGTCGTCAGGGTATTAAAGTCATCGCCACCGGCAACAATCCGGCGATGGGCGCATTGTTGACAAAAATAGGTGCTGAATTTATTCATGCAGATTTGACAAACCTGGTCTCCTCGCAGGCGAAAGCCATGCTGGCAGACGTCGATACCCTATGGCATTGCTCTAGTTTTACCTCTCCTTGGGGCACCGAACAGGCGTTCGAACTGGCTAATGTGCGCGCCACACGCCGTTTGGGGGAATGGGCCGCAGCCTATGGTGTGGAGAATTTTATTCATATCTCCTCACCTGCTATCTATTTCGATTATCACCACCATCGAAATATTCAGGAGGACTTCCGCCCGGCACGTTTTGCTAACGAGTTCGCCCGCAGTAAAGCTGCCGGTGAAGAGGTTATCAAACAATTAGCACTTTCCAATCCACAAACCCATTTCACTATTTTACGTCCGCAGGGGTTATTTGGCCCTCACGACACCGTGATGCTGCCGCGCCTGTTACAGATGATTAAGTATTATGGCACTTTGCTGTTACCCCGTGGCGGTAATGCGTTGGTGGATATGACTTACCTGGAAAATGCAGTGCATGCGATGTGGCTGGCGACTCAACGTGAGAATACGCTGTCCGGTCGCGCTTATAATATTACCAATCAGCAGCCCCGCCCGTTGCGCACCATCGTGCAACATTTACTGGAAGAGTTGGATATGACATGCCGTATCCGCTCCGTGCCCTACCCGATGATGGATATCATGGCCAGAGCCATGGAGAAACTGGGGAATAAAGCAGAAAAAGAGCCGGTGCTGACACATTATGGCGTCGCTAAGCTCAATTTTGATCTAACGTTGGATACCCACCGAGCTGAAGAAGAATTAGGCTATCGGCCCATTGTCTCACTGGACGAAGGGATTATCCGTACCGCCCGCTGGCTGAAAGAGCACGGTAAGTTATGCGCTAAGTAAAACAGCACCCTAGGTAAAAATTGGTGGAAATGGTTGATTTACTGACCAACTGCAACTCTGATGACTTTGGGTATATACTGAAATAACTTTCATAACAGATTCTTTCACCTAAGGTCATCATATGAAAAAGAAAAATATTGCCGTTGTTCTTCCTCTTGCCATTCTACTTAGCGCCTGTACCAGCACCGTTGATCCCGCTTATAAGGATATCAGCAGCCGTACTGCACCTTGTGTTGAAGGTGGGCCGGATACCGTAGCGCAAAAATTCTATGACCTCCGCGTGCAACAAATTGGTCATCAAAGTGGCTTGCCTGATGATAATCTCTCGGCCCAATTTCGCCCTTATTTGAGTCAGGCGTTGTACGAGCAAATTCAGATTGCCAGAAAACAGACTGGCAACCGCACTACGACCCAGGTGAATAAAACTCAAACCATAAACGGCGATATTTTCACCAGCCTGCGGGGAGGGAGTACCAGTGCCGACGTTGCCAGTGCCTCAACCATTCCCAATACCGATGCCAGAAATATTCCGCTGCGGGTTAATTTGACGCATCAAACTGCAGGTGGCCAATCGGTGATGTGGCAAGACGAAGTGCTGATGATACGTGAAGGGACATGCTGGGTTGTCGACGATATCCGTTTTATGGGGGTATCTGCACCGGCAGGGAGCTTGCGGCAGCTACTGGGTGATCACTAACCAGCCCAAAATGCCACCAACACCCCTGCAATTTGAAAGAAAATGAGTATCCCCTATAGATTTCGGATTGCAGGTAGGCGGCAAAGGAGTGCATCCCGATGAGCTTACACTGGTAAGTGATTCGGGTTAGCGAGAGCAGCCAACCCCCCTGCAATTTGAAAGATAACGGGGATAGCTCTGTCAGATTTATGCATCGCGTGACAAATTCCCTCGGATATCAGTCAAATCCAAATGTTATGCTGTTTTGCTGGGTTTATTCTGGTTATTAATAAATTTTAACGCACAAAGATTGCATAAGTATGCCGCGGAAGTTACCATTCACCGCATCATTGGCTATTCAGATTTGGCGCATGAGTATTCAACTTAACGGAATTAACTGTTATTACGGCGTACATCAGGCGCTGTTCGACATTACATTAGACTGCCCGGCCGGCGAGACCTTAGTGCTATTAGGGCCAAGCGGTGCAGGTAAAAGCTCATTACTGCGCGTACTCAATCTGTTGGAAATGCCCCGTTCAGGGACTTTGCAGATCGCCGGTAATCACTTCGACTTTACTCAGGCTCCCGGTGCAAAAGCGATTCGCGAATTGCGCCAAAATGTGGGGATGGTGTTTCAGCAATATAATCTTTGGCCACATCTGTCAGTGGTACAAAACCTGATTGAAGCCCCTTGCCGTGTGCTGGGTCTATCAAAAGATGAAGCCATGGCACGGGCACAGAAGCTGCTGTCACGGTTGCGTTTGACTGATTTTGCTGACCGCTTCCCCCTGCACCTTTCTGGTGGCCAACAACAGCGAGTGGCGATTGCCCGCGCGTTGATGATGGAGCCGCAAGTTTTGCTGTTTGACGAACCCACAGCGGCACTTGACCCGGAAATTACCGCACAAATCGTCAGTATCATCCGTGAATTGGCCGGCACCGGCATCACTCAGGTGATTGTTACCCATGAGGTAGAAGTGGCCCGCAAAACGGCCAGCCGTGTGGTCTACATGGAAAACGGTCATGTGGTGGAACAAGGTGATGCCAGCCACTTTACACAACCAACAACCGAAGCTTTTGCCAGCTATCTGTCACATTGATATCTATTTGGGAATTTGCGATGAAAAAATTAATAATAGCGGCCGTCCTTGCCAGTATCAGTCTGTCCGCCTCTGCCGCGGAAACTATCCGTTTCGCGGCTGAAGCCACTTACCCGCCATTCGAATTTATTGATGCTAATAATAAAATGCAGGGCTTCGATATCGATCTGGCTAATGCGCTGTGTAAAGAGATGCAAGCCGAATGTACCTTTACCAACCAAGCCTTTGACAGCTTGATCCCAAGCCTGAAATTCAAACGTTTTGATGCGGTGATTTCAGGTATGGACATTACCCCTGAGCGCCAAAAACAAGTAGCCTTTACTAAACCTTATTACGATAACTCCGCACTGTTTATCGCTGAGAAAGGTAAAGTGGCTGATTTGGCGGCCCTGAAAGGCAAACGAGTCGGGATGCAGAATGGTTCTACCCATCAGAAATACCTGATGGAAAAACACCCTGAAATTACCGCCGTACCTTATGACAGCTATCAGAATGCTATTCTTGATTTGAAAAATGGCCGTCTGGACGCAGTATTTGGCGACACTGCGGTCGTCAACGAGTGGTTGAAGCAGAATAACCAACTCGCTGCGGTGGGTGACAAAGTGACTGACGCTGACTATTTCGGTACCGGTTTAGGTATCGCAGTGCGTCAGAACAACACCGAGTTACAGGGTAAGTTAGATGCTGCACTGGCGAAAGTTAAAGCAGATGGCACCTATCAGACAATTTATAAAAAATGGTTCCAGCAGTAATCTAAACACCCATGAATGAATTTCAACCTTTAGCAAGCGCCGCCGGTATGACCGTCGGCCTTGCCGTTTGTGCACTGGCCCTCGGTCTGGTTCTGGCGATGCTGTTTGCCGTCTGTGAATCATCACGGGTGAAAGTGGTCAGCTACCTGACTACCGGCTGGGTCACCATTTTGCGTGGGCTACCGGAGATTCTGGTGGTCCTGTTTATCTATTTCGGCTCCTCCCAGTTGTTGATGATGCTGTCGGACGGTTTTACCCTGAATCTTTATCTGTTTGAGCTCCCCATTAAGCTCAATATCGATAATTTTGAGGTGAGTCCGTTCTTGTGCGGTGTTATCGCACTCGCCCTGCTCTATTCTGCTTACGCCTCGCAAACCTTACGCGGCGCACTGAAAGCAGTGCCTATCGGGCAGTGGGAGTCCGGTCAGGCATTGGGTTTGAGTCAGGCGGCCATCTTCTTCCGTTTGATCATGCCGCAGATGTGGCGTCATGCATTGCCAGGCTTGGGCAATCAGTGGTTAGTGCTGCTGAAAGACACGGCGTTAGTGTCACTTATCAGCGTCAATGACCTGATGCTACAAACCAAAAGTATTGCAACCCGGACCCAGGAACCTTTCACTTGGTATGTAATTGCAGCGGCAATCTACTTGGTGGTGACTCTGCTGAGCCAGTATGTGCTCAAATGGATTGAACTCCGTACCACTCGTTTTGAACGGAGCCCATCCTGATGCTGGAATATTTACCCGAGATCCTTAAAGGGCTGCATACCAGCCTGACGTTGACGATTGCATCACTGTTGGTGGCACTGGTGTTGTCGCTGCTGTTTACCATTGTGTTAACGCTAAAAACACCGATTATCACGCCACTGGTTAAAATTTATATCACACTGTTCACCGGCACCCCGCTGCTGGTGCAGATCTTTTTGATCTATTACGGTCCAGGTCAATTCCCCGCTATCCGTGAATATCCGTGGTTATGGAGCTTATTGTCGCAACCTTGGTTGTGCGCAATGATTGCGTTGGCATTGAACAGTGCGGCCTATACTACGCAACTGTTCTACGGTGCAGTTAGGGCAATTCCATCGGGTCAGTGGCAATCTTGCGAAGCATTGGGGATGTCAAAAGCCCAATCGTTACGCATCCTACTGCCATTTGCCTTTAAGCGCGCATTATCATCCTATTCCAATGAAGTGGTCTTGGTATTCAAAAGTACCTCATTGGCTTATACCATCACATTGATGGAAGTTATGGGCTATAGCCAACTGATGTATGGCCGTACCTATGACGTGATGGTGTTTGGTGCCGCCGGGATTGTCTATCTGTGCGTGAATGGTTTGCTGACGTTGCTGATGAGATTGGTGGAACGCAGAGCACTGGCGTTTGAGCGGCGCAATTAAGATTATTCTTTTGATTTTGTGACCAATTTGGTTGTTAGCTGTTTAGTGATCATATTCGGTTGTTAGGGCTTCACAGCTCACCTGACCTCCAATGAACCAACCGGCAAAGGGGCCATAAGCGTGGCCCCTTATGCAATCCCGCGCTTGCGCGAAATATTGCCCTGCGGGTAAACCTCCTGCGTCTTTTGGGCTAACGAGCCAGCGCGATTCGCATCCCTGCTCAAGCGCGCTTTTCGCGGGGGTAATTTGTCCCATCCCTGGAACTCACCCCTTCGGGGCCGCTGCTAGCAGCGTTCAAATCTGCTCCCGGCAGATTTGTCCATGCCCGCTCACTCTACCCTCCCTCCTGGTCGGCAACATTCCTGATTGCGCTCAACGTCAAAAGCCAATTCAAAACCATGGTTTTTAGGTTTTGATGTTTAAAAGCACATTTGAGCAGCCGAGTGAAGAGTGGAGTAAGGGAAATCCGCCATGGACGGCGGGTTGAGGCGTCATGAGCAGGGACGCGACAACACTGCGAAGCAGTTTTGAACAACGCTTGCGTTGGCCCGGAGGCTAGCCTCAAAGAGGCCATAATAAAGCCGTCCGCTAGCCGAAATGATGAGCCGAGGGTACCTGCGAAGCAGGCTGGGGATACGTGCGCAAGCGCAGGGGTTCCAAGGGGGTTACGCGCTTGTAACCCCCTTGGCGGTTGAGGCACCACATGGCGAGGTGATCACCGCACTCATGTCAACCGAACCTGATCACAAACGATTATCAACCGAAACTAGATCCGATTTGCTGTCAACCAAACCCAAACCTCTCGCCTGTCCTGTCCTTCCAGTGATTAAAATAAAATTAAATTTTTAATCACATTACTTGCATATAAATTCATAAAATGGCAATGTAAATACCATAATTCATCCAAATAGAACGTGATGAAAAACCACCAGTTATAATAAAATCAATAACTAATAGCTCATTTTATTTAAAAAATTCAGACAGGAGTTTAAGCATGAAAAAGTTACTATTGGCAACCCTACTAAGTGGTATGGTTTTCAGCGCGACTGCCGCAGAAACTATTCGTTTTGCTGCCTCAGCCACCTATCCGCCATTTGAATCAATGGATGCCAATAACGAAATCGTCGGCTTCGATATGGATCTGGCAAAAGCGTTGTGTAAACAAATGGAGGCCAACTGTACCTTCACCAATCAGGCTTTTGATAGTCTTATCCCAGCGCTGAAATTCAAACGTTATGATGCCGTCATTTCTGGCATGGATATTACCCCTGAGCGTAGCAAGCAGGTCGCGTTCACCCAACCTTACTATGCAAACTCCGCCATTGTGATTGCACCAAAAGGTAAATTCAGTTCTTTTGCCGATCTGAAAGGCAAGAAAATCGGGATGGAAAATGGCACCACTCATCAGAAGTATTTGCAGGACAAACATCCTGAAATTCAGACGGTGGCTTATGACAGCTACCAGAATGCCATCATTGACCTGAAAAATGGCCGTATTGATGGGGTGTTTGGTGATACTGCGGTAGTGAATGAGTGGCTGAAAACCAACCCGAACCTGGCATCAGTTGGCGAACATGTGACCGACCCACAATACTTCGGCACTGGCCTTGGCATTGCGGTACGCCCGGAGAATACCGCATTGTTGGAGAAGTTGAATAAAGCCATTGATGCAGTGAAAGCCGATGGGACATATAAAGCTATCAATGATAAGTGGTTTCCAAACTGATTTAATAACTTCCCCAAAGTCATTGCAGTTGTAGGTAGGCGACAAACGAACGCATCCCGATGAGTTTACTCAAGTAAGTGATTCGGGTGAATGAAGGTAGCTAACAACCCTACTACTTCAAGGCCGCAGGGTAAGTAAGATTAGAACTTCATAGTGGGCGGTATGCGGAAACATATCAAACAACTGCACCCGCTCAATATGGTAATCGGCTAATAGGCTGATATCTTTCGCCATTGTCTGCGCATTACAGCTTGAATAGAGTATGAATTCAGGTGCCATCTGAGCAAGATAGTCACACAGTTCAGCACCAATGCCACGCCGTGGGGGGTTAACCAATACCAACTGCGGCACTTGCGTTTCTGCGGTGGCGAAACGGGTGGAATCCAGTGCAGCAAAACTGACATTCTTTAATCCCAACTGCTGCGCCGATTGGCGTGCGCAGGCGATGGCTTCCGCGTTGATTTCAATACCGGTGAGTTGCGTCTCGGTGCTGGCACAATGCAAACCAAAACCACCTACTCCGCAAAACAGATCCCACATACTGCTGATATCCAGCTCCCGCACCCATTGCCGTGCCGTGGCATACAGTGAGGCGGCAACCTGAGGATTGGTCTGGAAAAAACTTTGTGGCCGGATAAACAGCGGCACCTGATTAAACAGTTCGGGCAGCGCCTGCTGTTCAGTTAACGGGACTTCTTGCTCCCCTTCCAAGATTGCCATATGCACTGGCTGAATATTAGCCGAGATAACAGCCAGTTGAGGCAATTGCTGCTGTAACCATGGCAGTGCTGCGCGTAATTGCACCAGCTTGGTTTCAGAACGCAGTACAAAGCGCAGCATTAACTCACCGCTATAAGTACTTTCAGTCAATAACAGGAATTTAAGCTCGCCGCGTTTACGTGCAACGTTATAGGGTGTGAGACCGGCGCGAGCTATAAACGTTTTCAGCACGGTAAAGACCGGGGCAAAACTGGCCGGGTAGAGTGGACAGTCAGATAAATCGACCGGGGTACCGTCACGATGCAACATCCCTAATAGCGGCCGTTCAACACTACCACTGACCACCATTTTCGCTTTATTACGAAAAGCGTTCTCACGCCCGAAAACCGGCGCTAACCACTGAACCACAGGGTGACCAGCTAGCAGACTCTCCAAATGATGTTGTTTGTCAGCCAGTTGTTGTGGATAGGGTTTATCCAGCCACTGGCAGGAACGACAGCGACCCGCCGTATACTGTGCGCAATGCATTAATATTGACCGTTATAATCTGAGAAGTTGAGTAATTTGCAGCCGAGGCTGTTGATGAGGCGAATTGTAGCATTGTGCCGCGCTAAACACTCATTTTGACTGAGGGAAATAGCGGTACCAGGGGAAAAACAGCAAACCGATAATCACCACATCAGGGATCTTCTGTAACAGTAGGCTATGTAGAATTTCGCTGCCGGTATCACCTTCAACCCGAAAAACATCTAAATACAACCAGTCCAGTGACACCATCAACAAATAAACACTCGCGATAATCTGACACGCCAAATAGCACCAACGCGCCCAGTTCTTGCGATAACACACCGCAGCGCCGCAGACAATCTCTAACAGCAATAGCACCACACTGGCCAAGAAGATCAGGCCAAAATCCCAGCTTTGCAGACTTTCACTGATAAATTCGCCGGTACCCACCCACCCCAGAGTCGCAACCAATAATAATACGCCGAGGATACGGGTAGCAATAATGGCAGTACCGGCGATGAGGACCGGTACTGGCGTCGTTGCAGAGGATGAAAATGCTAAGGATGAAAATAGTTTTCTCATGTCGCCCTATCTGCCCTCAGTCCGGTTGCTGCAACCTAATGTTATCCCTGACAATAACGCCGCTGGTCAGCGGCGTTAAAGCAGAATGAAGCCTAACAGTTTTAACGGCAATCAGCTACGGGCAGCTTTTCGTAATTCACGCAACCGCTGCTTTTCCGAACGGGACATAAACCACCACGCGATTAAACCGATTATCCCAACCACCAGCAAGATAAGTGTGGCAAGGGCATTAATCTCTGGATTAACCCCCATCCGCACACTAGAAAAGACCAGCATCGGCAAGGTTGTCGC
Organism: Yersinia sp. 2541 StPb PI; assembly: GCF_052217145.1. Taxonomy (NCBI): domain Bacteria; kingdom Pseudomonadati; phylum Pseudomonadota; class Gammaproteobacteria; order Enterobacterales; family Yersiniaceae; genus Yersinia; species Yersinia sp. 2541 StPb PI. Next base: position 1,697,110 of record NZ_JAZGQB010000001.1, on the reverse strand, counting down.
CCCTGGGCCGGCAACAAAGCTGGCAATCACTAAATCGTCCAGCGATAAAGTAAAGGCCAATAACCAGCCGGAGATTAATGCCGGTGCAATCATCGGCACGGTAATCACGAAGAACACTTTCAGTGGTGTGGCCCCCAAATCCATGGCGGCTTCTTCAATAGAACGGTCCAGCTCACGCAGACGAGAACTTATCACTACCGTCACATAGGCAGTACAGAAGGTGACGTGCGCCAGCCAGATGGTGAACATGCCACGCTCTGCTGGCCAACCGATAGCATGCCCCATAGCAACAAACAGCAGTAGCAATGATAAACCGGTAATCACATCGGGCATCACCAACGGCGCTGTCAGCATAAAAGCAAAACCGGTTGAACCGCGAAAACGGCCAAAACGCACCATCACCACCGCGGCTATTGTCCCCAGAACCACCGCCATCGTGGCGGAGGCGGCGGCAATAGTCAGACTCAGGCCAACGGCAGATATCATCGCTGAATCATTAAATAGCTCTGTATACCAACGGGTTGACCACCCCGCCCATACGGTTACCAGTTTAGAGCTGTTAAATGAGTAGATAACCAGCATCAACATCGGCGCATACAAGAAGGTATAACCGACAATAAGGATCACCCGACGCCAGACCGAACGTACTTCCGGTAGGTTATTCATACCGGGCCTCCTATCTCTTTATTCTGATGCTTGTGGAACCAGAGTATCGGCACAATCAGCAGCACTAACATCACCGTCGCAACCGCCGAGGCAACCGGCCAATCGCGATTGTTAAAGAACTCTTGCCACAAAATACGACCAATCATAATGCTGTCCGGCCCACCGAGCAGTTCAGGGATAACAAACTCACCCACCGCAGGGATAAACACCAACATGGAACCGGCAACAATGCCACCTTTGGTCAATGGCACAATGACACTGATAAAGGTCTTAAATGGCTTGGCCCCCAGATCCAGCGCCGCCTCCACCAACGAATAATCCAGTCGGGTCAGCGCAGTATAGATTGGCAGTACCATGAATGGCAGATAGGAATAGACCACACCAATGTATACCGCCAGATTGGTGTGCAGAATAATCAGCGGTTGATCAATAATCCCGGTCCACATCAGGAAATTATTCAAGATTCCATTGTTTTTCAGAATACCCATCCAGGCATAAACCCGAATGAGGAATGAGGTCCATGAAGGTAAAATCACCAACAGCAATAAGATATTACGAGTGGATGATTTACTGTGTGCAATCGCCCAAGCCAATGGATAGCCGATAATCAGGCAGCATAGCGTCGACACCGCAGCCACTTGCAATGATTGCAGGTAAGCATCGATATACAGCGGATCATCGAGCAGTTGCAGATAGTTACCAAGATTGAGCGAGATATCCAACTTGCCGTCCAGCCAGGTAACCAGATCGGTATAAGGGGGTACGGCGCGCGCCATCTCGGCCAGACTGATTTTGAATACAATCAGGAACGGCAACATAAACAACAGAAATAGCCACAAATAAGGCATGGCAATAACCAGTTTACGGCCATGCGCCATTTGGTAACGCTGGACAAAAGCCTTAATCGGCCCGACAGTACGGGTCGGTGGTTCTGCTGCCCCACGGGTAGATTTAGACATCACGATATTAACTCCCCAAGGCTCTTAATTACCCAAAACCACGCAACTGTCAGCATCCCAACATAATTGCACTTCATCGCCCCATGTTGGCATCCCTTTACGGTAGCGATGACCATTTTGTAGCTGTGCACTCAGCATCTGCCCGCTGTGTAACTTCACATGATAAATGGATAAATCCCCCAGATAAGCAATGTGTACCACTTCACCGACCGCGAAGTTGCAGCCATCTTCTGGCACTTGTTCACACAACATCACTTTTTCCGGGCGCAGAGCCACAAATACCGGGACACCGTCTACCACCGAGGCATCAGAATCCACTTTCAATGGATGGCGCAGACCAGGGCTGTCAATCACCAATGCATCATCCAGCCGCTCTTTTAGTACTCCCTCAAATACATTCACCGAGCCGATAAATTCAGCGCTGAATCTACTGTTCGGATGTTCATAAATCTCTTCCGGTTCGCCAATTTGCACAAACTTGCCACGGTTCATAATGGCGATGCGCCCGGCCATCGTCATCGCTTCTTCCTGGTCATGGGTAACCATCACACAGGTCGCCCCCACCCGCTCCAGGATATCAACCACTTCCAGTTGCATCCGATCACGCAGCTTTTTATCCAACGCCCCCATGGGTTCATCCAGCAACAGCAGTTTTGGCCGTTTGGCCAAGCTACGGGCCAGAGCCACGCGCTGACGCTGCCCGCCAGAGAGTTGGTGTGGTTTACGCTTAGCAAACTCTTGCATGTGCACCAATGTCAGCATCTCTGCGACGCGGCTTTTGATCTCATCAGCAGGTAACTTGTCTTGCTTCAAGCCAAACGCGATATTTTGCTCAACCGTCATATGGGGAAATAACGCATAAGACTGGAACATCATATTGATCGGGCGCTGATACGGCGGCACATGAGACAAGTCCTGCCCATCGAGCACTATCTGCCCCTGAGTCGGCTGCTCAAAACCGGCCAGCATCCGCAACAGGGTGGATTTACCACAGCCTGAAGCCCCTAACAGCGCAAAAATCTCACCTTTGTAGATAGTCAGATTGACGTCATCTACCGCGGCCTGACCATCAAATGACTTGGTTAAGTTGCGGATCTCCAACAAGGGTGTAAACACCTTCTGGGATTTTGGCTGCGGGCGGGGAATTACATCATTCACTCAGCGTGCTCTCCGTAAAAGCAGAACAGGCCGCATTTAAGGTGCGGCACAATAAAAAACAGGAACAGGAAGATAAACTCCCTGCCCCTACCCTCGTTCATTTCACTTTCCATCAATGTGATATCAGCCACGCGTTGAACGCAAGCTACTGATCCACACCAATGGGTTATTTACCACTTTTCACTTTTGTCCAAGCCCGGGTGATCACACGATCAATTTTCGGGTCTTGTACTTTCAGCGTGAACATTTTGGCGCGCACATCCGCTGGCGGATAAATACCAGGGTTATCACGTACTTCTGCATTTACCAATGGCGTTGCCGCTTTGTTGGCGTTGGCATAGAACACATGATTACTGATATTAGCAATCACATCAGGGCGCATCAGGTAATTCAGGAACTGATAGGCTTCATCCTGATTTTTAGCATCAGATGGCATCGCAAACACATCAAAGAAGGCTAATGCGCCTTCCTTCGGAATGCTGTAGGCCACATTCACGCCATTTTTCGCTTCTTTGGCCCGATTAGAGGCCTGCATGATGTCACCGGCCCAACCGACAGCGACGCAGATGTCACCATTTGCCAGATCATTAATATATTGTGAAGAGTGGAAGTAACGGATGTTCGGCCGCAGTTTCAGCAATAATTCAGTGGCAGGACCGGTGTAGTCGGTCGCCTGAATACTGTTTGGGTCTTTACCTAAGTAATTGAGTACAATTGCAAAGATCTCACTTGGTGCATCCAGGAAAGAGACACCGCAACTTTTCAACTTCTCAAGATTTTCAGGTTTCAGCACCAGATCCCAACTGTTTACTGGCGCATCTTTCCCCAGCGCAGCTTTCACTTTCTCGACGTTATAGCCGATACCTGTTGTCGCCCACAAATAAGGAATAGCATATTTATTTTCTGGGTCGTGTTTGCTGACCAGCGCCAACAACTCAGGATCGAGATTTTTATAATTAGGTAGCTTACTTTTATCTAACGGCTTAAAGACACCCGCAGACAATTGGCGCTCAAGGAAACTAGCTGATGGCACCACTAAATCAAACCCGGTACTCCCGGCCATCAACTTACCTTCCAACACCTCGTTGGAGTCAAACACATCATAGACAACCTTAATGCCGGTTTCCTTTTGGAAATTAGCCAGCGTATCGGGTGCGATATAATCGGACCAGTTGTAAACGTGCAGTGTTTTTTCCTCAGCAGATGCTGAGACGGACGCGGCCATTAATAAGCCAGCAGCAACACCCGATAACCACTTTTTACGATGGGTGAACATCCGTTAACTCCTCCAGAATAGGGGGTGAAGTCGTGCGCTAAATTTGTATCCGCTAGGATACAACACCTTTGCCCTGCCGAGTGCTATTGCCACCTGCACCAGATGCATGACTATGCACGGTGAGTGATTATTCACCTAGTAAGAATAATCACTGTTTAGGCGGAGGAATATTATGCCCTTTGCAGAAACAGCAGCATAACCGCACTTGGCAATCCGTACCATACTCTAGGGTAAAAAACGCCTTTTATCGATTTTTTATGCACATTCTATCTATGTAATGCGCCACTAATGGCATAAACGGCGATAAATATCTGGCAAAGTAGGGTAAAAAGCAGAATATCTTATGGTTTACAGGGGAAATAACAGTGTGCCACCGCTATCAGCGGCACATTTAATGAAGGGATATTAGTGGATAACCGGATAAGCCGTCGCCGTCTGTAGCGATTCATCGTCGTCACTGTTGCCAATAAACAGTAAATCATTGGCACGCGCTTCCAGAATGATCATCGAAATCTGCTCTTCACACTGCTGCATAAAATAGCCAAATTGAGCAAATGTGACACCCACTTCTACCGTCAGTGACTGGCAGACAATCAATTTCGGCAAATTATCATCCTGAATATCGATAAAGGCTTTAACCGTCAGCGAGCTGGCATTTATTTGACTCAGATCCGCGACTAACGGGATAAGGGCCGTCGGCCTGACTTCAGCCAGCGCCGAGAACAAGATGATGTTATCAACCAAATCAACTTTGGCATCAAACACGCCCTCAAAGTTCTGCATATGCGGCAAATGCAGCGCCTGACAGGAGTCGCACTCAAAAAATGAGATACCGAGTTGATCCAGCCAACGCCGTAATAAGGCTAAATCCGGGACGATGAGTGAATCCATAACTACCTACCTCACGATTCTCATAAGACGAAAAGTGGCATAGCTTACGGAATATTAACCGACAGTGCTATGATCAATACCGACAAATTTAATGCCCTTATAAAGACTCAGTCATTATCCTGATCGGGTTTATTATCCTTTTTGCTCTGCTCTGCCTCTGATTCTTTGTTGGATGGCGGCCTTGATATTCTATCGGCGCTACCTAATAGTGGGCCAAAACCACTCGCTACGCGCCAAACAATACACGCAGCGGCAGGGAGCATCAGGCCAATCCCGACAAAAATCATAATAATGGCGACAGCTGGTGTTCCCATTGAACCAGATAATGACAAGTAGCCATTAATACTTAGGTAGGCAACAACCAGTAACAGCATCCCCAGCACTTCTGAAATAATCACAATGCGGGGCATATCTCCTAACGAGCGCATCTTTACCTCCGATAGGCTCTGCATAAGCGTTTATACAGTGTATTGAATCCCCACAACTTGTAACAGTACCGATAAGCAAATAGGTACGATTAATCAAACTAACAGGCAAATCCTGCTTTTTTTTCACCGCGTCAAAGGGCATAGTAGACCGCAGTAAGAGTGAGTAATGCGCTAGAAGTCATTTAACAGTTGAAGATAGAAAGAGCTGTTGGCGAAGTGATTACCCCTGTTTGAGAAATGGCGGGGATAGCTCAATTTAATTAAGGAGTTTTACATGTTTGCTGTGATTTTCGGGCGTCCTGGATGTCCTTATTGTGTCCGTGCTAAAGAACTGGCAGAAAAACTGGAAACTGAACGCGACGATTTTAAATTCCGTTACATCGATATTCATGCGGAAGGTATCACCAAAGCTGATTTGGAAAAAACCGTCGGCAAACCGGTAGAAACCGTACCGCAAATCTTCATTGATGAGAAACACATTGGCGGTTGCACAGATTTTGAAGCATACGCTAAAGAAAATCTGAGCCTATTCCAGTAATCTGGTCAGCCGCACAGAGCGTTTCCTCGCCAATATTATTTGGTTTTATTCGAAAAAGGGTGCTTAGCGCCCTTTTTTTATTGCTGGGACTCTAGTACCACACAGTAAAAACCGCCTCAGGAAACCAGACGAAGCGACCTACAAACAACATATAAGCCCATCTATAATTGGTAACAAAGCATATCCTTCTAGCGAGACCAAACTTCCTGCTTATTACTGGCTGTCTCGCAGCAGACAGATTAGAATAACTCCCACTATCGCCTGCCTTTATGTGCTGTTTAGCGATAAATATTCTGAGTTTAAAGAAATGCCCCTTCTACCTTTAAACCAAGAGCGTATACATCGTGGTCATTCGAGCTAAATAGAAAGTCATACTCGTGAATATAAACGTCGCAAATCTGTTAAACGGCAATTACATCTTGCTGTTATTCGTAGTTTTAGCCTTGGGGTTGTGCCTGGGTAAACTGCGACTCGGCCCTATTCAATTAGGTAATGCTATTGGTGTGTTGGTGGTATCACTGTTGCTTGGGCAACAGCACTTTACCATCAATACTGAAGCGCTGAATCTGGGCTTTATGCTATTTATTTTTTGTGTCGGTGTTGAAGCCGGTCCAAACTTTTTCTCTATATTTTTCCGCGACGGTAAAAACTACCTGATGCTCGCTCTGGTCATGGTAAGTAGCGCAATGATTCTGGCGTTGGGGCTGGGTAAATTATTTGGCTGGGATATTGGCCTGACTGCCGGGATGCTGGCAGGCTCCATGACCTCCACACCGGTTTTGGTCGGTGCAGGTGATACGTTGCGCCATACCATCGCCAATAACCCGGCGTTGCAACACGCGCAGGATAATCTGAGCCTCGGGTACGCCCTAACCTATCTTATCGGGCTGGTGAGCCTGATTTTGGGCGCACGTTATTTGCCCAAACTCCAACACCAGGACTTACCGACCAGTGCTCAGCAGATTGCTCGGGAGCGCGGTCTGGATACCGATAGCCAGCGTAAGGTCTATTTGCCTGTCATTCGCGCTTACCGGGTTGGCCCGGAACTGGTGGCATGGGCAGATGGTAAAAATCTACGTGAATTAGGTATTTACCGCCAGACGGGTTGTTATATTGAGCGTATTCGCCGCAATGGTATTTTAGCCAACCCAGATGGTGATGCGGTGCTGCAAGTGGGAGACGAGATTTCACTGGTCGGTTACCCTGACGCTCACTCCCGTCTTGATCCCAGTTTTCGTAACGGTAAAGAAGTTTTCGACCGTGACCTGCTGGACATGCGCATTGTTACCGAAGAAATTGTGGTTAAAAATAGCAATGCTGTTGGAAAGCGACTCAGCCACTTAAAATTGACTGACCACGGCTGTTTCCTAAACCGGGTGATCCGCAGCCAAATTGAAATGCCGATTGATGACAACGTAGTATTGAATAAAGGCGACGTACTGCAAGTCAGCGGTGATGCACGGCGCGTTAAAAGCGTGGCAGAAAAAATTGGCTTTATCTCTATTCACAGTCAGGTCACCGACCTGCTGGCTTTCTGTGCCTTCTTTATTCTCGGATTGATGATTGGTTTAATTACCTTCCAATTCAGTAATTTCAGTTTCGGCATTGGTAATGCTGCCGGCCTATTAATGGCTGGCATCATGCTCGGATTTTTACGTGCTAACCACCCTACTTTTGGCTATATCCCGCAAGGTGCGTTGAATATGGTGAAAGAGTTCGGGTTAATGGTCTTTATGGCTGGCGTCGGATTAAGTGCAGGTGGCGGTATTAATAGCAGCTTGGGCGCGGTCGGTGGACAGATGCTTATCTCTGGCCTAATCGTGAGTCTGGTCCCAGTCGTCATCTGCTTTCTCTTTGGCGCTTATGTATTACGCATGAACCGTGCTCTGCTTTTTGGTGCCATTATGGGTGCTCGCACTTGCGCACCGGCCATGGACATCATCAGCGATACTGCCCGCAGTAACATCCCGGCACTAGGATACGCAGGGACTTATGCCATCGCCAACGTACTATTAACATTGGCAGGTTCGTTGATCGTTATTATCTGGCCGGGAGTATTAGGCTAGTACACTAAAAAGGCCGTTGCGGAAAAAGCTAAACATTATTTTATACTTTTTTTATTTCCCCAGAACTTTCTTACTGGACTGGGGTCTGATTTAATGCCACTGCTTTTCTTTGATGTCCCCATATTGAGGAGCCCGATAGTCCCGCCTTCTTAGGTTCAAGACTAATCGGGTTTTTTCTTGCCTGAAATTTGAGTTCTGCCTATTTCTACTCTCGTCCATATCGCGCCATCTGCCCCTTAAGGCTTTCTTAAGACAATATTATTACAGTATTAGTATTCCCTATTTCCGCTTCAGGTTACTTCGTGAAGACCAGTAAACCCACCTCTCAAGCCGATGTCACTCCAGTGACATTAAATAATGCCTCAACAGCACAGATAATTAAGACAAACTCCCTTTACTCGTTGCCGTTATCCTTCTATTTTTGGCAGGTTTTTGGGTTAGTGATCTGTGGATTGCTCTTTCTGTGGCTGTCGAACAACGAGCAACTAGATTGGTTTATCAGTAATTACTGGTTTGATCCCGTCGGGCAAAATTTTCCATGGGAAAACAATTACTGGCTGGATTTACTCAACCACCGATTATTGAAAATAACCATTATCAGTACTGCCGTGGTGGCATTGTTATGGGGGATTTATCGCCGTAATGGGCGCTTGGTGACGACCATGTTGTTGTTTGGCAGCGGTCCATTGGTAGTTGGGGTGCTAAAGGCCGTCAGCGCCCACTCCTGCCCTTGGGATCTGGTGGAGTACGGTGGCAAAGCTATCAGTTATGCGCTGATGGGTACCGCTCCTGTAGGTGCAGGTCCCGGCCACTGTTTTCCCGGTGGCCATGCATCCAGCGGTTTTGCCGTGATGGCACTGTTCTTCCTGTTCTACCCCGAGCGGCCTCGGTTGGCTTCGCTGTGTTGGTTGCTCGGTATTGGTCTTGGCATGTTGATGGGGTTTGGTCAAATTATGCGCGGGGCACATTTTCTTACTCATAACCTGTGGGCGGGTTGGTGGGTATGGCTGAGCCAGTTGGCTCTGTTTTGGATGATTAGCGGTTTTTACCGCCGCGATAAAGGTACTGAATAATGGAACAAATGAACTATTTTTTCTTTTCCATGATAAATGCGACCCCGGCATCACCGCCATGGATGATTTCTTTTGCGACCTTCATCGCACGTGACCTGATCATGATTATCCCCATGTTACTGGTGGCACTGTGGCTATGGGGGCCAAAAGATAGCATTAACTTGCAGCGAGCAGTGGTAACCAAGGCAGCAATCGCTCTTGCTTTCTCTATGCTTTCAGCGGCTTGTATCGGGATGCTTATCCCACACGATCGCCCTTTTGTTGTCGGTTTTGGCTATAACTTTATGAGCCATGCACCCGACAGTTCTTTCCCAAGTGATCACGGCACTGCTATTTTCACCTTTGCCTTAGCCTTTGTTTTTTGGCACAAACTCTGGTCCGCAGTCAGCATGATGGTCGTCGCGGCCGCCATTGCATGGTCACGTATTTACCTGGGTGTTCATTGGCCATTAGATATGGTGGGTGCCTTCTTATTAGGGATTATTGGTTGCCTATTCGCACAGTTAGTATGGAATTTATTCGGTGACGCTATCGCAAGTGGTATGACTCGCCTTTATCGTATTAGTTTTGCTCTGCCTATCAGTAGAGGATGGGTCAGAAGCTAGTCACGCTAGGTTATAAATCTCACATTGCCGATGGCTCTAAAAGATCGGCAATATCCACCGCCGCCAGTCACATTATAAAATAATCCTTTAAAATCAATTTACAAAAGAAAGTCACCTATTGATTACCGGTGCATTTAAGCCGCTAAAATGTAATTAAAATAACAAAATAAAATGTAAAACAGTTGAATATGTGAGAATTACCTTTGTTTTCCTCTGATAATGTTACTATTATAACAGTAGTGATAACTTACAGATGAACAAAAGGATAAAAATCATGACGATCAATTATGCTAATTACATTGACCATACTCTATTGGCAATGGATGCCACGGAAGCCCAAATTATCAAGCTGTGTGAAGAAGCTAAACAGCATCATTTCTATGCCGTATGTGTTAATTCTGGATACGTGCCAGTCGCCGCCCAACAGTTAGCCGGTAGTACGGTTAAGGTGTGCTCAGTCATTGGTTTTCCACTGGGTGCGGGTCTGACTGAAGCAAAAGCCTTTGAAGCTCAGGCAGCAATCAACGCTGGGGCGCAAGAGATTGATATGGTTATCAATGTTGGCTGGCTAAAAAGTGGCAAAATTGCCGAAGTTAAAGCCGATATTAAGGCTGTACGTGATATTTGCGCCACTACACCGTTGAAGGTAATATTAGAAACCTGCCTGCTAAGTGATGCTCAAATCGTACAAGTTTGTGAAATGTGTCGTGAGCTTGACGTAGCTTTTGTGAAAACCTCAACAGGCTTCAGCACCGGTGGTGCCAAAGAAGAACATGTTAAATTGATGCGTGCTACGGTTGGTCCGGTAATAGGCGTTAAAGCCTCTGGTGCAGTTCGTGATCAAAAGACAGCAGAAATCATGATCAACGCAGGGGCGACACGCATTGGTACCAGCTCTGGTGTAACCATTGTTTCGGGCCAACAGGCCGTGGCATCAAGCTACTAACTCATTGTAAGTCTATTAATCGATTGTTTAGATTCGAATCGATTGTCAGCCCGGCTACTGCCGGGCTTATTTATTGCAATACGTTGTATTATAAGAAACTATAGTGCAACGTATGGTATTAATAATTGTTTGTCAGGAATAGCTTATGGAAACCCGCCGTGCAGAACGAATCAATAAACTTACTCAGGCCCTAAAGCGTTCCGACAAAATCCACCTCAAAGACGCGGCCAATTTGCTGCGAGTCTCTGAAATGACTATTCGCCGTGATCTTAGCGCCGAGCCGACCGCCGTGATTTTGTTGGGTGGTTATGTGGTGATGGACCCTAAAAGCAATAACGCCAATAACTATTTTGTTTCTGACCAGCAAGCCAAACAGGTGGAAGAAAAACGCCGTATTGGTCAGTTGGCAGCAAGGTTGATCGCCGAAAATGATACGGTTTTTTTTGACTGCGGCACTACAATTCCCTCTATTATCGACGAGATAGACGAAGAACTGGTATTTACTGCCATTTGTTACTCCCTTAACACCTTTCTTTCCTTACAAGACAAACCCAACTGTAAAGTGATTCTGTGCGGTGGTGAATTCAAACCCAATAACTATATTTTCACACCGATCAGTCAGCACAATGAGCTGGACAATGCCTGCCCAAACAAAGCTTTTATCTCCGCAGCCGGCGTTTCAATTGAGTATGGCGCCACCTGTTTCAACTTCGATGAAATTCTGTTAAAGCACCGAGCTATGGCCAAATCACAACAGAAAATCCTGGTGGCCGACCACAGTAAGTTCGGTAAAATAAAACCTGCCAGCATTGGAGCATTGACCCTGTTTGATGCGTTAGTCACCGACCGCCAGCCTGATGCCGAGTTCAGCCAGTTCTTTTTACAACATGGCATCAAAATCGACTGTTAGACTTGATTACATAGCAAAAATCTTAACCCGGTAAATACCGGGTCGATAAACCTATCCGTATATATCAAGTAAAAATTGGATTATATTTAAGCAGAATAGCACAACATTAAATAACCATATTATATTTGTGGTTAAATTACTCTTTGCCTATCAAATTTCTAAAACACAATTCCATTATTAAATGAACATGCAACAGTATAAAGATTTAAGGTAAATTAATTTAACATTTAGTGTTCATTTAACGCATTTAAATAAAAGAATAACGTTAGTTTATTGTCAGACAAATTAGTGACAGAAAAAATTTATATGACAAATATAGGGCTCGATACTAATAATCATGCGCTGACTTATTCCCCCTCACTATGCCTATTGTCTTTTTTCCTCTTATTTTCCTGTTGAATTTATCATCAATTCCATAAACCACCATCACATGATAATTGATTTAATAACATTAAAAATCAACAAGTTAAATTATTTTTGTTGTTTTAAACTAATGATATTCATCAATAAATCAGTGAAAAAATCGATTTCCGCTAGATCCATAAGCGTGGTTAAAATATATTGCACGCCAAGAAGCAAGGAATAAAGAATAGTCTGTTTATTTATCGGCCAGAAGGGAAAGTATACTTTTCATTATTTCTAGTGATAAATCATAAACATTTACATAACAATCAGTTTTAAATTCGTAACAAATGATCGGCGGCGAGTTTATTAAGCATTTGGGAGCATGATCACGGTAGTTTTCACTGCAAATCGCTATCTTGCCGCCAGCAAAAACTATTGTTCTTCCAAGAACACCAAAAATATCCGATACCGCGAATTCATCTTCTTAATATCGGTTAAATTTTGCACTTGACAATTTAGGTATAAAGCACGATTACGGCACCAAAGTAATAACCAGGGCACCAATTTTAAACGAATCGTTTTGACTGAATTTTTCGCCTGATTATGCAACTCGATAATGCATAGCGGGTATCTAACTTTCGGCTCTTAATTTTAAATTAACGTGTTCACAGTGGAGATCTTTATGGACACTACTCAAGCAGGCACTATTGCCTCCCCGGGAAAAGTTTCATCAAGCACATGGCGTAAAAGTGACACCATGTGGATGTTGGGCCTGTACGGTACTGCAATCGGTGCAGGCGTATTGTTCCTGCCTATCAATGCCGGTATCGGCGGCCTTCTGCCGCTGATTGTAATGGCCATCATTGCTTTCCCGATGACCTTCTTTGCTCACCGTGGTCTCTGCCGGTTTGTGCTGTCAGGCAAAAACCCAGGTGAAGACATTACTGAAGTGGTTGAAGAGCACTTTGGTATCGGCGCAGGTAAGTTGATTACCCTGCTTTACTTCTTCGCTATCTACCCGATTTTATTGGTATACAGTGTGGCAATCACCAACACCGTTGATAGCTTCATTACCCACCAGATGCATCTACCATCACCACCGCGTGCTATTTTGTCCCTGATTCTGATCGTGGGCCTGATGACTATCGTGCGTTTTGGTGAGCATGCCATTGTAAAAGCAATGAGTATTCTGGTATTCCCGTTTGTTGCAGCATTGATGTTGTTGGCTGTGTACCTGATCCCTAACTGGACCGGTGCAATATTTGAACATGTATCAATGGACGGCAACGGTACTGGTAGCGGTCTGTGGATGACCATGTGGCTGGTTATTCCGGTCATGGTGTTCTCATTCAACCACTCCCCTATCATCTCGGCGTTTGCAGTATCAAAACGTGAAGAGTACGGCGTAGATGCAGAGAAAAAATGTTCACGCATTTTGGCTTTTGCTCACATCATGATGGTTGTCACCGTTATGTTCTTCGTCTTCAGTTGCGTACTGAGCCTGTCTCCTGCGGATCTGGCGGATGCGAAAAGCCAGAACATTTCTATTCTGTCTTACCTGGCTAACCACTTTAATACTCCAATAATTGCCTACATGGCGCCGGTTATTGCCTTTATCGCTATCACCAAGTCTTTCCTGGGTCACTATCTGGGCGCACGTGAAGGCTTTAATGGCATGATGATTAAGTCTCTGCGTAGCAAAGGCAAAACCATCAATCATGACAAACTGAACCGTATTACTGCCCTGTTCATGCTGGTAACAACCTGGATCGTCGCAACCATGAACCCAAGCATTTTGGGTATGATTGAAACCTTGGGTGGCCCAATCATCGCGATGCTGTTGTTCCTGATGCCAATGTACGCAATCCATAAAGTTCCAGCGATGCGTAAGTACAGCGGCCATATCAGCAACGTATTCGTGGTTATCATGGGCCTGATTGCTATCTCTGCAATCTTGTTCAGCCTGTTCGGTAAATGATTCTGAGGCTGGCCAACGTCCACGGCCAGCCAGTTATCATGGTCTGATGTTGTAAATTGTTTCAAAAACCGGAGCGTCCGCTCCGGCTTCCTACCACGGCAATGTCATCACTTTAATAATTAGAACCTTTAAGGGGCGATATATGGTCAGCGTTTTTGACATTTTCAAGATTGGTATTGGTCCATCCAGCTCTCATACCGTCGGCCCAATGAAGGCTGGCAAGCTGTTTACCGATGACCTAATCGAACTGGGGCATCTTTCTGCCGTCACCCGAATCACTGTTGATGTTTACGGCTCTTTGTCTCTTACCGGTAAAGGCCATCATACCGATATTGCGATTATTATGGGTTTGGCGGGGAATCTGCCTGATACCGTTGATATTGATGCAATCTCTGGTTTTATCCGCGATGTAGAGTTGCGGGAACGTCTGCTGTTGGCAAACGGCAGCCACGAAGTTGATTTCCCGGCCAATGGCGGGATGAACTTCCACAGCACTAACCTGCCATTGCACGAAAATGGTATGACCATCAGCGCTCATGCGGGTGATGACTGTATTTTCAGTAAAACGTATTACTCCATCGGCGGTGGTTTTATTGTCGATGAAGCACACTTTGGTCAGGAAGATAGCCAAGCGATTACTGTGCCTTATCCGTTCAAGTCTGCCCGTGACTTGCAAAAGCACTGTAAAGATACCGGTTTATCACTGTCCGGTTTAGTGATGCAAAATGAACTGGCATTGCACAGCAAAGCCGAAATAAGTGCTCACTTTGCCGCAATCTGGGCAGTGATGCGTGCCGGTATTGAGCGCGGCATCAATACTGAAGGGTTATTGCCTGGTCCAATGAAAGTACCACGTCGCGCCGCAGCTTTGCGCCGAATGCTGGTTAGTACCGATAAAAATAACTCGGATCCGATGATGGTTGTCGATTGGATTAATATGTATGCATTAGCCGTCAATGAAGAGAACGCTGCGGGCGGGCGGGTCGTGACTGCCCCGACTAACGGCGCGTGTGGCATTATTCCGGCAGTTTTATCTTACTACGACAAATTCATTCGTCAGGTAAATGAGAACTCATACAGTCGCTACTTCCTGGTCTCTGGTGTGATTGGGGCGCTGTATAAAATGAATGCGTCTATTTCCGGCGCTGAAGTGGGTTGTCAGGGCGAAGTGGGTGTGGCCTGTTCCATGGCCGCAGCAGGCTTGGCTGAGTTGATGGGCGGTAGCCCTGCTCAGGTGTGCATTGCAGCAGAAATCGCGATGGAGCATAACCTAGGGCTGACCTGTGACCCAGTGGCAGGGCAAGTTCAAGTGCCGTGTATTGAGCGTAATGCAATTTCTGCGGTGCAAGCCGTTAACTCTGCGCGCATGGCGCTACGTCGTACTAGCGAACCCAGTGTTTGTCTGGATAAAGTCATCGAAACGATGTATGAAACCGGCAAAGATATGAATTCTAAATACCGCGAAACCTCCCGAGGGGGGTTAGCAATCAAGATCGTTGCCTGTAACTGATTTATATCAGTGATAGGTCACCTAATATGCTAAAAGGGCTACTTTTCAGTAGCCCTTTTAGCATATTAATCAATCATCTTCTTTAAACTAGCCAAATACGCTACCAAACCATTGACTGAGTTTCATCATCACGAAGTCCCAGATGCGACTAAAGAAACCGCCCTCTTTTACTTCGTTTAATACCACCAGCGGGCGTTGGTCAATCGTCTTGCCATTAAGCTGAAAATCGATGGTTCCGACCACTTGATTTTTGGCCAGCGGCGCACGCAGCTCCGTTTGATCCAACTTATAACTGGCTTTAAGATCCTTCATCTGCCCTTTCGGGATAGTGATAGCGGCATCCTCTGCCACCCCAAGCTCGGCCTCGCCGGTATCACCAAACCATACTTTCTGCGTCACAAAAGGTTTGGTGGCTTTAATCGGCACCACGGTTTCATAGAAACGGAAGCCCCAGGTCAACAGTTTTTCACTTTCACTAAAGCGAACCCGATCACTGGGTGCACCTAACACCACAGAGATTAAACGCATTGGCCCTTCGGTTGCAGATGCGACCAGATTATGCCCCGCACCGGAGGTAAAACCGGTTTTCATGCCATCCACATTGAGATTAGTGCTCCATAGCAGACGATTACGGTTAATCTGACGAATCTTATTAAAAGTGAATTCTTTCTCTTTGTGCAGCGCATACTCTTCCGGCACGTCGCGGATCAGTGCCTGACCTAATACCGCCATATCCCGCGCAGTGCTGTACTGCCCTGGCGCATCAAGACCATGGACGGTCATAAAGTGAGTATTCGCCAGGCCCAAGGCTTTGGCGTAATTGTTCATCAGGCCAACAAAACTGTCTTGGCTACCAGCCACATAATCGGCCAACGCAATACTGGCATCATTGCCTGACTGAATCACAATACCTTTATTCA
The DNA here is from genome assembly GCF_052217145.1 of Yersinia sp. 2541 StPb PI. NCBI lineage: Bacteria > Pseudomonadati > Pseudomonadota > Gammaproteobacteria > Enterobacterales > Yersiniaceae > Yersinia > Yersinia sp. 2541 StPb PI. The sequence continues at coordinate 1,680,841 of NZ_JAZGQB010000001.1, read as the reverse complement.
AATCGGACAATTTTACCTGATCGCCCGGTTTCAAAAACATCAGTGAGGAACCACGTAATGCCGGATTACCCGTAGCCCAGGCATCTTTCCCCACGGTCACTAAATCATCAGGGTGCACTTTCCCCGCTTTAATGGCCTGTCCAATCACATAACTGGACATAATCTTAGTCAAACTGGCCGGATCGAGGCGCTGGTCACTGTTCCCTTCCACCAACACCTTTCCACTGTTGTAATCCATCAGCACATAGGCTTTGGCATCTACCGGCGGAGCAGCCGGGTCTCCAGCCGCATGCGCGGCGGGCAGCACCAAAAGCAATAAGCCAGCACTGAAGGTTAATTTCTTTATCTTAAAGGGGAGGATAAATTTCATCATGAGGTCGCCAGAGTATCCTTGCTAATAATTGGAAATAAGTGGTATTCCCAGAACCAACCACTGTCCAATTAGCGAAAAAATAACGTCTTTTCACTTAGACTGAAATATTAGCTTAGTCATATTTCAGTCCCTTTTCTAAATTTATCCCATTGCTGGCTCAATTGGGCGTAGTTTTACGTTTTGTTTTGTAAAGAGACTGTTTTTTGTGAATATCGATGGCTATACGGCTAACCATCTTCCTGTCTGAACATCCTTACACCTAAGCACCTAAACGTCTAAAAAAACATAAATATATAACAAAAGGTAATATAGACAGGTTATTTGTTCTTTTTAATGCTTAAGCCGCTAGCGCTATTATCCAGCCCATCAGTTGTTATCCAAATTCATGCTGTTAAACAATTTATGCTGTTAAACAAATAATGCTGGAGTATGCAATGGCTATCCCACGCTCGGTACTTGATCTTATCGGCCACACCCCGCTACTGGAACTGACCCACTTTGATACCGGCCCATGCCAACTGTTCGTCAAGCTGGAAAATCAAAATCCCGGTGGGTCGATTAAAGACCGTGTCGCGCTCTCGATGATTGAGCAAGCTGAAAAAGAAGGGTTGCTGCAACCCGGCGGAACCATCATTGAAGCCACCGCTGGCAATACCGGCCTTGGGTTGGCATTGGTGGCGGCGCTAAAAGGTTACAAACTGCTATTAGTGGTACCGGATAAAATGAGCCAGGAGAAAATTTTCCACCTGCGAGCATTGGGCGCACAAGTGCTATTGACCCGCTCGGATGTGGGCAAAGGGCATCCGGCTTATTATCAGGACTATGCTCTGCGTCTGGCGCAGGAAACACCGGGGGCTTTCTATATCGATCAATTCAATAACCCGGCAAACCCCGCGGCGCACCGGACATCGACCGGCCCTGAGCTGTGGCAACAGATGGATGGGCAGGTCGATGCCATCGTGGTGGGTGTTGGCTCCAGCGGCACCCTGAGCGGCCTGAGCCAATACTTTGCCGAGGTTTCACCCGCCACCGAGTTCGTACTGGCCGATCCTGCGGGATCTATTTTGGCAGATTACGTCGACAGCTCGCAGATTGGCGATGCGGGTAGCTGGCTGGTCGAAGGAATTGGTGAGGATTTTATCCCGCCACTGAGCAACTTTTCTCAGGTAAAAAAATCTTATCGCATCGATGATGCTGAAGCCTTCAGCACCGCACGCGCGCTATTGCGGGAAGAAGGGGTACTGGCAGGCTCATCTACCGGCACCCTACTGGCCGCAGCATTACGCTATTGCCGCGAGCAAACCACACCAAAGCGAGTGGTCACCTTCGTTTGCGACAGCGGCAACAAGTACCTGTCCAAAATGTTCAACGATTACTGGCTCATGGAACAAGGTTTGCTGAGCAAGCCCCAGTATGGCGATTTGCGTGATTTCATCACTTATCGTCATGAGGACGGCGCAACAATTTCTGTTTCACCGCAGGACACGCTGGCCGTGGCTCACGCCCGAATGCGCCTATATGACATCTCCCAACTACCCGTATTAGACGGCGAAAAAGTGGTCGGGTTAATCGACGAATGGGACTTGCTGAACACCGTACAAGCAGATGCCAGCCATTTCAAATTACCGGCCAGTGCCGCTATGACCCATCAAGTGAACACATTACAAAAAGAGGCCGATTACCGCTCTCTACTGGCGACATTCAATGATGGCCATGTAGCAGTAGTGTTGGATGGAGAGCGTTTCCTTGGCTTGATTACCCGCACTGATGTTTTGAATACCTGGCGTCAAAAGCTGGCTTAATCTTCTCATATTAAGGATTTTTATTATGGCAAAGTTCGATACCTTAACCGTTCATGCCGGTTATACCCCCGATAGCACCGGTGCGGTGATGCCCGCAATTTACGCGACATCCACCTTCGCACAACCCGCTCCCGGCGAGCATACTGGGTATGAATATTCGCGCAGCGGCAACCCAACGCGTGCCGCGCTGGAAAAGGCGATTGCGGAACTGGAAGGGGGCACTCGAGGTTACGCCTTCGCCTCTGGTCTGGCAGCCTGTTCAACTGTGCTTGAACTGCTGGATCAGGGTAGCCATATCATTGCCGTGGATGATTTATATGGTGGAACCTATCGCCTGCTGGAAAAAGTTCGCAGCCGAACGGCCGGTTTGCGAGTGACCTATGTCTCCCCTGCGGATACCGAGGCATTAGAACAAGCAATATTGCCAGAAACCAAAATGATCTGGGTGGAGACACCGACCAATCCATTGCTGAAACTGGCTGACCTGGCGGCCATTGCGGCGATTGCCAAAAAGCATCAACTTATCAGTGTGGCCGATAATACCTTCGCCTCCCCTTACATCCAGCGCCCGCTGGAACTGGGCTTTGATATTGTGGTGCATTCCGCCACCAAATACCTTAATGGCCATTCTGATGTGGTCGCTGGCGTCGCGGCGGTGGGCAATAACCCTGAACTGGCAGAACAGTTAGGCTTTCTGCACAATGCGGTGGGCGGAATTTTAGATCCTTTCAGCAGCTTTCTGACGTTACGCGGACTGCGCACCTTGGCTTTGCGCATGGCGCGACATAATCACAGCGCTCAGCAGATAGCCGAGTGGCTCGAAGGGCAACCACAAGTTGAAAATGTCTATTACCCAGGGCTGAAAAGCCACCCACAACATGAGCTGGCATCACGGCAAATGGCGGGTTTCGGCGGTATGATTTCTGTGCGATTGAAAGGGGATGATGAATACGCTCGCGCGGTAATCAAACGCTCACATCTGTTTACCCTGGCCGAAAGTTTGGGCGGGGTGGAAAGTTTAATCAGCCAGCCATATAGCATGACTCATGCCTCCATCCCCTTAGAAACCCGGCTGAAACACGGTATTACGCCACAATTGCTACGTTTGTCGGTGGGTATTGAGGATACCGAGGATCTGATTGCGGACTTGGCACAAGCACTAAACGGTTAATCTCCTGCTGACAGGACGTTGCCGCGTTGATAGCGGCAACGTCCATTATTACGCAGTGAAACCACAGCAATCAATACCGCGGCTGTTATATCAAATATAGGTGGTGATAAATTTTAGCGCCGGTGAGCCAACGACCTGACCCATCTATCGCCCAGGCTTTGTACGCCCTGAACCAAAATGACCAATATGATTAATGTCGCTACCATCACTTCATTATTAAAACGTTGATAACCATAACGAATAGCCAAATCACCTAATCCACCGCCACCAATAACCCCCGCCATTGATGAGAATCCCACCAGCATCACGACAGTTAAGGTAATACCGGCCAATAAAGCGGGAAGTGCCTCTGGCAATAGAACTTTTTGAATCACATGGCGTGCCGAGCCGCCCATCGATAAAATTGCCTCAATCCGCCCTTTATCCACTTCATCCAAGGCCGCTTCGACCACTCGGGCAAAAAATGGGATGGCCCCCAGAGTAATTGGCACGATGGCCGCGGTACTGCCTAACGTGGTGCCGATAATCCAACGGGTAATCGGAATCAACGCAATCAGTAACACCACAAAGGGCATTGAGCGCCCCAGATTAACAATGGCACCGACCAATGTATTCAAGCGCGGCGCAGGCAAAACCCCATTGGGGCGCGAAATAAATAACAACACCCCCAGTGGTAAGCCAATCAATACAGTGAAAAAGGTGGCAATTACCACCATATAGATGGTTTCGCCGGTGGCATTGGTGACCAGTGCCAGCAGATCTTGCCAACTCATGCCGCTGTTCATATCAGTTCTGCCCTCACGCCACGCTCATTAAGAAATTGTAAGACCTCAGCTAAACTCAACCCGCCGTCTGGGTGGCTGAAATCAACCTGCAAACGCCCAACCCGCTGGCCACCTATCGATTCCACCCCACCGCCAAGTAGGGTTACCCCCACGGCATGTTGCTGCGCCAACTCACTGAGCACGGGGGAAGCCGATAAGGTATCGAAAAAGGTTAGCTCCGCCACTGGCGCACCAGACAACGACGCCGGCCCCCGAGCGGGAAGCAATGAACGCCCTAAACGGGAATGTGTTGATGCCAATAAGTCAGCAATAGCGCCGGTTTCCACCACCCGCCCCCGCTCCAACAGTGCTGCGCTATCACAGATGGATTTCACCACCTCCAATTCGTGAGTGATCAACACGATGGTCAATCCAAGTTGGCGATTGATATCACTGAGCAATGCCAGGATCGATGCGGTGGTTTCAGGGTCCAGCGCGCTAGTCGCTTCATCAGATAACAAATATGACGGTTTGGCGGCCAGCGCTCGGGCAATTCCCACGCGCTGTTTTTGTCCGCCCGATAACTGCGAGGGGAAAGCATAAGCCTTGTCACTCAAGCCAACCAAATCCAATAACTCCGCAACGCGCTGCTGGCGTTGCGCTTTGGGCATCCCAATAATTTCCAAACCAACAGCAATGTTGTCCCATACATTACGTGAATGAAGTAAATGGAAATTCTGAAAAATCATGCCGATATTTTGCCGTTGCAGCCGCAATTCACGGTCTGAAAGTGTAGTTAATTCCCGGCCATCCACTTGAATACGGCCCGAAGTGGGCCGTTCCAATAGGTTTAGACAACGGATTAAGGTACTTTTACCTGCCCCGCTACGGCCAATAATACCGAACACCGAGCCTGTCGGGATCTCAAGCGAGACCTCCTCCAGGGCCACCATTGGCAGCCCTCCTTGTGGATAGGTTTTACTCAGGCGTTCGATGCTAATCATGATTTAAGGCCTGCCACAGGGATAACTGAACCGGCGTATTTCTCAGTGATAAACTTCGCCACTTCGGGTGACTGTAAATCTTTCGCCAATTGTTTGATTCGTGGATCACTGGCCAGCGCGGGGGTGGTGACCAGAATATTGGCATAAGGGTTACCGGCAGCTTTCTCCAGTCCTAATGCATCTTTCGCCGGATTAAGCCCTGCCTCCAACGCATAATTTCCATTAATCACTGCTAAATCAACATCATCCAATGAACGAGGGATTTGCGGTGATTCAATCTCTAAAATTTTCAGGTGTTTTGGATTGTCCGCGATATCCTTCGGCGTCGCCTGATTTTTAGCCGGATCGGTAAAGCCCGGCTTCAAGGTAATCAGTCCCTGATCTTTCAGTAAATAGAGCGCACGGCTGAGATTAGTCACGTTATTCGGCACCGCTACCGTGCCATTTTGCGGGACATCAGCAAAGGTTTTATGTTTGTGGGAATAGACGCCAAGTGGCTCAATATGCACCGTTGCGGCCACGGCAAATTTTTGCCCCAGCGCCTGCTCCTGGGAGTGCAGATAAGGCACATGCTGGAAGTAGTTGGCATCGACATCACCGTGTGCCAGCAACTCATTCGAGTTCACACCATTGGGGATCTCGATGACCTTCAGGTTCAGAGAGGGATCGAGTTTTTGCACAAATTGCAGAATTTCTGCATGAGGAACCGGATCGGCGGCTACCCGCAGCGCTTCGGCTGCCTGTGCTGACAAACTAAAAGAAGACACCCATGCAGTTAGTAAGGTGGCACTAATCAGGCCGGAAATACGTGTTTTAGTCATTATCATCATCCCAAAAATAAAGTTTTTAATTCAAGCGACCCAAAAATCAGTGCGCCAGGTAGATTGCCAGCAGACGATCCGCGATGAACTTCTCCAATCCCTACAGCTTCAGTTGCGCAGGGTAGTAACGCTCGGCAACATCGGGATGAGAGCGCAAACGGCCCTTGAGATAATTAAGCCCAACATCACGAAACAGCGGGTTATGAGGATCACTGGCTGGCCCACGCGCTTGCGCCACCAGCGGCGCTGGCAGTTGATACAGCGGAACCACCGCATCCAGACGCGCCCCCAGGAAGAAGGCGATAGATAACCGGTCTGTACCGGCAGGAGGTGTTTCCACCCGGTGCACCGTGGCGCGCAGATAACCATTACTGGCCAGCTCCAGCAGCTCTCCAATATTGACCACGAAGGTGCCGGGTCGTGGTGCGGCATCAATCCAGCGCCCTTCCTCCACCTCCACCTGCAAGCCGCGTTGCTGGTCTTGCAATAAGAAACTGAGGAAACCGGAGTCTTTATGCGCACCGACCCCCTGACCGCTTTGTGTGGTTTCACGCCCTGGATAGCGAATCAACTTGATATGTTCATTGGGTTTATCGCCATACAACTCATCAAATGCATGTTCATCCAGTTCCAATGCCAGAGCGAAAGCCCGCAGCAAGCGCAGTGCCATTCCGGTCATTTCCCGCTGCCATTGCAGTATTGTTGGTTTTAATTCCGGCAATGCCGCTGGCCACTGGTTTGGCCCTTGCAGCCGCGCCCAACTTGGCGTATCTGGCGTTTGCGGTAATGGGGCTCTTTCCGCGCCAATATCGAACTGCTCGCGCCAATCCGGTAGGCCTCGCGTTAACTCAGAGGCCGCACGGTTATAGCCACGAAAATGTGGCGAGCGCACCATGGCCACCGCCAGTTTGTCCTCATCAGGCAAGGCAAAAAATTCACGGGATAAGGTTTGGATTTGTTGTAATAACGCGGGGTCAATGCCATGTCCGGTGAGATAAAAGAATCCGATATCTCGTGCGGCATGGCGTAAATCGACTAAGAATGCCTGACGTTCAGTTTCACTGCCATTAAGCAGGGAAAGATCCAATAGTGGTAATGTGTTGGCAGATAATGGGTTAACCGCGGTTGGGTTAACAAATAATGGGTTGCTTAGTGTTTGATGACTCATGTTTCACTCCAGGATTTTCAGTCGGTTGCTTTTTTTGCTCAGAACCAATGAAAACTGGACAACCATATAAACGAATAATCAGCATAATCAGCTCCTGGGCTGTGGGGTGAAAGCAGACAGACGACAACACTCTTTCTTTAGCCATCGGGCGTTTAGTGACAAACCGCGTTAATAACCTGTCATTTAAGGATAAAAAGCAGTTTTAAGAGCGTTCTCGACTAGATACTTAACAATCTATATCTAAACGATATAAACAATTAACACCGAAACTGAGTAACTCACCAATATCAATCCGTTCTATGTTATTTCTTTCATTACTGATAACAATGCCGTATCACCTGCCCGGCAACATCGAAAACCAGAGTCATAACGTTGTCTTAATATTCAGATAATCTGCCATCCATAACTGTATCGGGGTGAGCTAGCAACCCTGCCGTGCTAAGTAAGCTTCCATGTTTTGCTAGAAAGTATTAGCTTAACGGTTGATACCCTTTTTTCCGTCGGGGAATTTCAGATGCCCAGCACATGCACTGTTAAGTTTCACTTCAATCTTTCTGTCAGCCGGGAGGTGACTTAATGGATTTGGCCCTGTTTGATCTCGATGAAACGCTGATCAGTGATGATAGCTCCGGCCTTTGGTTACGCTGGCTGGTTGATAAAGGGCTGGCTCCTAGTGAGCTGGCAGAACAAGAACAGTATTTGATGAAACAGTACTATCAAGGGCAGATGTCGATGTCCTGTTATATGGAATCAACATTGTCGCCCTTAATCGGCAAACATACGGCTGAAGTTGCTGGCTGGGTTGAGCGTTTTATCGAGCGAGATATTCTGCCACGAATTTATCCGCAAGCCAGGAAGCTACTGGCCTGGCACCGTAATCGCGGTGATTACATCGTGATTATTTCAGCTACCGGCGAACATTTGGTTACCCCTATTGCGCAGCATTTCTCTGCCAATGCAGCATTATCTATCGGTGTTGCGGTGGAGGATAACCGCTACACCGGCAAGACCTATGGCACCCTGACTTACCGTGAAGGCAAAGTCGAACGGTTAAAACAGTGGCTCATGGCGTCGCCTCAGTTAGATTTTCAGCATACCTACGGTTACAGCGACTCGATTAATGACAAGCCGCTACTGGAATATGTTGATCATGCGGCAGTGATTAATCCCGGTAATGAATTAGTGGATTTGGCAATACTGCATGACTGGGATATCCACCATTGGCAACGGCGTTAAATAACGCTGTTTCAGGGGCGTTGGTAGATAAAAATCAAATAAATAGAGAGAATTATATGCTGACTGTTTGGGGTCGGAATAACTCGACCAATGTCAAAAAAGTACTTTGGTGTTTAGAAGAACTGGGTATCAGCTATCAGCGCATTGATGTCGGTGGCCAATATGGCAAGCTCAATGATCCCCTGTATCGCTCAATGAATCCAAATGGCCTGATCCCTTGCCTGCAAGATGGAGACTTCATCCTGTGGGAGTCCAATACGATTGTCCGCTATCTGGCCGCACAATACGGCGATAGTGCACTTTATTTACCTGATGCACAGTTACGCGCAGGGGCAGAAAAGTGGATGGATTGGGCCACTTCCAGCATGGTGGAACCCTTTAAAGCGGTGTTTATCGGGTTGGTACGCACCCCACCAGAACAGCAGGATAAAGTGAAAATTGCTCAGGGTATGACACAACTCAATACCCTGATGGCAATTGCCGATCACGCACTTGAGAAACAAGCGTATCTGTCTGGCGATAAATTCGGTATTGGGGATATCCCGTTAGGGTGCCTGGCCTATGCCTGGTTTAACCTGTCGATCGAACGTCCATCACTACCGAACGTGGAACGTTGGTATCAACGTGTGTCACAACGCGCCGCATTCAAAAAAGTGATTGATATTGGCTTGAGTTAATTATGCAGGAGGAACCTCAAAAGGTTCCTTAATCCCGAATCACTTACTCAAGTAAGTGATTCGGGTGAGTGAACGCCGCTAACACCCCGGTGGCTTCAAGGACAAAGGGAGTACCCAAAGTCATTGGAGTCACAGGTAGGCAGCAAGCGAACAAATCCCGATGAGCTTACTCAAGTAAGTGATTCGGGTGAGTGAACGCCGCTAACCCCCCAGTGACTTCAAGGACAAAGGGAGTACCCAAAGTCATTGGAGTCACAGGTAGGCAGCAAGCGAACAAATCCCGATGAGCTTACTCAAGTAAGTGATTCGGGTGAGTGAACGCCGCTAACCCCCCTGTGGCTTCAAGGACAAAGGGAGATTAGAAATCGTAGCTGGCACCAACCATATAACGGCGCCCATCCAGCACTTTATCGTTAACTTCGATATCTACACGTTTATCCAGTACGTTATACACGCCTCCCATCAAACGGAACTCTTTGGTCAGTTGATAGTTAGCCCCTAAATCGACAAAAGTGTAAGACGGCGTTTTATTGCCCATACTGGTACGATCAAGATACTCTGATGTTCTACCCCGGTAGTTAGCCCGAACCCAGGTGGCTAATTCTTCATTTGCCTGCCAGTTCAGCGTACCGTTCAACATGTGCTTAGGCATCTGGTTCAACGGTTGACCCGAGAATTGCCCACTTTTCTGCTCAGATTGAGTAAAGGTGTAGTTCGATGTCAGTGACCAGGCTTTATTGATTTCCCAACCGAAAGTCGCTTCCACACCACGGGTCATGGCTTTATCCACGTTGGTGCGATCACTAATAAATTTATAGCTGGTACCATTGATCATACATTGGCCGGACGCATTGCCCGTGGTATCAGTACAACGGCGTACCTCGGTGATTTTATCTTTAAAATCAGTGTTAAACAGTGTCACACCGGCATTCATACCTTCCTGATCATCCCACAGCACACCAATTTCCTGGCTGAGGCTTCTTTCTGGTTTCAGGTTGGCATTACCGACAATGATAGCAGGATCACCCCGACCACCGCCGGTGATTTGTCCCCAGTTTTCCGTGGCCTGACGTAAATCAGGTGAACGATAGCCACCAGATACCCCGCCCTTTAATGTCCATTGTTCAGCCAGATGCCAGACACCGTACAGACGTGGTGTCCAGTGAGTACCGTAGTTTTCGTCCTGATCCATACGGACACCACCGGTCAGCGCGAAATCATTGGTCATCTGCCATTCATCTTCTGCAAATAACGCCCAACTCCAACGGGTCAATTTAGTCAAATCTTTGGCGGAGGCTAGTTGATTACCCTTGTCATTCAGCTCTTCATAACGATATTGACCGCCAAGAATTAAAGTATGGCTATCGAACAGGAATGAGGTTTGGCTATTAAAGATATTATCAACACTCTTCATGTCACGTGATGGATTACGGGTTTCATCTCGTTGAACATAGCTGGTTGAATTACCGAAATCATAATAACCGTGGTGGGTAATCGCATAATTATTACGGTCATATTGCACGTCACTGCTTTTACCGGTTAATGCCACTGAACGCCCGGCGGTTGAGTTTCGGTCCTGCACATAATGGCCGATATCAAAATCAAATTCGTTTTTATCATCGGGAGTCAGGGTAAATGTTGCCGCACCGTTTCTCATGCGCTGTTCATTGTAGCCATCGATTATCTTATCTTCGCTACGATGCGAGAGAAGCCCGCTAACTTTCAATCCCAGCAAGCCATCAATTAATGGACCAGAAGCGTAAGCATTGGTCTGATATATATCGCCGGAGTCTGAATCCTCCTGCAAGGTGGCATCTGCGCGCACCGTGCCTTGCCACTCTTTACCCACCTTCCGGGTAATAACGTTGATTACCCCTCCCATGGCATCCGAACCATATAAAGAGGACATCGGGCCACGTACAACTTCAATACGCTCAATGGCGGCAAGTGGTGGCAGCCAGCCTTGCTCAATCCCTGAACCGTCGCTGTTAGGGCGGGTGCTACGGGTATCAACACGTTTACCATCCACCAGAATCAGGGTGTATTTAGCGGACATGCCACGAATACTGATATCACTGTGGCTACCACCACCGGTGACAACAACGCCGGGAACATCTTTCAGCGCATCGGTAATATCACGATAGGCTTTATTTTCAATCTGCTCGCGGGTAACCACAGAAATAGATGCCGCAGAATCTTGAATGCGTTGCTGGAAACCGGATGCCGTGACAACCATGGTGTCAGTTGCCGTGGTATTTTTTGTTTCAGCGGCGGATGCCTGAGATGAGATAATTGCAGCTATCACTAATGCCGCACTGTGAGATTTTCTAAAACCCTTGTTAACCTTAACCATTACACGATCTCCATGAGGTGTAAATTTATCAACAACCTTTTCAGCAGGCGTTTTTTACTTGCAGCAATGCCGCCTGGCGGACAGGTGAAAATTTATTTTTTATTAATGTCGGCAATAGCTCACCACAGCAGAAATATCGCTTCCGGCCCTTTCTGCCTAATTATTATTTTATGAAATCTGTTACTGCCAAAATATACCCAAAGTAATTAGAGTCACGGGTGAACTGCGTCCCGATGCGCTTAGACGAGTAAGTGAATCGGGTGAACCAGCATCGCTAACCCCCCCTTTGGCCATGCTCCGTGACGACTGTTGCACCGCTTCCCCTTATCGTTCCTTATAAGATGGCGCTAACAATAAAACAAACGATAATACTTATCAATAAGATTGCGATAAACAATTAGGTACAATACGATGTAAATCCTTATTTTATAATATTATTTAATCAATAAGCCTGATTTATCCCCGCATTCAAAAGGGCAATAAAGAGAAGTTAGCGAAATTATTTGCTTAACTTTGCTTAAATAATCACCAGCTTACAGCCCAAAAAAAGGGCGATAAGATTATCGCCCTGCCATCACTATGGCTTAATTTTGATTAGCGCTAAAAACTAGTCAGCGGTCATCACCGGCTTTGTCGGCTCAGGATTATCTTCACTGTCATCACGCCATTTCGGGAATTCCATCTCTTGGTATTTGATAACCTTAGTGCCACGGCTCAATTTGTAGCCAAACCAAATCACCAGGAACAATGGAATACCAATATAGGTTGCAGTCACACCATACCAATCAATGCGGTCTTGCAAGAAAGCCTGATAGTTCTGCCCCAAAGTAATAACCAAACACAGTACGAAGGCGAAAATCGGCCCTATCGGGAAGAAACCAGACTGATACGGTAAGTCGTTCAAGTCACGGCCTTGCATCATATAGCCACGGCGGAAACGATAATGGCTGATAGCAATACCCAACCAAGCAATAAAGCCAGTCATACCTGAGGTATTAAGTAACCACAGATACACAGTTTGGTTGCCAAACATTGAACTTAGGAAGCACAATCCGGCCACTACCGTGGTGGCATACAGAGCATTACGTGGCACCCCGCCCTCAGACAGCTTGGCAAAGATACGTGGCGCTTTACCTTCTGAGGCCAGGGTAAACAACATACGGGTTGAGGCATACATCCCCGAATTACCCGCTGACAACACTGCCGTCAGGATAACCGCATTCATCACCGCGGCCGCTGACAGCAAACCTGCATTCTGGAATACCAGCGTGAATGGGCTAACACTGATATCTTTGACATCATTACGTAACAGACTTGGATCGGTATACGGAATAATCAGGCTGATAATCAAAATAGCAAAGATATAGAACAGTAAAATACGCCAGAACACCTTGCGCACTGCGCGTGGAATATTTTTACCTGGATCTTTTGATTCACCGGCCGCAATACCAATCAGTTCAGTGCCTTGGAAAGAGAAACCAACAATCATTGCCACACCAATCATCGCCGAGAAGCCCCCTGCAAAGGGTGCATCACCAATGGTCCAGTTGTGCCAACCCGCGCTCTCACCGCCTTTCATAATGCCGCTAATCATCATTACACCAATAATGATGAAGATAATGACTGTGGTGACTTTAATCAGTGAGAACCAGTATTCCGCTTCACCAAAGCCTTTTACTGAGATGTAGTTCAGTAAAAACATCAGGGCGAGGAACAGCGCACTCCAAATCCAGCCTGGTGCGTCTGGGAACCAGTAATTCATCACCAATTGTGCCGCGACCAAGTCAACAGCGATAGTGACGGCCCAGTTGTACCAATAGTTCCAGCCAAGGGCGAAACCAAAGCCTTCCTCGACGTATTTGGAGCCATAAGTTGAAAATGAGCCTGATACCGGCATAAATGCCGCCAGCTCACCGAGACTGGTCATCAGGAAATAAACCATCAGGCCAATCAATGCATAGGAGAGCAATGCTCCACCCGGGCCTGCTTGCGATACCGTTGCCCCTGAGGCAACAAACAAACCGGTACCAATAGAACCACCGATAGCAATCATGGCTAAGTGCCGTGATTTAAGCTCCCGACGTAAACGCTGCGCACCCTGCTGCACTGGGATTTTAGTATTTTGCTGAGTCATTCTTACCCTAATCCACCCTTAAAAAATAAGGCGGGATTGTAACAAATCCCACCGACTCGGATAGTAACAATGCGCTGATATAAGATACCTTCATGATCCCGGTGCAATTATTAGCAAAAGCTCATTTGCCAGTAAAAGCCTCTCTCTATCGGGTATTCTTGCCGCAATAGCCAATATCATTGGTGTAAAACGCTTAAAAACCTTATCCCTACAGGAGTAACTCACTCTCGGCTAATTCTGCGGTTCAGACCTCTTCCTGACAGTAGCTGAGAAAGCGCTGCAAGGCGTTAGAGATATGTTTTTGCCGATGATGAATCAGATATAAGGTTCGTATCAGTGGTGGCAAAGGGATGTTGAGTACGATCAGTTCGCCGTTGGCCAGTTGATCGGCAATCACCCGGCGCGACAAACAACTGATTCCCATGCCATAACGCACCGCCCGCTTAATCGCTTCTGAATTCCCAAGCTCCATAACCAACTTGAAATGCGGTAATTTTGCCAACAGTAAGTGATCGAGCACTTCGCGAGTGCCAGAACCGCGCTCACGTAGGATCCAAGCTGCATCGGCCAGTTCTTCCAGTGTCAGCATCTTATGGCATAACGGATTATCTGGGGCCGCAAACACCACCAACTCATCCTGTTGCCAGGCTTTAGTCATCAGTTCCGGCATATGGCACGGCCCTTCAATCAGCCCCAGATCACCGCGAAAATCTGCCACTGCTTCAATCACATCCTGACTGTTACCGATATTCAATTCCAGCGGTGTGTCGGGAAAGTCACGCCGGTATTTGGCAATCATGCCCGGTAACATATAGTTACCAATAGTGCTGCTGGCAGCAATCCGCAACGCGCCTAAGTCCTGCAAAAAAAGCTGTTCTATTTCAATTGCCTGATCCAGCAATGCCAATGCTTTGGGATAAAGCAACCGCCCATGCTCATTGGTGACTAAACGCTTACCGACCCTATCAAACAGTTGCACCCTCAATTGCCCTTCCAAATCCGCCAACGCAGCGCTGACTGCCGATTGTGAAAGCGCGAGCACAACCGAGGCTTGGGTCGTAGAGCCGCTTTTTAGCACCTCAGTAAAGACTTCAAGTTGACGTAAGGTTATGTGCATAACGGTCTCTGTAGTAAAAAATGGAGGACGCTATCATCACTCTGTTCGTCAGTGACTGGATGAAACGAGCTACCTAATTAGTTGTTAATACAATAACTGACGGACAAAAGTGTACCCAATAGATTTCAAAATACAGGCCGACGGCAAGCAACAGAACCCTCGATGAGCTTACACCAGTAAGTGATTCGAGTGAGCGAGCACAGCCAACACACCTGTAACATGAACGATGGCGGGTATATAGCCTCTATTACCGTATAAGACTAACACCTTTGAGTAAAATCGGGAGGTTATCAGCGGATGAAATTAAGCAGTAAGAATACTATTCATTATCATCTGAATAAAAGAATATGCGGTAAATAATAGCCACTATAGCGCTGATAACCGCGTTAAAAATCAACCAGATAAATAATAAATAGCTAAACGTTTGAGATAAAGGAATCCCACGTTCACTCTTAAAGGGATTAAAATGGGGTAGCGGGACAATATGAAAAGGATTCAAGTTATATAACTTGAAAAAATAAGCGATCAAATAAGGAGGGATCAACAAATAAATAAGTGAGGCAATCACCAATATCACCCACAGCGACTTTTCATGTTTTGCTTTCTTCATATCAAAACTGCTGCCTTGACGGTTATGGGGATACCCCCGCCCGTGTACATTTCCGTTATGTATATCATACCAAACTTCATGGCCATTCACGCTCCCTCACAGAGATAGGCAAAATCAGGTGTTGGGCGCTGCCATCACCGCCCTTACCACTTATATAGATTAATTATAAATATATAATGAATTTATCTATTAAGATTGAAGTCGTTAAACTGTGTGCAATCTTTACAGAACACAGGACACAAACATGGCGACTTCTCATACTAAAGAACTCCCTCGAACACATCAGTTCCCCCTAAGCCGCTATATTGCGGGCTTGGTGTTAACCGGCGTGATTACCGGGTTGGCGCTCAACGTGGGTGATATGCCGTGGTTTATCAATATGGGGTTGGGGGCACTGACGCTGGCCATTTTGTTTGGCATCGTGGTCGGCAATACCTTGTATCCGTGGGTACAATCCGTCTGCTCTGATGGCGTCGTCTTCGCCAAACAGCATTTATTGCGTCTGGGTATCATTTTATACGGCTTCCGGCTGACCTTTCAACAAGTGGCGGATGTGGGGGCTACCGGTATGGTTATTGACCTTTTGACCCTCAGTTCAACCTTTGTGCTGGCATGTTGGCTGGGTAAACGGGTATTTGGTCTGGACCAGCAAACCGTAATGTTAATTGGTGCCGGTAGCAGTATTTGTGGCGCCGCAGCTATTATGGCCACCGAGCCGGTGCTAAAAGCTGATGCCAGCAAAGTGGCGGTTGCTGTCGCCACTGTGGTGATTTTCGGCACGCTCGCCATTTTTGTCTACCCATGGTTGTATCAGCTAAACCTGCATTACCAATGGTTGCCGTTTAGTCAGGAAACCTTTGGTATTTTTGCCGGTTCAACGATTCATGAGGTCGCACAGGTGGTTGCCGCCGGGCATGCCATCGGTGATCAAACTGAAAACGCCGCCGTGATTACTAAAATGATCCGGGTAATGATGCTGGCTCCATTCCTGTTGTTACTCTCAGCCTATTTGGCGCGTTGCAACATCAAAGCCGGCAGTGAAAAACGGGAAAAAAGTGCCATCACTATTCCTTGGTTTGCAGTGATATTTATTCTGATGGCCGGGTTTAACTCACTGAATCTATTACCTGCGGCATGGGTGAATCACCTGATTACACTGGACACCATTTTGCTGGCGATGGCGATGGCCGCACTCGGACTGACCACTCATGTGGGCTCTATCCGTCAGGCTGGGGTAAAACCGTTATTATTGGCACTGCTGCTGTTTGTCTGGCTGATAGTCGGTGGGACCGGCATCAATTTGCTGGTGCAACATATCGCGGCATAAAACATGTCACTTCAGGGCCGCTCGCGGCCCTTTTCTTTTCCTTGCAGCTTCGCCCATTCAATCATGGCGTTATCAGTGCCATAATGGCCCGGTTATCAAAGGAGAATGGAATGAAATTTGTCGGTGCACATGTCAGCGCAGCAGGTGGTGTAGACCAGGCTGTTATTCGGGCGCACGAACTTGAGGCCACCGCCTTTGCCCTGTTTACCAAGAATCAACGTCAGTGGCGTGCCGCACCGCTGGCAGAAG
Source organism: Yersinia sp. 2541 StPb PI (assembly GCF_052217145.1). NCBI lineage: Bacteria > Pseudomonadati > Pseudomonadota > Gammaproteobacteria > Enterobacterales > Yersiniaceae > Yersinia > Yersinia sp. 2541 StPb PI. Next base: position 1,664,035 of record NZ_JAZGQB010000001.1, on the reverse strand, counting down.
ATGTGATAGAGAAGTTCAAGCAAGCTTGTGAGCTATACGGTTATAGCTCCGCTCAAATTCTGCCACATGACAGCTATCTGATTAATCTGGGCCATCCCGTCACTGAAGCGCTAGAGAAATCCCGCGAAGCCTTTATCGACGAGATAGCCCGCTGTCAACAACTGGGGCTGTCATTACTGAATTTCCACCCAGGCAGCCATTTACTGCAAATTGATGAAGATAAGTGTCTGGCACGTATTGCCGAATCTATCAATATGGCGCTCGATGTCAGTGAAGGGGTGACAGCGGTGATTGAAAACACCGCCGGTCAGGGCAGTAATCTGGGGTTTAAGTTTGAGCACCTGGCCGCCATCATTGATGGGGTGGAAGATAAGAGCCGCGTCGGTGTCTGCATTGATACTTGCCATGCTTTTGCTGCCGGTTATGATCTGCGCACGGAAGAAGATTGCGAACATACCTTCAAGCAACTTAGCGATATCGTCGGGTTTCAGTATCTGCGCGGTATGCATCTTAATGATGCGAAAAGTGAATTTAACAGCCGGGTCGATCGACACCACAGTCTCGGTGAGGGCAATATTGGTAAAACCGTGTTCAGCTATATTATGCGTGATCCCCGTTTTGATAATATCCCGCTGATTTTAGAAACGGTCAATCCTGATATTTGGGCTGAAGAGATAGCCTGGCTGAAGTCACAAGCTGAACTCACAAGCTAACGTTTAGCTGAATGGTATTTAGCCGAATCACAGTGAGTAAACATAAAAAAAACCGGCACATAAGGCCGGTTTTTTATGGGTGAAGCTTATGATGCCAGACTTATGCCGCTTTTGCGACCACGACATCAGCGCGTTTCAACATCGCATACAGACCACCGGCCAATACGGTACCGGCAATGATTGCCACCAGATACAGCAGCACCGGATGAATTGCCCCAGGGATCAGTAACACGAACAAACCACCGTGTGGGGCCATCAGTTGCGCACCGAATGCCATAGACAATGCACCTGTCAGCGCACCACCGGCGATACAGCACGGCAAGACACGCATCGGGTCACGGGCAGCAAACGGAATTGCCCCTTCAGAGATAAAGCACAGCCCCAGAACCAGTGCAGCCTTGCCCCCTTCCTGCTCACCTTTGTCAAACTTGTGACGTGCCAACAGTGTTGCTAGTCCCATCGCCAGCGGAGGAACCATCCCTGCGGCCATGATAGCGGCCATCGGCGCGTAAACAGAAGAACTCAGGAGTGCCACACCAAACGCGTAGGCGGCTTTGTTCACCGGCCCCCCCATATCGGTACACATCATGGCGCCGAGGATAGCCCCCAACAACACGGCATTGGCGGTACCCATGGATTGCAGCCAGTTAGTCAGACCTGACATGATTTTTGCCACCGGCGTACCGACCACATAAATCATAATCAAACCCACTATCAGACTCGCTACCAGTGGAATAATCAATATCGGTTTAAGTGCTTCCATACTTTGCGGCAAACGCAGCTTAGTGCTGATTGCTTTCGCCACATAACCGGCCAGGAAACCTGCGATAATACCGCCGAGGAAACCCGCCCCGGTACTCACTGCCAACATCCCGCCAATCAAGCCTGGGGTCAGACCCGGACGATCAGCAATTGAGAATGCAATGAAACCGGCCAGAACAGGTACCATCAGCGCAAAAGCAGAACCGCCACCAATTTGCATCAAGGCGGCAGCCAATGTGCCTTTCACTTCAAAGGCTTTAATACCGAACACAAATGACAGGGCAATACACAAGCCGCCAGCAACCACCATCGGCAACATGTAAGACACACCGGTCAGCAGGTGACGATAAGGACCACCGGTTTCTGTTTTTTTGGTACCGGTGCTGCTGCCGGTTTTAGGCTGATAGACTTCAGCTTCAACCAGTGCTTTATCCAGTTCTTGTACGGTTTTCTTCAGCGCCAAACCTGTCGTGGTACGGTACATCGGTTTGCCAGCAAACTTATCCAAATCCACTTCAATATCCGCAGCAACAATCACCAGATCAGCCGCAGCCACTTCTTCTGGTGTAATTGCATTACCGGCACCAACGGAGCCTCGGGTTTCTACCTTCACCCACCAGCCACGTTTTTTCGCTTCACTTTCAATGGCTTCAGCAGCCATAAAGGTGTGTGCTACGCCTGTCGGGCAGGCGGTAATAGCCACAATACGTTTCGGGCCAGCCACCGTGGTGGTCGCGGGTGCGACAGCAACCGCAGCCTGGTAAGGTTTAGCCTGCGCAATGGCTTGCGCCAGGAAACCATCAGGATCGCGCACCGCTTTTTCCACATCACCGATATAGAGTTTTTTACCGTTCAGCGCACTGTCAGCCGGGGCTGATTGCCCGGCGACAATCACCAGCTCTGCATCAGTGGCATTCTCAACCCAGCTCAGTCCTGCTTTTGCCGCCGCAGCACCCAACATCAGTGTCGCAAGGTGGCCTCTGGCCTGCCCGAGCGAACTGTCTATTATTAGTAGCGTTTTCATTTCGCCTCCAGGGATTAATTAAAGGGTTTCAGGTCGACTCTTGCCATCATGGCTGCCAACTGCGGGCGATCCGTAATACCAACATTGCTCTGACTCACCGCCAAAGCTGCAACTGCTGTTGCCAGACGCAGCGTGTGCTCGCTGGACTCGCGCATTAACAAACCATAAATCAGGCCACCGACCATGGAGTCACCAGCACCGACGGTACTGACCACTTCACAGGCGGGTGGTTTTGCCAACCAGGCACCCGACGCATTGACCCATAATGCCCCTTCAGCCCCGAGAGAAATCACCACATGAGCAATCCCTTGATCACGCAGAGCGTGTGCAGCTTCTACCACATCACCCAATTCAGGTAATGGACGACCCGCCCAGATCTCCAGTTCACGACGATTGGGTTTCACCAACCAAGGTGAGGCTTTCAGGCCTGCGACCAATGCTTCACGACTGCTGTCGAAAATAATGCACGGGCATTGGCTACGCAGGCGTTTCATCCAATCGGTAAAGTCATCAGGGTTTACGCCCTCGGGCAAGCTACCACTGACCGCGACCATATCGAATTGCCCCAACCAGCTCAGCGAGTCAGTGACAAAACGATCCCAATCCGGTTTATTGACTTCAAAACCGGAGAAGTTGAAATCGGTCACTTCGCCATCTTTTTCTGTCAGTTTGACGTTAATGCGAGTACGGCCCGGTACCACCTGAAAGCGGTTAGCAATACCCAGCTCGCTGAATAACAGTTGAAAACCGTCTTGGTTATCTTTACCCAGGAAGCCACCGACCGTGACATCAATCCCTAGGTCTTTCAGCACCTTGGCAACATTAATCCCTTTACCAGCGGCATGCAGGCCGGCAGTTTTCACCAAATTAACTTCACCGCGTTCAATTTCAGGGCAAAAACCCACCAGATCATAAGCTGGGTTCAGCGTGATGGTTGCAACTCTTCTGCTCATGCTGCCCCCTCGCCCAAACCGGCGGCGATAGCTTCACCAATAGCATCCAATGCTGCTTGTGCATCTTCACCACTGGCGGTAAAGCGCAGGCGATTGCCTTTTTTAACCCCTAAAGCCACAACTTTCATCAGACTACGTCCATTAGCGGGTTTACCGGTGCCGTCCAGATTGGTCACGGTGATTTCACTGGTAAACTGTTTGATTGTATTGACTAAAATCGTCCCTGGGCGCGCATGTAACCCGTGTTCATTACGGATAGCAAACTCAGCGCTTAATACTTCATTCTGCTCGACATACTCACTGGTGAGCAACGCTAGCAAGGCGGCAGCATCAGCGTTCAGCAAAGCGTCAGCTTTTTTCGCCAACAGTAAATCACTTAAATAGTTCAATACCGACAGCGGTTGGTCATCGGCCACGGAGAGCGTCAGCAACAGCGCCACTTTTTCGCCATGGTGCTCAAATGCAGCTACCGGGCGGCTTACTGTGGCAGCACTGACCAAATTACCTTCAGTACTGTCGCTCAGCCAGATACCCTGTCCCAAATTGAGTGGCTCACGGGTAATGACATCGCTGACAAAATGAGCATCTACTGCGCCAATTTGTTGCAAGCGACCGGCATTCAGTGCTTGCAGCGTGATCAGATTGTCAGCCGCCACATCGATTGCGATCAGTGACGTGTCAAAATGGAATTCAGCGGTTTTTTGCTCACCCATCAGCAAACTGCGTAACTCTTCAGCCGAGGTAGTTTTCGCCAGACGTGCAGCAACGGCATCATCACTTAATACATGGGTCAGTTGGCGTAACAATGCCAGATGTTCATCTGAACGCGCGGCGATACCGATTACAATATAGGCGGTTTGATCTTCGCCCCATGCAATACCCTGCGGGAATTGGAAAACTTGCACACCGGTGTTTAGCACCAGGTCGCGAGTATCAGTGGTACCATGTGGAATGGCAATGCCATTACCCAGGTAAGTAGAGGTTTGCTGCTCGCGGGCCAGCATGCCATCGACATAAGCGGCGGCAACACAGCCAGCCTGAGTAAGTGCTGCAGCAACCTGAGTAATAGCATCGTTTTTGCTGTCTGCCTGTGCAGCCAGATGGATATCTTGCGTAGATAACTGGAACATAAATCTCCTCTCTTGCTGAAATTGAATCGTTTCAGCTTTAATGAGAAAAAGGAGCGTTACCCTTTATCATTTGGTGACGAGATAACGCTGAAACGTTTCAAGTAGTGTGTTTCCGACTGAGAATATATGCAAGTTTTCTGCTTCTATTCTTGATGGATTTTTGACAGCCCGCACATTTTCGTGGTGAATATAACTCCGTCAGCAGTAAAAAAACCATAATAGCTGATGGTTGCTGACCTTCATTTAACAGGAGTCCGTACAATGTCCGTTGCAGTCGGTGTGGGTGTCATTATCGTTAATCAACAAGGTGAGGTGTTACTGGGTAAACGTTGCGGTCAGCACGCCCCTTATTGGTCGATTCCCGGTGGTCACATGGAGGCTGGAGAGTCTTTTGAACAAGCCGCAAAACGTGAAATAGCCGAAGAAACAGGCTTAAATATCAAAGATATAAGTGTTATCGCGTTATGCAATAACATCGCCACCTGGCGCGCAGAAGGTAAACATACCGTTTCCGTTTGCTTGTTGGCGCAACACGCCGGTGGGCAGCCAGAGCTGAAAGAACCAGACAAGTGTCAGCAATGGCTATGGTGCAATCCGCGGGAATTACCCGAACCTCATTTTGAAGCCAGTCGTCATGCCATCGATTTATGGTTAAATAAGCAGTTCTATTATCCCTTCGACTAAAAAATAGCGCTATACCCGTCATACTTCAAGCTGCATGTGCGTTGGCTGCCATCACTCACCCGAGTCATTGAGTTATCTCAACTCCTTGGGTTCATTTCGTTGCCGCCTTCCTGTAACTTGAATTATTTAGGTTATATAACAAGGTATATAACCCTTTAATTCAGAGAGTTATTTGTGGTATAGCGCTAAAACTGACTGATACCTCGCATTTATATTCAGCAAATCTGAACTAATATTGCTAAATACCCCTAACGAGTTAGTCATCAGCACCAAATCCCCCTACAATAGACCTACTTATTTTATGGGAAATACTTATCGCTAGTGGATAAGGGTCTGTTGGCAGATTATCTGGCCTTTTGAGTATCGAGGCATTAGATAACTTCGTTTTACCAATAACTATTAGATATATTAAGTGGGGCAATTTATGAGCAAGAAACAAACTGGCTTCGTGAAGCGACGCCGGTGGGGATGGTTATGGCTCCTGCTGATCGGCATCATTATTGGTGCTGCACTATTAGCAGGTACCGCCACCGTCTTTCATAAAACCAGTGATACCGCGTTCTGCGTGTCCTGTCACACCATGCAACAGCCATTGGCTGAATATCAAGGCAGTGTCCACTTCCAAAACACCAAAGGCATCCGTGCTGAATGTGCTGACTGCCATGTGCCACACGAACCGCTTGATTATCTGTGGACCAAAATCCGCGCGGTCAAAGATATCTACGGTGAAATGGTTGGCACTATTAATACACCTGAGAAATATGAAGCCCATAAACTCGCCATGGCGCAGTCGGTATGGAAAACGCTAAAAGAGAATGACTCGGCCACTTGCCGCTCATGTCACAGCTTTGATGCGATGGATATCACCGGACAAAGTGCTGAAGCGCGGATTCAGCATCCGGTGGCAATTAAGCAAGGTGAAACCTGTATCGATTGCCATAAAGGTGTGGCCCATATCCTGCCGGATATGAGTGAGGTGACCCAGGCTGGCGCGGCAGAGTTGGCAACGGCGGCGGCACAAACACCCGCAACGGCGACCACTTTATATACCATCGCCACCGAGCCTTTCTTTATGAATGCTGGTGACAGCCATAACGCCGGTAACCTGATGCCCTCAACACAAGTTGAAGTGGTAAAACAGCAAGGTGATCAGGTGTTGGTTGATGTTAAAGGCTGGCAGCAAGATGGGGTGGCCGAAGTGTTCTATGCCGCACAAGGGAAACGTATTCTGAGTGTATTACTGGGCGAGGACGCACAAAAAGCGCTGAAAACATTGAATACGCAAACCGATGCAGAAACCAATCTGGTTTGGCATCAAGTTGCACTACAGGTGTGGTTATCTAAGAAACAACTCGTTGATGATCAACAGAAAATTTGGCGCTATGCCGCAGATATGATGTCGGCCAACTGTACCGGCTGCCACGGTTTAACCGCACTGGATCGCTTCAACGCTAACCAATGGATTGGGGTAATCAAAGGCATGGCACCACGCACCTCCCTGACTCAGGAACAGTTGCGTGTGATGACACAGTATGTACAAAAACATGCCAGTGATATGCCGGCCAAGCTGTAAATAAGAGGCGAAAATGACTAAATACGAACAACAACCGTTAGAAATGAGCCGCCGTCGCTTCTTACTCGGAACCAGCGCACTGGCTGTATTGCCTATCGTTGGTGGCCTGTGGCCCAAATCTGCATTAGCCCAAGCCATCAGTCAGGCATTACCTCAGTTTCTGGCACTGCGTCAGGCGCAAAAAGGTATTCTGACCGGCGCTCATTGGGGCGCATTTGAAGCTATCGTTGAGAACGGCCGGATGATCGGTGTGCAACCTGTCAAAGATGATCCATGGCCGAATGACCTGATCACTATGGCACCCTATCAGGTGCATGCCGATAACCGCATCAAATACCCGATGGTGCGTAAAAGTTGGTTGGAAGGCGGCCCCGGCAGCCATACCGAACTGCGTGGCCGGGATGAGTGGGTACGCGTCAGTTGGGATAAAGCCACTGAACTGGTATGCGGCGAAATTGTGCGGGTGCAGAAAGACCACGGTCCGCAAGCGCTGTACGCCGGATCTTATGGCTGGAAAAGTGTGGGGATGCTACATAACAGCCGCACGCTACTACAACGCTTAATGAACCTGAGTGGGGGTTTTTTGGGCTATGCCGGTGACTATTCAACCGGTGCGGCACAGGTGATTATGACCCACGTCATGGGGTCAATGGAGGTCTACGAACAGCAGACGGCCTGGCCAAACGTGGTAGATAACAGTGAACTGGTGATCCTCTGGGGCTGTAACCCAATGATCACCTTGAAAAACAGTTGGAATATCCCCGATCATGTGGGTCAAACTGGTTTTGAAGCGCTGAAAAAGAAAGGTACCAAAGTTATCAGTATTGATCCGGTGCATAACGACAGTGCTAAATTCACCAATGCACAATGGATTGCGCCACGGCCATATACCGACAGCGCCATGTTGATCGGTATCGCCCATACGCTATTGACAGAAAAACTGCATAATCCTGACTTTATAAAAACCTACACTATTGGTTTTGATAAATTCCAGGCCTATCTGCTCGGTGAAACTGACGGTCAGCCGAAAAACGCAGAATGGGCGGCGGATATCAGTGGTGTGGATGCCGATGTGTTGCGCCAACTGGCGCGAGATATGGCTAAACAGCGCACCATGATTATGGGGGGTTGGGGGATTCAACGTCAGCATCACGGTGAGCAGCAACACTGGTTACTGGTCACGGTCGCGGCAATGCTGGGCCAAATTGGCCTGCCGGGTGGCGGCTTTGGCTTCAGCTATCACTACTCCTCTGGCGGTAGCCCAACGGCCAAGGGCGGCATTTTACCGGGGATTTCTGCCGGGAGTGCACCGAAGAACTCACCATCGCCGATTCCAGTGGCGCGGATTGCCGAATGTTTGGCCAATCCAGGGAAAGTCATTGATTTCAATGGCACCAAAGTCACCTATCCAGATGTCAAAATGGTCTATGTGGCCGGTGGCAATACTTTCCATCAGCATCAGGATACCAACAATCTGGTGAAAGCCTGGCAGCACCCTGAAACCATTGTGGTTAACGAACCCTATTGGACCGCCACCGCCAAGCACGCCGATATTGTATTACCGGCGACCACCAGCTATGAGCGTAATGATCTGGAAATGGGCGGCGACTACTCACAACTTTATGTCTTCCCGATGCACCAGTGCGTACCGCCACAGCATGAAGCGCGTAATGATTTTGATATCTTCGCGGCGATGGCCACCAAGCTGGGGGTGATTGATGCCTTTACCGAGGGCAAAGATGAGACTCAGTGGCTGAAAGCGATGTACGACGATATGAAGTCACAGGCCCGTACCGCACGGGTCGCCCTGCCGCCATTCGATATGTTCTGGCAATCGAACAACTACATTCGCTTCCCTATCCCCGAAGCGAACCAGCAGTGGGTACGCTTTGCTGATTATCGTGACAATCCATTGCTCAACCCGCTGGGTACCCCATCTGGCAAGATTGAGATCTACTCCGATACTATCGCTAAAATGGAATACGCCGATTGTCAGGGGATCCCGACCTGGATGCCACCTCATGAATGGTATCGCGGGGTGGAAGCGAAGAAATATCCACTGTCGCTAAACACCGCACACCCAATCAACCGGCTGCATTCACAGTTAGATAACACACCACTACGTGAAAAATACGCCGTGGCCGATCGGGAAGCGATACTGATAAGCCCACAGGATGCCAAGGGGCGTAACATTGTTAATGGCGATTTAGTCCGTGCGTTCAATGACCGTGGGCAGATATTGGTAGGTGCTGTGGTATCTGAAGATGTACGTCCAGGGGTGGTGCGCATCAGCGAAGGGGCATGGTTTGACCCGGCGGATCCAGCGGTACCGGGTTCCCTTTGTAAGAACGGCAATATCAACTGCCTGACTTTCGATATTGGTTCTTCCAGTCTGGCGCAGGGTAACTGTGGGCAAATGGCGCAGCTTGAGATTGAGAAGTATACCGGACCGGTGCTGAAAAACACCGCGCATGCGGTTCCTGCTGGGGCTTAGCCACCAGAAGAACCAAGGGTTAAGCGTACCAACGGGCACTCCGGCGTTTCGCGTCGTTTACGGCCCGAACAGCACGCTTCCCCTTAGATTACTGACAAAGTCCCGGCCTATTGGCGGGGACTTTACTTTAATAGGGGTAGGCTAACAGGTGGTCAAGAGACGGTTTTTATTCCCCAACAAGGAGCACTTCAATCCCACCTTTTCGTAATCCATTCAAACTTTCCTCTGGAATACCTTTATCGGTGATAACCATATGTATGCGCTGGGTATCAATTATTTTATGCAGGCTGGAGCGGTTAAATTTACTGGAATCAGTGACCACAATGATGCGTTCCACGACTTCACACATTCGGCGATTTAGGCGAGCTTCGTCTTCATTATGCGTGCTCACACCGCGCTCAAGACTGATGGCGTCTACCCCCAGAAAAAGTATATCGAAATGATAATTTTGCAAGGACTGGTCAGCCTGATCCCCATAGAAGGAAAGGGACTGGCGGCGTAAGTGCCCTCCTGTCATCAGCAATTCCACGCCCTCAGCCTCAAGCAGCGCGTTCGCCACATTCATACCGTTTGTCATAGCAATGACCTCCTTATGATTACGCATATGACGCGCTATTTCATTAGTGGTCGTGCCCGAGTCTAGAATCACGCGGTGCCCAGGTTTAATCAGATTTGCAGCAACGCGAGCAATATCGCGTTTTAAAGAAATATTAAGGGAGCTTTTATCTTCTACCGTGGGTTCAACGCCAGGTGTGCCAGCATCACACACCAGCGCACCGCCGTATGCACGTACAGCAATCCCCTGCTTTTCCAGAAAGGCCAAATCGTTGCGGATAGTCACCGTAGAAACACCAAAGAATGACGATAAATCATTAACCTGAACACTTCCTTGCTGACGAAGCCGCTGAATGATCTGCTCACGCCTTTCACTGGTACCCGTTATACGCTTGTCCATTACTGAATCGGTATTGCTCATATCAGATCCTTCCCAAAAGCCTTTCGTTTCATTTCACTTTATCTATTAACACCTTTCTTTTGCCGGAAAGCAAGTCTTTACATCAGGCCAAACCGTGCTACCACCCGATAAAAAAGCCTTTCATTATGTTTCTTTTGCGAAACAGATCCCATTTCCATTATCTTTCGTTTTGTTTTTATCAACCCATAAAGCAGTATCAATGAAACAAACCGAAAGGCATAAGTAATCAAAACCCCATACGGAGAGGAAAGTGAAACATTTAACCGAGTTTGTGGCCGACCATAAGCACGATAAGCGATGTGGCATTTTTGCCGTCTGTTCTGCTCACCCATTGGTTCTGGAAGCAGCAATGCGCCACGCCCGGGACGCGCAATCCATCTTATTAATAGAAGCCACCTCCAATCAGGTGGATCAGTATGGCGGCTATACCGGTATGACCCCAGATGACTTCCGTGGTTTTGTTGAGCAAATGGCGGATAAACACCACTTCCCTCGCAATCAGTTGGTGTTAGGGGGCGATCATCTGGGGCCAAATCGCTGGCAAAACGCCCCAGCCGCAGAAGCGATGTTTCATGCAGAAGAACTTATTCGCCATTATGTCGCGGCTGGCTTTAAGAAAATTCACCTTGATTGCAGTATGTCTTGTGCGGATGACCCAGTGCCATTAACAGATGAAATCGTCGCCGGGAGAGCAGCAAGGCTTGCCTTAATTGCAGAACAGACCCGCAAGGAAAAACAAGGTTCGTCTGATCTGGTTTATGTTATTGGAACGGAAGTCCCTGTTCCAGGAGGAGCACATGAAACGCTGTCAACGCTGATGGTTACCTCTCCCCAAGCGGCAAAAGCAACGCTCGAGGCTCATCGTCATGCTTTTGAACAACAAGGTCTGCACGACCTGTGGCCACGCATTATCGGGCTAGTCGTCCAACCCGGTGTAGAATTCGATCATACTCATGTTATTGATTATCAACCTGAGAAATCTCTTGCTCTGAGCCAGACTATCGAAGAGTTTGACACGATGGTCTTTGAAGCTCACTCCACCGATTACCAAACTCCGCTCGCCCTACAACAGCTAGTTCAGCACCACTTTGCCATTTTGAAAGTGGGTCCGGCACTCACTTTCGCGTTACGTGAAGCGCTATTTTCACTGGCCGCTATCGAGCAGGAACTCCGCCCCGCATACCAATGTTCAGGGCTACGAGATGTGCTGGAAAGCGTCATGCAGGAACACCCGGAGCACTGGAAACAGCATTATCACGGTAATAACGATGAACGTCGTCTGGCGCGCGGCTACAGCTATTCTGATCGCGTTCGTTACTACTGGCCCGATCACCACATTGACGAGGCTTATGCTCGGTTAGTAAATAATTTAACGGACAAACCGCTGCCCTTGCCGTTGATCAGCCAGTATCTGCCACTTCAATACGTTAAGGTCCGTGAAGGCCGGCTCGCGGCAACACCGCACGAACTGATTATTGACCATATTCAGGATGTATTGCGCCAGTACCATGCAGCCTGCATGGGAACATCGTCATCCCATTAACACAATGATAATAAGGAATAAAACATGCCAAACATTGTATTAAGTCGTATTGATGAGCGCCTGATTCACGGCCAGGTTGGTGTTCAATGGGTTGGTTTTGCCGGAGCAAATCTGGTGTTGGTTGCCAATGATGAAGTTGCCGAAGATCAGGTTCAACAAAACCTGATGGAAATGGTTCTGGCAGAAGGGATTGCCGTGCGCTTCTGGCCACTGCAAAAAGTGATCGACAATATTCATCGTGCAACCGATCGGCAGAAAATTTTACTGGTCTGCAAAAGTCCCGAAGACTTTCTAACGCTGGTCAACGGTGACGTACCCGTGGCCCGAATCAATGTCGGCAACATGCATTATGCCGAAGGTAAACAACAAATAGCGAAAACCGTCTCTGTCGATGATCAGGATATTGCCGCTTTCTATGGCCTGAGAAAAGCAGGGGTGGAATGTTTTATTCAGGGCGTGCCGACCGAGCCCGCTCAGGATCTCTACAAACTCCTCTGAGGTATTTTCTATGGAAATTAGCTTATTACAGGCATCCGCGTTGGGGATTCTGGCCTTTATTGCTGGCTTGGATATGTTCAACGGCCTGACACATATGCACCGCCCGGTGGTCCTTGGGCCGTTGGTTGGCCTGATCCTTGGCGACCTTCATATGGGGATACTCACTGGTGGTACTCTGGAACTGGTCTGGATGGGGCTTGCTCCACTGGCCGGTGCCCAGCCGCCGAATGTGATTATCGGTACTATTGTCGGCACGGCTTTTGCTATTACTGCCGGTGTAAAACCGGAGGTCGCGGTTGGGGTTGCCGTGCCGTTCGCCGTGGCGGTGCAAATGGGCATCACCTTCTTGTTCTCTATCATGTCTGGTGTGATGGCGCGCTGCGACCGGATGGCGGCAAATGCGGATACCGACGGCATTGAACGCGTTAATTATCTGGCCCTGCTGGCTCTGGGGACGTTCTATTTTCTGTGTGCATTCTTGCCCATCTATTTTGGTGCTGAGCATGCGAAGACGGTCATTGATGTCTTGCCAGCCCGCCTGATAGATGGCCTTGGTGTCGCCGGTGGCATCATGCCTGCAATTGGCTTTGCCGTATTGCTGAAAATAATGATGAAAAACGTTTATATCCCCTACTTCATTCTTGGCTTTGTTGCTGCGGCCTGGCTGAAACTGCCGGTACTGGCGATTGCCGCCGCAGCCTTGGCAATGGCGTTAATCGATTTCATGCGTAAAGACTCAACTCCGCAGCAGACTTCCAGCACTCAGAAAGAGGAATTCGAAGATGGCATCTAATACTCAGGTTCTGCCAAGCGCTAACGTCACTGAAAAGCCGGTCATTGATAGCAACGACAATATCTATGAAGACCAAAGTATCGGTGCGGAGCTGACAAAGAAAGATATCAACCGCGTGGCATGGCGTTCCATGCTGCTGCAAGCCTCATTTAACTATGAGCGTATGCAGGCTTCCGGCTGGCTGTATGGCATATTGCCCGCGCTGAAAAAGATCCACACCAATAAAAATGATCTGGCGCGGGCGATGAAAGGCCATATGGGGTTCTTCAACACCCATCCTTTCTTGGTGACGTTTGTCATCGGCATCATACTGGCGATGGAACGTTCAAAACAGGATGTGAACAGTATTCAAAGTACGAAAATCGCCGTTGGTGCGCCACTGGGAGGGATTGGTGATGCGATGTTCTGGCTGACCTTGCTCCCCATCTGTGGCGGTATTGGAGCCAGTTTGGCTCTGCAAGGTTCGATCCTCGGCGCCATCGTATTTCTCGTGATGTTTAATGTCGTCCATCTTGGGCTTCGTTTCGGGCTTGCTCACTATGCCTATCGCATGGGTGTCGCGGCTATCCCGCTTATCAAAGCCAATACACTTAAAGTGGGGCGAGCGGCGTCTATCGTTGGGATGACGGTGATCGGTGCACTTGTCGCCACCTACGTTCGCTTGTCCACCACGCTTGAAATCACCGCAGGCGATGCTGTGGTTAAGCTACAAACCGATGTTATCGACAAACTGATGCCAGCCTTCCTTCCACTGGTATACACCCTCACGATGTACTGGTTAGTGCGCCGTGGCTGGAGCCCTCTGCGACTCATCGGGCTGACCGTGGTATTAGGCGTTGTTGGAAAATTTGGCCACTTTTTGTAAGCAAGAGGAAACTCCATGTTAAGCATTATTCTTAGCGGTCACGGTGGGTTTGCCACCGGACTGGAAAAAGCGATGAAACAAATACTTGGCGAACAACAGCAAGTGATAGCCATCGATTTTCCTGAAAGCTCCTCCACCGCGCTGCTTACCGCTCAGTTTGAAGAGGCGTTAGCTAATCTGGATGAAAAAGAAGGGCTAATTTTTTTGACGGATTTGCTCGGAGGTACCCCCTTCCGCGTGGCCTCGACGCTGGCAATGCAGAAAGCAGAACGTGAAGTGATCACCGGAGTAAATCTACAGCTTTTGCTGGAGATGGTGCTGGAGCGCGATGGCCTCAGTAGTAAAGAGTTTCGCCTTCAGGCGCTAGAGTGTGGTCACCGAGGGTTGACCAGTTTGGTGGACGAAATGGGCCGTTATCGCGAAGCCGCCCCTGTCGAGGAAGGAATATGACAGCACTGTTGCGGGCCAGACGGGTGCTAACCGAGCATGGCTGGCTCGACGATCATCAGTTACACATAGATGGCAACACCATCGTGGCCATCGAGCCAATCCCCGCAGGGGTTACGCTGCGCGACGTTGAACTACTGTGCCCAGCCTATATCGATATTCATGTCCACGGCGGTGATGGTGTCGATGTCATGGATGACTCGCCAGAGATACTGGATCAGTTGGCATTGTATAAAGCACGCGAAGGGGTGGGTGGCTGGTTGCCGACCACCGTCACCGCTCCCCTTGGGGAAATAGAGTGTGCACTGCGGCGTATTGCGCAGCGCTACCATCAAGGTGGACAAGGTGCGACGGTGTTGGGTAGCTATCTTGAAGGCCCTTACTTCACCCCGCAGAACAAAGGGGCACATCCACCGGAGCTGTTCCGTGAGCTGGACATTACCGAGCTAAATAGGTTGATTGACGTGTCACAAAACACATTACGTGTTGTGGCATTGGCACCTGAGAAATCGGGTGCGCTGGCGGCAATTAAGCATCTAAAAAGCCAGGGGATAAAGGTCATGCTCGGCCACAGCGCGGCGAACTATGAAGAAACTATTCGTGCGTTTGATGTGGGAGCCGATGGACTGGTGCATTGCTTTAACGGTATGACAGGTCTTCATCACCGTAATCCCGGCATGGTTGGCGCAGGGCTCACCGATAAGCGAGCATGGCTTGAGTTGATAGCAGATGGTCACCATGTTCACCCCGCAGTAATGAGCCTTTGCTGTAGCTGCGCCAAGCCTCGAATATTGCTGATAACCGATGCGATGAGCGCGGCTGGCATGCCTGATGGTGACTATGCGATTTGCGGTCATCCAGTAACAATGCAACAGGGTATTGTCTGTACTGCCTCTGGCGGGCTGGCCGGAAGTACACTTTCGTTGGATGCAGCGGTGCGAAATCTGGTCAATAACGTGGGTGTACCTGCTGCGGATGCAATTCATATGGCCTCGCTGCACCCTGCCAAAATGCTGGGGCTTGACCACAAATACGGCTCTCTATTGGCAGGCAAACGAGCCAACATTATCGCACTTGATTCACGGCTCATGCTACAAACCATTTGGATTGATGGACAACGAATCGTCCTGTAGACCTTTCATTATATATCACTTTGGTTTGTGGCCAATTCCGCCACAAACCTTTCCTTTCCTTTCTTTATGCTCTAACCCACTTATTAAATAAATATAATATATTCATATAAATCAATAAAATAAAAACAAAAAGCCCACTTTCAGATCACGTTTTTCGTTTTATTACTTTTCTTATATTGACCTTTCGTTTTCTTTTCTATAGATTTTCACTTAGACATAAAATTGATGAAATGAAATGAAACGAAAGATTGTCATGTTCTACTTTGTACTGACCCATTGAATATGTACTACTAAGGACTGAGTTATGAGCGAAACCCAATCTGCCGGTACTTGCGGCACATCAACCTGGACTGAAAAAGAGATCCGCCAGCAACCAGCAAGCTGGATCCGATCGTTAAAAAACATTGAACGTCAACGTAACGATATCGACACTTTCCTTGCGCCGCTCCTGCAAACATCTGACCTACAGATTGTCCTGACAGGTGCTGGTACCTCAGCATTTATCGGCGATATTATTGCGCCGTGGCTGTCGCGCCATAGCGAGAGAAATTTTGTCGCAGTGCCCACAACAGACCTCGTTACTAACCCTGCTGACTATTTATCTCCCCAGCGCCCGACACTGCTCATCTCCTTTGCACGCTCTGGTAACAGCCCTGAAAGCGTCGCCGCAGTGGACTTAGCCAACCAACTCGTCAGCCAGTGCCACCATCTGGTCATCACCTGCAATGAAGCCGGCAGCTTGTATCACAATGCGTTGAAAAGTGATAACGCACTGGCGCTGTTAATGCCAACCGAAACCCATGACCGTGGTTTCGCCATGACCAGTAGCATCAGCACCATGATGGCCAGTTGTTTGGCTGTCTTCGCCCCCGAGGTCATCAACAGCACCAGTTTTCAGGATGTAGCAACGCGCTGTAAGCAGATAGTTGCTTCGCAGGGCGACTTTAGCACTGCCGTATTTGGTGACCTTCCCTTTAAACGGATTGTTTACCTCGGCAGTGGCGGATTACAAGGCGTGGCGCGCGAATCAGCACTGAAAGTGCTGGAGCTAACGGCTGGTAAATTAGCGGCGTTTTATGAGTCCCCCACCGGCTTTCGCCACGGACCAAAATCACTGGTTAACGCTGAAACGCTGGTTGTGGTGTTTGTTTCAAGCCACCCTTATACCCGTCAATACGACCTCGATTTGCTGGCTGAGTTGCGCCGCGACCAACAAGCGATGCGCGTCGTAGCGATTTGTGCCGAATCCAGCCCAGAAATCGACGCAGGCCCGCATATTTTGTTACCCGCAGCCCGAGAATTTATTGATGTCGAACAGGCGTTCTGCTTCCTGATGTACACACAGATTTTCGCTCTCAGCGAATCTATCAAGGCAGGTATCGCCCCCGACACGCCTTCCGCCAGCGGCACGGTAAACCGTGTAGTGAAAGGCGTCGTTATTCATCCCTGGAAAGGCTGAGAGGATCACTACATGAGCATTATTTCTACCAAATATCTTTTGCAGGATGCGCAGGCTCGGCGCTACGCCGTACCTGCTTTTAATATCCATAACGCGGAAACCATTCAGGCCATTCTAGAAGTTTGCAAAGAGATGCAATCACCGGTGATCCTTGCAGGTACGCCCGGCACCTTTAAGCACATCGCTTTTGAAGAAATCTACGCACTGTGCGAAGCCTACTCTGAAAGTTATGGCATGCCGCTCGCGCTGCATCTCGATCATCACGAGTCACTGGACGATATCAGCCGCAAGGTCAACGCCGGTGTACGCAGTGCGATGATTGACGGTAGCCACTTCCCATTTGCTGAGAATGTGTCTCTGGTGAAGAGTGTCGTCGATTTTTGTCATCGCCACGATTGTAGCGTTGAAGCTGAGTTAGGGCGTCTGGGGGGGGTGGAAGACGATATGGATGTCGATGAGGAGAGTGCTTTTCTCACTGACCCACAAGAAGCGCGTCGCTTTGTGGAACTTACCGGTGTCGATAGCCTCGCGGTTGCGATCGGAACAGCCCACGGCCTGTACGCCAAACGGCCCAAAATTGATTTCCAGCGCCTGGCAGAAATCCATGAAACCGTCGATATTCCATTGGTTCTACATGGTGCAAGCGATGTCCCTGATGACTATGTCAGACGAGCCATTGAACTGGGTGTTTGCAAAGTAAACGTAGCAACTGAGTTGAAAATCGCCTTCGCAGCGGCGGTGAAAAAATGGTTTGGCGATAACCCGGAAGGTAACGACCCACGCTATTACATGCGCGTCGGTATGGATGCCATGAAAGACGTCGTGCGCAGTAAAATCATCGTCTGTGGATCAGCTAATAAGTTAATCCCCGAAACTGAAACCTCGCTATAAATCTTGTGTCATCAAAATGTTGCCCGGCTACCGTCGGGTAACATCATGAATTCTAATCATTATCAGACTCAAAGCACCGACTCAAAATGCAAATAACCTTTCTGGACCTCAAATAACAAGGATATCGTATGAGAACAATCATAAAGAGCTCGTTATTATTATTGCTGATGAGCAATGGCGCCTTTGCCTCCGAATACTTGCTGAATAACAATAAAATCTCCCTCTCTTTTGACGATACAAACTCAGCGGTGGTGATGAAAGATAAGCTTTCAGGCCACAAGCTTGCGCCGGTGGAGTTGTTCTTTCTAACACTGCCCAACGAAGAGGTTATTCACGCAGCCGATTTTAAAATTAAAAATGTCAGCCAAAAAGATGATGCAATTCATATCGACTATGAACATAAAGATTTTGATGTCACCGTGGTGCTCAACGTACTAAAAGGTCAATACGCCAGTATTGACTACCGTATTCAGGCCAAAGGTCAGGCACGGGATGTTGCGAAAATCACCTTCTTCCCAACCAAAGGGCAATCCCAGGCACCTTATGTGGACGGCGCAATTAATAGCTCCCCCATTATCGCTGACAGCTTCTTTATTCTGCCGGAAAAACCGATCGTCAATACCTATGCATATGAAACAACAACTAATCTGAATGTCGCGTTAAAAACACCGATTAAAATGGAGACGCCCGTCAGCTTCACCCTGTATTTCGGCACGTTTGAAGAAAACAACCAGTTGCGTCGCAGCTTTAACCAATTTATCAACAGCATGCGCGCGCGCCCATATCAACCCTACCTTCACTACAATAGCTGGATGGATATTGGTTTCTTCACCACCTACACCGAGCAAGAAGTACTCAACCGGATGGATACCTACGCCGACGAACTGATTAAAAAACGCGGGGTAAAACTTGATGGTTTTCTACTGGATGACGGCTGGGATGACCGCACCGGTAAATGGCTGTTCGGCCCAGCATTCAGTAAGGGATTCGGGGGAGTGAAACAGAAAGCTGACAGCTTACATACTTCGGTAGGTTTATGGCTGTCACCTTGGGGAGGCTATAACAAACCGCGCGATATTCGCGTCTCACATGCCAAAGAAAACGGCTTCGAAACCGTTGATGGGAAATTCGCACTCTCCGGCCCCAATTACTTCCGTAATTTTAATGAGCAAATCATTAAGCTTATCAAAAACGAACATATCACCTCCTTCAAGCTAGACGGTATGGGCAACGCCAATTCGTATATCCCAGGCAGCCAGTTCGCCTCTGACTTTGACGCCTCCATCGAGCTGATTAAAAACATGCGCGAGGCCAATAAAGATCTGTTTATCAACCTGACCACCGGCACCGATGCCAGCCCCTCATGGCTGTTCTACGCGGACGCTATCTGGCGTCAGGGCGATGATATCAACCTGTTTGGCAAAGGTTCCCCCGCTCAGCAATGGATGACCTACCGCGATGCTGAAACCTACCGTTCCATCGTGCGCAAAGGCCCGCTATTCCCGATAAACTCGCTGATGTACCACGGCATTGTTAGCGCGGAAAATGCCTATTTTGGGTTGGAAAAAGTGCAGACCGACCATGACTTTGCTGATCAGGTCTGGAGCTACTTTGCAACGGGAACCCAACTACAAGAGCTTTACATCACGCCGTCCATGTTAAATAACAACAAATGGGATACGCTGGCGACCGCCGCTAAATGGTCACGGAAAAATAGCGATGTGCTGGTTGATACCCATTGGATTGGCGGTGACCCTACGGCACTGGACGTTTATGGCTGGGCCTCGTGGAATAAAGATAAAGCGGTATTTGGATTGCGTAATCCATCCGACAAAGAACAAAGTTACTATTTAGATCTCACTAAAAACTTCGAAATTCCGAGCGGCGAAGCAACGAGCTTCACACTTAAAACGGTATATGGCACCAATGCAACTCTGCCACTCGATTACAGTAAGCCGGTGATTGTTACGCTAAAACCACTGGAAACACTCGTCATCGAAGCAACACCGATGGCTAATATGAAGTAACGCGCCTATCAGACCTGTCGTAATAATGCCGCCCGTTCTATCACGAAGGGGCGGTATCCGCTTCCAGCTTAATCAAATAGACCAACGCTTGTTCTCGGGTATCAGCGCACATCTCCCGCAATGCTTGTAAGCTGGCACATACTGCCGGGCGAGAAGGGGAATGAAAAATGGCGCAACGCATAGTCTCATCCAAATGCAGACAACGGGTATTGGCAGGCTTACCGAATGGCATACCGGGGATCGGGCTGGAAATAGAAGGAGCAATACAGCAGGCACCGCAATCTGAGCGACAGTCCATCAGCAGGCTCCTGTAGGCTGGTGGAATAACAGCAGACAATAGCAATCACCCCCATTAACTACCAGCACTATCCTTGCTCGGCGGTTTAATAACCGATCCATGCCATAGGCGGTGCTTTTCACCTCCGCACCATCAGTTCACTTTTTAACCGTTACAATCCCAGTTTGTACGATATTCAATCACAAGTTAATACCATTACCAGACTAATCACTGATCATATGATCGGCATGAGTATATTCGTCTGTTTACAGAATCCTCGCCAACATGTACCATTAAGCTAGTACAAAAGAACCACTAACCTATCATTTATAGCCCGCGTCATTAACGTTACAGCAAGGCAACAAATTCTGCTGTAGCGGCAAAGATGAAGGATATTTGGAGTTACCGATGTCGATGGATGTATCCCAACCGTTATCACGCCCTTCCGTTCTTGGCGGAGCGATGATAGTCGCCGGAACCGCTGTAGGTGCGGGAATGTTCTCAATCCCAATCGTCACAGCCGGGGTATGGTTCAGCGGCTCAGTAATACTGCTGATTTATACCTGGGCTTGTATGCTGATTTCTGGCTTGATGATTTTGGAAGCTAACCTGAACTACCCCACCGGGGCCAGCTTTCACACCATGGTACAAGACCTGCTGGGTAAGATCTGGAGTTCCATCAATGGATTGTCGATAACCTTTGTGCTCTACATCCTGACCTACGCCTATATCTCCGCCGGTGGCTCAATCATTTCTCACACCCTGCAAAATGTCGTGGGGATTGGTCAGACCGGTGCTGGCTTTATCTTTGTGTTATTGGTCGCATTTATCGTTTGGTTATCGACCCGCGCAGTGGATCGCTTAAGTACGATATTAATCGGCGGAATGGTAATTACATTTGTCATGTCGGTTGGTGACATGTTTAGCCATGTACAAAGTGCCATTCTATTCAATCAAACTGATAGCAGCGCCCACTATTTACCTTATGCGCTGGCCGCACTGCCCTACTTACTGACCTCATTTGGTTATCACGGTAATGTACCGGGGCTGGTGAAGTACTACCACAAAGACAGCAAAGCAGTGGTGCGCAGCCTGCTGTACGGCACCCTGATCGCGTTAATCATTTATGTCCTATGGCAGTATGCTATTCAAGGTAATATCGCCCGTGACGCCTTCAAACAGGTGATTGCTGACGGTGGCAACATCGGTAGCCTGCTAAAACAGATGGACACCATTTCGACCAGTCAGGCCACCAGCCAGTTACTCAATGCCTTCTCTTATATGGCGCTGGCTAGCTCATTCCTTGGGGTATCTCTGGGGTTGTTTGATTATATCGCCGACTTCTTTAAATTTAGTGATACCCGTAACGGGCGGACTAAATCAGCACTGATCACTTTTGTGCCACCGACCCTCGGTGCGCTGCTGTTCCCGAATGGTTTCTTATATGCCATTGGATTTGCCGGTTTAGCGGCTACCATTTGGGCGGTAATTGTGCCAGCGCTGATGGCGCGGGCCAGCCGTAAACGCTTCCCACTGGCTGTTTATCGTGCTCCCGGCGGGCGTTTGATGATTGGTTTTATCATCCTGTTTGGTTTGATCAATGCCATTACCCATATTGCCGCACTATTGGGTTGGTTACCGGTCTATAAATAGGGTCATTTTTACACCGGAATAACACTCTTTTTAGCGCTATCTCCAAAGCGTTTACTGTTGCCGCCAGGCCGCAAGCGAATACCCCCAGCGACTTCAAATATGGCGGCGATATTTGCTTGCCTGAAACTGGCGGCGCGAGTAACTTGTCGCAACTTATCTTCAATCCTGATTGGCGGTTAATAAATGGCTAGAGCTAACGAAATAAAACGTGGTATGGCGGTCAACCTCAACGGCAAGTTACTGCTGGTGAAAGATATTGATGTGCAAAGCCCAAGCGCCCGTGGCGCAAGTACCCTGTATAAAATGCGGTTTTCTGATGTGCGGACCGGTTTAAAAGTTGAAGAGCGTTTTAAAGGCGATGAGATCCTCGATACCATCACCCTGACCCGCCGATCAGTGAATTTCTCTTACATCGATGGCGACGAATACATCTTTATGGATGATGAAGATTTCACCCCTTATAACTTCAAAAAAGAACAGATCGAAGAAGAGCTGTTATTTATTCCTGAAGGGGGCATGCCAGGCATGCAGGTTCTGACGATGGATGGTCAATTATTGGCGCTGGAATTGCCGCAGACCGTTGATATGGAAATTGTTGATACCGCCCCAAGCATTAAAGGCGCATCGGCCAGTGCTCGCAACAAACCTGCTGTGATGAGCACCGGCTTATCTATTCAGGTGCCGGAATATATTAGCCCGGGTGAGAAAATCCGTATTCATATTGCAGAACGCCGTTATATGGGCCGCGCTGAATAATACCCAATATTCTTAATTTTTCAATATGTTAAGAGCCGGAAAACCGGCCCTTAACTGTTTTATACCCTATAGATTTCAAGATGCAGGAAGGCGGCAAGCAAGATAACCCCGATGAGCTTACATAAGTAAGTGATTCGGGTTATTGAGTGCAGCCAACACACCTGCAGTTTGAAAGATGGCGGGTTATTTTAGCTCAGGGAAGAACGCCCGCTTCAGCGCCAACTCCACACCACGCACCTCAGCTAACCCTTTCAAACGGCCAATCGCCGAATAGCCCGGATTGGTTTTCTTATGCAAATCATCCAGCATCTGATGACCGTGGTCTGGGCGCATCGGGATCGGACGCATATCACCGGCAGTCTGGCGGCGTTGCTCTTCGGTCAAGATGGCTTTGACGACGGAATACATGTCCACATCGCCTTGCAGATGGCCGCCTTCATGGAAGGTCTTTGGGTTCCCTTCGCGGCAGGTCGAGCGTAAATGCGTAAAATGAATACGATCACCAAAGGTTTCGATCATCTTCACCAGATCGTTGTCAGCCCGCACCCCATAAGAGCCGGTGCACATAGTAAAACCGTTATGAATACTATCAACTGTCTCTTTCAGCCACTGCATATCTTCAATGGTGGAAACAATCCGCGGTAGGCCAAGGATTGGGCGCGGTGGATCATCGGGATGTACCGCCATACGCAGACCAACCTGTTCGGCAACCGGTATAATGGCTTGCAGGAAGTAAGCCATATTTTCACGCAGTTGCGCTTTATCGATGCCGTCATACTCCGCCAAACGTGCACGGAATTGATCCAGTGTATAACCTTCTTCAGCCCCCGGCAGACCAGCAATAATATTGCCCGTCAGCTTGGCGATATCCGCTTCAGTCATCGCATCGAAGTAATCTGCTGCCTGCGCCTGTTCTTCCGCAGTGTAATCATTCACCGCACCAGGGCGTTTAAGGATATGCAGTTCGAAGGTAGCAAATGCTATCTGATCGAAACGTAATGCTTTGGAACCATCTGGCAGTTGATATTCCAGATCTGTGCGTGTCCAGTCGAGCACTGGCATAAAGTTATAGCACACGGTATCAATACCGCAGGCAGCCAGATTACGCAGCGTTTGCTGATAATTTTCAATATGTTGCTGATAGTTGCCACTGTGCGTTTTGATCTCTTCATGAATCGGGACACTTTCAACTACCGACCACACCAAACCTTTTGCGGCAAGCTCTGCCTGACGTTGCTTGATCTCACTCACCGGCCATACTTCACCATTCGGGATGTGATGTAATGCTGTCACTACTCCAGTTGCACCCGCCTGACGGATATCATCCAGCGACACCGGATCATGCGGGCCATACCAACGCCATGTTTGTTCCATTTATTTTTACCTTCTCTGCGTAAACTGTTCAGGTGCTAAAAATGTTGTTATACCGATTTCCAAGAGGTATCACTCAGCTTTATCCTTACTTTTTAACCGCTGGGTGTCAAAAAGCAAAACCTCATTGGTTGATCCACCTCACGAATATAACCAATATTGGACTTACCAATTTTATTTTCTGTCATATGGCTTTACACTGCAAGCCGATATTCATGGCAACGAGCAAAAGAAAATGGTCAGTATGGTGTGGCTTCTTTCCTACAAACAGCCGACTAAAACTGGTCTAACAACTTTTTATTTGCCACCTTTTATGTCAGCCCCTTTGTAATAATCGTGGGGTGAATGATTTTGGAGCCACGTATGAACACCATTGCCAACAGCCCCCTTCCCTCAACCGTACAGCAGCCTACTTATGATAGAACAGCACTGAAAAGCCGCATTGTTCACATTGGCTTTGGTGCATTTCATCGCGCCCATCAGGCACTGCTCACTGACCGGGTGTTAAATAAACAAGGGGGCGACTGGGGCATTTGCGAAGTCAGCTTGTTTGGTGGCGACGTTTTGATTCAAAATTTACGCCAACAGAATCATCTCTTCTCAGTGCTGGAAAAAGGGGCGCAAGGTAATCAGGCCATTATTGTCGGTTCGGTATGCGAGTCAGTCCATGCCCGATTAGATGGCATCATCCAAGTATTGGAAAAATTGGCCGAACCACAAGTGGCGATTGTCTCACTGACGATTACTGAGAAAGGCTACTGCATCGAACCGGGTAGCGGCCAATTGGATCTGCAAAATGAGTTTATCCGCGCAGATCTGGCGATACCCGATGCGCCAACCTCCGCTCCCGGTATTCTGGTAGAAGCCCTGCGCTTACGTCGCTCACGCGGCCTGCCACCTTTTACTGTGCTTTCTTGCGATAATATTCCAGAAAATGGCCATGTCGTGAAAAATGCCGTCCTCGGCCTGGCTATGGCCCGAGACCCAGAACTGGCTAGTTGGATCAGTCAACATGTCACCTTCCCTAATACTATGGTCGACCGTATTGTTCCAGCCGCCACCGCTGAAACCTTGCAACAAATTGCCGATACCCTGAGCGTAGCAGACCCTTGTGGTATTGCCTGTGAGCCGTTCATTCAATGGGTAGTTGAAGACAAATTTGTCGCGGGCCGCCCGGACTGGGAAGTGGCTGGAGTACAATTGGTCGATGATGTCTTGCCATTCGAAGAAATGAAGCTGCGCATGTTAAACGGTAGCCACTCATACCTCTCCTATCTGGGTTATCTCGCCGGTTATCAACATATTAATGATTGTATGGCCGACAGTAACTATCGCCTCACCGCCCGTCGCCTGATGATGGATGAACAGGCCCCAACCTTGCGCGTTACCGGGGTGGATCTTAATGCCTATGCTGATCAATTGATTGAGCGCTACAGCAACCCGGCGTTAAAGCATCGCACCTGGCAAATTGCCATGGACGGTAGCCAAAAATTACCACAACGGATGCTCGATTCCGTGCGTTGGCATTTACAACATGGCGGCGCTTATCGCTGTCTGGCATTAGGTATCGCCGGTTGGATGCGCTATGTAGGAGGGATCGACGATAACGGCCAGGCCATAGATATCCGTGATCCGATGGCTGACAGCTTTAAAAAATGTGTCGCCAGCAGTGAAGATGGCGTGGCCCGGGTACAGAGTTTGCTCTCACTGAAGTCGCTGTTTGGTGAGTCCTTACCACAGCAGCCGGTATTTGTTGATGCAGTCACCGAGGCTTACCTCAGCTTGCAACAATTTGGCGCGAAAGAGAGTGTAAAACGTTTGGCGCAGCAGGATTAATTTAGCGCGCTCACAGGGTGAGCCTCAAGAGTGAGGCTCATTAATTCCAATCGGGTAAGTGAGTGCAGCCAACACCGCTGCAACTTCAAGGCCGAAGGGTAAATTATTCTTCAAGCTGGTACGGCGCAGACTCAAACAAATAACCATCAAAATCAGGATGGTTGGCATCTGAAAGCTCGAGCAGTTTTAGTTTTACATTTTCCAAGTGCTGCCACATGGCTTGCTTAGCCGCTTTGCTGTCACGGCGTAACACCGCTTGCAAGATTTTCTGATGGTCTTCCAACCACTGCCAACGGTAGCTGAAATCCAGGGTGTGACGGTGAGCAACCTGCCACATGGCGCTGGTTTTGCGCGCTTGCCAGGCCTCTGTAACCATATTGGCTAGCACGCTATTTTGCGTCGATTGTGCCAGTAGGCAATGAAACAACTCATCAGCGCTTTCATCCACTGCCCCCGCAGCCAGTGCAGTCTTTTCCTGCTCGATGGCGTGACGCATTTTGATGATATCGGTTTTGGTCGCCTGCATGGCAGCAAAAGCGGCAACTTCGCTTTCCAGTAATTGGCGGGCTTGCAGTAATTCAAATGGGCCGTAACCACTATCAGAGGCCACTGCGGATTCACCGTTTGCTGGCATATCGGGCACGTTAACCACATAGACGCCTGAACCTTTGCGTACCTCCACCAATTTTTCCAGCTCCAGCATAATCAGTGCTTCACGAACCACACTGCGACTGACACTGAAATTTTCGGCGATGTCACGCTCAGGCGGTAAACGATCGCCTAAGTTGTATTGCCCGCTGACAATCGCCTCACGCAATTGACTGCCCACTTCCTGATATAACCGCATAACCTTATTTCCTGCATCAGGTATTGGCGTGACTAATACCAAATTGGCCTGACCAAAGGGTGTCTGAATGAGGGTTAGTATATCATGTGGTCGAACAATATCATTGTAGCGAAACAAGATGATTTCATTTGAATCGCATCATCCATCTAACACGGCTTATCACTGTGATAAGCCGTGCTTGTAGGAATGCGTCATATTGTTTGAATATATTAGAGATAAGTGACGGTGAAAATTCCCAGACTACGCTGCGGGTTCAACCATTCCAGATGGGAAGAAGCTAAATTACCAGGTAAACGGGCAGTGAGAGGCATATTAGCAGAAACAACTTGCCGTTGAGTCAATGTCTCACCATTACGATAACAGCGTGTGGTAATGATACTCTCGATGAAAGCGGTATCACATGGACTATCTACAATAGCACCAAAAAATGTAATTGTTCCTGTAGCAGACCGGGTAGATTGCGCACTACTTGCAGCAAAGGAGACTATCCATGAAAACATTATTGCTACGATAATTAGCACTCGAAAATTCATCATAACCACCTCGACTCTCATATCTGTCATTTTAAATGATAGAGGATTCCAGCCAGAGCGATGGGAATGAGCGAGCATTTTTTATTGCCCGACTCCGTTTATAACTCACTAAGATTCCTCGTAGAAGTGAATTATATTGCTTAGTCTTGCAACGCTATTAGGCGAGGTTCCTAACATACCTAGGAAATTGTCTGCCTTTTAGCCTTTTTCGTTTAATAATAAGCTTGGCTGGTGTTATATCCTCTTCTGATAACATCGACACCCATGAGCCTTTTCTTGAGAGGTTATTGAAAATAAATTTACGGTAGGAGGCCTCTGATGACAAAAACGAACTTGATTACTGGCTTTTTGGGGTGCGGTAAGACCACCACCATTCGCCATTTATTGTCACAAAAACCGCAAAATGAAAAATGGGCGGTACTGGTTAATGAATTTGGTGAGATTGGTATTGATGGTGCGCTATTAGCAGACAGCGGTGCGGTATTAAAAGAAATACCGGGCGGGTGCATGTGTTGTGTTAATGGGTTACCGATGCAAGTGGGTTTGAATATGCTGCTACAGCAGGCAAAACCGGATCGGTTATTAATCGAACCGACTGGATTGGGCCATCCAAAACAGATCTTGTCTTTATTAACCTCCGATATTTACCAACCCTGGATTGACCTGCGTGCCACCCTCTGTCTGGTCGATGCCCGCCAGTTAAGTGAACCGCGTTATACCGAAAATGAGAACTTCCGCGACCAACTGGCGGCCGCAGATATCATCGTGGCAAATAAGCAGGATACCTACACCTCACAGGACTACAGTGCATTGCAGCAATGGCATGACCGCCAATCCATGCCACGTCCACTTTATTATGCAGAACAAGGAAAGGTAGATGCGGCCCTGCTTGATATCCCACACAGTAATAATAATGAATTGCCTGACGGTACCCATCACCACGGTTCAGGGCGACAAAAAGGCTTGGCGGCACTCCGTTTAAAAGGGATCGAGCCTTGGCGGCGAGCGCTGAATCAGGGGCAAGGTTATCAGAGCTGTGGTTGGGTATTTAATGCTGAGACAGTGTTTGATACGGTTCCATTGTTGGAATGGATACGGTTAAATCCAGTGGAGCGGGTCAAAGGTGTTATGCGTATTGCCGAAGGCACTTTGGTGGTTAACCGGCAAGGTGCTGACTTGCAAATAGAAACACGTCAAATAGCACCACTGGACAGCCGAATTGAGCTGATTAGTGCCTCTGAAGCGGATTGGAACATGCTACAGCATCAATTACTGACTATCAGACTACATAAAGGGGTATGATATACCTCGATTTTTATTTGTTACACAATTCATACATTGATAATTTATAGGCCCCGCATGACTCGGCGTAATTTACCGACAATACTACTGCTCAATTTTCTTGGGATTGCTTTGTTCTTATCTTGGTATATCCCGGCGCACCATGGCATTTGGTTTAAAATAGACTCGGCAATATTCTTCTATTTTAACCAACACCTGCTGTCCAGCACGTCATTTCTGCATTGGGTGGCTATCACCAACAACCGGATTTTTGATGTTATTTCCCTAATATCTATGGGGCTGCTTTATTTGTACTTCTATATGAAGGAAACACCCGCGGGTCGCCGCCGCCTGATAGTCACCGGGTTTGTTATGCTATTAACTGCGGTGGTCCTCAATCAACTAGGTCATCTGCTGCCTGTTTCGCATCCCAGCCCGACACTGACGTTTGAAAATATAAATCGCGTCAGTGAATTAACCGGTATTCCAACCAAAGATGCCTCCAGTGATAGTTTCCCTGGCGACCATGGCATGATGCTGATGATCTTTGCCTGCTTTATGCTGCGCTATTTTTCCCGCGGTGCTTTTGCCATCGCCCTACTGATCGTCGTTATTTTTTCAATGCCACGGGTGATGATTGGCGCGCATTGGTTTACTGACATTGCGGTCGGCTCACTGTCGATAGTGCTGGTTGGGATAAGCTGGGTATTGCTGACGCCATTAAGTGACAAGATAATTGATGTGATTAACCGGAATCTACCAGGGGCAAAAAGCCAATAGCGTTATTGGCTTTATATTAAGGCAAAAAAGTTCATTTTTTGCCTTTCTCTCACCTTAACCTTTTCCTTCATTTATTGTTACCAAACGGCTACAAATCCAGCTATCCACTTTTAATCTGAAATTTTACATTATGTTACATAACCTTTAGCTATAATAATGGATGTAAAAGGTCTCGCCTTTTATTAATCATTACGGTAATCTCGAAAACGTTTGTGTTCGGATTTGGGTCATTCGCCTCTTGCATGATTAATATTGTGCGTTCTAGCACAGTTATTCAGTTAAGTGATTGTCTAATCGGATCTCAATCAATAATCTCGATTCGTTTGGTTTTTTTGGTAGCGACATCCGTCGTAAGGACAGCAAGGGAAAACAACAACAATGGTCAAGTCTCAACCTATTATGAGATATATTCTGCGGGTAATTCCTGCGGTTGCAGCAGCGGTAATGTTATCCGCGTGTAGTTCATCACAGACTTCGAACTTACATAATGCGCAAACTGAGATGCGTGCAGTTAATGACAAAGATGGGCTTTTACTGCAAGCCTCTCAGGATGAATTCGAAGCGATGGTACGCAACGTTGACGTCAAGTCGAAGATTTTAGAACAGTATGCAGGGTGGAAAGGGGTTCGTTATCGTTTAGGCGGTAGCAGCAAACGCGGTATTGATTGCTCCGCATTTGTACAAACCACTTTCCGTGAACAATTTGGTATGGATTTGCCACGCTCAACCTCTGAGCAGCAGGATCTTGGCAAAACAATCCAACGAACTAAATTGCGCCCCGGTGATTTGGTGCTGTTCCGTGCAGGTTCGACTGGCCGCCATGTAGGTATCTACTTAGGTAACGATAAATTTGTGCATGCATCGACCAGTGTCGGTGTGACGATATCGAGCCTAAATGAAGATTATTGGAATAAGCGTTATCGCGATGGCCGTCGTGTCCTAAGTAGCGGTTCGCGCAGTTAGCTGATTTTTATTCCTGTTGTCCGAGATACCAAACGAAACTGTAAAACGCTGCCATTGGCAGCGTTTTTTATTGTCTGAACATACCTCCTTATCCTTCCGCTACCAGCCCAATTTCCGGTCAATTTGTAGGAAACCTCCTTTTTTGGCTGGAGGGCGCGAAATCCAAGAATTTTCTGTGTAAGATAATTCCCGCTTAGCTGAGACTTTTCTGGCGATCAGAGATCTCTACCAACGATTTATCCTTATAAAATTATATAGGTCGTGTTAATAAGCTGGGGATTTGTTTTATCGAAGCATATTGCCAAAAATATATCGGTATAAATGAACGCTGCTTGTTTCAGTTATTTGATGCATTTAAACCGCATCTTTTATTTATATTGAATAGAGATTCAATTGGATAGGCTAATTACTGTTAACCCTGCGCATTGGCAAACTGGTAGCGTTGCGTTGCTAACTTAACTTATACTCATAACACTTTATCGATCATGCTGAGGAGCGGCGTAACATGGGTTCAAACAGTGCGTTCTCCCGCAATATTTTATCCAGACGCCATCTTGTAAAAAAAAGTGTCATCCTCGCACTCTGTTTTTTTATTTGCTTTGTCATTATTACTTTGTCATTACTTTATCGCAGTAGTGAACGTAAATTAACAACACAAAGTGATCATATTATCTCCTACGCCTCCCAGTTTCTAAATGAACTGACTACCACTATGTCTCAACTTATCCCGCTAAGTGACAAAAGTTGTGAGCAAGCCAGCCCGGCACTCCACTATCGGGCTGCATTTACTAATGGTGTCAGAGCATTTTTATTGGTTAGAGACAGTATCGCTTATTGCTCTTCAGCAACAGGTGATATGCAAGTCGCTGTCAGTGCGCTATATCCTAAAATAAACTTACATCAGCCGTTGGACTTTAAAATTCAGCAAGGCACCCCCATGATGCCCAGTAAACCTGCGGTCGGGGTGTGGTTGCGTGAAGCTGGGCGCGGCAATACCGGTGTATTGGCGACATTAGAATTAACCTTACACCCTTATTTATTGCTGAATTATTCAGATAATCAAGTCAACGGCTTAGCCATTATTATTGATGAATTAGCGGTAACGACTTTTGACTCTAAAGTCTTACCTATCAGCCAGCTACCGGCACGCGCCTCGCGTGAGATCCAGCTACCGGGCTACCCGATTAAAATATTGATTTATCATACTAGCCTGACAGCTGATGACATTCGCATGACCCTATTAGGAGGGCTATTACTTGCCGGTCTGGTTGGAATCCTTGCTTATTATATTTTAATTGCCAGCCAGAGTGCTGAAGCTGAAATTTTGCGCGGTATTCGACGCGGCGAATTCTTCGTTGAATATCAACCAGTATTTCGTTCACATGATCGTTCATTATCTGGCCTTGAAGCGCTTATTCGTTGGGAACATCCTATTGAAGGGCGTATATCCCCGGATCTTTTTATTCCCTATGCGGAAGCTCAACATCTGATTCAGCCATTAACCCGGCATCTATTTGAGTTAATCATCAAAGACAGTGAATTAATAGCAGACCACCTTCCGGCTGGGACTAAACTGGCCTTTAATATTTCCCCTGTCCATCTTGCTGATGATAACTTCCGCAAAGATGTTTCTCAGATGTTAAAGCAATTAAATACGGATATCTTGGCACCAGTATTCGAGATTACCGAGCGTGGTATGGTTGAAGAAGAGCTCGCTATTAAACAATTTGCCTGGCTGCGTTCTCAGGGGATACAAATTGCTGTCGATGATTTTGGTACCGGTCATAGCGCCCTGATCTATTTAGAACGTTTTACTTTAGATTATATTAAAATTGATCGTGGTTTTGTCAGCACCATCGGCATTAATACCGTAGCAGCACCGGTATTAGACGCAGTACTGATGCTGGCAAATAAACTCAATATTGAAACCGTCGCTGAAGGTGTTGAAACAGAGCAACAGCTCCAGTATTTGGCACATCATGGCGTAAACTACTTACAAGGTTACTTACTCAGCAAACCATTATCTGTTAAAGATCTCGTCATATTTTATAATAAAAAATAGTAACAAAAAAACATATTCAAAGTAATTGACGTTGCGGCCTGACTGCGCATACACAGCTCGAATGAGCTGATTCGAGTAAGTTATTTGGCTTAATGTTTGCTTTAATCCCCTGCAAACTGGTAATTTCGTTTAAGATTATTATTATCAGAATGAAACGCAGGAGCTTACCGCCAATATGTTGCCACGCCTATTTGCTGCCTTGGTACTTTCAGCCCTGAGTTTTGGCCTACAGGCTGAAACCATCAAAGAAGGCGTCTCTTTTGCCATACTGGGTGAACCTAAGTATTCATCCGATTTCAGCCATTTTGATTACGTCAATCCAGCCGCCCCGAAGGGTGGGGATATCACGCTATCGGCCATTGGTACCTTTGATAACTTTAACCGTTATGCATTGCGCGGTAACCCGGCGATACGCACTGAACGGCTGTATGACTCACTATTTGGTACCTCAGACGATGAGATTGGCAGCTACTATCCATTAATTGCCGAGTCCGCACGTTTTGCGCCTGACTTACACTGGATTGAAGTTGATATAAATCCACGTGCCCGTTTTCATGATAACACCCCTATTACCGCACAGGATGTCGCCTTCACCTTCAATAAATTTATGACCGAAGGTGTGCCACAATTTCGCATTATTTATAAAGGCGTACAGGTAAAAGCCATTTCCCGGCTGACAGTGCGTTTTGAATTCCCGGAACCGAATAAAGATAAAATGTTAGGTTTGTTTGGCTTACCGGTGATGCCTGCTCATTTCTGGCAAAACCATAAACTGAGTGATCCGCTGAGCAAGCCCCCCGTTGGCAGCGGCCCTTATCGCATCGGCAAATATAAGATGGGCCAGTTTATTACCTATGAACGGGTGAGAGATTACTGGGCAGCCAATCTGCCGGTTAACCGTGGCCAATATAATTTTGATACCATCCGCTACGACTACTATCTGGATGATAAAGTCGCATTGGAAGCCTTTAAAGCCGGTGCATTCGATTTCCGTGAGGAAACCTCACCGAAGAGTTGGGCGACACAATATGTCGGGGGTAATTTTGCGAAAAATTATATCGCCAAGCAGGATATTGTCGACAACTCAGCACAAAATACCCGATGGCTGGCATTTAACGTTCAGCGCCCGATTTTTAGCGATCGACGAGTTCGCCAGGCACTGACGTTAGCTTTTGACTTTGACTGGATGAATAAAGCCTTCTATTTCAATAGTTATCAACGCACCAATAGTTTCTTCCAAAATACTGAATATGCGGCAAAAGGTTATCCAGATAGTGCCGAACTGGCTTGGCTGGGTCCGTTGAAGGGCAAAGTACCACCAGAGGTGTTCACACAGATTTATCAGCCGCCACAAACTGATGGCAGCGGCGACTCACGGGATAATCTGTTAAAAGCACGGGAATTGCTCAGCGAAGCAGGCTGGGAAGTGAAAAATCAGCAATTGGTTAACAGCAAAACCGGTAAGCCTTTTGTTTTTGAATTGCTGTTACTCAGTGGCAGTAACTTCCAATATGTTCAACCGTTTAAACATAATTTGCAGCGTTTGGGCATTACCATGAATATCCGCGAGGTTGACAGCTCCCAGTTTGTTAACCGCCTGCGCAGTCGGGATTACGATATGATCCCGACGGTTTACAGTGCCTTCCCCTACCCTAGCCCAAATCTGCAAATTTGGTGGAGCTCGGCTTATATCGATTCCAGTTATAACTCCTCCGGGATTAAAGATCCGGCTATTGACCAATTGATCGCAGAGATTATCAAACATCAGGATCAGCCAGAGGCATTACAGTCCCTTGGCCGGGCACTTGATAGGGTATTGACCTGGAACTATCTGATGATTCCGATGTGGTACTCCAACCATGCCCGCTTTGCCTATTGGGATAAATTCTCGATGCCGGCAGACCGCCCCACCTATTCGCTTGGGTTTGATAGCTGGTGGTTTGATGTCAACAAGGCAGCTCGTCTGCCAACAGAACGTCACTAGGGGGCTGCTGTGGGTGGATATCTATTACGGCGACTATTGCTGGTTATTCCCACGCTGTGGGCAATCATTACCATCAACTTTTTTATTGTGCAAATTGCACCGGGTGGGCCAGTTGATCAGGCGATTGCCAATATTGAATTGGGTCACTCCAGTGGATTTACCGCCGGTGGCGGTGATGGTGGGCTGGGGGGGGCTAAAGTCGGCCTCAATGCGGCACAAGTGGGTGATAGCAACTATCGCGGTTCACGCGGGTTAGACCCAGAAGTTATTGCCGAAATCAAACAACGCTTTGGTTTTGACAAGCCGCTGCACCAGCGCTATTTCGATATGCTATGGAGCTATGTCCGCTTTGATTTTGGCGACAGCCTGTTCCGGGGTGAATCGGTAATGTCGTTAGTGAAACATAGCCTGCCGGTCTCTATTTCACTTGGGCTATGGAGCACGCTGATTATTTATCTGGTTTCTATTCCATTAGGCATTAAAAAGGCGGTGCGCAATGGATCAGCTTTTGATACCTGGAGCAGTACTCTCATTATAATCGGGTATGCCATTCCTTCGTTTCTGTTTGCGATTTTACTGGTGGTGTTGTTTTCCGGCGGCAGTTATTTCGATCTATTCCCACTACGGGGGCTGGTTTCCAGTAACTTTGATACCCTGCCGTGGTACGGCAAAATAACCGACTATTTGTGGCATATCACTTTACCGGTATTGGCTACCGTCATTGGCGGCTTCGCCACGCTGACGATGCTGACCAAGAACTCGTTCCTTGACGAAATCCGCAAGCAATATGTGGTGACTGCGCGCGCTAAAGGGTTACCCGAAGAAAAAATTCTGTATCGCCATGTCTTTCGCAACGCCATGTTGTTGGTTATCGCTGGCTTCCCTGCCACCTTTATCAGCATGTTTTTCACCGGGTCGCTGTTGATTGAAGTGATGTTTTCACTTAATGGTTTAGGGCTATTGGGTTATGACGCCACTTTGCAGCGTGATTACCCAGTGATGTTTGGCACTCTTTATATTTTCACCCTGATTGGTTTACTGCTGAATATCCTCAGTGATATCACCTACACCCTGGTTGATCCACGGATTGATTTTGAGGGCCGCCAATAATGATACGGCTAAGTGCTATTAATCAGGCCCGCTGGGCGCGTTTTCGCAATAATCGCCGTGGCTACTGGTCACTGTGGATCTTCCTGACACTGTTTATTATCAGTCTGTTTGCCGAACTGATCGCCAATGACAAACCGCTGCTGGTGAACTATCAGGGCCGAATTTATATGCCTTTTATGGTTAATTACAGCGAATCCACTTTTGGTGGGATTTTAACCACGGCGGCAGATTATCAAGACCCTTATGTGATTAGCCGGATTAATGACAATGGCTGGGCCATCTGGGCACCCATACGTTTTAGCAATAACACCATCAATTTTGCGACTGATGTCCCTTTCCCTTCGCCACCTAGCCGGACCAACTTGCTGGGCACCGACAGTACTGGCGGCGATGTCTTAGCCAAAGTCATCTATGGTTTCCGTATCTCGCTGTTATTCGGCCTGACATTAACCCTGTTCTCCAGCGTAATTGGTATCTGTGCTGGCGCGGTACAAGGTTATTACGGCGGCAAAATTGACTTGTGGGGGCAACGATTTATCGAGGTGTGGTCGGGGATGCCGACACTATTTTTAGTGATTCTACTGTCCAGCATCGTCCAACCCAACTTCTGGTGGCTGTTAGCCATCACCGTGCTGTTTGGCTGGATGGGATTAGTGGGTGTGGTGCGAGCAGAATTTCTACGTACCCGAAATTATGACTATATCCGTGCAGCACGAGCTATGGGAGTAGGTGATCGAGTCATTATGTCGCGCCATATGTTGCCCAATGCCATGGTGGCAACACTAACCTTCCTGCCCTTTATCCTGTGCGGTTCGATAACCACACTAACCTCACTGGATTTTCTCGGTTTTGGCCTGCCGATGGGGTCACCGTCATTAGGCGGTCTGTTATTAGAAGGTAAAAATAACCTTCAGGCTCCCTGGCTTGGCATCACCGCATTCCTGGTATTGGCAGTGCTGTTATCTCTGTTGATCTTTATCGGCGAAGCAGTACGTGACGCCTTTGACCCAAGTAAGGTGTACTGATATGGCGACTTCACCACTTCTGGATATTCAAAATCTCAGTGTTGCATTTCGCCAGGCGAATATTGATCGCGAGGTGGTCAGCGAGCTGTCATTGCAAATCAATGCTGGTGAGACACTGGCACTGGTCGGGGAATCGGGTTCGGGCAAGAGTGTCACCGCGTTATCAATATTGCGTTTACTGCCTTCACCACCGGTGGTCTACCCGGGCGGTGATATTCTGTTTGCCGGGCAATCTCTGCTGCATGCCGATGAACCGACGCTGCGAAAAGTGCGCGGCAATCAGATTTCAATGATTTTCCAAGAACCTATGGTGTCACTCAACCCACTGCATACCATTGAAAAACAGTTGGCAGAAGTGTTGTCACTGCACCGCGGTATGCGCCGGGAGGCGGCCAGAGTTGAGATTATTCAATGTCTCGACCGGGTGGGTATTCGTAATGCCAAAGGGCGTTTGGGCGATTTCCCTCATCAACTTTCCGGCGGAGAACGCCAGCGGGTGATGATTGCGATGGCGGTATTGACCCAACCTAAATTACTGATTGCCGATGAACCTACCACTGCGCTGGATGTTTCGGTGCAAGCCCAGATTTTGAGTTTGCTGAAAGAGTTAAAGCAAGAGATGGGCATGAGCTTGCTATTTATCACCCATAACCTGAATATCGTGCGCCGGTTGGCAGATAACGTGGCAGTGATGCGCGAAGGCCGCAAGGTGGAGCAGAATAGCCGTCAGGCGCTGTTTAGTACCCCACAGCACCCCTACACCCGCCAATTATTAGACGCCGAACCACAAGGTGACCCACTGCCCCTCACGCCGGGTCTAAAACCCCTGCTTGAAGTAAAAGGTCTACAGGTGGCGTTTCCTATTAAACGTGGTTTATTACGACGTACCGTTGATTACCATTATGCTTTGCACGATCTTAATTTCACCCTGAATCCCGGTGAGAGCCTTGGTTTGGTGGGTGAATCAGGCTCAGGGAAAAGCACCTCAGGGCTGGCATTGCTGCGCTTGTTACCCTCAAAAGGTGAGATTTGGTTTAGCGGGCAGCCATTACACAAGTTTACCCCTAAACAGATGCTGCCCTATCGCAGCCGAATTCAGGTGGTATTCCAGGATCCCTACTCAGCGCTAAACCCACGCCTGAATGTGCAGCAGATAATCGCCGAAGGGCTGGAAGTTCATCAAAGACTCAGTGCGGTACATCGTGAACAACGGGTGATTAAAGCGATGGAAGAAGTGGGATTAGATCCGGTCAC
The DNA here is from genome assembly GCF_052217145.1 of Yersinia sp. 2541 StPb PI. Classification (NCBI taxonomy): domain Bacteria; kingdom Pseudomonadati; phylum Pseudomonadota; class Gammaproteobacteria; order Enterobacterales; family Yersiniaceae; genus Yersinia; species Yersinia sp. 2541 StPb PI. Next base: position 1,626,338 of record NZ_JAZGQB010000001.1, on the reverse strand, counting down.
CCGTTATCGTTATCCAACCGAGTTTTCTGGTGGCCAGCGCCAGCGCATTGCCATTGCCCGTGCGTTGATCTTGCAACCGCAGTTACTGATTCTTGATGAACCGACCTCTTCATTGGATAAGTCGGTACAGGCCCAAATTCTGGCTTTGCTGAAATCCCTTCAGCAGCGTTATCAGCTCAGCTATCTGTTTATCAGTCATGACTTACAGGTAGTGCGATCACTCTGCCATCAGGTGATTGTATTAAGACAAGGCGAGGTAGTAGAACAAGGTGACTGTCAGGCCATATTTGCCGCGCCCCAACAGCAGTATACACAGCAGTTGCTACAATTTGCGGATACGTCAGATTGAGGTCTGGTGCGGGGCATACCCAAGCGCCATGACACCGACCAACGCGCAATAGCTAATTAGAAGGGGTACAAGGCGGTCAGGGTTTCGGCAATGGCGACACCGACATCTTTCAGGCGACACATAGTAGCACTCTCATCCTGAGTGTGAACAAATAGACAAGGCTCGCCTTCCCATTCGACTATCGCGGAATCCACTTGTATCTCTTGTAGAGAGAGGTGGAGCCGCTGCATGATAATCTGCGCATGGCTGCCATCGTGGCTGAGTAACTTCAGCCCCATAAGATCATTATTGCTATCGTCTATCGCCGTCAGTGGTATCGGTTCAACTTTGACCCCGATAAAACCTGATAACCAACGGTAACTTTGCGGCAGACGATGTACTACCGAAAGTTGGATATTATTCACGTGTTTTTCCTAGTAAAAATAAAAATTCAAAAATTACAAAAGCACCACAATGACTCACACTCACTAAAGTTATAGCCGCTAAGTTGGCATTGTGCCTGATTCACCCCTCATCAAAACACAACATTGATAACAATTTAGAAACTTAAAACCAACAAAGCCATTTTTGTGTTGTTTTTTTAATCGTGTGTCAGCCCTGCATATCCAGACTGAAACCACCGGTTTGAGATTTAGATCCCATTTTTCGTTATATTTATACCTTTATGGCGACCATCTCAACCATTTTTCTTGCAAACCCATTACTTATTGCTCGCGAAATTTTTACATTTGATGAACAATCACATGTTATCTCTATAGCTCAAAATGAAATTAATCAATTGATAAATATATAAATTTACTAACATACGTAACTATTCGACTGACAGAAATATCTGATAAAAACGCTTCAATAACAATTTGCGATTTTTTATATGTTCGCTCAAAAAGTTAACAATATGGTGCCAATCATAACTATGCAATAAATAATGATATGCATGCTTATTATATTGATTGAACGCAAGAACCGCGCATTTTTAAGTGGCAATTCGGGCGATATTGACGGGAATAAATGAGTCGACGAGGAAAATAATTGAATAAATAAATAATGAGTACATTGAGGATAAATAATGTCAGTGAAGGGAACGCCCTAAGACGCCCCCTCACCTTCTTGCAATAACCATTAACTGATAAGCCCCAGCAACTTAGCCTTGATAAGGATTACGGCGATAGTTATTACGACGATAGTTATTTCACCGCATCCTTATGTGGGCGACTGGCATAAAGATACAACAACATGGCCACAATTATACAAAATGCCATTGAGCTTACCATTGGCCAGGCACTGCGGGATGGCGCCATCGACAACAGCGTTCCTACCACCGCACCAATACCAAAGCGTAGGGTCCCTGCCAGAGAAGACGCAGTACCGGCCATATGTGGGAAATCATCCAAAATAACCGCCATCGCATTCGAGGTGATCATGGCGATGCAACCGACATAAGCCGCTACACCCAATACCAACGCCCAGAACCCCATCCCAGTGGCGCAAACCACCAGCAACCAGATCCCCATAACAAATTGCACTAGCATGCCAAATCGGAACATTTTAAGCGCTCCGAAGCGGCGTACATTGCGGCTATTAATCAAGGTCATCAAGAACAAGAAGACAATATTCAGCGCAAAATAATAGCCAAAGTTTTGTGGAGAAACGCCGTTTAAATCGATATAAACAAAGGGACCGGCACTGAGGAATGAGAACATCCCAGCAAAAGAGAAACCGCTCGCTAACATATAGCTCAGTACCCGCTTATGGCGGAATAACGTGGCAAAATTGCCAATAGTGGTGCGCAAATGGAATCGTTGCCGTTTCTCTCGCGGCAAGCTTTCTTTAATAAACAGTGCAACCAAAATCGCGCCGACCAATGCAGCACCCGCCATGGTCCAGAAGATGGCGTGCCAGCTAAACCATACCAACAATGCACCACCGATAATCGGTGCCAGCAAGGGTGCGATGGTCATAACCAACACTACAAAAGACATCATGCGAGAGAAGTCATCTTTAGTGAACATATCGCGCATCAATGCATTAATCACCACACTCGCGGCGGCGGCAGACAAACCATGCAGGAAACGCAAGTTAATCAGTTGTTCGATTGATTGCGCCATGGCACAAGCCATACCCGCGAGCGCAAATATTAGCGTACCCCAAAAGATAACCGGCTTGCGCCCGAGGCTATCAGCCATTGGCCCATAGAACATTTGTCCGATGGCAAACCCCAGCACATAGGCGCTTAGAGTCATCTGCACCGCACCACTCTCTACGCCAAACTCCTGTGCAATAATCGGCATACTCGGCAGATACATATCAATTGCCAAAGGCATCAGCATCGATAACAAACCGAGGATAAAGATCAAGCCAACGTGGGATGTCCGGTTCTTCTCTTCATTTTGGGTACTGGCATGCACGTTCAACAACTCCTTCAATAACCTACCGCGGGTTATACCCGTCATACTTCAAGCCGCATGTGCGTTGGCTACGCTCTTTCACCCGAATCATTGACTCCCGTCAACTCATCGGGACTCTATCGCTTGCCGCCTTCCTGCAACTCGAATTATTTAGTGTAATATCAACGGCAAGACAGCCCGCGCTGTAATAGAAAATCAATTACAGATGAGGCGCGCCGACACTGGCAATCTCTTCTGTGGTTAACGGGCGGTACTCGCCTGGCGCCAAATCGTCATCAAGTTTAATGTCGCCAATTCGCTCACGATGCAGCTCTATAACCCGATTTCCCACCGCCGCGAACATCCGTTTTACCTGATGATAACGCCCTTCACTGAGGGTTAAACGCACCAACTGAGGCTCTATAACCTCAAGTTGAGCCGGTTTGGTGAGAGATTTTTCATTATGCAACTGTACACCATCAGTAAATTGTTGCGCGGTATCATCAGCCAATGGGTGTTCCAGCGTCACCAGATAGGTCTTTTCACAATGATGGCGCGGTGAGGTGATCCGATGCGACCACTGACCATCGTCGGTCATCAGTACCAATCCGGTGGTATCGATGTCCAAACGCCCGGCGGCATGGAGTTTGTATGCCACTGGCTCATCAAGGAAATACAGCACGGTCGGGTGATCTGGGTCTTCTGTCGAACACACATAACCCTGCGGTTTGTTCAGCATGAAATAACGTGGGCCAACGGTTTGTTGTAATGGGTTGCCATCAAATCTCACGTCTTGTTCCGATGTCAGCTTAATCGCACCACTTTTGACCACTTCGCCATCAATAGTGACTCGTTTTGCCCGCAGCTCGCGCGCGACTAACGCCCGGCTGACACCTAATTGCTGAGATAAAAACTTGTCCAATCGCATTGAATCTACTTTGCCTGTTGTCTTGTCGTACCGCTGACGGGCACGATACCCGCAATCACACCCGCCAACGACAGCAGGATGCTCATGATACGGTGTGAAATGAATGAAGCAGTTGGGAGAAAATCATTTGCTGCCTACCAGATTCATCAGTATAGCGGCGGTTGCCATATCATCCTAGGAACAGTTACGTAAAAAGTTGTTATTGAGAAACAACTTACCCCCAGAGTGCGCCGCGTCTATCACGCCACCCCATCAGTGCTAACTTGGGGCCTCGCGCCAACAGCCTCCGACAGGCATAATAGTCAAAAGTTTTTCATTATAAAGAGAGAGAAATGTCACGCATACGCGCGGAAAAGGGTTGCGGGGAGAATGGGTTGAAAACCATCGGGCTGGTGCACTAATGGCATTTACACTGCGCCCCTATCAGCAAGAGGCTGTCGATGCCACTCTTGCCCATTTTCGCCGCCACAGTGAGCCTGCGTTGATTGTTCTACCCACCGGGGCAGGCAAAAGTCTGGTGATCGCCGAATTGGCGAAACTGGCTCGCGGGCGCGTTCTGGTGCTGGCTCATGTCAAAGAGTTGGTAGCACAGAATCACGCCAAATATTGCGCCTACGATTTAGAGGCTGATATTTTCGCCGCTGGCTTGCAGCAACGCCAAAGCGCAGGAAAAGTAGTGTTTGGCAGTGTGCAGTCAGTGGCACGAAACCTGCCCCTGTTTGATAGTGCCTTTTCACTACTGATTATTGATGAATGCCATCGTATCAGTGATGACGATGACAGCCAGTATCAGCAAATTATTCAGCATTTACGTACCACCAACCCCCGACTGCGCTTGCTGGGATTGACCGCCACACCTTACCGATTGGGAAAAGGCTGGATTTATCAATTCCATTATCACGGTATTACCCGTGGTGATGAAAAGTCCCTTTTTCGCGATTGTATTTATGAATTACCCTTGCGCTACATGATCAAGCACGGTTTTCTGGTCCCCCCAGAGCGGTTGGATATGCCCGTGGTACAGTATGATTTCAGTCGCCTGACCAGCAACAGTAGCGGCCTGTTCCGAGAAGCAGATTTAGACCGTGAACTTAAGCAGCAGCAACGAATTACTCCGCATATTGTTAACCAGATAATTGAATATGCCGCTCAACGTCGCGGGGTAATGATTTTTGCCGCGACAGTTGAACATGCCAAAGAGGTGTATGGCTTGCTGCCAAAAGACGAGGCTGCACTGGTGAGCGCCACTACCCCGCCTAATGAGCGCGATACGTTAATCACTGCCTTTAAGCAGCAGCAACTGCGCTATTTGGTTAATGTGGCGGTGTTAACCACTGGCTTTGATGCCCCCCATGTTGATCTGATTGCCATTCTTCGCCCCACGGAATCGGTCAGTTTGTATCAACAGATAGTCGGCCGAGGTTTGCGGTTATCACCGGGTAAAGAAGATTGCCTGATTCTGGATTACGCTGGCAATCCCCATGACCTTTTTACCCCTGAAGTGGGTACCAGCAAGCCGCATAGTGGCAGTCAGCCGGTTCAGGTATTTTGCCCAGATTGCGGCTTTGCCAATATCTTCTGGGGAAAATGTACCGAGTCGGGTGACATTATTGAACACTATGGTCGCCGCTGTCAGGGGTGGTTTGAGGACCAACAAGGCGTGCGGGCGCAATGTGATTATCGCTTTCGCTTTAAGTGCTGCCCGCATTGTGGGGCGGAAAATGACATTGCCGCCCGCCGTTGTCACCAGTGCCAGGAGGTTCTGGTCGATCCCGATGATATGCTGAAAGCCGCGTTAAAATTAAAAGATGCCCTGGTGCTGCGTTGTGGCGGTATGAGTCTGGAGACGGGCCATGACGCAAAGGGTGAGTGGCTGAAAATCACCTACTACGACGAAGACGGCACTAATACCAGCGAACGTTTTCGCTTAACCACCGCCGCGCAACGTATGGCATTTGAACAAATTTTCCTGCGTCCACACCAACGGGCACCCGGTGTGGCGCTGAAATGGCAAACGGCGGCCGATATCATCGCGCAACAAGCCCTGTTACGTTATCCCGATTTTGTCGTGGCCCGCCGTCGTGGGCAATGGTGGCAAATTAGAGAAAAGATATTTGATTATCAGGGCCGTTTCCGGCGGGCTGACTCCCTTGCCTGAGCCGCATTTAGCCTGAGATTTTCGCAGTTTTATTTGCTGTCTGGTCGATATTTCGCTAGAATGCCGCCCGCTTTGCTCTGGGTTTACCCAATCAAAGCCGAGTATCGAACCTGTTGCTGGGTCGCCTGTAGCAGGGTAAATTTTCTTTAAGAGAAAACAAAATGACCACTATCAATGTAGAAGTACGTAACGACCAGGGTAAGGGTGCGAGCCGCCGCCTGCGTGCAGCAAATAAATTTCCGGCAATCATTTACGGTGGTTCTGAAGCAGCTATCTCTATTGCTCTTGACCATGACACCACCAAGAACCTTGAATTGAAACCGGGCTTTTATGATTCCGTACTGACTCTGGTTGTTGACGGTAAAGAAACCAAAGTTAAAGTACAGGCTGTTCAGCGTCACGCTTTCAAGCCAAAACTGACTCATATCGACTTCGTTCGCGTTTAATCGCGTCGCTTTCGATATTCGGGACGCCGAAATAAAAAACGCCGCTTATGCGGCGTTTTTTATTGGCTATCGTCACGGTGGTAACCGTTACTTTTTGCCTGAATTACGCTGTAACTGATCACGCAGATTGGGTGGAGTGCCTTTAATAGTCAACGTATCTGTCGCGGCATCCCAAAAAATACGCTCACCCAGCAACAATGCATCAAAATTGATACTCACCCCCCCCCCACTGCCAGCAAATTTGGTTAACTGGCGCAAAGTACCGCGATCTGCTGGGAAACTCTCTTCTAACGCATAACCCTGTTCAGCCGAGAATTGCTGAAAATCTTTCTCACCCAGCGTTGGTAGCTCTTGAGAAAGCGCCTGCAACGCAATCTCTTCACCGGCTTGTAACTGCTCATTACAATAGCTATAAACCTGCTGACGGTATGCCTGGCGCTCATTTTTGCCAAGTTCAGCATCCGCGCAGTAATCATCAACCGCCTGTAATAAGCCCCGATTTTGTGCTTTGGTGTCCAGCCCCTCTGCTGCAGAGAGGAAATCCATAAAGAAGTCGGACACTTTGCGCCCTACCCGCCCTTTCAAGAACGTAAGGTAACGCGTGGATTCTGGATTATTTTCCCATTCGGTTAAATCGATACGGGCGACAATATCAGCACGGTTAATATCGAGATAATGAGTGGTACTGAGATCAAGTTGCTCATTCACTCGCATACTATTACAACTGCTCAGTACCGAGATAAGCAGATACTCCACCGCCAGATAACGATATTGGCAAAACAGCACCACACCGCCTTCGGCAAACGGATATTTGGCTAACTCATCACGTAAACGCCCGGTGGCAGCACGGCTAAAACTGAGGAAGTCTTCATCACCCTTACGGCTTCGTTTCAGCGCTTCAGCCAGCTCGCTCTGCTCATTAAACAGCCCGTAAGCTTTGCTTTTGGCGCTGTAAACACGATGCAGTTCGGCCATCATTTCTTCAACTACAGCATTGGCAGGTAACAGAGAATCGCGCAACACCACATCAAGCGTTTGTTCATCACGCTTGATAAGCTGATGTAAGGCTATCTGGTCAATATCCAGACTCATGATAAATACTCCTTTTGGCTAGGGGCGTATTCAATCACTGATGCCTGAGAGCTGCAACCCTAAAGCATTCGCGCCCCTCAATTAATGGCTAATGATTCTTAATGCTATAAAATAGCGGAAAAGCGTGTCTCTATACGGTAAGATGTGGGACTTTGTCAGGTATTGAGCACACTTTTTATGGCACAATCATCCCGTTATAGCGACGAACAAGTCGAAAAACTGCTGTCAGAATTGGTCAGCGTAATGGAAAAAAACCGTACTCCCACCAATCTTTCTTTGATGGTGTTGGGGAATATGGTAACAAATTTGATCAATACTAGCGTGGCCCCAGCGCAGCGCAAAGTATTGGCACGTTCTTTCGCTGAAGCTCTTCAAGCTTCGATAAGTGAAGATAAAGCTCATTAATTTATCGGCCAAGACTGCAATCTCAATATGGTGACAAATCGTCAGCGCTATCGTGAAAAAGTCTCCCAGATGATCAGCTGGGGGCACTGGTTCGCCCTGTTTAATATCCTGTTTAGCCTGGTGCTGGGTAGCCGCTATCTGTTTGTCTCCGATTGGCCCTCATCGCTGGTTGGCCGTATCTATGCCCTCGTCAGTTGGCTCGGGCACTTTAGTTTTATCGTTTTTGCTGCTTATTTGTTGGTGATCTTCCCACTCACCTTTGTGGTGATGTCGCAGCGACTACTCCGTTTCCTTTCCGCCGCCTTTGCCACTGCCGGCCTGACTCTGCTGTTGGTTGATACCGAAGTTTTCACCCGTTTCCATTTACACCTTAACTCGGTGGTATGGGAATTGGTGGTTAACCCAGACCAGACCGAGCTGGCGCGTGATTGGCAATTAATGTTTATTGCCGTGCCTGTCATTTTCCTGGTCGAGATGCTTTTCGGCACTTGGGCCTGGCAAAAACTACGCAGCCTTAACCGGCAACGCTTTGTTAAGCCGTTGGTGGCGGTGTTTATTTCTGCGTTCTTTGCCTCTCATCTGATTTATATTTGGGCCGATGCCAATTTTTATCGCCCAATCAGTATGCAACGCGCAAACCTGCCACTCTCTTACCCGATGACCGCCCGTAAGTTCCTTGAGAAACACGGCCTGCTCGATCAGCAGGAATATCAGCGTCGCCTGGTGGAACAAGGTAATCCAGATGCACTGGCGGTTGAATATCCACTCAACCCAATTACCTTCAGCGATAAAGGCAGTGGTTATAATTTGTTGCTTATTGTGGTTGATGGTATTCGTGCCAGTAGCCTGCAAAAAGACATGCCTACCCTGGCCGAATTTGGCCGTTCCAACATTCAGTTTGACAGCCACTACAGTTCAGGCAACCGTCAGGATACGGGCTTATTTGGCCTGTTTTATGGCATTTCGCCTACTTATTTAGACGGTATTCTCTCCGCGCGCGAACCCTCAGCGTTTGTTACAGCATTAAGCGCGCAGGGTTATCAGTTTGGTCTGTTCTCATCCGATGGTTTTGAGTCACCACTCTACCGCCAGGCACTGTTAGCTGATTTCACATTACCAACTCCCGCAGTGCAACCGGATAGCGAAACCACGGCACAGTGGCAGCAATGGCTGTCCACGCTCAACAATAATGCACCATGGTTCTCATACATTAACCTCAACGGGGCAGTTGAAGCACAAGACCCGGTAATCGGGCAGAAGGTTGCGTTACCGACTGACTTTATCCGTCACTACCAGGCAGGCGCAAAAGATGTAGATCAACAGATTGCGACTATTCTGGATACACTGAAACAGCGCGGTCAGCTCGATAAAACCGTAGTTATTATTACTGCAGCCCATGGTGTTGAATTTAATGACAGCGGCAATGATACCTGGGGTGCAAGCAGCAGCTTTAATCGCCAACAACTGCAAGTGCCATTAGTGGTTCATTGGCCAGGCACGCCAGCGCAGGCCGTGAATAAACTGACCAACCATGAAGATATCATGACAACGCTAATGCAACGTTTGTTACACGTCAAAACAGCGCCTGAGGATTATTCGCAAGGGGAAGATTTATTCGCCGCACAGCGCAATAATAACTGGGTGGCAACCGGTGACAATGGCATGTTAGTTATTACTACGCCAACACAAACCGTTGTATTAGATAATAACGGTGAATACCGCGCCTATGATGAGCAAGGCAATGAAATCAAAAATGAAAAGCCTCAGCTTCCATTACTGCTGCAAGTGTTGACGGATATAAAACGTTTTATTGCGAACTAGCTCTAAAAACAGGCATTGGTGCGCTCAAAAAACAAGCGAACGTTTTGCCAAGTCTTGCATTAATAACGGTAAAATGTAGTATAACCGTCATAGCATCGGCATGTAGCGCAGCTTGGTAGCGCACCGTCATGGGGTGTCGGGGGTCGGAGGTTCAAATCCTCTCATGCCGACCAAAATACCTCAAGAAAACCAATCCGTTAGGGTTGGTTTTTTTGTTTGTGGGATTTGACTGATGTGGCTATGGTGTAAAATAACCAGACGGCAAAAAGCCACGCGCACTACCTGCCAGAAGACAGGATAGTGCGACTCATACGTAGTTTTAATCGATAATGACTCGGCCATTAAGTGGCTGTACAGGGCGATTATTCGTATGATGAACCACAGAGCGGAATTGATTAATTTGTTCAGCAGAAGCGCTCGCAGGCTGCTCAAGCACCATCCAACTGACACCTTCAGAGCAAGGTGGTGTGGTTAGTGAGCCACTAAAGCGATAAAAATCAAACTTTTTGGGTAGCAATGCTTTGATATCAAGAGGCTTATTTAATATCGCCATTTGGTCAATCGCCGTTGGCATTTGCTGCCAAGCCTGTGCCAGTTGTGGATTTGCATCCCCCTGCTGGAACATGAGTGCGAGCACAGCCAGTGCCCCATCTTTATCTTTATAAACAAAATGAGCTTCTAACGGAAACTGTTTGCCATCAATCTCATTTTCACTTGGGGTATGGAAATGGAATTGCTGTAATGTGAAAGTATCGCCGTCCAGTTTCAGGGTATTGCCAGTGCTGACATTCACCTGAATCGTATGGCCGTTATTCACGATTTGCTGTTTACCTGGTTGGAAAGCCAACTCGAGTTGACTGTGATGGGTTTTCAATGCTCCGTGAATATTAACCGGCGACTGATTTTTACCTGTTTCGCACAGTGAGAAATCCGGTGAGAGCTTTCCCCAATGGGCAGGATCTTCCTGACCTTCATATCCCCAATGAGCATGTTCCGCCGCACAGACTGAAAAACTGGCGGCCAACAGCGCTGCAACTAATAACTGCCCTTTCATTTCTAATCCTTTTTACACAAAAAAACTGAATTAACCCTGACGAATATCCCATGCAAAGAATGATGTTATCGCTTAGGGTAAGAGAATAACCCAGCTTTTTTTAAGGATATGTCAGCCACATCCTACAGACAGGAGGAATAAGCTCTAATTAACTGAATTTAAATATATTTTTTAATCAACCAGAAATGTAACAAACTGCGTTTGTTCACCTGAAGTGATGGGTAAAATGGGGCGAGGGGAAATTAATGGAAAGGCCAAAATTATAATCAGCCTTTCCAACATTACGGGGTTATCGCGGGTTTAGAGCACTTCACCATTGCTGGCAATCACTTGCTTATACCAGTCAAAACTTAATTTGCGTGAACGCGCCATAGTACCAGTGCCATCATCATTTTTATCCACGTAGATAAAGCCATAACGTTTGCTATATTCACCCGTAGTGAATGATACACAATCAATACAGCCCCATGGGGTATAGCCCATTAAATCAACACCATCTTCAAATACCGCTTTTTTCATTTGCTCAATGTGGGCTTTGAGGTAAGCAATGCGGTAATCATCGTGGACCATACCGTCGGCAGCCACTTTGTCGATCGCGCCAAAACCATTTTCAACAATAAACAGCGGCTTTTGATAGCGCTCGTACAATACGCTCAGTGAATAACGTAAGCCGACAGGGTCAATCTGCCATCCCCAGTCTGACGCTTTAACGTGTGGATTTGGCACGCTGCCTTCAAAGCCAGAAAGTGAATTACCGCTGCCAGGGTTAGTAGCAGAAACGGCATTACTCATGTAATAACTCAGCCCCATATAATCAGCACAGCCATCACGCAGAGTATCAAGATCACCCTCTTCCATTTTGATGGTGAATCCGCGACGTTCCCACTCATTTAGAATATAGGAAGGATAGTAACCGCGCATATGGACGTCACCAAACAGATAACGCTCACGCATAGCTTCTACTGAATACATCATGTCATCAGGATGGCAGGAGAATGGATACAACGGCACCATCGCCACCATACAACCAATTTTGAACTCAGGATTAATGGCATGACCAAGCTTGACGACCTTAGCACTGGCAACAAACTGATGATGCAGCACTTGGTACAGCGTTTCCTCTGGATTTTCTTGCTCAGTAAACACTACGCCCGAACAGCAATAACCAAATAACGGATACTTCCAGTTGCGCTGATTATTGATCTCGTTAAAGGTCATCCAGTATTTAACTTTGCTTTTATAACGCGCCATCACCACTTCACTGAACTTCACGAAGAAATCGACCACCTGACGGTTTTTCCAACCACCGTATTCTTTCACCAGATGCCAGGGCATTTCGAAATGAGATAAAGTAATGACCGGTTCGATACCGTGTTTCAGTAACTCATCAAACATATCATCGTAAAATTGTAACCCGGCCTCATTGGGTTGCTGCTCATCGCCATTCGGGAAGATACGCGTCCAGGCAATAGAAGTACGGAAACATTTGAAGCCCATCTCAGCAAACAGCGCAATGTCTTGTTTGTAATGGCCATAAAAATCAACCGCTTCATGGTTAGGATAACGGTAGCCGTCCTGTACGCCATCAGTCATCACCCGGTCAATTCCATGCGCACCACCCGACAATACATCGGCGATACTCACACCCTTGCCGTCTTTATCCCAGCCGCCTTCAACCTGGTGTGCTGCAACTGCGCCGCCCCATAAGAAATCTTTCGGTAATTGTTTGTGGCACATTATTTTCTCCCTTAATACTGTGGGCAACTGTAGGCCCTTGAAATGAAAATCAATGGCGGGATGGCCCACCTGAATATTTAAACGGTTAACCCCGATTCATTTGCGCCTGAGTAATCGGCGCGCCAGATGCTTTAGCGCTGTTTTGCTGTTGCACACTTTCAGGCTCATCAGTAAACCCAACCAACCAAGTGAAAAGTGCGCCCAACACGAACGCTACCGTGATCGACAGCAAGAAACCAAGGAACTGCGCCATATGGCCCTCTTTGAAAAAGACCGGTAATACCGCAATACCCGGTAAGCAGTAACTCCATGACACCGCATTAGATGCCCCTGCGATAGCACCGCCAATTCCGCCAGCAGCACAACTGCATAAGAACGGTTTTTTTAGGCGTAGTGCCACACCATAAATTGCCGGTTCGGTAATACCGAACAACGCGGTGATACCGGCCGACAGTGAAATACCCTTCATCTCACTATTGCGGGTTTTTAAGTAAACGCCAAACATGGTGCCCGCCATGGCAAAGACAGCGGAAGCTTGTAAGCCAGTAAAGGTGTCATAACCCAGCGTCGCATAGTTACCAACGGTAACAGGCGTGATCCCCCAATGCACACCCAGTGTGACCAGCGGCTGCCAGAAAGCGCCGACCATAAACCCAGCCACTGCCGGGCTAAGGTTATAAAGAGAGTTATAAACACCACCAATCGCACCGCCGATCAGATTACCCACCGGGCCGAACACCAATAACGTTAGTGGCACCATGATGGCAATACAGAACATTGGGGTGAATAGATTGCGCACCACCATTGGCAGGATCCGCTCAAAGAAGCGCTGCACGTAAGACATGGCCCATACCATCAAAATAATCGGAATAACCGAGGCGGTATAGCTCAGGTATTGCACGGGAATACCGAAGAAATCCAAGGTTGGCGATGATAAGGGAATACCAGCGATAGTGTTTAAAATATGGGCCACTTGCGGATTATTCAGTGCTTCTTGCATTAGCTGCTGAACGGCTGGATCGGCCGAATTCAGCGTAGTAATTTTATTGGCCGTCAGCATATTCATATAATCAGGACTGATCAGGGCACAAGCGGTAATGACTGCGGTGAAAGGATTAACATTAAATTTTTTGGCAGCGGTAAAGGCCACCAGCACGGGTAGGAAGGTAAAACCGGTCCAGGAAACAAAATTCAGAATACGGTAGGTGCCGCTCGCCGCATCCATCCAGCCAATGGCGGCAAGAAATGAAATAATCCCCTGTAAAATACCGCAGGCGGCTAACGGGTAAAGGAATGGGGCGAAGATGCTGGAGATAATATCCATCAAACGGCTAACAATACCGACCTTGGGTGCAGCAACCGGGGCACTTTCATCGACATTAATCAAGCTGATGACATGTTTATAAGCATCGCCGACATGATTACCGATCACCACTTGCATTTGCCCACCCGCTTCAATAACGGTGATGACCCCTTTAACACGATTTAAACGTTCTTTGTCGACAATTTTATTGTCTTTCAATATAAACCGTAAACGGGTCGCACAATGTGTGACATTAATCACATTATTATCACCGCCAATATATTGGATAATTTCCTGAGCGGTCAGTGCGTAATCTATTGCCATTATTAATCTCCTGTCGCGGGTACTGAGCGTAAGATAAACAGAGCGTTATTGGCTTATTATTAATATTCGTAGCCGATTGAGATTGGATTCTAGCAAAAAGAAAAGCGAAGTCACGATATAACAAAAATCGTGAATCGGAATATGTTACACTCAAAAAACACAGTGTTTTATGGTGCTTTTTTATTAATTAATTGCGGGAGTTTTTTACCAATAGTTTCTATTATATATAATACTGGAATTTGAGTGGTAATATTATAATGCCCTTCCAATACAATAGGTGGCATATGATAGGAGATATTAAGGTCGGCCATTTTGGCCAGCGTTGAGTTATCACTGTTTGTCAGGCTGATTATTTTACAATTATGTAAACTGAACTGATTAGCAATACGGATAATCTCTTCGGTTTCACCCGAGACGGAAAATATGATAGCAATAGCATCCTGATACATATCGCTGTTGATAGGATAATAGGGATCGTCAATATAAGTACTAAACTTGCCAATATTCGAGAAGAAACGCGCGCTGTATTTCCCTAACGCCCCAGAGGTTCCTATACCCACAAAAATAATTCGGCGCGTGGCGGCTATTTGTGCCGCAGCCATATCCAATAAGTCATCAAACTCGCTATTATTAATACTTTTAAAATAGCTAATTATCTCACTGATACCAAAACTAACCGGTGGTTTTTCGTCATGCTCTACATATAATTTAAACCGCACCCGGAATTCAGAATAACCATCACAATTCATTTTTTTGCAGAATCGTAAAACCGTGGTAGTAGAAACACCCGCTGCATCAGCCAGTTCTCTGATGGTCATATACATCACTTTATCAGTGTTTTTTATGATGTAATTATAAACGATCAATTCCAGTTCGTTCAGCGCTGATATTTCTTTATATGTAAACATACTGATACCTAGATTCCCGTGATTCGCCTGTAATCAAGGCACTTATGCAACGCAATGGCCCAAGATAGCGAATTTAACATGAAATGGGGTCGCTAACGAGCCAGTTGTGGCTGAGAACTGAACTCATAGCTGTTACTCAGTAGAGTCAATATGAATAGGCCGGGCTATTAAGCCCGGCTTAGAGCACTGGCACTATTTTACGACCGGCCAATCAGGTACTCGATAACCTTGATTGACAGCTTCAATTAAAAGCCATTGTGGCAGTTCTGGTAAATCAATCAACGGCCAGTTTTCCCTTGTTGGCCATGCACGATAATCAGAGCGGATTGCTGTTAGCTCGGTACGTTGGGCTTGGGTTAGTGGGGTATCGTCGATACAATAATCACTGACCATCATCGGGTCGGTCGCAATAATAAAAGCATCGCGATAACTGCGAGCCTTTGCTGCCAGTTCATCCGCTGTAAGGGCTGGCGACGGTGGTACATCTACCCACTCAGAACGTCCAGCTATGACGCCTAGCATTTTCCCCTTTGGCGGCGTCTGTTTCCAGAACATCGCGACTTCCTCGTCTGTCGCCAAAACTGCATCAACAGGCCACGAATCCTCGGTGTAAGTTCCATCCTCTTTCCATGTTGTAGGAATGAATGATTTCAATGATGTTGAAAAATAAGCAGTAGTCATCTTAGTTTCCTATTGCGAATACAAATGCTGAAAAGGCACCCGCTACGCTATTAGCGCGCAAGTGAAAATTTGTCAGAGTCTTCGGCGTGGGGTCTGAAATGTTGTTGAACGAGATAGTCGGAAAATCCGTACCTGCGACGCCAAGACGGTGAAATATCCCCCACACGCCCAGTCGTGTATTTGGGAACGGCGTCGGGTAAATCCATGGGGCATCACCGCTGTCCCCTGAAGTTACCAGCCCCCATTGTACAATTAGTCCGCGAGGAACATCAGGGATTCGAATATAGTCATTCGCGGTGAAAGCCCGTTTGTTGAATAGATTCATGACCGCCGCAACACTTGGCAGTAGATTTGACGCAGTACCGGCTGTCATTTGTGCGTTAGTCGCAACACCTAATTTAGCTGCATCTCCCAAACCAAGGTTTAAGAGAGTACTTGCAACGGCTGCCGCCCCCGCATTTTTAATTTCCACAAGGTTATTGGCTGTTTTTAAAAATCCACCATCAGTAATTAATTTAGAGACAGCAGTCGCCACCTGATCAAACTTCTCACTGTCAGCATCAATATTCGCGGCAGAAAGAACACTCATTAATTCCCGCTGTAAGGTGTTAAACCATTCAGCCGGTAATATCGTTGGGGGAACGCCGCCGGCGACATTGCCGTCGGTAAATTCGCCATTATTGTCGGCGCGTGAATTAGGAATATCTCCAATTTTTTGCATAGTAATACCTCACCAATTAAGGCGTTTTAAATTAATAGAAATTGATTAGTTAGCTAACGTAGCCAAACTTCAGAATGCTATGAGACGGATTTAACACCGCAAACCGGCATTCAAGTTGTTTATTTCCCCATGACCGCAGCGGATCATTGCAATAAGTGAGGCCACATTGAGCATAATGAAGCGTGGTTTCGGGTGCAGTAATCAACCACGTGAATGGCCACTCGTCACCGTTCAATGCATCACGACATACCGACATACCTGCGCATGCTTGTCGGTATTGGGTGATAGCAATGGAGTAACCCAATGCCTTGGCCACACGGATAAAATAGGCCGCAGACTGGCCGCCGATGCCAAACAATTTCGACACCACTGCCCGCTGGCGCTGGATCATGCTGTCTACTTCACCAATGGCACATAGATCCGGTAGCCCCACAGTGGCTTCCCACTCAGGTAACATAGCCGTCGCCGTTGCCGGGAATGCCGCAGACAGCAAATCTTGCGCATCTTCATCGCTACGCTGATACGCATTCGCCAGCGCCCGCAAGACATCAGTCTGCACACCATCCGGTCGCCGTGGCCAGACTAATCCCATCGGCATTAATGCTTGCAAAGCGGTGGTATATTCACTGACAGAGTAGCGACTCATAGGTAGCTCACCGTACCCCTAATGGGGAGTTTGCCAGTTTGTAACTCAATATTGGCCGCCGGAGATTGCATAATAAAGCCCCCGGTTCCCGGGATCTCACCAATTGCCAGTAATAGTGATGACCACAAGATTTTGCCACCGGGTTCACCTTCGCTGAAAAACACCTCATCGATAGCGGCATTGATGGCGGTCGTGGTAGCACTGTCGGCATGCGATATCCCACTAATAATAAAATCAATGGGTTGTGCAACTGGCGCACAAACATAGACCAGCGCGATGATCGGTTGCTGTGGATAAATATTATCTGCCACCCGCTGTTGATCACCAGTGGCTTTTACCGCACCCCATGATTCCAGAGATGAAATACCGTCGCTACCTTGCGGAAAACCGTCGTGGTCGTTGTCATCGCACATAATATAAACCCCGACAGTCCCTGCCCCCATCAGCCGCCGTTTTACCCAACAACGGGTCACTCCCGGTACCCTTAATGCCCAAGATTGATAGTCGGTATCATTACCACCTTGCGGGATATTCTGGTAAGCCAATAGCATACGGGAACGAAATGCATCCTCAGATTCAATATCCGCACCGCCGGAAATTTTACTCAGTGCCGTGGCGGTGGCCTGAACACCATCAATAGCAATATCTAGCGTCAGCAGGGTGTCAGCCGCACTGTTACCCCGGCTACCGCCGCCAGTCGCATCCTCTAATGGACGGGGTAAAATGGCAGTAATAGCTCCCAGGACGTGGCCATCTGGAGAAATCTTCACTTCATTATCAAGCCGATACTGATAGCCGTCGGCCCGATTAAGCAAGCGGCCAGCAGGAATAGTTCGTCCGGCTATCCCACTAAAGCGAACGTCAGTCGCAGTAGCCGGATTTGCTGCTTTACGAAACACGTCTTTCAGTGCCGCCCAAGCCGCAAGGTACTCGTCGGTGGCATGGTATGGCGTGGCTTGCTGGGCGATATAATCCAGATAGCCATAGTGCAGGTGTGCCATCCCCGCATCTGCGTCACTGATAACGCCAATATTGGAGAAACGCAGTAAGTTGCCGCCGGTTTTCAGTTCCGATTGAATATAAGACTGATTGCGTTGTCGCAATTCACTTAACGTGGGTCGATTAAATGGCATGAATTACTCCTCCCATACCCATGAAAATTTCACTGAAGATTGGGCTTTACCCGGTTGTTGGTAAGCAATAATCAACAGCAATGTATTGGGGTAAATTATTTGTGCCCGGGTGTTTATGGCCGCCACAACACTATCCTCGGTCAGCCACGCCAATGCTTCTGCCGCGTAGTCCTCGGCTTTGATCGCAACCTGAGTGGTAAGTTTTTCCCGCCGCAATAACCACAACCGCGAACCAATAGCTGATAGCGCCCCGCTGTCCCCCCACCAGCCGCGGCGATCATCGCCATCAATAGCATCATCAATTCGCGCCAGACGGTCAGTAAACAAACTCAGTAAAATAGCGGTATGCAAATCATCGCCATCCAGCACTCCCCCGCGACCTGTCTGCCAATCCCCCAATGAGGCATCGACATCCCAAACCGTTTTAATATCTGTTGTCATTGCACCACCTTAGCGGGCGTCTCACTGGTAAGGGTCGCGCTGCCCGACTGTACATTTTTGAGTTGATGGTTGTGGCTGTTATAGGCGTCACGTAAGGTTTTCAGCGTGATGTTATTGCTGTCTGCGTTATCAACAATATCGCCGCTAACCTCGAGTAACGGCGTATTCAGCCTTACTTTTACCGATGCGTTTACCGTCACCGCGGTAGCATTATTGATTGTCACCGGCTGATTGTTAGCCTCAATGATTACCCCACTTTCCGTCAGTTTGATAAATTGCCCCCACTGGGAATAAATCACCGTTTCTCCGGCTGTTAGTCCTGAATGGCGATAAGCCGGATGGTTGGAGGCGATGATCAGGCCGTTGGATCGGTCCCCGCCCAGAAAACCGATAACCACGTCACTGCCAGCGGGCAATCCCGATGAAAAACCAAACTCAGCCAGCCTGGGGGTATCAGAGTGGACTTCCAGTTGGGTTTGATACTGCACAGTTTGTATCCCGTCACTGTCGTCAACGGCACTCACTCGCCCGAGTCCCAACAGCATTTTTATCTGCCGGTACAGGGTCGAAATTTGCCCGGTTAGGTCATTCATAGTTAGCCCCTATGTCACTTAATGTTGTAAGGCTGGAATGTGAAGGCAGCAGGTGGCATCAGGGTCATTTTGCTCGTCGTCCCTTTCTCATCTTTGGCATAAACCACTTCCGAGAGTAGCCACAGCTCATCATTAAGCCCAAATGCTGGAATAGTAATGGGAATCAATGTATTAACTTCCCATAGCCGGCCATCGCGATCGCGCCAACTGTCAACTTGCACTGTCAAGACGTTGGCGCGACCAGAGCGGCGGTTCATTTCCCATTCGATGCAATCTTTCAGCAAATGTGGCGAGTTCACGGTACTTTCGACGATAATGACCCGGTTACGATGGCGGGCCGGAAATTGTTCGGCCAATAGTGTGTCTCGCGTGGTAGCTCGCACCGAGGTGTTATCCCCACCCGAGGCAGAATGCCTGGCTGCGGCATTGGAAGAGAGCACCACGCCGATGTAATCAACAAAGCGTTGATTGATATCGGTATGAAGATTGGCACTAAGAATATTGATGCCCTGTGCCACACCACTTGCAGCTTTATGCGTTCCAGCGCGGGTCAGATATAAGTTGCCATCCGGCTGGTCGTAATAGAGCAATGCAGCAGAGCGCGTGACGTGATCAATCACCGCTTGCGCCGTTTCCCCCCAATTCAGAGTGAATTTCGGCACAATGGTCATATCGGTAATATCAGAGGTCACTTCGATGCCGTAAGGTTCGGCCAGTTTTTGCGCAATCTGTAACACCGTGGACTGACTAATCACGCTGTTTGTCCATTCAGCAGAGCAATCCACCAGATCCTGGCACTTACTGCGCCCCGAGGCACTGACTTGATGTGTTGTGGCCGCAATAGCGCAATCCCAACTGTCAATATAGCCATTTAACACAGCATCATTACCCAACTTAACCACGCAAGGAGCACCAGGGTTAATCCACTGCTGCCCTCCACTGGCGGGATAACGATCCATCAGCGATAACTCAAAGCTACTGGGTAATTTTTCAATGCTCCGCGTGACCTGAACTTTGCTCCAACCGGTGATCGCTCTGCCACCTACCTCCAGTGTTAAGTCATCACTTGGCATTTTATTATTCATAGATTCAATGCCCTAAATCGAATTGGCATAAATGCCGGATGAATCGGATTCGCCATTTTCACTAGTGCATCACCACGTAGCGCATCCTGATATAACCGATTCGCCAGCATCAGCGCGGGTAGTGAGCGGTTAAAACTAACCTCGTTGATGCGAGATAAATTCGCCCCGGACTGTTGCAATAGCGCCACGATAGATTCGCGCATTTGCATCAGTGCACGGTAGGTTTCATCATTGCCGCGATCGGCGGCGGCCAGTGCTGAGCTATCAATCACCTTACTGACCCTGCCAAGTACAGCGACAGCATCGTCATAACTTTCCGGTTGATACTGCGCCGCCGCGATAGCCATCCCTCCGGCGCATAAAGTCATCATTAAATGATGGCTGGCGTCAGCAATTGCGATATCACTGCTATTGGCTCGGAAGGCGTCGTAGTGAGCCGCTGTCAGGCTTTCCATCATGCGGATAACATCCAGTGTGCTAAAACCACCATTTAGCAGCGTGTTAACCAGAGTGAGTAACTTGTCGGCATGCCCCTCAACACTGTTAGTCGCAAGTAACTCATTCACGGCAGCACTGATTGCCGCTCGCCCTTCGACGATAAACGCCAGCCGTTGCGCCACTAACATGGGTAAGTTGGTGGTATCACTTTGCTGGTTCACAGCTTCCGTCACGCCCGAACTGCTGCCACCGACAGTACCGTGGTTAAAGCGGCCATAACGGTTTCGGCCAAAGGTTGAGCGCAGTGCGTTACCCAGATTACTGGCCTCATTGGCAGTATTCGTTACCATTCGGCTCCAAAATTCCGCCGTACTTTTCAAGGTTTTTATTACCTGAGTGGCCGAGCGCATCTCTCCTTTTACCGTTGAGATAAAACCAGCGACTGCTTTGGCGCTCAATCCCAGCCAAGAGGAGTGCGCAGACGCGCTCATTTCAGCCATACCGGTGATGGCAAAGGCACGTAAGCCGGATTCGATAACGGTTAAGCTGAACGCGAATACCCGCTCGCTGCCAACACCTTCATCAATTTTCAGCCCCGTGTCAGCGATGCTGACAGTCATCTCACCCAAGGTTGGGTGGACCAATGTCCCTGGCCCGGCCATTTCACAAGCTGCGATCAATGAATCGCGCTGAGTCATTACATCAGGTGCGGCATAGATCTGGCTGTTTTGTACCAAAAATCCAGTTAAAACAATGTTCCGCGTACTGCGCCCCAAATCCTCGATATAGCTGGTATCGCGATAAGGGTAAGTGTGCACTGCCTGACGACGACCAAAACTGCCCTTGCTATTCAGGACCACGAAGGGCACTCCCCGAAAGGAGGCTTGATGGAGGTGTTCCGACCATTGCCAACTGTCGTCGCTTCCTCCCAAGAGCGCTGATAGTGCGTTATTGATAAGTGACATTTCGTTCTCCTGTCCAGTAGTAGACATTAGGAAATAAAAAACCCGCCGGAGCGGGTTATATCGATATGCTGATTGGTTAATTTTTACGGATATTAATAGGGAATTACATCTGCATGGCGTGAGCTATTCTGCTGCCTCCCTGAGTTGGGATCACTAAGCTTTCACCGCTTCGACTGTCGATTAACGTCAATTCAATCTGCACCCGATTGTTCTGCATCGCGGTAGCGATAACATCAGCAATAGCATTAACGTTAAAGCCCCCCACTGAGTCAGTATAAAAAGGTGATTCAGCTGTAGGGATGCTGCCTATATTATTATCTGGTACAAGAGAAGATGAGGGGCTAAGGGAATAGGGATCTTCAGCACCGAATTCAGTTATGCGATTGTTGCTCCAGGTGTTCTGCGTTTGTGTTTGAGTTTCAACTTCAACCCCGGATCCCAGATTAAAAAGATCGGTTAATGGAGTGGACTCAATTTTAATTGGCCGGCGTCCGGAAATATCACCCGCACTTTCAGTCTGATAATTTATTTTCTCTGCATCATTGGGCTTAATATGATCCTGATATTTCTTACGAAATCCATCAGTCATAAGACCGCTATTAAGCATGGTTATTTCATACCAATTAAGTTGTTTTTTAAAATCTGTATTATTATATGCCCATCGCATTTTCGCCGAATCATTACCACTGATTACCCCTAAAGTACGCATTATGGCAAAATTATCTGGACCATAAGTCAGCGTGTCAGTTAAACCACCAATGCCATCAGCCACTGAGCCATCAGAGACAAGAATTTCGTATCCGATGTTAGATAGCTTATCTTTCAGACCATCCCAAGCAGCACTTAACTCATCGGTGTTCTGGTCTAACTCTGTCAATTGTATATTAAGCTCAGGATCAATAGTTAGGCCAAATAGAGTAGATTTAGCCAGCAAATCTTTTAGTTGCGCCCCCTCTCGCAGCAACTCAATAGTATTACCGTCTATTTTCAGAGCATTCGTCAGTTTACTTTGTACTTGGGGTGCCATTTGTGGAAAATCCTCGGCAATTTTAGCTATTGTTGCTGTAGCATCAACCGTGCCATTTTCATTACTGATAATGTCAAACCCATACTCATGTAGCTGCGCCAGCCCCTGAACATTATGGCCCCATAGCATATTATTCAAATTGCTGTAGAGCTGCTCAGTTGATTTTATCGCAGCCATTTGTTCAACACCTCGAATACGCATAGCGCCACTTATTTGACTAAATTGATCAATAGGTGCATTAACGTTCCTCGCCGCTGTATTTATTTTACGGGCCTCATCAGCACCATTATTAAGCCATTCCACTCCCGCAGTTCCAACAGCAATAATTGTGTTTCCACCACCAGCTAATTTATAGTTACTGAATATTTGAGGTGGTATTTTAGATAATGGAGAAACCGTATTCATATTGTATTTATTAGCCATTTTTGCCAGCCTTAATTTTATTAATCCGCCCGGCCTGCTGGCACCACCACATTAAGCTACTGTAGGTCAGGGACCAGGCATCGCCCGGCCCCCAGCTATAATAGTAAGTGACGTCAGCGATTATTTCGCGCCATCGCCCCCTGTTGGGGAGTAGGCTAAAAAACCCATCATATAAACCTCACAGGCTTTATAGTCGGTAAAAGCCATTTTCTTGATAGCCTCACGCGGCACCCCTGAGACCAAGGCAATCAGCAATCCCATACCGCTGAGCGAACCTGACTTGGTTTGCTCATCGTAGAATTGCTGTACTTGCAACAGTGTCGGTTCACTAAGCTCGACCACCTCGTAGGTGGTCTTGGTTGCGTCGTGTTGAATGGCTTTCACCAGTGAAATAGTTTTACTGCGCTCCAGTACAGTCATATCAATTCTCCGTCACCGAACCGCCTTCCCAGCTCACATCAACCGTGCCTTCAGTGCTGTCAACCACCAACGTGCTCACCGACCACATGCCGCTACCAATAATGGTTTTGCCGTTCGCCAATTCGCAGACAATATTGACATTGGTCTGGTCGTTAAAATCACTGATAGAGACCCCGCCGCTGTCACGGATAGTGCAGGAAATGGACGGTGCCACCACGGTTTCTTTATAGCCATGTACCCCATCCATGCCCATGACGGTTTCACGTTTTACCTTTGAAGGGCTGTATTTGAACTGACCGGCCACCATAATAGTAATGCCATCAACGGTGACATAAGCCGTACCTGCCAGGCGGTTTGAAGTATCGCTCATAATTTATTTCCTATTTTGTTAGTGCATTAAATGGCTAAGGGTTAAACAGCCGCTTGCAGACGGAATTGATTGAGAACCGCAAAGATACGCAACTGATTAATCAGCACACCGGTCCACAACACATCAACACGATTTGGATTACTGGCATTTTTCTCAACTATCAGGCCACGGGCGAAACCTTTGGCATCCTGAACATAGCCATTAAATTCTAGGGTCTGATACTGAGCAATCAGCTCGGCACGGATGATATTTGGCGTGATGATGGCCGAGCCTGGTGCAAAACGGGTACCATCGGCAGCCAACTTCATGCGAGCAAACTTCGAGGTCACCTGAGTTCGTAGGTAGCGCGTGACAAACATCAATAAGAACAAGGTCTCAATTTGCAAATAACTATCATCCGCAGCACCGTATTTGTTGGTCTGATAAGTCGTAATGATATTTTCGATTTGAACTGTCCCGTCGTCCGCCACCGTCACGGTTGAAATACCGCTATGCAGCAAGTTATTCCGCTCAGTCAGGGTAAAACGGCTAGAAAGGGGCGCTGCCAATACACCACTTACTGCCAACGTTTGCAGTGGGCGGCCGGGATCATTACGCAAGCTTTGTGCAATAGCACCAACATACGCGGCTGACCAGAGGTAAGCCGGTGTCGGCGAGTTATGGATCCCGAGCAATGAGGCATGTTGGTCATTACGCAGTTCACCGGCCGCAGTCAGTTGACCATAGGTGCCGGAGTGAGCGGCAAAGCTGTGACCATACAGTTGCTGACTATAGCTCCAGCGCCCGGTGCTATCAGAAAGGAATGCCTTGATGGCATCCAATGACGCGGTATCCGTGTAAGGGTTGATAATGAAATCGAAGGTACGATCTTGTAAGTTTGCCAGGCCACTTGCCAGTTCAGGCGCGCCTGCACCGCCTGCCATCGGGGTGATCGACAACACCAGACTCTCCGGAGTGGTCTCTCCACCGGCACTCCCCAAATAGTTCAAACGCAGATCGATATTGTTGCCATGTGCTCCTTTGTTTTTGGCTGTTAGCACCACAACAGCGCCTTCCGATACGCCATCACCAGTATGGGCAACCGTTACCGGTAATTCAGGTTTACTCTCGATTGCCGCTGCCAGCGCCAGAGCGATGGTATTGGCATCATCAGTCGGCACTACCGTGGTTTGTACACGAATACCGGCGATATACAGTGAGATAACACCGGTTGCTGATGCCGGGGTCGTCACGGTAATTTTACCGATGGCAGCAACCATAGCTTCAGAGTCGCGCAATGGTAGAAGATAGATTTCGCCAGCGCTGTCATTGGCCAGATATGCTGCCATTTGCCCATGTAGCATTGAACCTGCACCACACAAACCGGCAACGGTGGCGACAGATGAAACCAGCAGCGGCACATTGACGGGCAAAGTGCTTTCCGCCAGGGTTTGCCCGATAATCAAAGTCCGTTGAGGGGTGCTCGCTGTGTTAGCTTGGGAATTATCAAACTCGGCAAAGAACAGTGGCGTACGCAGATTACTCGGGATATTAGTGAAAGGAATTGTCATAATTTTTTACTCTCCGTTGTTAACACTTAAAATGCAGGTTTCGCTGTTTTTACCGTAACCTGCACCACATCACCGTCTTGAATACGACGGTGCCAAAATGGGTTATCAGGAACCTCTGCGCCAGATTCAGGCAAAAAGGTGCCCTTGACCGGGTCACGCACTGCGCGGCCAGTCATCGGTTTTACAAACATAGGGTTACTCCGAAAGGGTGATGGCGATCAGCGGGTCTGTGGTGCCATCAGGCATATCAATCGCAATGTCGATACCTGTCAGTGGCGTGGTTTCTACTGGGAAGAAGTCTTCCGGCCCTTGGTAATACTCAAGATCGAGTTCTATTTTCACTTCAGCAAAATGTTGCTCGCTGCTGGTATCGATACCCATCGTGGTACGCACTTTGGCAAATTGATGAATCTGGCGAGTCAGTTCATAACTGTTAATCACTGCCCGTTGAATCTGTTCACACAAACGCTCAAGTGCCGATGCCGCTTCCGTGACTCGATTTACTGCCTCACTTAGTTGGATATGTCCGCTAATGCGTAAGGTGGTCATGGTATTAAACTGCGGTACATTGCGGCCAATAGACTCTTTTACTTCAAGTGGTGTCTGTAACAAAATGGCTGGATAAGTGGTTACCGGCCATGCATCAGTTGAATAGATACGACCTTCCGCATCTGTTTTGCCCAATAATGCGGCAGCGGCCAGTTGCCTGATTAGTGCAGCATTCATAGGCTCACCTGATAAAAAATGAGATATCTGACATTACTACCGGTCATAGTTATTCTCCTGGTAAATGGTTGCCCCGTTCGGGGATAAGCTTGTCGTCTCACGGCGGTAGTGGATTATCGATTTGGTTATTACGCCAACGAATGACCTCATCAAGCCGTCCTTTACAGAGGCGTAACTCTCGCTTGAGTGCCAACGCATATAAACTACTGTCACCCCATGTGGAACCAACAAATTCCGGGATTTCACACTGGGTCATCGCCGACTCAGGTGGCAGTAATAAGGGGGATTTCACCACCTGAAGGGCCGGCTTATTCACGCAAGATACTAATGCCAGGCTCAGGCATACGGCTGACAGCGCAGTTGTCAGTTGCGGTTGCCGCCACAAAACGCTTGAGACGATCCTCAGTTTCATGTCGCAGTACCCTTTCATTTTCCAACTGCCGTGCAACGGCAGCCCGATTAGCCGCATCGTTTAACTGATAGGCAGCGATGGTGTTATCCAATGTTTGATTAACAACTCGTTCAGCCTGTAACTCCGCATGCTCCTGCACTTGTTTGGCACTCAAGCGATAGGTATTGGCCATCAGCCCCATGAGTAATATCGCGAGCAACACCGTGGTGATGACACGCCTATTCATTTGCCCTCCCTGGCTTTCGCTTTCATTGCCGTCAGGTTCGGTGTCAGACAAAGTTCATGTTCAATCTCACGCCGATTAACCAAACCCTGCCAGCGCTGGCCACCCGCCATAATCCAGCGCCGCAACTCCCCGCATGCGCCGGTTATATTTCCGCTATTGAGTTTCTTTAATAAGGTTGAGTGGATAAATGCGGTTTTACCGACGTTATAGGTAAATGAATAGAGCGCTGCGCGGGTGTAATCTCCCACAGGTACCTGTATCGCATCATCGACCGACTTTTTCACCACCAGTAAATCCTGCTGTAATAACGCATCACACTGTTGATCGCTATACAGTTTTCCCTGGATAATGTCGTTACCAGTGTGACCATCACACAGCGTCATGACGCCCACTACGTCGTTGTAGGCGATGTACTTACGTCCTTCAAAACCATCGTGCCCACCCAGCAATGTTCCGGCAATGGCTACTGCTCCACCGGCTGCGGCACCCAAAACTTTCTTACGCAGTGAAGGCGTCATGTCAGCTCTCCATTTTGTGTAGCGCGTCATTACATACCGCAATTGCGGCTGGAATATCGGCCACTGTTTTATTACGCAAAAAATCCCGTAGAATTTCTGTTCGTCTCTGCTCTTCTTTAATTATTGCGTCCTTTTCCCGTAAATTAACGTAATAAGTTTTGATGGTAAATATTACGCTAATAATAGTACCCAGAATAAAGATGTAATCCTGTAAACTCAGCGCTGAAAATAGAGCAAGCGATCCTGCCCACCAATACGGCAGTGGATTTTGTTCACTCATTTAATACCTCCCAAGCCGATACACTTGCGCGTATGACTAACAGAAAGAGGAAAGCCCCAACCATGCGGGGCTTTCCTCTTTCTTAATCAGTATGTAACGAACCAGTGATATCAGACTAATATACTTTTTGCGGACCGCGTTAGTGTTTTTTTATAAAAAATAGATTTATTTTTAATTAAATACACATCAACTAAAAAACAAAAAACCTCACCAAAGCGAGATTTTAAATTATGATAATTGCGTAACAAACTAACCAGTAATGTCAGACTAATACACTTTTTGCGGACCGCGTGAGTGTTTCTTCATAAATATGTAAATTCTCTATTAAAGGGTCCATAGTTAATTTCACATTCAACATTGCCAGGCAGCCATCAACAAAGCCTTCCGCCATTTGCATATTAATTCGCACCAGTTTTTCATCTCTTTTCTGCTGACGAGCAATTGCTCGCTTGGATTGATTAAGCACATAGTGACGGATGATCAATTCATATTCATCTGGCCGGTATTGTTTTAATCGAGCAACGCAACCATCGACAACCAGACCGTCATCATCACAACAGGAGGCTTTACTCTTAGACGTATCAGGCAATAACCCCTTAAAGCCCGCAGCGATAGATGAATAATCCAGCCCGGAGCTATATCTTGCCCATACTCCCCAGCGCGCCAGGACTAATTGAATATCTCTCATGTTTTGGTTCTGCTGACTGTGGCTTCCGGTTTGTGTACCGTTTATTGAACTCATAAATAATTACTCCACAAAAGGCAGGGCACCGTGATGACACCTCAGCCTATCGATTGCTCAACAACGGAAACCACCGTAAGTCTGGCCGCCGTCTTCTTGTGATAAACAGGAACAACCTATGCTACATATCTGGATAGCAGTGATGCGTGCCAGAACGATCTCATACGTTTCCCTGATATATTTTGATTGATTATTACCGCAAGTGATTTTATAGTCAACACCGCAGATGATTGGATATTATTGCTAACGGTAATAAAATTGACTGATGAAAAAGAAGCCATTGACGCCAGAACAGTTAGACGACGCTAAGCGGCTGAAAGAGCTGTTTAATGCCAAGAAAAAAGTACTGGGTATATCCCAAGAGTCTGTCGCGCACGAATTAGGGGTTGGGCAAAGTGCCGTAAACCAATTCCTTAACGGCATAAATCCGCTCAATGTGACCAACGCCGCTGCTTTTGCCAAAATACTCAATGAACCAATCAGCAGCTTTAGCCCTTCTCTGGCGAAAGAATTGGCGAAAATGGCCGAAAGTTTATCGATCTCGGCGCGTAATGGGCTAAATGATAAACCGGCCGGATCAGTTGCTAACAGCTATCCGTTAATCAGTTGGATAAGTGCAGGTAACTGGTATGAGGCAATAGAGCCTTATACGCTGCGTGATATTGAAATCTGGCCGGAATCGACCAAAAATGCCCATGACAACGCTTTTTGGCTCAGCGTTAAAGGAGACTCCATGACATCGCCTTCAGGGATCAGTTTTCCTGAAGGAATGATTATTCTGGTTGACCCGGAAAAAGAGCCGCTACCCGGTAATTTTGTTATTGCCAAACTGACTGATGATAACGAAGCAACATTTAAGAAACTCATTGTTGATGCTGGTGTTAAGTATTTGAAACCATTGAATCCCTCCTATCGATTAATCGAACTCAATGGCAACTGTAAGATACTGGGTGTGGTGGTTGATGCTCGCTGGCTGGAAATAAACTAGCCCCCATCTAGATAAACACCGGTGCTCAGTTGTAGTTGGAAAAATAAATCACTTGTATAAACAATCAGATAAGCACCCACACATAAAATAACCGCCAGTGACTCCCACAATTAATCACCTGCGGTTATTTTATTGACGTTAAAAAATCAGTAATAGTCGTTTTCTCGCCTCAATCCGTGTAAAACAGCGTTGTCTGCCACTCGCCAGTGCTGTATATTAATACAGTATTTACTCATTCAGGAAAAAGCCATGCGTGTTGAATTGATTTATGACAAACGGAATGTCGCCGGCCTACCCAACGCCGCTGAAATGATTAAGGCAGAGTTAACCAAGCGGGTGCATCGGGTGTTTCCTGATGCTGAAGTTAAGGTTAAACCAATGCAAGCCAATGGCATCAATACTGATGCTAATAAACAAGAAAAATCAGTACTGAACCGGTTGGTTGAAGAAATGTTTGATGAAGCCGACGAATGGCTGGTTAATGAGTTTTGAAAACCATTTAGCCGGGTAATCAGGCCCGGCTCATATTAATGCATTATAGTGCGCCATTATTAAGTAATATTTTTAATACGTTTAATTTTCTTTTAATCTTTATTTTAAAAAATTAATCTCCCGTCAATGTTAACTTTTACCTTCTATTTTTAAAGGGATTAAAGGTTAATGATGGAAAAGAATAGATGGGTAAAGAGAAGTGTTGCTGTATTACCGCTGATTATCACCTGCCATACAGCAGTAGCCAGCTATCACTCAGATATAAACGATGGTCTGACGATTAGCTCCTCATTGGGGTTATTGAATGCAGAATCACAAGAGTTTGTTTATCAGCGCCAATATAATGGTCACAAACTAAGCCAGATAGATTGGAAAGCGGAAAACACGCCTATTGTAAAAATGGATATATCATGGGATCTGTTATCACGGTTAACATTAACCGCGCGCGGATGGTCCACATTATCACCTGGGAAGGGGGTCATGGATGATTATGATTGGAAGACGTTAGGGCAATCGAAGTGGACTGATTGGTCTCATCACGAAAAAACCAATTTAAATTATGCGAATGAAATCGATCTTAATGCAAAGCTTTGGCTTTTAAAGCAAGACAATTACCGTATTGGTATGATGGCCGGTTATCAGCGCAATAATAATAGCTGGACATCTTATGGTGGAAACTATAATTACAATAAAGGCAATAACCTATTTACAGGTTCCGATAGTGTTACCGGCATTGGTTATAAGCAAAAGTTTGAAATGCCCTATCTTGGCTTAGCCGGGAGCTATCATTATCAAAAATTTGAGTTTAATACCTTGCTGAAATACAGCAGTTGGGTAAATGCCTATGGTGATGATGAACACTATTTACGTCAACTTTCATTTAAAGACAGCAGCAAAGGCTCTCGCTATTACGCAGTAGTGGTTGATGCGGGCTACTACGTCACCGATAACACTAAATTATTTGTTGAAGCGTCCTGGAACAGGCATGCCGAAGGAAAAGGAGATACACAAATCATCGACACTGGTGCAGGTGTTTCTGCAAATGTAGCTAATAGCGCCGGCATTGCTCAACAACATCAAACTATCGCTATAGGTTTGCAGTATAAATTTTAATCTAACCACCCTCTTATTACTGCCATCCCTCAGCATCAATGCAGCCTGAAAACCTCTGCTTTAGCTGCATTGATGCTAATTTTACCCTTTTGATGTCACTATTTTTTTCAACTTTATTTGAATTTTTACCTTCAAATGAAGCAGAAAGGAATAATCAAGCTTATGTTTTTATTGAATATAGATGTCAATAAAATCCACCTACTTTGTCACCGTTACATAAAGAAGTATTAACAATGGCGTATTAATTACAGTTTGTTACTGTGACACAGCTCAAGTTTATCTCTGCCAAGCCGTTACTTGAATCATGCCTTCCCTCTTATTTAGGACGCTCTATGCTTGATTCCATTCGTTCACGTATCTTGGCTGCCTGTATCATCATCGTGGCAGGCTCTCTGGCCATTAACACCTATTTTAACTACTCGGTTGCCAGTAAATATAACAATAGTGCCATAGATAATACCCTGACCGCCGTTACCGCCAGTCATGGTGTCGGGATCGCCGATTGGGTTGCCTCCAAAACACAAATGATTGTGTCACTAAAAGACAGCGCACTGACGGCAGACCCGACAGCGGCACTGCGACAAGTTGCAGCCGCAGGTAACTTCATCAACGTGTATATCGGTTACGCGAACAAAACCGCGATTTTTTCTAATCCCGATGGTATTCCAGCTGGCTACGACCCCACTGGGCGGCCATGGTATCTACAAGCGGTAAAAGCGGGCAAACCCGTGGTCACCCCACCCTATGTTGATGCTGGAACCAATCAGTTAGTGGTAACGTTCGCATTGCCGATTATTCAGGACGGCAGCGTTAAAGGGGTATTGGCTGCTGATGTCACCATGGACAGCGTGATTGCAAACGTGAAATCCATACACCCGACTGAAGATAGTTTTGGTATGTTAATCGATGCCGATGGCACCATTATCGCTCATCAAGATGCGAAACTAGCCCTTAAGCCACTGAGCGATATTGCGCCGACGCTGGACCTTAAAACACTGTTAACAGCAACTGAGCCTGTCGCTGCCAATATTGGCGATAACAGTAAATTGCTGCTGGCCCAAGCAGTACCAGGGACTCAATGGTTTACCGTTGTCGCCCTGGACAAAGCTCAAGCTACCACCGGCATGCGGTCGTTACTGACCACATCACTGGTGACGCTGGTGATTATTATTTTAATCGCTGTTGTCATTATTAGCCTCATTACCAAACGTGCTCTGGCACCGCTGACCCATGTGCATAAAGCCATGGATGCTATCAGCTCCGGCTCAGAAGACTTAACTCAGCGACTGCCGGTAGAAGGCCGTGATGAAGTGGCAAAAATAGCCCTTTCGTTCAACAATTTTGCCGACAAACTGAGTGTAGTAATGGCGCAAATCCGTGATACCAGCGAATCAGTACGGATTGCAGCCAATGAGATAGCGGCAGGTAATCAGGATCTGTCGGGCCGCACAGAGTCTGCCGCCGCCAGTTTGCAGCAAACCTCAGCGGCGTTGGAACAAATCTCGGCAACCGTGGCCCACTCCGCCAGCGCAGCGCGCCAGGCCAATACTGCGGTACTTTCGGCGGCTAACGATGCTTCACGTGGTGGCGACGTGATAGCTAAAGTCATCACCACAATGGAATCGATTGAAGCGGCATCTGGCAAGATCGGCGATATCACCAGTGTGATCGACGGTATCGCTTTCCAAACCAATATTCTGGCACTTAACGCGGCGGTAGAAGCGGCACGCGCGGGTG
Source organism: Yersinia sp. 2541 StPb PI (assembly GCF_052217145.1). Taxonomy (NCBI): domain Bacteria; kingdom Pseudomonadati; phylum Pseudomonadota; class Gammaproteobacteria; order Enterobacterales; family Yersiniaceae; genus Yersinia; species Yersinia sp. 2541 StPb PI. The sequence goes on along the minus strand of NZ_JAZGQB010000001.1, from coordinate 1,593,702 downwards.
AGCAAGGACGCGGTTTTGCTGTGGTCGCAGGGGAAGTTCGTACATTGGCGCAGCGCAGTGCACAGGCAGCGAAAGAGATCAAAACGCTGATCGAATCGACAGTCAGCAGTGTGGCATCTGGCTCCGGCCAGGTACGTCAAGCCAGTAATACCATGACCGAAATCGTCAGCAGCGTGTCGGATGTCACCACCATTATGTCTGAAATAACCAACGCAGCCGATGAACAAATGCGCGGCATCCACGAAATAAATAGTGCGGTCGCGCAATTGGATACCATGGTGCAGCAAAATGCCGCATTGGTGCAGGAATCCACCGCAGCATCTGCGGCGTTACAAGCTCAGGCTGCTGATTTAACCAGTGCCGTGAATCAATTTAGGATCTAGTTCAGCATCGGTATAAATAGAGAAAATACCGATTGGTTTCAGTGGGTTGAAAATTACCCACTGAACCCCCCTACCCCAGCAATATTCGTGCACCAATTTTAATCGGTGCAAAATTGTCGTGTTTCATACCCGCTTCAGTTAATGCCTGCTTGAGTTGTTGTGGTGGTTCATCCAGTGGTTCGTCAGCCAGTTCAAACACCCCCCAATGAATCGGTACTGTCATCGGCTGCTGTAATTGTTTAAATAACTGCACCGACTGCTGTGGATCCATATGTTGGGCCTGCATAAACCACCGCGGGGCATAAGCACCAATGGGCAAGGCGGCATAATTGAATGGCCCTAACCTTTCGCCAATGGTTAATAGTTGCTGGCAATAACCTGTATCACCGGTAAAGTAAAAGTTAATATCATCACGCTTGACCACCCAACCAGACCACAAACTTTGGTTACGATCCCAGGGGGTACGCATGCTCCAATGCCGTGCCGGTACACAATGAAACTCAAATTCAGCTGCGAGGTGTTTATCCCACCAATCCAGTTCATGAACATGGCGAGCACCCTGCTGTAGTAACCAACTTTTTAACCCTAACGGTGCCAGAAAAATCAGCTTAGGAAAGCGGCGCAATAATTGGCTAATCGTTGTCACATCCAAATGGTCGTAATGGTTGTGAGAAATCACTACCACATCTATATGGGGTAACTCTTTTACGCTGGCAGGTACCGGTGTTCTCCGTGCTGGCCCGTAAAAATTGAGCGGCGAGGCACGGCCGGAGAGTACCGGATCAAACAAAACCGTTTTCCCACTGACCCGCAATAACAGTGACGCATGGCCTAGCCACCACAACGCATCCTGCTGCCCGCTAAAATCTGCCGCTTGCCACCAATCAGTGACAAACTGCGCATATCCTTGCTGCGGCGGTTTTGGTAGCGACTGGCGTTTTCGCTCTTCACGCCAACGCTTCAAATCTTGTGGATGATGAACAACCGGCTCCAGATTCTGAAATCCAAACTCAGTGTGGTGTGGCTTACTGGCATCATAATAGGGGTTTTTCTTTGCCATTCTACGTCCTTCACTGTCAGCCGCGATTGCAACCAACATTTATTCATGGGCTATGCCCGCAATAATTCGCCCTTTCACAAAAGTGATATTTTCACACTGTAAGTAATAGCGCTAATTCTAGTAATGGTCTTTCATTTTGCTGGTTAAAATCTTGCCACACGTGTCACGGTCATTATTGTCACAAAATGGCATTATCGATTATTCGCATTATCATGGATATTCTGTTTTTTGCTGAATATCCACCCTAGCTACTAATTTGATTCATATCAATTTTTACTGTAATAGGCGCCTTTTCTGGCCGAAAAACCCTTTTTCGTGATCGAACACTCATTTTTATAAACGCCATACCTTTATAAAGAAAACGATTATCCATTATTAATGAAACATTGTTTTAATTTGAGGTGGCAGTAAAAATGAGTAAACAGATTTCAACAAGGCATACGCTGGCGTACGGGAGTGCCAACTTACTGGGAAGTGGGGCACTGGCAATCAGCGGAGCCTGGCTGATGTATTTCTACACCACCTTTTGCGGGCTATCAGTCGTAGAGGCTGCGACTATTTTCTCAATCGCCAGTATTCTTGATGCGATTAGTAATCCAGTAATGGGTTATATCACCGATAACTTCTATAACACCAGACTGGGCCGCATCTTTGGTCGTCGTCGCTTCTTTATCTTACTGGGTATCCCGCTGGTACTTGTCTATCCAATGTTATGGATGAGCGGTTTTGGCTTTTGGTATTACCTACTGACCTACGCGCTGTTTGAACTGATTTATACCTCCATCATGGTGCCATATGAAACATTGGCGACCGAGATGACCACCGATTTTGCCAAACGCTCCAAATTAACTGGTTCTAAAGCCATTTTCGGTAAAGTAGCAAACTTTTTGGCCGCTTTCATTCCCGGTCAGTTTATTGCCATTTACGGTAAAGATTCTGCAACCCCCTTCCTTTATACCGGTATCGCCTACGGTCTGATTATGTGCTGCGCGATGATCTGGCTTTATAGCTCATCATGGGAACGCCCAGCGAGCGAAGTGGTCCGTGAAACCACCAGCAGTTTCGGCCAGGCGCTGAAAAAGCTGTGTGTTGATATGGCGTCTACTTTCCATCTGCGCATTTTCCGCAAGCATCTGGGTATGTATCTGTTCGGCTTTGGCGCGGAGTGGTTATTCGCATCGGCATTTACCTACTTTATTATTTTTGGTTTAGGTCAAGATGCCGCACTGGTTTCTCAGCTCAATAGTTTCAGTTCAATAATGCAGTTGATTTCCACCGCCGTCTTTATCGGTATCTGCGTCAAAATGGGCTTTGCTCGCCCGTTCCGCATCGCTCTGCAAGTGGTTATTGTCAGTGTGATTGCCTATGCTGCGCTCTATTTCACTGGTTGGTCGCAAACAACAACTGTCATTGTACTGTTCTGTATTACCGCAGTTTTCGGTTTAAGCACTGGGGGGATTTATTATATTCCGTGGACGGTTTATACCTTCCTGGCGGATGTGGACGAAGTATTGACCGGCCGTCGCCGTGAAGGGATCTACGCCGGAGCCATGACCTTTGCAGGTAAAATGGTACGTTCGATTATTGTTTTCGCCATGGGCTGGACATTAAGTCGCTTTGGTTTTGTCTCCGGGCAATCGAGCCAACCGGAAGTTGCCGTGCAAGCCATCGTAGGGGTATTTGCCATCGGCGTTATCGCTCTGGCACTGGTGGCTATCTATTACACCACGCAAATGAAACTGGACCGTAATAATCACAAAATCCTGCTAGAAGAGATTGAGCGGATTAAAGGTGGCGGTGCCATGGCAGATATTCCGGCCCATGCCAGAGCGGTTGCTGAAGAACTAACCGGTTGGAAATATGAACAGTGCTGGGGCAACAACCACCTTGGCATGAAAGAATCATCCAATGTGGCTCCAAAGCCTGTGACTGAAAGCTAATTGATTTTCGGTTTTAACCACAAAACGCATCGGCCAACACCGGTGCGTTTTTTATTACGTAGAATAACCTTATGATTCTGCTCAACTAACCGCAGGATTTCATTCGTTTAACGATATCCCGCTAGTGAGCAACTCGCGATCCTAAATCACGATCCTGAGTTTCGCCGTGGATCAGATGTGTCAATTCTTCAACACACTGAATCAGCCCATGTTCGATGCGGTAAAAAGCGATAACTTTCATCAAGACCCTTTGCCCGCTCTTTTTGACCACATCAACCAGATGCACACTGGCAATCTGATCACCATCCGCCATCACTTTTTCCAGCGTGATGGTTCCACTAGCAAGTGTGCTTTTCAACACCTGCACATGGCGAATAAACGCCTCATAATCTAATTGATTACCATCAGCTTGCTGTTGATAATCGGTCGAAAAAAATGCAGCAACATCCTGGGTGCTATAGCTCGAGTCAACCAAAGCAGTAAATACCTGTTGGAGAAATTGTTTTGCCTGTTGCGAATTCATCATGGTGACTCCCGTTATCCAGCGCCAATGCTGAGAATGCCAGACTAGCAATATCCTTGTGGCCTTGATAACGTATCTGAGTCATTCAATACGGTTTTTACGCCATGCAATCTCATTTAATTGATCCTTCACAACTGATGCTGACAACGATGCCAGTATTGACCGTGGTACAGCGTCACGACAAGCTAGCGCGAATGACGCAGCCGCATCGCCACAGTGCGGGCCAATTATTAGCGGCAATAAATGGCTTGCTAACTATCGTCATACCCGAGGGTCAATGGGTGGTACCGGCAACACATGTGGTCTGGCTTCCCCCTCATCAACAGCACGGTTTCCGCTCGCACGGCCCTTTTCACGGCTGGAGTGTATATTTGCGCGAAGATGTCTGTGCGTCTTTACCGCTACACAGCCGCGAACGATGCAATTAAGTGGCTTATTACGAGAAACCGTAAATCGTGCAGCGCAATGGCCCCGAGGGGAATTACTTGAGAACCAGCAGCGGATTATGGCGGTGATGCTAGACGAAATTGCATCATTACCTGCCGAACCATTTGAATTACCAATGCCACAAGATCCACGGCTGATAAAGGTCGCGCATGAGTTACTGAGTGACCTAGCTAACAAACAGAGAATGGATCAATGGGCACACTGGGCTGGAATGTCACCCCGAACACTGAGCCGTCGTTTCATCGCAGAGACAGGCTATAGTTTTAGCCACTGGCGGCAACGCGCACGTTTCATGCGCGCGCTGGAAATGCTGGCAGAGAAAATACCCGTGACCCATGTCGCGTTGGATGTCGGCTACGAAAACCTCAGCGCTTTTATTGATCAATTTCAGCGCGTTTTTGGCGTGCCCCCCGGCAAGTACTTCCCGGTAATGTAAATTTTTCGTCTGTCTGAAAATTTCAGCATGTTTTATGCCAATATCCGATTACTATAAGCACACGACCACTTACTTTGTTTTTGAACATGGATAAAAGATTGTTGAAACATTTCACTGCCCCGCTACTGGCCGCTGCTCTATTCACTATTCCATTGCACAGCGATGCCAAGACAGAGCTTTTGACCTCACAAGTTGTTGATCAATATGCCGAACATATTTTCTATAACAGTGGTGCCATGGGAATGGCTCTGGTGGTTATTGATAACAATCAAGTGGTAAACCGTAGTTTTGGGGAAACCAAACCCGGTAACAACCTGCGTCCACGGCCAGACTCACTGATTCGCATTGCATCAATTACCAAGCTAATGACCAGTGAAGTGATGGTAAAACTGGCCGATGACGGCACGGTAAAATTGACCGATCCCCTGCGAAAATACGCACCTAAGGGCGCACGAGTCCCTGCTTATAACGCAAAACAGCCGATTACCTTGCTGAATCTAGCCAGCCACACCAGTGGCCTGCCGCGCGAGCAACCCGGTGGCCCACAAAAAAGGCCGGTGTTTACCTGGCCGACTAAAGATAACCGCTGGCAATGGATGAAGCAGGCCACGGTCACCGTGCCGCCTGGGGTTAAAGCCGCCTACTCCAATTTGGCCTACGACTTGCTGGCCGATGCGCTGTCACGGGCATCAGGCAAGCCTTATAGCAGTTTGCTGCGTGACAAAATCACCGCTCCGTTGGGGATGAAAAACACCACCCTGACCCCAACGGCAGAACAATGTAACCGTCTGATGGTCGGAGTAGGCAGTAGCCGTTGTGAAAATACCCTTGCGGCGGCGGGAAGTGGTGGGATTTACTCAACACCGGAAGATATGCAGCGTTGGATGCAGCAATTCTTAGCTTCTGATAACAGCGCGCGCAAAAGCTCAGCCAAACGTGAACAGGCGCTCTATTTCCAACGTCGTGATTTGGTGTCATTAAAAGGTATGGATGTTGCCGGTCAGGCAGACGCACTGGGGTTAGGCTGGGTCTACATGGCGCCTAATACCGAACTACCAGGAATTATGCAAAAAACCGGTGGTGGCGGTGGATTTATTACCTATATGGCGATGATTCCAGAAAAGAACATTGGGGTTTTCGTCGTAGTGACCCGTACCCAACTGACTAAATTTACTAATATGAGTGATGGCGTTAATCGATTAGTCGCTCAATTGGCGAAGAATAGTTAGCATCGGCTCAATTGCGGTGAACATAGGCCCGTTTTAGTTCCCAGCACTTTTTGATATACCGACCGAATAATAGCTCGGTGAGTATTGCTTCGGTATCAGATTGTTAGGCGACATATGCGGGCATTCGATGTCAGTTTGCCGCAAACCGCCCCAGCACAGCACAACCCGCGGTGCTGGTAGGTATCGGCAATGGGCGAACATACCTGCGCATAGATGTAGCCCGTAGCATCAATTATGCTGCCGCTCAATGATGCTAACTCTCGGGCCGTGAGGAAGATAAGGCGCACAGTTGCGCCATAAAGGACCTGCCGTTCTGTGGCGGGGCCGCGTTAAAGAAATCACAAACAGTGGCCCCTACATCAGACAGCGTTGTGCGGTAACCAATCTCCCCTCCGGCAATACCGGGTCGCCACACCAGTAAGGGCACATTCTCGCGAGTGTGATTACTATGCCCAATTGTCGGGTCATTACCGTGATCCGCCATCACCACCAGGCAATCATCCTGCTGCATTCGCCCCATCAAGATCGCCAGATTCTGATCCACTACCTGCAACCTTTCGGCGTAGCGCGCCACATCCTGCGCATGACCCGCCAGATCGGTTTCCTGAATGTTAGTGCAGATAAATCCATCTCCTGGTTTTTGCAATTCCGCCAAGGTGATATCCATGATGGTCTGGGTATCGACCAGATTTTGATAGTTGGTACCGTGCGGATTGAGTGCGATATCGGCCACTTTGCCCACCAGCACCGTTGGAATACCAATATCATAGAGCTGCTGTGGAACTTGAACGCTGGCATCTACGCCATAGCCCAGATGTACGACCTGAAATCCTTGTTGATAAACCCCTGAGCGTGGTGCATTAATCCCGATATAACGACCCTGTTTCTCCTCTGCGGCAGCGAGTAGCTGCTCATTGCTCGCTAGCAAGCCACCAAAAGCAATCACCCGCCCAACCTTCACACAGCTACGCACTGTCTCACCAATGGCACGGACATCAGCAAACGAAATCGCACTCAGGTTAGCGCTGATGTTAAACACCTGTCCGAGATCCGCTTCCAGGTTATCACCGACCGCCGCGGCCTGATTTACCAACAGATACTGCAACCGGCTTCCCTGACGTTCGACATGCCAACCCGCCGCGACCAGTTTTTGCTCGACCTTATCGATCACCTCGGAAAACGGCATACGCAGCGGTGACTGTGGGCGGGTACCCAGTATTTCCTGATGCCCCATAAAGGTGTCACCGCCTTCGTGTTGCAGCGCTGCCCTGCCGTACACCGCCGTTAGCGAAGGTTTCATCACGTTCGGCGCGAACCCCAGAGCGTTGATGAGCCCCAATTGTTCAAGTGTCGCTAGACTCAATTGCGGAAAACGCTCCAGAATATGCCCACAGGTATTCGCACCGAGGTCCTGCGGCCTGACCTGAGGCACATCGGCCATGCTTCCCACACCAAAGCTGTCTATGACTACCACCACGAATTTACTCACCTTGCCCCCTGAATAACATTGCCGAGTCTGTCATACAGCGCTTCGAGTACTGGGTGACCAGACACAATAGCGAAAACCAGTGCCACATCGCTACCCGTGACGAAAATCTGAGTACGGAAACTGACTTACCTACACCGAATGACTTAGGTGCAAGGCCGGGAGACATAGCTTGCCGCTAGACTCCATCAGATTAAAAGCCTAATAATCATTTTTTTGAATATTTAACATGAAGGCAAAACTCACTGGCATTGACCTTTATGCGCCATCCACAAGCTCAACAGATTAGCTAATAAATACCCCTCTTCATTTGGGTGCAGGGCCAAATTAAACCGTGACAGCAGCGCCAAATGGATCTGTAAAATTTGTGGAAACGCGTCAGAGGCTCTGATTTCAGCCAACAATTCATCATCAAGTGGTCCAACTTCCTCACCACGGCGACTGCGCATTAATGCATTTGCCATATGCGTGAGCGCCATTTCCCCCTGCTCCGTGCGCACCGGCAGTGCCCATACCGTTTCCAACTGTGCGACAACCTTTTTCATGCCATCGCAGATGTCCTTATCAATAACCCCTGCCTGATATAGCACGTTTAGCCGATTCTCCATACCGCCAACTCCCTGATAGCTTTTAGTCATTGGGTTGCTGCTCGGCGTTCAACGCCCATGCTGTGATCAGCCAACAATAATTGAATATAGATAACAAGCAGAGAACAGACAAAAAGAGAATGGGATCACAAAAAGAAATAACCCAGGAGGGGGGACAGCAGAAAATCAGCAGTGGCAGCAGTACAAAGGCAAAAACCCGCTATCTTATTCAGATAACGGGTTTTTAATTGGTGCCGGCACCAAGAGTCGAACTCGGGACCTACTGATTACAAGTCAGTTGCTCTACCAACTGAGCTATGCCGGCGAAATTTTTTGGAACGTTACTACGTTTCCTTGGCGCGCAATATAGTATAACTCAGAACAAACAATCAAGCGTTATCAACAAATTATTTGTATCCCGCTTCATAAAACAACAGATTGATGAATAAATAAGCGTAGCAGTTATCATAATCGGATTCCCATCACCAATCGATACCTTTCTGCGCCTTAATTCCATGATCAAATGCATGCTTCACTGGTCGTAACTCACTAACGGTATCTGCCAGTGCGATAATTTCCCGATGGCAAGCTCGCCCGGTGATGACCACACTTTGATGTACAGGCCGATTTTTTAACGCCGCCAACACCGCATCCAAGCTCAAATAACCGTAAGTGAGCATATAAGTGAGCTCATCTAAAACCACAAGCTGGTAACCAGGGTCAGATAACATCCGCGCGCCCTGCTGCCACACTAGTCTGGCCGCTTGGATATCCGCCGCTTTATCTTGGGTATCCCAAGTAAAACCGGTTGCCATGATATGAAATTCGACCCCGTTACGCTCCAGTAAGTTACGTTCACCACACTCCCAGTCCCCCTTGATAAATTGAAGCACACCTACCCGCATATCATGGCCAACGGCTCTGGCTGCGGTTCCAAATGCGGCGGTACTTTTCCCTTTGCCATTACCGGTAAATACAATAATGATCCCGCCGTTTTTTGTCGCGGCAGCAACCCGCTCCTCAACCTGTTGTTTAAGATGTTGCTGCCGCTGCTGATAACGCTCTTCGTACATCGTGGTTTCCTCAACACAACGTTATTTCTGACAACCGGCACAGGCCTTGATTTGAATTTGATCAAAGAATGAATTGCCTTTGTCATCAACGAGTATGAACGCCGGAAAGTTCCTGACTTCCATCTTCCACACAGCTTCCATTCCCAGCTCGGGATACTCAAGGCATTCCAGACTTTCGATATACTCCTGCGCCAGAATGGCCGCAGAACCGCCGATACTGCCCAAATAGAAACCACCGTGCTTATGGCATGATTCGGTGACTTGCTGGCTACGATTGCCTTTTGCCAACATGATTAAGCTGCCCCCCTGGGATTGGAACAGATCGACATAAGGATCCATGCGCCCTCCAGTCGTTGGCCCCATCGAGCCGGATACCAATTCATCCGGTTTTTTTGCAGGTCCAGCATAATAGACGGGATGATCTTTCATGTATTGAGGTAATGGCTGGTTCTGTTCCAAACGCTGTTGCAGCTTGGCATGCACAATATCGCGGGCAACAATTAACGGGCCATTGAGTGATACGCGGGTGGATACCGGGTAAAGTGAAAGCTGTTGACGAATTTCATCCATCGGGCGGTTAAGATCAATGTTAACTACCGTCCCTTCGTTATTAATCCGCAAATCTTCAGGAATATATCGCTCAGGGTGGCGCTCTAATTTCTCCAGCCATATGCCCTCTTTATTAATTTTGGCTTTAATGTTCCGATCAGAAGAACATGAAATTGCCATCCCTATCGGGCAAGAGCCACCATGACGCGGCAAACGAATAACCCGAACATCATGTGCAAAATATTTGCCACCAAACTGAGCACCCAAGCCAAATTCACGTGAAGCTTGTAACAGATCCTCTTCCAGCGCCTTATCACGGAAAGCCTGACCGAACGCATTACCCTCGCCAGGTAAGTTATCGTAATATTTTGTCGAGGCGAGTTTAGCGGTCTTCAAGGTTAATTCTGCGGAGGTACCTCCTATAACAAAAGCAATATGATAAGGAGGACAAGCAGCCGTTCCCAGGCTCTTCATTTTCTCAATTAAAAAGGCTTTGAGTTTTGCCGGTTCCAACACCGCTTTTGTTTCCTGATAAAGCGCTGCTTTATTGGCGGAGCCGCCGCCCTTATTCACAAACAAGAACGAATATTGCATACCCGAGGTAGCAAAAATATCAATTTGCCCAGGAAGATTGGTACCGGTATTCACTTCGTTATACATATCTAACGCCGCATTTTGTGAGTAGCGCAGATTATCTTGGCGGAAGGTGTTATAGATGCCGCGTGATAATGCTTCGGCATCATCAGTATCAGTCCAAACCCGTTGGCCTTTTTTCGCCACAATGGTAGATGTGCCCGTATCCTGGCAGTTCGGCAAAATACCTTTGGCTGAAATCTCCGAATTTCTCAATAATTGCAATGCGACATATTTGTCATTTTCGCTCGCTTGCGGATCATGCAAAATGGCAGAAACTTGCTGCTGATGTGCTGGGCGCAGGAAGAATGAGGCATCATGGAACGCTTGCTGGGAGACTAATGTCAGCGCTTCAGGTTCAACTTTTAATACTTCGTTGCCATCAACCTCGATAGTGGAAACATACTTATCCGTTAACAAGTAATATTCTGTGCGGTCCTCAGACAGAGGGAAGAGATCTTGGTAAAAAAAATCATTTTTATACATTATTTTCACTCGATTAGCTGAATGGGAAATAGTAAGAAAATATCGCTGACCCTTTGTATTTAAAAAATCAAAGAATAAAAAAACCTCAGTAAGTCGCTGGTATCATCGTGCTATTATTAATAGAGTAAAATAAAAAGCAATTGTTCTATCTGCAACACATAATGCGTATTGGTGAATAACTCCAGAACAATTTCCACAGCCGAAAAAGAAAGAAAAATCAAGGTAATAACCCATTAAAAATAGGCACACACCAGAAATGGCTGCGCTATGGTAATATGCCATAAAAATACGACAACTCAATTATCATCGTAAATTTAGAACACGACATTAATTTAATCCTACGTTCAAAACATATATTTTATTTTAAAAAATATAATTCTTTATCTGTCGCTTTGAAAAATTAATTAACCCATGCTCTTTTTAGCTCTTCCTCTTTAGATTTATCATGGAGCCAACGACTTAATTTTTGCAAGCTTCTCAACCCTCTTTTACCTTCTTTGTAGGTCAGTACAAAGTGGTTTCCGGTGCTCATGGGTAAATCACATGGAATGACCATATCACCATTTTCCAAATCCTTGTGAATAGCAAATCGGGGCAATAACGCCATGCCAAGATTGGAGCGCACAGCAGAAATCAGCATCGATAAAAGATCAAAACGTGGCCCCATTCGTACTTTAGGGCTATTAACGCCTGATAATGTAAACCAGTCATGCCACGAATCTAAACGAGTTGTTTGATGAAGCAACGTAAGTTCATCCATCAACTGCTCTGCAAGCATCACTTTTTTCTCATCCTGCCACAACATCCGGCTGCAGACAGGCACTAGCTCTTCTTCAAACAAGTGCTCATTTTCAGCCCACGGGCTACAGAAATCCTCACGCATAATTGCCGCATCGTATTTCAAATTCAGAAAATCAGCAGGCGTAGTCAGCGCCACTAAATTAAGGACAATCTCAGGATGCTTCTCATGAAAGTCACTGAGATTTGGAATGAGCCAATGTGTGCTAAATGTTGGTGTAACCGCCAGCTCCAACACTTGCTGAGTTGACTGGTAAGACATAATGCTTTGCGTATCTCTTTCCAGTTGCTCCAATGTATCTCTGACTAAACCAAGATAATAACGACCCGCATCATTGAGGAAAATTCGCTTACGGACATGGTGGAATAATGACACATTAAGTAGCTCCTCCAATGCTGTAATTTGACGGAAAACAGCACTTTGGGTTAACGCTAACTTTTCTGCCGCTCGCGTGTAGCTTTCATATTGAGCAACAGCTTCAAATGTCACTAATAAATCAGTTTTAGGAATTTTACACCGCATTATAGCTCACCCATTATTTCATAAAACACCGATTAAATAGTTGTGTACCTGGGCACAACTAATATTCAAATATTGATAGCGACGCTTCTTTTTTTGATTTTTAAAATACACATTTCTATTTAGATAGACATGGGTCTCCGTCATTTTTGTGATAGCCCTCATGATTATCAATAGCAATATCATATTAAAGATAAAAAATAAGCGAATAAACCAAAACTATAACGAAGGACATTGCACATTTAAATATTGATGCTTTAGCGTTAACACAAATAAAATAAAACCATAATTTAATATGAAAATCATATAGTTACAAAAACAAACATCAAATGCGAAATATTTGAAAGAGATCATTCCATAAAATGATTAAATATTGGGAGCAAGGTCAAATATATAATCTCATATTTATGAATAATGATGCGGAGTTTAATAATCATATGCCGTTTTTATATAACGCATTTCTGGTGATTAATTTTAATAAAATTAAAAATCTTATCGGCCATAAAGGTTGCTCGAATGAGTAAAGGAAAAGTATTGTTAGTTGGGGCGGGACCGGGGGATGCATCTCTAATCACTGTAAAAGGATTGCTAGCCATTCGTGAAGCTCAAGTTATTGTGCATGACCGTCTGGTTAATCTTGAGTTAATTTCTCAAGCACCACCCCATTGCCAAATTATTAATGTGGGGAAAACCTCAAATCATCATCCAGTCCCACAAGAACAGATCAATAAAATCTTGGTCGAGCATGCCCTGGCGGGGAAAAATGTTGTTCGTCTTAAAGGAGGCGACCCTTATGTATTTGGCCGAGGTGGAGAAGAAGCCGAGGCACTTGCCCATGAAGAGATCCCTTTTGAGATAATTCCAGGTATCAGCTCAGCTATTGGCGGTTTAGCCTATGCCGGAATCCCCGTGACCCATCGGCACTACGCTTCCAGCTTTCATGTGGTCACCGGGCATATGTGTCAGGGAAATGAACCACAAAACTGGGATATTTTGGCCCAACTGGATGGGACGTTAATCGTATTAATGGGAATGACGCGACAAGAGGAGATCTGCCAACGCCTAATCGACGGAGGTAAATCACCCGACACCCCCGCCGCCGCCGTGATGTATGCCAGCCAGCAACGGCAAGAGATAGCAAAAGGGACACTGACCACGCTAAAAGATGAAATTGTACGTAAAAAATTACATGCCCCCGCACTGTTAGTGATTGGTCATGTCGTCAATCTTAGTGATGTTCTGGCTTTTACTGCCCACCAAATTGATATCAGTCATGAACCACTATTGCAGGCAATCTGAGTATGTTGTCAGCAATAGTTATTTGTTCCAAGGGGCCAGTAGTGCATAAGAACGGCATTCAATCCGTCAGTTATATCAGGCATCCAGACCACATCTGGCCACAGGCTGTTTCTCATGGCTGAAGCCCGTTGCCCAGCCTCTTGCGGTGAACTGATCCAAGGGTGGATTTTTGGCGGAGAAAAACTTATCTCTTGCCCGATTAACTGGTTTAGCACCGTTTCAGTTACCGAAGGGGAACCGAGCTGGCGTGAACGACCGCGTATGCGTCACATGGTCAGGCAAGTGTTGGCGCATTTTGGCGAGCCTGCCCAATATAGCGAGAATATCTGCATTGCGTTTGAATCCACTATTCCCGTGGCTAAAGGATTAGCCAGTAGCACCGCCGATATTGCCGCAACAGCTATCGCGACCAGCCGCTTACTGGGTAAATCACTGAGTGACGAATCACTGGCCAAACTCTGCGTGGCAGTTGAACCCACCGACAGCACGATATTTAAAGATCTCACCCTTTTTGATCACCAGACCGCGCAAAGTCATCATCCCTTTACCTGGCGACCCGACATCGACATTCTGCTACTTGAAAGTACACAAACGCTGTTAACCGAAGAGTTCCATAAACGAAATCGCCAACCCTTGTTACTTAAACAGGCAGCCAACTTAGCCAATGCTATGCAACTGTTTCAACAGGCTAACGATACCCAGTGCCACTATCGTTTGGGCGAAGCCACCACGCTAAGTGCCGTCGCCAGCCAGTCAATGCTGCCTAAGCCTGAATTTCATCAGTTACTGGATATCGTTGAGCGCAGCGGAATTTATGGTTTGAACGTAGCCCACAGTGGCAGCGTTATTGGTTTGCTGTTCAATCATCAACGACACGATCTAGACCGTCTTATCAGCACACTGCATCAACCACAGATAATTAAGCACTATCCGCATATTCATATTGTCAAAATGGTTGTGGGTGGCGTGCGTTGATGAACATATTATTTTCGCAAACATCATTGATTTTTAATATTCAGCTAATGTGATAATAACTCACTATTATCTTTAACATTATAACTCTCACATCTATAAAATATCTCATATTAATTCATTAAATATAGCCAACCAACAGAAAACAAAACTAAACCCTAGAAATATAAATATGATCAGCATCACACAAACAGAATTAACCCATAACTTTTATATAGATCACACTTTCACTCTAAATAATCACATTCATTTTTAATTATATTTATAACCATGCATTAACAAAAAACAAATAACATAAACAAGAGATTGATTTTAAAGAATTTACTCAATCTAAACTGCCAATTTAAAATAATTTATTTTGCTTTTTTATTTTTTTCAAGATGTCCTGACAATAAATCAATTGTATTTAATTTGTTGGAAAAGCACATTATAAGCCAGCCAATTCCCAGTGAATTGCCATCGATACCTGAAGAATAAAATAGATAATCTTGATTTACGCGTAGAGGGCTAAAAAAATAAATTTAGCTCTCTACTCACAAAACCAATATACGGATCGTAATCTACATAGAGGACTTAACATGCAAAATCCAACAATTGTTATTGGCGTCATTGGTGCTGATTGCCATGCTGTTGGTAATAAGGTGCTAGACCGAGTGTTTACAATGCACAACTTCAACGTCATCAATCTCGGAGTGATGGTGAGTCAGGATGAATATATTGATGCTGCCATTGAAACCGGTGCTCACGCCATTGTCATCTCCTCTATCTATGGGCACGGTGAAGTGGATTGTATTGGTATGCGTGAGAACTGCATTGAACGCGGAATTGGCGAAATCTTGCTGTATGTCGGCGGAAATTTGGTTATTGGTAAACATGCATTCTCAGAAATTGAGTCAAAATTCAAAGAGATGGGATTCAACCGCGTCTTCGCACCCGACACTGATTTGGAATTAGTCTGTTCTTTAATGAAAGGCGATATTGAACATGCCATGCAACCAGAAGCAGCGGCTGGGGGCGTGCAATGATCACCGTTTCTATCGATATCGGCTCCACCTGGACAAAAGGGGCAGTGTTCGAGGTGGGAGATGATGACCATATTGATGTGAAGAATTATGCATTATCTCCTACTACGCCACACCATTTGGCTGAAGGATTTTTTTCGGTATTGAATAAGATCCTGAATGTTGCCGATGCACGCCCTTTATTAGCGTCAGGGCAGGTCAATATTGATTACTCCTCATCGGCCAAAGGCGGATTAGCGGTTGCTGCTATTGGGCTGGTGCCCAATATTACCCTCGAATCCGCCAAGGTCACCGCGCATTCTGCGGGGGCTAAAGTGTCACAACACTTCGCCTATAACCTGAATAAATCAGATGTACGGGCTTTAGAAGCATCACCGCCGGATATCCTGTTATTTACCGGTGGTACTGACGGCGGTGACTACGCTCATGGCCTGTCGAACGCGAAACTATTGGCTCAATCTAAATTGAAGTGCTCCATTATTTATGCCGGAAATCGCGACTTGCAAGATGACGTATTGGAGATCCTCGGTGATAAAGATTTAACCATCGTTAATAACGTGCTGCCCAATCTCGACAGCCCTAATCCATTTGATGCGCGTAAGGCTATTTGCAACATTTTCCTTAAGAAGATTATTAGAGGGAAAGGTTTAGACGTCATTGTTGATCAAACGGGTGAAGACCCACTGCCTACGCCCTATTCAGTCTTCGAACTGGTGCAACAAATTCGCCAATACGTACCCGATTGGGAAACGTTCATGTTGATAGATATGGGGGGCGCCACCACCGATGTTTACTCCTCCTATAACAGTCATATGCTGCCCGACACCGTGATACACGGGATCCCAGAACCGCTGATTAAACGAACCGTCGAAGGTGACCTGGGGATGCGCGTTTCAGCGATGAATGCCGGCGAAACCGGTATGCCGATGATTGCTCATTACTTCTCACACCAACAAAGTCAAATTGATGCTTTTTATCGATATTTAACCCATATCACTGCACATCCGGGCTATTTACCCCGTAGCGACGAAGAAGTTGTTTTCGACCAATTGTTGGCTGGGATTTGTGTCGGATATGCCACTGAACGTCATGCGGGCAAAAAAACACAGGTTTGTACCTGCGCAGGCAATATTGACCTACAGGTCGGTCGCGACTTAAGCCTGGTTAAAAAGGTGATTGGCACTGGCGGGTGGCTATCCCGAGCAGAATCATTCGATATTCATAACTGGCTGAAATATCGCAATTTAGATGATGAGGGCAAGCAGGTTCTGCTCCCCGGCAAGTTTGAATATTACAGAGATACACAAGGTTTACTTCCCCTGCTCGCCAATGTCGCCCGTCGCTTTCCTAAAGCTGCCGCCCAAACTGGCGTTCGAATTTTGAACAAGTAAAAACTGGAGTCATGATGGAACTTCGCAACAAAAAGATTTCTTTAGATCACTTTATGTCAGAACGTTTTCACGTCTTACAAACGTGGCACACCGGCAAAGACGTTGAGAAATTTGAAGATGGCGTTAAGTATCAGCAAACAATTCCTGAGTCGAAAAATTTTGCCCGGGCATTATTTGAAGCAGACCGCCAAGGCATTACGTTGAGCCAACCTCGTGCTGGGGTCGCATTAATCGAAGAACATATCGCACTGCTGACAGCGTTGCAAAAAGATTGCGACCTCCTACCCACCACGATTGATGCCTATACCCGCCTTAATCGTTACGAAGATGCAGCCATCGGCATCCAAAAATCTATCGAAGCAGGGACATCAAAACTCAATGGTTTACCGGTCGTCAACCACGGTGTAACAGCTTGTCGCAGCATTACTGAAAGTTTGTCTAAACCGTTGCAGATCCGTCACGGAACACCTGATGCACGGCTGCTGGCCGAGATAGCAATGGCCAGTGGGTTTACCAGCTACGAAGGCGGCGGGATCTCCTACAACATTCCTTATGCAAAACGCGTAACGCTGGAGAAATCCATTCGTGACTGGCAGTACTGCGATCGCTTGATTGGGGTATATGAAGAGCATGGTATTCGTATTAACCGCGAGCCATTTGGCCCATTGACCGGCACCTTAATCCCGCCGTTTGTGTCCCATGCGGTCGCGATTATTGAAGGTTTACTCGCGCTGGAACAAGGTGTCCGGTCTATCACCGTGGGCTACGGCCAGGTGGGTAATATTGTGCAAGATATCGCGGCTATCCAATCATTACGCGAGCTGGCTCATGAATATTTCCACGCTAATGGCTACGACAATTACGAGTTGAGTACCGTGTTCCATCAATGGATGGGGGGATTCCCAGAAGATGAGTCCCGTGCATTCGCGGTTATCTCTTGGGGGGCCGCAGTAGCGGGGATGGCCGGTGCTACCAAGGTGATTACCAAAAGCCCACATGAGGCCTACGGGATCCCAACTGCCGAGGCAAATGGTCAAGGATTAAGAGCCTCGAACCAAATGCTGAACATGGTTCGTGACCAAAAATTCCCACCTTGTCTGGAGGTCGATCGCGAGGTTGATCTGATTAAACGTGAAGTTCGCGCCGTTATGAACAAAGTGCTGGAACTGGGTCAGGGCGATATTGCGATAGGTACCGTACGTGCCTTTGAAGCGGGAGTCCTTGATGTGCCATTTGCCCCCGCCACCTGTAACTCCGGCAAAATGATGCCTATCCGCGATAACCACGGCGCCATCCGCGTCTTCGATCCGGGTTCAGTACCCCTGCCTGAAGATGTACTAGCACTCCACCATGATTTTGTTGCTGAACGCGCTAAAGAAGAAGGCCGTGTACCTTCATTCCAAATGATTATTGATGACATTAACGCTGTATCGCACAGTAAATTAATAGGAAGACCATAATGAAAATCAAACACGCTCTGTTCACCGCAGGTTACTCATCTTTCTACTTCGATGACCAACAAACAATCAAAAATGGCGCGAAATTGGATGGGTTTATCTATCAAGGCAAGCCGGTGACTGAGGGATTCACGTCAATTCGGCAGGCAGGTGAATGCGTCAACATCCAATTAATTTTAGAAAATGGGGCCGTGGCAGTGGGTGACTGTGCCGCAGTGCAATACTCAGGCGCTGGTGGTCGTGATCCTTTGTTTATCGCAGCAAATTTTGTTCCTTTCTTAGAAAAACATATCAAACCCCTACTGGAAGGGCGCGATGTCAGTGAGTTTCGTCTGAATGCCCGTTTCTTTGACGACGTGACCATTGATGGCAAACAGCTACATACCGCCATTCGTTACGGCCTTTCTCAGGCATTGCTGGATGCCACTGCGTTAGCTACCGGGCGTTTAAAAGCCGAGGTAGTGTGTGACGAATGGCATCTGCCGCTGGTTGCCAAACCTATTCCGCTGTTTGGTCAAAGTGGCGATGACCGTTATATCGCTGTGGATAAAATGATCGTTAAAGGCGTCGATGTTCTGCCACATGGTCTTATCAACAACGTTGATGAAAAACTGGGCCGCAATGGCGAAAAACTGCGTGACTATGTGAGTTGGTTAGCCAAACGCGTGGCTGAACTGCGCGTTGATCCTAACTACAAACCGAATCTGCATATTGATGTTTACGGCACCATTGGCCTGATTTTTGATATGGACCCAATGCGGTGCGCTGAATATATCGCCAGTCTGCAAGAACAAGCCGGCGATCTGGATCTGTATATCGAAGGGCCGGTTGATGCGGGCAATAAACCAGACCAAATCCGCCTGTTAACTGAGATTACCCGCAATCTGGCAAAACTCGGTTCGAAAGTCAAAATTGTGGCCGATGAATGGTGTAACACCTATCAAGACATCATCGATTTTACTGATGCGGGTAGTTGTCACATGGTGCAGATCAAAACCCCTGATTTGGGCAGTATTCACAACATCGTGGACGCGGTTCTTTACTGCAATAAAAAAGGGATGGAAGCGTACCAGGGGGGGACTTGTAACGAAACCGATATCAGCGCTCGCACCTGTGTGCATGTCGCTATCGCCTCCCGTCCGATGCGGATGCTAATCAAACCGGGGATGGGTTTTGATGAAGGGATGAACATTGTGTTCAACGAGATGTCTCGCACCATCGCGCAACTTAATGCAAAGGCTAACTGATATGTCTAAGACCTTTAAAATTCTCTCACCAACGGCCATCTTGGGGTACGGATTCCCGGAAGAGAGCTTTATGAAAGCGATGGAGGAGTCACCTGATTTAATCGCCGTAGATGCTGGATCCTCTGACCCCGGCCCTCACTATTTGGGTGCCGGTAAACCTTTTACCGACCGCGCTGGAGTAAAACGCGATCTGCGCTATATGATAACCGCAGGGGTGAAAAATGGTATTCCTGTGGTTATCGGTACTGCGGGTGGTTCAGGTGCTGCACCGCACCTGGAGTGGTGTCGCCAGATAATTTTAGAGATTGCCAAAGAGGAATCGCTCAACTTTACGCTGGCTGTTATCCCTGCCGACGTCAGTAAAGAAGTGGTGCACGCCGCCCTTGATGCCGGCAAGATTCAGTCGCTGGATTTTGTCCCTGAACTGACTCATGAAGCCATTGATGCCACAACCTATATCGTTGCTCAAATGGGGATCGAGCCTTTTCAGGAAGCATTGCAAGCGGGCGCACAAGTGGTGTTAGGTGGCCGTGCTTATGATCCCGCCTGCTTTGCGGCGTTACCGATTATGAGGGGATTCGATGAAGGTCTGGCGTTGCATTGTGGCAAGATTTTGGAATGTGCTGCTATTGCAGCAACACCGGGATCAGGCTCCGACTGCGCAATGGGTATTCTGGACGAAACTGGCTTTACCTTAAAAACCTTCAACGAGAAACGTCAATTTACCGAAACCTCGGCCGCGGCACATACCTTGTATGAAAAATCTGACCCATATTTCTTACCCGGCCCCGGCGGCGTGTTGAACCTGAAAGCCTGTCGCTTTGAAAATGTCGGCAACGGCCAGGTTCGTGTCAGCGGGTCAGTACATGAAAACACGCCATACACCGTGAAGTTGGAAGGCGCACGTCCGGTGGGCTATCGTACCCTGAGTATTGCCGGCACCCGTGATTCCATTATGATTGCCGGTATTGATAATATTTTGGTCGAAGTACGCAACAGTGTCGAAAAAAACCTCAAAATCGATCCTGATGCGGTGAAGCTCAATTTTCATCTGTACGGCAAGAACGGTGTCATGGGCAAAATGGAGCCAGAGCCGGATACCACTTCTTATGAATTGGGTATTTTGCTGGATGTTGTCGCCCCGACTCAAGCCATGGCTGATAGCATATGTTCACTCGCCCGCTCTACTCTGCTTCATTATGGTTATGCCGGGCGAATAGCTACTGCGGGTAATTTGGCCTTCCCATTCTCTCCGTCAGATATTCGAGCGGGACTGGTTTATGAATTCTCCATTTATCATTTGATGGAATACACACCAGAAGTTGCATTTAAATTCCGCCTGGAAAATGTAACAACCGAAGGAGTGGTAGCATGAAAAAATCAATTTTAGATTTGGCACACGTTGTCAGATCGAAAAATGCCGGTCCTTATGAATTAGTGCTGGACATTTTATTTAAGGATAAAGAGATATATTCAAGCATTAAAGCATCAGGGCAATTTAAAAAAGAACTGATTGCGCAACTCTATAAAATTGACCCCAAATTTGTACACCGCATTGTTTGGTTCGATCCCGCCAATGCTGTCAAGGTAGTCATGCCGCGCAGCCTGGTATCGGGTGCAGTAGGCGATACTGACGTCTATGGTGCTCAGCAACATGCACCATTATTGAAACTCGAGTTTAGCATTTAGTATTTCATTAACTGTAGCAATAGAAAAAACACTCTAATAATCCGGTGCACTGCGCTGCGTCATTCGCTTCGTCCTGCACCGTGATTAATATAGAGGCAAATACAACATCAGCACTGTTATTAATTAAGTTTAGAGCAACGATACCACCCTACTTATAAATGGAATCCTTATGAAATCAAAAAATTTGACCACAATGATCATATTGGGTCTGATAATAGGTATTATTGTCGGATTTTTAATTAATTCCTTTAGCAGCCCTGAGTTCGCTAAATCATACTCATCTGAAATATCTATTTTCACCGATATTTTCCTGCGATTGATCAAAATGATCATTGCTCCATTAATCATCTCAACATTAGTGGTTGGGATTGCCAAAATGGGGGATGCCAAAACCTTAGGACGCGTTTTCTCAAAAACGCTGTTCTTGTTCATTTGCGCCGCATTCATTTCCATTCTGCTCGGGTTGGTGATTGTTAACCTGTTAAGACCCGGTGATGGGATTAACTTCGTGGCGGAAACTGCCAGCGCTGTTGACGGTATCGCACCAGTACCATTCTCGGCTAAGGTGTTTATCTCACACGCTATCCCAACCAGTATTGTGGATGCGATGGCACGCAATGAAATCCTGCAAATTGTTGTGTTCTCTATATTTATGGGAATTAGCCTGTCCGCCATCGGTGAAAAAGCTACCCCTATCGTTTCGGTATTAGATTCGTTGGCACACCTGATGCTAAAACTCACAGGTTACGTCATGTTGTTTGCCCCTCTGACCGTATTCGCTGCCATTTCAGCCATGATTTCTGAGCGTGGCTTAAGTGTATTAGTCAGTGCCGGTATCTTTATGGGCGAGTTCTATCTCACCCTCGGCCTGCTGTGGCTTATTTTGATTGGTTGTTCGATACTTCTGATTGGCCGCTGCACGCTGCGCTTAATTAAAGGCATCAGCGAACCCGCGCTGTTAGCTTTTACCACCTCAAGTTCTGAAGCGGCCTTCCCTGGTACGTTAGAGAAATTAGAAGAGTTTGGCGTATCCAACAAAATTGCCAGTTTTGTGTTGCCGATTGGTTATTCCTTTAACCTTGTAGGCTCCATGGCATATTGTTCGTTCGCGGTCATATTTATTGCTCAGGCATGTAATATCCATTTGAGCATGGGTGAGCAAGTCACCATGTTATTGATTCTAATGCTGACTTCTAAGGGCATGGCGGGGGTTCCACGTGCTTCATTAGTGGTTATTGCCGCAACGTTGAGCCAGTTCAATATCCCGGAAGCAGGGTTGATTCTACTGATGGGTGTTGATCCCTTCCTCGATATGGGCCGTTCTGCCACTAATGTGATGAGTAACGCAGTTGGTGCAGCATTGGTTGGGCGTTGGGAAGGTGAACACTATGGTGAAGGCTGCCGTGGCGTGGCAAAAGCGCGCACGGAAACTATCATGGTTAAAGAGATGGCGGTGATTCAAGAGACATTTACTCTCGAGGCGCAGGCCAAGTAATAGCCGCTCTCTGTTTGTTCCCGCTGAAAAAGCAAAAAGCCCAAGCTTGCAATAAGCTTGGGCTTTAAATTTGGCGGAAGGATAGAGATTCGAACTCTAGGACCTGTTACAGTCGACGGTTTTCAAGACCGTTGCCTTAAACCACTCGGCCATCCTTCCAATGGGCAGCATTATCATCTATAGCGCGATGATATGTCTAGTGTTTCATTTAGAAAAAATTGAAATTCGATTCGTTTGGTTAAACTTCACACCAAAATTGGTCAAAAAAAGTCTGTGCGGCTAAAAATGGCGCGCCTTTTGATAAACCATCGGCTGTTTTCAATGCACGTAAGAGCTGCCTTCGGCGGATAAACATCCTGTCCTAACAATACCAGCCTGATGACCGACACAAAAAAACGCGGCCAGATTGACCGCGTTCTGCCTCAGAACTTATCCTGTAATCAGAATTAGAACTGGTAAACCACACCAACAGCTACGATATCATCAGTGTTGATACCGGCGTTTTTGGTAAAGGTATTTTCATCCAACAGGTTGATTTTGTAATCAACGTAGGTGGACATATTTTTGTTGAAGGCATAAGTTGCGCCGACATCAACGTATTTCAACAGATCCTGGTCACCATAACCGTTGCCAAGGTCTTTACCTTTGGATTGCAGGTAAGCCACGGATGGGCGCAGGCCGAAATCAAATTGATATTGAGCCACTAACTCAATGTTTTGCGCTTTGTTAGCATAACCTGCATCGGCATTGTTATTGCCGAAATCACCGAAGCGGGTCAGGTTATAAGTCTGAGTATAGTTAGCCGCCAGATAGACATTGTTGGCATCGTATTTCAAACCACCGGTGTATGCATCTGCACGGTCACCGTGACCAAATTTCAGGTTATTTTGATCAGTAGTACGCAGAGAACTGGCCATCGCCGCAGACGCACTCACACCCCAGCCCAAATCGTAAGATACGGACATACCGTAACCATCACCATTCTGCCCTTGTACATCACGGCCATTATTGGTTTCAGTACCGTTACCATTTTTGCCCTGATATTGCAGCGCAAAGTTCAGGCCGTCCACCAGACCAAAGAAGTTGGTGTTACGGTAAGTCGCCATGCCGTTACCACGTTGAGACAGGAAGTTATCCGCGCCATATGTATCGCCACCAAACTCTGGCAGCACGTCAGTCCATGAAGTTACGTCGTACAGCACACCATAGTTACGGCCGTAATCCAGAGAACCGTAATCCGCAAATTTCAGACCCGCAAAGCCAACACGCGTGAAGTTGCCTTGATCCTGACTTTCAGCTTTATTCAGGTTTGCCTGATATTCCCACTCGCCATAACCGGTCAGTTGGTCATTAATTTGTGTTTCGCCTTTTAGGCCGAAACGCATGTAGGACTGATCGCCATCATTGCTTTTATTGTCAGAGAAATAATGCAGACCATCAATTTTACCGAACAAGTCCAGTTTGTTGCCGTCTTTGTTGTAAATTTCAGCTGCACCTGCACTACCTGCGACTAATAAAGCCGGAACCAGCAGAGAAAGAACTCGAAGTTTCATCGTTATTATCCTCTATTATTAGATTTGATTATGCCACTGCTCTTTCGAGCAATTACTCCCAATGGGGTTTCTCTATTGTGGGAATAAGATTAGGATTAATCTATACAGAAAATGCTACTAAGTGACGGATAATGTTTCATATACCCAGCAAAGTATTTCAAAATGTAAATACTGGCGAACTTTAACAAATATTAAAAACACTAAAAATATAGCACTTATAATCAAGAACAAATATAATTTACATATAAAACAACATGTTGAAAAAATACATCAGCAGCACAAATTGATAAGTAAAATACAATAATCGAGGGCTATAATACATCCGCTATCATCATTATTTTTACTTTTATTCACATTGTGGCTTATCTGGCCAGATAATTAGTTAGTGTTACGGCCGGTCTTTGACCGGCTTTTTTATTGCCAATAATATATAGTTAAGTATATTCATAGTGAGCACGTATTAACAAGATGAAATAGTAGCCGAATAATATAGTTTCATGGTTTTATTTAAGCACAAATAGCTTAAAAATATCTAATCAGTGATTATAATGCCCTATGGATGACCGTTCAATTATTCATCAACGATGAATAATTGAACGGTTCACTCTCTACTAGAAATAATCCTCGGCTAATCATTTTTGATTTTAAGCCACAATCTTATTGAGTGATACGGTTATCCTGCGGTGTATTTAGGATGATAAAAACCACATTTTAGCCTAATGAGTAGCTAAAGAGAGGCCAGCTATGCCATGCATATATAGGGCTTAGAGTCATGGGGTGCCCGCAAGCAACCGTATATAAAAAGCAACTATTCTACTAATCCAGACAAATCCCTTCGACCCGCATTTCTCTTTGTGATAGAAACATCTGTCAATATCACTTGTTCGTTTCAATCGCAGATCTGATACCTCATGACCACCAAAGTACTCCAACAAACATTGCAGCCAGGTGTTGCACAGCAAGTCTCGACCCGACTGGCATTCTTTATTGCAGGATTGGGTATGGCCGCTTGGGCCCCTCTGGTGCCTTTTGCCAAAGCGCGTATCGGTCTTAACGATGCGTCGTTGGGCTTACTGCTATTGTGTATTGGTATCGGTTCGATGCTGGCAATGCCCCTGACTGGGGTACTAACGGCAAAATGGGGTTGCCGCCCAGTGATTTTACTGGCAGGGGCAGTGCTGTGCCTCGATCTTCCCTTGTTAGTCCTGATGAATACCCCGGTGACGATGGCTCTCGCTCTGCTCGTATTCGGTGCTGCTATGGGCATAATAGATGTCGCCATGAATATTCAGGCGGTTATTGTTGAAAAAGCCAGTGGCCGGGCCATGATGTCCGGTTTCCACGGTCTGTTTAGTGTCGGAGGGATTGCCGGTGCTGGTGGCGTGAGTGCTTTATTATGGTTGGGGCTAAGCCCATTGGCGGCGATTATCGCTACCGTGGTGCTAATGATTGTTCTCCTGCTCACTGCCAATAAGAATTTGCTACGAGGTAGCGGAGAAGCCCATGACGGCCCACTGTTTGTTTTGCCGCGTGGTTGGGTGATGTTTATTGGCTTCCTGTGCTTTGTTATGTTTCTGGCCGAAGGCTCGATGCTTGACTGGAGTGCGGTTTTCCTGACTACACTGCGCGGTATGGACCCCTCACAAGCGGGAATGGGATATGCGGTATTTGCCATCGCCATGACACTCGGGCGTTTGAATGGCGATCGGATTGTCAACGGATTGGGCCGATACAAGGTATTATTAGGTGGCAGTCTGTGTGCTGCGCTTGGGATTATCATTGCGATAAGCGTTGATAGCTCAATTGCCGCTCTTTTGGGCTTTATGCTCGTAGGGCTTGGGGCATCCAATGTCGTGCCTATCTTATTTACCGCCGCCGGTAACCAAACCGTGATGCCAGCCAATTTGGCGGTAGCATCGATTACCACCATCGGATACGCCGGGATTTTAGCCGGGCCTGCGGCAATTGGGTTTGTCGCACAATTAAGCAATTTATCGGTGGCTTTTGGCTGTGTGGCGTTACTATTACTGACCGTCACTGCCAGCGCCAGAGCCGTCACGCGCTAATCAAGGAATATGCATTATCGTTATGCAAAATAACTCGTTATCTACCAGTTCTGCGAATATCACTCGCTGTTTCTGGCTGTTTATCGTCCTGCTGCTCGTCACGATGGGCCTGTATAGCTACAACTATACCAATGCCTATCTGGCAGAAAAAAAATACGCGCTAACGACTATCGCCGCAGGCCTGCAACAACGTATCGATGATTACCGCTATCATACCTATCAGATATACGATTTAGCCAATAACCCCAATATGTCTGAGAAAAGTATCCTCTCCGCACAAGAGGTCCGGCTACGCCCTGATATTTACTATATCGAAAAGCCGCGCAGAAAAACTGACTCGGTCATTTTTGGCAATCACGAGCCAGCAACACTGCCGATGATCTTGCAGATATCTGACTATCTTGATAGCCATTGGGGGTCACAAAATGATACTTACTCGATGTATTATCTTAACGGCCAAGATAATAGTCTGACACTCATCACCACCCAGGCATTAAAAGAAGTCACTTCGCGTTTTAAAGAAAGTTACCTGACCGTTGCTGCTGAATCTCGGCGCGCGGAAATGTTGCAACAGGCCAATACCTTAGATGAACGTGAGAGTTTCTCACCGTTACGTAAATTTCGCTTTCAGAACGCCTACTATTTTACGCTGAGAACCACATTTAACCATCCTGGGCATTTGGCTACCGTTATCGCTTTTGACTTACCAATTAATGACTTAATACCTTCCAACATGGCGCGTTCTAACTTTTTGCTGCAACAAGATAAGACTCCCATTAATGAAGGTATGGCGCCCGAGGACATTGTAGCAACCAGCGTGGCATTGAATGGTTCCTGGCTAGAATTTTCAGCCCCTCTGGCGAATGCCGCGCTGAAAATTGTCTATCGTGTCCCGGTCGGGGGGTTAGCCATTGATTTGCTGAGAAACAACTTTTGGCTCCTTTTGTCCAATATATTGTTGCTAGTACTGGCTGTTTTAGGCATCTATTTTGTGCGCCGCCAATATGTGCGCCCAAGTGCAGATATGGTCGAACAGTTAGAAACACAGAAATCACTGAGTCAGGAGATTATTACCAGCCTGCCACAAGGGTTATTGGTCTATAACTTCAGCAACAGCACTGTAGTCGCTAGTAACCAGATTGCCGATAACCTGATGCCCCATCTAAATCTGCAAAAAATTGCTCATATGGCAGAACAGCACCACGGGGTGATTCAGGGCACGGTAAATAATGAAGTTTATGAGATTCGGATGTTCCGCAGCCAGATTTCACCAGAAACCTATCTGTTCCTGCTTCATGATCAGGATAAAGAGGTACTGGTAAATAAAAAGCTGCAACAAGCAAGGCGTGAATACGACAAAAACCTGCAAGCCCGCAAATTGATGTTGCACAACTTGGGGATTGAGCTGAATCAACCTATCAACAACCTCAATCAGATAGCCCATGAGCTCCAGAACACCACCGACTTACAGCAACAACAGAATCTGAAAGCCAAATTGGTAGCGCAAACTGACACTATCGCCGAGTTGATAGATAACATTACCCTCCTGACGCGGCTGGAGACTCAGGACTGGCAGCCTGAACAGGGGGCCTTCTCTCTATCAGCATTAATCGATGCGCTACTGCTGGAGGTACTGCCTGCGATAAATCAGAAAGGTTTAACGCTGTTTAATCACTATCATGTCAATATCGATCAGGATTACATCGGCGATGAAAAAATCTTACGTAAAATACTGTCGCTGCTACTGCATTATTCTGTTATCACCACAGCTTATGGGAAAATCACGCTCAATGTTGGCCACGAACCCGGGCATCCAGAACAACTGATTATCCAGATAACCGATACTGGTGTCGGTATTTCTGATGAAGAGATCAGTAATCTTAATTATCCTTTCCTCAGTCAAACATTGGTTGACCGATACAACCATGGCTCGGGGTTAACATTCTTTTTATGTAACCAATTATGTAAGAAATTAAACGGCCAACTTGAGATTCGCAGTAAAGTAGATATAGGTACTCGCTATACTATCCGTGTATCCATGGCTATCCAAAATGAACAAGTAGAGGAGCAAGAAAAATTATTGGACGGAGTTACGGCGCTATTAGATATAACTTCAGAAGAAGTACGTTCAATTATCACCACGTTATTGAATTCATTCGGCGCCAATTGCATTGTCGCGGATGATCGTTTGCCAGGGCGGGATTACGATGTAACCTTAACGGATAACCCACAACAGTATGATAACTTTACCTTATTGCTAGTCTCAGACGAGGTGGGTTTACAGCAGTTGCAGGATAATTATATTCGGGTAAATTATAATTTGGGCAGCGCTGTCATTGATGCAATATTATTATTAATCGAACAACGAATCTTATCAGATGAGTCACCTGAAGAGTCTGAATCCATTGCTGCTGATGATATAAGTACCTACGAGCAACAACTAAAGTCCAGTGACTATTATTCCTTATTTGTTGAGACAGTACCGGTAGATCTGAAGAAACTGTATACTGAAGTTCAGCAACGTGATTTCATATCGCTTTCGCAGACCGCACATCGATTGAAAGGCGTATTTGCTATGTTGAACCTGATACTTGGCAAACAGCTATGTGAAACATTAGAACAGCATATCGCAGATGGCGATCGGTTGAAGATCGAAAATAGCATCAGTCAAATTGATTCTTTCGTCACCAGACTGTTGCAGCAAGGTAACCCATAACCATGAACAACCTTAATGTAATTATTGCTGATGACCATCCAATTGTGTTGTTTGGCATCCGAAAGTCGCTTGAGCAAATTGAATGGGTAAACGTTGTCGGGGAGTTTGAAGACTCTACAGCGCTTATTAACAGTTTGTCTAAACTTGATGCCAATGTGCTAATTACCGACCTCTCCATGCCTGGGGATAAGTACGGTGATGGCATCACTCTGATAAAATATATAAAAAGGCATTACCCAGATTTAGCCATAATTGTTCTGACCATGAATAATAATCCCGCTATTCTTAGTTCAGTTTTGGACTTGGATATTGATGGGATAGTATTAAAGCAAGGCGCACCAGCCGACTTGCCTAAGGCATTGGCCGCACTACAAAAAGGGAAGAAATTCACCCCAGAGAGCGTGGCTAAACTGCTAGAGAAAATCAGTGCTAATGGTTACGGTGATAAACGTTTATCACCGAAAGAGAGTGAAGTTTTACGGTTATTTGCTGAAGGTTTCTTAGTGACTGAAATCGCCAGAAAACTCAATCGCAGCATTAAAACCATCAGTAGCCAGAAGAAATCGGCCATGATGAAGCTGGGCGTAGATAATGATATCGCGCTGTTAAACTATCTTTCATCTGTAACCATTAGTCAGGTTGATAAAGAACAATAATCTTTATCTACCGATATAATCTCAAGCCCGGTGTTGCTCAGCAAAATTTGCTCAGTGACCTCGGGCTTATTTTTATCCATTTTTCCATTCATGCTATTAATGCATTAACTCTCGTTATAACAACCAAACGACCTAAACAGCTAACACCCCTGCGGCTTCAAGACCAAGATATAAGCCAAAGTAATTGGAGTTGCAGGTAGGCAGCAAACGAATAAATCCCGAAGAGCTTACTCACGTAAGTGATTCGGGTGAATGAGTGCAGCTAACACCCCTGCGGCTTCAAGTACGAAGGCTTTAACGTGAACGGCGGACTTTGTCACTATAGTAAACCAACATCTGGCGCAATGTATCCAGTGTCACTGGCTTGGACAAACAGTTATCCATCCCTGCTTCAATACAGCGTTGTTTGCCTTCAGCTAATGCATTGGCGGTTACACCAATGATCGGGAAATGATGGTTTAACTGCCGCAGGCGCTGAGTCAGACGATAACCATCCATATTTGGCATGTTCACGTCAGTCAGTACAATATCGACATTATTGGCACTCAATACTGCCAGAGCATCCAACCCATCATTCGCGGTAATCACTTGGTAGCCCAGAGTGGTGAGCTGATCGGCTAACAAGCGGCGATTAATGGGATGATCGTCCACAACCAGAATTTGCAAGTCTGCATTCTCATCCTGATTTGCTTTCGGTGCTGGCAACTGTAATGGCGCGCACTCAACCAATGGTTGTTCCAGCAATATCTGGTCCAATAGCGGGATAATCTCGAGTAGGGTCGATGTGCTCAGTAACCAATAGCCTGGACGCGTCTCTTGTGGCAGACCAATGTGCTCAATGGAGATTTGAATCCACGTCGATAGAGGTGCGTTTATTTGCGGTAAGTAATCACAAATCAGCACTTGATCCTGCAAGGTCTGTTCATTACTGTAACGCCGGATCGTGGCTCCAAAATGACGCAATAAATCAAGTAAATAGCTTTCCAACCGCGCATTGCGGATATCCAACCACAAGGTTTTCCCTTGCCAACGGTCGCTTTGCGGTAATACGGCATTTTTAGCCCGATTGCCATTTTCGGCAAAATATAATGGAATGCGGATAGCAAAAATACTGCCCATTCCTAGCTCTGAAACCACTTCAACATCGCCATCCATCAGGTTGACCAACTTCTCACAGATAGCCAGGCCTAGCCCCGTCCCTTGAAAATGGCGCTGCACTCCAGTTCCAACCTGGAAGAATGGATCAAATAACTGGTTAATCTCACGTGAATTAATCCCCACGCCGGTATCTCGCACTCGGAATTCCAGATAATCACCGCGCACCCGTACTTGCAAGATAATACAGCCAGTATCTGTAAATTTTATAGCATTATTCAACAGGTTAGAAATCACCTGTTGCAAACGGACAGGATCGCCGAGCATCTGTCGTGGTACATCAGGCTCAATAAAGCAGTAGAGACCTAAGCGTTTTTTGACCACCAGCGGTAAATAGTTAGCCGTAATATGGGTTATCACCTCCACGGTAGAGAACTCACTCGGCTCAATTTTCAGTTGTTCAGATTCTATTTTAGAAAAATCGAGGATGTCGCTGATAATTTTGAGTAATAAGCCTGACGAATTATTCATCGCCGTCACCAGCCGCTCAACACCGTGAGGTAACTCTTTGGTT
Organism: Yersinia sp. 2541 StPb PI; assembly: GCF_052217145.1. Classification (NCBI taxonomy): domain Bacteria; kingdom Pseudomonadati; phylum Pseudomonadota; class Gammaproteobacteria; order Enterobacterales; family Yersiniaceae; genus Yersinia; species Yersinia sp. 2541 StPb PI. Next base: position 1,562,320 of record NZ_JAZGQB010000001.1, on the reverse strand, counting down.
TGCAACAAATCGAGGTTACCGATAATCCCATATAGCGGCGTGCGCAACTCATGGCTGACCGTGGCTAAAAACATCGATTTTGATTGGCTGGCCTGCTCCGCCGCCGCCGCCATCTCTTGCAGTGACTCTTCCATTTTGACCCGCGAGCTGACGTCAACCAGCACACAGATAGCCACATCCTCATTACGATAACGGGAGTGAACAAAGCTAATTTGTAGATTATTGTTATTGCTGGTCATGACATCGACAAAGTTCGCCTGCTGCTCACAAATAATGCGTGTAATACGTTCGCGATCCTCATTCGTCAGCAAATTAATATAATTATGTGCCAATTCATTGCTGAGGATATTGGTCCCGTCACTAATGCGCAGAATAGAAATGCCCACAGGAGCCGAAGCGACAATTTTGCGGTTGAACTGTTCATGTTCCTCCAGCCTCAAAGCGTTATCTTCTGCTGGATGGAACATTTTTCGCTCAAATAGCCACGCCAGAGTAAAGATCACAACACCAGAAAGCGCATTCAGAAGAAATGCATTAAAAATTAATAACTTGAATGTATCTATTATCGTTCTAACCGGCAAGGAATAAGCGATGCTGAGGGTTGATGGCAGTAAATTCTTTTTTAGAATAAGCGAGTTGTAGTCATCAACGTAGCCAAAATAAGACGGAGAATCAGGGTAATCGTCTAACATCGAAGCATACCGTTCCCCTGTTGCTAACCGTAATACCGGCTCATTATCCTGATCAAGTAATGTCACGCCGACAGGCAATGTCCCGGAAGAGATAAAATCCTCCAGGCGGATAGTTTGCTCAGTACCCACCATTGCCTCTAGCTTGTTGCCCACATAGAGGGGGGTCAGGACATATAAGGTACCAATTTCAGGCCGCACACCCGGTACTATCCAATACAACGTGCTGTCTTTATCCTGATTTTTTGCATCTCGATATTTTAAAATATTTTCATTCAATGACTTAAGCAGACTCTCCTGCTCCATCGGGGTATTGCGAATATCGAAATCCACCATGCACAGAGTGTCGCTGCCAATAAAGAATATCCGGTTAAGGTCATAAGCTGCAGCAAAGTTCTCTTTCCAGTACAGAATCAGGTTACTAAGAGAACTTAATGAAGAGTGGCGCGACGAATTAAGTGCAGCACAATCCGCACCGGTATTAAGCGGATGATATTGTGGTGTCGTTTTGTTTTTGATAAAAGCGCCAGCAGCGATATCACTGCTCGCCGAATCCTGATTTAATCTGTTTTCCGCCATATATTTGATATCGCGGATGATATCGGCAGAGTGCCTGATGTAGCTCTGAGCCTGCTCAAAGTTAGTATTATATTCCTGACGGATGTCAGATTTTTTCTCGTTGAGGATGTTCAGGATATAAAAAGTGGTCAACAGTGCACCAAGTGACCATAACATAATGGCCAATACCCGAAACAAGTAACGGGATATTTTCAGTGTCGTGCGAAATGAAGAGAGATATTTCAATCTGATTCCAGGGTGGAAAGTAGGGCCAGACAGGCTGCATGAGCAACAGAATACACTACCAATAGCCCATAAAAAAGCCAGCTCGTAAGCTGGCTCTTGTTTTCAACAACGCATTATACGTTGTCGTCCTCATCTTCAGCATCGCCTTCTTCTGCTTCATCAGCAGCATCTTCATCTTCTGGTGTATTCAGTGCAGCATCGTCTTCGCCGCCCTCTTCACCTTCTAATGATTCGCCATCAAGGATTTCATCATCCTCTTCTGGCTCAGCAACACGTTGCAGACCAACGACATGCTCATCTTCTGCGGTACGGATCAGCGTCACACCTTGGGTATTACGCCCCACGACACTCACCTCAGATACGCGAGTACGTACCAGAGTACCCGCATCGGTGATCATCATGATCTGGTCAGTCGGAGCCACCTGAACAGCCCCCACAACCTTACCATTACGCTCACTGACTTTAATGGAGATAACACCCTGAGTCGCACGGGACTTGGTTGGGTACTCTTCCACTGCGGTACGCTTACCATAACCGTTTTCAGTCACAGTCAAGATTTCGCCATCACCACGTGGGATAATCAGAGAAATAACCCGATCATCACCATTGAGGTTGATACCACGTACACCGGTCGCAGTACGGCCCATCGAACGGACCTGTGACTCAGGGAAGCGAACCACTTTACCCAATGCAGAGAACAGCATGACTTCATTGCTGCCATCGGTCAGATCCACACCAATCAGCTCATCGCCTTCATTCAGATTGACGGCAATAATACCGGCGCTGCGTGGACGACTGAACTCGGTCAAAGCGGTTTTCTTCACAGTGCCGCTGGCGGTCGCCATAAAGATGTGACGGCCTTCTTCATATTCCCGCACTGGCAGAATGGCGGTAATACGCTCATTTGGCTCAAGCGGCAATAAGTTGACGATCGGACGACCACGTGCACCACGGCTGGCTTCCGGCAACTGATAGACCTTCATCCAATAGAGACGGCCACGGCTGGAGAAGCACAAAATAGTATCATGGGTATTGGCAACCAACAGACGATCAATGAAGTCTTCTTCTTTGATACGGGCAGCCGACTTACCTTTACCACCACGGCGCTGAGCTTCGTAATCCGTCAGCGGTTGATATTTGACGTAGCCCTGATGGGACAGCGTCACAACCACATCTTCCTGATTAATCAGATCTTCGATGTTGATGTCGGAAGTATTAGCCGTTATCTCAGTACGACGTGCGTCGTTATATTGCTCTTTGATAGCAACCAATTCTTCACGGATAACCTCCATCAGGCGATCCGGGTTTTCCAGAATAAAGATCAACTCACCAATTAAGGTCAACAGCTCTTTATACTCATCCAGCAGTTTTTCATGCTCCAGGCCCGTCAGTTTCTGCAAACGCAGATCCAAGATTGCCTGAGCTTGTTGCTCGGTGAGGAAATATCTGCCGTCACGGATACCGTATTCAGCTTCCAGCCACTCAGGGCGGGCAGCGTCATCACCGGCACGTTCCAACATTGACGCCACGTTGCCTAATTCCCATGAATTGGCAATCAAGCCCGCTTTGGCTTCAGCAGGAGTGGCGGCACGGCGGATCAATTCGATAATCGGATCGATGTTAGCCAGTGCAATTGCCAATGCTTCAAGGATGTGTGCGCGGTCACGTGCTTTACGCAGTTCAAAAATGGTACGACGCGTCACCACTTCACGACGGTGGCGCACAAATGCAACCAGAATGTCTTTCAGGTTAAGCAATTTAGGCTGCCCTTGAGACAGAGCCACCATATTGATACCGAAAGTCACCTGAAGTTGCGTCAGTGAATAGAGGTTATTTAGAACCACTTCCCCGACGGCGTCACGTTTAATCTCAATCACGATACGCATGCCGTCTTTATCAGACTCATCACGTAACGCGCTGATGCCTTCTACGCGTTTCTCTTTGACCAGCTCAGCGATTTTCTCAATCAACCGTGCTTTGTTCACCTGATACGGGATCTCGTGAACAATAATGGTTTCACGGCCGGTTTTCGCGTCAGCTTCAACTTCAGCACGGGCACGGATATAGACCTTGCCACGGCCAGTACGATAAGCCTCTTCAATACCACGGCGACCATTAATAATGGCGGCTGTTGGGAAATCTGGACCTGGAATGAACTCCATCAACCCTTCAATGGTGATGTTTTCATCTTCGATCAGAGCCAGACAGCCATCAATAACCTCAGACAGGTTATGTGGCGGAATATTGGTTGCCATCCCTACGGCAATACCTGACGAACCGTTAACCAACAGGTTAGGGATTCGGGTTGGCATCACTGCGGGGATCTGTTCCGTACCATCATAGTTAGGCACGAAGTCAACGGTATCTTTTTCTAAATCCGCTAACAATTCGTGAGCAATTTTAGACATACGGATTTCGGTATAACGCATCGCCGCAGCAGAATCGCCATCGACGGAACCGAAGTTGCCCTGCCCATCCACCAGCATATAGCGCAGTGAGAACGGCTGGGCCATACGCACAATTGTGTCGTAGACCGCGCTGTCACCATGCGGGTGATATTTACCGATAACGTCCCCGACTACACGGGCCGATTTTTTGTATGGTTTATTCCAGTCATTACCCAGTACATTCATCGCATACAGTACGCGACGGTGCACCGGTTTCAGTCCATCCCGGACATCTGGTAAAGCACGTCCGACAATAACGGACATCGCATAATCCAGATAGGAGCTTTTCAGCTCTTCCTCGATGTTGACCGGTGTTATTTCTCTGGCAAGGTCGCTCATTGAGCCGCTATCCCTCTACTAATTACCGGATTTAAAGGTACGAAACTATATCACAAAACCCAGATTTTGGCGAAACTACGTGATGTTTGTCGAAACGACTTTATGTCGGGCTTATCCGCCTAACTTAACGGTATTATTCTGCGTCAATTGGAAGGGAACATGTATAATCTGCGCAAAGAAACAGAACAGTGAGAACTCTCCATGCGTGTAGATAACACAGCTAGCCATCAGAATGTCGACGAGCAAGAAATCGCTAAATTTGAGGCAGTTGCCTCTCGCTGGTGGGATTTAGAAGGTGAATTCAAACCTCTTCATCGCATTAACCCGCTGCGTCTTGATTACATTTTACAGCGCTCTGGCGGTATTTTTGATAAGAAAGTGCTGGATGTCGGCTGCGGTGGTGGAATTTTGGCCGAAAGCATGGCTCGGGAAGGAGCACACGTCACCGGTCTGGACATGGGCTATGAGCCGTTGCAAGTGGCTCGCCTACATGCGCTGGAAACCGGTACCAAACTGGATTATGTACAAGAAACAGTTGAAAGCCACGCGCAAGCACACCCACAACACTACGATGTGGTGACCTGCATGGAGATGCTCGAACACGTGCCAGATCCCGCCTCGGTTATCCGCGCCTGCGCTCAATTGGTCAAACCCGGTGGCCACGTATTCTTTTCAACTATTAACCGCAATACCAAATCCTGGCTGATGGCCGTGGTCGGTGCAGAATATATATTGAAAATGGTTCCGAAAGGCACCCATGATTCGAAAAAATTTATTCGCCCATCAGAACTTATCGGTTGGGTTGATCAAACCCTGTTGCGTGAGCGCCACATTATCGGGCTACATTACAATCCGATAACAGATCGTTTTAAGCTTGGCGGTAATGTTGATGTGAATTATATGGTGCATACTCAACGAGATAGCGAATAAACTCATCGCGTGGGGAGTATAAAAATCAAACAATACCCAATAGATTTCGCGTTGTAGCAAGGCGGCAACCGAACAAATTCCCAGGAGCTTAGTCCACTAAGTGACTGGGGTGAGTGAGGATAGCCAACACCGCTACGGCGCGAAAGATGAAGGGGATTTTCCTAATGTTTAATAAACCGGCAAACGATCCACTTTTTAAGATTTTCAGTAAAATCTTATCCCCCAAAGCGACAGTAGGTAAGATCCAGTGATGGCGCAGTCTGAGAGCGTTTCGTAACAATTCACCCCCAAGTTATCCACACAATTAAGCGATCTTGTTCACTTGCCAAAAGCCGCAATACTCACTATCTTGTTATCTATCCACTACCCACCCCCTACATATAGTGTTTACATACTGAACAATACACTACAGCCTCAATGATTTTCGTAATCATAGAGAGTGTAAATTTGTGCTGTTTGTGCATGAAGAACGGGGATAAAAGGTCAAGAACACATGAACCAAAGCCTACTTGTTACTAAACGCGATGGCAGCAAAGAACGCATCAATCTGGATAAAATCCACCGGGTCATCGACTGGGCCGCAGAAGGTTTACATAACGTCTCGGTCTCTCAAGTAGAATTGCGTTCACACATTCAGTTTTATGATGGCATTAAGACTGCCGATATCCATGAAACTATCATCAAAGCAGCGGCCGATCTTATCTCGCGCGATGCGCCTGACTATCAGTATCTGGCTGCGCGTCTGGCTATTTTCCATCTGCGCAAAAAAGCCTATGGCCAGTTTGAACCGCCAAAACTCGTCGATCATGTCGCGAAAATGGTGGAAATGGGTAAATACGACAAGCATCTGCTGGAAGATTATACCGCAGAAGAATTCGAACAGATGGACACTTTCATCGACCATTGGCGCGATATGAACTTCTCCTACGCTGCGGTTAAGCAGTTGGAGGGTAAATATCTGGTGCAGAACCGCGTCAGCGGTGAGATCTATGAAAGTGCCCAATTCCTGTACATTCTGGTTTCCGCCTGCCTGTTCTCTAACTACCCGCGCGAAACTCGTCTCGATTACGTGAAACGCTTCTATGATGCGGTTTCAACCTTTAAGATTTCGCTGCCGACACCGATTATGTCAGGGGTGCGTACCCCAACTCGTCAGTTCAGTTCTTGTGTGTTAATCGAGTGTGGTGACAGCCTGGATTCTATCAATGCCACCTCCAGTGCCATTGTTAAATATGTGTCACAGCGTGCCGGTATCGGTATCAATGCGGGTCGTATCCGTGCGTTAGGTAGCCCAATCCGTGGTGGTGAAGCTTTCCATACCGGTTGTATCCCGTTCTATAAACACTTCCAGACTGCGGTGAAATCCTGTTCACAGGGTGGCGTGCGTGGAGGTGCTGCCACGTTGTTCTACCCAATGTGGCATCTGGAAGTTGAAAGCCTACTGGTGTTGAAGAACAACCGTGGTGTTGAAGGCAACCGCGTGCGCCATATGGATTACGGCGTCCAAATCAACAAACTGATGTATCAACGCCTGCTAAAAGGTGAAGATATCACCCTGTTTAGCCCATCGGATGTACCGGGGCTATATGACGCGTTCTTCGCTGATCAGGATGAGTTTGAACGCCTTTATACCCAATACGAACAAGACAGCAGCATCCGTAAGCAACGGGTAAAAGCGGTTGAGTTATTCTCTCTGATGATGCAAGAGCGTGCTTCGACTGGCCGTATCTATATTCAGAACGTTGACCACTGCAACACCCACAGCCCGTTTGACCCGAAAATTGCCCCCGTGCGGCAGTCAAACCTGTGTCTGGAAATTGCATTACCAACCAAACCACTCAATGACATCAATGACGAGAATGGCGAAATTGCGCTCTGCACCCTGTCTGCCTTCAACTTAGGTGCCATTGATAGCCTTGACGATTTAGAAGAGTTGGCGGTACTGGCTGTACGTGCGCTGGATGCCTTGCTCGATTACCAAGATTACCCTATTGCCGCCGCGCAGCGTGGCGCGATGGGCCGTCGCACCTTAGGTATTGGGGTGATTAACTTTGCTTATTACTTGGCGAAGAATGGCGTGCGTTATTCCGATGGCAGCGCTAATAACCTGACTCACCGCACCTTCGAAGCGATTCAGTACTACTTGCTGAAAGCCTCTAACGCGTTGGCTCGTGAGCAAGGTGCCTGCCAGTGGTTCAATGAAACCACCTATTCGCAAGGTATTTTGCCGATCGATACCTATAAGAAAGATTTGGATGCCATCAGCAACGAGCCACTGCACTACGATTGGGAAACGCTGCGTAACGATATTAAGACTCACGGCCTGCGTAACTCCACACTGTCTGCGCTGATGCCATCTGAAACGTCTTCGCAGATCTCGAATGCCACTAATGGTATCGAGCCACCGCGTGGTTACGTCAGTATCAAAGCCTCGAAAGATGGCATTTTACGCCAGGTTGTGCCTGAATATGAGCGTTTGAAAGATGCTTACGAACTGCTGTGGGATATGCCAAATAATGATGGTTACCTGCAACTGGTCGGCTTAATGCAGAAATTCGTCGATCAGGCGATTTCAGCTAACACCAATTATGACCCAACCCGCTTCCCATCTGGCAAAGTGCCGATGAAGCAATTGCTGAAAGATTTGCTGACTACCTACAAATTTGGTGTGAAGACCCTTTACTATCAAAACACCCGCGACGGTGCTGATGATGTGCAGGAAGATATTCAAAGTCAGCCGGGTGATGATGACTGTGAAGGCGGCGCATGTAAGATCTGATTTATAGTTCTGGCCCTACGCGATAATCGCAAATACGGTTATCGCAGGGCCATTCTTCATTTGCCCTTGCATTGTTGTCCCCTGAGGAAATCATGGCCTATACCACTTTTTCGCAAAATAAAAATAACCAGTTGCTTGAACCGATGTTCTTTGGTCAATCCGTTAACGTGGCGCGTTTCGACCAGCAAAAACACGCTATTTTCGAAAAACTGATTGAGAAGCAATTGTCATTTTTCTGGCGTCCAGAAGAGATAGATGTCTCCCGTGATCGTATCGATTACAACGCACTGCCAGATCATGAAAAACACATTTTTATCAGCAACCTGAAATACCAGACCTTGCTGGACTCAATTCAGGGCCGCAGCCCTAACGTTGCCTTACTGCCGCTTATCTCAATTCCAGAACTGGAAACCTGGGTGGAAACCTGGTCATTCTCAGAAACCATCCACTCACGCTCGTACACCCATATCATCCGTAATATCGTGAATGATCCGTCGATAGTTTTCGATGATATCGTGACCAACGAAGAGATCCTCAAACGCGCAAAAGATATCTCAGCCTATTATGATGATTTGATCGAAATGACCAGCTACTACCACCTGCTGGGGGAAGGCACCCATCAAGTTAATGGTAAAACTGTCGTCGTCAATTTGCATGAGCTGAAAAAACAGCTTTATCTGTGTCTAATGAGCGTCAATGCGCTAGAAGCCATCCGTTTTTATGTCAGTTTCGCCTGCTCCTTTGCTTTTGCGGAGCGCGAATTGATGGAAGGCAATGCCAAAATCATCAAAATGATTGCCCGCGATGAAGCCCTGCATTTAACTGGTACCCAGCATATTCTTAATTTGATGCGTTCTGGCGAAGATGACCCGGAAATGGCCGAAATTGCCGTAGAGTGCCAACAGCAGTGTTATGACCTGTTCGTTCTGGCCGCCCAACAAGAGAAAGAGTGGGCTGAATACCTGTTCCGTGACGGTTCCATGATTGGTCTGAACAAAGAGATTCTGTGTCAGTACGTGGAATACATCACCAATATCCGCATGCAGGCGGTGGGGCTGGGTGTGCCGTTTGCTACTCGAACCAACCCTATTCCGTGGATCAACTCCTGGTTAGTGTCTGATAACGTGCAGGTGGCACCGCAGGAAGTTGAAGTCAGCTCTTATCTGGTCGGTCAAATTGATTCAGAAGTCAGTGCTGACGACCTGAGCGATTTCGAGCTGTAATCCATGAAATCCATTATCAAGTTGAGCACCACCGGTGTTCAACTTAACCGGCCCGCGAACAGCCGTAACTTGCTAGAAACGCTTGAATATCATCAGGTACCCATCGAATACCAATGCCGCTCTGGCTATTGTGGCTCCTGCCGCCTGCGCTTGCTGAAAGGCGAAGTCTGCTATTCGCAGCAACCTTTAGCTTTTATTCAGGCCGGCGAGATCCTGCCCTGTTGTTGTCAGCCAAAGGGCGATATTGAAATCGAGCTTTAAGCAGATAGATAAATCAGCCAATCGGATTTCACCTATAATCAGCCTGTTGAATAGATGATATTTTTGCATCTGGAATTAAAATCATAGGGACAAAAGATGAAAAGACTGTCAATCGCCATAACCAGCCTGTTAATGGCCGCCTCTGCCAGCACTATTGCCGCTACTGAGCCACCACTTAATCAACAACAGCCGTTAGAGAAGATTGCGCCTTATCCTCAAGCTGAAAAAGGCATGAGCCGCCAGGTCATTTTCCTCGAGCCACAAGAAGACGAAAGCCGCTTCAAAGTTGAATTGCTGATCGGTAAAACCATTGAAGTTGATTGCAACCGCCATATGCTCGGTGGCAATCTGGAAACCAGAACCTTGTCTGGCTGGGGCTTTGACTATTTGGTGATGGATAAAATCTCCGAACCGGCCTCAACCATGATGGCTTGCCCGGATAACAGCCGCCATCCACAATTTGTCGCCGCCAATCTGGGGGACGCCGCTATGCAGCGCTATAACAGTCGCCTACCGATCGTGGTTTATGTACCAAAAGGAGTTGATGTGAAATACCGCATTTGGAAAGCAGGCAAAGATGTAAGAAACGCGCAGGTAAAATAAACCATAAGCAAAATCATTAAAAACCCACATTAAAAATACCCATTCAACTGAGTGGGTATCTAAATTATGTCGCTAATAACCTGCTCATGGTGCATAGCTGCTTGCAGTCAGGGTATGAGCAAGGAACTGAGGCATTTTAGGCGGTGGATAAACGCCAGCAAATTCAGGGTTAGAATCAACAAAATCAGGCATTATAGTTATCAGGTGTGTCACATCGTCATCGATAACGGGGGCATCCGCCTGCATGGCATCAGTGGCTGAAAAAATAAAATCGTTCGCATCGAGTTGTTCAACATCCAACCCATCCAAATACATCAGGTTGATACTCTCCCCTTCAGGGTTGAGCGCTGAAGAGTCAACATTTACTCCCTGGATAAGTGCAAGCCCATTAATAATCACCGCGTTTCTTTTCGTCACCGTTAATTGACTAAAACTCCGAATCCCCACGCCACTCAAATCAATTTTATCAATACCATGTCGGAACCCCCGAACAGCATTACCAAAGTCCGTTTTACCCTCTTGCTGTAACACCACAAACACACCAGGCTCTGCATCCTTACGCTGATAGACCGTTCCCGCGAGTGAGGCAATCATTTTACCATTTTCCCCAACAGTTAAACTGATGCCACTGGCCCCTCCGTCGAGCATAATCCCCATTTGCTCGGGTTCTGCTGGCACTGAGTCATTTATCGATACCGTGCTGTTTACATAGCCGACGGGGGCGCTAAAGGTATTCTGAAAGACAAAATTTTGTGGCCCTAACGTATTAATTTGTCGATTCTTAATAAGAATACTTTGCTTATCTGGCAGTGATATTCCAATGTCACCCCGCTGTTGTCTTAAGCGTAACTCACCGAATGTTAAACCTGAGAAACCTACCAGGTGGATAGTTTCTCCTTTGTTGGCATCAAAATTGATTATCTCATCCCGGCCATTGGCGCGCTGACGAACCACAAAAGCGTCTTTACCTGTGCCCCCTGTTAGCACATTTTTGCCCCGCCCACCATCGAGCAAGCTACCACCACCACCCGCAGTGAGGCTATCGTCACCATCACCACTGATCAAATTATGGATAGTCTCCGGTGAGCGAAGCGTCAGATTAGCCCCGCCTAACTTAGCGTTCCCTCGGGCTAAGTTAGCCACAACATCGCCGGATATCGCCGCCATATTCAGCGTATTACGCCCACCAGCCGTCCCATTAACGGCATCATTAAGCAGCATGCGGGCGGGTTGCCGCGCAGCTTGGTCGGCAAACTCGTCGGTATAAAAGTAGGTATCATCTGCACTCAGATTGTTACCAAACAGCCGTAATGACCAACTATTCAACCTGATGGGTAAACCATTACTGGCATCTTTAACCGCTAATCGCCATATCCCACCCGAGTTCTCACCCCGATGATGTGTAGACATAAAGGTATAGTTAAAATCGCCTGCAAGAGTGCTACCGGTATCCGTAGCATGGGGGCTATCTGCGCTTTTTTTTCTGCCAACACCATCAACCAAAATACTTTCACTGCCACCCGGCGAGAGTAATCTCACGGTCAAATCCCCCAAGCGACCTACATTGGCGCTAAAATCAACTTCGACCTGCTCAACATTGAGATCATCGGCCAAAGTAAGATATGAATCGTTTGTTTCCCCAGCAGATAGCCTACCTCCTGCCGGGTAATCATAGCTGTTCTCCAATACCTGTTGATTAGCACCGGTCTGTTGGGGGATCCATGTTTCAGCCAAACGTACTGCCGCCCGCGCATCCACGGCACCAAAACCGTAATCATGGCTCACATGCATACCGCCACCATTCCAATTTTTGGCATTATTGCTGCGCCATTGGGTGCCTGAATCATCCACCCGACGAGCCGACAAAGCGAGGATCTGTTGCACATCGCGGTAACCCAGATTCCGATTGGCCTGCAACATCAATGCGGCAATCCCTGAAACTATGGGGGCGGCAAAACTGGTTCCTTGTTCAGTGCTGTATCTGGCACCAAACACGGCACCACGCTCGGTTTCAAGCTGGTTGCTGCTGGAAATAACCTGACTCCCCGGAGCCGACACGAGCAAACTGGCGCCAGGGTTAGAGAAAGGCACTGACCGCGGCTGAAGGGTGGAAAGATCAGCCAACGCCTTGACCGCCCCAACCTGAATACCAAAGCGGCTGTTATTGATGAGTGAACCCTGCGCGCTGCCACCCTGTTCACGCTGATTACCTCCCGCACTAACAATAATGGTGCCTAATCCGCCACGGCCATTTTCCGCAGCATATTGCAGTGTCATGTTCAGTATATTCGGTAAATTAACACTGTTGCCCGGTAAGTTACTCAGAGCAAAATCATGGGCGAAGCCCCAACTGTGATTAACCACATCATAACTGGACATCTTACCCAGGGTGGTAAAATCCGCCCCCTCGTTGCTAAGATAGTGCCCGCCTAAAGTGGCATCATAGGCCACTCCCACCCCACCGAGATTATTTCTTGCCGCCACCATCACACCGGCCACCATCGTGGCATGGTTGGAAACATCGGCGGGCAGTGTTCCGGCGCTCCGTTGTGTTTCTAGCCAGGAGGGGTCAACATTGGCGCTTAAATCAGGATGCTGAATATCAAAAATCTCTGGGCCGGTGGCGAACTGCCCGCCCGGTTCAAACTGACCAATGCGTACACCTTTACCGGTATAATCAGACCAGACAGGTATCACATTGATTTTATTTAAATAAGTTTGTTTGGCGACCAAGGGATCTTGCGGGATATCGGGTGTTAATAGCGTTACCGTTGCCTGCATCAGCGCAGATTCTCCGCTGGATAAATCAACCACAGAAATAGCCTGCTCACCGGTGGCACTCTTTACTTGATATTTAAAACTCATTACTCCCGTGAATGTTCTATCAGGTGTGAATATTACATCCTTTTGAAGAGTAAGCTTGACCGTGCCGCCCACCGCATCGCCGACCGAAGATAGGTAGCCAGGCGTTCCTCCATTAAACTGTAAATCGTTGGCGAGCAAACGGGCAGCCGGAATACGCTGCGCCCAGTGCCGATGAATGGCTCTGCCTGTTTGACTAAACGACAACACATCATCGACTGGAATAATATTATTGGTATTCAGATCTACCGCAGAGATATCAGCAAAATTCAGTTTTTGAATATTTTTCAGTGTCAGGGTGCCATCACGACCCGCCACGCTATCCCTTATCTGGTAGCCACTGTCAGTGCGGGTAATGGCGTAATCCGCATAGCTGCCATGCAGGGTGACCAGATTGATACCGCCGCCACCATCAATGAGCGCATTGCCCTGACCGGCCTCAATCACATCATGGCCCTTATTGCCATAAATGCGATCTGCCCCACCGCCAGCGTGGATAATACTGCCCTGCTCAGCGGCATAGATGGTATCGCCCTGTGATCCGGCATAAATAACCGCTTTACCGCTACCGCCGACAATACGGTTCTTGCCACTGCCACCGGCCAGTACGTCATTACCACCGCCGCCGACCAGTGTGGCGTTGCCGTTACCGCCTTTAATAAACACACTGTTATTGCCGCCACTGACAATAATGTCGTCACCATCGCCGCCCTGCGCAATAGTGATACCACTGCGCGCCATATTCAGCGCTACCCCTTTATCGCCGACAATCAACACCGTATCGCGCCCGCCATTGCCACGAATTCGCGTTGGATCATCACTGGCGCTGATAACAAACACATCGTTGCCGCTCTTACCAATATAGGTATTACTGCCACCGCGCCCGACTAACCAACTGCCTTTAGGGCTGGCGGTTAAGATGTCATCCCTGCTGCCGCCATAGATATTATTTGTTTTCAGAATATTGGCTGATAACGCAGCGCCTTTATCAGCAAGATGCACATAAGCGGTGGTGGTCGTTTCAGCGGTGACAGAACGAATAATTGCCCCCTCATTACCACGCTTAGTGACGGTGTTACTCACCGGTGAACTGACAAAATTCACCGCCAGCATTTCTTGCAGTTTGCCGTTAATCACAAAAACGCCACGCGCCAGCACCCTATTGCCCTGACGATTATCCTCAACCGCGTTAGCATTAACTTTGATTTGCGTAATCCGCCAGTCATCCAGCGTTTTCAACTCACCGGGATCGACCCTGCCGTTATGGGCGCTATCCTGCCAAATACGCAATTTGTGCCAGATTGGATCATGTTTATCAATCGCGCCATTGCTATCGTCATCTTCACTGGCCAGTGCGGCAAAACCGTCCTGATAGCGTTTTTCCCCCGGCTGCCCCTTCACACCGGCCGTGCCACCGTAATATTCCGAATACATTTGGCTGATATTGTCGATTTTCCCGCTGCCATTATCGAGCACCAACATACCGGTATCCGGCCCTGCCCAGCCGGTGCGTTTCAGCGTGCCACTGTTATCGGTATCAAACAGCACCCCATCTTCAATGCCGGTCATGGAGACCCCCTTGCCACTTAAATCCAGCAGCAGCGGGTCAACATAAGTGTTTACCGTGGTTTGTGCTGATAAGCCATTAAGCGTGGCGGCATCAAACAGCCCGGTTTCCGGCAGCATATAACTGGGTCGTTCCAGATAGTAATCAGATAAATAGCGGCTGGGCTGGATATTGGGATCAAGCTGAACTTCACCCGGGCGAACCCCGCCCGATGCCATAGCGCCCATCTGCACCGAGGCAAAATCGGTTTTATCCAGGCTGCCGTCAGTAAAGGAGAAACTGTGAGTGGGTTTATTCACCAGATAGCCGTTGGTGACATCGCGCTGGGCTTGATCTTCATCGGCAATGCGCTGAACCGCTTGTGGGGTTGGGGTGATATTGATGTCGATATTGCACATCTCGGTTGAGACTGGTGCGACTTCTTCGTCGGAGCTAAAGAGTTGGCTGGTACTGCTTTTGGCTAAGGCCCAATAGCCTGGGAGAGAATCCATTCTGTCCAACCATTGGCGGGTGCTTTTTTGGGTATCATCAGGACCAAACGACGAGCTGTAAGCCATCAATTGATAGGTTTTAAACGAGTGCTTTAGTTCTTCAAATGGCCTGCCGCCTGTGCTCAACGTCTGTTCCCAATAAATTGGCCGACTATCTTCAGTCATCGCGTTGAAAACCTCGGTTAACGTCCAGGCCTCAGCGGGTAATCCATGCTTCCTAAAGACGCTATTGTGAAACTGTGCGACTTGCTTATGGCCAATATCACCATAGATAATTCCTGTCGAGCTATCGCCCAGCCTGTTTTGTTGGGTATTAAGATAGCCGTGCGCCATATCATAACGAATATGCTTAATATCCGTTTCAGTGAGGTGTTTATTATGACGGACCCCCACACTTTCCATATTGTGAATAGCCATGGCACCAGCGATAGAATCCCCCCTGGCTACACCATTGGCTAATATGGCATAGCGATCGCCTTTGCTGGCTAAAAAATCATACATCGGGCCGGGGTCTTTACTCTCCTTATTTGCTTCTAATAATTGCCGGGCGCAGGCCAGATCGGCGGCATTAAGTTGTAACTTACCTGCATTGCTATTTTGCTGTAGCATAATTATCTTCCTTAACGTTTAATATGCGATAAAAGAAATTGTTGAGTACTGCTAACAATGGCTCTCCATTGCGGTAATTTCTCTACTGTAAAAATGACTTCAACCAGTGAGCCTATTTCTGGCATCACAAAACGGGCCTCACAGATATAATATCTTTTCTCTAACGGCAGCCACTGACAGTCAAATACCACCGGCACTTGCCCGTTAACTTCTGCCCAGTAATAACCATTAACATCCTCATCAAACCAATAAGGGCTATTCCTATCCTGTGGTTCTGCCCGGAATAATTTTCTGGTGGCTTTAACGAAAAACAGCCCTAATTTATCGATATAAACAACCGAATCAAAGGTTCTATCATTCTGTTTTCTTAGAAAAAAGTCACGCTTATAGGTGATATCGGTATCGGATCGTTTAAATGGCTCGACGCTGATTGCTAATCCCTCATACTCCAGCCCCTGTTTATACCATTTCGATTTATCCCCCGGCTGCATATCCGGCCAACTGGCGATCATGGGTAAAGAGGTAAAATTGGCATCACAGCCTTTTTTATTTTTAGTAAAGCCAGGCGTCCAGGAACTTTTCCCTTCATATTCCGCCCAGTAGATAATATATTCTTTAGGCACTTCCATTACATGATCATTAAATTTACCACAAACAAAACCGGGGCGGTTTTCGGCAAAACTGAGTGGTGACATTAGCAGAAAAGCCATTATCAATAATGTGACAAAATATCTCAATCGTGTTTTATCACATAACAAACTACTCATATTTATCTTAGGGAACATAATTACCTTCCTTAACGTTTAATATGCGATAAAAGAAATTGTTGGGTATTACTGACAATGGCTTGCCACTGTGGTAACTTTTCTGCTGTAAAAGAAACCTCAATAAGTGAGTCAATTTCCGGCATCACAAAAAGGGCCTCACACCTGTAATACCTTTTCTCCAACGGGAGCCAGACACAATCAAATATCACTGATATCCTCCCGTTAACTTCCGCCCAGTAATAACCATTAATATTCTCATCAAACCAATAAGACCAATAAGGATCATTTTTATCTGGCGGAGGGCCTCTATTTAATTTTTTGGTGGCTTTAACAAAAAACAACCCTAACTTATCGATATAAATAACTGGTTCAAAAGTTATATCATTTTGTTTTCTTAGAAAAAAATCACGCTTATAGGTGATATCAGTATCAG
Source organism: Yersinia sp. 2541 StPb PI (assembly GCF_052217145.1). NCBI lineage: Bacteria > Pseudomonadati > Pseudomonadota > Gammaproteobacteria > Enterobacterales > Yersiniaceae > Yersinia > Yersinia sp. 2541 StPb PI. The sequence goes on along the minus strand of NZ_JAZGQB010000001.1, from coordinate 1,545,516 downwards.
AACGTTTAAATGGTCTGACACTTATAATTAGCCCTTCATACTCCAGTCTTTGCTCATACCACAGATTCTGATCCCCCGGTTGCATATCCGGCCAACTGGCTATCATGGGTAAAGAGGTAAAATTGGCATCGCAGCCTTTTTTATTTTTAGTAAAGCCAGGTGTCCAGGAACTTTTCCCTTCATATTCCGCCCAGTAGATAATATATTCTTTAGGCACTTCCATTACATGAACATTAAATTTACCACAAACAAAACCGGGGCGATTTTCGGCAAAACTGAGTGGTGACATTAGCAGAAAAGCCATTATCAATAATATGATAAAATATCTCACCAGTGTTTTATCACATAACAAACTACTTATATTTATCTTAGGAAACATAATTACCTTCCTTAACGTTTAATATGCGATAAAAGAAATCCCCTAGTAGATGTGGATATTTCCTTACATTGCGGTAGTTTATTTTTATGAAAAGGAACATTAACCGACGATTGTATCTTTGGTAAAACAAACACAAGCCAGCAGTCAGGATAACATCTCATTTTTGGCATGTGATGGCATTTGATAATAATTGGCACTTAACATAACTAAAATATAAATAATTACGAATCATAATAAAACCGCCCGATTCAAGTAATTCAAAAAAATCGATATAAGTCAGCACCTACGCAGTTAAATAGATAAAGTGAAAATAACGCAAGTGTAAAAATAAAACAAGAAATAAAAATAAAACAACAGAGCAGCAATAAATATAAAACCAGGGTAATAAATAATATGAATATAATAAAAAAGGCGCAATTTAAATACGCGCCTTTATATTATAATCGAGAGTTATTGATTAACTACAAAATCTTAACCACATCCAGCCAGCCATGCTGACCGCACACCGGGCGACCATTCAACCAACGGCGCACCATATCCAGCGCCAGCATCGCACTGCTTTCCTGGCGAATACGCAGACCATGACGGCTGGCCTGATAACGTACTGTTTGAGCAAATGTTCCTTCAGGGGTATACAGAGCCACGCTCAGGTGATCATTTTGCATAGCGCCGACCGCCAGCACCACTTGCGCACCGCACAACATAGATAACGATTGTGCACGGCAGGCAATCTCGTCTAATGTCTCCTGACAATGCGCCGGTAGCAATTCACCGCCCGCCAATGGCACACCAGCACTCTGCAACTGCCAGTTCATCAACCCGCCGGTAAATTGTTCGCTCACCGCCAGTAGCAAGCCGCGTTGGTTCAATTGCTCAGCTAACAATGCCGGCAACCCTCGCGTACCTTCAAATAGGGTGCTGTTCCCCGCCACTTCCCTCACCTGCTGCCATACCTGTTCCATCGCCTGATGTTGCGAGGCAGGACCGGTCAGCTTCAATTCAATAATCGGCGCAGATGAACGGTAGCCTAACACCACCCCCTCAGGGAGTCGCAGTGGGTCCAGTTCCTGTGCCAAATCACTTTCCGAGCGGCCAAAAGTGGTCATACGTAAGCATAATGGGGGTTCGGCCACATCAAAATGTTGACGTAAACGTGGCATGATTTGCTGTTCAACCATTACTTTAAACTCTGATGGCACGCCGGGTGTGAAGAACATCAGGCACTTATTTAGCCGTAACGCGAAACCGCACGCTGTACCTACTGGGTTATCCAGCATTTCAGCATTAGCCGGAATATGTGCCTGTTTACGGTTAGTCGCCGACATCACCCTGCCGCGCTCATGGAAGAAAGCCTCCATACGCGCGATCCATTCCGGGTGTTCAACTAGCTCCGTTCCGGCGGCGCGTGCGGCGGCCAGAGCGCTCAGATCATCACTGGTTGGCCCCAGCCCGCCGTTGACAATCAACACATCAGCAACCTGACTGCGTTCGGTCAGCACTTCTATCAGTGCCGAAAGTGAGTCACCGACCGTTTCCCTACTGCTGATTGGCAAGCCTTGATTAAATAAATAGTCAGCCAGCCATGCCGCGTTGGTATCGATAATCTGCCCATGCAGCACTTCATCTCCGGTACTCAACATCTCAACTCTGATCATTTTTTTCTCCGTCAGTGCTTATATATTCACTTTATGAATCTGATTACATAAACACAACGTTTATCTATTATCTGAATAATTAACCCCGATAAAAGTCGACTCTTCAATACACCAACAAACGTAACTATAAGTTTACACCTTGCGTAACGTCCATTTGACACAAACAGGGCAATCCACTACCCTGCTGCACTCAATAATTCCAATAAATTGTCATGTAGTAGAGGAAAGCGTGAAGAATCGCACTCTGGGCAGTATATTTATCGTTGCCGGCACCACTATTGGTGCAGGTATGTTGGCGATGCCATTGGCAGCCGCAGGCGTGGGTTTTGGTGTCACACTTGCATTGCTTATTTCTCTTTGGATATTAATGTGTTACACCGCTTTACTGCTAGTTGAAGTTTATCAGCATGAAGCGGCAGATACCGGGCTTGGTACTTTGGCCAAACGCTATCTTGGCAACCGGGGCCAATGGTTGACTGGTTTCAGTATGATGTTTCTGATGTATGCCCTGACTGCTGCCTATATCAGCGGCGCCGGTGAATTACTGGCAACCAGTATCAGCCAATGGACGCAACAATCGTTTCCGACCTCACTCGGCGTATTACTGTTTACACTGGTCGCGGGCGGTGTGGTCTGTATCGGCACCCACTCAGTCGACTTATTCAATCGTATCTTATTTAGCGCCAAAATCATTTTTCTGATTGTGATGCTGGCACTGATGATGCCACATATCGAAAAAACCAACCTACTGACACTGCCGCTGGAACAAGGGTTGGCACTGTCCGCTATTCCGGTGATATTCACCTCATTTGGCTTCCACGGCAGTGTGCCGAGTATCGTCAATTACATGGGCGGTAATATTCGCAAGTTGCGCTGGGTATTTATTATCGGCAGCGCTATTCCGCTGGTTGCCTATATCTTCTGGCAGTTGACCACGCTTGGGGCTATTTCCTCTCATACCTTTGTCGGTATTTTGGCGCAACAGGCGGGTTTGAACGGCTTATTACAAGCGGTACGCGATGTCGTGGCCTCACCTCACGTTGAGCTGGCAGTACACCTGTTTGCAGATCTGGCGCTGGCTACCTCATTCCTTGGTGTGGCCTTAGGGTTGTTCGATTATCTGGCCGACTTATTTAAACGTCGTAATTCAGTACGAGGCCGCCTGCAAACAGGGGTTATCACCTTCACCCCCCCGCTGCTGTTTGCGCTGTTTTACCCGCGTGGCTTTATTATGGCATTGGGCTTTGCTGCGGTGGCGCTGTCAGTTCTGGCATTACTGCTGCCTGCAATGCTGGCGTGGAAAGCCCGTAAGGTCCATCAAGGGCACTATCGGGTCTGGGGTGGGAAACCAGCACTGGCTGCGGTATTTGCCTGCGGTGTGATGGTCATTGCTATTCAAGTGGGGATAGTGACTGGCGCATTACCGGCTGTCGGCTAATACCCTCCCCAATTAAAAGGGCGCATATCCTGTCAGGAATGCGCCCTTTTTTAATCAAATATTACTCATGTATTATCCAAAGTAATTGGAGTCGCAGGTAGGCAGCAAGCGAACGCATCCCAATGAGCTTACACAAGTAAGTGATTCGGGTTCGCAAGCGAAGCTAACACCCCTGTGGCTTCAAGAACGAAGGATAATCAAAATGCTAAGCCAGCGCCGATATACACGCCATCCGCCACACGGTTATCCCGATGTCCGTCTTTACCTTTCATATTGATATAGCGGTAACCGGCATCCACGGTTAACGGGCGGAATACACTCCAGCGCAAGCCACCGTTAGCTTCGCTATAGGATTTCATGCCACTGGTCAGCTCTTCCGGGGCGAAATAACCTTCACCGTACAGAGTGAACGATTTGTTGATCGGATAGGTTAACCCACCGCCAATCGCAATTGCACCACCGCTGCTACCGTCTTCCGGTGACATATAGATACCCTTGCCACCGACTGTTGCCATCATTGGGCCGAGGGGGAGGTTGAAGCCCAGCCCCAGTCCGTAGACATCACCATCGTGATCACTACGTGCCCAGTTACCATTGATAGCCAAACCGCCAGTGTTGGTGCCCATGCCAAAACCTAAATTAGTGTAATCACTGCCGACTTCACCATTAAAACTCACGGCACTGGCGGAACCCGCCACAAACAGCAGGCTGGCTGCACACGCGATTAAATGCTTTTTCATATTTTTCTCTCGTTATTCGTGATGTCACCCGTGAGCAAACTCTGGCCGACAGGTTTTTCCTGTCCGAGTTTAACCGAAAAAAACAGCATAAACATACCAAAAACCGATTAAATACCACAGTAATTCAAATGATTGTAAATATTTAAGCTATAGGTCCGTATTATGCTAACAATAACAACGATAAGGTATGCCTATTTGCTGAATACAACCAATAAGGCTACAACTAGTGTGGAGATCAAAGAATAACCCCTTGTTGTTGTTTAAATTATTATTTTGTCAATCAGGCTTTTGGCGCGATGTAATGCTGTAAAACACCTAAGAAAGCAATCAATTCAACAGCCATACTGGAGAAAATGATGAGCAAAAAGAAAGGATTAACTACTGCCGCGGGCGCACCCGTTGTTGATAATAATAATGTCGTTACTGCGGGCCGACGTGGACCAATGCTATTACAAGATGTGTGGTTTCTGGAAAAACTGGCCCATTTCGATCGTGAAGTGATCCCAGAACGCCGCATGCATGCTAAAGGCTCCGGTGCCTACGGTACCTTTACTGTTACCCACGATATTACCCGATATACCCGCGCAAAGATTTTCGCAGAAATAGGCAAACAAACCGAAATGTTTGTCCGCTTCTCAACGGTGGCTGGTGAACGTGGTGCTGCCGATGCCGAACGTGATATTCGTGGCTTCGCCATGAAATATTATACCGAGGAAGGGAACTGGGATTTAGTGGGTAACGATACGCCGGTGTTCTATCTACGTGACCCGCTGAAGTTCCCTGACCTGAACCACGTGGTTAAACGTGACCCTCGCACTAACCTGCGCAACCCTATTTATAAGTGGGATTTCTTCTCCCAACTCCCTGAGTCTCTGCATCAGTTAACGATCGATTTCAGTGACCGTGGTCTGCCAAAATCTTATCGTCATATGCATGGGTTCAGCAGCCATACCTTCAGTTTTATCAATGCCAATAATGAGCGTTTCTGGGTTAAATTCCATTTCCGCTGCCAGCAAGGCATTGAAAACCTTATGGATGATGAGGCTGAAAAACTGGTTGGAACTGATCGGGAAAGCTCCCAACGTGACCTGTATGACGCTATTGAGCGTAAAGACTTCCCGCGCTGGAATCTACAAATTCAGGTGATGCCAGAACATGAAGCCTCACAAACACCTTACAACCCGTTTGATCTGACCAAAGTGTGGCCACACGGCGATTACCCACTGATTGATGTTGGTTTCTTCGAACTGAACCGTAACCCGGAAAACTACTTTGCCGAAGTTGAGCAAGCGGCATTTAATCCAGCTAACGTGGTGCCGGGGGTGAGTTTCTCCCCTGATCGGATGTTACAAGGCCGGCTGTTCTCCTACGGCGACGCTGCACGCTATCGCTTAGGTGTGAACCATCATCAGATCCCTGTCAACAGTGCTAAATGCCCGTTCCATAACTACCATCGCGATGGCGCAATGCGTGTTGATGGTAACAGCGGTAATGGTGCAACTTATGAGCCAAACAGTTTTGGCCTGTTCCAGGAACAACCTGATTTCAGCGAACCGCCATTAACACTGGAAGGCGCAGCAGATCACTGGAATCACCGTGAGGATGATGATTACTTCTCCCAGCCACGGGCGTTGTTTAACCTGCTGAGTGAAGAGGAGCATCAGCGGATGTTTACCCGCATTGCCGGTGAGTTGTCACAAGTACCGGAAGAGATTCAGCGCCGTCAGGTGGCGTTGTTTACTCAGGTTCACCCGGATTATGGTGATGGGGTTAAAAAGGCGCTGGGGCTAAATTAGCATTATTATTGTAACCGATTAGGTGATCAGCTCAATTGATGGTTGCCAGCGATCAGGTTCGGTTGTTAAAGCACCGAGTTAACAACCGAACCCTGTCACCTAATCGTCTATCAACCGAACCCGATCATCAAATCAACTTAGCCACAAAATCAATAACCGCCTGTCTGGATACCTTAATCCCCCCCAGCTTAAGCGCCGCCGGTAAGCGGTAAAACGCAATTGGTCGTTGGAATACCGCCAATTGTGGTATCAGCCAATCTGATAAACTCACCTCATCCACCTCATCGGCAGCATCTATCACCGCGACCGGTCGGTGGCCGAATTCAGCATCAACCATCGGCACGACGAAAGCTTGTTGTATCCCCGGATACTGTGACAAAACCCGCTCAATATCCTCCGGCTGAATGCCCTCGCCACCACTGAAAAACAGATTATCCAACCGCCCGAGAATATGCAGTTCACCTTGCCGCCACATCCCGCGATCACGGGTATGAAACCACCCTTCGCTGTCGGTTATGGGCTGCAACTTTCCCTGCTGCCAGTAACCCGCCGCAAGGCAATCTGCTTTTATCCATACTTCATCTGCTACCAGTTTTACCTCGCGCCCCGCCAGCGCAACCCCCACACTGGGCAAGCCATCGGCACGTTTGGCACAAACCGTTGAGGCCGACTCCGTCAGCCCATAACCGCACCAGCAGCGGATGCCACGGGTTTCGGCATGCTCCGTCAGCGCAGTTGGAATAGCCGCGCCCCCCAACAAAACCTCTTTCAGTGTTAGACGAGTGTCAGTGTTCGCTAACAAACGCCACAGTTGGGTTGGCACCAACGATGCATGGCTACATCCGGCCAGAGCATCATGCAATGCCATCCCCTCCTGCAACACCAAAGTGGCCCCGGCACTCAGCCAGCGCCAGACAATACCCTGCCCCGAAACATGAAACAGCGGTAACGACAGCAACCAGCTATCCGTCGAGGTGAAACTCATCAGCTTTAATATGCCATCGGCGCTAACCAGATGCGCCGCCAGCGAATGCACTGCGGCTTTGGGCAAACCGGAAGAGCCCGACGTTAATGTCATCGTCGCCAGCCGTAGACTATCCCAGACAACCGGTGTCATAACGGAGTTATCGGTATCAAGTACCAGTGGCGTGAAGCAGAGAGCCGCTGACAGCGGGGCTGCCAGGTTCAGCACAAAATCAATATCCAACTGGGGCAGAAGCTGTGCCAGCAACGCATCAGGTAACTGTGGATTGAGCGGTAAAACGCGCGCGCCACACTGCAATGCCGCCAGATAGGCCATCAACAATGTGTGACTATTCTTACCACGCAGTACCACACCACTACCGGGGGCGACACCTTGCAGTTGAAAACCTGCCGCCAGGCTATCGATATCAGCCGCCAATTGTTGCCAACTGATCAGTTGTGACCCCGAGCGGATGGCGATCGCCTGAGGTCGCAGATTGGCCCAGTATTTCCAAGGAGAAGAGTAAGTCCAGGGAGAAGAATATTGCCAGGGCCAATCATTCAACTGTGCCATAGCACGGCCAACTGTTCGGTTGTCACCATAGGCAAGGGACTCTCCGGCCACGGACGGACTAACTGTGCCTGCATCAGGTTCAGTGTATCCAACCCCGGCACGGTATCCGGTGTCAGCCAATCAGCCAGCCGTGCCAGTTGGGTTAAGCCAAGACTGGATTCAATGCTGGAACTGATCACCGCCACTAATCCCGCCTGATGCGCTTGCTGCACCAGTTGCTGACAGCGGCTGATGCTGCCCACCAGCGTCGGTTTGATAACAATCGCTACCACGCCGGGTTCGGCTTCAACCTTAAAATCAGCCTCACGCACACTCTCATCCCAAGCGATAGCAATCCCCGTGTCACGGGCAAACTCTCGAGACTCGGCGCGGGTTTTACAAGGTTCTTCCAAAAATGCAATGCGTGCACGCAGTTCAGGATTGACATATTTCGCAAACCCATCAGCTTTCGCCCGCGTCCAACTACGATTGGCATCCAGCCGTAGTGTCAAATCCGGCAAAGCTTCCAGCAGCACATTAACAATCATGCCATCACGCACCGCTTCATACAGCCCGACTTTCACCTTGGCGACTTTTTCCCCAGGCAGTGCTTGTAACACTGCAAATAGCTCATCTGGATCACCGGTGCACAGTGGTGCTTTGCGGTAATTTGCCGCTAATGGCAGCGTTTGATTCAGCTCCGCCAGCGCACAACTAAGGCCAAAAGCAACTGATGGCAAAGCATCAAATTCAGGTTCTGCCCCATTCACCCAGTTTTGCAGCCAATGCTGTGTCACAACCTGAGCTTCAGGCAGGGTTTCCTGGCTGAACTCCGGTAAGGGGGCAATTTCTCCCCAGCCAATCTGGTCGCCCTGCTGTAATTTAACCAATAGCCCATCGCGGCTTTTCAGCCGCTGGTGGCGCAATATCACTCCCGCTTCCATCGGAAGGCTATAGTGGTAAAGCGTGGCCGCGCGCATTACGGATTACGCTTGAATTTGCTGAAGTCCGGCTGGCGTTTCTCATTGAATGCGTTACGCCCTTCCTGACCTTCGTCGGTCATATAGAACAGCATCGTGGCGTTACCGGCCAACTCTTGCAGACCCGCCTGACCATCACAGTCAGCATTCAATGCGGCTTTCAGGCAGCGCAGTGCCATGGGGCTGTTTTGCAGCATTTCACGACACCAACGCACGGTTTCACGTTCCAGTTCAGCGATAGGTACCACGGTATTCACCAGCCCCATATCCAAGGCTTGTTTAGCATCATATTGGCGGCACAGGAACCAGATTTCACGCGCTTTTTTCTGGCCGACAATACGCGCCATATAGGCCGCACCCCAGCCGCCGTCGAATGAACCGACTTTTGGCCCGGTCTGGCCGAAAATAGCGTTATCGGCGGCGACGGTTAAGTCACACATCATGTGTAATACATGACCGCCACCAATGGAATAACCCGCGACCATTGCCACGACCGGTTTCGGGCAGGTGCGGATCTGGCGCTGGAAATCCAACACGTTCAGATGATGGACGCCGCTGGTATCTTTATAACCGCCGTAGTCGCCACGGACTTTCTGATCACCACCGGAACAGAACGCTTTGTCGCCTTCGCCGGTCAAAATGATCACGCCGATATTGTCGTCATAGCGGGCATCAGCCAGCGCCTGAATCATCTCTTTAACCGTTAACGGGCGGAATGCGTTACGCACATGGGGGCGGTTGATGGTTATCTTGGCAATACCATCGCTGGATTTGTGATAACGAATATCTTCAAATCCAGTAGAGCAATCCTGCCAGTCGATAGCGGCGTACAACTGTTCTTCGCTCGGATAAAGCATAGTAAGCATTCCTTTAACGGGGGAGTGACAAAAATGAAGACTGTGATAAAAATGAAAGTACCTGCGCGGCAAAAGCACCGGGATTCGCCCGATGTGCATTGTGTCCGGCACGTGCCAGTGTGCGTAATGGCAACTGGTATTGAACAGCCAATTGCTGGAATTTATGGTCGCGAGCGCCACACAGATAAGTGTAAGGGACCGTGAGCCGTTGTAACGCCGGTAGCAGCCAAGGTTGATGGCCGAGTGACGTTGCTTCGAGCATATCAGCGACTGATGGGCCATGATTGTCCGCCCGCAGTAACACCAATTTCTCGCGCTGTTGTGGGTCTAAATCAGCAAATACATCCTGTTGATACCAGTCAGCCAGCACCAGCGGCAACGGCTCTTGGCGAAAACGCTGGCCCCACAGGCGGTCTTGCTGCAAGCGTTTTTCACGCAATTCAGTGCTTTCCAGCCCGAGGTTACCCCCTTCGACCAATAAGCCCTGCAAACCATGATGGCTACCATAGCAGGCGTGATACATCGCAATTCGCCCCCCTAAAGAGTAGCCTGCCAGCCAATATTCGCGAATACCGTTAGCCTGTAACGTTTGTACTAACTGACGGCTGATATCCGCAAAACCACAGGTAGTCCCGGCGGCCGATTTACCGTGGCCGGGCAGGTCTATCAGCAGCGAGGGATAATCGCCACATAACTCAGCAACCGGCAACCAATCCAGACCACTGCCTAACAAACCATGTAACCACACCAACCATGGCCCACTATGATGCCGGGCGGGAGACTGCGGGTGGGGATCGAGTTTACGGCAAGCCAGCGTCATAATTGGGCCACCTGTTGCACCAGTTGTTGCAGTGTTTCTGCCCCCTGACTGGGCGGCACCACGATTTCAATCAATGTAACGCCACCTTGCAACCAGCATTGCGCCACCTGTTGTTGGAGCTGGGGCCAGCTATCCGGTCGAGCATAATGCAGACTGAACATAGCTGCGGCGTGCTCAAAACTCACATCTTGCGGCATACAATAAAAGCGCTGGCGGTCTGCTTCTGGGGTAGGCAACAACGAGAAAATCTGCCCACCATTATTGTTCACCACCAGCAACACCGTAGGGGCCGAGCTTTGGCGCAATAAGGCGAGAGCATTAAGGTCATATAAGGCCGATAAATCACCCACGATAACCAACGTCGGCTTAGCGGTTGCACGCTGAACACCGGCTGCCGTTGACAATAAACCGTCGATGCCACTGGCACCACGGTTACTGTAAACCGGATAGCCAGCAGGCAGTTGGCCCAACGCATCAATCAAACGCACAATTAAACTGTTACCGACAAACAACTGACCATTATCCGGCAATAATTCTGCCAGTTGATGCGCGACCGCGGCTTCGCTAAATTGCTCATTCAAGGCTTCAGCCACATGGGCTTGAGCATTCTCCGAGCAGACGGTCAGCTCACCGGCCCACGGCGTGCGACGCTGTGCTGGATGTTCCTCCAGCCATGTATTCACCAGTGAAATAATTCTGCGGCCACGATGATTCGCCGGATCGAGGCGACCGGGCAGGTTATCGACCAACCAGTACTCTTGCGGCTGACACCCAGCCTGCCATTGCAACAGCCGTTTACCGGTCAGGCTGCTACCCAATTGCAGCACAATCTGCGCCTGCGAGAGAATAGTTTTAGCGGTGGGATGCCCAAGCCATAAGTCAGCACAAGGTAGCGGCTGACCGGTTTGTGACAACACATCACCGATCAGCGGCCAACCGAGCAGAGCAGCCCATTCAGCCAGTAGCTGCCCCTCTTGTGCCGTCATGCGCCCGGCAATCACCACTCCGCGCTTTTGTCGCCAGAAAAACCAGTCCGCTTGCTGGCCTTGTGGCACAGATAAGGATTGACGCAGCCACGGATGGCACTCCTGCCACCAGTCGCCTAAGGTGGCAGACCATTCGGCATAGGCGTGCTCATCACCACCATACAAGGGTTCGGCAAACGGGCAGTTAATGTGCAAGCCACCGTGCTGTAATTGCGCCATCGCATTATCGAGTGTGGAAACCAGCCAACTGGCAGAAATATCGGGGGTCGGACGCGGCAGATTGAGGCTTAGTGTAGGGTGGCTGGCAAACAGCCCTTGTTGACGAATAGCCTGATTGGCACCGCAATCAATCAATTCTGGCGGACGATCTGCGGTCAATAACACCAGCCGCTCACCGGTCAGCCCGGCTTCAATCAGAGCAGGATAAAGATTGGCGGCGGCAGTACCGGAAGTGACAATAACGGCCACAGGCTCGGTGGAAGCTTTTGCCAGACCTAAGGCCAAATGGCCCAAACCGCGCTCATCAAAATGGGTATGACAAACCAGCGCAGGATTGGCCGCTGCCGCCAGTGTTAACGGCGTCGAGCGGGAGCCGGGAGCAATACAGATATGACGCACACCGTGGCGGGTCAAGGCTTCCAGTAGCAACGCCGCCCAACGACGGTTAAAAACACTTGTCGACATGGTTCGCTCAACAGTCAGTTAACAGACACTGCGACCCCGATAATCAACATGAGGATAGTGCTTCATCCTGTTAAAAAAGCCCGGAGTGACTGATTAATGGTTATAAGTAAGGAAAGTGCTCACAGTTTACACCTGCCGCTTAGGTGTCACAATCCGCCCACATAATGAGTGCGGTTAATTACGGCATTTTATTATCCTACAGCTGACTTTCCAGCAAGGTGCGTAGCCCGGCTGATTTATTGTTAATTTCTTGCCATTCCTGTTCCGGGTCAGAGCCGGCCACAATACCGGCTCCGGCATACAGATGGACCTGCTGTTCTTCTACCCTGGCAGAACGCAGGGCGACACTAAATTCAGTCTGTTTTGCCGAAAGATAGCCGGCCGAACCGGCATACCAGCCGCGGGAAAAAGGTTCATATTGCGCAATAAACTGTCGCGCGACATTGCGAGGCAAACCGGCGACGGCCGCCGTCGGTTGTAGACGTTGCAGGCAATCGGTATCGCTGGCGCGGGTGAGTTGAGCATGAATGCAGCGGCGCAAGTGCTGCACTTTACGCAAGCGGATGATTTCCGGTGGCATTACATCAACTGCTGCCACCCCGCCCTGCAATCGCTGACAGATATCATCCACCACCAACAAGTTCTCGCGTTGATTCTTTTCATCATGCATCAGCCAATCGGCCAGTTCTGCCGCTTGCTCGGGGGTTTCTGCGCTGGATACCGTGCCCGCCAGAGCCTCAGTCTCCAGATGCAACTGCTGGCGTAGATAGAGACGCTCAGGGCTGGAGCCGAGAAATGCGCGCCGCGCATCAAAACGCAGCATAAAGTGGAAACAGTGGTGATTGACCTGCCGGCTGGCGGCCATAAATGCCCCACTGGAGAGAGGCTTATCCAGCGTCAGTTGGGTGGCACGCGCCAGAACCACTTTCTCCATCTTCTGCTGCTCAATCTCAGCCAACGCGTGCTGAATAAGATGGCGCCACTGCGGATATTCCGGCATATGGCGGGCATGTTGCACCTGAGTATCAAGTGCAGGCAACGGCCTGGCAGCCACCAGTTGGTCGATAAAGCTAATTGCGTGCAGAGCATCTTGCTGTAGGGAGAAGTCGCTGGCCAAATTGAGCGTTAAATAGGTCTGCTCACCCCGACGTAATATTTCAATGCGGGGTAGAAACAGGAAACTGGCCTGCGCCAGTGGCGCGCCATCAGCGGGTTGGTTAACGATCACCGGTTCAAAGGCATTCAAGCCCCAAATACGTAATCCGCTCGCATCCCGATGCTGCTGAATAAAATGATCAGCCGCTTGCATATCATTGAAGAGCCGAGTTTGACCGCAGACCGCAGCCTCTTCATGACCTTCGCGATGGAGCCAGTAAAATTGTGGGAAATGGCATTGGGCGGCCAGCCACTCTAATAGTTGGCTACCGATTCGACCCGGTGCGGGCACGATAATTTGCCGGATACCTGCCTGGTCAGGGAAACCGGCACGTAATTTCTGCCGTAATTCACCCAGCAAACCAGAAAGTTGTTTCACGACCACCTCGGCAAATCAACAGAAAGAGTGGGATTATACGGGGCGTGAATAATAAGAAAAGTCAGATTCAAAAGTTATTGTTAGTTATCACACTAATATTTGATATTGATGGTTTTGTATACTCAATAAGTGTTATCTGGCACTCAGCACAGGTGTCTACTGGCTAGACTCCAATTATGTCGCGTTGCAGCAAAGCGGCAATTGAAAAATAAAGGGGCCGCAGCCCCTGGTAATGGATCCAGTGATCAGCCGTCAATCCTTCAGCGACGGGCGATCAATAGCCCCACGATCAAGCCAGCAGTCGCCCCTATCCCTACGCTGCACCAAGGTTTTTCACGCACATAATCATCGGTGCAACACGCCAGTGCTTTCGCCCGCTTGATATAGCATTCACTGCGGCCATTCAAACGGTTCTGAACCTCCTTTAATGCTTTTTCCGCCCGGGCTTTAATCTCTTGATAGCTTTCATCAGCCGCATCACCCGAGGCGCGCAGCACTTCTTCCAGCGTATCGGTCAACATAGTCAGATCGTCATCCAGCGAGGTTTGCTGTTCTTTATCTCGGTTCATATGCGTTCTCCATGAGTGAAAAAAGGACATCTCATAAGGATAGTCGAAAATAGCCGGCGTAATATTGATTCAAGGTGGAAATGGAGTTTTCAGGATTAATCTGTATGGCAAGTAATATGAGGGGAAAAAGAGTTACTGATGCCCCTTCCCCCTGTTTTATGACTAAAAACGGATACAACAAGCCCCTTGCTCAGCACCGGAAAGTTGTTCGCGCAATGCACCAAACAATTCACGGCCACATCCTACGTGGAAGGCAGCAATATCTGGCAAGTCGGTATGGCGGGCAGCCAGTTCAGCTTGATCCACTAACAGTGAAAGCTCGCCAGTGACACCATCAACACGCACCCGATCGCCATTACGGATTTTCGCCAGCAAACCACCGCAATACGCTTCGGGTGTCACATGGATGGCTGAGGGCACTTTACCTGACGCACCAGACAAGCGGCCATCGGTGACCAGTGCCACCTTAAAGCCACGGTCCAGTAATACACCTAATGGTGGCATCAGTTTATGCAACTCCGGCATACCAATAGCACGCGGCCCCTGATAACGCACCACCACCACGCAATCGCGATCCAGTGCGCCTGCGTCAAATGCCGGACCAACGTCGTGCTGGCTTTCAAACACCACGGCCGGGCCTTCAATGATCTGATGATCACGCGGTACTGCCGAGGTTTTCATCACTGCCCGCCCTAGGTTGCCACTTAAGACTTTGGTGCCGCCATGTGGTGAGAAAGGCATCGCGATACTGGCGATAACAGTTTCATCCAGCGATTGCTGTGCCCCGTCACGCCAACATAATTGCCCCTGATCCAGATAAGGCTCTTGGGTATAGCGCTGCAAGCCAAATCCGGCCACGGTATGGACATCTTCATGGAGTAAACCGCCCTGCAACAGCTCTTTTACCAGCAGCGCTACACCACCGGCCGCCTGAAAGTAGTTGATATCTGCTGGGCCATTGGGATAAATGCGGCATAACTGTGGTATCACTTCCGATAACTCAGAAAAATCATCCCAATCGATGATGATCCCCGCCGCGCGCGCCATCGCCACTAAATGCATGGTGTGGTTAGTCGAACCGCCGGTCGCCAGTAGTGCCACAATGCCATTGACCACCACCTTTTCATCCACCAACTGACCAATGGGTAAATAGCTACCGCTGGTTTCTGTCAGGCGCGTGACCTGACGGGCGGCAGCGGCGGTGAGCGCATCACGTAGCGGCGTATTGGGCTGGATAAAGGAAGAGCCGGGTAAGTGTAACCCCATCACCTCCATCACCATCTGGTTGGAGTTGGCGGTGCCGTAAAAAGTACAGGTACCGGCACTGTGGTAGGAGGCAGCTTCCGCGTCCAATAAAGCCTGTCTATCGACTTTGCCCTCCGCAAACAACTGGCGCACTCGCACTTTTTCTTTATTAGACAGGCCGCTGGCCATCGGCCCGGCGGGGACAAAAACCGCCGGTAAATGACCGAATGACAACGCCGCCATCAACAAACCGGGGACAATTTTGTCACACACCCCAAGATAGAGTGCACCATCAAACATATTATGTGACAGGCCAATCGCCGCAGACATCGCAATTACATCGCGGCTCATCAGCGACAGTTCCATGCCATCCTGCCCTTGCGTCACCCCGTCACACATCGCCGGAACACCGCCCGCCACCTGGCCGACCGCCCCCACAGCATGCAAGGCATCTTTTAGTTGTTGCGGATAATGTTCATACGGCTGATGTGCCGATAGCATGTCGTTATAGGAGGTAATAATCGCGATATCGCTGCGTACCATGTTCTTCAGCGCTATTTTGTCGTCCGGCTGGCAGGCCGCAAAACCGTGCGCCAAATTGCCACAGGCCAGTTGCGAACGGCGAACTGTATTTTCCTTAGCCGCGCTGATACGTTGCAAATAGGCAGTACGGGTGGCTACGGATCGCGCAGTAATACGTTGCGTGACTCGGGTGAGGGTCGCGTTCATCGCCATTCCTTATTCACTCAAGGGCGTTAAAAGTTCAATGCTGCTCAGAGGCAGGCCGATAAAATCTGCCAATACCTGTAACAACAGATTGTGATCATCCAGATGGGGGGCGCCGGATACATTCACACTACCAATCACACCAGCCTGTTGAACCTGTAACGGAAAGCCACCGCCCAAGGCGGCATAATCCCGCAAGCTGACACCATAGCGTGCTTCCAGTGAGGTTTGACGCTGCTGTAACATCAAGCCAGCGGCATAAGAGCTGGTATTAAGTAGCTCTACCACATTGCGCTTACGTCGCAGCCAGTCATGGTTTTCAGCGCTAGTCCCCAACATGGCATAACTAAACAGTGTCTGACGATTTACCGTGATATCGATGGCCAGAGCCACGCCTTGCCGCTCAGCCTGACACTTTATTTTCTCACCCAACCGCCAGGCCGTTTCATGATTGAAATGAGGCAATTGCAGTAGTTGTTGATGCTGCTGACAGCGAGCTAATTGCTGTTGTAGATTCATGAAATTCTCCGGTGATAAATGGCGGGGCATAGTGGTTATCCACCAAAACCCCACCACGGCTTAAGCGCGTTTAGCTTTAGCCAAACCTTTGTCAGCGATGCCCTTCCCCGCCGTGCTAACTTCAACATCACACTCTTTCGGCAGGGTTAAGGTTATCAATCCCGCAATAATCAGGGAGCCTGCCAGCATGCAAACTGCCGCGCTCTGTCCATAGAAGAAAATCATCACGCCTACCAGATACGGGCCACAGAAACCGCCCAGATTGCCTAAGCCATTGATCACCCCGCGTGCGCCACCCGCCACTTCTGGCACCGCGATACGGCCCGGAATTGACCAAAATGGACTGGTTGCGGCTTTGAGGAAGAACCCGCACACCACCAGTGCCAAGTAAGAGACCAGTACGTTGTGGCGGAAAATCACCGACGTCACCAGACCGGCGGCGAAGCAGAACAGGGAAACCATAATCAGCAGCCGGCGCTTACCGGTTCTGTCCGACAAGGCAGAAATGAGGTAGATACCGGCAGTGGTGGCAATAAAGGGTAAAATCGCCAGAATACCGACGGAAGCCATATTACCGCCGGTTAGGTTTTTCAAGATGGTCGGCAGCCATAAGGTATAACCATAATCGCCGGTCTGATAAAAGAAGTTCAGTGCGACCAGTTTCATCAAGCCTTTATTCAGGAATACCGCCTTTAATGGCGCATTGGTCACCGGAGCATCGAGCATCCGTTCAGCCCGTTCCCGCGCCAACTCAGTCACCAGATAATCGCGCTCTCTTGCCGACAACCATTTAGCTTCCTCTGGTCGGTCACTGATAACAAACCACCACATCACCAGCACCACGGCTGACAGTGAACCTTCGAGGAAAAACAGCCAACGCCAGTCCAGAGCATTAATAATGAAACCCGATAGCGGTGCGGTGAACATGCCGCCAATTGGGGCAAACATCATGACAAAAGCATTGGCCCGGCCGATTTCGCGTTCCGGGAACCAGTTACTGACCATAGTCAGCACCACTGGCAGCATGCCGCCTTCTGACACCCCGAGCACAAAGCGCAGGAATAGCAGTTGATAATGATTAGTGACAAAACCGGTCAGAATCGAAACGACGGCCCAAACACAAAGAGAGTAAGCAATAAATTTTCTGCCGCTGCCATGAACCGCAATACGGCCACCCGGTACTTGTAGAAATAAATAACCAATAAAGAAAATACCGCCCGCTAAACCAGCCATTTGACTGGTAATTGCTAGATCACTTTCCATACCACCAGGTAATGCAAAACTAATATTTACCCGGTCCATAAAAGAAATAATACAAGCAATCATTATTGGAACAATAACGCGAAACCAACGGGCATTAGGGATCTTACTGTCCATATAAACACGCCTCATGATAATAGCAGAGTATTACCCGCACCATGAATAATGGTGTAGGGAATGCCGCAAGCAAATAAACAGAAGTTTATTTTCTGGTGTTAATTAAAATTCACTGGCCATTTTTAATATTTAATTAAAAGTAATTATCTATTATTTATAGGTGATCGCCGTAGGGGCTTTTTCACCAGAAAAATGGGCTAATATATTTGAGAAGACAATATCGCTCATTTGAATTCGAGTTTCCGTCGTTGCACTAGCAATGTGTGGCAGCAAGACCACATTATCCATCTCGATCAATGCTGGTGGCACATTAGGCTCATCGGCAAAAACATCTAAGCCCGCACCACCAATATTTTGCTGCTGCAACGCAAGGATTAAATCATCCTGATTCACCATACTGCCCCGGGCAATATTGATCAAAATGGCGTGATTAGGCATCGCAGCAAAAACGGTTTTATTCACCAAACCGGCACTGTCTTTCCCTCCCGAGATTGCGACCACCAGAATATCGCTTTGGCTGGCAAGACTCATAAGATCAGGCATATATTGGTAGGGCAGAGTTTCGTTGTGTGCTTTGTCGGTATAGGCAATTTGCATATCAAACCCCGCCGCTCGGCGAGCAATGGCTTGGCCAATCTGCCCCATACCAAAGACCCCCAGACGCTTGCCGGTAACCTTAGATGATAATGGCAAAGTACTGTGCGGCCACTGTCCGGCACGCAGGAATTTATCAGCCAGACACAGGCGACGAGAAGTCGCAATGATTAGCCCCAGCGCGGTATCAGCAACATCGTCAGTCAGTACACCGGGAGTGGTAGTAACAATAATATTGCGCTCGTGGGTGGTTGCTAAATCCACCGCATCGGTACCGACGCCAAAGATTGAGATTATCTGCACTTCAGGCAACAGTGCCAACACCTCATTGCTGACACCAATATCACCACGGGTCACGATGCCTTTAATATTCTGCCCCTGTTCTGCAAAAAACTCAGCATGATCGGTAACCTGGAAGAGTTTATGAACAGTAAAGGTTTGCTCCAATTTTTCAGTTAAATAGTCCATTACCGGAGCGATGATTAATACGGCTTGTTTGCTGTTTTTCATTACGGGTACCTGATCATGTCAATAAATCATAAAAAACCAGAATGGCGGCAGGTAATCATCGGATGATTTAGCCATTCAGCGAATGTCGTTATAAGACCCGTTTTCAATGTTTTATTTTGTGATATAGGTCACTGTAAATCATGTTAAGAAAACATGTTACCGGTAACGTGATCGACCTATCATTGCCAGTGCTGAATTGTTTCAGCCAGGCAAATGCCGGTTAAGAACTTATAGAATTAACTAAGTAAAATGTTATCGGTTGCCGTTATTTGTTATTGATTGACGGAGGGATAATTTAGCGGCCATTGACCAAAGTGATTCGCAGCCATCATCCAGAACCATGGCTGCTAGCGGTGATAAGAAGATCAGATAGTCCCACCGAGTGAAATGCGGTAATGCAGGTCAACCTGTTCAATTGTAGGGATTTTATTTATTTTCTTAATCAGAATTTCCGCTGCAACTTTACCCATTTCAAACCGTGGGGTGGTAACACTGGCCAGCACCGGGGTGGTTGCCTGGCCGATATCTAAGCCATGGAAACCCGAAATTGCCATTTCAGCCGGTATCGCCATGCCTATTTTCAGACATTCTTGTAACACGCCGACGGCCATATCATCATTAGTACAGAAAATAGCATCAACCTGCGGATACATTTGTCGTGCCAGAGCTAGCATCCCAGCCCCGATCGAGACAGAAGAGACCTTATTAGGAGTGATATGCAATGGCGTAAATCCTGTATCTATCATCGCCTGGCTATATCCCTGATAACGTTTGCGATCTCGTACATCTGACATCGAGCCAAAATAGACAATATTCTGCTTACCACTGGCCAATAGTGTCGCTGTCATATCATAAGCAGCCTGATAATTATTAAAACCAACGGTAATACGGTTGAACTGTGGCTCTAAATCCATCACTTGTGCAACCGGAATTTCGGCTGCATTCAAATACTTATCAGCACGTAAGGTATGTTCTGAATCAGTGAGTATCAGACCTGAGATCTGACAGGACAACAGATTAACGATCTGCTGCTCCTCACGTTCTTTATCATAGTTATAGTTAACCACCAGCGTTTGATAGCCGGTGGCAGCGGTTACCGATTCAATACCCGCCAGCAAGTCAGAGAAAATCTGGTTATTAAAGGAAGGTATCAAGATACCAATACGCGGGATCTTTTGATTGAAACCATTTTCCCCTTCAGAATCAGGAGCATAATTAACCTCCGCCATCACTTGAGCAATACGCTCAGCCGTCTCTGGAGCCACTTTTTCCGGCGTGCGTAAGTAGCGGCTGACAGTCATTTTGGTCACGCCTGCAAGTAACGCGATATCCTGTAACGTAACACGCTGGTTTTTCATGGCAAATACCTGGAACAAGAGTGCGCAATGGGTAATATGATTATGCACTGTTAGCTTGTGTAATGAAAAGCATGTTACTGCTTTAAAATACAATAACAGCCAGGTGACATATTATTAATCTAGTTTATTATCAATAAGTTAAACTGAAACCTTGCAATAAAACAGCAAAAAAACCGGCTAACAGCAGTATTTCCCCTTCATCAAGGGGATATCGCTCACGTATGTGGTAACAGCTTGTTGTAACATGATTTAAAGTGATCTACATCACAGTTTACCCAAGCGGAAAACGGTTTGATATGCACATGTTTTCACCCAGTCATTATTCAATAATATTTATTTTATAATGTCGCTTAATAAGCGCCATTTCCATCAGGAATTTATTATGAAGAATTTATTTTCGTTAGAAAACCGCAAAGTATTAATTACGGGATCTGCTCAAGGCATTGGTTTTTTATTAGCGAAAGGCCTGGCCGAATTTGGTGCAGAGATAATTATTAATGATATTACCGCAGAACGAGCGGAAAAAGCCGTGGCGGAATTACGTGCTAGCGGTTTTATTGCTCATGCTGCCGCCTTTAATGTGACTAATCACGATGCGGTTAATGAAGCCATTGAACAAATAGAAAGTAGCATCGGTGCTATAGATATTTTAATTAATAATGCCGGCATTCAGCGCCGCCATGCCTTTACTGAATTCCCAGAAAAAGATTGGGATGACGTGATTGCGGTCAACCAGAAGTCCGTATTCTTGGTTTCACAGGCCGTATCCCGCTATATGGTTAAACGTCAACGCGGCAAAATTATCAATATTTGCTCGATGCAAAGCGAATTAGGCCGCGACACTATTACCCCCTATGCCGCCTCTAAAGGTGCGGTAAAAATGCTAACTCGTGGTATGTGTGTTGAGCTGGCTCGCTATAATATTCAGGTCAATGGTATCGCACCTGGCTATTTCAAAACGGATATGACAAAAGCGTTGGTAGATGATAAAGCCTTTACTGATTGGTTATGTAAACGGACACCGGCTGCTCGCTGGGGAGACCCGGAAGAGTTGATTGGTGCTGCGGTTTATCTCTCCTCCAAAGCCTCTGATTTCGTGAATGGTCATCTGTTGTTTGTTGATGGCGGGATGTTAGTTGCAGTTTAACCTTCGCTTGAAGTGATTGGGAGATTAGCGACCTTCGTTATTCGTCCCATCAATAACGTTGGTTAATGCTTCAATTGACTGGGAACAGAGGAACATTATGTCTGGGAAATGCATTATTGTTATGGGCGTATCCGGCACGGGGAAATCCTGCGTCGGTCAAGCGCTGGCACAAGCGCTTAACGCCAAGTTTATTGATGGTGATGACCTACACCCGCGCGCCAACATCCAAAAAATGGCCTCAGGTCAGCCGCTAAATGATGTTGATCGTGCCCCTTGGTTAGAACGGTTAAGTGATGTGGCCTATAGCCTGCAACAGAAAAATGAAGTCGGTTTTTTAGTCTGTTCGGCGCTGAAAAAGCAGTATCGCGATCGTTTGCGTGCCGGCAATCAAGGGATACGTTTTCTGTGGCTGAGCGGTGATTACGATTTGGTGCTACACAGAATGCAGCAGCGCGCTGGGCATTTTATGCCTGAAAGCCTGTTGCAAAGCCAATTCGCAACCCTGGAAGTACCGGGTATCAGTGAACCGGATGTTATCCAGATAGATATTTCGCCCGACGTCGCCGGTGTGGTTAAGCACTGTATTGCCGCGCTGGAGCATGAAAATAGCGTGAGTCATTGCGCCTAAACGCGCGGGCCACATAAGCATATAGGAAGAGTTATGATACTTGATGAACTGAAAAGCGCGGCGAATAATCCAATCTATCCAGATGTTATCCGCCGCACCCTAGCGGCTATCTGCAAAATGGATTTGGTTAACCTGCCAGCGGGCGAGCAAGAAATCGAAGGGCGTGAGATTTACTTAAATCATATTATCGCCGCGACCAAGCCACTATATGAACAAGCCCCTGAATTACACCGTTACTATATTGATATTCATATTTTGCTGGAAGGTAGTGAAGTGATTGGTGCGTCGCCATCCACACAGGGCCAGCGCCCGACGATGGATTTTGATAGCGAGCGGGATTATGGGTTGTTTGAAGGTATTACTACCGAAACCTTGTTAACACTGGCGCCGGGTGATATTGCCCTGCTGTTCCCCGGCGAGTTACATCGCCCGATGGGAACATTAGGTGACATCGCACCGATTCGTAAGATCGTGGTTAAAGTGGCGAATCATCTTATCTGATTCGGTATTATTTCGGTTGATAGATACCGGAGCAGGTTTCGGGGGATATTCGTTCAGATTATCGGTTCGATTGATAGATACCGGATCAGGTTTCGGTTGATAGTCGTCCAGATTTTCGGTTCGGTTGACATGAGATCGGTGTTCACTTGACCTCCTGCGCCTCAACCGCCAAAGGGGTTACAAGCGCGTAACCCCCTTGGAACCCCTGCGCTAGCGCACGTATCGCTTGCCCACTTCGCGGGTCCCCTCACTCATCATTTCGCTGGCGGGACGGCTTTACGCGGGTCCCTCCGCGTGACGCCTAAATCCGCCGTCCATGGCGGATTTCCCTTGCTACACTCTTCACTCGGCAGCTCAAATGTGCTTTAAACGTCAAAACCTAAAAGCAAGGTTTTGATTTTGACCTTGAGCGCAATCAGGAATATTACCGACAAAGACGATGGCCCGAGTGAGCCGCCATGGACAAATCTGCCGGGAGCAGATTTGAACGCTGCTTGCAGTGGCCCCGAAGGGGTGAGTCCCAAGGACGGGACGAATACCTCGGCGAAAAGCGCGCTTGAGCAGGAGCGAATCGCGCTGGCTCGATAAGGCCAACGACTGCCGGAGGGCACTGCGAATAGCAGTAATATTTCGCGCAAGCCGCAGGTGCAGGAGGGCCGGCTAGCCCTCCTGCTCGGTTGAGGCGATAGAGGTAAGGTGATAACTGAACGACTATCAACCGAAACCTGATCCGGTATCTATCAACCGAACCGATAACCTGAACGACTATCAACCGAACCGGATCATCTAATCAATATCAACCGGCGCTCCCAAGGAGCGCCTCCCTTGACCCCGCCGCGCCGCCAACCACAACCCGCTGTTCTTCATAGCGTAGCCAAATACCACCCCGACTAACAATGAAGCAACCACCAGCTTCCAATTACCATTACCGGCAAAAGTAGCGCAAGCGCCGATAAAAGTACCTGGAACAAATGATAACCACTGCTGGCAGGCCTGGATGCACATCAAAAACGCCACAAGCCCTGTTAAAACATACCCAAGGATGGTCCATTCCGGTTGCAAGGCACTGCCCTGGATAATCATCATCGCCCAGAACACCCCGCTCAGGCAGGTTAACAGCGTAATCAGTAATCCTTTTAAACCACCTTGTGGGCAAGCGAAATAGGCGGTACAGCCAAGGAAACCAGCCCAACTGATTAGCCCTAAACTGACCGCTACCCAGCCCCAGACACCCGAGAGAATGCCGGTGGTAATGGCAATCATCAGAATAATGTTCATCAGTGTTACCTGCGCGAAAGTATCAAAGCAATATCGATTGAGTGAAAGTCGAGCAGTTTACCTGAATTGATGAGCAATATTCCGTATTTTTGTCACAAAAATATAAATATTGTTGTTATCATTACATTTGTAATGAGATAAAAGTCACATAATAAACACTATGCATAATTTGGAAGCGCGATACACGCGCGTTTATTAAAAATTTGCTTATCACCATTTGCTGTCCATTCGCTAAAATAACCCTTTTCATTAGCATATGGTGTTATTTGTGTTTGGAAATTAAAAATATTGAAAAGCAGTCTATTAGTAAGTACCTCAGGGTCGCAATCTAAAAAAGACACTCCGTTTTTTATAGATTGATAGTACTGAATGACTCTCTCTGAGATAACCGCATTAATATCAGCCTGCCCATGATTATCTTTAATACAAAACTTCAGCGCTTTAGTTAGCGGGTTTCTATTTACCCAATTATCAATATTGATATCATCTATTTTTAAGTCAGATGCTGTGCCAATGAAATGATTAATGATGACTTTATTGAGCAATTCGCCAGCTTTAATATAAATATCACTGCCTTCATCTATTTTTTTCTGCAAAATATTCAAAGAGTTAATCGCAGAAATGTTAACCTTGTCGATTAAGTCAACATAAGGGTTTCTCATATATGTATCATTTTTATTTGTAATTAAATATGCATTTTCTATCATCGCCATATTGAATTTTTCATCTCCCTTCGCCCTATCAAGCAAGAAGTTGATTGTTTCTTTATCTTTAAAAAAACCGGCCGTTGGAACTATTTCATCTGATAGCGATAAAAAATCATCCACAGAATCATATTTTGTATAAGAGTTATTATCATTAATTGATGGAGGTGAAGGTATACAGCACAACATAAATATCCTTAAGAATAGAGTGAAATAATCACTGATAAAGATATCTCAAAAAAATGTGTTCACCGCTCCATGTTTTACCCCACCCCCACCTTAAATAACATTAATTTCAGCACCGGGTAAAAAACAAAACCCCCTGCGCGTTTCGGCTAACAGGGGGTTTGGGAACAGGCTTAACAATCAATTACATCAGTGGCTGAGCCATCTGAACCAGCGAGATCAACGGCTGCGGGTAAATACCCAGGAACAGCACCAAAATCGCAGAAATCAGCACCACCACACCGCCAGCAGTCAATGCCCAGTTGCTTGGTGTGTCACGCACCAGTGTTTCCGGCGCGCTGAGGAACAGGCTCACCGTCACACGCAGATAGTAGTACAGGCCGATGGCACTGCCTAAGACCACCGCACCGGTCAACCACCACAGGTTGGCGCTGACACCCATTGCGACCACAAAGAACTTACCGATAAAGCCCAACGTCATTGGGATACCGGCCAGTGATAGCATCATTACGGTCATCACCGCCGACAGAATCGGTTTATGCCAGAACAGACCACGATAAGAGAACAGCGATTCTGCATCCGGGCCTTTATACGGGCTAGACATCAAGCTAACCACACCGAACGCACCCAAGCTGCTGAACAGGTAACCGGCCAGATAAACACCGACGGTTTCCAGTGCCAACTGATGGGTCTGCACCGCCACCAGCGCAATCAGCAAGTAGCCAAGGTGCGCGATAGAAGAGTAACCCAGCAGACGCTTGATGTTGGTCTGGCTGATAGCCATTAAGTTACCGAACAGTATTGATGCCACCGCAATCAAGGAGAGCACCAAACGCACCGCTTCACTGTCGGCGGCCGGCGCGTACAGGAACAAGCGCATGACTACCGCAAAGATGGCAATCTTACTGGCGGTCGCCAGGAAGGTAGATACCGGAGCGGGAGCACCCTGATACACATCCGGCGTCCACAGTTGGAACGGCACCAGCGACAACTTAAAGCCAAGACCAACAATCATCATCCCGAGGCCCGCCAGAATCAACGGCTGGTGGATAGCGGAGTCACTTAGGCTCTTGCCCAGACCGGCGAAAGACAAACTGCCAGACTCAGCATACAGCAGCGCCATCCCGAACAGCAGGAATGACGATGCTGCCGCAGACAGCAGCATGTATTTGATACTAGCTTCCAGTGAACGCTTCTGGCGATAGGCATAACCAATCAGGCCAAACAGCGGCAGGGAGATAAGCTCAATACCCAGGAACAGCGACGCCAGATGGTTGGCACTGGCTAACAGAATGCCGCCCATGGTGGCAATCAGCACCAACAGGTAGAACTCTTCGCGGTTATCTGGATAGCCATTCAACCAAGGATAAGCAAAGGTGCTGGTTGCCAGGCTGGCAACAATCACCAGCCCGGTATAGAACATCGCATAGCCGTCAATCCGCATCAGCGGCGTGACATCCATCGGCCCGACCTGGCCGACAAAATAGAGTGACAGCAGCGCCAGGTTAAGCCCGATGACCGTCAGGGTGGCGTTAATAAAGTGATCGCGTCGCCACGCAATGGAGAGCATCACAACCACCACCGTCAATCCGACGATCAACAGCGGTAGCATTGCGATCAGTTGTTGAGGAGTTATTGTCATGGCGAATTACGGCCTTGTAGTTGTAATAGATGAAGCATTGAACCACTGCTGTACATTACTCATCGCAGCATGGGAGGTATCAAGAATCGGCTGCGGGTAAACCCCCAGCAACACTAATAACACCACTAACAGCAGGATGATGGACAGTTCCCTTGCGCTCATGCCCGGTAACGCTTCTTGTGATTTTGGCGCACCATAATAAGCACGCTGCATCATGATAAGCGAATAAACCGAAGCAAAGACCAGACCAAAGGTAGAGATCACGGTAATCACCGGAACCACCTGGAAGCTGCCAAACAGGATCATAAACTCGCCGACGAAGTTACCGGTGCCCGGCATCCCCAGTGTCGCTACCGCGAAGAACAGCGATAGTGCAGGCAAGTATTTGATTCGGCCCCACAGGCCGCCCATCTGACGCATGTCACGGGTATGCAGGCGCTCATACAACTGACCACAGATGATGAACATACCGGCGGCAGACAAGCCGTGGGCAATCATCTGGATAACCGCACCTTGATAAGCCAGTTGGCTGCCGGTATAGATGGCAATCAATACAAAGCCCATGTGCGACACGCTGGTATAAGCAATCAGGCGTTTGATATCAGTCTGGCAGAAGGCCATCCACGCACCGTAGAAGATACCGATGACACCTAACCACATGGCGATAGGTGCAAACTCATGAGAGGCGTTCGGGAACAGCGGCAGACTAAAGCGCAGCAAACCGTAAGCTGCGGTTTTCAGCAAAATCCCCGCCAGGTCGACAGAACCTGCAGTTGGCGCCTGACTGTGTGCATCTGGCAACCAACCGTGCAGTGGCACAACCGGCATTTTTACCGCAAAGGCGATAAAGAAGCCCAGCATCAGCAGATATTCCACATTGTGGGACATCGGCGTCTTCAACAGATCTTCGTAGTTGAAGGTCCAGATACCGGTGGCGTTGTAGTGCACAAACACCAGCCCCAAAATGGCAATCAGCATGATAAGGCCGCTGGCCTGGGTATAGATGAAGAACTTGGTTGCCGCCGCGATACGGGTTTTACCGTCTGATGCTTTGTGACCCCACAAGGCAATCAAGAAGTACATCGGCACCAACATCATTTCCCAGAAGAAGAAGAACAGGAACATGTCGATAGCGAGGAACACGCCGATAACCCCACCCAGAATCCACAACAGATTCAGGTAGAAGAAGCCCTGATTGCGCTGAATTTCACGCCACGAACAGAGGATAGCCAGCACACCTAGCAGGCCGGTTAGCACCACCATCAGCAGTGATAACCCATCCAGCGCCAGATGGAATTCAATACCAAACCGTGGGATCCACGGCAAGATGAACTCTGATTGCCACTGCGGGATACCCGCTGGGTTAACCAGTGAATAGTTGCCCTGCCCCCACAACAGCAAGGAGAGCACTAATGTCAGCCCCATCGCGAATAGCGCTATCCAACGCGGTACCTTAGTACCGAAGCGCTCACACTGCCAAGACAGCAGGCCGCCGATAAAGGGGAGAAGAATTAGCCAAGGTAATAGCATGGCGTTTTGTGTCCCTAATTAAACGAAAAGCAACAGAGCCAGTACGACGACTGCACCCAAACCCATAGACGCGACATACCAACGCACCTGTCCATTTTCACTGAGCGTCAAACCGCGATTACTCCAGCGCGAAAGTATCGCCGGGGTATTCATCAGTGAGTTCAGCGGATCACGCTGCAATAGCCTTGCAATCCACAAATACGGGCGGACAAACACATTGTGGTACAGCCAGTCGAAGCCCCACGCATGGAACCACCAGACCGTAAAGAAGCGGCCCGGCGCACTTTGCGCGATGCTGTTGACCAACTGACGCTTGCCCAGATAGAGTGCCGCAGCCAGTGCAATCCCGATAACCACTAACACGCCGGAGAAGATTTCCAGTGGCATTTTACCCTCTTCACCGAAGTGAAGCTCTGGCAACACACCCGCCAGCGGTGGTGTTATCAGCGCGCCGACGAAAGTCGACAGCACCAGCAACACAATCAGCGGCAGGCTGTGAGCTACCCCTTTAACCGGATGCGCTTTGGTTTTTGGCTCGCCGTGGAACACAATGAAAATCATACGGAAGGTATACAGCGCGGTGAGGAATGCCCCAACCAGCCCGGCGACCATCAGATTGATATGGCCACTGGCCAATGCACCCCACAGAATTTCGTCTTTACTGTAGAAGCCTGCGGTAACCACTGGCAGTGCAGCCAATGCCGCGCCACCTACCAGGAAGCAGATATAAACCAATGGGATCGTCTTGCGCAGACCACCCATTTTGAAAATATTCTGCTCGTGGTGACAGGCCAGAATCACTGAACCCGAAGAGAGGAACAGTAACGCTTTAAAGAAGGCATGGGTCATCAGGTGGAAGATAGCCGCATCCCACGCCTGAACGCCCAGCGCCAGGAACATGTAGCCAATCTGGCTCATGGTGGAATAAGCCAGCACCCGCTTGATGTCGGTTTGTACCAGCGCGGCAAAGCCTGCCAGCACTAGGGTTACCGCGCCGATAATACCCACTAAATGCAGCACTTCAGGCGCCATCAGGAACAAGCCGTGGGTACGCGCAATCAGGTAGACACCTGCAGTCACCATGGTTGCCGCATGGATAAGCGCGGAGACCGGGGTTGGGCCTGCCATTGCATCGGCCAACCAGGTTTGTAACGGCAACTGTGCCGATTTACCCACCGCACCACCGAGCAACATCAGCGTCGCCCAGGTAATGGCAGTAGAGCCCATTTCCAGTTTCTGCGGTGCCAATACCATCAGCTCGCGAATATTCAGCGTACCCAGTTCTTGATAAAGGATGAACAGGGCAATGGCGAGGAATACGTCACCAACGCGAGTCACGATAAAGGCTTTCATCGCCGCCGCGCCGTTGGCAGGATTGGTGTAGTAGAAACCGATCAGCAGGTAACTGCACAGACCCACCCCTTCCCAACCCAGATACATCAGCATCAGGTTATCTGCCAACACCAAAATCACCATGCTGGCGATAAACAAGTTGGTGTAGGCGAAGAAACGAGAATAACCCTCCTCCCCACGCATATACCAAGAGGCATACATATGAATCAGGAAACCCACGCCGGTGACCACAGACAACATGGTCAGCGACAGGCCATCCAGTGTCAGGGTCAACGGAATGTTGAAGGTGCCAACCGACATCCAGTTCCACAACGTCTGGTTAAAGACTTGGACACCGGTGGCCTTTTGGCTAAGAAAATCCACTGCAACATACAGTGTGACCAACGCCGTCAGGCCAATCGATCCCACCCCGACCGTGGCTGAGGTATTTTCAGACCAGCGCCCACGGGAGAATGCCAACAGCAAGAAGCCCAGCAGTGGCAGCAGAATTGTTAAATATAATAGGTTCATCCGCGCATCTCACTGACTGTATCGATATTCAGAGTATGACGGCGACGATATAGCTGTAACAGCAATGCCAAGCCAATACTGGCCTCCGCTGCTGCCAGCGTGATCGCCAGGATATACATCACCTGACCGTCAGCCTGACCCCAATAACTGCCCGCCACAACAAAGGCGAGCGCCGCTGCGTTGATCATCACTTCAAGGCTTATCAGCATAAACAACAGATTGCGACGAATCAGCAACCCCGTCAGCCCTAGCACAAACAGTATGGC
Source organism: Yersinia sp. 2541 StPb PI (assembly GCF_052217145.1). Classification (NCBI taxonomy): domain Bacteria; kingdom Pseudomonadati; phylum Pseudomonadota; class Gammaproteobacteria; order Enterobacterales; family Yersiniaceae; genus Yersinia; species Yersinia sp. 2541 StPb PI. The sequence continues at coordinate 1,515,488 of NZ_JAZGQB010000001.1, read as the reverse complement.
CGCCAGAATCAGGCCATGTTGTAGAGGGATCATGCTTGTTCCTCCGTTTTTCTTTTCGCGCTGTCGCTCGCGCCCATCACGTCACCCGGCTTATGTTCACGCCCGATATGGAAGGCAACCACCAGACCGGCCAGCAACAACATTGACGCCAGTTCAACTGCCAGCACATAAGGACCAAACAGGCTGATACCCACAGCTTTGGCATCGACCATTTCACCGCTAATACCGGAATCAGTCACTGAACTGATGGCATAAATCAGTACCGACAGCAGCACCAGTGCTAGCAAGCCGGGGCCAATCCACAAACTCGGTTTCAGCCAGTCGCGCTCTTGTTGTTCGACGTTGCCCAAGTTCAGCATCATCACCACGAACACGAACAGCACCATAATGGCCCCGGCGTAGACGATGATTTCCAGCGCACCGGCGAAATAAGCACCCAGCGAGAAAAACACCGCCGAGATAGCCAGTAAAGAGATAATTAGGTACAGCAGCGCATGTACCGGGTTGGTGTGAGTGATGACGCGAATAGTCGCCACCACTGCCACCAATGCTGCAATATAAAATGCAAATTCCATGGAAAGCGGCTCCTAAGGCATCAGACCTTTAACGTCAATCGGTTTGGCTTCGTTTTCGGCTTCGCCTTTCTGCTTGCCGTCTACTGCCATACCGGACATCCGGTAGAAGTTATATTCAGGATATTTACCCGGGCCGGAGATCAACAAGTCTTCTTTCTCATACACCAGATCCTGACGCTTAAATTCACCCATTTCGAAATCCGGTGTTAGCTGGATAGCAGTTGTTGGGCAAGCCTCTTCACACAAACCACAGAAAATGCAGCGGGAGAAGTTGATACGGAAGAACTCAGGATACCAGCGGCCATCTTTGTGCTCAGCTTTCTGTAATGAGATACAGCCAACCGGACAAGCAACAGCACACAGATTACAAGCAACGCAGCGCTCTTCACCGTCAGGGTCACGCGTTAACACGATACGACCACGGTAGCGCGGCGGCAGGTAAACCGGCTCTTCAGGATACATTTGGGTTTCACGCTTGTGGAAGGCATGAAGGCCAATCATCCACAGGCTGCGCACTTGGGTGCCGAAACCAACCACTAACTCTTTCAACGTCATGGTTCATTCACCCCTTATTGAGCGTTGTACAAAATGACCGCGGCAGTCGCCAGCAGATTCAGCAGGGTCAACGGCAGGCAAACTTTCCAGCCGAATGACATCACTTGGTCATAACGTGGGCGCGGCAAGGATGCACGGATCAGAATGAACATCACCATGAAGAAAGCCGTTTTCAGCGCAAACCAGATAAATGGCGGCAGGAACGGACCTTGCCAACCACCGAAGAACAGAGTGACTATCAGAGCAGAGACGGTCACGATACCGATATATTCACCGACGAAGAACAGACCGAATTTCATACCGGAATATTCAATGTGGTAACCATCGGCCAGCTCTTGTTCAGCTTCTGGCTGGTCAAAGGGATGACGGTGACATACTGCAACACCCGCAATGGCAAAGGTCAGAAAACCAAAGAATTGCGGAATCACATTCCAGACGTGTTCCTGAGAGTTAACAATATCCTGCATATTGAACGAACCCGCCTGTGCGACTACGCCCATCAATGATAAGCCGAGGAACACTTCGTAGCTCAGGGTTTGCGCAGATGCACGCATCGCCCCTAACAGAGAATATTTGTTATTACTGGACCAACCGGCAAACAGCACGGCATATACCGTCAGCCCGGCCATCATCAGAAAGAACAGAATACCGATATTAAGATCCGCAACCGCCCAGGTCGGGCTGACCGGGACGATGGCGAAAGAGAGCAGTAGTGAGGTAAAGGCAATCACCGGGGCCAATGTAAAGATAGCCTTGTCGGAGAAGCGCGGAACCCAGTCCTCTTTGAAGAACATTTTGATCATGTCAGCAACCAACTGCAATGACCCGCCCCAACCGACACGGTTTGGCCCGTAACGGTTCTGGAACAAGCCCAGCAGGCGGCGCTCGCCGAAGCTCATAAATGCGCCGCAGGTCACCACCACCAACAGAATCACTACCGCTTTCAGGACAGAGATTAAAATCTCAATCAATTCAGGGGTAAACCAGCTCATAATACTGCCTCCCGCAGATTCTCAACACGCGCACCCACCATAATCGGCGGAATGCCCGGTAAGCCAAGCGGCAAGCCGACCTGACCCCGAGCCAAGGTTTCACTCAGGCGCACTGGCAGACGCAATGTCTGACCGGCACAGTTGAATTCCACCAGCGTACCGAGGTTAACCCCGAGCGTTGCAGCATCGGCTGGATTGACCATCACATAAGGTGCTGGCATGCGCTGCTGGATGACATCTGAGCGCTGCGACATCTCTTCACTACCAAACAAATGGTAGTAAGGGGCAATCTGCCAGCCATCAACCTGAGCGGTAAAGGCTGCCGGTACTGAATCAAAGTAACCGAGCGTCCCCTCACCTGCTTCAATCAGGCGCACACCCGGATCACCAAAGCGCAAGCTCCCCCCCACTTCAGCCTGGAATTTGTTCCATGCCTGCGGTGAGTTCCAGCCCGGTGCCCAAGCAAATGGGATCTGCTGACGATCGGCCAATGGGCTGTTGTTCCCTTCCATTGAGAAAGCGAACGGCGTGTCGATATCCTGTGGCTGACGCGGTTCATGCACACTGATATCCGCGCGCATAGCCGTGCGGCCACTGTAACGGATAGGTGAACGCGCCAGTTTCTGACCACGAATACGGAAGGTCGCATCCGGTGCCGCTTCAACAATACCTTCCAACTGTGGTAATGCGCGAACACAAGCCGCAATCACGTGATCCAGTTGCGTCCAGTCTACATGGCGACTGGTATAAGTTGAATGCAAGGAGTGCAACCAGCGCCAGCTTTCCAGCATGATGCTGTTGTTTTCCGGTTTTTTCGGGTCGTCGTAATAGGTTGGATCGTAAACCTGGAAGAAACGCTGAGCGCGGCCTTCCTGATTGACCAGCGTACCGTCGCTTTCAGCAAAGCTGGCGGCAGACAGAATCAAGTCTGCTTTTGCCATGATTGCGGTGCGTTGATGATCAACCACGATCACGTTGGCTGCTTGCTCCAGCGCGGCGTCAACTTTGTCTTGCGCCGCATGGCGATAGAGGTCGTTCTCCATCACGATAACGCTGTCAGCATCACCACAGGTCAGCAATTCCAGCGCGCTATCCAGTGAGCCGCCGCCAATCATGGTCAAGCCGATGCTGTTCGCTGCACTGGCAACAAAGGTGATACCCACATCAGAGCCACGGCTTTTCAGCGCGGTTGCCACGTTAGCTGCCGCAGCAATGATGGCTTCGCTGCCTGCATTGCTGCCGGTCACGATCAGTGGTTTCTTCGCGCCCGCCAGAGCCTGCACGATGATATCCACTTTGCCTTTCAGCGCAGGGTCCAGATCCGTGACCGCCGGTGACGACGCATCCAGCGCGTTAGCGATAGCAAAGCCTAAACGTGCCTGATCATCCACCGGTGCGCGGTAGTTCCACGCCGCGATATCATCCATACGGGTGTTATCAACGTTAGTGATAAACAGCGGATGTTTAGCGTGCTGACCGATATTCATAATCGCCGCGATTTGCCAGTCAGCCACTTTCTGTGCGGCGGCCATTTCACGGGCTTTACCTTTCACCGCCTGACGGACAGACAGTGCGATACGTGCGCCAGTCTGGGTCAAATCTTCACCCAGAATCAGCACCGCATCATAGCTTTCAATCTCGCGCAGCGATGGTGTGTAAACCCCACCTTCTTGCAGCACTTTCAGCATCAATTGCAGGCGTTGTTGTTCACTCGCGGCAATGCCGGTATAGAAGTTTTCCGCACCGACCAGCTCGCGTAACGCAAAGTTACTCTCCAAGCTGGCACGCGGTGAACCGATACCGATGGTTTTCTTCGCCTGACGTAGAATATCCGCCGCGCCCTGCATTGCCTGTTCGGCATTCAGGTGGATCCAGTCATTACCACGCAATTGTTGTGGCTGACGTGGGCGATCTTTCAGGTTGACGTAGCCATAGCCAAAACGGCCACGGTCACACAAGAAGTAGTGGTTCACACTGCCATTGTAGCGGTTCTCGATGCGGCGCAACTCACCGTAGCGTTCGCCAGGGCTGGTGTTACAACCCACACTGCACTGCTGGCAGATACTTGGCGCAAACTGCATATCCCATTTACGGTTATACCGTTCGGAATGGGTTTTATCGGTGAATACCCCGGTCGGGCACACTTCTACCAGGTTGCCAGAGAACTCGCTTTCCAGCGTGCCGCTCTCAGTACGACCAAAGTAGACGTTGTCGTGTGCGCCATAAACACCCAGATCGGTGCCATCAGCGTAATCTTTGTAGTAACGCACACAACGATAACAGGCGATACAGCGGTTCATTTCGTGCGAGATGAACGGACCGAGATCCTGATTTTGATGAGTCCGTTTACTGAAGCGATAGCGGCGGAAACTGTGTCCGGTCATCACTGTCATATCTTGCAGATGACAGTTACCCCCTTCTTCACAGACCGGGCAATCGTGTGGGTGGTTAGTCATCAACCATTCAACCACACTCTCACGGAACGCTTTGGCTTCGCCGTCATCAATGGAAATAAAGGTTCCATCGGTGGCCGGGGTCATACAGGACATGACCAAACGCCCACGGGTATCATCGGCGTTTTGGTATTGCTTTACCGCACATTGGCGGCAAGCACCGACGCTTCCCAGCGCCGGATGCCAGCAAAAGTAAGGAATATCGAGTCCCAGGGAGAGACAAGCTTGTAACAGGTTGTCGGCCCCGTTTACGTCGTATTCTTTGCCGTCTACATGTATCGTAGCCATATGCATGCTTCCAAGTGGCCTGAAATAACCGTCATTCTTTACGCTGCTGCTGTGTTGGCTGCCGTCGTTCACACCGGTCATTTAGTTCACTAAACTCCCGGCGTTTCTCTTCGTTGCCGCCTTGCCGCCACGCAAATTATTTGGTTATTTTCAAGCGTTAATTATAAAAACTTTCTTATTGGGTACACTGAGAGCCTACATTCAACGTATCTCATATATTACCCAAAGTATCACCAGCGCGCTTTTAATAGGTTCGGTTGAATACCGGCTATGGCTCGGGTATTGCCATAGTCTTTACTTGCGATCCCGGCTTCGAATTCTTCGCGGAAATATTTGATAGCACTTTGTAGTGGTTCAACCGCGCCCGGCGCGTGAGCACAGAAGGTTTTACCCGGCCCCAAGAAGCGGCAAAGTTGTTCCAGCGTCTCAATGTCGCCCGGCTGACCTTCGCCGCGCTCCAATGCACGCAAGATCTTCACGCTCCACGGCAACCCATCGCGGCAAGGGGTACACCAGCCGCAGGATTCACGGGAAAAGAACTCTTCCAGATTGCGCACCAGCGGCACCATACCGATTTCATGGTCTACCGCCATCGCCAGTGCAGTGCCTAACCGGCTACCTGCTTTGGCAATATTCTCGAAGTCCATCGGTAAATCCAGATGATCAGCGGTCAGGAAGTCGGTCCCCGCCCCACCCGGCTGCCAGGCTTTGAACTTCAAGCCATCGCGCATACCACCCGCGTAATCTTCCAAAATTTCACGCGCCGAAATACCAAATGGCAGTTCCCACAGACCTGGGTTTTTCACCCGGCCAGAGAAGCCCATCAGTTTGGTACCGGCATCGTTACTCTTACCCGCCGTGATCCCCTGATACCAGTCAACGCCGTGCTCAAGAATGGCCGGAACGTTACACAGGGTTTCAACGTTATTGACGCAAGTCGGTTTGCCCCATACCCCGGACGATGCGGGGAAAGGCGGCTTGGAACGTGGATTGGCGCGGCGGCCTTCCAGCGAGTTAATCAGGGCGGTTTCTTCACCACAGATATAACGGCCAGCACCGGTATGAACAATCAGTTCAAAATCAAAACCGCTGCCCATGATGTTTTTGCCCAGCAAGCCGGCTTCGGTTGCTTCGCTAATCGCACGGCGCAAATGCACGGCAGCTTCGATATATTCGCCACGCAGGAAGATGTAGCCGCGGTAAGCTTTCAGCGCAAATGCACTGATCAACATCCCTTCCACCAGCAGATGAGGCAATTGCTCCATTAGCAGACGGTCTTTATAGGTACCCGGCTCCATTTCATCGGCGTTACACAGCAGATAGCGGATGTTCATGCTTTCGTCTTTTGGCATCAGGCTCCACTTTAAACCGGTGGAAAAGCCTGCGCCGCCGCGCCCTTTCAGGCCAGCGTCTTTTACCAAATTGACAACATCAGGGGCTGCCATGCCTTTTAACGCTTTTTCAGCACCCAAGTAGCCGTTTTTGCTGCGATATTCATCCAGCCATACCGGCTGTTTGTCATCGCGCAAACGCCAGGTCAGCGGATGCATTTCTGGCGTGCGAATAACCTCTTTGGTAAAACCCGAATTAGTTGTCATGGATATTGCTCCAGTAACTTCTCAATATCTTCAGGTTTCAGATAGCTGTGGGTATCGTCGTCGATCATCATGGTCGGACCGCGATCACAGTTGCCCAAGCAGCAGGTTGGCAGCAGCGTAAAGCGGCCATCAAACGTGGTCTGGCCCGGCTCAATACTGAGTTTCTTCGAAATCGCGGCCTGAATCCCTTGATAACCGGTGATGTGGCACACCACGCTGTCACAATAACGGATCACATGGCGCCCAACCGGCTGACGGAAGATCTGACTGTAGAATGTGGCCACACCTTCGACATCGCTGGCCGGGATACCCAGCACTTCAGCAATGGCGTGAATCGCCCCATCCGGCACCCAACCACGTTGTTTCTGCACAATTTTCAGTGCTTCGATCGACGCGGCGCGGGCATCTTCGTAATGGTGTTTTTCATGCTCGATAGCATCACGTTCTTCAGCACTCAACTCAAAAACTTCAGTTGTGGTCGCCGGTTCAGCCGCATTGACTGCCAGATCCACCACATTTTGGCTTTCGTTATGATTCTGAGTCTCTTTTTGGTAGCTCATAATTAGCGGTCCACATCAGACATTACAAAATCGATACTGCCCAGATAGACGATCAGGTCAGATACCAGGCTGCCACGGATAACCGAGGGGATCTGCTGCAAATGGGCATAGCTTGGCGTACGTATCCGGGTGCGATAGCTCATAGTGCTGCCGTCACTGGTCAGATAGTAGCTGTTGATCCCTTTGGTCGCTTCAACCATTTGGAATGATTCGTTAGCTGGCATTACCGGACCCCATGAAACTTGCAGGAAGTGGGTAATCAGCGTTTCGATATGTTGCAGCGTACGTTCTTTCGGCGGCGGCGTCGTCAGTGGATGGTCAGCCTTAAATGGCCCTTCTGGCATGTTTTTATAACATTGCTCCAGAATGCGCAGGCTTTGACGTAACTCTTCCACTTTCAGCATCACGCGGTCATAACAGTCGCCGTTATTCCCGACCGGAACTTCAAAATCAAAGTTTTCATAGCCGGAATACGGACGCCATTTACGCACGTCAAACTCAACCCCGGTGGCACGCAGGCCAGCCCCGGTCACACCCCATTCCAGTGCTTCTTTGGAATTGTAAGCAGCAACACCGATAGAACGCCCTTTCAGGATACTGTTCTGCAACGCCGCTTTGACGTAGGAATCGAGCCGTTTTGGCATCCAGTCAAGGAAGTCACGCAGCAAACGTTCCCAGCCGCGAGGTAAATCATGCGCCACACCACCAATACGGAACCAGGCCGGATGCATACGGAAACCGGTAATCGCTTCAACCAAGTCATACACTTTCTGACGATCGGTAAAGGCGAAGAACACTGGCGTCATTGCGCCTACGTCCTGAATAAAGGTACTGATATACAGTAAGTGACTGTTGATACGGAATAATTCAGACAACATTACCCGGATGGTTTTAACGCGATCAGGAACCTCAATACCCGCCAGCTTTTCAACTGCCAGCACATAAGGCATTTCGTTAACACAACCACCCAGATATTCGATACGGTCGGTATAGGGGATGTAGCTGTGCCAGGACTGGCGCTCACCCATCTTCTCCGCACCACGGTGGTGGTAACCCACATCCGGTACGCAGTCGACAATCTCTTCACCATCAAGCTGCAACACGATACGGAACGCACCATGTGAAGAAGGATGGTTCGGACCGAGGTTAAGGAACATAAAGTCCTCGTTTTCGGTGCCGCGCTTCATCCCCCAATCTTCGGGTTTGAAGGTCAGAGATTCCATCTCCAGATCCTCTTTCTGCTTGGTCAGCACAAAGGGATCGAATTCGGTAGCACGCGCCGGATAATCTTTACGCAGCGGGTGCCCTTCCCAAGTCTGTGGCATCATGATGCGCGTCAGATGTGGGTGACCATCGAAGGTAATACCGAACATTTCCCAAGTTTCCCGCTCATACCAGTTAGCATTGGGGAAAATCTTAGTCGCTGTGGACACGTGCAAGTCTTTTTCAGACAGTGCCACTTTCAGCATAATGTCGCGGTTACGCTCGATGGAAAGCAGATGATAGAAAACAGAAAAATCCGCTTCAGGGAGGCCCTGGCGGTGAGTGCGAAGACGCTCATCGACACCATGCAAGTCGAACAGCATGACATACGGCTTCGGTTGTTTTCTCAGGAACGTCATTACTTCCAGCAATTGCTCACGCTTTACCCATACCACGGGCATACCGGTACGGGTCGCTTGAACAACAAAGGCCTCAGGCCCAAAACGGTTCGACAGCTCGCTAATCACCGGATCATCGAGATGGTCACGGGTCTGCCATGCAGGCTGAGTGCTATCGGACGTCGTTAAATCGGTCATTATTTATTCACCACACTGTTTTTTCACCACACTGAATGTGTCATTTTGTGGTCATTTGCCGCACACATGTTCTGGAAGAAAATCATTCATTCCCAAAACAAATCACTTACGCACCGCGATCCTGAGCCGTTATTTTTGCCAAAATAATAAGCTTAGATCTCGTCAGGTGTACGCAGGTTAGTTACTGCAATTCGTTCAGCATGCTTACGTTCTCTTTCTGGTTGCATATTGGCGCGGTAAACGCCTTGGTCACCTACAACCCAAGAGAGAGGACGGCGCTCTTTACCGATAGATTCTTGTAGCAGTAACAGTGCTTGCATATAAGCTTCAGGGCGCGGTGGGCAGCCAGGAATATACACATCGACCGGTAGGAATTTATCCACGCCTTGTACTACGGAATAGATATCGTACATGCCGCCGGAGTTAGCACAGGCACCCATGGAGATAACCCACTTGGGTTCCAGCATTTGTTCATACAAGCGCTGAATAACCGGGGCCATTTTGGTAAAACAAGTGCCCGCCACGACCATGAAGTCAGCCTGACGCGGAGAAGCACGCAGCACTTCCGCACCGAAACGTGCCACATCATGTACGGCAGTGAACGAGGTCACCATCTCCACATAACAGCAGGAAAGACCGAAGTTATACGGCCAAAGAGAGTTCTTACGCCCCCAGTTCACCATGTCGTGCATGGCGTTCTCAAGTTTACCCATGTAAACACTACGGTGGACATGTTGCTCGAGAGGATCGCCGCTGACGGTTTCCTGAGTTTGCAGGGGGTAACGGTCATTCTCACCGTTAGGGTCTATGCGGGTGAGCGTATAGTCCATGTTAATGCCTCGCTGTATTTATTGACCACTATACCCTTTGTACTTAGAGCTGCAGGGTTGTTAGCTACTTTCACTCACCCGAATCACTGACTTGAGTCAGCTCATCGGGATTAATGAGCCTCATGGTTGAGACTCACCCTACGGGCTAGCATACATGCGGTTCAAATCGTGACCGATTTATCGCCCGCTTGCTGCCGACCTGCAACACCAAGACTGTTAGGTATATCTTGTGGAGGACTGCTGGCGTATTTGACTATGCTCGGTTTGCTCACTCGGCGATTAGAACGCGTAGGAGTCCAATCCAGCGCGCCGATACGCACCAGATAAACCAAACCAGCCAAGAGCACCAAAATGAAAATGGTTGCTTCGATAAAGCCTACCCAGCCACTCTCACGAATAGAGATTGACCACGCATACAAGTACAGGGCTTCAACATCGAAAATAACGAAGAACATGGCGACCAGATAAAACTTGGCGGACAAACGCATACGCGCCGAGCCGACCGAGTCAATACCGGACTCATAGGGGACATTTTTGGCGCGGGCCCGAGCTCTCCCACCCAGAAAGAACGCACCCAATAGCATCAAGCCGCATAACCCGATAGCGCCGATCAGAAATACAGCGAACGCCCAATGATGAGCGATAACTTCAGTGGTTGTTGACATACTCATTGCTTACTCATCAAAAGTGGCGTCGGACATCCTGCTCTTATGTTGGCAGTTAGTGCACCACATCGATTCAAAGGGAAGGATAAAAACCACACGAAACACACTGTCTTTACAACTGTTTAGCCAGTGTTTTACTGTGGGCTTTTTACTCCTTTCAGTAACCTTTTGTCAACTTTGACAAAAGTAACTACAGATTAATTTACAAACGCACGATCTTACTTAACATTTGGTGCGAAGTATAAAGCTAAATCGAGTCAGTAATTTGTTAAGTCAGAACATACACCTATAACCCAACGTGGAAACTTCGCTTTAACTATACCATTGTCTCAGGAATAACCGGTTCTTCCACTCACTAGCTAGGGGTATTTTTTTGATCCAGAACACGTTTTGAGTGTTATTTCATAAATATTCGGCATGAAAAGTTGTTTTTTAAAAAAAATAAATAATGGAACACTGTTTTAATAAAAAACAAATAGCAGAAAATGAGAAGAAATATTAACCACTATTTTTATCTGGTTTATTCCCCCTGATCCAGTACGCAGATATACCGCTAAATGAAATAAAACGACGTTTTAAGCATGAAATTAAACTGGAGCAGTAGAAAACTGTTTTTTTAAAAGTTATAAATAAAAAAAAAGCCCCTAAAATAAGGGGCTTACGATTTTTTAGTCACGTTAGACGATCAACTGTTCTCGTCTATTAAATAATCAGAATCCAGCACTAAATCCGATCCAGACTGCAAGCCATGTTGGTGGCCCGTCTGCATGGCATCGAAAATGGCTAAAGCCAATTCGTTGCCACACTGATTGTCTTTACATAATGCATAATGTGTTTCAGGCAACCGAGGTAGCCCTTCTGTTTCACCCAGTACGCGTAAATCAGGACTCATCATCTCTATTGGCCTGGCGGTCACACCCAGCCCTGCCCTGACTGCCGCACGAATGGCAGAAAGTGAAGAGGCTACATAGGCGATTCGCCATGCAATACCGGCTCTGGTCAGGTTTTCTATTGCCATATCGCGGAATGGGCTTGGCTCATCCATCACCACTAACGGTACCGATTCACCGGACTGGAACTGATAGTCGGCGGAACAGTACCAAAGCGTAGGTGATGTCCTTAAGATCACATGAGGATGAGTGTCGACCTTGGCTGTAGTAATAGCCAGGTCCACTTCGCCATTACTCAGCATATCAGCGATAAATGGACTGCGTTTTACCCGCACATCTATCGCTAGCCGAGGATATAGCGTCGCCACTCGGTTCAGCAAGAAAGGCAACAACGTATCGGCAGTATCATCAGATGCACCGATAATGAGTGACCCTTCTATATTGCTGTACATAAGTGACGTACAAGCTTCATCGTTGAAACGCAAAATTTTTCTGGCATAGCCAAGTAACTGGAGACCATGTTCAGTCAATAATTTGTTACGCCCATGGCGGGCAAATAACTCCTTACCGACTAACTGTTCTAACCGTTGCATTTGTTGGCTAACTGCTGACTGAGTGCGACAAACCGCTGCGGCAGCAGAGGCAAAAGTATTCAAGTCAGCAACAGCTACAAAGGTTCTAAGCAGATCGAGGTCGAGATTAATTATCGGACGATTTGCATTTGTCATAGTGTATTCTTCACTTTTTTGAATTCTAATTACAAACTACCCTGGTGTATAAGTATCGCGCCATCAATAAGGGACAACGCTAAGTATGACAGTACCCCACTCACTAGAGTAGGGCAAAAAATTTACTTATATTTCGTTACCGTTATCTCTTTTTATAAAAATCTATTGAGTAAGTTATGTATTTATTTGTGAATACGGTCATAAAAAGCCACTAAATCTTCGATTAATGAAGATTTTTTCCCTTTAGGATCTTGCTTTTCCTCAGGCATTTTTAAGTGCTGCAATGCTATTTTAATTAAACAAATCTGCACTAACCCTTTTCGAAATATCAAAAAATATCAATATATCTCTATGTGTGTTTTTTATCTAATTGAGTAAATTCAACTATTAACATAGATATTCTCTAAGATTCAGCCTATTTAACATTAATTATTCTTAATAGTTTTCCTATCTACAATTTTGTTTCTTTTCACATCTTAATAATATGTATGATGATATAAATTGTTGGATTGAGATCCCAGCTAATACGATGCAGCATAATCGCGTCTCATTATCATCGGTATCAACCCGCGATTTTGGCACCGAAAGTGAACCTCATCTTATAGATATATTTTGTTGGTAACTGCTGTATGTCACGCAATCAGCCGAAATAAAACTTCAGATAAACTAATAAATAAGGCATAAACCAGTGGATTTAAAGACGAAAACATCGGTTATATTCCATACCAATGAAGCTGGCAGTCATTTAAAATAAGAGCAGCTATTCGCACTAAAGATGTGCATAGAACTTCAAAAAGCAGCAGCGTCGGAGTACATTGGATACCTTGCAGTGTTCCACGCTGAGGACACGCTTTTACCAGCAAAAGGCTCAATTTTTTATGTCCCCCATTGAGAAATCCAGCAAACTGGACAACGTCTGTTACGACATTCGTGGACCAGTGCTAAAAGAAGCTAAGCGTCTTGAAGAAGAAGGTAATAAAGTTCTGAAACTGAACATCGGCAACCCTGCTCCGTTTGGTTTCGATGCACCCGATGAAATTCTGGTGGATGTGATCCGTAATTTGCCAACTGCGCAGGGCTATTGCGATTCCAAAGGCCTGTTTTCGGCGCGCAAAGCTATTATGCAGCACTATCAGGCACGGGATATGCGTGACCTGACAGTCGAGGATATCTACATTGGGAACGGGGTCTCTGAGCTGATCGTGCAATCCATGCAAGCATTGCTGAATCTGGGCGATGAAATGCTGGTACCTGCACCAGATTATCCGTTATGGACGGCGGCAGTTTCGCTTTCAAGTGGTACCGCCGTACATTATATGTGTGATGAAGAGTCGGGCTGGTTCCCTGATTTAGATGATATCCGTAGTAAAATCACGCCGCGTACCCGTGGGATTGTGATTATCAACCCGAATAACCCGACCGGCGCGGTATACAGCAAAGAGCTGTTACTGGAGATTGTTGAAATCGCCCGTCAAAATGACCTGATTATTTTCGCCGATGAGATCTACGATAAGATTTTATATGACGAGGCTCAGCATCATTCTATTGCGGCTCTGGCGCCTGATTTGTTAACTGTGACCTTCAATGGTTTATCCAAGACTTACCGTGTTGCCGGTTTCCGTCAGGGCTGGATGGTGCTGAATGGTCCTAAAAAACACGCTAAAGGTTATATTGAAGGTTTAGAGATGCTGGCATCAATGCGTCTGTGCGCCAACGTCCCTATGCAGCATGCCATTCAGACGGCATTAGGTGGTTATCAGAGCATTAGCGAGTTTATTCAGCCAGGCGGGCGCTTGTACGAACAGCGTGACCGTGCCTGGGAACTGATCAACCAAATACCGGGGGTTTCCTGCGTGAAACCTCAAGGCGCGTTGTATATGTTCCCACGTATTGATCAGAAGCGTTTTAACCTGAAAGATGATCAGAAACTGGTATTGGATCTGCTATTGCAGGAAAAAGTGCTGTTGGTTCAAGGCAGCGCCTTTAACTGGCCATACCCTGATCATGTGCGGATTGTCACGTTACCGCGCGTGGATGAGCTGGAGATGGCAGTGAGGAAACTGGGGCGGTTTTTGGAGACCTACCACCAGTAATTAATCAGGGCTTGTATAGCAAGCCCTGTTTTATTTATGCAGTGATTATCTTAAACACCCTAGTTCTTCCCTTTGTTGACGGTCAATTAAAACCCTCACCGAATCATTAATGCTCCAAGATATTGCAGAACCTTGTTGTTTAATCAGCTTATTGCAACGTTCTATTCTTCGTTGCTCTTGCTGCTTATCCCTCGCGGCGTTATGCGTAGCGCAAAACTCCTCACTGAACGGCCCCAAATTTCCCCCTACACAGAATTCCTCCTGAGCTTGTGTTGTCGCACTGAATAATAAAATTGACATAGGAATAAATAATAATTTCATATAACTATCCTTAGCTTTATAATTTAAATAAAATTTATATGCTGAAATTTAATAATCCATAAAATGGACAAAAAAAGAATAATGAGTTCACATCACTAATTCAATAGAGCTAATGTTAAATAATTTCTTTTATAATTAATGAGATAGAATGGATGGCAAGAATGAAACACAAAGATAAAGTGAGGGTTTAATAAACAAAATTGAGACATTGTGAGAATATTTAATTAACTCATTATCTCATTGATAAAATCGATTTGATGTTATCCTCGTATGCAGATTGTTTCCATCATCTTATGGTTAATATATTGAATAGAGAGAAAACTATGAGTCACTTCTTCGCCCATCTATCTCGTCTGAAACTGATCAACCGCTGGCCGCTGATGCGCAATGTTCGCACTGAGAATGTCTCTGAACACAGTTTGCAGGTGGCATTTGTCGCTCATGCGTTAGCTATCATTAAGAACCGTAAGTTTAACGGCAATCTCAATGCCGACCGTATTGCGCTGCTGGCGATGTACCACGATGCCAGTGAAGTGATAACCGGTGATTTACCCACCCCTATCAAGTATTACAATCCTCAGATTGCCCATGAATACAAGAAGATAGAAAAAGTTGCTCAACAAAAACTGATTGAAATGCTGCCAAAAGAATTACAGCAAGATTTCCGCTGTCTGCTGGATGAGCATTATTATAGCGAAGAGGAAAAAGCACTGGTTAAACAGGCAGATGCTCTATGTGCTTATCTCAAATGTTTGGAAGAATTATCCGCCGGTAATAATGAGTTTATTCAAGCTAAAGCGCGGTTGGAGAAAACCCTCGCCATGCGCCAAAGCCCGGAAATGGATTACTTTATGGAAGTCTTCGTGCCCAGCTTTAGCCTGTCACTGGATGAAATCAGCCTCGATTCGCTGGATTAAAGTTGAAGTTGAAGTTGAAGTTGAAATTGAAGTTGAAGTTGAAGTTGAAATTGAAGTTGATTTTCAAAAGCACATTTGAGCTGTCGAGCGAAGAGTATAGGCAAGGAAAACGGGCATGACACCCGTTTTAGGGGTCACGCGCTTGTGACCCCTTTGGCGGTTGAGGCACCAAGGGGCAAGGTGAGCACCAATCTCATATCAACCGAACTAAACACAACTCTTACCCTGTAGCATCCCAATCAGAATGGAAACAGCACCGGCACCACCATCACACTAACAATCATGACTAATATCGTAAATGGCACCCCCATGCGGACAAAATCACCGAATTTATAACCACCTGGCCCCAATACTAAGGTATTCACCGGTGACGAAACTGGCGTCATAAAGGCCGCTGAAGCTGCAATACCAATAATCATCGCAAAGGGATACGGCGAGACCGACATCTCCCGCGCAGCAGCAATCGCAATCGGTGCCATTAGAACTGCCGTGGCAGTATTAGAGATAAACAGCCCAATCGTGGCACACAACACAAACAAACATAGCAGCATGACGCGCGGCCCCATCCCACCGGCCACATCCATCAAACCACGGACAATCAAATCTACCCCACCGGTTTTTTGCAATGCTTGTGCAAAGGGCATCATCCCGATGATCAAAATCAAACTCGGCCAATGGATTGAACGATAAGCACTTTCCATATCAATACATCGGAACTGCCCCATCAGTAAACAGGCTACCAATGCCGCAATCACATTTGGCACCTCGTCGGTCATCATCATGGCAACCATCAACGCCAGACAGAATAATGCATGTGGGGCTTGCGAAATGGCCGGTGCCACTTCATCCACTTCCGCCGGCAGGTTCAGTACGATGAAATCACGGGTCTTTAACTGTAACTGACGAATCAGTTTCCAATCACCGATCACCAGTAAGATATCGCCAAACTGCAATTTGTCATCAACCAGTTTGCCTTCCAAAGTCTTACCATTACGACGAATACCTACCACATTCAAACCATAGCGGGTACGGAAAGTGACCTCACGTAGACTCTTTCCCAAGAGGGCGGAATCAGGAATGAGCGAAACCTCGGCCATCCCGACGTTGCGCGCCTGCTCTGAGAAGTATTCACCGCGCAGCACCATCGGTTCCAGCATCTGTTCAGTGCAAAATTCACGTAAATCTATGTCGCAATCTGACATATCGATCAGTAAGACATCGTTCTCGTGTAATTCAGATGAACCGGTGGCACTCACCATCACACGCCGGAAACGCTTCCAGCGTTCAATCCCCACCACATTCGCCCCATAGCGGGCGCGCAGATGCAGTTCGTCAAGAGAACGGCCAATCAAAGGAGAATCATGGCGGATAGCCAAACGGCGCGCACGGCCAGTCAATTTATAATCGCGGATAAGGTCGCGGAAAGTGCGGCGTTTCCATTGCTGTTCTTTCTCTGAGCTTTCCTGCTTCCCGCCCAGCCAGCGCCGAGCCACTAACATATAAGCGACACCCATCAGCAAAATGATAATGCCGATAGGGGTAACGCCAAAGAAGCCAAAGCCTTTGATACCTTCGCGCAGTAATTCACTGTTAACCACCATATTTGGCGGCGTTGCCACCAGCGTCATCATGCCACTTATCAAGCCGGCAAAACTCAGCGGCATCATTAACCTCCCCGGCGAAATCTTCATCCGGCTGGCAACACTCAGTACCACTGGGATAAAGATTGCCACCACTCCGGTAGAGCTCATAAAAGCGCCCAATCCGGCAACTGTTACCATTAATAACGCCAGCATTTTGGTTTCACTGTGACCGGCGACCTTGACCAGCCAATCACCCACCTGATAAGCAACACCGGTTCTGACCAACCCTTCACCAATAACAAACAGTGCCGCAATCAATATCACGTTAGGATCACTGAATCCGCTGGTCGCCTCACCTAATGACAACGTACCACTCATCACAAAGGCAATAATGACCAACAGTGCTACCACGTCCATGCGCAGTTTATTGGTAGTAAACAGCACAATAGCTATTAGAAGTAGCGTCAACACCCACAATAGTTCGCGGTTCAAAATGGCCTCGTTGGCAAAAAGTGAAAGGAAATATCCGGCTCTGGCAGTAAAACATTAAAATCAGCAGCGGCCGCTGTCTGAGATCAATAATGACTGCAAATTTATGTGCTTACCATCCCACAAAGGGTTTTATTGTGTTTTTTTCCTGAAAAAAGTTTATCAACTTGTGATGTGCCAGACAGTAAAAGAGCGCCATCAGGCGCTCTCAGTGGTGATATTAAGGTATCTGGCGAAGAATTAACCTACTCGCACAACCCGCGCGCCGTTAGCGGTAACCTCAACGCTAATCTGCTCCAGCGAACTGAGCACTAAATCAACCTGCTCAAGTTTGGGAGTATCAGCCGGAGCATTGACCGCAATCACCTGACAGCCCGCAGCCAAGCCTGACAAAATCCCCGCAGGGGCATCTTCCACTACGATACAATCAGCCGGTGCCAGCCCTAAGCGCTCGGCCCCCAGCAGATAAGCATCTGGTTGCGGTTTGCCGTGCTTAACTTGTTCGCTGGTGATAAACACTTCAGGTACCGGCAGATGGCCGGCGGCACGGCGCGCAGAAGCGACCGGTACTGAGCCTGAAGTGACAATAGCCCACGGAATAGACAGGCTGTTTAGTCGCTCCAACAGTGCCACCGCCCCCGGCAATGCGCTCACACCATCGGTATCATTAGCTTCAACCTGCTCTAATGCCAGAAACTCAGCCTGAATTTCAGCCTCACTTGCACCCGACATAAAATGACGTAAAGAGGTAATTGCTTGTTTGCCATGGATAAAATCAAGAACTTCTGCTGGATTGATGCCTCGACCTTGCGCCCAGCCAATCCAGGCTCGTTCGACAACAGGTAAAGAATCAACCAAAGTCCCGTCCAAATCAAAAAGAAAACCTTTACACTCCACAAGCACATCCTCATCAGTAAAACTATTTTTCAACTTACTGATAGCAAACAAGTTACGCGCTATCAGGCATTGATAATTTGCGAAATTTCAACAGCACTCAAATGGTATTGGCGTGGACATGATTGCCAGATAGCCAGCATACGTTGGTATTTATCCCACATTGGGGTTTGAGAGTTGAAACCATGAGTCCCTGAGTCAAAATGGGTGTAGCGCCCTTCAGTATTGACCATAAAGCGCACATAACTCAGGTAACGGGATTCGGTAGCAGCATCAAAACCGAGGAACGCGATACGGCGTTCATCCAAGTCTTGCTTGTCTTTCAGGTTACCACAGGAGACTTGCAGGGCGTGGTGCATCTCCATGATATTAATAATAGTACGGCAAGTATCTTCGCTCATCTCACCAAAATCACGGTCCAATTCACGCATCTGCAAACCAAAGCCGCGCTCGACAATGGTTTGCTGGCGACGATAACGCTCAGCATTTTCCGGATCCAGCATGGTCATCATTTTGTACTGATTCGACAGAATCAGTCGTTGGGCGTTGGTCATATCCATCACTAACTCCTAAGACATAAATAATGAGGAAATCATCGCACACAGGCTTGGGCCATACTTTGATTTGACAGGGGATTTTGCACCACTAATCCTTTGAGGCATAAAAGCCCGCTGGCATGAAACCGCCACTAGAGGTCATCAAGAAACGTTTTATCCAACTGTTTGAAGGCCCGTTTCAGCACATCGGCCAGGGATTGATAAGTCGGCGTCTGCTCGATAGGCGCAACAGCCTGCCCCGCTTCTGTTAGCTTGTTACGTACCTCATGGAACCACTGGAGTAAGGTTGGCGGTAACGGGGTTATCGCTCGCTTGCCTAACCACCATAACCCTTGCAAGGGTAAACCACAGGCGAACAGCGCCGTAGCGATGGCGGGTCCCAACTGGCCACCGAGGGCTATCTGCCAGGTCAGGGTAAAAATGGCCAGTGGTGGCATAAAGCGGATACCGAAGCGTGTCGCCGTAACCACGCGATTTTCGGGAAACATCGGCGCCAAGCGCTTATCGGCAGGCCAGGTCTTCATATAAAGCTGGCCGCGCTGGAGTACCTGAAACCAACTTACAGAATCAGAGGGTTTTGTTGTCATGGCTCACCTCAACTTCACAAGCAAAAATTAAAATTTTTTTGTAATCCACAAACTAAAAATTAGTCTGTTAAATATATTTTGTTTTTAGGCTCCGCTATCGGTATCCTAACTCGGCCTTTTGGCCGCTAGAAGATGACGCTAAATATGTCAACTTTTTGCAGCTTTTAAATCATTTTTGTTAAATCGCACCGATTTTTACCACCAGGTTTTAACGTTTGCACTTAACGTTTAATCCGCGATTTTTCCATCATCATGCCTTTTTCTCTATCGCATGATGTTAATCATTAATGTCGACGCCAATATGCGCTACGCTTTTGGAATGATTGACGTTTTATTAACCATATGTTTTTCGCTGTTTTTGCATCATCAATGTCGCATGCGCGCTGTTTTTGCAAAACAAATGTTGAACACGACTATAAAATAGGTACTTCCATGTCGAGTAAGCTAGTACTGGTTCTTAACTGCGGTAGCTCTTCCCTAAAATTTGCTATCATCGACGCGACCAACGGTGAAGAACACCTCTCTGGTTTAGCCGAATGCTTCCATCTGCCTGAAGCCCGCATCAAATGGAAACTTGATGGTGGCAAACAGGAAGCAGCATTGGGTGCTGGTGCAGCACACAGCGAAGCACTGAATTTCATTGTTAATACTATTCTGGCACAAAAACCAGAGCTTTCCGCTCAGTTGACAGCTATCGGTCACCGCATTGTTCATGGTGGCGAGAAATTTACAGCATCAGCTATCGTTACCGAAGAAGTTATTCAGGGTATCAAAGATTCCATCCCATTTGCACCACTGCATAACCCAGCTCACTTGATTGGTATCGCTGAAGCGTTGAAATCATTCCCAAATCTGGCTGATAAAAATGTCGCTGTTTTTGACACCGCTTTCCATCAGACCATGCCGGAAGAATCTTATCTCTACGCCCTGCCGTACCGTTTATACAAAGAAAACGGTATCCGTCGCTATGGCGCACACGGCACCAGCCACTTCTACGTCAGCCAGGAAGCCGCTAAAACCCTGAACAAACCGCTGGAAGAACTGAACGTCATCACTTGCCATTTGGGCAACGGTGGTTCTGTCACTGCTGTTCGTAACGGTAAATGTGTTGATACCTCTATGGGCCTGACACCACTGGAAGGTTTGGTCATGGGCACCCGTAGTGGTGATATCGACCCGGCGATCATTTTCCATTTGTATGATGCCATGGGCATGAGCATGGAACAGATCAGCAAGCTGTTGACCAAAGAATCTGGCCTGCTGGGCCTGACTGAAGTCACCAGTGACTGCCGTTATGTTGAAGACAACTATGCAACTAAAGCAGATGCACGCCGCGCAATGGATGTGTTCTGTCATCGCCTGGCGAAATACATCGGTGCATATACTGCGCTGATGGATGGTCGTCTGGATGCCGTGGTCTTCACCGGCGGTATTGGTGAGAACGCCGCAATGGTACGTGAACTGACTTTGGACAAATTGGGCCTGTTGGGCTTTGAAATTGACCACGAACGCAACCTGGCAGCACGCTTTGGTAAATCAGGCACCATCACCAAAGAGGGCAGCCGCCTGGCTCTGGTTATCCCAACCAATGAAGAGCTGGTCATCGCACAAGACGCAGCCCGTCTGACTGCGTAAGAGTTTTTGACATATACCCAAAGTCATTGAAGTTGCAGGTAGGCGGCAAATGAATAAATCCCGATGAGCTGACTCAGGTCAGTAATTCGGGTGCATGAGCGTAGCCAACAACCCTGCGGCTTCAAGGACGAAGGATGTCCCCAAAGTCATTGGAGTTGCAGGTAGGCGGCAAGCGAATAAATCCCGATGAGCTGACTCAGGTCAGTGATTCGGGTGCATGAGCGTAGCCAACAACCCTGCGGCTTCAAGGACGAAGGGCATAACCGTAAAGAGGTTTAGCCGTGTCCCGTACAATAATGTTGATTCCTACCGGCACCAGCGTTGGTTTAACCAGCGTAAGCTTGGGTGTCATCCGTTCCATGGAACAAAAAGGTGTACGCCTGAGCGTATTCAAGCCAATCGCCCAGCCTCGTGCCGGTGATGATGCACCTGACCAAACCACCACCATCATTCGTGCGAACTCCAGCATCACTGCTGCTGAGCCGCTGAATATGGGTTATGTGGAAACCTTGCTGAGTTCTAACCAGCAAGACGTGTTAATGGAAGAGATTGTTGCCCGTTATCACGAAAATACCAAAGACGCAGAAGTGGTTCTGGTCGAAGGCTTGGTGCCAACACGCAAACATCAGTTTGCCAATGCATTGAACTATGAAATTGCTAAAACCCTGAATGCTGAAATCGTCTTTGTTATTGCTCTGGGTAATGACTCACCAGATCAGTTGAAAGAGCGTATCGAACTGGCTCGTTCCAGTTTCGGTGGCAGTAAAAACAAAAACATCACTGGCGTTATCATTAACAAATTGAATGCGCCGGTTGATGAACAAGGTCGTACCCGCCCTGACCTGTCTGAAATCTTTGATGACTCCACTAAGGCCAGCGTCGCGAACATCGATCCAAGCCAACTGTTTGCCAACAGCCCACTGCCAGTTCTCGGCTGTGTGCCGTGGAGCTTCGAGTTGATTGCAACTCGCGCCATTGATATGGCCAAGCACCTGAAAGCCACCATCATTAACAAAGGTGATATCAACACTCGCCGCGTTAAATCTGTGACTTTCTGTGCTCGTAGCATTCCGCATATGCTGGAACACTTCCGCCCGGGTTCTCTGCTGGTTACCTCAGCCGATCGTCCTGATGTGTTGGTTTCTGCTTGTTTGGCAGCCATGAATGGCGTTGAAATTGGTGCCATCCTGTTGACTGGCGGTTACGCTATTGATGAGCGTATCAACAGCCTGTGTGAACGTGCCTTCCAAACTGGCTTGCCAGTATTTATGGTTGATACCAATACTTGGCAGACCTCTTTGAGCCTGCAAAGCTTCAATCTGGAAGTCCCTGCAGATGACCATGAGCGTGTTGAAAAGCTGCAAAACTATGTTGCCAGCCATATCAGCAGTGATTGGATTGACTCTCTGAGCGCAACGTCTGAGCGTTCACGTCGCTTGTCACCACCAGCATTCCGCTACGAACTGACCGAATTGGCCCGTAAAGCGGGTAAACGCATCGTGCTGCCAGAAGGCGATGAGCCACGTACCGTTAAAGCCGCTTCTATCTGTGCTGAACGCGGTATCGCAACTTGTGTGCTGCTGGGTAACCCAGAAGAGATCCAACGCGTTGCTGCCGCGCAAGGTGTTGAGCTGGGCAAAGGCGTTGAAATCATCGATCCTGTTGCTGTACGTGAGCAATATGTTCCGCGTCTGGTTGAGCTGCGTAAGAGCAAAGGCATGACCGAAGTGGTCGCGCGTGAACAGTTGGAAGACAACGTCGTTCTCGGCACCCTGATGCTGGAAAAAGGTGAAGTTGATGGTCTGGTTTCCGGTGCAGTACATACCACCGCAAACACCATCCGCCCACCATTGCAGTTGATCAAAACCGCACCGGGCAGTTCACTGGTTTCTTCGGTGTTCTTTATGCTGCTGCCTGACCAGGTTCTGGTTTATGGTGACTGTGCAATCAACCCAGATCCTACGGCTGAACAACTGTCTGAGATTGCTATCCAATCTGCGGATTCTGCTGCGGCATTCGGCATTGAACCACGTGTGGCGATGATCTCTTACTCTACCGGTAATTCCGGTGCGGGTAGCGATGTCGAAAAAGTACGTGAAGCGACCCGTCTGGCACAGGAAAAACGCCCAGATTTGATCATCGATGGTCCGTTGCAATATGACGCGGCAATCATGGCGGATGTGGCTAAATCCAAAGCGCCTAACTCACCGGTTGCAGGTAAAGCCACCGTGTTCATCTTCCCAGACTTGAACACCGGCAACACTACCTATAAAGCGGTGCAACGCTCTGCTGACCTGATCTCTATCGGGCCGATGCTGCAAGGTATGCGTAAGCCAGTTAACGATTTGTCCCGTGGTGCATTGGTTGACGATATCGTCTATACCGTAGCACTGACGGCGATTCAATCCGCTCAGGCTGACGCCAGCGCATCTTAATTCTAAGATTACGTTGTCTAAGAAACGCCAGCCTTGTGCTGGTGTTTTTGTTTGTTGGCAAAGCGATGTATAAATTGGGGTTAGAACGTTTTCACCTCGCAACCACACTCGCCAAAAGACCGTATCCCTAAAATACGCCAACAAAAAAACCGCCATATAGGCGGTTTCTCTGTGCTGGTCCGGTAAGCGGCCATTCCAGCGGGGTTGTTAGTATCAAAATAACTGTTACCAACATATCGCAAGTGCAACCCTGTTCTGATATTTTGGGCCAGTTGCTATTCACTGTCAAGTATCGGCTGGGGTGCATTCGTGTACAATCGCGGCGGACCTTTTCGCCGCCTTAAGCAAGCGGGCATCGGTTTAAGGGAAGGATATCCATTGGCCGTAACGCAAGTGCAACCCTGTACTTGTATTCACGCTAGTATCACCGGTGGTGCTGGCGTGAAGCGGTCTAAGCATGGACCGCACAATGAAACGGTACTTTTGTATTGTGCTCGTTGTATTTGGCGCATTGTTAACATCCGGGAATGGGGGTTGGCGTATTTTCAACAACTCAATCACGGTGATAATCAACACGTCAGGCAAGTAAGCCCGGTAAGCCGCCCTGCGGGGCGGTTTTCCTTTATTGTTTGGCGCTAGCCTCAGGTACTCTGCCGTGGTTCAAATTTATAGCTGAAACTCTGGCTAACCGGTTCACTCAACTCGCCATCGTCCTCACTCTCGAGCAGTTCGATCAACATCTTGCCAGCATCTTTACCCATCTTCCGGTAATCGATACGCATCGACGTCAGCGTCGGGTGAGTCTGATCGCAGTTATCAGAACCATCCAGGCAGGCAACCGCGATCCCGCCGGGAATTTTCAGCAAGCGACGTTGGCATTCAAACAGTACCCCCAAAGCGATATCTTCGTGGCTGCAAATAACCGCATCCAGCTCAGGCTGGCGTTGCAGAATTTCCGTCAAGGCATAGCGACCAAACTGTAAGCTGGCTGTTTCTGGTGTGGTGACGGTTTGATCAGCATTTTTATAATGTTCCAGCATCGCTTTATGCCAGCCATTCAGTTGCTGACGTTGTAAGCGGTTATCCATATGAGCGCCAATAAAACCAATATTGTGATAACCGCGCTCCAGTAAATGACGGCTTAATGCATAAGCGGATTCAAAAAATGCCGCCTCAAGGGTAATTTTCGCCCCTTTAAAATAGGACCCCACCACATTAACGGTAGGAATATTGGCCCGTTCAAGCAGTTGATAGGTTTTATCTGCCAGTTGTGAGCCAAATATCACCACGGCTGCCGGATTGCTTTGCAGTAACGTCATCAGTATTTCAGCTTCTTTCCGCTGACTATATTCATGGCAACCCAGCAATAACTGAAATTCATTTTTGTTCAGAATCTGTTGCAGCGCCTGCATAAATCGGGAGCTGGCTTTATCGGTCAGCGACGGAATCAAAACCGCCACGGTATCACTATGCCCCGAAGCCAAAGCCCCTGCCGTGCGATTAGGAATATATCCCAATGTTTCAACCGCTTGCTCTATCTTCTCACGTAACTTATCTGAAACCTGCTCCGGCGTTCGCAGCGCTCGGGAAACAGTCATCGACCCTACCCCAGCGTAATTCGCCACATCCGATAGAGTGACCCGCCCGGTATTACGGCGCTTGCGCGTTTTTTCCATGCTGAGTTCCTGCCTAATTAAAATTTCTTGTCGGATTAAAATTTTCTGTCTGGATAAAACAAGCCAGTCTGCGGGGTCTCGACAATACATTGCATTGTATATGGCTTATTCCGAGATAGCCAAAGGCCCTGACGCGACAAATGATAGCGCTATCACAAAATTTGATAGCGCTATCAGGTAGCGCTACCAATTGAGATATTCGTCACATTAATAGCAACGATAACTATCTACTCTCAGGTTAACAGTCATCGGGAGTCATCAATATCATGTTAAAAACACTGTTAACGTCAGACGTCATTCAGGTGGTTAGCCAGGCAAAAGACTGGCGTGATGCCATCGCCATTTCATGTAAGCCACTGATTGATAATGGATCTATTGAAGCGCGTTATGTCGAGGCTATTTATCTCTCCCATGAGGCGATTGGCCCTTATTACGTAGTCGGCCCCGGCATTGCGATGCCACATGCCCGCCCGGAAGAAGGTGTGAATAAACTCGCCTTGGCATTAACCGTCATTACCGAGGGTGTCACTTTCAATGCTGAAGGTAATGACCCGGTCAAACTGCTCATAGTGTTAGCCGCGACAGACAGCAACAGCCACATCGAGGCTATTTCTCAACTCGCTCAGTTGTTCGATAACGATAACGATGTACAAACCCTACTTAATGCGCAAACGCCGCAAGAGATCCAATCTGTCATTGCGCGTTATTAATCACAGCATTCTGTACGGATAATAATTTTAAGGGAAAAAAAAATGAAAATTACAGTGGTTTGCGGTAACGGCTTAGGTACCAGCCTGATGATGGAAATCAGCATCAAAAGTATTCTGAAAGAACTGGCAGTCACAGCCGAAGTGGATCATGTGGATCTTGGCTCTGCCAAAGGGACACCAAGCGACATCTTCATCGGTACCAAAGATATTGCCGAACAGCTGATTGCTCAGGCCGTTGGTGGCAAAATCGTTGCTCTTGATAACATGATTGATAAAAAAGCCATGAAAGAACGTTTGTCTGTGGCATTAACTGAATTAGGCGCGCTGTAAGCGGAGGCTGGCATGGATTTCTTTCGTTTCTTAATGAGTGATGTGCTTTCTGAGCCGGCTGTTCTGGTCGGTTTGATTGCGTTAATTGGCCTGATTGCCCAGAAAAAACCGGTGACAGAGTGTATTAAAGGCACCGTAAAGACCATCATGGGCTTTGTGATTTTAGGTGCGGGTGCTGGCCTGGTGGTTTCATCTTTGGGTGATTTTGCCAATATCTTCCAACACGCTTTCGGTATTCAGGGCGTGGTGCCGAATAACGAAGCGATCGTTTCTGTGGCACAAAAGAGTTTTGGTAAAGAGATGGCGATGATTATGTTCTTCGCTATGGTGATCAATATTCTGATTGCCCGCTTTACGCCATGGAAATTTATCTTCCTGACCGGTCATCACACCCTGTTTATGTCGATGATGGTGGCAGTAATTCTAGCCACCGCAGGTATCAGTGGCGTGACACTGATTGTGATCGGTTCGTTGGTGGTTGGGGTTGCGATGGTGTTCTTCCCAGCCATTGCCCACCCTTACATGAAAAAAGTGACCGGTTCTGATGATGTGGCAATTGGCCACTTCTCTACCTTGTCTTATGTGCTGGCTGGCTTTATTGGTAGCAAATTCGGTAATAAAGAACATTCGACTGAAGATATGAATGTGCCGAAAAGCTTGCTGTTCCTGCGTGATACGCCAGTGGCTATCTCATTCACCATGTGTATCATTTTCATCGTGACTTGCCTGTTCGCCGGGCCGGAAGTAGTGAAAAGCCTGAGTGGTGGTAAGAACTGGTTCATGTTCTCGCTGATGCAATCCATCACTTTCGCCGCGGGTGTGTACATCATCTTGCAAGGTGTACGTATGGTTATTGCTGAGATAGTGCCAGCATTTAAAGGGATTTCAGATAAGTTAGTTCCTAACGCAAAACCTGCATTGGATTGCCCGGTGGTGTTCCCTTATGCACCTAATGCGGTTCTGGTTGGCTTCCTGAGCAGCTTTGCCGCAGGCCTTATCGGTATGTTCGCGCTCTATTTGATGAACATGACCGTGATTATCCCAGGCGTCGTTCCTCACTTCTTCGTTGGTGCGGCAGCGGGCGTATTTGGTAATGCAACCGGTGGCCGCCGTGGCGCTATTTTAGGTGCCTTCGCACAGGGATTGTTGATTACCTTCCTGCCAGTCTTCCTACTGCCAGTGCTGGGTGATATCGGCTTTGCCAATACCACATTCAGTGATGCCGACTTTGGTGCGCTGGGTATCTTGCTGGGTATTATTGTAAGATAATCAGTGAGATGAAGGTGAGATACACAAAAGCCCCTGCAAAGGGGCTTTTTTTATGGCTAAGCGGGAATCAATCTTCGCGTGGGGTAATTTTACCGTAATCCTGCTCATTGTTGCGCGTCAGCCACAGTGACAGCGCTTTCAGAGAGTCTGGGGTAAATTCGTCACAACGGGCAGTGATATCTTCCGGTACCATCCAGCATACTTCTTCAATTTCCTCAGCCTGTAGTGCAAACGGCCCATGGGACACGCAACTGAATAATCCGCCCCATACCCGACAGCACTCTTCTTCAAAATAAAACAGGCCATGTTCGGCAAACGGGACACCGGCTATCCCTAACTCTTCCTCTGCCTCACGCCGCGCAGACTCCAGGTAGTTTTCACCACTCTGCACCACCCCCCCCGCAGTGGCATCCAGTTTACCGGGATAGAAATCTTTACTCTCGGTACGACGTTGTACCAGAATTTTCCCCATTCCATCGTGCACCACAATATAGGTAGCACGGTGGCGTAGTCGTTGAGCTCTCATTTGTTGACGGCTGGATTGAGCAATAACGTCATTTTGCTCATCAACAATATCAACCCACTCGATGACTGCTGCTGGATTTTGCTCCACCATCCTCTGAAACCTTCTATCTGGGCGCGGTGAGACTCGCGCAATTGTTAATTATATGTTTACCCTCTGACATAACGTCAATCACTTTAGGTAACTAACTATTTATAATAATTTTTTTAAATTCAATTGGGTGACAGATTCATCATTATGTAGGGTCAAAACCTGTAAAACCCCCTCTTCTAACATGCCATAACTTGCCGGGTACCCACCTTTGGGGATACTGACCGAACCTGGATTAAAGCAAATAACCTCTCCCTGCCACCGAGCTTCAGGCAGATGAGTATGACCATAGACTAAGACATCACCATTACGCAACGGAGGAAGTGCGCCAGGGTGATAAAGGTGACCATGCGTCAAAAATAGACGGGTTTCTGGCATAATAATCTGCTGCCAACCCGCCATCATCGGGAACTGCAATAGCATCTGATCCACTTCACTGTCGCAGTTGCCACGAACCGCAATGATCCTTTCTTTATAGGCATTAAGGCGCTGTGCCACCTCTGCTGGCTGATAACCCGCGGGCAACGCATTACGTGGCCCGTGGTTAAGAAAATCACCCAATAGCACCAGCCATTGCGCACCACTGCGCTCGAAGGTAGCCAGCACCTTTTCCGTTGCGGGCAACGAACCATGCAGGTCAGAAGCAAACATTAACTTCATGATATCGTCTTCTCTTAGGTCTACTCTCAGCAAATCAGGCGACGTAAACGCCATGGCACTCAATGAGAGATAAAAGAAGCCTATTCTATCATCCAATTGATCGGATTAATCCGATAAAAATCGATATCTGTTATGCAAAAATTTTATCGCAAAAAGCAGCGCCGACATGAAAAAATAATATCAGCGCAAGGTGAACGACAATACGAGGAAACCGTTATAATGAGGGCTGAGATACCAATTCATCCAATGTCACAGGATTGAATAAATATCCCTGCATTGCATCAATATTGCTACCCTTAAGTTGCGCCGACTCGTCTTCATTTTCCACGCCCACCACAATGACACCGAAGCAATATTTCTTAATGTTATTGATTAAGATCGGGAAGGTATGCTTATTGTGCTGCCAGAAAAAATGCTTATCGATTTTTACATATTCAAAAATATTGGCTGTGACCGCATTCAAGGTGGAGCCGCCGCTGCCCAAATCATCCAGCCATAACGGATACCGCTGCGCCAATTCCCGTAACAATGGGTTATTCATACCATCGGATAAATTAGAAAAAGTCTCCATGATCTCCAACCGTAGGAAGGGCATCTCATCCAACAACTGGCGCGTTGCGGCATCAGTCACAATCACTCCCGCCAAATCAAAATCAATATTGATTGAGAGCAAAACATGGTGAGTGATAAACCAAGCGCTATAGGCTTTTACTGCACGCAATTGATCCTGGAATAAATTAGTCTTTCCGTCGACATCTAATTCTTTAATAAACTTTTCAACATCGATGGGCAAATCAACCGATTTAGCTGAAAATCGGCTTAATAGCTCTACTGCCAGTAAGCTACCATCTTGTCTATGTATGGGTTCGCATACATAAGAACAATTAACTTCGATATTTAGCTTCATGCGCACCTGAAAAAGTGTATGGACAACAATGAGATCACAACCAGATCTCAGCCGGAGGATTTATAAGCCACCGTGAGTTTTTATAAAACACCCAATATTTATTTATAAAACATCCAAACTTCACAAGGGAGAAGGCCAACTGCCCTCTCGTCCATTCAGGTTAGTCTGTTCACTCTAGCAGAAATTCGCAAAATCAGTGTTTTAAAAATAATCAGCGTATGGCTTATAGTCGTTCTTGTTGCTCAGAAAAAATAACCATTTCGGCCGTTTTCTACCGTCGAAGTGGTATTACTTAAGCACTCAATACCGTATTAATCGGACAGATTGGTGCATTTATTTAGTTAAAATTTTTTATTTTTCCAAATGATGTGACTCACCAGACGCTCTGATGAGATAAAAATTTTAATCTCAAGATATGCTCAGTATCGTAGGAGAAGAGCGTAGGTTAGCCTATGCTGAAAGAGACACCAGACTGCCACTATTCAGGCATCAAGTAAGTTATTTGGGTAAGTGAACGCAGATAACACCTCTGCGGCTTCAAATTAAGAAGGGAATAAATGGAGGTTGGCTATGCGTATATTAATAACCGGAGCTACAGGCCTAATAGGGCGCAGTCTGACTGCCTTCCTTTTATCGCAAGCCCATCAAGTAACCGCACTGACCCGTGACACTCAGCGGGCAAATCAGGTACTCGGCGCACAAGTCACCTGCTGGTCAACGCTGGATGATAAACATGATCTCAATGATTTTGATGCAGTAATCAACCTGGCCGGTGAGCCTATTGCGGAAAAACGCTGGACCCCGCAGCAAAAAGAGATTCTATGCCAAAGCCGCTGGCAGATAACCGAGCGCCTGACCACGCTAATACAGGCCAGCACGACACCGCCAGCAGTATTTATTTCAGGGTCCGCCGTTGGCTTTTATGGTGATCAGGGGCAAGCTCTGGTTACCGAAGAAGAGACGCCACATGATGAATTTACCCATCAGTTGTGCGAACGCTGGGAAAATCTGGCTCGGGCGGCTGAAAGTAGTCATACCCGTGTTTGCCTGTTACGCACCGGTATTGTATTAGCGCCACACGGCGGTGCACTAGCCAAAATGGTCCCGCTATTACGTCTTGGATTGGGTGGCCCGATAGGGGATGGTCGCCAATATCTACCCTGGATCCATATCGATGATATGGTACATGGTATCCATTATTTGCTGACCACCGATGGCCTCAAGGGTCCATTTAATATGGTTTCGCCTTATCCGGTACATAACGAGCAATTTATTGCCACTCTGGCCGATGTGTTAGACAGACCAGCGGTTATCCGCACACCTGCCGCCGCGATTCGTTTATTACTGGGTGAATCCGCAGCGTTAGTGCTGGGCGGGCAACGGGCAGTGCCGAAACGATTGGAAGAAGCCGGTTTTGGTTTTCGTTATTTTGAATTGGAAGAAGCACTGCGCAATGTGCTGAATAAACCTGCGGCCAGATCGAATTATTAAATTCAGGTGATAATCTCAGTAGATATTCCCCCTCGGGGGAATATCTACACTACCCTACTTTTATCAGGCGGCAATCAGAGCCCAGGCTCGATTAAGATCAGCGCCGTACATTTTGTGACCTACGCCTTGTATAAGTTCCCGAGTTTTATCGGGAACATTAGACATATTATCAATCAGCAACGCAAGGTTATCACCTTCAATTTTATGATGATTTGTTTGAAAAGAAAAATGGGAAGATACCTCTTGCCCTGAATAGTAATCATCAATAATGACCTCTTTCTCGGTTCCCTTTATGGTAATCAACAGTTGGCTATTCTGTTTTTTAAACCACAGCTCTCTATAATCAATACCTTCAAAATGTACCCTATTCTTGCCGTAACCATCACGGATAGTGGTTATACCCTGACCTTTTTCAATGACAAAAGTATCATTACCTTTACCACCATCCATAAAGTCGATACCACCACCGCTGCACAACGTATCGTTGCCCTGCGCTGCATGTAAATGATCATTACCATTACCACTGAATAACTGATCATGACCTTGACCACCATTGAGACGATTATTCCCTGATTTTGCATGGAGAATATCATTACCTATGCCACCATTGATGGTATTACCTCTGCCACTTCCATCGAATATAACGTCATCGCCATCTAAAAGATCGATGACGTTATTTAATAAGCGATAACCTTCCGGTAAATTGATATTATCATTTCCTTCTGTGGCCTTAATATCCACAGCACTCTCTTCATAAACACTATATCCCTCACCACTTTGTTCAACGAAGAATGTCGAGCCATTTTTATCAGAAAATGTAATAACTTTATTATTTTTGTATTTAAGCTTATCCAGATAAATAATATCAATACTTAAAAACTCATTAGGCTTATCACGATGACTGATTATTAAATCCCCTAACCTATTTTTAGTGACATTAAGATCATAACCGGTGACATCACCAAATGACAAATAGACAGTATTATCAGGATTATTGCTGTTTATCAAAAGACGGCAATCAATAGTTAATACACTATCCCCATCGCTCTCTGTAAGTAATAAATTAGGTATGTGAAATTCATTATCACCACCATTAGCAGTAACAGTATCTCCTGCTCCTAAATTTTCAAATTTATGATAAAGACCATCACTAAAAATGATATTTTTTGTTAATACACTACCATTAAGTGAAGCTTTTATAAAATCAGGTAATTTATTAACCTCCTTATCAATAATGATAGAGTCCTGGCTATAGGACCTTTTATATATAGTAACCTCTTGTTTCCCTGATGGTTTTTCAGCTTGTTTAATCATCGGATTATAATATGCCATCATTTCAAGGGATGATGGTAATTCATTTACATTTTTATCTAACTCCTTAGGCCAATTAGGTACTAATATTAAGCTATCAGCCGTGTTAATAATAAAGTTATGAGATAATATTTTTTTATCACCAGTGTCTTTTAGCTTATAAACATCCTTTAATCTAATTTTGCTACCAAAATATTTTTCTTCATCTACAGATATAATAACATCATTCCCTTCGAGTAAAATAACGCGTATATCTTCAACATTAACAGGTAATATAATGGTACTTACTTCATCAATCCCAGAATCAATAATTGTCACATCAATCGGTATATTTTCATTAGATGATATAATATAAGTATCGATGCCACTCCCCCCTATAGCCGTTCCTCTGTTCAATGCCAATATATCATTACCCTCTCTACCGTCCAGACAGGCCAACCCATTGCCAACCTTAAGAAAGTTATCGCTAGCATTTCCTTTTATTTTATTGAAAAAACCATCATGACCATAAACATTTTCTATATTATAAACTGATAGCAATCTTAACTCATCGCCAATATATCTTACATCGTTTTTAGCCAGATCAACATCATATCCGTTACCAAAACGCAACCCCAGTAGGACGAGTGTATCACTCCCCCCTTGCCCGTCCAATACTGTAGTCAAGCTATGTGTACTAGCTCTGACATCCCCCATTAGATAAAACGTATCTTCTTTATCCCCGCCAAAAAAAGTTTTTTCACCTTCCCCTACATCAAAGCTGTTCCTGTGTTCTTTATAACCAATAATAAGATCACTTCCTCGGCCCGGATTAAAGTGTGTACTTTTATCCGGATTATTTCCAAACGAAGGAGCATGTATTGACTCTGTGACATTTTCATAATAATTAAAGTTCGTATTGATACTGCCATCAATATTTTTTGAAATTTCTATAGTTGGAGTTACTTCATTATACCTCCAAAGATTTCTTATTCCATTAAAATATTCATGACTCATAAATAGCTCATGATTTTTAATAATTACATTATCCTGAGCATGACGATTATCAATATCAGATTCATGTATTTCTACAATATCAAATTTAAAATGGTCAACATTTTTATCATCAAGCCATTTCCTATAATCATTTTCAGATAATGGTTTTGTTTTATAACGCATCAGATAATATCTTTCTATATCCGACTTAGTCGGATCTTTTGATATGGAATCACTGACTTCCTTATCAGGCAGATATCCTGTTGCAGTATCATTAGTATACATTCTAAGCCATTTCTCAGTGGAGTGACTATATACTGAGTCTGCCTTATAGATGAAAATATATTTTTTAACTGGGGTAATATCAACTTCTTCATTAACGTATAAAAGAGTATTAAATCCCATAGGTTCAATTATTTTAGTATAGGTATTTTTAACTAACTCAAGCCTGAAATTATCCATTTTACGTTTTTGCTCAGCACTAAGCTTATTGAGTATCTCCTTCTCCGGCTCTGCCCCGAATGCCAAACGGAAGCCAGTTTTAAACTCCTGCCAACCAGTGAGTTCAATTTCACGTTTAATATACTCAACTTGCCGAACTGCGTTATATATCATCCCCCCTAACATAAGAGTGGCACCGACTGCGATTCCAATAGGGCCAGCAGCGCTCAGCCCCATCGCTAATGCTACCGCAGTGGCTATGCTTATTGCGGCACCCACTACGGAAAGGCTACCATTAACGATGTAGTCTCTTTTCAAATCTGGGTTCGTTTCTTGCAACGCTTTAGTAAAATTATCAATAGCTTCACGAATATCAAAACCTGCTGAGGCTACATTTAATGCCGCCCCCATGTGTTTTACTATTTTAGCGGAGGCCTTATAACCCATACGCCCGATACCTGATTTCGATCCAGATAATAGTTTACGAGTGAAAAAATTATAGGCTTTATCAAAAGCAGGCTGCATAAGGTCAGTGCCAAAATCAACAGCGAGAGAACTCAAACCAATTGCTAGTTGTTTGATTATTTCAGCACGCTCTGCCTCTGTTATATTAGGGTCTTGTAATCTTTTTGTCATTCCATAAGAGGATATGGAGAACGTGAGTATCCCAATAGCCTGTGTACCAGCCCCTAATTTTTGGCCAAATGATTGGAAACGACTTGATTTAACTGTTGCCTGGGTTAGGCTATCCCACAGTTTTGGGCGGATATTGCAGTTTAAATCAACCGATTTATTAATCGCAGCTATATACCGCGCTGCATTTTGCATCACATTAGGATCAGGGTGAGAATTCAATAAATTTTTATTATTATCTAATAATATCTTAATCACCTTAACCGACTGTTGTTGTTCAACAGATGTTTGATCAGGCAATGTATAAAATTCATTTAATTTAGCAGGATCAAAGCAAACTTTTTTACTCCATTCTGGGTTAGTTGAAAGAACATCAACAGTAATCAACTTACCATCAATCATTGCACCCATATCATATAATGTACTAAGAGAAATGGGCTGCCCTTTAAGTATAATATCGTTCTGTAAACTTAGCTTGTATCTCTCAGTCTCTAATCTGGTTTTAAATAAAGAATCTAATGTAGAACCATAATTAGAATTTTTTGCACTTGAAAAGTCAAAACTGTTAATTTCAAATGATAAGTTGTTTTGATTAGTAGCCGAAACATATTTAGTTAATTGTGACGTAAGAACTTTATTGCCATCATCTATACTATTCGCACGAAAAACTAACTCTCCAGCTTCTGGATCATAAATACGATAACGATAATTCCCATCATCATTTTCGACAACCAGGTTGATGGTTTTATTTTCAAAAACAACCTGATAATACCCATTAGCATTGATTTCAATACCTCTATTTAAATTTCCTCTGGCCCCCATTAGCGCAATATCATTATATGTGTTACTTTCTAAAGTGTTTATCTTTTGATTTATTTTATCTAACTGTTTAACTTCATCAATAGAAGCATACTCATTGGTTATATTGTGACAAATATCCTGATGTCGGGATAATAGATCATGAAAACCGGAAGTATTCCCTTTAGACGAAAAATATAAATAAGTAACGCCCAGATCCATAGTGCGTTTTTTTATCCTATTGAGATCTCCTGATAAAGTGATCGATTGACTTAGAGCAGAATATTTAATATCACTATTTTTGGTATGATAATCACCCGCTATCTCCATTAATCTTAAGTTATTGTCCGCCTGACTTTTATGCCATGCCACACTCAAATTTAATGCTTCTACATCTGTCAGTTGTGTCAGGTTAGAATTATTATCACTTAGCTGCTGTAACTCCAGTAAATCCAAACGTAAATCGAGATAAGAGTCAGGATCATTTATTTTTTTTAGTATTTCTCTACTTAAAAGAGGATTATCAGAATCCGCTATAAAATCTCCTAATAGTTTTTTAGAGTCTTTATGCAACTGAGTTATCGATACTCTGCTTTCAGCTAAAGCATCTAACACGGTTACAGCGCTGCGTGCACGCTGGCTAAGCGTTCGGCTCTTATGTCCAGCCGTCGACTCGACCCAATTATTGTATTGATGAGCTGCAGGATCCTGCTGTGTTTTTTCTGCATACTCAGCAAATCGTTGCCACACCAAGGGATCGTGCGCAGCTTGAGCCAACAGCTTTTTATCAATCTTATTATTTTCATCAGCAAAGTAGTATTCTAGATATTGGCTATATTTTTCTATGGCTTCATTTGGTGTTATTTTATCTGCAGCAATATCCAGTAATATATAGCTAGCCACTGGCATATCATTAATTAATAGTTGACCATTTTTAGTTGTCTGGTAATCAACTCTATGGCTACTTTCTTTGGTATATAGCTGACCTTCACTTTCATTTTGACCATAAACAATTGTTTTACGATGCCCATCATCATCAACAATAACCTCTTGTGTGTAGGCACGTAATGATAAATTTTCTCCATTTTTTTGTGCAATTTCTGCATATTTCAAAGCGAAGTGAGGCACAATTCCATCGGTATCAGGGTTTTTCCCCAACTCACATGATAGTATAACCATCCGTTCAGGTATTGTTAATTTCTTCTGTTTGGCTAAATCTTGTAGTGCACTATAAACTTTATCAGCAGAGTGACCATCTAATGTATTTTCATCGTCATCCCCATGGCCAGTTAATATCCATTTAATCTTATCACCGCTTAATGCATTGGGATTTCCATATACAAATCGTGACTCTCCACTGGTAATATCATATTGAATGATTAGCGTTTTATCTGGATGCTTGCTGGCAAGTTCTTGAGTTGAACGAACGATCACTTCATCGTCTGCTAATTGAATAATGACTTGATAGTCGTAGTCTAGCGGAGTAGGCTTAATTAATTTGTTGTCATAAATCTCTTCCGCATTAACATAGCCCCATGAACTCAGTACACTTTTATTATTACTCCTTCTGATTGACCAATCAGCAAATGATTGATCACCTGAAATATCTTTATCTAGCTTCTTATCAAGGAATTCATTAAATTTTAAATAGCTATCATCATTATCAATCACATCTAATATCATTTCACGGGATATGACGCCATCCTGAGAAAAGTCTTTTTGTAATATATCAGGGTAAATGTTGATCGCATCATCAACTGAAACTCTTTCATTTATTATATCATTTATCAATAGAGATGTTGCTATGACATCATTGACAATAATATTTCCGTGTTCGTCCTTGCTATATTTAATGCGATGATATTTATTCTTACTATGTTGCTGGTTTGCTGAATCTATTGTATTTTTCTGTCCAATAATATTAACGGTTAAATCCTGATTATAAGCCTTGACCGACGCATTAATACCTGTTGCCCATAAGCCCCTGGAAAAATCCAAACCAAAATGGCTAATACTGCGTTCATTACCTAAATTACAGCCAGCAATAACAACATGTTTAGGTTTAGTTAAATTTAATTTTTCTTGTATTCTTTGTAGAGCCGAAATCACCTCATTGGGTTTATAACCTGCCAGAGTGGTATTCGTCCCATCTACCACATCACTGCCATGACTGCTTAATACCCAACGAACATTATCCCCTTGTGATTTCTCTAAATCGCCGTAGACAATTTTATGTTCCCCGGCATTAATGTCATATTGAATGATTACTGTTTTATCCGGATGCTTGCTGGCAAGCCTTTCATCGCCTTCAATAATCTCACGCTCACCTGACAACTGGAAAATAATTTGATAGTCGTACTGAGTTCCCGCACCATCATCATTATCCAGGCTTTTTATGAGCTCCGGTTTTACCCGATTCCAGTCGGCTAGCTGTTTTGACGCAGATACTTTATCGGTTATATCAGAATTAAGGACATTCCTTTTTTCACCTTCTTTCAGAATTCCATCAAAATAATCGGGTTGTATAAGTATCCGGGATAGTTTGTCGCCAGTATTTAGCTCCATGATTATAGATTTCATAACCCTTTTGCCATCAACACCTGTCTCAAAGTTGAAATCGACTATTTGCGCATCATGATGTTTATTTATACTAAATTTATAATTCTTTTCTTTGAGAGACCTTAATATATATTCCTTCTCTCCATCTCTGGAGATCTTCCACATTGAGTCCTGGTTGATATGATTAGGATTAGATTGATATTTCTGATATTCAATATTAAAGTCACTCCCTCCTTCTGTTAAATTACTCTTTTCATTAAATAGATACATGTCACCATTAATTTTTAAATATTGGTCAAGAAAGTTTTCAAATAAATTTATCTTATCAAATGTGTATATTCCAATAATAGGATCGAAAAACTTATAGAGAAATCTCCCATTCTCCATAAAAATAGATATGCTCATAGCATGGTTAGGTGAGTCAAAACTGAAAAATGTATTTTCTTTAGTCCGCTTTAGAATCTCCATTAATTTATTAAATTCTATTTTTTCTGGGTTTAATTTATTTACCATACCTTCTGTTTTTGTTTTACTCAGCGAGTCTTCCCCATCATACAAACCACCTTCTATTAGAATTTTTGTGTAGTCATTATCAGCGATATTTTTTTCTTTAATGGTAGTATCAGTTAATATATTCAGAAAATCATTGATTGATAAATTATCATTATTTCTTACTTTTTGCTCATAAAGTAAATTATTTACCAGACCATCAATTATATATTCACTACCTTTACCTGTTTTACGTAAATCGGCCAAAACACGTTTAAACGCACCACTTTTATCTTTGATCGTATTTCCGAGGGAATTTATTAATCTTTCATTATTAATAGTACCTTTGGAGGATTTTCTTTTTAACAATTTAATGAACTGCTCTAAATTAACATGACGTTGTGTGTTATCTTCATTTACTAAGGCTACTTTGAAATCTTGAATAATATCACCGATAAACTTTGCGTTATGATATCTCCTTTCACAGTATTGGACCCATAAGAGTGATTTCAACTCGTCAGAAACAAATTGCCTGTAATATTGAGTTCTTATGTTATTTATTAAATATTTTGAATCTAGATCTGTTATCCTTGTGTCAGTTATATCATTAAGCACAATTCTCTTTAACCAAGAAAGATACGCCTGACCTCCACCTGGGCCGTATTTACTGTCCTCAATTAAAAACTTTGTAGATAACGCCCGGCATAAGCCATTATTAAATTCTTTTGCAGAAATAGTATTCCCATGAGTAACAACAGAAAATGCAATATCAAATATTTTTTTACTTTCGGGTAAAAGAAGATCATATCCTTGGCTGAATTCAAAAAAACCGTTTGCAATTAACTTTATATTTGGCATTGAAAAACCTTAAATTGTATGTTCACTTAAGAAAAAAAGACATCATCAAGCTGCATTCATTATGCAAACAACTAATCTTGATGACCAATAGTGAACATACTATCTATTAACTAATTAACAATATTAAAAAATCAAATAACATCTCAATATATCTTTAAAAGAATACTATAATTTCAAAGAATCATAATTATTATTATATCTATTTATATAATAATATAAATATCTAATCTTATATTTAAGATATCTATTAATTAACAAGCCTATGATGTGATCGGCTAAATAAGTAGAGGTCGTGAGATAGGAACCACTTATGGTCGATAAAAAAATTTCCCATAAGTGGCTTAGTGCTCAGGTTACTTCAGTGCACCAGAAAGGAACTGCTGCAAGCGGGTACTCTTTGGGTTACCAAAAAGTTCAGCCGGCGGGCCTTCCTCTTCAATTACGCCTTTGTGTAAAAAGATAACATGGCTGGAGACATGACGGGCAAACTCCATTTCATGGGTTACCACCACCATAGTTTTCCCCTCCTCTGCCAGCTTTTGCATAATACGCAATACTTCGCCGACTAATTCAGGATCCAGTGCGGAGGTGGGTTCATCAAACAGTAATACATCCGGTTCCATCGCCAATGCCCGGGCAATGGAGACGCGTTGCTGTTGCCCACCAGATAGGTGCACCGGATATTTGGCGCGTGCGCGCTCATCAATTCCGACTTTATCCAGATAACGGATAGCTCGCTCTTTGGCTACTGACTTACTCAGCCCCAAGACTTGAACCGGCGCCTCCATCACATTTTCCAACACCGTCATATGGCTCCACAAATTAAAATGTTGGAATACCATCGTCAGGCGAGTGCGTAACAGTTGCAGCTCTTTTTTATCAAAAACTTTCAACTGCCCATCTTTATCTCGTACCAAACGGATATCACGATTATTTACACTAATCGAGCCTTCACTGGGTTTTTCCAAAAAGTTGATACAGCGTAAAAAAGTGCTTTTCCCTGAACCGGAAGAACCAATAATGGAGATAACATCCCCTGCTTTAGCTGAAAGTGAAACGCCCTTGAGTACTTCGTGTTCACCGTAATGCTTATGCAATTCCGTCACAGACAGTTTGGTTTCAGCTATTTTAGTTTCTAATGTGTCAGTCATAAGGTCTCCGTACTTAATGCGATGCCTGAGGTTTTATATGAGCCAGCCAACGTTTCTCTGCCTGGCGGAACAGGCTAATTAGCGTAAAGGAGATAATCAGATAAAGTACGGCAGCAATACCAAAAGCATAAAACGGCTGATAAGTTGCGGCGTTAATATCTCGCGCTATTTTCAGAATATCTGGCACTGTGGCA
This sequence comes from Yersinia sp. 2541 StPb PI, assembly GCF_052217145.1. Classification (NCBI taxonomy): domain Bacteria; kingdom Pseudomonadati; phylum Pseudomonadota; class Gammaproteobacteria; order Enterobacterales; family Yersiniaceae; genus Yersinia; species Yersinia sp. 2541 StPb PI. The sequence goes on along the minus strand of NZ_JAZGQB010000001.1, from coordinate 1,474,979 downwards.
GTAAATGCCAGAGCGGTAGAGTGCAGCATTAAGATTACCTCATTACTGTAGGCCGGTAAGGCAATACGCAGTGCAGAAGGTAAAATAATACAGCGATACAATTTAAAACGTGAAAAACCATAGGCTCTGGCGGCTTCGATTTCACCGTGTGGCACCGAACGAATGGCACCGGCGAAAATCTCAGTGGTATAAGCACAGGTATTCAGTGTCAGCGCCAAAATAGTGCAATTCAAGCCACTGCGGAAAAAGGCATTTAACAGGTCATTGCCTCGGACAATCTCTAAACTGTACATACCGGAATAGAATACCAATAATTGTACATATAGAGGCGTGCCACGAAAGATATAAGTAAAAACCCAGACCGGTAAACGAATCCAACGCCGTTCGGCTACCCTTGCGACTGCCAAAGGAATTGCCAGTAACCCGCCCATCACTACCGAGGAAATAAGTAACCATAAGGTGACAGCCATCCCGGTAAAGCGGTAGCCATCGCTCCAGAGCAACGCTTGCCAATATTGTTGCAGGATTTCTATCATAGCTCAGCCCTCTTCACCCCATGGGAATAGCGCCGTTCTAGCCACAGTAATACGCCATTCGATACCGTGGTGAAGATGAGATAGACCACTCCGGCCACTAAAGCGAAGAAAAACGGCTGGTAAGTCCCTTTGCCTGCCAACTGTGTGGCCTTAACCACATCATTTAATCCCAGAATAGAGACCAGTGCCGTTGCCTTTAGAATGACTTGCCAGTTATTGCCAATACCCGGCAGTGCGTAGCGCATCATGGCAGGAAACATGATTCTGCGGAAAATCTGGCTAGGGGTGAAACCAAATGCCGTCGCTGCCTCAATTTGGCCGCTGGGTACGGCCATATATGCGCCACGGAAGGTTTCAGTGAAATAAGCACCATAGATAAAGCCAAGGGTAATAATCCCAGCGGAGAGAGGATCAATATTGATTTGTTCAAAACCAATTGATTCAGTAATGCTATTTAGGGTTATCTGCAAACCATAGAAGATAAGCAGCATTAAGACTAAATCGGGTACACCACGGATAAGTGTGGTGTAACACTCAAACAAGCCAGATAACAGCCGGTTTGATGATAACTTTCCACCGGCACCAATCAAGCCGATAATCACTGACAGCAGCACTGAACACAGTGCCAACTCCAGCGTCACCAGCGCACCTTCAAATATCAGTTTCGAATATCCATCCAGCATCTGGGTTATCCTGTTTTACTGAGTAAGGAGTCTGGTTAATTGCTATGTTTAATTGCATGTAGAGGCCCCTGCCACTCTTGGCAGAGGCTCTAACGGCAAAGGTGCTTAACCGCCGTAAACATCAAAATCGAAATACTTTTTCGCGAGCTTGTCGTAGGTGCCATCTTTGCGCATTTCTGCAAAGGCTTTATCCAGCGCCGCTTTCAGTTCCGCATCATCTTTACGCAAGCCCATACCGGTACCTACGCCAAAGAACTGATCATTTTTTACTGATGGGCCAGCGAAAGCATAGCCTTTACCCGCTTCTTGTTTCAGGAAACCTTCACTGCCTGCAACTTCATCCTGGAAAGCCGCATCAATGCGCCCTGAAGCCAAGTCAGCGTAGATCAAGTCCTGATTTTGATAGGCAACCACATCGATACCTTTTGGCTGCCACTCAGCATTGGCGAATGCTTCCTGCGTAGAGCCTTGCAACACCCCAACACGTTTGCCTTTCAAGGCGACTAATGTTGGCTCTATTTTACTGTCTTTGGTCGCGATTAAACGGGCATTGGCAGCGTAGAGTTTGTCGGTGAAAGCAATCTCTTTCTGGCGTTTTTCCGTGATGGAGAGTGAGGAGATAATGGCATCGATTTTTTTGGCTTTGAGTGATGGGATTAATGCATCGAAGTCACTTTCAACAAAAGTACATTTAGTATCGATACGTTTGCATAACTCTTTTGCTATATCGATATCAAAACCTACCAATTCACCACTGGCATTTTTGGATTCAAAAGGAGCATAAGTTGGATCAGTACCAATTTTGACATCTTTCGGAATGGCAGCAAAAGCACTGCTGGCAGCAGCTAATGCTAAGACTAGCGGAAGAACCAACATCTTCTTATTCATACATAACCCTCAAATTGATTTTCGATGCCAGAAAGCGCGTTAATGTTCTGTACAACCCAGAGCGTTCATAAATCAATTTGCAGTAATCGTGCCAGTAATCATCTGGTAGGAAAGCTAATTCCACCACCGCTTAACTAGCACGATCACCACGAAATACAGGCATCAAGTCGTATACAAAAATCGAATACCACACTCATGCCATGATACGCGTTCTAAAACAGGATCATTGTGGTGCATAATCCGCCCCATTTCAGTGCGATGTTGCACAAATGTATCAATTAAGGGAAAAATGTTAATTATTGCCTTGCCATCGTGTAAACAGGTCTTCAGGCAGTTCGATGTCAAATTGATCGATAACCCGATTAACGGTCTGATCAACAATATCTTGAATGGTTTGTGGTCGATGATAAAACGCAGGCATTGGCGGCATAATGGTAGCGCCCAGCTCAGCGGCTTGTACCAGCAGGCGTAAATGCCCTAAATGCAACGGGGTTTCACGCACACATAACACTAGCGGGCGGCGCTCTTTTAAGATCACATCCGCGGCGCGGGTCAGCAAACCCTCGGTATAGCTATGGACAATTCCAGATAACGTTTTGATTGAACAGGGTAAAATAACCATACCTTGCGTTTTGAATGATCCGGATGAGATACAAGCAGCAATGTCACGTGAGTCATGTACAACATCGGCCAGTGCCTGCACATCCTTCACGCTAAATTCCGTTTCCAGCGCCAGCGTCTGGCGCGCCGCATTACTGAGAATAAGATGAGTTTCCACACCCTCGACATGTTGCAGCACCTGTAACAGCCGTACGCCATAAATGGCACCGCTGGCACCGCTAATGCCGATAATAAGTCGTTTCATGGGGTATAGCCTCGCACTGACGTTATGCCTTATAGAGTGAGCATAACATAAAGAAATATCGCCCGACTTTGCCGTATCAAGTACGGATTAGCAAGTTATTGGCCCCGTTTTGCCACAATACCCATGGCCCTCGGCTAGATAACAAAAAAGGTGCACCGCGCCGGAACGCTGGTTGCACCTTTTTGATTCACACTCTGCCGATAACTGAAGATACCCAATAAATTTCAAGTTGCAGCAAGGCACTAAACAGCGACCGCATCGCAAGATCCGTGGATTGGTCGAGGCCAACACATCTGCAACCTGAAAGATAACGGGTATTACCCTTCGTTATGCATCTCCAGATTCTCGGCTTCGTTATGATTACGTAATGCCTGCGCATCATCGTTACGTAACGATTCAAGATATTCCAGATAGCTCTGATCGACATCTTTAGTCACGTAAACGCCGTTAAAGACCGAGCACTCAAACTGGGTGATGTCTGGGTTATCTTCGCGTACTGCCTCGATAAGATCGCTAAGGTCCTGGAAAATCAGTGCATCGGCACCAATCAACTGGCGGATTTCATCCACTTCACGACCATGGGCAATCAATTCGTTCGCACTTGGCATATCAATGCCATACACATTCGGGAAACGAATTTCCGGTGCCGCAGAGGCGAAATAGACCTTCTTCGCCCCAGCCTCACGCGCCATCTCGACAATCTGTTCTGATGTGGTGCCACGCACGATAGAGTCATCCACTAATAAGACGTTCTTATCACGGAACTCTGCGCGGTTGGCATTCAGTTTACGGCGCACAGATTTACGACGTTCCTGCTGACCCGGCATGATAAAGGTACGGCCAACATAACGGTTTTTCACAAACCCCTGGCGGTACGGTTTATCTAGAATACGGGCAATTTCCAGCGCGATATCGCAAGATGTTTCCGGGATAGGAATGACAACATCAATATCCAGATCTTCCCACTGCTTGGCAATTTTGGCACCCAACTTCTGGCCCATGCGCACGCGCGCACTGTAAACAGAAATTTTATCCATAAAGGAGTCTGGGCGAGCAAAATACACATACTCAAACAAGCACGGATTGTATTTCGGATTTTCAGCACACTGGCGGGTAAACAACTGGCCTTTTTCCGTGATATACACAGCTTCGCCCGGCGCAACATCCCGCAGGAATTCAAAGCCAAGGGTATCCAATGCCACACTTTCAGAAGCGACCATATATTCATTGCGGCCATCAACTAACGTGCGTTTACCAATAACCAGCGGGCGAATACCGTTAGGGTCACGGAACGCGACCATCCCGTGGCCGATAATCATCGCAACACAAGCGTATGCCCCACGGATCAACTGATGTGTTGCGGCAACAGCAGCAAAAATATTGTCTGATTCCAATGGATAATGTTGGAAACGGTCCAATTCACTGGCAAAAATATTCAGCAAAATTTCCGAGTCAGAAGTGGTGTTCACATGACGGCGAGAAACTTCGAATAATTTCTTTCTCAGTTGGTGAGCGTTAGTCAGATTACCGTTATGAGCGAGAGTGATGCCAAACGGTGAGTTAACGTAGAAAGGCTGAGCCTCGGAAGCACTGGAACTGCCAGCCGTCGGGTAACGAACATGGCCAATACCCATATTCCCCTGTAAGCGCAGCATATGCCGGGTTTCAAATACATCCTTCACCAAGCCGTTTGCTTTACGCAGCCGGAACCCATTATGGGCATCAATGGTAACGATGCCCGCAGCATCCTGGCCTCGGTGCTGAAGCACCGTCAGCGCATCATAAATCGACTGGTTTACCGGTGCAAAACCGGCGATACCGACAATACCGCACATGTTGTCTTTTCCTCATAAGCCGCTCCGAATCGGTAATTGATTCGGTAAGAAACTCGACGTGCTCTGCAGGTAGTCAAAGAACCACCTGATTATATAACTGAACTGCGGGATTAATTGTGACTGTTTCCAGTCAACACTCTGTGAGAAGCCGGTAAACGTATCCAGAAAGAACAGCATGGCAGAGACTATCAGAACACCTCGCAGCGCGCCAAAACAGACACCCAGCACCCTGTCAGTTCCTGATAAACCAGTACGTTCAACCAACGAACCAATCACATAGTTAACAATAGCCCCGACGATCAATGTCGCGATGAACAAAATGCCGATGGCAATTCCGTTGCGAACTACTTCATCTTCAAAACGCGTGAAATAGACAGCAAGGTAAGTGTAAAAATGGCTGGCAACAAAAAACGCACATCCCCATGTTACAAGTGACAATGCTTCACGGACAAAACCCCGGATTAAGCTGACCAATGCAGAAAATCCGATAATCCCTATAATGACGTAATCAATCCAGACCATGACTATTCCAATGACGAAATCGCCGCTGCATCCTGTTCGCGGCGAATTCTAACAGAAAAAGAAAACGTTTGCGTAGGGGAATTCTTACCCGCGACAAATTAAAGTGCGGCGATTTTAAAAACAACAATCGCCGCACAAACTTAGCTCAAAAACCCCGTACACCCTGATATCTTAACTCTCGGCATAAACCTTAACGCGCCGTGCCATAGGGCTTAACTTGCCCATTCAGGCCGCTTAATGAATTAAGCTCTGGCAGCGCAGATTGCAATTTTTGTTTTGACGCATCTGGCCCGACATACACACGGGTTATTTGGCCTTGAACCGGCGTTGCAGGCACCGTAAACGCCCGATGACCTGACAAGCGCAGCGTCGCCACGATTTCATTCACTTTAGCTGCGTTTTTCAACGCGCCCAGTTGGACGACATAAGCCTGCCCTACCGGTGCTTTTTCTTCTGTGACCGGTTTAGTTTCCGGCTGAACGTCCGGTTTAACCTCAGGTTTAGGTTTCACTTCCTGCGGTTTTTTCTCTACCGGTAGCGGTTTGACCTCAACCGGTTTCTTCTCAACAGGTTTCACCTCAACCGGCTTACTCTGTATCACTGGCGGTGCCACGATAGTCGGTTCAGACGGAGGGTTACCAGCATCATTAGCAGCCTGAGAGGCGGAATCATCTTTGGGGACATCCACGGCTTGCGCCGCACCTTCCGGTGGAGCAATAGGCAGAGGTTGACTGACCGGACCAACCGCATCGATCTCCTGACTATCACCTGGTTTTGGCACTAATGGGATAGCGGCGAACTCATCCTCATAATGCTTCTTTTTACCATCCAGTAGCCCCGGCAGCACAATCACGCCTAACGCCACCAGAATTATGGTCCCGACTAAACGGTTCTGGAACTTACTTGCCACTCGCACTCCCAATTCAATGCCTTGATAAACTCAAGTTGTCACAAATTCAGGCTGTCATAAATCCAATACAGCCATCACATGAGCGACAGTATGGAAAGAACCACAGACAATAACCACATCCTGTGGTTTTGCATCCAACATAGCCTGACGCCAGGCCGTTTCTACATCGCTAAACTGGCGTGATAACTCCAAATGCCCGGCTAATTGCTCCGCCGTCGCCCCACGCGGCCCTTCAAGCGGCGCGCAGTACCATTCATCGACTTGTTCAGATAAACAGGCCAGCGTCCCGCCGATATCTTTATCTGATAGCATACCTACCACAGCCCGTACTTTACCGTGTTTTGGCAATCGAGCCAGCCTGTCGGTGAGATAACGTGCTGCATGCGGGTTATGGGCTACATCCAAAATCAGCAGTGGTTGCTCACTGACAACCTGAAAACGCCCTGGCAAACTGGCAGCCAACAAGCCCTGGCGAATAACCTTATCGCTTAAAGGCAGGCCAGAATAGTGCAATACGGCCAAAGCTGTCGCCGCATTTGCCAAAGGTACGTTTGGTAAGGGTAGATTGGTCCAATGATGGTTGCCACACTGCCAATCCCAGGCATTTTCTTGTTGTTCACCTGGCTGTTGTTGGCTAAACCGCCATGCGTCATCACGGCGATACAGTTGTGCCCCCAATTGCGCCGCAACATCGGCAATCGACTGCGGCATATCCGGTTCGCCAACCACGGCAGGTTTCCCCGCACGGAAAACACCAGCCTTCTCGCGGCCAATGCTTTCTCGATCGAAGCCCAACCAGTCAGTATGGTCTATGGCAATACTGGTAATAGCCGCAACATCAGAATCGACTATATTGGTCGCATCCAAACGTCCACCCAGCCCCACTTCCAGAATCACTACATCAAGCTTAGCCTGCTTAAATAATTGCAGCGCAGATAAGGTGCCAAATTCGAAGTAAGTCAGTGATATACCCGCGCGCCCGGCTTCAATTTGAGCAAAAGAGTGGCTGTGTTCAGCCTCAGACAGTTCTTGCCCCTGAATACGGACTCGCTCGGTGTAACGCAAAAGGTGAGGTGAGCTGTAAACCCCGACCCGCAGACCCGCTGCAAGTAAAATTGATTCCAGGGTACAACAGGTGGTGCCTTTGCCATTAGTACCGGCAACGGTGAAGACTTTTGGGGCAGGGTTAAGCAGATCCAAACGCTCAGCAACCTGTTTAACACGTTCCAGACCCAACTCGATTGGTTGAGAGTGCAAACGTTCAAGATAGTAAAGCCACGCGGCCAAAGGCGACGTGGCTTGGGGAATTTGATGGTTTTTCATGAGTCCCGTCACTGGCCTTTATACCCATCATACTTCAAGCTGCATGTGCGTTGACTGCTTTCGTTGCTCGGCCCCGTCCATGGACCTCGCCTCTGCGAGGCCGCTGCAAGCAGCGTTCAAATCGGTTCCTGACCGATTTGTCACCCGAATCAATGACTAGCGTCAACTCATCAGGATTATGAGCCTCTAATGAGACTCACCCTGCGGGCCAGCGCAAGCGATGTTCAACATGGTTTACAACCAAGTTGTCACTCAATTGCCGCCTTCCTGCAACTCAAATTATTTTGGGTAAATATTTTCTTTTTTAAAGCTATAAAGCTTAAGTTGCGACAATGCACAACAACCGAGCATCACCTTATCAGGGTGATGCCCGCGTGGATAATCAGGCTTCGGCCTGATTATCCGCCTGAGCAGTATCGGCTTTACTCTCAATCACACTGGGTTGTGGCTGATGCGTTAATTTAGACAAGATGCTGGCAATTGTCTGACGCATCACCGGGCGGCGAACGATCATGTCGATAGCGCCTTTTTCAATCAAGAACTCACTGCGCTGGAAGCCCGGCGGCAGTTTTTCCCGAACGGTTTGCTCAATAACCCGTGGACCAGCAAAACCGATTAAGGCTTTTGGTTCTGCGATATTGATATCACCCAACATTGCCAGACTGGCGGAGACACCACCCATGGTAGGATCCGTCAGCACAGAAATGTACGGCAAGCCACGCTCTTGCATTTTAGCCAGAGCAGCACTGGTTTTTGCCATCTGCATCAGTGACATCAATGCTTCCTGCATACGAGCACCACCACTGGAGGAGAAGCACACCAACGGGCAATTATCTTCCAGCGCCTGCTCAACTGCACGCACAAAACGGGCACCCACCACTGACGCCATTGACCCACCCATAAAGGCAAATTCAAATGAAGCGGCAACGATCGGCATCCCTTGTAAGGTCCCTTTCATGGCAACCAAAGCGTCTTTTTCGCCGGTATCTTTTTGTGCGGCAGAAATGCGATCTTTATACTTTTTGGAATCCTTGAATTTCAGGATATCCTTCGGCTCCAGTTCGCTACCCAATTCAACTTCACTGCCTGCATCCAGTAGCATATGTAACCGTGCACGGGCTGTCATACGCATATGGTGATCACACTTAGGACAAACTTCTAGATTACGCTCTAACTCGGCACGGTAAAGCACCTGACCGCAACTGTCACATTTCGTCCACACCCCTTCAGGAATACTCGCTTTACGGGTTTGTGTAATATTGCTTTTGTTAAGAATTCGTTCAATCCAGCTCATCGATGACCTTTCTGTTTGAACCTGGCTGTTGCCAGTCCGCTGTTCATGCTTTAACCATCTCCCTGAAAACATCCCAACAAAAAATGCCTGAGATACACGCCATTACAACGTGGCTAAGGCACTGGAACTCGGGTTGTCCGCAGGAACAGACCATAAATGTCACTCATTAAACCATATTGGCTCGACAGTGTAGATAAAAAACTGGTCGAACCCACGGCTTAGGTAACGTTTTTACTGATTTTTTTGCCGTGATTGCGCGCGCCGATGCCGCCATACCTCAAATACACCCGGCAAAATTGACACCACAATAATGGCAACAATTAGCAATTTCAGATTGTTCTGCACGATAGGTACGTTACCAAACAGATAACCAGCATAGGTGAATAACAGTACCCATACCAACGCCCCAATCACGTTATAAGCCGCAAAGTGGCGATAAGACATTTTACCCATTCCGGCGACAAACGGCGCAAAAGTGCGGATAATCGGGACAAAACGTGCCAAAACAATCGCTTTACCGCCATGTTTTTCGTAGAACTGATGGGTTTTTTCCAGATAGCTGCGGCGGAAAATTTTGGAGTCCGGGTTACTGAATAGTTTCTCTCCGAACACCCGCCCAATGGTGTAGTTAATAGCATCGCCCAAAATAGCGGCGGTAACCATCAGTGCCACCATAATGTGCACATTGATATCATTGGACGGTAATGCTGCCAACGCACCGGCCACAAACAGCAAAGAATCTCCTGGCAGGAACGGCGTCACCACCAGACCGGTTTCACAGAATAAGATCAGGAATAAAATGGCGTAAACCCAAACCCCATACTGCGCCACCAGCTCCGCCAGATGGACATCAATATGCAAAATAAAATCAATAACGAAACGTATAAATTCCATAAATACTCTCAAATGGTAAACATACTTGTGCTTTGAGTGAGTGAGATTAGCTGAACTTCCTTAGGTATTCCTTAGCCCAAGGCGACCTCACTCATCAATGTAGAGAAATCAGTCGTCTGCCAAAAAAAGGGGTCCCATTGGCGCTGTTGGTAACGCAAAGCGTTCGGGGTAATCAACCGCGACTAAATACAACCCTTCGGCTTTCGCTGTTGCCGCAGCACGTGATCGGTCTTTCAGTGCCAGCAACTGGGCCATCCAGTTGACATCCTGATTACCACAGCCAATCTCAATCAAGCTACCAACAATATTACGCACCATATGATGAACAAAAGCGTTGGCCTTGATATCTACCACGATATACGCGCCATGTCGGGTAACTTTGACATGTTTTACATTTCGCCATGGGGTACGCGACTGGCACTGTATCGCACGAAACGAGGTAAAATCATTCTCGCCGAGTAAACATTGCGCCGCTCGTTCCATTTTTTCAGCATCCAGCGGCAGGTAGCAATGGGTTACCCCTTGCGCCAACACCGCTGGACGATAGCGATGGTTAAAGATGATATAGCGATAACGGCGGGCAGTAGCGCTGAAACGGGCGTGAAAATCGTCATCCACTGTTTTTATCCAGCGTACGGCGATATCTGGAGGTAAATGGCTATTGACCCCCATCGTCCAGGCGGCATCTTTACGCACCGCCGAGGTGACAAAATGCACCACCTGCCCGGTGGCATGTACACCAGCATCAGTGCGCCCAGCACAAAATACGCCAATGGATTCATCGGCAACTTTTGACAAGGCAGCCTCCAAACAAGCCTGCACACTGGCAACCTCCAACTGCCGTTGCCAGCCGAAATAGCGGCTGCCGTTATATTCAATACCCAGCGCAATTTTTATACCGGCCGTTTCAGCCACTATGTCTTGTGGCTGAGCCAACTCGAGTTCGGACATCAGTACAGTTGCTCCTGCAACAGGTGCTCCGCCGTTTCAATCGCCATCAATGCGCCACCAAAACGAATGTTGTCGGCCACTGACCAGAACTGCAACACTTCGGGAATGCCATAGTCATTACGCACACAACCAATACTCAGCACCTCACTGCCCGAGGCATCACTGACCTGTGTTGGATAATCATCCTCTTCAGATAATTGGATATCTTCGCAATTTTCCAGTTCGCTGCGCGCTTCATCTGCGGAGATTGGGCGCAAGGCTTCCAGATGAACCACTTGTGCCTGACCGTAAAATACCGGTGATTGAATGCAACTCACCGAGATAGGCAGACCTTCGTCTTGCAATACTTTGCGCACCTGATCAACCAGACGGCGCTCTTCACGCACACTGCCCTCTTCATCAGCCAGCAACGGCAACACGTTAAATGCCAGTTGTTTGGCGAAGATACTTGGCTCCGCAGGAATGCCATTTAACAACTTGGCACTTTGACCGGCCAGATCGTCCACAGCGGCCTTGCCATGGGCGGAGGCTGAAATCAATGCAGTGACATGCACGCGGGACAAGCCAGCCTGTTCCGTCAGTGGTTTAATCGCCGTCAGCAACTGGCTGGTCAGGCTATCGGCTACCGCCACAATATTGCGATTGCGATATTCTGCCAGCACCTGAGGATTCACACTTGGCACCACCAGCGGTACATCTGGTTCCATCGCGAACAGGCCACTGCTGTCGATAACCAAGCAACCGGCATTCGCCGCTTCTTCCGCATAGAGTTGTGAGGCTTCGCGCCCGGCAACAAAGAAAGCTAACTGCGCCTGAGACCAGTCAAATTCAGCAACATTTTCAACCAGTAAACTTTTACCATTAAAGCGCACAGAAGCACCGGCGCTGCGTTCGCTGGCCAGCGGATACAATTCACCAACCGGGAACTGGCGCTCATTTAACAGCTCCAGCAAAGCTTCACCTACTGCGCCCGTTGCTCCTAACAGAGCAATATTCCAGCCGTCAGACATGTTGGTTTTCTCCACTAACGTTCATTAAATTACAAGGGTTCATTCAGATACTAAGATCGATTGAAAGAGAAAGGCGGTAAAAAAACCGCCTGACAATCAATAAATTAACGTTTATACCGCGCTTATAATAACTGTGTACTAAAGCCTAATTTCTGCAACAGTTCAGCACTGGCAGCATCATCGCACTGCACGCAGAGTGATGACCACTCACGGCGTTCCTGATAGTGCTTACGCAGCCGATCAAACTCACCGGGGATACCGGCCACATGGCGCAGTGGCGCATCATCGCGGCGCACATCATACACCAAGTGCATCAATCGTTTTAATTTGCCTTCATCCAACGCACCGTTCAGTCTCAAGTGGCTAAACTCCGGTTGAGGCAATAAAGAAGCTAGCTCTACCGACTGCGGCTGCCCCAGATGTTGACTAAAAGCTTCAAACACTTGTGTGGTACCACGTGCTTTACCTTCCAGCGTATAGCCGGCGATATGTGGCGTCCCGATATCAATCCGCCCTAACAGCGGCAAAGATAATTCCGGTTCCGGTTCCCATACATCCAGAACCACGCTGAGTTTTTTACCTTTTTCCAACGCACCAAGCAGCGCAGCATTATCCACCACGGCTCCGCGGCAGGCATTAATCAGAATACGGCCATCCGGCAAGGCTGCCAGTAATTCATCGTCCGCCATGTGCAGGCTTTGATAAGGGCCGGTTTTATTCAACGGCGTATGGAAAGTGAGAACATCTGCCTCTCGCACCAGTTTTTCCAGCGGCCAGAAAGTGTCGTTATCACCTCTGTCTGCTCGTGGTGGATCGCACAGTAAAGTCCGCACACCAAGGGCTTGTAGCCTGGTATTCAATCTGGCCCCGACATTCCCCACCCCAATAATACCGACAGTTTTGTCACGCAATTGGAAACCATCACGTTCGGCCATCATCATCAGTGCGGAAAAAACATATTCCACAACCGCAATGGCATTACAACCGGGAGCTGCGGAGAAACCGATTCCCTGTTGCTGTAGCCAGTTATCGTCGACATGGTCGGTACCGGCGGTTGCCGTGCCCACAAAGCCAATTGACGTACCTTGCAGCAACGCCTCATTCACTTTGGTAACCGAGCGCACCATCAGTGCGTCAGCATTAGCCAGTGCTTCACGGGGGATTGGCCGCCCCGGCACTGCCTGTACCTCACCTAAACGCCGAAATAGCACATCTGCGTACGGCATATTCTCATCAACCAGGATTTTCACTTTATTCTCCGGCAGCTTACTGCCCTATAGATGAAAAGCAGGGACTTAGTATATACCCAAAGAAGTTAGAGTTGCAGCCAACCCCCTACAGCTTCAGGATGAAGACGATCCCCAAAATCATTAGCGTTGCAGGTAGGCGGCAAGCGAATAAATCCCGATGAGCTGACTCAAGTCAGTGATTCGGGTGCGTGAGCATAGCCAACCCCCTACAGCTTCAGGATGAAGACGATCCCCAAAATCATTGGCGTTGCAGGTAGGCGGCAAGCGAATAAATCCCGAATCACTGACTCAAGTCAGTGATTCGGGTGCGTGAGCATAGCCAACCCCCTACAGCTTCAGGATGAAGACGATCCCCAAAATCATTGGCGTTGCAGGTAGGCGGCAAGCGAATAAATCCCGATGAGCTGACTCAAGTCAGTGATTCGGGTGCGTGAGCATAGCCAACACCCCTGCGGCGTCAAGGATGAAGGGGATTGTTGCGACGAAAACGCTCCGGCGTAGTCCCTGCAATTTGCTGGAACATGGCGATAAAAGCCGATGAGGAGCTATACCCAACATCCAGTGCGACACTTTGCACGGTTTTGCCCTTTTCTAACAATGAGATCGCATGTAAAAAACGCAGCCGCTGCCGCCATTCGCTAAAAGCCATACCCAGTTCTTGTTGGCAGCGGCGCGATAACGTCCGCTCGGTGGTATAGACCCGCTTAGCCCACTGCGCCAGCGAGGTATTGTCCGCCGGGCAGCGCTCTAGCGCCGCCAGAATAGGTGACAGTAATTTATCCTGTGAGGTGGGCAGATAGGTGCGTTGTACCGGTGACAACCTGAGTTGATCAATTAATACGTGGGCTAAGCGCATATCTTGCTCGCTTTCCGGCATCAATAAACCACGGGAGAAGCAATCTTCCACAATGGTATTAAAGATTGGACTGACATTAATCAGGCAAGCTGATAGCGGTAACTCATCACACAGCGTAGGTGCAATATCAATGGCACGAAATTGCATCGGCTTACGGTTATGGCTGGAGTGCTCCATGCCGGCCGGTATCCAGACACTGAATTCAGGGGGGGCCAGAAAACGCTGCCCGCCGATACTCATCGCTACCACACCTGACTTTACGCAGATCAACTGCCCGTAAGGATGGGTATGCGGCAAAAACTCAGTATTGGCATTAAAGGCCTCACAGCGAAAGGAAAGGCTCAGTGGCACGGTTGTGGCAACCACCGGGAAAGAGGGTTCTGCCATCGTGAACTGTCTCCTGTAAAAAATGATTCCTGCCGAGATTGTCCTAATCGCAGCAGTTATTGTCTGATTTTCAGTATATAGAATAAATCAGACAACTGTAGACTACGTCACATGTTATTTAGATGAGAATTATTATCATGAATATGTTATTCCCCCTGTTCGCGGTGATCATCTGGTCCATCAATGCCGTAGTCAGTAAGGTCTCTGCCACCGCAATTGATCCCGCCGCCATCTCGTTTTATCGCTGGGTGCTGGCGTTGCTAACGTTAACCCCATTCTTGCTGCTGGGTGTTATCCGCAATTGGCAGGCAATCCGCGTTTATTGGTGGAAATTGATGATATTGGGGATGCTGGGGATGGTGCTGTACCAAAGCCTGGCGTACTACGCGGCTCACAGTGTTAGCGCCCTGTTTATGGGGATTCTCAGTTCGTTAATTCCCTTACTGACTGTGCTTATTAGCATTGTGGTGTTACGAGTCGCCCCCACGGTAGGCATTGCATTAGGTAGCGTGCTGTCATTAGGGGGACTAGTGTGGTTGGTTAGTGCAGGTAACCCGGCACAACTGTTGCAACATGGTATCGGCAAAGGCGAATTGATGATGTTCGGCGCATCGGCATCCTATGCGCTGTATGGCGTATTAACCAAACGCTGGGCGATTCAATTACCCAACTGGCAGTCCCTTTATATGCAGATCGTTTTCGGCGTGGTGCTATTATTGCCTAATTTCCTGATGGCTTCAGATGTGCAATTGACGGCGCAGAATATTCCATTGGTGCTATTTGCTGGGATCCCAGCCTCAATTATTGCGCCTTATTTGTGGATCCACGGTGTGATGCGGTTAGGGGCAAATACTGCGTCGATATTTATGAATCTGACACCGGTATTTACCGCCATTATTGCCGTGGCCTTCCTTCATGAGCAATTACACAGCTATCACCTGATTGGCGGGGGTATCACGCTGGCTGGGGTGATATTAGCTCAGCGCCTGCGCACCCCATTGCGAAGAGCGGCGGCGCAGTAAAAATAAGGTAGCGGCGTATATTCTGCGCAGCTACCCCGGCCCTGTTTTTATTCCGCGCTAACCGCCACCATTGCTGCTTGAGCCTTATCTTTACGATGCAACATCAACACCCCCAGTAATACCAGCGCGCTGCCCAACAATTGGGAGGGAGAGAGTGTTTCGCCCAACAAGAAATATGCAATCACCGCAGTGAAGACCAGTTCCAGCGTTAATAGTAGGCTAGCCACCGCCAAAGAGAGTGTTTTCAAACTGAGATTAAACAGGCCAAACCCCAGTAACGTTGGACCGGCGGCTAAAATTAACAATAGCCCCCAACCAGACCATTGAATGCCATTAGCTCCATGGGATAAGAAAAATAGATCACCCACCATTGGCTGTAACCCAGACAATGGAAACCACAGCAATAACTGATTAAATATCAGTTGGTAGATGGCGGAGAAACCAAAGACGTAAAGAATAGTGTTCCAGACCGGATAACAGCGTTCAGTCGCAATGCGCCCAGCCAGAGTATAAAAGCTGTAACCAATACCGGAGGCCAATCCGATAAATAAGCCAACAAAATTAAAGTCTGATGCAGTAATATTCAGGCCATCGCTGACTAAGAAACAACCCAACAGGCTGATAATAATAACCAGTAATTCACGCCAGCCCATATATTCGTTATAGAAAACCCAGCCGAGAAACACGGTAAAACCGATTGAGCAATAGACCAGAATGGTGGAGATCGACGCACCGTTTAAAGCGACAGATTCAGTCCATAGCCCATTAAAGACCGCCAGCAATAAGCCATATGCCGTATAGAATTTTAGCTGGCACCCGCGTAATTTGGCCCATTCCGGTTTGGTCAGAAGTAAAATAGGTAATAACACCATGGCGACCAGTGCTGCCCGCCAGAAAGCCAATACCGAAGTGGGTAGATGATAATGCGCCGTGAGGATGCGAATTATGATGCCGGTAAAACCCAACAACATGGCACTAATAATCGCCAGCAGATAGCCTTGTCGTTTGCCACTAAACCCGCCGTTGCCCGCCCCGATAGAGCCAAATGCTGATGGGAATAAATCTGCCGGAATCGCCATAACAACCTCATAACTACTTTCAGGATATTAATCAGATAGCGATTGTACCCCCCATGTTCTCTGCCACCAGAGCCACTTTCCCACTGATTGATACAGGCCACTTTTTCCTCTTGAAGCCTTGTTAACCTTGAGTATAGTGACAATATATTATCCACAGTGAGCCACTTTTGGTCGGTGAGACATGCATATTCCGTTAGATCGCCAGCAAGACATTCCACTGTATCTACAAATCGAAGAGGCATTGCGCCGTGCTATCCTCAGTGGGGTGTTTGCTGATGGCGACAAACTGCCCTCAACCCGCACCTTGGCAGCAGAATTATCAGTGAGCCGCCTCACAGTGGATAATGCTTATGCCGAGCTGGCGGCAAAGGGGTTATTACAACAACGTCGCGGCAGCGGTGCCTATGTCTGTCACCTCTCGCCGCCGCCAAGCCATCCGCATCCACGGCTACATGGTGAGTTTCCACTGGATCGTTTTACCACTGTCACCTCAAGGCTGGACGGGTATGCCGATATCCCCTTACCGCCAGATACCATTAATTTTGCTGCTGGCATCGGTAGCCCCAAAATTTTCCCATTGGATGAATTCCGCCAGATCTTGCATTCAATTCTGCGCCGCCATGCTGAAGAAGCATTCAGTTACGGCGATTACTGTGGCTATTATCCATTGCGCGATACACTCAGCCGCATTCTATCCGCACAAGGTATCCCAACACGGCCAGAGCAACTGTTGATAACCAACGGTTCACAACACGCCATCAGTCTGATCAGTCAATCACTGCTGGCCCCAGGTGATAGTGTGCTGGTAGAAGAACCCACTTATGCCGAAGCATTAGCCCTGTTCCGCCTGCATAAAGTGAATATTATTGCTCTGCCCAGCGACCAACAAGGCATGAATCTGGCGACCCTGCCTGCGCTGTTAGCCAGGCATCAACCGAAACTTATCTATTGCATTCCCAACTTTAATAACCCCACCGGACGCTGTATGAGTGAAGAACGCCGCCATCAGTTAGTGCAAATAGCCAGAACTGCTGGGGTGCCGATACTTGAAGATGATTATGTGGGTGACTTGCGTTACAGCGGCAAAAAGCTGCCTTCGCTGCGTTCACTGGCAGCCGCGGGTGAAGTTATCTATGTCAGTACTTTTTCCAAAATGTTACTGCCCAGCATGCGCATTGGTTATCTGGTGGCAGACGCGCCCCATTACATCCAACTGGCGCGCTTAAAGCATGTTGACAGTTTTACCAGCTCGAACCTGATCCAACGGGCGTTGGATGCATTTGTCACTGTCGGGCGCTATGACAAACAACTTCGTCGGGCTTGCCGTTTGTACCGCCAGCACCGTGATGCCATGGTCGATGCCCTCCAGCAGACACTGCCACTCGGCTGCCAGTTTGAAGTTCCTGATGGGGGATTATTTATCTGGCTACAATTGCCAGCAAACGTGCCAATGACTCAATTAATGCCGCTGGCGTGGCAGGCGGGGGTCACTTTCGCTAAAGGTGGCGGGTTTTACCGCGAAGAGTCAGATGGAGAGTTCACCCTCCGTTTGAATTTTGCCGCTAATTCGCCCGAGCTGATTAGCCAAGGAATAGCCAGATTAAGTGCGGCGATTGGTCAGTGCCAAGCATAATATTAATCAAAAAAACGCACCACCAAAAGTCAGACTGAGTCCAACTTTTGGCGTGCGTTTCACTGTGGCGTTGGCTAAACAGCGTTACCTCAGAACGAGGCCAGCCATAAACGCAGTTTCATGCCCCAATAGCTGCTCCATCCGCTGGTATTTTGTACCATTTTGCCTTGATAAAGGATCACTAACGTCGGTGTAACACTGACTTGCCACTGCGCTGACAACTCGCCGCGTGGGTCATTTATCACCGGTAACCGGTAGCCTTTTTTGGTCAGCCAGCGCTCAAGCTGTGGTGCTTCACCAGAGCGTAGTGCCACTGTCATCACATTCTCCCCCTCCTGCACCAATTGATTGACACTGGGGCTGGTGAATTTACACACGCCGCACCATGTTGCCCAAAAATAGATGAGCAACGGTTTGTCCTGGCTCATCGCCTTTAGCGAGACAGTCTGGCCCTCCAGGGTTTGTAATGACACATCGCCCCAATCAGCAGGTACCTGCGGGCTACGCAACCAATCCATCGCCAAAGAGACCACCGTGACCAGTACCAGCAGAATAACCAGCTCTTTACCCCACCGCTTCAAGCGACTCATTTACCCGCCTTAGCCAGTTGCTGCTTCACTATCTCCTCCAGTTGCTCATAGGAAATAGCACCTGGGATCATCTGATTACCAATCAAAGTGGCAGGTGTGCCTTGGATACCCAGTTGATCCGCTAATTTCAGGTTGGTACGCAACACATTCAAGCTCTGCTCGCTTGGTGCTACCGGCGTAACACCGGTTTTTTTCTGCGCCGCGGCAATACTGTCAGCATCGTGGAAACCTTTTTTCGCCATCAAGCGCTGATGAAATGGCAGAAATTGATTCGGATGTTGTTGCCACAGTGTCAACGCCAACCGTGCACTGGTCACCGAGCTTTCCCCTTTAAACGGTAGCGGTTTTATCACCACCGCCACTTGCGGGTACTCCTTCACTACCTTTTCCAGCAACGGATCAAAAGTTTTACAAAATGGGCAGTTGTAATCGGTAAATGAAACCAATGTCAGGGCTGGAGTTGCAGCCCCGAAACGTGGGCTACCAGGGTCTTGGAACAGCGCCTGCTTATTGGCTGCGATAAATTGATCCATTTGCTGCCCTTGCGCTTCATTAGCTTGCTGTTGCAAGGCATTGATGGATTGTTCAAGAATGTCTGGATTGGCGACCAGCGTTTCACGGATTAACGCTTTAATCCGCACTTCCTGCTCCGGCGTAAAAGGTGCAGCCGCCCACAGTGAGGTCGAGATCAGCGCTAACAACACAACCATGATAATTTTCATTCTTTATTTCCTTTAGCATCGGCCAAAATTTTTAATAACACGTCACGGTCCAACAGTGGCGAGAGCACCACACCCTGTGGTTGCTGTGGCCCATAAATTTGATTAAATGGGATTGCGACACTGCCGCGCTGGCGCAAAAACTCAGTAATATCAGCAGAAGGTCGCGTCCAGTCACCGCGTAACGCCACCACATCAGGTGCTTGCAACGCCTGCTGCACATCGTCACGCATCAGGACGTGTATTTTGTTAACTTTACAGGTCACACACCAATCGGCAGTGACATCGACAAACACCCGCTTATGCTCCATCAAGGCTTTCTTAATGGCTGATTCAGTTAATGGCTGCCACGGGATGGTGTCATGTAGCGGTTTGCGCCATAGATTAGCCGTCAGCGAACCCGCCAACAGTAATCCGCCGATAATCAACACCCCGATTAAGCTGACGATTGCGGCAACACGCACGCCATAGCGCCAGCCAATTGCCAGTAATAGCGCTAACAGCAACACTCCGCTAATCACCATCACCAGTTGTGAGCCAATATGGCTCACCATCAGGCTCAGTAACCACAGACTTGATGCCAGCATCAGCCCCCCCATCCCGATACGCAGACGGTTCATCCAACGACCTGGACGGGGCAAAAACAGCACCAATCTAGGCCATAGCGCCACCGCCAACCACGGCAGGCTCATACCAACCCCCAGGGCGGTAAATATGCCCCACAGCGCCGGTAAAGGGGCGGCCAGTGCAAAGGCTACCGCCGTCCCCAAAAATGGCGCGGAACACGGGGTTGCCAGTAGCGTCGCCAATGCGCCCTGTCCAAAGTGGCCGGCCAAACCGCGAGCCCCCGATTGCTCCACACGAGGCGCGGCAATACGGCTATTGAGCGATGAGGAGAGGTTAATTTCGAACAAGCCGAACAGGTTGGCCGTAAAGAGTGCGGTAACCAACACCATAAAGCCGATAAACCAAGGGCTTTGGAACTGAATTCCCCAGCCAAGGGCATGATTACCTAAACGCAAGGCGGTCATCAGTAATGCCAACAACCAAAACGAAGTCACAATCCCAGCAGACGATGCCAGAAACTGCCAACGAATCTGACGGCGGGTTTGCTGCCCAGTCTGCAAAATAGACCCCAGTTTCATTGCAAGGACCGGAAGCACACAAGGCATCAGATTAAGAATAAATCCGCCCGCCAGCGCCATCACTATCCAAGACCAAAAACGAGTGGAGGATTGCGGTAAAGTGAGCGCTTGCCCAATGGTCACCGTGGTCTCTTGCGCCAGACCCGCATCAGTAATCACCATCGTCAGGGGTTTACCACGTAGATCCCCCACGCCCTCCCCCCAACCATCAGTCGCAGGAACCCGTACCGATAACTGATTACCCTGCACACTGACCAGCGGTTTACCGAGATCCACGTCCGCCAAGGTATCGAAGAACAACTCGGGCTGTTGCCAACCTTCGTCACGCACCGCCAGAATTTGCACCTCGCCATGATCAAAACCAGCTTGGATCTGTTGGGTCAGGGCATTGGCAATGGGTACCTGCCCCATCGCCTGGGCAAAATCATGTTGGAATTGCTGTTGGTTTTCGCCACTTAACGGCGAGGAAAGATCGATGCTAAACGGGTAGTCAGTCAAAATGCAGACATTGCTACAGGTCGATAGGGTCAAGATGCCACTTAGCGTTTTGGGTGCCTTAGCGGAAATGACGATCGGCAACATGGCCTGCTCGTGATAGCCCTGAGTAGAGATACCAGAAACATCAAACCGTTGTGGTACAGGCCAGTACCATTTTACCGCATCAAGAGCGGTGCTCCAGACAATGGTCGGTGCAATGCCCCCTTCACCCGGTGAGCGCCAATAGGTTTTCCAGCCTTTCTCCAGTTGAACGGAAAGTAACAGGCGGGTTTCACCGCTCGTTGAAGGTTCGGCACGAATCCGCACCTTAGCATGTGAGTTTTGTGGGCTGACCAACCAGCCGCTGTCTGCCGCCCAAAGGGTGGGCATCCATAGCAGTAACAGACAGAACAACGCTGTCTTGCTTAAATTGAACATGATTCTTCTCCAGAAATAGATTAATCACAGCAACCGCAAGGGATGCCGTATTTATGCCAAAAGCATCTCTATTCCCGGAAAATGCACAATCGCAGATGCACCCTCAAACGGCTGGGTGATATCACTCGGGGTGGTGGAAACCTCATGCGGGTCGGGATCACCGGCCCCAATAGCAAGAGTAATAAACCCAGAGAAAAAATCGCTAATTCGAACAGAACAGGCGGGGATGCCAACAGGGATTTGGCACTTAGCTCACAAGGGGTGGGTGCCTCATCAGCATCGGCAGCAACCTGTGATGATGATGTCTGAAGGAGGTTTTTTTCCAACGCGTGCAGGCTGGCGATGCGTTGTGTCATACAAACTAATATGACCAAGCAAGCCAGGCAGAGGAACCACTTTGCCGCGCGCTGTTGTTTAACCATTATTCGTGTTTAACCATTATCCGTATTTAATTCTAATCCATATAATTCATCAGTAAAATTGATAAATTAGTCTCATTCAAGACCGAGCGCCCATCTTAGCGGCATAATCAAGATTATCAATGTCTGAACTTAAACAATCACTCAAAGTGACATTTAATTACAAACGTAGTTAACAAAAAAAACATAATCTGACGGTATGGGTCGCCCACATTTGCGCGTATCATATTGGTAGCCTGCATCTATTGCCGGGTACTTTATGAATTTCCACAGTATCGCCTCCACAGCGAAGGACCGGTTATATGCAACCTTTGAACGGCCCAAGTGTGCCGATTGCCAATGATCGCAATGTCGCACCGACCAAAATACCTCATCAGGGCCAAGTGGAAGATCAGGCACTTACCCCTGCGCAACGCACTACGCTGGAGAAGCTAATTGTGCGGATCATGGCCCTTAGCCCAATCAAATCTGCTGAGATCTGGGCCGGTCTGCGTCATGATTTATCCTTGGGTAGCACTAGCGACTTACTGGCACGCCACTTCCAGCCCGCTGAGCAATTGCTGCAAACCCGTCTGGCGCAGGCACAGGAAAATCATGCCAATCACCAGTTGCGCCAACAACTGACCGAACTGCTGCCTCAAGGCAACAACCGGCAAGCTGTCAGTGATTTTATCCGCCAGCACTTTGGTCATACTGTATTAAGTCAGTTAAGCCATTCAGAGTTACAACAAGTTCTGGTGCTGCTGCAATCCGGGACACTGAATATTCCACAGCCACAACTGGCAACAATAACTGATCGGCCGTTACTGCCGGCGGAGCATCAGAATATTCAATCGCTAGTAGCAAAACTTAGTGCCGCAACCGGCGAGCAACCGGCCAAAATATGGCAGGCATTATTTGATATGGTGGGGGTGAAAAGTAATGATCCGTTACCTGCACGCCATTTCCAGATACTCAGCCAGTTTTTACAGACCAAAGTGGCACTCAGCCAGCAAACAGCACCGACATTGGTTAACTTGCAAACCGCGTTGAAACAGCCCGCTGATGCGCAGGAACAACAATTATTAATTGATTACAGCCAGAGTCGCTTCCAGGCCAGTCCCACCACGCCGCTGACGCAAGCGCAGTTGAACGACATTATCAATGTCCTGTTTACCGCCAGATTGGATCGGGCCAATGCAGCCCAACGTTTAGCAGAAGATCAAAAAATTCTGCAACCAGTGATTAACCCGCTAATTGCCGCCTTACCTCAATCATTACAGCCATTGTTGCAAAAACCGTCACTGGCATTTGTGGCGCTGATTATAGTGATGGTCTTTTTGTTGGCTATCTTCTTCTAATGACAGATGTCGGCTCAGGTTATTTCCCGCTGAGCCGCGCCTGTGACTATCATAATAACCACCAGCCAACCAGAGCACTCCACAACAAAAATGGTAGTGAGTAAGCATGGAATTTTAACCAAATGGCCGGCTCTGCCGCCATTCTCAGCGCAATTAAATTAGCCATAGAACCCAACACAAAACCAAAACCACCAATATTGACCGCATAAGCCACCAGCGCGCTGGAAGGCAGATAATTAAGCAGCAATATTGTGGCGGGGACATTACTGATCAGTTGCGATAGGCCAATA
This sequence comes from Yersinia sp. 2541 StPb PI, assembly GCF_052217145.1. Classification (NCBI taxonomy): domain Bacteria; kingdom Pseudomonadati; phylum Pseudomonadota; class Gammaproteobacteria; order Enterobacterales; family Yersiniaceae; genus Yersinia; species Yersinia sp. 2541 StPb PI. The sequence continues at coordinate 1,451,623 of NZ_JAZGQB010000001.1, read as the reverse complement.
GCCAAAATATAGGCGGCAGCCGTAGACAATGTTTTGATTTCACCGAACAGCGATTGTAAAGCAGGTAATTCCGTCAGTAGGCGCACGTCAATAAACATCGCCATAAAGACCACAATCAAGCTCCAGTCAATGGCCAGTAACACCCGCCGCGCCAATAGCAATAAACCGGCAAAAACGATAAGTAGCCCATAACCTTCCCAGCCCAAATCCACGCAGATAATAAAAATCACATACAGCGCCAAACAACTCAGCAACAGGCGGAACTGGTAAGGATAAATCGGGCTTGAGGCCTGTTTCTTTATCTTACGCGCCGGAAAACGCCACCATGTTACCGCGAATAATGTCAGCAGAATAATGGCTGCTAAAGGTGCCATTTGGCGAGTAAAACCGATAAAAGAGAGTTCGGAACGGCTCCATAACAGAATATTTTGTGGGTTGCCGATCGGTGTTAATAGCGACCCAGCATTGACTGCCAGCGCCGAGAAAATGATCAGACGAGAAACCGGCAAAGACGATATTTTTTTCAACGTCAAAATCAGTGGAATGATGATAAATAGCGCCACATCATTGGTTAGAAAGGATGACAACAGCGCCGCGGCTAAGACTAAAAACAGCGCCAGATGCCGCTCAGTGTGGAGTGTATTAATAATTTTCCGGCCAATAAAATCGAAGTAACCGCTAACCTCAACCCCTTTAGTCAGTAGCATTAATCCCAATAAAGTAACAATGGTGGTCCAGTCAATAAACTGTGGAAAGGAGACAATTTGGGCCGGCATTAAGACGGTTAACCCTATCCCAAAGATCAATAGAATATGTAATAGACGATCTTCCAGAAAAGGTCTGAATAGTGTTTTTACTGCTCGCTGAGTCGTGGCAAATAATGTCATCAGAAAATCTACAAACGGCCTGGGGCTGACAAAGAGAGATTACGTTAGCGTAGCCTATCATTTTATGCCAGCCCCTATTATCTACTGGCTGCCGCAACCTGCGGCGAGGTAGTGTGAACTTAACTTTGCGTGTTGTGTTTTATCGCTTTTCTGAAATCATCCATTGAACAGAACCCGTTAGCATCAATCGGACAGCCCTTAATTTCCAGCGTGACACGTTTTGGTGGTGCCTGAAGGGTCAGCGGCGTCTTATTACGAATTTGCTCAGTCGACAGATAGATATATTCGATCTTCATCATATCTTTATTTTGTTTCGTATCTTTCCAGCGCTCAAATACCACTTTGCCGCTGATTGGCGTTTTCTCATATTGGTCTGGCAATTGGTACTCTTTAGTCTTAAGGGCTGCCAACAATGATGCAATATTAGAGTCATGCCCAACCAATACCGCCAATTTAGCTTTCTGCGCTGCTAATTCATTAGGCGTTTTCTCACCGACGGGATCAAGAGCAGCACTGATAAAACCGACTAACTTCTCAGCCGCATTATCCGCAATGGCAGGAGAACCGAATAACGTCTCATGGTAGAGGTTTTTGATATCGATTAATTTACGCCACTCTTCCGCTGACTGAATCCGTCCCCAAGCCACATCTTTAATCGGAAAACCCTCGTAATATTGCAGCATAAACGCATCTGATGCACCGGTACCTAATTTTAACGGGCCGGTAATGCCTGGCTCTTTATTTTGTACCAATACAATATTGGTTGGCTGGGTACTCCAGTCACATTTCTTATCCGTTAAACAGGCGGGTGATTTTTTATAATCCAATACGCGGGAAAGTAAGTCGTAATTAGGCTGTAAACGTTTATTCAGCCCTTCGACCCCACCCGGCCCGGCGTGTTGATTAATCGATGCCAAGGCTTTTTCTTTAAATTCTGGTGTGACATCTAGCGTGATGATCGGATTAAAAACCGGATCCATTTTGCCGATATCTTTTTGGTGCGCCACTGGCACATTACAACCAGGGAAAGCGCCGAATAAGAAATGCTGCGCGGTACCAATGGTCCTTGGCAAGCTGTTAGCATAAGTAAATACCGTGGTATCTGCCGGGCATCCTGCCGCTTTCAGCAATTTGGCATTAACCAGCCACTCGCGGAAATACCCCCCCATCATCGCCTCAAGCTCTGCCCCTTTCGGTGTCAGATACCCTCCTGGGGTGGTCCATTGTGGCCATTTATCTGGTGTCGCACTGGAAAGCATATCGCCATAATTAACTAAAGGTGCGCGTATACCATGCCGGCTCATCACCAGCACTTGTTCAAGTTTATAGTTGTCACTTTTATCCTGTGCTACAACATGGGTTGACGCTGGCAAGAGTAGCGCTAATAGTGTCAGGGTGTATGCCGTCTTTATTTTTATCATCCTAATCTCCGTCATCCTGTTGATGGTAATAGTGTAAAAATAGATAGAAGAATAAATAGATTTTTCTATTGCTACAGATTTGTTACAACAAACATGATAGACAGAGATAACAGCTATAGTCGGAGTCTTGTCACAGTTCCGCTAATTGCTTCGTTACAACGTATCCGGGTGTTTCCGCATCGTTAAACTCTTATCCATACTCAGTGCTGATGTTTGCATAGGAATAAACTAATGAAAATTTTGGGTCTTATTGGCGGAATGAGTTGGGAGTCAACCATCCCTTATTACCGGATGATTAACCAGCAGGTTAAAGAACAACTTGGCGGTTTACACAGTGCCAAAATCATTCTCTACAGTGTCGACTTCCATGAGATTGAACAACTTCAGGCCAAGGGTGACTGGGAAACCGCAGCACAGTTGCTGTCTGATGCCGCCGTTTCATTAAAAAATGCCGGGGCTGACGTCATCGTGGTATGCACCAATACTATGCACAAAGTGGCTGATGACATTGAAGCGGCCAGCGGATTACCGTTATTGCATATTGCCGATGCCACTGCCGCACAAATTAAGCAGCAAGGGAGCAATAAAATTGGCTTATTGGGTACCCGCTACACCATGGAACAAGATTTTTATCGGGGACGATTGACGCAAAAACACGGTATTGAGGTGATTACCCCCGATAGTATCGATCGCGAGATTGTTAACCGTATTATTTATGAAGAGCTGTGTCTGGGCGTTATCAGTGAAACTTCCCGTCAGGAATATCGCCGCATTATGGGCAAATTAGAACAGCAAGGCGTGCAAGGGATTATCTTTGGTTGCACTGAAATAACATTGTTGGTTAACGCACAAGACGCGAGCGTGCCGGTATTTGATACCACCGCAATACATGCCTGTGCGGCCGCAGAATATGCACTGAAATGCTAATGGTGATTATGCCCCATGCCCCATTTCCCAATGGCAGCAGAGCTTAACACCGCTTACTCCGGCCTCCCTTGCAAAGCTCAGCAATAGGCCGGGTAATAAAGGCTGCTACATCAATGCACCATTACGTTCGAAAAATATCAACCGCTAATAATATTCCGTCCCGCCGCTTTTGAGTTATAGAGCATTTTATCTGCGCGAATTAATAGTTGTTCCTGTGCTTCATTTTGCCCCAGCTCCACCACACCTAAACTCATTGTCACATTGATATTCCCTTCCACGGGCATGGTTTCGATACGTTGCCTGATTTTCTCGGCGATACATTTAGCCTCATTTAATTGCGTGTTAGGTAACACAATCATAAACTCATCGCCGCCCCAACGGCCTAAAACATCAATTTCCCTAATATTATTCCTAATCACATCAACAATATGCGTCAAGGTTAAGTCCCCAACAGAATGGCCATACTTATCATTAATAGATTTAAAATTGTCTAAATCCAACGAAAGCAATGACAACGGCTGGCAAAATCGTTTTGCGCGGTTATATTCGTGCTTGAGTACTTTTTCCAGCAAATAACGGTTAGCCGCAGAGGTTAATACATCTGTTTCAGATAGACTTTTTTTGATATCGAGTTGCTGTTGTAAGCGGAAATTGGTTTCGCGTAATTCAACGGTTCGCTCTTCGACTAACGCTTCCAGAGATTTATTCTTTAACTCTAACTTTTCCAGACGATGCTTTTTGTCATGGATATTACGGTGAGCGCCGATCATCCTCGATACTGAACCATCACTATTACGCTCAATCACCTTGCCGCGATCTTCAATCCACACATAATCGCCATCATGAGTCCGGCAACGGTATTCAATCTGGTATCTCTCGGCCTGATTATTAATATAGGCATCAAACTGAAACATCACTCGGTCAAAATCATCTGGATGGATGATTTTCTCCCAAGTATGGACTGTATTTTCAAATGCATCGGCGGGATAGCCCAGCATTTCATACCAGCCAGTATTACGATAAACAAATCCATTGTTGGCATTCCAATCCCAGATACCATCACTTATCACTTCCAGAATTTCATGAACAACGCGCTCGTTTAAATCGGCAATCTTAACCTTCTGATCACTTGGATTATGGCTCATTGAACTACCCTGCTGTGTTGGTAAATTAAAAGACAAAAATAAAATTGTTTAATTATTGTTCTAATATTGTAATTGACGTTTTTGAGCAGGCAAGGATTTTTTAACTTCAAATTTGGCTTTAAAGGAATAAAAAACATTAAAAATAGCTGAAATTAGAGCTAACGCATTAATATTCAATCACCTACATTTTATAATGTTATTCACCTTGGTTATTGAGTATAAGATATTTTTATGAATAGTCAGTGATCAACTAGTCTTCTTTGATACAAAAAGATGAAATTACTAAAAAAGGTTAATCACCTGATGATTATAGTATTTTTCTGTAGAAGTGTTTATTTATAGCGAATAAAAAGGCCCGCGATTGCTCGCGGGCCTTAATGACTCAGTATCAATGAGCAGAAATATCTGCGATTGACCTTATTTCTGGTATTTACGCATGACCAGAGTGGCGTTAGTACCACCAAAACCGAAGCTGTTAGACATAACAGTAGTCAGTTCGCGCTGAGTTGGCTCAGTGATGATATTCATCCCTGCCGCTTTCTCATCCAGATTTTCAATATTGATGCTTGGTGCGATAAAGCCGTGCTCTACCATCAACAGGCTGAAGATAGCTTCATGCACACCCGCCGCACCCAGAGAGTGACCGGTCATGGCTTTTGTTGAGGAAATAGCTGGCGTGTTATCACCAAACACCTCACGAATCGCGCCTAGCTCTTTCACATCACCAACCGGTGTAGAAGTGCCATGTACGTTCATGTAGTCAATTGGTGTATCAACACCTGCCATTGCCATCTGCATGCAACGAACAGCACCTTCACCTGATGGTGCAACCATATCAGCACCATCAGAGGTTGCGCCGTAGCCAACAATCTCAGCGTAGATGTGAGCACCACGCGCCAGAGCATGCTCAAGTTCTTCAACCACCACCATACCGCCACCACCGGCGATTACGAAGCCATCACGGTCTTGATCATAAGTACGGGAAGCTTTAGCCGGAGTTTCATTGTATTTGGTCGACAACGCGCCCATGGCATCGAACTCGCAGGCCATTTCCCAGCACAGTTCTTCACCACCACCCGCAAACACTACATCCTGCTTGCCCAGTTGGATTAACTCCAAAGCATGGCCAATACAGTGCGCAGACGTCGCACAGGCAGAGCTGATTGAATAGTTAACACCTTTGATTTTAAAGGGGGTTGCCAGGCACGCGGACACACCAGATGCCATGGCTTTGGTCACCATATAAGGACCAACACCTTTCAAACCGCGCGGGGTACGCATTGCATCAGAACCGGCAACCTGATTACGGGGTGAACCACCACCGGAACCCACCACCAGCCCACTGCGGAAATTAGATACCTGATCGTCTGACAGGCCAGAGTCTGCTATCGCTTCTTCCATCGCAAGAAAAGCATAAATTGAGGCGTCGCTCATAAAACGCAGCACTTTGCGATCAATGAGGTCTTTAGGCTCAGATGCCAGCTTTACATCGCCCCATACGTGGCTACGCATACCTGCGTCTTTAAATTCCTGAGCGAAAGTAATGCCAGAGCGGCCTTCCTGCAAAGATGCCAGAACTTCCTGCTGGTTATTACCAATGCTGGAGACAATACCCAAGCCAGTAATTACTGCACGCTTCATTCAATACCTCTTCCACTTATTTTACATTCGGGATTTTGCAACGCACTTTAGCGTACAGTTGTACGCCGAACAAGTCCGATCAGCGTAATATACCCAGATAATTTTACGATTTGCACGCGGCCGGTCACATAGTTAGAATCGCCCTACCCCTTGAGATACGAGTCTTTCAACGTGAGCCATCCCCCAATCCAAACCGCGACATTAAGCTGGAATGAACAGGGTACACCTGTATCGGAACAGTTTGGTGACATCTATTTTTCCAATGAAGATGGGCTGGAAGAGACTCACTACGTTTTTCTTAAGGGGAATGGCTTCCCTGAGCGTTTCATTCAACACCCGTGGGATAACTGCATTTTTGCCGAAACGGGCTTCGGGACTGGCTTAAATTTTCTGACATTATGGCGCGATTTCGCTCAGTTCAAACAGCAACACGCCAGTGCAAAACTCCAGCGATTACACTATATCAGCTTCGAAAAATACCCCCTACAGGTGGCAGATTTAGCTGCCGCCCATGACCGCTGGCCAGAACTGGCATTTTTTGCCGAACAATTGCGCGCGCAATGGCCGTTACCTCTTGCTGGCTGCCATCGTATTCTGCTAGCGCAGGGGAGTATCACTCTGGATCTGTGGTTTGGTGATGTCAATACCTTACTGCCCCAGTTGGATGCCAGCCTGAATAATCAAGTAGATGCCTGGTTTCTTGATGGCTTTGCCCCGGCGAAAAACCCCGATATGTGGAATGATATGCTGTTCAATGCCATGGCGCGGATGGCAAGGCCGGGGGGCACTTTTGCCACATTTACTGCCGCCGGATTTGTTCGCCGTGGTTTGCAACAAGCAGGTTTTGACGTAGCTAAAGTGAAAGGTTTTGGGCAAAAACGTGAAATGCTCACGGGCAGATTGCCGCAAAGCATCGGGTCAGCCTCAGCGCCTTGGTACCATCGGCCAGCCGCGGTCCGTTGTGATGATATCGCGATCATTGGCGGCGGTATCGTCAGTGCATTGACAGCATTAGCCTTATTGCGCCGTGGGGCCAAGGTCACGCTCTATTGCGCCGATGCACAACCGGCGCAAGGTGCATCAGGTAACCGGCAAGGTGCGCTCTATCCCCTGCTAAACGGCAAAGATGATGCACTGGAAAACTTTTTCACCAGCGCATTTACCTTTGCCCGCCGCCAATATGATCAATTGTTAGCACAAGGCATTCATTTTGATCATCAATGGTGCGGTGTCAGCCAATTGGCATTTGATGAAAAAAGCCGTGGCAAGATTGATAAAATGCTGCAAATAAGCTGGCCGGTGTCATTCGCCGAAGCCATGAGCCGTGAACAGCTCAGTGCGCTCGCGGGGCTGGATTGCGCCCACGATGGTATACATTATCCCGCCGGAGGCTGGTTATGCCCATCAGACCTCACCACAGCGCTGCTGCTGCTGGCCCAACAAAAAGGCATGGCATGCCACTATCAGCATGAACTGAGTCAGTTAGAGCATGTTGACGGGCAATGGCAGCTCAGCTTCCAGCAACTCAGTGCCCAACCCATCGATAGCCAACAACACGATACCCAACAACCACTGACGGCGAAACAACATGCTACAGTGGTGCTGGCCACCGGCCACCGCTTAGCTGAGTGGCAACAAACCCAGCATCTGCCACTGTCAGCCGTGCGCGGGCAGGTCTCGCACATTCCCACGACCTCAGTACTCAGTCAGTTGCAGCAAGTGCTGTGCTATGACGGCTATCTGACGCCAGTGAACCCGGCTAACCAGCATCACTGTATTGGTGCCAGTTATCAGCGCGGCGATATTGCCACTGATTTTCGTGCCGATGAGCAGCAAGAGAACCGGGACCGCCTGTTACGCTGTCTGCCACAAGTAAATTGGCCGCATCAGGTTGATATCAGTGATAATCAAGCGCGCTGCGGGGTGCGTTGCGCTATTCGTGATCACTTACCGATGGTGGGCGCGGTACCGGATTATGCTGCAACACTGGCACAATATCAGGATCTGCCACGCAAAATTCAGCGTGGTGATGAGATAGCGCCAGCGCCGGTATGGCCGGAATTATTCATGGTGGGGGCATTGGGGTCACGGGGGTTGTGCAGTGCGCCATTGGTGGCAGAAATTTTGGCCGCACAAATGTTTGGGGAACCGCAGCCATTAGATGCGCCGACGCTGGCGGCACTCAATCCCAATCGATTTTGGATTCGAAAATTGCTAAAAGGCAGGCCGGTACAACAGCGCGTTGCGAGGTTATCTTAGCGGGCAGCTCGCGGGGTGGCTTGCAGCGACGTCAAAGTCATTGGAGTCGCAGAGGCGAGGCCAAATAACGAACATCGCTACCCCCCCGCGACTCCAGCAATGAACGCTATTTTATAGCTTGCTCAAGTAAACGATCCCATAAACCCAATACCAAAACCTGATCCGGTGGGGAAAGCTCCCCGGCTTTGATCGCTTTTTCCAGGCTGGTCTGCACGCGGGCATGTAACTGCTCAGCCGTATGTTCACCAAACTCTTCAGATTCTGCCACGGCTAGGGTCAGATGGCCGCGCAGATAGCCGCCGGCAAATAAATCATCATCACTGGCGTGCTCTACCATGTCATCAATCTGCGCTAATATGTGCGTTTCGAACTCTGCGATCATCAACTTTCCTCAATAACCCGTCATATTTCAAAGCGCAGGTGTGTTGGCAGCATTCATTAACCCGAATCACTTACCGTCGTGGGCTCATCGGGATTATGAGCCTCATCAGAGGCTCACCCTGCGGGCCAGCGCAAGCGCTATTCAAAATGATTTACACCCAATTTGTATCTTGCTTGCCGCCTTCCTACACCTTGAAATCTATTGGGTTATATTCTATATCCAAAAATAATGGCGTTACAGCCAGGCTGCAAGCTACACGAGATCTTCCGGGTAAGGGAAAAGCGCGGCTACCAACGGCGGCGTATTGTAAAACGATTGTAGTGCCTGAATAAAGCCCGCAGATCGTGGGGATATACCGTTTTCTAAATTCCACAACACTTGTTCGCGTACTTTGCGCTGGAATGTTATGCGATCCGGCTCACAATCCCCCTCCAGGTTGTCGCAACTGACGTTGAAAGGGAAACCCGCCGCTACACAGAACATCCATTCCAGTGCCTGTGGCTTGATCTCAACCACTTCAAACTGGCTCTGGGTTAATGCATCACGCCCATCCGGGCAGTACCAATAACCAAAATCGACCAACTTGCGCCGCTCTTCACCGGCAATACACCAATGGGAGATCTCATGCATTCCGCTGGCATAATAACCATGGGCAAAAATCACCCGATGATAGGGAAATTCGTCATCGGCAGGCAGATAAATAGGCTCATCGTCACCTTTTACCAGCCGGGTATTATATTGGTCGCTAAAACAGGCATTAAAAACATCGATTAATTGCTGATAATCATGGGTCATACTTGGGTCCGTAAGAGCGGTATCGTCAGCGACAGTCAGGCTCACTGCTATTTTGACACCTTAAGTTATGCGAAAACGTGTAACCCCAACCAGGAGGAGATCTCAGAACCGTGGCTGTCATACAGCAGCTTGCAGCTCATTACGAATGACACCACGACAATCATTGGGCGGATTAATTTTTGGCCTTTGGTCAACACCATATGTGCACCAAGGCGTGCGCCCAACACCTGCCCTACTAGCATCACCAACCCGATACTCCACACTACTTTGCCGCCGACGATGAAGAAGGTCAGGCCACCCAAGTTGGAGGTAAAATTAAGCACTTTGGCATGAGCGGTGGATTTTGCCAGATTAAATCCGCACAGCGTCACAAAGGCCAGCGCATAGAAAGAACCGGCTCCGGGGCCAAAGAAACCATCATAAAAACCGACACCACCGCCAGCAATCAAGGCAAAGGGTAGTGCGGATAGACGGCGCTGCTGATCAACTTCACCCAGCTTGGGAGTGAGCAGAAAATAAACACCAATCCCTATCACCAGCAATGGCAGAATTTGCCGCAAAATATCGGCCCGCATATGCTGAACCAAAATAGCACCCAGCATTGAGCCGACCAGTGTTAGAGCAATGGTCAGCTTTTGCTCTTTTAAATTCACCGCCCCACGGCGGATAAAATAGAGGCTGGCGGATAATGACCCGCCGACCGATTGCAATTTATTGGTCGCCAACGCCTGTGCCGGTGGTAATCCAACCGCCAGTAATGCCGGCACGGTGAGCAAGCCTCCGCCACCCGCAATGGAATCAATAAAACCCGCCAATAAGGCGACGACAAACAGTATCCCTAAAACCTCAGGGCCCAGCGTAAACCAATCCATGATTTATTCCGCAGCAAAATGGTTATCCAACAAAGCCTGACATGAAGGCGGCAATGGTGGGGGTAAGGTTTTACCCGGTTTAGCACTCGGTTGATGGGGCTGGAACCAGCTTTCCAGTTCTGCACCACAACCATCCCCCGCAGGAGGCGTGTCTTGATCCAAACACTCCAGGCTATCTGCCGGGCAGCGCAATCTTACATGCATATGTGCACGATGGCCGAACCACGGGCGCACTTTATGCAACCAATTACGATCCGTTCCGGCATCCAGACACAGTTGCTTTTTAATCGCCGGATTGACGAAAATACGCGTCACTTCGTTATCGTTAGCCGCTAACTTGATAAGGCTCTCGACCTGAGGTTGCCACAGTGCGGGGACGACCCGTTTGCCGTCGGCTGCCACCAAATCAACAGGTTGCGGTTTCAGCAATTGCTGTTGGCTCCAGCGCTGTACTGGCAGTTGTAACCAGATATCCACATCCAGACCAGATTGATGGCTGGCATGCCCACTACTAAAGCGCCCACCGGCGGGCATTGCCATATCGCCAATCAATACCGTTCCCAAGCGATGTTGCTCAGCCTGCGCACTCAGACGGTGGATAAAGTTCAGTAAATCAGGATGACCGAAATAACGGCGCTGATCCGGGCGCATCACCTGATAATCTGCCGATTGGAGCGGCAAAGGCATTGCACCAATAACGCAGCCGTTGGCAAAACCACCAATCGACTGTGGAGAACCTGCAACCGGGTTGGCTATCTGTTGCCATGGCGTCGCCGCCATGACCGGGGCTATAGCGGTGAGTGCTACGGTAGCGGCAAGTGCCACTGCACCCACAATCCATTTGTTCATTGTGCCTACCAGCGCGGAACGTCGGAAACCACATCACCGCACTGTGCACGCTGGCGCAGCAAGTGATCCATTAACACAATAGCCATCATGGCCTCAGCAATAGGGACGGCGCGAATACCGACACAAGGGTCATGGCGACCACGGGTAACCATCTCAACCGCCTCACCCTGCCGGTTAATGGTTTGCCCTGGTACCATAATGCTGGATGTCGGTTTCAAGGCGATATGGGCCACAACCGGTTGCCCGCTGCTGATGCCGCCTAAAATGCCCCCGGCATGATTGCTCTGGAAACCTTGTGGGGTAATCTCATCACGGTTTTCACTACCACGCTTAGTAACAACAGCAAAACCATCACCGATTTCCACCCCTTTCACCGCATTGATACTCATCAGCGCATGGGCCAAATCTGCATCTAAACGGTCAAATACTGGCTCACCCAAACCAACCGGCACGTGTTCAGCGACCACGGTAATTTTGGCTCCAATAGAGTCACCGGCTTTTTTCAGTTCACGCATCAGCGCATCCAGCGGCTCCAACTTACTGGCATCTGGACAGAAGAACGGATTTTGTTCAACCAAATCCCAATCAATCAAATCACAACTAATATCGCCAATTTGTGCCAGATAGCCACGCACCTGCACCCCGAATTTCTGCGCCAGATACTTTTTAGCAATGGCACCGGCGGCAACACGCATCGCGGTTTCACGGGCTGAAGAACGGCCCCCTCCCCGATAGTCACGCACGCCGTATTTTTGTTCGTAGGTATAGTCAGCATGGCCTGGGCGGAAGACATCTTTAATCGTGCTGTAATCCTGTGACCGCTGGTCAGTATTCTCAATCATCAACCCGATGCTGGTACCGGTGGTTACTCCCTCAAACACGCCAGATAAAATACGCACCTGATCCGGCTCGCGGCGTTGAGTGGTATAGCGTGAGGTACCCGGGCGACGCCGGTCGAGATCCAACTGAATGTCAGCTTCAGTGATTGGAATGCCCGGCGGGACGCCATCAATAATACACCCCAAGGCGATGCCGTGAGATTCACCAAAAGTGGTGACGCGGAAAAACTGCCCAATACTGTTGCCAGCCATCACGGCTCCTTACCATTTAGTCATAAACAATCTGCCAGCATGATATTTATCACACTGACAGACTTTATAAGCAGAGATCGATTAATCGCGGTACATACTAAAATGCGGAGCGCAGTCAATCAGTTGCTGTTTGGTCAGCATAAATACGCCATCACCGCCGTTGTCGAACTCCAGCCAGGTGAAAGGCACATCAGGATATATGTCCATCAAATGCACCATGCTGTTGCCCACTTCGCAAATCAACACGCCATCATCTTGCAAGAAGTCCGGGGCGCAAGCCAGAATACGGCGAGCCAGTTTCAAGCCATCGCTGCCAGCAGCCAACCCAAGTTCAGGCTCGAAGCGGAACTCCTGCGGTAAGTCGGCCATATCTTCGGCATCAACATACGGTGGATTAGTGACAATCAAGTCATATTTGATTGGCGGTAAATCACGGAACAGGTCAGAGCGAATCGGTGTGACCTGATGTTCCATCTCATGCTGTTGAATATTATGTTCAGTTACTGCCAGAACATCATTAGAGATATCAACAGCATCCACTTCAGCGTCTGGGAAGGCATAGGCACAAGCAATAGCAATACAACCACTACCGGTACACATATCCAGAATATGCTTAGGCTGGTGTCTGATCAGACCATCAAAGCTGTTATTAATCAATTCAGCTATCGGTGAACGTGGCACCAATACACGCTCATCAACATAATATTCCATGCCGCAGAACCAAGCTTTATTGGTCAGATAAGCAACCGGAATTCGCTCGTTAACCCGGCGGATCACCCGTTCGACAATACGGTGCCGCTCGCTCGACGTCAGGCGCGCACTGCGCATATCCTCAGGGATATCTATCGGTAAAAATAGGCTCGGGAAAACCAGTTGTACTGCTTCGTCCCACGGATTATCAGTACCGTGACCATAAAAAATATTGGCCGCATTAAACCGGCTAACTGCCCAGCGCAGCATATCCTGAATGGTGTGCAGCTCATTTACTGCTTCATCGACGAAAATCTTGTCCAAGGTATTCTCCAACAACGGTGCGAAAAATCATTATCTATCCCCTAGTTTGCCATGAAGCCCGCGACAAATCAGCAGCAATACATCAGTTGAATGATAACCGAATAATGAAAAGCACATTAACATTGAAAATTATATGGATAACCGCTTGATTGCGAGAACAACCAATACACCTACACCTGGAAATATGACGACATACCTATACCCAATAGATTTCGAGGCGTAGGAAGGCGGCAACCGAGATAATCCCGATGAGCTTACACAAGTAAGTGATTCGGGTAAGCGAGGGCAGCCAACACACCTATACCTTGAAATATGACGACATACCTATACCCAATAGATTTCAAGGCGTAGGAAGGCGGCAACCGAGATAATCCCGATGAGCTTACACAAGTAAGTGATTCGGGTAAGCGAGGGCAGCCAACACACCTATACCTTGAAATATGACGACATACCTATACCCAATAGATTTCGAGGCGTAGGAAGGCGGCAACCGAGATAATCCCGATGAGCTTACACAAGTAAGTGATTCGGGTAAGCGAGGGCAGCCAACACACCTATACCTTGAAATATGACGACATACCTATACCCAATAGATTTCAAGGCGTAGGAAGGCGGCAACCGAGATAATCCCGATGAGCTTACACAAGTAAGTGATTCGGGTAAGCGAGGGCAGCCAACACACCTACACCTTGAAATATGACGGGTATAGACATTTATTTAGACAGATGACGTTCAACAGGTAAACTGGAGGTAATCAAATAAGTACAACGAACTGATGATGAAAAATAAATATCACCTCACGACTGATGATTTACAGCTATTTAAGGAGTCAATAGTTGGGGCGAAGAAGCTGAAACAAGATACGATTGTTCTGCATACACCGCCCAAGTTGGGCAAAAGAATCGCACCGGAAAAATTACTGCAAGAGCAGGTTGATGCCAGTTATTATTTTTCCGATGAATTCCAACCGCAGTTGGATTACGACGGTCCCACCCGCTATGTGCGGCCTGGCGTTGATCATTTTGAAGTTAAAAAGCTGCGGCGCGGTGATTACTCGCCCGATATGTTTTTGGATTTACACGGATTAACCCAGAAACAGGCCAAACAGGAGTTGGGCGCACTGATTGCTGCCTGTAAGCGGGAGCATGTGCATTGTGCCTGCGTGATGCATGGCCACGGCAAACATGTTCTGAAGCAGCAAACCCCTTTGTGGCTGGCGCAGCACCCTGATGTGCTGGCATTCCATCAAGCCCCTAAAGATTGGGGTGGGACTGCGGCATTACTGGTCTTAATTGAGTTAGAAGAATAGACGCGAAATGCGGTTTGACAGAAAAACAAAGGCGCGACAGAGATGCCGCGCCGATTGAATATTCACTAACACTGTTTTAACCGTGGCAAGCCTTTGCCAACAGTTGTGACGGGCTGACCTGCCAATCAAATGTCCCCTTCCCGGTATCACCATTAAGATCAACACAGGCGATTGCCGAGGTGGCAAACATTGGTGGGCATTGCCCTGGACAGAGCTCAGAAACCAGATACCCGACCAGCGGCAAGTGCGAAATGACCAGCACTGCGGCACAATCTTCTTTTGCCAATGCCTGCAAATAGCAGCAGACAAAAGCGGCATCCCCACCCGGCGTTAATTCTGGCATCACTTCCTGCTCTGCCGGTAGCGTAATCACCTCACGCGCGACGTCTAATGTTTGCGCTGCGCGTAGATAAGGGCTAACCAAAATCTGATCGATATCAACAGACTGCTCGCTTAGCCAGCTTGCTATCTGACGTGACTCATCCTGACCACACAGAGTAAGAGGCCGTTGTGCATCACTTGCTGCATCAAGGGCCGCGTCACCGTGACGCATAATGAAAACTTGCATATTGCACCGTTTTTGTTAACAAAATAACGCTATACAGAAACGCTTTGCGTGCTGTACCGCCGAAACCTTTGCCATGGGCAAAGAAACTTCATAACGATAACGCGCCGTCTCTCTATGGCGGCCGGGCATTTTGCCTGAAACTTAAGGTAAAGAAAATGGCTGCTTTTTACACCGAGCATACCGGCAGCCAACCTTGAATGGTTACATAATAACCATATCAACAGCTTAATCTAAACTTTATCACCTGCGCAATAAGTGCCTATTAATACATTTTGGCACGAATAGTCACTTAACGTGATTCTGGTTAAGGTAGCGCGGGTTGCCCCCGGTGTACAGCCACCTAATCCCTTAGAATTGCAGGTGGTGATCCTGCTCACACTCTTAAGAATAGGTGTTAGTCGGCCGCCTGTTTAGTGGAAAAATGCGACCAAGCCCCGTGAGCAATACCCTTTTGCAAACTCAGCGCTCTTCGCCAGGCACCTCATCTGGATTACGTTCCTGCGGGTAAAACGTCTGTTGCTGTTCGGCCATGCTCACCAGCAGTTGGCAAGGTTCAAAACGTTCGCCGTATTGTTGTGCCAACAATCTGAGTGTTTTCACGACCTTCTCCACCCCCAGACTATCCAGATAGCGGAAAGGCCCCCCGAGGAATGGCGGGAAGCCGATGCCAAACACAGCACCAATATCACCATCGCGTGGGTTACGAATTATCGATTCATCCAGACAGCGTGCTGCTTCATTCAACATCATCATGGTACAACGCTGTGCTATCACCGAGGACTCGATATGGGCTTTCGGCGTCACACCCAGCAAGACATAAACACTGGTATCGACTTGTTTATCCTGTTTTTTCTTCCAGTTAATACCTTTGGTTGCTGCCGGATAGAGATAAAAGCCACGGCCATTTTTACGCCCTTTCCGTCCATCCTTCAAGATGACATCAAATGATGGAGGTGCAGCAAAACGCGGCCCTAGTTGCTCAACCAGAATCGGCATGATTTTGGTACCTACATCAATACCAACTTCATCCAACAGTGTGATCGGCCCAACCGGGAAGCCAAAATTCACCAACGCTTTGTCAACAGAATCGATAGGTTCACCGTCCAGTACACAGCGAGCAGCTTCGTTGATATATGGAGCCAGAATTCGGTTTACATAAAACCCAGCGCAATCAGCCACGACAATAGCTGTTTTACCTTGTTTACGCGCCAAAGCTACTGTGGTTGCGATAGTTTCTTCGCTGGTTTTTGCATGAGGAATCACTTCAACCAGCGGCATTTTATCTACCGGGCTAAAGTAGTGCAGGCCGATCACCTGTTCTGGTCGCTGTGCCTGCGCAGCAATTTGGCTTATCGGCAATGAGGAGGTATTGGAGGCAAAAATGGTATGTGCTGCGCCGAAACGTTCGATATCAGCAACCATTTGCTGCTTCAATGATAAATCTTCAAATACAGCTTCAACTACGATATCAACCGAGTCAAAACCGCAATAATCTGTGCTGCCGGAAATCAGCATCATCTGGCGCTGCCGTTCAGCCGGGCGCATACGCTTACTGCGAACCCGCTTGCCTAAGGCATCCCAAGTGTATTTTAGCGCCTGATTAATCCCTTGCGGATTAATATCTTTGATACGTACCGGCAAGCCTGCGCGAGTAGCCGTTACATTGGCAATTCCGCCCCCCATCAAACCGCCACCCAAGACCCCAACACGATGAATAGCACGAGGCTGCGCTGTACCACCGGTCTCCTTTTTCAGTGATGTTGTGGCAAAGAACAAGCTACGCAAAGCAGATGACTGGGGAGACATGGCCAGATCACCAAAGGCTCTGGCTTCCGCTTCATAACCACTGGGGCCACCGTAGTCCAATCCTTTACGCACCACATCAATAATGCGCTCCGCCGCCGGATAATGGCCCTTGGTCTGCGCCAGCGTTTTTTTACGCACAATCTTAAACAGTAATGCTTTACCCAATGGGCCGCTAAGTAGACGTTCCTGCCAAGGTAAAACTGGCCTATCGAGCCAACCCGCTTTGGCCCGTTTGACCGCCACATCTAACAAGATATCGAGGGGCACCGCATCGTCCACCAGCCCCATCTTAAGCGCCTGGCGCGCGCGGACTTGTCTGCCGGTAAGAATCATATCCAGTGCTTTGCTGACACCAATCAACCGCGGCAAGCGTTGTGTACCACCCGATCCGGGCAACAGACCCAGTTGAACCTCTGGCAAACCGAGTACCGTTTTGTCATCTAGCGAACAGATGCGACTATGGCACGCTAGCGCCAGCTCCAAACCACCGCCCAGGCAAGCACCATGGATAGCAGCCACCACCGGTATGGGGAATGCAGCGATCTGCGCTAGAACAGATTGCCCTTTCTGTGCCAATACACGCGCATCGTGCGCGGTACGGCAAGCGGCAATCATGGTGATATCAGCACCTGCAATAAAAGAGTCTGGCTTGCCAGAAATAATAACCAGCCCCTGCAATTGTGATAAAGCCTGCGTTTGTTGTAGTATCTCGGCAATTTGCTCTGCAAATTCAGCCTTTAAGGTATTCACTTTGTCACCAATAACATCAATGGTGATCACACCGATATTGTCTGGCCGCACATTGAGGGTAAAGACCGAGTCGGTTGGGGTACGGCTATCCCCTGAGGCTGTTTCACTACCGCTGTTAAGTAAATTTTCCTGACCCATTACTCCACCTCCAAAATCATCGCGGCACCCAACCCACCGGCAGCACATGCCGTCGTTAGCCCTAATCCTCCGCCACGGCGACGCAATTCATTTAATGTTTGGGTAATCATCCGGGCGCCTGTGGCCGCAAAGGGGTGACCGTAGGCAATCGAACCACCCAATACGTTGAATTTGCTCATATCAACTTCACCAATAGCCTGGCTACGACCCAATTTTTCACGCGCGAAAGTATCACTGGCAAACATTTTCAGGTTAGCCAGTGTTTGTGCCGCAAATGCTTCATGCATATCGATAAGGGTCAAATCAGCCAGCGTGATGCCGGCACGGTCTAGTGCCAGTGGCGTGGCATAAGATGGGCCTAGCAGCATATCTTGCCAGACATCGATGGCGGAAAAGGCGAAACTGCGCAGATAACCCAACGGTTGCAAACCTAACTCTTTTGCTTTCGCTTCACTCATCATCATCACGGCTGCGGCACCGTCCGTCAAAGGGGTGCTGTTGGCCGCCGTGACACTGCCATGTTGGCGATCGAATGCGGGGCGTAACTTGGCATATTGCGCCATAGTGGAATCTTTGCGGATATTGTTATCTTCGGTAATAGCATCACGGTAAGGCGGGATATAAGCCGTCATCACCTCATCGTGTAATAACCCTTGCTGCCAGGCAATCGCTGCCATTTGGTGCGATCGTAGCGCCAGAGCATCCTGATCTTCACGGCTGATACCATAGGTTTTTGCCATCTGCTCTGCGGTATCCCCCATGCGCAAGCCGGTAGAGTATTCAGCCACTGCCGGGGCAACAGGAAGCAAATCGCGTAACTTTAAGCGGCTGAACAACTTCAGGCGCTGGGAGAGGGTTCGCGCTTTATTAACATCAACCAAGGTTCGTGCCAGTGCTTTACTGACACCAATTGGCAGCACGGAAGAGGAATCGGCACCACCGGCTATCGCCACCGTGACTGAGCCTGCAATAATACTTTCTGCCACATTGGCTACCGCCTGAAAACTGGTGGCGCACGCGCGTGAGACACTGTAAGCATCGGTATGCACACTCATGCCGGTACCCAACACGATTTCACGGGCAATATTTGGCGCTTCAGGCATCTGCACCACTTGACCGAATACGAGTTGATCAATTAACTCAGGAGCAACGCCACTTCTGGCCAGCAACTCACTGACCACAATTTTGCCTAAGTCGACGGCCGGTACGCCATGATAAGCAGTTGCTTGCTTGGCAAAAGGGGTCCGCAGGCCGCTGACGATTGCAATGCGATCGCCCTGGCGCGTCACTAGCGGTAATGGCTTACTCATAAACGCTCCTGATAAATAGAGTGGCTTTTAGTTAAGCATAACAAATAACAGGTCTGACCTGATCTAATTATTTTTAACCAAAAATTTACATTTGGTAAACCTACAGAACAGGAAAGTGAGAGCAGGAGCAACTTTTAGCGACAAAATCGTGGGAAAGATGAATTGGGGATGGGGAAGAATGATGAATCTAACGCAATAAATTTACAGAGGAAATTAGACAAAAATAAACGCGAAGCAAAAGGCTTCGCGTTAGAGATCGGTTCAACTTACCTGAGTTGCGGTGACTACCGGCATGAATTAACGCAGACCCAGCTGGAAAATCATGGTTTCTGCCTGGCAGGCAAAAGTAAAGTCGATGGTTAAACAAACACCGCCGTCCTTCTCTTCCAATTTATGCTCAATCAAGCAAGGTTCTGACTCAACAGCACGCGCTTTTTCGGTCAGCGATTTCAGCATCGCTTCAGCTTCAGTACGGTTGTCAAACACACAACTGTAAGAGGCCGTGCAATCAGTATTATCCATTATAGTACCAACATCTATACAGCAGCAGGCAGCAGTTTCTTCCGCACTACAGCGATTAATTGCATCTGACATCTTCAATTCTCCTCAACGGACATTTCAAAATAGGTGCAAATTGCCAATTCGTTAGTGCAAATAGCACAAAAAGGCATGGCGCAAAAAAAATATTTTCTCTGTCATTATTTTACTACCGTCGGTCACTTGGCACTAGGACTTACTGTTTATAGGCTTATTAAGTGATAAAGGTCACAGTCAAATTGTATGCTCATTCATTGATAATGTAATAATTGATACTAAATTGTGAGTTTTTTGTTAACTGCGTCTATTTTTTGCAATCAAAACTGAACAAATCCCAAAACATACTTGCAACACTGACACAGGTCGGACCTATACTTCAGCCACTGGTCTGCTTTGTCTGACCGATAACGGACCCTACAATCCCGCATTCTCTTGTTACGGTGTGTAACATTAATTAAAACAATGAGGTTTTGGTCATGAACCAGAAAAACCTGTTTACCCGATCAGCTCTGGCAGCTGCAGTGGCAATCATATCGTCGAACGTTTCTGCGGCTGGCTTCCAGTTGAATGAATATTCAGCCGCTGCATTGGGGCGTTCTTTCTCTGGTGAAGGCGCCGTTGCCGACAACGCATCAGTTGGTAGCCGTAACCCCGCAGCAATGACTTTGTTCGACCGCCCTTCTTTCTCTGGCGGCTTTGTTTATGTTGATCCTGACGTCAATATTAGTGGGACATCCCCCATTTCAGGCAGAAGTACCGATGCCAATAACATCGCGCCTTCAGAGTGGATCCCAAATATCCACTTTATTATGCCACTGAATGAGCAATGGGCAATTGGTGCCTCTGGTACCTCAAACTACGGTTTGGCTACTGAATTCAATGACGACTATCCTGCGGGTTCCCTTGGCGGTCAGACTGATCTGAAAACCGCCAACCTGAACCTGAGTACCGCGTATCGCCTGAATGAAAACTTCAGTTTCGGCCTGGGCTTTAATGCAGTGTACGCCGATGCGAAGATTGTACGCCATCTCGGTGAAGTTGGTCCGTTATCGGGTCGCCCTGCTAATACCGAAGTTACCCGTATGGAAGGTAAAGAGTGGGGGTATGGTTGGAATGCGGGCGTGCTGTATGAAGTTGATAAGGAAAACCGTTATAGCTTCACTTACCGCTCAAAAGTGAAAATCGACTTTGATGGCGATTTCAGCAACCAACTGCCACCACCAAGAGGCACTGGCGGTAATACGATCCCGGGTGCTTTAACTCTGAACCTACCAGAAGTCTGGGAAGTGTCCGGCTATAACAAAGTGGCACCACAGTGGGCCATTCACTACAGCATGGCCTACACCAGTTGGAGTCAGTTCCAAGAACTGAAAGCAACCGGCACTAATGGCCAGACACTGTTTGAAAAACATGAAGGCTTCCATGATGCTTACCGTATCGCGCTGGGTACCACTTATTATCACGATGATAATTGGACCTTCCGTACCGGTATTGCCTTCGATGACAGCCCGGTTCCGGCAGATAACCGCACTATCTCAATTCCAGACCAAGACCGTTTCTGGATCAGTGCGGGTACTACCTACGCCTTCAACAAAGATGCCTCAGTGGATGTTGGTATTTCCTATATGCATGGCCAAAGCGTGCATATTACTGAAAAAACACCAGCGGCAGTGGGCGGCACTACTTATCAGTTCGACTCTAAAGGTACGGCACTGCTGTACGGCGTGAACTTTAACTACGCGTTCTAATCAGCGGATACTGGCAATTCCTTTGCCCATAAAAAAGCGCCTTTCGGCGCTTTTTTATTATTCGAATCAGGTATCAGAATCAGTTGGCTGAATCGATACTGTCCAAATCACCCTGAATAGCTTGTGCATTCGAATTGACTTCCGGTTTCAACTGCCCGCCGTTCGCCAGGAAATCATGACGTTGGAAGTAGGCATCGCGCACCATCAGATAAGGATCTGACGAGTTACGCAGCAACCCATCGGAATCCAATAGCTGAGCACGGGTTTCAATCCCTTCTACCATCCATTTACCTGCCGACATCCAGAACGTGAGATAGCTCAACACCGGATAAACGTAATCAGCCGCATTCCCCCCATCCTCACGAATGGTGAAGCTGCCATAGCCCGGTAACACTACATACGGGCCGTAACCAACATTATAATGGCCCAGTGTACTGCCAAAGCGGTGAGGGACTTGTTTAGCCAGCTTAGGGTTAGCCATACTCGCCACATCTATCAAGCCACCCATGCCCAAAATAGTATTCAGGAAGAAGCGGTTAAAGTGCTTCATGCCATTATACGGGTCACCCACCAAGAAGCTGTTGACCATACTGGCTGGCTCTTCAAGGTTACTCAGGAAGTTACTTGTGCCGTTACGTGCAGGTTGTGGCACGTAATCACGCCAAACTACGGCTACCGGGCGCACCACGTAAGGATCAAGAACCTCATAGTTAAAATTGAACATTGCCCGGTTAAAACCTTCCAGCGGATCTGAGCGGCCCTGCTCCATATGATCCGGCGAGCTACTGGCACACCCTACTAATAGCACGGTGGCAAAAGCCAGCACAGTCAGGCGGTAGTTCATAATCTTCTCCATGAAATTCTGTCCAGCCCCTTACGCTTAAGGGATCTGTTTGTTTATCTGTACATTAATTGTTTGTGGCTTTGCTGTCCCACCGAAACTCTGCACGCTGCTCTCACCAAACCAGTCACCCGATTGCGGATTGGCCGTACCATCTTGCGAGAGACGTGCCCGCACTTTCACCTGAGACAACGAAGAGAGCAAACGCTCTGGCATCATTGCATTACTGTCATCCAACGTTACTAATAACGGGAATCGGCTCACAGGCAGTTGTTTGACGGCAACCGGTACCGGGTTTGCTCCATCGGTTACCGATATAATCAGGGTTCCCTGCTGAGGTAATTTCTGAGCGGCATCAGAGGAGAGTGAAACCTCTATTCCCAGTGTAGCTGTTTCCTGCCCAGCCTGTGATTTGGCTTGCTGGATACTGCGTTTTATCACTTCTATGCGGGAATCGCCAGCAGGCAGCAATTTTAGCATAACTTCCCATGCACCAATGGCTTGTTTAAAGTCACCCTGCTCAAAAGCATTAAAAGCTAATAAACTCATGGCGCGCAGATTGGTATGATCCTGTCCAACCATCGTTCGCAACATCTGAGTTGCCAGCTGATTATCTTGTGGATCGTTGGAACGTGTCAGCACCTCAGCATAACCGAGTCTGACATCTTCATTATCGGGCGCAAGCTGATAAGCTTTAGCAAAAGCTTGGGTTGCGGTAGTGGCATTATTCAGTGCCATCCCCACCCGGCCAAGCATCATCCAATCATTGACGTTAGCAATATCTTGCTGCAAAGAAGTACGCAAGCCCAGCCCTAAACGTGCGACCTCTTCCATACTCAAAGGCTCCGCCCGCTCATTGGCAACTCTGGCACGTAATTCAGGCATTTGTGCAACAACCTGATGCCATGCCTGCACCTGAGCCAAACCACCGGTTTTTAGGTATAACCCCACGGCGACCACCACCAGTATCACCACCCCGGGCAGTAACACCCAGCGGTTAATCGGGCTTATCTCCTCATCCGGTTGTTGGGGGATATCTGTCAGTAGGTTTTGTTGCAGTTCCTGAATCAGTTCAGGTCGCTGTTCTACCACGCCTTGCGCTTCATCTTCTGCCAGTTCAGATAACCGATCCTGATAAATAGCCTTGTTCAATTCATCCCGGGTGGTCGTCGGTGAATCCGTGTCTTGCCGCATGGCAGGTATAACCAACAAGGCACCCGCGACCGCCAGCAAAATGATCACTATCAGCCAAAAAGCCATTATGGTTGTTTCCTGTTTGTCTTCGCGTGTTTAGTCGGGATGCTGTGTTGCACCACCGTCGATTTTTCCACACCGCGAGCATGTTCGGCGAGCAGATGGTGTAACCGTTGCTGTTCCTGCGCCGACAGTGGGGTCTCTTTCTCCACTCGTCGCCGTGCACGTAATATCACCACTACGGCCCCAAATAGCACAAACAGAGCCGGCCCCACCCACAGAATCAGCGTTGCAGCCGTCACCGGCGGCTCGTAAGTGACGAAGTTGCCGTAGCGGGCCACCATATAGTCAATGACTTGCTGTTTGGAATTACCCTGCTGCATCAGTTCATACACTTTGGCGCGCATATCAGCAGCAATAATCGCATTGGAGTCGGCAATGCTGTTGTTCTGACATTTAGGGCAGCGCAGTTGTTCGGTCAGTTCACGATACTGCTGCTCTTGTGCCTCAGATTTAAAGGTGTAGGTATCGATGGCGGCAAACAGACTCCAACTCAGCATAAGGCCGAAGATCAGGCTTAGTAATCTCATGCGCCCCCCTGATACTTCTTATACAACGGCAGAATTTCTTGCAGCCAGACGCGATCGTTCAGATCACCGGCATGGCGATAACGGATAATTCCCTGCCCGTCGATCAGAAAAGTTTCCGGCGCACCATAAACCCCCAGATCCAGCCCTAACATGCCATCACCATCATACAAACTCAGCGCGTAAGGATTACCCAGCGCATTGAGCCACTGCACCGCTTTGACACGATCATCTTTATAGTTCAAACCCACCACACGGATGCCTTGTGCCGCCAGCTTATTCAGATATTGATGCTCAGCGCGGCAGGTCGGACACCAGGTTGCCCAGACATTAAGTAACATCGGCTTACCATCATGTAATACTGCCTGATCAAAGGTTTTCCCCGGTTGCTCAAGCGATTCAAGCTTGAACGTTGGCACCGGTTTACCAATCAGCGCTGACTCCAACATCGTCGGATCCTCGCCATTAGCATTGCGAGTCAATTGCACTAAAAAGGCCACAACTAGCAGTAAAAACAGTACCAGCGGAATAAACATCAGCTTATTGAATGAAAAGTGAGATTTCATTATTCAGCCTCCGATGCAGCACTGCGCTTTAACTTTTTGCTCATCCGATAGCGCGGATCAAGCATGCAGAAGATGCCGCCGATAGCCATAAATACCCCACCGAACCAGATCCAGCGGACAAAGGGTTTGTAATACAAGCGCACCGCCCATGACCCGTCATCCAGTTCTTCACCCAGTGCGGCGTAGAGATCACGGCTGAAGCCACCATCAATAGCGGCTTCAGTCATCATAGAACGGGCCACACTGTAATAACGTTTCTCCGCATGTAAGGTGGCTTCAGGTTTACCATGACGGGTGACATCAATAATGCCAACACCGCCGGTATAGTTCGATCCTTTGATATCGTGAACATCGCGGAACACGAAGTGATAATCGTGAATATCGATGCTATCACCAGCCTTCATGCGCACATCACGCTCAACACTGTAATTTTGGCTAAAGGCAATACCGATCACCGTCACCGCCACACCCAAATGCCCCAACACCATGCCCCAATGACTGCGAGATAAGTGCGTTAAACCACGCCAAAAACCATGGCGGTGAGTTGCTCGCTCATGCAACTCCATCAATGTCAGGATAATGACCCAGATAGACATCATCAAACCGACCACGGTCATACCGGCAATAGTGTCTTGCAGCAGCCAGGGTATCAATATCGACAGCAGCAAGGTGATGACCAGAGCCACACTGAGGCGTTTCCAGAGTTTACTCGGCTCATCACGACGCCAACGCACTAACGGCCCAATCCCCATCAGCAGTGCCATTGGGGCCATCAACCAGGTAAACATGGTATTAAAGAACGGTTCGCCGATTGAAATACTGCCCAGTCCCAGTTGCTTGTGTACCAATGGCAACAAAGTACCCAGAAGCACCACCAACATTGCGGCAATCAGCAGCACATTATTACCGAGCAGGAAAGTCTCGCGTGAGAACACCTCATGCTGAGTACGGCTGCGCACTTGTGCGCCTTTAACTGCATACAGTAGCAATGAGCCACCGATAACAATCACCAGATAAGCCAGAATAAACATGCCACGAGCCGGATCAGAGGCAAAAGAGTGTACCGAAACCAATACGCCGGAACGCACCAGGAAGGTGCCCATTAGGCATAGAGAGAATGCCGTAATCGCCAGCAATACCGTCCACGCTTTGAATGTGCCACGTTTTTCGGTCACCGCCAGTGAGTGAATTAACGCCGTACCTGCCAGCCAAGGCATAAACGAGGCATTCTCAACCGGATCCCAGAACCACCAGCCGCCCCAGCCTAATTCATAATAGGCCCACGCCGAACCGAGCACGATCCCCATGGTCAGGAACACCCATGCCGCTTGAGTCCACGGCCGTGACCAGCGCGCCCAAGCACTATCAAGTCGGCCAGCCATTAAGGAAGCTATCGCGAAAGCAAAAGCTACCGAGAACCCCACATAACCCATATAAAGCAGTGGCGGATGGAAAATCAACCCGACATCCTGCAACAACGGATTTAAATCATTACCGTCAATTGGGAAGTCCGGCAAGGTGCGGGTAAACGGATTTGACGTCAGAATAATAAACAGCAGGAAACCGCCGGTAATCATCCCCAGCACCGACAGCACTCGGGCTACCGCATCATCCGGCATTGAACGGCTAAAGAGCGCAACGGCCAGCGACCAGCAACTTAGCAGCAACACCCACAGCAGCAGCGATCCCTCATGTGCGCCCCAGGTCGCCGCAATACGATAATAAACTGGCAGGTGTGAATTTGAGTTCGCCGCCACATAGGAGACAGTGAAATCATTCACCACAAACGCATACACCAGACATATAAATGACAGCGCGATGGTAGCGAACATACCGTACGTCAAGGGTCTGCCAACCGCCATCATACGGGCATCTTGACGCGCAGCGCCCCATTGCGGATACAAACTCAGCAATAGCGAGATAGCCAGTGCCAGGCATAACAGAAAACTCCCCATTTCAGGCATCATGAGGCATTACCCTCACGCTTAGTGCTACTGTAAGCCTCCGCTGGGCGGGTGTGGTTTTCCTTCATCGCCTCTTTCACTTCTGGTGGTGTGTATTTTTCATCATGCTTTGCCAGCACTTCTTTCGCATTTACCGTATTGCCCTCAGCGAATACACCTTGCGCTACCACCCCCTGCCCCTCGCGGAACAGGTCCGGTAAAATACCGGTATAAGTGACGGTGATTGCGCCGCGCGCATCATAAACCTTGAAACTCATTTCCAGCGTCTTATCATCACGTTTCACCGACCCCGGCATCACCATGCCGCCGATACGTAAACGCTGACCTATTTCCGGCTTCTCGTGGCGCTCCCCTTTACCCTGCAAGATTTCGCCAGGGGTATAGAACAGATCGATATTGGCACGCAGTGCGTACAACACCAGAGTGGTGGTCAGACCGATACCGATCAAAACCACCATCGCCAGATAGAGCCGACTTTTTCTACGTGGGTTCACTGCTGTTTCTCCTGCGAACGGGCGGAATGCTGAGTCTGATTTGCCTGCCGAATGCGCAGCTCCCGCGCCTGACGACGCTGAATATCCGCTAATAATTGTTTGTGCTGCCACAGCGTATGTCCCCACAAACTAAGCAGAGACAGCAAAGTAACCGCCGCCGCCAGCCAGACATAAAAGGCATAGCCGCCCATGGCGAAAAATGCCGCCCAAGAGTTAAAGGCCGGACTCATAGACGTGGCTCCTTACGCAATAGGGCGCTTACCCAAGGGCGATGGCGCTCTTGCTGCAAAATCAAGTTGCGCAGGCGCATTAATGTCAGAGTAATAAAGCACAACAAATAGCCAAAAATCGCCCAACGCAACGGTGAACGCATACTTGGATCAATGCTTTGCTGCATGTTGGTGGAACCTTGATGCAAGGTGTTCCACCACACCACGGAGAAATGAATGATTGGAATATTGACCACACCGACCAGCACCAAAATACCCGCAGCCCGCCCAGCCAACTTGCGGTCGTCAAATGCGTTATACAGCGCAATCACGCCAAGATAGAGGAATAGCAACACTAACTCAGAGGTCAATCGCGCATCCCAAATCCACCAGGTTCCCCACATCGGTTTACCCCAAGTAGAACCGGTGACCAAGGCAATAAAGGTAAACACCGCGCCGACCGGCGCCATGGCGGCGACGACGTTATCAGACATTTTCATTTGCCAGACCAGGCCGACAAGTGCCGCAATCGCCATCGACATATAGATCCCCATCGACCAGATCGCCGCCGGGACATGCAAGTAAATGATACGGAAACTGTTGCCTTGCTGATAATCAGAGGGGGCGAAACCAAATCCCCACACCCAGCCCACCATCAAACAGACCACAGCGGCAATACCCAGCCACGGGACAAACCGACCACACAGCGTATAGAGCCGCTCGGGTTTAGCGAATTGATGAAACCATTTCCACATTTTTCATTGCTCACAGTAAAATTGGACAGGCATCACTCAGTGGCAATGCCGGCGCAGGGTACGGCGCACAATCTGCTCTGACTGCGTTGGCTACCGTGCTTAAGCTTCTGAAAATTATTATATTTTAACTACAGATTTCTTTTAAGAAATTGTTACCTTCTGAGTGGCATTCAACTGCTAGTGCACACTCACTCTCAATGCAGCGGCGGTGGCAAAAGGCGCAAGTGTTACACTCCCCGCGAGCATTGCCCCCAAAATCGCCAGATACCCATCAATCGGCAGTGACATAGAAGCCGCATCAATGGCCGCAGTAGCAAATATCAGCACCGGGATATACAGCGGCAACACCAATAAACTCAGCAGCACCCCTCCCTTGCGTAACCCCACCGTCAGTGCCACACCAATAGCCCCGATAAAACTTAAGGTTGGCGTCCCCAACAGCAGCGTGAGCGCCATGGCAATCGCGGTATTACTATCAAGAGACAGCAAGAGAGCGACCAGCGGAGATAAAATAAGCAAGGGTAATCCGGTAACGACCCAGTGAGCACACACTTTGCCTAACACCGTGAGTGCCAGTGGCGCGGGTAACAACAACAACTGTTCAAGGGAACCATCGTAGAAATCATCGCGAAATAGCCGCTCCAAAGAGAGTAACGATGCAAGCAATGCCGCCACCCAGACAATCCCCGGAGCAATACGCGCCAATAATTGCGGTTCTGGGCCTATCCCTAACGGAAACAGCGTGATGACAATCAGAAAAAACCAGAGCGGGTTAACTATCTCTGCCCCTTTTCTAAAGGCTATTTTTAATTCACGACGCAACACGCTGATAAACATTAATTCTCCTGCGTGTTGGTTAAACGGATTTTACGCACACTCTGACCAACACCGTTCAGATCCTGATGTGTGGTAAGCAGTACCATGCCACCGTTAGCTGCATGTTCAACAAACAGATCTAACAGGGTAGCAACCCCCTGCTTATCAATCGCGGTCAACGGTTCATCCAGAATCCATAGTGGAGCCTTGCTCAACCACAAACGGGCCAAGGCCACGCGCCGTTGCTGCCCAGCCGATAATTGAGATACCGGTAAATCCTCATAACCCACCAACCCGACCTGAGACAAAGCCTGCCAGATTGCGGCGCTATCGACCTTTTGTAACACCGACTGATAAAACGCCAGATTTTCAAAAGGCGTCAGTACCGACTTAACCCCCGGTTGATGGCCTAAAAACAATAAATCCTGATGATACTTAGCGCGATCTCGGCGAATATTCGCCCCCAACCAGCTCACCTGCCCTTCATCTGCATCGGCCAGTCCGGCTAAAATCCGCAACAGACTGGTTTTACCTGCACCATTTTGCCCCTCGACCTGCACTATCTCCCCAGCAGCCACACAAAAGCTTAACTGTTGGAACAAGCTTCGCTCATCTCGGATGCAGGTCAGGTTTTTAGCTTCCAACATGAAGGATTGGTTTCCACCGTAGGATTGTTGTTTCAGGAAAACTGAATGATAACATAAGGCTTAATCCTTACGTAGCGTGGGCCTAACCCTGACCCTACCCTTATAGAGGTATTATTCGGTATAAGATCAAATTTCTGTAGAAAAAACCAACAACATTAACGTTGGGTTACTTTTCTCCCTCTTCTGATGGCTATTTTACTCCGCCCAACAAAGACACACTAACAACTCACCATTAGCCCGCGAATAATAAATAGCGACTACGCTTATTATGTCGACCTTCCCTTATTTTTTGTGTTCCAACCACCACAATTATTTATCTACCAACTGGGAAATCCCTATGAATGATGAAAAACTGTCGCAGAATAAGGGTGAATTGAAAGTGGAAAGTGAGGAACAAAAGCAGGGAAAAGAGATAGAAATAAATGAGAAGGAACTTCCCTCAAAAGCAGCCGCAATCCATGAATTGATCCGCCTCGAGGGGCAAAAAGAGTTAGAGCGCGACAGCTTTGCACTGCTGTGGTCTGCCATTGCTGCCGGCCTTTCAATGGGGGCATCGCTTATTGCCAAAGGCATTTTTCACGCAAAACTACCTGACTCACCGGCAAGTTTCCTGCTGGAGAATGTCGGTTATACCTTTGGTTTTATTATTGTCATTATGGCCCGCCAACAGCTATTTACCGAAAATACCGTGACCGCGGTACTGCCCATCATGCAAAAACCGAGTGGGCAAAACTTTCTTCTGTTATTTCGCCTATGGGGGTTGGTACTACTGGGCAACCTTATCGGTACAGGAATTGCGGCCTATTCCTTTATCCATATGCCGGTGTTTGATGAGTCGACCCGCGCATCATTTGTCACTCTGGCACAAGGGGTGATGGAGAATTCGCCATCTGAGATGTTTGCTAACGGCATATTTTCCGGTTGGATCATTGCCACTATGGTATGGATGATGCCATCAGCAGGAGGCGCTAAGATCTGGGTCATTTTCCTGATGACCTATTTAGTGGCGCTATGCGACCTTACCCATATTGTGGTTGGTTCGGTCGAAATCTTCTATCTGGTATTTAATGGCTCATTACCCTGGCAGCAATTTATTTATCCATTCGCGATTCCAACATTGGCAGGCAACATTATCGGCGGTACTTTTATTTTTGCCCTGATAAGCCATGCGCAGATCCGCAGTGATATGACCCATCAACCGAAAAATGGTGATAAGGCAGCCAAAGACACTCCGCCCCCCTCTGAATAGCACCAACTTAACCACTGTGTTAACGTGATAATTTCGTACTAGCAAAGAGGTACAACTAATGCATTTCTCTTCGATCGAGGATATCAGAGCGGCTATTGATGGCATAGATTCGCAAATTGTCGCGTTAATCGCGCAACGGAGCCAATGTGTAAAAGCGGCCGCCGCATTTAAGCAGGATCAGAACGCAGTACGGGCGCCAGATCGGGTGCAGATGGTAATAGATCGTGTCACAGCAGAAGCCAGCAAAGCGGGATTAGCAGAAGAGATCATAGAGAAAGTTTACCGGACGATGATCAATGCTTTTATCGACTATGAACTTGAACAACATCGGCGCTTAGGGCAAAAGTAAGCGGGATTCAGTTATCACTGTTCCACTAACAGGTGGTAACAGGGTATACCGACAATTTTTAATAAAATCCCCTTAGTTCAGCCAATCATCCTTATATCATCTAAACCATAAAAAATGCCATGACGTGGCAGGATTCAAAGATAGCTACACCGATACACCCGTAATTATTTACCTGGGTTACTGGCCACTTGGCTATTCTTTAATGCGGTAAAAAGTGTAAAATATGTGAACATCAATATAGCAGACTTTTATTTGTCACTTTTTTATATTTATTCAATTTAATTTCAAGAGGTTAACGTGCCGGATTTACCAAACTGTCCAAAATGTAGTTCTGAATTTACATGGCAAGAAGGTGAACAACTGAATTGCCCGGAATGTGGTCATGAGTGGTCGGAAAATAGCCCTTCAGCCACCGGCCAAGACGACCTGGTGGTGCGCGATGCCAACGGTAATTTGTTGGCTGACGGTGACTCAGTAACTGTTGTTAAAGACCTAAAAGTAAAAGGCAGTTCTTCAACGCTGAAAATTGGCACCAAAGTGAAAGGCATCCGCCTGGTTGAAGGGGATCACAATATCGATTGTAAAATTGATGGGTTTGGTCCAATGAAGTTGAAATCAGAGTTCGTTAAGAAGAGTTGATATTTTAATCAATGAGTTACCCCCAAATAGAAATGTAGCCTCTGGGGGGATTGCCGTTGGTTGCTGAGTTTACTGGACACGAGTGGCGACAGCCTCGTGTCCTTAATTAACCTATTCAAATTAACTTATTCACTTCTCACGTCAGCCTGATACTCGATGTTGTTAATGGCTTACGGCAAAAAAACAGTTATAAGGCTAGATAGCTACAACTGTGCCGATAAACATCGTTTTTCGGTTATTACTATCACTTAATCACTCTAAGTTGGTGACAGAGTAACCAAACAGCCAGCTAACCGCTTATTATCTGGATAAAAATGCGTATAATGCTCGGCAGTACACTTCAGCGGCAGTCACTCTGCCAATGTCCGGGTCCCCGTAGTTAAACGGATATAACAAGCCCCTCCTAAGGGCTAGTTACTGGTTCGATTCCAGTCGGGGACACCATTAGCACTTCTCAGCACATCCCACCAAGTCTATAAAACCCTGTTAAAACAACGATATCGACAAAGACTAAACAATATGGATTTTCCAGAGAATCGAACTGGGTAGACTGCTTACGCTCCCTACTTTGAAGCTCAGTACAAAGAATGAACAATCAAGGTTGAAACACTAAAACAAAAATTGCCTAACGACTACCAGCAGTGGAAACACACAGAGTTTTTAGCTCATTTACTCCAGATAAAACATCACCAGCCAACCCATTCCCCTCACTATATGGACTTTATCTTCACTTTATTCCTCGCTGGCATATAATAAATATTTATCATATATATCAATAAATAGAGTACAAATCTCCTCTATTTTTACCCATAAAACTCACTATTTATCACTCTCTGCTTGTCAATTTAGATATATCGATCTAAATTAGATATATCTAAATTGTTTAGATATATCTAAAGGAGAGTCATTATGTTTGGTTTTTCAAAACGTGGTCATCATCAGGGCGGCGAACACCATGAAGGGCAGCGCCACTGTGGCGAAAGGATGCATCGCGGAGGTCGTCATCATATAACCGCTGAAGGCGCTGAAGCAGTAAGGGGCAGCAGGCGTGGTCGCGGTGATAAAATGCATCGCTTGTTCGAACATGGGGATTTGCGCATCGTCCTCTTAGCGCTGGTTGATAAAAAACCGAGCCACGGTTACGAGCTGATTAAGGCAATTGAAGAGGCGTCCTCCGGGCTCTATGTTCCAAGCCCTGGGGTTATCTACCCAACGCTAACCCTGCTAGAAGAGCAAGATTTTGTCACGCCAGTGGCAACCGGTAATGGCCGTAAAAGCTACCAGATCACTGATGCCGGTAAAGTTGAATTACAACAAAATCAACAGATGGTGGATGTGATTTTCTCCCGCTTGGCACAGGTAAATCGCCGGCCAGAAGGGAATCTGGCAGAAGGTATTTCTGATGCTATGCATCGCTTACGCCACATTCTACGTAGCAGTATGATGCGTTCTGATGTCGCACCAGAGCAGGTTTTACGCATTAACGCCGCACTACTGGCGGCGGTAGAAGTGATTGAAAAAGAGTTAGCACCGCCTTCGGCTACAACTGATGAAAAAGATCAGGAGAAAAGCTGATGCCGGGATATCGTTATCGCATCACCATTGAGCCGCTGACCGACCGCAAAGGTGACGCTATTGAGAAAGCCCCGCTAACGTTCGAAGCCGAGAATCATGACGAGATCCTCGGCATCATCGAACGGTTACAAATGCGGGAAGATATAGACTTCGGCAAAGAGAAAACCGCAGCATTTGCTCTCGGGCTGAAACTGTTTTCAGAAACGATGCTGGAGAACCGTAAACACCCGCTGTTTGCACCGCTGCGCACCGCATTTACCGATTTCATGATTCATCTGAAGAAAGGCCCGCACGATAGTAATGATAGTGCCGGGTAATACGTCATAAGGAGAAAATGGACCCGCTCCCGACTATATTTATCCACTGGGGATATCGGCTATAGACGATATCCCGGCAGATGACTTAATCCAAATCGGCACCGTTACTGGCAATAACTTTTTTGTACCAATAAAAGGATTTCTTTCTCTTACGGGCTAAAGAGCCCTTGCCCTGATCATCACGGTCAACATAAACAAAACCATAGCGCTTGCTCATTTCACCGGTAGAAGCAGAAACCAGATCAATACAACCCCATGAGGTATAACCCATTACCGGAATGCCATCAACAATGGCCTCCCCCATAGCTTTGATATGCTCACGCAAATAACTGATGCGATAATCATCTTCAATCTCGCCTTGCGGGTTAATTTCATCCTTGGCACCTAACCCATTCTCAACCAAAAATAGTGGTTTCTGATAGCGGTCGTACATCATATTCATGGTGATGCGTAAACCTAAAGGATCAATACCCCACCCCCATTCACTGGCCTCAATGTGAGGATTTTTCAGCGATTTTACGATATTCGCCGCACTGCTGTTATGGTCGTTCATATCGGCCGACGCACAGCGGGAGGCATAATAACTAAAGGAGACAAAATCCACTGTATGCTTGAGTATCTCGTCGTCACCCGTTTCAGTAACAATTGAAATCCCTTTCTCCCTGAAAAGCCGTTTGGTATAAGCCGGATAAGCACCTCGGGCCTGTACATCAATGAAAAACAGATTTTCACGGTCTTTCTCCAGCGCGGCCCACACATCCTCGGGTTTACAAGTGCGCGGATAAAAGTTCCCCCCCGCCAGCATGCACCCCACCTGATTATTCGGATTAACCTCATGGGCAATTTTTGTCGCCAAGGCACTGGCAAGCAACTCATGATGAGCAGCCTGATACTTTACTTGCTCCTGATTTTCCTGTTGCTCAAACACCAGCCCGGCGCCAGAGAACGGACTGTGCAGCAGGATATTAATTTCGTTAAAAGTGAGCCAGTACTTAACTAATCCATCAAACGCCGTAAAACATGTGCGCGCATAACGAGCGAAGAAATCAACCATCTTCCGGTTACGCCACGAGCCGTATTCTGTGACCAGATGCATGGGAACATCAAAGTGGCACAGCGTCACCAGTGGCTCAATATTGTACTTTTTACACTCGGCAAAAAGGTCGCGGTAAAATGCAATGCCCTGCGCATTCGGGGTTAACTCATCACCGTTAGGGTAAATCCGACTCCATGCGATTGAGGTACGAAATACGGTGAACCCCATTTCAGCCATTAACGCGATATCATCTTTATAACGATGATAGAAATCGATCGCTTGATGACTGGGATAAAACTCATCATCTCTTAGGGTAAAACGCTTCTCCTGCCCCAGTTTTACTGCCAAACGGTGTGGTCCATGAGGGATCATATCAACCGTCGTCAGCCCTTTTCCACCTTCAAAGCAAGCACCTTCGGCCTGGTTTGCGGCTAATGCGCCGCCCCATAAGAAACCGTCGGGAAATGTTGATACTGGCATTACATACCTCGTATTTAGTTAATTTTTACTGCGCTTGGCGCAACAGCAGAATGGGCGGTATCACTTTCGCTATTTTCAACCGGGATATCTTCAAAACCCAGCAACAGCGTGGTAATAAACGAAATCACGATGGCCAGAATCATCACACCAAACACCCATACGATACTCATTGGATTGGCCGGATCGAAGAACTGGACACTGGTAAATAATCCAGGGGACGCCATCGAATGACTTGCCAGCCCACCGATTCCGGCGACTGCACCACAAATAAAACCACTAATAAGACTGGCGATCAGCGGGCGTTTAAGACGCAATGCCACCCCATAAAGTGCCGGTTCAGAGATACCCGCGACAATCGCTGATGCGGCAGCAGCCAGCGCCGTTTGGCGCAATTCCGGGTTTTTGGTTCGCCATGCGACAGCCAACGATGAGCCACCCAGTGAAAGATTAGCGCCAATCTCTGATGGCATAACCATGCCCTCTTTGCCGGTCTCCGCAATGGTCTGAATAATGGTTGGGGTAAAGACACGGTGCATGCCGGTCATAACCAATAAAGGCCAGAGTGCCCCCATAATCGCTACCGAGAGCCAGCCCAGATAGTCATGAACGGTGTACACTAACGAAGAAATACCGCTGCCGATCCAAATTCCCAGAGGGCCAATAAACATGATGGCAATAGGCGCGGAAATCAGCACAATTAACATTGGTTTAAGGAAGTTTTTGGTCACCGCCGGTGTAATGCGATCCACCCATCTTTCAATATAAGATAGCAGCCAGGTCATACATAATGCCGGAATAACGGTATAGGTATACTTCACCGCCGTGACCGAAATGCCCATAAACTCAACTTGTTGGCCTTGTGCAGCTTTGGCCATTAAATCAATAAAGGCGGGATGAACCAACACCCCGGCAATGGCGATAGCCAGTGACATATTGGTTTTAAATTTGAGTGCGGCAGAAGCAGCAACCATAACCGGAAGGAAGAAGAACGCCCCGTCACCAATGACATTGAGAATAATCAGTGTCGATGAGCCTTTGCCAAAAACACCGGTCATATCCAGAATCATGGCCAACAGTTTGACCATTGAACCACCGATAATGGCAGGAATCAGAGGTGACATGGTGCCAATCAGCGCATCAAGGATCCCCGCGCCGATGCGTTTCAAGGTTATTTTATTTTTTTGCGGCAGCGTATTTTCAGCTACCAGGCCTTCCGGCAGCAGTTTTAGCACTTCAGCATAGGCATATGAAACGTTATTACCAATAATGACCTGACACTGGTTTTCATTGCGCACCACACCCAGCACACCGGTGATGGACTTCAACTTCGCCAGATCAACCGCACTATCATCGTTAAGCACAAAGCGTAAACGCGTCATACAGTGGGTCACCGCCGCGATGTTATTCGCCCCACCAATGGCATCGACTATCGATGCAGATACTGCGGCATAATTCTTTGACATGAGTAGCAACTCCCCGTAATGACGCACGCCGAGCTAAGCAAACCATTTGCCATCGAAGAGGGACTATCCTCACCAGCATAAATGGTAATTAGCTATTATATTCATAGTGTTATTTAAATATTACCTGCCGATACACCCTTGCTTTTAGTTATTATCAGGCAACTAGGTAACCGGTTCCACACGAGAATCTTAAATTACTGACTGCAATTCAATAGATGGAGTAATTAAATTCTTATTTTGTGATAACGATCAGCATTAATTAGGCGTGTTATTGTGCACGACAGTAGTTGTGAGCCTAAAGAACTGAGTATTGCCAGTCAGCCGCCAGTCTATAGCGCATGGGCCAGAACCCAATTGGAACAGCATGTCTACCCGCCCATAGGGTAAGTGAATATTGCTAACAGCCGTGCAGTTTCGAGGGCGAAAGGTATAGAATGACAATAATTTTCAACGGGTAGGAAAGACCTATGTCTACAATGCTAGAAGTGGCAAAAAAAGCAGGTGTCTCGAAAGCCACTGTTTCGCGTGTTCTGTCAGGCAAAGGCTATGTCAGTGAAGTGACTAAAGCGCAGGTATATAAAGCGATTGAAGAGAGCGGATATCGACCAAACTTGCTGGCAAGAAATCTGGCGACCAATAAATCACAATGCATTGGTTTGGTGGTGACCAATACTCTTTATAATGGTAACTACTTTAATGAAATACTGTCTCAAGCGGCCAAAAAATTAGAGAATAATGGCCGTCAACTGGTGCTGGTTGACGGGAAACACAGCGCGGAAGAGGAACAAGAAGCAATCCAATTCCTGCTCGACTTACGTTGCGACGCAATAATAATTTATCCCCGATTTTTAACTGTGGATGATATGGATCTTATTATTGATAAATATAAGCAGCCCATTATGGTGGTCAACAGAAAATTAAGAAAAAACCACAGCCACTGTACTTTCTGCGATCATAAAGGGTCCAGTTATAATGCGACAAAATATCTCATTGAGCGGGGCCATCAGGATATTGCATTTATCACCGGCTCACTGGATTCACCAACAGCGATTGAGCGCCTTTCTGGATATAAAGAAGCATTAAATGCATTTTCTCTTCCGCTGCGCGATAACCTTATTATTCAAGGAAAATGGACCCCGCTCAGTGGTGCAACTGCGGTAGAATCGTTATTAGCCAGCCAACAACCATTTAGTGCGATTATCGCCAGCAATGATGATATGGCAATTGGTGCCATGAAAAGATTAAATCAGGCAGGGATCAGCGTACCTGAAGCGGTCTCTCTTATTGGCTTCGACAATATCCCCATTGCACCTTTTCTAAGTCCATCGTTATCCAGTATTAAAGACCCCGTCAGCGGTATGATAAATGACGTCATTAATCGGCTAATTTCAATGCTGGACGGAGGATATTTATCAACTGAAAATATATTTCAGTCCGAACTGATTATCAGGGATTCAATCAGTGACGGGCCATATTTAAGCCAATTAGCGCTCAACCATCAATAAAGCGCCCAGTTCACTGGGCGTATATTGGGCATAGCAAGGAACAGCTGGTGTTTATAGCCCATCCTCTCGGCGATCACTGGCTATTGGTGGCACCGATGATGCTCTCTCAACCACAATACGGCGGACCTTATAGCCGGTGATACCCAGTATTAGCGTGACTATCGGCGCGGCAATATTAAATACCGCAAATGGCAGATAGCCCATGGTGGATACACCCAATACCGCCGCCATATAAGCACCGCAAGAATTCCAGGGAATCAACGGAGAGGTGACGATACCGGCATCCCCCACCAGGCGTGAGAGATTTTCAGGTGCTAACCCGCGTTTGGCAAATTCACCGTGGAATAACCGTGTTGGCAGCAATAAAGCAATATATTGATCACCCGCGACGATATTAAGCCCAATGGCCGTAGCAACCGCCGAAGCAAAAAGTTGCCCAACAGTTTTAGCCCGCAACAAAATCGGGGTTACCAGTTTATTAAGCAGGCCAAAGTCATCCACCATAATACCGAATGTCACTGCACCGATAATCAACCAGATAGTCAGCAGCATGCTGTCCATTCCCCCACGCGACAACAATGCATCCATCTGTGGAATACCGGAGTTCTCCTGAAAACCATTAGCCATCGCCAACCAAACGCCCTTCACCGCAGCAATGGGTAACGCGGTATCAGGTTCAGCAATAAAGCGCGCAATGGCCTGCGGCTGAATAAATGCTGCCATCACACCAGCCAATAACGCCGCGCTAATAATGGCCAACGGTGCCGGGACTTTACCGACGGATAATCCAAGCAAGAATACCAGTGGCAGTAAATTCCACGGCGTAATGTTGAATAACTCATCAAATCGGGCTAATTCGGCGTGCGTAATTGTGGCATCAAAGCTGGCTTGTTGATTGATACCCAATATGATGAATGCTACCAAAGCAACCAATGCGGCAGGAATTGTGGTCCAAAGTTGTGCCTGTATATGGCGATACAATTCAACACCATTCAACTGTGCGGCCAACACAGTACTTTCGGATAATGGCGAGATTTTGTCACCCACATAGGCACCAGAAATCACGGCACCTGCGGTTATCTCTGGTGAGACACCAATCATATTGGATAACCCAACCAACCCTACCCCAATGGTTCCCGCCGTTGTCCAGGAGCTGCCAATACTTAGAGAAACCCCGACACAAACAAGAAATGTAATGGGGAAAAACCAATTTGGTGTAATCAGAATAATGCCGTAATAAACTAAAGTCGGTATCGTCCCCGACATGTTCCAGGTCCCAATTAATGCACCAACAGCAAGTAAGATAAATATCGCGCCAACCACTGTTGATATTCCCTTACGCGTGGATTGGGCAATATCCTCCCATACATGACCATTCTTCATAATGATTACAGCGGTAATCATGGTGCAAAGAATAAGCGCGACCTGTAATGGTCCATTGACGGCATTTAGGCCAAACAGAGCGACAGATGCGCCGACGAGTAACACCAACGACAACATCGGAATAATGGCATCTAAATAGGAGGGAGGCTTGATAGTGCGCGTTTTTTTGGGAACATTGGCCATATATACCCCACAAACAATTAAATACGACTAGTGAGTCAGATCAATCTTTTAATGATGCTTGCACGCTACGGCTCGTTTTTTTAAGTATAGTCATTGGAAAGATATCTGATTAATTAGTTTAGCATTTAACGCCAGAAGTCAGCGCGGAGTAGCACCCAAAGAAAAGGAGCACAAGGCTCCTTTAGGTCAAACAACGACGGTATTGGTATCGCTCTGACTATTTGGCGCGAACACCTTCGACTGACAAAATCAGTTCGACTTCCTGTGATGCCGGGCCTAAATCAGTGGTGATATTAAAGTCTTTCAGCTTGATAGTACCATTTGCTTCAAAGCCAGCACGATAACCGCCCCAAGGATCACTACCTTGACCAGTCAACTTGCTTTCCAATGTCACCGGCTTAGTGACACCATTTAATGTCAGGTTACCCACGACCGAATAGCCTTCTGCATTTTTCTTAACGTCGGTCGACTCAAACGTTGCCTGTGGGAATTTACCGACATTCAGGAAATCTTTACTACGCAGATGTTTGTCACGCTCTGCATGGTTGGTATCAACACTATTGGTATTGATCACCACATTAACTTTATCAGCGGCCGGATTTTTCTCATCAAAAGTGAAAGAACCGTCAAAATCATTAAAACTGCCGTATAACCAGCTATATCCTAAATGTTTAATCCTGAATTCAATAAAGGCATGCTGCCCTTCTTTATCGATTTTATATTCGGCGGCTACGGCACTGCCTGCGGTAAACATCAGTGCACCTACAGCCAGGCCCAACAGGGTCTTATTAAACATATTTAATTCTCCATAATACAGTTGGTTAATCGGTGCTACGTCCCAGCATCCGCTTAAGGGTTACATCACCATCAATAAAGTGGTGCTTAATCGCGGCCAGTCCATGCAACAGTGAAAGCACGACGACTGCCCAAGCCAAATAGAGATGTACAGTTCCGGCAGTATCTGCCTGGTCAGGTAGATTGGTCAGTGTTGCAGGGACATTGAACCAACCAAATATATTGATTGGTTGCCCATCTGCTGTTGAGATCAAATAACCGCTGAACATGATACAAAATAGGACAATATATAAAATCAAATGCGCCAATATCGCGCTTACCCGAGTTAAACGGCTATAACTCAATAAGGGTTTGGGGGGCGGCGAAATAAAGCGCCAAATCACCCGAAATAACATCACCGCAAACAGTATGCATCCGATGCTTTTATGTATTTCAGGTGCCTGATGATACCAGCCATCGTAGTAGCCCAGAGTTACCATCCATAAACCCAGGGCAAACAACGCATACACCGTAAATGCCACTAACCAGTGGATAGCAATAGTCATGCGCCCGAACTGCTCCCTGGTATTTTTCCAAAGCATAATGATTCCCTTTTGCTCAATTTACAGAACAATAGTCAAACATTTCGAAACATAAAATCAACACTTATTTTATATAAGATATATTTTTCCAACCGCCGTCAGTTATTTTGCGGGAGTCGATAATTACTCGGTCAGTTTAATTGTTGGACTTTACTTAACCTGACATAAGCACAGTAAGCAAGCAGGTAAATACAGCAGAAATAAAAGCGGTGAATTCATTAAATTAAGCATTTCCAGCGGGAAATAGCAGGAGTTAAAAGCAGAAATAATGCCATTACAAATATTTATAATGGCATTATTTGGAGTGGTATCCGTTGACCATTCTTATCTAACAGTAAGATAGAAGGCCATCAGGTTATACCGTAAAACCGAGATAGAGATAGATTGCCAAAACAATACTTGCAGTTGCAATGGCATAGGGCATTTGTGTTCGAATATGCTCAATATGGTCACAATCCGTCGCCATAGACGCCACAATGGCATCACCAGAGATAGGCGATGTCATGTCACCAAAAATAGAACCTGCAATGGCCGCACCAATCATATATTCCACTGGCATCCCCAAAGAAACCCCAAGCTGAACACCTATGGGGATCATAATGGCAAACGTGCCCCATGACGTCCCCGTAGCTAGCGACATAATTGCACTGATAATAAAAATAAAGCCAATTGAGAATCCAGGAGAAATAACACCGGAGGTGATAGTGGCAATATATTGCCCGGTATTGAGATCAGCAGAGACATTCCCCATCAAAAATGCCAATACCATTATTGAGCTGATTTTCACCATACTGGCGTAACCGATATACAACTCTTTAAAAAAGGATTCTATATTCAGGATCCGTCGCCCACAGAACCAAACAAAAGAAACCGTTGTCCCAAACATCACGGCGCTATATACCGACATAGAGCCGCTACCTTTAGTGAAATCACCATCGCCAGTGACATAAAGTGCAACCGGCACCGCAATAACAGTCGACAGAATAGGGATAAGGAAATTTAGCAATGAATTACACGCCGGATGATCAATGACTTCATCGGGTTCTTTCTCAACGTGCAGATCCTGTTTGCTGATGTAATTCACTTCAGCCTTCTTCATCGGCCCCCAGGATGCCCCAGAGAAAATATAGAACAGTACGGACGCCAACGAGAACCATGCCATCAGATTCCACACCATCGATCTGGCCAGAATCTCAAAAGGCTGTCCATCGATGTACCCTTTGGCGATCTGGACACCGATAACCCCCATCATTGCCGCCCCCCAACCATTAATCATTGCTGAAGAACAGACCGATACACAGGAGGTTTGGACAATATAAGACATTTTCTCTGGTGATAGACCGTATCTTTTTGCCAGATCTTTGGTCGATGCACCGGCAATAAGTTGGTTGATCGAACTTTCAATGAAAATAATTGACGTAATCACCATCGCCAACAACTGCACTGCTTTTTTATTGGTAACAAACTGAGTTTTTTCTGTTAAGGCGCGAACTAAACTTCGAACGCCCCCGGTCACGACAATTAAGCGCATGATCCCGCCAATCATCACCATAAAAATAACGGTACGAGTATTACCTGGAGAAGAGAATGTATCAATAATTCCATTTAAAGTGCCACTGATCCCCTGAAGTAGATCGTGATCATTAATAACCGTAAATCCAACAACTATCCCCATTAATAACGACAATATTACCTGCCGAGTAAAAATCGCCAAACAAATAGTTACCAGTGGAGTTATAATTGTCCACACGCCATAATCATGCATATGACTACCCTATTAATTATTGTATAAAGGAAAGGGCTTGCTCTGTGTCTGCTATTAAATCATTAATATCTTCGATACCGATTGAAAGCCGTAGTGTTGTATCGTATATGCCTATATTTTCCCTCTCTTCTTGAGACATTGAACCATGCGACATTGAAGCAGAATGGTTAACCATACTTTCAACACCCCCCAGTGATTCGGCTAAAACAAAATAATTTAACTTGGCAATAAAGGTTTTCACCGCTGTTATATCGCCTTTTAATCGGATACTGACTACCGCCCCGCCAGAACGCATCTGTTTTTTACATAATTGATATTGAGGATGAGATTCCAGACCAGGGTAATGCACATCCAGCACCTTAGGATGTTGCTCTAAAAACTGAGCAATTTTTAAAGCATTACTGCATTGACGTTCCATACGAACATCAAGTGTTTTCATGCCGCGCAATGCCAAATAGGCATCAAACGGCGAAGCAATAGCCCC
The DNA here is from genome assembly GCF_052217145.1 of Yersinia sp. 2541 StPb PI. Classification (NCBI taxonomy): domain Bacteria; kingdom Pseudomonadati; phylum Pseudomonadota; class Gammaproteobacteria; order Enterobacterales; family Yersiniaceae; genus Yersinia; species Yersinia sp. 2541 StPb PI. The sequence goes on along the minus strand of NZ_JAZGQB010000001.1, from coordinate 1,408,297 downwards.
AACGGTGGTTTTACAAAAATCCAGTTGGTCGGCAATATTCTGCACATTGGTAATAACTGCACCGCCAATTAAATCTGAATGCCCACCAATATATTTACTGGTAGAGAGCATAACAATATCAGCACCTAAAGTGAGCGGCCGTTGGTTCCAGGCACTGGCAAAGGTATTATCCACGCAGCTCATTATTCCCCTGCTTTTGGCAACCTGGCATACCGCTTCAATATCAACTAATTCCAACAGTGGGTTAGTGGGCGTTTCAATCCAGATTAAAGCTGTATTCTTCTGAATATGGCTATTTACTGACGCCAGATCGTTAAGATCGACATAACTGAATGTGGTGCCTGAAGTGTGTTTACGCAGACGTTCAAACAACCGATAAGTACCGCCATAGACCCCTTTCATTACTAATACATGGGAATCTTTAGGTAGCAACTCCAATATAAGTGCAGTTGCTGCCATACCGGAAGCGGTCGCTGTGGCATAGATACCACCTTCTAACTCAGCCAAGGCGGTTTCATACGCATATCTTGTCGGGTTACTGCAACGGGAATAACAAAACTCCCCTTCTTCGCCTAAATTGGGTTGAATGAAAGAACTGGCAGTAGTAATTGGTGGAAAAATAGCATTATTGCCCCGGTCAACTTGATCTCCGGCATGGATAACCAGAGTCGCGATCGATTTTGACTTATTCATTATTTGTCCCTTTAAATTTTTACGATAACCCACCGATCATTATTAATAATGACGTTAGGCCACGCAGTTAAACCGTAATATTTATTTACGTGTCATTATACTGATAATTTCTTTATCTGTTTGCCTCATCGGCGATAACACTAATTTACATAAATTGTTGATAGAACCTTCAACATTACAAGAAACAATGCCATCACGCTCCCCTGCAACGCTATTTTGTTGCGCCATCAACACCGACTTAAATGCGCAGGCGGTGGCAGTAGACACTTTCATCGCACAACTATTTGATGCACCATCACAAATAATCCCACTGATATCACTGATCATATTACTGACCGCGTAGGAGATAGTCTGAAAATCTTGGGTCAATAACCAACTCATACCTGCCGCTGCGCCCATTGCTGCCGTTGAAGCCGCACACAATGCAGACAATCGGGTATAACGCATATGAATTGAAATTGCAGCCAAATGAGCCAATGCTAATGCCCTGGCCAGGGTTTCATCATCGGTATTTAGATGTCTGGCAAGTGTCACTACCGGCATTGTCACGGTAATCCCTTGATTACCTGAGCCATAATTTGACATCGCGGGTAAGGGTGCGCCTCCCATACGGGCATCTGACGCCGCAGTGGTGTTGATCAACATTTGGCTCAGTAAGTCAGTGCTGATAAAGCCGTTTTTCCTGGCCTGCGACAGCGCCCCACTCACGTTCAAACCATAGCTCTTCCTTTGCCCCTCATCAGAAAGCGCAGTATTAATCTCAGCACTTTTCAACATAAACATAATATCTTTAGCACCAACATCGGTCACAAATTTAAATGCGTCGTTAAGTGAAAATTCGGGTAGTGCGCCCTTTTCATTGTCGGTGATTAAGTCTCGGGCTAATATTTGTTTTATATTATTAATATATACTTGCGTGACATTGGTATGGCCACCTTGAATCACAACCCGGCAGTGTTCATCAAGGCTATATAACGTAATATCAATAAAAATAAAGTCCGCAGCATCTACTGCGTTTAAACACACTTTACCTGATTCATTGAACATATAAGCTTGGGTAATTTGTGCCGCAGTAATGTCTTTCAATACTTCTAAATCGGCATCCGCGTTACCGCCAATAGCCCCTATCGCCGCCGCAAGAGTCACTCCGCAATAAGTTGTTCCCGGGATAGTGACCCCCATCGCATTTTTATACAGATTCTCCGATATCTCCCCCGTTATTTTTAATATCGGTGCGTTGAGATATTTGGCAGCCACCGCAGCAGCATACGCAATAGCAATAGGTTCAGTACAACCTAATGAAAGTTTTACTTCTTTTCTTAACCAATCGAGCAACTGTTGATGCGTAATTTTTTGCATTTGAAATAATTAATCAGTGATTTTATTTATTTTTATCTTATGGTTTTAATGGGAGAAATACTTTTCATATTTTCCTGTTGTTTTTAATAGCTGGAGAATATTATTCTCTTTAATGAAAAATTCAAATACAGATAAATTTAATTAAAAATACATGAAATACAACAAGTTAAATAATTTACTTACCATAAGTACTACACCCAATGAGATACTAGTCACAAAACAATAAAGAGAATATTTTCCCCCTTGGGCGAGATTCTTTCTCTGAATCCATAAACCGCCGATTAAAAAGGCGAGTTAGCTACTGCCAACTCGCCTAAAATAAAACCTAAGCTATCACGATATTCTCGCTTCAACCTGTCCTAGTTTGATAACCCGTGCTACTGAGGAGACTGCTGCATGGTCCAGTTGAGCACTTGGGTGGCTAACTGGTCACTGGCCAGGCCAAAGGCCTGAATCACCTCATTCATCTCGCTACCTGTTATCGGTTGGCGAATTTCAAACTGGCGGGTCGCAATAATCCTACGGTCCGAAATTCTTACCAGCCGGGCATCAAAGCGGATCAGCACTTCGCTGCTACCAACATGATATACCCCTTGGAACGCAGACAAATCACCACTCAACTCCACATCAGCCTGTAGGCTGTCATCATCGCTACTGACTGCGCGGATTCGTCCATCACTACGGAACGCCTGAATAAGACGATTGCGCACCAGAATCGGCGCTGAATCACTCCAACGAGAGTTTTTATAAACTGCAATCTCCTGGCCCTGAGGCTGCACCGCTATGCGTGAGCTATTAAGAAACTGGTTCGTCGCCGGTTGTGAAACCCGTAATGACCAGTTTACTGTCTGCGCGCGCGGCGCACTCACTGCTGGTGGCACCGGCAGAAGATAAACTTGTGATACGGGGGCCGAGGGTAAAATGGTACAGGCAGAGAGCAGTATCGCCCCGCCAGATATCATCAATAGCCACACACGGCGGCCTGCATAGCGCATTAGATTAAGAGAGAGCATTAAGGCGTAAACTCCTGTGTTCTTTCCCAGCCGCGCAACAAGGCCGCTGGGTTTTCTTCCAAACGAGAAACGGCGGCACGTAATGTCGCTAATGTTCTGCGCAGCTCATCCACAGCCGGCCCCAGCTCATTCATCCCTTGCATCCCGTTATTGAGTGAGGTTTTATTTTCATTCACCAATTTATTGAGGATGGTACTGGTATTTTGCAACGATGCCATGGTCTTGGCGGCATCATTGACCAGTTGTTTCCCCTGCCCATCCATTAAGCCGTTAGCATTACGCAGCAGGCGATTAGTTTGGGCCAGTGTCTCATTAGCCTGTTTACTGGCCTGCGCCAACTGCTGCAACAGGGTACGAAGATCGCCACGTTGATCAGCCACGGTTTGAGTGACCAGCGCGAGATTATCCAGTGTCGTTATCAGGCGCTGCTGGTTATCCGGTGCCAGCAACTGGTTCAAGCGCACCAACACTTCATTAGCATTGGTCATGAAATTCTCACCGTTAGCCAGTAACTGACTCATCGGCGAAGGGGTGGCAATAATGATAGGAACATCGCCATCTTTGCCTTCCAACAACGGGCTGTCCTGGCTGCCACTGCTGAATTGAATATTTGAAGTGCCGGTAATACCCGCAACTGTCAGGCGGGCTTGAGTATCCTCGCGTATCGGAGTAGATGCAGAGACGCGGATACGTGCCCAAACCTTATTAGGATTCTCTCGGTCCAACCGCAATTGTGTCACCTCACCGACTCGAATCCCGCTGTACTGAACGGTGCTGCCCTGTGACAGGCCACTCACCGGTTCATTGAAAACGATATCGTACAATCTGAACTGGCGGTCAGAACCGGAATTTGTCAGCCATAGGCAAAACAGCAGCGCGGCACTCACCACAATAAGAGTGAACAAACCAATAACAACATGATGAGCACGGGTTTCCATATTACCACCTCTCTCCACTGTTAATTGCCGCTGCCTGATAAGCAGCCCGGCCTCGTGGGCCATGAAAATACGCCTGAATCCAGGCATCATCAGTCGCCGCAACTTTATCCAGAGTATCAACCACCAGCACTTTTTTCTGCGAAAGCACCGCCACACGATCACACAACGTATACAGCGTATCCAGATCGTGAGTTACCAAAAATACCGTCAGATTGAGGGCATCCCGCAGGGTGCGGATCAAACTGTCGAACGCCGCCGCACCGATGGGATCAAGGCCCGCTGTCGGTTCATCAAGAAACAGAATATCTGGGTCGAGCGCCAAGGCACGGGCTAACGCAACACGTTTGACCATGCCACCCGACAGTGATGCCGGATACTTACTGCCAGTGCCTGGCGGTAACCCGGCCAGTGCCAGTTTAACCTGAGCCAGACGCTCAGCCTCAGCCCGGGGTAACCCGGCGTTTTCTATTAATGGCAACGCCACGTTTTCGGTCACGGTTAGAGAGCTGAACAGTGCGCCTCGTTGAAATAATACGCCAAATCGGCGCTCGACCATGGAGCGGGATTGACCTGACAGTGTCATTAAATCTTCACCAAAAACATGAATTTGCCCGTCAGTCGGACGACGTAGCCCAACAATACTGCGTAACAGAACCGATTTACCGGTACCCGAGCCGCCAACCACGCCCAAAACCTCGCCGCGCTTAACATCAAGATTTAACCCTTGATGCACGCACTGTGCGCCAAAGCAGTTAACCAGAGAGCGAATTTGAATAATTGCATCTTGCGTCATTTGGCTCACCACCCCATTTCCATGAAAAATAGCGCTGCCACGGCATCAAGCAAAATCACCACAAAGATCGAATGCACCACACTGGTGGTGGTATGGACCCCGACAGATTCAGCACTACCCGTCACTTTGAACCCCTCCAGACAGCCAATAATAGCAATCAGGAAAGCAAAAATAGGGGCTTTGCTTATACCCACCAGAAAATGCTGCAACCCATTACTGTTTTGCATAATCGACAAAAACATGGTTGGAGAGATATCCAGTGTTAAGGCGCACACCACCATGCCACCAAAAATACCACAAACCATACCAATAAAGGTCAGCATCGGCAGAGAAATTAATAGTGCCAAGACGCGCGGTAGCACCAGCAATTCGACCGGATTCAAGCCCAGCGTCTGGATAGCATCAATCTCTTCATTGGCTTTCATCAAGCCAATTTCAGCGGTAAAAGCACTGGCTGTCCGCCCTGCCATCAGGATAGCGGTAAGCAGTACCGCAAATTCACGTAAAAAAGAAAATACCACCAAATCGACGGTAAAAATGCCCGCGCCGAAGGTAGTGAGTACGGTGGCACCGAGAAAAGCGATAACTGCCCCCACCAAAAAGGTGAGCAACATAATGATCGGTACAGCATTGAGGCCAATCTGTTGAATATTGGCAATTAATGAGGTAATGCGCCAGCGTGAGGGCCGAAAGAGTGTTCCCAGCAAGGTTTCCAGCGTCAGGCCAATAAAGCCCAATAGTGACTTAATATCTTGCCATAAGTTATCTACCGAACGGCCGGTGTTAGCCAGCATCTCCAGCCAAAATCGTGCGGGTTTTTCTGACGACTCAGGCGCTAAGTCAGGCAATACATGGCTTACCGTTTCAAGTAAGGTTCGCCGTTCTTCTGGCAATTTAGGCGCAAGTTCGCGTAAATTTGCCACACGATTCTCACCCATAAGTAGAGCTAGCAACGTTGCACCGGCGGTATCTAACGCCCCGAGTTGGTTGAGGTCAAATACTACGCCACTGGGCATATTCGCGCGCAACTGCGCCACTTGGGGTTCCAAAAAGCGATAATGCGCCAGTACCCAATCCCCCCTGATATACACTATGGGAGGCTGAGCCGCGCTATCGAGATCAAGTTGTACGGAGGACGTTTGCTCAGTCATTGCTCAGACCTTACCTATTTCAAACCCTAATGTTTCAAACCCTAAATAGGTATATCACACAGTTAAGTAAGAGTAATGACTGTTTAATTAATGAAGTGTTAACCACCCGCTAATCAGTGAGGTGTGGCACTCTGTTTGCCCAATTGCCGTATTTTCTTCCCCGGCAGGGTAAACCACACCACCACCGCCAGCAGAATTAACAGTGCGCTGGCAGTACCTAATACCAAACTATGCGAGGCAGAAAAGGCAAGTTTGGCGCTGGTCAGTAGATGCTCATTCCCACCAAGGCTATTGACCACCTGAATAGTTTCACTGATAGAAGCACTGGCCTGCTCAACCAGATCAGCAGGTAAATCTGCTGGTAATTCAATAGACGCGGTATAGGCCCGCGATAACATCAAACCAAATATTGCCACCCCGAATCCCGCCCCCAGCTCATAAGCCATACCCTCAACCGCCCCTGCCGCACTGGCTTTTTCCGGGGGAGCCGCACTCATAATCGCCGCAGTAGAAGCTAATAACGAGGCTTCAATACTGAACCCCAGCACTATCATCCATCCCCATGCCAGATAAACTTGCGTGGCAAAATCGGTCCAGGCCAGGCCGAGAAAACTCAATGAGCTAAATGCAATACCCGCGCTTGCGACGGTACGTAACCCCAATTTAGCCACCAGCCAACCGGATATCGGCCCGCTAACACCACTGGCAATCATCAATGGCATTAGAAATATACCCGCTTCGAGTGGGCTTTTACCTAACACAAACTGCAATTCCTGTGTCAGCAGCAATTCAAAACCAACCAGCGTTATCATTGCCGTCATGGCCATTGCCATACCAACAGCGATCACCCGCTGGCTTATCAGGCGAAAATCGATCATTGGAGCTGTCGTTGATAACTGGTGACGAACAAAAGCAAACAGCATCGCGCCCCCGATACACGCGGTTAGGAAAGTTACCCTTATATCTCCCCCACCGCGCAGCCCGGTTTTCGCCGCATAGACCAGCAATAGGATCGCAGTAATCAATACCAGTGCCGGAGCCAATCTCCATGACTGTTCCACCCGCACTGGCTGGCTCGGTATAACCAGCAGCGTGGCAATAACCACTGCAATAATAATAGGGATATTGATCAGGAAGACTGAACCCCAGTAGAAATATTCCATCAATAATCCACCAACCAGTGGCCCCATCGCGGCACCCGTCGTTCCGATGGCAACCCATATCCCCAGCGCCAATGCCCTTTCTCGTTCATCGGTAAAGATATGGCGCACCGCCGACAAGGTTGCCGGCAGGATCATCGCCGCACCTATCGCCAAGAAAGCGCGTGCCGCAATGAGCGCGGCAACCGATGGTGCAAAAGCCGCCGCCAGTGAAGCAAGCCCGAACAGTACCGACCCCAACAACGCCAACCGTTTGAAACCGATGCGATCCCCCAGCGCCCCCATTGGCAGCAGCAAACAGGCCATAACCAGTGAGTAAATATCAATAATCCACAGCAATTCACTGCCCGTGGCTGACAGTGCAATACCCAGCCGTGGGGCGGCCACATGTAATACAGTTGCATCAATAGAAACTGGGAGATACATCAGAATAATAACGTAGAAAATCATCCACTTTTTAGACATACAAAACGCTCAAATAAGGCATATATTAATGTTGAACACCTGTTCAATATGTCAATAATAGCGGAAAGTTGAACTAGCGTCCAATTCATCACATAATGGCTGAAACACTAATAAGTCAGATAAGGAGTCTCTTTGGCCTATTTGAACCGTGAGGAACGCCACGACACCCTTTTGCAGGCTGCGATGCGTGTCGCGATAAGTGAAGGGATGGCGGCAACCACTGTACGTCGTGTTGCCAGCGAAGCCGGCGTGGCTGTTGGGCAAGTTCATCACCATTTCACATCAGTCTCACGACTACGCGCAGATGCTTTTCTACTCTTAGTTAAACAGTCGTTATCTGCTTTTGCGCTAAACAGTCAAAACTTACCTGCCGTTGAACGGATACAGCAAGTGTTGGGCTATCCACAAGATGAAGCCGGCCGAAGAGAAACCCGGTTGTGGAATGAAATTTCAATGCTAGCCGAGCGCGATGAACTTATTAAGGAAGCCTATGCGGCGTCGATGTCAGACTGGCATGCGGCTACCGTGGCGGTGATCCATACCGGCATTACCTGCGATGAATTTCGCTCAGATATCAATGCCAGTGATGTTGCCTGGCGGCTGATCGGGCTGGTGTGCGGTCTGGATGGTCTAACCCAGTTTACCGAGTTAGGTTTTTCAGAAGCAGAAATCTTGCGCCATCTGGCCGCAATGATGAGAAGCGAGTTATTGAAAAACCATTAATAGATTCTCACCTTGGCCGGTACTTAACTCAGAGAGTTTTCCCTGATAGGACAGGCTATAATGATTATCTGATTCCTCAAATCCCCAACGTCATTGGCGTGGCAGCACAGCAACCAATCCCGATGAGCTGACAGAGGTTAGCAATTCAGGTGATAAACATGCCGGGAGCAGCTAACGTCAAGGAAGAAGGGACATATTATAAAGTACATAACATGACTAAACAGACTCCTGTCGCCGACAGTATTTATTACAACGGCACAATTTATACGGCAGATGCTGATAATACGGTTTGCAGTGCCATCGCCATCGGCCAGGGCTATATTCTGGCCACGGGCGGTGAGGAGATCAAACAGCAATTCGCTAGCGCGCATACTCAACTTATCGATCTGGCGGGTAAGTTTATGATGCCCGGCCTGATTGACAGCCATATGCACCCGTTTTGGGGCGGGAAACAACTGATTGGTTGTAACCTCAATTACGCTGCGCTAAGTGTTGAACAGACACTGGATATTATCCAGCAACACCTCGATAGCGATCCTTTTAACGGTGAAAATGACTGGCTGACCGTGCGCGCCTGGCAGCGTCAGGCGATGACACCCGTCGGCGCTGATATGAGCCGAAAGGCCTTGGATTCGCTCAATACCTGCCGTCCAATCGCATTGTTCTCCAATGACTGCCACACGCTGGCGGCCAACAGCCGCGCGCTGGAATTGCTGGGTATTGATGAATACACCCCAGTACCGCCAGATGGCAAAATTGCCCGCGATACCCACGGTAAATTGACCGGTATTTTGGAAGATGCGCCCGCCATGCGCGCCTTTGACAGTATCCCCTCCGCCACAGCGGAAAAGAATGTGCAAATTGCGGCCCATGTGCAGCAAGTACTTAATGCGCAAGGTGTCACTACCGTGATGGATACTCGTGTTTTTGCCGAACAGTTACTGGCTTTCCGTCGCTTGCATGAACGTGACGCATTAACCTTACGGGTACTGGGTGCTAAAGAAGTGACCCCTGATAGCCTGCAAGGCCCACAGGACGCCGCTCGCGTGGTACAAGAGGTGCTAGAGTTCGCCCACCAATGGGGAAGCCAAGCATGGACACCCGCACCGGGTTTCGCCGTCGATCACCTGAAATTGTTTATCGACGGGGTATTGCAACCCCCAACCATGACCGCTGCATTACTGGAGGCGTATCGTGCCAACCAGGGTTCAGCACAACAACCTGACTGGCAAGATACCGAGCGCTATGGCGACCTCTATTTTAGCGCGCCAGTAGTCAATGCCGTGATTCTGGAGTGCGCCCGCGCAGGTCTTCATCCACACACTCATACCGTGGGTGATGGGGCCATCGAGATGGTGCTGGATGCAGTGGAACAGATGCGCGCCGCCTTGCCGGGCAAAGATATCCGCCCAGGATTAGCACATAACGAGCTGGTTGCCCCCCATCAATATGATCGTTTTGCCAAACTGGGAGCAACAGCAGTGCTTTCCTTCCAGTGGGCCGGCTTACCGGGGGTACTAATTGATGAAGAGCGTGAGATGTTGGGCGAGGCCCGTTTCCTGCATATGGAGCCAGCAGCACGCTTCCTTGATGCTGGCGCACGTATTGCGTATGGCAGTGACTGGCCCATTGACCGGCTAGATGAATGGTACAACCTGCAAGTGGGTATGACCCGTCGTGCATGGGATCTCGACGGTCATCCGGCTGGCCCACGGCTGGATAATGATCGTGACCTGACGCTGATTGAAACATTACGTTCTGCCACTATTGATGCCGCTTATATGATTGCCAAAGAGCAATATATCGGCTCACTGGAAGCAGGGAAGTTCGCCGATATTATCATTCTGAAAAATAACCTGTTTGAGCAGTCGCCAAACGCTATTTACCAGACACAGGTGGACTCTACGCTGATCGGCGGTAATGTGGTTTATCAAGCCTAGTGAATGCCCCGCATCATTGATTCACGTCGGTGATGCGGGGGGCAAATCTGTCAGGAGCAGAGTTGAGCACGACAACATAGACTAAGAAGGAAGTCATTGGCGTTACAGCGACCCTTATGTCAAAATCCGCTCCTTTATGTTCTATAGCTGCATAAAAATGCAGCGTAACGGTGCTTTTTCTCACCAGGAGATGATACGGTAATGCCACAAAATATTCAGTTGCGCAGAGTGCTTAAAACCCCCGCGCTGGTCGCTTTCGGGCTTGCCTATATGGTGCCTTTAGGCGTATTCACTACCTATGGACAGGTGACCGTATTAAGTCAGGGGCATTTGCCCGTTGCCTATCTGGTGACTGTTGCCACCATTCTGTTTACCGCCCTCAGTTATTGCCGGATGACCAGCGCCATGCCGCTGTCTGGCTCCGCCTATTCCTATGTTCAGCGTAGTTTTGGCGGGAAAACCGGTTTTCTGGTGGGTTGGGCGCAAATTTTGGATTATCTGTTCCTGCCAATCCTTAATTATTTAGTTTTAGGCATTTTCTTGCATGAGGCATTTCCGGCTATTCCCGCTCCGGTATTTATTATTGCGTCTATCATCAGTGTCAGTCTGCTTAATATTCTGGGTGTGCGTTTACTCACCTCAGTTAATTTCTCGCTGATCGCAGCACAGATGGTCTTTATCATATTATTTATTGCGCTCTCTTTCAGTCAGGCCGATTTAAGCCCGGAAGCGTTAATGAAGCCACTTCTGGTGAATGCCGGTGACCTATCCGGGTTACTCTCTGGTGCGGCAGTGCTCTGTTTGGCCTTCCTCGGTTTTGATGCCATCGCGACTATGGCCGAAGAGGCGCACGACGCCAAACGCACTCTGCCACGGGCCATTCTCTTTACGGTGATCAGCGCCGGTGCTATTTTTATCGCCGTTTCCTATGCTGCCCATTTGGCCTATCCCGATTGGAAATTGTTGATTCCACATCAGGATACCGCCAGCCTGATTATCTCCGAGCATGTCGGTGGTAAGTGGATGTATAACTTCTTTATGGCCACCTATTTGACCGGCGTTTATGCCTCCGCAATGACCGCGCAGACCAGTGTGTCACGTATTTTCTATGCCATGGGGCGTGAAGGTGTACTGCCACGCAAAGTGTTCTTTCATCTGCATCGCAAATTCCACACACCGTGGCGGGCCATTTTATTCGTTGCCACCATCTCGCTGCTGGCCCTGTTCCTTGACCTGAACTTAGTGGTATCGATGATAAGCTTTGGTGCCCTCGGTGCCTTCACCTTTGTTAATTTGAGTGTGATAAAACATTTTATTATCAATGAGAAACGCCGCGGTACTGCGGCTATGTTTAAGTACGGGCTATTACCCATGATGGGATTCGTCATGTCGGTGTGGCTGTGGGTTCACCTTGAGCAACGGGCGCTTGAAGTCGGCTTATTGTGGCTATTGGCAGGCTTTATCTACTTGCTGTGGCTGACTCGCGGCTGGCGTAAATCGCCGCCATCCGTTAATCCAGATGATATTTCACACCTGTTGTAAGAAGCACCAACCACTAATAGAAAAGGGCCACATCGTAACATGTGGCCCTTTTACTACTTGCCATAACGACGCTAACCGTCGGCAACGCCTTTCACTCACCATTTACTGTATTGAACGTGCCCTGCCTACTGCCTCACCTAGCTGCCATACCGCCATCGCGTAATGGGTGCTGTGGTTGTAGCGGGTAATCGTGTAGAAATTGGGTAACCCGTACCAATACTGATAACCGGTGCCGACATCCAGACGCAGTAAGCTGGCCTCTTGATAACCCTCTAGCGAACCAGACGGGCTTAGCCCTGCGGCAGATAACATCGAGATAGGGTATTTCGTCTTAAAGCCATTATCAAGGTACGGCGCTTGCCCATTAGCGGGCACCGCGACCATCGCACCTTTGGTCCAGCCATGGGATTTGAAGTAGTTAGCGACACTGCCGATGGCATCTTCCGGATCCCATAAATTGATGTGGCCGTTACCATTAAAATCAACAGCATAGCTTTTAAATGACGATGGCATAAATTGGCCGTACCCCATCGCGCCCGCATAAGACCCCCGCAAGCTGAGCGGATCATTACCCTCCGCACGAGCCATCAACAGGAAGGTTTCCAGCTCGCCAGAAAAGTACTCAGCACGGCGTGGATAAGCAAAGGAGAGTGTTGCCAGGGCATCAATGATGCGCGTTTTACCCATCACCCGGCCCCAGCGAGTCTCAACCCCAATGATTCCGACGATAATCTCTGGTGGCACGCCGTAAACCTCATAGGCGCGTTGCAACGCCTCTTGATGTTGGTTCCAGAAGTTAACACCGTTTTGCACATTATCCGGGGTAATAAACTGTTTGCGATAGCGGTTCCACGCACCATTAGGGCCGGAAGGACGGCCTGCCGATGGCGCTTGTTTATCCATCAAGCGGATAACAAAATCCAGTTTTTTAGTTTGGGCTAATACATCATGCAGTTGTTGAGGCTCAAAACCGTGTTCACGCACCATTTTGTCAACAAATCGGGCTGTGTCGGCGTTATAAGCAAAATCACCGTTTTGCAAATGCCCCACATGTTGCGGCTCAAGCAAGAAACCGCTCTGTATCAGGCCCGCCGATGGCTCGGCAGCAACAGGAGGTGTCGGTTTGCTACTACAGGCAGAGAGCAACGTAAGTAAGGGAACAATAATAGCCAAGTAGCGCATCGAATACCCATAAACCATACAAAAAAGTGATAGCTATGTTAAGTCATTGTCTGCCACGAACAAACAGGAAAATTCGAACAATAAAGGAGGTACGATGCATTTATAAATCAGAACCCACGGCCACAACTGGCGATTAAGGAAAGATGACTGGAGCCGCTCAGATTTACCACCAGGCAGAAGATCGAAGTGATCACAGAACTGGGTCAGTTGATCATACAACAGGTACTATGGCTAAGCGTGATTGTAAGTCAGAACAGGCAGCAACTGAAGAAAAATAACATAAGCCAATGATTATACAGTGTATTATTTACCTAGTGGCGGTAAAAAGCACCCTCAGCCTAAACTTATCCTAAGCGGTAAGTGGCAGGAAGCCTTGGGATTTACTACCGGCTAGCACGTTACTGTTACCCCCGAACACGGCCAGTTGATTATCCGCACCGCGCCCGCCACGGAGGGGAATGTATGAACATCACTTTTACCCCTGAGCCGATCCCTGAACTGACGATCGAAAGCGTGACGTTGGCCAAGCTCGGTTTTACCGCTGCAACTGACGCTCCAACATCACCAGCTCTGGATCACTGTCGTCACCGACGACGCCACCTGGGACGCGCTGTGCGAAGCCAGCCAAGACCGGCAAGATTTGGGGGCGGATTGGGTGCGGGAGAACGGCGAGGTGATTATCGGTAGGGATTGGATCACCGATTCTGGGATCACTGACGCGGAACAACTGGAGGTGACCGCCGCGCCCGGTGTTATTCGGTTGTGGCGGCGGGAAGTGTGGGGATTTAGGGCTTAGAAGTAGTAACCCCCAGCCAAGGCTGGAGTTGCTACTTTTAGTTGTAGTAGCTTAGACCTGATCTAACAGTCACCACCATTTAGGATAATCATTAAACGCTGCATATATTGCAGATTTCGCATCGTCCGTTAACTTTTCTCTGCCTTTTGATACTGTGGTATATCCATGCAGATCTTCTTTAGCACATGACCATTCAAGCCATCCTAAAACTGGATTTACAATCAACTCAAAACATCCATTCATATCTTTAAGATGGGCTATATCATCATTCCGTATATTGTCGATAAATTCATCAAAGCATTGGCATTCAAGCCATACCTGGGAACTGACATTCAAACTATAACTAAATTTATCTACTTGAATCGCCAGATTAAACTTCAATGATGGAATATGTTCATCAAGTTCTATTACGTCCAATGTGATATTGATCGGACTTGTAATTTCTATATCCATTTAATTTGCCCCTAGATAACGAGCATGAATGACTGTTGGCAACTCACCAGCAGCACGCGGAGGTTTGATTTCCAGTTGCCAACCATCGACTGTTATACGCCCATATGACATACCGTTCTTTGTCGCGGTATCTAACGCAGCTTGAAAACTTCTGAGTTCTGTCTGGCTGGCAAGTCTGACCGCCTCTGGCGTATTAGTTACGGCTTTAGATGCCGCATATTCTGCCATGTGTTCTGTAGCATTGCCATGTACCCACACTTTTTGACCGTTAGGTAGTGTCATTTCAAAAGATTTCGGTATAACAGAACCAGGGTAAACAGGCTGGGTCCCTTTTATAGAATCAAATACAGTACCAGTTTTGCCTATATCAGCAGCAATAGACTCGGCCTTACCAGCAACACCATCAGGTAGTTTCTTGCCTGGTAGAAGAATACCTGCCAGCATTCCACCTGTGGCTTCCAGAGCAAGCTGGTTACCTTGAGCCGCTTCTTTCACCTGTCCTGCAACCGCTGACCAGGTTTCACTCTTCATCAGGGCTTTCAGCGTATCTGCCGCTGCCTGATTTTTACCCGCCAGATCGTTCAATGCCTGAGTGCAGTAACTGTCTCCCATGGCGCATGAGGTGAGCGCCATCGCCGCATCAGCACCGTAATCCGCTCCACCTAATAACGCATCACCGCTATCTGCCGCCGCACCGATAATGCTGTTAACAATAGCAGACAATGTCCCTTCACCAAGTTTATCCCTGACCTGATCTTTCAGGTTGGCCGTCACCTGTTTAACTGTTTCACGCGCCGCATCACCACTCAGCGAGTTATTCTCCACCGCGTTCTTCCCAGCCTGCGCGCCGATGAGAAGGCCGGTGCTGCTATCAGTACTTAAGCCACCCAGGATACCGGCAGTTAAGGTACTAATCGCACTAATAATTCTCTTATCAGGTTCGGACAAATCAGCGATTTTCTTGCCTGGATGCACCTCATCCATATAGATGTTGGCTGCCCACACTACCAGTGGCGGAAATTATACAGACACTGCGCAAAACCTGTAAGTTACCGAACCGTAAGCAGCAGTCCACTGATTTTATTGAGATGATGCTGGCTAAGAAACCGCCTGGCAGGAAGTGGACTTGATGAGTTGACTGGCAGGTAAAAAAATCCCGGCTTGCATTTGTCTGGGATTTTTTATTATGAACCGAGTTACCCATACAAAAAATAGTACTGAAAATGAAACATTTGGTAGCAAATAACGCGAATGATTTTCACTATCATTGTTAATTTCTTTCTATACAATTGCTCTGTTTTGCGGTTGCCTGACAATCTCGTTTTCTTCTTTGAGCTTTTAAAAGGATCTCAGTTTATGAAGTTACGTTTCCCCTCTTTCGGCCCTGTCGCCCTACTGGCTTCCTCAATGATGCTGGCGTTCTCCGTCAATGCCGCATCAAATGATGAAGGTATCGTGATTTATAATGCTCAACACGAAAATCTGGTGAAATCCTGGGTTGACGGTTTTACCAAAGATACCGGCATCAAAGTGACTCTGCGTAATGGCGGCGACAGCGAGTTAGGTAATCAACTGGTTCAGGAAGGCAACTCATCTCCCGCCGACGTTTTCCTGACTGAAAACTCGCCGGCAATGGTGCTGGTCGATAACGCCAAATTGTTCGCACCACTGGATGCCGCCACACAAGCACAGGTTGCGAAAGAGTATCGCCCTGAACATGGTCGTTGGACCGGTATTGCGGCTCGTAGCACCGTGTTTGTCTATAACCCGGATAAAATCAGCGAAGCCGAATTACCTAAATCCATTATGGATTTGGCAAAACCTGAATGGAAAGGCCGTTGGGCTGCCTCACCATCGGGTGCCGACTTCCAGGCCATTGTCAGTGCCATGCTGGAATTGAAAGGCGAAAAAGCCACGTTGGAATGGCTAAAAGCCATGAAAACCAACTTCACTGCTTACAAAGGTAATAGCACCGTGATGAAAGCGGTGAATGCGGGCCAAATCGATGGCGGAGTTATCTATCACTATTACCGTTTCGTCGATCAAGCCAAAACAGGTGAGAACAGCGGTAAAACCAAACTGCATTATTTCAAACATCAAGACCCTGGCGCATTTGTGAGTATCTCCGGCGGCGGTGTTCTGGCATCCAGTAAGCACCAGAAACAAGCGCAGGAATTCGTCAAATGGATCACCAGCAAATCAGGCCAGGATATCTTGCGTACCAACACCGCATTTGAGTATGTCGTTGGTGTCGATGCCGCTTCAAACCCTAAATTGGTGCCACTGAAAGACCTGCAAGCACCGAACGTTGAGCCGTCTAAACTCAACAGTAAAAAAGTGGTTGAGTTAATGACTGAAGCCGGTCTGCTGTAATAAGGACAACCGACTGATAGAATGCATTTTTAGCCCGTCACATCACTATGGCGACGGGTATTTAACAAGCCGAGCGCCTTGACTATTATGGCTAATATAAGCACCGATATTGTATCGGTTCCACTGCATAAGGCAGCCCAACGGCAGTATAACCATCGCCCGGGGTTTGGGATTGTGGCTATTGCGATTC
This sequence comes from Yersinia sp. 2541 StPb PI, assembly GCF_052217145.1. NCBI lineage: Bacteria > Pseudomonadati > Pseudomonadota > Gammaproteobacteria > Enterobacterales > Yersiniaceae > Yersinia > Yersinia sp. 2541 StPb PI. The sequence goes on along the minus strand of NZ_JAZGQB010000001.1, from coordinate 1,391,526 downwards.
TGTTGTCACTGCTATCCCTGCTGCCATTAGGGTTTGTTATTGGTATCGCTATTGATACCGGTTGGCCAACAGTCAAAGCCCTGGTTTTTCGCCCCCGCGTGGGCGAACTACTGATTAACACCGCGCTCCTGGTGCTCTTTACCTTACCGCTTTGTGCCATTATTGGCGTTGCACTGGCATGGCTGACCGAGCGTACGGCCCTGCCCGGCAGGCGGATTTGGTCACTATTGGCTATTGCACCGCTAGCCGTACCGGCTTTTGTACAAAGTTATGCATGGATTAGTCTGGTGCCATCAATGCATGGCCTTGCCGCTGGCGTGTTTATCTCAGTAATTGCCTATTTCCCCTTTATTTATCTGCCCGCATCCGCTGTATTACGCCGCCTTGATCCCAGCCTTGAAGACGCAGCATCATCATTGGGTAGTCCCCCAACAGTGGTCTTCTTTCGCGTGGTTCTGCCGCAACTAAAATTAGCCGTATGGGGCGGTTCGATACTGATTGCGCTGCATCTATTAGCGGAATATGGCTTGTATGCCATGATCCGTTTCGATACTTTTACCACCGCTATTTTTGACCAATTTCAATCCACGTTTAATGGTCCGGCGGCCAATATGTTGGCAGGGGTTCTGGCGTTATGTTGCCTGGGGCTATTGTTAATCGAAGCCACCAGCCGTGGCTACAACCGCTATGCTCGGGTCGGCTCCGGTAGCGCCAGGCGCCAAACTGCATATTCAATGGGTACAACCATCACACTACTGTGTCTGTTATTGCCATTGGTACTCACTGCACTCTCGCTGGGCGTGCCCTTTATCACGCTGGCCCGCTGGCTCTATATTGGTGGAATTGATGTGTGGCTGAATCCTGAACTGCTACCAGCCTTGAAGCAAACACTGGCATTAGCACTGAGCGGTGCGGTTATTATTACATTGTGTGCCGTCCCCATGGCATGGCTATCGGTGCGCTATCCGGGGCGCTTGCACCGTGTGATGGAAGGCTGTAATTATGTCACCAGCTCGCTGCCCGGTATCGTGGTCGCGCTGGCGCTGGTGACCATCACTATCCGTGTTGCTCGCCCGCTGTATCAAACAGAATTCACTATTTTGCTGGCTTATTTATTGATGTTTACCCCACGCGCTTTAATCAGTTTACGGGCCGGGATTGCGACCGCCCCGGTCGAATTGGAAAACGTGGCCCGCAGCTTGGGCAAAACACCCACTCAAGCCGTATGGAGCACCACCATGCGCCTTGCTGCTCCTGGCGCCGCTGCCGGGGCGGCACTGGTGTTCCTCGCTATCTCCAATGAGCTGACCGCCACACTATTACTGGCCCCGAACGGCACCCGAACACTGGCGACTGGTTTTTGGGCGTTGACCAGTGAAATTGATTATGTCGCGGCATCACCCTATGCACTGCTGATGGTGGCACTATCTCTGCCGCTAACCTGGCTTCTTTATTCTCAATCGCAACGTACGGCAGGATTATGAGCACGCTTGAACTTCAGCAAATCGGTAAGTCTTTCCAGTCTGTTACCGTATTAGACCGAATTGACTTGCAGGTTTCCGCCGGCAGTCGCACCGCAATTGTTGGGCCATCCGGCTCAGGCAAAACCACGTTGTTGCGGATTATTGCCGGGTTCGAAACCCCCGATCACGGTAAAGTTATTCTGCAAGGTCATCCGGTATTCGACAATTCAACCCACGTGCCAGCGCACAAAAGAGGGATTGGTTTTGTACCGCAAGATGGTGCGCTGTTCCCCCACTTTACCGTCGCGGGCAATATTGGTTATGGACTAACAGGGACCAAGCAGGACAAAGCCCGCCGAATTGATGAACTGATGGAGATGGTCGCACTGGATCGGCGGTTATCACAACTTTGGCCCCATGAGATTTCGGGTGGGCAACAGCAGCGGGTCGCTCTCGCCAGAGCGTTAGCACAGCGGCCGGTACTGATGCTGTTGGATGAACCTTTTTCAGCTCTGGATACCGCCTTACGCGCCTCAACGCGCAAAGCGGTGGCTGAACTGTTGGCACAGGCAAATATTGCCTCCATTTTAGTGACACATGATCAAACCGAAGCATTATCATTTGCCTCGCAAGTCGCGGTAATGCGGGCGGGTAAACTGGCGCATGTTGGCCCGCCGCAAGAACTCTATTTGCGACCGATTGATGAACCGACAGCGACTTTCCTTGGCGAAACATTGATTCTTTCCGCCAATATTGATACCGGATGGGCTGATTGTGCACTGGGCAGCGTCAGGGTTGATGATGAGCAACGCCATGGATTGAGCCGGATTATGTTACGGCCAGAACAGATTACTATCACCCCTTTGCCCGCAGATCATCACTACACCACTCATTGTCTGGCTAAGGTTATCAATATTGATTTTGCGGGTTTTATCTCAACACTCACCCTATATCTGGTTGAAAGTAATGAAACGGTAGAGGTTAAAACCATCAGCCGCGAAGGTATAAGTATCGGTTTAATGGTTGACCTGACAATTATTGGCCAAGCGCATATTTTTGCTAACTGAGTAACCTCACAGGGCATTACAACCTTGGTTTTTGGTTCGCATTGCTCAGTATGGCCTTCATCTGGCTAAGGGGTTTTATGCTGCTGGCGTAATCTTCGATACTCCAGCAACGTCAACACAATAACCACCACATCCAGCGCAGTTATTACGATCAATAACACCGAGTGAGTGAAGGTATAACGATAGAGTTGATAGATAATGAATAAGCTGAATATGACTATTGCCGCCGGATAATAACCCAGTTTTTTGCGCCATAATCCAATAATGACCCACAACTTAACCACGCCGTGGATGAGCAGATAAAATGCGGCAAAATGCAGACTGCTGATTGAGAGATTTTGTGCCGCATGCAGTAAATAATGGGCTACCACATCGCCACGGTCTTCAATAAATTCAACTTGCGTGATGCGATGCAGAATATTTAGCAAAAACTGCGGCGTCACAAAATAGGTTAAAATACCGCTGATAATCTCCATCACGGCTAAGATTGCTTTCAGTAATAAGCTCAGTTCAAAAACTGCGTGAATATTCCTTTCACCTAAGATGTTGTTACCATCGAATCTGTTTTTCATATTCAACATCACGCTGATTCTCTACAATATAATACTCGATGGAGAATAGCGTAACAGTTTACGTGGTGCCAGTTAAAGCACCACGTCATAGCCGTATTATCTGCAATACAGGCGAAATTTAGAATGTAATAACTGTTTTTAATTCGGTTCCCCATACATCTTGCGTTTGGCTTACCCCTGCTGGTGAGTGCCAATATTGTAGATCGGGTTGTAATTCCAGCCATGAAGTGACACGGAAACGATAATACAGTTCGGCAGCAACCGAATACCCAGCTATTGGAGAGTAACGTGGATTATTATAATCAGAAACATTATTGATTTGATTCAGATAGCGTTGATTATCTTTATAATAATCACTCAGTTTAACCATTGATACGCCGAATCCCAACCAATCTTGTGGGCGGCTATCAAATAAGCCGCGATAACGGATGCCTGCGGAGGTAGCGTAATGCATGCAATTGGTCCGTTGGTCCGCCAACGACATGCTGTAAAACACACTTAAACCACGGTTGGCGTCATCCTGATGTTTTGTTACCTGCTGATTGAATCCACTGTAAAAGAACCAAGTATTATTATGGTAACGATAGCCACCTGGATCAGTCGCTCCGGGAGCACCAGAGACCCCGTTATAAAGATCCCGTTGGTTTCATTATTTTCCATTTTTAGAATAACCCGCACATCTAATAATAAATACTCGGTACTTCCCCAAAAATAAGTCGTGTTGCAGTGAGGCAAAACAGTTGAGAGCTGCTTATATCACTGCAACATACAAACGTCGCTATTAGCGTTTCAATGCCTCGCCATTACTCTGAATCACATCGCGATACCAATAGAAGCTCTTCTTACGACGGCGTTCCAATGTGCCATTACCACTGTCATCGCGATCGACATAAATAAAACCATAACGTTTGGATAATTCAGCTTTTGAGGCGCTAACCAAATCAATCGGCCCCCAACTGGTATATCCCATCACCTCAACGCCATCTTCGATAGCCTCACCGACCTGGACCAGATGGTCATTGAGATATTCAATGCGATAGTCATCTTCAATATGGCCATTAACATCCGGCTTATCTTTCGCTCCCAGCCCATTCTCAACAATAAACAGGGGTTTTTGATAACGATCCCATAATTCATTGAGCAAGATACGCAGCCCGTCAGGATCGATCTGCCACCCCCATTCCGAGCTGGCCAGATGCGGGTTCTGCACCATGCTAAGAATATTACCTCGGGCTTTACGGTTTAACTCTTCATCGGCGGTCACGCAGCCGCTCATGTAATAACTGAAGGAGATAAAATCGACAGTCTGTTTTAATGCCAGTTTATCTTCAGCAGTAATTTCAACACTAATGCCGTGCTGTTTAAAATAACGAGCCATATAAGAGGGGTAATAACCGCGAACCTGCACATCGCCAAAGAATAGCCATTCACGATTCTGCTGTAATGTTTCCAATACATCGGCAGGCTTGCAAGTTAGTGGATACATCAGCCCACCCAACAGCATATTTCCGATTCGGCCATCAGGGATAATTTCATGCAATGCAGCAACCGCTTTGGCACTGGCAACCAACTGGTGATGGATAGCCTGATACACGGCACTCTTACTGCTTGCTTGCTCTAATCCTACTCCGGTGAATGGCGCATGCAGCGACATATTGATCTCATTAAATGTCAGCCACAATTTAACCTTATGCTGATAACGCTGAAACACGGTGCGGGCATAATGTTCAAAGAAACCAATTGTTTTACGATTACCCCAGCCACCATAATTCTTAACCAGCCCGTAAGGCATCTCATAGTGGGATAATGTCACCAATGGCGTAATGTTATATTTCGCCATTTCATCAAATACACGGTCATAGAATGCCAGACCTGCCTCATTAGGCTGCTGCTCATCGCCCTGTGGGAAAATACGTGTCCAGGCAATGGATATCCGCAAACATTTAAACCCCATCTCAGCAAATAGTGCGATATCCTCTGGGTAGCGATGATAAAAATCGATAGCTAGATCTTTGACATAACTGTCACCACTCACCCTGGGAATGATATCGCCAAAAATACCATGGGGTTGTAAATCAGAGGTAGATAGCCCTTTCCCCTCAGCAAGATAAGCCCCTTCTACCTGATTAGCGGCAATCGCACCGCCCCAAAGGAAATTATCTGGAAATGCATGTTTCATCGGTTTTCTCCTAAATCAGTATTAACGAATTACGGTTAATAACGGGGCTTGCTCAGTAATAGAGGTGCCTTTAGCACACAGGACATCCTGATAATTTTCACTGTTGCTGATAATTATCGGCGTCGTCAGGTCATAACCTGCTCCGGTAATCGCCGCACAATCAAACTCCAGCAGTAAATCACCTGCGCTGACCCGGTCACCGGCTTTAACATGAGCGGTAAAATATTTGCCATCGAGTTTGACGGTATCAATACCAACGTGGATAAGGACCTCAGCACCAGAATCAGATTCAATGCCAATCGCATGGCGGGTTTTAAACAGTGACGCTACAACGCCATTAACCGGTGACACGACCCGCCCTTGTTGTGGAATAATCGCAATTCCCGCCCCCAATAAACCACTGGCGAAAATACTGTCACTGACATCCGCTAGCGCTAACAATTCACCACTGATCGGGCTGAATATCACTTCGCCCATACCACTGTGGTTATCGGTGATGGATGAGGTGTGAGACAAATCCTCTGTTTCTGCGGTGGCAACAGGCGCTGGCAGGCCAAAAAAGAAGGTGCTGATGGCAGCAAAGATCAACGCAATCAGGGTGCCAATAATGGCGCCCCATACGCTGGCATCGACACCTGTAGCGGGAATTATCTGGGCAAAAGAGAAGATACTGGCAAGGCCGAATGAATAAACATGGGTCTGGCAGAAACCGACGATGACACCCCCTATCGCCCCGCCTACGCAGCCAAAAACAAACGGTTTTTTCGACGGTAAGGTCACCCCATAAACAGCGGGTTCAGTAATACCGAATATCCCCGCAGTAAATGCCGAACCAGCCAGCCCCTTCATTTTTGCATCGCGAGTACGTAAAAAGACACCGAGCGTGGCCCCCACTTGCCCCATAACTGCGGGTAACAACAGCGGCAACATGGCGTCATAGCCCAGTACACTCAGGTTGTTTATCATCAAAGGGACCAAACCCCAGTGCAGCCCAAAGATAACGCAAATCTGCCATAGCCCGGCCAATACACCACCGGCAACAGGAGGAGCAGCCGAATAGATAATTTGGAACCCCGACGCCAATAAATGGCTAAGCCAGGTTGCCAGCGGGCCAATCAGTAAAAAGGTGGCTGGAACGGTTATTACCAGACACAGTAATGGCGTGAAAAAGTTCTTAATATTGCTGTGTAACACCCGGTTAAACCCTTTTTCTAACCGACTACTAACCCAAGCCGCTAATATGATAGGGATAACCGACGAGCTGTAATTGATAAATGTGACCGGAATACCAAGGAAATAGACCTCAGAAGCCCCAGGTTGCCCGGCTGCGTTAAATGCAGCGAGCATCAAGGGGTGTACTAATGCACCACCAATCGCCATGGTAATAAATGGACTGCCACCAAACTTCTTACCTGCGGTATAACCCAATACCAGTGGGAAGAAATAAAACAGTGAGTCACTGGCAGCAAATAAAATTGTATAGCTGCCGCTGTCGGGTTGTAACCAGCCGCAAACAACACTCAGTGCCAAAAAACCTTTAAGAATACCGGAGGCGGCCAATACACCGAGCAAGGGGGTGAAAATACCCGAAATGATATCGATACAGTGACTGAACAAACTCTCTTTTTGATTACCTGACTTGTTATCATGCTCTTCAGCATCAGCCAACCCCGCTTGGTTCACTAACGCCTGGTAGACCTCACTAACATGGTTTCCGATAACCACCTGAAACTGGCCACCACTTTCCACTACCATAATAACGCCAGGATTATCTTTCAGCGCTTGGGCATCAGCCCGCGCCATATCCTTGAGTTTAAAGCGTAAACGGGTAGCGCAATGTACTACGCTATTAATATTACTCTGCCCCCCTACTCCGGCGAGGATCTCGCTGGCGACCGTTGTGTATTGCATCGTGTTTTCCTTCGGTAACACTCTTGTTTATACAGGTAAAAATTCGGGCAAAAAAAAACCTAAACGCACTCCGCACCGCGACCCAGCGACACAAGTACATTCAGGTTTTGCCTGCCGAAGCAGTAACAATCCAGTTTGGCTAAATTCTCTTACTACTTAGAACCCTTCCCTTTTAAATCATTTAATCTGGCAGATTAAAACTTTCCCGGCGAACGCGTTCAATATGGATAGTCAAAAACATCCGCTCTTCTTTGCTCAAATCTTGTTGATACTGCAATTTCATATGCTGCTGAATCTTACCCGCACAGCGGTAAGCCTCGGCATAATTATCTTTCACTGCATCGTGTAAGGAATCATCATCACTGGTGACCCCATTACGGCCCAACATTCGCTGTGAGAAAAATTTCAGATGGGTAACAAAACGGTGATAACTCAGCCCGTCCTCATCATATTCCAGCTTAAATTGGTACTTCACGATATGCAGTATCTCCTGCATTACCTTCGTCACTTGCATTACTTCAGGCATTTCACCCTTCAACTGAGCATTCACCAGATGGAGCGCGATAAATCCAGCTTCATCCTCACGCAATTGCACCCCAAGGCGTTGTTTAATAATCTGCAAGGCTTCACGACCCAAGGCAAACTCTTTGGGATACAACCGACGAATCTCCCACTGCAATCCATTCGTTATATCCAAACCTTGTTTATGCCGCTCAATCGCATAGAAACAGTGGTCAGTCAGCGAAATGTAGAGGTTATCCTGCAACTTACCCAGTTTTGCCGTTGCCTGCGTGATGATACAGTCACAAGCAATCATTACTTCTAATGGAATACAGCTTAGCAACTCACTCAGCCGCGAAACCAATTCATTGTCTTTTAGAGCAAACACTTTTTCGATCAATGTGTTATCTAGCGATTCACCTGGGTGTTTTTGAAAGCCAAGACCACGTCCCATAATGACTTGTTCCTGACCATGCTGATCGAGAACAATAACTACATTGTTGTTAAGTATTTTAGCGATTTGCATGCTTTAGCCCTGAAAACAAAAAAACCCGACTCAGCAGCATTCATCATGCTACTCAATCAGGTTTTGCCCGCCATTGACGGTAACAATCCAACTATTCAGTAAACTACCATGTTAATGCACGACTGCAAGCTGGAAGAGATAAGAATCGTGATGCAGATCTCCTCTTATCTGGATAAATAGATCAGCATGTCATTTTAGCCATTATTTAGTTAGGGTTAATACCACCAACCATTGCCGTTATGGTGATAAAGAATAGCGGTAAAAACAGCCGTTGCTTTATTAAGACTTTTCTTAAGATCATAAAGATAAATTAAATTAACCCATAAAATAATGGAAATAATAACAGCACCCGGTCATTTGAGATTGATTCTTTATTACAACTACTAACTTTATATAAATACATTAATTTTATGTATAGGGAATGGTTAATATCTTACGGTAAATTATTAATAACCTTCGCCTCACTCACAAAAAACAGCGCGATATTTCCGTTATATCGTCTTAATTGATTTACATCATATAAAAGTAACAAGTTATTTCCTAAGGTGAGACATTGCCGCTCAACCCTAATTTTCTTATTTTCATTAAAAAAGTGTCCTCCGCAAAGGTAATGTCGATGAATAACAATAAAAGACCTATCACCGGCTCACTAAGCCGCCGTGAATTTATTCAAACATCCGCCGCAGTCACCGGGGCTGCGGCTATTGCCGGTTCTATCACCCTTCCTTTTTCAGTACATGCCGCGCCAGAAGAGCACGCAGCAACAACAGAGGAAACCGTTAAATACAGTGCTTGTCTGGTCAACTGCGGTAGCCGCTGCCCACTAAAAGTGCATGTGAGAAATGGCGAAATTATTAAGATTGCTAATGAAGCAATTTATGATGACTCTACCTTTGGTGAGCATCAAATTCGCCCCTGTTTACGTGGCCGATCGGTAAGATGGAAAACATATAACCCGGATCGGGTCAAATATCCCATGCTGCGTGTTGGCAAACGCGGCGAAGGTAAATTTAAACGTATTCGTTGGGATGAAGCTACCACTATTGTGGCTGATAATCTAAAAAGAACCATTGCACAATACGGCAACGAAGCAATTTATTATCAATATGGTTCTGGTTCGACCGGCGCTAATTTACAAGGCCGCAATGCCTGTAAAAGAATGCTGAGCTTGCTGGGTGGTTTTCTCGATCAACACGGTACTTATTCCACCGCCCAAATAAATACGGTAATGCCGTATATCTATGGCAATGCAGACGAAACTTTGCTGGATGAAATTAAAAACTCAGACCTGGTGGTTATGTTTGGTCATAATCTGGCAGAGACTCGGATGTCGGGCGGCGGGCAATATATCGAAACCGTTCATGCTCTGGGGCAAAGCAAAGCCAAAGTCATTATTATCGATCCACGCATGACAGACAGCGTAACGACCCTCAACGCAGAATGGATCCCCATCTTCCCAGGTACCGATGCCGCGCTGGTGGCCGCATTAGGACATGTATTAATTAAAGAAAATCTGACTGATGAAGATTTCCTGGCACAATATTGTGTCGGCTGGGATGCCACAACACTACCCGCCTCAGCCCCCGCCAATAGCTCTTACAAAGATTATATTTTAGGTAACGGCCACGATGGGGTAGAAAAAACACCGCAATGGGCCAGTGAGATAACCGGCATTGCACCGACACAGATTATTCAATTAGCCCGTGAGTTGGGAAATGCCCGTGCAGCATGGATATCACAAGGTTGGGGGATTCAGCGCAGTGCTAATGGCGAGCAGGCGGCACGCGCCATTATGATGTTGCCATTGATGACTGGTAATATTGGCCGCGCCGGAACCAATACTGGAGCCTGGGGCGGGAATGTGAAATATCCGGTGCCGGGATTCAGTATTCCGAACCCAGTGAAGACTGCTATTCCCTGCTTTATGTGGACAGATGCTATTTTTCGTGGCACTGAAATGACAGCGAAAAATGCGCATGTGAAGAATAAAGATAAACTTGATACCAATATTAAGTTTATGTGGAACTACGCCAGTAATGTTATCGGCAATCAGCATTCTGATCTGAATAAAACCCACCGCATTTTACAAGATGAATCACTGTGCGAGTTTATTTTGGTGTGGGAAAACCACATGACCAACTCTGCCAAATATGCTGATTTATTACTGCCCGATGTCACCTCAGTTGAATCAAATGATTTAATTGATAACTCCTACGCTAGTGGGGCTTATCACTACGTCACGCGGTTGCAAAATGCGATCGAGCCGCTGTGGGAGTGCCGCCCGTCTTATGATGTGTTAGCCGAAATTGCCACCAAGTTAGGAATTGGCGATGCCTTTACCGAAGGCCATACCCAGCAAGAATGGATTGAAATCAGCTATAACAAAATGCGTGAGAAAAACCCCGCCTTGCCACCTTTTGAACAGACCAACGACCAAGGCATCATCGATCGTATTTATGCCGACAGCAGTCAATATATCGCGTTAAAAGATTTCCGTGATGACCCTGTGAACCACCCGTTGAAAACCCCGTCTGGCAAAATTGAGATCTACTCAGAAGCGCTGGCAACATTGGAAAAAGAGTGGCAACTGGCACCCGGTGATCGCATTACCGCTGTCGCTGAATATTGCCCAACCTTTGAAGGTGTTAGCGATGTAGAAACCATGAAAAACTACCCTTTGCAGATGACAGGCTTCCATATCAAAGGCCATACCCACTCCTCTTATTATAACGTAGCCATGCTGCGGGAAGCGGTACCACATCAGTTTTGGATTAACCCCATTGATGCCCAGCCTCGCGGTATCCAACAAGGGGATATGGTCGAAATTTTTAACAGCCGAGGCCGCATGCGTATTGCAGCAAAGGTTACCGAACGGGTGTTACCGGGGGTTATTAGCGTGCCGCAGGGGGCATGGCGAAATACCAATAAGGACGGCATTGATGTGGGAGGGTGTATCAATACCTTAACAACACTGCGACCGTCACCACTGGCAAAAGGTAACCCACAACACACCAACCTCGTTGAAGTAAAACGTATATAAGGAGTTGAATAATGAAGCAATATGTTTTTTTTGTCGACTCCACCAAGTGCACCGGATGTAAGACCTGCCAAATCAGTTGCAAGGATGAGAAGAAGTTGGATCTCGGACCGAAGCTGCGTCGGGTTTACGAATATGGCGGCGGCAGTTGGACTCAGCAGAACAATATCTGGGTACAAAATGTCTTTAACTACTACCTCTCTATCGCCTGTAACCACTGCTCATCACCTACCTGCGTAACGGGTTGCCCAACCGGTGCCATGCATAAACGCGAAGAAGATGGTTTGGTGGTGGTTAATCAGGATCTCTGTGTCGGCTGCCGCTATTGCGAGATGCGCTGCCCGTATGGTGCGCCGCAATTTGATGCCAAGAAGAAACTAATGACCAAGTGCGATGGCTGCTATCAGCGGGTTGCCGCAGGTGATAAGCCAGTTTGTGTCGAATCCTGCCCGCAGCGGGCGTTAGATTTTGATGAAATCACGCTATTGAGGGATAAATACGGTGAAGAGAATGCCATTGCGCCATTGCCGCACGCGCATCTGACACACCCCAATCTGGTTATCAGAAGCCACCGTGATGCCAAGCCATCCGGTGATACATCAGGCTGCATCCAAAATCCGGCGGAGGTATAAAATGCATGAATTACCCTTGGTGTTTTTTACCGTACTGGGGCAAACCGCTGTCGGGTTGTTTGCACTGGTGCTACTGAGTCACAAACTCGGTATGACCACGCCACTACAACTCAAACAAGCCAATATCATCGGTCTGATGCTGATGATGGTAGGCCTGATCGTTGGCACACTGCATGTTGGGCAACCATTGCGCGCCGCCACCATGCTATTGGGTGTTGGTCGCTCGCCGATGAGTAATGAGATAGTGCTCAGTGGATTGTTTGTCGCCATGGCCTGTGGCACCGTATTTTTCTCAACCATAGCCAAAAATACATTACTGGCAATGCTGTGCAATGTGGCAACGGTTATCTTCGGCCTGGCCTTCGCCTGGTCAATCACCCAAGTTTATCAACTGACAACCGTGCCTAATTGGGATACCTCGTATACCTCGCTACAACTGTGGATGACGGTACTGGTTGGCGGTGGCGCTTGCGCTATTCTGACCGGCGCTCGTCAGCTTGGCGCATCAGCCGTGTTGGTCGGTGCCATTGTGACCTTGGTGAATAAACCAGGTTACCTCAGCTTTCTGGGTCAAAGTTCAGCGGAGCTGAGTAGCCAACAGGGGCTGTTCTGGGGAATTCAAATTCTGCTGCTAACGCTCGGTATCTTTGTTGCCACCGCAGCATTACTGAAAGACAGGATCCCTCGGGTTACGCTCGCGGTCAGTGCCTCGGCGCTGGTTATCGGTGAGTTGGCCGGGCGTATCGCTTTCTACAATCTCTGGCAAGTGCCAATGTAAATTAACATATTGATTCTATTGGCCTACTGACAAATAGCTGCTTAGCCGTGATACCTGCGGCTAAGCCGTATTGAGATAGCTGGACCTGAAGAGAGAAAATTTTGATGTTACTGAACACCACTCTGCCGAGGATTTTAGGTGCCTGTTTTTACTATCCACCACAGTCCGATACCGTACAGCGCCTTTGGCCACTACTGCCACAGATTGCTGAGATTTTTCCGTGGCCGAATCAGGCTAAAATTGCACGATATTGCCAACAGATGCCGAGTATCCAACCCGAACAACTGGAATATGATTTCTCGATTTTGTTTGAGGGACAAGGTGAAATGCCCGCCCCACCTTGGGGGTCTGTTTATCTGGATAAAGAAAATATCTTGATGGGGGCGAGCACCCTGCAATATCGCCAATTCCTGTCAACATTCGGGTTGGTAAATCAAAGTGCGATACGTGAACCGGAAGATCAATTTGGCCTCATGTTACTGGCATGGGTTCATTTAATTGAACAGCAGCCGACAACTAAGCCCCCATCGGATAAAGCCGCGCTAGCACTGCTCACTGAGCATTTACTGCCGTGGGCCTATCGCTATCTTGAGCTGGTAACCAACAGCCAAACCGAGTATCAGGTATATCCGTTGCTGGCAAAAATCACCGAGTGCTACCTGAAAACCTTACAAACTGAACTGGGCCTATTTCCTCAGCCCCGTGAGCTATTTCGGTGATAAAAGACGAGCGCTACTACAAGGCGTATCTGGAAAACCGCACCATCAGTCGCCGTGGGCTATTTCGTGGCTTGCTAAAAAGCGCCCGCCAACAACCACTTACCCTCCCATCGGGGAGCGCAATCAGGCCACCGGGAGCCATTGTTGAAAGTGCTTTCACGCAAACGTGTACGGGTTGTGAAGCCTGCATGCACGTCTGCGGCGAGCATCTGATAGTCATGGTCGATCAACGGCCTGAGTTGGATTTTTCTACCCAATATTGCAGCCGTTGTCTGGCCTGTACCACTGCTTGCCAAACCGGTGCTTTATCACCCTCTACCTACCATATTACGGCGCACCCTCGCGTAGAAAACATCTGTCAAAATACCTATATCTACTGCGACAGTTGCGCCGATTACTGTGATAAACAGGCTTTGGTGTGGCAGCCCCACCAGCCGCCGACACTGGCTTTAGCGCAGTGCGATGGCTGCGGTGAGTGTGCATTCAGATGCCCGGCAAGGGCGCTGGAAATGCGGCTGACATCACCCAAAATGGCCGATTGAATCAAAGTGCTACTACGTTAAATAAGTAACCCCGACCTGCTGATGTCAGTACAATGCCACTACCTTTAGTAGCTTGTACCCCACAGGAGTGACACCGTGTTCCATTACCCAGCCCATTATGCCCTTGATGAAGCCAGCGGCGAGTACCACATCCAGTATCGCGACTTCCCTGAATTGGAATCAGTGACCTACTCTCAGGAGGATATTGAACTGGAAGCACAGGACGGTATTAAGAATGGTATTGCAGCAGAAATGGAAGAGCGCCGCCCCGTCCCCGCCCCCTCAGCGCTGCAACCGGGTGATATTGCAGTTCATGTGCCCATTCTGGTGCGACTGAAAGCTGAATTACACAATGCCATGTTAACCACCAATACCCGCAAAGCAGATATGGCGCGCAAGCTCGGTTTGAATGCCGCACAGATGGATCGCCTGCTGGATGTGTACTACGCTTCCAAGGTTGAAGCACTGGAACAAGCCCTGTATTTACTGGGCTTTGAGGCCAATATCGGGGTAAAAAAAATAAGCTGATTGTCTGGACCTCGACCAGATTGGCTTAGATTGTAACCAAGAGAGTAACAAATTGTTATTTAGCGATAATTTAAAAAAACGTTAATAGCTTCACACTTCAATGCATTGGCTCACAATATTTGCGGTTTATATACGAAAACGTGATCTAATGCATAAAATTACAGTATTGAAAGTTTCTCCCTGTTGGGATTACATTAGCCCGATCCTGTCGTATACCACTGAGTTAGCTCAGGCTGGCACGACAATTCGGATGTATCTCAGATTGATAGCTGGCCAGTTGTGATGAAATGGCTACCATTGATTAAAAACGTGATTCGTCCACATTTAATACCCAAAGAACTTGGCATTACAGTCAGGCAGAACGTGAGTTGATACCGACAAGCTGACATCAATCAGTGACTCGGGTGAGTGAGCGTAGCGAACACCACTGTAATTTTAAGTAACAAGGGTAAACGTAGCACAGCAATTTGGATCGTTACTGGCGAGGTAGCTCCAAGGGGAGTTGTTCAGTGAAATATTTCTTTATGGGTATCTCTATTATGTTGGTGGTTTGGGTTGGCACCTTCATGATGATGGTCGAGTAATATTAACTCGAACCATCCACAATCTGACATCGTATAGAGGGCGCATTCGCGCCCTTTATCATTTTCCTGGCATCATTCGGCGTAATGTATCATCCCGGCGAATATAGTGATGATAAAGCGCGGCCAGTGCGTGAGCGCCAATCACAAAATAGCCTAAATTGGCAATTAGCTCGTGAGTCTGCTTAAGATAACCACGCGCGACATCATCCGGTGTTACCCACTGCGGTACCTGCCACCCCAGCAAGAACCAGGTTTTCCCACCATAAGCCTGAGCCAACACCCCCAGCACCGGTAATGATAAGAACATTAAATACAGACCCCAATGCATAATCTGCGCCCCTAACAACTGCCAGTTAGGTAACCTTGGGGTGATCGCTGGTGTTATATTGCGCTGGCGCAACCACAGTCGTACCAACATCAGTAGCCAGACAGAAATACCAAAATTGAAATGCAGATTTTTCACTAATGTACGATCTTCATCCGGTACCGTGTCACTGAGTAACATGGCGGCATAAGTCAGAATGATCATCACTAGCGTCAGCCAGTGCAGGGTTATTTGGGGGAGTGAATAGCGATTTCTCATTGTGGTGCTCCACTGACTTCATCAAGTTAATAATCAGTATGGTGCAAAATAGATGAAGAAAACATTAAGGAGGGCGGATAACGTTTTGAACACAAGGTACTTTATTCTGACCGGACAGCGTGGGTCGCCGATCAGAATAGAGAGTTAGCTATTTAGTTGATGGTAAGCGCGGGGTTAGATACCGTCACCTGAAACCGCTTTACTCGGTTTCAGCAAACCATCAGTACGAAACATACTCTTAATTCCGCGCACCGCCTGACGGATCCGGTCCTGATTCTCAATCAAGGCGAAACGGACATGAGTATCACCGTAATCACCGAATCCTATCCCCGGCGAAACGCAGACTTTTGCCTCAGACAACAGGCGCTTGGCAAACTCGAGTGAGCCTAAATGGGCGTAAGGCTCTGGGATTTTCGCCCAGACATACATCGACGCTTTGGGGTTTTCAACCATCCAACCAGCCTCATGCAACCCACGCACCAACACGTTACGCCGCTGGCGGTATTTTTCAGCGATATCACGAACACACTGTTGGTCCCCTTCCAAGGCAGCAATTGCCGCCACCTGCAACGGAGTAAAAGTGCCATAGTCGTGATAGCTTTTGATGCGAGCCAGCGCATTAACCAATTCCGGGTTACCCACCATAAAACCAATACGCCAACCGGCCATATTGTAGCTTTTGGATAAGGTGAAAAACTCAACCGCAATGTCTTTTGCCCCAGGCACTTGCATGATTGACGGCGCTTTCCAACCATCATATACAATGTCGGCATAGGCCAAGTCATGCACCACCAGCACGTCGTATTGCTTCGCTAACGCCACCACCCGTTCAAAAAATTCTAGCTCCACACATTGTGCTGTAGGGTTAGACGGGAAGCCGAGGATCATCATTTTCGGTTTAGGAATGGTTTCACGAATCGCACGTTCCAATTCACAGAAGAAATCAATGCCCTCGGTCAATGGGACTGAGCGAACTTGCGCCCCTGCAATCACCGCACCATAAATATGAATCGGGTAGCTAGGATTCGGCACCAATACTGTATCACCGTGGTCCAGTGTCGCCAGCATCAGATGAGCCAGCCCCTCTTTCGAACCGATAGTGACAATAGCTTCAGTTTCAGGATCAATATCCACTTGGTAACGCTCGGCGTACCAGTTGGAAATGGCCCTACGCAGCCGCGGTATACCCCGAGAGGTTGAGTAGCCGTGGGTGTCTTCACGTTGCGCGACACTGCACATTTTCTCAACGATATGGGGTGGTGTCGGACCATCGGGATTACCCATACTGAAATCAATAATATCTTCACCGCGACGGCGGGCCGCCATTTTCAACTCAGCGGTAATATTGAAAACATAAGGGGGCAGGCGATCAATACGGGTAAAACGACGCTTAGCAGGGAGTTCAGCCATAATTTCCTCGAGGATACGTTAGCGCCCGGACCGTCCGAGCGACGCTGACCATCAGATGGTCTGTTTATGAACATATCCCAGCGCTAAAGGGCTGTCGAGTGGCTGGTAACAAATATCTAACTCATCGGAGAAGTTACTGAGAATCAAACTCACTCGCCAGCATCCCTAATACCCAGTCATCACACCATTGCCCGCCAAGTTGATAATTATCACGCAACGTCCCTTCCAACTGAAAACCACAGCGTTCCAGTAACCCGCGTGAAGCATGGTTGCCCACAGTAACCGTGGCTTTCATTTTATGAAACTGACATTGCTGGAAACCAAACGCCAATACAGCCAACAAGGATTCTTTGGCAAAACCTTTGCCCTGGCAGGACGGTAACATGGCATAACCCACTTCAGCTTGCTGTAACGGCAACCATTCAGCCAAAAAGCCGGTAAGCCCCATGCTCTGCCCGCTGGCGCGTTCACGAACCACCAGACATAGCCAATGGTTGGAGGCCTTTTCCCAAGGGGTTAAACGTGATTCAAAACGCTCACGAATCTCGGCCATATCCATCGGATCTGCCATATAACGCTGAACCACAGGATCTTGGTATAAGCGTAAAAACAGCGGCCAATCCTGCTCTTTGAGGCTCTCGAGCACCAACTGTGGTGTTCTCAGAGAAATCGGCGAGCTACTGAACATCGGGATCACTGGTGACATTTTTCCCTCGAATTGAAGATGTTAGCCATAAACAGAACGCAGAATATTAAAGAGGAAATTTTTCCATAACCTCATCCCTTTATTCTTCTCCATTTTACTTAAATAATGTTCACTTCAAGATAACAAAAAACAAACAAATGGTCAGCATCGCGCGCGCCATTACCACGGCCCTCCCCTACAGCTATCGGAGAATCAGTATTATGGCTTCATTACAAATAAACGATATTCCCGCAGCAATCAAAGCGGTGAAGCAGCAATTACGTCAGGCGCTGCCTGATTATCAGCAGGTCTTCCAAGCCGTGGAAGAGAATATTCGCCAGCAAGTCACCGAAATCCGCCGTAGTTTGGCGCAGGGTGAGAACCCTGTTCCCCAAATTCATGCCGATGATATTATCAATGGTAACGTCACTGAAGAACAAAAAGCACAAATAAAACAACGAGGATGCTGTGCCATTCTCGGTGTCTTCCCAACGGAAAAAGCAGCAGCGTGGAACCGTGAAATCGGTAACTATCTCGAACGTAATAATTTCGTCGAACGCCTGAAAAATGCTGCGGAAGATAACTATTTCGGTACGCTGGCTGCCAGCAAACCGCAAATTTACGGAATTTACTGGTCAACACCGCAGGTTGAGGCTCGCCAGGATCAGCGCATGAATGCGGTGCAGGTATTCTTAAATAATCTGTGGCAAACCGAGAGTAACGGCAAGCAACATTTTGATGCTAACCGGGTGGTGACTTATGCCGACCGGACCCGTCGCCGCCCGCCAAAATCATCGTCACTGGGCCTATCCCCCCACGTTGATGGTGGCTCCATAGAGCGCTGGTTGGATGAGAACTTCCGTCATGTGTACCGCCACGTGTTCTCGGGTGACTGGCAGAAGTATGACCCATTCGCCGCTGAAGGCCGCCCACAAGTGCGCGAATTCCCCTCACCGGCAGTGTGCTCGATGTTCCGTACCTTCCAAGGCTGGACGGCACTGACACCACAGCGAACCCATGCGGGGACGCTGAATGTTATCCCGATCGCTAATGCCATGGCCTATATCCTGCTGCGCGCATTACAAGATGATGTTGCTGACGATGATCTGTGCGGTGCAGCACCAGGGCGCGCTTTATCCGCCTCTGAGCAGTGGCATCCTCTTTTAATGGAAGCCATTTCCCCTATTCCAGATTTGGAAGCAGGTGATACGGTATTCTGGCATTGCGACGTGATTCACTCAGTGGAAAATGAGCATAATGGTGAGTTTGACAGCAACGTCATGTATATCGCGGCGGCGCCATGGTGCGACAAGAACGCCGCATACCTGCCACGCCAGTTAGCCAGTTTTATTGATGGCCGCTCACCACCAGACTTTGCCGCCGATGATTTCGAGGTGGATTTCAGTGGCAGAGCCACCGCCGATAACCTAACCACCCTCGGCAAACAACAGTTGGGTATGGCTGAATAACATTCCTATCAATCCCGTGTTTCTCTGCCAATAAGAACGATATAAATAATCTCCTCAACGTTATCTCTGCTGGCGCGACCCGCCAGCAGACTCCCCTGCAATCCGCCGCATCGATTTACCGGATAACGCGGATAAAGTGGCAGTTGCCGGTCATTTTCCTTATAGTTAGCCGCTTATTCGCCGCCGAATCTGATGGTCCCAAACTAAGATTCAAGGCTGTCGCCAAGAGAAAATAGTGTGCACCAGATATTTGAAATGCTACTGGCTGTGTTTGATCGTGCCGCATTAATGTTGATTTGTTTATTCTTTCTGACCCGCACCCACCTGTTTCGTCAGTTATTGCAAAAAGAGAAGCACACACCACTGGAACTGGCAGCGGTAACCGCTATCTTCTCGTTGTTCGCTATTTTTGGTACTTATTCCGGTATTAACGTCGAAGGTTCATTAGTGAATGTTCGGGTTATTGCTGTCATGTCTGGCGGTATTTTATTTGGCCCGTGGGTAGGTATCATTACCGGACTTATCGCCGGCTCTCACCGATATTTAATTGATATTGATGGAATTACATCAATCCCCTGTCTGATTACCAGCATTATAGCCGGCCTGATGTCCGGCTATATAAATCTGAAAATAAAGAAAGAGCGGCAATGGAGTATCGGTATTCTGGCAGGCATGATTTGTGAGTCACTCACCATGCTATTGGTGATTATTTGGGCCAGGCCGACCGCATTAGGTATTGATATTGTGTCTAAAATCGCCATTCCTATGATCTTAGGGGCGGTTTGTATCGGGTTAATTGTCCTGCTGGTACAGAGTGTCGAAGATGAAAAAGAGGTTATTGCCGCGCGGCAAGCAAAACTGGCACTGGATATCGCCAATAAAACCCTGCCCTATTTTCGCAATATCAACGGCGAATCACTGCGCAGTGTGTGTGAGATTATTCGCACCGATATTAAGGCAGATGCTGTCGCCATTACCGACACCCAACATATTTTGGCTTATGTGGGGGTGGGCGTTGAAGCCTATAATATCGGTCATGAGATCATCAGTGATATTACCAAAGAGAGCATTCAGTGTGGGAAGATTACTATCCGCAATAATGATGAAGTCCATCGCACGCCACAAATTCACTCCCTCATCATTATTCCGTTATGGGAAAAAGGTGAAGTCACTGGCTCACTGAAGATCTACTATTGCCATGCACATAAAATTACCTATTCACTGAAAGTGATGGCGGTCGGCTTGTCACAAATTATCTCAACCCAGATTGAAGTCTCCCGTATAGAACAACTGCGTGAAATGGCAAATAAAGCGGAAATGCGCGCACTACAAAGTAAAATTAACCCGCACTTCTTATTTAATGCCTTGAATGCTATCTCGTCCTCAATTCGTATTAATCCAGATACCGCGCGCCAATTGATCATCAATTTATCCCGTTATCTGCGTTATAACCTTGAGCTGAATGACGAACAGATTGATATTCGCAAAGAACTACATCAAATTCAGGATTATATCGCCATCGAGCAGGCCCGCTTCGGCAGCAAGTTAACTGTGATTTATGATATTGACGACGATATTGCGCTGAAAATACCCAGCTTGTTAATTCAACCCTTGGTTGAAAATGCCATTGTGCATGGCATTCAGCCGTGTCGTGGTAAAGGTGTGGTGGTCATTGCGGTTAAAGACAGTGGCGACCAAATAAAAATTTCCGTAAAAGACACCGGTAATGGTATTAACCCAGAGACAATTGAGCGCGTGGCGAATAATGAAATGCCGGGCAATAAAATTGGTTTACTCAATGTGCATCATCGGGTGAAGTTACTGTATGGGGAAGGTTTACAGATACGCCGCATGGAACCGGGCACCGAGATCTCTTTTTATATCAGCAAAAATGGCGGCAAAATCCATGCTGACCCCCATATTCCAGCCGGAGTCTAATCCGTGAAAGCAATCATTGTTGAAGATGAGTTTCTGGCTCAAGAAGAGTTGAGTTACCTGATTCGCCAGCACAGCAACATCACCATTGAGGCAACCTTTGACGATGGGCTGGATGTGCTTAAATACCTGCAAAACCATCAGGTCGATGCTATTTTTCTCGATATCAATATTCCATCATTGGATGGCGTGTTATTGGCACAGAACATCAGTAAATTTGCCCATAAGCCTTATATTATCTTTATCACAGCCTATAAAGAGCATGCCGTTGAAGCCTTTGAAATTGAAGCATTTGACTATATTTTAAAGCCTTATCATGAGTCTCGTATTGTCACTATGCTGCAAAAACTCGAAGCGCTGCATAAGCGTGAGCACCAAAATAGAGAACAGACCAGCAGTACCAACCACCGTTCTGCGGCGCATACCATCAATTTGATGAAAGATGAGCGCATTATCGTCACTGACATCAATGATATCTATTATGCCGCAGCACAGGAAAAGGTCACGTTGGTCTATACTCGGCGCGAAGAATTCATTATGCCGATGAATATTACTGAATTTTTCAGCCGCCTACCGGAGGAGTACTTCTTCCGCTGCCATCGCTCCTATTGTGTCAATTTAGCCAAAATCCGTGAAATTGTGCCGTGGTTTAATAATACCTATATTCTGCGGCTCAGTGATTTGGACTTTGAAGTCCCTGTCAGCCGCAGCAAGATAAAAGAATTCAGGCAACTGATGCGTCTTTAAATGCATTTCATTCCGCGTGGAATGCAGCTCATTCCCCTTTCGATCTATAGTGATTAGCCCGCCCGTATACTGGTTTCATTCGGCGGGCTGATAACACCTCAAGACAAGATTTCCGGTGCCCCATCAGCGCGTAATCTTTGGCTTCCGACGCGATTGCAAATCATTGTTATGTTCGCAATAGCCATATTCGGGCCACATTGCATTGATGTTTAAGGAGTCCGGCATGAGCAGTAAACCGGTAAATCGTTGGCTAATTGTTGCGGGTACCATCATCGTTCAAATGGGGTTGGGAACTATCTATACCTGGAGCTTATTTAATCAGCCACTGGGAGAGAAGTTCAGTTGGTCGTTAGGGGCAGTTGCAACCACATTTTCCATTACCAGTTTTTCTCTCGCTATTGCCACACTGTTTGCTGGCCGCCTGCAAGAGCGCATCGGTATCCGTAAACTGACGTTACTTTCCGGTATCATTCTTGGTTTGGGCCTGATTGCCAGCTCTTTTGCCACATCATTAGGAATGATTTATCTATTGGCTGGTATCGTGGTCGGTTTCGCCGATGGCACCGCCTACATCACCACCCTGTCGAATCTGATCAAATGGTTCCCGGAACGTAAAGGGCTGATTTCCGGTATTTCAGTGGGGGCATTTGGTACCGGCAGCTTATTGTTCAAATATGTAAATGCCAGTCTGATTGCCAACCAAGGAGTGTCGCTGGCATTCTTCTACTGGGGCCTCATCGTGATGGTATTAGTAGGGGCTGGCTCTTTCCTGCTACAAGAAAAAGCGGTGGCACCACAGGTCAATAACAGCCTGCAAACCGCCCGTGCCGGGCGTGATTTTAGTGTCAAAGAGATGCTGGCGGTTAAAGAGTCTTACTTCTTATTTATCATCTTCTTCACCGCATGTATGAGTGGCTTATATCTGATTGGTATCGTGAAAGATTTAGGCGTACAACTGGCAGGAATGGACTTGGTGACGGCAGCCAACACCGTTTCAGCCATTGCCATCTTTAATACCGCCGGGCGCATTATCCTTGGCGCACTATCAGACAAAGTGGGCCGCCTGCGCGTAATCAGCTTCACCTTGCTGGTCACCACATTAGCGGTATCCGTGTTGAGTTTTGTTCCACTGACTCATGCGCTGTTCTTCTTGTGTGTCGGGGCGATAGCCTTCTGCTTCGGCGGCAATATTACAGTGTTCCCGGCGATTGTCGGCGACTTCTTCGGTCTGAAAAATCACAGTAAAAACTACGGTGTCATCTATCAAGGGTTTGGTTTGGGTGCTCTGGCAGGTTCGTTTATTGCCGCACAACTGGGTGGATATCAGGCGACCTTTATGGTTATCGCGGTGCTGTCAGTACTTTCCTTGCTGCTGACGTTGATAATCAAACCGCCAAAAGGTGCAGCAACCGAGACTGAAAGTACACCAACCGCAACAGCGGGCGTAACTGCCCGTAGCCATGCCTAATAGAGGGTGACACGGCCCACCATAATTAATACAACTCAGCCAGAGTTTGTAAAGTATGGGGGCTGTTTTAAAGCAATGATGTAAAAAAGCAGAGCCTTGGCTCTGCTTTCATATTTCAGCGATGGCGAATAAAAACCTTATAATTCATGTCCTAATGTCTGACGCAAGTAAGCGCCCGCCCCCAGCAAACCCGGTTGCTGATGGGTAATCATATAAACAGGAATATCTTGCAGGAAATCTTTGAAACGGCCTTTATCTTCAAAAGCACCGCGAAAGCCCGAAGCTGTAAAGAAATCCATAAAGCGTGGCACGATACCGCCAGCAATATAAACGCCACCAAAAGTGCTGAGATTCAATGCCAGATTGCCGCCAAAACGGCCCATAATCACGCAAAATAGTGATAAGGCGCGGCGGCAGTCAGTACAGCTATCCGCCAGAGCGCGTTCAGTAATATCTTTCGGTGCCAGATGTTCCGGCAGGCGTGCATCAGAAATCACGATAGCTCGGTATAAATTAACCAGCCCCGGCCCGGAAAGTACTCGCTCGGCAGAGACATGGCCCAGTTCCTGACGCAATACCGCCAAAATAGAGTCTTCTTCTTCGCTGTTCGGGGCGAAGTCCACATGACCGCCCTCTCCCGGTAAGCTAATCCAACGGCGGTCCACATTAACTAAATGGGCTACACCCAGCCCAGTACCTGCACCATAAACTGCCACTGGTTTACCCGCTTGAGGCGTTGTGCCACCAAATTGCAACACATCCTGTTCGGACAACACCGGAATCGCCATCGATACTGCCGTAAAATCGTTGATCACCTCCAGATGATCCAACCCCAGGCTTTGCTGCATAGCTGCAATAGAAAATGCCCACGTATGATTGGTCATCGCCACCCAATCCCCGGTAATCGGGCAAGCAATAGCGATACAGGCATCCTTTACGGTGACTGTATGCTCTGACAGATATTGCTTAATGACATCTTCCAGACTGTCGAATTCCAACCCTGAATATGTTTTTGCTTGTGATATTTCGCCCGTCGCCACAGCGCAAAGCGCCAAACGGGCATTAGTGCCGCCAACGTCACCCACCAGGGCATAGCTTGTCATCAGAAACTTCTCCGTTACAGGGATGCTTAACTTCAACTATGTCCACTGTAAAATCAGGCTGGAGAAACAACAATATCAATGCGCTAAACCCTTTCGCTTTGCGATAAAGATCACATAAAAACGTTTCAGCAACAGCAAAATACCGCTGCTGAAGGTGAAAAATGACGTAAATATTTAGCGTGAATTGCGCCCTTCCTCAGAAACCGGCTGCAATGTCGCAAGCTGGCGCGAGCGGATAACCCGCATCCGCAGGCTGTCATAGGCCCAGTTGTAACATACGGTGTAAGGCAGGAAGAACAAGAAGAAACCGATCTCCAACATAAATGCCTGTAATAGCGAAACACCCAACGTGAAAGCCGCGATAGGTAAGCCTATCAGGATAAAACCACCCTCGAAGCCCAGCGCATGGAGTACCCGCACGAGCAGAGTCTTTGCTACCCGACTGACTGGCCAGAAGTGGTCGAACAGACTGTTGTAAACAATATTCCACAGCATTGCCACTGAGGAGAGGATCAAGGCCAATGTTCCCATTTGCAGTATGGAGCGATCCAGTAACCATGCGCCGACGGGCGCACAAATGGCAACGGCAATCACTTCAAACCCAACGGCATGAATAATCCGCTCCAAGAGAGATCGGTGATGAACTTGCATAAAACACCTACTTAAATTAACTGATGACAGATTGTTAGAGGTGATTATCATCGTTTTTTAAGATAGATTAAAAATAGAACCCATCGATAAAATAGATAGTTTATGCATTATTCTCCCGAAGCCTTAATTGCATTTGTTGAAGCCGCAGCCCTTGGGTCCTTCTCCGCGGCAGCCCGTAAGCTACGCAAAAGCCAATCAACTATCAGCACCGCCATCGCCAATCTGGAAGCCGATCTGGGTTTGACCTTATTTGACCGCCAGGCGCGCCAACCGGTATTAACTGACCATGGTCGCCGGGTGCTATCCCATGTGCAGGAAATTCTGGCGGCCAGCGAACGGCTGGATAATCTATCAATACGTCTGGCAGGTCAGGTTGAAACCCGACTGACTTTTGTCCTTTCTGATACTTATCAACCAACACATCATGAGGACTTACTACGTCGCTTTGAGCAGCGTTACCCTGATATCGAATTTGAGTGCCTGATTGCCGAAGAGGGCGACGTCATTGACCTGCTGCAACTACGGCGAGCGCATATCGGTGTAGTAGAAGTTCAGTCGTACTATCCACCGGATATTGCGGCCAGCCGATTAGCCGCACAGACTGAAATGGCGATATTCGTGCAGCAGGGTCATGCGCTGGCAAAGCTCCCTCAGGTTCACCCCGAACAACTGGCTACCGCCCGGCAACTTTGCCTCAATACTTACAATCGTACTGAGCGCAACCAGTCGCAAGGGCTAATGTGGTCTGCCCCCAGCTACTTAATGTTGTTAGAAATGGCGGAGCAAGGCTTCGGCTGGGCGATTTTGCCACGCTGGCTGGTGGAGCAATACAGCCGTCAAAAACTGGTCGCGTTGCCCACCATTGGTTGGCCTAAAATGATCTCTATTGATGCGGTTTGGTCGAAAAAAAGCCCACCGGGGCCAGCGGGCTATTGGTTGTTAGACCAATTAACCGGTCGTAATGGTATCGATAAACCAGATGCCTAATTAGCTACCACTGTAATTATTTTCTGACATCCCTTTCTCCGCCTTATCTTGTGATCCCGTTAGCTTACGTCGTCGGTGAAAACGCATACACTAAACTGTCGTTTACTCTCGTTAATAAGGGTCATCATGGTCTATCAGGCAGCTTCCTCCCGTTATCAAGAGATGAAGTATCATCGTTGTGGTCGTAGTGGATTAATGCTTCCGGCAATTTCTCTTGGCCTGTGGCATAACTTTGGTGACAGCACGCTGTACGAAAATAGCCGCAATTTAGTGCATCGCGCTTTCGATAGTGGTATCACCCATTTTGATTTAGCCAATAACTATGGCCCGCCGCCCGGTTCAGCCGAGCTGAACTTTGGCCGCATCCTGCAACAAGACCTGCGCCCCTATCGTGATGAACTGATTATCTCTTCCAAAGCGGGATACACCATGTGGCCCGGCCCTTATGGTGACTGGGGTTCGAAGAAATATCTGGTAGCCAGTATCAACCAAAGCCTACAACGTATGGGGCTAGATTATGTAGATATTTTCTACCACCATCGCCCGGATCCTAATACACCATTGGAAGAAACCATGGCCGCATTGGACCTGCTGGTGCGCCAAGGTAAAGCGTTGTATATCGGGTTGTCCAACTATCCAGCGGCGCAAGCCCGTCAGGCCTGTGAAATTCTGGCAAATCTCGGTACGCCTTGCCTGATTCATCAGCCTAAATACTCTATGTTCGAACGCTGGATTGAAACCGGGCTGCAAGATACTTTGGATGAGTATGGCGTAGGATCTATTGCCTTTTCTCCGCTGGCAGGCGGCGTATTGACGGATCGCTATTTGGCGGGTATTCCGCAGGACTCAAGGGCTGCCAGTGGCAGTAAATTCCTTAATCCCGAGCAGCTTACCGCAGAAAAACTGGCCAAGGTGCGCCAGTTGAACGCATTGGCCCACGAACGCGGTCAGAAGTTGTCACAGATGTCTTTAGCCTGGGTATTACGTGGCGGGCGGGTGACTTCAGCACTGATTGGTGCCAGCAAAATCAGCCAGATTGACGACGCGGTTGGTATGCTAGCCAACACTGATTTCAGCACCGAAGAAATCAAACGTATTGAAGATATTCTGGTGTAAACGCTCTCTCCAAAGTCCCCAACAGGGGCACTCCGGTGCCCCTAATCCATCATTATTACAGATAAATCTCAATTTTTTATTTTACAGTTTTATCTGAATCACAGTTGCCGAACCGCAGTTTAAGATAGGCCATAGCCAATAAAGCTGCGCAAGGATAAATCATGTCAAAAGTGGATGTTTTGAAACCAACGATATTTAGACCTATTGCGTTAAGACCACTGTTATTAGTAACGATATTAGCCTGGTTTCCTCTCGTTCCTATGGCAAATGCCGAAAGTATTGAGCTACTCCCCAGTGTTTCATTGCAGATCGGTGAGCAAGATCGCCGTGGCAATTATTGGGATGGTTATGACTGGCGCGATCAACGATGGTGGCAGGATCATCAGGGGCAGGATTTAGGCGAACG
The DNA here is from genome assembly GCF_052217145.1 of Yersinia sp. 2541 StPb PI. Lineage (NCBI taxonomy): Bacteria > Pseudomonadati > Pseudomonadota > Gammaproteobacteria > Enterobacterales > Yersiniaceae > Yersinia > Yersinia sp. 2541 StPb PI. The sequence goes on along the minus strand of NZ_JAZGQB010000001.1, from coordinate 1,363,927 downwards.
AAATCGCCATGGACATTACTGGGATGGGCACCGCTGGCAAAACAGAGACTGGTGGCAAAAGAACTATTATTACCGTGAAGGGCGCTATCAGAAACACGATAAACATTATGACAACCACGGCAAGAAACATCATCGAGGAAAAGGGCATGACCGCCATCATGATGATGACTAATTAAAAAAGCTTCTGGCGGATGATTGGCTATCGATCCCGCCAGTATGAAGAAGTTAGAGCAAGCTAATCAACAGATAAGCATTTAATCCAACCACCACTAACACAATCATCTTCCCCAAAATCTGAATCAATTTTGAGTTAACCATCTCTCCCATCAATTCTTTATTGCCAGTAAAGACCAGCAATGGAACTAACGCCAACGCAATACCAAAACTCAGCAGTACCTGGCTCATCACCAAGATCCGTGTTGCATCCATACCCGCCAGAATGACAATAAAGGAAGGCAACATCGTGACCGAGCGTCGCACCCAGATAGGGATATAAAACCGGACAAAGCCTTGCATGACGACCTGCCCTGCCAAGGTCCCCACCACTGTCGATGACAACCCAGCGGCAACCAGACTCAAACCAAAAATAGTGGCTGCGGCATTACCTAACAGGGGTTGTAGTGTGAGGTACGCTTGCTCGATTTCAGCAATACTGCCATAACCATTGAAATGGAAAGCCGCCGCCGCCGTTGCCATCATAGCCAGATTCACAAAACCGGCAATTGTCATGGCAATCGCCACATCCAATTTAGTCGCAGCATAACGGGATGCCTTGGAGTTTTCTCCCGCCGTTTGCGTCAAGGATGAATGCAGATAAATAACATGCGGCATAATCGTGGCACCTAATACCCCGGCCGCTAGAAACACCGCGTCACGGTTAGGCAAGTCAGGAACCAACATACCGCGACCCAACGCCGCCAGTTCTGGTCGGGAGAAAATAAGTTCTACAATATAAGCCGCCGCTACAAATAACAGCAACCCACCGATAACCAGTTCGAGAGGTTTTTGCCCACGCTTTTGCAGCATAAGAATCAGGAAAGTGGCAATGCCGGTCAGGACAGCACCTTCAAGCAGGGTCACACCTAGCAGTAATTTAAACCCGATTGCCGCCCCAATAAACTCGGCCAGATCCGTGGCCATGGCGATGATTTCGGCTTGTACCCAGTAGGCCCATACCGCAGGCCGTGGAAAACGATCACGGATATGCTCAGCCAGATTTTTACCAGTGGCAATACCGAGTTTAGCGGACAGTAATTGGATCAACATAGCCATGATGTTGGCCCAAACCACCACCCACAATAAGGTATAACCGAAAGAGGCCCCCGCCTGAATATTGGTTGCGAAGTTACCGGGGTCGATATAACCGATGGCCGCGATAAAAGCAGGCCCCATCAGGGAGAGTTTTATCCTCCTTGATGTACGGCGGGATGTATCGACAGCACGGCTATTCAGCATTCAGTATTACCCTTGAAAACTTACGTCTACTTTCTTATCAATAATAATATCTAAATGATAATAATTATCAAGCGCACTTGGCGTGGTAGAACTTATCTCTCTGATAGCTAACACCGTATAATCAGCCGTGTAGCAATCACCCGTGGTAGCTTTCTGAAAAGTTGGGTTAAATGTTCCATCGCCCTTTTCGTAACGAATGACTACAATTGATCAACCTAGCATATTTAAACTACTTCCGTAGCAAATTATTAACATCCTATTTTTTGTGATCCACTCCACTAATTCGTTTGCATTAGTGCAAGTGAATTTCTATATTTGCTGCCTACATCTCGTTTTTAATGTAGCCGTTACATAAAATGTCCACCGAAATCTAGCCTGCCTCAAATTTGGAGCACACATGTCCCATATTCTGCAGTTTGCGTTGGCCTTAGTCGTGGTGGCCATATTAGCTCTGGCGATCTGTAAGGATCGTAAAAGCATCCGCATTCGGTTTGTTATTCAATTGCTGGTAATTGAAGTGTTGTTGGCGTACTTCTTCCTCCATTCGGAAGCTGGATTGGGTTTTGTGAAAGGATTCGCCGGTTTATTCGACAAGTTGCTTGGATTTGCCGCCAACGGTACCGACTTTGTCTTTGGCAATATGGGTGATAAAGGTTTGGCGTTCTTCTTCCTGAGAGTGCTGTGCCCTATCGTCTTTATTTCTGCTCTGATTGGTATTCTGCAATATATCAAAGTTCTCCCCGTCGTTATTCGTATCATTGGTACTTTGCTGTCTAAAGTTAACGGCATGGGTAAGCTGGAATCATTCAACGCCGTCAGCTCACTGATTCTGGGTCAATCTGAAAACTTCATCGCCTATAAAGACATTTTGGGCAAAATGTCTGAAAAACGCATGTACACCATGGCAGCAACCGCGATGTCGACAGTTTCTATGTCAATCGTGGGTGCATATATGTCAATGCTGGACGCGAAGTTTGTGGTTGCGGCGCTGGTACTTAACATGTTCAGTACCTTTATCGTGTTGTCATTGATCAACCCGTATAAAGCAGAGGACGAGGAAGAGTTGCAACTAAGCAACTTGCACGAAGGCCAAAGCTTCTTTGAAATGCTGGGTGAGTACATTCTGGCCGGTTTCAAAGTTGCTATCATCGTTGCAGCCATGCTGATTGGTTTTATCGCGTTAATTTCTGCGATGAATGCCTTATTTAGCTTGCTGTTCGGTATCAGCTTCCAGGGTATCTTGGGCTATGTCTTCTTCCCGTTTGCCTGGGTGATGGGCGTACCGACTCATGAAGCCTTACAAGTTGGTGGCATCATGGCAACCAAACTGGTATCTAACGAATTCGTGGCAATGATGGACTTGCAGAAAGTGGCATCAGAACTGTCGCCACGCAGCGTGGGTATTCTGTCAGTGTTCCTGGTTTCATTCGCTAACTTCTCCTCTATTGGTATCGTAGCCGGTGCGATTAAAGGTTTGAATGAGCACCAAGGGAATGTAGTTTCACGCTTTGGCTTGAAGCTGTTATACGGCTCTACGCTGGTCAGTGTGCTGTCCGCCTCTATTGCGGGCCTGGTACTCTAAGTATCAGAAAAAAATCTCTAAAGAGGCGCTACGGCGCCTTTTTTTATACCTGCGATTCATACCCGGACTATTTACACGGATGATGACTCTTTGAGTAATCAAAGGCTGGACAACTTTAGTGGGTAAGTTTAATGCCGCGACTGATGTGATATGCCCGTTAATAAGCAATAGATGGCGTTCTAAGTGAGGTAGTAAATATAATGGTGGGTCGTGCGGGATTACTCGGTCTCTGACCTCGCCCTTCGGGTCAACGCTCCCGCGTTGCTGTCTCGCTTCGCTCGGCTCGAACCTGAACGCAGGGTCTCACCCACACGATTTCGTGTAGTTTTTGAGTTTTTAAATCTGGGGAAGTTAATACGGTACTTGATATAATGGTGGGTCGTGCGGGATTACTCGGTCTCTGACCTCGCCCTTCGGGTCAACGCTCCCGCGTTGCTGTCTCGCTTCGCTCGGCTCGAACCTGAACGCAGGGTCTCACCCACACGATTTCGTGTAGTTTTTGAGTTTTTAGATCTGGGGGAGTTAATACGGTACTTGATATAATGGTGGGTCGTGCGGGATTACTCGGTCTCTGACCTCGCCCTTCGGGTCAACGCTCGCGCGTTGCTGTCTCGCTTCGCTCGGCTCGAACCTGAACGCAGGGTCTCACCCACACGATTTCGTGTAGTTTTTGAGTTTTTAGATCTGGGGGAGTTAATACGGTACTTGATATAATGGTGGGTCGTGCGGGATTCGAACCTGCGACCAATTGATTAAAAGTCAACTGCTCTACCAACTGAGCTAACGACCCATTATATAGATTTATTCGACATTTTTAACACGAGTCATGCGGGATTACTCATCCTGCGGATTCGCCCTTCGGGTCAACGCTTACGCGTTGCTGTCTCGCTTCGCTCGGCTCGAACCTTTAACCAATTGATTAAAAGTAACTATTCTGCCAACTGAGCTAACGACCCATTATATGGTAATACGAAGTAAAAGAAGTGGTGGGCGATACCAGATTCGAACTGATGACCCCCTCCGTGTAAAGGAGATGCTCTACCAACTGAGCTAATCGCCCACTTCTACTACCTTGAATCTTAATACTTTTAACAATGAGTGATGAGTGGTGGGCGATACCAGATTCGAACTGATGACCCCCTCCGTGTAAAGGAGATGCTCTACCAACTGAGCTAATCGCCCTCATCTATCTCATTTATTGCATAACACGTCGAGTTTGGTGGGCGATACCAGATTCGAACTGATGACCCCCTCCGTGTAAAGGAGATGCTCTACCAACTGAGCTAATCGCCCCGCCGTGTTGTTGGAGTCGCATTATAGGGATAGTTCGAAGTGAGTCAACGGTTTTTAAAACGAAAACAATCGTTCGCCGCAAATTTAAACAGGATGCGATATTTATCGCCGCTATGAACCTTTATTAAATGATCCCCAAAATATTTCAAGGTGCAGGACGGCGGCAAACAAATGAACCCGATGAGCTTACCCAAGGATGTGATTCGGGTGAGTGAGTGCGGCCAACACACCTGCAATTTGAAAGATGACAGGGATATCATCAATTGCATACCGGTAACATCGTTGAGGAATTACTACAGGGTGGTAGAATGTCGCCTACTTTTTCAAATTTCGAGCAACTGTCAGCTTTTGCTGACCGGCGTAGCGTAATAAGGCATCGATTCCAATGAAGATCAAAACCCGTTTTGCACCCAGTCCTACCGGCTATCTCCATGTAGGTGGCGCACGCACCGCATTGTATTCCTGGCTGTTCACCCGTCATTTAGGTGGTGAATTTGTTCTGCGCATTGAAGATACCGATCTTGAGCGCTCAACTCAGGAAGCCATCGACGCTATTATGGACGGTATGAACTGGTTGAATCTGGATTGGGATGAAGGCCCGTATTTTCAAACCAAACGGTTCGATCGCTACAATGCGGTGATTGACCAAATGTTGGAAAAGGGCACCGCTTATCGCTGCTATTGTTCTAAAGAGCGCTTGGAAGAGTTGCGTGAAACCCAAATGGCCAATGGCGAGAAACCTCGCTACGATGGTCGTTGCCGCGATAGCCAGTGCACTCATGGCGCTGATGAGCCATCAGTGGTGCGTTTTCGCAACCCGCAGGAAGGTTCAGTCATTTTCGACGACAAAATCCGTGGCCCTATTGAATTCAGCAATCAGGAACTGGATGATTTAATCATCCGCCGTACCGATGGTTCACCAACCTATAACTTCTGTGTCGTCATCGATGACTGGGATATGGAAATCACCCATGTTATCCGTGGTGAAGACCATATCAACAATACACCGCGCCAGATTAATATTCTGAAAGCATTAGGCGCGCCAGTGCCTGAGTATGCTCATGTATCAATGATTCTGGGTGATGACGGTAAAAAACTGTCGAAACGCCACGGGGCTGTTGGTGTTATGCAATACCGCGATGACGGCTATCTGCCAGAGGCACTACTGAACTATTTGGTGCGTTTGGGTTGGTCTCATGGTGATCAGGAGATTTTCTCTGTGGCCGAGATGACCGAGCTGTTTACCCTCGATGCAGTCAGTAAGTCAGCCAGTGCATTCAATACTGAAAAATTACAGTGGTTGAATCATCACTATATCAATAGCCTGCCACCAGAGCATGTTGCTGTTCACCTGTCATGGCATGTTGAACAACTGGGGCTTGATACCCGTAATGGCCCTGAGTTAGTTGAAATCGTAAAACTGCTAGGTGAGCGCTGCAAAACGCTGAAAGAGATGGCCGAGTCCTGCCGTTACTTTTACGAAGAATTTGACGAGTTCGATGCTGATGCGGCTAAAAAACATTTGCGCCCAGTGGCCCGCCAGCCACTTGAAGCAGTTAAAGCCAAACTCGCCGCCATCACCGCTTGGACCACTGAAAACGTTCACAACGCGATTCAGGGCACGGCTGATGAGTTAGGTGTAGGTATGGGTAAAGTGGGGATGCCGCTGCGTGTCGCAGTCACTGGTGCGGGTCAATCGCCAGGAATGGATGTCACTGTCCATGCTATCGGTCAGGCACGCTCACTGGCACGTATTGATAAAGCATTAGCCTTTATCAGCGAGCGCGAAGCACAACAATAATACGGTTATTGTGCGTTCAATCAGGCGGCTATTCAGGCCGCCTTTTTATTATTACTCGTTAGATAGTGTGAGCGACATTTAATATTTAATGCTATTTACCCGCTGATTTGGCGGCTTTTTCAGCGCTTAACGCGAGAAATCGAATTAGCCGTTGACACTGTTTCAGTGGTTTCATATCATGCGCCCCGTTCACACGATTTATTATGTGCACATTGGGGCTATAGCTCAGCTGGGAGAGCGCTTGCATGGCATGCAAGAGGTCGACGGTTCGATCCCGTCTAGCTCCACCAAATTTTCTTGTTTGATTGCATCATCAGGCCAGAAAAGGGTGGCATCATAGATAAGTCAGTACGAACAACCACATTTGTGGGGCTATAGCTCAGCTGGGAGAGCGCTTGCATGGCATGCAAGAGGTCGACGGTTCGATCCCGTCTAGCTCCACCACTCTTTAAAAAACCGGCTTATGGCCGGTTTTTTGCTTTCTCGCGCAAGCCTCCCTCACTCTTTGTCATTTATCTCTGTTATCCTGCGAACTAATCAAAGGTATTGATTACGGTGGAAATAGGCATGAATCAGCAGCAACAAATCATTCAATGGCTACAGGCTGACCCTCATCGTATGCAGGCTTTGTCGATTGCCCGAGAGCTCGGGTTAAAGCAGTGGTGTCTGGCGGCAGGATTTGTGCGTAATCTGGTGTGGGATCAATTGCACGGGTACCCGTTAGCGACCGCGCTCAATGATATCGATTTAGTCTATTTCGATAAGCAACATGCCCACGAGCAGCATGACTTACAGCGAGAAGCGCAGCTACAGCAAAAGAGTGCGGCTCAGCATCTCTCCTTCCCCTGGTCAGTAAAAAATCAAGCCAGAATGCACCTGTATAGGGGTCGCCAACCTTATACCAGTACCGACGATGCTATTAGCTACTGGGTTGAAGTAGAAACAGCAATCGGTGCCAGGCTCAATGCGAGCGGCGATATTGAGCTGGTGGCTCCACTGGGTTTGGGCGCACTGTTTACCCGAACGATCACCTTGAACCCGAAAAACGGTGAGGTCGATACCTACTACCAACGGGTAAATAGCAAAGGTTGGCTGCAACATTGGCCTGAACTACGTTTGGTAATTTAACGTTTCAGAACCGTGTGGTAGCGTTTAAAAAAACAACCAAGTGATAAGCAAGTGATAAGATTGTGTAAAGCAGCCCTCAAAAGTTAAAGGTTAATATCCTCCCGTCGATAAGCATTACTCCATCCAGGTTTTACTAAGGAATAATGATGTCGAATACTATCTCTGCAGCATCCGTGTCAGTGAGCAGCAGTAGCTCTTCTGACAGCAGTGCGGCGGCACAAATTAAATCCATTAATCAGCAGATCCAAAAACTGACCGAAAAATTAAGTACCTTAAAAGATTCCGGTTTGACTGCAGATGAATTACAAAAGCAGCAGCAACAGATTCAGAGTCAAATTGCAGCGCTGCAAGCTGAGCTTGCCCGTATTCAGGCCAAGGAAGCGGATAAAACCAAAGAAGGTGACAACAATGCGGCAACTGCGCCCGCCGGTGATGGAGTAAACCGCCCTTCCGCACAGAACCAGATTGACGTTTATATTTAATAACATTGATATTCGGTTAAACAGTGATAGGGCGATGGCAACATAACGGCTATCGCCCTGTTTTAGAAAGTAAAATCAACCACGCTTGAGGGGTTTTACCAAACCATCCAATCCCTCGATTTTAATGGTCAGCGTCAGCTCCATCAACATACCTAACTTGCCTGGTGGGAATTCCCCTTTGCGGGCGAACCAGAGCAGGTACTCTTCAGGTAAGTCGATTAATACCCGCCCTTGGTATTTACCAAACGGCATCCGGGTATTGGCAATCTCAATCAAATTCTCTTTTTCCATACAGCCCTCTGGCGTTACCACTATTCACCCAGCAGACGAATCATTTCCGCTTCATCAATGACTGTAATCCCAAGCTCCTGCGCTTTCGCCAGTTTTGAGCCAGCCGCCTCACCAGCAATAACCAGATCCGTTTTTTTGGAAACACTGCCACTCACTTTGGCACCTAAAGCAGCCAGACGATCTTTCGCTTCGTCCCGTGAGAGAATGGTCAGTGAACCCGTCAACACCACTGTTTTCCCAGCAAAGGGGCTATCAATCTCTTCGGCAATAATTTGCTGAGGTTCCGGCCAACTGATCACTTGCTCTAGCGCCTCGATCACTTTCTGATTATGTTCTTCGCTGAGGAAATTCCGCACATGCCTGGCCACCACTTCCCCGACATCTGGCACACTTTTTAATGCATCGATATCTGCCGCGCGCAAATTAGTCAGAGTGCGAAAATGAGCCGCTAAATTAGCCGCTGTCGCCTCCCCTACCTCACGAATACCCAAAGCATACAGGAAGCGGGCAAACGTCGTTTGCTTCGCCTTTTCTAGCGCCGCAATCAGATTTTGCGCCGATTTTGGCCCCATCCGATCTAAACCGGTCAGCTTGCCTGCGGTCAGCTCAAATAGATCCGCAGGGTTCTCGACATACTGCTTCTCTACCAGTTGCTCGATAATCTTGTCACCCATCCCGTCCACATCCAACGCCCGGCGCGAGACAAAGTGCTTCAACGCCTCTTTACGCTGCGCTGCGCAGAACAGACCACCGGTGCAGCGGGCAACCGCCTCGCCTTCTACCCGCTCGATATCAGAACCACATACCGGGCAGTGCTCCGGGAAAACTATCTCTTTGGCATCCTGCGGGCGTTGTTCCATCACCACACCAACCACTTGCGGGATCACATCTCCAGCGCGGCGAATAATAACGGTATCACCAATGCGTATACCAAGACGCTCAATTTCATCGGCGTTATGCAGTGTCGCATTACTGACAACCACGCCAGCCACCTGCACCGGTTCCAGACGTGCGACCGGGGTGATAGCACCGGTGCGCCCCACCTGAAACTCCACGTCGCGAACTTGAGTTATCTGTTCCTGCGCCTGAAATTTAAACGCCGTAGCCCAACGGGGAGCGCGTGCTACAAACCCCAATCTTTCTTGCAAGTCGAGTGAATCAACCTTGATAACCACGCCATCAATATCAAACCCCAAACTGGCACGGTCCTGTTCTACCTGACGATAGAAGGCAATGACCTCATCACTACCGGTGCATAACTTCACTCGATTACTGACCGGCAGACCCCAGGCTTTAAATTGCATCAGGCGCTGAATATGACTGCGCGCAAGCTCACCGCCATCGAGTAAACCCACACCATAACAGAAGAACATTAATGGCCGTTTGGCGGTGATGCGGGGGTCGAGCTGACGTAACGATCCGGCAGCAGCATTGCGTGGATTGGCAAAAATTTTACCGCCTTTGCGACGCGCCTCTTCGTTAAGTTGCTCAAAACCGGCTTGTGGCATAAAGACTTCACCGCGAACTTCCACCCGCTGTGGGATATTCTCCCCATGTAGGCGCAGTGGAATGGCACGGATGGTACGCACATTCGCGGTAATATTTTCACCCGTGGTACCGTCACCACGGGTAGCAGCTCTAACTAACTCACCATTCTCATACAATAGGCTGACCGCCAGGCCATCGAGCTTCAGCTCACAGCAGAAGGTCAACGGTTCAGCGGTTTTCAGCCGGTCATGCACCCGTTTGTCAAAAGCCAGGTAGCTCTCTTCATCGAAAACGTTATCAAGAGATAACATCGGCACTTCGTGTCTAACCTGTTCAAATGCATCAAGCGGCGCAGCACCAACCCGCTGTGTCGGTGAATCATGAGTAATCAATTCAGGATGTTGTGCTTCCAGGGAACGTAATTGCTGCATCAAACGGTCATATTCAGCATCAGGGATCTCAGGGGCATCCAACACATGATAAAGATGTTCGTGATGGCGCAATGAGGTTCTTAGTTGATTAATTTGCTGAATTATCGATTCCATGGCTCACCATCAAAGATAAAAAACCCCCGGCATGCGGGGGTTCGGGTTAATTCGATTCATTGCGAGGTAACGTTATCAGGCGCTAGCGTTTGCATCCAGCACTTCACGGATACGCGCCTTATACGTTTCCAGCTTCTGCGGGGTCATCATGCGGCGATCATCATCCAACACTACACCACCGACATCATCAGCAATGCGTTGGGCTGATTGCAGCATTAATTTAAAGTTCTGATTGGCATCACCATAAGACGGCACCATCATAAACATTGAGACACCCGGCGTTGAAAAATCAGACATGGTATCAGGGTCGAAAGAACCCGGTTTTACCATATTCGCCAAACTGAATAATACTGGGCCACTGCCTGCCGGGCTAAGATGACGATGGAAAATACCCATCTCACCAAACTGGAAACCAGACTGAAGAACACTCTGTAGCAGCAACTCGCCGCCAAGAGCGCCACCATGATGCGCAGCAACATGCAGCACCAAAACGGTCTCTTTCAGTTTCTGTGGTTTCACCTCTGCTGCCGGAGCGACAGGCTCTGGTTGTGATTCCACATGTTGTGGTGCCACACGAGGTGCAGGTTCTGCCACATGCTGTGGCTCTGCGTGTCGCGGTTGCGAATACGACTCTTCAACCGATCCAAGCAAAGGATCACGCTGTGATGCATGCGGTGGTTGCTCAGCCGATAGCCCACCCAAAAGAGGGTCGTCATAGTCTGTTGGCACTGAAGCAAAAGGCTTGTGACGAGGTTCCGTCTTGACCTGAGCCGGTTTGGTATCAGTATGCTGAATAACCGGCATGTCTTCGTCGTCGTCATCAATATGACTAAACGAAGGCTTCTCCTGTGGATGAGCAGTGCGGACGCGCACTTCTCCTACCCCTTCATCGAGACTCTCGATCGGGGTTTCAACACGTTCTTGTTTCGGACGTTTAACTGGGCGATCGCGAAAAAGTGAAGAGCGTTCTTTACGGCTGGTCCATAAACCATGCAATAACAACGCTATTATGGCGATCGCGCCAACAACGATTAATATCAGACGCAAATCCTGCATCATTACTATCTCTGTTGTTCCAATACATTGCCACCGCGGCAAACATTCACCCTTTAACTCTATTTGCCAACGAACACAAGTGCAAGTCCGTGCTCAATTTTCTTCGAAGAAAGATGATTATGCTAGATGTTTCGCTCGTTTTTTGCACAATATGTGACTATGCAGTGGGAAATCATACCGATATGATACGTGGGTCAATAGACTTACAGAGAACTGAATGGCATGGCGTATACGCAAAAAGCGGTAAAAAAGGTGAGTGGTGTCCATTATTTCGCCCAAGGATGGCAATTAATTTCCCGTCCGGGTATCCGGCGATTTGTTATTTTGCCCTTACTGGTAAATATTCTGCTGATGGGGGGCGCTTTCTGGTGGTTATTCAACCGTATAGGTGATTGGGTTCCACAATTGATGAACCATGTTCCCGACTGGTTACAGTGGCTGAGTTATTTGTTGTGGCCAGTAATGGTTATCTCGGTGCTACTGGTATTCAGTTACCTGTTCAGTACCCTGGCCAATATTATTGCAGCCCCCTTTAGCGGCTTGCTGGCTGAGCAACTGGAGGCCAGTCTGACGGGTAAACCACTGCCAGACACCGGTATATGGGGAATAGTTAAAGATTTGCCGCGCATCATGGCGCGCGAGTGGCAAAAACTGGCTTACTACCTGCCTCGGGCATTAGGGCTACTGCTGCTCTACTTTATCCCTGGCATTGGTCAGACCGTTGCGCCGGTATTGTGGTTCTTATTCAGTGCCTGGATGCTATCAATTCAATATTGCGATTATCCCTTTGATAACCATAAAGTGAGTTTCCAGCAGATGCGCAGTGCATTGCGACAAAATAAAGTCGATAACTTGCAATTTGGTGCACTGGTGAGCTTGTTTACTATGATCCCATTCCTTAATCTGGTGATTCTGCCGGTTGCCGTTTGCGGAGCCACCGCAATGTGGGTAGATCGTTACCGCGACCAGTTTACTCAACCACCTCGTTAATCTCCTTTGGGCGTGCCAGCCACGCCCTTAAAGCTATTGGGATTAAAACTTATTTCCTAATAACATATCGATATACTAATTACTTACTTCCATAGCCATACTGTTAGCGTATGCTTTGAACGTTTCCTACATTTTCATAGAGTTAAAGGACGGGCTATGAGCAAGATATATGAAGACAACTCTTTAACAATCGGCCATACGCCGCTGGTTCGTCTGAACCGTATCGGTAACGGGCGCATTTTGGCGAAGGTTGAATCACGCAATCCAAGTTTCAGCGTTAAATGCCGTATCGGTTCCAATATGATTTGGGATGCCGAAAAGCGCGGCATTCTGACCGCAGGCAAAGAGCTGGTAGAACCTACCAGCGGTAATACCGGCATTGCTTTGGCATTTGTTGCCGCCGCTCGCGGTTATAAATTAACCCTTACCATGCCAGAAACCATGAGCATTGAGCGCCGTAAGCTACTAAAAGCGCTCGGCGCTAATCTGGTCCTGACCGAAGGGGCCAAAGGGATGAAAGGAGCCATTGCTAAAGCGGAAGAGATTCAAGCAACTGACCCTGACCGTTACCTGATTTTGCAGCAATTCAGTAATCCAGCGAATCCGGAAATTCATGAGCAAACCACCGGCCCGGAAATTTGGGAAGATACCGATGGTGAAGTGGACGTCTTTATCGCAGGTGTCGGTACCGGTGGAACCCTGACCGGTGTTAGCCGCTACATTAAAAATACCAAAGGCAAAGCGATTATCACTGTGGCGGTTGAACCGACTGACTCCCCGGTTATCACGCAAGCGTTGGCTGGACAGGAAATCAAACCCGGCCCACATAAAATCCAAGGTATCGGTGCTGGCTTTATTCCCGGCAACCTCGATCTGAGTTTGGTTGACCGCGTAGCGTTGGTAACCAATGATGAAGCTATCTCAATGGCTCGCCGTTTGATGGACGAAGAAGGTATTTTGGCCGGTATTTCTTCCGGTGCAGCAGTTGCGGCAGCAGTCAAACTTTCCGAAGAAGATGGCTTTACTGACAAAACAATTGTGGTTATTCTTCCCTCCTCGGGTGAGCGTTATTTAAGCACAGCATTGTTTGCAGATTTGTTCACTGAGCAAGAGCTGCAACAGTAGTCAGGCTGTCGCACTAAATGCTAAAAAAGCACCCTCATGGGTGCTTTTTTTGTGGCGCACTTCAAAGTTTTTACTACATAAAGATTGATTTTACCCTCTGGGTTTAGTATTTAACCGGTCAATTATTTTGATACGCGAAATTAATCGTATCTTGAGTGAATCTCTGGCTGAATCGATTTAACAATTATGCAATGCGACAAAAAATGTCATCACCGAACGTGGATTGAAGACATAACGCAAAGAGAGCATTATTCTTAGATACGACAGTGTCGATTTTAGACCTGAATTCAGGTTGCATCAGAAACTGTCTTTGTGACTTGCCGGTGGTTGAGGCATAGTCATGCGCAAGTCAGATAGTCTTGTTATACGCGCACCAATACAGGCTAAAGTTTGGGTTCTACACTAAACTTTAGCTCCACAACATAAATCCAATAAGTTGGGGAAATACAATGTTCCAGCAAGAAGTTACTATTACTGCACCAAATGGTCTGCATACCCGCCCGGCTGCCCAGTTCGTAAAAGAAGCAAAAGGCTTTGCGTCTGAAATTACTGTGATCTCTAACGGTAAAAGCGCCAGCGCCAAGAGCCTGTTTAAACTACAAACTCTGGGCCTGACCCAAGGTACTGTTGTTACGATCTCGGCTGTTGGTGAAGATGAGAAGAAAGCTGTTGAGCATCTGGTAAAACTGATGGCTGAGCTTGAGTAATCACGCACGCTTTTTTAGTTAACACCAGTCAAGAGTAAGGTAGGGTTATGATTTCAGGCATTTTAGTATCACCGGGTATCGCTTTTGGTAAAGCACTTTTGCTGAAAGAAGATGAGATTGTCATCAACCGGAAAAAGATCTCTGCTGACCAAGTGGAGCAGGAAGTCGAACGTTTCAAATCTGGGCGGGCCAAAGCGTCTGAGCAGTTAGAAGCGATTAAGACCAAAGCTGAAGCAAGCCTCGGCGAAGAGAAAGCTGCCATCTTCGAAGGGCATATCATGCTGTTGGAAGACGAAGAGCTTGAGCAGGAAATCATAGCCCTCATCAAAGATGAGCATGCCTCTGCTGATGCAGCCGCTTATTCAGTGATTGAAGGGCAGGCAAAAGCCCTGGAAGAACTGGATGACGAATACCTGAAAGAACGTGCGGCTGACGTGCGTGATATCGGTAAACGCCTGCTGAAGAACATTCTCGGTCTGACCATTGTTGATCTGAGTGCCATTCAGGATGAAGTTATTCTGGTTGCCACCGATTTGACGCCATCAGAAACCGCACAGCTTAATCTGGATAAAGTGTTAGGGTTTATCACCGATTTAGGTGGCCGTACCTCTCACACCTCGATTATGGCTCGTTCGTTGGAACTCCCTGCTATCGTCGGCACCTCCGATGTGACCAAACAAGTCCAGAATGGCGACTATTTGATCCTTGATGCAGTAAACAACAAAGTCTATTTAAACCCAACTGCCGATATTATTGAGCAGTTGAAAGCGGTGAATACTCAATACATCACCGAGAAAAATGATCTGGCCAAATTAAAAGACCTGCCTGCTATCACCCTTGATGGCCATCAGGTTGAAGTGGTTGCCAACATCGGTACTGTGCGTGATATCGCCGGTGCTGAACGTAATGGCGCTGAAGGTGTTGGTCTGTATCGTACCGAATTCCTGTTTATGGACCGCGATTCTTTGCCTACAGAAGAAGAGCAGTTCCAGGCATATAAAGCCGTTGCTGAAGCGATGGGCTCTCAGGCTGTTATCGTCCGTACCATGGACATCGGCGGCGATAAAGATTTGCCGTATATGAACCTGCCGAAAGAAGAGAACCCATTCTTGGGCTGGCGCGCTATCCGTATTGCTATGGATCGCAAAGAAATTCTGCACGCACAGCTGCGTGCAATCTTGCGAGCCTCAGCATTTGGCAAATTACGTATTATGTTCCCGATGATTATTTCGGTTGAAGAAGTACGTGAACTGAAAGCAGAACTTGAACTGCTGAAAGGCCAATTACGTGAAGAAAACAAGGCCTTCGATGAAACTATCGAGGTCGGTGTAATGGTTGAAACACCTGCGGCGGCGGTTATCGCTCGCCATTTAGCTAAGGAAGTTGACTTCTTTAGTATTGGGACAAACGATCTAACTCAGTATACTCTGGCAGTAGATCGTGGCAATGAGCTGATTTCTCATCTCTATAATCCAATGTCGCCATCGGTATTGGGCCTGATCAAACAGGTTATTGATGCATCTCACGCTGAAGGTAAGTGGACCGGTATGTGCGGTGAACTTGCTGGTGATGAACGTGCTACACTGTTGCTATTGGGCATGGGGCTGGATGAGTTCAGCATGAGTGCGATTTCGATCCCACGCATCAAGAAAATTATCCGTAATACGAATTTCGAAGATGTGAAGGTGTTGGCAGAGCAGGCATTAGCTCAACCAACAGCGAAGGAATTGATGGATTTGATTACCACATTCATCGAAGAAAAAACACTCTGCTAATTCCACGATACTGGAACGCTGCCCGATATAAATACTTAGGAGAAGATCATGGGTTTGTTCGATAAACTGAAATCACTGGTTTCAGATGACAAAAAAGACAGTGGTACTATTGAAATCGTTGCGCCATTGTCTGGTGAAATCGTCAACATTGAAGATGTTCCTGATGTTGTTTTTGCAGAGAAAATCGTTGGTGATGGTATTGCTATCAAGCCTTCAGGCAATAAAATGGTTGCTCCTGTTGATGGCACCATCGGTAAAATTTTCGAGACTAACCATGCTTTTTCTATCGAATCAGACAGCGGCATTGAGCTGTTCGTCCACTTCGGTATTGACACTGTTGAACTGAAAGGCGAAGGCTTCAAACGCATCGCTGAAGAAGGCCAGCGCGTCAAGAAAGGTGATGTGGTTATTGAGTTCAATCTGGCCCTGCTGGAAGAGAAAGCCAAGTCTACATTGACGCCGGTTGTTATCTCCAACATGGACGAGATCAAAGAACTGATTAAGTTGTCCGGTAGTGTCACCGTTGGTGAAACACCAATTATTCGTATCAAGAAGTAATCTCATACGAATAAAAAAACGGCGCCTAAGGGTGCCGTTTTTGTTTTCTGCTATTACCGTTACTGTCAAACTACTCCACTGCAAGCCAACGTGGGATCCGTAGTGTAATCACCAATCCCCCCTGCTCACCATTGCGTGCTTCAACCTGCCCGCCATGGGCCTGAATCACCTTACGCGTAATGGCCAATCCCAAACCATAACCTTTGCCAGACATCGCCGACTTAACGCGCACAAAGGGGTCAAAAATACTGGATAACTTGCTCTCTTCAACGCCTGGTCCTTGGTCAGCAACCTGAATCTGATAACTCTTATCCACCAATGAAAGTGTCACTTTTACCTGTTGCCCATGAACGGAGAAACGCAGCGCATTGCGGACAATGTTATCAATAGCCCGTCGCATCAATTCAGCATTACCTCTGACGGTGTACTCGATAGGGGGCAACACCTGTAGCAAGATCTCAACGCCCGGCACCTGCGCCTCAAAGCGCGCATCATTTACCACCACTTTGACCAGCTCATGCAAATCGAAATACTCGTCATCGTCAGCAAGATCGTGGTTTTCAGCTCGTGAAAGTGCCAGCAACTCACCAATCATCTTATCCAACCGTTCCGATTCATGCTCAATACGCTGTAATGAGCTTTCAACATTGCCAGGATTCTGGTGCGCTAAGCCAATCGCCAGTTGCAAACGCGCCAGCGGGGAACGCAACTCATGGGACACATCATGCAGTAGTTGTTCCCGCGCACTGACTAGAGCTTCGAGCCGTTCGGCCATTGAGTCAAAGTCACGCGCAACTTCAGTCAGCTCATCATGACGCCGCCGCATTACCGGCAGCAATCGTACCGACAAATCCCCCTGTGCCACCCGTTCAAAACCGGCACGCAACTGGCGCATCGGCCGCGTTAGATTCCAAGCTAATAACGCACTAAAAAACAAACCGCCTAATACGCCCATCCAAATCATAGGGATAGGAATATTCAGTATTTCATGGCGCTTTTCATCGGGGCCACCCTGCTGATTAACGGGTCGCAAGCCATCGATGTCGTAACTGACACGATAGTTTTGTCCATCAGGGCCTTGGGCCCAAGTGGTAACCTCACGACGATAAAACTCAGGTTCACCGCCTTGGGGAATCGATTTCCCGGTAAGCGCCTCTTCAGTCAGCGGTGGCAGCGCCGCCACCGGTAATACAGAAAAATGGGCTTTATCAGCCTCCGACCAGTTAGCTGTCATGGTACTTAGCGCAGGCAAACCACCGGAATGTAATACCGACGCCGCCGAGGCAACCTGTAATTTGGCAATTTGCCGCACCATTTCACGCTCAGGGGGTTCATGGCGATTGCCATAAAAGGAGAACACCAGCCACAGCATCTGGGTCATTAAAATAAAGGTAAACCAAAAACCCAGCAGGATTTTCCAAAACAACCGTCCGCGCATAAGCAATCTCACTCCACCCAAGGCTATTATCTGATGCGATAACCAATACTACGTACCGTTTCAATATTCAGATTGTTCCCCGGCAGGGCTGCAAGTTTTTGACGTATATTGCTGATATGCACATCAACACTGCGGTCATAGGCTTCCCGTGGTCGGCCTAATCCTTTATCGGATAACTCATCTTTGGTAACCACCCGCTCTGGTGAACGCAACAGCAGTTCCAACAAGTTAAATTCCGATGCAGTCAGATCAAACGGTTTACCCTGCCATTCACTGCTGCGCGTTGACGGGTTGAGTGTGAGGTCGCCATGGCTGATGATACTGTCATCAGCTGACGGCACCTCAGGATGTTCATCAAAGCGGCGCAATACTGCGCGCAAGCGGGCGACTAGCTCGCGGGGATAACAGGGTTTAGGCATATAGTCATCTGCCCCCATTTCCAGACCGATAACCCGGTCAATATTATCCCCTTTAGCGGTTAACATAATGATCGGTAAGCGACTTTTTTTACGCACTTGCCGCAAAACATCAATACCACTCATATCAGGCAACATAATATCGAGGATCAAGGCGGTATAGTCTCCAGATAAGGCTGCGGCAATACCCGCTTTACCGGTTAATACCAATTCGGCATTAAAGCCCTCACCGCTCAGGTATTCTCTCAGCATAGTGCCCAGTTCCACATCATCATCGACTAACAAAATCTTCATTTTTAACTCTCCTGCCTGATTTCGGCTATTTTCATGCCTATTTGACTCGCGCGCAGCCGGTTTTACTCAATCCTTACATATTCTTGAATCTCACTTAACTCACACTCATCGGTGTTGGCGGTAAATTATCCCCCTGCATTTGGTTTCACCGTTCTCTTCATTGTGGTTCAAGGATCTTTGATTGATTATGCAACAGGTTACAAGGTCGAAACGACGCTTTATCGGGCTGGCTGTACTGCTGCTGATAGCGGGCGGCGTGCTGCTATTCAGATTGATTTCACCGGCGGATAAACCCGCTTACATCACCGCCGCCGCCGAAACTCGCACTCTGGAACAAACTGTCTTGGCTGATGGCACCATCAAGGCACAAAAACAAGTCACTGTTGGGGCTCAGGTTTCAGGGCAAATCAAAGCGCTCCATGTCACCCTAGGACAGCAGGTTGAGAAAGGCCAGTTAGTGGCTGAAATTGATGACCTGACTCAGCAAAATACCCTGAAAGATGCCGAAGAAGCGCTGAAAAATGTGCTCGCCCAACGAGCGGCGAAAGTGGCAACACAGAAAAACAACCTATTGGCCTACCAACGGCAGCAGCAAATTTTGGCCAAAGGTCTCGGCGTACGCGCTGATTTTGATAGCGCCAAAGCCACATTAGAAAGCACTCAGGCGGAAATTACTGCGCTCGATGCCCAGATTGCACAGGCGGAAATTGCCGTCAGTACCGCCAAACTCAATCTTGGGTACACTAAAATCAGCTCACCCATCACAGGTACAGTGGTGGCAATCCCGGTTGAAGAGGGGCAAACCGTCAACGCAGTACAAAGTGCGCCAACGATTATCAAAGTCGCTCAGCTCGAGACCATGACGATAGAAGCACAAATTTCTGAGGCTGACGTGGTGAAAGTTAAAGCCGGTATGCCGGTTTACTTCACTATTTTAGGTGAGCCGGAAGAGCGATTCAGTGCCACGCTGCGGGCAATAGAACCGGCGCCTGATTCGATCAACGATGAAACCACCACCACCTCATCCAGCTCAAGTAGCAGCTCCAGCTCCAGTAGCACTGCCATTTATTATAACGGCCTGTTTGATGTTGCTAACCCAAATGGCGCGTTACGAATTTCAATGACCGCGCAGGTCTACATCGTGCTCAACAAAGCCGAGAACGCCATCGTTATCCCCGCAACCGCATTAAACAACGTAAAAGGAAAGTATCAGGTCCAAGTGGTGAGCAACAACGGCAACATCGGTTGGCGTGAAGTGACCGTTGGGCTAAATAACAATGTTGATGCACAGATCCTCTCAGGCCTGCAAGCCGGAGAACAGGTGATCGTCAGCCAAGGCAGCAGTACCACCGCCAACAATAAGGCCCAACGTATGGGGCCACCGATGGGGATGTAACTGATGCCAGACCTCAACCACAGTAAGATCTTACTTCAGCTTGATAATGTCAGCCGTGAATTTATTAATGGCGAACAGACGGTTCAAGTGCTGAAAAATATCAATCTAACTATTTACAGCGGAGAAATGGTGGCGATTGTTGGCGCATCAGGCTCCGGTAAATCAACGCTAATGAATATTCTCGGTTGTCTGGATAAACCCAGCGCAGGCGAATATCTGGTCGCTGGCCGGATCCCACAACATTTGGACCGTGATGCGCTCGCCGAACTGCGCCGTGAACATTTTGGCTTTATCTTTCAGCGCTACCATCTGCTAAATGATTTGAGTGCGCGGGAGAATGTGGAAATTCCGGCAATTTACGCCGGTATCAATCGCGAGGAACGTAAAAAGCGAGCCGCCAGCCTGTTGTCTCGCCTCGGTCTGGCCGAGCGGCTGGATTATCGCCCAAGCCAGCTTTCCGGGGGGCAGCAGCAGCGGGTCAGTATTGCCAGAGCACTAATGAACGGCGGGGAAGTTATTCTGGCCGACGAGCCCACCGGAGCACTTGATACTCACAGTGGTAATGAAGTCTTAAATATCCTGAAAGACTTACACCAGCAAGGCCACACCGTGGTAATTGTCACCCACGATATGTCGATTGCAGAACATGCGCAGCGAATTATTGAATTGAGAGATGGCGAGGTCATTGCTGACCGACAAATGCAGTCGACAAAATCAGTAAGTACAGCAACCGTCGAACAAGAACCAGACATTGCCAGTAAACCACTACTCACCTCGTGGAAAGCGCAGCGCGACCGCCTACAAGAAGCGTTTAAAATGGCAATACTGGCGATGGCCGCACAGCGTTTGCGCACCGTACTGACCATGCTGGGGATTATTATTGGCATTGCCTCGGTGGTATCGGTGGTGGCACTAGGAAAAGGTTCGCAACAACAGGTTTTGGCGAATATCAACGCGATGGGGACCAGCACGCTGGAGATTTTCCCTGGCAAGGATTTTGGTGATATGCGCTCAGCGGCAATCCATACTCTACGGGCGACCGATGCGGATGCCCTGGCACAACAAGGTTATATTCACAGCGTGACACCAACGGTTTCGACCAGCACCACGCTACGTTATGGTAATAAATCGGTCAGTGGCACCGTCAATGGGGTCGGTGAGCAATATTTTCTGGTGCGTGGCTACAATATCAACCAGGGAATGGCCTTTAACCGCGCTAGCGTCGATGGCCTGATGCAAGAGGCAGTCATTGATGAAAACACCCGCGATAAGCTGTTTGCCCAAGGCGAAAACCCCATCGGAAAAGTTATCTTACTTGGCGCTCTGCCCTGCCGCGTGATTGGTGTGGCGGCCAAGAAACAAAGTGGTTTTGGTAGCGACGAGAACCTCAATGTGTGGACCCCCTATACGACGGCGATGAAACGTATGCTCGGCCAATCTTATCTAAAGAGTATTACCGTGCGGGTGAACGATGATATTGACCTGGCGAATGCTGAACAGGGTGTAACAAAATTGCTCACTCAACGTCACGGGACACAGGATTTCTTCGTGATGAATACCGACAGTATCCGTCAAACCATTAAGAAGACCACCTCAACCATGACATTGCTGGTATCAATGATTGCGGTTATTTCCTTGATCGTTGGTGGTATTGGAGTGATGAATATTATGTTGGTATCGGTCACCGAACGTACTAAAGAAATAGGTGTGCGGATGGCGGTTGGTGCCCGTGCCAGCGATATTATGCAGCAGTTTTTGATAGAGGCGGTATTAGTGTGCTTATTGGGCGGTGGCCTTGGCGTAATATTATCGCTAGCAATCGGCCTGATATTCAGTCAGTTCAGTAGTAACTTTTCAATGGTTTATTCAACAACATCCATCATGATGGCCTTTATATGTTCTAGTTTGATTGGGATTATTTTTGGTTTTTTCCCCGCCAAACGGGCAGCCGAGATGGACCCTATCAGGGCTTTAGAGCGGGAGTGAAGATGATTGGGGATATTAGAATCATCATCTATATCCCCTTCAATAGACTAACAATCAATACAATCTCGATATTATTTATCGATAAAATAGAGAAACATAAAAATAACAGCAGCCTATATCAACAACAAAGTAAGTCATGACCAACCAGAGCATCAGATATAATTCAATCATAACCGCCATATTATTATAAGACAATTCCCACAAAACAAGATTATTCTTAATAATAGCAAATTAACTTTATTAAATTTAAGCTAACAGCCTGAAGAACCTTTACACCTCTAATTACCTACGGTAATGTGTGGCTATACATATTAAAATACCAGACCATGCTTGGCCTAGTATTATCTATTTTTTATAATACACGTATAAATATCTCTATCCTTTTGGCGTAGTTATTTTCGTCATATTGGTATTCCACAATCTATTTTTGCTTTCAGCATACTGGGTGCTGTAAATCAGGGGCGGTAGCGTGGACAAACCAGATTAAATTTTTGGACAACAACAGATGGCTCGTAGTGGTTTCGAAGTACAAAAAGCTGCCGTTAACGCTTTGTTTCTAAGGGAAATTAAAACTAGATTTGGCAAGTATCGGCTGGGTTATCTTTGGGCGGCGCTAGAGCCTATGGCTCACATGCTCATGCTACTAGGCATTTTCGGCTACATTATGCAGCGTACCATGCCAGATATTTCCTTCCCGGTTTTTCTGATTAATGGGATTGTTCCCTACTTCGTATTCATTAATATCAGTAACCGGTCGATTGGTGCTATAGAAGCCAACCAAGGCTTATTTAACTATCGTCCGGTAAGGCCGATAGACACCATCATTGCCCGCGCTGTTTTAGAATCATTAATTTATGCGGTAGTTTACATCTTACTGATGGCGATCGTCGGCCTGCTTGGCGAGGAGTTTGAAGTCATTAACCTTATTTCGCTGGTTCTAGTCTGGTTAATGCTAATCATTTTCTCCTGCGGCGTCGGTCTGAGTTTTATGGTGATAGGAAAAACCTTCCCCGAAACCGAGAAGTTTCTACCCATTCTGTTAAAACCGCTCTACTTTATTTCCTGCATTATGTTTCCGCTCCATTCAATTCCAAAGGATTACTGGCCGTACTTACTGTGGAATCCGTTAGTCCATGTCGTTGAGCTATGCCGTGAAGCCGTCGTTCCGGGTTATGTCAGCGAAGGTGCCAACTTATACTATCTGGCCTTCTGTACGTTGGTCAGTCTGTTTGTTGGGCTTGTGTTGTACCGTAACGGTGAAGAGGCGATGCTAACCTCATGATCAGAATTGAAAATCTAACCAAATCTTATCGTACCCCTGCTGGGCGCCATTATGTTTTTAAAAATCTGCATGTCGAGTTCCCTGCTAATAAAAGTGTGGCCTTAATTGGTCGCAATGGTTCAGGTAAATCAACGTTATTACGTGTCATCGGTGGTATCGACCGGCCTGATAGCGGCAAAGTTATTACCGATAAAACGATCTCCTGGCCAGTAGGACTAGCAGGTGGATTCCAAGGGAGTTTGACCGGGCGTGAAAACGTTAAGTTTGTCGCCCGCCTGTATGCAACAGACCGTGAATTACGAGAGAAAGTAGCCTTTGTTGAAGAGTTCGCCGAGCTTGGCAAATACTTTGATATGCCAATCAAAACCTACTCTTCCGGCATGAAATCCCGCCTGGGTTTTGGCCTGAGTATGGCATTTAAGTTTGATTACTATCTGGTGGACGAAGTCACCGCTGTAGGGGATGCGCGCTTTAAACAAAAATGTGCAGACCTGTTCAAATCCCGCCACCAGGAATCAAGCTTTCTTATGGTTTCCCATAGCCTCGGTTCACTGAAAGAGTTCTGCGATGCAGCGCTATTTATTGGCCGAGATAATCAGGTGAAATATTTCGAGTCAGTAGATGAAGCGATTGCGGTTTATAAAGTGGATGAAGGTCTTTAAAGGCAACAATTAATTATGACCTTGGCCCTAAAACATTTTTAATATCTAAAAATCATTGAGAATATCATGGAAAATTTTAAGTTCACGGTTAGTGTAATTATTCCCGTAAAGCACCGAGATGAATACGATATTTGTCAAAGATTACTGATGAAGTCGGAGTTGGAAATCCCATCGAACTACAACTTCATAGTTATCGATTTTGGTTCAAAAAGTAATAAGGCTTCAGAAATACAGAAAACATGTAATGAAATTGGATTTGAATACATATATGTTGATAAACCCTATGATACATGGAATGCTTCAGCTGCACGAAATATTGGCATAAAAAGTTCCAAATCAGATTACCTTATATTTGAAGATGTTGATCTGTATCACTCAGATGATTTCTACAATAGAATTAATATAGAGATAGAAACACTAATAGAATCAGGAGACTGGCCTTTCTTTGTTGTTCCCGTCATTTACTTAACTGAGTTAGGCTCCGACTTAGTGCTTCAGAATTTGAATGGAAAATTATATAGTAAGATGATTGGAGAGATCTACAAGCCAACATCAGATTATATAGTTCACCATGCCCCAGCGTCTTCATTTCTTATTTGTAAGAGAAAAGATGCCATAAATATTGGTGGATATGACGAAAACTTTGAAGGTTGGGGTTTTGAAGACTCAGATTTTTGGGTAAGGCTATTAAGAAAATTTAAAATTGAACGTCCTCGTGATTTTTATCAACTAGATACAAGAAATTATAGTAAACAGGTTAACTGGAGGGGGTGGCGATCATTATTCCGTATTTTCGCAGACTTGGTAGCTAACAAAGGAATATATTCTTTCCATATTCATCATCCTATTGCTGAGCATCGCTCTACAGCAGTGCGTGCGAAAAACCACAAAATATTCTTAGAGAACTGCAAACGATATTCGGCAGATAATTATGTTGCGACCCCACTTACAGATGACAAAAACAAGAAACAATTATTTCTTTCAAAAAACCCACACTCATTTAATGATGGCATTTTTAGTTACTTCACTAATCCAATTTTAATTGAAGAACGTTTCATTAATATATTTAATCTCGAAAACACTATAAAAGATAACAATATAGAATCCATTATATTCAATAATCCATACGGTAATGAACTCCGCCTATCTATTTATGAAAAAGCTAAAGAATTAGGGATTCGCACTTATGTAATTGAACGTGGCGCATTACCATGGTCAATTTATATTGATGAAAATGGTTTTTGTGCAGAAAGTACTTCATATCAAGAAGAGAATTGGAAAAACATAGAACTTACAGAAGAAAGAATAATTGAAGTACATAATTATATTAATGATATAAAAAACTCTGGGGATTCACTAGAACCACAAGGAAATATCATTGGAGGAAAAAACCTCAAGAGAAAATTATTTGGTGATTCGGAAAACATAAAAATTCTTTTCATTGCCTTACAGTCACCAAGTGATACAACCACAAGATATTTCTGTGGAGATGTGCACAGCTATGATAATTATCTCAATGAGATTAACATGCTGCCCTATCTGTTACCCGAAGATTGGAGAGTTGTGGTTAAAAATCACCCATTAAGTATCGAGAAGTTCTCAAATGAAAAAATGACTAATGTCGATGCATATCATATAGGTGACATACTTTCATGCTGTGACGCTGTTGCACTTTTAAATAGCGGCGTTGGGATTATGGCTCAATTATATGAAAAACACGTATTTGCTTTTGGTCAGGCACACTATATTTGCAAAGGAATAAACTCTCAGGTTAGAACAGCAAATGATGTTGCGGATATAATCAGCCAAGAAGATTATACATTTGATAGAGCTAAATCATTGCAATTTATTAGTTTTCTAATTAGAGATTTTTACTCATTTGCTACTTGGATTCGCTGTGAGAGAAAACATACTGAAAAGGCAAATCTTTCTATTTCCATAGATATCGAGTATAACTCAGTTCGAATTTTTAATAAGTGTAACTTTGAACTTGAGAAAGATAAAATTATCGACATTCGTGAAAGCATACTCTTTGATAGATATCGTCTTGATGAATATATTTCAAGGAACCCTATAAAAAACAATTTGTCTAACGAAAAAAATCAAGTTAAAACATCAGCTAGTGTCGTTTCAATTGAAAAAAAATCAGGGGATAACTCAAAAAAACTTGATGAGAAAAGAAACCAGCCGAATAGAAATATTGCTAGGAAGATTAAAAAACTGGCTAAAAACCCAAAACTATTCTTTTTTGATGCATTAAAAAAAAGAGTTAACTAATAGCGGGGTATCAGTGGATTAATGATGACTCACGTACTCAATGGTCAAAAATTACCAGAATAAATCCAGACGATAGTATTATGATAAAAAAGATATGGAGTTTTCTAAAAATATTTATGGGAAGCATCATAAATATGGTGCATTGGTAACTTTAATCACCAGTATCTAACTTTACATATCTAGCCACAAAATATTCAATCAGCAGGTATCTCATGGTGCCTGCCACAACCTCACTCACCCCCCCTATTCCCCACCCCCTCATCTTTAATATCTACGCGAGTGCCAATAAACTTATTCCCTTCCAGCACATTGTTATCGGCGTAATCAGCAAAGTACTTACCAGAATTATCTTTGGGGTTATCACCATAATCAAAACCAGAGAGATCTCTGCTTTGGCGGGAAGCTAGCCAAATGCCGACCTGCTCGTCGGTAAAGGTGTTATTGCGGATAATATTATGGTCGCTATGCTGCCAGCGGATAACCGACTTTCCACTACTGTAATGCTCGCCACAGTTCTTATACAAAAACACACCACCCGCACCATTGCCTTTAAATAGATTCCCCTCTATCAGATTATTGGCAGATGAATCCACCGCTAATCCTTCTCGCTTGCCCCGCCCCAGACTCTCATGACCATTATTCACTATACGGTTATTAATAATCCGGTTGTTGCGTGATGAGTGTTCCAGATATATTCCCGACATATAAGACTGCTGAACAGTAGAATTACTGAGAGTGGAGTCAGTCACGTAATCATCAAAATAGATGCCCACTCGCCCACTGCCGGTCACCACTACCGCGTCGATAAGAATCCCCATCGGCGTTCGGTGATAATTAATCTGGTGATCGGTGCTAAGTTGATTAGCCGGAATATTAGAGGTAATACGGATACCACTGCGACTAAAGTTGCGGATATGGCAATTTTTGATGCTGACGTTTTTTAGTGGTTTGCCTTTGCTATTGACCATTATGCCAAAGGGTAGATTATTGTCCCCTTCCAACGTCGCCCCTTGACAGTCGAGATGAGTATTGCTGTGCGATATCAGTAGGGATTGACGATAAATACAGTGCGGCTGCAAGCTGATATTCCCCTGTAACGCGGTGGCATCAGGCAAATAGCATGTCAGTTGAGCAGCTTGTAGCGATAATGTGTATGAAGTGGCTGTGGCTAATACTAACCAGAGGTGGCAGCGCCACAATAATCGGAAAATGGTTACAGCAGTATTATCTGTATTATTTATCGGCATCAGCAATAATCATTTCTCCGCCCCATCCTGAAAAGTATCCCCAAAACTCACTAAACCGGGATCCGGTAATATTCGTCTTTATATTCGGTCTTTACCGTAGGTATCAGTTCAAGCTGATTATCACCATAATAAACCGCATTAATCTGGGTGTTTCTCAGTATATATAGCCGGAATTTTTTGAATAACTTCATATCTGGCTTGAAATCAGACTGCCAAAATTGATTGAGGTGCCCCTGAAACGTTAACCCTTTCATGTCATACAGGGCGTTTCCCATCACGATCAACGGTTTATTATGGATCAGTGCTGATAACCCGGCAGTGCTATTAATCGTTACCACCGCCTTGGCGTGAGTCAGCAATTCCGGCATCGGCAAATCGTGTACATATTTTACTCGCTCACTGATGTTGTACTGCTTACCCAGTTTCCGGATTAATGGCCCGTACAGGCGATGCCCCCGGTCCATAGGGTGATGTTTGATAACTAACCACTGGTCACTACAGGCTTTTTTTGAAAATGAATACATTACGTCATTGATGTAATCACGCACGTCGTTGTATGGGCTGTGGTTGCGGATCTGGCTATCATTGTAGACCTGTAAAACCACCAGATGGTAGCGCTGGTCAAGCTCGCCCTGTAGTTGACTCAGCACTTTTCGTTGCAAGAATCGGTACCACTGTTTACGCGCGGCAGCACGTATCCAGCAACGGGCTTCGTACCAAGGTGAAAAGGATTTATGGTGACGATATTGTGGAAATTGGTGGCGGTAAAACCAGCCAGCCAGATAATAACCGATGCAACGGCGTACCCGCAGACTAAAGCATGATGTCAATTTTTTGGCGACCGGTGCTTTAATTTCTGGCAACTTACGGTAGAAATCAGGATTACGTGGCAAGGCGGAAAACGCATTCACCCCGCCCTCTTCGAGGGTAATAAAATGCGGGCGGAGGTAGCCTTCCTCAAACGCCAGAAAACGCACCCCTTTGGTCTGCGCCCAAAGCCTGGCAACTTGGTGTAGCGGGCGGCAATCACCAAAACACAAAATAGTGTCGAAGTGGTAATCTTGCCAGGTATCTTTCAACCAGGTGGGAAACTCTTTCGGCGTCTGCCTGAACACCAAATAGTCACGCTTACGGCAATAAAACTTGTCACCGCCGTTGAATACCACGTTCACCGCTTCGCACCCCTGAGATTCAAGCCACTCAGCGGTATCACTGAAATAAGGTCCCATCGGGCCTTGTAACAGTAGGTACTTCTTGCCAGCAAGAAGTGTTGTCAGTGCACGGCAATCTGTAAGCATAAACACGTCACCATTATCATTTAACAGACTGATTTATAAGTTCATTGTCACTTTAGTTAGCATGAGCAGTTTTCTATAATTACGCATAATCCTGCCCGATTTTTTTTTGCTAAATTGCATTTCAGCACGTGGCTGAGCCGCCAAAATGTCTAACGCCCGTTCTGCGGTTATTGCTTCACGCCGAAGAGGGTCAACATAGGTCGGATAAGCGATCAACGCCTGATATACCAAGTCATCCAGCGTCAATGTGCGCTGCCGGCGTGGTGCAGAATGTTCGTCCTGTGTCAGCCCCCACCCCGCATAAAAAGGTATGCCGTAGCAAAATACCTGCTTCCCATGCAACAGCGCTTCAAAGCCCGAAAGCGACGTCAAAGTATGCAACTCATCCGCAGCCTGAATGCATTGGATGATGTCGGCATCCTGCGCCTGAGTGTTAGCCCAACGCGCAATATCAGCCGCAGGAATATGCCCTTGCCGGTTGCCAACCAATACGTCCGGGTGCGGCTTATAGATAATGAAAGCGTCCGGGTTACGCTGGCGCACCGTTTTCAGCAGTTCACTATTGGTACGAATACTGATTGTTCCGCTCAAAATGGATGCATCGTCTTCCACCTGGCCGGATACCAGCAAAATGCGTTTGCCACTGGCTTGCGGCGGCAGACTGAATGGCGCGCCAATGTTGTATTTACTGATTTTGCCACTGACCAATCGCTGGCGAAGCTTTGCGGCCCGCACTCGCTGTAGGTCAGTTAACCGGCTGCTATTGAGTAACGACTCAAGATCACTCGGCCGGGTGGCATCGTAGTAAATGCCGCTTTTATCCAGCACCAGCGACAGCGGCGGATGCAAGTCAGAACCCAGCCCCGATGAGCGTATAAACCCATCTTCCATACGCCATACCGGCACTTTTTGCGCCTGAGCCTTTGCTTGCCAGCGCTGTTCGCCTTTATTGCCCCACACCACACAAGCCGTGTTCGATGTTTTACCGTCTCTGAAAGAGACGTTGTTCAGTGTGGTTTTTAAAAACAGTAAAAAAATGCTGCGTTTCCAAAGTGTTAAACCCGGCGCCCATAACTGACCCTGGCGTTGTAGTTGATGGTTTTTTTGCATCAACAGGCCGTCTAACACAGCAAATAATGTCGCCGGCTGGCCACTACAGGGATCGATATAACGGCTGTAGCGCAGATAGGCGGCGCTGAATAAATCCAACAAACTGGCCTGCCCACGTCGTGCCGATAACCCATCAGCCTGCGAGTGGCGATCGTCAGTCAATCCCCAACCGGCATACCAGGGTTGACCAAATACCGTGACAGATTTGCCCGCCAGCAACGCTTCAAAACCATATTGCGAAGTCACCACATACACACGACTGACCTGGCGCAATAACGACTGCGGGCTGACATTTTCTGCCAGCAACTTGATGCGTGGATTTTTTGGTATTGCCTTGAAGTAGCCTGCTTTCTTGCCCTGTAAAACATCGGGATGAATTTTCAGCCAAACCTCTGCCTGTGGGTTTTCATTCAGCGCGGCATCTAACATGGCCTCAAAGTCTGCCGCATCGGCATTGCCGTATTTAACCGCCATGTCACCAAAAGTCTGGTCCACGACCAACACCGCATCACCTTGCGCAGGCACGCCGCTGAATGGCGGTGCCAAGTTATATTTCGACAAGTCAGCATCAACAATTAACCGCATTGCCTCTCGGGCATCGGCATAAAGTGGCTGGTTACCGGCCCGGTCAAGAATCAGCCTTTCCAGCGAGCTTGGCCGGCTGGCGTCGTAATAGATACTCTGAGTATCCACCACCATCGACAACGGCGGGCAGCCTGACACGCCCAACCCCAACGAGCGGATAAAACCGTCTTCAAGACGCACAACAGGCAAGCTGGAAGCTCGCGCCAACGCAACCGCTTTATCACCACTTGGACGATGGCCCCACACCGCCACCGCACTTATCTGCGGTGGAATTGAGCGCAACGATGAAAGCTTGCAGCAGGGTTCAGCCAGAAAGTTTTCCAGATGCTCGATACGATAAATCCCTGCCGAAAAGATGCCTATCATCAGAGTGTTAGCACCACTTTAGCGGCAACTGCCAACTGGTAAAGAATGGTCGAAATCCCCCGCGTTACTTCGATGTTCTTCGATTCAAACTTCGGTAATACCATCAGTTCGTCACCCGGTTGCAGCGTTTTGACGTCTTCAGCATTCAGTGCTTCACCATTCTGTTTAATCAGAATGACTTTGGTGTTACTGGCTTTTTGCGTGTAACCGCCAACCTTGGTAATGTAATCATCCGGGCTAAGACCTTTCTGCCAACTCACCGCATTCGGGAACATTACTTCGCCATGGATCATGACCAGCGAGGTCTTTTCAGGGATCTTAATTACGTCACCGTCCTCCAGAATCACCTGATCAAGATTACTTTCGTTGAGCACCACTTCACCCTTAGGTACCACGTTGCGGGCTTTGGTAACAAAGCGACTGATAAGCTGCGCTTCTTGCATTCGCAGACGGGCCTCTTCTGAAGTGGAAGACTGTGCTGATAAAGAGGCTTCTTCGAGTTTTTGCAGTGACAGGTCAAGCATCTCTTTCTGACGCAGCGCGACCGAGCGGCGATACAGTTGGATCGAGTCCATTTGCGACATGCTATTAGGGCGGATTTTTGCCAGCACCTGACGCATAGTCGCACCATAAGGCAGTACCATGGCATGCTCGCCGGAATGCGCCCCTTCGATTCGAACCTGAATGGTTCCTGAGTAGCGATCAGTGCTGATAATCAGCTTATCGCCATCTTGTAATGAACGCCCCGGTGCAGAGCTAAGTGGATAGTATTCACTGCGCTTAATCGTACCCTGCTGGCGGATAATGGTCATATGTGTGGCCCCCGGCTTAGGGCGTGCCCAACTGAGCGCTTCACTCACCGGAATCGTGCTGTTGCGGAATTCAAAGTCATAGCTGTTGAACACTTCGCCTTCGACACTGAAAGTGTGCTGGCGTGGGCCGACTACGATGGTATCGCCGTCAGCAAACTGTGATAGCCCCAAATTGCCGTTAAGGAGAAAGTCGTACAAATTAACCTGTGAGCGCACGCGGTTACCACGTTTGATGCTGATATCCACATAGCTGCCTCTCTGAGTATCGACACCACCGGCTTTACTGAGATAGGAGAGTAACGAGTCAGATGCCACCCCGCCGTACAATCCGGGGTTATTAACGTAACCGGTGACAAACACTTTGACCGGCTGGGCCTGTAATAAAGAGGCGTAGACATTCACATTCGACTGATAGACCTGTTTGACTTTGGCAGTCACCACACTGTTGATCTGGCTATTCGGGATGCCAACTACTTTCAGCGGGCCAACGTTTGGCAAGAAGATATTGCCTTTCGGGTCCACACTCAGCGCACCTTCAAAGTTAAATGCGCCCCATAACCGTATCTGAATCTGATCCCCCAAACTCACTACGTAGTTTGGATTGAAACCGATGCTGGAACCACTATCTGCCGCCGAGACCGAGGTAAAGAGTTGCGCGCCAAACATCCGACTCATCACCACCGGGATCACCGGAGGGGGGGTATCGTCAAACTGGCTATCGCTATAAGGTCTCTGGCTTTGACCTGAAATAATCGACGGTAACGGTGCGGCCCCGGTCATATTGGGATCGGCATTCAGATCAACGGCCTGAGCGGGTGTTGCCTGTATGGCAATAATCAGAAGAACAGATTTCAATAATTTCATAGCATGCTCTGAGTTACTGCCTGCGGTGTCATTCCGACAAGCTAGAAATAGCGTTAAAACGGCGTCAATCTTTATGATCGTCAATCACCGCCAGCAATAATTTGACAGTACCAAAAAGTAAGCCACAAACCAGTAACCAACTGATAAGCAGATATAAACTGTTGGGGAACTTTGACTCCTGCGGTAGCTGAGGAGAGCTGATCACTGACAACATTTTCAGTTTTCTTGCCGCATCAACACGGGTTTTTTCAATCGATGTCAGGGTCAATTTGTAGATATCAGTATCGAACTGTACCTTGGCTTTAATCTCTTCAAAATCTACCGCCATACGGTTCAATTTGTGACCATCGGGCGCAGTAATTTTGCTTTTTTCATTATCAATCTGGCTGGAGAGCGACTTGAGTGCGTTCTTCGCACTGATGACCTGAGGTGCATCTTCACGGAGAAAAGTCAGTAGGTTACGCAATTCTGCTTCCATCTGAATGCGTTGGCTAACCAAGGTGTTAATCAACGTAGTGGCAGCCAAAGCCTGAGCTTCAGGGTCAAGAATATTATTGCTGTTCTGGTAAGTGAGTAGTTCGGTTTTGCTGCTATTCAAACGAACGCGCGCTTCCTGCATTTCGTTTTCGGCAAACAGCAACTGCTCGCGGGCAATTCGGTGTGAGATCTCATTGATAAATCTTTCGGATTCTTTCAAAACAGCCTGATTGAACCGTTGAGCAAATTCAGGCGAGAATCCTTGGGTACCAATGGTGAGCAAACCGGTTTTGTCATCGTAAGAAACGGAGATACGGTTACGGTAATAATTAAGGAATTGCTCGCGAGTGGCACTATCTGACAAATGATAGAAAAAATCCCAGCCGCTATGACCGAATGCCTGACGAAAATCGAGCTGTTTATCCAAGACCGCCAACATATCAGGAGAATTAATATATTCCTTCAGATATAGGGCATCTTCCGCAGAACTAGGGCTGCCAGCACCCATCAGCAAAGCGACATTCAGATTACTGCCATTGATATCGTTGGAATGTTTGATGGCGACTTTAGATTCACTGAGATAGCGTGGTTGGCTAAAAATTAACAAGTAGAGAATCAGCAGCAACATCGGTATCAGAATCATAACCTTACCTAAATGGCGCTGTAGCTTGGACAGAGTTAAGTGTGACATGCGCACGCGCTTCAACATATCACCTGGCCAAGCCGACTTTATTTTTTCAATAAACATGGGTTTCATCATTTGTTATTTGCGCGGGCATTTCCCCATCACGTCTAATGCAATCATCAACAGAAAATTCGAGTAATAAAATGATCATTACCCAGCTCAGGTAAATTAAGTTCGTCGATCGTCCGTATCATGTTCAATCAACACATGTCGCAACATACGACTAGCCCAGAGGAATAAGCCCACATTGGGCTAAAATACAGACGTTTTGCCAGCAAAACTCTAAATGAAGGGGTAAATCAATAAAAATTGCGGCTACAACACTGTTGATAATTATAATTTACATTTAACGAGTTTTAATAAATATTACAACCCGTTAACTTGCTAAAATCAGTGAAATAAATACTCATATAACTAAAACATCAAATAAAATCTATATGTGATTCCAATAGAAAATATAAGCAAAATACGAACAGCAGCAGTATAGGAAGAATAGACAGCTAACACCAATTGGTTAAATGTTACAGAATGTAACCATTGATAGCCAAATAAATTAGATATAGTTAGTTGATTTATAAGAAATTTCTCAAAATTAAATTAAAATACCCTTATAACTCATACCTGTAAACAACTCACATTCAAATTCACCACGGAATCAATGAAGCTAATTGTACGAATATTCCTACAATATTTATTCTAACAATGTGACGTGAATTAACTATATTAGCAAAGCAGGCTTGTACTAATAGCCACAGTTGATTGCATAAATTTCATTTACCACTAGATAGCCTCTAGCAGACAATTTGCTTACAGGGAAAGGACAGCAACGGGGTTCTGAGGCTTTTAAATATGATTAATTATAAATCAAAATCTCTGGCACCAAAGCTCCGTTCCTTTTTATAATTTATAGGTTCAAAACTATAAAAGTTGAAGTATTGCGAGGAAGGCAAAATATCATATCAACCCCATCTGATAGCGCGATCAGATAGAGTTGATACGTAACGCTCGGCCTACTTAATCAAAAACACCTGTCGACAAGTATCGGTCACCACGGTCACAAATAATCGCCACGATCACCGCTGCGGGGTTCTGTGCCGCCACCCGCAGCGCGCCGGCAACCGCACCGCCAGAACTGACACCACAAAAAATACCCTCTTCCGTGGCTAGCCTTCGTGTCGCTTTCTCTGCTTCGCTCTGGGTGATATCCAGTACCTGATCAACCAACTCCGGGCGGAAAATCCCCGGCATGTATCCCGGTGACCAACGGCGGATACCAGGAATACTACTTCCTTCTGCCGGTTGCAGGCCGATAATGGTAACTTGCGGGTTTTGGCTTTTCAGATATTGGCTAACGCCGGTAATCGTCCCGGTAGTTCCCATGCTGGACACAAAATGGCTCACTTTACCCGCGGTTTGTTGCCAGATTTCTGGCCCGGTACCGGTGAAATGTGCGTAGGGGTTATCGCTGTTATTGAACTGATCCAACACCTTACCCTGCCCTTCAGCCTGCATCCTTAGCGCTTCATCGCGCGCCCCTTCCATTCCTTGCTCACGACTAACCAGAATTAACTCCGCACCGTAGGCACGCATTGCGGCCTGCCGCTCTTGACTCATATTTTCCGGCATCAGTAGCTTTAGCTTATAGCCCTTCATCGCGGCGATCATCGCCAGCGCAATACCAGTATTGCCGCTGGTCGCCTCGATCAACACATCACCCGGAGCTATTTCTCCACGTAATTCTGCCTGCCGGATCATGGTTAGTGCCGCACGGTCTTTGACCGAGCCTGCCGGATTATTTCCTTCCAATTTGACCCAAATCTGCGCATCCAGCCCTTGGCTTAAACGTTGCAGTTTGACGAGTGGGGTGTTGCCGATGCATTGTTCGAGGGTTGTCACTGTAAATACCTATTAAATACCCTTCCTCCTTGAAGTGGCAGCTATGTTCACTGCTCTCACGAACCCGAATCACTTACTTATGTAAGCTCATCGGGATTCGCTCGTTAGCTGCCTTGCTGCCACTCCAATGACGTTGGGTATAATTCTATGTTTACCAAAAGAAGAAAAACTTATCAGGCGCTTTGGGCTAAAGCAATGGGTTGTAATAATTGGTCGCCAGAATATAAGCGTGCATTTAACCCGCCCACATAATAACGGTTACCGCGCACCGGGGCGTCAATTTCGCCTTCCGGCAGTACCACACTGATAGGATCCTGATGCCAACCAATAGGTTGCACCGTCAGTTGCCAGAAGTGACCACGCGGGCTGACTTCAAGCACTTGTACTGGCAGTGGGCAACGATCACTGGCGTGTGTATTGACTTCCATCTCCCACGGACGCAGGAATAAATCAACACTGCCCTGATGCATTGGGGCCAAATCCAGCGGCCAGTGGTGCGCGCCAATATAGAGTTGTGAGCCTCGAATCTCCCCACTCAAGCGATTAACTTCGCCCAGGAATTCCAGCACAAAGCGGGTCGCAGGGTAGCGCCACACTTCATCTGGCGTCCCGACCTGCTCGATATTACCCTGACTCATCACCACCACCCGATCAGCAACTTCCATGGCTTCTTCCTGATCATGAGTGACGAAGACGCTGGTAAATTTCAGCTCTTCATGTAACTGACGCAACCAGCGACGTAACTCTTTACGCACCTGTGCATCCAGCGCACCGAATGGCTCATCCAGCAACAGAATTTGTGGCTCGACGGCCAACGCCCGCGCCAGGGCCACACGCTGTTTCTGCCCACCAGAAAGTTGTGATGGGTAACGGCTGGCAAGATGACCTAATTGCACCATCTCCAACAGTTGCTCCACCTTCTGTTTGATAGCTGCCGCATTCGGCCGTTCACGGCGCGGTAACACCGTCAAACCAAATGCAATGTTATCGAATACTGTCATATGGCGGAACAAGGCGTAATGCTGAAAAACGAACCCGACACGTCGATCACGGGCATGCAGGCGGCTAACGTCAGTGCCATGGAAACTTAAACGTCCAGCGTTCTGGTTCTCCAGCCCGGCAATAATGCGCAGAAGGGTCGTTTTCCCCGAACCGGAAGGACCAAGCAAAGCCACCATCTGGCCAGAAGGAATATCAAGCCGGATGTCATTCAGTACCTTGGTGCGACCAAAATACTTGCTGATATTATCAATCTCAATGCTCATGCTTTTGCTCCTGTTCGAGACGAACAACCTGACGCGCTAAGCGCCATTGCAGGCCGCTTTTCAGAAAAAGGGTCAATATTGCCATCAGGGTCAGTAACGCCGCGGCGGTAAATGCCCCGGCAGTATTGTAATCCTGATGCAACAACTCAACTTGCAGTGGCAAGGTGTAGGTTTCGCCACGAATAGAACCGGATACCACCGAGACTGCCCCGAACTCGCCAATGGCGCGGGCATTGGTCAACACCACGCCATACAATAATGCCCAGCGAATGTTCGGTAACGTTACCCGGCGGAACATCTGCCAGCCGGATGCACCCAGTAATACTGCGGCTTCATCTTCCTGGCTGCCCTGACTCATCATCACCGGCACCAGTTCACGCACCACAAATGGGCAGGTGACGAAAATGGTGACCAACACCATACCGGGCCACGAGAACATCAATTGAATGTCGTGAGAATCTAACCAGCCCCCCACCACACCATTTGAACCGTAAAACAGCAGATACATCAGGCCGGCGACTACCGGTGAGACCGCAAACGGAATATCAATTAGGGTCATCAATAGCTGGCGGCCGGGAAATACAAACCGCGTCACCAACCATGCCAGTACCACACCAAACACCAAATTCACCGGCACCGTAATCAGTGCCACCAGCACTGTCAGCCAAATGGCATGCAACATGTCCGGGTCTAATAAATTCTGCCCGACCACCGCTATCCCTTTGGAAAAAGCAGTGATAAAGATCCACACCATCGGGATCACTAACAGTAAAAATGAGAACACCGCGCCGATGGCGATCAGGGTCCATTTACCCCAATTGATGGGTGGGCGAGCTACGCCGTTAAATTCAGTGATATCAGCCATCAGTGCCCGCCTATCCGCCGACCAAAGCGGCTTTGTAACGTGTTAATACCAAACAGCAATACCAATGAAACGGCCAGAATAACGGAAGCAATTGCACTGGCAGCCGGGTAATCAAATTCTTGTAGTCGGATGAAGATCATCAGCGAGGTCACTTCGGTCTTCCAGGCAATGTTACCGGCGATAAAGATAACTGCGCCAAACTCCCCCAGACTGCGGGTAAAGGATAAAGCAGTGCCTGCCAGTAATGCCGGAGCCAGTTCTGGCATCACCACCAGCCGGAAGCTCTGCCAACGGCTGGCGCCGAGAGTTTCCGCGGCTTCTTCATATTCGGGACCCAATTCTTCCAACACCGGTTGTACTGTGCGCACCACAAACGGCAAGCTGGTAAACGCCATCGCCACGGCAATCCCCAACCAGGTAAAGGAGACTTTAATCCCCAGTTCGTTCAACCAGGCACCGTACCAACCGGTGGTCGAAAATAGCGTTGCTAATGTCAGACCCGCCACCGCCGTGGGTAAGGCGAACGGCAAATCCATCAAACCATCCAACAAACTGCGGCCGGGGAACTGATAGCGGGTCAGAATCCACGCCATCAACATACCGAAAACCGCATTAAATACGCTGGCGACGCCTGCGGCCAGTAAGGTCACTTTATAAGCAGCGACCACTTGGGGGTTAGTAATCACCTCCCAGTACTGGGTCCAACTCATCTGTGCAACCTGCATGACTAACGCGCTGAGCGGTAATAATAAGATCAGGCAGGTGTAAAGCAGGCTGCTCCCGAGACTGAGGGTAAATCCGGGCAGAACCCGTTTACTGGATGCCGACAACATTACTGATGCCCTTGCGCTAACAATTTATCCAGCACGCCGCCAGTCACGAAATGAGTACTCATCACCTGCGGCCAGCTACCGAATTGATCTTCAACACGGAATAGTTTGGTTTGTGGGAATTGAGACTTGGCCGCTTCCATTGCCGCTTTGTCGTAAACCCGATAATTAAAGCTGGTGATCACTTGCTGTGCTGGCGGACTGTAGAGATAGTTGAGATAAGCTTTAGCCGCTTTCTCAGTGCCATTCTTCTCGACATTTTTATCCACCCAGGCCACCGGGAATTCAGCCAAAATATCTACCGGCGGGACAATTACTTCGTATTTATCACTGCCATACTCTTTACGGATATTGTTAACTTCCGATTCAAAACTGATCAGTACATCACCCAACCCGCGTTCAACGAAGGTGGTGGTAGCACCACGGCCACCAGTATCAAACACCACTACATTGGTCAGGAAACGCTTCATCCAGTCGCGGGTTTTAGCCTCATCCTTACCATTCGCTTGTTGGGTAGCACCCCATGCCGCCAGATAGGTGTAACGGCCATTACCGGAAGTTTTTGGATTCGGGAACACCAGTTTGACGTCTTCACGCACCAGATCATCCCAGTTGTGGATATTCTTTGGATTACCCTTACGTACTAGGAATGCCATGGTGGAATAAAACGGTGAGCTGTTATTAGGTAACCGCGCCTGCCAGTCGGCCGGGATCAGATTGCCCCGGTCATGTAGGATCTGCACATCGGTGACTTGGTTATAAGTCACCACATCTGCTTTCAAGCCCTGTAAGATAGCCAGTGCCTGTTTAGACGACCCAGCATGAGATTGTTTGATGGTCAGCTTGTCGCCGGGATTTTGCTGCTCCCACTGTTGCTGGAAGCCGGGATTGAGGGCCGTGAATAACTCGCGGGAAACATCATAAGAGCTGTTAAGTAACTCAGTGGCAGAGGCAGTTGCACTGCCGAAAATTAACGCGCTTAATAAGGCAACACGGTGCCATCCTTTACGTGTACCGTTCTTCACTGAAGTCTGTTTCATGCTGCACCTTATTCACTGAGTTCATCCGACAGGCATGTCATTAAATGTGAACAGTGCCTTTAATATCTTCAGTGTATTTATAACTAGGTGTATACCTATAATGCTTTTATATACCGTTTAGTGATGTTCAAGTATCAAATGCTCTAAGCCAGCAACAACGCTGGTCGCAAGCCACTCCCTTTTGCCCATTAAAAAACCCGGCCAACCGGCACCGGGTGATAGAAAAGACTTATTGAGTAAAAATTGTCGGTTGCGAAAAACCGGCCCTTCAGCCTTTCGTCATTACAACGATAATAATTGAGTCAGCGACGGTGCGAAGTAATAACTACCGGTCACTGGCTTACTGAAACCTAATAACAGATCGTGCTTACCGTCTATCGAGCCAAACATACTTAATAATTGTTGTTCGATATTATGTAAGCGTGCGCAATAAGCAATAAAGTACAAACCGTGTTTGCCACTGGCGGTACCGTAAGGCAAGCTTTGACGCAGAATTTTCAATCCTTGGCCATTTTCTTTTAAATCGACCCGGCTAACATGGGAGGTCTCCGGGCGCTTATCTGATGGCAATTCTTCGCTGGCATGCTTGGTACGCCCAACAATTTGCTCTTGCTTATGTTCAGGAATACGCTGCCATTTTTTCAGGTCGTGCTCATAACGCTGTACTAACACATAGCTGCCACCGGCATCTTCTTCACCGTCCGCAATCACCGCCACTTCCGAGCGGCTATCCCCTTGTGGGTTTTCGGTGCCATCAATAAAACCAGTAAAATCACGTTCTTCTACCCAGCGAAAGCCATGTGTCTCTTCTTCAACGGTGATCACATCGCCAAAAGCAGCCATCGCGGCCTGGGCTAAAGTAAAGTTGATATCCTGACGCAATGACTGAATATGAATCAATAAATCGCGTTGTGTTGCGGGGGCAACCATTGGTGCTTTGCCTAATGGCACAAAAGGTTTTAACTCATTAGCCCCTTTACCACCGGATAGGTCATGCCAAATATCAGAACCAAAAGCAATCACAGCACCTAAATACTCGTTAGGAAATTTTTGCTGTAACTCCTGCAATGACTGACAGAATTGTTTGCACCCCTGACGAATAGCATCTAGCTCGCCCTGTACTTTTGCTTCCATAAAAATGGCAAAACGACAATGTTCCATCAGAATGCCACTCTGAACTTGAGTCATGTTTGGTTCCTCACAAAATATCGGTGTTAATTATGGCGAATATAATAGCTGAACCGATTAGGATTACCTTGCGGCAACGCAAAATAAATTTAGGCGGAGGAAATGAGACCAAAGGTGGGAATATTATTAGCTAATTCACAGAAGAGAGCCAAAGTAATGATAAATCTGCCAGAAGCCAATTGGGACGCGGTTTGCAGCGGCCTCACCTTCAGATGCCCAAATAATGGGCCGAGTAATGAGTGCCGCTAACACTGCTATAACGTCAGGAACTAAGGGATGGTTATTCGCCTTTAGCTCGCCAGATAATCTTGCTCACTTTCCAACTTTGCAATGTATCATCGGATGGCATTAAACCTTCAGGACCATGCCAGTCGCCATCAAATAAATAGCTGACGTGCTTGCTGTCCGGTGCCGCACACTCTATTTGCGCACTATCATCACCGCTACCTTTGCGGCAAACACCAAAGGCTTTTTTATATAGTTCACTAAATGGTGTACCAATCGTAACACCCCATTGACTGGGAATAGACTTATCCAAAACATCAATGCGCTCTACCGTGCCTTTCGGTTGCCCTGAGATAACCAGTTTGATTTGGTTCTCTTTCATCGCCTGATAGAAGGAAATCAATTTACCGTCGTTGGTCGCCATACCGCTACGCAGCCGGAAATCGCCTTTTAACCCCTCTTTGATGTCACTCTCAGTCAACGCAGTAGTGGCGGTAATTCCGCCAACACCCTGATCAGTCACCTGCATACTACTGC
Source organism: Yersinia sp. 2541 StPb PI (assembly GCF_052217145.1). Classification (NCBI taxonomy): domain Bacteria; kingdom Pseudomonadati; phylum Pseudomonadota; class Gammaproteobacteria; order Enterobacterales; family Yersiniaceae; genus Yersinia; species Yersinia sp. 2541 StPb PI. The sequence goes on along the minus strand of NZ_JAZGQB010000001.1, from coordinate 1,322,610 downwards.
TGCCAAACCAATTCAGTGGTGACAGACTGGACCAGGAAAAACCTGACATGGTTGAGCACCCGGCTAACAACAAAGGGGCACCCAGTAATAACAATCTCACCCCAGATAACCGTGGGCGAATATTCATCTAAAGCTCCTTATAAAACCACCGCATCCGGTAAGCTGTTCTGCATTGTACAAGCTACAGAGGGCATCTACATGCGCAGTTTAAAAATGATAACCAGTGGTTTGAGTCCACACAGCTAAAAAAGTGCCATAACACTACCGGCTTTAATTGTTATAACCAATAAATAGGTCTAATCGGATAGACTCGCGGCCATCGTATTGCAATACTTCAGCACGCCTTAACGCAAATTTGGTCTACTATTGGGTACCACAAAGGCTTGTGTAATTTTTGTTTTCAAACCTAATAATTCATGCATTGAAGGAGCAATAAAATGAAGAAATTAACCTTAGCGGCAGCCTTGGTTATGTTATGCAGCACGCCATTGCTGGCACAGAGTGCCACAGCACAAGGGGGCTTCGATGGCCCGGCAGCAACACAGACACAACCGACGACTCAGGGCGGATTCTCGGGTCCAAGTGCGACCAATACCACGGTAGATAAAGTCAAAACCATGCGTGATGACACCCATGTCACTCTGCAAGGGAATATTGTCGAGCGCCTTGGCCACGATACTTACACCTTCCGCGACAGCACCGGTACCATTACCGTTGATATTGATAACAAGCGCTGGAACGGTCAAACCATCTCGCCACAAGATAAAGTCCAAATCGAAGGCGAAGTTGATAAAGACTGGAACTCGGTAGAAGTTGATGTGAAAAGTATTACCAAGATTAAGTAATTAATCTTTACCCTATCCTCTGCGGCTTTATCAGCTTTTGGGGATAGGGTTATTGCCATATTAAGGGTGAGGCCAATAGGGCGACCTCAATATTCCTGATCCACAATCAGCCGTTTGCCCAGCATGATGCTGTCTTGGGTTTCGTAATCGAGCTTTTCATACATACCAATGACCGCGTCATTGTCTTCGCGCACCATGATATTCAGCTTCGGGCAGCCACGGGCGATAAGTTTCTTCTCGAGGCGGCTGATCAGCGCATTGGCAAAGCCACGGCCACGGAAGTCAGGATGGACCCCCAGATAATAAGCCGAGCCACGGTGGCCATCGTAACCGCCCATGATTGACCCTACAATCGCCCCACTCACTTCCGCTACTAAAAACAGTTCGGGCGAGTGATTCAACTTACGCTCAATATCCATTTCTGGATCATTCCAAGGCCGCAGTAAGTCGCAATGCTCCCACAGCAGAATCACTTCTTCAAAATCGTCTTGCTGGAATACGCGGATTTCCATGGATGTTCGCACCCTTGAGTAATATGGATATTCTGATTATCGTGGCAATATTATATCACGCAATATTAAAGTGATATTTCCCACCGTGATAGTGAGTAATGATATTTGAGAAGAAGCAGATAAATCTTGCCGATCTTGTAGCTTAATAGCCGCTAATCCACACAGAAAGTACAATAATGGCGGCGAATCGGGGTATACTTGGCCCCTAAATATTTGCAAGCTAATAGAACCCTCGCTGATGAATTCACCCGATATCACCCAAATCAAAACCTACCTGCTAGCTTTGCAGGATAAAATCTGTGCCGCACTGACACATGCCGATGGCGGTGCAAGCTTCACAGAAGAGAGCTGGACCCGCGAAGAAGGTGGCGGCGGGCGCAGTCGGGTATTGGTTAATGGGGTGGTATTTGAACAGGCGGGGGTTAATTTCTCTCAGGTATCTGGTGCAGCATTACCCGCATCCGCTACTGCGCATCGCCCCGAATTGGCCGGTCGTAGTTTTCAGGCACTTGGGGTGTCGCTGGTGATTCATCCACTAAGCCCTTATCTGCCCACCAGCCATGCCAATGTGCGTTTCTTTATTGCTGAGAAACCTGGCGAAGATCCAGTGTGGTGGTTTGGTGGCGGTTTCGATTTAACCCCTTACTACGGCTTTGAAGAAGATGCTATTCACTGGCATCAGACCGCCCATCAGTTGTGCCAACCTTTTGGTAAAGAAATCTACCCACGCTATAAAAAATGGTGTGACGATTACTTCTATATCAAGCATCGCAATGAAGCGCGAGGCATTGGTGGCCTGTTTTACGATGACTTGAATAGCCCTGATTTTGATACCTGTTTCCGCTTCACTCAGGCGGTAGGTGATGGTTTCCTTGATGCTTATATGCCAATTGTTGCACGGCGCAAAGCATTGAGTTGGGGGGAGCGCGAGCGTCAGTTCCAACTTTATCGCCGTGGCCGTTATGTGGAATTTAATCTGGTGTGGGACCGTGGCACCTTGTTCGGTTTGCAAACCGGTGGTCGTACCGAATCTATTTTGATGTCGCTACCACCCCTGGTGCGCTGGGAATATAACTATCAGCCGGCAGAAGATAGCGCTGAAGCGGCGCTGTATCGCGATTTTCTGCCCGTAAAAGAGTGGCTAGCGACCGGAGAACAGCACTGATGCAAATTTGGGTTGATGCGGACGCCTGTCCGAATGTGATTAAAGAGGTGTTATTTCGCGCCGCAGATCGTACCGGCATGATGGTCACGCTGGTGGCTAATCAGCCATTGAAAACCCCGCCATCAAAATTTATCCGTACCTTACAAGTCGCCTCCGGTTTTGATGTTGCCGATAATGAGATCGTGCAACGGGTGGAGAAAAATGATCTGGTTATCACGGCAGATATTCCCCTGGCCGCCGAAGTGATAGACAAAGGCGGTATCGCCCTGAATCCACGGGGTGAGCGCTATACGCCAGATACCATTCGTGAACGGCTGAATATGCGTGACTTTATGGATACCATGCGCGCCAGCGGTATTCAAACCGGTGGGCCTAACACCTTAAATCAGCGTGACCGCCAGCAATTTGCCAACGAACTGGATAAGTGGTTACAGCAAGCAGCCAGAAGCCTATAAGCAAAAACCCGCCGAAGCGGGTTGAGGTTAGTAATAGGAATACTCAAAGTCATTGGCATTGCAGTCAGGCAGCAGTTGAGTAAATCCCGATGAGCTTACACAGGTAAGTGACTCGGGTGAGCGAAAGCCGCTAACAACGCGGCAATGCCAAGGATAAAGCATATTTATAAAGGCTCGGTTTGTGCTTCAACCACCGCTAACGCCACCATATTCACGATCCGACGCACTGAAGCAATTGGCGTCAAGATATGCACCGGTTTCGCCACCCCCATCAGCACTGGCCCAACCGTCACCCCTTCCGATGATGTCACCCGCAGCAGGTTGTAACTGATACGTGCCGCTTCCATATTCGGCATAATCAACACGTTGGCAGCACCTTTCAATGGGCTGTCTGGCATCAGGTTATGGCGAATACTTTCCACCAGCGCGGCATCACCATGCATCTCACCGTCAATTTCCAGCTCTGGTGCCATCTGATTAACCAATTCCAACGTGCGGCGCATTTTACGCGCGGCTGGGCAGTCTGAGGTGCCAAAGCTGGAGTGAGATAACAGTGCCACTTTCGGTTCAATCCCGAAGCGACGCACAGTTTCAGCGGCCATTAAGGTAATCTCAGCCAACTGCTCTGGTGTCGGATCATCATTGACATAAGTATCCGCAATAAAAGTGTTACCGGTGGGTAGCAACAGTGCATTCATCGCACCCGCCACATGAGCACCTTCACGGAAACCGAATACTTTCTCTACCACATCGTAATGTTCATGGTAGGTACCGATAGTGCCACAAATCATTGCATCAGCTTCACCACGATGCACCATGATCGAACCAATCAGTGTGGGATTACCAATCACTGCACGACGGGCTTGCTCTTGCGAGACGCCACGACGTTTCATGATTTGATAATACTCTTGCCAGTACTCGTTAAAACGCGAATCGGATTCATTGTTAACCACCTCAAAGTCTTTACCTGCTGTAATTTGCAGGCCCAACTTCTTCAGTCGGGTCTCAATCACACTCGGGCGGCCAATCAGAATAGGATAAGCCAGTTCCTGCGAGATCAACTCCTGAGTAGCATGCAGCACCCGCTCTTCTTCCCCTTCCGCCAATACCACCCGTTTCATCTCTTTCTTCGCCTGCGAGAAGATAGGTTTCATAAACAGGTTAGTTTTGTAGACAAACTCAGACAGCTTTTCGATGTAAGCACTAAAATCGGCAATTGGCCGGGTTGCCACACCAGAGTCCATCGCCGCTTTGGCCACTGCCGGTGCAATTTTTACAATCAGACGCGGGTCGAATGGTTTAGGAATTATGTACTCAGGGCCAAAGGAGAGGTCTTGCTCACCATAAGCGGATGCCACCACATCACTCTGCTCAGCCAGCGCCAGATCCGCAATGGCATGCACACAAGCCAGTTTCATCTCTTCATTAATGGTGGTGGCACCGACATCCAGCGCGCCACGGAAGATGAATGGGAAGCACAGTACGTTGTTAACCTGATTTGGATAATCCGAGCGGCCAGTGCAAATAATCGCATCAGGGCGCACCGCTTTCGCCAACGGCGGCAGGATCTCTGGTTCCGGGTTCGCCAGTGCCAAAATCAGTGGGTTCGGTGCCATGGTTTTCACCATGTCCTGAGTTAAAACCCCCGGGCCAGAACAGCCGAGGAAGATGTCCGCACCTGGCATCGCATCACCCAGCGTGCGTTGACCGTTATCTTCAATCGCATACGCCGCTTTGGTTTGTGCCATATTGGCCTCACGGCCTTTATAAATCACACCTTTGGAATCGCATGCAGTGATATTGTGATGTTTTAATCCCAGCGCCACCAGCAGGTTTAAACAGGCAATCGATGCCGCCCCTGCCCCTGATACCACCAGTTTCACATCGCTGATGTCTTTCTTCACTACCCGCAGGCCATTGAGTACCGCAGCGGTGCAGATAATCGCCGTGCCATGCTGATCATCGTGGAATACCGGGATCTTCATGCGTTCACGCAATTTTTGCTCAATATAGAAACATTCCGGTGCTTTGATATCTTCCAGATTAATGCCACCGAATGTCGGTTCCAGCGACGCGATAATATCAATCAATTTGTCTGGATCGAGTTCATCCACTTCAATATCAAATACATCAATACCTGAAAATTTCTTAAACAGAACGCCCTTACCTTCCATTACCGGTTTACCGGCCAATGCGCCAATATTGCCCAGTCCCAGCACCGCAGTACCATTGGAAATCACAGCAACCAGATTGCCGCGCGCCGTGTATTTGTAAGCAGCCAAAGGATCAGCGGCAATTTCTAAACACGGAGCCGCCACACCAGGCGAGTAAGCCAGCGCCAAATCCCGTTGGGTTGCTAGCGGTTTGGTTGGCGACACCTGAATTTTCCCTGGGGTTGGATATTGGTGAAAATCAAGCGCACTCTGTTTCAACTGTTCGTCCATTGTAGGTTCCCTTTGATTTTATTCTTCGAGGTTATACCCAATAAACTTGAAATTGCAGGTAGGCAGCAAGTGAACCAATCCCGATAAGCGCACGATGATAAGTGATTCGGGTCAGTGAACGTCGCTAACACCACGGTGGTTTCAAGGTCGAAGGGTATATATGACCAATAACAGAACCAGTATAGTGAGTGATTTATCACAATCTATGAAGCAGGCCATACTCTGCATAACATTTTTGCTTCAATTGAAGAATTTACTTATCAATCAGAGAGGATGGTCAACAATCGGGGGAGTGAATGCCGCTAACATCACGGCAATATTGGTAAGAAAGGTATTTATTTGAACCAATTATGAATTTGGGCGTATTGCAATAACATAATCGTCTTACCATCTTTAATACGGCCATCAGCAATCATGGCAATGGCTTCGCTAAACGATAATTCAACCACGTCGATCACCTCATCCTCCACGCCGACATCATCAGTAATTTTCTGATCTGGATGATATTCCGCCGCAAAGAAATAGACGATTTCAGTCACGCCACCTGGCGACATATAAGCTTCAAACAGCTTCTGCACTTTATCAACCTGATAACCCGTCTCTTCCATCGCTTCACGGCGGATACACTCTTCCGGTGAGTCGTTATCCAGCAAACCGGCACAGGCTTCCAGCAACATGCCACTAGGATTGCCATTCACATAGGTTGGCATGCGGAATTGTTCAATCAGTACCACGGTACCCTTCTGGCGGTTATACAGCAGAATGGTTGCACCGTTACCCCGGTCATACACTTCGCGAATCTGTTGTACCGGAGTCCCGTTATCAGTTATTAAATCAAAGGTGTATTTGTGTAGTTTGAACCAGTTTTTGGATAATAATTCACTCTGAATATTTTCAATTTTGACTGACATAAACCCTTCTCTAATCTGGTTAATAGTCATTAGCGTAATCGGTCACTTGCAAGGTTATACACCTCGCTACGATCTCTTTTTCCTACTGCAACCACAGCAACGATCAACACATCATCGATAACTTCATACACTAATCGAAATCCAGAGGATCGTAATTTAATTTTGTAGCAGTTTTTCATACCACGTAGTTTAGCGCTTTCAATATGTGGATTATCGCTGCACTTTTTTAATTTCTTGGCAAATTGCTGTTGTATCGTCTTATCCAGTTTGTGCCATTCCTTTAGCGCTTCTTCTCTGAACTTAACGGCATAGGTCATAGATAGCTATCCAAATCGATATCAAGCAAGGGTTGATGGCGCCGCCTGTTAACCAACTCAGCTAATTCGTGATCATCAAGCGCTTCCATTATTTGTTCATACAGTTCTGCGGGTACACAATAGAATGCGGGTTGATTGCGGTTCAGGATAGCTACGGGGAAACCGGCCCCAGCGTTCACTGTTGCCATTGGATTTTTTTTCAGTTCGCTCACGCTGGCACTGGTATCAGTCAAAATTATACTTGGCATAGGCACCTCAAAAAGACCTGTTAACAGGTCTCATTATGCGAGCAGTGGCACAATAAAGCAATAAAAATGCCCTGTCGACACAACGTCAACAGGGCATCTCAACAGCGAAAAGCACGACGAAAGAGGTCGGTTAGAAGCCGGTAGGAATATCCTTCATATCCGGTAACTTATGGGCTATCCCTTTGTGGCAGTCGATACAGGTTTTCCCTTCGGTTATCGCCTTACTGTGCATTTTCGCCGCGACCGTTTTTTGTGCGGTGAAGTCCATATTGTCGAAATTATGGCAGTTACGGCACTCTTGCGAGCCATTGGCTTTCATTCGCGCCCACTCATTTTCGGCCATGGTTAGGCGGTGAGCCTCAAACTTTTGCGGGGTATCAATCAGGCCGAAAGCCTTGGCATACAGCTCTTTACTCGCCTTGATTTTACGCAGCATCTTTGGCCCCCACTCATGGGGAACGTGACAATCCGGGCAGGTCGCCTTCACACCACTGCGGTTGCTGTAGTGGATGGTCCCCATATATTCCTGATAAACGTTATCTTTCATCTCATGACAGCTAATACAGAATTTCTCGGTATTCGCCATCTCCATGCCGGTGTTAAATCCCCCCCAGAAAATGATGCCACTGACAAAGCCAATTAGCAGTAAAGTCCCGAGCGCCAGCCGGCTTGGCCTGCGCCACCACTGCCATATACGTCTGATAACACCGGGCTTTTTAGTTTCGCTCATAACTTATCTCGCTTATCGCTCATTTCGGTTATTGGCCAAAGCCAGGGGCTGGCTGGAAGCTGTTACCGACAATCGGTGCGGCATCGGTTTGTGGCACATGGCATTGCAGACAGAAATAGCGACGTGGTGAGACTTCGCTCGATACTTTGCCATCACGGTCAATAAAGTGAGTTGGGCTGACACGCGGTGCTCCAGTGGTGCGATAGTGCTCCACACCATGGCATTGCAGGCAACGGTTGGTATTTTTACTGACTTGATAGCCATCCACGCTATGCGGGATCAGCGGGGGTTGGTTAACATAGTTCAATGCCATGCGCTGTTGCTGTTTCGGCATTTTCACTTTGCCTTCAGCCGTGCCAGAGACTTCTGGTGATTGAGTCAAGTCCATTTCAACATTGCTGGCAGCAGTGGCTGCACCGGTGATCACCAACACCGCCAGCAGCGATATAACTGACAAAAACCGGCGGTTTAATGATTTAAAAATCGTGTTATTCATTATTTTCTCCTGAGTACACCGTCTTTATCCTGAGCATCCCTGGATGAGGGTATCACTGGCTGCTCATGCCTGCCCCGCAGGGCAGGCAATCTCAATTACGCCACTACCCGTGCCAACTTCACTGCACATTTTTTGAAGTCAGTTTCTTTGGATAACGGATCGGTGGCATCCAGCGTCAGGTTATTGACCAACTGCGCGGCATCGAAGAACGGCATATACACCAGTCCTTGTGGTGGGCGGTTACGACCACGGGTTTCTACCAATGAGGTCACTTCGCCACGCCGTGAAATCACTTTCACTTTGTCACCACGCCGCAAATCACGGGCTTTGGCATCCAGTGGGTGAATGAATAGCACCGCTTCAGGGAAAGCGCGGTGTAACTCAGGGACGCGACGGGTCATGGAACCGGTATGCCAATGCTCCAGCACACGGCCGGTAGAGAGCCACAAGTCATATTCCTGATCCGGGCTTTCAGCCGCAGGCTCGTAGGGCAGCGCAAAGATTACTGCCTTGCCATCAGGTTTACCGTAGAAACGCACGTCTTCGCCTTTCGGCACGAAGGGATCGAACCCCTCACGGTAACGCCAGAGCGTTTCTTTACCATTCACCACCGGCCAGCGCAGGCCGCGCTCTTGGTGATAACGGTCAAACGGTGCTAAGTCATGGCCGTGTCCGCGACCAAAATCGGCATACTCTTCAAACAGCCCTTTCTGAATGTAGAAGCCGAAATCACGTGCTTCGTCGTTCAGTTGGTCGGCGGGTATTTCACTCAGTGGATATTTGCTGACCACATCGTTGGCAAACAGCACGTCATACAACGTCTTACCGCGATACTCCGGTTTTTTATCGACCAACTCAGCAGGCCAAACATCTTCCACTTTGAAGCGTTTGGCGAACTCGACAATCTGCCATAAGTCAGATTTCGCCTCACCTGGCGCTGGGACTTGCTGACGCCAGAATTGGGTGCGCCGCTCTGCATTGCCATAAGCACCCTCTTTTTCCACCCACATCGCAGTCGGTAAAATAAGATCAGCAGCCAGTGCACTGATAGTGGGATAAGGGTCAGATACCACAATAAAGTTGCGCGGATCACGCCAACCCGGCATGCGCTCTTCATTGATATTCGGACCCGCTTGCATGTTGTTATTACACATCACCCAGTAAGCATTAAGGGTGCCGTCTTTTAGCGCGCGGTCTTGCGCCACCGCATGCAGCCCCACTTTCTCAGGGATAGTGCCGGCAGGCAGTTGCCACTTGGTTTCAGCAATCTGGCGATGTTTTTCGTTGGTCACCACCATGTCTGCCGGTAGACGATGGGAGAAGGTCCCCACTTCACGGGCCGTGCCACAAGCAGAAGGCTGGCCGGTCAGAGAGAATGGGCCAGACCCCGGCTTAGAGATTTTGCCGGTTAACAGGTGCAGGTTGTAGCACATGTTGTTGGCCCAAACTCCACGGGTGTGTTGGTTAAAGCCCATGGTCCAGTAGGAGACTAATTTTACTTTCGGATCGGCATACAACTGCGCCAACGACACCAGTTGGTCCTCCGGCACGCCGCTCATTTTAGCGGTTTTCTCTAGGGTATATTCGGCGACAAACGCTTTGAAATCATCAAAACTCATCGGCTCGGAGGCATCACTACCCGGATTCTTGGCGGCTTTTTCCAATGGATGGGTTGGGCGCAGGCCGTAACCGATATCGGTGGCACCACGGCGGAAATTCACATGGCGGTCGAGGAAGCCCTGATCAACGGCATTATTCTGGATAATGTAATTGGCAATGTAATTCATGATAGCCAGATCGGTCTGCGGCGTGAAAACGATCGGGTTATCTGCCAGTTCAAAACTACGGTGTTCGAAGGTGGAAAGGACAGCGATTCTGACATTGTCATCGGTCAGGCGGCGGCTGGTCATGCGCGACCATAAAATCGGGTGCATTTCCGCCATATTGGAACCCCAGAGCACGAATGCATCTGCTTCTTCAATATCATCGAAGCAACCCATAGGTTCATCCATACCAAAGGTACGCATAAAACCCACCACCGAAGAGGCCATACAATGACGAGCATTCGGGTCCAGATTGTTGGAACGGAAGCCTGCTTTCAGCAACTTGGAAGCCGCATAGCCCTCCCATACCGTCCATTGGCCGGAGCCGAACATACCCACCGAGGTTGGGCCTTTTTCTTTTAGCGCGTTTTTGAACTTCAGTTCCATGATATCAAAGGCTTTTTCCCAACTTATCGGGGTAAAATCACCTTCTTTATCATACTGACCGTCTTTCATGCGCAGCAGCGGTTGAGTCAGTCGGTCTTTGCCATACAGGATTTTCGGCAGGAAATAGCCTTTGACGCAGTTTAGCCCACGGTTAACCGGTGAGTCGGGATCCCCTTGCGACGCCACGATACGGCCATTTTGTGTTCCGACCAATACACCGCAGCCCGTGCCACAGAATCGGCAAGGTGCTTTGTCCCATTTTATTGCATTTGTTGTTTCACCCACCACGGCTTTAGCGACAGTAGGTATGGTCAATCCGGCGGCTGCGGCTGCGGCTACCGCAGCATTGGCCTTCATAAAATCCCGGCGGCTGAGTTTCATGGCATTTCCTCACCTTGGCTTTCCTGCTGGTGATAAACCAGCGATACAGCCAGCACACCATCCAGATTACGTGCTGACTCAATATGATTCAGGAGCACGTCTGAGCGCGCCGCCTGCATAACCACCACCAACTTGCCCAGAGTGGCATCACTGGTGGGTATTTCTGTTCCCGGGATAGCCAACAGGTCGTCGATCAGTTGTGCAATTCGCGCCGGTTTGGCTTGCAGCACCAATCCACAGACATGCCATTCTTTATCGTCCATCTTCACTCCGGGTAAGGGTTACTGCCTGAACCGGACAACTGGGCACACAGGCACCACATCCGTTACAAGCAGGAAGGTCTAATTCGGGCTGAGCAATGCCGTTTACGCGCGGACGAAATCGAATTGCCCTACTCTCACAGCTATCCTGACAGCTACGGCATTCAATATTGTGGAAAGGTAAACAGCGCTCTGAAATGTTGATTTTAAGTCGCCAGGGCGTCAGAGCTGTTGCGGTAAAAACACCCGCCTCACACACCTGTACACAGGCCTGGCAAAAACTACATTCAGCACGTTGGAAATCTATTTCGGGGAATCCGCCACTGCCAACCACCAATACGCCGGTTTCACAGGCAGTCACACAGGCATGACAGCGGGTACAGCCAGCAATAAAATCGGCTTCCATCACCGACCAGGGGGGCCTATGCGCTGAAAGTTCTCGTTTATCTGCTTGCCAAAGGCCAGTCAGCAATTTACGCCGTGATAAATCAGTCATACTGATATCCTTAACATCTACTGGCGCGCCCGCATGTGCGATAGAGAGAGTTCATTCAAAGCCCAGAGGTTTACATTGGCTGGTGATAATAATTCTTATTTTTATTAAAGGATTTCCCCAGTGTTTAGGTATTAGATACAGAATAATGAGTAATAAAATAATTACTCTTTAGGGTTAATCGGTGGTAGATATTGAGCAAGATCAATTAATTTAGTGGTTATTTACGCAGTTTGTCACTGTTAAATCTATTTGCGTTATTACCTTTTTTATATAACGATTTGTTTAATGAGAATAGCTATCAAACAAGATGATACTTTGGTAATTATTTCTTCAGGTAAACTGTTGCGGTTAAATGAATTTGGCCTCAGTTTTGAGGTACACTTAGATCGCAGTTTTACTAACAATAATGGATAACGTAGCCTGCTAAATTGGCTATCGAAAATAATCTGTATTCAACAGCCAAAATATTTAACGTCTATACCCAATAGATTACAAAGTGCAGGAAGGCGGTCAGGAACAGATGTGCTCACCGCTCACAGTGGCCGAGTAACATCAACCGCCAATCCCCCGATGCAATTTGCAAGATAATGGGCATATATCGGTTACAGGGACATTACTTATATGACCAAAAGTCACACCATTATGATCGTTGATGACCATCCCCTTATGCGCCGTGGTATTCGGCAATTACTTGAGATGGACCACAGTTTTGATGTCGTTGCCGAAGCTAACTGCGGCAGTGAGGCTATTACCGAAGCGGCCAAATGTCAGCCGGATGTCATTCTGCTCGACCTGAATATGAAAGGGATGTCTGGGCTAGATACCCTAAAAGCATTACGACATGACGGGATTGATGCGCGAATTATCGTGCTGACGGTTTCTGATGCGCGCAGCGATGTATATGCCATGATTGATGCCGGTGCTGATGGTTATCTGCTCAAAGATAGCGAACCGGAAGTATTACTGGAAAATATCCGTCAGGCAGCGCGTGGCGAGAATGTATTCAGCAATGAAGTTGCACAATACTTATCCTCCCGCCATGAAGAGATTAATCCTTTCTCCGAGTTAACCGAGCGCGAATTAGATGTGCTGCAAGAAGTGGCGCGCGGTATGTCCAATAAGCAAGTCGCATTTGAATTACACATTTCAGAAGAAACCGTAAAAGTACATATTCGTAATTTATTGCGTAAGTTAAATGTGCGTTCGCGAGTGGCAGCAACCATTCTGTTTTTGGAAAATAAAAAGTACTAACCACCACCCAATTATTTAATAGCCACCAAACTACTCGCTGGCTATCAGGCTACTCAATGGCCGCTAAAATAAAATCATGGTTATCGTATATCCATTTTTTGTTCAGTGGCCCCCAACTATCTAACTGGTAATAACCCGCGTTATTGCGCACGCCACACTGCACAAAAGTCAGAGTGATACCCAAACCGGGTAGCGCCTTCAAGACATCTTGCAAGGTGCGCCGTGGCCAGCCGGTCAATTCCATCAAGCGCGGTACATTAAGCGAGTCACCACTGCTGATTAACCAGCAGAGATAGATACGGCGGGCAAACACTGGATTTAGCTCCATAAAAATTCCTATTTTGAGTGACTGCTATTCCCTACCCATTTAACATCGCAACAAGGCTGCCACGCTAAATTCTTGGGATATAATCAGTTTACCTGATGCCAGAAAAAACACCTGTTTATCATTATTTTCTACATTGAGATGGATTAACTCAGTTTTATCGAGGTTTTTTACAGGTTCTCCATATTTTCTTCACGTTTCCACCCGCATTCCCGCGTAAAGTGCACAGTAGATTCTGCTGGATATGATTTTTTATTTATAGAGGCTGGCACTGCATGGCTAATTTTTTCATCGACCGCCCGATCTTTGCTTGGGTATTGGCGATAATTTTGTGTCTTACCGGGGCTTTAGCAATCTCGACGCTGCCTGTTGAGCAATACCCGAATCTGGCACCACCTAATGTCCGCATCAGTGCCTCATATCCAGGAGCCTCGGCACAAACACTGGAAAATACCGTCACGCAGGTTATCGAGCAAAGCATGACCGGCCTTGATAAGCTGCTGTATATGTCATCGCAAAGCAGCAACTCTGGCAGCGCATCAATAACCCTGACATTCCAAGCGGGTACTGATCCTAACGAAGCGATGCAGCAGGTACAGAATCAGTTGCAGTCTGCCATTAAAAAACTGCCACAAGATGTGCAACAGCAAGGGGTTTCAGTCTCGAAATCTGGTGATAACACCTTGATGATGGTGGCCTTTGTCTCCACCGATGGCAGTATGGATAAACAAGATATTGCCGACTATGTCGCCAGTAATCTGCAAGACCCACTTAGCCGTATCGAAGGGGTCGGTAGCATTGATGCCTTCGGTTCCCAATATGCTATGCGTATCTGGCTCGACCCCAATAAACTCAATAATTATCAACTGACCACCCAAGATATTGTCAGCGCTATCCAATCGCAAAATAGTCAGATTGCGGTGGGCCAATTAGGCGGAACCCCTTCCGTCGATAATCAGGCATTAAATGCCACCATTAATGCTCAATCTCAATTACAGACACCAGAGCAATTTAGGGAAATCACGCTGCGGGTCAACCAGGACGGCTCGCTGGTCACATTGGGTGATGTGGCTAAAATTGAGATGGGTGCTGAAAGATATGATTATCTGAGTCGCTTTAATGGCCAGGCGGCATCAGGGATGAGTATCAAGCTCGCCTCCGGTGCCAATGAACTGCAAACCGATGAGTTGGTTAAGGCCCGGATAGCAGAACTGGCCCCGTTTTTCCCGCACGGTCTTGAAGCCAAAATCGCTTATGAAACCACACCGTTCGTTAAAGCCTCAATCAAGGATGTGGTAAAAACATTGTTGGAAGCCATTTTGTTGGTTTTCCTGGTGATGTATCTCTTTTTGCAGAATTTCCGCGCCACCCTTATCCCAACAATCGCCGTCCCAGTGGTGCTATTGGGCACGTTCGCAGTACTGTCGGCGTTCGGATTCAGTATTAATACCCTAACCATGTTTGCCATTGTATTGGCGATCGGGCTGTTAGTTGACGATGCCATCGTGGTGGTAGAAAACGTCGAACGAGTGATGAGCGAAGAAGGACTAGGGCCACGCGAAGCGACTCGTAAGTCTATGGGGCAAATTCAGGGCGCATTGGTGGGTATTGCGCTGGTGCTGTCTGCCGTGTTTATCCCGATGGCATTCTTCGGTGGGACCACCGGGGCCATCTACCGCCAATTCTCCATTACCATCGTTTCTGCCATGGTGCTTTCGGTGCTGGTCGCCTTGATTCTAACCCCAGCACTTTGCGCCACCATGCTCAAACCCATTCAGCAGGGCCATCATCACACCAAGCGTGGCTTTTTCGGTTGGTTTAACCGTATGTTCGATAGTAACACTCGCCGTTACGAGAAAGGTGTGGCTCAGGTGTTACATCATAGTCTGCGCTATATGTTGCTCTATTTTCTGCTGTTGGGCGGGCTGGCTCTGTTGTTCATCAAGTTACCGACGTCGTTCTTACCATTGGAAGACCGTGGTGTGTTTATGGCGCAAGTCCAGCTCCCAGTGGGATCAACCCAGCAACAGACACTGAAAGTGGTTGAAAAAGTAGAGAACTACTTCCTGACGGAAGAAAAGAATAATGTGTTGTCGGTATTCTCAACGGTGGGGTCCGGCCCAGGTGGTAACGGCCAAAATGTGGCACGCCTCTTCATCCGGCTGTCTGATTGGGATCAGCGTAAAGAGAGTAATAACTCTTCTTTTGCCATTATTGAACGCGCCACCAAAGTATTTAATAAAATTGCCGAAGCCAGAGTGTCAGTCAGTAGCCCGCCGGCCATTTCAGGCTTGGGTGGCTCATCAGGTTTTGATATGGAATTACAAGATCACGGCGGTTTGGGCCATGACAAATTGATGGCTGCTCGCGATCAGTTATTACAGATGGCGGCTAAAGAGCCAGCCCTGACCCGGGTGCGACATAACGGATTGGACGATAGCCCGCAGTTGCAGATAGATATCGATCAACGCAAAGCACAAGCATTGGGCGTAGCACTGGATGATATTAATAACACCCTGAAAACGGCCTGGGGTTCGACTTATGTTAACGACTTTGTTGATCGTGGGCGGGTGAAGAAAGTCTATGTGCAGTCTGAGGCCACCGCCCGTATGCTGCCGGAAGACGTTAACAAATGGTATGTCCGTAATAAAAGCGGCAGCATGGTGCCCTTCTCGGCGTTCTCTACTACCCGCTGGGAATATGGCTCACCACGATTGGAGCGCTATAACGGTTATTCTGCACTGGAGATTGTCGGTGAGGCGGCACCAGGTATCAGTACCGGTACTGCAATGGATGTTATGGAGAATCTGGTCAAACAGCTACCGAATGGTTTTGGTCTGGAGTGGACAGGCATGTCCTATCAGGAGCGGCTATCGGGTTCACAGGCCCCGGCCCTCTATGCCATCTCGTTACTGGTGGTGTTTTTGTGTTTGGCGGCATTGTATGAGAGCTGGTCAATACCGTTTTCTGTGATGTTGGTGGTGCCTCTCGGGGTTATAGGTGCGGTGGCGGCCACTTGGATGCGTGGGTTGGAGAATGACGTTTATTTCCAGGTCGGGTTGCTGACCATTATTGGCTTATCGGCCAAAAACGCCATTTTAATCGTCGAGTTTGCCAGCGAATTAAACAATAAAGGTAAAGATTTAGTCGAAGCCACTCTTGAGGCTTCCCGCCAGCGGTTGCGGCCTATTTTGATGACCTCGCTGGCATTTATCTTTGGTGTATTACCCATGGCTATCAGCCAGGGTGCAGGCTCAGGTAGCCAACATGCCGTAGGTACTGGTGTGATGGGGGGGATGATTTCAGCTACCGTGCTGGCGATTTTCTTTGTACCGCTGTTCTTTGTTCTGGTGCGTCGTCGCTTCCCAGGCAGGCCACCGCGCGCGAAAGAGTCACGAGAGCCGCTACCCCCCAAGGATGGGCCGGGTAACTAGAGACGCCAACACACCTACGGTTTGAAAGATGACATCTGATTATGCCCAATAGATTTCAAGCTGTAGGAAGACGGCAAGCAAGAGAATCCCGATGAGCTGACATCAAGTCAGTGATTCGGGTGAACGAGAGCCGCCAACACACCTACGGTTGGAAAGATGACATCTGATTATGCCCAATAGATTTCAAGCTGTAGGAAGACGGCAAGCAAGAGAATCCCGATGAGCTGACATCAAGTCAGTGATTCGGGTGAACGAGAGCCGCCAACACACCTACGGTTTGAAAGATGACATCTGATTATGCCCAATAGATTTCAAGCTGTAGGAAGACGGCAAGCAAGAGAATCCCGATGAGCTGACATCAAGTCAGTGATTCGGGTGAACGAGAGCCGCCAACACACCTACGGTTTGAAAGATGACGGGCATAAAAAAGGCAGAGCCAATATGGTCTCTGCCTTTCTGGCGAGCGATTTTTCGCCCCTGGGTGTAATAAGTCAATCGTTAAAACAACAAAAAGATAGTTACTCTTACTGCCGGTTTATTCGCTTATGCCTTACGCAGCATAGCATCGATAAACTCTTTCCACGTGCTTAACTCAAATTCAACCATAACATCCTCTCTAATTATCGCGGCCAATTATACGCCTATTTTTTGAACAGTCAAAATTGAAAGTAAGCTACCTAACGGTTGAAATGAGATCTGTCGCAGAGATCTTGAATTTTGCCCTGTCACTGAGTTTCCTCAGCCAGCATTACATCACTTGCCTGTTTTATCATTCGAGAGTAGCGTGCTCAGATATATAGGGGTAAACGCAGTTTTTGACAAAACCCGTTATTGGCAAAATACAGAGCACAACCATGAAACACTCCATCGACTCATTAAAAGAGCTGGGCCGTTATGATGATGCGGTGGCAATGGCGCTGGACTTACTGCGTCGTTCACCAGATAACGCCAGTCTGCTGTATAAGATTGCCTCACTGTATGATGTGCAGGGGTTGGAGTTGCAGGCAATCCCATTCTATCGGGCCGCTATTGAGCACAATCTGGTAGGTAAAGAGTTGCAGGAGGCTTATTTGGGGCTGGGCAGCACTTATCGCGCTCTGGGGTTATATCAAGAGTCACTGGATACATTTGACCGCGCGTTAGCCCATTTCCCACAAGCGAAAGAGATTACCTTATTCCGCGCCATGACACTGTATAACCTCGGTGAAACCAAAGAGGCAGTCGCTGCGTTATTGATATTGCTGGCTGAAACCTCAAACCATCAGGACATCAGCCTCTACCAAAAAGCGATTCGCCAATATGCCGCTAACCTTGACCGTATTGGCTAAACCAACAGCTCAGTTCTGATTACCGCCGCGCTCAACAACGCATAGCCGTCTGGATTCAAATCACATTTTCCCGCATTATGGGCAAATTGCTCCCCTTGAGCCGGGCAGTCGTCTATACGGCTGACCTGATTTGCCATTCTAGCCGAGGTATTATTTTTCCATGTCAGATAGCCTAGCCACTCCATCATTGCGCCTTTATGGCATTAAAAATTGCGATACCATAAAAAAGGCCCGCCGCTGGCTGGAAGAGCAAGGTATTGCCTATCAGTTTCACGATTATCGTGCAGACGGATTGAGTGACGAACGCCTGCAAGGTTTTATCGATCAACTGGGTTGGGAACCATTGCTCAATACGCGCGGTACCACCTGGCGTAAATTGCCACAAGCCCAACGTGATGCAATAACCGATGCTCTGGCCGCCAAAGCGCTGATGCTAGAACAGCCAGCCATAATTAAACGCCCGCTACTGGAAGCCACCAATGGCGAAATGCTGCTGGGCTTCAAAACTGAAAGTTATCAACTTTTTATTCAACAACATAATATTAAACAACACGTTATCGAGGTGCAATAACATGATCTGTCCGGTAATCGAACTGGCCCAACAATTAATTAAACGCCCGTCGCTCAGCCCTTCTGATGCGGGCTGCCAGGCGATCATGATTAAGCGCTTAGAGGCTATCGGTTTTACGGTAGAACCTATGAATTTTGGCGATACCCTTAATTTCTGGGCCTGGCGCGGCGAAGGTGAAACCTTGGCATTTGCCGGTCATACCGATGTGGTCCCCACCGGTGATGAAAGCCATTGGAGCAGCCCACCGTTTGAACCGACCATTCGTGATGGCATGCTGTATGGCCGTGGTGCCGCCGATATGAAAGGTTCACTGGCTGCAATGGTGGTCGCCGCCGAACGTTTTGTCGCGGCTCATCCAGAACATAAAGGCCGGCTGGCATTTATGATTACCTCCGATGAAGAAGCCAAGGCCATTAACGGTACGGTCAAAGTCGTGAATGCGTTGATGGCGCGTAACGAGCGGCTGGATTACTGTCTGGTTGGCGAACCCTCCAGTACTGACCGAGTCGGCGATGTGGTGAAAAATGGCCGCCGGGGTTCTATTACTGCCAACTTGCGTATCCATGGAATTCAAGGGCACGTGGCCTATCCTCATTTAGCGGATAATCCGGTTCACCGTGCCATGCCAGCCCTGAATGAGCTGGTTGCTACACAATGGGATGAAGGCAATGAGTTCTTCCCCGCCACCAGTATGCAGATCGCCAATTTGCATGCCGGAACCGGCAGCAATAATGTGATTCCCGGTGAGTTCTATGTGCAGTTCAACTTCCGTTTCAGTACAGAACTGACTGACAGCATGATTAAGCAGCGCGTAGAGGCGCTGTTGAAACGCCATCAACTAAATTACACCCTCGAGTGGGTGTTGTCTGGTCAACCCTTTCTTACCGCAAGGGGTGCGCTGGTCGATGCAGTAATTAATGCTGTTGAGCACTACACTGAAATCACGCCGCAACTGTTAACCACCGGGGGCACCTCTGATGGCCGTTTTATCGCGTTAATGGGTGCTCAAGTGGTGGAGTTAGGGCCGGTTAATGCCACTATCCATAAAGTGAATGAATGTGTTCACGCCGCTGACTTGCAACTACTGAGCCGGATGTATCAGCGAATTATGGAGCAGCTCATCGCATGACAGCTAATACATTAACACCAGAGATGCTTACCGGCCGTTCAACCGATCATCTGACGGTGTTAAGCGGCAACCATCGCCTGCAACCACAAGCTGTTGCGGCCTTTCAGGCTATGCAACAAGCCGCTAAACGAGCGGGGTTTGATTTACAACCTGCCAGCACTTTTCGCGATTTTGACCGCCAATTAGCGATCTGGAATGGTAAATTTCGTGGTGAGCGACCAGTATTAGATAAAGACAGCCAGCCGATAGAGATTTGCCAACTTGATGCTCAGGCTCGTTGTGAGGCTATTTTACGCTGGTCTGCCCTGCCGGGAGCCAGCCGCCATCACTGGGGCAGTGATCTGGATATTTACGATCCCTCCCTGTTGCCCGCAGAGACTAAATTACAGCTGGAGCCATGGGAATACCAAGCGAGTGGCTATTTTTATCCGTTGACCCAGTGGCTGGATGTTCATATGGCTGAATTTGGTTTTTACCGGCCATTTAGCGAGGATAACGGCGGTATTGCAGCAGAACCTTGGCACCTAAGTTATCGCCCGTTAGCTGCGGCGGCGGAACATTTACTGACACCCAACATTCTACTAGAAGCTTGGCAATCACAGGATGTGGCAGGCAGTGAGTGGCTGACAAGCCATTTACCCATGATTTTTTCGCGATTTATTCATACCCTATAGATTCCAAGATGCAGGAAGTCGGCAAGCGAGAATAAGGTTGATTAATCCCGACGTGCTTACGCAGTCAGGTGATTTAGGTTCTTGAGTGCAGCCACACCGGCAGTTTGAAAGATGACAGGTATATCAACGGAAGGAACTTAACCATGCACTGGTTAGCAGATTATTGGTGGATCATACTTATCCTGCTTGCGGGTATTATCTTAAACGGCATCAAAGAGTTACGCCGTCTTGATCATAAAAGCTTTTTAAAAAACAAACCAGAATTACCACCTCATCGCGATAACAATGCGCAATGGGACGACGATGACGACTGGCCGGATAAGAACAAGAAAAAATAAGTAAAGCTCGAGTCACATCAAACGAAGGGGCCAGCCCCCTTCGTCAGGGTGAATTACCTCGCAACAATGTCGTCACGCACATGGTCGATAGCCAGTTTGAGCATCGGTTGATTAATACCATGCCCAGTATTGGCATCCAGACTCAGTGTTACGCGGCAGCCCAAAGCCATTAAGCTACTGGTTGCAGCCTTGGCATGTTCCACACGAATCACCCCATCCTGCTCACCATGAATAAAATGGATCACCACGTCAGCGATGGGTTGCTGTGGTAACGTCGCAAAACGGCCACTAAACGCAATAACTTGCCCGGCTAACTGCGGCTGAGCTTTCACCCCCTCCAATGACATAATCGTGCCCTGCGAAAAACCGACCAGGGTGGTCTGCTGTGCCCCAAGGCCACTCTTCTGTTGCCAATAACGTATAATATCAATGAATTGCGACATCACCGCATTAACTCGCTCCTGACGATTATCCTCAGTAACACCTTGCACTGAGAACCACTGACGCCCACTCCCCATGTTGCTGGCGAATATACCATCAACACTGACGACCAGCGCCTGAGGAAAGGCTTGTGCAAAATGGCTACCGACCGGTGCCATTCCAGCGGCGCTATCACCAACACCATGAAACAATAATATTAATTGTTCTGGCGTTGCCGGTTGCTGCACTACGATAGAAGTCTGATTCATCAAGCGGCCTTTAATCATTAAATGACAATAACGTTACTATACGCTGCAGGTTTCGGAGAGATATTGGGTTTTATTGATGGAGTTGGTGGGAATTATTGAAGGTAACGGCGGATGCGGGATCTGACTCGGTGGATAGTCGATTGCTCGAGTAATTTATTATCAACAAAACAGGCCAATTAGCCTGTATTCATTATCATTATAAGCAGATGAGATCAAAGAGGTTTTACTATCACTTCACCTTTGCGCTCAGCAACTTCTTTAGCAGCCATAAATCGTTTGAACATTTCGACTTTGCCATCATGAATCGCTTTAAAATCAATTTTACCCTTCGTGTGGGTAGTGCCGCGTTCGTATCGCATAACAAGCCCCATCATTTAGGTAGGTGAGATTACGCTCTCTGGCAAACCGCTTAACATACCTTGGATATATCGTATTAAGGCTTCGTTCTCAGCAGAGAAATACAGACGTTGTGTGCTTTCAATGTCAGCCACCCTGAGCATGAAGTCAACTAACGCGCTATAGAGATAATGTAACTCATGTAGCAATAGGTCAATTGAGCCTTCAGGCTTTGCAAATATCTGTGTCGGGTTTAGCTCTTCCTGCTGCCTATTGTAAAAACTGGCAACAAAAACGAGTAATCCTCTGATTTTTTTACCAATCATACTGTGCATAGTGACTGCCGCCACAGGATCTAAAGAGGGGGGGGACAGAACATTAGCCTCACGGTGATGGAACGTTTTTCATCTCCCGCAAAAACAAATTCAATATCAATGTACCCCATGCCATCTTCAATTTTTACTAATCCTTCAGTGACCAATCTGTGCGTGTGCATCTAGCCTGGTATCCTCGCTATACTCATCCTGAATATGGCGAATACCTTACCTTAAGAGCCTCTTCGACACATCATGAGAAATTGAGTTTTAAGACAATAAAAGATAACTGTCATCAACCCTCTGCCATCCCCTCGACTGCCTCTTGCCGCCAACGCGCCACTAATGCTTTTCGCCCTGTGAGGGCTAGATTATTAACAATCTGCGCGGGCGAAATACCTTGCTGTAAATAATACCGTAATGCAGGAAGGGGTAATTGGCTGCGTAATAATAAACGCTGTAGAGCGGGTAAGCTCGCTTCTAACGGCCGAAAAGCAAAGGCAAAACCAGCCAGTTCACGCCAGTCGTCGTCATTTAAGGAAATGTCAGGTTGTTGAGGCGGGGATAACGATAAGGGCGTTGGGATGTCTACCCATTGTTGCAACCAATACCAATCACGCTCTAATTGCTGCCGTGCTGCCTCACAGAGCGATTGCCCCGCCGGACTCAAGGGTGATACCGCCATTGCCGCGTAACAGCCGCTGCTGGCTTCCTTATGGCTACCAATACGCACCAGATGAAAGCCACAGGCACGCCAGAAGCATTCTAATTCGGGGGTATAACCAAAACTGACTGAAATATAATCAAGCCTCTCGCGCAGCCTACACGCAAGCTCGGCGGCAATCATCTGCCGGGCTATCCCCTGCCGCCGCCATGACGGTGCGACGGCGACTCGACTGATTCGCCGCGACCGTAAGGTGGGTGCATGCCATTGCCCACTATGTGCCGCCAGTGACTGAGCCACCAAACTCCCCTTTGGCCGCCGTTTCCCTGCCCAAACGGCATGGGCTAATGCACTGCTAAGCCCCCCCTCATCCACCAGCCACAGTGCACCAATGACTGAATCAGCCACCTTGGCCGCAGAAAAATGCATCCCCGGCGCATCCATCAAACGCCGCAAATCAAGGGGGGTGGTGCGATAATGCGCACTGGCAAGCAAACCATAAAAACGTCGCAGCAATTCGGGGTAGTGCAGCCAATCGCGCTGCTTACAGGGCATAATATCGACTGACGCTGAGAGAGATTCGCGGCACGGTAGCTCATCGTCAAATAGCATAACTTCATCCACGACACGCTCTAGCGGATCACCGCTGGCCCAACGAATAGGGTCTGTTAGCGCCAAAGGGTGCCAATCGTGTAGTGTTGTACAGAACTTCAACAAGAAACCACGCCCGGTGCCTTCGTAACCCTGTACGGTGGTGGTTAATAATGCCCGTGGGAAGTACACCAATAACGCCGATAGGAGTGTGGCAGGGATAGCCGCAGCCTCATCAATCAATAACCAGTCAATGCCGCTGACATCGTTTAACCGACAGTAGTCTAATAGTGCATCCGGCGCCCAGAAGTGCGCTCGTTCTCCCGCGCACTGATTCAGCACTTGTGTGGCCGCTTTACCCGGCCCGGTAACCCAGCAGCGACCGGGCCACTGCGCTACCAACATACCGGCCAGCGTCGATTTACCGCGCCCACGGGCTGCCGTCAGCACCCAAGTGCCGCGTTCTGCCTGCATTAGGCGTTGAAGGATAGTTTGCTGTTCCTTGGTAGGAGAACCGTCGGGCTGCTGCCAGTCTGGGCGAGAGTACACCATAGGCATAGCTAGCGGCTGGTTCTGTTGCCACAAAATAACATCAGGATCAGCCTGAAGTTGACGTTGCAGATGGTGAATAAAATTCGGTGTAGTGATGGGGGTTAGTTGTTCACTCCAGCGCAAACTATCAGCGTCTGGTAAGCACGGCCACCTATCCCACTGCGGCACTAATAGCACCAGCCAGCTCCCAGCTTGCAATGCGCCGGCCAGCACCGCCAGTGCTTCGGTATTCAAACCATCGGTGGCATCAAATACGCCATGTAACCCTTCCTGCCCGAGTAAGGTTTTTGCCGCTGTCGGGTGAATTGCATTGCCAGTGTCAGGGGCCTGTTCTGCTATCCATAACCAATCACCCGGCAATTGCTGACGCAGATTTAATGCCTGCTGGCGCGACCAATCCGCGCAACCGCTGAGGACCAGTAAACGCCGTATCCCCTGCCGTGCCATTAGTGGTTGGCTGAGCACAATTTGATGGATCACGTTACGATTTACCGATCACCAGTGAAAGCAAGCCCGCGGCGATCAACGGCCCAACCGGAACGCCTCTGAATAACGCAACCCCCAGTACCGTTCCGACCAATAGCCCTGCCACCACGGACGGTTGGTGAGTCATCAACGACACGCCACGCCCGCCTAACCAAGAGACCGCAACCCCGACCACAATGGCTAATATCGATTTCCACTGCACAAAGGAGTGCAGCACCTCGCTGGCGCTAATTTTACCACTAGCAATCGGCGTCATCACGCCAATGGTCAGAATCAAAATACCGATGGTTAAGCCATACTTTTCTATCCATGGGAAAAACTGATTTAACGGAGTAATACGAATGGCGAGTAGTGTCAGAATAGCTAATGTGACGGTCATATTATGGCTAATGATGCCAAGCGCAGCCAACGCCAATAGAATCAATAAAGTTGGATCAAGAGCGGCCATGGTTATCCCTGCCTTGCAATAAATGCCGGCAGCTAGCGTGCCGGTAAGAGGAAAGTGGTCTTATGATAATCTATTTATACTTTTCGTACCTGACGCTACAGCGCTGTTCGCTGTAACGCCAATGATTTTAGCTGATCAGTTTAACGGGTGGAGAACGTGTTGCAGCTATTAGGATCACCGCTATCGAAACCACGTTTAAACCAGGTATAGCGCTGTTGTGATGTGCCATGAGTGAAGCTATCGGGGACGACACGCCCTTGCCTTTGCTGCTGTAAGCGATCATCCCCAATCGCCTGTGCCGCATTTAGTGCCGCTTGTAAATCACCCACTTCCAACACCTGTTGGTCTTCCATCGCTTTGCCCCACACACCGGCAAAGCAGTCCGCCTGCAATTCCATTTTGACCGAGAGACGATTAGCTTCAGCCTGAGATGCCCCCTGCTGCTGCTGACGCACTTTAGTATCAATACCCATCAAATGCTGCACATGGTGGCCAACTTCATGAGCAATCACATAGGCCTGAGCAAAGTCGCCCCCCGCCCCCAGTTTATTCTTCATATCTTCATAGAAAGATAAGTCGATATAAACCGTGCTATCTGCTGGGCAATAAAACGGCCCCATAACGGACTGACCGGTACCGCAACCGGTGCGCGTTGCACCACGATACATCACCAGTTTAGGCTCCTGATAGGTGCGCCCCATTTTTTGGAAAATAGGTTTCCAGGCGTCTTCTGTATCCGCCAGAACGACCGAGGTGAATTTGGCATATTGGTCATCTTTAGTGCTGACTGAACTTGGAGAACGTGGCTGTGTTTGAGTTTGTGACATCGGATCACTGCCATTTAACAGCGGGGTCAAGTCAACCCCGTAGTAGCCCGCAACCAACACCACAATCAGAATAACAATACCGCCCTTGCCGCCAATCGGAGGCCGGAACCCACCACCGCCCCCGGATGCGTCCCCGCGCCTATCTTCTACATTGTCACTTTCACGACGACCTTGCCAACGCATAGCAATACTCCCAGATATTTTCCTTACATATTATCGTAGGAAATCTGTCGAGCTAATACCATTAAAAGCTTAAATGATTGGTGTTATTAGGGGAGTTGGGCATTCAAATACATGCTCAAAGTACTTAGCGGCACAACCAGACGGCAAGTGAGAGACAAATCTGTCTGGAGCAGAACTAAACGCTGCTTGCTGCGGCTGGCCCAAAGAGGGGCTGAGTGGTGAACATAGCTAACAATGCTGTAGCGTTAAGAAAGAAAAGCATGGGGGAGATAGCGACTATCTCCCCTGCGCCAGACAAAACGGAATCGATTGCGCGGTTAGTCTAATTTTACGCCGATACGGTGTGCAACTTCTTCGTAGGCTTCAATCAAACCACCCAGGCTTTGACGGTAACGGTCTTTGTCCATCTTGTTCAGGGTTTCCTTATCCCATAAACGGCTGCCATCAGGTGAGAACTCATCACCCAACACCACTTCATCACCGAACAAACCGAACTCCAACTTGAAGTCCACCAGGATTAAACCGGCATCATCAAACAGTTTACTCAACACATCATTCGCCAGATAGCTCAGCTCTTTCATGCGGGCCAATTGTGCTTCTGTCGCCCAACCAAAGGTCTTGCAATAAGACTCATTGACCATTGGGTCATGCATGGCATCGTTTTTCAAAAACAGGTCGAACAGTGGTGGGTTTAGTTGCAAACCTTCTTCTATTCCTAAGCGTTTTACCAACGAGCCTGCGGCACGGTTACGGATAACACACTCAACTGGGATCATTTCCAGTTTTTTGACCAACACTTCGGTATCTGACAGCAAGCGTTCCATTTGCGTTGGAATACCGGCTTCTTCCAATTTAGTCATAATGAAATAGTTAAATTTGTTATTTACCATTCCTTTACGATCGAATTGTTCAATGCGCTGACCATCCAGTGCTGACGTATCGTTACGGAACTCCAATACCAATAGGTCAGGATTTTCGGTGGTATAGACGGTCTTCGCCTTCCCACGATACAACTCAGCTAGCTTTTGCATCTTATTACTCCAGTGATATGCGATAAACAGACCTTTCGTGCTTGAAGCCGCAGGGGTTAGCGCGTTCGCTCACCCGAATCACTTACCGATGTAAGTTCATCGGAATTTGTTCACTTGCCGCCGTCCTGTAACTCCAGTTACTTTAGGTATAAATAAGGAAAGGGGCCGAAGCCCCTTTGATTTTATTTGGTACTTGTAGCACCAGTTTGGCTAAATGCTGCCTGGAACACCGCGACCAGAGCATCGTTCTGAGACTGAGTCAGAGTATGCCCTTTCGGACCGATGAACTGTAAGCTACTGCGGTTATCGAGATCACCGACCTGTAACTTATAATCGCCTTCTGGCAATTCAGGGTCTTTGGCACCCAACGCATCCCAACTGCCGCTACTCATGGATTTATTGGTAACGTTAATCGAACCTTGTGGGCGGCTACGATCAGTAACCTTCATGCCAATCTTCTCAAGGGCGGCTGGCAGACGTTCCCACAATACAGCATAAGGGGCACGTACAATCAGTTGCGGTAAACCAGTATCATCGCTGCCGCTTTGAACATCTAGCGTGCCGACTTTACGGGAAGCCTGACTGCTTTCGCTATCAGAACGCACCTTATCCAGACCTTCGATAATGGCATTCAGCATTGCACCGTTGTAGCGCTGGATTTCGGTATAGCTGGTGACCGGTTGCCCACCTTGCTGTAAAGCAAGAGATTTCACCACTAACACCAACTGATAACCTTGCTCCTGCACGCTTATCTGATAACGGCCTTCAAACTGCACGTCTTCATCTGCACGGTTCCATTTGACCCAGTCAGTTGTCAACGTTTGGCTGGCATCCTGACGGCTGGCTATCGCCCAGTTTTTATCCTGTAGAACGCGGGTAACTTGCGCCCAAAGATTACGGTTTTGCGGGCTATTCTCTAACAATAGCTTGCTGGTATCGTTAGCATTTTCAGCGCGAGAACCGCTAAGCAATGCCAGTGGTTGTACCGGAGGACGGATGTCCAACTGTTTGCCCACAGCACCTTGAGAGTTGACGGAACGGATATCAAACTCACCATTTTGTATCGGCAGAATCATCCCTGCTGGTGAGTTAAGCGGCTTTAGCCCCGGAGCTTCAAGATAAGACTCGTCACCGCCAACCTGGCGTTTGTAGCGTTGGTCAGTGGAGCAACCTGCCAGCAGCATTGCCAGCGAAACACCCACTACCGTTACCACCGTCGACTTTTGCAATGTTATTGCCATCAAATTTCCCTAAGAGTTACAGCAAACCAGCGCTTTTCAGCGCATCTTCCACAATCCGTTTAGCCGGGTCAGTCAGTGGGGTCATTGGCAGACGAAGAGTGTCATTCGCCATTAATCCCAGCTTCTTCGCGGCCCATTTCACCGGAATTGGGTTTGCTTCTACAAATAAATGCTGATGCAACGGCATCAAGCGCTGATTCAAACGGCGTGCTTCTGCAAAGTTACCCTGTGCAGCCAAGGCACAAAGTTCAGCCATTTCGCGCGCAGCAATGTTAGCTGTCACCGAAATAACCCCTTTACCGCCCAGTTGCATAAAGTCCAGTCCGCTCGCATCGTCACCACTGAGCAGGATGAAATCTTCATCATCAACCAGCACTTGGATCTGACTAACCCGACTTAAGTTCCCTGTTGCTTCTTTAACAGCAACAATATTTTTAATTTTGGCTAAGCGAGCAATGGTCGGCGGTAACATATCGCAACCGGTACGCGAAGGCACATTATAGAGAATTTGTGGCAAATCGGTACTTTCAGCAATCGCTTTGAAGTGTTGATATAACCCTTCCTGCATTGGCCGATTATAATATGGCGTGACAGTCAAACATCCCACCACACCGGTATTATTAAACCGTTGGGTGAGAGAAATTGCTTCGGAGGTGGCATTAGCGCCGGTTCCGGCAATGACTGGGATTCGGCCGTCGGCCAGTTCGAGCGTCTGCATGACCACATCGACATGTTCGTCATGGTTCAGTGTTGCAGACTCACCAGTTGTGCCCACGGAGACAATCGCCGCAGTACCACTGGTTACATGGTAATCAATCAGTTTCTTCAGGCTTGCACGATCGACCGCACCTTTGTCGTCCATCGGCGTTACCAGTGCAACTATGCTTCCTGTAAACATTGGACTTCCCGTAAACATTGCCCACCCCCTCCTTAAACAAGTTCCTCATGGTACTTTTGACCTCTATCCAAAAGCAAGCAAACAACTGTGTTGTAAGCGCTTGGCAGCAGGTTTTTTTTATGTTTACCATGGTAACCCCAAAGAGCATGACAGGAAGAGCGATTTTGCCGCAGCTTGATGAACATTATCTGGTCATTACCGCACTGGGTGCTGACCGCCCAGGAATCGTGAATACCATCACCCGCCATGTCAGTAGCTGCGGTTGTAATATTGAAGATAGCCGGCTAGCCATGTTCGGTGAGGAGTTCACATTTATTATGCTGCTTTCAGGCAGTTGGAATGCGATTACCCTACTGGAGTCCACCTTACCGCAAAAAGGGGCAGAGCTTGATTTGCTAATTGTGATGAAGCGAACCAACGCTCAGGACCAAAAAGCAATGCCTGCCACAGTATGGGTAAAAGTTGAAGTCAATGACTCCCCCCATATTATTGAACGGTTTACCAACTTGTTTCATTGTCACAATATGAATATCGCCGAGTTGGTTTCCAAAACTCAGCCGGCTGAAGGCGGCAACCCCCCTCGGTTGCATATCCAGATTAGTGCGCACAGTCCCGCCAGCCAAAACAGTTCGATAATTGAACACGCTTTTTATCAGCTATGTACAGAACTCAACGCGCAAGGCAGTATTAGCGTTGTGAACTATCCACAGCATGACTCACGAATGGAGAGTTAGTAATGAGCCCATTGAAAGCCGGTGATATAGCGCCGAAGTTTAGTTTGCCCGACCAAGATGGCGAGCAGATTAGTTTGGCCGACTTCCAGGGACAACGTGTCTTGGTCTACTTCTACCCTAAAGCCATGACACCAGGCTGTACTGTTCAGGCCTGCGGTCTGCGCGACAACATGGATGAATTGAAGAAAGCGGGTGTCGAAGTGCTCGGTATTAGTACCGATAAACCTGAAAAGCTGTCACGTTTCGCTGAAAAAGAGCTACTGAACTTCACATTGCTGTCTGATGAAGATCATCAGGTCGCAGAGCAGTTTGGTGTCTGGGGCGAAAAAAGCTTTATGGGTAAAACCTACGATGGTATCCACCGTATCAGTTTCTTAATTGATGCCGACGGTAAGGTGGAGCATGTGTTTGATAATTTCAAAACCACCAACCACCACGATATCGTAGTGGATTACTTGCGCCAAAGTGCCTGAGTGATTAGTTAGTCAGAAGAGCAAAAAAAGAGCGCTCAAACGCTCTTTTTTATTCGTCATATCTTCATATACTCTAAATAATTCGAGTTGCAGGAAGGCGGCAACTAAATGAAGCCCCAAGAGCTTACATAAGTAAGTGACTGGGGTGAACGAAGGCAGCCAACGCAGATGCAGCTTGAAGTATGACGAGTATAAGTTAATCTGCGTCGGGGATAAACTCCTCCGGCCAGGCATGAATAACCGCTTTCACCAGCGTAGCTAACGGGATGGCAAAGAATACCCCCCAAAAGCCCCACATGCCGCCAAAAATGATCACTGACAGAATAATCACCAAAGGATGTAGGTTTACGGCCTCAGAGAACAGTACCGGCACCAGCAAGTTACCATCCAGCCCTTGTACTACCAGATAGGCGATAAAAAGTGTCCAGAAATCGGCCCCAACCCCCCACTGGAATAACGCCACCAACACTACTGGAATAGTGACAATCACTGCGCCAATATAAGGGATCAGTACCGAGAAGCCGACTAACACCGCCAATAACAGTGCGTAATTCATACCCATAACAAAGAACACTAAATACGTGGCGATGCCAACAATCACCATCTCCAATACTTTGCCACGAATATAATTGGTTATCTGCTGGTTCATTTCCAGCCAGACTTGCCCAGCCAGGCCGCGATTACGCGGTAAAATACGCCGTACTGCATTCAGCATCTGCTCTTTATCTTTGAGCAGGAAAAACAGCATCAGTGGCACCAGAATCAAATAAATTGCCAATGTCAGTAAACCTATCAATGAAGCGAGAGAGATTTTAACCACGGACTCCCCCATCCCCGACAGCTTGCTTCGCAGATTTTCTGCCATCATATCGACAATACCGGCATCCACCAGCGCGGGATAACGCGAAGGTAATGTCTGAGCAAACGCATTGAATTTATTAAGCATTTTCGGCATATCTGATATCAGATTATTGCCCTGTTGCCACACCGTTGGCGCCACAACAAATACCGCCAGTAGTGTGATACCACCGAAAATCACCAGTACGATACTAGCCGCCCATGGGCGCGAACAACCAATACGTTGTAATCGGGCGGTTGGCCATTCTAACAAATACGCCAACACGATCGCCGCCAGCAGAGGAGCCAAAATGCCACTGAAGAAGTAGAGAATGCAGAATCCAGCCAACAGAATAACCAATAAAGCGATAACCTGCGGGTCGGTAAAACGCCGACGATACCACTGTAACAACAGCTCTAGCATCCGTAATTGCTCCTTAAGTGCCATGAGAGATCGACAAATTAGTCGATCCCTTTAACCGCCCCGACATGCAGGGACATAACGAAGGTAAATTGTTTTCGTCAGACGTTCCCTTATCTCCACATGCTGGCTAAGATAGTTGCGGGCCTCAGCACGGATGTTGAGCTTAACCTTTGACGTATTTGATGCTATTTATGTGATCTATACCCAATTGTACTGGAGAGTAGAGTAAGGAAGAAGAACTCTTACACATCTCGGAGTCTAATTGTCATTACATTAGCAAGGGCAGCCTCGTTTATGACTTATCGGTTAACTAAAACAGGTCGGTTAAGTAAGACAATGATCGCCACACTACTCAGTAGCTTGCTGCTCACTGGCACAATACCTGCCAGCGCTGAGACACAAGACCTGCTGCCCGATATTGGTACCTCTGCGGGTGCCACTTTGAGTATCGATCAGGAAAAGGCAATGGGGGATTTTTATGTCCGCCAAATGCGCGCCAGCACACCGCTGATTTATGACCCGCTATTGACTCAATATATCAATACGCTGGGTAATCGGCTGGTCGCCAATGCCTACTCAGTACGTACGCCGTTTCATTTCTATTTAGTGAATAACGATCAAATTAACGCTTTTGCTTTCTTCGGTGGCAATGTGGTGCTCCACTCTGCCCTGTTCCGCTATACCGAAAACGAAAGTGAACTAGCATCTGTATTAGCACATGAAATATCTCATGTGACTCAACGCCATCTGGCGCGCGCGATGGAAGAACAGCAAAGAATGGCGCCGCTGACGTGGGTCGGGGTACTAGGTTCTATTCTGTTAACCATGGCCAGCCCACAAGCAGGCATGGCGGGTTTGAGCGGCACGTTAGCAGGCGCTCAACAAGGCGTCATCAGCTTTACTCAAGGCAACGAACAGGAAGCTGACCGTATAGGTATTCAGGTATTACAGCGTTCGGGGTTTGATCCGCAGGCCATGCCTAACTTCCTGCAAAAATTAGCCGATCAGTCACGATATACATCAAAACCACCGGAAATGCTGCTGACTCACCCCTTACCAGATAGCCGTTTATCTGATGCGCGTAACCGTGCTAATCAGATGAAACCGCACCCTATCGCGTCATCACAAGATTACTTATTCGCCAAAGTTCGTATTCTGGGCATGTATGGCTCAACTGAGAACAGCCTCACGCCAGACCTGCTGGAAACATTGAGTAAAGGCACGGTGCGCGAGCAATTGGCGGCCAAATACGGTCAGGCCATTTTATGGTATCAGGCCAAAAAGTACGATGAAGCCCGCAATCTGTTACAGCCCCTGTTAGCGCAACAACCGGGCAATATTTGGTTCCTTGATTTGATGACTGATATCGATCTGGGGCAAAACAAAGCCGCCACCGCCATTGCCCGCCTGCAAGCGGCAACCGCTAAACAAAATGATGAGCCGGTGTTGCAATTGAACCTGGCCAACGCTTATGTCCAAGGTGGCCAACCGGCGGCAGCAGTCAAGATACTAAATCGCTACACCTTTGCTAATCCAAACGACCCTAATGGCTGGGATCTGTTAGCCCAGGCAGCAGCTGCACTGGGTTTACGTGATCAGGAACTGGCTGCTCGGGCAGAGAGCCTGGCTTTGAGCGGCAAATTGCCACAGGCCATCGGCCTGCTCAGCGATGCCAGTGCTCGGGTGAAATTGGGGAGTCTGGAACAGGCGCGTTATGATGCGCGCATTGACCAGTTACGCCAGCTAGATAAGCGCTTCCAGAAATACCAGAAGTCTTAAGGAAATTTATCATGAAAGATGTCACGTTTTATCATAATCCACGCTGCTCTAAAAGCCGGGAAACCCTCGCGCTGGTTGAACAGCAGGGGATTCAGCCACAGGTCATATTATATTTAGACAATCCACCGTCTGTGGCGGGGTTAAAAGCGTTACTGCAACAACTCGGCTTTCATGACGCGCGGCAGCTTATGCGCACCAAAGAAGATCTCTACCGAACACTGAATTTGGCAGATGAGACACT
Organism: Yersinia sp. 2541 StPb PI; assembly: GCF_052217145.1. Lineage (NCBI taxonomy): Bacteria > Pseudomonadati > Pseudomonadota > Gammaproteobacteria > Enterobacterales > Yersiniaceae > Yersinia > Yersinia sp. 2541 StPb PI. Next base: position 1,289,342 of record NZ_JAZGQB010000001.1, on the reverse strand, counting down.
GACTCAGGATCAGTTACTGCAAGCGATGAGCGATAATCCAAAACTTATCGAGCGCCCAATTGTGGTTTATAACGGCCAGGCACGTATCGGCCGCCCGCCTGAGCAGGTGCTTGAGATTTTACCGTAACTTGATTGCAACCCATGATTGAACGCTGCGTATCGAAGCGAGGCCGATGGAAGGACCGAGTCACCAACGCAGCGCCCCCTACCACTTGCCAAAGGAAGGGGATTAAAGGCTAAGAGTTTCTTTTACAAAAGGAATGGTGAGCTTACGCTGGGCGGTGATAGAGGCCCGATCAAGTTGATCCAGGGTCATAAACAGTGTGCGCATTTCCCGATCCAACCGTTTTAGCAAGAAACGGCCAACGTCTTCGGGTAATTCAAAACCACGCAATTTGGCACGTAACTGTAAAGCCTGCAATTTTTCATCATCCGACAACGGCTGCAATTTATAGATCTGCCCCCAATCCAGGCGTGAAGCTAAATCAGGCAAACCGAGATTTAATTGCCGTGGTGGGCGATCACCGGTTATCAATAAACGGGTACGGCCGGTTTCAACAATGCGGTTATAGAGATTAAAGATCGCCATTTCCCACTGCTCATCGCCCGCGATACACTCAATGTTATCAATACACACCAGCGCCAACTGCTCCATACCATCTAATACTTCGGGTACAAAATAGGCACGTTTATCGAGCGGGACATAGCCTACCGCCTCGCCTTTTTGCGATAACTCCGCACAAGCTGCATGTAATAGATGGCTCCGGCCACCGCCTTCGCGCGACCAAAAATAGATATAACTGCCGTGGGACTGATGAACAGTGGACTGGATCGCCGCTAACAGGGACGGGTTCTCCCCCGGATAAAAACTGGCAAAAGTTTCATCATCGGGAAGATAGAGTGGCAGTGAAAGCTGTGCCGGCGTATTCAGAAGCACCTCAACCAACAAAACGGGCGGGAAAACGTGGCAAGCTTACCACAAAAATTAACAACAGCATAAAAACCTGATCTGAAGCGAAAAACTGGCCGAACCCACAATAACTGCCCGGCCAGATATCACTTTTTATTGCACCGATATTAACGTGTGGACTCGTCTTCCTGGGCGTCAATAATCTCTTCTTCAGGGCGAATCAGACTGATCACTTTAAACAGCAAGCTCAAGCCAATCCCCACAACCGTTGCCAAAGCCATGCCTTTCAGTTCAGTTGCGCCGATGTTCACTTTCGCGCCACTCACCCCGATGATCAGGATAACGGAGGTTAAGATCAGGTTTTGTGCTTTGTTATAGTCAACTTTTGACTCGATCAGCACGCGGATACCTGATGCGGCAATAACACCGTACAGCAGTAGTGAAACACCGCCCATCACCGGTACCGGCACCGCTTGAATGGCAGCAGCCAATTTACCGATACAAGACAGCATGATCGCCAGAATCGCAGCGCCACCTATCACCCAAGTACTGTAAACACGGGTGATCGCCATAACACCGATATTCTCACCATACGTGGTATTGGGGGTTGAGCCAAAGAAGCCGGAAATCACCGTCGAAATACCGTTGGCAAACATCGAGCGATGCAGACCAGGGTCACGAATCAAATCCTTTTTCACAATATTCGCCGTGACCACTAAGTGCCCAATATGCTCGGCAATAACCACCAGCGCCGCAGGCAAGATGGTTAAAATAGCGAACCATTCAAAACGTGGGGTATAAAACGTCGGTAAGGCAAACCAATGGGCCTGACTAATCGGGGTTAAATCAACCACCCCCATCACGAATGACAAAGCATAACCGACCAACACACCGATCAAGATAGGGATAATGGCGAAGAAGCCACGGAACAGCACCGATCCCAGAATGGTTACCCCTAACGTCACCATTGAAATGATAATAGTGGTTGAATCTACTGTCACACCTTGGGCGGGCAATAATCCGGCCATACCCGCAGCAACGCCAGCTAACTCAAGGCCGATAACGGCAACAATCGCCCCCATCGCCGCGGGCGGGAACAGCACATTCAGCCAACCCGTTCCGGCTTTTTTCACAATCAGCGCCACCAGACAAAACAGCACGCCGCACATGATAAAACCACCCAAGGCAACTTCGTATCCCAAGGGCAATAGCAGCAGTACCGGTGAGATAAACGCAAAACTTGAGCCGAGGTAAGCCGGGATTTTTCCCTTACAAATAAACAGATAGAGCAAGGTTCCGATACCGTTGAACAGCAGCACCGTGGCCGGGTTAATTTTAAATAGAATAGGAACTAAAACGGTGGCACCAAACATGGCGAACAAATGTTGAAAACTCAGGGGGATCGTCTGGAGCAGCGGTGGACGCTCGCTGACACCGATGGTGCGACGGCTCATTTCTCTATCCTCTTAATGGTGTGTTTAAAAATGATTATGCTAAAAGTTATTCAAAAAAAAGCCGACTATCGAGTCGGCTATCATCAGTTATTTGGTTCCGAAAATCTTATCCCCGGCATCACCCAAACCTGGAATGATATAACCGTGTTCGTTCAGGCACTGATCAATGGCGGCGGTATACAGCTCTACGTCTGGATGCGCTTCTTCTAGCGCTTTGATACCCTCCGGTGCGGCAACCAATACCAACACTTTAATGCTCTGGCAGCCGGCTTTCTTCAGCAAATCGATAGTCGCAATCATCGAACCACCGGTTGCCAGCATAGGGTCAACAACCAACGCCATACGTTCGTTGATATCGGCAACCAGTTTCTGGAAATACGGTACCGGTTTTAGTGTCTCTTCATCACGATAGACACCCACCACGCTAATGCGGGCACTCGGTATATTTTCCAACACCCCCTCCATCATGCCTAAACCAGCACGTAGGATCGGCACCACCGTAATTTTCTTACCTTTAATCTGTTCAATCTCTACCGGCCCGTTCCAACCCTCAATGGTGACTTTCTCAGTTTCCAGATCGGCGGTTGCCACGTAAGTCAGCAAACTCCCTACTTCAGACGCTAACTCGCGAAAACGCTTCGTGCTGATATCATTCTCACGCATCAAACCAAGTTTATGTTTTACTAGCGGGTGTTTCACCTCAACGATCTTCATTATTTTTCTCCTGGTTAGGCGGTTGACGGCCAAAAAAATCGCGAGATTATACCGCCTTTTTTTTTGAACGCCACAATGAATAGCCTGATTCAGATCAATAGAAAATCAATCTTAAGTCAAGAAAGCTAAAAATCAGCGTGATATCACAAGCTACTCGCAAACGTTTGCCTGCGCTGTTAGAATTGTCGCGTTTTCTTCCTATAGCCAAAGTAATTGGCGTTGCAGGTAGGCTGCCAGCAAGCGAACTGCGATGAGCTGACTAAGTCAGTGATTTGGATAAGTTCGTGCAGCGAGCCCTCTTGCGGCTTCAAGTATGAAGGATATAAGCTCAAACAGCCAACCGCCGTGGGGACCTCGCTGTGACCAACAAAACCTCTCTCAGCTATAAAGACGCAGGCGTAGATATCGATGCCGGTAATGACCTTGTTGATCGCATAAAAGGTGTGGTTAAACAAACTCGTCGCCCAGAAGTGATGGGTGGATTGGGCGGGTTCGGTGCCCTGTGTGCTTTGCCACAAAAATACCGTGAACCTATTTTAGTCTCAGGCACCGACGGCGTAGGCACTAAGCTGCGCCTGGCGATGGACCTGAAACGCCACGATACCATTGGTATCGATTTAGTGGCCATGTGTGTCAATGACCTGGTGGTTCAGGGTGCTGAACCGCTGTTCTTCCTTGACTACTTTGCCACCGGTAAACTGGATGTGGATACTGCCGCCAGTGTGATTACCGGTATCGCCGAAGGGTGTAAACAATCAGGTTGTGCACTGGTTGGCGGCGAAACCGCAGAAATGCCGGGGATGTACCACGGTGAAGATTATGACGTTGCCGGTTTCTGCGTTGGTGTAGTTGAAAAGTCTGAAATCATTGATGGCAGCAAAGTGACACCGGGTGATGCGTTGGTTGCCTTAGGTGCCAGCGGCCCGCATTCCAATGGTTATTCACTGGTACGCAAAATTCTGGAAGTCAGCAACACCAATCCTGAGCAAACTCAGTTGGATGGTAAATCGCTGGCTGACCATTTGCTGGAACCGACCAAAATCTACGTTAAATCCATTCTCAGCCTGATTGAGCAGCTTGATATTCATGCTATTGCTCATCTGACTGGCGGCGGCTTCTGGGAAAACATCCCACGGGTATTACCCGCAGGGACTCAAGCGGTTATCGACGAAGCTAGCTGGCAGTGGCCTGCGGTATTTAGTTGGTTGCAGCAAGCCGGCAATGTCAGTCGCCACGAAATGTATCGTACCTTTAACTGTGGTGTCGGCATGGTTGTTGCGCTCCCGGCAGAACTGGCTGATATTGCCGTTGAGTTACTGACCGCATCCGGTGAGAAAGCCTGGAAAATCGGTGTGATTGCGGCGGCGACTGACGGTGCAGATCAAGTCATCATCAATCCATAACATTGCTGACTCAGCCTGCAGCTTCAAAATCCCGATGAGCTGACTCAAGTCCGTGATTCAGGTGACAAATCTGCCGGGAGCAGATTTCAACGCTGCTTGCAGCGGCCTCAACGAGGCGAGGCCCACGGATGGGCCGAGTAATGCGCGCAGCCAACACCCCGCAGCTTCAAGTACGAAGGGTATATGAAAAAGATAGTGGTTTTGGTCTCCGGCCAGGGCAGTAATCTACAAGCGTTGATCGACGCCCAACAACAAGGGCGTATTTCAGGCACCATCAGTGCCGTGTTCAGTAATAACCCTGATGCTTATGGGTTGGAACGTGCTGAATTGGCGGGTATTCCCCACCATGCAGTGGATGCTAAGTCCTATGCGGATCGCGCCAGTTTTGATTTGGCATTGGCGCAAGCCATTGATCACTATCAACCTGATTTACTGGTGTTAGCCGGTTATATGCGCATTCTCAGTGCGGAGTTTGTTCAGCACTATGCTGGCCGGATGTTAAATATCCATCCGTCACTGTTGCCGAAATACCCCGGTCTGCATACTCATCGTCAGGCACTGGAAAACGGTGATCCGGAGCATGGCACCTCAGTGCATTTCGTTACTGAAGAGCTGGACGGCGGCCCGGTTATTCTGCAAGCCAAAGTACCGGTTTTCAGTGAGGATAGCGAAGAGGATGTGGTCGAAAGAGTACAAACTCAGGAACACAGCATTTATCCGCTGGTAGTCAGTTGGTTTACCGATGGCCGTCTTGCTATGCGTGATAATGCCGCCTGGCTGGATGGTGAACGCCTACCTGCCCAAGGCTACGCGGCTGAATAAAACAAGTTAATAAATATTGATTAAAGGCGCGGCCATTAATGGTTAGCGCCTTTTTTAATTCCCCTGTGCTTACCTCTTGTGCTAATAGTATAATTTTTAGGGCAGCAACCGCTGTCGCCAATGAGGAATATGTATGTCTACCACTAACAGCGTCAGGTTACGCCCACTGGAACGGGATGACTTGCCGTTTGTTCACCAGTTAGATAACAATGCCAGCGTGATGCGCTATTGGTTTGAAGAGCCTTACGAGGCCTTTGTTGAACTGTCTGATCTGTATGATAAACATATTCATGACCAGAGTGAGCGCCGCTTTATTATTGAAAGCCAGGGGACAAAAGTCGGTCTGGTGGAGTTAGTTGAAATTAACCATATTCACCGCCGTGCTGAGTTTCAGATAATTATCGACCCGGCTCATCAGGGTCAAGGCCATGCAGGGGCTGCCGCAAGACTGGCGATGGAATATGGTTTTTCGGTACTGAATTTGTACAAACTTTATCTGATTGTTGATAAAGAAAATCAAAAAGCCATCCATATCTATACAAAATTAGGCTTTGAAATAGAGGGTGAATTAAAGCAAGAGTTCTTTATCAATGGTGAATACCGTACTGTAATTCGTATGTGCATTTTCCAGCCACAATATTTGGCTAAATATAAAACACCATCGATAAAGAGTGCTTAATCCGCTGGGGCCAGTTCAGTTGGCCCCAATATCAATTCAACATATTCAGTAAAGAAAAATCATCACTTTCATTGACTTTATCTATGTTAGATAACAGGATACTTTGAGCATTACTCTTGTGCAGCTTAAAGATACTGTATGAATAGACGATATTAATGATATCATCTTCACTCAACGTGCCATTGTGTATTACAAATGCACTGATAACTGATTTTATAATAAAAAAATCGATAACGTAGGAATGAAAGTCCTTATCAATATCATCAGTTTTACTAAGTGCAAACTGATTATGGTAGAAATTATACTGAAAAAAATTACGTAGAATATGGGGGTGTTGGTTAAGCAACGGCATAACTCTGTCATTCCAGGTAGCGCTTAACATAGCCATACGTTCTTCTAGCTGGTTAACATCTACTTCATTCATCAAATGATGAATGAGAAAAGCCATATAATTAAATAGCGTTTTATGTCCCCTAGTACCCATAGCGCTAACCGTATTCCTTTGATATATCATTAGGAAATGCCAACGTGCGTTAGCATTAAAAGTGATCTTTGCAACCTCTTCTCGTATATCGCCAGCCTGCAACTTGGATCGAATAGTCTTATATAACTCAAATATCATCTGTGGTTTATCATCAACCGTACTATCGATACTTTTACAACAGTGGATAAACACATGAACCGCATAAATATTCTCTTCAAAATTATCATTCGGCATGGCCACTATTTGGTTGCAATAATAGTGAATAAATTGCCCTTCAGTATTCATTTTTCTATTATTGAAATACTGTTTTTGGTAGACGGTCTCCTCATGCAGAGTAAATGCATGCGGATTAAACAATACCAACCGGGTAACCTCTGGGCAGGAAAGTGTCAGAGTATTAAATTGTTCTGTCTTGTACTGATGGTTTTCGCGTGGATATGTCGAGCAAGTATTACTCAGCGCCTCGCTCCCCAAGCGTTTATGTACTTCACACAGACGAGACTCGTCAAGATAAGGGCAGTTGCCATCGCTTTTAAGGCGTATTTTAGCCCAATTGGATGGGTTTGTTCGTGTAACTGTAATATTCTTAACTGCTATATTTCTAATACTTTGGTTTTGGCTATTTTTATATTTTCGGTAGGTATTTTTATCGAGGTTAATATCCCAACCATGACAACAGTGGTCACGGCAGTCTGACCCAATACAACTGAAATTCTTAACGAATTCAGGTTGGATAATCTGTAATTCCTTCACTGAATAGATCCCTATTAGTTACTGATAATTTACAGATAACAAACGACACAATCCGCCACTAAGTTAAATACTATTTCACGCCAACAACGATAATAATGAAAAATCTTCTTTTAGCGCCCAAGCCATAACGTCTTGTTTAAATTTCTGGCTTGAGCTGTCCGTGGATTCCCGACACGCATGATAAGAATAGATAATACCAATCACGTCATCTTCGGTTAGCTCCCCATGCTGGCTGGCATAGGCTGAAATGAGTGCTTTCAAATAGAAGAAATCTATAGCTTGTAGATTAAATACTGTAACCGCCGCTTGCTCATCCCCCATCGCCAATTGGTCATGATGAATGCGTAACAGAAAATAATTGCGCCATACTGACGGGTATTTGGTAAAAAAGGGCAATGCATACTGTTGCCATGCATTGTTTAATTGTTGCTTATTATTATTTTGCTCAATCAGGTCATTAGTGGCGTAGCTCAGCAACGGTTGAGCATAAGCCGCCAGCGTATTTCGCCCCCGAATATCAGCCAGTTGTGCAATAAAATCAGCCAAGAAATTTAATCGCTCATCACCGATAGTCGGCTCTCTCTTCGCCGCAGCCAGTTCATGGGCTGCTTGCCCCACCATCATGGTGGCGATAAGTTCAGTGCGCAGGTTGTCTATCTCAACCATTTTAATTTTACTCACGTCATCCCAGGCTTGATAATTATGTAATAAACAATTTATCGCCCAAAGATTTTCTTCAATATTCGGTTGCTGGCTGGCTGCAATTGCCGCACAAGCGCGATTAACCAACCGCTCTTCAATAACAATATCCGGTGCTTTGTAATAGTCATATTGGTTGATAGTAGAAAAACGCAACGTTAGCGCGTCATCGGAAAATAACGCCTGCCGGGTTACTTCAGGGCAAGAGAGTGACATGCTTTTAATTTTCTGATTTTTATAAACATGTTCAACGCGGGGGAAAGTTGCGCAACTGTGACTCAGTGCATGAGCGCCGGCATGTTTGTGAATTTGACATAACCGTTGTTCATCAAGAAAGGGGCAATTCCCCTGACTATCTGGGTGAATATTGGCCCAAGAGGCAAGGCTGGCTTGAGTAACAGAAATCTGGTTAATGGCAATACGTTTAATTTCTGCGTAAGGGCTTTTAATGTATTTTTGATAACGATTTCTATCAAGCGTGACATTTTGGCCTTTGCAGCAGTGTTCGCGACATGCTGTGCCGACACAACTAAATGTCTCCATAAAATCAGGCTGAGTTATCAATAGCTCTTTCACTTAACGCTTCCATTCAATAGTCACCTAAATAACGAGCGGCACATGAAAGTGTAAACTTAAATCGCAATTGATAAATAAAGCAAACACCTTAGAAACTGCTGTACTGGCGCTAAATGTTCAACCGTAACGCCCGGTAATATAATCTTCCGTCCGGCGCTGACGCGGTGAAGTGAACAACGCATCGGTATCGTTATATTCCACCAGGCTCCCTTGATGAATGAAGGCGGTGTAATCCGAGACCCGCGCCGCCTGCTGCATATTATGGGTGACCAGTACCACGGTGTACTGCTGCTTGAGTGTGGTTATCAACTCTTCGATGGTTAGGGTGGATATTGGGTCCAGAGCGGATGTCGGCTCATCGAGCAATAACACCTCAGGTTCAATAGCAATGGCTCTGGCGATGACCAAGCGCTGCTGCTGGCCGCTGGAGAGGCGAAAGGCATTTTCCCGCAACCGGTCCTTCACTTCATGCCACAATGCTGCGGCCCGCAATGAGCGCTCAACAGCATCATCAAGCACCCGACGGTCACGAATCCCCTGCAAGCGCAGGCCATATACCACATTCTCATAAATTGACTTAGGGAATGGGTTGGGCCGCTGAAACACCATGCCAACCCGCCGACGCAATGCGGCAACGTCAGTGGTTTTATCGGTGATAATTTCACTACCTAGCCGGATTTCACCCTCAAGATGGCAGTTATCCAGCAAATCATTCATGCGGTTAAAGCAGCGCAATAAGGTAGATTTACCACAACCAGACGGGCCAATCAGCGCAGTAACACGGTGCTTAGGCACATTAAATGAAATATCGTGCAACACCTGTTTGTCACCATAAAATAAATTGAGCTTTTCGACCGCCAGCGCTGTTTGCTCGTCGGTCAATTGCTGCACATCAAGCAGCGGCAGCGAATCTGGCGTCAAAAGTCCCATATTTCGTCCTGCGGGTTAAAAAGTTCAGTCACAACAATAAACCTCGATATTTTTCACGCAAATGATGGCGAATACCAATAGCCGCTAAATTAAGGCCGACCACAATGATCACCAGCAGCAGAGCTGTGGCAAAGACTAATGGGCGAGCCGCTTCCACATTGGGGCTTTGAAATGCCATATCGTATATCTGGAAGCTCAAATGCATGAACTTACGTTCTAAATGCAGGAACGGGAAGATACCATCGACCGGCAAGAGCGGCGCTGATTTCACCACCCCTACCAGCATCAGCGGCGCGGTTTCCCCCGCAGCCCGTGCCACCGCCAAAATAAGCCCGGTAATCATCGCCGGTGCCGCCATCGGTAACACAATATGCCACAGTGTCTCAGCCTTAGTGGCTCCCAGCGCTTGCGAGCCTTGCCGCAAGCTGGCCGGAATGCGTGATAGCCCCTCTTCGGTGGCAACAATCACCACTGGCAACGTCAGCAGTGCTAGCGTTAACGCCGCCCATAAAACGCCAGGGGTACCGAATGTCGGGTTGGGGAGCGCCTCTGGGTAAAACAGTTTATCCAGTGATCCACCAATCAGATAGACAAAGAAACCGAGGCCAAACACGCCATAAACAATAGAGGGCACCCCAGCCAGATTCACCACAGAAATACGGATCATTCGGGTCAACCAGTTTTTGCCGGCATATTCATGTAAATACACCGCAGCAATCACCCCTAATGGCATGACCACGATAGACATCAATATCACCATCAGTACCGTACCAAAAATCGCTGGGAACACACCGCCCTCGGTATTGGCATTGCGCGGATTATCGGTCAGGAATTTCTGAGTTTGTGCTGCCCAATGATGTAGTTTTTGCCCGAAAGTCATGTCATTGGGATACCAGGCGCGGTTAATCTGGCTAAGTGACAGTGGGTGGATTTGCCCATTCATGTCGCGCAATAACAGCGTGTAGCGACTTTGCTCGGTTTGTAGCCCGCGTAATGTTTCCATCATGGCTTGATGGCTACGTTGCAGCGCCCCCCACTCCGCCTCGATACGGTCCTGCGATTTACTGTCAAGGCCGCCATTCATTTGTAGCCGTTTCTTCTCTAGCCGCAACGCCTCAAACTGTTGATTGAGCATATTCATTTGGCGGAACTGAATATCCTGCGCGCGCTTGACCAGACCTTGTATCACAGGAATACGTTTTTGCAGTTCCTGAGCCAAATCATTGCCCACTAACGGTTGGCCGTTATCCAACATGCCAGCGAGGAAACCGTATGCCGTACCATTGTTTTGGCGATCCAGCACCAGCAGATCTTTAGGCAAAGTGAGTTGCTGGATATCACTGTCCAGCAGGCGATGGAAATCCTGACCCTGAATCTCACGGTTACCGGTTTTAATCAAATAGCGGGTTACTGTCTCACCGGCCTGCGACGGTAACATCACGCCGGCTTGTTCTAATTGCTGACGTGACAGCGTCTGCTGTTGATAAATTTCACCAATCATTTTGACCGGGCCTGCCGCCGTTTGCTTAAGCTCAAACAGATAGACCGGGGCGGGCCAGAAATATCGCATCCCTTGGCCTGCCAACAATAATATGATCCCAAGCAACGCCAGCAGGCTGATACTGACAGCACTAGCGGTTAGCCAGATCCACGGGGAACCCGATGCAAACCACTTTTTGGTCACGCCAGACACATTAGGCTTAATGTTCATCACGCCGTCCGCTCCATCTGATAGCGTTCACGCAACCGCAGACGAATAGCCTCGGCCAGTGTATTGACTAAAAAAGTGAAGCAAAACAGCACCAGTGCGGTCAGGAATAGCACCCGATAGTGGCCGCTACCGACGACCGCTTCCGGCATCTCGATAGCGATATTGGCGGCCATCGCCCGTAACCCCTGAAAAATGCTGCCATCAATAATGGGTGTATTGCCGGTCGCCATGAGCACAATCATGGTTTCCCCCACCGCACGGCCAAAACCAATCATCAGTGCAGAGAAGATACCAGCGTAGGCTGAGGGCAGAATGACCCGGGTTAACGTCTGCCACGGGGTCGCCCCTAGTGCCAATGAGCCTTGGCTGAGTGACGGCGGCACACTGAATAGTGCATCCTCTGCCAGCGAAAAGATGACCGGGATCAGAGCAAACCCCATGGCGACACCGACCACCAGCGCATTACGTTGAGAGTAGTTGTCACCCAACCACTCATGTAACGGCCCTCCTAGCACCCACTGCGCCAGTTGTGGTCCCAACCATAATGCGAACCAACCGGTCAGCAGGATAACCGGCAACAGCACAATCACGTCCCAGCCCGCAGGTAACCGCCATTGTGTCTTTTCCACCAGACAACTACTCCCCCAGCCACACAATAAAATAGCCAGCGCCAACAGCGGCGGAAGTAGCAGAATTCCCGTCAGATAATGTTCAATTACCGGAGCCAACCAAATACCAGCAATCAAACCTATAACCACGGTTGGGAATGCCCCCATCATCTCAATGGCCGGTTTAACCACTCGCCGCAAACCTGGCGACATAAAATAGGCCGTATAAATTGCCCCCGCCAAGGCTAATGGAACGGCGAATAACATGGCATAGGCGGCCGCCTTTAATGTGCCGAAAATAATCGGTACCAAGCTGAATTTAGCCTGATAGCTTTCTTCGGCCGAGCTTGATTGCCAAACATAGGCTGGCTCAGGGTAATTCTCATACCACACCCGTTGCCACAAGCTACGCCAGCCAATGTCTGGATAGCGATTGTCCAATTGATAGGTAGACCAACCGGCAGCATTCTCAAGCAGCAAACTATCGCCCCAAGGGGAGAATGCGGCGTCGGTAACGCCGTCAGCTAATTTATGTTGCAGCAAAGGCGTTGACTGGATACTGGAGAAGAGTGATAGCTCGCCTTGTGGCGATAATGAGGCAAAGACCCGACGCGCGCGCTCCGTGGTCAATAAGCCCTTACCTGTTGGAGTGAAACTGCGTATGCGCGTCAAGTGAAATTGATTATCCGGCCCTTTCTGCACATCAAACCATTGGCTGATTACGCCGCCCGGCGCTTGCACCAGCAACGACTTGCCACCTGGCAGCAAAGAGAGGGTCAATGGCCCATCAGACGCATGCTGGTCATCCAGTAACGACACAGTTTCACGCAATTTCAGTTCCGGGCCAAATTGATAGATAGATAACTGCTGGCCGGATAACAGATAGAGCAAACGCCCGTCAGGTGCCAATAACAGTTGACTGACCGTTTTCGGCACATCCGTCAGTTCAGTAACCTGCTGCCCTTGGGCAGTAAACGTCCCTGCCAGCAAGCGGCCATCATCGGTAACGGCGGCAATGGTAAATTGCTGTGGTTGCGGTTCAGCCAGCACCAAATGCTGCAAGCGTTGGCCTTTCAAATCCATAAAACGCGGCTGTTCACCCAGCGGAAATTGCCAGCGTGGCGGTGTGGCTGAGAAATCGGGTTGCAGTAGAGTAAGACGGCCATTGCTCAGGCCAACGCCATACAAAGGTTGCCCATTGGCTGCACGGCTGATTGATACCGGTGGGGGCGATAACCGCTGTTCGCTTATCAGACTACCTGCTGGGGATGCCCCCAGTGCATTGAGCCGAATAAAGTAGCCATAGCCTTGATTATCAATGCGATATCCGATCTGCCCTTGAATATCAATACCCAGCGCGGCCGTCGGCGCACTGCGAGTGACAGCGAACTGATTATGCAAACTGATAGAGGCCGGTTTAAACAACGGTAATACGGCATACAATAGGTAAACGAAAATCAACATCAGTGTCAGCAGCACTAACAAGCCACTACTCGTCACCGCCATGTGCACTAAACGATCAATGGCAGCCCGGCGCTTATCTCTCCCTGATGGTGTTGCTTTGCCTGTTCGCTGCATACTCTTCGATTGCCCCATGCCCCGTCTACTATTATCAATCCAAGCGTATATCTATACCGCCAGATGACCGAGCATCTTATGTCACTTTTGTGGCGTTTGCATGACAATGTTTTATACCCACCATCTTTCAAAATGCAGGTGTGTTGCTCAAACCCATCTTTGACCAATCTGTCTGTTACTTGCCGCTTTCCTGCAACTTAAGATCGATTGGGTATAAGGTTTAACGGACAAAGTTAACTAATGATATCTGTTGGACTTTCTTGTCAAACTTTCGCAATAATGATTGAGGACACTAAATACTCCCACAATAATCTTACTGGAGTTGCAATGGGTCAGGAAAAGCTCTACATCGAAAAAGAACTTAGCTGGTTATCTTTTAATGAGCGGGTATTGCAGGAAGCAGCAGATAAGAGCAATCCACTCATCGAGCGGATGCGATTTCTTGGCATTTACTCCAATAATCTGGACGAATTCTATAAAGTCCGATTTGCCGATCTGAAACGGCGCATTTTGATCAGCGAAGAGCAAGGCTCTGCCGTGACCTCTCGCCATTTGCTGAAAAAAATTCAGAGCAAAGTGGTGAAAGCCGATCAAGAATTTGATGGGTTATATAATGATCTTTTACTGGAAATGGCGCGTAATCAGATCTTCCTGATTAATGAACGGCAGATTTCCGAAAATCAGCAAGCCTGGCTAAAAATCTATTTTAAACAGCATCTGCGCCAACACATTACGCCGATCTTGATTAACCATGACACCAACCTGGTGCAGTTCTTAAAAGACGATTACACCTATCTAGCGGTGGAGATTATCCGCGGGCAGGAAATTGCCTATGCCCTGCTGGAGATTCCTTCAGATAAAGTCCCGCGTTTTGTCAATTTGCCACCAGAAGCACCTCGCCGCCGCAAGCCAATGATATTACTTGATAATATATTGAGATTTTGCCTCGATGAGATTTTTAAAGGCTTCTTTGATTACGATGCGCTAAACGCCTACTCCATGAAGATGACCCGTGATGCCGAATATGATTTGGTCACTGAAATGGAATCCAGCCTGCTGGAGCTGATGTCGTCGAGCCTTAAACAGCGCCTGACGGCAGAGCCGGTGCGCTTTGTTTACCAACGTGATATGCCCGATGAGATGGTGGAATTACTGCGCAATAAATTGGGTATCTCTAATGATGACTCGGTTATTGCAGGTGGCCGTTACCATAACTTCAAAGACTTTATCAGCTTCCCGAATGTGGGCAAAAGCAATCTGGTTAACCGGCCAATGCCGCGCCTGCGCCATATTTGGTTTGATAAATTCCGCAATGGCTTTGATGCTATCCGTGAACAAGATGTCCTGCTGTATTACCCTTATCACACCTTTGAACACGTATTGGAATTACTGCGTCAAGCCTCTTTCGATCCCAGCGTATTAGCGATTAAAATCAATATTTATCGGGTCGCCAAGGATTCACGCATCATAGAATCGATGATCCATGCCGCCCATAACGGCAAGAAAGTCACGGTAGTGGTAGAGTTACAGGCGCGCTTTGATGAAGAAGCCAATATCCACTGGGCCAAAAGCCTGACCGCCGCTGGTGTACACGTTATTTTCTCAGCACCTGGTCTGAAGATCCACGCCAAATTATTCCTGATTTCCCGCCTTGAAGGCGAGGAGATCGTGCGCTATGCCCATATCGGTACCGGCAACTTCAATGAGAAGACCGCCCGAATCTATACCGACTACTCATTACTGACCGCTGATGCCCGTATTACCAATGAAGTACGGCGGGTGTTTAACTTTATCGAAAATCCTTATCGCCCGGTCAAATTCGATAATCTGATGGTGTCACCGCAGAACTCGCGCTTAATGTTGTATCAATTGATTGATCAGGAAATTATTCATGCTCAGGCCGGAGAAAGCGCCGGTATTACCCTGAAGATAAATAATTTAGTAGATAAAGGTCTGGTAGATAGGTTATATAGCGCCTCCAGTGCTGGGGTAAAAATCCGATTATTGGTACGTGGCATGTGCTCGTTAATCCCCAATATGCCGGGGATCAGCGATAATATTCAGGTCACCAGTATCGTTGACCGTTTCTTGGAACATGACCGGGTCTATGTGTTCGAGAATAAAGGCGACAAACTGGTGTATCTCTCTTCAGCTGACTGGATGACCCGTAACATCGATTACCGTATTGAAGTCGCGGTCTCATTGCTGGATCCGAAATTAAAACAACGGGTGCTAGATATTTTAGAGCTGTTATTCAACGACACGGTAAAAGCCCGTTATATTGATAAAGAACTGAGTAATCGTTATGTACCGCGTGGTAATAGGCGCAAAGTACGTGCACAGATTGCCATCTATGATTATTTAAAAGCGCTGGAACAACCAGACGCATCGAGCTAAAACTATGCCGCTATCCAACAGTTCATCGACCACCAAGCCGCAGGAAATTGCAGCTATCGATTTGGGTTCTAACAGTTTTCATATGGTCATTGCCCGGGTCGTCAACGGCGCGCTACAGGTTTTAGGTCGCCTAAAGCAGCGCGTACATCTGGCTGATGGTTTGGACCACAATAACATGCTTAGCGAAGAAGCCATCGAACGGGGTTTAGCCTGTTTGGCGCTGTTTGCAGAACGCTTGCAGGGTTTCTCACCTGATAATGTGTGTATTGTTGGCACTCATTCGCTGCGCCAAGCTGCTAACGCAGAGGCATTCCTCAAGCGGGCGGCGGCGGTTATTCCGTATCCGATCGAAATCATTTCCGGCCAAGAAGAGGCCCGTCTGATTTTTATGGGCGTCGAACACACTCAGCCGGAAAAAGGCCGCAAGCTGGTCATTGATATTGGTGGGGGTTCAACAGAGTTAGTTATTGGTGAAGATTTTGAGCCTCTGTTGGTAGAGAGCCGCCGTATGGGGTGCGTGAGTTTTGCCCAGCAGTTCTTCCCACACGGTGAGATAAGTAAGGCCAATTTCAAACGTGCTCGTCTTGCGGCAGCACAGAAACTGGAAAACCTGGCATGGCAATACCGCATTCAGGGTTGGCAATATGCGCTGGGGGCATCCGGCACCATTAAGGCCACCTATGAAGTGTTGGTGGAAATGGGCGAAAAAGACGGTTTGATAACACCAGAGCGCCTCGAAATGCTGGTTGAGCAAGTGTTACAATTCAAACACTTCTCAGCCCTGAGCCTGCCGGGATTATCAGAAGATCGCCAGTCGGTATTTGTACCAGGCTTGGCTATCTTGTGTGGGGTATTTGATGCGTTAGCAGTCAAAGAGTTACGCTTATCCGACGGCGCGCTGCGCGAAGGCGTGCTGTATGAGATGGAAGGCCGTTTCCGCCATCAGGATATTCGTCAACGCACGGCAAAAAGCCTGGCGGAACACTATAATATTGACCGCGAACAAGCCCGCCGAGTGCTGGAAACAACCGAACAACTTTATACTCAGTGGTTAGCGCAGAACACCAAGTTGGTGCAGCCGCAGCTTGAAGCATTGTTGAAATGGGCGGCAATGTTGCACGAAGTGGGTCTGAGTATTAATCACAGTGGGATGCACCGCCATTCTGCCTATATCCTGCAAAACACCAACTTACCGGGCTTTAATCAGGAGCAACAACTGCTGCTGGCAACGTTGGTACGAATGCATCGTAAAGGCATCAAGCTGGATGAATTACCGCGTTTAAATTTATTCAAGAAAAAGTATTATTTACCGTTAATTCAGTTATTACGTTTGAGTACGTTACTGAATAATCAGCGTCAGTCGACTACCACGCCAGAGAGTCTGCGTTTGATAACTGACGATAGCCATTGGACATTACGTTTCCCCGTCGGTTATCTGACACAAAATAATCTGGTACAACTGGATTTTGAGCGTGAGCAGGCATACTGGGATGATGTAGTAGGCTGGAAGCTGATCATTGAAGAAGAAGAACCAGAAGCAGCGGATGTGGTTACCGTCAAAGAGTAATCAGAATCAACCCCGATGAGCTGACTCTCGTCAGTGATTCGGGTGACAAATCTGCCGGGAGCAGATTTGAACGCTGCTTGCAGCGGCCTCAACGAGGCGAGGCCCATGGATGGGGCGAGTAGTGAGAGCAGCTAACATTAATTGTGACAAACAACGCTGCAACGCCAAGAGCGAAGGGTAGGAAGGTAAATGATGAGAAGACGGCCAACAGCACAGCTAACAAAAATAATCCTACTGGTGAGCTTTCTCATTCTGTTTGGCCGTTTATTGTATGCGGCGGTCGCTTCTATTTCCCATCATCAGGAGCGCAGGCAGTCACAGCAACTTGAACTGACTGTAGAAGGCGAACCACCTGGCCCCCATGAGAGCGATCTCAGCCCCTAGATGTTTTGTCGTTAATGTTTTAGTGCCTATCCCTACGACTTCAGGGGCAAAGGGTCGTTTTCGAATTAAGGACACACTATGCCAGTGCCGATTATTCCTGTGCCAATTTCTGCCGTTATAAAGAATAAAACTAAAAATAATACGAAAAAACTGGCTGAAATACGCAACCGGATACTTTCTCTATTATTGAATAATAAGGCTTTGGTTGATGGCATTCTTGGCCGTCAGGAAGAGAAAGAAAAGCTCAGTGATGAACAACTGTCCGAGCAAACGTTAGAAATCAGAAGTCTACTTGATGATCTGCATGCTGCCGACCTTGCTGACTTACTGGAGGCGTTGCCTCATGACGAACGTTTGGCATTGTGGCGGTTGGTCAAAAATGAGAAACGCGGCCAAACGCTGGTTGAAGTCTCTGAAACAGTGTGGGATTCGCTGATTAAAGAGATGAGTGATAAAGACCTGTTGAGGGCCATGCGCACTTTGCATGTCGATGAACAGGCTTATTTGGCTGAATACCTGCCACGTAATTTGATGGGCCGCCTGCTCACCTCGTTGGACCCGGATCAGCGCGCCCGAGTGCGGGAAGTTATCCAATATGCCCGTGACACTGTCGGTCAGATGATGGATTTCGAGCTGGTGACGGTACGTGCCGATATTACGCTGGCAGCCGTGCAACGCTATTTGCGTTATCGGAAAAATATTCCCGATGCCACGGATAAAATCTTTGTGGTTGACCGCAAAAATACCTTGCTTGGCGAGTTACCATTGACCTCTATCCTGCTCAATGCGCCCGATGCTAAAGTATTTGAGGTGATGGATAGCAACCCGACCACGTTCCAACCCGAACAGAAAGCAGAGGATGCTGCCGGTGCTTTTGAACGTTATGACTTAATCAGTGCCGCGGTAATTGATGCCAAAGGCAAACTGATGGGTCGTTTGACCATCGAAGAGATTGTTGATGTGGTCAACGAAGAGAGCGACACCACCCTAAGACGCATGGGGGGCTTAAGCCCGGAAGAAGATGTGTTCTCCCCGGTAGGCCGCGCGGTTCGCACCCGCTGGTCATGGCTGGCAATCAACCTCTGTACGGCATTTGTTGCCTCACGCGTGATCGGCTTATTTGAGGACACCATCTCACAATTAGTGGCTCTGGCAGCATTAATGCCGATTGTGGCCGGTATTGGCGGCAATACCGGTAATCAAACCATTACCATGATTGTCCGAGCGTTGGCATTACACCATATTCAACAAGGTAACGTGACCTTCCTGATGTTCAGAGAATTGGGCGTAGCGTTGATTAATGGTCTGGTATGGGGCGGGATTATGGGGGTAGTAACCTATCTGCTCTATGGCGATCCGGCAATGGGGGGGGTGATGACATTAGCCATGATCCTTAACTTGCTGATGGCAGCACTCATGGGGGTTATTATCCCGATGACCATGGCTCGGATGGGGCGTGATCCGGCTATCGGATCGAGTGTTATGATCACCGCCATCACAGATACCGGTGGTTTTTTCATCTTTCTGGGACTGGCAACTATATTCTTGGTCTGACTATTATGCTAATAAACAAATCATTAATTAAGCACTGAGAAGAGGAATAACACTCTACAGTGTTTATCTATACTAAACTTTTGAATATGACCGTATTTTAACGGCGGTATATTCTTTATGTGATGGGTTTTTCCTATCATAATCTAAAGCTGTGTGAGCAAAATAAGGCGTTATATGGATCTCAGTGCGTCCGAAAGACCGGCACCTGACAATAGAACCATTATCCACATTACTATCATCAGCATAGTCGTATTTTTGCTCGCACTCTTTTGTATCCAGCTTTCTGAACGGTCAGAAAACCTTGCCCCATTATGGTTCCCGACGGCAGTATTAATGGTGGCGCTGTTCCACCATCCTATGCGCTACTGGTTATGGCAATTATTGGCCGCAGGGATATGTATTGTTGCTGCTAATTTTATTTTATATGGCCTCAGTTGGTTCCCGTTACCCCTAACATTTATCAACCTGGCAGAGGCATCCGCCGGGGCCTGGTTACTGCGTAAATTCCTGCAAACCAAAGACCCGCTCAATAACCTGCTCAGTTGGCTTAAATTCTCGGTTTGCACTGTGATTGTGGTCCCTCTGGCCAGTGGGCTGGCAGCGGCTTGGTATTTATCCCCACAAAACGGGGGCTTTACCCAAGTGCTCACGGTGTGGTTTATGTCCGAAGCGGTAGGCATGTTGGCCTTAGGGCCGGTCGGGTTACTTTACCGTCGAGGTTACTTCAATATCGCGACCAAATCCAAAGCGCTGTTTGATATGATTTTTATGATGATAATATCACTATCAGCTTGTTATATCGGACTGATTTATCTGCCTTTCCCCTTCACTTTTGTCATCATGACGTTGATCTGGACCTCAATCCGCTTACCGCGTTTTGAGACATTTACCATCTGCTTTATGGCAACATTGCTGATTGCATTGATGCTTAATTTCAAGCTGTATACCATTAATTCCGATACTAACCTGTCAATTCAAGCGTTCTCCTTTATTCCTTTATTAATGGTGTTAATTCCGCCCCATGCCATGGCAATGGTAATGCACTCTTTTCGCATGGAGAAAGAGCATATTATTGAAAGCGAAAACCGCTTTCGTAACGCGATGGAATATTCAGCCATCGGTATGGCCTTGGTCTCACCGCAAGGCCAATGGATGCAGGTCAATCAGGCCTTATGCAAGTTATTAGGCTATTCCCAAGAGACATTACTGACCCTGACTTTCCAGCAAATTACTCATCCAGACGATCTCTCTGCGGACCTGAAATTACTCGACGACCTGTATCATGGCCGTATCCCCAGCTATTCGATGGAAAAGCGCTATATTCGCAGCGATGGTGAAATCGTGTGGGCACTACTGGTGGTCAGTGTGGTGCGGGATCACCAACAGCAACCGCTCTATTTCATCTCGCAGGCTGAAGATATCAATGAGCTGAAAAAAACCGAGATTATTAACCGCCGCCTAATGGAGCGTATTACGCTGGCTAACGAGGCTGGGGGGATCGGTATCTGGGAATTGGATATCAAAACGCAGGTTATCAGTTGGGATAAGCGGATGTATGAACTCTATCATATTCCTTTTAATACCCAGGTTGATGAGCGTGTTTGGCAGAAATACATTCATCATGAAGATATCAATCGGGTTAATCGCGAATATAGCGCCGCCCTCAAGCAGCGCCAGCCATACCGTCTGGAATTCCGGCTGTTATTACCGGATGGTGAAATTGTCCATCTGCGTAATCAAGCCAATATGATATGTGATAAAAATGGCAATATTCTGCGTCTGATTGGTACCACGCTGGATATGACGGAAATCAGAAATCTGACGGAAGCGCTGCACGAAGAGAAAGAGCGACTGCATATCACGCTGGACTCCATCGGTGAAGCTGTGGTCTGTACCGATCAGGAGATGAAGATTACCTTTATGAACCCGGTGGCCGAGAAAATGACTGGCTGGGCAAATACCATCGCATTGGGCCAACCAGTCAACCATATCATCAAGTTGACTAACGGCGTAGACGGCGCGGAGATTGATAACCCGATAGAGCATTGCCTTAATCATCGCCCCTACTCTTCGTTCAATGAGTCAATGGTATTACACCATCGTGATGGCCAGTATTATGATATTCAGGAGTCGGTCGCGCCGCTGAAAACGTTGGAAGGGGACATTGTCGGGGCGGTACTGGTGTTCCAGGATGTCGGCGAATCGCGCGCAATGATGCGCAAACTCAGCCACAGCGCCTCTCACGATAATCTCACGGGTCTGCCAAACCGCGCCAATTTTGAGAATAAATTGAAAGCGGCAATCCAAATTAGCGTCGAACTTAACCAACAACATGCATTGGCTTTCCTTGATTTAGACTATTTCAAAGCCATTAATGACACTGCCGGGCATCCCGCAGGAGACGCATTATTGAAAGAGTTGAGCCAGTTGATGCGCCAGCACTTACGTAACAGCGATTGTGTTGCACGCCTCGGCGGTGATGAGTTTGGCTTACTGATGCTCAACTGCACCCTACCCCATGCCAAAGCCATTACCCAAAGTCTGGTATCACTGATTAATGGCTATCATTTCTACTGGGAAGATAAGCTCTATCGTATTGGGGCCAGCGCCGGTGTGACGCAAATAAGTAGCAATAACAATCAGCGCAGTGAAATTATGGCACAGGCAGATATCGCCTGTTACACCGCTAAACACAGTGGACGCGGTCAGGTTTATCTCTATCAGCCACGGCAAAAGCAGCTATTAGCACGCCAACACGAGCTGTTGAGCAGGGAAGATGTTGAGAATATTCTCAATGATAACCAACTGGTATTGCAACTCACCCCAACCGCGCCCCCCAGAACGCCATTGTCTGTCTGTTTCTATCAAATCAGTTTCGAGGTTAATCGGCCACATGGCCTTAACGTCAGCCAGGCTGAGTTTCAGGAAGCCGCGCTGCTCTATAGCTTGCTGCCGCAGATTGATAATTGGGTCTGTGAGCAACTGTTAATGACACATGCCCAAGCTATCAAACATAAAGGGCTGGCGCTGGCTATCCCGCTGTCAGAGGCGGCGCTGCTCAAAGAAGAGTTTCGCCAATCATTGCTGACCTTGGTGCGGCAAACCGTACTGCCAACACAAAGTCTCTATTGGATGGTCGATGAATCCACCTTACTGCAATACCCCTTCGCGATTGGCAATTTTCTCGCCAAATTGCAACAACTGGGCTGTAAACTCATCGTTAAAGAGTTTGGTCATAACCTGAATGATTTCGAGTTACTGGCGGATCACACTATCGATTATCTTAAGTTTAACAGCGAGTTAATTTCCCATATCCATATTAACCAGATGGATGAAGTGCTGGTCTCTATCATTAATGGTACCGCTCAGCGAGCCAATATCGCCACTCTGGCTGGGCCAGCAGAACTCCCTCTAACGCTCAATAAACTGATAACCATCGGTGTCGATTTAGCTGACGGTGAAACCATCAGCCCGCCGCAACCGTTGTCTGATTTACTCGACAGTGGCTATTTTGCGATTAAATAACCGGCTCGTCATATTGCATCCTCAACCATGATTAAAAAATCACTAACATGACGATTGCCCCGCTGCCCACTCTCGGGTAAAGTCGCACCCCTTTATTTGGCCTGGGGGGCAATTATGTTCATTGGTTTTGACTACGGCACAGCAAACTGCTCAGTTGCCGTGATGCGGGATGATGCTCCCAACTTACTGGCACTGGAAAATAATGACGTCTATCTGCCCTCCATGTTGTGCGCGCCAACACGGGAAGCGGTCAGTGAATGCCTGCACCGCCACTGGCAGGTACCCACCGGTAGCGACGAAAATCAGCAGCTATTACGCCGGGCCATGGCATTCAATCGCGAAGAGGATATTCCGGTTGCTGCCGACAGTCTGACATTTGGCCTGTCTGCCCTCGCCCACTATATCGAAGACCCTGAAGACGTATACTTTGTAAAATCACCTAAATCCTTCCTAGGTGCCAATGGGCTGAAACCTCAGCAATTGGCGCTGTTTGAGGATTTGGTCTGCGCCATGATGTTCCATATCAAACGTCAGGCAGAATCCGTACTGGCATCAGAAATTAGTCAGGCCGTAATTGGTCGTCCAGTCAACTTCCAAGGCTCTGGCGGTGAGGATGCTAATCGCCAGGCAGAAGGGATTTTACTGCGCGCCGCCCAACGCGCCGGTTTTCGCGATATTGCTTTCCAGTTTGAACCGGTCGCGGCAGGGCTAGATTTTGAAGCGACGCTGACAGAAGAAAAAACCGTACTAGTGGTGGATATCGGTGGTGGTACCACTGACTGTTCGGTGCTATTGATGGGGCCTAAATGGCAGGGGCTGGCAGACCGTCAACAAAGCCTGCTGGGTCACAGTGGTTGTCGCGTTGGTGGTAACGATCTGGATATTATGCTCGCGTTTAAACAACTGATGCCGCTGTTTGGCATGGGGGGCGAAACCGAAAAAGGGATTGCTCTGCCGTCACTGCCCTATTGGAATGCCGTTGCGACTAACGATGTTCCGGCACAGAGCGATTTCTACAGCACGGTTAACGGCCGCTTCCTGCGTGATTTGATTCGTGACGCGGCCAATCCACAGCAAGTAGAGCGCCTGCTGAAAGTGTATCAACAGCGCCTGAGTTATCGTTTAGTTCGGGCGGCGGAAGAGAGCAAAATCGCGCTATCCGAACAAGTACAAGTAGCGACTGCACTGAATTTTGTCGAGCCAGAGTTAGGCCAGACTATCAACCAGCAACAGCTTGCTGAAGCCATATCTCAGCCACTACAACGGATTCAGGAACAAGTCAGTTTGGCATTATCCACCAGCCATATCACTCCAGATGTCATTTATCTGACAGGCGGCAGTGCTCGCTCCCCGTTATTGCGAACCGCCCTGCAACAGCAACTACCGGGTATCCCGTTGGTGGGTGGCAATGACTTCGGCTCAGTGACCGCCGGTTTGGCCCGTTGGGCGCAGACCCTGTATCGTTAATGCTATTTTGATTACCCACTGCGCAGTGGGTAATCAAGAAACAGATCACATCACTTAATCGAATATCAACCGCAGCCAAACCCTATCAGTTTTGAATCCTAAAATTATAAAAACCAAAATCCCACATACCCTGACACTACTTCCATATTTCCTCCATTTTTATCCGGTAAATCCCCGCTAAACTAGTAACATATCAATACCCAATTGATTGCATCTATGTGCGCATAACAAAATAAACAAAAAGGACTCCCGCCATCATGAAAGCTCAATCCAAACGCACTTCCAGGGTACTGATGTTACTCGGGGCGGTGGTGGCGATTACTGTTGCTATATTTGCCTGGCGCTATTTTAGCGCGGCCACCACCAACACCGCGCCAGGTGCGCAGCACACCGCTGGCGGGACGACAACAGCCCGCGCCGGTGGCCGACGTAATATGCCCATGTCGCCGGTACAGGCGGCCACCGCCACCGAACAAGCCGTACCCCGTTATCTTACCGGCCTAGGTACCGTGATTGCCGCCAATACCGTCACCGTGACCAGCCGGGTCGATGG
The DNA here is from genome assembly GCF_052217145.1 of Yersinia sp. 2541 StPb PI. Lineage (NCBI taxonomy): Bacteria > Pseudomonadati > Pseudomonadota > Gammaproteobacteria > Enterobacterales > Yersiniaceae > Yersinia > Yersinia sp. 2541 StPb PI. Next base: position 1,264,574 of record NZ_JAZGQB010000001.1, on the reverse strand, counting down.
CCAATTAATGGCAATCCACTTTACTGAAGGGCAACAGGTCAACGCCGGTGACTTACTGGTGGAGATCGACCCACGCCCTTATCAGGTACAACTGACCCAAGCACAGGGCCAACTGGCAAAAGATCAGGCCACGCTGGACAATGCCCGCCGTGATTTAGCCCGCTACCAAAAATTGGTGAAAACCGGGGTCATTTCACAACAAGAGCTCGATACTCAAGCCTCGTTAGTGCGCCAAAGTGAAGGCAGTGTTAAAGCCGATCAAGGCGCTATCGACAGTGCCAAACTGCAACTGACTTATAGTCGAATTACCGCCCCAATATCTGGCAAAGTGGGCCTAAAACAGGTCGATGTCGGTAATTACATTACCAGCGGTACCACAGCCCCCATAGTGGTGATCACTCAGACACATCCGGTTGATGTGGTCTTTACGCTGCCAGAAAGCGATATCCCCGCTATCATGCAAGCGCAGAAAAATGCGGCCAAAAATAACACTACCGTGCCAGTAGAAGCTTGGGATCGCACCAATAAACAGCGACTGGCGCAGGGCTATTTGCTCAGTATTGATAACCAAATTGATACCACCACCGGCACCATTAAGCTGAAAGCACGCTTTGCCAATAACGATGACATCCTGTTCCCCAACCAGTTTGTCAACGCCCGTATCAAAGTCGATTTACTGCAAAATGCTGTGGTGGTGCCAACCGCCGCCGTACAAATGGGTAACGAAGGGAGCTTTGTCTGGACCCTAAATGATGAAAATAAAGTCAGTAAGCATCTGGTCACTACCGGTATTCAAGACAGCAAACAAGTGGTTATTAGCGCCGGCCTGAATGCGGGTCAACGCGTGGTCACTGACGGTATTGATCGCCTGACCGAAGGCTTACAGGTCGAAGTGGTAACACCACGGGCCGCAGCAGCAAACCAAACGGGTGTCGCAGAGAAAGCAGCCACGGAGGAGAAAGCCACACATCGGGGCAGAAGAGCGACGAGTAACACTGTTCCTGCGGAGAAATCCTGATGCAAGTGATGCCTCCAACACCTGGTGGCGGGCCGTCACGGCTGTTTATCCTGCGCCCGGTTGCCACCACATTATTTATGATTGCCATTCTGCTGGCCGGGATTCTCGGTTACCGCGCGCTGCCGGTTTCTGCCCTGCCGGAGGTTGATTACCCGACGATTCAGGTGGTGACACTCTATCCTGGGGCCAGCCCGGATGTGGTGACATCATCCATTACCGCGCCGCTGGAGCGCCAGTTTGGCCAAATGTCCGGCCTCAAGCAGATGGCATCACAAAGTTCGGGTGGTGCGTCAGTGATTACGCTGCAATTCCAGCTTACTTTGCCACTGGATGTAGCAGAGCAAGAGGTGCAGGCTGCCATTAACTCCGCCACCAATCTACTGCCCAATGATCTGCCTTACCCCCCGATTTACAGCAAAGTGAATCCGGCTGATCCGCCGATTATGACCTTAGCCGTGACCTCCACTGCCATCCCGATGACGCAAGTAGAAGATATGGTCGAAACCCGGATTGCGCAGAAAATATCGCAAGTCACCGGGGTCGGTCTGGTCACTATTTCCGGCGGACAGCGCCCCGCCGTGCGGGTGAAACTGAATGCCCCGGCGGTCGCCGCATTGGGGCTGGACAGCGAAACCATTCGTACTGCCATCAGCAATGCTAACGTCAATTCTGCCAAGGGTAGCATCGATGGCCCCACCCGTTCGGTGACATTGTCGGCTAATGACCAGATGAAATCTGCCGAGGATTACCGTGATCTGATCATTGCATACCAAAATGGAGCGCCGATCCGCTTGCAGGATGTCGCCACCATTGAGCAGGGCGCGGAAAATAACAAACTGGCTGCATGGGCCAATACCCAGCAGGCGATTGTGTTGAATATCCAGCGCCAGCCGGGGGTCAACGTCATTGCCACCGCGGACAGTATTCGCGAGATGCTGCCGGAGTTGATCAAAAGCTTGCCCAAGTCGGTTGATGTCAAGGTACTAACCGATCGCACTACCACCATCCGCGCCTCCGTCAGTGACGTGCAGTTTGAGTTATTGCTCGCCATTGTGCTGGTGGTGATGGTGATTTATCTGTTTCTGCGCAATGCCGCAGCCACCATTATCCCCAGTGTCGCAGTACCGCTGTCACTGATCGGGACCTTTGCGGCGATGTATTTTCTCGGGTTTTCAATCAATAGCCTGACGTTAATGGCGCTGACCATTGCCACGGGCTTTGTGGTCGATGACGCCATCGTAGTGATAGAGAATATCTCTCGTTATATCGAAAAAGGCGAGAGACCGCTGGATGCGGCGCTGAAAGGGGCCGGAGAGATTGGCTTTACCATTATTTCACTCACCTTCTCATTAATTGCAGTGTTGATTCCGTTGCTATTTATGGGCGATATCGTGGGCCGGCTGTTCCGCGAATTTGCCGTAACACTGGCGGTGGCGATCCTGATTTCAGCGGTAGTTTCGCTGACTCTGACCCCAATGATGTGCGCGCGGATGCTCAGTTATGAGTCACTGCGTAAGCAAAACCGCCTGTCACGCGCCAGTGAGAAGTTCTTTAACTGGGTGATCGCCCATTATGCCGTGGCACTAAAAAAAGTGCTTAATCATCAATGGATAACCTTGGGTGTAGCGGTGAGCACACTGGTCCTGACGGTGCTGCTTTACTTGCTGATGCCGAAAGGTTTCTTCCCGTTGCAAGACAATGGTCTGATTCAAGGAACCCTGGAAGCACCGCAATCCGTTTCATTCAGTAATATGGCGGAACGCCAGCAACAAGTGGCCGCCATTATCCTTAAAGATCCAGCGGTAGAAAGCCTGACCTCATTTGTCGGCGTTGACGGTACCAATGCCACGCTGAACAATGGCCGGTTGCAGATTAACCTTAAACCACTCAACAGCCGTGACGATCGCATCCCACAGATCATTACCCGCTTACAGGAAAGCGTTACCGGCGTCCCAGGGATTAAACTTTACTTACAGCCGGTACAAGATCTGACCATTGATACGCAACTGAGCCGGACACAATATCAGTTCACCCTGCAAGCCACGACACTTGAGGAGTTGAGCACTTGGGTACCGAAGCTGGTTAGTCAGTTGCAGCAACAAGCTCCCTTCCAGGATGTCACCAGTGATTGGCAGGACCGAGGATTGGTGGCGTTTGTTAATGTCGATCGCGATAGCGCCAGCCGTTTAGGTATCACGATGGCAGCTATCGACAGCGCACTATATAACGCCTTTGGTCAACGCCTGATTTCCACCATTTATACCCAAGCCAACCAATACCGCGTGGTGCTAGAACATGACGTGCAGGCCACGCCGGGCTTGGCGGCGTTTAACGATATCCGCCTGACCGGCAGCGACGGTAAAGGGGTGCCGCTGAACAGTATTGCCACCATTGAGGAGCGCTTCGGGCCATTATCGATTAACCATTTGAATCAATTCCCGTCAGCCACTATCTCCTTCAATCTGGCACCGGGATATTCCTTGGGTGAGGGGGTAAACGCGGTGACACAAGCTGAGCAGGCAATTCAGCTACCGGCGGATATCACCACCCGCTTCCAAGGCTCTACGCTGGCATTTCAGGCCGCACTCGGTAGCACGCTGTGGCTGATTATCGCCGCGATTGTGGCGATGTATATCGTGCTCGGCGTGTTATATGAAAGTTTTATTCATCCGGTCACTATCTTGTCAACTCTGCCCACCGCCGGTGTCGGTGCCTTGCTGGCGCTGATGCTGACCGGCAATGAGCTGGATGTGATTGCCATTATCGGCATTATTCTGCTGATCGGAATTGTAAAGAAGAATGCCATCATGATGATCGACTTTGCACTGGCCGCAGAGCGGGATCAGGGGATGACCCCGTATGATGCTATCTATCAGGCGTGCTTGTTACGTTTCCGCCCGATTCTGATGACCACATTGGCAGCGCTGTTTGGTGCATTGCCATTAATGCTCAGTACCGGGGCCGGGGCCGAGCTACGCCAACCGCTGGGTGTGTGTATGGTCGGCGGGCTGATTGTCAGTCAGGTACTAACCCTGTTTACCACTCCGGTTATCTATCTGTTGTTCGATAAACTGGCACGCAACTCCCATGGCAAAAATCGCTATCGCCATCAGGATACTGACACACCTGAATTACCCCATGGACAGGAGCAGCCGTGAAATTCTTCGCTCTGTTCATCCATCGCCCGGTGGCTACCACCCTGCTGACACTGGCTATCACCCTCAGCGGAATTATCGGTTTTAGCTTATTGCCGGTATCACCGCTGCCGCAGGTGGATTATCCGGTGATTTCGGTGAGTGCATCGATGCCAGGGGCCGATCCTGAGACCATGGCGTCCTCAATTGCCACACCGCTGGAACGCGCACTGGGCAGAATTGCGGGCGTCAATGAAATGACCTCTACCAGTTCATTGGGCAGCACGCGGATCATTCTGCAATTCTCCCTCAATCGAGATATCAACGGTGCGGCCCGTGATGTGCAGGCAGCGCTTAATGCCGCGCAAAGCTTGCTGCCCACCGGCATGCCAAACCGCCCGACCTATCGTAAGATGAACCCGTCGGATGCGCCCATCATGATAATGACGCTGACCTCGGATACCTTTACCCAAGGTCAGTTGTATGATTTTGCCTCTACCAAATTGGCGCAGAAAATTGCTCAAACCGAGGGGGTCAGTGATGTCTCGGTGGGAGGCAGTTCCCTGCCTGCGGTGCGGGTTGAATTGAATCCTGGGGCGCTGTTTAACCAAGGCGTTTCGCTGGATGCGGTGCGACAAGCAATCAGCGCCGCCAACGTTCGCCGCCCACAAGGTGCTATCGATTCCAGCCAACAGCACTGGCAGGTGCAGGCCAATGATGAGATCAAAACCGCAGAGGGTTATCGCCCACTGGTGATTCATTACAACAATGGTTCAGCGGTACGGCTACAGGATGTCGCCACGGTGGTGGACTCAGTGCAAGATGTGCGTAACGCCGGGATGTCCGATGGTAAACCGGCGGTGCTGTTAGTAATCAGCCGCGAGCCGGGGGCAAATATTATCGCCACCGTCGACCGGATTCGAGCAGAACTTCCGGCCCTGCGTGCCTCGATCCCCGCCTCAATTCAGTTGACTATTGCACAAGATCGCTCGCCGACCATTCGTGCTTCGTTAGATGAAGTGGAGCGCTCATTGATGATAGCCGTAGCTTTGGTGATTCTGGTGGTATTCCTGTTTCTGCGCTCCGGCCGTGCCACGCTTATTCCCGCGGTTGCCGTGCCGGTTTCGTTGATCGGAACATTTACCGCTATGTATCTGTGCGGTTTTAGCCTGAATAACTTGTCATTGATGGCATTGACCATCGCCACCGGCTTCGTAGTTGATGATGCCATTGTGGTGCTGGAGAATATTTCCCGCCATCTGGAAGCGGGGGTAAAACCAATGGCCGCCGCCCTGCGCGGGGTGCGCGAAGTGGGCTTTACCGTGTTGTCGATGAGTATTTCGCTGGTGGCCGTATTTATTCCACTGCTGCTGATGGAAGGGTTACCGGGCCGTTTATTCCGCGAATTTGCCATAACACTGTCGGTGGCTATCGGCATCTCACTGGTCATTTCCCTCACCTTGACGCCAATGATGTGCGCCCATTTGCTACGATCACACCCGGTTGGTCAGCAACCCCGGATTCGCGGGTTTGGTAAAATGCTGCTGTCTATTCAGCAAGGTTATGGTCGCTCACTCAATTGGGTACTGGGTCATACACGTTGGGTGATGGTGGTGCTGCTTTCCACTATCGCGCTCAATGTTTGGCTCTATATCAGTATCCCGAAAACCTTTTTCCCCGAGCAGGATACTGGCCGGATGATGGGTTTTATTCAAGCTGATCAAAGTATTTCGTTTCAGTCGATGCAGCAGAAGCTGAAGGATTTCATGAAGATAGTCAACGATGATCCGGCGGTCGACAATGTCACCGGCTTCACCGGTGGCTCACGCACGAATAGCGGGTCGATGTTTATCTCGCTCAAACCCTTGAGTGAGCGCAGTGAGAGCGCTCAGCAAATTATCACTCGTCTGCGTGCCAAACTAGCCAAAGAACCGGGGGCGAGCCTGTTCCTTGCACCGGTGCAGGACATTCGCGTCGGTGGCCGTCAAGCCAACGCCAGTTATCAATTTACGCTGTTAGCAGACGATTTAGCCGCACTACGTGAATGGGAACCCAAAGTCCGCGCCGCGCTGGCTAAATTGCCGGAGCTGGCAGATGTTAACTCTGACCAGCAGGATAAAGGCTCGGAGATGGCACTGACTTACGATCGCGAGACCATGGCGCGCTTGGGGATTGATGTGTCCACAGCCAATGCCCTGTTAAACAACGCCTTTGGTCAACGGCAGATCTCCACCATTTATCAACCGTTGAACCAATACAAAGTGGTGATGGAAGTTGCCCCCCAATACACTCAGGATGTCAGTTCGCTCGATAAGATGTTTGTGATTAATAGCAGCGGTCAGTCAATTCCATTGTCTTATTTCGCCAAGTGGCAACCGGCCAATGCACCACTGTCGGTTAATCATCAAGGCTTATCCGCCGCCTCGACCATCTCATTTAACTTACCGGAAGGCGGAAGTTTATCTGAAGCAACCGCCGCCGTTGAGCGGGTAATGACGGAACTTGGGGTGCCTGCCACCGTGCGCGGCACCTTTACTGGTACCGCGCAGGTATTCCAGGAAACACTGAAATCGCAGTTGTGGCTGATTATGGCCGCTATCGCTACGGTGTATATCGTGCTCGGGATGTTGTATGAGAGCTATATTCATCCACTGACCATTCTGTCCACACTGCCCTCTGCTGGGGTGGGCGCGCTACTGGCGCTAGAACTGTTCGACGCCCCCTTTAGCCTGATCGCACTTATTGGCATTATGCTATTGATTGGTATCGTGAAAAAGAACGCCATTATGATGGTGGACTTTGCCCTCGACGCGCAACGTAATGGCAATCTCAGCGCCCGCGATGCTATTTTTCAGGCCAGTTTATTGCGCTTTCGGCCGATTCTAATGACCACATTGGCCGCCTTGTTCGGGGCGCTGCCACTGGTGCTAAGCAGTGGTGATGGGGCAGAGTTACGTCAACCACTGGGGATAACCATTGTCGGTGGGCTGGTAATGAGCCAACTGCTAACGCTGTATACCACACCGGTGGTTTACCTCTATTTTGACCGATTACGCAGCCGCTTTAGTAAGCAGCCGCTAATGAAGCTGGAATAGCCTATGGCGATATACCCAGGCGGCAAGCGAGAGAGTCCCGATGAGCTGACTTATATTTTAAGGTCAAAACCCGTAAGTGATTCGGGTAAGCGAATGCAGTCAACACAGCAGCAGGTTGAAAGATGACGGGTATACGCTGGCAACTGTGGATCGTTGCCTTCGGTTTCTTTATGCAGACGCTGGATACCACCATCGTCAATACCGCCCTGCCCTCGATTGCGGCCAGTTTGGGTGAAAACCCATTGCGTATGCAATCGGTCATTGTGTCGTATGTGTTGACGGTGGCTGTGATGCTGCCCGCTAGCGGGTGGTTGGCTGATCGTGTCGGGGTTAAGTGGGTATTTTTCTCAGCAATCATTCTGTTTACCCTTGGTTCACTGATGTGCGCGCAATCTGAAACCCTGAATGAGCTTATCGCCTCTCGCGTGATTCAAGGGGTCGGTGGCGCAATGATGGTACCCGTGGGCCGCCTGACGGTGATGAAGATCGTGCCACGCGAACAATATATGTCGGCGATGGCCTTTGTCACCCTACCCGGCCAGATTGGGCCATTGGTTGGCCCGGCGCTGGGGGGATTTCTGGTGGAATACGCCAGTTGGCACTGGATCTTCTTGATCAACCTGCCAGTGGGGGTGATTGGCGCGTTAGCTACTCTGATGCTGATGCCTAACTACACCATGCGTACCCGTCGCTTTGATATCAGCGGCTTTATCATGCTGGCTATCGGCATGGCAACCCTAACACTGGCGTTAGATGGCCATAAAGGGCTGGGTTTGCCACCGCTGGCAATTGCGGGTTTAGTCTTGTCTGGGATGTTGGCTCTGGCCGGATATTGGTGGCATGCCCGAGGTAATAACGCTGCGCTATTTTCACTGCGATTGTTCAAAAACAAATCCTATGCCCTTGGCCTGACTGCAAGTATGACTGCGCGCATTGGCAGTGGCATGCTGCCCTTTATGACCCCGGTTTTCCTGCAAATCGGGCTGGGATTCACGCCGTTCCATGCAGGTTTAATGATGATCCCGATGATTATCGGCAGTATGGGCATGAAGCGAATTATCGTGCAGGTGGTTAACCGCTTCGGCTACCGGCAAGTGTTGGTCAGCGCGACATTGCTGCTGGCGGTGGTTAGTCTGAGCTTCCCACTGGTGGCACTGATGGGCTGGCTATGGCTACTGCCGGTGGTGCTATTTTTCCAGGGAATGGTTAACGCACTGCGCTTCTCCACCATGAATACCTTAACCCTGAAAGATTTACCAAACCGCCTTGCCAGTAGCGGCAATAGCTTGCTGTCGATGGTGATGCAACTCTCCATGAGTCTGGGGGTCAGCACCGCCGGGATATTATTGGGCGTGTTTGCGCATAATCAGGTGGTAACCAATACCTCGGCCACCCACAGCGCGTTCTTGTACAGCTATATGTGCATGGCCATTATCATTGCTCTGCCCGCCCTGATATTTAATCGCGTGCCACCGGATACCGGCACCAATCGTAATCTGGCCCGCCAACCCATTAAACCAGCCAACCGATAGAACAGGTGAAAACATAATGAGAATCGGCATTACCGGAAAACTGTTTATGGCGATATTTGCTACCTGCATGCTGGTGTTGATCACGATGCACTGGGGGGTTAGAGCCAGTTTCGAGCGCGGTTTCATTGACTACATCAAACAGAGCAATGAGCAGCGTATCGCCATGTTGGGAGACGCGCTTGAGGTGCAATATCAGCGTTACGGTAACTGGGATTTCCTGCGTAATAATGATCAGGTGATTTATCAGATCATGCGCTCTTTCGAGCAGAGCAGTGATAACAGCCGCAATCTGCCGCCACGAGGCTGGCGCGCTCAGTTCTGGGTGGTCGATAATCACAATAATCTACTGGTCGGACACACCGGTCAGGTGCCGAAAGAAGCTAGCCGTCGCGCCATCAAGGTGAATAAAAACGTGGTGGGCTGGGTGATGTCGACTCCCCCCGAAAAACTGACGCGTAATGCAGATATTAACTTTGACCAGCAACAGCGCCGCACCAGTTGGATTATTGTCGGCTTATCAACCCTGCTGGCGGCAGCGGTGACCTGGGTTTTATCGCGCGGGATGTTAGCACCGGTAAAACGGTTAGTGGAAGGCACTCACCGCTTAGCTGCCGGTGATTTCAGCACTCGAGTGGCGGTCAGTAGCCGTGACGAACTGGGCCGTTTGGCACAAGACTTTAACCAACTTGCCAGTTCGTTGGAGAAAAACGAGCAAATGCGGCGCGACTTTATGGCCGATGTCTCGCATGAATTACGCACGCCACTGGCGGTACTGCGCGGCGAGTTGGAGGCGCTACAGGATGGTGTGCGGCAACCAACACCTGAATCCTTGATCTCACTGCAAGCCGAGGTAGGAATTCTGACCAAACTGGTCAACGACCTGCATCAGTTATCGCTCTCAGATCGTGGTGCACTGGCCTACCGTAAAACCCAACTGGATGCCGTGCGTCTGTTACAAATCGCTATCGCCAGCTTCCATGGCCGTTTCCAAAGTAAAAATATCACCATTACTGCCCATCTGCCTGAACAGGCAATAATGTTCGGCGACCCCGACCGATTGAATCAGCTATTTCATAATTTACTGGAAAACAGTCTGCGTTATACCAATGAAGGCGGGCAGCTTGAGATTATCGCACTGCCAGAAGAAGAAACATTAACCCTACACTGGCAGGACAGTAAACCGGGCCTTAGTGATGAACAGCTGCAACGTATTTTTGAGCGTTTTTATCGCACCGAAAGCTCACGTAACCGCGCAAGCGGCGGCTCAGGACTAGGGCTGGCGATATGCCACAATATTGTCGAGGCCCACGGTGGCAAAATCAGCGCCGAACATTCACCTTTGGGTGGCCTGCGGATTACGGTAGTATTTCCGCTATTCCATTCCATAGGGTAATTCATTGTAATGCACGAGCCGCTTCAGTCTGCCAGCCAATCTGGCTCCGTATTGATTGTTGAAGATGAACCGAAGCTCGGCCAGTTATTGGTCGATTACCTACAGGCTGCGGGTTATCAGACCCAATGGCTCACCAGGGGTGACGAGGTAGTGGCGGCAGTCCGTCAGTCGCCACCGGCCATTATTTTGCTGGATTTAATGTTACCCGGTAGCGATGGCATTACCATTTGCCGAGAAATTCGCCGTTTCTCTGATGTGCCGATTATGATGGTGACGGCAAAAACCGAAGAGATTGATCGATTACTGGGGCTGGAGATCGGTGCTGACGACTATATCTGCAAACCCTATAGCCCGCGGGAAGTGGTGGCGCGGGTCAAAACCATTCTGCGCCGCTGCCGACCGCTACCGCAGCAGCCAAGTGATACGGTGCCACTGCTGATTGATGAATCCCGCTTTCAGGCCAGTTATCTGGGCCATCAGTTGGAATTGACCCCGGCAGAATTTCGTCTGCTGAAAATACTGGCAACTCAACCAGGCCATGTGTTTAGCCGTGAGCAACTGCTGAATAATCTGTATGACGATTACCGCGTAGTGACGGATCGCACTATCGATAGCCATATCAAAAATCTCCGGCGCAAGCTGGAATCACTCGATGGCAAGAAGCCATTTATCCGTGCAGTGTACGGTATGGGGTATCGCTGGGAAGCAGAGATCTGTCGTTTACTGTAATGCCGTCTTTGCCAAAGGTGCGTTATGTTGGTGGTGCATAGCGCATTGACCTGACATCCGGTCAACGTTGACTACACTCATTAGAGGTATCACAACCAACAGGAGAACCACTATGACCATGGGTCACTATGAGCTTAATAAGGCAAAGAATGGGCAGCACTATTTCAATCTAAAAGCCAGCAATGGCGAAACTATTCTCTCCAGTGAGATGTACGCCAGTAAGGCTTCGGCTGAAAACGGCATATCATCAGTGCAGAGTAACTCGCCACTGGAAAGCCAATATGAGCTGAAGCACAACGTCAAAAATGAACCTTATTTCGTTTTGAAAGCGAAAAACCATCAGGTTATTGGCGTCAGTGAATCCTACAGTTCTGACGCTGCTGCCAAAAAAGGCATTGCCTCCGTAATAAAAAATGGCCCGACCACCATAATTAAAGATCTGACGCTGTAATTTTTATTTATCTGATAGTGCTATTTTACCTACATTCGTTGCTTAAAGGTACCCGCGCGGGGCGAGTGACCGCGCATCTCATTTCAAACGCTCCTGATCTTCGGTTACCGCTGCAAACTCTTTCGCCAGCATTTTTTTCAATACTTGCTGGTTACGTGGCAATAAACCTATTTTCAAACCAAAAGGCCGAAAAACACGCCCAAGCACAGATAACGTCTGGCCCCCTTTATCAGTTTCAATATCAGACAGAGTACGTCGGCTGATATTAACCAAAGATGAAAACTCGTCCTGAGACATGGTTAGCATCTCTTTTCTAAGTTTGCGCAGTAATTCCCCTGTAGATATCTGTTCACTAAATAGCTGGCTTAGTAACATCAGTAACAAGTTCTCACGCTCTTGCGGTGAAAGTTTCACTTTCATAAATGTGCCCAGCGTTGTAATTTTTCATCCAAATAATCAAAAGCCATTCCCGGCATATTAAGAATGCTGTCCGGTACTCCTCGCATTTTAAGACGAACCTTCAAACCTATTAGATTTTCAGCCACTTGCTGGAATGCCAAAAAGACACTGTCAGGGTCAGCAAGATCAGATAACTCAGTAATAATACCCTTCCAGTCGAAATTCCCTCCCTCTTCATAAGGCGACCCCCATTGAGTCACTCTGGGAATACCTTCAGGATCTGCTTTCATCGGGGCAAAATCATAGATAGGCGAGAGCCAGATCCCCTCAGGCCGTTTAATTAATGCAGTATTGCGGCCATGATTGTCAGAATTACCAAAAGCGACGTTTAATAAATCTCGCTTAATCATTTCAATAACGAGAGCTTCAACATTTAAAGGCCGACCTAATTCATTAACTTGATACTGAGAAGTCAGTTTTTTTACTAAAGTTCGGATTACCTCAAAATGATTTAAATAGCTACCCGAAGCAACATCCATAACTGAATAAAGTGACTCCAGACCATATTGAACTCGCTTATTCTCAATTGAATCAATATCAAAGCGAGGTAACCATAAAGAAGGATAATTATCTCCCTCTATCAGCCTCATCTTTTCAGTCTTTATCGTATCGATACCAATGCTTGCCAGTTCCTGATAAAAGTGATACTCAGCACGTAAAATATCGCAATCAATAGTGCTACGCTTCCCTCTTGGGAATTTAATTAAATAATGAGTATCTTGGTTACTGATGCCATCCTGGAAAGTATCAATCCAGATTTCATCATTATCTGAACAACATAATAGTAGCTTCGGCGCTTCGCCACCGGCCCCTGTCGCCCCCCCTGCCGAGGCCCCTCTTTGCTGCGCATATTCCAAAAAAGATGAGTCACGCTCAACTACGTCCTGCAATGTAAAGCGGATATGGTTTAACTGGCTATCAGGATGTAACTCAGGTATTGCATCTTTTATTCGCATATTGCCAACAGGGGCGATAGTGCCCGTTTTCAGCAAAATATAATCCTGCTCGCTCGCTGACATTGATTGCAGACCAAGTTGGTTAACCCAATAGCGGCGGCTTGCGCCTGCGGGCATTATATCGTCAATAAAAGCAAACCAATGCTTAGACGAATAGGTGTGAGCTAATTCAACCGGTAAATTTATGCTACAACTGAATTCATCATCACGATACATCCACTCAATAGCATAATCGCCGTCATAGCCTAGCACTGCCGCGCCTTGCCTTCCACGAGCCGGCTCTGTAAAAGTCAGTTCAGCAGCATCATGCCAAAGGCCGTGATTGAAGATCTGTATCGTTAGTTTAGCCACAAACACCTCTTGAGCAAAAAACTGCTCATATAAAGAATAAATCAGTATTTATGTGCAAAATATTACTCAAAGAAAATCATTTAGTCAAAAAATGAGCAAAAAATCGCTCAATTAACGAATTTTTCCTTTATGCTCCAAGACATTAAAATCCGCTTAAACTGATCCAGATCATTTAAACCCTACAAAAATTGTGCGATGGCTGATTTTCCTGATTGGCAAGGTTACAATCCCCGGCTTTTAACCACCCCTTCGGGCGTGGTTCTGACTTGAACTCAGACTGAGAGCCACTTATATGTCTTCATCTATTCCTTTTACCCCGGAATTATTATCGCCTGCCGGTACCCTTAAAAACATGCGTTATGCCTTTGCTTATGGGGCAGATGCGGTTTACGCCGGCCAACCACGTTATAGCCTACGGGTGCGTAATAATGAATTTAATCACGAGAACCTGGCATTAGGTATTCAGGAAGCGCATGTCCTCGGTAAGCGCTTCTATGTGGTCGTAAATATTGCCCCCCACAACTCCAAACTGAAAACCTTTCTGCGTGATTTAAAACCGGTGATCGATATGGGGCCGGATGCACTGATTATGTCGGATCCCGGCTTGATCATGATGGTACGTGAGGCATTCCCGCAGATGGATATTCATCTGTCAGTACAAGCTAACGCCGTCAACTGGGCTACCGTCAAATTTTGGCAACAGATGGGGTTGACCCGCGTTATTCTCTCCCGCGAGTTATCACTGGAAGAAATTGCAGAAATACGCGCACAAGTTCCTGATATGGAACTGGAGATTTTTGTCCACGGCGCACTGTGCATGGCCTATTCCGGCCGTTGCCTACTATCTGGTTATATCAATAAACGCGACCCGAACCAGGGAACCTGCACCAATGCCTGCCGCTGGGAATATAATGTTCAGGAAGGCAAAGAAGATGAAATCGGCAACATCGTGCATATTCACCAACCGATTGCGGTAAAGAATATCGAGCCAACACTGGGTATCGGTGCACCAACCGATAAAGTGTTTATGATTGAGGAAGCACAGCGCCCTGGTGAGTACATGACCGCCACCGAAGATGAGCACGGCACTTACATCATGAACTCAAAAGACCTACGCGCTATTCAACATGTGGAACGCCTGACGCAATTAGGTGTGCATTCACTGAAAATTGAGGGTCGGACTAAATCCTTCTACTATTGCGCGCGTACCGCGCAGGTTTACCGCCGTGCTATCGATGATGCCGTTGCGGGTAAACCTTTTGATCCAACCTTGTTGACCACACTGGAAGGCTTGGCTCACCGGGGTTATACCGAAGGCTTCCTGCGCCGTCATGTGCATGAAGAGCAACAAACTTACGATTACGGCTATTCAGTTTCTGAACGCCAGCAATTTGTCGGTGAGTTTACCGGAGTGCGTCGTGACGGCTTGGCTGAAGTGGTGGTCAAAAACAAATTCTCGGTTGGTGATAGTGTTGAGCTGATGACGCCAAACGGCAATATCCAGTTTATTCTCGACAGCATGCAAGATAAAAAAGGTCAGCCGGCAGATATTGCACCGGGTAATGGTCATATCATGTATTTGCCCATCCCCGCGGACATTAACGTGGAATATGGCTTACTGGTACGTAATCTAAATGGGACAAATAGCCGAAATCCCCATGAAAAAGCGTAACGTAAAGCGATAAAAAAATAATGCCATCGCCAAGATGGCATTTTTAGCAAATATTAGAAATGGATCACATCAATTATAATTACGCTGGGGTAGCATAGCTCGAGTACAATCAAGAACTAAAAAAGTTTTACAGCAAGACTAGGAACCACCTCCTTGGCTAGCCCAATCTCCCTTGGGCTGGCCTTTTCTTTTTTATGGCCCTATCCATCTGATTACTATTAATTTTTCCTAAATTTTATTATTAATGATTCTTGTTAAGCTATTAACTAATAATAAGAAAGCCTGTTTTATGAATAACCTCACCATCAAATAATAATTATCTCCGTTAAATAAATATCCCAACAAAAATAAAACCTATTTTTATTAAACTTAAAGATAATTGATATTTGCAATATTGTCGGAATAATCTCATATAGCTAAAGAAGCCAAACCCACTACCAGCAAGTGATTCGAGCTGCATTTATGCTAGCCCCTCACTAATCCTGATGAGCTTACGCAGTCAGGTGATTCGGGTGACAAATCTGTCAGGAGCAGATTTGAATGCCGCTAACCCCGCTGCAAGTTCAAGTAAGAAGGGGATAGGTAAATTAAACAGCTATGGGTTACTGTTACTCCTATCGCAGAAACGATTGGAGCACGTTATGACCTCAATGCCACGTACCCTTCTCATCTTGAACGGTAAGGAATCGGGTAATCTTGAAGTTCGCAATGCCGTCAAGAACTTGCGTGATGAAGGCATTATGCTTCATGTTCGAGTCACTTGGGAACACGGGGATGCGAAGCGTTATGTTGGCGAAGCTGCCGGTCTGGGGGTCGATACGGTAATTGCAGGCGGGGGAGATGGCACTATTAATGAAGTCGCCAGTGCGCTGATGGCCCTGCCCTCCTACAATCGCCCCAATTTAGGTATTGTGCCCTTAGGTACAGCCAACGATTTTGCCACCAGTTGTAACATTCCCCTGCACATAGAAAATGCATTTCAATTGGCAGTCAAAGGCCGGGCGGTCACCATTGATATCGCGCGAGTAAATAGCGAGCACTACTTTATCAATATGGCGACCGGTGGCTTTGGCACTCGCATTACCACTGAGACACCGGAAAAACTCAAAGCCGTACTGGGTGGGGCTTCATACTTTATTCATGGCCTGATGCGCATGGATGCGATTAAAGCAGACAGTTGTGAAATACATGGGCCGGATTTCGAATGGGCGGGTGATGCACTGGTAATAGGTATCGGCAACGGTCGGCAAGCCGGTGGTGGACAGCCTCTCTGCCCCGATGCACTGATTAATGATGGCTTGCTGCAATTGCGGTTGCTGACCGCAGAAGAATTACTTCCTGCTCTACTGACCAGCGTGTTCAGTGGTGAGAAAAATAAAAATGTAGTGGAGGCTACCTTGCCTTGGCTGGAAATCACAGCCCCCCATGACATCACTTTTAATCTGGATGGCGAACCACTGGCAGGCAAGCATTTCCGTATCGAAATAATCCCCAATGCGATTGGCTGCCGTCTGCCGCCAAATTGTGAACTGCTGGGCTAAATATCAATCTGTGGGCTATCTTCGGTTAGCCCATGATTCTTCTAGATTTTATTACCCTTATCGCTCTGCCTAACTCAACGTTGACCTGGCTTTAGCTCGAGTTAACGCATTTTCTTACGCAAAAACCTTTCATTTCAAACCTCTTTTCTTTTACATTTAATTTTCACTTTGAAAGGTTTTACTTTCAAAGTGTGATCCATATGCAATAAATAGATCTAAAAAATGATTATGGTAGTTCACATGGCGACAGACAAGATGCTGAAGTCCATTCTGGAACCTCAGTATTTTGAATACCGCTTTATCACGCGGTTCCTGAAGTTTCTTTTCAAAACAAAAGTTTATAAAAACAGCCATAACCTCGATTACAGGAGAAAAAAATGATTGAACTCATAACCCATGGAGCCGAGTGGTTTATCGGACTCTTCCAAAAAGGGGGCGAAGTTTTTGTTGGCATGGTCACCGGGATCTTACCTTTATTAATCAGTTTGTTAGTAATCATGAATGCACTGATCAAGTTTGTTGGTCAGGATAGGATTGAACGATTGGCTCAACGCTGTGCCGGTAACCCTGTTTCCCGTTACCTGTTGCTGCCGCTGATCGGTACCTTTGTATTTTGTAACCCGATGACCTTAAGTCTCGGGCGTTTTATGCCAGAAAAATATAAACCAAGTTATTACGCGGCCGCCTCTTACAGTTGCCACTCAATGAATGGTTTGTTCCCACACATTAACCCAGGTGAGTTGTTCGTGTTCTTAGGTATTGCCAGTGGTTTAACCACACTGGGCTTACCCCTCGGCCCGCTGGCTGTTAGCTACTTCCTGGTTGGGTTGTTCACCAACTTCTTCCGTGGCTGGGTTACCGATCTGACGACCTCCATCTTTGAACGCAAAATGGGCATCCGTCTGGACCGTAACGTACAACTTTAATATGTAAATTAAATACATACTGTGTGGAGCAGAGCATGAGTGAATTCATCAGGATTGAAAAAGGCGAAGGCGGCTGGGGTGGCCCATTAGTGTTGCCAATCGTACCGGGTAAGAAAATTGTCTATATCACCGCGGGTACCCGCCCGGCCATTATTGACCGTATCAGTGAACTGACTGGCTGGGAAGCGGTGGATGGGTTCAAAGAAGGTGAACCACCAGCCGAAGAGATCGCCGTGGCGATTATTGACTGTGGTGGCACCCTGCGCTGTGGCCTGTATCCGAAACGCCGTATTCCAACCGTTAATATCCATTCAACCGGTCAATCCGGGCCGATGGCGCAATACATACTGGAAGATATTTATGTTTCCGGTGTGCGTGAAAAAAATATCCATAAAGTCAGTGGAACCGATCACGCCACCGCAACGGCTGCACCAGCAGAACCGGCAACAGCAACCGCAAGCAAAGCTGGCCGTGATTACGATACCAGCAAGAAAATTACCGAACAAAGTGACGGGTTACTGGCGAAAGTCGGGATGGGGATGGGGTCTGTTGTGGCGGTATTCTTCCAGTCAGGCCGCGACACCATCGATACCGTACTGAAAACTATCCTACCGTTTATGGCCTTCGTTTCGGCGTTAATCGGCATCATTATGGCATCCGGTTTGGGCGACTTTATCGCTCACGGCTTAACACCGCTGGCCAGCAGCCCGATAGGCTTAGTGCTCTTGGCACTGATCTGCTCCTTCCCGCTGTTGTCACCGTTCTTAGGCCCAGGGGCCGTTATCGCACAAGTTATCGGCGTATTGGTTGGGGTACAAATTGGTTTGGGGAATATTCCACCGCAATTAGCCCTGCCAGCGTTATTTGCAATTAATGCCCAAGCAGCATGTGACTTTATCCCAGTAGGTCTGTCTCTGGCCGAAGCGAAACAAGATACCGTTCGTGTCGGTGTCCCTTCGGTTCTGGTTGGCCGCTTCCTTACCGGAGCGCCAACAGTATTGATTGCCTGGGCAGCATCAGCCTTTATCTATCAGTAAGCACTAAATACAAAATTATCTGTAATACATTCAACGGTTAAGGATGTACGTATGAATACTATTTATCAGACAACTATTACCAATATCGGCGACAGCGCCCGCGAGGCGCTGCTTGATGACATGCTTATCACCTTCCGCGAAGGGGCACCCAAAGATATTGAAGAGTTCTGTTTTATCCATCAGCACAGCGACACCGATGGAGAGCTACAGGCTGGCAACATTATGGAACTGGCTGATCTGCGCTATGTCATCACCGCAGTTGGCGAGGTGGCAACTCAGAACCTGCGTGAATTGGGTCATGTCACCATTCGTTTTAATGGTGATAAGCAACCTGAGTTCCCCGGTTCTATCCATGTAATAGGGCCAACACCCGATGATATTCCTATCGGTAGCTCACTGAAATTTATTCGTTAATTTATTCATTTATACCCGATGTCATTAGCATCGCAGTTAACCCTGCGACAACTTCAAGTACTAAGGGTATTAGCCGAAGTAATTGGAATTGCAAAGGAAGTAGACGAACAAATCCCGATGAGCTGACTCTCGTCAGTGATTCGGGTGAGTGAGTTCGACTAACACCGCTGCAGTTTCAAGTACCAAGGATAATTTTGGAGGTAGTTATGTCACAAGTAGCAGTAGTTATTGGCGGTGGACAAACATTGGGCGCATTCTTGTGTCATGGTCTTGCCGAAGCAGGGTATAAAGTTGCAGTTGCTGATTTAAATTCAGATAACGCACAGTTAGTCGCTGATCAGATTAATGCCGAATACGGCGCAGATAGCGCCCGTGGTTTTCAGGTTGATGCCACCAATGAAAGCAGCGTGCAGATGCTGGCAAAAGCAGTAGATCAAAGTTTCCATCAAACTAACCTGCTCGTTTACAGCGCAGGCATTGCCAAGGCCGCACCGATTACTGATTTCCCACTGGATGATTTTGACCGCTCACTACAGGTCAATCTGGTCGGTTACTTCTTATGTGCTCGTGAATTCTCTCGCCTGATGATCCGTGATGGCGTTGCCGGGCGAATTATCCAGATCAACTCCAAATCAGGTAAAGTGGGCAGTAAACACAACTCGGGTTACAGTGCTGCCAAGTTTGGTGGCGTTGGTTTGACCCAATCATTGGCTCTGGACTTGGCTGACTACGGTATCACTGTGCATTCCTTGATGTTAGGCAATCTGTTGAAATCACCGATGTTCCAATCTCTTTTACCGCAGTACGCTGCAAAGTTGGGTATTCAACCGGAAGAAGTTGAAAAATACTACACCGATAAAGTGCCACTAAAACGGGGTTGTGATTATCAGGATGTGCTTAACATGCTGTTGTTCTACGCTAGCGATAAAGCCGCCTATTGCACCGGACAATCAATTAATATTACCGGTGGTCAGGTGATGTTTTAAGTTTGATGTTGTCTGAAAAAACAGTTTGTCATCCCAGCAAGCTAAGGGGACTGTTTCTAGCGGTCTCACAGAGGCGAGGCCCAAGGATGGGCCAAGCAACGAACGCAGCTAACACTGCTGCAACGTCAAGTAAGAAGGATAAAAATATGTCTCCAACATCAGCACTGATCACTATTGTTATCATCGCCTGGGTGCTGCAAATCATGCTTGGCTGGTGGCAAATCAATCGGTTTAACCGTGCTTTTGATCGCCTGTGTCAGCACAGTAAATCAGTTGGTGTTGGCCGATCTGGTGGGCGCTTTAAGCCCCGCGTGGTAATGGCGCTGGCTTTCGATGAGAATATGCGGGTCAGTGACAGCATGATCATGCGTGGCATTAGCGTTTTCGCCCGCCCACGCCCATTACCTCAGCTTCATGGCTTACATCAGCAGGATTTAATCCCGGATGTGATCTTCCCTACGGATAAAGCATGTCAAACTGCACTATTATTAGCGATTAAACCGAAATCATGATATTTTCACAATGAAAGCTATTCTTTTTCATGTGAAAGTTATGCCTGAAAAAGAGGCAATGGAAATACTTGAGCGGGGATCGTTATGAAGCCAAAGCAGCGACAGGTTGCAATACTGGAATATCTCCAACAACACGGAAAGACGGCCGTCGATCAACTCGCCGCACATTTTTCAACCACCGGTACCACAATTCGTAAGGATTTAACCAGTCTTGAAAATGAAGGGGCGGTTATCCGTACCTACGGTGGGGTTGTATTAAATCGTGATGATATAGAACAACCCATTGACCGTAAAACTCACATTAATACCGATAAGAAAAAGCAAATTGCTCAAGCTGCCAGCAAACTGATTAAAGACGGTGATAGCCTGGTTTTTGATGCCGGTAGTACCGTGTTGCAAATGGTTCCCCACCTGACAAAGTTCAACAATATCACGGTGATGACCAACAGCCTGCATATCGTCAATGAACTGGTTGAGCTGGATAACGATCAAACTATCTTGATGCCGGGTGGCACTTACCGTAAAGGTTCAGCCTCTTTTCATGGTAGTCTGGCAGAATCTGCATTTGATAATTTTAGTTTCGATCAACTGTTTATCGGTGCAGATGGTGTCGATCTGAAAGCAGGTGTCACCACGTTTAACGAAGTTTATCATGTTAGTACGGCGATGTGCCGTGCCGCTAGCCGCATTATTTTGCTGGTCGATTCCTCCAAATTTGGCCGTAAAAGCCCAAATGTAGTGTGCCCGTTAAGTGCCGTTGATATCCTGATTACAGATAAAGGTATTAGCCCAGAATATTTGCAAGCGCTACAGGACATGGGCATTAACATCATTCTGGTTGATAAAAATGACTAATCCATTGATTACCTATGCCCGTGAAACACTGGAAATTGAACTGACAGAAGCGCATAAGCTGCTGTCACGTTTAGATGATAATTTTATCCGCGCCTGTGAGTTATTATTAGCCTGCACCGGTAAGGCTGTAGTTTCAGGGATTGGCAAATCTGGCCATATTGGTAAAAAGATTGCCGCATCACTGGCCAGCACTGGCACCCCCTCCTTCTTTGTACATCCGGCGGAAGCATTGCACGGCGATTTGGGCATGATTGGCCCTCAGGATGTGGTGATTTTTATCTCCTACTCAGGGCGCGCCAAAGAACTGGACCTGATTCTGCCCTTGTTGGCGGATAGCCAGATCCCCGTGATTGCCATCACTGGCGGCAAAGAGTCCCCGCTGGCGCTGGGTGCAGCCTGTGTATTGGATATCAGTGTCGAACACGAAGCTTGCCCGATGGGATTGGCTCCTACCTCCAGCGCGGTTAATACCCTGATGATGGGGGACGCTCTGGCAATGGCATTAATGCGCCATCGCGGTTTCGGTGCAGAAGATTTTGCCCGCTCACATCCTGGCGGCAGCTTGGGCGCAAGGCTACTTAATCGAGTCCATCACTTAATGAGAACCGGTGATCGCCTGCCGATGGTGAATGAATCCGACAGCGTAATGGAAGCCATGTTAGAACTGAGCCGTACAGGACTAGGGCTGGTGGCTGTATGTGATCCGGAGCAACGGGTTGTGGGGGTATTCACTGACGGTGATTTACGCCGCTGGCTGGTAAAAGGTGGCACCTTACAGCAACCCTTAGAAAATGCCATCACACGGCCAGGCTACCGATTACCTGAGCAATGGCGCGCAGGAGAAGCGCTGGAGGCACTGCATCAGCACCATCTCAGTGCCGCACCGGTGGTGAATCTGGATGGAAAACTGGTCGGAGCCATTAATCTGCACGACCTGCATCAAGCTGGCGTTGGTTGATATCCCTGTCATCGTTCAAGTTGTAGCTGTGTTGGTTGCATTCACGATTCAGGCCTCGCTGCTGCGAGGCCGCTGCAACCAGCATTCAAATCCGCCAGTGACATCTTCATCAATATAATCAATTAATCTAGATAAATTTACTTATTAGCGGCCTGCCTGCAATCAGTGCCAATTAGGATCTTGCTGTAACTGCTTTTTGAGCATGGCCTGGATACTGTCATTGGGACGACCGAGCCATTGATAGGTCGCGAACTCACTCGGTTTATCAAGTGCTTGTGGCTTGTCTGCCACGGAAATACGCATTCCCCATGCCTGCCATACTTGTTTTTTATCCTGACTAAACGCCACCCACATAAAGTTATTACTGCAATCATGAGGTTTACAAATTCGCCCCACCTTATATTGCTGCCCTTGCCAATTTATCACCTCATAAGGTGCTGACGTCCCCACCCCTTTGCGTGCCCAGGCGGGGAGATTCTTTTGGCTTTTCACCATTTTTTGCCAGCTATTTTTATACACCGGCTGTTGCAGCAGATCCGCCGTGGTCGGGCGGCTTTTGACAGGAGAAGTCTGGGCAACTGACGTGGCTGTGACAGTTGTGGTGGCTGGCTGCGCGAAAGCCCAGGCGCTGACACTGAGCATCACCGCAGCCACAAGACAATGGCGGGTTTTGTTACCTTTCATTATCGAAATCCTTATTATCTGATTAATCTACTCGCCGGACAGTGAGCCAGGCTCTGTGCAACGGCTTAGCGGGCGTGGTATTAGCTTGCCTGTCTATGACCATCAACCGGCGAAAAAGTTGATCCATAGCACGAATTTTCATCCTAATTCCAGTTATATCACAATCTGTATGACAGCTTGAGTTAAGCTATGAACCAGATAGCTATCAGCCGAGCCCACCCGATAAAAGGCCATGCCATGTTAACCGTTGAGTTACCCGAAGAACCCGAGAAGCTGTATTACTCTGCCGGGGATGCCCACCCGCTGGCTAAGCTTGAAACGGATAAAATTATCCAGATGGTTATCGATCTGGATGTTGCCAATTCCGACAGCGAGCATTATGTCACTGGCTGGATGGGGCTAAATAGCGTGGTGGTGGTACGTAATTACCAAAATAAGCGCGGTACAGCCAATGGTTTTGTGGTGAATAAAGGCGATCGCTATCGTCTGAGCATTCAATCCATTGAATTTCGCATTCCGAAGGCCGTGTTGTGGATGAGCTTTCGCCGTAAACCCCGCACCATGGAGTTAATCACCTACGAAACATTGGGCGAACAACCCAGCGGTATGCAGCAGTACCGTAATATCCTCGATGAAGAGTTGCTACAGCAACTCGATGCCGATTGGCGCGAATTGAATGATTATCTTGGTGCAGCCTGCTGGCAACTTGAAAATGACACCCCGCTGTGGCAACAAACCCGACAACAGATAACGCCCGAGACTATCCGTCAGTTAGTCGATGCGCCTATTTTTCGCACCAAACATCTACAGGCTGATGGGGATTACGCCGGGTTCTGGGCCGGAGAGTACTTTTTTGCCGTTCGCCAACCTAGCGCAGGCAACCCATTACCTGCGGTACAAATCTCCTGGCGTGAAGATGAAAAAGATATCGGCAGTTATCAATTTGATCTGATTAACGATGAAACAGGCGAGCCAAAACTCTCACTGTGTATCCGCCCACGCAAAGGCGCGGACAGCTATCTGCTTAACCGTTTTGATGCCCATCACTTGCAACGTGCTATCGCGATGTTTGCGATGACTCAGCGCTATTTATTGGCATAAAAATCTCTGCCATTTCAATAAATAAGGCATGCACTTCGTCATTGGAGCTACAGGTAGGCGGCAAGTGAACACATCCCGATGAGCTGACTCAAGTCAGTGATTCGGGGGGGTGAGCGCAGCTAACACCCCTGCGACTTCAACGACGAAGGATCCCCAAAGTCATTGGAGTTGCAGGTAGGCGGCAAGTGAACACATCCCGATGAGCTGACTCAAGTCAGTGATTCGGGGGGGTGAGCGCAGCTAACACCTCGGCGACTTCAAGGACGAAGGATCCCCAAAGTCATTGGAGTTGCAGGTAGGCGGCAAGTGAACACATCCCGATGAGCTGACTCAAGTCAGTGATTCGGGGGGGTGAGCGCAGCTAACACCTCGGCGACTTCAAGGACGAAGGGGATTACCACCACCGGTGAAAATGATGCACCGGCCCGACCCCCTGTCCGACTTCAAGGGTATCGGCTTGTTCTAATGCACCTTGCAGATAGTGTTTGGCGGCATTCACTGTATCTGCCCAATCGTGGAGCCGTGGCCGTAAGGCCGCCAATGCGGCCGATAAGGTGCAGCCGGTGCCGTGGGTATGGCGAGTATTTACTCTGCGGGTAACAAAACGCTGTTCGCCTTGTGCCGTAAACAGCCAATCGGGGCTATCTTCACCGCTCAAATGCCCTCCTTTCATCAATACTCCCTGACACCCCAGAGCCAACAGTGCTCGCCCCTGTTCACACATTTGTTGCTCATCGCGCGCAGGCTGGCAATTGAGTAGCGCGGCTGCTTCTGGCAGATTCGGGGTAATCAAAGCCACTCGCGGTAACAGCAGTTGACGTACTGCGTCTACGGCCTCTGGTGCCAATAATGGATCACCGCTTTTGGCGACCATAACGGTATCTAGCACCACAAATGGGATGGGATAACGTTGCAGTTGTGTGGCAACAATCTCGACAATGTCAGCATTAGCCAACATACCGATTTTCGCGCTATCGATGCGCACATCACTGAGAACAGAATCGAGTTGAGCTGCAACAAACGCCGGTTCGATGGGATAAACTGACTGCACACCACAGGTATTTTGTGCCACCAAGGCGGTGATCACACTGGTGCCGTAAGCTTGCAAAGCAGAGAAAGTTTTCAAATCAGCCTGAATACCGGCCCCACCGCTAGGGTCAGTTCCGGCAATCGTGAGTGCATTAATTCGCTTCATGAATATCTCTCCACACTCATATCAATGGGAGATCGAATAGCAGCAACAGCGAGAATAGCTAAAGAGAAAACGGCAGGTTGAACGAACATATTCCTCCTAACCGGCGGTCAAGAAGGCGGAACCCTAAGGTGCCGAGACTTCCCTACGCTGGCATAATCCAGATCAGGTAATACGGGTAATATCTCAGCCATGCCACTGTTTGTGGCAGGCACCCCGAGTCAGAATTGTTATTATCATGGGCAGGTGGTAGAAGATCAATCATGTATTGGCTCAACCAATGATCAATTTCGCGAAAGCACCCTGTTTTGGAGGTATAACCATAGGATGAGTATCAAGATTCGTCAGTATCAGGAAAGTGACCGGCCATTCCTGCGCACCTTGTATCTGGCATCACGTAAAGCAGCCTTTACCTGGCTGGACGTTGAACACTTTAGGCTGGAAGATTTTGATCGCTCAACCATTGGTGAAACTGTGCTGGTCGCCGTTGATGGCGATCAACACTTAGGTTTTGCCTCAATTTTTATGGAAGAGAGTTTCCTGCATCATCTGTTTATTGCCCCTGAACTACAACAGTCCGGTACGGGAAAAGCCTTATTGCAGGCAGCACAACAGCTATTTACCAGCCACGGCTCACTCAAATGTCTGGCAAAAAACCAGCAGGCGCTGGCGTTTTATCAAAAACAGGGGTGGGTAGCTATTGCCACCGGCATCAGTAATGATGGCGAATATACATTAATGCATTGGCATAATGAGAAGGTTAAATAAGAACAATATTGATAATATTAGTTAAAAAATAAAATTTAATATCTAACTTACTATCAAACATCGCTGCATCGTTATATGGGTTATTTTCCCCTCACAGATAAATCAGAAATAAGCACAAGGGAACTGGGTTTCCTTGTGCTTATTTTCTATTCCCCGCGCAGCGCCTTCACATCATCGGCTTTTATATTCAGTGCCGGTTGTCCGAATTGCTGTAGCAGATAATGACTCAAACTAACAACCTGCTCATCGGTTAAGGTGTTAGCAAATCCGGGCATAAAGACTTCACCGTCATTGGTTTTGCGTGACACACCGTGGAGAATCACATTAATTAGGTTATTGGGCTCGGATGCCCCGACCACCGAGTTTTTCATCAATGAAGGGTAATAACCGTCTTTCACGCCCTCACCGGTGAAACTGTGGCAACTGGCACAGTTCCCCAAATACAGGCGCGCGCCGTCAGTGTTGTTATCTGCCGTGAAAGGCATACCGCGTAAGGAATTAACACTACTTGCCGCTTGCCCCCAATCCGAACGACTCTTGGTTTCGTCATCTGGATTTAATGGCTCCAGGGTACGCAGATACACCGCCATGGCATTGAGATCACTCTCGCTCAGGTGGCGAGTACTGTTCTCAATAACTTCAGCCATCGGCCCGGCAGCTTGTGCTTTACCGTCAACATGGCCGGTGCGCAGATATTGCACCACCTGCTGCTGACTCCAGCCGCCAATACCGGCATGTGGATCAGAGGTAATATTAAACGCCGTCCAACCATTAATCTCTGCCCCCCCATAGGCTTTGCTCTCTTTCATCCCCATGGTGATATTACGCGGGGTATGGCACTCAGCGCAGTGCCCCAATGCTTCAACAAAGTAAGCACCCTGATTCCATTGTGCATCTTTAGTGTTGTCCGGCTGAAAGCGCTCCCCCTCGAAATTGACCAAATTCCAGAACCACAATCCCCAACGCTGGTTGAATGGGAAAGGCATGTCATTTTCGCGGTTAGCTTGATGCACTGCTGGCAGACTAAACAGATAGGCTTTAATGGCTTTGACGTCAGCATCCGTCAACAAGGTATATGAGGTGTAAGGGAATGCTGGGTAGAGATTCTCACCATTTTTCCCTTTCCCTTCATGTAATGCGCGCAAGAACTCTTCATCCGTCCAATTGCCAATTCCGGTCTCTTTATCGGGCGTGATGTTGGGCGAATATAGCGTGCCCATCGGCGTCTTGAAGGCAAGTCCACCGGCAAAAGGCTTACCGTCTTTGGTGGTATGGCAGGCCACACAGTCAGCGGCCTTAGTCAGGTACTCACCACGTGCAATTAGGTCAGCATCAGCACTGGCATACCCAGTTACGGCTAAACCTAATGCGATAAGCAGGAGATTCACTGAACAGCCCAAGATTTGTTTTCTCATCTTACACCTCGGCCTTTAATGTTTCAGCGATACGCAGCGAGAGTGCGGCAATCGTCAAAGTACAATTAACTGAACCGACAGTTGGCATCACACTACTACTGGCGATAAACAGGTTTTTATGGTCATGGGTGCGACAATCGCTGTCCACTACCGAGTCTTTCGGGTCACTGCCCATAATGGTGGTACCCGTAATATGATTGTTATTGGCGAAGTTATTGTTGAATTTAACCTCGGTTCCCCCCATCAACTTTGCCGCCTCGGCATAGACCTGCTGAGTGTGTACCGCACTTTTTCGCACATAATCATCCATTGCATAGTAAAACTCGGGTTTCGCAATGCCGATGGCGTCTTTCTCGCTAGCGCTGGGGATAATGCGATTTTCGACATGAGGCAAAATCTCGTGGAAGCTGTCGAATTGTACAAAACGCGCGGCCCTGTCACGGATTTTGGCCTCAAGCTGTGGCCCGAGTTGCAAATCCCCCTGTTTGAGTAATTCAATCGTGACTTGATCGGTACGTGACAAATTGGATAAATGAATTTTTTTCGCTGCAAAATCAGCACGAAATGCACCATCACGGAAGCCGATCATCGACGTCATTTCCTGCGGCCCACGCCCTGGCCACAAGGGTTCACTGGCCATAAAAGTCACCCCGGTTCCGGGGTGATCCATTAGATTGCGCCCCACCATATCGGAACTATTACCCACTCCCCGTGGATTTTTCTCATCGGTGGACATCAGCATCAGTTTCGGAATTTCAATCCCATTAGCGGCCAGTACGAAGTATTTACCCTCAGCCCGATGCTCATTGCCTTGTTCATCTTTAAACAGTGCCGCAGTAATCTGTTGTTTATCATTAACTTCTAACTTATAAACCACAGCTTTGGGGCGCACGACTGCCCCCGCCTGCTCGGCTTTTTCGACATGAGTGATACCGTTATACATGGCGCCAATCGGGCAAATAGGCATGCAGTTGTTATTACCACAACAGGTTGGCCGGCCATCATAAGGTCGACTGTTACGGGCGACCGGTTCAGTGACCACATTGAAACTTCCGCCGTTAAAGCTGCCACCGTTAAAAACATGGCTATTTAACACCGTCTTGATGCGCTGTTCATTCCACGATAATGGCAATGGTGCCATCGGATAGGGTTCACTGCGGGGTGATCCTAGATCTTCATCACTTGGCCCCCAAACACCTAATTCCTGTTCAGCGCGCAGATACCACTTTTCCAACACGGCATACTCAATTGGCCAATCTCGCCCGACGCCATACACGGTTTTCAGTTTGAAATCGTTAGGCAAAAAGCGCCACGCAGAAGCCGCCCAGTGCCAGGTTGTGCCACCCACTGCGCGGATATATTGCACATCATACGGATGTTCACCCTTTTGAATCAGATAGTTATTATTTGGGTTAGATTCAGGATGAGGCGCATACGCGGTGGAAGGATATGGCGCCATGTTGTCTGATTTATCCGGCTGATTACGGAAGTTTTCTACAATTTCCCAGCGAGAGAGGCGCGGACCTGCCTCTAAAACCAGTACTGACTTGCCAGCCATGGCCAGTTGATGGGCAACCAGCCCTCCTGCAACACCCGAGCCAATAACGACGATATCCGCCTTTAGTGTGTCAGCCATAAATGTATTCTCCAAAATTATAAGGCGACATCAGGCTTTACAGCCCAGTATCCGGGTTTATTCGGGCAATAAGAGCGAATAACCAACACATCGGATACCGCATCGAACATCAACGCATTCTCATAGCTGATTACCGCCGCATCGGTTCCCTCACCGATCACGCCGATATACCAGCCTTGCAATATTTGCCGGGCGATTTGTTGTTGCAGGGGTAGCCATTGCTGAGGTTCACCCGAAGGCAACGGTTGTAACAAGGAGAGTTTTTGGTCAAAATCGCCTATTTTCCCGAGCAGAACCTGATAGATTCGTTGACCAATCTGCGCATTAAGCTGGCGCTTACCGGTCAATGCGCGTGATACCAACATGAATCTTTCTAAATTCTGTGGCGAGGTTTGGGTCGATGCCGCGAAAGCATCTAGTGAAAGGGGACTCATCAGGCTACTGACTAGCCCGACGCCGATATATCCCAGCAGACGGCGGCGTGAAATACCCCGCACCTGAGGTATCGGAGAGAGATTTACCGACATGTTTTTTCTCCACAAAACAGCACGCACGCAGTATTCATCCGTTGTATTTAGGAACATGCTGCTAATCGGCATGTGCTAACAGATGCGGGCTACTGCGAGCTAAACTACCCTGCGTTTTACACAGCGGCAGTGGCAATCTTGACTAATAATGAATGGACTTCTCGTCTTATTGACGATGTAAGTTATGAGATGCGGATGTTAAATATTTAGTTGAGTTGTAAAGATTCGTCAAGATTATACCTCATCAGTGAAGGGGTAAAGCAAAACGTGATTCATATCACATTTTGTAACTATAGAGCCGGATCATGCCTTCACCTCAATCATTACTTCAATACGATTAAGGACATATGCCACTTGATGCCAAACTTGCTGATATTCGGTTGAGTTATAGGTACGTAAAAACTCCACCAGCAGTGTTTTGGTTTGTTGCCATATTGCATCATCGACCGGATGCTCTTTATTTGTCTCAAAGAAGGTTTCCAGTGTTTCAACTTTTTGCAGGTAAGCATCCAACGCAGCAGTCCATTCACTTGTATGCAACTTGTGAGAAATTTGCGCCAGCAGCCAGGGCATATAGTCGCGACTGAGGCTAACATCCCAAGTATCAGCATCTGTTACAGACCATGTGGCACTTAGATCACCACAATGTGTGCCTTGATCATCGGTAAATCCGTGCAATGCACAAATAGCCTTTTCTACATCAAGCACATAGCCTAAGGCCGGATTATTAATGAATACAGCATCATGAGGGGTTCGCTCATTAAAATTCACTACAGCACCTATATATTCACCTAATTTTGGCCCAGTCAGCACACCTTTGAAGTTAATATATGATGTTTTTTCATTCATATAAAAATGCAAAAGTTTATTTTTATATCCATTAACCAGATAATGATATTCCCAGTCAGCCATAAAGTACCATTTTTTGCTGTATATATTATAAGCTACTCCATTATCACAACGGTACTCTAAACTATTATCACTGTAGTTACTGCGATGGTAGGTAAAGCTAATCGCCGAAGGTTGGTCAGTGCCATCATTCAATAATGAAAGGCACGAGGACTCTATTAACGCTTTACCCTCACTTAATTTATTATAAGCCATCAGTAATTGAGTTTCTGCATTATAATAAATATGATTCCTACCTTTTTTACTCCCCAAATAGATATAGGTATCATCTGGTTGGTCCAAACGATGGGTTATTACCTCACGTTGGTCATTTACACCCCTTGATTCAAGCGTTTCCTTATATTGTAAAAAGGGTCTTACTGCCTTTTCCTGCCACGTTTCAATAGTAGACGCATCAAACCATAGAGTGTATTTATTCACGGTCCCCTGCTGAGAATGTTGTTCCCTGCCATGTAGAATATTAATCGGGCTAGTATGTAAGCTCACATAGAAACCGATTTGATCTAATGATAACGCGGTACCCGTCCCTTGATTGACTAATCTTATTTCATTTTCTACCACCTGAGGGAACCAATACTGGCCAGAATTATTAAAATCACAATAGGTAAATGCCACATCAGCATCAAGCTGGGAACTACGCCGAACCACCGGTGACAAACAGTAAAGGTTGCGATCAAACCCTTGCCCGATAAAGGCCGTCATTATCTGCCCTGCATGACTATAAAAGAAGTAAGAACTTTGTCCATCAGCACCAATAGGCTGACTTTGCTTGGTTAAAAAGATGCTATGACCATTGTTAACATAATAATCATAGCTGAAATATTTTTCAGCTAAAATGTCTGAATGGTAATTGAATGTCACCCTCTTATTCTCAGGATATAAACTCTTTGGTAATACACGATAAGAACTGATATCTGCTGTTAATCCATACTGAGCCAACTCAGCCGCATTGGTGTTTTTATAAAGCGAAGCAGACTTCCCCAAAAATGAATAATCACTAAAAACCTCAACCCGTAAATTTAGCGGAATTTTTATTGATGCAATATTATTATTCCATTGGCTAAATAGCCATTCATCCTCGGTATAATAAGGCACGCAAAATTTTGTGCCGTCCTCCTTTTCAGAGTAATTATCTTTTGAATAAAAACAGACATTATCTTCATTATTATGCTCTGCTATTGTGGATATTGATATAAAGATCCAAGGAACAATCAAAATACTAATTTTAGCATTCATATTTCACCTGTTAATTATAAAGAAACCAAATATAATCTTTCACATCAAATGGGAAGGTAAGCGTTACAATTTTTATATTCACATATAGTAATCTTACCTAAAAGCGATACTCACAAAAGCATCGTTCATTTTTTATTTATCCGTGAAGGTAAAATATAAATTTTTATTTCATCGCAGCCAAAATAAAAAGCCCCCGAAAGTTCGGAGGCTTAATTAATGTCAGAACACTATCTTATCGACGAGTGATAGTATTTATTCCCACTCAATGGTAGCTGGTGGCTTGCCACTGATATCGTAAACTACACGGGAAATACCATTCACTTCATTGATAATGCGGTTTGAAACGCGGCCCAAGAAGTCGTATGGAAGATGCGCCCAATGTGCGGTCATAAAATCGATGGTTTCTACTGCGCGCAGTGAAACCACCCAATCGTATTTACGCCCATCGCCCATCACACCAACAGAACGCACTGGCAGGAATACGGTAAAGGCTTGGCTCACTTTATTGTACAGATCAGCTTTATGCAGCTCTTCGATAAAGATGGCATCAGCGCGGCGCAGCAAGTCACAATACTCTTTTTTTACTTCGCCCAGAACACGTACACCCAAACCTGGACCTGGGAATGGATGGCGATATAGCATGTCGTACGGCAGACCTAATTCCAGACCAATTTTGCGTACTTCATCTTTAAACAGCTCTTTCAGTGGCTCAACCAGCCCCAGTTTCATCTCTTTCGGCAAACCGCCCACATTGTGGTGAGATTTAATTACGTGTGCTTTACCAGTAGCAGACGCTGCTGATTCAATCACATCAGGGTAGATGGTGCCTTGTGCCAACCACTTCACTTGATCTTGCTTACACGCTTCTTCATCAAACAGTTCGACAAACACGCGACCAATGATTTTACGCTTCGCTTCAGGTTCATCGACACCAGCCAGCGCTGCAAGGAAACGATTTTCGGCGGCAACATGAACAATATTCAGGCCGAATTTATCACCGAACATTTCCAGCACTTGGTCGGCTTCATTCAACCGTAGCAGCCCGTTATCGACAAACACACAAGTCAGGCGGTCACCAATAGCGCGATGCAGCAGCATTGCCGTCACAGAGGAGTCAACACCACCGGACAGGCCAAGAATCACATGGTCTTCACCAATTTGCTCACGCAGACGAACAATGGCGTCTTCGATAATGGTGGCCGGGGTCCATAAGGCTTCGCAGCCGCAGATATCCAACACAAAGCGCTCTAACAGGCGTTGGCCTTGTTTGGTATGTGTGACTTCTGGATGGAACTGCACGCCATAAAAACGCTTCTCTTCGTTGGCCATAATGGCAAACGGGCAGGTATCGGTGCTGGCAACCGTCACAAAATCAGCAGGGATGGCAGTGACTTTGTCACCATGGCTCATCCATACATCCAATATTGCTTCGTTGGCTGGATTGATAGCATCTTTGATATCGCGGATCAGTGCGCTGTCAGTTTTGATTTCCACCTGCGCATAACCGAACTCGCGCTGATTTGAACCTTCAACTTTGCCCCCCAGTTGCATCGCCATAGTCTGCATGCCGTAGCACACACCTAATACCGGGACACCCGCAGTGAACACGTAATCAGGCGCGCGTGGGCTGTCGTGCTCAGTAGTGCTTTCAGGACCGCCAGAAAGAATGATGCCGCTTGGATTAAATTCGCGGATCTGAGCTTCGGTTACGTCCCACGCCCATAGTTCACAATAGACACCGATTTCACGAACGCGTCGCGCCACCAGTTGGGTGTATTGCGAGCCGAAATCAAGAATAAGGATGCGATGCTTATGGATATTTTTTGTCATGTGCGGCGTATTCCACAGAGAAATAATAAAATTAAATAGTTACCATAATTATTTATGAATCATTCCAGTCGGCGAAGCCAAAAAGTTAGTTACCGCCCGCAGCACAGCATACGCAGTTGACACTAAGTCAATGAGCAATGCGAGCCGAGAACGATGACCAAATTCGCCGGTTTAAGCCCCTGGAATTAGCCCATGCGATAGTTAGGGGATTCTTTAGTGATAGTCACATCATGCACATGGCTTTCTTGAATCCCTGCACCACTGATGCGCACAAACTCAGCTTTGGTACGCAATTCATTGATAGTGGCACAACCGGTAAGCCCCATGCAGGAGCGCAAGCCCCCCATTTGCTGATGTACAATCTCTTTCAACAAACCTTTGTATGCGACACGACCTTCAATA
The DNA here is from genome assembly GCF_052217145.1 of Yersinia sp. 2541 StPb PI. Lineage (NCBI taxonomy): Bacteria > Pseudomonadati > Pseudomonadota > Gammaproteobacteria > Enterobacterales > Yersiniaceae > Yersinia > Yersinia sp. 2541 StPb PI. The sequence continues at coordinate 1,230,855 of NZ_JAZGQB010000001.1, read as the reverse complement.
CCTTCCGGTACCAGTTTATCGGCAGCATTGTCAGTTTGGAAGTAACGGTCAGAAGAGCCTTTGGACATCGCGCCCAGTGAGCCCATACCACGGTAAGATTTGAATGAACGGCCCTGATAGAGTTCGATTTCGCCCGGAGACTCTTCAGTCCCTGCCAGCATAGACCCCACCATGACACAGGAAGCACCCGCGGCAATGGCTTTAGAAATATCGCCAGAGAAACGGATACCGCCATCGGCAATCACCGGAATACCGGTACCTTCCAGTGCTTCGACTGCATCAGCAATCGCCGTGATCTGTGGCACACCTACACCAGTCACAATACGGGTGGTGCAGATTGAACCTGGACCAATCCCTACTTTTACGGCACTTACACCGGCATCAGCCAAGGCTTTTGCACCCGCGCCCGTCGCAACGTTACCGCCAACGATTTGCAGGTTAGGATATTTGGCACGGGTTTCACGGATTCGTTGCAGAACACCTTCAGAGTGACCATGGGATGAGTCAATCAGTAAAACATCAACACCCGCGGTGACCAGCGCGTCGATACGCTCTTCATTGCCAGCACCGGCACCCACAGCAGCCCCAACACGCAGACGGCCATGCTCGTCCTTACAGGCGTTAGGCTTGCGCTCTGCCTTCTGGAAGTCTTTTACAGTAATCATGCCGCGCAGATGGAAGCTATCATCAACAACCAATGCTTTCTCGACACGTTTTTCATGCATTTTTTGCAAGACAATTTCACGAGCTTCGCCTTCCTTGACGGTAACCAGACGCTCTTTCGGTGTCATCACCGCCGTCACGGGTTGGTCTAAGTCAGTCACAAAACGCACATCACGGCCAGTGATAATGCCAACCAGCTCATAATCTTCGGTTACCACCGGGTAACCTGCAAAACCGTTACGGGCAGTCAATTCTTTCACTTGGCGCAGGGTGGTGGTTGGGGTAACAGTCTGCGGCTCGGTAACAACGCCACTTTCGTGTTTTTTCACGCGGCTGACTTCTTCAGCCTGGCGCTCAATGGACATATTTTTGTGAATGAAACCTAAACCGCCCTCTTGTGCCAGCGCAATGGCCAGACGAGCTTCGGTAACGGTATCCATGGCTGCGGACAGCATAGGGATATTTAGGCGGATAGTTGCGGTCAGTTGAGTGCCAAGTTCGGCCGTATTAGGCAAAACTGTGGAGTGGGCTGGAACCAGGAGAACGTCGTCAAATGTCAGAGCTTCTTTCTTGATACGTAGCATGGGCAATATCTCACCAAGGTGGATGTGAAAAGATAAAATATTGCCGTGGCATTATACAGAGCGTAATCGGTTGCCTCCAGCACTTTCTCATAATTTTTCTTGCCAACCGGTCTGAGGTAGGTAATATCGATCAATTAAGTGCTTGTTTTAAAATTTGATCCAGGTCACATGTCACAATCTTCCGCATCAACAATTTTTACTGTTAGCCGTCTTAATCAGACGGTGCGACAACTGCTGGAAATGGAAATGGGCCAGATTTGGCTCACGGCCGAGATATCCAATTTCTCCCAACCGTCATCCGGTCACTGGTATTTCACCCTAAAAGACGCCCAAGCGCAGGTGCGTTGCGCGATGTTTCGCAACACTAACCGCCGTACTACGTTTCGCCCACAAAATGGTCAACAAGTGTTGGTTAGGGCATCGATTACCCTGTACGAGCCGCGTGGCGATTATCAGTTAATTGCGGAAAGCATGCAGCCTGCCGGTGACGGATTGCTGCAACAACAGTTTGATCAACTCAAGCAACAACTGGCGACAGAAGGGCTATTTGATCAGCATCATAAACAACCGTTGCCAAGTCCTGCCAGGCAAGTTGGCGTCATCACCTCTGCCAGTGGTGCGGCGCTGCATGATGTTCTACAGGTTTTGCAACGCCGTGACCCATCATTGCCAGTAATTATTTACCCAACAGCAGTGCAAGGCGTTGATGCTCCATTGCAGATAGTCCGTGCCATTCAGTTAGCTAACCTACGTGCCGAGTGCGATATATTAATCGTCGGGCGCGGCGGCGGGTCGCTGGAAGACCTGTGGAGTTTTAACGACGAACGGGTCGCCCGCGCTATTTTCAATAGCCACATCCCAATAGTCAGTGCAGTCGGCCATGAAACCGACATCACTATTGCTGATTTTGTTGCTGACTTGCGGGCGCCAACACCGTCTGCTGCCGCAGAATTAGTGAGCCGTAACCAGATTGAGCTGGTCAGGCAAATTCAAGGACAGCAGCAGCGGATGGAAATGGCGATGGATTATTATCTGGCACAGCGCGGCCAGCAATTCACCCGCCTTGAACACCGTTTACAGCAACAACACCCACATTTGCGACTGGCACGTCAGCAGACCCTGTTATTAAAGCTGCAACGCCGTCTGGAAGAGAGCGCGCAAAACCAAATCCGCTGGTTAAGCCGGCGCACCGAAAGGCTCCAGCAGCGCCTCGCGCAAGTGCAACCGCAAGGGCAAATTCACCGTTACAGCCAACAAGTACAGCAGCAGGAATACCGTTTGCGCCAGGCATTAGAGCGCCAGCTTAATGGTTACCGGCAGCGTTTTGGTATCGCCTGCTCGCAGTTAGAGGCCGTCAGCCCATTAGCAACCTTGGCCCGTGGCTACAGTGTCACGCAGACTCCGGCTGGGGTAGTGCTGAAAACCACTAAGCAGGTGCAGGCTGGTGATAAGCTGACCACCCGATTGCAGGACGGTTGGGTAGAAAGTGAAATCACCCAAATCAATGTGGCGAAGAAGGCTCGTCAACGGAAAGCGGCAAAAGAGTAACGCCGCCTGGCTCAATTGCTGCCAGTCAAATCGTCGGCAAGTAACTAAAGTGAACGCGGCTTTTCGAAATGAGTCCGTGACCGTGCTGGCAGAAATAATCAATCGCGCCACACGCCTTCAGTACCTGCAACGGTTTGACGCAATCAGGGCACTCCGCCTGTTGCTGATAGTTGCCATGGCAATTAGAGCAATGAAAGTGGCCACTTACTTCGGTCATCAGTTTTTGGCAAACCGGGCATAATGCATCCATCGACTTCTCCTTAAAAACTACATCACCCCGAGCGATCGTAGGAAGTAAATCCCCAGCGCGGTGGTAAAGAATGAACCGACCGTGGTGATGGCAATGATATTCGCTGCCAGGGTGGCATTGCCTCCCATGGCGCGGGTCATAACATAACTGCCAGCCGCCGTTGGGGTGGCAGAGAACAGAAATATAATCCCTAATGTCGCCCCACGAAAGCCCATCAACAAGCCACCAACGGTCATCAATATTGGCACCACAAATAATTTAGCTGTTGAAGATAACGCTGCCACATTGGAAGAACGGAACATCGCGTGCCAGTCGAGGCTCGCTCCGGTGCACAACAGAGCCAATGGTAATGCCAAAGCAGAGATATAACTCCCCGTCTGGACAATCACCTGAGGAAGAGGTAATTGCGTTTGTGCGTAGAGTAAACCGCACAGTAGCCCAATTATCAGCGGATTAGTCACAATACTGCGTAACAGTGCCAATTTACTGATTTTGCCGCCCTGCCCAGCTTGCAGACTGCGAGTCAGGGTGATCACCGACAGCATATTAAATAAAATCACTGTCACCGTCAGATACATCGAGCCGAGTGCCACCCCTTCGGCACCATATGCCGTCATGGCAAAAGCCAACCCCACGATAGCGGTATTGGCTCTGAACCCTCCCTGCACGAATACACCACGCTCTTTTGGGTCTTTTACCAACCACTTGGCGGCGACTTCCAACAGCAAGAAGGTCACCAACGTACCAATAGCGCCATAAACAACCAAGGGTAGGTTATCCAATAAGCTGACATGATTGGTCGCGACACTAAAAAACAGCAGACAAGGGAGGGCGAGATTGAAGACCAGCTTGGTGGCACCATCGCAGAAACGATCATCCATCAAGCCAAAGCGCCGTAACAGCACACCGAGTAACATCATCAGCAAGTTAGGCATCGTAACACTAAATGCAAAACTCCAGGTTTCCCAAGACATGACTGACTTTCAACTCCCTTTGTTTACGGTTAAGCGGCCAAAGCTGCGTTTTACTGACGGCGGTCGTTAAATGTGCAAAAAGCGCGGAATGCCCGCGCTTTGCTGTTACTACTTACCTTTTTTCAGGTGCGACATCAAACGTTTACGTTTACGCATCTGATTTGGTGTTAATGGATTGCGCTTACCCGCGAATGGGTTTTCGCCCTCTTTAAACTGTATGCGAATTGGCGTACCCATTACTTTTAGTGAACGACGGAAGTAATTCATTAGGTAGCGTTTATACGAATCCGACAGGTCAGTAACCTGGTTGCCGTGGATTACGACAATCGGCGGGTTGTAACCCCCAGCATGGGCATACTTCAATTTGACGCGACGGCCACGCACCAAAGGAGGCTGATGGTCTTCTTCGGCCATCTGCATAATGCGGGTCAGTAAGGAAGTGCCCACACGTTTGGTTGAGCAGTCATAGGCTTCTTGAATAGATTCAAACAGATTACCCACGCCACTGCCATGTAAGGCTGAGATAAAGTGAATCCGCGCAAAATCGACAAAGCCAAGACGCAGATCCAGCATATCTTTAACCTGCGCACGCGCTTCTTCTGTCATGCCATCCCATTTGTTCACCGCAATAACAAGTGAGCGCCCACTATTGAGAATAAAGCCCAACAGCGACAGGTCCTGATCCGAAATACCATCACGAGCATCAATAACCAACAGTACAACATTGGAATCTTCGATTGCCTGCAAGGTTTTAATTACTGAGAATTTTTCCACCGTTTCGGTGATTTTGCCGCGTTTACGCACACCCGCAGTATCAATCAGGATATATTCACGCTCATCGCGGGTCATAGGAATATAAATGCTGTCACGCGTGGTGCCCGGCATATCATAAACCACCACCCGATCTTCACCGAGAATGCGGTTGGTTAGTGTGGACTTACCTACATTAGGACGCCCGACAATTGCCAGTTTGATTGGCAGAGTCCGTGGATCAAAATCATCTTCTGCGTCATCTTCAGGAACAGCGTCGTCCTCAGCTTCCTGTGCGGCCCAATAAGCCGCATTCGCTTCTTCATCGGTCAATTCAACTTCAGACTCTACGGCATCCATATAAGGTGCCATAACATCTTCAATCAACTGAGTCACACCACGACCATGGGACGCCGCGATAGCATGAACTTCACCTAAGCCCAATGAATAGAAATCTGCTGTAGCAGTATCTGGATCAATACCATCAGTTTTGTTGGCAACCAGGAAAGTCGCTTTTTCACGACTGCGCAGATGCTGGGCAATCCCCTGATCCGCAGGCATCAAGCCTGCGCGGGCATCAACCATAAACAGGACAATATCGGCCTCTTCAATCGCCAATAACGATTGACCTGCCATCTTGGTTTCTACGCCATCTTCTGTGCCATCAATACCTCCGGTATCGATAACAATAAACTCATGCCCCTCGACCTCGGCACGACCATATTTACGGTCACGCGTTAGCCCGGGAAAGTCCGCAACTAACGCATCACGGGTGTGCGTTAAACGGTTAAATAGAGTGGATTTACCCACATTCGGGCGCCCGACCAGCGCGATGACAGGTATCATTGTTGAAGCCTCATTACTTAATTTTCAAATCATTACAGCGCTGTACCAAACCTGCAACAGCGCAGTTTTTAGAAGACAAACGGCCCCTGAATCTCAGGAGCCGCTTAAAACCCTGCGTTTTGAACGTTGCTGCGATATTAGCGGCATTCACTAACCCGAATAACTGACGGTATCAGTTCATTAGGGTTCATTCGTTTGCTGCCTTGCTGCAACACCAATAACTTTGGGTATTGACCTATTATTGGCCTGTTAAACAGGCACTAAATCAGGATTAACGGGTGAACGCGTATACCGTGCCGCCTCTCGCCTGAACCAGCAACTTATCGCTGGCAACCACTGGCGCACTCAGGAAGCCGGAGCTGTCTACGCTCTGCTGAGCTACAAAACGGCCATCATCGGTATTCACCCAGTGCAGATAACCTTCGGCATCACCTACAACCAGATACCCATTATACATCACAGGAGCTGTCAAGTTACGATGTAATAAATCGCTTTGACTCCAAAGGGTTATACCGCCATCTGTTTTCAGCGCAACAATTCGGTCATTTTGATCGACCAGATAAATGCGACCCGCGTCGACAATGATGTCATTCACTGATCCCATTTCACGCTTCCACAGGATCTGGCCGGAACGCAGATCTAATGCAGTCAAGTTACCATTGTATGCCAAAGCATAAACCACACCATCAACAACCACAGGCGTGGTATCAACGTCGTTCAGGCGGTCAATTTCAGTGGTACCTGTCACTTGGGAAATACGCTGTTGCCAGATCAACTGGCCCTGTTCCATCATTACCGCACTGACGCGGCCATTGTCACCACCGACAATCGCTGCACCGAATGCGACTGCTGGTGCAGATTCACCGCGCAGAGACAGCGCTGGTGTATCGAGGTTTAATGTCCACTTAATCGCACCGTCTGATTCATTCAGTGCTTGCAGCATGCCATTTGATGTATGGATCAGTACCACCCCATCGCTGACAACCGGACGAGATAATGCTTCACCCGCCACCACGGTCTGCCATGCAACCTGACCATCATCGGAATTAAGCGCATAAACTACCGCTTTCTCGCTGCCGACATACACATGGGCACCTGATGCAGTGACGCCACCAGATAACATTGCAGAACGGTTGCTGGAAAGGAAGTTGGTTTTTTCAGACAAATCGGTTTGCCAGATTTGCTTACCGCTGTCGGCGTCCATGGCTTTCACCAAGCCTTTACGGTCGGCGGCAAAGACAGTCGTCCCCTGCCAGGCTGGGCGCAAATGGGAGTAATAATCACCGACACCACCACCTACTGAGGTACTCCACACTTTAGTTGGTGTGAATTGATTCTCAATTTTTGGCAGTGGTGACATGGTAACCACATCTTCTTCACTGTTAAACAGTGAACAACCGCTCAATAGGGCAACAGATACCAGTCCTACTAAGAGTGTTTTACGCAATTGCATGGGAATACCCCTTAGCTGGACAAATTATTCAATTTCATGCGCAGCAAAGCTTGCAGCGCCTGAGAAGCATTTGATTCGACGCCTTTGCTGTAAGCAGCTCGCGCACCTGCGGTATCACCTTTACTCAATAGCGCATCGCCACGGACATCCTGAGCCATCGCAGTCCAACCATCACCCTGCACCGCATCCAGCGTTTTCAATGCGTCGTCTGGTTTCTTCAATTGCAATTGCAGACGTGCAAGACGCAAATTAATCAGTGACAACAGATTTTCATCTTTGGTCTGACCCAGCGCCTGAGTGAGTTGTTGCGCCGCTTTATCAAACTCATTTAGCTCAACAAAGTGATGAGCCAGCTCTAACCCGGCCAGTACGCCGTAGTTATTGCTATTGCCCTGAACAAATTTTTCAGCAAGAGCAACACCATCAGCACTGTTAGCTGACAAAGCATCACTGGCTTGCTGATAGGCAGAGGAGGCTTCCGTCAAGACAGTGTTCTGATGACTCTGCCAGTAACGCCAACCCACTAATGCACCAATCCCGAGCACCACACCCACGGCCAGCGCTTTACCATTCTCACTAAAGAAACGGCGCACTGCATCAACCTGGTCATTTTCAGTGGTATAGACTTCCACGGTGTCTCTCTCCTTAACCCAACATCAAAGCCAGACGCGCAGCAACATCCGCTTGCGCCAGCGTTTCTTGTTCACCATTTCGCAAATCTTTTACGACCACTTGCTGTGCTGCTACTTCGCTTTCGCCAAGCATTAATGCAACACGGGCACCCCACTTATCAGCGCGGGTAAATTGCTTTTTGACATTACCACCGCCGTAATTGGTCATTAATTTCAGCGTTGGCATGGCATCACGCAGGTTCTCAGCAAGTAGCATTGCAGCACTTTGCGTATCCTGACCAGACGAAATGACATAAACATCTACTGTCGCTGGTACCTGGAAGTCAGCATTTACGGCCTGCACTAACAGAACCAAACGCTCAAGGCCCATGGCAAAACCAACCGCAGGCGTTGCACGCCCACCGAGTTGTTCAACCAAACCGTCGTAACGCCCACCGGCACACACAGTGCCCTGGGCGCCCAAGCTATTGGTGACCCACTCAAATACCGTACGGTTATAATAATCTAAACCACGAACTAAACGCTCATTGACGGTATATGGGATGCTGGCCTGGTCTAAAAGTTCACACAGACCTGCAAAATGTTGTTTTGACTCTTCATCCAGATATTCAGATAGCTTAGGCGCATCATTTAGCAGCAATTGAACATCGGGATTTTTGGAGTCCAGCACTCTCAGCGGATTACTGTACATCCGGCGCTTACAATCTTCGTCCAGTACCTCAACGTGTTGCTCGAGGAAAGTCACCAGCGCTTCACGGTAATCAGCACGCGCATCCAATGATCCAATGGAGTTCAGTTCAAGTTGCACATGCTCTGAGATACCTAAAGCACGCCACCACCGGGCAGTCAGCAAAATTAATTCGGCATCAATATCCGGCCCTTGCAGACCGAAAACTTCCGCACCCAACTGATGGAATTGACGATAGCGGCCTTTCTGTGGGCGCTCATAGCGGAACATCGGACCGATGTACCACAGACGCTGTTCCTGATTGTACAGCAGACCATGTTCAATACCTGCACGTACACACCCTGCGGTTCCCTCAGGACGCAGTGTCAGACTTTCGCCATTGCGATCATCAAAGGTATACATCTCTTTTTCAACCACGTCGGTGACTTCACCGATCGCGCGCTTGAATAACGGGGTCTGCTCTACAATCGGCATGCGAATTTCGCTATAACCGTAGCCTGCAAGTACTTGCTTCAAGATACTTTCAATGCGCTGCCATACTGCCGTATCGGCTGGCAGGTAGTCGTTCATACCACGGATGGCTTGAATGTTCTTTGCCACGTCTGTTCTCTGTAGTTTTATACCCTATTTACTTGAAGCAGCAGCGCCGTTCGCAGCCACTCTAATTACTTTGGGCATGGTGCAAAAAATAAAGCCGATTATAGAGGCTTGCCACCCATATATTCAATGATGACAACTTGTTACCCCTACAGGCGCAATGTAAAGCGGGCTAAAACCCGCTTTTGTGCTGACCGACAACCCATGACCAACGATGTTTATTCATCATCCAATTGATTGATAACAATCCGATTATTAGCATCAAGCATTGATGCTTTAGCCCGAATTTTGGCTTCCAACTGGTCAATCATATTTTTGTTATCAAAGCGTTCTTTTTGACGAACACCATCTTCGTAGAAACCGCTTTTGTTATGAGCACCGGTCACACCGATAGTCGACACTAAAGCCTCACCCGGGCCATTGACCACACAACCGATGATAGAGACATCCATAGGTGTAATCAGATCTTCTAACCGCTGTTCTAAAGCATTCACAGTACCGATAACGTCAAACTCTTGGCGCGAGCATGTTGGGCAAGCGATAAAGTTAATCCCACGGGCACGGATACGCAAAGATTTAAGAATATCGAAACCGACTTTGACTTCTTCAACCGGATCAGCCGCCAGCGAGATACGCAACGTATCGCCAATACCTTCAGACAGCAACAAACCTAATCCAATGGCAGATTTAACTGAACCACTGCGCGCACCACCCGCTTCGGTAATACCCAAATGCAAAGGTTGGTCGATTTTTTTGGCTAACAAACGATAGGAGTTTACCGCCAGGAAAACATCTGAGGCTTTAACACTGACTTTAAACTGATCAAAATTGAGGCGGTCAAGAATGTCGACATGCCGCATCGCGGATTCAAGCAGGGCTTCCGGCGTAGGTTCACCGTATTTCTCCTGAATATCTTTCTCCAGCGATCCACCATTGATACCGATACGGATAGGGATGTTGTAGTGGCGAGCGCTAGCAACCACGTCTCGGATACGGGCTTCGTTGCCAATATTACCGGGGTTAATACGCAAGCAATCAACACCGTACTCAGCCACTTTCAGGGCGATACGGTAGTCAAAATGAATATCGGCAACCAGCGGCACAATGACGTCTTTATGCTGCTTGATTAATTTAAACGCCTCAGCCGCTTCCATGGTGGGTACTGAGACTCGCACGATATCCACACCAACACGTTGCAATGCTACGATTTGGGCAACAGTCGCAGCAACATCCGTGGTTTTAGTATTGGTCATCGATTGCACTGCAATCGGCGCACCATCACCAATTGGCACTTTACCGACGTAAATCCGGGTAGATTTACGTCGGATAATTGGGGGTTCGTTATGCATTACACACTCTCCTTTACAGTCGTGTAGTTTATACAACAAAGCAGTTTTTCAAAACTACAGTGGCGGTTTAGCTGAACCACAACATAGTTTGTCAAAACCACAATATTACTCTACACCGACAGTCAGGCGGGCTACGCGATTAGCCTTAATAAACTTACTCAAATCAACCGGATTACCCTGATATGTGATTGTCAGCGCACCAGGTGCACCGATAGTCAGTTTATAAGGGGATTTCCCCGATAGGTTGAGGGTCGCGCCTCCTTTTTGGATACCGCTAAACAATGTTTTTCCACTCGCATCAACAACCTGTAACCAGCAATCAGCTTTGAAGTTCATTACCAATGAACCCACAGATGATGCCGCACCATTTACCCCAGCGTCTGCTGTAGGTAGTGGTGATTGCGCGGTAGAAGCATCAGGCACAACTGCCTGACTCGGGGAAACGACCACAGACTCCGCCGGAGTCGCTCCCTGATTAGTTGCTGTCTCGACACGGTTATTTACCGTATCCACAGGTGCTGTACTGTTTGTTACCGGTGCAGTACCACTTGCCGTAGGTGTAGAGGCAGGCTGACTATTCGCAATCGGAGCCTGGGTATCGGTCGGCGCGTTAGGATCGCTATTCTCATCAGACAGCGGCACAGATTGCCCGCCATTTTGCAACAGCTGGGCAGAGGATTGATCAGCCATAGTGGCTATCTCTGCTTGCTGCGCCTGATGATTTTGCCACCACCATGCTCCTGTCAACCCCAGCACAACCAACACAATAAGCCAGGTGAAACTCATCAACCAGCCATCACGTTTTTTATGCTTTTTCCCCAATGAAAAACTTTGCATTGGGGCCACTTTTGTTGCCCTGATTGGTGCTTGTTTTTCCAACATGGGTAACAGTTCATCTTCAGGGAGGTGAACCAATTTGGCGTAAGAACGAATGTAACCACGGTGGAATGTTGAGGCGAGATTAGCTTGCGCTTTATCCTCCTCAAGATCACGGATTGTGGATACCTTCAGACACAGACGTTCTGCAACCGTCTGCTGAGTTAGCCCTAGAGCTTCGCGGGCTTGACGCAGGCGCACACCTGTCGTCTCTGGAACTGTTTGATCTTGGGAGGCTTCAGTATTCATTAGCTAGAAAATGCTGGTACTGTTTGGATTGTGGAAAACTTCGCGCAAGCTGCTTGCCATAGCGTTGAACACTATCTTGACGGCCTGCTAGCGCGGCGAAACGAATTTGTAACCATAAACTTTCAGCACTGGCCGGAAGTGTATGTTGGTAAACATCCAGTAATAGTTGCGCCTGAGCGCGATTCCCTTCTCCAAAATGCCTTTGAGCTTCTGCAAGCAGCGGCTCACCTTTATCAGGATCATACTTCAATGCCCGACTCAACAGTATCCGAGCCTGGTCATTTTGATTGGCCCGTAAAAAGCAATATCCAGCGTTTTCCAGACTATCTGCCACCTGACCGTAATCGGGCAGCAGCGCTGCTGCGCTAAACTGTTGTTGGGCCGGTACATACTGCCCTAAACCACACAGAAACGCACCGTAATTATTCAGTACCGTGCCATTTCCAGGTGCCAGTTTCATCGCTTGCTGATAACGCTGCTCTGCGGCACTGTTTTCACCGATACGTTGTTCGTAAAACGCCATACCCAATTGAGCGCGATAATCCTGTGGATCAGCCTCTACAGCCTTCTCAAAATTCTGCCGCGCGGCATTAAGATCACCCTGCGCCAAATACTCTAAACCCAGTTGTAAACGCGTCTGCCCGGCGGCGGGTTGGCTAACCTTTTCCGGCGATGAACCGGAACAACCAGCCAATACGGTCGCAATCAGGCAAACTCTCCACAGTCTTGTCAGCTTCATGCTTTCTCAATTGTCCTTATATGTGAAGATACCCGTCATACCTCAAGCGTCATGCACGTTCGCAATACTCACGACTTGAATTATTTAGGGTATAGCTTTTTCAGTATTGAGCATCTAACAAATTATAAGTTAAATAACAATTAGTTATATAGAACAAATCAATACTTTCAATCAGACTGTCTTAATAGCGATAGGTTCACCGGCCATTTTCTTTTTCAAGGTACGCTTGGTGCGGTCAATCACCTCACCCGCTAACTGCCCACATGCAGCATCTATATCGTCACCACGCGTTTTACGAACAATGGTGGTAAAACCATATTCCATCAATACCTTAGAAAAACGATCCACCCGGCTGTTTGAACTACGGCCATAAGGTGCGCCAGGGAACGGGTTCCATGGGATCAAGTTAATCTTACATGGTGTGTCTTTCAGACATTCCGCCAGTTGATGAGCTTGTTCCACGCTGTCATTGATGTGATCCAGCATAACGTATTCGACGGTAACCCGCCCGCCATTGGCTTTGGATTTATCCAAATAACGCCGTACCGCAGCCAGGAAGGTTTCAATATTGTATTTACGATTGATTGGCACGATTTCATCGCGGATATCATCGGTCGGCGCGTGCAATGAGATAGCCAACGCCACATCAATCATATCACCCAGCTTGTCCAACGCCGGAACCACGCCGGAAGTAGACAAGGTCACACGGCGTTTAGATAAGCCGAAACCAAAGTCATCCATCATGATATCCATGGCCGGCACCACGTTATTCAGATTGAGCAAAGGTTCACCCATCCCCATCATCACCACATTGGTGATTGGGCGGATACCGGTGGCTTTTACTGCGCCGATAATTTTGGCCGCACGCCATACCTGACCGATGATTTCCGATACCCGCAGGTTACGGTTAAAGCCCTGTTGTGCCGTGGAGCAGAATTTACACTCCAGTGCGCAGCCTACCTGAGATGACACACACAGCGTTGCGCGGTCGCCTTCTGGGATATAGACGGTTTCAACTTGCTGATCACCCACTTTGATGGCCCATTTAATGGTGCCATCAGTTGATCGCTGCTCTTCAGTCACTTCCGGTGCACGGATTTCTGCTACCCGCTGCAATTTGGCGCGTAGCACTTTATTAATGTCGGTCATTTGCTCGAAATCATCAAAGCAATAGTGATATATCCACTTCATGACCTGATCTGCACGGAAAGGCTTCTCGCCCATTTCAGCAAAGAATTGGCGCATTTGCTGGCGATTTAAGTCGAGCAAATTAATTTTGCCAGTGACGGGCGCGGCAATGGCGGGCGCGTTGTCTGGCGTAGGGACAGCATCAATTGGTGCTGATGAAGTTAATAATTGTTCAGACATGAGTTGTCGTGGCCTCGTTGTTACACTTTACGGCGCTGCGTGTTAAACCGGATAGGCTTTCGAAACGGCGATAAATAAATAATAGAACGCCCCGGGAGAGATGTCTCCACCGGGGCGCGGCATTGTACGAATTTTAGAGCATGGATTCCATGATTGGAAAGGCGTCCGGGCAACTTTATTGTTTCAGTTGATTAAATCCTGGCCATTTCTACACAGAATCAACTCATTAGCGACGAGAAATAATCTCATCCGCAGCGAAGAAATAGGCAATTTCACGCTGAGCTGATTCAACCGCATCAGAACCGTGTACTGCGTTAGCGGTAAAACTGTCGGCAAAGTCAGCACGCAGAGTGCCTGCTAGTGCGTTAGCTGGATTAGTTGCCCCCATGATATCACGGTGGCGCTGAACGGCATTCTCACCTTCCAGAACTTGTACCATAATTGGGCCAGAGGTCATAAATTCAACCAAACCATCGAAGAACGGGCGGCCTTTATGTTCTGCGTAAAAACCTTCTGCTTGTTCTTTGGTCAGGCGCAGCATTTTTGCAGCAATGATTTCGAAACCAGCACTTTCAAAACGCGCATAAATAGCACCAATGTCGTTATTGATAACAGCATTGGGTTTGATGATGGAGAAAGTACGTTCTAAAGCCATGATAACCTCTATTGAATTTCTAATATTGACCGGACGTGGAACCCGCCCCGCTAACTACCCTAAATAAGGATATAAACTTGGCTGGCGAACGGTTCCTTTACTACAAAATTATGCCGACCCCTGTACAGTGGCCGCCGATTATAAGTGCGCGATTAACGCTTGCATACGGGAATCACAACATTTCATTAAAAAATATTTATCTTAATTACTCATTTTTGCGTACAACTCACACTTTGTATAAAAAACCGTTTGCCATACTCGCAGTGCTTTGCAGGTAAAACGTTATTAATATCAAAGTTCATTGATAAATTGAAAGCCCACCTTCTTTTTCACAATGGCTGAAGGTTGGCTGATCACATCCGATACCAGTGCGCGTTTCCCTTTTTTGGCTAAATAGTCGGCTAATGCTCTGATAGCCGCTGTACCTGCGCCTCTGATAACGCCTTCAGCCGTTGGATATAGCACATAAGCTGGATGAGTCAGCGAGCCGGCGACACCAACATCAAACTCATTAATATCAACGGCCAGCGTGATGCTAATAACCTCTCCTGATAGACGAACGATCACATAGATATAATCATCACGGGGTGTTATTAGCCAACTCAGCACCACGTCACTCACCAAATTCGAGGCAGAAATAACCACATCCATCCCCTCATACGGATTGAGATTGCCAATATTTTCAATATTCGTTGCGCTTTTTAAGGTCTGCGCGGCCTCACTGTAGCGCCGTTGCCATTCTTCGATATCCGCGAGGACATGTTGCCTGGCAGCCAGCGTGCCTTCGGTTGCGCCGCTAATGATTTCAATATCAAAGTGCATTTCAGGCTGTTCTAGCCATTGATTGTGTTGCCGTCTTCTGGGGATGGTTTCGACAAACTCGAAATTTTGCAGTGCCAACTCATAGCGCCCTTGAGGTAGTAGCTGTGCTACTTGTGGTGTTTCGACATTAAAATCCAGATTATTGTGATGTAAATAAACAGCATAGCTAAGTTGTGAAAAATCAAATGCTGTCTTTAACAGGGCGATATTATCAATATTCTCCGCGATATAGGTTCGGACACTTTCAATAAACCGCGCATCGGTCGCTGTATCTAATGCCGCATAGCCGGTATCACCTGAGCTGATAATCCGCGCAATAACCCGACCAAAATTTTCAGCGTTCCAACTATCAAGACTGTCACCAAAGAGCAGTGTAAAATCAGTCAAAATATTCAATGTCCAATCAATGCAGGGGGGAATAAGCTGGCGGCGAAAGCGTAAATGAGGGAGCACTTCATCTTTCATTGAAACTTTACAGGCCCGTGCACTGGCCGGTACTGTCAATGATTTACCGTTCATATCAGAATTAATTTGAGTCAATATACCGACCGGCTCAGTTGACAACTCCGTCAAAAAAACATCAGCAGACAACGCTTCATTCGTCATTAATTTAGGGAAGGGCTTCGAAGAACCGGATACTTGTAATATCTTATTGTTATCGCCATTGAAAAAATCATAAGCATTAGTGACAAACCGGTCTACCTGATTACACCGCCCTTGGATAACATAATTATAAATATTAAGCAGGGGAACTAACCAACAAGCGGTTTTTCCAACCAGACTTCGCCCTGCCCTACTTTTATTTTTTTCAGCCGTCAACACTATTTTATTTATAATTAATGGTTGAGTTTCATTTGCGTTATTAATAAAAAACTCAACACTCGTTTTATCCGCATCAAACAAATAGGTGATCAGTGGATAGTAATAGACTACCTGTTCACCAATAGACTCCATAAATTGAACTTCGAAATAGCCACCATTAAATGTCGATAACATTGACAATGTATCGCTTTCATTGCTCAATTTGAATATAGAACTATTATTTCTGCTTTCATGAATAAAAAAAACCTCACGATCTCTTATTTTAAATATACCACCGCCGATTATTTCTATAGAATAATCACCTTGATCATTCAAATCAAAACTGACCAAAGCTTGTTTTGGACCTATTCGTTCATCACCCCAATATCGACCAAAGGTGTATTGTATCGGGATAATAACTCTATCTTTTACAGCACAATATTGATCGCAAATAAAATATTCTTGCTGAGAAACATGAATACTGCTAATTCCATTATCCATGCCTATTTTTTTTAAGTCAAAAGTTAAGTAATCATCAGTCAGAGTAAAATAATCACCACTATAGTTATCATTTTTATAAACTGTCACTTGGGTATTTTGCGGTAGTTTTATCGAACTAATTTGATCATTAAGTGGGTTTAAAACATGTGATTGTTTCCTACGGCGATCAGTATTATTAAACAGATCAACGTACTCGTTACCAGAGAGGCAAATTGATTCACCTAAAAAGTCATCTTGCTCATAAAAACAGGCAGCGCTTCGAACTCTAAAGGAACTAATCTCATTATTTAAATCAGCCCAACTGCGAGAGGAAAATAAATCAACATCATCTCTAAATGTCAATAATTTTCCTGAGAAATCATTATTTTCATAAACCGTGACAATCATACCTGAGGGAACAAAAATAGATGATATTTTGTCATTCCATTCATCCTTAAGATCACTTACTTCTTGCCCCTGCCCCGCGCAAATTGATTTCCCCGTATAGTTATTATTAGCAAAGAAACACACTTTTCCCTGTTGAGCAGAAACGTTTTCAGTTAATATTAGCGTGAAAAAATATCATTAAGTAATTATGGTTCATCTAATAATCCCCAGCAATAAGTAGCAGAGCTAAAAACCATGATGTAATTACTTTATCTGGCTAATAAAAGCATTGATATCATTTTATTTATCACAGGGATGTTATTTTAATGATAAATACAAAAATTAATTAGCCATTGTTATTAATTAGTTTTATCAGTATGACTATTCCATACGGAACATTATATTACCCACCTGGCCACTTTCATCCAATACATTAAGCTGATAGCCGCCCGGCACAGATAAGCTTTGTACCCATGACTGATTATTCTCGGTTACCGCCACCTGCTCCCCATTGAGGAACCACCAATGTTGACCTCTCCCGCCTTGCGCCACCAGGCGCAGATCAAGGCTATTATGACCAGGTAAGCGCTTAACTACAGCACCATCACGTATACCTAAAATCAGCAATGGCGCAGCACTGCCTTCCCCTTGCGGTGGACATTGCTGGCTTGCTGCGGGTAACCGTTGATTACGCCGTTCAGCCAGTGGCAACCATGGCTCCAGTGGCAGTGGCCACAAGGCCACTTGCGTTGGCTTGGCTCCTAAGCAATCCGCGGCAACCCGCTCGCCTTGCTGATTTAGCCAGATACTGAGTTGACTACCCTGCATATTTTCCTGGCCGGGTGCGGTCAGTGTGGGCGGTACAGTGCCATCGAGCACCCAGCTTTGACGCCGCTGTCGACAGTTGCTATCACCAACCGCTAGCGGTTGCCCACCCGGCCAACAAATCTCTTCCCGACTGACTGACGATGGCCTTGGATCTGACGGTAACCTGCGAATGCTTTGCTGTAACCCTGCCATCAACAGGTTATTGACCTGATTAAGTATCGGTATCGCAGTAGCATAACCAAACTGCCCGGCAACCGGAGTGCCATCTGGACGCCCCACCCACACGCCTATTGTATAACGCGCATTGATGCCAATAGCCCAAGCATCACGATAGCCGTAGCTGGTACCGGTTTTCCATGCCAGTGGCACGGTAGCTGGCAAAATGTCATCCGGTAATGGTCTGGCTTCACCGGCCATAATGCGCCGGGTAATCCATGCCGCTCCCGGTGAGAATAGTCGCCGTTCTTGTATTTGTTGCTGCGGTTCAAAACGCAATGTTGCTGCCATTCCGCCACGGGCGAAAGCGCTATACGCGGCAACCAATTGATCCAACCGTGAACCGGTTCCGCCTAAAATGACCGCCAGACTGGGTTCACTGTGAGAGGGGAAACGTAAGTTCAGACCACCATTGCGTAAATTGGCGGTAAAACGTTTTGGGCCGTAGGCTTCCAGTAATTGAACCGCCGGTAAATTCAGCGAACGCACCAGAGCTTCACTAGCACTGACCGGCCCATGGAATCCGGTATCAAAATTGCCAGGCCGGTAATCACCAAAGCGACGTGGCACGTCCTGAAGCAGAGATTCAGCATGGATCAGGCCGTCATCCAGTGCCATGGCATACAGGAAAGGTTTGAGTGTCGACCCCGGTGAGCGCCATGCACTGACCATATCCACATGACCAAAGCGGCTGTTGTCCTGAAAATCCACCGACCCAAGATAAGCACGCACCTTCATCGTGGTATGGTCAACCACCAGCAAGCCTAGCGAGGTTTTCTCAGGTAATTGATGACGCCAACTCGCCGCCATATCTTCCAATTGGCGCTGTAATCCGGTATCAAGTGTGGTGTGGATCACTTCGCGCTGATTACCACTGGTTAAACGGCGAGCCAGTAAAGGAGCCAATTGTGGCATCTGACGCGGTGCCAGCCAGACCTCTTCTTGTTTAATATCAGCCACATCCTTTGCTGTCCAAACCTGATAATCCGCCAGTCGGGTTAACACTTTGTCTCGAGCAGCCTTTGCCCGTAGAGGATAGCGATCGGGACGTAGCCGACTAGGGGCTTGCGGTAATGCTGCCAGCAATGCGGCTTCTGCCGCGGTTAATTGAGAGGGCGGCTTAGCTAAATAGGTCCAACTGGCAGCGCCAATCCCTTGTAGGGTGCCACCAAATGGAGCGCGATTAAGGTAGATTTCGAGAATTTGAACTTTGGAAAAATGCCATTCCAACTGAAAAGTACGCCAGACTTGACGCAATTTGCCAGCTAACGTGCGCGGATGTGGGTCGATCAAGCGGGCAACCTGCATAGATAGCGTGCTGCCACCTGAAAGTATCTTACCAGCGCGCAGATCCTGCCAGGCGGCACGCGCTAGCGCCAATGGGTTTACCCCGGGATGAGAGTAAAACCAGCGGTCTTCAAAAGTGAGCAGTGCTTGTAGATAATACGGCGAAACCTGACTCAACGTCACCGGATAACGCCATACGCCGTCAGCATCGGCAAAACGCCATAACGGTGTACCATCTTCACCAACCACTACCCGCGCGACCTGGACCTCGGCCAGAGGCAATGGCCAAAGTCTATCTGCCAGCCAAAGAGTGGCCGGAAACAACACCAAGATAAGCACCAACGCCCAGCCCATACGCCGATAGCGGGAATAGATATTTTTGCGCATGAATCGTATTACTTCCCCCGACAACTGTTTCGTCGCTCAGGGGAAGTGAGTATTCACTTAACGATTTCAAGCTGCGCTGGAGTACTCCCTAGCGCACGCCAATCGGGTACATACATCGATTCTACTTGTGGCGCAGGTACCTGGTAGAGGCCTGGCGTGACCGCCCGCGCCAGATAGAGCAACGTGGTGTGACGGTAACCATCGACATTGACGGCAGCGACATAACGGTCATCACGAAACTCCTGATGTTTGATATCCGATTGCTGCATATCCTGTAATAGCTCAGTCACGCTGCTGGCACTCTCTCCCAAACTGGCGCTGCTATCGCCCAGATTCTGGTTTTCCAGTTCCAGACCAGCAGGCAGCAAATCAACCACCAGCGCATCCGGTACCCGCCTATCGGCCCAAACATCCAGATGCACCAAGACTAACTCACCACTTTTCAGTTGTGATAACTGCAACGGATTGCCATCTAGCCCAATGTAACTCCGGGTGATATGCAAATTATTACTGAATGGTGCCGGGGTTTGCTGCGGATATCCCACCACTGCAACGCGGCTATACAATGGTGTATCACCCCGATTTTGCAGTTGCATCCCCGCAGCCAGTTGTGATGCCGACCAGTTTTGGTTTAACGCGGTACTTTGGGTCAGCGTCACGCTATCCGCAATTGGCTCAGCTTGTGGCGCGATAGCAACCTGCCACGGCGTTTCAGCGCCATTCATCAAGGTGCGCCCCGCAAGGAATATAGCATTGCTCTCCTGCGTTGATAGGTAGTTGCGGCTGGTCAAGGCATCAGACAGGGCCAACAGACGACTATCACGTGCTTGCGGCAGTAGATTGTTGTCGGTTAACAGTGCCAGAATAAGGGCATCATCGCGTATCGGGCTACCGTAATCCTCCAGCCAGTAATCCTTATCACTGCGTATGGTATTTAGCCCCTGAGTGATGGCTTCTTTGGCACGAGGCATGTCGCCCATCAATTTCAATGCCACACCCAACTGCACCAGTGGTAAGCCAGAACGCGCTTCACTGTTACGGCTATATAACTGCCGTAATGCGCCGAGCGAAGCCTGCTGCTGCTGCGCCAATACCAGCCCCGCATAGGCTTGCACCGCAAAGCGGGTATGCTTGGTTTGCTCGCTGTAGCGAATTTCAACCTGATTAGGATCCTGTAAATAACGCTGTAATCGGGTATTCGCCGCCGTCAGTGCCGCCGCAGGCACGCTGTAGCCTTGTTGGCTGGCACGGTAGAGGAAGTCAGTGGCATAGGCGGTTAGCCAGAACTCTTCCGGGCTGTCGTTGCTCCACAAACCAAAGCCGCCGTTGTAGCGCTGCATACTGAGCAAATGCTCAATCCCGACATCAATCGTCTGTCGCCGTTTTTCATCGCTATCGGCCTTAATACCCAGCGCAGTCAACTGTGCATGGTTGCTGTACAGTGAGGGATACAGTCCACTGACTGTCTGCTCCAGACAGCCATAAGGATAGGCGTATAACTCGCTGATATAACGAGCCAAGTTGAGAGGTGGGCGGCTGGTTATCAGCAGTTGACCTTGCAATGTTTCAGCACTCAATCCCGCCGTAGCCTGCTCAGGCAGGCTCCAGCTTTCACCACTGCGCAGCACATTAGCGAAATGGCGCGTTTGGGCCGGATAGGCTGGCCGCACGCCAATTTTCCAATGATGCTGGTAATCTGGCAGTTCTTCATTTGGCAGTACCATGCCACTGATCGTCAGACCAAGATCACCCTGCCCAAACCCGTTCAGCGCCCGAACCGGGATCAGTACCGTTTTACGCTCACCGTTCGCCAGCGTAACGGACTGAGTTTGCGCGCCATTTAGCGCCAGTAAATCACTGGCGGCCAATTTCAGCGCTAAGGTTTGTGCCTGACCAGATAAATTACTTAAGTCCAGAGCCAGTTGGGTACTGTCGCCACCGGCCAGAAAACGTGGCGCTGCCAGTTGAGCAATCAATGGTGCTGCCACCACCACTTTCGACTCTGCTTTGCCAAAATCTTCATCACTCCAGGCTTGGGCCATTAAACGTAACTCACCGTTAAAATCTGGAATCGCCAGCTCAACGGTGCCTTCACCCTGTGCGTTTAATGTCACCGGTTGGGCTTGCTGCGCTACAATAGTCACTTCGGTAATGGGTTTCTTGCCCCCATGGGACAGCGCATCTTCCTCATCACCATCACCACCAAAACGTAAGCTGGCTAAACGCCCTTGCCCTTCTATCAATTGCCCATAGACATCATAGCGATCGGCGCTGTAGCGCTTACGGCCAAAAAAGGCATCGTAAGGATCTGGCGTGGCGTAATCCGTAATATTCAAGATCCCGCTGTCAACGGCTGACAGTAAAACTTGCACTTTTTCCGGTAACGGCGCGCCACTGCGGCTGGCCTTCACTTTTACCGTTAAAGTTTGATTGGGCCGGATACGCTCGGGGGCATCCAATTGCAATGCCAACTTGCGGGTTTCATCCACCAACGGCAGATGCAATAAACCAATCGCTCGTTTTGGCGTCGCCTGTTGTGATTTATCACCGGGGCGAATCACTGTGGCACTGAGATACAGGTCATGCCGATTCCACTCTTTGTTAATCGGCACTTCGACCTCTGCACCACCCGCAGGAATAGTCACTTCCTGCCACCACAGCGGGCCGTCGCTGGATTCCACCAGCAGATAGCCATTACCCGCCGCTGGCGCTTCAATATGTAACTTCACTTTTTCGCCTGGGCGGTAAGCGGGTTTATCCAATGTTAATTTGACCTGATCAGGACGCACCGCACCACTGCCAGCGGTATTATCCTGCCAACTGTAACCGGCCCAGAAACGAGAACTGCTGATCAATTCATTATCTGGGTTACTCACCTCAATGCGGTATGCGCCCCACTCCACCGGGAAACTGACTTTAGCGCTCCCGTTGGCGGCGATATTCACGCTTTGCTCTGCCAGAGTCAGATCTTTTTTATCAAATAACGACTGCCAGCCATCACTTTCTGACCACTGCCAGTAGTAATCACGCCGCTCACGTACCAACTTCACTTTAATACCATTGACGGCCAGTTTTTCGCCGCTGGCATTTGCATAGATAATTTCAAAATCAGCCTGCGTATCCTGATCCACCATCGCCTGTGATTTATAGCTGTCACTGCGGTAATCATAAACCTGCTGTTTATTGAACAGCGGGCGAATCCCCACCAACGCCTCAGCAGGCCACACTGCTTGCTCCGCACGGCGAGTGACTGGCCGGCCACCCGACTCCAACAAGCTGGCCTGTAATATCAATTTCAGCGGCGATTGGGCATGCTGCCAACTGTTATCCACCGCAATATCTGTCTGCCCCTCGTTATCTAAGGTGGTATCAAACTCATCTAAGGTGCGGGAGAGGTTCTCTTCGATAATCGAACCAAATTCAAAACCGGGCAGTGTGGCAACAGCTTCACGCAGTGGGCGCAGGAATAATTGGCCTTGCAGACGGTTGCCCGAGGCCGGGGCACCGTATAAGTAACGGCCAGTGACGGCAAAGTTAGCCTCACTGTCAGTGGCGATCGGTTCTTTACTGGTGGCAATATCGAGCGCCATACGCTCTGGCAGAAAATCCTCTACCTTGAATTTGTACAATCGTGGCTGGTTATCACCCACATTCAAGCGTAGTGACCACTCGCCAGTTGGGCCACCTTCAGGTATGGCATATTGGTATTGATACAGGCCATCCTGTGGTTGCCAGGTAAAGCTGCGCACCACTTGATTATCCGGTTTGAGGATATCGACTTTAACTGGTTGGGTTGTTAGGGGTTTACCGTCAGCATCGCGCAGTAACCCATTAACAATTAAGGTTTCACCTGGCCGATACAGGTCACGGGGGCCAAAGACAAAGAACTGCTTCTGGAAACCCTCTGGACCGGCAATATCAAACTCGGCCAGATCTAAAGCGGGCGCATTAAGGTCGATCAGACTGGTCTGCCCATTTTGCGCGGCGAGTAGCAGTTTGGCGTTAGCGTTTTTTTCCAACTGCGCATGGCCCTTGCCGTCGGTTTCGGCCTGAGTCAACACCTGGCCTTTATCATCCAACAGTTGCAGTGACACGCCTTTCAATGCCGCACCACCGGCTAATGCCTGAGTGAACACATCCATCTGGTTATGGTAGCTATGTAGCGAAACACCGATATCACTCAGGGTAAATAGGGTAGCAGCATTGGTATAGCTGTAGTGACCGGCTTGCTGCATGACAGCCAGATAGACGCCAGATTCTTGTAACGGCTTGATATCGGCTAAGGGCAGCAACAGCTTTTCACGGGTATTAACCGCAGGATTGAGATCAAAACGGCCGGTATAGACTAAATCAGCCATTTTCAGCAGTTCGTCCGATTCCCAGTTAGAGAGCGCACTGCGGTTCTGCCAGTTAGCGAGGAAGTTAGCCAGGCTGCTTTGCTTAATGCGAAAGAAGTTAACATCGACGTTATCAACATTGAGCGCCATCACCGGCAAGCCCTGCGCCAGTTTGCCCGGCAGCAAAGAGCCTTTGCTGGCAAAGCCGACACTCGGTTTAATATCACGCGTGGTGATTTGTTGCTGTTGTTGTGCACCCAGTTGCGCGCCACCTACCCCTTGCAGCGTGCTGTCGACAGTCAACAGCAATTTACGCTCCGGTTTGAGATGGCGTAAACGCAGCTCCATTAGATTATCGGATAGCTCCCAGGCACCGTCGATGTTGCCACTGACGGTATCAACCAGATGCACCTGTGCGGCGAAGTCCTGATTTGGATTCAGTGGTTGCGAGAAGGTCAGCACCATGGCACTGGCCCCGTCAAGTTGCAGTTCAGAGGCATCCAGCAAGGTGAGCGGCTGACCAGCATGGCGTTTTGCCAGCTCCGCCAGTACCACCGTATCTGTGGGTTTACTCGCCGGTGTTTTTGCCGCCGAGGTACTGGCTTGAGCCGCAGGCGGTGTGACCACGCCCTTATTATTGCTGTCATCACAAGCGGCTAATAACAACGCCGCAGCGAGCAATATAGCCGCCCGACCCCCCTTAATTCCTGACATTAACCGACGCAAACCATTGTGATTCATATCTTGCTCCCTGGCTGATAGCAAGATTATAGCATTGGTATGAAAGGGAATATAGGGAGGGAAGAGTCAAATCATTCTCTTCATAAAAAAATGCGCATTGGCTCGCATTTATATCGCCCTTTCTAAACAACGCACACCAAAAACCTATTTAATATTTTTTTAAAAAAATTAAATTATTCAATCTGCCAATGAAAGACAAGGCAGAACATAAAATAAAAACCAATAAAATCAACATAAAAACAAGGAATCCCTCACAATAAAATAAAATTAAAAATCAAATTAATATAAACCACCCGAATTAATATTTTAATAAATAGGAATGGGTAGCTTACTTCTTTATATTTAATCCAACATTTTGTCGTTATTACCCCTCTTGAGTATTTCGTCTTTTAAATTAATCTGTAAATAGGAATATATAAAACCATGGGTCATCGCAACACATTAAACACACGTTTATTGCCGTTATCTATTTTGGTCTCATCATTGATATCTGGTGGGGCAATTGCTGCATCAACATCTACTTTTATACCCGGTGCAACTCTCGGTATGGGCAATGCTGGCAGCTTTTCCATACCCGCTAACACCCCGGTGGTTAACACCAAAGCCCCTGAAGATATCTTGCTGGAAAGCATCTTCCCTGAAGGCCAAACAATCACACCAGAAATGATTACTCGGGCTGAGTCGCAAATTACAACAATGCAACAGGATCACCAGCAGCAGATTAAGGATATTGAAGCCAGCATTGCTAAATTAGCACCGGCACAAAAAGAACAAGCGAACAAAGAACTAGACTCATTTAAAGGTGTATTTGAAAAAAATATCACGCAGTTAGAGGCCGTTGTTGCTTATGCAAAAGACGATACCGAAGACAACAAAAACAAACTCAATGCAGCAGCAGCAGATGCTTTTACAGCCTCGCTCAATAGCAAAGCACCGGGCCAGTTCACCGCTGAAGAAGCCAAATCACTGTTTACTGCGTCATTAACCAACGATAACTCAGCTATTTCGCCAGAACTTGAGCAAAAAGCCACGGCAGTTACACAGCGGCAACAAGCAAGCCAAAATACTCTGACTAAGGTACAAAACTACCTGACTCAAGGTGTAATTAGCCAGGAACAAAAAGAAAAACTGGCGGCTTATTTTGCCGATAAACAAGCTAAGTTCAACGAGCTGGCTGTTGCTAAACAGGCAGAAGAAGAAGCCAAAAAAGCAAACATCAAGGCAAAAGCTGATGCTGCAGTCCTGAATGTTAAATCCGTTCTTCTTAAGACAAGTGTTGAAAACGCTAAGAAAGAAAAAACTCAAGCTGAAGATAGCTTAAAACAGCTTGATACTAAAAAAAGTACTGCAATTGCAGCTGTAGATCCAAATTGGAATGCAAGCACACCAGATCTCGACAACGAGCTACAAAAACTGATTGATGATACAAGCACGCCTCCGACCAAAAAAACTGAGGCTGAAGCCGCGCAAAAGGCCATCAAGGATGCAGCGGCAGCACAGCAGGTAGCTGATGACGCAACCAATAAATATCAGTCTGCCGACGCTGATTTTAATATGATTGGGCTTAAGGCTATTAATGCCATTAATATTAAAACTGACGCTGCGGATAAGCTCGCCACTAGCACCACAGAAATGCACAATGCGGCAGCAGCATTAGCTAATTTAGAGACAGTAACGACTACGACTATTGATATACCTGCATTTGAGCAAAAAATTGCCAGCACTGAGCAACAAACCGTCGCTACCGGAACCTTTGCAGTCGATACCCAAGTATCAGGCGGCACACAAAATGTGGAAAAAGACGGCGAAATCATTAACAGCGTGATTAGCGAAGATGGCACCGTAACGTTGGCGCTTGGCGCGTTGGCAAATAGTACTGTTATCACCAAAGGCATTATGGAAAATAACGGTGGTACGGATAAAAATACCAATGTTGGTGCAGAAGGTCAGTTAAGCCTTAAAGGGATAAGTGAGACTGAACGAGCCAAATCAGAAGGGGCTATTGTTGCCAAAGGCGGCCAGGTTACAGCGGGAGATTATTCTTTTGTCAGTGATATGGTCAGTGAAGGTGACATTACTGCCAAAGATAAAGCTGTTATTTCTAAAGCCATCATCAACGGTGGGAACTTAACCCTGCAAAGCCAAGCTATCGCAGCAGATACCACGCTGAATGGCGGTGTTTTCACCGTTGAAGCTGGTGCGGGAGCGATACGTACGACTATCAATGATGGCGAATTCGCGGTTAATGACAAGGCGAGTGCTTATAAAACCACACTAGAGAACGGTACCTTCACTTTGGCGAGCGGTGCCACAGCAGAGTATACGACGGTTAATGGCGGCAAGTTCATTGTTAACGATGGTGCCACGGCCGAGCATACCGAACTGAATAACAGTCATTTCGAGCTTGCTGGTAGCGCAAGCGCCCATCATACCACGGTTAATAACGGTGCAGAATTCACCGTTATTGGCGATGCGAAAGCTGACAACACCACGGTAAACGGCGGTATCTTGAAGCTTAAGTCGCGCATGCAAGCCAATAAGATATTGGTTGAAGACGGTTATGCGCTGATCTACAGTTCGCTGAAAGACGCGGAGTTAAATGGCGGTACCACCATTTTCACCCAAACTGCCGCAGTCGAAGGGACTATTGATGCCAACCAAGGCAGCTTCCTGAGCGTCCATGACGGTGCAGCAACCCAGAATGCAGACCTGAATTTAGCCGGTAACATGGTGCTGGTGGCCGAAGATGCACCTTATGTCAGGCTACACCCAACTTCCCGTGCGGCCTTTAGCGCCATGAATGGCAAACCCGCTAAATTCGCCTTTAAAGATGTCACGCTAGCGGGCGGCTCTATCGATATGAGCCAAACAAAAGCGCAACTGACCATGAACTCATTGGCAGGTAACGGTAGCTTTAACTTAGGTTCAGCCCTGCACAGCCATACCACGGCACCACTGAATGTAACGGGTGATGCCAATGGTGATTTCAACGTTCAGATCGATGCCAGCGGTGTTGCTCCGGCTAACCTGAATGTCGTTGATGTACAGGGTACCAATAACGCGCGCTTTGCACTGGCTAATGGCCCGGTAGATCTGGGTAACTATAAGCACAACCTAGTCAGTAATGGTCAAGGCGGCTTCAAACTGGTAGCCGATAAAGCAGCTCTGACACCAAGCACCGCGGGTGTGCTGGCTGTCGCCAATACCATGCCGGTTATCTTTAATGCTGAGTTAAGTTCAATTCAGAATCGTTTGGATAAACAAAGTTCGTCAGCTAACGAAAGCGGTGTGTGGCTCACTTACCTGAACGACAGCTATAACGTGAAAGGCACAGCGGCCAACTTCAACCAGAAGTTGAATGGCATGACTTTAGGTGGCGATAAAGCCATTGATTTAGGTAATGCCGTATTCAGTATCGGTAGCTTCGCCAGCTACAGCAGCTCAAATATCAAATCTGATTACCAGAGCAGCGGCAGTGTGGAAAGCAACTCATTGGGTGCTTACGCGCAATATTTGGCTAACAGCGGTTATTACATTAATGGTGTGCTGAAAACTAACCAGTTTAAACAGAACCTCAGTGTAACCGCTAAAGGCGGCAGCGCCACCGGCAATACTAACTTCTCCGGTCTGGGTCTGGCCATGAAGGTAGGTAAACATATTAATATCAATGAGATGTATATCTCTCCTTATGTCGCGCTGAACACCTTTAGCTCCGGCAAGAGCCAGTACCAACTGTCTAACGGCATGGAAGCACAGAGCCAAGGCGCACGTTCTACCACTAGTACTTTGGGGATGAACACCGGTTATCGCTTTGTGTTGAATGGTGGTACTGAAATTAAGCCTTACGCTATCTTCTCAGTGGATCATGACCTGATGGCCAGTAACAAGGTGATGGTTAACAACGAAATGTTTGATAACAGCCTGAAAGGGACCAGAGCTAACGCAGGTGTGGGTGTCAATGTAAACCTGACCTCTAACCTGTCAATCGGTTCTGAAGTGAAAGTCTCTAAAGGTAAAAATATTGCGACCCCAATGACCATTAATATGGGCGTTGCTTACACCTTCTAAATAACACGTTAAGTTCTTCATGTAGCAATGAGAATGGTGTGTCAAAAAAGGGAGCCAGTTACGGCTCCCTTTCCTATATCTAGCTAACCTGACCCGCCAACAGCGAGTTAATGGCTGGTCGAGGGAATCACATTTCTCAGCCAACTGCCCCAACGGCGCTGATAAAACGCCTGCGTATGGGTCATCAGATAGTGGCTTACCCCACGCTCTTTCTCATTAACCAGACAGAAATCGACCGGGCGATCATCCGGTGCATGGTCACTGGCCACATTGCCCGCTTCCTGAATTAGCTGATCTATCTCTTCGGGCGAACCATCCACTTCTAACCCAATCAGTAAGTTAGCTTGCTCATCCACACTTTTATCATGCATCAATGCCAGAAAAGCACGCCGCACCGGTTTGCGCTGGCTGAACAGTTGGATCAACGCATCAACCATCGCCGCCGGATACTCTTCCGGCTGGCCCAACAAGATTTGGCTCTCTTTATCCACCATCATTTCAGCCGGTTGGGCTAAACCGCCATTTTCCAATAGCATCGCCACTTCTTGCGGCCAAAACTCTTTGCCATGTTCTGATTTCGGGTTCAGGAACAGATGTGCACCCTGTGTCATTTCAAATAACACTCGTACTGGCATAGCAACAAAAGGCTGCTTTTCGAGGTCAGTTTGCTCATCCTCAGCCTGGCTCAGCGCCTGTTGCAATACTTCTGGCGAACTGAAGAAAGGAATAACTGATTCACCATCCTGCTTTTCCCAATGCAGAATATTGACCCCATTGCCCGCAGTGAAGGTCATCTCGCTATCCTCACCGCCCGGTTCTGAGCCGGCCACCAGCACTAACACCGTGGCGTCCAGTAACGTGCGGAAAAAAGCAGTGCGATAAATTGACTCAGTTGCCGCCAATTTTAGCAACGACTCCAGACTCTGGTCCTCATCATGGTGGTGATCATGGTTATCATTGGCAGGTGGTTGTAGCAAACTCATCTTGTACTCCGAAAAACGTCAAGCAGATCGAACAAAGGGACGTAAATGCGCCCCATTAGTAGCTTACAAAGCCAAACGAAGGGGAAGCGCGCCGTTCGGGTCGTAGCGGCGTGAGCCGCCGGAGTGCCCGTGGGTGTGCTAGCCCCTTCATTCACCAAACTTACTGTTTTGCTTTCGCCAACAACAAATTAGCAATGGTACGAACACCTAAACCTGTAGCACCGGCAGACCATTGTTCAACCGCACTTTTACGGTAAGTGGCAGAGCAGTCAATATGGAGCCAACCTTGTTGGTAGTTTTTCACAAAATGCGACAGGAATGCGGCGGCAGTACTGGCACCCGCACTGTAGGCAGCGCCCGCCACATTATTCAATTCAGCAAAGTTAGATGGCAACTGGCTGCGATGGAATTCCGCCAGCGGTAAACGCCAGAAAGGTTCATGTTCACTTTGCGCGCTGTTCAGCAGCGCTTGTGCCAGTTCATCATCAAAGCTGAACAGAGCATGGTAGTCGTTACCCAATGCCGTTTTGGCCGCACCGGTTAAAGTGGCAGCATCTATAATCAGCGGTGCGTTTTGTTCAGCGGCATCAATCAGGCCATCAGCCAGTACCAGACGCCCTTCAGCATCGGTATTCATGATTTCTACAGTTTTACCATTGCGGTAACGGATAATATCACCCAGTTTAAAGGCATTACCGCTAACCATATTGTCGGCACAACACAGATACAACTTCACACGCTGTTTCAAGCCACGCGCCGCCGCCAGGGCCAAGGCTCCCGTCACGGTGGCTGCACCGCCCATATCGGATTTCATCGAGTCCATGAACGCACTCTGCTTCAGGCTGTAACCGCCGGAATCAAATGTAATTCCTTTACCTACCAGACAGGCCATTACCGACGCATCAGGATTACCGGTTGGGTTATAATCCAAGGCCAGCAATACCGGTGCACGATCAGATCCACGACCCACGGTATAGATCCCAGCATAACCCTGCTCGCGTAGATCTTCGCCTTTGGTAATACGGTAACTGACCGCATCGCACGAGACGGCACACATCAAATCAATGGCATTTTTAGCCAATTGCTCTGGACCTAAGTCTTCCGCCGGTGCGTTGATCGTGTCGCGCACCCAATCGATAATTTTTATGCGTTGTTTCAGTTCAGTTTTTTCGTTCTCTGGCAGTTCTGCCCACTCCACGCTGCGCTGACCTTTTGGCCCACGGAACCCTTGCCAAAATGCCCAACTTTGCTCCAACCCCCAGCCCTCGCCAGCCAGTTTTATGTGCTTAATTCCCTGCCCATCTATTTTGCGCGCAGCACGTTGAATCGCACCTAATTGACCGTTGTCCGTCAGGTGGATAGTCATCCCTTCAGCGTCGGTACTCAACAGCGCTTTCTCGCCCCAACGGGCATCTGCCGGATTATGCGACAGGGATACTTGCATCAATTCTGTTGTCATTATTACCTCGTTATTATTTTTTGCTGTTATTCAGCTAGTTATACGCAGCCCTGTGTTGACTGCGGCGGACCCAATAATATTTCTTTGTATAAGGTATCAGATCAGGTACAAAAAAGGCCGCTTTCGCGACCCTACGATACTCACTCAAACTCATCCAACCACACTAATAGAATGGCCTCTAGCACTTTTTCATTCGATTTCTGCGGATCGTCGTCAAAATCTTCCAGAGAGCAAATCCATTGATGCATATCGGTAAAACGCACAGTTTTCGGATCGGTATCCGGGAATCTGTCGTAGAGTGCTTCACCGATTTCCCGAGTATCTTGCCACGTTAAGCTCATATCAATGCTCCCGCGCATGGTTAATGGTATAACGCGGGATCTCAACTACCAAGTCTTCGTCGGTCACTCTGGCTTGGCAGCTCAGGCGACTCTCCGGCTCCAGACCCCAGGCTTTATCCAACATATCATCTTCCAACTCACTGCTTTCTGGTAAGGAATCGAACCCTTCACGCACCACGCAGTGGCAGGTGGTGCAGGCACAGGATTTCTCACAAGCATGCTCAATATCGATCCCATTGCGCAAGGCAACGTCGAGTATCGTCTCACCTTGGGTTGCTTCCAGTACTGCACCATCCGGGCAAAGGTCTTTATGGGGCAGAAATACTATTTTGGGCATGATTAAACCTCATCCACTGAATGACCAGCCAACGCACGGCGAATGGAAGCATCCATCCGGCGCGCAGCAAAATCTTGCGTTTGCGCATCTAACGCTTTGATCGCAGCTTCGATTGCGTGTGGGTCGTTACCCTGCATCTGCTGCTGTAATAAGGCCATCGCCTGAGCGATAGCGGTACTTTCTTGCTCACTGAGTAATGCTGCATCTCCTGCCAATGCGCCTTGTAAACTCTCCAGCACACGGGATGCTTCGACCTGTTGTTCCGCTAACTTACGCGCACTGACATCACTTTGCGCATTCGCCATCGAATCTTTAATCATATTGGCAATTTCATCATCAGATAGTCCATAGGATGGCTTAACCTGAATCGATGCCTCAACACCGGTGGACTTCTCCATCGCGGTAACACTCAATAAACCGTCAGCATCTACCTGGAAAGTAACACGAATATGCGCACCACCTGCAGGGAGTGGCGGTAGGCCACGCAAGGTAAAGCGGGCTAATGAACGACAATCTTGCACCAATTCACGCTCGCCTTGCAGCACATGGATGTTCATCCCACTCTGCCCATCTTTAAAGGTGGTGAACTCCTGCGCGCGGGCCACTGGAATAGTGGTATTGCGCGGAATAACTTTTTCCACCAGGCCGCCCATGGTTTCCAGCCCCAATGAGAGCGGGATAACGTCAAGCAGCAGCATGTCACTATCGGGCTTATTACCCACTAAAATATCGGCCTGGATGGCGGCACCGATCGCCACAACTTTATCGGGATCAATCGAGGTTAGCGGCGTGCGGCCAAAGAATTGCCCGACTTGCTCACGCACCAGCGGCACACGGGTTGAACCACCAACCATCACCACTTCCAGCACCTCATCAGGAGTCACTGCGGCATCTTTCAACGCACGGCGACAAGACATTAATGTCCGTTTGATTAACGCTGCAATCAGCGATTCAAACTGCCCACGGGTTATTTGCCCCTGCCAGCCAGCAACAGAGACATCTACAACCTCGGCGTCACTCAACGCGATTTTAGCCGCGATCGCGGCATCAAGTAATTGCCGCTGAATACCATGATCATCACGGGAGTCAATACCTGCTCGTTCACGCAGCCAATCGGCTAATAGATGGTCAAAGTCATCGCCCCCCAGGGCAGAATCACCACCGGTTGCCAACACTTCGAACACACCACGGCTCAAACGCAAAATAGAGATATCAAAGGTGCCACCGCCAAGATCATAAACGGCAATCACCCCTTCCTGACCTGAATCCAGGCCATAGGCAATTGCCGCTGCGGTCGGCTCATTAAGCAGACGTAATACATGTAGCCCCGCCAGACGTGCCGCATCTTTGGTACCCTGACGCTGAGCGTCATCAAAATACGCCGGCACAGTGATCACGACACCATCCAGATCACCACTCAGTGCCGCTTGGGCACGTGCAGACAATACTTTAAGAATATCAGCAGACACCTGGATCGGATTCACCAACCCGCTGGCAGTCTGGATCATCGGCAAGCCATTTTCGCTGGGCTGGAATTGGTAAGGCAGATTAGGATAGCGCTGTACGATATCTGCCAAAGAGCGACCTATCATACGTTTAATTGAACTGATGGTATTGACTGGGTCCAATGCCGCCAAATTGCGGGCATTCCAACCAACATCAATACTATTTGCTTGATAATGAACCACTGAGGGCAAAAGATCCCGCTGTTGCTCATCAACCAGCGTTTGTGCTTTACCGCTACGCACGGTGGCGACCAATGAATTGGTCGTACCTAAGTCTATGCCTGCGGCCAGCCGACGTTGATGCGGCTGCGCAGTTAAACCAGGCTCACTAATTTGTAATAAGGCCATGTTGAGCTTCCATCAATCTATACTCGTCATACTTCAAGCTGCATATTCGTTGGCTACGTTCGTTACTCGGCCCATCCATAGGCCTCGCCTCTACGAGGCCGCTGCGAGCAGCGTTCAAATCTGCTCCCGGCAGATTTGTCACCAGAATCATTGACACCCGTCAACTCATCGGGACTCATTCACTTGCCGCCTTCCTGCAACTCGAATTATTTAGAGCATATAAAAACGTTAGTGACGCGCCCTAATAAGAAGTAGCTGGGCATTGCAGTCATCAATAAATTGAATTTTATTTATTCTTATCAATTAGATACAATTTCATTACCTTATCAGGCACTCAGGAAAAGTCATCAAACAGGCGCTCTTCAAGTTGTTCAACCTGCTGTTGTAACTTATCCAAAAAACGCAATTTACGCACAGTATCAGCCGCCAGTTCCCACTGTTGCTTATCCAGTTGCTCCACCATTTGCTGACTGCGCGTTTGTGTCATCAATGCTAAGCGGCTACCGAATGCAGCAAGCTGCGTTTCAGCATCGGGTTTGCGTTCAATCTCATCAAGCTCTTCACGCAGTTCCAACTGCTCTATCAGAAACGCAGTATCACGCATGGTGTGCTGTTCATTGCCTAAATCAAAACCCTGCAAAGATAACATATACTCGGCACGTTTTAACGGATGCTTGAGGGTTTGGTAAGCGTCATTGATGGTTGCGGCTTGTTGCAACGAGGCTAAACGCTCGCGTTCAGGCTGGTTAGCAAAACGGTCAGGGTGGAATTGACGTTGTAATTCCTGATAGCGGGTAGTGAGTTGGTTGCCGTCAACCAGATAGCGGGGCGGCAGCCCGAACAATGTGAAGTAATCCATAGCATGCTCTGGAATATAGTGATGACTTAGCAAATATTATACAGCCCTCTTGTTATGCAAGAGAGCTGTATGAAGCACAAGTGCCTGAGGTAGAAACAAAAACAGGAGTCAGACGTTAAAGCTTTCACCACATCCGCACTCACTTGAGACATTCGGATTGTTAAACTTAAAGCCTTCGTTCAGCCCTTCCTTGACGAAATCTAATTCGGTGCCATCAAGATAGACCATGCTTTTGCCGTCGATGATCACTTTCACACCTTTGTCTTCAAAAATGACGTCATCGTCGTTCATTTCATCAACAAATTCGAGTACATATGCCATACCAGAGCAGCCCGATGTCCTTACGCCCAAGCGCAGACCCAAGCCTTTACCACGGTGATTTAAAAAGGCACTGACCCGTTGTGCAGCACTGTCGCTGATTGATATCGACATACACCTTCCTCAACTCTGCTAACAATTGATAACCTATGTTACAACTACTTGGCAGTATGTTTGCTTTTGTAGTCGGCGATAGCTGCTTTAATGGCATCTTCTGCCAGAATCGAGCAGTGAATTTTGACTGGCGGTAACTCCAGTTCTTCAGCGATTTGAGTATTTTTGATCGCTTCAGCCTGATCGAGAGATTTGCCCTTCATCCATTCAGTTACCAGAGAGCTGGAAGCAATGGCTGAACCGCAACCATAAGTCTTGAAACGAGCATCTTCAATAATACCGGCTTCGTTGACTTTGATCTGCAATTTCATGACATCACCACAAGCGGGTGCGCCAACCATGCCACTACCAATAGTAGGGTCTGCGTTGTCGAATGAACCGACGTTGCGTGGATTTTCGTAATGATCGATTACTTTTTCGCTGTAAGCCATGTGATTACTCCTGAGTCTTAAAGTCTGGAATTAATGGTGAGACCATTCAATGCTGCTGATATCCACGCCCTGTTTGAACATATCCCATAACGGGGACAAATCACGCAGACGGCCAATAGATTTACGCACCAGTGCAATGGCGTAGTCTACTTCTTCTTGAGTGGTGAAACGCCCCAGAGAGAAACGAATTGAACTGTGAGCCAGTTCGTCGTTCATCCCCAACGCACGCAACACATAAGAAGGTTCCAGACTCGCGGAGGTACAGGCTGAACCTGATGAAACAGCCAGATCTTTCAGTGCCATGATCAGCGACTCACCTTCAACATAGTTGAAGCTAATGTTCAGAATGCCAGGTGCGCCATTCTCTAAATCGCCATTCAGGTAAACTTCTTCGATATCTTTCAAACCATTCCACAAACGCAGGCGCAGTGAGCGCAGACGCGCAGCTTCGCTTTCCATCTCTTCTTTGGCGATACGGTAAGCTTCACCCATACCGGCTATCTGATGGACTGGCAAGGTGCCTGAGCGCATACCACGCTCATGACCACCACCGTGCTGTTGTGCTTCGATGCGAATGCGTGGTTTACGGCGAACAAACAGCGCGCCAATGCCCATCGGACCATAAACTTTATGGGCTGAGAAGGACATCAAATCAACTTTCAGTTTGCTCAGATCAATCGGTAATTTACCAACACTTTGCGTTGCATCGACGTGGAAAATGATCCCGCGACTGCGGCACATTTCGCCGATTTCAGCGATATCCTGCACCACACCGATTTCATTATTCACGTGCATGATAGAGACCAAAATGGTGTCTTCACGCATGGCCGCTTCAAGCTGTTTCAGGTCGATAATACCGTTTGACTGTGGTGCCAGATAAGTCACGTCGAAGCCTTCACGCTCCAGTTGACGACAGGTATCCAGCACCGCTTTATGTTCGGTTTTACAGGTGATGATGTGCTTGCCTTTCTTTTGATAGAAATTAGCCGCACCTTTTATTGCGAGGTTATCAGACTCAGTTGCACCGGAGGTGAAGACAATCTCACGAGGGTCAGCACCTACCAGAGCAGCAATATCATTACGTGCAATATCAACGGCTTCTTCTGCCTGCCAACCGAACTTATGAGAACGCGAGGCGGGGTTACCGAAAATACCGTCCAGAGTCAGATACTGCATCATTTTTTCAGCGACACGAGGGTCTACCGGGGTAGTTGCTGCATAATCCAGATAGATCGGTGTCTTTATTTTTGATTCGGTCATTGCTCTTATGCTCCGTACATCACTTCCAAAACGTAAAATTCCGCAGATTCTGCTTATGCGCGCAGATTGACGTTAATCGTCTCTTGCGGTCGGCCATTAGCCGTACGGCGCGTATCGTTATTCTGACGATCCGCAACCTCTAGGATATCTTGGTTATTCACCAGCTCTGCCAGCGTAATATTGTTGAGGAAGCTGCTGATGCGCTCACTCAGATCACGCCACAAGGTGTGAGTCAGGCAACGATCACCGCCCTGACAGCCTTCTTTACCCTGACAACGGGTAGCATCGACAGATTCGTCTACGGCGGTGATTACTGCACCTACCGCGATTGCTGATGCATCTTTGCCCAGCAGGTAACCGCCACCTGGACCACGAACGCTGGCAACTAAGCCATTTTTGCGTAACCGTGAAAACAGTTGTTCCAAATAGGATAATGAGATCCCTTGGCGTTCAGAAATATCTGCCAGAGGAACTGGCCCGTCCTGGGAATGTAATGCCACATCAAGCATGGCGGTCACGGCATAACGGCCTTTGGATGTCAGTCTCATAGCTAAAATTACCTGTTGGTGAAAACAAGCCAGAATTCTGACATTCTTGACTGTTTTAGTCAACTATTTAACCTAGTAATTTACTCAAGTATTATTAACCTATTCCATTTTGAATAATATGGCAGGATTTTAATAATAACCAATTGATATAAAACCTTATTTTTTGTTATCTAACGCACTTTCACCCGCATCATGCTGTGGGTATTTATCCTGTTTTTCAATGGATGTCAGCATACCGCGCAAGATATTTAGCTCTTGAGCCTCTGGGCGTGCACGGGTAAACAGACGGCGCAATTTACTCATAATCTGGCCTGGATGTGCCTGTCGGATAAAACCAGTATGGGATAACACCTGCTCCAAATGCAGATAAAAGCGCTCCAGATCATCTACCAAAGGATAAGGAGCTTCCTCTTCTTCTATTACCGGTGCCGCAGCCTGCTGGCGATCAAGGAATGCTACCCGCACTTCATAGGCTAAAATTTGTACCGCCATCGCCAAATTTAATGAACTGTATTCGGGGTTTGCCGGGATCGCCACATGATAATGGCATTTCTGTAGTTCATCATTCGTCAGCCCTACCCGCTCGCGGCCAAATACCAATGCAACCGGAGCATGTTCTGCTTCGTGGGCGCTGCGCACACCACATTCACGCGGCTCTAACATTGGCCAAGGCAAGG
Organism: Yersinia sp. 2541 StPb PI; assembly: GCF_052217145.1. NCBI lineage: Bacteria > Pseudomonadati > Pseudomonadota > Gammaproteobacteria > Enterobacterales > Yersiniaceae > Yersinia > Yersinia sp. 2541 StPb PI. The sequence continues at coordinate 1,193,100 of NZ_JAZGQB010000001.1, read as the reverse complement.
TGCGTGAACGGGCACTGGTACCGACAACCAGACTACACCCAGCCAATGCTTCATCTAAAGTATCGACAATAGTAGCATTACCAATGACATCACTGGCGCCGGCAGATAGCGCAATCGCCTGCGAATCGGGTTTGACTAAAGGGTTAACCAGATACAAGTTGGTTAATCCCATGGTTTTCATGGCTCTGGCTGTTGAACCCATATTGCCGGTGTGCGAGGTTTCGACCAAAACGATACGAATATTGTGTAGCATACAAACTCTGAAGATAACGGGGAATCGCCATATCTTAACACAGACATATACCCAAGCTACTTCGAGTTGCAGGCAGGCGGCAACCGAGTGAGTCCCTGGGAGCTTAGATAACTAAGTGACCAGGGCAAATAAGGGCAGCCAACACCTCTGCATCTTGAAGGGTGACGGGTATAGGCATTTATCAGAACCCCTGCTATACTGCGCCCCGTTTCTCGTTCTTTAACATCCTAGTGGAAGATACCCATGCATCCGATGCTGACTATCGCCATACGCGCTGCGCGTAAGGCCGGTAACCTGATTGCCAAAAATTATGAAACCCCGGACGCTGTCGAAGCGAGCCAGAAAGGGACTAACGACTTTGTTACTAATGTAGACCGTGATGCAGAGCGCCTGATTGTCGAGGTCATCCGTAAATCTTACCCAAAACACACCATTATTGGTGAAGAGTGCGGTGAGTTGGTTGGTGAAGACGATGATGTACAATGGGTTATTGATCCACTGGATGGCACTACCAACTTCATCAAACGCCTCCCTCATTTCGCTGTTTCTATCGCTGTACGCATCAAAGGCCGTACCGAAGTGGCAGTCGTTTATGACCCAATGCGTAACGAATTGTTTACAGCTACCCGTGGTCAGGGCGCGCAATTAAACGGTTATCGTCTGCGCGGCACCAATGCTAAAGATTTAGACGGCACTATTCTGGCGACCGGCTTCCCATTCAAAGTAAAACAACATGCGCCAGCTTATCTGCGCGTGGTGGGTAAACTGTTTGAACAGTGTGCAGATTTTCGTCGCACCGGTTCAGCGGCGCTGGATCTGGCTTATGTGGCCGCTGGCCGTGTTGACGGTTTCTTTGAGATTGGTCTGAAGCCATGGGATTTTGCTGGTGGCGAACTGTTGGTACGTGAGTCTGGCGGTATCGTGACTGACTTTGCTGGCGGTCATAACCATTTCAGTTCTGGCAATATCGTAGCCGGTAATCCACGTATTGTTAAATCTATCGTTCAAGCGATGAGCGATGAGATTAGTGATGCATTGAAACGTTAATATCATATACCCGTCATCTTTCAAATTGCAGGTGTGTTGGCTGCTCTCGTTCACCCGAATCACTTACTCGAGTAAGCTCATCGGGGTTCTCTTGTTTGCCGCCTTCCTACACCTTGAAATCTATAGGGTATATACGCATCCAGCCATATAAAAAAAGCCAGTCGGCTAATCCTGACTGGCTTTTTTCATTGTTAACTTTAGCGGCCAAAGGGCCGTATGCCGCCGATAAACTCCGGCTGACTAGAAAGATAGAGCAGCACACCGGCAAACAGCAGAATAATCCCGCCGGTTAATGCCAGAGTAGACCACGCAATAGCCCCCCAGGCTACCGGTGCACGATTACGGCTTAAGTACACCGCCAGACGCCGCGCATAATGGACAAACAGCGCCAGTAGCGAAATGGTCAGGGATGTTCCGATTGCCATCGCTATCGCTGACAAAATCCCCCACCCGTAGACGCCGATCACTTTGGCAAATAACAGCACCATAATCGCGCCGGAACAGGGCCGCATCCCCATCGCCAGAACAATCGCCAGACGAGTGCGCCAGTCATCACCAGCTTGTAGCTCTTGAGCACTAGGGAGATGGCGATGCCCACAACCACAATGGTCACTATGAACATGGTTGGCAGGCAACGGTTGTATACGTTGGATGCTGATTTTTTGCGGTTTGAGTAGTTTAATCTGCTGATAAAGACGCTTTAAGGCCCGTAAACACAGCAAAACCCCCAGTGCGATAACCAGCAGAAAACTGCCCTTCTCCAACCAGAAACTGCTTTGATGCAGATACCGTGATGAAAGTTGTAAAACACCCAGCAGTAACGTTACCAACAAGATAGCCACACCACCTTGCAATAGTGAGGCGGCAAAAGTTAGCTTCAGACTCTCTTTTAATTGTGCCGGATGGGTCGCCAAATAAGTGACAATCACCACTTTGCCATGCCCCGGCCCCATTGCATGCAATACGCCATAAATCAGGCTAAACATCATCAATGTAAAACCGGTCTGATGGGGATTAGCTTTAACTTGTTGCAGTAATTGGGCCATCTGCTGATGCATGCTTTTCTGCCAAACGACTGTTTTGAAAAGCATCTCAGGCCAATAAAGCCATGCCAGCTGGGCTGCACCGGCTAAGATCAGTAAAAACAGTATTAGCGGCCATAAATTTATCAGCCAGTGCCGGGGGCGTGAAACTGCCGTGATACCTACTGACATTGTACAGTAACCCGCTGTGCAAACTGTTTTCCTAGTTCCATGTCTTCTCCTGGCGAATCACTTTTATCCAACGATAATGCATACGCTTGTAACGAAGCATTGGGATCTGGGGTAAATAAGGTTAACTGGCAACTTTTCTCCATGTCAGTTGATAACCTTACCGCCTTGTTGCCCGCATAGGTCATGTCAACAAAATAGGTCGGGTCGTAAGTGGAGATGATGAAAGGCTTCCCCGCCAACGGTTGGGGTTCTGCCAGTGGCAAAATAAACTCTAAAACTGCCTGATGCCCCTTGCGGGATAAGTGATACTCTGTTGGTAAGTTTTTATATTTCACCGGTTTACCGTCACGATAAATATCGGTGAAATAATGCTGCCCCAGCACATTAGCCATCACTTCAGCCGCCAGTTTTTTCCAGATTTCAGAGTCACTTTTGGCATTTTCTGCATCATATAACAGATCGGCAGATGTGATTTCATCCATAGTCCATACCATTTTCATCCCCACCAGCATCTGTTTATCGCTAACGAAAGTGGCATCCATATCAATAAAACTGTGCGGATGGGCCTGCGCCAACTGGCTATAAACAAAAATCCCCCCCGCCAGCAGCAAAGCTATCAGTCGTTTAACCATCATATTGTTATAGTATAACATATCACACATTAATCAATCCTTAGATATTTTATGATGTGCCAAAAGTCATTGGTGTTACCGGCAGGCAGTCAGCTAACGACCCTATAGCTCAAGCACTGCGGGGAAAACTGTGATGTAAGTTATAAGTCGATGTAAAAGCCCAGAGCCCCACTAAACCGAATAGAATCTCTTTTGCTATGCTTAAGCCTGATAAACAACAACACATTCATCACGGAAGGTTATATGAGCTTGGACACTCCCTCTGTGCCCCAGTTATCCGATCAACCGCTATCCGGTCAACAACGACGCTGCCATATGGTGCTGATGCTATTCATGCCTGCACACAAAGTACAACTGGACACCATCAGCCAATTCAATGGCGTCGGGCTAGCGACTACCCGGCAAGATATAACCGAGGTTGCTAATGAAATCCAGCGTTTCTACCATTTGCAGCTTAGCGCCGATAGTGACGATAGTTGTCTGATTCACGGTAGCCATCTTGATAAAAGGCTGTGCCTAATTCATTGGCTACGGCGTGGGTTACGCTATTGCCCGCATTTCGTTGAGAACCAGTTTGCTCCCCACCTGTATCAGGCTTTGTCATGGGATAACACGGTGCTATCGCAGCATCTGCCACAGATAATCAGCCAATGTGAACCCCATCTCAGTCGACAGTTAAATGAAAAAGACCGTCAGTTTTTACAACTGTATTTGGCTTATTGTGCTTGGGAAAATCGACAGCAGGTGTTGCCGGAATTATCACCCACTCAGCAACAGTGGTTAGAATGCAAACCCGCACTGGCGGCGGCTGACAGCTTGTTTGATTCATTTAATCCGTTATTAGGTCATGCGCTGAATAGAGTTGAACGGGATATGCTGATTCTGATGCTAACGATGATTAAAGCACACAGCTATCACAGCACTCAATCAGCGGAAGATGCCCGTCTAATCAACGCCATTCACCAATTGATCACGCATTTTCAGCAACTTTCGGGGATGACACTCAGTAGCAATGAAGCACTTATCAGCCAACTTTTTGCCCATCTCGCTCCCGCAATTGAGCGCTGTTATTTCAATATCGGGATTGATAATTCTTTGTTGGAAGAAGTTATCCAAAAATACCCGCGGCTGTTACGAACCACGCGACAGGCGCTGGCTACTTTTGAACAGGAATATCAGATTCAATTTTCTGTCGACGAAGTCGGTCTGATTGCCATTAGCTTTGGTGCCTGGCTGATGCAGGAAAATGCATTACAGGAAAAGCAGATTTTACTGCTGACGCGGAATAACCCAGAATTGGAAGAGCAAGTGGAACAGCAGGTACGTGAGTTAACCTTACTGCCATTACATATTAAATATTTGCCCCACGACGTTTATCTGCAATCGGGTGCCCCGCCCGGTACTACTGTGGTGCTCACACCGTATGCCGTACGGCAACCTGAATCAACGCCCCCGCTGATTCAGGTACTACTACCGCTCACTGAGCAACAAAACAAGCAGTTACGCAGTGTGTTGGAGCTGCCTTAACTGGCAGACTCTGGCTGACTCGGCACTACCCGAGGGCGAATAAACAGTGCCGGGATCACAATCAATGCCATAACCCAGAACACCCCTCCCTGATAATGCTCAAACAGGAAACCGGAGATCACCGTCATGACCGCAATTCCACCGCCCATCGCCAGTGCAGAATAAACTGACTGTAAACGGATCACATCCGGCCCACGTCGCGCGGCAATAAAACGCATGGCTGCCAAGTGGCAGACAGTAAACGAGCCACAATGTAAAATCTGAATCAAGATCAACCACGGCAATTCGGTGGTTGATGCCATTAAGCTCCAGCGCACTATCCCGGTGATCGCCGAAAGCAGTAATAAGCTGCGGGCAGTCCAGCGGCGAAATAGTACATTGCTAAATGCGAACACCAGAATCTCAGCGACCACGCCCAACGACCATAAATAACCAATGGTGGCGGCGGAATAACCAGCATCTTGCCAGTAAATAGAGCTAAAACTGTAATAACCGGCATGCGCACCTTGTAATAGGGTCACGCAGAGTAAAAAACGCCAGACCTGTGGCTCAGACAGTAATACTTTCCAGTGGGTGGCGACAACATTACGATGTTTAATCTCACCCTGCGGCATAATACTGGGTTTGAGGAACGCCCCGAGTAACATGGCGGCGATACCGAAAGTCAGGCTATAGAGAATAGCCGTGTGGCCCCAAACAGAGACCAGCTTACCGGTCAATGCCGAACCGATAACAAAAGCCAGTGACCCCCACAGCCGGACCTTGCCGTAATCCATGGTTATCTGTTTCTGCCAGGTGGCTGCCAACGCATCGGTCAGTGGCACTAGTGGGCCAAAAAACAGGTTAAAACCCGCAATAACCACCATCAACCAGGCCCAACCATTACCAAACCAAAAACCCACCGCAAAGGCCAATGTCAGTAGTGCCAAAATTCGGATTGCTGTCACCAGATGAGAAGGATCTTTGACGCTGGGGGCAATGATCAGACTGCCAAGGAAACGGGAGATTAAACCGGCACCCAGCAAGATACCAATGGTTTCCGGTGGAATGCCTTCCCCTTGTAACCAGATGCCCCAAAAAGGCAGGAAAATGCCATAAGAAAAAAAATAGGTGAAATAGCTGAGCGACAGCCAACGTGTTGATTGCAATACCATGAATCCCTCCAGGCTCAGCCCGATACTGTGACAGAGGCCTCTTCCGCTGGCAACGTTGTAATTATGCAAACATACAGTTTGAGATGAGCTTCACATTTAAATAGGGTAATTTACAAAGTAACAACAGATTGCGCGGCCGCTATCGCATCGTTACATTCACGCTACAGATATCAATATCAGATATAAAAAAACCCGCATTCGCGGGTTTTCATTACAGCTTAACGATATCCAGCAATATTATGCGTAAACCGGTAAGCGGGCGCAGATAGCCAGTACTTTCTGTTTCACGCGCTCAATGGTTGCTTCATCGTTGATGTTATCCAACACATCACACATCCAGCCAGCCAGTTCGCGAGATTCCGCTTCTTTGAAGCCACGGCGGGTAATCGCTGGGCTACCGATACGCACGCCTGAAGTCACAAACGGACTTCTTGGATCATTAGGTACGCTGTTTTTGTTCACGGTAATATTCGCACGGCCCAAAGCGGCATCGGCGTCTTTACCGGTGATATCTTTATCCACCAGATCCAACAGGAACAGGTGGTTCTCAGTACCACCAGAAACCACTTTATAGCCGCGCTCCTGGAACACTGACACCATCGCTTTGGCATTGTTAACTACTTGTTGCTGGTAAATTTTGAACTCAGGCTCCATGGCTTCTTTCAATGCTACCGCTTTACCGGCAATAACATGCATCAATGGGCCACCCTGGTTACCAGGGAAAACAGAAGAGTTCAGTTTCTTGTACAGATCTTCATCACCGCCTTTCGCCAAGATCAGACCGCCACGTGGGCCAGCCAATGTTTTGTGCGTGGTCGTGGTAACGACATGTGCATGTGGAACTGGGTTAGGATAAACGCCAGCAGCAACCAGACCTGCTACGTGAGCCATATCGACAAAGAACCATGCGTCGATGCTATCAGCGATTTCACGCATTTTTGCCCAATCAACGATACCGGAATAAGCGGAGAAGCCACCGATAATCATTTTTGGTTTATGAATTTCGGCCTGACGCGCCAGATCTTCATAATCAATCTGACCAGATTCATCGATACCGTAAGGTACGATATTGTACAGTTTACCGGAGAAGTTAACCGGTGAGCCGTGGGTCAGGTGGCCGCCATGGGCCAGGTTCATCCCCAATACAGTATCACCGGGTTGCAGCAATGCAGAGTAAACAGAGACGTTTGCCTGAGAACCGGAATGTGGCTGAACGTTAGCGTAATCGGCACCGAACAACGCCTTAGCACGGTCAATGGCCAGTTGCTCAACAACGTCAACATACTCACAGCCACCGTAGTAACGTTTGCCTGGATAACCTTCAGCATATTTATTCGTCAACTGAGAACCTTGCGCCTGCATAACACGCGGGCTGGTGTAGTTCTCAGAGGCAATCAGCTCAATGTGCTCTTCCTGGCGCACCACTTCTTGCTCCATTGCACGCCATAAATCTGCATCATAATCGGCAATGTTCATTTCACGCTTTAACATCCGGCTCTCCTGACTTAGCTAACAAGTTATACCTAGTGGGCTACCCGTTTGGGTTCTAGCCCACAGTGTAAACTGTTTCCCCCCCGGTAAGATAGGTCTTGACAGAGGTTTTTACGCAAACGATTGGCTTCAGACTGCGTAAGGCTTTGACCTGTTCAGACTTCATCCAGTGCAACGGAATTATCCTCATATTCATCATGTGATTTTTTCACATTCTGTGAGCTGACACGTCAAGGTAATCCCTTATAAGTGGAATCTGCATTTACAAATTAGGGTGCAATCTATAAGATGCATTTAAAATACATGTATTGATTTACACACTATAATACCCAAAGTAATTAGCGTGACAGCGAGGCTCGTAGATGGGCCGAGTAACAAAACCGCTGTGACGCCGAGTACCACGGGAATAAGGAGCACACCATGCTAGATAACCAAACCATCGCTACCGTTCAGTCCACCATTCCGTTACTTGCAGCCACCGGCCCCAAACTCACTGCACATTTTTATGATCGCATGTTTGAGCACAACCCTGAGCTGAAGCACATTTTCAATATGAGTAATCAGTTTAATGGCGATCAGCGTGAAGCTCTGTTTAATGCGATTTGCGCCTATGCAGCCAATATCGATAATTTGGCTGCACTACTGCCCGCTGTTGAGCGTATTGCTCAGAAACATACCAGCCTGAATATTCAACCTGAGCACTATGCCATTGTCGGCCATCATCTGATCAGCACTCTGGATGAGATGTTATCCCCCGGCCAAGAAGTGTTAGATGCCTGGGGTAAGGCCTATGGTGTGTTGGCAGATGTTTTTATTCAGCGAGAAAGTCAGATTTATCAGCAGGGAGAGGCCAGCACCGGTGGCTGGCGGACCTTACGCCGTTTTCGTATCATTAAAAAAGAGATGCAGAGTGAGGTGATTTGCAGCTTTGTGTTAGCGCCGGAAGACGGTGGCCGGGTATTGGATTTCAAACCGGGGCAATATCTGGGGATTTATATTGAAGATGAACAACTTGAATATCAGGAAATCCGCCAATACTCACTCACTGCGGCACCCAATGGCAAGACTTACCGTATTGCGGTGAAACGCGAAGAACAAGGCACAGTTTCTAACTATTTACACCAGCAACTGCACGAAGGAGATAGTGTACGTATCGCTCCCCCTCGTGGCGATTTCTTTCTCGATATCTCACCAGAAACGCCTGTTGCATTGATTTCTGCCGGTGTCGGCCAGACGCCAATGTTAAGTATGCTCAATACCCTTCATGATAACCAACATGCAGCGCCGATACATTGGCTACATGCCGCTGAAAATGGCCGGGTACACGCGTTTGCCGATGAAGTCGCGACCCTTGCACAGAATATGCCGAATCTTAGCCGCCACGTGTGGTACCGCGAACCCACCGCTCAGGACCGTGCCGGTGATGATTATCACAGCCAAGGGCTGATGGATCTCAGTTCACATCAGTGGCTGGCGGCCGATCCCAATAGACATTATTATTTCTGTGGCCCGCTGGCATTTATGCAATATGCTGGCAGCCAGTTATTGGCGCAAGGGGTAGCATCCGCGCATATACATTATGAATGTTTCGGCCCACATAAAGTCATCTAACTATTGAATTTATCATCGAGAGGCTGCTCAGCCTCTCCTCTATTTCTGTTCTAAAAAAACCATCTGGTTATTACGTTTAAATTTGGTAGAACGTGATACAGATCTCATATATCCTACCTTAATATTGCCACGATGAGACATTCGGATGAATGTCTAGCTATCCATACAACTAAAATTAATAGTGTGGCTACAATTATCCCCTTACTATTTATTACTCGGTAATAGATTTTATTGCTGAGTGAAATAAGGCTGAATTGACCTACCATGAGTAAGAAATTCATAAAAAAAGAAGGGTTGGCATTGGTATCCATGGCGCGCTATTTAATTGGTGAGCGCCCCGGTAATCGACTTAAAACCATCGATGAATTATCAGAAGATTTCGGTATCTCAGTCGGTGTAGTTCAGCACGCATTAAAAGTACTGGAAGCTGATGGGGCGATCATCGTTGAGCGTCGAGGCCGTAATGGTACCTTGCTTATTGACCTGAATATGCCGCAGTTACTGCAACAGGCTGATTTAGGCAATATGGTATGCGCCATGCCACTGCCCTATACCAAGCTTTATGAAGGCTTGGCCAGCGGCTTAAGAGAACAATTCACCCTACTTCCGCTCTATTTTGCCCATATGCGCGGGGCCGAAGTACGTATCGAATGCCTGATAGATGGTGTCTACGATATGGCCGTCGTGTCGCATCTGGCAGCGAAAAGTTATCTGAACGAAGGGAAAGTGTCACTGGCATTAAATCTGGGTAATGGCTCTTACGTGGACGGCCACCAGCTTATTTGCCGCCCTGGTGAGCAGCACAAAATTCGGCGGGTGGGATTGGACCCGCGCTCACCCGACCAATGTTTGCTGACTGACATTAAATTTGCTGGCCAACCCATTGAGCGGATTGAATTACCTTATAGTGACTGTATCGCACATATTAACCGTGGTGATATTGATGCTGCTATCTGGAATCTGGCCGAAGATATTCCTCATGAACACTTGCAGGCGATCAAATTACAAGGTGATGAGCGATATATTCAGGCTTCGCAGGCGGTGATCCTCATCCGGCCAGATAACCATCCGATCAAATTATTACTGGAAAAAGGCATCAATGAGGCATTGTTGCTTAACCATCAGCGGGCAGTACAAAATGGCGAGATAGAGCCTCGCTATTAATATTATTTGCCTGGCTGCAAACTAAGCCATTTTCAGGAGGTCAACTCTTTGGAAATTTGTATTGATGCGCGTCTTAATATTCTGTGTCAATCAGGGGTTATCGATACCGACATTGGTCAAGGTTTAGACCAAGTTATCAACCGCTTAGAGAATTTTTGGCAACTACCGGTTAGGGGTGAGCAGGGCATGATGGCCATTACCCATATGGCGAATGCATTAATGCGCACCCGCCGGGGCGAAGAGATCCATGCCCTGGATCCGGCGATATTAGCGGAAATTACCCAAAGTGAAGAAATTTACTATATCCGTGAGATCAATCAGGATTTATTGGCCTATTTTTCACTAAAACCGACAGAAAACGAAATAGGATATTTACTCGCGAACCTTTACGGTCTATACCTTTCTAGTGACATACCTCCGCTGCGCTGAAATGAGCTTCGCGGATGTGTCGTTAAACAAACAACATCAGGGTCTTTTTTCACTAAATATTCAAAATAATAATAATTTAGCAAAATAATTCTGCCTCGGGCGCCCTTAGGACATCAAATGTTTTTAAAAACCCTTTTAAAACAAAATACTAAATTAATCGATGCCGCTATCTCATATTGGCAACAGGGGGAAATTTATCCAGACAGCTATGTTATTGACGTCGAACAAACTGAGGCCAATGCCCGTCTACTGGTTGAAACCGCCAGTCGGTACCAGATAAAACTGTATCTGATGAGTAAACAGTTTGGGCGTAACCCTGAACTATGCCGCCGTCTGCTGGCATGTGGTTTTCAGGGAATGGTCGCGGTTGATTTTAAGGAGGCGCGGCAACTATACCGCCATGCTATTCCTGTCGCTCATGTAGGTCATTTAGTACAGCCGCCCTCAGCAATGGTCGAGGAGATAGTGCGCCAGCGGCCAGAGGTCATTACTGTTTTCTCGTTGGAGAAGGCACTGGAGATCTCTCAAGCCGCGTACCGCCAACATACTATCCAACCGCTGATGCTGAAAGTATCTCAGCCCGGAGACGTACTGTATGCCGGGCAGGAAGCCGGTTTCGCCTTAGAAAATTTACCCGTAACTATTGCTGCCATCAATGAAATGCCAGCCGTGCGCCTGGTCGGGATAACACACTTCCCTTGCATGCTGTATGACCCCCACTCGCGCCAGACCTTGCCGACCGCTAATATGCATACCTTGCTGGCGGCCCGCGATATCCTGTTGGCACAAGGCGTTAACATTCAACAGATCAATGCTCCGTCAGCCACCAGTTGCACTACCCTGCCCCAATTGGCTCAATTAGGCGTGACACACAGTGAACCCGGGCATGCCCTCACCGGCACTATCCCCGCCAATCAGCATGCTGACCAACCAGAACAGATTTCTATGCTTTATCTGTCTGAAATCTCACACCATGTAGCTGATAGCAGCTATTTTTTTGGCGGCGGTTATTATCGCCGTGGCCATTTGCAAAACGCATTAATTTGGCATGACAATCAGTTCAGCCAACGCGCGGTATCTCCGATTGAAGATAGCAGTATCGATTACTGCCTGCGTTTGGCCGGTAAATTCCCAATTGGTAGCCCAATTATCATGAGTTTCCGCACTCAGATATTTGTTACCCGCAGTGACGTGGTATTGATGGATGGAATTCAGAGCGGAAAACCCCGGCTACTGGGCTGTTACGACAGTCAGGGTAATCAACTCAGGTAAAACAAGAAGCCAATGCTTTAGCCCTGGTAATAGGTTCTAATGATGGTCTTATTGAATGATATGGCCGATAAACAATATTGTTACTGTACTGATTGATAAAACTGCCGATATATTAGTTGTCGATATCGTAAGCACTACTAATGAAATTACGCATTCAGTAATAAAAAACTGCCGATATCTGGATGAAATTTCGCCCCTATACAAACCCTCTTCGGAGCCTACCCGATGATCAATCCTAACGGATACACCTACGCACACGAGCATCTCCACATTGATTTGTCTGGATTTAAAAATAATCTGGACTGTCGCCTCGATCAATATCAGCCGATTTGTGACGAAATGCGTGAACTGGTGAGTAAAGGGGTACTGAACATCATCGAAGTGACCAACCGATACATGGGCCGTAACCCTCAGTTTTTATTGAATCTGATGCGTGACAGTGGCATAAATATCATCGCATCAACCGGTTACTACACTGACAGTTTTTACCCGCCGAGGGTGCGTGAAAGTAGCGCACAGCAATTGGCACAAACCATGATTGATGAGATCGAGACAGGTATTGATGGCACGGCACTAAAAGCGGGCGTCATTGCCGAGATAGGGACCAGCGAAGGGGTTATTACCCCTGATGAGGAGAAAGTGTTTCATGCTGCAGCATTGACTCATCATGCAACTGGCCTGCCCATCTCAACCCATACCAGTTTCAGTACCATGGGATTGCAGCAAATTGCACTACTCAAACAACATGGTGTAGCGCTCGATCGCGTCGTTATCGGCCATTGTGACCTGAAAGAGCAAACTGATCTTATTGTGCAAATGATCGAGATGGGCGTGTATGTCCAATTCGACACCATAGGTAAAAATAGTTATTTCCCGGACCAACGCAGGGTCGCGATGTTAGTGGCGTTGGCTGAACGCGGGTTGCTGGACAGAGTCATGTTGTCGATGGATATCACCCGTCGCTCACATTTAAAAGCGAATGGCGGTAGCGGGTTTAGTTACTTAGTTGATTCGTTTGTTCCCATGTTACTGGCCGCAGGGATTTCCCACGCTCAGGTGGAAATGATGTTGCGCCACAATCCTAATAAATTTTTCGCCACGCAAGGAAAGTGATTATGAAGAAGATTGGCATTGCCGGGCTGCAACGAGAGTTAATACGCGAAATGATTGAGCAGACGGCACCTAATACCTTTGAGACATTTATTCTCTCGGACATGGATGCGGCTATCAAAGTGAAAGAAGGTCAATTGGACTATTATATCGGTGCCTGTAACACTGGTGCTGGAGCGGCATTATCAATGGCTATCGCGATTATTGGTTATAACAAAAGTGCCACTATCGCCAAGCCTGGAATCAAGGCGAAACCTGAGCAAATAGAGAAGTGGGTGACTGAGGGCAAAGTGGCATTTGGCTTATCCGTCGAACATATTGAACATGCAATCCCACTACTGATTACACAGTTGCGCTAAAGGGGACACCACCGTGGATTATATTCATATTGTTGTGGTTGCTCTGCTGACAGGGATGACCGCGCTGCTTTCTCACCGTTCCGTTGCCGTGTTTCATGACGGTATCCGCCCTATTTTGCCACAGTTGGTTGAAGGGAATATGAGCCGCCGTGAAGCGGGGAGTATTGCTTTTGGTCTGAGTGTGGGTTTTATCGCCTCAGTCGGTATCTCATTTACCCTCTCGACCGGCTTACTTAACTCCTGGTTACTGTTTTTGCCAACTGACATCATTGGTGTGCTGGCAATCAATAGCTATCTGGCATTTGCTCTGGGTGCTGCGTGGGGTATTTTGGCCCTTACCAGCTTACCGGCAGTTAATACTGCGCTCACCTCATTACCAGTGAATTTTATCGGTTCTCTGGGGGAGTTGAGTAGCCCAGTGATATCCGCCTTTGCCCTATTCCCGTTGGTGGCTATTTTCTACCAATTTGGCTGGAAGACTGCGGTTATTTCCGCCTTTATCGTGCTGCTGACCCGTCTGCTGATTACCCGTTTCACCGGGCTATTCCCTGAATCAATTGAAATTTTTGTCGGTATGATTCTGCTTATCGGCATTGCCATTGCCCAAGACTTACGGGCAAAAACCCACCTGGGAGGTGGTGGCGGACACTCGGTATTTGAAGAGCGAACCCAGCGAATTATTAAGAACTTGCCGATGCTGGCGGTAGTGGGTGGATTAATTTCAGCCGTCGCCAGTATGAAGATTTTTGGTGGTAGCGAAGTATCAATTTATACACTGGCAAAAGCTTACGCGCCGGGTATCACGCCGGAAGAGTCATTGGCATTAATCCATCAGGCATCACTGGCTGAGTTTATGCGTGGCCTCGGATTTGTGCCGCTGATTGCTACTACGGCACTGGCGACCGGTGTTTATGCCGTTGCAGGTTTCACTTTCGTGTTTGTGGTCGGTTATCTGGTTCCAAACCCCTTACTGGCAGGGATAATCGGCGCGGTGGTGATATCACTGGAAGTGCTAATGCTGCGTTCCATCGGAAAATGGTTAGGCCGCTTCCCATCAGTACGTAATGCGTCTGATAATATCCGTAACGCCATGAACTTGCTGATGGAATACGCGCTGTTAATCGGGGCAATTTTTGCGTCGATCAAGATGGCCGGTTATACCGGTTTCACTATCACTACCGCCTTATATTTCCTGAATGAAGCTATTGGTCGCCCGGTGATGAAGATTGCCGCACCAGTGGTGGCGGTGATTCTTGCCGGTATCGTGTTGAACCTGTTCTACTGGCTGGGGTTATTTGTTCCAGCATAAATCCTTGGTACTTGAAGTTGCAGGAGTGTTCGCTTGCGGCCTACCTGCAACGTCAATTACTTCGAATTTAGGTGTAAAAAAGCCCGCTTGTGGAAACGGGCTTATTATCATGTCAATAGGTGGGGAAATGTGCCGAATGGGTCGTAGCAGCGTGCCCATCGGTGCAGTCTCTCCACCAGTCGCCAAATTTAAATCGCTTCTTCGTCTTGCTCACCGGTGCGGATACGCACCACACGAGAGACATCAAATACAAAGATTTTGCCGTCGCCAATTTTACCTGTCTGGGCCGTTTGCATAATCGCTTCAACGCAGGTATCGACAATATCATCAGCAACCACAATTTCTATTTTTACTTTTGGCAGGAAATCCACCATATACTCAGCGCCACGGTATAGTTCGGTATGCCCTTTCTGGCGACCAAAACCTTTTACTTCTGTCACTGTCATCCCGGTGATACCAACTTCAGCCAGTGCCTCACGGACATCATCCAGTTTGAATGGCTTAATAATCGCGTCAATTTTTTTCATGGTGAATCCCTGTTTTACCAATTCTTGCGGCCAAAGCCTGATGTAATCGGATAGCGTCTATCTTTACCAAAATTGCGGGCAGTAATACGTGGCCCGACAGCCGACTGACGCCGCTTATATTCATTGATATCTACCAGGCGAATGACCTTACGCACGATAGTTTCATCAAAACCGTCTGCGACCAAATCAGCCACCGACTTATCCTGCTCGACGTACCCTTCGAGAATAGCGTCCAAAATATCATAAGGTGGCAGACTGTCCTCATCTTTCTGATCAGGAGCCAGCTCAGCAGACGGTGGACGAGTAATCACCCGCTGTGGAATCACATAAGAGACGGTATTACGGTATTCCGACAGTTTAAACACCAAGGTCTTTGGCACATCTTTCAATACATCAAAACCACCGGCCATATCACCGTACAGCGTGGCATAGCCCACCGCCATTTCACTTTTGTTACCGGTAGTTAATACAATACTGCGACGCTTGTTAGACAAGGCCATCAATACAACACCGCGGCAGCGTGCCTGTAGATTCTCTTCCGTGGTATCGCGCCCTGTTCCGGCAAACATCGGTGCCAGTTGGCCCATAAAAGCATCAAACATCGGCTCGATGGACAGCACATCAAATTCAATACCGAGAATTTCAGCTTCTTCTTTAGCATCCGCAATACTGATATCGGCGGTGTAGCGGAACGGCATCATCAATGCCTGGACTTTATCTTTGCCCAGCGCATCAACTGCAATCGCCAGTGTCAGCGCCGAGTCAATCCCACCGGACAAGCCCAGTACCGCGCCATTAAACCCATTTTTGGTCACGTAATCACGCACCGCCAACACCAGCGCTTCATACACTTGCGCTAATGGCGGTAACTCTGCGACAGGGGCCGTCATAGGGACCACATTGCACTCATTCAATTGCAATAAGGTAGTCTGTTCCGCAAAAGCCGCCAAACGATGCGTCATATTACCCGCCGCATCGAATACCTTGGAGCAACCATCAAAAATCAGCTCATCCTGCCCACCAATCTGGTTGAGATAGACCAATGGCAACCCGGTACGCTGGCAATGTGCTGCCATCAGAGTTTTACGAATATACGGTTTTTCACGGTTATATGGCGAGGCATTGATCGACAATATCACCTCTGCACCGGCAGCTTTAGCGGCATCTACCGGGCCATCGAACCATAAATCTTCACAGATAAGCAGCCCCAACCGGTAGCCATTCAGTTCCACGACACAGCTTTCATGACCGGCAGAGAAATAACGTTTTTCGTCGAACACACCGTAGTTAGGCAATTGTTGTTTAAAATAGCGCCCTAGCAATTTACCATCAGCAAACAGGGACAATGCGTTATACAAGTTGCCCTCTTCGCGCCACGGATGCCCCACCAGTATCGCCGTATGCTGCGTTGCCGCCTGCAAACGATCCAGTTGCGCTTCACAACGTTGATAAAAATCATCACGATACAGCAGATCTTCTGGCGGGTAACCGGACAAAGCCAGCTCGGAGAACATAACCAGTGAGGCACCCGCCTTCTGCTGCTCATTTAAGGTTTGCAACATACGTTCAGTGTTGCCTTCAATATCGCCAACCAGCCAATTCAACTGGGCTAACGCAATGGAAAGTGATCTGCTCATTTGTATTTAAACTCTATTTCAGCTTTATCAGGGAATAACTATTGCCACGCATTCACAATAATTATTCTTTAAAATCATTGGCATCCAGCTCATGGCGCGACAATAACTTGTAAAACTCGGTACGGTTACGCCCCGCCATCCGGGCCGCCTGGGTCACATTACCGGTGGTGATTTGTAGCAGCTTACGCAAATAATTCAATTCGAACTGATTACGAGCTTCAACAAAGGTTGGTAATGCCGTGTTTTCCCCTTCCAGTGCCTGCTCAATCAATGCTTCACTAATGACCGGAGCTGAGGTGAGTGCCACACATTGTTCAATCACGTTGACCAATTGACGCACGTTACCCGGCCAACTGGCGGTCATTAACCGCTTCATAGCATCAGTTGAGAAACTGCGGACAAAGGGCTTATGCCGCTTAGCTGATTCACGTAATAGATGATTAGCCAGCAGCGGGATATCTTCTGAGCGCTCATGCAGTGCCGGGATCTTCAGATTCACCACATTCAAACGATAGTAGAGATCTTCGCGGAATTCATTTTTTGCCATGGCTTTAGGCAAATCACGGTGGGTGGCTGAAATGACCCGCACATCGATACTTAAATCACGGTTACTGCCCAGCGGACGCACTTTGCGTTCTTGCAGCACTCGCAGTAATTTAACCTGTAAAGACAGTGGCATATCGCCAATTTCGTCTAAAAACAGCGTGCCGCCTTCTGCGGCTTGAAATAGCCCTTCACGGCTACTGACCGCACCGGTAAACGCGCCTTTAGCATGACCAAACAGTTCTGACTCCAACAACTGTTCCGGCAATGCACCACAGTTAATGGCGATAAAGGCTTTTTTCGCCCGAGGGCTGGCAGCATGGATAGCTTGCGCCAGAACCTCTTTACCGGTTCCACTTTGCCCGATAATCAGCACACTGACGTCAGATTGCGCCACCATTTTGGCCTGCTCCAGCAGGCGCAACATAACCGGGCTGCGGGTCACTATCTCTTCACGCCAGGTATCATCACCGGCAGGAATAGAAAGCTCTAAAGCTGCATCAATGGCTTTATACAAAGCATCGCGATCAACCGGTTTGGTCAGAAAACTGAACACCCCTTGCTGGGTGGCAGCCACCGCATCAGGGATAGAGCCGTGGGCGGTCAGGATAATCACTGGCATACCTGGCTGATGTTTCTGAATTTCGACGAACAGCGCCATGCCATCCATTTCATCCATACGCAAATCACTGATAACCAAGTCTATCTTTTCACGCATTAACAAACGCAATGCTTCCTGGCCGCTTTCAGCCGTGGTGACATTAAACCCTTCGCTGGTTAAACGCATCCCCAGTAACTTAAGTAAGCTGGGGTCGTCATCAACCAGCAGTAGATTGGCCGGTTTGCGTGGCGTCATGAGATTCCTTATTGGTGGCAGGTGGTACATCCGTTGGTGGTACCACTGGCGGAGTATAAGTATCAGCCGGTTTTTCTACCGATTGTGGGGCCGCTTTAGTATCAGCTTGAGGCGCTGTCGGCTTGGTTTCTGCCGGTTTGGTTTCAACCGGTTTAGCTTCAGTCGGTTTGGCTTCAACCGGTTTAGCTTCGGTCGGTTTGGCTTCAACCGGTTTAGCTTCAGTCGGTTTGGCTTCAACCGGTTTAGCTTCAGTCGGTTTGGCTTCAACCGGTTTAGCTGGCTCAACTTTGGGCTGTGGTTTAGCTTCTAGCGGTTTCGGCACGATGGCTGGTTTGCTATCCACATCCGTTTCTGGAATTTCATTCTGCAACTGCTTGCGTGATGAAAGCTGCCGTTCGATATCAGTCAGGTTTTCCAGCTTACGGGTAGTATCCAGTAAGTTATATTGCAACCGGACCTGGCTTTCTCGCAGGCGATCAATCTGGGTGTCCGATTCGTCCTGTAAGCGCTGGTAGCGAATGCGCTCTTCTGCCAGAGAGATGCGCAGCACCTGTTGCTCACGCCATAGCTGAATCAGTGGGCGCACAGCGCCAGGGACGCTTTGGCTATAACTGTTCAAACGCTCAACCACTTGACGACGTTCCGCCATTGAAGGCTCGGCACTGCTGACTAAAATGCCCTGCTTGAAGGCCGAAGGCCATGCCACTACCGGCAATGACTTCGCTAATGCTCGCGCTTGAGTAGACCCCATACGCTCTGCACAGTCCATTGCCCGTAGCCAGTACAGGGAGTTTTCCAGTGTCTCTTTATCATCAAGATCCCACAGCACATCGCAGGATAAGGTCCGATAATCAACGATTTTCGTTTCCGGTATGACCAACTGCACTGCTTGTGAAAAACGGCTACTGGCGGGATTATCAGTACATCCGGTAAGTAAGAGTGGGGCCAGCAACAATGCTCGCCAAAAAATACCCGTACCAGATTTGCCCGCGGGCATAGCTGCCGCAGTTGATGTCGGACATGATAAAAAGACGGTCTTTTTAATAATGCTGCTCATAGACCATTTGTACATTATTCATTCATTCTCGGCGGTTAATGGCAATTCAACACGAAAGCAAACCGCAGCGTAATCAACAGCTACCAGTTGCAAGTCGCCCTGCATACGTCTGATGCAGTCCTGAGCAATACTCAGCCCCAATCCACTACCTTTGACGGCCCCTTTTCGCTGATGGCTTCCCTGATAAAAAGGCTCAAATATCATGGTTTCTTCAGAACGCGGGATCGGCGCCCCGGTATTGGCAATATCAATTTGTACGCGGTTATCTACCCGACGGCTGCGAATCCAAATGGTACCGGATTCCTCGCCATAGTGCACCGCATTGGAGTAGAGATTATCCAATACCCGCATTAATAATGTCGGATCTGCCCAACAAATGTCCGCTTGCAGATCCGTCTCAGTATGTAGAGTCTTGGCCCGTGCGGGTAAACTATGGGCTGAGATAACATCCTCAACCATTTCCGCCAGTTCAACATTCTCATGTTCACCGGGGCCGTCTGCCAGTTTACGGTTATAGTCTAATAATTGCTCAATCAATAATTGCAAATGACGACTGCTGTTATCAAGGATTGCCACAACTTCTTTTTGATCTTGCGTCAATGGCCCGGCAACCTCATCCGCTAACAATTCGGTCCCTTCGCGCATACTGGCGAGTGGTGTTTTCAATTCATGAGAGATATGGCGCAAAAACTCGTGGCGCTGTGACTCTAACCACGCTAAGCGCTCGCTGAGCCAAATAATACGCTGTGCCAGTGAGCGTAACTCGCGTGGCCCTTTAAATAGCGCCGTATTACCTAATGGTCGCCCTTCACCTAAGCGATTAATCATCCGCTCAATGCCTTTAACCGGCCCGATTATCATCCGGGTGAATAACACCACTAACAGCACACTGACCAAAAACAGCAACAGGGATTGCCAACCAAAGAATTGCCCACGTTCGGCAATATCTTTTTGTAATTGCTGACCGCGGGAGAAAATCACATCGCGCGTTGCCTGTACCATTTCGGCATTGGAGCGGGAGAACTGCTCTAATAGCGTTGACGCATTTTGTTCCGGGCCACTATTTTTACATTTAATATCAGAAAGTTGTGTCAGTAAACTGCTCAGAGTCTGATAGTAACGGGCATCTGGCAGGATAGAGGCGTGCGCATCAAGCATTTGAGCGTACTGTTTACGTTGGTGCTGATATAACTTTGCCAGTGTTGCATCATCTAATACACAGTACTGGCGATAACTACGCTCCATTTCGAGCGCCACACTGGTCATCGCCTCACTGCGCCGCGCATCTGCCAGCGTAGTACGATTAATGTCGGCCGCCTGCGTGCTTAGATGGTCAAGGCTTTGATAAGCCTGATATGCAAGCACCAATAAAGGTAACAGCACCAACAGAAATGCCATGAGCACCAATTGACGTAAAGAACGGGGGAATAAACGCCATCTTTTCAACGAAATCATCTCATTACCTATCATTCTGTGGTGATGCTAACTGACTGCGTGAGGATTACAATGCTTGTGCCCCAATTACCCGTCATATTTTAAGTTGCAGGTGTGTTGATTGCACTCAATAACCCGAATCACTGACTGATGTCAGCTCATTGGGATTAATGAGCCTCATCCTTGAGGCTCACCCTGCGGGCTAGCAGAAATGCTGTTCAAATCGGTTCCCGACCGATTTGTATCTCGTTTGCCGCCTGCCCACAACTTGAAGTCTATTGGGTATGTACCAGGAACAATGTCTCTTGATTGAGATAAAAAAAAAGCACCTGGCTTTGAGCTAAGTGCTTTTAATTAATGCGGCTTGTCCATTATCGTCAGAATCATCATCAGACCTGCTTTTATTGTTATTTGCAGTAAAAACGGCGAGCGTAGCTTATCTTTGACCATAATATACCCTAAATAATTCGAGTTGCGGGAAGGCGGCCAGCGCACATGCAGCTTGAAGTATGGCGGGTATAGATGTGACAACGGGGCAAAAAATTGCCCCGTCGCAGAATATGTGGATGCCCTTAAGCATCGTCTCCAGTTTGATGAAGCCGAAGCAATCATCGGGAGGATGAGACGAATAGCATCCAAACATGTCCAAAATTGATGAACCATTCATCACAGCAGGACATAGGCGGTACCTCACTCAACGTGTCGTCCGATGTTTGATAAAGTGAATTCACACGATATCGGTTTGGTGGACGATAGGTACCAGTCTTAGGCATCATTCGATGGTTTATGAAGCGCATATTCCGCTTAACTGCGGGACTATCATAATAAGTTGAATGAGCAACTGTAAGTAATAATGCAGCTTGCGTGCCAAGTTTATTAAAAATAAATTAAGATTATGATTTAAAAGAAAAATAAACTTATTGAGCCGATTATTATCCACGTAATGCCCGCCAACTTGCATCAATTACTGCTGTTTTGTCGCCAATCCCCGACAGCAATCCCCTTATTAAATAAAAATGATATAAATCAAATATTTATATGTCTCCTATTTGAGACAGGTTGCAGGGCTATTGTCGCAATTTACCGACAAAACAATAAAGACATTTAAAATCAGTAAGTTAAAAAATATAGTGGCATTTAATTATCCGTGCATCTTTTGACCGCCCGTTACTCTTCCCTTTGGAGGCATGCTGTTTAAATCATTATTACTTTATAAATTATGAGGTTTGATAACTCACAAATATGAGTAACGTTGATTACTTGACTCAGGTACCGACAAGAAATTGCCAAAATGCAGCAAAAGAAAACACAGACAGCGACACTTATTGATAATCGCTCTAAAAATATGACCTTGTTTTTAGTGAACTTGCCACCTGGGAACTATCGATTAGTCGTTACAGGATTGGCAACCGACCACCAGATTTCTAGCAAAACCTTTCATATGACATTAGCGAATCAGACCACGGGGTATGACTCAATTTATTAAAGATAAATGAATATATCTTAAGCCCTTATCAGCATGCGTAAAAAAGGGGCATCAACTGATGCCCCTGTTATCACAATCAAAGCCGATTCACTTAACCTAATTGCTTACGCGCATTACGGAACATACGCATCCACGGGCTATCTTCGCCCCACTCTTCTGGATGCCAGGAGTTACTGACGGTGCGGAAGACCCGCTCTGGGTGCGGCATCATTACTGTTGCCCGCCCATTGGCGCTAGTCACCGCAGTAATCCCGTGAGCTGAGCCATTCGGGTTAGCCGGATAAACCTCGGTCACCTCACCCTGATTATTCACAAAGCGCAATGCCACCAGATTGTTCTGCTCAAGCTGCGCCAGATGGGCCGCATCACGCACTTCAACCCGCCCTTCACCGTGAGAAACAGCAATTGGCAGGCGAGATCCGGCCATCTCTTGCATAAACAGTGATGGACTATTGGCCACTTCAACCAAACTGAAGCGTGCTTCAAAGCGATCAGACAGGTTGCGGACAAAGCGTGGCCAATGTTCAGCCCCTGGAATAAGTTCACGCAGATTAGACATCATCTGACAACCGTTGCAGACCCCCAAGGCCAATGTTTCTGGGCGATGGAAGAAGGCTTCAAACTCATCACGAACCCGGTTGTTAAACAGAATAGATTTCGCCCAACCTTCACCCGCCCCCAGCACATCACCGTAAGAGAAACCACCACAGGCCACTAAGGTCTGGAATGATTGCAAATCAGTTCGGCCGGCCAGCAGGTCACTCATATGTACATCGATTGCATCAAACCCGGCACGATGGAAGGCGGCAGCCATTTCTACGTGGGAGTTAACCCCCTGCTCACGCAATACGGCCACTTTTGGCCGAACCTGCTTGATGATATAAGGTGCGGCAATATCTTCTGCGGGATCAAAGGTCAGTTGGACATTCAGGCCCGGATCAGTTTCAACCTGTTTAGCTTGATGCTCTTGATCAGCACAATCAGGGTTATCGCGCAGCCGCTGCATTTGCCAGGTAGTTTCTGCCCACCACAAGCGCAGAGTACTGCGTTTCTCGCGGTATACCACCTCAGTGCCACTGCGAATATCGAAGCTATCCCCCTCAACAGCACGGCCCAGATAGTGAACACAGTTTGCCAGACCGTGGTCTGCCAGAATTTTTTCCACCTCAGCACGCTGTTCAGCACGTACCTGAATCACTGCTCCCAGCTCTTCATTAAACAGCGCCGCCAGCGCGTCATCACCCAAGGTGTGAATATCAACCTGCACCCCACAGTGACCGGCAAAGGCCATTTCAGCCAGTGTCACCAGTAAGCCGCCGTCAGAGCGATCGTGATAGGCCAGTAATGCCTGAGAGGCCACTAAGCACTGCATCGCATTAAAGAAACCTGCCAGTTGCTGTACATCGCGCACATCAGCAGGTTTATCACCTAACTGACGGTAGACTTGCGTCAGGGCGGTTGCACCCAGGGCATTGTGGCCAGCACCTAAATCAATCAGTAACAGCGCGTTATCGCCTTTATCAGTGCGTAACTGTGGTGTCACCGTATGGCGAACATCTTCGATACGGGCGAAAGCAGTAATGACCAGAGAGAGCGGTGAGGTCATTTCGCGCTGCTCATCACCTTCCTGCCAGCGGGTTTTCATCGACATGGAGTCTTTGCCCACCGGGATGGTAATCTCCAGCGCAGGACATAGCTCTTCGCCCACCGCACGCACCGCCTCGTACAAACCGGCATCTTCACCCGGATGACCGGCTGCTGACATCCAGTTAGCTGACAGTTTAATGCGCTTTAGCTCACCAATCTGAGTGGCCGCGATATTGGTCAGTGCTTCGCCTACCGCCAGACGGGCTGAGGCGGCAAAGTCTAGCAATGCCACTGGCGCACGTTCACCCAATGACATCGCTTCACCATAGTAGCTGTCCAGACTGGCACTGGTAACCGCACAGTCGGCCACCGGAATCTGCCACGGGCCAACCATTTGATCACGTGTCACCATGCCGGTCACACTACGGTCACCGATGGTAATCAAGAAGGTTTTCTCTGCCACTGCCGGTAAATGCATCACCCGTTTGACCGCATCAGCGATGCTTATCTCAGCACGTTGCAATGCATCACCCTGTGCCTGAAGGCGGGTGACATCACGCAGCATCTTCGGCGTTTTACCCAGCAAGACATCCAAAGGCATGTCAATTGGTTGATTATCGAAGTGGCGGTCATTCAGTGTCAGATGTTTTTCTTCAGTGGCTTCACCTATAACGGCATAGGGCGCACGTTCACGGCGACAAATTTCATCAAACTGAGCCATC
This sequence comes from Yersinia sp. 2541 StPb PI, assembly GCF_052217145.1. Taxonomy (NCBI): domain Bacteria; kingdom Pseudomonadati; phylum Pseudomonadota; class Gammaproteobacteria; order Enterobacterales; family Yersiniaceae; genus Yersinia; species Yersinia sp. 2541 StPb PI. The sequence goes on along the minus strand of NZ_JAZGQB010000001.1, from coordinate 1,168,679 downwards.
TGCGCGGGGGCAACAGCCAGAACATAACGCTCCTGAGACTCGTTACACCACACTTCCAGCGGGCTCATGCCCGGCTCATCATTGAGGATGTCACGCAGCTCAAAACGGCCGCCACGACCACCATCACTGACCAGTTCTGGCATGGCATTAGACAGCCCACCCGCACCGACGTCATGAATAAATAGAATCGGGTTGTGGTCACCTAACTGCCAGCAACGGTCAATCACTTCCTGACAGCGGCGTTCCATTTCCGGGTTATCACGTTGTACCGAAGCAAAATCCAGATCCGCATCTGACTGACCCGATGCCATGGAAGAGGCCGCGCCGCCACCCAGACCGATATTCATCGACGGGCCGCCGAGCACCACCAGCTTGGCACCGACTGTTATCTCGCCTTTTTGTACATGGTCGGCCCGAATATTACCGATGCCACCGGCCAGCATGATCGGCTTGTGGTAGCCACGTAACTCAGTGCCGTTATGACTGTTGACGCGCTCTTCATAAGTACGGAAGTAGCCCAGCAGCGCCGGACGGCCAAATTCGTTGTTAAAGGCCGCGCCGCCCAGTGGACCTTCGGTCATGATATCCAGCGCAGTCACAATCCGATCCGGCTTACCGAAATTCTCTTCCCACGGTTGTTCAAAACCGGGAATACGCAGGTTAGAAACAGAGAAACCCACCAAACCGGCTTTAGGTTTAGCACCACGCCCGGTAGCACCTTCATCACGGATTTCGCCACCAGACCCGGTAGCAGCACCCGGCCAGGGTGAAATTGCCGTCGGATGGTTATGAGTTTCTACTTTCATCAGGATATGCGCCGCTTCCTGATGGTAATCATAAACGCCATTATCAGGTGCAGCAAAGAAGCGCCCGACCTGAGAACCTTCCATCACCGCCGCATTGTCTTTATAGGCTGACAACACGTAATCCGGCGTGTGTTCAAAGGTATTTTTGATCATTTTAAACAGTGTCTTAGGCTGAGAAACACCGTCAATTATCCAATCTGCATTAAAGATTTTATGCCGACAATGCTCAGAGTTTGCCTGAGCAAACATATACAGCTCAATATCCGTCGGGTTACGCCCCAGACCGGTAAAGGCGGCCAGCAAATAGTCAATTTCATCTGGAGCAAGAGCCAGGCCCAGCTTAATATTAGCCAGCTCCAGTGCACTGCGGCCCTGCGCTAAGATATCCACCCGTTGTACTGGGGCAGGTTGATGATGAGAGAATAACTGCTCTGCTTGCTGCAAATCGGTGAATACCGTTTCCATCATGCGGTCATGCAGCAGCGCCGACAATTGCTGCCATTGGCTTTCATTCAGGTCTGGGCCTTGAATATAGAAAGCCAGGCCACGTTCCAGACGCAGAACCTGTGGCAACGCACAGTTGTGCGCAATATCCGTCGCTTTGGAAGACCACGGAGAAATGGTCCCCGGCCTTGGCGTAACCAGTAACAAACGCCCTTCTGGCGCATGTTCAGGGAGAGAGGGTCCATACTTAAGCAGCCGTTGGAGCCTGGCGTGTTCATCAGCACTTAACGGAGCGCTAACATCGGCAAAGTGAACATATTCGGCGTAGATATCACTCACCAAAAGGTGAGCATCCAGGCAACGGGACAGCAGTTTGGTAATACGAAAAGCCGACAAAGCGGGCGAACCACGCAGTATTTCCATAATCTAAGTTTCTCTCTCTTCGAAGCGACTGGAACAGCACTTCATTGGGCGCAGCATTTATTGGCGCAAAACAGGGGAAAACGCGGGCATTATAGTGAATCTACGCCTCCGACGAAACCGTTTGCGTAGCTATTATTAATAATTGAGTCAGAAATTGTCGTTATCTAGAGAACACCAATACTGAATAAATAAGCTCGCAATAAAGTTGCACACTGACGATTTGTTGCGCAAAATGCCACTCCACTGGGGTTTTAACCATGTCGATTCTTACTTCACAACACACACATAAAGAGCGCTGCCGAGAGATAACTATTTGACGCGCATAAAATTAAATTACTTTGTTATCGGTGTAGTTGCCTTACTTCTGGCCCTCGCGCTGTGGCCCAATATTCCCTGGCGCAGTAGTCAAGAAGGACAACTAGACCGTATAAAAGCCCGTGGCGAGCTACGTGTTAGCACGATTAGCTCACCACTTATCTACTTTACCGGAAAGGATGGCCCTTCCGGTCTTGACTATGAGCTAGCCAACCGTTTTGCGGACTATCTGGGGGTTAAGCTCGTCATTACCCCTCATCATAATATTGATGACTTGTTTGATGCACTTGATAACGATGATGCAGACATGCTGGCTGCCGGGCTAATTTATAACCGTGAGCGTCTTAATCGGGCGCGTACCGGCCCTGCCTATTATTCAGTCTCGCAACAGTTAGTATACCGATTGGGTAAACCACGACCAAAATCATTCAGTGATCTAAAGGGCCAATTGATTGTCGCCTCTGGATCGGCCCATATGACCACCCTCAAACAACTTAAGCAGAGCAAATATCCCGATCTTAACTGGGGATCATCCGTTGATCGTTCTGGCAAAGAGTTACTGGAACAGGTCGCGGACGGCAAACTTGACTATACCCTGGGTGATTCGGTGACAATTGCCCTACTGCAACGCATCCATCCGCAATTAGCGGTTGCCTTTGATGTTACGGATGAAGAGCCAGTAACTTGGTATTTCCAGAAAGGGGACGATGATAGCCTGTATGCCGCCATGCTCGATTTCTACAGCCAGATGGTTGAAGACGGTAGTCTGGCGCGGCTGGAGGAAAAATATCTCGGCCATGTCGGTAGCTTTGATTATGTCGATACCAAAACCTTCCTGTCAGCCATCGACAGTGTGTTGCCCTCTTTCCAATCCTTGTTTGAAAAACACGCCGGGGAAATTGACTGGAAACTGCTGGCGGCGATTGCTTATCAGGAATCCCATTGGAACCCACAAGCCACCTCACCGACTGGCGTGCGGGGGTTAATGATGCTAACCCGCGCCACAGCAAATGGTTTAGGGGTTAAAGACCGGGTTGATCCTGAGGAAAGCATTAAAGGCGGTTCCATTTACTTGCAGCGGTTAATGCAAAAAGTGCCGGAGACCATTCCAGAAGATGAGCGTATCTGGTTTGCGCTGGCCGCCTATAATCTGGGTTATGGTCATATGCTGGATGCTCGTCGCCTGACTAAAAATCAGAATGGTAATCCAGACAGTTGGGTTGATGTAAAAATGCGCCTACCGATGTTGAGTCAAAAGCGCTACTACCCAAGTACCACTTATGGCTACGCCCGTGGCCATGAGGCTTATAACTATGTGGAAAACATCCGTCGTTATCAGGTCAGTCTGGTGGGATATTTGCAGGAAAGAGAGAAAAAAGCAGCCCAACATGCCGCTATCGAAGCTGAGCTGGGTAAAGCTTATCCGGTTGTCGGCCCAGGCTGGTCAATCAATAACTAACATGATGCGAAAACACGTAACTAATCAATAGATTTCAAGATGCTGCCAGCAGTGGCCTCCTAGACGCAAGGCCCACGGATGGGCCGAATCATGACTGCCGCACGAGTTTCAACGCCTTTTGCTGCTCACGTCGTAGGCGGAAAAAAGCACTTAATTGGTGGGAACACGTCTCTGCCAGTACCCCGGCACTGACCTCTATTTGATGATTCATCCCCGGATGGCGCAAGATATCCACCAGCGAACCGGCAGCACCGGTTTTTAAATCATTGGCCCCATAGACCAAGCGACGGATCCGGCTGTGTATCATGGCTCCGGCACACATTACGCATGGCTCCAGCGTCACATATAGCGTGGCTTCCAGCAGGCGATAGTTCTGCACCACCTGCCCGCCTTGCCGTAGCGCCATGATTTCTGCATGAGCGGTAGGGTCGTTATCGCGAATAGACTTATTCCACCCTTCGCCAATCACCTGGTTGCCCAGCACTAACACCGCGCCAACCGGGACTTCTCCCTCTTCTTGTGCCCGCAGAGCCAGCGTCAACGCCCGTAGCATCCAGTACTCATCACTGTATTCAACAGGTAAATCAAATTCAGAAAACAAACTTTTATCAGCAGACACATTAACCTCTCTGGTACTTTGGCGGCGTGCATTATACACAGCCAGCGACAACCGCTATACCCACTATCTCCAATATAAAGTAGCTCAGTCCATAATGATCGGTTAATGTTCCGGCAGGATATAAATCATTCCTGATATAAATTATCAGCATATGGAAGCCAGCTACATGAAGCTCAGCAAGAAAAATGCCGCGGTAGTACGTAAAACCCTGAATGGATGGGCCAGTGAAGGCGTTATCCCTGAGGAAGAGCATCAACGTTTGTTACAGAATATCGATGTTCAACCGTTTGACTGGCGCAGATTAGCCGGTTACGCCTTTCTTGCCGCACTGGCTTCGCTGGTTATCGCCATTGGCAGCCTGATGGCTGATACTTTCTTACTCAACTGGATAAGCCAGTTTTTCCGCTTTGATCCCCCGGTACGGGTGGTGGTCACGGCGATATTGGCCGCCGTATTTTACGGCTGGGGCTTTAACCGCCGCCGGCGAGATCCCAGTAAGATCTACAGTAATGAAGCCGTACTCTTTCTCGGCGTAATATTTACCGCAGCCGCCATCGGCCAACTCGGTGAGTGGTTGGATAATGGTAGTGGCCGCATCTCAGTATTACTGCTGTTGGGTACCGTCATCTATGGTGTGGTGGGCTGGTTTGGTCGTGCGCCATTAGTATGGCTATTTGCCTTGCTGTCACTGGGTAATGCGTTTGGGGCAGAAACTGGCTATTTGTCCGGTTGGGGTGCCTACTGGCTGGGAATGAGCTACCCGATACGCTTTATTGCTTTTGGCCTGCTACTTTGTGCAGCGGCACTGGTGTTGCAACCGCAGTTGGCACAACGTCGGCTAGATCGGGTGTCACAGGCGATGGGGCTGCTTTATCTGTTTATTGCCCTGTGGTTATTGTCTATTTTTGGCAATTACGGTGACCTGGACTATTGGTATCAAGTGCGCCAGATAGAGTTGCTGCATTGGAGTCTATTGTTTGCCATTGCCGCCAGCGTCGCTATTTGGCTGGGACTAAAACGAGATGATGCCATGTTGCGCGGCTTCGGCCTGACATTTTTGGCCATCAACTTGTATACCCGTTTCTTTGAGTTCTTCTGGGATGCGATGCCGAAAACTATCTTCTTCCTGCTGCTCGGCATTAGCTTGTGGTTACTGGGTCGGCATGCCGAACGAATATGGCGGCTCGGCCACCATGATAATGACGTCACACACTAGAGCCAAAACCACTTAAAATGGCGAATGATTGCAATGGGCGTTTATTCTAATTGCTGTAATTCGCCGCTTTTACTGACCCGCCAGCGATGCTCGCAAAAATACAATAGTGGGTTATCCTGCTTGCTGTCCGAGTATCCGCTATAAAGTTTCAGCGGCGATCCCAAACGCTGTTCCAGTTGCACCACTTTCTCTGGCCCCAAACAGCGCAGAGGTAGCACCCAGCCGCCATTACGCCGCGCCATGCGGCTACCGACCAACCGCAAACGGTGAATAAACGCCGAATCATGATAAACCTGCTCCACCAGCCGTTGCGGCGAGCCAGTTATCAACCATACCTGTGCGTCATGGCTCTCCAAATATTGGCGCAAACGCATCACGACCACGGGAAATTCAGTAACTTTTTGGCGAAAATCATTCACAAAACGTAATTCCAAATCTTTCAAATGCGCTTCGCGCCGACCGAAGGTTATCGCCCACAGTAACAGGCTCATTGGCCAACGAGCGCAACGACCGCCCTGCAGCAATCCCAACCCAATCACCGGCAGTAATGGGACCACCAGCAACAGATTTAGCGGCAAATGTCGCAACAAAAAACGCAAAAAACTGCCAAACATGTCCTGTTGATGTAACGTGCCATCCAGATCAAAGAAGACAATGCGTTTGGCGTTTTCTGATAATGCCTCGGCCGTCCCCTCGCGGTTACTGTCAGTTTGCTCAAAGGTCGATGTGGCCTGCTCTGCGCTCAAACGTTACTCCTCAGGATCATTGAATCCCATAAACCAGTTAAATATGAAACCTGCAAGTATGGTGACAATCATCGCGACTAAATACAACATCACTTTGCCTGCGGCATCGAGGCCAATTATCAACGAGTGCTAATCCCCTGAGTGTGAGTCTTACAATGCTGCACGCAAATAGCCATTATGTTGCTGTAGATCCTGGCGAGCCTGCTCGGCACTCACGCCTTTCAGAATCATCAAAATGGCTGGTTTTACGTCAAACTCGGTTTGTGATAAGGCATTTTCAGCCTCTGCACGGCTGGCCCCGGTGGCTTCAACCACAATACGACAAGCGCGATCAACCAACTTCACGTTGGTCGCTTTCACATCGACCATCAGATTTTGATAAACCTTACCCAGTTTCACCATCGCCCCAGTGGATAACATATTCAGCACCAACTTTTGTGCAGTACCCGACTTCATACGCGTAGAGCCAGTGAGGGCTTCCGGCCCTACTACCGGTGAAATCGCAACCTGAGCTTCTTGCGCGATAGGAGAGTCTGGGTTACAAGAAATAGCCGCCGTTGGGCACCCAAGTTGGCGGGCATAGCGTAGCGCACCGATGACATAAGGCGTGCGACCAGAAGCTGCCAGCCCGACCACCATATCAGTTGCCATCAGCTTTAAATCTTGCAGATCCCGCACACCGAGCGCGATATCATCCTCAGCACCTTCCACCGCTTTGAATAAAGCACCCGGGCCACCGGCAATTAGACCAATCACCCTGCCATGAGGCACACCAAAGGTCGGTGGGCATTCGGAAGCATCCAGCACGCCGAGCCGACCACTGGTACCGGCCCCCAGATAAATGAGCCGACCACCTTGCTTTAAGGACTCCGCGGCTAAATCTACCGCTTGAGCGATAGCCGGTAACACCAAACGAATGGCCTCCGGCACTTTGCGATCTTCATCATTAAAGCAGGTCAACATTTCGAGCGTAGAGAACTTATCCAGCTCCATCGTGGCCGGATTACGACTTTCTGAAATCAATGATCCTAGATTCATGACATATTCCTCTTTGAATATTTAATTCGTAAAATTAAATATATAATTGAATATTATATTCTATAAAGCGACTATTTTCTTGCGCCATTCATCGAATGATCAGCAAAAAAGGGTGCTATGCTCCATCACTTGCCCTTTATCTTGAGTCTTTCCGGGTATTATTAAGTTCTCCCGCATTCAGGAACTGATTTATGAGTAGTCTTCTTCGCATTCGTCAGCTTTATCCAACGCTGGCACAAAATGACCGTAAGTTAGCCGATTTTCTGCTAACCAATCCTGAGCAGGCACGTCATCTTAGTTCGCAAAAGTTGGCGCTGCAAACCGGGGTTAGCCAATCTGCAGTGGTTAAATTTGCCCAAAAATTAGGCTATAAAGGCTTCCCGGCGCTAAAACTGGCCCTGAGTGAAATTGTCGCGGCCCCTGCACAGGCAGTGACACTGCATAATCAGATCTTGAGCACTGACAGTTTAAAAATCGTTGGGGAAAAACTCCTGAGCGAGAAAGCCGCAGCACTACGGGCCACCTTGGATATCAATAGTGAAGAACGACTTACGCAAGCATTAGAGATGTTATTGTCGGCACGACGGATTATTCTAACCGGTATTGGTGCTTCGGGGCTGGTGGCAAAAGATCTGGCTTATAAGTTACTGAAAATAGGCATTATGGCGGTCTCCGAAACCGATATGCATGCACAACTGGCCGCCGTACAAGCATTGGATGCACGGGATTTACTGCTGGCTATCTCATTTAGCGGCGAACGCCGTGAGATAAATCTGGCGGCTGAAGAGGCACAGCGTTGTGGTGCCAAAGTGCTGGCATTGACCAGTTTTTCCCCCAACAGTTTGCAGCAACGTGCCGATCATTGCTTATATACCATTTCGGAAGAACCCGCGATTCGCAGTGCCGCGATCTCCTCTAGCACCGCGCAATATGCTCTGACTGATCTATTATTTATGGCGATGATCCAACAAGACTTGGAAAGAGCGCAGGCGAGTATTAAGCACAGTGCGGCACTGGTAAAAAAACTGGTCTAAGGATACCAGAGGGGTATAATCCCCCGCAGTTGAGAATACCCGACCTAAGGTAAGAGAAAGCATGGCCCTGTTGATCACTCGTAAATGTATTAATTGCGACATGTGCGAGCCGGAATGCCCTAATGAGGCAATTTCCATGGGTGCAGAGATCTATCAGATTGATCCGATGCGCTGTACGGAATGTGTCGGTCATTACGAAACACCAACCTGCCAGTTGGTCTGTCCTATCGATAATACGATTGCTATCGATCCTGCCTGGGTTGAGAGTAACGAACAATTGTGGGATAAGTTTGTCCAACTGCATCACGCCGAACGTTTGTAATCCCCGCAGCAAGACTCGTTTTTAATACCAACAATATATTCGCGCATAACAAAAAGGGCGGCATTCGCATGCACGCCCCTGCTCTCTTTCACCACTATTCGCGGCTAAAACGGGCCTAGCTTTCAATAATTACGGTTGCGCAGGCATAACGTCGTTCATCGGCCAACGTTACATGTAAGGATTTGACACCCAGCTCAGCGGCCAATTCTGCCGCGCGCTGATGTAAACGCAGCGTCGGCTTACCCAGTGCATCGTTAACAACTTCAAACTGATTAAATGCCAAGCCATTACGAATACCAGTACCAAATGCCTTGGCCGCGGCCTCTTTAACGGCAAAGCGTTTTGCCAGAAAACGAATTGGCTGCTGATGCTGCTGATAGTGCTGCCATTCCGATGGGCTAAGGATACGCCGCGCCAGTTTTTCGCCACTGCGCTCCACCACCGCTTCAATCCTTGAAATTTCAACAATATCAGTGCCTAACCCCAAAATCGCCATTAACGACGCGCTTCCCGCATTAATACTTTCATCTCAGTAACGGCAGCCGCAAGGCCCGTCATTACTGCCTGACCAATAATTGCATGGCCGATATTCAGCTCATGAATCTCTGGTAAGGCTGCGATCGGTTGCACATTGTGATAGGTCAGGCCATGACCGGCATTCACTTTCAACCCTTTGCCTGCGGCATAGGTCGCAGCTTTGGTGATACGCACTAATTCAGCTTGACGCACCAAATCGGTGGTGGCATCTGCGTACGCGCCGGTGTGGATTTCAATATAAGGGGCACCCACAGTAACGGCTGCATCAATCTGGCGCATATCGGGATCGATAAACAGTGACACCAGAATGCCGGCCTCAGATAATCGGCTCACCGCAATGGTCATTTTATCGAGTTGACCGGCAACATCTAGCCCGCCTTCGGTGGTAACTTCTTGGCGTTTTTCCGGCACCAGACAGCAAAAGTGCGGTTGTAACTCACAGGCAATATCAACCATTTCATCGGTAACCGCCATCTCCAGATTCATGCGGGTCTGGATAGTTTGGCGCAAGATGCGTACATCTCGATCAGTGATATGGCGGCGATCTTCACGTAAATGCACGGTAATACCGTCGGCACCCGCTTGCTCGGCAATAAACGCGGCCTGAACAGGGTCGGGGTAAATGGTCCCACGTGCATTTCGTAATGTCGCAATGTGATCGATATTGACGCCCAACAACAAATCAGCCATGACAGCCCTCCAGATATGGATGCATCTTTAATAGGTCAATGAGCACGCAAAAACCGGCCCTTAAACGCATAAGTGCCTTGCAGTTTACACCGACTAGACTGTCAGCGGATAGGTTACTGTACGGGAAAGTTGATGATGGGCAGTTTAAAAATGAAGGTATTGCTACTACGGCACTGGATCCGCTGGTGGCTTAATCACAAACTGACGAAACAGTTCGCGACTTTTTAACGGTTTACCCCCCAAATAGGGTTTGAGGGCGATGCGGGTGAAGCGCTTGGCTGCACGTAAAGTATCGGCATCAGGAAATTCACGGTTAGCCAAAGCCGATAATTGGCGGCCAGTAAAGCTATAGTGATCAACCACCAAGCTGGCGATAAATCCTTTTTCTTCCCGATAGCGGTAGGTCATGGTCTCAGACACCGGCTGACCACTCCCCGCACAGTGGAGAAAATCCACACCATAGCCAAGATGAGCCAATATCGCCAATTCAAACTGGCGCAGGGCATATTCGGGCGATCCATCACTGCCTGCCAAAGCCTGTAAGCAATGCAGATAATCGAAGAATAAAGCAGAGTAATTGGTTTGATGTTCTAACACGCGGGAAAGCAGCTCATTGACATATAAACCGCTATACAACATAGAGCCAGTCAATGGAAGAGCCAGTGATACTGGCTCAGCACTGCGTAAGGTTTTAACTTCACCACGCCCGGTCCAGCGAACCAATAATGGCGTAAAAGGCTGCAAGCAGCCTTTTAGATTGGAGCGGCGACCCCGCGCACCTTTGGCCAGCACCCGCATGCGGCCCTCTCCTTCAGTAAATAAATCCAGCATCAAACTGGTTTCACTGTAGGGTCGCCCATGCAGGACAAATGCGCGTTGCCAACCGTCCATTGGCAAGTCTTACTTCAGATCGTCGGTATAGCCTAAGCTGCGCAATGCACGTTCGTCATCTGCCCAGCCTGATTTCACTTTCACCCACAGCTCAAGATGCACTTTTGCTTCGAACATTTGTTCCATGTCCTGACGGGCTTCAATACCAATGGTCTTGATTTTCGAACCTTTATTACCGATGACCATTTTCTTCTGGCCTTCGCGTTCAACCAAAATCAGCCCATGGATGTTATAACCACCGCGCTCATTTGGGACAAACTGTTCAATTTCAACTGTGACTGAGTAAGGTAATTCCTCACCCAAGAAGCGCATCAACTTTTCGCGAATGATTTCTGACGCCATAAAACGCTGAGAGCGGTCAGTGATATAATCTTCCGGGAAATGATGACCCGCTTCCGGCATAAGCTTGCGCACGATGCCAGCGATGGTATCCACGTTCATCCCTTTCTCGGCAGAGATTGGTACGACGTCCAGGAAATTCATCTGCTTACTTAAGAACTGAATATGGGGCAACAGCTTGGTTTTGTCTGTTACGTTATCAACTTTGTTGATCGCCAATAATACCGGGCATTGTAAACTGCGCAGCTTATTAACAACCATTTCATCGTCGGCAGTCCAATTGGTGCCTTCGACTACAAAAATCACTAATTCCACATCACCGAGAGAGCTGCTTGCCGCGCGATTCATTAAGCGGTTAATCGCGCGTTTTTCTTCAATATGCAGTCCCGGGGTATCAACATAAATGGCCTGATAAGGCCCTTCAGTATGGATCCCCATAATACGGTGGCGTGTGGTTTGTGGTTTACGTGAAGTGATGGAGACTTTTTGCCCCAACAGTTCATTTAGCAAAGTAGATTTACCCACATTCGGGCGACCTACAATTGCAATAAAACCACAATACGTTTTTTCTACTTCGCTCATTCAAGCTCCAACTGTTTCAGCGCTTGTTCCGCTGCCGCCTGCTCAGCTTTACGGCGACTTGAGCCGGTACCTATTACCGGTTCATTCAAGCCACTCACCTGGCAGTGGATAGTAAATTCCTGGTCATGTGCTTCTCCGCGAACCTGCACAACCAGATAAGAGGGCAATGGCAGATGACGGCCTTGCAAATATTCTTGCAAGCGCGTTTTCGGGTCTTTCTGCTTATCACCTGGGCTGATTTCTTCCAACCGACTGCGATACCAGTCGAGAATCAGCCGTTCAATCATATGAATATCGCTATCGAGGAATATACCGCCAATTAAGGCTTCGACGGTATCTGCCAAAATTGATTCACGGCGGAAACCACCACTTTTCAATTCACCCGGCCCAAGGCGTAAACATTCACCGAGGTCAAATTCACGGGCCATTTCAGCGAGTGTATTTCCTCTAACCAATGTGGCACGCATCCGACTCATGTCCCCTTCATCGACACGGGGAAAGCGACGATACAGCTCATTGGCAACAACGAAACTTAATATAGAGTCACCCAGGAACTCCAAACGCTCATTGTGTTTGCTACTGGCGCTACGATGAGTCAGTGCTTGCAGCAAGAGCTCCTGCTGTTGAAAAGTGTAGCCCAGCTTCCGCTGTAGCCTGTTTATTACGATGGGGTTCATGAGTTACCAATAGATCAAGAATGCGTCAAAAACTACAGCATACGGAACAGGTCTGATCCGCCAATATTGCAGGACAAAACTGTTTCGTTTGCAGTGGCTCCCATAAAGAAGCCAACTTTTATCGCTCGAAGGGTTATTCTACAACGAGTGGAAATATAATGCTGCGTTTAAATACCCTGCTTACTTGAAGTTGCAGCAGTGCTAGCGGCGTTCAAATCTACTCCCAGCAGATTTGTCACCCGAATTACTGACTTTTGTCGGTTCATCGGGATGTGCTCGTTTGCTACCTGGCTGCAACTCCACCATCTGGGTATAGCCGATACTAATGAATTCCACCAATTCGACTTAAACGAATACCCGTTGGCCATTCACCTTCTTGCTTTTCAAAACTCATCCAAATAGCAGTGGCCTTGCCAACTAGATTACGTTCCGGCACAAACCCCCAGAAGCGGCTATCTGCACTGTTATCCCGGTTGTCGCCCATCATAAAATAATGACCTTCCGGCACCACCCAAACCCCTAAAGGCTGGTTAGGTTGTTGATAATAAGCGCCTATCTGCTCCTGACGCCCAGGGACGGTCAGAATATGGTGTGCCACCGGTCCAAGAGTTTCGGTGCGCTCACGCAAACGTACACCACCATCAGGCACTGCCTGATTTGTCGGGATTTGGAAGAAGCCAGCAGAAGCCTCGCCATTGCCGCTATAGCGGAATGTCTGCACAAAATCGCTTGGCTCAGATGCACTGTAAGTAATTGGCAACGCACTATCACAAGAAGTACCGGTATTACATGCAGGCTGCACCGTCACTTCCTTGCTGATTGGATTATAGCTAACGCGGTCACCCGGCAAGCCCACTACACGTTTGATATAGTCCAAACGCGGATCGAGCGGATATTTAAATACCGCGATATCACCACGTTTTGGATGTCCCGTAGGGATCAGCGTAGTTTGCGTGATGGGATCTTTAATACCATAAGCAAACTTCTCAACCAGAATGAAGTCACCGATCAATAGCGTTGGCATCATCGAACCAGAAGGGATCTGGAACGGTTCGTAAATAAACGAACGAACGATAAATACCAGAGCTAACACCGGGAAGACTGAAGCACAAGTCTCTATCCAGCCAGGCTGCCTTGCCGTCTGTGCTAAAGTCTTATTATCTACAGCACAACCCGTTTGTGCCTTGATCGCCGCAGTTTGCGCATTAACTGCCGCAATTTTTGCCTGGCGAGCCGGTCCCCATTTAAACCGCTCGAAGCACCAGATAATCCCTGTCAGCAGTGTTGCTATCGCTAAAATCAAGGCAAACATGTTAGCCATCAAAACTCCTTATTTACTGTCTTTTCCAACGTGCAGAATAGCCAGGAAAGCCTCTTGCGGTAATTCAACGTTACCGACCTGTTTCATACGTTTTTTACCGTCTTTCTGTTTCTGCAAAAGTTTCTTCTTACGGCTAACGTCACCGCCATAACACTTCGCCAGTACGTTTTTACGTAACTGTTTCACAGTAGAACGGGCAATGATGTGGTTACCGATAGCAGCCTGAATTGCAATATCAAATTGCTGGCGCGGGATCAATTCTTTCATTTTCTCAACCAGATCACGGCCACGGTATTGCGCATTATCACGATGGGTAATAAGCGCCAGCGCATCTACACGCTCGTTGTTGATTAACACATCAACACGCACCATGTCAGAGGTCTGGAAACGTTTGAAATTGTAATCCAGCGAGGCGTAGCCACGGGATGTCGACTTCAGGCGATCGAAGAAATCGAGCACCACTTCAGCCATCGGAATTTCATACGTCAGCGCCACTTGGTTACCGTGGTAAACCATGTTGGTCTGCATACCACGTTTTTCAATACACAACGTGATGACGTTACCCAGGTATTCCTGCGGCAACAGCATATGACACTCAGCAATTGGCTCACGTAGCTCTTCGATGTTGTTCAACGCAGGCAGCTTGGATGGGCTATCAACGTAAACAGTTTCCTGACTGGTGGTGATCACTTCATATACGACCGTCGGTGCGGTGGTGATCAACTCCAGATCGTACTCACGCTCCAGACGCTCCTGAATGATCTCCATGTGCAGTAAGCCAAGGAAGCCACAGCGGAAACCAAAGCCCAATGCGGTGGAGCTTTCTGGTTCGTAGAACAAAGAGGCGTCATTAAGACTCAACTTGCCCAGTGCATCACGGAAAGCTTCATAATCGTCTGAACTAATAGGGAACAGACCTGCATAAACCTGTGGTTTTACTTTCTTAAAGCCAGGTAATGACTTCTCCGCCGGGTTACGGGTCAGAGTCAATGTGTCGCCGACCGGTGCGCCTAAAATGTCTTTTATCGCACACACCAACCAGCCAACCTCACCGCAGTTCAACATATCGCGATCTATACGTTTTGGTGTAAAAATACCGAGGCGCTCAGCATTATAACTCTGCCCGGTACTCATTACTTTAACCTTATCGCCTTTACGCAATGAGCCATTTTTAATACGAATTAACGATACAACACCCAGATAATTATCAAACCAGGAGTCGATAATTAGCGCTTGCAATGGACCATCAGGATCACCCTCTGGCGGCGGAATATCACGCACCAAACGCTCAAGGATATCGGGTACACCTACACCAGTTTTCGCTGAGCAACGTACCGCATCAGTTGCATCAATGCCCACGATGTCTTCAATTTCTTCCGCAACACGCTCAGGGTCAGCAGCCGGCAGGTCGATTTTATTTAAAACAGGAACCACTTCCAGATTCATTTCCATCGCGGTGTAGCAGTTCGCCAACGTTTGTGCTTCAACGCCTTGCCCTGCGTCAACAACCAGCAACGCCCCTTCACAAGCCGCTAAGGAGCGGGAAACTTCATAAGAGAAGTCAACGTGACCAGGGGTATCGATAAAATTGAGCTGATAGGTTTGACCATCTTTAGCATGGTAATCAAGCGTCACACTCTGTGCCTTGATGGTAATACCACGCTCACGCTCTAGATCCATAGAATCCAGTACTTGAGCGGCCATTTCACGCTCAGATAATCCGCCACAAATCTGAATAATACGGTCCGACAGCGTCGACTTACCGTGGTCAATATGGGCAATAATAGAAAAGTTTCTTATGTGCTTCATTTATATGAATTTTTCTCTAGTCGTTGTCTTTAATTAATTATTGGTGGACACAGCGATGGACTCAAACCCAAAACTACCCACATAAATATGCACGCATCTTACACTGTAAGTCTGCCTCGTGAAAGGCATCACACTTAGCTTGTTAGCTGATTTATCCTGTAAAAATGTATCAACGCCTTACCTTACATCGCTATTGATAGTACATACTCTTAGCGCTGTTCCGTGCTGATATCCCGGTAAAAATAGTTTAATACCAATAACTTTATTGTACCTATCGCTTATAAAGCGCACTAGTGTCTATTATTTAACTGATTATAATCAGCACGATAGATACCCTACCTGCCTAATTTAGGGGTGCACATATTTCTATTTTGTCGAACTGATGATTAATTCATTTTCGGAAAATGCTCATTTACCCTGTCGGATAATAATTTAAAGTATTCATGTGACTTTATAACAACCAAGTGAAATATCCTCTTGGCGGCCATATGGAGAATATTATGATCGATGAAGGAAAAATACTGAGCCGCCATGAGTTTAGAAAAAATAACTCCAGAGCCACTATCGTCGCAATAATACTTATATTAGTATTTAGTTTTATAATAATTACCTTATCAATAGCGACATCTATTTTTTCAACCCCATCAATTCTTTCGATCTTATGTGTCGCTATTGCAGCTATCTCGCTGAGTACCTTCCTGTATTTGCGCTTACACTGTAATCCAATGTTTACCTACTTTCTTTATGAGAAAGGAGTACGGGTCTTCAATCATCACAGTGGAAATGTCTATTTTATTACATTTAATAAAATACAATACATTCATAAATACCATACAGGAGTAAACCCTAATGGCAAAATTAACACAATGGCATTTCGCACCTCTAAATTGCAGCCATGGAATATTATAATTAATAATATAACTAATGCTTACCCGCTGATAAACACAATAATCCATCAACAAGTCATGCATGTCGGGATAGTAAGTTTAAACTCTTTATCCCGAGGAAAAAAAATAGTATTTGATGTAATTAAAAAGAATGACAACTGGCTAAAATCACTCATATACCATGGTCTTTTAAATGTAATCATGGTGAAAAATGTTCAGACAGATACAACTCCACTTTCACTTAGTGCACACTCATTAATTACAACAGACGGTATTATCAGCATTGAAGACATCCTGCGTGTCGAGACGTTACGCGAGAAAGATCATGATAAAATACGCTTATTTGATGCTAAAGGTAATATACTTTTCTCAGTAGATTACTCAGCGCTTATCAGTGCCGATCTTTTTATTGCTTTAGTTGAACATATGATACAGAACCGTATTCCGGCCTATCATGGGTAAGAGGAAAGGAATTATTCTGTTACTGAATTCGTATAGTCGTTGGGGGTAAACCAATCTGTAGAATCATTGGTTGATAGTCACTCTGTCCTTCAACTCTGCTGGCTAATGTTCTGGCGAGCAAAAAACCTAGCCCCGCACCTAAAATAGCGCCTAGAGCAGTAAAAGCATCGGTGACAAATAAAGCCTGAAATAAACCGCCACCCGCAATCAATCCGGCTAAAGGCGTTAGATAAACCAAAGAAGCAGAACGTAATAAACTCCCCTCACTAATACCGACTTCAACCTTTTGGCCAGGTTCAAGCGGTTGCGAGATAGCTATTTGTAATTGATGCTCCGACTCCGGCCCCAATTCATTTAATAAATGACTACCGCATCCAGTGCGCGCATTGCAACTCCCACAACCAGACTGTGGTTCACAACGCAATAGAGCAACACCATTTTGCCACGAAATAACTGTAGCCCATTCTTTCATCATTTTGTTGATTCCAAAACAATACTGTCAGCGATACGTTTTGCAGTTGTAGGCGGAAGCTCGCCAACTATGGTAATTTCAACATTATTACGAGCTTCAGTATGCACAGTTCTACGACCTTGACGTAAGGATTGCTCTGAAGGCGCATCTTTACCCGCCGGATTTATATTTACTGAAAAACTGAATAACCCATCAGAATATAATCGTGATTCTGTTGGTGCCTCCATATTCGGTAATGTACGGCGACTGCGTGAAATTTCGGAAACACCTTCCGGCAACCAACGTGGGGCCCAGGTAAAATCAACCTTGGTTTTAGCAGGTAATGCAAGTAATGGCGGTAAAGAGAGCTTTACCAGACCTTGCAAAATATCCTGAATAGGTTCACCGATAGCAAAAGAAATCACACGAAATTGCTCAAGTGTTTCACCATCACGATCTAACAAATCTACCCGCATTGGGAGTTTGCTCGTTTCATCCATCCAAATAATATAGCTGTATCGGGTACTGTCACGGGCGACTACCCGAATAACCTGACATGGTCGGTCTGCAATACGGGCACGGCCAAGTGCAATATAGTTATAGTATTTTGACAGCTTTTCAAAATCGGGGAATACGATAGACGGCAATGCATCGACTATATGTTCACCCGCCAGAGTGAAAGCATCGAAACCAGGTTCGAAATAACTTATTTCATTACCACGCTGTAAGATCTCAGTACGTGGGCCATCCATACGCAGCAATTGCGCAAAGGTTTTTTTATCTAAAATAGCATGTCGATAGCGAAGAGAATCAATCCCTT
This sequence comes from Yersinia sp. 2541 StPb PI, assembly GCF_052217145.1. Lineage (NCBI taxonomy): Bacteria > Pseudomonadati > Pseudomonadota > Gammaproteobacteria > Enterobacterales > Yersiniaceae > Yersinia > Yersinia sp. 2541 StPb PI. Next base: position 1,150,791 of record NZ_JAZGQB010000001.1, on the reverse strand, counting down.
GCTTATTAACATTAATGTAGGATAGCTCATAGTTGAGCGACTGGCTGGCACTGCTCATTTCCTGCAACATTGCTATCGGCGTCGTTTCCGCCGAAGCAATTGTTGGCATGAACAGGCTGCCCGTCATTAAACAGACGGAGAACCAAAGTTGCTTCATTACTGCTGCTGCATTCCTAAGGACTGAGTTCCGGGAACCTGAATAGCGGCTTGTGTCGATGTTGAAGGCTGCTGCAACACGTCAGTTTGTGGCAAGCGGCGTTGCAATTCAAAATCTTGCAATTGAGTCATCATATTGACTCGCCGACGTTGCTCCTGAACCTGATGCTGTTGAGACGTTCCGAAAGAACCATCAGCAGGCACACCAAAACTTACTGGCGAGGCTTTACCCATCATCGGTAAGGTATTAAATGCAGGTGATTCTGGTTGCAAATTACCTGATTCGGGCTGGTTGTATTGTTGAACCCCAACAATTACCGCTAGAGAAACACACGCGGCAACCCCAACCTGAGTAATCTGGCTGGCCCATGGGCGAACTTTTTGCCAGAAAGGCATTTTCTGCCAGACATGAGGTTGTGGCTGAGATTCAGGCACAGCAATAGGTACAAAACGAGCAGGCTCGTTTTTGAGTGCCTCTGCGACTCGGCTGGCGATATCCAGATGCAAGACTTCACCAACATCCCCCCGCAGGGTATCACGGATTAAATGGTAGCTCTGCCAGCTTTGCTGCAATGCTTTATCTTTCGATAAAGAACCAAGCAGCTCACTATCGAGAGTTTCTCCGTCCATCAGAGCGGAAAGCTTTTCTTTCTGCATGCCAAATACCCTTTATGTGTCCGCTTATCGCTGAATTAGCGGCTGAACTTTATTATCGATAGCCTCTCTGGCACGGAAGATACGGGAACGAACAGTACCGACCGGACAGTCCATAATCACAGCTATCTCTTCATAGCTTAGACCATCTAACTCCCTGAGTGTAATTGCCATCCGCAGATCCTCAGGAAGTGACTCTATGGTTTTAAAAACTATCTGCCTCAATTCTTCAGACAACATTAAGTTCTCAGGGTTCGATATTTCTTTCAATGCACCCGCATTTTCGTAATTTTCAGCATCATTTGCATCCACATCACTGGATGGTGGGCGCCGCCCCTGAGCAACTAAGTAATTTTTTGCTGTATTCACAGCAATACGGTAAAGCCACGTATAGAAAGCGCTATCGCCACGAAATGACTCCAATGCACGATAAGCTTTGATAAAAGATTCCTGAACTACATCAGGGACATCACCCTGAGGCACATAGCGGGATACAAGGCTCGCAACCTTATGCTGGTATCGAATTACCAGTAAATTGAACGATTGCTGATCACCTTTCTGGACCCGTTCAACCAGCATCTGATCCGTTAACTGCTCGCTCATCCGAGGTGAACTCTCCCGAAATCTATCCTCACGCTAAAAGTAGTACTGCCAGCCATATCTTTATTTTCCTGAGCAAGCACACGCTTGGAGTTTATAAAAATTGCAAAGTTCCATGTTGCCAGATTATTTGTCTGAATATTCTTTAGACATCTTATAGCCATAGCTTTTGCTCTGGCAGATAGGCTAACATGAATTTCACTCTTCTTCTGCACACATCATACGATATGCAATCATCATCTGAACACGTTAGCGATGTATTGATCATCGGGAGTGGCGCTGCCGGTTTGTCATTGGCTTTACGCCTGGCGCCACATTGTAAAGTAACTGTTCTGAGCAAAGGGCCACTTAATGAAGGTGCCACTTTTTATGCTCAGGGAGGTATTGCTGCCGTTTTTGATGAAACTGACAGCATTAGTTCACATGTCGATGACACCCTGATTGCTGGGGCCGGGCTTTGTGACAAAGACGCCGTAGAGTTTATTGCCAGTAACGCCCGCTCTTGCGTGCAATGGCTTATTGATCAAGGCGTCCTGTTTGATACCGAAACCAATGCCAGCGGCGAAGAACGTTATCACCTTACCCGTGAAGGCGGCCATAGCCATCGCCGTATACTGCATACTGCTGATGCTACAGGTAAAGAAGTAGAAACTACCCTGGTAGGTAAAGCAAGGACCCACCCTAACATTTTAGTGAAAGAACGCTGTAATGCTGTCGATCTTATCACGTCCAATAAAATTGGTCTGACGGGCACTAAACGTGTGGTCGGCGCTTATATCTGGAACCGGGAGCTTGAGAAAGTTGAAACTTTTCGGGCTAAAGCGGTCGTTTTAGCTACCGGTGGTGCCGCCAAAGTTTACCAATATACCACTAACCCCGATATCTCTTCTGGCGATGGTATCGCCATGGCATGGCGTGCTGGGTGTCGTGTCGCTAATTTAGAATTTAACCAATTTCATCCTACCTGCTTGTTCCATCCGCAAGCGCGTAACTTCTTACTGACCGAAGCATTACGTGGCGAAGGTGCTTACCTTAAGCGCCCTGACGGCAGCCGCTTTATGCTTGATTTTGATCCCCGAGGGGAGTTGGCCCCGCGTGATATCGTCGCCCGCGCCATAGACCATGAGATGAAGCGCCTCGGTGCTGATTGTATGTATCTGGATATCAGTCATAAACCGACTGATTTCGTGATGCAACACTTCCCGATGATCTACGAAAAACTACTGTCGCTCGGTATCGATCTGACCAAAGAAGCCATTCCTATCGTACCTGCTGCTCACTATACCTGTGGCGGTGTAATGGTAGACCAACATGGGCGTACTGACCTGGATGGTTTATATGCGATTGGCGAAGTCAGCTATACCGGCTTGCATGGCGCTAACCGCATGGCTTCTAACTCTCTACTCGAGTGCCTGGTGTATGGCTGGTCTGCCGCTGAAGATATTCTTATGCGCTTGCCACATGCCAAATTGGCGAAACATTTGCCAGACTGGGACGAAAGCCGTGTTGATAACTCTGATGAACGTGTCGTCATTCAGCATAACTGGCATGAACTGCGTTTATTCATGTGGGATTACGTCGGTATTGTGCGCACCACCAAACGCTTAGAGCGCGCTTTACGCCGTATCAACACATTACAGCAGGAGATTGATGAATATTATGCCAACTTCCGTATCTCCAATAATCTGCTGGAATTACGTAACCTCGTGCAGGTCGCTGAGTTAATCGTGCGCTGTGCCATGGAGCGAAAAGAGAGCCGTGGTTTGCATTATACGCTTGATTATCCTGATCAAATAGAGAATCCACAGCCTACCATTCTCCATCCATAATAGCTTTTCAGGGCGCGTTTCACTATCGCGCCCTGCTTATCCTGATTTTTGACTTATCACTACAACCACTTATCACGATAACTAATAGTTGAGATAAAACTCGCTGATCAACTGACAAAATTCAGGGGAATAGACCCCTTCAGATTGACGCAAAGCTAAATGCTGATACTCCGTCTCTCCCGTCTGGCGCGATAACGTCAATAACATTCTATTTAGCGGCTTACCAGGACGATCCCTGATGTCTACTTGGCAGTGAACGAACCAGTTTTGTTGAATAGCAAGGCGGGAGAGTTCAATTCCCAAGTCATGAGGTAAAACCACACAAAACGCACCGCTCGGTGTCATAAGCTTCTCAGCACAGTTTAGTAAAGCATCATGCGTTAAGGAGCCGGTGTAACGCGCAGTATCGCGGGCCTCATCCCGGCAGGCGACCGCCGGAGCAAAATAAGGTGGATTGCTGACAATCAGATCATACTGATGAGGGTGGTTTTCAGCAAACTGGTGCACGTCCTGCTGATAAATACGAACCCGCTCAGCCCAGGGAGATGACGCCGCATTGCTGCTTGCCTGCCGTGCGGCTTCTGGCTCCAGTTCAACGCCATCAATCAATACCTCAGATGTTGAACGTTGAGCAATCATTAGAGCAATAAGTCCACTGCCACAACCGATATCCAGCACTTTACGGGCTTTTTCCACCGGCACCCAAGCCCCAAGTAGAACACCATCAGTGCCTACCTTCATCGCACAGCAATCATGTGCCACAAAGAATTGTTTAAAAGTGAAACCACCACCACGTAACACCGGTTTTTTTTTCAATTGTTCGCCCACATTAGTCACCAGAATCCATAACCGGCGTAGCATAGGACAATATGATTGAAGGGAAAAGACATCATTACAGCTTAAACAGGTGAAGAATTCGGCTAACCCGTCTATAATCGGCGCCCCAAGTAGAGGAAGACCATGACTGTAACCAATTTTTCCGAACTCGATCTCGATGAACGCCTGATTGACGCACTGCGCGACAAAGGCTATGAGCGCCCTACCGCCATTCAAGCTGCGGCTATTCCGCCAGCTATGGATGGGCGCGATGTATTGGGTTCGGCTCCAACAGGTACTGGCAAAACTGCCGCCTTTTTGCTGCCTGCCTTGCAGCATTTGCTCGATTTCCCACGCAAAAAATCTGGCCCGCCACGGATACTGATCCTGACGCCAACCCGTGAATTAGCCATGCAAGTTGCGGATCAAGCCCGTGAATTGGCCAAGCATACACAACTGGATATCGCCACGATCACCGGCGGTGTGGCTTATATGAACCACGCGGAAGTGTTTAGTGAAAATCAGGATATCGTTGTTGCGACCACTGGCCGCTTGTTGCAATACATCAAAGAAGAGAACTTTGACTGTCGGGCAGTAGAAACCCTGATTCTGGATGAAGCCGACCGTATGCTGGATATGGGCTTTGCGCAGGACATTGAAACCATCGCCGCAGAGACTCGCTGGCGTAAACAAACCTTACTGTTCTCCGCCACGCTTGAAGGTGAAGCTATCCGTGAGTTTGCGGAACGCATCCTGAATGAGCCGGTAGAGTTGGAAGCCGATCCATCTCGTCGCGAACGTAAAAAAATTCAGCAATGGTACTATCGTGCTGACAATATCGAACACAAAACCGCGCTGCTAGTGCATCTGCTCAAGCAACCGGAAGTGCAGAAATCCATCATTTTCGTCAGAACCCGTGAAAAGGTACACCAACTGGTCAGTTGGCTACGTGAGGCCGGAATTAACGCCTGGTTCCTCGAAGGTGAAATGGTTCAGGCGAAGCGCACCGAAGCCGTTATTCGTTTAGGCGATGGCCGGGTTAACGTTCTGGTTGCCACTGATGTGGCTTCACGCGGCCTCGACATCGACGATATCAGTCATGTATTCAACTTTGATCTGCCGCTGACATCTGACGTCTATCTGCACCGTATTGGCCGTACTGGCCGCGCCGGGCGCAAAGGTGTTGCTATCTCATTAGTTGAAGCGCATGACCATCTATTGCTGGGTAAAATTGGCCGTTATCTGAACGAACCATTGAAGCCACGGGTTATTGATGAATTACGCCCGACCAGTAAGGCACCAAGCGAAAAAACCACCGGTAAGCCTTCTAAAAAGGTTTTAGCAAAGCGTAAAGAGCTAAAAGAAGCCAGCAAAGAGAAGGTAAAGGTTAAGGTACGTCACCGCGATGCCAAAAATGTTGGTAAGCGGCGTAAGCCAAAGGAAAAACCTGATACCAAGAGTGCTGATTGATTTAGCATTCTTGCGAAGAAGCCGCTTACAATAGCGGCTTTTTTATTATCAGCACGATGGCGACAACCTTACTGTATTTCGCACTCAAGTTGCGTTTTAGCCTATCCGGCTAATATTCTACTACTGCTGATAAATCTCAGCGAGTTTCTTCCCGCGCAGCCAGGTATTCAATTGCTGGTGTTTTTGTTGCATTTCAGCACTTTGAATATTCAAAGGCGTCATGGCAAAATATTGTTGAAAGGTCGCCCCCTGCTTGTTGCGTAATTCAGGATCAGCACCGGCTTTTAATAGCCGCAATGCCAGATCTGGCGCATTGGTTTTGCCCGCTAAATGCAGTGGTGTATCCCCCATCCGATCAGCCATATTCGGATCGACCCCAGCAACTAACAGCAGGATAACCTGAACTCCGCGCCCCGCCATAACAGCCGCAGCCAATGGCGTCGCCAGTGTCACACTATTGCGCGCATTAGGTTTCATACGACCTTCAAGTAAAATTTGCAGGTAATGCGCATCTTGCACACTAGCCGCCGTATGCCAGGCGGTATCACCCTGCATGCCCGACTGAAATGGATCAGCATGCTCTTGCAGCAACGCCGCTAAACTTTCTGGCTGTTGGTTGAGAATAGCCCACTGCATCAGGGTTAGCGACCGATCACCTTGCTGCTGCAACAACTTTTCATTTGCTAACTGATGGATCTGTTTTACATCTCCGTGGACAATCGCATCAGCGATCGGTATTACAGTCGGATCAGTAAAAGCTGTATTAATATCTGTCATCGCCTGCCCCTCAAAACTTATTAATGGCATCAAAACACCGTAGATGGCATAACGCAAATGGCGCCTCACCCTCATTGCCAGTGTCGATTCAGGCATACTGCCGCTCCCAAGGTTGTTGTTCACTCATTGAGCTGATCACTTTATCAATACTGTGTGCCGATAAGCGGCGTTCAAGGTGCTTATGTGGCAGCCAATCATCTATCCCTGTGAGTTTGTCACTATTTGTCAGAGTGATTTTATGGCCTACCGCATCAGGAATTAACCACGTAGATTCCTGTGCATCTGTCAGCAAATCATATTGTTCGCTATAGCAGCGCACACCACCGTTTCCTGCTGAAATCCGTGCTTGAGTGGGGTCCATACCAAGGCGATTTATGGTATGGTCTGAAACACCCGCGGCATTAAATGTCACCGCAAATGTTCCACTCGCTAATGCTGCGGTCGCCGCCAAACCGCCCCCCAATGAGTGCCCGGTAATCACCAGCGCATCACCAAATGCCATTTTTGCTGTTTTCCCTACAGCAACGGCTTGATTATACTGTACATCATCGTAGCCAGTGGCTTGCCGGATGTTACTTAGCCAATCATTTACATCATTGGTACCGGCAAAGGATAAAACATACTGCTGATTATCATGATAAATCCCAGCCTGAAATCCTGAAGCACTATTAAATAAACTCGCCGGATCTATTCCCGCAGCCAGTAACTCACCATCACTCAAACGTGTAAACCCGCCGATGCTCCCAGCAGCAGGAGCGTAAACATCTTTAGCGAGTAATGCTAATGAATAGTCCCCTTGCTGTGATCCTTGTCCATTTGATATCGCAACATGCTCACTCCCCGTCGCAGATCCGTTACTTCGTGTCAGGCTAACGTTAGCTTGCATACTGTAACAAAGCTCATTACCTGCCAGCGTTGCTGCTGTATGATGAGTCGGTTGTCCCACTGAAGGCTTGTCCGCGGTGGTGACATCCCTCTTTGGCAGTTCCGATGGGTTCACTTGACTCATTAAACCTACTAATGCAGTAGGCCCAATCAAACTGACAGGTCCACTCATGCCAACTCCTTGTCGAAAGATAATCCAGATAATTAGTTCGGCGTTATGGGTTTATCTATCGACACATCGGATGAGTTCTTAAATAGAAATGATAAGATTTACTTATAAATATAGAGAAGTGTGATCGTTATCAAATTTATCGACCACTAAATAGCAGAGATGAAAAAGGGAGCCGAAGCTCCCTTAGAATTTTTGAATGACTTAAACGTTATGACAAAAATTACAGACTTTCAGTGAAAGTACGAGTAATCACATCACGTTGTTGTTCTGGTGTCAGAGAGTTAAAACGCACTGCATAGCCAGAAACACGAATCGTCAACTGAGGATATTTTTCTGGATTTTTCACTGCATCTTCCAGTGTTTCGCGGCGCAGAACGTTAACGTTCAAATGCTGACCACCTTCAACACGCACTGTTGGCTGCACTTCCAGTGGAACTTCGCGATATTCAATCTGGCCTAACTCACTGGCAGGAACTATCTGATCTTCGGCATAACCCGCTTTAGCGCAAACGCAGCGCAATTCAGATTTTTCATCATCCAACAGCCAAAAAGAGTTCAGTAAGGCTTCATTGTTAGCTTTAGTAATTTGAATACCAGTAATCATTTGGTGCCTCCATAATGCGGATATAAATTCCAAGGGGGAGAAACTATCTTGGTTATTTGGTAAAACCATTGTTGTCTTATTGTTCTGTATACCAGTCAGACCGTCGCAATTCTTTGACTTAAATCAATCTTTCAGCCATGTCAGTAATAACTCCATCGGCAAATTTATGTTTTATATCAATTTTATCAAAACAACTGACAGCAAATATTTTTGTAAATTTTCAACATTTTTTGCATAAAAAGGTCAAAAAATCATCATTACGTCACAGAGTCAGGTTTAACGGTTTCACTCACCGGTTTGAACCGGTAAGCTAACGCACATCAATACTTTGCAGAAACCAAGGAGAGTGTTTATGTCTGCCTCCCTTACCTGGCACGATGTGATCGGCCAGGAAAAAGAACAGCCTTACTTTAGAGATACACTGGCCTATGTGGCAGCAGAACGCAGTGCTGGCAAGACTATCTATCCTGCGCAAAAAGATGTATTTAACGCATTCCGCCTGACTGAATTGGGTCAGGTTAAAGTGGTTATTTTAGGGCAAGACCCCTACCACGGCCCCAATCAAGCACATGGATTATCATTTTCTGTGTTACCTGGTGTGCCGGCGCCTCCCTCTTTGGTGAACATGTACAAAGAGTTGGCTACCGATATTCCAGGCTTTGAGCGCCCCAATCATGGCTTCTTGCAAAGCTGGGCCGAACAAGGGGTATTGCTGCTCAATACCGTGCTAACCGTTGAAGCAGGTAATGCGCACTCTCATGCTAACCTTGGTTGGGAAACCTTCACTGATAAAGTCATTGCAGCCCTGAATGAACATCGTGATGGGGTGATTTTTATGCTGTGGGGAGCACATGCCCAGAAGAAGGGCCGGATCATTGATACCCAACGCCACTTTATTTTAAAAGCGCCGCACCCATCGCCGCTGTCTGCCCATCGTGGTTTTCTTGGTTGTAAGCACTTTTCACAAGCAAATCAGCTACTGCAACAGCACAATCAACAAGCTATTGATTGGCAACCAAAACTACCAACAGCAGATTAAAATACCAAGATAGTTAAATAAAAAAAGGCACCCGAAGGTGCCTTTTTCACGTCAGGACACCTTAAGCTTTCGCTTTAGATACCGCAACCATTGCCGGGCGTAGCAAACGGCCATTTAGCGTATAGCCTTTTTGCATCACCATCATCACATGATTTGGTTCATGATCAGCAGATTCAAGCATCGTCATTGCCTGATGAACATCAGGATTAAACGGCACATGGGTATCAGCGACAACCTCAATGCCGAATTTACCTACTGCATCGAGCAGTGATTTCAGCGTCAACTCGACACCTTCAATCATCGAAGTCAGTTCGGCATTGCTTTTATCAGCAGTATCCAGTGCACGTTCCAGATTATCGATCACTGGCAATAATTCAGATGAAAATCTTTCCAGTGCAAACTTATGCGCTTTTTCAACATCCAATTCAGTACGACGACGGATATTCTCAACTTCAGCCTTAGCGCGTAGCAAGCTTTCGCGCTCACGCTGTACGGCTGCAGCCAACTGCGCTTCAAGCTCGGCAACACGCGGATCTACACCTTCACCCGTCTCTTGTGTCGCTTCCACTTGCTGCTCTGCTGCATTTTCCATTTCTTCCGAGACTTGCTCGTTTGGTGTTTTCTGTTCTTTACTACTCATGGATATCTCCGCGTTTTAGCATTAATCTCGCTACTTGGCTTATTATGGGGATCAAAACCGGGGATTCAAGGGAACCGGTCATAATGTGGGGTAAAAGACGCCCCAGTAAGGAAAATCACGGCAATGAATAATAAAAGATTCAATTGTATTGGTATTGTCGGTCACCCACGGCATCCGGCGGCACTTGCCACCCATGAGATGCTCTACCACTGGTTAAACGCCAAAGGTTATGACGTGATGGTTGAACAGCAGATCGCCAAAGATCTAAATTTAACCGATGCCATTACCGGCAGCTTGGCTGATATTGGCCAAAAAGCCGATTTAGCCGTGGTGGTCGGGGGCGACGGCAATATGCTCGGTGCCGCGCGAGTACTCGCTCGCTATGATATCAAAGTCATCGGTGTCAACCGAGGCAATCTGGGCTTTCTGACTGATTTGGACCCGGATAATGCCCAACAACAACTTTCAGATGTACTGGAAGGCGAATACCTAAGCGAACAACGCTTCTTACTAGAAGTACAAGTGACTCGTACCAATCAGCAAAGCCGCATCAGCACAGCAATCAATGAAGTGGTTTTGCATCCGGGTAAAGTGGCACATATGATTGAATTCGAAGTGTATATCGATAACCGCTTCGCTTTTTCTCAACGTTCAGACGGCCTGATCATTGCCACCCCTACCGGCTCGACGGCTTATTCGCTCTCGGCTGGTGGTCCAATCCTCACCCCCACCCTAGACGCCATCGTATTGGTCCCGATGTTCCCACACACTCTAACCGCCAGACCTCTGGTCATTAATAGTAGCAGCACCATCCGATTGAAGTTTTCGCAAATCACCAGCGACCTGGAAATAAGCTGTGATAGCCAGATAGCACTACCGATTCAGGAGGGTGAAGAAGTATTAATTCGCCGTAGTGATTTTCACCTTAATCTTATTCATCCAAAGGACTACAGTTATTTCAATACGTTAAGTACAAAACTAGGCTGGTCGAAAAAATTATTCTAAAAAGTGCCGCAAGGACTTTACTGTATATAAAACCAGTCTATACTGTATTCAAATACAGCCATGTGTTTATGTACAGGAGATTTGCCATGCTGGCCCAATTAACCATCAGTAATTTTGCAATTGTGCGTGAGTTAGAAATCGATTTTCAACCCGGGATGACAGCAATTACTGGCGAAACAGGGGCAGGTAAATCTATCGCCATAGATGCATTGGGGTTATGCCTTGGTAGCCGCTCAGATGGCAGCATGGTGCGTTTAGGTGCAACGCGTGCTGATATTTGTGCTCGCTTTTCACTGACAGACACCCCATCGGCCCGACAGTGGTTGGAAAATAACCATCTTGATGACAGTAATGAATGCCTATTGCGGCGGGCTATTGGAACCGATGGCCGCTCAAGAGGCTTTATTAATGGTACGGCAGTCCCCCTGTCACAACTGCGAGAGTTAGGCCAACATCTCATCCAGATTCACGGCCAACATGCCCATCAGTTGCTATTAAGACCAGATCATCAAAAACAGCTATTAGATGCCTACGCAGACCAGTCTGCTTTGCTGAGCGAAATGAAAACAGCCTATCAAATCTGGCACCAAAGCTGCCGGGCACTGGCACTCCATCAACAGCAATCTCTGGAACGTAACGCCCGAAAGGAATTATTGCAATATCAGTTGAAGGAACTAAATTCATTTGTCCCACAAGCGGGGGAATATGAACAAATTGATATCGAATATAAGCGTTTGGCAAACAGTGGGCAGTTGTTGTCACTCAGCCAACAAGCCTTACAATTGCTGTCGGATGATGAACAGAATAACATTCTCAGCCAGCTCTTCTCAGCCAAACACCAGTTAACCGAACTGGCTGGCATGGATGAACAATTTAATAATTTATTAAATATGCTAGAAGAGGCTTCTATCCAAATCAGTGAAGCCAGTGATGAGCTACGCCATTATGCGGAGCAATTTGATATGGACCCTAACCGTTTGTATGAATTGGAACAACGGTTATCTCGTCAATTAAATCTGGCCCGTAAACACCATGTAGCACCAGAAGAGTTACCCTTGTTTCACCAGCAATTGCTGGATGAGCAAGAACAGCTGTCACGGCAAGAAAACGACCATGAGCAACTCAGCCACGCGGTAAATACTCACTATCAACACGCGTTAGAGATAGCTAACCGGTTGCACCAAGAACGCCAGCATTATGCTGATGAATTGGCCGCGCTAATTACCGAAAGCATGCATCAATTATCAATGCCACATGGCCAATTCACGATTGACACCCATTTTGAGCCAGAGCACCTCAGTGCTGAAGGGGCGACCCGCATTGAGTTCTGCGTCACTACCAACCCAGGTCAACCGCTACAAGCACTGGCCAAAGTCGCCTCCGGTGGTGAACTGTCTCGCATCGCATTGGCGATTCAGGTGATTACAGCGCGTAAAATGGATACTCCTGCGCTTATCTTCGATGAAGTTGATGTTGGTATCAGTGGACCAACGGCAGCCATAGTGGGCCGCCTGTTGCGTCAGCTTGGTGAATCGACTCAGGTTATGTGTGTGACCCACCTCCCACAAGTTGCGGGTTGTGGCCATCAACATTTCTTTGTGAGTAAACAAACCGATGGCACTGAAACCGAAACCCATATGCATCGGCTAGATAAAAAAGCCCGCTTGCAAGAGTTGGCGCGCCTTCTGGGCGGCAGTGAAGTGACGAAAAACACCTTGGCAAATGCAAAAGAATTGCTCGCAGCATAGAAAAGATTAACTTTTTTCCTTTCCAGAGGTCATACAGGTGCCCTGTAAAGGTTTCCAACTGCTGCAAGGTCTATTATCATCGTCATCCTACGCCCTAAAGGAATGTGATTACTATGCGCTGTAAAATGCTGACTGCCGCCGCTGTGATGCTTGCAATGCTTACTGCGGGTTGTTCAACGCTGGAGAAGGTGGTCTACCGGCCTGATATTAATCAGGGTAACTATTTATCACCTAATGACGCGTCCAAAATTCATAAAGGTATGACCCAGCAACAAGTGGCATATACCTTAGGCACACCAATGCTACAGGACCCGTTTGGCACCAAAACCTGGTTCTATGTGTTCCGCCAACAACCTGGCCACCAGAAAGTAACACAACAGACGTTGACGTTGACCTTTGATAGCAGCGGCGTGCTGACTGATATCAAAAACGAACCAACATTAGCAGGAAATTAATTTATCCGAAGATTGCAGAACAGATGAAGGGAACGAATACTGATTATGGTTTTAGGCAACAAGCCGCCTAATGCTTATGCAACCATAGGATGGCGTACGCTTTTTCTTCGATAGCAGTTCAGGGCTACAATAAAAATAAGGCACAGACGGTGCCTTATTTTTTTGCCTGTTCGGCGCGTTGTCGGCGTAACTCTTTAGGGTCTGCGCTCAGAGGGCGATAAATCTCAACACGATCACCCGTGGAAAGCTTATCTCCCAGCTTTACCGGGCGGCTGTAAACACCCACTTTATTTTTTGTCAGATCAATATCTGATCGTAACTCAAGTAAACCTGATGCTTTGATAGCATCCTCAACAGTACTACCAGCCTCAAGTGAAACAGTCCGCAAATATTGGCGTTCAGGCAAGGCATAAACCACCTCAACGCGAATCTCAGACACTGTATACCTCTTTAGCACGTTGAGTGAACGCCTGCACCATATTGCCAGCTAATTCCTTGAATATTTTACCAAAAGCCAACTCAATCAGCTTATTGGTAAATTCAAAATCCAGGTGCAGTTCAACTTTACAAGCATCTGCACTTAATGGGGTAAAATGCCATCCGCCCATTAATTTCCGAAATGGCCCATCTACCAATTGCATATTAATGCTCTGGTTATCAGTCAATGTATTGCGTGTAGTAAACGTTTTACTGATACCAGCCTTGGCGACATCAACTGCGGCCGTCATTTCATTTTCAGTAACATCAAGCACCCGGCTGCCGGTGCAACCAGGCAAAAATTCTGGATAAGAGCGAACATCATTAACCAGTTGATACATCTGTTCTACGCTAAACGGAACCAACGCAGAGCGGCTAATCTGTGGCATAACATTTCCTGTGAGACATAAAACGCGCTGATAATACCATTTATCTACCGCCAGACAAAAATCTGCTAGGCATTCTACGCAACAAATGAGACAAAATGCACAGGCATCCTGCGGGAAAGGATTTCATTCGCCTCCGCATACAGTATAATGATCAATACTATGACAAAGAAAAAAGCATACAAACCCGGTTCCGCAACCATTGCGCAAAATAAACGAGCCCGCCATGAATACTTCATTGAAGAAGAGTTCGAAGCGGGTCTTGCGCTGCAAGGTTGGGAAGTAAAATCTCTGCGTGCTGGCAAAGCCAACATTAGTGATAGCTACGTAACCTTTAGAAATGGCGAAGCCTTCTTGTTTGGCGCCACCATTACGCCGTTGAACGTTGCGTCGACTCATGTTGTCTGCGAGCCAATGCGTACCCGTAAACTGCTGCTAAACAAACGCGAGCTGGATTCGCTGCTCGGTAAAGTTAATCGCGACGGTTTTACCGTAGTTGCCCTTTCCGTATATTGGAAAAATGCTTGGGTTAAAGTTAAAATCGGTGTCGCAAAAGGTAAGAAAGATCACGATAAACGTGATGACATCAAAGATCGTGAATGGCAGGTCGATAAAGCTAGAATAATGAAACACGCTAACCGTTAAGTCTCTGGCTTATCAGCGTATAGTTCTGGTATACTATAGAAGTTCTTTGGGGCTGATTCTGGATTCGACGGGATTCGCGAAACCCAAGGTGCATGCCGAGGTGCGGAGGCCTCGTAAAAAACCGCAAAAAAAATAATTGCAAACGACTCGCAATACGAATCTGCTGCTTTAGCAGCTTAATCAGCCTAAGAAACTGAAGGTTCCCTCTCTCCCTAGCCTCCGCTCTTAGGACGGGGATCAAGAGAGGTCAAACCCAAAAGAGCTCGTGTGGAAACCTTGCCTGGGGTTGAAGCATTAAAACTAATCAGGATAGTTTGTTAGTGGCGTGTCCGTCCGCAGCTAACCGGCGAATGTAATGACTGGACTAAGCATGTAGTGCCGACGGCGTAGTAATTTCGGACGGGGGTTCAAATCCCCCCAGCTCCACCAATTTTAGTTTTACCGAAGTATAGTAAAGTCTACTAAGCCCGCATGGAACCAGCCTTGCGGGCTTTTTTACGTCTATAGTAGTCTACTGAGAATTGCTAGAAACCACTACTTATGGCACCCTCCTTGGGACCCTACACAAAGGGTCCAAAACTTGAGGGTCCCAAAATGGCAAAACTCGCAAAAAAACTCACGGATACTGAAATCAAAAGCACTAAACCTTCAGACAAAGAAATCAACTTGTTTGACGGTGATGGCCTAATGCTAAGAATCGCCCCCCTCTCAAGGGGTGGTAAGAAAAATTGGTATTTCAGGTATGCAGTGCCAATAACTAAAAAGCGAACAAAGATAAGCCTCGGAACCTACCCCCACCTCACGTTAGCAAGAGCAAGAGTTTTGCGGGATGAATACCTATCTTTACTTGCCAATGGCATCGATCCACAAGTCCATAACAACGATAAAGCTAATGCATTGAAGGATGCTACTGAGCACACGCTCCAAGCCGTTGCTCGAAAGTGGTTAGATGAGAAGGTAAAGACATCTGGTATATCCAAAGACCATGCAGAAGACATTTGGCGCAGTCTTGAAAGAAATATCTTCCCCGGATTAGGCAATGTCCCTATCAAAGAGATCCGGCCTAAGTTATTGAAGCAGCATCTTGACCCAATTGAACAACGCGGTGTATTGGAAACCCTGCGCCGAATCATTTCCCGCCTGAATGAAATCTTCCGCTGGGCAGCGACAGAAGAACTTATTGAGTTTAATCCTGCTGATAACCTTGGTCAGCGTTTTAGTAAACCTAAAAAGCAAAATATGCCCGCACTTCCCCCCAGCGAACTACCAAGATTTATGGCTGCACTGGCGAATGCTTCCATACGGCTGGAAACACGTATGCTGATTGAATGGCAATTGCTTACTTGGGTTCGCCCCGGAGAGGCTGTTCGTGCGCGTTGGGCTGACATCGATACAGAGAAAAAAATCTGGAACATTCCCCCCGAATTTATGAAGATGAAGCGTCCTCATAAGGTGCCGCTCAGCAAAGAAGCTCTTCGTATACTAGAAAATATGCAGCCTATCAGCAGCCATCGTGAATGGGTATTTCCCAGCATAAAAACTCCATTGACCCATATGCATGAGCAAACAGCCAATGCAGCGTTAATCCGTATGGGTTTAGGTGGTGAATTGGTTGCCCACGGTATGCGATCTATCGCAAGAACAGCAGCAGAGGAATGCGGTAAATTCAGGACGGAAGTTCTTGAGTCAGCTTTGGCTCATACCAAAAGCACTGAGATTATAGCCGCTTACAATCGTGCCGAGTATCTCGTCGAAAGAGCAGATCTTATGCAATGGTGGGGGGATTATATTCAAGTGCAGAAACATAAGGCTATTGCTGCGTGAAGATATCGTCTCTAATGGATCTACAAAGCACTGCGTGAAAATACTTATTACACAAAGCAGGGTATGAGTCGAAGTTAAGCTACCAGCAGATTAATATTGCTCCCATTGCAATTTGACTGTACAGATAACCAGTATTTAATTTAAGATAATACATACTGATTGAGTTTTAAAAGCAAGTGTAATCTGGGCAAGTGGTTTTTGTTTTTTGGGAGTATTCCTATGTTATTGATTGAATGTGGTATTATGGCGCTGTGAGAATATAACTCATCAGCTAACCATGTGATTGATAAGGATAAAACAGTGATAAAAGGCCCACTGGATTTAAAAAATCTAAACATAACCGATCTGATCATCCACAGAATCTATTTACCCGGTCAACAGTCTCATTTTGATGTAGAGCATTCAAACAACATCATACCCTTGACAGGAAAGGCAAAGCTGACACTTGAGCAACGACTTACCAAAGTTTTGTCTAAAGGTTCAAAATGTATTGAGATGGACATAGTTGAAGATGATCCACTCGGAAAAATTCATACCTTGCATGATGCTGGTGAGGAAGTTTTCGTATCTAAAAGTAAAGATATCGCCGACAAACTTGGTAAAGCTCAAACAAGCAAGAAGCATCCTGAAGGAGTTCTGGTCGTAGTAAGATGTTCCTATGGGATTACAAAAAAAACGAGAGCTGTAGCAATAATTAAGGCTGAGCTACATGAAGGTTTTACTTCTACTGTAAAAGATAATGTAGCCACGATCGGTTATTTAAATAATCTGTTCCTTACTCCAGAACAAAAACTTTACAAAGTCGCATTCTTTTCTGAGAAAAGTCGTTTGCCTGTTATGAATAAAAATGCGTATGAGGTTTTTTTATTCGATAATAATTTAACATCAAAAGATGATTCAGGAGCAGCGGCTTACTTTTACAAAACTTTTTTGGGACTATCCATATCTGCTGATTCAGGAAGATTAACAAGAAGTTTTTATGAAATCACCGAAGATTATATTAATGAAAATTGTAAATCTATCGAAGAAAAAATTGATCTTTCAAGTGCGCTAAGAATTTATATTAAAACAGAGCAATCTGAAATTATCGGAACAAACGACTTCTCAGAGAAATATATTCCAGTTGCTAAACGCGATGATTACATTTCATTTTGCGAAGAAAAAAACCCAATAATTTCAGCATTCAAAAAAGATGACACATTGATTCGAAGCAAAATAAAAAGCTCCACATTTAAATTCAGCAACGAAGTTAAAATAATCTATCCTTCGGTTAATGGTGATAGTCCCTGTAAAATAATCGAAAATAATGATGAATTTACCATCGTGAAAATAAATGGTTATTTAATAGGAAACTAAGATATGAATGAGATAGACGAGTTTATCGCAACATTTGAAAGAGAGAAGGACATCTATTCCTCTTGGGGTAAACTCGTTCTTCAAAATATACAAAATAAATTAAAAGAAAATGAGATGGAATCTATTTTAAAAATAGAACCTTCTTATAGAATGAAAGACATATCATCACTAATAGAAAAAGCTTTCTATCGCTCCAAAAACTATAAAAATCCATACGAAGACATAACAGATAAAGTTGGAGTAAGATTTGTTGTTCTCCTCACAGATGATATTCCTATCATAAAAAAAATTATAGAGGACTGTTCTCAATGGGAATATTCCGACGATAGAGACTTTATAAAAGAAAAAGAAGATAAACCATACTTGTTTGATTATCAGTCTGTACATTACGTGGTTAAGAATTTAGAACCCATATCAATAGGAGAAAAAATCTTAATTCCTACTGGAACCCCATGTGAAATTCAAGTAAGAACCCTTCTTCAGCATGCATACGCAGAAGTATCACATGATTCAGTATATAAATGCAAAGCTAAGCCGTCTTCTGATATTAAACGAAGAATGGCAAGAACTATAGCGTTGATGGAATCTACAGATGAGTTGTTTTTATTAGCAAAGGATGAGCTAAGCAAAAGCAATGTTAAAATAGAGAAATGGGCTAACCACTCTATATCTATGTATTATCATATCAATGTGAGCTACAACAAGAAAGCAAAAGATAAAATATTATATCACATATTAAATATATATTTTGAAACTTTAACTGATCAACTATTCAAAAAATACCTTACCTATTTAGATGATAATGATGGCTATAAAGAATATTTCGCTGAGAAAATAAACTCAGACTGTATTACAGGAAGTTATATAAAACAAAGTGCTGCTATAGTTTTTTGCTTATTTATGGTAGATAAAAAAACACAAATATTTAAGAACAAATGGCCATTTTCAGAAAATGATCTAAACGAAATCATGTTAATAATGGGTAACTGATGAACAATAATTTAACTTCTTTGCTGAATGAAGTAGATGAAAAAATATTAAAAATGAAAGAAAAAGTCAAAAATACAAAGAGGAAAGCAAATACACTTAAGATACTAAGTTTGTCTTTCGCTGCTCTGACTACTATTTTAGTTGGTGTAAGTAATGGGCATATGAATCTATCTACATTATCATTAATAACAAGCGCATTTTTGACTTTAACCATTGGCCTCGAATCACATTTTTCCTATCAAGAACAATGGGCACGACAAAAATGGACATTATTAAAGCTATATCAAATTCAAAATAAATTACGCTTCATGAGAGAAAAAGAAAAACTAAGTCCAGATATTATCGATTTATATATTGAAGATTATTTATCCATCTGGGATATTGACCTTTCTCATTGGGAAAAGATAAAAAGTCAAGAGAAAAATAACGCTTCTTAATAATAGGAAATATCCGTATGGCTCTCTCTTGTCTTTCCCAGAGGAACTATCCATGGGGTAGAATAATTTAAGTCCTAAAATTGACATTTTACTGTAAACAAACAAAACTCCCAACTTATAAGCAAGTCTATTTTCAATAAGACTATATCTACTAACTACACGCTGTTGCTGACCACGATGCAGAATAAACCATATGACATTTTTCCCAGTTTGCACACGATTCGCAGGAAGGTATCGTGACTCCAGCCCAGCCGGTTTGTAAGGTGCAATAATTGCCATAGTTAGAACCTCCCGGTTGCGTCCAATAGCGTGCTACAGGGATTTTATTAGCTGAACATACAGGATTACTCCCGTAAATAACTTCTACCTTTCCACCTGAACCCCAAACACCGGATTGACAAGACAGCATATCCCCTGCACTTGATCGCCCAATAAGCCCATTAGGTGAACAGGTTGCACCAGATACAGCAATCCCATTTATCTGAACATACTCATCTGATGTGATACGCCCTGTCGACTGAATATAACCAGAATAGACACGCTTACTGTTAATATCCGCAGTCGTATTGATATTGCCGGTGGCGTTAATCACATTATTAACCTGAACAACACCGCCATAGGTTGAAGCACCACTGACCGATAAGGTAGATCTTACTTCTAAAGGACCAGTCAAAGCCGAATTCCCTACAACGGTTAAGGCACCGCCAACATTGGTTGCTCCTGTCGATTTTAATATCTCAGCCATCACAGTGCCTGCAGCGGTAATATCTTTGGCGTTTTTAATACTTTTGCCGCCCATATTCAGGTCTCCCGTCATTGGCAATGTGCCATCACGGCGCAGATAAACCGAATACATTGATGAATCATAGCCCACACGATAGGCCAATAAACCTTCTGTAGTGATATTGCTGTAGTCAGATGATTTTTCATTCCATTGACCACCATAGCCAGAAGCTACAGTGGGTGATCGGGTCATTCCGCTGTCTATTCCTGCCGATTGCATCGCTTTACCAAGGAGGTCATATCGAACTTTTCCTCCTTCATTCCATATTGCCGTTGTCATCACAAGGCCGTTAATCACATAGTTAGGAGCAATACCTGAACGTTTCAATAAAACTTTATACGAAGATTTATTTGCATTTATCCCGGTATAACTGACAGGCAATAGTCCTTCATTAATTAATGTCTGATAAGTGATTTCGCAGCCATTGGATGAACAAACTCTTGGCCCCGGATCATTGGATTGACTGGTGCTGCTTGTCAGGGTTGAAAGCTTGTCATATCGAATACTGATATAGCGATTAACCGCTTCACCAATTTGCTTTATCTGCGCTCCTACCGTATTAGCGATAGCAACTTCTTGCTCATTTTTCATATCCTGAAATTTAATAAAAGCCATTGCAGTGCCAACCCCTAAAACCAATACCAACTCTAATAAGGAAAATCCTTTTTTATATTGTTTAATCATTTTCGCGTCCTTTTTTATTTTCACGTAATCATTAATTAACAAAAATAAAAAAGAGGTCAATAGCGATGGGGTACATAATGAGGGAAATAGTGAATTAATTTAACTACCGCGCCCTCTGGGGCTTGGTCAACAGTTCACCGACCTAAAAGTAAATTTTAAGTCGGTTCACCGTTCGGACGTGAAAGGATTATTTATTGATAAAGGTATTAATGTAGATTTTTCCTTGCTGTCTGAGTTTTTCGATATCACTCTCACGAAGATTAGATATGTTAAGTAAAATACCATACACTAATTCCTTATCTACATAACCAATATCACATCCCAAGACTTTGGCAACCTCTGCACCAAAAATTATTTTCTGACGTGTATTTTCTTTTTTTGTTTGCTGTTTCTTTTTTGCTTCCAAGAAATATAATCGTTCTTGTGCTGCGGCAATTTGTTGTTTAATTGTCTTTTCTGTCATAAATCCCCCTTAGTATTTATTTCTGTAAGGGATATTCACACTTTCATGATCAGAACTAAGTTGTTTCTTTATTGATTTTATCTTCAATCGAAACTTACTTTTCTCTTGTCTCTCTTTTGCTTTTTCCCTTATATATATTATTGTTTTTTCTGCTTCTAAATAGGCTTTTTCAAAATCAGTAAAGATCCCGTCATCAAGCAGCCTTTTGGCTTCCAAATCGATAGCCTCATCGTTTTTTTTAAACATATATGCCCCTTGTATTTTACTCCTTTTTTATTCATTAGCATATTTATAATAAAAATCAATATTATAAGTAATATTTATTTCACTATCCACAAGCTCAATAGTCCGATATTAATTCCCCACATTATTGCATTAACGCCAAGTAAAATTAATGCCACGTCGTCAAGTTCACCAAGTCTCATATTATTTCCTTTTTATACTTTCTCTTTATTACCTACATCATATTTATTTAAATAACAAATTATTGATAGCATTAACTGCTATTAATCCGCCATGAAATGTATTTATGCAACAGGATTTTAGATAATAGTTATTCCCAAAACCTCTTACTCACCACGTTACTTAATTTATCTCATTAGTTATTTTATTTTTATAGCCTAATAGATAACTCGTCTTGTCCTTCGGAAATTCATTGGAAGCCATCTAATAACATTAACGGATGACATCTTCCTTTAATCTATATTGCGCCGCTTAATTCGGCGTTTTGTTTTCTCTTTATTTACAGCCTTTCATATTAGTTGTATTAATTAATAAGGAGAGCTTTTACATTGTTATCAAAACAATGCCCACTTATACACTCACTTCGTGAGCGTGTGGGCCCTACCGGGGGTTGCCTGCCGCAAGCTAAAAGCAAAACCAAGGTCAAGACATAGAGTTTTTCTTGCAAAAAACTAACAGCAGCATGGTTATATTTGAGGTTAATTAGTATATGGCGATATTTCATCTGGAGTTTAAAATTGTGAAACGTTCTGAGGGCATGTCTTCCTGTAGGAAGGCTGCCTACCATGCGCGTTGCAAAATAACAGATGATCGCACAGGCAACACATATGATTTCAGCCACAGATCAGATTTATTCTATCATCAGATATTAGCGCCTGCTTCCGCACCCGCCCATATTATTGAAAGCTCTACCGCCCTATGGAATGAAGTAGAAAAGGTTGAGCGTCAGAAAGATGGTCAAACAGCCCGTTATTTTGATGTTGCTATTCCCTGTGAGCTTAACAATGAAGATAAAATAAAATTGGTTGTTGAATACTGCCAGAAAATTTTCGTTGATAAGGGCATGATTGCAGATATCGCCTTTCACGATCTCGATGGCACTAATCCTCATGCACATGTGATGTTGACATTAAAATCGATCACCGCCGATGGCTTCGGTAAAAAAGAAAGAAGCTGGAACGACAAGAAAAACGTGATCCTTTGGCGTGAATCGTGGTCTGTGATTGCCAATCGCTATCTGGCTGCCGTTGGCAGTAGTGAGCGTATCGACCACCGTTCTATTGATGCTCAACACAGTGAAGCACTCGAAAACGCCACTATTACATTGGATGTTGAAGAAAAAGCGCTATGGATTGCCAAGGCAACAGCAACCAGCCGTCCAGCTATGCAACGTGTTCATCGTGCCAAGTGGAACAGTAAGCACGTTCAGGAGAATCGTGCTACTGAACAGGCTGTTCGTGATGAGATGCAACAAGAAGCTCAGGCCACTTACAACACCTTCAAAGATTTAGATCTGCAGATCGTTGTTGACCTCAGAAGTTTCACGGTATCTGAACTACCTGAACCAGTAGAAATTATCCTGACTGAAACAGGTTCACAATCCGCTTCATCTACAGGGCAAAAACCTGTTCTGGTTGCTCCTACGCCACATACACGCACTAAACTGAAAACCTCATCCTCTTCAACACCCGGAGCAATTAAACGCGCTCCAGTTAAGACTAAGAGGAAACAGGTTCAACCACAGAAGGCAAGTATCTTTAAGCGCTTTACCTTACTAATAGCTGAATTCTTCAAAGAAAAATTTATCTGGGCCAAGAAGAAACCTGCACCTGTTTCCGTGGATACTGAGCATGATAAGCGTATTGCTGAAAACTATGTCTTTGACGAGGTTAAGGGTATCTATGTTTCACGCTCTGAGCATGAAAAACGACTAAGGTTGAACAGTGATGATTACAAGCCTTCACCCACTGAGATTAAACGCTTCCCAAGCCGTCCTAAAGAAGAACAGCACAAGGCCGATAATGATCTGGATTACACTCCTGCTCCTCCACCAGTATCTGGAAGAGGTAGGAATAATACGTCATTAAAACCATCTGGATTTAACAAGCATAGATAATATGAGATATTGCCTTCATAAACTGACATCTAAATTGCATTCTACTAGATAGGAATAAAATCTATTATATTAGATTTCGTCTGCAATTAGCTAAACTTAGTATTCTTGTCTGCCTTGAGTCAAAACAGTTATGACCGAAAATAGTTCCCACCAAAATTTATTCTTAATTTATAAAATCATTCTTTGGGAGTATCTGACCCACTCTATAATCAATATATATCAACCAGTTATTGTTATTGTTATTGTTTTAAATGACTTTTCATATTGTTCTAGATAGTTTAAAATACATCTAAACACATCTGCACTTGGAAAAAACATGAATCATCTTTACGAATTAGGGAAGAGAATCGAACGATTGCTTTATACAAGTGTTATAGTTATTGTCGCTAGCCTATTAATATACTCTCTTTCCAATTCAATTATAATATCGGCCGCAACCAATAAATATCAAATATATCAAGAGGTAAGAGCTTCGCTCTTCAAAGAAAAAGAGAATATAGAGCGAACCAAATCAATCCTCTCGGCATATGAAAAATATAAAAATAGTGAAATTGAAAGGAAGAATGAATATGAAAAATCAAAATCCTTGATTAATAACAAGGCTGAAGAAGAAAAGAACAATAGAATAAGGAAAAAATTAGGTCTATCAGTTAATCCTCCTATTGTTGATAAGGTATATACACCATCACATTATTATACTTATGATATGGATCTTGAAGAAATAAACGACATCACCCACAGATCTAGCATAAATAAATACGCTAGCCTTGATGCGGCGCATGGTGCCGATACCACAATAATACGCTCTCTGATAGAAGATGTTATAACAAAGAACTTAGAAGTTTACAAAGAATTGAATTCAATCATTGATACAAAGGATAGTGTAGAAAATATAATAAACATTTTGGATAAAAATATTGATATTTTTAAAAATGACAAATTAAAAATATTTGATATAGAAACTCCATTAAATGTGCCATTTTCAATTGGTGACATGAAGTCAAGTATATCGCTATATAATATAGAACAATGGTCTATGATTGTCATGCCAATTTTTCTTGTTATCTGGTTTGGCTCTATAGTGATAACTCGTAGAATCGAAACATATTTAATACTTGAAGAAAAGATAATAATGAATGCTTATCCTCACGTTTTGAATATATTCAGTA
This sequence comes from Yersinia sp. 2541 StPb PI, assembly GCF_052217145.1. NCBI lineage: Bacteria > Pseudomonadati > Pseudomonadota > Gammaproteobacteria > Enterobacterales > Yersiniaceae > Yersinia > Yersinia sp. 2541 StPb PI. The sequence continues at coordinate 1,126,367 of NZ_JAZGQB010000001.1, read as the reverse complement.
TATTAGACAAAAAAAACCAGTCAAAAAAAACAAGAACATTAATAGAGAGATCACTTTTGGGTGATGATAAATCAATAAATGAAATTAAATCATATGGTTATACAGCATTTTTTATGAGGACATCTATTTTAGTAGGTATATTTATACTAATGGCAGCACCTGCTTATTATGGATTTTATAATGTCATATTAAATGATTTACATGGAAGTAATTTATTACGTTTAATATGTATAACTATCGGGGCGTGTATAAATATTATACAGTTATTTTTTATCATTGAAGTCGAATCCAGATTTCTAAATAAAACATTTATATTAGGCGGTGCTAAAAATGAAATCATTTAATTTATTTTTATTTTTCCTAATTATGACTAGCTTTTCAGTCAGTTCGAAGAATGTCACTGTTTATGGTGGACTTTATGATTGCAAATTATGGACAGAACTGACACAAAAAGAAAATGAAGAAAAGGATCAAATTATTAAAAACATGATTAATGGGCGTAAATCTTTTTGGCTAGCTGGTTATATGACGGCATTTAATCAAATAACAGGAGAAGATAATTTCCCAATGATGTCAATATCAATATCAAAAGAATTCATAGATGATTATTGCATGAAAAACATATCAAAAGATGTTATTGATGGTTTACTAGAAATGAGTAAAAAGATAAAAAAGTAATTTATAAAAACACTTAAATTAGAAGATAACACTATATCGAAAATTCTCCATCTTGATACTTTCTCGGTGGAGATGATAAAAACATTAACGAATAAAAATAAAAAATCACCGGTTATAATATCTTTTTCCTTTTATATCATTCTCCTAAAAATAATTATTAGAAAAATCACCTGCCCGGCGACAAACCCAATTAGAAGCGATTATCGGAAGACTGATTATAACTCTCATCATACCTGATGGAATACTGAACCCGACTTGCAAACCGAAGCTAAAGAGAGAACGTTGCGAATAGGTTTTCTAGCGCACTGATGCATGGCAGCCAGTACAGACATAAATCCCCTTCTGACTTTTAGACAGAAAGGGAATCGGATTGTTTTGTTTTTACAATAGCTTCTTAGTTAGCTTTCCAACCATCATTGGTCTTAACCAGAACAATTTTCGTTTCAACAGGTTCATCCATACCCTTCACACCAGAAAAAGCACTTTTATCAACCCAGCCCGGAACATCTGCCAGTTTCCATGTAAAAGTAACTTGCGTCATTTTAACGCCATTACCTTCACTTGGCTCAGTCCATCTTTTGATCTCAGCAACAGCACGATGCCCAACACAGGCACCCTTCTCACGGTTCCAAAAATCAACCTCTTGGCCTTTATCAGTGACCTCTAAAACAGTCACGCTGCCAAAGCCATTAGGTTGCTGTGAAACAGTCAGTAATCCCTGTTCAGCCAGACCATTTAAGATCTCATCACTGGCATTGTATCCAGAAGAACGATACCCGTTGTTAACCTTCACCGGGAAACCTTTATTAAAAGCAAAGTCATTGTCCTTCAGTGAGTAACAAAGTTCTGATGTTGAGAGCCTTGCATTGATCGCTTTTTCAAAATCGCCCTTTTCACCGCAACCGGATAATAGAGCCGCGAGACCAACAACGAATAAAAAATTACGCATAGATTTAATCCTTTATTAATGACTGATAGTGCCGTCTTTGAGGACAACCAGACGAACCGGCATATCGGCATTGTTTACCGTTGCGAAACCACGAACTTCGAAATTATTAATAGTCCCGGTAATGCTAACCTTCTGATCCTTCTTGTAAGTCAGAACAGCATCATCAAGGCCGGAGTAATAATTGATCCAGACCATACCGCCGCAGTAGTTGGTATCAGAGGTTTTAAACAGAAGGTAGTAGTTCGCATGAGCTGCTTTTTCCATACCTGTCATCATATCGCTGGCACTCCTGCCTTTAGTGACTTCAAGAACAGTGGCATTAGCAATTGAGATCCGTTTACCCGTCCAGTTCTTTTCTGCTGCCATTGCATTTTCTTCATAGTCCTTACAGACAGGACCAAGGCCAGCAACTGAGGATGCCGGGCCGGTATCTTGTTTTGCTGTGGAAAGACCTAATGCGTTATCTACTGTTCCGTTCAATGAGGATAACGAGGTATTAATCGCCCCATTGACCTTATTCACGCCTTCATTAAGTTGCTGGCACCCTGATAAAGCTATAACCGTCAGTGCCAGCGATAGCGCAATGCTTTTACTCATACACACCCTCGAAAGAAGTCAGTTTGAGAGGATAAAGGCCGTTCCGGCACCAATAAGATGGCTCTATACGAGGCATCGATTGATACGAAGGAACAAACCAACTTTTTAACCAATTGATAGGATTAAATTATTTTTGTTTTTCGTCATATCGTTTGTAACGATCAAAATCAAACTTATGATAGCCATTACCTATCATAAGTATATTATCGATCGTTTATATCAATTAAAAACCCGATCAATAAGAGCCAATTAATCGTTAAAAACTATCAATGTTAGTTTATAGATCGTTTTAATCGATCATTTCTTGCTATATTGAGAGTGGATGAGTAGAGTGAGATGAAGCTCAGAGAGCGATTTAATGGCTTTTTAAGTAAAAAAGATGAAAAAGTCATCTGATAATATGTAGTTATTCATACAATATCAGGGAAAGTTTTAACAACTTAAAGATCATGATTTATATAATGACTTAATAACAAGAAAGGCCAGCATTAGACTGGCCTTATTAAGACAAGAGATGTTTCAATTATTTCCTCCTCAAATCTGAGTTTTATCTAAGCATTTAATATGTTTCATCAAAATAAAATATTACCAAAGCACTGCAAACCAAGTACATTGAGTGATTTATATTTATTGGTATTTTTATCTTTAAATTTAACACCCAGTTTTAGAAAAAACTTTCCTGATATCATTGCTCTCTTCGTTTTAGCAAAAACTTATTGAGATCTTTTTTGAAAACATCTTTATCTTATGAGCTAAAGCTCATGGTGCTGTCGCACGGCTACGCCCCAACGATGATATCAAAATTTTTTTCTTCACTCGGTGAAGTAGTTTGCATCTATTTCAATGCTAAATATGAAGGTAAATGAAACAACAGTGAAGAAATAGTATCATTATCAATAAAAGATTACTCTTAATCCCATATATCGGAAAAATATAAATTGATAGCAGCGCTTTGTGATTGTCATTAACAATCACTCTGCTGTGAGGAGCTTGCCTCCGATAATGATGGATTTATCCATAAAAAATCGCGGCGTAGCCGCTAATACAATGACACGGAAAAACAAATTAACAGAACGTCATTGGGTGCCATTTTATTCGGCACTCGATAAATAAAAAGAAAAGCCCGTCATCTGTTATAAAAATCTAGGGCGAATGCCCAATCCTCTTAGTTCTTATATTTCTTATACTTCTTAAGGGAAAATAACTCATTTAGTAACAATGAGTTAGAAGTCTATTTTCTTCGTTATTGTAGATCTTTCTTCACGATTGTAGATTTTTCTTCGTGATTGATGGTGATTACTTCATTATTGATGGTATTTACTTCATTACTCCTATAAAAAATGAAGATAAAACTTCAAACTATATTTGACATTTCTATTAAAAATATTATATAGATTAAACATAATAATAAAAAGGAGTATTTATGGCTGGAAAAACATTTAACCAAAACCCATTTATTTTCGAAGATGATATTGAAATAGAAACCAGAGGCCGAAAAAGAACTGTGGCGCGTGGAGAGAAATTTCAAACACCCGAAGGTGATAAATATGAAAAAGTCATCCACTCGATACAAGAAGTGGATAAAGCCAAGTTCGTAAAAATATTCATATCACGAGTCCGGGTTTTATTTGATCTAACCCTTACCGGCAACAAGCTTTTTTATATTTTTATGTTCGTGATGTCTGACGTCATTGGTAAAGATGAAGTCTATATGAACTTTGAAAAAGCAAAAGACATTGCAGCTCAATGTGACTTTAATTTATCTAACCCTGTTTACTATAGGGGCATCAAAGAACTTATTGATAAAAAGATCATCGCACAAAGTAAATCAAAATATATATATTACATTAATCCTGCGGTTCTTTTTAATGGTGATAGAGCCAAGTTTATTGAAGAGATTAGAGTCAAGGAAGAAAAAAAGCTAAAGTAATATGTATTAGCTCAGACCTGATCTGACAGTTTTCTCTGGCAGAACGCAAACAAATCTGACAGTCTGCTTTGAGCGAGGAGCGGACATTCCCCCTGAATAACCTGTCACCTAAAGAGAAGCATCCAAGATAACAGCCCTCTCAAGCAGAGTGCTGTTATCTGATATAGGTTCTTTTAATCTCACTCCGAAGGAAGGGCTCCAAATTCGAGTAATCTTTGCCCTGTGTGTGTCTTTAGCAACTCGCTCAATTCGCATCCAATGCGAAGACGTTCTTCTACAAACTGCGGTGATACAAAGTGCTTTCCATATCTTTGTTTTAAATGTTCTGCGAGCATCAACGATATGTCATGTCCTCTCGATAGAGACCATTTTGCGAGTTGTTTTCGACTGATGCTGTCAGCTTCCGCAATCAATTCCTCTATATCCAAAGAGTCTGACCAATTTTTTATGCTTTCTCTTATTTTTTCATCATCTATAACTAGAGATAATGGATCGAAAAAATCAATGATATTCAATCCATTAAGTACTGTTTTTTCTTCGTTTCCACCTGTCATTTTATAATCGGCAGCTCTATATTTTCCAATGATGCTGGATGCGATCTGAACCTTATCTCTTAAATCATCTATTTCATTTTGAGAAAGCTCAATGCGAAGATTTGATAATAACTTTTTCAGTCCCTTACTGTTAAAGATAAAAACATCTAAATCATTATATACATGGTTGGCATCATTGGTTATAAAAAAATACTTAACTCCGGATACGGTCCCAATTTCTGCTGTTAAATCATAGTCAATATCAGCTAGAGCAAATGATGAGTCAATATACTTGTTAGAAGTCCTATCATTCTTAAAATATCTAGCAACACCCTCAACAACTTCCTTACCTACAAACCCATCAAATCTAAAACCGTCATTGATCCATGGTTGTAAAAAACTTTTATCATTAATCCCTTCTACGAAGATGGTTTTTTTGCCTTTGCTTCTAAATGATTGTATGGCGGCACCAACCAAAACTGATGGATTTTCTTGATATTTTTTCAAAGAACTACCGCGAGATCTACTCATAACTCACTGCCCTGTGAATGTTGTTCAGCCAGTTCAATCACATTATCCCATCTGCCACCAATAAGAATATGAGAATGAGTTGCCATTATTACGGTAAAATCCTTTATTCCTCTTATTTCATTGATTATATCAATGAAATCTTCTTGCCATTCTGGATGAAATGATATTTCTGGCTCATCAATAAGAACAACATCACCTTTAGTTGCACCAAAAACGAGCTTCCCTAGCATAACAATAAGGTGCTGTTCTCCTGATGAAAGACTTGTCAGTTCAAGATGAATATCCCCTCTACGTAAAGGAGAAATAACAAAGCCATTTTCAAAATTAATTTCTAGCTGCTTAAACGAAAGTAACTTATTTACTGAGTTTTTAAATAAGTTCAATTTCATCGCAAGATTGTCAAGAACTTTATACTTCGATTTAATATCGTCCAAGTACACCTTCAAAACAGTAAGTCCAGCCCCTTCATTTTGATATGAAAAGAATTGATTCAACTGCTCAGTAGTTCTTTCTTTTTCATTGGATAAAATACCTAGGGTTGAAAACCTTTCTTCATATTTTTGTATGTCTTTTATAGACTTCATGACATCCTCAACCCTAGCGGTTGCCTCACCACCTTGAAGGCTTTGTATCAAACGCTGTGGGAAAGTTGACTCTCGTCTTCTTCCTAATTCAAACTGGCTCTTAATACCTTGCTGAATTTGTGATTTGACATCACCGGCAAGGATATTAATCATCGATTTTCTTGAGAAATTATTACGCCTTCTTGGACTTGAGTTAGGGAATCGAGGATCTATATTTGAGTATTCGCTTACTTTTATTCTATCAGTTGTAATATAATAACTTTTTATTTTTCTTGCTATTTCATCAACCCACTCTATGTTTGGAATGTTCCTTCGAGCTAAAGTTGAAGCGCCACAGACTCGAAGTATTGACTCCTTATTATATGATTCACCTGTAAGATCATTTTCCCAACGGTCATATGCGACTCTATTTATATACGGAAAGTCATGTTCAAACTTTGACCATAAATCATTAATGCTACCACCTTCAGAATCTATATCAATAATAACCGTTTTATTTTTTTTATCAATTAAATCAGTTATTGATATAATGTTGTTCATTTTCTTTATCTGTACGAGGTAAGTAGATCCATAGTTATTAGCTTTTTGGTCACCTTCAAAAAAAATAGAACGGTGCTGAACTTCACTTGGGGAGTTATCTTCGCAATAATATTCATCATCTGAATTTAATGTAGGTCTGATGTTCTTTCTATCAATACTCTCTATAAAGAAGGTTATCTCACTAAAAACCTCAGAGAAAAAAGAGAAAAAGTTGGCGGTCGAAAAACTATAAATTAATCTTAATACTGTTGATTTACCATACCCATTGGGAGATGTTATTATGTTAATATCATGATTAAAAGAAAGTGAGTAATTGAATTCTTCAAAGAGACCATCTATTTTAATTCCTTTAATTTCAAGTTTCTCTTCTTTCACTTTTTCCTCCTGTAAACATAGAATCGCTAATACTGTGAATGTATCCAGTTTGGCGCCACACGTTTGAGCCTTTTGGTGCTCAGTGGCCTGCTCCCCAGAGATTAGCACATAAGGGTGAACAACATCTGCTTCTATCACTAAATCGTAGTCAGGCCAAATAACTATCTTGGTAAACCCTGTAACTAGGAGAATAAAAACAGGTAACAGGTAACAGGTAACAGGTAACAGGTAACAGGTAACAGGTGATTTTATCCTGCTTTTTACGAGTAAGATAGAACATAATAGCAGCCATATATAGCATGTGTAACTGCAAAATTCAGAGGCACAAACATGAATTTTCTTTATCTAAAAGTATTTTGTGACTCCCGAATTCTATAGAAGGTCCAGTTTTATGCCTCGACTGCCACAAGTCAACCTACAGACAACCTACAGACAACCTTGATATGATATTGGTTGAGTCTTGCTTGAACGTCTGCTTCTGGCACAAAGCTGCCTATCAGATTAGGTTAAGCTCTGTATCGTGACAATGGCAGATCAAGTCTGAGCCAATACAAGTAATATATGATACAACACTAAGAGAAACCGTAGATTATCTATCCCAGCCTCGTTAGAGGCCAGATATCAATCATAATGGTTAGACTAACCCTTCACTTATTTTTTCTTTCAGGATAACACCGAGCTTCTCTATGACTTGGTCTAAATCTACCTCATCAAGGTTTTCATTATATCCATAGGTCTCAACCATATTTTCAAAGTTATTGAATATATACATAACGATATTGTTTATCAGAAGTTTCAATAAAACATCGTTGCTTAATGAATCAGTTCTATTACCATTGTAATAGCTGCTGATTTCATCAATACTTTCCTGACATGTTATTAAGGATACTGCATAGAAGAAAAATGAATTTTTATTTTTAAAATATTTAACAGTTAATCTATTTTTCATTTAACACCTCATTATATTTAGTTCAAATTGATGGCGTAGTTCTATCAGCCCCTTTCGGGGCTAAATAAGCATTACTGGTATTTTTATTAACTTACGATATGCGTTAATATAGAATGAATATTCCTATTAAAAATCAGCACTCGTTTATTTCTAATGCCTCGGTGTGAGTTTCAAACAGCGCTCTTTTCACTGCTTTGAAATCAACATCTGCTAGTTTTTCATCTGCGCCATAACGTTTGACATAGTGATTAAAGTTTTTCTCTATGAGACTTATTATTTCTGAAAAGAATGCATCCATAAATGGAATATTCATTGCTCGGTCACAAAATACACTATAACTTTCTTCTGTATCACTGACCGCCTCTACATAAATCTTCATTGATAACACATAAAAAAACTCTGTTGCTGTATTTTCAAAAGTTTTAATCTTCATATTTATCACCTTATTTTAGTTAAAAGAATTCCATACAGTTTTCATCTATATTTTTATAACAATATTTTTATTTTACGATATTGAAATATCAGGCCGATTTATTTCGGGATAACTCAATCATCTGATCAATCCATTCATCTATTTCACTCTCGACAAATGCTATTGCACGCTCACCAAGCTTTATAGGTTCAGGGAAACGATCTTGACTAATAAGTTTATAGATCCAAGCTTTGCAAAGACCCGTTCTTTTCAGCACTTCAGGTAAACGGATAAATCTTTTTCTTTCTGTCATACATTTCTCCATTGTTGTTTTGATGGAGGTAGTATCTTCAGATCGCTTATGACGATCAACTCTCAAAAAGCACGAATTGATCAAGATGTGAGGGATTTTTAGGCAGATTAGAGATGGGAGTAACGAAAGCCAGTTGCCGTGGGCTTTGAAGCATTTTTGCAAAAAGTGCTATTTTTTTACTCTATTTGAAGTTATTTAATATTTTGTTATTTATCATGCGGTTAATTTCTTTGAGTTTAAATTCTGAACTATCATCTGTTATTCATCTTGCTTCAGGCTAAAAAATGTTTGGGTAGGTGTAAGATTTACCACCGAGCGTTAAATATGCTATTTCTGACCCTAATAGATTTTGATGCTTGTCGTGAGTTCAACTCCTCAGCATTAGCGTTATCGATGATTTTAACGCTGAAAGACGAAACAACTTTGCTCATGTTGTTTCTTTGGTCCCTTCATTGAACCCTCAATTAAATATAAAAACAAAATAATTATAAAAATCAATTTATTATACGCTTAATCACAGGGACCCCAGCCCACTTTTGATAGGACAGTGACCGGACAGTATCATATAAACCAGTGACTTATGATAAATGACCGGACGAAGCACTGACCTAGTTTGGACCAAAAAGGATACGTAAAAAATACGCGGCTCCTTTGAAGATTAAAAAGCCTCTGCTAACCCAGAGGTTTTTTTTCGCCTATAGATCGCCGTCATGGGGTGTCGGGGGTCGGAGGTTCAAATCCTCTCATGCCGACTAAATATCCCAAAGAAAACCAATCCGTTAGGGTTGGTTTTCTTTGGGATTTGGCAATGGTAAATCAATGGTAAGAGAATGGTAAAACTCCGTCTATATTTGGTCGCTATGGCTCAATATGTCTATTCAGTGTTGAGCCCCATTCACTACTTACCACCTTCATCTCACAACCGGTAATTCAGCCCACCTGGTGGTGTAAACTGGTGATAGCATCTCACGTTTCATCTGCCATGCTTTCTGTATGCCTTGTCCGGCAAACCACACCTTTCCTTTGTCTGACCTATTAATATCGTCTAGCGCAGCCATCAGCACTGCACTGTTAATTTCTGGCTGATTATCATCAAATAATCCTAATTGAGCGATGCCCTGGCTGTAGAAATTACCTAGCATTACCCCGCTATTTTGATAACGATAGCATTTCCTATATTGCTGATAATATGGAATCAGGCTGGTTCTGCTGTAAACCGATAACCGGTAGTATCACTACTGAAAAAACTAAATTTTATGCCATTAAAAATGGTTGAGCTTGGTTCATTATCTTTTGTGCTGCTCTTATTCATTGCCATCAGTTTCATCATTATTATTCCTGGCTCACCCGTTTTCATCGTATTTTCTCCCAGCGTGGCGGAGAAAGCCGAAACAACCACAGCGCCAATATCTATACCAGACTTAGCAGTCCCATCGCCGCTTGTTATCAGGGTTATCTCTGATAATTTTTGACTGGGTTTGTCGATCGTTCCCACAATAACCAAATGATCATTAAAGGCATAATTGAACGTATTCTTAACTCCATTTTTTTTTAAATTAATTTTTAGTCTAAGCGAACTATTAGATGTTTCTAAGTTGGCATTCATTCTTTTTTCAAAAATGTCCGGGCTAATACCCAACGTCTTTATGCTTTCATTATTATCAGGATTGCGAGGTTCCTCTATAAGCACTTGAGGCGCGATTGATTTCGTCTTTTCTTCATGCTTATCAATTGTTTTTTCTGGTATAGTCGTTGTGACGGATGAGCGAGAGTTGGCTGATGTCAATATTGTCTCTTCCGGTATCGGGATTACCACAATAATCAAAAAAGTAAAAGCAACAACTGCACCAACAATAACCCCACTTGTTTTACTCATCAAGTCTCGATGCCCTTTATGAATGAAATATTTAGCTAAAAATTTAGCAACAATCACCCAGATTACTAGTGTTGCTATTAGTATCAATAGTTCTTTCATTTAGATTCCATTCGCTATTATTTGGCTTTAATCTGTTTACCACTCTGAATATTTAAGGTGGGTTTAATATTGAATTAACTCAGAATTAAAGTCTGTTTTGCTGTGATATACCATTCCATAACAGCAGAGATCTACCATAGATCTCCGTCCCAGTCATTGAATTATCGTTATTTGAGCTTGTGCTGATATTGCCTGTCCGGTTCCTGCAGACAAACGACTTGCTGTCATTGAAAGCTTTGCCGGTGTGTCGTGGAACATCCCGCAGCCATAAGTTGTATGATCCGGTATAGTCTAAGTCCCGCCAGAATGTTAGCTTTCTACAGAAAGTACCGATACTTCGATCCACTAGATAAATATTTCAAATGAAAAGCCACCGGCTTATAAGGCCAGTGGCTTAAACTCGTAGGTGGTTAAAATCGCTGATGAGTATCCTTCTTTGGATACTTAATCGAATACGCCATTTATTACTGATGCAACAATCGCTGTACTTAATGTAATAAGTACTAAGTCATTGCCAACTATACGCCACTCATATCCTGGGTAAGCAGGTAGCTGCCCCAGTAAAGATGCAGGAACTGCTTTCTTAGCGATGCCTGGTGGAAGCGGCTTACCCCGTGCCAGATTTTTAGCGATACCGGGAGGTAATGACTGATAACCAGTCAATCCGTAATTAACAGCTAATGGGCGCACACGGTCATAGGTTAGATTTACTGAAACTAAATTATCACTACCATTTTTGGCTTTACTCCCCTTATTAGCGGGTCCATTGCCCCCACTATTACCGTGGTTTCCGCCACTGTTTCCGTGTCCACCGCCATTCCCATTACCGGGATTAGCTATGGAAGGGGCTGAAGATAACGATAGAGAAGCAATCAGCGCTAATGCGATCACAGACAAACGGTGCTTAAACATTTTCTATTACCTTTGCTAGTCGCTATATATAAATTAAATCTAGCTAATCCTATCTATATAAGCCATATAGAATGGTCTTATTTCATACAATGAAGCGGTAGCTGTTAAATACTAAACCTAAGAACACCACCATTAGCAATGGTAACTAATCAACATCGCGCCATATTTTGATCCCCCACCTTTTGGTGAGACAATTATTCAGGCATGAGGAATATCCTCATAATTTCAATATTGAACTTTATTTGCTATAGGAGTTAACTGAACGTACATATTGAGATAGAGGACCCTGTTATGCTCATTTATGGTGTTTTTGGTCGCCGCTTGGGTGTTAAAAGTGTTGCCAATGAATGGCAGCTATTCCGAGTAGATTGCAATGAGGGGAAATCATCTCGAATATATGACGTCATTATTCCTTCATTTTTGACTGAGGAAGAAATAGCTGGGTGGTTAGCTGATATCTACCATGAAGCCGCGAGTGAAAAACACCCCGATGTAAAAAGGATAAAATGAGTCGCTACAAGGGATGTTGGACAGAAATAATTGCCGCCGCGGAACAAATACCACCAGCCAAGCTAGCCTTAACTTTTGCGGTCATTTATACCTCGGCCTCGATTTTTTTAATGCTTTACCAATTACCTCAACAGTCGCTGGGCGTTTATCCCCGCATCACTTTCCTACATGAGGATACGTTTAGGAATGCGACACGGATCTTAACTCAATTTTCATCAAAAAATACAATATATTCAAACGCCCAAAAACATAATAACGAACTCTCTTTATTAGTTAAAAAGCCTCAAAAGCGAGGCCTGAAAAGTAATTGCTAATACTGTTAGTTTATTAAAATTTAATGAATCAAATATAGATATCTATATTGCCATCTTGTGCTTTTATCTGGCCTACGTTCTCAATAGCACTACTTTTCCCATCATGCTTTTGCTGCGCTTGTTGTGTCTGACGACGTAACAACTCAGCCAGTTGTTGCTGTAACATCGTTAATTGAGCTTGAATACTTTTTCGCTGATCTTCTGACATATCAATGCCATCTTTGAGTTTTTGCGTAACCTCAGCGATTTTTGCTATTACATTCTTTATCTGAGATGCCAAATCATTTCCTGCACTTGCAGTATTCTTGCTGCCATTTCCCGTCGTTGCTGCTATTGGTAAGCTCGCATTTATACCCATCGGACATATCCTTATCACTCGCTAAGTCAGTATAATGATTATCGGCAAAGGGCGACTTTATGTTAATAATTTCAGCAATCCAAATATGACCCCAATCTATAGCCACGCTGCTCAATGGCTTGCTTTAATGCCGGCGACGTCAGCACGTCCAACTCGGTCAAGCGTGGATAACAATAGCCGCTGGTCATGAGGATGTTATCAACAAACGCCGGATGGCACATAATCTCAAGTGAGTTAATTGCTTTTTGACTGGCATTTTCCAACAACTGCAAAAATGTCTGCTCAGATAAAGCCTCACCATAAAAACCGGCATCGAACCACTCACTGCTTCGCGGGTTATTAAGCACAATCTCATGCCGCTGTACTTCATTGCGATCAATACGCAGTGGAAGAGATTTCTCGTGGGCAAAAGCAACAACCAGCGGATAAATTTGCGGCAACATATGTATATGATGATGGCTGTCGATGTGAGTGGGTGCACGGCCGAAGACAGCAACAAACTTATCAAACTGAGCCGCCAACTCCCGAGCTATCTCGCCAGGATTCAGCTCACCCGCTTCGGCGCGTTGCCACAACCATTTGCCCAGAGCACCGCTGGCATCAACTAATGATGGCATTGACGTTAACGGCCGCCCGTAAGTGAGAACAAAATGCATCCCCACAGCCAACGTTGGATTTTGCTTACTCAGTTCCGCTGCATGATAGATATCCGCACAATTCATCATCGCTGTAGTCGATGAGACAACACCATGCCGGAATGCTTCAATGATTCCGTAATTTTGACCTTTGCATAGACCAAAATCATCAGCATTAACAATAAGTAACTTTTCCATTGAGGGTACCTTGTCAGGCCATTCCAGTAGCAGCTATCTGGCCGGAAGCTAATCGGATAACCCCTCTCTGACGCAGTTGAATTTTTTGCGATAGTTCCCCGGCGTAAAAGAGGTGAGTTTTTTGAAGTTTTTAATAAATAACGTGGTATCGCTGTAACCTGCTTCAAAAGCAATGTCAGAGACCAGATAATTTGTCATTTCAAGTTGAGTTTTAGCAAAGTTAACTCTGATTTCATTGATAATCTGCATCGGCGTTTTTTGGTAATAACGCCGGGTAGCGCGGGTCAAATACTCTTGGGTTTTGCCAGACAGTTCGATCATATTCACCAGCGCTTTTTCACCAAACATCGACTTATCATGCATTTTGTCGATACTGGTCTTCAGCCACAGTGGAATATCGTCGTTAGTGTCACTTTCTTTATGATGGCTGATGCGGTTAGTGACATAAAAAGTCAGCAGTTCTACCAGTTCAGTAAGCTCATCGTCCCTAAAGTGTGGCGCAGAAATTGCCGATTCAATATAAGAGAGAAAATCACCCTTTAGGCGATAAGCCTGAGAGGCCACAATAGGCCGCGATAATAGATGAGAATAGTGCTCTTCAAAGAAGGTTTTACTTATTCCCACATTCAGAATACGGGTAGCACCAAACTCATAGAAACTTTTATGATGGGACCCCATCGGAATAAAAACAAAATCGCCGCGCTCTAAAAAGACTCGCTTACCGTTTATTTCCTGATAACACATACCGGTTAATATCAACGTATATTCATAATAATCATGCTGATGTAAGCCGGTGGCACTTTCCGTTTTGTTATAAATAAACAGATGGAATTCTTTTCCGTTAAAAAAATCTTTTTGACGTACTAATCTGACTTCCATCTTATTTACCTTCACCCTCGTTCAAAATAGCCAATGTGTTAGACAAAGTTCACTGTAACTTTCGATGCAATTCGATCAACTCATCAATTAACTCTCTGGCTAACATTGCCGTCATCAAATGATCCTGAGCATGTACCAGCACCAATGTTACTTTGGTTTTCCCCTCACCTTGATCAGCTTCAATCAACCTGGTCTGAACTAAATGTGCTTCATTCAGCGCCAGACGAGATTGCACCATCAGCTCATCCGCTTGGGAAAAGTCACCCGCCTTGGCTTGTTTCAGAGCCTTGTAGGCCAAACTTCTGGCTTGCCCGGCGTTGATAATCAGCCCCATAACCACATCTTCCATCTCATCGGTAGGCTGCACCTCACCCACGATTTTATCTAAATCAAACATGCTATTGTTACTCCGTAAATTAAAGCCATTAATTAAAACCATTCTGCCTGGCGACATCAGCAAACCAGTAGCCACTTTGTTTCAATACTCGCGTCTGGTCGGCAATATTCAACCGAACTAAACCATAGCGGTTTTTGTATGCATTGAGCCAAGACCAGCAATCAATAAAGGTCCACAGATGATACCCTTTACAATTACTGCCCTCTTGTAATGCTTGATGTAGCCACTTCAAATGTGCACGGATAAATTCGATGCGATACTGGTCATCAACCCTACCTGATGGCGTGATAAACTGCTCTTCGCCCTCAACACCCATGCCATTCTCAGAGATATAACACGCAATATTGTTATAATTCTCTCTTAGATTTTTCAGGATGTCATACAGCCCTTTTTCGTAGATTTCCCAACCACGATGCGGGTTGATTTTGCGCCCTTGCATCGCATAAAAACTGAACAAATCCTCCGGCGTTTTCACCAGCCCTCGAGGGGTTGGGATATCTTTCGCCTGAACCCGTCTTGGCTGATAATAGTTAACCCCTAACAGATCAACGACGCCCGCCGCAATGCACTGGCAATCACCGTTTTCAATTTGTGGCAATAAGTCGTGCTCTCGCAGCAACGTAATCAGTTCATCAGGGTATATCCCCTTGGTGACGGGATCGAGGAAGCTACGGTTAAGCAATAAATCGGCATGATTAGCTGCAATCAGGTCTGGCGCACTGTCGGAGCGAGGATAGGTCGGGGTGAGGTTCAAAATGATACCAATTTCCCCCCCCTGCTTTAACTCTCGGTAGTTTTGCACCGCGTTGGCATGGGCCAATACGCTGTGATAAGCAACAGTCACCGCACGTTTAAAGTCAACCACACCAGGGTAATGCAGGTCGTTCAGGTAGCCGGCTTCAACAGGCACAATCGGCTCATTAAAAGTAAACCAATGCTTTACCCGATCACCAAACAACATAAAGCAGCTTTTAGCATAGCGGCCATAGGCTTCCACAACCGCACGATTTTCCCAACCGCCTTTCTCTTGCATGCATAACGGCATATCAAAATGATAGAGATTGATGAAAGGGGTAATGCCATTCGCCAGTAGGCTATCGATCACCGCGTTATAAAACGTGACAGCTTTGGGGTTAAGCTCACCGTCACCCTTTGGTATCAGCCGCGACCATGAAATCGATGTCCTGAACGTGTTATGGCCCAGTTGCTTTAATAGCAAAATATCTTGCTGATAGTTATCGTAAAAGGTGGAGGTGTTTTCAGGACCAATCTGACCATGAAAACGTTCCGGTGCAATTTCGTACCAATAATCGAAGATGTTCTTGCTCTTGCCATCCCGCAGTGACGCCCCTTCGGATTGGGCTGCGGAGGTGGCACTGCCCCACCAAAAATCATCGGGAAATTGATATTTCATACCGGCCTCCAGCCTTATACGATAAACAGATTTAACGCTTAGAATTTCAAGCTATCAGCAATCTCTTCTTCACTTTCAACCTGACGATCTATCTCGCTCTGCGCCTTATTGGCAATTATTACGAATGGCAAATACATCAATGTCGCGATACCTAAGTTGAATAAACTTAATAACATCGCGGCAATGCTGCCGTTGGTATTGAAGAAGGCACCTAAGCCGACCGGCATGGTCCACGGCGCAATATTGGTGATTGGCGGAATAAGGCCGGTGTAATACGCCACTGAAGTGATAATTGCTAATACCGGTTGAACCAAGATGAACGGAATAAAGAACAGCGGGTTCATTATGACCGGCAAACCAAATAGGATAGGTTCATTAATCTGGAAAATACTAGCCGGTGCACCCAATTTTGCTACCTGACGATAGTCTTCACGGCGAGAAGCAATAAAGATGGCAATAACCAGTCCAAGTGTTGCGCCAGTGCCTCCCAAGAAGATATAGGAGTCAACAAACGGCTTAGCCCACATATGGAATTCTTTACCGGCAGCCAGCGCCGCAACAACAGAACCATACTGGGTATAGGTTGCGACGTTCTCCAATGCAAATGGCATCATAATGCCACTTTCCAGTGCAGATAAGGCCATCGCACCGTGTATCCCGAAGAACCACAACAGTGAGGAGCACATGACATACACCCATCCCACAACACTGCCCATTTTCGACAACGGTGCTGAAATGGTGTCCATAATGATCTGGTGGAAGTTGGTGCCATGCAATCCAAGGGCATAAGCAATCACGCCCATGATGGAAAGAATGATAAACCCGGGAATTAATGCAGAGAAAGAACGGGAAACTGATGTCGGCACACTGTCTGGCAGGCGGATAACCCAGTTACGTCGCACGATAAAGGTAAAGAGCTCTGCAACCACCAAACCGATGATGATACCGGAGATAATATTCGCCCCTCCCAACCAATTAGCCCCGACGGCATAGGCCTCGCCAACACTGTATGGCGTCACGGTCATAAAGGCAGCAATTGCCAGCAGGGCCGCAGCCAGAGGATCGACCCTTTTCTCTTCAGCCAACGCCATACTGATAAAAAATGGTGTCATTAACGACATGATACCGAGAGTACCGTTATAAACGTTGCCGCCTATCGCTTTAAAACCATTGAGCATGGTAATGGTATCGGCATCTAATCGTACGCCCATTGAGAAAAAGAACGACCCTTCGCCAAAACTTAAGAAAACGTTGTTGATCAGTACAAACATGGCACCCGTCAGGGTTAACGGCATCAGCCGAATAAACCCATTCTTGATAGCATTAATATGTTGCTGTCTGCCTATTTTAATAGCAAAAGGCAAGATGACCCTTTCCAGAGAATTAATAAATGCGCTCACAGTGCACCCCTTATTGTTTTGCTTTTTTTATTGCGGCTACGGCAGCTTTTAATACCCCCAGACCGTCGACTTTGCCGTATAGGAGCGCGTCGATCACTTCAACGGGTTTATTGGGGAACATTTTTGCAACTTCAGGCAACATGTAAGCGATTTGTGGTCCTAACAAGATGACATCCGCTTGGGCACCATGTTCTGCGGCCAGGGCCTCGGGGTAAGCATTGATAATCACTGGCACCTCATACTTCTCTGCTTGTACTTTCATTTTGGAAACCAGTAGCGAGGTAGACATACCGGCTGAGCAAAATAGATAAATTTTTTTCTTTTCCATACCCAACACCTTTTGATGTTCAAAAGACACACGTTAACTGTATGCCAGTGCAATGGTGAATTCCCTTTATCTGTACTTTATCGTGCCCCTTGCCCAGCCCCATTGTTTCTGGTTGTCGGCAGTATATGGCGTTGATAGTTAAGACAGTAATTCAACTAGTCATATAATCGTCTCTAATTGACTTTTCACATTGATGCTCTTCACATTTCTAAGCAAATGCAATGTGATGTTTATCGCAAAATTATGATTCTTTTTCTAGGCGAATTAAGTTTAATGTATTTATATATCATTAAGTTAATGATTATTCACTCATCAATTATGGATTTCTCGTACTCGCAATAGCCATGAGTGGCTGGCAGCATCATTAATTAGGACACCTTATCGGTTTGCAGAATTGTCTGAACTTAGCCTTTGCCACTTTTTCGTCTGCTCAGCTTGTGAGCTTTTTTTGTGAAACGAAATCAGAATGCACTCCTCAGCATGGCACTGGCTACAGTAATGTAGTCGCTGATTTTACTGGTGTTATTCGCTGACTTGCCCTTAATACTCTAAAGTTAACAGTTGTTGGCATTTTAAAGGAGCAACTGATGACAATATTGGGAAATAGAACACTGGGCTATAGCTTGAGTGGCCTGTTATTTAGCGTATTTGTTTCGATGGCCGCCCTTGCCGCTCCGGCGGTGACCGTAACGGAATTACAGGATGGATTGGATCATCCATGGTCACTGGCATTTCTGCCTGATAATGGGGGAATATTAATCACTGAGCGTTCTGGGCAATTACGTTTATGGCAAGCAGGGAAGCCACTATCAGAACCTTTAAAGGGGGTACCAGAAGTCTATGCCAAGGGGCAAGGTGGTCTGCTAGAAGTGGCATTATCACCGACATTCTCTCAGGATCGCCGTATATACCTAAGTTTTGCTGAAGTGGGAAAAGAGGGTAAAGCGGGCACCGCCGTGGGTTATGGCCATCTTAATCCTCAGGGGACAGCCATTGAAAACTTCAAGGTATTCTTCCGCCAGCAACCCAAATTATCTACCGGCAACCATTTTGGTGGCAAATTAGCCTTTGATAAACAAGGCCATATCTTTATTACTCTGGGCGAAAACAATCAGCGCCCTACGGCTCAAGACTTAAGCCTACATCAAGGTAAAATCGTACGTCTGACACTTGATGGTAAGGTAGTAAAAGATAATCCATTTGCCAATAAGTCTCCGGCAAAGCCAGAGATCTGGTCCTATGGCCATCGCAATCCACAGGGTCTGGCGCTTAACCCATGGACTGAAGTAATGTGGGCTAATGAGCATGGTCCTAAAGGCGGCGATGAAATCAATATCCCGCAGGCCGGGAAAAACTACGGCTGGCCATTAGCCACTCATGGTGTTAACTACTCAGGTTTAGCCATTCCAGAGGCGAAAGGTACCCATGTCGAGGGTACTGAGCAACCGGCATATTACTGGGAGAAATCACCCGGTATCAGCGGCATGGCTTTCTATGACGCAGCCCGCTTCCCCACCTGGCAACATTCACTATTTATCGGGGCATTGGCACAGAAAGAGTTGATTCGCTTGCAGTTGGATGGTGACAAAGTGATCGCAGAGGAGCGTTTACTGGGTGATCGCGGTGAGCGTATCCGCGATGTCCGGGTCGGGCCAGATGGTTATGTCTATCTGCTAACTGATGAGAGTGACGGCAAACTACTGAAGCTAGGGCTGGCGGAGGACTCATCACCCAAAGCAAAATAAGGGTTTTGCCCCTAAAAAAGCCGGGGAACATCTCCGGCTTCTCACGTTATCACCGGTTAGCGGTCCGAAGAGGCCTGCCATAAATTAAGCTGACCCTCGGCCACATGCTGATCAATCTCACGTAACTCTTCAGCGCTGAAACTCAGGTTAGTCAGGGCTACACAGTTTTCCTCCAACTGCTCTGGGCGGCTGGCACCGATCAATACCGAGGTCACACGATTATCTTTCAATAACCAGCTCAATGCCATTTGTGCCAATGATTGCCCACGTTGTTGAGCTAATGCATTCAGTGCCTTGATACTGCGCAGATTGGCGGCTGATAACATATTTTCCTTCAACGAGCCGCCCGCTTCTTTTTTCATTCGAGAATCATCGGGAATGCCATTGAGGTATTTCCCCGTCAACAGCCCTTGAGCCAATGGGGTAAAAGCAATACAACCCACCCCCTGTTGCTCCAGCGTATCTAACAAATGAGTCTGCTCAACCCAACGATTCAAAATATTGTAGGAAGGTTGATGAATAAGCAGCGGAACCTTCCATTGCTGCAATAGCTCGACCATTGTGGCGGTACGCTCAGAAGAATATGAAGAAATCCCCACATAGAGTGCCTTGCCACTTTGTACCGCCTGAGCCAGTGCCGAGGCGGTTTCTTCCATTGGCGTATTTTCATCTACACGGTGCGAATAGAAGATATCAACATAGTCCAGCCCCATACGCTGTAAGCTTTGATCCAGGCTGGCAAGCAGATATTTGCGCGAGCTGCCCGCACCATACGGGCCAGGCCACATGTTATAACCGGCTTTGGTCGAGATTATCAGCTCATCACGGTAAGGCTTAAAATCGTCGTGCAGCAATTTACCAAAATTTTGCTCGGCAGAGCCAGGAGGTGGGCCATAGTTGTTGGCCAAATCAAAATGAGTAATCCCTAGGTCAAAGGCTTTGCGCAATAATGTACGTTGCGATTCTAATGTATTGTTAAAACTGAAGTTATGCCACAGCCCAAGCGATAACGCCGGAAGCTGTAAGCCACTTTTTCCACAAAAACGATATTGCATTTGGTTATATCGGGAAGGGTCTGCTTGGTAGGGCATGATGGCTCCTGTCTCTGCTTATCGGATTTCTGAAACGGCATTTCTATTTTAACGCTATCCTTTGTCCCTGCAAGTGATACCCCCCACGCAATCGGTATAAAGTGCTATCTGTAGCGACCTGCGTTTATAAATTCACAAACCTGCATTTATCGCGTTTTTCGACCCGAATTATCTGTATGTATTCGGAGTGGTAAACCCAGATTAAGTGCAAATGAACCTGCATTTGATGGCGTCAACCTGCATTCCATTCAGACTAACCCACATTAACTGCAACCAGGCCCACTGGCACTGGAAGCGAAGCTGTGATTTGACGACATTTTGGTTTGAGGTACCAATGGTACTAATCGTGCTGTATATGGGGTTGTAAGCGCAAACCGCCGAAAATTCCGCGAGGGTGGATTGCAGTGACCTCTTGCCTTTCTGGATGATTTAGCAATAGGTTTTTGCATCAAATAAGCCGTTGATTTGCCGATGCCCTATAGTAACCAAGCATAAACGAACGTTTGTGCAACGGGGTTATGCCTCAAAAAATCGATTAACAGGCCAGACGGAATTTTCGGCGGTTTGCGCGTGGAACCCCCCTTAGCGACTATTTGCCACAGTGCCCTTTTTATGCTCTCCACTTACTAAGTAAAAATACCTAGTAGGTTAAGTAATCGAACGAATTGTTTCCTTGCTTCGGGCTGGTTATTTTAACTGAATCAATTGCGATGATGTAAATAATCCAGACTGCGATGTTCTACATCATCATTAATTTTCTTTAAAGCAAGGAACGTATGAATATTAAACCTCTTGTGCTGGCTATTTCTTTAGCGACTATTTCTGGCCAGGCTTTTGCTGATAATTATTTGCAAGGTTATTACGGTTCACTGAAGTTACTGCATGTTGAGCAATCTGCAAAAAATATGGACACCAGCAGCCGTCCGGGCGTTGGGAGTTTTGTCCGCGGTAACGAAAGAGAGAGCTTTTTTAATGGTGCTGCGGCCGCGGGCTATCAGTTTGGTAATGGCTGGCGCACTGAAGGTGAATACGTTTTCAAGAAAAAGAGCGAATACACCAGCGGTTCAACCACCTTTGCCAACAGCTTTAATCACCACAAAGTGGATGTACAACGTTTGATGCTCAATGCTTACCGTGACTACGCATTGGGTTATGATTTCTCGATTTATGGTACCCTTGGTTTAGGTATCGCTAAAGTAGAATCTGATGGCTGGCAGGGTAATACCTCGCGTCAATATGGTTCAAATACGCAAACCAACCTAGCTTACTCACTTGGTGCAGGGATCAGTTATGCGCCGATAAAGCGTCTTAACCTCGATCTGGGCTACCGTTACGTTGATATGGGCAACGTTGAAAGTGGCTACAATAACTTCAACAACGTTAGAGGGTTGAAAGACGAGCAAATGAAAGCCCGTCTGGTTTCCAGCGAAGTGGTGCTGGGTGCTCGTTATCTATTCTAATTTCTGCTGATCTTCATTTATTACGGTTCTGTCGCATTAGCGTAGGTATCCAAACTGTCCCCATTTAGGGCGCGATATCCGGTTACGTCGTTGTGCCAGATTTTTGACGTTCATCGCAGTAGCTACCGGCATTGGCATAGCCAGACTGATGAACCCGATGCTGAGCGAGTGGTTAAACGCAGCCGGGTCAAAGAAGCGTGGAACGCCAGCGGCGGCTCTGGCCAATTTTAGTTGACCACTATAAAGTCTGGATCAGATAATCTTGCACATACCCACCCACTCTTCAAAGAGATGTGCCTGTTCTTTTTCAGGCACTGTTAGTCGTTGGATTATATTTAACTATCTAGTCTTGATAAATTTGAAGAATGATGAGAGTGAATACTCTATGAATAGGTTACCAAAACTAAGCCAACTTAAAGCATTTCATGCCGTGATAAAGCATGGAAGTTATCGTGCTGCGGCTGAGGCATTAGGTCAAACTCAGCCATTACTGACTCGAGCGGTAAGAGACTTGGAAAAAACGTTAGGTGTTCCTTTATTGATAAGAGGAGCTAAGGGGATAGTGCTGACGGAAATGGGAAGAGTCTTCAGACCCAGAATGCAATTAATCTTAAATGAGATACAACGGGCCACTGATGAAATAGAACAGATTCACTTATCTTTAAGCGGAACTATCACACTAGGGTGTTCGTATTTACTATCCTTCTCTATTCTCCCTGATGTAATCATAAAGTTTCAAAAAAAATATCCACACGTCAATATAATCCTGAGCGAAGGGCAATTGTCAGAGCTGTTGCCTGATTTACGTATTGGTCAGATGGATTTCTTTGTTGGTATCGTTAACCCACATATATCACTCGGTAGCTTTGTTGAGAAGCCTCTGATGACATCAGAGTTTTGTGTCGTTGCCTCTAAAGGTCACCCGCTTGCTATGTGTACTTCATTAGCTGAATTGAAGGAAGCAAAGTGGTATCTACCAAAAGCTAGTGCAGGATATTACAGTGATATGAATAAATTTGTCTTCCCCAATGGTCGGAGTCCATTAGGTTCTCTAATTATTGGCGATTCAACAATACTGGGAGAACAACTTATTCTTAATGAAGGGTACTTAACTATCGCGCCAAAAGAATTACTAAACGTTCCCTATCTTAAAGACCGATTGTGTTATATCCCGATTAAAGAGTCTTTACCTCAGGGGCACTATAGTTTTATTCATAGCCAGAATGTGGCACTAACTCCAATGGCACAACGTTTAGTTGACGACATGATTTTGGCGTTCGAAGACTCAGCGATAAGGGCTGTATCATATTAAGGCAACAATCAAGTAACATACTGTTTTTTAGGCTCGCAGTGCTCGGGGATCACTGTTGCAAATAGTCACGAAAGGTAAGTTTCCTCTCAGGTCAAAGGCCTCAGAGACTGAAAACATAGTTCACCAGGCGCACTTCGACCTGAAGATGGCCATAAAGCCTGTCCTTTGCGTAATGAGCGCATCACCTCAATGCCTTTAATCGTGACGTAAGCCGTCTTCATCGACTTGAAGCCCAGCATCAGATTGATTATCCATTTCAGCTTACTATGATCACATCCAATCACGTTGTAAGGTATTTCACCTGCCGATGCTCAACGCCAGGTGGACATATTCCCTCACTTGTCAGCAGCGCCAGTGCTCTGCCATAGGTCGGTGCCTTATCTGTAATGCGGTGTCGCGGCTATTCCCAATCTCTTCGGTTACCCAGCATTTTCTTCAAAAATCGATAGTCCGACCGTGGCTATCGACGGCCCAGTACAAATAAGCCCATTTACCGCTGATTTTGACGTAGGTTTCATCCAAATGCTAGGGATGTAGGTCGGTGAGATGATGCCAGTACCAGCGCAGCCATTTTTTCATTTCAGGGGCATAGCGCTGAATCCTTCCCCAATTAATTTATACTATGTTTATCCTCACCCAAGGGGTATGGTCAGAACATTCACAGAAATGATTCTATAAATACAAAATTATCTGGGAAATTTCACACAAATCTGGGTAATGACTCCGAAAACAAATAAACGAAATAAAAAATAAAACAGGTTTTAATGTGGTTTATTTAACAAAGAAAATGACAATAAAATCACAACCCATTGTTATTAAGCAATTAATTAATTTTTTAGTTCAAAATAAGCATCACGCACAACAGAAATGGCGACTTCCTCTACCGAGAAATATCTCATATTATTTGCACACAATTTAGCGAGAATGCTTATTAAATTGTTTACCTTAAAACAGAAATAAAAAATTAGAGATATTTAAAAATGCACCACCAACCTTTATGGAAGCTGTATTTCTGATTTAAAATAACATTACTTAATCATCACCAATGCATTCGATAAATATA
Source organism: Yersinia sp. 2541 StPb PI (assembly GCF_052217145.1). Lineage (NCBI taxonomy): Bacteria > Pseudomonadati > Pseudomonadota > Gammaproteobacteria > Enterobacterales > Yersiniaceae > Yersinia > Yersinia sp. 2541 StPb PI. Next base: position 1,101,985 of record NZ_JAZGQB010000001.1, on the reverse strand, counting down.
TCGAAAAGCAATAAAGATGATTATTCACTTTAGGTGAACATTCACCTGTTATATGAATTTATATTTCATATAGCTCAATTAAAACGTTAGGAATATATATGAAAAAGTTAGCTATTATTGCCTCAATCGTTGCTGCATTCGCGGGTGTTAACGCTGCTCAAGCCGCTTCTACCGGTACCATCACCTTTAACGGTGAACTGACAGCGTCTACTTGTGACGTATCCGTCGACGGCCAGGGTGCAGACGCAACAGTGGTACTGCCAACTGTCGGTACCAACCAGTTGACTTCTGCTAACCAGGTTGCTGGTAGCACAGGCTTTAACATGGCGCTGAGCGACTGTGCTGGCACTCTGAAAACAGTTTCTGCTTTCTTTGAAGCAGGCCCAAGTGTCGATGTGGTTACCGGTCACCTGAAAAATGTAAGCGGTACTGCCGGTCAGGTTAGCCTGGAACTGCTGGACGCGTCTAACGCCATGACGCCAATTAAAGCCGGTAACAGCAACCAGACGACCAGCACCACTTATATTGATGCTTCTACGGGTTCTGCTTCACTGCCGTATGCGGTTCAATATTATGCTGATGGCGCAACCACTGCCGGTACAGTTATCAGCAACGTGGTTTACTCTATCCAGTACAAATAAGTATTAACGAGTAACATATAAATTTTAAAGGGCAGATATCTGCCCTTTTTGACGATAAGCACTAAAATTAAAGCATGCACACATTCATTAAGTGTCGAGGTTGTTATGAACAGCACTAACCGTCTTTTATTAACTGTATTTTCAGCCTTGTTCTTGATTCTATTTGTCGGACGCTCTGTTCAGGCCAGTGTGGTTATTACCGGCACCCGGGTAATTTATCCGGAAAAACAAAAAGAAGTGACGGTAAAGGTTAATAACACCGGCACCGGCCCGGTGGTATTACAAAGCTGGATTGACAACGGGGATGTGAATGCCCGCCCGGAAACATTAAAAGTGCCTTTTGTACTGACACCACCGATTAACCGGGTTGAGCCGAATAAAAGCCAGACACTGCGCATCAGTTATACCGGTGCGGCGTTACCAAAAGATAAAGAATCTGTTTTTTGGTTAAATGTATTAGAGATACCGGCTAAAGCGGATGCGGGTAGCAGCCAGAACTATTTACAGATGGCCTACCGCTCCCGTATTAAATTGTTTTTCCGTCCCGCAGGGTTAGTGGGTAATGCGAATGATGCTGCACAATCTTTAGTCTGGACCAAAGTCCCTGGCGGACTTAAAGCCACCAATCCGACACCGTTTCATGTTTCTTTGGTCACGGTGGGGATAACGGGCAGTAAAACAGCGCCGGTTGAAGGCCAAATGATTAGCCCTAATAATTCGCTGACCTTTTCGTTACCGGGAAATACCGCCGGCAATAACGTTGATTTTGAATTTGTTAATGATTATGGCGCACTCAATAAACTGAGTCAGCCCATTAAACCTTAATTTAATTTATATACAGCAGTTATACACAGCGTCCGCAGGTTATCTCGTGGGGGCGGAATACATCTGTACACTACGGAATAATTGAATAATGAAACACCCTGCAATGCCTTTTTCAGCAGAACGGCGTACCCGCAATGTTGGTTTAACACCCGTTGCGGCGGCGGTTATTACCGTTTTTTTGTCACCAACTGTTTTTGCTGTTGATAGCATTGGAAAAACAGAGAGTACTGTATCACTTGAGCCTAATAAACCTCAGGCGGTGGAGTTTGACAGTATTTACTTAAATACCGAACACGGTGGTTCCGGCATTGATTTAAGCCGCTTCTCGAAAGGGGGCAGCGTGCTACCCGGCACTTACCGGGCTGACATTTATTTAAACAATACCCTGATTGGCAATGAGAATGTGGAATTTAAGGCCCGCGACGATAAAAGTGTCCATGCCTGCTTATCCTCGTCGGTCATTGCCAGTCTTAATCTCAAGACAGAAGCCTTACCGCCTGAATCACTGGCCCCGCTGAAAGAAGAGGACGGCTGTGTTGATCTGGCGTCGCTGATCCCCGATGCCCAGGTGGCTTTTGACAGCGGCGAACAACGGCTGGATATCGCTATTCCCCAGGCATTGTTACTCCGTACCGCCCGTGGCACCGTCAACCCCGCGTTGTGGGACAGCGGCGTGACATCAGGGATGTTGGGCTATTCACTCAATGGCTACAGCTCCTCCGCCAACGGACAGACATTTAACTCGGCTTTTGCCGGGATTAACACCGGGGTAAACCTCGGCTCATGGTATTTCCGTCATAACGGCTCGTATAACTGGCAAGAAGACGGTGACAGCAAATACACCAGTATTAACAGTTATGTGCAGCGGGATGTCCCGGCTGCGCTGGGCCGGGTGTTGCTGGGACAATCCAATACCACCGGGCAGTTATTCGATACCGTGCCTTTCACTGGAGCACAATTCAGCACCGATGACCGCATGTTGCCAGAGTCCCTGCGTGGCTATGCGCCGGAAGTGCGCGGGATTGCCCGCACCAATGCGCTGGTGACCGTGCGCCAGAGTGGTCAGGTATTGTATGAAACCACGGTTTCGCCGGGCGAATTTATCATTGATGACCTCTATCCGACCGGTTACGGCGGCAATCTGGATGTCACGGTGCGTGAAGCCGACGGCAGCACACAGAATTTCCAGGTGCCGTTTGCGGCAGTGGCGCAATTGCTGCGCCCCGGTTCGCAGCGCTACAGCCTGACGGTGGGTAAAGTGCGCAATGATTCGCTCTCCTTTACCCCGGGTCTTTATCAGGGAACCTATCAGCGTGGTCTGAACAACAGCATTACCGGTTATACCGGGGCGCAGGCCAGTGAAGACTACTATGCCGTGCAGGTCGGGACTGCGTTCAGTACCCCGATTGGGGCGGTGGCGGTCGACGTGACCCAGGCCAATACCCGCCTGCGTAACGGCAATGAAAGTGGCCAAAGCTATCAGGTCAGTTACAGCAAGGTGATTGCTGAAACCAACAGTAACCTGAGTGTGGCGGCGCACCGCTTTTCGACTCAGGGCTATCTCGATTTCGCCACGGCGATGCAAACCCTTGATGCCGAACGTCAGGGCTATGACGCCAACAGTATCTACCGGGCAAAAAACCGCTTAACCGTGACCGCCAATCAGGGATTACCGGACGGCTGGGGCCAGATGTATATCAGTGGTTCTTTGCAGGATTACTGGAATAAAGGTGGCAGTGACCAGCAGTATCAGGTGGGTTACAGCAACAACTATAAAAGCATGACCTACGGCGTCAGCGTGAATCGCAGCCGCTCCGGGTTTGGCGAGATGCAAAATACTTATCTGGTCAGTATGAGTTTCCCGTTGGGGCGTAATGACCAGCAGAACGTGCCGCAAATGCGACTGGAAATGAACCGCAATGGTCAGGGCAACTGGGGCGAACAGGCATCGGTTTCAGGCAGTGCTGGCGAGCAAAGCCAGTTCAGTTATGGGGCAACCGCCATGAACAGCAACGGCGGGTCGGGGGCCAGTGGCAGTGTCAATGGTCAGTACCGCGGTTCTAAAGCCACCAGTATGGCGTCTTACGGTGGCGGTCGCGACTATCAGAGTGGCTCGGTCGGCATTTCAGGCAGCATGATTGCCCACCCCGGCGGCGTGACATTAACGCCGTACAGCAGTGAGACCTTTGCGGTGGTGGAAGCTAAGGGCGCTGAAGGGGCCGAAGTGTCCGGTTACTCCGGCGTGAAAATTGATTCACGGGGTTATGCCGTGGTGCCGTATCTGAGTGCCTATCAGATGAATGAGATAACCATCGATCCGAAGGGGACCTCTTATGACGTGGAGCTGGAATCCACCAGTCAGAAAGTGGCGCCGAATGCCGGTGCGGTGGTGATGGTGAAATATAAAAGTACCAAGGGCTATCCGATATTGGTCAATGCCACCCAGTCAGATGGCGAGCCGGTGCCGTTTGGGTCGCAAGTGTTAGACACCAAAGGTCAGGTAGTGGGTTCTGTCGGTCAGGGTGGTCAGATTTATGCGCGGGTGAGCGAGGAGCGTGGCCGTTTGCAAGTCAGTTGGGGTGAAGGTACCGGCCAGCAATGTTACCTGAACTATATTCTGCCGCCGCAATTAGCCAACGGTAAAGCCAGCGCGATGATGCGGTTTACCTCGACCTGTGTGCCTCAGGAGCAATCACTTCGTGAGTAAAGGCTTCGATATGACGTATTTTTTCAGCGGAAAAGACGATAACGCTGCAGGAAGGCACTAACCCAATGCTGTTTACTGCCAGAAAAAGAGGCAATGATGTATGAAACTATCTATGAATAAAGTGGGTGGGCTGTTTGGCGGCCTCTTGTTAAGTGTTATCAGTACCAGTAGCTGGGCCGTGGCGAATTGTTCATTTCCCGCTGGCTCGACTCAAACCGAAACAGTCCCCTTGAGTCCACCAGTGATTTCGGCAGGGGTCGATATTCCTGTGGGGACGGTTCTTTATCAAGGGGCCTGGGTGATGAAAAATACGCTTATGGAGTGCCAGTGGGCACAGGCTGACGTAGGTAAATCATTTTGGTACAGCAGTTCAACGTTGATTAGCCATGCCCCACTCCCTCTGAGCGGCTTGATGACCGGTCCGTTTGCGGGTGCCGTCTATCAGACCAATATTCCGGGGATTGGTGTGGCCATTTCACGAACCCCGGATGGCAATCCGATAATAGTTAACCGGCCTGCGGTAACCACGGATGTAGAGAACCCTATAAGGCAGGTAAGCAATGAATTAGGCGGCGCCTTGAATTTTGGCGGTTCAACACGTTATGTCTCGCTCATTAAAACGGGGGCTATTACCCCCGGTAGCTTTACGATTAGCGGTGCAAATTTCCCGAGTATCACGACTGCGATTGAGCCCGCGGTGAATACTCATGCGGGTTCTGTTCCCGTCACCGGGTTGCCGTTTACTTTTTACAATATCAATTTTCAGGGAACCCTGACGGTGTCTACGCAAACCTGCACCACACCAGATGTCACGGTTGCATTGGGACGTTATGACAAAAATGAAATTTTTAGGGGGATAAACTCAACAACACCTTGGATTGATGCGTCAATTAACCTTATAAATTGCCCTAGATTCTACGGTTTTTATAACAGTACCAATACGACGATATTGATGGATTACAATACCGGAATGGGGAGTCCATCCAACTCGCTCAATAACGGTATTGGCGTGCGCCTGACACCTGCTACCAATGTAATTGATGCCGCCAATGGGATTATGGCTATCGACTCGACGGTATCCGGTGCAGCATCGGGCGTAGGTATCCAGATTGGTTGGGGAAGTAGTAGCCAAACCCCAACGCTGTTTAACTTTGCGGCAGAACAAACAGTGACGCTGCCAAAAGACGGCAGTTCTACAATCCGTGTTCCGCTGTCTGCCCGTTATATTCAAACAGAAGCGAACGTCACACCGGGTAAAGCGAATGGTAAAGCCGTGTTCTTGATCAATTATTATTAATGTCCTACGTCGAATGCGTTATTAACCTCGCCCGAGGGAAGTGAATTTCCCATGGCGTGTTGGATAAATAACGTTGAACTTAATAAGTCCGTAATTTGAGGCTGTTGAGCGTAACGGTGATTTTTATTGTTCTGACAGGAAAATATTTTTACGATTAACCGCTATTAAACCACGATGGATAAAGAGACCAAGGAAGGTCTCAACGCACACTCTTTAATCCACACCAGATATTTGATTTTGCGTTTAACTGTTTTTTATTCAATTAATCGTTAGATAATTTAAATGCAAAAGGTGATTTATGAGAGATATTGTTATATTCAGTGGCAGTGATTTAATCCGATTCGCCTTAAGAGCGATTATAGAGCCAGTGATCATTCACCAGCCTGATAGAGTCAGTGCGGTCCTTAAGGTCTGTACCTCATTGCCAGAGTTTGAGCGTGAGATATTAACGTCCGTCAATCCGGTTGTTGTTTTTGATATTGATAATGTGCCCATAATTAATCAGTATTCTATACTAGAAAAGATTAAGAGAAAAATAAATAAAATCAATCTTGTTTTTTACTCTAAAGAAAGTAAATTATCAAATAATTATTCCTATTTTAAAGGTGTGGATGTAATACACCTTTGTAAAACAGCAACGCTCATGGAGATAGAATCAACCATATTTCAGTGTTTTCATAGACTTGTAACTTCCCGGAATAAAATTCCAAATATTTCCATGTCCCATGAAAATAAATCATTGAAATTAACTAGGCGGGAAAATGAAATATTATCACTTTTAATGTTTGGTATGGACACTAAAGACATTGAGGATTTATTGAGTATTAATTTAAAAACAATCAGTTCTCATAAAATAAATATACTTAAGAAATATGAAGCGACTAGCTTGGTTGAACTCTATAATAAATGGAGGGAATTCCCGTTTTAAATACTACCTTACCTTTGTTTTGAAAAGGCATTGGATGTTTTAATGGTTTTGCATTGTCAGTATGCAACACTATTTGTGAATAATATTTACTTATGGTGTTGTTATTTATAAATATTTCCAGCGCATCGAGATACTGTATCCAGTCGCGGGTCGCCACATTGATTACTAATATTCCACTATAAGCTTCAACTTTTTTGTGACAAATCACGTCTTTTGAGAAGAATACAATTATTTTTTTGTGCACGGTGTAGCTATATTTCCGACAATTGTGGTTGTTCCTTATTTTCCCCTCATATTCTACTGAATTCAACATGTTTATTACAAATCATTTTATTCCTATTTTGAATGGTTTTAGCAACAGGAAAATTTATACATTTTCAAAAGCTATTATTTATAACTAATCTGAGTTACTGCGAAGGTTTTTTCTTTATTAAGGTAGTTAATATTAATCATCTTGTTTTTTATATCAGAAACAGCACGCACCGTTTTACTGAGACGGTTAATGCTCGTGAGAGATTTTTCAAAGTCACTTGCTCTATATGTAGATTCTGTTATAGCACCTACAAATCTAATCTGACCATTTGCGAGGGCTGAATTTACACTAAACACAATGAAAATTGTCGCGATTAATTTTGATATCATTGAACACCTTCTATTGGTTAGAGGATCATCAACGGTACTTAATGAAACGTTACAATTTAACCATAGGACAGACAATAAAAAACGTCAATTGACTATTGGTGGCCAAATCACTGTAGGTGGAGAAAAGCGGCATTAAGCTGGCTACGCTGATTTCTGCTCTGTTCTATGATTTGGTTCAGGATAAAGCGGTACAAATTCCCAAGCAAGGCGAACGTCGGGAACGAGAATTGCAGGAGTTGATTAAGAAAAGTAAGCGTCCCGTCGCTCTGTTTGTGGATGAAGCGCATGATCTTAATGGTCATACCCTCATCGGTTTAAAGCGTTTGATGGAAGTCGTGGAGTTACGTGATCGTATTTTGGCTGCCGGATTACCTATTTAGTATCAAAAGTTGACCAGCTCATAGCGAATGATTACCTTCGAGTGCTTCTGGCGTTTAAAATTTTAGAGTTGCAGTTATTGTGGGTCCATGAAGATGGAATGCAGGTCAGCCCCATAAAATGCAGGTTCATTTGCAGATATAGTGGGTTTATATCCACTGATAATTGCAGTTAATGTGAGCCGAAAAACGCAATAAATGCAGGTTTGGCGGATTTCAAACGCAGGTTTCTACAGCTATCGTTGGCAGCAATAGCAATATAGTTTCACTAGGGAACAATACAGAAGATGAACTATATTAACTTCCGGTTATCTTCTTCACCGATCTTCATTTTATTTATATTAGTTCCGCGGATTAAACTCGAATAAAACATAATACTTAAGGCCGATAACTCGCCATATTCGAACGATCACGTAATTTATTTATACTACAATTATTCTTATTCTGACGAATTACCATTGAGGGGTTGGTTATGACTGCAATCGATGTAATGTGGGTTGGATTTGGTGGCGGTATCGGATCACTTTTACGTTGGTGGATAGGGCTGAGGGTTGGCAAAATATATCAAGGTAATTTTCCCCTAGGTACTTTTTTGATTAATATTTCTGGTGCCTTTGTTATTGGATATTTGAGTATTCTCTTTAGTGTTGACTGGCGTGATCGCTATGGTGACTTAATCAATGCAGCGGTACTAACCGGTATTCTTGGCGGTTATACCACCTTTAGTAGCATGCAATTGGATGCAGCAAAACTGGCCACTGCTCGTGGTAGAGCAATGGCTGCTGGATATTTAATTATTTCTGTCATCGTCGGTCTGGCAGCAGCGGCATTGGGTGCCTGGTTGGCTTACTAATCAGAGGGAAATGTTATGCTAAATCTTATTATTTTAGTCTTTGTTGGTGGTGCTTTTGGTGCCATGTGTCGCGAGTTTATTATGTTATCCGTGCCGCGACTGGCCGACGGCTTCCCAATGGATATTTTTGTCGCCAACATTATTGCAGCATTTTTATTAGGGCTGACTACCTCTTTATTTAAAAAAGATAAAATTAACCAATATGTGCATTTGATGGTCGCAACCGGGATCATGGGTGGTCTTTCAACCTTTTCCAGTTTTGTCTTTGGTGCGGTCGAAATGATGAAGAACCCTACAGGAATTTTAGTCTCAATCTGTTATTTGGTCGCCAGCCTGATCATAGGCTTCATCGCTGTTGAATTAGGTTTGATGATTGGCCCTAAAGAAAAACCAAAAGACCCACATGCAGCTACCCAATAAAATACTCTCCAACAATAAAACACCCTCAATGCTGAGGGTGTTTTTGTGTACTACTGCAGATTAAGCTCGCCAGATCAATCTAACTTCTGACAGTTACCAAAGAACATCTCCGTAATAAGATCGTTATTAATGGTATCTCCATTCAGAGTCCTAACCAGTAGTTCACTGCCAAGCAACGGCAATGAGAACACCATATCAGGATTTACCCGTTTAACTTTTTTCATATTCTGGCTTTCATTCACTAATGCCAGCGTCTTGGTGGACTCACCCGCAATTTCTTTGGCAGCTAAAATGGTAAAGGTATTATCAGCATCACTGTTACATAAGGCGATAATATATTTTGCTTTAGCCGCACCTGCCAGTTGCAATGTCGCAACCGATGATGGGTCGCCCTCGATAATATCTGCATCGGAAGGAAATTCATGCTGGCTACCGACGGCGCAAACCACAGTAACCTCATCACCCCGGTCACGTAGACCATTATAGACATTCAGTGCCAGGGAGTTGGTACCGACAATAATAAAATGATTTTTACGTTCCACGTGAGAAATCCTACCTTTAACTATACGTTTGATATTATTACTGATCATCGGTCCGGCAATAGAAGAAATTGAAGCAGCAAAGACCGTTATACCGGAAATAATCACCGTAAGAGTAAACATCCGTGCCAGCGTAGAGTGAGGAATAATATCCCCGAATCCTACTGTCGACATACAAACGATCGCAAAATAGAAAGCCGTAGGTAAATCGGTAACGGCCGGAGCAAACTCATCCCCCATATAGAGCGTACCGAGCATGCTATAGACGATCAATGATGCAATACTGACGACCGCAAAGAAGGTACCGCTGCCGAGGCTGTGATAATCAAAATCGCGCCAATAAAAAAGCAAGGCAACAATAATCACAAGAGAATAAGTCGTCAGCGTATTATGATCTTTAAGAATAAAGAGATTGATAGCAACGATAGTAAACAGCAATAACACGGTGAAAAACCATGCAATGCGGGTTCTCATCGAAAGTGCGATTGCCATCAATATCAATACCAGACCGATCATAAATCGAGGAATTTCAAATAATTCAAGAAAACTTAATGCCTCCTTCCATGTACTGAAATTGTTTACAGCATCGGTTGAATGAGATATCGCCCGCAACAGCACTGGGCTTAAGACCAGATATCCATTTATTGCCACCAGAATAGCGAGGCAAAGTGGTATCGAAACTTTAGACTTAATTTCCTGTAATATTTTCATCAATAGAGTGACTAAAATTGTTATAGGTGAATTAAGTATAGATAAAAAATGAGAAAAATCATGGTTAAGTAGAATTATTTTTGATGAAAATCAAATAATAGTTGTATTTAATCGTGGGTTATTTGCCCTCATTTGTAGCTGCCTAATATTCACGGAGTGTAATTAAAATAAAGTAGTAAAATAACATTCATTACCATTCCTAGATAGATTACATCTATAATATATAAAGCCCACTTTACACATTGTAAAGTTATCCATACTGGATGACCAATTATATAATACGTTTAATTAATGGCGTTAATGCCATTAATATATAATAATACAGCAGCACTCAGGAATAGAACATTATCCTGAGTCGCCATAGCTGAGTGATATACATCACCCTTAGTTTAACTTTGTAAATATTCAATGATATTTGACAAATAAATAAGGAAATAAGCATGTCCTTCAAATCACTTCGTAATATTGCATTGACTGGTTTACTGCTTTCCGCTGCCGCAACAACCTTTGCAGCAACATCTACAACCACTAAAGCAACGGGCACGACCCCGAGTGATATGACCTGCAAAGAATTCCTCGATCTGAATCCTAAGTCATTTACTCCGGTTGTGTATTGGGTATTGAATGATGATACTCAATATAAGAAAGGCGATTATGTTGATCTGCAAGAAACTGATACTGTCGTGACACCGAAGGTAGTTGAAGTATGTAAGAAAGCACCTGAAAGTAAACTTTCTGAAATTAAACAGGATATTGTAGGTTTCGCTAAGAAACATATGTAACTTGTAGGTGCGCAACGTTAAACACAGAGTCGCGAAGTAAATAAGGCGCTAATTAACTTTAAATGTTTAATTAGCGCCTTATTTTTGTGATAAATGTAAAGTTAACGACTAACACTCAACTTATCATAACCTCGCACATAATAATTAACAGCCGAAATTATCCAGCATAATATAAACATGCCTATTATCCAGTAACCAATCTCGCCTAAATTCTCACTAATATTATTAATCGGCGTCCAGACTCCTCCGGTTAAATTCATTTTGTCTGCAATCAATCCTAACGCTTCAATCCCACCGATAAAGAAAGCAATAATAACCGACGCTGCCGTAATGGTAATATTATAATACAATTTTCGCACCGGTTTAGAGAAGGCCCAACCATAGGCACCAATCATGACAAAATTATCGAGTGAGTCGATCAATGCCATACCCGCTGCAAATAAAATTGGGAATACCATAATGGACCACAAGTTCATGCCATGAGTAGCACTGGCGGCAGAAATCCCTAACACCCCCACCTCGGTCGCCGTATCAAAACCCAAGCCAAATAAAAACCCCACCGGATACATGTGCCAACTTTTATTGACCATATTAAATACGCGTCTGAAAACTCTGGCCAGCAGCCCCCCATTGTTGACGACTAAAAGATCCAGTTCTTCTTCTTGATAAACATGGCCCGCTTTGACTTGTTTAAATTTTTTATACACTGAAAGCAAGATAGTTAAATTGAGAAAAGCGAATAGTAATAAAAATACCGATGACACCAGCGTACCAATCAACCCACCGGTTTCATGAAACCACGCCATATCATCTTTAAATGCCATAGCCGTCGCGGCAATAGCCAGCGAGGCTAATATCACAATAGTAGAGTGGCCGAGCGAGAAAAAAGTCCCGACAGCAATCGGCGTTTTACCTTGTTGCATAAGCTTGCGAGTAACATTATCGATAGCCGCAATATGATCCGCGTCAACAGCATGGCGCAGGCCAAAACTGTATGCCAGAAAAGCCATCCCCATCAGTACCGCATTATCATTAAATTCGGTAAAAGCCCAAACCCAAGCTAACCCATTAACTACCAGCAAACCGATAAGCAGATAGATGGCGTGGCGTTTGGTTTGCTGATTACCAAACGCCACTCTTTTTTCTGTCACTGTCGTCATGTTCGCACTCCAGATTATTTTCAGCCGTATAGCGATCAAATGTTCAGAGCAAAACGTCCAGAGCGGAATAGTTATTGTCGATGTGCTGGCATCACATCTTTATTCGGAACCAAGAACAGCCATGAAGCTAAAACAAACGGCATGGTCAGTGTTGGAATACCAATCGGTAACAATAAGGTATTCAGCGCCCCCTGAACCAACACGGTAAATATAACCCCCACAATGGTGTAAGCCAGCACACGCCAACTGGGTTTATTAAAGGTCGAGCCCAGAGCTATCGCGGTCAATACCGCACTGAAAGCATAAAGCCCGGCGTTAATATCATGGGGATTAGCATCTAGAAAAGCGGCGGTGAGGATGGCTAATATCGCACCACAAATGGCAAAAATAGCCGCCCACAAAGATTCCACCGCCAATCCGATAACAAATAGAATCCCTCCGACCAGGCTACTGAATAAGAATACCTGAGAAATACCGTTAAACATGCTGACAAAAGTATTGCCGCCACCAAAGATGCTCCCGGATTCCAATATAAATTGATGTGGCAAAGCCGGTGTGGGTAATGCGCTACTGTGCAAACCGCTAAAGGCGTAACTTGCCAGCAGAATCATCCAAGTGGTGAACACGAAGGGTGCAGTTAATGCCGCGACTTTCCAGGTTTTTAAAATATCGGCAATACACACGGTGGCGATTACCGACACGATACTGCCTAGCACAATGCAAGCCCATACCACCGGAGTTGCCATTAAAAATGTCGGGAGAGCCGCGCCAACCAAGCACCCATTATAGCCATACAACCCTGCACGCCATGATTTACGGTCACGCATGGTTAAACCGGTAAGCGTGGCAACCACCGTACCTAACACACAGCCATAGGCAACAGCCGGGTTACCTTCACCATAAGCACCGACAAATATGGCGATAAAAAAGAATAGCCCGGTGAGTGGATTATTCTGGAACATTACCTGAGCACAGCCACGCAGAGTTGTATCAATAAATTCAATAAAAACATTCGAAGCGGCCAGTTGTGTCCAGCCAGATTGGTTATCTGTTTTTGCATTCATTATCTTTACCCTTCTTACTTGAAGCTGCAGCGGTGTTAGCTGCTCTCACGCACCCGAATCACTTACTGATGTAAGCTCATCGGGATTCATTCGTTTGCTGCCTTGCTGCAACTCCAATTAATTTGGGTAATCCCCTTCTAGCTTGAAGCTGCAGCGGTGTTAGCTGCTCTCGTTACTCGCCCATCCTTGGGCCTCGCCTCCATAATGTTGATTACCCAGCCTGAGTATTAGCGCCACAAAAACTGCGCCGGCAGCGTGATACCAAGAATCTCCTCACGAGCTATCTTCCAGAACTGGCGAATCTCCGCCTTCACTCCGCCGCTGTCGATACCCAGTGCTTTAAACACTAAACCACAGTCATTAGGTAAGCGTGTTGCCCCACTGGCGATACCGGCTTTAATGTCAAAATGGGCCGCCACCCGAGCCAGAATGCGGTCATGATGCTCTTTCGGGGTTAATAAAATCACGTTGCCGAAAGCATCAAATGTTTGCATCACACCAACAGCATCAAGACTCTCTGACTTCGGCTCCAGAACATATTTCTCAACAAATAGCTCTTTTCCTGCCAAATCATGGGCCGCCACTTTCGACGAATACACATCAAAGCCGAACCGTTCTTCGGCATGATGGTATTTACGCCCTGACATCAGTATTTCTGAATAAATTGCGCTTGCCGTCGGATGAATATTAATAGTGGTATCAGTAATAAAACGTGAATTACGATGTGGGATCAGCGGGTCCGGCATAAACTCCAGATAGCCTCCCTCTTCCACGGTGAAATTCTGTATCTGCGAGGCATAGTTCGCATTCATCATATGAACTTTGGTGGCCGACTGTGTGGTAACATGCGCGCAAGCTCCAGCCTCCACATGTATATCAGTTGCCAGCCGGTCCCCTTGTAAAATACACCCCGAGGTCGAAATCATGGTGACGCAAGGTAATTCAGGCATTTCTTCATCCCAGTACAGTGCTTTTTGTACCATCGACGGCACCCGTCTTTCCATTTCGGCCAAAATACTGCGATGCTCACGTTTGGCAAATCTCAGTTTGAGATAACCACTTTTCCCTACGGCCCCGCTACGCATCTGCACCGGTTCATCCTGATATCTCGCTAATTCCGGCGCGTTAACACCTAATGCGTGAGCGCGAACCCGTGAAGGTGTCTCCACGATATTCTGGCTCTGCGATGTCATGCATTTGCTCCTTCAGGCTGTACGTGAGTAAACAGAAAATCACGCATAATCATATCCACCAGCTCTTCAATCCCCTGACCGGTTTTACAGTTAGTCAAAATATAAGGGCGCGTACCACGCACCACTTTGGTATCACTTTCCATCACATCCAAACTAGCGCCGACATAGGGGGCAAGATCAATCTTATTGATGACCAGAATGTCTGCCTGAACCAGTCCAGGGCCATTTTTGCGCGGAATTTTTTCCCCTTCAGCCACATCGATAACATAGATATAGAAGTCAGCCAGTGCCGGGCTGAAAGTCAGTGTCAGGTTATCACCACCACTTTCAATCATAATCAGGTCACTGTCCGGGAAACGCTCTTCCATCTCTTCTACTGCGGCAATATTCATGCTTGGGTCTTCACGTACCGCGGTATGCGGGCAGGCACCAGTTTCGACCCCAAGGATTTTCTCTTCATCCAAAATGCCTTTCAGGGTACGTTTCACCTGCTTGGCATCTTCTGTTGTCACAATGTCATTGGTAATAATCAGTGGCTTAATCCCCCGTTTAATCAGAATCGGGGTGATCACTTCGATGATGGCAGTTTTACCTGAACCTACCGGGCCACCAATACCAATGCGGGTAATCTTTTTGCGTTTATCGGTTGAATGGCTATTCACGGGGTAATCCTCTTAATTTTGATCTGGCTTTAGCTCTGCACTCGGTTAATACAAAACCAAGCACTCAGAATACAATTTATTAATCAGTTAGTTACTAAATAATCTGACGTGTGCTTTCACATGCACCGCCGCCAATACATCCACAATCGGCACATAAGAAGACATCTGGTCAATATCACCTATCTCGGCAATATCACAGAACGTTTCAATGTCATGGTTCAACTCAAACAAGATGCGCTGGGTGTCGAAATGGGTCACGCGCATCAAACGCATAGCCGCACTTAATATCGTCATCGCTACACCGTATTGATGCATAACCACCACTTCCCGCTGCCTTATCCCTTGTGCAGCCATAACTACCGCCTGAGTCACCGGATAGGTGCCTGCGGTATTGCCACTTTTTATCTGCCCCAGCCACCAACTGATCAGCGGGTGCTCCACCACATGGATAGACATCTCCGCCAATTTTTTCCCCATTCGGGTTGCCATCAAGCGGCTTTCTTCATTTAACTTACGATTATTTACTGCCCAGTCAGCACGGATGATGCCATCACTATCATCCGCCATTACGGCCCGATGGGCCGCGACAACCCCCATACCATCACAGCTCGCTGCCTGCTTTAACGCCGTCAGGACAAAGCCTTTTAATGTGGGCACGTCATGAACCACGCCGGTTTGAATGGCTGATTCCACACCATTGGAAAACGTAAAGGCCCCGACCGGCAGTACGGAATCACCAAATTGCATAATACGAATCAGATCTGATGCATTCATTGCGGTGCCTCCCTGCCTCAATCAGTGTTTATGGTCGCTATCATGATCACCATGACTGTGATCGTGGTCGTGGTCGTGGTCGTGGCTATGACCTTCACCATGAGAGTGAATACTGTGAATATGTAAGCGAGAACCATGGGGTTCATCCAGAGGGCTGGCAACATGAACATGGGTATCAGTGTCTTCAGCGCCACCAAACAACAGCCGTGCTTCAGAGTTGGTCAGCAATGGCAGAATCTCTGCCCCTTTAACAAAACGGAAAGGTAAGTGCTGAAAGCCATGTGTTCGCATGACCGAGTCCATCATGGTGGTAGCAACCGTTAGAGGTACGTACACCTCATTATTTTTAGTCACCGCTTTCCAATGCTGATTACCCAATGCGTGGCCCAGTTCGAAGCAGGTTTTAATCAACTCATCCGCTGAACGGTTTTTCAGTTCACTCAAATCAATCACCATCACATCGCGCAAATGGATCTGCACCACTACTGCTACGTTGCTTTCTTCATCCCATGTCAGCACATCACCATCAGCAAGTACCACGTTTCTGTCGAGAGAAATACCGAGATCCAACCCCTGCATGGTGGATTTACGGCAGCGGCTTTTTTGCGCTTCCCGTTGATCCAAAACCAACAGATCAACAGTGGCATTTTTAAGTTTCGCCTGCCAAACCGGATCCTTTTTCACATTGCCAAGAATGTGCTCTATCAAAATCATGTTGTTGACTCCTTGCGTGTGTCAGATTGCCCACAGTAATGAAATCCTTTTCTGTATCATTCATCCAAACGCGCCCCCTCCTTGGCACTAAATAATACTTACTGTGGGCAAGCTGAATTCTGAAGTAACGGATTAGCGTCCAAACTTCCTATTAACCAAAGAAATAGCGCTGGTTCATTGATGCTGTTTCGATAGGTTCACAGGTGGCATGTACGCCATCCACTTTCACCGCAAAGGTTTCAGGGTCCACTTCAATATTGGGGGTTTGATCATTACGCACCAGATCATGTTTAGAGATGGTACGGCAGTTTTTAACCGCCATAACCTGACGTTCCAGCCCAGCTTTCTCTTTCACGCCATCGTCGAGAGCGGCTTGGGAAACAAAGGTGACGCAAGTGTCTTGCAGGGTTTTGCCCATCGCACCAAACATTGGGCGATAGAATACCGGTTGTGGCGTTGGTAATGATGCGTTCGGGTCACCCATCGCCGCCCAGTTGATCATGCCACCTTTGATAACCATTTTAGGTTTAGCTCCGAAGAAGCGCGGATCCCACAGTACCAGGTCGGCCATTTTACCTACTTCGACTGAGCCGATAACATGGCTAACACCCTGTGCAATTGCGGGGTTAATAGTGATTTTTGCCACATAACGTAGTACACGGAAGTTATCGTTATTCGGTGCATCTTCTGGTAATTTCCCGCGTGATGCTTTCATCGCGTTAGCGGTTTGCATTACACGTAGCCAGTTTTCCCCGACGCGCCCCATGGCTTGCGAGTCACTAGAGAACATGGAGATAACACCCATATCGTGCAGAACGTTTTCTGCTGCGATGGTTTCCGGACGCACACGGCTTTCAGCAAATGAGACGTCAGCTGGCACATTTGGATTGAGGTTATGACATACCATGATCATGTCGAACAACTCAGCCTGACTGTTGACACCGTATGGTAGAGTTGGGTTGGTTGAGCTTGGCAACACGTTAGGTTGGCTGGCGACGCGGATAATATCGGGTGCATGCCCCCCACCCGCACCTTCAGTATGGAAGGTGTGAATAGTGCGGCCTTCGAATGCATCAATGGTATCTTCCACATAGCCACATTCGTTCAAACTGTCGGTATGTACCGAAACCTGAATATCCATCTCATCTGCCATGCGCAATGAGTGGCGCAGGGCATTGGCGGTCGCACCCCAGTCTTCATGGACTTTATAGCCAACCACACCAGCAATGGCTTGTTCCAGCAGTGGACCACGTCCGTAGGAGTTACCTTTACCCAGAATACCCACGTTGACAGGCAGACCTTCGATAGAACGTAACATCTGGCGAATATTCCATGGCCCCGGCGTCACAGTTGTCCCGTTGGTACCATCGGTTGGGCCAATCCCGCCACCAAAGAAGGTTGCCACACCGTTGGACAGCGCATGATAGGCCTGCTGTGGGGAGATTAAATGAATATGACTATCAATACCGGCAGCGGTCAGAATCAAATGCTCACCTGAAATGGCATCAGTACTGACACCGACCACCATTCCTGGTGTCACCCCATCCATCACACCTGGGTTACCACTTTTACCGATACCGGCAATTTTGCCATCGCGAATACCGACGTCAGCCTTAATTACCCCTAAACGAGCATCAACAATTGTGACGTTGGTTATCACTAAATCCAGCACACCATTATCGCGGGTCAGATGGTTATTCGCCCCCATCCCGTCACGCAATGACTTGCCACCACCGTAAACGGACTCTTCACCATATCCACGCAGGTCTTTTTCGATTTCGATAAACAGATTGGTGTCACCCAAACGGATTTTATCGCCAGTCGTTGGGCCAAATAGACCCGCGTATTCTTGCCGAGAAATTTGAGGCATCTGTCGCTCCTTTCTTTTTCCGGTACGTGTAACTATAGAGTTGATTACACATATATAGCTGATTACACGTATGTGAATTTCTATATTATAAAGGTGTCATTTAGACGATTTGAAACCACGCTCAGCCGCACGACGGATAGCCTCTAGCTTATCTGGGCGTTCGCTATTAGGCACCACGCCTTCGCCGGTCCAACCATCCACCAGATTGTTAAAGCCATACAGTGTTTGCTTGCCACCGAAAGGGATCAGCGGAACTTCGGTTTCATCACCGGGTTCAAAACGAATTGCGGTGGTTGAGGAGATATTGAGTCTCTTGCCATAAGCCGCAGCACGGTCGAACTCCAGTGCACGGTTAACTTCGAAGAAGTGGAAATGCGACCCCACTTGAATGGGTCGGTCACCGGTATTGCGAACTTTAACTTTGGTTACTGGCTTATTTTCATTAAAGGTGATCGGTGTATCAGCTAAAATACAGCCCCCGAGAGGGGTATTCTGTTCTGCATTATCTTTAGTGCTTTTCTTTGCGCTCATGCTTTAATCCTCTGCAATAATCAGTTCAGGTTTTACTCGCATGCTGCCATCGGTGTTATTTAATAGGATCGTGCACCGTGACCAACCGGCTACCGTCAGTAAAAATTGCCTCAACCTGAACATTCGGAATCAGATCAGCTACCCCGTCCATCACATCATCTTTAGTGAGAACTTTGCTGGCTTCTTTCATGACATCTTCTACCGATTTGCCATCTCTGGCCCCTTCCATTGCAGTCACGGTGATGATAGAAACGGCTTCGGGATAATTGAGTTTCAAGCCACGCGCTTTGCGTTTGAACGCCACATCAGACAGCGTGTAGATCATGAGTTTTTCAACTTCTCTTGGGGTGAGCTGCATAAGCCCTCCTGTATGGTGTTAAGAAAGTGAAAGTGAGAAAAACAACCTACTAGCTCTATAACTGCTAGCCCTCTAATTTGCCTTGTCAGTAAAGGGTTATCCCTTGTTATTACTGATAAAATAGGCTTTTGATGCCAGTTAATTAGTATATTTCAGAATTTAAGCGCATCCTCCTGCATATCTTGTTAGATTCTTCATTTGAGTTCTGATTTTGCGTTTTAACCACCCTCAATATGCTGCCCGACATTTGCGCTGCAACTTAAAATATCGAAAGAACGACTGCCGCCCGTTATACAGCAAGATATTACAATCGTGTATAAAGGTGTTATCCCGCTGGATTGATTTGTATGATGAATTTTTGATGGGTATTTTTTACCGCTTTTAGTTATGCCAATCAATAGGTGAATGGCATCCGCTAATATTTTTTTACTAAAACAGAAAAGGATTACTGCATTTATCCACAGTAAACAACAAACGGATGAATCGATTAAACGTTTGCTTCCCATAGCTAACCAATCCCTTATTCAGCGCTCAGTTTCGGTATGTTCTTTTTGTAGCATAGATAATTATAAATCAATATGTTGCTATAAAAAAAACACCTCTAACCAATATAGACCAAAAACTGGAAAATTCATCATTAATTACCAACTTGATAAAAAACACTGTAGCGATGAGGGCAGGGTAATTAAATGTAATTGAAAATCAATTAGTTAGATGTAAAATGATGCGGGTTTATATTCATCACAAATAAAGAACACCAGAACTCCCACCAAAAATAGATGTTAAGTCGGCATGCTGAGACAGAAACAAAATCACACAAACCCTAAGGGGTGTTAGCCTGATAAGAATACGTTAAAATACTAATCACTGTGTATAGAATAGCCACCTACTTCAAGTTAATATTGAACGCTATCTCAATTTATTTATGTAAAGTTATCTTACCGTGATGTTAATTATCATCTCCACTGTATAACCCCGCGTTTTTATCATTATTTAAACAGAACATGATCCTAATCAATAATTCTATTTTCACTTGGAAATAAAACATCTCATACATTGAGTGACTATCACTCTAGATAATTATTTAATCGATTACATTTTAATTTACCGTTATTAACTCATCCTGTTTTTATCAATGCCAAACCAATTTGAGGCTTAACCACTGGTTTTTGATAAAGAGGGATTTTACTTTCACGCTCTGGTATCCATATACGTGAACACACCTTTTCCAATAAGGATTTATTGTGGCTGAAAACAATGAGCCCCAATGGGCGGTGTGCCGCTTCGTCTAATAAAACGCGCCAAATTTGTGCCTGAACATGTGCATCCAGTTGTGCCGTTACTTCATCGGCAATCAAGTATCGGGTGCGCGGATCCAGTGCCCGCAATAGTGCGATACGCGCCAACTCGCCTCCCGACAATTCATCAGGCCGGCGCTTCAACCAATCAGGATTAACGGCCATCCGCTCAAGCCAATGTGCTGCGGGTCGCCAGGCATCATGCAAGCTCTCCCCCGTAGTCCGGTAAGGATTGAAACTTTGTTCTGGATGCTGTGGCACTAACTGAATAGGACAATAACCTTTTTTTGCCAGTGGCGCGCCACCGAGCAAAATCTGGCCGGAAGTGGCTGACTGCCATTGTGCTAATACCCGGCCAAGGGTCGTTTTACCAAAACCACTGGGAGCCGAAATACCTAAGCGCTCTCCGGCTGTTAGAGAAAATGAGATGCTATCCCACAACAGTTTGCCACCTTGAACCACCGTCAGATTATCGACACTAAACATATTCGCCCACCTCCGACAAGGCTATGTGCTGACTGACAAATTGTTGCTCCGGTAGCGCCGCCCATAGTGACTGTAGCCAGGGGCTACCACCGTTATTCTTCAATTCTTCAGCACTCAGCGTCTCATGTAGCTTACCCTGATGTAACACCGCAATCTTATCGGCAAAACGTGCCGCCAATGCCAGATCATGAGTTACCCATAAAATGCCCCGCCCTTGTTGGCAAAAAGCCCGCAGGTGAGTCAGTAACTGGCAGGCATGCTCGTCATCGAGCCACGAGGTCACTTCATCAGCCAAAATATAGCGGGCATTGGTCAGGGTGGCACAACTAGTCAGCACCCGTTTTGCCATGCCGCCAGAGAGTTGGCGAGGGAAGTCATGCACCAACCCTGGCGCAAGATTGTAGGTTTGCAGTTGCATTGCCACATCTTCTAGCCGCAGTTTTACACCACTAAGCTGCGCGGCGCGGGTCATTTGTGAGCCGACTTTAATTAATGGATTTAGCGCGCTGACCCCTTGAGGGACGTAACATAACGTTTTTCCGCGCCGTTCAATTTTGTCTTGGGCGCACAACACCTCACCATCAAGGATAATCTCGCCATGACAACGCATATTGTCTGGCAATAAACCCAATGCACTTTGTAACAACAGACTTTTGCCTTCACCGCTACCGCCAACTAACGCCACCAGTTCCCCCGGATTCACCTCCAAAGAAATATTACTCAGCAGAGGATGCCAGGTTTTTCGCCCCAGCCAGCGGTAATGAGCAACATCAATAGCAAATTTTGCAAATTTCAACATCAGGTTATCCTCACCCAGAGTTGTTGCAGCGACCGGGCAAACTGGTCAAATACTAATACCAATCCCACCAAAATCAGGCCAGGGAAAAAAGCCAGCCACCATGCCCCACTGCTCAGGTAACGCAGTGCATCCGCTAATAAGATCCCCAACGACGGCTCATGAGGTGACAGCCCAAACCCAAGAAAACTGAGCGCTGCGCTGTGTAACACCGCATGGGGAAACATCAACAGTGTGCCAACAATCCATTGTGGCAGTAATAACGGTAGCAGATGATGACGCCAACGGTAAAAATTACTGTTACCCAACCGATGAGACAACATCACATAATCAGTCTCGCGAATACGTAAGATTTCTGCGCGTAAAATCAGGGCAAGCTTTGGCCAATGGGTGAGGGCTACCGCCAGAATAACGCCTTGTTTCCCGCCCCCCAAAGTGAAGCAGATCAGCACCAATAACAGCAAGTGGGGCAATGCCAACATACTGTCAATTAATCCGCGAATGATATAATCCAGCGTTTTATTGATAGCACACAAACTGGCAGTGAGCATCGCCAGCAGCCCACTGGCAAAAGCAGCAATCAGGCCAATTTGTAAACTGGTTGTCATACCCTGAAAACAGCGCAACCACAAGTCGCGCCCCAGACTATCAGTACCAAACCAATAAGCCGGTGATGGCGGCTGGCGGCGCGCCATCAGATCCATCGGAACTTCAATGGGATAAATAACCCAGCCATAAACAATTAAAATGAGTAATAGCGCCAATGAAACGAACAGCCGAAACAACGCCCGGTTTGGGTTATAAGTCATAATTGCCGCGCAGCTCCCCTATTTAAGCGGTGTAACAGTGCGTTGGCAACGCTGTTACCGCAAAAGACCAATATGGCGCAAAACATGACGATCCCCATCAGTAACGGAATATCGCCGTGAAGCCCGGCATCAATAGTGGCTTGCCCTAAGCCGGGATAGGCAAAAACTTTCTCCGCTAATAGCGAGCCACCCAGTAATTCCCCCACAGAGGCAAATTGCAGACAAAGCGCTGGCGTAATGGCATGGCGTAAAATATGGAAGTGAACCAATGACCAGCCCTTATCTCCCTGAGCACGTGCATAGCGGATAAACTCGCTATTCATCACCTCAGCAACCCTGGCACGGGTATGCAACGCAATATTGCCAACCCCCAATAATCCCAAGGCCAGCATCGGCAGAATGAGATGACGCAGTTTGTCGCTCCAACTGGCTGTTTCAGCATTGCTTCCAGGTGCCCATGCACAGCAAATCGGCGCCCAATTCAGCTTCACCGCAAATAATGACAGCAACAATAAACCAATCCAGAAAGTGGGTAGCGAAGCTAATAAATATGACAGGGTTGAGATCAAACGATCAGGCCAGCGATTAAGATAACGCCCCGCAGTCAGCCCCAGCAGTAGCCCAACAATGCCGGAGAATAGCCATGCCGAAAGCAGTAACGCAAACGAGGTGGCAAAACGTTCACCAATGACCTGTGAGACCGGCGCGTTATACAGCATGGAGTAACCCAAATCACCTTGCAAAACCTGAGTAAACCAATGCAGAAAACGCTGCCACAAAGGCAGATCCAACCCCCACCGCGCCGCAATCAGCGGATATTGTTCCGGTGGAACATGCAGCAGCTCACTGCCAATATAGGCGCGTATTGGGTCTACCGGGGAAAAACTCAGCAGCGTAAAAGTGCCTACTGCGGTGATTAGCAGCAGGCAAATTAAACGCAGAGTAAATAGCGAGACCCCCTTCATTACTGACAGGTCCATTTCCAGCTATCCAGGCTATTAAGCAGTGACCAGGAACCATGGATTTCCGGTGCCCCCTTACCTAAATCAACGCAATCATTAGCCAGGTAAGTATGCTGAATATTCAATAACCACGCCCACGCCGCATCACCGCGAATACCGGCACCGGTCGTTCCATCCCAATCAACCTGTTGCCAAAATGGCACTGCTTGTTCCCAGGTTGGCGCATCCAGTGCCTGTTGCAGATGTTTATCAACTACCGGATTCTGGTAGTAGCCTGGATTATAATATTCAACACCGGCAGCTTTACTGCTGTAGTGATGGTACAGCTCCATGGGATCAAGGCTACCCCAGCCAAACAACGTGGGGTTAGCATGCATATTACGTTCAACGGTTTCCCAGCTACCGGATTTCAAATCAACATCAATACCAATAGGTTTCAGCATCGAACGCAACGCCTGGGCTAAATCGCGGCGCGTAGTATCACCGCTGGTATACCAAAGCGTGATTTTGGCCGGCACCCCACTTTTTTCTCGAATACCCTCACTGTTCAGCGCCCAACCGGCCTGTTCTAATATCTGTTTGGCTTTTTCGCTATCACCATCTTTAATGGCCGAATCTGGGTTATTCCATGGCAGCCCCTGTACACCTGTATAGGCAGGAATAGCATGACCCTCCATAATTTGGTCGGCCAGGAGTTGGCGGTTAATGGCATAGTTAATGGCACGGCGGATAGCAACATCAGCCGTTACATCATTACCAATCGGATAACCCTGAGCATCTTTCTTACCCGCCGGAGTGGTCGGGAACACGATGCCACGGTTTTCTACACTTGGCCGCACCCATAACTTCATGTTATTGACCGGACCTGCCGCCATCGATGGTGGAATGCGGACGACCCCTAACTGCCCACTTTGCGCCGCGGCAAAGGCACTGTCTTCATCAAGAAAAACAAAAATCAGTTTATCGAAATCATTCTTATTACCGGCATAATGAGGATTGGCTTCCACGATCATTTGCTGACCAGGTTGGAAGCTCACCAAACGGTACGGGCCAGCACCAATAGGGTTTTGTGCATAGGTTTTGGCATTATATTTATCAGCAGAAACGATCCCCAGCGATCCCAACACATTTACAAAAGTACTTTGTGGCGCTTTCAATTGGATTCGAATATTGAGGGGATCGATTTCTTCGGCGCGGAGGAAATTACCCATATCGACTTTACCGCCACTGGCAGCAGCATTGTTATAGGTAAACACCACATCTTTGGCCGTCAGAGGAGATCCATCAGAGAATTTGAGGCCCGGCTTGAGCGTCAGAGTCCAGGTTTTACCGTCGTTGCTGGTTTTATACTGGCTCAGCAGAAAATTATTCCAGCTAAGATCTTCATTTTGTTTTAGCAACGGGCTATGCAATAGCAGATAACTGCCATGACTCCAGCCTAGCATTGGGTCAAAGCCTTCGGTGGGTTCATCACCGATAGCCAGTTGCAGTGTATGTGTTGCGGCACTAACGGGAACAGAAAAAACACTGAGTAGAGCGGCTGTGAGTAAGGTAGTTCGGAGCCATAGACGTTTAGACATGAATCATCCTTTGATAAATTAGCCAGTGAATATAGGGCATTGCCTGTCAGGCAAAGATTCAACAAATAATTAAGCGTAGCACTAAACATTAATATGGGTAATAGATGTCTTTTTTAGTATTAAAGACCAATTTCACAACTTTAGTTAGAACTTAACAGCATTCAACTAACAAAAGTCAGGTTTAGATGAGGTAAATCAAAAAAAAACAAGACAGATCTAAAATTGATTATAAATAAAATTGATCTACATCTATAAAAACGACAAAGATAGTAAATGAAATAGTCGATATATTCCTTATAATATCGCCTTGCAACAAGATTCGCCGATTAGTACCCACAAACCAAGAGATATAGCCTATTAATTCATGGCCGCGTTATTTTCAATCAAGAAGATTAATTATCGAGCCATTGGTGCAATTTTTATTTTTCCGTCAAGCATCGGAACACTGCGAGGATATTAAGATAAGTTCCAATCGGGAATTATTACCCATTGAGGGAAATCTATCATAATAATGAGAGAAAGAGAGTGATTGAGTAGACATTCTTTCGCACCAGAATAATTTTTCTGACACAGATTATCCCTCACAGCCCTTTACACGCCCACCCACCTTGAAGGTAAAATACTTGAATATCTGGGTATACATATCGATAGACATATCACAGGCCTGTCACGATCAACATCAGGTGTAGCTGGATTTTCGGACACCTGTAAATCATTTCATGCACGAAGCCGCTCTGTCGCCAGTTCGGGTTAATATACTGGTAATAAATAATGTTCCCAATTCCAATTAGAATAATACCCGCAGAATAGTACTCATATTATTACATTTATTTCTGTTACGTAATGCCGTTGCGATATCTGACAAAACCACACCAATACCTGGATATCATAACCTCCATCTAATTCACCGCTAAATCCTTTATGCGATAAATATTAAAGTAATGAAACTATACTACTTACACGTATATTAAAATTCACAATATGCAGTAGCTATTCTAGCGAACACACAAATTTACAGTAAATACTTAACCATTAGGCTGGTAGGTCATCTCGTAAAAATAAGCGCTAAACGGCAACTCATACAAAACTTGAGTACTCTCCAAAAGCGAAGGGAGGATTTTTGGCTCGCAGCGTGAATAGTCTTCTGTAGGATATTGGCGCTGACAGTATCCCCGAGGGCTATCGATAAAATCCATCTTAGGAATGCGTTTAAGCACTAAAACTTTCCCTTCACTGTTCCCCATTTGAGGTTCAATAAAAAAGAAGCTGAGCTGAGATATGAGCGCCGTAATGCTAATAGCCACTACGACTATCCACAGATAAATAGAACGCATACAGAATTCCTGCAATGAGTAAACACGATTACTCTATCAGCTAACCTATAATGAACGCCAAGAATAATAGCAGTGGTTGTCCATCGCAGGAGAAAAAGCACTTTTATATTCAAATATTGCAGCCACAGCTCACTGGATCCCTGGGTTTATCTATGTCCGTGATTTTCGTGTGCAGCGGTAACCCCTCATCACGCCAGCCGGTGACACCTCCTATCATCTCTTTAACCGCATAGCCAAGTTTGCTCAAATTAACGGCGGCGCGGTGAACACCGTTGCAGTGGGGACCAGCACAGTAAATCACAAATAATGTCTCTGGCGGATAGAGTGAAAGCAAAGTGGTATCCATTAATCGATGAGGAATATTGATAGCTCCCGGTAGGTGTAGCGTGGCAAACGCCGCCTCACTACGCACATCTACCAACACAAAATCTACATTACCTTGCTGCTGGCTGGTATAGACATCTGAGCAATCAGTTTCAAATGCTAAACGCTGGGAAAAGTACTGTAATGCGCGTTCTGCACAAGCCGCTGGGATCTGACTGACTAAACTGCTCATATGATTTCTCCATTCAATATTATGAAGCATCACTTTATGAAATGGCATTAGCCGATTACAGTGGCAGAAATGACAATAAACCACTGAGATACGCCAATGAATATTTCAACTGCATCAATATCTGCCAACAGACCAACGGAGGAGCCGGGATTAGTGGTGACGCTGGCTTACGACGGATTGTGCCTATTTGAGTTTGGTATTGCGCAGGAAATATTTGGTTTAGCTCGCCCTGAATTTGATTTTCCCTGGTACCGGCACCAAGTGGTCGGTGTAGAACAACACATCACTACGGCCAATGGCAGCCTACATATTCAAGTTGATACCGATTTGTCCCTACTGGAACAGGCTAAAACCATTGTGATACCCGGTTGGCGCAGCCCTGACGCTCTCCCTCCAACAGCACTTACCGAGGCTTTGCAGCAAGCAGTTGCACGTGGTGCACGCATTATATCCATCTGTTCTGGCGTTTTTGTACTGGCGGCTGCGGGGTTATTACAGGGGAAAAGCGCCACAACTCACTGGCGCTATACCGATTATCTGGCACAACACTATCCTGACATTCATGTCGATGCCAATGTGTTGTATGTAGATGAGGGGCAAATTATCACCTCTGCGGGTAGCAGTGCCGGTATTGATGCCTGCTTACATCTGATTACCCGTGATTTTGGGGCTAAAATCGCCAATCAGGTAGCACAGCGGTTAGTCATGGCTCCCCAGCGACGAGGCGGGCAACAGCAATTTATTCCGCTGCCGCTTGCCAAAGAAACGTATCGGGATATGGCAAAAATGATGCAGCAAGTGCGCGGGCAACTGGCCCAAAATTGGAGTGTCAGCCAAATGGCCGCCGAATTGGCGCTCAGTGACAGGACATTTTTACGGCATTTTTCTGCCGCCACGGGCCAATCACCCAAAATATGGTTACAGCACGAGAGAATGCACAAAGCGAAAGAATTACTAGAAAGGGATCAGATGAGTATTGCGAGGATTGCCGAATATTGCGGATTTCAGACCATTGAAGGTTTTAGAAATGCATTTCGCCAAAAAGTAGGGATCACACCTGCGGTGTATCGGCGGCAGTTTAAATATAACTAAGGGGGATATTCCAGAGTAATGAATCAATATCGACGATTTTAGAAAACTAAAAACCCCGCCGTGGCGAGGTTTTTAGGTTGTTGGTTAATCTTATTTTAGAGATAAGAATAATATTATTGAGGATATTATTGTCTGCTCCGGCTTAGGCCATCATCGCTATCGCAACTTTCCAACAATACTTTTTACCAACAATACGTTTACCAAAAAAAATCTGACCTGAGCCAGATTTAATTACAGCTAAACGTGATAGATAGCAGTGTAAATTACAGTGCTACTACGTTTACAGCTGAAGGGCCTTTCTGGCCTTGCTCGATGCTGAACTCTACGTTCTGGCCTTCATCAAGAGTTTTGTAATCAGTGCCCTGGATTGCAGAGAAATGTACGAATACATCTTTGCTACCGTCAGCAGGAGAAATAAAACCAAAACCTTTACCAGCGTCAAACCATTTTACTAAACCAGTCATTTTATTAGACATAGAGATATTTCCTTCATTATTTGTGCCAAAACGTGGCAATTGTGGTCTGCTGATCAAGAGTTACTTATGGGGGCACTAAAGAAGGAAATTCGTCGGAGAAGTGATGTCTAAAAAATATCGCTTTAACTAGGAACTGCTTTACTTAAATGGCTTACATAAATAGGTCTGTGCTACAAACCGATGAAGCTATTAACGCATGCTGAGATATTAATAGCAAGGCTTATTTATTTTGAGTATTAAATGAATGATAAAAACAAATCGTGCATAAATTATGATATACCCTAAATAATTCAAGTTGCAGGAAGGCAGCAACGAAATGAACCCACGGAGTTGAAATAACTCAATGACCTGGGTGAGTGATGGCAGCCAACGCACATGCAGTTTGAAGTATGACGGGTATAAAACCAACTGTCATACATCGTCCGGTGGCATCCTGTGCCGGGATAGAAAGACAGATTCTAGCGGGTGAGGTTATGCTCAGACTTCGTTATAATGCCAATGAAAATCGGAAGCCGTCATAAAGGAAAAGCAATGACAATGCGTGAGCTTGAAGTACAGTTTCTTAATGCAATGAGTGAGTTGCAGTCAACTTTTGAGAAGCAGCATCAGACATGGCAGGCAAGCTACAATGCATTGCAACATGAACTGGAGCAGTCAAAAGCACGGGAAACAGCATTGCGTGCTAAAAATGATATGTTGCTTAGAAAGCTTAATACTGCCAACACCTTGCCAGAACAACATTCATTAGTTAGGCAGATTAAAGTGTTAGGTGCACATCTTGATGCTCTGGCGAAAGATGCTGCCGCTTTCAATCATCATCTGAATAATCAGCAACAAAATAGCGATAATTTCAGTGGCGATAACCCTTAAACACTTCGTTGACTTTATCTACTCAGGCGATTTAACAGCCAGATAATTTTACGTTGTCAATTACACCTTTTATGGCGCAAAGAAACATTCAATGACGTGGATAATTATTGCTGTTTTGATCGTAGTTTTTATTGTCGGCTACCGTGTGTTGACATCAGATACCCGCAAAGCGGTGGATACACTGGCCAATTTACTGAAGATAAAACCGATTTACATTGAATCCATGTTGCAAGAGATGGGGCAACGTCAGACACAAATGTTTATCCGCTCCACCAGCAATGGCTATGCCGAGGATGTGAGAAAGGCAGCTTATCTGGTCTTTATTTACCAAACCTTTATCAAAGACTCTTCCGATGAAAATGTGATGCAATGGCGCAATACGCTTATTCGCTCACATATATCCCCAATGCTAACGGCCGAACATACCGAAGCGGCTTTGTTCTATTTCGCAGAACTGGATTTAGATGCCTTTGAATTGGCGCAATTCCGCCGACAATATAATATGCAGTTTAATCAGGAAGCTGACGCCGTATTGCATTGATTCTGGCGCTACGGCGCGGTGACATTTATTGCGCCAAGGCGAGCTAGTTTTACGGGTACATACTGTTTAGATAGCGCAATAACATTTCTCTTGAGCTAAAACCGTGGGCAATACCGTAGCGGTCATCAGCTTCACCTGCCAGATAGAGCGGAAACTCCACATACTTATCACTGATACGAATAGTTGCCGTGGGTGTGGCAAACAACAAGCTTTTATCTTTATGCGCTGGGTGAATAACCAATGCTGTCCTGCCCATTCGGGCTTCACGGTTAACATAAACGTAATGCTCCGCTTTACGATAACCGTAAGCCTGATCAACCGTATAATCCCGATCAAAACCGGCATTCTCCAGGACCTTAGCCACTTCATCTGGCCGTAAATACATTTATTTCCCCTCTTTTTGACTACTATTGAGCGACCTTACCGTAATAAATAAGGGAAACCACGTATTTATTGGCTCAAAACGACTATTTCGGAATAGTCTACACGCCATGTTCATCTCATCAGCGTTGTTTCTACTCGACTGGCGCGTTAATAATCCGTTGCTGGCGTGGTAGCGTCGCACGCCAAAACCACCACAAAAAGAGGCTGACTGAGTTACGGATAATAAAATCTTATTCCGCCCCCAGTGAGGGCTTGTTTTCACGCCATTGCGATGGGGTAATGCCCTTAACTCGCATAAACTCGCGATTAAAATTTGATTTAGTCTGGAACCCCGCCTCTAGCATAATATCGATCACTGGCAGCTCCGTACGCATCAATAGCATCGCGGCATGATCGACCCGCAACTGATTAACGTATTGCGAAACATTTTGCCCCGTTTGCTGATTAATGGCCTGCGACACTTTGCGCGGGGCAACACCAACTTTGCGCGCCAACGTTGATAAGTTGAGTTGACTCTCCAGATACAGATTATTTTTCTTTAAGGTCAATAAGATGACAGAGAAAAGCGCCTCCAGCGATTCAGCTAATGGCTTATCATCCATTACCGCCAACTCAGCCGACACCGCAGCAATCGGCTCTTCACGATGTGCGCTGGTCGCTAGGGTGTAGCATATTGCCAACGTAATCAAAAGGTTGCTCAAGCTGGCTATTAACCCAGCCTGATTTCCGGCAAAAAATGCATAGTCAGCACTGATAATGATATCGCCCACCCCCGACCCAATCAGCAAGATAGCCATCAGAAGCCATAACCGGTAGCTAAGCCAAATTTTTTCCACAGAGATCTGTTGCAAACGATCCTCACCAGGGCGCAAGTAAACCAGCACCGCAAGGCCATAAGACAAATAACTGATAATGACCATTGCATCGAGCCACTGCGGCGCGATCCAGACACAAATTGCCGTACCGATAGGGCCTAAAGCATGTATCCCAAGCTGGCGAATACCCGCCCTCCTCTCCCCGGTTGTACTGAGGAGTGCTAAATAAGTCAGCGGGGGGATAGTCATAGCGACGATAGGTTGTAAGCCATTAAACAGGGCAAGATGATAGCCATAGCGCAAGCCAATCAACCCGCTTTGTAATGCACAAACCAGCAATAGCAGCAGTAAGAATCCTCTCTGCTTACCGGATTTAATCAAATGATAAAACAAACCAATACATAAAATTGATAACAGAAAAGAGACGGGGATCAGTGGCATAACCCTTGCCTTAACAAGTGGATATCGTGAATAACGGTTTTGTAGTGTAGACAGCCAGATAAGCGAAAACAAGCAGGTTCAGGGACTGGATCATGATCGAGGTCGCGGCTAAATGCTCTTCCCTCTAAGGTGACAAATAACTCAATCAGTCAGGATATTAAATCATGAAAAATGCTGTGCTGTGCTTCTGTTTTTTGCTGTTTTTCCCGATGGTCAGTTATGGCTGGCAAACAGCGGTTACTCACATTTCATTCAATGACACTCAACGCCAGCGCCAACTTGATAGCTTAATTTATTATCCAACGGCGAAACAGGGAACAACGTCCCTACTGGGTGATAGTGCCGTCTTCAACGGTATCTCGGTTTTACCTGATGCCCCCCTTGCCACAGGCCAATTTCCATTGATTGTCCTCAGCCACGGCAGTGGTGGCAACAATACCAGTATGGCGTGGTTGGCAGATAAGTTGGTGCAGCAAGGTATGGTGGTAGTCGCAGCCAATCACCCAGGCAGTACCACTGGTAATTCTATTCCGGCCAAATCGGCACAGCTATGGTTACAAACTGAAGATATCTCTTTTATTATTAGCGCATTACTGTCTGATTCGCGCTGGAAGTCGGTACTGGATAATCAGCCTATTGGGGTAATTGGCCATTCGAAAGGGGGTTATAGTGCTATTGCGGCATTGGGTGCAACGCTTTCATTTCCACGTTTCATTGCCAGCTGCCAACAGCAGCCCGAACAAGCCAACTGCCAGTTTTATACCCGTGCGGACGTAAAATTAAAGGCACTTCCAGTGCGGAAATTTGAAGGGAATTATGCCGATAAACGTTTACGTTTTGCGGTCGCTTTGGACCCCGGCATGGTGCCCTTTTATCAAAACAGTAGCCTGTTTCATTTAACAGCCCCACTGCTTCTGATTAATGCTCACTATTTTATCTCACCGAATATGGCACTAAATCTGGGCGGGAGCGAGTGGATAAAGCAGCTTAATCCGCCGGGTATAACCACAAGAACCTTAGCCCACAGCGGACATTTCGATTTTCTGCCAACCTGTAAACCGGCAGCCCGCGCAGTTCTGGCAGAGGAAGGCGAAGACTTTATCTGTGCGACGTCAGTGACGGAAAGAGAAAAGTTACATCAACAAACGGTTCAACAGATCGTTGCGTTCCTGCATCAACAACATATTTTGCGCTGATATTGCAACACTATTAGGGTGACGCACATGCCATCCAGACTCTGCGAGACTAAATAAAGGTGTCGGTAAGAAACAGCACACAGGCAAGTGATACACCACATAGGGTCATCACACTGAAAATCAGCTCGAACAGATAACGATTGATCATGATGGTTAGCCTATAAAAAAAGACACCCGGCGTTAACCGGGTGTCTGGAATTGGCTAGACTGTGCGGTACTTAGTAGCCCGCATTCCGGCATAATTATGCTGCTGGCGCTGTTGCTGATTTTTTAACAGCTTTATGGTGTTTTTTAGCGGCTTGGGCTTTCTGAGCTGGCTGAGCTGGCGCTTTTTTCACGTGTTTTTTAGCGGCCTGTGCTTTTTGAGCAGGTGCTTTTTTCACATGTTTTTTAGCAGACTGTGCTTTTTGTTCTGTGGTTTGTTTGGTTGCTTTATGTTTTTTATGGTGAGTTGCTTTAGCTGGTGCTGCATTTTCTGCGGCAGGCGCAGCAGTAGTGCTGGTTGCAGCTGGTGCTGCTGTAGCGGCCGCAGTAGTTTCAGCAGCGAAAGCAACAGAAGACAGACCCATGGTTGCAGCAACGATCAGCGCTAATACTTTTTTCATTTTAAAATCCTCAGAGTTTGTTTCGCTAAGCCCCCGGTGGGGCCGTTGAAAGAATCATAGAGGAATCAATTTTTCCTTTCCGTGAGTCATTGGTTTCGCTAAGTAACCAAATGTACAAAGTAATAGTGATTATTATTTACGCCATACATTATGAATCACGCTATTTAAAAGCAGCCCTGTTCGGGAGGCATGGTGGTTAATTCTCCCCTCGCCTTCGGATTAGTCCTGAAGCGCATGTCACAGCGACGTGATGGACTATGCTTAATGTTCATCAGGCAAAACGGAGAGTCAAATGTTCAAGAAATCAGAAAAAATTGAAAGAGATCTCAATCAGGACGTGACCCTTCTGGCAGATACTCTTGACGATGTATTGCGTTCATCAGGTGAGAAAACCAAAGAGGAACTGACCAAAGTGCGCCACAATGCCGAAGGTGTATTACGTGATGCGCGAGCGCGTTTCAACGGTTCGACCAGCCTAAAACAGCATGCCCGAGATGTTGCAGGTAACGCAGATGACTACATCCGCGACAAACCATGGCAAGGTGTCGGTATTGGTGCTGCGGTCGGTATCGTTCTGGGTGTGCTGTTAGCACGCCGTTAAAAATAATCTGATAGCTGATAAATCGCCGGTATTTTATCCCCCTCATTGCTGTGTCTACTTATAGGGATGACGATATCTGGCAGTTTGGTTAATCGGTGGCCCCAGTGATAATAGATGCACTGCGGGCCAATTCATTTACTCGGTAAATGGTGGTTATTAAGCAGACATAGAAGTAATAACTTTGGCCAATAGGGTCACCAGCCGATCAGTTTCTGCCACAGAAGTGAGATTAGTAAATCCCATCAACAATCCATTTCTACCGGTTACCTGGCTCGTTTCCGCCAACGCCCAATCTGATAGCGCCTGAACCGCTAACCCTTGCTGCCGCGCCCGTATTGCTACGGCATAATCAGCAAAACCCTTATCCAATCGCGCCAGTAATTGTATCCCTCCAGCTTGCTGTTCAACCTCAACAACGCCTGCCAACTGACGCCTCAGACTTGTCGATAGCATCTCACGCCGTTCGGCATATAAATGACGCATACGTTTCAGATGGCGATAAAAATGCCCCTGATTGATAAACTCCGCCACACTGGCCTGTATCAGTGGTGGGCTGGTACAAATGCGTAACTGGCATCGCTGATTAAATAGTGCCACCCGTTCTGCTGGAACGACCAGATAAGCCAGCCTCAGTGCCGGAAACATCACTTTGCTGAAGGTACCGGCATAGAGCACCCGCCCCTGCCGGTCCAACGTTTTCAACGGTGGCAGTGGCCGCCCTTGATACCTGAACTCACTGTCATAGTCATCTTCAATAATCCATGCATGCTGCTGATCGGCCCAATCCAACAGGGCAATACGTCGTGCCAGACTGAGCGCCACCCCTAACGGGCTTTGATGGGCTGGGGTGACGATGGCAAAACGTGCCTGGGGGCAGTCGTTAATTGCCGCACCGACATCCATTCCGTCCTGATCAACTGCGACCGGATGCGGAATAAGCCCAGCTTCGCGAATCAGTTGCCGTGTCACAGGATAGCCGGGGTCCTCCAACCAGCCACGATCGCCCGGTTGCAGTAAGGTACTGATCACCAGATCCAGCAATGACTGATAGCCTGAGCAAATAAAAACTTGTTCAGGCTGGCAACTCACCCCGCGTGATAACTGTAAATAATGTGCTATTGCTTCGCGCAATAACGCAAGCCCGGTAGCGGGGGGATGTCCAAGGGATGATGCGGTGAGATTATGTAACTGTTTGGCCATGATTCGCCCCCATTGCGCTCGGGGGAAAGCGTCCAGCGCCGGTAATCCTAGCTCGAAGGGCCGCGCCACCGGACTAACCGTTGAGACTTTATTCACCACAACAGGCTGCGCACTCTGAGTTAATGGCAGCAAAGGGGTATCACGTAACTGAGCGGAAACGTAAGTCCCACTCTGCCCACGACTTTGCAAATACCCCTCGGCAATTAATTGACCATAGGCATTTTCCACCGTACCTCGTGCTACCCCCACTTCACTGGCTAGCACCCGAATCGAGGGTAACCGCGAGTCAGGCAGCAATGCTCCTTGCACGATGGCATCTTTAATACGCTGATAAAGCTGACGGTAGACCGGCTCGTTTTGTTGGCTATCCAGGCTCAGAAGATGTGAAAAAGACCTCATCATGACCCACTAAAATAAGTAATTTATGGCTCTATAGTATAGGTCATCACAGCGCTAGAGTAGCGCCATACTCTACGGTACCTCACAGGAACATATCATGGTTGAACAACGTCTTTATTTTTCCGAACTTTCACCTACAACCTATAAAGCACTGGTTAATGCGTCTCTCTCGTTAGATAAGAGTTCATTACCTAAAGCATTGATAGAAATGATTTTTATGCGGGTATCACAAATCAACGGCTGCGCATTCTGCTTGAATATGCACGGTAAATTCTTGCGTGAGAACGGTTTTGATAATGCCAAAATGGATGTGATAGCTGGCTGGCGACTCAGTAATGCATTTACTGAAGCAGAAAGAGCAGCATTAGACTGGGCAGAAGCGGTGACTTACATCACCACCAGTGGCACACCTGATAATATCTTCGCCGCCTTAAAAGTACATTTTACCGATGCTGAAATTTCCGATTTAACTTTTGCTATCAGTATCATGAATGCCTTTAACCGCTTAGCCGTCAGCCTGCGCCAGTAAATCATCTTGCCCGCAACAACTCCGCAATAGAAATATTTTTATCCTCCTTATTATTACTAAATCTACCGCCAGCCCCGTGCTGGCGGCCCTGTCGCTGAACAATGCATGAATTCTCAATAAATAACTACATGTAGTGTGGTTGAATTAAATAAACACTAGATATAGTATTTATTTTATCACCTACGGAAATGAAACCGCAGTTGATTATCAGAGGCAGGTCGTCGCGGCACCTTAACAACCTGACTAATCCGCCTTTCCTCATTACAAAAGGTAAATGCGAATCATGAGTATTATTATTTACAGTAAACCTAATTGTGTCCAGTGCAATGCCACTTACCGAGCATTCGACAAACAAGGAATATCCTATCAAACAATTGATTTAACAGCAGATTTGCAAGCATTAAATCATGTGAAATCTCTTGGTTATCAGCAGGTGCCAGTGATTATTGCCGGCAATGAACATTGGTCCGGCTTCCGCCCTGACAAAATTAACGCACTGGTTCAGGCCGTCAGTGCCTGATGGGGGGACAAGATGAATCCGCTGGTCTATTTTTCCAGCTCTTCGGAGAACACCCACCGTTTTGTCGGGAAGCTGGAACTCCCGGCAATACGTATCCCTATTGCCGGTGCCCGGAAAACACCGCAGATCGAGCAGCCCTATATTTTGTTAGTGCCCAGTTATGGCGGTGGCAGCCCGGTAGGAGCAGTACCGATTCAGGTGATCCGTTTTCTAAATGATCCACACAACCGTTCATTGATTCGCGGCGTTATTGCTGCGGGTAACACTAATTTTGGCGACGCCTATTGTCTGGCAGGGAAAATCATCTCCCAAAAATGTCAGGTTCCTTATCTGTATCGTTTTGAACTACTGGGTACAGCAGAAGATGTGGCTAACGTGCGCAAGGGAGTAACTGAATTTTGGCAACGACAGAACTGAATATCACTGATCCATCCAGTAGCGAGCTTGACTATCACTCACTGAATGCGATGCTAAACCTCTATGATGCTGATGGACGTATCCAGTTTGATAAAGACCGGTTGGCGGCACGTCAATATTTCTTGCAACACGTCAATCAAAACACCGTGTTCTTCCACAATTTGCAAGAAAAACTCGATTATCTGGTCGAAGAAGGATATTACGAGAAAGAGGTGCTGGCTCAGTACGATTTCAGCTTTATCAAAAGCTTATTCCAGCAGGCCTATAGCAAAAAATTTCGTTTTCCCACTTTCCTTGGCGCCTTTAAATATTACACCAGCTATACCCTGAAAACCTTTGATGGCAAACGTTATCTGGAACGCTACGAAGACCGTGTTTGCATGGTGGCGCTGACACTGGCAGCAGGTGACCCGACACTGGCGCAAGAACTGGTAGAAGAGATAATCTCTGGTCGATTCCAACCGGCCACCCCGACATTCCTCAATTGTGGTAAAAAACAGCGTGGTGAGCTTGTCTCCTGCTTCTTGTTACGCATTGAAGATAATATGGAATCAATTGGCCGCTCCATTAACTCAGCGCTGCAATTGTCTAAACGTGGTGGCGGGGTCGCTTTCCTACTAAGTAATATTCGTGAAGTCGGTGCGCCAATCAAACGGATTGAAAACCAATCCTCCGGCGTCATCCCTATCATGAAAATGCTGGAAGATGCCTTTTCTTATGCTAACCAGTTGGGCGCACGGCAAGGTGCGGGGGCAGTATATCTCCATGCCCATCATCCCGATATTTTACGTTTTCTGGATACCAAACGCGAAAATGCCGATGAAAAAGTTCGAATCAAAACTCTCTCCTTAGGCGTGGTTATCCCGGATATTACCTTTGAGTTGGCGAAGAATAACGAAGAAATGTACCTGTTCTCTCCTTACGATGTAGAACAGGTTTACGGTTTACCGATGTCAGAAATCAGCATCAGCGAAAAATACCGCGAGATGGTCAATGACAAGCGCATCCATAAAAGCAAAATCAAGGCACGCGAGTTCTTCCAGATTCTAGCCGAGATCCAGTTTGAATCCGGCTATCCCTACATGATGTTTGAGGACACAGTTAATCGCGCCAATCCGATTAAAGGTCGAATCAATATGAGTAACCTGTGCTCAGAAATTTTGCAGGTTAATTCACCAACCGAATACAATGACGATCTTA
Source organism: Yersinia sp. 2541 StPb PI (assembly GCF_052217145.1). Taxonomy (NCBI): domain Bacteria; kingdom Pseudomonadati; phylum Pseudomonadota; class Gammaproteobacteria; order Enterobacterales; family Yersiniaceae; genus Yersinia; species Yersinia sp. 2541 StPb PI. The sequence goes on along the minus strand of NZ_JAZGQB010000001.1, from coordinate 1,063,830 downwards.
GCTATCGCCATATCGGTAAAGATATCTCTTGTAACCTTGGTTCGATGAATATCGCGCATACCATGGATTCACCAGACTTTGGCAAATCGATTGAAACCGCTATTCGTGGGCTGACTGCCGTCTCCGATATGAGCAATATCCGCTCAGTACCTTCTATCGAGAAAGGTAATCAAGAATCCCATGCCATTGGCTTGGGGCAGATGAATCTGCACGGTTATCTGGCCCGCGAGCGTATTTTCTACGGCTCTGAAGAGGCGCTCGATTTTACTAATATCTACTTTTATAGCGTGGTATATCACGCCATCCGCGCCTCGAACCAACTGGCAATAGAACGAGGCCACCACTTTAAAGGCTTTGATGAGTCAGATTATGCCTCGGGTACTTATTTCACAAAATATATCGAGCAGAGCTGGCTGCCTAAAACCGCCAAAGTACAGGCACTATTTGCTCAGGCAGCTATTGTACTGCCCGACCAGCAAGATTGGGCCGCGTTACGCCAATCAGTGATGGAACACGGTATTTATAACCAGAACTTGCAGGCGGTGCCGCCTACCGGTTCTATTTCCTATATCAATCACTCGACATCGAGCATTCACCCGATTGTCTCACCGATTGAGATTCGTAAAGAAGGCAAGATTGGCCGAGTCTATTATCCCGCACCTTATATGACTAACGATAACCTTGAATATTATCAGGATGCTTATCAGATAGGGCCGGAGAAAATCATCGATACCTACGCTGAGGCAACACAGCATGTCGATCAAGGGCTATCACTGACCCTGTTCTTCCGTGATACCGCCAGTACCCGCGATATTAATAAAGCGCAAATTTATGCCTGGAAGAAAGGGATTAAGACCATTTATTACATCCGGCTGCGTCAGATGGCGCTTGAAGGCACTGAAGTCGAAGGTTGTGTTTCTTGCTCGCTGTAATTCGCGGCACTGAATGAATAAAAATGGTTGATAAGGAAAATGATATGAACGCAGTAAAACCGATAACACACGTCAGTGCCATTAACTGGAATAAGATTGAAGACGATAAAGACCTAGAAGTATGGAACCGCCTGACAGCTAATTTCTGGTTGCCGGAAAAAGTCCCACTATCAAATGACATTCCCTCTTGGGCAACGCTGACACCTAATGAACAACAGCTTACGATTCGGGTTTTTACCGGCCTGACACTGCTGGATACTATTCAGAATACATTGGGTGCGCCGGCACTGATTAAAGATGCCATTACCCCCCATGAGGAAGCGGTATTCTCGAATATCAGCTTTATGGAGGCGGTCCATGCTCGCTCTTATAGCTCTATTTTTTCTACTCTTTGCATGACATCTGATGTGGACGATGCCTATCGCTGGAGTGAAGAGAATGACCCACTACAAAATAAAGCCAATATTATCTTACAGCACTATCATAATGATGACCCACTGAAGAAAAAGATAGCCAGTGTATTTCTGGAATCATTTTTATTCTATTCCGGTTTCTATTTACCGATGTATTGGTCCAGCCGGGCAAAATTAACCAACACTGCCGATCTTATTCGATTAATCATCCGTGACGAGGCAGTACATGGTTATTATATCGGCTACAAATTTCAGAAAGGGTTGGAGAAAGTCGACAATAGTCGCCGCCAGGAAATAAAGAACTTTGCCTTCGATCTGCTGCAAGACTTATATGACAATGAGGTGCGTTACACCGAGGACCTGTATGATAAGGTTGGCTGGACCGAAGATGTCAAAAAGTTCCTTCATTATAATGCTAATAAAGCATTAATGAATTTAGGTTATGAAGCCTTATTCCCTACCAGTCAGGCAGCAGTCAGTCCGGCCATTCTGGCGGCATTATCACCAAATGCAGACGAGAATCACGATTTCTTCTCCGGTTCTGGCTCCTCTTATGTGATTGGTAAGGCAGTCAACACCGAAGACGAAGATTGGGATTTTTAAGCGTTCCCTATCGGTGCCCCACCCTCACTTTTATGGCATAAAAATGAGGCGATCCACATCCACTGGCAGCCGCAGCAAGGCTGCCCTCTATTTGGTGATGATTTAATGCCTCAATCACCTTGTAAACTCACCACCACTCATCCGCTATATTTACCTACGCAATGAACAGAACCACAACTAAAAACTGAAATTATTACCTGACTACTAATTTAGGCGCAGGCCAGTATATAAGGGGGATTCAGCATGTCTCTTGTGACGATAAAAATGTCATATCAGCACGATGACGGATGCTCAAGCCCAAGGCTGACCACAAGAAAAATCGAGGGAATATAATCAATAACAGTATATTCAATAGAATGAATATATATGGACAATATTCACGCTATTAACTGGCTAATTATAGCCCACTCAGCATATCAATATTAAGCAAGATGTGAACATCAAAAAACCACAATATTAACGTATATAAATTAACAGATTAAAAAGATATATCCTGGGATAAGGTCTATTACAATTCAGATTATAAGAACATTGAGGGTTGTCTCAGATTCTCATTGTGTTAGGGTATATGGCGCTCTATTTTTTCATCAGGATAACATTGATCGAATAAACATAATTCAAAATTGACAGAGGAATACACCAGCTGCATGGCAATTAAACTCGAAGTAAAGAATCTATATAAAATATTTGGTGAGCATCCAGAACGGGCTTTTAAGCTGCTTGAATCAGGTAAGAATAAAGAGCAGATATTTGCCAAAACTGGTTTGTCCGTTGGCGTTAAAGATGCCAATCTGGCCATTGAAGAAGGCGAGATATTCGTCATCATGGGGTTATCCGGTTCTGGTAAATCCACCCTGGTACGCCTTCTCAATCGTCTGATAGAACCCACCCGTGGAGAAGTACTGATCGATGGCGAAGATATTGCCAAAATATCTGATAGTGCCCTGCGCACCGTACGCCGTAATAAGATCAGTATGGTCTTTCAGTCCTTTGCATTAATGCCCCATTTGAATGTTCTCGATAACACCGCATTCGGTATGGAGCTGGCTGGCGTCCCTTTGCAGGAACGTCACGACAAAGCGCTGGAAGCACTGCGTCAGGTGAGTCTGGAAAGCTACGCCCACTCCTACCCCGATGAACTTTCCGGCGGGATGCGTCAGCGCGTCGGTTTAGCCCGGGCGATGGCCAATAACCCTGACATCTTATTAATGGATGAGGCCTTTTCAGCGCTAGACCCCTTAATACGTACAGAAATGCAAGATGAGCTGGTCAAATTACAGGCCAAACATCAAAGGACCATTGTCTTTATCTCTCATGATTTGGATGAAGCCATGCGCATTGGTGATCGTATCGCCATTATGCAGGGCGGCGAAGTAGTACAGGTCGGCACCCCGGATGAAATACTGAATAATCCGGCTAATGACTATGTGCGCACCTTCTTCCGTGGCGTCGATATCAGCCACGTCTTTAGTGCCAAGGATATCGCGCGCCGTCGCCCGGTATCATTAATTCGTAAAACTCCGGGTTTCGGCCCTCGTTCAGCGTTAAAACTGCTTCAAGATGAAGACCGCGATTATGGCTATGTGCTGGAACGCGGGCAGAAGTTTATTGGCGTGGTATCGATAGATTCACTGAAAAAAGCCTTGGCGGAGAGCCAGTCGCTGGATAGTGCCTTACTGGCCGATCCAGCGCCGGTTCCCGCAGATATGCCCCTCAGTGAGTTGATTTCACTGGTTGCCCAGGCCCCGTGTGCGGTCCCTGTGGTCGGTGAAGACAACAGTTATATCGGTATTATTTCCAAAGCCATGCTGTTGCAGGCTTTAGATAAGGAGACGCCAAATGAGTGATCCAATTCAAAGCAGTACCCCCGTAGACAGTAATCCTTGGGCGACGGATGCGGCAGCTTCAGCAGCACCGGCGGCAACAGATACCGCCCCTCAGACACTGTCAGCCGCTGTTGACCCGTGGGGAGCGAGCATGGCTGAGGGTAGCCATGCCGCCAGCAGTACCAGCCATGAGGTTGCTTCTCAGGCCGTTCAGAGCACTGCGACACAAAGTACCGATTGGTTGAATAGTACTCCGGCCGCTGCTCCCGAGCATTTCAGTCTGATGGATCCGTTTCATAACACCTGGGTGCCACTGGATTCCTGGGTCACCCACGGTATCGACTGGGTTGTGCTGCATTTTCGCCCCCTGTTCCAGGGCATTCGCGTGCCGGTTGATTTTATTCTCAGTGGCTTTCAGCACCTACTACTGGGTATGCCAGCACCGATCGCCATTCTGGTTTTCGCGCTGATCGCCTGGCAGTTCTCCACCTTAGGAATGGGCGTAGCAACCCTGATATCACTGGTTGCTATTGGCGCTATCGGTGCGTGGTCACAAGCAATGGTGACACTGGCGCTGGTTCTGACTTCGCTGTTCTTCTGTATTCTTATCGGGCTACCGATGGGGATATGGCTGGCACGCAGTAATAATGCCGCACGTATAATTCGGCCGTTACTGGATGCCATGCAGACTACACCGGCATTCGTTTATCTGGTGCCCATCGTCATGCTGTTCGGTATCGGTAACGTCCCCGGCGTGGTCGTGACCATCATCTTTGCTCTGCCACCCATTGTTCGTCTGACCATTTTGGGCATCAAACAGGTACCAGAAGATCTTATCGAAGCCGCTGAATCCTTTGGTGCCAATCCACGCCAATTACTGTTCAAAGTGCAGTTACCGCTGGCGATGCCAACCATCATGGCGGGTGTGAACCAAACCCTGATGCTGGCACTGTCGATGGTAGTCATCGCCTCGATGATTGCTGTAGGGGGCTTAGGTCAAATGGTACTGCGCGGTATTGGCCGCCTTGATATGGGGCTGGCCGCAGTCGGCGGTGTCGGTATTGTGATTCTGGCGATCATCCTTGACCGCCTGACCCAATCATTAGGCCGCGATCGCCGTACCAAAGGCATTGGCCTCTGGTATACAGCCGGCCCGATTGGTCTTATCACCAAACCTTTTAGAAATACTAAGTAATTTCAAATTATTACGCTCAAATTTAAGCGTAATTGTCGCAGGCAGTTTGGACATGGACAGCGCGCAATCACCGCAATGTACACATAGTACGTAAGGATGATGAGCACTGTCCTCGTTCAAAATGGCAAGTAAAATAGCTTAAAAAGGAACAACTATGCGTTCGACAGGAATCTGGGCTTTGGCCCTCACCACACTGATCAGCACTCAGTTATCCGCCGCAGAATTACCGGGCAAAGGCATCACTGTCCAGCCGCTGCAAAGTACCATTTCGGAAGAGACCTTCCAGACCTCTCTGGTCAATAAAGCCTTGGAAAAACTCGGTTACGATGTCCAACCGACCAAAGAAGTAGATTACAACGTCGCGTATTCAACTATCGGCGCAGGTGATGCCACCTATCTGGCGGTAAACTGGGAACCACTGCATAACGACCAATATAATGCTGCCGGTGGCGATGCCAAATTTTATCGTCAGGGTAACTATATTGAAGGATTGGCACAGGGTTATCTGATCGATAAAAAAACCGCTGATAAATACCACATTACCAATATTGAGCAGCTAAAAGATCCGAAAATCGCCAAATTGTTTGATGCTAATAACGATGGTAAAGCCGATCTAACCGGCTGTAACCCAGGTTGGGGCTGTGAAGCGCCGATAAATCATCAGATCAAAGCTTATGGTCTGAGCGATACCGTTATCCATAATCAGGGTAACTATGCCGCGATGATTGCCGATACGATTACACGTTACAAAGAAGGCAAACCAATCCTGTATTACACCTGGACACCTTATTGGGTCAGTGATGTATTGGTGCCGGGCCGTGACGTAGTATGGTTGCAGGTTCCATTCTCTTCCCTGCCAGATAAAACTATCGACACCAAGCTGTCTAACGGTGCGAACTACGGCTTCCCACCGAGTGTGATGCATATCGTGGCTAACAAAAAATGGGCTGAAGCTAACCCGGCCGCCGCTAAGCTGTTCTCTATCATGAAATTATCGATTAATGATGTGAATGCTCAGAACATGCGGATGCACGCGGGTGAATCGTCAGATGCCGATATTGAACGTCATGTGAATGGTTGGATTCAGGCCCATCAGGCCACCTTTGATGGTTGGGTAAAAACAGCCGCGCAAGCAGGTAATGCGAAAGCTACGCAGTAAATTCTAAATGGGTTTATTGATGTGTTACCCAAGGGGGGAGTTCTATTATTTTGCCCCCCAGCGGCTTCAAGTACCAAGGGTATACCCAAAGTAATTGGAGTTGCAGGTAGGCAGCAAGCGAATGCATCCCAATGAGCTTACACAGTCAAGTGATTTGGGTAAGTGAGCGTAGCTAACACCCCTGCAGCTTCAAGTGCCAAGGGTATAGATACAACGAAGCCCTGAGTTAGCAATAACTCAGGGCTTCTGAATGTTGGCGGTGCGGACGGGACTCGAACCCGCGACCCCCGGCGTGACAGGCCGGTATTCTAACCGACTGAACTACCGCACCACGCTGCTGTTCCGGTTAAGAACGAGACGGATATTACGTATGGAATGCAATCTCGTCAATACTTTTTCCAGCAAAATAAGCCGGTTGCGCAGTTTTTCATCTGGAAATCATTTTATTCTGCATTTGCACTATCTTCCGATTCAAGCGGCATCCGCCACAAACAACTGCCGCCCTTCTTCATCACCAAATCCAGACGCGATTCATGGGCTGACAACTCCTCTTCAGCCGCATAAATTACTTTCAACGCAGATGCTGGCCGGGTAATACGCTGGATATTTTCAGAAGAATCATTCTGCGACTGATCACCTTCCATAGAGAAAGACAGAGACGTCTGGCCGCCGGTCATCGCCAGATAAACTTCTGCCAGAATTTCGGCATCGAGTAATGCGCCGTGCAACGTTCGCTTGGTATTATCTATCAGATAGCGATCGCATAACGCATCAAGGTTATTACGCTTGCCGGGGAACAGGCGGCGCGCCAATAACAGGCTATCGGTGATGGTACAGAAGGTTTCCGTTTTCGGAATATCCTGCTGCAACATACGGAACTCGTAATCCATAAAGCCGATATCAAACGCCGCATTATGAATGACTAGCTCAGCACCACGGATAAACTCGAGAAACTCCGGTGTAATATCAGCAAATGTGGGTTTATCGGCCAGAAACTCATCACTGATACCATGGACACCGTAGGCCTCTGGGTCGACCAGACGGTCCGGTTTCACATACACATGGAAGTTTCTGCCGGTCAGACGGCGGTTGATCACTTCAACAGCACCGATCTCAATAATCCGATGGCCTTCATAATGAACGCCCAGCTTATTCATACCAGTGGTTTCAGTATCCAGAACAATCTGTCTGGTCGGGGTAACTTGCATATTGCCAGTGCTCATAGCGCTCGTTTATGTCAGACTTAACGTTTAAACAGATAGGAAGAGTCTACCAGAGATGACTAAACAGGTAGAAATTTTCACCGACGGATCTTGCCTTGGCAATCCTGGCCCCGGTGGTTATGGCGCAATTATGCGTTACAAACAACATGAAAAGACCTTTAGTGCTGGCTACCGTTTGACAACCAACAACCGTATGGAGTTGATGGCTGCTATCGTCGCCTTGGAGGCATTGACATCACCTTGCCACGTGACGCTCAGCACTGACAGCCAATACGTGCGTCAGGGCATCACACAATGGATCCACAACTGGAAAAAGCGCGGGTGGAAAACCACAGACCGCAAACCGGTACGTAACGTCGATTTATGGCAACGGCTGGATCTGGCAATCCAAGGCCATACCGTACAATGGGAATGGGTTAAAGGCCATGCTGGCCATCCTGAAAATGAGCGCTGCGATGAACTGGCACGTCTTGCGGCCAATTCACCGACACAAGACGATATTGGTTATATCCCCAACTAACTCTTCTTACCTGACGTTGCCACGGTATTAGTGGCTTTCACACACCGAATCAAGGTTGGTCGCGATAACTTTTGGTTGCGCCAACCGCACGGCTAAACCAAGGCTTACGTGCACCAAACTTCATCGGATTAAATGTCAAAGGTATGGTGCGCTTACGGGCCACAATCAGGCTGACACACCCCAGCGCATGTAGATGGGTGCTGATAAAGCGCCCACCTTCTTTATGCCAGGGTAAAACGTGAAAGCACGACATATGCATAACTTCATAATTCAGCAAACTCAGCCAATCCAGCAAACGCATCTGAGTAAACATTCGGCTAATATAAGGCTGCCGCTGGCGTAATATTGGCACCAGCTTGCCGGCACCCAGCACACTCATCGGATTGAAGTTACTGATAATCAACCAGCCGTCATCAATAAGCACCCTATCTGCTTCACGCAAAATACGATGTGGGTCAGTGGCATAGGCTAAAGAATGAGATAACAGACAGGCGTCCACTGACTTTTCAGCAAAAGGTAACTGGTATGGGCTGGCCAGCACCTGCATATTAGTACCTTGTTCCCCCACATTAACCTGATGGGAGATAGCACATTTATCGCTGGCGATTTCCGCACTCAACTGGCCTATTTTCAACAGATGAAAACCAAATAGCTTCGGCCACCAAGGTTGTAATTGCTGTTCGAGCGCTGCGCGATAATACTCTCCCCAAGGTAACTCCGCCCAAGATGCAGGCGCATCGATCTGTTGGTGTGTTTGCGCTGGTTTCATGTTTCTACCCAATAGATTTCAAGGTGCAGGAAGGTGGCAAGTAAGTGAACCCCGATAAGCTAACCCCCGTAAGTGATGCGGATGAACGGGAGCCGCCAATACACCTGCGATTTGAAAGATGACGGGTATATTATCTTCTTTCACACTCAAGCGGTTGCCAACAAAAAAGAGGTATCCAATGAATCTTATCAGTATTCCGGCATTTCAAGACAATTACATTTGGTTATTGGCAAACCCACAAAAACACTGCGTTATTGTTGATCCGGGTGAATCAGCGCCGGTGCTGTCTGCACTGGCACAAGGCCAATACACTCCTCAGGCCATCCTGCTCACCCATCACCACAACGATCACGTCGGTGGTGTGGCACAATTACACCGCCATTTCCCCAATATTCCCGTCTATGGCCCGCAGGAAACAGCAAATAAAGGTGCGACAGTTATCGTAAATGGGGGTGATCACCTGACAATTGATGGTCAAAACTACACCATTATCGCCGTCCCTGGCCATACCCTTGGGCACATTGCATACTACAGCGAACCTTATCTTTTCTGCGGCGACACGCTTTTTTCTGCCGGCTGCGGCAGACTATTTGAAGGCACACCAGAGCAAATGTATGCGTCAATTCAACGGCTGGCGCAGCTTCCCGCTGAAACCTTAATTTGCAGCGCGCATGAATATACTCTCGCAAATCTTAAGTTTGCCCGTTTCATTTTGCCCGCAGATCAAGATATTGCTACATATCAACAACAAATCATGCAATTACGGGCAAAAAACCTACCTAGTTTGCCGGTAAAATTGCAATTAGAGCGTAAAATTAATGTTTTTTTACGTTGCGATGACATTGATTTACAAAGGAAAATAGGCGTTATCTCGCCACCAGCCTCACTTGCTTCAGTTTTTTCCGAATTACGCGCCCAGAAAGACCGCTTCTGAGCTTTTAGTTGTGTTTTTTGTCGAAGCAAAGTATGATTGGTCGTCTTTTAAGCAACTGACATTGACACACACATGAAGACCAAAGCGATATTTCTCGCCTCAGTCTTGCTTGTTGGGTGCCAGGCGTCCAAGCAGGACGTACAGGTTCCCGTACAGCATGCGCAGAGTTTGTCTTCAGCAGGTCAAGAGAGTGAAGCAGGAGAGTACACAAATAGCGTCCGAGAGGGCAGCGCGCGATGGCTTGATAGTGAAAGTGGCCTCGCGCAGCAAGATTTGTGGAACTTCATTAGCGACGAGCTGAAGATGAAGGTTCCGGAAAATTCCCGGATCCGTGAACAAAAGCAAAAATACTTAAGAAATAAGAGCTATCTCCACGATGTAACATTACGGGCAGAGCCGTACATGTACCTGATAGTCGAGCAGATTAAGAAACGTAAAATGCCGATGGAACTGGTACTGCTACCCATAGTGGAGAGCGCTTTTGACCCACACGCGACATCATCCGCCAACGCCGCAGGGCTATGGCAGATAGTGCCGAGTACAGGTCGAAACTATGGCTTGAAACAAAACCAATGGTATGACGGCCGCAGAGATGTGGTTGCGTCTACCAAAGCAGCGCTTGATATGATGGAGCGCCTGAACAAAATGTTTGACGGTGACTGGTTGTTAACAGTCGCTGCTTATAACAGTGGTGAAGGCAGAGTCATGCAAGCGGTTAAGGCTAATAAGGCAAAGGGTAAACCGACCAACTTTTGGGCATTGTCGCTTCCACGTGAAACGTCAATTTATGTTCCAAAAATGCTGGCCTTGGGTGATTTAATCAAGAACAGCAAAAAGTACGGTATAAACTTGCCAGAACCCGACAAAGACCGTGCATTAGCACGTGTTGATGTAGGTCAGCAGATACAGCTAACTCAGGCGGCTGAGATGGCGGGGATGTCACTTACTAAGTTGAAATCCTTTAATTCTGGGTATAAGCGCAATGTAACGGCACCTGATGGACATGGTCCTCGTTATATTATGTTGCCAAAGGCCCATGCTGAGCAGCTTAAAGATTCATTGGCAGATACTGATATTGCCGCCGTTCAACCAACCAAGTTGGCACAGAACAGCTCAAAATCAGCATCAGGTTCGCAGTATAAAGTTCGCTCCGGTGATACCTTATCTACGATTGCCAAGCGGTTGAATATCAAGACCAGCGATTTGCAGAGTTGGAACAACTTACGTGCCAAGAGCACCTTAAAAGTTGGGCAAACCCTGCAACTGGCAAGCAATACAACGACCAGCAACAGCATCACCTATCAGGTTCGTAAAGGTGATTCTTTTGCCAGTATTGCCAAGCGTCACGGTGTAAACACCGACGATGTGATGCGATGGAATTCGGTAGTCAGCAAGGCTAATAGTTTACAACCAGGCTTGAAATTGACGTTGTTCGTTAACGGCAAATCGACCCCGGATACGTAGAGTCAGAATCGCGATTAAAGCTGTTAAAAAGCACCCTTCGGGGTGCTTTTTTTATGGCTGGAATTCAACCAGCAGTGGATTGTGATCAGAGGCTCGGGTCACTAATACTGATGCATCTGCCAGAGTAAGACCCCGATAAAAGACAAAATCAAGCGGTCGGCCAAACGCACGGCTACGGTTATCAGCCCGGAATTCAACTTCAGCTAACCCCACTACTTGGGCAAAGCACTGTAAAGCATTAACCCGCTGTCGGCTCCAGGCATTAAAATCCCCCGCCAGAATCACCGGGCCACGATGCATCGCGATTTGTTCCCCAATGGGCTCGAGTTGTTTACTGTAAACATCAACACCAAGACTGAAATTCACCGCGTGAATATTCACCACCATCAATAAACGGCCGTCATGGATTGGGTAAACAGTAATTAAGGCCGATTTAGACAACCGCAGTAACGGCTCTCTCTCACGCAGGGGGCAACAGTAGACCGGATGGGTGGCTGCAAGCGTCATCACACCTGAAGGGTGCTGAGGCAGTGCAAAGGCAGGAACCTGATCGGCGGCCTGATAGTGAGACGTAGCAAACCGCACCAGCTCAGGTGTTGTTTGTGCTTCTTGCAGTAACATCAGTTGAGTATCACGCCCGAATTCTTTGAGCACCGAGAGCCATTGCGCCCGCTGCTGCTTAAAGATATTCCACACCATCACCCGCAAAAATTCAGATGTTGGCAATGGCGCGCCTGGCGGTAACCCCAGCCCCAGTTGCTTAGCAGAACCTGGGAAGATTTGTTCAACCGGTTGACCTGCAACATATCGCATTGCATATGTTCGTTTCGGCACTTTGATGGCCTATTCCTTATTCGAAATCACTCTGGCTCGAGAGGTAACAACAGCCGGTAGTTCACTGATTATACGCCCAGATGCTCCTGTCAGTAATTTCTTTTAGCCACGATATTATTCTGATGTTGGGATACACAAGCAGAGATTCAATCTATGTGATTCATAATGCACTAATAAGCCTTCTATTAATAAAGAAGCCCACAATCGCGGGCTTCAATAGATACTTGCAGGGATTTAGCTGACAGCAACTTGCCGTGGGTGTTTCTTATCCAGCTTGCCACTCAGTGTCACCAGTAATAGCGCACCAATAACAATCACGCCACCGATCCAAGGGGTCTGAGCCAACCCAACCCGGATAACTGTCTGCCCACCAATAATCGATCCTAACGCGATTCCGACATTAAACGCCGCGATATTCAGGCCCGAAGCCACGTCAACGGCATGTGGCGTATATTCTTCCGCTTTCTGCACCACATAAACTTGTAAACCGGGGACGTTACCAAAGGCAAAAATCCCCATGACCAGCAACGTAATTAATGCCGCAATACTGTGGTTAGCACTGAATTGGAAAACAAACAGTAAGACAGCAAGTGCGGTAAAAATAAAACTTAAAGCAGGTACTGCACCATGGCGGTCTGCGAGTTTACCGCCCCAGATATTGCCGATAGCGACCGATACCCCATACGCCAGTAAGATCCAACTCACTGCGGCAGGTGAGAATCCTGCCAGCTCTTGCATCACTGGCGCGAGGAAAGTAAACATGGTGAAGAAACCACCATATCCCAAGGCGGTAATGGCATAAATCAGCAGTAAACGTGGGTGGGTGAGCACCTGTAGTTGCTGCTTTATACTGGCTGAAGCCTTATTGGGGATATTACTGGGAACCAAAATGGCGCTGGCAATAATGGCAATGACCCCAATCAGTGACACCGCAAGGAAAGTCTCCCGCCAGCCAAAATGCTGGCCGATAAATGTCCCGAGCGGAACCCCAGTCACCAGTGCCACCGTTAAACCACCAAACATAATAGCAATCGCCGACGCCGCTTTCTCCTTTGGCACCAAACTGGTAGCAATAGTCGAACCAATTGAGAAGAACACACCGTGAGCCAGACCGGTGAGTAAACGAGCAACCACCAGAGTCTCATAACCAGGTGATTGCCAGGCTAATAAGTTCCCTAGGGTGAACAAGACCATCAAGCCAATCAATAGCATTTTACGCGGTATGCGCCCGGTTAATGCGGTTAACACTGGAGCACCAATAGCAACGCCCAATGCATAGATTGAAACTAATAAACCGGCGGATGGCACAGAAACTGCCAGTTGTTCTGCGATGGTCGGAACCAGCCCGACAATCACAAATTCAGTGGTACCAATAGCGAATGCACTGATGGTCAGTGCCCATAATGCAAGTGGCATAATTACTCCAGAAATACGGGTCAATTTGATAGCGGCTATTATGTCCCTATGGTTAAATGACAAAAATGCTCAAAATATCAAAATATTTTTGCTGGAGTGGCAACAATGAAAGCGCATTCAGATGAACTGATTACTTTTGTTACCGTAGTGGAATGTGGCAGTTTTAGCCGTGCGGCAGAGCAACTCGATCAAGCTAATTCAGTCGTCAGCCGGACAGTAAAAAAACTCGAAAGCAAGCTAGGGGTGACGCTGTTAAATCGCACAACCCGGCAAATCAGCCTGACACAAGAAGGCGAGCACTACTTTCGGCGAGTGCAAAATATTCTGCGGGAAATGGCCACGGCGGAAAACGAGATACTCGATAATCAGTTAAATCCCAAAGGATTGCTGCGTATCGATGCTTCTACTCCAGTGGTGTTGCACATTCTGGCTCCGCTGATGGCGGAGTTTCGTCAGCGTTATCCGTTGGTGACATTATCACTGGTTTCGTCAGAAACCTTTATTAACCTAATTGAAAGAAAGGTTGATATTGCTATCCGGGTCGGCACGTTACAGGACTCAACCTTACGAGCCAGAAAGCTGATGACCAGTTATCGCCATATTTTGGCCTCACCTGCCTACCTAAAGCAACATGGTACCCCGCAAACGGTGGCTGATTTACAGCATCATTTATGTCTGGGGTTCAATGATTTACCGGTGCTAAATCGTTGGCCGCTCGCAGGTGCTGATGGGCAACTTTATGAAATAAATTCAGATTTAACGTCAAATAATGGGGAGACGCAACGCCGCCTTTGCCTTGAGGGAAATGGCATTGCTTGCTTATCGGATTTCATGATCAGAGGCGATCTACAACGCGGGGACTTAGTGCCGCTACTGGTAGAACAGACTCTACCCGTCGTTATGCCGATTAATGCGGTGTATTACAGTGATCAGGTCGTCAGTAACCGGCTGCGTTGTTTTATTGATTTTATCAATGAACGTCTGGCACAAATGTTCCCTGCAAAATAAAAAACCACCCAACATAGGGTGGTTCAGATAATGGTTTAAAGCGTGATCAATCCCATGCAGGTGCCAGGCCTTCAGGGCTGACTAACCTCTCACCACGATCCAACGACGCTATCAGTGCCATATCTTCGGCACTCAAGCGCAATTCCTGCGCTAACATATTACTGGCCAGATTAGCGGCTTTGGTCGATGATGGGATCACACTATAGCCCAGTTGCATCGCCCAGCTTAAAATCACCTGAGCGGGAGTGGCACCATGTTGCTCCGCAATCGTTTTAATCACGGGTTCTTCTAGCGCTTTACCATAAGCCAGCGTCATATAAGAAGTGATCGCTATGCCATTTTCTCTCGCAAATTCAACGACCTTACTGTTCTGCAATAAGGGTGACAGTTCGATTTGGTTAGTAGCAATTACCTCGGCCCCCACCGCCGCAATGGCCTGTTTCATTAAATCGATGGTGAAGTTAGAAATACCAATCTGCCGGGTTAAGCCCAGCTCTTTGGCTTTCACTAATTCAGCCATAAATTCAGCGACGGGTACTTCATCGTTTGGTGAAGGCCAGTGAATCAATGTTAAATCCACATAGTCTGTTCTCAGCTTCTGCAAGCTCTCTTGCAGGCTAGGGATGAGCTTGCCCTGCGCTAAGTTAGCAATCCAAATCTTAGTGGTGATAAATAACTCATCACGCTGGATGCCGCTTTGCGCAATAGCTTGGCCAACAGCTGCTTCATTTTCATATATTTGTGCGGTATCGATAACACGATAGCCCGCGGTTAATGCCTGACTCACTGAATCAATAACAACTTGATCTTGAAGACGAAAAGTTCCCAGGCCGAATGCAGGTACGCTCATAGTAATTCCTCATTTTGAATTTTTATCGTGCTTAGACATGTTTAAAATTGGCTGATTACCGGGGGCCATTTACCCGAGCCACCCGGTAAAAATCTGAACTGATTATGCCCAGAGTTTTATTGCCAAAAAATGCCATATTCAACACAATACTTTTGATAAAAAATCAACAATGAGGAAAGCAATGGCGGTTACGGCCAGCGACGGATCACCAATGAGGTGTTAATGCCGCCAAACGCGAAGTTATTTGTCTGGAAGAATTCGGTATCAATATAACGCCCCTCGCCCATCAGGTAATCCAGGTCACCACAGGCAGGATCAGGGTCGGTCAGATTAATGGTTGGTGCGAAACGCCCGGCCCGCATCATCTCCAGACTCATCCAGGCTTCAAGAGCACCGCAAGCCCCTAAGGTATGACCAAAATAACTTTTCAAAGAGGAAATGGGGGTCCGGTTACCAAAAACAGCCGCCGTAGCCTGGCTTTCTGCAATATCGCCACGCTCAGTCGCGGTACCATGAGCACTGATATAGCCAATATCAGTGGCAGCCAGGCCCGAGCTTAGTAACGCCTTTTCAATGCAGATTTGCATGGTCTCTTTTTGTGGTTGAGTAATATGGCTGGCATCGCAATTAGTATAAAAACCAATGATTTCACCGTAAATAGTGGCACCACGTGCTTTGGCGTGATCCAGTTCTTCCAGAATCAACGTGCCAGCCCCTTCACCAATAACCAAACCATCACGTTGGCGATCAAATGGCCTTGGTGATAATTTTGGTGAATCATTTAGCTGGCTAGTAGCAAACAAGGTATCAAATACCGCCGCCTCGGAAGGACACAGTTCCTCTGCACCACCAGCAACCATCACTTTCTGGTAGCCATGACGGATTGCTTCATAGGCATAACCAATTGCCTGACTACCTGACGTACAAGCACTTGAGGTAGGAATAACCCGCCCGCGCAACCCAAAAAACAGCCCAGTATTCACCGCCGCCGTATGCGGCATCATTTGCACATAGGTCGTGCCGGTAATATTGTTGGTGTGTTTTTCGGTTAACATCGTGGCAAATTCACTCACCGGCTTAGTGCTACCGGTAGAAGAGCCATAGGCAATCCCAGTATCCCCATTGGTAAGTACATCCTCCCCCATCAGACCCGCTTGCTCTAGCGCCAGCTCAGTGGCTCTGGTGGCCAATAAGGATACCCGCCCCATCGAGCGGATGCGTTTACGGGTGTAATGTGCGGGCACCACAAAATCATCAATCGGCGCACCTAAATGGGTATTCAACCCCTGATATTCTTCCCACTGCGGCATATATTGCACCGCATTTTGACCGGCATAAATACGTGCTGAAATATCCGCCCAGTTATTGCCAAAGGCAGTGACCCCACTCATGCCGGTAATCACAACTCTATTGATGGCAACCATCCTGCTGCTCATACCATTCCTCCATTAATTGAAATCACCTGACGCGTGACATAACCGGCGATATCTGACATCAGGTAACTGGCTAAACCAGCCACCTCTTCAGCTTCTCCCATCCGTTTAAGTGGGATCATCCGCATGGCTTCTTGCAGCGCGATAGGCTCCATATTGATCATGCCAGTATCAATCAACCCAGGTGCAATACAATTCACGGTAATCTTGCGTTTAGCCAACTCCAGCGCCAAAGCCTTACAAGCCCCGATAACCCCCGCTTTAGCCGCACTGTAATTCACCTGACCACGATTCCCCACCACACCGGAGACCGAAGAAAGCGCAATAATGCGCCCGCCGTTACGTAAACCGATCATCGGCATTACGCAGGGGTGCAACACATTATAGAAACTGTCCAGATTGGTATGAATGACGCCATCCCAATCTTCTTGCGTCAATGCTGGGAATGCACCATCACGCGTAATACCGGCATTGTTCACCACACCGTAGTAAGCGCCATGAGTGGCGATATCCTGCTCGAGTACCTCTTTACACTGCGGCCTGTCGCTGATATCAAAACAGATCAAGCGCCCTTCACCACCCGCCTCAATAATCTGAGCCAGTGTCGCTTCACCGCCAGTAAGATCTTGGTGATAATGAACAACCACTAAAAAACCATCCGCAGCCAGACGGTGTGCGATGGCCCGCCCGATCCCTTTGCTGGCCCCGGTGACTAAAACAGAACGCTTCATGCGCCTTTCCTCAATGTGAGTTTTTTTATTTCTTCGGCATCTGGCTGATAAGTATTTAGCCGACCACGAGCAACCTGCTTTCCAGCCATGTTGATACTGCACTCGAAACTGCCAATTTTTTCATCTTGCAGGATTAACTGGACACAAACCTGAAGTTCGCTACCCGCAGGAAATGCCGGTAATTCACAGCTGATAGCTCGCCCACCAAGTAGCATCCCTATCGTGGGAGGTATCGCTTGCGCCAAGCCATGCCAGCCACGCCACACGCCGATAGTTTGTGCCATTAATTCGATAGCAAACCAGTTGGGGAGGCAGCCCTGAGCATCGAGGAACGGCGCAAGCACCCCATGCTTACTCAAGGTGACCCTGCATTCAGCCCCGTCCTCCCCTACCCAATGGACGTTATCCAGCATCACCATTGGTGATTGATGTGGGAGGTAATGTTCAGCGGAATACGCCATCAGCCGGCTCCTAATATCACACACGCATTGTTGCCACCAAAAGCGAATGAGTTCGACAAAATAACCGGGGTTTTAAGTACTTCCGGCTTGGTGACCAAATTAATCTCGGCCAAAGTAGTATCCCAAGAAGCATGAGAAAAATCTTGTACTGGTAAGGGTAGAGTCCGGCTTAACATCAGCCAACTGAGTGCCGCCTCTGTGGCCCCAGCGGCCCCCAGCGTATGCCCGGTAAGATGTTTAGTTGAACTACAAGGGGTCTGATGACCAAAAACCCTATTCACGACCTGCGCTTCTATCTGATCATTTAACCGCGTCGCCGTGCCATGTAGATTGATGTAGCCCACATCAGCGGGCTGCAACCCTGCCTGACGTAATGCCATCCTGATAGCCTGTTCCGCCCCATGCCCTTCAGGATGGGGGGCGGACATATGCCAGGCATCGGAGGACTCCCCAACCCCGAGTAACGCTACAGGTGAAGGTTCACGTGATAATAAAATCAACGCCGCTGCCTCACCCACGTTGATCCCTTTGCGCTCCGCGGCAAAAGGGGTACAACGCTCAGCCGAAAGTGACTCCAGGCTATGAAAACCGTTGATGGGCATACGACATAAACTGTCAGCGCCACCGACTATCGCCGCATCGACTATTCCAGACTCAATCAAACGTTTACCGCTGATAATCGCCCGTACACTGGAAGAACAAGCCGTAGACACGGTATAACTCGGGCCATTCAGCCCCAAATAACGCGAGAGGAAGATGCTAGGATCGCCTAACTCCTGCTGTTGATAGTGATACCCTGGCGGAAACTGCCCGGCGACGTCACCAGAACCAGGCTGATATTCTCTAACCGCCCGTTCCCCCTCAAAAATACCTGAGGTGCTGGTTCCCATAATCACAGCAACCCGTGATACGCCATAGCGAAGAATGCATGCGGAAACCTCAGGTTGAATCTGCGACAATGCCGCCAACAACAGGCGATTATTCCGGCTATTGTGCTGTGAAAGTGGCTCGGGCAAGGTAGGCAATTCAGTATTCACCGCACCCAGCCAAATCGGCGAATCACCCAAGAGCCACCCTTGCTGGGGAGCCATGCCTGGGGCTAACCCGGCACGAAGGCTCGCACTCACTTCAGACAATGAGCTACCTAACGCATTAACCATGCCAACAGCAGAGAAATAGACCATCGCTGTTACTCCTCCACATTTTGGATAGTAATACGGTAGTGAAAGACAAATTGCTCAATAGTGATTGGCTTACGGGTGTTACCTGATAGCTGGTAGCGAATCTCTGTCACTATTTGGTTTTTGTCATCATAGAGTCTGCGTGTATCCCCTTCATCCACCAACCGCCAATTTCCGGGTAATAACGGACGCCATGATATGATGGGCCAATAACTCAGCATAATATCGGCAAGAACCTGATTTGCTGGAGGTAATCCAACAATTTTCATGGTTTGCTCTAAATGAATACCTTGCAGGTCATAGGAAACCTTGAACAAGCGGATCCCAAGCGGCGACAGCCCAACCAAGGTTAAGCGCTGCCCATCAGCCTGAAGTAACACTAATAATGACTGCTGCTTCCCCTGCGCTGTTGCAGTCAGTAATTGCTGCTGATTGATAGGTTGTGCCAAAGTCGGTTGCGGCAAAGCGACCCGCACCCCGGGCTTAAGCCAGGCTTTAGGCTGTGTTTGGTCCGGCGAACTGGCACACCCTACAATCAATAAGGCTAAAACGAGTAACACCCCACAGCGTTTATAATTCACTCAGGCTCTCCTTTTGGCTTGGGCAGCGCCAGAGGCGCTAATAAGAAGGCTGTAAACACACCACTACTCAGCACAATGCCAAAGCTACTGATGGCTTGGGTGTGGCTAAATACCAGCATGCCGAAAGTCAGTTGCGTGGTGAACACCGCCATAAAAATAGCAAACATTGAGGTGCTAGGCGTCCCTCGGGGATTGGTAAAGAACAGGGTATAATTGATACCAATCCCCAGAACCAATATTAATGCCAGCAACGAGAAGAGATTTAACGAGTGGCCGGTAAGAGAAAGTACCGCCAGCCCCATCCCCAATGAAAGTAACGTCGGTGCCACACAATAGAGGCCGCGACGCAGACCCAGGCGCCAGCAATAGACTACAGCTATAGCAACCACTGCAATGAGTAACAACCATGATAGATAGGCGCGGTAGAGAGAAAATAGCGCATTGAACTCTGTTTTCCTGTCAACCCAAGTCACTCCTGGCACGGACTCCGCTAACTGTTGCAGTGCCGCCGGATTACTGACACCACTTACCGGCACCAACATCGCTGTGCGCCCATCAGGTAATGAGAGCCAAAGCAATCGCCAGCCCTCACTGACCACCGAGCCAAGCCATTGTTCCGGGGTCACCCATGTATGCTGGTTGCCTTGTGCTGGCAAATCTGGCAGAGAAACGCTAATACCCGCCTGTTGCAATTGGTGGATAATAGTTGGCGCGGTTTGTTCAAGTAATGCCAGATTTTGTTGCTGCCGCAATAATGATGGCAGCGGCAACACACGATAACTTTCAATCCATCCAGCCTTTTTCGCCTGTGATAGCTGTGGAGAGAATTGCTCCAGACGTTGCAATGCCTGTTCAGCATTATCACCATACACAACGAACCATTTTTGATCGCTGTGCTGACCGGTAAGTGCCGCAATGCGCTGTTCCTGTTGCTGGAACTCACGCGGCATCGCCTGCAATTCACTGATATCGTCATTAATTTTTAATGTGGCTAACCCACTGATAGTCAAAATAGCAATCAGGGCCGGCAAGCCTAAACGTAACATTCGGTTGTTTTGCCAACTCTCTAGCCACAGATAAATAAGCTTTAGGCGCGGAACCGGGCGCACCGGCAACCGTTTAGCCAATATCGGATACCAACACATCACCGTGATACAGGCGGCGGTTAGACCTGCGGCGGCAAAAACAGCCAATTGCTGCAACCCAGGGAAAGGCGCAATAAGCAGAATCAGATAGGCAATTACGGTGGTGAGTAGCGCCATTGACAGGGCTGGGAAAAGTTTTGCCAGGCTCTCCAATGGCGACGTTTGACCACCGTGCGCCATGCGGTCTGTCAGATAATAAAGTGTATAATCCGCTGAAATACCAATGATACTGGCACTCAATACCAGCGTCATTACATGGACTTCGCCAAAGACCAGTAACGTGGCAACCGCCCCAGCCAATGCCCCAATAGTTATTGATAAAAGGCATAAGGCGAGTGGCAATAGCGATTTAAACATTATCAATATCAGCAGGAATACACCGGCGACGGAGATCAAACCAATGGTCGAGATATCACTTTCAGCCTGCTGACTCGCGTAATTACTGTAAAAAAGCGTGCCGCGTTCCAAGACTTCAGTACCGGGCCAACGCTGCTGAAGTTGCTGCTTTAATTCAGCCAATGACTCAACGGTGCTACGGGCACTGGCCATATCATAAGATGAAGCGCGTAATTCACCGTGAATCAAATACCATGGGCGGCCCTGGCTATCTTTCGCCACCAGCCAGCCCTTACTGATACTTAATGCCCCACTGTTTTGTTGTTGTGCTAATTGAGAGCCACGGACCAACAGTAAAGGATCATACTGCAACTCTTTACCACTCACGCCAGCAAATGCCGAATACGCCTGCCCCAATATCCACTGAGCCTGTGCCGCTCCACCATGGCTTAATCGCAGACGGGTAGCCTCATCCAACAATACATTACGATGCTGAAAGAAAAAGGCGCCCCACGCCTGTAAACGTTGAGCAGTCATCTCACCACTGACCTGATGCAGCGCAGGCATTTTTTGTAACTGCTGCAACCACCAGTTCACCGGAGCCAATTGGTCTTCTGCTGGGCTAACCAGCCACACTAATTGGCGATCAAGACGCTGATTAAACCCTGCGGTTAATTCGACAGGTACGCCTGCCAACTCCTGCTTGGGCAATAGTGCCAAGACACTGCTGTTAATCTGACTACGAGGGATCAGCCAGAGTAATGTTGCCAGTAACAGCAAACAGATAAGTAACCAGCCGATAGCCAGTTTTCGATGGCAATCAGTGCGCAAAAAGCTGCTGTTCGGCATGGCTCAGTATCTTAGGTTCAGTTAATTGGTTGAAAAACCGGATGTGGGTCCCATCTCCCTGCATATCTTCAATATCGATAGTTTCCAGAAAATATTGACCGTGCAACGTGATGCTTTTAAAGAGCTTATCCAATGGCGTGGTTTTCGGGGTGAGTACTAACACCCAACGATCTTGACCACTATCAGTGAAAGCTAAGGTAAAATTCTGCTCCAAAATCGACGTATCAGCATGAAATAGTGCCGTTAATAAGTGATTAAATTGGAACATTTGCGGATTGCTGTCAGCAGTAATAACCTGCGCAGGCTGGCCGGCCATGGTTTGCACCATGCGCTTATCGTCGAGTAGCAGTGTCAGAACGAAAGGTTGCTGCTGTGACCACCACAGCCCTTTATCCTGTGAAATCAGTAAATTACCACTTGATTTTAAAGGTTTATTCATTCCACTAATACTGCGCTGCTGTTCAAATTCGGCGCGCAACACCGGTTGTTCGCTGAATCGTTGTTGTAACGATGCCAACGTTACCGCATGAGCGCTGATACTGAGACACAGTAAGAGAACGGTGAATATCGATTTCATGAGACGATACCCATTCTTTCCAGCAGTACCGGCGGTGAAACAAAGCTCATTTCTTTCGTGGATGCTTTAACGGCAACCTGAATGGTGTAGCCGGTTGTCATGCGCTTCCCGCTGGTCGCATCATAAATCTGGTAACCGATACGTAAGCGGTTCTCATATTCTTCAATAGAGGCACAAATATGAATACGCTGTTCAAATTCGAGCGGGGCAATGTATTTCACTCGCGTATCAACTATTGGCCACACATAGCCTGACGCCTGCATCGCGCGGTAACCATAATCAATTTGATTCAGTAAAGCCTCACGAGCAATTTCAAAATAACGGAAATAATTGCCATGCCACACCACCCCCATAGGGTCAATATCATGAAACGGGATATTGTGAACTATCCGGGTAGTAAAACGCGGGTCATCGGGTAAATTCATGTCACTGATTTCCTTGGTTTGGCTTTTCATCGTTTAAATGCCAAAAATCATAAAAATTAAACCAATCGAGCGGCGCTAATAAACTGTAGTGCTCCAGGCGGGCGGCGTAACTCTCCACTGCCTGTTGCAATGCCGACTGACGATTTGCTCGCGGTAATATCAATGGATCGGCGAAAGGTTCAAAATAAACATGTAATCGGGCAGCAGATGCGGGATCAATAACACCTGATGGTGCAGCCTCCTTCCCCTGCCTACCGAGTTTTAAACCAAACATCAAAAACACCGGGCAGCGCAATGCCGCAGCTAACGCAAACGGCCCAACCGGGAAAGGTGCTGGGTGGCCTAAGAAGGTGCTCCAAATGACTCTTGGTTGGTTATCTCGTTGATAAGGGCTGACGGAGGTTCTATCACCAACAATCGCGACCCACTCCCCTTCATCCAGCTTCTGGCGCAATAAAATGGCAGTATCAGGTCCAATAGAGGTTACCTGGATAAGGTTAATCAGTGCGTGTGGGTTAATCTCCTGCATGACCTGATTAAAACGGGCAGCATGCTGGGTAAAGACCAATGCATTAACTTTTACACCAACAGATAGCTCAGCCAAAGCGCGACAAGATTCAATATCACCTAAATGCGATGCCAGAATTAGCGCCCCCTGACGGCTGGCGATTTGTGCCTCACAGCGCTCACGCCCAACCAAAACCACATCTTTACCCATCACTAAATCCCCTTGCCAGCTCGCCAGTTTATCGAGCATAGACTCACCAAACCGCATGAAATGGCGGAAGCTGTTTAAGGATGCCGGTAAGGGGTGATTTTGCTGTTTGGCGAAAGCCGTAAGGTGTTGTAAATAATGGTTTGATGCCTGGCGCTGACGATGTCCGGTAAGCCAAAAATAGCCAATAACAGGATATAACAACAGGTTAAAAGTTGTGCGCCCCAGAATTTTATAACTGCGTAACATCAAGCGCATCCCCCACAAACCATTGCGTTCTTTCGTCTGGGACCAATGGTGCTCGGGCTTTTGCATATTACGCTTTAGCAACGCAGGAATACGCGGCAACATGCCAAAAAATAGCCGGGTATGCATCCACGAAATACGTAAGTTGTCATGCAGCGCATCAAAATGTGAAATACCTTCTGCGGGATAGGTGACCTGTGTTGGCAAGAACCGGCTCTCAGTTCCCTGCCAATATAATCTCACCATCACCTCAGTATCAAAATCCATTCGCACACCCAATGGGTGCCGGGCAGCCAAAGCCTGTGTTTCGGCAATCGGATAAACGCGAAAACCACACATACTGTCTTTCAGCGACAAAGATAAGGTTTCGATCCATACCCAGAAGTGGGTGATATAGCGGCCATAAAGCCGCGCCTTCGGTACAGACTCATCGTAAACCGGTCGTCCTGAAATTAGATGATGGGGGTATTTTTCTGCCTCGGCCAGCATTATTGGAATATCAGATAATTGGTGCTGGCCATCAGCATCGACTTGCAAAGCATGGCTGTAACCCTGCTTTTGCGCCACGGTCAATCCATTCAGAACGGCATGACCCTTCCCCCGATTTTCGGGTTGTGTTATTAGCACCACCCACGGGTATTTCGCCGCCAGGCGTGTTAGCTCATTGGCAGTATCAACATCACTGCCATCATCAATTATCAGACACGGCAATTGATACATAGCCAACTGAGATAAAACACCCGCCATAGTCTCACCATGATTGAAACAAGGGATAACCACGCACGGCGCGAAAGTGGTTACTGACATAGAGATATTTTTCCACTACTGGCAGTTATTTCGCCATGGACAAGGTACTTAAACATCAGTTTATGATTTGTTCGTTGCCAATTAAGTACGAGAGTGACTTCATCGTCAGGCATCAGTGGCCGCTGGAATTTTACGACATCGATACTTCTCACGACCGGCAACTGACCCAGTAACTGATTGGCGTAGTGCATAACCCAATTGATTTGTGCGACGCCGGGCAATATTGAACAGGTGGGGAAATGACCACTAAACCACAGTAAATCAGCAGGTAATAAGAGATCAATGCTGGCAAAATGATCACCTGTTATTTGCTGACTGACGACGACGGGCAACATCATAAGAATAGCTCCTGTAAGCGGGCATAATCACGCTTCCCTTGTGGATTCAGCGGGATAACATCAATCACACGTAAACGACGAGGAACAGAGACCGGCTCAAGCCAGTGACGCAAAGTATTGCGTAAGCTTTGAGTAAAAGACCTCAATGATTCTGCTGCAAGTTGCTCTTTACCTGTGTCGGTCAATACCACAACAGCAGCAATGTTCACTCTTTCGTTTTGGCTTAAGACCAATACCGTCGCATCTGCAATTTCAGGAAGTGATATTAAGCGCTGTTCTATCTCTGTGAGTGAAACACGCTTCTCTTCTATTTTAACTATTCGATCTTTACGCCCCAGCAGATAAAAACGCTGCCGGTTATCGGATAGCTCTATAATATCGCTCATTGGTATACCTGTTGATTCAGGTATCAAGGCAGAGTAAACAGTGAAAGTATTGTCGCTGTTGATGTCCAAACTGACACCGGAGAAAAACTGCCATGCTTGTTCAGGTGCTGATTGGTGGCGATAAGCAATAACACCGGTTTCAGTGGCACCATAAATCTCTGTTGGCAATGTACCCAGTGTATTTAAAGTAGATTGCGCATCCTGATAACTGAGCGGCCCGCCCGCGGAAAATATCTGTCGACACAAAATCGGCGACAATTTTGTATCCATGCGCTTTAGAAATGCCGGACTGCTAATAAATATTGGTGAGCAAGATTCAGGTAGTGACTGAAGTTGTTCATGATAACCAATCAACTCAGCCTGAAAGGGAATACCCAGCGAGAGGGGTAAAAAGATACGAAAAGTCAGCCCGTATAAATGTTGATGAGACACCGACGCAACAATTAATGGGTTATTCTTTCTATCAAAGCGCCCTCCCCATTGAACAGCCAGCCAATGGCTTTCGGTATCCAAACTCGCAACAGATTTAACGACTGCTTTTGGAGCCCCCGTAGAACCCGAGGTGAAGAGGATTAATGACGCAGCAGAAGGCCAATCAGGTAATGGATGATAGGCAGTCTCACTAGAGGCATGGCTTGCGACTATAACGCTTGGACAGGCAAGATTCAGTAATTGATCCGTCAGCAGGCCATCAAACTCATGCAATTGCTCTTTGAGAACGGCCTCACGTGCATGGCCGAAAATTACCGGCGTTTTTTGGCAATACAGCGTAGCCAGCAGCGCAACAGTAAACCAATAGCTATTTTCAAAACATAATGCCCAGCACTGATTGGGTAAAAAATTAATTTTATTAAATAGATAGGTAACATCGCACCTGAATTGACTCAAGGTTATGGTCTTTGCGCCACACATGGCGATAACCTGGTCATCATCCCGAGAATGATCCAACCAATTCGCCATGGGTAGATTTACTGCTGTTGAACCCTTTTCCTGATTATCCATTCCAGACCCATCAAAGAACCAATAAGTAAATAGCTCAAGCCACCGTTATATAAAGCCCATATATGCATATTGCCGTATAAACAGGTCGCCAGAGCAATAGTGCCATTTACTGCAAAAAATCCGCACCATACCTGTGTCACCTTTCGGGTATAAGCCACCGCTCGGGAAGATAATTCAGGCTCGGACAGCCTTGCCAATCTTTCAATGATGGGTGGGGGGCGAAATAAAGAATAGGAAAACAGCACCAGTAAAATGATGTTTACCGCGACAGGATAAAACAACAACCACTGCGCCTTGCCTAAACCCCAGCTTGCCAAAGACAGAATAATGCCAGCAAGCGCCAGCGCTTTACCTAACCAAAGTTGTTGCTTAATTTTGCTGCGCACGGCAAAGAGGCGCAATGTAAACATTAATAACAATATTGGCGCTAATACCTGCATTCCCCAGCGCGATAAACCAAACCATACCGCCAGTGGGTAGGCTGTAAGTGCAATAACGGTGAGGATTTTGAGCAAAACAGTCAGGCGACCAATGAATAAATTACGCTGATTAGCTGTCACCTGATTTCACCATTTACGACTTGGTGTTTAATAAATTATCGACGGCATCGACAATATCTTGAACCGTTCGAACGGATTTGAACATTTCCGGCATTATTTTTTTACCCGTCACTTTCTGCAAATGTACAACCAGATCGACAGCATCAATACTGTCTAGCTCTAACTCTTCATAAAGCCGTGATTCTGGTTTGATGTCAGCTTCATCAATTTCAAATAGCTTAACCAGAAGAGCTGTAATTTGCTGATAAATTTCTTGTTTTTCCATTATGACAATATCCTGTTAGTTACGCTGTTGAGAAATAAATTTCGCGAGCGTTTCTACCGAATAAAAGTGCTGACGCATATCTTCACTCTCAGCAGAGAGTACAACGCTATATCGGTTTTTGAGTGCTAATCCCAGTTCTAGCGCATCGATTGAATCTAAACCTAAACCGTCACCAAATAATGCAGCCTGTGAGTCAATATCATCCACCGACATACCTTCCAGATTTAGGGCATCAATAATTAGCTGTTTAATCTCACAACTTAGTAATTCCATTAACTCTTTCTCTTAGATTCAGGCATTAATGCACAGGTTAAATGTTTAGTAAGTCGTCGTGCAGCAAGTGCTAACGATAAATCGCCATCTTGAATAAAGTCATTACTATTGATTTTATTTTGAACAATAATATTAAATTGAGGTTTTACCGGCGGTATATTATACCATTTTAGTTCTTTCGTCAGCATTGGTGGGTTGCAATCAATATATACTACGCGAATATCACACCCACTATGTAGCGCGATATTCGCCGCTCCTCGTTGCAAATTCAGTGCACAACCTGCGGTTGTTCTGGTCCCTTCAGGAAATATAAGGATACTTCCTCCTCGGCCTAAACGCGCTTTACAGTGTGCTAATAATTTATCTGATTCAGCATTAACTAAGTATCCTGCGGATTTAATCACACCGGAAACAAATATATTATTTAACAACGCTTCTTTGACAATACAATCACATCTTGGCATGTGTGCTGCCAACAGCACATAATCCAATAAGCTAGGATGGTTAGCAACAATCAGACACCCCGAGTCCTCACAAAACAGCTCATTATTTTCTATTTGATAATCAAAAACACCCAGAAATTTAGCAATACGCAAGAACAGTTGAAAACTATAACGAATACTTTGCTGAGTGATCTGGTTACGCACTACTTCAGAGCGAACAATTAGGCGCAGAGAGGTAAACCATAGAATAGATAATAACAGCCCACCTAGGCCAAAAAGTGCAAAACAAAAACCGGTTGCAGCCACTCGCCATAACCGATTTAGCAAAGAAGAATGTTGGGGTGCAGTTTGTACTGCAAGAGAACTGTCCATCACTGACTCCAGTGCCAATTATTATGCTGGCCTTGTATAACGAAAGAACCCTTTTTGCTCAACCAATTACGTAAAAAACTAAGACCCTGAGGCAATTCAGAATTATTAACATCAATCTTAGAAATACGTTCACACTGTAAATCATCGCCGGTGGTTAACACTAATGCCAAGGCATAGGGCAACCCTATTGGAGAAGTCTGAGAATGATAAAAATCAGGCATTACTCCATCGAAATCGACCAATAACACACGCTCAGCGCCGCAAGCCAGCATCCCCATAGCTTCGACTATACCTTGTTGAAAACTATCTATGCCTGCGGCAAGAGACGTCACTGGCATGGTATTGCTCGCCATGATAGTTAACCAGCCGGAGGCAGTATTATGCACTGACATAGCAAAATCTGTTGGCGAAATATTCTGCTGCTGATGGAGGGATTGCAATATTTTATAAGTGCGCTCTAATTCCCCATGGCGACTGGTAAATATCGCCATATCAGCCGTGTC
Organism: Yersinia sp. 2541 StPb PI; assembly: GCF_052217145.1. Classification (NCBI taxonomy): domain Bacteria; kingdom Pseudomonadati; phylum Pseudomonadota; class Gammaproteobacteria; order Enterobacterales; family Yersiniaceae; genus Yersinia; species Yersinia sp. 2541 StPb PI. Next base: position 1,035,055 of record NZ_JAZGQB010000001.1, on the reverse strand, counting down.
TTCCTCTAGTAACGAAAGCCCCGCTTCAACAGCTAGTCGGCTGCCTGTACTCATTCTTCTAGCGGACATCATAGGGATATGCGATGACTTGGGTAAATCCCCTTGCCATGTCGCCGAGAGTGCCTCCTCCTGTGCCCAGGCAAGCCAGTGCTCTTGCGACTCCATACCAGGAGCCAAAGCACGCCAGTTCAATACATTCAATGAATGAGCCACGATATCAGAACTTCCAGACAGCAAAGCGAGATAATTTATTCTATTTTTAGGTAAAAAGCATTTAAAAACTTTATCTATTATCTTTTGGTTTAATTATCGGCCATTCATATCGCATTTTTAAAAAAATTAAAAAGTAAAATATTTTATTTATCGGCATAACTTCAACATTCTTTAGATAAAAACTTAATAAAAATAATTATTATTTTAAAATAAAAAATGACGCAAAATAACAATATAAATTTTACATTTATTTAAAACAAAACAAACATAAGAATATTTGTGTATTAGAATAAGTCAGAGTATTTTATCTCTGCTATTTAGCATTCTTCCGTTACTCCTATCATGGGTTAACATGAAAATCATTAATTAATTGGATCATCATGAAACTATTAAAAGCACTCTTGGTCGGGTTGGTATCTATCACATTTATTGTTGGATGTGCAGGTACGACGCCTATCCAAAACGTTAACCAAACGATAATTGGTAGTCACACGACTTCAGAAGTACAAAAAGCGATTCTGGCTGGTGGGATAAACCGTGGTTGGGTAATGATACCTGGCGCTGAAGGCGTGATTAACGGGAAGTTAATAAATCGCGATCACACTGTTGAAATCCAAATTAATTACAATGCTAATAATTACCAAATCAAATATATTGGCAGTACTAACATGGATGCCAAAAATGGGAAAATACACTCAAAATATAATCGCTGGATCGCTAACTTGAATAAAGATATCCAGATTCAACTAAATCGCCTGTCAATATAAAAACATTATATAACAAATAGTTATCTTAATTTTATGCTCACCATTAAAGCTGAATAATGCTAAATGGTGAGCTATTACCTGAATTACGAGGACGTAAGCTTGCGCTACGGATATGATAAAGACCAAATTAGTGCTTTGGCGGCAATCACTGAAGCTCAGAAAATAGCTTTTGCCCCTATGCTATTTCAAGCTGCGCTTAACCTGAGAGAGTCAGGAATTTTAGCTGCATTAGATAAATCAGGTAAAGGTGGTATTACACTCGATGAGCTTCAGACTCATTGCACACTAAGCCGATATGCAATCAGCATCCTGCTAGACATGGGGCTTAGCGGTAATATCCTCTACCAACAGGAAAACCGATTTTATCTGGGCAAGGTCGGTCACTACTTATTGCATGATCAAATGACCCGCGTAAATATGGACTTCACTCAGGACGTTTGTTATCAGGGTTTATTCAATCTAAAAGAAGCACTAGAGACAGGAAAGCCAGCCGGATTATCCGTATTTGGTGAATGGCCTACTATTTACCCTGCACTAAGCGAGTTGCCGACTGCCGCACGTGAAAGTTGGTTCGCCTTTGATCATTTTTATTCCGATAATGCCTTTCAGCTTGCGCTAAAAGCTATTTTTGATCTTGAACCAAAACATATATATGACATTGGTGCAAATACTGGGAAGTGGGCTTTACAGTGTGCGGCCTATGACCCTGATGTGAAAATAACATTGCTGGATTTGCCACAACAGTTAGTCTTAGCTAACGAGAACGTCAAAAGCAAAGGCTATAGAGACCGTATCAGTACATATCCTGTGGATCTGTTATTAGCTGATCGATTGCCAGCAGAAGCAGACGTTTGGTGGATGAGTCAGTTTCTAGACTGCTTTAGTGAAGAACGAATCGTCCATATTCTTAAGCTTATTCATCATGCAATGAAGCCCGATAGTTACGTATGCATCATGGAGATATTTTGGGATAGGCAACAATTTGAAGCTGGTGCATTCAGTTTGAATGCCTCATCTCTTTATTTTACATGTATGGCTAACGGTAATAGCCGTTTTTATCATTCAGATACTTTTTACCAGTGCTTATCTACCGCTGGATTCTACGTTGAGAAAGATATTGATGGTCTTGGTATTGGGCATACATTATTAATTTGCCGTAAAGAACCCGCATAACATTAAGCCCTCTGTCTGAGGGCTTACCCCATCAAGAATCGATATTTCCTTATTCCTATAGTGTATCCAGGCTGCTCTTAACCATTCTGTTCTGTTAAAAGTGTGGTAAATAACCCATTGAATTAAAATTATAAATAGCACAGAGAGCCAGATGGTGGAGTCGCAAACTGACAATAAGAGAGTTGTGGTTGGGTTTTGTCGCAGAAATATATCCAGCAGATCAACAATATATAAAAATTACAATGCAAAAAACCCTGAATCAGAGATCCAGGGTTTTGCAATAAGTGGCGGAACGGACGGGGCTCGAACCCGCGACCCCCTGCGTGACAGGCAGGTATTCTAACCAACTGAACTACCGCTCCACCGATTCTTTTACGCGTATCTTCCCGATACTTACCCTTGACAGGGCCAGCGCTCCGCGCTGTGAAAAACCGCTCTAAGCGATTTTGTTAGTTACCAGATGTCACTCTGGTAACTCGTGTTTGATGCCTGGCAGTGTCCTACTCTCGCATGGGGAGACCCCACACTACCATCGGCGCTACGGCGTTTCACTTCTGAGTTCGGCATGGGATCAGGTGGGACCACCGCGCTAAGGCCGCCAGGCAAATTCTGTCTAAACTAAACCCGCTATATGTCTCCACACAGCCAGCCAGCCCAATCTCGGAACTTCGCTGAAAATTTCTATCTCTCAAATCTAAAACACCTTTGGTGTTGTAAGGTTAAGCCTCACGGATCATTAGTACTGGTTAGCTCAATGCATCGCTGCACTTACACACCCAGCCTATCAACGTCATAGTCTTTAACGTTCCTTCAGGGGGCTTAAAGCCCCAGGGAAGACTCATCTCGAGGCAAGTTTCCCGCTTAGATGCTTTCAGCGGTTATCTCTTCCGAATTTAGCTACCGGGCAATGCCATTGGCATGACAACCCGAACACCAGTGATTCGTCCACTCCGGTCCTCTCGTACTAGGAGCAGCCCCTCTCAATCTTCCAACGCCCACGGCAGATAGGGACCGAACTGTCTCACGACGTTCTAAACCCAGCTCGCGTACCACTTTAAATGGCGAACAGCCATACCCTTGGGACCTACTTCAGCCCCAGGATGTGATGAGCCGACATCGAGGTGCCAAACACCGCCGTCGATATGAACTCTTGGGCGGTATCAGCCTGTTATCCCCGGAGTACCTTTTATCCGTTGAGCGATGGCCCTTCCATTCAGAACCACCGGATCACTAAGACCTACTTTCGTACCTGCTCGAGCCGTCACTCTCGCAGTCAAGCTAGCTTATGCCTTTGCACTAACCTCACGATGTCCGACCGTGATTAGCTAACCTTCGTGCTCCTCCGTTACTCTTTGGGAGGAGACCGCCCCAGTCAAACTACCCACCAGACACTGTCCTCACCCCGGATCACGGGGCCGAGTTAGAACATCAAACATTAAAGGGTGGTATTTCAAGGTTGGCTCCATGCAGACTGGCGTCCACACTTCGATGCCTCCCACCTATCCTACACATCAAGGCTCAATGTTCAGTGTCAAGCTATAGTAAAGGTTCACGGGGTCTTTCCGTCTTGCCGCGGGTACACTGCATCTTCACAGCGAGTTCAATTTCACTGAGTCTCGGGTGGAGACAGCCTGGCCATCATTACGCCATTCGTGCAGGTCGGAACTTACCCGACAAGGAATTTCGCTACCTTAGGACCGTTATAGTTACGGCCGCCGTTTACTGGGGCTTCGATCAAGAGCTTCGCCTTGCGGCTGACCCCATCAATTAACCTTCCAGCACCGGGCAGGCGTCACACCGTATACGTCCACTTTCGTGTTTGCACAGTGCTGTGTTTTTATTAAACAGTTGCAGCCAGCTGGTATCTGCGACTGGCTTCGGCGCCGGGAGCAAGTCCCATTACCTAATGCCAGCGTGCCTTCTCCCGAAGTTACGGCACCATTTTGCCTAGTTCCTTCACCCGAGTTCTCTCAAGCGCCTGAGTATTCTCTACCTGACCACCTGTGTCGGTTTGGGGTACGATTTAATGTTACCTGATGCTTAGAGGCTTTTCCTGGAAGCTTGGCATCAACTACTTCACCACCGTAGTGGCTCGTCATCACACCTCAGCGTTGATAAGCAACCGGATTTACCAAGTCACTCCGCCTACATGCTTAAACCGGGACAACCGTCGCCCGGCTAGCCTAGCCTTCTCCGTCCCCCCTTCGCAGTAACACCAAGTACAGGAATATTAACCTGTTTCCCATCGACTACGCTTTTCAGCCTCGCCTTAGGGGTCGACTCACCCTGCCCCGATTAACGTTGGACAGGAACCCTTGGTCTTCCGGCGTGCGGGTTTTTCACCCGCATTATCGTTACTTATGTCAGCATTCGCACTTCTGATACCTCCAGCAACCCTCACAAGTCACCTTCAACGGCTTACAGAACGCTCCCCTACCCAACAACACCTAAGTGTCGCTGCCGCAGCTTCGGTGCATGGTTTAGCCCCGTTACATCTTCCGCGCAGGCCGACTCGACCAGTGAGCTATTACGCTTTCTTTAAATGATGGCTGCTTCTAAGCCAACATCCTGGCTGTCTATGCCTTCCCACATCGTTTCCCACTTAACCATGACTTTGGGACCTTAGCTGGCGGTCTGGGTTGTTTCCCTCTTCACGACGGACGTTAGCACCCGCCGTGTGTCTCCCGTGATAACATTCTTCGGTATTCGGAGTTTGCATCGGTTTGGTAAGTCGGGATGACCCCCTAGCCGAAACAGTGCTCTACCCCCGAAGATGAGTTCACGAGGCGCTACCTAAATAGCTTTCGGGGAGAACCAGCTATCTCCCGGTTTGATTGGCCTTTCACCCCCAGCCACAAGTCATCCGCTAATTTTTCAACATTAGTCGGTTCGGTCCTCCAGTTAGTGTTACCCAACCTTCAACCTGCCCATGGCTAGATCACCGGGTTTCGGGTCTATACCTTGCAACTAGACGCCCAGTTAAGACTCGGTTTCCCTACGGCTCCCCTATTCGGTTAACCTTGCTACAAAATATAAGTCGCTGACCCATTATACAAAAGGTACGCAGTCACCCAACAAAGTAGGCTCCCACTGCTTGTACGTACACGGTTTCAGGTTCTATTTCACTCCCCTCGCCGGGGTTCTTTTCGCCTTTCCCTCACGGTACTGGTTCACTATCGGTCAGTCAGGAGTATTTAGCCTTGGAGGATGGTCCCCCCATATTCAGACAGGATGTCACGTGTCCCGCCCTACTCATCGAGTTCACAGCAAGTGTGTTTTGGTGTACGGGACTATCACCCTGTACCGTGCGACTTTCCAGACGCTTCCACTAACACACAAACTGATTCAGACTCTGGGCTCTTCCCCGTTCGCTCGCCGCTACTGGGGGAATCTCGGTTGATTTCTTTTCCTCGGGGTACTTAGATGTTTCAGTTCCCCCGGTTCGCCTTGCATGGCTATGTATTCACCATGCAATAGTGCAACGAATTGCACTGGGTTTCCCCATTCGGGTATCGTCGGTTGTAACGCTTCATATCAGCTTACCGACGCTTTTCGCAGATTAGCACGCCCTTCATCGCCTCTGACTGCCTAGGCATCCACCGTGTACGCTTAGTCGCTTAACCTCACAACCCAAAGGTGTTTCTTATGTTCAAGTCGGTTGCGCGTCGTGAATACAGCGTTGTGCGGTACTCGGAATGCTCATGAACATGAAGTTCACTCCGCTTCCTCTGTGCCGTACGCCTTGCCTTCACTTAGCTCACGCGACTCTCTTCATTAGAATGCACATTGGCATTGCGATTATTTGAGAGACTCTAATACAGGTTAATCCTTACCTCAGTCATTCTACGGAGAGATAAGTTTCAGCTGTATTGTTTCAATTTTCAGCTTGTTCCAGATTGTTAAAGAGCAATATCTTAAACACGACTCGTTAAAGTCATCTTTAAGATATTCAGTTGATAATGTCTTTCACACATTATCGGAGTGGCGTCCCCAAGGGGATTCGAACCCCTGTTACAGCCGTGAAAGGGCAGTGTCCTAGGCCTCTAGACGATGGGGACACGAAGTTCCGATTAAACCGAGATCTAACCGTTTCGCATCAGCATGAGTCGAAACTCACAACATCAACAGGTGCTCTTGCTCATTTACATTCATCAGACAATCTGTGTGGACACTGCGCAATGCGTATCGTTAGGTAAGGAGGTGATCCAACCGCAGGTTCCCCTACGGTTACCTTGTTACGACTTCACCCCAGTCATGAATCACAAAGTGGTAAGCGCCCTCCCGAAGGTTAAGCTACCTACTTCTTTTGCAACCCACTCCCATGGTGTGACGGGCGGTGTGTACAAGGCCCGGGAACGTATTCACCGTAGCATTCTGATCTACGATTACTAGCGATTCCGACTTCATGGAGTCGAGTTGCAGACTCCAATCCGGACTACGACAGACTTTATGTGGTCCGCTTGCTCTCGCGAGTTCGCTTCACTTTGTATCTGCCATTGTAGCACGTGTGTAGCCCTACTCGTAAGGGCCATGATGACTTGACGTCATCCCCACCTTCCTCCGGTTTATCACCGGCAGTCTCCCTTGAGTTCCCACCATTACGTGCTGGCAACAAAGGATAAGGGTTGCGCTCGTTGCGGGACTTAACCCAACATTTCACAACACGAGCTGACGACAGCCATGCAGCACCTGTCTCACAGTTCCCGAAGGCACCGAAGCATCTCTGCTAAGTTCTGTGGATGTCAAGAGTAGGTAAGGTTCTTCGCGTTGCATCGAATTAAACCACATGCTCCACCGCTTGTGCGGGCCCCCGTCAATTCATTTGAGTTTTAACCTTGCGGCCGTACTCCCCAGGCGGTCGACTTAACGCGTTAGCTCCGGAAGCCACGCCTCAAGGGCACAACCTCCAAGTCGACATCGTTTACAGCGTGGACTACCAGGGTATCTAATCCTGTTTGCTCCCCACGCTTTCGCACCTGAGCGTCAGTCTTTGTCCAGGGGGCCGCCTTCGCCACCGGTATTCCTCCAGATCTCTACGCATTTCACCGCTACACCTGGAATTCTACCCCCCTCTACAAGACTCTAGCTTGCCAGTTTCAAATGCAGTTCCCACGTTAAGCGCGGGGATTTCACATCTGACTTAACAAACCGCCTGCGTGCGCTTTACGCCCAGTAATTCCGATTAACGCTTGCACCCTCCGTATTACCGCGGCTGCTGGCACGGAGTTAGCCGGTGCTTCTTCTGCGAGTAACGTCAATCAACCGTGCTATTAACACGATTGCCTTCCTCCTCGCTGAAAGTGCTTTACAACCCGAAGGCCTTCTTCACACACGCGGCATGGCTGCATCAGGCTTGCGCCCATTGTGCAATATTCCCCACTGCTGCCTCCCGTAGGAGTCTGGACCGTGTCTCAGTTCCAGTGTGGCTGGTCATCCTCTCAGACCAGCTAGGGATCGTCGCCTAGGTGAGCCATTACCCCACCTACTAGCTAATCCCATCTGGGCACATCCGATGGCGTGAGGCCCTAAGGTCCCCCACTTTGCTCTTGCGAGGTCATGCGGTATTAGCTACCGTTTCCAGTAGTTATCCCCCTCCATCAGGCAGTTTCCCAGACATTACTCACCCGTCCGCCGCTCGCCGGCAAAGTAGTAAACTACTTCCCGCTGCCGCTCGACTTGCATGTGTTAGGCCTGCCGCCAGCGTTCAATCTGAGCCATGATCAAACTCTTCAATTTAAGATTTGTTTGATTTGCTGCTAATAAAAGCAGCGATGCTCAAAGATTACTTTCTGCAAATAAGCATTCGAACCGAAGTTCAAATGTGTACTGCTTTGGTCACTCTTCAAGACTTTGATATTTCTTCTGCCTGCCGAAACAGGCTTCGATATCGTCTTGCGAGTGCCCACACAGATTGTCTGATAAATTGTTAAAGAGCGTTCGTTACCCGTTTGCCTTTCGGCGAATCTTACGGTAACGCGGGAGGCAGATAATACGCTTTCCCACTACAGAGTCAACCACTTAATCAGTTAATTTTCTCTGTTCTTCCCGGCCACTCTGTGAAGTTGCTCACAGCGCCGTGTCGATGGATGCGCATTATAGGGAGCCGCCTCAGAATGGCAAGAGTTTATCTTAAAGTTTTTTCCAACTGCTGATTATTTGAACGCAAAGACTACTTATGACGCGTTTTTATCGCTTTTGGCAGGTCAGCCAGACTATTTAGCACCCAATCAGCTAGCGCCTCTCCTTCTGCGCTAACAGGCTTACCAGTGCGAACTAACACTTTAGTGCCGACATTAGCCGCTAATGCTGCCTGCATATCTTCAATTTTGTCACCAACCATATAAGAAGAAGCCATATCAATGTTCAATTCGCTTTGTGCTTGCAGTAACATGCCAGGCAGCGGTTTACGGCATTCACATGTTTCACTGAACTCCGCTACACTGCCATCGGGGTGATGCGGACAGAAGTAGATGCCGTCCAGGTCAACACCACGGTCAGCCAGAGACCAATCCATCCACTCGGTGAGACTTACAAATTGCTCTTCGGTAAACATACCGCGTGCAATACCTGATTGATTGGTTACCAATACCAAAGCGAAACCCATTTCTTTCAATTCACGACAAGCATCAATAACACCGTCTATAAACTGGAAGTTATCAATTTCGTGGACATAACCGTGATCAACATTAATTGTACCATCACGATCTAAAAATATTGCGGGGACGGGCTGAGTCACTTATCTGCTCCTGAGGGCTGTAAACCCCACTAGTATCGCATGTTTCATTACCGATTGAGAATGGAAGAGAATCGGTGTTGCCAGTTGACTTGGCCGTCTAGACGCCTTAACATCCAATCTATACTTTGGTTCCGCTGAAGTTTACTTTTTATCTAGCCACGGAAACGACGATAAAATAAGAATAATATGATTAAACTTTCTCACATCAGCAAAGTGTTCCAACAGGGTTCGCACACTATTACCGCACTTACAGACGTGAGTCTACACGTCCCTGCTGGACAAATTTATGGCGTTATCGGTGCATCAGGTGCGGGTAAAAGTACACTGATTCGCTGTGCCAATATGTTAGAGCGCCCTACCAGCGGCCAGGTTCTGGTTGATGGGCAAGATCTGACAACCTTATCTGAAGGTGAACTGACGCGCGCGCGTCGTCAAATCGGCATGATTTTTCAGCATTTCAATTTACTGTCATCTCGCACGGTGTATGGCAATATTGCGTTGCCTCTTGAGCTGGATAACACGTCACGCGCAGATATAAAGAAGAGAGTTACCGAACTGTTGGATCTGGTCGGTTTAGCGGATAAGCAAGATGCTTACCCGGCTAACTTGTCGGGCGGTCAGAAGCAGCGTGTTGCTATCGCGCGTGCTTTAGCCAGTAATCCAAAAGTCTTGTTGTGCGATGAAGCCACCAGCGCATTAGACCCGGCAACCACTCGTTCGATTCTGGAGCTACTTAAGGACATTAATCGTCGTCTGGGGCTGACTATTTTGCTTATTACTCATGAAATGGATGTGGTGAAACGCATCTGTGATCAGGTTGCTGTAATAAGTGAAGGCAAATTGATTGAGAAAGACAGTGTCAGTGAAGTGTTCTCGCATCCGAAAACTCCGCTGGCGCAACAATTTATCCAATCAACACTCCATTTGGATATTCCAGAAGATTACGCCCAGCGTATGACGCAGGAACCAACTGCAGATCGCGTTCCACTGCTGAAATTGGAGTTCACCGGTCAGTCCGTTGACGCACCACTCATTTCACAAGCGGTGCGCCGTTTCAATATTGATATCGGGATTCTCAGTTCGCAGATGGATTATGCCGGTGGCGTTAAGTTTGGTGTCATGTTAGCAGAACTGCATGGCGACGATCAGGATGGCCTCGCTGCCATCAAGTTTTTGCAAGATCATCATGTAAAAGTAGAGGTTCTGGGTTATGTCTGAGGCAATGATGTGGTTAATGGGCCGAGGCGTCTGGGAAACTCTAATGATGACTTTTGTGTCTGGTTTCTTTGGCTTTGTGCTAGGGCTACCGGTTGGGGTGCTGCTGTATGTCACCCGCCCAGGGCAAATTATCGCTAACAATAAGATTTACCGCACCCTGTCTGGAGTTGTGAATATTTTCCGTTCCATACCTTTTATTATCTTATTGGTGTGGATGATTCCATTCACTCGAATGATTGTCGGTACATCGATTGGGTTACAGGCGGCGATTGTGCCACTAACGGTCGGTGCAGCCCCCTTTATTGCTCGTATGGTGGAGAATGCCCTACTAGAGATTCCATCTGGTTTGGTTGAGGCTGCCCGTGCGATGGGAGCGACCCCAATGCAAATTATTAAAAAGGTGTTGTTGCCCGAAGCCCTACCCGGCTTGGTGAATGCCGCCACTATTACATTAATTACCCTGGTCGGTTATTCCGCGATGGGTGGTGCAGTCGGTGCCGGTGGCTTAGGCCAGATCGGTTATCAGTATGGTTACATTGGCTATAACGCCACGGTAATGAATACTGTATTAGTATTATTAGTAATTTTGGTTTACCTGATTCAGTTCAGTGGCGATCGGATCGTAAAAGCCGTTACCCACAAATAGTTCTTAACACATCAATTACCCAAAGGAATTGATGTTGCAGGTAGGCGGCAAGCGAACATATCCCGATAAGCTTATTCAAGTAAGTGATTCAGGTAAGTGAAAGTTGCTAACAACCCTGCAGCGCCAAGTACCAAGGGTATAGCGACTGCCTCACACAGCGGCGCATCTTAACGAATGTCTATAGAGGAAGGGATATGTCTTTAAAATTCAAATCTATCGCGGCAGTCAGTGCACTGATTGGTACCTTGGCTCTGGTGGGTTGCGGCCCGGCAGAGAAAGATCCAAACCACATTAAAGTTGGTGTCATTGTGGGTGCCGAGCAACAAGTTGCTGAAGTTGCTCAAAAAGTGGCAAAAGATAAATATGGTCTGGATGTTGAACTGGTTACCTTTAACGACTATGTATTGCCAAACGAAGCATTGAGCAAAGGTGATATTGACCTGAATGCCTTCCAGCACAAGCCTTATCTGGATCAGCAAATTAAAGATCGTGGCTACAAGTTAGTGTCTGTGGGTAACTCATTCGTTTATCCAATTGCTGGTTACTCTAAGAAAATCAAATCATTGGAAGAGTTACAACCAGGTTCTCAGGTTGCACTGCCAAATGACCCGACCAATCTGGGCCGTTCTCTGTTGCTGCTGCAAAAAGTGGGTCTGATTAAACTGAAAGACGGCGTTGGTCTGCTGCCAACCGTGTTGGATGTGGTTGAGAATCCTAAAAACCTGAAACTGGTTGAACTGGAAGCCCCTCAGTTACCACGTTCTTTGGATGACCAACAAATCGCCTTGGCGATTATCAATACCACCTACGCCAGCCAGATTGGCTTAACACCTGCTAAAGATGGCTTGTTCGTGGAAGATAAAGAGTCACCTTACGTCAATCTGATCGTAGCCCGCGAAGACAATAAAGATGCGGAAAACGTGAAGAAATTCGTTCAGGCATATCAGTCTGATGAAGTTTACGATGCAGCAAACAAAGCATTCAACGGTGGTGCAGTAAAAGGCTGGTAAGTGTTAATTGGCTATTTTGCTGAATATGGCGTTAGCTAAAATCAGTGTTTGCTAAATATATTGCAAGACGGGCTATGGCCCGTCTTGTTATTTGCATCATAGATTGCTTCAATAGCGCCTCTTAAATAAAAAAGGCTGAGGAATCTCTATGCGTGCGTTACCTCTGTGTCTGTTAGCACTTTCGCTAACTGGATGCTCCATGCTTCAATCAAAGCCATCCACCACAGAAAGTCCGGTTAAGCAACCACCTCCGGTGACTAAACCCAGCCCAACGGCAGCCCCTCGTCCGGCACCGGTAAAACTTTATAAAAGTGCTGAAGAACTTGTTGGCAAGCCTTTCCGCGACTTAGGCGAAGTATCCGGTGAGTCTTGCCAATCTACCGTTCAGGACTCTCCAGCCAGTATCGCCACCGCCCGTAAGAGAATGCAGACCCGTGCTTCTTATATGAAAGCCAATGCGGTGCTGCTACACGGATGTGAAATACAAAGTGGCGTTCCTGGCTGCTATCAACAAGCGGTGTGCCAAGGTTCTGCACTGAACGTTTCATCAAAATGAGTGTATTTTCCTTCAATCAGATCGGGGTGATTCGCTCACCCTATAAAGAAAAGTTTGCGGTGCCAAGACAGCCCGGTCTAATTGAAGATGGCGGTGGTGAGTTACAGTTAGTGGCTCCCTATAATCAGCCGGAAGCCGTGCGTGGGTTATCTGACTTCAGTCATGTATGGGTGATGTTCGTTTTCCATCAAACCATGGCGGGGGGTTGGCGTCCGACGGTTCGCCCGCCACGTTTAGGCGGTAATACACGGATGGGCGTATTTGCCACTCGCTCCACTTTCCGGCCAAATCCTATCGGCATGTCGTTGATTGAGCTGAAAGGGATACGTTGCCAGGGCGCAGAGGTGATTCTGGAGTTGGGTAGTCTGGATCTGGTTGATGGTACCCCGGTGATTGACATTAAACCCTATCTGCCTTTTGCAGAGAGCCAGCCACTGGCGCGCGCTGGTTTTGCGCAGACAGCCCCAGATGCAGATATGCCGGTGTGTTTCTCCGCCACCGCTGAGCAACAGTTAGTACAGCAGCAGACGCGTTATCCACATTTGCGGCGTTTTATCAGCCAGGTTTTGGCACAAGACCCCCGCCCAGCCTACCGTAAAGACGATAATGAAAGTCGTGAATACGCGGTTCTGTTGCTGGAATTTAATGTGCGTTGGCGGGTTATGGGCCAGCAAACAGAAGTGTTGTCGCTCGACCCACGCTAAATTTCAGCCAGTTCTCTTTTGACAACCCGTACTCGCTGGTAAACTAAACCACTTTTTACTTTTTGGACTGCCTCTACTTGTTGCAGTGCTAATGGAACCAAAACATCATGCGTACTAGCCAATATCTGCTCTCCACTCTAAAGGAGACACCTGCCGATGCTGAAGTGATCAGTCACCAACTGATGCTTCGTGCCGGGATGATCCGTAAACTGGCATCAGGTCTTTATACCTGGTTACCGACCGGAGTTAGGGTGTTGAAGAAAGTCGAAAACATCGTGCGAGAAGAAATGAATAACGCCGGTGCTATTGAGGTTTCAATGCCCGTCGTACAACCGGCTGATTTGTGGCAGGAGAGTGGTCGCTGGGAACAGTATGGTCCTGAGCTATTGCGTTTTGTCGATCGCGGCGAACGCCCTTTTGTGCTCGGTCCAACTCATGAAGAAGTAATTACTGACCTGATTCGCGGTGAGATCAACTCTTACAAACAGTTGCCGCTGAATTTTTTCCAAATCCAGACCAAGTTTCGTGATGAAGTTCGCCCACGTTTCGGCGTGATGCGTGCTCGCGAGTTCCTGATGAAAGATGCTTACTCTTTCCATACCACTCAGGAATCGTTGCAGGAAACTTACGACGCGATGTATGCGGCCTACAGTAAGATTTTCTCTCGTATGGATCTGAATTTCCGTGCAGTTCTGGCAGATACCGGTTCAATTGGTGGCAGTGCATCGCATGAATTCCAAGTGCTGGCCGAGAGTGGCGAAGACGACATTGTGTTCTCAACCGGTTCTGATTATGCCGCTAATATTGAGTTTGCTGAAGCAGTGGCTCCTGGTGAACCACGGGCTAGCGCCACGGAAGAGCTGCGTATCATTGATACCCCGAATGCAAAAACCATCGCTGAATTGGTCGAGCAGTTCAACCTTCCAATAGTGAAAACAGTGAAAACCTTATTGGTGCATGCTCACGAAGAGAGTGGTCACAAGCTGGTTGCGTTGCTGGTTCGCGGTGATCATGAACTCAATGAGATTAAAGCAGAGAAACTGCTACAAGTCGCCAAACCACTGACCTTTGCCAGCGAAGAAGAGATTCGTGCAGTGATTGGCGCAGGTCCAGGGTCATTAGGCCCGGTTAATTTGCAGTTGCCAATCGTGATTGACCGCAGTGTGGCAGCGATGAGTGATTTTGGTGCTGGCGCGAATATCGACGGCAAACACTACTTTGGTATTAATTGGGAGCGTGACTTACCGCTGCCACAAATTGCCGATTTACGTAATGTGGTTGAAGGCGATATCAGCCCTGATGGCAAAGGCACATTACTTATCAAGCGTGGTATTGAAGTCGGTCATATCTTCCAGCTAGGCACTAAATACTCGGAAGCGATGAAAGCCACGGTTCAGGGCGAAGATGGCCGTAACCAAGTGATGACCATGGGTTGTTACGGTATTGGCGTATCCCGTGTAGTAGCAGCGGCCATTGAGCAGAATCATGACGACCGTGGCATTATTTGGCCGGATGCGATTGCACCGTTCCAGGTAGCCATTTTGCCAATGAATATGCACAAATCTTTCCGCGTGAAAGAGTTGGCGGAAGAGCTGTATGCCACTCTGCGTTCCCATGGTATTGACGTGATTCTCGATGACCGCAAAGAACGCCCAGGCGTGATGTTTGCCGATATGGAGCTGATTGGCGTGCCACACAATATCGTGATTGGTGACCGCAATCTCGACAGCGAAGAGGTGGAATATAAAAACCGCCGTATTGGTGAGAAGCAGATGATTAAAACCAGCGAAATCATTGAGTTCCTGCTGGGCCAAATCAAGCGCTAATTGAGCCTAAGTAAACCGCTGAGCCGCTGGATAGTTAACTCACTACCAGCGGCTTTTTATTGCAGCAACGGATAGATTCTATTTACTGCCGCAACTCTTACTGGCATTAAACTTAATGTTATCAGCCGGAATCAGCGTTTTGTCTGATTGCCCTTCTTCCATCGATGGTCGCACATCAAAATGGCCATTAAGGGTTAAAAATACCGGTTCACCGACCTTTTTACGGGCTTTTAAATATCCGGTTTCCAGTGCAATATTATTCTCGACTGGGAAGGTTCGGCCGGTAGCACAATCGGTAAATACGGCAGCATCAGCAAAATACTTATACATACCGCTCAACGGCATCGGCGTTTTGGGTAACGGCTGATCACTCGGGGTAAGCTGATAATTCAATGCTGACTGAATCGCCAATCCTTGTTGGTCGAGCATCACCAGATTTTTACCTACCGGCCGAAAGTAGCGTTTCTCCCCTTGCCCATTAGTAAGTACCAACTTATCAGCAGTACGCGCCCACTGACCGTATTCAGCAAAGGTTTGATCGCTCTCGTTGTTATCGCCAGCATGAGCAGTGCCACGATAAATTTCCTTCAGGATAAAAGTCCCATCGCTATCAAGGAACAGTGAGGTATCCAAACCACTGCAATCCGCGCAGGGTAATACGCCCTGATAGCTTTGCTGCATAGGTTGTAAAGCCTGTTCAACCGGTTGATGTCGATTGTTGCAACCTAATAATGACAGTGCACCTACTGCCAAAAATAGCGTTATTGTTAATTTTTTCACAGTCATTCTCCCATACTGTGTCCGATATATAAGGAATGAAGCCACATTAGTCACAATGTATAAATCACAGGCTAAATAATGGCATCACTCCTGATGTATTTTGCCGCGCAGTGCTTTGGTCGCACCTTTGCGGACTTTGCCCTCGACTCGCCTTATTTTTGAGCCTTTGGTCGGTTTTGTCGCCCGACGAGCCTTTTCTACCACCATTGCCTGATGGATTAATGCCACCAGCCGCGCCAATGCCGCTTCGCGGTTCATATCTTGACTGCGGTATTCTTGCGCTTTGATGATAACGACACCCTCTGCCGTCATCAAATGGCTATTTAGCAATAATAACCTTTCTTTATAGTACTCTGGCAGGCTTGAAGCCTTAATGTCAAAGCGCAAATGAATGGCAGTTGAGGTTTTATTGACGTGCTGTCCCCCCGCGCCCTGCGCCCGGATCGCCGTCAGCTCAATCTCACTGTCAGGTAGACTGACATAATTAGATATAATCAGCACGCTTATTGCCCGTCGCCTTGCCATTCATCAAAACTAATTTCCAGATTATTCTGAGCATCCGACAACCAAATAGTTCCCTCTTGCAACGTAGCCTGTAACGACATATTACGATTCGCAAGTGCCGCCAACTTGGCCATTTGTTCATCACCCAAGAAGCGCACCCGCAAATTACGGTGCCCGGATAACTTATCTCGGGCTTGTGGCCACCACACCTTGGCGGCGCGTTCACTGTAGGCATACAGCACCACTTGCTGTGACTGATTACAGGCTTTACGCAGACGTTTCTCCTCTGGTAACCCCAGCTCAACCCACAATTCAATACCGTTATGGTCATTATGACGCCAAATCTCCGGCTCATCGTCAGCGCTCAGACCTTTAGTAAACTGCAAACGCTCATCAGCATGGCAGATCCATGCGAGTAACCTCAGCATCATACGTTGGTCAGTTTCGGAGGGGTGCTGCGCGATAGTCAGGTTAACATCCTGAAAAAAATTACGATCCATATCCGCAATGTTAACAGCAGCTTTATGGATGGTTGCTTTTAGTGCCATGGGTGACCTCTTAATTATCTGGCAGACAGTGTACTTGATCCAGTCTGCCAGCAGCCAGCCAACCCTGCATAAAGAGAACGATTAGTGGCATCAATGCGAAAAAGAAACCTTGTGCCACACTCTAATATCTCTATCACTCCTGTGCTATAGTCCTTATAAGTTCAGAGTTTATCTTCGTAGGTTGACAGTGTGTCGCTTCCGCTGAGAATCTACTGGGTTAAACTTTTCCAGGAGGATTACTGTGCAGCAATACTGTGAATTAGTACGCCGTTTTTATGCCCAAATTGGAAGTGGCGATCTGGGTTACGTACCAGACGCATTGCGCTGTGTATTGAAAGCATTGGACGAAGTTGCGGCTAACGACGCACTACCGTCCTCCGTTAGAGAACAGGCGGCCTTTGCCGCCGCTAACTTATTGGTGAGCGATTATGTCGATGAGTGAAGAGTATCAACCCATCAATTGTGATGACTACGATAATCTAGAGCTCGCCTGCCAACATCACCTGATACTGACGTTGAAGTTGAGAGGCGGTGAGATCGTAGAAGGTAAAGCCAGCGATCTGCTGCTGAGAAAAAAGGTCGAATACCTAATTATCGAGCAAGAAGGAACAATGCGCGAGTTGCGTCTGGACTATATTGCCAGCTTCAGTCACCCCGAGATAGGGACTGTTGTGGTGAGTGCATCATAGCTTCATCCCATTATATTGATGACGGGCCGCTGAAGAGTGGCCCGTTTTGCATTCAGGGCAGACCAAACCGAATCAAGGTTTTAAACTGGCATAGTAAGCCGCCAAATCAGAGAAATCCTCGTCGGTTAAAGGCACAACATAAGCCTGCATCACTCCAGCTTGCCCACCAGTACGCTCTCCTTTTTTATACGCTTTTAATGATTGTTCTAAATACATGGCATTTTGCCCAGCCAGATTAGGATACATCGGCACCGAAACCTTACCTTGTGCACCATGACAAGCCACACAACTGGCAGACTTAACTCGCCCCGCTTCGATATCATTTTTTGCCAACGCCGAGAAACTACTCAATCCCCATAACATCATTATACTGACGACTAATTTCATCATTGCTCCTCAAAATAGACTGTTCTGCGTGTTGTTATTTTATTATTCCGCGTTGGTCCAATTTAGGTACCAACAAGGTTCGCCTTCTTTTGCCTGGCCTGCCTGAGCCACAAACACTCCAGCCGCAGCAATTAATTGTTCGCCAAAGTAGAGTAGCGGAATACGCTCCCGTTGCCACGGCGGTACCCCCAACTCTTGCCAAATCTTTTTGCTATGGCGCGAATGATGCCGCCCGACAATCTTGATATCACCTTGTAAACCGAAACGGATGCTGATTACCTCGCCGGTTGCCGCAGCCCTGACCGCTTGCCCCCCTTCAGTAATAAAACTCAATACCCCCAGATTGGCAGGTAGAATCAAAGGGCCAGGGGGGATTGCGACATGATTAGGCCCAGCCTCAATGTTGGCCCAAGGTAGATGCCGTATATTTATTTCAGCCAGCGGTGGCAATAGATATAAATATTGCCGGAAGCGGCGAACCTGATGTGCCCCCAAAGTAAGCTGAGGCTCTGCATCTTGCCTTGCCATAGCAACTTCTAACCACAAACGTTGCAGTTGGTTTTGCGATGGCATCACTGCCCCCCATCTAGCCAGCCAACGGCGTAATATCGCCCCCCGTTTGGCTTCTGAGGCCAGTAATAACCCCTCAATAGAAAGCGCGCCATCCAGACTTTGCAGTTGTTGCAGATTATCTGCCAACAACTCATCCAATAATTGTTCCTGCTCAGCGCACAGACTTGCACTGCGCGCCGTCGCTTGAGCAAAATGCGGCCAGCGCTGATGAAGCAGAGGCAACACATTTAATCGCAAGAAGTTACGATCGAAACGATGGTCCTGATTGCTGTCATCTTCAATCCACCGTAGTTGTTGTGCTTGAGCATAGTTCTCAAGCGTTGCGCGGGAAAAGGCCAACAATGGTCGCAACAACTGGCTATGGGCAAACGGCATTCTGCCTGCCATTGAGGACAGCCCCGCCGGACCACTGCCCCGCTTAAGTGCCAGTAAGAAGGTTTCACACTGGTCATCCAGATGTTGAGCCGTAAGTAGCACTTCATTGGCAGCTAAATGTGAGGAAAATGCCTGATAGCGAGCCGTTCTGGCGGCAGCCTCTATTCCATTGTGTCGCGGATCAATCTTCACTCGCACCACTTCAAGTGGAACTTCCCATTGATCACACTGCTGCTGGCAATGTTTTACCCAACTGTCTGCCAATGGGTTTAATCCGTGATGAATATGAATCGCACGAACTTTCAGCTCAGGGAGCAATTGTTGGCGCAGGCTAACCAATAAATGCAGTAATACACTGGAATCCAACCCACCACTGAACCCCACCAGCACATGGCGATGATCACCCAATTGTGCGAACAAAGGATTGAGTAACACATTAGGCATAAAGGTGGCTGAGTTCATGTCATTCCAGCGTTATTTCGTATAGCTCCAGAGGTAAACCATCTGGATCAGTAAAGAAAGTAAAACGTGATTGGGTATAGGGATCAATGCGAACCGCTTCGCAAATCACACCGGTAGCCCCCAGTTCACTGACTGCCTGCTCAATATTATCAACCTGAAAAGCCAGGTGACGTAAACCACAAGCCTCTGGGCGGCTAGGCCGTGTTGACGGGGAGGGAAAAGAAAACAACTCGATAGTATATTGCCCATTTAAGGCTAAATCAGCTTTCCATGAGTCGCGTTCTTCACGATAGACCTCGCTTATCAAGCTGAACCCCAGCACCTCACAGTAGAATTTTTTACTGATCTGATAATCTGAGCCAATGATTGCAATATGATGTATCTGACGTATTGCTAACATGTATTACTCCAGTTTAATCATTTGTCTTCAGCACATTGACCCAATAGCGACCATCATCATCACGTTTAGCTCCGTGAATGTCGGTTTCAAACCCAGGGTAATGCGCGCCAATGGCACACAGCATCAGCAGGAAGTCCAAGACTGCGCGGCTCTCTTCACTGATCATTTCACCTGGCATAACCAACGGTACCCCCGGTGGGTAAGGCAGGATCATGTTGGCCACGACTTTGCCTTTCAAATCACACATTTCGCAGGCCGCTATATTACCGCGAATCTGCTGTTGGAACATGTCATACGGCGTGAGTTTCATCTCTGGCAGTACATCAAAAGACTGACGCATCAAACGGGGCAAGTCGTGTTTACGGATCAATTGGTGGATACCGGCGGCCAACTCCTGAATGCGCATATGGCGGTAAAAATCGGGATCTTCAGCAAACAGATCCGGCAGCATATTTTTAACCCGCAAGTTAAGATCATAAGCGCGTTTAAATTCAGTGAGGCCGCGTAATAAGCTCATCGACTTGGTTTTATCAATGCCAATACTGAACAGGAACAGTAAATTATATGGCCCGGTTTTCTCTACCACAATGCCGCGTTCATCGAGAAATTTAGCGACTAATGCCGCAGGGATCCCTTCGTCTTCAAGTTCCCCCTCACTGCTCATACCCGGCGTCAGGATGGTCACTTTGATCGGATCCAGATACATATGGTCTGCATCCGCATTACTAAAGCCATGCCACTTTTGCCCCGGTTGCAACGGCCAACAGGCTATTTCGTCAATATCTTCTGGCTGCCAGACATCAAAGAACCAGTTGTCACTTTGTGAACGTAAACGGCGAACTTCTTTGCGAAAATGCATCGCACGCTCAATGGAGCGCATAATCATGCGCCTGCCCGGTTTACCACGCATCATTGCTGCGGCAGTTTCCATTGATGCCACAATGCCGTAATTCGGAGAGGTGGTGGTATGCATCATATAAGCTTCGTTAAAAGTGCCTTCATTGTAATCACCTTTAATATGAATCATCGAAGCTTGAGAGAATGCGGCCAACAATTTATGTGTCGATTGCGTTTCATAGAAAACTTTACCCGCAATCCGTTCCCCGCTCATGCCACTTTTCCCTTCATAGATCTCATGGAAATTGGTATAAGGCACCCAGGCGGAATCAAAGTGAATTGAAGGGACGTCCAGTGTCTGCTTAATATAATCAGTATTATAGAGCAGCCCATCATAGGTCGAGTTCGTTATCACCGCATGCACTGGCCAGCTGGCATTCTTGGTTTGTGCAATTTTCTCAGTAATAGATTCGCGCGTAAATTCGTGCTGCGGGATGCCGCCCAAAATACCGTAAGCATTACGGGCCGGGCGCAAATATAGCGGAATGATATTGGTCATCATCAAAAGATGTGTCAGAGACTTATGACAATTACGGTCAATCAATACCGTACTGCCCGAAGGGGACGAATACATGCCAATGATTTTATTTGCCGTTGATGTCCCGTTCGTCACCATATAACTCTGCTCAGCATTGAAAGTACGGGCAATATACTCTTCGGCTTCCAGATGCGGGCCACTGTGGTCTAATAGTGATCCGAGTTCAGTCACTGAAATCGACACATCAGCCTTGAGGGTATTAGCACCAAAGAAATCATAGAATAAGCTGCCTACCGGGCTTTTTTGAAATGCCGTCCCCGCCATATGCCCCGGCGTACAGAAGGTATATTTCCCTTCTTTGACGTAATTAAATAACGCCTTGGTTAGCGGCGGAGTGATGCTATCCATATACTCAGCGGTATATTGTTCAATATGCTGGGCAATATCATCTGCCGCATTTAACGTATATTCAAAGAAATAAAGAGCCATGCGCATTTCATTCAAACTGACATCCAATGAGGAGGTCGTATTGATAAATGCGTAAAGTGGGAGATATTCGTTCAGATCATTAATTTCAGTGCAAAGCTCATTACTGTGCTGGTCCCAATCGAAAATCACACCAATAATCCGCGCATTATGCTCGATCAGTTTAAGCAGATCACCACGATCCTGAGGGTAGATCAACTGAAAACCTTTAGCCAGCAGGGCATCGTTTAACTCACGAATAGGTTCATCTTTGTAGTAAACCCCCATCGGCCCCATGATTGCGATGATATTCATCGGTGAATCCTCATATTGTTCGCCAATTACCTATAACAACATGAAATTAAATTTTTGCCAAAATTATTATGGGGTTAGATATTATGACTCAGAATCTATAAGTAAAAAATCCGGCTCATAATATATGAGCCGGATTTCAATATTTCTCTGCGATGCCCAATAAATCGGGCATGCTTAATCAGCAATAACCGTAATTCATCAGACGCTGATAACGACGATTCAATAATTCTTCGTCATTCAAAACATCCAGATCACTAAGATCAGCCAACAGTTGCGCCTTCAAAGCAGCAGCAATAGTGATGTAATCACGGTGTGCGCCGCCTAAAGGTTCAGGGATAACCGAGTCAATCATCTTTAATTCTTTCAGACGATGAGCCGTAATACCCATGGCCTCTGCGGCTAACGGTGCTTTATCAGCACTTTTCCACAGAATAGATGCACAGCCCTCTGGGGAGATAACGGAATAGGTGCTGTATTGCAGCATATTCACTTTATCGCCAACACCAATGGCTAATGCGCCGCCTGAGCCACCTTCACCAATAACGGTACAAACGATAGGAACACTCAGGCGTGACATCTCACGCAGGTTACGTGCGATGGCTTCAGATTGACCACGCTCTTCTGCGCCAACACCAGGATATGCCCCCGGTGTATCAATGAAAGTAATGATTGGCAGCTTAAAGCGCTCAGCCATCTCCATCAGACGCAGTGCCTTACGATAACCTTCAGGCGCTGGCATACCAAAGTTACGGCGAATTTTTTCTTTGGTTTCACGGCCTTTTTGATGACCAATGATCATCACCGGGCGACCATCCAGACGAGCAATACCACCGACAATAGCTTTGTCGTCGGCATAAGCGCGATCACCCGCCAGTTCTTCGAAATCAGTAAAGATATTAGCGATATAATCCAGGGTATAAGGACGACGAGGGTGGCGTGCCAGTTGGGCAATCTGCCATGCGCCGAGGTCCGAGAAAATTTTCCGCGTCAGCTCAACACTTTTCTCACGCAGACGCTGGACCTCTTCATCCAGATTAATATCTAATTTTTCGTCTTGACGGCTGACTGCAGTCAGCGAGTCAATTTTCGCTTCCAGCTCTGCAATCGGCTGTTCAAAATCAAGAAAATTCAGACTCATAGCATTCCTATTTTAGTCAAATTCCAGTTCCACCTGCTCATTACCTACCAGCGTTCGCAAATCTATCAATAAGCGATCGGTGGGCGTCACGCGCCATGTGGCTCCAAACCGCAGCCGGGCGCGAGCATCTTCCCGTTGGTAATAAAGATGCACTGGGATCGTCCCCGCTCGATGGGGTTCCAACGACTGACGGAGACGGTTCAAAAGCTGGTCATCAATTTGCCTGTCGGTCAGCGATATAGCAAGCCCACGGGCATATTTTTCACGAGCTTCACTGATGTCCATTAACTCACGGGCGGTCATTTTAAGTCCACCACTAAAGTCATCAAAGCTGACCTGTCCAGTGGCTATCAGGATACGGTCTTTTTCCAATAAATGCTGATATTTTTCCAATGCATCGGTGAATAGCATCACCTCCAGACGCCCGGAGCGGTCATCCAAAGTACAAATACCAATGCGATTCCCGCGTTTTGTTACCATAACCCTTGCAGCGATTACCAGCCCTACCGCAGTGGTCATTTTGCCCCGATCCGTCGGATGCATATCTTTCAAACGCAGCCCGCCAGCATAACGTTCGATTTCCTTTAGATATTGAGTAATCGGGTGGCCGGTTAGGTATAACCCCAGCGTTTCCCGCTCACCGTCTAAAACAATTTGTTCCTGCCACCGCGGCACATTAGCATAAGATTGCTCAACCTGCTCAGGTGCATCAGCCAATACGCCAAACATATCGGCCTGACCAATGGCCTCTGCTTTCGCATGTTGGTCTGCGGCTTTTAACGCTTCGCCTAAGGAGCTCATTAATGCGGCACGGTGCGGTCCCAAACGGTCAAAAGCACCGGACATGATTAACTTTTCTAATATCCGCCGATTCAGCTTTTTCGTATCGACGCGGGCACATAAATCAAACAAATCTTTGAAGTGACCGCCCTCTTTACGCGCCTCCAGTATCGCGTCGATCGGCGCCTCACCAACCCCCTTGATAGCACCAATCCCGTAAACAATTTCACCCTCATCATTTACATGGAAGTGATACAGGCCACTGTTAATTTCTGGTGGCAGAATCTTCAGCCCCATACGCCAACATTCATCAACCAGGCCAACGACTTTATCGGTGTTATCCATATCGGCGGTCATTACCGCAGCCATAAATTCAGCCGGATAATGTGCTTTTAACCACAACGTCTGGTAGGACACCAAAGCATAAGCAGCGGAGTGAGATTTGTTAAAACCATAACCGGCAAACTTCTCTACCAAGTCAAAGATTTTTATCGCCAATTCACCGTCAACACCCTGACTTTTGGCCCCATCTTCGAATACCGAACGCTGTTTTGCCATCTCTGCTGGGTTTTTCTTACCCATAGCTCGACGCAACATATCCGCGCCGCCAAGGGAGTAACCAGACAGAACCTGCGCAATCTGCATAACCTGTTCCTGATACAGGATGATGCCATAGGTCGGCTCCAGTACAGGCTTCAGGGATTCATGTTGCCATTCGATATCAGGATAGGACAGTGCTTCACGACCATGTTTACGGTCAATAAAGTTATCTACCATCCCTGATTGCAGCGGACCGGGGCGGAATAATGCCACCAGAGCTATCATATCCTCGAAGCAGTCTGGCTTCAGCCGCTTGATAAGATCCTTCATACCTCGGGATTCAAGCTGGAATACTGCTGTCGTTTCCGAACGTTGCAGCATATCGAAGCTTTGCTTATCTTCCAGCGGAATAGAGGCGATATCTATCGGTTCTAGCCCAGTTTTGGCGCGCTTGGCATTGATCATCTCCAGCGCCCAATTAATGATAGTTAGCGTACGCAAACCGAGGAAGTCGAACTTCACCAGACCGGCATATTCCACATCATTTTTATCGAACTGAGTAACCGGGTTTTTGCCTTCCGCATCACAATATAGCGGTGCAAAATCAGTAATTTTGGTCGGAGCAATAACCACCCCACCGGCGTGTTTCCCAGCGTTACGTGTTACCCCCTCCAGCTTACGCGCCATATCAATCAGCGCCCTAACCTCTTCATCGGCTTCATAAATTTCAGGAAGTTGCGGTTCAGCGGCAAAGGCTTTTTCCAGCGTCATTCCAGGATCTGGTGGCACCAATTTTGAGATGCGATCGACAAAACCATAAGGGTGGCCCAGCACGCGACCCACATCGCGGATAACCGCTTTGGCAGCCATCGTACCGAAGGTAATAATCTGAGAAACCGCATCGCGGCCATACATTTCGGCCACATGTTCAATCACCAGATCACGTTTCTCCATACAGAAGTCAACGTCGAAGTCGGGCATTGATACACGTTCAGGGTTGAGAAAACGTTCGAACAGCAGGTCAAATTCCAGCGGATCCAGATCGGTAATCTTGAGCGCATATGCCACCAGAGAACCTGCACCTGAGCCTCGCCCTGGCCCTACCGGAACACCATTATCTTTAGACCACTGGATAAATTCCATTACTATCAAGAAGTAACCAGGGAATCCCATCTGGTTGATAACTTTTAGCTCAATATCGAGCCGCTCGTCATACTCTGGCCGTTTTTGCGCCCGCACTTGCGAGTCGGGGAAGAGGAATTCCAACCGTTCTTCCAAACCTTGCTTTGATTTTTCTACCAAAAAATCTTCCGTGCTCATCTCACCGGTAGGGAACTGCGGTAGAAAGTATTCCCCAAGGCGGATGGTGACGTTACAACGTTTGGCTATTTCAACACTGTTGAGCAGCGCTTCAGGAATATCCGCGAACAGCTCACACATCTGTTCTTCATCGCGCATAAACTGCTGAGGACTATAATTTTTAGGCCGCTTAGGATCAACCAATGTAAAACCGTCATGAATAGCAACGCGGATCTCATGGGCGTCAAAGTCAGACTCAACGATAAAACGCACATCATTGGTCGCAACAACGGGCAGGCCGCGCTCAGTCGCTAGCGCGACTGCCGCATGAAGATAGTTCTCTTCGTCTGGCCGACCGGTACGGATTAGCTCCAAATAGTAACTGTCAGGGAAATGCTCTTGATAAAACTCAAGACACTGATCAACCTGAGTCTGATTACCGCGCAGCATAAACTTGCCGACATCCCCCATCCGGCCACCGGATAGCAGAATCAGTCCCTCTTTATGCTTTATCAGCCAATCGCGATCAATTATCGGACCAGCTGCGCCATAACCACGTTGATAAGCTTCGGAGATCAATAAGGTAAGGTTTTGATAACCTTCATTATTGCGTGCCAACACAGTAAGGTGAGCCAACTCATCACCCAAGATTTCACTTTGCACGTAGAAATCTGCGCCAATGATGGGTTTAATCCCAGCACCGTGGGCGCTACCGTAGAATTTCACCAAACCACAAAGGTTAGTGAAGTCAGTAATGGCCAGAGCGGGCATACCTAATGCAGCAGCTCTCTTCACCAAGGGTCCAATCTTGGCTAATCCATCGATCATGGAGTAATCGCTGTGAACACGCAGGTGGACAAAACGAGGTTCGGCCATATCCAGATACCAGAAATTAGTGGATTGAATCACACCCGCAGAACAGAGTGTCTGAGGGCATCATAACTATGAGTGTCTTTCAGCGACAATACCGGCTTATATCAGCCCTAGCACGCGCTTAACCGGGCCAAAGCTGCGCCGATGGTGCTCAGTTGCGCCTAGTGCTGCCAGCCGCTCCAGGTGGAATGCTGTCGGGTAGCCTTTGTGCTGCGCAAAACCATACTCGGGGAAAATGAGATCCAGTTCAGTCATTTCACGATCACGGGTCACTTTAGCCAGAATAGAGGCGGCACTGATCTCTGCAACTCGGCTGTCCCCTTTTACAACGGCTAATGACGGCATCGCCAGTTTTGGACAGCGATTACCATCAATCAACACATAATCGGGTGTGATATGTAATCCTGCTACCGCTCTTTGCATTGCCAGCATTGTTGCATGCAATATATTTAGGTGATCAATCTCTTCTGGCTCAGCGCGACCAAGGCTCCAGGACAGGGCCTTATCCGTAATTTCGTCATAAAGTGACAGACGCCGCTTCTCACTCAGTTTTTTCGAGTCTGCCAAACCGACAATTGGCCGTGTCGGATCGAGAATAACCGCCGCAGTGACAACAGCCCCCACTAATGGGCCACGGCCAACTTCATCCACACCGGCAATCAAATTCGCCTGCGGGTATATAAAAATATCTGTCATCGACCTGCTAACTCCAATACCGCCTGTGCTGCCTGTTCATCCGCGCCACAACGGATGCTCTGATGCAAAATCAGGAAACGTTCTTTTAACGCCTCAACTGCATCACCACCTTGTAATAGCGGTAACAATGCATCGGCTAATGTTTGTGGTTGGCACTCTTGCTGCAACAATTCTGTCACCAGCTCTTCGCCTGCCAACAAATTCGGTAATGAGACATAAGGTGTTTTAACTAATCGTTCTGCTAACCAGAAAGTGAAGGGTTTCATACGATAACCTACCACCATGGGGCATTTAGCCAACATGCATTCCAACGCCGCAGTACCCGAGGCAAGCAAGGTAGCATCACTGGCAATCATCGCCACCCGGGCATTGCCATCTAATAAATGGACGGATAAGTCAGGGGCAATTTCAGCTTTAATTCGTTCGAACTGCTCACGACGCTTGCTGTTAACCAATGGAACCAGCACTTCCAGCTCAGGCAGTTGTTGCCTCAAGATGGCAGCAGTACGCAGAAAATCGGCACTGAGCATTTCCACTTCTGAATGGCGACTACCCGGCAACAGGGCCAGACATGGCGCATGTAGCGCAATCCCCAATTCTGTTCTTGCCGCTTGCTTATCAGGGATTAAAGGCATGGCATCAGCCATGGTATGACCAATAAAGCGACATGGAACATTGAAACGATCGTAAAACGCTTTTTCAAAAGGAAGAAAAGCCAACACCATATCGGTCGCTTTACCAATTTTGAAAACGCGTTTTTGTCGCCAGGCCCAAACAGAGGGGCTGACATAATGAATGGTTCGGATGCCACGCTGTTTCAAACGCCCTTCGAGGGTGATATTGAAATCAGGCGCATCGATACCCACGAAAACATCTGGGGAGAGTTCACTAAAGCGTTGGGTCAGATCTTTGCGGATCTTGAGTAACCGTGGCAAGCGTTCTAATACTTCAACAACGCCCATCACTGCCAACTCTTCCATCTCATACCAGGCTTCACATCCCTCAGCTTGCATCAACGGCCCAGCAACACCAACAAAGCGGGCATCGGGAACCTGAGCTTTCAGCGCACGAATCAACCCAGCGCCTAAGATGTCGCCAGAAGTTTCTCCGGCGACTAAACCGATAGTTAAAGGACGCCCGGTATTCGACGGACAATCAACAGCTAATGGGCTATTTTGCATAAGTTAGCGAATAATGCCGCGAGTAGAGCGCGCAAAGAAATCACTGAATGCCTTAACCGCCGGAACCTGCTCCGCCAATTCGGCAATTTCTGGTTTCACTTCATCCAGCGTCCGACCACTGCGGTACAACAACTTGTAAGCATTACGGATCGCATGAAGTGATTCTTTGTCAAAACCGCGACGTTTTAACCCTTCAATATTGATACCAAATGGTGTTGCATGGTTGCCCTGAGCAATGACATAAGGAGGCACATCCTGAGCAACGCCTGAACAACCGCCCACCATCACATGCGCACCAATCACGCAGAATTGATGGATAGCCGTCATTCCGCCAATGATGGCAAAATCGTCAATTTCCACATGACCACCCAAAGTTGCATTGTTCGCAAGAATGCAACGATCACCAATGATACAGTCATGGGCGATATGGGCATTAATCATCAGCAAATTGTCGCTGCCTACTTTAGTTAATCCACCACCTTGGACCGTACCACGGTGGATAGATACGCTTTCACGGATACGGTTACGCGAACCGATCTCAACGCGAGTAGGCTCGCCTGCATATTTCAGATCCTGATTCGCCTCACCAATGGAGGCAAATTGGTAAATCTGATTGTCACAGCCAATCTTGGTTACACCATTAACGACGACATGGGATTTCAGTTCCGTGCCAGCGCCAATTTCCACCTGAGATCCGACAAAGCAGAAGGGGCCAATACGAACGCCGGCACCAATAATGGCACCTTCTTCGACGATAGAACTTGGATGGATAATGGCGGTTTTGTCAATCACGTATCAGGACTCCTTAACTGCGGGTTCGACAACAACAGACTTTGCAACAACAGCTTCTGCTGGTGGGGTTACTGGTCTGCTACGAGCACACATCATCGTGGCAGTACAGACGATTTCACCATCGACTTTCGCAACACCAGTAAAACGGGTCAGACCACGGCGTTCTTTAACGAACTGAACTTCCATGATCATTTGATCACCAGGCACTACCGGACGTTTGAAGCGAGCTTCATCAATGCCAGCAAAATAATAAAGTTCACCCGGCTCAAGTTTACCGCGGCTTTTAAATGCCAAGATACCGGTCGCCTGCGCCATCGCCTCTAAAATCAGCACGCCTGGGAAGATAGGTTTACCCGGGAAATGGCCTTGGAAAAATGGCTCGTTGAAAGAGACGTTCTTCACTGCACGCAGAAATTTTCCTTCTTCGAAATCAAGGACACGATCTACCAGCAAGAACGGAAAACGGTGCGGGAGTAGATCCAAAATCTCTTCAATATGCAGAGTATGAGTGTCAGTAGTCAAAATACTCTTCCTGTCTAAAAAACTAATGCTATCAACAACACGGCCTGCACTGCCCCAAAAGGGAGGCATTAGGCAGGCCGCAAATTAGGAACTCTGTATACCCTTCGAACTTGACGCAACAACGGCGTAACTGCACGTATTTACCTGAATCACTTGACCACATAAGTTCATCAAGATTGATTTATTTTGTCAGGCTGCGACACCAATTTCTTTAAGTATCTACTTTTGGCATCACTTGCCAATAAGCTTAATTATTGACTCAGAGTATCAGTCTTGAGTGACTACTCTTTATCGATTTTACGCTCAATAGCTTTTAAGCGTTTATTAATTCCATCGATATTCATCACTAAAGCAGCGGTCTTGCGCCAAACTTTATTTGGTTGTAACGGAATGCCGGAGGAGTATAACCCAGGTTCAGTGATTGGGCGCATCACCATTCCCATTCCGGTGATGGTGACTTTGTCACAAATCTCCATATGACCATTGATCACACTCGCGCCGCCTATCATACAATAGCGGCCAACTTTCAGACTGCCTGCCATGATAACACCACCCGCAACTGCGGTATTGTCGCCAATCACAACGTTATGTGCAATCTGACATTGGTTATCAATGATGACGCCATTACCAATAATGGTATTATCTAGTGCACCACGGTCAATCGTGGTACAAGCGCCAATCTCAACACGGTCACCAATATGCACTGAACCGAGCTGTGGAATTTTTATCCAATTACCACGATCATTTGCATAACCAAAACCATCTGCACCAATGACCGTACCGGATTGAATCAAGCAGTTCTGCCCAATAACAACTTCATGATAAACGGAAACATTGGCCCACAAACGGCTACCAGCACCAATGTGAGTATTCTTGCCAATAAAGCAGCCAGCACCGATAACCACATTATCGCCTAGCACAACACCGGACTCTATCACTGCATTTGCACCGATAGAAACCTTCTCTCCCAACGTTACCAGTGGAGCGATAACTGCACTCGGTGCAATATCCTGGGCCGGTTGAGGTGTGGTATCCATTATCTGAGCCATACGTGCATAGGTTAAATACGGATTTTTAACCACTAGAGCTGCAGATTTACAGAAAGGTAAGTCAGCCTCAGTCAATACCACCGCACCTGCATTACAAGTAGCGAGTTGTTCTTGATAGCGGCTATTTGACAAAAACGTGATTTGCGAAGGCTCGGCGGAATGCATAGAAGCGATGCCGGTGATGACGAGATCGCCATCACCGTACACCTGTGCATCCAACTGCTGAGCTAAATCAGCCAGTCGAATTGAAGGCATGTTTTATTTAACCTGTTTCAGCACGTCAGCAGTGATATCTTTAGAAGGGTCTGCATATGCAACAGCATTTGCATCAATCACCACATCATAACCACCTTTGCTAGCAACAGATTTAACAGCATCCTGAATACGGCTCAGAATTTTGTTACGCTCTTCCATCTGACGACGGCGATTATCTTGCTCAAAAGCCTGGGCTTTAGTAGAGAAAGTTTCACGCTGTTTCATTACGTCGCTTTCCAGCTTGGTACGATCACTGGCTTTCATGGTAGAACCGTCACGTTGCAGCTTCTGCATTTTAGTTTGCAGGTCGCGCTCCATTCCTTGCAGTTCGGTTGCACGGCCTTTGAATTCATTCTCCAGCTGCTTAGCTACGGTTTCACGCGCAGGTAATTGTTGGAAAATGCTGGAAACGTTAACAATAGCAATCTTGTCAGCGGCTTGAACGCTGGCAGAAGCTGCCAATGCTAAACCAAGACCTGCGGCACACAACCACTTTTTCACTATAAACTCCTTACCATTACCCGTTTGTGTCAGAGACACCTTGAAGTGCACTTAATACTGAATAGTGCCTAAAATAGCGCCAAACTCACTAGCGCTACCTTAGGTTATTTCAACTACCAGTGCTGTCTTTAAAATTCAGAACTACTTTGCCAATCAATTACCAAGTCTTACCAATGTTAAACTGGAATTGCTCTGACTTATCACCTTCGTAATCTTTAACCGGTTTAGCATATGAGAACACTAATGGACCCAATGGCGACATCCATTGTAATGACACACCGGCAGACACACGAATATTACTCGCCTTACTGTAATCAGGTACACCAGCAGCACGCGTCAGTGCGGTATTTTCCCAGTTAGTATCCCATACAGTACCTGAGTCAATGAAGAAGGAGGTCCGTACAGAGTTTGAGTATTTTTCACTGATAAACGGCGTCGGTGTAATCAGTTCTAAACTGGCCACCGCCATCGCGTTACCACCAACCGCATCGGTTGAATCTCTGATGGTCCCATTAGCATTATAGTATGCCGCTTTAGGACCGATATTATTTGATCGGAAACCACGGACAGTGCTGGAACCACCGGCATAGAAGTTCTCATAGAATGGCATCTCTTTCGAACCGATACCGTCGCCATAACCCAAGCGACCACGGCCTAAGAGCACCCATGAATGATCTTCATCTAACGGTTGGTAAGCAGATGTATCGAAAGTGATTTTATAGAACTCGTTATCAGAGCCAGGTACCGTCACTTTGGTATTAACTGATGATTTAACCCCTGACGTTGGGAAGAAACCACGGTCAAGGTTGTTATAAGTCCAACCCAGATTCAGTGTGAAGTCATCCGCTGTGAAGCTGGCACGATCAGTCAGATTAGGATCTTGACCAACAGAGTCAAGATATCGCCACATCGCGACTTGTGGTTCCATGTCAGACAGGGAGTTATGGACGTAACCTAAACCAACCCGTAATGAGTTATTCTCATTAATTGGGAAGCCTAAAGTACCGTCAATACCATAACTGCTGTTGGTATAGCCAGACAGGTCTGCGTTATCTGCTTTAAAATCATTATAGAAGATACGCCCGCCCAGACTTACACC
The DNA here is from genome assembly GCF_052217145.1 of Yersinia sp. 2541 StPb PI. Taxonomy (NCBI): domain Bacteria; kingdom Pseudomonadati; phylum Pseudomonadota; class Gammaproteobacteria; order Enterobacterales; family Yersiniaceae; genus Yersinia; species Yersinia sp. 2541 StPb PI. Next base: position 1,002,608 of record NZ_JAZGQB010000001.1, on the reverse strand, counting down.
ATCAACGGTGAAGTAAGGGTCAGTTAAGGTAAATTCAGCATAAGTCTGATAGTCGTTCTTCGTACCATTAATACCGACGGTATTACCAGTACCCAACCAGTTATCTTGCTGAACCCCAACCTGGAAGCTGACACCACTTTCTGTGCCGTAACCAATACCAAAGTTTAAACTACCGGTATTGCGTTCCTTGACTTTATAAGTGACATCGACCTGATCAGCAGTTCCTGGAACACGTTGAGTTTCAACATCAACGGTTTCGAAATAGCCCAGACGGTTTAAACGTTCTTTGCCCGCTTCGACCTGATCATTACCCAACCATGCACCTTCCATCTGGCGCATTTCACGGCGCAATACGGAGTCTTTACTGGTGTCATTACCTTCGAAACGAACATTGCGGACATAGAAACGGTTACCCGCATCTACGTTGATATGCAGTTTGACTGTTTTATCAGCATCGTTAATTTCTGGTTGAGAGACCACACGCGGATAAGCATAGCCATAGCGGCCCAACATCTTCTTGATGTCTTCTTCAATGCGTGTGACTTTACTGCCGTTAAACAATTCACCCGGTTCAATCGCTGCCAGCTTATCCGCTTCAGATTGATGCCCTGCAAGATTACCGCTCACAACAACGCTATTAAGCTTGTATTGATCGCCTTCGGTAATGTTGATGGTGATATAGATGCCTTTTTTATCTGGCGTCAAACTCACCTGAGTAGAATCGATATTAAATCGGGCGTAACCGCGATCTAAGTAGAAGCTGCGCAAGATTTCGAGATCACCGGCTAGCTTCTGCTTCTGATATTTACGATCACCAACCACGTTCCACCATGGCACTTCATCACGCAATTGGAAGCGTGAGATAAGCTCATCAGTTGTGAAACTGTGGTTACCTACGATGTTAATCTGCTGAATTTTTGCAGAGACACCTTCGGTAAAGACCAGTTTGATATCAACACGATTACGCGGTAGCGGTGTAACAACAGCCTTCACTGAAGCGCTGTATTTACCCACACTGTAGTAGAAGTCTTCGAGTCCTTTTTCAATGCTGGATATAGTGGTACGGTCCAGGGCTTCGCCAACCCGGACGCCAGAGGCTTCCAGATTCTGCTTAAGCATGTCATCTTTCACCGCTTTGTTACCGGAGAAAGTGATGCTGGCAATCGTTGGGCGTTCTTTGACTTGAACAATCAGCGTATCACCATCGCGCAGGACACGAACGTCCTCGAAGTTGCCTGTAGCAAACAACGCACGGATAGTTTTACCGATGTCATCATCACTGACGGTATCGCCTACGCGAACCGGCATATTAAGTAACGCCGCACCGACGGCGACCCGTTGCAGGCCTTCGAAATGAATATCCTTCACTACGAACCCGTCTGCACCGTATACGGTGGCGCTGCCAAACAGCAGCGACGCTATGAGCAACTTTTTCATCGCCATCGTTGTTATGCGTTCTTCCTAACCTATCCCCAGCCGTTAAAGACGGGAGAAATCATTGAAAAGTGCAAGCCCCATTAATAACACCAGCAAAATCGAGCCGATGCGATAACTGAAGTCCTGTACTCGCTCAGAAACCGGCCCACCCTTCAGCTTTTCTATCGCCAGGAAGAGCAGATGTCCACCATCTAATACCGGTAACGGGAACAAATTGATAATGCCCAAGTTGACACTGATTAGTGCCAAAAACATCAGGTAATACACCAATCCGTACTCAGCTGAAACCCCAGCGCCTTGTGCAATAGATATCGGGCCACTCAAGTTATTCAGTTTAACATCACCAGTAATCAGTTTACCCAACATGCCTACCGTCAACCGCATCAACTGCCAGGTTTTATCCCCAGCTTGGTAGAGTGCCGTGAACGGGCCATATTGGCGAATCGTTCTATATTCATCCGGAAGCGGTATAACTTTCGGCACTACACCCGCAAAACCTTCATTGCGGTTTTCTCCAACCGATTTTGTATCTGGTATTAAGGTTAAAGACAAGGGGGTACCACCCCTTTCAATATCTAACACCAGTGGCTTACCGGGGTTATCACGAACCTGTAAAACAAATGTTTGCCAACGATCCAGTGGCTGACCACCAACTTTAACTATCCTATCCCCTGCTTGTAAACCTGCCTTTTGTGCCGCAGACCCGGTTTGAACTTCAGCCAAGACAGATTCAATCTGCGGGCCTCGTGGAATAATACCCAACGCCACGACAGGATCTTGCTTATCAGGCTCGAACTGCCACTGTTGCAGATCCAGTGTCTTTTGCACCACATTAGCAGAACCAAATGGTGCCACACCCACCTGTATTTGTTTATCACCGATTTTGCCGACGAGGGCCAAACGAACAGAATCCCAGTCAGGCGTTTCGATACCATCTACAGACTTAAGTTCCATTCCTGGAGAAATATTGGCTTGTGCAGCAATGGATTGTGGCGAAATGTCACCCACTACCGGGCGCACACTTGGCACACCAATGATAAACACCAGCCAGTAAGCAATGACAGCAAAAAGGAAGTTGGCAATAGGGCCCGCGCTGACGATTGCCGCGCGTTGCAAAACAGTTTTATTATTAAAAGATTGATGACGAAGCTCAGGAGCAACAGCTTCAACACGCTCATCTAGCATCTTAACATAGCCGCCCAGCGGGATAAGGGCGATAACATACTCGGTACCTTGACGATCCGTCCGACGCCACAGCGCTTTACCGAAACCAATCGAAAAGCGTTCGACACGGACACCACAGCGCCGCGCCACCCAAAAGTGACCGAACTCATGCACTGTAATTAAGATCCCCAGTGCGATAATAAACGCGGCCAGGCTCCAGAGTATGCTCATCATATTCCCTAAACTCCCCGTCAGTGACGGATTAAAACACTAACAGCATTAAGCAGGCAAATACCGGCACAGCTGCGGTCAGGCTATCGATACGATCCAGTATCCCACCATGACCAGGAATCAGATGACCACTGTCTTTGATTCCCGCTTCACGTTTAAACATACTTTCGGTCAAATCGCCAAGTACTGAGGCCAATGCAGCCACCACGGAACAGATTAACAGTTTTTCCGGGATGATATCCAACGGAGCATAACGACCGAACAACCATGATATCAGAGCTGATGTCAGTAAACCGCCAATTAATCCTTCCCAGGTTTTACCTGGTGATACTTTAGGCGCTAATTTATGTTTACCGAATAATTTACCAAACATGTAAGCGCCAGAATCCGCACCCCATACCAAAAGCATCACATACAGCAGCCACCAGGCGCCGATATGGTGGTTCTGCTCATAACCATACTGACGTAATGCCACCATGCCCCAGAAAAAGGGAACAATAGTCAGAACGCCGAAAATTATACGTAACAGACGTGAATCGCGCCACAACGCCGCAGAGCGTGGGTAAGTAAGCACCAACAGCAATGCTGCGACCCACCAGCCCATAGAGAGCCAGAGAGGGACACTCACTTGTGGTAGATGAGCAGAATGCTGATAGGCAGGAAGGCTAAGCAGCATTGAGATCAGTAGAAAACCACAAAGTATGGCTAACCAAATACGCTGAGAACGACTGGCGAACCCAGCTAATTGCCCCCACTCCCAGGCTGCAAGCATACAGACAAAGAGAGTGACAATAGCAAAACCAACCGGCGGAAGCAGGAACAGGGCACCAATGACAACCGGAATCAAAATCAAAGCAGTTATGAGACGATACTTCAGCAAAAGTTCCCCCTAGGATGCAGTGGCATCGATAGGTGTAGTTCCCCCGAAGCGACGCTCGCGTTGTGCAAATGCATTCAGCGCACCTTCAAAGACATGTTCATCAAAATCAGGCCAGAGTACATCAGTAAAGTAAAGTTCAGCATAGGCAATTTGCCATAACAAAAAATTACTGATGCGATGTTCACCACCGGTTCTGATCACTAAATCCACCTCAGATTGCTCATGCAGGCAGATATGCGAGTTTAGCGATTCTTCACTGATATCTGTGGGCTGCAACTCACCTTGCTGTACTTGCTCAGCTAGATGGCGCACACCCTGAATAATATCCCAACGGCCACCATAATTGGCAGCGATGTTGAGTTTCAGACCGTCATTGTCGGCAGTTAGCGCTTCTGAGCGACGGATCCGTTGTTGTAAACGTTCACTAAATCGACTGATATCACCAATAACAGATAAACGAACATTATGTTTATGCAGACTTTTTACTTCACTGTCCAGCGCACGAACAAAAAGCTCCATCAGAGCGGTGACTTCCTGAGCAGGGCGATTCCAGTTTTCACTACTGAAAGCATAAAGCGTGAGCGCATCCAAATGATGATTGGCAGCAAAACTTACTGCACGACGAACTGATTTCACTCCCGCTTTATGACCGAAGACCCTTAATTTACCCCGATTTTTAGCCCAACGCCCATTACCATCCATAATGATAGCGACATGACGCGGAATCAGGGGGCACAAGTTAGCCCTATCTTCATTTACAGACGACATAATGCGAACTCATTTCCTCAATAAATCAATTGTTCGTCCCGAACATTAGGCAGTAAGCCCACAAAAAAAGCCGTGTACCAAGTCACGGCTTCTTAAGTGACAGCCAAAATAGACGGTTTAAATACCTATTGGGCCACTAATCAACAGTCTATCTATCCATTGACGGTGCAGACTATACCATCTCAGCCTTGCCCTAACAAATTCCCAAAACAGCCAATACAACTTAATGATTCAATTTTTCTATTGCTTGAGCTGCCGTATCACGGGCTTGACGATCAATGATCAGCACCTCATCCACACTAGTGGGTTCAGCCAATGATAACTGTTCCACAACCCTAAGGTTGATGGCTGCAATATCAGTGAAACGAATGCGTGAAGCTAAAAATGCCATAACGGATATTTCGTTCGCGGCATTCAGTGCCGTCGTTGCTGCCTGGCCTGCATTAGAAGCATCAATAGCCAGCTTCAGGCATGGATAACGTTGATAATCCGGTTCAGCAAAAGTCAATTCATGTATCTTGCAGAAATCCAGTGGTTCGACACCTGAACTTACTCGCATAGGGTACGCCATCGCATGTGCAATCGGGGTACGCATGTCTGGGGTCCCCATCTGGGCCAGTACACTACCATCGTGATAACGCACCATCGAGTGAATGACAGATTGAGGATGTAAAATAACCTCTACCTGCTCCGCGCTGGCATTAAATAACCAACGGGCCTCGATATATTCAAGCCCTTTATTCATCATAGTCGCAGAGTCGACTGAAATTTTGCGCCCCATAGACCAGTTTGGATGAGCACAAGCCTGATCTGGTGTGACATCGGCAAATTGCGATAAAGGTATTTCACGTAGTGGGCCACCCGAGCCAGTTAAAATAATGCGCGAGACGCCATTCTCACTTAGTGAAGAGTAGCCTAGTTTACGCTGAATTTTCTCAGGTAAACTCTGAAAAATCGCATTATGTTCGCTGTCGATTGGCAGCAGTTGTGCATGGCTGTGTTTCACTTCATCCATGAAAAGCTTGCCGCAGGTAATCAGTGACTCTTTGTTAGCCAGTAATACCTGTTTACCTGCACGAATAGCCGCCAGCGTTGAAGACAGGCCTGCCACACCGACAATTGCCGCCATCACTTGATCAATATCGTCTAACGCAGCCAGTTCACCGGCCGCTTTTTCACCATGAAAAACTTCGGTTTTCGAACCGTGCTCAGCCAATAACTGGCGCAACGCTTTGGCCGATATTTCATCTGACATCGCGGCATAGCGAGGAGAAAACTCGAGGCATTGCATTGCCATCTGCTCGACATTGCGACCAGCCACAAGTGCAGTAACGTTGAATAATTCGGGATTAGCGCGGACAACACCCAAAGTGCTGTTACCGATGGAGCCAGTAGAACCAAGAATAGTCAGTTGCTTCATGAGAGTGCTCTGAATAACTGTTTTTATGATAGGCGAGAGCGCAACCGACCCGAATAACAGGTGGTCTAATAAAGATCCTCGGCCCAATTTTATAGCGTATTACTGCCGATATCGCATGACTCTACTAACCTAGTGAATCGGCAAAATAGTGATCCTGCTAAAAACAAAGCGCCACCTAAGCGACGCTCTGTTTTTTGTCAGTCAGAATTAGAAATCCATCAACTCAGCTTCTTTAGCCGCTAATGCAGTATCAACTTTCTTGATAAAAGCATCGGTCAGTTTTTGGATATCATCCTGAGAACGGCGGTCTTCATCTTCACTGATCTCTTTATCTTTCAGCAAAGCTTTCACTTTTTCGTTAGCATCACGGCGCACGTTACGAATCGATACACGGCCCTGCTCTGCTTCTGCACGAACAACTTTGATCAAGTCTTTACGGCGCTCTTCTGTCAATGCTGGCAGTGGAACACGAATAACGGTACCCGCGGAAGAAGGATTCAGCCCTAAATCGGAGGTCATGATCGCTTTCTCAACCGCGGCGCTAAGGCTGCGGTCAAACACGGTCAATGCCAGAGTACGGGAGTCTTCAACCACAATGTTAGCCAACTGGCGCAATGGCGTAGCAGTGCCATAATACTCAACCTGAATGCCATCAAGAATACTTGGAGAAGCACGACCGGTACGGATCTTACTGATATGGTTTTGGAAAGCTTCAAAGCATTTTTCCATACGCACTTCAGTATCTTTTCTAATTTCGTTAATCACGTTGTGAACCCTTGGAAACTGGTTACTTGGCAGGCCATAGCATGAGTATAGCCGGTGAATATACAAACCAACAGTTGCAGGCATTGGGGGCATATCTGAAAGCCGCATGCCCCTGACAATACAGGCTGCCGCTTATTTAGCGATCGCTGTCACTTCTTTAGTGATCAACGTCCCTTCATTCTCACCCATCACCACGCGACGCAGAGCGCCAGGTTTGTTCATATTGAAAACACGAATTGGCAAGTTATGATCACGGGCCAAAGTGAAGGCCGCCAGATCCATAACTTTTAGCTCGCGCTCCAGAACATCCTGATAGGTTAGCTGCTCAAACAGTGTTGCGTCAGGGTTTTTAACCGGATCTGCGGAGTAAACTCCATCAACTTTCGTCGCTTTCAGCACCACATCAGCTTCGATCTCGATACCACGCAGACAGGCCGCGGAATCGGTGGTGAAGAAAGGGTTACCTGTACCTGCGGCAAAAATCACCACACGGTTATGACGCAGCAAGCTGATAGCTTCAGCCCAACTGTAATTATCACACACACCATTAAGTGGAATAGCAGACATCAGGCGGGCGTTCACATAGGCACGGTGCAGTGCATCTCGCATTGCCAGGCCGTTCATTACGGTAGCCAGCATTCCCATGTGGTCGCCCACTACGCGGTTCATCCCAGCCTGTGCCAAACCGGCACCGCGGAATAGGTTACCACCGCCAATGACCACACCGACCTGAATGCCCAATTCGACCAGCTCTTTAACTTCTTGAGCCATGCGATCCAAAACGCTTGCGTCGATACCAAAACCTTCCGCGCCTTGCAGGGCTTCGCCGCTAAGCTTAAGCAGGATACGCTGATATACGGGTTTTGCATTGGTTGCCATGGTGTTCTGTCCTAAGCAGCAGTAATAAATATTGGGAACTTGACCGTCAAATGTTCAAAGCAATACCGTGCGCTGAAAACTGACAGGACTAAGCTTATACCCTAAATAATTCGAGTTGCAGGAAGACGACAACTGAGCGAATCCTCAGAAGCTTACATAAGTAAGTGACTGAAGTGAACGAAAGCAGTCAACGCACCTGTAATTTGAAGTATGACGGGTATCGTGTGGATAAAATGGAACCGCCGATTGGCGGCCCCATTTTTAGCATTAAGACTGTTTGCTCATTGCTGCAACTTCAGCAGCAAAGTCAGTCTCAACTTTCTCAATGCCTTCGCCCACTTCGAAGCGGATGAAGTTTGTTACGTCAGCTTTGTTCTCTTTCAACAAATCACCAACGGTTTTGCTTGGGTCCATAACGAAGTTCTGACCAGTCAGAGAAACTTCGCCGGTGAACTTACGCATACGGCCTTCAACCATCTTCTCAGCAATTTCACGTGGTTTGCCGGATTCGATAGCAATGTCCAACTGGATTTGGTGCTCGCGAGCAACAACTTCAGCAGGAACATCGTCTGGCTTAACATATTCTGGTTTGCTTGCAGCAATGTGCATAGCAATGTGCTTAACCAGCTCTTCATCAGCGCCAGTTGCTGCAACCATAACGCCGATACGAGCGCCGTGCAGATAAGTACCCAGAACATCGCCTTCCAGAGCAGCAATACGACGAATATTGATGTTCTCGCCGATTTTAGCTACCAGATTGGCGCGTTGCTCTTCAAACTTAGCTTTCAGAACGTCGATATTAGTGATTTTGTCAGCCAGAGCTGCGTTGATAACTTCTTCGCCAAATGCTTTGAAGCCAGCATCTTTAGCAACAAAGTCAGTTTCGCAGTTCAGTTCCAGAATCACACCGAACTTACCGTCGGCTGAAAGTTGAGCCAGGATGATGCCTTCAGCAGCGATACGGCCTGCTTTCTTGGCAGCTTTAGCCTGACCAGATTTACGCATATTGTCGATGGCAAGCTCGATGTCGCCGTTAGCTTCAACCAACGCCTTTTTACATTCCATCATGCCTGCGGCAGTACGCTCACGCAGTTCTTTTACCAAAGCAGCGGTAATAGCAACCATTTAAATTTCCTCGGTTCTCTTGTGAAAACAAGATCTCACATTAGATACGCAAAGGGGGCCTATAAAGGCCCCCTAACCAACATATTTCAATACCTGGTTAATAAGGGCTCCAACGAGCCTGACTTATTATTCAGCTTCTACGAAGCTTTCTTCCGCTTGAACGGCCAGATCTTGAGAACGACCTTCAGTGACGGCAGTAGCAACGGCGTTCAGGTACAGTTTAACTGCACGGATCGCGTCATCGTTACCTGGGATGATGAAGTCAACGCCATCTGGATCGGAGTTAGTATCAACGATAGAGAATACCGGGATACCCAGGTTGTTAGCTTCTTTGATAGCGATGTGTTCGTGATCAGCATCAACAACAAACAGAGCGTCTGGTAAACCGCCCATGTCTTTGATACCGCCCAGGCTGTTTTCCAGCTTGTTCAGTTCACGAGTACGCATCAGCGCTTCTTTTTTGGTCAGCTTGTCAAAGGTGCCGTCTTGAGACTGGATTTCCAAATCTTTCAAACGTTTGATGGACTGACGAACAGTTTTCCAGTTAGTCAGCATCCCGCCCAACCAGCGATGGTTCACGAAGAACTGGTCGCAGTTGTTGGCAGCGTCTTTTACCGCTTCGCTTGCTGCGCGTTTAGTACCAACGAACAAGATCTTACCTTTACGGGAAGAGATCTTTTTCAATTCAGCCAGAGCTTCGTTGAACATTGGTACGGTCTTTTCCAGGTTGATGATGTGAACTTTGTTACGTGCGCCGAAGATGAAAGGCTTCATTTTCGGGTTCCAGTAACGGGTCTGGTGACCGAAGTGAACACCGGCCTGGAGCATGTCGCGCATGGAAACAGTTGCCATGATTAAAACCTCTATAGTATCAGTTGGGGTTATGCCTCCACGTGCCCCATAACGCCGACCCCATAAGAAATTGATAATCATCAAAAACTTTAGGGCACCCCGGCGTATGTGTCGACACGTGTGTGTTATTTACACATATGAGTGCGATTGGTATTACTCAGCTAAACAGCTACCTGCCATCAGGACATGCCCTGAAATCGGACCTGAAACGACAACATAATAGTGCGGTTTGCCGGCGCGCTTTATACCATAAACAGCCGCAACACACCAACTTTTGTTGCATTTAGTGTCGTCACTGCAAACGAAAGTTTGGCAGCTAATTGCAGGGCTGGTACCATTAGCGACAGGTTATTTAGGGTATATGATATTTATTACCTGCTTATTCATATTACGGCGGCTGGTTGGTATTCACAGCCCCTACGGACACTTTTGCATGGCAATCTCAATAAAAACACCTGAAGATATTCAAAAAATGCGCGTTGCTGGCCGCCTGGCTGCTGAAGTGCTGGAGATCATTGAACCTCACGTAAAACCGGGGGTAACCACTGGTGAACTCGATCGTATCTGCCACGATCATATCACCAACCATCAGCAGGCTATCTCTGCTTGTCTGGGTTACCACGGCTTTCCTAAATCGGTTTGTATTTCCATTAATGAAGTTATTTGTCACGGCATTCCAAGTGATGAGAAAGTGTTGAAAGACGGTGACATCGTCAATATCGACGTGACTGTTATTAAAGACGGTTTCCATGGCGATACATCAAAAATGTTTATCGTCGGCAAACCTACCATTTTAGGTGAGCGCCTGTGCCGCGTCACTCAAGAGAGCCTGTACCTGGCAATCAAAATGGTCAAACCGGGTATCCGCCTGCGCACTCTGGGTAAAGAGATCCAAAAATTTGTGGAAGCAGAGAACTTTTCTGTGGTGCGTGAATATTGTGGCCACGGTATTGGCGAAGGTTTCCATGAAGAACCACAAGTGCTGCACTACGATGCAGACGACGGTGGCGTAATCCTACAAACGGGTATGGCTTTCACCATTGAGCCTATGGTCAACGCAGGGGATTACCGAATTCGTACCATGAAAGATGGCTGGACGGTAAAAACTAAAGATCGCAGCTTGTCGGCACAGTATGAGCATACTATTGTGGTAACCGATAACGGCTGCGAAATAATGACGTTGCGAAAGGATGACACCATCCCCAACATCATAACGCACGAGTAATAATGACAAGCCGGCAGCCGCCGGCTTTTTTATGGGCTGCGTCTTTTTATCAGGTCGCATTTATCGGGTAAACATATGTCTGACAATCACACCGAGCACTCTGTATCCCCTGCGGTACCGAAGGTCATTCCTGAGCAGCCCGCACCACCAAGCACTTATCTCGATAGTGACCTTAATTGCCCGATTCTCAAGCAGCGGCTTGAGACTTTCCAACTTTGGCAGGCGGAAGCATTCAATGGCGGAATCAGTGCCGAGATATTAATTGCTGCGCGCAGTGATTACATTGACCGCCTGTTACGGCGGCTGTGGACCTTCTATGGCTTTGATGATGTGGCTGAAACCGCGCTGGTTGCTGTGGGCGGCTATGGCCGTGGTGAACTACACCCCTTATCAGATATTGATGTATTGGTTCTCAGCAGGCAGCGTCTAAGCGATGAAGATGCGCAACGCGTCGGCCAGTTGATCACTTTGCTATGGGACCTGAAACTGGAAGTCGGCCACAGCGTGCGCACACTGGAAGAGTGTTTGCTCGAGGGGTTAGCCGACCTCACTGTCGCCACCAATATGATTGAGTCACGCTTGATTTGCGGTGATGTAGCCCTGTTTTTACAGATGCAGAAGCACATTTTCAGCGACAATTTCTGGCCCTCTCCGCAATTTTTCCATGCCAAAATCACCGAACAACAAGAACGGCATAAACGCTACCATGGCACCAGTTATAACCTAGAGCCTGATATTAAAAGTAGCCCTGGTGGGTTACGGGATATCCACACCCTACAATGGGTAGCCCGCCGCCATTTTGGTGCCACATCCTTAAGTGAGATGGTTGATTTCGGTTTTCTGACCAAAGCTGAGCGCAATGAGCTGATTGAAAGCCAGAGTTTTCTGTGGCGCATCCGTTTCGCGCTGCATTTGGTATTAACTCGCTACGATAACCGCCTGCTGTTTGACCGCCAACTGAGTGTGGCTCAGCTTTTGCAATATCAGGGCGAAGGCAATGAACCGGTCGAACGGATGATGAAAGATTTTTATCGTATGACGCGCCGGGTCAGCGAACTGAACAACATGCTGCTACAACTGTTTGACGAAGCCATATTGGCGCTGGGTACCAATGAAAAACCACGTCCACTGGATGATGAATTTCAGTTACGCGGGGATTTGATAGATCTGCGTGATGAGAACTTATTTATCCAGCAGCCTGAAGCTATTATGCGCATGTTCTATCTGATGGTGCGCAATCAGGATATCAAAGGCATATATTCCACCACAGTACGCCGCTTACGCCATGCCCGGCGGCATCTGAAACAGCCTTTATGTAACATTCCTGAAGCCCGCAAGCTATTCATGGCCATTTTGCGCCACCCAGGTGCGGTTTCCCGAGCATTATTACCGATGCATCGCCACAGCGTGCTGTGGGCCTATATGCCACAATGGGGCAGTATCGTTGGCCAGATGCAGTTTGACCTGTTTCACGCCTACACCGTAGATGAGCACACTATCCGCGTGTTACTTAAACTCGAAAGCTTTGCCGATGAAAAAACCCGGCCACGCCATCCTCTCTGCGTCGAGCTTTACCCACGCCTGCCTCAACCTGAATTATTGTTGCTAGCAGCGCTGTTCCACGATATTGCCAAAGGGCGTGGGGGCGACCATTCAATACTGGGCGCTCACGACGTATTGGAATTTGCCGAGCAGCACGGCCTTAACTCGCGCGAAGCTCAACTTGTGGCTTGGTTAGTTCGTTGCCATCTCTTGATGTCAGTGACAGCTCAGCGTCGGGATATTCAGGACCCTGCGGTTATTCAGCAATTCTCCGCCGAAGTACAAAGCGAAACTCGCTTGCGCTATTTAGTCAGTCTGACGGTGGCTGATATTTGCGCCACCAATGAAAATTTGTGGAATAGCTGGAAACAGAGCCTGTTACGCGAACTTTATTTCGCTACAGAAAAACAGTTACGCCGTGGTATGCAAAACAGCCCGGATTTGCGCGAACGTGTCCGTCACCACCGGCTACAAGCTCTGGCGCTGCTGCGGATGGATAATATCGATGAAGAAGCATTGCACCGCATCTGGAGCCGCTGCCGGGCTGATTATTTCCTGCGTCATTCACCCAATCAATTAGCCTGGCATGCCCGCCACTTATTAGAGCATGACTCAACCAAGCCACTGGTGTTAGTTAGCCGTCAGGCAACACGGGGGGGAACCGAAATATTCATCTGGAGCCCTGACCGCCCATCACTGTTTGCTGCGGTGGTCGGTGAGCTGGATCGCCGCAATCTGAGTGTTCATGATGCACAGATTTTCACCAACCGCGATGGTATGGCGATGGATACCTTTATCGTATTGGAGCCAGATGGCAGCCCACTGGCTCAAGATAGACATCCCATCATTAGTCATGCCTTAGAACAAGCGATGACCCAGCCGAATTATCAACATCCGCGCGTCAGGCGGTTATCACCTAAATTACGGCATTTCAGTGTACCGACTGAAACCAATTTCTTGCCAACCCATAACGAGCGCCGTACTTATCTGGAGCTAATTGCACTGGACCAGCCGGGCTTACTGGCTCGGGTAGGTGGGATATTTGCAGATTTAGGGTTATCGCTGCATAGCGCACGTATCACAACTATTGGCGAGCGGGTGGAGGATTTATTTGTATTAGCAGACAAAGATCGCCGCGCTTTAAGTATTGAAACCCGCCGCGAATTAGCACAACGGTTGACAGATACCCTCAATCCGAACGATAAACTGTGATACAAATAACTTTTTAGTCATTAATTTTTCTTACAACCCATTTTGAAGGGAACAGGATGCAGCAACTACAGAACGTTATTGAAACCGCCTTCGAACGCCGTGCAGATATCACGCCGGCCAACGTTGATACCGTAACCCGCGAAGCGATTAACCACGTGATTGATCTGCTTGATACCGGTGCACTACGGGTGGCAGAAAAGATTGACGGCCAGTGGGTTACCCATCAATGGCTGAAGAAAGCGGTACTGCTGTCTTTCCGTATCAATGATAATCAGGTCATGGAAGGCGCAGAAACGCGTTACTACGACAAAGTACCAATGAAATTCGCCGGTTACGATGAAGCGCGGTTCCAACGTGAAGGCTTCCGTGTCGTACCACCAGCAACCGTACGTAAAGGCGCATTTATCGCTCGTAATACCGTACTGATGCCTTCTTATGTGAATATTGGCGCTTTCGTTGATGAAGGCACCATGGTCGATACCTGGGCAACTGTCGGTTCTTGCGCGCAAATTGGTAAGAATGTGCACTTGTCCGGTGGTGTCGGCATTGGTGGCGTGCTTGAGCCACTGCAAGCCAACCCAACCATCATTGAAGATAACTGCTTTGTCGGTGCGCGTTCAGAAGTGGTTGAAGGGGTTATCGTCGAAGAAGGTTCCGTTATCTCTATGGGCGTATTTATTGGGCAAAGCACCCGTATTTACGATCGTGAAACTGGTGAAATTCACTATGGCCGCGTTCCGGCCGGGTCTGTTGTCGTTTCCGGTAACCTGCCCTCGAAAGACGGTAGCTACAGCCTGTACTGTGCAGTTATCGTGAAGAAAGTTGACGCGAAAACCCGTGGAAAAGTCGGTATTAATGAGTTATTACGCACCATCGACTAAGATGAATATAGCGGGCTAATCACCCGCTATTTTTTTGCTTTGTGAAGTTATCGCCTGCAATCACATACTTTGGCGAAATTTACCGTCATAATCATAAACTGTGGAATATAAAATCAAAAAGGTGGCGCTATGTATGACAATCTGAAAAGCTTAGGAATCACACAACCAGAAGATGTCGATCGCTATAGCCTGCGTCAGGAGGCCAATAACGACATTCTGAAAATTTATTTCCGCAAAGATAAAGGCGAGTTTTTTGCTAAGAGTGTGAAATTCAAATATCCACGCCAACGCAAAACTGTAGTGGCGGATAACGCTGGACATGGTTACAAAGAAATCAATGAAATCAATCCTAATCTCCGTTACGTCATTGATGAGTTGGATCAACTGTGTAAGCGCGATCAGATTGAAGTGGATTTGAAACGCAAAATCCTGGATGACTTACGCCATTTAGAAAGCGTTGTCGCCAATAAGATTTCAGAAATTGAATCAGATTTAGAAAAACTGACCAACGGCCGCTAAATCTAGCTGAGCACGTATTGTGGCAGCACACTGCACGCCACAATACGTCATTGAGCAGAAGCTATGTTACTTAAGCAAACGGCCCCATTTTTCTACCCACAACGCTGAAACCACTTCTGGCTCAGGGTGTTCCATCGCGTCAATATCCAGTCGTTCACCAATCCGGGTCGCCCCTTGCTCTTGCAGCAGTTCATCAAATGCTCGCCCTGCGCCGCAGAAATTATCATAACTGCTGTCACCTAGTGCAATGACGCCATAACGTAGCTCTGGCTGAAACCCTACCTGATCACGAACAGCGACGAACAGTGCTGCTATGCTGTCAGGGAAGTCGCCTTGTCCGGTAGTAGATGTGATAACCAGTGCATAATGTTGACGATAATACTGCCAGGCTTCTAAAGTCCCCTCTTCAAACAGTGTTACCTCATGCCCCTGCTCTTTCAGTATGTTTTCAGCTTCTTCCGCCACTAACAACGCATTACCGTAGACAGTGCCGACAAAAATCCCGACCTGAGCCATAAAAGATATTCCCTTTTAACCAGAAAAAATTATTCACTATCCTGACCTTCGGTCGCCGGAAACTCAACCCTTTCAAGATGAGGGGTAATACCCAACCAGCCAAAGTGTGACATCAAGCCTTGCCAGGATTCATCCCAACGCGCCGTAAGCGAAAGCACCTCACCAGTAACTGGATGATTCAATTGTAAATGGCTAGCGTGCAACATGAGCCGTGAGCAATCAAAGTGTTGGGCAATGCCTCTATTCTGACGCAAATCACCGTGGGCACTATCACCAATAATTGGGTGGCGTATATGTGCCATATGTCGCCGTAACTGATGCTTACGCCCTGTTTCCGGTTTCAGCTCCAATAAACTGAAGCGTGATGTGTCATAGCGCCCAATAGCAACAGGAACTTCCACTTGAGCCAAAGGCTGATAGTGGGTAACTGACGGTTGTGGTGCTTTATCTTGTTTGGAATGTTTATCCGCGATTTTATCCAGTTCTTCGCTCATCGCGTAATCAACCGTACCACCTTCCAGCACATAGCCACGAACCACCGCATGGTATATTTTCTGAATCTGGTGCTGTTCAAACTGCGCCGAAAGAGCACGGGCAACATCACTGGATAACGCCATCAGCAGCACACCTGATGTTGGGCGATCCAGACGGTGGACGGTATAAACATGCTGGCCAATCTGGTCGCGCACCGTTTGCATCACAAATACGGTTTCATTACTGTCCAACCAACTACGGTGAACCAGCCAACCGGCGGGTTTATTCACCGCAACTATATATTCATCTTGGTAAATTATTTCCAGCATTAGTTACTTTCTTTATTCAACAGATCATCGAGACACTGTAATTGTGCCAGCAGTATGGTGCAATCTGGCCGACTATCACCACTTAATGCCTCTTCAAAGTATGGCGTAATGGCGAAACGTGTCGGAAGTGGGTTATTCGATTCCAGCAATGCATACATTCGGGGAATCAGTACCCATTGCAACCACTGCTCGGCATCCATGGTATCGATACTGAAAGGCTCATTACTTTCGAAGGCTGCCGCTGGCGGTGGAACAACTTGCCAAAGATCAATTGCTCGCATGGCAAGCTCAATATCCCGTAAGTTCTGACGCACCTGATTTTCTATACTCATGATTATGCTCTCAACCAAAAAACAGCCATTCGCCGGGCTGGTCCAACGGCGGCCAAGCATACCATTGAAGAAGGCGATGCCCAAACTCACGCCATAGACAACAGAAGGATATTGGGCAAAATAAGCATAAAAAAAGGGGTACTGTTTTACCAGTACCCCTCAATTCGTTTCATAGCTATCCCGCTAAAAGTGATGCTCCCTGCTCAATCCATGAAAACTTTTCCGTGTGGTTATCCTAACCAGCAATCCGTCGCAGTGTCCTACACCATCCCGATGCTAATCCTGAGGTTATCCTAACCCACCATTCATCCTGAACCGGCTCTCAATCTCCATCCTGGAGGTGTCCTTTGTTCCATCCTGAAACATCCCTTCACTCGTCCTAAGCAGTCCCAGTGTTCTTCATCCTGAAGTGGTAGCATCCAGATACCGTCCTTCTCCGCCAGATCCTATCCGGCGATTAGAAGGATCGCTTAATCGACAAAGGGTGGCAAGGCACTGTAAGAATAATGATGCTGATACTTTTACATATAAAAAATGAACGTTTATAACAAAATGATTTTATTGAAGATAAATTTGACACAAAAACTTTACAGTTAAAGAATAGAAGTGATGTCTCACAGCCGGTGTGAGAGATCTCGCACACCGACTTGACCAGAATAAACAATAACCACTCGCTTATTCAGGTAATACTGGACGCAATGCATCAAGAAAATGTATGAGAGTCGATGCCAGCAGGGTGCGCTTACTACTACCAAATTGCTCTAACACCACATTACCTGTGACATTGCACAATGAAGCCATTGTCATCTCTGACTCGGTGGTTGCTAAAAACAGCGTTGGCGAGAGTTTCAGCCTTTTTTGCGTGACCAGATGACCAATTAGATTCTCCTGTAAACGGATAAAATCATCTTCGCTCCACACTTGTAGCAGCGTAAAACGGTGATCACCTAAATCAGCCATCATGTCGCCAGCATATTGGCAAGTGTAAAACGCATGAATATCCGGGTGAAGCTGAATCTCCAACGCCCGTTCAATATTAGCCAATGTGGCATCGGCAACCGCTGGCTGTGGCAACCAAAATACCTGGCTGTCCTGAGTTTCCACGATGCAAGGTGAAGGAACACCATAAAGTTCTTCACTGGCGGGCAGATGCCCGGTCTGCTGCTGCCATAGATTGATATAACGTTGGGTAAAGCTATTCAGTGCCGTTGAAACATTCTGGTCCATTCTCGATTCTCAGTATCGCGGCGGCTTGCGCTGCATTTCTGAGTGTTACCCCCACTCAGAAATGCAGTTAAACGCGGCATAAATTGATAAACTAAAGCTATTGTACCTTTCTCTCATCATGGGAACAGCATGTCTTCATATCAAGACCATAAGGCTCTGGCGGAACTGACGCTGGGCAAACCAACCGCTTATCGCGATCACTATGACGTCACCTTGTTGCAAGCTGTGCCACGCAGCATGAACCGTGAACCTCTCGGTTTATATCCAGATAACCTGCCCTTTCATGGTGCAGATATCTGGACGCTCTATGAATTGTCTTGGCTAAACAGTAATGGCCTGCCACAAGTTGCCGTGGGTGAAATCAGCCTGAATGCGGATAGTACTAATCTGATTGAATCCAAAAGCTTTAAACTCTATCTCAACAGTTTTAACCAAACCGTGTTTGCTGATTGGGAAAGTGTTCGCGCCACATTGCAACGCGATTTGGCGGCCTGCGCTCAAGGTGATGTCAGTGTCACGCTATATCAACTCAATGAAATAACACATCAATCCATTGCCGATTTCTCGGGCGAATGTCTCGACCAACAGGATATTCGTATCAATAGCTATGAATTTAGCGCCGATTATCTGCAAGGGGCTACCACGGCCAACAGAGTAGAAGAGAGCCTGGTTAGCCATCTGCTCAAATCCAACTGCCTGATTACCCACCAGCCAGATTGGGGATCAGTACAAATCAGCTACAGTGGCCCACAGATTAACCGAGAGGCACTGCTACGCTATCTGGTCTCTTTCCGGCACCATAATGAATTTCACGAACAGTGTGTAGAGCGTATTTTCAACGACATAATGCGTTTTTGTCAGCCTGAAACACTGTCGGTCTATGCTCGTTATACCCGCCGTGGCGGACTGGATATCAACCCTTGGCGCTCCAATACTGATTTTGTTCCATCAACTGGCCGTATGGCCCGGCAATAAATATATGCGTACATGTACGCAACATTTAAGCACAACGCACGTTAGTATTGGCAAAAACCGAGGGACAACGTTAAGGTTAATTACCGTATCTTCACGCTATTTTTCAGTAGAGAAATCAGGGATAGATACTTAAAGATCTCTATGATATTCCACGGCAAAATAGAAAGCAGCATTCTGATATACCCAAAGTAATTGGTGTTGCTGGTAGGCAGCCAACACCCAGCAACGTTAAGTACGAAGGGTATACACGGACACTACCACCCTCCGGGGTGTAAAGGAGTAACTTTGATTACACATGTCAGCCCACTCGGCTCAATGGATCTGTTATCACAGCTCGAAGTGGATATGCTCAAACGTACAGCCAGCAGTGATCTGTACCGTTTATTCCGTAACTGCTCCTTGGCAGTTCTCAATTCAGGCAGCCTAACCGATAACAGCAAAGAGCTTTTATCGCGTTATGAAACTTTTGATATCAATGTATTGCGCCGTGAACGAGGTGTAAAACTCGAACTGGTAAATCCACCAGAACATGCTTTTGTTGATGGCAAAATTATTCGTTCATTACAGGCAAATCTGTTTGCGGTGTTACGCGATATTTTGTTTGTGAATGGTCAAATTGTTAGCGCTGGGCGTTTTCAACATCTCGATATGGAAAGCTCCAGCCATTTGACCAATCTGGTCTTTTCTATTTTACGTAATGCCCGAGCCCTCCATCTTGATGAAGACCCCAATATGATTGTGTGCTGGGGCGGCCATTCAATCAATGAAACTGAATACTTGTATGCCCGTAAAGTGGGGAGCCAACTGGGTTTACGAGAGTTAAATATTTGCACTGGCTGTGGGCCAGGAGCGATGGAAGCACCGATGAAGGGTGCCGCCGTTGGCCATGCCCAACAACGTTACAGAAATGGCCGTTTTATTGGTATGACTGAGCCTTCCATCATTGCAGCAGAGCCACCTAATCCGCTGGTCAATGAATTGATTATCATGCCGGATATTGAGAAACGGCTTGAAGCGTTCGTCCGCATCGCGCATGGCATCATTATTTTCCCAGGTGGCGTAGGGACAGCGGAAGAATTGCTCTATCTGCTAGGCATATTAATGGATCCAGAGAACAGTGAGCAGGTACTGCCACTTATCTTAACCGGGCCAAAAGAGAGCGCGGATTATTTCCGAGTGGTGGATGAGTTCATCATGAACACTCTGGGTGATGGCGCGCGCAAATACTACAAGATAATTATCGATGACCCGGCTGAAGTCGCCCGTCAAATGAAGAAAGCGATGCCACTGGTGAAAGAAAACCGCCGTAATACGGGGGATGCTTATAGCTTCAACTGGTCTATCCGTATCAAGCCAGATTTACAGCATCCGTTTGAACCGAGTCATGAAAATATGGCGAATCTCAATCTGTCTCATAACCAGCCCCCTGAAGAACTGGCTGCGGCACTACGCCGTGCATTCTCAGGCATCGTTGCGGGTAACGTAAAAGAAGTGGGAATTCATGCCATCGAAGCCTATGGGCCTTATAAATTGCATGGCGATCCACAATTGATGAAACAAATGGATAGCTTACTGCAAGGATTTATTGCACAGCATCGAATGAAACTGCCTGGCACTGCTTATACCCCTTGCTACGAAATTTGCAGCTAAGCCTTAAATAGTAATACCTCACCGGGCAGCGCCAGCACTTAGTCGTGTGGCTGCCCGACATTAATCTGGCTTAATGACTATATAAGACAGGCTATGCAAATCCATCTTCTTATCGTTGATGCACTTAATCTGATTCGTCGCATCCATGCAGTACAAGGTTCACCTTGCATTAATGCCTGCCAGCATGCGTTGCAACAGCTTATTTCACATAGTTTACCCACCCACGCTGTCGCCGTGTTTGATGAGGATGATCGTTCCGATAGTTGGCGTCATCAATGCTTGCCTGATTACAAAGCTGGCCGCTCACCGATGCCGGACAACCTGCAACAAGAAATGCCGCAGATCCGTGAGGCGTTTAGTTCACTCGGGGTCGCTTGCTGGCATTCTCCTGGCAATGAAGCCGATGATCTGGCGGCAACTTTGGCGACCAAAATTGGTAGAGCTGGCCATCAAGTGACGATCGTTTCCACCGACAAAGGTTACTGCCAACTGTTAGCGCCAAATGTACAGATTCGCGATTACTTCCAAAAACGCTGGCTGGATATGCCATTTGTAAAACAAGAGTTTGGTGTATTGCCACACCAACTGCCTGACTATTGGGGGCTTGCGGGCATCAGCAGCAGCAAAATTCCAGGCGTCGCGGGGATAGGTGCCAAAACTGCCGCACTGCTATTGCAGCATGCCAGCAACCTTGAAGTGCTTTATCAAGATCTGGAATCAGTGCCGGAGAAATGGCGGAAGAAATTGCAGCAACACCAAGATATGGCATTTATCTGTAAGCAAATCGCTACACTGAAAACCGATTTGACATTAAGCGGTAATTTGCAACAACTTAGGTTACCTTAAAATTAAGGGGCCAAATGGCCCCTTGCGGATAACACGATACTCATATTCCAGTAATTGGAGCCACCGCTAAACCACTGCGGCTGCAAGTACCAAATATATATGACTATTGACGCTCATCCCGACGCCCCGGAACACCGGACCAAATACGACGCACATGCACCGTCACTTCTTCACGGTCATGATAGAGCTGTTTAGCTTGAATATGGGCATTGATACCGTTTTCTTTCAACTGTTCATCCATCATTTCCATATTTTCCAAAACGATTTCAAAACGTTTTTTCATCGGTAATTTCAAGTTGAAAATTGCCTCACGACACCAACCGTTTACCAACCACTTGATGATAAGTTGCGTCACTTTAGCCGGCTTTTCTACCATATCGCATACTAACCAATAGATATTGCTACGCGTTGGCTCATATTTAAAACCATCGACGCGATGATGGGTTACCTGTCCGGTATCCATCAGGCTTTGTGCCATCGCACCATTATCAATAGCCTGAACCATCATGCTGCGCTGCACTAATTGGTAGGTCCAACCACCGGGGCAAGCACCTAGATCAACTGCATGCATACCACTGGCCAAACGCTCCTCCCATTCATCCGCAGGGATAAACACATGAAAAGCTTCTTCCAGTTTTAAGGTTGAACGGCTTGGTGCGTCAGATGGGAACTTAAGACGGGGGATACCCATATAGAACGGCGAGTTATTATTGCTGTAAGAGTAGCCAACATAACAGCAGCCAGACGCGATAAAGAACACGTGTACCACTGGCCGATGAGGATTTTCACGGGCAGAAAGAATTTTTTGTTCCCGCATTGCGCTGCGTAAAGGTACCGTTAACTTACGGCAAAACTTAAGCAACTCTTTGCTTTCATTGGTATCAGGAACTTCAACACGTAACTCACCGGCTTTTTCAATAACACCGACTAACATCCCCACAATCGGTGAAACACGGTCTTCCGGCGGCAAATCTTTTAATAACTCACCCACCACCATCATCTGGCGGGCAAAAATCAACTCACGAAAAGGCACTTCACGAATCAAGCGATCGGCATCTTCCAACTGATAGCACTCAAACAGCACATAACCGCTGTTTTCTTTTACTCGAGCGAAACCAAAGATTTCAAGCTGTGCCGCTTTCGCGGTAATTTCTGCCGCACACTCTTTCTCAAAGCCAGAGCGGCAATATAAAGCAATTTTATTATTCATGGCGTTCTGCCCTTTTTCTTAGACGCAGCGCGCCAATCAACATCAAAATCCATCCCGCCAGAAAACATACGCCGCCGATTGGCGTGATATATACCCACAGTTTCAGGTGCGATAGAGCCAGGCAATATAAACTGCCGCTAAAGAGTAGCGTTCCGAGCGCTAACAAGGCACCACTCCAGTAAAACCAAATACTTACTTGCCGTTGCATCGCAACAGCTAACGCCAGAATCGCCAGCGTATGGAACCCTTGGTACTCCAGCCCAGAACGAACCCAGGCCATCTCATTCGGCCCCAGTGAGGCGCTCAATACATGAGCACTAAAGGCACCAAAAGCGACATAGAAAAAACCGCTCAGTGCGGCAAATATCAGCATTAAACGACCATTCATCGTCATTAACCTTAAATTAGATAGAGTTATACCCTTCGTACTCGACATTGCAGAAGTGCTAGCTGCGATTCCAATGACGTGGGTATATCGTTATATCGCCCGACAATAGCCCATTTTATCGTAGCGGGTTACCATCGTGAATGGGTTGTCATTACTACGCAGAATAGGGTGATTAATCAGTTCTCATAGCGAAAGCGTAACTTTTCTTGCTCGCTGGCAGCTCTTGCCAATATCCACTGACGAAAGGCGGCTATTTTACCTAGTTCTGCCTGACTGTCATGACAAACCAGATAAAAAGCATTTTTACTCACCAAAACATCATTAAACGGGCACACCAAGCGCCCTGCTTCAATCTCTGCCTGAGCCATGACGTTATTCACTAACGCAATACCTTGGCCGTGAACGGCAGCCTGAACCACCATCGCACTATGGCTGAATATCGGACCTTGTTGCACATTAATTTGAGGAACACCCAGTTGACGGGTATAGGCCATCCAATCCCGGCGGGAAGTATCATGCAACAACGTATGATTAGCCAGATCTGCCGGTACTTTTAATCCATGCTCACCCGTTAATAAAGTAGGCGCACAAACAGGAAGTAAGAATTCTGCATACAAACGCTCAGTACGCAAACCAGTCCAATTACCCCGGCCATAGAAAATAGCCACATCAACGTCATCAGCAAGTTTGTCCTCCTCCCGATCTACCGCCTGAATCCTGACATCGATCCCCGGATAAGCCGCATTAAATCCAGATAGACGAGGGACCAGCCATTGAATAGCAAAGCTAGGAGGGAGGCTTACAGTGAGCGCGCCTTTCGCGCTACGCGCCTGCAATTTACGAGTTGCTTCATTGATGGAGGTAAAAATCTCTTTAATATCGAGGTAGTAGCTTTGCCCCTCCTCAGTCAGTAACAGCGAGCGGTTACGACGGCGGAACAGTTTTAGCCCGAGAAAATCCTCCAGGGACTTTATCTGGTGACTAACAGCCGCTTGCGTGACAAATAATTCATCAGCAGCTTTAGTAAAACTCAAGTGGCGTGCGGCCGCATCGAAAACCCGCAAGGCGTTCAGGGGTGGTAATCGTTTTGACATGAATTGGATACTTTTTTATAACGGCTCATCCTTAGATGAAACCCTTTGTTTACTTATTAGTTTTTATAATCCGAGACATTATAAATTGTCCGTTGATGATGCGCCAGCAAATACCTATAGTGGCGGCACTTCCCAAGCCGGAACGAAAAGTAGGTTTAGTATCCAGGTACTGAAATGCTTTTGGCTTTGTGGTTGTGATGTTGTGTTTGCAAATGGTCTGGTAGTCCAGACATAGTAGCTAAGCTACTGTTTTTTTTCACTTCCTGTACATTTACCCTGTCTGTCCATAGTGATTTTATGCAGCACCGCTATTTTAGCGGTGCTTTTTTTTACCCTATTTTCAGCGCTTAAATTTAAACGCGACTTTGCATTGCACATAGTCAGAGCTTAAATTTAAGTTGTTGCAGAGGGTTTGATTGCCGTATTAGGCATCTTTTGAACGGTGACTTCGCGTTAAACTACTTACCCTCAGCCATTTCTTTTACTTCTGAACGGTTAATTTGCTGCTCGGTGCCGTTGGCATCGGTGTAGCTTATCATCCCAGTTTCATCATCTACTTTAGGTTTACCATCAGCAACGATAGTGCGACCATCATTGGTATGCATAACATAGTTGCTTGAACAGGCTGCTAAGGTAAAAGTGAGCATAAGTGCAGAAATTACGGCAGCTGTCTTTTTCATGGGTGACTCCTTGCAGATTAAAATGCTAAAAAACTCATTTTCATTACCAGACAAATGGTTATGTCCGTTACTATTTAGCATAACTCACTTATGACATATTTCCAGTGAACCGAGCCATTAGCGGGCAAATTATGAACAAAATGAGTCAAAATGAGACAGTTCCGAAGTAACCCAAAGGATGAGAACAACAGTATGAAAGCTTTTAATCCCACGGATTTTCGTCAGGAATTCCCGGCTATTAGTGATGAGATAACCTATCTGGACAGTGCGGCAACTGCGCTGAAACCCCGCGCCATGATTGAGGCGACACAACAGTTTTATCAGCAGGACTCCGCAACAGTACATCGCAGCCAACATCAATCAGCATTGTCATTGACGGTTCGTTTTGAGGAAACCCGCCAACAAGTGGCCGACTTTATCAATGCACCCGCAGCAGAAAATATCATTTGGACCAAAGGCACTACCGAAGCCATTAATTTAGTAGCACAAAGCTATGCCCGCCCTCGTCTGCAAACGGGTGATGAAATTATTGTCAGTGAAGCTGAACATCATGCCAACTTAATCCCCTGGCTTATGGTTGCAGAGCAGACAGGGGCCAGAATGGTTAAATTACCCATCGGCCTTGATCATCTCCCCGATTTACAGCAATTACCGCAATTGCTTAATGATAAAACACGCATATTGGCGCTGGGCCAGATGTCTAACGTCACGGGTGGTAGCCCCGAGTTAGCTCAGGCAATCGAACTTGCCCATCAATATAACTGTGTAGTGATGGTAGATGGGGCGCAAGGTGTTGTGCATAACCCGGCAGACGTTCAAGTGCTAGATATTGATTTTTACGCTTTCTCAGCCCACAAGCTTTATGGGCCGACCGGCATAGGCGTGCTGTACGGCAAGTCTGAATTACTCGACGAGATGCCAGCCTGGCACGGTGGCGGTAAAATGCTCACTCATGCTTCCTTCGGTGGATTTACGTCCCATGAGGTGCCATACCGTTTTGAGGCTGGTACGCCAAATATTGCTGGCGTCATTGGTTTCTCTGCCGTTCTTAGTTGGCTCGAACATATTGATCTGACAGAAGCAGAAACCTATAGCCAAGATTTAGCCACATTGGCAGAGAATAAACTGGCTAAATTACCGGGTTTTCGCAGCTTCCGTTGCCAGCAATCCAGTTTATTGGCGTTTACTTTCGATGGTGTGCACCATAGCGATTTAGTAACGTTATTGGCCGAACAGGGCATCGCACTGCGCGCCGGGCAACATTGCGCACAACCACTCATGGCAGCATTAGGGGTGAGTGGCAGCCTGCGTGCCTCATTCGCACCGTACAATACCGCGAACGATGTTGATATATTGTGTAACGCGATAGCTAAGGCTCTGGAACTATTGCAAGATTAAGAACTAACAGATAATAATTTCGCCCAATAACCACCGGTCTAATTGAGAAGATGATGATTGCCCCACACCCTTTTGGTCACGATATTACTGCTGCTAAACTGCTGGAGACATTCAGCGTTCATAAACAGTGGGAAGATCGTTATCGTCAGTTGATTTTGCTGGCAAAACAGCTTCCGTCATTGCCGGAGCCACTAAAACAGAATGAACTGGAGCTAACTGGATGTGAAAATCGAGTGTGGCTGGGGCATCAACGCCTGCCGGATGGTAGCTTACATTTTTATGGTGATAGCGAAGGCCGCATTGTTCGTGGATTACTGGCGGTTATTTTAACTGCGGTGGAGGGGAAAACCCCACAGCAGGTATTAGCAGAAGACCCATTGGCGCTGTTTGAGCAGTTAGGGCTACGCCAGCAGCTAAGCACCTCGCGCGCCAGCGGTTTACTGGCGCTGGCACAAGGTGTAAAGGCTATCGCCGCCCAATATATAGAGTAGGGGTTATTTCATCTGACGGGCTGCTTTCGCCATCATTTTTTTCAATGCATGGGACACAGCAACAAAACCAAAGGTCGCAGTAACCATGGTTACCGAGCCAAAACCTGAAGTACAGTCCATTTTTTTAGGTCCTTCCGCTGTACTGCGCGAAGCACAAACTGATCCATCAGCCTGGGGATAAACCAGTGGTTCGCTGGAAAAAACACAATCGATCCCCAGTTTACCTTTGCTGTTTTTCACCACATTAAAGTCACTTTTCAACCTTTCACGTAGCTTAGCCGCCAGCGGATCCTGAATGGTTTTTGCCAGATCTACTACCTCAATACGTGTTGGATCGAACTGCCCACCTGCACCACCGGTGGTGACTACTGGGATTTTATAGCGGCGACAATAAGAGAGTAGTGCCGCCTTAGGCCGTACACTATCAATTGCATCAATGACATAGCTAAAATTGTTATTTAAAAGCTCCGCGACATTATCCGCAGTAATAAAATCATCAATACACGTCACGCGGCATTCAGGATTGATAGCCAGAATACGTTCCGCCATCATTTCGGTTTTAGCTTGGCCGACATTGTGCCGTAAGGCATGGATCTGACGATTAGTATTGGTTACGCAAACATCATCCATATCAATCAACGTAATCGCGCCGATACCAGTGCGCGCCAGCGCTTCCGCTGCCCAAGAGCCGACACCGCCAATACCAATGACACAGATATGCGCCTGCGAAAACAGTTCCAGCGCCTGCTGACCATATAGACGCGCTATGCCACCAAACCGCTGTTGGTAAGCTTCGGAAAAGGCTGTGTTCATCAATGTGTTACCTTAATTGCTTCGAAATGACGTTAATAATATCGATGATATGAAGACAAAAGCGGCCAATTGGCCGCCTGATAAAGAGTGAAACCGACCGTATACCGGCAATTGCAGGTAATAAGGAAACTTACTGACCCTGATTATTTACCAGTAATGATGAACCATTACCCGCTGGCGCGACTGTTTTGCCACCTTGATAAGCGGTAAATAGCGGTCCGCTGCTTTGGGCATTTTTCAGTACCCAAACCCGACCATAATGATTGTAGTACCCAGCAGCCTGCCCAGCTTCATGGCCAATCCCCTGATAGATATCAAAGTGCTGACCTTTAATCGCACCACCAACATCCAATGCCACCATCAGGCGCATCTGATATTGACCCGTGAATTTGCCCTGATTATCCAGCAAAGGCACTTCAGCTAGTAATGTGGTGCCTGGCGGAATCAAGGAACGATCAGATGCAACTGACGCTTTGGCAATCAATGGAACCGCACTGGCCCCTTTCACCGGCGCGTACATTTCTGGTTTAAAGAACACAAAGGACGGATTCTGCTCTAAAAGCTCTCTGACCTCAGCTTCACTATGGGTTTCAGCCCAGTGGCGGATGGCTTGCATCGACATATCTGCTTTAGCGACTTCGCCACGATCAATCAGCACTTTGCCAATACTACGGTAAGCATGGCCATTTTTACCTGCATAACCGAAGAAGGTCAGTGGTCGCCCATCGCCATAATCAACATAGCCGCTGCCCTGCACTTCCATCATAAAGTTATCCACCAGCGAATTGGTGTATGCGATAACTAAACTGCGGTTATCCAATGCACCTGCATAGATAGCAGCGCGATCGGGTAAACGGCGCTTTCCTTTAGCAGGCATCCGATAAAGTGGGTGGCGGAATTCACCTTGTGGCGTATAACGGGCCTGAAGCACCGGAGTGTAGTAGCCAGTAAACTGTACGTTACCGAAATTATCGACCCCCTCCATCTGATAGGCATTCAAACCAAATAAACTTAGCTTGCTGGTATCGGCCCCTGCCAACATCCAGTTTTCGACCGCATTGAATGTATTACTATTGCGGTTATAGAGACCCGGTGAAGATTGGTTAATCACTTTCACCTGATCAGAATAATCTTTTGCGTTAACTGGCTTACCTGTTGCATTTGGTTCATTCACCAGTTCCAGTGATTGCTCCAGACGCCCATCCTTATATTGCTGCCCACGATCGGTTGGCCGCGATTGGCACCCCGCCAGAACAGCAATCATTATTCCACTTAGTAGGTATTTGCCCCAACGACTTGTCATTTCACGCCTTCTTTTACTCATTTTATCTACTGGCGAACGATAACAAACGCCTATAGATAAAGGAATCGGCAGGTGGAAAAAAATCCTCCTGACCCCGTTATGGGGAAAAAGGAAACAGATAGTTGATAAATTAATCGAAAAAACCTATTTACCCTAATTAAGTGGCAAAAATACTTGCAACAGATCTCATCCAGAGTATAGTGCGCTCAATCGGACGCGGGGTGGAGCAGCCTGGTAGCTCGTCGGGCTCATAACCCGAAGGTCGTCGGTTCAAATCCGGCCCCCGCAACCAACCGATACTGGCTACCAGCAGTATCAAATGTCGTTCGATAGTCTTGAAAGTTAAGACGAATTAGGTAGAATAGTAGTGAGAAGCAAATAAAGTGTAGTGACGGACGCGGGGTGGAGCAGCCTGGTAGCTCGTCGGGCTCATAACCCGAAGGTCGTCGGTTCAAATCCGGCCCCCGCAACCAATTACACGACTAAGTAGTAAGATAGAAAATAGTATTAAGACGGACGCGGGGTGGAGCAGCCTGGTAGCTCGTCGGGCTCATAACCCGAAGGTCGTCGGTTCAAATCCGGCCCCCGCAACCAATTCTTAATCATTTTCATATCAACATCAGACACCCTCAAGGGTGTTTTTTTGTTTCTGGCTTTATACCCGTCATATTTCAAACCGCATGTGTGTTGGTTGCTTTCGTTCACCCGAATAATTGACTAACGTCAACTCAGCGGGATTATCTCAGTTGCCGCCTTCCTGCAACTCGAATTATTTAGGGTATATATCTCAATCAATAACAATGCCCTACGCGTTAAAGTCGGGCCATCGCCCCACCATTAGCAAAATAGGCTTTGATGCCAGCAAAAATAGATTCTGCGACTTGTTGCTGAAAACGGCTGGTACGTAGTTTGCGCTCTTCTTCCAGATTACTGATAAATGCTGTTTCAACCAAAATTGAAGGAATATCAGGTGCTTTCAATACAGCAAACCCCGCCTGATCGACACGGTTCTTATGCAGCGTATTAATCTTCCCCATGCGATTCAGCACTTCTTTACCAAACTTCAGGCTGTCATTAATCGTCGCCGTTTGCAGTAAATCAATCATGGTATGGTCCAGATAGCGATCACCACTTTTGCTAACCCCCCCAATCTGGTCGGCCTCATTCTGTGTCTGGGCCAGGAAACGCGCGGCGGTACTGGTTGCGCCCTTGGTTGATAGCGCAAAAACGGAGGAACCTCTGGCCGCCTGACTGGTAAATGCATCCGCATGAATTGAAATGAATAAATCTGCTCGCAGTTTGCGCGCCTTCGCTACCCGCACTTTCAACGGGATAAAAACATCTTCATTACGGGTCATAAACACCCGCATATTGGCTTCTTTTTGAATTAACGCCCGTAACCGACGGGCAATTTGTAGCACGATGTCTTTTTCACGGGTTTTATTTCTACCAATAGCACCGGGATCTTCTCCGCCGTGACCAGGATCCAGCATGATAACTATCGGTCTATCGCGCCCTGCTTTGCCTGCTTTTGGTGTCTCTGCGGGTAAGCTACGCTCCACGTCGCCTTTATTATAATCTTCCAATAATGCCAACAATGGATCGTCCTCAGCAGAGTTGTTGCCCTGAGCGGGATATAAATCCACCACTAAACGATTTCGAAATTCAGCAAAAGGTTTTAGAGTAAATAGCTGGGGGCTGATGCTCTGCTTCAACTCCAAAACCAAACGGACGGTATTTTTATCAAACTGCCCTACTCGGGCTTGCTTCAGATAAGGGTCACCGGACTGAACCTGATTAGTTATCTGTTTCAGGACGCTATTTAAATGTACCCCTTCAATATCAACCACAATACGATCAGGATTGGTAAGAGCGAACTGACGATACTTCAGCGGAGTATTGGATTCCAGCGTGACTCGGGTATAGGTTGAAGAGGGCCAAACCCGGACTGCAATAATATGTGAGGAAGCAGCAAATCCAACTCGACTAACACTCAGCATCCAGGCGCTCGCAGCACCTTGCAACAGACGACGACGCCCAGGATTATGATTTGAATCTGCCATGTAACTCCAAAGTAACTACCAAAATATGAATAAAAAGCGCACAAAAAAATTTATGTGCAAAAACTTTAACGAATCAATCCCACGCTGTCATTAGAAAAACATTTTTATGTTATTCAATTTATTAATACAGATACGCCATACATATGCATTTGATAGTAATTTGGTGCTTGCCATCTTGGTCAAAAAAGAATAAAAATACAAAAATACCGAATAAAAATTCAAAGAGGGTCTGCCGTGAAGGAACGTAGTACTGAACTGGTCCAGGGATTTCGCCACTCAGTTCCCTATATCAACGCGCACCGTGGCAAGACATTCGTTGTCATGTTGGGTGGCGAGGCGATTGAGCATGAAAACTTCGCGAATATCGTCAATGATATCGGTTTGTTGCATAGCCTTGGGATCAGGTTGGTCGTGGTATACGGTGCGCGCCCACAGATCGACAGCAATTTGGCACAGCATCATTACGAACCTATTTATCACAAGCATACCAGGGTAACAGATGCCCGAACTCTGGAAATGGTGAAACAAGCAGCCGGCCTATTGCAGTTGGATATCACTGCAAGACTATCAATGAGTCTCAATAATACCCCGCTACAAGGCGCGCATATTAATGTAGTCAGTGGCAACTTCATTATTGCTCAGCCGCTGGGGGTGGATGATGGTGTGGATTATTGTCATAGCGGGCGTATTCGTCGTATCGATGAAGAGGCAATTCACCGTCAATTAGATAATGGCGCAATCGTGTTACTAGGCCCGGTTGCTGTATCGGTGACCGGCGAGAGCTTTAATCTCACATCAGAAGAAGTTGCCACCCAGTTAGCTATCAAACTGAAAGCAGAAAAGATGATCGGTTTCTGTTCATCCCAAGGGGTGACTGACAGTGAAGGTGACATTATTTCAGAGCTGTTCCCAAATGATGCTCAAAAACGGATTGAAGATCTGGAACAAGAGGGTGATTACAACTCCGGTACGGTACGCTTCCTACGTGGTGCAGTGAAAGCTTGCCGTAGCGGTGTGCGCCGGAGCCATTTACTGAGTTATCAGGAGGATGGAGCGCTAGTCCAAGAGCTATTCTCCCGCGATGGTATCGGTACACAGATTGTTATGGAGAGTGCTGAACAAGTGCGCCGCGCTACCATCAATGATATTGGTGGCATACTTGAATTGATTCGCCCGCTGGAACAACAAGGCATTCTGGTGCGTCGTTCGCGGGAACAGCTTGAAATGGAAATCGACAAATTCACGATTATTGAACGGGATAATTTGACGATTGCCTGTGCAGCGCTCTATCCGTTCCCTGAAGAACAAATAGGTGAGATGGCCTGCGTGGCAGTACATCCTGACTATCGCAGCTCTTCTCGGGGAGAAATGCTATTAAAGCGCGTTGCTAATCAAGCGCGACAGATGGGGCTTAAAAAATTGTTTGTACTCACCACCCGCAGTATTCACTGGTTCCAAGAACGCGGTTTTACACCTGCCGAAGTAGAGGTTTTACCGATTCAGAAGCAGGAACTGTATAACTATCAGCGGCGCTCAAAGATTCTGTTGGCTGATTTGTAGCCGTATTGATTATAAATATTGCGACCAAATGCTTTATCAGGGTTTTATTTAATTTATTCCCAACATAATTAGCGTTATAGGGAGGCCGCAAGCAGCGGCCCCCCTTGCCAGACCAAGGAATGGTCCGTGTAACGTGTTCCTTGTGTCTTCAAGCAGCAGCGTATAACTCACGTCAATGCATTCAAACGATCCACTAACCCACTCAGACGAAGAGTCGGTGTGCGTATCGCATTGCCCAATATCGTATCGCTACAATACAGAGTTAAACGCTGGCGGGCGCGAGTGATCGCGGTATAAACCAATTCGCGCGTTAATACCGGCATAAAAGTATTCGGTAATACCAGGGCGGTATGTTCAAACTCTGATCCTTGCGACTTATGAACTGTCATGGCATAAGCCGTTTCATGGCTGGGAAGACGGCTGGGTTGCACCGATTTTATGTTGCCATCCGGCAACTGGAAATGCACCCGTAGCTCTCCTTCATCGTCATATAACGCGATACCAATATCGCCATTAAAGAGACCTAACGCACTGTCATTAAGCCCAATCATCACCGGCCGACCGGCATACCAACGCCCAGATGGGCCAGGTGCGCGCTCAATTAACCTCTTGCGATGCAACAACTGCTCAATCCGTTCATTCAAGCCACTGACACCAAATGGCCCACTTCGCAATGCACACAACAATTGATAACGACCAAATGCCGCCAGCACATCCACAGCATGCGCACCTGTAGCTGCCAATTGGAGGTAATGCTGATAGCCCGCAACGCAATCCTCCAGCAACCGTTGGTAGTCATCTGAATCCGTCAGAGAAAAATGTTCAACATCTGAATAGGCCCCCTTTAATACTGATAATGCATCCCGATACTTGCCTGCATTAACCGCTAAAGCGAGCTGCCCGATACCCGATTTCTCATCAAACCGATAGCTCTTACGCAATAAACACAGGCTATCACGCACATTGACCGTATCCGTAGAGACTGCTCCAATCGGTATATTTCCGGCCAATGTGCATCCTGTCAGCCGTGCTAACTGTTCTGCACGAGCCTTGCTATAACCCAACTCAGCAAAGCGACAAATATCCCCTAATACCGCCCCGGCCTCAACCGAAGCTAACTGATCTCGGTCCCCGAGGAAAATGACTTGAGCTTTAGCGGGCAAAGCGGCAATTAGCCGCGCCATCATGGGTAAATCCACCATAGACGCTTCATCTACCACCAGCACATCAAGATTTAGTGGATTACCTCGGTGATAACGCAAACGTTGACTATTTGGTTGAGCACCTAATAAACGGTGCAGAGTGGATGCTTGATCTGGGAATAACTTGCGCTCGGCGTCTGTAAGTGTAAGTTGGCCGATGGCATTCCCCAATGACTCAGTCAGCCGCGCAGCGGCTTTACCCGTTGGGGCAGCAAGCTGGATACGTAAACGCTGCCCTTGGCTAAGCTGTATCAGCGCAGTTAATAGCTTGGCTACTGTGGTGGTTTTCCCCGTTCCCGGCCCACCAGAAATCACCGAGATACGGCGAGTAGCGGCTACTGCGGCGGCCACCTTTTGCCAGTCAATCTCCGTGTCTGATCGACCAAATAGGCGGTCCAGTGTCTCTGTTAATAGGCTTTCGTTAATCCCCCTGGCCTCATTAACGAATAAAGCGGTATTGTCACTGGCAATAAACCGCACCACATCACCCTCGTACTGCCACATCCGTTGGAGATACAAACGTTCATTTTGCAACACCAACGGCGTTGGTAATGAGCCATCACTGACCGCTGGAGAATTATTTAATCCTTGTATCCAACGCGACAGCTCTGGAGCACCAGCAGCCAGCCATAATGCTTGAGATAACCCAGCCTGCCGCCCACCAAACAGTTGTTCTGGTTGCAGATAACTTAATGGCAGGCACACATGCCCGGCTCCCGCCTCGGCGCTGAGAATAGCCGCCGCCAATTGCAGCATAGGCTCATCATCCCCTGCAATCATGCGAGAAAATTGAACATCCAGAGGGCGTAGTAAGTGGTCACGAACCGCTTGGTCCAGTAGAACCATCATCTTGATGAATCCTCATCTGCCTGAGCTGTACCACTTTCATGACCTGAAAGTAGAACGACCTCATTGCCACTGAATAAACAATCCATTCCTTCAATCAGCTCCTGTTCAGGGCGACAACTAAAGATACCATTACCCGGATGTTGTTTATCGACACCACGCAAGAAGAGATAAATGACACCCCCGAAGTCCCGTTGATAGTCATAATCGCCCAAGCGATGACGTAAATAACGGTGTAAAGCCAAGGTATAAAGCTGATATTGCAGATCATAACGATGCTCAGCCATCGCTTGGGCCATCAATTGTACGGTATAAGCACTACTGTCTTCTCCCAGCCAGTTAGATTTGTAATCTAATAAGTAATACTTACCCTGCCAGCAGAAAACCAAGTCAATAAAGCCCTTAAGCATCCCTCTGACTTGCTGAAAATCTAACACCGGACACTGACGTGAGAGCGGGTCATAATGCTTGATTAAGGCATCTAATTGATTAGCGCGTAACAAAGTATCGATAGGCAAATAAAACTGTAGTTCCGCCTGCTTACTCTCCGGCGTCAATCCCGCCAGAGTTACGCCCGCATCGTTA
Source organism: Yersinia sp. 2541 StPb PI (assembly GCF_052217145.1). Lineage (NCBI taxonomy): Bacteria > Pseudomonadati > Pseudomonadota > Gammaproteobacteria > Enterobacterales > Yersiniaceae > Yersinia > Yersinia sp. 2541 StPb PI. The sequence goes on along the minus strand of NZ_JAZGQB010000001.1, from coordinate 967,726 downwards.
AGGGGGACTTGCATAATGTCACTTAGCCATTGATACAACATTGGCGACCATTGTTCACCAAAGCCCTGTTGCTGTAGTTGCTGCGCCAGCCAGCCTGGCTCAATAGGTTGGCTAAAATCTAATGGCTCAAGTAAATCATGCAGGAAAGTCCCCGGTGCCGCCCCCCGCGGGAAGGTATGGGGCGTTAAATCAGCTGCGGTGATGAGTGCCTGCTCACCGACGGCATCACTATCTAGCCGTGGCAATAGCTCCTGTAAAGGGAGATTCAGAACCTGCGATTTGGCACCATGCTGCTGTAGGCCGGAATAACTGGTAACCCGCCAAAAGTCGTGCATTTGTCGGTTAAACTGGCGCGCGGCGAGTTCTGGCAAAACTTCAGGCCGTGGCTGCCAAGCTGTAGCGTCAGGACGTTCCGCCAGTGAGACCGAAATATCACCGCCCGAAAATGTGGTTAGCTCCGCCAACTTATCCGCCAGATATTGCGCGTCGCCAGCTTGTCCATGTTGAACCAAATAGCCTAAAGCGCTAAGGTGCATGTCGCTTTCGCCCTGTTTTTTCCGCCCGCCTTTAATCAGCGGCGCAATACCGATACTGCAATGATAAACCGCGCGGGTCAGCGCAACGTAGAGTAACCGTAAGTCTTCTGCCAACCGCTCTTCTTCCGCCAAAGCCTGGCTCTCTTCATCAGCATTCAGATCAAGCAGAGCCTCAAAGCTATGACGATCGTGATATAGCACGTCCTGCTGCTGACGGAAATTGCCGACAAAAGGGAGCCAAACCAACGGATACTCCAACCCTTTTGATTTATGAATTGTAATCACCTGAACCAAATGGCGATCACTTTCCAAACGCAATTGTTGATTATCTGACTGATGATTTGGTTGTGCTATTTGTTGTGCCAGCCAACGGATTAGTGCGTGCTCACTATCAAGCTGTGATGCGGCCTCTTGTAATAACTCTCCCAAATGCAGTAAGTCTGTCAGCCGACGCTCCCCACCAGGGGTCGCCAACAAGTTTTCAGCTAAATGACGCTGTGCCATTATTTCTCGCAGCATAGGAAGCACACCACGGCGCTGCCAATGTTGGCGATAGCCATCGAATTCATCGACCAGAGAATCCCAAGCCCGTTCATCGTGATTCAATGCATCCAGCATCTGTGCATCCAACCCTAGCATCCCGGTAGCCATCGCACTGCGTAAGGCTCTTTCCTGCTCAGGGGCCAATGCAGCTTGCAATAACCACAATAGATCTTTGGCTTCTGCAGTATCAAAAACACTGTCGCGATTGGATAAGTAAACCGATGGAATAGCTAAGGCACTCAGTGCATCTCGAACCAGCGCAGCCTCTGCCCGGCTACGAACCAAAATAGTAATATCAGATGCCTGAACCGGCCTTGAGCCTGTCGTTGTCACTAATTGCGCCAGCCCATTCTGCCCATCCACCAGCCAGTCACGGATTTGACTGGCGCACTGCCTGGCCATCAATTGCTGGTATTCACTAACCCCAACCCCTTCACCCGGTTGCAGCCAAAAAGAGATGGCTGGCTGTTTTTTCCCTTTAATTTCAAAAGATAGACAGCTATTTTTTTCAGCCGCCGCCACCTTGATAAAAGGGATTTGTTCAAACAGAAAAGGAACCTCAACCGAACTAAAAAGCCTGTTTACTGATTGAACCATCGGGAAAGAGGAACGCCAATTGGTCTCTAACGTGTAGTGGGCACTTACTTCTGAACGAGCACGAATATAGGTAAAGATATCTGCGCCACGGAAAGCATAAATAGCCTGTTTAGGGTCGCCAATCAGTAATAAACCACACTCACCTTGGTTACCATAAAGCGTGTGGAAAATACGGTATTGCTGAGGATCGGTATCCTGAAACTCATCAATCATTGCAACTGGATAACGGGTACGAATAGATTGAGCTAACAACTCACCACCTGGCTGCTGTAATGCCACATCCAATTTACTGAGCAAGTCATCAAAACCCAATTCTGCCCGCTGCCGTTTCTCCTGCTGGACGGAAGTTCGTATCTCGCTAATTGCGCGGGCTAAAATCAAATCTCTTAGTGTCAAAGGTTGTTCGAAGATGCGGTCTATCGCACTGAACACCGAGTGTTGGGGGATCGCACCTTTTTTGGTTTTCTCAGATAATATCGATTGGCGAAACTTTTCTAGCTCTTTAGGTAACTGATAATCACCGGTTTCCTGCTCTGCCCATATAGCGACCTTTTCTAGCCAGTTAGGTAAATATCGGCTGCTATAGCTGCGCTTATCAACGCCAGATGCACTAATTAAAGCTTCCAACTCATGAGCCACCGCACGCCATTGCGCTTTGACAGCATCAATTTGCACAACTATTTGCTGATGCCGGCTGAGTATCGTTTCATCATCACCTGGTGCTTGCCGAAATTTTGGTGTTTCACCTTGTAAATAAGCAGCAAGGTCTTTGAGCAATGCCTCCGGCCCGCTCCATTCCTGGCTGACTGCGCGTGCAACAGCCAACGGAAGCGGATAGCAATGACGCCGCCAAAAATCGGCACAGGCCTGTCTGCGTAAGGGCTGTTCATCCTGAACCAATGTTTGTTCAAACAAGATGCCAGATTCAAAAGCATTGTTCGTCAGCATTCTCTGACAAAAACCGTGAATAGTATAAATTGCGGCTTCATCCATCTGACGCTCAGCAGTAAGTAACTGTGCTGCGGCCTCGCCCAGATCACTAATTTCAGTTAATAAAGCCTTATGCATTAGGTCATCACTGACTCCCCGTACGCAAGCAATACGCAACCCATGGATATTGTCGCGAATTCGCCCCCTCAACTCTTCAGTTGCCGCCTCAGTAAAGGTCACCACCAGGATTTCCTCTACTGTCAGGGGACGACTGAATGCTGCCTCCCCTCCCAAACCAAGCAGCAATCGCAGATAAAGAACCCCAATGGTAAAGGTCTTACCAGTACCGGCAGAGGCTTCAATCAGCCTCTCACCGTATAAGGGGAGCGTCAGCGGCTCCAGCCGCTGGGGAGTCATTGATGTCATGGAGCTAATACCTTCTGCGGCAGGGTAGCCTGCAAGGCAGATGTTGTCGGATAGGTCGTCCATCCTTTAAGCACCGCATATCCGCCAGCCGTTTGCCCCTGACCTTTAACTTGAGAAAGCAGTGCCAGACCTTGCGGTTTAATAACCGCTTGCTGGAAGAAATCAGCTAATACAGTGCTATTAAGTTGCTTCACCTGAGCAATCATTTTTTCGCGACTATCAAACGCAAAATTATTACGATTGAAATCATTACTGTAACGACTAGCCTCTTCATCCAGAGTTTGTGGTCGTTGCAGTAATTGGTTAATTAGCCCTTGTTTATATTGTTCAAAATCAGCAGGTTTCATTTCACGCAGGCGCTTTTCTGCCTGTGGATAGAAGGCAAGATAGCGTTGATAAAGGTAATCAGGTTGCTTGCTGTTACTTTGCAGCAAGAACCCCAAGCCCCACTGTCGGCCAACCGACATCGGGAAGGCAAATACTGCATAGCCGAGTTGCTCTTCGGTTCGTAATTGATCATAGAACCACGGTTGAACAATTTGCCCCAGCAAAGCACTACGCGCCATACCATCAATTTCCGTATAACCGGTTGGAACATAGACTGCCGCCAGCGCAGCATCAGAACTGCTGCCAAGCCGCTCCATATTGGCCAGTTGTGCCTTATCAACAACAACATCCTCGCCGGTCCACCAAGTAGTTCCCGTCAAAGCCAATTGTTTTTTCAACGATTCCGCCAGAGTGGTAACTTGCTGGGTAGTCATATTACCCACTGCCAATACTTCCAGCGCAGATTGCTTCAGCAAGCTATCACGATAAGTCAGCACATCTTGCACGCTGATAGTATCAAGCAATTTGCGCCGTTCGCTGCGTTCAGAATAAGGAACATGAGACAGCAATTTCGCTGGCTGAATCGCCAGTTCATAAGCTTTGCCTTTCTCAGCCACGTCCAACTGCTCGCGATACCAAGATTTAGCCTGCACTAATTGATCTTCTGTTGGCGTAAAGCTGGAATAACCTTCAACCAGCGTGGTTAGCAATTGTGGCATCCGCTGTGTGAAGCCATTAGCACTGACATATAAACCGTTGTTAGGGGCGGTTGAGAAGCTGATTCCGCCGATCGAAGCCTGATAGCTCAGTTCATCCAGTGAAAGGCCGGCCAGATAATCAGTCAGGGCGAATAGTACCTGATGGCGGGCGGTATCCAACGCATGAGGATTGCGGAAAGCCAGCGCGATATCGGCTTTCGGTTCATCAGCAAAATACTGACTTGGCATGTAAAACACCCGTAACCCCGGTTGTTCCGCAACATTCTGTGGCCGGGTGATATTTTTATCTGCTTTGATCAGCGTAAAGTCATCTGGGATATAGGGGTTAAGTGCCGGTAGGCTCAGAGTGATATTCTCCCCAAGTTGTTGCCAGTCTTTCATCTCTTGTGGGCTAATTTTATTGACCTGATAAGGGGCATCAACAAAATAGGCCACTTTATTGTGAGGCTCTTCAGGGCTGACAAACCAGATCCGCGCATTCTCTGGCGTCATTTCAGCCAACCGGGCAGCAATGGCCTTGGGATCATAATGATCCGCCAGATAGGGCGCATCAAGCACATGTGCGACAGGTACTCGCAACATCATATCCACCAGCCACTCGATGTAATCCATATCTCGCGTGATTGAGGGATAACGGAAATCCAGATTTAAAACATGGGCTATCTCATCGAAATAGCTCTGTTTAATGCCGTCTTTTTGCAACATTTTGATGTAATCAAAGATAGCGGCCACCACGACGTCACGTTTGGCCAAACCTTTATCCGTAAGTGATACCGAAATAGAGAACACCCCACCATTACGGTCTACCATTGGGTCGGCACCGGCATTAATAGCATCTGCCAGCCCCTGTTTTTGTAGCCAGTCGGACAACGTATCTTTACTGCGATTACCAATCAAATAGCTAACATAGGTATCTGTTTTTCTGCGAAATTCTTCGCTATTGTTCTCAATGCGAAAGTCTATTTTTAACTGTTTACGCGGTTGGGCTGGAACATAATGAATAATAATACCGGTTTGGTCCGGTGTTACAGCAGGTACCGTAATTGGAGGGACTTTTGCCTCCCGATTCGGAATCTGGCCAAAGGTATCAGCCGCTAATTGTGCCAACTGCTCCAGAGACTGATTGCTATACAGCACCCCCACCATCAAATTGGCAGAATAGTAACGATGATAAAAACTCAGCAGCTCATCATGTAATTTGCCATCAGGCTTGTCTTTCAGCGTATCAAGATTACCCCCCGAAAAACGCGCACTAGGGTGTGCTGGATTAAGCGTTTCAGCATTAACCTGCGCCATGCGCATCCCATCGCGCGAGCGGGCCATCGTCAATTCAGCATTGACCGCATTACGTTCACGATCAGCATTGATAGGGTCTAACAAAGGCTGTGCAATAGCATCGGCTAAACGCTCAACTGCCGGAGCTAATGCATCATTTTCAATTTCAAAATAAAAAGCGGTTCGATAAGAAGCCGTACTCGCATTATGGCTACCGCCATGCTTTTTCAGAAACTCGGCAAAACTGCCTGGTTCAGGAAAACGCGTAGAACCCATCAATAACATGTGTTCCAGATAATGAGCTAAACCCAACTGGTTATTGGGATCTTCCAATGATCCGACAGGCAACGCCAGTGCTGCCAAGGATTTAGGTGCTTGCGCATCAGAAACTAGCAATACCGTCATACCATTAGGCAACTTTATTGCCTGGTATTTACGCAGGTCATGTTCACTTTTGTGAATGGCTTCTGCCAGAGGTTGCCACGCAGGCGCAGCAGCCCAACTGAGAGGTGCCAGCAAACCTAATAAGAAAAATATACCCATGATGCGAGCAAACTGTTTATGCATTCCGTTTCTCCCCTAACCCCTTAAAAATTACCGCTTAAAGCCGCAGCCAACTTTCTGGTATTGATATGTATGAAAGCCTGGTTTGGCCATCAGCAGTTCTCACGCCTTATTATGGCGGGCAATCGGTAATAAATAACGTTCCGTTTCATGTAATATCTTGTCGAGATGTGGATTATCCATCAGGCGGAACACCCTTTGCACATAGCTATCCTCACCTTCACCTGCAACTCGCTGATCACCCTGCCAAACTTGTAAAAGTTTCATGCGGGCTTTAGTTTGTGTTTCTTCATCCCACAAAATCTGACCTGACTCGCGTTCAAAGCACTGGCTCAGCCATGCCCAACCACTTTTGCTCAGCAATAACAGTGGTTCACACATTCCTTGCTGATACCCACTGATTAACTGTTGTAAATAGTGATGAGCCTCATCACGGCCCAAAGAATCATAGCGCCATGCAGTTCCTTTGCGACCATACATCCGGCTTTGCCCATCACCTCCACCAGCACAATAGACCAGATGTTCAATCCATAATAAAAGCCCGTCTATCGCCGTTAATGCCGCGGGACGCCAACGAATTAATCCATCTTCCTGAACCTGATGAATCCAACCTGTAAGGGTGATGTCACCCAATTCGATATTTAGCTCAATGCTATGATGCTCAAGGCGCTCGCTACGAATCTGTTCAGCTAATGGCACCATTTCCTCTTGCTGGCTTTCCCAATAAAGCTCACCGAACGATCCATAAGGCAGGCTACCGGCCGCTCGAGCTCGGGTAAACACGCTATTGATGTCTCCCTCATCTATCAATGCATTCAGTAACTGAGTATTAAACTGATAGCGGTTGAGGTTATCTAAAGTAAATGGCTCTTCATCAGGTAATTCTGTTTCTTCAATAACAAAATTCACTCCTAGCCGGAGTTGGAAGAATGCCCTCACAGGGTGGCGATAGAAGCGGATTAACTCATCCAATGTAATTTCAGATAAAGGTTCAGGCGATAATGGCTGATTAAACTCTGGATGCGGTCGCCCTTTGGACTCAGCAGAGGGTAGCCATTCAGCAGCGTAACTCTGTAACTCGCTATGCTGAATAAAATTTTCTGCCGCAAACGGCATCCGCGCATGCCAGCAGAGTAAGTGCTGAATCACCCGCTGAGCGCTCTCATCAGCATTGAGCATTTCGTCACCCGGTAAATGATAACTTTGTGAGATATATTCAATCAGTTCACTGACCAACACTGATGGATAACGCTTACTGTTATCCTGGATAGAGCGCCCGATATAGCTGATATAGAGCTGTTGCTGAGCCGAAAGTAGCGCTTCGAGGAACAGATAGCGGTCATCGTCACGGCGGCTACGGTCACCACGGCGAACCTGCTTTGCCATCAAATCAAATCCCAGCGGCGGCAGCGTTCGTGGGTAAACGCCATCGTTCATCCCCAATAAGCAAACAACTTTAAATGGGATCGAGCGCATAGGCATTAGAGTACAGAAGTTGATTGGCCCGGCAAGGAAACGCTGGCTGATGCGCTCATTATCCAAACGCGAAGCCAGTTCATCCCGTAACAGATTAAGTGGCACCACATCGGGATATTGGGCAGCAATACCATAGCTGATAACCTTCTGCCACTGTTGTTCAATCAGCACCAACACCGCTTCAGTGTCATTATCGGGTTCAAAGAAGGTATCCAATAATTGGCGGCACAGGGGTAACCATTCGCTGAGTGCTCGGGGTTCACTTAATTGCTGCCGCCATTGGCTTAGTTGCATCAACATATCTGCCAATTGCCCTGCGAGTTCAGCAGCTAAGCCACTCGACTCATCATATGGCAGAACACCCTGCCAATCTCCGGCGGTGCTATCCATGGCATAACCCAGCAACATGCGGGTGATACCAAAGTGCCAGGTATGCTGACCCGTTGCGGGTAAGGAGAGTTCCCGTACATTGTCATCATCCAGCCCCCAACGAATACCCGATTCCCCCACCCATTGCCGTAAGCGGCGCAAGCCACCTTCAGTAATACCAAACTTACTGGCTAAAGCAGGTACCTCCAACAGCGCCAACACTTGCTCAGAGGTGAAACGGCTTTGGGGGAGATCAAGTAAGGTAATAAAAGCCTGTAGCGCCGGATGGGCCTGACTGGCTTTACGGTCAGAAATCGCAAACGGCAGATAGCGCTCCCCTGTCGCATTACCAAATGTGGCCTGAATATAAGGGGTATAGCTGTCAATATCGGCAACCATCACAATGACATCGCGTGGAGTAAGTTCAGGATTAGTTGAGAATAAATTCAATAGGTTATCTTGCAAAACCTCAACTTCTCGCTGAGGACTATGGCAAACATGCAGGCTAAGAGATCGATCACTGAGATCTAATCGACGCTTTTGGTCGCTACGCGCTAAGGATTCCGCCGTGGTGCCAATAATTGCGTGGTCTTCCAGCTCCAACATATCGTGCTGAATACCATGTAGTAGATTGTCAGGGTCAATATCAACAAAAGCGTGGACCTCTTGAATATCATCAACCTGAGATAATAAATACATATGATCCCGCCCGAGCCGCCCCCACGAGGCTAATAATGGGTTACTGAGTTCTTGTTCACCATTCGCATTAAAGAGCTGTTCAGCCTGCTCTGGCTGGCGGAACAGATTGACTTCAATTGATTCGCGATAATGTCTACGTTTGCGGCTTTGCAATTTAGCCAAAAAAGCATAATCCTGAATATCGCCCCAAAAATAGCGGCAAGGATTCGTAAACATCAGATGAATATCAATATGTTTACCCAGCGCTTGTAGAGCTTGTAAATAGATAGGAGGTAATGCCGATATGCCGCAAATAAATACCCGCTTGGGTAACCCAACGGGGCAGACATTCGCTTCAAGCAGGGTGCGGATAAACCGCTGGTAGAGATTGGCACGGTGCCATTCGGGCTGTTCCAATTGGCGGGTATAATTGGTCAGTTCCACCCACAACTTGGCTTGCCACAGTTGAGCATCGTCCAGATTGTCAATGAGTTGGCCCCGTTCCCAACTGGCAAGCCATTCAGGACGATACACTAAATATTGGTCGAAAAGGTCAGCAACCCGTGCTGCAAGTTGATGGATTTTGCGCTTATCATTATCGTCACTTAAATAGCGTTTCATGGGAGAAAATACCGGGCTTTCCAGTAAATCTGGCAGCAACCACATAAGTTTCCATGTCATGGCGTCTTTGCTAAATGCGCTTTCTTTTGGGATTCCGGGCAAAACACGGGTAAACATATCCCAGATAAAGGTTGCGGGCAGCGGAAACTCAATATTAGCTGCAATACTAAATTGTTGTGCCAGTTGCATTTGTAACCATTGTGCCATTCCTGGGCTTTGAACTAGCACCACTTCTTGCTGGAAAGGGTTATCCAACGGCTCTCGTTCTATCAGCGCAGTCGTTAGCGCTTTGAGTAAATCTAATTGATTAGAATGATAAACCGTGAACATGATTACTCCCTTAAGGCACTATGGAAAATAGCCATAAGTGATTAAACCAGTTTATTATCACTTGTGGGTAAATCCTGAGGCTTAATACTCTAACTTGATAATGAATGAGCGCAATAGGTTATCTCTATTATAAGACCGATATAGTCGCTCATCTGTATACCTCGGCGGTTCATCAATCAGGGTCCCCTTGTTTGCCGCCTCAGCAACGTCGTATCTATGGGGGATAACTATGCCGTTAGCCACTTCCATTCGTAGAGCAAAACCAACGGGTTAACTCTGCTGACAGGTTTTTCCGTACCGCAAGAGTGAAATTAAGCTCGGCGCATTCCCCTTCAATTCGGCTAATGGACTGACGATATAACCAGTTAGGTTTCATTCCCGATATGAATCCCCTATCAGGTCTAGCCTCCCCTGCGCTGTCAATATGTTGATGAAGCAGAAACCAAGCCTGACGCTGTTGCCACACAGAAGAGAAACCCTGTAAAAGAGTCTGATGGTATTGCAACAACCCCAGTAACGAGACAGAGAAAAACAGTGCCGCAATTAAGGCTTCAGGCAGGCTAAACCCTCGTTGGTTGCGAGGATCGCATTGGTCACTCCGTTTCATCAACAAGCACCTATTGCAGCATTTTAGTAATCGCAAAACTGTGCATCCTTATCAGGACAGAAATCCAACCAGCCATGAGCTGCCTTAACCAGTTGATAGTGACCCACAGACCCTTTGCCAATATTCAGCATGACCCGTTGATATAGCATCAAGGGTGGCTGTGAACCGAGGAGGTAACTCTCCCCTCTGAGAATAAAAAAACCGCTTAGTGATGCTGGTTTAACACAGGCCTTTAAGCCATATTGCTGCTGCTGAATGCAATACCATGTTGAACCTGTCCGCCATGGCAAACTGAACGACCAATCCTGACGTATCCCCCAGTTCAGTGATGATGTTGCCTGATTAAAAGCACGTAAATAGTGCTGTTCTTCAGATGTAATCTGTTGAATATTATCCAATTGACGGTGTAGTGCTGACAGCAGAAATAAACCAAGAGCGAAAAGTGTAGCGACGGCTGCCAATGTACTGGTCCCCCGTTGATGATTCAGCTTCATAGATTGTTCCCGCGTATCGTATAAGTAAGCTGATGATGGATTACCGGATTACCTGTTTTTTGCCCCGCTAATTGCACCCGATAAACCTGATTTGATGTTTGCTGAGGTAACCGACTAATAGAAAAATGGGTTATCGTTATCTCTTGTGGATCAAGCAGCTTTTCCCACCCACGGCCAGCGCAATTCAGTTCACCACGTTGGCCCTCTAATGCTTTATTACGCAGGCGGTAGCCAAAGTATTCGGACTCCTGATGTTTCTCCCCTTCCCATCGACCATTTCGATTGAGATCGTAAGCAACTATCAGACACGAATTTGTCGCTTCTGCGGGATAATGATGGGTTGTAACCGCTTTTCCCTGACACTCGCCATGGCAAAATCCTGCACGCCGCAGATCTTTTTCTAGCACAACCATAACCTGACTCAGTGCCAACTCCAGATAATAGCGCTGCTGCAAAATTGATATTTGTTTGCGTAGCTTAGGGAAAACCTCTGCGGCACCAAGCATAATCAAACTACCAATGCTCAATGCCAACATCATTTCCGGTAGCGTAAAACCTGTTATACGTTTCCGCCCAGAACAGACCGATGCTGGCATATTTTTGACCATTATTAGCATATATGAATACCTGACATTGGCTGGCCCTCACTACACAGTCTTAAGCGCCCTCGACTGGAAATAACTAACCGGATAGACCCTGCCGGGTTACTGAGCATGATATTTCCTGCCTGTGCCGTATTCCTCACACCAAAGAAGCCCATCTCTTTTTGCAATGAAGTCGCAATAGCGACATCTGGGTAAGGTGGAATAAACACGCCGTCGGTAAGTGCCGAACAGCGAGCCGTAGGTTTATCACCACTTCCCAGGCACCCCTGGCCATTCTGCTGTATCCACAGCAATTCTGTGTCATTGCGACGATTAGCCTGTGCTTGTAAGTGTGTTAAGAAGGCGAGTAACTGACGAGCACTGTCTGCGAGCCGTTCCCGCTGCCGGTAATGATGCCAACTTTGCGCCCCCCAAAGTGCTGTTATACCCACTAATACAATCACCAGCAGCAATTCAATCAGGCTGATACCTTTTTGTTTTTTAAGAGAATTCCTACGAGTCAGGTAAGTTTTCGTTAATCTTATATTGGTGTCCATGGCGTAAGTTTACGTGGCTGAAATTTGAGGTCGAGTGACGAATTATCAGGGCTGGAAACGGTGCGCAAAATTTTATCTACGACGACATAAATGCAGAAAAGAGTGCGGCGCAGCTCGCATTTTTATTGCAGGAAGGATGCTGGTAGCAAAGAAAAGGGGTTGACGAAAATATACCCAATAGCTTTCCAGATGCAGGGAGGCAACAAGCAGAGGCAAGAGCTGGATATGGGAATGGGAATGGGAATGGGAATGGACCGAGTAAACAGGAGCAGCCCCCTGAAACTTGAAAGGTGACGGGTATAAAACCGGAGCCATTGCGGCTCCGGTCTAAAGATTAGATAGCAATCGGCGCTTTAATTCCTGGGTGAGGATCGTACCCCTCAATTTCAAAATCCTCAAAACGGTAATCAAACAAAGAGTCAGGTTTCCGTTTGATAATCAGTTTCGGCAATGCACGTGGCTCACGGCTTAATTGCAGATTTGTCTGCTCAATATGGTTGCTGTACAAGTGTGTATCCCCCCCTGTCCAGACAAAATCACCCACTTCCAAATCGCATTGCTGCGCCATCATATGTACCAGTAAAGCATAGCTGGCAATGTTAAATGGCAAGCCGAGGAATACATCACAAGAGCGCTGATACAGTTGACAAGAAAGCTTGCCATCTGCCACGTAGAACTGGAAGAAAGCATGGCACGGCGCCAGTGCCATTTGCTCCAGTTCACCCACATTCCATGCTGAGACGATGATACGGCGTGAATCGGGATCCTGCTTAAGCTGTTTTACCACGTTGCTGAGTTGGTCAATCTTACGACCATCTGCAGCCCCCCAAGCCCGCCATTGCTTGCCGTAAACCGGGCCAAGGTCGCCGTTTTCGTCAGCCCATTCATCCCAGATTGAGACATTATTTTCCTTCAAATAGCCAATATTAGTATCGCCATTGAGGAACCATAACAGCTCATGGATGATGGAGCGCAAATGGCAGCGCTTAGTGGTTACCAGTGGGAAACCGTCTTGTAAATTGAAACGCATCTGATGCCCGAAAATCGACACAGTACCGGTACCGGTACGGTCAGCTTTTGGAGTGCCTTCTTCCAGCACTTTTTTCATCAAATCCAGATACTGTTTCATGTTACCTCACGAAAGTTGTTGCGCAGGACGACGATACGCCCAAATCATCATAATGATACCGGCCAGAATCATAGGTACAGAGAGTATCTGCCCCATGCTGATCACGCCATCGAACAAGCCGAGTTGAGCATCTGGCTGGCGGAAACACTCCACAATAATACGGAACGCACCATAACCAATCAGGAATAGGCCAGAAACACTGCCCATAGGACGCGGCTTACGGATAAATAGGTTCAGGATGATAAATAACACCACCCCTTCAAGAATCATTTCATACAGTTGCGAAGGATGACGCGGCAGTACACCGTATTGATTGAATATCGCCTGCCATTTCGCCGGGTCAGCAGCAACGATGGCGATATCTTCGCCACGAGAGGTTGGGAATAACATCGCCCACGGGGTATCGGTAGTCACACGGCCCCACAACTCGCCGTTGATAAAATTACCGAGCCGGCCCGCGCCTAAACCAAATGGAATAAGGGGAGCAATAAAGTCAGCGACCTGGAAGAAATTGCGTTTAGTGCGGCGGGCAAACCACAACATCACGCAGATGACACCAATCAAACCGCCATGGAATGACATACCGCCATCCCATACCTTAAACAGGTACAGTGGATTATCGAGGAACATCGGCAGGTTATAAAACAGCACATAACCGACACGGCCACCGACAAATACCCCGAGGAACCCCGCATACAGCAGGTTTTCGACTTCTTCTTTGGTCCAGCCACTACCCGGTTTATTTGCCCGACGAACCGCCAACCACATGGCGAAGACAAAACCCACCAGATACATTAAACCGTACCAATGAAGGGAAACCGGGCCAATGGAAAAAATGACCGGATCAAATTTAGGAAACGCCAGATAGCTATTGCTCATCTATCACCACGAAATGTCTCATATTTTGAGAAAATTAATGTTCTTGCCCGGTTAGGGCTACAGGTTGCGCATAATAGCATAGGCTTAGGCCGGTCTGGGCTGCACCAAACAGAAAAGTTCTGTAAACAACACAACCCCAGAAAGTGAATGTCACTCGCAAACAAACCAAAAAGCCTTGGAATAGTCGCCAGTGACTGGCACTAACAACGCTATAGCGCCAAGGGCCAACGGGATACGCTTACTTCCCGCCGCGGATCAAGCCGCCTAAGCCCCTGCGTTCCATAAACGCGGCTGTTAAATGACGCACATCAGTGGTCATTTGGGCGCTCAATACTCGTTCGGCCAATGCTGCCGCATCTGCTAAATCGATATTGCGCAGCAGGTATTTAATTCGTGCCACACTGCGACCGTTCATACTGAGATTGCGATAACCCAGCCCGACCAGCAACAATGCGCCCATCGGGTCACCCGCCATTTCACCACAAAGGCTCACCTGCAAACCCGCTTGTGTCGCCTGCGTCAAAATATGGCTAAGCACCTGTAGCATCGCCGGATGCAGGCTGTCATACAGCGACGCAACGCGAGTATTATTGCGATCTACTGCCAGCAAATATTGGGTCAGATCATTGGTGCCAACTGAGATAAAATCTACTCGCGACTTGAGGTAGGGCAGCATAAAGATCATCGCGGGTACTTCTATCATTACCCCCAATTTAGGCTGTGGCAATTTATAGCCCAAGACTTCTTGAACCTCACGCCCAGCACGATCGATCAGGCGTTTAGCTTCATCGACTTCTTCCAGGCTGGTGATCATTGGCAATAGAATACCCAAATTACCGGTTCCGGCATTGGCACGCAGCATCGCTCGAACCTGGATCAAGAAGATCTCTGGCTGATCGAGCGTTACACGGATCCCGCGCCAACCCAGGCATGGGTTTTCTTCGCTGATGGGCATGTAGGGCAACTGTTTATCGGCACCGATATCCAAGGTACGTAACGTGACGGGTTTGTTGGGATAAAGCTGTAACATGCCTTGATATTGCGCAACTTGTTCCTCTTCCGATGGGAAGCCGCTTTGCAACATAAAAGGGATTTCAGTGCGGTATAGACCAACACCATCAACCCGCCCACCCAGCAATTGCTCATGTTCCGGGCTAAGACCCGCATTCAGCATCACCTGAATCCGCTCACCACTTTTCAGGGCCGCAGGTTGTTCGACATCGTCTTCAGCCAGCTTGCTGAGCTCAATCTCTTCAGTAACCAGCCGCTGATACTCTTTGACCAGTACCGGTTCGGGATCAACCAGCACCTCACCACGGTAGCCATCAACAATCAATAGCCGCTGGTTCAGCAAAGCAGGCTGGATATCAGCGCCCATCACCGTTGGGATGCCCATGGCGCGCACTAAAATCGCGGCATGCGAGTTAGCGGCACCATCACGCACCACCACCCCCGCCAGACGATCTTGTGGCACCTCGGCTAATAGAGTGGCGGTTAACTCATCGGCAACCAGGATAAAACGCTCAGGCCATTGGCTGGCCCCAGAGGTGCTATCATCGAGGTGGAACAACAAGCGCTGACCTAATGCCCGCAGGTCACTGGCTCGCTCACGCATATAGGTGTCTTGCAGGCTGGCAAATTGGGCGGCAAATTGTTCAACCACTTGTTTAACGGCCCATTCAGCCACCGAACCGGCGTCAATTTGCGCGAAAAGCTCACGCTTCAGGCGAGCATCATTTAACAGGTGCGAATAGAGATCGAAAATTGCCGCGCTCTCTTTTTGTGAGCTGGCAGCAAAACGCTTACTGAAGCGACGGAATTCTGCCGCAGCCTCTTCCAATGCCTGAGTCAGGCGTTCACGCTCCTGAACAGTATCGAGCGTTGAGGCCTCATAAACCAAATCAAGGGACGGTTGTGAAGTATCCTGCCAACCTTCCGCCACTGCCACGCCAGGAGCCGCCGCCAGCGCGCGGATTCGTGTTTGACGATATTGGCCAAAAATCGCATTCAGTTGCGATTGGGAGAGGATCCCCGCCAGTTGTGTGGCCAGCGTAACCATGAACGACTCTTCGCTCTCATCAAACTGGCGATGCTCGCGCTGCTGTACCACCAATACACCCAGCAACTGTCGACGATAAATAATAGGTACCCCGAGAAACGCCCGGAAGCGATCCTCTTTAACTTGTGGTACATATTTAAAACTGGGATGACTCTGAGCATCGGCCAGGTTAATGGGTTCGGCCAAACGCCCCACCAGCCCGACGATACCTTCGTCAAAAGCCAGCGTAATGGTGCGACCACGGGGCTTTTTCAAACCCCGTGTCGCCATCAGGTAGTAACAACGGCGGTCATTATCTGCCAGATATATCGAGCAGACTTCCGTGTCCATCGCCAGACAGGTTTCATTGACCAACAGCTCTAACGCATCCGTCAGGCTGGTTGCCATCGCCACTTTCTCAACTATTTCTCGCAAACGCATGAGCATGATCGGCTTAACTTAACCTCTTTTACGGCGATAAGCGGGCGGTACCCGTGGTGGAATAACCTCCTGCACAGGCATTACGGTTGCAGCAAATTCTTTCATCACACGACGATAAACATCACGTTTAAAAGAGACCACCTGACGCACCGGATACCAATAACTGACCCAGCGCCAGCCATCAAACTCCGGGGTACTGCTACGTTGCATGTTGATATCGGCTTCATTACACATTAACTGTAGTAGAAACCATCGTTGTTTTTGGCCGATGCACACCGGCTTTGTATCCCAACGCACCAAACGCTTTGGTAATTTGTAACGTAACCAGTTACGGGTTGAAGCCAGAATTCGGACATCCTTTTTGTTAAGTCCTACCTCTTCAAAAAGTTCGCGATACATTGCCTGCTCTGGTGTTTCACCGGGGTTTATTCCCCCTTGTGGGAACTGCCAAGAGTGCTGACCGTAACGCCTGGCCCACAACACTTCTCCCTGCCGATTACAAATTACGATACCCACGTTCGGGCGGTAGCCATCATCATCGATCACCGGACTACCTCGATAAGCTTAAAACTCAAAGATGCTCTGATTGTTTCACACTAGCAACAGGCGGTAAACCACTGCTTATCAGCCAGCTAAACCTGATAACTCGGGGATAACTCACAGATATAAGCAAAGTTATGAACACCCTCAGGGCTACGCACGACATTTTATTCACTTTTTCTGTGGATATAGGTGTGTAGAACTCTAGGGAAAAGTAGGTACAACTCATTTTAACGCAATTATACGACAAAAATATCTAAAAAAATAAATGATTAATTTCAACAAAATAACAGGTTTCCCACAGGTTTTCACGGCAGTAATATGTGATCTATCTCCGTTTTGGATCTGTAGCTGGCTAAAGATCCATCAATGTAGTTTTTATCCACAGATAATGCGTCAAAGTTATGCAAAAAAGAGTAAAACTCGCAAAAAAAGCCGTCGTCAAGGCTGTAAATTGAACCAGTGATCGGGATTTATTGGGGTTATCCCATAAATCTGTGGATAAATAGGTGTAAGATCCTGTTCATTATCGCTGTCAGTAGGTGCACAAGATAATTAGAATAAAAGTATTTCATCCATGAGAGGAAAGAAAACTTCCGTTAAATCATGCTATTATTCATTCCATCCACAATGCATAACAATACATCTAGCGTCACTTTTAATTCAGCTTGTTTTTTAACCGACTTTAGCAGGTTTATCCCCATGTCTGTTTATTCACTGCCACCGGCACCACCCACTGATGAACATCAACTTTTTCAACGTGCTCAAGCTTTGTCAGGTTTTACCCTTGGCGAATTGGCAGCGCGTGCTCAATGGGTTATTCCGGCGGACTTAAAGCGGGTAAAAGGTTGGGTTGGTATGTTGCTGGAGTTTTATTTGGGGGCCAGTGCTGGCAGTAAACCTGAACAGGACTTTGCCGACATCGGCATTGAGCTGAAAACCATACCTATCAGCGCTCAGGGCAAACCATTGGAGACCACCTTTGTTTGTGTCGCCCCCCTGACCGGCAACAGTGGCATCACTTGGGAAAGCAGTCATGTGCGGCATAAACTGGCCCGAGTATTGTGGGTACCCGTAGAAGGAGAGCGGCAGATCCCGCTCGCGGAACGTAGAGTCGGCGCGCCTTTATTATGGAGCCCGAATGCGCAAGAAGAAGAACTACTGCGGCGTGACTGGGAAGAGTTAATGGACCTTATCGTTCTTGGCAAAGTAGAAACCATCACCGCTCGCCACGGTGAGGTACTCCAATTGCGCCCGAAGGCCGCCAATAGCCGTGCGTTAACTGAAGCCATCGGTGAAAAAGGGCAACCGATCATGACACTACCCCGTGGTTTTTATCTGAAAAAGACCTTTACTGGCCCGATGCTGGCCCGTCATTTCTTGTTGTAACCAGTGCGCTAGACTCCCTACTACAACACCAATTACTTTGACTCTGTTCCGATTAATAAATAAAAGCGTATAATTGTATTTTTGTGTTTCCGTAAGGTGTATAGGCGCAATGTTTGAATGGGTTGCCGATCCAAATGCCTGGTTGGCGCTAGGCACGCTGACTATCCTGGAGATTGTTCTTGGGATAGACAATATTATTTTCCTCTCTTTGGTGGTCGCAAAATTACCTAAAGCGCAACAAAACAGAGCCCGCCGTATTGGCTTGGCTGGGGCCATGTTAATGCGTCTCGCATTACTTGCTTCTATTGCCTGGGTTATCCGCCTGACCGAACCTCTGTTTACAGTGGCAGGCCACGGTGTCTCTATGCGGGACTTGATCCTGTTGTTAGGGGGGCTGTTCCTTATCTGGAAAGCCAGCAAGGAAATTCATGAAACCATTGAGGGGAGCGATACTGAACACACCAGTAATGTCAGCTCTTTCTTTGCGGCTATCGTGCAAATTATGCTGTTGGATATCATCTTTAGTCTGGATTCAGTGATAACAGCAGTTGGGCTGTCAGATCATCTGTTTATTATGATGGCTGCCGTGGTTATTTCTGTCGGCGTGATGATGTTTGCTGCCAGACCAATTGGTGAGTTTGTTAATCGCCATCCATCAGTCAAAATGCTGGCGCTCTCTTTCCTGATATTGGTCGGCTTCACGCTGATGTTGGAAAGTTTCCAGATCCACATTCCAAAAGGCTACATTTACTTCGCTATGTTCTTCTCAATGGGGGTTGAAACCCTGAATTTGATGCGCGGAAAAAAGAGTAAGCCAACTGATAAAAAAACATCTACTCAATAGATTTAAAGGTGCGAGAAGGCTGCTTGCAATAGAGAGGCCCAAGGATGGGCCGAGCAATACACTTGCAAGATAGCGGGTTCAACACCTTCCAGGAGCAGTTCACGGCCCCGTTTCCCACTTTTTTCTGTACTTTTCCCTTACACGCTTCCCCCAACTGCGGTGCTTCGATATAGTCGAATAAGGCAAGTTTTACTTATACCCAAAAAATTGGTGTTTCAGTAAGGCCAAACGAACACATCCTGAAGCAGTTATTCAAATAGAAAATTCGGGTGCGTGGGCGTAGCTAACGACGCTGCAATACCAACTACCAAAGGTATGGCCTGATAATTTCAGACATTAAGGAAGGTCGGCAATGCAATATCATCGTATCCCCCACAGTTCATTAGAAGTCAGCCTGCTGGGTCTGGGCACCATGACATTTGGTGAACAAAATAGTGAAGCCGATGCCCATGCGCAACTGGATTACGCCGTTGCGGCCGGTATTAACTTGATCGATACCGCAGAAATGTACCCAGTGCCCCCAAGGCCAGAAACCCAAGGGTTAACTGAGCAATACATTGGTAACTGGATAAAAGCACGCGGTGAGCGTGACAAAATCATTTTAGCCAGTAAAGTCTCCGGGCCATCACGCGGCAGCGATCAACCGATTCGCCCCAATATGGCACTGGACCGGAAAAATATCCGCATCGCGTTGGAAGATAGCCTTAGACGCCTCAATACTGATTATCTCGATATTTATCAGTTACATTGGCCACAACGTGAAACCAACTGTTTTGGTAAATTGAATTATCGCTACAGCGAACATACTGCAGTGGTCACCTTGCTTGAAACACTGGAAGCCCTGAACGAGCAGGTGCGGGCAGGGAAAATCCGTTATATCGGTGTATCAAATGAGACCCCATGGGGGGTGATGCGCTATCTGCAACTGGCAGAAAAACATGATTTACCGCGTATTGTCTCAATACAGAACCCCTACAGCCTGCTTAACCGCAGCTTTGAAGTTGGTTTGGCCGAGATAAGCCAACATGAAGGCATTGAGCTATTGGCTTATTCCAGCCTGGCCTTCGGCACCCTGAGCGGCAAATACCTTAATGGCGCAAAACCTACCGGCGCACGGAATACATTGTTCAGCCGTTTTACACGTTATACCGGGCCACAATCCGAGTTAGCGGTAGCGGAATATGTGGCACTGGCAAAACGTCATGGGCTGGACCCCGCACAGATGGCGCTGGCTTTCGTTCGCCAGCAACCGTTTGTGGCCAGTACACTGTTAGGTGCAACCACACTGGAACAACTGAAAAGTAATATTGATAGCCAGAATGTCGTTCTGGAGCAGGAGGTGCTTAATGCATTGGAAGAAATCCACACCCGCTTTACCTTCCCTGCACCTTAAATTCAGTTGAGTTCAAATAGCAAAAAGGCCGCTAATGCGGCCTTAGACTACTGACAATAAATAATGCCGCACTCGGCGGCATTGATATTGACTATTATTCCATCACTTAGCCGCTTTACGGCGCAGTTGCTGCCACTGCCAGCCCCATAGCAACGCAATCGCCAGCGCGAAGAGCACACCGAAACCAACGCCAACCGCGACGACCGGCGCGCCCAGCTTTACTACCACCGAGTACAGCCCCAGCATCAACAACATTGCGGTATTCTCACCCAGATTTTGCACTGCAATGGCATTCCCGGCGCCCACACTTTGTTTGCCGCGCTCTTGTAACAAGGCATTGAGCGGTACGACAAAGAAACCGCCTAAGATCCCGATAATAATCAACAGTAAATAGGCCATTGGCATACTGTGTTGCAGTGAGAATGCCGCCACCACCACACCAATTAATACCCCCGCCGGTAAACAGCGTTTTACTGTTTTAAGTGTCACGAAACGTGCCGCAGCACCCGCGCCAATCACAATCCCAATCGCCACCATGGCATTTAACAGCGTCGGGGTGGCGTTATCGGCAATCCCCAATGCTACCGGCACCCATAGCACCAGCAGGAAGCGCAACGTGACCCCTGCGCCCCAGAACAGGCTGGTCCCCGCCAGTGAGAAGCGAGTTTCGCCATCCCGCCACAGAATGCGGCATGCGGCAAAAAAACTGCCGGTCATGGCCCGTGGCCGCCATGAGCTGCCGGTTCGGGCAGCAGCCAGATGTGGGATAAATAGATTAGCCACCACCGCAATGGCATACACCAGCGCACAGACACTCAATGCCGCGATCAGATGCCAATCAGCCAGCACCCCACCGGCGACTGAACCGAGTAAAATAGCCGCAATGGTTGATGCCTCCATCATACCGTTGGCTTTAACCAACTGCTCGCCGGAAGTGATTTCTCCCAAGATGCCATATTTAGCTGGTGAATAAGCCGCGGCCCCGACTCCAACCAGGCTGTAACCAAGAAATGGATTCAGACCAAAACAGATAACTAATGCACCAGCCAACTTCAGGCAATTCGCGACCATCATCACACGCCCTTTGGCAAAGCTATCAGCCACTTGCCCGACAAACGGAGCCAAGATGATATAAGTGGCCACAAAGGCCATTTGCAAGATAGGCTGGCTCCAGTCGGGATATAACTGCTGCTTAATTAATGCCAAGGTGGCAAAAAGCAGTGCATTATCACCAAAAGCTGAGAAAAACTGAGCGCCAAGTACAGCGATCATTCCTCTGGAGAGCAAAGGCTTATCTGACAATGCTTGCTGACTCATTCGCTCATCTCCGCATCTTGTGCCATTTTAGTTAACGTAACAAAGTCAGGTTTACCACTCCCCAGTAGGGGTAATGCTTTCACCACTCTGATATCACGTGGAACTGCCAGTTCTGGCACCCCACCCTCACGTGCGGCTTTAATCAGCCGTTCGCGGGTAATTTCACTGTCAGTGGTAAACAGCACCAGTGCTTCTCCTTTGGCGCTGTCGGTTTTAGCCGCTGCGGCATGTTGCCCCTCGGGCGAGATACGTAATGCCAGTTGTTCGACACTCTCCAGTGATACCATTTCACCAGCTAATTTGGCAAAACGCTTCACCCGCCCGCGAATGGCGCAGAACCCCCGCTCATCGAGGGTGACAATATCACCGGTATCGTACCAACCCTCCTCACGCTCACCCTGAGCATTCTCCGCCGCCGGTTGTTCCAACACCCCCGGATGCTTTACGCGCAGATAACCGCGCATAATATTGGGGCCGCGCAATTGCAAACGCCCACCTTGCTCGATTCCCGGCACAGTTATCAAGCGCGCCTCCATACCAGGAAGAATGCGCCCAACGGTATTCACTTTCGCTGCCATCGGCACGTTAATCGCCACTACCGGCGCACATTCGGTGACGCCATACCCTTCCAGAATACGAATACCGAATTTGTCCTGCCAAATCTGTTTGGTGCTATCAGCCAGTTTTTCAGCCCCAGCCACCACATAACGCAACCGAGCAAAATCATAAGGATGAGCAAAGCGAGCATAGTTGCCCAAGAAAGTTGACGTGCCAAACAGCACGGTGCAGTTACGGTCATACACCAATTCTGGCACCACCCGATAATGCAGCGGGCTGGGATAAAGGAATACTCGGCTACCGGTCATCAGCGGAGTGAATAACCCCACCGTCAGGCCGAAAGCATGGAACAGCGGCAGCGAAGACATAAAGCGATCACGCGGGGTGAAATCAGCAATGGTGCGGATCTGCTCAACGTTAGCCAATATACTTGCATGAGAATGTACTACGCCTTTTGGGTTCCCCTCCGAGCCGGAAGTGAACAAAATCAGTGCGCTATCATCCGCCTGTTGTGGCAACATCGCCCGGCGCGGACAACATAAATGGAATAAAATCCACAATTTGTCGGTCAGCGTAACCGTGTCTTTTAAATCTTCCAGATAGACCCAATTTGCCTCAGTAACCTGTTCGGGCAAATGTGTCAGTTTGCCTTTTTCCAAAAACTGGCGCGAGGTGACGATGGTTTTCAACGACGCCGCAGTAATTGCACTCTTCAACCCTTTGGCACCCGAAGTATAATTAAGCATTGCCGGAATACGGCCACGCAGAGAAGCACCAAAGATCGCCGCCGCAGTAATCGTCGCATTCGGTAATAACATCCCAACATGCTCGCCCTGCGCGGTGAAGCGTTGCAGGATACGGCTGACACCGAGGATTTTTTTCAGTAGCGTTTGATAACTGTCTTCTTTAAATGAAACATCCTCAATACAGGGTTTAAAACGCCCATAACGAGTTTGTGCCGATAACAACGCTTCAAACAGCGTTTCCCGTGGCACGATAGCCATACGCGCGGCCATCATAATGGCGTGTAAGTGTTCACCCGCCAACACCCGACGGTCACGGGCACGCGGCGCTTGCGGCATGGGTAACGTGGTCGCAGGCAAAACATGAATGCTGATTTTTGGGAACCAGCGGAGTTTGAGCACATCACCCAAACGCCCAAAATGAGTAAATTCTGGCCCTTCCAAACGGATTGGGACGACCGTAGCGCCTGATTTGGCGGCAATAAATGCAGCACCATCATAGATTTTCATCAATGAGCCGGTCACGGTAATACGCCCTTCAGGGAACACCACGACTGGCCTGCCTTGTTCCACCATCCTGACCAAATGTTTGATAGCCATTGGCTTGGTAGGATCAAGTGCGACAAAATCGATATAAGGTTTTAGCCAGCGCATATACCAGCTCTCAGAAACACTGGTATAGACCGCAAAAACCGGCTTGATCGGCAGAAATAATGCGAGCAAAGCCCCATCAAGGAAAGAGACATGATTCGGCGTAATTATCAGTTTTTGATGGGTAAACTGATCCGTCACACCATCAATGGTGACACGAAATAATCGACGAAAAAGAGCACGCAATAAGCGATAACCCATGTTTATTTCCCTATAAGACAATGAATATGAAAAAGAGAGAATACTATAATAGTGGCTAAAATATTGCTAAGAGGGGGCTGATAATCGCAACAGCAGGAAGAAATAAAAAAAAACCTACGCATCTGCGTAGGTTGGTGCAAATAAAAAACTGGCTTTTAACACACAGCGTATGTTGATTACTCACCAATTAATACCTCTGGGATGAACACTGTATCCGTTTCAGTGAAGCCACAGCCAGCAAGCAATCGCAACATTTACGTGCAAAGTGTAACCAGTAGTGAACATTGTCAGAAAGACGAAATAGGTTTGTAATTCATTGAGGTGCATTGCCAAAATAATGGGTGCTGCCGCTATCCCACCGGCAACACCCTAAGCCTGGCTAAGATAAAATTAGTACCGCGCCACCTCAACCAGACAACTCATTGCATTCGGGCCTTGAGTTAAACGCGAGGTACCAATGTCTAGCGTCAGAACGTTGGGGTTACCTGATTGTTCAACTTTATGCTGCTTGCCGCCGAAACCGGGATCAAACCAGGCCCCTGTTGCCATTAACACTACCCCTTGAGTAACACCATCAGTAATACGCACTCCCGCCAGACAATGACCCCGTAAGTTGCTGACCTGAACCTGACTGCCCTCAGTAATGTCACGTTTGGCTGCATCTTGTGGGTGCATATACAGCGTTTCACGGCCGGCAGTTTTATTCCCTTGCGCCAATGGTGCCGGATCAAGTTGGCTATGCAGACGATCCTCGGGTTGAATAGAGATCAGATGCAGCGGCCACTGCTCAGCTTGTGGTGCCCCTAACCACTCAACCGGTGGTTGCCACTCGGCATGGGGCGCAAAATCCTCATAGTGATAGCTGGCGATTTTCTCACTGAACAGCTCAATTTTGCCACTTGGCGTTTGCAGCGGATTAGTCTGTGGGTTTTCGCGAAAAGCATCAAAGAACACGAACTCCTTTGGCGGAGCAGGTAAATCAACATGGCCCCGTTGCCAGAAAGATTCAAAATCAGGCCATTCCACCCCGTGTGGCTGTTGTGCCACTCCGCACTCCTGGTAGATATGCCGAA
Organism: Yersinia sp. 2541 StPb PI; assembly: GCF_052217145.1. Taxonomy (NCBI): domain Bacteria; kingdom Pseudomonadati; phylum Pseudomonadota; class Gammaproteobacteria; order Enterobacterales; family Yersiniaceae; genus Yersinia; species Yersinia sp. 2541 StPb PI. Next base: position 942,897 of record NZ_JAZGQB010000001.1, on the reverse strand, counting down.
TCCAGGCCATTTCATCTCTATTTTCGGTAAATTCACTGCGATAACCCAGTCGTTCGGCCAGATCAGCGAAAATATCAAAATCGTTACGGGCCTGATGTTGTGGCGCAATCGCCTGATGCATCGCCAATACATAGCGATCCCGTGACGAGCCACCAATATCATTACGTTCCAGCGAACTGGTCACTGGCAGCACGATATCGGCCATTTTAGCCGCAGGTGTCCACCAGATATCCTGCACAATCACGGTGTCCGGCTTTTGCCACCCCTCCACCAGCCGATTCAATTGCTGATGATGGTGGAATGGATTGCCGCCAGCCCAATGCACTAAATGAATATCGGGGTAGGTATGGGTTTCCCCTTGGAACTGATACGGCTGCCCCGGTTGCAGCAACATGTCACAAATGCGGGCCACTGGAATAGCCAATCCAGAGGGGTTCTTACCCACTGGCATGCTTGGCCCCGGCGTGTCTATCCGCGGGTTACCCACACCGTTCATCGATCCATGACCAAATGAGAAGCCACCGCCGGGCAGCCCCACTTGCCCCAGCATGGCTGATAAGGCAATCACCATCCAGTAAGGTTGCTCACCACGGTGCGCGCGCTGTACTGAATAGGAACAGGTCATAAAGCTGCGAACACCGATAAGTTGCTGGGCTAACAGGGTAATTCTTGGTGCGGGAATACCGGTAATCTCGCTGGCCCACTCAGGGGTTTTAGCAATACCGTCATTCACCCCACGAATGTAATCAGCTAATTGCTCATAGCCCACGCAATGAGTAGCCAGAAAAGCCTCATCCTGCCCGTCAACACGTTGGATTTCATAAGCCAGCGCCAGCATCAGTGCTACATCTGTATTGGGACGAATCGGTATCCATTCGGCATTCACAAATGCCGGGCAATCATCCCGCATCGGGCTGATGTTAATCACTGGCGTGCCTTTTTGTGCCAGTTTTTCCAACCAGGGTTTTAATGAATGTTCCGCCGAGCCACCGGAAGAGACCTGAGCGTTTTTCAGTGCCAACCCGCCGAACGCAATAAACAGTTCACAATGCTCAACCACACTCGGCCATGATGTCACCCTGCCGGTCAACGGGCTAAAAGTACCAATCACATAAGGCAGAAAAAACTGTGCCGAGCCCCAACTGTAGTTGCCCAGTTGATCAACCCCGCCGCCGCCGCTGAAATAGAAACGCCGGACTAATGAACGCGCGTGATGTAAACGCCCGGCAGAAGACCAACCATAGGAGCCGGTAAATATCCCTGACGGGCCATAACGGTCCCTGACCCGGCGATTCTCTTGCGCCACTAAATCCAGCGCGACATCCCACTCCACCTCAACAAAGTCTTCCCGACCACGCAAAGTTCGATCACTTTTCTCTCGCTGCTGTAACCACGATCGGCGTATCGCCGGTTTGCGAATACGTTTATCGGAATAAACCATGGGTGTAATGGATTCCAACAACCGAGAAGGGTTGGGATCATTGGCAAATGGCTCGCAACGGATCAGTTTGCCATCTTCAACAACAGCGGTAAAAGCGCCCCAGTGGGCAAGCTGGGGGTAACGGATGATGGACATGGCTATCTCAGGCAATTAAATAGATCATAAAAATAACATTCAGCGGGCAGTAAGACCAAAGCACAATTTAGACTAAACATAATCGTTTTGTACTAACCGTTTCATTTGATGCGCTGGGTTAACCAAGGCAGGTCAAATCGAAACCTGTGGCTTGCGAAAACCACAGGTAATCGTGCTAATTGCTGTTTCTGTGATTTTTTCTCACCAAGTTGCGATCTTCCCCCCTTGCGGGCAACACCGTTTTCCGCAAAACTGAGGGATGTAAGCGATTACCCTGAAAATCTCTGGAAGAAAAATGGCCACTATTAAGGATGTTGCCAAGCTGGCGGGTGTTTCCGTCGCGACGGTATCTCGTGTTATCAATAATTCTCCCAAGGCCAGTGAGACATCACGTATGGCGGTCTGTAACGCCATGGAACAACTGCAATATCACCCAAACGCCAATGCGCGGGCACTGGCCCAGCAATCAACTGAAACGGTAGGCATGATTGTTTCTGATGTGTCAGATCCATTCTTTGGATCGATGGTCAAAGCTGTCGAACAAGTGGCCTATGCCACCGGAAATTTCTTGCTGATTGGTAACGGTTACCATGACGAAGAGAAAGAGCGTCAGGCCATCGAACAACTGATTCGCCATCGTTGTGCCGCCCTGGTGGTTCATGCCAAAAAACTGTCCGATGAAGAATTGACATCATTAATGGAACAGATCCCCGGTATGGTGTTGATTAACCGCACATTACCGGGTTTCGAAACCCGCTGTGTCGCATTAGATGACCGTTATGGTGCCTGGTTGGCAACCCGCCATCTGATTCAGCAAGGGCATAAACGCATCGCTATTATTTGCTCTAATCACCAAATTTCCGATGCCATTGATCGCCTACAAGGCTATTTGGACGCACTAAAAGAGTTTGAGATTCCGGTTGATGACCGCTTAATATCCTACGGTACGCCAGATGAGATTGGCGGCGAACAGGCCATGACCGACCTGCTCGGCCGTGGTAGACACTTCACGGCAGTTACCTGTTATAACGACTCCATGGCTGCTGGCGCATTGTCTGTTCTCAGCGACAACAGCATCGAAGTGCCGCAAGAGATCTCACTGATTGGTTTTGATGATGTATTAATTTCTCGTTATCTGCGCCCCCGGCTGACCACCATCCGCTACCCGGTCGTTGCGATGGCGACACAGGCCGCAGAATTGGCGCTGGCGCTGGCCAACCATACCCCGTTGCCAGAAATCACCAATATGTTCAGCCCAACGCTGGTCCGCCGCCATTCTGTCGCCAGCCCGCAAACGCCCGCAGATGACTGAGAACTGTCGATAACAAAGAGCTGCAACCCGCCTGCGCTATGCTAAACTGCCGCGATATCCGGCAGTTATGCCACAAAAATCGCCCACTACGCCGCACCCAACGAGAGTGCCACGCACGGCAGTTATCGTGTTATGACACGGGCCGACTGGGGCAATAGCTACCCAGCCAAGAGGTTTACGATTGATGATTACCATGTTGGATGTCTCTTTGCGCGCCGGTGTTTCCAAGGCCACTGTCTCCCGGGTATTAAACGGCACCGGGCAGGTGAAGGAAAGCACCCGTGAGGCGGTGTTTAAGGCGATGGACGAACTGGGTTACCGCCCTAATTTTCTAGCACAATCACTGGCCAACAGAAGCTCCAACAGCATCGGGTTAGTGGTTTCGAACTTTGAAGGCCCCTACTTTGGCCGTTTACTCCAGCAGGCTGCGAAACTGATTGAAGCCAGTGGTAAGCATTTGATCGTGACAGATGGCCACGATACGCCACAAGGCGAACAGCAGGCAGTTCAGTTACTGGCTGACCGTTGCTGTGATGCCATTATTCTTTACACTCGCTCAATGTCTGAAGTTGATTTAATGCAATTGCTTGCCAACGTTGCCGCCCCCTTGATGGTTATTAATCGTGATTTACCCCAAGCCCGTGAGCGCTGTGTGTTCTTCGAACAGCAACAAGCTGCATTTAATGCGGTTAATTATCTGATACAGCAAGGGCATCGTGATATTGCCTATATTACCGGGCCAATCACCACCTCCACGGCCCAATCCCGCCTTGCCGGTTATCAGCAAGCGCTGGAGGCGCACGGAATCGCGCTGAATGAAGATCTGATTATCCATGGCGATAGTGGCGTACCTGACGGTTATCAAGGATGTCAGGCGCTATTGGCACGCGATATTAGCTTCAGCGCGCTGTTTATCTACAATGATGATATGACTATCGGGGCGATGAAAGCCCTTAATCAGGCGGGGAAAAAGCTACCACAAGATGTTTCGTTATTTGGTTTTGATGACGAACCTACCGCACCTTACCTGCAACCGGCACTCTCAACTGTGTATCTGCCAATTGATGCGATGATTGAAGCCGCCATTACTCAGGCGTTGAAGCTGATTGCGGGCAAACCGGTGCTACCGCTGCCCCCTTTCATCGGTGAGTTAAAATTACGTGATTCGGTGGTACCAGGGCCCTATTACCGCTGAGGACGTTTGTATCAAATGCAAATAGGATCAAATGCAGGTAACCGATAGCCTTGAGTTATGTCTCTGGCTATCGGCTGAGGACTTTTTTGTATAAGCTAATTCAACCTATCCTTTTGATAACAAAGTCGTTAAATCTGCTCTAATGCAATAAGTTCTTCAATGGTTTGCCGACGGCGAATTAAGCGTGGCTGCCCCTGTTCGAACAGCACTTCCGGCAATAATGGGCGGCTGTTGTAGTTCGAAGACATCGACGCACCATAAGCCCCGGTATCGTGGAATACCAAATAATCACCAATTTTAGCGGCTGGCAATGCGCGGGTTTCCAATCCACCACCCGCTTCCTGGGTGAATACATCACCTGACTCGCACAGCGGGCCGCCAACTACCGTATCAATCAACGGTGCCGATGTGAGGTCGCGCTCATCAGCAGGCAGCAACGAAATATGGTGATAACTGCCATACATTGCTGGCCGCATCAAATCGTTAAATCCGGCATCCACCAACACATAGTGGCGACGGCCCATATTTTTAACAGCCCGCACCTGCGCCACCAAAACACCTGACTCTGCCACCAGAAAGCGGCCGGGCTCAATTTCCAGACTAACCGGATGACCGAGATAGGCAGCAATTTGCTCTCTGGCTTTATTCCATAAGCCATAATAATGTTCGGTATCAATCTCATCATCACCAAATTGATAAGGGATCGATAACCCACCACCGGCAGAGATAGCGCTGATATCCTGCCCCAGTGCAATCACCTGCTGAACCATGGCATCACAAACTTGCTCCAGATGTTGATAATCAACACCAGAACCAATATGCATATGAACACCCACCAGCGTTAAACCATATTTTTTAATTTTCTCAATAGCTTGTGGTAAATCTTGATGCCAGATACCGTGTTTGCTGTTCTCACCGCCAGTATTGGTTTTTTGGCTATGACCATGGCCAAAACCCGGATTTATCCGCAACCAAACGGGGTGCCCTGGGGCATGTTGCCCCAGTTGATCTAGCATGTCGATTGAACCGGCATTGACCGGAATGTTTAATTCAGTCACCCGTAATAACGTGGCCTGATCCAGCAGATCTGCGGTAAATACGATCTCGGCCGGTTCCTGCCCCGGCTGGAAGCCAGCATGTATCGCACGTTCTATCTCACCCAACGAGACTGAATCGACTTTGACACCCTGCTCACGCATCAAACCGAGAATATGAATATTCGAACAGGCTTTCTGGGCAAAACGAATAACATCAAAGTTTCGTAATTGGTTGATTCGTTTAACAATAATCTCACCATCATACGCCCACACCGGGCAGCCAAATTGCTCAGGCAGAGCCAGCAGATTGTGGGCAGTCAGTGCCGAAGTGGTGTCATAAAGTGTGCGCGGCATAGGTTTTTCCTAATAATTGTTCATCAATATGTTGGGCGAAAAAAATGATTTCGCTGATACCTCATTATTAGCAACTGAATACCTGTTAGGAAAATATCTATTTACCGTGAGTCTATTCATTTATGATATGGCTTTCAGTAAACCGTCGCCACTTCAGGAGTGTTGTGATGCCCACCATTTCCCTACGACAAATCGAGATTTTTCATGGTGTCATGACCACCGGTAACCTGACTGAAGCCGCCTTATTACTCCAGACATCCCAACCCACCGTTAGCCGTGAACTGGCCCGCTTTGAGCAATTAGTCCAATTAACACTCTTCGAGCGTGTACGTGGCCGCCTCTATCCCACAGTACAAGGCTTGCGGCTATTTGAAGAGGTACAACGCTCTTATTACGGTCTTGATCGCATCCGACAAGCTGCTGAGGGTATTCGTCAATTCCAACAGGCGCAGCTTTCTATTGCCTGCCTACCGGTCTTTTCTCAATCGCTGCTACCCGCCGTGTGCAAACCCTTTATTGACCGCTACCCGGAAGTCAGTCTGAGCATCATCCCGCAGGAATCGCCCCTACTGGAAGAGTGGCTTTCAGCTCAGCGTCATGACCTTGGTCTGACAGAAAACACCCAGACTCCTGCCGGTACGTTGCGCCATCCTCTGATGACCGTGAATGAGATTTGCGTATTGCCCAGTGACCATCCGTTGCGGGATAAATCACTACTGACACCACAAGACTTCCAGGGTGAAAACTTTATCAGCTTGTCCGTTACCGACAGTTATCGCCAATTATTGGATAAACTATTTATTGAACAAAGCGTTAGCCGAAGGTTAGTGCTGGAAACCCACAGTGCTGCATCGGTCTGCGCCATGGTACGGGAAGGGGTGGGGGTATCGATTGTCAATCCACTCACGGCATTAGACTATATTAGCAAAGGGGGCGCTGAAGGTGTGTGCGTGCGGCCATTCAGCGTCGAAATCCCTTTTACTATCAGTTTGATACAACCGAAACATCGCCCATCATCTACTTTGGTAGATACGTTTATCGAGCATTTAAAGCAGCAGGCCATCACTTTCCAGCAGCGCCTAACCCAAGTGATTACCCAACAATATTAAGTTTTCGCAACGGGCCTAAACAGCTTTCACCTTACCGGCCCGCGCCCGGGAGAAGGTAAACAGACACAGTAGCAGCCCCATCACCGCCAGTGCTGCGGCGGCAAAGGGCACTGCGGTTAAACCTAACCCACGAGCAATCACCACACCACCAACCCATGCCCCTAAAGCATTGCCGACATTAAAGGCGGCAATATTCAGGGTCGACACCAGATTAGGTGCTTTTTTACCATAGGTAACCACATTGATTTGTAGTGCAGGTACTGCTGAGAAAGCTGCCGCTGACCATAGAAACAGCGTCACTTCTGCTGCCAATAATGAATAGCTGGTCCAACTGAACAAGGCAGAAAACAGCGCGATTAACAGGAAAGTCATCGTCAGACTGACGGAAAGGTGCCAATCGGCCAGCCGCCCCCCGACAATATTGCCCAATGTCAGACCAACCCCCATCAGCAACAATGTCCAACTGACACCATGTTCTGAAACCTGCGTCACTTCTGTCAGAATGGGGGCGATGTAAGTAAAGAGAGCAAACATAGCGGCGGCAAAAAAGACCGTCATCAATAAAGATAGCCAGATTCCCCCTCCGCGCAATGCGGCTATCTCTTTACGCAGTTCGGTCGGGGCCTCCTCCTGAGAAGAAGGTAATTTGCTGTAAAGGGCGGCCAGTGAGAATAAACCGATGACTGAAACCACCCAGAATGTTGAGCGCCAACCGAAGGCCTGCCCCAGCGCGGTCCCTAGGGGCACGCCCAACACATTGGCCAGCGTCAGGCCAGTAAACATCAGTGCCACCGCCGAAGCTCGTCGATTCGGCGCCACCAGATTGGCGGCAACCACGGCACCAATCCCAAAGAAAGCACCATGACACAGCGCCGTTATCACTCTGGCCAGCATCAGGAAATCATAGTTGTATGCCAGAGCACACATCAGGTTACCGATAATAAAGATCACCATTAATAGTAATAATGTCTTTTTACGTGGCAACTTTGCGGTCAGAACTGCCATGATAGGTGCGCCAATTGCAACTCCCAGCGCATAACCACTGATTAACCAACCGGCAGTTGGAATCGAGATATGTAAGTCACCCGCCACCTGAGGTAGCAGCCCCATAATGACAAATTCGGTGGTACCAATAGCAAAAGCACTCAGTGCCAATGCCAGCAGCGCAACAGGCATAATACCAGCTCCCAGTCAGACAATATCAGCTCGCAGTAGATAGCGGGCAAAACAAATTGTTGCCGATAATGGTTAATTAACCGGCACCATGTAGTGAGTCACAGAAGAGGCGAAACCGTGAGCATCGCCAAAAACGCAGTAATAACCTTATAAATTATAATTGTTTATTTTCTTAACTAACTAAATAGAAATAGCATGAGTTGAGGAATACTGACTAGTAGTGAACAAGGTTATAAATAGCGGAGTAACTAAAAAGGCAGCATTTGCTACGTATAATGCTATGAAATAAAAAGTAATTTATAGGCATCACCGATCACAAAAATATGTTTGAGAATGTAACTCACCGCTATAGCGTCAAGAAAGCAGAGTTAAGCCAATGGGGATTGGTTGCAAACCACTCCACGAGAAAATCTAACATTGTCCTTAATGTTGCTGGCATGTGCCGCCGTGAAGTATAGATACCGTAAATACCCATTGCTTGCGGCTGATAACCCGGTAATAAGCTGACCAAATCGCCTCGGGCGATATAGGGGGCGGCAGAATAACTGGGTTGCAGAGTAATCCCGGCCCCGTCCAACGCACCACTTAGCAAAACTACTGACTCATTGGCACTCAAATTGCCACTGACTGCAACGGCTGATTTTTCGCCCTGTAAATCAAAATGCCACAAACTTTTGCCAAAATATGAGTATGTCAGGCAGTTATGTACTGCCAAATCATAGGGTGTTTTGGGTATTCCGTTGGCTGACAGGTAGGCCGGAGAGGCACAGACAACGGAATGGCACATGGAAAGTGGCCGTGCAATTAAATTCGGGTCTAACTCATTGGTTATACGCAATGCTAAATCAATGCGTTCTTCTACCAGATTGACTGCCCGGTTATTGATTTGTAAATCAACCGCGACCTGGGGATAACGGCGTAAATAGTCAGTGACAGCAATCACCAAAGCACTCTGCCCAAGAGACTGAGAACAACTGATTCGCAATAAACCGCGCAATTCATCACTGCCTTGCCCTGCAATCACATCCATCTCTTGGGCAAACTCAAGCATACGTCGGCAACGTTCAAGGGTGGTTTCGCCAGCATGGGTCAGGCTCAGTTTTCGTGTTGTCCGATGTAACAGCCGCGCCCCCGCCCACTGCTCCATCTCAGCCAGATAGCGTGTCACCATCGCCCGTGACATCTCTAATGCTTCGGCGGCAGCAATCATACTGCCACGCTCGACAATCGCGACAAAAACCTCAGCAGCAGTGATCCTATCCATTATTAGCTCGATTTAAGCAACAAACAGTTGCTCATTATCAGGTTTTTCTATCGAACGATGCAATCTATTATCTAACCCATACCCCAGTCATCCTCAGGAAAACCGATATGTTTAACAAAACGCTATTACAAATGACCTTTGCCGGCCTGGCAACCTTCGCAGCCGTAGCAAACGCAAGTGCTGTCGAACAACTCAAAATGGAAGTCTATAATCCAGGCGAAAAGAGCATCTTCCCAGTCTCTTCTGAGATTATCAGCGGCAAAACCGAAGTGGTTCTGATTGATGCGCAATTTCAGCGCAATGACGCCGAAGCACTGGTGAAGAAAATCCAGCAAAGTGGCAAAAAACTGACCACCATTTATATCAGCCAAGCCGATCCTGATTTCTATTTCGGTCTGGATGTCATCACAAAAGCATTCCCACAAGCCAAGGTACTAGCCACACCCCAGACCATTGAAGAAATAGAAGCGACCAAAGACGGCAAAATGGCCTATTGGGGACCGATTCTAAAAGAAAATGCGCCTACCCGGATAATTGTTCCGCAAGCACTACAGGGCAAGAGTTTCACTATCGATGGGCAAAACATTGATGTTGAAGGGCTAGACGGCCCATCACCTGAAAAGACATTTGTCTGGATCCCATCCTTGAAAGCTGTTGTTGGCGGTGTCGCTGTCTCCGGTAATATCCATTTATGGGTCGCGGATACTCAAACCGCAGAATCACGCCAGCACTGGCTAACAACATTGGAAAAGATTAAAGCACTCAAACCAGTGACCGTGGTTCCTGGGCATTATCTCGATAACGCGCCACAAACATTGGCATCAGTGACCTTTACTCAGAACTATTTAACCACACTGAATACAGAGATTCCTAAGGCGAAGGATTCCGCAGCACTGATTGCGGCGATGAAAAAACACTATCCAGAGTTGAAAGATGAATCTAGCTTGGAGTTAAGTGCTAAGGTACTGAAAAACGAGATGAAATGGCCGCAATAAGCGGCGCTTAAAATGAATCAGTACGGCATTACCCTGTCATCAACCAAAGTGCCAGAAGGCGGTAACTTGAATGGTGACGGGGACTAAGAGGAGAACATAATGACCCCGCTAACTTTACATTACATTTTCGACCCTTTATGCGGTTGGTGCTATGGCGCAGCGCCATTGGTGCAAGCCGCACAAAGCATTCCTGATCTGACACTGGTACTGCACGGTGGTGGGATGATGTCTGGACCGAATCGTCGCCAGATAGATAGCCAATGGCGTGGTTATGTGATGCCTCATGACAAACGTATTGCCGAACTCACCGGACAAACGTTTGGTGAGGCTTATTTTAATCACTTGCTGAATGATACTTCAGCGATTATGGATTCCACGCCACCTATTGCCGCCATTTTAGCGGCTGAACAATTGGCCGGACAAGGCGCGGATATGCTCCATCACATCCAGCAAGCTCATTACGTAGAGGGCCGCCGTATCGCCGACACCTCGGTATTAATTGAACTTGCCACTGATATTGGGTTAAGCCGGACAGCATTTATCAACGCATTCAGTTCCGCCCAGACAGCATCGACTCAGCATATTGCTGATAGCCGCGCCTTACTGGCGAGGGTGCATGGACACGGCTTCCCAACCTTTGTGCTACAAGATAGGCAGGGAAAACTGTCCGCCCTACCCGCAAATGAATATTACGGTGATCCAATTGGATGGACCAAGATGCTGAAAAGCATGCTGGTGCACTAAAAGTTGGCAGGGGCCGCTTCATAACAACCTTGAGCCGACCGCCCAGTAGTCGGTAAACAAAAACGAGCAACAGATTGATTGAGCTGGAATGCTTGTTTTTGTAATACCTCCGATGCACCGGTGGATTGCTGGGCTAACTCAGCATTCAATTTTGTCACTTCATTAATCATCCCCACTTGTGTGGTTATCCCCTCAATACCTTGACTCTGATCGTGTGATGCAGCAGATATTTCCGCCATCAAATCAGTCACCTTTTTAACTGCATCAATAATAGCCCGTAAGTTATCACCTGACCGCGCTACCAAACCGCTCCCTGTGGAGATAGAGCTGGATGAATTATGAATAAGCCGCTTAATATTCAGCGCGGAATTGCCACTTTGATGTGCCAACAAGCCAACCTCTCGTGCTACAACGGAGAAACCGCGCCCATGCTCACCGGCGTGCGCTGCTTCAATGGCAGCATTTAATGCTAAAATATTGGTCTGAAAAGCCACCGATTCGATGAGCGTAATAATTGCCGTTATTTCCTGCGAACCGGCAGAAATATCAGCCATTGATACCACGACGCTAGACATCATTTCCCCGCCTTCACGGGCGATAACGCCGGTTTCATTAGCCAGAAGATTGGCTTGATCGGCACTCATCGTGTTCTGTTTTACCCGGGTAGTGAGCTGATACATGCTTTGTGTTGTTGCGGCCAGTGATTGTGCTTGCGACTGTGTTTGCTCAGCAAGACGATGGCTATCTGCGGCGATTTGATTAACACCTGTCAGGATGATTTCTGCACCTGCGCGAACCTGACTCACCAAGACAATTAAGCCTTGTTGCATTTGGCATATGCTATCAGCCAATTGACGAGCCTCGCGGCTGGTAAACGATGAATATGTAATCTGGCGTGATAAATCACCGGCGGCAATAATGTTAATATGGGAAATAAGGTCATTAAGTGGCCGGATAATTAAGCGTGTAACACCGAGCCAAACCGAAAAGGCAAGGCACAGCAATACCGCCAATGCTGTAATAACCCCCTGCTTTGCTGACGATAAGGACGATAATAGCTGGCTATCCATTACAGCCCGATTACTCTCACTTTGCTGCAAATAGTGGTAATACTTTTCGGTAAAATCACTTTGAAAGCCTTGTATCGGGACTTCAAAAAACCGATCAATATTACTGTTCTTTGACAACCCCTGCCCAAGCTCAGTCAAACCTTGATATAACTGCTGATAACTTTCCTTTAATGCAATGAATTCTGGTCGTTTATCGTGAACAGAAAGAAGTAATAACTCACGATAATTTTGCTGTGACTGCTGCATAGATTGCAGTGCTTCATTCAAAAGACTATGCCAGCTCCCCTCAGAACCGGTCTCTTTGTCCTCCATATAATAGATACCGGCCCGATTGAATTTGTCGCTAGCAATTAATAGCTCCATTCTGGCGCGATCCATCAACACTTCTTGCTGATGGCTATAGTGCGTTTTTTCAACATTAACGGTGGTACTATCCAATATATGAGATAAATACCCGATGGAAAATAACTGCAATAAGGAGAAAAGGCTAATAACGAGTATTAGACCAAACAATATACCGATTTTTCCATCGGAGATTGGGCCTAATCCTTTAACATGCGAGAGAAGCCTTATAACAAACAACCTGATGTGATATAACATTATTTTTACACCGACGATAATTAATATACCAACATTACTCGCCAAACATTACAAGTATATTTCAGGAGATTACATCATGTATCACTGCGTGTTAATAAGCGAAAATTATGAATAGGATGCCCCTGGGATTGTTCAATCAAAATAGTATTTTCATCTAATTTATAGAAAACAGGGTAACTTATTGCATAGGGTGTATTAAGGAAATCATATAAACAATTATCGTCATTATTATATATTGATAGAGATAACACATCACCGATAAAAACCCCTTTACTCGCATCAACCACACGAAAGACAATATTACGCCGTGCTTTCAAATCATGATTTTCACCATACACATCGGCAGATGAGTTTATCTCTCTTCCCATAATATTAACTCTGGAGTAAACATGATAAGTGTTAGGTGAATGATTAAAACAATAGTTAACCTCCCAATAGCCTTCAATCTCTTTCATTGGGTGAATATAAGAATATATACGCCCAGCGCCATACCCTAGCCCTATTGATATAAAAACACTAAAGATCAAAATAAATATTATTTTCGCTCGCATATCAGCTCCCCAGTTTGATATTTACAAGCAATATACTCCCCCTGTTTTGTTTTCTTTAAGTAAACGTAGGGTGCCTTGCGGTATGTGGATAAGAAAACTTCATCTAGCGTGTTATCCAAACCTATCAATATAGGCATGATTGTAGGATGTAATATCTTAATTGTATGGGAATTTAATGTCACATATAACGAAGTAAAAAAACAACTTATAAACACTGCCAGTAAAACAACTTTATAACGAAAACCAACGCCGGATAAAATATATTTATTATTTTTAACAACATCAAGACAATCTACTCCTCCCCCACCACCTCTTTCTTTTTCTTTTTCTTTTTCTTTTTCTTTTTCTTTTTCTTTTTCTTTTTCTTTACTTGAAATAAAAATCGGTTTAATACCAATGCAATATCCTTTTTTGGGGATAGTCGTCACTAATTCATGTGCTTTATCATCTAATGCATTACGCAAGTTACTAATTGTTTGTGTTAGTGTGTTATCTGTTACATAGCTACCTCCCCATATCTCCTTCTCAATATCATCGCGGGTGAGAGAGTCTGGATAATTATGGCATAATAAAAATAACACTTCAGACTCTTTATTCCTCATTTTTATGAAAGAACCCCCTTTATTGATTATTCTCTTTTGTGGAGTAAAGAGAATATCTCCAATCATTATTTCATCCATTTCCTTCCCCACATGGTAGTCATCACTAAATAAAATAGCAGAAATAGTGTTACCTGACAGTCTCCTTCAAACATTAATAAAGTTAAATTCATTAGTTTTAAGCGAAAAATGATAGAGAACATAAAAATCAATAGCAAAGGTGAAAGTCTATCAATAAATATTGATAACCAACAAAAAATATCCACCATGAAAATTACATTTTTGAGATATTATTAGTAACAATGAAAAATCAAGAAGGTGAATGATCATAATGAAACTCAGGGTGATTTTATTTTTCACACCAATTATTTTTGGATGCCAAACACACAAAAATGAAAATTTAACTCAAAAAGTAAAAATAGAACAATTAACTGCATTAACGGCTGGGATGCGTTATCTAAAAGAAATATGTGGTATGGAAAAGTTACCAAGTGAAGAGAAAATAGTGAGTAATGCCATAACTATGATGAATTCTGATAACTCTCTCAGTTTACAGCAGAGTAGTCATTCGCGGTCAGAACTAACAGAGGTAAGATATGAAAAATTAAAAAATGACGGTATGAATAACGATTACAAATGTAAAGAGTTGAGCGAAATATTAAATAAATTCATTATTAAAATAAGCTAATAACCTCCCCTAGAAATAGATGAGCCACACTAGCCAGACAAATATAAGGGCCAAAGGCGATGTGTTTTACTTTCTTCTTTGACAAGAGAGAAATCACCATAGAGATAATGATACCTAAACTAGAGGATAACAATATCAACATGGGTATTGCTGATACACCAAACCAAGCTCCCATAGCTGCCATTAATTTAAAATCACCATATCCCATTCCCTCGACACCCTTAAATAACTTAAATAACCAATAGGGTAACCACAAAAAAACATAACCCACTACAGCACCTAGCACTGCAGATGACAGAGAACAAAAAACATTGTTTATATTAAAAACAAGTCCTATCCATAATAATGGCAATGTAATACAGTCTGGAAGTAAGTAACAATCAAGATCGATAAAAGACAACGTAATCAGCGACCAAATTAAAAGTAAACAGGCAACTGTTGAATAATCGCTTTCAGCCCAAAAGGCAACAAGTAAGGTTAAAATAGCCGTCAATAACTCTACAATTAGATAACGAGGATTAATTCTCTGATGGCAGCACCGGGATCTACCACATAATAATAACCAACTGACTACGGGAATATTGTACCTAATAAGTAACTGGCTATTGCAATTTGGGCAAAATGATTTTGGAAAACATAAATTAATGTTGTCTTTGAGGCTATCATCCTTAATTCGTCGACTGACGACCCTATGTTTGGGTGCAGTAGCAGAAAGCATAATTGGTAGCCGATAGATAACAACATTCAAAAAACTCCCTATGCATAGCCCAACAACAGTATAAAATAAAACACCGACCAGACTATAAGTATCAATCATAATTTAATTATATTCCTTTTGATTCTCGCTTTACAAAATAAATATTCCCCATTACATACTCACCACTTTCACTGTCATTACGATAAATATTCACATCACTAATATAAATATTATAGTAGTGAGACATAAAATGAATCACATCTAGTACGTTAGAAAATTTAACCCCATCAAATTTTATAGCAGCAGTTCCATCGGATAATGTCGATATCTGCAAGATGTTATTCCCGCCGTTAAAAATATTAATAATCTCTTTATCAAATTTGTCATGTGAATAATAATCATGCCATACCTTATACTGCCGACGTAGATTTAGATTTTTAGATTCTGTAGAATAATGAAGAATTTCATCCCTTAATAGCACCTGTTTCTGCCGTAATATATTACAATCCACCAAAATTTTAATTGAATAAAGTACCACAATAACCATCAATAAGAATGATAGGATGGTTCTTAATTGCCAAAAATAGTATAGAATAGAATGTGAATTTAACTTCATGGTGTATTATTAAAAATAATATCATGCGTACTATGGCCATTGGCTATTTTATTTAAAATCACTCCTTTAAGACTTTCATTTCCTTCGTTTAATTCAAGTGCTATAGCATCAGGTTCACTTGTGGAGATATTATATGACATCATTTGTGTATCTCTATTAAAATTAACACTATTTACATGCAAATTAAACCTATCAATAACAACACCTGATTTGTGCATTAAATCAAGAAAGCTGGTTTTTGATAACATATCTCTATGATGACCGATGTAATCATTAAAATGACTTATATCATCAATGTCACTTTCATTAACTGGAAAAAAATTAGTATAAAAATATGTAGATTCTACATTTAGCATATCAATATCCTTCATTATTTTATATCTATCAACCCCATAATTTAGGCATACAAAAATAGATAGAAGCAAACACAGAAAAACAGGTTTAAAAATAGGTTGGCAATTAATAATTCTTTTAAAGAAGTCATTATACTTACCGCAGAGAAGATTAACATCAGTATGAGCGACATTTTCAGCCATAACTCGGAGCACATCGCAATATTGTGTTGATTGCCAATTGATAGCTTTACTGCTAGCCGGATAAAAGGTATTTATATGAACAGATGACAACCTTGAAGCATATATTTTTTCTAATATTTCACTACAAATTGAAAAGCCTGACATTTCACTATCTCTGATCAACCATTCATGGTCTAATTTTACCGCAAACCATTGTCCAAGACTAAATGGTAGAGCCAATACATCAGGCACAATAGTTTTTGCAGTGATATCAGCATCCTTTAACCATCCTATCCAGCGATTCATTAATTGATGTTCGACAGCGGCTACATAACAGAAATCATCATCACATTTTAAATTAATAGTATGAAATTTATCTATATCATCCACAATTGATTCCTCAAGTAAAAAAGAAATAACTTTCATATTTTTACTTGTTGCCACTCCTTTGATATCAATTCGTCTGAATATTATACAACTTGCTGGAACTAATATTTTAACAGTATATTTAGGATCTAATTTTAGATTTTTAATTTCAGTATGACTCTTGAGCTTACCATAACTACTCTTTTTACCATCATGCGTTTTGATATACCAATAAACAGAATCGCGCTCATAATTCCCGAGTCTAATCAATAGAGTAGCCCGAGAGGCAACACTATTCATTATATGGTTCGCCAATGCCATACATCCGCTGCAATACCGTAACTTGTTTCTTTTTAATATGAAGAAAGTTACTTAATTGATAATATTCATCCTTACCATCAAGACCAAATGATAATGAGATAAAATACTCATCTGTTGCAAAGTTTGACATGGAAATATCTCTTATCTTTTGTCTATCATTGATTGCCACCACTGAATTATTTAACATCGAATCAAAGAAAATTTCAACATTACCCCAGCCAGTTGCTGGTTTGGATAATATAACCCTGACAATATCTTCTTCACTAAGAGTATTCATGAGCATTGCCTGAACGAGCTTGGCATGTTGTATTTCAAGCGTATTTATATTAACTAATAATACGTTGTCATTTCTAGTACAGATCAGTGGTGTCAGTTGTAAAAGTAACTTATTACTATTATCGGGTAAAAAAACAGCTAAATAATCATTGGAATTAGTATAGTTTGGCCTAAGTATTGAACCAGTATAGATATTATACTTGTTATTTTCGCAACAATCACGGTTAATAAAGCCAGAGATATATTCCATAATATTATTTACTTCTTTTTCCCCTCCCCCTGAGTTAATTAACATATTTTTAAAAACCGTCCTGGCATAAGATTCTACTGTATTGTTGCATGACTTATATTTAATAGAGTAAATGTTTAAGCAGTTAGTTCTATCAATCAAATTATAATATATATCATTCTCGTTTATTTTAATGGTTTTGGGATGGGGCAAACTGTGACCTAACTCATCACCTACATATTTAGAATTTAATAGAGGCCCAATGATTCTGTTTAACATCTCACCTTCACTTTCTAATAATATCCATTTCTGTGACTTTCTTATTTCACTTATCTTAAATAGATTATACAAATCAGACCAGTGATAAAGTGATGTGAAAGCCATTGCGCTAATCAATAATAGAATAGATAATACTAGCAATAGTGCAGCACCATGCTGTGTCTCTAAACTATCCACAATTATAAAACTCCACTATTCAATAAAATAATAACTCGTCTTACCATGCCAATACCTTCCAATTCTATGGTAAATTCAACGGCGTGAGGTAAGACAACGTCGCTCCGCCACTCATTTAGCCATTTTCTTTCATGATATATCTGCATTCTAAATGCTGAGACTCCATCTATAGCATCTAAAATCTTGTATTCCGGATCTGCTATGCAACCAATTTTAGTATAAGATAATTTTTGTAAAACTTTATTTTTCAACCTATAGCCTATACTTTCTGGCATATAGTCAAAATCGTATTTTAAATTATAATTATTATTTAGTAAGAAATAAACCCCAAAATCATCACTTCCCAAAAGCCCCTTCCCTATTTGGAAGGAAACGCCTTGGTAATCATTTGAAATAAGATTTTGATATGTTATCGCGTGAGATATATCATCTTGAAGTTTTTCTATTACTTGGTATATTCTATATAATACTTTTGCCTTACTACTCGCGGCGGCACTTCCTTTCGCAATAACAATAACAGCCTGATAGATAGTTAAACTCATCATGGTAAAAATAATAACAGCAAGTAGTACCTCTAACAATGTAAAGCCATAAGATAAACGTTTAGTCATTAGTAATCCGGTGTCTTTGCACTATATAATTAGGATGTTCGTTATTTTCCTGACTACGAATTTCAACGATAACTTCATGATATCCTTTACTATGATTATATACTTCCTTCGTTTGCCAATACCAAAATTGGTTAAGCATAAAATGACGTCCCTTCGCCAAATCTCCGCTTTGTGTAACATTCATTATTTTAATTTCAGCTAAAACGTTATCTGCAACCCAAGAAGATGCCATCTTATCTTCTAACGCTTTGGTCAAAATTAATTGTTCACTAATATTTTTCATAATGCTGATACCCGCAATAGCAAAAATAGCTAATGAGATCATAACCTCTAACAATGTAAAACCTGTATAATATCGCAAGTAATTACCTATGCGTTGTCGGGACTCAAGTTACTACGTATATCTGTTTTAATTATGATGATACACTCCAGTTGCCAATATCATCTTCACTACCTATTTCTCTATCCGGTCCTGCAGAAAATATATCTATCTCTCCATTCTTTCCGGGATTACTCATTTGGTAAGCGTTTCCCCACGGATCTTGCGGTAATCGCCGAATATAACCATATTGAGGATAAATTCTCGGGATGGGTACCTCTGTTGGTTTGACAACCAATGAATGAATACCTTGTAACTCTGTAGGGTAATGGCCATTATCCAACTTATACATGTCCAATGCATTTTCTAAAGCAACAATATCGCTTAATGTCTTTTGCCGGTCAGCTCGGTTTTTATTAGACATCAGACTGGGTATCGTTAAGCTAGCCAAAACACCCAAAATCATGATAACCACCATAATTTCCAGCAATGTAAATCCATCCGATTTCGTCTCCTTCATCATCCATCCTCGATATATATTATGAAATTAGGCTGTTAATCTGCAATATTGGTTGAAATATTGACACAACAATAAAAAAGATAAATGCAGCCATGAAAATCATTATTGCTGGCTCTAGTATTGTTATAAATATATTTATCTTAACCATCAGTTCATCTTCTTGGACAGCAGTCACTTTTTCCAACATAACATCCAATGTCCCAGTTCGTTCACCTGATGCAATCATATGTATTATCATAGGTGAGAATACTCGGCTAATAGTTAAAGAAGACGATAGACTACTGCCTTCGTTAATTAACTTAGCGGTGCTTTTTAACTGTGATTTAATATATTCATTTGTCAATGCAGAGTTGCTTATTTTTATTGCCTGGATTAAATCAACGTTATTGCCGTTTAAAATAGTTAATGTTCTTAAATAACGGGATATGTTCAACCTAATAATTACCTCTCCAACCAGAGGGATCTTCAAATAATAATATTCAAAGAGTTTATTTACCTTCTTTATTTTCAATATTCTATTAATTACAATTAACACAGAAGAAATTAACATTAAAATAGTCAATATGTTATTTTTTATCACGTTGCTAACTGTCATGAGAACTTGTGTAGAAAAAGGCAATGCATTACTCTCTAAGTAAAACTGCTCTACTATATTAGGGACAACTACCGATAAAAGGATAATAATCATACTGAGAGACATTAAAATTAGAATAATCGGATATATAAGTGTTTGTCCAAGTTTTCGTTTCACTTTCTGCGCTTGTTCTATATGGTCTGCAAGTCGAGACAACACCATACCTAAATGCCCCGATAGTTCACCAGCAGTGATCATTGACCTATATAATGGATTAAAAACATTTGAAAAATTTGAAAGTGAATCTGAAAATGAATAGCCTTCTATAATCTTCATCCTTATGTCATATATTATACTATTCATTACATTCATTTTATTTTGCTTCTCGATAATTGCCAATACTTCGTCTAATGGTATTGCTGCATTCACTAATGTCGACATTTGTCGAGTAACTAACACAAGATCATCATTATTAACAGTGTTAAAGTACTTCATTACTCTTGTAAAATAATTTAATTTTATGATATTAATCTTTAATAAATACCATCTTCTTTGATAGATAATATTCCTGGCAGCCAACATACTTTCGGCATCAATATTACCTTTTATTTTCACTCCGTCATTATTGATAGCGACATATTTAAATACAGGCATGCTTGTCCTCTAAGCTTATCCTGACCACTTCTTCAATTGTTGTTAAGCCAGCCATAACTTTATCCACCCCATCTTGTTCAATGCTGCGTATAGTTTGCTGCGCCAACTGGACAAGATCATGCTCACTATAGCCTTTATAAATACCTTCCCGTAAGCGATTATCAACAACTAAGAGCTCATGCAAAGCTATTCGCCCGCGATAACCGGCCGCATTACATTTGTCGCAACCTATCGCACGATGCGTATTTCCTGCTATGGTCATTCCATAATTTATGCCCAAGCTGTTTAGTTGCTCCGGCATAAATGTATACTCTTGCCGACACTCGATACATAGTCGGCGCACCAAACGTTGAGATAATACTGCCAATAATGAGCTTGATAGCATAAAGGGTTCGATCCCCATATCTCTCAGCCTGGTTACAGCACCAACAGCACTGTTAGCATGTAACGTTGATAAAACTAAATGGCCGGTTAAAGAGGCTTGTACTGCTATTTGTGCAGTTTCCACATCTCGTATTTCGCCAATAAGAATAACATCAGGGTCCTGTCGCAGTATTGCTCTTAGGCTTCGAGAGAAAGTCATGCCAATTTTTGAATGAACCTGTGTCTGAGATATACCATCAATATCAAACTCGATGGGATCCTCGACAGTCATAATGTTCCTTTCACCTGAATCTATTCCCATTAGAGCTGCATAGAGTGTAGTACTTTTGCCTGCACCCGTAGGGCCAACAATCAATATAATACCATGAGGCTTGAGCACCAGTTTTTTCATCAAGCCATAGTTTTTTGCTGACATATCTAAAGATTGTAAGTCCAACTTAATACTGCTTTTGTCCAGTAAGCGCATAACTACGCGCTCACCATGATTTGACGGTAGAACAGACACGCGAACATCTAAAACTCGCCCGGCCAAGTTCAGTGCAATACGTCCATCTTGGGGAATACGCTTCTCTGCAATATCTAATTTCGCCATAACTTTAATCCGAGAAACTAATAATAGTGCTACACTGTGTTTCAGTTCTAATATATTTTTTAATACTCCATCAATACGAAATCTGATAGTCAGTTTTTTTTCGAAAGATTCTATATGGATATCTGACGCTAAATTTTTAATTGCTTCTGTTAAAATGGTATTGATTAGTCTTATTACTGGAGCCTCATTATCTGAGTCCAATAGGTCTTCACTGTCAGACAATTCACTAGCAAATGAATAAATCGCGATCTCATCACTTATTGCATTCATTATTTTATGTGACTGCATTGAACTATTTTGATACGTGGCCATCAGAGTATTATTAAACTCATCATCAGTAACAAAATCAAGGCCCATAGGTTGATAGGCGACTCTATTCCCTTCAAGTATTGCCTCAAGCGAAGCTGAATGGCGGCATATAATTTGATATCCATTTTCTACTGGGAGTAAGATAACACCATTATCTTTAGACCAATTCAATGTTAATGGTACTAACTTCTTCTCATCTTGGTTCATAACTCAATCCCTACGTCACGGTAAAATGCCCTTATATCCTTTTTAAGTTTATTGAAATCATCATGATTTCTTTTTTCTCCCCCCCTCTCCTTATAATACTTTAGAGCACTATTTATAAAAGGCTTATTTGTATTCCCATGATTATATTCAGTGTATTTCTCTGCGGTCACCAAGTTATAGTCATTTGTTTCCCTGAGTATTGTTGGCTTAATGAATAAGATAAGGTTACTTTTTTCAATTTTCTCTTTTTTCTGCCTAAAAAAACCACCAATAAAAGGAATATCCCCCAAGATAGGAACTTTATTTACTGTTTTATTTATCTTTTTATCTAATAGCCCACCCACAACAACCGTCTCACCACTTTTTACCAGAACTGCATTATTAACGACTCTCTTGTTAAAAATAGAGCCTAAATTATTAGCAGTGACGTCAGAACCGTCAGCAATACTTGATACCTCCTGTCGGATTTCAAGAAGAACCGAATCACCTTTGTTTATCTGTGGTTTCACTTTCAACATGACACCAACATTTTGCCTTGAGATTGAGTTATAGACCCTATCTGTAGATGTTGTTTGTGTCGATGTCAGTACAGGAACCTCTTGACCTACATTAAACTCAGCCTCCATATTATCCAACGTGACAATACTCGGTGTTGCCAGAATATTATTATTTGAATTAGTTGCCAGGGTAGTAAATAAACCACTCCAGTTACCTTTATAAAAGCCTGCAGTTAATCCTGTAATTGCCATGGGCAGTAGACCGTCACTATTATTTCTTGTCCTTCCTGAGTTTGGGATAAAGTTGACCCCACCAGAAAATTTATTTTCCCATTGTATGCCAAGGTTTAATCCCTCTCCATTTTGGGTCTCAACTATGATGGCCTCGACCAAGACTTGAGCTCGTCTGATATCTAACTTTTCGATAACCAAGTCTAACTCTCTCATCATTTTCGGTTCAGCTGTAATGACCAAAGCATTTGTTTGATCATATGCCTTGATGGCAATATTTCCACTCTGTTTCTTGCCTGTCGAGTTTGTTTTTTTGTTACTGAGAAAACCTTGGCTAATGCCAGTTAGCACCTCCAAAAGTTTCGATGCTTGAGCATACTTCATATATATAACTTTTGTGTTTCCATAACTATTCTGTTGATGGTCAAGCTCCTTTATCATTTTAATGGCTTTTTTTCTGATATGGCTATCACCACTCACCAATACAGAGTTAGTCCTATCATCAGCAATCATTCTTCCTAAATTGAATGGCTCTTGTTTGTTGGAAGTTGTTTGATTTATGATTTCATTGACTAGTTTAGTCACATCAACAGCATTAGCATGTTTCAATTTATAGTATTCAACATCTATATCTCCGGCTTGGTCGAATGTATTGATTATCGAGTACAAGCGGTTTACTACAGCAGCGCGTCCCGTAATTAATATAGTATTTGATGGCTCATAGTGAATAATATTACCAGATTCAGAATTATCATTTAATTGGCGCAATAGTGGGGCAAGACTCTTGGCAGAGATATGTTTAAGTGGGAATATTCTATTGATAAGTTCATCCCCATAAGTTTCCCCCGATTCTCTTAGTGTAGGAACAACTGAACCTTTAGCTCGTTTTGATGGTATTACCTTCAAGATATTATTAGGCATTTCCACTACGGTATATCCGTAAACATCGAGTACATTAAGAAAGAATTGATAGTATTTATCTTGATCTAATAGTTCATAACTACGGACGCTAACCAAACCTTGAACTTTAGGATCTATTATTATAGTTTTATTGATATTCTTGCTTACTGTATTAATAAACTCTTTTATATCTGCATCTTTGAACAGCGCAGAGAAACTTTCACTATTTACACCTAGTGGTAAGAAAACTAGCACTATAGTTATTTTTGATAGTGTCAGTGATGTGATTTTAATAAAATAACAAAATATACGACCATATGCCAAGAAGACATTATTGATATGCATTCACACTCCCCTTACATTTTAATTCAGGGCGTACTCACTCCAATATAACCAGTGAATAATAAACCTCATCATCACTAATAATTACTTTATCCTTAAGTATTTTTACAATAATAACACTATTAGTACCGGCTACTCTATCATGAGTAAAGTAGGTTTCTTGTGCCACGCCAGAGTCTATTATGGCGATAGATTTTGACTCGTCTGCATGTTCGAGTATACCAACCAGTTTCAGCCTCCCCATATACAAAGGAGCATTAGCTATATCGTTAGTAACATTGTTTTTTTGTATGTTATCTTTAATGCCCTTGCTAAATAACTTTAACCTTTTGATCTCTTTTATCATTATTTCTTTATTTTTTACCTTATCATTCTCACCATTGTAACCTTTATATAATATTGGAACTGGCATTTCATTTTGACTTGACACTGCATTAATAAGCATTCCGAGGCAATATAAAATAAGTAAGATTAAGAGCACATCTAGCAAATTTATTTTATTACTAAACAGAGTTTGGCTGGGTGTTATAACTATCTTCTTAAAAAATGATAACACCCTAACCTCTCATTTATAATGAGGAAAACACAGATGTGACAAGTCTATTTTAGTAGCCAATAAACCTATCATTCATTTTGTTTGATACCATATTTTTTAATATCCCTGCATCTAATCTAAGACCGTATCTGTTTATGGTTTTAACAATGCCATCAGGTATCCCTGCACTTTTTAAATGTGCTCTAAACTTATGTATTAATTGATGATAATTATTATCTGAAATACTTTTATGATTTTCATACCATACTACTTTTATGATATCTTGCTTACGGTTGACATCACTAAATAAACACATTACCAATCTCTTTTGTTTTTCATTAATATCAATTGTTAGCTTTTTAGTATGAAAATGAATCTTGTTCATACAGCAATCCAGTGATATCTCTTTTTCATAATCAATCACTCCTTTCCCATTGACATCAATAAATTTACTGCCAGAGACAACAGAGACTGTATCGACATACATAAATAACCCCTCAAATACATTCACTCGGTTAATAAAGACCAATCACATACAACATTGATGTGATAAGAAAACAAGTGATTATTATTACTTTTGTTTAATGAATAAAACAAATTAAATTATATATTATAATTATATTTTATATTAAACGATAATTTAATACATATATATAATTCTTAACGAATAAAGTCACCAGATAATAATTGATCAAGTCAATAATTAGACAAAAACCATTAGTCATGAAAATGCATTATTCATAGTAATAAGATAATACAGCATCATGATGGTATCATTCTTATTGAAAATGTTTGAAACTTGTTTTATTCATCCCAAAAGAAACATGCAACCACAGAGGTTAAAATACAATAAAGGCGAAAAACTTCAAGAGATAAATACCATTTAACAATATGAAAGCAAGTTATTTACTTAAAAACAAAATTATAACAATTATATGCTTTGCCTTTACAAATATTCATATACTTATTTTATGTACCCGCGATTCAATTTAAAAAATAATCTTTACTAGACACTCTGCTATCAGCCGTTGATTATAACACCGTCTCATTTATATAAGCATAAATACTATTCTTAGCCAAGCAGGTGTGTGTAATAAAAAAAATAACAGGATATCTAATTTAATACCCTATCAGAAGTAATTATTATTCCCCTTGACGTTTATCAAGGGGAATGGGATAGAATTAAAGCAAACATATTACATAATGAACTCGACCACACCACCATTTAAGTTGTACATGCTACCTACTATTTTTACTTTCCCTTCTTTTTCTAAGTTTCTAATTATTTCGCTATTTTTACGTATCTCATCTATGGTGTGTTTGACATTATTCTTCGCTACAGCATCGACGTATTTTTCATTTTTACTGCTTTTCTCTCCATCAAATTGCGTCGACTCAATTGCTGGCTTAATCTTATTAAGCAGACCAGTCAGGTTGCCAAGTTCAACGTTATCAATAGCTCCCTTGATTGCACCACAAGCCGTGTGCCCCATAACCAGGATGACTTTAGCTCCCGCAGCAGCACAAGCAAATTCCAGGCTACCTAATAAATCATCATTAGAGATGTTACCGGCAATTCTGGCATTAAAGGTTTCACCGATCCCCGTATCCAGCACTATCTCTGCTGGTGCGCGGGAATCAATACAACTCAAAATGACAGTGGTAGGGAACTGCCCTTCTGCACTACTGCGTTTTTGTGCAAGATAATCATGTTGTTGCATTTTACCAGAAACAAACCGCTTATTGCCCTGTTTTAAACTCTCAACTATTTGATCTGGCGTTAACTTATCACGTTCTTCTCTGGTCATAGCCGCTGCATATGATATTTGGGGTAGCCCCAAACCAATCCCACCGATGACGCTCGCAGCAGTGATACCCAATGCAGCTTTTAGTACATTCCGTCGGCTATTCGGGTGGTTATCTTCTGAACAACAACTTGGTATTTTACTCATACTCTCTCCTTGAAACTATTGTTGCCATTTTTGTTACTGCCGAATTAGTGAGCAGTCTTTTAAATGTAGTACATACAACTTGCATTACGCGACTGCCAATAGCGGAATTGAGAAAAAATAGGATCTTCTTGGCACGACAATAATCCTAGTCACTCCTTGCCCTTGAGGGCTTGATGATGGTCTCTCATCCATTGGGCCAACGAATCCAATGTTGGCTGTAATGTTTTGCCCAATGACGTAATTTCATATTCAACACGTGGGGGAACTTCGGCATAGATCTTGCGATAGACCAAACCGCGTTGTTCAAAAGCACGTAATTGCCGGGTAAGCTCTTTTTGGGTGATAGGCGCAATTGCCCGCTGCAACTCACCAAATCGGATAGGAGCCGCAGTGACGATCAAACGATAAAGAATTGGGATAGCCCACTTCCCCGCGATAAGTTCGACAAATTGCACCATCGGACACTTTTCTTCCACAATCGAATTGCCCGGCTCTAATTTATTTTTTGCTGTCAGCGGCTGATAGGTTGTCATTGCTTTCCTGTTGCATCATTAGTATCCAATTGGTACCTACTATACTTTAGATACTTTTGTATTAAAAATGGTCTTCCATTGTTATTAATGAGAAGACTCACCATGAATCGTTTAAATGATAAATATGCACTAATTACAGGAGGAACCAGTGGCATCGGGCTGGAAACTGCTCGTCAATTTCTGGCTGAAGGTGCAACCGTAGCAATCACGGGTAGAAATA
The DNA here is from genome assembly GCF_052217145.1 of Yersinia sp. 2541 StPb PI. NCBI lineage: Bacteria > Pseudomonadati > Pseudomonadota > Gammaproteobacteria > Enterobacterales > Yersiniaceae > Yersinia > Yersinia sp. 2541 StPb PI. Next base: position 915,771 of record NZ_JAZGQB010000001.1, on the reverse strand, counting down.
GCGCAGCCTTGCAGGCCGCATATGAAGAGCTTGGCGACCAAGTTTTGCTGCTAAATAGTGATGCCAGTAATATTGCCGATCAATATCAGCTAGCGACAAAACTTACCCTGGTTTGGCCACGTCTCGATATCGTCTATATCAACGCAGGCGATGTTACTCATCGTTCGATAGAAGAGTGGGATGAAGAAAGTTTTGAGCGAGTATTATCAACTAATCTGAAAGGCCCTTTCTTCCTGTTACAAGCACTGTTGCCACTGCTGGCTAACCCTGCCTCGGTGATTCTTTGTGGCTCCGCCAGTGTTCATATCGGTTTACCGCAAAGCAACGTTTATGCCGCCAGCAAGGCGGGGTTACTCTCTCTTGCGCGAACCTTGTCAGGCGAGTGGGCAGACAGAGGAATCCGGGTCAATGGCTTGAGTCCTGGGCCGACACAGACGCCGGCACTGCAAAAACTGGGATTATCCGGCAGTGAACAAGAGCACCTTGCTGAACAAATCCGCCAACTGGTACCGATTAAGAGAATGGGAACATCTAGTGAGATTGCCCATGCTGCGGTCTTTCTCGCCTCAGATGAATCCAGTTTTATCGTCGGAACAGAATTACGGGTAGATGGAGGCGTCAGCAGCCTTTAAATACCTTATCTAACAAGAAAATTAGTCACTTACTGGGCATATTGTCTTCATAATAAATTGGGTGCAGATTGGTGACTATTGCTAAATAGCACACTAATGTGAGGTGACACGATGAAGGCTGCAATAGTAGAGGCATTGGGTGAAGCGCCGGTTGTGGGGCAGTTTGTGGAGCCAACACCGCTGCACGGTGAAACGGTGATAAATGTTGCGGTTGCTGGTATCAAACAACTTGATCGCGGTATCGTTAAAGGCACCCATTATTCCAGCCCGAAAACATTACCTATCGTTCCTGGTACTGATGGTATCGGGCATTTACCTGATGGTTCACGTGTTTATTTTGCTTCATTTCGCCAACCTTTTGGTGCCATGGCCGAACGCACAGTAGCATCCTGGTATGTTCCGGTTCCGCCAGAAGTTGACAATGCGACTGCGGCAGCCTTGATTAACCCGGCATTGGCTGCCTGGTTACCGCTTTCCTGGCGGGCCAAGATCCAACCGGGTGAATCCGTGCTTATCCTTGGTGCGACGGGCACCTCAGGCAAACTGGCCATCGCAGCAGCACGTCATTTAGGGGCGGGCAGAGTCATCGCCGCCGGGAGGCGTCAGGATGTATTGGCAACACTGGGGGCCGATGCCACAGTAGACCTGACATTGCAGGGTGCGGAATTGACGCAGGCATTTACTCAAGCGGCGGGTCCCGCTGGGTATAACGTGATTGTGGATTATATCTGGGGGCCTGCTACCGAGGCTCTCTTCGCCGCACTGACCCATCATGACCTTGCCTCTCATGCTGGTGGCTCTGATCAAGGCATACGTTTAGTCAATGTTGGTTCCATGGCATCTCCAACACTACAACTCCCCGCCGCGGTGTTACGCAGCGCAAATTTGCACATACTGGGTAGTGGTACAGGTAATTTCCCAGCGATCCCTGAATTAAAACAAATTGTTTCAGATATTTTCGTTCTGGCGGCACAACAAAAGCTCGCTATTGAGACCCAGCTTCATTCACTGGATGATGTCACGGCAATCTGGGATATCAATAAAAACAGCGATATCCGCTCGGTGCTATCCATCGGATAATATCTGAGATAGAAAGAGCAAAATACGGGTTGGCCGAAATGGGCACAACCCGTGCTATCGCATTAAGATATCTGCAAGAAACGATCGAGCTGCCTGCGCAGTTGGTCATTTTCTTTCTTTAGCTGCTCAACCCTTTCCAGCAATGTTAGGGTCATTGCTACACCAGACCAGTCCAGATCCAACTCATTTTGTAGCCGCTGGGCGCGTTGAAGGCAACTCAGTGCATCAGCGTCAAAAATCCAGACGCTGTCAGCAGGCTCAAGTGGCACAATCACACCCAACCCGACCACCTCGACCAGTTCATCCTGCATTATTCCTGTTGACTGACATAATTCAGTCACGGTATAGGTGATTTCTATTTCAGCCATAATCTGTTACTCCCACCCGGTGCGAGGATTAAACGATGCCTGATCTGACAGTTGTTGCCAGAGCGCTCGCATTTTCTCGTCCGGTTTTGGCGGCATCACTACCTTGAGGATCGCGTACAGATCGCCGGTGCCTTTTTTGCTGACTAGCCCCTTGCCTTTGATACGCAATTTCTGACCACTTTGGCTACCTGCCGGGACCGTTAACGTTATTTTGCCCGTCAGTGTTGGCATCTCGACATTGGCACCTAATGCTGCTTCCCATGGGGCTAACGGCACCACTATTTGCAAATTCTGACCATCAACATCAAACAATGGATGCGGCGCAATACGAATAACCAGGAATAAATCGCCATTGGCTCCCCCGGCAAAACCCGGTGCACCCTGCCCTTTAAGACGAATACGCTCGCCATCTCCCACACCCGCAGGAATTTTCACTTTTAGCGTTTTGGCGGTCTCCGCTCCCGGATACCCCGAAGCATCAACTGTCGGTATTTTATAAGAAATAGAACGCGTCTGTTCCGCTAAAGTCTCTTCTAAAAAGATGGGTAACTCCATCTCAAGATCCTGGCCGCGTACACCGCGAGGTGATCGCTGAGAGGTGTGATGAGCGGAAGCACCACGGTTGGCAAAGAAAGATTCAAAAAAGTCTGAGAAATCTTGGGAACCGGCACCCGCACTGCTGTGCCATTGTTGATTACCTGAATTATAGGCAGCCTGTTGCTGTGTAAAACGCGGGTCATTACGGTGTAGCCTTAACTCGTCGTATTCGGCGCGCCGTTCAGTATCTTTTAATACCTCATAGGCCTCAGCGACCTCTTTGAACTTACTTTCAGCATCGGGTTCAGAGCTGACATCCGGGTGGTATTTACGCGCTAACTTGCGATAGGCCGTTTTAATATCTTTCAGGGAAGCGGTTGGTTCTACTCCCATCACGGCATAATAGTCTTTAAATTCCATGCGGTAATATCCTTAAATTCAATGTGCTATACCCAATAGATTTCAAGGTGCAGGAAGGCGGCAAGAAAAAGACAAATCGGTGGTGAACCGATTTGAACAACGTTGATACTCGCCCCGTCAGGTGAGCCTTAATCAGGCTCACTAATCCCGATCATGCTCACTCACGACAACTCAGTGATTAGGGGGACAAATCTGTCGGGAGCAGATTTGAACGCTGCTTGCAGCGGCCCAGAGGCAAGCCCATGAATGGGCCAAGTAACGGGAACAGCCAACCCACCTGCATTCTGAAAGATGACGGGTAAGATATAAGATATCCCCATCTGACTTATATAAAACTCATTTATGCATATTTCTCTCTTTGCCCGCCGTAAACAGTGCAAAGCTAACTGTAAACTATAGCGGTAATTGCTATTTTATGAGATAGACATTGATGATTTTCCATACTAATAATTACAAATCATATAACTGATCCAATGGCTTATTTGCCGTAGACATCACTCTTTTCTGATTGACCTGCTTGACCGAAGCACGAGCCACTAATTTGCCCTGCAATAAGGTATTACTGAAGGGCGCATCTGGGCGTAATAAGCGTCGTTGCAATAACTGTATAGCTTCAGCCCCCAACTCATCTCGGGGAACATGCACCGCCGTCAGTGGAACATCATGAATCTCTGCCAGATTAAAACCATCCATACTCATAACGGATACGTTATCAGGCACGTTCATGTTCAGTTTATTCAATGCATTAACCGCACCAACTGCCATATAGTCCCCCCCGGCTAAAATGGCTGTCGGCAGTTGGCTCTTATCTTCACAACCTATGATAAAAGCGGTTAACGCTTGCTCAGCCTCTTCCGCGCCAAAGCCATGAGTGGTAATCAGATGCTGCCCATCATCAAAGCGCATATTGTTATCGGCGAAAGCCTCTTTTATTCCCACCAAGCGCAGTTCCATTGTGTTGCGGCGTAAACATTGCAGGGTCAGAATGCGCCGATGCCCTTGCTGTATCAAGTAGTTGGCAGAAAACTCACCAATCAGTTGGTGGTCTGGCGACACACTATCCAATGACATTTCTTTGTCACGGCAATTAATTAACACCGACGGCTTATGCACCCCAGCTGCTAATGTATGAATGCGTGGATCGTCGATACCAATAATGATTGCTGCTTCGGTTTGAGGATGGGTTATTTTTTCCAAAAATAACCCAATATCACAGTGAGTTTCGGATAATCCACAGTAGCGAATCATGACTTCATGTTGGCTGACCGCCTCAATAATCCCCTGAATAACTTTGTAGTAAAAAATATCGGTACGTACATCAAAGGCGCGATGAGGAGCAAATACCATAATATTATTTAGCATCAACCGCCCGCTGGACAAATTCTGCAATATCCCCTGCGACTGCGCATACGCCATTACCTGCTGTTTTGCTTTCGCACTGGTATTGGCTTTACCGGCTAATACTCTCGATACCGTGCTAATTGAAAGGCCAGTCTGATTAGCAATTTCTTGTATTTTTAGCTTTCCATTCATTTTGTGATCTCTCTCAAATTAGCAAATGAAAAAATTCTCATAGCCGGTGAATAGCTTATTCAGGCCGTTATTCAATATAAATGCTGAAATATTGCCCAGCTTATGAAAATCCTTTCAAAAAAATGCGTATTAAAGCCAATTTAAGCTAGCTACCTTGTTTTGGTAAACCAATTTTAAAAACTTATCAGTCCGGTTAACTTTGATTAAACATACAAAAAACAAATATTATCAATAAGTTGAGTTTTTTAAATCGAGTTTAATGTGAACGGAGTCACATTAAAACTCAGCGTAATCTTAATAACCGAGAATAGATCATACCAAAACAATAAGTTGGTCCGGTTAATTTACTGCCGACTAACATCAGGAGGCTGGGATGAGTGTTGAGATTAATCAATCCGCTAAAGTTGTCGAGCGGCGAAAAATAAAATCATTACGCTGGTGGATGCTGGCACTATTTCTACTCGGGGTCACCGTTAACTATATTACCCGTAACTCTCTGGGTATTCTGGCCCCTGAGTTAAAAACCAGCCTGAATATGACCACTGAACAATACTCGTGGATTGTGGCGTCTTTTCAGTTGGCTTACACCGTCTTCCAGCCACTCTGCGGTTGGCTGATTGATGTCATCGGCTTGAAAATGGGGTTCCTGATCTGCGCCAGTGTCTGGGCGGTGGTATGCATGATGCACGCAGGGGCTGGTACCTGGTTTCAATTGGCGGTGCTGCGCTTCTTTATGGGTAGTGCTGAAGCGGCGGCAACACCGGCAAACGCCAAAGCGATTTCTGACTGGTTCCCGAAAAAGGAACGCCCCATTGCTGCTGGCTGGGCGGGGGTGGGGTTCTCTATTGGTGCGATGTTAGCCCCACCAATTATCGTATTGGCTCATGTGGCTTTCGGCTGGCAAGGTGCATTCTTATTCTCCGGTGCTTTGGCTATGGTTTGGGTTGTGCTGTGGTGGCGTTTTTATCATTCACCTGACACCCATCCAAACCTGAGTAAGGAAGAGTTTGAACTGATTCACCAAGACAATGAACCGGTACTCCCTCGACTGCCTTTCCTTAAATCATTGGCTATTCTGAGTAAGAATAAGAAATTTTACGGTATCGCTATCCCGGCATTTTTAGCCGAGCCAGCATGGGCAGTATTTAGCTTCTGGGTTCCACTTTATTTGGCAACCGAGCGGGGCATGGACCTGAAACAGATTGCCATGTTCGCCTGGCTCCCCTTCCTGGCGGCAGATATCGGCAGTGTTGCCAGTGGCTATTTAACCAAACTCTACCAAAAATGGTTCGGTTGCAGTCGTATCAACTCAGTGGTTGCCAGCTCCGTAACCGGTGCCTTTATGATGGTTTCACTGGCCTTTGTTGCCATCACCAAAGACCCTTATCTGGCTATTGCTTTAATCTCTATTGGTGGCTTCGGTCATCAGGTTATCTCTTGCATGCTCAGTGCGTTAGTAGTTGATTCTTTTGATAAAAACCAAGTGGCCACCGTCAATGGTCTGCGCGGCTCTTCCGCCTGGATTGCCAGCTTCCTGTTTACTTTATTGATTGGGGCCGTATCCGACACCATTGGCTTTAACCCGCTGTTTATTGCTATGGGTTTCTTCGATTTGATTGGTGCTGTGTTCCTGGTTGCCCTGTTTGCTGAGCGCCGCAATAAAACACAACCGGTTGCCTGATGCTATTAACCCGGCAACGGTGCACCCGTACTGTTGCCAGAAAAAAGATGAGCTGTGATGAAAATATTAAAAAACTGGCAGTTAATAAATCAATATCCCGACCATTTGGAATTACTGGTCGATGATCATCATATATTTTGTCTGTATATATTAGAGCCAAACCTCTGCCGTGTGCTGATTAAAAAGAATGGTGAGCTGGCCTTAAACCGCACCTGGAGCATTGCCCCACAAGGCGACGTGCCATGGTCTGGCCGTGACCGACTTAGCCTGGACGGTTTCTCCATCCCAGGTTATCAATTGGAACACCATGAACAACAGTTGATAGTCACCACTGAATGTTTGCGGGTGACCATTTATCAACCGCTATATCTGGCATGGGAATATAAAAATCAGCACGGCGAGTGGCAGCCACTGGCGGCGGATCGGCCCACCAGCGCTTATTTACTCAGCCCCCATGGAGAAGCCATTGCTCACTATCAGCGGCGATATCCCAATGAGCAATATTACGGATTAGGTGAAAAGGCCGGTGATCTTAACCGTGCGGGTCGCCGCTTTGAAATGCGCAATTTAGATGCTATGGGTTACAACGCCGCCAGTACTGACCCACTCTACAAGCATATCCCGTTTACCATCACTCGCCGTGATGATGTCAGCTTTGGTCTTTTTTATGACAATTTAAGCAGTTGCTGGTTAGATTTAGGGAATGAGATTGATAACTACCATCTGGCCTATCGCCGCTATCAGGCTGAAGCTGGCGATCTCGATTACTATATGTTCCTCGGCCCGAAAGTGTTGGATGTCACCAAGGCATTTGTCCGCCTGACCGGCAAAACCAAATTTGGCCCCAAATGGAGCCTTGGGTACAGCGGTTCAACCATGCACTACACCGATGCTCCCGATGCACAGGTGCAATTGCAAAAATTCATTACACTCTGTCAGCAGCATGATATTCCTTGCGACTCTTTCCAGCTCTCATCGGGCTATACCTCAATCAACAACAAGCGTTATGTTTTTAACTGGAATTACGACAAAGTGCCGCAGCCCAAGGTGATGAGTCAGGCTTTCCTGCAAGCGGGCATTAAGTTAGCCGCCAATATTAAACCGTGTCTATTACAAGATCACCCACAATATCAGCACGTTGCCGAACGCGGATTATTTATTCGTGATGGCGAAAGCGGGTTGCCAGAGCGCTCTTCATTCTGGGATGATGAAGGCTCCCACCTTGATTTTACCAATCCGGCAACCGTGGATTGGTGGCAGGAGAATGTGACCAAACAACTGCTGGAGATGGGGATCGGTTCTACCTGGAATGATAATAATGAATATGAAGTGTGGGATGGTGAAGCGCGCTGCAATGGATTCGGTGAATCTATCGCTATCAAACATATCAGACCGGTAATGCCTTTGCTGATGATGCGTGCCTCAATGGAGGCTCAACAAGCATTTGCACCAGATATACGCCCGTATTTAATATCACGCTCTGGTTGTGCCGGTATGCAACGCTACGCCCAGACCTGGAGTGGTGACAACCGTACCAGTTGGCAAACGCTGCGCTATAACATCCGCATGGGGCTGGGGATGAGCCTGTCAGGGTTATACAACCTCGGCCACGACGTCGGTGGTTTTTCGGGTGACAAACCCGAAGCCGAGCTATTTATTCGCTGGGTACAAAATGGCGTGATGCATCCACGATTTACTATTCACTCATGGAATGACGACCACACGGTAAACGAGCCCTGGATGTACCCTGCTGCCACGCCGATGATTCGTGATGCTATGGCGCTGCGTTATCGGTTACTGCCCTATTTTTACACCTTACAGTGGCAGGCCACCCATGATGATGAGCCTATGTTGCGCCCTACTTTCCTCGATCATGAGCACGATAGTGGCACGTTTACAGAAAATGACGACTTTATGCTGGGTCGCGACTTGTTAGTTGCCAGTGTGGTAGAAGCCGGACAACGCCTGCGGGAAGTGTACTTACCTGATAATAGCCAGCCTGATAATAATGGCGGCTGGTATTGTTTCCACACCGGCCAATGGTATGGCGGCGGGCAAAAGATCATCCTTGATGCGCCACTGGAGCGTTTGCCACTATTGGTACGAGCCGGCGCAGCGCTGCCGCTGTCACGCCGCATCGCCTTTGTTAATGCCAAGTTGGACTCACAACGCGAGTTGGCACTCTACCCCACCAAGGGCGCGGGGCGATCGAATGGAATGCTGTTTGAAGATGATGGCGAAAGCCACCGCTGGCAGCAGGGCCATGCATTGTGGCTGAGTTGGCAGGTGACTACCGATAATCACCGTATTGATATCACCTTTGCGCGCACCGGCAGCTATCAACCGGCGTGGCGTGAATTATCCGTTAGCCTGCCCGCAAATGAATATCGCAAGTTGTATATCAATGGTGTCGCCGGTAACGTATTGCAATTAAGCCAGTTAACTTAACCCACTGATAGCCAATAAAGAAACGGGTTCCATGCCAGAACCCGTTTCTTTTCCATTGATAACCTACCTGACTAGCGCAGCAGTTTTAACGCGCCAGTCAATGATCGAATCCATTTTTCTGGCCCGACCAATCCCAAACCATCGAGCTGTTCATCACAGAGAGAGTGTTGCGGGAACGTATCTGCATAATCCTGAAAGCTGTGCATTGCACGCGCAAATGCCGGGAAAGGCACAATTGCCCGTTCATTGGTCGCCGCCAATGCTTTCAACAACACCTCTCTCATCTGCGAAGCATTTGCCTGTAAAATAGGTACCGGTAATTTTGAGCTAACATCAATTTCTTTCCCCCCTGAATCGGACAACATTGTCCCCGCCAGTTGCGGAAATTTTGCTGCTAAACCAATCCCTACCGCGCTGGTGGTATTGGCAATTAAACCAACAGGGAGTTCAGGGTTAACCATAATCGCGATCCGCATTTGCTCTGCCACAGCCACTGTCCTTTTACCGATAATATTTGCTCATAATCATATCCCTCGCTGGCAGGTAAGTGCTTTCTTTTATCACCTGAATTCAGCTAATATTGGTAATACATTCCCAAATAAAATAACAATCAGGTAGAAAATGCCATCATCACTCATAACACCGGCAGATATTAAAATACTGAAACAGTTACAGCATGCTGGCCGTATGACGAACCAGGAGCTGGCCGATAAAGTCGGGATGGCAACCTCCCCCTGCTGGCGGCGGGTAAAGCAATTAGAAGAGAGCGGAATTATTACCGGTTATCAAGCCAATATCGATCGACGAAAAATTGGTTTGGGAATCTTGGCATTTATTCGGGTGAAAATTGACAGCCACAGTGAAGAAGAAGCCAAGCTATTTGAAATGCAGGTAGGGGAGTTAACGCCGGTTATCGCTTGCTATGCTGTCGCTGGAGATGCTGACTTCCTGCTGCAAGTGGTCGCGGAAGACCTCGATAGTTTCTCCACTTTCGCCATGTCAGTTATCCGCCGATTATCGGGCATTAAAGAGATGCAAACCACCTTCGTCCTGCGCGAGGTAAAACCACTCGATCATTTGCCGCTGGAATAGATAAATGCTACGACCAGGCTATGGTGTTCGTATAGCGGCTAGTTATCGGTAAAGAGAGGTCAGCTAATCCCCCACTTATCGGCCTATGCCGCCAGCACCCTATTTCGCCCTGCCGCTTTTGCACGGTAAAGAGCCTCATCCATGCGTTTGAATAAGCTATCAGTATCTTCGCCAGCCTGATGTTGTGCTACACCAATGCTTACAGTGAGTCGCGGCATATTGGGTTGACAGACTAACTGAACAGCCTCACGAATAGACTCCGCCACTTGTAATGCGCCCGCTAAATTGGTTGAAGGAAGCAGAATGGCAAACTCTTCGCCTCCCCAGCGGAAAATCATGTCACTTTCACGAATGCGAGATTCCAGGGTTCTTGCCAGTAATATCAAGACTTCATCACCCTTATGATGCCCGTGCAAATCATTTACTTGCTTGAAATGGTCTGCATCAACCAACATCAAGCTGAAGCCTTGTGCATAACGTTGGCTTTGCGCATTAGCATGTTCAACAAGATTAAAGAATTGCCGCCGATTCCCCAAGCCAGTCAGTGGATCCCGTAAGGCCGCATCTTCTAATGCCTGTTCAAGGCGTTTTTGTTCAGTAATGTCATGAATGATACAAAGCATTAACCGCATACCATCCAACTCAACGGGGCCGGCGTAAGTTTGCACGTGACGGGTATTTCCATCGGCTAATTTATGGATGAAGTTGAGAGGCTTGTGCCCACCAGGTAGCTTGGCCACTTCACGCATTACGGGCAAAACATCCTTACCCATGGTATTAATTTCCCAAGTATGTTTCATACACATCTCATCCCGGGAATAACCATAGAAACGGGTTGCTGCTTGATTAGCATCCACAATTTGGCCATCGTCCGATGGATCAATCAATAACATCGGGGCGGTGTTGGTGTCGAAAAATTGCTCATAAAAACCCCGTTCGTCGCGACAGTAGGGTTTAGAGCACAATCGACCGACATTGGGGCGAGTAACCTCCGCACCTGCAATATAAAGCCCTTCGAAAACAATAACGTCTCCGTGCGGTTCCAATTGTGTCAAAGAGAGCCGACAACTCAGGGGAAAGCTATTGCCTGCTGTTTGAATAGTCCAGATTTCAACGATTTGATCTTCTTCTGCCAAAGCCGGCAGGTATGCATCCAAATGCTGCTGTGCATGTGCTGAAAACCGGCCATTGCGCAGTAACTGGAGTGGGCTATCACCTGCAATTGTTCGGGCTTCCTTGTTAGCAAAAAGTATTTCCTGATTTTTGGGTAAAACGACCCAAACAGGCGTGCTCAAAATATTTAACGCATCTAAGTAGGCTATCAACATAGGGAATACCGATAGATATTTGGCATAAGAACAGAATACAGTTAATTACTTTGGTTTCACTACTTTTTAACGGCCGGCAAACAAACAGATCAGAGAGAATCACACTTCCTTCTTTTGTAGGTTATTCAGCGTAAAAACAATCACCTTCTAGCCGTAAATAGCGAGTGAATGTGATCTTTAAGCGATCTGATTCGTCACAGGTTAGTACCAACAGAACTGAACGTATCGGGTGTTTTATCGTTCCTAGTGTTTTGGCTGGTTTTGAAGTGAGGAGCATAAAGAATCGCTCCTTTCAGTATCGCGATATCTGCGTTAACGTGCTCACGGTATCGAGCGTAATTTCATATTCCGAGAAGAGGTTTATAAAATAAAACAATAAGTTAAAAAGAAAAAATACAATCGAATCAGATTAATAATGCGTTTTCTCTCACATCTTTTTCAGAAAGTGCTCGCGTAGGCCCCTCTCCGTTGCCAAACTCGCTGAATATCCCAACAACTAGGGAGGGAATTCTCATGGGTGTGCCACAAACCAAATTAGAACTCCTATTAGCAATAGACAAAAACTTTAATAAATTGTCAGGTTATCTCGCATCAATTCCGCCCGAATCAGCATCAGATGAATCAATGGAAGGACATGCGAAAGACACTGTAATGAGCGTTTGCAATCTTGTCTCCTACTTACTTGGCTGGAACAATTTAGTTATCAAATGGATAACGCTTGATGAAGAGGGAAAGCCTGTTGATTTCCCGGAAACGGGTTATAAATGGAACCAACTGGGTCTTCTCGCCCAACGGTTTTATCGCGACTATAGCTATTTGGATTTACGCTCGCTAAGCAGCCAACTACAGAACGCTAAAAGCGAAATCGTTGAATTGATCAATAAGCGATCTGACGATGACCTGTATGGAAAAGCTTGGTATGGCAAATGGACCATGGGAAGAATGATTTCTTTCAATACATCTTCCCCCTACTCCAACGCCTGCGGCAGGTTAAGAAAATGGGCAAAGGAAAACAACCTCAAGCTATGAGGGAAGCTGCCGGGAAAGTGGGGCGCGTAAAGTGGTTCTCCTGGGTTTGGTACCTCCTCTCAGGTATAGCGTTCAAAAACTGCGACGACGTCCTTATCTCTGCACGACAAACTGGTTACCAGACTCAACCAGATGGCTATGTGCGCTTTGACTGGCGCGGTAAACCTATGGAAGGGGAGTTTTACCGGTATGAGTCGTTTGGCGCTGAAATTGATCCTAAACTTGGATATGTCCGGCCATTTGGTAAAGCGTTCAGACAGCAACTGGTTGATAATTTACAGGTAACTCAGAGATAGCCTTAACTCCACACCATGACTTTTCATTACCCGGAATTAAAAACGTGCCAGGGAGGCTCCCGGCGGCGTTTGGTGCATGTCATGGTTTATGTCTGCAACGTGCATTGACGATATCTCCTCATCCGGCCCCTGCCAGAAAACGGTGATGAAAATAGGATGGCCTGCCAGAAAAGCCAAGGCTAATTTTCCAACAGTGTGAAAACGAGCGATTGGAAGGTGCCGGAAAACGGTCGTTTATTGGCAGCGAAACCGGGAGTAGCATTACTGGAACAGTTTGGCAAAGTTGATTATTCTTTTGTGTTCAACTTTCAAATAAGAATATGAACTAATGCGAACCCGTCGAGCCGCAAGATTACTGATCATCAACAACACTAATGACGTGCTACTTTTCCGCTTTACACATACTAGTGACGCGTTAGCAGGAAGTTCTTACTGGGCAACTCCCGGCGGTGGACTTGAAGGTCATGAAACTTTCGAACAGGCTGCTATTCGAGAGCTTTACGAAGAAACGGGAATAAAACGGGACTTCATAGGTAGCGCGGTCGGGAACAGCACTTTTGAAATGCTTCTTCCAAAGGGTGAAACCGTTAAAGCAGAAGAACGCTTTTTTGTCGTGAGGGTTACCGATACGAGCATTACTCAGGAAGGTTGGAGTCAACATGAAAAAAGTGTTATTTACCAGCATCATTGGTGGACTAAGGATGAACTTAAAAACACCAAGGAAACGGTTTATCCATTGAATATTTTGGAAATGCTGTCTGATCTCCACTAGTCACCTGTCGTTTGTTGGCGCTTAAGTCGAACTTGAACATGTTAGGTTGAAACCTTCATTCACTGAGGATAATTGAATGATTAAAGACGCGATTTTTTCACCGTGTGGTAAATATCGTTACTCATTATCGAGAGTCTGGGACGAATCAAAACCGTATACACTTTTCATAGGGCTTAATCCTTCATATGCAGATGCGGAGAACAATGATCGCACATTAAGTCGCTGCATATCATTTGCCAAAAGCTGGGGCTACGGTGGAGGCTATGTGGCCAACCTATTCGCTTTTGTTCACACTCAACGCTTCGAGATGATGAAGGTTGTTGATCCAATTGGTGCGGATAACGACAGCCATTTAATACGGTTATCGCCGCCATCGATGCCGGTAATCTGTTACCGGTGGCGCTGGCATGCCGCACCCGTTGGCCTCGCGCGAAAATCATCATTGCCGCTGATAATGATGTGAACCCGCAAGGTGCTGCTAATACCGGCCAACTGGCCGCAGAAAAAGTGGCCAGCGTGGTCGATGGTTGGGTGACACTGCCGCCGACCCCGTATAAAGCCGATTGGGATGATTACCGCCAGCAAGCCGGTACCGGGCAGGCGCGTAACAGCTTCTATCATGGTTTGTATCAGCCGCCGCCGGAGAGTCAAGCATCTGAAAATAAAGAGTTATATCCGACATTATCGCAAATGGCCGCCAGCCAGCGCGGGCAGTTATTGGCCGAACATTACGGGCAGATTGCGGTGCATACCGAGAGTGAAACGGTTTATCACTATGATGGCGAGCGCTGGGATAAGCTGCCCGATGGTGTGTTGCGGCGCGAACTGGTGATGATTTTCAACGCCAACGACACGCCTTATTCACCGGCCGGTATCCGCAATGCCATTGAAGCGATGAAGCTGCAAATCCCGATCATGGCCGAGCCGTCGCGCCACTTGATCGGCTTTCAGAATGGGGTTTATGACCTGAAAGCCAGACAGTTCCGGCCGCATTGCGCCAATGATTGGTTGCAGCATCATAACGACATCATATTCACCGAACCGCGACCAGACGAAAATCTGGCACGCCACGCCCCCCATTTCGCCAAGTGGCTGGCCCATGCGGCCAATGACGAATTACCCAAAATGGCCCGCATCAGAGCCGCGCTGTTCATGATCCTGTCTAACCGCTTCGACTGGCAATTATTCCTCGAGGTCACCGGCGAGGGCGGCAGCGGGAAATCGGTATTCACCCACATCGCCACCTTGCTGGCTGGCCGCCAGAACACCGCCTCCGGCAATATGGCGGCGCTTGATCAGGCCAGAGGGCGCGCGCAGTTTGTCGGCAAAAGCCTGATTACGTTGCCCGATCAGGTGAAGTATGTCGGTGAGGGGGCGGGTATCAAGGCCATCACTGGCGGAGATTTAGTGGAAATCGACGGCAAATATGAGAAACAATTCAGCACTTTAATAACCGCCGTGGTGCTGGCGACCAATAACGAACCGATGAGTTTCACTGAGCGGCAAGGCGGTATTGCCCGACGGCGGGTGATTTTCGCGTTCAACCATCCAGTGAAAGAGGCGGATAAAGGTCCGCTGATCGGCGAGAAAATCGCGGCAGAACTGCCGGTGGTGATCCGCTGCCTGCTGGCCGAATTCGCCGATCAGGACAATGCGCGAAAGTTGCTACTTGAGCAGCGAGATTCACGGGAGGCGATGGGGGTTAAGCGGGATGCCGATCCGCTTTATGGCTTCTGCGCCCACATTGTCGAGCTGGGCGAAGCGGTCGGTATGTATATGGGAACGCTGGCAATTTCCCCGCGCGCTCCGCGTATTTATCTGTATCACGCCTATCTGGCTTATATGGAGGCTTACGGCCATCAGCGTTCATTATCGTTAACCAAATTCGGCAAAGACTTTCCCAAAGTAATGAAAGAATTCGGTGCAGAATACAAAAAAGCCAGAACAGACAAAGGCTTCCGCTACAACATGGATTTATCCGACACCGCCAATGACTGGCTCCCCGCTCTGGCACTGCCCCACCATCCGCAACCGGAAGAGCCACCCCACTAATTATTTCTCACCTCTGGCTTATTCAGAGTGTTCAGAAATATATTTAATTGATTGAAATACAAAGATAAAAACCGACTGAATAGTTTACCAATAACTGTTCAGTCAGTATTCAGAGGCATTCATTAATTCGTGGATGGCAGGTATTAAAAACTGAACACCTGAACAGTTGCTGAAGAGTCTGAGGGGGAGTATTCAGAGAGGTTGAGGCCAGAGCGGGCGCGGGTTGTGGGGGTGATCTTGTTGCTTGGTGAAGGGGGTGAATAGTGTGGGGGTGGGGGGAGAAGATGGGGAGTAGGAATGTTGCGTTATATCCCTATCCCATAAGCCGCAAAAATCACATTAAAAAGTATCTTACCCCCCAAACAACTACCTGATTTCATTCAATAACTCAGGGTGTTTATCAAGCACTTGCAACAATTTTATCGTTGATGGATGTGGCAACGCCTTACCCTTTTCGTAACGCGAAAAAGCATTCACTCCACCTCCAAAAATCTCACTAGCTTCCCGCTGGTTTAGACCCAATTTTTTTCGCACCTGCACAATATATGCGGGTGCAATCGATTCTGTATTAACCATTTTTCGCAAAAGCATTGTTTTTGCTGCATAGGTATCGGACTCAGCTTCAGTCATGATTGTTTCACCGCATGCCGGGCAATGCTGTCCTATCACGCCTTCGACGATGAACTTACGCCCTTTATAGGTAAAGGGGACGTCACGCGCTTCGTGGATTAATTCTGCACCACCACAAACTGGACATTTCATCATTAAAACTCCTTAAACGAGACAATCAAAACATCATCGATAACCGTGATTTTCAAATAAACTCTACCGCACGAAAGCATGGGGCGGTAAACATCCTGCCAAATCGTATGATCTTGATGTGTCGTCATACTTTTATAAAAATCAGCGCTAGTCAGTTCGCAAACTACATCACATATATCCCTAAAACTCAGCCCCAGCTCTTCAGCGCCATCTCTGGCAGTTCGAGTCGATTTAACATTCCCTTTCAATACCAATTCTTTTACTTTTAGTAAACGAGTATGCGGAGTCCGTTTCTCCATTTCATTGCCATCCTTGAGCAAGTTTTACTCAATAAATATAACCTACTAGGTTATTTATAGCAAGAAAATAACCTAGTAGGTTTGTTTTGCATATGATTTAATAAATATCAATAAGTTATGGTTATTGATGTGACGAAGCCAGTCATTTTTATTACAGCATTTACAAAATCATCTGTGCCGCCCGGCATTTATAAATTGCTGCTAATTTCTCTCTGGTTTTCTTCTGTGGGCGAGAATCTACGGCTTCCCATTGAGATACCGCGGATTGGGTGGTGCCAAGTAGTTCTGCTATTTCATATTGCGAAAAACCACGGTAGATACGCCATGCAGCCAGCAAACTGACACCATCGTTTACCATGATTTGAACAACTTCATTCGGGATGGTCTGATCATCATCGTGATCAGCAACATAGGGAATATCCTCGTACTTCGCATTAGAGATAAGTTGCTGGTACTCGGCGATGGGTAAAACCACAAACTGAGGCTTTCCTGTTTCATCATGAATGTATTGTAGTTTTGCCATCTTATTCACCTTAGTTTAGAAAAATAACGCCATGCCTTTGAGGGAAAACCTACTGAGCCAACCTAATAGGTTGTTGTGGTTCGGCGTTTAACTTCCTGAATCGTACATATCACAGGAGTTCCCTCTATAATCTGAAAAATAATCCTGTAATTTCCCACTCGCATCCGATATTGGCTATCACCGGTCTGTAACTTTTTGATATCCAAATCAACAGCAGGGAAATCTGTCAGTTTATTCACTTTTTCACTGATGGATTTTCGATATCTGACATCTATTGAAAGTAACTGCTTAACCGCTTTCCTCGACCAGTCAACCTTGACCATCGTTTCCTCACTTTTATAAGTGATCACATCCGCTGTTATGGTCAAATAGTAAAGCTATATGTAAGTATGGTCAACACAAAAACCTAATTATTTACTAATTTTAATCTTATTTAAAACTGATTTTTGAATCCAAATAATAATTGATATCGATGCATTAAATACATATTACACGCACAAATGCGGCCCTCTCGCATCTACAAAAATGTTTGTCCTAATTTACCACTGGTTAATTGAACAGTAGAGAATGGCCGGATATAGTGCCCCCACAGCGGCAAAATCCGTTGCTGGGTTTAGCAGCCTGAGACAAAACAGAGCGCACAACCGCGCAGGCGGTTACTATGTGCGGGTACAGTTACACCTGTGAAAAAGCAATGGTGGGCTGGACGGGGGCATCGAAAGATGCGCCGGGTTCTCTGTTGACCGGTTACGCTAACCTCGTTCAGCTCACCACCCTCTTGAGGTTAGCGTCTCTTGGTGGTGATTTTAAAGCCATCAACTGAGAGGTTGTCATCATGGATTCGACGACTAAAGCCCCTTGCCGTACCGCTTTTCTTCACCCGCCAGCATCACTGGCCGCCACTCTCCGGTCGGAGGTGCGCCATGTACGATAACTCGCCCCGCGAAGTGGAAGACCTCATTGATCATTGCCGTGCGCTCATTTACGCCGTTGTCGTGCTTGATCAACCCGCTGCAAAAGAAATACTCAATCTCGTCCTATGGCAGCAAATAGACCTGCTACATCAAACATATCATCAAGCTATCAGTGAGCCTCTCGAGGCCGAATAACCCCTAAATGCAAAAAGGCATCGTGAGATGCCTTTAAAAAGTTTGGATAACTATTTCAGCCAGATAGCAAATATCCCTCCCCTATGCCCGTTTCCCAAATCTGCCATGAATTACATTCTCACCATTTTCCAGGCTATCCATATAGTCGGCATACCATTGCAGCATTTCTCTACGACCATCCAGATATTGAGCGTGATTATAGGTGCCGCGAATACTGTTTTTATCGACGTGTGCCAATTGTGTTTCTATCCAGGCCGTATTGAAACCCTGCTCATGCAAAATAGTGCTCATTGTGTGGCGAAAACCGTGGCCGGTGGCCCTGCCGCCATAACCGATACGTCGGATTAGTACATTGAGTGTCATCTCACTGATAGGCTTGCTGTGCTGTATTCTGCCGGGGAACACAAACTGATAGCGCCCGCTGATAGGTTGAATCTGCTTTAGTATCGTAATGGCTTGATCCGGAAGCGGCACCATATGTGGCCGACGCATCTTCATTCGCACCGCGGAGATCTCCCATAAGGCATTATCAAAATCAAACTCTGCCCATTCGGCCTGCCGCAATTCACCCGGGCGGGTACCGGTGAGGATCAGCAACCGCATAGCTAATTTAACCAACATGCTGCCGCTATAACTGGCAAGGTTAGAAAGAAATTCAGGGATTTCATTAATCGTAAGATGTGGATAGTGTTCGCGTTTTTGGGGAGCAAAAGCACTGGCAAGGTCAGGGGCGGGATTATATTCGGCTCGGCCTGTGATGATGGCGTATTTCCAAACCTCACCACATCGCTGCCGAACCTTACGCATTTTCTCAGTGGCACCCCGTTTTTCTAACTTGGACAGCACGGCCATTAGCTCAAGTGGTTTAATTTCTTTGATTGGCCGGTAACCGATATATGGAAAAACGTCTCTTTCAAACGTGCTCATCATTTCTAAACGATAGGATTCAGACCATCTATCATAACGCCGCTGATACCACTCTCGGGTGATAGCTTCAAAGGTATTACTACCCTCTCCTTGCTGCACTAACTTTTGTTCTTTTCTTAAATCACTGGGGTTAATACCCACCATAACCAGCTTTTTAGCCTCATCCCTTTTTCGCCTTGCCTCAGTTAGCGAGACAGCAGGATAAGTGCCCAATGAAAGCATCTTAGGTTTGCCAGCAAAACGGTATCTGAAGCGCCAACCTTTCGAGCCATTTGGCTCCACCAGCAGCGACAATCCATTACCATCCGCTTTGGTGTAGGGCTTCTCTTGGGGTTTTGCACAGCGTATCTCAAGGTCCGTGAGTGCCATGTGTATAGAATCCAGAGTGTATAAAACATGATGTGTATAGAATCCAGAGTGTAGAGAATTTCTATACAGATAACGATACACGTTTGTATGTGGATTCCCGTGAGCAACAATAGCCGTCAAGAGACAACAACAGTGGCCTAAACCTTGCTATGGCTGGGTTTGATGTACTTCGGGAGATACTGCAAGACGTTAGATTGGAGCGGGTGAAGGGAATCGAACCCTCGTATAGAGCTTGGGAAGCTCTCGTTCTACCATTGAACTACACCCGCTTCGGTGTGCGGTTTGCATTATAACCGGTTCTTTCTCGTGGGCAAGCGAAGATATGGTCTAAGCGCCGGTATTTTAAGCGATTAGATTAAACCAAGTATAACTATGGCGGTTTTTGCTTAGTAAAAAGGGTGCCGTAGCACCCTTATAGATTACCGCTACCACAATAAACTTATTTAACCGGACGCATCGCTGGGAACAGGATAACGTCACGGATGGTGTGGCTGTTGGTAAACAACATCACCATACGGTCGATGCCGATGCCCAAACCAGCAGTTGGCGGCAAACCATGTTCCAGCGCGGTGACGTAGTCTTCATCGTAGAACATCGCTTCATCATCGCCAGCTTCTTTAGCACTAACCTGATCAGCAAAACGCTGAGCCTGATCTTCAGCATCATTCAACTCTGAGAAACCGTTACCAATCTCACGGCCACCGATAAAGAACTCAAAGCGGTCAGTGATAAACGGATTATCATCATTACGACGTGCCAGCGGAGAAACCTCTGCTGGATATTCAGTAATGAAAGTAGGCTGAATCAGGTGGCTTTCTGCGGTCTCTTCGAAGATCTCGCATTGAACGCGGCCCAGGCCCCAGCTCTTCTCAACTTTAATGCCTAATGACTCGGCGATAGCCAAAGCTTTGTCCATATCGTCCAAATCTGCCACATTGGTTTCAGGGCGATATTTGCAAATGGCTTCTTTCATGGTCAGTTTGGCAAAAGGCTTACCGAAATCGAATGTCTGCTCACCATACTGCACCACACTGCTACCCAATACGGTTTCAGTCAGAGTGCGGAACAGCTCTTCAGTCAGCACGATCAGATCTTTGTAATCCGCATACGCCATATAGAGTTCCATCATGGTGAACTCTGGGTTATGACGCGGGGAAACGCCCTCATTACGGAAGTTACGGTTGATTTCGAATACACGTTCAAAACCACCCACAACCAGGCGTTTCAGATACAGTTCTGGCGCGATGCGCAAGTACATATCGATATCCAGCGCATTGTGATGAGTCACAAACGGACGCGCTGAAGCACCACCTGGGATCACTTGCATCATAGGGGTTTCGACTTCCATGAAGCCTTTTTCCACCATGAAGCTACGAATACCAGACATCACCTGCGAACGAACTTTGAAAGTATGGCGAGATTCATCGTTAGCGATCAGATCCAAATAACGCTGACGGTAACGGGTTTCCTGATCAGCCAAGCCGTGGAATTTATCCGGCAGCGGACGCAGCGCTTTAGTCAACAGGCGCAGTTCGCTACAGTGGATAGACAACTCACCGGTTTTAGTTTTAAACAGCTTGCCACGAGCACCCAGAATATCGCCCAGATCCCACTTTTTGAATTCTTCGTTATAAACGCCTTCCGGCAGATCATCGCGGGAAACGTACAACTGAATACGGCCACCGACATCTTGTAGTGTGACGAATGATGCTTTACCCATAATACGGCGAGTCATCATACGGCCAGCCACGGTGACTTCGATATTCAGCGCTTCTAACTCTTCATTCTCTTTACTGCCGTACTCAGCATGTAGCTGGTCAGAGAGGTGCTCACGACGGAAATCATTAGGGAACGCAATTCCCTTTTCCCGCAGCAAGGCCAGCTTTTCCCGACGAGCTTGTAACTCACTATTGAGTTCTGGTTCTTGCGCTTGCTCAGCGACTTGTGGTTTTTGCTCTGACATCTCAGTTCCTCATAGCCCGGCTTTCAAACTTGCTTCAATGAATTTGTCCAGATCACCATCCAGTACCGCTTGCGTGTTACGTGTTTCCACGCCGGTACGCAAATCTTTGATACGGGAGTCATCCAGTACATAAGAACGGATCTGGCTACCCCAACCGATATCAGACTTATTGTCTTCCAGAACCTGTTTATCAGCATTTTTCTTTTGCATCTCAAACTCATACAGCTTCGCCTTCAACTGTTTCATCGCTTGATCTTTGTTCTTATGCTGAGAACGGTCATTCTGACACTGAGTCACGATATTGGTCGGAAGGTGGGTAATACGTACCGCAGATTCCGTTTTGTTGACGTGCTGACCACCCGCACCGGATGCGCGGTAAACGTCAATACGCAGATCTGCCGGGTTGATTTCGATATCAATATCGTCATCAACTTCTGGATAGACAAAAGCAGAACTGAAAGAGGTATGACGACGGCCACCGGAGTCAAACGGGCTTTTACGAACTAGGCGATGAACGCCAGTTTCAGTACGTAACCAGCCAAAGGCGTAATCGCCGATGATCTTAATGGTGGCAGACTTCAGGCCTGCAACATCACCATCAGATTCTTCGATGATTTCAGTTTTGAAGCCTTTTGATTCAGCCCAGCGCAGGTACATACGCAGCAGCATGCTGGCCCAGTCTTGGGCTTCAGTACCGCCAGAACCCGCTTGTAAATCCAGGTAGCAGTTGGCGCTATCATATTCACCAGAAAACATGCGGCGGAATTCGAGCTGGCCCAGCTTGCCGTCAAGGATCTCTAACTCGGCAATGGCTTCGTTAAAAGTCTCTTCATCGTCAGCTTCAATCGCCAATTCCAGCAAGCCGGAAACGTCTTCCATACCTTGATCCAATTGATCAATGGTCGAGACAATCTCTTCTAGCGCAGAACGTTCTTTACCCAGCGCTTGCGCACGCTCAGGTTCATTCCAGACGTCGGGCTGTTCCAGCTCGGCGTTTACTTCTTCCAGTCGCTCTTTCTTGGCATCATAGTCAAAGATACCCCCTGAGAACGTCTGTCCGATCAGACAGGTCCTGAATTCGGTTTTTTACCGGGTTTATTTCAAACATGGTTTTGAGTCTTACGTTGAGTCGTAGATGACGGAATGTCATTATACCCGTCATACTTCAAGCTGCATGGGTGTTGGCTGTCTTCGTTCACCCGGATCATTGACTGACGTCAACTCATCGGAATTTACTCAGTTGCCGCCTTCCTGCAACTCGAATTATTTAGGGCACAGAATTGGTAATTCTAACGGATCTGTCCGGCGGTTTATAGCTCGTTGACTATATTTCCTGCTTACTTGAAATCACAGTGGCGTTAACGCGACTTATTCACCCGAATCACTGGCCTGAGCCAGCTCATCGGTGTTGCCTAATAAGGCCACAAATGCTGGACCAACAACTGAACACTACGATTACCACGATATTCATTGATATCGAGTTTGTAAGCCAGCTTAACCTCACGCACACTGCTGTCCGGCCATAAGGTGGTATCGATATTAAACGCAATACCATCGAGTAGCGGACCGCCATTTAGCGGCTCAATCATCAGTTTTAGATGACGCTCCCCCACCAGCCGTTGCTGCAAAATACGGAATTTGCCATCAAATGTCGGTTCTGGGAAAGACTGCCCCCAGGGGCCACCATCACGCAACAACTCCGCCGTTTCCAGCGATAATTCGTTGCCTTTCAGTTCACCATCGGACCAAATAACGCCTTCCAATTGTGAGGCATCCATCCATTCACCGACTAAATCGGCAAAACGCTGACGGAACTCATCGAATTTATCTTGTTCCAATGATAATCCCGCCGCCATTGCATGGCCGCCAAACTTCAGCATCAATCCTGGGTTCAATGTATCCAGTCGCTCAAGAGCATCGCGCATATGTAACCCAGCCACACTGCGCCCCGACCCCTTCAGTAACCCCTCACCCGCTGGGGCAAAAGCAATGACTGGCCGATGAAAACGTTCTTTGATGCGCGAGGCTAAAATCCCTACCACACCCTGATGCCATTCTGGATGGTACATCGCAATGCCGTAGGGCAATGTCGTGCTGGTACGTTCCAGTTGGTCGCACAGTTGCAGCGCCTCAACCTGCATCCCCTGCTCTATCTCTCGGCGCGCCTGATTAAGGGCATCCAAATCGATTGCTAAAGCTCTGGCCTGAGCGATATCGTCAGTGAGAAGAAGTGCAACCCCAATAGACATGTCATCGAGACGACCAGCAGCATTAAGCCGTGGGCCAAGGGAGAAGCCGAGATCATTGGCAGCCAATTGACGGGCATCACGGTTGGCGACTTCCAATAGTGCACGGACCCCTGGACGGCATTTCCCCGCACGAATACGGCTTAATCCCTGATGGACCAGAATCCGATTATTGGCATCCAGTGGCACCACATCCGCAACCGTCCCCAGCGCCACTAAATCCAATAGTTCAGCCAGATTGGGCACGGCTAAAGCTCGTTGCTCAAACCAACCACTCTCTCGCAAACTGGCGCGCAATGCCAACATCAGATAGAAGGTAACACCCACCCCAGCCAGTGATTTGGAGAGAAAATCACAACCAACCAGATTCGGATTAATGATAGCTTCAGCCGCTGGCAAGGTTTCACCCGGCAGATGGTGGTCGGTAACCAGCACCTGAATGCCCAAGGCATGGGCCAAATCCACCCCGGCATGAGAAGAAATACCGTTATCAACCGTGACGATCAATTCCGCACCACGGGCAGCGACCTGTTCAACCACTTCCGGGCTAAGCCCGTAGCCATCGTCAAAGCGATTGGGCACCAGGTAATCAACATTACTGCCACCCATGCTGCGCAAAGCCAGTACTGCCAGTGCAGTGCTGGTGGCACCATCGGCATCAAAATCGCCGACAATCACGATACGCCGTTTGTCAGCCAGTGCTTGCTGTAACAGGGTAACCCCGGCATCAATGCCATCGAGTTGCTGCCAGGGCAATAGACCTTTTACGCCTCGTTCCAGTTCTGTCGCAGTTTTAACCCCACGACTGGCATAGAGGCGGCGCAGCAACGGATGCAATTGCGCCGGTAAATGGTTGTCATCCGCCGCCTCACGACGACGAAGTTGAGTTTTGAGTGTCACGGGTGATTAACCCGCCGCTTTTAAGGAAGCCTGATGCTTATTCAGCATTGCCAACATCTCTTTCGGCTCCAGATAACCGGGAACGATAGTGCCGTTTTGCAGCACAATCGCAGGCGTGCCCTGAATACCAAACTGCACGCCGAGCTGGTAATGCTTGCTAATGTCTGTTTTACAGGTAGCCGGTGATATCTCGGTACCTTTCATTGCTTCATCGAACGCTTTATTACGATCAGCCATACACCAGATGGATCGCATATCTTTTTCTGCCTGAGAACTTAAGCCCTGACGTGGGAACGCCAGATAACGCACAGTAATGCCCAGCGCGTTATAGTCTTTCATCTGCTCATGCAACTTATGGCAGTAACCACAGGTGATATCGGTAAACACCGTAACAACATGTTTTTCCTGCGGTGCTTTATACACAATCATTTCACTGCTTAATGCTTCAAGTTTTTTCACCAACATCTGATTGGTCACATTGACTGGCTGGCTACCGCTCACATCATACAGTGGCCCTTGCAACAGATGCTGACCGTCGGCTGAGATATAAAGCACTCCGTTTTCGGTCATCACCGTGCTCAAACCTGGGATCGGCGAAGGCTGGACATCAGCTTGCTGAATATCTAATTTTTTTAGCGTCTGTTGGATAGCGGCATCATCTGCGTTAACCGGGCCGGCGAATGCGGCGATGAACACCGGCAGTAACAATAAACTTTTTCTCATTTATGAATCCTATCTCTTTCCACACAACATCGTTTTTCTACAAAACAATCATGCACGTGGATGATGCTGTTGATGTAGCTGTTTCAAACGTTCCGTAGCTACATGAGTATAAATCTGGGTTGTCGACAAATCGCTGTGGCCCAGTAACATTTGTACCACACGCAGGTCAGCACCGTGATTCAGTAGGTGCGTGGCAAAAGCGTGCCGTAATACATGGGGTGAAAGCCGTTCACTATCAATACCTGCAAGGATCGCATAGTGTTTGATGCGATGCCAGAAAGTCTGTCGGGTCATTTGCTGGCTACGATTGCTGGGGAACAGCACATCTAGTGACTGGCCATTAATCAACCATGGACGCCCATGCTCCATGTAGTTTTCAATCCAGTACACCGCTTCTTCGCCCAATGGCACCAGCCGCTCTTTATTTCCTTTACCAATAACCCGCACCACCCCCTGACGCAGGCTGACATCACTGATGGTCAACCCCACCAGCTCCGATACCCGCAAGCCCGTGGCATAAAGCACTTCCAGCATGGCTTTATCGCGCAATTCTAGCGGGATATCAACATTGGGTGAGTTGAGCAGCCTATCAACCTGTGCCTCACTTAAATCTTTAGGTAAGCGTTGCGGCAATTTAGGTGATGAGAGCAGAGCCGTCGGATCATCTTCACGCAGCTTTTCGCGGTATAAATATTGGAACAGACGACGCATCGCACTGAGTAAGCGTGCCGAACTGGTCGCTTTATAGCCGCCTTCAATGCGCTCAGCAAGAAAGGATTGCAAGTCCTGCGAACCTGCACGCAATAAATCACTGCCGTGATGTTCTAACCATCCGGTTAATGCATGTAAATCCAGACGATATGACGCTAGTGTATTCTCAGCCAGGTTTCTTTCCAGCCATAAGGCATCAAGAAACTGTTCAATCAGCGGGTTATTTTGCTGTTGCATTGTTGTTTCTCTCTTTGATTGAACTCAAGCGCCATTATGCCTGATGACGAGACAAATCTGGTACACTCGATGCTATTCCTTATTAGTAATGCTATGGCTATACATCATGAAGATTGGTCTCTTTTACGGCTCCAGCACCTGCTATACCGAAATGGTGGCAGAAAAAATCCGCGATATTCTTGGCGAAGATTTGGTTGATTTGCACAACCTGAAGGATGCCAGCCCCCAGTTAATGGAAGCCTATTCCATCCTGATTTTAGGTATCCCTACCTGGGATTTCGGCGAATTACAGGAAGACTGGGAAGCCATCTGGCCACAGTTAACGCAGCTTAATCTGAAGGGAAAGATTGTCGCCATGTATGGCATGGGCGATCAATTCGGATATAGCGAATGGTTCCTGGATGCTCTTGGTATGCTGCACGATCATATCGCCCCACTGGGAGTGGAGTTTATCGGTTTTTGGCCGACGGAAGGGTTTGAATTTACTAGCCCAAAACCACTCAGCGCCGATGGTAAACACTTTGTTGGTTTAGCATTGGATGAGGTCAATCAATACGATTTGAGCGAAGAGCGCATCGAGCAATGGTGTGATCAAATTCTCTTAGAGATGGACGCGCTGCTGTAGTCAGCCAAACGGGCACCTGATGTGCCCGCTTCTGTATCCCTTGCGTTATATCAATCCCATAAGCGAAACGCGTCGGTACTGCTGCCCTCTACTGCTACCGGTTTATTCACCGTCTTATCGGTATTGGCTTCGGTCGATTTCTGCCCGGTCAATAGCTGTGGGTTAGCCACTTGATACCAGTCTAAATGCCGGGTTAACACCATCACTGCGGCCAGAATAATAAATAGCAACCCTGCGCCGAGTAACAATGCATTGTCTTCCGATTGCAGCAAGCCAAACAAAACCCCGTACAACAGCAATAAACCACCAGCAAACAATCCGCCTCGCCGCCACCCGCCCAGCACCGCACTCAGGTAGATAGCGATCAACAAGCTGCAACTCAAACTGGCGATAGTATAAGCCAGCGTGAAGCCAAGATGTTCAGAGAACGCCAGCAACATTAGGTAGAACAGCACCAGGGCGGCCCCCACCAGCAGATATTGAATTGGATGCACACGCAGTGAGGTTAGACTTTCAAACAGGAAGAAGCTGAAGAAAGTGAGGCCAATAAACAAAATGGCATACTTAATGGCTCGTTCGGTTAACTGGTAGTGATCGACCGGTTCAATCAAGCTGGTGCTAAAAGCGGGTAACTCATTGAAGTCGACATGTGGGTCATCACCCGCAAAGTTGATATTTATGTTGTTGGCCAGCCAGTTAGTGCTCCAATGGGCACGAAAGCCTTTTTCGTCCACCTTGCGCTGCAACGGTAAAAACTCGCCGACAAAATTAGGATGCGGCCAATTGCTTTGTAAGGTTAGCTCACTGCTACGCCCGATAGGGACTACCGACAGACTATTGGTGCCAGTCAGCGTCAGTGTAAAGCTAATATCAAATTTTTTCTGTTGAATTTGCGCTAATGAAAGCTCTGCATGAACACCTTGCGCAGTCCGCCCCAGGAAAGCACCGGGTTCGAAGTTAATTTTTTGGCTGCCCACCGTGAGTGGCGAAATTTGCTGTATACCCCGCGAATCGCTCAGCGCCACCACCAGTGACGGTCTGCCGATAGTGACGCCGTCATGTATCAAGTCGTCCAATGCCGTAGCGTCAAATTGCGCGTTGAAATTAAGCGCCCCCTGATAAACTTGCGCTTTATAAATACCCAATCGCCGCACATCAACATCCGGCGCACCGCTAACGGTCATGACCTCCGGCAGTATGTAGCGACTGCGATTAACCCACTCTCTCTTTTTTTTGCCATCAACTTCGCTTTCTACCCATTCGCTATAAGGCACCACAATTAGCGGACCAAGGATCTTCTGCGATCGGCTGGTGCTGTCACTGACTTTATCGATAACACTTTGCCGATAACCACTGCGTTCAGAGATAACGTTCAGTAACATCTCTTTCGGGATCATCATCAATAGAATTAAGCCCAGCAATGTGGCTATTTTCCAAAACAGTACGGACTTGAACATGACTTGCGCTCCTTTTAAGGTCAGGAGAGCAGCTTAAGTCAGTGAAGTGAAAGCAGAATGAGGCTATGTGAAGTGAAGGTGAAGTCAGCCAATCATGTGGCATCCAGCGGCAACGTTAAATAGGCACTCACCCCTTGTGGCAAGCGGTTCTCCAGCGAAATCCGCCCGCGATGAATAGCGGCCACCTCGCGCACAAAATTCAGCCCCAAGCCAGTACTTTTCGGGCTATCGGCCCTTGGTAATGAATAAAAACGGTCGAAAATTCTCTCTTGAGCGTAATCGGGAATACCGCTGCCATTATCTTCAACTGTTATCAGATACTCACCCTCATGCCGCTCGCCACTAAGTATCACGGCCCCGCCCAAAGGCGTGAAATCCAGTGCATTATCAATCAGATTGGTCAGTGCCTGGCTGAGTAATAACCCATCCCCGGTTAATATTGCGCTATCGGCGCTTTTTAGTTGCAGGCAAATACCGCGGCTGACAGCCTGTGCCTCTTTCGCACTGAAGGTTTGCTTGAGTATGTGACTGATATCCAATGGAGAAAATTGTAAATCAACCCGGCTCTCGAGCCGTGCCTGCACCAACATTTTATCTACTAGTTGCCGGATGCGTGCACTTTGCTGCTCAATATTAACAATAAACCGCTGGGCGGTGGCTGGCGGGGGCGACTCACGTAGCAGTTCAGCTGCACCGGTAATGGCGGCTAATGGGCTTTTCAGCTCATGAGTCATGGTGTGAACATATTGTTCGATGTAGGCTTTGCCATCCAATTTAAGACGCATACTTTCCAGTGCGCGGGCCAAATCATTCAACTCGCTACTGCCGATCGCTGGCAGCGCCACAACCTGCCCCTCGGCCACCCGCTCAGCGTAATCTACCAATTTGCCGATAGCGCGGTTTATCCACCATACGAAGCCCAAGCCAATCAGCAGAGCAATACCGAGCAAGACACCACCAGCCAACAAGATCTTACGCTCACTGCGTTTGATAACGGGCGCCATGGAAATATTGGGTTTACCCACACTGAGCACCCCAATGATTTTGTTTTCAGCAATGACCGGTGCCGCCACATACATTACCGAACTTTGTTCATCTGCGGGATTGGTACGGGTGCTGCGTGCGCCATATTCACCGCGTAGCGTCAGCCAAACATCATTCCAGCGCGAATAATCTTGCCCTACCGCTTTACCCGATGAATCAAAAATCACCCGTCCGTCGGTATCCGTCAGATAAACGCGATATTCGTTACGATCCTTGCGAATACCTTCAATATTGGCACCTATTGGCCGCAAATTTAGCGAAGCAAACGCTTGTGCCAATTGACCACTGGCAACGTTATCCAGCAGCATATCTTGCCGGGCAAACTGTGCCAGTAGTGTGGCGGTATCCACTAATGTGCCTTCGGTGGCGCGCCGGACGCCAGGTTTCACCTCTTGTACGAAAATACGAATAACAAAATAACCGGCAATGGCCACTATCAGAAAGTAACCTAGCAGTAAGCGCACGCCGATTTTCATCGCTGACTCTTCATCATCGGTAACTCAGACTATAGCCCAACCCACGATGAGTGCGGATTGGTGACTCCTCATCGTAAGCCATACGCAATTTTGAGCGCAGGGTTTTAATGTGGGTATCGACAGTACGGTCCTGACTCTCTTCTGCCTGCGCCCAAACAATATCCATCAGTTGCTGACGTGAAAATATGCGCTCGGGGGCCAGTAATAAGGTTTTCAGTAACAGATATTCATAGCGGGTGAGCCAGAGAGGCTGCTGATGATAGGTCACCCGCGCGCCGGCCTCATCCAGGGTGAAATCACCGAATTGATGCACCATAGCAGAGGCGGCCAGAATTTGTGATTTTTGTAAGCGCCGCAATACCGTGCGCACGCGGGCACTCACTTCACGGGGTGAGAAGGGCTTAGCAATATAATCATCGGCACCAATCTCCAGCCCGACAATGCGATCCAGTTCTTCACTACGGGCGGTAAGAAATACCACCGGCAGCGCGGGTTCGCGCGCCAATAGACGGCGGCACAGGTCAAAACCATTGATATCAGGTAAGCCAACATCCACTATCGCTAAAGCGGGCCGGCCATCCGCCAGTGCTGCCAGCGCCAGTTCCCCCCGGTCAAACCACCGGAGGGTAAAACCTTCGCTTTCTAAGGTATAAATCAGCGTATCAGCGATACTTGGTTCATCCTCTACCAGCCAGATTAAGGGTTTCATTGATTCATCCCCTCATCTGAGCCAAATGAATGCCGCAATAGCTGACATAATTGCCGCCACTCATCTTCTGACATACTGTCGGCGGCCAGCCACAACCGCTTACGGGCTGAACGGCTGCTCGACTGCTGTAGATTTAATAACACGCCATAACGGGTAATCCATGGCTGTTTGGCCACGATCCATTCGAGCCTTTTCCATAGTACCAAATTGCCGGGTTTCAACCGGATCTCGCCTTGACAGGACGTAATATTTTTCTGGCTGCGGATACACTCAAACACTACCAGCGTCAGCAATACCAACCACAATGCGGTATACCCTTGAGGCCAAGGCGCAACCAAGGTAAGTATCACTAAAACACCATGAGACAATAAAGAGAAGAGTTGAGTGTGCCAGGATACCCGCAAATCACATCGCCACTGGGCCACGGGCTTTATTTCGTGTTTGAATCAGTTTGACCATCTGACGCAGCTCGCTATCCTGCGGCTCCCCGTGATTCATCAGCCAGTTGAATAAGTCTGGGTCATCGCACTCAAGTAAGCGAATAAATGCCTGCTTCTCGTTATTACTCAAGCCATCATACTCATGTTCAAAAAACGGCATGATAGAGATATCAAGTTCACGCATACCACGACGGCACGCCCAGTGAATACGGGCCTTATTATCGATTTCCATGTCCTGATTGACTCCTCAGTGAAGGATATTATCCGAACCCAGCCGCCAATAAGCGCCTGATTCGGTGCGTTGCTAGAGTAACAATTTGATACATCCAACGGGAAGATTATCACCGTTGAATTGTCATTTTAAGATGCTAAATGCTCAGCAAATGCTGTTTTTTTCAAACACCTTTAACATGCTGTTGCAGAATCTGCGGTCATTGTACCTCAGATGTCGGTTAATTTAGATATTGGATAATAATGACCAATCCGTGGAATAACTGCTTGCAAAGCTACTCCGCTATTTTACCATTGGGACATAAGCTCACGGCACCGCCTTGGCAGGTGCTATTCATTGGCAGATACTTTTCATTTGCAGGTAAGCATGGCACATAACACTCCGTTCTCTGCACAACCACCGGTCGCCTCTTCCGGGCTGCCATTAACACTCATCTCGCTCGATGACTGGGCGCTCGTTACCTTAACTGGCGCTGACCGAGTGAAATATCTGCAAGGGCAAGTTACTGCGGATATCGATGCTCTGTCCACCGACCAGCATATCCTGTGCGCCCATTGTGATGCTAAAGGGAAAATGTGGAGCAACCTGCGGCTATTTTATCGTGGCGAGGGGTTGGCATTTATTGAGCGCCGCAGCCTGCTGGATAACCAGTTAAGCGAACTCAAGAAATATGCCGTGTTCTCTAAAGTGGCTATTGCTGCACAGCCTGACGCCGTTCTGTTAGGCATTGCAGGGGCAGAGGCGAAAACTGCGCTGGCTGAGGTTTTTGCCGAATTACCGAGTGCCGAGCATCCGGTGACCCAGCAAGGTAATAACACACTGTTGCATTTCTCACTCCCCGCCGAGCGTTTTTTGCTGGTAACTGATGCCGCGCAAGCCCAGCAACTAGTAGAAACACTGGCCGACCGCGCGCAGTTTAACAACAGTAAACAGTGGCTGGCGCTGGATATTGAAGCAGGCTTGCCAATTATTGATACTGACAGCAGCGCGCAGTTTATTCCTCAAGCCACCAATATTCAGGCGTTGAATGGCATTAGCTTCAGTAAAGGTTGTTACACCGGGCAGGAGATGGTGGCCAGAGCCAAATACCGCGGAGCCAACAAACGCGCGCTGTACTGGTTAGCGGGTGCTGCCAGCCGTGTACCGGCAGCCGGTGAAGATTTAGAGTGGCAATTAGGTGAGAACTGGCGTCGTACCGGTTCCGTGTTAGCCGCAATTCAACTCAGTGATGGCACTGTGTGGGTGCAGGCGGTGTTGAACAACGATCTGGCGGCAGACAGTGTGCTACGAGTGCGCGATGATGTTGGCAGTGTGCTGACTATTCAGCCGTTGCCCTACTCACTGAGTGATGAGAAGTAGTCTTACTCGAACCAGAGGCCGGTTATCCGGCCTCAATTTATGCATGTGGCTACAGCATCAAACGTACAAATAGATCGCCATAAAGTGGCAGACACTGCCACCCAACACAAAACCATGCCAGATAGCATGACCGAAACGGATACGCTTAGAGGCGTAGAAAACCACCCCTAAAGTGTAAAGCAAGCCGCCAATAGTCAGTAATGCCAACCCGCCAATTTCAAGTTTCACCGCCAGCTGATAAATCACAATCAGTGATAACCAGCCCATCGTTAGGTAAGTCACGAGCGACAACACCTCAAATCGATGAGCAAAAGCCAGCTTAAATATCACACCGAACAGCGCCAGCCCCCAAATGACCGCCATTAACCCTCTGGCCAGTGGCGAATCCAATCCCACCAGCAGAAAGGGGGTATAAGTGCCGGCAATCAAAATATAAATGGCACAGTGGTCAAACTTCTGTAGCCAGAGCTTCGCCTTACGGTGTGGCACGGCGTGATACAGTGTTGATGCCAGAAAAAGCAAAATAATACTGCCGCCATACAAGCTATAGCTGGTTAGCGCTTTGGTATCAGCACCACTGTCTACTGCCTGCACCAAAAGCAACACCAGCCCGATAATTCCAAACACCACACCAATACCATGGCTAATGCTATTAGCTATCTCTTCTGCCCATGGATAGGCTGGGGTCGTTGTGGCCGGTGACAATATCGAGGGGGCCGCAGAAGTAGGTGGTGTAACTGTAGCAGAGGGTGTAACTGATTTATTATTCAATACTTATTATCCTGAATATTAGCTGTTGTATACCCAAAGACATTGGCGTTGCAGTCAAGCTGCAAGGTAATCAATCCCGATGAGCGGCACGGTAGGTAGCCAATTGCGCAAATATACTGCACTCAGGTTAACTGAGAATGATTCCAGTGTACACGTGTAAGCTTAAATATTCTGTCAATACATGTAACTCGCCATGTCTATCGCCAGATGAAGCAAAAAGAACAGAGTAATTGCAGATAATCAGGTAACGTATTACCGGTCTACCTTTATCTGATTTGAGGGTTGTTTGTTATGTCATTAACACTGCCAGTTCTGGATTTTGGCCCCCTGGCCGAGACTGTCCAGTTTCTGATGGAAGTTGATAAGCTAAAAGATATACAGCGCCGCACCAAAGTGATTGCCAGCTTACGGCAGGAAAACTCCGCTGAGCACAGTTGGCATTTTGCGGTGGCGGCAATGAGTCTGGCCCCCTATGCAGGCCCGGATGTTGATATCAACCGCGTAATTCAAATGGCACTGCTGCACGATATTGTTGAAATCGATGCCGGTGATGTCATCGTTTATGATTTGGCCGCCAGAGCCGCCATTCATGAACAAGAAGTGGCCGCGGCTAAACGGTTATTCGGTATGCTCCCTCCCGCTTTAAACGCGCAATTTACCGCGCTGTGGGACGAATATGAAGCAGAAGAAACCGCCGATGCGTGCTTTGCGACCGTGCTGGACCGCATTTTGCCAATGCTGATTAACCTGCATACCGAAGGGCAAAGCTGGATAGAAAATGGTATCCGTTTGCAACAAGTGCTGGATCGCAACCAACGAGTCGCTGAGCGCTATCCTCAGATCTGGCAATATTTACTGCCCCAGTTACAGGCTGCGCAGCAAAAGGGCTGGCTGAAATAATCATATTGAAGTACATGCGGTTAGGCCAGCTATGTCAATCGACTGGCAAACCGCATCTGTTTTATTTTCCGCCCGCCAGGTCCAATACACTGCCGGTGACATAAGAGGCACAGTCTGACAGCAACCAAACAATCGCCTCAGCAACTTCATGTGGGTGACCACCCCGTTTCATGGGTAACAAGCTTTGGATCCGGTCAACCCGCCCGGGTTCACCACCACTGGCATGGATATCGGTATAGATAACACCTGGCCGTACCCCGTTAACCCTAATCCCCTCAGCCGCCACCTCCAGCGACAAACCGATGGTCAGTGTATCAATAGCCCCTTTGGAGGCCGCATAATCCAAATATTCCCCCGGCGCACCAAGGCGGGACGCGGCAGAAGAAACATTAACAATTGCCCCACCATGGCCACCATGGCGCATAGCCATGCGTTTAACCGCCTCGCGACTGCATAAGAAATACCCTGTCACATTGGTCGTTAGCACTCGGTTAATACGTTCGGCGGTCAAGCCTTCAATACTGGTTTGTGGGAACAGAATACCGGCATTATTCACTAATGCACTGATTGGCCCCAGTTGCGCCTCAAGTTGTTCAAACAGCGCCACAACCTGTGATTCATCAGCAATATCCGCCTGTAACGCAATCGCCAACCCTCCCGCAGCCGCTATCTCCGCCACCACCTGCCGCGCGGCCTGCTGGTCATTGATATAATTGACCGCCACCCGATAACCATGTTTTGCCAACAGCAATGCGGTCGCACGACCAATTCCCCGGCTGCCGCCCGTCACTAATGCAACTTTCTTATTCATATCCCGGTTCCCTATGCTGCGATAAAGAGTTGCCAAACTAGCATGCCAATACTGGCGAGATAATCAACATAGCAAAAGGGCCGCATACGCGACCCTCAGATTCATGCACAACTTATCTCTATTTTAAATTACTCATAATCAGCAATTGGGACACATGAGCAGAACAGATTACGGTCGCCGTACACATCATCCAAACGTTTCACCGCTGGCCAGTATTTGTTCTCCATCACACCTGCAACCGGGAACACAGCCAGCTCACGGCTGTAAGGGTGCTGCCAGTCCCCCACCAGCTCCGCCTGAGTATGAGGCGCATTCACCAGCGGGTTGTCTTCCAGCGGCCATTCGCCTTGGGCCACTTTGTCAATCTCGCTACGAATCGCTAACATCGCATCGATAAAGCGGTCCAGTTCCACTTTGCTTTCTGATTCTGTCGGCTCCACCATCAGTGTTCCGGCAACCGGGAACGACATGGTCGGCGCGTGAAAACCGAAATCGATCAGGCGTTTAGCGATATCCATTTCACTGATACCGGTCGCCTCTTTTAGCGGACGAATATCCAGAATACACTCATGTGCCACACGGCCATCGTGACCGGTATACAACACCGGATAGGCGGCTTTCAGGCGGGTAGCGATGTAGTTGGCATTCAAAATAGCCACCTGACTGGCTTGCTTCAAGCCATCAGCGCCCATCATGCGAATATACATCCAACTGATAGGTAAAATTGATGCACTACCAAATGGCGCGGCTGAAACGGCACCTTGCTGAGTGGTCATACCGTCGATTTGCACCACACTGTGACCGGGCACAAAAGGTGCCAAATGGGCTTTGACGCCAATTGGCCCCATGCCTGGTCCGCCACCGCCATGTGGGATACAGAAAGTTTTGTGCAAGTTAAGATGCGATACATCAGCCCCGATATAACCCGGCGTAGTGATGCCAACCTGCGCATTCATGTTCGCGCCATCCAGATAAACTTGCCCGCCAAACTGATGAACGATTTGGCAAACTTCACGGATGGTTTCTTCATACACGCCGTGGGTTGACGGGTAGGTCACCATAATGCAAGACAACTCATCACCCGCGTCTTCTGCCTTTTGGCGCAAGTCATGTAAATCGATATTGCCTTGCTTATCACAGGCTACCACCACCACCGACATACCGGCCATTTGTGCTGACGCGGGGTTAGTGCCGTGGGCTGAGCTTGGTATTAAGCAGATATGGCGACTCGCCTGATTGCGACTTTCGTGGTAACGGCGGATAGCCAGCAAACCGGCATACTCTCCCTGCGCACCTGAGTTTGGTTGCATACACACTGCGTCATAACCCGTCAGTTGCACCAACCATTGTGACAGTTGACCAATCATCTGCTGATAACCGGCCGCTTGCTCCGGCGGGCAGAATGGGTGTAACTCAGCGAATTCCGGCCAGGTAATCGGGATCATCTCGGCGGCAGCGTTCAACTTCATGGTACAAGAACCCAACGGGATCATCGCCTGATTCAGCGCCAAATCTTTGCGCTCTAAACGATGCATATAACGCATCATTTCGGTTTCGCTGTGGTAACGATTGAATACCGGATGGGTCAGAATCGGCTCTTGGCGCAGCATCGTAGCCTGTATCGACTGGCTGCTCTGGCTGACTTTTGCGTCAAGCTGGTCAATATCCAGGCCGTGGCTATCACCGGCTAACAGGGCAAAAAGGGCCTGAATATCTTCGCGGGAGGTGGTTTCATCCAGCGTGATACCCACAGCGCCATGAATGTCAGTGCGCAGGTTAATACCAAAACTCAATGCACGAGCCAATACCGTAGCTTTGTCTTTGACTTCAACTGTCAGGGTATCGAACCAGTGCTGGAAACGGAGACTCAGGCCTGCTTGTTGCAAACCCGCAGCCAGGATATCGGTCATCCGGTGAATACGGCCAGCGATACGCTGCAAGCCCTGCGGGCCATGATAAACTGCATACAGGCTGGCAATATTGGCCAGTAGCACCTGTGAGGTACAGATGTTGGAGTTAGCTTTCTCGCGGCGAATATGTTGCTCACGGGTCTGCATCGCCATACGCAACGCAGTATTACCGGCAGCGTCGCGTGATACCCCAATAATGCGGCCCGGCATCGAGCGTTTAAATTCGTCACGGCAGGCAAAGAATGCAGCATGTGGGCCGCCATACCCCATCGGCACACCAAAGCGCTGAGCGGAGCCAAATACCACATCGGCACCTTGTGTCCCCGGCGCAGTCAACAGCACCAGCGCCATAATATCGGCAGCCACGCTGGTAATGATTTTACGTTTTTTCAGTTCAGACAGCAGCGCGCTGTAGTCATGCAGTTCACCAGTGGTGCCTACTTGTTGCAGCAACACACCAAAAACACCATCCAGCTCCAGCACTTTTTCAGCGCGGTCGACAATCACTTCAAAACCAAAAGTTTCAGCGCGAGTTCGCACCACATCCAGCGTTTGTGGATGAACATCATCAGCCACAAAGAAGCGATTAGCGTCCTTCAGCTTACTGGCTCGCTTGGCTAATGCCATCGATTCTGCCGCAGCAGTAGCCTCATCCAGCAAAGAGGCAGAAGCCAGATCCAACCCCGTCAGGTCTTGTGTCAATTGCTGGAAATTCAACAGCGCTTCAAGGCGGCCCTGAGAAACTTCGGGCTGATAAGGTGTGTAAGCGGTGTACCAGCCTGGGTTCTCCAGCATATTACGCAGGATAACCGGCGGGGTCAGTACCGGGCTGTAGCCCATGCCGATGTAGGATTTATAGCGCTGATTCTGGCTGGCAATCCCTTTAAGTTCCGCCAGCGCCTGGTGTTCAGTGGCGGCATCACCCACTTGTGGTGGGCTTGGCAATTGGATATCTGCCGGAACAATCTGCTGGATCAATGTACTTAACGAGTTGGCACCAATGGCGGCCAACATCTGTTGCTGTTGTTCAGCAGAGGAGCCGATATGGCGCTGAATAAAAGCATCGTTATGTTCAAGCTGGCTGAGATTCTGAGTCATTTGCTACACATTCCTGAATAGGGCATGGGACGGGAGATATTTGAGATTAACCGCGCCTTGGAGAGGTTTTAGAAATACTCACAAAGCCGAACTAAGGGGAAACACGTCGTTCGGGTCGTAGTGGCGTAAGCCACCGGAACGCCCGTAGACGTGGTCAACCCTTAGCTCATTGCACTTCACTCACCTCAGGCTTTTTTTCATTTATTCTTCAATGGTCGCCAAATACGCCTCGGCATCTAACAAACCTGCCAGCTCACCGTCATCAGAGGCTTTGATGCTGAACAGCCAACCATCGGTATAAGGTGCGCTGTTGACCAGTTCTGGTGAGCTTTCCAGCTCAGTATTAACCGCAACAATTTCGCCGCTGATCGGGGCATAAATGTCGGAAGCCGCTTTAACTGATTCAGCAACAGCACAATCACTACCAGCTGAAACTTCACTGCCCACTTCAGGCAAATCAACAAACACCATGTCGCCCAGTAGCTCTTGTGCATGCTCAGTGATACCGATGCTATAGATGCCATCGCCATCGGCACGAACCCACTCATGAGATGACGCATATTTTAACTCTGCTGGTACATTGCTCATTGCTGCTCCTTAAAAAGAGATAGAGCCAAAAGTTTAGGCTCTTATAATTCGGAAGACTTACAGCGCGACCGGCTTACCCGCCCGCACAAAACCGGGTTTTGTGACCCGCACTGGCATTTCACGGTTGCGGATTTGAACCACCGCACTCTCACCAATTCCCGCAGGCACACGGGCCAGCGCAATGCTGAAACCCAATGTAGGCGAGAATGAACCACTGGTTATCACACCGACATGTGAGTTACCCAGCGCATCAGAAAAATGCACGGGCAACTCATTACGTAATACGCCTTTTTCGGTCATGATCAAGCCGACCAGTTGCTCAGTTCCGTCCGCACGTTGCTTTTCCAGTGCTTCGCGGCCGATAAACTGACGGTCTTCTGGCAACCAGGCTACCGTCCAGCCCATATTGGCGGCTAACGGAGAAACACCTTCATCCATTTCCTGACCGTAAAGATTCATACCCGCTTCCAGACGCAAAGTATCACGCGCACCAAGACCCGCAGGCTTCACCCCAGCGGCGAGCAATTGCTGCCAAAATTCAACAACTTGCTCTTTTGGCAGTGCGATTTCATACCCTGATTCACCGGTATAACCGGTAGTCGCGATAAAGAAATCACCCGTTTGAATACCAAAGAATGGTTTCATGCCCGCGATCGCCTGCTGCTGCTCAGGAGTCAGTAAAGTAGCCACTTTCTGTTGAGCCGTTGGGCCTTGTACCGCCACCAGGGCAAGATCGTCACGCACCGTCACTTCAACCTGGTAAGGTTCAGCATGCTGGATTATCCAGGCCAGATCTTTGTCACGGGTAGCGGAGTTAACCACTAAGCGGAAATAGTCTTCTTGCAGGAAATAGACAATCAAGTCATCGATAACACCGCCGGACGCATTCAGCATCCCAGTGTAAAGGGCTTTACCCGGTTGGGTTAGTTTGGCAACGTCGTTGGCTAACAGGTAACGCAGGAACTCACGGGTACGGGCACCGTGCAGATCAACGATAGTCATATGAGAGACATCGAACATACCGGCATCTTGACGCACGATATGGTGCTCGTCGATTTGGGAACCATAATGCAATGGCATCATCCAGCCATGAAAATCTACCATGCGCGCACCGCACGCTACGTGCTGATCATACAGCGGGGTCTGCTTAGCCATCTACTCTCCCTCAATATACCCTTCGCACTTGAAGCCGTAGGGGCGTTGGCTACGTTCATTCACCCGAATCACTTACTGGTGTAAGCTCATCGGGAATTCATTCGCTTGCCGCCTACCTACAACTCCAATTGCTTTGGCTATAACATGTCATGAGTGTTTTATACCGGCTTCATCCCCCTAATAAACAGGCATGAATACCGTTACGCAAACGATACCTTTTGCCCAACGTTATCACCGAACTCATCAGGTAACCATAAGCTAAAATAGGCAATAGCACGCCCTAAGAGGACAAAAGGCAGGGGTATTGTGCAGAGTTTTCCACTGAAAAAATGCGCACAGAGGCACATTATTAACAATTAATCAGTAAAAATTGCGATGTTATATAACCAAATAACCAAAACCCTGTCAGTTTCAACTTTTCAGGCTTTGGTTATCAGTGAGAAAAACTAATGCGAAAATAGGGCTGAAATTAGATTATTTCAACTGAGGGAGGTTTAGTGACTCACAAGACTACTCATCTAGCCAATCGGGTAAATCATGTAATCCCATGGCCTGCCGCACTAACGGTGGTTTTATCCCCGGCAAGTTATCAGCCAGCGTTAAGCCAATATCACGCAGGAGCTTTTTGGCAGGGTTACTGCCCGCAAACAGGGAGCGGAAACCCTGCATACTGGCAAGCATCACCGCAGCACTGTGCTTGCGGCGACGTTCATAACGCCGCAGATAGAGATGCTGACCGATATCTTTGCCTTGGCGCTGTAAACGGCGCAGCTCAGAGACTAACTCAGCGGCATCCATAAAGCCCAGATTGACGCCCTGCCCGGCCAACGGATGCACAGTATGGGCAGCATCCCCCACCAGCGCCAACCGGTGTGTCGCGAAGCTACGTGCATAGCGCCCCATCAGCGGGAAGGTCTGGCGCTCACTCTCAAGCTGGCATTGCCCCAAACGCATATCAAACGCCATGCCCAGTTCGCGGTTGAATTGCTCGGCAGGTAGCGCAGCTAACTCGGCAGCACGCTCAGGAGGAAGTGACCAGACTATCGAACTCAAGTGTGGGGAGCTAAACGGCAGGAAAGCCAGAATACCATCACCATGAAATACCTGACGCGCCGTTGCCTGATGTGCTTCTTCCGTGCGGATGGTCGCTACCAGCGCATGGTGGGCATAGTCCCAAAAAGTCAGCGGGATATCCGCATGCTGGCGCAACCATGAGTTAGCGCCATCGGCCCCAACCACCAGCCGCGCACTGAGCATACGGTCATCAGTTAGCGTGATAAAAGCTTCGCTTTCACCCCATGCCACCTGTTTGAGGCTGGCCGGTGCCAACAGCGTAACCTCAGCTAATTGGCTGGCACGCTGCCATAGCGCCTGCTGAATCACTCGGTTCTCAATGATATGACCGAGATGGCTGAAGCCATATTCATCAGCATGAAACGCTATTTTGCCAAAACTGTCTTGGTCCCACACTTCCATGCCGCCATAGGGGCTGGCCCGTAGCGCCAAAATGCTGTCCCATACCCCTATTTTTTTCAATAAGCGCTCACTGGCAGCATTGATCGCCGAGACACGTAGCGCCAACTCATCAGTCAACGGTGCAGTGAGAGGTTCTGGTGCGGGCTGATGCTCCAGAATAGCGATGCGCAAGCCACTGCCCTGTAAGCCACAGGCCAGCGCCAGACCGACCATTCCGCCACCGGCGATTACCACGTCATATGATTGCATGCCAATATATTCCCATTAAATACTAACGCTCTACCCATCCCAATGTCTGCCGGGCGAAAGTATCACGTATTGCAGGCATCAGCTCCATTGACATCAGAGCAAGGTTACGCCCAACCACCAGTGGCCCATAGCGATTGGCAAACAGACGAATTAAACCATCAGTGACACCAATAGTCGCCTGTTGATCCCCTTGTCGCCGCTGCTGATATTGGCTGAGAACCGCATACTCACCGGGGTCGCCCTCCGCCTGCGCGATAGTTTCAGCCAGCGACATCACATCACGCAGCCCTAGATTGAAACCCTGCCCGGCAATGGGATGCAGTGTTTGCGCCGCATTACCCACTAACGCCAGACGGTGACTGATATGGCGCGAAGCCGTCAATAATTGCAGCGGGTAGCTGTAGCGCTTACCCGCATGGAGAATTTTACCCAACCGCCAACCAAAAGCTTGCTGCAATTGCGCCACAAAACGGGCGTCATCCCAACTATCGACCTGCTGCTTTTCGTGTTTAGCGTGACACCAGACCAGCGAGCTACGCCCTTCAGACATCGGTAATAATGCCAGCGGCCCATTGCGGGTAAAACGCTCAAAAGCCCGACCTGCCGGTAGTTCGGAAGTCGTAATATTGGCAATCACGGCGATCTGTTGATAGTCCTGCTGCTGCCACTGAATATTACAAGCCCGCGCCAGTGCCGAATGAGATCCGTCGGCTGCCACTAGCAGCTTTGCACTCAGTTGTTGGCCGTTATCCAGCGTCACACCGGCTGATGCAACAGTACGAACCACATCTACCACTTTAGCCGGGCAATGCAGCGTCACTCCCGGCGCTTTCTGCAATAAGGCAAACAGCCTTTTACCGGCATCATGTAGCTCAATAACATTACCCAGTGCCGCAACACCATAATCAGCGGCGCGTAAGTTAACAAAACCCGAATGACCGCTATCACTAACATGAACATGTTCAATGGCGGTGGCACAATCAACCAGATGCGCCCAGATACCAATGCGCTCCAGTTGTTGGCAGGTGCCTTGTGCCAAGGCAATCGCTCTAGCATCAAAACCCGGATGCTGCCTGCTATCAGGAAGTTGTGCTTCAACCAAAGCAACCGGTACCCGCCCTTTGGTGAGGGATGAAATAGCCAGCGCCAGAGTTGCTCCGGCCATACCACCACCAACAATGATTACGCTCATCAGTTATCTCGCTGCCGCCATCAGGGCTTCAATGGCATCGGGATCTTTCACCACACCGGCGGTCAGATTTTCATTGCCGTCAGCAGTAATCACGATGTCATCTTCGATACGAATACCAATACCACGGTATTCTGGCGGTACATCAGCATCTGGGGCGATATAGAGACCCGGCTCAATGGTCAGCACCATTCCCGGTTCCAAAATGCGGCCACGGTCACTATTGGTATAATCACCGACATCATGCACATCCAATCCTAACCAGTGGCTTAAACCATGCATAAAGAAGGGGCGATGCGCTTTTTCAGCGATCAATTGCTCGATATCACCTTTTAGAATGCCCAAACCAACCAGACCCGTAATCATAATGCGCGCCACCTCCTCGGTGACTTCGCGGATACTGGTACCCGGGCGGAACAATTCTATTGATTTATTAATCGAGGCCAGAACGATGTCATAAATCTCACGTTGTACTGGCGTGAATTTGCCGTTAACCGGGAAGGTGCGGGTGATATCACCGGCATAGCCACGGTATTCACAACCTGCATCAATCAGCACTAACTCACCATCCTGCAATTCACTCTCATTTTCGGTGTAATGCAAAATGCAGCCATTCTCACCACCGCCAACGATAGTGTTATATGCCGGGTAACGCGCGCCATGGCGGGTGAACTCATGCAGAATCTCCCCTTCCAACTGATACTCAAACATACCTGGACGACATTTTTCCATCGCGCGAGTATGGGCTAGCGCACTGATTTCACCGGCGCGGCGCATCACAGTAATTTCTTCAACTGACTTAAACAGGCGCATTTCATGCAACCATGGACGCCAGTCAGTTAGCGTGGCCGGTGCACGTAAATTTTTACGAAAACCGTTACGTAATCTTTCCAGCGCGGCAAAAACAATTTTATCTGCATAAGCATATTGCCCCTGCGCGTGATAAATCACATCAAGGCGATTGAGCAACAAATAGAGCTGTTCGTCGATTTCATCGAAGGATAATGCGCGGTCAACACCTAACTTGAGGGGGGCCGCATCTTGCCCTAAACGGCGGCCAAACCAGATCTCGGCGGTTAAGTCCCGCACCCGGTTAAACAACACGCTGTGGTTATGGGTCTCATCGCTTTTTACCAGAATCAACACCGCCTCCGGTTCATTGAACCCCGTCAGGTAGCTAAAATCGCTATTCTGACGATAAGGGTATTCGGAATCCGCACTGCGCGTAGCCTCCGGTGCGGCGAAAAACAGTGCTGCACTGCCCGGGGCCATCTTCGCCAACAGCGCCTGACGGCGGTTCTGGTATTCTTGCTGAGTCATCACACCCTCCTGGAACATCCGATTTAATCGACTTAATTCAACATATTACACCATATCATTTAATGTAGTGTTGGCTTACGCATCTCTGGTGCAGTCGGCTTCTGTTGAGTAAATTCGATATGGCACAAAATAGCCGCCACACGCACATACTCAATAACTTCTTCTAATGATTGAGCCAGCTCTTCTTGATCTTCATCTTCGTCGTAGCCTAATTGGGCAATATTACGTAAATCATCAATGGCTTCACCCACTTCATCTTTCACCTGCGCCAATTTCGGTTGCAACATACCCAAACCTAACAGGAAATGGTTGACCCAACCTGATAATGCGTCAGCACGGTCAAAAACCGAGATATCGTCCCCTTCAGGGATAAGCAACTGGAACATAAAACCTTCGTTCTCCAGCGCTTCTTGTGTTGCTTCATGTAACTGTTGTAACGGCAATCCCAACGCTTGTGAAAAGGCAACGCCCTCATTGGTCAGGTCATGTACCAGCGTGCGCCAGCCATTGTCTTTACTGCCACCACAGAGCATGCCGCTGATCAGGCCATGCATTTCTGCGGGGGTTAATGCTACCGCTTGCTGGCTTAACGCCAAGGCAAGTGATTGGTAAGTTGGTAATGTATTCTCTATAGACATGCGTATTGGTCATCGTTGGCAGGATAAGTTCGTGTTATGCTACCACCAAGAAAGGTCGCTATACCAGAAAACGCAACGCGCTAGACCCTAATACCCAACGGGTATTAGGGGTTGAATCTTGGTATCGAGATATATATAGTGACGCCCGCTTTGCAACTACGAGCATTTTGCCTCTGGTTTACAAGGTTGGCGCGAAAATTAGTCAGGAAGGTGGCA
Organism: Yersinia sp. 2541 StPb PI; assembly: GCF_052217145.1. Lineage (NCBI taxonomy): Bacteria > Pseudomonadati > Pseudomonadota > Gammaproteobacteria > Enterobacterales > Yersiniaceae > Yersinia > Yersinia sp. 2541 StPb PI. The sequence continues at coordinate 871,071 of NZ_JAZGQB010000001.1, read as the reverse complement.
TGTCTGCACAACCGGTAGATATTCAAATTTTTGGTCGCTCGTTAAGAGTCAATTGTCCGCCAGAACAACAAGACGCGTTGAACATGGCAGCAGAAGATCTTAACCAACGGTTGCAAGATCTCAAAGTTCGCACTAGAGTCACAAATACTGAGCAGTTAGTTTTTATCGCAGCATTGAATGTCTGTCACGAATTAGCTCAGGAAAGGTTGAAAACCCGTGACTATGCATCCAATATGGAGCAACGTATTCGGATGTTACAACAGACCATTGAACAGGCGTTGCTTGAACAAGGTCGCATCTCTGAACGTCAGGATGCACAGTTTGAATAAATCTCTGTTGAATGATAGATTCAGCAGTGAGTAAAAAATTTCTCTGAGGTGTTTGCCAGCGGGCCAGTCCCCTGAGCCGATATTTAATACCAACAGAATGTAGTGACTCCGTAACTGGTGCGCATGCTCGGTCCGCCGAGAAGCCTTAAGGTTGCGACGCTGCGTTCACCTTGAACCATGGGTTCAAGGGTTACAGCCTGCGGCGGCATCTCGGAGATCCCCTCTTTATCGATTAACCAGCATTTGGGGTTATCACGTTCGTTTTACATTGGCTGTCTACTGGCATCAGCAATATATCTTCCGAATCAATAAAATGTCTTTTTAATCAAAAAATTATCCTTTAAATTAACAACATATTTTTGAATAAATAATATGCCTTTGACTGCGCAATATGCCCTTGAGCGACAAAAGATTCGTAGTGAGATTCGTGAACGTCGGCGTCTGTTGACTGCGGAACAACAGCATCAGTCAGCGCATCTGGCGGCAAAGCATATCGCTGAGCATGACAGAATCCGTCAGGCTAACACCATTGCCGTGTTCCTCTCCTTCGATGGTGAACTCAATACCCGCCCCATTATTGAGCTGCTATGGCAGCAACAAAAACAGGTTTATCTGCCGGTTTTGCACCCTTTCAGCCCCGGTAATTTATTATTTCTGCGTTATCGCCCTGATAGCACGCTTATCCGTAATCGCCTGAAAATCCTTGAACCACAATTAGATGTGCGAGAAGTTCTGCCACTAAACCAATTGGATATGGTAATAACCCCGTTAGTGGCGTTTGATAGCCTCGGGCAACGTTTAGGTATGGGTGGTGGCTTTTATGACCGTACGCTGCAACACTGGCAGCAAGGGCGCCCTTATCCTATTGGCCTGGCCCATGATTGCCAATGGGTAGAGCACTTGCCCTGTGAGCTTTGGGATGTACCATTGCCAGAGATAGTGACACCAACAAAAGTGTGGCAGTGGTAAGAGATAATCCTGCAAAATAAAAAAACACCCGATATTTTATAGATAGCGGGTGTTTAGTCATTCAATACAAATAGTTATTAGTAAAGCAAACGAGCACGGATAGTTCCCGGGATCGCCTTCATCGCCTGCAATGCTTTTTCTGCATTTTCCGCATCATCAGTCTCAACATCAATGACGACATAACCGATTTCAGCACTGGTTTGCAGATACTGTGCCGCAATGTTGACATTCTGTTCGGCAAAGATTTTGTTAATGCTGGTCAGGATGCCTGGGCGGTTCTCATGGATATGCAACAGACGGCGAGTATTATCGCCGTGAGCAGGCAGAGAAACCTCAGGGAAGTTGACCGCAGACAGCGTTGAGCCGTTGTCGGAATACTTCGCCAGCTTACCTGCCACTTCATCACCGATATTTTCCTGCGCTTCCTGAGTGGAACCACCAATATGTGGTGTTAGCAACACATTATCAAACTCGCACAAGGGTGAATTGAACGGGTCCTTATTAGTTGCAGGCTCTTCAGGGAATACGTCGATTGCCGCGCCTGCCAAATGATTGCTGGCCAACGCATCACATAAGGCCGGGATATCGACCACGGTACCGCGTGAGGCGTTAATCAGCATCGCACCCGGCTTCATCAGAGCCAACTGTTCAGGGCCAATCATGTTTTTAGTGGAGTGGTTTTCCGGCACATGCAGGCTAATCACATCACTCATATTCAGCAGATCAGACAGGTGACGCACCTGCTGTGCATTCCCTAACGACAGTTTATTTTCGATATCGTAGAAAAATACTTTCATCCCGACACTCTCTGCCAGAATCCCGAGTTGGGTACCGATATGACCATAACCGATAATGCCCAGCTTCTTGCCACGGGCTTCATAGGAACCCACCGCCAGCTTGTTCCACTCACCACGGTGAGCTTTGGCGTTAGCCGATGGAATGCCCCGGAACATCAGCAGTAACTCGCCCAGTACCATTTCAGCTACCGAACGGGTATTGGAGAAAGGTGCATTGAATACCGGCACACCGCGTTTGGTAGCCGCTTTTAAATCAACCTGATTGGTACCGATACAGAAACAACCTACTGCGACTAATTTTTCTGCTGCCGCAAAAACTTCTTCAGACAGATGCGTACGCGATCGAATGCCGATGAAGTGAGCATCTTTGATCGATGCTTTCAGTGATTCGGTGTCTAAGGCACCTTTATGATATTCAATATTGCTATAACCGGCTGCACGCAGATTATCAACCGTGCTCTGGTGCACCCCTTCCACTAACAGAAACTTAATTCTGTCTTTCTCCAGTGATACTTTTGCCATGTCCCCGACCCTATTTTCAGACTTCAGATGTGGCTGCCGCTATCGAATGAATCCGGTCAGCACCCTGTCAACATAACAAATATTACGCGGGCAGCAATACAAACGATTGCCTGCCAGCCAGCATAACAATCAGTGTCAATGTTAATTTATGGAATAAAAAACTGGCGTGAAGAGGGTTAATGGCAGGTTAATAAAACGAAATGAAGAAATGTGATATATATCACCAAATTTAGCGATTTTAAGAAAAGATATTTAAAGGCAAAAAAACTTTCAGGATGAAGTAGCGAACCTCATCCTGAGAGCGAGTTAACCGATCACTTTAATTTTATGGTCTTAACGCCGTCGGCAGTGCCAATCAGTGCCACATCAGCCCCCCGATTAGCAAATAGGCCGACCGTAACGACACCGGCAATACCATTGATTTTATTTTCTAACGCAATGGCATCCAAAATACTCAGATTGTGGACATCCAAAATAACGTTGCCGTTATCAGTCAGGACGTTCTGACGATACTCCGGTAAGCCACCCAGCTTAACCAGTTCACGAGCCACATAAGAGCGGGCCATTGGGATAACTTCAACCGGCAGCGGGAACTTACCCAGTATAGCAACCTGCTTGGACGCATCCGCGATGCAGATAAACTGACGAGCAATAGCAGCAATGATTTTCTCGCGGGTCAGCGCAGCACCACCGCCTTTGATCATCTGCATCTGGTCGTTAATTTCATCAGCGCCATCAACATAGATATCCAATACATCCACTTCATTACAATCGAATACGTGGATGCCGTAACTTTTCAGTTTGGCAGTAGAGGCATCAGAGCTGGAAACCGCCCCCTCTATCTGGCCTTTGATGGAGCCAAGTGCGTCAATAAAATGTGCTGCGGTCGAGCCAGTGCCGACCCCAACGATGGTACCAGGTTTTACATAATCTAATGCTGCCCAGCCCACTGCTTTTTTAAGTTCATCCTGAGTCATGGTAAGTTCACGCCTTGATGTGAAAGAAAACCTGAGGTCATTATAGAGCATCCGCAGTGGTGATTGTGTGAATAAAGCCAACTCGCGTGGTAGTTAATTCTAGCCGGATCACAGTTATGCCGGTTTATTTGTGGCTGACACCTTGGCATCCTGTCATAACAAACTGGCTAAAATGTGGCATAGTGCTGTATCGACTTAATATTTGGAGAGATGACTCCGATGAAACGCCCAGACTACCGTACGCTACAAGCGCTGGACGCGGTGATCCGTGAACGCGGTTTTGAACGCGCTGCACAAAAACTTTGCATCACCCAATCGGCGGTATCTCAACGCATCAAGCAGTTGGAGAATCTGTTTGGACAACCGCTGCTGGTGCGCACCGTGCCACCACGGCCTACCGAACAAGGGCAGAAACTGCTCGCGTTACTGCATCAGGTTGAGTTACTGGAAGAAGAGTGGCTGGGCAATGATAATGGCGGAGATACACCACTGTTATTGTCGCTGGCAGTGAACGCCGACAGTTTGGCGACCTGGTTGCTACCGGCATTGAAACCGGTGCTGGCTGATTCCCCTATCCGGCTGAATTTACAAGTCGAGGATGAGACTCGAACTCAGGAACGGTTACGTCGCGGCGAGGTTGTGGGTGCTGTCAGTATCCAACCTCAACCGCTCCCCAGTTGTCTGGTTGATCAACTCGGTGCGCTGGATTACCTGTTTGTCGCCTCCAAACCTTTCGCTGAGCGTTATTTCCCTAATGGCGTAACCCGCTCGGCATTGTTGAAAGCGCCAGCGGTGGCGTTTGACCATCTGGATGATATGCATCAGGCGTTTTTACAGCAGAACTTTGATTTATCACCGGGCAGCGTGCCCTGCCATATTGTTAACTCTTCCGAAGCTTTTGTGCAGTTAGCGCGACAAGGAACCACCTGTTGTATGATCCCGCATCTGCAAATCGAGAAAGAGCTAGCTTCAGGCGAATTAATCAATCTGACGCCAGGATTACTGCAACGACGAATGCTGTTCTGGCACCGGTTTGCACCGGAAAGCAGAACTATGAGAAAGGTGACTGACGCCCTGTTGTCTTATGGGCGTCAGGTATTACGGCAGGATTGATTTATTTAGCGGTACTGGTCGCAGTTTGGAGTTCAAACACGACATCAACCTGATCATCAAAATGGATGGTCTGCTGTTCGTAAGTTTGTGCGGCATCGGTGGCTGGTGCCGCTTCAGCGCTTTTAAACATGCGTGCTACCGGCATAGGCTGGTAGTTAGCGACGTGGTAACGAATGCTGTAGACCGGCCCAAGTTTAACTTTGAATCCATCAGCCAATGATCCTGCCTGGCTGATAGCATTTTCAATGGCTTTTTTACGCGCCTGCTCACGGTATGTGTCCGGGTTTGCTACCCCGAGTTCCACCGCACGGATCTCGTTTAGACCAGACTTCAGCGCACCATCTAGCAGCTCATTCAACTTATCCAGTTGGCGTAATGTTACCTGAACCTGGCGCACGGCACGGTATCCCTTCAAGACCGCTTCACCGCTTTTCTGGTAATCGTATTCAGGTTGAGTACGAATATTGGCAGCATTGATATCTTTCTTTTCAATGCCACTTTTACGTAAGAAATCAAAATATTGCGCGACCCTGGTATCCGCCTGTTTTTTGGCATCTGCCGCATCTTTGGCAGATACACTGACTTCAATAGCGATAGTGGCAATATCCGGTGTCGCATCAACACTGGCGGTACCGGAGGTGACAACATGCGGCCCTTCTGGCACTTCGGCTGCCTGAACTTGTAGCGCCAAAGGTAACGTCCCTAATCCCATCATTGCGGCCAAAGCCAATGTCTTCAACTTCACAGTGCCTCCTAAGATATACATGGCAAATTATTTATGACAACTCAGTCGACCTCAGCTAGATAACCAGTGAATTCAATCAGCGACAAATATATTTGCAGTTAATTACACTCACTCGAATCTCATTGGCAGCGTGATTAATTTGCTGTCGGTAACCGGATTAACACATCAACCGTAGCATATCTTATGAATCATGGGATTCGGATTAATGATAAAAACTCACAGATTTAGTGCTTGTTGCGCTAGCTGAAAAGCAATAAACCACATTACCCCTCCGACCAACAGATTAATCACCCGCTGCGACGTTGGGCGGTTAAGCCACGGTGATAACCACGCAGCCAATAGCGCGAGGGCAAAAAACCAGGCAATAGAGGCACTCACGGCTCCCAAAGCGAACCAAGGCCGGGAGTCGGGTAATAACTGGCTGCCAAGGCTACCGAGCACCACAAAGGTATCGAGATAGACATGCGGATTGAGCCAGGTTACCGCCAGTAGGGTTATAACTATTGGCCAACGCCCTTGCGCGCCGGTTGCGGCTGCAGATGAGGAGCCCCCCCCACGCCAGGCTGCCATCAATGCGCCCCAACCGTACCACAGCAGGAAAGCCACGCCGCCCCATGTGACCAGTGCCAGTAACAATGGCGAACGACTCAGCAAGGCACTGCCGCCAAAGATCCCCGCACAAATCAAGATAATGTCACTCAGCGCACAAAGTGAGGCACTCATCAAATGGTGCTGACGCTTAATCCCCTGGTTCATCACAAAGGCATTTTGTGGCCCGAGGGGTAAAATCATCGCAGCACTGAGGGCGAAGCCCTGTAAATAGACAGCTAACATACTGTTACCTTTAAATAATACTCAAAACGGGCCGAGAGAATTGGAGAGGAACTAGCAGCATATTACGGGGAGAGCGGCATCAGAGGAAATTGATATTTCTTATCAATAATAAGTAAAACTAATAATGGCTAAGCAAGAGGGAAAACAAGGATGGAAAAAGGAAAAAACGGGCCGATAACGACCCGATTTGACATGGCTATAGCCAAATTGTAAACAACACTACAGCTTCAGGTACGCAGACTAATCTGCCTCAGTTTTTGCTACCTGATGCAAATGCACGTCCATCTGCGGGTAAGGAATGCCAATTTTGTTAGCATCCAACGCACGCTTGAAGTTTTCCATCAGATCCCAATACACATCCATCGCATCGCCATTGGTAGTCCAGACGCGCACCGTGAAGTTAAGGGAAGAGGCAGCCATCTCATTCAAACGCACGGTAACCCCTTTGTCATGCATGATACGTTTATCTGCGGCAATGATGTCACCCAGCACTTTCTTTACCACATCAATATCAGCATCATAGGCAACACCGATGACCATATCGGTACGGCGATTCGGTTCACGGCTGGTATTGATGATGTTATTAGCAATAATTTTGCCGTTGGGTACCACGATGATTTTGTCGTCGACCGTCCGTAGGGTCGTTGAGAAAATTTGCACCTGAACCACAGTACCGGCTACACCGCCCAGATCGACATATTCACCTGCCTTAAATGGACGGAAGGCCACCAGCAGCACTCCGGCGGCAAAGTTTGATAGCGAGCCTTGTAGCGCCAAACCAACAGCTAAACCCGCGGCACCGATAACGGCAATCACCGATGCAGTCTGCACACCCAAACGTCCCAGCACCGCAACGATAGTGAAAGCCAGAATGCTGTAACGCGCCATTGCTGCCAGGAAGTCTGCAACGGTGACATCAATGCCACGTAACTTCATGACCCGACCAAGCATCCGTGACGCAATTTTGGCGATGATTGAACCGACGGTTAAGATAAGTAATGCTGCGACCAGATTAACCGCGTATTGAATCAGCAAATCTTGGTTATTCACCAACCAGGTACTCGCTTCATTGATACCATCAACTACGTTTAATTCTTCCATTTGAATCATCCTACAAAAAGCTCCCTGCGGGAGAGATTACGCAAAAAATCACCGCAAAATGCTGACGGCTACAACTGACAGCCTGTTTAGGGTAACTAACAATGAGCCTGTTGCCAATTTTGGCAGAGAAATTTACGCTGAAATATCAGACTACTCAGTCAATCAAGGCGGCGGAAATGAGGTTAGATTCGTTTTTTGCAAAGAAAAAAGGCCCCAAGGGGCCTTTTAAGTCGGTCAAAGCAGTATCGAATTACAGAACGTCTTTGGCGTTCAGTTCTTCAAAAGCTTTTTCCAGACGAGCAACCATAGTCACCTGTGCAGCACGCAGCCACGCACGTGGGTCGTAGAATTTCTTGTTCGGCTTGTCAGCACCTTCTGGGTTACCCAGTTGGCCTTGCAGATAAGCTTCGTTCTTTTTGTAGTAGCCCAGAATACCTTCCCACGTTGCCCATTGGGTATCGGTGTCGATATTCATTTTAACTACGCCATAGCTAACCGCTTCTTTGATTTCAGCAGCAGTAGAACCTGAACCACCGTGGAATACGAAGTTCAAGCTGTTGTGCGGCAGATTGTGTTTCTTGGAAACATAATCCTGAGAATCACGCAGAATAGTTGGGGTCAGTTTCACGTTACCTGGCTTGTAAACACCGTGTACGTTACCGAAAGAGGCAGCGATGGTGAAACGTGGGCTGATAGCGTTCAGTTTTTCGTAAGCGTAATCAACATCTTGTGGCTGAGTATACAGAGAAGATGCGTCCATATGGCTGTTGTCCACGCCATCTTCTTCACCACCGGTGCAACCCAGTTCGATTTCCAGCGTCATACCCAGTTTCGCCATGCGAGTCAGGTATTTGCTACAAATTTCGATATTTTCTTCCAGGGACTCTTCAGACAGGTCGATCATGTGAGAAGAGAACAGTGGTTTGCCGGTAGCCGCAAAGTGTTTCTCACCTGCGTCCAACAAGCCGTCTAACCATGGCAGCAATTTCTTGGCGCAATGGTCGGTGTGCAGAATAACAGGAACACCATAGTGTTCAGCCATCTGATGGACATGATGTGCACCAGAGATAGCGCCCAGGATTGCAGCACCCTGACCTTCTGCTTTAACGCCTTTACCTGCGATAAATGCTGCACCACCGTTAGAGAACTGAACGATAACTGGCGCACGCACTTTGGCTGCTGTTTCCAGCACTGCGTTAATAGAGTCGGTGCCGACACAGTTAACTGCTGGCAGAGCAAAGTTGTTCTCTTTGGCTACTGCGAACACTTTCTGAACGTCATCACCTGTGATGACACCTGGTTTTACGAAATCAAAAATTTTAGACATGTACGTTGTCCTGTTTCGTCGACTGAAGATAGCAGCTATCCGGTGAGGATAGGCCCTAAATGTAAATCGCCTATACCCGTCATACTTCAAACTGCATGTGCGTTGGCTGCCATCATTCACTCAAGTCATTGAGTTATCTCAACTCCTTGAGTTCATTTCGTTGCCGCCTTCCTGCAACTCGAATTATTTAGGGTATAAAGCCCGCGAGCTTCATTAGCTAAAAGCGAAACGGGCGGCTTTCGCCCCCCGTTATCTAAATTACTGCTTAGCGCGCTCTTCCAGCATCACCACCGCTGGCAGTTTTTTCCCTTCTACGAACTCAAGGAATGCACCACCGCCGGTAGAAATGTAAGAGATTTGGTCAGCAATACCGAACAGATCGATTGCTGCCAGAGTGTCACCACCGCCCGCGATAGAGAATGCGTCACTCTCTGCGATGGCACGAGCGACTATCTCGGTCCCTTTACGGAAATTAGGGAACTCGAATACACCAACCGGGCCATTCCACAGAATGGTTTTGGCATTTTTCAGGATCTCAGCCAGACGTTGTGCAGACTCGTCGCCCAGATCAAGAATTTGTTCGTCATCTTTGATTTGGTTAGCTGGTTTCAGTGTCGCAACAGCAGTTTCAGAGAATTCGGTTGCAACACGCACATCGGTAGGAACCGGGATATCACAGGTTTCCAGCAGGCGCTTGGCTTCTGGAATCAGGTCTGCTTCGTACAGAGATTTACCGACATTGTTGCCTTGAGCTGCAACGAAGGTATTGGCGATACCACCACCAACAATCAGTTGATCGGCGATTTTAGACAGTGCGCCAAGCACGGTCAGTTTGGTTGATACTTTAGAACCACCCACAATGGCAACCATTGGGCGTGCTGGGTTACCCAGCGCTTTACCCAGTGCTTCCAGTTCTGCTGACAACAGCGGGCCGGCACAGGCGATAGGGGCAAATTTACCCACACCGTGAGTAGAAGCTTGTGCACGGTGAGCAGTACCAAACGCATCCATCACATAGACGTCACACAGCGCCGCATATTTCTTAGACAGCGTTTCGTCGTCTTTCTTCTCGCCTTTGTTAAAGCGAACGTTTTCCAGCACAACCAACTCGCCTGCTGCAATTTCAACGCCGTCCAGATAGTCTTTCGCCAGACGTACCGGAGAAGACAGTTTGTCTTTCAGGTAGTTAACTACTGGCAGCAAGGAGAACTCTTCGTTGTACTCGCCTTCGGTCGGGCGACCCAAGTGAGAGGTAACCATTACTTTAGCGCCTTGCTTCAGTGCCGCTTCAATCGTCGGCAGAGATGCACGGATACGCGCATCAGAAGTCACTTTGCCATCTTTTATCGGAACATTGAGGTCCGCACGGATCAGCACGCGTTTGCCAGCCAGATCCAGATCGGTCATCTTAATTACAGACATGGTGAATCCTCTTGTTGATTCTCTTTAAAGTTGCATAAGCTGCACATCAACGCTGATATAACCGCAGTAAAACTGCGGAAAAACAAGACGTTAGCATGCCATACTAGAAACCACTTCGGGCCATCGCCAATGTCGTATCCAACATTCTATTGGCGAAACCCCATTCGTTATCGCACCATACCAAGGTCTTAATCAGGTGCTGCCCACTGACCCGAGTCTGCGTGCAATCGACAATTGCACTGTGCGGATCATGGTTAAAATCGGTCGACACCAAGGGTAATTCCGTATAGTCAACTATACCACGAAATGAACCTCTTGCTGCCTTTTGAAAAAGCTGGTTAACCTCAGCGACACCAACCGGGTTTGTCACGCTAACGCTTAAATCGATAGCGGTTACGTTGATGGTTGGCACCCGTACCGAGATAGCTTCAAACCTGTCACAAAACTTCGGAAAAATACGGGTAATCCCTGCCGCCAGTTTAGTATCAACCGGGATAATTGACTGACTTGCTGCCCGGGTACGGCGTAAATCCTGATGATAAGCATCGATAACGGGTTGATCATTCATTGATGAATGAATGGTGGTCACAGTGCCAGACTCGATGCCATAAGCGATATCCAACAACTGAATAATAGGAATAATGCAGTTCGTGGTACAGGAAGCGTTGGAAACAATCCGGTGCTCCGCCAGTAAATCTTGATGGTTTACACCATAGACTACTGTTGCGTCTAAATCATTGCCGCCAGGATGGGCAAACAGTACCTTTTTGGCACCGGAGGCAATATGAGCCTCGCCATCGGCACGGCTGCCATACACGCCGCTACAATCTAGAACAACATCAATTCCTAACTCACCCCAAGGTAACTGCTCTATTTCTGGCTGATGTATCAGCCGGATGATATCGTCACCGACGTACAAATTGTCACATTCCTGACGAACATCCCAGGCAAACCGGCCATGGCTGGAGTCATACTTCAGTAAATGGGCCATCCCTTGTGCATTAGCCAACTCATTAATAGCAACTACTGAAATTTCTGCCCGGCGACCCGATTCATACAATGCGCGTAAAACGCTACGGCCAATACGGCCAAAGCCATTTATCGCTATGCGGATTGTCATGTTACTCCCTGTTTCTGGTTATTATCATGCAACCCCATAGCGTACTGCACCGTGCCCTAAGATGTTAATCGTCTTATCACAATTCAGCCAGAATACTTCCGGCTTTTTCCTCAGCTAATTTTACTGAAACTGAAAATCAATCATGACTGAAACGCTTCAGCCAGAATAAACCAAACTAATCATAAAAGGAATATCTGCCTGATAAAGGGCACAATACATCCATCAATTGGCGAAAAAAAAGACCGCAGAAGCGGTCTTTTAACAGGTGTATTACCGGGATTGTCATCACCGTTTACACCCGGTATACCCTTTGGCTTGGAACTGCTGGAATGCTAGCGGCACCACCAAGTTTTTTGGGCATATTTCATAGTAACGCAGTCTCTTATTTCAATAGCGCCTGAGCTTTCGCTACCACGTTTTCAACAGTGAAACCAAATTCTTTAAACAGCAATTCTGCTGGTGCAGATTCACCGAAGGTGGTCATACCAACCACCGCGCCATTCAGGCCAACGTATTTGTACCAGTAATCGGCAATACCGGCTTCAACGGCAACGCGCGCGCTAACCGCTGCTGGCAATACAGATTCACGGTAAGCGGCGTCTTGTTTGTCGAATGCATCAGTTGATGGCATAGAAACAACACGCACTTTGTGGCCTGCGCCGGTCAGTTGATCTGCTGCTGCCACTGCCAGTTCAACTTCAGAACCGGTAGCAATGAAGATCAGTTCAGGCTGGCCTGCACAATCTTTCAGTACATATGCGCCTTTAGCGATATTGGCTAACTGCTCAGCAGTACGTGGCTGTTGTGCCAGATTCTGACGGGAGAAGATCAGTGCACTCGGGCCATCTTTGCGTTCCAGCGCATACTGCCATGCCACCGCAGACTCAACCTGGTCACAAGGACGCCAGGTGCTCATGTTTGGTGTTACACGCAGGCTGGCCATCTGCTCAACCGGCTGATGGGTTGGGCCATCTTCGCCCAGACCAATAGAGTCATGGGTGTAAACGAATATGCTGCGGATTTTCATCAGAGCAGCCATACGCACCGCGTTACGGGCATATTCCACAAACATCAGGAAGGTTGCGCCGTAAGGAATGAAACCACCGTGCAGAGCAATACCGTTCATGATGGCAGACATACCAAATTCACGGACACCGTAGTGAATGTAGTTACCCGCCAGATCATCGCTCAGTGATTTAGAACCAGACCAGATAGTCAGGTTACTCGGTGCCAGGTCAGCAGAGCCGCCCAAGAATTCAGGTAATACTTTACCGAAGGCTTCCAGCGCATTTTGTGATGCTTTGCGGCTGGCAATCTTGGCAGGATTAGCTTGCAATTGTTCGATGAAATTCTTGGATTCAGTCGCCCAGTTAGCAGGCAATTCACCGCTGACACGACGTTTGAATTCAGCAGCCAGTTCTGGATAAGCTTTGGCATAAGCTGCGAACTTCTCGTTCCAGGCAGCTTCTTTTGCCTGACCGGCTTCTTTAGCATCCCACGCAGCATAGATATTTTGTGGGATTTCAAATGCAGGGTATTTCCACCCCAATGCTTCACGGGTAGCAGCAACTTCATCAGCACCTAATGGTGCACCGTGTGAGTCATGCGTACCGGCTTTCTTCGGTGAGCCAAAACCGATAATGGTTTTGCACATCAGCAGTGAAGGTTTGTCGCTAACTTTGTGAGCTTCTTCGATAGCCGCTTTGATTGAATCAGCATTATGGCCATCAACACCACGAACCACATGCCAACCGTAAGCTTCGAAACGAGCCGCCGTGTCGTCAGTGAACCAGCCTTCAACGTGACCATCGATAGAGATACCGTTGTCGTCATAGAAAGCGGTCAGTTTGCCCAGCTTCATGGTGCCAGCCAGAGAGCACACCTCGTGGGAGATACCTTCCATCATGCAGCCATCACCCATAAATGCGTAGGTGTGATGATCAACAACGTCATGGCTTGGGCGGTTAAACTGTGCGGCCAGCGTGCGTTCTGCAATGGCGAAACCAACAGCATTCGCAATGCCCTGACCCAGCGGGCCGGTGGTAGTTTCTACGCCAGCGGTATAGCCATATTCAGGGTGACCAGGCGTTTTAGAGTGTAACTGACGGAAGTTTTTCAGCTCTTCCATCGGCAAATCATAGCCAGTGAGATGCAGCAAGCTATAGATCAACATGGAGCCGTGACCATTCGATAACACGAAACGGTCGCGATCAGCCCAGTGTGGGTTGGTTGGGTTATGGTTCAAATAGTCACGCCACAAAACTTCGGCGATATCTGCCATACCCATAGGGGCGCCGGGGTGGCCGGAATTCGCTTTCTGCACTGCGTCCATGCTTAGTGCGCGGATCGCGTTGGCAAGCTCTTTACGAGAGGACATGTTTTACTCCAGGTCGGATTAAAAAAAAGCGTTCAAGTTTACCATTTTCTCAGACTCAGCATTGAAACGGCAATCACTAAAACTAAATGAGCTAAAACTTCCATATTTTCAGAATAAAGCTATAGCTGTAACGATTGAGTCGCGTTACCCTCGCTGCGTTTTTAGCCACACAATGAGTGTATTAACCACTCTGTCGGCTGGCAGTGTTCGTTTTTGCAAACAAACCGATATAAACCATACGTTGCCACGAATATTTCGGGCAAGACCTATTGCCGACAGAGTAGAACAACCGTCGTCGATTCAACAGCGATTAATGCAATAGTTAATAAGAATGCAACAGTGACTGTTGGCGAATAATGATGGATAGATAACGCAACTGATACGTTATCATCACGAAGAGAACGGTCCTCTCCAATAATAAAATGGCATAACCACAGGAAGAAAGTGTTATGAAAATTCGTACCTCAATGATTGCACTGAGCCTTACAGCGCTGCTTAGCGGCTGCCAGAATATGAATACTGATGGCTTAATGCAGTCAGGCGCACAGGCATTTCAAGCGGCAACCTTGAATGATGCTGATGTAAAAATGCTCAGCGAAAAATCTTGCGCTGAAATGGATCAGAAAGCGCAGATAGCGCCAACAGACAGTACCTATGCCAAACGGTTGGTGAAAATTTCAGCCGCATTAGGCGATAACATTAATGGTACGCCAGCTAACTATAAGGTGTATGTCACAAAGGATGTGAATGCCTGGGCCATGGCAAATGGTTGTATTCGTGTCTATAGCGGCCTGATGGACATGATGACCGACAATGAAGTGGAAGGTGTACTCGGTCATGAGATGGGCCATGTGGCATTGGGGCATACCCGTAAAGCGATGCAAGTGGCCTATGGCACGACAGCCCTGCGTACCGCAGCCAGTTCCGCGGGCGGGATTGCCGGGCAGTTATCTCAGTCTCAGTTAGCAGATATTGGCGAGAAATTAGTTAACGCTCAATTTTCACAGAAACAAGAAAGCGAAGCGGATGATTACTCATTCGATTTGTTGAAAAAACGCGGTATCGATCCAAATGGTTTAGTCACTAGCTTTGAAAAATTGGCAACCATGGAAGCAGGCCGTACCAGCAGCATGTTTGACGATCATCCGTCATCACAAGCGCGGGCTGATCATATTCGCCAACGTATTGCTGCTGAGAAGTAAACCCCGTCAATTATCACTGTATAACGCCCGTGATTTTTGCGGGCGTTACTCTCTTATTACTAAATATTACCCGCCACTATCTACGTCCAGATTTACCTCAATCTGATCACCTTTAATGCGCACTGGATAGGTTGCTAAATCCCTATCGCCTGGCTCACGCAAGCACTGGCCGGTCCGCACATCAAACAATGCACCGTGTAATGGGCATTCAACGGTTTCTCCATCCATAAAGCCCTGACTTAACAATGCATTGGCATGAGGGCAAATGTCTTCCATCGCAAAATACTCACCATCAATGACATAGACGCCAATCCTTTTATCATCAATCTGCGCTGAGAAAGGAAAATCGGGCTTGACGTAATTTACCTTACAAACACTGACCCATCCCATTCAAGCACCTCTCAGATAAGCATCATAAATGACCAATATTAGTGTGGTTGATATTTGGACAATCACCAGTGACAGGGGCAAACAAAAAGGGCAAACCTGAGTTTGCCCTTAATATAGAGAGACTTCTTGCGTTGAAAAAGCAGCCGTTAGCCGTTATTCATCTTCGAGATAAGTATAACCGTACAGACCTGCTTCGAACTCTTCCATAAACTGCGCCTGCAACTCGGTATCTAGATCAGTTTCTTTCACCTGATCACGGAATTGGTTCAACAATTTCTCAGGGTTCAACTGAACATATTCCAGCATATCTGCGACGGTATCACCTTCGTCAGTCTGCTCAACTTCAACCGTGCCGTCTGGGAATACATACACATCAACCGCGGCAGTATCACCAAACAAGTTATGCATATTGCCCAGAATCTCTTGATAGGCACCAACCATAAAGAAGCCCAACAATGGCGGGTTTTCAGCATCATATGGCGGCATCGGCATGGTGGTTGCTACCCCATCGCCGTCAATATAATGGTCGATAGTACCGTCTGAGTCACAAGTAATATCCAGCAATACCGCGCGGCGTTCTGGTGGCTTATCTAACCCTTCCAGTGGCAACACTGGGAATAACTGATCGATACCCCAGGCATCCGGCATAGATTGGAACAGCGAGAAATTCACGTACAGCTTGTCGGCCATACGCTCTTGCAGCTCATCAATGATTGGCCGGTGTGCACGGTTGCTTGGGTCCAGTTGCTTCTGGATATCATTGCAGATACTCAGGTACATCTGTTCCGCCCAGGCACGTTGTGTCAGGTCCAGTATCCCATGGGCATATTGACTATGCACATCATGTAAATCCATTTGACTGTCGTGCAGCCATTCGCGCAGAGAGCGGCGGTTTTCCGGCTCTTGCATTTCCAGCCAGGTATCCCACAGGCTTATCAGCGCACGAGGTGCATCTTCTTCCGGTGGCTGTGGCTCATTAAATTCATTGCGTTCTACGCCGATCACATTGGAAACCAGCACGGTATGGTGCGCGGTGACTGCGCGGCCCGATTCCGTAATCACGGTAGGATGCGGCAGGCCATGTTCATTACAAGCATCACCAATACCCCAGATAACGTTGTTGGCATATTCATTCAGGCCATAGTTTACTGAGCAATCGGACTGAGAACGCGTCCCTTCGTAATCCACCCCCAAACCACCACCCACATCGAAGCACTGGATATTGACACCCAGCTTGTGTAATTCCACATAGAAACGTGCGGACTCACGAACCCCGGTGGAGATATCACGGATGTTAGATAGCTGAGATCCCAAATGGAAATGCAGTAATTGCAGGCTTTCGAGACTATTGGCGTCACGCAGCATATCAACCAATTGCAGCACTTGGGTGGCAGACAAACCAAATTTAGATTTCTCACCACCGCTAGCCTGCCATTTACCGGAACCTTGTGATGCCAGGCGCGCACGAACACCCAGGCGCGGAACCACATTCAAGCGTTCGGCTTCTTCCAATACCATTTTGATTTCTGACATCTTTTCGATGACCAGATAAACCTTATGGCCCAGTTTTTCGCCGATTAATGCCAGACGAATATATTCACGATCTTTATAGCCGTTACAAACGATAACCGAACGGGTCATACCTGCATGGGCCAAAACCGCCATCATTTCAGCTTTAGAGCCAGCTTCCAGCCCCAACGGCTCACCAGAATTGACTAAAGACTCAATAACCCGGCGATGCTGGTTTACTTTAATCGGGTAAACCAGGAAGTAGTCGCCTTCATAGCCAAATGACTCACGCGCACGTTTAAATGCACCGTTAATTGAGCGTAGGCGATGTTGTAAAATTTGTGGGAAACAGAATAATGCAGGCAGACGTTGCCCCTGCTCGAGCTGCATTCCTTTGACCAGTTGCGCCAGATCGACACGCGCCTCACGAACATCTGGATCAGGGCAAACGCTGATATGACCCAACTCGTTGACGTCATAATAGTTGCCACCCCAATAGGCGACGTTATACGTGCTCAGCATCTTGCTGGCATTACGGTCATTCATGGCAACCTCCTGCATAGAGCGTAAAGAAACATGTGCGCCCGCTGCTGACGGACGGCCAATCAAGTTATCATCAGACATAATTCGCCTCTATTGCGATACTGACGATAAAGTCAGCCACTATCGCAGCTACAACCAGCAAGGACAACCCACGTGGACGCCGAATCGGCAGAATATTACGCTGCAAAGCGCTATCCACAAGTGGTTTATCACTCAGCTATTCATTACCCAAAAGGGTAAAACACGTTTAAATGGAAAATACGTCCGACTGTAAATACGTATTGAGATTTTGTGAATCGGATTAGCCGCAAAGTGGTCAGGCTAGCCGAATTCAGTGCTTCAGGCGGCTGTTAACCTGCCCGCGAATCCTGAGACGCACCCATGTGGGTGTAACATCGCCTTGATGGAGTACAAGAAAGGAAGGTTGCAAAGGGGGATTGAACGTCAGAACGACGTAGCTGTTGATGTGCAGCAACCAGTTGACAACGGATCATTAATCCAACCACCTCCACGCATGCCGCTCAGATTGAACGGACAAGACTTTAAATAAACCCGTCATCTTTCAAGTTACAGGGGAAATAGCTGCATATTGAAATCTATTGGGTATAGACAGATTAAGTAACAGTTTGATGACGCCGCTATTTTCATGCCCATTCACGGTTAAACACCTGAGTGCAAAACTCTGCAAATGTAACAATGAGCTAATGTCATCCTCTGCCATCTTCATCATTGCATATCAAATAAGCTGCGCGCGCAGTTTATACCTATAACGCGAGCAAAATGCAAAATGAAAATAGCGTGTATACCCTAAATAATTCGAGTTGCAGGAAGGCGGCAAGCGAGATAATCCCGATGAACTTACTGTCGCAAGTGATTCGGGTTATTGAGTGTAGCCAACGCACATGCAGCTTGAAGTATGACGGGTATAACTGTATCAAGCGGTAAATAAACACCATGACAACCAAAGCAAGAAATATCTTGATGCAAAAAGGGCTGGCATTAAGAGTAAAAGCTGACCTAAAATAGACGTCCAGATGTTAATACATCCAAACATTTTAATTGCTAGAATGCTACGTGTGCGACAAATCATGCAAGGCTTCTAAATTTATACGCCCAAAAAACTTGGCGTTGCGGGTGGGCAGCAGACGAACCAGCCCGATGAGCTTACTCAAATGAGTGGTTCGGAGGACTGCGTGCAGCTAACAACCAGGCAGCTTCAAGTACGAATGGGATCGACTGCTAAAGGCTTTGCCTAAAGAGGCGTTGTAAAACGTCAACGTATCAGAAGACCTAACCAAACGTAGGCTTCTGTTGCCTGGCACCCAACGCTATGCAGTGACTTTTCACTTGTATTCAAGGTAAAGAAAATAATGGCTAAACACTTATTTACGTCGGAATCTGTTTCTGAAGGACATCCAGACAAAATTGCTGATCAGATTTCAGATGCGGTACTGGACGCAATTCTTGAGCAAGACCCAAAAGCGCGTGTTGCCTGCGAGACCTATGTCAAAACGGGTATGGTATTAGTTGGCGGTGAAGTTACCACTAACGCATGGGTAGATATCGAAGAGATCACCCGTAAAACCGTGCGCGAAATCGGTTATGTTAATTCTGAGATGGGTTTTGATGCTAACTCTTGCGCCGTTTTAAGTGCGATTGGGAAGCAGTCACCTGATATTAATCAGGGTGTTGACCGTTCAGACCCCTTAGAACAAGGCGCGGGTGATCAGGGCCTGATGTTCGGCTATGCCACTAACGAAACCGACGTTTTAATGCCTGCACCTATTACCTATGCACACCGTTTGGTAAAGCGTCAGGCTGAAGTGCGTAAAAATGGCACCTTGCCATGGCTGCGCCCGGATGCAAAAAGCCAGATTACCTTCCAGTATGATAACGGCAAGATTGTCGGTATTGATGCGGTTGTTCTGTCGACGCAGCATTCAGAAGATATCAGTCTGAAAGATTTACAAGAAGCGGTGATGGAAGAGATTATCAAGCCGGTTCTACCTGTTGAGTGGCTCACCGCAGCTACCAAATATCATATCAACCCGACAGGCCGTTTCGTTATCGGTGGCCCAATGGGCGACTGTGGTCTGACTGGGCGTAAAATCATTGTTGATACCTACGGCGGCATGGCTCGTCATGGGGGCGGTGCATTCTCCGGTAAAGATCCATCCAAAGTTGACCGCTCAGCAGCATATGCTGCCCGTTATGTAGCGAAAAATATTGTTGCGGCTGGCCTGGCTGACCGTTGCGAGATTCAGGTTTCATACGCCATTGGTGTGGCAGAACCTACCTCCATCATGGTGGAAACATTCGGCACGGGTAAGGTCTCTGAGGATCAATTGATTACCTTGGTACGTGAATTCTTCGAACTGCGCCCTTATGGCTTGATTCAGATGCTGGATCTGTTGCATCCGATCTATCAAGCAACCGCAGCTTATGGTCACTTTGGTCGTGAAGAATTCCCTTGGGAAAAAACCGACAAAGCCGCCTTGCTGCGTGAGGCTGCTGGCTTGAAATAAGTTTCAACCGTTAAGCGCTGAACAGCAAAAACCCCGCCTGGCGGGGTTTTTTATATCTAACGAGCACGCTCTAGTAGGCTAAATATTACCATTCCCGCCACCATCGCGGCGACAAAGATAACCCCTTTGAACATCCCTGCGCCCAGCAATACCAGTGCCGGCCCAGGGCATATCCCCGCCAATCCCCAACCGACGCCAAACAACAGGCTACCGCCAATTAACCGCCGATCAATACGATTAGAGGTTGGCAATTGCAAGGGTTGCCCCAGCAAACTGACTTTACGTTTTTTGGCCCAGGTAAAACCGAGTAGCGCGATAGCCACTGCGGCTGCCATCACCAATGCCAATGACGGGTCCCATAAACCTCTAATGTCGAGAAAACCTAAGACCTTGGCAGGGTTGGCCATACCTGCAACTATCAGGCCCAAACCAAATATCAGCCCGGCCAACAGCGAGAAAAATAGATTCATATTCTGTTCCTAAGCAAATAGATGGCGAACCAGCCCCACAGTGATAAAGCCGGTAAACATAAAGCTCAATGTCGCCACCAGTGAACGTGGCGAGAAACGAGCTAGCCCACAGACGCCATGCCCACTGGTACATCCGGCACCATAGCGCGTCCCAATTCCTACCAGCAATCCGGCTAAAATCAGAGTGGGCAAAGCTGCATCAATTTGGATAACCGGTAACGCGGTAAACAGCGAATAAACCAAAGGTGAAATAACCAAACCAATGATGAATGCCATACGCCAGCCGCGATCCCCTGCTTTTGGCGAAAGTAAGCCCCCCAAAATGCCACTAATACCAGCAATCCGGCCAGTGGCTAACAATAGAAACGTTACTGCAACGCCCAATACTGCCCCTCCGGCCAGTGCACTGTAAGGGGTAAAGTTAATCCAATCGATAGTCATATTGCCTCCTTCTCTTGTGGGCAATAAAGCTGATAGAGCAGCTCCAACAGTGCCAAAACTTTACTATCGGCGATTGAGTAAAATATCCGCTTACCGTCGCGGCGAGTGTTCACTAGCCCATCACTACGCAGCACACCAAGCTGTTGTGATAACGTTGGTTGATGAATCCCCAATGCGGCTTCTAATTCACCTACTGCTTTTTCTCCCTGGCTCAATTGACACAGTAAGAGCAAACGATCCTCATTTGACAGCACCCGTAATACATCACCAGCCGCTGCTGCCGCTTGCCTCATAAGATCCATGCTGATCATTTGATGGTTATTCATAAGCCCTTCGGATAACTAGATTTCATTATATATTTTTATATTATATGTTTTTATATAATAATCTACTCAAAATAGTCCTGCCTACTGGCTTGCATCTGCTTATCGACCGTTTTATTCTTCGGCGATATGAGTACACAACGAATCCCAATCGCGTTACAGCAAGCCGTTATGCGCTGCCTGCGCCACAAATTGCAGTTAGCGAATCAACATCTTGGCACCGCCTACTCGGAGCCGAAAATCAATTATCATCAACGCGGCACTAGCGCGGGTAGTGCCTATCTGCAATCCTTCGAGATTCGTCTTAACCCTGTATTGTTACTGGAAAATCAGCAGGACTTTATCGAGGAAGTGGTGCCGCACGAACTGGCTCACTTGCTGGTTTATCGCCAATTTGGCCGAGTTGCTCCCCATGGTAAAGAGTGGCGCTGGATGATGGAGCAGGTATTGCAAGTCCCCGCCAGCCGCACCCACCAGTTTGAAGTCGCCTCGGTGCGCAGTAAGACCTTCAATTATCAGTGCAAATGCCAGCAACATGCATTAACCATTCGTCGCCACAATAAAGTACAGCGCGGCGAGAGCGAATATCGCTGCCGCCACTGTGGTGAAAAGCTGCAATTTAACGCGCTAAAAAGCTGTTAGGAATTGGTGTTACTTGTTATAAAACAGCATGTTAATTTGCTATCCATCAGTATTATCTATAACCTGCCTGCTTTTCATCATCGGGCTGTTTTGAGATATGTTACGCAATATTCTATTCTTGCTGGTTTTATCCTCCTCGTTGCTTCCTCTGGTCAGTCACAGTCAAAGCATTAATAACTTTTCTCAGGCCAAAGCGGTCGCTGTAAAAATTAATCAGGATGCCCCCAGCAGTTTTTACTGCGGATGCAAAATTGATTGGCAAGGTAAGAAAG
The DNA here is from genome assembly GCF_052217145.1 of Yersinia sp. 2541 StPb PI. Lineage (NCBI taxonomy): Bacteria > Pseudomonadati > Pseudomonadota > Gammaproteobacteria > Enterobacterales > Yersiniaceae > Yersinia > Yersinia sp. 2541 StPb PI. The sequence goes on along the minus strand of NZ_JAZGQB010000001.1, from coordinate 849,121 downwards.
GTATTCCTGACCTGAAAAGTTGTGGCTATCAACCAAGAAAAAACGCCCAGCGAGCAGCAAGGATCGAGTGGGAGCATGTGGTTCCGGCTTGGCAATTTGGCCACCAGCGCCAATGCTGGCAACAAGGTGGCCGCAAAAACTGCACTAAAGATCCCATCTATCGCCAAATAGAAACTGATCTGCATAATCTGCAACCGGCTATTGGCGAAGTGAATGGTGACCGCAATAACTTCATGTATTCCCAATGGAATGGCGGCCAGGGCCAATACGGTCAATGTGATATGAAAATTGATTTTAAAAATAAACTGGCAGAGCCGCCAGCGCGTGCTCGCGGAGCAATTGCCCGCACCTATTTTTATATGCGCGATCAATATCAACTGCGACTTTCCAGCCAACAAAGCAAGCTGTTTGAGGTCTGGAACCGCCAGTACCCTGTCACCAACTGGGAATGCCAGCGTGATGAGCGGATAGCGAAAGCTCAGGGTAATCATAACCCTTATGTACAACGGGCTTGCCAGCAGCAAAAAGGCTAATCTAGTATATGGGCTGATACTTCCCTGCCTCTGGTCTCCTTAGGCACTTATTTATTTCGCGTGGCACCACTCGCTGCGCGGTATGTTTTCGTTTCAGGACTTAGAGCAACCCATGCGCATACCCCGCATTTATCATCCACAGCCTTTGCAGGCGAATACCGAACTGGCGTTGAGCGATGAGGCAGCCAATCATGTAGGCCGCGTGCTCCGTATGGTTGAGGGGCAAAGCCTGCAACTATTTGATGGTAGCAATCAGGTCTTCGCTGCCGAAATTGTCCGCTCAGATAAAAAAAATCTGCGGGTTCGGCTTGGTGAAGGGCAATTGGAAGACCGTGAATCACCACTGAGCTTACATTTGGGTCAGGTGATCTCCCGGGGCGAGAAAATGGAATTTACCGTGCAGAAATCGATTGAGCTGGGTGTCAATGTGATTACTCCGCTGTTTTCTGAACGTTGTGGGGTTAAGCTCGATGGCGAGCGTTTAGTGAAGAAACTCCAGCAGTGGCAGAAAATTGCTATCGCTGCCTGCGAGCAGTGTGGCCGCAATAGGATCCCGGAAATCCGCAACGCCATGCAACTATCAGACTGGTGTGCTGAGCAGGATGATAGCCTGAAACTGAATCTGCATCCGCGCGCCAGCAACAGCATCAATACCCTTCCCCCTACACTCAACAACGTGCGTTTGTTGATTGGCCCGGAGGGCGGCCTCTCTGCCGATGAAATTGCCATGACCTCGCGCCTTGGATTTACTGATATCCTGCTAGGTCCACGAGTTCTACGTACCGAAACTACAGCTCTTACCGCAATCACTGCTTTACAGGTGCGGTTTGGTGATCTGGGATAAAATTCGTTCCCATTAGGAGAGAAGAATGATCAAGCTCGGCATCGTAATGGACCCAATCTCGTCCATTAATATCAAGAAAGACTCCAGCTTCGCCATGCTGTTGGAAGCACAGCGCCGTGGTTGGGAACTGCATTACATGGAGATGGGCGACCTGTACTTACAGGGTGGTGAAGGCCGAGCCAGTACCCGTCTACTCAGCGTAAAACAGGATAAAGAGAGTTGGTTCAGTTTCGGCGCTGAACAGGATATTCCCCTGCACGACCTTGATGTCATCCTGATGCGCAAAGATCCGCCGTTTGATACTGAATTCATCTACGCCACCTATATTCTGGAGCGCGCAGAAGATAAGGGCACACTGGTAGTGAACAAGCCGCAGAGCCTGCGTGACTGTAATGAGAAGCTGTTTACCGCCTGGTTCCCTGAATTAACGCCGGATACTCTGGTCAGCCGCAATAAAGACCGCATTCGTAAATTCCATCAAAAACACGGTGATATCATTCTGAAACCGCTGGATGGGATGGGAGGGACCTCAATCTTCCGTGTGAAACAAGATGATCCTAACCTGTCGGTGATTATTGAAACGCTGACCGAATTGGGCAGCCGATTCTGCATGGCGCAGAACTTCCTGCCCGCCATTAAAGAAGGCGATAAACGGGTCTTGGTGGTTGACGGCGAGCCGGTACCTTACTGCCTGGCACGTATCCCGGCGCAAGGTGAAACCCGGGGTAATCTGGCGGCCGGCGGCCGAGGCGAAGCCCGTCCACTCAGTGAGAGCGACTGGGCGATTGCCCGCGCTGTCGCACCGGTACTGAAGCAGAAAGGCTTAATTTTCGTCGGGTTAGATATTATCGGCGATCGTCTGACTGAAATTAACGTCACCAGTCCGACCTGCATCCGTGAAATTGAAGCTGCCTTCCCGGATGTGTCCATTACCAAAATGCTGATGGATGCAATCGAAGCGCGGTTAGCTAATAAATAAACCAGATACCCTCCCCAAAGTCATGGGTGTTGCAGGCAGGCGGCAAGAGAGTAACAAATCGGTCAGGAACCGATTTGAACAGCATTTATGCTAGCCCGCAGGGTGAGCCTCAAGGATGAGGCTCATTAATCCCGATGAGCTTACTCAAGTAAGTGATTCGGGTGCGTGAACGCAGCCAACACCCCTGCGGCTTCAAGGACGAAGGGGATCCGTGACTTTATTGGCATTTATCCGCATACTGACAAAAGTTCACCCCTTAACTCAGCGAATCCCCTATATAACATAATGAATTTACAGCATCATTTTCTTATCGCTATGCCTTCACTCCAGGACCCCCTATTTATGCGCTCGGTTATTTACATCTGCGAGCATAACCAAGAGGGCGCAATGGGCTTAGTGATAAACAAACCTATGGAACAGTTCACGGTAGAAACTGTGCTGGAAAAACTGAAAATCAGCCCTTCACCACGGGATCCAGCGATACGTCTGGATAAACCGGTATTAACCGGTGGGCCACTGGCAGAGGATCGGGGGTTTATCCTGCATTCACCACGGGAGGGATTCGGCTCCAGTATTCCTATCTCAGCCGATACGATGATAACCACCTCCAAAGATGTATTGGAGACCCTAGGGACGCCAGAACAACCTAAAAATCTACTGGTGGCATTGGGTTATGCAGGCTGGCAAAAGGGGCAACTAGAGCAGGAATTGCTGGATAACACCTGGTTGACGATTGAGGCTGATACCAACATTCTGTTCCACACGCCAATTGCAGAACGTTGGCAAGCTGCGGCCAACAAGTTGGGTATCAATATCTTTAATATTGCTCCGCAAGCAGGACACGCCTAATGGCTAATCGCACGATTGTTGCCTTTGATTTTGGGACTAAAAGTATCGGCGTAGCCATTGGCCAAGAAGTGACCGGCACTGCCCGCGCGCTAACGTCATTTAAAGCGCAGGATGGCACGCCAGACTGGCAGAAAGTCGAAAAACTGCTGAAAGAGTGGCAACCTGATTTAGTCGTTGTCGGACTGCCGCTGAATATGGATGGCACCGAGCAACCCCTAACTACCCGCGCGCGCAGGTTTGCCAACCGCTTACATGGCCGCTTTGGTGTACAAATAGCCTTACAGGATGAACGCCTCAGCACCGTAGAAGCCCGCGCCAACTTATTTGACAGTGGCGGCTACCGTGCTTTGGATAAAGGCAGTGTCGATGCTGCATCTGCGGTCATTATTCTGGAAAGTTGGTTTGATGAACAGGCTGGCTGAATAGGTTTTTATTCAGCTTCAGATACGGTTACCCAGATTATGTTTCCACCGTCTGGTTTGGCAATCCCCCGCATATCGTGACACCTGTACCCACAGGATTGTATACTGAACCTATGCCAATCAGCGGCTCAAATATTGCACACCCCATGCGGGTGTTTTTTACATTTATTGAGGTTTTCTCATGACAAAAGTGACTGTTGCTGCGACCCAAATGGCTTGCTCTTGGGACCTACCTAAGAACATTGAAAATGCCGAGAAACTGGTACGTCAAGCGCATGCCAAAGGTGCACAGATCATCCTGATTCAGGAGCTGTTTGCCGCACCTTATTTCTGTATTGATCAAAGCCCGGAACACTATGCACTGGCCCAAGAGCTGGATAGTAGCCCGTTAATTAAGCACTTCGCCAAGTTGGCAGCCGAGCTGGAAGTAGTGTTACCGCTGAGCTTCTTTGAGAAAGCCAACAATGCTTATTATAACTCGCTGGTTATGATTGATGCTGATGGCTCGGTGTTAGATGTATACCGTAAGACCCATATTCCTAACGGCCCGGCTTATCAGGAAAAACAATTCTTTATTCCGGGCGATACCGGTTTTAAAGTCTGGCAAACTCGTTATGCCAAAGTAGGCGTTGGCATCTGTTGGGATCAGTGGTTCCCGGAAACGGCCCGTAGCCTGGCACTGCTTGGTGCGGAAATCATCTTCTACCCGACCGCGATTGGTTCTGAACCTGCCTATCCTGAAATCGATAGCCAACCACACTGGACCCGCGTACAGCAGGGCCACGCCGCTGCAAACCTGGTGCCCGTAATTGCATCTAACCGTATCGGTACCGAGAAAAGTAAATTTATAGCGGGCCTGGAAATGACCTTCTACGGATCTTCGTTCATTGCTGACCAGACTGGCGCTCTGCTGGCTCAGGCCAACAAAACGGATGAGGCTGTTTTGGTACATGAATTTGATTTACAAGAAATCGCTGCCCAGCGCGCTTCATGGGGCTTGTTCCGCGATCGCCGCCCAGAAATGTATCAAGCTTTAGCCACTTCTGACGGCAAGACCCGGAGATAATTTATGTCTGCACAAGATGCGATTTTACAAGCTTCAGCTTCACAAGCCCTACCCGGCACACCACAGCAGGATGGCTTCTTTATGCCTGCCGAGTGGGCAAAGCAGGATGCGGTCTGGATGCTGTGGCCATACCGTCAAGATAACTGGCGTGGCAAGGGGGCTCCCGCTCAGCAGACGTTTGCCAAAGTTGCTGAGGCCATCAGCAGTACAACCCCCGTATTTATGGGCGTGCCAGCTGAATTTATGGCTCAGGCTAAAGCAACCCTGCCTGCTAACGTAACATTGGTCGAAATGGCCAGTGATGATGCCTGGATGCGTGACACCGGCCCGACGATGGTGATTAACGGTAGCGGTGAACGCCGCGCTGTGGATTGGCAGTTCAACGCATGGGGCGGCCTTAACGGTGGCCTGTATGCCAACTGGCAACAAGATGAGAAAGTTGCCGTTCAAGTGAGTGACTTCCTGCATAACGCCTATTACAGCGCCCCACTGGTATTAGAAGGTGGTTCGATTCATACCGATGGTGAAGGCACTTTGCTAACCACCGCTGAATGTTTGCTGAATCCAAACCGCAATCCGCATCTGAATCAAGCGCAGATTGAACAGTTATTGCGTGAATACCTGGGTGTTACACACTTCATCTGGTTGCAAGATGGCGTCTATAACGATGAAACTGATGGTCATATCGACAATATGTGCTGTTTTGTTCGCCCGGGTGAAGTTGCCCTACATTGGACCGACGATCAACAAGATCCACAGTACGCACGATCAGTTGCTGCTTTTGATGTGTTATCCAATGCGGTTGATGCCAAAGGCCGCAAGCTAAAAATCTGGAAACTACCGGCTCCCGGCCCACTGTATAACACCGAAGAAGAGACTTTCGATGTGCTATCCAGCGATGCGGTTCCCCGTACCGCTGGTGAACGACTGGCTGGCTCTTACGTCAACTTTTTGATCAGTAACCAACAAATCATTTACCCGTTGTTAGATTACCGTACCGATGGCGTGGCGCAAGATCTGTTGCAGCAGATGTTCCCAGACTTTGTGATTACCGGTGTTCCCGCCCGAGAGATCCTGCTCGGTGGGGGGAATATTCACTGTATTACTCAGCAGATCCCGTCAGCATAATTACCCTTCTTACTTGGAGCCGTGGCAGTGTTAGCGGCTCTCATTCACCCGAATCACTTACTGTTGGTTAGCGGCGCTATGTTAATTGGCTAACATTATTCTCTGCCAATATCCCCTGCCTCTCCCGCCGCACCATCCCTTGCTCAAAGGTTTGCATCCCCCATTGCGCGCCAGCTTGTATCACATTCGGGAGCTGATAGGATTTACCTTCACGAATCAAATGGCTGACGGCAGTGGTTTGTATCAGAATTTCAAAAACGGCAATGCGCCCACCGGCTGTTTTATTACATAACTTTTGTGCGATAACCGCACGTAAGCTCGCTGCCAATTGTGCCTGAATAGTGGCTTTCTCTGCCGCAGGGAAAACATCTACCAGCCGATCAATTGCCTGTGTTGCTGTACGAGTATGTAGCGTAGCCAGCACCAAATGCCCCGTTTCAGCGGCAGTCAGAGCTAAACGAATCGTATCCAGATCACGTAACTCACCCAACAAAATGATATCGGGATCCTGACGCAATGCTCCAGTTAAGGCATGACTAAAAGATTGGGTATGGCTCCCCAGCTCCCGTTGCTGGATCAAACATGAAAGACTGCTATGAACAAACTCAATCGGATCTTCAAGCGTAATGATATGACGAGCCTGATGCTGATTGATGGCACTGATCATCGCGCTTAATGTCGTGGACTTACCACTGCCTGTCGCACCAGTAACCAGAATCAACCCATTATCTTGCTCAACGAGTTGGTGAATAATCGGTGGGACATCCAACTCTTCCAGTGATGGGCATGCCGCAGAGATAATACGAAAAGCTACCGATTGCCCCTGCTGTTGCTGAAAAATATTAGCCCGTAGCCGTTGTCCACTAATTGTCGTGTAAGCACAATCCACCTGCCCCATTTCCCGCAATCGGCGATACTGCGCCTCGCTTAATAAGTGCCGACTGAGCTTATTGAGCCAGTTGACACTCACCCGTGGCCAGTGAGTGAAGGTTTTCAGTACGCCATCAATACGTAATACCGGGTGATAACCGGTACAAAGGTGCAGATCCGATGCGTTATGATTTACACTAGCCGCCACCTTATTCGCGAAGTCCTGTTCATCAAAGCCATCATCGGTATGTTCGGGGCTTTCTAAGTCAATGCATTTAGCTGTGCCATCGCTAAATACAGGGTTATCCTGGTCTGTGTTTTTATCATCCAGACTGGTGAAATCCATATCAAACTCCTGGGTCCATATGAGCACAATTGAGCAGAATCTACAGGATGTCAGAGCGCGGATCGCAACAGTTGCACACAATTGCGCACGCTCTCCAGAAGAAGTGACATTGCTTGCAGTTAGTAAAACCAAACCTGTGAGCGCTATCGAAGAGGCCATCGTGGCAGGGCAATATGCTTTTGGCGAAAACTATGTGCAGGAAGGGGTAGATAAAATCCACTACTTTGCCAATAGCGCCGATCTTGAATGGCACTTTATTGGCCCGCTGCAATCCAATAAAAGCCGGTTAGTGGCAGAAAATTTTGCCTGGTGTCATACCGTTGATCGGCTGAAGATAGCGCAGCGCCTAAGCACTCAGCGCCCAGCAGCAATGCCCGCACTGAACGTACTGATTCAGGTCAATATCAGTGATGAGCAAAGTAAATCCGGGGTTGCCTTAACAGAGCTACCCGCATTAGCAGCCAGTATTAGTGAGCTGCCTAACCTGAATTTACGCGGATTGATGGCTATTCCGGCACCGGAAAGCGATTACCCGCGACAACTGGCGGTATTTGAGCAAATGCATCAGGCTTTCTTGACTTTAAAAGCCAGCTACCCTCAGATGGATACGCTTTCTATGGGCATGACAGATGATATGGCAGCCGCTATTAGTGCCGGAAGTACATTAGTGCGTATTGGTACCGCCATTTTTGGTACCCGCGCTTAACCCCCAAAGTCAGTAGCGTCAGAGCCGCTAATGTTAATTAACACCTTCGGGCTGCGGCTTTAAGTACCAAGGGCATAGGAGAAATTGATGCAACATCGCAACATAACATTCATTGGCGCTGGCAATATGGCTCGCGCAATTATTGCAGGGTTGGTTGCCAGTGGTTATCCCGCTAAAATGATCAGCGTTTGCGCACCTTCAGCTAAAAATCGTGATGCTCTGGCCGCTGAATTTGGTGTCATCAGTAGTGATGATAATAACACTCAAGCACAAAAGGCTGGGGTGATCGTCTTAGCGGTTAAACCTCAATTAATGGCCGATGTATGTCAGGCATTGCGAGATAATGTCGATTTCACCGGCAAACTAGTGCTTTCCATTGCTGCAGGTGTTCAGGTTGCACGTTTCTATGCGCTATTGGGGAATAAACTCAATTTGGTGCGTATTATGCCTAATACCCCATCTCTGGTGGGTAAAGGGATGAGCGGCCTATATGCACCAGAGCAGGTTTCACAGGACGATCGTAACTTTACCGCCTCGCTGATGAGCTCGGTAGGAAAAGTCTGTTGGGTGAATGATGAAAACGGCATCAACAACGTTATTGCCGCAGCAGGCAGTGCACCGGCCTATTTCTTCCTGTTTATGGAAGCAATGCAACAGGAAGCCGAACGGTTAGGTTTTGATAGTGAAACCGCACGCCTACTGGTGCAACAAGCCGCCTCTGGAGCGACTGCACTCGTGGAAGCTAACCCGCAATTGCCACTTTCGACACTACGTGAACAGGTGACCTCGAAAGGAGGGACGACGGCCGAGGCAATTAGGGTATTTAACGAGCAGCATTTACCAGAAACTGTTGCCAGCGCCATGCAAGCCGCTATCAAACGGGCGAAAGAAATGGAAAAGCTGTTCTAACTACGACAAAATTTACAAAATCCGACACTACCCTTATTGCTTTCTCGTTAAGATAGGGGCTTATAAAGTACGCTGATAGATTCTCTATTTGTGTATATCCAATATTAAGGATAAGGACTAAAGCAACTCATGCTAACGCTGACTTTTTTGGCCAAAACGGTCATTGACCTGTATGTGATGGTACTGCTGTTGCGTATCTGGATGCAGTGGGTTCACAGCGATTTCTACAACCCATTCTCACAATTTGTGGTGAAAATTACCCAGCCGATTATTGGTCCATTGCGTCGGATCATTCCTTCCATGGGGCCAATCGACAGCGCATCACTGCTGCTGGCATACCTGCTGATGACCATTAAGTTCCCACTGTTGCTGCTGATTGGTAGCGGTGCTATCTCACTCAACCCTTATAATCTGCTGTTTGGTGTTATTGCACTGTTTAAAGCTGCCGGTTACCTGATTTTCTGGGTAATGATTATCCGTGCATTGATGAGTTGGGTAAGCCAAGGCCGTAGTCCGATGGACTATCTGCTGTATCAGTTGACTGAGCCTTTAATGGCTCCGATTCGCCGCATCTTGCCTGCCATGGGCGGTATCGATTTTTCGGCGATGATCGTTATTCTTATCCTGTATCTGATCAACTTCTTAGGTATGGATATGTTAGGCGAGCTTTGGGTTATGCTGTGAGTACAGTAACACCCTTGCTGGACGGGCTGGTTCTGAGGCTATATATTCAGCCCAAAGCCAGCCGTGATCAGATAGTCGGTTTACATGGCGATGAACTGAAAATCGCCATTACCGCCCCACCGGTAGATGGCCAAGCTAATACCCACTTGATCAAGTTTATCGCTAAACAATTTCGGGTAGCGAAAAGCCAGGTAGTTATCGAAAAAGGTGAACAGGGGCGGCACAAACAGATCAAAATTGTTAATCCGCAACAGATCCCGCCAGAAGTTGCGGCACTGCTCGAGTGATAGAGACTTCCGCAAGAATAACTGTCAGCTCTAATAAAATTCAGGATCCCTCCATGCAAAAAATAGTATTAGCCACCGGTAACCCCGGCAAAGTGCGTGAGTTGGCAAATTTGCTGGCCGATTTTGGTTTGGATGTGGTCGCACAAACCGAACTAGGCGTAGAATCCGCCGATGAAACTGGCTTAACTTTTATCGAAAATGCCATATTAAAAGCGCGCCATGCCGCACAAATTACCGGTTTGCCTGCTATCGCCGATGACTCGGGCCTTGCTGTTGATGCGCTAGGTGGCGCACCAGGGATTTACTCCGCACGCTTCGCGGGTACTGATGCCAGTGATCAAGATAACCTCGAAAAACTGCTAGTGGCGTTGAAAGATACCCCTGATGTACAACGTGGTGCCCAATTCCACTGCGTGCTGGTTTACATGCGCCATGCAGAAGACCCAACACCTTTAGTATTTCACGGCCAATGGCCGGGTGTGATTGCCCATCAACCTGCTGGTGCGGCTGGATTTGGTTATGATCCTATTTTCTACATCCCGGCGTTGGGTAAAACCGCCGCAGAATTAACTCGTGAAGAGAAGCATGCAGTATCACACCGTGGTCAGGCGCTGAAACTGATGTTGGATGCGCTGCGTAATGCTTAAGTTACCGCCGCTCAGTCTCTATATTCATATTCCCTGGTGTGTGCAGAAGTGCCCTTACTGTGACTTTAACTCTCATGCACTGAAAGGTGATGTTCCTCATCAGGAATATGTAGAGCACTTATTAGCGGATCTTGATGCCGACGTACCACTGGCCAGTGGCCGTGAAATTAGCACTATTTTTATTGGTGGTGGCACCCCGAGTTTACTCAGTGCCGCAGCGATGCAACAACTGCTTGATGGTGTGCGTGCCAGATTACCCCTTACAGCCGGTGCTGAAATCACCATGGAAGCAAACCCAGGCGCTGTCGAAGCTGACCGCTTCAGCGGCTATCAACGCGCCGGTATTAACCGTATCTCCATCGGCGTACAAAGCTTTAGCGCACAGAAATTAACGCGTCTTGGGCGGATTCATGGGCCAGATGAAGCTAAACGAGCCGCAGAGCTGGCAACCTCACTGAACTTACGTAGCTTTAATCTGGATTTAATGCACGGCTTGCCTGATCAAACACTGGAAGAGGCGCTGGATGATTTGCGCCAAGCTATCACACTGGATCCGCCACATTTATCTTGGTATCAACTGACGATTGAGCCTAATACTGGTTTCAGTTCACGCCCGCCGGTTTTGCCAGATGACGATGCACTGTGGGATATTTTCCAGCAAGGACATCAATTACTTAGTGATGCCGGATATCAGCAGTATGAAACCTCGGCCTATGCCAAACCGGGCTACCAATGCCAACATAACCTCAATTACTGGCGCTTTGGTGATTATCTGGGAATTGGCTGCGGGGCGCACGGTAAAGTCACGTTTAGCGATGGCCGCATCCTACGGACGATAAAGACCAAACATCCCCGTGGCTTCATGCAGGGTAAATATCTGGATAAACAGTATGAAGTGGAAACGGCTGACCGGCCTTTTGAGTTCTTTATGAACCGTTTCCGGTTATTAGAAGCCGCACCACGGGCAGATTTCTACCACTTCACTGGTCTGGCTGAAAGCACTATTCGCCCACAGTTAGACGAGGCATTGGCCAAAGGGTATTTAATCGAAACAGAGGAGTACTGGCAAATTACCGAGAAAGGAAAATTATTCCTTAATTCACTGCTAGAACTGTTTTTGTAAATCTATGCGTAAAAAAGCAGGTTCAGGCGAAGCCTACAACCTAAACCTGCTTTAGCTAACCCACAATGGATTGAATATCAAGGGGATTTAGTTCAGCGCCTTAAGTAAATCCTTACGCTGCTGCTCCAGTGTCGTCACCCGCCCACAGACTTCATGGCCAAACTGCTGGAACTCCTGTTCCTGATTATTCCATTCGTTCTGAATAGCCTGTTGTAACCCACCCAGATTGCCCATAATGGCTTGCAACGGATTATTACCACCACTACCACTAGTCGCCTGCTTAACCCCCATCTCGTTCAAGCTATCTTGCAACACACCGCCCATACTTTGCTGCACCAACTGGCGACCATCTTTTTCTACCTGATCGATGGCCTGATGATGGAAGGTTAAACCATCGCTACGTTTCTCAATGATACGGTTCATCTGTTGCTTTAGTTGATCATTCAATGTGGTGAGTCGGTTGCGCACATTACTGCTGCTCCCCAGTTGTTGAATAATCACTTTATCCAAAGAAACTCGTGCTTTTTCAAGATGCTGTTGCGCGCCCTGATCTATCCACGGCAAATCTTTGCGCAACGCAGTCTGGTAGCGGAACGCCTGTTGGCGCTGCGCATCGGTCAGCGTCAGTGTTTTACCATTACGGGTAACATCGCCATCAGGCGAAATCTGCAAATTACCGCTGGCTCCCACTATCTGCACAGATTGCGGGCTGATAATCACATCATCCTGCGGTTTTACACTGCACTGATATTCAGCTTGCACCTGTCCGGCAGTCAGCATCAATACCGTCAGGGCTGCCGTTCGTAATGCTTTCATTTTATGTAACATAAGACTCCTGAAGCGCTGTTTTAAAAAATGGAGCGGCCAATCCGCTGTGCCAATAGCTCTAAGGCAGCAGTTCCGGCAAGAGAGTTCCCCGCATGGTCCAATTCTGGTGACCACACCGCAATACACAACTCATCCGGCACAATGGCGATAATGCCACCACCTACCCCGGATTTGCCCGGCATACCAACGCGGAAGGCAAATTCACCCGCCCCATCGTACATGCCACTGGTAATCATCAAGGCATTAATTTGCCGCGCCTGTATCGGCGTAATCAGCGGGCTATGCCTACCAATACTGCGCCCCTGATTCGCCAGATAGACAAAACAGCGAGCGAGTTCGACACAGCTCATGCGCAGGGCGCAGTAGTGGAAATAGGTCTGCAGTACCGTCAGCACATCGTTATCAAAATTATCAAAAGACTTCATCAGATATGCGATAGCCGCGTTACGATCTGAATGTTCAAACTCAGAACGAGCCACTCGAGGATCGTAGCTGATGCTATCATCGCTCACGAGCTGGCGCACCACTTCCAACATCCGCTGTTTCGGCGCACTCAAGCGGCTTTGTAACATATCGCATACCACTAGCGCCCCTGGATTAATAAAAGGATTGCGTGGTTTACCTTTCTCTAATTCTAGCTGAACCAGTGAGTTAAAGGGCTGGCCGGAGGGCTCTTTGCCTACCCGCTGCCACACCTCTTGCTCGCCGTAACGGGATAATGCCAGAGTCAGACTTAACACTTTCGAAATCGATTGGATAGAGAAGCGTTCATCAGCATCTCCGGCTTGAAAAATCTCGCCATCCAGCGTACACACAGCAATGCCCAGCTTATCTGCCGAGACCTCCGCTAATGCGGGAATATAATCAGCAACCTTCCCCTGACCAATCAGCGGGCGAACCTGCTGTAAGATATCTGCCAGTAAGGCATTATTTAAGATTGTTGCTACCTCTAAAATTTTTGCCAAAAAAATGCTCCCAATAGAACTTAGTAACAGCTTCCACTAGCCATGCCTGATAAAAACAAAGGCGCCTGCTTAGGCGCCCTTATTAATTATCTGCCGTTAAACCGGAAGATCAATCCCACCAGATATCAAATAACTCACTGGTTTCTACATTTTTCAACTTGCGAGCTTCCAGCCATTTAGTAACCAATGCACGGTGCTCATCAGTGCAATGACCGATCTCTTGCAGGCAAATCAAACCTTCCCACTGCAAGTAGCCACTACCATCAAATGCCAGACCATTGGCTTCAATGACTTCATCGATAAAAGCATCGACAGTTTTATCAATTACATCAACACCAGTCCCTTCAGGGAAGGTCCACTGTACGGAAAAACCCAATTCCTGAAACTCGTCGATATGCATCTTCTTGCGTAAACGACGACTACGATTGTTAGCCATTATTCTTTCCTATTTGATTTTAATGGTATTTTTAAGCGCGTAGAGTAAAATCTTAATTTCAACCTACACTTTAATAACCATCTGATTTTCAGTAGCTTATCAATATCACGAGTTTAGCAGATACTAGCAGCATGCGCCTAGCTTACCCTCACTCACTTGAGGTTGCCACTGTCACCAAGCCTTGATTCCATTGGAATCAATTTTAATCGACCTCTAAGGCTTTATGGCAACACCACCTGTTAATATCTACCCAAGGACCTCACTCACCCCGATTTCTGCGTGCTCATCGCGTTACACACTGCAGTTCAGGATAAATTTGTCACATCCCCAATGGCGGAACACCCTTTTCACATCCACTGGTTGGTTGACGGGGGATTTCGAGCATGAAGGAACCCATATCACTCATAGAGAGCGGCATCTATTCCAAGGGACAGGTCAGTCATATTTGGAGCAATGCATCGCACTCATCAGTTTTGTGATCATAACTACTAATAAATTTTCTTTTTATGCATAATTGAGCGGTTTTAGTTAAGAACTCTCACTAAAATTAAATAGGCAATATTAAATATAGTGTTTTTGTTAAGAATTAAAAGGAGAATATCTCTATTAAAAAGAGACATATATTATTTATCCTTGCCGATAAATGCCTATAATTGATTACGTTTTAAAATAAAAAACAAGACTAATTTACATAAGACTCTCATATCATTATGAGATTATTCCTATCCAAGAAATTAAATTAATCTATTGATATATAAACCTTAATTGTTAGCTCCTCGTCCGCCGTGGGATTATTCCTACAAGAGTAGTCTTTCTCTCCTATATATATGTATAACCCCGTACGTTTACTATAAGTACCAATAATGCAACATCAGATTTAAAGCATTCACCAGTGGCAGTTCACCAACACACTTACTTTTTGGTTAAGTGAAAAATGTTGCTCGTTAATTATAACCCAAAATAAATAGAGAAAATTGAGTGTTTTATGAATCGAGTATTTAAAGTCATTTGGAATAGTGCCTTAGGTCGCTACGATGTTGCATCTGAGTTTTCTAAATCAGGAAAAAAGATTAAGTCATTTTGCTCAGGAGCAGAAACTGTCGATACAACTTTAGGTTTAACGACACCCTCTCGCCTGAACCAGATTGCCATTACCTTGATGTTTACATTAGGGACGAACTCTGCTTTTGCTGCAGATATAAGTGTTCCCGGATTTACACCTGAAGTTCAATTTGAACAGATCTCCACAGGTTCAGGTAATACCTTGTCGGGGAGCTTTGCGAACATAGCTAAAGGCCAAAACGGTTATATAAGCACGACCTTAGGGGCACTTGATCGGTCTCTGATTACATCTGGTGCGGAATTGATCGATTTCAATCGACTCATTATTGGTGCGCAAACAACAGCTATTGAATATGTTGACCCGATCACCGGCAAAAAAGTGAGTGTCAATGTTTACGATAGCAGTAAAATGCAAAGTGCCCCTGCTTCAGCGATTAATGTTACTACTTCACTTCCAGTCGGTGTTGATGGGCAATATGTCGATCGCCGATTCTTCGTGCTGCAACCTAATAGTGATATGACTGTAAATGTGGGTAGCACAGGCTCTAACTGGACATCAGACACTGCCAACTATTTTAATGCTATCTTAAAAGGTACGCAGAAGAAAACTGACACACAACAAGCAGCAACAACAACGTCAGTGTTCCATGTTGTCTCTGATAATACTTCGGTAAGTGATACGGTTCTTAACTATGATGGGAAAACTATTGTTAGCTTAGGCAATCGTAATAACAATATTTCCGATAGTTCAAGCTATGCGGCTTCATTTGTCATTGACGATTACACAGGCGAATTCACGAGTGTTATCGGTCAGCAAAACGTCACTAATTTTGCAGAATTAAAAGCCTATAATGAAGCGCTTATTCAGGCGATTAAAGATAACAAAGTAACATTGACTGACAAAGAGTATGCAGCTCAGTTGGCACTTGCTTTAAAAAATAATAATACCGCACAAAAAGTTATCTTAGATCCTAAAATCAGTGTTGATGACGCAGTTAATTATTTAGTTAATAAAGACCAGGTTGCCTTTATTCATGGCGAGGGTAAGCACTCTATTGTTAACGTAGGCACTGACGCAAATATTCAGGCATTCTACACTGATGCATCGTTAATCCGTTTAACCAACGGCGCAACATTGAACAATAATGGGACTATCGGCTCTGCTGCAGCTACCATTTCAGGTACCTATATTGTTTTCGCAACAAACAGCACGGTCAATAATAGTGTGACCGGGATTATAGATGCGGGTACCAATGACGAAATCAAAGACTTCGCTGCAACTCAAAAACGTGATGTGACAATCGGTGATCATACTGCGATTTTAGCCAATGGTAGCTCTGTGGTCACCAATGACGGCATTATTAACGTAGCCTCCCGTACCAGCAGTGCGAGCACTGCAGTGGCACTATTAAGTGATACCACCCAATTTACCAACAACGGTACTATTAATATGGCTTCCACAGCTGAGATTGGTGATGCGGCTGGTGGCTATTATAATCGTGGTATCGTTACTCAAGGTACTTCAACGTCTAATAATAATGGCCTGATTTATATTGGTCGTGAAGCACAGCGTCAAATTGGTCAGGTGGCAGATGATCTACTGATTAAAATGCGTTCCTATGCAGTATATCTTTCTGGCAACGGTACATTTAATAATAATGCCAGCGGACATATTATTATTGGAAGCAAGACAAGTAACAGCGTTGGTATCGATGCTCGCGGTGCTAATACTACTGTAAATCAGGCTGGTACTATTACTATCAATGGTGCAAGCAGCGATCCGACTGGTATTAACATTGGTATTTCCTCTACCGAGAAGACCCGTAACGTCAATAATACCGGTAAAATTATCCTCAATGGCACCAACTCAGTCGGTATCAAGGTATTTTCTGATGCCACAAAAGTGAATGATAGTGCTTCTGCCTCAAGCTCTGGTGAGATTGATATCAATGGTGGTGTCGATGCTTCAGGTCGGGCTAATTACGGTATCTGGGCCGAAGGTAATAATGCTGTAGCGAATCTGACAGGTAACGTTAACCTATATGGCGACGGCACCATCGGCGTCCATGCCCGTAATAATGGAACAATCAATGTCAGTGCTAATGGGCAGGTAGAATTTAAAAGTGGTAAAAACCAGATTGGTTACTATGCATTTGGCGCTGGTTCAACCATTAATAATAGCGCCGTGGGTAATGAAAAAGTCTCCACTGAAGGTTCGATATTATATCGTATTGATACCGGAGCCAGTTTCGCGGGGAGCAATGCTTCTACATTAGATGCTGACGGTATCAATTCAACACTTATCCAGGTTACCGGGGAGAACAGTACTTTTAATTCGGGTGCTTTGACAATGAACATCCTGGGCGAGGGCTCTACTGGGGTAAAAGTCGAGGGTGGCGCCAGCGGCACCATCACGGCAGATGCCAGCCTGGAATTGAGCGGTGATGGGGCTACTGCCGGTATCGTCGATGGCAACTACTACGGCCTGGATGGTATTGCCACCGGTGCTACCGGAAAATCTGTCTTAACCAGTTCGGCGGTATTGACTACCGGTAACACCGCGTCTGGTGCCTATGGCTATATCGCCCGTAATGGCGGTGAGCTTATCCACAATGGCTCCATTGATTTTACACAAGCAGGCAGTACTGGCGTGCTGGTAGACGGCGGGATTCTGACCAACCAAAACCTCATCACAGTCAATGGGACTGCGGTCAATATTCAGGGCGCTAACTCTACCGTGAATAACAGCGGTACCGTCAACGCAACCGACGGCACCGCCGCTTATCTGCTGGGTGCGGGGGCGAGCCTGACCTTATCCGGTAACGGTGAAACCAAAGCGGGCGGCACTGCCCATGGTGTACTGCTTGATACCGGTGCCACAGCACTGACCGTGGATGGCGCAACCATCACCATGACGGCGGGCGGCACAGGTAATGCGATTGAAAACAAAGCGGAAATTACCGGCATTCAGTTAAAAAACACCTCGCTGACGGTGGGTAATGGTGCAGGTATTCGTACCGGTGCCTCCCTGGCGGCAACCAACTCTGGCACGATCAATGTCAACGGCAGCGGTACCGGTATTCTGTTTGCCAACACCGGCGACACCATCACCGATAATACGCTGGACATGTCCGACTCGGCCGGTCTGGTGATTAACGTCAATTCAGCCGCGGGCAAAGGGATTGTCACCAACTCCCGTCAGGATCTGAAAACCGGTGCCAGCGTAAACGTCAATGATGCCGCAGGCGGTGCAGCCCTGATTGTCAAAGGCACTACCGGCCGTGTCGAGCAGTCCGGTAACCTGATATCAACATCACTCACCAGCCCGGTGGTGGACATCAATAACGGTTATGTCACCAGCTTCGTCAACAGCGGTACCATTCAAGCCAACAGCGCCACGCAGCAGGCTGTCGTAACCAATACTGGGACGGGTCTGGCATTTACCAACGCCACGGGTGGCACAATTGTTGGCAAGGTGGATCTGTTAGCGGGCAACAACACCGTGACCCTGATGCAAGGCAGTAAAGGCACTGACTTCACCACCGGCAGCGGCGATGATGCCTTCATTCTGAAAGGGCTGACATTAGCCGATACCGGCGTGTTCAGCTCACTGAACGGCGGTACCGGCAGCGATACGCTGACGCTGGACAGTTCGCTGTATACCCTGAGTGATGCTGATGCTATCCAGAATATGGAATACATCAACCTGATCAATAACTCGACGCTGACACTGGACAATGTGCTGCTGGCGCTGGGTGACAGTCAGGATGACAATGCCAACACCGGTTTTAATCTGGGTGACGGCAGTCTGCTGCAGGTTAATAACCTGAATGCCGTGAGCTTTAACAGCAAGTTGAACGGCCTCGGCACGATGGCCGTTAATACCGCCGGTAATGCCTTTGATTTTACGGCCAATGCGGCACAGAACGCCTTTAACGGGGTACTGGCATTAGGTCACGCCACCTTTGAACTGGCGGCGGATAACACGGCAGCATTAGTGAATGCCACCCTGAAACTGGGCGCGGACAGTATCACCACCGTCGGTGACGGTGTGCAAACTATCAGTGGGTTGGCCTTTGACGGCGGTACGGTGAAATTTAACACCGGCACTCCGGGTGAGACGGTGGCGAAAAGCACTATCCATACCACCAAAGAGATGAACCTGCTGGGTACCGGGACGGTGGTGGTGGACATCGACAGCGTCGACAACAGCCAGACGCCGGTCAATCCTGTGCTGCCCATCATGGAGCAGGATGACGCCAATACCCTGCTGCAACTGGCGGTGAGTGATGTGGCCGTGCAGGGTAATGGCGGCAATCTGGTGCTGAAAGACCAGAATGGTAATGTCATTACCGATGCCACCACGGCCGATATTGCACAAAATGGCACCACGGTCGCCAAAGGCACTTACGATTATCGCCTGAGCAGCGGTACAGGTAACGACGGTTTGTATATCGGTTACGGCCTGACCGAAGTTGAACTGCTGGGCAGCGGTGCAGATGCACTGGCGCTGTATGCCACCAATAAAACCGGTCCTGCGGCGGATTTGAGTGCCAAAGTGACGGGCAGTGGTGAGTTGGCGATTGATACCGGTGCAGGAAATACGGTAACACTGTCCAATCTGGACAATGATTACACCGGTTCTACCGATGTACGCAGCGGCACCTTGCAGATGCTGAATGATAATGTGTTGGGGAATACCTCGCTGTTATCACTGGCAGCAGATACCGCCTTTGACATGAAGGGTCACAGCCAAACCGTGGGCGAACTGAACAGTACTGCGGGCTCAACGGTTGATCTCAATGGTGGCAGCTTAACCTTGAGCCAGGGCGGTGTGTCTGAGGGTGAACTGACCGGCAGGGGCGCGCTGACGATTGCCGCCAATGTGCTGAGCGTTAAGGGTGCCAATACTGGCCTGAGCGCGGTGACCACCATTGCCAGTGGCGCACAAGCGTTACTGAACAATGCAGCGGGTCTGGGCGATGGCAATATCGTTAACGCCGGTCTGCTGACACTGAAAGGGGCTGCGGGCCAGTTAGCAAATGCTATCAGTGATGCTGGCAGTGTGGTGCTGGAAGATAGCAGCGACATCACATTGAGCGGTGATAACAGCCTGTTCAGTGGCCTGTTTGCTATCACGAACGGCAGCCAGTTAACTGCTTCTCAGGCAGAACATCTGGGGACGGCGGCGGTCACCAACGACGGCGCATTGGTGCTCAATAGTGCGAGTGACTGGTTGCTGGCCAACAGCATTAGCGGCAGTGGCAGCCTGACTAAAAACGGCACAGGCACCGTATCGTTGACACAATCTGCGGCCTATACCGGCCAGACAGATATCAATGCGGGTGGCCTGATGTTAGGCAGCAGTGCTGACCCCATGACGCTGGCAAGCCAGCAGGTGAATATAGCCAGCGGTGCCTTTATGGGCGGTTTTGGTGGTGTAGCGGGCGCGGTTGATAACCAGGGCGTGCTGTTTGTGGGCAACCCAACGGCACCGGTGGTACCGGCGATGGGACGTCTGGCCCCGGCCAGTAACATCTTTACCGTTGGCACTGACTTAACCAACAGCGGCACGGTATTTATCGGTAACAAAACCAGTGACGGTACGGGCACCACCGGTAACCAATTAGTGGTCAACGGCAACTATATTGGCAACAACGGTCTGCTGCACTTCAACACCGCGCTGGGCGACGACAGCTCTGCCACCGACAGCATGATTGTGAACGGCAACACCAGCGGCACCACTAACGTAAGCGTAGATAATGCGGGCGGTACGGGCGCTAAAACCTTAAACGGTATTGAGCTCATTCAGGTGAATGGTCAATCCGACGGTGAGTTTGTGAACCCTGGCCGTATCGTAGCGGGTGCATATGATTACTCACTCGTACGTGGGGTGGGTTCAAACGCCAGTAACTGGTATTTGACCAGCCTGAGTAATTTGCCGATTGATCCAGAGAACCCGGTTGATCCAGAAAATCCAGTGGGCCCAGGCGAGGAAACTAAACGTCCTGAAGCCGGCAGCTACACCGCGAACCTGGCCGCAGCCAACACTATGTTTGTGACGCGTCTGCACGATCGTTTGGGCGAAACACAGTATATCGACGCCCTGACTGGCGAGCAGAAAGTGACCAGCATGTGGCTGCGTAACGAAGGCGGACATAACCGTTCACGTGACACCAGTGGTCAGTTGAAAACCCAAAGCAACCGCTATGTGATGCAATTGGGTGGCGATATCGCCCAGTGGAGCAACGATGGTCTGGACCGTTTACACCTGGGTGTGATGGCCGGTTACGGTAATAGCAAGAGCGACACCCACGCGAAATCGGGCTATAAGTCGAGTGGTTCGGTTGATGGTTACACCGCCGGGGTGTACAGCACCTGGTATGCCAACGACGAAGACAAGTCGGGCTTGTATGTTGACGGTTGGGCGCAGTACAGCTGGTTTAACAATAGCGTGCAGGGCGACGGTCTGGCGACGGAAGAGTATAAATCGAAAGGGATCACCGCGTCGGTCGAGAGCGGCTACACCTTTAAGATCGGCGAGAATAAGTCTAAGAACGAAACGTACTTTATCCAGCCGAAAGCCCAAATCACCTGGATGGGTGTGAAGGCTGACGAGCACCGTGAAGCAAACGGTACTCAGGTGAGTGGTCAAGGCGACGGTAATATCCAGACCCGTCTGGGGCTGCGTTCTTATATGAAAGGCCACCACGAAAGTGATAATGGCAAGGATCGCGAGTTCCAACCGTTTGTGGAAGCCAACTGGATCCACAACACCAAAGATTTTGGCACCAATATGAACGCGGTTGAAGTGAAACAAGCTGGCGCGAAGAATATCGGTGAACTGAAAGTGGGTGTTGAGGGGCAATTGAACAAGCAACTGAATGTCTGGGGTAACGTTGGCCAGCAATTGGGCGACAAAGGTTACAGCGATACCGCAGTGATGTTAGGGGTGAAATACAACTTCTAATCGTTATTAGCTCTCATCAATAACGGTGCTTCGGCACCGTTATTGATTCATGCAGATACAATAACTGCTCAAAGAAATTCAGCATTATATAAGCGGTACTGTTGCCAATGGCGGCTTTCATTCTTTGCCTACTTAAGTGTTTGCAGTTCAGCACCAGCCTGCGCTAGCGAGATATTAGGGAAGTGACCGATCTTAACTTGGGTGAGTTTGTGAGTTATGGGGCTGGTATAGCGGTAGAAGAAAGCTTTAATGCCGCTAGCGCACAAGTGATCCGTAATGGCGATTTTCGCCGGTATCAACTGGCCTTATCACCGGGTTTCATCGCGTCGATGGCTTTAGTTGATAGTGGTTTTTTTTCTGGTTTATCCACCTATTAGCGCCATGAGTGTCACTGTTATATGACATCCATTACACCACAGGTGGATTAACGAGCTACATTCTAATCTACAGTAAAATGTAGGATATCGTGGTTTTTAGTGTGATTTGATGAGATAACAAGAAACCCCACTAAATCACTTATTAATCAACAAAATAAAATAAACTTACTGTTAATTTCATCACGAATAATCAGATTGGAAACTATAATTAGCCATTATTCTTTCCTCTCAAACATCAGATCCCAAACGCCATGTCCCAGACGCTGGCCACGTAATTCAAATTTTGTCAGCGGACGCGAGTCCGGACGAGGAACATAATCATTTTGTTCTGAAAGGTTGCGGTATCCGTTTACACCTGACATCACTTCCAACATATGTTCCGCATAATGTTGCCAGTCGGTCGCCATATGGAACACGCCACCCACTTTTAATTTACTTCTCACCAATTCAACAAAAGGTATCTGGACGATACGACGCTTATTATGGCGCGCTTTGTGCCATGGGTCAGGGAAGAATAGCTGTACCATATCCAGTGAAGCATCTGGAATCATATTTTCCAGCACTTCAACCGCGTCATGACACATAATCCGCAAGTTGCTTAGTCCCGCCTCGTGAGCAGCCCCCAAACAAGCACCAACCCCCGGAGAATGCACTTCTATCCCCAGAAAATTCTGCTGCGGATTACTGGCAGCCATGGTCACCAGTGAAGTCCCCATTCCGAAACCGATTTCCAGTACCACCGGAGCTTCGCGGCCAAACAAGGCGTTTACATCAACTGGCGTTGCTTGATATTCCACGCCCATCACCGGCCAGTAGCTATCTAGCGCCAGTTGTTGACCTTTGGTCAGCCGCCCCTGACGACGGACAAAACTACGAATACGGCGTATGGCTCGGCCGTTTTCATCAAATTCCGGGGATATGACGTCATTTATCATGGTACTTTCTGTCTGTTGATTGCGTATGTGAACGCGCATTATGCAAAGATACGGTAGTTTATCAACTCTGGGCGTCATAAGTACAAAATTAAGCAGTAAATAACGTAGATATAACCAAAGTGGCCGATTAAAGTCAGTGATTCGGGTGCGTGAGTGCGGCTAACACAGTTGTAGCTTCAAGTACGAAGGGGGTTTACAGGGTGAGAACTCTATGCTGCAATCCAGCTCTAATTTATTACCTGCCGGATATTGATACCAACTTATGATGCAAGCGCAACAGTTCGCGCACGAGGTACTTGAGTGGTACCAACGCTTTGGTCGCAAAACCTTGCCGTGGCAATTGGATAAAACACCTTATCAGGTATGGTTGTCAGAAGTGATGTTGCAACAGACTCAGGTTGCGACCGTCATTCCCTATTTCCAACGTTTTATGTTGCGCTTCCCTGATATCAGTGCGCTGGCTGCGGCACCGTTGGATGAAGTTCTGCATTTATGGACCGGGCTGGGTTACTACGCCCGTGCCAGAAATCTGCATAAAGCTGCCCAAACGGTTGTTGAACGCCATCAAGGCGAGTTCCCTACTACTTTTGACGAGATTCTCGCACTGCCAGGGATTGGGCGCTCAACTGCGGGCGCTATTTTGTCGCTCTCGTTAGGGAAACATTTTCCTATTTTAGATGGTAACGTCAAACGAGTGCTGGCCCGTTGTTACGCTGTTGAGGGATGGCCCGGTAAAAAGGAAGTCGAAGGCCGCCTGTGGCAAATCAGTGAAGATGTTACGCCAGCCAAAGGCGTAGGTCAGTTTAATCAGGCGATGATGGATTTAGGTGCCACGGTGTGCACCCGTTCTAAGCCCAAGTGTGAGCTTTGCCCACTGAATACCGGTTGTATGGCTTATGCTAATCACAGTTGGGCACGCTACCCCGGTAAAAAACCCAAACAGACATTACCGGAAAAAACAGCTTACTTTTTGTTGATGCAAAACGGATCGCAGGTATGGCTCGAACAGCGCCCGCCAGTAGGTCTATGGGGGGGGCTATTTTGCTTCCCGCAATTTTCTGAACAAGCCGAACTGGAGCGTTGGTTGCAGCAACAAAGTATTGCCAGCAGCAGTTTGCAGCAGTTAACTGCTTTTCGTCATACCTTCAGCCACTTCCATCTGGATATTGTCCCCATGTGGCTGAATACGGCGTCATCCCGTGGATGCATGGATGATGGTGCAGGTCTCTGGTATAACTTAGCACAACCACCCGCGGTAGGATTGGCGGCCCCAGTTGAACGCCTATTACATCAGTTGGCAAAACAGCCGAGTGACCAACATAGCTAACCCCCTGCAACTTCAAGTATGAAGGGTATAGCGCCATAGAAGAGGATTTAGCATGAGCAGAACAATTTTTTGCACATTTTTAAAACATGATGCTGAGGGGCAAGATTTTCAGCTCTATCCAGGTGAGATTGGCAAACGTATCTATAACGAAATATCAAAAGAAGCTTGGTCACAATGGATAACCAAGCAAACCATGCTGATTAACGAGAAAAAACTGAGCATGATGAATGTCGAAGACCGCAAACTGTTAGAGCAGGAGATGGTTAACTTCCTGTTCGAAGGGCAGGATGTTCATATTGAAGGTTATACTCCACCGAGTAAGTAACCACACGGGGTCTGCGCTGGCCCCGTTGTTATTCCTCATCAAGATATGGCTTGTAAGATGAAGAAAATTTTAGCTTTGCTGATAATTGCACCATTGTTAGTGTCTTGCTCAGGCAATAAGAATCAAACAGAAAACGAAGCCTATGTCAAAGATACCAACGGTTTTGAGATTTTAATGGGCCAATTTGCCCATAACATTGAAAATATTTGGGGATTAAAAGAAGTCTTAATCGCGGGTCCAAAAGATTACGTTAAGTATACGGATCAATATCAAACCCGCAGCCATATCAACTTCGATGCCGGTACGATTACGGTTGAAACCATTGCCACGACAGATCCGGCGGCTCACTTGCGTCAGGCGATTATTACCACACTTTTAATGGGTGATGATCCTGGCTCTATCGACCTCTATTCGGATGTTAACGATATTCAGATCAGTAAAGAGCCCTTCCTCTATGGGCAGGTGCTAGATAACAATGGCCAGCCGATCCGTTGGGAATGGCGCGCGGCCCATTTTGCTGATTATCTGCTACAAACCAGAATGCAAAAACGCACTTCCGGCCTGCATGTTATCTGGTCGGTCACCTTGCAATTAGTCCCTAACCATCTGGATCAACGTGCCCATAAATACCTGCCACTGGTGCGCCAGTCAGCGGAGCGTTATGGCGTCGAAGAGTCATTGATCCTGGCAATTATGCAAACAGAATCTAGCTTCAACCCATATGCGGTCAGTGGCTCTGATGCGTTGGGCCTGATGCAAGTTGTACAGCATACTGCCGGGCGAGATGTGTTCAAAATGAAGGGTAAAAGTGGCCAGCCAAGCCGTAGCTATCTGTTTGATCCAGAAAATAATATTGATGCTGGTACGGCATATCTGTCAATTCTGCAAAATACCTATCTAGGCGGAATTCAGAATGCCACCTCACGGCGTTATGCTGTTATTACCTCTTATAACGGCGGAGCTGGTAGCGTATTGCGGGTATTCTCCAGCGATAAGAACCAGGCTGTTAATATTATCAACAATATGGCTCCTGGTGATGTATTCCAAACGCTGACCACTAAACACCCTTCAGGCGAATCTCGCCGTTATCTGGTGAAAGTGAACAGCGCGCAGAAGAGTTATCGCCGCCACTAGTTTTATTTATAGCGGATTTTATAGCCCAAGAAATTGGCGTTGCAGGTGGCTAATCCCCCCTGCAACGCCAACCAAGGGAAAACTGAAATGACAGGCTCCACCCACAGTGTCATTTTTTATGTCTAAAGTGTGATTGCCCGACAAAAGTGCACATTTGAATAACAACCATTCTCAATAAAATGTTTATAGTATCGCTAATCATCCTATCCCTACTATCGGCAGATTGAACAAATGGACTTTGGACTTACCCTGTTTGAAATGGTGGTAATCTTCTCCACTATGGTCATCGCTTATATCATCTTTGGTATTACAGGATTTGGTTCTGCATTAATTGCCAGTCCGATATTAGCGCTATTTATTCCTGTCGCTAAGATTGTCCCATTATTGGCAATTGTCGATATGTTTGCAGCCATTACCAATGTAGCTCGCCATAGCCGTCATGCCGACCTTGCTGAACTTAAGCGATTAGTCCCACTAATGATTATTGGTAGTCTGATCGGCGCGACGTTACTGCTACGTACTCGCCCTGATATTTTGCTACTGGCGCTCGGCATATTTGTCATTTTATATGCCATTTACGCCCTTAGCCGGCGTAAACCACAAGGACAATTCAAACCTGTTGCCGCCATTCCTTTTGGCTTGATTGGCGGTATTTTCAGCGCGCTATTTGGCAGCGGCGGGTTTATTTATGCTATTTATTTATCCGGCAGAATAGCCAGCAAAGATAATTTGCGGATTACCCAGACCACGCTTATCGGCCTGAGTACCCTCACGCGAGTTATTTTGTTTACGCTAGCAGGGGTCTACATGGACCTATCTATTTTATGGATGGTACTACTGTTGGTACCGGGGATGTTAGTTGGTTTGGTTATCGCCAATAAAATCAGTTTAGGGATAAGTCGCGACCAGCTTATCCGATTAATAAATATCTTATTGCTGATTTCCGGCACAGTTTTAGTCGCACGCTATTTAGGTTATTGATAAGCCTAATTTGTAATAACTTATTGATAGACAGCCGATGCTCTCGTCGGCTGTCTATCAGTACCTCAGTTTACGGCGTAATGACATAACCAAAGATACGCCGCCACTCTACATCACCTTTTTCGATATAAACGCCCTGCAATTCAGGCGAGAAGCCGGGCAATAAATTAATCCCCTCTTCCAACGCCAGGAAATAACGCTGTACCGCCCCGCCCCACATTTCACCCGGCACCACGCACAATACGCCTGGTGGATAAGGGAGTGCGCCTTCAGCAGCAATGCGCCCTTCAGCCTCGGCAATAGGGATTAGCTCGATATTATCGCGAATAAACTGGATATTGGCATCTTGCGGGTTCATTAATACCGGCGGTAAGCTGGCTTTGCGGAACATATCCTTTTGCAGTTGTTTAACATCATAGCTGACATAGAGATCATGCATTTCTTGGCATAACTGGCGTAGAGTGTAGCCGCGATAGCGCTCTTCATTCTTACGGTATATCGTCGGTAATACATCACACAATAAAGCATCTTGCTCCACGTAGCGCTCAAACTGAACCAGCATATCAACCAGATGTGCCATTTTTGCTGGATTTTCTGCCGGTGTTAGCAGGAACAAAATTGAATTCAGATCGCATTTTTCCGGCACAATGCCATTTTCACGCAAGAAGGTAGCCAGTATCGCTGCCGGAACACCAAATTGGGTATATTGGCCGCTGTTAGCATCGATACCCGGTGTCGTCAGTAATAACTTACAAGGATCAACCAGATATTGGTCTTGGTTATACCCTTCAAATCCATGCCAACGTTCATTAGGCACAAAATTAAAGAAACGTGTGTCATTGGCAATAACGTCCGTATCGTAATCTTGCCAATTTTTACCACCGACAGTGGGAGGAATAAATGGCCGCAACATTGAGCAGCGTTCTAATAATAGTTTACGCGTATCGATGCCTAACTTGACACAATCCATCCACATGCGGCGGCCACTGTCACCAGAATGAATTTTGGCGTTAATATCCAGTGCAGCAAATAATGGGTAGAACGGGCTGGTTGAGGCATGCAACATAAATGCATTATTAAAACGTTTATGATTACAGTGCCGTTTTTGCCCTTTGATATGATTATCTTTTTTATGTACCTGCGAGGTTTGGGAGAAACCAGCCTGCTGCTTGTGCACTGACTGAGTCACAATAATCCCAGGGTCATTTTCATTTAAATCCAGCAATAGCGGTGAGAAATCCTTCATCATCGGAATAAACTGTTCGTAACCTACCCACGCAGAATCAAATAGAATGTAATCACACAAATGACCAATAGTATAAACCACCTGACGTGCGTTATACACCGTACCATCGTAGGTACCCAACTGAATGATCGCCAATCTGAATGGCCGCGCCTCTTCTGCTCTTTCTGGGGCAACCTCCCGCAATTGCTGGCGTAAATAACGCTCGTCGAAACAATGAGCATCAATACCACCAATAAAACCGAACGGGTTGCGGGCCGTTTCCAAATAGATTGGTGTCGCCCCAGCCTGAATCAGCGCACCATGATGGTTGGATTTATGGTTATTACGATCGAACAATACCAAATCACCACGGGTCAATAAGGCATTAGTCACGACCTTATTTGCAGCCGATGTACCATTCAAAACAAAATAGGTTTTATCCGCATTGAAGACCTTAGCTGCATATTTTTGTGCATCTTTAGCTGCACCTTCATGGATCAGCAAGTCACCCAGTTTGACGTCTGCGTTGCACATATCTGAACGGAAAATGGTCTCGCCATAAAATTCAAAAAACTGGCGACCGGCAGGATGCTTACGGAAAAACTCGCCACCCTGATGCCCTGGGCAAGCAAAAGTTGAATTATTCATCTCGACATATTTTTTCAATGTTGAGAAAAATGGCGGTAATAGATTTTTTTGATATTCACTGGCGGCAGCTTCTACCTGAGCATTGTAAAAAGCTTTGTTTGCTTCGCCGAGCGTAATAATCCCCTTAATCAGAGGCAAATAATCGGCAGAAACCGTCTGTTGTGCCGTGACAGCAACAAAAGTAGGAATAGCAAAACCCAGATCATGCAACTTTGACAATATACCGGCATTGGCATCTTCAACCGACATCACCACAGCGGCAACATCAGTAAAATCAGTTTGATTGAGGTATACCATTCCCCGCTGGCTTTCTATATAAGAAGCCAAACGAGCACTTGTTGCTATTTTTAATAGTGTCATGTCACTTACTCTCAAACGGTCAGGTATGAGGCTGCCATTTTGGCATGTATATGACATCGCATAAGGTGAAGATTTTATGCAATGCCGGCAAATTGATATCTATTACGCACACGATCACTCGCTCAAATAGAAGCTAGAATAGTGAGTTAACTGGTCTTCGCATCGACCAATAGACATCAGTAAAATCAGAGATCCAGCTCTATTTTTAATAATGCCTAACAGTGAACGACAGATAGCCTTACCGCATGGAAGTAACAAGGAACTTAACAGCAGATAAACAGGAGAAATAGCATGAGAAGCGCTCATTATGCATTGAATAGTCTACTACTGTCATAACCGCCTCCTGCTTACTTAATCGAAATGATATGGATTAGAGGGATGAATAGTAACGCTAAATTTTCGCAATAATTGCATGTTTTGCCGGTAGGTTCAACCTTGCAGGCCAATAAAAATGCACTTTTAGTGAATATCTAAGCCATTGTTATTTAACACACTAAAAAATAAAAAATCTATAAATCAAGTAGATGAAATATGTAGATGCACCATAAAAATTAACTTCCCAACAGTTTTCTCGCTATTTTTGCATGAAAAGAGAGCAACCGATCGCCTTTATAAGAGAAACTCATTGACGACTTGCCGCCAATACGGTTTAATGCGCCCCGTTGCCCGGATAGCTCAGTCGGTAGAGCAGGGGATTGAAAATCCCCGTGTCCTTGGTTCGATTCCGAGTCCGGGCACCAAATTCATAACCTGCTTGTTAAGAACTAAGATTTTTAACAGGCATGACAAAGTACCCGAATCATCATCGTGCAAGTAGGCTGTAACTGCTACACCTTGGTTGAACATAGGGGAATAATAAACCGGAGAATGTCGATGACAAACTTCGGTTTTATTGTGTCTTAAGGCGGAGGAAATTGACAGTTTTTCAGCGCACCTGTCAATATTCAGTTAAGGAAAGCGGTAATTTTTTCTTTCTGTTATGCCGATTTTTAAAAAAAACCTCTTTTCTCTCAAAAGTCTCTTCCAACGCCAGTCTGAGGCTATCTATATCGCCCTCAACATATTCCAGCGTGACCGCAATACTTGAATGCCCTAGCAGGGTCTGAACCACTTTCAGATTACGATCCGGTGATTTCATCATCTCAGTGGCGATCGTATGCCGAAATCGGTGTGGGCTAATCGTACAGCGACATTCGACTGAAAGCCTGCGGAAGAAAGAACGTAATGGCGGATTATCCATATTCTCAGTGACGGACTCTTTTCTCCCGTCAAACCGACTGATATTGAATAACTGATCCGCCTGATTAGCCCCCTTGTCTACCGGCAGAACAATTTTATCTGTTGGCCGCTATAAAAAAATAGGCAGTGCTATTTTGCGGACCTCGATCTGTTAATGCGACATAACTGATCAGAATAGTGGTGTTTTGAGCCTCCAGATCAAAGATGATTGATGAAAAATTCAGCAATACTGACATTTTCCTAGACTGCCTTGTTAAGGCTACTACCTTATAAGTTAATAAAGCTTATGAAACGCTTAAATTTTTCTGAATATTAATTAACATGATATATCATGTTAATTATAGGAGAATCCTTAAAGACAATCAATATGAATATTATACAATGTTCATATTGTAAGTTATTCCATTTTATGAAAATTAATAATTTAATTCCTCGTCTAAATAGATTGTTTTTAGATGACGTATTAATCATTGCTCTATGTTAGTAAAAACACAATATAGAGGTATGTAATTACTGATACTTTTTGTATTTATTTCAATGTCGTTGATATTATGAGGTAGTCATGTCTAAAAGGTTAGCTGCTGAGTTTTTTGGTACTTTTTGGTTAGTATTTGGTGGGTGCGGTAGTGCTGTATTGGCGGCCTCGTACCCTGAGTTAGGTATCGGCTTTACTGGTGTAGCACTGGCATTTGGTTTGTCTGTTTTAACCATGGCTTACGCCGTAGGGCATATTTCCGGAGCGCATTTTAATCCAGCCGTTACTTTAGGTTTATGGGCTGGAGGCCGATTTAAAACTAAAGATATAGCCCCTTATATTTTTGCTCAGGTCATTGGTGGTATCATTGGGGCCTCTATTCTATTTTTTATAGCCAATGGTAAAACTGGTTTTGATGCATCAGTAAATGGTTTCGCCTCAAACGGCTACGGCGCATATTCTCCCGGTAGCTTCTCTATGCAGGCAGCCATTGTTGCTGAGGTAGTATTGACGGCATTTTTCCTTATCGTTATTCACGGAGTGACCGATAAACGAGCTCCGGTTGGATTTGCTCCATTGGCAATTGGCCTAACGTTGACACTTATTCATTTAATTAGTATTCCAGTTACTAATACATCCGTTAACCCTGCACGTAGTACGGCAGTGGCTATTTTCCAGGGCGGTTGGGCATTACAGCAATTATGGTTGTTCTGGATAATGCCTATATTAGGCGGCATTATAGGCGGCCTTATTTATCGTAACTTACTTAGTGATAAAAATTAGCTATTCATTTAACTTAAAGTGATTTAACCTAATTAGAATAGGTAGCCATTACTTTTATGGCTACCTATTCTAGTTGTTGAACCATTGGGCACTGTTGCAAATATCCAGTGGTGATAAACGATTGTGTCGCATTAAGGTGCAGTCCGGTAACATGCTGTTTTTTTTTGTGATGTTACCTGCCCATGTCTCTAATCCGAAACGCCTTCCGTCGACTGCATTACCCCGCTGATGTTATCGCTCAGTGTGTTCGCTGGTATCTCGCTTATACCCTGATCCTGCGCAATCTCGAAGAGATGATGGCAGAGCGCGGCATTATCGTTGACCATTTCCACATTTCACCGCTGGGTTAGCTGGGTTATCCGCCTGGTGCCGTTGTTGGATAAGGCGCTTCGTCGGCATAAGCGCACAGTGGACCGTCGGTGGCGCATGGACGAAACCTACATAAAAATCAAAGGTCAGTGGAAATATATGTACCGTGCGGTCGATACTGCGGGTCAAACCATTGACTTCCTGCTGACCGCCAGGCGAGACGCCGCAGCCGCATTACGTTTCTTTCGCAAGGCCATTAGACATCACGGCGAACCGGAAGTAGTGACCATTGATAAAAGTGGCACCAACACGGCAGCGCAACTTTTGCTGACTAGCCTACGTTAATACGGCACAACCCTATACTGCACTGGGGATTGAAATGAAGGGAAAAACCGCAGAAGCTGGGCTTTGTGTCGCTGATGAAACAATTTACGAATGTAGATCCGTACCAGTGTGTACTGTGTGATAGCCGGATGGTTTTTAACAGTGCGTGGGCCGGTATCCGGGCAGAAGAGTTGTTGCCCCGACGTCGGCTGGAGTTCAAAACAGAGCGATGATTACGATAGGCAGCATAGGGAAGATCTGCCTGAAATTTGGATTGGTTATCAAAATGGTGTTTATTTAAATCAATCGTCAACCTCACGCTACCTGATCTGATGAAACTCATGGCCCAGTCCCCCTCTTTTGATTCTGACCTAAGGGAAAAAAATGGATCCAACTTCCTAACCATCAAGCGGACCCCTTCAACGACACAACAGCCGCTCAGGTAAGCAAATTCTGACAATCTGAAAGCAGATAAAAAGAGATGTGATACTGGAAAGCTATTTGAAATACCGTGATTGGGGACTTTATATAAAAGTACCAAAATTCAATGGAGTAAAGGCCTTCGTCATTGAACGATGGCCTGAAATTAAATTTTTCTATAAAACATCAGTGAATACTAAATTTGATTAGCATTTTGTACCAAATGGAATCCATTTACTTTGCTGAGCAGTATTACCATTTTTATAATATACTGTTCGATAGCACGTAATTGATATAAACCCATTCTGGACCTTTTTCCAAGGACCATAGATGGTTTTACCACCGCCTCCAGCATTGAACGGAACATTTTGTGCGTAGGCAGGGCCAGATGCAGCGATGCCAAAAATCATCCCAGAAATTAAAATGGATAACAGTTTATTTTTCATTAAAAATCATCCTTAATTAATATATCTACTTATGATGCCATAATAAATAATGGTTAACTTCGTTCAACTGTTCGTTGCTCAACAAAATTGATACATGCGTACTATTTTATTTTGTGACGTAACGTAACGGCCATTTTTGTAATAGTCGCGACTACAATATCTCATAAGTGGCATGTTTTTCGATAAAACCACTCTTTTCCAGGACGTCCAGCCAGTTTTCCCCATTTTCCCGCTACTATCAAAAGGAACGTTCTGAGCAAAAACTGGAGCCATTGTCCCCATAATTACACCAGATACTAAAAGTGATAATAAAAACCCTCTCATCCTTGCCTCTTTTTCATCCAATTAAATTGTAAAATATAAAAACCAAAAAGAACGCGACTAATTTAAAACTAGAGTTTAAATTACAAAGCTAAATTTCAGTCGTATATTACCCTCCATTGGAAAGTTAAGCACTACACTCAACATGAAATAATTTCACTTATTGATAGGATAATGGCTATTAGATAATAATTCAGACAATTCCAATCTCTGCACTAAGCACTAGTTAAACTTTTATACGTCCCGTATAAATAGCTATATTTAAGATCGACGTATTCTTATTTTCCCCACGAACTGTGGATGAATGACTAAGTGAAGTTATGTTTTTAAACTGTTTTGGCTCTGCTGGTTAGCCCAGTGGAAGCTAAGTGGCTCTGTTGCATGAAGCTGTCGTCGGTTAACATACAGTTTTAAGGTGTTATTTGAAATGTCTCTGATAAGAAAAGCCTTCAAACGTCTGCACTACCCGTTGATATCATCGCCCAATGTGTTCGCTGGTATCTCGCTTACGCCCTGAGTCTACGCAACCTAGAAGAGATGATGGCAGAACGCGGTATTATCGTTGGCCATTCTACCCTGTATCGCTGGGAACCCCTTTGCTATATAAGGCTTTCAGTCGGCACAAGCGCAGCGTGGGACGTCGGTGTTTACGGCCAGTGGAAATACCTGTGTCATGCTGTGGACTCCAATGGCCAGACTATCGACGCTCTATTGACCGCCAAACGTGATGCCCCCGCAGCCCTGCGTTTCTTCGGCAAGGCCATTCGTCACCAGGATAAACCCTAGGTAGTCACTATCGATAAAAGTGGTGCTAACACCGCAGCTTTGCCCACGCTCAATGCCGACAAACCCGATGAGGAAGCGATTACCGTCAGGCAAAGTAAGATCCTGAACAACCTTGTCGAGCAAGATCACCGGAATATCAAACGTCGGATACGCACGATGCTGGGATTCAACTCCTTTCGACGGGCACAGACCTTGTTGGCGGGTATTGAGCTGGTACAGATGATACGCAAAGGACAACTTCATCATCCTGCTGGCGACGGATTGTCACCGGCAGAACAATTTTATCTGTTGGCCGCTATAAAAAAATAGGCAGTGCTATTTTGCCGACCTCGATCTGTTAATGCGACAGGGCCAATTATCCCACCCATCGATGAGGAGAGTCACCGGCTCTCATTATTTGCAACAAGCCCATGGGATCGTCGCCTCTATTCTTCTGCTGTCTGAGTAATAAACCAGCGTAATGAATTCAACACTTTAGTTTCAGACATCTTGGCTCTGTTCTCATCAACCAACTTCATTAATACTAATCTTACAGTATAAATATCCAAATGCGCTTTATCAGCCAACTCTCTGGTTTTTGGCCAACTGCCCACTGGGGGGACAGATCCACCAAACTGTTCTTTCAGAACATTACAAGTTTCTTCCAATATGCCCATGACTTCTTCTTTACGTAGATTATTAGGTTTCATTGACCTCGCCTCAAACAATATATTTATTAAAAATGCATTGTTTTTATTATTTATATTTTCCATACCCGCGCAAAACATTCCCTGTAAATTTAAAAGATAACTTTCAAATCCAGCGAGAACTTAACTTATTTACTTCGCATGGCTTTGTAATGCTTATTTAATTGTCATGACTCCCAAATCAGAATTAACAACTAAGCACAGTTTTAGTACCAGCGTACAGACCAGAGAATAATAGCACTCTGAAAATGCCGACCTGTGAATGGGGTCGTGCTTTACTCCTTCGGCCAAAATGGAGATTTATCTTACCATCATCTTATTTTTGCAATAGTGCCGTATTGGATTTAGTAACTAATTAACTTTTTGACTAATTTTGTTCGATGAAATTTTTTAGGAGGTTCACTTGAAGTTAAAAAAACAATTAACATGTTTTTAATTGTTTTTATAGATGCTGTCTTACAAAGTATACAATCAGCCACAACGGACAAATAGCTATAGCCTCCCATCTTTTCATTTTTTCTACCAAGCACTATAATAAAAGAAAGGGGACTTGACTTCCTTATTTTTTCAATGGTTTTAAATGAATCAAAAAGAGAGCTATTATCTACATCCAGGATATATATATCTCTCTCATCTTTTTTTATATATTTGTTATCTATCAATACATATTTATCTGCATTAATACTTATTTGTTTTTTTTGGATTGACATTATTTCTTTAAGGATTATCTCTAGTGAAAAGCGTGTCAAACTACAATAGCCTGAAATAATAACCCGCATAATACGATGCATCCTTTCTCTACTATTCTATCTATATTAAAAATGGACTATAACTTATTTTCGGTGGATGAATAGTGGCACCGAAGTGCCACTATTCAGCTTGTGTCACTCTTATTAGAAGTTGTATTTCACCCCTAACATCACTGCAGTATCGCTGTAACCTTTGTCGCCCAATTGCTGGCCAACGTTACCCCAGACATTCAGTTGCTTGTTCAATTGCCCCTCAACACCCACTTTCAGTTCACCGATATTCTTCGCGCCAGCTTGTTTCACTTCAACCGCGTTCATATTGGTGCCAAAATCTTTGGTGTTGTGGATCCAGTTGGCTTCCACAAACGGTTGGAACTCGCGATCCTTGCCATTATCACTTTCGTGGTGGCCTTTCATATAAGAACGCAGCCCCAGACGGGTCTGGATATTACCGTCGCCTTGACCACTCACCTGAGTACCGTTTGCTTCACGGTGCTCGTCAGCCTTCACACCCATCCAGGTGATTTGGGCTTTCGGCTGGATAAAGTACGTTTCGTTCTTAGACTTATTCTCGCCGATCTTAAAGGTGTAGCCGCTCTCGACCGACGCGGTGATCCCTTTCGATTTATACTCTTCCGTCGCCAGACCGTCGCCCTGCACGCTATTGTTAAACCAGCTGTACTGCGCCCAACCGTCAACATACAAGCCCGACTTGTCTTCGTCGTTGGCATACCAGGTGCTGTACACCCCGGCGGTGTAACCATCAACCGAACCACTCGACTTATAGCCCGATTTCGCGTGGGTGTCGCTCTTGCTATTACCGTAACCGGCCATCACACCCAGGTGTAAACGGTCCAGACCATCGTTGCTCCACTGGGCGATATCGCCACCCAATTGCATCACATAGCGGTTGCTTTGGGTTTTCAACTGACCACTGGTGTCACGTGAACGGTTATGTCCGCCTTCGTTACGCAGCCACATGCTGGTCACTTTCTGCTCGCCAGTCAGGGCGTCGATATACTGTGTTTCACCCAAACGATCGTGCAGACGCGTCACAAACATAGTGTTGGCTGCGGCCAGGTTCGCGGTGTAGCTGCCGGCTTCAGGACGTTTAGTTTCCTCGCCTGGGCCCACTGGATTTTCTGGATCAACCGGGTTCTCTGGATCAATCGGCAAATTACTCAGGCTGGTCAAATACCAGTTACTGGCGTTTGAACCCACCCCACGTACGAGTGAGTAATCATATGCACCCGCTACGATACGGCCAGGGTTCACAAACTCACCGTCGGATTGACCATTCACCTGAATGAGCTCAATACCGTTTAAGGTTTTAGCGCCCGTACCGCCCGCATTATCTACGCTTACGTTAGTGGTGCCGCTGGTGTTGCCGTTCACAATCATGCTGTCGGTGGCAGAGCTGTCGTCGCCCAGCGCGGTGTTGAAGTGCAGCAGACCGTTGTTGCCAATATAGTTGCCGTTGACCACTAATTGGTTACCGGTGGTGCCCGTACCGTCACTGGTTTTGTTACCGATAAATACCGTGCCGCTGTTGGTTAAGTCAGTGCCAACGGTAAAGATGTTACTGGCCGGGGCCAGACGTCCCATCGCCGGTACCACCGGTGCCGTTGGGTTGCCCACAAACAGCACGCCCTGGTTATCAACCGCGCCCGCTACACCACCAAAACCGCCCATAAAGGCACCGCTGGCTATATTCACCTGCTGGCTTGCCAGCGTCATGGGGTCAGCACTGCTGCCTAACATCAGGCCACCCGCATTGATATCTGTCTGGCCGGTATAGGCCGCAGATTGTGTCAACGATACGGTGCCTGTGCCGTTTTTAGTCAGGCTGCCACTGCCGCTAATGCTGTTGGCCAGCAACCAGTCACTCGCACTATTGAGCACCAATGCGCCGTCGTTGGTGACCGCCGCCGTCCCCAGATGTTCTGCCTGAGAAGCAGTTAACTGGCTGCCGTTCGTGATAGCAAACAGGCCACTGAACAGGCTGTTATCACCGCTCAATGTGATGTCGCTGCTATCTTCCAGCACCACACTGCCGGCATCACTGATAGCATTTGCTAACTGGCCCGCAGCCCCTTTCAGTGTCAGCAGACCGGCGTTAACGATATTGCCATCGCCCAGACCCGCTGCATTGTTCAGTAACGCTTGTGCGCCACTGGTAATGGTGGTCACCGCGCTCAGGCCAGTATTGGCACCCTTAACGCTCAGCACATTGGCGGCAATCGTCAGCGCGCCCCTGCCGGTCAGTTCACCCTCAGACACACCGCCCTGGCTCAAGGTTAAGCTGCCACCATTGAGATCAACCGTTGAGCCCGCAGTACTGTTCAGTTCGCCCACGGTTTGGCTGTGACCCTTCATGTCAAAGGCGGTATCTGCTGCCAGTGATAACAGCGAGGTATTCCCCAACACATTATCATTCAGCATCTGCAAGGTGCCGCTGCGTACATCGGTAGAACCGGTGTAATCATTGTCCAGATTGGACAGTGTTACCGTATTTCCTGCACCGGTATCAATCGCCAACTCACCACTGCCCGTCACTTTGGCACTCAAATCCGCCGCAGGACCGGTTTTATTGGTGGCATACAGCGCCAGTGCATCTGCACCGCTGCCCAGCAGTTCAACTTCGGTCAGGCCGTAACCGATATACAAACCGTCGTTACCCGTACCGCTGCTCAGGCGATAATCGTAAGTGCCTTTGGCAACCGTGGTGCCATTTTGTGCAATATCGGCCGTGGTGGCATCGGTAATGACATTGCCATCCTGGTCTTTCAGCACCAGATTGCCGCCATTACCCTGCACGGCCACATCACTCACCGCCAGTTGCAGCAAGGTATTGGCATCATCCTGCTCCATGATGGGCAGTACCGGATTGACCGGCGTCTGGCTGTTGTCGACGCTGTCGATGTCCACCACCACCGTCCCGGTGCCCAGTAGGTTCATCTCTTTGGTGGTATGGATAGTGCTTTTCGCCACCGTCTCACCCGGAGTGCCGGTGTTAAATTTCACCGTACCGCCGTCAAAGGCCAACCCACCGATAGTTTGCACACCGTCACCGACGGTGGTGATACTGTCCGCGCCCAGTTTCAGGGTGGCATTCACTAATGCTGCCGTGTTATCCGCCGCCAGTTCAAAGGTGGCGTGGCCTAATGCCAGTACCCCGTTAAAGGCGTTCTGTGCCGCATTGGCCGTAAAATCAAAGGCATTACCGGCGGTATTAACGGCCATCGTGCCGAGGCCGTTCAACTTGCTGTTAAAGCTCACGGCATTCAGGTTATTAACCTGCAACAGACTGCCGTCACCCAGATTAAAACCGGTGTTGGCATTGTCATCCTGACTGTCACCCAGCGCCAGCAGCACATTGTCCAGTGTCAGCGTTGAGTTATTGATCAGGTTGATGTATTCCATATTCTGGATGGCATCAGCATCACTCAGGGTATACAGCGAACTGTCCAGCGTCAGCGTATCGCTGCCGGTACCGCCGTTCAGTGAGCTGAACACGCCGGTATCGGCTAATGTCAGCCCTTTCAGAATGAAGGCATCATCGCCGCTGCCGGTGGTGAAGTCAGTACCTTTACTGCCTTGCATCAGGGTCACGGTGTTGTTGCCCGCTAACAGATCCACCTTGCCAACAATTGTGCCACCCGTGGCGTTGGTAAATGCCAGACCCGTCCCAGTATTGGTTACGACAGCCTGCTGGGTGGCGCTGTTGGCTTGAATGGTACCGCTGTTGACGAAGCTGGTGACATAACCGTTATTGATGTCCACCACCGGGCTGGTGAGTGATGTTGATATCAGGTTACCGGACTGCTCGACACGGCCGGTAGTGCCTTTGACAATCAGGGCTGCACCGCCTGCGGCATCATTGACGTTTACGCTG
Organism: Yersinia sp. 2541 StPb PI; assembly: GCF_052217145.1. Taxonomy (NCBI): domain Bacteria; kingdom Pseudomonadati; phylum Pseudomonadota; class Gammaproteobacteria; order Enterobacterales; family Yersiniaceae; genus Yersinia; species Yersinia sp. 2541 StPb PI. The sequence continues at coordinate 809,722 of NZ_JAZGQB010000001.1, read as the reverse complement.
GCACCGGTTTTCAGATCCTGACGGGAGTTGGTGACAATCCCTTTGCCCGCGGCTGAATTGACGTTAATCACCAGACCGGCCGAGTCGGACATGTCCAGCGTATTATCGGTGATGGTGTCGCCGGTGTTGGCAAACAGAATACCGGTACCGCTGCCGTTGACATTGATCGTGCCAGAGTTGGTTGCCGCCAGGGAGGCACCGGTACGAATACCTGCACCATTACCCACCGTCAGCGAGGTGTTTTTTAACTGAATGCCGGTAATTTCCGCTTTGTTTTCAATCGCATTACCTGTGCCGCCCGCCGTCATGGTGATGGTTGCGCCATCCACGGTCAGTGCTGTGGCACCGGTATCAAGCAGTACACCATGGGCAGTGCCGCCCGCTTTGGTTTCACCGTTACCGGATAAGGTCAGGCTCGCCCCCGCACCCAGCAGATAAGCGGCGGTGCCGTCGGTTGCGTTGACGGTACCGCTGTTATTCACGGTAGAGTTAGCACCCTGAATATTGACCGCAGTCCCATTGACTGTGATGAGGTTTTGGTTGGTCAGAATCCCGCCGTCTACCAGCACGCCAGTACTGCCTGCTTGTGTAAAATCAATGGAGCCATTGTGGATAAGCTCACCGCCATTACGGGCGATATAGCCATAGGCACCAGACGCGGTGTTACCGGTGGTCAATACCGCCGAACTGGTTAAGACAGATTTTCCGGTAGCACCGGTGGCAATACCATCCAGGCCGTAGTAGTTGCCATCGACGATCCCGGCAGTAGCCCCATCACCGCTCAATTCCAGGCTGGCATCTGCCGTGATGGTGCCGCTGGCGCCACCCTCGACTTTTACCCCAGTAGAGCCCTCGCCAGACAGGACCATATCTAACGCGCCGGAGTTAAATGTACTGCCAACACCGGTGACTTGAATAAGAGAAGAATCTTTACCGGTGGCATTCATGGTTGAGGCTGTGGTCCCGATAAAGCTGGCACCCTTATCAACGCGATACAGTGTAGAGCCTTCGGTTGAAACCGTTTCATCACCCGTGGCAATGTTATTGACGCTAGAGCCCGTACCGTAAATCAGGTAGCCCACCTGTTTTTTACCTGAAACAAACTCAACCTGACCGGTACCGGAGACATTAATGGTACCTTTATCTTCAGCAACCACCCCAATAGCACCATCGCCCGCCAGCTTTACCTCACCAGAGAGATTAGCCACCGCGCCCGCACCAACCGCCTGAATACCGTAGTTCGCCAGTTTAGTGGCAGCATCAAGCCCGTTATTTACATAAACGTTACCGGCGTTAGTGGCTGAACTGTTGGTCAGTACTTTGATACCGACGGTATTGATACCATTTATAACGATATCACCATTATTGAAGATATTCGTGGCGTTAGCGCTGGAAGAGATACCGATATTCTGCCCTGCATTTTGTCCGGATACCGCGCCAGCACCGTTGAGCTCAATAGTGCCGTTTTGATTGACTACTGTTCTCGCTCCTTGTGCAGCAATAGCTGTAGAGTTTTCAGTTTTGCTGCCAATCACGATTTTACCGGTCGCACTATTGGTAAAGGTAGCGATATTGCTCAAGTTAACGGTATCTTGCAGTAATCTAACGGCATAAGACTGAGTCTTAATGGCCAGGTCAGTGACCACGTCAGTTAACGAACGTTGTGATTGACGGCCCACATAGACGGTACCGTTATTTTCAAAGGTAGAGCCTTTCTGAACACTCACCCCCTCATTCAAATAACCTGCTGCAGGAGACAAATCGATAGTTGAAGCAATATTGATCGCGCCGTTATTGACGAAGGATGAGTTGCCATCGATCACCGCCGCGCGAGTATAAGCGCTTGCCCCACGAGAAGCGGTATTAATCACACCATTGTTGGTAACTGACGAAGCTCCATTAGCTAAAATAGCGGTATGACTGCCGTTAGCTATGTACAACGGCAATGTTGAGGTAGGTGTGGGCTTGAAGTCCAGCATCTCAGGATTAGTCCCTGCATCCAGTACCCCAGTAGTGTCAATAATAACCGTACTGTCAGTGGCAAAAATAATATTGGTACCACGAACTGTTGCAGAAGTTGACCCCAAAGTCCCGGCGTTATTAAGGGTTGCACCGTCTTCCAGCCGCACCAGTGAAATATCCGTATTGAACGCCTGAATATTGGCATCAGCACCAATATTCACAATGGCATGCTGACCATCACCATGAATAAAGGCAACACGGTCAGAATCGACAATGTGATTTACGGCATCATTAGCATCAATCCCCATATCAAGATAGATCGGGGTGACTTTTGGTGAAGTATTGGAACCGTTAGTGAAATAGGCCCGCGCCAGCTCGGCTTGATAACCTTTGCTGTCCAGCACGATCGCACCACTTTTAATACCTGCAATCAAGTCATTGTTGTATTTTTGGAAATCAGCAAAATTTTGAACATTTTGGGCCCCTAAATAGGGACTGGTGAAGGTACCGACGAAGTCATCAAGCACCGAATTGGCCACCGCGGTACTACTATCGCGAATGTTATTATTGTTATTACCCAGGTTGACTACAGTTTTGGCGTTATAATTTAAGACTGTATTCTGGGCCGATGTAGTAGAGTCAACATAGAATCCTGAAGAAGTCGTTGTTGCTGCTTCACTTTTCAGACTGCCTTTAAGAATGGCGTTAAAATAGTTATTGCTGTCATTAACCCAACCTGCGGCCGTGCTGCCGACAGCCACGGTCAGATCACTGCTATCCTGCACATGGAATAAGTTGCGATTCACATACTGGCCATTTTCACCAACCGCATAAGAAACAGGTACCACAAAATCGGCAAGTGGTTTAATTGACATCGCAGTACTGCTATACACATTAATAGTAATTAATGCGCCAGTGCCTTTCGGGTCAAGGAAAGTTTCAGTAACCATCTCACCTAAGTTGAAAATGTTTTTACTGATCAGATTCTCAGCACCATAGAGGAAGTTCCCCGGGGGAATATCACCCAGTTTACTGTTTTTAAAACCAATATCGCCCTTAGCGATATTGCTAAAACTGCCTACTAAGGTATTGCCAGTCCCTGTGAAGGTCTGTTCAAATTCTACATCAGGCGTAAATACCGGTACGCTAATATCTGCGGCAAAGACAGAACTCGCCCCTAATGTGAACATCAAGGTGATGGCAATTTGGCTCAGGCGAGAGGGGGTCGTTAAACCTAAAGTTGTATCGACAGTTCCCGAGCAAAGTGACTTAGTTTTTTTTCCTGATTTAGATATTTCAGATGCAACGTCATAGCGGCCTAAGGCACTATTCCAAATGACTTTAAATACTTTATTCATGGTGTACTCTCATTAGATTTAGGCCTGACAATTAGTCATACCTATAAATAGGTATAACTTAATATTAACAGGAAAAATTAGAATATCTCATTACTGCTTTTAAGCTATTCGATATCCTGAATCTACTTAATACATATAGATATTAATATAGGCGAAAAGGATGAATTTAGTAGGAAATTTCCCACAAGATGTATTTTTTCAAATAAATTATTAATTTATTTGGAGTTTTTGTAATAACTCTGCATTAGTTCTCACCCCAATTTTTTTCATTACCGATCTCTTTTGAGCACTTACTGTTTTTTCACTCTTGTTTAGTATTTTTGCTACAGCATGTCCGGGTAAACCACACTTAAAATAAGTGATTATAATAACCTCTTGTTTTGTTAGATTTATTTTTTTTATGTAATTACTTAATGTTAAATCACCAAGTGAAAAACTTAACTGATTGGTATACTTTTTCTTTCGCTTAAGGACTGACATGATTTTTTTTTCTAAAATAGATAATGGATCATCAAAACAGAGAAGTGTAACCTTTCCTTTTGTTTCCATCTCAATAAAAAAACGATTAAAATCATAATCATATCTAGATGTTATGATGAATACTTTATCAAATAAAATACTATTAGCTGCACTACTCAATACATTAAATCGGTCAATGTTACTGACATCTATGAATAAAAAGTCATTTTCAGAGTAAAATTGAGGTTCTACATTAACAGCACCTTCATAGCCAGATTTTTGTAATACATGATTTAACAATTCGAATAGACCTAACTCTAAGTATTTATTATTAACGACAATAGAAAAATTCTGCATACATACACCTTGCCTCCTCCCTCAGATAGCAAGGAAAGAAGCTGAATTAAAACATTCAGACCAGAGATTGGTTTTTAAAAATAGTTAAGCACTATAAAACATTGTTTAAAAAAGAGATACACCGACAACTTTTTAACTTAAAAAAATTAAATCCTGAACTAATCAAAAAAAATGAATTATATAAGTTTTATTTCATTCTGGAGCAGGATTTAAAACCAAAAGCAAAGCCTTTAATATTGCAATTGAACTGTTAGGCATTATGGGGTGGGAATGTTCTTAAAAATCATTGGGCACTGAAAAAAATGGCTGCATTTGGTGATTGTATTAATAAAAAATATAGTTATTATGCAAATATAGATAAGTATATCTTATGTATAGAAATACAGAATGATTCTTATAAATCAAGTTTTTTTGCATTTTATTCAGGGTATTAATACATAATACTTTAGGTGTACCGACTATATAGAAACCATTTTATGAAACTTTATTCTGGCAGTTTCTGGAGCCTGCTTGCATCCCCTATGACCTGCTCCCCGTTGATTAGTACACCCCGATGTTAGTAATGTCTTCATTTTGACCCGCTATCTCTTGAGCCAGCTATTACAACAGGAAGGTACCATTCGCGCGATGACTGCCTCCCCGAATGACTCGCGTCTCATGGGGGAGGTACTGGATACCCGCAAAGTGTGTGACAAGACGACGTGGACACTGGCGAGCAGAACGGATGGCAGTGTGCAAGTGATCTATCAGTGCTATATGCCTGTGGCCTGGTTCCAAACGATGTTCGCGCAGCAACTGGAAATTGGAAGGAACAAGGACGGCGAACGCTTGCTGACATAGTGACCAGAAATAAAGTACTGAAAGCAACTGTGCGGGAGAAGAAAAAGCGGGAACCGCTATTGCTTGCAGAAGCCAACGCATTGTTTGAGCAACTTCAGGTCCGTGGCGACCTGGACCGCTATAAATCACTGGTCAAATATGCTTCGATGGGTAATCAGAGTCTGGGAACAGTGAAGGCCTTCTTTGACAGCGAAAATGGGCAGGCGTGGCTGGATACGTATCCCAGGGCCGAGGCGGCGCTGGGCCACCACTGCCACGGAACACAGCTCTTTCGGCATTACCGGCCAATGGCAAAACATTGGCCGCCGGTTGGTTAATTCGAAGGATTTCAAACAAGTGCGGTCACATATTGTGATCTATGAGCAGGGCAGTGGCACTGTATTTAAATCCTTCCAACACGCAGACCATAGCCCTGAACGTGCGTGTCAGCTGCGCGCGGGGCAAAACTGAACTCTTCCACCTCACAATCGCTCAGCGAATGCACAGTCAAATTGGCCACAGCTCCCGCGACATCATTCAATGGGTTGCTCAGTTCAGCACCGAGATTTCTGCTATCTCCGCGAGCTTTCCACCACCACAGTTGATAACAACTCGCGTCAGGTCACGACTCATGTCAGGTACTTCAGTCTTTACCGAATGGGGTGTAATCATCTGCGATACCATCGCGTCGGCGGGCGGCGGGACGACCTTCAGTTCCATCATTACGATAGCTGGATTGAGACCAGCCCCGCCACGCTCAAGCATGACCTCATATCCACCGGTAGAAGTTTCAACCTCGCCTGACACTATAAGCCTGGGCGGCTGCGCATATACAGATGCCTTCCACTCGCCGGATGACTGGATCCGGCATCCCGCCGGTATTTCAGCCGCGACTGTCACAGCCGATGGTATATTCTGTTCAATCGCCGTGGTCGGCAAGACCGCCTGCTCGCGGGATTGTATATTTCCAACCGCAGCAGTGCTGGCACCGGAATTCTGGTTACAGGCAACCAGCATCAAGGATGCCGTCAGCGCGCTAACGCGTAATAATGCAGACTTGTCCAACATAGTCGATGTCTCCCGTGCAATCGCGAGTGATTAATTTTGCAAACATATCATGATTGAACCAAATTTATTGCAAAAAAATGGCTTTGTAATGAAAACTTAGGCTATTCATCTATTATTCAGTGATCCCCATGAAACTCGCTACAGACATGTATCCCCCAAATGGGGAGCTGCGTCCAGATGGGGAAAAATTGCTTGGCTGGGTCTGATTGTGGGTTTATATCACATTGATAACTCACCAGTCTGGGACGTGTAAAAGTCATGTCCCCCTAACCGAACCTTCAAAAAGGGATAATCTCGTGACCAAAAGCATTAGGCTCACTGTCGCAATAACACTGCTTACTGCGACACTGCCCATATTAGCTAAAATGCCAGAAAACTTTGTCTATACCAGCTCTGGCGACCTCGAAGCGGCATCAGTCATTATCGCACGTAGCGATATTGGCGGTGCGCAGATCGTTTACAATTGGCGTTCACTCGAACCTGAGAAGAACAAATACAACTTCTCGCAGATTGAGAAGGACTTGGCTCGTCTTAAGGTAGCCAATAAAAAACTTTTCATCCAGATCCAGGATCGGTTTTTCGAACAGAATGCCCGGTACGTTCCTGATTATCTGATGAATGATGCCAGATACGGTGGGGGGATATCGCCACAATTTGATAATCCTGGCGAAGGAAAGCCGAGTGGTTCGGGTTGGGTGGCACAGCAATGGGATCCTGCTGTGCGCCAACGTTATCAGGCTCTGTTGGCAGCGATTGCAGAGCGTTTCGATGGTCGAGTCTATGGTGTGAACCTACCCGAAACAGCCATTGATCTTGACGAGAAAAAGCTACCCAAGGGATTTTCCTGCGATAACTATTTTGCAGGCGAAATGGAAAATCTCACCTTTGCGCGAAAGGTGTTCACCAAATCCCATGTGGTGCAATATGTCAATTTCTGGCCGTGCGAATGGAACAACGACCACAATTACATGGGCCGGCTGTTTGAGTTCGCGAGTGCCAATAATATTGGACTTGGCGGCCCAGATATTGTTCCCAACCGCAAAGCGCAAATGAAGAACTCATATCCGTTCTTCAACAAATACAAAAGTAAGCTAGCACTCATTGCCATGGCAGTGCAGGAGCCGACCTTGACCTACAAGAACCCCAATACGGGTAAGCCATTTAGCAAGGATGAGTTTGTACAATTTGCCGACAATTATCTTGGCGCAGATATCATCTTCTGGAGCACTACATCTCCCTGGCTGACTAAGAAATAGGTATCAATCGCTAGGGACAGAAAGCCTCACTGCGAGATCATGTATAGGTTCTTTGTCCGGATAAAATCGCGCCAGCCGTCGGACAACAGCACTGATAACCCGCGTAAGTAATGGTGCAGACTGGTTCGAATGTTGGCGCATTTACACAGCGGAAATTTCTGGGGTTCCAGCTTAGGCCCCCTCCTCGGGAACTGATTGCAACATTCAGTTGGGTTCAGTATGAAAGCACCAAGGTATAAATTTAAAACCCATTTTCAGCCCTAAAAATGCCCCAAATATTTAGGGCATTGAGTTCAGTTCGTTGCGGATTTTCTTTGTTAGCTAAACGCGTTGCCCACGCATCCAGGCCACGAGCTGGTATCCGGTTCATTACCAACTGATAGGATGATGCGAACTCTTACAAATATAGTCATACAGGCGTTGAGTATCTTCCAATGAACAAAGGCGAGTGCCAAGATTAAGTGTTGCCGCGCTACCTGCTGCAACACCAAAACGTACAATCTCAAACAGGTCTGCACCCTTTGCCAGTTTCAGCGTCATTGCGCCAACCATACTGTCCCCTGCCCCAACGGTACTCATCTTCTTCACCGGCGGGGGAACGATTTGTACCCAGTTATCACGATCGACTGCCAATGCTCCCTGTGGCCCAAGCGACACCACGACTCGCTCGGCAGCGCCACGGTTAACCAACTCCTTAGCAGCATGGCGTACATCATCAGGATGCTTCAACTCCCGCCCTATAAGGGCCGATAGCTCATTCTGATTAGGTTTTACCAAGGCAATCCCCCCCAAATCTAAGCTCGCTTTTAATGCATCGCCAGAGCTATCAATGATGCACTGCAATCCCATAGCTTTAGCCTGCTGAATCAGGTGAACTAATTTTTCAATACCAGTACCTGGCGGCAAACTACCGCTAATAACCAAAATCGATTCTGAAGGGATGTTTTGCACTTGTAGTACCAGTAGATCAAACTCAGCATCACTCAATCGTGCCCCTGGCATAACAAAACGATACTGTTCACCACTGTTGTCTACGTGGACATGCATGTTCTGCCGTGTCCAATCCTGCGTTTTCAGCGTTTTCGTCTCAATACCTTCCCGATCAAGCAATTCTTTCAAGTGCTCCCCTGTAGGGCCAGCAATAGGAAAAATTGCATGAGCTTGACCACCAAGATAAACAACAGCACGAGCGACATTAATACCGCCACCACCCGGCTCAAAAATAGGTGCCGTGCAACGTAGTTTTCCTTCAGGGTAGATTTTGGGCGTCGTTGTTGCGCTGTCTAGCGAAGGGGATAATGTTAAAGTGAAAATCTGAGTCATGATAATACAACCTTCCTTTTTGGTTTTTATTTCGCAGATTCGGCAAATAAAAATAGAAATTGTGTATTGATGACGGGCTTAGAACAGCCACATTAGCGACCCAAAAGCCCGATGAATAACTGACTGTAACCTCATTAAATACAATGACTACTCTAAGTAAAGCACATAATTCAGTACGTCGTAGTATTAAGATTCAATTGAATAATAGGCTTTATTTATCATTTTATCTGACCATAACGGGGGCTATCGCTGATAAACGATGAAATTAATCGCGATGTTAACATCAGTGAAATTGAGATAATGTTATACGCTATTGAGAATAACAAACGCTCTCATCGAGATTCGTCATCGTTGTTATTTACGCGACAGGATCAATCACAACACCATGGCGAAAATATTAATAAATTGAATCGCTCCTTTCATCGTTAAATCTCCTCTTCACATACTTTACTCGATGAATTATTGCACCCAACAACAGAACGTTAGCTTTTCTTTTCAAAAAACAGTGTCACTTTGGCGACTTCAACACCAAATTTGCGCAGTGATGTCTGGTTGAACAAATGGGTATCATCCTGGCGATATAGCCAGTCATCAAAGTGTAGTTTTATGCTGCCGTTCTCTGTTTTCACGTCCATATCATAACGCCAGTTGAAAGCATTACCTGCGGTATAACCATGGGCCACGCCAATGATATCCCCTGCCGTCCCCTGATAGCTGCCATCAGCGTTTCTGATGATGCGCCAGATTCGGGTCTGGCGCTCGCCATCAGCAAAAACAAACTTCTCGTTGAGCGTCAGGGTATTGCCGACAACATCGCCCTGGATAACCACCTCAAAACGGCGAGTCTGTTTATTCTGATAATTCTGCAACATTCCCCAGGCGCGGGTTTCACCGCTGAAGTAGCCGAACAAATCGAAAGTAGGTTTATTGTTTTGATAGTCATTGATATCTGCACTGCATCCAGCCAGTACAAACAGGAAAGCCAGTAACAGGCTTTTGATATTCATCAGATACCTCCAGTCAATTGTTGCCGCAAGTCAGGATATTGTGTCGTCGGTGACAACCAGATAGCGAGAAATGCATCTCGGAAAGCACGGTCGAAACGATCACCAATCGGCTTAATATATGGATTAGATGGCGCGCGATAATAAAATTGTCCGCCAGTATTATCACCCACGAAAGTGAGTTGGCTGCCAGAGGTTACTGCCGGCCATATCGTCGCTATCTGCTTGAGCCAACGCTGCTGCTGTGCTGCAGACACGCTGATTTTCATGGCTTGCCATTGTTCTTGTGTAGCGTTCACCAGCTCTTCTTGGGTAATAGAACGCTGATAGTTAATACTCAGTGCCTGCGGCCATCCCCCCTCCTCATAGCGTCCGCTCGGTGTACGCAATACTGAAAAATAAATATCAAAGGGCCCCCAACGTAGCGTGGCACTGCCTACCGTCGGCCACGTGCTCCAATCGCTGGCCTGTGCCACCTGAGTACTCAGACAAAGAAGAAAAGTTAACAGCATCTTCATTCAATTCTCCTGCGTAGTATTGGCCAACTGACAACTGGCAGATAAATAGCCCACCCTAAAGATAGGGTGAGGATCATCATTTCAGGTGCGATTTGTGGGGTCATCGCATTCAATTTCCAGCCGATGACATAGGCTAGTGGGCCGGTAAGCGCACCTAACAACACAACTGTTTTCACCGTCGGGATAATCCGTCTCAGTAGCCAATAAAACCAGCTAGTGAAAGTAAGCCACAATGCGCACATCCATATGGGAACACCGCCCCCGCCAGCAAATTTAAAGATATCGAGATAGCACCAAAACGCATCCATGGTAATACCCAGTAGCGCCGCTAACAGGACCCATATACGCTGTTGCCGCGGGGTAAATATCAGTGCCAGCGCAGCGCCTAGAAGTAGAAAAAGCATTACTTGTTCACGCCAAATAATGGCCAGCGTCCAATAGGCATCAAAACCGAGCGTGGTTAGCCAAAATCCGGTGCCCAATCTCATCGACGCTCAGCACTCAGTTGTACGGTGCTGATGGATCGCGCCAGAAAACCAGCTTCGCAATAGCACAGGTAAAATCGCCACTGGCGCTGAAAACGTTCGTCAAATCCCTGATTCTGTAATAAAGGCCAATTCTGCTCAAAACGCTCACGCCATTGTTGCAGCGTGCGGGCATAGTCACGGCCAATATCGAATAGGTCACACATCACCAGATCGCTATGGCGTGTGAGGGTATCGCACAGCGCGGTTATCGATGGCAAGAAGCCTCCGGGGAAGACGTAACGCTGGATAAAATCCACATTGCTGCTGTATTGCTGATAACGCTGGTCAGTAATGGTGATCACCTGTAACACCATTTTGCCTTTAGGTTTCAGTAACTGCTGGCAACATTTGATAAATAGAGGCAGAAAACGTTTGCCTACGGCTTCGATCATTTCGACCGAGACCAGTTTGTCATATTGCCCCGTCAGCTCACGGTAATCCTCAAACAACAGAGTAACGCGATCCTCTAATCCAGCTTGCTTAATACGCTGTTGGGCATAAACGTACTGTTCCTGCGAGATAGTCGTGGTGGTGACGCGGCAGCCATACTCACGCGCGGCAAATTCCGCCAGCGCTCCCCACCCAGTACCGATCTCCAACAGATGATCTTGTGGTTGCAGATCTAACTGTTGGCACAAGCGACGCATTTTAGCCTGTTGCGCCTGTTCCAATGTCATCTCCGTTTCACTGTACAACGCGCTGGAATAAAGCATTTCACTGTCGAGAAACTGCTGATAGAAGCGGTTACCCAGATCGTAATGTGCGGCAATATTTCGCCGTGCCTGCCGCCGACTATTATCACGTAGCAGGTGCACCAGCCGATGCCAAGGGGCGGTCAGCCAACTTAAACGGGCCTCCATCTTATCGACCAACTGCATGTTACTGGCCAGCAACTGAAGCAGGCGAGTTAGATCAGGACTGCTCCAATAACCGTCAATGTAGCTTTCTCCACCAGCAATGCTGCCACCCAACAGTATTCGGCGGTAAACTCGGGGATCATAAACCTCGATTTCAGCCTGTAGCGGAGCTTGGGTATCACCAAACTGGATTTCACCGACACCTGCTTCACGCAGCAATAATCCGCCCCCTTGCAACTGCTGTAGCAAGGTAAAAATAATGCGACGAGCACCTTTATTGTGACCCGAAAAAGGGGTGCTATCGGCGAGGGTGTATTCTGAGGAACTCATCGTTCATCCTTGCCGCCGGTGGCGGGGTGAGGGTAAATAGGGGTGCGTTTCAGCCATAACTTCAGTGCTTGCCAGTAAATGGCGGTGGCAGTTTTCAGTGTCATTAGAGGCAGAAGCCATAACTGTCGGCGCAACGTTGCCCGCGTTAGAGGGTGTCGATAAAGCAGTAATGTCGCGTCAAATTCGCGGCTGACACGGTGATTTTCGATATGAATGCGCAGTCTCTGTGCGGGGGCAGAGAGCCGCCAGTGGTAGGTCATGTCCATCGGGTTAAACGGTGATACATGAAAAACTTTATCTATGGTTGAGGTACCTTCTGGATTTACGGCATAGGTATGGCGTTCATTCCACGGGGTATTACGAACTTCGGCCAACAACCAACACAGTTTGTCATCATCGTTATACAAATAGTAAAAGTTGACGGGATTGAAGTAACATCCCAGATAGCGCAACTGGCACAACAGCATAACGCGGCCATTCAACTTTTCGCCGGTCAATTGTGCAATACGTTGCTGCGCTTTGTGTTTAATATCGCCACCACCCAGATAATCGCCACGATAAAACGACGCTGGGGCAAAGCGTTCCAACGCAATACCCAGCGCGGGCAATTGTGTCAGTTCATCAAGATCAATCAACGGCATGAAGATTTGGTAATCAAAGCTGTGTTGGACCGGGCTGAAGCGACGATGGCGCACATGTCCTACATAAAGGGCGCTATTCATGCGGCGTTCTCCTGCAACAAAACCTGCGTGACGTCCAGCGCACTGCGTACCCCATCCTCGTGGAATCCGTTATACCAGTAAGCGCCGCAGAACCAGGTATTGTGCTGCCCGTTTATCAGCGAACGCTGCCGTTGTGCCAGTACAGTAGTCTGATTGAATACCGGGTGGTGATAACTAAACTGGCGCAGAATTAGCGCCGGTTCAATCGGTTGCTGTGGGTTGAGTGTGATACAAAAGGTCTGTGGCGCATCCAAGCCTTGCAGAATATTCATGTTGTAAGTCACGCTGGCGAGTTGATTCTCTGCATGCTCGTCGCTGGCTGGTAAGCGATAATTCCAACTGGCCCAGGCACGGCGTTGGCGTGGCAGCAGACGAATATCGGTATGCAGGATGACTTCATTCGCTTGATAGCCCAACTGAGCTAAAACACGTTGCTCCTGCGGGCTGGCATCGGCCAGAAGACGCAGTGCCTGATCGGCATGGCAGGCAAAAATCACCTGATCAAAATGTTGTTGCCCCAAGGCGCTATGAAGTATCACCCCTTGTGGTTGGCGTTCAACCCGCAGGACTGGCATATTCAGGTGCAATGTCAGGTTGTCTGCCATTATGGCCAACATGCGGCGCACATATTCACGCGAGCCGCCTGGCACTACAAACCATTGTGGGCGGTTGGTGATGTCTAACAGACCGTGGTGATCGAAAAAGCGCAAAAACAGTGCTAATGGAAACTGGCGCATATCAGTCATTGAAGAAGACCAAATAGCGGCCCCCATCGGTAACAAATAATGCTGGGCAAAATAGGGGGAAAAACCTTCCTGTTGCAGAAAATCGTCCACCGTTTGAGCCGCAATACCACCATTCGCCAGGTTTTTCTTACATTGGCGATTGAAACGCATAATCTCTGCCAGTAGGCGATAAAAGCGTGGATTCAGCAGGTTACGGCGTTGGGCAAATAGAGTATTGAGCGTATGGCCGTTGTACTCCAGTCCACTGCGAGGATGCGTAACCGAGAAGCTCATCTCCGTGGCTTGCCCACTGATGCCCAATTCAGCCAACAGAGCAATAAATTGCGGATAGGTCCGCTCGTTATAGACGATAAATCCGGTATCGATAGCGTAGCTGCGCCCTTCCAGCGTGACGTCCACGGTCGCGGTATGCCCACCGGGATAATCATTGGCTTCAAACAGTGTAACCTGATGTTTTTTAGCTAACTTCCATGCACAGGTTAAACCGGAAACCCCGCTGCCGATAATGGCAATTCTCATTGGATTACCTCACCAAACGCTTGGCAAGCCAGCGTTGTAGAGCTTGTGGAAGTAGAGCTGTTAGTCGTAACAGCGCGGCGAACAGTGGGGGAAAAGCAATTTCAGCGGCCCCTTTTGCCAGACCACGGCGAATATAGTGCGAAGCCTGCTTAGGGGTGATTATCATCGGCATGGCAAAATCGTTGCGGTCAGTCAGCGGTGTGGCAACAAAACCGGGTAATATCAGCGAAACATTAATACCGGATTTTGCCAAATCCACGGCCAGGCTGCGGGCAAAATAGGCAAGTGCAGCTTTTGAGGCACCATAAGCTTCTGCGCGCGACATGGGGATGATGCTGGCTGTTGACCCCACCAATGCGATCCTGCTCCCGGACGACAGTTGTGGTAACAGGGCATCTAAGCAATTGATCGGACCAAGAAAATTAGTATTAAGCACCCGTGCAACCCGTTCAGCCTCTACGACACCGTTATCAAGGTATTCACAGGTTCCAGCACACAAAATAACCAGATCGGCCGGACATTGCGCCAACGCGCTACGCGTAGCAGACAAATCGGTTATGTCGAAATGACGCGCCGTAATTGCCGAATCATGCGCGCCAAGTGCCATCAACCGGGCTTCATCACGTCCACAGGCGGTCACCTGCCAGCCCTCGGCGGCATAATCGAGCGCCAATTGCTGCCCAATACCGGAACTGGCTCCGGTGATCACCACGTGTTTCATGCTTGTAGCCTCTTCTTCAATTTGACAACAATCCCGCCGAGCAGCGGTATATGTTCATACAGCATGGCACCCAGATCGTAGTAATCACGCTGATAGATGACCCGCTGTTCAGCAAAGCGTAACTGGCTGATACCCTCTAAACTGAGCAAGCTGCCACGGCGCAGACGGGGATGGGCATAAGTCATATGCCAGCACACAGAGGCTTGTTGGTCATGGTGCTGAATGTCAGTGAGGGTAAAGCTACAAGTGCTTAAGTTACTGAGCAGCAATTGAAAATAAACTTCAAGTGAACTCAATCCCTGATGTTCTCCGACGGGATCGATAAAGTGGATATCGCGATGATAAACATCAGATAGCTCGACCAGACGTGCTGTATCCAACGTGGTATAGAATTGTGAAAAACGTGCCAGCAGTGCTTCAGCGTTACTCATGGTAGTGCTCCGAAGCAAGGATTAGCAGAGCATGGTTATCGATAAGCGTAATATTCAAGCCTGCATCGCACCAAGCTGCTAATTGCCGCCGCTTGGCAGTATTGAGTACGCCATCGGTGCAGAGAAAGTAGCGTTCGGCCTTAAACATAGCCAATTGCGGAGCTTCCAGCGATCCCGGCAAAATATCGATATGCATATTGTTTTTCGCCAGAACGATGGCGGCCATCCACAACTCGGTAGGATCGATGTTTCCCCATCCCAGTAGTAATACATTCTCGCCTGGCTTCTTACGTGCACCCAGCATACAAAAAGTCGCGTATTCAATGATCACGCCATCCAGCAGACGACTCAGCATGTGCAGCAATTGATGTTCATTCTTAAGCTGTGAACGTAATGGTCTTAGCACATATTCAATCAGGGCCTGAGGTGGATATTCGCGCCCTAATTCAAAGATACGGCTACGGAGTTTATGCGGTGCGGGAGCCTGAATCAGCGCCAGTAACTGTTGTTGCAGTGTTACCCAGTTAGTGCTGTCGTCAGGTGCTGTGCCACCGTCGAGTAAAGGTTTGATCTGGCTAACCGGGACGCCGCGTTCTATCCAGCGCACAATAGTGCGGATACGGACAATATCGTCGTCATTGAACTGCCGATGGCCACCTTCAGTACGTTGTGGTTTTAACAAGCCATAACGCCGTTGCCAGGCACGCAGTGTTACTGGATTAATACCACAAAGTTGCGCCACCTCACTGATACTGTATGTCGCCATGCCATTTACCTTGCCGAAAACACCTATAGATTAACCATAGCGGGTTAATACAAACTTGTACAAGAAAATAATAATTGTACAAGTTTGAGCAAGAAACGAAGAAAGGGATTACGGTGGTGAAATTAGGCTGATGCAGCTTTCTACATGTTAAGCCAATTCGCAGCAGAGGAAGATGTATCTGTTACCCAATAACTCTTTTAACTAGCTGAAATGAAACGTTCTATTATCAGGATTACTTGTCAGAACCGCCCTATTCTGATTTCAGCTTGTGACTGAACCAAATAGCATGCCAACCCCCGATGATACCCCCATCGCAAGCGCACTCCAGAAGGTAATTCGAATAATACCTGGCCATATTGGCGCTCCGCCTGCTTTCGCGGCAATCCCCCCCAGAATAGCCAGAGAAGCCAATGCTGACAGGCTAATGGCTGGAATTGCCCAGTCAGCCGTGACAATAAACGCCACCAACAAGGGCAGTATTGCGCCCGCTGAGAAGCTCATCGCAGAAGCCCAGGCCGCTTGTAATGGGCGAGCGGTAGTGATTTCAGATATCCCCAATTCATCACGGGCGTGAGCACCTAACGCATCATGGCTCATCAGTTTTTCAGCCACTTGCTTGGCCAGTGCTACATCAAGGCCGCGATGAACATAAATCGAGGTTAACTCACGATATTCACCTTGAAAATCGGCGTTCAGTTCTGCTTGCTCTTCCGCCAATGCGGCCTTTTCTGTATCTGACTGAGAAGATACCGAGACATATTCCCCTGTTGCCATCGACATCGCACCCGCAACCAGACCTGCAATGCCGGTCAAAAGAATACTTTGATGTGTGGCATTGGCTGACGCGACACCCAATAACAAACTTGCGGTAGAGACAATCCCATCATTAGCGCCAAGAACTGCGGCCCGCAGCCAGCCTATCTTTTCGATACTATGCCGTTCTCTGTGCATCGTGGCGCTACCTTTTAGAGTGAAACTTCAGAGTTTATCAAGTCGCTGTTGAATGTCCTGATGACGGCCTTTATCTGCCAATTCTCGGCCTGAACGTGCTGGGGCCGCCAGTGCTTTTTGTAAATAGCCTTTTGCATCCGCTTTGCGCCCTTGCTCCAGCAAGAAATCACCATAGAAATAGTTGGGATCTATACCGGTTGGATTCACCTGCAACGCTTTTTTTAACAGCAGTTCGGCTTGTTTTTTATCGCCAAAACCAATGGGCCAACCGGGAACCTGATAATAGAGGGTTCCGAGGCTGGTATAAGCAGATCCATCCAACGCATTAGCATCGAGTTTTATTGCCAGCTCCAGCTTAACTTTCGCGTCCTTAACCAAATCCAACGCTCCCAGCCCCCCCTTTTCTCCTGCCCAACTGCTTTTAACGATAGCAGACCAAATTAATAGATCAGCACGTGATCCGTTGGCCGAACTGGCTTTATCTGCAACAGCGCTGAGTTTTTCCAGACAGGACTCTTTCAGTTTTGCCGCCACCTGATATTGGCAAACAGCCCATTGATTCTGGATATCGACCAACTCACTCTGGGCATAAACAGCGGTACTGCCAAAAAAGGTGAGTAACAACACTAACGTCTTCATTGCGAATCCTTCTTATCACTGGATGCATGTGCATAGCGGGCAATAATAGCGTGTTGCTTCGCGAGCGCTTTATCAACAACGCCGGGGAAAATTGCGTTTAATTTGACAAAGAACCGCTCCGGCCAGCCAAGCCAGCGCCGTGTTACTTCTTTATTCAGTGCAATAACGGCCTGTTTTGCTACAAACTCGGCACTGTCACTTTTTGTCCCCAACTCTGCATTCATGGCATAAACAGCCGTTGAATTAAGCGTGGTTTGTGTGGCTCGAGGCGCAAAATAAAGAACATTGATGGCCGAACCGCTTAATTCCCGGGCCAGTGCCTCACTAAAGCCACGAAGGGCGAATTTACTGGCGCAATACACGCTATATCCGGCATAACCAATACTGCCAAAGCTGGAACCAATATTCATAATAATGCCGGGATTACTGATATAGGGTAGTAAAGCTCGAGTCAGTAATATCGGCGCCTGAATATTCAGTGATAACTGCTGTACTATCTGTTGCTCACTTTGATCCTCAAGCCACGCAAAGTGATTGGTGCCAGCATTATTGATTAAAATATCAATGCTGGGTTGATCCATAAGCACTTCAACCTGTTTTGCCAATGCCGCCGAGTCACAAAGGTCGGCTACCCATACTTGATGATCCTCGGGATTAGGTAATGCATTCAAAAGCTGTGTAAGGGCAATTTCATTGCGCCCGTGCAATATCAAACACGCGCCCTGTTTCGCCAATGCATGGGCCAGTGCCCGGCCAATACCGCCACTGGCCCCGGTCAGTAGAACTCGGCTATTATTGAGTTTCATTGCGGTTGATCCATCAGGCCACGCAGCATGTCCCCATAAAGCTGGTAAACCACCTTGGCAGAATGAATAATCGCCGCACGATCTTCGACTTTTTCAACCTGGTTCATTAATGATTCAAAAAAAGTCAGATGTTCTTTATCCAGTTCACCGTGTGAACTGAGGTAACTCGTGGCTTTTTCCGGTAACCCCAGCCCTTGTTTGAGCTGTTGGGCAACCGTTGTTGCGATAGCAACACTGGTCCCTTCCAGGACGTGCACCATACCAAAAATACCCATCGGGTTAAGGCGGGAGGCATGATCGTAGAGAAACGCTATCATTAACTCTATCGCCAATACTGGCTGACCATGACGAACGGCCTGCGCATCACCGCCACAAGTGCGAATATCATTTAATATCCATTCCTGGTGCCCATATTCTTCATCAATATATTCGGCGATAGCACCGCGAACCCACTCATACTCTGAGCTCATCCGGCCACCCGCCGTCATCAGTAAAGGGACGGTATGGCTAACGTGATAGAAAGCCTGGGTCAAAAAGGCGATATACATTTCGGCGTTAATATTCCCACTACGACAAGCCTCTATAACCGGAGCAGAAAGGAGTTTCTCTCTATCCGCCGCAGTATCATGCTGTAATTGTTGATAGAAATTCATACCCTACCCCCTGCAATTAATTGATCGATACGGAGGTGATACTCGGACAGAATTTGCTGCCTTTTCGGACGCCCGTTATTGGTTAATAACCCGTTTTCTACACTTAGCTGGGCCAGAAGATAATGGTGAACCTGTGCGTAATCAGGCAGCCGTCTATTAAGTTGAGCTATTTGATCTGCAAGACTATTTTCATAACCGGGTGTCGGTTGGATCAAGGCGACATTGGCGGTTAACCCATCACCAAAGATGACAATACGAGATATCGCCGGAAAAACTTGGGCTTCGGCTTCAACCCATTCTGGGGAAAAATTCCGACCAAATGCTGTAATCTGAACATTCTTTTTACGGCCAGTAATATGCAGAAAACCTTGGTTATCAAAATGCCCAAGATCACCAGTCGTCACAGCTTGTGCCGGTGCCGGCTCGCCCAAATAGCCAAGCATTGTCGAACCAGAAATCAGAATTTCCCCATCTTGCGCGATGCTTATCTGACAATGCGCTAATGGTTTACCCACTGAGCCGGGCAACATATCCCCCTGCGTATTTAGGGCAACCACCGAACCACATTCTGATAACCCATATCCTTCATAAACCGGCAATCCTAATTGATGTGATTTAGCCACTAAATCCGTGGCAACCTTGCCCCCGCCAACAGCAACAAAACGTAAACTCTGTGTCAGATCTGGATTTATGGCACATAACATCACCAACAAGCGTAATAGCTCGGGTACCAGTACCAAGCTGTGCGGGCGCCACTGTTGAATTGCTTGGGCAAGGATCTGATAGGAGAATTGGCTGGAGCCGGTAAAACCCACTTCAGCAAGCGGCGGTATACGGCTACATGCCCCGCTTAACAGCGGAACATACAGTCCGGTAATGTTTTCAAGTAATGTTGAAAGGGGCAGCAATGTCAGATGCTGTTCAACATTGGCAGGAGCCACTCTGTCGATAAGCGATAGACTGACTTGCATCTGATGATCCCAACTCAGGCATACCCCTTTGGGATGGCTCGTGGTCCCCGATGTATAAGTGATTTTTGCGGTATGCGGTGGTAACTCGGGCACCGCTATCGGTTGGCGGCGTTGCAGAGCGTATTCAAATGATGTGGTAGTTATCCAATCCGCGCGTGCAGGGCCAATCAAAGCATCCGCACCGCTACTATCCAGTAGCCAATTCTGCTGTTCATTACTGAAAAAAACCGGCACCGGTATCATAACAATATTGGCTAATGCGCAAGCCAAATCGATAATGGCCCAGTCAATGCCGTTATCCAGCAAGAGTGCCAGTCGCGCTATTTTCTGGTGGCGGAACCTCTCTGCCAATGCCGCTATTTTGGGCAGTAATTCACCGTAGTTAATCACCTGATAACTATCGCACAATGCAGGGCGCAGAGGGTCTTGCGCCGCCATTTTCGCCAACTGTTCAAAAAGGATCATCGTTGTGTCCTCCTTTGAAAAGTAAAAATGCTGGGCATTGGCGCAAACAAGGAAAGTAATAAGCTGGTTTTACTCAGCACTTGGCGGCCCTGATTTAAGTCCCCCACCATCACACAGGGTTGGCTCTGGTAGTATTCCCCCCATGCAAAAGCCTCTTCACCGAGACGATTTGCCAGCGCAGGGGCCAGTTCCAGTGGTTTTAAATTCAATCGGTGAAAAATATTGCGTAATTTTCGGGTACCGGTAAACACCACGTAATCAAGCTGGTTCTCACATAACAACCGGCAAATAGCCGCAAACATAATTCGTGCATTTCCCGATTCCGAACAAGCAAAATTACCTATTTCAACCAAACGATTACGTAAAACTGAATGCCCTGTTTGCGTTGCAATGACCACCTCAATAGGTGCGTCCAAATAGTGCTCAAGATAAAGTGCCCCGAAATCACCACGATTCAAGCCACAGGCACCAATAAGGACACCATCGGCACGATACAGTCCTAATAAATGAGGTAAAAAATGTGGGATAGTGGCATTGAACTCACGGCTATACTCCCGCTGAATATATTGTTGCAGTTCGTTTTCTTCTTGCTCATTCTGAGCAAATAACAACTGGTAAGGTGCCTGAATATTCATGCTCATAATCGCTCCTTTTACTGATAATAAGGAGTGTAATGATGGATACTTAAGAAAAACTTAAATTGATAACAATATTGGGTTTAGCCGTTAAATGCCTTTATATCCCCAACCCGCACACGTGGGTTTTTCTCCTTAACTCATTGATACTCATTGATACTCATTGATACTCATACCACAAGAAATATCTGGAAATGCTCACTATTGAGCAATAGCAAGCTACATTCATAAGCACTATTCAGCTATTCCATATAGTGTCTAAATGAAAATGTACCAAAAATCATATTTGAGGAGATAAACATGTCACAACCCCCAATCAATCAATCAGATATTAAACATTCCAAACAACGGCGCTCACTATTAAAAACTGCGGTAGGAATGTCGGTGCTTGGTATCGCCAGTGGATTAACTCTAGCCACACCAGGGATATCTTACGCAGCAGCATTAACGCGTGAAGAGCGAGATAAACTCACTCCGGAGCAAATTATTGCTGGCATGAAAGAAGGGAATATCCGCTTTAGAGCAGGCAAGATGCAACAGCATGATTATTTGGCTCAAAAACGGGCCAGTGCTGAAGGTCAATTCCCCGCGGCGGTTATTCTCAGTTGTATTGACTCACGGGCTCCGGCGGAAATTCTTTTTGATACCGGGATTGGTGAAACGTTTAATGCCCGTATTGCCGGTAACATTGCCAATAACGATTTATTGGGCAGTATGGAGTTTGCCTGTGCGGCCGCGGGAGCAAAAGTAGTTCTGGTCTTGGGGCATACTTCGTGTGGCGCAGTTCGGGGGGCAATCGACGGCGTAGAACTCGGTAATCTGACCGGCTTGTTAAATCAAATTAAGCCAGCAATTGACGCAACCCAATTTAACGGAGAAAGAACCGGTAAAAATGATCAGTTTGTCGATGCCGTTGCTAAAACCAATGTTCAGCATACGATCAATGAAATACGGAGCCGGAGTAGTATTCTCAATGGATTAGAGAAAGAGGGGAAAATTAAAATAGTTGGCGCAATGTATAATCTCAATGGCGGGGCCGTTGAGTTTATTAGCTAATAGATTACAAGCTCCGGGCTTTATCGCTCGGAGCAAATTCATAATGATATCGAGCCGCTATTTTCTGTGGTGGTAGGCAACTAATAAGTGATGCCAGATTCCATTATCTATTGTTTAAACAACATGTTATACAGAAAAGCATCACCAAAGACACAGGATAAAAGAAAGTCGTGCTACGCTTTAATTAAGCGATAACGTTAATTTAGCTATTCTTTATGCTAATAGAATTCCTACACGAAAAAGTTCCTTAGCCTCACCGTTATCAGGAGCGTCACCATGAATCCTCCAATATATGTTTGTTAGCCCTATTTAAAAAACTTAAATAACAGATCACTATTTTACCTGTGTGGGGCCTCGATATGTTTCACTTTGATGCTTATGGTACGCTCGTTGCTGCAACGCTGGTGCTATTGCTAGGAAGGCAATGTGTCCAGAATATTCCTCTACTACAAAAATATGCTATCCCGGAACCTATTGCGGGTGGTTTGCTGCTCGCATTACTGTTTCTGCTTATTCATCAGACAACCGGTTGGGAAGCCAGCTTTGATACATCACTACGTGATCCGCTAATGCTGACTTTTTTTGCCTCAATTGGCCTTAATGCGAATCTGGCAAGCTTAAGGGCTGGCGGTAAGGTATTGATAAAGTTTTTTGTGGTCGTTATTGGTTTGCTGTTACTGCAAAATATGGTTGGCATCGGTATGGCCAAAATTCTGGGGCTGGAGCCACTGATGGGGCTGCTGGTGGGAACCATAACACTTTCTGGTGGGCATGGCACCGGTGCGGCTTGGAGTGCCGTATTTGCGGAGAATTATGGCTTAAGTAATGCTACGGAAGTTGCCATGGCCTGCGCAACTTTCGGTTTGGTATTAGGTGGCTTGATCGCCGGCCCTATTGCCCTTTATCTCATTAAACATTCCGCCACTCCCAATGGCAGAGCCGAAGATGCCTTGCAACCCACAACCTTCGAGAAACCTCAGTCAGGGCGGATGATCACTGCGCTGGTATTAGTAGAAACTATCGCCATGATTGCCATTTGTTTGATGGCTGGTCGCTATATCTCGGGGTTACTGGCGGGATCTCTATTTGAATTACCGATCTTCGTCTATGTCTTATTTGTCGGGGTTATTCTTAGTAATCTACTCACTTATACCGGGTTTTATCAGGTTTTTGACCGTGCAGTCTCCGTAGTCGGTAACGTAAGCCTCTCCCTTTTTCTGGCAATCGCGCTGATGAGCCTGAGATTGTGGGAATTGGCGTCTCTGGCATTACCGATGTTGGCGATTTTATTGGTGCAGACGCTAACCATGGCTCTGTATGCCATATTTGTCACTTATCGGATTATGGGAAAGAATTATGATGCGGCCGTTCTTGCTGCTGGGCATTGTGGTTTAGGTTTGGGGGCAACTCCAACAGCAATTGCGAATATGCAAGCGATTACCGAGCGTTTCGGACCATCTCACGTTGCGTTTCTGATTGTACCGATGGTCGGTGCTTTCTTCCTGGATATCGCCAATGCAGTAGTGATCAAACTGTCTTTGTTATTACCGATGTTTACGCAACTTGGCTAAAAGCCAGTATTCATGGTGGCATCAACCGGCCAGAAGACGGAAACCCAGTATAAGCCGGCACATACCCTATAGTATGTGCCGGTGTTTATTCACCACGCACCTCTAACGCGCTAAATCCCCTCCCCCCTCGCGCCATGCTCTTCTTAAGTGATAACTGTTGATCTAGCATTGATTTCATAAGGTATTGCCGGTATAACTAACAGCCATTTAGAGATATAGACGTCTAAACGGATAAAATATCATGCACTCACCTGTTCCCGTCGAAGGGCAGTTCAAACGTACAATGAAGGCTCGGCATCTGGTGATGCTCTCTCTCGGGGGCGTGATTGGCACCGGCTTATTCTTCAACACCGGCTATATAATATCCACCACGGGTGCCCTCGGCACACTGTTGGCCTATATGATAGGTGCTGTGGTGGTCTATCTGGTAATGCTCTGCCTGGGTGAACTGTCGGTAGCAATGCCAGAAACCGGGGCTTTTCACGTGTATGCTTCCCGCTATCTTGGCCCAGCCACTGGCTATACCGTTGCCTGGTTATACTGGCTGACCTGGACAGTAGCCCTCGGTTCCAGTCTGACCGCCGCTGGGTTCTGTATGCAGTATTGGTTCCCTCAATCACCGGTGTGGTTATGGTGCCTTATCTTTTGTCTGGCTATTTTTCTGCTCAATGTGGTCACTACCCGCTTCTTTGCCGAAAGCGAATTCTGGTTCTCACTGATCAAGGTCGTCACCATTTTGGCGTTTATCATTTTGGGCGGTGCGGCGATGTTCGGCCTATTACCGATGAAGGACGGCACACCTGCCCCCTTCCTGCACAATCTGACCCAATCTGACTGGCTGCCAAACGGCACCTTACCGATCCTGATGACCATGGTGGCGGTCAATTTCGCTTTCTCCGGCACCGAGTTAATCGGTATCGCTGCGGGCGAAACAGAGAAACCAGAAAAAGCGATTCCGTGGGCAATCCGCACCACAGTGATCCGCCTGAGTGTTTTCTTTATCGGTACGGTATTTATTCTGGCTGCGTTGATCCCGATGGATCAGGCCGAGGTTGTCAAAAGCCCGTTTGTACTGGTATTTGAACGTATCGGTGTACCCTATGCCGCCGATATCTTCAATTTCGTGATCCTGACTGCCATCCTGTCAGCCGCTAACTCTGGTCTTTACGCCTCTGGCCGCATGCTGTGGTCATTGGCCAATCAGCGAACACTGCCTGCTTATTTTTCCCACATCAATAAACGCGGCATTCCTATTAATGCGCTGATCTTTAGCATGCTCGGCGGCTTGTTGGCACTGTTGACCAGTGTTATCGCGCCAGATACGGTGTTTGTCGCACTATCAGCGATTTCTGGTTTTGCCGTCGTCGCAGTCTGGCTGAGTATCTGCGCAGCCCACTACGTTTTTCGCCGCAACTACCTACGCAGTGGGCTGCCAATCGAGGGACTGAAGTACCGCGCGCCGGGTTACCCGCTGACGCCGATCGCAGGCTTCAGCCTGTGCCTGTTAGCCTGTATCGGTCTGGCCTTCGATCCTGAGCAACGTATCGCCCTATACTGCGGGCTACCCTTTGTTGCCTTGTGCTATATCACCTATTACCTGACCCATCGTGCCGGGAAAAACCAACCATTGGGAGAGAGTCATGCCGGTTAACAACCCTATCTCTGCGCTCTTAAGCGCTGATCGCACATTGATTTTGGATGGCGCATTAGCCACTGAACTGGAGGCGCGAGGTTGCTCTCTTAGTGATCCGCTGTGGTCCGCTAAGGTGCTAATTGAGAATCCTGAACTAATTTATCAGGTTCACTTGGACTATTTTAACGCAGGGGCACAATGTGCCATCACCGCCAGTTACCAGGCGACCCCACAGGGTTTCCTGCGCCGTGGCCTCGACCAGCAACAATCGTTGGAACTCATTGCCAAAAGCGTTCAGTTGGCACAGCAGGCACGCAACGACTTTTTGAATCAGCACCCGCAAGCTGAGCCGCTGCTGATTGCCGGTTCCGTTGGCCCATACGGCGCTTATCTCGCAGATGGATCTGAGTATCGAGGCGATTACCGGCTGCCACAGGATGAGATGATCGCCTTCCACCGGCCACGTATCGCGGCACTGGCTGAGGCTGGGGTTGACCTGCTGGCCTGTGAAACACTGCCATCGTTCGATGAGTTGCAAGCGTTACTAACACTACTGCAACAATTCCCTACTTTGGGTGGCTGGTTCGCATTCACGCTACGCGACAGCCAACACCTGAGTGACGGTACCCCCCTGACCGAAGTTCTGGCGCTACTGCGCGGCAATCAGCAAGTACTGGCCATCGGCATAAACTGCATTGCGCTGGAAAACGTGACCCCGGCGCTACAGCAGTTTGCTGCATTGGCTGACAAGCCACTGTTGGTGTATCCAAACTCAGGGGAACATTACGATGCTGTAAGCAAAACCTGGCATGCCTGTGGTGGCGGACACAACCACCTGATTGATCTGGTTGGGGAATGGCAGCGCCTGGGAGCACGACTGATTGGCGGTTGCTGTCGTACCACACCAAAAGATATTCGCATCATCGCTGAGCACTGTAAGCCGTAATCCCCCAGTGATATTGTAGCTAAGCGCCAACAGTATCACTGGATAAGCTTTGCCGCCTGATGAACTGCGGCAAAGCCTCTAAATATGCTGCTTCACCTGAGCGGCATTATTTAGTCGCCTAATTGCCGGCGTCAGGCTAGCGGCGATAGTCGCTATCACGACAGCAACGGCTGAAGCCAGCAAAACGGCCCGGCTGCCATAATGCATAGCGAGAGGCCCCGCAGCAAGTTCCCCGATAGGAATTGCCACAAATGACCCCATCGCATCATAGGCATAAACACGCGCGAGTTTCTCGGGTGGAATATGGGTTTGTAGAGAATGTGCCCACACAACACCGAATTGCCCAAAACCGACGCCGGCAATAAAAAATGCCCCCATAAGGATGGCAGTCGAAGACACCATACTAAGGAGAGTGATAGGGACTGCACAAAGTGCAACCAGAAGGACACCAATAAACAGATCGCGTCGTGGCCGCCAGCGGAGTGCAATAAAAGAACCGGCAATCAGGCCAATACTTTGTGCGGCAACAATAATCCCCCAACTGGCACGCCCAAATGAAGCATCAGCCACTATCGGGCCAAGGATCATCACTACGCCGCTAAAAGCGGCATTAACAATAGTGAACTGGGCAACAATAGTCCACACCCACGCACGAGCAATAAACTCCTGCCAGCCATCCCGTAGATCCTGCAAGATATTGGTTTTCGATGCGAGGAGCTGTGCCGAGGCAGTGCGAATCAAGAGATAAAGCGGTGCTGAAGCGGCAAACCCCAAAGCATCGACGGCCAATCCCCAGCCAGGCCCAATGGCAGCCGTCAGAACCCCGCCCAATGAGGCACCAATTACCGTCCCGCCATAGATGCCCAACTGGATAAAAGCGTTTGCTTCCCTGAGGTTACGTGCTGGTACTGTTTGTGGAACCATTGCTGAAGAAGCAGGAAGGGCAATACCCGCTGCCGCGCCGTTAATCGTCCCAAGGACCGCTAACCACATAATTGTGGCTGTTCCATCCAGCACCAACCAGGCAACAATCCCTTGAGATAAGGCGGCAATAACAGATGAAGACAGCAGAACCTTACTTCGCGAGTAACGATCCGCAAGTACTCCACCAATCAATAAGAAGGCAACATTGAAAACAGAACGTGCAGCTACCACCAGACCTAAATCTGCTGCGGAACCGCCGATATCCAACACCGCGAAAGCCAGTGCAATCGGTGCGATTCCATTACCTAATACCGTGAGGAGGCGGGCAAAAAACAAGTTTCGAAACGGGGCATAGTGAAATACATGTCGGGAAGATGGGACCGTGGCGTTCGCGTTCACTCACTTTTCTCCGCACTGATTTCAATACCTTGCAGGCTCTCACTGCTATCTTTCAATGGGGCTATTTCATACTTTTTTTGTTTATTCATTTTGGGCAACTTTTCATCACATGACGCGCTTGTAGCAGGGGTGCCGCCGTGACATCCTCTGCCTTCACAAATACCATTGCCAAATATGTGTCTTTATCTGTATGAATGCCAAGATTAATTGATTTGAATGTATAAAATTATTCAAATCATCTGATGAAAACCCTAACTTTGTCAGGTAGCAGATTTATTACACCGTTACCCCTAAGTTGCTATAGGGATAACGGCGGTCTCAGCTACGGGTGCTGTTCCATATTGGGTAACGCCAGCAACGCATAGCGGTTCAGCAGTTGACTAAACCGACTGTCAATCTGTTGGCGCAGTGCCGATGACGGAGTCTGCCCTGACTCGGACTGTACCTGATACTGACGCAACAACTCTTCCAGCGGTAAGGTTTTTGCCAGCGGCTGTTGTATCGCAAACACCACCGTTTTCAGCTCCGAAACCGTCATATAGCGTCCCTTCTTTTCATCCAATCCATTCAGTCGCTCTGCCAGTTGCCGCAAACGCTCTTGTGCCAATGCATAGTGTTTCAACTCCACCAATGGCGCAGCACCGGCTTCTCGTTGTTGTTGCCATAATGCACTCAGTCGGTTGACTTCTTGACTGGCGGGCCACAGTTGCTGCGCTTGTGATAACACCCCATCCCCCCGCATTTGTGCCCATAACGGCGGTAACTGTGTCAGTTGTTCCAACTGTGTGCCACTGCCTTGCAATACCGGGCCAGCCAATCGTACCAACTCAGCATCTGAGGTTTGTTTTCTCAGTTCATCGATTGATTTGGCTGCCAGTGGCGCAGGTAATGGCGCGACGCTGGTCAGCAATGCCTCGCGCAATGGATTAGATGACAGCGACTGCCAGATAAAGAAACTGCCCACCATCAAAACGGCCATCAGCGATAGCCCGGCGACAAACCCCTGCCCCGCTTTCCAACGTGGTGGGGGCGGCAAAGGCGGCGACAACTCCACCTCAACACGCGCCGGGGCCGGTTCGTTGACAAGATAAACCAGTGGTTCGCTGACCGCAGCCGACGAGAATGTCGGTTGTGGCTGTCGTTGTGGTTCAGAGACACCGGCATGCCGTACCGGAATACTTAATCGGTCTGGCGTATCAGCGGCGGCCTCGGCGCTCTCCAGACGTAGTGCTGCGTTATGCAACATCAGGCGCACCCCATCCAATTTACTCAGATGTTTGAGCTCTAGCGTTTGCAACTGCGTGCACAACTGTTCCAACGCACGCTCTGCCCGGTACACCTGAGCCAGGTCACCGTAGCATAACGTCATGGTGCGCCAAACTTGCTGCAACCGGTCACTCAACCAGGCCAATAACGCCACCCGGGCATGTGTTTGCGGCGGCCATAATGCACTCCACTGATGAGACAGCAAGCCCGCCAACAGCTCCAACCCTTCACACAACCCGGCAAGACCGGCAATGTGCGTACGTGCCAAGGTAAAATCTACCGTGGTCTGCAACTCAACCCCGTTCTGGCGAAACAGCGCCAAACAAAGCTGCTCGACCCGCCCCCAGTCAACATCCGGGCGAGCTGGATGATGTAATTTGCCGATTTCGTCACGTAAGGCACTAAATTCAGCAAAATGGCGGGGGTCACCGCCGGTTTTAACCGTGCGCTCAGTATTCGATATCATGTGTTTGTCTTCCCTGAATAGGCGTTAAGATGACTCACCCGGATTGAGATAATGTTGTTGTTTAAGATGACGTATCAGCACCCGGCCTTCCGGCATAAATGCCGTGCCGTAACGCACCAGTCCTAGCCCTTTCAGTTCCGCCTCAATGGCATACTCCAGATGGCCAGGAGCGGATTGTGGCAGTAGCAGCACGTTGATACTTTTCAACCGTGGCTCATATTTTAGCAACGTGGCTGAGAGCGTAGTCAGCAGCGCGTGCGCACTGCCCGGCAATCCCTGTAGGATCTCGCTCATATCCGGCAGACCATAATCGGGCAGATGACTGAGTGTACCGGCGCGGCAGTTGAGAATGCGCTGCATATTGTCGAGCACCGAGAGAATGACCTGGTTAGCTTCACTGACCTGATGTAGTTCAAGCCCGCCAGTGAAATTGCCCAGCAATTGCTCATACAGTGACGGCGAGGAGGCGTCCGGCATTACTTTGTCTCCGCCCGCAATGTCAGGCTGTTATTACCCAATTCAAGGGTCCGAGGCTTATCGGGATGCAGGTCGTCCAGCGTCAGAATCAGACGCCAGTGGTCTTTGGCCATATCTGGATGGCGGAACAGCGCTACCACCGCCACAAACCGGGTATCTTTTTCCATCGGCATATCCAATGTTACCGCACCGCCCGGTTTCACTATCACGCTGCGGCTGGCCAGCAGGTCATCTTTAAGTGCCGCCTCCCCGTCGCTCGCCAGTTGTTGATACACCGTTTTTAAGAAGGTTTTATCATCACGTAACTGATAAACCCGCACCATCACCGGCTCCGATGACGAGTTCGCTTCGTGCTCATCGGTATTCAGAGCTTCACGGGCGGTAAAATCTAAATGCAGTACCTTTATCTGCTTATAAAACAGTGATTTTGTGGCCGATACGGTGCCATCAGTCACTGCTTGCGTCAGCCCACAGCCACTGAGCAATAAAACCAATGCTGAGATGCAGATTTTATTTTTCCAGGCGGCCCAAGTTTTATTTTTCGAAGTACAGATTTTATTTTTCGAAGTAATAGCTAACACGTCGGTTTCCTTCTTGGTATTTCTGTGGAGTCAGTCCACTGTAGTGTCCCAGCTCCACGGTATAGTATTCAGGTATATCGTCTGACAGCGTATCGTCATCCAGCCCCAGCACCCCGGTCAGTCCCAATCTTACCGGGGTCTCATCCAACACCAACGCCGGCAGCAACCGTGTTGCGACAGTCAGTTGAATACAGGCTCGATAGCGCCAGCCCAGATACACCCGCAACAGCACCAGAAAATCGGTATACAGCGGGCCATCCGGTAACCAGTCACCGGCCTCGTCGCGGTCTGCCGTCTGCAGAGAAATCAGTAACTGACTGTTGGCATCGATGGCCTCATCGCCCAGTACGGTGTAACCGTCCAGCCAGTTGCCCCCTTCGTCGGCAAATGTCATCTGTGAGGTCAGACGAACCGTACGCAGGCAATGGGGCGTCACATCAGCCTGCGTAAAGGGGGCCAGCAGTCGGACCAGTGCCTGTACCCCTTCGGCAGTTCGCCCCGGTTGACGCATCACCCCCAGCAGGGCCAGAAAGCGTGATGTCGGGGTGGCAAAATGCTGCTGCGAACCTGGAATACCCATGCCAATCAGCCCCAACAGGCTTTGGGAGGTGCTATCTTTGCCGCCCGACTCAAAAGTGGCCGGATAGGAATATTTGCGCCAAATGCGATAAAACTGCGTCATAAAACGATGGTTGAAAATATCGAGGAACCCTTCCAGCGCCTCATGCCCTTCCCGCTGCTGGGTGATATCGTCGATATAGGCCGTCGGCAGAGGCGAATCTACACCGTACAACCCCATAAAGGTGGTGCGCGCCGTCAGCGGGGCATCAGGCTGCGCCGGATCAGTTTCCAGCGCCTTCAGCTCACTGACCGGGAAACCCATGCCCGGATGCGGACGAAAGCGCACCGGATCATCCGCTGGGTTATTGGTACTCCCCAGCGGCAAGGTTCCCGGTTGTTGCTCCAGCAACTGACAGAAGCGGTAAAAATTGATCTGTCCGATATCCCGCTTAAGCCGAGTGATCAGCCGGGAATGCGGGTCGTGTGATTCTCTTCCCATTCCAAACGTTCTCCTGTCGGTTGCAGTATCAGAGTCAGACGATTAAACAGATGAATATCGGTATACAGGGAAAAGAAGCGACTGAGCATTTCCCCGAACAGACAAATATCCCCGGTACCGGTAAAGCCGTTGCTGTCGAGAGTGATTTCAATGTGCACCCCGCGCAACAGATAGCCCCGCTCAAAGCGTTCAATCTCGCTATGTTTAACCTCGGCGATAGCCTCCAGTCGACGTCGGTTCATTTCGTTGTCCGTCCAGTCATACAGCGCCAGCGTGCCGCGCAGCACTTCAGCGTTATCCATCATCCACAAAAAACTGCTGCCCAGATGGCTCAGTACCCGCCAATGAAAACGGTCACGGTTGGGCGGATAGCACGGCAACGAAGGCGCCGACAGATTACGCACCCGAACCTGGGCACCGGTAGACTTCACCACAGTATCCAGTACCGTGCTTTGTAGCGCTTTACGCGGTAACTGCCCATTGGTGCCGGTCAGGCTCAGTGACAAGTTTTCATTATCCGGTACGCTGTGGTTATCAAACGCCTCACCCCCCAGCACCAACCAGGTATCGTGTAACCCCGAAGGCCCGCGTTTGACCCGCGTATGGTAGTAATACTCAGGCGCATCATGCCGCAACATTCCGCCCTTGTGGCGGAAACTGGTGAAAGGGACATAGACCTGATGCCCACTATGGCGGGAAGAAATCACTGAATCTACCGAATAAATTTCGGTATAGCCGTCCTGAATGCGCATCGGGCGCAGCTGATATTCAGTCTGTAATGAAGATAGCGACAACGGGTCAGATTCCAGCGGGAACAGGTTAATCACCGGCACACAATGCAGGCGCAGATTCTTTTCGGAGAATGAAAAATCATGTTCCCAGCGTTTTTCCAGCACCACATCAATCTCAAACCAGGGCAGTTCCGCTGGTAGTTCGACCCCCTCCAACCCCTTCAACGCAACAAACATAAACTTTTCGCGGAAGGTGAAATACTCCAGCAGGAGCTGATAACCACTGAACGCGCTGTCTGCCTTCGGCCACAAGGTATCCTTCTCACCGAACCCCAGCGGGGCAAAATAGCAGTCCAGCGGCTGGCGATCAGCCTGCCCCGGCAGACGGATACAGAGTTTGGCGGTATTCAGGGTCAGCGCCTCATGCAGGGCGCAAGCCAGTGGCGCATCGGCATCAAAATAGAGCGGCAGGCGGCTCAGGTTGATACGGCTCCAGTCGGCCAGTGCGCTGCAATCAAAGCGCAGCCGGATAACCGATCGGCCATCGGGTTCGCTGTCCAATTCGGCACGGCGTAGTGTCAGCGGGAGCAAGTCCATATCCTGCGTGGTGGTGTAGCGACAACGGGTTTCACGCTCGCCAATGGGGCGGGAAAGCACTTCAAAACCTTTGCTCACCCCCATGCGCTCTTTCATCCCTTGCCATTGTGGGGTGAACTCCACAATGGCAAGCGACGGAATGGTGCGCAGGTAGTGCGGCCACAGCAGACTGACCAACCCTTCAGTCAGCTCCGGCAGGTCATCATCCAATTTCTCCCGCAGTCGGCCCATCAGAAAGGCAAAGCCTTCAAACAGACGTTCCACATAGGGGTCACGCGCCCCGGCTTTATCCAGATTTAATCCGGCAGCCCGATCAGGGTGCGCACGAGCAAACTCTTCGCCCGCTTCACGCAGGTAGCGCATTTCGGCGTCAAAATAACGCAGGGTTAAATCGTCCATAAGATTCTCTATGAAACCAATAAAATAGAAGCTAATAAGTTCGGTTTAATTTTATATTCAATAATGCTAGGGTAATTGTGGTATTAATTGCCATTATTAATAATTGGCAAAAATCATGTAGTCAATAATGAGATATCCTTAACTATATAAAGATATTAATCCTACATAAATTTACCAACCGAAGTTTCACCTTATTTTTCAACCAAACCAGATAATGCCCTACCATCTTCATCTAACTAATCCCCAAGCTGAATCAGCTAAAAGGATAGGGATTTATATATCGAAAAAATGAAATACTCTTCATACCTGCGAGCACATGTAAATATCAATAATAAATAGCATCTTCATTATTGTCTATTTTTATGACTTCCTTGTTTTCATCATATTGTCTGTACGTATTATTATCAATTGAGAAGTCTGTTACCATTTTATCTTGATTCCGAGAATCTCTGTGGCGAGATATAGAAAGCAGACTATCTTTCTCTATGCAATTATTATTATCTTCCATATCATCGAAGCATATAAGATAAGATGTATCTACGCTTGGGGCCATCCAATCCTGCTTTGGTACTTCTTGTTTATATCCTTCCCCTATATTCCAGATGATGATATTAACCCCCCCATCCTCAGGGTTTATTACGGGTATTTTATATTTTAACTTCAAGTTGGTTGCGTTTTTTTCCCACCATTCTATTCTCCCTTTATCAGTGATGGGGAAGTTTTTAACCAGTACGTAACTCCAGTTTTCACTTTTGTGAGTATCAACAATTTGTGTTGACTGCAAGAGCCACCAGCCGGAAAATAATATGCCAGCAGAAAAAACCCCCAAGAGCATTTTCCATGCGAATTTCATAATTAAAGCTTCTCCTCTATCGTTACCACTTCGTTCACTTCTGTAATAAATGGGCAGTAACTATAGTTGAAGTACCAACCTGATTAAAATACATCATTTATTATCATGGCGATTATTTATTTTCTAGTTTTTTTATATTTTCACCATCACTTAACTGTATATAACTACTTTTATTAATATTAAACCGTGTACTTCC
Source organism: Yersinia sp. 2541 StPb PI (assembly GCF_052217145.1). Classification (NCBI taxonomy): domain Bacteria; kingdom Pseudomonadati; phylum Pseudomonadota; class Gammaproteobacteria; order Enterobacterales; family Yersiniaceae; genus Yersinia; species Yersinia sp. 2541 StPb PI. The sequence continues at coordinate 775,704 of NZ_JAZGQB010000001.1, read as the reverse complement.
ATTTTTTAAGTGTTCTATATCCATAACCCAGTTTTTTTCAATACAGTTTTTTTCGGTTTTCATATCATCAAAGCAGAGTAAATCAGAATCTTCATCAGTCCCACTATCTATTTTATAACCATCACCAACATCTAATACTACAACTGTAAATGTTCCATCACTATCTGGTTTAGGAATAGAATACGTTTCTTTTATAAATAATTCATTTTTTTTCCACCATGAAATTTTACCTTTATCAGTTAAAGGAGAGTTTTTCACAATTAACACACTAAAACCACTGCTTCTGATATGTCCATCGATTATTTTAACAGGTTGAAAAACATAAAATACAATATATACAAAGAAAATAACTACTGCTGCAAGGATAATCCTTCCTTTCTTTCCGATCATGGTTTACGTCCCTCTATCGTTACTACTGTATTCATTTCTGTAATAAACGGGCGGTAGCTATACATTTCTCCGCGCTGGAGAACAAACCAGATCCTAAATATACGAAACTGCCGATATATAGGGTTGGAAATATCATCGTTATCTAATCCAAAGTGATCTTGCACTCGATATTTTATTGTGGCGGTGTAGGTATTCCCTGTTATCTTTAATGACTGCAATGTAATATGTGTTGACCATGTATCATGAACAGTAATTACTAAGCCATTTATTCTATCAATGTAGTCATTAAACTTAGGTAAGGAAGAGTTTAAAGCTATTGATTCGTAAAGTTTTTCTTTATCAATTAAGGGGTAGAGCTGCTCTCCCCAATCAATATTATCACTTAATACCCTCTCTATTAAAACTAAAGAACTTGACTCCGACTTATCATTCAATATCTGTTCTGTTAGAGCTTTATCCAACAATGGATCACTGTACGGTTTACCTGTGTTTTTCTCCATATGCGTGATCATATTACGTATCACGCCCTTATATTCTCCGTAAAACGAAAATGCATCTGACAAATCACGAAACTCATCAAACAGTATTTTAGCACTGGCCTGGCGGTTAACTGCCGTATAAGGGTTAACTCGTGAAGAGACATCTGTAAGATGAAACTTTTTCTTCAGTACCTCCTCAGTCATATCGCCATATCGCATATCCTTTGCCGCATAGTCATCCATTTTTCTCTTTGTTTCAAAGATTCGAACAGGAGGGATTAGCGGTTCTGGTTTTTTCTTATCCTGCTGAGTGCCTGAAGTTTGAGTTTGTTGCTCATTTGATCCTCCCGTTATCATAGAAGAAAACTCATACGTATCGTTCACCAACGAAGGAATAAACCACGCCTTGCACGGGCAATTGCTTTGACTATTCAAGGTGCCAGCAAACTTACGGCCATGAATAGAATCACCGGGAATATGGCCAACAATGATATAAGTTCCCGGATGCTTGCCGCAGGTTACTCTATCTTGCTCACGGGCCACGGCTTTGCCCATCAGGATATGTGTGGCATCACCTTCGATGATCACGCCACCACAGGTTGTTTGATCCCCAACACCAAGGTAATAACCTTTTGCCATTGTCTATTCCTTTTCGGTTATCCGCATAATACGGCCGCACGGGCCGGGTCAAGGGCAATAAGCCCACTGAGCAGGCTTTCCATTTCGACATGCAGGCGGGTTTTGTCACTGTCGCTGCGTTGTGCTTTCATCCGCAGCAGCTTCAGACTTCGGGCTTTGACTTCAAACGCCAGCCCCGGCTCCCACTGCGGCAAGGTTAGCAATGCGCCGCTGCTATCAAGGTCACTCAACAGATGCAGTGCCATATCGTTCTTGCCGTACTGCTCCGCCACGCGGGCCATCACCAAACGCAGCAGCCACTGATGGCGGGCAGTGGTAATACCCGGACGGGATTGCAACCAGTTAAGTGCGGCTTCAATCCCTTCACTGTCCGCCTGAGCCAGAGCTTCTGGCTCCAGCAACAGAATGCCATCTTCACCGGATGACACCACGGCAGCAGGCTCGCTGCCCCAGCCCGACACCGACTCCAGCACCTGCTGGTTTATCCACCCCAGCGTCACCTCATCAGCAAACGGCGTGCCGTCACTCCAGCATAGCCCTTCCAGCCCTGGTAGCCGGGTCAGTAACAGACGTAAATCCTGGGTGATACAAGCTGCCCAGCCATCGAATGGGGCTCCCGCTTTACTGAGTGCCTGATGCAGATACCACTGCACATCGAGCCAGAAATGGTTGACCCCTTCGGCAAATATCGATTCCGCCTGTTCCAACAACTCCAGCCAGTTTTGTTGCAGATAAAGACGCTTGAGCAGCGCGCGATATTCCGGGCGCGGCGGTACCAGTCTGGTTCGTCCACTCACATCCAACGGCGGTGACTGGTGTACCGTATCCCAGCGCACGCTCTTGATAAGATGATGCCCAGAGAGCCATCCTTGCGGCTGGTTACGCAGGTATTTTGCTAACGTTTTAGCCTGGTCGAGCAGGTCACGCCCCGACTGGACTGGCCGCAACTCCGGTGAAACCATAGCAGTCTGGCCCTGACTCCCTGCCGATGATGACCCGCTGCTGTTTTGTGGCACCACCGCATTCGGTCCACCGGACTGCGCCAGACGATGTTCCAAGGCAAGATACAATCCACCAAACTGCGGACGGGATGCGTCATCCCAGCAGCTAAGGCTCTGTTCGATTAACGCCAGTGCGCCAACGATGCGTTCAAAATCCGCATTATCCACTTCAGGATAGAGCGACAAACTGTCCAGCACGCGAGAACTCGATAGCCATTCCAGCGCAGTTTTCCGACTGGCTGCGCGCAACGGATGCAGGGTTTCACCAAAACGGCTGATAAGCCCGGCCAGCAGTGCCAGTCCATCCGCCAGCCCAGCCTCGCCATCACGGTGTAAACGCGCCCAAATGTAATAGGTTGCCACCCGCACATCTTTGCCATGCAGGGTTAACAGTTTTTCTGCCAGCTCGCTGGCTAACGTGGTATCAGCACCTGAGAGTTTATTGACCTCTTCACGCATCTGCTGGAAGTCGTCATTGTAACTGAGGTCTTCTCCGCTGTGCTGGTCAGTCGTCACCGGCTGCAACCAGCGCTCCCAAAGTGTAACCTGTTGTTCTGCCTTTAATAACAGTGAATCAGGGGCCGCGGCACAGGCAGTGATCAGGGTATTTAACGTCGCCATCATGGCTCCTGTTGGTCAATATCAGGGGGTGACAAAAGAGATTAATCCTCTGCCATATCCTCATCATCGGTCCGATCAGATGCCGCTGGAGGGGCGTTCTGTATCAGAAAAATTTGCGCAGGCAGGGTGAAGTTACGCAGTTGCAGCAGACCTAATGGGCCTTTGCCCAGCTCGGTGCGTAATATCCATTGCAGTGATTGGTTATCCATGGTGGTGAAGGTCAGTTGATAACGCCCTTCATCCAGCTTTTTCTGTTTTGCCTGTTCCAGCCAGCGGATCAATCCCCATGTCCCCTGATAATCACCGTATAAACGGGCCCCGGAATTCACGCCAGTCCAGGTCAATAGCGTACCGGGTTTGTAGGTATCACCCGGCCAGCGGAAACTCTGCCAACTTTCCATCTGGTTGAAATAATGCAATTTCTGTCCATCAATCGCTAAATTGGTTTCCACCACATTCGGAACCGGACGTGCCAGTAGCTCAAAGCGCAGCCCCTGACTGCCGTCAGTGAACAGAATATCGGAGACTTGACTCAGTTGATTAATGGCCGCCAGAAAGTCCGGGTTAAACGTCAGCCCCTGGCTGTTCACTTTACTCGGAACCCAGCGTGTCCCTTCTTTATGCAGCACGCCACCCAGCTCACGGGTCAGGAAGCTGTCGATACGCCCGCTATCCTTACGAATAAATTCGGCCAGCATCGGCAGTGAAGCATCGCTTTTACTGGCGGCAAACGGGTAACGCCCGTCAAAGGCTGATTTCCAATTGGCCACCACCGCGTTTTTCCACTGGTCGTTAAGGCTGGCCGACGAAGGTTGCAACACGGTCTCCCACGCCTGCGTCAGCGGCTGAACAAACATCGTCTGCCCAAAACTGCTCCATTCCTCTCCCAGACTGGCGGCAATCAGGCTGCCGTACTCCTGCGTGTCCGTCAGGTCGACACTTTTCCCTTGGAAAACGGTCTGGGCCAGTACCTGAGTCATCTCTTGTGGGTTCGAGGCATTAACCACTTGCTGGAGCTTAAGCCGTACCCTAGTCACGCGGGTGAGTAACGTTTGCAGGCTCAGCGAGCTGTCGGACGACATCCTGTTTTGTGCATCACCTTTGCCCATCAATGCCAACAGCGGGCCAAAGGTCTCGTCCAGCGGGCCTACTGGCCCATCGGCACTCTGGTCAATGGCCGGGGTCTGATCTTTATGCATCAGCGCCTTGGCGGACTTCACCAGAGAATCCGATAACGCCTGATTCTGCTGCCCAGTCTGTCCTTGCCACGCCAGCGTGTTCATCAGCGCAATCAGCGGCGACTGGCGTACATCACTCATCAGCGTCAGTTGGTCAATCACATCCGACAAGTTATGCGCCTCATTCCAGTGCAAACTGTTGAGAAAACTCAGCCAACTCCCAGCAAAATCGGTGAAATAACGTTCCGTCAGCCGCTTTTTCAACGCTTCCGGTGAAATATCTTCTGATATCGCACGGCGGTTATCACTCAATACCCAGTCAATTTCTTCGCGACGGGAGGCCACCGTTTTATCTATTGCCTGCTGAATTTGCTCATCCCAGGCCTTGCGGGTAAACATACCGGGCACAGATTCCGAGGTCTGGAACAGACGCTGAGCATCAGTGTCGCCGGTCATGTCCGTCAGCGTCATGTCGGCATAGTTGCGACGCACCGATAGCAGCATGTTTTCATACAGCGTACTTTCTGCATTGCGCTGACCAATCTGCCCCAGCAAGACCTGCCGTACCTGGCTTACCAACCCGGTATCCGGTTTAATTTTCCAGTCCGGCTGAGCAGGCAGATTTTGCGCATAAAATTGCCATAAGTCTGGGGCCAGACTCTGCCACAGACCAGGAGACACACCGGCACGCGCAGGCTCGGTGGTCTGCATCACCTGTGCATAAAATGCAGCATCGGCTTTTTCCGGGCGTGACATCATCAAATAGGCCTTTAACTGGTCATAGCCTGTTTTTGCCAGTGCCGCACGTTGCGGGCTGTTAGCCGGCAGTTCCGCCAGTTCACTGAGTTTCTGATGCAGGCTTTGCGCGGTGGCATCCCTAAGAATGCGGTTGTTGGCCTGGCCATACCACGGCATCAGGACCTCAAGCAGCGGCGCATTATGATCCAGGCCAAAGCGCTGATACCAAGGTGCCCCCTGCGCCACGCGAGATTGTAAGCGCCCGATATCATTGCGCAGGGCTTGTAGGGCCATGAGTTGCTGGTCAGAGACCGCTTGCGACTGCGCCAGTTGCTGTGCCTGCTGCGCGGCAGAGACCATTTGGTGACGGTTGACCGCAAATGACACCACACTGCCCACGCCCCACAGCACTATCAGTGCCAGCAAGCTGTAGCACAATGTCTGCTCCCACGGCAGCCCGACACGGCGTCCACGGGCAGAACGACAGTCATCCAGTACCCCCTGCCAGCGGTCAGATGCAGTCCAGTTTTTCTCGTGCACACGCGCCGCCGATGTTGATACCGCCGGCAAACTGAACATCAACCCACGCAGGGGAATACGCGTCGCATACTCGGTAAACCACGGTGTCAGACGCTGCCGCCAGTGGGTGGCATCGCCCTGCTCCAGCGACTGCGCCAGGCGCAACAAGAAATCATGGTGCGGTTCGACAGAAAGCTGCTGCATCCCCTGCTCACGTAACTGCGGCAACAGAGCGCGCAGTTGAAGCTCAACCGCCTCTGGCGTGGCTTTCGCCGGGAACACCACCCCGACTGGCTGCTCCACCCGCGTATCCTGAGCCCACTCGCTGTCGCAGACCTGCCACAGATACACCGGTGGTTGATAACGCAAGGTGGCACCCATTTTTTCCAGGGTTCGCAGGCCGTTGTCCATCCACTGTGGATGACTACTTTGCGCGGCGGTTATCGCCCAAACAATGCCATCAAACGGGCGGCCACGGCGCAGTTTACGCCACTCACTCAGCCCGGTTTCATCGGCTGGACTTTGCACGCTATCACCGTGAATAAGCACCGTACGCTGCCCTTCCAACCAGCCCTGTTCCGCCAGTTGCGGTGCCAATGCGGCGATTTCGTCAGGTTCACCCACCACCATCAGCAGCCGGACTTTGTAGCGCCAGAACAGACCGTAACGGCGGCGCAGACGGGTTTTCAGACGGGACGGTTCGCCCTGCTGAATATCTCCCACCTTCGCGTTTTCTTTCAGCAACGGCACATCATCGCCCTGTGCCCGCTGCCGTATCTCATCAAAGTGCTTTCTGCCAGATAACCGGGTTCCGACATACGATAGTAATGCACACAAGGCCAGTATCCCTGTTCCCACCATTAGTCCCGTCAGCCAGCGATCACGTTGCGGTGTTCCCTGAATTAATCCCACCCGTTCTGGATGTTGCCAGACCAGCCAGCACAACACGGCACCCGCCAGCAAAAATAACAGGGCAACAATCCAGAACCAGACTTCTGGCTTTTTAATCGGTAAGGCAATGCGCTTCACGTTTCATTCTCCTTGCGGGAAGCATAAGGGGATACAACAGTACTCCAGACAGTGTCACTGCCTTGTTCACAACTGAGGATCATATGTGGTACCGCGGAATGACCGATGGCCTGCGCGGCGGCAGCTATCGCCAGCCAGGGAGCAGCACATCCTGGATATCCTAAGAATTCATTAAAATTATGGACATCCGGGCCGGGTGTGATGCGGGCCAGCGGTGCTTTACCCTGAACACCGATGGCACTGCGATATCCCTCACTCTTTGCAAATAACCCCGCCAACCAGAGATGTTGTATGACATTCGGCGGTAATGGCACCCAGTCAGCCGCCTGTAACACCCCCGCCTGCAATGTCTCCTGCTGTGGGGGGGTGGATTCCGGGCGGTGTAACAGCGCCAATGGGGTAAGCACTTTCTGCGTCAGGCGGTTGGCAAATAGCAACCCCACCACTGCCTCTCCTGTCATTTCGGGCTGTTCAGGGGCTATCTGCACGGCGACAACCAACAACAGCGCATTATCTTTGATACGGTGATCAAGCCAGTGGTCGATAACACTCAACCCGACGCCTGATAACAACGTAGTAGGCTGACAAATATCGCTCTCCTGCCAGGCTTGCTGCCAGAGCGCCTGCACCCGAGGTCTGGGCACTGATGAAGAAGACTCCAACAGAATAGCGACCGTATTGTCGGAGGGAAGCAGGGACAGGGGGTCAGCCAAGTTTTCCAGCAGAGCAGAAAACACGGTAAGGAGGTGTGCCTCTGGGGACAGGCCTTCAGTGACCGGTAACCGACTGTGCCGAACACTGCTTTCTCTATTCCAGGCAGTCTGAGGAATAATTTTATTGTCATTACGCAGTAACGCATCAACTATCTCGGTAAATTGCAGGTCAGAGTCATGCGCCGTACTGCATTCAGCCGCCAGAATTTGTAACGCCCGACGCCCACGGCGAACTTCCTGCAATATGACCTGCTCGCGCCGTCTATCCCAGGCGTTTGCCTGGATCTGCTGTATCAGATAAATCGCCAGACGAAACCCCATGAGAACCAGCCAGAAAACCACCGGGATACCGATGGCAAGCCACCAGAATTCGGTATTGCCCAGCACTTTCCCCAGAAAACGCATCAGTAATATTCCTGCCGCAGTAAGACCCAGCAATACAATCAGCCAACGTAATGGCTTGGGCGGCGAAGGACGTAATGATGGGCCGGGAATGGTGGTTAATTTTACGGGCATAAGAGGACTCGAATATTAAATAACGAAGAGGAAAGCATTCTGTCATGACGTAATTAGACTGGTGTTTCGCGTATGCAGTGTGATAACACGCAGCTAGTTAGATGATTTAACCCATACTTGTCATATATTAACCAAGGTTTATATTAGGGTACTGATCAGTCACTTCCCTTTAGATTGATTTATTTTTTCCTGTTGGGCCATCACACCACCATTTGTCATGGTCACGCGCCCATTTTGATATGTGAATTCAGATTTATCATCGAAACTCATAGTAGATTTATCTGTTCCCCATGAAACGTGCATTAATATAGAATTTAATACTGGAGGATAAAATGAATCAGATATTACCAACGAGTCATTAAGATCAATAACTCTAAACTTAGCACATTGAAATATTTTATTATTTGAAGCACAATCCTGAGCATCATATGTTATCAATAGTTCTTCAATGACTTTAGATTTATCTTTTGATGTGGCAAGTCCTAACAAACAAAAGTCTCACTAACATCATTTGCTTTAAAATAAGTAATTAAGTTATCATTTGAATAAATTCCCACCTGCTTTTCATCTATTTTTTGATATTAATAATCCTTTAATGGTGTTGCACCCAAATGAGCCGAGTTTACAACTCAGTTCTATATGCGCACTAGAAAAAGAGCATGGTAATATACTTAAAAATAAAATACAACTCAACATCCCCCCTTCATTATAGTTTACTTATCACACCCAAAAGATCTACACCTTACATTGACTCCCTTATGTAGTTAAATAAGTAAAATAATCATGGGATAAAGTGACGATCAAATGGTGAAAGTGATTCACATAATAGTTTATCTATGAATTCGTATTTATTTATATTTATATTAGCCTTATATTCCTGTTGAACTTTATTTAAACTTCCATATGATGGCATGGATAAAACACTCATCATGTTATTTTTTTCTTTCATAATAAGCATACCATCAAAACCATGCGTTATCTGGTCATCTCTATAGTTTTTAAGTATATATTGTATTTGGGAAATAGAACTCGCATCTCCAGACAATGCTCGGTTCACTAACTCTATATTAATTCCATTTGGAACTAAATTAACATAGGCTATTGATATCCCGTTCCCATATCTTTTAGCCCAACATTCTTTATTTTTTATATACTCATTACTATTTTCACGATATTCGATAAACGTTTTTTTACTTATATCATCTCCCCATACAAAAACAAAATATCCGCGTTCACCTGAATATCCAGAAAAACTAGATAATAAAATAAAAAAAAACATTATTAGTTTGAATGATTTCATATCATTAACGATCCTTAACTGGTTTTTTAACTTTACCTTTGGATTTTCTGGCATAGGCTATACCAAACTCTTTGTTTAACTCAACAATATCATACTCATCTAACTTCTTTTCAAAGTCTGGGTTGTAAATGGCAGGAACATAGTAGCCAACAAAATTCTTTGTTGTGTCAGATTCAAGCATGAAATTTATAGAATCATCCTGGTTACCACCTAATACAATAATTTGATCGGTCACACTATCTTTCCCATAAACAAAAGCAACATGACCATTACCCGATTTTTGCCAAATCATTAAACAACCAAAAACAGATTTTTTTATTTTTTTAAAATTCACATCCTTATCTGCAAAAGAGTTTGATCCTGCGTAATTATGTGAAGTTTTATAATTAGTTGAATAAAAACAATAATTTACAAATGAAGCGCACCATGGCGTATTAGATAATGTTCTTTTCGTATTAGCACTTAATAATTTATGGAAATTATCACCTATGACAGACTCATCAACCCCCCCCCATTTTTCAGCTTCTTTAACTGCAACTACCATCCAAGGAGCTTCGTTCTGGAGTAAAGGTATGTGTGCCTGCCCATTCCCACTATTTTTTCCACCTACCGTAGCAAGTTTTTGTGACTTCTGGGCAACTGGTTTGGGTTTAGCTTCTAGTTTGGGTTTAGCTTCTGGTTTGGATTGCGTTTCTACTTTTGGCTTAACTTCTGATTTAGGAGTCCTCTTTAGTTCGATATCTTTTTTTGAAGGATATGGAGGTACTGGGAACGACGTCCCCTTTTCTTCCCAAGGCTGTTGCTCGCTTAAGTCAATACCTTTATCAGCATTGCCATATATAATTAGCACTTTACCTGGGTATATTTTATTAATATTTTTTATATTATTATTCTTGGAAATATCGGAAATACTTACATTAAAACGATTTGCAATTTTTGATAGAGTATCTTTTGACTCAACAATATACTCAATAGGTTTAGGCTTGCTTTTTTCTCTGGGTTTCTTTGGCTGTTTAGGTAAAGTATGAGCAGTATATTGAGCTGATTTTTTTTTCAGTACTATTCTCTTTGACTCGAGTCCTGTAGCTGCATAAATAACCTCTTCTTTACCTGATGGGCTACTCGACTTTACCTCAATCCTCATCCCATCATTAAGATGCGCAATAAGAGGAAGCTCGCCATAATTATTGGTTAACCACTCATAGGTACAAGTGCCAAGCGTCACTTTCAGTGGATAACCCACAACGGGTTTTGTACCATCAGATAGGGTAATTTTAGTTGTCTTTATCCATTCTTCTTTCCCTTCTTTTCCACTACCCTCTTTTTTCTGAATTGCCTGCATCACCTTTTCAAAAGTAGCATTATCCATGTCACTAATTTTTTGTGTTCGTGACGCACCACTATAATTAATTATATGTTCTGCATATCCTTTAGGGTCATTCCCATCACTTTTGGGTGCATATTTCGCTATCATTTCATCGATCGTAGAACTCCCATACTTACCTTTTAATAATAATTTTTTTGCATTAACACCATCCTTGTAACTAGCAAAAATAGCAAAATCATGCTTATTAGGATTATTAACTGTGCCAATGCCAATTCTACCAGGCTGCTTTGATATATCTTTGGAAGCTATAAGATTTCCTGGATTATTAAAGCGCCAGCTTAGATCCCCACCAATTTTTAATAAAATTGAACCATCATCGGCTTCATATTCGACAGTCTTTTTATTCTGATGGTTAGTAGCCGTTATAAATTTAACTGGTTTCATTTTTTCCACTATTGATTAGTTCGCGAAATTGATGAAATATCATCCAACAGAACAGGTGTCATATGGTACCCAGTCTGGGCCAGAAAAATACGGCCGGTTACACTGACCTGTTTTTCAAGAAACTGACGATAATCCTCATACTCATTGTTTTCAAGGATAAGTTGGACATCATTTCCCCATCCTTCTTGAGTATCATTTGCCTCTATGACACATGTTAATGGATTATCAAGATGTAAAATCCAGTAAGTTAGCTTCTTATCATTTTTGGGATCCTCTCCCCAGCCTGGAGGGCCAAAAAACACTTCTTTTTTCAAGCTACCGGATAACTTTACCGCATCACCTTCGTTTAAACATGCAGCATGAATAAGTAAGGAAGGTACGATCAATACAAAACTCAAAATAAATTTGTAAATATACGTTTTCAATACTAGATATCCTCTTCTACATAGCCAATAAATTTATTAATTATCGTATCAGGCAATCTATTACTTTGTTGTTCTTGAGCGATATTCTCGAAATAAGGATCACTATCTATATCGTATTCATCCGGTTCGCTAAACTCCTCACCGATAGGGTCTTCTGTTGACGCTATAAGCTCTTCTACTGTCCATTTTTCCTCACCTAAAGTCAGCGTTAACTCATCCGCTTCTTGAGTTTTTACTCTTGGGAAACGGCCGGATTGATCCAATACTCCTGAAGCTATAACTTCACCAGCGCTATTACGGATATTGTAAGGCTGCCCGACAAGATGCCCCATAGACCCAATAACATGATCGTCACCATAGAATGCAAACCGTAAACTATGTTCTCCAGGTTCAATAATAGGAAAAACAGGTATTATAGATTTTAAACTCGCCTTTTCCTGACGCTCGTAATGTCCTGCCTTGGTCATATATTCACCAGCCGTGCCTGACTCAATCCGATTCTCATCCAGCGTGATATAACTGCCACCTGCATTTAGCGTAATCCTCTTCTTGGCGGTGATTTTTATCTCATCCTCGGTACTAGTGATCGTTATCGCTTTACGCGCCAATAACTCCATCAGATCATTCTGCGCCTGAACTGTTATCGGCCCCTGATTGGCTATCAGCTTCATCCCCAGTTTTCTGACGAAGATACTTAAGGTATTTCCCACACCAATAAAGAAGTTCTTTGCTACGCTGATGTCGCTGTTCTTACCGGCAGTGGCTATCAGGTTTTCGCTGGCAGATATTTGCAAATGCTCACCACTGCTCAGGGCAATGCCTTTGGGGGCGCTCAGCAATACTACCGCTTGTTTCAGCTCGCTCAGATTTTGCTGCAACAAACTGATTTGTGCCTGCAGGTCGGCCGGACTGGCAGTGGCGGTTTGTGCATCCGCGGAGATAGCCTCCATCTGTTCCTGAGCACCTTGCAACAGGCCAATAGCCGGTTGCATCTCCAGCACCTGCCCCTGGGCTTTGGCCTGACCGTCTGCACTGATAAAAATGCCCTTTTCTGCACGCAATGCACCAAAACTGTCGGTACGCAGCTCAAAACCTTCACCCCGAGGCTGTTTCTCCTGGTCGACCAAATGCCCCAGATTCAACTGGCTTTTGCCGCCATATTCGGTGCTGAGCTTGATGTGCTCTTTACCCCGTTCATCCTCAAGGCGCAGTTTGTTATTCGACGGAGTGCGCAGTACGTTGCGTTTGTAATTACTGATGGTGACATGGTCGCCGTGCGCCGAGTCGTGCAACACAGAGGCAATATACGGCCGGTCCGGGTTGCCATCCTCAAACGCAATCGCCACTTCGGTGCCCGCCAGCAGCGGCAGGTGCAGGCCGTAGGTGTCACCCGCATACGGTCGAGCCTGACGAACCCACAAGCTTTCGTAACCCGGCTCCCAACTGTCACGGTCGAACATCAGATTGACACGGTAGCGCCCGTCTTTGTCGATATGACCATAAGTGTCGTTTGCAGTGGTGCTGGTCACCCGCGCCGGCAAGGTTCCGGCCATGGTCGGCTTGCGGATAAGTGCTGGACGGAAGCAATAATCTTCGGAGTAAGGGATGGCCTCAAAATGCACTTCATAGCTGCGGTCACGGCGGGCATAGCTGGTGATGCGGGTGATTATCACCCCTTTACCAAACTGTGCCGGCACATCGCTTCCGGTGACTTTCAGTTCCTGGCCCGGCCCCAGTGTCGCCGCATTGGCTACCCCCGAAAAGCGCGCCTGATTGTTCAGGTAACGTTCATGGCGCAGGCGGGCATAAAATGCCCCACTTTCACTTTCCGGCTCACGCCCTTCGCTGCCTGCGGTCAGGTAGTTATCGGCGTAATGATAAGCTTCGCCGTAGGTGGTGGTATCACCCCGAGTGATGTCTGCCCCGGCCATCATATCGGCAGTCGCGGTGCGATAGTTGTAATCGCCGGTACTGACCGATTTTTCAACCACCTGATGAGCACTGGACAAGTCCCAGACCGACTCCACGCCGCTGTCGTGCATCCCCGAAGGTGGCACCGCTTGTAGCGTCAGCCCTGGCGGGTAAAAACGTTGGTCATCGTAAAATTCCACCACATCAATATTGAGTTTGGGGTCAGCGGTAAAACGAAACCAGATCCCCACTTCCGCCAGCAGGCGGCTGATAAAGGTCAGGTCATCTTCGCCGTATTGCATCACCTGCTCGCGGCGCGGATATTCACGGGCCAGCGTGAAGACAAAATCCTGACCGCGCATGTCATGGCGCTCACGCAGAATTTTTTCCACAATCTGCGGCACCGACATGTCCTGATAAATCCCGTTCTGATGGCTGCGCGACAACAAAGCCAAACGCGGTTGCAGACTCAGTTCGTAACGGCATTCATCTTTTGAAGCAGACAGGCGTTTAAATCCGGTCACCACGCCGTGGATCACCCGCTGGGTCTGCTGAACCGTCACGCCAAAGGCTTCGGCCACCGGGGCCGCCAATGTCAGTGACGCGTCCTGCATCAGCATCGTGGCCGGGTCAATCGCCTTGTCTGCGCTGGTAAATTGAATGTCGTAACAGAACGGCTGACTTAAGCTTTCGTGGCCTTCAAAACCCAGCACATCGACGGGAGCCGTGCTGTCGCGGACCACCAGTTTGTGGTGGCTATGGTCAAACCGAATAGCAGGGAGAGAGGTATTCATTTTTATTCGCCTGTATTGTAGATACCTGCTGATTTATCTTAAATAATATACTTTTCAATTTAGATATTAATCTTATTACCAACTCCTACAATCCCTAACCGCCTCTGACATTCGTCACTATTAATACTTAGCCTCCGGCCTTTAGAAAAATTCGAGACACACCAAACACCAATCATGGGAAATATAATATTTATCAGGCATTAATTAAATAATGGTATTTAGCATTTAATTTAGTTAATAATTACGTTTTACACACCTATATCGAATGCTAAAGAAAAAACTCACTTAATACACCGTTAAAATCAACACTCATATTACTCGACTATTTTTACTTTATATTCTTTACCAAAGTAACCTTTATCCGTGCTACCAAATAACGACCCACTCACTCTAAATATAACGTCACCAGAGACTAAAGGAATCCCTTTTATAATCAGATCATCTCTACCTGGCGGTTGTTCAGGATCATCCAACGTTAATACCAACCCTGACTCAACTGGTATGGAATCCCCCTTAAAAGAAGCAATAGCACCGCTACCACCCGTTATTTTAAGTTTAGCATAGTAGGGTTGCCCTAATTTACCTTCAGGTAAGTTAGGTGGTTCAACTTCGGCCTGCTTCATAAGAAGAGGATTAAGCATCATTCCACAACCACCCAAAAAAATCGCAAATACAAGTATTGAAAATATTCTTAAAAATTTATCCATAATAATTTATGGTATTTTTGTAAATACCAGCCCCCCAAATGAACAATTTAAAAAATCATCTAATGTTAGATCTTTATTAAGTCTATTTGTTCGCACTTCACCCCATGTAAATAGTTTTAGCATTACATTTTCATTAACACTAGTCTTTTTCGAAACAAGAGCACTTGGTAATTTTTCAACATCAGTTTGTGTAATTTTTGTTGTCTCTAAACCACTTTCCCATACTACCCAATGGTCTTTAAATGAAGTATCAGCCCCCCCCATCATCTTTGCACTTACCAGTGCAACGATATGTGTAGAATAATTGACCGTGTCTACAAAATCATTAAGAGCAGAAATATCTGTTAAATCACTATGAGAGAGGCTAATGTTACTAAAAGTATTTTTTGCACCAACAGCGGAAAACCATTCTCTCATCACACCCCACATTGTAATTGCAGATGCTGCATCACTAACCTTATTGTAATTCATAATATTATTTGAGGAGTCTCTTAAACTAGCCATAAAAATCCAATCAATAGCAGGTATTTTAATTTCTTCGATACCATTATAATCAAGTCCAAACAAATCCACCGGTTTCTTAACTTCATCGGAAGCTGTAATAACTAATGAGCCAATTCTTGTTTTACCAGTTTCCCATAAATCCCATATTGCCTGTTGATATAAATCAAATCTATCCATCATCAAACAATAAGTGAAAGCAGCAGGGCCACATAACATTGTTCTTTTTTGATTGGGATAAAAATTACCTATCGCCCTATTAGATGACCCATATTTTCTCTGATTCAAGGCCGCTTCTATATCACTTTTTTTAAATGGATTGTTTACTTCGTCAGTTTTAGGATGCTGAGGTGACTCAAATACACTATCTTTTTTACGGGTAATAAGATGGTGGGCAATATTGCCGTCCCCTTCCCGCTGTTCTTTAGTTGATTTTAATGTTTCATAATAACAAACATTTTCACGGGAGGAATTATCACCATTAAATTTACCAAATGAATAAATCGATGTTGCAGGCCTTAGTAACACAGGTTTATCACCGGTTGTCGTTTTACGGTAAAGCATGACCTCCATAATATAAACTGTGGACTGTTCTTCTGTTATATCAATAGTTTTGTGTTCTTGTGTTCTATAGTCTGCTGTTAATGGTTTTATACCGGTATCAGGTAAAACATAAATTCGTTTTCCATAAACATCCTTATATAGTGAGAAACTATAAGAAAGCTCATCATATGATACATTAGATTTTATTTTAGTCTGAACAACATGAACCGACATCTAGCCTCCACAAAAACAATAATCACACTTAATTCACTATCAATTTAAGTTGAAAATTAAAAAGATCAAGTGGTTTTTAGAAACATTCAAAAAATGCATTTTTACATCTTAAGAACACTATACCTGTAAATTTATTTTTATATTTTGCTCATCATCGGTAACAAATATTTCCGTATTACCTTTTGCATCTGTCACTCCTTTAATTTCTCTTCCATCGACAAGATAAGCAATATACGGTGTATTTGAATAAGGTACATTATCATCATCGGTAAATAGAAATTGTAGATTATGCTTCCCACCGGGAATCAGCTGAAATTCGGGCATTGCCACTACCTGCTTCGCTTTTTCCTGTCGCCCGTAATGCCCTGCCTTGGTCAGATATTCTCCGGCAGTTCCTGACTCAATCCGATTCTCATCCAGCGTGATATAACTGCCGCCTGCATTCAGCGTAATCCTCTTCTTGGCGGTGATTTTTATCTCATCCTCGGTACTGGTGATCGTTATCGCTTTGCGCGCCAATAACTCCATCAGATCATTTTGCGCCTGAACTGTTATCGGCCCCTGATTGGCTATCAGCTTCATCCCCAGTTTTCTGACGAAGATACTTAAGGTATTTCCCACACCAATAAATAAGTTCTTTGCTACGCTGATATCGCTGTTCTTACCGGCAGTGGCTATCAGGTTTTCGCTGGCAGATATTTGCAAATGCTCACCACTGCTCAGGGCAATGCCTTTTGGGGCATGCATTAATAAGACTGATGCGGTTAGATCCTTTACCCTCTCATTTATCAGTGATATCTGTGCCGATATATCTGCGGGATTCGCCGTCGCTGTCTGTGCATCATCTGACAGAGATTGCGCCATCTCCTGTAGCGAGGTCATTTCACTGATAACCGCGTCCATCTCCAGCACCTGCCCCTGAGCTTTGGCCTGACCGTCGGCACTGATAAAAATGCCCTTTTCTGCACGCAATGCACCAAAACTGTCGGTACGCAGCTCAAAACCTTCACCCCGAGGCTGTTTCTCGTTATCGACCAAATGCCCCAGATTCAACTGGCTTTTGCCGCCATATTCGGTGCTGAGCTTGATGTGCTCTTTACCCCGTTCATCCTCAAGGCGCAGTTTGTTATTCGACGGAGTGCGCAGTACGTTGCGTTTGTAGTTGCTGATGGTGACATGGTCGCCGTGCGCCGAGTCGTGCAACACAGAGGCAATATACGGCCGGTCCGGGTTGCCATCCTCAAACGCAATCGCCACTTCGGTGCCCGCCAGCAGCGGCAGGTGCAGGCCGTAGGTGTCACCCGCATACGGTCGAGCCTGACGGACCCACAAGCTTTCGTAACCCGGCTCCCAACTGTCACGGTCGAACATCAGGTTGACACGGTAGCGCCCGTCTTTGTCGATATGACCATAGGTGTCGTTTGCAGTGGTGCTGGTCACCCGCGCCGGCAAGGTTCCGGCCATGGTCGGCTTGCGGATAAGTGCTGGACGGAAGCAATAATCTTCGGAGTAAGGGATGGCCTCAAAATGCACTTCATAGCTGCGGTCACGGCGGGCATAGCTGGTGATGCGGGTGATTATCACCCCTTTACCAAACTGTGCCGGCACATCGCTTCCGGTGACTTTCAGTTCCTGACCCGGCCCCAGTGTCGCCGCATTGGCTACCCCCGAAAAGCGCGCCTGATTGTTCAGGTAACGTTCATGGCGCAGGCGGGCATAAAATGCCCCACTTTCACTTTCCGGCTCACGCCCTTCGCTGCCTGCGGTCAGGTAGTTATCGGCGTAATGATAAGCTTCGCCGTAGGTGGTGGTATCACCCCGAGTGATGTCTGCCCCGGCCATCATATCGGCAGTCGCGGTGCGATAGTTGTAATCGCCGGTACTGACCGATTTTTCAACCACCTGATGAGCACTGGACAAGTCCCAGACCGACTCCACGCCGCTGTCGTGCATCCCCGAAGGTGGCACCGCTTGTAGCGTCAGTCCTGTCGGGTAAAAACGTTGGTCATCGTAAAATTCCACCACATCAATATTGAGTTTGGGGTCAGCGGTAAAACGAAACCAGATCCCCACTTCCGCCAGCAGGCGGCTGATAAAGGTCAGGTCATCTTCGCCGTATTGCATCACCTGCTCGCGGCGCGGATATTCACGGGCCAGCGTGAAGACAAAATCCTGACCTTACCGCGCATGTCATGGCGCTCACGCAGAATTTTTTCCACAATCTGCGGCACCGACATGTCCTGATAAATCCCGTTCTGATGGCTGCGCGACAACAAAGCCAAACGCGGTTGCAGACTCAGTTCGTAACGGCATTCATCTTTTGAAGCAGACAGGCGTTTAAATCCGGTCACCACGCCGTGGATCACCCGCTGGGTCTGCTGAACCGTCACGCCAAAGGCTTCGGCCACCGGGGCCGCCAATGTCAGTGACGCGTCCTGCATCAGCATAGTGGCCGGGTCAATCGCCTTGTCTGCGCTGGTGAATTGAATGTCGTAACAGAACGGCTGGCTTAAACTTTCGTGACCTTCAAAGCCCAGTACATCAACAGAGGCCGTGCTGTCGCGGACCACCAGTTTGTGGTGGCTATGGTCAAACCGAATAGCAGGGAAAGAGGTATTCATTTTTCGCCTCCTTCAAATTCAAGGGTAATGCCGTCGGCTTCATCCCAGCCCAAGGTCAGCGAGGTGGTGCGCTGTTGCTCACTCATGCGGCTTAACAGTTGTTGGCTCAGCACCGGTAAAATCTGCTGATTCAGCAGGCTATCGATGTTGCGCGCGCCAGTGTCCGGCAGCAGGCAGGCGGCGACTAGCGTGTCGTACAGGCTTTCTTCAATCGAGCAGTGCAAGCCGTAATGTTTGTTCAGGCGTTTAGCGACCTGTGCCAGTTTCATCTCGACGATGGTACGCAACGCGGTGGCATCCAGTGGGCGGTAGATCAGGGTCTGGAAGCGGGCCAGCAAGGCGGGCTGGAAGTGGTCACGTAGGATCGGGCGCAGCAGTTCATGCAGATCGCTATGGGTCGCTTCCGGTTGTTCATCCAGTAACTGCATCAGATGATCACTGCCCAGATTGGCGGTCATCAGGATCACGGTGTTACGAAAATCAATTTCGCGCCCTTCACCGTCGCGCATAAAGCCACGGTCAAATACCTGATAGAACAGGTTAATGACATCAGCGTGCGCTTTCTCAACTTCGTCAAGCAGCACCACGCTGTACGGGCGCTTGCGCACCGCCTCGGTCAGAATGCCGCCCTGACCGTAACCGACATAGCCCGGTGGCGAACCTTTCAACTGAGAAACGGTGTGCGCCTCCTGATATTCAGACATGTTGATGGTGATCAGCGATTTCTCGCCACCGAACAGTGTGTCGGCCAGTGCCAGCGCAGTCTCGGTTTTGCCCACCCCACTGGGGCCAACCAGCAGGAACACCCCCAGCGGGCCATTTTCGGACGTCAGGCCGGTTTTGGCGGCGCGCAGGCGTTGTGCCATCTCAACCAGCGCCGCATCCTGACCGACCACCCGGGTCGCGAGGTGGTTTTCCAGTTGCAATAAATCGGTCTGTTCGTCTTTCAGCAGGCTGCTCAACGGCACGCCGGTCCAGTCGGCGATAACCGTCGCCACCGTGCGCACATCAACATCCAGCGACAGCAGCGGCGCATTACCCTGAATCTGACTTAACTCTTCCTGCAACCTGGCCAGATGTGCCGCGTTGGCGATATCCTGACGCGCGTCGATAATCAGGGCGGTGAGGCGTTGCTCTGCTGCATATTGCTGTTCAAGCGTTTGCTGCCCAACCAGCAGTTCTGCGCGGCGTTGGTCAATCTCAGATAAGCGGGTTGAACCGATACTCGGCAGCAGGAGCAAATCCTGTTCGATGGCCTGTTGCTCCATCGCCAATGCAGCCAGTTCGGCGTTAATTTCCATCAGCGCTTCGGGTAGCGTGTCGATGCTCATGCGCACGCGGGCACCGGCAGTATCGAGCAGGTCCACCGCTTTATCCGGCAGTTGGCGACCGGTCAGGAAGCGCCGCGACAGGGTAACCGCAGCGGTAATAGCAGAATCCAGAATATGCACGCCGTGGTGCTGGGCGTAGCGGCCCTTTAAGCCGCGCAGCATCAGGCTGGCTTTGGCGTCGTCCGGCTCGTCAACTTTCACCATCTGAAAGCGGCGTTCTAATGCGGCATCCCGTTCAAAATACTGTTTGTATTCCGACCAGGTGGTAGCAGCAATGGTGCGCAGTTCACCACGCGCCAGTGCTGGTTTCAGCAGGTTGGCGGCATCTGCGCCACCGGCCTGATTACCGGCACCGATGATGGTGTGGGCTTCGTCGATAAACAGCAACACCGGTGTTGGCGATTGTTGTACCGCCTCGATAACATTTTTCAGCCGCTGCTCGAACTCGCCTTTGACCCCAGCCCCGGCTTGCAACAGGCCCAAGTCCAGGGTGCGCAGGCTGACGGTTTTCAGGCTATCCGGCACGTTACCTTCGGCAATGCGCAGCGCCAGCCCTTCAACCAAGGCGGTTTTACCCACACCCGGTTCACCGACCAGAATCGGGTTGTTTTTACGGCGGCGCGACAGGATGTCGACCATCTGGCGGATCTCGGTATCGCGACCAAAAATCGGGTCAATCTGCCCGGTTTTCGCTTTAGCAGTAACATCGAGGGTAAATTTATCCAGCGCCGCTTGCAGGGCGTCATTGAGTTGCGGCTGGCCGCTGGTAGAGGTAGTAGTCGCTGCCTCATTGGTCAGATTGACCGGGCTGTCTGCCAGTGCCGCAGCCTGCTGAACTTCAGGGCGCTCGTCTGATTGGCTGTCCAACAACGGTAGCAAGCGGTGTAACTGGGTGGTACTCAGGCTGAGCAACGGCCAGGCGGCATCGGCGGCCAATAATGATGGCGAATTTATCAGAGCAGATAACAGATGGGCGGAACGCACCGCATCAGCATTTTCCTGCAACGAGGCATCCAGCCAGGCACTTTTGATCAGTTGCTGTAACGCGGCTGACAACTGAGGTTTGCCCTGCACCGTGCGCGGCAAAGTATCCAGATGGGCCAGCAACCCCTGCCACAGGCTGTCCATGTCCCACTCATAACGACGGGCAATCACCGTGATATCGCCTTCACCCTGTTCCAGCAGTTTCAACAACCAATGTTCAACGGTTATCTCGGCATGGGCACGGGTCTGACACAGGGTTGCAGCACCGGCCAGTGCCTGCGCGCAATAGGGATTTAACCGACGTAATAAGTGTGCTGAATGCGTTGTCATAAATTCTCTTCCTTGTATGCGAAACCTGATACGTTAGCCGGTTTCACTGGCGTTATTGTCGCCGTCAGTTTGAACACGGACAGCGCGCAAGGCCCGGAGCGTACACGCAGTACGTGATGGCCCGAGCACTGCCTAGGTGCAAAATGGCAAGTAAAATAGCCAGATGAAGCTGGCGTCGGGCACGCTACCGCCCATAGCCATAAACCAAGGCCCATAAGGTCATCTGATAAAATGTGTGTGCGTTTGGCTGAATACCGATACCCCGATACTGAGCTAAAAACACAAAAAGCAGACGGCGAACCGCCTGCTGCTGCGGGTTACCCTAAATAATTCGTGTTGCAGGCAGGCGGCAAATGAACGAATCCCTGGGAGCATAGATAACTATGTGACCCGAGTGAGCGAACGTAGCCAACGCACCTGCGGCGCGAAGAATGACGGGTAATTACGCGGTAGTACGCTCGTTCCAGGAATCGGAATGAATGATGTTGCCGTCTTTGTAAGTCCAGGTGATTTTTTCGTAACGCAGCTCAATGGCTTCGAGGTGATTGTGTTTCTCTTTGGCCGGATCCTTGATGTCGTGCATCTTCGGTGCCACTTTCACCAGTTTCACGTTCTCAAGCTTGGTATTGAAATATTCCACTTCCTGGCCCGCATCGTTAATGCGATACCATTTGAACTCAGCGGATTTCAGGGTCTGGCCGGTGGTTACCGCTTTGTACAGGTACGGGCTGGAAGAATCGATTTCCTTGGTGAACAGGAACGGGGTATGGATACGGGTGCCGGTCAGCTTGCCCGTGTTGTTGTCTGTCGGGATATACAGGTTATGTTCCTGTGCCACGATCTCAATGCTGCCTTCGCGATCTTTAACATCTACGGAACCTTTAATGTCCGCACCGCCATCATCTTTCAGCCACAGATATACTGGAATTGCCATGGGTTACTTCTCCATTTCTAGGTTAATCACTCATCAATCATTTGATGAGTCTTGGGGGCTGGTGCTTTGCAGGCATCAACCTGCGGCACCAAACTAATATCGACACGACGGTTGAGCGCACGGCCTTCCGCAGTGTCATTTGTTGCAATCGGGCGTGTCGCCCCGTAGCCCTGAACCGCAAAGCAGGTGGGTGAGACGTCGCTGGTTGAGAGCATCCAGTCGCGTAGTGCTTCTGCGCGTTTAAGTGACAGCGTCTGATTAGCGTCGGCATCACCCGTAATATCGGTATGCCCTGCAACCACTATCAGCCAGCCGGGTTTGGCTTTGATGTCGATAAGCGCGTTGACCAGCATTTTGGTACTGCCCGGTTTGAGCTGGAACTTGCCCGTATCAAATAACGACAGCGCGTCGAGGCGTACCGTTGTTGCTACGCCCACTTCCTCTATCGCTGGCGGTGGGATATAGGCTTGAACAGCATCGAGTAGAGGCTGGTGCAGACGTTCCCCCTGATACAGCCCCAATCCCATACGCAGTGGTTCACCATTACGGAACCACTCATTGAGCTGTGCAGCATCATGGCGTAATACCTCAACAGCTTTTGCTTTTGGGCCATAATCCGTCATGGCTATGCTGTGGTAATGGCGAATATCAAAACTCACACGGTGCAACAATTGTCGGTTTTGCCAGGCACTGCTGCACAAAGCCACTATTGCCGCCAGGGTCAGTAAAGTGACGCCATGGCGCAGCACCCGGCGACGTGACGACACACCACTGCCGAGGGGAAGTGTTGAAAAGACAAAATCTGGCAAAGGCAAGACGTCATGCGCAGCCGTCGACGGTGGATGCCAACCGGACACCTGTGTCAGCGAGGTATGGGCGGTTAGCCAATGTTGCCAGAGGGAGCTTTGCTCTATATCTGGCAGACCAGCAACCTGCTGCTGAATAATCTGCTGTACAGAGACCGGTGCCACATCCTCATTGCGCGCCTGCAACACCGGGAGCACTTGTGCTTTCAGCCAGTCATGATGGCAGCTGAACAACACCGTCTGTTTCAGTCGTTCCGCCTGTACAACATTGCTTTGTGCGCGCTGCCAGTCGGCCAGAGATCCCGGCGTCGAGATGGTTGACCAGAGCGTCAGCGGCGGAGTTTGCTGTTGTGACAACCAAACCGCATCATGGGCCATCAGTGTGGCCACCGTGCTACTCACCAGCAAGGGAATGTGATGGCGGCTATCGCTACGCAGTTGCATCAGTTGCCAGCGCAGCTCTTGCAGATCGGTGGCCAGCAGGCGCTCATCGCTGCGTTGCTGTGGATTCACCACCACCATCACCGCCAACTGAGAGGCCCATTCAGGCCGCTGCCACAGAAGCTGTCGGGTAAACAGTTGTAGGCTGTTTATCTCATCCACTCGCAGCCAGCAGCCTTGCGCAGTCTGCAGCATCCTCTCGGTGCCAAATAATGATGCCAGACCATCACCACAGACCAGCACCACCGGTAAACGGTGGTTTTCAGGTGGAAGCGGATTTTCGGATGGTAGGGAGAATAGCGGTTCAGAGAATGCCATGTTCGGTTGACGTCTAGCCCGCCCTATTCCCACCAAGCAAATAAGGGCAACCAGCAACAGCATAAGCCAGCCGACTAACAGAGAGAAAGGCAGGAACGCCAGACACAATATGACCGCCAGAAGACCCGCCCATAGCCATAACCCATATCGCCACAGCGGACTCATCACATTGGCCCCGGTAACAATGTCGGTAACAAACCAGATAGCCAGTGGTCAAGACCCCACCACAGCAGCGCGACCATCAGCGCAGCCAACCCCAGTCGCACTGGCCAGTAACGCAGCCAGACCCCAAGACGGTTACGGGATGAGGCAGTTGCCAAGATCCCACGTGATGGTGAAAAGCTGAACGCCGGTACCCGTGCGGTCAGTTGGCTGACCAGTTGTTCCCGTTCAGGTACCGCAATAGAGCGATATCCCCCGAGGAACCCCAACATCAACACCCGGTGAAAACAGGTCAGTACTGCACTATCGGGTGCGGGCTCACGCAACACGGTGCGCATCTGCTCATAAAGCTGGTTACCGGCATCTAGAGTGTTGAAAAAATGCGCCTGCAAGGGCGAGTGACACCACACAAAGTAGGCATCATCCTGTACACCGCGGCCTTTCACAGTTTCATCCAGCAGAGCACATTGTGCGTACCTGATGTGCTGGCAACTTTGTTCGCTGTGGCCGGCGTCTTTCAGCGCCTGATGGACACGTTCAATGTCTGCAACACAGCGTTGCCAAAATGCCTGCCCTTCACCTTCGGAGCAGGCCATTCCCTGACGCAGGCTGATCACCTGCAGCCAGGTATCCTGTAGTAATGCATCAATATTCCCCGTAGGGGAGTGTTCAGTTATTTGATGGTTCATGCGCGCAACACCGCAAACAATTCCAGTTGGATCTCACCCAGCGTACCAGGCACATAGAACACACAAGCCCCTGCCTCCATCATCTGCTTCGCAGCAGGGTGGCTGAGATCAAGGGAGAAATACTGATTTTCCAGGCGCAATGGGATGGCGGCAGGGACATGGCTCAGTGGACGCAATGGGATCCCGCTCAGTGCAACATTCACCACATTACCGACATCATCCGGCGCTCCGGCTTTACACAACTGCGGGAACTGGGTTTGTAACTGCGCTGAAGACAGAGTGGAACGTACCGACAGATAGAAATCGGCCCCCTCACGCAAGCGAGGATCACGCAGGGTCGCTCGCCACTGATTGATACGCGGTTCATGCTCCAGCTCAATCGCCACCACCCGAGAAGGGAGGCTGGCTTCCAGCAGAATATTCAGCAAAGCAAATAAGGGAGGAAAGACGCGGGTCAGGTGTTCATGCTGATAGGCTGGGATCGCTGTCACCTCGTGTTCAAGGGAAAACGTCAGCAAACTGCCCGCCAGTCTTGCCAGTTCCTGATACAGCCGTTCTGGGTGGATCTGTGGATAACGCTGAAAATTCCCCAGCACCGGTTCAGCGCTGTTAAGGGCATTGAGCAGCCAGAACAGCGACACATCCGCGACAGCAAAATCGGCCATTCGTGCATTGCTTTCCCGGCGCATGCCCATCAGTCGCTGTAAACGCGCCCGAAGCTGCACCATCAGTAATTCCAACTGTTCGCCACACCAGGCACTGGCCTGCAGGCTCAGCATAGGCGGGATAAAACGTGGGTCCAGTGTCCAGCGACCTTGCGCATCCCGCAGCAAACGCGCCACCGGGCAGACCTGATAATCGCCGTTTTCCTGACTGTCCAACCGCAGGGTCAGTTGGTGGTACATCACCGCGACCTGCTTTTTATCATCCCCATACTGATTTTGTACATCGCGCCAGGCCTGACGATGGCGCACGGGCCGTTCGCCCCGCTCATCGGGTTGCAGACAGTTCCCCCCGTTGGCATACAGTTGTGGCATCGCCAGCATAACCGTGGCTTCGGTGGCCTCCGGCGGCAGATTGGCGGCCAGTGTCAGTGTCGGGGGCAACACATCAGCACAATCGGTGTCCACCAGGACACCGTCCTGAAAACGAAGGTGCAAACGTTCTGCTTTCAGGCGGCCCTGAGCCAATGCATCTAATGCAAAAGTGGCCTGAAGGACTCCCCAGGGATGCATGACGCCCATTTGTGCGATGCATTCATTGGTCCAGGCCTCCCAAGAAGCCTGTTGTTGAAATTGCTGCGGGGAAATCAAAACTCCGCGAGTCCACAGAGGACGTTCAATCTTCATGGGTACTTCCTTGCGTACAATCATGCCCGATAAATTTCAAATTACGGCAAGGGCATTCACCCCGGTCATTGACTGGGGTGAATGGGCGTAGCCAACAATGCTGCAGTTTGAAAAATGATGACAATCAGGCTTTCGCCTTCGGCATCTGGGAAACCAATGACAGATTCACGTCCATACCTTCAACCTGGAAGTGCGGCACGGCATACAGCTTCACGCGGAAGAAACCGGGGTTGTCTTCGATATCTTCCACCGTGACTTTTGCATCACGCAGCGGATGGGAAGCCTGCAAGTCATCACCCGGATCAGTCATTTCCGTCACCAACCCACGGATCCAGTTATTCAGCTCCAGCTCCAACAGACGGCGGTCTTTGGTGGTGCCGATGTTCTCGCGCTGAATAAGCTTCAGGTAATGGGCAATGCGTGACAGCAAGAAGATGTATGGCAAGCGGGCATTAATACGGCTGTTGGCAGTGGCATCAGCAGTGTCATACAGCGCAGGCTTCTGGGCAGAGTTGGCCGAGAAGAAGCACGAGTAATCACGGTTTTTGTAGTACGACAGCGGAATAAAGCCCAGATTGGCAAACTCAAATTCACGCGTTTCCGGGATCATCACTTCTGACGGGATTTTGACCTGATTACCGGTACCCAAATCGTACAGGTGAATAGGCAGGTTGGTCACCGCGCCACCGGCCTGCGGGCCACGGATCTGCACACACCAGCCGTTTTTGATGAAGCTTTTCACCATATTGGCGGCAAAGGCAAACGAGGCGTTGGTCCACAGATAACGGTCATGGTCCGGCCCTTTCACCTGCTCTACGTAGTTAAAGCTGCGTACCGGCACCGTGTCCGGGCCGTAAGGTAAGCGCCCCAGCACGCGCGGCATGGTCAGGCCGATATAGCGGGAATCATCTGAGTCGCGGAAGGCTTTCCATTTGATGTATTCGGCACGGTCAAAGTAGTTACCGATATCTTTGATGGCGGCCACTTCTTCCATGTTCTCTTTACCAAAGAACTCTGGACCCACTGAGCCAATAAACGGCATATGGGCTGCCGCGGCGACCTTGGAGATATTGCGCAATAGCGCGATATCTTGCGGGCTACGGTCGAACTCGTAGTTGGAGATAGCGGCGGCAATCGGTTCGCCACCGGGGGTGTCGTATTCCTGAATGTAAGTCTGGGTGTAGAGACCGCTTTGCACGATTTCAGGGGCGTCTTCAAAATCCTGCACCAGATGATCTTTACTGATATCCAGCAGTTCGATACGCACGTTTTGACGGAAATCGGTTTGATCGATAAGGGATTTCACGCCACGCCAGGTCGACTCCACCCGTTGGAAATCAGGGTGATGCATCACCGCATCCAACTGGCGACTGATTTGATCATCCAGCGCCGCAATGTGGCCATCCAGCAGGGTTTTATCCAGCTTTTCCACTTTTTTCGACGACTGCTTCAGCAGGTCTAAAAAGACACTGACGGCGGCAGTGACACGCTCATCAGTAGTGGCATCCGCCATGGTATCGTTGTTCTGGAAAGCATCCAGACCCGTCAATGAGGAGACTGGGCTCAGGTTGATTTTTTCAAATAAAGAGGCATAAACCCCCAGGGCTACGGGACGGTTTTTCTCTAATACGGTCGTCGCAGTACCCTGCGCACTGTTTTCCTGTACAGACATCAGCATGTTCCTTTTCTTCTTTCTACAAGCAGCCAATCCGGCGATTAACAGTCTTTGGGGGCCAATGCCGCCAGTTCAGCACGCAGCTCATCGCTCAATGCTTCGTCTTTGAGGATGTTTTCCAGCTCACGGCGGAAGGTGGCGTTGTCCAGCAAATTGGACTTGAGATCACGCAGCAGATTGCGCATTGCCAGCAAGGCACGCAGTTGTGGGATTTGACGGGCGACACTTTCCGGCTCGAAATCTTTCATGTCGTTGAAGGTCAGAGATACGGCGGTATCGGTATTATCCCCTGCCAAAGTATCAGGCACCGTTAATTTCAGGCTCGGTTGGAACTCGGCCAACACGCTGTTGAAATTATTTTTATTGATATTAAGCTTTTCACGTTCGGACAGCGGACGCTGTTCCTGACCGTTGCTGTAATCGCCCATCACCAGAAGTTTTAAAGGTAGTTCGACTTTCTTCTGGGCACCGCCGGTGTGGAGGTCTAATTTAATATTAATACGCGCTTTGGGTATCTCATTTTGGAAGCTTGACGAGGCCATTGACTTTCCTTGTTAGAGGACGGGAATTTAGGAAATCCACCCCTGAAAAGATGCGTAAAAATAATCGGCATCACCTGGAACAATAGCCATCGCTCACCAATAAACCGTGGCAATGAAATTAAGGAAAATAATTGTTCGTAGATAACCTTCGCATTCGCAGGATGGCATAACACAGTATCTGACAGGTATTTTTCACACACATAAGTATATCGATTAAATACCCAGTGGCGGCAGTGTAAAAACATTAGCCAGGTAACACCAATGGGTTAAATGTTACAAAATGTAACTATTAGCATTTCAGAAAAAATGCAACATCACATTGAAGAATAAGAAGTTTCTTGTTAGGTAAGAAAAAATCCTTGTGCCTTAGCACGTTAAAAATCATCATGAAATTTAAACCAAGACTGCACGAAATGCATTGTAGGAATGGTCCTACATTTTATTTTTTTAAGAGTGTGATCTGGCGCCAGAGTATTTCACAACAAAGAGGGATAAAGAGGAACCTAACGGTTATCACAATGAATCAGTTAACTGTTAATAACGTAAAAATGACTTATCGATATATAATTTCATTGAATGATACATGCAGTACCAGAAAATAGAGGTATGTGGCAGATTTATACCGATGAGAAACTGCTGTGCAGCGAAAAATACGATTATCAACGCAGTTGGTAATACAAGTAAAAAATGATATCCGAGAACAATCCGGTTTCGGTTGTACGGAGTTGACTCTCTCCAGCGTCAGCCACGCTAAGTGTATAGCTAGGTGATAAATGTATAAAATCAATTACATAGGTCAATAAGTTGATATTGATCACTTAATCAGCTCGCCTCAGCAAGACTAATCCTATGAAAATCATCACTGGGCGATCATTTTTAATACAGCCAAACCTGGCATTTGCCAGAAAAATCCGCCCCTCCCTACTCCGATAACCATCAATTTACCTCGTCAGCATAATGCTGTACGGTCCGGGTGGATTCAGAACGAAGGTTAAAAGAGAGCTGTACCATCGTAGCGACAAGTCCCAAATTATCGACAAAAAAACTCTCTTGATTTTGGCACCATCTAGATTACGCCAAACACGCCTCATTAATATGAAAACGATACGATTGTATTCTTTTTCCATTTTTATCTTTTTCATTATTGAGTTATTATGTGCATTAACCGTTTTGATGCTGAGCTTGATTATCTGGGCTATAGTCACTGGGTTAATACCTAACTTTAAATAACACATAACGGTGCGCTCCTTGCCCATGAGTGCGTTCTCACTGGCCGGGTAACTCATTGCATTACTTTCAGCTTGTAACTCTTTTCCCTCCAGTAAACCAATAGTACTCTGGATTATATTGTCAATTATATTATTACTGTAATTACCATATATAATGCCTGGGTTATTATCAGGTAATTTACCGTCGGCAGCTAAACCCTGACTATCATTCAAGAACACAATAAATAATGTATGTTTTTGTTACCCTGAGTATCCCGAACATGGCGTTCACAATAGCGTTGTGTATCCTGCTTTGAAACCAGCTTTAATACTTGTGTTTTTTTAGCCAGAATAATAGATGAATCATTAAGTATTAATTCAGTTATCTTATCTAAATGCTTGGATAGTTCAGATTGCAATGCTGAAGAGAAAAAGATATTTTTTTATGAATAACCACCATAACGCATTTGTTCATAAACCCTCTTGGGAGATCTGCTGGTATCTCGGTAATTCTCAACATAAAAATTTAAATCGTATCGATGACACCTAAACACACCTAATGACAACTACAACAAACACCCTAAAAACAGCATTTATTCTATTTCAAGATCAACAATGCGGCAACATACGCCACAAATTAGCAGATATATAGTTTTTTACTCCAAAAATTAAATAAAGGAAGATGCTATACATCTTAAAATATAGCCAATAGTAGCTTGTACATTTTTTAATATCGGAATTCAAAAAAAACTTAAACCGCACTCAGCCATTCCCTAAAAATACAAATTGACAATAAATTATTTAAAGTTTAAATATGCGTTCACTATAACTACATTCAAAATTTATTATAACTCGCTGAGATCATCATTAATAAGAAAAGCCATGTACTTGCCGGTAGAATTGGGAAATGTATGTTGTATGTTAAGAACAACTCCACCTATCCTGCCACTGAGCAGCTAATCAACCACGTTAAAAACGATTTACATTAAGATGAAATAGACTGCAAAAATGATAATAACGAGATTTTTTATCTAAAAGGAAGTAATTATTATAAATTTAATCAACTTACCTTTATTGGTATCTGTGCAAAAAAAGAAGACAGTGATTACCCTTCTTGCAGAACGATCAGGATTAACTCGGGAGAAGCACGATGAAAAAAAGGTTACCTTACCGTGGTTTACCTGACGATATTAGCTGCCGTCGCCATTTTCTGGGTCTATCAACTATTGCCTAAAGTTGTTTTACAGTGCGATTCTGAGCTATACCTGAAAAAAACATTAATACCTATGATTCTGTTTCATTACTGGCAGATATGAGTATCTTTTTATCCCGCAATGGTGAGGGTTTTATAAAATTCACCGGAACGGCGCAGGATAAAACATCATCATATATATTAAATCGCGCTCTGCCATTCAACTACACCACCTTGGATAATAACGGTGTTTATACAGTCAACTTCACCACTCAAATTATAAGAGCTATTGATGATGTTCCAGATAATGTCTGGTCGAAATTCATTCAGACAACACGTGATGATGTACAGTATTTTGTCAGTGTAAAAAATATAGATAAAAACCTCTATGTCATTAATGGGTTATCATCTCCTGTGTTAATTTGTGCAACCCCCTGAATGACATCCCCTATCGCCAAAAGAAAGCCCCTTTATTTCTATGATTAATGAAGCAACTCAAGAGGTTGTGAGGTATTTGTCATTTTACCCATCACAAAAGCCAGATTGGCAGCGGCGACCAGCGAAGCGGCGTGGGCATCGGTACTCATCTGTTGTGCATTCAACAAGCCATTGGCCGCTTCGTTAGCGACCGTGATGGTACCTACACCATTACGATAAGATTCCAGTGCAGCGTCATAGGTGATAAATGACGTTTTCACCAGATTGAGTGCCGCCTGATTAGACTCAAGTGCCGAGTGCAAAGTATCCGCCGCCACCACGATTTCACGCACCGCCAACTCCTGAGTTTTCTTAAATCCTTCCGCTGCAACTGCCGCACGAGACTCCGCCTCTTTGACCCGCGCCGCCCGTATCCCGCCATCGTAAAGAGGAACACTGACCCCCACCAAAATGCTAGAGGATGAAGTCTGCTGGCTAATCCCAGGTAGACCCTGAATATCAAAGCGCCCATCACCGCCTGCGACTGCTCCGGCAAGATAGACTTTTGGCAAAAAGTCGGCCTCAGTGGCTTTGATACCTGCCTTGGCAGCTTCAACCGCCGCATAGCTAGCTAACACATCAGGCCGCTGGGAAAGGGCCAGACGAATCATATTTTCGGTCGGCGTGCTGGCAACATCTGGCAAAGCGCGGTCTTCGGCATAAGCGATGTTGATATCTAATGAGGGAGAAACCCCCATCGCCCCCAGTAATGCCTGATAAGCATCACGTTCCGTACCTTTTGTCATCACGCGGCGCAGTTCAGACTGTGCCACCTGTTGGCGCGCCAACGCCACTTCGACGGTGGTGGCAATACCATTTTTTTGACGTTGTTCGGCAGCATCTTGAATCTTTAAGCTATTTTTCAGCGTTTGCTCTGCTATCTGCCTCTGGGTCTGCGCGGCACCATATTGGAAATAAGTCCGTGTGACATCGTAGATTAGCTTCTGATGCATCCCATTAAAGCTAACATTGGCGGCATAAGAGGTTTGTTTAGCTGCGTCAAGTAATGCACTACGCTGCCCGAAATCAAAGATAAGCCACTGTAATGCCAGCGCCGGAACAACTGCGCTCCCAGAGGTATTGACATCCTTATGGCTGCCAATCGCGTAAGGTAACGGTGTGCTGGTACTCTGGTAGCCACCAATAACACTGGCTGAAATGATCGGTAAAAATACCGCCTCCCCCATGCCGACAGCCAATGCAGCCTGTCGCGCTTGCTGCCAGGCAATGCGGGTATCTGGATTCTGATTCTGGGCAATATCAATCAGCTCAGGTAATGAGTAAAGATGTCCGCTCTTTATTGCCGGTGGCTGAGGAAGTTCTGCCACCAGCGGATTAGCTGGCACAGAGAAATTACCCGCGCCCGCAGCACTGCCCGTATTGGCATCCGCGACCCAAGGTTCGGAATAGGAGGCTGGCGCGAGGTCAAGTCGCTCAGTGGCACACCCCGTAATCAATATGCATAAGCCAGCCGCCGTGCAAATAAGGCCCATTTTGGCTATCCTGGCCATCAGTACCGCGTGAGTCGTCATGTCATCAAGTTCCCAGAAGTTCCCCGAGTCTTTTTATACGTTGCCCAATAGTCAGTTCAACTGGCGATAACCCCTGCCATGAAGATTCTCTCTCTGGCACGTGCTCGCCTTGTTGCGCGGTAATGTCACCGACAAGCGAGAGCTGACGCAGTTGTTCCACATCAGACGCCGACTTTTCAGTCGGTAGAAACAGCACTGGGCACAATTTACTCATTTCTGCCAGTATCGCGTACAAGCGTGCGCACTCTTCTCGTGAAGGGCGTAATTGTGCTGGCTCAAAGGGAACCAGTGCCAGTTCTTCTCGCGCTTGGGTAATCTCCGCCTCAATGGTTGTCGCTTCTCTTAGTGCCGCAGGCCGTGCATCAGGCGACAGCGCTGCCAAATTTGTCAGTCCCGTCAACGTGTTACTAATATGTATGCGCACCGCATCTACAATAGCCACCGGCCACAACCGGGTAAAAATCAAATACACCACCAGATTACCCAGCAAGATCCCAAGCACCCTATCGAGGGCCACCCCCAGATCTGTACTTGGCCCGAAGCCTTGCAACACCGTCAGCAGGAATGCCAGCCCAACCTGCACACCGGCATAAGCGATACGTTCGCTGCCACAGGAAACCCAAGCGGCCAATAGAATGCAGCCAAACACCAGTGCCATCAATTGACCAATATCACTCAGGTAGGGAATAATGAAAATGATCGCCAGAACCCCCATTAACGCGCCGATCAAGCACCCGATAATCCGCAGTACCAGTTTATGCACTGTCTCACCGGTGGTACCTAACGCCGCGACATAGCAGGTGATCATGGCAGTATGGATATCCTGCCAATCCAATGCGGTATAGACCAGATAGCAAATTAGGGCGGCGGCAGTGGTCTTTAGCGCAAAACGCTGATGAGCAGGATTGGTCAGTGCATCTGCGGCAAAGAATGAGGATTTCGGGGCAGCCAAATCTTGCCCATTATCCGCATTCGCCAGTGCTAGCAGTGCGTTTCTGATTTCATTGATCTCATCACCCGCATTCTCAATAGCAAAGTGAGGGGTAACAGCAAGATTGCCCGCCGCTATCGCCTGTGCCGCATCGCAACAGTAGCCCGCGAGTTCAATACGCTCATTCTCTGGTGAGCCAGCAGATAAAGCTGACGTTGCCAATAGCAGGCGATAACTGCTTTTTACGGCACTTTCCAACCAGGCTGCTTCAGACGAGGGGCGTAGATGGAAGATACGTACAAAAAGCGCCCGCTGTTGATGCTCATTTTGCCCTTCCTGTAGTAGCTCAGTTAGCTTAGCCATATTGGTGGCATCGGGTTGGCGCAATGTCTCGGCTACGGTGAAAAGTCGCTCGGCTAAACTGGCCCGCAATAACGTCTGGGGTGCCCGGCCAAAGAAAAGGTTAAAGCCAATAATCAGCAACATCGGGGAAACCGCCATTAACCAGGCATACAACAGCCCCCGCGTTGCTACCTCACCCATAGGTATATCACTGAGCAGCGTCATCACAAACGCAATAACCAGCGCAATAATACTCCCCACCGGGCCGAGCTTACTGGCTGAGCCAAGATAGAGAAACAAAAACGAACTGACAATCAAGG
Source organism: Yersinia sp. 2541 StPb PI (assembly GCF_052217145.1). Classification (NCBI taxonomy): domain Bacteria; kingdom Pseudomonadati; phylum Pseudomonadota; class Gammaproteobacteria; order Enterobacterales; family Yersiniaceae; genus Yersinia; species Yersinia sp. 2541 StPb PI. The sequence continues at coordinate 741,511 of NZ_JAZGQB010000001.1, read as the reverse complement.
CTGCCATGCGCAGTGGCGCGGCTTCCAACGTGAAATGAATAAGCAGAAACACCAGACCAACCACCAGCGACACCAGAATGGTGATAGCAATCGCCATCACCATGCTTTCTACGCCATCCGGTTTCATGACGAAAATAATCAGATAGCAACTGATCGCGGATTCCGGGATGCCATACACCATGGCAACCATAGCCATCAATGCACAGAGTGCAGCAACCCGCCAGGCCATCGCCACTCGCCCAGGGAAATAGGCTAAATCCGCTTTTGCCTGACGGATTATGCCACCGAGCGTACCGTCAGCAACCGTCGTCATTGCGCACAACAACCACAGCAGTCGCCCCGATTCGCATCAGGTCCTCCGGCGGTTTTTCCAGACTGATTCTCACTGGGAAACGCTGAACAACACGTACCCAATTTAATGATTTCGGGACATAAGGCAGACCACGTGGAATATTCAGCATATCCTCAGAGCTGACACCCCAACCAATCCCCTCAACTCGCCCCTGAATCGCACGCTGTCTGTCCGCCATGACATACACGGTAGCGCAATCCCCCACGTTGATATGCTTCAATTCCGTTTCACGGAAAAAGGCCGAGGCATGCCAATGTTCAGTATTGATAAGGGTAAAAATGGCCTGATCCGGGACGATAAACTCCCCGGCCGAGACCGTCAGCCCCACCACCCGACCATCATGGGGGGCACGTACTTGTGTATTCGCCAGCTCCCGTTCAGCAATAGCCAGCGCCGCGCGCCGCGCGACTACCAACGCTTCAGCGGCCGCAGTCGTGCTGACTAAAGCCTCCGCAGCAAATGACTGTTTTAATGCCTGTTTCAGGCTGACCTCGGCGTCGTGTTTCGCCGTCGCCGCATCATCGACCTGCTGGGCGGTGACATAACCTTTAGGGAGCAGAGGTTGTAGCCGGGCCAATGTCTGAGTCGCTAACTTGAGATTGGCTTGCGCCCGTACAATTTGTTCATTGGTAATCGCGGCATTGGATTGTTCAGCGACCACCGTCCGTTGCTGGGTATCGCGAGCAGCCTCTGCCATTTGCAATTCAGCTTGCGCCTGTGCGACTTGCAGCCGATAGAGATCCGGCTCGATGGTAAACAGCAGGTCACCCCGCCGAACTTTGCTGTTTTCCACGACATTAATCGAGATAATACGGCCAGGTACCGAACTGGCAACATGCACCACACTGGCCCCTAATTCTGCATCTTCAGATAATGGATTCAGTGTAGTCTGCCGCACGGAAAGCCAGCCTGATATCACTGCCGCGACGATGATAACGCCGGCGACGATGAGCGCCAGTTGCCGCTTACGCCCACTCCCTGATAGTTTATTCATATTCATCATTCATCGTGTAAACAGTAATAGGGAACTGATAAATGCCACAGCAAGCGCCAGGCAGACATACACCAACAGCCGCCATGGCAGCACCTCATCAATACCCATCCGAATAAACAGAATGCGAGCCATCACCGCCACAACTATTCCGATAAAAGCGCACGCCATCCAGGAAGGAAAGTAAGAGCCCACCAATGAAAATGAAGGCGCCGCTACGCCGGTGCAGCCGCTCAGAGCAATAACCGATAACAGAACTAACGACCCGCGCCATAAGTTCAGGTTGGTACTCGCTAACCCCCTGAAAAAAAACCACTCTGGCTTCCTAAGGGAAGTCATATCATTCATTATTCGGCCTCAGTTAATGTGGCGTTAACAGGCAGAAAAACAGCTATTCGATCATAAAAAGTCACTACAGATCGCTGCCCAACGTATTTTTGAAGATTTGCCCATCTTTCATAATGAGCCTGAATGCTTTCTCTGGCCGAGCAATGAGTTGAATATCACTTAGTGGATCACCATCAACCAGAATCAAGTCAGCCAGTGCGTCATTCTCTACCACACCCAACTTACCGGGATACGGGTTTCTTGGACCGGAGAAGGCACAGAGTTCAGCATTAACGCTGGTGGCCATCTTGAGAATTTCAAGCGGTGAGTACCAGCGAGTCAGCTTGGCCAATTGAGCACCCTGTCGGGTTGCCAGTCGGGCATCGAATAATGTATCGGTGCCCCACGCTGTCTTGATGTTATATTTTTTCGCCAACCTATAGGCCGTATCAGTACCGGCAACCATCTCAAGCTGCTTGGCACGTGATGCCGGACTGGCCATTGGCACCGCATCCTCGTCATCAAGGAAGGGTTGCAAGCTCCACCAAATGCCTTTTTCTGCCATTAACTGGACGGTCTCCTCATCCACCAACTGGCCGTGTTCGATACATTTAACCCCACCTTTAATCGCCATGGTGACCGCCCGTGCCGTATAAGCATGGACGGTGACATAGGTACCCCAATTCTCAGCCGCCGTAACTGCCGCTTGAATCTCTGGTACCGATCCCTCGGTCACACTGATAGAGTCATACATAGAGGCTACACCACCCCCTGCCATGTATTTGAGTTGCGACGCGCCTCGCATCAATTGTTCTCTGGCACGCAGTAACACCTGATCGGCACCATCGGCAATCGCCGTCATACCTACGCGTTCGGCATAACTCAAGGGGTCTGATGGCGTATGCGGTAATTCACCAATCAGACGGAAATCGCCGTGCCCACCAGTTTGAGTGATAAATGCGCCGGAAGGATAGATGCGTGGCCCGACCGTCACCTGCTCATCAATGGCGCGTTTCAAGCCAAAAACCGGCCCGCCCATATCACGCACCGTGGTGAAACCACGCATTATAGTCGCCTGCGCCTCTGCAATTGCCAGCGCCTGGATATAATTAAAATCTGCTGTCATCGCCGTCATCATTGATGGCCGAGCCATAATGGCGTGCCAGTGTGCGTCGATCAGCCCTGGCATCAATACACCGCCACCACCGTCTATCCGTTCCACATCCGGTGGCAATGCTTTATCAGCCGGCTCTACCGACTTGATCCTGTTACCTTCCACTAATACTTGCAATCCATCGCGCAAATGGTCTGAAACACCATCAAAAAGGCGAATATTAACAAAGGCCATCACACGCACAGTATTGGCCGCGACATCTCTTCTTTGCTGAGTCGCGCCTGGGATCGCCGCAGCAACGGTTGCCGCTGTTATAGGGGCAGAATGAGCAGCTTTCTGAGCAAACACCGTATTGATACGAACGAACGCCGGACTATGGCAAAGACAACAATCAGAATGAGTGTGGGGAAGCGCTATCAAAGGCATATGAGGCATTGTGTTCTCCTTATATGAACTCTCCCTCCATCAATAACTAGAGGGCCGGTTCTCAATCATAGAACAAATTTATTACGTAACGACTTATTTTAATGGAAAAAATCAACCAGAAATCGTGACAATGCTCTGATCCTGACATGATAAAGCGGATGTTGCCGTGATGAACCGACCTAAGCACGCCCTGCAAGTAGAACGTGCTTTTTACTCATTTCTGCTGTGCCGCCCACCAGGATAATAAGCGTAAACAAGAGGAGTAATAGTCTTCTTCTGGTTGTAATACTGCCGTTAATTGAGCAGCATCACCTAAGGTAAGATCCCGTATCGCCAGCATCCCAGGTGTCAGTGCATATTCCGCGGTAGCCCCCGTAACAACATTGACCCATGCCGGTGTTTTTAAACGCGAAAAACCTTGCCAATAGCCAATAAAAGGCGCCAATGTACTGCCATTATGTCCTCCCCAACTGAGATATAATGGAATACGCACCGCATCAAAACTAAAACGTGCAGGCCAACCATTGGCTGGTGCGAAACTACCATCCGACTGCAATGACACCCAATCAGTCGGCAAATTGACTTTGCCAAGCTTCATCGCTGATAACTGCTGGATAGCATCGTCATTCAAGTCTTTCCATATTTTCAAATGACTGTATTGGTAGAATGCATTCCAGGCTGGAAATATGTAATAAGACGGGTTGATCACAACATAACTGGTATGATTAAAACTTGCAGAGCCTGGCAATAATACATGATAACCGGCAAAGTTAATGACCGTGTGCTTAATAATAGCATTCTGTATCTGATTAGATTGACTCGTATAGTCGCGATTGTGCCATTTATCCCCAGCCAGTAATAATGCCCAAGCAATCAATATATCGCCATCTGTAGCATTATTTTTATCCGCAACTTTTACTTTAGCATTCGGCTCATAACGCCATGAAAATAATCCGGTATCTGCATTGTATAATGTCTTTTGAGTCCAACCCAATAATGAATCAAAGGTAGGCCGGTCATCATTGAATACGGCAAGTAGCATACCAAAACCTTGCCCTTCGGTATGGCTGATATCATGGTTACCCGTATCAACAATTCGGCCATCGGGCTTAAGAAACCGGCTTTTAAATTGTTCCCAGCCGGGCTGATAAGCCTGTACCCCGGTGGAAAACAGTAGGCCAAATAGCACACCGGCGGTAACAACAACACGCATGACCTTCATAATTAGCATAATATGCCTCAAATGCCGTTTTTATAACGGAACACTAATGGACCTTCGGTTTTATTATCCAGCCAACGGACATTCACTTCTGACTGCCCTCCCTGCTGCCTGAGCCACTCCTTATAAATACCTTCCAAAAATGTTGCAAATGCAGTTTTCCACTGCGACTGTTCAGTCAGATTGTCCGTGTCCGGCCATGCACAGTGACTTAACTGCATTTCCTGTTCATTCGCGGCAATGCGCAAAAATCCCCAATGATATCTGGACCATAGATGATTAATTTGATCTTCAAACTCACCCACGGTCTGACTTATCGGTAAGGGGTTATGCTGTGCCAGTTGAGTCCCCATGTTGCGGATAAAAGCCCTGCCATCCGCACTGTCAGCATTAGCCTGAATACCTGAAAAAAGCACTTGCACCACATTTTGCCATCCCGGCTGATGCTGCTGCTGACGGTAATAATCCTGTTGTTCCGAAAGATAGTTATTCTCTTGCATGATTATTTCCCATCCAACAAATATCTGAAGTAGACCAAGGCGGTAGTTTCGGAGTAGTCGCCAAAAGTATCATAGCCAACCTGTCCGCCGATCTGCATATTCTTCTGTAAGTTGTAACTGCCATCAGCCTTGAAGTTATATCCGATGCCATTTTTACTTTGCGCAGCATAACGGGATTCAGTGCTATAACCATCGCGCACCAATTGCTCCAGTTGAGCCTGCAACTCTGGATTATTCGGGAAATATTTACTCTCATCCTGCGAATAGGATTGATAGCCTACCGCCCCACCCAATTTATAATTCCAGTTACCATAACGTTGGCTATACTCAACCGGGAAAGAGACACTGACATAATCTTGCGGGCTGAAATAGCCCCCTTGACCGTAACTGAAATAACTGAGATTTTTAGAGAAATTCATATAACTGATATTGATGCCCGTTTTTAATTCACGGTCATCATAGCGGTAAGGACGAATATACGCGCCGACTGAAGAGTTAATTGAACCATTACTCGGAACATTATCACCGATATAATTGTAATAATTTAATCCTGCATAAAGGCCGGCATCGCCATCGTCATAGCTCAGGTTTAAGCCACCCCCATTCTTAGTGACTGCCCCCCATCGCGATCCGCTGATCTTATCGGTTGCACCCACGTATGAAAGCAGGCTATCCGTCACTGGCCGACGTTCTACTGTCATCGCCAGTTTAGCGAATTCGCCAAGCTTAGGTGCCCATTGCACGCCGCCAATAAGGGCACTCATATCTTGCCCTAACGGCGTGGTACCAATGTCGGCTTTATAATCTTCCCCCGCCAAGGCCAGGGCCAGTTCTACCCCTGACTCACTTTGTGAGCCTGGGGAGTCGGCGGTGAAATCATTTGGACTAAAGGTTTGGGCTGTGACCAGATTATTAGCCGCCAGTTGTTTAGCACTGTTGGCATCATTTTCCACTACCCTGGCATCAACACAACCTTGCGTTCCAGCACCTGCGCCATTACACGCACTTTCTCTATCCGCCTGAGCCTGCAATTGAGCAGTTGTCGCCGCCGCTAATACCGCCGCTGAGTTAGTTGCGGCAAGTGCTGATGTCTCTGTCGCATTTTTAACTTCCAAACCCTGCTGCAATGCCCCGGTACCAAAACGATTACTGCCCGTACCTGAGGTTGAACCTGCATTGAGGGATACCGGCGTGACGGTAAAACTCAGGCGGGAGGTATCAAAAGGCACACCGGAAAAGGTGAGCGGGGCTTTGGCTTCAGTCAATTGACTCAGGCCCGATTCACCATCGCGACTGCGAATACTGATATTGGCCTGCGCCCAACTGGCAGTTTTATCCTGTAAAGTATCCAGCATCTGATCAACTTGCTTCAGGGTGCCGTTTTGCGCAACGTTAGCGGTAGGTGCCAGATTATTGACGCCCCCCATGGCAGCGCCTTCTGTGCCCGCATTTTGCCACGGCAACACCGCGCCATAGCTTGAATTGGTCCGCGGCTGCGTGCGGGTGGTCTGGTTAATAAACGGATTGTCGCTAAGTTGTAAACCAGCAATATTCGCGCCACCAACACTGTCTGCCCCTTCCAGCCCAATCATTTTACCTTTGGCGGAACGTAACAAAGCCAAAGCCTGCTCATGATCTCCTTCAGCTTCCGCGACCCGGGCAGCAAGCAATAAGCGCTCTGGGGTTCTTGGCCCGCGCATGCCCAACATCAATTGTCTGGCGCTCTGGACATCACCATTAGCCAGTGCCACGTTTACCGCCCCTACCCGCGCCCCTTCATTAGTAGGATCACGTTTTAATAAATAAGCATAAACTTTACCGGCTTCATCATTCATTTTACCGGATTGGTAAAGACGCCCCATCGCCAGCATCAGGTCAATATTTTGCGGATCACTTTGTAGCGCAACAATCAACTTGTCATACGCCGCAGCATACTGGCCTTGCTCACGCAATGCATCGGCCTGATTGATAGTGGTCCCTAGTCGTAATCGACTGATCTCTATCGGCGAACTGCCACTTTGAATCGCGGGATTACTCAATAAGGCTTCCGCTTCTTGCGTCAGGCCAGATTGCGTCAAGACACTGATTTGTGCCGCATAATCGCCCGCCTTGCCATGAATGCCGTTATTGATATTTTTACGCACTAAACTAACCGCCGTGGTGCTGTCACCGGCAGCCATCAAATCTTTAGCCAGATTACCGACATCGGCAGGGGCGGTAGGCGGATTTTGTGCCAGTCCGCGCAATATTGCCGCAGCACTGGCTGAATCACCCTTTGCCAGAGCCGTTTCTGCTGTCGCTATTTTTTGATTGAACTCCACACGGTCAGCCAGCGCACGGACCTCTTTAGTTTGGCGGGCTGGCGGGATCTGATTGAGTAAAGCATTACTGGTTGCCCAATCTTTGTTTTCAGCGGCAAACAAAGCGGCAGCATATAGATTATCCGCCGGTGCGCCGGGAGCCGAAGCTTCAGCCATCAGACTTTGCGCCTGGGCTGTATTTCCCTGTTGTTGCAGTATTCTCGCCATATCCAGACGAACCCAGATATTCGATGGCTGCTTAGTTAGCGCCTGTTGTAACAGATTTAATGCCGCCGTAGGATCATTACGTTGCAGCGCTAATGCAGCCTCACGGCGAATCGGATCAACATTGATCCCAGCGGGCGCGGCGGCGGGTTTGAGATTGTTTGGCACGGTTTGTAGCACTTGCTGTGCCTCGACATCATTCTTTTGCTGCCGCAATACATAATACAGCCCCAATTTCGCATCATTATTTTGCTGTTGCTGCGCCAGGATATTGCGGTAAGCCTGTTCAGCAGCACTCAAATCACCTTTGCGCCGCAACAAATCAGCTCGGAACAGCGCCACCGCAGTGCCTTTGTCCCCTGTGGCCTGTGCCAATGGGGCGCTCAATGCCAGCGCACCGTCAATATTCCCGCTGGCAAAGGCTTTTTTAGCTTTATCCAACTCGCCGTAGAAATGGGCATCTTGCGCTTGCGCCGCCAGTTGTGCGCTGTTTGCCCCACCTTGTTTGGCCGCCTGAGTCAGGTAGTTTTCTGCATTGGCGAAATCACCACTGCGCAAAGCGATAAATCCCAAACCCGCTAATGCATCGCCATCGTTAGGGTTGATCGCCAGCACTGACTCAAACTGGCTTTTCGCATTGGTTAAATCACCGCGATTAAGTTCACTGTAACCCTGGCCTTTTGCTGCTCCACCGATATTCTTTTTATAGTAATCGGCGACAACCTGATCATCGGGATGGCGTTGTTGATAGGCCTGATAAAGCCCTTCATCTGCCGGTTGCGGTGTTATCCACATCAGTGCCTGGCGCAAAGCAGCATCAGCTTCGCGGTTAGTCGCCGCCAGACTATTAAGCATGGCAATACCATCACGGCGGGTTGTCTGTTGGTAGGTCAGCACTTTACCCAGCGCCACGCGGGCAGCAACATCATTTGGGGACTGTGCTACACGTTGCTGTAATTCGGCGATAGCTGTTGGTAACGTCGCCGCATCCCCCGCCATGGTCAAATAATATTCTACCGCTAAATTATCCAACGGTTTATTACCGTTAAATAAATTCTGATAACTCTCAATCGCCTTGGGAATATTGCCCTGGCTGGCAAACTGGCGCGCTGCCGCTAATTGGCTCGGCGAAATGGACTGCATGACTTTGGCATTATCTAACGACTGCAAACGTGGGTCATCCGGGGAGGCCGCATTTAATTTTTTACGCCATTCAAGCGACTCGGCTTTATCCCCTTTTTCAGAGGCATAAAGGGACATTAGATATAAAGCATCAACGTTGGTAGGATCGACCATCAGGATCTTTTGCAGCGCGTTAGTCGCCAGATCATTATGGGCTTTCTCATGCCAGTAGGTGGCCTGATCTAACAATGCCTTTATCGCTGGCGTATTCTCTGCCGCCTGTCCCCAGACAGGGATTGCAGCAAATCCGACCATCCCAGTAAGCAACAGGGCATTAATCAATGGTGACTTTACATGACTTGATTTCATATCAACCCCGCTCCATACAATAGGCCCACATCATCAACAGTTTTATTATCATTCTTCAGGATCTTTGCCTAAGCGTATTGCTGCACGGCGTTTTAATAACCCAAACATGCTCACACCAATGATGACTGAGATCAGTAAAGCAAGTAACGCCAAAATCACGATATGCTGACTGGCATACCAGATAACCATTTGATACCAAGGCAGCTCACCACGAGGGAATTGCTCCCCAACACTAAAACTGCGCACACCATTTTCATTGGTAATAATCGCCAGATCGCCACGCACGCCGGCATTAACCGTCGATAACTTCAAATCGCCGTGAATACTCGCTAATTGATCATCACCTGTTGCGGTTGCCAGCACCACGACTTTCTGCGGATTCCAACCAGAACGGAAACTCAGGAAGCCGCGCCAGTTATCGGTCGATGAAAGGTAGCGATCGGCCTCAACTTGCTGGCGGAACCAAACCCCAGTGAGGTAATCCGCCAACTTTTCTAACGTCGACGGTTCTTTCACTGATAGCACACCATTTTCCAGGCCAAATGATGTCGCGGTTAATAGTGTTTGGGTGAAATCAGCATGGTCTAATGTCGACACCACCAAAATATCGTTATCAGCAAACAGTGAAATATCTTTTTCATTTGCGGACACGCCCAGCTTCACCTTGACGTGGATAACTGGCTTTCCGGTTGAATTACCGGCACGAGCCGCAAGACCAAGTAATGTACGAACTTCTGTTTTGCTTGGTTTTTCGGGCAATAATACCAAGGTTTGTGAGAAATCAGCCAAGCGGGTGAAAGGGAAGGATGCGCCGACAAAATACGAAAGATTAGGCAACAGGGTAAAGTGATGGGTGTGACTCAAGTCAATATAAGAATCAGGTTCGATACGGCTCTTAATATTATTGTTGTTTAGTAGATTACAGGGGGTTCCGGCTTTCGGATTAATCGCGAAATAGAACTCTAACTGGTTATCACCATAAATCAGATAAGGAGCCAAACGCAGGGTATAACTCTCCTGACGAGTATCGCCACCAACCGCCCGCCACAGGGACTCAATCAACCCCTTCTTATTTACCGGCAGGTTATACAAGAAAATATTGTTAATCGATACGTTAAGTTGGGAGCTATTTTCATCAATCCAGTCTTCAATCGGGAAACGGTAGCCGATATGGATGGGTATAGTTTCTCCATCCCACATAAATAGATCGGGTGCCGCCCGGAAATCAACATGAATACCGTCATGATAAATACCATTAGCAGTCAAAGCATCGAGATTTGGCACTAAAGATTTAAGTAATACGGGATGTTCAGTATTAATCCAGCGTGGAGCGTCATAGGGAATGCTACGCGGGATAGCTTGCGCTTTAACACTTAGGCTATTCGCCTCTGGCGGTAATGGCCCGGAAGTTAAACGCCATGCAGCCTGACGCAACTCCTCCTCATTATTGCCAATAACCAAGAGTAATTTAGCCACCGGATTGTGCGGGTTATCAATCAATTGCAGACTTGGGCCGGTGCTTTGCGGTAACACAAAATCACCGATATGCTCACCCGGCTTACCAAATAAAATACCATTACCTTCGGGTAGTGAATCAAATTGTACCGGGAAATCAATATCACGGTAATTAGCCTGATAACCAAACCATGAAGCAACACCGGCGGCAGCACCAATCACATCAGCACGAATATTAGCCGGGAATGCCATAACCACTTTGGTCTCTTTCATCTGCATAGCATCAAAGAATGGCCGGGGGAATAGTCCCAAATTCTTACCAATATTCAGTTGTTGCCCTTCTAATTGAATACTTGAGGTCGGTAAAATACTGACCCAAAATTTATTCAATTGATCTGTTTCACACTGCAATACCGTGTTGTCACCAGTAATACTCATACTCAGATTATTGGTCGCGACCACCATCGCCGCAGGGACATCAACTTGGTATATCGCGCTGTTTTCACTTGACGGCGTTAGTGGCAATGTCCCTAACGGCTGCCCGTTCAGCATTAACTGTAAGCTGTAATTCTTACCAGCCAGCTCTGATGATAATTTTAGCGCCAGAGATAGTTTTGCATTGGTAATCACCAAATCATTGGGTAACGTGAAGACAATGCCTGATTGCAATTGACCGCCACTTAACAGCAACCCATTGGGCTGCCCCATATCTTTAATGGTAATCGTGGTATTCACTATCGCGTTGTATGAGGCCGGGCGGGTCACCACTACCGTGTTATCAACTACGGGTGTCGGTAGAGTTGAATCATACAAAGGGCGGTTTTCAGGGGCGCTGGCGATTTGCGGGTAATTATCAACCGCAGGAGCCACTGCCCCAGCGGTTGAGTCATCACTGTTCGGCCGAGGTAATAAAGGGAAATCTCCCGCGGTGGCTGCATCTTCAGTTTGCTGTTCCTGGCCCGCGATACGATTAGTGTCTACAGCAAACCCATTGATGGGAAAAAATGCCAGAGAGCACGCGGCCACCACACCTGTAAACCACAATGACGGCAATATCTTGCTCAATATCCCTTTCATGCCGCATTTCCTTTTTTCTGGAGGGCCAGCTTTCTTTTTCTAGCCCGACGTTGCTTCCACGGCAGATAAAAGAGTTCAAACGCACAACGAATAATGCTGAGTAATGAATGTAATGGTCGATCCTGAGGATAAGGCTCGGTAATCCAGGCATCTGCACGGGCCAACACAATACGAACCAGTTCCCGACGTTTAACCAGTGGAATATCACCAAACATCAACCGCACAGCACCGAGTTCAACATCAATAAGCGTGACAGGTAGACTGACAGCACCGCGTTGTAACATCAGCTCCACCTCTTCAATACCCTCAGTTGGGAAATGTTGGTCTTTAATCGCCAGACGAACCCCGCCCATTGACAAGTCCAGGGTGTGAGTACGCAGTGATATGCCATTACTATAATGAATAATGGCCGGTAACTGGACGTCAATGCGGATCGTTTTACGTGTCTGACGAGTCTCGCGCGCAACAGAAATAGCCGCAAATAATAGAATGACACTGAAAGTAGCCCAGGCGATATTAAGTGCAATTACATTCGGATTAACACCAAAATAATCTGGCAATGCTACGCGCACTAATCCCCATATAATGCCGAGCAACATCAGAACAACTGCAATAATATGCGGTCGAACAATATTGAAATCGAAATAACTCTTATCCAGTAGGTCGCCTTTATCCGTCACGTTAAACTTGCCACGTTTTGGTGAAATCATCGTAACGATGGTTGGAATAACCAAATGGAATGCCATTACGGTTTCATAAACTTCACCCCAGAAAGAGTAGCGGAAGCGGCCATTACTGCGTGAGTTGATGGCAATAGACATAATTAAATGGGGCAAAACATAGGCGAAAATCAATTCGGCTGACGAGGCAATAATACTCTGGTTAAAGAGAAGATAGCCCAGTGGCGCGAGTAAAAAGACCACGCGTGGCAAACCAAATTGGTAATAAATCATGGCGTTGAGATAACACAAACGCTGAGGAAGGCTCAGCCCACGCCCTAACAAGGGATTATCCACACGGAAAATTTGTGTCATCCCCCGCGCCCAACGGGTCCGTTGGATCACATGTAACGCCAAACGTTCAGTCGCCAGCCCCGCGGCTAGTGGGATGGAAATAAAGGCTGAGTTCCAACCTAAACGCTGTAATTTCAGCGCAGTATGGGAGTCTTCGGTGACTGTTTCTACCGCAAAACCACCAATTTCATCTAATGCCTTACGGCGAATAACAGCACAAGAACCGCAGAAAAATGCCGCATTCCAGTTATCGTTCCCTTGCTGAATAGGGCCATAAAAAAGGGCCCCTTCATTAGGAACAGAACGGCCTGTTGATAGATTGCGCTCAAACGGATCGGGGGAGTAAAAGTAGTGTGGCGTCTGGAGCAACGCCAACCGCTTATCAACCAGGAACCCACCCACCGTGGCCTGTAAAAAACCGCGGGTAGCTACGTGGTCACAATCAAAAACGCAGATTAACTCCCCCTGCGTAATCTTCATCGCATGGTTAAGGTTACCGGCTTTAGCATGACGGTTATCATTTCGAGTGATATAACCAACCCCTACATCCGCAGCAAATACAGCGAACTCAGTTCGTTTTCCGTCATCCAATACATATATTTTTATTTTTTCTTTTGGGTAATCAATACATTGGGCTGCCAGAATCGTATCTCTAACCACATCCAGACTTTCATTATAGGTAGGAATGTAAACATCAACCGTTGGCCATAAATCGGTATTCTCAGGCAGCGGTTCAATCGTTCGTTTTAATGGCCAAATAGTCTGTAAATAACTAAAACTTAGAATAATCCAGATGTAAAGTTCTGCACTATAAAGAAGTATGCCTAATATTGTCTCGGTTACAGAACCAAAATGAAGCGTTTCAGTCGTGCGCCAATAAATATATCGGGATGACATCAAAAATGACAATACTGTCATTACTATTGTTACTTTTCTGCTTTTACTTATGCCAAGTAAAAAGAACGCAGCAATGCTGAATAATGCAAAAATGTACTGCTTCTCACTGTCCATTGGTGTAACAACAACCAAGATAGCGATTGGAAATAACAGTAACAACAGAAGATAAAATTGAATTTTCTTCATCTTGAATTCAGCCAGTATTTAATAGAAGTCATGTTTAGGCGTAGAGTAAACCTCCCCCCCGCCGATCTTTATTCCCAAAATAGCTGCAACTTTTTTACTAATAAGCTCAATATCAAATGCGGCAGCTGACACGGGGCTGAAATCAATAATTGAACGTTGAGAAGCATTCGCTTCTGGCACACATTCATCCCGATGAATCATTCCTAACAATTTATCGCCCAGACGTTGCTCAAAGAATTGTGAGACATCATGGCTGAGTTGACGACGATTATCACTTTGATTAACAACAAAATAGGTTCCCATTTTGTTATCTAAAGGGGCGCCGATAAGTTTGCCTTTCTCTATTTGAGGTAATAAAGATAAAGATGCAGTGTCTGCCAACATCACCACCAAATGCATATCCGCAATCCCTTGCATCGCTTTTAACGCCGGGCTTGGTCCCGGAGGAAAATCAGCGATAACCACTAATCCAGGATAATTGAGGACTGAATGTAGCCCCCGTTGTAAAAAATGTGGATCAGCCGTTAATTCATGCTCGAAAGCCAGACGTTTCGCTTCATCCACCTCGCCATAAGGCAAGACAAAGGTATTCGTTCCCGCTTTAAGGATAAATTGGCTCCAGTCAGATGCATTACCTGACTCAGAAACATAACCACGTTCATCCGACAAAGCGACACCAAAGTGCAAGCGCAGAGCATTTTGTACATCGAAATCAATAAGTAGAACCTTGCTACCACTACGTGCCAGTGAGTGCGCCAAATTGGCTGCAAAAGTAGTTTTACCGACACCACCTTTCGGTGAACATACACAAACTAACGGCATAAGGCGATGCTCTCTAACAACGTTTGTAAAGGAATATCCCGCGATGACTCGGCAAAAACAACCTGCTCTTTTGGTGGTTCTTTTTGTGAAAAAATGTTTTTAAATTCAGTTTTTTTACCTGATTCCAACGGGCCAGTTGGTGAGGATGAAAATTGTGTCGTAAGTATAGGTTTAGAAACCGCTTGCGGTATAGCAGGTTCGTTTAAATTGACTGGCTGCGGAGCTAGAGTATGGGCAACCGGTGGCGCAGGAAACAGTGATCGCATTGCGGCTGGCCGGTTTGTTACCTCGGTATTTAGCAGAGGATCACTATTTATAGCGTGAGGTTCACTCATCACGTTTAACACATCAGGCTCGGCGAACTCAGTGGCTGAAACAAGCTGAGGTGTCGGCTGTATAGTTCGACCATTTTCTAAAAATGAATCATTGTCTTGTGAAGCCAACTGTTTAATAAGCGGCCATGAAAAAGCATCCGCTTGAACTTCTTTTTCAGAAATTTCTTTATAATCAATATCGTGCATGTCTATTTTATCTTTGAACTGCTTAATATCATCATATTTATTCATAAATAACACACCTATTTTGATACAAAGCTCTGCAAATAAATTTGCATCATGGGTTTATTTTTTAAGGGTCGCCCACTAAAAAACTCCCCTGAATAATCTTGTTGACTCTGGAACTGATGATTGGTATCGGTTTAATACTGACATTAGCATAATGTCAGTATTTATATAGGTTATTAATACATTACGCAGTTCGTAACATCGGTGTTTGCGAGGGGGAGAGGGAGAGATATTTGAAATTGTCACTGCCCCGCCATTTTTATGACGGGGATTGAATAACTGGCCCAGAGGGGGCTAATTTTGCAGGGGCATTTGATATAGCAAATTGATTAACACCAGTACGCCATAAAGTTTACGCAAGTACGGTCCAGACAGCGTTCACCAATCAGATAGCGGCGCAAAGCTTTCACTGTTGAGGATTCAGCCGCCACCCAGGCATAGAAACTACTGGTACCTTCGGCTCGCTCCCATAACACATCACCACCCAGACTATTCTCTGCTAATGATTGTGCCGCGACTTGCGCCGCAGCCGGAATTTGTACCCATTGACGTACCGCGTCAACTAACAAGCTGCCATGGGCGGGGTGATGCGGCGTATCACGTGGCAACCAGTAAACCTGCGCAAACGGAAATCGCTTAAGATTGATGCAATCACCCACCAGCGGTACCTCAAAAAAAGCTTGAACATGTGGAGGGTTAGCTTGTAATGCCAGCTGTTCCAAAATAGCCACCGCCGCCGGTAATGCTGTTTCGTCGGCAATCAGTAACGCCTGCATCATCTGCGCTGGCGGGATCCACTCATAACCGCCACTGTCAGATTGATACTCGGCATTCGGCGCAACAACCTGAATGGCATCGCCTGGTTTGGCATGTGTTGCCCAAGCCGATGCTAGGCCGGTCACGCCGTGCAAAACAAATTCCACGTCCATCTCGTTCTGCTCAGCACGCAATGCACGCAGGGTATAAGTGCGCATTATCGGTCGCTGCTCTTTCGGGATAGTCAGGTAATTACGATACCAATCGTCGCCTTTTGATACCTGAGTAATCAGACCGTTGTCTGCGGGCAATAGCAGCTTAATACGCTGATCTGGCGCTTCAAGTTTCATACGATTGACTTCTGGCCCTTCAAATACGCAACGTAACAGTGACGGTGAGATATTTTCTTTTACTTTCAATTTGATATCGAAAACTCGGTAGCTTGATGCGCCGGACATGACAGTTACTCTCCCGCAGAATGTGCTGTGACCCGATGCTGGCACCACAGCCAGCCACTTATGCCGCCCAACAGAACGGCCATCATCAGAGCCGCAGCAATCAACTGCGACTCACCGTAAAATTTTGCTACTAACGGCACCATCAACGCACTCATGCCATAACCCAATGTATGGCTGGTCGCTATCACCCCGGAACCTTTGCCCGTGGATAATTTATCGTTCAGCATCAATTGGTAACCCGGCGTTGCCATCGCCGCACCGAAAGAAGCTAGCGCACACCCCGCATAGAATAATACCAATGGCTGGGTACACATCAATCCTAAACCACCTACCATGAATAACGCTGCCACCAACAGAAGCTGAGAGGGGCTGAAACGTTGGGGGCGTACCACCAAAAACTGAGCCAACAAGGTACAACCTGCGGCCACGCTAAGCAAAATTGCCACATGGTGGCTCACCATGGTGGCTGAATGCCTGAATAATTGGTTTAAATGCGGTGCCAGACCAAGCTGCATCAGGCTGACAACTGCCGCCAGCAGCAGTGCACAGAGTAAATAGGGTAGCATGCTGAAACGTAAATGATTTTGTTGATGTGCAACCGGCGGCAATGGCGGATCATTGTATTGGCAACAGACCACCAACAGTGCGATCAATGGTGCTATTGCCATCAACCACAGCGGTGCCATTGGGTGTATTGAGAGGGCAAGAGCGGCACAAAGTGGGCCAAGAAGACGACCACAACTCAAGCCTGAACTGATGGTAGCTAATGCAGCCATGCGCTGCTCATACACTGCGCGCTGCAAGGCCCAGGTCTGGCAGGCGGGCACCATGCCTGAGACTGTCAGGCCATAGATAATACGTGCCACAATCAGCCCACCCAGCCCGACCATCTCCGGTAACCATCCCGCTGCTAAGCCCCATACCGCCAGCGTCAACAACACAAAACTTAGCAAGTAGCCAGCCAGCGCCATGATGACCACAAATTTACACCCACGAACCTCCGATTGCCGTCCCCACCACGGTGATCCGATCAAAAACAGCATGGATCCGAGGGTAAGTAAACCGGCCCACACCGACAGTGACAGATGTGTTCTGCTAACCAATACCGGTAACATGACCAATAAACCGTTCTGCCCAATCCCCAGCAAGCCGGCACAAAAGGCTAACGGCCAATTAGAAGAAGGTATATGCCCGCTTGAACGTGTTTCAGACTGTGATGAAATTTGCATTAAAAGTGAATTAACCGTTAATAACATAGGGGATTTATGCATATTTAATAGAAAAACTGTATCATAAGTTAATTGATAATGATAAATATTATTGATATAAGAATGATTCTCAATTGAATCAAGAGTGGCATGGAATAATGACTATCCAGTTAGAAACCGCGACAACCGATGTGGCTGCGCAATGTTTCCTCAACGCATTGATGCGTGAAACCCGGGACTGGCAAATCCTTCCGACAGCAAACAATCAACCCTATCCACAGCTCCATATCCCTCTTTCATCGTCACAAGCTATTCGTATTGCTTTACGCCATATATCCCCAACACAACATCATCACTATCTGTTCCCAGCCTATCTATATCAGCAGGACGATGGTGCGGGTACGGCACTTGGCATGGAACAGTTGGTGACCTTGTTGTTGGATAAACCCGCAGTAAAAGGTGACCTGTCAGATGAGGTGGTTACACGTTTCCGCCAGCGGGTTCTGGAAAGTCATGACAACACCCAACAGGCTATCAATATTCGTCTGGATTGGCCGTCACTGCGTGATAAGCCACTCAATTTTGCTCAGGCTGAGCAAGGCTTATTGGTCGGTCATGCCTTCCATCCCGCGCCAAAATCCCATGAACCCTTCAATGAGAAAGAGGCCCATCGCTATCTGCCAGACTTTGCCGCTCGTTTTCCACTACGCTGGTTTGCCGTGGATAAACGCTTTTTGTGCGGTGAGAGTCTCACCCTGACACTGCAACAACGTCTGCAACGTTTTGCCAGCGAGAGTGCACCACAGCTACTGGCACACTTTACCGATGATATTTGGCTGCTGCCGATGCACCCCTGGCAGGCTGATCACCTGTTGTCCCAGGAGTGGTGTCAGCAGTTGGTACAACTGAAAGCACTGCAAGACTTGGGTGAAGCAGGTGAACGCTGGCTGCCGACCAGTTCCTCGCGTTCGCTGTATAGCCCATCAAATCGCGACATGATCAAGTTTTCCCTCAGTGTCCGCCTGACCAACTCGGTACGTACGCTATCGGTAAAAGAAGTTAAACGTGGAATTCGCTTGGCCCGCTTGGCTCAAACCCCGCGCTGGCAAGCACTACAAACGCGCTATCCAACCTTCAGGGTCATGCAGGAGGACGGTTGGGCCGGTTTATGTTCCGCTGATGGCACGGTGCAAGAGGAGAGTCTGATGGTGCTACGCGACAACCTGTTGTTCAGCCAGCCAGATGCTCAAACCAATGTGCTGGTCACCTTAACTCAGGCCGCGCCAGATGGAGGCGACAGTTTGCTGGTTGCCGCAGTGCGCCGTTTGGCGGCGCGTCTAAATCTTCCGTTACGCCAGGCCACCCACTGCTGGCTGGATGCCTATTGCCAACAGGTCTTATTACCACTGTTCAGCACCGAAGCTGATTACGGTTTGGTGCTATTAGCCCATCAGCAAAACATTCTGGTAGAAATGCAACAAGACTTGCCGATCGGTATGTTGTATCGCGACTGTCAGGGCAGCGGCTTTACCCAAGATGCCACACCGTGGCTGGAAGAAATTGGCGAAGCCGGAGCGGAAAACCGCTTCACTGAACAACAACTACTGCGCTATTTCCCCTATTACTTGCTAGTCAACTCCAGTCTGGCAGTAACCGCCGCATTAGCGGCTACCGGTTTCGACAGCGAAGAGAATCTGATGATGCGGGTGCGCGACGCACTCCATAACCTGCGGGCTACGGCTAAAAATACCCTTTGTTTAGATTACGTACTCGATAGCACGCATTGGAACTGCAAGGGTAATTTCTTCTGTTATCTGCATGACCACAATGAAAATACCATCGTTGATCCGGCAGTTATCTACTTTGATTTCGCAAACCCATTTCGTTTCCCTCACCAAGAGCGCCTGGGAGTTGCCCAATGATGCCACAAGCTAAGTTGATGCACTCCGCAGGCAGTTTTCGCTGTGAACAGTTGGAAAAAAATCTGACCCTCAGCTTAGGGTTGGACGGCAGCGCGGTATTGCACTCACCCGGACCATTGCCACCAGGCTGGCTGGTACCGGCATTGGATCAGTTGTTCGTTGCTGCACCGCAATTAACCGGTATTGCGTTGCCCTATGCAGAGTGGCGGGAAGAGCCGCAAGCACAGGCCGTGTTTGCCTTGAGCTATGGCGACTATCTGGCACGGGATCTATTTTATCAACTACCACTGTGGCTGGGAGCGGAACGCCATCGGGCGACTGATCAGATGCAGTATGACGCCGAGCGAGATATCTGGTTCCCACAACGTGCTGCGCGCCCTAACGGCGAAGTTTATCGCCGTTTCGATCCGCACATTAAACATACCCTGAGCTTCCGCTTACCGGAAATTGATCGCGACACAGAGCAGTTTACCCGCTGGATGAACTCGCCGCGCGTAGATGCTTTTTGGGAAATGAGTGGCCCGCTTGAGGTTCAGGCAGCGTATCTGCAACGTCAGTTGGATTCGCATTATTGCTATCCGCTCTTGGGTTGCTTTGACGATCAACCTTTTGGTTATTTCGAAGTTTATTGGGCAGCAGAAGACCGGATTGGTCGCCATTACCGTTGGCAGCCTTTTGATCGTGGACTACACATGCTGGTAGGTGAAGAGCGCTGGCGAGGAGCGCAATACATCCGCAGTTGGTTACGTGGCCTGACACACTATCTGTATCTGGATGAACCACGCACAACCCGGGTAGTAGCTGAGCCACGCGCCGATAACCAGCGCCTGTTCCGCCACCTGCCTGCCGCGGGCTACCACACCTTGAAAGAGTTTGATTTCCCCCATAAACGCTCGCGGCTGATAGTGAATCAGCGCGCAGATTTCTTCCAAGAGGGTACGGTATGACCACTGACAATTACGCCAACTGGCAGCGCGTTAACCGTCAGATGATCGCCAAGATCCTGGCTGAACTGGAATATGAACGCACCCTGCGTGCCGCGCCAGCAGGCCAGGCATGGATCATCACCTTACCGGGCGCGGTTTATCGCTTTAGTGCCGAACGGGGTATCTGGGGCTGGTTGCATATTGACCCCGCCTCATTGCACTGCGAAGGAGTGCCGCTGACCGCTGACCATATGCTACGCCAACTGGCGCAAGTGTTGCAGATGGACGATGCACAGGTTGCTGAACACCTGGAAGACCTCTATGCCACGCTGCGCGCAGACATGCAGTTACTCTCTGCCCGTCAGGGCATGAGTGCCGAAGATCTGATTGCCCTTGATGCTGATGCACTACAATGTCTGCTGGCTGGCCACCCAAAATTTATCTTCAACAAAGGCCGCCGTGGCTGGGGTCTAACCGCCCTGCATCACTACGCGCCAGAATATCAAGGGCAGTTCCGCCTACATTGGGTCGCCGCCAAACGTGGCAGTTTTGTCTGGTGCGCGGATGCACAATTCCCGTTGGACAGGCTGCTCGACAGTGCGATGGATAGCTC
The DNA here is from genome assembly GCF_052217145.1 of Yersinia sp. 2541 StPb PI. NCBI lineage: Bacteria > Pseudomonadati > Pseudomonadota > Gammaproteobacteria > Enterobacterales > Yersiniaceae > Yersinia > Yersinia sp. 2541 StPb PI. The sequence continues at coordinate 720,670 of NZ_JAZGQB010000001.1, read as the reverse complement.
GGAACGCCAGCGATTTGAGCGCCACTGGCAGCAGCTCGCGTTGAATGACGACTGGGTACCGGTGCCCTTACACCCATGGCAGTGGCAGCAAAAAATCGCCCTGCACTTCCTGCCACAATTAGCCGAAGGTGAATTGATCGAACTGGGTGAGTTTGGTGACCACTATCTGGCGCAACAATCATTACGTACCTTAACGAATGTCAGTCGCCGCGTACCATTTGATATCAAATTGCCACTGACCATCTACAACACCTCTTGTTATCGCGGCATCCCCGGTAAATATATCAGCGCAGGTCCTGCGGCTTCGCATTGGTTACAGCAAGTCTTTGCACAAGACCCTACGCTACGAGCAAGCGGTGCTGAGATCCTCGGAGAACCCGCTGCCGGTTATATGATGCACCAGACCTATGCCACCTTGAGTAAAGCGCCCTATCGCTATCAGGAAATGCTTGGCGTGATTTGGCGAGAAAATCCGTCCTGCTATTTACAACCGGGCGAACAGGCAATTTTGATGGCCACACTGATGGAAACCGATAATCAGGGGCATCCGTTGATTGCCGCCTATATTGCACGTTCGGGGCTGAGTGCCGAAGCCTGGTTAGCACAGATGTTTCGGGTGGTCGTGGTGCCAATGTACCACCTGATGTGTTGTTACGGTGTGGCACTGATCGCCCACGGCCAAAACATCACTTTGGTGATGAAAGACCACATTCCACAACGTGTGCTATTGAAAGACTTCCAGGGCGATATGCGCCTGGTTGATAAAGAGTTCCCGCAAGCGGCCTCACTGCCCAGTGTCGTGAAAGCCGTCACCGCACGCTTATCTGCCGACTACCTGATACATGACCTACAGACCGGGCATTTCGTCACCGTGCTGAGATTTATCTCACCACTGATGCATGTGTGTGGCATCAATGAACACCAATTCTATCAACTGCTGGCACAGGTACTGCAGCGCTACATGGCACAGCATCCAGACATGGCAGAGCGTTTCTCCCTATTTGATTTGTTTAAACCACAAATTATTCGTGTAGTCCTCAACCCGGTGAAACTCACCTATTCAGAGCAGGATGGTGGCAGTCGAATGTTGCCAAATTACTTGCAGGATCTGGATAACCCTCTTTATTTGGTCACCAAGGAGCTAGCCCAATGAATCAAACTTTAGATTTCATCGGCATTGGCATAGGCCCATTTAACCTCAGTATTGCCGCCCTCGGCAGCGAAGTTTCCGGCTTTAACAGCAAATTCTTTGAGCGTAAATCGCACTTTACCTGGCATCCCGGCATGATGGTGCCTGATTGCCACATGCAGACCAGCTTTTTGAAAGATTTGGTCAGTGCGGTGTCGCCAACCAATCCCTATAGCTTCCTTAACTACTTAGTCCAAAGGAAGAAATTCTATCGATTCCTGACGACTGAACACCGAACGGTTTCACGGGAAGAGTTTGCAGACTACCTCAGTTGGGCTGCCCATGGGTTGAGCTCGCTAGAGTTCAGCCAGGATATTCAGAGTGTGGATTTTGACGACCAGCAGCGCCATTTTGTCGTGACCACAACACGCAATGTCTACCATGCACGCCATGTTTGTCTGGGGATCGGCAAACGTATCAAGTTGCCGGAATGTGTCGGCGAGCAAAACGATCGCTGTTTCCATGCCAGTGAAATGGCACTGCGCAATCCCGATCTGGCTGGTAAACGTGTCACCATCGTCGGTGGTGGTCAGAGTGGAGCTGACCTGTTCCTCAACATCTTCCGCGCAGAGTGGGGCCAACCGAAACAGTTAGATTGGATTTCACGCCGGAATAATTACAACGCACTGGATGAAGCCGCTTTTGCCAATGAGTACTTCACCCCGGAATACGTTGACGGTTTCTATACTCTGAACGACAACGCCAAGCAACATATGCTGGCTGAACAGAAGATGACGTCTGACGGCATTACCAGTGAGTCGCTACTGGCTATTTACCGTGCTATGTACCATCAGTTTGAGGTGTTACGTGAAAAGCCTTGGGCGCGCCTGCTCCCTAGCCGCTCACTGACAGCGATGCATCCGCAAGGTAACGGTTACCAATTAGTCACCCATCACCATCTCGATCAGGGCAAAGAAACCTTTGACAGCGACGTGACTATCTTCGCGACCGGTTATCAACAGGAACGTCCGGCATTCCTTAAACCACTGGCCAGCCGCCTGATGACCACTGCCGATTATCAATACCGCGTGGCTCCCGACTTCACCCTCGATTGGCGCGGCCCACACGATAACTGCTTATTTGCAGTCAACGCCGGTATGCATAGCCACGGCATTGCAGAACCGCAGCTCAGCCTGATGGCTTGGCGATCGGCGCGTATTCTCAACCGGGTTTTAGGTCGTGAACAGTTCGATTTAACATCCACCCCAGCGGTGATCCAATGGCGCAGCCAGCCGCCGGCCGTTATTCCCCGCACAGATCCCCTCGTCCTTGAAACCGCAGGGGGGTTAGCTGCACGTGCGCGCGCAAATCACTTACTTGAGTAAGCTCATCGGGATGTGTTTGCAGGCTGCCTACCTGCAACTCCAATGAGTTTGGGTTTAGAACAATCGTTAAACCAACTTTAATTTTTAACATAACCTCCAATATGGGAAAAAGAGAATAACAATGAAACGCAGACACCTCTGGGTATTAAATCCGTGCCTGTTAGCTATGCTCGCGCCCGCAGCATGGGCAGAAGATCAAATGGTGGTTTCTGCCAGCCGCTCACACCGCAGCGTGGCCGAAATGGCACAAACCACCTGGGTGATTGAAGGTCAGGAACTCGAACAACAAGTTCAAGCTGGCAAGGAAATCAAAGATATTTTGGCGCAATTGATTCCTGGCATGGATGTTAGCAGTCAGGGCCGGACCAACTACGGCATGAATATGCGTGGCCGCTCAATGATGGTGATGATCGATGGCGTGCGCCTGAACTCTTCACGCAGCGACAGCCGTCAGCTTGACTCCATAGATCCGTTTAATATTGGGCATATAGAAGTTATCTCCGGTGCCACTTCGCTTTACGGTGGGGGTAGCACTGGCGGCTTGATCAATATTGTGACCAAAAAAGGTCAGGAAGAAAAACAGGTCGAACTACAAGTTGGCGGCAAAACCGGTTTTAACAGCCATAACGATCACGATGAGAATATCGGGGCTGCGGTGAGCGGCGGGAATGAGCAAGCATTCGGTCGTTTTTCTGTTTCCTATCAACGTTATGGCGGCTGGTATGACGGTAAAGGCGATGAGGTGTTGATCGATAATACCCAGACCGGCCTGCAATATTCCGGTCGCCTTGATGTGATGGGCACAGGTACCTTCAACATTGATGACCATCAGCAATTGCAGTTAACCACCCAGTATTTCAACAGCGAATCCGATGGCAAACACGGATTATATCTGGGGGAAAACTTCTCGGCAGTGACGGGTACCGGCCAGGCATCTAACAGCGGCAATCTGAACTCAGATCGTATTCCGGGCACTGAGCGCCATCTCATCAACCTGCAATACTCCAATACCGACTTCTGGGGTCAGGATTTGGTGGCACAGGTGTTTTACCGTGATGAATCATTGACCTTTTATCCGTTCCCAACCCTGAACAAAACAGGTACTGCGGTAACCAGTATTGGTGCATCACAGCAGAAAACCGACTTTTACGGCGGTAAACTGACGCTAAACAGTAAACCCATCGACAGCCTCACGCTGACTTATGGTGTCGACGCGGAGCATGAAAGCTTCAACGCCAACCAGCAGTTCTTCAATCTGGCACTGGCACAGCAGTCTGGCGGGATGACCTTACAAAATGCCTACAATGTTGGCCGTTACCCAAGTTACACCACCACCAATCTCGCGCCGTTCCTGCAAACCAGCTATGACATCAACCCCATCTTTACCCTGAGTGGTGGCGTGCGTTATCAATACACCGAGAACAAGGTCGATGATTTCGTCGGCTATGCGCAACAACAAGCTATTGCTAACGGCAGCGCGACCTCCGCAGATGCAGTGCCAGGCGGGAAAACGGATTACAACAACGTCCTGTTCAATGCCGGTTTGCTGGCGCATCTGGCACAAAACCAGCAGACGTGGTTCAACTTCTCTCAAGGGTTTGAGATCCCCGATCTGGCGAAATATTACGGCTCCGGGACCTATCAGTTGGTCAATGGCCACTACCAACTGCAAAAAAGCGTCAACGTAAATGACTCCAAGCTGGAGGGTATTAAGGTTAATGCTTATGAATTGGGCTGGCGCTATACGGGTGATAACCTGCGCACTCAAATCGCCGGTTACTACTCACTGTCTGACCAAACTATTGCCATCAACAAAACAGACATGACCATCAGTGTGTTGCCGGACAAACGCCGGATCTACGGGGTTGAAGGCGCAGCGGATTATTTCTTCGAAGACAGCGAATGGAGTACCGGAGCAACATTTAACCTGATTAAATCTGAGACCAAAACTGACGGCAAGTGGCAGAAACTCACTGTTGATACCGCCAGTCCGTCAAAAGCCACCGCTTATGTTGGTTGGGCACCGGGTGATTGGAACCTGCGGGTACAATCCCAGCAGACCTTCGATGTGTCAGACAGTAAAGGCCGTAAACTTGATGGTTATAACACGATTGATTTCCTGAGCAGCTACACCTTGCCAGTGGGTAAAATCAGCTTCAGCATCGAAAACCTGCTGGATAAAGAGTACACCACCGTTTGGGGCCAGCGCGCACCAATTCTGTATAGCCCCACCTACGGAGCACCTGATCTCTATACCTATAAAGGACGTGGCCGTACCTTTGGTGTGAACTACTCTGTGTTGTTCTAATCACGGGATAAAAACGGGCGTAAATATATAGTTACGCCCGTTTTTCACCTTAACGATAATAGACCGCGATATGCTGATCTTGTACTTTTTCGATACGGATTTTTATATCGAAAATCTCTTCAAGAATATCGGGCTGCATAATCTCTGCGGGTGCCCCTCGATAAATAACCTCACCATTCTTCATCGCAATAATGTGGTCAGAATACGCAGAAGCAAAATTGATATCGTGGATAACGAGAATAATGGTTTTGTGCAATTCATCTGCGGCACGCCGCAATTGTTTCATCATCGCAACGCAATGTTTCATATCTAAATTATTTAATGGCTCATCCAGCAGGATATATTTTGTATCCTGACAAAGCACCATTGCTACATAGGCGCGTTGCCGTTGCCCCCCCGAAAGCTCATCAAGATAGCGATCCTTCAGCGGCACCAGATTAAGAAACTCCATCGCAGCATCAATATACTGACGGTCATTTTCGTTGAGCCGCCCTTTTGAATAGGGATAGCGCCCGAAGCCAACCAAATCTGCTACAGTCAGGCGGCTGGTGAAGTGATTTTCCTGACGTAAGACTGACAAAATAGTCGCCAGTTTATCGCCAGAGGTTTTCGCCACATCCAAACCATTAAACAGCACACTACCAATATCAGGCGCCAGCAATCGGCTCATAATCGACAATAACGTAGATTTGCCAGCACCGTTTGGTCCAATGATTGAAGTAACACCACCAGAAGGAATGCTCTCATTTATATTATTGAGAACCGCTGTATCCTGGTATTTTTTATTAATGTCATTAATTTCAATCATACCGGAGCCTTTTTTATTAAAAGATAAATAAACAGCGCACCACCGACAAACTCAATAACCACCGATAATGTCCCAGACATATTCAGTAAGCGCTCCAAAATCAATTGCCCACCAACCAATGTAATGGTTCCCAGCAGAAAAACACCGGGTAGCAAATATTGATGGCGGAATGAACCAACAATTGGATAAGCCAAATTAGCGATAAGCAAACCTAAAAATGTCAGCGGCCCCACCAGTGCTGTAGAGATGGCGACCAACAGCGAGACCAGCAGCAAAATAGTGGTTATCTTTTTCTGATAGGCAACGCCGAGATTAATTGCGGTATTTCGACCAAGGGCGATAATATCGAGACAATGGCGCATGCGCCAAACAATAAGGCCCACAATCACAACTATCCCCGTAGAAACGGCAATAATCTCTGCTGGCGCTCGGGTAAAGGTGGCAAACACCCTCCCCTGCAATATGGCAAACTCCCCCGGCGAAAGAAGACGTTGCATCAGGCTCGATAGACTGCGGAACAACGTGCCACAAACCAAGCCAACCAGCAGCACCTTATGCAGATTGATCCCCACACCGGTCAGTAACCAACGGTAAAGAAACACCGAGAACAATAACAGCAGTGCCGACTCACAGAGAAATTTCCCCGTAATACCTAGCACTCTGAAACCATTGGCATCAACAAAAAACACCAACATGGTCTGGATGAGAATAAACAGTGCTTCTAATCCCATCACTGATGGCGTCAAAATACGGTTATTGGTTACTGTTTGGAATAAGACAGTAGCAACTCCCGCAGCAAAGGCCACCAACAGCATGGTGGCTAGAATAAGACCGCGATGCACCAGAATATACTGGATGTTGCTTCCCAGATTAATTGTCATGAAGATGACAATCGCAGCGACTGCAATAATGCTCAACAGTAACAACCGCTTTGCCGGTATGCTTAATGCCCGATTTGCGCCCTGAAACCAATTCCCTTTTGATGAATACTCATTAACCTGCATGGCGTTTTGTCCTAACAATTAATAATAGGAAAACCAGTGCACCAATCGCGCCCAGAATAACGCTGGCAGGGATTTCAAATGGGTAGCTAATTAATCGACCAATAATATCGCATAACACGACCAGACCACCGCCACAAAGACTCACCCAAGGTATGGTTCGGCGCAGGTTATCTCCCATCGCCATACTGACAATATTGGGTACAATCAAACCGAGAAAAGGAAGCACGCCAATCACGACCACAACCACGCCGCTGATGATGGCTATAATAGACATTCCCGTCAGCATAACGCGTTGATAATTTAACCCAACATTAACCGAGAAATCCCGCCCCATGCCTGCCACGGTAAAACGATCAGCGATTAGGCAAGCAATCAGCGTTAAGGCTCCCACTATCCACAACAACTCATAGCGACCCTGCAAGACACCCGAGAAATCACCAGACTCCCAACTGCCCAACGATTGCAGGAGATCAAACTCCATCGCCACAAAGGTTGTTACTGCACTAAATACCGCCCCCAGCATAATGCCGGTCAGCGGCACCATCAGCGCTGATTTCATCCGCATTCGCGCCAACAACATCATAAAAAGTGCCGTCCCCCCCATCGCGAATACCGTAGCCACCAACATTTTCACCATCACCGGAGCTGATGGACTGAAAACCATGACCAACAATAAACCAAGGCTGGCGGACTGGGTCGTACCCGCAATAGAAGGTTCGACAAAACGGTTCTGCGTCAGCATCTGCATGATGAGGCCAGCAACACTCATGGCGCTGCCAGCAAGGACTAATGCCAACGTTCGTGGCACCCGGCTAAGTATAAAGATGTCGCGCATATCGGGATCCGACCAGACATCGGCAAAAGTGACATGGCCGGCACCGATAAACAGGCTACAGATCATCAGGCCCAGTAAAATAACCAGGCCAACTAGAAAGCTAAGATTCTTCATCAGTGAGAATTACTGCGCTGGCGCTGATTTATCCAACACAGCACTGACCTTATCCATCAGTTTTGTATAACTCTGTACGCCACCGGCAATATAGAGCGAGGAAGAGTCGAGATAGATAACCTGATCATTCTGCCATGCTTTGGTTTTATGGATCAGTGGGTTATCAAGAATCTGTTGTGCCGATTGGCCTTCAGTACGCCCAATGGCATTGTCTCTATCCAGTACAAACAACCACTCAGGATTAGCATTGAGAATGAATTCAGAGGTCACTACATTCCCATGACTACCCGTTTGTTCGAAAGTGGCCGCAGGGGTGAAACCTAACTCATCAAACACAAAACCGAAACGGGAACCCGGCGTGTAGGCCGACATTTTCCCGCCGCTGACCATCACTACCATGGCTGATCCGGCATTAGCTGATTTTTGCTTTATCTCGTTTATCTGAGATGAGAATTTGCCCAGCAGTGCCTTCGCTTCTTCTTCTTTACCAAAGATAGAGGCCAGTTGCTCAGTACGCTGAGTCAGACTCTGGGTAAAGTGCTTGGTATCGACATCAAGTGCGATAGTCGGTGCGATAGCGCTAAGTTTGTCATAAGCATCATGAGCACGGCCACCGGCAATGATCAGGTCAGGTTTAGCCTGACTTAACGCCTCGTAATCGGGTTCGAATAATGTGCCAGCATTCAGGTATTCAGTGCCGCTGTATTTGGATAAAAATGCGGGTAGATGAGTACTGGTTTGCGGGACACCTGCCACCTTAATGTTCAGGGCATCGGCAGTATCGAGCACGGATGGGTTCAGTATGATGACTTTTTGCGGGTTTAGTGGAACCTGAGTGGTTCCTTGCGCATGCTCAATACTGATTTTGGCTGATTCTTCTGGCGCGGCAGATGAATCATCACACCCTGTCATCGCAACAGTTGCGGCCAGTAATGACGAAAATAAAGCTAGACGTAATTGCATTTTCTCTCCTGAAAAGTGGGGATGTAAATATCCTTGAGTGCTAACGCTAATGATTTGCATTACTAATGTCGGAATGATACCCATCTATGCATACGATGAACAGGTTCCGTCATCAAGCTTCTGATAAATTGACAGGATTAATAGATCGCTTAGATACATTTGGCAGGATTAATACACAGAAGAAAAAATCGTAAGATATTGTATTTACTTAATATAGTTACCAAATTAAATATGTTTATCATGACCTGATTATATTATGGAGAAATTATGAATTTTCTACGCCAATGCCACCAGTTCTCTTGCCCAAGGTAGATAGAGCTGCTCATCCGCCTATTCTTATCAGCACTAAAAATGGGCGAATGTCAGGCTTATAGGTCTATATTCAACGCGCAACAGCCTCTATTATCGATACGTAACTGCCGGTATTTATGATGCGGTTTAGTTTCAGATCGGCTCCGGCGAGTATCACTTTCAGCTCAGCTTCGGGGCGTTCTCTCCCACCGTCAAAGCTCCCCATCAAGAGCAGATCCATATTTTTCCCGAAGTGAGGGATATTACCTTCAGGAATAATGGTATCCATAATGAGGACTTTTCCATTAGGAAGCATGGCCTTACGACAATTATGGAGTATTAGTGTTGTCTTTTCATCCGGCCAGTCATGAGTGATATATTTTAATAAGTAAAAATCTGCCGGAGGACATGATTCGAAGAAACTGCCAGGCTGGAGCCTCCATCTTGAGTCATCCCCCAGTTCACCAAGACGATGTCTTTCCAGCACCGGAGCTTGATCGAACAAAATACCGTGCAGTGTCGTATTAGCCTGTAATACTTTTAGCAGCAATCCGCCTAACCCTCCCGCAATATCAACAACGGTGGCATGGTCTGGGAAATGATAGCTACGTACCAGAGCCAGGTTTTCCACCGCCGACATCCCGGTGTGAAAATCATATTCAGGAGAGCGAGTCTGTGGTTGCGACCAGTATTCGAAGAACGACACACCATACAGTTGTTTAAAAGCAGAGTGGCCGCAAACGCTTTCAACGATATTCCCCTGCGGGCCCCAAAATGTCTCATCGGTTAACATCAGTACAGCAGAACGAAGCGAATGCGAGGTCGCTGCACACAAAAACTTAGCCGCTGCCCGCAGTGATGAGTTGAAAAAGATGGAAAAGCTGACAGAGGTAATCATTATAGATTAAAATTTTTTCTCTATTTATCGCGTAAAAACTAATGTTCACATGCGATTATCTGGCAGATTGAGTCATCTCACCCAATAATAATCTCTGTAGGAATATGATGGCAAAGATTGTTATGGTGATGTTTATAAATGGTTATCTTATGTTTCGCTTAGTATACTTATTGGCATGTTATTCATAATTCTGGTGTGAGCAATATGTCGACTTATGCTGTGCGTAGTGTCATTTGGGTTGGGATATACCTTTTTTTTATTCTGGCCCCTCTGTTGGCATTATTAACCGGTACATTACCCCCAGCTCGAGATTTCTGGACGGAGTTTTCGATTGCCCTTGGTTATGCCGGATTGGCAATAATGGGGCTACAATTTGGTCTGACTGCCCGTTTTCGTTATGTCACCGAACCTTGGGGTGAGGATATTATCTATCACTTCCACCGCCGAATCTCTTTGATTGCAGTCGGGCTGGTTATCGCACATCCCTTAATCCTGTTTGTTGTTCGTCCAGAGTTATTGGCACTACTAAACTCCTTCGACGCGCCGTGGCGAGCCCGTTTTGCCGCCCTATCAACCTATGCATTAATTGCTTTGGTTATTACCGCATTGTGGCGAGTTCAACTAAAAATACGCTATGAAATCTGGCATTTATCTCACATTATTCTGGCCGTAGTGGCGGTTGTTGCCGGGGTCATGCATATGGTTGGCTGGGGGTTTTACCTCGACGACCCATTAAAAAGAGCACTTTGGGTTGGCCTGATTCTATTTTGGTTTGGTTTGCTACTGTATGTGCGGATAGTCAAACCGCTGTTTATATTGCGACGCCCCTATCGCGTGGTAGCAGTACGGCAGGAACGGGGTGATACCGCCACCTTAGTAATGATGCCCGATGGCCATGACGGTTTTCGTTTCACTCCCGGACAGTTCGGTTGGTTAACCATTTGGGGTAGCCCGTTTAACATTACCGCCCATCCGTTCTCTTTTTCATCCAGCGCACAGGTGAGTGACGGGCGCGTGGAAATGTCGATCCGCAATCTGGGGGATTTTACCTCTAACATACCTAAAGTCCCCATCGGGCAACGGGTCTATTTGGATGGTCCCTATGGAGCATTCACATTAGGAAATCCGGCAGACATGCATGTTCTGGTCGCCGGTGGTGTTGGGATAACGCCAATGATGAGTATGTTGCGAACACTGGCTGATCGCGGTGACCAACGGCCAGCCCTGCTACTTTATGGCAGCAAAGATTGGGAATCGATCACCTTTCGTGAAGAGTTAGAAGCATTAAAATCACGGCTTAATTTGGTCGTGGTTCATGTGTTGTCGAACCCCGCGCCAGACTGGACAGGGGAAAAAGGATTCATTGATGCCGAGGTGTTCAAACGGCACTTGCCCCCTCCCTATGCCAGTCACGAGTATTTTATATGTGGCCCCAATGTCATGATGGATGCTATCGAGTCTGCACTGAATGAAATCGGTGTTCCTATGTCGAAGTATCATTCAGAACGCTACAGTTTTGCCTGAGGAGTTTACCGATGCGACGTCTATTTGCTGAACGTTTAGTGATTGCCACGGCTGTGGTTGTGATTATGGTGGCGCTGCTATTTGCCTGGCTGCGGGTGGCTGGGTAACAGCATAAAAGCGGTCAAGAGAGCGCACGCCACCAGATGGCAAACCGCACCTTGGCCGCACTGTATTGTTACCAAAACCCACAACTGACGTCATTGGCAGCAAAAATTGCTATAATGGGGCATGTTTAGTGTCGATATCGTCTTGCAAGTCCCCTTTATCTGGGGAATGACCTTACATCTACCCCTAACTCACCCGCGTGTAGATGTCGGTCGCCCTGCACCACAAGGTAACCCTGTTAAAACACTGCAACATCCATCAACGGGCCGTTTTATCGTCAAATGGCCGTAACCTCAAACTGTACAGACTTAAATAGGATCTAACTTACACAGAGCCAGGCCCACCCGCCTTTTCAGGTGTGTTCAACCGTCGTTGAGGCAGTTCAACGATATGGGTCTTGCCACAACTGAGATTAACTATGCTGACTCTGCTTCATCTGCTTTCTTCTGTCGCCCTGCTGGTGTGGGGAACACACATTGTTCGCACCGGTATCATGCGTGTTTATGGTGCCGATCTGCGCCGGGTTCTGAGCGCCAGTATTCAGAAAAAACCCACGGCTTTTATCGCCGGTATTGGTGTCACGGCGCTAGTACAGAGCAGTAATGCTACCGCGTTACTGGTTATCTCATTTGTATCGCAGGGGCTTATCTCCTTGTCGCCGGCCTTAGTAATTATGTTAGGGGCAGATGTCGGGACGGCGCTGATGGCGCGGGTGCTGACATTTGATCTCTCCTGGCTCTCACCGTTGCTAATCCTGGGTGGGGTTATTGTTTTCCTCGGTCAGCGCAAAAGTCGGATTGGTCAGATGGGGCGGGTAGGCATCGGTCTCGGGTTGATTATTCTGGCACTGCAACTGATTGTCACTGCCGCCGGGCCGATTACGCAAGCAACCGCCGTGCAAGCCATTTTTTCATCTCTGACCGGTGATACCATTCTGGCATTATTGATTGGCGCACTGTTCGCCATGATCAGTTATTCCAGTCTGGCCGCAGTATTGCTGACCGCCACACTGGCCGCTACCGGTTTAGTTCCACTAAATATCGCTCTCTGTATTGTGATTGGCTCTAATCTGGGCAGTGGTTTGCTGGCACTGATCAGCAGCCGTGGGCAGAATGCCATCTCCCGACAAGTGGTGCTGGGCAGCCTACTGTTTAAAGTGATCGGCTGTATTTTAGTCCTCCCTTGGGTCAATATGTTAGGGCAATGGCTCATTAGCCGTAATTTGCCCGCCGCCGAAGTCGTCATTTACTTCCACGTATTCTATAACCTGCTGCGCTGCTTGTTGATGCTGCCATTTGTTGGAGTGATGACTCGTATCTGTAGCCGATTAGTCAGCGATGACCAAACTACCCTACAACCCTCGGCCCCGCGCTACCTTGATATTACCGCCATCGATACTCCTTCGTTAGCCTTAGCAAACGCAGTGCGGGAAACCCTGCGAATGGGTGATGTGCTGGAGCAGATGCTCGTGCGGTTTAAAGAAGTACTGGAGGGGAATAAACAGCAAAAGCATGAAGTCAGTTTGTTGGAAGATGAAGTCGACATGCTGTATAGCGCCATTAAACTCTATTTAGCGCAAATACAGCAGGATGAGTTGGGTGAGATTGATTCCCGTCGTTGGGCTGAAATTATTGATACGGCGGTTAATCTGCAACAAGCCGGCGATATTATTGGCCGCATGACTGCTGATGTGGCAGCCAAGTCACTCAATGCTCGTAAGCCATTTTCGGCCGAGGGGTTTGAAGAGTTAAATACCCTGCACACCCGTCTGGTAGCCAATCTGGATTTAGGAATGTCGGTGTTTTTATCCCGCGATATCAATAACGCCAAACGCCTACGTCGTGCCAAGCATCGTTTCCGTTTATTAAATCGCCGCTATTCTCACTCTCACGTTGAACGCCTGCATCAACAAAATGTGCAGAGTATTGAAACCAGCAGTCTGCACATGGGGCTATTAGGTGATATGAAACGTTTGAATTCACTGTTCTGCTCAACCGCATACCATGTGTTAGAAGTGCAGGAAGAGGCATTAGATTAAGGTAATAGCGGGGTTTACATTGAGGAAGGGGGCTATATACCCCCTCCCCTGATAAGCTATTTAGCGGCAAACAAGCAGATAGTTCGGGTTAACTCATACGATTTTACAAAGGAGCTAATTGGCAAAAATTCAAACGGTGAATGGAAGTTATGGGCTCCGGTGAAATAGTTTGGTGTCAATAACCCCTGAGTAGATAACGCTGCACCATCGGTGCCGCCACGCATTGGGATCACCTTAGGTTCAATATCCAACGCGGCCATAGCAGAGAAAATCAAATCAATCGCCTGGGTATCTTCACCTATCGAGTTGCTGATATTGCTGTAAACGTCGGTGACTGAATGGCTGATTTTCGCTCGTGGATACTTCGCTGCAATCTGTGTAACCACCTCACCAATTCGCTGTTTGCGTGCCTCGAATAACGCATTATCAAAATCGCGAATCGCAATCTTCAGTTTGGCGTGATTGGGGTTGGCAACCATATCAGTAAACCAGACATACCCTTCCCGCCCTTCAGTATGTTCCGGTGTTTCCTGTGGGTCGAACTGACTGATAATGTCATAAGCTACGCGGATAGGGTTGATCAGCACATTTTTGGCAGACATAGGATGAGCCGTTACCCCAACAATATCAATTTCGGCTGAGGCGGCGTTAAAGTTCTCAAATACCACCTCCCCCAGTTCGCAACAATCAATCGTGTAGGCGAAATCAACATCAAACCGTGCCAGATCCAACGCTTTGGCACCGCGCAAACCAATCTCCTCATCCGGCACAAATGCCACCACGATATCCCCATGGCAATCATCGGCACTCAGGTTCTCCAACAGCGTCATCACCACCGTGACCGCCGCTTTATTATCCGCCCCCAACACGCTGGTGCCATCACCAAAAATAATTTCTTCATCTTGGTAACGAAGGATTTCCGGGTGCTCTGATGTGCGCAGATAGATACCCTGTTCAGGATTCAGGCAGAGATCACTGCCGGTAAAGCGCAACCGCTGCGGGTGGATATCAGGCGATAAACCAACATCAACGGTATCAATGTGCGTAATGAAACCAATTCGTGGTGCGGCGGGTTGGTTGCCGGGTTTACGGGCAGTTACCGTCGCATAGGCATCAATGACGATATCTTCCAATCCTAACTGGCGCAGTTCTTCTGCTAACATTTGCGCCATCTTATGCTGCCCGACCGTGCTGGGTAGCGTCATTGACGCGCCATCACTCTGGCTGCTCACCGCCAGATAACGGAAGAAGCGTTGGGTCAGTTGTTCTGAGAGTGCCATTGTCATTTCTTATTCCTTATAGACTTAATTCATATCATCAGCATTGCAGGTAAACAGGGGATTAACTGCCAGCCGGATAGGTATACCCACTCTGGAATCCTAGCGGGATACCCAACCCCCAGAACAGATATAGCATCAGGGTTAATACAATGGTCAGCCCAAGAGTATAAGGCAACATCATGGCACAAAGCGTCCCAACCCCGGTTTTAGAGCAATACTGACGGCAATACATAATGATCAACGGATAGAAGGCAAACATCGGTGTCGAGATATTCACCGTTGAGCTAACACGGAAACTGGCCTGGGTCAGTTCAGGGGAGATACCAACTGCCATCAACATCGGGACTAATACCGGTGCCAGAATCGACCATTTGGATGAAGCCGATGTGATAATAATATCTAAGGCGCAAGACAGCAGAATCACCCCAAGAATAGTGAAACCGGCTGGCATTGCCAGGGTGCGCAGGAAATCCGCCCCAGAGATTGCCAACAACGTGCCGATATTGGAATGGCTGAATGAATAAAGAAACTGGGCGCAGAAGAAGCTGAACACTAAAAACGAAACCAATGAACGGGTAATATTTTCCATGCTGCTGGTAACGTCTTTGGTGCTTTTGAAGGTACCGGCACTAAAGCCATAAATCAGCCCGGGAATGGCAAACATAAAGAACAACAAGGGTACTATCGCCTGCATAATCGGTGCATCAGGGCGGGTCAGGCTGCCCTCGGGCGAGCGCAATAAGGAATTTTCCGGGTAAAGCGCAGCCGCCAGGCCAATCAGCATCAACAACATGGTCAACCCGGCTTTTTTAAACGCTTTACTCTCTTGAGCTGTCACTTTTTGCAGTTCATCACTGTTGTGGAGCACGCTGAGATCGTCATTTAATGGCATCGACTTAACCAGACGTGGCTCAACAATTTTCTCGGTAATAAACCAACACACCAAAATCACCGCAAAGGTACTGCCAAAGCTCAGGAAATAGTTACACAACACATTGACGTTATAACTCGGGTCAATTATATGTGCCGCACCTTGGGTGAAGCCCTGCATGATCGGATCGATAATCGATGGCGTGTAACTGGCAGAAAATCCGCCGGCCAAACCCGCGAAAGCGGCGGCGATGCCCGCCAACGGATGGCGACCACTGGCATAGAACATCATGGCAGACACTGGCATCAAAATAACATACGCCGAGTCAGATGCGACGTGACTCACCACCCCGATAAATATTACTGCGGGTGTCAAAATTCGTTGTGGCGTGACGTTAAGCATCTTTTTCAGCATCACCTGAATAAAGCCACTGCCCTCAGCAACCCCGATCCCTAACGTTGCCACAATAGTGATAGCCAGTGGTGGGAAGTTGATAAAATTTTTGACCATAGTGGTAATAAAGGTCACCAACTCAACGGGTGCCAACATATTAGTCACTTTAATCTGATCACCCGTCAGAGGGTGGTAATAGTCGAAATTGATAAATGACAATGCAAAGGAGAGCGCCCAGCACACACCCAATGCATAAATAAATAACATAGTGATATCTGGCATCGCATTACCGATACGCTCGATGGTATTCAGTATTCCGGTCTGCCGGTTTTCCTGCGGTTCTATAGCTGACATATCCTGTCCTTTCCCTGTAAAGCGGCCGAGGCCAAAACGGACAAGAAATACGCGTGACTTCCTGTCGCGAGAGAGTGATTGCGGGGTGTGGGAGAAAACAAAGCCAATATCTAACGGGGTGAAAAACTGATAAACCCTGTCAATACAAAACCAAGAGATCAAACTAACTTAATGAATAATATAATATTTTTATATTCAATTTTTTATAACAAAAATCTTAAATCGTCAATTTAATTTCATTACACATTTAATTTAATGCAATATTAAATACCATAATTTAAATAATGATATTGATTTAGCATCGTACAATACAGGAAACTCAGCTTAATAAGCTGCCAACAAAATAAATTCAAAATATAAAACCAAAAGAATCAACTACAGCCACCACTGTCATTAATATTTTTCAGTACAGCTTTAACCATAAAAAAACGGCACATACCTGATGATATGTGCCGTTAATGGCTTATAACGGCTGGTTTCAGTTAGAAATTATATTTAACCCCTAACGTGATACTGCTGTCGCTGTAGCCATTATTACCCACTTGCTGGCCGACATTACCCCACAGATTCAGCTTGTTATTGATCTGGCCTTCGACACCCAATTTCAACTCAGCAATATTGGCTGCACCCGCTTGCTTCACGGTTATACCATCGAGGGTGGTGCCAAAATCTTTGGTGTTATGGACCCAATTGGCCTCAACATATGGCTTAAATGCCGGAACGTTGGCTTTTTCAGCGGTAGGTATTGGGCTGATAAAGGCCTTCACACCCAAGCGGGTTTGAATGTTGTTATTCCCCTCGCCGGAGACTACTGTGCCATTGGTTTCTGTATGAGAATCGGCTTTCACTCCCATCCACACCACTTGAGCTTTTGGCTGAATAAAGTAATTTTGGTTAACGCTCTGGCCCACTTTGAAGGCATAGCCACTCTCGACCGCAGCAGTGAACCCTTTCGAGTCATATTTCTCGGTGGTGAGATCTTGTCCATCAACCTGATTATTAAACCAACTGTATTGCAGCCAGGTGTCAACATAAGCACCGGTATTATCCTGACTATCAGCAAACCATGTGCCATAGACCCCCACACTGTAGCCATCTACCGAACCGTTGGACCGATAACCGGTTTCCTGTGCCACAGAAGAGCTGCTGCTATTGGCATAACCCGCCATAACCCCGACGCGCCACAGATCTTGTGTGTTGCGGCTCCATTGCGCCACATCACCCCCCAACTGCATCACATATCGGTTATCTTGCGTTTTCAATTCGCCACTGTCATCACGGGAACGGTTATGGCTGCCTTCATTGCGTAACCACAGGCTGGTCGTTTTCTCTTCACCTGTAAAGACATCGGTATACACTGTTTCACCGGAGCGATCAGCCAAACTGGTTACAAACATTGAGTTGGCCGCAGCCAGGTTCGCGGTATAACTTGCCGGTTCAGGGCGGCGCTCATCTGCTTGAGTGCGCAGATACCAGTCACCATCGGTCGGCGAGCTAACACCACCTTGATACAAGAAGTACTCATAGGCACCCGCCACAGCACGGCCATTCAGGGTAAACTGCCCGGCAGAATCGCCACCGACATCAATGATTTTGATGCCCTCAGAGGTCCGCGCACCATTACCACCAATATTGTTCACGGTGACAAAACTTTGCCCTGCGGTATTGCCAGTAATCAACAGCCGATCGGTTACTGATGAATCACCGGCCAGAATAGTATTGAAGACCACAGTGCCGTTATCGCCGGTATAATTACCATCAATAATGAAGGTCCCGAAATCGCCGCCGGTTAAGGCATTTGGCATAATCAGGTTGCCACGGTTTTCCACATTCCCTGTCACCTGGCCGTATCCACCTAATGAGCCGGTGTTAGTAATCAACACGTCACTGACCAGATTGACGACATTGGATGCCAGTGTGGCCACCAATGTACGGGCCAATGGTGACTCATTCACCGTCAGGGTCGAGGTGGCTGTTGAACTGCCCAGTTGCAGCAAACCGTTTTCAATCGTCGTCAAACTGGCACTGACTGTACCACTATCAATTTTTACCGTGCCGCTGCCACGTTTAACCAATGTACCGCTACCGCTGATCGCGTTGGATAAATTCCAGACTGACGCCGTATCCAAGATTAGCTCACCGTTGTTTGCAACACTGCTGCTCCCCAGATTGCCTGCATTATTGGCGGTCAACACCGTCCCTGCGTCAGTGGTAAATAAGCCCGAATAGCCACTATTGTCTGCGGCCAGTTGGACATTGGCACTGTTGGAAAGTTGGACGTTGCCGCTACCCGCCAACGCGTTCAGCAGCTCCCCGCTGGTATTATCCAGATTAAGCAGGCCGTTATTGTTAATCGCTCCCGAGCCTAGCCCTTGGACCTGATACAGATGTGCTGTCGCGCCACTGGCAATGTCAGTGCTGCCAGTAAAACCACTATTAGCTTGAGTGATACTCAGTAAACCGCCGGCCAGATCCAGCTCACCAACGCCCGTCAATACGCCATCAACCTGCCCGCCATTAGTGACGGTTAACTTGCCGCTATTGAAGTCCAATGTACTGCCGGTTTCAGTGGCTAACTGACCCACCGTCTGCTGAGTCCCGTTGAGATCCACATTCGTCGCCGTGCTCATCGCCAGCAGAGAAGTTTGCCCCAGTGCTGAATCCGCAGCCAGACGGACATTGCCTGCACGCACCCATGTCGCGCCGGTATAGCTGTTGGTCGAATTCGATAACGATGCAATGCTGCCGTCATTAGCGGAAACAAAGGCCAGGTCGCCACTGCCCGTCACCTGAGCGGAGAGATCATTAGCCTGTGTACCATTGTTTGCCAAGGTTGCCGTTAATATCAGCGCGTCATTACCTGTGCTCTGCAACTCCAACGCCTTCAGCCCATAATTGACGTACAACCCATCAAAACCGGTCCCGGTGGTCATGCCGTAATTAAACGAACCCAGTGCCGCCGGTGAGAGTGCACCAGGGTTAGAAATAGACTGATAAACGGTCGCACTTAACGGGTCACCAAGTGCATCAGATAACGTCAGCTCATGCCCGGTTCCGGTCGCAGCGCCGGAGGCCAAGGTCACAATGATCTCCCCTTCATCCAGTTGCATCACCGACAAACCGCCAAGATCTGGTGTGACATTCGCTGGTAAATTAACCCGAACCTCACCGCCACCGGTGGTATCGATATTATTCGCCGTGAGGGTTCCTAAGGAGCTGATGATACCTGAGTTATCCACCAGATTATTAAACAGCAACGTACCGCCATTGAGCGCCAGCCCACCGATATTCTGTACACCGTCGGCCACGGAGGCCAGACTGCCGCTGGATAATTTCAGTGTGGAATTCGTCAACGCTGTTGTATTCAAACCATCGATATTGAAAATGGTATTTTGCAAATTCACAATGCCGCTGAACGCACCGCCCACTGAAGAGCCGAAATCAAATGCCGTGCTGGCATCATTCTTCGCCACATTCAGTGTGCCGCTGCCGGTCAGTGCATGGTCAAACAGCGCGATATCAGCCAGATTCAAGGTGGCATCCGTGATATCCACCGTGACCGCATTGTCCACACTGTTGGTGTTATTCAGGGTCGCATCGCTGCCGCCGGTAACCTGCAAGATACCGCTGCCGGTGACCGTATTGCCAAAGATGCCGTTAAAGCCGCTCAGCGCCAGAATATCCTGTGCGCCCGCCAGGGCCACAGAGGAAGCGGCCCCCAGATTATTGGTTGAGGCCACCGTCAATTTACTGCTGTCCGCCAGCGCATACTGACCGAGGAAGCCACTGTTATTGCCGGTCAGCGACACATTCGCACCATTGTTGATATCAACAGTCGAATCCGCCACGCCGCTGAGAGCATTGGCAACCGCGCCGCTAAGACCGTTCAGCACCAGATTGGAGGTGGCGGTATCCAGATTCACAGTAGCGGTTGAAGCACCGAGATTACTGGCCTGCGTTACCGTTAATGCCCCTGTGGCACCGATATGGTGTGCGCCGCTAAAGCTGTTAGTGCCGGTCAGGGTCACCGCAGCGTTGGTATTGATGTCGCCCGTGCCGCTCAGCACATTGGCCAGTGCCGCATTGGCCCCGTTCAGGTTTAAATCACCCAGCACATTAATGGCACTGCTGCCCAGCGTACCGGCCCCGTTCAGGGTTGCCGACGCGCCCGACGCAATCAGGGTCTGGCCGCTTAAGCCGCTGTTAGCACCACTGACCGCCAAGTCACCGCCGTTGATGTTCAGAGTACCCGCACCAGTCAAACCGCCGGTCGCGGTTGATACTCCGCCCGCCGCCAGATTCAGTGTGCCGCCCGCAATATTCAGGCTATTGCTGTTGGTCAGCGCCCCTGTACTACTCAGTACGCCGCCCGTGCCCAACGTTACCGTACCAGCGTTGGTCAGTGCGCCCACGGTTTGAGTGCGACCGTTGATGTTGGCGCTGGCACCGCTGGCGATATCCAGTAATGACGTCTGACCAAAGGCACCGTTAGCCCCCAGGATCAGTTCACCGGCATTGACCGTGGTCGTGCCCTGATAGCTGTTACTGCCGTTGGCCAGCGTCAGCGCCCCATTGGTGGCATCCACCTGCAAACCACCCACCCCTGATACCAGTGCATTCAGCTCTTTATTCGAGGTCGCGCTGCTGTCTGTTGCCAGCAACAAAGCATCGGCACCGTCCGTTAACAGTTCCAGCGCGCTCAGGCTGTAATTGACATACAAACCATTACCACCGCTGCCGTTGCTGCTGGTCAGACCGTAATTATGGGTGGCATTCGCTACCGTTGTCCCGCCCTGCAAGATGGCAGAGACCACGCCTTGCGCGGTGTCGGTGACCGTCGTACCGTTGATCATCAGATTAAGACCGCTGGCCGCCCCACTCACCGTACCGGCATTAATCAGCGCCAGCATAATATCGCCCCGATCCTGATCGAGGATCGACAGATTCGGTGCCAGCACCGGATTCTGGTTAGTCCAACTGTCAGTGCCCGTCACGCTGATGGTGCCGCTGTTCAGCGCCAGATCAGTGACCGTCACCACACCGCTGGCCTGTGACTGCGGCGCTGCCCCGTCAAAAATCAGGGTGCCGCCACTCAGATCCAAGCCGTGCAACGTGCGATCATCCGTACCAACGGTGGTCACGTTATTGGCTGAGAGTTGCAGTGTGGCATTTGCCAGCGCGGCTGTGTTGCCCGCGTTTAACGCAAAGGTCGAGTTGGTCAGGTTCACAATGCCGCTGAACGCACCGCCCACTGAAGAGCCGAAATCAAATGCCGTGCTGGCATCATTCTTCGCCACATTCAGTGTACCGCTGCCGGTCAGTGTATGGTCAAACAGCGCGATATCAGCCAGATTCAAGGTGGCATCCGTGATATCCACCGTGACCGCATTGTCCACACTGTTGGTGTTATTCAGGGTCGCATCGCTGCCGCCGGTAACCTGCAAGATACCGCTGCCGGTGACCGTATTGCCAAAGATGCCGTTAAAGCCGCTCAGCGCCAGAATATCCTGTGCGCCCGCCAGGGCCACAGAGGAGGCGGCCCCCAAATTATTGGTTGAGGCCACCGTCAATTTACTGCTGTCCGCCAGCGCATACTGACCGAGGAAGCCACTGTTATTGCCGGTCAGCGACACATTCGCACCATTGTTGATATCAACAGTCGAATCCGCCACGCCGCTGAGAGCATTGGCAACCGCGCCGCTAAGACCGTTTAGCACCAGATTGGAGGTGGCGGTATCCAGATTCACAGTAGCGGTTGAAGCGCCGAGATTACTGGCCTGCGTTACCGTTAATGCCCCTGTGGCACCGATATGGTGTGCGCCGCTAAAGCTGTTAGTGCCGGTCAGGGTCACCGCAGCGTTGGTATTGATGTCGCCCGTGCCACTCAGCACATTGGCCAGTGCCGCATTGGCCCCGTTCAGGTTTAAATCACCCAGCACATTAATGGCACTGCTGCCCAGCGTACCGGCCCCGTTCAGGGTTGCCGACGCGCCCGACGCAATCAGGGTCTGGCCGCTTAAGCCGCTGTTAGCACCACTGACCGCCAAGTCACCGCCGTTGATGTTCAGAGTACCCGCACCAGTCAAACCGCCGGTCGCGGTTGATACTCCGCCCGCCGCCAGATTCAGTGTGCCGCCCGCAATATTCAGGCTATTGCTGTTGGTCAGCGCCCCTGTACTACTCAGTACGCCGCCCGTACCCAACGTTACCGTACCAGCATTGGTCAGTGCGCCCACGGTTTGAGTGTGACCGTTGATGTTGGCGCTGGCACCGCTGGCGATATCCAGTAATGACGTCTGACCAAAGGCACCGTTAGCCCCCAGGATCAGTTCACCGGCATTGACCGTGGTCGTGCCCTGATAGCTGTTACTGCCGTTGGCCAGCGTCAGCGCCCCATTGGTGGCATCCACCTGCAAACCACCCACCCCTGATACCAGTGCATTCAGCTCTTTATTCGAGGTCGCGCTGCTGTCTGTTGCCAGCAACAAAGCATCGGCACCGTCCGTTAACAGTTCCAGCGCGCTCAGGCTGTAATTGACATACAAACCATTACCACCGCTGCCGTCGCTGCTGGTCAGACCGTAATTATGGGTGGCATTCGCTACCGTCGTCCCGCCCTGCAAGATGGCAGAGACCACGCCTTGCGCGGTGTCGGTGACCGTCGTGCCGTTGATCATCAGATTAAGACCGCTGGCCGCCCCACTCACCGTACCGGCATTAATCAGCGCCAGCATAATATCGCCCCGATCCTGATCGAGGATCGACAGATTCGGTGCCAGCACCGGATTCTGGTTAGTCCAACTGTCAGTGCCCGTCACGCTGATGGTGCCGCTGTTCAGCGCCAGATCAGTGACCGTCACCACACCGCTGGCCTGTGACTGCGGCGCTGCCCCGTCAAAAATCAGGGTGCCGCCACTCAGATCCAAGCCGTGCAACGTGCGATCATCCGTACCAACGGTGGTCACGTTATTGGCTGAGAGTTTCAGTGTGGCATTTGCCAGCGCGGCTGTGTTGCCCGCGTTTAACGCAAAGGTCGAGTTGGTCAGGTTCACAATGCCACTGAATGCGCCGCCCACTGAAGAGCCGAAATCAAATGCCGTGCTGGCATCATTCTTCGCCACATTCAGTGTGCCGTTGCCGGTCAGTGCATGGTCAAACAGCACGATATCAGCCAGATTCAAGGTGGCATCCGTGATATCCACCGTGACGGCATTGTCCACACTGTTGGTGTTATTCAGGGTCGCATCGCTGCTGTCGGTGACCTGCAAGATACCGCTGCCGGTGACCGTATTACCAAAGATGCCGTTAAAGCCGCTCAGCGCCAGAATATCCTGTGCGCCCGCCAGGGCCACAGAGGAAACAGCCCCCAAATTATTGGTTGAGGCCACCGTCAATTTACTGCTGTCCGCCAGCGCATACTGACCGAGGAAGCCACTGTTATTGCCGGTCAGCGACACATTCGCACCATTGTTGATATCAACAGTCGAATCCGCCACGCCGCTGAGAGCATTGGCAACCGCGCCGCTAAGGCCGTTCAGCACCAGATGGGAAGTGGCGGTATCCAGATTCACAGTAGCCGTCGAGGCTCCCAGATTACCGGCCTGCGTTACCGTTAATGCCCCTGTGGCACCGATATGGTGTGCGCCGCTAAAGCTGTTAGTGCCGGTCAGGGTCACCGCAGCGTTGGTATTGATGTCGCCCGTGCCGCTCAGCACATTGGCCAGTGCCGCATTGGCCCCGTTCAGGTTTAAATCACCCAGCACATTAATGGTACTGCTGCCCAGTGTACCGGCCCCGTTCAGGGTTGCCGACGCGCCCGACGCAATCAGGGTCTGGCCGCTTAAGCCGCTGTTGGCACCACTGACCGCCAAGTCACCGCCGTTGATGTTCAGAGTACCCGCACCAGTCAAACCGCCGGTCGCGGTTGATACTCCGCCCGCCGCCAGATTCAGTGTCCCGCCAGTGATATCAAGGATACTGCTGTTGGACAGCACGCCGCTGTTCAGCACCCCACCCGTGCCCAACGTTACCGTACCAGCATTGGTCAGTGCGCCGACAGTCTGGCTGTGACCATTGATATTAGTATTAGTACCCGCCGCGGTTGTTAATCCAGAGGTCTGTCCCAGCGCATTATCGCTGCCCAGATTCAAGATACCGCCATTCACCAATGTGCTACCGGTGTAATCGTTCGTGGCATTGTTCAGCGTCATTTCGCTGTTATCCGCGCCAATAGCTAAATTACCCGTACCAGTCACTTTCGCCAGCAAGGTGTGATCAGCATTCACCGCGCCCTGTGACGTCAGCGTCAAACTTTGGCCGGAAAGTAACGTCAACTGAGTCAGACTTGACGTCACACTTAAGCCACCGCCATTGCCCGATAATCCGTAGTTATAAAGTGCCTCAGCAACTATATTGCTCCCCTGAGTAATATCTTCAGTTGTGCCATTACCCAGGCTATTACCCAAACTGTCTTGTAATGTCAGGAGCGCCAACTCAGGTGTAGAGAGCGTATTATTACTGCTGATTAATTGGGCTGAACTGCCAGTGTCCTGATCAAGTAAATTCCCGCCAGTGGTGAGAGCCGGATCAACTTGGATGATACTGCTATTCGTCACCGCCAACGTGTCAGTGACGATTAAGCTGCCAGAGCCAAATACTGTCGTCGCACCATTTAGGGTAAAGTTACCCAGTATCTGATTGCCACTGCCTACGGTCATCAACGTACCGCCAGAGGCCACAAACAACGCATTGCCCAATGTGCTGGTATTATCGCCACTCAGGGCAAAAACAGTGTTTTCCATATCAATCGTACCGGCGAATGCCGTGCCAGTATTAACACCAAAATTGAAAATGTTATTGGCAGTATCAATGTTCAGCGTGCCAGTGCCGGTCAGTGCATGGTCAAACAGCGCGATATCAGCCAGATTCAAGGTGGCATCCGTGATATCCATCGTGACCGCATTGTCCACACTGTTGGTGTTATTCAGGGTCACATCACTGCTGTCGGTGACCTGCAAGATACCGCTGCCGGTGACCGTATTGCCAAAGATGCCGTTAAAGCCGCTCAGCGCCAGAATATCCTGTGCGCCCGCCAGGGCCACAGAGGAAGCAGCCCCCAAATTATTGGTTGAGGCCACCGTCAATTTACTGCTGTCCGCCAGCGCATACTGACCGAGGAAGCCACTGTTATTGCCGGTCAGCGACACATTCGCACCATTGTTGATATCAACAGTCGAATCCGCCACGCCGCTGAGGGCATTGGCAACCGCGCCGCTAAGACCGTTCAGCACCAGATTGGAGGTGGCGGTATCCAGATTCACAGTAGCGGTTGAAGCGCCGAGATTACTGGCTTGACCGACGCTCAACGTACCGGCAGCACCGATATGGTGTGCGCCGCTAAAGCTGTTAGTGCCGGTCAGGGTCACCGCAGCGTTGGTATTGATGTCGCCCGTGCCGCTCAGCACATTGGCCAGTGCCGCATTGGCCCCGTTCAGGTTTAAATCACCCAGCACATTAATGGCACTGCTGCCCAGTGTACCGGCCCCGTTCAGGGTTGCCGACGCGCCCGACGCAATCAGGGTCTGGCCGCTTAAGCCGCTGTTAGCACCACTGACCGCCAAGTCACCGCCGTTGATGTTCAGAGTACCCGCACCAGTCAAACCGCCGGTCGCGGTTGATACTCCGCCCGCCGCCAGATTCAGTGTCCCGCCAGTGATATCAAGGATACTGCTGTTGGACAGCACGCCGCTGTTCAGCACCCCACCCGTGCCCAACGTTACCGTACCAGCATTGGTCAGTGCGCCGACAGTCTGGCTGTGACCATTGATATTAGTATTAGTACCCGCCGCGGTTGTTAATCCAGAGGTCTGTCCCAGCGCATTATCGCTGCCCAGATTCAAGATGCCGCCATTCACCAATGTGCTACCGGTGTAATCGTTCGTGGCATTGTTCAGCGTCATTTCGCTGTTATCAGCGCCAATAGCTAAATTACCGCTACCAGTCAGTTGAGCAGTCAGCAGTTTATTGGTATCCAATGCGCCCTGTGACGTCAGCGTTAATGTCTGCCCGGAGATTATTGCCAACCGAGTCAGCACAGAGGTTATGCTCAAGCCGCTACCGACGCCGGATAAGGTATAGTTATAAAGGGCTTGTGCTACCGTATTCGCCCCCTGAATAACACTCATTGAAGTATCAGGACCTAAACTCGCACCCGACAAATCCATGAGTGTCAGTCGCGCCAAATCTGTTGCTGATAGGGTATTGCTACTGTCAATTAATTTGACTGAGCTGCCAGTGTCTTGATCGAGTATGTTTCCGGCGGTACTCATGGCCGGATCGACTCTGATATTGCTGTCGTTTGTCACCGCCAACGTGTCGGCAGTAATTAAACTGCCATTAGAAAATGCAGAGGTACCGCCGTTGAGAATAAAATTACCTATCGCCTGATTGCTATTATCCACCGCAACCAGAGCCCCCGCAGACGCAATAAAGGAGGCATTGCTCAATGCGGCTGTATTATCACCACTCAGGGTGAAAACAGTGTTTTTCATATCAATCGTACCGGCGAATCCCGTGCCTGTATTAGCACCAAAATTGAAGGTGTTATTCGCGGTATCAATATTTAATAAACCGGTTCCCAACAGGGAGTTGTTATACGTAGCCACACCATTCAAATTCAGTGTGCCATCCAGTGAAAGGTTACTCGTCCCCAACTGATTGCTGTTGCTGACTGTTAGAGTACCGCTCTGATTCACTTGCCAATCGCCAGCAAAAGTACTGGCCTGGCTCAACGAAACATTAGCACCGTTATCAACAATGGCTAAACCATCCCCGCCGGCAACATGGCCTAATGAGGCGTTCAGTGTGCTATTGAATGTGCTGCCAAAAAGTAACTCGCTACTCGCGCTGATATTAATTGCCCCGCTACCGACGTTATCGTCAGAATTCAGGGTAATTTGGCTATCGATAAGATTGATATTAGTAAAGCCCTGTAACGACGTACCACTCGCCAGAGAATCAAATGAGTTATTGAAGTTCAGGGTATTTGAGCCACTACCGGCATTTAGAGCACCTAAATAAGTGCTCCCCAGCGTCATATTATTAAGAGTAAAAGTATCGTCGCCTGTGCCTGTTGTAATGGAGGATACCTGTGCGCCATTCTCGATAGTGACATTGTTATTCCCGTCACCCAGATTAATCGCACCATTACTTTGCGATGTGCTACCAAGAGCTAATGTATCGCTGCCGGAACCTGTGGTTAATGATCCATTCAATATCGAGTTATTATTGATTATATTTGCCGCTGTTCCGGCAAATGTCACCGCACCATTAATCGTCCCGTTATTATTCAATGTCTTTGCTGTGGTGCCTGCGAAATTAATCGCCGTTGCACCCGTTGCATTGATCAGGGTATTCGCACCAATAGTGGTCGCCGTTACTGCACCATCGGCTACTTGCAGCCCGGTGCCAGCACTGTCGGTCACATTAATGTCCAAATACGCATTACTGAGATCGACCCCACCAACAGAATTTATCCCGGTCCCCGCACCTGTCACATTAATAATATTATTGCCATTAACACTGTTGGCAAATGTCAGACCGGCCAGGCTATTTAGCGCAGTGCCCGTCACCGTGTTGAAGATGATATGGTTTAATGCCAGATTAACACCCGCCGCCTTTGAGAAAGCGGCACCGGTACCATTCAGATTAAGAATCAAGTCAGTCAAAACATGGCTATTGCTAGTGCCAGCAAAAGTTAAAGCATTCGCCGCACCCGTCGTGGTAATCGCCCCACCGACCATATTTAGCAACGCATTGGTTAGAACATTAATACCTGTTCCAGCACTGGCACTCACTGTGCCACCAGTATTATCAATATTGATTGTTTGTGCCGTGGCAGCTGAAACTGCAATCCCCGCCGTGGTGCTAGTAATCGAACCACTGTTGGTCAAACTAGCCGTGCCACTGCCATTATGGGTAAGGACTATCCCGGCAGTAGTACTGTTGATCGTGCCCGCGTTAGTGACATTAACCGTCCCAC
Organism: Yersinia sp. 2541 StPb PI; assembly: GCF_052217145.1. Taxonomy (NCBI): domain Bacteria; kingdom Pseudomonadati; phylum Pseudomonadota; class Gammaproteobacteria; order Enterobacterales; family Yersiniaceae; genus Yersinia; species Yersinia sp. 2541 StPb PI. The sequence goes on along the minus strand of NZ_JAZGQB010000001.1, from coordinate 692,330 downwards.
TACCGGTATCAGTGACACTGATACCGGTTGCTTTTCTGATAGTACCCTCAGCCTCATTACGAACGACCACATTGCCCGATGAGGCAGCACTGATATTAATCCCAGTACCCGCGGTGGTATTTTGCGTGCCATCAGAGATGGTCGCCGCTGAACGGATATAAATATTCCCCGTCCCTGCAAGGGTTTTGCTGGCAATAATCCCATCATTGGCCGCTCCGGCAGCAACAACAAGATTTGAACCCGCGGCCAGATTGTAGATAACATCATTAGGCGAGGCAGGACCATTGTAAATATATGAAGTTGTTGTCGTACTGGGGGCATTACTGATGACATCACCCGCCAAGTTATTCATGTTAATCACTGCACCGGAACCAAATAATCCGGTAACCGGATTATAAGAACCTATCTGTACACCATAGTTAGCCACCCCTAACGGGTTTTGGCTATCGATAGTCAGGGTTAATTTGGCACCATCATCAATCATATAGTTATACGAGGCCACGCCAACACCAACAACACCGGGTCCATTAGTGAGCCGCGTGCCCGTAATATTAACATCGGCACCATTGGCAAAATGAAGCACGCTATTCGCTGCTGTATCATTACTCCAGAATACCGCCGGATAATCAGGGCTTGTTATCCCTGTTAAGTTGAAATGTCCCGTAAATGTAATATTACTGCCTAAAACTGATTGTCTATAAGTGCCAAAATTTAAGGTAATAGGCTGGGTAATATTGCCGAATATCACTCTACCGATCTTATTGGGTGCGACCGCAGCGCTATCAACACCCATCGCAACCAGTTTTCCATTGGGTACTGACTTGATGTTATCCAAAGTGACGTCTAACCGAGTCGTGTCGTCTTGTACATACACCAATCGGGAAACTATGCCGCTTGTGATCGCAAGCGTTGACGTAATGTCGCCAAAGTTGACGAGTTGGAACGTTGCATTTTGCGAACTCCAGGCGGCACTATTTGTGGTTCCCGCCGCCATGAGGAAAGCATAGTTCGCGTAGTTTAAGTTATAGCCACCACCATCAATCACCAGATTTTGCCGGGCATTTGCGGCTTGGTTTACAGTGACCCCCCCAGCATATGCAGTTGCAAGATTGATATCTGCTGTCAATAGGATCGTGGTGGCAGTACTTCCCGCCCCCGCACTACTTAATGCAGCGACTAAACCTGCCGCGGTTGATACCGTCACGCAGTTTGTGCCCATAGCAGCACAATCGCCGACACTGATAGCAAAAGCAGGTTGAATACCAAATACCCCCATCACGGCGGCGGCTACAATAGCTATTTTAGGAGAAAGATGTTTACCTGATTTCTCAAGTAAAGGTGTGGCTGTGGAGCCTCGCTGGGTAGTTTTTGATTTTTGTTTTCCCTTGGCAAACTCACCGACCGCAACCCATATACTCAAGGATATATTCCAAATAACTTTAAAAATTGCGTTCATATATATCCTTAAAAGATTAAAATCTTATTGAAAGTGTATTGATGGCATCGCACCTTACAAATCAGACGAAAGAGGAAAACGTCATAAACTAATGATTCAGTAAGTAAGCGATTTTCGTTTAGAGGAGAGAGAGTCCCAGGCTATCAGTCGGCGAACACACCCAAGGTGCTTCGTTTTAAATCCAGCCATCTAAAGACTAAAATAAAGTTAACATCCAACATACCTTATCTATATGTCTTTATTTATACGTATATTTAAAAAATAGAACAAGATTTGTCCCATAAGAAAATATATTGAAATGGTTATTTTTATCGGAATAAAAAACTACATTTAAAGAAAAAGTCAGCATTTAAATCCAACTTAAGAAAAATATCAAAATCAATCACCAACTAGACTTCAATTTGCAGATGTATATTTTTTATTGATTATCATCAAAAAAAGATTTATCACACAAAGAAAGAGAATAATCCTACAAGTAATTAGGAATTACATTACTTTAATTACAATGCATAGTCCCATAAATCTTATATAAAATACGCCATTCGTGTTCTATGAACACAAGATTAATTCTTGATATTTCTCTATTTTAAAGATAAAAAAACATGGATGGGTGATAAGAGAAAAGAATAATATCAGCGAACCTTACCAAATCATCAGTACCGTAGACGTAATCTGGATGGTGTTTACTTATTCCTACTCATCATTTTTATCTAGTGTATCGCATCAGACTATGGGCACACATCACCTAATAAAATAGTGCTAAGCGAGTATGCCCAGAGGAATTTAATCCAGCCAGTCAGCGAGGATCTGCTGCGTCGTTTTTACTGTGATACGGTTCCCAGGAATGGACAGCTCAGACCAAACCTCATTATGTTGCGCGATAAGCTGCTGAGCCGTGGCATATTTCCGGTCCGCAGTGGTATGGGCATCAGAAGCGATGGTCAGAGCATACCCTTTACTGGCGGCAATTTTGATGGTGGTATCAACACAGTAATCCGTGGCACAACCACAAATAGTCAGATGAGTAGCCCCTAGCTGGGCAATAATAGTGTCGAGCGAGGTAAGATAAAACGAATCACACGCTGTTTTGGTAACAGAAATAGCATTCTGCGGGTAATGTAATTCCGGTAGCAGTTGCCACAATTCACTCTCTTGTGTCATTTCATCTTCTGCATGCTGTATGAAAATGACTTGGTCAGCATGGTCGATCAACTGATTAATACGAACGACGCGACCTTCACGATCAAAACGTGGATTAGCAAAAACCCCATTTTGCATATCAATGACAATAACAACATGTTCTCTGGTCACCGCCAACCTCTACAATGTATGTGGACCCGCTGTTAAGCTACAAAGGCCTTAGGGGAAAAGCCTATGCTAAGTTAAAGATCCTGACTTACACAATGGCCTAATCATACAAAACCTAATGAAAAACAACTTGATCTCGACCACCATTCTTCGCTCGGTAGAGTGCTTTGTCGGCTGACTTAATCGCATCATCAAATGAGGTGTCTTTAACATATAAAGCTGCACCGATAGATATCGTAATGTTGAGAGAGTGGTTGTCCGGTGTAATAAACAGCGTATCGCGGATATGTGTAGTTATCCGCACCAAGATCTCACTGGCAATTCTGTTATCTGCGGTATGTATTAACAGCAAAAATTCTTCACCGCCATACCGCGCCAGAAAATCATTTCCTCTAATCACTGACGTTAGTTCCTGGGCGATATCATATAAAATTTTATCACCGGCAGAATGTCCATGATTATCATTAACCCTTTTAAAAAAATCTATATCAATCAAAGCAATAAAGCAGTCCTTATGCGTTTCTCTAAAATTATCCAAATGGTGATTAATACTGAATCTATTAGGTAATTTAGTCAGTTGATCCGTCGAGGATTGGAATTGCAAAATAGAGAATTTACTAAACGTTTTTTGAAAGCGGCTAAAAATAAAATAGAGTATCGAGAGTAAAATAATGCTCATCGCGGATTTAAATATTGAACGGGGAAGGTATCCTAAAGAGATTAGCCGTTCAAAATTCAAAGCAATATTTATACATTGTGGAATGAAAACCGAAAGGAAAAAAGTAGTATATCTTTTATTATCCCAAATTTTTAGCGCTATAGATAAAAACATGAAAGACATAATGAAAATATCATAAAATGGCGATAATCCAAATACAAATACCGCATGGATAGCATAGCTTATCAATAAGGGGATTGGGCCAAAAATTAATGCTGTCAGGACAATAGGACTAATGATTAACCCATAGAGTGTCGCACTGGTTTGGTTATGAAAATCAGCAAGATAGGTTGCAGTAAAACCGGCAATCACGCCCATTAGAATTTTATAATGTAACTGATTAGGTTTTTGTCTGGTAATAATATAAAGATAAGGTAATGATATGCAAAGATAGATAATACAGACCGCATTAAAGGAACTTGTCAAAACACTCTGCATCAATTGAAACATAATATAATCTTCTACACTTAATGAACTCGGCTATAGAGACAGGTAGCCAAGTAAACAGAAAAAGGAAAGTTATAACGTATGCGGATAGGTTTCCTTTAATTTTGCGTATTTTCACCATAAAGGAGCGAACTATATCGTAAAAATAATAATTTATAAATAATTATATTTCTCTTAGTCATTTCATTTAGCATAACGTAAACTTAATATCACTTACGCCAGATATTATCCCTCGTCATAAGGAGTATAAACAGGATTTAATAATTTAAAAAATACTCGAGAGTGGCAAGAAAAACATCTATTATTACAGCCACGAGGAAATAAAAAACCAGCCGCTAAGCTGGTTATTATTATTCTATCGATTGTTAAGATTTGCCGTTAAGTCGTTTATTTTTTTAGTTGCAATGTTGTCATGCAGGTTTGGCTTTCAGCTTGGGTCGCAAAAGGTGATACAGCTTTGAGGCCTTGATAACTCACTTCGATAGTCCCTTCAGTATTGCGTGGCAACCACACACCAATAAAACCATTCTGATAGCTGGTCAGTGTATCTTGCAGGATAACTTTCCCGGCTTTATCGGTAATTTTCACATCAAATGCGGTATTCGCCAATTCACCACGACAGCCAGACAAACTGTGATTGAAGCATGGGTGAGTTTGGTTTACATAGGGGGCGAATGAGAGATAGAACTTATCACCCAAGGGAAAAGAATACCGCTGTTGTTCATCGGATAAGGTGAGTTCCGCACTCGTTACCGAAGCTGAATATGCCAAAGGGCGTTCTTGTTTGGATTGATCGATGGTCTCAATCATTTGCTCAGTAGTTTTTCCCGCTAAGCCATGTTGAGTCAAAAATTCCGTTTGTGTCGTCGCCGCGGCGAAATGGCTAAAAGTGACTGCAGCTAAAGCAACAATAGCCAGTCGGGCTGTTGTTGCAAATGTCTTTTTCACTGTCATGGTATCCTTCCAGTAAGAGGAAATGTTCTAGATAAGTTGGAATAATGACTGATAATCTAAACCCTCCCCTTGGGGGAGGGTCAAAGACAGATTTGAATAGAAAGGTAAACCATTGTATAGAAATGAATTTTATTGATATAAATCAAATTAACACTCTGACGTACCCCTCAAAACTGATTAATTAATATCAGGATGTTGAGCGATAAGATTCTTTCTCTTTTTCTCAAGTTCGGCTATTTCTTGATCAATATCATCAATGTTGTGTTCGATATGATCATGGTGTTCCTGCAATATCTCTCTGGCCTCCGCCCGATCAGACGCGGCTGGCGTCGCCCCTTTCAGTGGCATATTGGCAGTCTCTTTCATAAATATTCCAGTAACCAAACCAATAACCGCCACCACCATTAAGTAATAAGCGGGCATAAACAGATTTTGCGTTGTTTCAACCAACCACGCTGCGGCCGTTGGTGTCAGCCCTGCAACCAACACCGACACATTAAATGCGATAGCTAATGCGCTGTAGCGGATATGGGTTGGGAACATTGCGGGTAATATTGAGGCCATCACCCCCGTAAAACAGTTAAGCAAAATAGCCAGGATCAACAAACCACAAAATATCAAACCGATGATGCCGCTATTAATCAAAATAAAGCTGGGAATAGCGAGAATAAACAGCCCAATACTGCCACAAATAACAAAAGGTCTACGGCCGAATTTATCGCTCATTAATCCCATCACAGGCTGAACGAATAACATACCCAGCATGATTGCAATGATAATCAATACACCATGATCTTCAGAATAATGCAGACTATGGGATAGGTAGCTTGGCATGTAGGTCAGTAGCATGTAATAAGTGACGTTGGTGGCAATAACCATCCCGACACAGATAATCAGGCTTTTCCATTGTTTGGTTAAAATCTCACGGAAAGAAACCTTAGGTGGCTCGGCAATATTGTGGCGTGAATCATTATCAATTTTATCGACGTGCTGTTGAAAGGTCGGTGTCTCTTCAAGTGCATGACGCAAATAGATACCGATTAATCCTAATGGCGCAGCAACGAAGAACGGAATACGCCATCCCCACTCAAGGAAACTGGCTTCACCCACAATGCTGGAAATAAGCAGAACGACTCCAGCGCCTAATACGAAACCTGCAATGGAACCAAAATCCAACCAACTACCAAGAAAACCACGTTTTCTATCGGGTGAATATTCAGCCACAAAAATAGCGGCTCCGGTATATTCGCCACCAACCGAAAAACCCTGTGCCAGTTTTGCCAATAACAATAATATCGGTGCCCAAATACCTATCGAGGCATAAGAGGGAATCAGACCAATACAGAAGGTACTGACCGACATAATAATGATGGTGACGGACAGGACTTTTTGCCGCCCATATTTATCACCTAACGCACCAAAGAATAAGCCACCAAGGGGCCGAACCAAGAAAGGAACGGAAAAAGTCGCCAGCGCAGCAATCATCTGAATACCGGGATCAGCACCGGGGAAAAATACCTGACCAAGTGCAAAAGCGACAAAACCATACACCCCGAAATCGAACCACTCCATGGCGTTGCCCAACGCCGCTGCGGTGATTGCCTTCTTCAGTTTGGCATCATCAATGATTGTAATATCATTGAGTTGCATAGGTTTAACACTCTTTCTTCGTAGTCCCATTGTTTCTTCCTTATGTTCCCAATAGCTCCACTGCATAAAGCATGAAAATGATGACGCGGAGTAATACCTGTTAAAAAATTCAAATTTAGTGAGATATTTATAAGAATAGTTGTAAAGCGAGGCGATGTGTAGGATAGAGCGGCCTGCAACATTTAGATAGAATAACTTAACATTATCCAAAATACATGTTAAAAGTCGAATTAAAAGCACAAAAAATAGCAATTTCCGCCATTAAATAGTAAACATCCAGACATATATACTGCTCATGTTATCAGTGGGTAAATTGGCCTTACCCGCCCGTGCAATGCCGAGTTATCGCTTTCGTCCTTAAGCTGCACCCCCGATAAATGCCGTTGGAAAGATTGCTCCAACAACCAGGCTAACTTAAAAGCCGCCTGAGGATAATCCAAACCCTCTGGCCGGATATTAGAAATACAATTGCGCTCGGACTCCAACCGCCGCGTGTTCGGCCCCCAAGTCATATAAACCCCCAAACTATCCGGGGAAGAAAGCCCCGGCCTTTCACCAATCAACATGACAACCGCTTTGGCTTGTAAACACTCCCCTGCATCATCCCCTAATGCTACCCGTGATTGATGAGCCAACACTATCGGGGCCAGTGATAAGCCGAGCGTTTGCAAATAAGGTCGTAAGGCCATCACCAAAGGAATTGCCTGCCGGTGTACCGCTTTTGATGACAGACCGTCACCAATAACCAACAGGATGTCGGCTTGCTTATCAGGCCATGCACACAACTGTTCACGGCTTTGCGACGATAGCTTTCGGCCAAGATCCGGGCGGCGCAGATAAGTTGCACGATCTGGCGCAGCACTGTTGACGGTAAGTGTCCGTAATCCTGAATCTGCCAGTTGATTAGCAAGACCGTCACTGATAAACGGCTGATGCACAGCATCACGTGCCTGTGCATGTGCCAAACCAAATTTCAACAGCTCTTCAGTCGGCAAGCTTGCTCCTGTACGGCCAAGAGCAATGCGCGCCGCAGTAAACTGACGCAAAGCCGCCCACGAATTGCGATGTAACACCCCGTTTATTATCTCATTTCCGCTCATCAGAATGCCCCCATAGGTGGCAACTGTGCTAATAACGGATGATTGGCCGCGGTATCACGCAAGCGCCCCTGAGCATCCATAATATTCATTTTCTCTAGCCACAGACCAAACTCTGGTGCATGTTTCAGACCGAGCAATTGCCGGATATACAACGCATCATGAAACGACGTACTTTGATAATTAAGCATGATGTCATCAGCTCCCGGCACCCCCATCATAAAGGTCAGTCCAGCGGTCCCCAGTAAGGTCAGCAAGGTATCCATATCATCCTGATCCGCCTCAGCATGGTTGGTATAGCAGACATCACAACCGAGTGGGACACCCAGTAACTTGCCACAGAAATGGTCTTCCAAACCGGCACGGATAATCTGCTTACCATCATAAAGATATTCTGGCCCGATAAACCCGACGACAGTATTAGTCAGTAACGGTGAGAAGCGGCGAGCAATCGCATAAGCACGCGCTTCGCAGGTTTGTTGATCAACCCCGAAATGAGCATTACCGGAGAGACAACTGCCCTGCCCAGTTTCAAAATACATCACATTGTCACCGACAGTGCCTCGCTTGAGGCTCAATGCCGCACAGTGTGCTTCTTCCAACAAAGCCAGATTGATGCCAAAACCGGCATTTGCAGCTTCACTGCCCGCGATAGACTGGAACACTAAATCAACCGGTGCTCCGCGTTCAATCAACTTAATCGTGTTAGTAACATGCGTTAATACGCAGGATTGAGTGGGGATCTCAAAGCGGCTTATCACGTCATCCAGCATATAATTAAGTTTTTCTAACAATGGCAAGCTGTCACTGGCGGGATTGATGCCAATCACAGCATCACCGCTGCCATACAGCAGGCCGTCAAGCATGCTGGCGGCGATACCCGGCAAACTGTCCGTGGGGTGATTGGGCTGTAGCCGCACACTTAAGTGGCCGGCAAGGCCAATAGTGTTACGGAATCGGGTAATAACACGGCATTTTTTCGCCACCAGAATCAAATCCTGATTACGCATTATTTTACTTACCGCGGCGGCCATTTCTGGGGTGATACCAGCACTGACTTGCGCTAACGTCACACTGTCGGCCTGCTCGCTGAGTAACCAGTCACGAAAATCGCCGACGGTCAGATGCGCTATTGGCGCAAAAGCCTGCGGGTCGTGGCTATCAATAATCAGCCGTGTGACTTCATCCTGCTCATAAGGAATCAGCATTTGCTGTAAAAACGTTTTTAGCGGCAGATCTGCCAGCGTCATACGGGCAGCCATGCGTTCTTCAGCACTTTCTGCCGCAACGCCCGCCAGATAATCGCCCGAACGTGCCGGTGAAGCTTTAGCCATCAAATCGCGTAAATCGCCAAAGTGGTAACTACGATGGCTCAGTGTTGTCTGGTACATACTGCGTCCCTTAGTTGTTCAGGCTGCATAAACAGCCTGAACAATGATGACATTAATAGCAAGAATGGATCACTCGGCAGCACTGAGCTGTGGATCAAATGCGGCAGTAGCGCGTGAACGGTGGGTAAGACGAAAATAAATATAACCGACCAACATCATTCCAGCGAATATCAGAGCCAGCAGCGGGTTGTAATAGATCATCGCAATCAGACAGACAACCGCCAAAACTAACGCCAATGCTGGCGCAAACGGATAGAACGGCGCGGAGAATGGGCGAGTCAGGCGTGGCTCTGTTTGTCGCAGTTTGAATAATGACAACATTGAGATGATATACATCACGATGGCACCAAACACCGACATAGTGACAATATTTGCCGTCAGTGGCATGCCGCCAATAATAATCAACGAGTCAGAAAAAATAGCACCAATCCCGACAACACCACCAGCCAAAATAGCCAGGTGTGGGGTACGGAAACGGCGGTTTACTTTGGCCAGCGGCTTAGGTAAATAACCGGCGCGGGCCAAGGCAAAAATCTGGCGGGAATAGCCCATAATGATGCCATGGAACGAGGCTATCAGACCAAACAGCCCAAGCCATACCAGCATGTGTAACCAACCGCTGTCGCTGCCAACGATAATTTTCATTGCTTGTGGCAGTGGGTCGTTGATATTAGATAGCTTAGTCCAGTCGCCCACCCCACCGGCAAATACCATCACACCTAATGCCAGTAGCACTAAGGTCAAAATACCGCCAATAAAGGCGCGCGGAATGGTACGTTGTGGCTCTTTTGCTTCCTCTGCAGCCATCGAAGCCCCTTCAATCGCCAAAAAGAACCAGATAGCAAAGGGAATAGCGGCAAAAATCCCCGATAATGACCCGATACTGAATGTATCCGCGCCAGCCCAACCGCCTCTGACAAAGTTACTGATTTCAAAGCCTGGTGCGACCACGCCCATAAATACCAGCAACTCAAAAATGGCCAATATCGTCACCAACAGTTCGAAGGTTGCAGCAATACTGACACCCAGAATATTCAATGACATAAATATCAGATAGGCCCCAACCGCCACCCACTTTGGGTCAACTGCGGGGAATTGAACATTAATATAGGCACCAATTGCCATGGCAATGGCGGGAGGAGCAAATACAAACTCAATCAACGTCGCAAGACCAGCAATAAAGCCACCCGTTGGGCCAAAAGCGCGGTGAGCGTAAGCAAACGGCCCTCCGGCATGAGGAATAGCGGTGGTTAATTCGGTAAAACTAAAAATAAATGCCGTGTACATCGCGGCCACACCCAGAGCGGTAAACAGGAACCCTAAGGTGCCCGCTTGCGCCCATCCGTAGCTCCAACCAAAATACTCGCCGGAAATCACCAACCCGACGGCAATACCCCATAATTGAAAACTGCCCAACGTACGTTTTAATTCCGGTGCTTGTTTCGCCTGTGACATACCTTATCCCTATCAAAGAAATTTAATGGTAATAGTGCGGTCTATGGCTAAAGCAATGTTTGTACCAAATGCTAGATAACCGCTGAACAACGGAAATACCCGCACTTTAAGTAATGGGAAAAGGAGATGTAACGGGAGATAGCACTGTATGTGCGCTTTCCCCGCACTTTTTAGAGGCAAATGCACGAAGATGCAGCACCGCGAGGAAGGTACGCCTCATCCAGTCAAAAAACATCGTTTTGCTGCTGGGAGTACAGCACTCACTTTAATTTTCACAAATAATGCATTACGCAATGCCACAAACAAGACGAAAATCACAAAATCAATAATTTATTAAAATTAAATATTTGTGATTAACTTCAAATTTAGACTATTGCATTTTTATACAAATACTAATTTATATAAAATAATTGTGATCACAGTTACTGTTTTTCAGTGTTTGCATTTCATTAGTATCACAGATCACATTTTTTCATCGATTTGATTAAGCGCGTCGTCAAGAATAAGCTCAATTTCAGTTAATGCCCACGAGAATGAATTAATGGGTCGCCAAGATAAAATAATAATATAAGGACTCCCTATGCAGGCGCTTATCGATTTCTTTCCTGAAAATAGTATTGCGATATATCCTTCCGCCGAGCATTGGGAACACGCTATTGATTTATCAATGGCAAGCCTAATCGATAATCATGCGGTTAAACCTGAATATAGTCAGGCGATCAAAGATGCCACACGTGAGATAGGGCCTTATTATATTTTGGCACCAGAAATAGCTATGCCGCATGCCCGCCCTGAAAATGGCGTGAACCACACCGCACTCAGCCTGACATTGCTGCGTAAAGGCGTGATTTTCGACGCTGACAGTGAACCGGTAAAATTACTAATAGGCCTGGCAGCAAAAGATGCAGACTCCCATATTTATGCTATTCAGGCATTAAGTGAAATGTTCTGTGACGATGAATCTATTACATCATTACTGAATGCAGCCAACACCGAAAATATAAAAGATATCCTTAAGCGTTATTAACCTATTCCGATAATACAATAACAAGGAATTAATATGGCTAATAAATCAATACGCGCCAAAGTACAATCCTTTGGCGGTTTTCTAACAGCAATGGTAATACCTAATATTGGGGCTTTTATTGCATGGGGATTTATCACTGCATTATTTATCCCGACCGGATGGACGCCGAACGAACACTTCGGCAAGTTGGTCGGCCCGATGATTACCTACCTGCTACCGTTAATGATTGGTTCTACCGGTGGGCATTTGATTGGGGGTAAACGCGGGGCCGTGATGGGCGGTATTGGCACTATGGGGGTTATTGTTGGTGCTGATATTCCGATGTTTATCGGCGCGATGGTGATGGGGCCACTAGGGGGTTATTTAATTAAACATATCGATAAGCGATTGGAGAAACACATTCCAGCCGGTTTCGAGATGGTAATTAATAATTTCTCCCTCGGTATCAGCGGCATGTTGCTCTGCCTACTGGCCTATGAAGTGATCGGCCCGGCGGTGATGGAGGCGAATAATCTGGTCAAACAAGGCATCGAAGCACTGGTGTCTACTGGCTTCTTACCCCTACTGGCGGTGATTAATGAACCTGCCAAAGTGCTGTTCCTGAATAATGCCATCGACCAGGGAATCTATTACCCACTGGGAATGCAGGAAACTGCTATCCACGGCAAATCAATTTACTTTATGGTCGCCTCAAATCCAGGGCCAGGGTTAGGTATTCTGCTGGCTTTCTCACTATTTGGCAAAGGTATGAGTAAGAAGTCAGCACCCGGCGCGATGATTATTCATTTCCTCGGCGGTATCCACGAGCTCTATTTCCCTTATGTTCTTATGAAACCACTGATGATCATTGCCATGATCGCCGGTGCCATGAGTGGCATATATGTCTTTGAATTATTAGGTGCTGGCCTGGTCGCAGGTCCGAGTCCTGGTTCTATCTTCGCGTATCTGGCATTAACCCCTCGCGGTGGTTTCCTAGCTACCTGTGCGGGTGTCTTTACCGGTACTGCAGTTTCGTTCTTGGTGGGTTCCATCATCTTGAAAATGGACAAAGCCACCAGCGAAGAGAGCTTTGAAGAGTCGCAAACCGCCATGAAGAATCTAAAAGCCGAGGGCATATTGGCCAATCACCTCAACAATGATCATCCGGTACGGTTGATAGCCTTTGTCTGCGATGCCGGGATGGGGTCCAGCGCCATGGGAGCAACCACGTTTAGAAAAAAACTGGAGAAAGCCGGTTACCCGATTGCGGTAAAACATTACGCCATCGAAAACATTCCAACCGATGCTGACATCATTGTTACCCACGCCAGCCTTGAAGGCAGAGCACAGGGCGTGACGGACAAGCCATTGATTCTAATTAAAAATTATCTTGGCGACCAGGCTCTGGATATTTTATTCGAGCAATTGACTACAAGTGATAAGCCAAAGGAATCAGTATGAAAACGAAAGTGGCTGCAATATACGGTAAGCAAGATGTCCGCCTACGTGAGTTTGAATTACCCCCGATCAGCGATGACGAATTACTGGTTAGCGTCATTTCCGACAGCGTCTGCCTGTCGACTTACAAAGCAGCTTTGCTGGGTAGTGAGCACAAACGAGTACCGGGTGATGTGGCGCAACACCCTGCCATTACTGGCCATGAATGTGCGGGGGTCATTGTTGAAGTCGGTAAGAATTTAGCCACCCGCTATCGTGCTGGTGAACGTTTTGTGTTGCAACCTGCGATGGGGCTACCCAGTGGCTATTCAGCAGGTTACAGCTACGAATATTTTGGCGGTAACGCCACCTACATGATTATTCCCAAGCTGGCTATTGATCTCGGCTGTGTACTGCCTTATCACGGCAACTATTTTGCCGCCGCATCGCTGGCTGAACCGATGTGTTGCATTATTGGAGCCTATCACGCCAGTTATCACACCACACAATATGTTTATGAACACCGCATGGGCATTAAGCCCGGCGGTAATCTGGCCCTATTGGCTTGTGCCGGGCCAATGGGAATGGGGGCTATCGATTATGCCATCAACGGTGATATCAAACCGGCCCGCGTGGTGGTGGTAGATATAGATGAAGTCCGTCTGGCTCGTGCTGAGCAACTACTACCAAGAAAACAGGCAGCAGATAAAGGTATCGAACTGATTTACATCAACAGCAGCAAGCTGGATAACCCCATCGATACATTACGTCAACTCACGGGGAATCAGGGTTTTGATGATGTATTTGTCTACGCAGCTGTGCCAGCAGTCATTGAATTGGGTGATGATTTGCTGGCAGAAGATGGTTGCCTGAACTTCTTTGCCGGCCCGACAGATAAGCACTTTAAAGTGCCGTTTAACTTCTATCACGTCCACTACTCCAGTACGCATATTGTCGGTACTTCTGGTGGCTCTACCGGTGACATGGAAGAGGCACTTACGCTTTCTGCCCAGCGACGCATACAACCCTCTTTTATGATTACTCATATTGGCGGTCTGGATGCTGTACCTGAAACGGTGCTCAACCTCCCCCATATACCGGGTGGCAAGAAACTGATTTATAACGGCATTACCATGCCCCTCACCGCCATTGACGATTTTGCCGAACGAGGTAAAACGGATCCATTATTTGCGCAATTAGCCGAACTGGTCGCCGAAACTCATGGGGTCTGGAATGAAAAAGCAGAACACTATCTGTTAGCGCACTTTAACGTGGATATCGGAGTCGAGAGTGAAAACACTGGCATATGATATTTTCCGCACCACCGAACAAGCAGCAATGGCGGCCTGGCCACTGCTCGGCTGCGGTAACAAAAACCTTATTGATGGCGTTGCCGTCAGCGCCATGCGCGAGGCCTTAAATCAGATGACGATGCAAGGAAGCATTGTTATCGGAGAAGGCGAAATTGACCATGCGCCGATGCTGTATATTGGCGAACAACTCGGTGCCGGTGGACCACCTGTTGATATTGCTGTTGATCCTATTGAAGGTACCCGCATGGTCGCGATGGGGCAAGCCAATGCGCTGGCTGTGATTGCTTTTGCCCCACGAGGGATGTTGTTACATGCGCCTGATATGTATATGCGAAAATTAGTGGTAGGTGCACAAGCCAAAGGTTCCATTGACTTGCGCCGTTCACTGGCAGAAAACCTGCGCTGTGTGGCGGCTAAGTTAAACAAACCTTTAAATACGTTACGCATGATTACCCTCGACAAACCGCGCCATCAGCAGGCTATCGAACAGGCCAATGCACTCGGTGTTAAAGTTTATGCTATTGCGGACGGCGATGTGGCCGCCAGCCTGATGACCTGCTTATCCAACGGGCAGGCCGATGTGATGTATTGCATCGGCGGCGCACCTGAAGGCGTTATCTCGGCCTGTGCCATTCGTGCTTTGGGCGGCGATATGCAAGCTGAATTGATCGACTTTTGTCAGGCCAAAGGGGAAAGCGTGACGAATCGGGATATTGCCCTCACGGAGCACCAACGCTGCCAGCAAATGGGGGTTAACCTTAATCAGGTCTATTCTCTGACCGAATTGGTGCGCTCCGGGCAGATTATTTTTTCCGCAACCGGCATCACTCAGGGTGATATCGTCACCGGTATTAAGGAAAAAAATGGGGGCCAACTTCAAACCCAAACACTTTTGATTAACGGGCTGGATAACACCTGTAATATCATCAACTCCCTCCACTATCGATAATGGTGTTAAGGGTAGGATGACTGCATTAACTGAAGATGACGTACTCGAAAGGCTCGCCAGCCCTGAAAATCTCAATGATTTTCTGCTGAATGCCAATGAGATCTTATTTCAGGGTATTAAAAGCCTTCTGCCCTATTTATTTATCAATAATGATGAAGATATTCAGGAATACGCCGTCAAGCCTTTATTAGCCAAGTCAGGCCCACTGGACAGTCTGGATGTTTCTTTGCGCTTAATTTATGCGTTGGGGCAAATAACAAAAGCGGTTTATGCCGATATTTTGTTATTTTCTCAGCTCAGTGAGCATTTGCAGAAAACCGGAGATATTACTGAGTTTCATGACGATATCGTTTATGAATTTATGGGTAATCTCAATGCCGTGACCCAGAATAAAACCTTATTTCAAATGATTGAAAAGATGAAGTTTTCTGACTTCACCATTTTTAATCAGACCCGCTACGGGAATATGGTGAAAACCGGGCTGACGTTGGCAGTGACGTCATTATTACAGGAACTGACTTATGAGAGTGGAACTTAACATTAATGGGCTACAGAACAGCGCGCATTTTCCCGACCGCGATATTACTCATCTGCATCTGCCACTATTAGCCTCACTGTCTCAGCAACAACAGCAGCTTCAGCGCCGCATGGTGGTTTTTTTATGCGCGCCACCCGGTACCGGTAAATCCACCCTCGCCACATTTTGGCAATGGCTTTCCCAACGTGACACCACTCTAACACCGGTACAATGTCTGCCTATGGACGGCTTTCACCACTACAATCACTACCTTGATGCCCACCAGTTACGCAGTAAAAAGGGAGCACCAGAAACCTTTGATTTGCCTAAGCTACGTCAGGCTATCCACAGCTTGCAGCAACCTGGAGCGACCTGGCCTGCCTATGACCGCCGGTTACATGACCCGGTTGAAGATGCCATTATTGTCGACGCACCGATTATCGTGCTGGAGGGCAATTGGTTATTACTGCAACAACCCGGTTGGCAGCAGTTGAAAGCACTGGCTGATTACACTATTTATATTAATGCCGTCCCAGAATTACTGCGGGATCGCCTGATTGAGCGCAAGATCCGTGGCGGTTTATCGCCACAACAGGCCGAGGATTTTTACCTCGCCACTGACGGCCCTAATGTGTTCAAGGTATTGCAGTTCAGCCAGCCCGCCGACTGTCATTTAGTGATGGATAGCGATATGAGTTACCACAAAGCCTGAGCCACAATAAGGAAAAACCCGCCAGCGGCGGGTTTTCACTTTTACACATCGGCTCAAGGTTGCGGGTCGCTGCCAGAATCCTCTTTGCGGGTTTTCACCCATTCTCGCAGTCGCTGAATATGCAGATACAGTGCGGGAATAAATAGTATCCCCACCGCAGTGGCCATCAACATGCCACCAAACACGGTGATACCGATAATTTGACGGCTCATCGCCCCGGCTCCACTGGCAAAAACCAGTGGCATCACCCCGAGGATAAACGAAATAGCAGTCATCATAACCGCACGAAAACGCTGCTTAGCACCTTCCTGTGCCGCATCACGGATACTCGCGCCCTCTTCTCTGCGGGCTTTAGAGAATTCGACGATCAAAATCGCATTCTTAGCTGCCAGCCCTATCAGCAACACTAAGCCGATTTGCGCGTACACATCGTTGGCAAACCCCATTGCCGCCAGCCCTGCTACCGCCCCGCCTACGGCAAACACCACCGAGAGGATAACCACCAGCGGAATACTCCAACTCTCATATTGGGCGACTAAAAACAGATAGGCAAAGACCAATGCAGCAAGATAGATAAACACCACTTGCCCGCCGGTTTGCTGCTCCTGCCACGACATTCCGCTCCAGCTATAGCTGTAACCTGACGGTAAATTCTGTGCCAATAACGACTCCATCGCCGCCATTGCCTGACCAGAGCTGGCACCATCAGCCGCAGAACCGCTGATGGCTACCGAAGGGAACTGGTTGAAATTACTGATAAAGGGCGCACCCACCGAGGGGGTTAACGTCACCAGATTTGCCAGACTGACCAATGCACCATTGTCACTGCGCACATTCAGACTATTTATCTGAGCGGTGCGCTGGCGGAAATCCATATCATTTTGTAATTGCACCCGGAACATACGGTTATTCAGGGTGAAATCTCCCGCATTCATTCCCCCAAGTGACGTTTGCAAGGTTTGGAAGATTCGGCTGACCGGTACCTGTAGCAGCGCGGCGCGGTCACGATCGATACTCAGATTAGTTTCAGGCACCGAAGCGCTGAAGGTGGTAAATACCCGGCTGAGTTTCGGGTCCTGATTAGCGGCAAAAATAATTCCCTGGCTCACCTGCGCCAACTCTTGCGGTGACTGGCCTAACAGCGCCTGAATACGTAAATCAAATCCAGAAGCACTGCCCAACCCGGCAATAGCCGGTGGGTTTACTGCCATGATCATCGCCGAAGGGATAGCGGCCAAATTGGTCTGAATACTGGCCAGCACGCGATCAATATGAGGCCGTTGCCCCCAAGGTTTTAGCATCACAATGGCAAATCCGGCATTGGGCGAGTTGTTGCCGCTAAGCAAACTGAAGCCAGTGATTTTTATCACATCCTCGACGGCATCATTATCAGTAACCACTTGATACATCTGGTCCATCACCGTCTGAGTCCGATTAAGCGAAGCCCCATCTGGTAGTTGTAAACTGACAAAGAAGTACCCCTGATCTTCCTCCGGCAGGAACGAGGTGGGTAAACGCGTGTAACCCCACCAGGTTGCCAGCCCCACCAGCAGTAGCGCGGCGATACTGAATACCGCTCGGCTACTGATACGGCTGGTCAATGAAACATAACCGTCGCGGGCGCGATCAAGCCCACGATTAATACCGCCGAACAGACCGGTATCTGCCAATGTGCGCCGTTTCAGCAATACCGCACACAGCGCCGGACTTAAGGTTAATGCATTGATACTGGATAAAATCACCGCCGCCGACAGTGTTACCGCAAACTGCCGGTATAGCTCACCGATAATCCCTGGCAAAATAGCAATCGGCACGAATACCGCCATCAGTACCAGGGTGGTTGCGATAATCGGCCCGGCAATTTGAGTCATTGCCTGTCTGGTTGCTTGCGCCGGTGACAGATCAGGGTCATTCGATAATAAGCGCTCGACGTTTTCCACCACCACAATAGCGTCATCAACCACAATGGTTAGCGCCAGAATAATGGCAAACAGGCTCAGGGTATTGGCCGAATAACCAAAGATATACAGTACAGCGAAGGTGCCGAGCAGGGAGACCGGAATGGTAAGCGCGACGATAAAAGTCGCCCGCATACTTTGCAAAAACAGATACACCACCGCCAATACCACAATTAAGGTTAACGTCAGTGACACTGCGATTTCATGCAATGTTGCGGTAACCGGCAGGGTGGAGTCGTAATTGATTTCATACGTCAGGTCTGGCGGGAAAGAGGCTGATAGCCGAGCCATTTCATCCCGTACCCCATTAGCTACATTTAACGCGTTGGCACCCGGTACCGGATAAACTACTAAAAATGCCGATTCAGTCTGGTTTTGCGCCGCACTGACCTGATAGTTCTGCGCCCCCAGCGCCACGCGAGCAACATCACCTAACCGAATCATGCCGCCCTGAGGATTGCTACGAATAATCACATTAGCAAACTGTTGTGGGTCCGTTAGCCGCCCTTGACCACTGATGGTCAGGGTTTGCTGCTGACCGGGCACCGACGGTGATGAGCCAATCTGCCCGGCAGCCGCCTGTACGTTCTGCTGTTGTAATGCTGCGACAATATCCTGCACGCTGACATTCAGTGATTCCATCCGTTGCGGATTGAGCCAAACCCGCATGCTGTAATCACGCGCGCCAAATACCTGCACATCGCCGACACCATTGATACGCGCAATGGCATCACGCAACTGAATACTGGTGTAATTGCTGACAAACAGCGCATCATGGGTTTGTTTCGGTGAAAAAACACTGACTCCCAGCAACAAGTTAGAGGCCCGTTTGCGCACGGAAATACCGTTTTCATTCACCTCCGCCGGCAGCTGAGCACTCACCTGAGAAATGCGGTTTTGCACCTCAACCGCCGCCATATCGGGGTCGGTACCACTGGCAAAGGTAATACTTAACTGATAACTGCCGTTATTAGCACTGGTCGATTCCATATACAGCATATTGCTGACACCGTTGACCTGCGCTTCCAGTGGTGAGGCCACGGCTTGTGCAACATCGCGGGCACTGGCTCCGGGGTAGACGGCACTCACGGAAACCACCGGTGGCGTAATATCAGGATATTGTTCCACCGGAATCACATACAACGACACCCAGCCAACAATGGTTATCACCAGTGCAATAACAATGGCAAACTTGGGCCGACGGATAAAGAAATGCAGCATCTGGCCTTCCCCTTAATTTACTGTCAGTGGTGTAGCAACGCTGGCGCTAACCGTCATCCCTGGCCGGACATGTTGTAGCCCTGCCACAATCACTCGTTCGCCCACTTTCAGCCCGTCAGTCACTTCATATTGTTGTTCAAACTGCTCACCCAACGTCACTTGCCGCACATCGACCTGATCTTTATCGTTCACCACCAAAACAAAGTGTCCCTGCTTATTCTGCTGCAATGCGGCAATCGGTATGACAGTAACCGGTTTTGCCATTTCTGCTGCCAGCGACACATTCACCACCCCACCGGGCAGTAATAAATGCCGTGGATTGGCAAAACGGGTACGCAGGGTAACGGTACCGGTCTGTTTATCAATTTGATTATCAACGGACTCAAAAACGCCGCGTTCCGGGTACTGCTTACCATTCGCCAGTTGAATACGAGGAGTAAAGTTGCCAAACGGCAATGTGCTGCTGTCCGCAGAGGGACCTGTAACCGACAACTGATAGGTTGCTGTAATGTAATCTCGTTCATTCACTGCGATAGCTACCCGAATCGGATCAAGTTGGACAATATTGACCAACGTGCCGCTGGCAGGATTAATTAGGCTACCGACATTAAAACGGCTGTGACCAATCTGACCGGTTATCGGCGCGTAAATACGGGTAAAACTGAGCTGTAATTGCTGGATTTGCAGGTTCGCCTGCGCCTGAGCTACCGCCGCGCGGCTGATATCGCGCTGCGCTTGTGCTTCGTCAACTTCCGCCTGGCTGACCGAGCGATTACTTCCCAAACGCTGTAAGCGGGTGAGGTTCACCTGAGCATGATTAGCACTGGCAGTCGCACTGTCTAACTGCGCCTGGGCCTGCGTTACTGCGGCCTGATGCAACGCGGGATCAATTTCATACAATAGAGAGCCCTGCTTGACCATCTGCCCTTCGGTAAACAACCGCGCAGCAATAAACCCTTCGGTGCGGGTCGTCACATCCACCGACTGAATCGCCTCCACGCGCCCCAAATACTGTAACGCAGTATCCGGTGTGATTGAGGTTACGACCGAAACAGTAACCGCAGGCAGCGGTGCTGCTGCAAAAACCTGATGTGTCACAAGACTCAACAGCAAGAGCAAATTCAGCCGAGTCCGTAGGATTCGTGGCACGTAATTGATTAGCGTGGACCAAACCAAATTCAGTGTAACCATGGTCATTCCTTACTCTCGGCAAAAAGTGATAATTTCATAAAGAGCGCGCAACCTTTTGCGGGCCAAAGAGAAGGTAACGTATTACACCTATAATGATAAGAGACTAAGATTATATTCATGTTAGTTTATATTTCTTCTGAGTCTTCACTTCCTGCTGATTAAATGGATGTTTTATCCTATTTAGGATCAGCCTAAATTTTGTAAGTGCCAAGGGAACTCACTATGACGGACTCCAGCCAGCCAGAATCACCATCACGGGCAAAAGGAGATAATGTTTTCTTTGCAAAACAAACTTTACAGGCCATGGCCTTGCTGGTTGGGGCAACCATCATTATTGCAGCGGTAGGCATTATCTATATCGCCTCGCAATTAAATGAACGAGCGACATCTCAAAGTCGTTTTCTGGTAGAAAAAGCCTGGAAAATGCGGCAAGACTCAATAAAAACCCGAATAAAAGATAATGCTTTCTGGGGTGATGCTTATGAACATTTGCATGTAAAAGTCGATCCTGACTGGGCTTTTGTCAGCCAAAATCTGGGGCCGTCACTGTATAGCGACTTTAATTATGAGGGAGTGTTTGTTGTTGATGGGCTAGGAAAAACCCGTTATTCGGTCATCAATGGGCAACTGAAAGATATTAGCCTGCCCGATTGGCTCAACAAAGATATAACCCCGTTGATTGACGCCGCCCGAGCGCGGGCAGACAAACAATATATTGCAACTGAAACCATCGACGTGGCTGGGCAACCGGCCATTGTTGCGGCTGCGGCCTTAACTACTGGTAGTGATCCACGCGTTAAAACAGTGGCTGGAGCACCCTCTGTTCTGGTGTTTATCGATTTACTGACACAGCCCGAGCTAAATACCTTGGGCGAAGATTATGGTATTCATCAACTGCGTACCCCTGAGGATGAAAAAGACGCGGCATCCAGCCCGTCAGTTCTATTATCTGCCAGTGATAACAGCGCATTGACGCTGCATTGGAATCAGGATATGCCCGGCGCGCAACTGCTCAACATATTACTCCCACTACTGACGCTGGTTGCATTGATTCTTGGGCTGACCGGCTGGTTAGTTCTGCGGCGGGCGATGTCAGAAGCACGGGTAGCGGATGAAAACAAATCTGCTTTAATCGCCAGCGAAGAACGCTTTCGTCATGTCGCCGAAGCTGCTACCGACTGGTTATGGGAAACCGATGCCGATTTACGCATCACCTACCTGTCGCAACGGTTTTTGACCATTACCGGATTAAGTGTGGAGCGCTGGCTGGGGCGTAATCTTGATTCACTGTTAAATTGCGATATTATCCCGCTGCGCTCTTGGTTACAGCACACCCATCTGACTGAATCTCGCAATGAGTTGCAATGCACTTATTTCTCCGCCAAAGGCGATAAACGCATTTGCCGTATTTATGCCAAACCTATCATCCAAAACAACGAAACCATTGGGTTCCGTGGCACCGCATCGGATATCACCCGTGAAATAGAAGCACAGGAACGGATTCAGCACCTCTCTCTACATGATGCATTGACCGGTTTACCCAACCGTCTGCGAATGAAAGAATTCCTGGAAAATAAGTTACGCCATTTAGCTGCGGCCCCCCACCCGCTGGTTATCCTCAATGTTGACTTGGATAAGTTTAAACCTGTTAACGACACTTTTGGTCATGTTACCGGTGATCTGGTACTGCATCAGGTATCTGAACGCCTAAGAAGTTGTTTGCGTGATCAAGATTTAGTCGCGCGTCAGGGGGGAGATGAATTTGTTCTAATTATCACAGGTCTTGCGTCACGCAAAGAAATTGAACAGCTTTGTACGCGCGTTATCACCCGAATCGAAAGTCCTTACGTGATAAATGATCAGGATATTTATATCGGGGCCAGCATTGGTATTGCACTGGCACCTCAAGACTCAATGCAAGCCGAAGAGCTATTACGATTTGCAGATATTGCCATGTATGAAGCTAAAAACAGTGGCCGTAACCGTTGGAGCTTCTACTCCAGTGAAATGAATGAGCGCCTGATGCAACGCAGTGAGCTAGAGCGTTTTTTACGTCAGGCCGTTAAGCACAACGAATTTAACCTTTATTACCAGCCACGCTACCGTATTGAGGGAACACAACTGACGGGTGCTGAAGCCTTGGTGCGCTGGAACCACCCGATTTTGGGGCTGCTGATGCCGGATCAATTTATTGCGCTGGCCGAAGAGACGGGGCTTATCACCTCAATTAGCGACTGGACCATGCTACAGGCATGTCAGGATGCATCGACATGGCCCTCGTCACTGATTGTTTCCGTTAATATTTCTGCGGTTGAATTCAGGAACCAGCGCCTGATAGAACGAGTGCGCCAAGTCCTGCTGCTCACTGGGCTACCTAGCCATCGATTGGAGCTGGAAATCACCGAGCGGATAATGATTGAAGATGCCGATGGTGCCTTTAAAACCATGACAGCATTGAAAACCCTGGGTGTGCGCTTATCGATGGATGACTTTGGTACTGGATATTCCTCACTGAATTATCTGCGCCGCTTCCCGTTCGATGGATTGAAAATTGATAAGAGCTTTACCGATGAACTGGCCGAGTCACATGAAGGCCAATCAATTGTCGAAGGAATCATTAACCTCGGCCATGCGCTGTCCATGACGGTGACCGCCGAAGGGGTAGAAACCGCCGAGCAGCTCGGGCAGTTACAGACTCTGATGTGTGATGAAGTTCAGGGTTATTTCTTGGGTAAGCCAATGAAACTGGATGATTTATTAGTTCTTATCCGTAATACACATTATGACTGAGGGCCGTTCAGCCGCTGGCGCTCAAGGCGATAGGGCTGAGCGGTAACGCTATTTTTAAGAGGTTAACCGGGGAGAGGCTATACCAGATCGCTTATTTTCAGTTGATAAAGGCCATCTAGAAAAGCTGGAATAAAGCTACCAGGGCCTGCCACCTGCTGAGATACCTGCCCGCCGACTTGTGACATCACCCGGCAAGCCGTTGCCACATGATGTAAACGGTCGCCTTCCAGTGCGCAAAATGCCGCTACCACGGCAGAAAGTGCGCACCCCGTCCCCACTACCCGGGTCATCAGCTTATCGCCACCGGTCACGGCAAAATCACGCAGGCCGTCGGTGATATAATCCACCTCACCGGTAACCGCAACCACAGTCTGCACCTGTAGTGCCAATTGGCGAGCAGCAGGCAGTGCACTCACCGAAGAATCGACACTATCCACCCCACGCCCCATAGTCGCCATACCGCTTAATGCCATGATTTCCGAGGCGTTACCCCGTATTGCCGCCGGTTTTAGCGCTAATAATTGATGGGCAAAATCAGTACGATAGACAAGCCCGCCGACCGCAACGGGGTCCAGCACCCAAGGGGTAGAGGATTGATTTGCCGCCTGGATTGCCGCCAGCATGGATTCGGCCTGAGCGCGGTGTAACGTGCCGATATTGATAAGTAAACTGTTCGCCATTGTACTAAATTGTGCGGCCTCTTCAGCTTCAACCACCATGGCAGGAAAAGCCCCTAATGCCAGTAACACATTGGCAGTGAAGGACTGTACTACCTCATTAGTCAGGCAATGGACTAATGGCGGTGTAGTTTGGAATTGTTGCAAACAGGCCGCCGCCAGTGCATCAGGGTACGGGAGAGGAGCGATTGAAAAGTCAGAGCGAATAGTATTCATGATATCCCCCACCGGCGAACAAGAAGGGGGACCGTTGTTTATGGACTCAACAACGATACCGCGACTTCCCTCCGCTGGTATAATCCAGATCAGGTAATACGGGTAAAATCTCAGCCATTACGCATTTAGCGGCAGGCACCCCGAGTCAACGAGCTTTATTATTAACACAATTAGCGGTAATCAAACACCATTAGCCATAATCATCACTTATGGCATTTTGACGCAGCGGCAATCAGTGCTTGCCCTAGAGCCAGCCCACCATCACCGGCAGGCAGACGCTGGGGCAGCAACAGTTGGAAATCATGCAGTTGTGCGCTAAGTAACTCACGCAGTAACCGGTTATGTAGCACCCCACCTGAAAAGACAATAGTATCAATACGATAATACTGGGCCGCCTGCCGCGCCAAAGTAGCAAATCCCTGGGCCAGAGCAAAATGGAACGCATAGGCCCGCTCCGCCGGAGTGGCATTATAAGCCAACCATTGCTGCCAGAAAGTGGCTAAGTCCAGTTGGTTATCGCACAGCGGCATCGTCACTGGCGGCACTGAAACCGCACTTTGTCGCGCCAGTGCTTCCAACTGGCAGGCGGCTTCGCCCTCCCAACTTATCGATAGCGGGGCAAGATTGAGTGCAGCCGCTACTGCATCAAATAAGCGCCCAGTTGAAGAGGCCAACGGCGCATTAATCCCCCGCTCAATCGCCCGCGCCAATACCCTACCCTCCGGCTGAGGAATCACCGCACTCTCAGGCAAATGTTGCCAATTGGGGACATAGCGCTGTAACTGGGCCAGCAGGTTACGCCACGGTTGACGCGAGGCCAGATCGCCACCGGGTAGTGCCACTGCGGGCAAGCCACCAATATATTCACAGCTCGTATAATCTACTCGTAGGCATTCACCGCCCCACAATTGACCATCAGCGCCATAACCCAGCCCATCCAATGCCACACCAATCACCGCCCCACCCTCGCGAGGCCAGCCATGCTCTGCCAGACAAGCCACCAGATGGGCATGATGATGTAGCACGTCAACACAAGGGATATTCCACTGTGCTGCCAGGGTTTTCCCTAATTGGTGGCTGACGTATCCGGGGTGAGCATCCACCGCTATCACCTGTGGTGTGAAATGGTAAATATCACAAAACAGCGCCACTAACTGCTGCTGTTGCTGTGCGATATCGCGGTCTTCCAGATCCCCCAGATGTTGACTCAACACTGCATTACCATCACGCAGCAGGCAAAACGTGTTTTTCATATCCGCACCCAGCGCCAGAACTGCTGGCTGCTGGCTAAATCCCGGAGGTAACTCGAAAGCATCTGGCACATACCCTCTGGCTCGGCGTAGCATTTCAGCACTGCTGCCGGTGAGTCGCACTAATGAGTCATCGGCCCGCTGCACAATTTGCCTATCGTGCAATAACCAGTGGTCAGCAATATCTCTCAGGGCACCTAGCGCCTGCTCATTACTCAATGCCGGGGGTTTACCACGGCCATTACCGGAGGTCATCACCAGAGGCCGTCCGACCTGTTGCAGCAGCAAATGTTGTAACGGATTGGCGGGTAGCATCACGCCAATTTCAGGTAAGCCCGGTGCCAGCGCCGTACACAGCGGGCTATCAGCCCGCGACGAAACCAACACAATCGGAGCCGCAGGGCTACATAACACGCGTAATAACGCGGCGCTATCGTTACTTTGCACGCAGCGTGATAACCAGTCGGCGTGCGGTAACATCACCGCCAGCGGCTTGGAAGGCCGTTGCTTGCGCTGCCGTAAACGGGCCACCGCAGCAGCATTGGTGGCATCTACCGCCAGATGGAATCCTCCCAGCCCTTTGACGGCAACAATATCTCCTGCCAACAGGGCGGTTGCGGCTTGCTCTAGCGCCGCAAAGTTGTGCGCAATCGATTGTCCCTCTCGCCCCGTTAGCCACAATTGCGGGCCACAATCGGCACAGGCATTGGGTTGGGCGTGAAAACGGCGATCGGCCGGATGGTCATATTCTGCCTGACAGGCGGCACATAGTGGGAATTCGCGCATGGCGGTATAAGGCCGGTCATAGGGCATGCGGTGAATAATAGTAAAACGTGGGCCACAATGGGTGCAGTTGATAAACGGGTAGCGGTAGCGACGATTGGCAGGATGGTTCATTTCAGCCAAACAGGCGTCGCAGGTTGCAGCATCCGGTACAATTTGCGTATCCATCTGCCCGGCACCGCTGTGATGAATCACAAAATCCAGTGGCGGCTGCGCCCAATGGTAGGGCGAGGTGGTGACACTATCAATTTGTGCCAATGGCGGGCAATGACGCGGCAGTGCCTGTAAGAAATCCGCCAGCGCCGGTGATTGCCACAAGTGAATCGTCACGCCCGCACTGTCGTTACTGACATCGCCCCTTAGCGCAAAGCGGTGGGCAAGCTGCCAGATATAAGGGCGGAACCCCACGCCTTGCACCTTACCTTTTACCCGCAGGCAGAGGCCATTTTTATCCACAGAAACTCCTTCACAAGGCTGCCAGCAACCTGTTTTATAGCTCGGAGATTGCGGGGCGACTGCACCGATGGGCGCTTCGACGGCTCACGCCGTTACGACCCATTCGGCACATTTCCCCACTTATCAAATAGTTAATCGCCTGTCACTTCAAGTGCGAATGGGTTCCCAAAAGTCATTGGAGTTACAGGTAGGCAGCAAGTAAGCAAATCCCAATGAGCTGACATCAGTCAGTGATTCGGGTGAGCGAACGCAGCTAACACCCCTGCGGCTTCAAGGACGAATGGGATCAGCAAATACGGGGCAATGGCTCATCCAGAGGCAAATCCAATCTACGCGAAACACCATACGCACCGCATAAGCGCACTTGTTTATTCTCAGTCACCTGCCCGATAACGGCGGCATCCTGGCCGAGTGGATGGTTATGGAGCGCTGTTAATACCACTTCTTGTGCCTCTGGTGACACCACCAGCACCAGCTTACCTTCGTTGGCAAAGTTGAGTGCATCCAGCCCCAGCAATTCGCAAATACCCCGCACCGCCGGTTTCAGGGGGAGATCTGATTCGTTGATCTCCATGCCGCAACCGCTGGCGGCCGCAAATTCATGTAGGATCGCCGTCACGCCGCCACGGGTAGCATCACGTAACGCCCGCACTCCGGGAATAGATCGCAGCGGAGCGATCAACGGTGCCAATAGTGCACAATCGCTCACCAGCTCTGCTTCCAGCCCCAGCCCTTCACGCAGGTTCAGAATGGTCGCGCCATGATCACCTAAAGTGCCACTGACAACGATCCGATCACCAGCACGGATCATCGCGGTTCCCCAGTGAATATCTGCGGGGATCACGCCTATGCCGGTGGTATTGATAAAGATCTTATCCGCCGCGCCACGCTGCACGACTTTGGTATCACCTGTAACTATCTGAATCCCCGCCTGCCGCGCGGTAGCCGCCATTGATTGCACAATGCGCGTGAGAACATCCATCGGCAAACCTTCTTCCAGAATAAAACCGCAGGAGAGATAGCGTGGCGTTGCGCCACTGACCGCCACATCATTTGCTGTGCCGCACACGGCCAACTTGCCGATATCGCCGCCGGGGAAAAAGATCGGATCAATGACATAGCTGTCGGTGGATACCGCCAGCCGATCGCCCTGTACGGTTAGATCCGTCAGCGCGATACGCGCCTGATCTTCCCGTTCATTCAGCGCCGGATTGGAAAACTCCGCCAGAAACAGTGATTCGATCAAGCTCTGCATTGCCCGGCCACCGCTGCCGTGGGCCAGAGTAATCTCTTTCTTATTCATTTAGTTGTGACCTTATTAATAACCCAAAGTCATTGGAGTTGCAGGTAGGCGCTGCAAGCGAACGCAGCTCCCCTCAGCAGCTTCAAGTACCAAGGGTTATCGATACTGATAATAAGCGGCGCAGGCCCCTTCGGATGACACCATCAGCGCGCCAAAGGCATTGTCTGGCGTACACTCACCGCCGAACAGTGAGCATTGATCAGGCTTGCAACGCCCAGTCAGCACATCACCACAGCGAGATCGTGGAGAGTCTGCCACCTGCTGCTGCTGTGGTTTGAAACGTAATTCGGCATCAAATTCGGTATAGTCAGGGCTGAGTTGTACGCCGGAATCCGCGATTTCCCCCAAACCACGCCATTCGCTGCTGGCTTTAGCAACAAAAACCTCTGTCATTGCCTGTTGTGCCAGTAAGTTGCCGCTGTCCGGCACGATACGCCGATACTGGTTCTCTACCACACAACGCCCGCTGACCATCTGTTCAAGCAGCATTACTAGCCCCTGCAAGATATCCAGCGGCTCAAAACCGGTAACCACCAATGGCTTGTGGAATTGGTCGCAAATAAAGCCATAGGGCGTGGTGCCAATCACCATACTGACATGACCGGGAGCCAGAAAAGCGTCGATACGCACATCCGGTTGTTGCAGCAAGCTACGCAAGGTAGGAATGATGGTGATGTGCTGGCAGAACACAGTGAAATTGGTCAACCCGAGCCGTTTGGCTTGTTGCAGGGTTAAGGCACTGGCAGGCATGGTGGTTTCAAAGCCGAGGCCAAAAAACACCACTTGGCGATCAGGATTATGCTGTGCCAGCGTCAGTGCATCCAACGGCGAATAGACCACGCGAATATCCGCGCCGCGCCGTTTGGCATCCAGCATCGAACCATTGCGCCCTGGCACACGCATCGCATCACCGTAAGTGCAAAAAATCACCTCAGGATGCGTGGCGATTTCCAAACAGCTATCAATGCGGCCCATCGGCAACACACACACCGGGCAGCCCGGTCCATGGACAAACTCCAACCCCTCAGGCAGCAGTTGATCAAGGCCGAATTTGAAGATCGCATGAGTGTGCCCACCGCAGACTTCCATAATTTGTAGTGGCAAGCGCTGTTGATCCGCGATCTGCGGCAATAACTGTTCGATCCGTTGCAATAATGCGCTCACTAATGCGGGATCACGAAACTCATCAACGTAACGCATCGCGTGCCTCGCTTGCAGCGCTGGCATCCCAATCCAGCCCAACTGCCTGCATATGTTCCAGCGCGGCCAGTGTCTGTTGTGCCTCTTCTTCGTCAAGCAGGCTCATGGCAAACCCAACATGCACCAACACCCACTGACCTAGCAATGCCGCCGGGGTATCGTCGCATACCAGTGCGATATTGATTTCACGCTTCACTCCGCTCACTTCCACCCATGCCAGTTGGTGAATGTCTTCACCCACCGCCACAATTTTGCCGGGAACGCCTATGCACATCGCTGTGTCTCCAGCCATTCCAGCCACAAATCCATCCCCTCTCCGCTACTGGCAGACAGCGCAATCACCTGAATATCAGGATTCACCTGACGGGCATAGGCAATGCACTGTTCAATATCAAAATCCAGATAGGGCAGCAGATCGATTTTATTGATAATCATCAGGGTGGAAGCTGCAAACATATGGGGGTATTTCAGCGGCTTATCTTCGCCTTCAGTAACTGACAATACCGCCACTTTATGGCGTTCGCCCAGATCAAAGCTAGCCGGACACACCAAGTTGCCGACGTTTTCAATAAACAGCAGGCTATCATCAGCCAGAGCTAAACGGTGTGCCGCATCGTGCACCATCTGCGCATCCAGATGGCAGCCTTTACCGGTATTGACCTGAATCGCGGGTACGCCTGTGGCGCGAATACGTTCGGCATCATGGGTGGTTTGCTGATCACCTTCAATTACCGCGCAAGGCACTTGCCCGGCCAGCAGTTGCAAGGTCGAGGTCAGTAGCGTGGTTTTGCCAGAACCGGGGCTGGAAACCAAATTCAGCGCCAGAATATGTTGTTCGACAAAATGCTCACGATTATGGTGAGCTAACTGGTTATTTTTGCTCAGCACGTCTTGCTCGATTTGCAGCAAGCGGCGCTGACCCATGCCCGGTGCGTGGCTGCCAGCCTCGCCCTGTCCGTAATGCAGCCCTTGTTGATCGGCATGCACTTGTGGCGCAAAGGTTTCAGCTTCCGGCTGAGCTGATTCCGGTATCGCTACCGGTTCAGGCGTTTTACCGTGGTAGTGATGATGAACATCGCCCTGATGGTAATAATAGTGATGATGGACAATGACCGGCTGCGTGCCTTTGGCAACATATTTATGTTTATGCTGAGTTTTTTGCGGCTGGGCATCGTTGGGGTGGTCATGATGGTGATCATCATGGTGGTGGCCATCGTGATGATGGTGGCCGTGACCATCATCATGATGGTCGTGGTCATGATGGTGACTGTCGTCGCCTTCGATCTTTGTTTCGCCGCTGGCGCAACCACAAGTCGTGCACATAGGAATTCACTCCTTCAGGATTATTCCACTTCTATCTGTTTTACCTGCAAACTGTCACCACTCTCCACTTGCAGAGCATGGCTGCCACAATGCGGGCACCCGGCATCGTGCCGTTCAATCTGAACACTGGCGCTACACTCCCAACACCAGGCTTGTGCGGGTAAATAATTGATATGCAATTGGCAATTAGCTGCCAATGTCTCACGGCTGGCCGCGTCAAAACTAAAACGCAATGCGCTCTCCTCAATACAAGAGAGCGCACCAATCTCCAGCCATACCGCCGTTATTCGTTTGGCCCTGTTAAGCCTGGCCTGTGTTTCAATCAGCTCCAGCGTACTGAGGCATAAACTGATTTCATGCATGCTGATTCGTCATTTGACTAAACAACGCCCGCCGCCGTGGATTAGCCGGTGCATCAGCATTGCTAATGGGCAGTGAAAGCACCATGCGAGCGCTCTGTTCTGCCAGCAGCAGCGCCTGTTCCGCTTGCAGCGTGGTGTCCAATGGCGACATCAGCGAGCGGCTCAGGTACTGGCCGCAACCGGCTATTTCGCCGAGCGTAAAACTGATGGTGCCGCATGGCAGTGCCAGCATCAAGCGCTCACCCACCACCCGACGCGGCCAGCTTTGCTGCGGCCCCGGTAATACCACTAAACTCAGCATCCACGGGGTTAATAACGCCCCCACCCATTGCTGCTCAAATAACTGAAAGCCACAGGCGCGTAGCGGTATGTGGTCACGGTAGAATGGCAAGCCGCGCATCTCATCCGCGGCAATCTGGCTAAAAACCTGCTCCAGCAAAGGTGCCGGGTTTTGCGTCAGCCCGATAATGCCAGCGTCATCAAGGAAGTCAGACATGGTCTTGCTCCCGCGCGTTGAGCGTAATTCCGCTTAAGCGCAATGCGGCCAGAATCTGCTCCAATGCTGGCTCCATCGCCTGTATCACCGTCGGTGTCAGGCCAATTCCTGGCGCCAGAGATTCTGGCACCACGCCCACCAATGTCAGTTGGCGCGGGGATTCACCGGTCAGTTGCAGTGCCATCAACACATCGCATAGCCCCAACTGGTGGGGCGAGACTTTGCGGCTGAACATAGCCGGTATCTCTTTATCATGCAGCACCGCGACACTGCCCGGAGGCTGGCCGGTGAATACCGCATCAGCAACAATCAAATGTTCGCGGTTTGCCATCGCTTCCATCAGCTCTAAACCGGCGGTACCGCCGTCCAACACCTCAACACCTGGGGGTATCTCAAAGCGTTGTTCCAATGCTTCAACCAGACGTACCCCCACCGCTTCATCGCTGAGTAATAAGTTACCTATACCTAATACCAAAATCCCCATCACAGCACCTTGACTTTGGTCACTTCGTTGCCCGTTGTATCAACAATATGTACGGCACAAGACATACACGGGTCGAATGAGTGAATGGTCCGCACCACTTCGAGCGGTTTGGCCGGATCAGCAACCGGCGTGCCCACCAGCGCTTGTTCGTATGGCCCGGGTTCGTCATTGTAGTTACGCGGGCCGGCGTTCCAGGTGGAGGGCACCACCGCCTGATAGTTGGCGATTTTGCCGTCTTTGATGACCACCCAGTGCGACAACATGCCGCGTGGCGCTTCTTCAAAGCCAACACCGCGGATTTCGCCAGTTAACGGAATATTCGGTTTGATAAAGGTTTCTACGTCGCCGGTACCGATATTGGCCACCAGCGCCGTCCACTGCTGAGCCAGCGTTTCATGCAGCACGCAACAATGCACTGCGCGGCCAATGATACGACCCAGCGTCGAGGGCAGTTGATCTTGCGTGATAGCCTGCCCGCTCAATTTCTGATAGGCCGCGCCAATATCGCTGAAATGCTGTTTAGTCGGCGCGTGGTCAGCCGCCAGACCGCACATCAACCATGCCAGCGGCCCAACTTCTACCGTTTTGCCGTAGAAAGTTGGCGCTTTTACCCACGAGTATTTGCCCTCTTCCTGCCAGCCGGTGTAGTTCGGGTTGGTTTTGCCCTCCCACGGTGCCAGCGGTTCGTCATCCTGATACCAGGCATGTTTGCCGCTCTCGGCAATACCTTTGATCAGATAAGGATCGTTATGGTTGGCAATCGGCCGGAAAGTACCCTTATCCAGATAGCCACCCGGCAGCAGGAAAGTCTCCCCTTTGCGATCGGTCGGTAGCTCCGGCACGCTGAGATAGTAATCCGCCCCTTTGCCCAGATTGAGCCAGCCTGGATAGTGGGCAGCGATCACCGCCGTATCCACCTTATAAACTTGCTCGATAAAACTGCCCAGTCGGTCGATGAAGGATTTCACCAACATCAAGCGCTCCAGATTAAGCACACTTGGCATATCTAGATTGATTGGATTGGCAACGCCCCCTACAGCCAGATTCTGAATGTGCGGTGTTTTGCCCCCCAATACCGCCACAATGCGGTTGGCATCGCGCTGGCACTCCAGTGCTTGCAAATAGTGCGCTACCGCAATCAGGTTCACTTCTGGTGGCAACGCCATTGCCGGATGGCCCCAGTAGCCGTTGGCAAAAATGCCTAACTGCCCACTGGCCACCAGGTCTTTGATTTTCTGCTGTACACGGCTGAACTCTTCCGCGCTGTTCAGTGGCCAGCTCGATAAGCCACTCAACATGGCGGCTGCCTTCTGTGGCGAGGCTTGCAGCGCTGAGGTGACATCCACCCAATCCAGTGCCGATAGTTGGTAGAAGTGCACGATATGGTCATGGATGCTATGCGCGGCCAGAATCAAATTGCGGATATGTTGCGCATTGACTGGGACTTCCATCCCCAATGCATTTTCCACGGCGCGCACCGAGGCGATGGCATGGATGGTGGTGCATACGCCGCAAATACGCTGCACAATCATCCAGGCATCGCGGGGATCATTGCCTTGTAAAATTTCTTCCATGCCACGCCACATGGTGCCGGAGGACCAGGCTTTAATGACCTTGCCGTCCTCAATTTCGCAGTCGATCCGCAGGTGTCCCTCAATGCGGGTAACGGGATCAATGGTGATGCGTTGGCTCATGCTTTACCTCTGTCTGATTATTCTTATGTAATTGCCCGTGAGCAGGCAGCACCGGCAATAGCCGAATCAATAAAATGTAGGCACAGACCTCAATGGCGACGAAGCCAATTGAGATCAGGATTTCACTGGTGGTTGGGAAGTAGTTGTAGCCACCGCCGGGGTTAAAGGCCAGTAGCGAGTAGTTGAGCCGCCATAGCGCCGCACCCGCAATCATGCACAGCGCACCGATAAACAGTAAGCGGCTATCTTCTCTGGCCCGCCGGATACGGAAGATGATGAGCGGCAAAGTCATCAGTACGATTTCAGCCCAAAAGGCGATAGCGTAGCGGTCGAAATGCAGCAGATAATCTATTTTGTGCCGCACTACCACTTCACCCAAGCGCAGCAAGACAAATAGCAGCAGGAATAGGTCGATAATGGTGGTCAGCCGGGTAAACAGCGGTGCTTCATTGGCACCTCGCCCACGCAGCCCGGCCTGCACCAAAGAGCCTTCAAAGATGACAATAGAGAAGCCCAGAATGGCGGCGGTGAGCAATGAAAATAGCGGTAACATTTCATAGCTTTGCCACAGCGGATGAATCTTCGCACCTGCGGCAATCATCAATGAACCCATTGAGGACTGATGCATAGTCGGCAACAGCGCACCCAGTGCAATGACGAAAAACATCACTTTGTTCAGCCGCTTGAGCGAAACCTTCCAACCGAGGCGTTCAAACAGTGCGGGGGCAAACTCCAGCGCCATTACACCGATATAAATGGTCATACAGACGGCGGTTTCGAATAATACCGAATTGACGTTAAAGTAACCGGGGATAAAGAAGTAAGGCAGGTTCCAATAGCGGCCAACATCAATGGTGATCGACAATCCCCCCAGCGCATAGCCAAATAAACTGGCTAACAGCGCCGGGCGTACCAGCGGGTGATATTCGCCCCGGTTAAAGACATAAACCGCCCAGGCCAACGCCCAGCCGCCACAGGCCAGACCGGTTCCCACCAATAAGTCGAAAGCGATCCAGATCCCCCATGGGAAGCCGCCGTTCAAATCACTGACTGAACCCAGCCCGAGCACCAAACGTTTAACTATCAGCAGCGCGCATAACACCACAAAAGGCGCTAGCAGCATCACCGGCCAACTGACCAGCCGCCCACCCAATGGACTGGATTTATGCATCGTCATCTGGACCGTCCTTTTTATCGTGCGTGTCGGCATCACTGTCTTTGCGCTCATCGCGGGTATTGCGATGCACCAGCGCCGTCACACCGGCCAGTACCGCCAGCGGCAGGATCATGCCTTTGTACAGGGTGTGCTGAACATGCTCCGAACGCGCACCGGTTGCCAGTTCTGCCAACGGTGGCAAATCAAGTTTCTCGGTCGGAATACCCGCCAGTACCAACACCTGCGTACCACCGCCCTCTTTTTCGCCATATACGTGCGGATCATAATGGGCAACCAGATGCTCGTAGGTGTCGTTGGCACTGAGTGTCTGACGCGGGAAACGATAGTTCTCACCCGGTGTTAACGTCAGCCGCCGTTTGGCTTCTGACAGCAACGCTTCACGGGTACCAAATATCACCGCCCCGGTCGGACACACCTCAACACAACCAGGCAAACCGCCTTTGTCGAGCCGCTCCACCCCTTTCTGATTACACAACTCACATTTATGGATCTTGCCAAAGGGATTATCGTAATCGTATTTCGGCACATTGAACGGGCAGCCAACCATGCAGTAGCGACAGCCGGTACAGATATCCGGGTCATAGTGAACGATGCCGGTTTTGGCATCTTTGCGCAGTGCGCTGACCGGACAGACGGAAACACAGTTGGGATCAACGCAATGCATACACTGCTTTTTGATATAGGCGTAACCATCTTCCAACTGATCTTTATGGATACCTGCACCACTGGTCCACACCTGAATAATGTTGTTGGTATAGGGGCTAAGTTTGTCGTTATTTGACCAGATAGCATCACCACCGGCGTAGGTTTCACCGTGCGCGGCAAACTCGCTGTGATTAATCTGTTGGCATTTACTGACACACGCCTGACAACCGACGCATAACGTCGAGTCATACAACATGCCAAGCGCACCGGGGATCGGTGGTCGGTTTTGGACCTCAGCTTTACTGCTGGGGGAAAGTCCCGCCAGCAAGACACCGCCCGAGGCTAATTTGAAAAAGTGACGTCGGTTCACGGCTATTCCTCCCGCGATGAGTGATCGTCATCTTTACGGCGCTGCTTCTGTTGCCGCCCCAGCTCACGCACCGTCATCAGGCTGACACCGGCAACCAATCCCACCACCCCACCCAGCAACGCGGTGGCGGTGGTAGAAACCTTGCCACCTTCCACATTATGGATCTGTGGTTTTTCAGCGCGTGGTGTTGGGTTTTCGACATTGGCTAATTGAGCAATGCTTTTGGTAAAACCAATCCCCTCTTCGTTGCAGCCGTAGCACGGATGACCGATGCCGACCGGCCAGATGCCACCACCAACATCGCAGAACTCTAGGGTTGGACAGTTACCGTAGGTCTCCGGCCCCTTGCAACCAAGGTGATAGAGGCACCAGCCCTGACGATGCCCTTCATCACCAAACTGACGGGCAAAACGACCGGCATCAAAGTGCGGGCGACGCTCGCAGTTTTCATGGATCAGACGGCCATAGGCAAAGGTAGGACGGTTCTTGGCATCCAACGCCGGCGGCCGCCCAAAGGTAATGATATGAGCGACGGTTGCCAGGAAGTTATGCGGATTCGGCGGGCAGCCGGGAATATTAATCACGGTTTTCCCCGGTAGCGCCGCTTGCAAACTGACCGCGCCGGTTGGGTTGCCACCAGTGGCTGGCACGCCCCCCCAGGCAGAACAGGAGCCAATGGCAATAATAGCTGCCGCATGTTCCGCCGCTTCGCGAATATGCTCGACAATAGGTTTGCCCGCCACCATGCAGTAAATCCCACCATCTTTCAGTGGGATAGAACCATCCACCACCAGTATGTACTTCCCTTTATGCTGTTCAATAGCGCGGTGCTTATTCTCTTCCGCCTGCTCACCAAATGCTGCTGACAGCACTTCGTGATACTCCATTGATATAACACTGAGCAGCAAATTCTCCAGGGTGGGATGCGTTGAGCGCAACAGTGACTCGGTACAGCCGGTGCACTCCTGAGCACCAATCCAGATGACCGGCGGCCGTTGTGGTGAACCGACCATATTGGCAATTTCTGCGGCAGCCTTACTGCTGAGACCCATGGTGGCAGCCAGCGCTGCACAAAGCTTCATAAAATCACGACGGTTAACGCCATGCTGGGAAAGCATGTTTTTTCCCCTGTCATTATTATTATATTGTTCACATACCCGATACTAATGATGGGCATATCCCTATAAAAAGCATGGTCTTATATCCAATAGATTTCGAAATGCTGGGCGGCCGCAAACGAAAGAACCCCGATGAACTTACATAAGTAAGTGATTAGAGTAAGTGAGAGCAGCCAACACACCTGCACTTTGAAAAAAGATGAAGGATATTCTGTTAATAGTTTGTAACTCTGCAAATATAATTAAGTTGATCTTTATCAATGGATAATTGATTGAGTCTGAAAGGGGTAAATATCTGTGAACTAAAACCGTTTCAGCAAAACATTTCATTTGCCAGAAAATAAAAAATCTGTCAGGAGGTAATGCGGAGGATGCAGATGGAATTCAATATCA
Organism: Yersinia sp. 2541 StPb PI; assembly: GCF_052217145.1. Taxonomy (NCBI): domain Bacteria; kingdom Pseudomonadati; phylum Pseudomonadota; class Gammaproteobacteria; order Enterobacterales; family Yersiniaceae; genus Yersinia; species Yersinia sp. 2541 StPb PI. Next base: position 654,813 of record NZ_JAZGQB010000001.1, on the reverse strand, counting down.
TTAACCCAAAATAGTAAATTAATGTAATGACTTTAATTATATATTACTTACTTTAGTTATTTAACTGGAAATGAAAATTCCATCCAACTTAAAGATGAAATGCATCATTTACCTTTTTTAAGTGAATTTAATTGATCATCAGAATGTAATTTGCCATTGAAAACGTTGAATTAACACACTTTGAAATACGGTCAAAATGCGACAAACCCTTGCGGGGCCTGACGCTTGTCGATACTCACCACCAGCGGTAAAAATCTGTACGAAAAACAATCTTTAGGTCGCCATGTTGGTATCAATTATTAACTAAAACTGATTTTTTTAACATTTCATTAGGTCATTATTCTACCTAAAAAGTGTTAAGCATTAGCCCTTCCCTGAACATTTTATAAAAAATGAAACCAACCAGACCTGCGGATATAAATCATACAAGATGATTAGTTATTAATTTAATCATTATTCCTAGTGCGAATTGTTAAATCAGCCAGAAAATCGGATTCTTATCAATTTCATTCAGTTTGAGAACTCTAACAGACTGTTTTGTCATTTTTAATGATAAATCTTAATGTTACAAAATGGATCATGGCGATGACAGTGATAGCGAATACTTGCCAGAGGGACAATCTGTTATAGGTGTATTAGGTTATAAATTTCACTTAACGCAGAGTTAAATGTGTTTCCACTGCCGTGATTTTACTTTCGCCGGTAAATTGTCGGCCAGAGAGACGATAACATGCCCTCTGATTGGGGCTAATCGTCCTATAAAATTTGAGTTAACTCTACTTTTTATCTATCTATCAATTAATAAGCAAATAAGTCGTGCTATGATTATTTTACCGGTCAATATTCAATCGGTTATAAGTTAGCAACTTCAAGTAGGAAGGGTCTTTATGATAAAACCATTCATTGTTGTAACCCTCGCCATCGCCACTCTCAGTGGTTGCGCCAATAATAATACCCTTTCGGGCGATACTTTTAGCAGTTCTCAGGCCGGCCAGGCTCAAGCTGTAACTTACGGAACCTTGGTTTCTGTCCGTCCAGTCACTATTCAGGGCGGAGATGGGAATAATGTTGCGGGTGCGGTCGGTGGGGCTGTGGTGGGTGGTTTTCTGGGTAACACCATTGGCGGCGGTACTGGTCGCCGTCTCGGAACCGCAGCAGGTGCCGTTGCCGGTGGCGTAGTCGGCCAACAAGTCCAGAGTATGATGAATCGCAGTAGTGGTGTTGAACTGGAAGTGCGCCGCGATAACGGTACCACCTTCCTGGTGGTTCAAGCTCAGGGCGTTACCCAATTCCAACCGGGGCAACGTGTCACCATTGCTACCCATGGGAATACCGTCACTATCACACCACGTTAGGTTTTGCCGCCTGAACTCAGCGTGTAGGTATGGCAACTTAAGTTAAGTCATTGTATTAAAAAGCACCGCCCAGTCCTGAAGGTTCGAGGGTAGACTGGGCGGTGAAAAGATGAACATAACTATCCGGCTTTTTTCGCTGCCGGTTTCACTACATTCTCTCCGTGGTTGCCAAAGAACTGATATAAGGTGTCTGAAGCCGTTTTGGTTAAGACCATAATTTCAATACGGCGGTTTTTAGCCGCAAGAGGTTCGACTGAGTCCAATAGCATCTGATCAGCCATCGCATTGATTTGTAATACCCGACCGTCATCCAGCCCGCCTTTTACTAGCGCTTTATGCGCCATCAAGGCCCGCTCGCCAGACAAGTTCCAGTTGTTGTACAACACCTGATCACGGTAGCGGGAAGCATCGGTATGGCCGGTAATAATGATTTTATTGTCCATCTCATTAAATGCCGGAGCCAACTCAGCCAGTAGACGGCTGAAGAACGGCGTCAGTACAGCGCTACTGCGCTGGAACATATCGCGCTGCTTATCATCCTGAATCAAAATACGTAGCCCTTGTGGCACCACTTCCATTTGCAGGTTGGATTGCGCATCGTAGGCAGAAGTAATTTGCATAATGATGCGTGATAACTCTTCCATTTCTTTACGTGATTTATCCACCACCTCTTCCAGAGATTGCTCCGGTTCCGGCACCTCAACTGCCAGATTACTTTTGGTCTCTTTCGCTTGCTCCTTACCATCAATGCTGTCAGAGAACTTGCCGCCGCCACTTTTGCTTTTAGAGGGAATTGAAATAAAGGATTGCTGCGAAAAGATGGTTTGCCCATTCAGTTGCGCCACAATCTCTTGCCGCTCCTCTTCTGATACCACCCCGACAATCAACTTTGTGGTGGTAACCAAGGGTGCTGAGCGAATTTCTGAAGTGTCGGCCCGCTTTACCTTGGATGCACTGCCGGGTAAACAGATGGCGATTGATGCCGACCTTAATGCCGGGTTAATCAATCAGGAGCAAGCGCGCTTGCGCCGTAAAGAAGTGGCCAGCGAAGCTGACTTCTACGGTGCGATGGATGGAGCATCCAAGTTTGTTCGCGGTGACGCCATCGCCGGTATTATGATTCTGGTGATCAACGTGATCGGCGGTATCTGTATCGGTATCTTTAAATACGATCTCAGCGCCAGCCAGTCGTTTCAACAATATGTATTGTTGACCATTGGTGACGGTCTGGTGGCACAAATTCCGTCCCTGTTATTAGCAACCGCGGCGGCAATTATTGTCACTCGGGTGAGTGATGGCGGTGACATGACTGATGAAATTAAAGATCAGTTGTTGGCAAAACCGACTATCTTGTATGCTGCGGCATTCGTGATGTTCATACTCGCCATTGTGCCGGGGATGCCCCATCTTGCCTTTCTCAGCTTCACCGGATTACTCCTGTTCGCCGCTTGGCAGCAAAGTAAAAAAATTCAGCAAGCGGATGCTGAGCCCGATCTTACAATCCTCGACCAAGCCATTTCTGAAGATAATGCCCTGAACCTCAACTGGGAAAATATTCCGATAGTTGAACCTATCGGCCTGAATTTGGGCTATAAGCTGGTCACACTGGTCGATGAATCAAAAGGCCGACCGCTGATTCAGCGGCTGCGAGGGGTGCGGCAAATCATCTCCGAAACCTGCGGAATTCTATTACCGGAAGTCAAAGTACGGGAAAACTTCCGCTTAAAACCGTCCCAATACACCATCAATATTAATGGTGTCAAAGTCGCCGGTGGCGATGTTTATATTGATAGACTGATGGCGATTCCAACAGCGGAACAATACGGCGAGGTTGATGGTGTACTGGCAATCGATCCGACTTACGGCCTGGCCGTGGTATGGGTAGCGCCGGAAGATAAGCCCACGGCACTAAACTTCGGTTATCAGGTGGTGGATTGTGCCAGTGTGGTCGCGACCCATGTGAATAAAGTGGTACGTGACCATTTATCTGAACTGTTTAATTATGATGATATAACCCTATTACACCAACGGCTTGAGTCGCTGTCGCCACGTTTGGCTGAAGATTTGGCTGGCGGATTGAATTTTAGCCAATTGCTGAAGGTGTATCGTCAGCTATTAACCGAAAATGTGTCGCTGAAAGATATTGTCACCATCGCCACCACCTTAGTAGAAAGTGCCACTATCACCAAAGATTCACTGCTCCTCACCTCAGATGTGCGTTACGCATTACGTACCGGTATCGTCAATGGTATCAATGGCGATGACAAAAACCTGGCGGTTTATACCATTAATAACGAATTAGAAAATATGTTGCTTGGCTCGTTGAATCAGGCGCAGCAAGCGGGGAAAGTGGTATTGGATAACTTCCCAGTCGACCCAAATATCCTGACCCAGTTGCAGCAGAATATGCCGATCATTAAAGAGCAGATGAAAGCAGAGAATCACCAACCTATTTTATTGGTAACCCCGCAATTGCGGCCATTAATTGCACGCTATGCACGACTATTCTGCAATGGGTTGAATGTGTTGTCTTATAACGAAGTGCCTGATGATATGGCGCTGAATGTGATTGGTACCTTAGAGTAAAAGTAGATGAGCCTCAAGAATGAGGCTCATTAATTCCTACCGCTTCAAAGGCAAAGGGGATAATTAGTTATCCATAAAGGTCTGCTGCCATTCAACAATCGTTTTGGGTCTTTTATCTTTATCTTCAGGCACATTGGTAAAATAGTGAACCCGCAGCGTGCCATTTTTTTCAGGCGCAACATACGCGGCCCACATCAAACCGGCACGGTTATACATAATGATTGATGCACGCTTATTGGCTGCACCTCGCACCCAGGTGGATAATACTTTTGCCCCCCGGTTATCCCGGTCATTGCTATAAATATAGACGTTGGCTGAGGCGACAAACTGGGCGTAATGGTCGCCGACTAACTCACGGAAAAGTTTATCGTTGTTGGTATCAGTAAAAATACCGACCGAGAGTAAGCTCGGAGTCTCACGCGGATCTTTTTCAGCCCGAATATACTGCCCGTCAATAAAGACATCTTTAGGCATCGAAATTCGGCAACCCCAACTGCCATTGCTGTGCACCTGAATTGAACCATCTTTTATCGGGATCAGTAATAACCGGCAGCTTGCTGTATTTTCAATAAGATCAACAACCGCCAACCCTTCAATTTTACGCGCTTCAGCTCTAAAATTACCGGTATTCTCACCGGACCAGGCGCGGCTATCGATACTAAATCCCCACTCAGCAACCCGGGTTATTTTGATAACGCCCCCCCGGTCATTCCCTTTGGTGACATTCCACCACTGCCCAGCCCAGTCAAATTTTTTGTCAATATCAGACATGGAGGCAATGCCCTGAAAATAGGCGCGCTGAATACAGCTATCACTGGTACAACTGTTAAGAGATTTCTCCCATATTTGCCGTTGCTGATACACTGTTTCTGTATCATATTTAACCAGCATGGACTGATAAATATCGCTAAATGTCTGATCCAGCCAGTGTAAATCCTCATTACCACATACAGTATATTCAACCGGCGTCGCTGCACGCTGGCAGTTAATGGCAAAAGATGGCGATGAAATACCCATCGCCAGTAAAAATAAAATGCTGCGAAAGTAAGCAATTCTCATTGTTTAACCCGATTAAAACATGAATTTTTTTATTATTGAAAGCTAATAACAACCTAGCTCACTATATCGTTTTTGTGGCTAAATACCTAAAACTGGTAATAGAAAACCACCAGACGGCGCTGACTCTTAGCGCAATCCGGTGGCTGTTCTCTACTATTTATTACGACAATAATTGTTATTTCTTAAATTGAATCAAAGCGTAACTAAGAATGAGTGGCTTGCATATTATCTGATAAATTAAAAACAGAGACCGCTTCTGTCAGTTGCCGTGCCTGTTCTTCTAACGAGGCAGCCGCAGCGGCAGACTCTTGTACCAGGGAGGCATTTTGTTGTGTGACGCCGTCCATCTCGGCGACAGCTTGCCCAATTTGACCAATACCGCGGCTTTGCTCATCAGAAGCAGAGGCAATCTCGCCCATAATGTCGGTTACATTGGTCACCGCCTGCACGATGCTATTCATCGTCTCCCCTGCTTCAGATACTTGCTGTGAGCCAATATTCACTCGGGATACCGATTCACTGATCAACCCTTCGATTTCTTTCGCCGCTTGTGCACTACGTTGGGCCAAATTACGAACTTCACTTGCTACTACCGCAAAACCGCGCCCCTGCTCACCAGCCCGGGCCGCTTCAACTGCTGCGTTCAGTGCCAGAATATTGGTTTGGAAGGCGATACTGTTTATCACACCGATAATATCCGCAATACGGCGTGAGCTTTCCGTAATACTGCTCATAGTGGCAACGACATCGTTGACAATCCGCCCGCCATTTTTCGCTGTTGCAGAGGCATTCTCAGCCAACTTACTGGCTTGATGGGCGTTTTCAGCGTTCTGTTTCACCGTTGCATTCAGTTGTTCCATACTGGCCGCGGTTTCTTCCAGTGCCGCCGCTTGTTGCTCGGTACGGGAAGAGAGATCCGCATTTCCTGCTGCAATTTCACCGGCTCCGGTATAAATCGCATCGGTACTGTTGCGAATGGTTGATACCGTATTCACCAAACTATTTTGCATTTCACGTAAGTAAGGGATCAGTTGCCCGACGCAGTTACGGCCAAACTCAGGCATTGGCCGGCCTAACTGCCCTTCAGCTAAGCGTTTAAAGTGCACCTTGATCGACTCCAGCGGACGCACCAAATAACTGACGATATAGCGATCGGTTAAGAACAGAATGATAACACCGGCAATTAATGCAGCAAAAAGCGCCCGTTGACACCAGTCGACTAATGTCTCCACCCGCAAACTGGCAGCCTCTGTTGCAGTATCAACCGCAGAATTGTACTTCTCGACGGTAGCGCCAAACTCTCGGCTTAATGGTGGATAATCTTTGTTAAACAAATTGTTATAATCTTCGAAGCGATTCTCGGCCACCGCTTTAGCCATCGGTTCAATCCCATTACTCAATAATGTTGACCAGCTTTGAATAGTTTTATCTGTCAGTAATGGATCCATCGACTCATGAGATTGCAGTTTAAATTTCGCCAAACTCTCTTGGGTATTTTTTAGTGCTACACTGGCTGAAGCCAATTCACGATCAGCATCGGCAGTTGCCCCGCTTTGACGATATGCCGCGGCACGACTTAAACGAGTAACCACACGAAAATATTGGTCATTACCCCGATTAATAATATTAATGTTTTTTTGTTGGTTAGAACTCAGATGTAATGAATGCGTCAATTGGTTAAGTGAAAATAATGTAAAGGTCGAGACGCCTCCCCAAAGCAACAAAAATATAACAAGAATAGATAATAACGCCATCCTGATGGTGATATGTTTTAGAAAATTCACGGGAATACCCCTGTGTCTTATTTTTTTAGTTTATTTCCTTGAGATTTCAAGGTGTTTATCGCTGATAATCCCCGCAGGGAAAAAGGTTAATTATCAGGACTCATCACCAAAATAGCATAAAACCAACACAAAAGATCAAGATAACCGATCAATATTAAACAACCGATTGATTTCACCTATTAAAATGTAAATAACGTTCGATAATCTTGATCGAAAACTGATTAACAACGTTCAGTAGTTTCCACATTATATGTATTTATTCTGAATATAAATACAGCGCCCCATTACCTATTAACTCTTAGAATAGTTAGCCAATCAATTAATTTACTTACAGATAGAGAATTACCTGTTTTTGCAATTGCAGAATTAAATATCTTATTAAATGCGATTGGGCGAGATAAATAAAATAATAACAAAAATCCATATCAAACCATCAGGCACGCGATACAGCAAAATTTAACTATTTATTTGCTATGGTTGATTCTGTATTTTTTTAGCAAGGAAACCAGGCTGGGGAAATAACAATTTTATTCATTGCAATATAGGCATGTGCTTAGCACGGCGACGGTGATACTAAAAGAAGAGCGGCCAACGATCACTGGCCGGTATTACACCTTAATTCGCGCTAGCCGCAGCCCCCAGAGGCCGGCTGAATTGGCTTAAACCATGCTAATGAGTCATGGCCAGCATGCGACTGATCGTCCTCTAAATGGTTTGACTGGTGCGATATTTCGCTAGGTTTCCTGTCTTGAAGATGAGCACGCCAATCCTCCCTTTCACTCACCACATTGCAAATAGTAATAGGAATAATAATTACTACCATTCATTTTATGGCATGATAAATTACGACCTAGCACCGTTAAATAGAAAGAGAAAACGCCGTTATGTCCCACTATATACCTGCCTGTAAAACATCCCGTTCTCTGCCTGCCCTACTGGGCTTGCTGTGTCTGACATTTTGGTTATCCGGCTGCAAACCCGCGGAGGAGAACAACGCATCAGCGGCAGACGACAACTCACCAGCATGGTCCCGGAAGGTGGAAACGGCTAAAGGCCCGGTCACATTAACTCAGCAACCTACACGGATTGTCTCCACCAGCATCACCATCACTGGCACCTTATTGGCGATCAATGCGCCGGTGATTGCCAGTGGAGCGACCGCGCCCAGCTCCACCGTCGCAGATAATCAAGGGTTCTTTACTCAATGGTCGGCTGTCGCACAGGCAAAAAAACTGGTACCGATATATCAGACTGAGCCAAACGCCGAAGCTGTTGCCGGCATGAACCCTGACTTAATTATTATTTCTGCCACCGGGGGGGATTCAGCGGTGAAATTGTATGAGCAGTTATCTGCTATCGCGCCAACCTTAGTGATTAATTACGATGATAAAAGCTGGCAAGAGTTAGCAATGATATTGGGGCAGGCAACTGGCCATGAAACCGATGCGAAAGATGTGATTGATAAATTTGCCAACCGGCTCAATGAGGTGAAACAGAGTATTACCTTACCACCGCAGCCAACGTCGGCTTTTGTCTATCAAGCCGCCGGTAGCACCGCGAACTTGTGGACTGAAGACTCGGCACAGGGCAAATTGTTGCAGGAGCTGGGCTTTAGGCTCGCTGAAATACCTGAAGCCGTGAAAGGTAACACCAGTATGGGACATCGTAAGGATATTATTCAGTTAGGTGGCGAGAAGCTGGCTGAAGGTCTGAACGGTGAGACTATTTTACTCTTCTCCGGTGATCAACCGTCAGTTGATGCATTGAAAAGTAATAAATTTTTAGCTCATATTCCAGCGATTGAGCACAACCGTGTTTATGCCGTGGGTTATGACACTTTCCGCTTGGATTATTACAGTGCGAGTAATCTGTTAGCCCGAATTGAAGGGATGTTTAAACCTGCTCATTGATTGGGTAAGTCCCGCTTCTGACGTTGAGCGCATTCAGGAATGTGACCGAGCAGGCTAAATTTCCCCCTGCGTTACCACAGCGATGCATTCTAACAATAATGCGTGCTAACATATCTCACCCAAATAATAATGATAATCAAATCGATAACAATAATCATTTGTTAAAGAAGAGTTACAATGCCTGCTGATTATTCTCCAGATCAATATTCAATAAAACCGCTGACACTGGTGTCGACGTCAGAGGTACCAACAGCGCGCCGACGCGGGCTGTTGCTGCTGTTCAGCATTGTTGTGTTGCTATTGGTCATGGCTGCCAGCCTGATGCTCGGTGCCAAAGCCATCCCTTTCTCCGTGGTCTGGCAGAGTTTGCTCGGCACAGAGCACAGCGCCGATAGCATTTTGATCGTTGAATCACGTCTGCCGCGAACCTTGATTGGTGTACTCGCCGGTGCAGCGCTGGGGCTATCGGGTGCAGTCATGCAAGCCCTAACCCGTAACCCACTGGCTGACCCCGGTATTCTTGGCGTCAATGCCGGAGCCAGTTTTGCCGTCGCCGTCGGGATCATTTTTTTCGGCGTTAATGCCATCCAGGGCTATATTATTTCCGCTTTTATCGGTGCGATGTTAACCACACTGGTGGTGTATTGGGTCGGTGCTCAGGGCGGCGGGCGCGTTAATCCCCTGCGCCTGACACTTTCCGGTGTCGCGATTGGCGCTGTGTTAATGGGGATTTCCTCTGGCATATCACTGACACATCCACTGGTCTTTGATCGGGTGCGCTTCTGGCAGGCAGGGTCATTGGATATCCGCAGTATGTCAGTGGTATTGGCCGTCACTCCGGCAATCCTGCTCGGCGGTGTGATCTCCCTGTTGCTGGCTCGGCCACTCAATGCGATGCATATGGGAGAGGATCTGGCGGCCGCGATTGGGGCCAGAATTATCCAAACCCAATTTTGGGCGGTCATCGCCGTCACCTTGTTGTGCGGTGCCGCTACCGCAGCCGTTGGCCCTATCGCCTTTGTTGGCCTGATGGTCCCCCATATCGCCCGTTGGATTGTTGGGCCGAATCAATGTTGGATTCTCCCATTCACATTAGTGATGACACCTATCCTGTTGCTGGTATCTGACATTATTGGCCGCTTCTTGGTGCCGGGCGAGTTACGGGTTTCCGTCGTAACGGCATTTATTGGCGCACCTTTGCTAATCTGGCTAGTTCGACGTAACAAAAGGATGACCGCGCTATGAAGTCTGTCACCTCGCCGTGGCTATTTGGTCGCCCCGATGGCGCGATAAATTTACGCATCCGACCACGCAGTTTAGTTGTTTGCAGCCTGCTGCTACTGGCCTGTTTGTTGGGCGCACTGCTGGCATTAATGGCGGGAACTCTGGCATTAATGCCTCAACAGGTACTTAATGCCTTGTTCGGGCAAACCCGCGGTGCAGTGGATATTATCGTCAATCAATGGCGCTTACCCCGCGCAGTGATGGCGCTTATTTTTGGTGCCGCACTGGGTATCAGTGGCGCAATATTTCAGTCATTAGTACGTAACCCACTTGGCAGCCCTGACATCATCGGCTTTAATATGGGTGCCTATACCGGTGCGCTAGTAGCGATTACTCTGTTTAATGGGAACTATTTCGAGATTGCCAGCAGCGCCTTGGTTGGCGGCTTACTGGCAGCTATTGCGGTGTATCTGCTGGCATATCGACAAGGGATTCAAGGTTTTCGGCTAATTATTGTCGGCATTGCCATTGGCGCGATGCTCACTGCATTCAATACCTGGCTGACAATCACGGCATCACTGGAGTCAGCGATGACTGCCGCGGCTTGGGGGGCGGGGTCATTGAATGGTCTGAGCTGGGCTAAGGGCCTGCCATCACTGATGTTTATCTTTGCCGCGACGATAGCCGCAATGCTGCTTAGCCGCCGCATGCCACTGCTGGAAATGGGCGATGATGCCGCTGGTGCCTTAGGGGTTCCCGTTGAGAAAACTCGCCTGAGCCTGATGGCGATTGGCGTCATTCTAATGGCCGCCGTCACCGCCGCCGCCGGGCCTATCTCCTTTATTGCATTAGCCGCCCCACAAATAGCACGGCGTCTGGCGGGCACATCTTCAGTGACGTTAACCACATCGGCACTGATGGGCGCCTTATTACTGGTTGCCGCCGATCTCTGCGCCCAACACCTATTTCCACCTAATCAATTGCCGGTCGGCGTGGTTACCACCAGCATCGGCGGCCTGTATCTTATTTGGCTTTTAATCCGGGAGTCCGGGCGATCATGAGTATTGTTACCCCTGCAGCCACCCTACACCACAGCGTTTTTTCCTCCCGCTTACAAGCCGACGCCCTAACACTGGGCTACGACGGTAAGATAATCAGCCAGAACCTGAGCATCTCCATTCCTGATGGTGAATTTACGGTGATTGTCGGCCCCAATGCCTGTGGTAAATCAACGCTGCTACGCGCACTGAGCCGTTTGCTGAAACCGCAAGCAGGTCAGGTAATTTTAGACGGCAAGAATATCGCCAGCATTGATACCCGGCAGGTGGCACGTCATTTGGGTTTGTTGCCACAAAGTTCGCAAGTACCCGACGGTATCAGCGTGTTAGATTTGGTGGCGCGTGGCCGTTATCCCCATCAGAAGTTATTACAGCAATGGACACAGGCCGATAAACTGGCGGTCAATAATGCTATGCAAGCCACCGGTGTCAGTGAACTGGCTGACCGATCAGTGGACGCATTATCTGGCGGGCAACGCCAGCGAGTATGGATAGCTATGGTATTGGCACAGCAGACGCCGCTGCTGCTGCTGGATGAACCCACCACCTATTTAGATATCGCCCATCAGATTGATTTATTGGAGTTATTCAGTAACCTTAATCAGCAACATAACCATACCTTGGTTGCTGTTCTGCATGATCTTAATCATGCCTGTCGTTACGCTACCCATATTATCGCCATGCGCGACGGGCAGGTAGTTACACAAGGTCACCCGCGCGAGGTGATCACAGCAGATTTGGTCGAGCAGGTATTTGGTATGCCGTGTTTGATCATTGATGATCCGGTTTCACATACACCATTGGTGATACCGAAGGGGCGATTTAAAATTTAATCCACAAGCGAGCAGAGAGCGAGTCTGCCCTCTGCTCGCCGAAGGCGGTTAAAACTCAGTCGATCAGGTTAACAGACAGCGTAATCCATCAATTAAGCCCCCCCGCCAGCATAGAGCATCATGCCCACCCGCATAGACCCGATACTGCAACCGATGCCCTGCCTGACGAAGCGCTGCACTCATGGCTTGATTGACCTGATAAATCACATCTTCACGGCGACCTGCTTCCATAAAGATATTCAATGGCTGACTCGCCCCCAATCCCTGATACACCTGCTCGGTCAGCCAGCCCTGACGTTCAGCAGTCCCCGCCGTCAGTGCCTTGAAATTATCAACATCAGGCCACCAGAACGAACCGGACTGACTCAACACACAACCAAAACGCTGTGGCCAATGTAATCCAGCGTACAACGATGCCAACCCGCCAAAACTCTGCCCGGCCACCACAGTACGAGACGCTTGTTCCGTAAAAGCCTGTTGCAATGCAATCTGCGGCAGTAATTCTGTTTGCAATGCCTGCCAGAAATCCTGATTACAAGGCAGCTCTTGCGAACGATGAGTCTGGTCAATGATGTCGATCAACACATAGACGCTAGCAGGTAAATGCCCTGCGGCGGTTTCACTATCCAATATGCCAAACACCGGCTGCCTGAGTGCCCAATATTGGCCATCCAGCAAGATAGCCAATGGGCGTTCGGCTTTATCTTCAGCACCGGTTGTCGTTGAGTAAATCCACACATTGCGACTATTGCCCAATAACTGGCTGTGCCAACTAATCAGTTGTAAACGTTGCGGTTCGGCGGGCAGAATTTTACCCGCATCGATTGGCTGCCAGGCCGTTTGCGCCAAAGCATCGGCTAAATGAACCGCAGAAAGTGGCATTCCGCGATAACTGCAATGCGCGGCAATCGGGTTTAACGGATCGTTCTCAGCGAGATCCATCAATGAGATCCACCAATCGCGCTGTGCCTGACGCTGTTCTTGCGGGCTACCGGCCGGCAAATTCAAACATTTCTCTGCTGAGACGGGAATAAAGCTGTAACTGCCACGAAAATCAGACTCTACCTCTGCCTGCCAATACCAAACATCCGTCTGGCCCAGCCGAGTGAGCGATTCAGGATTAACACTATGATGATCTGTCACGCCGTTAACATCGATATACACGCAGCTATATATCAAATCACGCGCCTTTCCTTGTCGGTCGCGCCACAGGAAAGTCAGCTTTACTTTGCCAGCTGCTGCCGGTTCAGTCAGGGGCGTTCCCCATTGTGCGATGCGCTGCCACCATGATTCACTGCCCGCCGAAGGATCCTGTAATAACTGCTGACTCTCTGGATATTCGCTCGCCACTCTCACACGCTGCCCTCTTTATGTCATCACACCGGTCACGGTCTATTTATGATTACGTCTTTATTCATTGATAGCGCAGCGACTGTGCGCCATCACAAATGGATATAAGACTTAATATATATAAGGTTATTACCTAAATACAAATAATATTGAGAAGTATTATTATTTGCAATAACATAGTAAGCATTCTCTCCAGTGTGCCAGCCTATCATCGTAATTTAGATATGGCCGATGTGCTATGCGACGGTTATTGGATTGGAATATAACGTTTTTTTGTAACAACCAAGCTAAATAGAGGCAAATAAAGCCCGGTTGGCATCAAGAACCTGACGTATGAGGTTCAAATACTTTCCATTATTGTACTTCCAGGTAGGGATAAATCATGTTTGATATTTCTGGCAAGAAGATACCAACAACATTGCCATTTCGCGCAGGCTGCACAGCAAAGACCTTATTATTCACCACCACCTTGATACTGATACCGTCACTCAACGCATTAGCGGCCACTGCGGCTAAAGAAGATAAATTAGTGGTTGTCGCCAAACCGGGCAGCGGCCAACAAGATGATGGTTTCGTCGCTAAAAACAGCGCCACCGCGACTAAAACTGACACACCACTGATCCGCACCCCACAATCAGTTTCAGTTATTACCCGCCAGCAAATGCAAGATCAAGGAGCGGCTTCTGTGGCACAGGCCCTGCGCTATACCGCCGGTGTCGTGCCGGAATACCGTGGCGGCTCGAATATGAATGACGAAGTGATCATTCGTGGTTTTGGCTATGCCCCGCGTTTTCTCGATGGCTTAAGCTACAACTCATTAGGTGGTGCACGCCGTGGAGGCCAGATAGACCCCTGGCTGCTGGAACGAATTGAAGTAATCCGCGGCCCAGCATCAGTGCTTTACGGCCAGGTGAACCCCGGCGGCCTGATCAATATGGTCAGTAAACGCCCAACAGCGGAAAGTATTCATAAAGTGCAGGTGGGTGCAGGCAATAATAGCCTGGCTGAAGCAGCATTCGACTTCGGTGGCGTGTTGGATGATGAAGGTAAAGTACTCTATCGTTTGAACGGGCTTGGCAGAACACAAGATGATGCCGTAAATACCTTTAAACAGGAGCGTTTTGCTATCGCCCCGGCATTAACCTTTATCCCGAACGAAGACACCACCTTTACCTTACTGACCAGTTATCAGAAAGAACCCAAAGCCGGTTCACGTAACTTCTTGCCAGCCACTGGAACCGTGTTTGGTACTGCATACGGCCATATACCTTACGATTTTAACGTTAGCGACCCGTCATTTGATCAGTCTGAACGCGAGCAGACCTCTGTCGGTTATGCCCTTGAGCATTATATCAATGACACCTTTAAATTCCGCCAGAACCTGCGCTACAGCTATAACAAGCAAGATTACAAGTATCTGGTCTTTATGAATTTGCTGCCAGATAACCGCACCATGACTCGCCGCCCGCAAATCGAGCGCCAGACCATGGCTGAGTTTGCCGTTGATAACCAACTGCAAGCTGATTTCTGGACCGGGCAGTTAAACCATACGGTGCTGACTGGGCTGGATTACAAACGTAGCCGTATTGATAGTCAGTTCTTTATGGGCACCGTGCAGACAAAATACAATCTGGATTGGGTATCACCTGTCTATGGTCTGAATATTAAAGAGAGTGACTTGTCACTCAATAGCAGTGATCTGACCAAACTCGATCAGGTGGGAGTCTATTTACAAGATCAAATTGAACTGGATAAGTGGAATTTCCTCTTATCCGGGCGCTATGACTGGTCACAGTTAAAAACGCTAAGCCGCAAAACCGCCACTCAGGATCAACAAGACGACCATGCCTTTACCGGCCGTGCTGGTGTGTTGTATGCCTTTGATTCCGGTATCTCGCCGTATATCAGTTACAGTACTTCATTTGAACCTAGCACCGCCAAAGGCGCGCCGGGGACTGGGGCATTGGACCCGGTTACCGCGCGTCAAGTTGAGCTTGGCCTCAAATACCAGATACCGGGCAGCAGCACCTTGTTGACGACCGCATTGTACGATTTACGCCAGAAAAATATCAGCCAATACGACCAGGCACTGGCCTACAACGTCCCAATTGGTGAAGTGCAATCTCAGGGGATCGAAACGCAGTTAAACAGTGAGATTAACGACAATATCAACCTGATTGCTGCCTATACCTACACCAAAGGGAAAGTGCGTGAAACCAAAACACTGGCTGAATTAGGCAAAATGCCAGCCCGCACACCAAGCCATTCCGCCTCACTGTGGGGAATGTATACCTTTGATAAAGGAGTAGTCGATGGCTTATCCACCGGTGTTGGTGTCCGCTATATCGGTACCAGTTGGGGTGATGCCAAGAACAGCTTTAAAGTCCCAGCGGTGACATTGTATGACTGGATGATGCGTTATGAACTGGGACAAGCTCTGCCAGCGATGAAAGGCACCAGTTTGCAGGTTAACGTCAACAATGTGTTCAACAAAGAATATGTTGCCAGTTGTGCACAGATGGCAGCTTGCTTCTATGGCAGTGGCCGTGTTGCCACCGCTACTGTCAGTTATGCCTGGTAAGGCTTAGGCTTATTCAGCCCACGCCGATTGATGCATAGCGGTGTGGGCTAATAACTCAGCGGGCGTTGGATAATAACTTAAAGAAAAGTAAATATTTCTTCTAATCAACCCCCATTGCGACTTCAGATATCGAAATAAATAGAATAAATTCAGCATACTAACGTTTTGGTAACCTTTCATTTCACTCAGTGCAACCCGATAAAACCATTCTAAAAACAGGGAGATGGTCCTATACTCGCTGGCAGCATTATTTAATATCACCACACATTCAGGTTAAACATGCCAGCATTTAGGGGAGTACCACAGCTTATGCACCGGATGCGCGCCAGTAAAATGCGCATGTGCGGTATGCTGCTGGTTGCCTGCTGGCTAATTCTCAACGCACAGTTGGCCATCGCCGGCCATCAGTGTGATATTGCCCCTTCTGCCTCGCCGGTATTTACCCAGCATCAAGGGCATATACAGCCTGACCCTTTAGCAACAGAAAACCAAATGCACGACATGCCATCAATGATGGATATGTCTCATGGTCAGGCGCAAAACTCCTTATGTGAAAAACACTGCATCCCTGACTCTGTCCAGTCTGACAGCGGCATGTTGGTGCTGGCAGCCTTACCCACCAATACGGAGTTAGTATTGGCTGATAGGCAACAAACACCACGCGTCCAGCGCGTTGACTGGCATACCCCCCCCATTGTCGGCCCCCCCACTGAAATCGCTTTCTGCCGCTTTAGAGAATAGATCCAGACATAAATAACCGTTTTCTTCAGGCCACTTAATCGTGGTGTGTTGTGCTTATTCTATGTTTTGGAGTTATTGCTATGCGTATCTTATTTAGCGCTGTATCTGCTGTATTACTGTTTTCTTCTCCGCTGTTCGCCGCCAGCCCGGCCATGAGTGAAAATAGCCCGATGTCTCATGATAGTCATACAATAATGGCGGATTCTGCGCCAGCAGAGAGCTATCACTCCCAGGGCCAGATAAAAACCTGGCATGCCACCCGCGTATCTATTGCTCATAGCGCCATTCCGGCATTGAACTGGCCACCGATGACCATGACATTTGACCTGCCGGAGAGCCTGGCCGCACAGCCATTACCCGCAGGTACATCCGTGACATTCAGTTTCCGCCAGACCGAACGAGGCTATCAGCTAACTGCCATTTCAGCACAGCGGCCATAAGGCGGGATAATGATGACCCCTTTACTGAATCACCCACAGCAGGTGCGCCCCACGGCTGCGCTGCCATTCGGATTTACCGCACTGTTAATGGCGGCACTTTTCACTCTGCCAGCGGTGAGCTACGCGGCAGATATCACACTGGAACAGGCGCTGATCTCCGCTGAACGCTACTCGGCTGAGCTGTCAGCTAATCAGCATCAGGTCAATGCACTGGAAAATATGGCCAGTTCAGCCACGCAACTGCCCGATCCAAAATTGAAGTTTGGTATTGAAAACCTCCCCGTCGGCGGCAGTAATGCCCGCCGCTTCACCCGCGAGGGCATGACCATGCAGCGGGTCGGTATCATGCAGGACTATATCAGTAGTGATAAGCGACAAAGAAAGGCTGATACCCTGAGTGCTGAAGCGCGCAAAACGGCAGCAGGCAGTGAAACTATCCGCACCAGGCTGCAAAAAGAGACGGCTCAGGCGTGGCTTGATCTCGCCCTGACCGAACAGGCGGTGGGCGCAGCGCAAGTGCTGGTAAAAGAAAGCGAAAAACAGGTCGCATTGCAACGGGCCGGTGTTGCCAGTGGTGGTGCATTACCCAGCAGTGTATTGGATGCGCGCCTGACGTTATCTGCCATGCAGGATAGATTGACCACCGCACAACGTGATGTTGCCTTGGCACAAACCCAATTGACGCAGTTAACCGGTGTAGAGGTCAAGCATATCAGCGGCCCGTTGCCTCCTTTCGCCCGCCTACCGGCGGATATCACCGTGTTGCGTGATGCCATCCAACAGCACCCTGAAGTATTGCTTGCCAGCCGTGAAGCTGACGTTGCCAAAGCCCGCTCCGCACAATCAGCCATTGCCGCCACACCGGACGTTGGGATCGAAGTCTATTACGCTAAACGAGCTGACGAGTATGACGATATGGCGGGCGTCATGATCACTGTTGATTTGCCACTATTCCGCTCACAACGTCAGGATAAAGACTATGCCGCCGATGTGTCGCGCTCAATGGAAGCCAACGACCAGCTTACATTACTCACCCGCGACCACCGGGCGCAACTCGATACTCTGCTGGCGCAATATCAGGCCACACAGCAATTATGGCAGCGTCAGACTGATGAGGTTATACCACTGCAAAAACAACGGGTTAAATTGGTTATGGCGCAGTATCAGGCCAATAAAAGCGATTTAAGCAGTGTGCTGGAAGCACGGCGCTCCCTGCTCGATAGCCAGCTCAATACCAGTAATGCCGCCAGAGAGTTAGCCCGTACCTGGGCTGCCATCCGTTATCTGACCCCGCAGGAGAGCATGCGATGAAAAAGCTATCTAGTTTGACGCTGGTGGCCGTCGCCGTGATCAGTGGCGTTGCCGGTTATCTGTTGGCTAAACCCATCTCAGAGCACTCCACCACGGCAGCCATAGTGGTTGAAAAAACACCAGCAGAAAATAGCCGTAAGGTGCTGTATTGGTATGATCCTATGTCCCCCGGTCAGCGTTTCGACCAACCTGGCAAATCGCCATTTATGGATATGGAGTTGGTGCCGCGCTATGCCGATGAAGCCGTAGCGCAGGGCGGCGTTAGCATCAGCCCCCGCCAACAGCAGAATTTAGGCGTGCGCACTGCCGCGGTGGAAATGCGATCACTCAACTATCGTCTTGCCGGTTACGGCACAGTGGCAACCGATGAGCGCAGCGTGCAGGTTATCGCGGCGCGGGCTAACGGCATTATTGAACAATTGTATGTACGCGCCAATCAACAACCGGTCAGTAAAAATCAGCCATTGGCGCAATTATGGGTTCCCGATTGGAGTGCCGCGCAACAAGAGTATCTGGCAATCCGCACCTTGGGTGATAGCCAATTAACGGCCGCCGCTCGCCAACGGCTACAACTGCAATTTATGCCAGAAGAGGTGATTCGCAGTGTCGAAAAAAGCGGCCAGCCGCAAACGCGGGTCACATTACGATCTCCGTCTGAGGGTTATGTGAGTAAGTTGGATATTCGGGCCGGTTCACAAGTGACTGCGACACAATCACTGTTTGAGTTAGCCAGCCTTGATCCGGTATGGATAGTGGTGGACTATCCGCAATCACAAGCCAGTTTAGTCACTATCGGCAGTACGATTGCCGCCACGACCGCCAGTTGGCCGGGTGAAACCTTCCACGGCACCGTCAGCGAGCTATTACCTAATATGGATCTCGCTACCCGCACCTTAAAAGCGCGCATCGTCCTGGAAAACCCGCAACAAAAGCTGAAACCGGGCATGTACCTGAATGTACAATCCGCGCCAGCAGATAATCTAAAACCGGTATTGGCTATTCCACAAGAAGCCTTGCTGATGTCAGGCAATAGTAACCGGGTGCTGCTGGCTGAAGCTAATGGCTACTTTAAGCCGGTGGATGTCAGTACCGGGCAAACTCAGGACGGCTGGACAGAGATAAAATCCGGGCTAAACGCCGGTCAGTTGGTGGTGACCTCAGGCCAATTCCTGATTGATTCAGAAGCCAGTCTGCAAAGCGCTCTGCCACAAATGGAGGATACCCCCGCCTTAACTGAGAATACCACGCCAACAGCGAATAACACTGCCGTAGCACCTGTTGATATCTACTCGGTGCAAGGAACAGTCACCGCTATCAACGGCTCAACAATCACCTTATCCCATGGCCCGATCGCGGCGTTGAAATGGGGAGCGATGACGATGGACTTCCAACTACCGGCAGAGCCGTTATCACCGGAAATCGTTGCTGGTAGTCAGGTTAATTTCACTTTCACTCTCAATGAACAAGGGGCACAAATCCGCCAAATCCAGCCGGTAACAAGCAATAGCAGCACCGATACCCACAGGAGCCACCTATGATTGCCGCCATTATCCGCTGGTCACTGCGCAATCGGCTGTTGGTACTGCTTGGCGCGGTGATGATGGCCGCGTGGGGAATTTGGTCACTGCAACAAACCCCGCTGGATGCGCTGCCAGACTTGTCAGACACCCAAGTGATCATCCGTGTCAGTTATCCTGGTAAAGCACCACAAGTGGTCGAGGATCAGGTGACTTATCCACTGACAACCACCATGTTATCAGTACCTGGTGCTAAAACCGTACGCGGTTTCTCGATGTTCGGCGACGCCTATGTCTATGTGCTGTTTGATGATGGCACTGATCCTTATTGGGCACGTTCACGGGTGCTGGAGTATCTCAGTCAGGTGCAGGCTACCTTGCCGGCTGAAGCCAAAGCCTCGTTGGGACCGGATGCCACGGGGGTGGGTTGGATCTATGAATATGCCTTAATCGACAGAACCGGCAAACACAGTCTGGCCGATCTGCGTGCCTTGCAGGATTGGACACTAAAATTTGAGTTGAAAACAGTACCCAATGTCTCTGAAGTGGCCAGTGTCGGGGGCATGGTGCGCCAATATCAAGTCGTTCTCGACCCGGAACGGATGCGGGCGCTGAATCTATCCCATCAACAAATTGCCAGCGCCATTACTGATAGTAATCAGGAAGGCGGTGGTTCGGTGCTAGAAATGGGGGCGGCAGAATATATGGTGCGCGCCAGCGGTTACCTGAAAACGCTGGATGATTTCAGGAATATCGTGATCACTGCTCGTGCAGGTATTCCCATTTTACTGTCCGATGTCGCTACCGTGCGGATGGGGCCAGAAATGCGCCGTGGCGTGGCGGAGCTTAATGGTGAAGGGGAAGTTGCCGGTGGCATCATTGTGATGCGCTATGGCAAAAATGCACTGGAAACCATTAACGGCGTGAAGGAGAAGCTGCAACAGATTCAGCGCAGCTTACCGGCTGGGGTAGAAATCGTACCGGTATATGATCGCTCACACCTGATTACTCAGGCCATCGACAGCT
This sequence comes from Yersinia sp. 2541 StPb PI, assembly GCF_052217145.1. Lineage (NCBI taxonomy): Bacteria > Pseudomonadati > Pseudomonadota > Gammaproteobacteria > Enterobacterales > Yersiniaceae > Yersinia > Yersinia sp. 2541 StPb PI. The sequence continues at coordinate 634,038 of NZ_JAZGQB010000001.1, read as the reverse complement.
TATCATTCAAATTGCTGGAAGAGTTTTTAGTGGTGGCGGTGATCTGTTCACTGTTTTTGTTCCACTTCCGCTCAGCATTGGTGGCTATCATCACCCTGCCCCTGGGGATTCTTGGCGCGTTTATCGTCATGCACTATCAGGGGGTCAATGCCAATATTATGTCGCTGGGTGGGATAGCCATCGCCATCGGGGCTATGGTGGATGCCGCGATCGTGATGATCGAAAATATGCACAAAGTGTTGGAGCAATGGCGGCGAGATAACCCGGGGAAAACACCGGTCAGTCAGGATTACTGGCGCATTTCAGAGCAGGCGGCCATTGAAGTCGGTCCGGCGCTGTTTTGCAGTTTACTGATCATCACCTTATCGTTTATTCCGGTATTTACATTACAGGCGCAAGAGGGGCGGATGTTCTCTCCGCTGGCTTTTACCAAAACCTATGCCATGGCTGTTTCGGCGGGGTTAGCCATTACGTTAGTACCGGTATTAATGGGCTATTTTATTCGCGGCAAAATCCCTGATGAGAATGCCAACCCCATTAACCGTGGGCTAATCGCCCTTTATCATCCGGTGTTAACCGCCGTACTGGCGCGACCAAAAACTACATTGGCTATCGCGGGTATATTACTGCTCGCAACCCTGTATCCATTAAGCCGTCTGGGGAGCGAGTTTATGCCCGCGTTGGATGAAGGTGATTTACTGTATATGCCTTCTACACTGCCGGGGATTTCGGTACGCGAAGCCAGCCATTTACTGCAACAAACCGATCGTTTGATAAAAACCATACCGGAAGTAGCGACAGTATTTGGTAAAGCCGGGAGAGCAGAGACGGCAACAGATCCGGCCCCTCTGACCATGATCGAAACCACCATTCGTTTTAAACCCAAGGATCAATGGCGGCCTGGCATGACCATGGACAAATTGATCGAAGAACTGGACGCCACCGTCAAGGTGCCCGGTATCGCCAATCTGTGGGTGCCTCCGATCCGCAATCGGCTGGATATGCTCTCTACCGGCATCAAAAGCCCGGTTGGGATCAAAGTGAATGGCAAAAATGTGCACCAAATTGAGCAGGTGGCACAGCAAATCGAACAAGTGGTGCGCAAAGTACCAGGTGTGACTTCGGCCCTCTCAGAACGACTGGCAGGTGGCCGCTATGTGGATATTAACATTGACCGTCAACGGGCCGCTCGCTATGGCGTTTCAGTAAAAGAACTGCAATCACTGGTAGCAACCGTGATTGGCGGGCAAAACATCGGTGAAACCATTGAAGGGCGTGAACGTTATCCAATCAACCTGCGCTACCCACGGGAAATACGTGATTCACTGCAAAAATTGCGTGATTTGCCGGTAGTGACTGCCGGTGGCGGGCAAGTCGCACTGGCGGAACTGGCCGATATCAAGGTGACAGAAGGCCCACCGATGCTGAAAAGTGAAAATGCGCGCTTATCTGACTGGGTCTATGTTGATCTGCGCGGGCGAGATTTGAAATCAGCCGTAACTGAAATGCAGCAAACGGTGGCACAACAAGTGGAACTGCCGGAAGGCGTCTCCCTTAGCTGGTCTGGGCAGTTTGAATACCTGGAACGGGCAACAGCAAAACTGAAAATTGTGTTACCGGTTACCCTGATGATCATTTTTGTCTTGTTGTATGTCACGTTCAGCAGTGTCCGCGATGCCGCATTAATCATGGCGACGCTTCCCTTCGCACTGATTGGCGGGGTGTGGCTGCTGTATGGCTTGGGGTATAACTTTTCCGTTGCCGCCGCGGTGGGCTTTATCGCCCTGGCCGGTGTGGCCGCTGAATTTGGTGTAATAATGGTGCTGTATCTCAATCAGGCGGTGAAAAAACATCAGCAACCCGGCATTGCTATGACGGCCAGCCAGATGAGTGCAGCTATTCATGAAGGCGCGGTGCTGCGGGTGCGACCAAAAGCCATGACTGTCGCCACTATTATGGCCGGCTTGCTTCCCATTATGTGGGGCGGCGGGGCAGGATCAGAGGTCATGCAACGTATTGCCGCACCGATGATTGGCGGGATGGTGAGTGCACCACTGCTTTCGATGCTGGTTATTCCTGCGGTGTATATGTTGCTGCATAAAAAAGATAGTCAACAGCAATAAAACTCTCATCGCCCTTACTCTTGCCAGATAAGATTGAGGGCATTCTCACACTTTCTTATAACCTCTCAAATCAGCGAGTGCGACGGAAGGTTAAGTTAATTCGATAAGCGCCGGTCGTAGCGGAAAAACCGGCTTTCAATGGCAGTACACCGTGATAGTTCAAACGGGAAGGCCCACCCCAGACCACAACATCCCCTTCCGTTAATAAGACTCTCTGGCATTTAGCCTCACGCGTCAGCCCACCAAATTGAAATACCGCAGCTAGCCCCAGCGATACCGAGACTATTGGCTGACGCAGATCCAGCTCATCTTTATCCTGATGTAATGATAATTTAGCCCCTGCCTCGTAGCGATTTATCAGGCAGGCATCTGGCTCAAATTGAGAGAAACCCGCTTGTTGCGCGGCATCAACAGCTAATGTCATAAAACTTGCCGGAATGGCAGGCCAGCTTTTCTCAGTCAAAGGATCAACCGGGCTATAGCGATAACCTTGCCTATCACTCACCCAACCAACCTGACCACAATTACTCATGGCAACCGACATCCGGTAACCGCCGGGGGTGATGAGATGGCGAAAAGGCGCGGCAGTGGTGATAGCAATAACATCAGCAAATAATAATGCGGCCTGCTGTCGTGCATAATGATGTAAAACAACCGCACCGGGCGCTAACGTTTCAATCCAGGGATCATGAGGCAACTGATCAAATAAATCCATGGTCATAAAGGTACCTACTGTAGTTATCACTGTTTAGCGATTAAGACTTTAACAGTTTACTCTTCACCCCACACTATCACTTGCGATCAATTCATATCGGTTAGCCCAGTTGTTATCGCCCTGCCAGAGAAATTTATCCTGCTAAATCATCGTCTATTAACTTTCGCCACCAATAAAAACAAATATTATATTTAATAGAGTAAAATTATAAAAATGAAAGACTAAAAGCAAAAACAGAAGAATAATAGCAAACTAAATTTATTTAACTCTTTAAATAAAAGGAAAAGAGAAATTCAGGTAAGAATATGTAATGAAACATAATAAACAACACCACAACAAAATAAATTAACTGCTTGTTAAGAATAATTATCAAATGCAAAAATACACACAAATAGCCTTTAAAGAAGATTGAGAATTAGAATAGAGACAAAGCATGGCACTCTTAATAATCTTAAATTACTGAAAGAACACATAACGTCTTATATAGGATAGGTAACCATCAGTATGGAGACAAATGAGATTATGTTTAAATTAGAAGGAACGGTGCTATTTTCCCCTACGCAACGTTGCTTAAATGGTCCTGACGGTTCGGTGGTAATATTAACTGAAAATAACCTTAGATTTTTACAACTGCTACTTAGTGGTGTAACAGAAAAAGAGCAGATTATTAATCAGGTATGGAAAGAACAGCGCGGAGCTGTAAGTGAAAGTAGCTACTATGGGCAGCTCTATATGTTGCGAAAAGCATTTCTTCAGGTCGGGCTGAAAGAATCACTTATACATACCATCCCACGTAAAGGTGTCCGCTATACCGGTTCTGTTAGTCAGATTGTCATCAATGATGAAGCTGAACAACAAATGCACGCAGACCCCCTTATCACTGCTGCATCTAATAAGGAGCAGCTTGCGCCAGTAACCCAACCATTCAAGCCAGGGGCTAGCGTAATATCACCTATCGCGACACAACAAAGTTTTTTACACAGTTACCGTTGGAAGAAACTTATTTCTCTGTTGGCCTTTTTCTCTTTCTGCTGGCTCTCATTTCTCTCAACGCTAATTATTATTATCTTATTTAGTGGGGATAAACCGCACTTCTGATAGTGATAATAAGATGAGGGTGATTTAAAAAGATTAAATGATGGTAATAAAAAGGCCAGCAAGCGAAAAAAAACGTTAAATAGGTGTCACTACCAGCAAGGCTGATTATATCAAGTCGGATAGTAGCTAAATAAAGAGCAGTGACTCTTTACATTTAAAACTTAAAAATGGGGAATACTCCCCTACCATTTAACAGGAAAACGAACATGATGGATTTAATCAATAAAGGTTGTGTTGCTACTCGACTTAAAACCCGAGGATTTCTGAAAGATACCCGTGGTTCTATTATTGAGTACGTTATGGTGATTGCATTAGCGGGCGTATTTATTACGTTAGCAAGGCCAACCCTAATCGAGTTAGTAAATGGGGCCGTTGCTAGTGCTAGAACAGCAGTATCAGCGCCAGGGGGCTAATAGGGGTAACAGCGTCGCACCGTCATTCTAATATTTATCAGGATTTTCACATGGCAACTTATCGTTGCCATGTTTTTGTTTTAGGAAAAATGATGGATATAATAAAATCATCCTTAATAATACTGCTAGTATTACAGCTACTGTTCGTTTGTTATAGCGATATATGTAATCGAATTATCAGTAATAAATTTATCATTTCTATTATATTCAGTTCCATAGCATTGGGGTATACAACAAACAGCACGGTTAACATCACCATTCCACTTTTTTCCTTACTAATGGGCTATATAATATTTCATTTTAAACTTATCGGTGGTGGCGATGTAAAACTCATTACTGCATTGCTGCTGGCACTCACCGCAGAACAATCACTAGATTTCATTATCTATACCGCCATTATGGGCGGTGTGGTAATGATAATAGGTTTATTGATTAACAAACACGATATTCAACAACGAGGGGTTCCCTATGCTGCTGCAATTACCTCGGGTTTTACATTGTCGCTATTCACCTAAAATATCAAGCCATATTAACTTAATAATGACACAAGGTTATTTTAATGAATCGTAAGTTTCTTTTATTATTTTCAATTTTGATTGTCGCCATCGGGGCTGCCGGCATTATGATCAATACCAAGCCTGATGTGCATACACCCTATAATTTCGTCGATTTAAATAAAGAAAAAGAAGTTGAGATTGTCCTGGCACAGTCAACACATGATCTCTCTTCAGGTACCCTACTCACTCAAAACGATTATGCACTAAAAGCCATCATGGTACCTGAATCAAGTGAATTAATAAAAAGCAACATATCAGGAAAAACAGATATCAACAGTCATTTATTGAAAGTAAACCTTGTAGCGGGTTCTTATATTACACCCGTAGTTTTGGCTTCACCCGATAGTAATGAATTCAATTACCTTAATTTAAAGAAAGGTGAAATTATTTATAAATTCACTATTAGTCAGAAAAATGGGTATTTGTTAGATACATTGCAAGTAGGTGATTCCCTCTCATTTCAATTAAGAGTGCTTGAGACAGATAAAAATAAAGGCATGAGTAGTGGCACAGTCATTAACACGAAAGAATTGAGTGATAAAAAAAGTCAAACCTTTTCGTTGAATGAAATAATACCCGCCATGAGAATAATAAGAATAAAAAAGAATTCGACAGACGAATTACCAGAAAAAAACAACAAAAATCAAAAGACCGGAGAAATCGTAACTGGTTATATATCCGTCATAATTAAAAGAGAGGAACTTGACATCATTCATATCGCAGAAAAGTCGGGAGATATCGTTCTGGCGCCGAGTATAGTTACTGGCAATAATCAATCAACAAATATATATGACATCATACCTAAACTACGCATAACAAGAGAGCTAAGAGGATGAGAACACCCAGGCCAGAATATATCAGTTGGAATAAACTGTTTTTACTCTTCGCCATTGCAACCTGCCAAATAGTTGTCAATCATGCATATGCCAAGCCTGTTTATTTATCATCAGGCGAGTCATATATAATAAAAACAGATGAGGCGATTGATACTGTTTTTGTCTCCGCCGCTGCTATTGCTGATTATGAACTGGTTGGTAAAAATAGCATTATTGTTTATGCAAAAAAAGAAGGAATAGCAGAGTTTATCTTATTTAATAAAGATAATAATCCAATGATAAAACTGCCGTCATGGTAAATGACATCATTACTTCAGCATATCAGAGAATAAAAATTGAATATCCTGATAGCAACATAGAAATCAATAAAATTGGTAATGGCTATCTGCTGACGGGTAAGGCAGAGTCAGAAGAGGCGAAAGACACTATTGCAGCTATTGTCGGTGAAGCAATAAACAAGAAAAGAGAGAAAAATCGCGAAGACCAACATTTTAATAACCCTGATTACTTAGGGGTAATTAATAAGATTAAACTTCCTGAATCTAACCAAGTAAATGTGAAATTAACCATTGCTGAGGTGACTAAAGACTTTAGTGAGAATATAGGGGTAGATTGGAGCAGTATCAACGAAGCATCCGTTGGCTCCTTTCAATTTTTAAAGTTCAATGCCACCGGAATTAGTACATTAGTTCATGCCATTAATGATGACTCAATTGCACGTATTCTGGCCGAACCCAATCTATCGGTACTGTCCGGTGAAAGTGCCTCATTTTTAGTTGGTGGCGAAATACCACTTTTTAATACCACCCAAAGCAGCACCGTAATTAAATACAAAACTTATGGTATCAAGCTAAACATTGCGGCCAAGGTAAATGAGAAAAATCGTATCCGCATTAGTATGGAAGAAGAAGTCAGTAGTGTAGATAAAGTCTTTAGCGTCGAAGGGGGTAATGCTTATCCTTCATTACGCACACGTAAGGCAGCGACCACATTAGAACTTGGTGATGGCGAAAGCTTTATTCTAGGTGGATTGATCAGTAAATCAGAGCGGGAATCCCTTAAAAAGATCCCCTTCATAGGTGATATTCCTATTTTAGGGGCATTCTTTCGCAATGCACAAACGCAAAAAAATCAAACTGAACTGGTGGTCGTCGCCACCGTCAGCCTGGTGAAGCCGGTTGCCGGAAAGGATGTGGAATTACCTGATTTTATGCACACATCAACATTGGAACGCTTATTTAATTTCACTCATATAATGGAAATAAAAAGGAAAAAAGTGGCTAAGGAATTCCTACGAAAAGGAGGTTTCATAAAATGAAACTATGGATAGTTAGCAGTGTTATTTTTTTCTCTAGCGTTGTGCATGCCTCATTTATTATCGAGCCAAATGAGAATGACCAAGCCTGTTCATTAGCTAAAAGAGACTTGTTAGCAACAGATAAAAACCAGTCATTATCTACACCTGTTTTGCAAAGAGATAACGAGCGACGATGCAAATATCAACGCAATGATTATCGGATGTCCCGGGATAGCGAAGTAGGATGCGCAGTAAATAAAAATAGAATTCTTTCAAAATAACGCAATCAAAGTAATTTCCTTTAATGGTGACATATGCAATTAATTCTTAACAAAGATGCAATAAACAAAAAAAATAATAAGATAAAAAACACCATTGCTATTATTTCCAGCAGGGAATGGCTGCGCGAAGAAACCGCAGAGAAAGTCAGGCTTGCCGATATTAATGATATTAAATCATTTGATGAGAGTATTTTTCTCGTGCCAAAAATAAATTTATCCGATAAAACCATTGGTGCTATTATTGACATCGGGAGTAATGATAATATTGAAAAAACATTAGATTTAATAAAAATTCTTATCCCGCGTGACTGTTGGTGTGTTTTAGTTGGCGATATTGATTCAATTGGTATCGCCCAACAATTCATTCAGCGTGGCATATTATACTTAAATATAAAGTCGCAGTTGTCTGAATTGACGCAACATTTACTCAAAGGCATCCCTATCGAGTCTGAAAGGAAAGCCTTTTTTATCAGTATATTGGGCTGTAAGGGAGGCATCGGAACCACCCTGATCAGTTATCACTTAGCAACCGCGATCACACAGATAAAGCAATCACCAACTCTATTATTACAGGGCAATAATGGATCTCAGGATCTTGATCTTGTTACAGAAAAAAAAATGGTTACAGAAATAACCGAATATCAAAATAATTTATCTCTTATGTTTGGTAAAGGGCAAGATATAGCTGAAATTGATGGACACAGAGATATAAAGCACAATTTTATTGTATTTGATCAACCGATTCATAACGTACCGAAAGAAAAACTCACTGATTATATAGAACACGCTAATTGCATTATCGTATTGCTTGATAATAGTATGATGTCAGTCCGTGTCGCTAAAACGTTTATTGATATTTATGAAAAATTTAAACGAGACAACAGGCAAGCAACCCGACTATTAGTCTGTTTAAATGAAAGCAGACCAATAACAAGAGATATGCTGGATACTTCAGATATCCCGTCATTACTTGGGCGTAAGATAGATATACGAATCCCTTTCATACATAAAACAACGGAATCATTAAGTGATAAAAATTACTTTGGCCGAAAGAAAACCATAATAACCGAATTGGCTAAATACACATTAGGCATAACCATTGATTTATCAAACAAGAGAAAATCATGGTTAAGAAAGCTTCTAAAAGGTAAAAATTAAAAATGAACATATCATTAATCATCCAAGAAGAAATACGAGAAAAAATGCTGGCTAACATTGATATCGATAAAGTAGAACATTTGGTTGATGATTATGACAAACTTTTTGGTTTACTTTCACAAACCTACGATGATTTATTTAATGACAATGAATATAGATTAAATACTCAGCAGCAAAAAGATATTATTGCAACGATCGCCGATGAGATTACCGGTTTTGGCCCGTTAAGAGAACTGATGGAAGATGAGTCTATTAGCGATATTATGGTCAATGGCCCTGAAAAGATATTTGTTGAACGTTATGGGTTGCTAACCTTAACCAACCGCCGTTTTATTAATAACAGTCAACTGACTGATATTGCCAAACGCCTGATGCAAAGAGTCAATCGCCGTATTGATGAAGGTAGACCGTTAGCAGATGCACGCCTAATTGATGGTAGCCGAATCAATGTGGCAATCGGTCCAATCACATTGGATGGCACAGCACTTTCAATTCGAAAATTCAGTACCAACAAACGAAAGCTAGAAGATCTGGTTAATATGGGTGCTATGAGCAGTGATATGGCTAATTTCTTGATAATTGCAGCCAGTTGCCGGGTCAATATTATTATCTCTGGTGGCACAGGCTCAGGAAAAACAACACTGCTCAACGCATTATCAAAATATATTTCTGAAAACGAAAGAGTTATCACCTTAGAAGATGCTGCCGAGTTAAATCTTGAACAGCCCCATGTGGTACGGATGGAGACACGACTCGCCGGGCTAGAGAATACTGGGCAAATCACGATGCGGGACTTAGTAATAAACTCACTGCGTATGCGCCCCGACAGGATCATTATCGGGGAGTGCCGTGGTGAGGAAACATTTGAAATGCTTCAGGCAATGAATACCGGCCATAATGGCTCTATGTCCACCTTACATGCTAATTCTCCCCGCGATGCTATTGCCCGACTCGAAAGCATGATCATGATGGGTCCAGTTAATATGCCCATATTTACTATTCGCCGAAATATTGCCTCCGCCATCAATCTTATTGTGCAAGTTTCACGCATGAATGATGGTTCACGAAAGGTACGCCATATTAGTGAAATTATGGGAATGGAGGGGGACAATGTCGTATTACAAAACATATTCTCATTTGAACCGTCCAAAGAGCGTGACGAACAGGGAAAAATCCAAGGAGAATTTATTAATCATGGTTTATTCAGCCGATCTGCTGTGAGGGTGAATGCTGATATATACAGCTTATCAAATGAACTAAGTAGTATTTTTTCCACGGTGAAATAATGATTTACAACATAATACTTTTATCTGGGATTCTATTACTTTTACTCATTAACTTAAAATGGATAAAAATAAAGAAGACCATAATTAAAAACCCAAAAAAAACCACTACCAATGATTTTTTCCTTACGTCATTACTAAAAAAAACAGCCAATGAATGGGTGAACTATTTATTAAGCATTGATATAAACAAAAATAAAATGCATATAGCCATACCTATCGGTTATGCAATATGCATTTACATTATAAATAAAACATGGGTTGGGATAAATACTCTGGTGGTATTGACATTTATTTTGTTCAGTATCATATTTTTTCAAATACACTTTTCGCGTAAAAATAATCACACGCTATTTAAAAGAGATTTCCCAGAGGTTTTGTTGATGATTAATATGGCTGCCAGTAGCGGTGCCAGCATTAACCAAGTATTAGAACGTTGTGGGAAAGAGGTAGGTGGGCCATTAGGGAATGAATTAAGCCTTATTTGCCGCCGATTGAATGTAGGTGAGTCTCCTGAAACTGTTTTTTATGATGCCTATCAACGCTTTCGTTACCCCGAGTTTTACTTTCTTATCACCATCATTTTGCTTAACTTGCAACAAGGTGGGCAATTAAGAGAACTGACCAGTCGTTTGTCCCAAGTGATCACAAAAAGCAAAACATCCGAACAGAAGAAAGCCGTTATGACGGCACAAACACGGATGTCAGTAAATATTCTCTCTATCATACCTTTTGTATTCTCTCTTTTTCTTTACTTTATGGATCCAACGATTATTGAGTCAATGTGGAACCATCCTACTGGTAGGATTATTTTTTATTATATTATCTCCAGCGAGATAATTGGGATAGCACTGATAAGGTCAATGCTTAGGAAAGCACTATGAATATAATTTTTATTGCCATGGTACTATTTGGTTTTATCTCATTACTCATTAGCAAGAAAAAATACAATAAGAAAGAAATATATAATAAAATTAACAATGACCATATTTTATCCTCTAAACGTGAAATAAAAAAGTCAAAAAATAAAAAAGAAATAGCGCTATCTTCTTTTATAAAATTACCTTATATACTTCATAAGGTGACTTATTTAAAGATATTGATTATTTCGCTATTTCTGATAGTGATGATTATATTGGTAAAAACTAGTTTCATAGCGACTAGTAGCATGAGTTTCCTTATGATTTGTTTGCTTATGCTGATAACAACTATATATCTACCAAAAGTTATTACCAGAAATGTTGTGAATAAAAAAATAAAAAAATGTTAAATTCGCTACCCTTTTTTATCGATATTACCGCTGCCTGTGTCCAATCAGGAATGACTATAGATAGCGCACTAAGCTATACGGCTAAAAGATTCAAATTAATAAATATCGATTTAAGTTTAATCGTAGAAAAAATAACTAAGCGCGCAGAAATTAATGGGCTAGAGAGTGCGATTAAAGAATTTCAACAACTATCAACCGAAACAGAAATAAAAATGTTTTGCAGTGCATTACAATATAGCATCAGTTTCGGCTCAACCGTTTATGAACAACTAATAAAACTCTCTCAAGATATGAGAGAAATGCAATTGTTAATTACAGAAGAAAAAAATAGTAAGCTATCAACAAAACTGACTTTCCCTATGTTTCTTTTTATTCTTATTCCTTTTGTTGTGTTAGTTATATCACCTAGCGTTTTGGAGTTACTCAAATATGTACAAACAATGTAAAAAAACTATTACCGTTTCACTTTTAATTTTTATGATAAGTGGTTGCTCCACGAATAGTGGCATAAGTAATAAAGAGTTTCTATATCGTGAGAGTATCTTGCTAAAGGCAAATAATCATGCCGGATTGGTCACTTTATACCGAACCAGATTAAAACAAAAAGAAGATGATGCGATAAGATTAAAACTGGCTAACGCCTACTATCTTACCGGTGACACCAAGTCATCTTTATATTATTTACAACCGATGATTAACAAACCGAGTGAGCCTGTATATATTTTGCAAGCCAAAAACTTGATTAACAATAATGACTCGACAAATGCTATAACAGTTATAAATAAATTATTAACTATTTCTCCTAATAATGCAGAAGCTCACAACTTACACGGCATTGTATTGGCTAATAGTGGTGAGGTGCATAAAGCAGAAGTAGCTATTGAAAAGTCGCGAGCCTTATTTATTTCTGATGGGACGGCAATGAATAATCTTGCGGTAGTAGCAATGCTTGATAACCGTTATAGCGATGCAGTGAGAATATTATTACCTGATTATTTGTCGGGTAAAAAAAACTCGTTAAGGTTACATAACCTGGTCTTTTCACTGATTCAACTCGGTGATACAACCTATGCAAAAAAAATCATTATTGCTGAAAAAATGGCTAAAGACCCGGATGAGTTAATACTCGCCCTAAGTCAAGTTCAGAGCCTTCAGCAAGAGAGATTAAGTGATAAAGGTGCGTAAATGAGTAAAATAAGAGAGCAATTCTTCCATTCGAATGAGGGGTCGGTCACTATTGATTTTACGGTAGTCTTTGTTCTATTTTTATTGACGTTACTCTCTTGTGCAGAGATAGGCCGTTTGCTCTATATCTCTGCCAGTTTAGATCTGGCGGTTTCAGAAGCGGTAAAATCGACTAAGAATAGAGAGGGCAGTAATAGTGCCATATTGAGGCAAAGTTTAAATGCTCAGAATGGTATTTTAGGTGTTTTCATAACAAATAACAATGCGATTAATACTACTGTAGAATTTAGCAATAGTATATCTGACCTCATTAGTCAGATATATTCAGGCTCAGAAACGTCGCCACTGGCCAAATACACAGTAACTTACATCTATCAACCTATTTTCTTTCCTATCCCCTCACGCTGGGCTAATATCCAACTATCTCGTGAGGTGATTTTTGTACAAGAAAATCAATAACATAGGCTTTATTAGCAATAATAATGGCTCAGCTATTATTGAGTTTTCATTTGTCATTTTCATAATAATGCTATTAATAAAACTATTGATTTCAGTGACTGAATATCAATCAACCGTAGGTAAACTAGACCGGATATCTTATTCGCTTGCCGGAATAATTCGGGAAAGGAACAGGTTATATTCTGATGATGAAATACTAACTCAAAATAATGTTAATGATTTAACAACTCTGGCGAGCAATATGCTATTAACTTCGGGTATATCCAGTGATAATTTCGCGATAACAGTTGAAACATTACATTTTAATCCCGCTGAATCAGCAGCACCTGGTAATAAGATTATTAATGATACTAAGAGTGAAGAGTTTAGCGTCGGTATTTGTCAACCCATTATGTCATTGCGTGAAATGGACGATTTATCACCCTACAGTAATCGTGGCCGGTGGGTGCCACTGTACCAGGTCACCTTATGTTTACCTGCCCCCACAGGGTATCAAGCGTTGTTTAGCCAGATAGAACCCATCCCTATATTAAGGTCATCAGCGGTAACTATCGAGCGTTAATCCTAGCGAGGATGAACTTATTTATAAAAAAGGCTATTTATGATAAAAAATAGATTTACTCACATTAAAGTACGACTATTGGTGCCATTGATAAAGAATGAGCAAGGGGCTATCTTATTTCCCTTTATTATATTTTTGCCCTTGGTTATTGGGCTAATATTTTTTTCTTTTGAGCTCACTCATTTTTTACAGAAAAAAGCCAAACTCTCAGATGCAATGGAGCAAGCAACATTAGCACTGACAGTAGAAAATAACCATAGTACTCCGAGTTTAACTCAAATAGCGCAGAATGAAGCCATAGTGAGTTCTTATGCTCATGCTTATCTGCCAGCAGAAATATTTTCAACACCGACTATAGATATAATCAATAATAATGGCAGAATTGAGTATGCGGCTGAGATCAACATGAGCTACTTGGCTAGATTTTTAACTAACAATCCAGTAACCAATTTTAGTGCGATGATAAATGCAACAGATAGAGGAGCAGCAAGAAAAAATATAATCAGTGCACCGATAGAGAATATAGATGTAGTATTTGTCGCAGATTACTCTGGTTCAATGGATGATCATTTTAATCATAATGAATCCGAGCCAAAAAAATAGATGCGTTGAGAGACATATTTAACCGCCTCAATAATAACATCTTAAAAAATGAGAATATACATACCATAGGGTTTATACCATTTTCATGGGGGACTAAACAGCGTATTGGGAACGGTGCACAAACGAAGGAGTATTGCCATTTACCTTTTGTGCCAAAGCAACATAGCCCAAATGGTGATTACCTTCGTAAATATACATTATCTGGGTTAAAAAAATTCCCTGGATTGGAGGGATTAGAAAATATTGACCATATCGCATATGGGAAAGTAACCAGCGAGATATATAATGACACTAAAAATAAAATTGATGAATTAAATATTGAAGATGCAGAGTCTGCTTATACATTCCTTTCCCGCTCACAAAAGATCCTCCAACAATTATATCAACTTGAAATAATAGGAGAGAGTATTGATTACGTTGCAACGATAAACTCAATACCACGCAACAGCGCAGTGATACCACCGAAAGTAATTAACTTTCCAGTTGATGACATATTCAATAGCTACGTTTGTTTAAATCGAGCAAACTCCTATTCATTAAATGAACATGATAGTAATGAGATTATCGATGATATGATTAATATGTCCCCTTTAGGCGGTACACTAATAAGTTCAGGGATATTATCTGCTAATAATTTATTTAATGAAATCAGCTCTAACACCAATAAAAAGCTGATGATAATTCTTTCTGATGGTAATGATAGCTTTGAAAGTGCACATAAAGAAAATAAAGGTTTTTATGTCACACAAAGCCTTATCAAAAAAGGTATGTGCAAAAAAATAAAAGAGAATGGGATCACTATGGCTTTCATCGCTATTGGATATAAACCTTTATATAACACCCGTTCGCCAAGATATATCGATTGGAAAGAGTGCGTAGGTGAGGAGAATTACTACGAAGCACAAAATACTCATGAACTGGAAGGCGACCTTCTACAAGCGTTGGGGGCGGTAGATACCAGTGAAGTGGGCCGTAATACGCCGAAAGATTAATGTCAGGCGCGGCAACCGTAACCGCGCCTGCGTTGCAGGCTATTTTGCCATGCCCGCTTCCATACCGACTAAGCCAACCTTGAGATAACCTGATTTGCGTAGCGCATCCATCACGCTCATCAGAGTTTCATAATCCACCACTTTATCCGCCTGGAAGAAGATAGTGGTTTCTTTATTGGATTGCGTCATTTTATCCAACGCCGCGGCCAGAGTGTCGCGGTCAACCTGCTGGTCACCGACATAAAGCTGATTATCGGCTTTAACTGTCAGGAATACCGGTTTTTCCGGCCGCGGCTGTGGTACCGCTGAAGACGCTGGTAAATCCACTTTAATATCGACTGTTGCCAATGGTGCTGCCACCATAAAGATTATCAGCAGTACCAACATTACATCGATAAAGGGTGTCACGTTGATTTCGTGTAATTCACCGCTTTCATCAAGATTGTCATTCATACGCATGGCCATAAATCACCCCGCACGCAATTGGTGAGGATGCTTAGATGACTTTGCCTCAGCGCTGCTCGCCAGATCAAGATCGCGGCTTAATAGCAGCAATACTTGGGCGGCAACGTCACCCACCTGTGCACGGTAACTACCAATTAAGCGAGCAAATATATTGTAGATAACTACCGCAGGGATTGCTGCGACCAGACCTAACGCCGTTGCCAGCAAGGCTTCTGCGATACCCGGTGCAACAACAGCCAGATTGGTGGTTTGCGAATGAGCAATACCAATAAAGCTGTTCATAATGCCCCACACGGTGCCAAACAACCCGACAAACGGTGAGATTGCACCGATAGTAGCCAGGAATCCATTGCCTTTACCCATTTGGCGACCAATGGCTGCTACACGGCGTTCCAACCGGAAAGCCGTACGCTCTTTAATGCCATTGTTATCATTGGATTCTGTCGACAATAGGCGCTCGTTTTGCGCTTCTCGTAGCAGTAAGGCACTAATGCTATCGGTGCTAAAAGCCTCCGCCCGCTCAGACGCGGTATCCATATCAGTCACAGCCCCGATAACTTCATGTTCTTGCTGCAAACGGCGGCGAGCACGGAATAATTCAGTACCTTTGGAGAACAAAATAGTCCAGGTTACGATTGAGGCTAACACCAGACCAATCATCACCCCTTTAACGACGACGTCTGCATGCTGATACATGCCCCAGACAGATAAGTCCATTGCCAACCCTTGTGGCACAGGTGCCGCCAGAGGCTGGACCATAGGTGCTGGGTTTGCAGGTGCAACAGCTTGTGCATTTGCAGCGACCGGTGTGATTTCCGGTGTAGGTAGTGGGGTTGACGTTGCAGTTGTTGGTGTAGCAACAGATGCAGCGACTGCACTGCTGTTGCCTGGCGCGGCCTGTGCATGACCTGCCAAACCGGCCACCAGCAATAATGCCATTACGCCTGCTATCATCCGGCCTTGCACGAATGATTTATCTTTAATCTCTTTGCCAGCTATTTTCACGCTGTGCCTCCACCCAATATGCATATCAATTTAAGGACGAAATCAGGTGCCGATCATATCAAACAAATCGGGAATTGATAGTAATTATCATTAGTATTTGAGACGATTTTTTAAGAATGAAAGAGAATTATTCTGATTGAAACAATTATGTAAATTAATAGAAATGATAGCGACCTTAATTATTCCATGCCGATAACATTAGATATAAAGATAAGAAGTGATTGATTGAACTAAAGAACTCTCACCAAGACTCCTTAATAAATCCCTTGTTTTGCCACTTACACAGAATTTCTCCATTACAAACCGTCAGAAAACAGCGCGTCACTCTCTTTAGTTTTTTTCATGGTGAAAGCTGCCCCCACATAACAATCATCATGCTAACGTAAGGAATATATCTCTAAAATGAATGCTGGCTCTGGAACTACAGCATATCCTATATAAAGGTGACGACACGATCATGTCTGCAAACAAAGAAACGACAGAAAAACTGGAAACAGCCTTAGTCAGTGCGGGCAGAAGTAAACGATTTACTCAAGGCTCAGTGAATACGGTGATCCAGCGAGCTTCATCGCTGGTTTTCGACTCGGTAAAAGCGAAGAAGCATGCCACTATCAATCGGGGAAAAGGCGAATTATTCTATGGCCGCCGAGGCACCCTGACTCACTTCTCGCTGCAAGAGGCGATGACAGAGCTGGAAGGTGGCGCAGGTTGCGTCCTTTATCCTTGCGGTGCCGCGGCTATCAGCAACGCAATTTTGTCATTTGTCGCAACGGGTGACCATGTGCTAATGACCGGTTCTGCTTATGAGCCGGCCCAAAGTTTTTGCGATAAAATTTTATCACGCATGAATATCACCACGACCTATTTTGATCCGATGATAGGTGCCGGGATCGACTCATTAATTACCCCAAAAACCAAAGTGGTATTCCTTGAGTCACCCGGTTCCATCACCATGGAAGTACAAGATATTCCGGCAATGGTACAAGCCATCCGGGCCGTTTCACCAGACATCATTATTATGATGGATAACACCTGGGCTGCGGGTGTGCTGTTTAAAGCACTGGATTTTGGTATTGATATCTCTATCCAATCAGGAACTAAATACATCATTGGTCATTCTGATGCGATGCTGGGGATTGCCGTTGCCAACGCGCGTTGTTGGGAGCAACTGCGGGAAGACTCTTATCTGATGGGGCAAATGGTTGATGCTGACACAGCTTATCTTGCTAGCCGTGGATTGCGCACACTGGGCGTGCGTTTAAAACAACACGAGAAAAGCAGTATTGAAATTGCTAACTGGCTGGCTCAGCGCCCGGAAGTTGCCACTGTCTATCACCCTGCCCTGCCAAGCTGCAAAGGCCATGAATTCTATAAACGAGACTTCACTGGCTGTAATGGCTTGTTCTCTTTTGAATTAAAAGAAGAGTTAAGTCAGCAACAGTTAGAGGCTTATCTCGACCATTTCACCCACTTCAGTATGGCCTTTTCATGGGGCGGTTTTGAATCCTTGATTCTGGGTTATCAACCGGAGAATATCCGTGCCATTCGTCAGTATGAAGGGGACGGGATAAAAGGCACACTGTTCCGTCTGCATATTGGTCTGGAGAATGTGCAAGATTTGCAGGACGATTTGGCCGCAGGATTTGAGCGCATCAAAACAGTGCAGTAAGGGTTTCTGAACGATTGATTTGTTAATGCGCGGTAACAATATCCGCGCATTAATCCTCTCTTACACAAATAGTCTCATCGACACGTATATATCCCTCAAAAATTCGATTATTGAGGATAAGATCAATGTGGATCCGCGCCATTACGGATACACTAGACCAGTCCTTACAACAATATCCTCACACGCTAGGCAAACAGGAACAGAAATGGATGTATTACGCGAAATCCTTCATGCCTTATGGCAGCAGGATTTTAGTAAACTTGCCGATCCGAATGTGATTTGGGTCATTTACGGCATTCTCTTTACCACCCTATTTTTAGAAAACGGTTTGCTACCGGCTTCTTTCCTCCCCGGTGATAGTTTGTTGCTATTGGCGGGTGCATTAATTGCCAAGGGAGTCATGGGGTTCTTACCGACCATGATAATTTTAACCACTGCTGCCAGCTTGGGTTGTTGGCTCAGTTACCTGCAAGGGCTGTGGTTAGGCGATACTAAAATAGTTAAAAGGTGGCTGTTACAGCTACCGGTTCATTATCGGCAACGCGCCCATACTCTGTTTGTACGCCATGGTTTGGCGGCCCTGATAATTGGCCGTTTTCTCGCTTTTGTACGGACTTTACTGCCAACGCTGGCGGGTATTTCTGGCCTGAACAGTGCACGTTTTCAGTTCTTTAATTGGTTAAGCGGGCTGCTATGGGTGGGGAGTGTCGTTGGGTTAGGTTTCGCGCTAAGTCATATCCCATTCGTTAAGCACTATGAAAACCAGGTGATGACAGCACTGATGATTTTACCAATAGTGTTGTTGCTGATTGGTTTGGTCGGCACACTGGTGTTGGTGTGGTGTAAACGTAAAAGTGTCACTGAGTAACCCTGTGTTTGCCTCGTGACTCAAGCAGTTAAACGGCGCTCACTGCGCCGTTTTTTATTGCCATTATTCGCTGGGCCGTAAAATCAGTTAGTCCGCAGTTTAGCGACCTCTTCACTGGGTGTGAGACCAAAATAGCGTTTAAACTCACGGCTGAACTGTGAAGCACTCTCATACCCTACTTTGTTGGCTGCGGTACTGGCTTTTAGCCCATCGTGCAACATCATCATTCGTGCGCGATGCAACCGGTAAGATTTGAGATATTGCAGTGGCGAGGTGTTAGTGACGGCTTTGAAGTTATGATGAAACGCCGAAACACTCATGTTCACATCTGCCGCTAATTGCTCAACATTCAGATTATCTGCAAATTGATTTTCAATACGCCGCAAGGTTTTGGTAATTTGATTAAAGTGCCCATGGCGGTTAACCAGCGCCTGCAAGGCTCCTCCGCATTGACCACACAGTACATAGTAGAGAATTTCCCGCACAATTTGTGGGCCGAGCACTCTGGCATCACGGGGATTGGACATCACATCCAATAAGCGCTCGGTGGCACACAGCATCTCTTCGGTCAGCGCCGATGAATTGACGCCAGAGGTATTACCGAACGGTTTATCCAGCTCATCATCACCTATATCTATCAGCAGATCCTGTAGCATCTGGCTGTCTATATGAATCGATATTCCCGCCAGAGGTATTTCAGGGCTGGCAAAAGTTTCACATTCAAACGGCAGTGGAACCGTCAGAATAAGGTAATTTTTCGGATCATACTGAAACACTTTACTGCCCAGATAACCCACTTTGTGCCCCTGGAATATGATGACTACACTGGGGGTGTACATTACCGGAGTGCGCGGCTGGTGCACTGTGGAGTACAAAATTTTCACCCGTGGCACAGCAGAGGGCGTTAAGCCATTCCCCTTAGCCAAACGTGTAATTTTTTCGGCCATCTGTACCTGAATATCATTAACCTCAACCATATACTCTCACTTACTGGAGTTATCTGAGATAATCTAGCAACTAAAACGATCAGATATAAATTGTGCAATATTTACCGCATTTTCTACAGTGCTTTGGAGAAATAGGCAAGAGCAAGGCAGAAATGTGCATTGAGGTATCGTGCTAAGTTGCCGACAATGGCTGTCAATGGTACGGCAATAAACAATCATTGCATCACCGGCTAATACGTCGCGTTTTGATTACCATAATTGTTCATCACCCATAAGCTGGAAGACAAATAATGCAAAACTTTACCCTCCATACCCCCACTAAAGTGCTGTTCGGTACTGGTCAAATAGCACAATTGAGTAAAGAAATTCCTGCTGATGCCCGCATCTTGATTACCTATGGCGGCGGCAGCATCAAACAAAATGGTGTGCTGGATCAAGTCCATCAGGCACTGAAAGGCTTTGATTTCCTGGAGTTTGGCGGTATTGAGCCGAATCCAACCTATGAAACCCTGATGAAAGCTGTTGCGCTTTGCCGGGCGGAGAAAATCGACTTCCTGCTAGCGGTGGGAGGGGGATCAGTATTAGATGGCACCAAATTCATCGCCGCTGCCGTCAATTACCCACAAGAACCATGGCATATTCTGCAAACCACTGGCAGCGATATTAAAGAAGCACTGCCAATGGGTTCAGTGCTGACCCTGCCTGCTACCGGTTCTGAAGCTAACAATGGCGCAGTTATCAGCCGCCGTGAAACTGGTGATAAGCAGCACTTCTTCTCACCCTTTGTCCAGCCACTGTTTGCCGTGCTGGACCCGGTTGTCACTTATACTTTGCCACCGCGCCAAGTCGCGAACGGTGTTGTCGATGCTTTTGTACATACCATTGAGCAATATCTGACTTACCCGGTTGATGCAAAAGTGCAGGATCGCTTTGCTGAAGGGCTGTTGTTAACCCTGATTGAGGAAGGTCCGAAAGCATTGGCGGAGCCAGAAAACTACAATGTGCGCGCCAATATTATGTGGAGTGCCACTATGGCATTAAACGGCCTGATTGGGGCCGGTGTGCCACAAGACTGGGCGACACACATGTTAGGCCACGAACTGACCGCCCGCCATGGTCTGGACCATGCTCAGACGCTGGCGGTAGTACTGCCCGCTCTGTTAGTGGCGAAGAAGCAACAAAAGCGCGCCAAACTGCTGCAATACGCGGAGCGTGTCTGGGGCCTACGTGACGGTAGCGAAGAGCACCGCATCGATGCCGCAATTGAAGCTACCCGTCATTTCTTTGAAAGCATGGGCGTTGCTACTCGCCTGTCGGCCTACAAACTGGATGGCAGTTCTATTCCTGATTTGATTAAAAAACTGGAAGAGCACGGTATGACTCAGCTTGGCGAACACAGTGATATCACTTTAGCTGATAGTAAACGTATCTACGAAGCTGCGGTCTAATAATAGCATCAGCCCAGTTTACAGTTTTCAACACAGAAGGCATCGTTGAACAGGATGCCTTCTGTTCAACATCTACTTACTCTTTTCACTTACCGTTAAAAGGGTGCTATCGTTATTAACTGCTAGGCTTTAGCTTATTACCACGCATTTTGCTGTTCATCTCTCAGTGGCAGATCGCCGATAGATCTGTGCACATTTTGATACTTCTCACACATGATTAATCGCTAGCAAGATCATAAATAGAATGATCACGACTAAACTTACATTACGGGTAAACAGGGCAAACACAGCCCAATCAGTCAGCGAAGGAGATAGACATGGCAACACAACCCATTATCAAATTGCACGATGGCAACCTGATGCCACAACTTGGCCTTGGCGTTTGGCAAGCAACGATTGAAGAAACACAGCTTGCTGTCAGCAAAGCACTCGAGGTGGGCTATCGCTCTGTCGATACTGCGGCAATTTATAAAAATGAACAGGGTGTCGGCTCGGCACTGAAGGCGGCGGGTGTGGCTCGTGATGAGCTATTTATTACCACTAAACTGTGGAATGACAGCCAGCAGGATCCGAAAAAAGCACTAGAAGAGAGCCTGAGCAAACTTCAGCTCGATTATGTCGATCTCTATCTGATCCATTGGCCCAACCCAACACAGGATCACTACGTTAGTGCCTGGCGTGAACTGATCAAATTGAAAGAACAAGGTTTAATTCGCAGCATTGGTGTCTGTAACTTCCAGATTCCTCATCTGCAACGGCTGATTGATGAAACGGGTGTGGCGCCAACCGTCAATCAGATTGAGCTACATCCACTGCTACAGCAGCGCCAGCTCCATTCGTGGAATGCCACCCATCATATTGCAACCGAATCCTGGAGCCCGCTGGCCCAAGGTGGTGAGGGCGTTTTCGATCAAACCGTTATTCGCCAGTTAGCGCAAAAATACAATAAAACACCTGCACAGGTCGTGATCCGCTGGCATCTCGATTGTGGGTTGATCGTTATCCCGAAATCGGTAACACCGGCGCGTATCAAGGAAAACTTTGAAGTGTTTGATTTTAAATTGCATAAAGATGAACTGACGGCAATTTCGAAGTTAGACAGCAATAAACGCCTCGGGCCAGACCCGGATGTTTTCGGGTCTGACAACTGAGTTCAAGGCGATGTATTCAGTTTAATGATGCTTAGCTTTGCCCTTTGCGCCGGCAGCCGTCTGATTTGCCGGGGATTTTCTCGCCCCAGTTTTGCTTACTGACGGTTTTGCCACTGGCGTGCTACTGGCAACCTGCGGTTTTTTGCTGATAGCAGACGTTGTGCTTCGGCTACCTGGCTGACGCTGGCGGGTGATAGCAGTGTGCTTCGTCAGGGCCGGAGTATGGTGGCGCAGCGCCCGACGAGCTTCACGTTGTTCCTCGATTGTCGCTGCCGGAACCAGGCATTCCCGGCGGCCGCCAATCAGATGTTGCAACCCCATCTCCTCTAATGCAGTACGGATCATTGGCCAGTTAGCCGGATCATGATAACGCAGCAAGGCCTTATGTAACCGCCGCTGGCGATCCCCTTTCGGTACAACGACGTCTTCACTTTTATAATCCACTTTCGCCAGCGGATTTTTACCGGTGTAATACATGGTCGTAGAGTTAGCCAGTGGCGACGGGTAGAAGTTCTGTACCTGATCCAGACGGAAACGGTTTTTCTTCAGCCATAGCGCCAAATTGACCATATCTTTATCCTCAGTGCCCGGATGGGCAGAGATGAAATAAGGGATCAAATACTGCTCTTTACCTGCCTGCTTGGAATAGGTATCAAACAACTCTTTAAAGCGTTGATAGCTGCCCATTCCCGGTTTCATCATTTTGGAAAGTGGCCCTTCCTCGGTGTGTTCCGGTGCAATTTTCAAATATCCACCCACATGATGGCTGGCTAATTCTTTGATATAGCGCGGATCTTCTACTGCTAAGTCATAGCGGACCCCCGAGGCGATCAGGATCTTTTTAATCCCTTTAAGATCACGCGCCCGGCGGTACAAAGAGATAGTCGGCTGATGGTTAGTATCCATATGCGGGCAAATCTCAGGATAAACACAGGATGCACGCCGACAGGTCTGTTCTGCCCTCGGTGACTGGCAGCGCAGCATATACATGTTAGCCGTTGGGCCACCGAGATCAGAGATAATACCGGTAAAACCAGGGACTTTGTCGCGAATCTCTTCGATTTCACGAATAATAGAATCTTCAGAGCGGCTTTGAATAATACGCCCTTCATGCTCAGTGATAGAGCAGAATGAACAGCCGCCATAGCAACCACGCATAATGTTGATCGAGAAGCGAATCATGTCATAGGCGGGGATCGGCGATTTGCCATAGGCTGGGTGCGGCACACGCTGGTAGGGTAGCGCAAACACGCTGTCCATCTCTTCCGTACTCAGTGGAATAGCCGGTGGGTTAATCCAAATATAGCGATCACCATGTTTTTGCATCAAGGCCCGTGCACAACCGGGGTTGGTTTCATGATGCAAAATCCGCGAGGTGTGGGCATATAACACTTTGTCTGCCTTCACTTTTTCATAAGAAGGCAGCAAGACGTAGGTCTTTTCCCATGGTTTGGGTTTGGCGGCACGAACAGTAACCGGTTTAGCTTCGGATTCAGGAATGCTATCAGTGGCGCACGGCAGATCTTCACCGTACGGATTGGGAATGGCTTCAATACGCCCCGGTTTGTCCAGGCGAGTAGAATCAACCCCACTCCAGCCCGGTAATGCAGTTTTGCGCATCACAACCGTGTTGCGAACATCCTGAATATCGGCAATTTTCTCACCCGCCGCCAGGCGATGAGCCACTTCAACCAAAGGCCGTTCGCCATTACCGTAGACCAACATGTCCGCTTTGGCATCCACGATAACCGAACGGCGCACAGTATCAGACCAATAGTCATAATGAGCAATGCGGCGCAAGCTGGCCTCAATACCGCCGAGCAATACCGGCACATGGCTATACGCTTCTTTGCAGCGCTGGCTATAGACTAAAGTGGCCCGATCAGGTCGCTTACCGCTTTGATTATCCGGCGTATAGGCATCATCGTGGCGCAACTTACGATCGGCTGTATAACGGTTGATCATCGAGTCCATGTTGCCAGCCGTAACGCCGAAGAACAGATTGGGTTCACCCAACCGCATGAAATCGTTTTTATTGGTCCAGTCCGGCTGAGCAATAATTCCAACCCGGAAGCCTTGCGCCTCCAGCATACGACCAATGATCGCCATGCCAAAGCTGGGGTGATCCACATAGGCATCGCCGGTGACAACAATAATGTCGCAACTGTCCCAGCCCAATATATCCATTTCCTCCCGTGACATGGGTAAGAATGGCGCGGTGCCATAACATTCAGCCCAATAAGGCTGATAGGAAAACAGGTCACGTTCTGGTTGGATCAAGCTGGTACTCATGGCAACACTCTTTGAATTGAGGAAAGTTGAGGTGGTTCGGGTTAAGAAATCATCACCGGGCGGCGATTATACGCATTTCTCCACGTAAAGAGGAAGGATATATCTTTTGATTACCAGGCTCACACCATCAAGTGAGTGAATGTAGAGTGGATTAGGTTGCGGTTGATATTCGCTCTTTGCTCATCTGAGGCCAAGTAAGCACTAATCTTATATCAACCGAACCCGGTAACCCTTAACCTAACGCCTTACCCAAGTGTTGGTGCGGCCTGTGTCACTAACTGCCCCGCAGAGCCACGATCCGCCATCTCAAGTGTCTGGCTGTAGTACAAGAACGGGAAGTGCTCAGAGGAAACCTGATTGAAATACACCAGTAGCTCTACATCACCATCAACCCAAACAGTATCCTTCCAGCCGCGATCCTCGGCCATCGCCGGCGCGCCGTTGACATTCTTCACCAGGAAGGAGACCCCTTGAATATGGAATGCCTGTGGCATGTCGGCATGCAGAGTCCAGCGCTCCCAAGTCCCTTGCTGGGCCTGAGCATCCACACGGCTCATATCCCAAATAGCGCCGTTAATGCCCGGTAAATCATCACCCAAACGGAACTCACGGGAACGAATCACGTTGCCGTCCAAAATCTGGTCGGCTAATAAACGCATCGGCAGATTATCGGTCACCAGCGGCAATAAACCGGTTGGTTTTAATGTTAGCACTAGCGTAGAAATCAAAATACTTGAGGGTTCGAACAGCCCACGGAGCCTATCCATGATACCGGCAGATTCACCCGCCGTGATGGAGACTTCATTGCCTTGTGACATATCAATCACCACTTCGCGCCGCTCACCGGGAGCCAGCGAAAGCTGCTGTACGGCCACGGGCGCAGGCAAGAAACCCTGATCACTGGCAACAACATGCAAAGGGCGGCCATCACTGAGTTGCAAGATGTAACGACGAGCGTTAGAGGCATTTAATAGACGTAATCGAACCCAACCACGAGAGACTTCGACAAACGGGCTTTGCACCCCATTGACCAGCAATGTATCGCCAACAAAGCCACCTTTGGCTGGCGGGTCATATTCAGGCACGCCAAAATTATCAAGCCGCTTGTCCTGAATAATAATCGGGAAATCATCGACACCATAATGACTCGGCAATGGCATCGCTTTACTGACTTCATCTTCCACCAGCCACATCCCTGCCAGCCCGTTATATACATGAGGTGCCATACGGTTAGGGGTATTGGCGTGGTACCAACAGGTTGCGGCCGCTTGCCGTACCGGCAATACCGGCGACCAGTCAACACCAGGGGAGATCATACGTGCCGCGCCACCCATTAGAGTACCAGGAACCTGCAACCCACTGATTGTCATGGATACCGGTTCAGCCAGACGGTTGCTATAAATCAGCTTCACATCATCGCCGCTGAAAACCCTGACTGTCGGCCCCAGATACATGCCGTTAATCCCCCAGACTGCGGCTTTTTGACCGCCACTGAATGCCCAATGTGCACGCTGTAGCGTCAAAAACAGCGGTTGCCCACGACGAGACTCCAATAAGGGTGGAACCGGTAATGGGGGTTGCTGGGTACTATTAGCCTGTGCCCTCAATGGCAGCGAACCTGCGCCTAGCGCTAAGCTCGTAGCCTGAATGAACTGGCGACGACTGAGTGACATATCTTCTCCGTGAAAACCACAATCAAACCTACTGCAAAATTTTGCCTGACTGCGAATAACGCTGAAGGACGGCAAAACGCTCACGACCAGAGTCGTTTAAATGGAAATCCAAAATTTACTTTAAGCAAAACAAGCCGCGCAATAACCTATCAATAAAAGCCAATAGTATTATTTTCCCGCCGCTTGCTGCTCTGCCTGTTGGGCAATTTCGGCATCGAGCTGCTCAATTTTAGCCAGCATCAGGTTGCGGCAATGTTCCGATAATTCACGCACGCGCTCTTTGCCATAGCCACTGGTATCAACGGGCGGCATTATCTCTACAATGACTTTGCCATTTGACCAGCGGTTTAAATTGATATTATTGGTGCTGGACACGCAAATAGGCACAATAGGCACACCAGCAGCTATAGCGGCATGGAAAGCACCGGTCTTAAATGGCAATAACCCACGGCCACGGCTACGTGTACCTTCTGGGAACATCCAGATAGAAACATTTCTTTTTTTGACCTGCTCAACCACCTGAGCAATAGTGCCATGCGCCTTGGCGCGGTTATCACGATCAATCAGCAAGTTACCAGTCAGCCAATATAGCGGGCCAAACAGAGGCACCCATAGCAGGCTCTTTTTACCCACCGTGACCGTACCGGACTGAACCACATTCGACATGGTGACCATATCGTAATTATTTTGATGGTTGGCGATATAAATACAGGTACCGTAGTCCGCCGCTTCCTTGGGGATACGTTGTTCAACTGTAATCCCGAACAATACCGACATCCGACCGAACAGATGCGCAAACGTCGCAAGATTACGTGGGTTTCGCGGCCTAAACAGGCAATAAATCGAACCAAACACACACACCAGAATACAATATAAAACTGCCAGCACCGTGCGCAAAATTAATAGCATAACAACCTCTTAAACACTCACTCTTAGACATGCGATCGACGCTAGTATAACGGCTTACCCACAAAATACCGCGCAGATTCATCGCCATAATTATGTAACGCGACAACGCACGCAAATTGCGCCTGCCATCGATTACATTCACGGGGTGATGCCTGACTAACAATATAATAATGACCACCACAGCAACTCAAGCCGGGTGGTCATTCATTTCTAGCGACGATTACTCTTCGGTATTGGTTGGTACTGGCGGCGCATCAACATCAACCCGATCAATACGCTGCAAGCCACGTGGTAACGGCGAACCTTTCCGACCCCGCTCTGCCCGGAATTTCTGTAAGTCTTCTGGGCGCAAGGTGAGCTTACGTTTACCAAAATGAAGAGTGATGGAGGTCTGAGGTGGCAGGACAAACAACCATGCCAGACGATCTTCACCCGCAGCCGCTTGTGCCGATGGGATGGAGACTATCTTATTACCCTTACCTTTTGATAACTCAGGCAGATCCGCGACCGGGAACATCAACATACGACCGGCGGCAGTAATAGATAACAACATGTCATCCGGCCCATGAATTTCTAACGGCGTCAACGCTTTGGCATTTTCCGGCAAGGTTATCATGGTCTTACCTGCACGGTTTTTAGCAACTAAATCATTAAAGGTACAGACGAAGCCATAACCGGCATCCGATGCCATCAATAATTTCTGGTCATCCGGTGCCATCAATACCTGTTCAATGGTTGCTCCCGGCGGCGGAGTCAGCTTACCGGTCAGTGGCTCCCCTTGCCCACGCGCAGAAGGCAAGGTCAGCGGATCCAATGCATAACTACGGCCAGTTGAGTCAATAAACACCACCGGTTGGTTACTCATACCGCGAGCCGCAGCACGGAAACTATCACCCGCTTTATAACTCAATCCACTCGGATCAATATCATGGCCTTTGGCACTGCGCACCCAACCCATTTCAGACAGTACAATGGTAACCGGCTCTGAAGGGACAATGTCATGTTCGCTCATCGCTTTGGCTTCACCACGTTCGGTCAATGGTGAACGGCGATCATCACCGTAAGCGGCCGCGTCAGCTTGAATCTCTTTCTTAATCAGCGTGTTGAGTTTACGTTCTGATGCTAACAATGCCTGTAGTTGATCACGCTCTTTGGCTAATTCATCCTGCTCGCCACGAATCTTCACCTCTTCCAATTTGGCTAAATGGCGAAGTTTCAATTCGAGGATAGCTTCAGCCTGCGTTTCCGAAATGGCAAAATGCTGCATCAGCAGTGGCTTTGGCTCATCTTCAGTGCGGATGATATGAATAACTTCATCAATATTAAGGAAGGCAATCAATAAACCTTCTAAAATATGCAGCCGTTTCAGTACCTTTTCCAAGCGGTAATTCAGGCGGTTACGTACCGTTTGGCGGCGGAATACCAGCCACTCAGTCAGGATATCTAATAGCCCTTTCACTGATGGGCGATGATCCAGACCGATCATATTCATATTGATACGATAACTTCTTTCCAGATCAGTGGTAGCGAACAGGTGGTTCATCACTTGATCCAGATCGACCCGGTTGGTACGTGGAACTATTACCAGACGTGTAGGGTTTTCATGGTCAGATTCATCGCGTAAATCCTCAACCATTGGCAATTTCTTGGCGCGCATCTGGCTGGCGATCTGTTCCAGCACTTTGGCACCAGAAACCTGATGCGGTAACGCAGTAATTACCGCGCTGCCGTCTTCTTTCTTCCACAATGCCCGCATACGGACTGAACCACGGCCATTCTGGTAAATTTTACGAATTTCATCACGCGGCGTGATAATTTCGGCTTCAGTTGGGAAATCCGGCCCTTGTACAAACTCCAGCAACTCTTCCAGTGAAGCCGTGGGTTTATCAATCAGTGCCAGTACCGCCTGTGCAATCTCACGCACGTTATGTGGCGGAATATCGGTTGCCATACCGACGGCGATGCCCGTAGTACCATTTAGCAGAATATTAGGCAGGCGCGCAGGCAGCATTTTCGGCTCCTGCATGGTGCCGTCGAAGTTTGGCACCCAGTCAACCGTCCCCTGCCCCAGTTCGCCCAGTAAAACTTCAGCGTATTTGGATAAACGAGATTCGGTGTAACGCATGGCGGCAAAGGATTTAGGGTCATCCGGTGCCCCCCAGTTCCCTTGCCCATCCACCAGCGGATAGCGATAGGAGAAAGGCTGCGCCATCAATACCATCGCTTCATAGCAAGCACTGTCACCATGTGGATGGTATTTACCTAACACGTCACCCACGGTACGAGCTGATTTCTTGAATTTGGCGCTATTGTTTAGCCCCAGCTCGGACATCGCATAGACAATACGCCGTTGTACCGGTTTCAAACCATCGCCGATAAACGGCAACGCCCGATCCATGATGACGTACATGGAATAGTTCAGATAGGCGTTTTCAGTAAAGGTGTGCAGCGGTAAGCGTTCTGCACCGTCATGAGTCAAATCACTCATTACTCAATTATCCTCAGACTCTGGGATGGCGATCACTGGCTTCAGCGGATCGGCACCGCAAGTTCATTGTCGATTTCTGCCCGCGATAGTACCTCATCTGCGGGGTTACTGTCACAACCCACAGATAAACTCAATCTTTCAGCTTTACAGCATTATCTTTCAAGCTTGCAACATCTGCCGCCCTTTCTATCAACGGGGTAACAAAACGATATCATCATGTAGCCTACCGCTTCTCTTCCCTTCATATACTGGCTATGCGCTGGACTTCCTTCCACTTTTACTTGCTCCCCCGATAACGGTGGTTGGGACGACGGCGTGCAAATCAACACACAGCGACAATGTCGTTTTTGCTTGCAGTCAATGTCGTTTCGCTTGCAATAGAAGTAGGAGAATACCCATGGCATCACCCAACATTCTGCTGTTACGCATCGATAACCGGTTAGTTCACGGTCAGGTCGGCGTGGCGTGGTCCTCATCTCTTGGGGCAAACCTGTTATTAGTTGCCGACGACGGTGTCGCGCAGGACAAACTCCAACAGCAAATTATGTCGATGACCGCCGAGTCCATGGGGTTAGGGATCCGTTTCTTCTCCATCCAGAAAACCATTGATGTTATTGGTAAAGCCTCTGCTGAACAGAAGATTTTTATCGTCTGTCGCACACCGGATGAAGCTCGCCGCTTGGTTGAGGGCGGGGTACCTATCCGCGACGTGAACGTCGGGAATATGCATTTTTCGGAAGGCAAACGTCCGCTAACCAAAAAAGTGTATGTCGATGATAACGATCTGGCCAACCTGCACGCAATTCAACAGCATAACGTAAATGTCTTTATTCAGGACACACCGAGTGACGGCAAAGATAAAGTCCAGTAAAAAGCCGCCGCATCAGGGTATAGCAATCTGAGAGTCTCGGACTTAATCCGATAATACCCTGCCCTACAACGCCTTTGGTGACGGAATTATTTATGCATGAAATAACAATGATGCAAGGTATTGGGCTGGCAATCATGGCACTGATTGTCGGGATCGATTTTTGGTTGGAAGCGTTGTATATCTTCCGCCCGCTAATCGTTTGTACCTTAACGGGTGCCATTCTCGGTGATATCCAAACGGGTTTGATTACCGGTGCATTGACCGAACTGGCCTTTACTGGCCTGACCCCGATTGGCGGTACCCAACCACCAAACCCAGTGTTGGCAGGTATTATGACGACCGTGATTGCCCACAGCACCGGTGTCGACGCGAAAACGGCCATCGGACTGGGCCTGCCCTTTAGCTTCTTAATGCAATACATCATTTTGTTCTATTACTCAGCATTTTCCTTCTTTATGCAGAAGGCTGACCGTTATGCAGAAGAAGCTGATGGCGCAGCTCTCGGGCGGCTGAACTTGTTGTTAACCGCCATTGTTGCTGTGACTTATGCCGCCGTGACATTCTTGTGCGCTTACGTTTCACAGGGCGCGATGCAAAGCCTGGTACGATCAATGCCAGTCTGGTTGACTCATGGCTTTGAGGTTGCCGGTGGTATCTTGCCTGCGGTTGGTTTCGGCTTACTGTTGAAAGTTATGATGAAAACCCCGTTCACCCCTTTCTTTATTATTGGTTTCCTGTTTGTCACCTTTATACCGGTACAGAATCTGTTGCCTGTTGCGCTACTGGGAACGGCTTTCGCTATCTACGAATATTACAACCAACAGAAAAAAGCCGCCCATGCTGCTGCCGCTCCTGAGGAGATGAATGATGGAATCTAATACCTTGCCAACAACGACAGATGCCAACACTGAACCAACCACCAAGTTGACGCGCCGGGATATCACCAAATTGGGTTTTCGGTCAGCACTGTTACAGTCCGGTTTTAACTACGAACGTATGCAGGCGACTGGTTTTGCTAGTGCACAAGCCCCGTTGCTGAAGAAGATTTATGGCAATGACAAAGCCGCTCTGTCTGCCGCCATGAAAGATAATCTGGAGTTTATTAATACCAACACCAATGCGGTTGGTTTCCTGATGGGGTTACTGATCTCTCTGGAGGAACGCCACGAAAGTCGAGACCTGATCAAAGGGTTGAAAGTGGCGTTGTTCGGGCCACTGGCGGGAATTGGTGATGCTATTTTCTGGTTCACTTTATTGCCGATTGTCGCGGGGGTTTGTGCCTCTTTTGCCAGTCAGGGCAGTATTTTGGGGCCAATCATCTTCTTCGTGGTTTATCTGGCGCTATTTTTACTGCGCGTGGTATGGACCCATCTGGGCTACACCTTGGGGGTAAGAGCCATCGATAAACTGCGTGCCAGTTCGGGGGCTATTTCCAGAGCAGCGACCATCCTTGGTGTGACAGTCGTTGGTGGGCTGATTGCTTCGTATGTCCATATTACCGTGGCGGCAAAAGTCGCGGTGACCGCGGGCCACGAGGTCTCTATTCAGGAAGCCTTCTTTGACAAAGTCTTCCCAAATCTGCTGCCCATGGTCTACACCTTGCTGATGTATTACCTGTTGCGCGCCAAGAAAGTCAGCCCGGTTACGCTCATTCTGGTGACTTTTGTATTGTCTATCGCACTGTCATGGCTCGGTGTGTTGTAGCACCTCAATCAGTCTCAATCTTTAATGCGCTGGCTAACGGCCAGCGCCCAAGGACCTTTTATGGTAAGCATTATCATCACCGGCCATGGGCGTTTTGCCAGTGGATTGTATAACGCGGTGGAACAAGTCATTGGCCCACAACCGCAAATCATTGCGGTCGACTTTCCGGTCGGTATGAGTACTCAACAGCTAGACCATGCGTTACAGCAGGCACTGGATACATTACCTGTTGAGCACGGTGTGGTGTTCTTCACCGACTTGCTCGGGGGCTCCCCATTTCGCAGTGCAGTCCAATTGAGTGTGCATCAACCTCAATTTGAAGTGATTACTGGTACCAATATGCAGATGCTGGCGGAAACAGTGCTAGACCGAGATGAAATCCCTACAGCCCGCGAATTGGTTCAACAGGCACTGGCGGCGGGAAAGCGGGGAATCGTTCATTTTGTCGTTGACAGTGAAACACCCAACAATGAGGAAAATGACGAGCCGGAGGGAATTTAATAATCCCATAATTCAAAATAGATCAGGGGGCTGAAACTCAAGCGACGGATTATCTTAAGACCCTGATGATCACCCGGTTGGCTTCAGACGCCAGATAATGGCGGCGCTAAATGGTTAACCATTTAGTTCGCGGATAAAATCAATAAACGCTTTGAGTGGTGAAGGGATAAGACGACGGTCGGGATAGTACAGATATGGGCCTGAAAACTGCTGCCACCAGGGGGTTAGAATTGCTTCAAGTTCGCCACGTTCAATCGCGGGTCGCAGCCACTCTTCAAATAGATAGATTATCCCACCGCCAGCAATCGCCGTTGCCACCGCAAGGTCAACGGCAGCACCAATGCTAACCATTAGCGGGCCATTTGGCTTAACTCGCACCACCTCGCCGTCTCGCTCAAACTCCCATTCAGGCACTATGCCGCTGGCATAACGGCCACGAATACAGAGGTGGTTAAGGAGTTCGCTCGGATGTTCCGGCCGACCATGCAGGTCGAGATACTCAGGAGCTGCGGCAACAGCAAAGCGCTGCTGACGTTTTCCTATCGGAAGCGCAATTACATCCTGCTCGAGACATTCATCATAGCGGATACCCGCATCGCAGCCATCACGGAATACGTCCTGCACGTTGCTTTCGGCCACCACTTCTAACTGAATGTCTGGATAACGTTTCAAAAAAGTAGGAACAATGGCAGGCAACACCAACCGCGCAGCACTAACAGGGACATTTAGACGTAATGTGCCCGACGGGGTATCACGAAAGCGATTAACAATATCCAGTGCAGCATCAACTTCGCTCATCGCAGGCATTAACCGCTCCATCAGTGCTCTACCTACCTCAGTCAATGCCACCGTTCGAGTGGTTCGATGAAATAGCCGGACACCCAGTTGCTGTTCCACCCGCCGCACCGCATCGCTGAGATACGAAGGATTACTGCCTATCATGCGTGCAGCCTCACGAAATCCGCCCGCTTTTGCCACCGCGACCACCGCATGAAGCAGTGCAATATCAATTTGCATTGTCCGCCACTCCGTACAACTTGTCTTCATTTAGCCAGATAGTTGCACAGCTATAAGCCAGCTACAATCATTGCGTTACTTACTCAGGAGATATCCCATGTCACAACGTACTCTTACTTATCGACTTGGCGATCGGCAGATTAATCGCCTCGGCTATGGCGCGATGCAACTGGCTGGCCCAGGTGTATTTGGCCCACCCTCGAATGAATCTCAGGCGATTCAGGTGTTGCGCGACGCCATCAAATCAGGGGTCCAACATATTGATACCAGTGATTTTTATGGGCCGCATATTACTAACCAATTAATTAAACGAGCCCTCCATCCTTATCCTAATGATCTGTGTATTGTTACCAAGGTGGGCGCACTACGCGATAAGACGGGGAACTGGCTACCGGCATTCAGCGCCGATGAACTCACCCGCGCGGTCGAAGATAATCTACGTCACCTTGGGCTTGATGTGTTGGAAGTCGTGAATTTGCGTAGCATGTTTGCTGTCCACCAACCGGCAGAAGGTTCCTTGGCCGCCCCCCTTGAGACACTGGTCAAACTGCAAGCGCGAGGGCTGATTCGCCATATTGGATTGAGTAACGTGACAGCAAAACAGGTCGCCGATGCCCAAAAAATCACCCCCATTATCTGCGTACAGAACTTGTATAATCTGGCAAATCGCAATGACGACCTACTTGTCGACGAGCTTGCTGCACAGAATATCGCCTGGGTTCCTTTTTTCCCGCTCGGTGGCTTCACACCATTGCAGTCGACACAACTCAGTGAAGTCGCACAGTCACTGGGGGCCACGCCAATGCAGGTTGCGCTTGCCTGGCTGCTGCAACGCTCTCCAAATATCATGCTCATCCCTGGCACGTCATCACCGCAACATTTACAGGAGAACCTGGCCAGTGCTGAATTGATACTCTCCGCTGAGGTGGTGGAAAAGCTAAATAGCATTGGCTAACATTGCTAACGGTCTAATTATTTTCGCACTCTCTAATTTTGCGCGTACTGCTTTGACGCCTTGAACTTAAGATTTTACCGCGATTAAGGCAGTATTGAGCTGCTGCACAGCCTGCTGCGGAGTCTGCTCTGGATGGATAAAAAAGGAGTTCAGTACGTGGAAGAAGATCTCTTTGGTTTGTGCATCTGTCGCCATCGAATGCGCCATACTCGGCAGCAATTTACCCGAGGCCTCCGCCTGACGGAACGCCTTGCCTGACTGCTGCGCGCAGGAGTCAAAATCCTGCAAAGAAACATCCATTCGGGCGGGGATCGAGCCTTTTAGTTTATTAAACGTAACCTGAAACTGCTTATCCATCAGTACATCAGCCAAATGGCGCTGGCCCGATACCACGACTGGATTACCGTTTTGCTGCAAAATAGCAAAGCTGTCCGTGTTATAAATAAAATAGCCCTGAGTACCGGGAGCCAGCGCACACAAAAACGCTTGGCCGGGATTATCACCATCCTGCATCATCTCGCCTTTGGCCCAGTCGCCCATAATCATCATGGCAGCTTTACCACTGCGCAGCATTTCTACCGACTCATGCCACGGACGATTGGCGGCATCGGGGTCGATATAACCTTTAAGCTTGCGAAACTTTTCCAGCACTCGCACCATCTTCTCGCTGGTGATGGCACTACTGCGCTGTTCCATAAACACCTGGCGGTAGAATTCCCCGCCTTCCATGCCTAACAGCAGATTCTCAAACACCGTGGCGTCCTGCCATGCCTGCCCGCCATGTGCCAATGGAATGTACCCGGCAGCTTGTAACTTATCGGCTACGGCAAAAAACTCATCCCATGTGGTAGGTACGGCTAATTTCAATTTGGCGAAAGGTTTCGGGTTAATCCACATCCAATTGATACGATGTATGTTTACCGGTACGGCAACATACTCACCACGATATTTAATGTTGGCTTTGATGGCGAGAGGCAAAGCCTGATCCCACTCAACGGTTTGCTCCGGCGTATAAGGGCTAGAGAGAAAACCCAGTCTGGCCCACTCCTCAATAGCCTTACCTTCTAGTAACGCCGCCCCCGGAGGGTTACCGGCAATAGCACGCGTTTGCAATACACTGTATGCACTCTCTCCTGCGCCACCAGCAACAGCAAAATCGTGCCAGTTATCCCCTTTTTCGGCCAGCGCCTGTTTTACCGATAACAGTGCCGCCTGCTCACTGGATGAAGTCCAATAATGCAGGACTTCAACGTTAACGGCAGTGGCATTGGTCGCGACCAACAGCAGAAAAATAAGAGATAGTGTCTTTAACATGCGTATTAGACTCAGTTATAGCGTTGTAAACGGACTTCAACTATCAGCCCACTGGCGGGATGATTACGTAATGTCACTTCACCACCATGTGCTCTGGCAATGCTACGTGAGATAGCAAGCCCCAACCCACTGCCACGGTTATCCTGTTGCAAACGATAGTAAGGCTTAAATACTTTCTCCCACTGCTCCTCGAGAATTCCGGGGCCAAAATCACGGATAAACAGCATGATGTAATCTCGGTGATCTGACAGGATTATTTCTACTCGCTGCCCATAGTTCAGCCCATTCTCCACGATGTTATTAAGTAGGCGCTTAATCGCCAGAGGGCGGCCAAAGATCGGGCTGGCTTTACCGGAAACAGTAACATTGAGATAGGCGTCCATCGTTTGCCTTAGCAAATTCATGATATCTATGGACTCCATATTTTCATGTAAATCAGTATCCTTCATACTTTGCAGTGCGCCTTTGACCATCATTTCCAAGTCAGCGACATCCCGTTCAAATTTTTTCCCCAAAGTCTCATCTTCTAGCATTTCTACCCGCAACCGTAGGCGGGTTAGCGGGGTTTTCAAGTCATGACTGATAGCGGTAAATAGCATTTCACGATTATGCAGGTAAGCGCGCAGACGGCTTTGCATTTGATTGAAAGAACGGGTCGCGGTAACCAATTCTGCACTGCCTTCCTCTGGCAATGGTTCACTGTCCAGTGAACTATTGAGTTCAAGTGCGCCATGGGCTAGCCGTGCTAATGGTTTCAGTTCACGCCGAATCAGCCACCAGGTAAAAAGTAAAACCAGAAGCAAACTACACAGGGTAAAGCCGACCTGACGCAGGCTAAACAACGGGCTTTCTAACTGATCATAAGGCGGTGGCAGTGGTGCTGCCAGAAACAGCCATTCATTGGAATTCAGTTGTAACTGAATGACTAATACTGGCGCATCTTTATGGGATGTAGTGATACCAAAACGTACCCAGGCAGGGGGGAGATTATCAACCAGAACTCCAGCGTTAAAAACTTTTAGTTGATCTGCGGGTGTCAGGGAGATAATCGCCGCCTGCCGTTCCCCTAATTGTGTTCGCAGTTCTTGTTTTGCCTGCGAGACCACGGTTCTGGCGACCTGACTGTTCAGCAATTGCACTTCATCCAATACATGGTTATTGATCGAAATAAAAAACTGCGAGCCACCTAACGCCAATTGTTGTTGCAACACTAAATGGCGGTAGTTATACGGCAGAGATGACATAAAGTTGTAGCTAGTCAGCATCCCTTGCACCAGCCCTTTGATAGTACTTTCCAGACTGGCCTGATTGCGCAGACTAAACTGACGATACCAAATTGAACCAGAGATACTTTCTGCCAGCAGCAGGGCAATCACCAGCATGCACAGCATGCGGCTCAAAAGTGAACGCGGCCAGAGTGGCCGGAACATATCCTGTAGCCAACGGACATAACGGCCCGAATCAATATTCACGGGTAACATCACAACACAGCATGTAACCCTGATTACGCAGGGTACGCAGTAGTAAGCGCTGGCTATCTTGTAGACGCTGACGTAAGCGGCTGATTTGCACATCAATCCCCCGCTCCAAAGGGTTATTTTCCCGTCGGCGGGTTATCTCAGAGATTTGATCCCGGTCGAGGATCTGATTGGGATGACGTAAAAATAACGAGAGCAACGTAAATTCAATCCCCGACAACGGCTCACTCTGCTTTTGCGGATCAATAAGCTCCCGCCGGACTAAATCCAGTTTCCAGCCGTTAAAACACAAAAATCGTGCCTCAGTGCCGGGGCTTTGCACAATTTGATTACGGCGTAATAACGCCTTAACTCGCGCCAGCAACTCGCGGGCACTGAACGGTTTAGCCAGATAATCATCTGCGCCTAGCTCTAACCCAATCACTTTGTCACTTTCATCAGATGCCGCCGTCAACATGATGATCGGCACTGCCGATACTTGCCGTGCTTTGCGGCAAAGGGTGAAGCCGTCATCACCAGGCAACATGACATCCAAAATGACTAAATCCACGGACTCCTGCTTCAATGTTGTCAGCAAATGTTCGCCATCAGGTAGCGAAAGCACACGAAAATTCGCTTTAGTGAAGTATTCCGTCAGCAAGCTGCGGATCTCTTCATCATCATCAATCACGAGCAAAGTATGAGGGGACATAATGGCGCTGACCTGAGTAAACGAGTGTCGCTAAAAGACAAGCAGTGTACCGCTATAACTTGGTACGCAGCTATATGCTACCAGGTATTAACTTCGTTCTGAGAGCTGCCTCAAAACTGTTGTTCTGCTGTTTCTGTCATATGAAATCCAATGCGGGGAGCTTCGCACATTTACAGTTTAAAAGGTTTAAATAGAGGGTTTTGTTGCTTATTTAGCAATAGTGTTGTGCATTATTGTCCATTTTTCTCTCGCGTAAAAACCATTAGCATACTCAGCATTCCGGGTAGGCCGCTGTTTTGGGTTATTAGCCCCCCGTTTCACAAGGATTATATCAATGAGTAATGTATTAATTATTAACGCCATGAAAGCGTTTGCGCACTCCAAAGGGGCGCTTAACCTCACGCTCACGAATGTCGCTGCCGACTTTCTACGTGAAAACGGCCATCAGGTGAAAATCACCACGGTTGATGAAGGCTATGATATTGAAAGTGAAATTGAAAAATATCTGTGGGCCGATACCGTTATTTATCAAATGCCCGGTTGGTGGATGGGTGAACCGTGGATTCTGAAAAAATATATTGATGACGTCTTTACCGCAGGTCACGGCAAACTGTATGCCAGTGATGGCCGTACCCGTTCTGATGCCACTAAAGGTTATGGTTCTGGCGGTTTGATTCAGGGTAAAACCTACATGCTGTCAGTCACCTGGAACGCACCACTTGCAGCGTTCAATGACCCGAAACAGTTCTTCCATGGGGTGGGCGTTGACGGTGTTTATCTGCATTTCCATAAAGCGAACCAATTCCTTGGAATGGAACCTCTGCCAACATTTATGTGTAATGATGTGATTAAACAACCAGACATTGAAGGTGACATCAGCCGTTACCGTCAGCATTTAGCCGAAAACTTTAACTATCAGGCCGTTTGATTTCCTATCAGAGATAAATAGAGGCAGTAATGATTACCGTTTTTGCAGAAATCAAAGTCAAACCAGGGCGCCGTCAGGCAGTATTACTGGCAATTGAGAAGCTTATTCCGGCGGTACTGGCCGAGGAAGGTTGTGGCGGTTATGTGCCGATGGTTGACGTTCCCACCCAGCTTGACTGGCAAAAGAACTCGCCGGACTCTATTTTCATGCTGGAGAAGTGGCAAAGTGTGCATCATCTGGAGTTACATTTGCAGATGGAACATATGCATCAACACCGTGAAGTGATTAAGGATGATGTGTTGGATGTGAACATTCACATTTTATCTTAGCCTTCTGGCTTGAAGTTGCAGCGGTGTTAGCCGCTATCACTCACCCGAATCACTTACTTGAGTAAGCTCATCGGGATTCATTCGTTTGCTGCCTTGCTGCAACTCCAATTACTTTGGCTAATACCCTTCTGGCTTGAAGTTGCAGCGGTGTTAGCCGCTATCACTCACCCGAATCACTTACTTGAGTAAGCTCATCGGGATTCATTCGTTTGCTGCCTTGCTGCAACTCCAATTACTTTGGCTAATACCCTTCTGGCTTGAAGTTGCAGCGGTGTTAGCCGCTCTCACTCACCCGAATCACTTACTTGAGTAAGCTCATCGGGATTCATTCGTTTGCTGCCTTGCTGCAACTCCAATTACTTTGGCTAATACCCTTCTGGCTTGAAGTTGCAGCGGTGTTAGCCGCTCTCACTCACCCGAATCACTTACTTGAGTAAGCTTCATCGGGATTCATTCGTTTGCTGCCTTGCTGCAACTCAAATTACTTTGGCTAATACCCTTCTGGCTTGAAGTTGCAGCGGTGTTAGCCGCTAATATCTGAGCCAATGGCTCCCCTGCAACTGAATCTGCTCACTCACATAATCGAGAAAACAGGTAATCCGCGCGGCAAGTTGTGTATTGCGATAATACACCGCATTGATCGGTTGCCAGGTTTCCAGAGTTTGATCCGCCATAACTTCAACCAAATGCCCCGCCAGTTGATCTTTACGCGTCATAAAATCAGAGAGTTCGACGATCCCTTCACCCTGTAAAGCCAATAAACGTAGCGTTTCGCCGCTGGAAGCCGCTAAATTCGGGATAATCGACGAATGCCCGCCTGGCAAATGAGGTAGCGACCATTGATTAAGGAATTCAGGCTGAGTGAAACCGAGCAGACTGTGATTTGCGAGGTCATCAATAGTGTGCGGGGTACCGTGACATTGCAGATAGTCGGGGCTGGCAAGAATACGCACCCGGCTGGCACCCAGCAAACGTGCATGAATAGTGGAGTCGCGCAAAGCACCAATGCGGATCGCGATATCAGTACGTTGCTCCAACAGATCGATATTAAGATCGTCGGTATTTAGTTCAAGAATGATTTGCGGATATAAGGCGCGAAAGCCGCTGATCATCGGCACGATAACGTGCTGCATAAAGGGGGCTGCTGCATTCACTCGCAACCGACCAGCAGGCTTCAACCGCCGCAGAGCAATCTGTTCCTCAGCATCATCCACCGCGCCAAGAATCTGGCGTGCATGGCTGAGAAACAGCTCGCCCTCTTCGGTCAATTCCAACCGGCGGGTGGTGCGGCGTAGCAAAGTGGTCGCTAGCTTTTGCTCCAATCGGCTCAATGCACGGCTGATACCCGATGTGGTCTGGCTACGTTGCTCTGCCGCCGCGGTAATCGAGCCGCAGTCAACTACCGAGGTAAATGCCTGCAACTCTTCTAACGTCACTTTCATCGATCAGACCTCGATTTCAGCGGTATCCCCTTTCTCTTGCAGCCAATTGCGCCGATCTTCGGAACGCTTTTTCGCTAACAACATGTCCATCATTGCTAGCGTTTTATCAATATCATCATCACCAATGGTCAATTGCACCAGACGACGGGTATTCGGATCGAGGGTCGTTTCACGTAACTGCAACGGGTTCATTTCACCCAACCCTTTAAAGCGCTGAACGTTGGGTTTACCGCGTTTACGCTTCAGTTGTTCCAGAACACCGGTTTTCTCTTCTTCATCCAAGGCATAAAACACTTCTTTGCCTAAATCGATGCGATACAGTGGCGGCATCGCCACATAAACGTGACCGTTGCGCACCAACGCCCGGAAGTGACGCACAAACAGGGCGCACAGCAGGGTGGCAATATGCAAACCATCGGAGTCCGCATCCGCCAGGATACAAACTTTACCGTAACGCAGTTGGCTCAAATCTTCGCTGTCTGGATCGATACCAATGGCTACCGAGATATCGTGTACTTCCTGCGAGGCCAGCACTTCATCTGACGAAACTTCCCAGGTATTTAGGATCTTGCCTTTCAGCGGCATGATCGCCTGATATTCACGATCACGTGCCTGTTTAGCCGAACCACCGGCGGAATCCCCTTCCACCAAGAATAATTCGGTCATGCTCAGATCCTGCGAAGTACAATCCGCCAATTTACCGGGCAATGCCGGGCCGCTGGTCAGCTTCTTACGCACCACTTTTTTTGCCGCACGCATACGGCGCTGAGCACTGGAAATGGCCAATTCAGCCAGTTGTTCTGCCGCTTGTATATTCTGATTCAACCATAGGCTGAAGGCATCTTTTACCACACCGGACACAAAAGCAGCACACTGACGTGAGGAGAGCCGCTCTTTCGTCTGGCCGGCAAATTGTGGGTCCTGCATTTTTACTGACAACACATAAGCACAGCGTTCCCAGATATCATCGGCCGAAAGTTTGACACCACGGGGCAAAATATTGCGGTATTCGCAGAAATCGCGCATGGCATCCAGCAAACCCTGACGCAAACCGTTGACGTGAGTTCCGCCCTGCATGGTGGGGATCAGGTTGACGTAGCTTTCTGTCAACAGTTCACCGCCTTCTGGCAACCACAACAGCGCCCAATCAATCGCTTCAGTATCACCGGCAAAAGAGCCGACAAACGGTGCTTCTGGCAGGGTAATCAAGCCATCAACAGCTTCCATCAGATAATCGGTCAGGCCATCGGCATAGCACCAACGCTGCTCGGTATTATTCACCAGATCTTTAAAGACGATTTCTACGCCGGGGCACAACACGGCTTTCGCTTTCAGCAAATGGGATAAACGCGAAACCGAGAAACGTGGGCTATCGAAGAATGAGACATCCGGCCAGAAATGCACGCTGGTACCGGTATTGCGCTTACCGCATGTCCCGATAACTTGTAGTTCCTGCACTTTATCGCCATTTTCAAAGGCGATACTGTAGATTTGGCTATCACGGCGCACCGTGACCTCTACTCGCTTGGATAAAGCATTCACAACTGAAATGCCTACACCGTGCAAACCACCAGAGAACTGATAGTTTTTATTCGAGAATTTGCCGCCTGCGTGTAACCGACACATAATCAGTTCAACGGCGGGAACACCTTCTTCTGGATGGATATCAACAGGCATACCACGGCCATCATCAGTCACTTCCAGCGATTGATCGGCGTGCAGAATAACGTCAATACGCCGGGCATGGCCCGCCAGCGCCTCATCGACGCTGTTATCAATCACCTCTTGACCAAGGTGGTTTGGCCGCGTGGTATCCGTATACATGCCCGGACGACGACGCACTGGTTCTAAACCGCTGAGTACTTCAATGGCATCAGCGTTATAGCTGGATTCAGTCATGGTTGATTAATATTCGGCTAATGGTTGGAAGGCTGGCGGTGACATGCCTGGTGGGCCATCTCGGCCCCAGTGCAATACCCACTGTAGTAACGATACCCAACGGTAGTAATACCAAAATTGTAGTAATACCAAACCTGCTGTATCGGTGGCACATATACGGCCTGTTATCAGGCAGTCGCTAGCCCTAAAAAAGTTACAATCGGGGAGAAATAGTGATCAAAGCCAACAAAGGCATGATTTCCACCTGATTCTACTGTTTGCCGGCAAGGGGTGTAATAAGCAACCGCTTGACGGTAATCGAGGATCTCATCCCCGGTTTGTTGCAATAACCAGAGTAAATCTGGGGATTCCAACTTTTCAATTTGCATGACCTTCAGGTCGTAAATATGTCGAGACTCTAACACATATTGTTGACCTGTGTAGGGGTTCTCATTCTCGCCCAGATAATCACTGAGCAGCTCAAAAGGCCGCACTGCCGGGTTAACAACCACCGCAGGAATGCTGAAACGCTGGGAAAGCCAGGTAGCAAAATAGCCGCCCAAGGAAGAACCAACAATACCAATAGATTGCCCCGCTTTATCCATCACAATGTTTTCCAACATTTCTGCTGCTTGTGCCGGATACGGCGGTAATTGCGGTGTCAGCATCTCAATATGAGGATGGTGCTGCTGCAACCAACTTTTAAAGGTGGTTGCTTTGAGCGAACTGGGGGAGCTATTAAAGCCGTGAATATAAAGAAGCGTACTCATCAATAACCATCCGAGTCCATGTCCGGGCAGAACTCATCACTGGCTAACCGACGAACCTCAGTTTCAAGTATTCCATCAGGCAGTAAGTCGAGGTAGCGCCATCCCGGGGCCACAGTATCAAGCGTAAAATTAGTACAGTGCGGTTTGAACTGCACACAAGTAGAAGGGCTGGCCAGCAGCCGTTTACCATACCAATCGAGATCCAAATCTTGATGGATATGGCCACACAATAAGG
The DNA here is from genome assembly GCF_052217145.1 of Yersinia sp. 2541 StPb PI. NCBI lineage: Bacteria > Pseudomonadati > Pseudomonadota > Gammaproteobacteria > Enterobacterales > Yersiniaceae > Yersinia > Yersinia sp. 2541 StPb PI. The sequence goes on along the minus strand of NZ_JAZGQB010000001.1, from coordinate 590,178 downwards.
TGGTAACACGCGGATAACGAACCAGCACTGCCGCCAACATATGCGCATTACGCAGACTGTGTTGGTCAAGCCAAGTGCAGCCGGATGGCATTGGGTGATGATGCAATAAAATCAGCGTATAGCGTTCTGGGTAAGCCACCAGACAACGCTCCATCCACTCCAACTGATAATCGCTCAGTTCACCATAAGGAACACCGAATACCTGACTGTCCAATAACAGAATTTGCCAGTTATCACCAACCAGAACCTGCTTCGAAGGCGCAATGCCTGAATCCGCCAGTGCATCTACCATCGCCGGTTGAAAATCGTGATTACCGGGTAGCCATACGCAAGGCGCCGGCAAACGGGAAATACCCTTCGCAAAATTTTGATAGGCAGCAACCGAATGGTCCTGCGCCAAATCACCGGTTGCAACAATCAGATCAAATGGATGTTGCTCAGCAATAATCGCATCCAACACAGCGCGATAACTGCGGGACGTATTCACACCCAGCAAGGTCTCATGTTCACCTGCGAAGAGGTGGGTATCTGTTATTTGTAAAATTCTGACTTTGGCCCCACTCGCCATAGGCAGTTTAAACAGGCTTTCCAAATGGTGTCCTTGTTTTTGCACCCTTCCCAACCAGAATTATCACGATTCTTCACTCTCTGTAGGCAAGGTTATAAGTCTGTCTAACAAACCGGAACTGCCACCGCTCCATGCGCCAAACAATAGCGCAACCAGTCAGCAAGAAACTGGTTAATTTGATGCTTTTCGTCCCGCTGATGCAACTTTTTATTCGGATAATCATAACTTGCTTTGAAGCGGTAGATCTGCTGACTGGCACACACTTCCGCGACCTGTGCATCATGATAAAGCCGCACCACCATCGATGGCAGGCTCCAGTGACTCACCGCAGGCTCGGTTTGCACAATCTCTACTACCGAAGTGTAGCGGGTTGACTCAATAATTGTCAGCCTATAACTGCCGCCATTAACCTGATAAGCCACGTTTTCGCCCACTTCATCGACGCGAGGTATCAAACGACGCAATTGTGCGAAGTTAGTTTCACATATCCGCATCATCTCAGGGAAATCAGGTGTATAGCGCTTACTCATTATTTTTTCTCTTTATGACTGCCATTCTGCTCTCAGCGATTGATGGTGCAACGCCAACCATTGTAATGCAATGATTGAGGCTGCGTTATCAATAGCACCTTCTTCAACCCAACGACAAGCTTGTTCACGACTAACAACATGCACTCGAATATCTTCATTTTCGTCGGCCAAGCCATGAATGCCCTTCGCCGTTGTCGCATCAACTTCGCCCACCATAATAGACAAACGTTCGCTGGTGCCCCCGGGGCTGGCTAAATAGCTGAGCACCGGCTTACAGCGGCCAATGTCAATTCCGGCTTCCTCCTGCGCCTCGCGACGGGCGACCGCCTCAACGGTTTCACCCTCTTCAATCATTCCGGCTACCATTTCTAATAACCAAGGTGACGGGCTACTGTCAATGGCGGCAATCCGTAATTGCTCAACCAATACCACTTCATCACGCACCGGATCATAGGGTAACAACACCGCAGCATGGCCACGCTCGAAAATTTCACGCTTAACTTCACCACTCATTTCACCGTTAAACAGGCGGTGGCGGAATCGGTATAAATTCAGTGAAAAAAAACCACTGTAAAGTGTTTCACGTGCAATAATTTCCACATCATTCTTGTCAAAGGTCACCGGTGAAGATTGTACTGACGTCATTAACTGTTCTCCTTACTTAAGTATCCAAGCTTAATTGTGATTTTTGATGACAGCCAAACTACACAGGCTATACCCTAAATAATTAGAGTTGCAGGAAGGCGGCAATTGAGCGACAAATTGGTTGTAAACCATTTTGCACAGCGCCTGCGCTGGCCCGTAGGGTGAGGCTCATAATCCCCTATAAGCTTACATAAGTAAGTGACTGGGGTTAACGAAAGCAGCTAACGCACATGCAGCTTGCAGTATGACGGGTATACAGGATTTTAAAATAGCAGGCATAGAGTTAGCCGATAGAAATGATTTTGATAAAGATTATTTGACCAAGATAGCTCGATACAGATGAGTTGTCTGAATACTCATTTAGCTTTGTGATAGATTTAAGTAAATTAAGGCGAGATGGCACAATCAGCCACCTTATCCCATTGGCAGACTCTGATAGAATCGGCAACAATATCGTCTATCGACAGCTACCATAGTAAAATTGCCGCACAAATGCTGCACAACAAGGACTGCAAATGAAGAAACTGCTCCCCCTTCTTATCGGGCTGAGTCTGGCTGGTTTCAGTACCATGAGCCAGGCAGAGAACTTGCTGCAAGTTTATAAGCAAGCCAGGGATAGTAACCCGGATTTACGCAAATCGGCTGCTGACCGCGATGCTGCATATGAAAAAATTAATCAAGCTCGCAGCCCGCTGTTACCACAGCTCGGTTTGGGTGCAGGTTACAGCCATACTAATGGTTTCCGTGATGCATCCGATAGCCCGGATAGCAACGCGACATCAGGCTCCCTGCAACTGACTCAAACTATTTTTGATATGTCTAAATGGCGCGCCCTGACCTTACAGGAAAAGGCGGCGGGTATTCAGGATGTCACATTCCAGACCGACGAACAGGCACTGATCCTGAACACGGCAACAGCCTATTTCAACGTACTCAGAGCGATTGATAGCCTGTCTTACACCGAAGCACAGAAGCAATCGGTCTATCGCCAGTTGGACCAAACGACCCAGCGGTTTAATGTAGGTTTAGTCGCAATTACCGATGTGCAAAACGCCCGTGCCAGCTACGATACCGTGTTAGCAGCAGAAGTGACTGCCCGTAACAATTTGGATAACGCGTTGGAAAACCTGCGCCAGATCACCGGTGTTTATTATCCTGAATTGGCATCACTGAATGTGAGTCGCTTGAAGACTGAGCGCCCACAAGCAGTTACTAACTTATTGAAAGAAGCTGAAAAACGTAACCTTGCCTTGCTTTCTGCTCGTTTGAGCCAAGATTTGGCTCGTGAGCAAATTAAGTCAGCAGAAACCGGTTATATGCCGACGGTCGATTTGACCGCCTCATCTTCTGTAACCAATACACGTTACAGTGGGGGGTCACCAACCAGCCAGCAAGTGAATAATGATGCTGGGCAAAACCAAATTGGTGTGCAACTGAGTTTGCCACTGTATAGCGGCGGGGCCACCAATTCTGCGGTGAAACAAGCACAGTACAATTTCGTCGGTGCCAGTGAACAGCTAGAAAGTGCGCACCGTAGTGTGGTGCAAACTGTACGCTCCTCATTCAATAATATTTCAGCCTCCATCAGTAGTATCAAGGCTTATGAGCAGGTGGTCATTTCCAACCAAAGTTCATTAGATGCCATGGAAGCCGGATACCAGGTGGGTACCCGTACTATTCTGGATGTATTGACTGCAACGACTAACTTGTATCAATCCAAACAGCAATTAGCTGACGCGCGTTATAACTATCTGATTAATCAGTTAAACATCCAATCCGCGTTGGGGACATTGAATATGGACGATCTGATGCAACTGAATGGCGTATTGGACAAGCCAGTGCCAACTTCAGCCACCAGTCTCGCACCGGACAATGCCAACCAGAATGCTTATGCTGATGGCGAAAGTGCTCAATCAGCACCGCGTGCTACTTCTGTAAGCCAACCAGCTACCGCAGCACCAGCAGCGGCGCGTAGTGGCAATCCATTCCGTAACTGATTTTTACGGACTCGGACTCTCCGGGTGCAGCATCAGGCTGTGCCCGGTTTCTATGCCCTACGTCTTCGCTGCCAAGCACTTTTTGCCAATGAAAAAAGCGAAGCTACTCGCAGCATTTCGTATAGCTTTGTAAAGTCTGCCGCTGGCAAGCCCCCACGCTTTAATTTCGTACATCTTTCCCCTATTCTAGAGCGTACTTACTGGGAAAGGGCACAAAAGCCCTGAAATGAGATAAATAATGATGAAACGGACTCAAAACATCAATCAAGAGACTTTCCGTAAATCCTGGCGCAATTACCGTCTTGCGCCCGTAGCTTTAGCTGTCAGTGCTGTATTTATGCTGGCTGGCTGTGAAAAAACCGATGAAACCGTCTCTTTGTATCAAAATGCTGATGATTGCTCTCAGGCGAATCCGTCCAAGAGCGCGGAATGTACCACCGCTTACAACACGGCATTACAAGAAGCGGCTAAAACTGCACCAAAATATGCGACCCGCGAAGACTGTGTGGCAGAGTTTGGTGAATCTCAGTGTACTCAGGCTCCTGCTCAAGCTGGCATGGTACCAACATCTTCATCATCTTCTGGCGAAACCACGGCGGCCGCACCACAACAAAGTGGCAGTATGTGGATGCCATTAATGGCCGGTTATATGATGGGCCGGATGATGGGCGGTGGTGCAAGCCAGCCACTATTCACATCGAAAGCGCCAAATAGCCCAGCGAATGGCAAGTTTGTTGATGCGACAGGTAAAAACTTTGGTTCAGCCACCACTGGCCGCACCATGAACGTGCCAAGAACCGCCATGGCACCCAAGCCTGCGGTAACCAACACTATCACTCGTGGTGGCTTTGGTGAGTCCGTGGCTAAGCAGTCTTCTATGCAACGTAGTGCCGCGACATCATCTAAAACCAGCACACGCAGCATGGGTGGTTAAGGTCTGATTAATGAAACGTTTAGCGATTAGCGAACGCCCAGACTGGCGCGAGAAAGCCACTGAATTCGGTTTCCGTTTCCACACCATGTATGGCGAGCCGTACTGGTGTGAGGATGCGTATTACGAATTCACACTGGCACAGATTGAAGAGCTGGAAGAAACTACCGCAGAATTGCATCAGATGTGTCTGCAAGTGGTTGAGAAAGTGGTGAATAGCGATCAACTGATGGCAAAATTCCGCATTCCAAAACACTGCTGGGATTTTGTTCGCAGCTCATGGAAAACTCATCAGCCATCGCTCTATTCTCGCCTTGATCTGGCCTATGACGGCATCAATCCAGCAAAACTGCTGGAAAACAATGCGGACACCCCAACGTCATTGTATGAAGCCGCCTTTTTCCAATGGTTATGGTTGGAAGATCAGATCAACGCAGGCAATTTGAGTCAGGATTCTGATCAATACAACAGCATGCAAGAGAAGTTGATTGAGCGCTTTGTCGACCTGCGTGATAACCATGGTTTTAGCTTACTGCATCTGGCCTGCTGTCAGGACAGTGAAGAAGATCGTGGCACGGTGCAATATTTGCAAGATTGCGCACTGGAAGCAGGTCTGCCAACTGAATTCATGTTTATGGAAGAGATCGGCTTAGGGGAGAAAGGGCAATTTACTGACCTGGATAATCAGGTTATCAGTAATTTGTTCAAACTCTATCCGTGGGAGTTTATGTTCCGTGAAATGTTCTCAACCAAGTTGGAAGATGCTGGCGTGCGCTGGCTGGAACCTGCGTGGAAGAGCATAATCTCTAATAAAGCCTTATTGCCGCTGCTGTGGGAGATGTTCCCAAATCACCCTAACCTGTTGCCTGCTTACTTTGCCGAAGATGACCATCCGAAGATGGACCATTATGTCACCAAGCCGCTGTTCTCACGGGAAGGTGCCAATATCCAGATAGTGGAAAACGGTAAAGAAGTTGCCCGAGTTGACGGGCCATACGGGGAAGAAGGCATGATTGTGCAGCAATTCCATCCGCTGCCTAAGTTCGGCGACAGCTATACCCTGATAGGTAGCTGGCTGGTGAATGATCAACCCTGTGGCATTGGTTTGCGTGAAGACAGAGAACTGATTACCCAAGATCTGTCGCGTTTTTACCCGCATATTATTTTGGGCTAAGGCTGCGCATAATTTAAGGGAAAGCACTCGCTTTCCCTCAGACTGCTGACAAGGTCAAATGAAGGGGAAACACTCCGTTGGGGCTACTTTTAGTTTCAAATACAAGTGTGTAAACCGCCTGAACGCCCGTAGGAGTGGTCACCCCCTGGCTCGCTGACTTTATCAGTTCAAACCTTTCTTTTTATAACGTCGAACTATCCAATTCTTACCGACAACATACTGAGCGATCCCATCTCAATCCCATCAGTGGGAATCGAAATCGGCTCGACGCCGTCCCAGCTCCCCAACACATACAAAAGTGGTAGATAATGCTCTGGTGACGGATTAGATAGCGCAGCCCCTTCATGTTGCATAAAGTTCACTAAAGGATGGTTATCACCTTGATAGTTAAGGTTGTCTCGCACAAATTGATTGAAAGATTCAGCCCAAGGATAAGGACTGCTATCACCCTGCCATCTAACCATACGCAAGTTATGCACGACGTTTCCGCTGGCGACAATCATCACGCCCTGCTCCCGCAGCACTGCCAGCTTGCGACCTAACTCATAGTGATAAGCCGCCGGTTGCGTACCATCAATACTCAATTGCACCACCGGAATATCAGCCTCAGGGTACATTTTAATCAATACCCCCCAGCTACCGTGGTCCAATCCCCATTCACTGGTATCAGCCCGCACAACGATAGGTGCCAATAATTGCTGAACTTGTGCTGCCAGATCCGGTGAACCCGGCGCTGGATATTCGGTATCAAATAACGCCTGAGGGAATCCACCAAAATCATGGATAGTCCGAGGTTGCTCCATTGCCGTCACTGCGGTACCACGGGTATACCAGTGGGCGGAGACGGCCAGAATCGCCTTAGGACGCGGTAAAGTCTCACCCAACGTACGCCATGCCTGAGTGTGACTGTTTTCTTCCAGCACGTTCATCGGGCTACCGTGGCCGAGAAACAGTGCAGGCATACGAGAGCTGTTCATAAGAAATCCTTACTGTTAAGAGAGAAAATGGCGCTTGAAATCATAAGAAATACATTACGCGCTTTTTTTTCATTGCACAGCCAGATAACAGTGATGAAGATATTCAATAAAATTGAATGGGGAAAGTCAGAGAAGGGTTAACTTAGGGGTCAAGACATGATAGGAAATAACCGGGCCGCACTCTATTCAGGAAAATAGAGGCAACCCGGTGTTTAAACCAACACCATCAGCAGGCAATATCCATTGATATCGCCACTCTATTAGCTGGCTTTTCTTGCCTGAGACTGGAGGTAATCAGCCAGGTCATCAATTGTCACTACCGGCATATCATGCAATTTAGCGAACTCAATAACCTCTGGCGCATGGGCCATGCTGCCATCGTCATTAGTCAGTTCACACAACACACCTGCTGGCTTGTAGCCCGCCAGTGTTGCCAAATCGATAGAGGCTTCGGTATGACCACGACGCGATAATACGCCGCCTACCTGACCACGCAGCGGGAATACATGGCCCGGGCGGTTAAGATCAGCAGGTTTAGCGTTGTCAGCAATGGCCGCACGAATAGTCGTCAAACGGTCAGCCGCAGAAACGCCGGTCGTAACACCTTTAGCCGCTTCAATTGTCACGGTAAATGCCGTCTGGAACTGGCTGGAGTTATTGGTCACCATCATCGGCAAATCAAGCTGCTGGCGGCGTTCGTCAGTGATACACAGACACACAATGCCACTACCGTGGCGGATGGTCAGTGCCATTTGTTCAACAGTCATTGCTTCAGCTGCAAAGACGATATCACCTTCGTTTTCTCGACTTTCGTCGTCTAACACCATAACGCCACGGCCGTTACGCAGCGCGTCGACAGCACGTTCTACACGCTCAACAGGCGTGCCAAAATCTGATAGAAGGGTCTGATTCATGGTAAGAAACCTCATTAAAATTATGGATTACCAGAATCAGGGCGGTCTTGAGGAGTAAAAGGCCACTCTTTCATATATAACATTGCTTCATATACAAATAGAAATAGCCGAAATAACGCAAGCGAGCTATAAGCCCGGCAGATACCGTTACTCTCTCCCATCCGGACTATAACCGTCGGCCCCGGAATCACACCGGGTCTGCTGACCTCTACCTTGCCCTCTTTAACAAGAGAAACAACGTGAGCGCTCGCGGGCTTTTGCACCACGACACAGATATGCCGCACCACAATTTACCGCCGGTGGGGACTTGCACCCCGCCCTGAGAATAAGCCCTATGACTATAGCGCTATTGATTCGTCTGGGCAATTACCAAAATGTAGATGTTTGGAGGTTTATACAATCAACGTGAGGCATTACACTAATAAGCAGTAATCCACATCTCATTAGGGAAATATCATGATTGACCCGAAAAAAATTGAACAAATCGCCCGCCAGGTGCATGAGTCTATGCCGAAAGGAATTCGCGAATTCGGGGAAGACGTCGAAAAGAAAATTCGTCTGGTGCTGCAATCGCAATTAACACGACTGGATTTGGTTAATCGTGAAGAGTTCGACGTACAAACTCAAGTGTTACTACGCACCAGAGAAAAACTGGCGTTACTGGAACAACGCGTGACAGAGCTGGAAGCCAAATTCAACAACGTCCCAGCCGTTATTGATGATAACAGCGGTGATGACAAAACCGGCGAGTAACGCTTGGTCGCATGTCAGTAGTGATAATCAGGGCGCAGTTCGATATCGCGCCCTGAGTTTACGAGGATATCGCCGCTGGCCGCATTCTGGAAAGCAGCACCCACAATAGGAAAAACATCAGTAAAGCGTATAAGCTTTTCCAACCTATCATCACCAGCAATACACAACACAGAATACTGCCAATCACCGACATCACCCGCGAGCGCCCGCTCAATAAGCGAATCCCCGCCAGCATACATAGCAAATAAATCAGCACAAAAATGCCATTGGCATAAACAATCAGCAGGTCCAGTGGCAGCGATAGCCAATAAATCAGTAACGCAAATACCAGGCAACTCCCCACCACGGCAGTAAGTGCGTTAACCGGCGTTTGCCCGGCAGAAAGCTGCGCAAGTTTGCTTTCAGGCCGAACCTGCGCCTGCGACCACACCATGCGGGCAAAACTCTGGGTATAGATATTGACGCTGGCAAAACAGGCCAGATAGCCAATAATGCACGCTATCCACAGTGCATGCTGACCAAAAAGTTGCACTACAATGCCCGGCAACGACGCCGCAGCCGCCTGTTGTTCGCCATAAGCATGGAAATGCAACACCGCCACGGTACAGCCCCAATACACCGCACCAGCAACGAGTAAGCCAACGATCAGTGCGCGTGGGAAATCACGTTCGGGATGGCGGAATTCTGTCGCCAAATGTGCAAAGGCTTCTAATCCGACAAAACACCAGAACATTACGGCCAACGCGTTGAACATATTCGGCGGAGAAATATCTTGTAGCTTTGGCCAAGGTATCTGTGATGGATGAATCTCACCCTGCCACCAAATAGCCACCACCAGCGCAATGACCAATAATGCTATCAATGTTTGCACATTGGCGCTGGAACCTGCACTGCGCGTGCCAAGCAACCAAATAACCAGCAAAGTGACCAGTTGCACCATCAGCAACCCAGTATCGCTCCAGCCGAATGTTGCCTGCCAGAAACCGGCAGCAATTTGCAAGGCGGCGGGTAAACCAACAGGAATAACAGACAAGAATAGCCAACCAGTGACATTCCCCAACTTCGGGCCAAAGGCCATTGTCACAAAGTGGGCCGCCCCTGCGGCACTAGGGAAATGGCGGCCTAGGGCAGCAAACGCGATAGCAATCGGGAAAACCAGTATAATTAATATCGGCCAGGCCCATAGACTGTCGTCTCCGGCCAGCATCGCCGCCAATGCAGGAACGGCAAAAACGCCCGTTCCCAGCAGTGAAGTGGACAGCAACCCGACTCCCTGTGCCAGACTCAACTCCTGTTTTAGTCCACCCACCTACTAGCCTCGGCCATTCTTGATTGACTGAATAATATTGGTGGTGGAAACTCCATCTTCAAAATTCAGTACTTTAACCTCACCGCCTGCGGCCCAAACCTCGGCACTGCCCGCGATCTCATCCGGCTTATAATCACCACCTTTTACCAGCAAATCCGGCAAAATATCGGCAATTAAGCGCTGCGGCGTATCTTCCTCAAACGGCACCACCCAATCCACAGCTTCCAGCGCACCTAATACAATCATGCGCTGATCAAGTGGGTTAACTGGCCGTTTTTCGCCTTTCAAGCGTTTGGTAGAGGCATCGCTGTTCACTGCCACAATCAGGCGGTCACCCAGCTTACGGGCGTTAGCCAAATAAGAGACATGACCCGCATGGAGAATGTCAAAAATGCCATTGGTCATGACCACTTTTTCACCACGCTGACGGGCCTGCGCAACGGCTTTTTTCAGTTGTTGCTCATCCATCACCCCAAAACCGGTTTCCGCACGACCACGGATGGCATTTTCCAGCTCAATCGGTGAAACCGTTGAGGTACCTAACTTACCAACAACGACACCGGCGGCAGCATTAGCCAGGAAGCATGACTCTTCAAGCGTATTACCCGCAGCCAGTGCCGCAGCCAATACCCCAATCACCGTATCACCCGCACCGGTCACATCGAACACTTCCTGCGCCTGAGTGGGTAGATGTAATGGGGGTTTCCCCGGTTGTAGCAGTGTCATCCCTTGTTCGGAGCGAGTCACCAACAGAGCTGAAAGCTCAAAGTCAGCCACCAGCTTCATGCCACGGCTGACCAGTTCTTCTTCATTTTTACAGTGACCGACGACGGCTTCAAATTCAGATAAGTTAGGGGTTAACAGTGTTGCGCCGCGATAACGCTCAAAATCGCTGCCTTTAGGATCGATAAGTACTGGAACTTTCGCATTACGTGCCAGTTGGATCATCGGCTGCACACTGTTCAATGCACCTTTGGCATAATCGGATAACACCAGTGCGCCAATCTGTGGCAGCGCCTGCTGGATGCGATCAAAGATAGGTTGCGGATCAACACCGTCAAAACCTTCTTCAAAATCCAGACGGATCAACTGCTGATTACGGGAAAGTACCCGCAATTTGGTAATCGTTGGATGGGTAGGCACCGAAACAAAGTCGCAGCGCACCTGTACTTCATTCAGCTTGTTGGTCAGCGCCCGCGCAGCATCGTCGATGCCGGTCAACCCAACTAAACGAGAGATAGCGCCAAGGGATGCGATGTTCATCGCCACGTTTGCAGCACCACCGGGGCGCTCTTCGATGGTATCAACTTTAACAACTGGCACCGGTGCTTCTGGTGAGATCCGGCTGGTTGGCCCATACCAATAGCGGTCTAACATGACATCACCAACGACTAATACACCGGCGCGGCGAAAATCAGGCAGCGTGACTTTCATACGTTAGCCCCCCAAAGTGAGCTGTTATTAACCCCGAAAACACACATCTCTTCGCTCCAATTTTGTGTTTGTTATACTCTAAATAATTCGAGTTGCAGGAAGGCGGCAAGCGAGTGAATCCCGACGAGCTTACTTATTTCTTAAGGTCAAGACCAGTAAGTGATTCGGGCGATTGAGCGCGGCCAACACACATGCAGCTTGAAGTATGACGAATATATGTGGTGCCGGATAATATCACAGACACCTTGCATACTATTAATAACCGACGTACCCAGTCATAACGGGCACTGCTGCACTTTATCTTATTCGCTGGCAACAATATCTGACGTCACCAGCCATTTTCGCCAACTGGCAGCAACTTGCTCTCTTTCGGTGATAAAACTGTCAGCAGAAACCTTACTGGATAGCTCCTGCAATGCCAGGTGATGAATCTCATCACGCATGGTGACATAAGCACGGGTCAGTGCTGCTGCCTCTTGCGGTGCCATGATGTCGTAATTAGCCATCAACTCAAAAATGCGTACATTATCTGACCAGCGGGTCAACCGTGGCTCGCTGGCCGCATAGCGCAACACCAGATATTGCGCGATAAACTCAATATCGGTAATCCCCCCCTCATCAGCCTTAATATCAAAGATACCACGCTGTTTGCTGCCCAGATGGTTGCGCATTTTCTCTCGCATTTCGCGCACTTCCTGCTGCAATTGTGGGTCTTCTCGGTGGCGGCACAGAATTTGCTGGCGGATGGTATCAAACTGTTGATGCAATTGAGGATCACCATAAACGATGCGGGCGCGAACCAGTGCCTGATGCTCCCAAGTCCAAGCCTCATGCTGTTGGTAATCGGCGAAAGCTTCAACGGTGCTGACCAGCATGCCCGCCTCACCTGATGGCCGTAGGCGAGCATCCACTTCATATAAAATGCCTGACGAGGTGCGGGTGCTGAACAAATGCATCACCCGCTGAGCCAAACGCAGGTAGAACTGACGGCCGTCGATGCTACGCTCGCCATCAGTCATCACATCCAGCGGGCAATCGAGCAAGAACACCAGATCCAAATCTGAGCTGTAACCTAGCTCCCAGCCCCCCAACTTGCCATAACCAATCACGGCGAAACCACGGCCTTCTCGCTGCTGTAGATGGCTCGGCTGGCCATAGCGAGCCACCATCTGCCCCCAGGCTTGCTGAATAACCGCATCAATCATGGCCTCTGCCAGATAAGTTAAGTGATCGCTCACTTTCATTACCGGCAGTGCCTCGGTGATATCACCAGCAGCAATACGCAATTGCTGGGCTTGCTTAAATTGACGCAACGCCTCGAGTTGCTGCTCTTCGTCATCCTCCGGCACCCGCAATAAGTATTGGCGCAATTCATCGCGATAAGCACCGGGTTCCAGTGGTTGATAGAACGATTGCGGATCAAGCAACTCATCCAATAACAGCGGGTAGCGGGCCAATTGACTGGCCACCATCGGCGAGGCAGAACACAGGCGAATAACATGTTTTAGTGCCGCATGATATTCCACCAGTAATTCGAGATAAGTGGTGCGGGTAAGGATACTGAGCAGCAACTGAATCAAGCGGCTGAGGGCGACATTGGCGTCCGGGCGCGAGCAAACCTCGGAGAACAAGCGCGGCATCAGTTGATCCAGCACCTCACGGCCCCGAGGACCAATGGTGCGTTTATCAACGTCATGGCGGAAATCATTAATCGTCGTCAACAACTGCCGGCGGGCTGGTTCGTCTAAATGTGGCGTCAAAGGGGCTAAATCACTCTCTTCCAGCACATCCTGCCATAAGCTTTTATACAAACCATGACGAGGATCTTCACCGATATCGGGAGTATCATCGCCAATCAGGTCGTCAAATACCAACCGTACCGCCTGCATATGGTGTTCCAGTGCAGCACTCATTTCTATCCAGTCGGTATACCCCATGCCCCAAGCCAATCGGGCCTGATTCAGTGCATCACCGGGTAACGTTTGGGTTTGCTCATCAGCAATAGCTTGCAGCAGATTTTCCAAACGGCGCAAAAACAGATAACTGCTGCTGAGGTCGTTCACTTGTTGTGGTGGCAATAAACCCAGCTCGGCGACTGCCTGCAACGTCGGCAGTAAAGCCCGCTCTTGCAGGCGCGGTTCACGGCCGCCACGAATAAGCTGAAATACCTGCGTGATAAATTCGATTTCACGAATACCGCCGGCCCCCAGCTTAATGTTGTCTTTCAGGCCACGCCGCCGGACCTCACGGGCAATCATCCCTTTCATGTTACGTAGCGATTGGATCACGCTGAAATCGATATAACGGCGGAAGACGAAGGGCCGCAGCATCTGGCGCAGCTCTTTACTGTAGTGGTCTTCAGCCCCGCCCATCAAACGTGCCTTAACCATCGCATAGCGTTCCCAGTCGCGCCCTTGCTCTTGGTAATAATCCTCCAGCGCGGCAAAACTCAGTACCAGCGGGCCACTATCACCAAACGGGCGTAGACGCATATCCACCCGATAGACAAAACCATCAATGGTTTGCTGATCCAACGCTTTAATCAGCCGTTGCCCCAAGCGGGTAAAGAACTGGGCATTATCCAACTGGCGACGCCCACCCTGGGTCTGGCCGTTTTCTGGGTAGGCAAAAATCAGATCGATATCAGAGGAGAAATTCAGTTCACCGCCGCCTAACTTGCCCATGCCCAAAATCAGCAGCGGCTGCGGTACCCCCTCGGCATTAGAGGGGGTACCGAACTCACGGCAACAAGCCTGGTACAGCCAATCGCGCGCCGCCAAAATCAGGCTTTCAGCCAACCCGCTCAGTTGTTGCAAGGTCTCAGTAGTCACACTGGTTTGCTGTGTTTGTGACCAGGCGATGCGTACCATCATCCGGCGGCGAAACAGCCGCAATGCGGTTAATAATGCCGCTTCGTCATGTACCTCGGCCAACGCCAGATTTAACCATTGTGGATAAAATTGCCACTCCTGCGGTTGCGGGGGTTGCTGATGCAACTCCTCCAGCCACTCAGGGTGAATCAGTAACATATCACTGACAAAATCACTCAACGCCAGCACAGAGATATCTTCCTCGTGTAAATCTGGCGGAGCCGGTAACTCATAAAAGCGCTGTCGTATATTCTGCGCCTGAATCTGTAAATCCGAAGAGAGTGGCAACATAAAGCATTCCTCAAGCTGCTATCTATTAACTAGCAGCACCGTTCAACCAAAAGGCTGCCTGCGCAAGCGCTTCCTTACGGGCGGTATCACGCCAGTGACCCTGACGGTGCATAATCTCCTGCTGTAAACCAAACCAGCCATCGATATACGGCAACCATTCACTCTGCGGATAGAAGCCTGAGAGCAATTGGAAAGACATGATCTGCCGGTTCAAGCGAGGGAGTTGCGCCAAATAACCATCGTCATCCAGATGCTGGCCAAAAGCGTCTTTCAGATCAGCAGCGCTGCGGCTCAACATGATGTCGCAGAAGCGTTTGAATGACCCTTCAAACTTGGTCTGTGCTTTGGCATCCATAAATGGCCGCCAGCCAGAGGTAACCAGCCAAGATGTGAGCGCTAACTTACATTTTAGGTAATCAGTGCTATAGCAAAGCTGCTCAGCATCGACATTCTTCGGTTCTAACTGCGGTTCAAGCGCCAGCAGCCCGGCACGCAATTCAGTACTGGCTTTGCGCGGGACCAAACCACCAAAAATAGCTAATGACTGACGCACCATTGCCAATGCTTCAATGATCATAGCTTTAGCGGCCGGTTCGCCACGTAACCACAGCTCTTCATGGTATTGCCAATGGTCCAGGGCCATCTCCAGCCCTGCGACCATACCTTGCTCAACGGTGGATTTGGCCGCTGGCTGCAACACCAGTAACGGGCGCAATTCACGAGGTGGATTGCCTTGTGCTAAATGATAGCCACGGGCTGCTTTACTCAGATTGCCCTGCCGTAAACCGCCAATTTGTGCCAGTTCTGCGGCCAATGCCAGCAAATCTGCCTGATTGCCTTTTTTCAGTTCCAGCTCAATTTCGTGCAAGGGTTCCGACAGCTCACCGGCACTGATAGTGCCTTGATCAACAGCAAGCTCTATCTCGCTCTCGCCGTAAGTAATTACCCACTTCTCTCGAGTAAAATCCGTACGGAATAGCGGCTGTAGTTCTGCTTGTAATGTCTCAATCACCCAACCGTTCGGCCAGATATCGGCAGGGAAACGCGCCAAATCCAATTGGTCACTATCAATATCAACATTGTATTCAGGGCGTTGATGTAAACCACCGACCACTTTACCGCCGGTCTTAACCGTCATTTCGTAACGGCCATCATAACCACGGATACGTAAGCCAATATCATGTTGGCGCAGCCGCTTATCGGCAGTTTCAAAATAGATATTGGTCAGCGTCTGCGGCGCAGAATGCTGGCTTTGCCAGGATGTAAGCCGCTCGGGCAAAGCGGCAATGGCCGCAGGAGTAGCAATAAATTTTAATTCTATTTCAACGGTCATAATTTCATTCACACCGGTATGTTGCGAGTTTACGGGCATTATGCCTCTTTCGCGGCGGTTTGCCTGTTTTACACAGACTTCGCTATTTTACACAAAAAAACCGCGTGGCTACCCCGAGTCAGCCTCTATTTTAACAGGTCTGCCATAAGGCTTCATAAGACAAATTTTCAGCGTGGTTAAAATGAACAACAAAGTGGCTAAAGCCGCGCTGGCTATGAGAGTAAGATAGTTCTCATTCCGGTTTATGCGTTGCGTCGGCAAACTGAACACACTACTATCGTTCCATAAATTCACTCATAAATGACTCTCTAATGCTGAAAATACGCCTAATTTGCCTCGCGATGCTAAGTCTCAGTATCTCCTGGGGCGCGCACGCTGAAGAAAAACGCTACATCTCTGATGAGCTGGATACCTACGTTCATAGCGGTCCCGGTAACCAATACCGTATTGTTGGCACGTTAAAAGGCGGAGATGAAGTCGTCCTGATAAGTGTTGATGACAGCACAAATTACGGTCAAATCCGCGACAGTAAAGGGAAAACCACCTGGATCGCGCTGAATCAATTGAGTGAAACGCCAAGTCTGCGTATTCGGGTACCGGACCTTGAACAACAAGTCAAAATCCTGACAGATAAGCTGGCTAATATTGATAATAGCTGGAATCAGCGCACTGCTGAAATGCAACAGAAGGTCGCGGCCAGCGACAGCGTAATTTCCGAGCTGCAAAAAGAAAACGAGTCACTAAAGAATCAGTTAGTGGTTGCTCAGAAGAAAGTCAGCGCTGTGAATCTGCAATTAGATGACAAACAGCGTACCATTATCCTGCAATGGTTTATGTACGGCGGCGGTGTTGCCGGTATCGGCCTGCTCCTTGGTCTGGTACTGCCACATCTGATCCCAAGCCGTAAAAAGAACAATCGCTGGATGAACTGATAGCCGTTTAATAAGACTGTAAAATCGACGCGTTTGGCTGCCCGCCAGGGTGGCCTGGTTGTTTAATCTATTCTCATCCCCAACTATACTGAAACAAGCCTTTGTCGCCAGGCGGTAAAGTGTGATTCAAGTGAGCAGCTAACAACGCTGCAACGTCAAGAACGAAGGATTTATATGAAAATCTATCTGGTCGGCGGCGCGGTACGCGACAGCTTATTAAATCTGCCGGTCACCGAACAGGATTGGGTCGTGGTGGGATCCACCCCGGAACAGTTACTCACACAGGGCTATCAGCAGGTTGGTAAAGACTTCCCCGTGTTTCTGCACCCTGTCAGCCATGAAGAATACGCACTAGCTCGTACCGAGCGTAAATCCGGCGCAGGTTACACCGGTTTTACCTGCTATGCCGCGCCAGATGTCACGCTGGAAGAGGATTTGTTGCGTCGCGATTTGACCATCAATGCCATTGCCCGTAGCGCCGAGGGGGAATTGATTGACCCCTACCACGGCCAACAAGATTTGGAAAACAGAGTACTGCGTCATGTCTCCGACGCCTTTGGCGAAGATCCACTACGTGTGCTGCGGGTTGCCCGTTTCGCTGCCCGTTTTGCCCATTTAGGTTTTAGCGTCGCCGCTGAGACTCAATCATTGATGGCAGCAATGGCACAAAGTGGCGAGCTATCGGCTCTGACGCCAGAGCGAGTATGGAAAGAGACCGAGAAAGCGCTGAAAACACAAAGCCCGCAGATCTATTTTCAAGTGTTACGTGATTGCGGTGCGCTGGCGGTGCTATTTCCAGAAATTGAACGTTTATTTGGCGTACCAGCTCCCGAAAAGTGGCATCCAGAAATTGATACCGGTATCCATACGCTGATGACATTAGCCATTGCGGCTCAACTTAGCCCTGAGGTTGATGTCCGCTTTGCCGCTCTCTGCCATGATTTGGGTAAAGGTCTGACACCAAAAGAATTCTGGCCACACCATCACGGCCACGGCCCAGCTGGAGTTAAATTGGTTGAGCAGTTATGTCAGCGCTTACGGGTACCTAATCCGATACGTGACTTGGCGAAACTGGTGGCGGAATACCATGACCTTATCCATACAGTGAATAAGCTTCGCCCCGAAACTCTACTCAAACTGTTTGATGCCATTGATGTGTGGCGCAAACCGGAACGTCTTGAGCAGATGATTATGACCAGTGAGGCTGATGCCCGAGGCCGTACCGGATTTGAAGAAAATCCTTATCCGCAGGGCGATTATTTGCGCGCCGCATTCCATATTGCCAGCAGCGTATCAGTGCAGGAAGTAGTCGCCAGCGGGTTACAAGGATTGGCCATTCGCGACGAACTTAAACGTCGCCGCCAACAAGCATTAGTCCAATGGAAACAAACTCAAGTAATTGCGTCAGAATAAAGCCATTCATAACGAAAAAACCCTGATTAATCAGGGCTTTTTTTTATATTTCGCTGCACTTTTTATACCCTAAATAATTCGAGTTGCAGGAAGGCGGCAAGCGAGAGAACCCGATGAGCTTACATGAGTAAGTGATTCGGGTGATGAACGTAGCCAACGCACATGCAGCTTGAAGTATAACGGGTATGTTACATAAACACCCAATACACGGCTGCCGCGACCACAAAGCGATAGATGGCGAAAGGTACAAAAGAGATACGTTTAATCAGTGAAAGGAAGGTTTTGATAGCAATCAGAGCCACGATAAATGCCGTGATAAATCCGACGGCAAACATCGGTAAATCACCCAGCGTCAGGAAGTGCAGGCTCTTATAAAGATCCAGTCCACTGGCCCCGATCATCATCGGCACTGCGAGAATGAAGGAGAACTCAGACGCGGCATAACGGTTAACACCGACCAACATACCGCCGGAAATGGTGGCACCAGAACGGGAGAACCCCGGCCACAACGCCAGACACTGGAAGCAGCCAATCGCGAAAGCCTGACGGTAAGTAATATCATCCAAACCAACAGATTTAGGATTTTTAGGTTTGAACCATTCTGCGACTAGCAAAAGCACCCCACCCGCAACCAAGGCATACATGACATTTCTCGGATCAAACAGCGATTTGATGAGGTCATGGAATACCAACCCCAGCCCCACGGCGGGGATCATTGCCAGTAAAATATGGCCCAAAGTCAGGTGACCGCTGGTTTTCCCCTCATGAGGTACCGCGCCGAAATGGATACCAATCAGGCCAAATAACCGCCGCCAGAACACCACGACAACCGCCAGAATCGACCCTAACTGAATGATAACTTCAAAGGTTTTTGCCTTGTCGCCGGTAAAGCCCAATAGCTCACCGACGATAATCATATGCCCAGTGGATGACACGGGTAAAAACTCAGTCAATCCCTCTACCACACCTAAAACAACAGCCACAAACAGCGAATACATATCCGTCATCTACGATACCCAATGCCATGTAATAGAAAACACAAAAAACGGCAATGTTACAAAGCATAGGATTAACAAAACCATATGCTAAAAAAACAATGCCGTTCAAACTCGATAATTATCACACCAACCAATCAGACTACATTATCTATTCAGGGTTGCACTTTTATGTCATCACAACACACAAAAAATCAGTTAGGTCGTTGACCACGTTCAATGAGCACTCCGACATTACGGGCTTGTGCCACCGCCCCTGGTTTACTGACTTTAATCCGCACCCACGGCGATTGGAAACGGACTAATAGCAGCTCGGCTATCTCTTCTGCCACCCGCTCAACCAAGGCAAAACGCTGTGACTCTACATGTTGTATCACCGCATCACTGATATCTGCATAGCTCAAGCAATCATTCACATCATCGCTGGCAGCAGCTTTACGATTATCCCAACCCATTTCGATATCGAACACCAGCTTCTGCTGGATGGTCTGCTCCCAGTCATAAACACCGATGGTGGTTATGACACTAAGTTCTTCAATAAATACGATGTCCATCACGTCATTCTCTGTTTTTGCGCCTGCCGGATACCACTTCCAGCGGAATATGCGTATTATCCACTGATGTTGCGATTAAAACGATCATTATTCAACAGGGCGGTGTTATGAGTGCTATCGCGCTTGGCATGATTATCTTCGCGTATTTGTGTGGCTCTATTTCCAGTGCAATCCTGGTGTGTCGGGTTGCTAAGCTACCAGATCCGCGTGAACATGGCTCCGGTAATCCCGGTGCGACCAACGTGCTGCGTATCGGTGGCCGAGCAGCCGCAGCAACAGTGCTGATTTTCGATGTGCTGAAAGGCATGTTACCCGTTTGGATTGCTTACCTGCTGCACGTTTCCCCGCTGTATCTTGGCTTGACCGCTATCGCTGCTTGTCTTGGTCACATCTATCCGGTCTTTTTCCATTTTAAAGGTGGCAAGGGCGTTGCTACTGCTTTTGGCGCCATCGCCCCTATCGGCTGGGATCTAACCGGTCTGATGACCGGTACTTGGTTGTTGACGGTGTTATTGAGTGGGTATTCATCTTTAGGCGCAATTATCAGTGCGCTAATTGCGCCCTTCTACGTCTGGTGGTTTAAACCTCAATTCACCTTCCCAGTCGCCATGCTCTCTTGCCTGATTTTGATGCGCCACCACGATAACATTCAACGTTTATGGCGCGGCAAGGAAAGTAAAATCTGGGATAAACTCAGAAAGAAAAAGCAGAAAACCCCGGCCGAAGAAGCCGCAGATTTGGAAGAGAAAGAAGATTGATTCTCCTCAAAACGAGAATGACTGAACGGGAGCGAGGCAAGGCGCAAGGAATGAAAAAACGGCGTGGACTCTCATCCATGAGCATTTTGAATGACTGCGGCAACAGCGCCGCAGCCTCGCTCAGACTTTCGGCACCAATCTTAGAATGGCTGAGCGGGAGCGAGGCAAGGCGCAAGGAATTGAGAGAGCGGAGCATACATCAGTATGTGAGCATCACGAGATGACGCGGCAACACCGCCACAGCCCCACTCAGACTTTCGGCAACTCGGCTAACGGCCAGCGCGGCCTAACCGAAACACTCAACTCACTGCTCACACCACTTTTCAGCCTGATCAACCCAGCATAGGCGATCATTGCACCATTATCAGTACAAAACTCTGGCCGAGCATAGAATACTTCACCGCCCCGTTTTTGCATCATCTCCGCCAATTTTGAACGTAAAGTGCGGTTTGCACTGACACCACCGGCAATGACCAAACGTTTGAAGCCGGTCTTATCCAGCGCTCGTTTGGATTTAATCGCCAACGTATCAACCACTGCATCTTCAAATGCACGGGCAATATCAGCACGGGTCTGATCATCGGTACCGTTAGCACGGATAGTATTTGCGGCGAACGTTTTCAAACCAGAAAAACTGAAATCCAGTCCAGGGCGATCGGTCATTGGCCGCGGGAAAGTAAAACGACCCGCCGTACCCTGTTGTGCCATACGCGACAGCATCGGCCCCCCAGGATAGTCCAGGCCTAATAATTTTGCAGTTTTATCAAAGGCTTCACCTGCCGCATCATCGACAGATTCCCCTAATAGCAGATACTCACCAATACCGGTCACGCTGATTAGCTGAGTGTGACCACCAGAGACCAGCAGAGCGACAAACGGGAACTCTGGTGCGTTCTCTTCCAACATCGGTGCCAGTAGGTGGCCTTCCATATGGTGGACCGGCACCGCCGGAACCCCCCACGCAAATGCCAATGCGCGGCCGACTGTCGCCCCGACCAGCAATGCGCCAACCAAACCCGGGCCTGCGGTATACGCCACACCATCGATGTCTTTAGCGCTCAGATTGGCTTCTTTCAATGCTGCCTGAATCAGCGGTACAGTCTTGCGCACATGATCACGGGAAGCCAGCTCAGGCACTACACCGCCATAATCAGCATGCAATTTAACCTGACTGTACAGTTGGTTAGCTAACAGACCGGCTTTATCGTCATATACTGCAATACCGGTTTCATCGCAGGACGTTTCTATACCCAAAACTCGCATTACATTTCCCATCATTCACGTGCGGCCGATAGTTTAGCATAACAGCGCCGCCAGTCATGATCTCTGACGGTAAAGACGGCATTTTCACGCTTTGAGCACCTAAATGTTGTTGATAGTGGTCATATTTGAAAAGAGTGTTGATTAATTCGATCAACAGCCTTGTTTAGTATATAATCAGCGGCCGTCGCACTCTCGGCACCAACTTTCTTGTAAAGAACGAGGGCGACATCACAGGGGCGTGCCTGTTTCAATTTGCTGTGGTGCTTTACAAAGCAGCATCCATTGAAGTAAAATTCCGCACCATTTTGAGAAGGCTGGCGATTGGCCAGCAGCAAACCGATTTCTATTGAGGTGAGAGGCACATGCCGGTAATTAAAGTACGTGAAAACGAGCCATTCGACGTAGCTCTTCGTCGTTTCAAACGCTCTTGTGAAAAAGCGGGTGTTTTAGCTGAAGTTCGTCGTCGTGAGTTCTATGAAAAACCGACTACCGAACGTAAACGCGCTAAAGCTTCTGCTGTAAAACGTCACGCGAAGAAATTGGCTCGCGAAAACGCACGCCGCACTCGTCTGTATTAATTCTTCGGGGGTAACCCCACCGCGTAGTTTTTTATGTTCTAAGAACGCGCAGATCGAGTAGTTGCATACGAAGGCCGTGCTTTCCGAAAGGAATGCGCGGCTTGTTCTCGTTTATGGACTGACCGAATAGGGGCTTATGGCTGGACGAATTCCACGCGTATTTATCAATGACTTGCTAGCGCGCACCGACATCGTTGATCTTATCGACGCACGGGTAAAGCTGAAGAAGCAAGGCAAAAATTACCATGCGTGCTGTCCGTTCCATCATGAGAAAACACCCTCATTCACTGTTAACGGCGAAAAACAGTTTTATCACTGTTTCGGCTGTGGCGCACATGGTAACGCTGTTGATTTCCTGATGAATTACGACAGACTCGAATTTGTCGAAAGTATTGAGGAATTAGCCACCATGCATGGGCTGGAAGTGCCTTACGAGGCAGGAACCGGCACCACCCAGATCGAACGTCATCAACGACAAAGTCTCTATCAACTGATGGAAAGCCTTAGCGGATTCTATCAACAGTCACTCAACGGCTCGAATGCCAATCAGGCACGCGAATATCTTAAGCATCGCGGTTTGAGTGAAGAAATCATCCAACATTTTGCTATTGGTTTTGCCCCCCCAGGTTGGGACAATGCCTTAAAACGTTTTGGCCGTGATGGTGAGAGCCGTACTGCGCTGAACGATGCAGGAATGCTGGTGACTAATGATACAGGGCGGACTTACGATCGTTTTCGTGAGCGCGTCATGTTCCCTATCCGCGATAAACGTGGGCGGGTTATCGCTTTTGGCGGGCGAATTCTGGGTGACGGAGTGCCAAAGTATCTAAACTCCCCAGAAACAGAAATTTTTCATAAGGGCCGCCAGCTTTACGGCTTGTATGAAGCGCAAGTGAATCATCCCAATCCAACGCGTTTACTCGTGGTGGAAGGTTATATGGATGTGGTAGCACTCGCGCAATTTGGTATTGACTATGCCGTTGCCTCGTTGGGGACCGCGACCACTGCGGAGCATATTCAATTATTATTCCGTGCCACCGATAACGTAATTTGTTGTTACGACGGTGATCGGGCGGGCAGAGATGCGGCATGGCGAGCATTAGAAACGGCGTTGCCCTATCTAAATGATGGCCGTCAGCTACGCTTTATGTTTTTGCCCGATGGCGAAGACCCAGACACTCTGGTACGTAAAGAAGGGAAAGACGCATTTGAACAGCGGATGGAAGGGGCACAGCCACTCTCAACCTTTTTGTTTGAAACGTTGATGCCACAGGTGGATTTGAGCAGCCCCGACGGGCGCGCCAAGTTAAGCACTCTGGCACTACCTTTAATCAGTCAGGTACCCGGTGAGACATTACGTCTTTATCTGCGCCAGCAGCTCGGTAATAAGTTGGGCCTGCTCGATGATAGCCAGCTCGATAAGCTGATGCCAAAACAGGCTGAAAACACGAATACCTACCAACCGCCCCAGCTAAAACGCACAACCATGCGTATACTTATAGGGCTACTGGTACAAAACCCACAACTAGCTACACTTATTCCCTCACTACAGGGCGTCGAGCAAGCCAAGTTAGCCGGTTTACCGTTATTTATTGAGTTGGTTGAGACTTGTCTGGCTCAGCCAGGGCTGACAACCGGGCAGTTATTGGAACTGTATCGGGATAATAAATTCAGCCAACAGCTTGAAACTCTCGCAACATGGAACCACATGATTGTTGAGGACATGGTCGAACCGACTTTTGTCGACACGCTAACGAGCCTGTATGACTCCATCTTGGAGCAACGTCAGGAAACCCTGATAGCGCGTGACCGGACACATGGATTAAACGCCGAAGAACGTAAAGAGCTTTGGTCTTTGAATCTGGCATTAGCCAGAAAAAAATGAAACACCCAACGGCTTAATTGCCGATAAATGTGGGGGCGACTCCCCACAATATGCCGCCATAGCGGGCAGCGGCGACAAAAAAAGGCCCCAAATGCTATTGTTGGCGGTTTCGCCGACCGACACCAACCCAAATACTCTGAAGTGTGGATACCGTCTTATGGAGCAAAACCCGCAGTCACAGCTGAAGCTACTTGTCACCCGTGGTAAGGAGCAAGGCTATCTGACCTATGCTGAGGTCAATGACCATCTGCCGGAAGATATCGTCGATTCCGATCAGATCGAAGACATCATCCAGATGATTAATGACATGGGCATCCAAGTGCTGGAAGAAGCACCTGATGCCGATGATTTGATGCTGGCCGAGAACACCACTGATACCGACGATGACGCGGCAGAAGCTGCTGCGCAGGTGTTATCCAGTGTTGAATCCGAAATCGGGCGTACTACCGACCCGGTGCGTATGTACATGCGCGAAATGGGTACCGTTGAGCTATTAACACGTGAAGGCGAGATTGATATCGCCAAACGTATTGAAGACGGTATCAATCAGGTTCAGTGTTCAGTTGCTGAATACCCTGAAGCGATTACTTATCTGTTAGAACAATATGATCGCGTTGAAGCGGGTGAAGCCCGTTTATCTGACCTGATCAACGGCTTTGTTGATCCAAACGCCGAAGAAGATATTGCGCCGACGGCGACTCACGTTGGTTCTGAATTATCCACCGCAGAGATGGATGATGACGACGACGAAGATGAAGACGAAGACGAAGAAGAAGACGACAACAGCATCGATCCAGAGCTGGCACGCCAGAAATTCAGCGATTTGCGCGAGCAGTACGAAAACGCACGCATGGAAATCAAGAAAAATGGTCGTAGCCACGCCAATGCTGCTGCTGAAATTCTGAAGTTGTCTGAAGTGTTCAAACAGTTCCGCCTGGTACCGAAGCAATTCGACTATCTGGTCAACAACATGCGTACCATGATGGATCGCGTTCGTACTCAAGAACGTATCATCATGAAACTGTGTGTTGAGCAGTGCAAAATGCCGAAGAAAAACTTCGTTACTCTGTTTGCCAGCAATGAAACCAGTGATACCTGGTTTGCCGCAGCAATTGCGATGGGTAAACCCTGGTCTGAAAAACTGAAAGATGTCTCGGACGATGTTCAACGTAGCTTGCAGAAACTGCGCCAGATCGAAGAAGAAACCGGTCTGACAATTGAGCAAGTGAAAGACATCAACCGCCGTATGTCTATCGGTGAAGCGAAAGCGCGTCGTGCCAAGAAAGAAATGGTTGAGGCTAACCTGCGTTTGGTTATCTCTATTGCGAAAAAATACACCAACCGTGGTCTGCAATTCCTTGATTTAATTCAGGAAGGCAATATCGGTCTGATGAAAGCAGTAGATAAGTTCGAATACCGCCGTGGTTATAAGTTCTCAACTTACGCCACGTGGTGGATTCGTCAGGCCATTACCCGCTCTATCGCGGATCAGGCGCGTACCATCCGTATTCCGGTACATATGATTGAGACCATTAATAAACTCAACCGTATCTCACGCCAGATGCTGCAAGAGATGGGCCGTGAGCCAACACCGGAAGAACTGGCTGAACGCATGCTGATGCCGGAAGACAAGATCCGTAAAGTGCTGAAGATTGCCAAAGAGCCAATCTCAATGGAAACCCCGATCGGTGATGATGAAGATTCACATCTGGGCGATTTCATTGAAGATACCACTCTGGAACTGCCGCTGGACTCTGCAACATCAGAGAGCCTGCGCTCTGCCACCCACGATGTGTTAGCTGGCCTGACCGCTCGTGAAGCGAAAGTTCTGCGTATGCGTTTCGGTATCGATATGAACACTGACCACACCCTGGAAGAAGTGGGCAAACAGTTCGACGTAACCCGTGAACGTATTCGTCAGATTGAAGCCAAGGCATTGCGTAAATTGCGTCATCCAAGCCGCTCTGAAGTATTGCGCAGCTTCCTGGACGATTAATCGTTAGCGACAGCAGCAAACACACAAAAACCCCGGCGTGCCGGGGTTTTTCTTTTTGGTCCCAAACCACCGATTCTCAAGCCTGCATCCGCACGTAATTACCTGCTATGTGCGTAAAAAACCTTAATTTTGTGCATAAAACAGCCATCTGATTTATCAGCTCTAGACCGCAGTATAAAAACTACCGTATAATCAGCGCCCAAGTCTGGCCCCTTAGCTCAGTTGGTTAGAGCACGCGACTCATAATCGCTTGGTCACTGGTTCAAGTCCAGTAGGGGCCACCAAATTTTAGCTATTAAATCAGCACATTAAGCCAACTTTCGAGTTGGCTTTTTTGTATCTGGTAACCTGTGTCGCAGCATTTTCTAGGGTGGGTTGCCATTCATGTACTAAAAATTTTATATCTTAGGCTTTGTTAGATTCACGCCATTCAGTAACCATTTCCTTGGTAACTTCTTTTTTATAGCAAATGGGGGAATAACCACCTGCCCGACTCCACGCGCTACGTTTTCCACAACTACTTCCATTGCTGGCAGAGTTAAAAGGACATGGGCAGTTGCCAGGGTACGACTCTATAGACTCGTTGATAATCATCTGTTTTACATGGTCATCAGATGAATTAGTCACTTTGGCGGAAGTAGGGAAAGAGAATAAAACAAACGCTAATGCCAGAATTGATATTGAATATTTCTTAGGGAAAAACATTATTTTGTACTTCCTTGTGAAAAGGAGAGTATTTGACTATCAGTAGAAATCCTTATTGATTTAGATTAATAAATCATCAATTTGATTATAAAATCCTTGGTTACACAAACATTAAAGTGACGCCGCGCTATATTTGCTCAACTCAATGAAGCATAACTGCACAATCTTGAATAGAGACTGTTGAATGGAATCTCACGGATACAATTACACTTTATCTGATTTTATCTGTCTCAGTGGCTAGCCAATTTAAACGAAAATTGTTCAATGCGGATTGGCTGGATATTCTAGTAGAAGAAGAGAAAAGCACCTTGAAATGGCGATAATGTCATCGATTCAGGTTATAGCAATTTACTCATCCCCCAAGCCTCTCGCTTTACCTAATTATCTTAAGATATATAGGTCATTGCTATTTTCTTGCCGAATATTCAATAGACAGTCCCTTCGTTGATGAAATGTTTTAGTCGGCTAAAATTCAACGCTACTTAACGACCTACAATAATTCTCGTACTATAAAATAGCCATCTAACTCTCCGCTGAGATCTGAAAATGTCTGTGCTTACTCACTTTGATATGCTTTTTCAATACAAGGCCTGGGCTGATAAAGAGATCCTCTCCGCTATCGCCAATGTTGATACCGCGGCTTATAAAGATAAACGTCATCTTATGATTCGCCTGATGAATCATATTTATGTAGTTGATCAAATATTTATCGCCAATATTCAGGGAGTTCCCCACCGTTATACTGCGCTGAATACGGTTGAAACACCGCCTCTAGAGGTGCTGAATAACGCCTTTGCTATCAGTGATAATCGCTATCTCGAGTATCTTCACTCTCTGGTTGAACAACAATTGGATGAAATGATTAACTTCAAATTTGTCGATGGGGGAAAAGGGGCAATGAGTAGAAAAGAGATGTTTTCCCATGTTGAGCATCATGGTGCTTATCACCGAGGCGCGGTGGGGTGGCTGCTGTCTGAATGTGAGGTGACACCACCAAAAGATGTGCTAACCCTTTTCTTACGCGACACTTATCAGGCAGAGCAATAATCAATCCCAGAGGCAATTAAATACGTTATCAGTTGATAACGTATTCAGTATAAGAATGCTATGAATTGACCAATTACGTTCTTAAAGCATCAATGGCGGCAGTTGGCATCGATATTACGGATTTGAGACTATTTTCAATACGTTCAACAATTGCCACCCGCGGGCCAGCAAGCCAGCCGTCACTGCTGTAAAAACGTGCCTCAGCATTCACTAATGCCTCTTGACTGTCAAAGGCACGCATCAGGTAATAAGCATCTGGGTCGTGCAGCGATTGACCATAAGCGACGACGTCCATCCCCTCCCTGGCGTGCAAGGGAATGCTGATCTCTTGCATAATTCGGTGGAATTCCACACCACTACCTGGCTTCAATGTGTATTGCAGTATTTCCAGTATCCGAGAATCCATTTTACCTTTCCTGTCATTAATATCCATTGAGATTATGTTTCCCGCCGCAGATACCTTCCTTACCGCTTAATCACTTTTTCCCGATGGCATTCGCTGGCATCCAATACCTTACCTTTTTGTGAGGATACTGTCAGCTTACTGATGGGATGCCCACTCTGATTATCAACTAAAATAGAGTGCTTTTCGCCAACAGCAAACAAGTGATCTTCGCCCCATTGGCGCAAGCTGACCACAATAGGGAATAATTGGCGGCCTTTATCCGTCAACACATATTCATGGTAAGCACTGCCATCAGAGGCCGGGACTATCATCAGAATGCCGTGTTCAACCAACTCACGCAGGCGACCCGCCAAGATATTTTTTGCCAAGCCAAGGTTATTCCGAAATTCACCAAAACGGCGGATCCCATCAAAAGCATCACGAATTATCATGAGTGACCAGCGATCCCCCAAAACCTTAAGCGCTCTGGCAACCGGGCATTCTTCTGCCCCTATCTGGCCTTCACTCGTTTTAGTCATTCTTTTACTCCGATCATTTGCTGGATAAACTGGTTGCATATTAAAACCACCTCTGTTAAAAATCAATTAAGTGGTTTCAAATAAAAACCAGAAAGGCATCAGGTATTTTTATGTCCATCAGAAAAGAATCAGCAAAGAGTCGCACCCGGCGATTACCACAAACAGCTCTGGCACCACACCTCACATCAATAGTGGTGCCACTCTTGGCGATGGTATCCGCCATGGCGGTCGCCAATGTCTATTTTGCTCAGCCCCTACTCGATACAATGGCAACGGATCTTAACGTTAGTCCGTCGGCGATCGGTCTGGTGGTTACTCTGACGCAGGCAGGGTATGCCTTGGGGCTGATATTCATTGTGCCTTTGGGTGATCTGTGGGATCGCCGAAAATTAATTATCGGGCAGTTATTGTTATCTGCTGTGGCATTGATTTCGGTTAGCCTTGCCCCCACTTTTTCACTACTTTTGGTGGCGATGCTGATTATCGGCCTGATGGCTGTCGTGGTACAGGTGATTGTGGCTTTTGCTGCGGCACTGGCTCCAGAGCAACAAAGAGGCAAAATAGTGGGTAAAATCACCAGCGGTATCGTGTTGGGGATTCTACTCGCGCGCTTTATCTCAGGTACGATGGCCGACTTTGCCGGTTGGCGTTCCGTCTATTTTTGCTCCGCAGCAGTGATGCTATTGATGGTTATTATGCTTTATCGCATTATCCCACCCGTTGCCAAACCGGCTGTATCGTCATATCGGCAGCTACTGCTGTCGCTGTGGGGGTTATTTACCCGTGAGCGCGAGTTGCGTGTACGGTCTACTCTGGCCTTACTGATATTTATGGCTTTTAGTGTGCTGTGGACCGCAATGGTGTTACCACTCAGCAGCCCGCCATACGTATTATCGCCTAGTCAGGTAGGTTTATTTGGGCTGGCAGGTATCGCTGGCGCATTCGCCGCCGCTCATGCGGGGCAGTTGGCAGATCGAGGGTTGGGAGTGAAAACAACGCAAGTCGCCTTGGCGTTACTACTGCTCTCCTGGCTGCCGATCGCTTTTTTGCCTCATTCACTCTGGTGGCTGGTTATCGGTGTCGTGATATTAGATTTTGCCGTTCAGGCGGTGCATGTAACCAATCAGACCATCATATTGGCGCTACGTCCTGATGCCCAAAGCCGCCTGGTTGCTGGCTATATGTTGTTCTATTCCATCGGTAGCGCCATCGGAGCTATCAGTGCAACGATGGTATATGCGAATGCGGGATGGTCAGGTGTTTGTATTCTGGGGGGGATGATAAGTGCCACTGCAATGCTATTTGCACATCTGGCGTACAGGAAATATTCCACAGTATAATTAGTTGAATATCATTGATTTTATTTATACATCTATTGTTCGACCTATACTCATGATAGTTATCGATAACCTAGTTCAGACTATACAGGAGTCATCGTCATGCTGAATATAGATCGGAAATACCTTATGAGCCTTGATGAAAGTACCTTAAAAAAACAACGGATTATCATGCGGGTCATCGCAATCCTGCTATTACTGGGCGGGATCTTTTGCCTTATTAACCCACTGGCCTCCAGCGTTGTTCTCAGCAAAATTATTGGTGTCCTACTGCTACTCAGTGGGATTGCAATGATCGTGGGTATGGTAACCAACCGTTCCCATAATCTTTGGCCAATGGTGACCGGTATTTTACTCGGCATCGCATATATTGTGATGGGTTATGTATTTATTACCAATCCAGCAATAGGGATGATAAGTCTGGCAGTGGTGCTGGCGGTGCTGTTTGCCTTTGGTGGAGTGATGCGGTTGATAACCGGTTTTAGAACATGGGGAATGCCGGGGGCATGGCTACAAATCTTGCTCGGCGTCTTGGATCTGATTATTACCTATCTATTGGTGAGTGCTGGCCCACTGATGTCGATCACCATGGTTACGACTCTGGTCGGGATTGAGATGCTATTTAGTTCATTTAGCTGCTTTATGGTCGCTGGTTTATATAAACAGAATTAATAACACATTATTCGCAGCGGTATCCTGAATTGCGATACCGCTGTCCTGGAAATATTCTCATGTTCGCTACTGATTATCACTACTCAGTTTGTGAACTGCCACTGTGAAATAACAACAACCGACTAATTCTCTCACCCTAGGTAGGCTGCGTGAAACTAACTGATTTTTTAATTGCTCTATGCATTACCGCAATTTGGGGGGCTAATTTTTCGGTAATAAAACTTGGCCTGATTGCCGCAGACCCGCTTATTTTAGCCGGGATTCGCTTCACGCTCTGCGCCCTACCCGCAGTCCTTTTTATCAAAAAGCCTGATACTTCATGGCGATACATAATAGGTTACGGCCTACTGTTTGGTATCGGTTTATGGGGTATCGTCAATCTGGGTATTAAAGCGGGTGTCTCAGCGGGAATCGCTTCGTTAGTGCTGCAATTCGGCGCGTTCTTCACCATGATCCTTGGCGCATTGCTGTTTCGCGAAAAACTCTCAAGATATCAATGTATTGGTATCGCCGTTGCGCTCTTAGGGCTTATCAGTATTATTTTCATCAGTGATGGTTCTGTCACGCCTACTGGCCTGATATTGGTATTGTGCGGTGCAGTGGTATGGGGGCTGGTGAGTATTATAATTAAAAAAGCCAATACCAAACAGGTTTTTGCCTTTCTAGTTTGGTCGAGCCTATTTTCCCCTATCCCACTATTTCTACTGAGCTATTTATTTAATGGCTCCAGCGGTTTTACTGAGTTAGCCACCCAGTTCGATGTAACCACGCTGTTCTCTATTCTATTTCAGGTCTATCCCAATACGCTGTTTGCCTATTGGATTTGGAATTCATTACTGACCAAATACCCGGTTTCTGTTGTCGCGCCATTATCTTTGCTAGTCCCGATTTTTGGCCTGCTAGGTTCCGTGATGATTTTTAGTGAAAGCATTCCCGCCGCGAAAATTGTCGCGATGATACTGATTATCAGTGGGCTGATTATCGGCCTCTACGGTAGGCGGCTTATCGGCTTGCTACAGAGGAAATTCTCAATGGCTCCCTAGTTTTGCTGCCACCCAGTAAAATGGCCTGACTGAAGGTGCTATAGTCAGCTTTTATACTCCGACGAGAGCTATTATGTCCCGCAGCCAGCGTCTGCTTGACCTGATTCAAGTGCTACGCCGCCATCGCTATCCCGTAACAGGTGCTGCGTTGGCGGAGGAACTGGCTATCAGTGTGCGGACACTTTATCGCGATATTGCCACCCTACAACAGCAAGGCGCTGATATTGCAGGCGAACCCGGTCTGGGCTATGTGCTGCGCCCAGGTTTTATGCTGCCGCCCTTGATGTTCTCCGAAGAAGAGATAGAAGCACTGGTATTAGGGTCGCGCTGGGTCAGCCATCGTGGAGATACCCATCTGAGTGCCGCTGCCCGTAATGCTTTGGCGAAAATCGCAGCGGTTTTACCTACAGATTTACGTGACGAATTAGATGCCTCGACACTGCTCATCGGCCCTGTCGGCCATATGCCTGACTGTGAACTGGCGCTACCGGTATTGCGCCGCGCAATCCGTGCCGAGCGCAAAGTGGATATTACCTATCAAGACCTGAAAGGGGCTAACTCATGTCGCCGCATCTGGCCTTTTGCTATCGGTTTTTTTGAACAGGTGCGCGTAGTGGTGGCCTGGTGTGAGCTACGCCAAACCATCCGTAACTTTCGCGCGGATCGAATAAGCGCTATTTCTCTTACGGATCAACGCTATCCTCAGCGCCGACAGCTGTTGCTAAAACAGTGGCGGGAAGCGGAAGGCATCGATGATCAGTCGCTGCTGTCGACACCACCAAAACCGTAGTTTTTTATTGTCACTACAAATCAATAATCACTACTGACAGAAACTGTCAGTATGCCCCGCTAGGATAGAACCCAGTTAAGCGATATTCGGTTAACAAAAAAACTATCCATTTGATTAGATACCTAAAGTATTTGGAATTTCAGGTAGGCCGGTCGAGCACCGATTTGGGCGCTGCAATTTCAAGTACTAAAGGGATAAGGGGAAAAACCATGGCAGATCCGAATTTCATTATTCTTTATGTTGATAGCCCGGCCAACAGCGCGACGTTTTATGGTGACTTGCTGGCAAAGGCACCGGTAGAACTTCACCCAACCTTTGCCATGTTTGCACTGGATTCAGGGGTGATGCTGGGCTTATGGTCAAAACATACGGTTGAACCGGCGGCGACAGCCACCGGTGGCGGTGGTGAAGTGGCTTTTGCTCTGGCCGATAAAGCTGCTGTGCAATCGTTATATAATGACTGGCAACAGCGCGGCTTATCTATTTTGCAACAACCATTACAGATGGATTTCGGCTATACCTTTGTGGCTTTAGATCCTGATGGCCACCGCTTGCGAGTGTTTGGTGACTGATTAATAGCCAAGTTATAAATAGCCATCGCGAGAAACGAAGGGGATATACTTTATAGGTATAATTCCTTCGTTTAATACTTCATGTTACTGCCCCTTCCCTGATGTCATATTCATGACGGCTATCACAATCAGCACACTGCGATTTCCCAAGTTGCACAGCACCGTCTAAATTTGAATAAAAAATCTCATCCGACCACTTGCTGCATTCGGCCAGAGCGGCAGAGACATAACAATAACGGTTTGGTGATATTGCGCAGATTTACGTTGCTGCAATATAGCCAGAATGCACCCGATGGAGACTGCAATGTTAGCTTACCCTCACCTGCTCACGCCCCTTGATCTTGGCTTTACTACCCTGAAAAATCGCGTATTAATGGGTTCGATGCATACCGGGCTAGAGGAATTACCCGATGGACCTCAACGTTTGGCCGCATTCTATGCTGAGCGGGCCGCCGGTGGTGTCGCCCTGATTGTCACTGGCGGTATCGCCCCCAATAAGCAAGGCGTGGTGTATCAGGGGGCCTCAGTATTAAATGATGCGGCGCAAGTCCCCCATCATCAAATCGTGACGGATGCAGTACATCAGGCGGGCGGTAAGATCGCGCTGCAAATCCTACATGCCGGCCGTTACAGCTATCAGAAACACCCCGTGGCTCCTTCCGCATTGCAAGCGCCGATTAACCCCTTTACCCCACAGGCATTGAGTAGTGATGAAGTACGGCAAACTATTGCCGACTTTGCCAACTGTGCACAGCTTGCCAAACAAGCGGGTTACGATGGTGTCGAGGTGATGGGATCTGAGGGCTATTTGATTAACCAGTTCCTCGCTGCCAGAACTAATCAGCGCGATGATGACTGGGGCGGGGACTTTACCCGCAGAATGCGCTTTGCCGTAGAAATTGTGCGGGCAGTCCGTGAGGCGACCGGAACTGATTTTATACTGATTTACCGCCTTTCGATGCTTGACCTGGTGGAAGAAGGTTCCAGTTGGCAAGAAATTGAACAATTGGCGCAGGCGGTTGAACAGGCCGGTGCCACCCTGATTAATACTGGCATTGGTTGGCATGAAGCACGTATTCCCACTATCGCTACCATGGTGCCACGGGCCGGATTCAGTTGGGTGACGCGCAAATTGATGGGGGCAGTGGCTATTCCGCTGATCACCACTAACCGCATTAATGACCCTGCGGTTGCTGAGCAGGTACTGGTTGATGGTTGCGCGGATATGGTGTCAATGGCGCGCCCGTTCCTCGCTGATGCGGCGTTTGTCCAAAAAGCAGCACAACATCGGGCCGACGAAATTAACACCTGTATCGGCTGCAATCAGGCCTGTCTGGACCAGATTTTCGAAGGCAAACTCACTTCATGCTTAGTCAACCCTCGCGCGTGCCGTGAAAGCGAAATGCCCATACTCCCCACAGAAACACCAAAACGGTTAGCCGTCGTCGGTTCCGGGCCGGCCGGACTGGCTTTCGCCGTTACCGCTGCCAGCCGTGGTCATCAAGTGACGCTATTTGATGCTGCAACAGATATCGGTGGCCAATTCAACATTGCCAAGCAGATCCCAGGTAAGGAAGAATTTTATGAAACGCTGCGCTATTTCCGCCGTCAGTTGGTGCTCCATGGTGTTATTCAGCAGCTAAATACCTCGGTACAGCCACAGCAGTTGGCTGATTTTGATGAAATTATCCTCGCCTGTGGTATCCAGCCACGCCTGCCAGCTATCAAGGGGATTGAGCATCCGAAAGTCCTTACTTATCTGGATGTATTGCGCGATAAAAAACCGGTCGGTGAGCGCGTGGCCATTATTGGTGCGGGGGGAATTGGTTTTGATACCGCCGAATACCTCAGCCAATCCGGTGATTCCAGCAGTCTGGACAGTGCTGCATTCAGTCGCGAATGGGGCATCGATCAACATTTGGCACATCGTGGCGGATTATCCCCGACGGGGTCCAAAGTGCATCCGTCACCTCGACAGATTTTCTTGTTACAACGGAAAACCAGTAAAGTGGGTGAAGGCTTGGGTAAAACCACCGGTTGGATCCACCGTACCAGCCTGGCGATGCGTGGGGTGAAAATGCTTAACAGTGTGAGTTACGACAGCATTGATGATGAAGGTTTGCATATCACCCGTGCAGAACAGGCGAGCTGTTTACCCGTCGATACCATCATTATCTGTGCGGGCCAGGAACCGCGTAGGGAATTACATCAGCCCTTGCTGGATATGGGAAAAACCGTGCATCTGATTGGTGGCGCTGATATCGCCGCTGAGCTGGATGCACGCCGGGCAATTGATCAAGGGACGCGTCTGGCGCTGGCTATATAAGCAGGAATAAGCAAAACAGGGGGTGGCATGACCCCCCCCTGCGGCTTCAAGCAGGGAATACCCAAAGTAAGTGGAGTCGCAGGTAGGCAGCAAGTGAACAAACCCCGATGAGCTTACATAAGTAAGTGATTCGGGTGACAAATCTGCCGGGAGCTGATTTGAACGCTGCTTGCAGCGGCCTCAACGAGGTGAGGCCCATGGACGGGCCGAGTAAAGAACGTAGCTAACACCCCTGTGGCTTCAAGCAGGGAATACCCAAAGTAATTGGAGTCGCAGGTAGGCAGCAAGTGAACAAATCCCGATGAGCTTACATAAGTAAGTGATTCGAGTGAGTGAACGTAGCTAACACCCCTGCGGCTTCAAGTACGAAGGGTATTTAGAAATCGCTATACGACATATCAAGACTGCCGCTACCACCACCCTCGGAACGGGATGATGCCGTTTTCACTGCTTTCAGCACCATAAATTTCTGGTTTGAATCTAATGTTTCGCAGTTACCGAACAAACGTTTAAGTTTGTGGAAATAGTCCAGATGGCGATTACCCACAATCATCAGTTCCCCCCCCACCTTCAGACAACGTTTAGCATCACAGAACATCTGCCAGGCCACATGGTCACTGACCGCATGCTGTTGGTGGAACGGAGGGTTACATAGCACCAGTTGCAGGCTCTCACGCTCAACACCGGCCAAACCATGGCTTACCATGAATTCACAGCGTGGTAAGTCTTGTGGGCGGTTATAGGTGATATTCAGCTCACTGGATGCAACGGCCATATAGGACTCATCGACAAACAGCATTTCTGCCAATGGATTTTGTTCCAATGCAATTAAACCGACGACACCATTACCACAACCCAGATCCGCGATTTTGCCCGCCACATCATACGGCAGGATCTCCATAAAGAAGCGCGCACCGATATCCAAATTATTGCGAGAGAAAACGTTAGCATGGTTATGGATGACATATTCGGTATTCGCCAGCGGCCAATCGGTGGTTTCCGGCGCATCTGCCAGTGGAATATCTGCCACTTCGCAGTGAATCAGGCGGGATTTCTTCCACGCCAGCGTGGTTTTGGTCGGGCCAAGAATTTTTTCGAACAATTGCAAAGTTGAATTATGCACATCGCGGGATTTCGCCCCAGCAATAATCACCGTATCTGGGGCTACGACCAGGCGCAATGCGCGTAATTGCTGCTCCAACAGCGCCAAAGCTTTAGGGATCTTAATCACCACCAGCTTAGGAGCGGCGGGTAACGCATCAATACTGCTTAATAGGGTAACGGCATTTTCATCTAACTGATTTAACTGCACGTTATGCGTCGTCGCCAACTGGCTCATATAAGAGTCACTGACACTGAATGGACGATAAGCATGTAAAGCGCAGGCCAGCGTTCCAAACTGATCATTAAATACCAGCACCGGGCGGCCATCAATTTGGCTTAAGTCAATGTTTTGTAGCAGATATTCATCTGCTGCTTCCCACGCCTGTAGGGTATTGGAATTTTCTTGTGGTGGAAAACGCTCAAGCTCAAGGCTTTGCGTTCCCAGTAAGAGTTGGCTCATCACCGCTCCTGAATAATAAATTTGGGCTGTTTATCCCCTAAAACGGGCGATCAGTAAAATGTTTTTTTGCTTAAATGACATTTTAGCAAGGCCAAAGCTAGCTAAAAGGCAGAAATGCCAGAGGCATGACCTGATAAGCAATCTGACCAATAGCTCAACATAGCTTAATCAATGGCGTATTTTACCCTGATACCAATCATTACCAAAGCTTACTTTCATGTTAACTCATTATCAAATGACTCAAATTCTTTTGGCTCAATATAAAATACCCAACCAGACGAACTTAAACAGTTTATTAATTATATATTATTATTTATTCACATAACAAATTAAATAATTAATATATCATTATTTAATTAAATCGCATCAAAAATTATATTTATTTTAACCAAATTCAAATGCAACACATTGAGAGGAAACCAATGTTTGTCGTTGGAAAATAATATATCTCGTCATTGATAAATTTTTAACATTAATTACCAGGAAGGTAAATAAAAAATGTATATGTCAAATATTACTCAGCCCGATAGTGGCAAAGAAACACTGCAACCTACTGACGCCCATTTATCACCTTATCGTATAACGCCTTGTGCTAAAGCTATTGGTGCTCTGTTATTAGTATTGGGTAGCACAACTGCCTGGGCTGATAGTAAAGATAGTTTATTCGATGAAGTAGGTGCTGTATTTACTGAAGCCAGCGATCTCTTCCAGGCGATAAAACCCGTTGCTGCTAAAGTGCTCTCCCCAGAGCCTATTGCTCAAAAACAACAGCAGCTACAAGAGAGAAAAAAACCGAAAGCAGGCATCAATATCCCACCAGCGGATATCGTAGACAATATAGCTAAATCAACACTTGTCATTGGCCACAATCCGCAAGCCGGTAGCTATCTTGCCAACCAAATGGCTGCACAACAGATGTTTATTACTGACGACCTACAGCATCGCCAAGGAGAAACTCCCTACATTGACCCAATGACGGGCGAGCAAAAAGTTACCGGCATGTGGTTAAACACCAATGGGGCGATAACCCGCTTTAGCTCCGGTCAGGACCAACTCCACACCAAAGGCACCCGCTATTCAACTCAATTAGGGGGCGAAATAAGCCAATGGAGCAGCGGTGAACATGATCTAGGAATTCTGGGAATAACTGCCGGTATCGGTAAAGCCAGCAGTCGTAGCAATTCCACCACATCTCAGCATCAAGCTAATGGGTCTGTAGTTGGCTATAACTTAGGGTTATATAGCGTCTGGCATGCCAACAACATCAGTCAACTTGGGCCTTATATTGGTTTACTTGCACAATACGGAATGTTTAATAATCAGGTTAAGGCACCAGAAGTCGTCACCGGTGCGAATTATAAGTCTTATATATTCACCTCGGCGTTAGAAACAGGTTACAAAATTCAATTAATCGAAAAAGAGAAGGCTAAGTTATTTGTACAACCGCAGGCGAAAGTATTGTTGCAACGTAGCAGTGGGCTGCAACATAAAGAACTCACCGGGCCACAGATAAAGATAGAAGAGCACAATACGGTTACGACCAAATTAGGATTACTTACAACGCTAGAACTTGGCACTGATACTTTATCTACTACTAACACCTTAAAAATCAAACCGTTCATTGAAACTAATTGGATAAATAGCAACGGGAATAAAGGGCTATTACTGGATGATGCCCATATTACACCGCAAGGAATTAACAACATTGCTGAGTTGAAACTAGGTGTTGAGGGCAAGTTCAATAACAACCTTAAGCTATGGAGCCACCTTGGTCAGCAGTTAGGTAAGCACAATTACTCAGATACCCAAGCGACTTTGGGTATCAATTACCAATTTTAAATTAGTTAGATACTAATTTCTTAACGAAAAACCAGTACCAGCAAAGTGTAACGTGATGCTGGTACTGATACTTTTTATTTAAGTCATTAGATTTGGCCCAACTGCACAATAGGATTTTGTCTAAACGATGGGAAAACGTTATTATCGGCCCATATCAGCCATCAATTGATTGACTAACTTAGCCAGAGCAAATACATATGCAGGAACTGACTTATCTGCAAGGTTATCCCGAAAACTTACAGTCTCAGGTACGCCAACTCATCACCGAGCAGCGTCTGGGGAATGTATTACGTCAGCGCTATCCACAATCCCATGATTACAATACGGATAAGATGTTGTATCAATACACGGTTGATTTAAAAAACCAGTATCTACGCAACGCTCAGCCGTTAAGTAAAGTGGCCTACGACAGTAAAATTCAGGTGATGAAGCATGCTCTCGGCCTGCATACCGCAATTTCCAGGGTGCAAGGTGGCAAATTGAAAGCAAAAGCAGAGATTCGGGTCGCCACTGTGTTTAAAAACGCGCCAGAAGCCTTCCTAAAAATGATAGTGGTTCATGAATTGGCGCATTTGAAAGAGAAAGATCACAACAAAGCATTCTATAGTTTGTGCTGCCATATGGAGCCGCAATATCATCAGTTAGAGTTTGACACTCGCCTCTATCTGACTCATTTGGATCTGTTTGGTGCGATTTATTAGTATTTGATTTACAAAGCCATACCGAATAGATTTCAAGGGGCAGACAGGCGGCAAGCAAGTGAACATAGCGCCCCCTGTAACGTCAAGTACGAAGGGAATTCGCCAAGAAAATCTCCCTGTGGGTGTAACCATCTGGCGGTTCAACGTGTTTTTCTTCTGTAGTAACGGAGTTCACTATGATTCGCTTCGCTGTTATTGGCACTAATTGGATCACCGCACGCTTTGTTGATGCCGCCCACGAAAGTGGCAAGATGAAACTGGTTGCCGTTTACTCCCGTAAGCTGGAACAGGCCCAAGAGTTTGGCGATGATTACAACGTTACTGACTGCTTTGATAATCTGGAAGCCTTGGCGACGAGTGACCAGATTGATGCGGTGTATATTGCCAGCCCGAACTCCCTACATTATCCCCAGGCAAGATTGTTCCTCAGCCATAAAAAACACGTTATTTGCGAGAAATCGCTGGCATCAAATCTGGCTGAAGTCGAAGCGCTGGTTGCCTGTGCCCGCGAACATCAGGTCGTGCTATTTGAAGCTTTTAAAACTGCCTATCTGCCTAACTTTATTCAGTTAAAGCAGGCACTGCCCAAGGTGGGAAAATTACGTAAAGTCACCATTAACTTCTGCCAATATTCATCACGTTACCAGCGCTACCTGAACGGCGAAAATCCCAACACCTTTAACCCGGCCTTTTCTAATGGCTCAATCATGGATATTGGTTACTACTGTTTGGCTAGCGCACTGGCATTATGGGGCGAGCCGAAATCAGTACTGGCCAGCGCCAGTTTGCTCCCCAGTGGGGTCGATGCCCACGGCACCGTCTGTATGAATTATGGCGATTTTGATGTGGTTCTCATCCATTCAAAAGTCAGCCAATCAGATATCCCCAGTGAAATTCAGGGGGAGGATGGTTCGCTGATTATTGAAAGTATCTCTGAATGTCTGTCTATCGCCTTTACCCCAAGAGGGGGCCATTCGGTGGATCTGACGCTGCCACAGCATATTAATACTATGCTGTATGAAGCTGAGGTTTTTGCCAATTTGGTGGAAAATGCGCAGGTAGAACACGCTGGTTTGCAGTTGTCGTTGCTCACCTCGCGTATTCAAACAGATATTCGCCGCCAGACTGGGGTTATTTTCCCAGCCGATACCCAGCCACCGGCTGTAAGTTAATTTACTTTCAATGATTGACCAGCAGCCCATTTTCAATTATTTTTGCGCGGCAAAGGGGAGTAACTTCATTGCCGGTCAGCCGTCATTACGGTGCGAAAGCACCCGGTTACCGGGCAACCTCATTATGTACTAGCACCTATGGGTGTTGTTACATTATCGGTGTTGTAAGTGAGACCTTGCCGGAAGGCGAGGTTTGCTTGCAGCTCAGACATAGCGGCTAGCGTCTTCCGACGTTGGCCGTTTTTGTTTTTAAGAGGTTTATGAATGATGAATACCGTGGGTACTCCCTTATTGTGGGGTGGTTTTGCTGTTATCGTGACGATTATGCTTGCCATCGATTTACTCCTACAGGGGCGTCGTGGTGCACAAACCA
This sequence comes from Yersinia sp. 2541 StPb PI, assembly GCF_052217145.1. NCBI lineage: Bacteria > Pseudomonadati > Pseudomonadota > Gammaproteobacteria > Enterobacterales > Yersiniaceae > Yersinia > Yersinia sp. 2541 StPb PI. The sequence continues at coordinate 549,013 of NZ_JAZGQB010000001.1, read as the reverse complement.
TGACACTGCGTCAGGCTGCCTGCTGGTCTCTAGTGTGGATTAGTTTGTCTTTACTGTTTAATGCTGGTTTTTGGTGGTATCTGGCCGAAACAGTGGGGCGTGATATCGCCGACAAGCAAGCACTTGCCTTCCTGACTGGCTATCTGATCGAGAAAGCACTCGCCGTAGATAACGTCTTCGTTTGGTTAATGCTGTTTAGCTATTTTGCTGTTCCTGCCAATTTGCAGCGCCGGGTACTGATTTACGGTGTGCTGGGTGCGATTGTACTGCGTACTATTATGATCTTCGCCGGCAGTTGGCTGGTGTCGCAATTCAGTTGGATCCTGTATCTGTTTGGTGCTTTCCTGCTGTTTACCGGTATCAAAATGGCATTGGCAAAAGAAGACGATACTCCCATCGGTGAGAAACCACTGGTTCGCTGGATTCGTAATCACTTACGCATGACGGATGAGTTACATGGCGACCGCTTTACTGTGCGTAAAAATGGCCTGCTCTATGCAACACCACTAGTGCTGGTATTAATTCTGGTTGAGCTAAGTGATGTGATTTTTGCCGTTGACAGCATCCCAGCTATCTTCGCGGTGACCACCGATCCCTTTATTGTGTTGACCTCTAATCTGTTCGCTATTTTAGGTCTGCGTGCCATGTATTTCTTACTCGCAAACGTGGCCGAACGCTTCTCAATGTTGAAGTATGGTTTATCCGTCATTCTGGTGTTTATCGGTATCAAAATGATGATTATTGACCTGTTCCATATCCCTATTGGCATTTCATTAGGTGTGGTAGCCGGTATTCTGGCACTGACATTGTTAATTAATGTCTGGGTAAATCATCGTGCAGACCGCCGTTTAGCAGCAGATAAGACTATCCACAAGTAAGCTGCCTGACGCTACAATCTATTATGCGGGGAAGTAATAACCCCGCATTTATCCCGTATATTTCGCCACTCACCAAATGTTATTACGATCACATAAATGTAAACGAAATGTTATGCAATATTGATCCGTATTGGATTTTGCTGATTGTCTTTTTCCTCGCCAATAGATTCCCTTATACTGTCAAAGCAAACACACCCAGTTACAAATAATATTAAGTTACAGGTGTGAACATAAGCGCTCAGTCCCGTTCCGGTTTGAGTGCTAAATGGGTAAAAAAATAAAACAAGTTTAACTTGGGAAGAGGCATCACTGGAAAACTATGGAAAAGACACCATCTGGATTTATCGGGTTTATCGCCCGTGGTAGTTTAGTTAAACAAATACTGGTCGGTTTGGTGGCGGGTATCATTTTGGCCGTGGTCTCTACCCCTGCAGCTACAGCCGTTGGTCTGCTCGGTACATTATTCGTTGGTGCATTGAAAGCTGTTGCACCGATATTGGTTTTGATGCTGGTCATGGCCTCCATTGCCAACCATAAACAGGGGCAAAAAACCAGTATCCGCCCTATTCTGTTTTTGTATCTATTGGGTACCTTTTCAGCCGCATTGATTGCTGTGGTGGTTAGCTTTATGTTCCCATCCACCCTTATTCTGGCGACCAATACTGCTGAAATCACCCCTCCCGGTGGGATTGTAGAAGTACTGAAAGGCTTGCTGAACAGCATAATTGCTAACCCGATTCATGCGCTGCTCAATGCCAACTATATCGGCATTCTGGCCTGGGCCGTGGGCTTGGGTATTGCCTTGCGTCATGCTGCGGATACCACTAAAGCCTTAATTAATGATATGTCTGATGCGGTGACCAAAGTGGTACGAGTGGTTATCCGTTTTGCGCCGCTGGGTATTTTTGGCTTGGTTGCCTCCACCATGGCAGAAACGGGTTTTGGCGTGTTACTGGGTTACGCACAGCTACTCATCGTATTAATTGGCTGTATGTTACTGGTGGCATTAGTAATAAACCCACTGATTGTGTATTGGAAAATTCGCCGTAACCCATATCCACTGGTCTTTGCCTGCTTGCGTGAAAGTGGTGTAACCGCCTTCTTTACCCGCAGTTCAGCGGCTAACATTCCCGTAAATATGGAAATGTGTAAGAAGATGAACCTGAATGAAGACACTTACTCAGTCTCCATTCCATTGGGTGCCACCATTAACATGGCCGGCGCGGCAATTACTATCACCGTGCTGACACTGGCGGCGGTACATACGCTGGGTATTCCGGTTGATTTACCCACAGCGCTGTTGCTGAGTGTAGTGGCTGCGGTCTGTGCCTGTGGTGCATCCGGGGTTGCCGGTGGCTCGCTGTTGCTGATCCCATTGGCTTGCGGCATGTTTGGTATTCCAAACGAAATAGCAATGCAAGTGGTCGCAGTTGGTTTCATTATCGGTGTGTTACAGGATTCAGCCGAAACCGCCCTGAACTCCTCCACCGATGTGCTGTTCACTGCCGCAGCCTGCCAGGCAGACGATGCCAGATTGGCTAATCCAGATCCACTGGCGAACCGTAAAAGCATCTGAATCAGGATAGTGTCATAACCCGTGGGGGCGATTACAGCCCCCAGTTTTATTGGGCGGCGTCTTCTTTTACCGCTTTCTTCTCAACCCGGAAAGGGTCTATTCCTTTAAGTTGCAGGCGGCGGAAACGGATAATATTAAAACCGTTTAGCAGTAAGAAACTGCCTTCAATTAATGAGCCACCAATAGAGCCCAACCATACGTTATGGATAACCCAGCAGACGGTGGAGACCCACATCACACAACGGGTGGTCAGCCCATGGGTGCGAAATAGTGCCCAAGTACTAATTACCGTGCCAAAAATGGGCAATATTTCCACCGCATGTTGCATACGCCAAATACCAAAAGTCAGCGTCAGGATGATAAAGACCATCATCGCAATATTACTGCGCGTTTTAGCGGCTACCAGATTACGTAATGCGTTAAGCATGGCACTACTGCCGGCAGCACTGGCTCCCATCAGGAAGAAGTGGCAACCAATAATGGCACTGTATGCGGAAAGTTGAAGTTTGAAACGCCGTTCATCACGGTTGAAAAACATGGTGATACCGACAAAAAATGCCAGTACACCAATGGATTGAGCAAACCAATAGAAGGTCATGGTGGGGAGTCCTGAAGTGCAGTTACCCGCACTGAGTCTGACTGTTAATAATGAACCCCCTTCGTGCTTGAAGCCACAGGATTGTTAGCTGCCCTTTACTCGGCCCATCCATGGGCTTTATCTCGTTCAGGCCACTGCAAGCAGTGTTCAAATCAGCTCGGCAGATTTGTCACCCGAATCACTTACTTGAGTAAGCTCATCAGGGTTTATTCGCGGGCGGCCTACCTGTAACTCCAATTACTTTGGGTATCGGAGCTTATTTATAAAAAATAAAACACCGTTTCATATTATTCGAAAGACATACTATTTACAAGGTTACACCACTTTTAAAGATCGCCAGTTCGCGGAAATCATTCACTTCATTGCGCGCCGGTTTACCATTGGCAATGTCGACAATCAACTCGACAAACTCAGTCAACAAGGTGTCCATTGAGGTGCCGTGAATCAACTTACCAGCATCAAAATCAATCCAATGTGGCTTTTTCGCTGCCAATTCACTGTTGGTTGCCAGTTTCACCGTCGGTACAAAACCACCGTAAGGTGTGCCACGACCAGTACTGAACAGCACCATATGGCAGCCAGCACCCGCCAAAGCACTGGTTGCCACCGCATCATTGCCCGGTGCGCTGAGCAGGTTCAAGCCGGGACGTTGCAAGCGCTCGCCATATTTCAGTACATCGACCACTTTGCTCTGACCCGCTTTCTGGGTGCAACCAAGGGATTTCTCTTCCAATGTGGTGATACCGCCCGCTTTATTACCCGGTGATGGGTTTTCATAAATCGGTTGGTTGTGAGCGATAAAGTACTGTTTGAAATCATTGACCATACTGACCGTCTTTTCAAAAGTCGCTTCATCGCGGCAACGGCTCATCAGAATACGTTCCGCACCGAACATCTCCGGTACTTCGGTCAGTACAGAGGTTCCGCCATTCGCAATAACATAGTCAGAGAAGCGCCCCAGCAGAGGGTTAGCCGTAATACCGGACAAACCATCAGAGCCGCCACATTCCAGACCAAATTTCAGTTCACTCAGTTTGCCCGGCACCCGTTGGTCATTACGCATCACCTGATAGAGCGCATGTAAATGCTCTAAACCGGCTTCAACTTCATCATCCTGCTGCTGGCAGACCATAAAGTGCACGCGATCTTCATCAACCTTGCCCAGAGTAGTTTGGAAAACATCTACCTGATTGTTTTCACAACCCAGGCCAATCACCAGCACCGCACCCGCGTTAGGGTGACGTACCATGTTTTGCAGCATGGTACGGGTATTTTCATGATCCTGACCCAGTTGTGAACAACCGAATGGGTGGCTGAACAGATAAACACCATCAATACCTTCTGCATCCTGAGTCTCTTTCAGGAAACGCTGCTGGATTTGGCGGGCGATGCCATTCACGCAACCAACAGTCGGCACTATCCACAATTCGTTGCGAATCCCCACATTACCGTTAGCACGACGGTAGATTTGTACCTCACGATCTGCCATTTGTGGTGGCAGGTCACTGAATTCCGGCTGATATTGATACTCATCCAGATCACTGAGGTTAGTCTTGGCATTTTGCGAATGAATATGTTCGCCCGGTTGGATGAGAATTAATGCATGGCCAATAGGCAAACCATACTTAACGATCATCTGACCCGGTTCGATCGCTGTTAAAGCAAACTTATGGCCACGGGCCACCGGCTGAGCCAGCTTAACGCTGAGCTCACCGGTTTCAATGACTTCATCTGCGGCCAGGTCTTGCAGTGCGACAGCAACATTATCCAGCGGGTGAATTTTTATAATACTTTGCATAGTTAAACCTTTAGCTATAGGCCGCTACCGCAGCTCTCATGCCACGATCAATGATTGTTTGCAGTTGCTCTGTCACCTGGTTGGCCAGTTGTGGAACGGCGGTCAAATCCTGCCCCCAATGGGTCGCATCAGACAGTACGCTGTTAACTAACTCAGCCAGAGTGATATCACTGTGTTTTACACCACTCCACAAGGTGGAAAAGCGTTCCAGCCAGTGAGCATCATCCTGCAACGGGTAAGTTTGACCCTCACGCTCACCACGGTAAAAGGCGATAAGGGCTGCCAGAGCAAAGGTCAGACGCGGTGGTAACTTACCTTGCTGCTGCTGGTAGGTTAGCAACTGTGGCAAAATACGCGTACGGAATTTAGTCATACCATTCAAGGCGATAGACAGCAGTTGATGCTGAATGAACGGGTTGCGGAACCGGCTTAATACCGCTTGCGAGAACGACAATAATTCGTCTTCTGGTAAATCCAATACCGGTACAATCTCTTCGGTAATGGTTTTCTCTACAAAGCTGCTGATTTGTGCGTCATCCATCGTCTGGCCGACAGTGTCCAGCCCAGAGAGGTATGCCACGGGTACCAGCGCGGTGTGTGCACCGTTCAGAATGGCAACTTTGCGTTCTTTATAGGGTTTGATGTCATCAACGATACGCACGTTCAGCTCAAGCTGATCGAGGCGCAGTTCCTGAGCCAGTTCTTTTGGCCCTTGAATAACAAACAGATAGAAGTATTCTGCGGTATCCAGGAAGCTGTCCTGATAACCCAGTTCGGTCTGTAAGGCAGCCACTTCATCACGCGGATAGCCTGTAACGATGCGGTCAACCAGCGTTGAACAGAAAGTATTGTTTTCCGTTAACCACTGGGTGAAAGCGGCAGGTAACTGCCAGTGACTGGCATAACGCAACACCAGTTCGCGCAGTGCTTCACCATTGTAATCAATCAGTTCGCAAGGCAGTAACACCCAACCTTTATCTGCGGCACCGGCAAAATGCTCGAAACGTTCAAACAGTAAACGGGTCAATTTAGCCGGAAAAGAGCTTGGGGGTGCGTCACTGAATTGGTCGGCTTCATTCCAGGCAATACCCGCTTCGGTGGTATTTGAGAACATAAAGCGGATATTGGCATCGCGGGCCAGCGCCAAATATTCATCGAACTGACGATAAATATTGATCTCACGGTTAACTGAGCGGATCAGGCGGGATTCACGCACCGCTTCGCCCTGCTCATTCAAACCACGGATCACCGCAGTGTACAGACCATCCTGAGTACTGAGTGACGGTGGAAAATCAGTATCGATCGGGCGGATCACCACGATCCCGGCATTCAGATCGGTGTGTTCATTGAGTAAATCAATCTGCCAGTCAACAAAAGCACGCAGGAAGTTACCTTCGCCAAATTGAATGATCTTGTCAGGGTGGCTACGGCCGGGAAAGTCACGACGGTTTAGAGTTTGCATCAGGGTTCACCTCATAACGCATACAGCCATGGACCGGCATTACTGACAGTCCGTGCTTTGCAGGCAATCCTTTCTTTGTAGAGAAGGTCTTTACCGCAGTGCAGCCGGGCGTTAAATAAATAATGAGTTAGAGTTATACAGAGCCGCTAACCGGCCCTGTTATTTGTTATTCAAAGCGATTACAGCTCGATGGCAAAATATTGCTTCGCGTTATCGAAACAGATGTTTTTCACCATTGAACCCAGCAGTTCAATATCTGCCGGAGCTTCGCCATCTTCCACCCAGCGACCAATCATCTGGCACAGGATGCGACGGAAGTATTCATGGCGCGTATAAGACAAGAAGCTGCGGCTATCCGTCAGCATGCCAACGAAGCGGCTTAGCAAACCAAGTTGTGCCAGTTGGGTCATTTGGCGTTGCATGCCATCTTTCTGGTCGTTAAACCACCAGCCGGAACCGAACTGCATTTTCCCCGCAGCACCTTCGCCCTGGAAGTTGCCAACCATCGTGCCGATAACTTCGTTATCACGTGGGTTCAGGCAGTAAAGGATGGTTTTTGGTAATGCATTACGCAGGCCCTGAGCATCCAACAGACGGGATAGTGGCTGCGCCAGTGGTTGGTCATTGATGGAGTCAAAACCGATATCCGGCCCCACCAGGTTAAACATGCGGCTGTTATTGTTACGCAGAGCGCCGATGTGGTATTGCTGCACCCATTCACGGCGGTGATATTCGCCAGACAGGAATAGCAACACTGCGGTTTTAAACTGGGCGATCTCTTCAGTAGTGGGCTGATTACCGGCCAGACGGCGCGCCAGAATCGCATCCAACGTGGCTTCATCTGCTTCACCGTAGACCACGACGTCCAAGGCATGATCCGATACTTTACAGCCGTGCGCGGCAAAGTGGTCCATCCGTTTGTTCAGTGCCGTGCACAGATCGGCAAAGCGGCTGATAGAGGTATCAGCGGCAGCTTCCAAGCGTTGCATGTAGTCATTAAAACCAGCGGCTTCAATGTTGAAGGCCTTATCTGGACGCCAGCTTGGCAACACTTTGATGTTGAAACTGCCATCAGCAGCAATAGCTTTATGGTGGCGTAGGTCATCAATCGGGTCATCAGTGGTACCGACCATTTTTACATTCATCTGCTGCATAATGCCGCGCGCAGAGAAACGGTCCTGAGCCAGTAATTCGTTACCGCGTTGCCAGATCTCTTCTGACGTTGCAGGAGATAATAATTTACCTGTAATACCAAATGGACGGCGCAATTCAAGATGAGTCCAGTGATACAGCGGGTTACCAATAGTATGTGGAACCGTGGCAGCCCAAGCTTCGAACTTCTCACGATCACTGGCATCGCCGGTACACAAACGTTCTGCTACACCATTAGTCCGCATAGCACGCCATTTATAGTGGTCACCTTTCAACCAGATGTCATACAGATTCTTAAAGCGGTAGTTTTCTGCGATCTGTTCAGGGGGTAAATGGCAATGATAATCAAAGATCGGCTGATCTTTTGCGTAGTCATGATACAGACGACGGGCGAATTCGGTGTCCAGCAAAAAGTCTTCGGTCAAAAACTGCGACATATTAGGTTCCTCACTTGAGTACATCTTAGAGCACTGCTCTCTGTTATCGCGAAGTTATCACACCAATTTCATCTATCGTCCAGCATTTTTTTATCGATAGAGATCGCAAAAACCTAACAAAAAGAACAAATACTCAACATTTATAATCTATTTAGCCCCTTGCGGCACTAAGTCTGTCGGGTTCTATTATTCCCTAATTGAAAAGTGGTTTTTGTGATATCACTCAACTTTTAAATCTGTATGACAAGTTATTGTTGCGTCGCCCTCAGTCATCTCATCCGCATTGCTCTATCAAATGCGCTGATTTGACCCAAGCGGGAAGACACAAGCAAGAATGAGAGCAGCTACAGCACAGTTGCTCTCAATAGGAAGGGATACCCAAAGCAGTTGAAGCTCGTGACAGCACGTAGCCTCAACGCCAATAAGAAGGTATGACCCAACGTAATTGGTGTTACAGGTCGGCGGCAAACGAGTGAATCCGGCAAAACTGATTCCAGTCAGTGATGCGGGGGAATGAGAGCAGCTAACACCGCTGTAACGTCAATTAAGCAGGGTCGGGTACCACCACATGCACAGCGATGTAGGTTGGACCAAATTGCGCCATGAGACGCCGCTACAGGTCGCGCTTCATAGCAGTAATCTTAGACTGGGAGAAAGTTATAAATGATGCGTAAAATTAAAGGCTTACGCTGGTACATGATCGCTTTGGTCACCGTCGGCACCATATTGGGTTACTTAACACGTAATGCTATTGCGGTTGCCGCACCGACGTTGCAAGAGCAGTTACATATCACGACACAGCAATACTCTTACATCATTGCCGCTTATTCTGCTGCTTACACCCTGATGCAACCGGTAGCCGGTTATGTTCTGGATGTGATGGGCACCAAAGTGGGCTATGCCATGTTTGCCATTATGTGGGCCATCTTCTGTATGAGTACCGCGTTAGCCAGCAGTTGGGGCGGTTTAGCTATCGCTCGTGGTGCGGTAGGTATGGCAGAGGCTGCTATGATCCCAGCGGGCCTGAAGGCTAGTAGCGAATGGTTCCCGGCAAAAGAACGCTCCATTGCTGTAGGTTATTTTAACGTCGGTTCCTCTATCGGCGGCATGATTGCACCACCACTAGTGGTGTGGGCTATCGTGATGCACAGTTGGCAGATGGCATTTATCATCACCGGTGTGCTCAGTCTGATTTGGGCTATTGCCTGGTTAATCCTCTACAAACACCCGAAAGACCAGAAAAAACTGACTGATGAAGAACGTGAATACATCCTCAGTGGTCAGGAAGCACAGCACTCCACTGCTAACGCGAAAAAGATGTCTGCATTGCAGATTATCCGTAACCGTCAGTTCTGGGGCATTGCGATCCCGCGTTTCTTGGCAGAACCAGCTTGGGGAACATTTAACGCTTGGATCCCGCTATTCATGTTTAAAGCCTATGGCTTTAACCTGAAAGAAATCGCCATGTTCGCCTGGATGCCAATGCTGTTTGCCGATCTAGGCTGTATTTTGGGTGGCTACCTGCCGCCGTTGTTCCAGAAACACTTCAAAGTTAACCTGATTGTTTCCCGTAAGTTGGTGGTAACAATGGGTGGTCTGTTAATGATTGCACCGGGGACTATCGGCCTGTTCACTAGCCCTTATGCCGCTATCGCACTGCTGTGTGTTGGGGGCTTTGCTCACCAATCACTGTCCGGCGCACTGATTACGCTATCTTCCGACGTATTTGGTCGTAACGAAGTGGCCACCGCCAACGGGTTAACCGGTATGGCGGCCTGGACTGCCAGTACCATGTTCGCTCTGGTGGTGGGTGCGTTGGCAGACACCATGGGCTTCAGCCCGCTGTTTGCTGCACTGGCGGTATTTGATGTGTTAGCAGTAGTGGTTATCTGGACGGTACTGCAAAACCGCCCGGCGGTTGAACCTGCAATCGATCCGATACAACAGGCACCTGCCGGACAGAACTAATCTGACTAGTCATTATTGAGCCATTGGTTCGACTCCAGCCCGGTAATCATTTACCGGGCTTTTTACTTCTTCTTTGCCCTGAGTTTAGGACGTATTTTCCATCACAACTGTGATAGCAATGACTAGAACCCAATAGGGATAAGTGGTATAACAAGTCCAATTGTATCTCGTTCGGGATATCATGCCTTCCAGACAAAATGAGCCGCAAAATTTGCTGCCTCAATTGATCCCAAGAGCCTTAATCATGGAATTCACAGAAACCAGACGGTTGTACCAGCAGTTAGCCGCAGAGTTAAAGCAGCGCATCGAAGCGGGTGTTTATCCGGTGGGGGATAAATTGCCGGCAGAACGCTACATTTCAGAAGAGATGAATGTCAGCCGCACCGTGGTCCGTGAAGCGATTATCATGCTGGAAGTAGAGGGTTACGTCGAAGTGCGTAAAGGCTCCGGCATCCACGTGATGTCGAATCAGCAAAAGCACCTCGTGATGCCCAACCACAGCATTGAATTCGCCACCGCAGGCCCCTTTGAGCTATTACAGGCCCGCCAGTTGATCGAAAGTAATATTGCTGAATTTGCCGCCACTCAGGTTACGCGGCAAGATATCGTGCAATTAATCGAGATCCAAAAGCATGCGCGCCAGGAAGATCGCTTCCGTGATTCACAATGGGATCTGAAATTCCACGTGCAGGTTGCTCTGGCCACCCAAAATACCGCCATGGCAACGATTGTCGAAAAAATGTGGAGCCAGCGGGTACATAACCCTTACTGGATCAAATTGCATGAGCATATCGATGATAAATCGATCGAGAGCTGGTGCGAAGATCACGACAGGATCCTTGAGGCACTGATGCGTAAAGATCCTTACGCCAGTAAACTTGCTATGTGGCAACATCTGGAAAATACCAAGCAGATGCTGTTTCGTGCTACTACCGATGATTTTGAATTTAATGTGGATCGTTATTTATTCACAGAAAACCCCGTTGTTCATCTCGATAATCTGATGATGAATAACAATATGGTCGCGAATAGTAAAAGCTGATCCTTGCCCGGATTGTTGCAGGCCATGGGAAGAGAAACTGATTCTTTTCTTTCTCTTCCCGGTCTGATTATTCTGCTTTGTAGTCAGTAAATGTCGACTTCTGTCAACAAACGTCAGTATCAAGCCTATTTTTAAACCATTGCTTAATAAACACCCAGTAGGTCTCTATATTTCCCTGTTTCATATCCCGCTATTTTGCTAAAGTGGCAGCACTTTTTTACTTGGGTGCTTTGGGAGCGAAACGCAAAAACATGCGCTGGTTGTTTGCTCTATTTATTGCAGTGTCTGGCTGGGCCGGTTCGGTCTCCGGCAACCTGCTATCGCCCACTCATTCTACCCCATCCGGCATGGCGCTCTCAGCGCTGAGTTCTGTTTATCATGACCACCACGATGTTAGCGACACGCCATCATCTGTAAGTGCATTCTCACCTTACCTGCACCTGCAAAATAAGGTCATCTCCTCCCAATTACGTCTGATGGGTTTGCCGGTCAAAAAAACGGCCATAAAGAATCGGCTGGGTGCCACCAAGTTTACTGGCTCAGCCAATCCGTCGTTGGCCAATAACTCATGGTCTGGGGCATATCTGCCGATGTCTCGCAACAGTCGGGCGGATGAAATATATAAACAGCCGAGGCAATCACTGCCACTGCTTAACTACTCCAACTGGATGTTCCATGTATCGACACAGCAAAATCGTGTGGGTGGCTGGAAAGAGAGTAATATTCAATATAGCGGGATGCTTACCTACCACCATGATGGTCAGTTGTCGTAGCTGTCCAGGCAGTTACAGCGAGAAGTATATTTACCTATTGATATCAGCGAATTGGTTTGTTTTTAACACATTTATCAAAACCATCGCTTAAACACGAAAAGCCATCCGTTATTTTTGCGAGTCGTGTTTATAAACTAACGAATATACCCAAAGTAATTGGTATTGCAGTCAGGCAAAACGAACGAATCCCGCCCATTGATTAGCATCTCAGTGATTCGGGTAAGAAAGCGCCGCTGCAACGTCAGGTAAGAAGGGTATACAACAATGACGTTTTAGGAATACCAGATGGATATCATTAAAGAACTCTTACATGCTCTATGGGCACAAGACTATGAGACACTCGCGAACCCGTCTCTGGTATGGGCCATTTATATCCTGCTGTTTGTCATACTTTTCCTGGAGAATGGCTTGCTGCCAGCAGCCTTTTTACCGGGCGATAGTCTGCTGATTCTGGTTGGTGTACTGATTGCAAAAGGTGCAATGAGTTTCCCTGTGACCCTCGTGGTATTGACTACTGCCGCCAGCCTTGGATGCTGGGTCAGTTATATTCAGGGTCGATGGCTGGGGAATACGAAAGTAGTACAGGGCTGGTTGTCTCATCTACCCGCTCATTACCACCAGCGCGCCCATAATTTGTTCCATCGCCATGGTTTATCAGCCCTACTGGTAGGCCGTTTCTTGGCATTTGTGCGTACCTTGTTGCCAACTATTGCCGGACTTTCAGGCCTGAACAACGCCCGTTTTCAGTTCTTCAACTGGATGAGCGGTTTCCTGTGGGTATTGATCCTGACAACCATGGGCTTTGCCTTTGGTAAAACCCCCGTATTCCTAAAATATGAAGACGAAGTGATGTTCGTCCTGATGTTATTGCCACTGGCACTATTGGTGATTGGCTTGTTTGGTTCTTTATATGTGCTTTGGCGCAAAAAAAATACGCCGCCGGTTGCCGATAGCAATGACAATAATAAAGGTAAGCCAGAGTGATCAACCTCAGGGGCCGTTTCGGCCGCCCGGTCTGGCACTATCTTATCCTGCCAGTTACAGCGTTGTTGCTGGCAGCCCTGTTGTTTACGCCGATCATTTTGCGCACAGAAAGTGCGTTGAAAATTCGACCTAACCAACAGGGGTTGTCCTTGCCTGATGGGTTTTATCTGTATCAACATCTCGATCAACGTGGAATTCGGATAAAAAGCATCACTCCAGAGGATGATAGCCTGGTGGTGAGCCTGGAATCCCCAGAACAGCAGAAAGAAGCCATTGTCGTTTTACAGGATATCTTGCCGAGTGGTTATGTGATTGTCTCGAGCGAGTCCAAGAAACGTCAGCGTCTGTTGCCTGCATTCAGAAATACCCCACAGAAAGTGGGATAATTATTGCTGCGGGGAGCGAAATCCCCGTAGTCATCTCTTGTTTTTCGTCCATTTATTCCGCTGATATCTGATTAATCTATAAAAAATCCTGTGGTAAACTTGGGTATCACATAATTCAGCGCTATGCTTAAACATTCACGGCAACCTGTTTCGTCCCTGACTCTTGCTGTAAAAGGAAGCAATACTATGTTGTTACGTCACTCTCTCCTGTTGGTTTTACCCATTGTCGTGTTTTGTAATGTTGCTCAGGCAGTGGTAGACAATGAATGCGATATAAAAGCCAAAGAAATCCAACAACAGATAGATTATGCCAAACAACATGGCAATACCCGCCGCGCTGCTGGTCTGGCAACAGCCTTAAAAGAAGTAAAGAGCAATTGCACGGCGGAGAGCCTAAAGGCCGAACGACAACAAAAAATCAGACAAAAGCAGCACAAAGTCACTGAGCGTCAGCAAGAGTTAAAAGAGGCTCAGCAAAAAGGTGATGCTAGCAAAATTACCAAGCAGCAGAAGAAGTTAGTGGAAGCACAAGCTGAGTTAAAGCAAGCTCAGGCACAAAAGTAGCAACTCCGGTTTTAAATACGAGAATGGCGACTCATCAGGGTTATTTAAGATTATTAACCTTTTAACCTTGTAAAATATTCGCTACGTTATGTATTCACCTCAGTTATGTTAAGGAGCTATTACATGCCACAAGATAAAACCTCTGAACATTTACGCGCTGAACTTAAGTCACTGGCAGATACTTTGGAAGAAGTGCTGCAAACTTCGACCGATAAGCCGAAAGCTGAGTTAGAAAAGCTGCGAGCCAAAGCGGAAAGCGCGTTGAAAGATACTCGCGAGCGTCTGAGCGAAACCGGCGATAAAATCGCAGCCCAAACTAAAGAAATTGCTGATAAAGCAGATACCTATGTTCACGACAATCCTTGGACTGGCGTAGGCATCGGTGCTGCTGTCGGCGTGGTGTTAGGCGTTCTGTTGTCTCGCCGCTGATTATGGCTGAGCTTCCTCACACTCAGGGCCCCGGTAAAGGGGTCCTCGATACTGTTCATCGTATCGCTACCATTGTGGTAGGCATGGTTGAAACCCGTGTACGTCTGGCTGCTATTGAGCTGGAAGAGGAAAAAGCAACACTGGTTCAGTTGCTGATGATGGCAGGGATTACCTTGCTGTTTACCGCTTTCGGGTTGATGAGTCTGCTGGTATTAGTCATATGGGGTATTGATCCTGCCTATCGTTTAATGGCGCTTGGCACTACCACTGCCGTGCTATTAGCACTAGCGATAATCGGTATTATCTGGACTCTCACCAAGGCGCGCCGCTCCACACTGCTGGGTTCTACCCGTAAGCAACTGGAAACGGATCGCGAGTTATTGGAGAAAGAGCGTTGAGCCGCCGTAAATTAGCACAGGAAAAGGCCGCATTGTTACATGAGATCCAGCAGCAACGTCTGGATCTCGCCAACAGCGCCGCACATTGGCTTGAGGTCACTGCACCTTATGATCGCGGTTGGGCACAAATCGTCGGTATGCGAAAATATTTGATGATTGGCTCCAGCCTGGTCGCGCTATACGGTATCCGCCACCCGAGTAAATTCATCCGCTGGTCGCGTCGGGCGGTTGGGTTATGGGGAACTATCCGATTGTTTCGTAACACTTTTCTCTTACGTTAACCTGCCGTTACTTCACTTGGTGGCATATCGGTATCTCATGCGGGCTACTGACTGCCCTTCCCCATTTCTTATGCCTAAACAGACCGTTTTTCGGCTTTAATCTGCTTACACTTCAGTTTTTTTGATAAAAACAGACAGTTTTACTTGCTAACAACTTCTCAACTTCTCAACTAACATTCTCTCATCAACTCAGGGAGTTTGCGGGATAACACCGGCAAGCGACCACACACAAGCACCTTTGATTAACCATTAACGCCCGCAGATGCCAGGCATTAATAGAACAACTTTTTGGAGAAGTCGTCGATGAACAAATTACAAGATACTGGCCTGTTGGTAGCACGCATTCTGATGCCGATTCTGTTTATTGTAGCCGGTTACGGCAAAATGGGTGATGCCTATGCTGGCACGCAACAATATATGCAAGCGATGGGTGTCCCAGGCTTCTTCCTACCATTGACCATTTTGCTGGAATTTGGCGGCGGTCTGGCAATTTTGTTTGGTTTCCTGACCCGTACCACTGCACTGTTCACCGCGGGTTTCACTATTCTGACGGCACTTATCTTCCACACTAACTTTGCGGAAGGGGTTAACCAGTTGATGTTCATGAAAAACCTAACCATCGCTGGCGGTTTCATTGTGTTGGCGGTTGCCGGCCCGGGTGGTTTCAGTATTGACCGCCTGCTGGGTAAGAAGTGGTAAGGCTATACTATAAAATGCAATCCCCAAAGTAATTGGAGTTGCAGTCAGGCAGCAAGCGAATGACAAATTGGTTTCCAATTTGAACAGCATTTATAGGCTAGCCGTAGGGTGAGCCTCAAGGATGAGGCTCATTAATCCCGATGAACTTACTCAGGTAAGTGATTCGGGTGAATAAGAGCAGCTAACAACGCTACAATTTCAAGAACACGGGGGATTGGATGGGACAGCTCGTAGACGGCATGTGGAAAGACATCTGGTACGACACAAAATCTACCGGTGGCCATTTCAAACGCAGTACCTCACAGTTCCGCAATTGGGTGACTGCTGATGGGCAGGCGGGCCCACAAGGTAAAGCTGGCTTTAAAGCCGAAGCACACCGTTACCATCTGTATGTTTCTCTTGCCTGCCCATGGGCACACCGCACTTTACTCATGCGCACACTGAAAGGCTTAGAGTCACTGATTTCAGTTTCTGTGGTACATCCACTGATGCTGGAGAATGGCTGGACCTTCGCTAATGATTTCCCTGCCGCCACCGGCGACGAACTCTATCATCTTGACTATCTCTATCAGCTTTATCTGCGCGCCGATGCAAATTATAGCGGGCGGGTAACCGTTCCGGTGTTATGGGATAAGCAGCAACAGACAGTCGTTAGCAATGAATCTGCCGATATCATTCGTATGTTCAATACTGCTTTTGATGGCGTCGGCGCCAAGGCGGGGGATTATTACCCTACAGCGTTACGCAGTAATATTGATGATATCAACGGGTGGGTTTACGATCAGGTCAATAATGGGGTGTATAAGGCGGGATTCGCCACTACACAGGAAGCCTATGACGAGGCAGTTAATACCTTATTTGATGCATTGGCCAAGCTGGAACAGATTCTGGCGAAACAGCGATATCTGACTGGAGGCCAACTGACGGAAGCGGATTTGCGTTTATGGACCACATTGGTGCGTTTTGATCCGGTATATGTCACTCATTTCAAATGTGATAAGCGCCGTATCAGCGATTATCTCAGCTTATATGGCTTTTTACGCGATATTTATCAAATTCAAGGCGTCGCTGAAACAGTAGATTTTGCCCATATCCGCAATCACTACTATCGCAGCCACGGCACTATAAACCCTTACGGGATTATCTCCATCGGCCCACAGCAAGACCTGCTGGAGCCACATGGACGAGATACACGTTTCACTTTATTAACAGATTAACGCGCAGTAGCCATAACAGCTTAAGGCGTAGCGAGCTAAGTCAGACTAAGTGCGTACAGCGCGGAAAAACCGGAGCGTACACGTAGTACGTGAGGATTGTGAGCACTGCACAATCTCAGTATGACGACGCGCAGTAGCCGTTTACTTATTAGCGAACAATCTAGGGATTTCTCGCAGGAACCACGACTTAGCCTCCCCCATACTGTCGCGCCGCCATGCCATAATAATATCGGCCTCACGGCTGAACTCTGGCCCGACAACCCGTAAACGGCCCGCTTCAATGTCTTTTTCTACCATTTCATAGGGCATGGTCGCCACACCCAAACCAGCTAATAAGGCCCGCCGCTTATCTTCGATGGTGCTGACCGTCAAACGTTGCTGTTTATCCAGCAATTGCACCGTGATAACTGGCCGCTCACGAGCGGTATCCGCTACAGCGACACCACGGTATTTCACTCGGGTCAGTTCTGACAGAGGTTCTGGTTCCAAATGAATGGGGTGGTCTGGGCTGGCAACATAGACACTGGTCACTTTGTACAGTTTACGGCTGTTAATCTCTGAAGATGCACGGAAATGCATATCGGGCGCAATGACGATATCAGCCCGCCCTTGCTCCAACCGTTCCCATGCCCCGGCCAATACTTCGGTAAATATGGAGACCTGAGTATTAGCTTTGAGCGCCAGTTTGTCGATCAACGGGAACAGTTTCCATGCCGGAGACAATGCCTCACTGACAATCGTGATATGTGTTTCCCAGCCGCGCGCCAGTGCCTCAGCATCGGTAGTCAGTTTGTCTGCGGCCTCCAGTAACACCCGCCCGCGATCCAGTAGCATCCGCCCAACATTGGTAAATTTGGTGCGATGCCCGGAGCGGTCGAACAACACCACATCAAGCTCATCTTCAAGTTTCTGCATGGTATAGCTCAGCGCAGAAGGTACCCGTCCCAATTCATCAGCCGCCGCGGCAAAACTACCACGGCGGTCAATAGCATCCATTACTCTCAATGCTTCTAACGTTAGCGCCCGATCTTTGGCCATCATTTTCTCAATCAGGAAATTTGAATATAGCGACCAGATTAACTGGCTAACAATCCGTCGTCCAGACGCTTACCATCTCTTTATCAATTAATATCAGGATAGGGCAATCATTGTCATGATCACATGCAGAACAGCAAAACAGTGCGGGCAAGCTGACTATGGTTGGCTCCAAGCCCGTTATACTTTCTCATTCGGCCACTATTTTGACCCGAAGCTATTGGGTTATGCCTCACTGCGCGTTTTGAATCAGGAAGTGTTAGCACCGGGATCCTCATTTCAACCACGAACTTATCCGCAGGTTGATATTTTAAACCTGATTTTACAAGGTGAGGCTGAGTATCGAAATAGTCTGGGTAACTATGTGCGCGGTAAAACTGGCGATGTGTTGCTCTTTTCTGCTCAATCAGGTGTCAGCTATAGCGAGCATAATTTGAGTACTGATAAGCCATTAACTCGCATTCAGTTATGGCTCAATGCCTGCCCTGAGCAGGAAAGCAATCCCGCCCAGCACCTGTCATTATGCACGCAGCCACTAAGGCTACTAGCGTCTCCTGACGGTGAGCAGGGCAGCCTGAAACTGCGTCAGCAAGTATGGATTCATCATCTGGATTTAGCCGCGGGCGAACAGTACACCATTGACCTACACGGCCCAAGGGCTTATCTGCAATCCATTCACGGAACAGTAACGGTGGATGGGCCGCAAGCCAGTGAAACTCAGCGCCTGACCTGCGGTGATGGTGCTTTTGTACAAGAAGAACGGCATCTGGTGATTAAAGCTGAAACGCCGCTGCGTGCCCTGCTCATCGATTTGCCTGCGTGAATATGGGCGAGCACGCCAGCTAAGATTTAATGGGAAAAGTGCGAGGTTCCCCCCGCGTGACTCCCAGTATAATTACGGTTTTAACGACGCCATATCGATCACGAAACGGTATTTCACATCGCTTTTCAGCATCCGCTCATAGGCGTCGTTGATATCCTGAATCTTGATCATCTCTATATCTGAAGCAATGCCGTGTTCAGCACAGAAATCGAGCATTTCCTGTGTTTCAGCAATGCCGCCAATACATGAACCGGCCACCGAACGCCGTGCCAGAATCAATGGCATGGTGTTTATCATTGGGCTAAGATCACCAAGAAAACCAACAAATACTAGGGTGCCATCCACATTCAGTGTCGGCATGTACGGGTTGATATCATGGACATAAGGCACGGTATCGATAATCAGATCGAATTGCCCTTTGGTCGCGTCCATTTGTGCATCATCGGTGGATAACACAATATGATGTGCACCTAAACGACGAGCATCAGCCTCTTTACTCGGTGAACGGGTAAAGAGCGTCACTTCAGCCCCTAATGCATTCGCCAGCTTTAATGCCATATGACCCAAACCACCCAGGCCAACTACCGCGACTTTACTGCCTTTACCCACTTTCCAATGGCGCAGCGGCGACCAGGTGGTAATACCGGCGCACAGTAGTGGCGCGGCAGCTTGCAAATCCAAACCAGCAGGCATTTTCAGCACAAAATCTTCAGAAGCTACAATGGATTGTGAGTAGCCACCATAGGTTGGTGTATGGTCGTGACGATCAACACCATTGTAAGTTTGCACATTGCCCTCTGCACAATACTGCTCCAGACCCTGTTGACAGGGTTGGCACACTCGGCAGGAGTCCACCATGCAGCCAATTCCGGCAAAATCACCCACCTTGAATTTCGTGACACTTTTACCCACGGCGGTGACTTGCCCAACCACTTCATGCCCGGGTACCAGCGGATAGCTGCTGAACCCCCAGTCGTTACGCGCCTGATGCAGGTCTGAGTGACAGACACCGCAATAGAGCACATCCATCACCACATCATCAGGACGCGGATCGCGACGGGTAAACTCGAGTGGGGCAAGGGGAACTTGTGCGGATTTGGCTGCATAACCGAGAACTTTTATCGTCATGATGTATCTCCGGTATCATAAACACTGTGATTTGAAGCTCGATAAACCTTAAAAAACGTCGAGGGTAAACGGTTTGAGTATAGGGAAAGTTAGTTTCAAGGAAATTGCTACCTAGAGAGTATAGGCCTGTAAAGTAGCAATCCTGCCTCTATTTCTGCTCTGATATTAAGCGAACAAATTACAATCCAGTAAGCTTCTCCAATGTTTCGGGATAGCGATCACCCATTATCGTTACTTGTGCAGCCGCGTTATTAATCTGTTGCAGATCAGCAGTGGTCAACTCTACATTCACCGCACCAATATTCTCTTCTAACCGATTCAGTCTGCGCGTACCGGGGATCGGTACAATCCAGGGTTTCTGCGCCAGCAACCAGGCAAGAGCGATTTGCGCAGGCGAGCTACCCTTTTGGTGAGCGACCTGCTGAATCAAGGTGATTAACGCCTGATTAGCGGCCAAGGCTTCGGGAGTAAATCGTGGTAACGTGCTACGAAAATCATCACTGGCAAACTGGGTTGATTGATTCATGTTACCCGTCAGATAACCTTTACCCAGTGGGCTATAAGGCACCAAACCAATGCCAAGTTCTTCCAGCGTTGGTATGATTTCTTGCTCCGGCTTACGCCACCATAATGAGTATTCACTTTGCAGGGCGGTTACCGGCTGAACAGCGTGAGCTCGGCGAATGGTCGCCGCCCCAGCTTCAGATAAACCAAAGTGTTTTACTTTACCCTCTTTGATTAAATCCTGTACTGCACCGGCCACATCTTCAATGGGTACATTGGGATCGACGCGATGTTGATAAAACAGATCAATAACATCCGTTTTCAGCCGTTTGAGTGAGGCTTCCGCCACTTTTTTAATATGCTCTGGTCGGCTGTTTAAACCGATCCATTTTGGCCCGCCGTTCGGATCAGCCTGAAAACCAAATTTGGTCGCAATCACCACTTTATCGCGCAGAGGTGCCAGCGCCTCACCCAATAATACTTCATTGGTGTAAGGCCCGTAGACCTCTGCGGTATCGAAGAATGTCACGCCAAGGTCCACCGCTTTGTGCAACAAAGAGATCATCTCCTGTTTATCGGCGGCCGGACCATAACTGAAACTCATCCCCATGCAGCCTAAGCCCATGGCGGACACGTCGAGATTACTGCGACCCAATGTGCGCTTTTGCATTTCTTTTACTCCTACTTGTAATTTATTTGTCATTACGAGGCACTCATTAAATAAATGTCGGTAGCAAAAAAGGTAGCAAATGTCCGAGCAGAGGATTAGATGGATAAATGCGCATGTGTATATGAATTTAACTCATAAATTTATTTATACTGGAACACACAGGCAGATAAACAGGTATAGAGACTGATGTTAAAAGAGAATTTTAACGATTTAATTTCCTTTCTTATGGTTGCCAGGGAGCGAAGCTTCACCAAAGCGGCGGCAAAACTGGGGGTTTCACAATCGGCCTTAAGTCATTCCATTCGTGGGTTGGAAGAACGACTTGAGCTTCGCTTATTGACCCGCACGACCCGCAGCGTTGCCCCGACAGAAGCGGGCGAAAGACTGGCAAATAGTCTGGGACCACGTTTTGCAGAAATTGAGAGTGAACTGGATGCCTTAAGCGAAATGCGCGAGCGGCCTGCGGGGAATATTCGCGTTACTGCTGGCGAGCATGCCGTGGACTCGACCCTCTGGCCGGTACTGAAATCATTTCTCGCCGATTACCCGGACATTAATGTGGAAATCACGGTCGATAACACCTTAACTGACATTGTCAGCGGGCGGTTTGATGCCGGCATCCGCCTTGGAGAACAGGTAGCAAAAGATATGATTGCGGTACGGATTGGGCCGGATATGAGTATGGCTGTCGTTGGCTCACCTTCATATTTGGCTAAATATGGCATACCCACCACTCCGGCAGATCTGCAAAATCATCGTTGCATCAATATGCGCCTGCCGACAATGGGTGGCCTTTATGCGTGGGAATTCGAAAAAGAGGGGCATGAATTAAGAGTTCGTGTTGATGGGCAACTGACCTTTAACAGTTTGCGACAACGCATTGATGCCGCCGTCATGGGTTTTGGTCTGGCATTCGTACCAGAGGATGCGGTAAAAGCTGAGATTGCCAGTGGCAGCTTAGTCAGGGTACTGAAAGAGTGGTGCGAGCCTTTTCCCGGTTATTACCTTTACTACCCGAGCCGCCGGCAACATACCACCGCATTTTCGTTGTTCGTGGATGCCTTACGCTATCAGCGTTAAGATAAAACAGACATCCCGCAAACCATATCGCACAAAACAAAAACCCCGCCGAAGCGGGGTCTTGTGGAATGAGTGGAGTTGACCGGTAAGGCAACTAGCCAAATGAAAGGCCGTTTCTCGCTGCATTTACACGTAGTTATAAGGTTAGTGTGTATCTCAGTTTGTATCCCATCATAGCAGGCTAATTGTCTTAGCGCAGCCCGACGATGTCTCTCACTTGCTGGGGGAGGCCTATTGTCTGCCCTATTTCACTTTCTACACATAAAACACAATTTCAGTTTTTATTTGCCTGATCCATCATTATCCCTTACCTTTTTGGGCAGATTGCCAAATTGATATTGGCAAATGGATAAATAAGGGATGTTTATGGCAAAAGGTTATTATCTGGTTGTGGGAGATAAAACAACCTGCGGAGGCGTCATCACCGAAGGGGAACCGACCCACACAATAATGGGAAGTTCCGTCGCCCGTGAACAGGACCGTGTTACCTGCGGCAAGCATCCGGGAACTTACATCATTGTCGGGCACATTCCCGGTGATACGATACTGGGACGCAAGTTTGCGGGGACGCTGCACAGCACAAGTAACTGTCCATGCAAGGCACTATTCATCCCTTCAATGATGAATGATGCCTACGAGTTGAACTCCGCCCCTGCTCGCTCGACAGAACCAGAACCAGAACAGCATGCTCAATCGGTAAAAAGAGCCAGTCCTCCTCCTTATCTTACGGGTGAAAAACCACCCTCTGAGTTTGTACCAGATTACCCAGTGTTACGTAATACCCATACTCTACCGGATGACGCCTTACGCGCTATGTTGGCACGAACCAATCAAGATGTGATGCTACTGACACTCTCGGAAAGTTTGGAAGTGCTCCAATCATGGGGTTGGAAAGACACAAAAACAGCTTGGGTGGAAACGACTCAGTCCGGTGTCGGGCAAGTGATGGTTAATTACGGCGTGAATGGAAAGGATGTTGTCACCACCTCGATGATTATTGCTCGATTAGGTGACTTCGGTATCAGAGCTACGGTCTACGTTAATCATAAAGGCACTGAGTTAATCAAACTGACGGGCTATGCTGGTGTTAGAAAAGTATTAACCGCGCCGGTATTTGCATTAAAAAACCCGAAGGTGGTTGATTTGGGTATTGGTAAGTATGGGCTTAAAAACTCTATTATCAGTGGTGCACGATTAACGTTTTATGTAGCAGCGGCTTATCGAACGGTTGATTTTATATTGAATGATGCAACGTCACTGGCTGAGTTTATCGGTTCCTTGGCAACAGATGTAGTGAAAATAGGTATTGCGTCGGCTGTTAGTTGGGGGATTGGGACAATCGCTCTAGGCGTTGTTTCTACCGTTGCAGTTCCTTTGGTTGTAGTCGTTGTCGCTGGGTTGGTTTCTGCAATTGGTTTAAACTATTTAGATGATAAATTTGGTTTTACAGATCAAGTTGTTAAGTGCATTGAAGGTGCACAGCAAGAATTTGTAGAAAAAGCTCGCGAGGTGGAACAGGGGCTTTGGGATTTGGGAGCAATGTATGCAGATAAGATGCTTGATAAAGGTAAAGACGTTATTGAGTATGAAGTCAGAAACTATATCAAAGAAGTATTGAGTAACTTTAATACTAGGTGGTTTTAATGTACGAACTCACATTAAAAAGAAGAGTATCTATGTTTTTTGGTGTGCTATTTTTAGTTATACCTTTAAGCGTAGGAGGTGTATATCTGACTTTAGATACCATAAATGAGTATTTATCATTTCCTGATATTATCGTTTTCTCATCTTTTATCATATATGGAATTACGTGTTTTCTTATACTTACCCCTCTTACCTTTCTTTCTATTCCCCCTATTTTTTTAGGTCGTCAAGCACCCGATTCCATCCAAAAGCCTGTATCTAGATTTATTGTCTTCTGCTTTCTTACGTCTATTATTTTTCAGATAGGGTTCAGATTTTATTTTATAAATGAATTTGAAAAAAGAGGATATGTAGCTTGTCAGGGCATACCATCAGGCTGGATGCCCGGTATGGCAACCAAGTATGCTCTCAACGAAGAGTTATGCTTGAAAAAATCTGATTGAAAAAATGCTATTTTGGATAATTTCTTCATCACTCAACGACAGCCACTCATAGTGGCTTTTCATTTTCAATAGCTATTCAATGCCGCTTAGCCGTTTCCATAGAGTACAAAACCTAGTTCCGATCTTTCTCAAATATCACCCATCATCTGTCTTAGATACCGAATCTTGTAGTTTAACCCTAGGAACTACGGGAGAAATTTGTGGCGACACCGCAGAGGGGGTTTATGGAATGAGTGGACTAACCGTTAAGACAACCCGAACTAACAGTACATCGCGTAGCATTAGGGCATAATTACCAAACTCCGCGCCCCGGAACTGGGTAGCTGAATCCCTACAACATTGTAATAGGCTGGTGGAAATATCTTGCCGGTAATTGGCTGCTATCGCATAGTCTACGGTGCTAGGCAGAGGCTCCTTCCCATCGTGATAAATTGCAGATCTTTTGCTAATATCCTACGGTGTATAACTGCATATGAACTGAAATCCCTTTCGCACTTTAGTAAATAGCCGTTCGCAAACTACTGACCACGTCAGTAGAATAACCGGATGCTTGTAGAGGGAATTCGTAGATCACGAGTTTATGTTGAATGCCACAAGCAGACTTTCGAATAATCTTTAACGTTAATCAATATCAAGCAACTAAGTCGGTTTCCAGTAAGTTCATAAGCTGAAAAATGTTAACACCACGCTCTTACGAAAGAGATATGCATGTCACGTAAAGACCTCCAAGCAAAAAAACGGCACCATTATGTATGGGCACATTACCTCGCCCGGTGGGGGAATGGGACGAATAATGTTTTCTACACAACAAAGACTGGGAAAATTGCCCATGACAGCGTCCGTGCCATAGCTGCTGAGAACTACTTTTACAAAATAACAACGCTGACAGCTAAGCATATCGAAGTGATAAAGGGTTTCTCACGACAAAGTCCGGAGCATCTGCAAACACAGCACATGTCGTATCTAAACGATATCCTTAAAATACAAAGTGTGGAAAAAATCTACCGTAACTCTGGCATCCAAAATCAGGAAGCCGAGGCGCTTCTACATGCAATGAAGTGCAATATCATGGAAAATCTCCATTCTTCTCATGAGGATATGGCACAACGAGTGTTGGTAGCGCTTGCAGATGAACGGTTTGATATATTGCAAGACAAGCAGCATATGATTGAGTTCATGGTTTTCTTAGGCCATCAAATCGTTCGGACAAAGGCTTACCGGGATGAGGTATTAAAGATATTACATCGCCGTAGTACCTTAGAAATTGAAGTTGCTGACGCAATGGCACATGCTTGGTGGTTCTTGAGCTACATGTTTGGGATGAATATTGGATTCAGCCTATTTATAGGTCGTCACGACTCAAGGCATGCATTGTTGGTGAATGACACGGAGATCCCTTTTATCACATCCGACCATCCTGTCGTCAATGTACATTCTTGTGTCTCAGAGACAGAGTTTTCCGTACCCGAGCAAGCAGATTTCTACTACCCAATCTCACCGCGTATCGCCTACATTATCTGCGATTCTGAACGGTTTACGTCAGGGAAACATTATGTTGATAAAGCCATCGTCACTGAGTTCAATACTAAAGTTGCAACCCAAGCGATGGTGCACATTATTGGCAATACCGATAGTGTAATTTCTCCTCTAAAAAAGCATATTGCTCGTCGCTATGCCAAGAATATGACCGCTTTATAAACACATTTTCGCTATAACTCGGTCTGGTTTAAGTAGACTCCACTAAGACTCCTTAAAGCATTGCAATAGAGTATCAATAATCTCTTGGTGTAAGTCTAATGATACTGTATCGTTTGATCCACGTTAACGAGACTTGAGGTGGTTATGGCTTCTTTTGGATATGTGCGTGTTAGCAGTAAAGATCAAAATGTGAGTAGGCAAGTTGAAGCATTGCAGAACGCAGGCATAGAAGAGTCGTGTTTATTCATTGATAAAATCAGTGGTAAGAATACTGAGCGCCCTGAACTTCAAAAGCTCCTAAACAAAGTCCGTGCGGGTGATAAGGTTACAGTTAAATCAGTTGATCGATTAGCTCGTAATACAAAAGACCTTTTATCATTGTTGGAGGAATTGACGACCAAGGGCGTATCTGTTTATTTTTTAGACAACTCTATGATGTTTGATGATAGCCCCACCAGCAAGTTTATGATCACTATGCTGGGAGCTGTGGGTGAACTAGAACGTAGCTTCATCCGCCAGCGCCAGCAGGAAGGTATAGCGATCGCTAAAGCGAAAGGTGGAGTATTCAAAGGTAAAGCAAGAGATGAAGAGTTACGTACTAGGGTAAAGAGCTACCTTACTAATAGCCAGTTATCCGCTGATGAGATTGCTAAGCTATGCGAATGTGGGCGTGCCACGGTGTTCCGTATTAAGAAGGAAATGGCTTTAAGTTGAGGCTGGATTGTTAGGAAAAGCTATCAATGATGAAAAAATCAATACATAGCGATTTAAGGCTATTTAATTCATACCCTGTGGGGTTGCATTACCTATATGCACATATCATCACGGGCAGTGTTACAGGCTCTTTTAGAGGCATTTAAGAGGCTAGCTCGTAACCAATATGAATTAAAAATTTAAATCGGTAATGCCAGAATGTAAAGAGAGCTTTGCTAAGCAGTTTACCTCTCAATGCTTCTCAATATTCGTGGGAGTCAGTTTACCAAAGAGTCTGGAACCATCAAAACGTTTGGTTTTGTCCCCCTCAGAATACTTACCTCTGTCCTTGGCTAGATAAGATATTCGATAAACGAACTTCTTTAATTCTTTGTCATCGCTTCGTTTGATCATATACGAATTCTTAGCTAAGTGAGCACTCCCCAAGCCTTTAGTAAGGTTTAGCCATAAGTCATTTATTATCTGAAACATCCCGTAATCAACATGACCCGTGTTTTGTACCTGATTCCCGGGTAGTGCAATCCATAGGTGATAATGTACTTGTTTGACGGTTTCAAGCTCCCATACCCACCCGTAAGCAAACTTTTTAATCGGCTGATTATCCCATTGCTTAGATTTGAATTTGTCTCTTAACTTAGAAAATAGCTCACTGATCAGGGAGTTAGATTCATCAACACTCATTCCTTCAGGGATGTGTAAGTCAAATCTGAACGCATATGTACGGCTATAGCAACTACGCATAGCATTAATTTCATTGGTAAATTTATCTAAGATCTCGATATAGAGTGGTGAACATTTACGGCTTGTACCGTAGTTAACATCATAGCCCAATGAGTTATGTAAATACGGACCACTATGGAGGAGCTTTGAACGCCCCTTTCTTCTCAATGAATTGCCAATCATCAAAATACTCCTAAGTAAAAAAGCAAAAGAAAACCCAGCCAATCTGATGATTAGAATCGAGATAACAGAAAGGCAGAGCAAAGTGTGAATGTATAGAGCACGAGGTAGAGAGGGTAGGACGTAGGATTAGGATATTATTAAAAACCCGTAAAAATGGCACGCTGAACACAGGACTATGACAGCTACGAATGCTAGGCAGCAGAAGGGGACTCACTAAGAAATAGCATAAGGTGAAGGGTTAAATTACGATCCATAAATGTTGCATTAAAAAATACCCATTTCATCTTACATTCAAACAGAGCCTTTGGCAACTGGAAAAGTGGGATTAACCATCAATTTTCTTTTCTCTCTCACCGGTTTCATTACTCAACCGACTGAATAACAAATAAAAATATTCTTTAGTGACCAGACAAATCCATACACCAGATGTCCTCTGCTCGATCATGACTGAAGCTCACAAAATTATGTTCATTATTTCACCAACAATGGTATTCAATGCGCTCCATACAAACCAATTGATCAATTTTAACGATCAATTATTCTATATCGATCGTTATTATTGATCAATAATGCACGTAATGATTAACCATACTTTACAGTAACCTTTTGTTAATTTTGATTAAATGGAGTTTTAATGAAAAAAATGCTACTTGTAGGAACCCTGCTAGCTATCACCTTTGGGGCTAATGCTGAAGAGGCATCTCAAGAACTCAAGGATGAAGCTCAAGCGCTCATCAAGGCCCAAGGCTACCAATGTAAGAAAGTAAATAACGTTTTTACTAAGTATTTTGGCGGTGAGGTCGAAGTGTTCTGTGATGATATTTACCACTACATAATTAAAGACAAAGGTGGTCGATATATTGTTGAAGTTCAATGATGGCAAGCCCTCTATAGCCATTGAGTAACCATTTATCAGGCGATCACTATGTCAAATAAGAACGGGATTATTGCGCTAGCAGTCCTTGCCCTAGGTTTCCAAAGCCTAGCGAATGCGAAAACTACAAGTGCAGACATACTATTAGGTAAAATCTGCAAAGCAACCGCAGCATTGTCTTTTAGTAAAGATCCAAAAATCATGAAGTTAGATGCAATCAAAGGTGATATTGCCTATGTCCATTACATCCGCTCATCAGATAAATCAAAATGGGCCATAAAGTGTAGGTTGAATGGTGAACGGGTTGAGTGGGCATCCAATAATCCAGATAGTCTGGGAAGATGGAGAACAGATGCTGATGATAGCGTGATCACCTATTCCATTGATGGCGATAAACTGCATATTCAAGAGAAATACGATGATAACTCTGCTACTTCAGAAAGTTACAAGCTAAGTTCACTGTAAATAGTCTAAGGGAGCCATGCTCCCTTTTCTGTACTCTTGGTGATTCCTGCAACTATATATTAATAGAGTCGTATTCTCTTCAAACAAGAGGCCAATCTATGAAACCACCACGGTATTTAGTATTAATCGGGATGTTCATTTTCTCAAATAGTCACGCGACGGTGAACACCCTTACATTAATCGATTCCTACCCTACACAGGGCGGCAAAGTCTGTGTTTATAGTGACGGTCATAGAACTGAATCAATCGTGAAGAAAGGGGCTGGTAGTTGCCCCAGTAAGAAGATATTTCGTTAGACTTTTATTATCAAATCCATTCGATACTATCGACTACAGACAATAGGGCAGATAGTTCAAATGTAGTGGTATACACTTGTGTTTGCCCAATCTTAGAATGCTCGTGCCCAACGACTTGCTGAATAAGGTTAACATTCCCGACTTTACTCTGTGCGTTCGTTATAAATGTGTGCCTTAGGCTATGCACGACCCTTCGATTACCCTTAAAACTCACAGGGGGAATTTTAAGGCGATCCCTAATCTGGATAAATGTTTTGCTGATTCGGTTCACATAACCAATTTCAGGAAAAAGATCATTGATTTGGCTTTTGGTTTTTCTACTTTCAACGAAACCTAGAAAGCCCCAATCTACTAGCTTACGATGTAAAGGAATACTCCGAATCCCAGCTTCAGTTTTGCTTTCTTTTATATATATGAAATAGCGTTGGGAATCATCATCAAACTTAATATCCTCCGCATTTAACTTTGCTATTTCTCCCCTACGTGCACCAGTGTAGGATAATAATAAAAACACCCATTTCTCCCAACCAGATAGGCTCAGGAAATGAGTTACGAGCTTTGCCATTTCCTTACGAGAGTACGAACCATAACTTTGACTTTTTGCAGGATACCTAACATTCGTCGTTGGTGAGCTAGTTAAGACATCAACTTCCCGTGTCAAATAACCTGAAAAAAATGACTGACATACTTTCAAATACCCATTAACAGATCTAGAGGAAATCAAATCCTCCTCAGGAATATCTATATCAAGACATTCCTGAAATGACATATTCCTGTACTTCCCTTTATTCCTCTGCGGTAAGGACTCCGCTATATCCAGCATATCGATTATATTTCTCTTGGTAATTGATACCACCCGTGTTTCAGCCCCAAGTGCAAATTTTATGAACTCAAAATTCGCTTCATTATCTTTTTGGGTTTTAAGTGTCCATTTCTTCTTCTGTGAGGTAAATGCTACAAAATCATTCCAAGCCTCAACCAAGGTAAGCTGATTCTCGCTGCTGGAACCGTCAGCCATTGGTGCAGTGATATAAATAGGAACATTAAGTGTTGGAGGTTTTAAAGACTGAACAATATCGTCATAGTCTTTTAGGTTCCTGCTGAAAAAAGCGGTTCTGGCATCCTGCCACTGTTTGAGGAAATAATCATATTGTACAGAAGCTTCCATAAGCTGATTTGTCATCCCAGTAACATCAAATTGAGCACTGAAATAATCGGTTATATGATCATTGGAGAATGGCTCAGCTCCATTGTAAAGAGTATCCTCTAGGTGTTCCCCGGCAAACTCTGAGAACCCTTTAGCTAAATCGACGGGTATTGGCTTACCTCCAGAAGTAGACTCTCCCTAGCCTCAAATTTGGTCCTACGGGCTTCTTCATAGATTTCTGTTTGAACTTCTAGTAGATAATCATCAATATCACTTTGCGTTAACTGTCTCATTTTTCTCACAATCGTCTGTAACTGGCTGTTTTCTATCCTACCAAGTTTCAGCAATGAAATGAAAAACATCAGTCTGGATGTGAGAAATCTCGCCCTTTTTATCTCAGTACATGCCAAAGATGATTTAAAAAAGCGGTTATCTGGTAAACGAAAGTAGAGGTAGAAAGTACCATTGCGACGGAACGTATAAGGAAGAGAACAAAAGTTGATGTATCCCATCATGTATCCCACTCAATGTGAAATGCAGACGGGACACACCAACTCATTGTTTTTAAAGAGGAGTGGAGTTGACCGGTAAGCCGGGTTCTGTCGTGGACAGTCATTCCTCTAGGCCAGCAATCGCTCACTGGCTCAAGCAGCCTACCCGGGTTCAGTACGGGCCGTACCATGTGAACCCCTATTTGGCCTTGCTCCGGGTGGAGTTTACCCTGCCACGAACTGTTACCAGCCGTGCGGTGCGCTCTTACCGCACCCTTTCACCCTTACCTGATCCCACTTACGCGGGCCATCGGCGGTTTGCTCTCTGTTGCACTTGTCGTAGGCTTGCGCCTCCCAGGCGTTACCTGGCACCCTGCCCTATGGAGCCCGGACTTTCCTCCCCTTCACCTGTCTCCCCCGAAAGGGACGGCAGCGAAGCGGCGACTGTCTGGTCAACTCCGCGGCGGATTATAATCACATTACTGTTGAATGTCATCTTCCGCTTGCTCTTGAGCACCATCTTGCAGCTCAAGTGCGTACTTATAGAGCGCATTCTTTTTCACGCCATGAATCTCTGCCGCCAACGCTGCGGCTTTTTTCAGCGGCAACTCTTTTTGCAATAATGCCAGAGTACGTAACGCAACGGCCGGTAAAGCATCATCGGCTTGTACTTTATGTCCTTCGACAATCAAGACCATTTCGCCTTTGCGGCGGTTTTCATCTTCCTGAACCCAAGCCAACAACTCACCAACCGGTGCGCCGTGGATAGACTCCCAAGTTTTGGTTAATTCTCTGGCGAGTACCACATAGCGTTGTGGGCCAAGTACGGTTACCATGTCCTGTAAACTTTCCAACAAGCGATGCGTTGATTCGTAGAAGATCAGTGTTCGAGGTTCCTCAATCAGCGCTTGCAGAGTATCCTTACGTCCTTTGGTTTTCGCAGGCAGGAAGCCTTCGTAGCAAAAACGATCCGAGGCAATACCGGCGGCAGAAAGTGCTGTAATCGCCGCACAAGCGCCCGGGAGTGGCACCACCCTGATGCCCGCTTCACGACAACGGCGCACTAAGTGGTAGCCCGGATCGTTGATAAGTGGCGTACCTGCATCTGAAACCAGTGCAATACTCTGGCCTGCTTGCAGTTTCGCCAGCAAATGATCGGCTTTTTGTTGTTCGTTATGGTCATGAAGTGCAAACAGGCGGGCGTTGATCGCAAAATGCTGTAATAACAACCCTGTATGGCGTGTATCTTCTGCCGCAATCAAATCAACGCCTTTCAGTACCTCTAACGCCCGGTGGGTAATATCCCCTAAATTACCGATTGGGGTGGGTACCACATAAAGCGTAGATGCAGAAATCACTGCTCGATCGTGTTGATTCATTGTTTCATCCGAATTACCGATTTAATATTGAGCATCTTGAAAAAAACATCACTGGATACAGTATGCTTTCCTCAACATTCGTTCGTTCCAAAGCAGGGCTTGTCCCTGTAGTTCTGGCCGCACTGATTCTGGCAGCCTGTTCAGGCAGAGCGCCACAGACGCCGCCACCCGCAAATATACAGGACGAAGCAAGCGCGAACTCTGATTATTATCTGCAACAGTTGCAACAGAGTGGTGATGATAACAAGGCTGACTGGCAATTACTCGCCATTCGTGCCCTGTTACGTGAAGGGAAAACGCCTCAGGCGGCAGAACAGCTCGGTACACTACCGGCTAATCTGAGCGATACGCAACGTCAGGAACAGCAATTACTGACCGCAGAACTGCTGATTGCGCAGAAAAATAACCCTGCTGCTGCTGATATTCTTGGTAAGTTGGATGCGACCCAACTCTCGGCTAACCAGCAAGTTCGTTTCTATCAGGCGCAAATTGCCGCCAATCAAGGTAAAGCCACTCTGCCACTGATTCGTGCGTTTATCGCTCAGGAACCGTTACTGAAAGATAAAGCCCATCAGGACAATATTGATGGCACCTGGCAATCTCTGGCACAACTGACACCACAAGAATTGAACAATATTGTGATTAATGCAGATGAAAACGTGCTGCAAGGTTGGCTGGATTTACTGCGTGTGTATCAGGATAACAAACAAGATCCCGAGCTACTGAAAGCCGCTATTAAAGACTGGCAGAACCGTTATCCTCAAAACCCGGCAGCGAAAACCCTGCCAACGGGATTAACGCAGATCAGTAACTTCAGCCAGGCCTCGACGGCGAAAATTGCACTGTTGCTGCCACTCAGTGGCCCGGCACAGGTATTTGCCGATGCTATCCAGCAAGGTTTCACTGCCGCTCAAAATGGGTTACCGGTAGCCGCACCTGCTGCTGCGCCCCCCGATACAGCAGCAACCACGCCAACTGATACCGCCGCTGCAACACCTGCTGAGGTAGCACCGATTACCACACCGGCGCCGGTAGCTGCTCCTGTTGCCGCCAACAATGCACAGGTAAAGGTCTACGACACAACAACGCAGCCTATTGCGGCATTACTGGCTCAGGCCCAGCAGGATGGCGCGACTTTGGTTGTCGGCCCACTGCTTAAACCTGAAGTTGAACAACTGAAGGCCACAACAAGTACATTGAATATCTTGGCGTTAAATCAGCCGGAAGCCAGTACTAACAGTCCCAACATCTGTTACTTCGCCTTATCGCCAGAAGATGAAGCTCGCGATGCCGCGCATCATTTATGGGGGCAGGAAAAGAGAATGCCATTGTTGCTGACCCCGCGCGGTACTTTTGGCGATCGTATCGCCAAAGCCTTCGCTGAAGAGTGGCAGAAGCAGGGTGGGCAAACAGTATTGCAGCAAAACTTCGGTTCAACTGCTGAACTGAAACAAGCTATCAACAGTGGTGCGGGTATCCGGCTAACTGGCCAGCCAGTTGCCGTTTCAGGCACGCCTGCTGCGGCACCAGCATCTGTCACCATTGCAGGTCTGACAATCCCGGCACCACCAGTAGATGCGCCCGTCGTTTCCACTTCCGCTGGTGGTAACATTGATGCAGTTTATATCATTGCGACTCCGGCTGAACTGACACTGATTAAACCAATGATTGATATGGCCACCAGCTCGCGTAGCAAACCGGCGCTGTTTGCCAGTTCACGTAGCTATCAGGCCGGTGCTGGCCCGGATTACCGTTTGGAGATGGAAGGCATTCAGTTTAGTGATATTCCATTGATGGCCGGTGCTAATCCAGCACTAATGCAGCAGGCGTCGGCTAAATATGCCAACGACTATTCGCTGGTACGCCTGTACGCCATGGGGATCGATGCGTGGACATTATCGAATCATTTTGCGCAAATGCGCCAAATTCCTGGTTTCCAGGTCAGCGGTACAACCGGTGATTTAACGGCATCAGCCGATTGTGTTATTACCCGTAAGCTGCCTTGGTTGCAATACCGTCAAGGTATGGTAGTACCGGCGGCGTAAAGTGATTCGGGTGACAAATCTGTCTGGAACAGATTTGAACGCTGCTTGCAGCGGCCTCGCAGAGGCGAGGCCCATGGACGGGCTGAGTAACGAATGTAGCTAACAACCCTGCAACTTCAAGGACGAAGGGAATATGAGCCAACGGAACACTGGCACACATTACGAAAATCAGGCCCGCAGCTATCTGGAGCGGGTTGGTTTAATTTTTCAGGCGGCTAATGTCACCTACCAATGTGGTGAGATTGACCTTATTATGCGCGACGGGGAAACTTGGGTGTTTGTTGAGGTTCGCTTTAGGCGTAATGCCCTATTTGGTGGCGCTGCTGCCAGCGTCACTCACAGCAAACAACAGCGGTTACTCCGGGCTGCCACCATTTGGCTGGCACAGCGAGGCGCCAGTTTTGCCACAACATCGTGCCGTTTTGATGTTTTTGCCATCACGGGTAGCCAAGTAGAGTGGCTGCCTAATGCTTTCAATACGGATTAACAATTTTTCCGGTTTACTACCGGGCTATGCCCTAAGACGTTGGAGTCGCTGGTTGCCGGCAAGAGAATGACAAATTGGTTGTAAACCATTTTTAACGTCACTTGCATTGCTCCACTGGCTGAGTCGAGTAACGAACGTAGCCAACACCCCTGCGGCTTCAAGTACCAAGGGCATATTAATTTTACTGAGTGGATTAAATCAACGTGCTGGATAGAATCAAAGGCTGCTTTACAGAAAGTATTCAAACCCAGATTGCCGCGGCTGAGGCTTTGCCTGATGCCATATCCCGTGCAGCAATGACGTTGGTTCAGTCACTGCTCAACGGCAATAAAATTCTCTGCTGCGGCAATGGGACTTCAGCGGCTAACGCGCAGCACTTTGCCGCCAGCATGATAAACCGTTTTGAAACAGAACGACCAAGTCTGCCTGCAATTGCGTTAAATGCTGATAATGTTGTTCTGACCGCTATTGCCAACGACCGTTTACATGATGAGGTCTATGCCAAGCAGGTACGAGCACTCGGCCATGCTGGTGATGTTTTGCTCGCTATTTCCACTCGTGGCAATAGCCGTGATATTGTGAAAGCGGTCGAAGCAGCTGTAACCCGTGATATGACCATCGTTGCCCTTACCGGTTACGATGGCGGTGAGCTGGCTGGCCTGTTGGGTCAGCAGGATGTTGAAATCCGTATACCTTCGCACCGCAGTGCACGCGTTCAAGAATTGCACATGCTCACAGTGAATTGCTTGTGTGACTTAATTGATAACACTCTATTTCCTCATCAGGACGATTAAAGGAGCACGAATGAAGGTTGGTTATATTTTTGCCATGCTATTCAGCGCCCTGCTATTGCAAGGCTGTGTCGGTGCCGTGGTTGTCGGCAGCGCAGCCGTTGCGACTAAATCTGCCACAGACCCACGCTCTGTCGGCACTCAGGTAGACGATGGCACACTTGAGGCCAGAGTCGTCAATGCGCTGAGCAAAGATCAGCAGATAAAAAGCCAAACACGCTTTGTGGTGACCGCTTATCAAGGGAAAGTTTTGCTGACCGGGCAGTCGCCAACCGCAGAGCTGTCTAACCGCGCCAAACAAATTGCCGCAGGTGTCGATGGCGCAACGGAAGTGTATAACGAGATGCGCTTAGGCAAGCCGGTTGATCTGACTACCGCCTCAATGGATACCTGGATCACCACCAAAGTTCGTTCACAGTTACTGACCGCAGATTCAGTTAAATCTTCAAATGTGAAAGTCACCACCGAGAACGGCGAAGTGTTCTTGTTGGGTCTGGTGACTCAGCAGGAAGGGCAATCAGCGGCACAGATTGCCAGCCAGGTTAGTGGCGTTAAGCACGTCACCACTGCGTTTACTATTGTAAAATAATCAATTAGTTAGAAAGAGCAATCCTATTATGGGCCGGGAGAAATCCAGGCCCATTTTTAGCTATCCAAAACATCAAGCCATTAATCTAAATCATTCGCCTGTATGAAGTCTTTCCCACCCAACTGCCGCATCTGGCGTAAAATCCACTGCTGGCGGGAAATAACATAACCTGATGGCGCATTAACCTTAAAACGCAGTGGATTAGGCAGGACCGCTGCCAGCAAGGCGGCTTCTGAAGCACTCAATTTACTGGCGGGTTTATTAAAGAAATGGCGTGCAGCGGCTTCCACACCAAAAATGCCCTCACCAAACTCGGCAATATTGAGATACACCGTCAGAATACGGCGCTTGGTCCATATCAGTTCGATACCGGCGGTCAATCCCACTTCCAACCCTTTTCGCACCCAGCTACGCCCGTCCCAAAGAAACAGATTTTTCGCTGTTTGCTGTGACAAAGTCGAGGCACCTCGGATACGATTTTGATTGCGCTGATTATGGGAGAGTGCCGATTCGATAGCACCCACATCAAATCCCCAATGCTCGGGGAATTTTTGATCCTCAGCCGCCATCACTGCTAGCGCCATGTAAGGCGAAATTTCATCCATCGGCACCCAGTCAGAGTGCGCTACATAGGAAAAATCACCGGTCAACCAGGCGCCCAGTTGCCTTTCGATCATCACCATGGAAAAAGGGACCGGCAAAAAAGCGAAAATCAAAATGCCCGCCAACCACAGTGTGACGATGCCGATCACGCCCCGTTTTCCCCAATACCATAGCTGGTTTAATCTGCGTCTGGCTAACGTCATTCGGTTAAATCCAGTACCTTAGTTACCAACTTATCAATCCCTTTAGCCGCTTCAGAAATTGATGTTGCCAACATATAGGCAGGTGTGGTGACCACTTTATTCTCAGCATCGACCACCACGTCATCGGCAGGGCAAATAACATGCTCTCCACCCATAACTTCAATTGCATCAATAGTATCGGGATCGTTACCAATTGTCAGACGGATCGGTTTACCCAACAGTTTTGGCAACATCACTGGCGCAATACACATAAAACCAATTGGTTTACCTGACTTATGCATTGATTGAATAAGTTTATATAAATCTGGGTCAATAACACATTCAGAACCTTGAGTTGCAAAATCGCAGAGGTTCTTTGCGGCACCAAAACCACCGGGTACAATCAAGGCATCCAATTGCTCTGAATTGGCTAAAGAAAGAGGCTTAATCTGGCCGCGAGTAATGCGCGCCGACTCCACTAACACATTCCGTTTCTCGACCATTTCTTCGCCGGTAACATGATTAATAACATGCAGTTGTGGTTTATCGGGGGCGAAGAACAAAACACTTGCGCCCGCACGATCTAATGCCAGGATTGTTAAGACAGACTCATGTATCTCAGCACCGTCAAATACCCCACATCCACTAAGCACTACACCGACCGTTTTCATCACACCTCTCCTTTTCTTACTCTGTCAATCGCTTAACCCGTTCTAGTGACAAAGACGAATCTCTATCACAAATTTTAATGAATCTTGTAACAAGAGCGCTTACATTTGCTATGTTGTTGCTTGTATGATGTATGGAAGAATCCTTACAACCTGCGAATCCACTCGAAATCGAAATAATATACCCTAAGTATTTCGAATTACTGGAAGGCGGTAACTGAGCGAATCCCCAGCGGCTTACATAAGTAAGTGACTGGGGTGAATAAAATCAGCCAACGCACATGTAACTTGAAGTATGACGAGTATCGCAGGTTGACGATTTCCCTGGTGTTGGCGCAGTATTCGCGCACCCCGGCCTCGGTCGGGGTTATTTTTTTTCAGCTTCCGCCGCCCACTCACGTAACACCTGCACATCATTGCGCCATTCTAATTTTAATTCATCGACCCAATCTTGCACGTTATCCCACCATGCTGGCAGTGTCGGGGTTTGGATCTGCTGTGCAAGCTGCTGGATATGACGCAAACCGACAGAACCGGCAGCACCTTTAATCTTATGCGCCTCTTCGGTAATACCCTTTTGGTCCCGTGCCGTCATGTTTGAGTCCAACACCGACAAATAGCTGGGCATCATCTGTTCAAACATTTCCAGGCTTTGATGAATTAATTGTGGGCCAACCAAATCGATGTATTGCTCCAGCATTGCAGTATCAAGTAACGATTCATGGGTTTGCATCACTTTATGCTCCTGTTTTTTCGCCGAGGTTGAGGGCTTATGATCCCAAAATTGCTTAATCATCGCCGTGAGCGCAGGAACTGACAACGGCTTGCTCAGCACGTCATCCATCCCAGCATCTAAATACTCTTTTTTGTCTTTAAGTACGTTGGCGGTCAATGCCACCAGTGGTGGTAATGACTCTGCCACATATTCCGCCCGAATTTGGCGCGCAATGTCCAACCCGCTCATATCCGGCAACTGGATATCCAACAGCACTAAATCAAAATCATCAGGTTTAAACATCGCCAGTGCATCATGGCCATTCATTGCCACCTCAACGCTGTTGCCTAATTTCTCCAATACCGAGCGCGCGACAATGACGTTCAGCTCGATATCTTCCACCAGCAATACATGCAACGCAGGCAGAGGTATGTCATCGCCTGATGGCACACTCGCGGCTTGCTGCACCGCAGGTGCTTTAATGGTCAAGGTAAAGCATGAACCGGCCCCTTGGGTACTTTTCACCGTAATATCGCCCCCCATGCTTTGTGCCAAGCGTTTAGATACCGCCAGACCAATGCCAGTACCGGTTGCCGGGCGGCCACCATTGCGATCTTTCACCTGATAATACATGGCGAAAATCTTATCCTGTTCATCTTCGGGGATGCCCATACCTGAATCTTCTACTTCAAAGATCAAACGGTCACTCCCCTCACGCCGTACCCGCACCACAATTTTACCTTGCTGAGTAAATTTCACGGCATTGCCGATTAAGTTCCACAGAATCTGGCGCAAGCGGGTGCCATCGGTAATCACTTTCTCCGGCAGCGGCAATTGCGGTTCCATAATGAACTTCAACCCTTTTGGCTGAACCAACAGGCCCGAAAGGTTCTCAAGATCTGCCATAAAACCTGTAAAATCAATTGGCTGATTATCAAGCTGGACTTTACGCCTTTCCAATTTATCCATCTCAATAATATCGTTGAAGATATTCCCAAGAGTAATAGCACTGACATGAATGGTTTTCAGATACTTTAGCTGTTCGCTGTCTAATTCGGTATCAAGCAGGATACGGCTTAGGCCAACAATGCCATTAAGCGGCGTACGCAGCTCGTGGCTGATTGTTGAGATGAAGGTAGTCTTATCCCTACTGGCGTTCTCCAGCGCATCCTGATAGCGCTTACGCTCGGTTATATCACGCCCAAACCCCATCAATCCGTGCCGTTTACCAACACGATCATAAAAGGGCACTTTACGCAGTTCAAAGCAGGCTTTGCGGCCATCGGGATAAACCAGCCACTGCTCATAGGTAAGAGAGACGTTATGGCGGAAGACTTTCTCGTCGGTTTCCATCACTTTTTCGGCGATATCCGGCGCATAGACATCTTTGGGCGTCAGCCCAACCAGCTGTTTCTCACTCTTGCCCGTCAACAGCTCCATCGCCCGGTTGCAGCCAGAGAACTCATTATCTTCATTGCGGTAATAAACCAGATCTGGCGACGCATCCAAAAAGGATCGCAATAACGCCGACTGCTGCCCCAGCTCAACCTGCGCCTGCTCACGGTGTCCCATCTCTTCTTTTAGTTTATCAACCACTTGTAGGTGCGCTTTTTCCGCTTTTTCACGCTCAACAATTTCCTGATTGAGTTGAGCAATATTTTCGGTCAGTTGTTTATTCAGCTCTAAATCGCGATAACGCATCACTTCAAGCTTTTCAACCAGACGCGATAAGCGCTGGCGCGACTCTTCCAATTGCTCAACCACTACCGACAAGAAATAGACTGCCCAAGGCGTAATCAACAAACCAAAGAAAATGGAACGTACCAGATCGAGGGTTTCAACAGAGCCACTCAGCACCAACGTCACCGCCATCTGCACCACCATGGCCAGTAACACCAGCACAGAGGCCAGTAGCAGTGAGAAGCGAACCAGTCCTAACTTAACCATT
This sequence comes from Yersinia sp. 2541 StPb PI, assembly GCF_052217145.1. Classification (NCBI taxonomy): domain Bacteria; kingdom Pseudomonadati; phylum Pseudomonadota; class Gammaproteobacteria; order Enterobacterales; family Yersiniaceae; genus Yersinia; species Yersinia sp. 2541 StPb PI. Next base: position 509,049 of record NZ_JAZGQB010000001.1, on the reverse strand, counting down.
AAATCAACGTAGTACTGGGCTAATACCCTGATTTGCTTCATAGCAACCCCTGTCAGTGTTTCTGAATATGCCTTGGAATCTACACCCAAAGTCATTGGAGTTGCAGGTAGGCAGCCAGCAAGCGAATCCCGATGAGCTTTTTCATGTAGGGTCAACTACAAGTAAGTGATTCGGGTGAGCGAGCGCAGCTAACAACTCTGTAGCTTCAAGGACGAAGGGTATAAATCATACCGTAAAACCGCCAAGAGATAAGATGGCTTGCTTAGAAGTGTGGAAAAGATTGCAAATCACGGTGAGAGATTGGGAAACAAACTGATTATCTACCAATAAACGGTAGGCATAGCCAAAATAAGGCGGGGGTCAAAACTTACGGCGTAGCGAGCTAAGCCAGACTGAGTGCGTACAGCGCGGAAAAACCGGAGCGTACACGCAGTACGTGAGGATTTTGAGCACTGCACAATCTCAGTATGGCGACGCGCAGTAGCCGGTCATAAAGCAGAGGCCTGCCCGCCATGGGCCAGCATATAATTATTCAGCTCATTCATACCGGTCCAGCGATTCTCGCACCACAACGGGGCCAACAACGTGGGTCTGCGCGCACTGGCAGAGATCCGATGATAGACAATCTGCGCTGGAGTATGGCGGATCATTTCACCCGCAGTCACAACATATTGTTCCAACGCCAGTTCCGCCAACCGCCCTGCCCGCCATGCTTTTCCCATCGTGCTACCTTCCACGATATGGAGCGGATGCAGTTTTAACCCATCAACACCGGTTGCCACCACTTGTTCTAGCGTTGCCATATTCTGTGGCTTATCTTCGCCGGGTAAGCCGACAATCAAATGACAGCATACTTTCAGCCCACGGGCACGGGCGCGGCGGGCTGTTTGCTGATAACAGGCGAAATCATGCCCACGGTTAATACGCTTGAGCGTTTTATCATTAGCGGTCTGTAGCCCCAACTCCAGCCAGACTTCATAACCTTGCTGGTGATAACCACTCAATAAATCCAATACCGCATCCGGGACACAATCGGGCCGGGTTCCCACACACAAACCGACAATGTCAGCTTCGGCTAAAGCCTGTTCATACATCACAGCTAAAGCATTAACCTCTGCATAAGTACTGGTATAGGCCTGGAAGTAGGCCAGGTAACGTTTTGCCCGATTAGTTTTTTTTGCCTGCGCCGCTAGCTGCTGCGCAATACTCTGTTGCTGCATGTTCTCATCGGCAAATGAAGCCACCTGACAAAAGGTACAGCCCCCTCGACCGAGTGTTCCATCACGATTAGGGCAGCTAAACCCGCCGTGCAACGTGAGTTTATGCACTTTTTCACCGTAACGGCGCTGTAAATCCGCACCAAACATATTGACTAATTTCTGCAACTGCATAATCTTGGCACTGCCTGTCAAAAAGAGCTTAAGGCTACCCGCTAGCGATGCAATTCGTGATGACAGAGATCAACTCCCACGCACTTGGGTGCAACCTCGCATAACCATTCATTATAAATGCAAATAAAATCACTTGACCAATGATTAAATTTTCTTATTTCCACCAACCTGTTAGCGCTTCTATTACAATTCAGTGAAAAATAGTTTAATAAACCAATAAATATTTAAATAGCAGAGTTTAATTCTAACATCCCCGCCAGCACTAGCATGGTGCAGAGATTTGTCGATTGCACTATAGTGAGACAGCTCACAATTTCACGCCTATCTCATTGAGTATGAGATGGGTTAAAAGTACCAATAAATATATATTTTTCATTGTGATAACCCCATTTATTACCTTAAAGATATATCTTAAGCCTATATTTGACCTGAGTATTCTTTCTCGCTAAGTTGGAGGTCCGCTGGAAGCTTTCTAGACGGGCAAACGTCTAGTCATAATTATGCAGTAATTTAAGACTCCCTCTTAAAACAAGTCTTATACCACTTGTGAGAACCGTCACAAGAGGCCATTGGCGGAGGGCGGAAAAGCAGATTTGTCGCGAAATACGCGGCTCTCAGCCCACCCCGCCTGATGTAACCATGTCCTTCTGGAGTCGGTTTGTGAGAGTCTCGCAGAGCCTGGGGAGGTTCACTGATATGTTGTACGATAAATCCCTTGAGAGGGACAACTGTGGTTTCGGCCTAATCGCCCACATAGAAGGCGAACCTAGCCATAAGGTAGTGCGTACCGCTATACACGCACTGGCCCGCATGCAACACCGTGGCGCGATACTTGCTGATGGCAAGACCGGCGACGGTTGTGGCTTGTTGTTACAAAAACCGGATCGTTTTTTCCGGATGGTCGCTGAAGAACGCGGATGGCGTTTGGCCAAAAACTATGCCGTAGGCATGATGTTTCTCAGTCAGGACGAAGAACTCGCCAAGGCAAGCCGCCGCATTGTAGAAGAAGAATTGCAAAACGAAACGCTGTCGATTATCGGCTGGCGTGAAGTGCCGACCAACCCGGATGTTCTCGGTGAAATTGCCCTCTCCTCCCTGCCTCGGATTGAACAAATTTTTGTGAACGCCCCTGCTGGCTGGCGTCCACGTGATATGGAGCGCCGCCTGTTTGTGGCGCGTCGCCGTATCGAAAAGCGTATTTCAGAAGATAAAGATTTCTACGTATGTAGTTTCTCTAATCTGGTGACGATCTATAAAGGCTTGTGCATGCCTGCGGATCTACCGCGCTTCTATCTTGATTTGGCTGATTTGCGCATGGAGTCGGCAATCTGCCTGTTCCACCAGCGCTTCTCAACCAATACCGTGCCACGCTGGCCACTGGCTCAGCCGTTCCGTTATCTGGCCCACAACGGCGAAATCAATACCATCGCCGGTAACCGCCAATGGGCGCGTGCACGTGCTTATAAATTCAAAACGCCATTAATCCCGGATTTGCAGGATGCGGCTCCTTTCGTCAATGAGACCGGCTCTGACTCCAGTTCACTGGATAACATGTTGGAACTGTTCCTCAGTGGCGGTATGGACTTGATTCGTGCCATGCGTCTGTTAGTGCCACCGGCCTGGCAGAACAACCCAGATATGGATACCGACCTGCGCGCCTTCTTTGACTTCAACTCCATGCATATGGAGCCGTGGGATGGCCCGGCCGGGATTGTGATGTCAGATGGCCGTTATGCCGCTTGTAACCTTGATCGTAATGGCTTGCGCCCTGCGCGCTACGTTATCACCAAAGATAAGCTGATCACTTGTGCTTCTGAAGTGGGCATCTGGGATTATCAGCCCGATGAAGTGATTGAAAAAGGTCGCGTTGGCCCTGGTGAACTGATGGTGATCGATACCCGCAGCGGTAAGATCCTCCATTCAGCCGAAACGGATAACGATCTGAAAAGCCGCCACCCGTATAAAGAGTGGATGGAGAAGAACGTTAAGCGTCTGGTGCCGTTCGAAGATCTGCCAGAAGATCAGGTGGGTAGCCGTCAGTTAGATGATTCGACACTGGAAACCTACCAGAAGCAATTTGGTTACAGCAGTGAAGAGCTGGACCAAGTCATCCGTGTGCTGGGTGAAATTGGTCAGGAAGCCACCGGCTCAATGGGCGATGATACCCCATTTGCGGTGCTATCCAGCGGCCCACGTATTATTTACGATTACTTCCGCCAGCAATTTGCGCAGGTCACCAACCCGCCCATCGATCCACTGCGTGAAGCACACGTTATGTCACTGGCGACCAGTATCGGTCGTGAAATGAACGTGTTCTGCGAAGCAGAAGGTCAGGCGCACCGGCTGAGCTTTAAATCGCCGATCCTGTTGTTCTCTGATTTCCAACAGTTAACCACGTTGGAAGGGGAACATTATCGTGCTGATCGTGTGGATTTGACCTTTGACCCTGCCGAAACTGACCTGGAACAAGCAGTTCTGAGATTATGTGAAGAAGCAGAGCGCAAAGTCCGTGACGGTGCCGTGATGCTGGTACTGTCTGATCGTGCCATCGCCCCTAACCGCCTGCCGGTACCCGCACCAATGGCTGTCGGCGCTATCCAGACCCGCCTGGTTGAGAAAAATCTACGCTGCGACGCCAACATTATTGTTGAAACTGCCAGTGCCCGCGACCCGCATCACTTCGCCGTGCTGCTCGGTTTTGGTGCGACTGCGATTTACCCTTATTTAGCTTATGAATCATTGGCTAAATTGGTTGATAGCCAAGCGATTGATAAGAAGTATCGCGATGTGATGCTTAACTATCGTAATGGGATCAACAAGGGCCTATACAAAATTATGTCCAAAATGGGCATTTCAACTGTGGCCTCTTACCGCTGTGCCAAGCTGTTTGAAGCGGTTGGCCTGCATCGTGATTTGTCTAATCTCTGTTTCCAGGGCGTGGTCAGTCGTATCGGTGGAGCTAGCTTCAGTGATTTCCAACAGGATCTGCAAAATCTGTCTAAACGTGCCTGGCTGAAACGCAAGCCGTTGGATCAGGGCGGTTTATTGAAGTTTGTTCACAACGGCGAATACCATGCGTATAACCCGGATGTGGTCAGCACCTTACAAAAAGCGGTTCACAGTGGTGAATACAGCGATTATCAGGTTTATGCCAAGCTGGTTAATGAGCGTCCGATTGCCACACTGCGTGATCTGTTAGCCATTAAACCGCAAGGCACCCCGATCCCGGTGGATCAAGTGGAACCGGCTGAATCACTGTTTACTCGCTTTGATACGGCGGCAATGTCTATCGGCGCACTTAGCCCGGAGGCCCATGAATCATTGGCTATCGCCATGAACAGTCTGGGTGGCTTCTCTAACTCCGGTGAAGGTGGCGAAGATCCAGCCCGTTACGGTACGAATAAAGTTTCTCGTATTAAGCAGGTGGCCTCTGGTCGTTTCGGTGTGACACCGGCGTATCTGGTAAATGCCGATGTTATCCAGATCAAAGTGGCACAAGGTGCAAAACCGGGTGAAGGCGGCCAGTTACCGGGTGATAAAGTCACACCCTATATCGCCAAACTGCGCTATTCCGTACCGGGAGTAACATTGATCTCCCCACCACCGCACCATGATATTTACTCAATCGAAGACCTGGCACAGCTCATTTTCGACTTGAAACAGGTCAATCCGAAAGCTTTGATTTCGGTGAAACTGGTATCTGAGCCGGGCGTGGGTACCATTGCTACCGGTGTAGCGAAAGCTTATGCCGACCTGATTACCATTGCTGGGTACGACGGTGGTACCGGTGCCAGCCCGCTCTCTTCAGTGAAATATGCCGGTTGCCCGTGGGAGCTGGGATTAGTTGAAACGCAACAAGCGCTGGTTGCCAACGGCCTGCGCCATAAAATCCGTCTACAAGTGGATGGTGGCTTGAAAACCGGCGTCGATATTGTTAAAGCCGCGATTCTGGGTGCAGAAAGCTTCGGCTTCGGTACCGGGCCTATGGTGGCACTCGGTTGTAAATACTTACGTATTTGCCACCTGAATAACTGCGCCACCGGTGTAGCAACTCAGGATGAAAAACTGCGTCGTGACCATTATCACGGCTTGCCTGAAAGGGTGGTTAACTACTTCCAGTTTATCGCGCGGGAAACCCGTGAAATCATGGCTGAGTTGGGTGTAAGCCAACTGGTTGATTTAATTGGTCGTACTGACATGCTGCTGGAGCTGGATGGCATCTCAGCCAAACAGAATAAACTGGACCTGTCGCCGATGCTGAAAACCGCTACGCCACATCCGGGTAAGGCACTATATTGTACCGAAAGTAACCCTCCGTTCGATAAAGGCATACTGAACAAAGAGTTACTGTCGCAAGCTGAACCGCACATTGAAGCGAAACACAGCAAGACATTCTACTTCGATATCCGTAATACTGACCGTTCCGTAGGTGCCGCGCTGTCGGGCGCGATTGCCACTAAACATGGTGATCAAGGTCTGGCAACCGACCCCATCAAAGCTTATTTCTCCGGTACTGCCGGTCAAAGCTTTGGTGTCTGGAATGCCGGTGGCGTTGAGTTAACCCTGACCGGTGATGCCAACGACTATGTCGGTAAAGGGATGGCCGGTGGCCGTATTGCAGTGCGCCCTCCTGTCGGCTCTAACTTCCGCAGCCATGAGGCCAGCATTGTCGGCAACACCTGTCTCTATGGCGCGACTGGCGGCAAATTATTCGCCGCAGGCCGTGCAGGTGAGCGTTTCGCCGTGCGTAACTCTGGGGCTATCACCGTTGTTGAAGGTATCGGTGATAACGGCTGTGAATACATGACTGGTGGTATTGTCTGCGTACTGGGTCGCACTGGGATTAACTTCGGTGCTGGTATGACCGGCGGTTTTGCTTATGTTCTTGATGAAGATGGTGAATTCCGTAAACGTGTTAACCCTGAGCTGGTGGAAGTCCTGGATGTTGATCAATTGGCAATCCATGAAGAGCATCTGCGTGGGCTGATCACTGAGCATGTTCAGTTGACCGGTTCTAGCCGTGGCGAAGAAATTCTGGCTAACTGGCCAGAGTGGGTGACCAAATTTGCTTTGGTTAAACCGAAATCCAGCGACGTGAAAGCACTGTTGGGCCACCGTAGCCGTTCCGCAGCCGAGCTGCGGGTTCAAGCGCAGTAAGGGGTTGAAATGAGTCAGAATGTTTATCAGTTTATCGACCTACAGCGCGTAGATCCGCCAAAAAAGCCGCTGAAGATCCGTAAAATTGAATTTGTTGAGATTTACGAGCCGTTTTCGGAAACCCAGGCCAAAGCACAGGCAGACCGCTGCCTGTCTTGTGGTAACCCTTATTGCGAATGGAAGTGCCCGGTTCATAACTACATTCCTAATTGGCTGAAACTGGCCAACGAAGGGCGCATCATGGAAGCGGCGGATCTGGCCCACCAGACCAACAGCTTACCGGAAGTGTGTGGCCGTGTGTGCCCACAGGACCGTCTGTGCGAAGGGTCTTGTACCCTGAACGACGAATTCGGTGCGGTGACTATCGGCAACATCGAGCGCTACATCAGCGATAAAGCCATTGAGATGGGCTGGAAGCCTGATATGTCGCATGTTCACCCGACCGGTAAACGTGTCGCGGTGATCGGTGCTGGCCCTGCCGGGCTGGCCTGTGCCGACGTATTAGCACGCAACGGCGTACAAGCCGTGGTATTTGACCGCCATCCAGAGATTGGCGGCTTGCTGACCTTCGGTATTCCAGCCTTTAAGCTGGAAAAAGAAGTGATGATTAAGCGCCGTAAAATCTTCTCCGAGATGGGTATCGAATTCCAACTCAATACTGAAATCGGTAAAGATATCACCATGGATGCGCTGCTGAAGGAGTATGACGCGGTGTTCCTCGGTGTGGGTACTTACCAATCGATGCGCGGTGGTCTGGCAAATGAAGATGCCTCGGGTGTCTATGATGCGCTGCCATACCTGATTGCCAATACCAAGCAGTTGATGGGCTTTGATGCGACCGTCCACGAGCCATATATCAATATGGAAGGTAAGCGTGTCGTGGTGCTGGGCGGCGGTGATACCGCAATGGACTGTGTGCGTTCATCGATTCGCCAAGGGGCAACAGATGTGGTGTGCGCCTATCGTCGTGATGAGGTCAACATGCCAGGTTCCAAGCGGGAAGTGAAAAACGCCCGTGAGGAAGGAGTTGAGTTTAAATTCAACTTGCAACCATTAAGCATCGAAGTTAACAACAACGGCAACGTCTGTGGTGTGAAGATGGTTCGTACCCAACTGGGCGCACCTGATGCACAAGGCCGCAGCGTGGCTGAGCAGATCCCAGGGTCTGAACATGTGCTGCCAGCAGATGCAGTCATAATGGCATTTGGCTTCCGTCCACACAGCATGGAGTGGTTGGCGGCGCATGACGTGGCATTGGATAAGCAGGGCCGCGTAGTGGCCCCTGATAGCACTGATAATGCGTTTCAGACTAGTAACCCGAAAATCTTTGCCGGTGGCGATATCGTCCGTGGCTCTGATCTGGTGGTGACAGCCATCGCCGAAGGCCGCAAAGCAGCAGATGGCATCATGAATTATCTGGAAGTCTGACAGTAAAAGTATCCTGCCATAGACTTAACACTAGAGGGCTGGTTATCCAGCCCTTTTTACTGCTTTTTTTCCACGCACATCCACTTCAACTCAAGATTTTGTAACAATCTCAACCACCTTATTTGCAGCAATTTATAGCTGAAGCGCTATAGTAAAGGCCGAGCTCCGATAGGTTTATGCTTTCCGTACTTATACTTTCTGTATCTATGTTTTTTGGCCTGACCCCATGGCTAGCCTTATTATTACGCCTTGTTTTAAATAAAGGATTATCTGTTATGAAATCTCACTTACTTTTTATTGCTGGCGGCTTGCTGGCGATCAGCAGCAGCGCATTGGCTATGTCTTTGAATTATCAAGAAGTTGGTTATAATATTGAGGCGCGTGGCGCGCGCGCTGTGGTAGCCGAGCTGGCAAAAGCGGGGCAACTGCCTGCGGTAGAAAATAATATTAAGCTGGGTGATGACAACTGGATTGCCATGGCCCCTAAACTGGTCGATGCCGGTAATGCGAATTTCACTGCTGGGGTGAAATCGGCACTCTCTTCTGCACTGATTTATAATCCGGCCGCAGTACTAAAAGCGGTGAGCGACAGTAAAACACTGACAGTATCAGATATTTGTACCGCACCGGCAGATGTCAAAGACAGTGCCGCCAAAGCCAGCTTCCAACAGCGCGCATCTCATACCTTATCGACTATCAGAAATAGCGATATGATGAGTCAACGTGATAGTTGTCTGGCTGAGTTGAAAAAACTGTCTTAATTATTGGTTATTTGGCAGAAATAATAAGGGCGGCTAATGCCGCCCTTATTGGGTATGGTAACGCTTGGTGCAAGAGAACAGTGTTGTTCGTTACTTAACAACCCGTAATGCTGGGCGACCACCGCTACGTGGCGGTTTTGGTGGCTCATCATCCGGGGAATGACTATCGTCCTGTGATACCTGAGTATCACCAGTGACTAATGTCAGGTTCTCAGCCGGTGCCGTCTCGCTGCCTTCCTCTGTGAAAGCCTCAAAATTGCCATCAGCATCAGAATCGTAAGCTTCTTCAGGCTCAAACATAGTGCCAGAGCCGTTTTCACGCGCATAGATAGCCATTACCGCAGCCATCGGCACGGTAACTTGACGAGGAACGCCACCGAAACGGGCATTGAAACTTACACCCTCGTTACCCAGCTCCAAATTACCCACGGCACGCGGTGCTACATTCAATACAATCTGCCCATCACGGGCAAATTCCATCGGCACCGAAACACCCGGCCGGGTGACATCCACAACCAGATGCGGAGTCAGTTGATTATCAATCAACCACTCGTAAAATGCGCGCAACAGATAGGGACGGCGCGGAGACATATCCGACATCTCCATAACAGTTAACCTCGGGTTTTCAGGTGCATTTCACGTTCAGCTTCAGTCAGGGAAGCCAGGAACGCATCACGCTCAAACACACGTGTCATATAACCCTTCAACTCTTTAGAGCCAGCACCGGTTAACTCGATACCTAAGACAGGTAAACGCCACAGCAGCGGAGCCAGATAGCAATCAACCAAGCTGAATTCTTCGCTCATAAAGAAAGGCATTTCATTAAATACCGGCGCGATAGACAACAGAGCTTCACGTAGCTGCTTGCGGGCTGCTTCAGCTTCCTGAGCATTAGCTTGTTCGATCTTATGCATCAGGGAATACCAGTCTTTCTCGATGCGATTCATCATCAAACGACTGCTACCACGTGCAACAGGGTATACCGGCATCAATGGAGGATGAGGGAAACGCTCATCCAAATACTCCATGATGATACGGGATTCATACAATGTTAACTCGCGATCAACCAAAGTAGGAACGGTCTGGTAGGGATTGAGGTCAATCAGGTCCTGCGGCAGATTACCAGCTTCAACCTGCTCAATCTCAACACTGACACCTTTCTCCGCCAGTACGATACGTACTTGATGGCTAAAAATGTCGGTCGGGCCGGAAAACAGCGTCATTACCGAACGTTTGTTGGCAGCGACAGCCATGAAAACCTCCAAGATTATCTAGAAAACAGTGCGAATAGCCCACGGTTAGGTTGCTATCCTGAGTCGTTTTACCGCCGGTTCGTCATCTCGACAGCTGTTGCCGTAAATAAGCCTTGGTCGAGATAGTTATTCAGCCAGGGAGATACACGGACGCCAACAGTTCGCCGAACAGGCACAAAAGTGGGTGATAGTTTACCAGATTTTGCATGTTTTGTGGGGATGGTGCTGCGATTTCGTGATTAATTGTTTATCAGACAACGGTTTAGCAACGAAAATATAATATGTGATGCTATGAAAAGTGGTTTTTCAGGCATAAAAAAACCCGGTGAGACACCGGGTTTTTGCCATTAATCTGATGCCATAAAGGCAAAAAATTAACGTTTGGAGAACTGTGGACGGCGACGTGCTTTACGCAGACCCACTTTCTTACGCTCAACTTCACGCGCATCACGCGTTACGAAGCCAGCTTTACGCAGTTCTGGGCGCAGAGTCTCGTCATATTCCATCAGTGCACGGGTAATACCGTGACGGATAGCACCAGCTTGACCAGAAATACCACCACCTTTAACAGTGATGTACATGTCAAACTTGCTAACCATATCTAGCAGTACGAGCGGTTGCATAACAACCATACGGCCAGTTTCACGACCGAAGTACTCTTCGATGCTACGTTGGTTAATAACGATATTACCGCTACCCGGCTTAAGAAAAACGCGTGCAGCAGAACTTTTGCGGCGACCAGTGCCGTAGTATTGATTTTCAGCCATTGCCATAATCCCGATTAAATGTCCAGAACTTGCGGTTGCTGCGCCGCATGATTGTGCTCAGTACCTGCGTAAACTTTAAGTTTACGAAACATTGCACGGCCCAGCGGACCCTTCGGCAGCATGCCTTTAACCGCGATTTCAATCACACGCTCAGGACTGCGGGCAATCATCTCTTCAAAGGTCGCTTGTTTGATACCACCGACGTAGCCGGTATGACGGTAATAAATCTTGTCTGTACGCTTGTTACCGGTTACAGCAACTTTTTCTGCGTTCAGAACGATGATGTAATCACCAGTATCAACGTGCGGGGTGTATTCCGCCTTGTGCTTGCCGCGTAGGCGACTAGCCAGTTCAGTAGCGAGGCGACCTAAGGTCTTACCGTTCGCGTCAACAACATACCAGTCACGTTTTACAGTTTCTGGTTTCGCTGTGAAAGTTTTCATTATAAAAGCTTACCCAATTAATAAGTTACACGTTGGTGAACACCCAAACGTTCAAAAACAGTTGAGGCTCACACGACCATCAGTCCAGCAAACCTACCCCTTCGAATAGCCAATGCCGGCACTATCAAAGTTTTTGGGAAAAAAACTTTGTTGTAACGTGGGGTCGCAAGATTATAGAGAAGTCGACGTTAAAAATCGAACTGTTTTTGACGAGAAAGGTATAAATTAAACATGTTAAGTTAGGGCGAAGGAAAATCGCCCACCACAGAATAGCATTTTAGCTGGTCAGAAGTGAATAACGGTCGTGCAGATTATCCCTATGGCAGATGCGGTAAAGAGAGATACTCTTCACTTTGCATCTCTTGTAACCGCGATAAACAGCGTTGATATTCGAATTTAAGGCGCTCACCGCAATAAATATCGAACATTGATACTTCTGCCGCAATAATCAATTTTACCCGCCGTTCATAAAACTCATCCACGAGTGCCAGAAAACGCCTGGCCGTATTCTCATCTCGCGTCTCCATGCGGTGGACGTTGTGCAGTAATACCGTGTGATAGAGTTTGGATAGCGCAATGTAATCCAACTGGCTGCGGGCTTCTTCACACAATGTATGGAAATCTACCGCCAGAACACCCTGTGCTGAACAAATAGCAGGCAATGGCCGATGATTTACTTCCAGTATCGGCGCTTGGTCCCCCTCTTTACCGGCTAGTTTGACAAAAATATCGTCCATCGCCTGTTCAGTTTGTGGATTCAAGGGCGTCAGATAAAGATTTGCCTGAGTCAGGGTCCGCAGGCGGTAATCAATCCCCGCATCGACATTCATCACATCACAATACTGTTTAATCAATTCAATGGCTGGCAAGAAGCGGGCACGCTGTAAACCGTTATGATACAAATTATCCGGTGGAATATTGGAGGTGGTAACCAACGTGATACCTCTGGCAAAGAGTGCCTCCAGCAATGTCGCCAGTAACATGGCATCAGTAATATCTGAGACAAAAAACTCATCAAAGCACAGCACATCAGTCTGCGCTTTGAAACCGTCGGCAATAATCTCCAGCGGATTTTCATGACCTTGCAGCTCAGTCAGTTCTTGATGTACCCGTAGCATAAAACGATGGAAATGCAGTCGCAGCTTGCGCTCACCCGGCAAGCTGTGGAAAAACAGATCCATCAGCCAGGTTTTACCCCGCCCAACACCGCCCCACATATATAGCCCCTGGGCGGGTCGTATGGGGGGCCGGGGTACAGCTCGCCCAATCAAACGGTTCAGCCGCCCGCGCAGACTCGTGCTGGTCGGCGCTATACTCTGGCGTTGATTTAGTTCCTGATAAAGCCTATCCAACCGTGCTACAGCACGCCGTTGTACCTCATCAGGTTGGTAGTCGCCAGCATCAAGTGCCTGCTGGTAAAGTGCTGTAGGTGTACTTGGTTGCATGTTTATCAACAATCCCTGATAAAATAGTTATCTACTTTTTGCGCGACTTTGTTGCTGATTTATCGGGCAATCGCCGCATTTACCGACACTGCCACTGCGAAGAAAGCCTGATAACCATAAGCAAAGTTGCATCAGGATTCCACTCCGACAAGGTTAACGGTTATAGTGGGTATTATTAAGTGAAAAAGTCCTGCTGAACAATGAAGTCAAAAAAGGAGTCATCATGACCTGGGAGTATGCGCTTATTGGGTTGGTTGTTGGTATCGTGATTGGCGCGGTGGCTATGCGCTTTGGCAACCGCAAATTGCGTCAGCAGCAAGTGCTGCAAAATGAGCTGGAGAAAAGCAAAACTGATTTGGAAGAATACCGTCAGGAACTGGTTGGGCATTTTGCCCGCAGTGCTGAGTTGTTGGATAATATGGCTCGCGACTATCGCCAGCTCTACCAACATATGGCGAAAAGCTCCAATAACTTATTACCGGACTTGCCACTGCAAGATAACCCGTTCCGCTACCGTCTGACTGAATCTGAAGCAGATAATGATCAGGCACCGGTAAAAATGCCACCTCGGGATTACTCTGAAGGCGCATCGGGGTTATTACGCCCGGAGCATCAGACCCGCGATTAAGCACACGTTTAGCTATCATACTGACTACGGTGGGGTGTATCTCACATTACCGTGGTCAGTACATTTACACTTCTATACTTACCTCTCCTTGAATTGCTTCATAGCGAGCCTTATATCAAGCCATATCTTAGGATGCTTATATTTAGGACAGCAGTAGCCTTTTGAAATAAGTGAATTTTTTAGCTAATCCAGAGTCTTAATTTACAACGGGCCTGTAACAGCCATCCATCCTATTCATTCACCGTTAGGTATTGAGAGAGTTTAAATCAATGAAGAAAAAGTCATTATTTCTTAGTGCGCTGGCATTGAGTGTCGGCTTAGGTCTCGCGTCTGTTCCAATGGTGAACGCAGCAGCTCTCCCAGCGGCAGTAGCCGGGCAGGCAGTCCCTAGCCTGGCACCGATGTTGGAAAAAGTTTTGCCCGCGGTAGTCAGTGTTCATGTGTCAGGAACACAGGCACAACAGCAACGTTTGCCAGAAGAATTCAAATTCTTCTTTGGCCCGAATGCACCCGCCGGTAAAGAAAGCAGCCGTCCATTCGAGGGGTTAGGGTCGGGTGTTATCATTAATGCCGAAAAAGGCTATGTGCTGACAAACAACCACGTTATCAATAATGCGGATAAAATTCGCGTTCAGCTCAATGATGGTCGTGAATATGATGCGAAGCTGCTAGGACGTGATGAACAAACCGATATCGCGTTATTGCAGTTAACCGATGCCAAAAATCTGACCGCGATTAAAATGGCCGATTCCGATAACCTGCGAGTGGGTGATTTTGCCGTTGCTGTCGGTAATCCATTTGGTCTGGGGCAAACAGCAACATCGGGGATTATTTCAGCCTTGGGTCGTAGTGGCTTGAATTTGGAAGGGTTGGAAAACTTTATCCAGACCGACGCCTCCATCAACCGTGGTAACTCTGGCGGCGCGCTAGTTAACCTCAATGGTGAATTGATTGGGATTAACACCGCAATTCTGGCCCCAGGTGGCGGCAACATCGGTATCGGCTTTGCTATTCCAAGTAACATGGCGCAAAACCTCAGCCAACAATTGATTGAGTTTGGCGAAGTGAAGCGCGGGCTGTTGGGCATTCGTGGCAGCGAAATGACCGCTGACATGGCCAAAGCCTTTAATATTGATGCTCAGCGTGGTGCTTTTGTCAGTGAAGTGCTACCAAAATCAGCCGCATCTAAAGCAGGCATCAAAGCCGGTGATGTGTTGGTTTCTGTTGATGGGAAACCCATCAGTAGCTTTGCTGAGTTGCGGGCCAAAGTGGGCACCACCGGGCCAGGTAAAGCCATTAAAGTTGGCATGCTGCGCGATGGGAAACCGCTTGAAGTCACCGTAACCCTGGAAAACAGCAGCCCAACGTCAACTAGCGCAGAAACCTTATCGCCATCATTGCAGGGTGCATCCCTGAGCAATGGGGAAATAAAAGGGGGCAGTAAGGGCATCAAAGTTGAGAGCGTGACCAAAGGCTCACCTGCAGCGCAATCTGGTTTGCAGAAAGATGATGTGATTATTGCTGTAAACCGTGTCCGGGTTCAGGATATTACTCAGTTGCGCAAAGCCCTTGATGCGAAACCGGCGGTAATTGCACTGAATATTGTGCGCGGTGAAGAGAATATTTACCTGTTAATACGCTAATTTGCAGAAAAATCGGACACAGCACAATGCTGTGTCCGCCAAACTCATGCTATCCTCCTGTCATCCATTCATTTACGCCTTAAACCTCATGTTTCTTAAGCTATTGCGTTCTATTATTTTGGGGCTAATTATTGCCGGTGTCTTGCTGGTCGCAATACCTATGCTCCGTAGTCCGGGTCATATCTTTTCCGGCAAGAGCAATAGCATAGATGAAGAGGTTCCAGCCAGTTATAACCAGGCGGTACGCAGAGCTGCCCCTGCGGTGGTTAATGTCTATAACCGTAGCCTAAGCTCGACACAAGATGGACTGGCTATTCGTACATTGGGTTCTGGCGTAATCATGAGTGATAAGGGATATATCCTTACCAACAAGCACGTTATCAATAATGCTGAACAGATAATTGTGGCACTACAAAATGGCCGAGTATCCGAGGCATTACTCGTGGGTTCCGATGGCTTAACTGATTTAGCGGTACTAAAAATTGATGCGGTGAACCTACCAGTAATTCCAATCAATATTAATCGTGCCCCCCATATCGGTGATGTCGTGCTGGCAATTGGTAACCCTTATAACCTTGGCCAAACCGTCACCCAAGGGATTATCAGCGCCACTGGGCGTATTGGTTTAAGTGATTCCGGGCGACAAAACTTCCTTCAGACCGATGCTTCAATCAATCAGGGGAATTCTGGCGGTGCGCTGGTGAATACCTTGGGCGAACTGATGGGAATTAACACTCTGTCCTTTGATAAGAGCAGTAACGGCGAAACACCGGAAGGGATTGGTTTTGCGATTCCGACAGCACTTGCGACCAAAGTGATGGAGAAGCTTATCCGTGACGGTCGAGTGATACGTGGCTATATCGGAGTTACCGGCGAGGAATATCCGCCCTTCAATGCCAGCGGCAATAGTACGGATCGGGTGCATGGGATTAAGGTCAATGACATATCAGCTCATGGCCCCGCAGTAGATGCAGGTCTGCAAATTGGCGATATCATCCTTAGTGTTAATAATAAACCGGCGACATCCGTTATCGAAACTATGGATCAGGTAGCAGAAATCCGCCCCGGCACCACCATCCCTATCTTATTGTTACGTAACGGCCAACAGATGACGGCACAAATCACTATCAGCGAGTTAGATCAAAATGCCGTGCTAGGTCATCAGACAACCCCACAACCGTAATAGTCATCTTGAAATTCGGGTAAAAAAGCAGCCAACTGCACTTACGTCGTGATAGAAGAAGAGTTTAGCCATAAAAAATGCCAGCGCGATATCATCGGCTGGCATCTGTTTTTCTTGCGTTTTAGCGGGTTTATTCGCCTTTTATACGCTCAATCTTGGCACCCAAGGCACGCAATTTATCTTCGATACGCTCGTAGCCACGGTCGATATGATAAATACGATCAACGATAGTTACCCCGTCAGCAATACAGCCCGCTAATACCAAACTGGCTGAAGCACGCAAATCAGTGGCCATCACCTGGGCACCTGATAGTTGCTCAACACCATAACAAATCACGGTATTGCTCTCGATTTCTGCATGTGCGCCCATCCGAATAAGCTCAGGCACATGCATGAAGCGGTTCTCAAAAATGGTCTCAGTGATAACACCGGTTCCTTCCGCCACCAAATTCAATAAGCTGAATTGAGCCTGCATATCGGTTGGAAAACCAGGGTGCGGCGCAGTGCGTAGCGTAACCGCTTTCGGACGCTGCCCGTGCATATCAAGGCTTATCCAGTCGTCGCCAATCTCAATATCAGCACCCGCTTCACGCAGTTTAGCCAATACCGCATCCAGCGTATCAGGCCGAGTTTGACGGCACACAACCTTACCACCAGAGATGGCCGCGGCAACCAGGAAAGTACCGGTTTCAATGCGATCAGGCAGCACACGATAAACACCACCACCCAAGCGAGCAACGCCCTCGATGGTAATTCTGTCAGTACCTGCACCACTGATTTTCGCACCCAGCGTATTGAGGAAATTAGCCGTATCGACAATTTCTGGCTCACGGGCCGCATTCTCAATTACGGTGGTGCCTTCAGCTAATGTGGCAGCACTCATAATGGTAACAGTCGCGCCAACGCTGACTTTATCCATGACGATATGCGCGCCTTTCAGGCGGCCATCGACGGACGCTTTAACATAGCCCTCTTCCAGCTTGATTTCAGCACCCAGTTGTTCCAAACCGGAAATATGCAAATCAACCGGACGCGCACCGATAGCGCAGCCGCCGGGTAAAGAAACCTGGCCTTTGCCAAAACGGGCAACCAGTGGCCCCAACGCCCAAATAGAGGCACGCATGGTTTTGACTAAATCATAAGGAGCGCAAAACTCATCCACGCCGCTGGCATCAACAAAAACTGAACCAGAGTCATTACGCTCAATTTTTGTGCCTAATTGGCTGAGCAGCTTAATGGTGGTATCAATGTCTTTTAGCTGTGGGACATTTTGCAACTCTACTGGTTCTTCAGCCAGCAATGCAGCAAACATTATTGGCAATGCGGCGTTTTTCGCTCCTGAAATAGTGACTTCACCGCTTAGGCGAGTCCGCCCCTGCACACGAAATTTATCCATTGTGACCACTCTCTGTTGTCAATTCGAATTTACTGCCCGCCTTAGAACTGTCGACGCTTCGTTAAACAGCTCCCGGGCCAACAGCATTAAAAGCCGTTTAGTTTGCGATCCCGTTGCCACTCTTGCGGCGTATAGGCCTTAATTGATAAGGCATGAATACGGTTATCAGCGATATATTCCATCAAAGGCGCATACACAGCCTGCTGTTTTTTCACCCGGCTCATATCGGCAAATAACTCACCGACAGCAATCACCTGAAAGTGGCTGCCATCACCGGTAACATGCGCTTCTTGTAATGCTAATGCTTGCATCAGCACGTCTTTAATTTCGTTAGTATCCATAAGATTCATTCTATTTTAAGAGGATCGTTATTTTTAAGTGAAGCATAGCCAGCCAAACATATTAGTGGAATACGGCGAGCTCCGAAACTAAAGAAAAGCCCCTGTTTCGTTGTTACGCACAGGGGCCTTTGAATATCTTTGGCTTTTATACCCTTCTTACCTGGGTATAGCTTTTGGTATAGACGACACAGAAAGCCGCGAACTTAACTAACGAGCCATTTCTACCGGAATGATGTGCTGGAGGTTGTACAGCTCAATTAGAGTAGACAACCGATCACTGACACCAGTAATCGTTAATGAGACACTTTGTTTGCCTGCCGGTTCATGAAGAGAATGCAGTTCGCGAAAGTGCACCAGCAATGCCAGACCGGATGAGTCGACACGCTGTAATTGGCTGACATCAATATGAGTCTTACCCGCCA
Source organism: Yersinia sp. 2541 StPb PI (assembly GCF_052217145.1). Lineage (NCBI taxonomy): Bacteria > Pseudomonadati > Pseudomonadota > Gammaproteobacteria > Enterobacterales > Yersiniaceae > Yersinia > Yersinia sp. 2541 StPb PI. The sequence continues at coordinate 490,791 of NZ_JAZGQB010000001.1, read as the reverse complement.
ATAACGCCTCACGCTGCTGCCAAAGTGGTAACAGTGTTTCACGATCTAATTCACCTCGCAGCACCAGCGTTTCTTGCTGTGACTGCCAGCTCAATTTATCTACCATAATTATTGCTTATCTAACGTAATTGGCTGTTTCGCGGCGATCAACAACTGCTTAGTCAGGCCATCAACCCCTTGCTGACGCAGGATAGAAGCCCACTCATTTTGCTTAGTACTAATCATGCTAACCCCTTCGGCTATCATGTCATACGCCTGCCAGTTACCGGTTTGGCTATTTTTACGCCATTGAAAATCTAAACGCACAGGTGGTCGGCCATTTGGATCAAGAATAGTCACGCGAATAGCAACAATATTGGCATCACCCAGTGGTTGGTCTGGTGCAACATCGTAAGTTTGGCCGTGGTACAGCGCCAATGCCTGACCGTAAGCCTGTTCCAGATATTGACTGAACGCATTGAAGTACGCTTCGCGCTGCGCAGGGGTCGCCGCTTTATAATAGCTACCCAGGACTAACGCACCGGCGTATTTGATCTGGACAAATGGCAACAGTTCTTCACGTACGATGGTGCGCAAATAGTCTGGGTTCTGTTTGATCTTAGGTTGTTCGGTTTTTAAGCGCGTGAATGTTCTTTGCGCGGCTTCATCCATCATTCGGTATGGATTAGTTTGATCGACAGCATTCGCCAGTGGTGCTACCACCAGCAACGCAACCATAAGTAAACGTTTAAACATTCAGAGACCCTCTTAAGGATGTTGAGTTGCAGGTAAGCTGCCGTTATCTGTCGGAGTGGGCGTCGCTGCCGTTGGGGCTACTGGCTCACTTGCTGGCGCATCAGAATTACCATCCCCGCCACTCTTGTACAAGAACTGGCCGATAAGATCTTCCAACACCAGTGCAGATTTGGTGTCTTGAATTATACCGCCATCTTTCAAAATAGTGGTGCCCATATCCGGGTCTTCAAAACCGACATTTAGTGCCAGGAACTGTTCACCCAATAAGCCAGAAGTGCGTACCGCCAAAGAGCTGGTATCCGGGATATGGTTATAACGTTGCTGAATATCTATCGCCACACGTGGGCTGTAGTTTTTGGTATCCAGCGTGATGTCAGCCACCCGCCCCACCACAACACCGCCAATTTTGACCGGCGAATTGGTTTTCAGACCACCCACATTGTCAAACGTTGCATAAATTCGATAAGTCGGCTGGTTGCCTACTGATTTGATATCCGCAACCTTCAGGCAGAGAAATACGACCGCCAGAATAGCAATCAGTATAAACAAACCTACCCAGACTTCACTTTTCTTCGTTTGCATCGACTCAATTCCCAAACATCAGTGCTGTCAGCACAAAATCCAATCCCAATACCGCCAGCGATGAATGCACTACGGTACGGGTCGTTGCCCGGCTAATCCCTTCAGATGTTGGGATCGCATCATAACCATTGAACAGCGCAATCCAGGTCACAGTAATAGCAAATACCAGACTCTTAATTAGGCAATTCAGTAAATCGGTACGCCACTCCACAGCATTTTGCATCGCCGACCAGAAGAAACCGCCATCGATCCCTTTCCAGTCAACCCCCACCACAGAGCCACCCCAGATACCGACGGCAACAAAAATAGCGGTTAATAATGGCATACTGATAAGACCTGCCCAGAACCGGGGAGCCACCACTCGACGCAGCGGGTCGATTGCCATCATTTCCAAACTGGAAATCTGTTCAGTGGCTTTCATCAAGCCAATCTCCGCGGTTAGAGCAGAACCGGCGCGACCGGCGAACAACAGTGCGGTTACCACTGGCCCCAACTCACGTAGCAGTGATAAAGACACCATCATCCCAAGACTGGCTTCAGCACTGTATGTGGTGAGGATCAAAAAGCCCTGTAACCCCAGAACCATGCCGATAAACAGACCGGAAACCACGATAATCAGTAGCGATTGCACACCGACGCTATAGAGCTGTTTAACCAATAATGGCCATTGTTTTCGCGGTTCAGGCCGCCCGACAAGGGCATTGAATAACATTAAACCCGCGCGACCAAAGGATGCGCTGACATTAATGCCCCTACGCCCTAAAGACGCTAACGCCTGTACTAACATGAATACTCCATCAGCCTATCTCCTTCGTATTTAAAGCTACAGGGGGTTAGCTACGATAACTCCCGAACCACTTAACCGAGTAAGTTCATCGGGGATAGCTCGCTTACTGCCTACCTGCAACTCCAATTACTTTGGGTATAACAGCTCAGTTTTATAATCACCGGCCGGGAAACGGAAAGGCACCGGCCCGTCGGCAATACCATCAAGGAACTGGCGCACCCGCATATCGCTATTGGCTTGCAACTGTTCCGGTGTTCCTTCGGCAATAACATGCTGATCGGCAACAATATAGGCATAATCAGCAATACTAAGGACTTCAGGCACATCGTGGGAAACCACCACGCAAGTCACGCCTAATGCATGATTCAGCTCATCAATCAGTTTTACCAGCACCCCCATAGTTATAGGGTCCTGACCCACAAATGGCTCATCAAACATAATCAATTCAGGATCAAGGGCAATGGCCCTTGCCAGTGCAGCACGCCGCGCCATACCGCCGGAAAGTTCGGCAGGCATCAGATTAGCCGCCCCACGCAGCCCCACGGCTTCCAACTTCATCATCACCGTACTGTGCAGCAATTCCTCCGGCAAACGGCTATGTTCGCGTAATGGGAAAGCCACATTCTCAAACACGGTCAAATCAGTGAATAACGCACCAGATTGAAACAGCATGCTCATTTTCTTACGCACATCATACAAACGCTGACGTGAAAGCGCCGGAATATTATCACCATCAAACCAGATTTCACCTGCATCCGGTACAAGTTGCCCACCGATCAGGCGCAACAATGTGGTTTTACCAATTCCTGATGGCCCCATAATCGCAGTCACTTTGCCGCGGGGGACCGTCATGTTGATATCGGCGAATATCGGACGCTCACCACGGGTAAAACTCATCCCGCGGATCTCTATCAAATTCGACGACAATTGCTTCATTATCATTCGTCCCTTTAGGCCTTTATTTACTCATCCGAGCGCCAATGCTACATCAAATGGCGGCAACGAGCACAATGGGAAGTATTTTGGCAACTTATTGTCACTTTTTCGTAGCCAAAGTTGCCATAAGTTTTACTTTTCTGGCACTCACAGTCAAAATTAGGGTTAACTCAAAAAAGAGCGTAAAACGCTGTTAGTGGTTTTTACCCATGGGCTAGCTGTTTTCCACCGAAAATGGGTTACCAACAGTCAGCTTCTACCAACGGATCGGGATTATACCTAATAAAGGACTCTGCATGCCTCTTGCGATAACACTATTAATCATCGGCTTGGTCTTATTAGTGTATGGCGCTGATCGATTAGTTTATGGCGCCGCTGTGTTATCCCGTTCTTTCGGCATCCCCCCCCTTATTATTGGGATGACCATCGTCGGTATCGGCACATCGCTACCTGAGTTGATCGTTTCGGTGACTGCAGCACTGAATAATCAAACCGATATGGCGGTTGGGAATGTGCTTGGCTCTAATATTACCAATTTACTGCTGATTGTCGGTGGTGCAGCCCTTATACGCCCATTAACAGTACGATCAGAGATTTTACGCCGTGAATTACCGTTGATGCTGGTAGTGACGGTGCTATGTGGTTTCCTGCTGGCTGATAACCATCTCAGCCGTGGAGATGGTATTATTTTGCTGGTAGCAGCAGCGGCGTTTATTATTCTGATGCTGAAAATTGCCCGTCTGGCCCATGTGGAAGGCAATGACATCCTGACTCGCGAACAGTTGGCTGAATTGCCTCAAGACAGTAGCAATACCGTCGCTCTTTTGTGGTTAGTGTTAGCTTTCATTATCTTGCCACTCTCGGCCAAAATGATTATCGATAATGCCACGGTCATTGCCCGGGTCGCAGGTGTCAGTGAACTGGTTATAGGGCTGACTGTTATTGCCATTGGCACCAGTTTGCCTGAACTGGCTACTTTTATCGCTGGCGCGCTGAAAGGGGAAGATGATATGGCGGTCGGCAATATCATCGGTTCGAACATTTTTAATATTGTGATTGTGTTAGGTGTACCTGCTCTGCTCTCCCCTGGCGATATTAATCCAGAAGCTTTCCAGCGCGACTATTGGGTGATGCTCGGTGTCAGTGTGATATTTACCCTTCTTTGCCTGGGGCGTAAACATCGCATCGGTCATATGGCAGGTGCTCTGTTATTATGTGGGTTTATCGCTTATCTAGCGGTGCTGTTTTTTGCACCCTTTAATGTGGCATAACCATGTTCATTCAATGGGAACCAAGTATGTCTTCTTATGATTTACAGCCAGCAACTGATTCACCGTCGGGTATTAACTCATTGCCAAGAGTGGATTTTCAACAGGCGGGTAAACAGGTGCTGCAGATTGAGCGCGAAGGACTGGCACAACTCGATCAATATATTAATGACGATTTTGCCAAAGCCTGCGATGCAATATTTAACTGCCATGGCAAAGTTGTGGTTATGGGGATGGGCAAATCTGGCCATATTGGTTGCAAAATTGCCGCCACCTTCGCCAGCACGGGAACACCTGCCTTTTTCGTCCACCCCGGTGAAGCCAGTCATGGCGATCTCGGCATGGTCACGCCACAAGATATTGTGCTCGCCATCTCTAATTCAGGGGAATCTAACGAGATCCTCGCTCTCATCCCGGTTCTAAAGCGCCAAAAAATTCCGCTAATCTGCATGAGCAATAATCCTGAAAGTAGCATGGGTAAAGCGGCCGATATTCATTTGTGCATCAAGGTCCCACAAGAGGCCTGCCCATTAGGGTTGGCGCCGACCACCAGTACCACAGCCACCTTGGTGATGGGGGACGCGCTTGCAGTTGCATTGTTACAGGCCCGAGGCTTCACTCAAGAAGATTTTGCTCTCTCCCATCCAGGCGGAGCACTGGGGCGCAAGTTACTGTTGCGAATCAGCGATATCATGCACACTGGTGCAGAGCTCCCGCACATCAGTCCCGATGCGTCATTACGCGATGCGTTACTGGAGATTACTCGGAAGAATCTGGGTTTAACTGTCATCTGTGACGATTTGATGATGATTAAAGGTATCTTTACCGACGGTGACTTGCGCCGAATATTTGATTTGGGTGTCGATCTGAATAACGCGAAAATTGCAGATGTAATGACCAGTGGCGGTATTCGAGTCCCTCCAACCATGTTGGCTGTGGATGCACTCAACCTGATGGAGTTGCGCCATATTACCGCCGTATTGGTCGCAGATGGCGATCAGTTGCTGGGTGTGGTGCATATGCATGACATGCTGAGAGCCGGCGTGGTCTAACCGTGGACTGTCTGGTGAATAAAACAGCTAACAACGCCGCAACGTCAAGTAAGAAGAGTTTCCCAAATTAATTGGGGTTGCAGCTAGGCTGCAAACGAATGCATCCCGATGAGCTTGCATAGTCAAGTGATTCGGGTGAAAGAGAGCAGCTAACAACGCTGCAACGTCAAGTAAGAAGGGTTTCCCAAATTAATTGGGGTTGCAGCTAGGCAGCAAACGAGTGCATCCCGATGAGCTTACACTAGTAAGTGATTCGGGTGAAAGAGAGCAGCTAACAACGCTGCAACGTCAAGTAAGAAGGGTAAAATGAGCGACACCGTATATCAGGACACATGCTATGGACCAGTAGCCGACACTGTGATGTCACGTGCGGCGAAAATTCGCCTACTGATTTGTGATGTCGATGGTGTGATGTCCGACGGCCTGATTTATATGGGTAATCAGGGCGAAGAGCTGAAAGCTTTCAACGTGCGTGATGGCTATGGTATCCGCTGCCTGATAACCTCAGGTATTGAAGTAGCCATTATTACTGGCCGTCGCGCAAAATTACTGGAAGACCGCGCCAACACCTTAGGCATTACCCACCTTTATCAAGGGCAATCTGATAAGCTGGTGGCCTATAACGAATTGTTGGTAGCATTAGCATGCCAGCCTGAGCAGGTTGCTTATATTGGGGATGACCTGATTGATTGGCCGGTCATGGCACAAGTTGGGTTATCTGTTGCAGTCGCGGATGCCCATCCGTTACTTCTTCCCAAGGCACATTATGTGACGCGAATCCATGGCGGGCGCGGTGCAGTACGCGAGATATGTGATTTGATATTATTAGCTCAAGATAAACTTGAAGGTGCCAAAGGATTGTCGATATGAGTAAAACAAGACTATGGATAACATTATCCTTGGCACTGATTGCTTTGGCATTGATTGGCTGGAATATATCCGGCTTTAATCAGCAGGACACACAAACCGTGGCCACTGATAATGAGCCCTCTTCGCAGAGCCAGCATACTGTGACCGTGGTATTCAATCCGGTCGGGCAATTGAATTATAAATTGGTGGCTGAAGACGTACAAAACTTCAGCACTCAAGAGTTAACCTGGTTTACCAAACCGGTCATGACTCTGTTTGCGGAGAATGCAGTCGCTACTTGGACAGTGCGCGCCGACCGCGCCAAATTGACCAATGATAAGATGCTGTATTTGTATGGTCATGTTGAAGTTGATAGCCTGACACCAGACGCACAGTTACAAAAAATTAAAACCGATAACGCCCAGGTTAATTTGATCACTCAGGATGTATCCTCAGACGATGAAGTTACCCTCTTTGGTGTTGGATTCACATCTAACGGCATGAAAATGCGTGGGAACTTGCGGGACAAAACCGCTGAGCTGATTGAAAAGGTTAAAACCTCTTATGAAATCCAAAAATAAACTTCGTCATTTTTTGCTTGCCAGTTCACTTTTGGCCGCAAGCCTGCCCGCTCTGGCGTTAACGGGTGATACTGATCAGCCCGTCACGGTTGACTCCGTTAAACAAGCGTTAGATATGGAGGCCAATACTGTCACATTTACCGACAATGTGGTTATCAAGCAAGGTACCATTGAGATTAAAGCTGATAAAGTCGTGGTTACGCGCCCAGGCGGTGATCAAAGCAAAATGGTCATTGAAGGTTATGGTAATCCAGTCACTTTCTACCAGATGCAAGACAGTGGCAAACCCGTAAAAGGCCATGGGCAGAAACTGCGTTATGAAGTCGCAAATGATTTTGTGGTGTTGACTGGCAATGCTTATCTGGAGCAACTTGATAGTAATATCAAAGGTGATCGCATCACTTATCTGGTGAAAAAACAGCAGATGGAAGCCTTCAGTGATAAAGGCAACCGCGTCACCACCGTGTTATTACCGTCCCAATTACAAGACAAAGGGCCAGCAGCTTCAGGCCAAAAGAAGAGTAAGTAATCATTTATGGCAACATTAATCGCAGAAAAGCTGGCTAAGGCGTACAAAGGCCGTAAAGTGGTCGAAGACGTAAGCCTCAATGTGAAATCCGGTGAGATAGTGGGCCTGCTTGGGCCGAACGGCGCAGGGAAAACTACCACTTTTTATATGGTCGTCGGCATTGTCCAGCGTGACGCCGGGCGTATTGTGATTGATGACGAAGATATCAGCCTCTTGCCTCTCCATGAACGCGCTCGTCGCGGTATTGGTTATTTACCGCAAGAAGCCTCTATTTTCCGCCGCCTGAGTGTATTTAACAACTTAATGGCGGTGCTGGAGATCCGTAAAGACCTCTCTGTTGAGCAGCGTGAGGAACGGGCTGATGAATTAATGGAAGAGTTCCATATCACCCATTTACGTGACAACTTGGGGCAATCGCTTTCCGGTGGTGAACGCCGCCGTGTTGAAATAGCCCGTGCACTGGCGGCAAATCCTAAGTTTATTCTGCTGGATGAGCCTTTTGCCGGGGTTGATCCGATTTCCGTTATCGATATTAAAAAAATTATTGAACATCTACGCGACAGTGGTCTTGGCGTTCTTATTACCGACCATAACGTGCGTGAAACGTTAGACGTCTGTGAGCGGGCTTATATCGTAAGCCAGGGTCATTTAATCGCTCACGGTACGCCACAGGAAATCCTGGCTGACGAACAAGTTAAGCGTGTTTACCTCGGTGAAGAATTCCGTCTCTGACCTTTTTCCAATACCCAATAGATTTCAAGGTGCAGGAAGGCGGCAAACAATAAAATCGGTCATAAATCGATTTAAACAGCATTTATGCTAGCCCGCAGGTGCGGCCAAGTAACCGGCAGCCAATACCCCTGCAATTTGAAAGATGACGGATATTCCTTCATCTATAAAGGAAAATTGATACCGCATTATGAAGCAAGGTTTGCAACTCAAGTTCAGCCAACAACTGGCTATGACTCCGCAGCTTCAACAGGCTATTCGCTTGTTGCAGCTTTCTACACTTGAACTCCAGCAGGAGATTCAGTTAGCGCTGGAGAGTAACCCCCTGCTTGAGCAAACTGATCTTCATGAAGAGATAGATGCAAAAGAGACCGTAGACAGTGAATCGCTTGATACCCGCGAGGCGCTGGAACAAAAAGATATGCCCGAAGAGTTGCCACTTGATGCCACCTGGGATGAGATCTACACCGCAGGCACGCCATCAGGAATGGGCAATGATTATAGCGATGATGAGTTGCCGGTTTATCAAGGGGAAACGACCCAAACGCTACAAGACTACCTGATGTGGCAAGTGGATTTAACCCCATTCTCTGATACTGATGTTGCCATTGCGACCTCTATCGTGGATGCGGTCGATGAAACCGGTTACCTTACGGTGCCACTGGAAGATATTCTGGAAAGCATGGGGGACGAGAACGTCGCACTGGATGAAGTAGAAGCGGTGCTTAAGCGGATACAACACTTTGATCCTATTGGTGTCGCGGCACGTAACCTGCGTGAATGTCTGTTGGTACAGTTGTCACAATATGACAAAGATACCCCCTATCTTGCCGAAGCACGTCTGGTGGTTAGCGATTATCTGGATTTGCTGGGTAACCATGATTTCCGTACGATGATCCGCTTGAGTCGGCTAAAAGAAGATACACTTAAAGAAGCGATCGGCCTGATTCAGTCTCTGGATCCGCGTCCGGGTCAATCCATCAATACCGGGGAGTCCGAGTACGTCATTCCCGATGTTTTGGTGCGTAAAGACAAAGATCAATGGACGGTCGAGCTGAATGCCGATAGCATTCCACGCCTAAAAATCAACCAGCAGTATGCGGCGATGGGTAGCAGTACCCGCAATGACAGTGACGGGCAGTTTATCCGTAGCAATTTGCAAGAAGCAAAATGGTTGATAAAAAGTCTTGAAAGCCGCAATGAAACACTGCTGAAGGTGGCGCGTTGTATTGTAGAGCAGCAAGTAGCGTTTTTTGAGAATGGGCCTGAATTTATGAAACCCATGGTACTGGCCGATATCGCCCAGGCTGTGGATATGCATGAGTCGACAATCTCTCGCGTGACCACGCAGAAGTTCCTGCACAGTCCACGGGGTATTTTCGAGCTAAAATATTTCTTCTCCAGCCACGTCAATACTGATAGCGGAGGTGAAGCTTCTTCCACTGCAATTCGTGCACTGGTGAAAAAATTGGTTGCAGCAGAAAATCCTGCTAAACCTCTTAGTGACAGTAAGCTGACCACATTATTATGTGAACAAGGCATCATGGTGGCACGGCGTACCGTCGCGAAGTACCGAGAGTCGTTATCCATCCCGCCGTCAAATCAGCGTAAACAGTTGGTTTGACCTGAACTGAGAAGGAAGACACTATGCAGCTCAATATTACCGGACATCATGTCGAAATAACCGAAGCATTACGCGAGTTTGTTACCACTAAATTTGCCAAACTTGAGCAATATTTTGATCGCATTAACCAGGTATATGTGGTTTTAAGTGTTGAGAAAGTAAAACAAATTGCAGAAGCAACGGTACATGTGAATGGAGGCGAGTTGCACGCAAGCTCAGAGCAGGAGGATATGTACGCCGCAATTGATATTTTGGTTGATAAACTGGCCCGCCAGTTGAACAAACATAAAGACAAATTGAAACAACACTAAGAATCCTTGCGACTGTTATACCCAAAGAACATGGCGTTGCAGGTAGGCAGCAAACGAATGACAAATTGGCCAGAAACCGATTTTAATCGTATTTCTGCAAGCAGGCTTATTCATCTCGATGAACTGACTAAAGTCAGTGATTCGGGTAAGTAAACATAGCGAACAACCCTGTAGTTTCAAGTACAAAGGGTATATTCACCCATAAAGGTTCTACACTCGCTACATAACCGTTTCCAGCGTCGGGAGTGAATCCCCGCCGGAAACGGTTTAAAACAGCGCTTAAGTGAAAGATGAGATGATCAACGATCCAGCATTGCAATTAAGCTCGGTATTAAATATCGAGTGCACCAAAAGCTCCGTACATTGCTCAAGTAAAAAACGGGCTTTGGAAATTATCAGCGAGTTGGCTGCCAAGCAACTTAACCTACCTTCACAGGTGGTTTTCGATGCTGTCTTAACCCGCGAACGTATGGGCAGCACCGGTATTGGTAGTGGTATCGCGATACCTCATGGCAAGTTGGAAGAAGACACACTGCGTGCAGTGGGTGTATTTATCCGTCTGGAACAACCTATTGCCTTCGATGCTATTGATAACCAACCGGTTGATCTGTTATTTGCCTTGTTGGTTCCGGCAGATCAATGTAAAACTCACTTACACACTTTGTCTTTAGTGGCCAAGCGATTAGCTGATAAAACAGTGTGTCGGCGTCTGCGTGCAGCACAAAGTGATGATGAGCTTTATCAAATCATTACTGAATTACCACCGGAAACGGCGTAATTGGGAAAGTGGAAACTATTTTATCCGTTATGCCCGGATCTTGTAGCCGGAATATAGGGTTCTAATGTATACCCAATAAATTTCAAGATGTGGGCAAGCGCTCAACACGCCTACAACTTGAAAGATGACGGGGATAAATACCAAGGGGAGTTACTCACATGGTGCTGATGATTGTCAGCGGCCGTTCCGGTTCAGGGAAGTCTGTTGCTTTGCGCGCATTGGAAGATATGGGCTTTTATTGTGTCGATAACTTGCCTGTGGTTCTGCTGCCGCAATTGGCGAGTACACTTGCCGATAGGAATATCTCTGCCGCAGTGAGCATAGACGTACGTAATATGCCTGAATCACCTGAGGTATTTGAACATGCCATGACTCAACTGCCGGACAGCTTTTCACCACAGTTGCTGTTTTTGGATGCCGATCGCAATACCCTGATTCGTCGCTATAGCGATACCCGTCGCTTGCATCCGTTATCGACCAAAAACCTGTCATTAGAAAGTGCTATTGATGAAGAAAGTGACCTGTTGGAGCCTCTGCGCTCACGGGCTGATCTGATCATTGATACCTCTGAAATGTCAGTGCATGAATTGGCTGAGATGCTGCGTACCCGCCTGTTGGGTAAACGTGAACGCGAATTGACGATGGTGTTTGAGTCTTTTGGCTTTAAACACGGTATCCCCATCGATGCCGATTATGTTTTCGATGTGCGTTTCTTGCCAAACCCGCACTGGGACCCTAAATTACGCCCAATGACAGGTTTGGATAAGCCAGTAATCTCTTTCCTGGATCGCCATACCGAAGTACATAACTTTGTGTATCAGACCCGCAGCTATCTGGAACAGTGGCTGCCGATGCTGGAAACCAATAACCGCAGTTATTTGACGGTTGCCATTGGTTGTACTGGTGGTAAACACCGCTCGGTTTATGTCGCTGAACAGTTGGCCGATTATTTCCGCGCTCGCGGCAAAAATGTCCAATCACGCCACCGTACTCTGGAAAAGCGTAAATAATGACAATCAAGCAGACCGTTGAGATCAAAAACAAGTTGGGGATGCACGCCAGACCCGCAATGAAATTGTTCGAACTGGTTCAGAGTTTTGATGCTGAAGTAATGTTACGCAACGATAGCGGTACCGAAGCTGAGGCCAGCAGTGTTATTGCACTGCTGATGCTGGATTCAGCCAAAGGCCGTCAGATTGAGGTTGAAGCGACCGGCCCTGATGAAATTCAGGCGCTGGCGGCAGTGATTGAGTTATTTAATTCCGGCTTTGATGAAGATTGATTTTCACCGCTCAGGTGAGCGGTGCCCAAACAATCACTAATGGCTGAAGCACACCACCTTTGCTATTCAACATTTTCACACCTATTCCCCTTAACCATCGTCCACGCTGACCGATTCACGTGATTATCGCCTTTTGGTGCTATCCCGGTCCTTTCAATTAAATACAGCGCCCACCCCTTTTCACTGCCAGAAAACCCATGATGCTAACTGATGGCCACCACCAACAGCATGACGCCCATACCAGCACAGATACTCCTCCCTTTCAGCGGCATCGATAAATCGTGGTGTTCTTGTCTGTTGGCCGATACAACCGAGTTTCCTGTTACATCAGTGCCGGTCACACCTGTTGCCCTCTATTCCCTATTGTTCCTCCATTTATAACTCGCTCTAGCTGGATTGATGTTTATTTTTGTGAAAATTTGAATTTTAAATCCACTTTAAATCAAAGCATTACATTACCTCCTTTACCTATTGTTAACAATTGTGAGTTTAATCGCATTTACTTGCTGAAAAAACCCTTACTTTTAACTTTATTAAACATTAAATAACTAAAATTAACATCCTCTATTTCTGTACAACGCCAGCGCGATAACCAAACGGATTTTCGCTGAACCTTGTTCCCCTGCAAATAACTAAAATAAGAGGCTCCATCATGTCTGAATCACCCACTGAACAATTAGTGATACCTAACGTGGTCCCCGCGGAGAACCATGCCTATCGCAAGGCTGCGTGGCATATTTTACCCTTACTGATGCTGTGCTATGTCGTCGCTTATTTAGATCGGGTTAACGTTGGCTTCGCCAAATTGCAGATGGCGGATGACTTACAATTTTCAGAGGCGGTGTATGGATTCGGCGCCGGGATCTTTTTTATTGCCTACTTCTTTCTGGAAATCCCCAGTAACCTGATGCTGCACCGCGTAGGGGCACGGTTGTGGATTGCGCGCATTATGATCACCTGGGGCATCATCTCGGCAGGGATGGCTTTTGTCACCACACCGATGTCATTTTACGTAATGCGTTGCTTGCTGGGAATTGCAGAGGCTGGATTCTATCCCGGCGTCATTCTTTATCTTTCTTATTGGTTCTCAACTAACCGCCGTGGCCGCATGTACGCCTTATTCGCCACCGCCGTTCCATTATCCGGCGTGATAGGCGCACCGTTATCGGGTTGGATCATGGGCGCATTTAATGGATTCCATGGCTTTGCGGGTTGGCAATGGATGTTTATCCTGGAAGGTATCCCATCCGTTTTAATCGGTATTTTGGTGATTTTTAAACTGACTGACCGTATCAGTCATGCCAAATGGCTAACCGACGAAGAGAAAAAGATCTTACAGACCAACATTGATAACGACACACAACATCATGTCCACAGCAGCCTGAAAGAGATTTTCCTGCAACCCCGAGTCTGGTTGCTCACGCTTATCTATTTCTGCCTGATTGCAGGTTTCTACACTATCGGCTTCTGGTTACCGACACTGATCAAAGAGAGTGGGGTAAAAGACGTACTGAGCATTGGTTTGTTAAGTGCCATTCCTTACGGTGCCGCCGCTCTGACCATGATCGTAGTATCACGTAGTGCTGACCGTTTGCGCGAACGGCGCTGGCATCTGGCTTTAACCGCGACATTGGGCGGGATCGGGATGATTATTTCCGCCAGTTTCAGTGACAACATCGTTATTGCCATGATGGGCTTAACTCTGGGTGCCATGGGGGCATTGAGTACCTTGCCACTATTTTGGAGCCTGCCAACTGCGTTCCTCGGTGGAACCGCAGCCGCAGCCGGCATCGCTCTGATTAACTCCTGGGGCAACCTGGCAGGCTTTGTCGCACCTTATATGATGGGCTACCTGAAAGACCTGACCCAAAGCACCACTACCGGAATGCTGATTATTTCCACCATGCTATTTATTGGTGCGGCGCTCGTATTTTTAGTCCCGGCCAAGACAGTAAACCGCTAACAATGCAGATAAAGGATAAGACGATGAACATAATGGTAACAGGAGCTGCGGGCTTTCTTGGTCGTCGGTTGATTGAACATTTACTGACACAGGATTATCTAACCGACCAGCAAGGTCAGCAGCGTCGGATCAGTAAAATTATAGCCTGTGATGTGGTGCCTCTGGAGGCGATTACAGATGAACGGGTACAGGTTTTTTGCGGTGATATCGCTGATCCGCACTGGCTTGCCAGCGTTTTTAATCAACACGTTGACACCGTTTTCCACCTGGCAGCGATTGTCTCCAGTCAGGCAGAAGAAGATTTTGATTTGGGTATGCGGATCAATTTTGATGCTACCCGCAGTTTACTCGAGCGCGCTCGTCAGCTTGGACACTGCCCTAAAGTGATTATCACCAGTTCAGTAGCGGTATTTGGCGGTGAGTTACCGGCTGTCGTGCCGGATGAACAGGTATGGTCGCCTCAGAGTTCCTATGGTACGCAAAAAGCATTAAACGATTTATTGTTAGCAGACTATAGCCGCCGGGGATTTGTTGATGGTCGTAGCCTGCGTATGCCAACCATTGTGGTACGCCCAGGAAAACCAAACCGCGCGGCCTCCAGTTTTGCCAGCGGCATTATCCGTGAGCCGTTGCAAGGTATTGACGTGGTTTGCCCTGTTAGCCTGCAAACACCGTTATGGCTGCTATCGCCGAAGATGGCAATTAATAATCTTATCCATGGTCACCAATTGGATACCAGTCAACTTAAGGGTGGGCGGGTGATTAATTTGCCTGGGCTATCTATTACCGTACAGCAAATGATTGATGCATTGCGGCGTATTGCAGGTGACGCTGTCGCTGATCACATTAAGATTCAGCAAGATCCATTAATTGAGAAAATCGTAAGCTCTTGGCCTGGGGATTTCGCAGCGCATTATGCCAAAGCATTAGGCTTTAAGAGCGATAAGGATTTTGACAGTATCATCAATGATTTTATCCTCGGTAATTTACCTGGCAAGCTAGTCAAATCACTTGAATAGCGGGCGACAAAATCAGGTTGTATTCCCTCCGGTGATAATGCCATCCAGAGGGCGGCCATTGGCGTTAATCATCAGATAATTGAAACCAATCCTGATGAGTAATCGTTTGCTAATCGCAAAAATGCGGCTTTTACCCCTTGCAGAGAAACCACACGCGAGTATAATTCGCCACAATTTGCCGGGAGATATGATGGAAAGCCAAGTGCGTTTTGTTGAAAATGACCCTCTCGATGGTCGACAAAATTGCCTGCCAACAGGCAGCCAACTGCCGTTCTTTCTCCCGTTGCTAAACCGATCCCGTAAAGCCCCTCGTTGAGGGGCTTTTTTTTGTCTGCTGATCGGTGCCGAATTAAGCATTATCACCAATTAAAATATATACCCTAAATAATTCGAGTTGCAGGAAGGCGGCAATTGAGTAAATCCCCAGGAGCTTATTTATTTTAAGGTCAACGACAAGTAAGTCACCGGGGTGAGCGAAAGCAGCCAACACACATGCAGCTGGAAGTATAACGGGTCATAGAGGAGAGCGAAAAATGGCCAACACGTTGTATCACAAACATATCATCTCAATTAACGATTTATGTCGCGACGAACTGGAGTTGGTGCTGCGTACCGCCGCCAGCCTGAAAAGTAGTCCGCAACCTGAGTTGCTAAAACACAAAGTGATCGCCAGTTGCTTTTTCGAAGCCTCGACCCGCACTCGTTTGTCATTTGAAACCTCCATACACCGTTTAGGTGCCTCAGTGGTCGGTTTTTCTGATAGCAGTAATACCTCCCTTGGCAAAAAAGGCGAGACACTGGCAGATACTATGTCAGTCATCAGTACCTATGTGGATGCCATTGTCATGCGTCACCCACAAGAAGGGGCCGCCCGTCTGGCCGCTCAGTTCTCGGGGAATGTACCGGTAGTTAATGCCGGTGACGGTGCAAACCAGCACCCGACGCAAACGCTGCTCGATCTGTTCACCATCCAGGAAACCCAAGGCCGGCTGGATAACATCAATATCGCCATGGTCGGCGACCTGAAATATGGCCGTACCGTGCACTCACTCACGCAGGCGCTAGCCAAATTCACCGGCAACCGCTTCTTCTTTATCGCCCCGGATGCTCTGGCAATGCCTGCTTATATTCTGCAAATGCTGGCAGAAAAAGGTATCGAATACAGCCTGCACGAAAGCATTGAAGAAGTGGTGCCAGAACTGGATATTCTCTACATGACCCGGGTGCAAAAAGAGCGCCTTGACCCGTCAGAGTATGCCAATGTCAAAGCACAGTTTATCTTGCGGGCGGCTGATTTGAATGGCGCGAAAGAGAATCTCAAAGTGCTACACCCGCTGCCAAGAATTGATGAAATAACCACCGATGTCGATAAGACCCCTTATGCCTACTATTTCCAACAGGCAGGTAACGGGATTTTCGCACGTCAGGCACTGCTGGCACTGGTTTTAAACGCAGAATTGGCTCTTTAAGGGGGATTGAACATGACTCAGGATTACAAACTACAGGTTGAAGCGATTAAATGTGGCACTGTGATTGACCATATTCCGGCACAAATCGGCTTTAAATTGTTGTCGCTGTTCAAACTGACCGCCACTGATCAACGTATTACTATTGGATTGAATCTACCGTCTAAACGGTCAGGTCGTAAGGATTTGATTAAAATAGAAAATACCTTCCTGACAGAGCAACAAGCCAACCAACTGGCGATGTATGCACCGGATGCTACCGTTAACCGCATCGATAACTACGAAGTGGTGAAGAAACTGACCCTAAACCTGCCAGAGCAGATCGATGGCGTTCTCACTTGCCCAAACAGTAACTGCATCAGCCACAATGAGCCAGTCGACTCCAGCTTTAAAGTAAAAGCACAACAAGGTGAAATCCACCTTAAATGTAAATATTGCGAGAAAGAGTTTGATCACCAGGTAGTGCTGCAAGCGGATTAATGCTCGGCTTAAGCGAATATTGCTGCCCGTTAATATTTACAATAGTGGCAATATTCGCAGCAATGCAACATCGCAAATTTGATTCGCGTGGGTTGCCGTAACCCACCCCATCTTTATAATATAGAAATAATTAAACCCAATAGATTTCATGGTGCAGGAAAGCGGCAAACGCTGGCCCGTAGGATGAGGCTTATAGTCCCGATGAGCGCAGCCAATATACCAGCAACATGAAAGATGACGGGTTCCTTCCGCATTACGTAACCAGGAGTCAACATGTCACGCAATATCAGCACTGAGCTCGCCCCTGCCGCCATCGGCCCTTATGTTCAAGGTGTCGATCTGGGTAGTATGATCCTCACGTCAGGCCAGATCCCTGTTGATCCAAAAACAGGTTTGGTCGCCGATGATGTATCAGCACAGACGCGTCAGTCACTGGAGAATGTAAAAGCTATCGTTGAAGCAGCGGGTTTGAAAGTTGCCGATATCGTGAAAACCACTGTATTTGTGAAAGATCTGAATGACTTCACCACCGTTAATGCCACTTACGAAGCTTTCTTTACTGAACACAATGCGCCATTCCCTGCGCGTTCATGTGTTGAAGTTGCGCGTCTGCCAAAAGATGTGAAGATCGAAATCGAAGCTATCGCGGTACGTCGTTAATTCTGATGTCATTGCGTCTACGGCTGGTGATTACTAGCCGTTTTTTATTGTTATCCTGCTAATATTTTCTCTGTGCCTTTCACAATGCGCTATTGCAGATCATCATGATCATGATGTGGCAACTTTCTGCTCGGTAATAATGCACTACACTCACTAATTGCACCCTAATAGGGCTGAAATCGCTCTAATCCCCTTTATTTTGCCTGTTTTACGAGCTGGCACAGTTTATGCGTGATCACCAATACAGCCTGTTCTGTTAGCGAGGTGATAATGCTGAACATCGACCTTTCCGTATCACGATTTTTCGATGAAATGTTACTGGCTGAGGGGCAACACCGAGGCCATTACGATGCCTATTGGCAATGGTTACAACAGGCCGATCAGCTAACCATTGCGCGTAAGCGTGAAGAAGCTGCACTGCTATTTCACCGGGTAGGCATTACCTTTAATGTGTATGGTGACGATGATGGCGCAGAGCGATTAATACCGTTCGATAGCGTGCCACGCATTATTCCCGCCAGCGAATGGCAAATGCTGGATCGCGGCATTCGCCAGCGCGTACAAGCGTTGAATGCGTTCTTACATGATATTTACCATGAACAACATATCCTGAAAGCGGGCATTATTCCGGCCGAACAAGTGCTGGCGAATGACCAATATCAGCCCTGTATGCAAGGGGTTAACCTGCACCGTGATACTTATGCACATATCATCGGTGTGGATATGGTCCGCAACAACGATGGTCTCTATTACGTGCTGGAAGATAACTTGCGTACCCCGTCCGGCGTCTCGTATATGCTGGAAAACCGTAAAATGATGATGCGGCTCTACCCGGAGTTGTTTGCACAACAACGCATCGCACCTGTTGAGCGCTACCCTTCTCACCTGTTACAAACGCTGCGCGAAAGCACACCGGTCAACGACCCCACCGTCGTGGTGCTAACCCCGGGGCGCTTTAACAGTGCCTATTTTGAACACAGTTTTTTGGCTCAACAGATGGGGGTTGAACTGGTTGAAAGTGCTGACTTATTTGTCAAAGAAGGGGCAGTATTTATGCGAACTACCGCAGGCCCCTGCAAAGTCGATGTTGTCTACCGGCGGGTGGATGATGCCTTCCTCGATCCGCTGGCTTTCCGCCCTGACTCCATGCTCGGTGTCCCCGGACTACTGTCGGTATATCGCGCAGGTGGGGTGGTATTGGCTAATGCGATTGGTACTGGCGTCGCCGATGATAAATCCATCTATCCTTATGTCCCTGAAATGATTCGTTTTTATCTTTCCGAAGAACCTATTCTGGCGAATGTTCCCACCTGGCAATGCCGTCAACCCACTGATCTTTCATATGTATTAGCTAATCTGGATCAGATGGTAGTGAAAGAAGTTCATGGCGCCGGGGGATATGGCATGTTGATTGGCCCTGCGGCGACACAAGCTGAAATAGCCCAATTCCGCCAATTACTCTTGGCGCGACCACAAAATTACATCGCACAAGAAACCCTCGCCCTTTCTACCTGCCCGACCTTTGTGAATAGCGGACTTGCGCCGCGCCATATTGATTTACGTCCTTTTGCCCTGTGTGGTGCAGAAATTCGTTTAGTGCCTGGGGGCTTAACCCGAGTCGCACTGGCAGAAGGGTCGTTGGTCGTTAACTCTTCGCAAGGTGGCGGAACCAAGGATACCTGGGTATTGGAGGACGATGCATGCTAAGCCGAACAGCCAGTGAGCTTTATTGGATGGCCCGCTATCTGGAGCGGGCAGAAAACATCACCAGGGTGCTGGATGTCACCAACCGGTTATCGATGATGCCAACCAGCAATCGGGTGAATTTTGATCTACTGGTGCCACTCAGCCTGAGCAACACCCAGACACTGTTTATCGAGCACTATCCGCAGGTCTCGATGACCCACCTGTTGAATTTCTTCGTGCTCGACAGCAACAACCCCAGCAGTATTTTTAGCTGTTTGCAGATGGCGTGGAACAATGCCCATGCAGTACGCGGCAGCTTATCGTCCGAGGTTTGGGAAAGTATCAATGCCACCTGGATTGAGATGAAACAGCTACGCCGCCAAGGTATCAGCGCTACCGGAATTGATGCCTTTTTTGATTGGGTTAAGGAGCGCTCACATCTATTTCGCGGTGCGGTATATGGCACCTTGCTGCGCAGTGATGCACTGTATTTTATTCGATTGGGTACCTTGATTGAACGGGCTGACAGCACCGCGCGCCTATTGGATGTGAAAAACCAATTACTGGATAGCGACGATGACCCGGTACGCGAATACTACCGGATGGACACCTTATTACGCGCCGTCAGTGCTCGGGAGGCATACCACAGTTTATATAAGCAGCAACTGAGTCGGGAGGCGATTGCTGAGTTACTGATTTTACGCAATGAGATCCCGCGTTCGCTGCTGGCTTGCATTAACGATATGGAACAGCAGTTGGCGTTGATTGGTGGCAATCGTAGCAACCAACCTCGGCGGCTGGTCAATATTTTGCTTGCTGAGCTGCGATTTAGCAGCATTACGGATGTGATGGCCGACGGATTACACAGCTATCTGATGGATTTTTTAGGCAAGATCAACGCTATCGCTGACAGCATCCGCCAAACCTATCTGGAGGTCCAATGAGACTGAATGTCGATCACAGCACCCATTACACCTATGCACAACAGGTGCAACACAGCACTCAGTATCTGCGCCTGACCCCACAGGATTCAGCCCACCAGCGCATTTTATCCTGGCAACTGACCTTACCGGAAGAGGCCATTTGTACCACGGATGCCTTTGGTAATGTGCTACATGTACTCACCCTGGATAAGCCTCATCAAGCCATCACCATTCAAGCTCAGGGCGTGGTAGAGATTGCAGACAATGTAGAAGATGACAGCGGCGACCACCTCTCTCCACTGGTCTTTCTTCGCCACAGCCCATTGACTCAGCCAGATGCCGCCATTCGCCAGTTTGCTTCAGGTTATTGTCAGGGTGCTACCCACGCCGATGCGCAATTAGACTGCCTGACGCAAATGATGGGTGAATTGCTGGCAAAAATGCCCTATAGCCCCGGTACCACCACGGTACAGGACAGTGCGGCACAAGCTTTTGCCGCCGAACAAGGGGTCTGTCAGGATCACACCCACGTCTTTCTTGCCTGTTGCCGAAGTTTAAATATTCCGGCACGCTATGTGAGCGGCTATCTTTATACAGAATCCTCCAGTCATGTCGCGACCCACGCATGGGCAGAAGTGTGGCTGAATGGACACTGGCAGAGCTTTGATGTCACCAATAATACCTGTCAACCGAACCAGCATTTAAAACTGGCGGTGGGCATTGATTATCTGGATGCCTGCCCGGTGCGAGGTATTCGCCGTGGTGGTGGCTTTGAAGATATGCAGACCATCGCAGCCGTGCATATGTTATCTAACCCGCGACGCGATATGTCGCAATAAAGCGCGTTGCTGGCAAATAAAATAGCCCTAGTGAGATAGGCTCTAAGGATAATGTGTTATGACCTACTGTGTGGCCATGCGGCTGTCATCCGGGTTAGTGTTTGCCTCTGACTCCCGTACCAATGCCGGGGTGGATCATATTTCCACTTTTCGCAAGTTACACCTGTTTCAGCAAGAGGGTGAACGAACGCTGGTGGTGCAAAGTGCGGGGAATCTGGCAACCACACAGAGTATTGTCAGTTTGCTGCAACGCCGCTGTCTGGACCCGGAACAAACTAACCTGCTGAATGTGCGCTCGATGTATGAGGCCGCAACACTTCTGGGCGAGACGGTGCGCGAGGTGATTAACCGAGACAGCGGTGCGCAGCAAAACAGCGGCGGAACCGATTTTAACTGTAACCTGTTGTTAGGCGGGCAAATTAAAGGTGAAGGACTGCGGCTGTTTCATATTTATCCGCAGGGTAACTTTATTGAAGCCACGCAGGACACGCCCTATTTTCAAATTGGCGAAAGTAAGTACGGCAAACCGATTATTGATCGGGTGTTGAATTACCACACCACGTTGGATCAGGCCATGCAGTGCGCGTTGATCTCGATGGACTCAACCTTGCGCAGTAATTTATCCGTCGGTTTACCGCTAGACGTGATGATCTATTCACTCGATAGTTTCAGTACCGAACAGCAATATCGCATCACCGAAGATCACCCCTACTTTATGATGATCCGTAAGGGCTGGGGCGAGGGGCTAGTGAGTATTTTTGCGCAGTTACCCGCGCTAAAGCTGGGAGAGTGATTTAGTTTTGGTGATGGATAGGCTCTGGTTTCGGTTGATATGCGTTCAGTGTTCACCTAACCATTGCGGCCTCCATCCTCGTCGGCAATATTCCTGATTGCGCTCAACGTCAAAAGAGATTCAGAATCAAAACCATAGCGTTTTGTTTTGAATTGGCCTTTGAAGTTAAAAGCCCATTTGAGCTGCCGAGCAAGGAGAGAAGCCACTGATCTGAACTAAATCAATCCCTCACCCAATAAATCCCCTCATATGCCCGCAACACCATCTCCTGCGGCTGGAAAGCACTTTCGCCGTAGCTGCTCATCAACAATTGCCAGTTACCGTCCAGCGCAGTCTCCTCTGGCTGCCACTGTTGCGGTTCACCGCTCAGGTTAGCCACCACCAACAACTGTTTACCCTGCCAGTGGCGCAAGTAGCACCACAACTCTGGATGTTGCGGGCAGAGATCACGATAGTCACCAAAAGTGAACACATCATGTTGTTTACGCAGGGCTATCAGATATTGATAGGCATAAAACACCGAGTCAGCATCAGCCAGCGCGCTATCAACATTAATTTCAGCATAGTTACTGCAGGGTTCGATCCATGGGGTTCCCTGACTGAAACCGGCATTACGGCTGCGATCCCATTGCATCGGGGTACGACTATTATCACGAGATTTGGCTGCCAGAATCGCTAATAACTCGTCAGGATCGCGATCTTGTGCACTTAGCTCAGCAAACATATTCAGACTTTCGACATCACGGTATTGATTAATCGAGGTAAAATTAGGATTGGTCATGCCAATCTCTTCGCCTTGGTAGATATATGGCGTACCTTGCATACCATGCAGCACCATTGCCAGCATCTTGGCCGCTGGCACGCGCAGTGCACCTTCGTCACCAAAGCGCGATACAATGCGCGGCTGGTCGTGATTACACCAGAACAACGCGTTCCACGCACGGTTATGCATCCCCTGCTGCCACTGGTTAAATATCTGTTTGAGTTCCACCCGATCCGGCGGCATTAGCGACCATTTGGCCCCATTAAGATAATCCACTTTTAGATGATGGAAATTAAAGGTCATCGACAGCTCATCCCCGCCCAATGCGGCATAACGCTGGCAATGCTCAAGGCGGGTGGACGACATCTCGCCAACTGTCATCAGGCCGCGCGGTTGAAACACATCACGGCTCATTTCTTGTAAAAATTCGTGGATACGGGGGCCATCGGTATAGAAACGGCGGCCATCACCCGCAAAATCATCCGGGAAGTCTTGCTGTTTGGATACCAGATTAATTACATCCAGGCGCAAACCATCCACACCAATATCAGCCCAAAACTCGCACACTTTCTTCAGTTCATCACGTACCGGCTGGTGCTCCCAATTAAGATCCGCCTGCTCGGTAGCGAACAGGTGCAGATAATATTGGCCGCTTTCAGCATGCCATTGCCAGGCATTACCACCAAATTTCGAGCGCCAGTTATTCGGTAAATTATCACCCTCACCATCACGCCAAATATAGAACTGACGGTACGGGCTGTTGCGCTCCGCTGATGCTTTAAACCAGGCATGTTCAGTCGAGGTATGATTGAACACCATATCCATTACGATACGAATACCCCGCTGATGAGCAGCCGCAACCAAAGTTTTGAAATCATCTAAGCTGCCGTAAGCAGGGTCAATGGCACAGTAGTCGGCAACGTCATAGCCGTTATCCACTTGTGGCGAGACATAAACCGGTGTCAACCAGAGGGCATCAACGCCGAGTTTGTGCAGATAATCCAACCGTTGCGTCACGCCAGCCAGGTCACCATAGCCATTACCGGTGCTATCCTGAAAACTCTTCGGGTAAATCTGATAAATGACGCCGTTTTGCCACCAAGGGATAGGATTATTCATAGCAGACTCTTATTCGTAGTAAAAACAGAGAAAATTAAAGAAACAGCTCCGCCACAGGATAACCTTTGGCGGAGGAATACGATTTAGACCGGTAATTCGCCACGACTCTCTTTACGTTTGTAAACCAGTATAGTCAGCACCAATGGCACCACGATCGCCACTAACATTGCCACAGCATAAATCGCCCAGAACTGTGGTTTGATGGATAAAATACCAGGCAGGCCACCGACACCAATACCGTTCGCCATCACCCCAGTCAGACCACAAATGAGGCCCGCCAACGCAGAACCAATCATGGCGCACAACATCGGGAAGCGATATTTGAGGTTGATACCGTACATTGCCGGTTCTGTGACACCCAGATAGGCTGAAATTGCCGCAGGTACCGATATTTCGCGCTCATTGATCTTGCGGCTAATGATAATAATGCCCAATACCGCAGATGCCTGTGCGATGTTAGACAACGCAATCAGCGGCCATACCGGTGTACCGCCCATGCTCTGAATCATCTGCATATCAATGGCTAACGTGGTCTGATGCACGCCGGTAATGACTAGCGGCGCATACAAGAAGCCAAACAGTGCGGCACCAATCGGCGCGAAGCTGCCTGTCATAACAGCTTTCACTCCCCAGGCCACACCATCACCAATCATGCGACCAAATGGCCCGATAAGCGTATGGGCGAGGAATACCGCCAGCAACAGGGAAACTACCGGCACCACCACCAAATAAAGATAGGCTGGAATGATTTTCTTCAGATTAGTTTCAATCCAACCCAGCGCCAAACCCGCCAAAATTGATGGAATGACCTGTGCCTGATAACCTACTTTCTCAATGGTAAACCAGCCAAAGTTCCAAACTTCGGGGATCTGTTGCCCCAGCAGGTAGGAATTCATCAGTTGTGGTGATACCAAGGTGATACCCAACACAATCCCCAATACTGGGGTGCCCCCCATTTTCTTCACTGTCGACCAGCAGATAGCCACCGGTAGGTAGAAGAAGATGGCTTCGCCCAGCAACCAGAGAAAGTCGTAAATGGTTTTCCATGCCGGATACATCTGTGCCAGCGTTTTGCCATCAGACATCGGAATATCGCCAATCACATTACGGAAGCCAAGAATCAAGCCTCCGCTGATCAGCGCTGGCAGCAACGGGAAGAAAATCTCGGCAAAGTGAGAAATACCACGTTCAAACCAAGTCATGTTCTGCCGTGCAGCCAGTTTGGTCTGCTCTTTATCCACTTCATTCAGGCCAATTTTAGCAATCAGCGCTTGATAGTAATCGTCAACTTCAGGCCCGATAACCACTTGAAATTGCCCGGCATTAGTAAAGCAACCTTTAACCATCGACAGATTTTCAATTTCTTTAGGTGAAGCTTTAGAGGGGTCATTCAACACAAAGCGTAGCCGGGTAATGCAGTGGCTGACGGTGGCAATATTATCTCTGCCTCCCACCAGTACGATCAATTGATCGATATCTTGTTGTTTTACTTTGCTCATTTCAACGTACCTTTCGTAAAGGTGAGATAACGTGCGACTTATTCGTTTTTCTTAATAAAAGCAGTAGGGTCAGTCTTAAAGAAAAAATACATCGATAGCCTGTTAAATATACAGCTCATTAAAGATTAGCTATGTATTGATTTTTATGGAATGGGAACGTTCCCAACTTGCGTTAGAGATCACAATTTGACAACTTTTTATGATGTTATTGGCCGTAAACCATGGGTTCGCCCATCACGCACTCCCACCACTCAGGGTGGGATTTCAGATAGCATCACGTCGAGAAAAGAAGAATCAGGCCAGTTGACCAGGAATGATAATTTGTTGAATTGATTGACTATGATTAAGTTGATCAAGTAATTGTTGGGCGGCTTTCACTCCTGCGGTGCCATAACCCAACTCGACTGACAGGGTATTTGGGAACAAAAAGTGCAACAGCGGTGTATTACCAATGCCGCAGACCTGAATGTGTTGCAGGCTCTGCTGTTGTAAATACTTACTCACCCCCATAGCGATAGTGTCAGAGGCACACACCAGCGCCGAGGTATCGGGTTTTATCACCTGAGGTGCGAGCTGGAAGCCACTTTGATAACTCAGTTCACCCAGTGCAACTGTCGGTAGCAGGCCATGTTGTTGGCTGTAATCAAGATAAGATTGATGACGACGCATACCGGTAGTGGCATCCGACGGCTGCACGCCAATATAGCTAATATGCCGATGCCCCGCGTGACGTAATTTATCCATTAACAAGCGCACTGCCCCGTCGTCGTCGTAGCATACGGAAGAAAAACCCGCATACTCGCGCGCCAGCACCACCATTCGTTCCTGCCATGGCGAGAGCATTTCTGCGGTTAACCCAGTGAAACCAAACAAAATGACGCCATCTACATGGCGCTGTTGCAACACATGTAAATGTTCACTGACTAATTCAGGATCAAACTGGCTCTCCATCAGGATAGGGTCATAACCTTGCTGATAGAACAGTGGCAGCATCGTGCGCACCGCCTGATTTTCAGATGGCGAATCCAGACGCGAGACAATAATACCCACAACTTTATCACTCTGACCCCGCATGGCTCGGGCTGATTTGGACGGGGTAAATCCCTGCTGACGGATGACAGCTTCCACTCGTTCACGAGTTTGTGGACTGACGCTACCTTCGTTATTCAATACCCGTGAAACCGTGGATTTTCCAACTCCACTCATGCGGGCAATGTCCTTTATGGTCAAACGGTTTTGCATGGTTTACCTAATGTTTAGGTTTGGAAACATATAATAAACTGATTATTTATATTACCGAAGTTGTGGGAAGTCTAGCATGCGCAGAATCAGACTCAGCGCATGATATCCCAATGACTCGCAGCATATTACTGCCCTAACGGCATATCTTACCGTCGGGGTGGTCTTTGGCGTGGCGAGAACAGTGATGCGGTTTAATGTCTGTTTAGCTGTTAGACAGCCGCTAACAATCTTTAAATAAAACCGGGGGTTAATTACCCAGTGGACCCTGTTCCCTCGACCTACACCTTTTGGTGTGTCCGGTAAGGTAATTCCCCATTCAGGGTGGCTGCTTTATCGGATAACAATCTGATAAGCGGTCACTACGCACGTCCTTGCGTTAGTTTCTGCTGATGATGTTTTTGCCCTCTCTACGGCAGGTTTGCCGTGGGCGCAACATAAAGACCGTCCGACAAACGGCTTTGTGACATGACAGTAAGGCTCAAACCATGCAAGTTAAAAATTTCACCCGGCAGTTGCTCAATGTGTTGAGCCGTAACCTGCCTCGCCGCCTAATTCGCCGGGAAACCATGTTAGATGGCTTGCCGCAGGGAAGTGCGACAAAAGATTTGCCCGCAGCGCTGACTCAACAACGTTTGCAGTGCGCGAATGAAACGCCACCACAACTTTATCTGCGTTTTCAGAGCCACCCCGAAGGGTTAACGGAACAAGAAGCAGCAGCCATTCGCCTGCAAAATGGCAGTAATCTCATTGAAAATCAGCAAGCTACCAGTTGGTGGGTCCACTTATGGCACTGCTATCGCAACCCGTTTAACTTGCTGCTCACCATTCTGGCTCTGATTTCCTACGCCACCGAAGACCTCACCGCCGCATTGGTGATTGGTGCCATGGTGTTAATTTCCACCCTGATGCATTTTATCCAGGAAGCACGTTCTAACCGCGCTGCGGATGCTTTAAAAGCCATGGTCAGCAATACCGCAACCGTGGTGCGCAGTGATGCCCATACGGGCAAGAGCGAGCATCGTGAGCTACCGATCTCTCAGTTAGTGCCTGGCGATATCATCAAACTATCTGCGGGCGATATGATCCCGGCGGATTTACGTATTCTGGTGGCCAAAGATCTGTTTATCAGTCAGGCCGCCTTAACCGGTGAGTCACTGCCGGTTGAGAAAGTGGCGCAATGCCGTGAGTGTGAGGAACAAAATCCACTCGAACGAGACACGCTGTGCTTTATGGGCACCAATGTCGTTAGCGGTTCGGCACTGGCTATCGTGGTGGGCACCGGTAACCAAACCTATTTCGGTCTGCTGGCAGAGCGTGTAACGCATCAGGATGAGCAACCTAATGCCTTCCAGAGTGGCATCAGTAAAGTCAGTTGGTTGCTGATTCGCTTTATGTTAGTCATGACACCTATCGTGTTGTTGATAAACGGCTTTACCAAAGGTGACTGGTGGGAAGCCGCGCTGTTCGCGCTCTCGGTTGCTGTGGGTTTAACCCCGGAAATGCTGCCGATGATCGTCACGTCGACGTTGGCAAAAGGGGCGGTGAAACTGTCCAGGCAGAAAGTGATCGTCAAGCGCTTAGATGCTATTCAGAACTTTGGCGCGATGGATATTCTGTGTACCGATAAGACCGGCACCCTGACGCAAGATAAGATTGTGTTGGAAAGCCACACCGATGTGTTTGGGGCCAATTGTGAGCGGGTGCTGCACTACGCCTGGCTCAACAGTTATTACCAAACGGGATTGAAAAATCTGCTGGATGTCGCGGTGTTATCTTCCATGGTTGAGTCAAAAGACTCAGAATCTCGGGCAGCCGATACGCTGGCGGGTTACCGCAAAATCGATGAAATCCCATTCGATTTTGAACGCCGTCGCATGTCAGTGGTAGTCAGCGATAAAGCGGATTATCACGAACTTATCTGTAAAGGCGCGCTGGAAGAGATGTTGTCCATTTGCCGTCATGTCCGCCAAGGGAGTGAAATTATCCCATTGACCGACGCGCTGTTGGCAAGCATCCGCCGCATTACCGATGAACAGAACCAGCAAGGACTGCGAGTGGTGGCGGTTGCCACCCGTATCATGCCAGCTTATCAGCAGGATTATGCTGTTATTGATGAATATGACCTGATCTTGGAAGGGTATATCGCCTTTCTCGATCCGCCGAAAGAGAGCACAGCGCCGGCGCTGCTGGCACTAAAACGCAATGGCGTTAACGTTAAAATTCTTACCGGTGACAACGAGTTAGTTGCGCGTAAGGTATGTAAAGATGTTGGATTATCTGTCGAGCATGTCTTGCGTGGCAGTGATATCGAACAGATGACGGAGACACAACTGACGGAGGCCACCCGCACCACCACGGTGTTCGCCAAGCTGACACCAATACACAAAGAACGTATCGTACAGAACCTGCGTAATGCCGGTCATGTGGTCGGTTTTATGGGGGATGGCATCAATGATGCACCGGCACTGCGTGCTGCTGATATTGGGATCTCGGTGGATTCAGCAGTAGATATTGCTAAAGAAGCCGCCGATATCATCTTGTTGGAAAAGAGCCTGATGGTGCTGGAGCAAGGGGTAATTGAAGGCCGCCGCACATTTGCCAACATGCTGAAATACATCAAGATGACTGCCAGCTCTAACTTTGGTAACGTCTTCAGCGTCCTGATTGCTAGCGCATTTTTGCCCTTCCTACCCATGCTGCCACTCCATCTGTTAATCCAGAATCTGCTGTACGATATTTCGCAGATTGCTATTCCATTCGATAACGTTGATGAAGAGCAACTGGCAAAGCCACAACGCTGGAACGCCGGCGATTTGGGGCGATTTATGGTGTTCTTTGGTCCGATAAGTTCTATTTTTGACGTACTGACTTTTTGCCTGATGTGGTGGGTATTTAAAGCCAATACATCAGAAATGCAGACGTTGTTCCAATCCGGTTGGTTTGTTGAAGGGCTGCTATCCCAGACCTTAATTGTGCATATGATCCGTACCCGTAAAATTCCCTTCATCCAGAGCCGCGCCTCTTGGCCGCTATGTCTAATGACACTGGCGGTGGTGGTCATTGGTATCGGGCTAACCTTCTCTCCACTGGCTGGATTCCTGCAATTGCAAGCGCTGCCACTCTCTTACTTCCCGTGGCTGATGGTGATCTTAACCGGCTATATGGTGACAACGCAGTTGGTTAAAGGGTGGTTTGTGAGGAGATATGGCTGGCAGTGATTTGATTATTAACCGCGTGAGTGTTGCGCCATCCACGGTGCAGCGGCTTGTCTCCTGTCACTCCGCGGTTTCACCGGAAATGGCTGTGAAACTGACGGCAGTTCTGGGAAGCACTCCGGCAATGTGGCTCCGCCTCCAGGCGGCTTACGATCTAGGGAAAGCAGAAGAGAGCATCGATATTTCAAATCTGACTAAATTGTACAAACCAGAACCCGTATCACTACATAGCTGATACGCCCCAACGCCCCTCGGTTTTTCAACGGCTGTCTACCACTCACGGATAGCCTTTTCTATTCCATCGCTAGAAATTTGCTTTGGCATAACTCAAATTCGACTCAAACAATCAATCGCTATCGCCTTGAAGCTATCAAAATGCTGACTGCTCAATAAACGGCTCATTGAACGCTCTCGCACAAAAGTAACGAACAAGTCGTAAATCGCCATCGCTTCTTCATAGTCAGTTTTACTGATAGCTAACAGGAAAATGACATGGGCTACCTCACCATCACCCCAGGCAATGCCATTGGGAGCCAACAGGGTAACCACCACGGTCTTTTTGGCTAACAGGCCGAGTGAGTGTGGCAGTGCAATCCCCTCCCCCAGCATAGTGGAGACAATCGCCTCACGCTCCACCACCGATGGGTAAAAGTCCGCATCAACGAACCCTTCCTCTTCCAACTGACTGCACACTTTTTTAAATAACTGCTCTTGTGTCATCGGCTGGTCGATAATCATAAAATGATTACTGTCGAAAAACTTTTCCAACATATAAGGGCGAGTGCGATCCACTAGCACCAACTTACCCAGTTGTTCTAACTGATATTCAGTCGGAAACGGTGACATTACTACCACCGGCTTATTCTTTTCCGCCAGACGTGAATTAGAAATAATAAAATCTTCGTCGATATGGTCGAGATTTTCGTAATCACGCAGGGAAATGGTTTGTGTCATCACGATCTGCGGATACTTACGAGCAATCTGTGCCTGAATCATTCGGGTAGTGGAGTTACCGGTATCACACACCAACATCACCTGTGGGTGACGTTGATAACCAATATTGTAATGGCGTTCCAACCCAACACCGATGTGCAGTACCAGATAGCCTATCTCATTCTCACTCAAGCTATAAGGCGTATATTTGCCCCAACTGGATACCGCCGCCAGTGTTACGTCATAAGCCATCGGATAGTGCTGTTTAATATTGGATAACAATGGATTAGGGATAGTTATTTGATACTTCACCCGCGTAATCATGGTCTTGATATGGGTGAGTAAATCAATTCGTAACTGCTTATCGCCCTGCAAATTGTAGTTATAGTGGGCGTTGATATAAGAGAGGATGTAATCCACCAATGTCTCTTCATCATCGGCGTTGATTTCACTGGGGCGACTGGTACCAGGCTGACTGACTTGCACTCGGCGGGCGGCAATATTGACCCGCAAATACGCTTCTTCTGCTGCCGAAATGTCTTTGCCCGATAATAGTTTCAACTCATTTGCCAAACGGCCGGAGGCGAGTTTGACCGCCTCATCCACATCTTCGGCATCAAAATCTGATAACGGATAACCGTCGGCGATGCGTTTTATCGCCACAGCACAGTAGAAAATAAGGTAGTGCTCACCCTCATCAGTTAGCCGTACCGCATATTGCGCCAATAGCTCATGCAGCAATCCCGTTAATTCGGGGATAGTCTGAATGTTAAGAAACTCATTTTTTAATAATGGGTTATCAGCATCTTGCAGATGTAGCTGAAACAAAAGGTCGGTCAAACACGTGCGGACAGCCAACTCGGCACCAAACAATTTCATGCCGTAGCGTGGCTTGGTTTCAATCGTCAGATGGTATCGGTTTAGCCTTTCTCTCACCTCAGCCATATCATTTTGCAATGTGCCACGGCTAACGAACCATTCATCAGCTAAATCTTCCAGCTTCAATGAAAAAGCAGAGGTCAGAAAACGGATTAACAGGTAATGCACTCGCTCATTGGCAGTTCGCGGAGTTAGGTGCATTTTGCGGTTTTGCTGCTGTAGAGCACGAAAGCGTTCAGCATCATCGATCATCAATCGGTAGCCAAAGCCACGGTTATGGATAAAGTGCGCACCATAATGTTCAAGGATCTCATTCAACGCCGTAATATCTGCCCGCACGGTACGTGTCGAAACCGCAAAACGTTTCGCCAGCTCATCCTGAGGCAGCGTTTCCGATTGCAATGCATCGAACATGTAGGCCAGACGTTGATAGGGAAATCTCACTGCTCCACTCCGTTATTCAGGGTGTATGGGCATCCCCCCGCCACCATGGCCAGAGGGGGAGCGTTATCTCACACGGCAACACAGGCCTTCACCGCTAGTGATTTTATATAAGGTAAATCAAATAATTACGGTACTATTTTTTTCACGATAGCTAATAAGGTTCGCACATCTTCTGGGCGAGTATTGCCCGTTTTGCTGTCGATTATCGAACTGTAGATATGCGGGATAATTTTCGTTACCCCAGCATCCAGTGCAATTTGTACGATTTGTTCAAAATTATCCAGACTGATGCCGCCGGTGGGTTCCAACCAGAAGCCGGTAGCAGCACAAGCCTCAGCCACAAAACGGTACTCATCGATAGAGTCCAGCCCGTTCATTGGGAAAAACTTTAGCGAACTGCCGCCCATATCTTTCAACATAGCAATGGCGGTGGTCACTGGAACAATCGCTTCCTTTTGCTGTGAACTGAGTGGCCCGGTGGAGATATTTACGTAACCCACTTTGCCGGTCGGTGAAATCAAGCCATTCACCACAGTATCATGCTGCCCCAATAAAGCACGACTTGGGCCAACACCAGTAAATACCTGATTCACATGTTGCGGTTGCACCTGCTGTGAAATCTGGCTGACCATTGTTGATTGCTTCGGATCCCCCGCGCCCAACCCTACCGACAGGGCATTATCGATAAGAGCTGCGTATTCGCGCATATCTTTGACTGCGCTGTCGACATCAGAATAGTTCTTCGATAGCACCCCCACCAGGACATGGCCTTCAGCGGCTTGATAAATCTCGCGTGCATTCTCTTTTGAACCGGCCAGCACATTCAGGCACACCCGGTCACGGTAATAATTCGGGGTCAATTTCATTGGTCAGGCTCCCTTAGCCAGGCGGTTAATGCAGGTATAAATAATCTCGAGTTGCAATGGCGTGACACTGCGCACATCCACTTCAATTTTGCCTTCATTAGCTTTATAGGCGCGGAAGTAGATAGCAATATCGCCATTTTTCAGCGCATCCACCAGATCCGGTGTCGAGCGCCCCATTTTAGCTTCATCAAAACTGATTTCAGTACGGGCAATATCACGCCCGGCAGCATCCCAAACCACTTTCGCAGACACGCCGTCAATGGTATTTAACTGACTGATAAATGGTGTCATTTTTTCTACCATTTGCTGGCCGGTCTCTTTTTCCAGCGTCATATAGCTTTCAATAGCACGGGTCAGGCCGAGAATACCCTCTTTACCCACTTTCATCGCCCGGCCAATACCACTTGATTGCAACTTCACCCAATCAATATAGGTTTTCTTGCCTAACACCAGCCCGCTGGTTGGCCCTTCAATAGCTTTGGCACCGCTGTAAATCACCAAATCTGCACCCATCTGGTAATAACATTGCAAGTCTTCTTCTGCGGCCGCATCAACAATTAATGGCAATTGATGCTTGCGCGCAATCACTACCGCTTGCTCAACGGATAGAATGCTTTTTTGCACACAATGGTGGGATTTTATATACAAGATCGCCGCAGTATTTGGCGTGATCGCCGCTTCCAACTGTTCCGGTAAACATTCGTTGGCATAACCGGCTTCCACCACTTTGCCTCCCCCCAGCGTCACCATGGTATCGACCGGCGCACCGAAGTTAACGTTATGGCCCTTCGGCAGAACAATTTCGTGTGGCACTGCGCGCGGGGCAGCATGTAGATTAACCAGTAAATTGGCATCATCTTTCACGATCACCGCAGCGACCGACTGAGCAATACCGGCAGAAGCACAGGAGACAACCACCGCGCTCTCAACATTCAGCAAATCAGCAATGTAAGCACCGGTCTTATTGACCAAATCTTTCATTTCGAAGTAATGGTTTAGGCCCAAATCTACCGCCTCAACCACATCCTGCCGTGGCGTTGAAACGCCCAACATCGTCATGCGACCAGAAGCATTAATTACATGTTTTAACTGGTATTTTTCATAGACTGAAGACATCTTTTGACTTCCCTTCGTCAGTTAATACTACGTCACCAGCAACGACCGCCGCCAGTGGCACCAGATATGTCTCACCGGTAACCGATTTACCTTCTGAATCACTGAATAGCTGAGGTTGCTGTTTCAGCTCAAAAATCGTCAGGTCAGCGTCATAGCCCGTTGCCAGCATCCCTTTGTGAGTCAAATGCAGGGCTTGCGCGGCATTTTCTGTCACACAAGCAATAACCTGTTTAAGGCTCAAACCGAGGGTGAAAAATTTGGACATCACCGTCGCCAGGCTGTGCACTGGCCCATTAATACGGTTGCGACAATAGATGTCGGAGCTGATGGTGTGCGGGTAAATACCTTGCTTGATGGCCAGTTCGGCAACATCAAAGCTGAAACTGGCACTGCCATGCCCAACATCCAGTAATACACCGCGTTTCAATGCACGTTGGATAGAATCACGCAAGGTCCCGGCAGGGGTCAGAATACGATTGGGCTTACCGTTATAGCAGTGAGTAATAATATCGCCTTGCGTTAACAAGTCGGCAATCTCATCCAAGTCCGGCGGGTTATTGCCAATATGTACCATCAAGGGTAGCTGATTGTTTTCTTGTTGAATCTCTTTGGCTCGCACCAACGGTTTAATGCCGTTTTTACCGACCACGCTGCTGCTCATGCGGGCTTTAATACCGATAATAAAATCAGGATTACGGGCAATAGCCTGACTGACACTTTGCTTATCAATCTGCGTCATATCCGCTAATTCGTTTTGCGTCACGATGCCGGTTTTCGCAATATTCAGAAAAGCATAAACATGGGTTTTGGCGGTACGGGTTAGGCGGTAAAAATCATCCACATCATTGGCACCAGTGCTGCCGGCATCCACCACCGTCGTCACGCCACTGGCGACTCCGACCAAATCAGCTTCGTCATGATAAATAGGAGATGCGGGGTAACAATGCACATGGGAATCAATCCAGCCAGCACTGATGTAATATTTCCCGGCCAAATCCAACATTTTTTTAGCGCAAGAAACTGAAGGCTCGGCTTGATTATTATCTTCAGTGGTAATAGCCGCATCGACGGCCACAATTTTTCCATCATTAATTACGATATTAACCTGACGGCCGTCAACTAATAGTGCGCGTGTGATAATAAAGTCATACATTATCTTTATTCTCCATTATGTCCTTCTTACTTGACGTTGCAGCAGGGTTAGTAGGGTAAATATCCGGTAATTTGAATATTTACCCCTGACATCATGAAATAGCGACTGGGAAAATAGACCCTAAAATCATGGCACCCAAAATTGCGCCACCGGTAATCGGTTTATTCCACAGATAAAACAGTAAAGCGCCGCCTAAAGAACCCATCCCAATTGGAATTGATGCTGTTATGGCTGACAGGATAATCAATGGCCCGAGGAAACGGCCAGAGGAGTTACCGGCCCCCATCATAACGTCGGCACCATAAGTAGAATTACTTTGGTTAATCGTAAATTTACGCGCCAAAATAATCAGATAGCCGATAGCTAAACCAATAATCAGGCCGGTTACCAGTGAGGCGGCAAAATTAGCCACCGGGAAGACAAATCCGGCGCCCAGTAATAATGCTGGCACACCCAGACCAACACCGGTTTGAATCGCGCCACCAATATCTAAAATACCGACAAGCGAACCTTCAATAATACGGGCGAATAAGAAGCTGGCACCAAATGCCGCCACCGCACCATAAACACCGGTATCCATACCAGCACGTAGCATTGAAACAAATGCCACTTCGTTAAATGCACCGATACCATATAAATAATACATATGAGTACCCGCAAATACGCCGGAGGATAATAATCCTACAAAGATCGGAAATGACCAGTCGGCATACCAGAAATTATTCTTGGTTTGTTCATCCATCATCAAGCTCCTCTCGTTGTATTATTTTCCGCTCAATGCGTTATGAATGGTATCGAGCCAAACCGGCGCGCTCAGGCTAAATGACTCCAGGAATTTCAGATCGAATCCGCGGAAGAAACCACTGAGCACAAATAACAGAACAATCACTGTCATCATGATCTTAGTCACTTTATTCCAGCCGCTTTCCTCAACACCTTTACCAATTAAAATACCCAACACTAGACCAGGTACAGCGTTACCCATAATTAGCTGAGCCAACCCGCCAAAAATAGTGGCCCAGAAACCAGAGCGACGCCCGGCATCAATAGCCGCCAGCCAGAAAATAACCGGCATCACGGTGTTAACCAGAATATTTGCTGCTGGTACCAATACTTTAATGGCCGTAACCTGTAATGCTGCTGGTACCGCAGAAGCAGTGGTGTTTAGGAAACTGACAACAATAACCCCGATAATCCCGCAGGCAATTGCCATCTTTTTCGGGTTATGCATGGTTTCCGCTACATTACGATTTTTAATCATTAATGCGGCGGCACCCCAGTTAGGAATGATGCGGTGGTCGACGTCCTGAGTAAAGGCACCTGCTGCCACCGAAGAGGCCCAGGCGTTGAAGAAGAAACCTAATCCAAAGGAGAAGTGCGATGCAGGATCTCCCTCGCATGAGTTCAGTTCGCCCAGGGTACGAAATGCCCCCATCCCCTGTATTGTCGGTGCATGAAACATACGGGCGGCCCCAACACCTACCCCCACACCGACCAGTCCGCCGATAATAATCGACTTAAAAAGAATGATTAGAAACATCAGTATATCCTTTTCATTTAGATATGAAGACGACCTTATCCGTATTAATAATTGTCACGTTCACGGTAATATCTAATTCAACGCTATATGTCTTTCTTTCACGCGGCAGGAAAAAGAATAAAAACTTCTCATTTTTAACTGATAATTCTGCGTTTAATACTTTTACGTCTTGTGGCTCAATCCGTAACAGAATATTTTGTGTCGATTTCAACACCGTATTCTGGACATTACCGAGTGCATTAGCGAAAGCTTTTTCCTTAGTATCGCCTTTACCTTTCACTTGCACCTGAGTGGTATATTGCTCTTTCATTACGGTTGACCGTATTTCTTGATATAAGCGTCGACTAATCTCTGGCCTAATTCTTCTTTATCCATAAATCCGAAGCCCAGCACTTTGCAGCCTTCATTTATTGCCGTCACGCCTTCTTCAACAGAACGCATGCCGTATTTTGCTTTGTAACCATATTTATTTTGCGCCGTAATAGCGCCCGCACCGCCACTGCCGCAGAATGAAATGCCAAAGTCAGCTTTTTCACTGTTCATCACATCACCCAATTTCATGTCTGCGGCAACACCGGGAATAACCACTACGCGGCCACCAGCCAATTCAACACCCTGGCCCACTTTTTGGCCTTTACCTAAACGGTCGCCAATCACAACGGTAATTTGACTCATAGTCACTTCTCCAGATCACTGTTTTATGG
Organism: Yersinia sp. 2541 StPb PI; assembly: GCF_052217145.1. Lineage (NCBI taxonomy): Bacteria > Pseudomonadati > Pseudomonadota > Gammaproteobacteria > Enterobacterales > Yersiniaceae > Yersinia > Yersinia sp. 2541 StPb PI. The sequence continues at coordinate 453,446 of NZ_JAZGQB010000001.1, read as the reverse complement.
GTTATTGTCTTTCGCTACTTCAAAATGCACCGACAACAAATAGGCTTCTTCAATGGGCAAATTGGCAAATTTATCGACCACTTGCTGGGCCATTTGCATCGAATGTGCTGAAATCTCATCAAATAATGATTTATCCACTTCAGGTAATGGCTCACCAGTTATGGAACGCAATACCATGGCACGGATATGTGATGTCAACATTTGTTGCTGAACTTTATTGGTAAAAATATTTTCACTATTTAACATTGCGGTAATTTCAGCTAATACCCGCTCAGTAATAATCATTACCTCTTCTTTTCCAGGTTCCTCGGCGGCATTTAATGCGGCTACATCATTCACGCTGGCAATCCCCTATTTTTGCTATATCCGTCATACTTCAGGTTGTAGGGCCGTTGGCTACGTTTTCTCGCCCTAGTGATTTACTTCAGGGACTCACTCCTTTGCCGCCTACCCACAACTCGAATTATTTAAGGTCTGTAACAACTTTCTGATGATAAAGATAAGTTCAGTTATCTTCTCTCTGCGCTGTAACATCACCCTACCTGCAAGCGGAATAGCTGTGTAGCGGCTTTTTTTCCAGTTCAAAGTGGAAATGTAATGTACCGGTGGGATCACTTTCGCAAAAAACGCCTGTTAGATAGTTAACTTAATCATTAACAACAAAATAACTTTTATATAAATACGTCAGTGCGGTTTGTAGTGGAAAAAAGTTCGTGATCCTGATCTCTTTCTTTTCTAGTCAGAAGCGCCTAATATCAGATCAATATTAAGCTATTTTCTAACACCCCCTCTCCTATGGCGTGGGGGTGTTGTTTTTATGTTTTGCTGAAATTGAATTGGAGAGTGGTATGACCAAGCCAACCATCACGATTAACGAGCTGGATGCTGAACGTTTGGATGCGTTACTGGCGCAACCGGCTTTTGCCGGTACAGTGGTCGCTCAAGCGCTCAATGAAGAACTGGATCGTGCAGAAATTCTGCCACCAAACGCCATTCCGGCAGATGTGGTGACCATGAATAGCCGTGTGCGTTTTCGCGATCTGAATAACCAGGAAGAGCATATCCGCACGCTGGTGTATCCGGCATCGCTACAAGACAGTAACGAACAACTTTCCGTGATGGCTCCGCTGGGCGCGGCATTGCTGGGGCTGCACGTCAATGATGAAATTAGTTGGAAGCTACCAGGTGGGGATGAAGCCCGCATTACTGTGTTAGAACTGCTGTACCAGCCAGAAGCAGCCGGTGAATATCACCGCTAACACTATTACCAAAGCCATTGGCGTTACCGCCAGGCGGTAAATGGACAAGCCCCGAATCACTGACTCAAGTCAGTGATTCGGGTGAAAGGGATTATTAACGATACTTTTTATGGTAGGTATCGCGGGTCGGTTTAAAGTCTTGCGCTGCTTTTTTAGCTTCATCGAGCTTGCCTTGATTCGCTAATGCCAGCGCACCATCAATCTGCCCGATAAATAAGTCCAAACCATGACGGAAATCCTTCACCTCCGCGCTACCCTCGCCTTTACTCTTCAACTTGGTAGGTATGCCCTTTTGTGCATCCTGCGCCGCTGCACGCATCGCCTGCAAGCCTTGCTTCATCACATCAGTAGAGTCAGCCTTCAACACTTTGCCGTAATTATCAGCAATGGTTTCCATGTTATCAGCCACGCTGGCAGCCATCGCTAAAGTGCTGGCGCTGAGTAACACCGCCGCCATTAACGCCATCATTTTCTTACCCATGCTCACATTCCTTCTATACCCTTCTAACGTGGCGTTGCAGCAGGGTTTCGCAGCAAGACCAAATTGGGGATGGGATTATTGTTATTGAAATACTGATCATTAGTACATTGCTCACACTTAACATAGGCAATAGACACTGAAACTGACAATGATTTCTTGTAATCAATTAAGAAATGAGATGAGGGCTGAATAAAAATCAAAAAAAAAGCCAGCAACCAATGCCAGCTTTAGGTGTGAAGCTACACGATGTTATTCGCCCGCAATCTTCATCGCAGGTAATAAAACAGAGCCACACTGAATGTTACTGCGGGTTTCGATATCACTGCCTACGCTGACAATATTACGCAGCATATCTTTCAGATTACCGGCAATCGTTATCTCACTGACTGGATACTGAATCTCACCGTTTTCAACCCAAAAACCTGCCGCGCCGCGGGAATAGTCACCGGTTACGGTACTGACTCCCTGGCCCATCAGTTCAGTTACCACCAAACCTTTGTCCAATTGCTTCAGCATCCCGGCGAAATCCTGCCCCTGACCGGCAATACGCCAGTTATGGATACCACCAGCATGACCGGTACTTTGCAGCCCCAGTTTACGGGCTGAATAGCTGGTCAACAGATAGGTTTGCAGTACCCCATCTTTAACGATTTCCCGTTGTAAAGTACGCACACCTTCACTATCGAACGGGGTCGAAGCCAGACCACGCAGTAAATGTGGGTGCTCTTCAATAGTTAACCACTCAGGTAAAATCTGTTTACCCAAATGATCGAGCAAGAAGGTCGATTTACGGTAGATATTGCCGCCGCTGATCGCCGAAACCAAGTGACCAAACAAGCCGGTCGCCACTTCAGCGGCAAACAGCACCGGTGATTGCATGGTCGGCAGTTTACGTGGCGATAAGCGGGATAAAGTACGACGAGCGCACTCCTCACCAACCCATTCCGGGCTGGCTAAATCTTCCATCCGTCGGCCAATGGTATAAGCGTAATCTCGCTCCATATCACCATTATGTTCAGCGATAACGCTGCTGGAAAGCGAATGGCGACTTGAGCAATAGCTCTGTAACATGCCGTGGCTGTTACCAAACACCTTGATGCCATAATGGCTGTTAAAACTGCCACCTTCGGTATTGGTAATCCGCTTATCGGCCTGCAATGCAGCCTGCTCCGCCCGGGCGGCCAGCAAGATACCTTGTTCTGCATCCAAATCGCTCGGATGGAACAGGTCCAAATCAGGCGCCTCAAAAGCCAGCAGCGATTTATCTGCCGCGCCAGCGTAGGGATCAGGTGAAGTGTAACGAGCAATATCCAGCGCAGCCTGCACCGTGCGGGCGACTGCATCTGGATTTAAATCGGTGGTAGACGCGCTACCTTTACGCTGCTGGTGATAAACAGTAATTCCCAGCGCACCATCGCTGTTGAACTCCACATTTTCCACTTCACCAAAGCGAGTGCTGACACTAATTCCGGTGGTTTTACTTACAGCGACTTCGGCCGCATCAGAACCCACACGGGCCAATTCCAAAGCCTGTGCAACCGCTTGTTCCAGCGTTTTACGCTGTTCTGCAACTTGAGTGACTACTTTCATCAGTCTGCCATAATTAATGAGATAATCGTTCAGGAAAGAGTCGTAACACGACGACTTACACGGATACAATATAGAACGCCATGGTTCTGAGTCTATCAGAGATCTTTGTACTATTTCGCAGAAAGCCAACAACCTGCTACGATTAGCCTCTTTTTAAGGAATTTGACCATGAACAAACAGCCCGAAGATTGGCTAGATGAAGTCCCAGAAGATAAAGACGAAGATGACGATGAAATTATCTGGGTCAGTAAAAGTGAAATTAAACGTGATGCCGAAGCGCTGAAAGAACTCGGCACCGAGCTGGTTGAGCTGGGTAAAAATGCGCTGGAGAAAATCCAACTGGATGAAGATCTGCTGGCAGCCGTTGAACTGGCACAGAAAATCAAGAAAGAAGGCCGCCGCCGCCAGATCCAGTTAATTGGTAAAATGCTACGTGCCCGTGATGTAGAACCTATCCAAACCGCATTGGATAAGCTGAAAAATCGCCATAACCAACAAATCTCGCTGTTCCACAAGCTGGAAATGCTGCGTGACCGTTTGGTTGAAGAAGGTGATGTCGCGATCCCTACGGTGTTGGATCTATATCCAGATGCGGATCGCCAACAACTGCGTAGCCTGATACGTAATGCCCAGAAAGAGAAAGCCACTAACAAGCCACCGAAATCATTCCGTCAGATCTTCCAATATCTGCGTGAACTGTCTGAAAAGCAGCAATAATCGGGCGGGGCCGGGTCTGACTCGGCTCCCGACTCAAGAAGGCTAATTCACACTATATTGAAACGCAGGCTGCCTGCTAACTCCTCTTCCGCTTCCTCAAGCAGCAGCACAATCGCACCGAAGCGGCGTTTGTGGCGGTGATTGAAATGAATAAATTCAATCTCTACCGGTAAGGCTATCTCACCTGTGACCACATCCCACAGAGCATCCAGATTGGCGCCAAAATCTTCGCTCAGCGCAAATTTTTGGCAAAATGCGCGGTAAAATGCAGGAAGATCGGATATATGGTCAAAATCAAATACCACTTTTACCATCTTCTCACTCCATCCGAATGAAACGCTTGTAGTGATCCTGAGTTAGATAAATCAGGCCATCATTGGAGTACAGCAAACGATCGCTACCGCGATGCCCACAACGATAATTAACATCGGCTTCACGCCAGTTACGGCCTTTCGCCTCAGGCAGTTGGCGTTCACGGTTAGAAAAACGATCGCCGCCAATCGCTCTGCCTGGCAATACTTTACACAGATTGCCGTCTTTGGGATCCCAGCCCTGCGCACGCGCCTGCTGCTTGGTAAGGTAAAAATCCGGCAGGCGATGATGCACTTGTAGGTATTTAGCCACCTGCTGGTGCTGGGTCAATTGTTCAATCGATGCAGATGCCGATAAAGGTGGGCGTTCCAGATCCGCCGATTGACCGATATCACGCGCCGTGACACCGCCAATCCCCTGCAATGCCGCCACTGCCAGCAACAGTATTGCGCCCAGAATGGCCATAAGTCGTTTATTCATGGTTCTCCTTAACCCTCAGGCTGCCAATAGCTGTTGTGCTGCTCATTGCGATAACCCATGCCCACGTTTTATTCACCAATCCAATTTATAAATTACCCAAATGCAGGGTTTTGACTTCCATAAACTCATCTAACCCCAGCACTGACCCTTCACGGCCAAGGCCAGACTCTTTAACACCACCGAAAGGTGCCAGCTCAGTAGAAACTGAACTTTCATTGACACCAATCATACCGCTTTCCAACGCATCTGAAACCCGGAATACACGTTGCAGATTCTGAGTATAGAAGTAAGCTGCCAGCCCGAACGGCGTGTCATTAGCTCGTTTGATAACTTCCTCTTCGGTTTTGAAGCGGAAGCAGGCAGCCAGTGGGCCAAATGTCTCTTCAGAGGCGACTTTCATCTGCTCATTAGCATCGGCAATAACTGTAGGCTGGAAGAAATTTCCCCCCAGTTGATGACGACTGCCCCCCGCCAGCAGGCGACCGCCCTTTTCAAGCGCATCTTTGACGTGATCCTCAACTTTCTCCAGCCCGGCGAGATTAATCAATGGCCCCATATTGACGTCTTTATCCATACCATTACCAACATTCAGTTTTTTAACCTCAGTGGCTAAACGGCTGACAAACTCGTCATACACACCATCCTGAATGTAAAAACGATTGACGCACACGCACACCTGCCCGGCATTGCGGAATTTACACGCCATCGCACCAGCAACTGCGGCATCCAAATCAGCATCATCAAACACGATATACGGCGCGTTACCGCCCAGTTCCATGGAAATTTTCTTCATGGTGGCTGCGGCATTACGCATTAAGGTTTTGCCAACTTCGGTTGAGCCGGTAAAGGAGATTTTACGCACTTCCGGGCTGGCCATGATGGCATCACTGATGGCATGCGTATCGCCCGCAACACCATTGAGCACGCCAGCAGGCACACCGGCTTGCTCTGCCAATGCCAGTAAAGCAAAAGCGGATAACGGCGTGTTATTGGCCGGTTTAATCAATCCGGTACAACCGGCAGCCAATGCTGGCCCCAGTTTGCGGGTTAACATTGCCAGCGGGAAATTCCACGGCGTGATGGCCGCCACCACACCAACCGGTTCGCGAGTAGCCAGAATGCGTGCCCCCTCTTTGGCTGGCGGAATAATCTCACCATTGGCACGTTTGGCCTGCTCACTAAACCATTGAATAAAGCTGGCGGCATAGGCGACCTCGCCTAAGGCTTCTTTCAATGGTTTACCTTGCTCAGAAACCATTATCTCAGCCAATGATTGCTGATGTTCCATAATCAACAAATACCAACGCTGAAGAATTTCCGCCCGCTGCTTGGCGGGTGTTTTTCGCCAAGCGGGGAAAGCCGCACTGGCGGCCTTAATCGCGGCTTCAGTTTCTTGGGTACCCGATTTAGCCACTTTCGCCACCAACTGGCCGGTAGCAGGGTTATGTACGTCGAAAGTGTCCTGCGCCTGATGCCATTTACCACCAACAAAATAGCCGATATGGTACACACCGTCGCTGTGTCGTTGGTTTTGTAATGGATTGTGCAATGGATCGCGTAATAGATTTTGTGCTGACATCTTGTCGACCTCCTGAGGGAAAGGATGCCCCCATCAATGGAGGGCGAGGAAGGTTGCTTCACTATGAAGTATATACCCAAAGAACTTGGAGTTGCAGGTAGGCTGCCAGTGAACACATCCCGATGAGCTGACTCAGGTCAGTGATTCGGGTAAGTGAGCGCCGCTAACAACCCTGTGGTTTCACTCTAAAGGGGATACTCAAAGTCATTGGAATCACAGGTAGGCTGCCAGTGAACACATCCCGATGAGCTGACTCAGGTCAGTGATTCGGGTAAGTGAGCGCCGCTAACAACCCTGTGGTTTCACTCTAAAGGGGATACTCAAAGTCATTGGAATCACAGGTAGGCTGCCAGTGAATGCATCCCGATGAGCTGACTCAGGTCAGTGATTCGGGTAAGTGAGCGCCGCTAACAACCCTGTGGTTTCACTCTAAAGGGGATACTCAAAGTCATTGGAATCACAGGTAGGCTGCCAGTGAATGCATCCCGATGAGCTGACTCAGGTCAGTGATTCGGGTAAGTGAGCGCCGCTAACAACCCTGTGGTTTCAAGGACGAAGAGTATCGCTAGATAAGCGCACTCTGATAACGATGCAACATATCCGCCAACCGCTTTACCGGGCGGATAACAGAATCAGGCGATTGATAATCGACTAATTTTTGCTGATATTGATCTAATTCCTGTAGTAAACGGGCGAAGTAATAGCGCCGCTTCTGGTCATTTTTGGCATTAATAACCCGATCGGCGGTATAGCGGATCTGTTTGTGAAAAGCACTCAATTCAGCATTAACTGGGATCTCGGTGTTATTGAGCCGCTGATGGGCGATGATCAGCGTCAATGCCAGTCGATACTTATCAATATCACCGGGGAACATCATCAATAATTGATTCAGTTGTTGATACAACGCCGGTAGATGGTTTTCGCTGCGGCGGACTTTATTGGTGGTCAATGCCGATACCGCACTGTAAACAAAGCGGTTTAGCAAGGTTCTGCCGGTTCGGTCCTTGGCATTATCGCGGATCAACAACAGCACAATCAGAGAAACGAAACAGCCGACAATCTGCCCCAACGCACTGTCGAGGAACATACTGACATTAAACTCCATCGGGTTGCTCAACACCATGATATTGATAGTACTGGCCAATGTTCCCAGCGAGCCAAGACGGCGCTTTTGCACTTCGATACCAATAATAAATGCCAGTAATCCCAGACTGATGCACAGCAACAGCATACTTTGCTGGGTCGCAGGGATAATAAACATGAAATAGAGCGCCCCAATAGGCAGCGCCATAATCACCCCTAGCAGGAAGTCGATCGCCACCATCCGTGGATTGGGGGTGCGCATTGCCAGTGAGGTCACCACCGCAATCATGACCATACAGCCCGCCCCAGATGTCCAGCCAGTCCACAGCCAGAATAGGCCGCCGATCGCCGTAGCAATACCGGTACGCAAGCCATTGATCATCGCATGATGACCTTCGGCTGAAACATGTTTGATTGGCTCATCGCCGTCCAGAATACCTTCTTCCACCCGGCTGATACTGCTGTTGGTATGAATCCCTTTTGATAGCAATAAATAACGTGTCGCCGCCCCCACCCAACTGCTGATGGTCGCAGGGATCGCCGCACTGTGACTGCCGCCAATATATTGACGCAATTTCTTCATCTGCTGATGAATTTCAGCCGGCGTCTCTGCCGGTTCACTCAGCATCACGTTCAGCTCGGCACTGAGTAAGTCGGGATGATTGATCAATACCAGATAGGTTTCGCAGGCTTGAGTGATCAGGGCTAATGACGCCGTGTGCAACACCCGTAAGCGGCGGTTACAACGCTGCCAGCGGGAAGATTCCATCATCAGATAACTACGCATCCCATTCAGTGCCGTGGTATTTTTAACCAGATCATTCCAGGCCCGATCGATATCGTTTTTTTCTGCCGGACGAATACATAACTGCAATAATTTATATTGATCTACCAGCACCTTATCGACCAGACGATCAATATCCTGCTTGATCGATCGTGGTGAAAACAGCAGATCCGCCATCACCGCGCAGACGATCCCCAGCACAATCTCGCTACAGCGCTCGACAGCAAACTGCGGTGTCAGTAATGGCGTTTCACCGGTGGTGACAATGATAATCAGCGCAGTGTAACCCGCCAGCCCGAATGCGTAAGAGTTCTCAACCCGAACCAGTGAGGAGATCCAAGTACAAACGCCAGCCCACAAACAGCAAAGCATCAGGGTTAATACTGGTGCTCTGATAGTCAGAACGATGATAACCAAACCACCGATACAGCCGATGAATGTCCCGATAATACGTAACCAGCCTCGGTGACGAATCGCACCAGAGAATGGCTCACCGCCCGCAGCAAATGCCGGGCCAGCAGCAACAATGGCCGCCGTCAGCACCGACCAACGTGGTGTTTCCAATTGCAGATGAAAGCCCAGAAACAGCGCGGCCACAATGGCAAAACTGAGTTTGAACGCAAAGCGCAGGCGAATAAATGTCGGGCTGTTCATCTTAACCAAACTCACGCAGGCGATGCATCAACTTAACAATCGGTGAAGCCTGATTAGGATTGCGATCAGTCGCCCCGGTTATCACCACGGTAGCCGTCGTCCCTGCGGGATAGGGATGCTGTTGATCTTCACTGTCCAAACGGATCTTCACCGGTACTCGTTGCGCCAACCGCACCCATTCCAGATTATTGTCAATCGTCGCCAACCCTTTGCTATCGACACTGCTGCTGCTGTTGGTGACACCGGCGGAGACACTGTCGACAGTACCGTGCAAAATACGGTTGCTGCCCAGTGGGGTGATTTCCGCCCGATACCCGCCTTTAACCCCCTCCAGCTTGGTCTCTTCCAAATAGGCCAAAATATAGAAAGTATCTTTTTTCACCAGTGCAACAGCGGTAGCGCCACGGTTAATAAACTCCCCGGCATGAACATTCAGATTCGTCACCCAGCCTTGTGCAGGCGCGCGCACGGTGGTGCGTTCCAGATCAAGTTTGGCTAAATCTCGTACCGCGATAGCTTTTGCCAACTGATGCCTGGCGGTTTGTAATCCGTTGTTGGACTGGTCAATTTCTTCTTGTGACATCGCCTGAATCCCCAAACGTTGCCGCCGGCCGGATTCACGTTGTTTCTCCGCCGCCAGTGTTTGGTAATAGGCCACATCGGCCTCGGCTTCAGCCAACGCCTGCTGGTAGCGCGGTTGGTCAATAACAAACAAAATCTGCCCTTTCTGCACCAGTTGATTGTCTTTTACCGGCACATCGGTGATCAAGCCACTGACATCCGGTGCGATAGCCACCACATCGGCAGTGAATTTGGCATCACGGGTCCAGGGTGATTCGGTATAAAAAGCCCAAACTTTGAAAATAGCGATAACCGCCAGTAAAACCACCAATAAGGTGATGCCGATACGGATTATTTTTAATGAAAAAGTACTCACGGCGACCTCAGGAAAAAAGACGGGATATTAAATAGAAAAGACAACAATACAGCGCGGTATTAAAGAGTGCTGGATGCCAGACAAACTCATAAATACCAGTAGGTTGTAGCACACGGCGCAAAACAAAGAACAGCGCCAGCGAAAGGAGCAACTCAAAAAATATTGGCGGAAAAGAGAGGCCAAATATCACCATCACCGGAAGCAACGTCATTCTGTAGATCCTTTCTATTATAGGGTGCCGGTGAACCAGCCATAAGACTAACTTGTAGGTTAAACTTAACTAAGCAACATGACTGTAACCTTAGCGAGGCGAGATAACACTTCGACAGCGTGGCTTGCAAACCTAAAACGATTCTCCCGACAGCAGTATATTAGCCTGCTTATTATCACCTTATCTACGATGTGTGATCTAAATCACTTTTAAGCTACAGTTAACAATCAAGCGTTAGCAATCAACTCAGGGTGAACCATGGAAAGACTAAAACGGATGTCAGTATTTGCCAAGGTGGTTGAGTGTGGGTCTTTTACTGGCGCCGCACGGCAGTTAGAAATGAGTGTGTCGTCGATTAGCCAAACAGTGTCAAAACTGGAAACCGAGCTGAATGTTAAGCTGCTTAACCGCAGTACTCGCCGCATTGGTTTAACTGAGGCAGGCCGAATTTACTATCAGGGTTGTCGGCGCATGTTGCAGGAAGTACAGGAAGTCCATGAACAACTCTATGCCTTTAACAACACCCCAACCGGAACCTTACGCATCGGCTGCTCATCGACGATGGCACAAAATGTACTGGCAACGATGACAGCAGAGATGTTGAAAGAGTATCCCGGCCTATCCGTTAATCTGGTCACCGGCATTCCGGCACCGGATTTAATTGCTGATGGTTTAGATGTGGTGGTCCGCGTTGGTGCATTACAGGATTCGGGGCTATTTTCACGCCGCCTTGGTTCCATGCCGATGGTGGTCTGCGCCGCCAAAAGTTATTTAGCACAACATGGTACACCAGAAAAACCCAGTGATATGACCAATTTCTCCTGGCTGGAATATAGCGTGCGACCAGACAGTAACTTTGAGCTAATCGCGCCAGAAGGTATTACCACGCAAATATCGCCACAGGGCCGCTTTGTCACCAATGACTCACAAACCATGATCCGTTGGCTTAACGCGGGTGCGGGTATCGCTTACGCACCGTTAATGTGGGTAATAGAGGAAATTAAACGCGGCGAGGTGGAAATACTGTTTAAAAAATACCATTCAGATCCGCGCCCAGTATATGCGCTCTATACCGAGAAAGATAAAATGCCACTTAAAGTTCAGGTCTGTATCGACTATTTGACCGAGTACTTTAAACGAGTGGCTGAGGTATATCAGGGATATCGCTGAATATACTATAGCTATTGGATGCCCAGTTGAGAACTAAACTGAGCATCCAACTACCAACCCCTACGCCGTGCCACCCACCGTCAGATTGTCTAACTTCAAAGTAGGTTGGCCGACGCCAACTGGCAGGCTTTGCCCCTCTTTGCCGCAAACGCCGACACCTTTATCCAGCGCCAGATCGTTGCCGACCATCGAAATCTGCTGCATGGCTTCGATGCCAGAACCAATCAAAGTGGCCCCTTTCACCGCACGGGTGATTTTACCTTTTTCGATTAAGTAAGCTTCGGAGGTTGAGAACACAAACTTGCCGGATGTAATATCCACCTGACCGCCGCCAAAGTTAGGCGCGTACAGGCCATATTCCACACTGGCGATAATCTCTTCCGGTGTCGATTTACCGGCCAGCATATAGGTATTGGTCATCCGTGGCATTGGCAAGTGCGCGTAGGATTCACGGCGGCCATTACCGGTCGGTGCAACGCCCATCAGGCGCGCGTTCAACTTATCCTGCATGTAACCTTTCAAAATACCGTTCTCAATCAGCACGTTGTATTGGCCCGGCACCCCTTCATCGTCGATAGCCAGCGAGCCACGGCGGCCTTGCATAGTGCCATCGTCCACCACGGTACACAGTTCTGACGCGACCAATTTACCCATTTGGCCGCTGAAGACTGAGCTACCACGGCGGTTGAAATCACCTTCCAAACCATGACCGACCGCTTCGTGCAACAATACACCCGGCCAACCTGCACCTAAGACTACTGGCATAGCGCCAGCAGGGGCGGCAACAGCCGACAGATTTACCAGTGCCATTCTGACCGCTTCATTGGCAAAGTTATCAGCTCGCACTTCGCCATCCACAGTTTCGAGGAAGTAGTCATAACCAAAACGACCACCACCACCACTGGCACCGCGTTCGCGTTTGCCGTTGTCTTCCACCAATACGCTGACCGACAGCCGCACTAATGGGCGCACATCTGCCGCCAGCGTGCCGTCGGTGGCCGCGACCAGGATTTGCTCATAGACACCGGTCAAACTGGCACTGACTTCCTGCACCCGCTTATCAGCAGCACGGGCCACTTTATCGACCCGATGGAGCAGCGCAATTTTATCTTCGCGCGACAAGCTTTGTAGCGGGTCTAGCAAGGGATAAAGCGCCTGATAGTGAATCTCACCCAAGGTATGCACTTTACCGTTACCGTTATCACGCACAATACTGCGTGCGGCATGAGCACTTTGTTGTAAAGCATTCAGGGTGATTTGGTCGGCATAAGCAAAACCAGTTTTTTCACCGCTGACCGCGCGCACCCCCACACCCTGATCAATATTGTACGAGCCATCTTTGATGATGCTGTCTTCCAACACCCAGGCCTCGTGGTAGCTGGACTGGAAATACAGGTCAGCATAATCGAGGCGGCGTTCAGACAACTGCCCCAACACTGAGAACAAGTCCTGATGGTTCAGCTTGTTAGCAGCGAGTAACTGCTCACTGACAAACGAGAGGCTCATAGTTTTCACTCTTTAATTAGATGATGGTTTATGCGATGACGGCAACGGAGACGGCAGGAAGCGATTGTGCTGCAATACCGGCATCTGATTACGGATAATGTTCAAACCTGTGGTTTCAATTTTTACTTTTAAGGCAGCAACCGCATCTGGGTTCTGCCCTAATATTTTACCCCAGGCATCAACCGCCATAGTGTGGCCCCAGGTGCGGCGGGTGGCGCCATGACGCCCTACCTGTGCTGCGGCCAGTATCACGCACTGGTTTTCAATCGCCCGTGCGCGCAATAAAATCTCCCAGTGAGCTTCACCGGTCATTTTGGTAAAGGCCGCCGGCACCGAAATAATCTCAGCCCCCTGCGCCCGCAAAGCTTGGAATAAGCCTGGAAAACGTAAATCATAACAAACCGTCATGCCCAAGCGGCCTACCGGTGTATCAACCACCGTCAGTTGTTCACCCGGCTGATAAGTATCAGATTCACGATAGCGGCCATGAATATCGTTAATATCCACATCAAACATGTGAATTTTGTCGTAACGAGCTTTAAGTTCGCCCTGGTCATCAAACAGCAAGCTACTGGTAGTGATAAGCTCCGGTGACTCGCGGCTTATCATCGGCATGGAGCCCACTTGAATCCACACTCCGTAATGGCGTGCCATCTCGCGAATTTGCTGTTGCAGCGGCCCGTCATTATGTTGCTCGGCATGGTGTCGATAAGAGGCAGCATTGGCAAATAACAGTGCATTTTCCGGCGTCATAACCAGTTTAATACCAGAGTTTAACTGTTTGATCTGCTGCTCAATTTGAGCCAGATTGTCACGGGTATTTTCACCGCTGCATAACTGCAATAATGCAACATTGGCATTTTTCATGGCGCCTTACTCTCCTTTAGCTGGCGTAATACTTCATGGATGGTTGGTTGATCCAAGCTACCGGTAATCTGGTAACGAATCAGCGAAACCTTGCTCCATAATGGCCCTAATATCTTCGAGGCAGCAAATACCGCAGCCCCAACCACTGGGTTGATCGCAAAGGCTGTTGCGACGCCGACAGTGGCAGAAATCTCTGGTGTAATAACCGCTTCCATGGCTATCTGGCGTTTAACCAAGTCCACATTACCACTCATGGCAATATCGGCCGCCAATCCATCCACCACTAAATCATTGGTGTGCATTACACCATTTTTAATATTGGCCGTGCCCCGAATAGAATCAAACGCAAAGTCACGACTAAACGTATCACTAAAATCAAGCTGGAGCTTACGTAATAGTGCGTCAAAGCTGACCAAACGCAGTAACTGACCGGCGCGCCCACCACCGAGATCGCTCAGTTGGCCTCTGCCCAATCTACTCTTTAATGTCCCATTCAGGGTATTAATCTGTGGCTGCCACGGGACTCCACGCCAGTTAACATCGGCATTGATATCAAAAGAGGCATCTTTTATCGGTGTTGTCAGGCCGAAGAATGAAATGGTTTCATCGATCTTCGGCCCGCTCAGCGCGATATTAAGCGCGGTTTTATCGCCATTGCTGTCTTGCTGCCATTGGCCGGAAACTTTAGCCCGCCCATTGCCAGCCTCAATCAAGCCGTTAGTTAACGTCAGCACCGAGCCTTTCGGCGTCAGATCTGCGTTAATACGCCCAACATTTTGCCCCAGAATCCAACAAGATTTGCAGCGTAATTGCAGCGCAGGCCAATCACGGAACGAAATTTTACTGGCAGTTTGTGGCTCCTGCAACGCAGCTTGCGCCAGGGGATCTTGTGCTTCGTGCGTGGTCCATTGCGGGTTGTAATAAAGATAATCGATATCAGCATGCCATGGCCCATGTTCGGCCATCAGCAGGCTACCATCCACTTCCTGACCTTTTGCCGTGACGTGAGTACCGGTTAATAATGGCTCAACCAGCAGTGTCAGTTGGTGCCAAGCCTGCCCACCAACCAAAAGCTGTGGCGTCTGTAAAGTCAGCCGGGTAGGAAGTATCACATTGGATTTATTGCCTTTTATTTTTGCTGGTACTGATGCGCTAAAAGGTGTGCTGACACTGGTAAACTCCGGTGCCAGCAACGCCAACCAACTCTCACCATCCAGTGCCGGTAGTTTAAGGACCAAACCTTTATCCTCCGGCAGTGGCGGGACTTTTTTGCTGTCGGATTGCCAGATAGCCCGCGCCAGCTCTACTTGTTCTTTTTGCAACAACCATTGGCTGTTGAATGTATTGTTGCTGCCAGCACTGCCGGAGAGGGTAAACGCCTCCAGCCCCCCCACCACCTGTACATGCATGGGTAATGCCTGACCACTTGTTTTATCTAGTGGAGCAGGTAAGTGACTGCTTACTTTCTTCAGGTCAGCCGTCAGATCAATTTTATAGTCTGGCTTGCCATTTTTCGGTAATTGTACGGCGACTTTGCCTTGCCAATTGGCGCTACCACTGAGCAATTTCGCGACATCAGCGGGAACGCCGGGCAACTTGGCCGGTAACCAGTCACCACGCAACCCAACATTCACCAAAAAGTTTTTTGGCTGCTCTTGCGTAGTGAAATCAACCGTCAATGGCTGCCCAAACCAGTTAGCGGATAAGGTATCGCTATCAAGATTGCCATCGTTGAAGCGGAACTTGCCACTGATGTTTTCCAGTTGGCTTTGCAATGGCTTCACCAACAAGCTGTTGTTATTGAGCGTCACTTCGCCGCTGGCGTGGGTAATACGGTCTTCTTCCAACGGAATATCCAAATGTAAGCGCCCACTAACTTTACCGCCGACTTGCAGCTCTTCCAGAGTTTCCGCCACAGAATCATGCAGTGGTGTCTCCGTAAAGTAGTCATGAATATCACGCCCTTCGCCAACCACTTCGGCGTCGACATACAGCTTTTCTTTCAGATAGTCAGGGATAATCGCGCTGATATTACTGCCAGTGACCTTACCCAACATCGCGTGAGGGGCATCCATCCATAAACCTTCGTTGAGGAAATTGAGGTCGATTGCCAAATTCTCTAACGCAGGCCAATCTGGTTGGAATTGGAAGGTGGCGTTACGCAGTGGCACATAAACCTGGAACTGGCCCTCTTTATGTTTATAAGGAAAATCATGAGGATTGCCGTTATAAATAAGTGTTGCGTTGTCTACCTGCCCACCCTGTAACGCCTCGGTCAGATAATCTGCCAACTTCTTACCCATCAGCGGTTCAGGGAAATAGCGCCATGCATCGGCCGCATCATACAGGCGGATGCCGGCCAGGATTTTCAGCCATGGCTGCCCAATATCGGGTTGCTGATAGTGGAAGCTGCCGTTGCCCCACAGCGATTTAGCTCGGACATCGAGCTGGTCACTCCACAGTTCCCAGCCTTTATCATCAATCTGCCAGTTGACTGCACCACTGGCCTGACTAACTTCCAGCGGCGCGCGGAACATATCACCATAAGGTAATAGGCTGTCTTTGAGATTGATATCCAACCGCCCACGCGCTGCGGAACCACTCAGCGCACCGGCAAAATTATTAACCCCCGGCAACAAATCCCATTGTTGCCAACTGATATTGTGCCATTTAGCCTGAAAACGGGTTTTTTCTGGTTGGCTGATAGGAATGTCCAATGCCAGTGCATCAATATTCCCTTGTGGCCGCAAATCCGCCCAACGATTCATCAGCTCAGGGGTAAAAAGTGACAAGGTCGGTAACAGTGGCCCCACCCGCTCCAATTGAATATTGGCGGCGCGAATGCGTAACTCCAGGGATTGGTCTGGGCCAATAAACTGCGTGTTTTCCGGTAACCACAGGGCAGATAAATGCCCTTTAGGCCATGCCTGACCATCGGTTTTCAGTCTTAGCTCCGGCGCATCAACCTGCCAGCCACTACCCTGACGGCGGCCTTCCAACACAAAATCATCTACCGCCAACTGATGTGATTTGCCCGCGACAGTCCAATTGGCCTGCCCCTCACTGAGTAACACATTGCCACTGTAAATAGTGCCACTCTTGATACTCAGCCAGGCCGCCAGACTAAATTCCGCATTGTCCAGCCCGGTATTGGTGTGCAGCCAGCGGCTGATCCACGGTTTCAGGTCGATCTTGTCGGCCTGCATATAGACCATGCCATTATTTAGGATGCCCTGATTATCGTGTAGATCCATCCGCACCTGCACCACACCGTGCTGACCATTAATGGTCGACAGGCTGATCTGCCCCTCGGCGCGATGCCGGTTCCGGGAGTTAAGCCAAGTGAGTTGTGGAATCTCTAATTCAGCGCGCGGGCCAGATGGGGTGAGGAATGAGACACGACTGTTACGCAGATCAAAGTGATCTAATTGACGCAGGAAGATATCAGTCAGATTACTCGCTTCAAGATTGCGGCTGCTGTTTTGCTGCATATCCAGTGTGGTGTTCAAATCTAACTGTAACTGATAGAAGGTCATATCGCGGAACTGCCAGCGCCAGTGCAACAGTGACTGCCACACATCAAGCGCAAGGGTCACCCGCTGCACCTGCCAATCGGCTTTCGGCAATTTAGCGCGAATATCGCGCAATTCCAACGTTGGGCCGAACGGTTCCCACGATCCCTGCATGAACCCCACTTCCAGTGGAATACCGCTGATGGACTGAACCTTGGCCACGATTTGCAGACGATAGTCGTTGATGAGAGGCAGCATCATGCGTAGCCCACTGACCAACAGTGCCACCACAACAATCATTGTGGCGCCTGTCGCAAATATTATCCTGGGCAGTCGCCTCACACATCTCTCCTTGCTATCCGCTGCAAGTGTGGCAGCGGGAAATCTTACATCATCACCACATCAAACTGTTCTTGGTTATACAGTGGTTCAATCTGCACTTTGACCTGCTTGCCGACGAAGATCTCCACTTCAGCCAGAGCATGCGACTCCTCACCTTTCAGTGCTTCTCCTACCGCTGGAGACGCATAGACCAGGAAGCGATCAGAATCGTAAGCGTGGTGCACTCGGACAATTTCACGCAATATCTCATAGCACACGGTTTCTACCGATTTAACGGTGCCACGGCCACGGCAGGTTGGACATTCGTTGCATAAAACATGCTCGATGCTCTCCCGCGTGCGTTTGCGGGTCATTTCGACTAAGCCTAGCTGAGAGAAACCATTAATACTGGTTTTTACCCGATCTTTACTCAATGCCTGTTCTAATGAATGCAATACACGACGACGATGCTCTTCATTACTCATATCAATGAAATCAATAATGATAATCCCCCCCAAATTACGCATGCGTAGCTGGCGGGCAATGGCCTGAGTGGCTTCAATATTGGTATTGAAAATAGTCTCGTCGAGATTACGATGCCCCACAAAAGCACCGGTGTTGATATCCACCGTGGTCATGGCTTCAGTTTGATCAATAATCAGGTAACCACCTGATTTTAGCTCAACTTTACGTTCCAATGAGCGCTGGATTTCATTTTCAACATCGTAAAGATCGAAAATTGGCTGTTTGCCCGAGTACAAATCCAGCTTTGCAGTCATTTCAGGAATGTATTCGCTGGTAAATTCCACCAGCAGGTCATAAGTCAGCTTGGAGTCGATTCGGATTTTATCCAGTGCCGCACCGGCAAAATCACGTAGTACGCGTTGCGCCAGTGCCATCTCGCCATACAACTTATATTTGGTGATATTGCGTTTCTTCCGCTCCTGGACTTTAGTCCACAGGCGCTTGAGGAAGGCAGCATCGGCTGATAGCTCTTCTTCGCCAATTCCTTCAGCGGCAGTACGGATAATAAAACCGCCCTGTTCATCGCAGTAAGCCGCCACGGTTTTTTTCAGACGTTCGCGTTCGACTTCACTTTCAATTCGCTGCGACACCCCAACATGGGCCGCTCCTGGCATGAGTACCAGATAACGAGAGGGTAGAGTGATATCCGTGGTCAAACGTGCGCCTTTGGTGCCGAGGGGGTCTTTCACCACCTGCACCATTAAATCCTGTCCCTGGCGCACCAGTTCAGCGATATCGCGCACATTGAAATTTTTCTGTTCATCCCCGGCCACGCATTCGGTGTGGGGCATGATATCGGAGGCATGGAGGAAGGCGGCCTTATCCAGACCAATATCGACAAACGCCGCTTGCATGCCCGGTAAAACCCGGCTGACACGACCTTTGTAGATATTACCGACGATCCCTCTTTTCGCTTCTCGCTCAATGTGTATTTCTTGCAAGATGCCACCATCAATGTAGGCAACTCGCGTTTCAGACGGTGTGATATTGACCAGTAATTCAGCTGTCATGTATTCCTCTCACATTACGTAGCGCAATGAAATTACTTAGTAATTCATGGGTTTCTACCAACGGCAGCCCCACTACGGCATGGTAACTGCCGGTAATGGTTCTGACGAAACAACCACCTTTCCCCTGAATACCGTAAGCGCCCGCTTTGTCCATGGGTTCACCGGTAGCAATATAGTCACTGATTTCCAACTGGGATAACACACGAAATGTCACATCTGTCACCACCATGGCAGATAATACATCTTGCCGATCAGCCAGAGACACCGCAGTAATCACCTGATGTTGCTGACCGGACAGCGCATTCAATATTCGCTGCGCATCGGTTTTATCCCGTGGTTTTTCTAAAACTTGCCCATTTAACACCACGATGGTATCGGCCCCTAATACCGGCAGATCCTGTGGTGCGACCTTCACCCCAGCCTGAGCTTTCTCCAACGCTAAGCGCCGGACATACTCTTGCGCACTCTCCTCTGGATGGCGTTGCTCTTCGACCTCGGTTTTCAGTACCTCAAAAGGGACATCAAGCAGGGCCAGTAATTCACGGCGACGCGGAGAGCCAGAGGCAAGATACAGGGCAGTCATGGGTCTTAAGTCCTTATTGCACCGCAAATTGGCGGCGAATTTTACGCATTAACAAGAATAGCCAAGGCCACAAAATACCGTTAATTACACTACTCCAGAATACTTCTGGGCGGAATGAGACATTAATCACTAAAAACTCAGACCAGAACACCACGACATCCATGGTGAGTGAAAGCAGCATCACGATGAGTGCCTGCTGCCACAGTGCCATATTGCGGAATAGTTGAAACTTAAAAGCGACCAGATAAGCAATAATACTGAGTGCCAGCGCTCGAACCCCAAGTGTTGAACCCAAAATAAGATCCATAATCAGCCCGAGAACAAAGCCGGTGCCAACATTCACACGGTGGGGTAATGCCATCACCCAATAAATTAATACCAATGCCAGCCATGACGGTCGGAACATATAAATCTGTTCCGGCCACGGCATAATTTGCAGCACCATGGCAATCAGGAAGGATAACCAGATAACCCAACGGCCATTGCTGCTGTAACGGTTCATGGCGATACTCCCGGCGCAGTCACTGCTGTTGGTGTGGCGGTTGTAGCGGCCGATGGTGCCGGTGGCCCCATAGCATCTGCGGCAGGCAGCACTTGTGACATCATCGGAGCCAGTCGTTCATTGGCTACGCGGCGAACTTCAGTTGGCGGCAATGGCATCTCGCCATTACGGTCGGCCCCCCACAATAACAACAAGTAGCGTAGGCGCTGTAAATCAGCGGTTGGTCGAGCCTGAATCACAGTATAAGCCCGCTGATTATCAACTTTGACAGAAGAGACCACCGCGACCGGATAACCTTCAGGGAAACGTCCACCTAACCCGGATGTCACTAATACATCACCAACGCGAATATCTGTATTACTGGGTAAGTGCTCTAGTAATAAATCATCGGTACAGCCACTCCCTGCGGCAATCACACGAATATCATTACGCAGCACCTGAATCGGTAGCGCATGGGAGGCATCACAAATTAATAATACACGGCTGGTTAGTTTACTCACCGCGACAACCTGGCCGACGACACCACGGTCACTGATAACCGGCTGGCCTTCGTATACCCCGTTGTTAGAACCTTTATCGATAACCACCTGATCACTGTAAGGATCTGTCCCGCTGGACATCACCTGCGTGACCATTTTTTGTTCATCCTGACGCAAAGGAGAACCCAGCAATTCACGTAAGCGGTTATTTTCCTGCTTAAATTGCCCGAGCAACTGAAGATCAGTATTTTTAAGCAACAACTCTTGGCGTAATGCACGGTTTTCCAACTCTAGCTGTTCACGGGTAGCCAGAGTTTCAGAAACGTTGTCGAGAACTTTGCGTGGCCCATTGGCCAGAAAATAGAAAGGGCTAACGGCAGTGTCCATATAGGTACGTATTTTGACAAACGTGCCCAATCGGCTATCAGCGATAACCAAAACAATGGCTGCAAGAACGGCAAAGAACAGTCGCAATTGCAGGGATGGACCCCGGCTAAAAATCGGCTTCATAAATTATGCGTATTCCTCGACGACAAAAGGAGGCGCTAAATCGGACGAATTTATCCTTCTTACGTTGAGTAAGCTGGATATCGATTCATCTGATCTAGTTCTCCTCCTTTTTGGCTGACTATTATTCTTCGCTGAACAAATCGCCGCCATGCATGTCGATCATTTCCAACGCTTTGCCACCGCCGCGAGCGACGCAGGTCAATGGATCTTCTGCCACCACTACCGGAATACCGGTCTCTTCCATCAGCAGGCGGTCCAGGTTACGCAGCAATGCACCACCACCGGTCAGCACCATACCGCGTTCAGAGATGTCAGAGGCCAATTCTGGCGGACACTGTTCCAGCGCAACCATTACCGCGCTAACGATACCCGTCAGCGGCTCTTGCAGCGCTTCAAGGATCTCATTGGAGTTCAATGTAAAGCCACGAGGTACACCTTCAGCAAGGTTACGACCGCGCACTTCAATTTCCAGAACTTCATCACCCGGGTAAGCAGAACCGATGCTGTGCTTGATACGTTCGGCAGTCGCTTCACCAATCAATGAACCGTAGTTACGGCGCACATAATTAATGATCGCTTCATCAAAGCGGTCGCCACCGATACGGACAGAAGAAGAGTAAACTACGCCGTTCAGAGAGATAACGGCCACTTCTGTGGTACCGCCACCAATATCCACAACCATCGAACCGGTTGCTTCAGAAACCGGCAGCCCGGCACCAATGGCCGCAGCCATAGGCTCTTCAATCAAAAACACTTCACGAGCGCCAGCGCCCTGAGCGGATTCACGGATCGCACGGCGCTCAACCTGAGTTGCCCCGACCGGTACGCACACCAATACACGCGGACTTGGGCGCATAAAGCTGTTGCTGTGAACCTGCTTGATAAAGTGTTGCAGCATTTTCTCGGTAACAAAGAAATCGGCAATAACGCCGTCTTTCATTGGGCGAATAGCTGCGATATTGCCGGGGGTACGCCCAAGCATCTGTTTGGCATCATGGCCCACAGCCGCAACGCTCTTCGGTGAACCGGCACGATCCTGGCGAATAGCAACCACTGAAGGTTCATTCAGTACAATGCCTTGTCCTTTAACATAAATAAGGGTATTGGCGGTACCCAAGTCGATGGACAAGTCGTTGGAAAACATGCCACGAAATTTCTTAAACATAACGAAAGGATAATCCTGCAAGCTGGGGGCGGAAAATAAAATCCGCCTACTTTACCAACCACACGAAGCAGCGACAAGGCGCAAAAACGTCCTGATTCGGTGAAAAAGTAGCTGCGTTGTTGACATCTCGTTCCATCACGAACCCATATCGCTTGAAAAGGTTGAATAAACCCTCGGCACAACACAGATTCTGCGTAACGACCGGCGTAACACAGCACATAAAATCTAACATTTAACCTGATTCTCGTCGGAAGTAAGCGCCCACCAACGATTTACGGAAATGACTGGCACATTCTACGTTAATTTTTGCTCAACGATCAGGCTAAACATAGCCCTAATACGAATATTTTTTCTTTCCGGGGTTCAAAAGTGTTGGCGGAGCAAAAAAATTGCCCTGTCCACCATAAATCCCCTTATCCTTCAGCGTTTGCCATTCTTCACGGGTAAGCACTCCTGCGGCAAAAACTTTTGTATCCGTCCCCGCACAGGCACCGGTCAGACTTTCCACAAACAACTGATTTTCATAACGTAAATTAATGCTTCTTACTAACCCAGGATGAAGTTTAATCATTTCAACCCGCAGTGATTTGATGTAAGAGGTGCTAACAACCGTTAATCCGGCCTGCGACACCATCACCTTGCAGCCCACGCCAAGCAATAAACGCATCATCGGACGGATTTGGTCGATATGTTGACACACATCTGCCTCTGCAAGTTCAAAGATAATTCGCTTTCTATCAGACTTTCTGCATTGTAAGAGCGTATCACGCAGCCAACGCTGGAAAGAACGCTGCAATAATGAATCAACGCAGATAGAAAATGCCAGAGTTTCGTCCGGCCATAAAGCTAATAAAGGAATTATCCGATCAATTTTTTGACGGTCATAACGCTCAGCCAGACCGAGCAACTGCACTAATGGTGTAAATTCAGCAGCCAACAACTCTTGCTCACCATCATATATACGGCTGATTATTTCACGGTGATGAATTTTACCGTCAACAGTAATCACCGGCTTCTGATAAAGCCTTGGCCCGCCGTTAGCCAGCGTCTGCTCCAGTAAAGTGCGCCATTTGACACTACCACGCCCTTTTTCTGACACTTGAGTATCGAATACATACCAGCCATTCCCCCCATACATCGCCGCATTTTTAGTCGCTTGTCCAGCATTATCCATAATCTGTTCAACGGACTCACCACTGCGATACGCCACAATCCCCATATGCAGCAATGATTCGCGGTCAATAACATGGGGTTCAGGTAACGCCCCGACCGCATGAACCAATTGGGCAGCCATAACATCGGCATCTTTCAGCGTCTTATGGGGCAGCAAAATCGCGATATCACTCTGATGGTAACGCGCTAATAGTGCAGAGGGATGACGAGCAACAAAAGAAGAAAGCAAGTTAATCAACGAATGCATCAGTTCTTGTACCTGCTGATGGTCATCCGTATCATTTAAACTATCAAAATCAGGCAACTGCACCATGATTACTACCCCATGGGCGCCCTCTTCCTCCAATTGGGTAGTCAGTTGATTATCAAAAAACTGGCGATTACTGAGACCGGTTTTGGCATCTCGGGCGGCAAAAGCGCGAATCAGTGTATCAACACGGTTACGCTCCTCCCTCACCTCTATCAATTCGGCCAATAGCCGATCAATGGCACGACTGGCGCAAGGCGGCCATTCATGTCCGTCGCTACTGATAGCATATTCACGTTCGCCGTTAAGAATACGCCTCGCTCGGCGCTCCAGTTTTTCCTGGCCTGCGGTCTGATCACGCAACCAACGAAAACTTAGCAGTAGCATCATGGCAATCACCACAACCACCAGCGATAAAACAGCCGCAGCGTACAGAGAGCGGGCGTAGCTGCTCAAAGGGTCAATATAGGTGAAATGCATCGAAGCCCCGGGTTGATGCAGCATCGGTACCACTAGGTTGCGGTGCCTGCTTTCGCTATTCCAGGGTGTATAAATTGCAGGGAGCTTGAGATGATATAGCGTGTTGGCTTGATCCTGAATGCTAAGCTCCACCACACCAACTGTTCGCATCATAATAGGCAGCCACTCTCGCGCTTTATCCGCCGGTTGCAGCAGAAGCGACTGATCATAAGCTGTCACGATACTTTGGAGACGATGCTCCATTTTTTTCTGGCACAAATAGAAGAAACTTACCGTGCTACCCAGTAGCACTAAGCACATAGCCGAGACGACCAGTAGCGTCATAAACGCAGAAAGTTTGGTTGTAAATCGCATCCCTTAGCCTTGCGAAGCGCAATTAAGTGAAGAAAAGTCCTCATTTCCCTTGAGGAGCACACTATATGACAAAAATAGGCTATAAAACTGACTTTTTACTTCATAATGCGACAATAACACAATATTTTCGCCCCTTTCCCTGATGTTCGATTAATCCCTCTTCAAAGGATAGCCATGATAAAAGTCAATGAATTGATTTTTGTTCTTGATCAGACTCGAAGGTTGCTGTTACCGCTATATTAGCTCACTCTTAA
Organism: Yersinia sp. 2541 StPb PI; assembly: GCF_052217145.1. NCBI lineage: Bacteria > Pseudomonadati > Pseudomonadota > Gammaproteobacteria > Enterobacterales > Yersiniaceae > Yersinia > Yersinia sp. 2541 StPb PI. Next base: position 428,701 of record NZ_JAZGQB010000001.1, on the reverse strand, counting down.
CCCATCCCTTTTTTGAATTATCCACACTATTTATACCCAACGTTATTGGCGTTGCAGAAAAATATATCGGGAGAGTGATACATGCGAGCACTTGTACTTGAGCAAATTGAAGGCCGTACTGTCGCCGAAGTGCGTGAAATATCGCCCTCGCAATTGCCAGCCGGTAATGTCACGGTTGATGTCAATTGGTCCAGCCTGAATTATAAAGACGCGCTAGCCATCACCGGTAAAGGGAAGATTATCCGCGAATTCCCTATGGTTCCAGGCATTGATTTTGCTGGCACTGTTCACAGCAGTGAAGACCCACGTTTTCATATCGGTCAGTCAGTGTTACTGACCGGCTGGGGGGTGGGCGAAAATCATTGGGGCGGTTTAGCCGAGCAAGCGCGTGTTAATGGCGACTGGCTGGTCCCCATGCCTGAAGGATTGGAACCCCGAAAAGCCATGATTATCGGTACCGCAGGGTTCACCGCCATGTTGTGCGTCATGGCTTTGGAAGACGGTGGTGTCACCCCTGAAAGTGGCGAAGTGGTGGTCACTGGGGCCAGTGGTGGCGTAGGTAGCACTGCAATTGCCTTACTGTCGGCGCTCGGTTACCAGATTGCGGCGATCTCGGGTCGTGACAGCAACAGTGACTACCTGAAAAGTCTCGGTGCGCATCGGGTGCTCTCCCGCAATGATTATCTTGATGCGTCGCGCCCACTGGAAAAACAGTTGTGGGCTGGTGCAATCGATACTGTCGGCGACAAATTGCTGGCCAAAGTGCTGGCACAGATGAATTACAACAGCACCGTTGCCGCCTGTGGCTTGGCGGGTGGCTATACTCTGCCCACCACCGTGATGCCATTTATTCTGCGCAACGTGCGCTTGCAGGGCGTGGATTCGGTGATGACACCTCAACCGCGCCGCCAGCAAGCCTGGCAGCGGCTGCTGAAAATCTTACCTGACAGCTTCTATCAGCAGGCATCACAGTCCATCACGCTGGCAGATGCGCCAACTATCGCCGCACGCCTGCTGGCGAATGAAGTCACTGGCCGGACGTTGGTTAAAGTTCGCTAATTATTGATTTTACAAAAGTCACCGGGTGGATATTGCTACCACCCGGCCCTATCACTCCGCTCTCAGAAATTTCATATTTTTCCCAGCAGCCTCGCACTTGTGTCCATAAGCCGCCATGATTAATACCATAATGGTCAGTATGACTCCCCTGTCCGATGGAGTAGGTCTATGCACAACTTGTTCTCTCATTCAAAAAATAGTCTCCGTGGTAGCAGTACCAAACCACGCAAGCTGACCGAAGCTGACGTCACGCCGGAAAGTATTTTCTATCAGCGCCGCAAGGTGTTGCAGGCGTTGGGGATCACGGCGGCGTCACTGGCCTTGCCCACCGCGGCACAGGCCGACTTGTTGGCATGGTTTAAAGGCAATGATCGCCCTAAAGCGCCCTCAGGTAAGCCACTGGAGTTTACCAAATCAACGGTGTACCACCCGGATCTGGCGATGACGCCGGAAGAGAAAGTGACTGGTTACAATAACTTCTACGAATTTGGTCTGGATAAAGCTGATCCCGCCGCCAATGCTGGCACGCTAAAAACTGAGGGTTGGCAGATACGTATCGACGGTGATGTGGCTAAACCAATGACACTGGATATCGATGACCTGATAAAACGCTTCCCGCTGGAAGAACGCATTTATCGTATGCGCTGCGTCGAGGCCTGGTCCATGGTGGTGCCATGGATTGGTTTTGAGTTAGGGAAACTGCTCAAGCTGGTTGAACCGACCAGTAATGCCCGCTATGTCGCATTTCAAACGCTGTATGCACCGGATCAGATGCCGGGACAGGAAGACCGTTTTATTGGTGGCGGGCTAAAATATCCGTATGTCGAAGGCTTACGACTGGATGAAGCTATGCATCCACTCGCCTTTATGACTCTGGGGGTGTATGGCAAAGCCCTGCCACCGCAAAATGGTGCCCCGCTGCGGCTTATCACACCGTGGAAATATGGTTTTAAAGGGATAAAATCTATCGTTCATATTCGCCTGACCCATGATCAGCCGCCCACCACTTGGAACCTCAGTGCGCCTAACGAATATGGTTTTTATGCCAATGTGAATCCCCATGTCGATCATCCGCGTTGGTCGCAAGCTACTGAGCGTTTTATCGGCGCCGGCGGTATCCTTGATGTGCAGCGCCAACCTACTCTGCTGTTCAACGGTTATGCGGACCAAGTTGCATCCCTCTACCGTGGCTTGGATCTGCGGGAGAATTTCTGATGCGCCTGAGTCTACGGCAGATTAAAGGGTTAAAAGTGGCTATCTGGCTGGCAGCAGCGCTGCCTTTGCTGTGGCTTATTTTATCGGTTAATCAGGGTTGGCTCAGTGCCGACCCCGCCAAAGATATTCAGCATTTTACCGGCCGCATGACACTGAAACTATTGCTAGCTACTTTAGTGGTCACGCCGCTGGCGCGTTATGGTAAACAGCCCCTGTTGATCCGCTGCCGCCGGTTATTAGGCTTATGGTGTTTTGCCTGGGGAACCCTGCATTTAGTCAGCTACTCCTTGCTGGAACTGGGCCTGAGTAATATTGGCCTGCTGGGGCGCGAGCTGGTCACCCGCCCCTATCTGACATTGGGAATTATCAGTTGGTTATTGTTACTGTCACTGGCAGTCACCTCCACCTTATGGGCGCAACGAAAAATGGGACCCAACTGGCAAAAACTGCATAATTTGGTGTATGTTGTCGCCATCCTTGCGCCAATTCATTATCTTTGGTCGGTGAAAACGCTTTCGCCACTGCCGATTATCTACGCCGTGGCGGCGGTTATATTGCTGGCACTACGCTATAAAAAATTTCGGCAATGGTGCCGTTAGTGGCCGGAACTTATCATGATTCTCCCCGTCATAAATAATGCTGAACGCACAGTTCGCACTCTTTTCTATTGAATATCTTCGCTGATAAGACCAGTATTTAGCTGCTAATTGCTACGATATCATTATAATGCCCGACCTTAGTACCGATCGCAGTGTCAAATTCGTCGTAAAAAGGTGACAAATCGGTGACATCAGGTTATTTTTTACGATGATGGACTAATTGCCGGAGATACCAGCACAATGTCGGATAAGTTGCACATTTTGCTTCTGAATGGCCCTAACCTGAATCTGCTTGGAACGCGTGAACCGGAAAAGTACGGTTACACTACATTGGCTGAGATTGTCAGTCAGTTAGAGGCTCAAGCTCAGGGATTGGATGTGGCGCTGTCTCATTTGCAGTCAAATGCAGAACACGCGCTGATCGATAGAATTCATCAGGCACGGGGTAATACCGATTTTATCCTGATCAACCCAGCAGCGTTTACGCATACCAGCGTGGCACTGCGTGATGCATTGTTAGGTGTACAGATCCCGTTTATCGAGATCCATTTATCTAACGTGCATGCCCGGGAGCCTTTCCGTCATCATTCATATCTCTCTGATATTGCAGTTGGCGTAATCTGTGGACTTGGCGCAGATGGCTACAACTTTGCTTTACAGGCAGCGGTAAATCGCTTGTCAAAATCCAACTAATGCAACACACAAAGAGTACGGAATCACACTCATGGATATTCGTAAGATTAAGAAACTGATCGAACTGGTTGAAGAGTCCGGCATTTCAGAGCTGGAAATCTCAGAAGGCGAAGAGTCAGTACGTATCAGTCGTGCTCCCGCCGCACCAAACTACCCAATGATGCAACAGCCATATGCTTTTGCTGCACCACAGCAACAGCCCGCACTGGCTGCCGCCGTTGCACCAGCACCTGCTGAAGCGGCTGCACCAGCAGCAATCAGTGGCCATATCGTGCGCTCCCCAATGGTCGGTACTTTCTACCGCACCCCGAGCCCGGATGCTAAAGCCTTCATTGAAGTAGGTCAGAAAGTTTCTGCTGGTGACACTCTTTGCATCGTTGAAGCGATGAAAATGATGAACCAAATCGAAGCAGATAAATCCGGTACTGTAAAAGCCATTCTGGTTGAAAACGGTCAGCCGGTTGAATTCGACGAGCCTCTTGTCGTCATCGAGTAACGAGGCGTTCCATGCTTGATAAAATCGTAATCGCTAACCGTGGTGAGATTGCGCTGCGTATCCTGCGAGCTTGTAAAGAGCTGGGGATCAAAACTGTGGCAGTTCACTCTACTGCGGATCGTGATCTTAAACATGTGTTATTGGCTGACGAGACTGTTTGTATTGGTCCCGCGCCTTCTGTTAAAAGCTATCTGAACATCCCGGCAATCATTTCTGCGGCTGAGATCACCGGCGCGGTGGCTATTCACCCCGGCTATGGCTTCCTGTCTGAAAATGCTGATTTTGCCGAACAGGTAGAACGTTCAGGTTTCATCTTTATCGGCCCACGTGCCGAAACTATTCGCCTGATGGGTGATAAAGTTTCAGCAATAAGCGCGATGAAGAAAGCTGGTGTACCTTGCGTACCTGGCTCTGACGGCCCATTGACTGACGACACTACCAAGAATAAAGCCTTTGCCAAACGTATCGGTTACCCGGTCATTATCAAGGCATCAGGTGGTGGTGGTGGTCGTGGCATGCGTGTGGTTCGTCATGATAAAGATCTCGAGCAGTCCATCAACATGACCCGTGCGGAAGCCAAAGCGGCTTTCAATAACGACATGGTTTATATGGAAAAATACCTTGAGAACCCACGCCATATCGAAGTTCAGATTTTGGCTGACGGTCAGGGTAATGCTATCTATCTGGCTGAGCGTGACTGTTCTATGCAGCGCCGCCACCAGAAAGTGGTTGAAGAGGCACCAGCACCGGGCATCACCAGCGAATTGCGCCGTTATATCGGTGAGCGCTGCGCGAAAGCCTGTGTAGAGATCGGCTATCGTGGTGCGGGGACTTTCGAGTTCCTGTATGAAAACGGCGAGTTCTATTTCATTGAAATGAACACCCGTATTCAGGTTGAACATCCGGTTACCGAAATGATCACCGGTGTGGATTTGATCAAAGAACAACTGCGTATCGCTGCGGGCCAACCTCTCTCCATCAAACAAGATGAAGTGAAGGTACACGGCCACGCCGTGGAATGCCGTATCAACGCCGAAGACCCGAATACCTTCCTGCCAAGTCCGGGTAAAATTACCCGTTTCCATGCGCCGGGCGGTTTTGGTGTGCGTTGGGAGTCTCATATTTACGCCGGTTATACTGTGCCACCATATTATGACTCCATGATCGGCAAGCTGATCACTTACGGTGAAAACCGTGACGTGGCGATTGCTCGCATGAAAAATGCGCTGGCGGAACTCATTATCGACGGTATCAAAACCAACGTTGAGTTACAGCTGCGCATCATGAACGACGAAAACTTCCAGCACGGTGGCACCAATATCCACTATCTGGAGAAGAAACTCGGGTTACAAGAAACCTGATATTTCGCCCTCCATGCTGTTAGTCTTTTATATCAAGGCCGGTTAATCACCGGTCTTTTTTCTTTTGAGACTTTATTTCGACTTATCTATCTGAAGTTATTGGTGTTGTAGTCAAGCGGCAATCTAATGAAATCCGATAAGTAAATTCGGGTGGGTGAGAGCGGCTAACAATGCTGTCGCGCCAAGTACAAAGGTATTATTACCCACAGTAATGGGCGTGGCAGCTAGGCAGCAAACGAACACATCCCGATGAGCTGACTCACGTCAGTGATTCGGGTGGGTGAGAGCGGCTAACAACGCTGTCGCGCCAAGTACAAAGATATTATTACCCACAGTAATTGGTGTGACAGCCAGGCAGCAAACGAACACATCCCGATGAGCTGACTCACGTCAGTGATTCGGGTGGGTGAGAGCGGCTAACAACGCTGTCGCGCCAAGTACAAAGATATTATTACCCACAGTAATTGGTGTGACAGCCAGGCAGCAAACGAACACATCCCGATGAGCTGACTCACGTCAGTGATTCGGGTGGGTGAGAGCGGCTAACAACGCTGTCGCGCCAAGTACAAAGGGTATGGGGAGAACAATGGAAACAAGATTCATACAAGCCCACAAAGAAGCGCGCTGGGCCTTTGGTTTAACATTGGCTTATCTGGCTGGCTGGATATTGACTGCGTATTTACCCGGTAATATCCCCGGCATGACTGGCCTCCCGGCTTGGTTTGAAGCCGCCTGTATTGCGCTGCCACTGGTGTTTATTGTGTTGTGCGCTCTGATGGTGCGTTTCGTCTTCCGCGATATTCCGTTGGAGGATGAGAATGCAAACTGATGTTGTCCTGCCATTAGTGGGCTATCTGGCAATGGTATTTGGCTTATCAATTTATGCCTATACCCGCCAAAAAACCGGAAGTTTTCTAAACGAATACTTTATCGGCAATCGCTCGATGGGAGGATTCGTACTGGCAATGACCCTGACCGCCACTTATATCAGTGCCAGTTCATTTATTGGCGGGCCGGGTGCTGCCTATAAGTATGGCCTTGGCTGGGTGTTATTGGCGATGATCCAGTTACCTGCGGTCTGGCTGTCGCTGGGTGTTCTGGGCAAGAAGTTTGCCATTCTGGCGCGCCGCTATAACGCTGTAACCCTCAACGATATGCTGTATGCCCGCTATCAGAGCCGATTGCTGGTGTGGCTGGCCAGTATCAGTTTGTTGGTGGCGTTTGTCGGTGCCATGACCGTGCAATTTATTGGTGGTGCACGTTTACTGGAAACTGCGGCAGGCATTCCTTACGATACCGGCTTATTAATATTTGGTATCAGTATCGCGTTATATACCTCTTTTGGTGGTTTCCGCGCCAGTGTATTGAACGATGCCTTGCAAGGGCTGGTGATGTTGATCGGCACTATTTTGCTATTGGTTGCAGTGATCCATGCCGCAGGCGGGTTGCATAAAGCTGTCGATACACTACAACATATTGATCCAGCGCTAGTTTCACCGCAAGGTGGTGACAAGATCCTTGATTTGCCGTTTATGGCCTCGTTCTGGATCCTGGTGTGCTTTGGCGTGATTGGCCTGCCACATACTGCCGTGCGCTGTATTTCGTATCGTGATAGCAAAGCGGTACATCGTGGCATTATCATCGGCACCATTGTGGTCGCCATCCTGATGTTCGGCATGCATTTGGCTGGCGCATTGGGCCGGGCTATCCTGCCGGACCTGAAGATCCCCGATCAGGTGATCCCGACACTGATGATCACCGTGTTGCCGCCCTTTGCTGCCGGGATCTTTCTGGCGGCACCCATGGCGGCGATTATGTCGACCATCAATGCCCAGTTGCTGCAATCTTCTGCAACCATCGTGAAAGATTTATATCTCAATCTGTGGCCAGAAGAGTTGAAGAATGAACGCAAGTTGGCGCGTATTTCCAGCTTATCGACGCTTATTCTGGGACTGTTACTGTTACTTGCTGCCTGGCGGCCGCCAGAAATGATTATCTGGCTGAATCTGTTGGCCTTTGGTGGTCTGGAAGCGGTATTCCTCTGGCCATTGGTGCTGGGGCTGTACTGGGAGCGCGCCAATGCTCACGGAGCCCTTAGCTCTATGATTGTCGGTGCGGTATGCTATACGGTATTGGCCAGTTTCAATATTAAGATAGCCGGCCTACACCCGATAGTGCCGTCACTGGTGCTTAATCTGCTGGCGTTTTATATCGGTAATCAGTTTGGCGACAGGGCTAGAGCGCGGCAGCCCGTGGTAGTTAGCGCTGATTAGAAACGATTAATTTATATCAGCTCAATTATATACCCAATAGATTTCAAGATGCAGGAAGGCGGCAAGCGAGGGCATCCCGATGAGCTTACACAGTCAAGTGATTCGGGTGGCGTGAGCACAGCCAACCCCCCTGCGACTTGAAAGATGAAGGGGATTGAGCTTTTGAGAGAAAAGTCATGCCTTGGATTCAACTAAAATTAAACACCACCGGCAATCAGGCCGAATCCCTTGGGGACGCATTGATTGAAAGTGGCGCGGTGTCAGTTACGTTTCAGGATACCCACGATAATCCGGTGTTTGAGCCGCTACCAGGCGAAACTCGACTGTGGGGCGATACTGATGTGATTGGCCTGTATGATGCTGAAACGGAGATGGCCGCAGTGATCGCCATGCTGGAATACAACCCGCAACTCGGTAAAGGCTTTATCCATAAGATTGAGCAGTTGGAAGATAAGGATTGGGAACGTGAATGGATGGATAATTTCCATCCGATGCGTTTCGGTGAGCGCCTGTGGATCTGCCCGAGCTGGCGTGATGTGCCGGACCCAACCGCGGTCAACGTGATGCTGGACCCCGGTTTGGCATTTGGTACCGGTACCCATCCAACCACCGCATTGTGTCTGCAATGGCTCGATGGCCTCAGCCTGGACGGTAAAACTGTTATCGACTTCGGTTGTGGCTCTGGCATCCTGGCAATTGCAGCGCTAAAACTCGGTGCAACGCGCGCTATTGGCATCGATATCGATCCGCAGGCCATTCAGGCCAGTCGTGATAACGCACAGCGTAACGGCGTTTCAGAGCGTCTGGAGCTGTATCTCGCCAAAGACCAGCCAGCAGACTTATCTGCTGATGTGGTGGTCGCCAATATTCTGGCAGGCCCCTTGCGCGAACTGGCGCCACTGATTAGTGTACTACCGGTAACCGGCGGTCATTTGGGTCTGTCTGGGGTACTGGCGACCCAGGCTGTGGGCGTCGCACAGGCTTACGAGGATAAGTTCACCCTCGACCCAGTGGCAGAGAAAGAAGAGTGGTGCCGTATTACCGGTATCAAGCAGTAAACGCGCAAAAACCGACTCCCCTGCCAGGGCTGTTAAACCTTAGCAGGGGCCATCACATCCCTTGCTGAGTTAGCATTTCTGGCAATCCACCACACTCTCTTTTTAATCAAAATGGGAGGTCTGACTCATTTCCATCTGTGCTTTATCATTGATTTGATGAATAAATCAGCACTTTCGACCAGACAGATGTAGCATAACTAGTCGATAATTGTGATGTTTAGGAGAAAATCCTGAAGCGCACAAATTAATCAATTTTAGTTAACACCATGTTATATATGAATAAATTATTAATTAGCACAGCTTGGCGGGTATTTTATCGCTCTTTTTTCATCAATTGGTCAAAGTTTGGCCTTTCATCTGGGCGCAAAAATGCGTAATATACGCGCCCTTACGGACACAGTGTGGTCATTCTTTGTCTATGCGTATTGGACACTTCCAGCTTGCAAATTGCCTGATTGCCGCCCCGATGGCTGGTATAACAGACCGCCCCTTCAGAGCGCTATGTCATGGCATGGGGGCTGGGATGACGGTATCTGAAATGCTCTCCTCGAATCCCGAGGTCTGGCGGACGGATAAGTCACGTTTGCGTATGGTTCATAGCGATGAGCCTGGGATTCGTACCGTGCAAATTGCCGGTAACGACCCGGATGAGATGGCAGCAGCAGCCAGAATCAATGTGGCTAATGGTGCACAAATCATCGATATCAATATGGGATGTCCGGCCAAGAAAGTGAATCGCAAGCTGGCAGGTTCTGCATTATTGCAACATCCTGATTTGGTTAAACAAATCCTCTCCGCGGTGGTTAATGCGGTAGATGCGCCAGTAACGCTGAAGATCAGGACGGGTTGGTCGACCGAACACCGTAATTGTATAGAAATTGCCCAACTGGCCGAAAATTGTGGTATACAAGCCCTGACGATTCATGGCCGAACCCGTTCTTGCCTGTTTAATGGTGAGGCGGAATACGACAGCATTCGGGCAGTTAAGCAGATTGTTTCCATTCCCGTTATCGCGAATGGCGACATCACTGACCCGCATAAAGCCAGAGCGGTGCTCGACTACACTGGGGCTGATGCTCTGATGATAGGACGTGCCGCTCAGGGAAGACCTTGGATCTTCCGGGAAATCCAGCATTATCTGGACACTGGGGAGCTGCTGCCACCGATGCCACTTGGCGAAGTGCAGCGCTTGTTAAACGGGCATATACGGGAATTGCACGACTTTTATGGTCCAGGCAAGGGATTTCGTATTGCACGTAAGCACGTCTCTTGGTATCTCCAGGAGCACGCCCCTAACGACCAGTTTCGGCGCACATTCAACGCCATTGAGGATGCCAGCGAACAGCTGGAGGCGTTGGAGGCATATTTCGAAAATCTTGCGTAAACAGAAAAAAGAGCTGACAGAACTATGTTCGAACAACGCGTAAATTCTGACGTACTGACCGTTGCAACCGTAAATTCACAAGATCAGGTGACTCAAAAGCCTTTGCGTGACTCGGTTAAACAAGCACTGAAGAACTATTTTGCTCAACTGAATGGTCAGGATGTGAGTGACCTGTATGAGTTGGTACTGGCTGAAGTTGAACAGCCATTGTTGGACATGGTGATGCAATACACCCGTGGCAACCAAACCCGCGCTGCCCTGATGATGGGCATCAACCGTGGCACGCTACGTAAGAAATTGAAAAAATACGGCATGAACTGATACTAGTCAGTTAACTTGTTGTTTAAAAAGGCGTACTCCACACGGAGCGCGCCTTTTTTATTACGCAATCTCTACCCGATTGCGCCCTTGCTGTTTCGCTCGATATAGGGCTTCATCCGCCAGTTTGAGCGAATCTTCCAGCATACCCTCGCCATTCCAGTACGCCACGCCTAGCGAAATCGTAATAGGATGAATGTCCGATATCACCATCCTTTCTACATTTTGACGCAGCCGGTTGGCGACCTGTGTGGCCACATCCAACGTAGTACCCGGCAGCAACATCAGGAACTCCTCCCCTCCGCTACGACACAAGATATCCGTGTCACGGGAGCTATCGCGGATTTGGACTGCCAATTGCTTAATAACCTCATCACCAACGTCGTGGCCGTAAGCGTCATTAATCGACTTAAAGTGGTCAATATCCAGTGCAATAACCGAAAAATGCTGCCCAAGCTGTGAGATAGGCTCGAGGGTGATGGCCAATCCACGCCGGTTAAACAGGCCAGTCATGGGATCAGTTTGTGCCTCAAACTTCAATTTACCGATTTTCTTTTGCAACAAACTGATGCCAATCAATAGCGCCCGTTTGAGTTGGGTCGATTCGAAATACCAGGAAGGAATTTCCTTGATGCTGCTGGCAATATCGGGCTTATCCATATGGTTGGCACTGCCGGCGAGCAACCACAGCGGGCGGGCAATTAACCGGGATAACAGCCAAACACCCAGCAAAGTGAGTAGCGCCAATGGCGTGATATGACCAAGCCCTTTTAGCATTAAACCTTCCAGTGGCTTCAACGTTGACGCTTCGGGCCGCAAGGTAATGATTTCCCAACCGGAGGGTTCGACAATGGCATAGCCCGCTAGCATTGATTCGCCGCTAGTACTGGTAACCATCAAGCTGCCGTTAGTGGAGGTTTTTATCGCTTCCGTGATGGGTTTAGGTTCAAGTATTTCCCCGATACGGCTGGTATCTTGGTGATAAAGGATGCGCCGATCGCTGTCGAGCACCACGATATAGGAGCCATCACGATAATAATGCTCACCCAATAGCTCATTTAAAATACTTTGCTTGCGCAGGTAAATAGTACCGCCGATATAACCGCGATAACGTCCATCCGGCGTAAAGATGGGGGTCGAGATATTGATAACCAGATTATTTGCTGCCGATACATAAGGCTTACTAATTACCGGGCGACGTAGTTTTAACGCCTCCACTGACCCTGGTGATGTCAATACGTGACCTAATAACTGGAGATTGTCCGGGGATGTTGCGCGGATAACACCATGCGCATCCGTTATTACCACCGAGTTAAAACTATCGGTTTGGTATTTTAGCCGTGCGGTTTCCGCTTGCAGCGCCTCATGATCATCAAAATTCTTGGCGACAATCATACTGCTGTAATGCAGTTGCTTTTGCGCGCTTCTCAGGAAAATATCCGTACTGGATGCCAGTTTAGTCGCATAGACACGATTGGCTTCGAGTGTGTTATCAATCAGTAGCTGCCGCTGTACCCGATAACTGGCATAGAAACTGTTCGCTAGCGTCACAAAAGCGCTCATTACAGCTAGAATAAGGATTAGTCGACCTAAGTCGAGGCGGAAAATTTTGGCGGCAAGAATAGAGCGTAGCAAGACAGCCTTCCTGAGTCGATAAATGACTATGTTTAGCATGACGGTAACATGAAAATAAGGCGAGAATCCGCCTATATGTACACTGCTATCATATTTATCTCCTCAGATTAAGAGTTCTCACGCTATAGTCATTGTTAACAATTATCTATACTCAAAGTAATTGCCGTTACAGTAAGGTAACAAGCGAATCTCGTTGAGCTGACCAAGGTTCAGAGTGAAAACAGCTAACACTGCTGCAACGTCAAGTAGGAAGGGTATTGCTGACGAAGTCTGATTTGTACCGATAATAGGGGTTTGATTATGAATAAGCTGGTCATTGCCGTAGCACTTACAGCGACAGTATTAAGTGGATGTGCCAACAACAGAACTGCGTCTGGTGATACTTTCACCGCCTCTCAGGCACGACAAGTACAGACCGTAACCTACGGCACCGTTATCTCTGCACGGCCAGTCACCATTCAGGGCGGCAGTGAAAATAATGTGGCCGGTGCCATTGGCGGTGCTGTAGTCGGGGGCTTCTTGGGTAACACTATAGGTGGTGGCCGTGGTAATAGCCTGGCAACGGCAGGTGGTGCGGTAGCCGGTGGTATGGCAGGTCAAGGCGTGCAAAGCGCCATGAACCGTAGTGAAGGTGTACAACTGGAAATTCGCCGAGATGATGGCAGCAGTATCGTCGTCGTACAGGCACAAGGGCCAACGCGTTTCAGTGCAGGTCAACGCGTCATGATTGCCAGTGACCGTAGCGGCACAGTAACAGTTTCTCCCCGCTAAATTAACCAGCCGGGGGGATCCCCCTCCGGCTATGAGCGCATTAACACAAAATATTACCCCACAATTTAGCAACAACTTTTATCGGTGTAATAGGCTGTTTAGTAACATAAAAGGCATTACGTCGCACCCCATTCCAGATGAAAAAACCATTGATACTGATTATGATAGTCAAATATTGTGTTGCCACGAGGAATGTGTTGTGGTTAAATAGCCTCATCGGTTTGGAACACAGACCTTATGAAAGCAGTTTTAGTAAAGCAGTCCTCAGTTCAAGCGTTATCCATAGATATCCCTTCTCCGTGAGTCTCCTCCTAAGTGCCCAAATAAGTAATCCGCTGAAAAACAGACCACGTTCGCCGCACTATTGTGGCAAAAAATAATTGAAGGAAGTATCCCTATGTCTAATAAAATGACTGGTTTAGTAAAATGGTTTGACGCTGGTAAAGGTTTTGGTTTCATCACCCCTGCTGATGGTAGCAAAGATGTGTTCGTACACTTCTCTGCCATCCAGAGCAATGATTTCAAAACGTTAGATGAAGGTCAAAAAGTTGAGTTCTCTATTGAGAACGGCGCTAAAGGCCCATCAGCGGTAAACGTAGTCGCTCTGTAATACAGCGTGATTAGGGGAGCAGGTTGCCGATAGCGATGACGGCCAGACCCGAGCAGTGTAACCCGCTCTCCAAATAAAGTAATAAGCAGTACCCGGTTGACAGTAACATTTATGCAAGCAGTTTTAGTAAAGCAGTTCTCCGTATTAGCGTTATCAGACAGATACCTCTTCTTCGCGAAATTCCTTCTAAGTGCCCCATAAGTTGTACCCAAGCCTATCCGTTCGCCTATGGCGGTAATCAAAAATAATTGAAGGAAGTATCTCTATGTCTAATAAAATGACTGGTTTAGTAAAATGGTTTAACGCTGATAAAGGTTTTGGTTTTATCTCTCCTGCTGATGGTAGCAAAGATGTGTTCGTTCACTTCTCTGCCATCCAGAGTAATGATTTTAAAACCTTAGATGAAGGCCAAAACGTGGAGTTCTCTATTGAGAACGGCGCTAAAGGCCCAGCAGCGGTAAATGTTATTGCGCTGTAACAGCCAATAATAGATACCAAAACTATTGGAATAACGTACGATAGATGAAGGTGATAGCTCTGAGCAGTTACGTTATTCTGAATAAAAAGAACCCGCCTTGGTGCGGGGTTTTTTGTTGCCAAAAATAGAGCTACACTCAGAATAATATTCAATTGTCAGTAGGCAAAAAGTAATAAATCCAATAAGCAACGTTTATGCATTAATCTTTACCAATAGATTTAATCTGTCCGACGTTCCTCTACTCAGATTGACCCTGGCTTTACCTTCTCGTCTATTAATGCAAAATCACGTTGTTTTAACAGATAAAATCCCGCATAGGATAATTAATAAAGTAGAGTAACCGCTAAATTCCGTCTGAATTGTTCTCGCCAGAATAATATATATCTCCCGCTACGCATCCCCATCCCGAACAATATAAGAATGACTTTGATCAAAATGACTACGTTATTTTATCTATACAGTTATTTCATATAACCATCACCTTAATCATCTCATTATTACCGCTTTTTTCACTGGCGATGATTAACACTGCACATAAAATAGCATCAGGGTAAATAATCATGTCGATATTCAAAACACGTATAGGAAGGATGTTACTTATCCTATTTATTGGGATAGGTATCTGGTTTAGCCCCGTCCCGGAATCGGTAGACCCGCGCGCCTGGCACCTCATGGCGGTTTTTGCAGCGACGGTTATCGGCCTGATCTTGTCGCCATATCCGTTAGGCGCAATGGCGATATTCAGCCTGACAGTCGTTGCGGCTACAGGCTTGCTGAGTATCAAAGAAGTGTTAGCCGGTTTTGCTGATCCGACAATCTGGATGATCGCTTGCGCCTTCTTTATCTCACGCGGCTTTATTAAAACAGGTTTTGGCCGCCGGGTCGGTTATCTGTTTATCAGTAAGTTGGGCCACAGCTCGCTAGGTCTGGCTTATGGTTTGGTTCTAACCGATTTGCTATTCGCACCGGCGATGCCGTCTACCTCCGCCCGATGTGGTGGCATCATTACGCCGCTGTTTCGCTCAATTTCTGAAGCCTATGAATCGACACCAGAACGCGGTACCGAGCGCAAAATCGGGGCATTTCTGGTGCAATGTATCTTCCAGTGTAATGCCATTACCTGTGCGATGTTCCTGACCTCAATGGCCGGCAACCCAATGATTGGCAAACTGGCCGGTGAAATGGGGATTACCATTACCTGGACCAGTTGGGCATTGGCCGCCATCGTCCCTGGTTTAATCTCTTTGGCAGTAATCCCGTTGTTGCTGTATCGCTTCTACCCGCCAGAAATAAAGAAAACCCCGGAAATGCGCGCCTTGGCAATGGTGAAATTGAAAGAAATGGGGCCAATGAGCCGCAACGAATGGATTGTATTATCGGTCTTCGTCGGGCTGGTGACGCTGTGGGTATGTGGCGCAGCACTGAATATTGATGCCACCATGACCGCCTTTATTGGACTGGCAATTCTATTACTGAGTGGCGCGCTGACCTGGGATGATGTGATTGCCGAGAAAGAAGCCTGGCATACGGTGATTTGGTTTGCGGTACTGCTAACACTCGCCAGCCAACTGAATAAGCTGGGTTTTATTACCTGGTTTGGCTCATCAATTGCCGGTTCAGTGCAGGGGATGAACTGGGTGCCAATGATGGGAATCCTGCTGCTGGCGTACTATTACAGCCACTATATGATGGCCAGTGCCATCGCCCATATCAGTGCCATGTATGCCATTTTTGTCTCCATTGCTATTGCAGCAGGTGCTCCGCCAATGCTGACAGTATTGGTATTTGGTATGTTCAGTAACCTGTATATGGCAACTACCCACTACTCTGGCGGCCCGGCCCCTATCCTGTTTGGTTGTAACTTTATCCCACTGGCGACCTGGTGGAAGATTGGTTTCCTGATCAGTCTGGTGGTTATCCCTATCTGGCTGATTATCGGTAGCGCCTGGTGGAAAGTGCTGGGTTTCTGGTAATACATTGAAATATTGAGAATAAAAAACACCGCGCGATGACACTGGCGCAGTGTTTTTTATCGGTTAATTACTGCTGTTTACGTAATTCGATACCCACATCTCCACCAGGGTGCACCGCCAGTAGGGCCTGTTTAGTAAAACCTCTGCGTGCCATCAGGCAGGCACAGATAGCATCGAACAGGGCTAATACCAGAACAATAGATGTGGTTGCTAACATATTCAGCGGGTCTATCTCTTGCTTCACATGTGTTTTCAGCACCAAGGCAGATACCTGCGCGATAGCCGACTGCTCGTTTTCCGTTACACTGATAATCTGCACTTGCTTGCGTTGCAGCGTTGGCAGCAACCGGGTCAGCTCATCGGAATTCCCGCCACGAGAGATCAAAATGATGATGTCCTGTGACCCGAGGAAACCCAAATCGCCGTGCGCTGCATCAGTGGCATTCAGGTAAATCGCCGGTTGCTCTACGCAAGCCAGCATATGAGCAACCTTTCGTGCGGCAATACCTGATGTGCCCACCCCAGTTACCGCGATTTTGCCACGGCACCCAGCCAACATCTCCAGCACCTGCAACCACACCTGCGGATCGACATTATCCTTTAACGCCGCCAACTCGCGGCTATAAGTCATCCATGCGTCACTGGCTATTTGCCATTCATCACTCTGGCTCATCCTTCCTCCTGCATCAGTTCCTGATAACGCATATGGTCGTGATACATCTGGTGGAACACGCGGTATTTACGGTCGTAATAGGCTTTGATTTTGTTAGTTTGCGGTGTGACCGTTTTACCAATGCGGCTCATGGCAGCCATCGCCTCCGGCAGCGACTCAAACACACCTGCTGCGACCGTGCCCATCATGGCGCTGCCGAGCAACATGGCTTCACTCTCTTCCGGCAGTAGCATGGCACAACCCGTCGCATTAGCGTGTTCTTGTACAAAGATCGGGTTTTTAGTTCCGCCGCCGCTGGCCATCATAGTGTCAATGCAATAGCCGTTCTTATTCATGGTTTCGATGATATGCCGCGTTCCCAGCGCCAGCGCCTGAATGGTCGCCAAATAGCGTAACGCCATATCTTCAAAGGTGGTAGACAGCTTCAAGCCGGTAATAATGCCCGTCAGATTCGGATTCGCGCGCGGTGAACGATTACCGTGGAAGTACGGCAAAATGTGAATATCTTTGGTGAGGAAGGCGATATTCTCCGGTTCACCGGCAAGCTGGCGCAGAATATGATTTAGCGCCTCGTAAATAGTCTCACCTTTGCTTTTGGCCTGTGCCAACAGCTCTGGGTAACACGGATGTGTTTGAATAATATGGTCAATTAATGCTCCCGTCGCCGACTGTCCGCCCTCATTTAGCCAGTACTCCGGTAGAATAGCCGAATAATAGGGTCCCCAGATGCCGCCAATAAAATGCGCGGAACGTGACATCGCCATATGTGCCGTTGAGGTACCACCAATCAGCGCAATGCGCCGATCAAAATTGGCATTTTCGCCAGTCACACCACTGGCACCGAGGATGCCAATAGTGCCAGCATGGGCATCAATAATAGAAACACTGACCGCAGTACCAGGGATCAATCCCATTTCTGATGCCGCCCGTTGGCTAAGTCCACGGCCCAACGGCTCGCCCATCGGTTTAACGCTAGCACCGATTTTCGCCGCATTGTTGTCCAGCAAATCAGCCAGCCCGACCAATTTAAAATAGGACGGATCCCAGCGATCCTCATGGCCCAGATAAGTCCATTTACACACCGTAGAACAAAGCGAACGGGTTTCGTCTTTGGTCGCTCGCCAGGTGAGAAAATCCGGTAAATCAAACAGATGACCGACATTGCTCCACGTGGTTGGCATATGCTGTTTCAACCACAGCAGTTTTGGAGTTTGCATTTCAGGTGAAATCACGCCGCCAACAAACTCCAATACCGGATGTTTGGTGGCATTAATTCTTTCAGCCTGGGTAATGGCACGATGATCCATCCAGACAATTACATTCTGTTCGCTGCGCCCCGACGGGCTAACGGTCAACGGGTTGCCTTCTTTATCCAGCACCACCAGCGAACAGGTGGCATCGAACCCCAGCCCTTTCACTTGGATCGGGTTGATATCAGCCTGATTCACCGCATCTCGTACCGCATTACACACCGCCTGCCAGATATTATCGGAAGACTGCTCAACAAAATCCGCCTTGGGCTTAAACATGGTAATTTCACGGCTGGCCTGCCCGACCATGCGGCCCTGCAAATCGAATACTCCGGCCCTTGCGCTGCCGGTCCCTACATCTACGCCGATAAAGTAACTTGCCATTGTTGTATCCCTCAATTCTTAAGCCTTACGATTCTGTAATGCGATAAAGAGGATCAGCACCCCACCCCATAACGCCATGGTCAGGTAGCTACTCACCCCCAGCAAATTCAGGCCACTTTCCAATAGTTGCAGTACCACCAGCGCCAGGATCAAGCCGATGATGCGACCAAAGCCGCCATCCGGGTTAATGCCACCCAATACCGATGCCAGAATGGTGACTAATAGATAGGATTCGCCGTAACCGGCTTTGGCCGAGTTAAATTTCGCCATCATCAGGATAGCCGCCCCCCATCCTAATATGGCTGACAGGATATAGACCGCGACCTGTACCCGATGGGTATTCACGCCACTAAAACGGGTGGCCTGCTCATTGGAGCCGACCAGATAGATGCTACGCCCCAAGGTCGTGTGTTCCAAAAGCACCCACAGCCCAGTGGAGACCAGTAAAAACAAGATCATCGCGACTGGAATACCGGCGATATCACCACTGCCAATGTATTGAATCACCGGTGGGAAATCAGAGATCACGTCACCGTTGGACAATAAAATATTCAGGCCGGTAATCAATGTCATGGTGCCCAACGTCGCCAGAATTGGCGACACCCCGACCACTGAAATCAGTAAGCCATTCAACGCACCAATCACCACCGCCACCAGCAAGCCAGCAACTAATGCCAGTAACAGGAACAGCGGCTGATCAGGGTGGCTGACAATGATGGCAGCCATGACTAATGAGCAAGCGTTCGCTCCGGCAATAATGGATAAGTTAATACCGCCGGTCAGCATGGTCAGCCCCATCCCCAGCGCCAGCATGCCTAAAATCGGCAACTGCGAGGAAATAGACTGGAAGTTACCCAAGCTGAAGAAGCGTTGACCCAAGGTCAATGAGAAGGCCAACATCACTGCCACCAGAATCAATAATTGCAGGCGGATAATGCGGTCGTTAGGAATAGTTCGGTTTAGCCAGGTCATATCAGTGCTCCCTCAGCAATTTGCGTTTTTCATTCCATGCGGTGGTACTGATACTCACCAAAATGATTGCGCCGCTGAAAACCGTATGCCAGTAAGAGGAGACACTCAGCAGCGTCAGACCGTTTTGCAAAAATGCCAGCAACATCACGCCGAGCACGGTGCCACTGAGGGATCCACGGCCCCCCGTCATACTGGTGCCACCCAAGACCACGGCGGCCAGCACGGTCAGCTCAAACCCCATCAATGAGTTAGGTGCCACTGACTGGGAAATCTGCGCCTGTACCACCGCCGCCACCCCCGCCAGCATGCCCATGTAGCCATAGACGTAGAGGTGCAAACGCAGAATATTAATGCCCAGGCGGGAAGCCGCATCCTTATTGCTGCCCATGGCAAAGATCTGCCGCCCAAGACGGGTGTAGTTCATCAATACACCGGTGAAAATGATGGTCGCCGCCAGGCAGAACAGCGGTAGTGTCAAGCCATAGTCATAGCCGTCACTGCCGGTAAACGAGAACCAGTTAATCCCGGTCATAAACCAGTCAGGGAAGCCGTACAACCAGGTACCGTTGGTGAAATAAACCAGCAGGCCATAGAACAGATTCAGTGTGGCAATGGTGATAATTATCGCTGGGACTTTCAACCAATACACCAGCAACCCATTGATCAGCCCCAGCACTAAACCAACTGACATGGCCAGAACAAACGCTAGCGCGAAGCTGCCGCCATGGGTAATCACCCACGACGCCATGACATATTGCGCAATAGCCGTTACCGCCGGAAAGGAGATATCAATACCACCGGCAATCAGCACCACAAACAGGCCACAGGCCAGAATACCCAAAATGGCATAACTGGTGGCGACATCGGTCAGATTCCCTAAGGTCAGGAACTCCGGGCTTTTTACACTCAGTCCGATGACTAACAGTAATACCAATAGCCCAAGATAAAACTCATGTCGCCCCGTCAGTTGCCGCAGTTTTAGCTTATCCATTGACCACCTCGGCTACCTGTTGTTCGGTGCACTGATGCGGGTAAAACTCGGCCACCAGTTCACCTTTGCGCATCACTAATATCCGGTGACTGTTGTAGTAAGCCTCCGGGATCTCGTCACAAATCATCAATACCGCCATCCCCTGCTCTGCCAAGGCTTTGGCAATATGGTAAATCCCTTCTTTGTTGGCGATATCTACGCCGACGGTCGGAGAATCGAGGATCAAAATACGCGGTTGCGTCGCTACCCATTTAGCAATAGCGATGCGCTGCGCATTACCGCCCGATAACGTTTTGACCGGCAGGGCGGTATCGGACACTTTGATGTTCAGATCTTGCACCAGTTTTTTCACCAGCGCTGCGGCTTTGGCATGATCCAACAACCCACTGCGGGTATGTAATTTGTCAAAAACGGACACGATGGTGTTGTCATAGATCGATTGCTCCATGATCAATCCCTGTGTCAGGCGATCTTCAGAGACATAACCGATCCCGTGGCGGATCGCATCACGGTTGTTACGGAAATGCACTTGTTCACCGGCGACCCACACCTCGCCACTATCGGGTTGGGTCATGCCAAACAGGCTCAGACACAGTTCAGTACGCCCCGCCCCCAGTAACCCGGTGATCGACACAATTTCGCCCTGATGTAGGGTCAAATCGATGTTACGAAACTGCTCGCCACGACTCAGTTTTTTGATTTCCAGCAACGGCGTGGCTTCTGCCGCCAGTGGCGGTAACTGGCTGTAGGTAAAGCGCTGGCCGGTCATTAGGAACGCCAGCTCATGGCTGTCCAGTTCGCTGGCCGGCCAGGTACCAATGAGTTGGCCATCGCGCATGACACTGATTCTGTCGGCCACTTCCATCACTTCATCCAGCCGGTGGCTAACAAACACCACGCAGATACCTTGTGATTTGAGATCACGTACCACGTCCAGCAAGCCTTTCACTTCCTGACTGGTTAGCGAGGCAGTAGGTTCATCCATAATCACCAAGCGGGCATCGGCAGCGATAGCGCGGCAAATCGCCACTAACTGGCGGTCAGCAATAGAGAGTTGTTCAACTTTTTTATCGGGATCAAGGGTGACACCCACTCGCTGCATGGCGGCTAACGCACGCTCACGCATACTTTTACGCTTCACCCAAAAATCACCACCTGGTAGATAACGGTGGACGGCAATATTTTCCGAAACGGTGAGATTAGGGAATAGCGACAAGTCTTGATATATCACCTGCACGCCATAGAAGAATGAGAGTTGCGGCGTAAACTGATGGAACAGCTTGCCGTCTATCAGGATACTTGCGCCTTTCTCTGGCTGATAAACTCCTGAAATCACTTTGATAATGGTGCTCTTGCCGCAGCCGTTCTGGCCTGCCAGACAGTGCACTTCTCCTTTATTCAGTGTGAGATTCACCTGATCCAGCGCCAGCACGCCGGGGAATCGCTTACTGATATTTTCAAGAGTGATAAATGCGTTGGCCTGAGTCATGACAATACCTTCCCTAACGCCATAAGCATGGCGCTATTTTTACAGCAATTCGGTGATGATGGTGAGGGCAACGGGGATGCTCTCCCGCTGCCTGATTTACTGCCAAGCACGGCTCGTTAGCCGGTAATTCCCTGGTGTGGCGTCTGAAAATCAGAAACCTAATGTTTTCGCATTATCTTTAGTGACTTCAAGGATCTTGTTGAAACGGATCACGCCTTTCTCGCTATCCACATCGGCTTTACCCAAGCCTTCGATGGTCAAGTCTGGCGTGATTTTTTGGCCTTTCAGTAATTGATCTGCAATCTGCACCACAGCAAAACCGGCGTCTTTTGGATCCCACAACAGGGCTTTTTTGATATCACCACGCATCAGGTATGGCGCTGCCTGTGCAGGCATAGCGATACCCACTACCGCGATTTGATCTTTCGCGCGTTTCTTAGCCACTGCTTGACCGGCACCAATTGGCCCCAGTGAACCAAAACCAATGATCCCTTTCATTTTCGGATAGGTTTTCATCAGATCCAGAGTGGTGGAGTAAGACTTATCAATGTTCTCAGCCACTGGCAGGCGTGGAGTGACTTCGAACATATCGGGGTATTTTTCTTTCTGGTATTTGATAGCATAATCCGCCCAAGCGTTATGCAATGGCACAGTCAGGGAACCCACATAAATCGCATAACCCCCTTTGCCCCCCATGGCTTTCGCCAGTTCGTCCATGTTGGCCTGAGCATATTTTTCACTATCGATGGTCTCAACATCCCACTGCCCGATACGTTGATCAGGAGATTCGTGAGTTAACACCACAATGCCTTTCTCTTGCGCTTTTTTCAGTACTGGTTCCAGCACTTTGGCATCGTTCGGCACCACAATGATGGCATCTACATTTTTGGCAATAAGGTCTTCAATGACTTTAACTTGTTGCGCCGGGTCTGGCGTGGCAGGCCCAACCTGATAAGCATTAACATCCAGTTTTTTTGCTGCTTCATTTACGCCAACTTCCATACGGGTAAACCAAGGAATACCGGTAACCTTCGCGACAACAGCAATTTCATATTTTTTCTCTGCCATCGTTTGCGTAGTGAACAGCATGCATGCGGAAACGACACATGCATTCAGTAATGCGAGATTAAGTTTCATAGCAATACCTTCTTGTTTTCTTTCAGATAACGGGTTGGTTGCGAGGTGAGAAGCCCGTAGTGTGACACCGTGACTGTTTTATTTTCATGTGACTGCTTTTCACACACATGAGATTAACAAAGGAACACAATAGGCTGCGCGACGAGTCAGAGTGAATTGTGATGAAAGCCCAAAAAAGTAAAATTTAATGATTTATTATGTTAATAATTGGTTAATTAAATATAAGAAAGAATAAATGTGATCAAATACAAAGATAATAAACACAAATAAACATCAAATTAATAACATTAAAAACACAAATTGAATTTATAACTCCCTCTGTGGCACGTCAATAACCCAAAAATAGAACAACGGTAACAATAATTAATCGAAATTGAGATGAGTCTCCCATTTTCCAGCCAGTTGACTTATTTTTCCTCGATTCTAAGGCACCATTTTCTGCGATATGCCGAACAGTAACGCAGTTTATATCGCGATAATTCCGCCAGCACATCTAGCGTTGATCTTTTTCTTTCATTTATCGCGAATATGGTATAATCCTCTGAAAGCCCCCATCGCTTATAGATAGCCTGCCTTCATGACCATCCCCTACGCGACCCCGCTTTTAATGTAAAAATTATGTCAATTGTCGTATTCACCAAAACGATAGTTGACCACCGGTGTCTGAAGAAATGTATCGCTATCGAGTTACATCCATATGCGTTACAAACCCGCACTTAACGCATAACGATAGAGTTCATATGATAAAGCCGCAGAAATTCCATATCTCACTGCTCCACCCGCGCTACTGGCTGACCTGGTTTGGCCTGGGGGTATTATTTCTGTTAGTCCAACTCCCCTACCCGCTGTTAAACAAGTTAGGAATTTGGTTGGGGCGTACCTCAATGCGCTTCCTGAAACGGCGGGTATCTATCGCCCGGCGTAATCTGGAACTTTGTTTCCCTGATATGGATAAGCAGACTCTTGAACGGACTATCGTCGGTAATTTTGAATCCTTAGGCATGGGGTTGCTGGAAACCGGCATGGCCTGGTTTTGGCCCGATGCGCGCATTAAGCGCTGGTTTACCGTGACGGGTCTGGATAACCTGAAAAAAGCGCAGCAAGGACAGCGCGGCGTACTGGTGATTGGCGTCCATTTTATGTCGCTGGAACTTGGCGGCCGCGTAATGGGGCAATGTCAGCCAATGATGGCGATGTACCGCCCGCATAACAATAAAGTGATGGAATTGGTGCAGACCTGGGGCCGTATGCGCTCGAATAAGGCCATGCTGGACCGTAAAGATCTTCGTGGCATGGTGCAGGCATTGAAAAAAGGTGAGGCTGTGTGGTTTGCACCGGATCAGGATTACGGCCCACGTGGCAGTGTGTTTGCACCACTGTTCGCCGTCAATCAGGCCGCGACCACCAGTGGCACTTTTATGTTGGCCCGGCTAGCCAAACCGGCACTGTTGCCATTGGTTTTACTGCGTAAAACAGATGGTAGCGGCTATGACTTGCTGATCCAGCCAGCATTAGAAGACTATCCGCTTGATGATGAGATAGCGGCCGCCAGCTATATGAACAAAGTTATCGAAAAAGAGATCATGCGCGCACCTGAGCAATATCTGTGGCTACACCGCCGCTTTAAAACCCGCCCAGCCGGTGCGCCATCGCTGTATTAAGCATCAACAAGATCTGTCATAAAAACCCGGCCTATGTCGGGTTTTTTATTAGCTAAAATCCACTCAATATCGCGGAGCTATAACTGCGCTTCAGCTTCATCGGGATCATCTATCGCATCGTCTGGTGTGATAAGCGCACGCCCTGGCAACGTTTTGCATGCAGGCCCACCGGTAGGAGGGGCTGTAGTGGGATAACTCTCCTGCGGCGAGACATAAACTGGCGTGGTTGCCACGAAGCCATCATTGAATGTGGCCTCGATAAAGGTCGCCTGCCAACCGGTAGCTGGCGTGCTAAGTGCAACTTCAAGGGTATTACCCGGGGCCACAGCCAACGGAAATGCGCTATATCTTACATCGCACGCATAGCGGAAATCGCGAGCATCGGGGTTAGCTGCGGTCCATAACAGCACCTTTTCTGGCGTCTCTGACAGACTAACCGTGACGGTTTGCACCTTATCTTTCATTACCAGAGTGGTATTCAACTGCGGCATCGGTGTGGCTTGCCGTAAACGGTTAACAAAGGTGATCAACGACTGTTCGCTAAATGCTTTAATACCGGAGTGACTAGAGTTAGGTGCCACCCGCAACGTTTTATCACCGGGTAATTTGTCATAATAAAAATGCGTATTATCAGGCACGTAGAAATCATCACCACTGGCATTAATAATGTATTTCGCAATACTGAGCCGGGGTTGATACTCGCTCGTCAGGTACTGTAGGGGATCCATAATCTGCATCAGTTTGGCGAAGCCGGGGGTACTCAGTTTCTTATCAATCTCTTCCTGATAGTAGGGGGTGAAGGCTATAGGCCAGTTGCCACCATAAGATTGATACATATGTTCCAATGCGGCGCGGGTATCCAGCAGATCAATCACAAAAGGCACAATAGCCTCCACACGTGAATCCGCAATTGCCGTCAGCCAACTAGTCCAGCCACGCTTGGATAAACCAGTGACAATAAAACTGTCTAAGGCTTTTTCCGGCAAGGCTTGTTGCGCCATGGTCATCGCCTGAGAAATCGCCGCCACCATCGGGACATGTAGCGGTAATATTGAACGGGCTTCTGGAGCATCTATAAATAAAGTCCAACTACGTGCAACACTATAATCTTCCTTACGCGGATTCCCATCTTGTTGATATTCAAGGTACTGATTGGGAATGGTGCTAATGGCAATCACCACCGTGTCAGTCGAGCGGGCAATATTTTGCAAGGTCTCGATAGCAAAATCACTAGGACCGGAGGGAGGAATGGTTTCAGTACCATAGTTGGTACCATTATTGATGACCACCAGCGCCTTGGTGGACGTGCTATTTTCGGGAATAAAGATCTCCACTTCATGCTGCCATGCAGCAGGGGAGACCAAGCTCTCCGGCGACCAATTCTGCGAGGTCAGTTGGTAACGGCGCCACTCCAACCCCGGCAGGTTTTCCTGACTGAGCAAGTTATAGATAAGTGGCTCTGCGGCCAGCTTTTCTCTGTAACAAGACAGAACCTGAGTAAAATCGGTATCACTGCATTTTGCAGTTTCAATATTCACCTGTGCCAGACAACTGGCGGTAAACAGCAATGGCAGCCCGCACATCAGGGCGGTTAAATAACGAGGCATAATCCTTATCCTTCTCTCTAATGTGTTTACGTTAAAACACTCCCAAGAGGATTAGATAACGGATCAGAGATTTAAAAAATCCGAATTTCACCTGTCTATGCCGCTTTTTATGTTATTACATTGACGAAATGTATACCTCAGTCTGGTTCAATTACTCTTACCTCTCGTTCATCGCTGTATATAAGAATTTTCTGCACTAAAAAGTATCAATCCGCCGTTAAATGCGCCATTTAAGTGCATCCTACCCGGTCAGAAATTACCTACAAAGAGTTAACGCTAAGTAATTACTCATATCATCAATGAAATGCAACTCTGGCATCCCATTTGCTAATACCAAACTGGCTACACGCCAACAGACAGCGACGGTGCATCACTGGTGCGCTACAAAATTAAAATAGGCTCGACTTTGCCTCACAGGACGCTTTCATGAAGAAAATAATGATTTCAACACTGGTTGCCGCCGCCTCATTAGTGGCATTAGCAGGTCAGGCCCACGCGGGCACTACTTTGGATGCGGTGAAGAAAAAAGGTTTTGTACAATGTGGTATCAGTGATGGATTGCCCGGCTTCTCCTATGCAGATGCCAGCGGCAAGTTCTCTGGTCTGGATGTCGATGTCTGCCGTGGCGTAGCTGCTGCCATCTTTGGTGATGCAGAAAAAGTAAAATACACCCCGCTGACCGCAAAAGAGCGTTTTACCGCCCTGCAATCGGGTGAAGTTGATATTTTGTCACGTAACACCACCTGGACTTCATCCCGTGATGCTGGCATGGGGATGTTATTTACCGGAGTGAACTATTACGACGGTATCGGCTTTCTGACCCACAATAAAGCGGGGCTGAAAAGCGCCAAAGAGCTGGACGGGGCGACGGTGTGTATTCAGGCCGGTACAGATACTGAGTTGAACGTCGCAGATTACTTTAAAGCCAATAAAATGCAATACACTCCAGTTACCTTCGACCGTTCTGACGAAAGTGCCAAGGCATTGGATTCCGGCCGCTGTGACACATTGGCCTCTGACCAATCACAACTGTACGCACTGCGTATCAAGTTAGGTAAACCAGACGAATTTATCGTATTACCGGAAGTTATCTCTAAAGAACCACTGGGGCCGGTTGTGCGCCGGGGTGATGAGGACTGGTTCGCCATCGTGCGCTGGACACTGTTTGCCATGTTAAATGCTGAAGAGATGGGTGTGACGTCGAAAAACGTCGAAGCACTGGCAGCAAAACCAACCACACCGGATATGGCACATCTGTTAGGTCAGGAAGGCAACTATGGTAAAGATCTGAAAGTGCCTAACGATTGGGTGGTTAAAATCGTGAAACAAGTGGGTAACTACGGCGAAAGCTTCGACCGTAACGTCGGTTTGGGCAGTGAGCTGAAAATAAAACGCGGCCAGAATGCGCTGTGGAACAATGGCGGTCTCCAGTACGCGCCTCCGGTTCGCTGATTACTGATTACCTCTCCGGCAGGCCCGCCCTGCCGGATGTATTATCCAGACCGAGGCCCACACTATGTCACAACGCCCAACCGTCAAAGGTGTCTTTTCGCTGACCAATCCAGCGGTACGCGCCTGGTTGTATCAAATTATCGCGCTATTGATACTGATCGGATGCGGTGCGTATCTTTTCCATAACACCATTACCAACCTGTCGACCCGGGGCATCACCTCCGGCTTTGCTTTCCTGAATAACAGCGCCGGTTTTGGTATTGTTCAGCATCTTATCGATTATGAGCAAGGTGATACCTACGGCCGGGTGTTTTTGGTCGGGTTATTCAATACCTTGCTGGTATCAGTATTATGTATTTTCTTTGCGTCGATCCTCGGGTTCTTCCTTGGGCTGGCGCGTTTATCTGATAACTGGCTGTTACGCAAACTGTCCACTATCTATATCGAGACATTCCGTAATATCCCGCCCTTGCTGCAAATCTTCTTCTGGTATTTCGCGGTATTACGCAATCTACCAGGGCCACGACAGAGTCTGGATGCCTTCGGTGTGGCTTTTCTCAGCAACCGTGGCTTGTATCTACCATCACCGGAGTTTGCTGCCGGTTTTATACCCGCCATACTCGCTGTGCTGCTGGCCGTTGTTATCACCGTGGCGCTGTATCGCTATAACCATTTCCGTCAGTTACATACCGGTCAGTTTCACCGCACCTGGCCGATTGCCTTACTACTGTTGATAGCCCTACCAGCAGCGGCCCATTTTCTGTATGGCTCGGCACTGCATTGGGATCTACCGCAGTTACGCGGCTTTAACTTTAAAGGTGGCCTGGTTCTTATCCCTGAATTGGCGGCCTTGACCTTGGCACTGTCGGTTTATACCTCGACCTTTATTGCTGAGGTGATTCGTTCAGGCATTCAGTCCGTGCCCTATGGTCAGCATGAAGCAGCCCGTTCACTGGCGCTGCCCAACACCGTCACCTTGCGCCAAGTTATTCTGCCACAGGCGTTACGAGTCATCATTCCGCCACTCACCAGTCAATACCTGAACATCGTCAAAAACTCCTCACTGGCAGCCGCTATCGGCTATCCAGATATGGTGTCGTTGTTTGCCGGCACAGTGCTGAACCAGACTGGTCAGGCGATAGAAACTATCGCCATTACCATGTCAGTCTATTTGGTTATCAGCCTATCCATTTCATTTTTAATGAATCTCTACAACCGGCGGATCGCGCTGGTAGAGCGCTAAGGGAAGCGAATGACGATGACACTAACCCGTGAACCACCCAGCACAGTACGGCCGGGCAACCCGTTAAGCCGGATGGTGTTTTGGGCGAGAAAGAATTTGTTTTCCAGTTGGACTAATAGTCTGCTGACGCTGCTGTGCCTGTGGCTGATGTGGCAATTGATCCCGCCATTACTGAATTGGACTATTTTTAACGCCAACTGGCTAGGTACATCGCGCACTGATTGTACCCGTGAGGGTGCCTGCTGGGTGTTTATTCATGCGCGCTTTGGCCAATTTATGTATGGCCTTTATCCTATTGAGCAGCGTTGGCGCATCAACACCACCTTGATCATCGGATTGCTGACGCTCATTCCATTATTCTGGCGCGCTATGCCACATCGAGGCCGCTATTTGGCGGTGTGGATGGTAGCGTACCCACTGCTGGTATGGTTGATGTTATATGGCGGTTTCCTCGGGTTAACCCGGGTTGAAACCCGCCAGTGGGGCGGCCTGACACTGACGCTGATCATCGCCGCAGTAGGTATTGCCGGTGCGCTACCGCTGGGGATTTTATTGGCCTTGGCCCGCCGTTCGAGTATGCCAGTGGTGCGTATTCTGTCAGTGGTATTTATTGAGTTCTGGCGCGGGGTGCCGCTAATCACCGTGCTGTTTATGTCCTCGGTGATGTTGCCACTGTTTATGACCGAAGGCACCAGCATCGACAAACTGATCCGTGCCTTGGTCGGGGTGGTGTTGTTCCAATCAGCCTATGTGGCAGAAGTGGTGCGTGGCGGGTTACAGGCCTTGCCCAGAGGACAGACCGAAGCCGCCGAGTCACTGGGGCTGGGCTATTGGAAAACCCAAGGACTGGTTATTTTGCCACAAGCCCTGAAGATGGTGATCCCCGGGTTGGTAAACACCATTATCGCCCTGTTTAAAGATACCAGTCTGGTTATCATCATTGGTCTGTTTGATTTGTTCAGCAGCGTGCAGCAAGCCACCGTCGACCCTGCCTGGTTGGGGATGTCGACCGAAGGCTATGTCTTTGCCGCCGCTGTCTATTGGATTTTCTGTTTCAGCATGTCGCGCTACAGCCAGCATCTGGAAAAGCGCTTTCACACCGGACGTTCCACACATTGAGGCATAACATGAGCGACAATCAGCCAACTCCAGGCGATAAAATGATGATTACGCTGGAAAACGTCAATAAGTGGTACGGGCAGTTCCACGTATTGAAAGATATCAATTTACATGTGCGCCCTGGCGAACGCATCGTACTTTGCGGTCCTTCTGGCTCAGGTAAATCTACCACTATCCGCTGCATCAACCATTTGGAAGAGCATCAGCAGGGGAAAATCATGGTGGATGGCATCGAACTTAACGATGACCTGCGCAATATTGAACGGGTACGTACCGAGGTCGGCATGGTGTTCCAACACTTCAATCTGTTCCCGCACTTAACGGTGATGCAAAACTGCACGCTGGCACCAAGCTGGGTACGTAAGATGCCCAAGAAAGAGGCCGACGAATTGGCAATGCATTATTTAGAACGGGTGCGGATTGCAGAGCACGCCCATAAGTTCCCCGGCCAACTTTCCGGTGGCCAGCAGCAGCGGGTGGCAATCGCCCGTTCGCTGTGTATGAAACCCAAAATCATGCTATTTGATGAACCAACCTCGGCGCTGGACCCTGAGATGGTGAAAGAAGTGCTGGATACCATGATCAGTCTGGCAAATGAAGGCATGACCATGTTGTGTGTAACCCACGAGATGGGTTTTGCCCGCACCGTTGCCGATCGGGTTATTTTTATGGACCGTGGGGAGATAGTGGAACAAGCACCACCCGCCGAATTTTTCTCTAACCCGAAATCAGAGCGCACCCAGGCGTTTCTGGCGCAGGTTATTCATTAACTAATTCATTACGTTGGGTTTTCCATTGAGTACTTGCGGGTGAGGGTATCCTCACCCTTTTTTTGCCTTACTCTGCCACAATATCGTCAAACAGGATTCGGTCACGAGTGATATGCGATTGCGGACACAAGAATATGAACTCGACGTCGGTTTTCGCTGCCAGTTGATGCGCGGTATTAGGGTAGATGCAAAATACAGAACCTTTAGCAAAAACATCTACACGCTTATTTTTTAATTCTCCATCAATGACATCCGCAGTCCAGATAGCACCTTCACCCGAGAGAATAATATACCACTCCTCATCTTGAGCATGACTATGGCAACTCACGCGCTTGCCTTGCTCAACGCGAGTTCCATAAGCCTGCAAACCTTCTTTCTTAAACATTTCTGCAATTGAGATCCCAACGACGGGATCTTCTATAGCATTATCATAATTAAAACCGGATATATTGATCATGTAACACTTCCTTGTGGAAAATAGAGTAAATAATAAACTAGACTGCAAAGGGTAATCGTTATTTAATAACTTAACAACCCCCATTAATACTAAAACATTACCAATCATTAAATAGTAAATTAATTAAATGGTGAAATAATGAAAACTAACTTATTAGATTCACTTAACGTTTTAATTCGCTTTTGGGCACAGAGTTCAGAGCCTTGGGGAGCGAAAGATAATAATTCAATATTTATTTATGCAAATAAAAAATACCATGAATTATTATCCTTACCGGATAAATTCAACGTAGAAGGACGACTCGATGGCGAACTCCCGGCATCAACATCGGAGTTTCAAAATGAATTTCAACAACATGACCGTAAGGTAGAGTTATCGCAAGATCGTATAACGTCAGTTGAAATACATGCATTTGAGGGGCACCCCTATTTTCAACCTTGGTTTTTTGATAAATATCCATTAATTGATGAAAATGGCGTATCTGTAGGAACTATTTTTCATGGTCGAGCGGTAGATAATATGATATTAACTCATTTAAATAAAATAAAAACACCCACATCTCTTGTATTCACACCACCATCTGACTTATTTTCCAGAAGAGAGTGGGAAGTGTTATTTTATCTTCTACATTCATTTTCCCATGTGGATATCGCCAGAAAAATTCATCTATCACCCAGAACCATCAGTAATACCATCCAAAGTCTCTATAGAAAAACAGGGGTTTCCAGCAAACGACAAATCATAGAATACTGCCATGAGAAAAATATCAATAATTATATTCCTCAGAGTTTCTTTGAATACACAGGTTCCTTCCCATTAACATAAAACCAATATCGAGTGACTCGTCCTTAAGGGTTGCTATTACCATAATAGAATATTTTATTGATTAGTGCGGGCCGCAAAGTTGATTCCGTTAGATAAACCGGCCACCGAACGGCAGCCGGATTTAAGAAGCGTTAACCCTCTTTTTCGATCAGTAACGCTTCCAGCAAATCCAAATCGTGCAGCAGTTTTTGCAGCGTTTCATTGCTGATTTTCTGCGTCGCACGCAGGTGATACAGTTCCCCACGCTCGGCTCGTAATGCGGTTAAACGAAAACGCCGCTCCAGATTCTCAACCAGCAAGGTGTTCTCAATTTCATCCTTACTGCCGGTACGCCGTCGCAATGTCCCGATAACTCGTGAACTGATCTCTTTTAGCAACTCCGGGTCAATATTCTCCTCGCTGCTGGCTGCCAGCCGCTCTTCCATTTTATTCAGGCTAACAATTGCCACCTCGGCAGTCGCCGCCCGAGCGAAACGCACTTCTTCACGGCTGGCACTTTTATCTGCTACCACCACACCACGCAGCAATGGCGGCAAAGCAATCACCCCGATAATAACCGACAGCAGAATCACGCCGGTGGCGATAAATACCAACTGGTAACGGGATGGGAAGGCTGAACCATCGCTGAGGAATAACGGAATAGAGAGGACACCGGCAAGAGTAATCGCTCCCCGTACCCCTGCAAACGATGCCACCCACAGTTCACGTGTGGTGTAATTGCCAAACTCCAGTGGCCGTTTGGTCAGGATGCGTTTACTGATTTTCTTCATCGACCATAGCCAGCTAAAGCGCAGTACCAACAACGCACCATAAATAATGGCAACATCCGCGAAGAGGTTCCAGGTTTGAATGGTTGGGTCCAGTTCAGCCTGTATGATTGATGTTTCCAAAATCCCCGGTAATTGCAGCCCCAACAGGATGAACACCATGCCGTTAAACACAAACTCCAGCATCGACCACACGCTGTCGGCACGTAACCGCATCGTCAATGGTGCGTTTCGGATAACCCCGGACTGACTGATGGTCATCCCTGCCGCCACTGCGGCCAGAATGCCGGAGACGCCAATATGCTCAGCAATCAGATAAGAAGCGAATGGCAACAGCAGCAGTAAGACAATTTGTGTTGCCGGATCATCACCACTCCAGCGGCTCATCAGGCGCAGTGACTTACTGTATAGCCAGGTTACCGCCACACCAGCCAGCAGGCCACCAATCGCCACTTTTAGGAACTCAAGTGTGGCACCAGACACGGTAAAGACCATCGTCCCCATTGCCACCGCAATGGCAAACTTTAGCGCAACCAGACCAGAGGCATCATTCATCAACGCCTCCCCTTCTAATACGCCCATAATCGATTTAGGTATGCGCCCTTTCCCCACAATGCCGGATAATGCCACAGCATCGGTTGGCGACAATACCGCCGCCAGTGCAAACGCGGCTACCAGCGGAATACCCGGCACCATCCAGTAAATCAGATAGCCGATACCCACCACGGTGACCAGCACCAATGCCAGCGCCAGACCAAATATCTCCCGCCCATGGTGAATAAACTCTCGTGTCGGTGTTTTCCAGCCGTCGGCAAAGAGCAGCGGTGGAATAAACAGCACCAGGAATAATTCCGGGTCAAAATCGACATGCAAACCAAAGTGGGGAAAGGCCAACAAGGCACCACAGACAATCTGCATCAGAGGAAGGGGGATTTGAAACGGCAACATCCGAGTGACAACGCCGGAAAGCGACACCACCAGAATCAGGATGAGGATTGTAAAAAAAATTTCCATGCTTTCCTTAGACTCAACTCAACACAACTCAATATAAGATTTAACCTCACCCGCCCGTAGACAGGGCCGGAGTTTAGCTTTTGATAGTAGATCACTTTTTTGTTAAACGGGGAAAAAACCTGTAACTGATGGCAGGAAAAAACAAAGAAAATAGGGTTATTAAAAACCGCTGTGGCATCGGGACAGCGTCACCCCGATGCCAGCAAAAACTCATCGCTTAGATTGCCCAGCCACCCGCATAGAATGCCACTAACGCGATAGCGATAATCACGGTACCGATATTCAGTTTACGCCATTCACCGGAACAGATACGGCCAATAACCAGCGAGCTGAAGCCCAACATAATACCGGTGACGATATTACAAGTCAGCACGATAAACACGGCACAAAGCAGGCCAGACATCGCATCAACAAAGTCTTCGAAATCCAGTTTGGAGACGTTGCTCAACATCAGCAACCCTACATACATCAGAGCCGGTGCCGTCGCATAAGCCGGAACCAAATAGGATAGTGGCGACAGGAACAGCATCAGCAGGAACAAAATACCTACCACGGTGGCGGTCAAACCGGTTTTACCACCAGCGGCAGTACCGGCGGCAGATTCGATATAAACCGCAGCAGGCGCAGCGCCCACCAAACCAGCAAAAATGCTGCTAACGGAGTCAGATGTCAGAGCTTTACCGCCGCTGATGATCTGGCCGTCTTTATCCAACAAATTAGCCTGACCCGCTACCGCGCGGATAGTCCCGGTGGCATCAAATACAGCAGTCATCACTAATGCCAATACACTTGGCAGCACCACAGGTTTCAATGCACCCATGATATCAAGGCTGAAAATCAATGAATTACCGTTAGCATCCGCCAGGCTAGGCATCGCAAACAGCCCTTGATAGGTCACACTCGGATCAAAAATCAGGCCGATAACCGAGATGGCGATGATCACCAGCAGAATGCCACCCGGCACTCGCAGTTTTTCCAGACCGAAAATCACCGCCAGCCCTAGCAAAGTCATTATGACCGGGAAAGAGGTAAATGCACCCAGTGCAACCGGTAAACCTTCAATCGGGTTTTTGATAACCAGGCCGACACCGTTTGCTGCAATCAGCAACAGGAACAAGCCGATACCGATACCGGTACCATGTGCCACGCCCATCGGCAAATTACGCAATATCCATGAACGGATACCGGTCACAGAGATAATAGTGAACAGCACCCCCATCAGGAATACTGCCCCCAATGCCACAGGAATACTGATGTGTTGCCCCAGCACCAAGCTGAATGCCGTAAACGCTGTCAGTGATATGGCGCAACCAATCGCCATCGGCAAGTTGGCCCACAACCCCATCAACAAAGAACCAAGACCGGCAACCAGACAGGTTGCCACAAACACCGCTGTTGGTGGGAAACCCGCTTTGCCAAGCATACTTGGTACAACAATGACCGAGTAGACCATGGCGAGAAAGGTTGTCAGGCCAGCCAGCACTTCCTGGCGTACATTACTGCCGCGTTCACTAAGCTTGAAAAATGCATCAAGCGAACCTTTTGGCGTTACTGCCCGGTTCACTTGAGGGTTGGTGCTAGACATGGTTATGTCCCCTGTGTGTCATTTTAAAGTAGTCAGCAAGTCAGGCGCCCTTCCCTACGTAATCGTTTCCGTTTTTGCCGATTAACTCGACAACGCCTCCAACATCTTCATGGTGGAGAAAATAGCAAACGATTAGCTGGAAGCACGCATGACTGAAAAAAATCGAAGAAAAACTACAATAAGCGTCATTGTTGCAGGCAGTTTGGACGCGGCCAGCCGCAAAAACCGGAGCGTACACTCGGTACGTGAGGATTTTTAGCACTGCCCAAGTTCAAAATGGCAAATAAAATAGCCTTATTGTAAGGCAAACGATTATCTAGCTATTCGTAGCGACTAATCAACACCAGATAGCGACATTTATTGCATTTTTTTACATTAATTTGTCGGGGGAGCATTAATTTGACGGGAAACAAAAGTGTGAGTAGCCTCACACTCATTTACTTTGCGTGGCAATGATGCCGAATCATCGGTTATCAGCCTTCCAGTTTGTAGGCTCCGCCCTTCTCAATCGCCTGTTGGTAGGCTGGGCGCTGATGAATGCGCACTAAGAAATCTTGCAGTTTCGGGAACCCCTCAAGACCACCACGGGTGTTGATTGCCTCGATAGGAAAACTCATCTGAATATCCGCCGCGCTGAAATCACTGCCAGCAAACCACTGATTATTCGTCAAATGCTGTTCCAGATAATCGCGGTGAGTAGCAATTTGCTTATTCAGATAACTTTTCTGTACGCCATCACCCAGAGCCTTGGCAACCGGGCGAATAATCCACGGCACAGGCGGCCCACCCAATCGGCTAAAGATAAGTTTCATCACCAGCAATGGCATCAATGAACCTTCGGCATAATGCATCCAGTAACGGAACTGTTGACGATCATAGTGACCGGTGGGCTTAAATAGCCCCTGTGCATCATAGGTTTCCTGTAAATACTCAATAATGGCACCAGACTCCGCCAAGGTGAGATCACCGTCAGTAATCACTGGTGATTTTCCCAATGGATGGATTTTTTTCAATTCTGGTGGTGCCAGTAAGCTGCCGGGGTCGCGCTGATAGCGCTTCAACTCATAAGGAACTTGCAGTTCCTCCAGCATCCACAAGATACGTTGTGAACGTGAATTATTCAGATGGTGAACCGTGACCATGACCAAGCTCCATATGATGAACATAAGAGTATTGATTATAGTGATAAAAGAATTTTTTGGTTTGCAAAGCTGCCAATACCAATTTTAAGAAAGCAAAACAGATATATCGAGGTATAAAAATCTCATCCCTCAGGCGCGACTTAAAACCAACAAAAAGCCCCGCCAAGGCAGGGCTTTATTTTCCTAATCAGCACTGTTGTGCTTAAAAAACAGCGCAATCAGAACGGGATATCATCATCGAAATCCATTGGTGGCTCATTGCCGCCTTGTGGTTGTGCTGCTGGTGCAGACTGGGCCGGACGTGAAGTCTGACCGCCGCTGAACTGGTTACCACCTTGTGGCTGCTGAGGTTGACCCCAACCACCTTGCGCCCCGCCGTCTTGTGGTGCACCACCACCTGCCGGAGCAGCGCCGCCCTGACGGCCACCCAGCATTTGCATGGTGCCGCCCACATTAACCACAACTTCTGTGGTGTATTTCTCAACACCAGCCTGATCTGTCCATTTACGGGTTTGCAGTGCGCCTTCAATATAAACCTGAGAGCCTTTACGCAGATATTCACCCGCCACTTCTGCCAGTTTGCCGAACAACACCACACGGTGCCATTCAGTTTTTTCTTTCTGCTCGCCGGTGGCTTTATCACGCCAGCTTTCGGAAGTGGCCAGGGTGATATTGGCAACAGCTCCGCCGTTTGGCATGTAGCGGACTTCCGGGTCTTGGCCCAAATTCCCGACCAAAATCACTTTGTTTACGCCTCTGCTGGCCATGTGAACTCTCCTGATGAAGTAAATTTTGTACAGTATAAACGAGTAAGTTTAACACGCTAACTGCTAAACGGCACAGTAGATCATAACTGCGAAATGTGTTGCAGTTTTATCATGACATCTGCCTTAATTGCACTCGAATACTGGATATCCATTCAGGTTTTTTTGTGTCATAATTATCCGTTTCGTACTGGCTGTGTCCTTTTTTGACGTTGCAAAATGCGTCTATACATTACTCAAAGTAATTGGAGTTGCAGGTAGGCGGCAAGCGAGCGAGTCCCTATGAGCTTACAGCCAGTAAGTGATTAGGGTGAGTGAACGCAGCCAACAACCCTACGGCTTCAAGTACGAAGAGTAAAAAAGGGCGCGGGAGAGGCTCAGTTTACATCCGGGAAGTGTTTGAATGGATAATATAGAAGTTCGGGGCGCTCGCACCCATAATCTTAAGAATATCAACCTGATTATCCCGCGCGACAAACTGATCGTGGTCACCGGTCTATCGGGTTCAGGCAAATCCTCACTGGCTTTTGATACCTTGTATGCCGAGGGGCAACGCCGTTATGTTGAGTCTCTTTCCGCCTATGCGCGCCAATTTCTATCGCTGATGGAAAAACCGGATGTCGACCATATTGAAGGTCTGTCACCGGCAATCTCCATTGAGCAAAAATCAACTTCGCATAACCCACGCTCGACTGTGGGTACCATCACTGAAATCCATGATTATCTGCGTTTGCTGTTCGCCCGTGTCGGTGAACCACGCTGCCCAGATCACGATGTTACGCTAGCCGCGCAAACCGTCAGTCAGATGGTGGATAACGTCATCAGTCAGCCGGAAGGCCGCCGCTTGATGTTACTGGCTCCGGTGGTAAAAGATCGCAAAGGCGAACATACCAAAACGCTGGAAGGTCTGGCTATGCAGGGCTATATCCGGGCGCGGATCGATGGCGAGGTGTGTGATCTGTCTGATCCACCGAAATTAGAACTGCAAAAAAAACATACCATTGAAGTGGTGGTCGATCGCTTCAAAGTGCGTGAAGATCTGGCTCAGCGTCTGGCTGAATCATTTGAAACGGCACTGGAGCTTTCTGGTGGTACTGCCGTCGTTGCCGATATGGACGACCCTCACGCCGAAGAGTTGCTGTTCTCCGCCAACTTTGCCTGCCCGATTTGCGGCTACAGTATGAGTGAGTTGGAACCACGCCTGTTCTCCTTTAACAACCCGGCGGGGGCCTGCCCAACTTGTGACGGCTTAGGGGTACAGCAGTTCTTTGATCCAGACCGTGTATTACAGAATCCAGAGCTGTCGCTGGCGGGTGGTGCCATCCGTGGTTGGGATCGCCGCAACTTCTATTACTTCCAGATGCTGCGTTCACTGGCAGATCATTATAAGTTTGATATCGAAACGCCATTTAACTCGCTCGATAGCGCGATACAGCACGCCGTTTTATACGGTTCTGGCAAAGATACCATTGAATTCAAATACATTAACGATCGGGGTGATACCACCGTTCGCCGCCACCCATTTGAAGGGGTGTTGCACAATATGGAACGTCGCTATAAAGAGACGGAGTCCAGTGCAGTACGTGAGGAACTGGCCAAATATATTAGCAATCGCTCCTGTGCTTCATGCCACGGTACTCGCTTGCGCCGCGAAGCGCGTTATGTGTTTGTCGAAAACACCACTCTGCCCGAGATTTCTGAACTGAGCATCGGCCACGCACTGACCTTCTTCCAAAACATGAAACTAAGTGGTCAGCGGGCGCAAATTGCTGAGAAAGTGCTGAAAGAGATTGGCGATCGGCTGAAGTTCTTGGTTAACGTCGGGCTGAATTATCTGTCGTTGTCCCGTTCGGCGGAAACACTGTCTGGTGGTGAAGCGCAACGTATCCGTTTGGCCAGTCAAATTGGCGCCGGCTTGGTGGGTGTCATGTATGTACTGGATGAACCGTCCATCGGTTTGCACCAACGTGATAATGAACGGTTGCTGGAAACATTGATTCATCTGCGCAATCTGGGTAACACCGTGATTGTAGTGGAACATGATGAAGACGCTATCCGCGCAGCCGACCATGTGATTGATATTGGCCCGGGTGCGGGTGTGCATGGTGGTGAGGTGGTGGCCGAAGGGACCGTTGAGGCCATCATGGCTGAACCTAAGTCACTGACCGGTCAGTTCCTTAGCGGCAAACGAGAAATCGCCATACCTGCGCAACGCGTGCCGGGGGACCCAACCAAAGTGTTAAAACTGATTGGCGCCAGCGGCAATAACCTGAAAGATGTCACGCTGACACTGCCGGTCGGGCTGTTTAGTTGTATTACCGGGGTTTCTGGCTCAGGTAAGTCAACGCTGATCAACGACACCTTATATTGTATCGCCCAGCGCCAGTTGAACGGCGCGACCAGCAACGAACCGGCGCCATTCCGTGAAATTCAAGGCTTGGAGCATTTCGATAAAGTCATCGATATTGACCAAAGTCCGATTGGCCGGACGCCGCGCTCTAACCCGGCGACTTATACCGGTATCTTTACCCCCATTCGTGAGCTGTTTGCCGGTGTACCAGAATCACGTACCCGTGGTTATACGCCAGGCCGCTTCAGCTTTAACGTCAAAGGGGGCCGTTGTGAGGCCTGCCAGGGCGACGGGGTGATTAAAGTCGAAATGCACTTCCTGCCCGATATCTATGTGCCATGCGACCAGTGTAAAGGTAAGCGTTATAACCGTGAAACGCTGGAAGTAAAATACAAAGGTAAAAGTATCCACGAAGTGCTGGCGATGACTATCGAAGAGGCTCGCGAGTTCTTTGATGCGGTTCCGGCACTGGCGCGTAAGCTGCAAACACTGATGGATGTGGGCCTGTCCTATATCTGTCTGGGGCAATCTGCGACTACGCTGTCGGGTGGTGAAGCGCAACGGGTGAAACTGTCGCGTGAATTATCAAAACGCGGCACCGGTCAGACGCTCTATATTCTGGACGAGCCGACTACCGGTCTGCATTTTGCTGATATTCAGCAACTGCTGGCGGTGTTGCATCAGCTGCGCGATCAGGGCAATACCATTGTGGTCATTGAGCACAATCTGGATGTGATTAAGACTGCTGATTGGATTGTCGATCTGGGGCCAGAAGGCGGTAGTGGCGGTGGCGAGATTCTGGTCGCCGGTACACCAGAAACTGTTGCAGAATGCGCCGCGTCACATACCGCACGCTTCCTCAAGCCAATGCTGCAACGTAAGTAGAGCATCAATTAATCTATCAGCATCCAAAATCATTGGAGCTGCAGGTTGGCAACCCGTGAACAACAAATCAGCCAGGCCCAAGGATGGGCCAAATAATGAACCAGGCTAACAACCCTGCAACTCCAAGTACCAAGGGGGTATCAAACAGCCAGCTCCTGTCGCCTATGTTCCGGTAACCCCTGCAATACCAATTGATAAGAGCGGTCAATTAACGAGTAAAATTGTGAGTTCGGTAATTGTCCATCCAGAAACACCGTGTTCCAGTGCGCTTTATTCAAGTGTTCACTCGGCACGATCTCCGGATGTTGCTCTCGCAAACTCTCCGCCAACTCAGGGCTGGTTTTTACCGAAATAGAGGGCCGCCCACCAATTTCACCCACCATCGCAAACATCACATCGGCTACTTTAATCTGATTGGTCTGCCATTCCTCATGATCACTCTGCTCTGCCCCCGGTTTAGACATGCAGTATTCCAATAATGCTGAATTATTCATTGGGTTATCTCCTGTAATGGGCCAGTGCCGTCTAGCGAAAGGGCCTCATAGCGTATTCATTCCATCGGATACAGCAACATGCTGAAGTATTAGCTTGCACTTATAACAGAAGATTTACTGTGAGCGATGAATGATCATTGGGCATGGGTCTGCCACCTTATTTAGTATATTCTTTAATCGATTTACAGCCATTGGCGGAGGGCTAACCAGACAGGTTATGTAGATAAGTGACGGAAAGATGGTGGAAAAAATAAAGCAAAAAGGCGATATTTCTATCGCCTTAAACAGTTCGTCGTGTTAGATAACGCGATAACTAATTACTGTACTGCCGCAAACGCAGCCGCTACTCGCTGAACATTACTGTGGTTGACACCTGCCATACACATCCTGCCGCTGGCAATCAGATACACGCCAAACTCGTCACGCAGACGATCCACTTGTGCAGCACTAAAACCGGTATAGCTGAACATGCCACGCTGTTGCATTAAGTAATCAAAATTGCGATTGGGTAGTGCTGCCTTCAAGGCTTCCACCAACGTGCTGCGCATTTCAATAATACGCCGACGCATCTGCTCCACTTCAGCCTGCCATTGCGCCCGTAACTCGCTGTCATGCAGTACTTTTGAAACAACCTGTGCACCAAAGTTTGGCGGGCTGGAATAGTTACGCCGCACCGTGGCTTTCAGTTGCCCCAATACCCGACCAGCAGCTTCTTCACTTTCACATACCACGGAAAGGCCACCGACCCGTTCGTTATACAGAGAGAAGATTTTAGAGAAGGAGTTACTGACCAGACAGGGTAATTCCGCTGCCGCCATGGCTCGAATCGCATAAGCATCTTCATTCAGCCCAGCACCAAAACCCTGATAGGCAATATCCAGGAACGGGATCAGATCCCGGTCTTTAGCCACGCCAATAACCTGATCCCACTGTGCATTCGTCAGATCAGATCCAGTTGGGTTATGGCAGCAAGGATGGAGCAAAACAATGCTTCTGGCTGGTAACTGCTGCAACGTTGCCAGCATTTGATCGAATTTTACGCCCAGCTTGTCATTATCAAAGTACGGGTAGGTATTCACCTTAAACCCTGCGCCACTGAAAATAGCGACATGGTTTTCCCACGTAGGGTCACTGA
Organism: Yersinia sp. 2541 StPb PI; assembly: GCF_052217145.1. Taxonomy (NCBI): domain Bacteria; kingdom Pseudomonadati; phylum Pseudomonadota; class Gammaproteobacteria; order Enterobacterales; family Yersiniaceae; genus Yersinia; species Yersinia sp. 2541 StPb PI. The sequence continues at coordinate 386,612 of NZ_JAZGQB010000001.1, read as the reverse complement.
CCCACACCTGAGAATCTGGGAAATAGGAATGAAGGAAATCAGCACCCACTTTCAATGCACCGGAGCCACCAACAGTTTGGATAGTCGCTACTCGTTGCTGAGCCAGCATAGGGTGATCGCTGCCGAATAGTAGCTGCTGAATAGCAGTACGATAAGATTGCAGACCTTCCATCGGCAAGTAAACCGGTGTCCCATGTGGCTGAGCATTCAATTGGGTTTCAGCGGTATCCACTGCCTGCATTTGCGGGATCTCACCCTGCTCATTGTAATAAAGCCCGATACTCAGATTCACTTTATGTGCTCGGCTATCGGCTTTAAAACTCTCCATCAATGACAGGATCGGGTCACCTGCATAGGCATCAACATTTTGGAACACGGCGCTGCTCTCCTAGATTGATAATAATTGTCTATACCTTGATTAGTCAGCTTACCTTATTCCCCTAAATATTCCATCGCTACACGGGAGGTCAGCTTGGTGATCAATTCATAGGCACTGATACCGGTGTAAGCTGCGATCTTCTCAACCGGTAAATCCGCCCCCCACAACAGCACTTCATCACCGACTTTGTCGCTGCTATCTGGCCCAAGATCAACTGAAATCATGTCCATCGATACCCGCCCCACAATGTGCACTTCGCGGCCATTGACCCACATCGGCGTACCCGATGGTGCGCTGCGCGGATAACCGTCACCGTAGCCAATCGCCACCACACCCAGGCGCGTATCACGTTCACTGACCCAAGTTCCGCCGTAGCCCACGGGCTCACCGGCTTTATGTTCACGTACAGCAATCAGGCTGGATTTTAATGCCATCGCTGGCAGTAGACCAAAATGGCTGGCATAAGGTTCATCCAGCGGCGAAACGCCATACAGTATGATACCGGGACGAACCCAATCACGATGCGCTTGCGGCCACAGCAAAATACCGCCAGATGCAGCAATAGACTGTTTACCCGGTTTGCCAATAGCAAAGGCGTCAAAACACGCCAGTTGCTGGCGGGTAGTATCCACCTCAGGTTCGTCGGCACGACTGAAGTGGCTCATAATATTAACTGGCTGACTAACGTTGCCACAAGCACATAGCCGCTGGTAGAAGGCTTCGGCCTGCTCAGGACGGACGCCTAAACGATGCATACCGGTATCGAGCTTCATCCAGACATTGATCGGAGCAGGGAGATTGGCCGCTTCCAGCGCTTCTAATTGTTCAATACTGTGTACTGCGGTTTCAATCCGGTTAGCCACCAGAATAGGCAAGTCCTCTGCGGTAAAAAACCCTTCCAGCAGTAGAATAGGTTTTACAATTCCGCCAGAACGTAGCATCAGAGCTTCGCCGATGCGCGCGACGCCATAGCAATCGGCATCCTGCAAAGTATGTGCTGTTTCTAATAACCCGTGGCCATAAGCGTTTGCTTTCACAACAGCAATCAGGCGGCTTTGTGGCGCCATGCGCCGTACCTGATGCAAGTTATGTCGCAGAGCGCGGCGGTCGATTACTGCTGTTGCCGCTTTCATTTCTTATCCTTAATAATTGATGTTATACCCAAAGAACCTGGTGTTGCAGGTCGCCGGCCAGCGAGGGTTCCGCGTGAGTCATCGCCGCTAACAACCCTGCAGCGTCAAGGACTAAGGGGAAACTATTCGTCGTCGTACTGTGGACCGGCATAGTTATCAAAGCGCGACCATTGACCGTTAAATTTCAGCCGGACAGATCCGATCGGACCGTTACGCTGTTTACCCAAAATAATCTGCGCGATCCCTTTCTCATCACTGTTCTCGTGATACACCTCGTCACGATAGATAAACATGATTAAGTCCGCATCTTGTTCGATAGAGCCGGATTCACGTAAGTCGGAGTTAACGGGCCGTTTATCAGCACGTTGCTCCAAACTACGGTTAAGCTGTGATAACGCCACTACCGGGACTTGCAACTCTTTCGCCAGTGCTTTGAGTGAGCGCGAAATCTCGGCGATTTCCAACGTTCGGTTATCAGAAAGAGACGGCACCCGCATCAATTGCAGGTAGTCGATCATAATCAGACTCAAACCACCATGTTCGCGGAAAATACGCCGCGCGCGGGAGCGCACTTCTGTCGGTGTCAGACCGGATGAGTCATCGATGTACATATTGCGTTTTTCCATCAATATGCCCATGGTGCTGGAAATACGCGCCCAATCCTCATCATCGAGTTGGCCGGTTCGGATACGGGTCTGGTCAACATGTGACAGCGACGCCAGCATACGCATCATGATCTGATCGCCGGGCATCTCCAAACTGAAGATCAATACCGGTTTTTCCTGCATCATCGCGGCGTTTTCACACAAGTTCATCGCAAACGTGGTTTTACCCATTGATGGACGCGCGGCGACAATGATCAAATCTGATTTCTGTAAACCGGCGGTTTTTTTATCAAGGTCGGTAAAGCCGGTTGAAACACCGGTCACCCCATCATGGGGCCGCTGATAAAGTTGCTCAATTCGCGCGACCGTGGCTTCGAGGATTTGATCGACACTTTTCGGCCCTTCATCTTTACTGGCGCGGCTTTCAGCTATCTGAAACACTTTGGATTCAGCCAAATCCAGCAGATCTTCACTGCTACGCCCTTGGGGATCATAACCGGCGTCAGCTATCTCATTAGCGACCGAGATCATTTCACGAACTACCGCACGTTCGCGCACGATATCAGCATAGGCACCAATATTCGCCGCACTTGGGGTGTTTTTCGATAACTCTGCCAGATAGGCAAATCCCCCCACCGAATCCAGATCGCCTTTTTGCTCTAGCGACTCAGACAAGGTGATCAAATCGATAGGTTTGCTGTTTTCCAGCAAACGCTGCATTTCAGTAAAGATTCGGCGGTGCGGGCGGCTGAAGAAGTCATTGCTGGCAACGCGTTCTGACACATTATCCCAGCGTTCATTATCCAGCATCAAACCGCCCAACACGGACTGCTCTGCCTCCAGCGAATGAGGCGGGAGTTTCAGCCCTTCCATCTGGCGGTCTCGTGGCTCTGTCATATTGTTGGTTGGTTTTTTTGCGGCCATGAAGAGTGTTCTTTACCTTTGTTGCGATAGGAAAATATCGAATAGAAAATATAACGGCCTAGTATATACACAAAGTAATTGGAGTTGCAGGTAGACCGCAAATGAATGGAGCTGATGAGTTCAGAAAGTTCGCTGATGAGGAAAAAAAAACCGCCCACATTGCCGCACCGTCTTATTCGCAGAGGTAATAATATTCCCTATTACATATCGGTATTAGCCAGATCTTGGCACTCCGTGCAGAACCCTGTAGGGTGAAAATACACCTATCTATAGGAGCTACCATGGCAAAGCATATCCAATTCAGTACCACTGGCGGGCCGGAAGTGTTGCAATACCTTGACTTTACCCCTTCTGACCCTGCAGCACATGAAGTTCAGGTAGAAAACAAAGCGATCGGTATTAACTATATCGATACTTATGTTCGCAGTGGGCTTTATTCACCATCACAGTTTCCCAGTGGGTTGGGAACAGAGGCGGCGGGAATTGTCACTAAAGTTGGTTCGTCGGTTAACACAATCAATGTCGGTGACCGGGTGGTATATGCCCAATCAGCTCTCGGGGCTTACAGCGAAGTGCATAATGTTGCGGCAGAGAAGATTGCCATACTTCCTGACAACATCTCTTTCGAGCAGGCCGCAGCATCATTCCTCAAAGGGCTGACCGTCCACTATCTGTTGCGCCAAACCCACGAGATAAAACCGGGTGAGGTATTCCTATTCCATGCGGCGGCGGGTGGTGTCGGACTAATTGCTTGCCAGTGGGCGAAAGCGCTTGGTGCTAAGCTTATCGGCAGTGTTGGCTCTGATGAAAAGGCCGAATTGGCAAAAGCCGCTGGCGCCTGGGCCACGATTAACTATCGTACAGAAAATATCGCCGAGCGGGTGGCAGAGCTGACTAATGGCGAGAAAGTGGGTGTGGTGTATGACTCGGTTGGGAAAAGTACCTGGCTGGATTCGCTTAATAGCCTTAAGCGCAGAGGCTTGATGGTGAGTTTCGGTAATGCCTCCGGCCCAGTGACAGGAGTAGATCTTGCCATCCTGAACCAAAAAGGCGGGCTATATGTTACTCGCCCCTCCCTCAACACTTATGTCACCAATCGGCAAGAGTTAGCAAGTGCCAGCCACGAACTGTTTTCACTGATTGCTGGCGGAGCCATTAATGTCGATGTGGCAAAAGCACAGCAATTCCCGTTGCGTGATGCTCACCGTGCCCATCAAATCCTAGAAAGCCGCCAGACCACAGGATCCAGCTTGCTGATACCCTGAGTTGTTTGGCCATTCCTAAGGTAATATTGTTGAAAAAACAAAGGGCTCCGATTAGGGAGCCCTTCTTTACAACGCTTTCTTTGATGCACATGTAGGGGTACAGCAGCGTATTCTGTCAGAGCTAACTGCCGTTTATACGGCTATTTTTACCTCTGGCAGGGATGAAAATGCGATACCAAATCGTATCGGTTAGCATCCTAGCAAGCACGCCCGAGAAAAAATACGTTTTCCCTCTGATTCGCCCCACTAATCTTTCAGGCTGTGATCGCTACCGCAAGAAAGGGAAATTTTAGTAACGCCGGACTATCGGTTTCTGCATCGAACGCCATATCCAGACGGCCACAACCGCCAGAATCAACCAAGGTAGCAGCTTAATCATCATGACGAATAAGCCCCCTACCATCATAAAAGCAGCAGCCACCAGTAATGCAGCGAAGATCCCTAACAGGGAAATACCGGTTACCATCAGCATGATAAAAAAGCCGATAACAAAGAGAATTTCAAACATGGCTGGCTCCTTAATAATTGTGTATGTCCCACAACCACATCATTAAATATAACGAACAAATCGGGAATTTTATAAGAAGTATTACAAGAAGCATGCCAACTTTAACATATCAGCTAATTCATTGAATTTAATGATTAAGTAATATTAATACCTACCAGAAAAATGGATAGGCATGGTCAATTTGACTAACTTATAGCTAATTTACTATTCTATTATACTCAAAGTAATTGGCGTCGCAGGTAGGCAGCAAGTGAACGCATCCCGATGAGCTTACACAGTCAAGTGATTTGAACGCTGCTTGCAGCGGCCTCGCCTTGCGAGGCCCACCGGATGGGCCGAGTCACTAGCGTAGCTAACAACCCTGCGACTTCAAGGACGAAGGGTATAAGGCCGAGTGACCAGCGCTAAGGCTTGCTCTACTACAGCAACGCCAGCACCAGGCTTATGGGCATTTTCGCTTAGATGGCGACGCCATTGACGCGCACCAGGAATTCCCTGAAAAATCCCAAGAATATGCCGGGTGATGTGGCCCAAATAAGCGCCGCGAGACAACTCCTGTTCGATATAAGGATAAAGCGCTTCAATCGCCTTAATGCTATCGACCACTGGGGCATTTACATCAAATAGTTCGCGATCCACTTGGGTCAAAATGCTTGGATTTTGGTAGGCTTCACGGCCCATCATTACCCCATCAAGATGTTTAAGATGCTCTTTGGCTTCAGCCAGCGTTTTCACACCACCATTAATGGCAATAGTCAGTGTTGGGAAATCACGCTTGAGCTGATAAACCCGCTCATAATCCAGCGGTGGCACTTCACGGTTCTCTTTCGGGCTAAGCCCTGAGAGCCAGGCTTTGCGAGCATGAATGGTAAAGATATCGCATTCGCCACGGTCCGCCACCGTTTGCACAAACTCGCATAAGAACTCATAGCTATCCAGTTGGTCAATGCCGATACGAGTTTTAACGGTGACAGGAATAGAAACCACATCGCGCATAGCTTTAATGCAGTCAGCGACCAGTTCAGCCTCACCCATCAGGCAAGCGCCAAAACGACCATTTTGTACCCGATCAGACGGGCAACCCACATTTAGGTTTATTTCATTGTAGCCGCGTTGTTCAGCCAATTTGGCACAATGGGCCAGCGCCTGCGGGTCACTGCCTCCAAGTTGCAGTGCCACCGGATGATCCTGTTCGCTATAAGCCAGATAGTCAGCTTTACCATGAATAATGGCACCGGTGGTGACCATTTCGGTATATAACAAGGTCTGCTTGGTTAACAAACGATGAAAATAACGGCAATGACGATCGGTCCAATCGAGCATCGGCGCGACGGAAAAACGTTGTAGAGGGTAGTGTGGCTTATTGGCCGGGGTGCTGGAAAAAGTCTGGGCTGCGTGCATTTACGGTGATTTCATCGGTTATTATTTCATCAAATACCCTTTAAAGTTGCCCGCCGAGCGAACCCTACAAAGGGATGGAATGAGTAATTATACCATAGAAGCTGACCATAGCTGCCTGTGTGATAATTGAACTCTACGACTGATCGTTCTGTCATCGAATCCTGTGAATTAACAAAAGTGTGATACCCACCTTCCCCTCGTTTTTTCACCTATCGGCGATTAACGCTAAATATGGTAAAATCATTTCAATTCAAATGCTGCGGGATGGATATCATGAAACCTATCGATGAGGAAAAGCTGCTGGCTCAGGCTGAAAGTCTGTGTCAACAACGTAACGTCCGGCTGACACCGCAACGTCTTGAAGTACTACGCTTAATGGCACAACAACCTGGCGCAATCAGTGCCTATGACCTGTTGGATTTGTTGCGTGTGTCTGAGCCACAAGCCAAGCCTCCAACTGTTTATCGCGCATTGGATTTTTTGCTGGAGCAAGGGTTTATTCACCGCGTCGAGTCAGCTAATAGTTATGTGCTATGTCATCATTTTGAAGAGCCAACCCATACTTCAGCGCTATTTATCTGTGATCGGTGCAAAATAGTCACTGAACGCACCACCGTGGGCATTGAAGAGGCATTGTCACAGTTAGCAAAACAATCAGGTTTTGTGCTGCGTCACAGTGTGGTTGAAGCGCACGGTTTATGTGCTGAATGCGGGGAAGTTGAAGCATGCGAAAGCCATGAGCATTGTGACCATGACCACTCTATTGTTACTAAAAAGAAATAGCTGCGTACCTAATTGAAGTTGCAGCAATGTTAGCTGCTCTCCAATTACTTTTGCCTTATACCCGTCATACTTCACGCTGCATGTGTGTTGGCTGCTCTCAATAACCCGAATCACTTACTCATGTAAGCTCATCGGGATTAATGAGCCTCATCCTTGAGGCTCACCCAGCGGGCTAGCATAAATGCTGTACAAATCGGTTACCGCCTTCCTGCAACTCGAATTATTTAGGGTATAGATAGAGATCCCTGGTGGGTATATATCGGTTAGCAAAAAGTAGACTGCCGCGAGCAATGCGACAGGGTAATAATTAATAATAAGGCACGTCCTTGTGCAGATGTAGATATAAATACAGGTGAGCTAGAATAGCTTTTATTAAAATAACCTCACCGCTTCAGTATAATTGGAGTTGATACACCAATAACTAGACGGGGTTGATTAACAATGCATATTCTATGAAACGAGAGACCCGATTAATTTATATCAATATCAGTTTAATTCCATTTAATGCTGTTACCAGCGATATTTGCTGTGGTCTTCCCAGGCTTTGACTTCTTTCTCGGCTTGCTCTTTCTGATAGCCGTATTTCTCCTGGATTTTACCCACTAGCTGGTCACGCTTACCTTCGATTACCGTTAAGTCATCGTCAGTCAGCTTGCCCCATTTTTCTTTCACTTTACCTTTAAACTGCTTCCAGTTACCGTCGGCTTGATCTTTATTCATAATATCTCCGTTACCTTGGGATTAGTCAGTTTATTTAATTCAATACGATAAACGTTCTCTATTGATAAAAACAACCACATTTAAATTAGTCACTCACAGTCATAATTTAAAATTAAACTTCGTTGTTTCGCTTACCGTACGAATAATTATAGCAGAGGATACTAGCAATTAAAGTCAGGATAATATTAATCACTGAGATTATAGCTATAAAGTAAAAATAAGCACTGATATTATTCAGTTAAAACAGTAGGTAATAACTTATTGTCGGAATCGTCTCAATCTAAATAACTTTTCCATACTTGGAGCTGTAGCAGGCTAGCTGTACTTGTTACTTGGCCCCTTCCCAGACATCACCTCTGAGAGGCCGCAGCAAGCAGCATTCAAATTTTCTCCCCGCAGATTTGTCATCCAAATCATCTACTTGTCGTTAGCATTGATCGGAATTAGCGAGCTTCTTTGCGGCTGCCTGCCTGCAACGTCAATTAATTTGGGCGTCTGAATCGTTTAATGGGGTCATTAATAATAAAAAGCCGCTCCTGAGCAGGAACGGCTTATCAGTTCAATATAAAACGCTAATGTTAGATCCAGTCACCATTACGGATAACACCGACGGCCAATCCTTCAATGGTGAAGCTTTGTTCGCGCAGATCGACAATAATCGGTTGGAACTCACTATTTTCTGGCAAAAGCTGTACGATATTACCTTGTTTTTTCAAGCGTTTTACCGTCACTTCATCATCAATTCGTGCCACTACAACTTGCCCGTTACGCACATCTTGCGTTTTATGCACCGCTAATAGGTCGCCATCCAGAATACCGATATCTCTCATCGACATCCCATTAACCCGCAACAGAAAATCTGCACTCGGTTTAAACATTGATGGGTCTACTTTGTAGTGCCCTTCGATATGCTGCTGTGCCAGCAAAGGTTCACCTGCGGCAACCCGACCAATCAGTGGCAGGCCATCTTCTTCTTCCATCAGCAAACGAATGCCACGGGAAGCGCCAGAAACAATCTCAATGACGCCTTTACGGGCCAGTGCTTTTAAATGCTCTTCAGCGGCGTTAGGAGAGCGAAACCCCAGACGCTGCGCAATTTCGGCACGGGTCGGTGGCATGCCGGTTTGCGCTAAGTGATCGCGAACCAGGTCATAAACCTCTTGCTGTCTGGTAGTAAGTGCTTTCATTCCGCCCCCTGTTTGTTTATACAGTCTTGCTGTGAGTATATACAGGTAAGCGGGTGTTGGGAACCAAAGAGTGAATAAAAACAGGGATTAATCACAGCTTATTTCTGCGGCATTGTTCGTCATAACATTAACCGGCATGCTGGCAAAGTACGGTTATCCAAACAAATAACGCTAACAAGATAGCGAGGAATACCGCCGCGGACCCCATATCTTTGGCGCGGCCCGATAGCTCATGGAACTCACTGCCAATCCTGTCCACTACCGCCTCAATCGCACTGTTAATGACTTCGATAATTATCACTAAAACCACGCTACCAATTAATAAAAGGCGTGCGATAGCATCTACATCCAGCCAGAAGGCCAGTATGATAGCGATTATGGCAGCAACAGCTTCCTGACGAAATGCCGCTTCGTTTTTCCAGGCAGCCGTTAAGCCTTTCACAGAATAACCGGCCGCTTTATAGACTCGGGCCAGCCCTGTTGATTGATTCGCCATGTTTTATTGCCTTTATCTTAAGTTAATGATGATTTTTGCCGCTTTCTGTTGTCTTATCACCACAGATCTCAAAACCAGTTTCTGGTATCCTTGCGACGAATTGCTAACAAGAGGCTTCATGTAGTTATGTCAGGTTGGCGTAAAATATATTATAAGTTATTGAATTTACCACTTAAAATGTTGGTAAAAAGCAAGGTTATTCCGGCAGACCCTGTGACTGAGTTAGGGCTAGACCCCTCTCGTCCTATTCTGTACGTTTTGCCTTACAATTCTAAGGCTGATTTGCTGACTTTGCGAGCGCAGTGTCAAGCACAAGACCTGCCCGACCCATTGATTCCATTGGAAATCGATGGAGTGCAACTGCCCAGCCATGTGTTTATCGATAATGGCCCGCGGGTCTTTCGCTACTACGCGCCTAAACAGGAATCGGTAAAGCTGTTCCACGACTATCTGGATTTGCACCGCAATAATCCCGAGTTAGATATCCAGATGTTACCGGTTTCCGTGATGTTTGGTCGTTCGCCGGGGCGTGAAGGCCACGGAACACCCCATCTGCGCGTGCTTAACGGAGTGCAAAAATTCTTCGCGGTATTGTGGCTGGGTCGCGATAGTTTTGTGCGTTTCTCTACCACAGTTTCACTGCGCAGGATGGCCAGCGAGCACGGTACCGATAAAACTATCGCCCACAAACTGGCTCGCGTAGCGCGGATGCACTTCTCCCGTCAACGCCTGGCAGCGGTTGGCCCTAGTCTGCCTGCCCGGCAGGATCTGTTCAAAAAGTTGCTGACATCAAAGGCGATTGAAAAGGCCGTCGCCGATGAAGCGCGGACCAAGAAAATCTCCCATGAGAAAGCACAGCAAAATGCCATTACGCTGATGGAAGAGATCGCAGCCGACTTCTCATATGAAGCCGTGCGCCTGTCTGACAGAGTATTGAGCTGGACGTGGAACCGTTTGTATCAAGGTATTAACGTCCATAATGCAGAACGGGTGCGGCAGTTGGCGCAAGATGGCCATGAAATCGTCTATGTGCCTTGTCATCGCAGCCATATGGATTATCTGCTGCTCTCCTACGTGCTTTATCATCAAGGGCTGGTGCCGCCGCATATTGCCGCCGGGATTAACCTTAACTTCTGGCCTGCCGGGCCTATCTTCCGCCGTTTGGGCGCGTTCTTTATTCGTCGCACCTTTAAAGGCAACAAACTCTATTCAACGGTTTTCCGCGAGTATTTAGGTGAACTGTTCACCCGTGGTTATTCAGTTGAATACTTTGTTGAAGGAGGCCGCTCACGTACCGGCCGCCTGCTGGAGCCAAAAACTGGCACACTGTCGATGACCATTCAGGCGATGTTGCGTGGTGGCTCACGTCCAATCACTTTGGTGCCGATTTATATCGGTTACGAACATGTGATGGAAGTGGGTACCTATGCCAAAGAGCTGCGTGGTGCGACCAAAGAGAAAGAGAGCCTGTTGCAGATGCTGCGGGGCTTGCGTAAGTTGCGTAACCTCGGTCAGGGCTATGTCAACTTTGGTGAACCGATCCCGTTGACCACCTATCTGAACACCAATGTACCGCAATGGCGTGATGCCATTGATCCGATTGAAGCTCAGCGCCCAAGCTGGCTGACACCGGCGGTAAATGATTTGGCCGGTAAGATCATGGTGAGAATAAATAATGCGGCAGCAGCGAATGCCATGAACTTGTGTTCTACCGCATTGTTAGCCTCACGTCAGCGTTCACTCACCCGTGAGCAGTTGCTTGAGCAACTTGATTGCTATCTGCAACTGATGCGTAATGTGCCTTATGCGAAAGATGTCACTGTGCCGGATAAAACACCGGAAGAGTTACTTAATCACGCCTTGAATATGAATAAGTTTGAGGTGGAGAAAGACAACATTGGTGACATTATCATCCTGCCACGGGAACAAGCCGTGCTGATGACCTATTATCGCAATAATATCCAGCACTTACTGATGCTACCGTCACTGATAGCCAGCATGGTGATGTACCACCGCCGCATTACCCGTGACGAATTGTTGCGCCAAATCAGTATGATTTATCCGATGTTGAAAGCTGAACTGTTCCTGCATTACAGCAAAGAGCAGTTACCACAGACGCTGGACACGCTGATAGATGAACTGGCCCGCCAGCAGTTGATTTGTGACAAAGGGACCGAACTAGTGCTGAATCCGGCCCGAATTCGCCCACTGCAATTACTGGCCGCCGGTGTGCGGGAAACCCTGCAACGATACGCGATTACCCTGTCGCTGCTCAGTGCCAATCCGAGCATTAACCGTGGAGCGCTGGAGAAAGAGAGCCGTATCATGGCGCAGCGATTGTCTGTTCTGCACGGGATTAACGCACCAGAATTCTTCGATAAAGCGGTATTTTCAACACTGGTCGGTACCTTGCGTGAAGAGGGATATATCAGTGACAGTGGTGACGCGGTTCAGGAACATACGTTGGAAGTTTACAATATGCTGAGTGCGTTGATGACGCCGGAAGTGAAACTGACTATCGAGAGTGTCAGTATGCCAGCCGAAACCAGCAATCAACGGCCAGAATCCGAGGCAGAGGATAAATCGGAAGATTGATTCCTCAAGCCGCTAAACAAAAATGGCCGGATTCATCATCTGGCCATTTTTTTGACTGTTTTCCAGAAACGTATTTACTGCCAATAACTAATCAGAATCCCTAAAAACAACACCAGCCCTACGTAATTATTATTCAAAAACGCACGGAAGCAGGCGTCGCGGTCACGCTGCACAATCATCTTTTGTTGGTGGATAAACAAGGCACCCGCCAGCAGGATTGACCAATAGAATGCGCCGCCCAACCCCATCAGCCAGCCGATAGCAACCATCAACACCAGTGTAGCCAGTTGCAGTAAACCTATAATCAGCTTGTCATGTTGACCAAATAAAATCGCCGTGGACTTAACTCCAATTTTCAGGTCATCGTCGCGATCAACCATTGCGTATTGCGTGTCATAAGCGACGGTCCAGCAGATGTTCGCCAGCAATAACAGCCAACAAACCAAGGGTAAGCTCTCACTCACCGCAGCGAATCCCATCGGAATTGACCAACCAAAAGCTGCGCCTAATACCACTTGGGGTAGATGAGTGACCCGCTTCATAAACGGATAAATCCAGGCTAACGCCAGTGCTGCCAATGATAACCAAATGGTCATGCTATTAAGGGTTAACACCAGACCAAACGAGAGCAGTACCAAAACGACAAACAGGATTTTGCTCTCTCGTTCACTGATAATGCCACTGGGTAACGGGCGGGATGCGGTGCGTTTTACAAAGCCATCAATATTTCGGTCAGCATAATCATTGACGACACAACCAGCCGCACGCATAAAAAACACACCCAACACAAACACAATCAGTATTTTGGTTTCTGGGATACCCTGCCCTGCCAGCCATAATGCCCACAGCGTCGGCCACAATAGCAATAACGAGCCAATAGGCTTATCAATCCGCATTAAACGGCAATAAGCCTGCCATTTGGTCTGAACAGTACTTCCCTTCAATTTATCCATCTCCAAAATCTTACTACGGCTTAAACCGAATACAGTGGCGAGGCCGGTAAAAAAACTTCCGTCAGTAACAGGGGTTTGCCTGACAGACGCAGCAATGAGCGGCGCGCCCAAAGTTCATTCTGCCGCCCCACTTGAATATAATCACGGCTTAAATTGTCCCCACCAAATAAATAGCGCCCGAGTGGGAGGGTGCCCAAATCCACCAGCGCCCTATCCGGCCCAGACAGTGTCTGCTCGGGGATAACCGTGCGACCAAGCAGCCAAGGCTCATTATCACCACACAAAATGATTTCCCGCAGCCAATAGCGTTCGCTTACAGGTAAGTGCTCCGCATCTTCCCCTAACTCATTACGCGTAATAAAGCATTCTCGCTGGGGTTCGACATGAACCCGTTGGCAATGCTGCTCAAAACGCCGGGTCATCGACCCCAACTCCATCAACCAATCAGCGATAGCAGTTGGTAAATTCGGCTGCTCAATGGCACACCATTGGATAGGTTTTATAATTGATGCATCGCCGGTAGACATGCAGTTTGCTCCCTGCTGGGAAGAAAATATCGCCCCCCGCTAATTCGTAGATAAGGGGGCATTGTAGCGCAGATTAGCTCCCCAGCGACATCAGGTTGCTTTTTATTACCCCCCACAAAATGAAGTCGTTTTATTACGCTGTTCTTTATTATTGATGAGCTTGGGCAGTCCGTCCCTTATAACGGATAATTGCAGCACCAGTATTATTACGTTCACTGGATGACCTGAAATACATATCAAGTAACACTGCTGCATCTTGCCCAGAAAGGTATTTTTTGTCTTCTTGGATGATCAGTTCAGGAACCAGGTCTTTATAGAACTTTCTTACCCTAGGATCCATTAACTTCAGCTGTTCTACATTCATTAAATTTGTATCAAAAACGTACAACCCTTCTTTGTTGGCGGTCTGCACTATGGTAATCACATGTGCTCGCTCAGGAAAAAACATCATACTTTCGCCAGGTTTTAAACTGCTAATTTCCATTTTTATCGCATTCAAATCCAAAGGATAAACATTTACTCTCTCCGGAAATGATTCGATTGCTTGATTAAAGGAACTCAGAGGGTCTCTTAGATTTTTCTGAAATATTGACACATCTGTTTGAATACCCTCGGCCTTAAATTGTTCAAGAATCTGATGCAAAAATTTTCCGGAGGTTCTTGAGGCGGCGACATTATCACGTAACGGCCCAAAAAATTTCTCAGCTAAACTCATTTCACTGGTATTCAGGTAAGTGAATATGCCCGATGAGGTTAAAGCGCAGGGAGCATCCCCTTTGCTGGCGGGTCTTAATGCACTTTCTTCCAGCCAATCAAAGTCGGCGTTGGTTAATATATGAGTTTCGGTAAAGCGATTGGGCCCGCCCCCTGGTAACCTGCCCTGCCGGCTAAATTCAGGGCCTTGTTTCAAGACAACACCCACGTCCTTACCGGTGGTTAAGTCGACTTCCCAATAGGTCGCGCCGCCCCCCTGTCTGACCCAAGCTTCACGCATTCCACCAGAGACGAGTGGATCTTTTAGCTCAACCCATTGCACTTCAACTGGCTTTCCAGGCGGGCTTGGTATCGTCTGACGCGTTGGTATCACTTCGCCTTCCGCAACCGGCAAACGGGAAGGTATAACAGGCCGTGACGGAGGAGCCAAAGGACCCGATGGCTTTACGCCCAGTGGCGAATTTTCAATCAATTTCACCCCGCGTTCCATTCCCCTGAGCTGACCCGCCTCCATCACCATAGCCACCATACCCGCTGCCATATTTTCATTTTCGTTACGGGAACGCGGACCTTCGACTCTGGCGATAGTACACATCGGGTTAGGTAGTGGGAGTTTACACACCCAACTCTCTTCTAACGATGTCCAGGCCGTGCGCCAAAAACGCGAATTTTCAGTTTCTGGCCGATAGTCCTTGGCAAGGGCATTGATTTTATCTTGTAGCGCACCACTCTCTGGCCGCTGACCTTTCTCAATTAATGTTTTGATTGCCTGAGAGCGAACTGCCGGATGCGATTTTATCCACTCATGATATTCAGTTTTTTTCGCATCTAGCGTCTTATAAACATCAATCGACCTACCGTTCTTACCAGGCATCGACATATTGGCGACAAAGCGATTGCTTGCATCCCGACGCCGTTTAAATTCATTAACAGGTGAATCATTTTGCTTATGCGGGTCGCTATAACGGTAATAATAAGCTCTGGAATCATCGACTTTTTCCACCCCAGCCTCTGTCAGGATCTCTCTTATCGCCTGATCGTCATCAAAAGCGGCGGGAAGATGGCGATAGGCTAGACGCATATCGAGATAAGCGAGTTGTCGCTCTATTTTTTCTTGCGCTGTTTTATAAAGTCGATAATGCGCCAAAATATATAAGGGGTGGCTTTGCTCAGTAAGTTGAGCCAGCGATTTAAGGTCCGATACAAATCTTTCATGTTCCACGTCAATGGCTGTACCGGCAACGACGTTGTCTACCATTAGATTTATTCTATTAAAGGTGACTTGAGCTGACTCAGACAAATGGGACACATCGATTGATCCGGCTATTCTTTTGATGACACCAGCCGTTTGCTCTACGGTCAGAGGCTCGACTTCATTAGATTGGCTGAAGTGAGATAAGAAGATTGCCGTCGGACTGTAGCGCGCTCCACCGCTCTTATGTAATTGCTCTTCTTCCTGAAGTAATAATGTATACAGTTGCTCGGTATTCTTATCTACCAACTCATCAAAAGCCCTACCTTGCAATTGATAATGTAACTTAAGTGTAGTTTTGAGCGAAAACGCCAAACTGCCTACTGCGTGTTCGAAATCGATAAATTGAGTGAAATCCTGTTGGCTACAGGCATCAAATCCAATCTGTCCGCATCCGGTTAAAATCATTTCCCCCAATTCCAGCGACTCCTTTTTCAGATAGCTGCCCTGGGCATTTTTCGGTGCAAATCCATTAGCAAGATAGGCCTCTGGTGCTTGCAATATCGTAGGCTGAGCATCCATCCCTTCATGGATAACCCTTAACACCCTGGCCGCTCTGGAAACCGCTAGTTCCGGCGAATCTAGATGCTCCAGCCCCCAATCGTTTAAATCCGCAGTGGAAATTCCTGCTGTTTCACCATAGCGATTGCCATAATGGGAATGGTTATAAAGTATCGCCGCCTGAAGCTTGGTCTCTTTATTTTCAGGCCGATAAACTGCCATGGATAATTCAGCCAGCGTGGGCTGATACTCTTGATTCAACCACCAGGCAAGACTCAGGGCGGCGAGTGGCGTCAGTTTTTCTGCTGTGGATAGTGTCAGGCTCTTTTGGCATAACTTAAACAGGATATCCCGCTCCAGGCTGATAACACGAGCTTTTTCATACCCTTGAGCCGCGGTTAACCCAGGCCTTAAATGTGATAAATCATCTAAACTATTTGCAAACTCCAATCCCTCTACAGCATGGAGTTGTAGATAAAAATCCACAATTCGCCCGACTCGGGCGTCACTGATTGCTGGAAATTGTTGCGTCCACGTTTTCTGATCCAGGACTCTGGCACTATCAATTAACTGCATCGCCTGACTGAAAACAGGATCCGACGTCGAACTTACATTGGGCAGCTCTTGTGCCATCTTTTCTAATAACTCATGGTCTCTTGCCGTCACCTTTAATGGCAATATCTTCTCTTCCTGAAGGGATGTAAACTGAGCCATGATAGAACTCATAGTTAACAATGAAAGATTATCTTCTGTGATCGGCGGGGCCCACGGTTGCGCCATAAATGGAATCGGCCACGACTGTAGCGTGGCCGATAGGCAGAGTTGGTTTTCCTTCGGCATCAATAGCACCTTAATTTGAATGGATAAACAATAAACCGTCATTCAATTTATGATATCGGCGCAAGCTCAATCGCATGCCTTTTAAATTCTCATTTAATCTTTTTCTTTCTAGCAAAAAACTAAATAAGTGAGTTTGAGATTTAAAGCAGAATTAACCAAAACAAGGTGTCGCGAAGATAACCAATAGCAAAACGAGGCGTTGCGAGCAGCAGTAGCTGTATATAAGACCCAACGAAAAAAGGTGCGCCAAAGCGCACCAACCATCTAGCCATATTCGGCAGTGCCGGGATTTAACCCTTGCCTTTTACACTACCAATAAAGGTTTTTCGGGCTGAAGTTGAGCCCAAATGTTCCGCCTCGTTCAACAATTTCAGCGCCTTATCGACATCACCGGCTTTCACCGCATCTTTAATCGCCTGGTTGAAGTAGTTTTCAGTGTCGCTCAGCATTGGCTCCGCAGGTTTTATCGGTGCGGGTACTGCGGCTGGCGTAGGTTGAACCGCACTGCCGACCACGACTGGAGCCGAAGCCGGTGCTGACTGTATTAAGCCAATCATAACGTTACCCATCCCCTGCTCAGCAGTTGCCTTGATTTTCAGGTTGCCTGTCGGGGTGTGTTTCGCAATAGGATCTGGGATATCCGGTACCGCATTGCCGACACCCATGGCATAAGCTTTAGCCGGATCAAGTAACTTGGTGGTTTTTGCTAAATCGTCACGGGTGGTATAAACCAGCAGATAAATTTGTTTCTGGCCCAGTGCCGGGGTCAGTTTCATCACCCCTTGCAGACGATCACTGGTCATAATGCCCGCTTTTTCATAAGTGAAATAGCTGGATGGATAGTAAGCCGCTGGGCGCATTTGCTCGTCCAGCACTAAAACGCTAGGGGAAAAGAGCTGATTATCAGTCACTAAACTGCTAAGTGTAATCTCCATCGATCCACGATCGGCGGGTAAAGCAAAAGCGGCAACAGCCCCTTCAATATTCCCTTGAGAGATTTGTGGACTCGCCGCAGTCAGTTTGATGTCCTGCGTAGTCGGTGGCACTAATGGCTGCCATGGTAACTGCTGTAAGGTGGCGGTACTGATCGTCGGCGCGATAGAAACATTCGCCGGAGAAATAGTTGACTCTGCTTGCACCGCCAGAGGTGCTGTAACCCCTAAAACCAATGCCAGACAAAGTGACAGTAGATTCTTTTTCATTGTTATTACCCTCATACATTGAGCGTCAGCGCTAACTGTGCACAGGCAAGGTCGGCAGAGTTAACCAAATCCCCGTCATACTTCAAGCTGCATGGGCGTTGGCTGCAACTCGAATTATTTAGGGCATCTCACTTTTCTTGTTTAAACAATCAAACAGCCGCCCCAAAGGGCGGCTGCATCATGCTGTTACCACCAAGCTTCGAATTGCGCACCAAAGGTGACTTCGTTGCTCTTACCGCGGCTATCAGTACCGATAGTCCCGTTTTGTGCCAGACCGTTGTCCGCGCTACCGCTGACATCGTTATAGCCCCACTTCTCATCCCAGTTGGCATAAGTTGCGAAGACACGAATTGCCGGGCGTGACCAGATGCTATCGCCTGCCTGCCACTGTTGTGCCAGAGTCAGTTTGTACTGGCCGTTACGGTCACCGGTACGTTGTGACTTAACATTGTCGTAGCCCGCTTCCAGCAAGGTACTCATGATTGGGGTCCATTTGTACATCGGACGCACCCCCACGCTGTACCAAGTGGTGCCGTTTTGGTTGTCCCAGTCAGTGTCCTGATACAACGCGACGTACATCATGTCCCACTTCTCAGCCAGGTTGATGGCACCGTGGTCGATAACACGTAATCTGTTACCGTTGTTATTAACGTTTGCACCTTCAGAGTGACCTGATTGTGATGATGTCATTGAATCTGTTGCGTATTGCACCACGAACTTGTTAAAGCCCCCCATCATGCTTTGGGTATGTTCAACCGTCAGCATGACACCATCTTTAGAGGCATCAGGAGCTAACGCGTAGTCGTCCTGAGTATTGGCGCGGCCATAATCCACACCAAACTCCAAAGTGCCGCCTGGGTTAGTTTCTAAACCGGCTAAACGCACATCGAACACATCATTAGCAGTGTGGTCAGCATCTTTACGGGCATTATCGATCCAGGCACTTGAACCACCCGCTTCTGAGTTACGGGTTGCTGCCAGAGATAACTTACCGAAGCCCAGATCAATAGCTTCTACACCTGCACCTGGACCTGAGATATCCCAGTAGTAGAAGTCAATCATATGGACGTCATGACGTTGATAGAAGCGTTTACCGGCCCACATGGTGGAACCCGGTAACCATTCGATCAGGTTTTTACCCTGCACGTTAGCCTCACGGAATGCAGGAGATGTTGACTCCCAGTCATTCTGTTGTGAAACGGAATACGCCACGTTGGTATCGAAGTAGAAGCTCTTGTCGCCTTCTTTCCACAATTCCTGGCCTAATTTAATTTCCGCATACGTTTCACACTCGTTACCCAGACGGTATTTACTTTGGGCGCCAGTGGCTTTGAAACATTGCTGTTCGCCACCGCTTCCTGTCCAACCGATACCGGAACGTGCATACCCGTGGAAATCAACAGCCATAGCTTGAGTAGAAAGAACACCAGCGGCAACAGCCAGTGCTATCGGTAACTTGCGCAGAGTAGTCATCAGTAATCTCCTGTTATATTTGCCTGTCGGCATGCGTGCTTTACATTCTGCTTTGGCTAGACGCCCAGTTCCTGGTACAACCGCTTACACGCAGTGCCGTCCTCACGGAACAGATGACAGCGTTGCGGCGGCAGGCCAATAGCGAATGTTGCACCTTCTTCTACCAGCACCACGTCGTTCTGGCGGTAGACCAGGTTCTGACGTATTGCCGGGATTTGGATGTGAATTTGAGTTTCATTACCCAGTTGCTCTACCACCTGAATCTCACCTTCCAGCGTGACTTCAGAGGCACTGCTTGGCAGCAGATGTTCCGGGCGAATACCCAAAGACATATTTGCACCGACCTGAACCTGAGTACCTTCCACCGGCAGCCACACTAACTGGCCATTTGGATTTGGCAGTTCAATCTGTACCTGACGAGGTTCAACGGCGGTCACTTTAACCGGTAAAAAATTCATTTTTGGCGAGCCAATAAAGCCCGCGACAAAGCGATTAGCTGGGTAGTGATACAGCTCCAGCGGCTTGCCGACCTGCGCAACATTGCCGGCATCCAGCACCACAATCTTGTCTGCCAGCGTCATCGCTTCCACTTGGTCATGGGTGACGTAAATCATGGTGCGTTGCAGGCGCTTGTGGAGGCGCGAGATCTCAATGCGCATCTGCACCCGCAGTGCCGCATCCAGGTTGGACAGGGGTTCATCGAGCAGGAATACATCCGGCTCAGCGACCAGTGTCCGGCCAATTGCCACACGCTGGCGTTGACCACCGGATAGCGCTTTTGGCCGCCGGTCCAGCAGGTGAGCCAGTTGCAGCACTTCGGCTACCTGATTCACCCGTTGGTTAATTTCGGCTTTCTTCGCACCCGCCAATTTCAGACCGAACGACATGTTCTCTGCTACCGACAGATGGGGATAAAGTGCATATGACTGAAACACCATGCCAATACCGCGTTCAGATGGCGGCACTTCGTTCATCCGTTTGCCACCAATCAGCAACTCACCCGAGGTTATGTCCTCAAGACCGGCAATCATCCGCAGCAGCGTTGACTTTCCACACCCTGATGGGCCAACAAACACCACAAACTCACCGTCATCGATTTCCAGATTGATATCTCTGGAGATCACCGCCTCACCAAAGGCCTTATAAACGCCGCTCAGCGTTACATTAGCCATCTGTTACTCCTTTGCTTACGCAAACAACTTTTCATATGAACCTGAATGAAGAAAAATGGCGGAAGCAAACCCCGGCATAACCCATCGATTACTCCCAGCCCCTGATGACTCTCGTCGCACTGCGCGTCGTACCGCCATGCTTAGAGCAGGTTGCCTCGGACGACGTCGCGGCCTGAGTATAGGGCTGCACATTGCTTAACGCTTCAAGGTGCTGATCTGTCTGGGTGATAATTAACCGAACAACCACATTTTGTTGGCGACGGTGTTTCAATGCTGCCGATAGTGCGCGAGTGGCACTATTTGGTAATCATCCGTAACAAAGTTTTTCATGGGGGAGGAGATGGGAGGATGAGGGAACGACCCGCGTGGGCGGAAGTTCCACTGGAAAGACAAATACGTGATCTGGCTTGCAAATTTCGACCTGCATTAATGTGTCTGACACCACAGAATAGCCAGCAGTGTTAACTGGGTCACAATAACCTACTGGGGGGCGTAGAGGGGGGGAGGATGATGGTGTATCCGGTTGTGACTCAATATGTCGGCGTAGTGTTTTGGTCAGTGTAATAAATAATTTGCAGCCCAACATTTTTTGCAGCGCTGCCACACCCTCCTCACTTAGTGATTCACGGCTACACCAGCCTGAAAATGGGCTACAGAATTCGCAGCTAATGATTCACAAGAAAGTCGATACCCACAAAATTGGATAAAAGGATTGGATTATGACTCGCAGCTTCACAAAATCCGGCATTGGTAAGACCGCACGTGTTTTGGCTCTTTCAGCATTAGCCACGCTGGTGCTCTCTTCCTCTGCTTTTGCCAAGATTGAAGAAGGTAAACTGGTTATCTGGATCAATGGCGATAAAGGTTATAACGGGTTGGCGGAAGTCGGTAAGAAGTTCGAGAAAGATACCGGCATCAAAGTCACTATCGAGCATCCAGATAAATTGGAAGAAAAATACCCGCAAGTGGCTGCCACTGGCGATGGCCCGGACATTATCTTCTGGGCTCATGACCGCTTTGGCGGTTACGCACAATCCGGTTTACTGGCTGAGCTACACCCTTCTAAAGCCTTCCAAGACAAACTGTTCCCGTTCACTTGGGACGCCGTTCGCTTTAATGGCAAACTGATTGGTTACCCGGTCGCGGTTGAAGCACTGTCTCTGATTTACAATAAAGACTTAGTGAAAGAAGCACCAAAAACGTGGGAAGAAATCCCAGCGCTGGATAAAACCCTGCGTGCCAATGGCAAGAGCGCCATCATGTGGAACCTACAAGAACCGTACTTCACCTGGCCGGTTATCGCCGCTGACGGTGGCTATGCCTTCAAACTCGAAAACGGTGTATATGATGTGAAAAACGTTGGCGTGAACAATGCTGGCGCGAAAGCGGGTCTACAATTTATTGTCGATCTGGTGAAGAACAAGCACATCAATGCCGATACAGATTACTCCATTGCAGAAGCGGCCTTCAACAAAGGCGAAACAGCAATGACCATCAATGGCCCATGGGCATGGTCCAACATTGATAAGAGCAAAATCAATTACGGTGTGACCTTGTTGCCAACCTTCCACGGTCAGCCATCCAAACCGTTCGTCGGCGTGTTGACTGCCGGTATTAACGCCGCCAGCCCGAATAAAGAACTGGCAACTGAATTCCTGGAGAACTACCTGTTAACTGATCAGGGTCTGGCTGAAGTGAATAAAGACAAACCTCTGGGCGCAGTGGCACTGAAATCATTCCAGGAACAACTGGCAAAAGATCCACGCATTGCTGCAACCATGGATAACGCCACCAAGGGTGAAATCATGCCAAATATTCCACAAATGGCGGCTTTCTGGTATGCCACCCGCAGTGCGGTACTGAACGCCATCAGCGGGCGTCAGACAGTTGAAGCGGCATTGAACGACGCAGCAACGCGTATTACCAAATAACAGTTTCACCTGCAAAAGGGCACGATTCGTCGTGCCCAGCACCACTTGCTGTAACACTATAACAATACTCAAAGTACGAAGGGAATATTATGCAGTTATCCCACACCGAGTTCGAAAGTCGTAAAAAGAAAACCGCCTGGTGGCAGAGTGATGTGCTTAAATGGCTGATTATCGGCACATTAAGTCTATTCACCTGCTACTTGATCGTCTTGATGTATGCTCAGGGTGAATATCTTTTTGCCATCGTGACGCTAATTTTGGTGAGTCTGGGGCTGTATGTCTTTGCCAATCGTCGCGCCTATGCCTGGCGCTATGTTTATCCCGGCGTGGCAGGTATGGGGCTGTTTGTGCTGTTCCCACTGATTTGCACTATCGCTATTGCTTTTACCAACTACAGCAGTACCAACCAATTAACCTTTGAGCGTGCCCAATCAGTACTAATGGATCGGCAGTTTCAGACCGGTAAAACCTTTACCTTTGGCCTTTATCCCAGTGATAACCAATGGCGTTTGCAGCTTACCAACCCTGATGACAGCTCTGTTCTGATTTCCGCACCTTTCAGCCTTGATACGACGGGTGAGAAAAAAATCACAGTCGCCCCCACCAGCACTGAACAGACCGGCGAACGCGCGTCACTGCGTATCATTACTCAGAATCGCCAGGCACTCGCTGAGTTGGTGGCACTGCTGCCCAGTGGTGGCGAACTGCGCATGAGTTCACTGCGCCAGTTTTCAGCGACCAGCCCGCTCTATAAACTGGGCGCTGACGGTAAAGAGCTGCTCAATCAGCAAACCGGGGTTATCTATCGGCCAAACCCTGATGTCGGTTTTTACCAAGCCATTAACGCCGACGGCCAGTGGCAAAACGAAAAACTCAGTCCCGGCTTTACTGTCACTATCGGCTGGAAAAACTTCCTGCGGGTGCTGCATGATGAAGGGATACAGAAGCCTTTTATCTCCATCTTTATCTGGACCATTATTTTCTCGCTACTGACCGTGGTACTGACCGTTGCCGTCGGTATGGTTTTAGCCTGCGTGGTGCAATGGGACTCGTTGAAAGGCAAAGCGGTTTATCGCGTGCTGTTAATACTGCCCTATGCGGTACCGTCGTTTATTTCAATCTTGATTTTCAAAGGGTTATTTAACCAAAGCTTTGGTGAAATCAACCTGATGCTAAGTAGCCTGTTTGGCATCAAGCCCGCCTGGTTCAGTGACCCTATTACCGCGAAAAGCATGATTTTGATCGTCAACACCTGGCTCGGCTATCCCTACATGATGATTCTGTGCATGGGGCTACTCAAAGCGATTCCCGAGGACTTATATGAAGCCTCGGCAATGGATGGCGCAGGCCCGTTCCAGAACTTCTTCCGTATCACGTTGCCACTGCTGATTAAGCCGCTGACACCGCTGATGATTGCCAGCTTCGCCTTTAACTTTAACAACTTTGTGTTGATTCAGTTATTGACCAATGGCGGCCCGGATATGATTGGCACCACCACGCCAGCAGGCTATACCGACTTGCTGGTCAGCTACACCTACCGTATTGCCTTTGAAGGGGGCGGCGGCCAGGACTTTGGCTTGGCGGCAGCGATTGCCACCCTGATTTTCATTCTGGTCGGCGCGCTCGCGATACTGAATCTGAAAGCCAGCAAAATGAACTTTGACTAAGGAGGAGATGCAAATGGCAATGGTTCAACCTAAATCCCAGCGTTTGCGTCTATGGGGCACTCATTTTCTGATGTTGTGCTTTATCGCGCTGATTATGTTCCCGTTACTGATGGTAATTACCATCTCGCTGCGGCCCGGCAACTTTGCGACCGGTAGCCTGATCCCAGATCAGATTTCATGGGAACACTGGAAACTGGCGCTGGGTATGAGTGTGACTCACGCTGATGGTAGCGTAACCCCACCGCCGTTCCCGGTGATGTTGTGGTTATGGAACTCCATCAAGATTGCGGTCATTACCGCCATTGGGATTGTCACGCTCTCCACTACCTGCGCTTACGCCTTTGCCCGCATGCGTTTTCGCGGTAAAAGCACCCTGCTGAAAGGCATGTTGATCTTCCAGATGTTCCCAGCAGTGCTGTCACTGGTGGCGTTATATGCTTTATTCGACCGTATCGGACAGTATCTGCCATTTATCGGGCTGAATACCCACGGCGGGGTGATTTTTGCTTATATGGGCGGCATCGCCCTGCACGTCTGGACCATCAAAGGCTATTTCGAAACCATTGATAACTCACTGGAAGAAGCCGCGGCACTGGATGGCGCAACCCCATGGCAAGCTTTCCGACTGGTGCTGTTACCCCTGTCGGTACCGATTTTAGCCGTGGTGTTTATTCTGTCGTTTATCGCTGCTATCACCGAAGTCCCGGTGGCATCACTGCTATTGCGTGATGTGAACAGCTACACGCTGGCGGTGGGTATGCAGCAATATCTGAATCCGCAAAACTATCTGTGGGGCGATTTCGCCGCTGCTGCGGTACTGTCTGCCATTCCCATCACCGCAGTCTTCCTGCTGGCACAACGCTGGCTGGTAGGTGGCTTAACGGCCGGTGGGGTGAAGGGTTAACGATATCATCATTCTAAATTTCATCACCCAATACCCAAAGTAATTGGAATTGTAGCAAGGCAACAAACGAGTGAAGCCCGATGAGCTGACTTAGGTCAGTGATTCGGGTGAGAGAGTGCAGTAAACAAAGCTACAATTTCAAGTAAGAAGGGTATTTTTTCCCTCTGGTACTGTGTCTTTAGGGCGGCCGTAATGGCCGCCATTTTTATTCTCTTTTTAATCTTTCGGTATTCGCCAAATACAACGTCACCACCAGCAACAATATCGAACCAGAATAAATTAATGTATCGATTGGGTTTTCATGATCAACGATGATCAAGCGGATAATCGCGGTGATGCCGATATAGATAAAATAGCGCAACGGGAAGTGATAACCCGACTCAAAATACTTAACAATCAAAGCAATAAACTCAAAGTACAGGAAATAAATTACAATCCCTTCAATCAGCATGTAAGAAGATGCATCCTGATTATTGACGAATAAGACCTTACCAAGATGGAAGGTTTCTTTTATCAAAAAGACCACCAAAATAGCGGCCAATGCAATCAACCCCACATTCAGTAAACGCTGTAGATTTTTGGCTATCCATTGAGAACGCGAATTTTTGGCCATAAATACTCCCATTGAAAGTAGGTGAAATAATCCGGGCCGAAAAAAAGCCCCTTACTGGGTAAGGGGCTAATAAGCACGGATCAAAGAGCTTAAGCCCGCAAGCTTAACGCCAGTTCTTGAAACGGTTAATCAACGCATTGGTAGAACTGTCATGACTAGTTACGTTTTTATCATCTGCCAGTTCTGGCAAGATGCGATTAGCCAGTTGTTTACCCAGCTCAACACCCCATTGGTCGAAGGTATAGATATTCAGGATAATCCCTTGGGTGAAGATTTTGTGTTCATACAACGCAATCAATGCACCCAGGCTGAACGGCGTAATTTCACGCAGCAGGATGGAGTTGGTTGGGCGATTGCCTTCAAACACTTTAAATGGCGCGACATGAGCCACTTGCTCAGGGGTTTTGCCTGCCGCAGCAAATTCAGCTTCAACTTCAACTAGTGATTTGCCAAATGCCAGTGCTTCGGTCTGGGCAAAGAAGTTCGACAGCAGCTTCGCGTGATGATCACTCAGTGGGTTATGACTGATAGCCGGTGCAATAAAGTCACAAGGAACCAATTTGGTGCCCTGATGGATCAACTGATAGAACGCATGTTGGCCGTTAGTACCTGGTTCACCCCAGATAATAGGGCCGGTCTGGTAATTCACTGGGGTACCGTTACGATCCACATACTTACCATTAGATTCCATATTGCCCTGCTGGAAGTAAGCTGGGAAACGGTGCATGTACTGATCGTAAGGCAGGATAGCTTCGGTTTCTGCACCGAAGAAATTGTTATACCAGATGCCGATCAATGCCAGCAGGATAGGCAGGTTGTGCTCCGCAGACGTTTCGGCGAAGTGTTTATCCATGGCATGCGCACCACTCAGCAGTTGTTCGAAGTGTTCGAAACCAACCGACAGCGCGATAGACAAACCAATGGCGGACCACAGCGAGTAACGGCCACCAACCCAATCCCAGAATTCAAACATATTGTTGGTATCAATGCCAAACTCACCCACAGCTTTGGCATTGGTCGACAATGCAGCAAAGTGTTTGGCGACATGTTCCACAGAAACCGCAGTAGACAGGAACCAGTCACGCGCACTGTGGGCGTTGGTCATGGTTTCTTGGGTAGTGAAGGTTTTTGATGCCACCAGGAACAGCGTGGTTTCTGGGTTCAACGGTTTCAACGTTTCAGCAATATGGGTGCCGTCAACGTTTGAAACGAAATGCATATTCAGATGATTTTTGTACGGGCGCAGTGCTTCAGTCACCATGTAAGGGCCGAGATCTGAGCCGCCGATACCGATGTTCACCACATCAGTAATTGCCTTGCCGGTATAACCTTTCCAGTCACCGCCAATCACGCGGTCACAGAACTGTTTCATTTTAGCCAGCACCGCATTCACTTCTGGCATCACATCCTTGCCATCCACCACAATCGGGGTGTTAGTGCGGTTACGCAAAGCAATATGCAGTACTGCGCGGTCTTCAGTGCGGTTGATTTTTTCACCGGAAAACATGGATTTAATCGCACCGGCCAGATCAGTTTCCTTCGCCAGAGCTTGCAGCTTTTCCATAGTTTCGCTGGTAATGCGGTTTTTGGAGAAATCCACCAGCATTTGATCATCAAAAGTGGCTGAAAACTTGCTAAAACGCTGGTCGTCCTCGGCAAACAGACTGCTGATGGTGACATCTTTCATCTGCTCAAAGTGTTGCTGTAACGCTTTCCAGGCAGCGGTTTGACTAGGATTAATATTTTTCATAGCGGCGCTCTTCTAGGCTTAAGGATAATGAAACGAATGGGTTAATTGTATCCTGTTCGGGTGTGATTGAGATCTCTTTTCTTGCGATAGGTGTTATCTCTCGAAACAACACTTGATCTCATCCCTGTTTTCGCAGTGTGTCATTGTCTAACAGTATCTATTGCCAAAGTAATAGTAGTGGCAGGTAGGCAGCAAGCAAACGCATCCCGATGAGCTTACTCGGGTAAGTGAACGTAGCTAACACTCCAGCAGCTTCAAGTACCAAGGGAATAGTCAATTTAGTGATATCACAGCGCATATTATTAAAGATGAAAATACCTCATAGCCATTTCATTGACAGAAAGTCGATAACCCGTTATTTCCTTGTACAGAGATAAATACTGATGCCCCTAAGATGGCATCCCTGATACGAGGTTTTTTTAGATGATTCAAGCAGCACCCCAGCAGAGCCGCAGCGCCCCTTCTGCGACCGTGGTTGCCAAATTTGGTGGCACCAGCGTGGCAGATTTTGCTGCCATGAGTCGCAGCGCCGATGTGGTTTTATCGAACCCGGACGTTCGTTTGGTTATCTTGTCAGCTTCGGCTGGAATTACCAATCTGTTGGTCGCCCTTGCCGATGGCTGTGAGCCTGAAAAGCGTGAACTTCATTTAGCAGAAATTAGTCGAATTCAATCCGATATTCTAGCCAAACTCGGCAATCCGGTGGTTATCCGCGATGAAATTGAACGCATGCTGGAAAACATCGCCATGCTGTCTGAAGCGGCCAGTCTGGCAACGTCTGCGGCGTTAACCGATGAACTGGTGAGTCACGGCGAATTGATGTCTACACTGCTGTTTGTCGAGCTAATACGCCAGCGTCAGGTGGCAGTGGAATGGTTTGATGTACGTAAAATCATGCGAACCAATGACCGTTTTGGTCGTGCTGAACCGGATACCCAATTGCTGTCTGAATTAGCTCAAACGCAATTGGCCCCGCGTATCGCGCAGGCCATTGTTGTCACACAAGGCTTTATCGGCAGTGAAAGCAAAGGGCGCACCACTACCCTTGGCCGTGGCGGTAGCGATTACACCGCCGCGTTACTGGGTGAAGCACTGAATGTTGGCCGCATTGATATCTGGACAGATGTCCCTGGGATTTATACCACCGATCCACGGGTGGTTCCGGCAGCAAAACGCATCGATAAAATTGCTTTCGAAGAAGCGGCTGAAATGGCGACATTTGGTGCCAAAGTCTTGCATCCGGCCACCCTGCTGCCAGCCGTGCGCAGTGATATTCCAGTGTTTGTCGGCTCAAGCAAAGACCCAGCGGCTGGCGGCACCTTAGTCTGTAATGAAACCGAGAGTCCACCACTGTTCCGTGCCTTGGCATTGCGCCGCAAACAGACGCTGCTGACCTTACATAGCCTGAATATGTTGCATGCACGTGGTTTTCTGGCGGAAGTATTTAATATTCTGGCGCGCCACAATATTTCAGTTGATTTGATAACCACCTCTGAGGTGAGTGTCGCACTAACTCTCGATACTACAGGCTCGACATCAACGGCAGGCAGTCTGCTGACTACCTCACTGCTGACTGAACTCTCCTCACTATGTCGGGTTGAAGTGGAAGAGAATCTGGCGTTGGTAGCGATTATCGGCAATAACCTGTCACAAGCTTGTGGCGTCGGTAAGGAAGTATTCGGTGTCCTTGACCCATTCAATATCCGCATGATTTGCTATGGCGCCAGCAGCCATAACCTGTGCTTCCTAGTGCCAGGGAATGATGCTGAAAAAGTGGTGCAAACCCTGCATCACAATCTGTTTGAGTAACAATTTATTTGAATAATACGCTGTTTGAATAACACGGCTTGAGTCAGAGTAAAAACTAACTATACACTGCTAACAACAACAAGCTGATAACACTGACCGGGCGATTTCGTCCGGTTTTCTTATATCTGACACTGACGACTAAGGACTTTCGCTTCATGTTAGTAAAAATCACCCGGCTGTTCCCGCTGTGGGCGCTGCTGCTGTCAGTCGCGGCCTATTTCCGCCCGACCACCTTTATCGGTATCGGGCCTTATGTCGCCCCGTTACTAATGTTGATCATGTTTGCTATGGGGGTCACTCTGCGGCTGGATGATTTCAAGCGTGTACTCTCGCGCCCAGCACCGGTAGCCGCGGCAACTTTCCTGCATTATCTGATTATGCCGCTCACTGCCTGGATTCTGGCGATACTATTCCGTATGCCACCGGACTTGTCTGCCGGTATGGTACTGGTAGGCAGCGTTGCCAGTGGGACAGCATCTAATGTGATGATTTATCTGGCCAAAGGAGATGTCGCGTTATCAGTGACCATCTCTGCGGTTTCTACCCTGGTGGGGGTTTTTGCCACGCCATTACTGACCCGTTTATATGTCGACGCCACCATCAGTGTTGATGTCGTGGGAATGCTGAAAAGTATTCTGCAAATCGTGGTCATCCCTATTAGCGCAGGGCTGATTATCCATCACACCTTTACTAAAACGGTGAAACGCATTGAGCCTTATCTACCGGCGATGTCGATGGTCTGTATTGTCGCTATCATTAGTGGCGTGGTCGCCGGTAGCCAGAGTCATATCGCTTCAGTGGGTTTCGTGGTGATTATTGCGGTTATCCTGCATAACGGTATTGGCCTGTTAAGTGGTTACTGGGGCGGGAAACTGTTCGGCTTTGATGAATCTACCTGCCGCACACTGGCCATTGAAGTCGGTATGCAAAACTCAGGACTCGCGGCTACGTTGGGTAAAATTTACTTCTCGCCACTGGCTGCCCTACCCGGCGCATTGTTCTCGGTCTGGCATAACCTCTCCGGTTCACTACTGGCGGGCTACTGGTCAGGTAAACCAGTAGAGAAAGATAAAAAGTAATACCAAAGAGTATAAATGCCCGAACCATTCGGGCATTTTCAATTTTTCTGTTTCTTTTTATTCCCCGCTTTAGACAGAAAAACAACATAAATAACACCCAGCATTACCCTGATAATATTTAAAATAATTCTGAAAACAGTCACTCAATAACCGCTTAATATTAAAAAATTATTATCTTTCCCTTCTCTCTGAATATTCCTTAATTATTATCCTCAATCCGCCGTCTCTACTCTTTAGGGACGGTAATAGTGCTGCCCGTAAATTTGACTCAAGGACGGAAAGGACTGGGTCCACTCATCGCGTTATACCCAGGAAATTCCCCCCACAAACATCATGATAAAAAAACGTACCGCATTATGTTTTTTATTGAGCACGGGCGCTCACGCTAACATGACTCCGGGGGTAGATATTCCCTCTCCGATCAATGAATCACGCCAGAACTTACAGAACAGCAGCACTGAAATTAATCACTTAATAGAAGAGCGTCGTCTACCTCATGTTAAACAGCCTGAGGCAGAGATAGAAACGCCCGAAAATAGTGCACCTGAATTAGATGATAACGCGCAATGTCTTCCCATTAGCGGCGTCTATATTCAGGGTATTACCTTATTGACTGAGGCGGATTTAGAGACTTTAAGCCCAATACCGGAGCAATGTATTGGTAGCGAAAACATTAATCTGTTGGCGCGTGAACTCACTCAACTTTATCTTAACAAAGGTTATATTACCGCCCGCGTCCAGTTTATTCCTCCCGATAACGAGGGCGAATTGGGTTTCGATGTAACTGAAGGTTTTATTGAGAGCATCGAAAGTGTTGACCCAGAATTAAACGGTGAAAATGTTTTCCCCAATATGATCGGGGAACCATTAAATATTAAACAACTCGACCAAGGGCTCGATCAAGCTAACCGTTTACCCTCCAATAAAATAACTGTTGATATTTTACCAGGAAAAGAGGCGGGCGGCTCAATTCTCAGATTGAGTAATATCCGGTCAAAACCCTGGCATCTGACAACATCCCTGGATAATTATGGTAATAAAAGTACCGGTAAATGGTTAAGCCGCAATGCATTTTCTTTCGATAACCCCCTTGGGTTATCAGATTCTCTCAGCTTAAATATCAGCAGTACCACCGATAATCCACAGAAAAACCATAGCCGCGCCTATTCACTGTTTTATTCCGTTCCTTATGGCGCATTGACCTTTAGTGGGTTTGGCAGTTATTCCGAATACCTTTATCCGGTGCAGTTACAATTCAATACCATCGAACTACAAGGTAAAACCCAGCAGCATGGCTTACGCACCGATTATGTTTTCTATCGCGACCAAGACCAAATTAATGGCTTAAGCGCACAACTAACCTATAAACAGGCTGAAAACTACTTTAACGAACAGAAAATCGCCGTCAGCAGCCCGACACTGACGGTATTTGAATTAGGTATTAATCATCTGCACATCCTGCCCACCGGCATATTCAATGTGAATGTCAGCATTGAACAGGGATTATCCTTATTGGGTGCAGATCAAAACATATCAGCCAGCTATCAAGACAGCCAATTCACCAAAGCTAAAGCCGCTGTGACTTCCAATCAATATTTCAAACTGTTTGATGATTTCTATCTGTTTAGCAATCAGTTCTATGGCCAATACACCCGTGACCGATTACCGGGCGTTGAATGGTTGAGCGTCACCGACAGCAACGCTATTCGTGGCTTTAGTCGCAATACCTTATCGGCGGATCGAGGCTGGTATCTCCAGAATACCTTGTCGCGCAACTTTACACTCGGCAACACCACCCTAACCCCGCGGTTAGGGGCAGATGTGGGTCGTATACAACAATCATCGCCAGGCTGGAGCAGTGCTATGGGGTTAAGTGCCGGCATCAATCTCAGTTACCGCGATATCAAACTGGATATTGAAGCCAGCCGTGGCCACTTATTGTCCGGTAAAACAGAGAATAAAGACCCTACTCAGATTCTGGCGCGCTTCTCTTATTCCTTTTAATTAATCCGCTGCCAGCGAAAGCCAATTTTTATCAATACCAAACTATATGACAAAAATGGAGAAGTAAAAATGAAACAAAATAAGTTCAAGCTCTCCCCGGCAGGAAAGCTGGCGGCAGCCGTTGCTATTATTTCAGTATCAGTGGCCACCTGTTATGCTGCTGGGATTGTCGGTGCCGGTGATCCTGCCCACAATCCAGCAATTAATACGGTAAATGGCGTCCCAGTCATCGATATCGTAAAACCCTCAGCATCGGGGTTATCACATAACCAATATAATGAATTTAACGTTAACAAAGCGGGAGCCGTGCTTAATAACTCTCTCAGTACCGGTCAATCACAACTTGCCGGGCAATTATCTGCCAACCAGAACTTAAATGGTCAAGCAGCCAGTATTATTTTGAATGAGGTTATCAGCCGTAACCCTTCATTATTATTAGGTAAGCAGGAAGTC
This sequence comes from Yersinia sp. 2541 StPb PI, assembly GCF_052217145.1. Taxonomy (NCBI): domain Bacteria; kingdom Pseudomonadati; phylum Pseudomonadota; class Gammaproteobacteria; order Enterobacterales; family Yersiniaceae; genus Yersinia; species Yersinia sp. 2541 StPb PI. The sequence continues at coordinate 353,772 of NZ_JAZGQB010000001.1, read as the reverse complement.
TTTGGCATGGCAGCTGACTATATTCTGGCTAACCCTAATGGAATTACCTGTAATAGCTGTGGTTTTATTAATACCAATCGAAACTCACTGGTAGTCGGTAATCCGCTAGTAGATCAAGGTAATTTACAAGGCTTTGATACTCGCAATAACACCAATTTATTAAATATAACAGGTTATATATCAACAGTTGGGCCAATAGACTTAATTGCGCCACGTATTAATATGCTGGGAGCTGTAGACTCCAGAGAGAGCATTAACATCATCCTCGGGCAAAATAAAGTTAGCGTTGACGGGGAGATATTAGAATCACAAAAATATGTGGATTCAGCATACGACAGTAAAATATTTGGTGGTATGCAGGCCAATAGAATTCGTATTGTTAACACCGCAGAAGGTAATGGGGTAAATATGTCAAGTGGGTATTCTGCCCGTGACTCGATAGAAATTTTAACACCGGGAAGATTGAATCTTGATGTTGATTCCGATCCAAATTTGAATTATAACCCGACCCCCGCCAACTTAAGCGGTAAAGATATCACAGTCAGCGCCGGTGATATCTTTACTTCAGGCGATATTATTGAATCATCTTCTGGCGGTTCGACAACACAGACACTCAAACGCACCAAAATTAAAGGCGCAAATATTTCAATTATTGCCAAGAAAAAAAATCATCTTAGTGCCGCCATCATTGATGGTAAAAACATCACTATTCAAGGTGGGGATATTAAACTGGATACAGAGAAACTCACTAATACACAGGCCAATGGCTATTCAGAAAAGGGTGGGTGGGGGCTACATAACTGGAGCAAATCTGAAGATAATAAAAACCAACAACAAACAGTTATTGGAACCACTATTATTGCGGAGAATAACATCTTTCTTAAATCAACCAAAGGGGATATAAAATTATCAAGCTCTTCTGTAAGGGCAGGCGATAATCTTTCAGTCAAAGCGGAAAAAGATTTACAACTCAAAGGCCAGATTGAACAAAGCTCAAAGCATGAAAAAGGCCATAACTATGTGCAAATGAGAGAGGATAAATCTTGGGACAATAAAGAAAACACTCAAACACTCAATAAAACCATGCTACAAGCCGATGGGAATTTAGGTTTAACGGCAGAAGGAAAAATTACCGGCAATGGTGTTAAGGCATCAGCTGGCGGCGATTTATTAATCAATGCCAATGAAGTCAAGATTGATGTGGAAAAGACCAAAAATCAGAAAACAACAAATGGTAAAAATGAACAAAATTTAGGGCTAGGGGGTATCGATCATAATAACAACAATAAGAATGCAGAAACCAATCACCGTTCTGAAATAATCGCTGATGGAACAATTCTAGTTATAGGTAATAAAGGTGTTTCCATTACCGGCAGTCAAGTCAAAGGTACCAAAGATGGTTATATTCAGGCAGATCAAGGCGGCATTAAGATTGATAACGCCATTAGTACCACCACCACTAAAATTGATGAGCGTACCGGTGTCGCCTTTAATATTACTGGCAGTTCCCATAAAGCCAATAATAGCGATGAAAAAGTTATCGGCAGCGAATTAGCGTCAGATGCTAATCTCAAAATAATCAGTAAAGATAATGTTGATGTTATTGGCAGTATGGTAGCAAGTGCCGGTGAACTGGGTATTGAAACGCTAGGTGAAGTTAATGTTAAAGCCGCTCAAGCCCAACAGAAAATTGATGAGCAGAAAAGCAAACTTACTATCTCGGGCTTTACCAGCGATGATGGTAACAACCAATACCAGGCAGGTTTGAAACTGAATCACAGCAGTGAGAGCGAAAAAACTGACAGCATCAAAAATCACGCTGCGTCACTGCAAGGTGGCACAGTCAAACTGGACGCCCAAAAAGACATCACATTTATCGGCTCTAACATCACTGCCACCAAAGGCGATGCAGAAATTAAAGGCGAAAATGTTTCATTTGTCGCTACGCAAGACACTCTCTCCAGCAATAAAACCAAAGAAACCGTTGGGGTTGATTTCCACTACACCGGCGGCATGGATAAAGCCGGCAGTGGTGTAAACGTAGGCTACGAAGATACCCAAACCAGCACTGACAAATCAACCTCCGTGGTCTCGGGTTCACAGGTAGCGGGTAATCTGAATATCACCGCAACACAAGACGTCACCAATCAGGGAACGGACCATAACGTCGGTGGCGCTTATCAGGCTCAGGGCAATAATATCCATAATCTGGCCGCTGAGAATAGTGAAAAAACGCATACCAAAACCACCAAGGTTGATGTCGGTTATGAGGCCAATATTGCTTATGGCGAAGTGACCCGCCCGGTTGAAAAAGTGATAGCCGATGGGCAAAAACTGGATATTGGCGGCATGGTTGAAGCGGTAGGCGAAGTGGGCGCGCCTAACGCTGGGATAGATCTTGCGGCTAAAGGTGGAACCAAAGAGACCCACCTCAACAGTAACCAATCTGTCGTAACATCAATCAAAGGCGGTAACATCGCGCTCAATGCCAACGGCGAAGTCAAAGATCAAGGCACAAAATATCAAGCGGACAAAGGAGCCATTACGCTGGATGCATCGCGTCATACCTTTGAAGCTACCGTTAATCGTGTTGACCAACATGTTACAGAAACCTTCGGCGAAGCAGATATTCGAGTTTACACCTCTACAGGCAAAGACATTACCCTTGATGGTAAGGGCAAAGGGGGATCGACAGATCAGCATATAAAAGGTGAAATTGCGCAAGTTGGTAGCATGAACGCAGCAAATGGTGTCAATATCAATGTGAAACAGGATGCGAGCTATCAAGGCACAAATATCAATGCAGGTAGTGGCAAAACTACGGTTAGCGCAGGCGGTAATATTGTTTTTGATCAAGTCACTAACCACACCAGTGAAAACCATAATAACGTTGAGGCTAATGCCAAAGCGAACCTTGGTACTAACGTCGGCAGTAAAAACTTCGGTGCCGGTTTAGGTGGCGGTAACAGTAAGGGGCAAAGCAGTACCTCCGTTGCCCAAGTCAGTCATCTGCAAGGCCAGCAAGGTATTGAGCTGAATGCAGGGAAAGATTTGACACTCACCGGCACCTCGTTCGGCAGTAAAGAACAAGCTACCGGTGATATTCTGCTGGCAGCCGGTGGCAAAGTCGATATTCTGGCCGCGCAATCACAGGGGTCGAAGCAGGATATGACCTGGTCAGCCAGTGCCAATGCGGGTATGAGTACAAGCAGTGGTACCGATAAAAATGGTAAAGGGATAAAGGCAGGCGCAGAAGTTAACGTTGCTAATAAAGACGAGTCAGCCACCAAACATCAAGGCAGTGTGATTAACAGCAATGGCGCAGTCAACATTAAAGCTGGCGGTCACGATAACCAAGCCATCCATATGCAAAATGCCAATATCACCAGCCAGCAAACCACACTGACGGCAGATAATGGCGGCATCATGCTGGAGTCAGCACAAGACCAGGAACACAAAAACAACTGGAACTTCACAGCCGGCGCCAATGGCAACCAAAATAGCTCTTTCAATAAAGATGATAAAGGGGTGGTCGACAAGCAAAGTAGCGAAAAACTCCATAATATCAGCGCTAAATTGGATGTCGGTGTTGAAAAACTGAATGCTGTAATGCAACAAAACACCCATATCAATAGCAACAATATCGCCCTGAATAGCGCCAAAGACACTGCTCTGGCGGGTGCTATGCTCAAAGCTAATGATATTACTGGCACTATCGGCGGTAACTTGAAAGTGCAAAGCCGTGAAGATGTCCGACAGGAAGTTAATGTCAACACTGGCTTGAGTTTCAATCACAGTAACGAGAAACAAGACAGTATGATTAATCAGGTAGCCGATGCGACCCCAATCGGCTCGGATAAAGTGAAAAAAACCCTGACCACTAAATCCAATAAGTTATTCGATAAAGTTAAAAAGCAATATGACCAAGTTTCAAGCTACTTTGGTTCTAAAGAAGAAGATAACGTACAACCCCTCAGCTATACCAAAAAGGGGAGCAATGAAACGCTAACCGAGTCTAAGGAAGAAGCAGAAACCGAAGATAAATGGTGGCAGAAAGGTGCCAAAGCAGCAGGCAAAAAAATCAAAAGTAATGTTCAGGATGAACAAGTCAAAGGTGGCAGCGGCAAAGCTAAAGTTGAAGTGGAAGTCGTTGAAAATAAAGCGGTTGAAGAACAATCAGCCATTAGCGGCACACAGTCAGTTAATTTGAACGTAGCCGGTAAAACTGAACTAATCGGTGGAAAAATAACCAATAGAGACAGCGATGTAAACTTACAAACCAATGGTCTGGAATTACAGGATATCAACGGCAAACACACCCAGGGCGGAGCGAGAGTAAATGCATCGTCTAAAGTTACCGAGATAATTGGTGGTGGCGTCAGTGAAATGATGGAAGGCAAAACACCGCTGCTAGGCGCTCATGGTGGCTCCGAACAGAAAAATGCCGTAGCCGGTGTGACGCGAGGCTAAAGCGCGCAAACCACTTGGTTAAAGAGCATTAAAAAAGGAGATAGTCATCACGGCTATCTCCTTTCATTTTACTTAACAACTAACTTAACTATCAGTCGGCATCATAACCCAAGTTCGGGGCTAACCAGCGCTCAACCTCCGCTACCGGCATCCCCTTACGGGCGGCATAATCTTCCACCTGATCACGCTGAATCTGTGCCACCGCAAAGTATTTACTGTCTGGATGGCTGAAATACCAGCCTGATACCGAGGCACCCGGCCACATGGCGTAGGATTCGGTCAACTTCATGCCAGTGTGAGTTTCTACATCCAGCAACTGCCAGATTTGGCCTTTTTCAGTATGTTCCGGGCAAGCCGGATACCCCGGTGCTGGGCGAATCCCTTGGTAGTTCTCGCGCACCAATTCCTCGTTGCTCAGGTTTTCATTCGGTGCAAAGCCCCAATACACCTTACGTACCCGCTCATGCAGATATTCTGCAAAAGCTTCTGCCAGACGGTCTGACAAGGCCTTAATCATGATTTTATTGTAATCATCATGCTGAGCATCATAAGCCTCGGCCAAGGCATCTTCTTCCAAGCCACCAGTGACAGCAAATGCTCCGTAGTAATCAATCTTGCCACTAGATTTAGGTGCAACATAATCTGCCAGGCAATAGTTCGGGAAGTCGGTCTTCTCGGTTTGTTGGCGCAGATGATGGCTGACCACCAGCACATCCTCACGCCGCTCATCGCGATAAACTTCGATATCATCGCCGACGCTGTTAGCTGGGAATATCCCCACCACGCCTTTCGGATGCAGCAAGTTTTCTGCCGACAATTTATCCAGCAGTTCATTGGCATCGGCAAATAGGCGTTTAGCCTCTTCGCCGACCACCTCATCTTCCAAAATACGTGGGTATTTACCCGCCAACGACCAGGTCATAAAGAATGGCGTCCAGTCGATATAATTGCGCAGAGTTTCGATACTGGCCTCGACAGGCTGCACACCTAATTTATGGGCGACTGGCGGCGTATAACTTTCCCAATCGATTACGGTTTGGTTATCCCGCGCGATTTGTAAACTGACCGGCGGAGTTCGCGGTTTTTTACGTGCATGCTGAATACGGACGGTTTCATATTCTTTGCGCGTTTTTGCTACGAAATCATCACGCTGCGTGTCAGATAACAACGCTGAAACCACGCCAACGCTGCGTGAGGCATTGGAGACGTAAGTGGTGGAACCACTGTAGTTCTGTTCGATTTTAACCGCGGTATGGGCTTTCGAGGTGGTCGCGCCGCCAATCAATAACGGCAAGGTGAAACCCTGTCGCTCCATCTCTTTGGCAACGTTAACCATTTCATCCAGCGACGGGGTTATCAGGCCGGACAAGCCGATGATATCGACCTTTTCCTCCCGCGCCGTGCGCAGGATTTTTTCGGTCGGCACCATCACACCCAGATCGATGATCTCATAGTTATTACACTGTAAAACCACACCCACAATGTTTTTGCCGATATCGTGCACATCACCTTTAACCGTTGCCAGCAGGATTTTGCCCGCGGTAGTGCCTTTCTGCTTACTGGCTTCAATATAAGGTTCGAGATAGGCTACTGCCTGTTTCATCACTCGGGCAGATTTTACCACTTGTGGCAGGAACATTTTCCCTTCACCGAACAGGTCACCAACCACATTCATCCCGGCCATCAATGGCCCTTCGATAACCTCGATTGGCCGCTCAGCCTGCTGACGGGCTTCTTCGGTATCCAGCTCGATAAACTCAGTGATGCCTTTAACCAGTGAATATTCCAGCCGTTTTTTTACATCCCAGCCACGCCACTCCGCTTGTTGAATCGCCACTTCACCACTTTTGCTGCTACGATATTTTTCGGCCAGATCCAACAACCGCTCAGTGCTGTCGCTACGGCGATTAAGGATCACATCTTCCACCGCATCACGCAGCTCATCCGACAGATCATCATAGATCGCCAGTTGGCCAGCGTTGACGATCCCCATATCCATGCCATTACGGATAGCGTAATAGAGGAAAACAGCATGGATCGCCTCACGCACCGGATCATTACCGCGGAATGAGAAGGAGACGTTGGAGACACCACCTGAAATCATGGCATGAGGGAGCTCAGCTTTGATATCGGCGCATGCTTCAATAAAGTCGACCGCATAGTTGTTATGCTCTTCAATCCCCGTCGCCACGGCGAAAATATTGGGATCGAAGATGATGTCTTCCGGCGGGAAGCCGACAGTTTCGGTCAATATCTTATAAGCGCGGCGACAGATTTCGATTTTACGCGCACGGGTATCCGCCTGCCCGGTTTCATCAAATGCCATCACAACCATGGCAGCACCATAACGGCGCACCAGCTTAGCGTGATGGATAAAGGCAGCTTCGCCCTCTTTCATCGAAATAGAGTTAACAATTCCTTTGCCTTGAATACATTTCAGGCCTTTTTCGATCACATCCCACTTAGAGGAGTCGATCATGATTGGCACCCGGGCGATATCTGGCTCACCGGCAATCAGATTGAGGAAGCGCACCATCGCGGCTTCTGCGTCCAACATCCCCTCATCCATATTGATATCGATGATCTGCGCGCCGCTTTCAACCTGTTGGCGGGCTACATCCAGCGCTTCATCATATTTATCTTCTTTTATCAGCCGCTTAAAACGAGCCGAACCGGTGACGTTGGTGCGCTCGCCGACGTTAACAAATAGCGAGTTAGCATCGATAGTCAGCGGTTCCAGACCAGCCAGACGGCAAGCCACTGCAATATCCGGCAACGGGCGCGGAGGGACGCCAGCGACGGCTTTAACCATCGCCGCAATATGTCGTGGTGTGGTACCACAACAACCACCGACAATATTCAAAAATCCAGCCCGTGCCCACTCACCAATCTGTTCGGCCATCTCTTTGGCTTCCAGATCGTATTCACCAAAAGCATTAGGCAAACCGGCATTCGGGTGCGCACTGACATAATATTCAGAGATACGGGATAACTCCGCCACATATTGACGTAATTCATCCGGCCCCAACGCGCAGTTCAGGCCAAAAGAGAGCGGTTTAACGTGGCGCAGCGAGTTATAAAAAGCTTCTGTGGTTTGGCCTGATAATGTCCGGCCCGAGGCATCGGTAATAGTGCCGGAAATCATCACCGGCAACAGCACACCCATGGCTTCAAATTCAGACTCAACAGCAAAGGTAGCCGCTTTCGCATTAAGGGTATCGAAGACCGTCTCGATCATAATCAGATCAACACCACCTTCAATCAAGGCGCGGGTAGACTCCCGATAAGCCTCAACCAACTGATCAAAACTGACATTACGGAACGCCGGATCATTAACTTTAGGCGAGATCGACGCGGTACGGTTGGTCGGGCCAAGAACCCCGGCAACATAGCGCGGCTTTTCTGGGGTACGGGCGGTCCATTCATCAGCGCAAATCCGAGCCAACCGAGCAGCTTCATAGTTAATTTCGGCTGACAGCGACTCCATCTGATAATCCGCCATCGCAATGGTGGTGGAGTTAAATGTATTGGTTTCGAGAATATCAGCGCCCGCTTCAAGGTAGGCATTGTGAATGGCGATAATGACTTCCGGTTTAGATAGCACCAATAAGTCGTTGTTGCCTTTCAGATCACTTGGCCAATCAGCAAAGCGCGCTCCACGATAATCAGCCTCTTCCAGCCGATAGCTCTGGATCATCGTGCCCATACCACCGTCCAGCACCAGGATCCGTTGTGCCAGTTGCTGATGCAATTGCTTAACCTTATTGTTTAATACTGTGTCCACCACTGTCTGTCGCCTCTTTACCCTGTTGCTTTGCCATTACCCGACGCATCTTGGTTGTTTATTTGTATCAGACATGCTGAAAAATTCATCCCTATATACCCAATAGATTTCGAGTTGCAGGTCGGCGGCAACGAAATGAACCCAAGGAGTTGAGATAACTCAATGACTTGGGTGAGTGACGGCAGCCAACAACCCTGCATCTTGAAAGATGACGGGTATAAACCCGTCTGTCATCCTAGCACAAGTTATCAATGTAATGAGTCCGCTAGCAGTTGAGACTTTTTCAGGTAGAGAAACCGACTCATCGGATGAGCGTTTTCTATCGTTTGCATGCATAATTGAAAAACGAAAATGAATTCCATAAAAATAGATGAGAGGTGGATTTATGGCGTTACCGATTCCGATTAAGCGGGGGAAAAAACCCAAGGCAGCTGCACAAACTACCCCTGCAGCAACCGGTCAGGTTCAGTCATTAACGCGCGGCCTTAAATTACTGGAATATATTTCCGAATCACAAGGCAGTGTCGCCCTGACGGATTTAGCACAACAGGCGGGGTTACCGAATTCTACCACTCATCGCCTGCTGACAACCATGCAACAGCAAGGTTTTGTCCGTCAGGTGGGGGATTTAGGGCTTTGGACCATGGGGGCTCACGCCTTTATTGTCGGCAGTAGCTTCCTGCAAAGCCGCAATTTGCTGGCCATGGTGCATCCGATGCTACGCCGTTTGATGGATGAATCAGGCGAAACCGTCAACCTGGCGGTGCTCGACCATAGCGACTACCAGGCCATTATTATCGATCAAGTACAATGTACTGCGCTAATGCGCATGTCAGCCCCCATTGGTGGCAAACTGCCAATGCATGCTTCCGGTGCGGGTAAAGCCTTTCTCTCTACCCTGACAGATGATCAATTAGTGCAGTTGTTACATAAGAAAGGGCTGCACGCATATACCCAACATACCCGTACCAATCCAGCCAGCCTGAAAGAGAATCTGGCACTGACTCGCAAGCAAGGTTATTCATTTGATGATGAAGAACATGCCCTCGGCTTGCGTTGTATCGCCGCTTGTCTGTTCGATGAACACCATGAAGCCTTTGCCGCAATCTCTATCTCCGGCCCGGTATCACGCATTACCGACGACCGCGTCACCGAACTTGGCGCACTGGTTATTCATGCTGCGAAAGAAATCACTCAATCCTATGGTGGCGGGAATCGTAATTAGTTAAAAAATCGAATGCATAAAAACTTTTTCGTTCGGTGAGAACAGGCAGATGGTAAAGACGCCGTAGATTAAGCGCAATGATCGACGGGTTTACCGCGCCTCGGGGCGCTCCGGTCGCTTACGCGCTTGTATTCAATCAAGGCGTAGCGAGCGAAAGGAGTTTGGGTACGCCCTGCGCGCAGAACCCGGAGCGTATATGTAATACGTGAGGAGTTCGAGCACAGCGCAAACCCAAAATCCGCACGCGCAGTAGCCGTTAATTTAACGTCCGCTGGGAGAAGCGCTGCTTACGGCGATAGGCAAAAACATCCTCCACATGCCCGTCCCTAATACGCTGCTGCAACCCACGCCAATAGCTGGCGTGAAACAGGTCGCTGTGCATCTCCTCAAAAAAATGCCGTATTTTCAGATCAGTGCATAAGAAATGACGAAACTCTTCAGGGAATACATCATTGGGCGATACGCTATACCACGGCTCGCTGGCCATCTCATCTTCCGGGTAGCGCGCTGGCGGAATATCGCGGAAATTCACCTCTGTCATATAGCAAATTTCATCGTAATCATAGAACACCACGCGACCATGGCGGGTCACACCAAAGTTCTTAAATAACATATCACCGGGGAAGATATTTGCCGCAGCCAACTGCTTAATGGCATTACCATACTCCTCGATAGCATCCTTTAGTTGCTGATCATTGGCCTGCTCCATATAAAGGTTCAATGGCGTCATCCGCCGCTCCATATAGAGATGCTTAATAATGATTTGGTCGCCTAAATCTTCTAACTTTTCCGGCACTTCCCGTTGTAGTTCGGCCAGTAACTCCGGGCTTATCCGCTGCTTATCAATAACAAAATTCTCATACTCTTGAGTATCCGCCATGCGCCCGACGCGGTCATGCTCTTTAACCAATTGATAGCACTCTAAAACTCGTGCCTGGCTGACCTCTTTTTGCGGCGCAAACTGATCCTTAATGACCTTAAATACCCGATCAAATGACGGTAGGGTAAACACCAGCATCACCATGCCTTTAACCCCTGGGGCGATAATAAACTGTTCACTGGATTGATGAACAAAGGTGAGGTATTCACGATAACTTTCAGTTTTGCCGTGTTTCTGGCAACCAATTGCCATATACAGCTCAGCTGTCGATTTACCCGGTAATATTTCCCGTAGCCATTCCACCATTGCCGCTGGCAGCGGGGCATAAACCATAAAGTAAGAGCGAGCAAAACCGAACACAATGCTGGCCTCCGCTTTACCGGTGAGGCAAGTATCAATAAATAGGGCGCCAGATTCATTGTGATGGATGGGGAGCAGGAAGGGATAAATCCCTTCAGCCAACCGCAGTTTACCCACTAACCAAGCCGCTTTATTGCGATAAAACAGTTCATTAGCGATTTGAAACCGTGCGCCTATCAGTTGCTCATCAGGGAATGCTTGCCGAAGAGCCTCTGTGATATAGCCGATATCACGCGGCAGATCTTCCCACGGCAAACGTAGCGGCAAATCACTAAGAACCATCTGCAACATGCCACTCAGATCCCCTTTTGGGGAAAAATCGCGCGCTAACGGGCGGGGGATCTCACGAAAGCGCCGCTCCGGTTGCGAGCTGAAAACAAACAGCTTATCCGGCGTTAAATCACGGTGCTTAAACAAGCGGCAGTAAACAGAATTAAAAAAACTCTCCGCAATTTCAAAACGCGGGTAATCCGGCAACAACTCGGTGTAGATCTCTTTTACCCGTGCCAGAAATTCTGCATCAAAACAGCGCTGATCGGTGATGTGCTTTAGTTGCTCAACCACCAGACCGACATGGTGGTCATAGAGGTGAATACGCTTCTTCATCGCCTGCTGAACGGCATGCCAGTCCGCCTGCTCAAAACGGTGTTGAGCGCTGGCAGTAACCTCTAGAAAGCGACCATATTGTGCATCGAAGCCCTGCAAGATTGTCTGAGCGATTAATCGTTCCAGTTTTACCGCCATACTCACCCCCGCCATACGGAACAGAGCCTGCATATGCAGGCTCCTGAAAGACACGCGTTCAATCAAACCGCATTTAGAATTGCTGTTCTTCCGTCGAGCCAGTCAATGCCGTCACCGATGATTCGCCACCCTGAATGATATTGGTGACTTTATCAAAGTAGCCCGTACCCACTTCTTGCTGATGGGATGCAAAGGTATAACCGCGCTCAGCTGATGCAAATTCTGGCTGCTGCACTTTCTCAACATAGTGCTTCATGCCTTCGCCCTGCGCATAAGCATGGGCTAAATCAAACATGTTGAACCACATGCTGTGGATGCCTGCCAGGGTAATAAACTGGTATTTGTAACCCATCGCCGACAGATCATCCTGGAAGCTGGCAATCTGCTGGTCGGTCAGATTCTTTTTCCAGTTAAATGATGGCGAGCAGTTATAAGCCAATAATTTACCAGGGAATTTCGCATGAATCGCCTGCGCGAAGCGTTTAGCCAGTTCCAGGTCCGGCGTAGAGGTTTCACACCAGACCAAATCAGCATAAGGGGCATAGGCCAAACCACGGCTGATCGCTTGCTCAATACCGGCATGTGTGCGGAAGAAGCCTTCGGCTGTGCGCTCGCCGGTCACGAATTCACTGTCATATGGGTCGCAATCAGAAGTCAGTAAATCAGCCGCATCAGCATCAGTACGGGCAATCAACAAGGTTGGCACACCCAGAACATCGGCGGCTAAACGGGCAGCAACCAATTTTTGAATCGCTTCTTGAGTCGGCACCAACACCTTACCGCCCATATGACCACATTTCTTCACCGCAGCCAGTTGGTCTTCAAAATGCACCCCCGCCGCGCCAGCTTCAATCATAGCTTTCATCAATTCAAAAGCATTCAGCACACCACCAAAACCGGCTTCAGCATCAGCCACAATCGGCAGGAAATAGTCGGTATACCCTTTGCTACCCGGTTCAATATTATTCGACCACTGAATCTGATCCGCGCGGCGGAAGCTATTATTAATTCTTTTAACCACCGCAGGGACCGAGTCGACTGGATATAACGACTGATCGGGATACATGCTAGAGGCGGTATTCGCATCGGCGGCAACCTGCCAGCCCGACAGATAAATTGCCTCAACACCGGCTTTCGCTTGTTGCAGAGCCTGACCACCGGTTAACGCACCGAGACAGTTGATATACCCTTTGCGCGCACCACCATGCAGTAATTCCCACAGTTTATGTGCTCCGTGCTGCGCCAGCGTGCATTCAGGATTTACTGAACCGCGCAGTTTAATCACCTCTTCTGCGCTATATGGTCGGGTGATACCTTTCCAGCGCGGCGATGTCCATTCCTGTTCCAACTGCTGAATTTGTTGAGTACGAGAGGTAGTCATGGCGATATTCCTTATTATTCAATTTTGTAGGGTTAAATAGGGTGTGATACCCAAAGTCATTGGAGTTGCAGGTAGGCAGCAAGCGAACGAATCCCGATGAGCTGACACAAGTCAGTGATTCGGGTGAACGAACGTAGCTAACACCGCTGCGGCTTCAAGGACGAAGGGTGTTTTAGGCCAGTAATGCATAGCCTGGTAGCGTCAGGAAGTCGATAAGCTCGTCTTGTGTTGTAATTCGCTCCATCAGACGCGCGGCTTCTTCAAACCGCCCGCCATCAAAGCGCTCTGCGCCAAGCTCAAGCTTCACTACCTGCATTTCTTCACTCAACATGCTGCGGAACAGTTCTTTGGTCACCGTCTGGCCATTACTCAAGCTTTTCTGGTGATGGATCCATTGCCAAATAGAAGTACGCGAAATCTCTGCTGTTGCGGCATCTTCCATCAGGCCATAAATTGGTACGCACCCATTGCCAGAGATCCATGCCTCAATATATTGCACTGCCACCCGAATATTGGCTCGCATCCCTTCTTCAGTACGATCGCCAGTGCAAGGCTCCAATAACTCAGCAGCCGTGATCGGTTTATCCTGCTCACGCGTGACCTCTAACTGATTTGGCCGTGAACCTAATACCCGATTGAAGACCTCCATCACGGTATCTGCCAGCCCTGGGTGCGCAACCCAAGTACCGTCATGACCATTGCTGGCTTCCAACTCTTTGTCAGCACGAACTTTATCCAGTACCAGAGCATTCTTTTCTGCATCTTTATTCGGGATAAAGGCCGCCATGCCGCCCATCGCCAACGCACCACGCTTATGACATGTCTTGATCAGCAGGCGAGAGTAGGCACTGAGGAAAGGTTTCGTCATCGTCACTGACTGGCGATCCGGTAATACACGATCACTGTGATTCTTCAGCGTTTTGATATAACTAAAGATATAGTCCCAACGGCCACAATTGAGAGCAACAATATGATGGCGCAGGTGGTAGAGGATCTCGTCCATCTGGAATACTGCGGGTAATGTTTCAATTAATACCGTGGCTTTGATGGTGCCTTGTGGTAAATCGAAACGTTGCTCAGTAAAGTTGAAAACATCACTCCACCAGGCGGCTTCCTGATAGGATTGCATTTTTGGTAAATAAAAATAAGGGCCGCTACCTTTGGCCAGTAATTGCTTATAGTTATGGTAGAAATACAATGCGAAATCGAATAAGCCTCCGGGGATTGCTTCCCCTTGCCATTTAACATGTTTCTCTGGCAAGTGCAGGCCGCGAACCCGGGCAATCAATACGGCAGGATTAGGTTTTAACTGATAAATTTTGCCAGATTCATTTGCATAAGAAATTGTGCCTTTTACCGCATCACGCAGGTTAATTTGACCCTCGATAACCTTATCCCAGCTCGGTGCTAATGAATCTTCAAAATCGGCCATAAAGACTTTCACATTGGCATTGAGGGCATTAATCACCATCTTGCGCTCAACCGGCCCGGTGATTTCCACTCTGCGGTCACGTAAGTCTGTAGGAATACCTTGAATCTTCCAGTCACCATCACGAATGGAATTGGTTTCCGAAATAAAATCAGGTAAAGCACCCTGATCAATGGTCTGTTGCCACGATGCCCGTGCAGCAAGGAGTTTGTTCCTCGGCTCAGCAAACTTCACCACCAATTCGGTCAAAAATTCGATGGCCTCATCTGGCAAAACTTGCCGCTCAGCAGCATTAAAATGCGGTGTGAAAACTAACTCCGTGCCAACTAACTGTTGTGTCATTACCCTTCCCCTTACCAATCTCACTTCATTCACATCAACGCTAACGTAGCGTCACTCTTGGATTCTTATCGGGTAATGCCTTCCGGCTGGAAATTTAAGGCTGGATTTCATGGTTATTTTTCACCCCGACAGGACTAAGAATAATCAATTAATCATTAAAATCAAAAACGATTTCCATTTTTATTTAAAATATTTTTTTAATCTTTATTTATCATATTGTTAACATAGGTATGTGTTATAGACAGATAGGAATAGGCTTCCATTACTAGCGTTTTTCGAAGATAACTCATTGTTTAGCAAAGAGATCAGACCAGTTTATCGAAGGGGAATAAGCTTTTTTACTGGGGAATAATAGACAGGCGGCATCGATTCAGCCGCCTTTATTAACATTTGAGGTGATAAAAAGTCAGTCGAGCGTAGGATTCATATGGCGCAAATCAAATGGGGTGATTTGGTACACGTAGTAGTTCAGCCAGTTCGCAAACAGCAGATGACCGTGGCTACGCCACGATGCTTTTGGTGGTAAAGAAGCATCGTCATCAGGGAAGTAATTGAGTGGAACTTGTGGGTTAAGACCGGCGGCCACATCACGCTGATATTCACCCGCTAGCGTGTCGACGTCGTATTCAGGATGACCGGTAACAAAAGCCACTCGCTTATCTTTACTGGCAAACAAATAAGCTCCAGCCTCTTCTGATGAGACTAGGATATCCAAATCTGTATATTGCTTAAGCACCTCAAGTGGGAAATCGGCATAGCGAGAATGAGGTGCCAGGAATGTTTCATCAAACCCTCGGGTGAGTAGTGCCAGTGGCTCTCGAGTTTGGTGTTGGTAAATACCAGAGAGTTTGACCTCGCGAGTCATCTTAGGAATGCCATACAGGATATTTAAGGCCGCCTGTACCGCCCAGCATACGAACAAGGTTGAGGTCACGTGGTCCTTTGCCCAAGCAATAATACGCTCGATCTGTGGCCAGTATGCGACGTCACAAAAATCAACTAAACCGAGAGGTGCGCCAGTCACGATCAACCCATCAAAATTCTGATCCTGGATATCTTCAAAGTCACAGTAGAAGTTATTCAGATGCTCTGCTGGCGTATTTTTTGACTCACGGCTATCAATGCGCAGCAATTGGATATCAATCTGTAAGGGTGAGTTAGAGAGTAAACGTAGGAATTGATTCTCCGTCTCAATTTTTTTAGGCATTAGATTCAGAACCAACACCTTCAGGGGACGAATTTCCTGAGTTTTCGCGCGCGATGAGGTCATCACAAAGACATTCTCATTGCGTAAGAAACTCACTGCGGGTAATTCATCAGGAACCCTAATTGGCATGCCTATATCCTCAATATATCCGTTTATACGTTTAGACTTCTAGATGCCTGAAGATAGCGGGTTTTCAGTAAAAAGTCGAGTGATCTGCCACAACCTGAAAATGTTTCATTACCACCATCTCAATAGCACTTAGTGCAGTGAACAGTCGGCATATATTCTCGATACTGCCAAAATGCAAAAACCCTCTACAAATGCAGAGGGTTATCATTTTCTATGACTCTATTTTTGAGGGCTATCTGTGATTTAACTACATTTTCAGCATACAACAAACTCGTCACTAACATCTATTTTCGGATAGCACAAAAGCAAAAACCCCACGCTTTTGGCATGGGGTCTTTACTTGATTTGATACCTGGCAGTGTCCTACTCTCGCATGGGGAGACCCCACACTACCATCGGCGCTACGGCGTTTCACTTCTGAGTTCGGCATGGGGTCAGGTGGGACCACCGCGCTATTGCCGCCAGGTAAATTCTTTTCTACTACTACCGAACTTTAACCCATGTAACTGGTGCTGATACCCAGAGTCGAACTGGGGACCTCACCCTTACCAAGGGTGCGCTCTACCAACTGAGCCATATCAGCACAACTAAATTTGATGCCTGGCAGTGTCCTACTCTCGCATGGGGAGACCCCACACTACCATCGGCGCTACGGCGTTTCACTTCTGAGTTCGGCATGGGATCAGGTGGGACCACCGCGCTAAGGCCGCCAGGCAAATTCTGTCTAAACTAAACCCGCTATATGTCTCCACACAGCCAGCCAGCCCAATCTCGGAACTTCGCTGAAAATTTCTATCTCTCAAATCTAAAACACCTTTGGTGTTGTAAGGTTAAGCCTCACGGATCATTAGTACTGGTTAGCTCAATGCATCGCTGCACTTACACACCCAGCCTATCAACGTCATAGTCTTTAACGTTCCTTCAGGGGGCTTAAAGCCCCAGGGAAGACTCATCTCGAGGCAAGTTTCCCGCTTAGATGCTTTCAGCGGTTATCTCTTCCGAATTTAGCTACCGGGCAATGCCATTGGCATGACAACCCGAACACCAGTGATTCGTCCACTCCGGTCCTCTCGTACTAGGAGCAGCCCCTCTCAATCTTCCAACGCCCACGGCAGATAGGGACCGAACTGTCTCACGACGTTCTAAACCCAGCTCGCGTACCACTTTAAATGGCGAACAGCCATACCCTTGGGACCTACTTCAGCCCCAGGATGTGATGAGCCGACATCGAGGTGCCAAACACCGCCGTCGATATGAACTCTTGGGCGGTATCAGCCTGTTATCCCCGGAGTACCTTTTATCCGTTGAGCGATGGCCCTTCCATTCAGAACCACCGGATCACTAAGACCTACTTTCGTACCTGCTCGAGCCGTCACTCTCGCAGTCAAGCTAGCTTATGCCTTTGCACTAACCTCACGATGTCCGACCGTGATTAGCTAACCTTCGTGCTCCTCCGTTACTCTTTGGGAGGAGACCGCCCCAGTCAAACTACCCACCAGACACTGTCCTCACCCCGGATCACGGGGCCGAGTTAGAACATCAAACATTAAAGGGTGGTATTTCAAGGTTGGCTCCATGCAGACTGGCGTCCACACTTCGATGCCTCCCACCTATCCTACACATCAAGGCTCAATGTTCAGTGTCAAGCTATAGTAAAGGTTCACGGGGTCTTTCCGTCTTGCCGCGGGTACACTGCATCTTCACAGCGAGTTCAATTTCACTGAGTCTCGGGTGGAGACAGCCTGGCCATCATTACGCCATTCGTGCAGGTCGGAACTTACCCGACAAGGAATTTCGCTACCTTAGGACCGTTATAGTTACGGCCGCCGTTTACTGGGGCTTCGATCAAGAGCTTCGCCTTGCGGCTGACCCCATCAATTAACCTTCCAGCACCGGGCAGGCGTCACACCGTATACGTCCACTTTCGTGTTTGCACAGTGCTGTGTTTTTATTAAACAGTTGCAGCCAGCTGGTATCTGCGACTGGCTTCGGCGCCGGGAGCAAGTCCCATTACCTAATGCCAGCGTGCCTTCTCCCGAAGTTACGGCACCATTTTGCCTAGTTCCTTCACCCGAGTTCTCTCAAGCGCCTGAGTATTCTCTACCTGACCACCTGTGTCGGTTTGGGGTACGATTTAATGTTACCTGATGCTTAGAGGCTTTTCCTGGAAGCTTGGCATCAACTACTTCACCACCGTAGTGGCTCGTCATCACACCTCAGCGTTGATAAGCAACCGGATTTACCAAGTCGCTCCGCCTACATGCTTAAACCGGGACAACCGTCGCCCGGCTAGCCTAGCCTTCTCCGTCCCCCCTTCGCAGTAACACCAAGTACAGGAATATTAACCTGTTTCCCATCGACTACGCTTTTCAGCCTCGCCTTAGGGGTCGACTCACCCTGCCCCGATTAACGTTGGACAGGAACCCTTGGTCTTCCGGCGTGCGGGTTTTTCACCCGCATTATCGTTACTTATGTCAGCATTCGCACTTCTGATACCTCCAGCAACCCTCACAGGTCACCTTCAACGGCTTACAGAACGCTCCCCTACCCAACAACACCTAAGTGTCGCTGCCGCAGCTTCGGTGCATGGTTTAGCCCCGTTACATCTTCCGCGCAGGCCGACTCGACCAGTGAGCTATTACGCTTTCTTTAAATGATGGCTGCTTCTAAGCCAACATCCTGGCTGTCTATGCCTTCCCACATCGTTTCCCACTTAACCATGACTTTGGGACCTTAGCTGGCGGTCTGGGTTGTTTCCCTCTTCACGACGGACGTTAGCACCCGCCGTGTGTCTCCCGTGATAACATTCTTCGGTATTCGGAGTTTGCATCGGTTTGGTAAGTCGGGATGACCCCCTAGCCGAAACAGTGCTCTACCCCCGAAGATGAGTTCACGAGGCGCTACCTAAATAGCTTTCGGGGAGAACCAGCTATCTCCCGGTTTGATTGGCCTTTCACCCCCAGCCACAAGTCATCCGCTAATTTTTCAACATTAGTCGGTTCGGTCCTCCAGTTAGTGTTACCCAACCTTCAACCTGCCCATGGCTAGATCACCGGGTTTCGGGTCTATACCTTGCAACTAGACGCCCAGTTAAGACTCGGTTTCCCTACGGCTCCCCTATTCGGTTAACCTTGCTACAAAATATAAGTCGCTGACCCATTATACAAAAGGTACGCAGTCACCCAACAAAGTAGGCTCCCACTGCTTGTACGTACACGGTTTCAGGTTCTATTTCACTCCCCTCGCCGGGGTTCTTTTCGCCTTTCCCTCACGGTACTGGTTCACTATCGGTCAGTCAGGAGTATTTAGCCTTGGAGGATGGTCCCCCCATATTCAGACAGGATGTCACGTGTCCCGCCCTACTCATCGAGTTCACAGCAAGTGTGTTTTGGTGTACGGGACTATCACCCTGTACCGTGCGACTTTCCAGACGCTTCCACTAACACACAAACTGATTCAGACTCTGGGCTCTTCCCCGTTCGCTCGCCGCTACTGGGGGAATCTCGGTTGATTTCTTTTCCTCGGGGTACTTAGATGTTTCAGTTCCCCCGGTTCGCCTTGCATGGCTATGTATTCACCATGCAATAGTGCAACGAATTGCACTGGGTTTCCCCATTCGGGTATCGTCGGTTATAATGCTTCATATCAGCTTACCGACGCTTTTCGCAGATTAGCACGCCCTTCATCGCCTCTGACTGCCTAGGCATCCACCGTGTACGCTTAGTCGCTTAACCTCACAACCCAAAGGTGTTTCTTCTGTTCAAGTCGGTTGCGCGTCGTGAATACAGCGTTGTGCGGTACTCGGAATGCTCATGAACATGAAGTTCACTCCGCTTCCTCCGTGCCGTACGCCTTGCCTTCACTTAGCTCACGCGACTCTCTTCATCAGAATGCACATTGGCATTGCGATTATTTGAGAGACTCTAATACAGGTTAATCCTTACCTCAGTAATTCTACGGAGAGATAAGTTTCAGCTGTATTGTTTCAATTTTCAGCTTGTTCCAGATTGTTAAAGAGCAATATTTCACAACACACTGTGCCTTACGACCGCAGTACGTTTTGAAATAGTTTTTTTATATGGTGGAGCTAAGCGGGATCGAACCGCTGACCTCCTGCGTGCAAGGCAGGCGCTCTCCCAGCTGAGCTATAGCCCCATATAAAAAGCAAAATACCTTATCGGCATAACTCATTCTCAGACAAGGCGCAGTCACGCGACGTTTATGGGTATAAACGAGTGTGTCTGTAACGCACTATGAGGATGAGTTGGTGGGTCTGAGTGGACTTGAACCACCGACCTCACCCTTATCAGGGGTGCGCTCTAACCACCTGAGCTACAGACCCAACAAGGTACTAAAGCCCGACTAATCTCTCAGTCCGGCCTTATTTGCTCGTTACTTTCTATCAGACAATCTGTGTGGACACTACGCAATGCGTATCGTTAGGTAAGGAGGTGATCCAACCGCAGGTTCCCCTACGGTTACCTTGTTACGACTTCACCCCAGTCATGAATCACAAAGTGGTAAGCGCCCTCCCGAAGGTTAAGCTACCTACTTCTTTTGCAACCCACTCCCATGGTGTGACGGGCGGTGTGTACAAGGCCCGGGAACGTATTCACCGTAGCATTCTGATCTACGATTACTAGCGATTCCGACTTCATGGAGTCGAGTTGCAGACTCCAATCCGGACTACGACAGACTTTATGTGGTCCGCTTGCTCTCGCGAGTTCGCTTCACTTTGTATCTGCCATTGTAGCACGTGTGTAGCCCTACTCGTAAGGGCCATGATGACTTGACGTCATCCCCACCTTCCTCCGGTTTATCACCGGCAGTCTCCCTTGAGTTCCCACCATTACGTGCTGGCAACAAAGGATAAGGGTTGCGCTCGTTGCGGGACTTAACCCAACATTTCACAACACGAGCTGACGACAGCCATGCAGCACCTGTCTCACAGTTCCCGAAGGCACCGAAGCATCTCTGCTAAGTTCTGTGGATGTCAAGAGTAGGTAAGGTTCTTCGCGTTGCATCGAATTAAACCACATGCTCCACCGCTTGTGCGGGCCCCCGTCAATTCATTTGAGTTTTAACCTTGCGGCCGTACTCCCCAGGCGGTCGACTTAACGCGTTAGCTCCGGAAGCCACGCCTCAAGGGCACAACCTCCAAGTCGACATCGTTTACAGCGTGGACTACCAGGGTATCTAATCCTGTTTGCTCCCCACGCTTTCGCACCTGAGCGTCAGTCTTTGTCCAGGGGGCCGCCTTCGCCACCGGTATTCCTCCAGATCTCTACGCATTTCACCGCTACACCTGGAATTCTACCCCCCTCTACAAGACTCTAGCTTGCCAGTTTCAAATGCAGTTCCCACGTTAAGCGCGGGGATTTCACATCTGACTTAACAAACCGCCTGCGTGCGCTTTACGCCCAGTAATTCCGATTAACGCTTGCACCCTCCGTATTACCGCGGCTGCTGGCACGGAGTTAGCCGGTGCTTCTTCTGCGAGTAACGTCAATCAACCGTGCTATTAACACGATTGCCTTCCTCCTCGCTGAAAGTGCTTTACAACCCGAAGGCCTTCTTCACACACGCGGCATGGCTGCATCAGGCTTGCGCCCATTGTGCAATATTCCCCACTGCTGCCTCCCGTAGGAGTCTGGACCGTGTCTCAGTTCCAGTGTGGCTGGTCATCCTCTCAGACCAGCTAGGGATCGTCGCCTAGGTGAGCCATTACCCCACCTACTAGCTAATCCCATCTGGGCACATCCGATGGCGTGAGGCCCTAAGGTCCCCCACTTTGCTCTTGCGAGGTCATGCGGTATTAGCTACCGTTTCCAGTAGTTATCCCCCTCCATCAGGCAGTTTCCCAGACATTACTCACCCGTCCGCCGCTCGCCGGCAAAGTAGTAAACTACTTCCCGCTGCCGCTCGACTTGCATGTGTTAGGCCTGCCGCCAGCGTTCAATCTGAGCCATGATCAAACTCTTCAATTTAAGATTTGTTTGATTTGCTGCTAATAAAAGCAGCGATGCTCAAAGATTACTTTCTGCAAATAAGCATTCGAACCGAAGTTCAAATGTGTACTGCTTTGGTCACTCTTCAAGACTTTGATATTTCTTCTGCCTGCCGAAACAGGCTTCGATATCGTCTTGCGAGTGCCCACACAGATTGTCTGATAAATTGTTAAAGAGCAGTGCGTTAGCAACCGGTGGTTGGTAACGCGAGGTGCGCATATTACGCTTTCCTCATTCAGAGTCAACTACTAATTTCGTTGAATTTCTCTGTTCTCTTTGCCGGTCACTTAACTACTTGATTCGTTGTGTGCCGTCTCGATGGATGCGCATTATAGGGAGTCGAATTTTTTGCACAACTCTTTTTTCGCCTTTTTCTACTGTTTGAATACTTTTCACTCCTTACGTGCAGATCTTGGTCGATCCGCTGCATTTTCCCTATGATCCCTACGGTCGATTGGTTGTAATTCCATCAGCAAAGGCTAGTATTGCCGGTAAAGTGTGATCTTATTGAGAGGCTATTGCTATGTCCGACCCTATCCGCCCTTATCTTCATTATTCACCTACTCTTGGTAAACGCGTGATGATCGATGGATCGAGCGTGATCATTGGTAATGTCATTTTGGGTGATGATGTCAGTGTCTGGCCGTTGGTTGCTATTCGTGGTGATGTTAATCAGGTCGTCATTGGCGCTCGTTCAAATATTCAAGATGGTAGTGTGTTACACGTAACCCATCATTCAGAGCATAATCCTGAAGGGAACCCCCTAGTTATTGGTGAAGACGTTACTGTTGGCCATAAAGCGATGCTCCACGGTTGTACTATTGGCAATCGGGTACTGGTGGGGATGGGGTCTATTTTGTTAGATGGTGCAGTTATCGAAGATGATGTGATGATTGGCGCGGGGAGTCTGGTTTCCCCAGGTAAACGATTAGTCAGTGGTTACCTCTATATGGGGAGCCCAGCCAGACAAGTTCGCCCTTTAACGCCGGCAGAATTAGAAGGCCTACTTTATTCTGCGAGCAACTACGTACGCTGGAAAGATGACTATCTGATAGAAACTAAATAAGCAGTAACATAAGATGCAGGGAGTAAATCATTACCTTCCCTGCATTATTGAATATCTTTCTATCGACTCAGTTCATCACGCAACTTATTTAGCACCGGTGTTATCTGTGGCATCACACCATGCCAAAGTTTGAAAGCATGGGCTGCCTGCCCCACCAGCATCCCTAAGCCATCAGCGTAACTCGCCACACCCAACTGCTTAGCCCAAGCTAAAAATGGTGTATCCCCCACTTGATAAAACATGTCATAGCAACGTGTTGCAGGACTCATAATATCTTTAGATAAGTTTGGTACTTCGCCATGAATTCCAGCAGCGGTAGCATTTATGATTAAGTCAAACTGCTGTCCACTCAGCGCCTGCATTTCGGCAGCCTCGATATCACCCAAATGATGAAAGACTTCGGCAAGCTGCTGTGCGCGGCTATAAGTCCGGTTAGTGATGACCACAGTGCATCCATAAGAGAGTAACGGCAAGATCACACCGCGCGCAGCCCCCCCCGCGCCCACCAATAAGATCCGATCAGAGACTCGGATCAAACCCTGGCGCTCAAGATCACTGAGCAAACCAATACCGTCCGTATTATCACCTAACAAGCGCCCGTCTTCTAATTGCTTGATAGTATTGACAGCACCTGCCAGTGACGCACGATCGGTTAGTTCATCACATTTGGCATAAGCGCGCTCTTTAAACGGCGTGGTAATGTTCGCGCCTAATGCACCATCTGCAAAAAACGACGTTAACGTTTCCTCAAAAGCGCCATGAGCGGCTAATACCATACCGTATTGATGCTCTATACCTGTCTGCTCGGCAAAAAGCGCATGAATCCTTGGCGACTTACTGTGCCCAATGGGGTTACCAAACACTGCGAAATTCTGATCCATGCTACTTTCTATCCTTGGCGAAATTGCTTACCGGTTAACGCATCTCTTATTTCAGATGGATTCAAACGACCACCCACCTCGCCAGAGAGCACTGGGAGAAAAGGGCCAAATTGCATTCTCACTTCAGTTTCTGTACGGCATGGCTCGTGACCGCTTAAGTTGGCACTGGTTGAAACCAGTGGCTTGCCATATTGCGAGCAAAGCTGCTGTACCAGTGGGTGGTCACTCACCCTTACAGCCAATGAGCTAAAACTGCCTGTTAACCAACGCGGTGTCTTAGCGCGCGCTGGAATAACCCATGTTACCGGCCCAGGCCAACAGGAGAAGAGCATTTCCTGTTGCGCTGTATTCAGCATTGAGTCATCAATATATGGCTTCAACTGCTCATAGTTAGCGGCGATTAAGATCAAACCTTTTTGCCATGGCCGCTGTTTTAAAGCTAATAAAGCATTTACTGCTTTTTCACTATCAGGGTCACAACCTAAACCAAAAACGGCTTCTGTTGGATAAGCGATGACCTCTTCTTGTTGCAAAGCCCGCAATACATCTGACAGAGCACCACTATTTTCTTGTTTATTCACGCTGTTATTACTCACTTACCACTGCCTTCCCACATAACTTGCTAGCGCAAAAACGTTTTACGCCTTGCGCGGTTCTCTTTTCCATTAACAAGGAATAGTGGCAATACGCACACTCTCCGGCAATGGGTTGCTGATTAATTGTAAACTGGCAATCGGGATAGCGATTGCAGGCGTGGAAGATCTTTCCAAACCGGGACTTGCGCTGTAGTAACTTGCCTTGGCCACATTGTGGGCAATCAATCGCTGTTTCATCAGGCTTATCAATAACTTCAGTATGATCACATTGTGGATATTGGCTACAACCAATAAACATACCAAAACGCCCTTGCCGTAACACCATTTCTGAACCGCATTCAGGGCAATATTGTCCTTCAAGAACTTTCACGATATGCCCATCAGATTGCGCTTTCAACGGGCGCATGTACTGGCAGCCGGGATAATGTGAACAACCAAGGAATGGGCCATGACCCCCACTACGAATGACTAAAGCCGATCCACATTCAGGACACGACCCATTATCCTTGGCAATAACTGTTTTCGTCATAACGCCTTCTATATAAGGTTATTAGCCAGCGATACTACCACTTAGTGCAAATAACCTTCATTGACTTCAAAAAGTAGCTCTTCCATCTGCTGATAGGCACTTTCATAACCCGGAATGTTAAACAGCACCATCAGCACAACCCATTTGAGATCCTCCAAGTCAATCTCATTAGAGTCCAACGCCATAATACGGTCGATGACCATCTCACGGGTATCAAGATGTAACACCTGAATTTGCTCAAGAAATAGGATGAAGCCGCGACAAGTGGTATCCAGACGTTGGGCTTCTTCCGCCGTATAAATCCGCAATGCTTGCGGATCCGCAGCATAAAGATAAGGTGCTTTCTGCCCTTCTTGTAGGTCTGCGAGAGCCTCTAACCAGTTCAGGGCGTTGTTGATATCCTCACGATAGAAACCTGCGTCAGCAAGATCGTCAGTAATTTTGTCTTGATCAACAAGCATTTCCGACTCGTTATGCATATAAGTTTCAAATAAGTAAATTAAAACGTCGAACATGGCCTGCCCTCCTTAATCGGACATAGCCGCCGGGTACAGCTGCGATCCACCCTGCTAACTCCAGCTCAAGCAATTTGCTGACGATATCTGGCACAGGTTGGCCGGCACGTTCGGCGACGACATCAACGGGTGTCACCTCATCTCCTACGTTAGCCAACACATCAGCAAATGGCAATTCAACTTGCTCCTCTGATGCAGAAATAGTTACTTTCCCGGGCAATGATATCCATTGAAGTGAACCGCCCACTTGTGTAGCTATCTCTTGTGCTGACCTCGCCAGATATGCGCCTTGTTGAATCAGCCAGTGCACACCTTCGCTGGTTGCACTCCCTAATGGCCCCGGTAAAGCAAAAACATCTCTCCCTTGCTCTATAGCATAGCGGGCAGTAATCAAAGAGCCACTTTTCAGCGTAGCTTCAACCACTAATACAGCAGAACTTAGCCCACTGATAATACGATTCCTTCTGGGGAAATGGGCAGCGACCGGCAATGCTGTTGTCAAAAACTCAGAGACCAGAGCTCCACCTTGGCACTCAATGTCTTTGGCCAGATGACGATGTCGACGTGGATATATGTTCTCCAACCCGCTACCTAATACCGCGATGGTCTTTCCTTTAGCATTCAAAGCCGCTTGATGACAAATCCCATCAATCCCAATTGCCAGACCACTGGTGATAACCAACCCCGTTCGAGCCAGTTCTGAAGCAAAGTAACAGCCCCACTGCTCACCATAGTGGCTGAAATGACGGCTACCCACCATGGCAATCTGAGAGCGATACAACACATCGAGCTCGCCAGAAACAAACAGCACCAGAGGAGCGGCAGAGATATGAGCCAAACGGGGTGGATAGCTTGGCTCACCGTAGGCTAATAAGTGGTGAGAAGGCTGACTCAGCCAAGTTAAACTGGCCTCAATATAGCGGGGATCTACTTGATAAAACTGCTGGCATTGCTGAGCATCCAATCCGTAAGCAGCCAATCTGCCGGGGTGGACATCACCACGGACAAGTAACCGTCTGACCAATGCACTGCTTTTCACTACCCCAAATCCCTTAACCTTGCTCATCCTGAGCCATAATTCAGCCGCTAACATATTGCCTCCCTGGCTTGCTTTCTATGCTGACACCGATTTGTTCAATTGGTAGACGATGCTGTCAATCAGAGCCGGAAATGTCTAGAATAGAGATTGAATATCATTCACTACTCGGACGCAGATCTAGATATTTATGTCAGTATTACAAGTATTACATTACCCAGATGAGCGGCTGCGCAAAATTGCTGCGCCGGTAAAAGAAGTCAATGGCGAAATCCAGCGTATTGTGGACGACATGTTCGAGACCATGTACGCAGAGGAAGGCATTGGCCTTGCCGCAACCCAAGTGGATGTTCATAAACAAATTATCGTGATTGATGTTTCGGAAAATCGTGACCAACGCCTGGTGTTGATTAACCCAGAGCTGTTGGAGAAAAGCGGTGAAACCGGCATTGAAGAAGGTTGCTTATCAATTCCTGAGCAACGGGCATTAGTCCCTCGCGCTGAAAAAGTAAAAATCAGAGCGCTGGACCGTGATGGTAAACCGTTCGAACTGGAAGCGGATGATTTATTAGCAATCTGTATTCAGCACGAAATGGACCATTTGGTTGGCAAACTGTTTGTGGACTATTTATCGCCGCTGAAACGTCAGCGTATCCGCCAAAAGTTGGAGAAAATGGCCAAGTTAAATGCCCGAGCCGACTAACCCCATCTAATGCAGGAAACCAACGTGTCTGACTCTTTGCGGATTATTTTTGCAGGAACGCCTGATTTTGCAGCGCGCCATCTTGGCGCGCTGTTGTCTTCCCAACATCAGATTGTTGGTGTTTTCACTCAACCGGACCGTCCCGCTGGCCGAGGTAATAAACTGACCCCGAGCCCAGTGAAGGTATTGGCAGAACAACAAAGTATTCCCGTTTTTCAGCCGAAATCGCTACGACCCGAGGAGAACCAACATCTCGTGGCTGATCTGAATGCTGATATTATGGTCGTAGTTGCCTATGGTCTGATTTTGCCTGCATCTGTTTTGGCAATGCCGCGATTAGGCTGTATTAACGTCCATGGTTCCCTATTACCACGCTGGCGTGGTGCTGCGCCTATCCAACGTTCAGTATGGGCCGGTGATGCAAAAACTGGGGTAACAATCATGCAAATGGATGTTGGGCTAGACACCGGAGATATGCTACATAAAATTGAATGTGACATTCAGCCGGATGATACCAGTGCGACAATGTACGATAAGCTGGCGCAATTAGGGCCTCAGGGCTTATTGATAACATTGCAGCAATTAGCGCAAGGCAGTGCACAGCCGGAAGTACAAAATGAAGCACAAGCCACTTATGCAGAAAAGCTAAGTAAAGAGGAGGCCAAATTAGATTGGTCACTTTCTGCGGCTCAGTTAGAACGCTGTATTCGTGCTTTTAATCCTTGGCCAGTTAGCTATTTTGTCGTTGATGAACAGCTCATCAAGGTCTGGCAGGCACAGGTACTCCCTAAAGTAGATAATACCAAGCCCGGAACCATCATTCATGCAGATAAACATGGGATCCAAGTGGCTACCGCAGATGGCGTTTTAAATATCACGCAACTGCAACCAGCCGGCAAGAAAGCCATGTCCGCAGCTGACTTATTAAATTCACGTCGCGAATGGTTTGCGCCCGGTAGTCAACTAGCATAATAACTCAGCAGCTACAGCTATATACCTAATAGATGTCAAGATGCAGGAAGGCCGGTCCAGAGATGGTCAAGTAACGAGATCAGCCAACACCCCTGCAACTTGAAAGATGACGGATGTAGGTTTCATCGCCCGATACTTCATCATCGGGCCACTTTCCCTTTATTTGCTGACGTTTGTCGGCTTTTTTGGTTATGAAAAACACATATAATCTCCGCAGCATCGCTGCTAAAGCAATTAGCCAGGTATTGGATCAGGGGCAATCGCTCAGTACCGTTTTGCCTGGGCTACAGAAAAATATTTCCGATAAAGACCGCGCATTGCTACAGGAGTTGTGTTTTGGCACTTTGCGTGTTCTACCACAGCTAGAGTGGTGTATCCAGCAGTTGATGGCGCGCCCAATGACCGGTAAACAGCGTGTTTTTCACTACCTGATTATGATCGGGCTATACCAGTTGGTTTATACCCGGATTCCGCCACATGCTGCTTTAGCCGAAACGGTTGAAGGTGCCACTGCGCTGAAACGTCCGCAACTAAAAGGGTTGATCAACGGTGTACTACGTCAATTCCAACGTCAGCAAGTGGAATTACTGGAGCGCGCTGCAAATAGTGATAGCCGTTACCTGCATCCTAGCTGGTTATTAGCGCGTATTAAGCAAGCCTATCCAGAACAATGGCAGCAGATTGTGGACGCGAATAACCAAAAGCCACCAATGTGGCTTCGGGTAAATCGTCTCCATCATACCCGCGGTGAATATCTCGAGCTGTTAATGCAAGCGGAGATAGATGCAGAACCTCATGCCTTTTATCCCGACGCAGTACGGCTTATTGCCCCGTGCGCCGTCAATGATCTGCCTGGTTTCGAACAAGGCTGGGTAACAGTGCAAGATGCTTCAGCCCAAGGTTGTGTTGATCTACTTGATCCGCAAAATGGTGAACAGATCCTTGATTTATGTGCCGCTCCGGGCGGTAAAACAACACACATCCTCGAAGCTGCGCCAAAAGCACATGTATTAGCTGTGGATATTGATGAACAACGGCTCAGCCGGGTTAAGGAAAATTTACAACGTCTGAAATTACATGCAGTGGTGCGAGTCGGCGATGGTCGAACCCCGGATGCATGGTGTGACGATCAGCAATTTGATCGTATTCTGCTAGATGCACCTTGCTCTGCCACCGGTGTGATTCGTCGCCACCCTGATATCAAATGGTTGCGCCGAGACAGTGATATTGCCGATCTGGCAGAATTACAATCTGAGATCATTGAAGCTATCTGGCCTAGACTGAAGAAAGGTGGCGTAATGGTTTATGCTACTTGTTCGATATTGCCGCAAGAGAATCAGCAACAGATAGCCGCTTTCCTGCAACGACATTGTGAAGCAGAATTGGTTGAAACTGGTACTAACGCGACTCCCGGTAAACAAAACTTGCCACACCCTGAGGATGGCGATGGTTTCTTTTATGCGAAGTTAATCAAAAGATAATCGTGGCTTTGGCTATGCCTCAAAACCTAATTTCAGTGTGGAACAGAGAACGCTATGAAAATAATTATTCTTGGGGCGGGGCAAGTTGGCGGAACCCTGGCAGAAAATCTGGTAGGCGAGAACAACGATATCACCGTTGTGGATGTTGACTCTGGCCGCCTACGCCAGTTGCAAGATAAATTTGATCTGCGTGTAGTACAAGGGCATGGATCGCATCCGAGAGTCTTGCGGGAAGCGGGGGCTGAAGATGCCGATATGTTGGTTGCAGTGACCAATTCTGATGAAACCAATATGGTTGCCTGCCAAATTGCGTATTCACTATTTAATACACCAAATCGCATCGCACGTATCCGTTCGGCTGAATATATTCGTGAAGCTGATAAGCTTTTTCTGCCAGAAGCGGTACCCATTGACCATTTGATATCACCGGAACAGCTAGTTATCGATAATATCTATAAACTAATCGAATATCCTGGTGCATTACAGGTAGTTAATTTTGCTGAAGGTAAGGTCAGTATTGCGGCGGTAAAAGCCTATTATGGCGGCCCATTGGTGGGGAATGCATTATCCTCTCTGCGTGAACATATGCCTCATATTGATACCAGAGTGGCAGCAATCTTTCGTCAAGACCGACCAATTCGTCCACAGGGCTCAACTATCATTGAAGCAGGTGATGAAGTCTTCTTTGTTGCTGCCTCACAGCATATCCGCGCTGTAATGAGTGAGTTACAACGTCTTGAAAAACCCTATAAGCGCATTATGATTGTTGGCGGTGGTAATGTCGGAGCCGGTTTAGCCCTACGATTAGAAAAAGATTACAGTGTAAAATTAATTGAGCGTAACCCGCAGCGAGCCGCCGAATTAGCCGAGATGTTACACGATACTATCGTATTTTATGGCGATGCGTCAGACCAGGAACTGCTGGCAGAAGAGCATATTGAACAGGTCGATGTCTTTATTGCCATTACCAATGACGATGAAGCCAATATTATGTCCGCGATGCTGGCAAAACGGATGGGCGCAAAAAAGGCAATGGTATTAATCCAACGTAGCGCCTATGTCGATCTGGTTCAAGGAAGCGTTATTGATATTGTCATCTCACCACAGCAGGCCACTATTTCAGCCCTTTTAGGTCATGTCCGTAAAGCGGATATTGTCAGTGTTTCTTCATTAAGGCGAGGTGTTGCTGAGGCAATCGAAGCAATTGCCCACGGTGATGAAACCACATCAAAAGTTGTTGGCCGAATGGTTGAGGATATAAAGTTACCACCAGGTACTACCATTGGGGCAATTGTACGTGGGGATGAGGTTATCATTGCCAACAGCAACTCCATAATTAAACAGGGTGACCACGTAGTGATGTTTATTACTCACAAGAAATTCGTGCCCGATGTGGAGCGTTTGTTCCAACCAAGCCCATTCTTCCTGTAATTATTAATAATTAACTAGTTCGAACCCATTTATAAATTAAAACTATTTCCGTAGATAGTGGGAAAATTTTCTATAATTATGGTTCTACCGAGTTTTATTTAGCTAAGATTAAGTCATTCATTTTTAAAGGGGGTGTCATTTATGAGTTTTATGAAGGAATTTCGTGAATTTGCCATGCGTGGCAATGTGGTCGATTTGGCAGTCGGGGTAATTATTGGTGCCGCATTTGGCAGAATTGTTTCTTCACTTGTTGCCGACATCATCATGCCGCCACTTGGCTTATTGCTTGGGGGGGTCGACTTCAAGCAATTCCATTTCATATTACGTGCTGCTGAAGGGACTATACCTGCTGTAGTAATGAACTACGGTACATTCATTCAGAGCATTTTCGATTTTGTTATTGTGGCACTCGCTATATTTTCTGCAGTGAAACTAATGAATAAAATGCGCCGTGAAAAAGCGGAAGAGCCTGCAGCACCGCCAGCACCAACAACAGAAGAAAAGCTGTTAGCCGAGATTCGTGATTTACTGAAAGCGCAGCAATCAAAGTAAGTTCAGTTTTGATAACCGTAAAAGCCATCATATGATGGCTTTTTACTGCTTTCAAATCAGAAGACCAGTGGTAATGAATCTATTGATTGCTTACCACTGGCCTCCCAGTTACCACCTTTTGCGTATTTTTCTTTACGCCGATAACTTCCTTTTCCTTTACTGTTCTGCTCGATACGTTGCCTGAAAAGTGGGTCATGGAGTAATGCTTCTAGCGCATTATCCTTAATTTTCCCCTTGGTATGTCGATATACCGCCATAATAAAACCTCACTGATAAATTTATTGATTAAAAATCCTACGCATAATACTGCTAATGTAAGCTGATTTAAACTACCCACCTAAAATTTAGTCTTTAGCGGGTTCTTCAGTCGCCCCTTGTTCCAGTGCTTCCAGAATAGAACAATAAGTCGTTGCATGAGTACTTCCGCAGCAGGCATTACTAAGGCGTTTTAGTGATTCACGCATTCTTTTAAACTCAGTTATCTTACTTTCCACATCATGTAATCGAGAATCCACAATTGCTTTTGATTCCTGGCAGGTATGATGTTCAGGATCGACACGAATCGACAGTAATTCGGCGATAGTTTCTAATGTAAACCCGAGCTGCTTCGCATAGCGGATAAAACGTAAACGCTGTAAATCTTGTTCACTATACAGTCGGTAACCACCTTCTGTCCGTTTGCCATGATCCATCATTCCTTGTTTCTCATAGTAGCGAATAGTATCTGGTGTAACATCAGCCAGTTTAGCGAGTTGCCCAATTTTTAACATTTAGTTACTCCTCTTTTGACAGTTTATCGACCATTTTATGTTGGTACTCCTGATGGAGAAAGTCAGTGCTAAACCCTGCTTGTCTCAATCTCAGTTCCAATAATGCCAAGCGCTTATGTAAATTCTGGTAGTTATCGTGCTGCATATCTATCTGTGACAACAATTCGGCGACAGTAAGCGCTTCTTGACGATCCTGCAATTCAACGGGGAGGTACCCTGCATTTCTCAGTAATCTGTAACCTGCTCTCAAATCAAGAGGAACTAGGGAGTCATCATCTAGCTGTAGTGGTTTACCGCTGCCTGACAGATTATCGAGTTCGCCCTTTTGCTGAGCATCAATAATGCGTCGTTCCGCCCATTCATCAATTAATTCCATATCACGACCAAGAGATCAGACTTTATAAAATCGAAGAATAGTTAAGGTTAAAGGATCGGTAGCAAAATAATAAGAGAGGATTGGCAATATATGGGAAGGATAAACGCATATCACTGATATTGTAGACGTAAAAAAACCGGGCAAGCCCGGTTTTTTTACGCGTTTACAGATTACTCTGCAGCAACTACTTCTGCTTGCGATGCAGCACGATCAACTAACTCGATGTAAGCCATCGGTGCGTTGTCGCCTGCACGGAAGCCACACTTCAGAATGCGAGTGTAACCACCGGCGCGGCTCGCGAAACGCGGGCCTAGCTCGTTAAACAGTTTTGCCACGATCTCGTTATCACGAGTACGGGCGAATGCCAGACGACGATTAGCTACGCTGTCGGTCTTGGCAAGAGTAATCAGCGGCTCAACAACGCGACGCAGCTCTTTCGCTTTCGGCAGGGTCGTCTTGATTATCTCATGACGAACCAAAGAGCCGGCCATGTTACGGAACATAGCCTGGCGATGGCTGCTGTTACGGTTCAGTTGACGACCACTCTTACGATGGCGCATGACCTTATCCTTCTCAGTAAAACCTTAACCTGTGATCCGGTTACTCGTCAGCAATGCTAGCTGGTGGCCAATTTTCTAGGCGCATGCCTAAAGAAAGACCACGTGAAGCAAGCACGTCTTTAATCTCAGTAAGAGATTTTTTACCCAGGTTCGGCGTTTTCAGCAACTCAACCTCGGTACGCTGTACCAGATCACCGATGTAGTGGATAGCTTCTGCCTTGAGGCAGTTAGCAGAGCGGACAGTCAATTCCAGATCGTCAACAGGGCGCAGCAGGATCGGATCGAACTCTGGCTTCTCTTCTTTAACTTCCGGCTGACGTACATCTCGTAAATCAACGAAAGCTTCAAGCTGTTCAGCCAAGATAGTTGCCGCACGGCGGATCGCCTCTTCAGGATCGATCGTACCATTGGTTTCCATCTCGATAACCAACTTGTCCAGGTCGGTACGCTGTTCTACACGCGCTGCTTCAACATTGTAGGCAATACGCTCTACAGGGCTATAGCATGCGTCTACTAACAGACGACCAATCGGGCGCTCATCTTCTTCCGAATGAATTCGGGCAGAAGCCGGCACATAACCACGACCACGTTGAACTTTGATACGCATACTAATAGATGCGTTCTCATCGGTCAGGTGGCAGATAACGTGCTGCGGCTTGACGATTTCGACATCCCCGTCATGGGTGATATCGGCTGCAGTCACAGGGCCAATGCCAGACTTATTCAGGGTAAGAATAACTTCATCTTTACCCTGAACTCTCACCGCCAGCCCTTTCAGGTTGAGCAGGATCTCCAGGATATCTTCCTGTACGCCTTCTTTGGTGCTGTACTCATGCAGTACACCATCAATCTCAACCTCGGTCACCGCGCAACCCGGCATAGATGAAAGCAGAATACGGCGCAGTGCGTTGCCGAGAGTATGGCCAAAGCCACGCTCTAACGGCTCAAGGGTCACCTTGGCGTGCGTCGAACTGACTTGCTCGATATCTACCAGGCGCGGTTTTAGAAACTCTGTCACAGAACCCTGCATTGTGTCCTCTCTTTGGTACTAAGCTTTACTTGGAGTAAAGCTCGACGATCAGGTGTTCGTTAATGTCCGCAGACAGATCAGTACGTTCAGGAATACGTTTGAACACACCTTCCATCTTGACAGCATCAACTTCCAGCCAAGTCGGCTTTTCACGCTGCTCAGCCAGCTCCAAAGCTGCCTTAACACGAGACTGCTTTTTAGCTTTCTCACGGATGCTGACTACGTCATTCGGAGATACCTGATAAGAAGCGATGTTAACAACGCGACCATTTACCATGATAGCTTTATGACTAACCAGCTGACGTGATTCAGCACGAGTTGCGCCAAAGCCCATACGGTAAACTACGTTATCCAGACGACCTTCCAGCAGTTGCAACAGGTTTGCACCTGTGTTGCCTTTCAGACGTGCTGCTTCTTTATAGTAGTTACGGAATTGACGTTCTAGAACACCATAGATACGGCGAACTTTTTGTTTCTCACGTAACTGCACACCGTAGTCAGACAGACGCGGTTTACGCGCACCGTGCTGGCCAGGTGGTTGTTCAATCTTACACTTGGTGTCAATCGCGCGAACGCCAGACTTAAGGAACAGGTCTGTGCCCTCACGACGGCTCAGCTTGAGCTTAGGACCCAAATATCTTGCCATTTTCTCTCTCCAACAAACCTAAAAGCAGCGTTATACGCGGCGCTTTTTCGGCGGACGACAACCGTTATGAGGGATCGGAGTCACATCAGTAATATTAGTGATGCGGAAACCAGCCGCGTTTAACGCACGGATAGTAGACTCACGGCCCGGACCAGGTCCTTTAACCATAACTTCCAGATTCTTGATACCGTATTCTTTCACTGCGTCAGCGCAGCGCTCTGCTGCAACTTGCGCTGCAAACGGAGTAGACTTACGAGATCCACGGAAACCGGAACCACCTGCTGTTGCCCAACCCAATGCGTTACCTTGACGATCTGTAATAGTAACGATGGTGTTGTTGAAAGAAGCATGGATATGAGCCACACCGTCAGAGACTGTCTTTCTTACACGCTTGCGTGCACGAATAGGTGCCTTTGCCATTATTCAATCACCCCGATTATTTCTTGATCGGTTTACGCGGACCCTTACGGGTACGTGCGTTGGTCTTAGTACGCTGACCGCGAACTGGTAGACCACGACGATGACGCAAACCACGATAAGTCCCAAGGTCCATCAGACGCTTGATGCTCAGGGTCACCTCACGACGCAGATCACCTTCTACAACGTACTTGGCAACTTCGTCACGCAGCTTCTCGATTTGCTCTTCAGACAGCTCACTGATCTTAACATTTTCAGCAATACCCGCAGCAACACAGATAGCCTGTGAACGGGTTTTACCGATGCCGTAGATCGCAGTTAACGCGATTACGGTATGTTTCTGATCAGGAATGTTAATGCCTGCTATACGGGCCACTATGCACTCCTACTATTTTATACAGCAATACCATTCTGAAAAGCCCGTTTTCAGGATACTCAAATAGTATTGCAGTCACATACAAAAGATTGGCTGGCTAATCTAGCCAGCTCAACCCAACTTTGCAAGAAAA
Source organism: Yersinia sp. 2541 StPb PI (assembly GCF_052217145.1). Taxonomy (NCBI): domain Bacteria; kingdom Pseudomonadati; phylum Pseudomonadota; class Gammaproteobacteria; order Enterobacterales; family Yersiniaceae; genus Yersinia; species Yersinia sp. 2541 StPb PI. The sequence goes on along the minus strand of NZ_JAZGQB010000001.1, from coordinate 317,743 downwards.
ATATGCAAGATAAATCAGCCTTGACGCTGTTTATGCTTTGGTTCGGCACTGCAGATTACGCGAACGACACCGTTACGCTTAACAATTTTGCAGTTACGACATAATTTCTTGACGGAAGCACGAACTTTCATTTTTACTCTCCGTAACTTCTCAAACATCCCTGAATTAGCGGTTATAGCCTTTCAGGTTTGCTTTCTTCAATGCAGACTCGTATTGACTAGACATCATCAGAGTTTGCACTTGAGCCATAAAGTCCATGATGACCACCACTACGATAAGTAGGGAGGTACCACCAAAGTAAAATGGTACTTTCATCGCGTCACGCATGAACTCCGGGATCAGGCAGATGAAAGTAATATACATCGCACCAATTAAGGTTAGACGCGTCATTACTTTATCGATGTACTTCGCCGTTTGCTCTCCCGGACGAATTCCTGGCACGAATGCACCGGACTTCTTCAGGTTATCTGCTGTTTCACGCGGGTTAAACACTAACGCCGTGTAGAAGAAACAGAAGAAGATGATTGCAGACGCATAGAGTAACACATAAAGCGGCTGTCCCGGCTGCAAATACATCGAAATAGTCGTCAGCCAGTTCCAACCTGTCCCGCCCCCAAACCATGATGCAATCGTGGCAGGGAACAGAATTATGCTGGAAGCAAAGATTGCTGGAATAACCCCAGCCATATTCACTTTCAACGGTAAGTGTGTGCTCTGTGCTGCATAAACACGACGACCTTGTTGACGTTTAGCATAGTTAACGACGATACGACGCTGACCACGTTCAATGAAAACAACGAAGAAGGTTACTGCAAACACTAATACTGCAACCAACAGCAACAGGAGGAAGTGCAGGTCGCCTTGCCGAGCTTGCTCGATGGTATGGGCTATTGCAGGTGGAAGACCAGCAACAATACCAGCAAAGATTATGATTGAAATACCGTTACCGATACCACGCTCAGTAATCTGTTCGCCCAGCCACATCAGGAACATAGTCCCAGTGACCAAGCTAACAACAGCGGTAAAGTAGAAAGCAAAGCCTGGATTGATTACCAGACCTTGCATCCCAGGCATATTCGGCAGACCGGTAGCAATACCGATCGATTGGAATATAGCCAATACCAACGTGCCATAACGGGTGTACTGGCTAATCTTACGACGGCCAGCCTCCCCTTCTTTCTTTATCTCTGCTAACGCTGGATGAACCACCGTTAACAGTTGGATAATAATCGATGCCGAAATATACGGCATGATACCCAAGGCAAAGATAGAAGCACGACTGAGAGCACCACCAGAGAACATGTTAAACATTTCAATGATGGTCCCTCTCTGCTGCTCGAGCAATTTAGCAAGCACAGTGGCATCGATACCAGGAATCGGAATAAAAGAGCCGATACGGAAAACAATAAGCGCACCGATAACAAACAAAAGTCTGCGCTTCAGTTCGCCTAATCCGCCTTTAGCACTTTGAAAATCTAATCCTGGTTGCTTAGCCATCTGCTACTTATTCCTCAATTTTACCGCCAGCAGCTTCGATAGCAGCACGAGCGCCTTTGGTGACACGCAGACCACGAAGAGTTACCGCACGAGTGATTTCGCCTGAAAGCATAACTTTCGCGAACTCAATCTGGGTACCAACAACGTTAGCGGCTTTCAACGTGTTCAGGTCGATTACGTCGCCTTCCACTAAAGCCAGTTCAGACAGACGAACTTCTGCCGTGATCATAGCTTTGCGAGAGGTGAAGCCGAATTTCGGCAAACGACGATATAAAGGCATCTGACCACCTTCAAAACCACGACGTACGCCACCGCCAGAACGTGAGTTCTGACCTTTGTGACCACGACCAGCAGTTTTACCCAGGCCAGAACCGATACCACGACCTACACGCTTCGGCGCATGCTTGGCACCTTCAGCCGGAGACAGAGTATTTAAACGCATCTGTTACTCCTCAACTTTAACCATGTAGGAAACCAAGTTGACCATACCACGCACAGCGGGAGTATCCTCACGCTCTACAGTATGACCAATACGACGCAGACCTAAACCGATCAGAGTTGCCTTATGTTTCGGCAAACGACCGATACTGCTTTTTGTTTGAGTTACTTTAATAGTCTTTGCCATGGTTATTTCCCTAGAATTTCTTCGACGGACTTACCACGCTTGGCAGCGACCATTTCTGGGGATTTCATATCTTCCAGAGCTGCAATAGTTGCACGAACCACGTTGATCGGGTTAGTAGAACCATAGGCCTTGGCCAATACGTTATGAACCCCTGCAACTTCCAAGACGGCGCGCATTGCACCACCGGCGATGATACCGGTACCTTCAGAAGCTGGTTGCATGAATACACGAGAACCTGTGTGAGCACCTTTAACTGGGTGCTGCAGAGTACCGTTATCCAAAGCAACATTAATCATAGCGCGACGGGCTTTTTCCATCGCTTTCTGGATCGCTGCCGGAACTTCGCGTGCTTTGCCGTAGCCAAAACCAACGCGACCGTTACCATCACCAACTACTGTCAGTGCGGTAAAGCTGAAAATACGGCCACCTTTTACGGTTTTAGATACGCGGTTTACCGCGATCAGCTTTTCCTGCAGTTCGCCAGCTTGTTTTTCGATGTGTGACATCTTACACCTCTACCTTAGAACTGAAGGCCAGCTTCACGGGCAGCATCTGCCAGTGCCTGGACTCGACCATGATATTGGAAACCGGAACGGTCAAAGGATACTTTCGTGATCCCTTTTTCCAATGCGCGCTCTGCAACAGCTTTACCTACAGCTGCGGCGGCATCTTTGTTGCCGGCGTACTTCAATTGCTCATTGATAGCTTTTTCTACAGTAGAAGCTGCTACCAAAATTTCTGAACCGTTTGGTGCAATAACCTGCGCGTAAATATGGCGTGGGGTACGATGTACCACCAGGCGAGTCGCACCCAGTTCTTTGAGCTTGCGGCGTGCGCGGGTCGCACGACGGATACGAGCTGCTTTCTTATCCATAGTGTTACCTTACTTCTTCTTAGCCTCTTTGGTACGCACGACTTCGTCGGCGTAACGGACACCCTTGCCTTTATAAGGCTCAGGACGACGGTAGGCACGTAAATCTGCTGCAACCTGACCAATCACCTGCTTATCAGCGCCTTTCAGCACGATTTCAGTTTGGGTCGGGCATTCTGCAGTGATGCCAGCCGGCAATTCATGGTCAACTGGATGAGAGAAGCCTAAAGCTAAATTCACCACGTTGCCTTTAACTGCGGCACGGTAACCTACACCTACCAATTGAAGCTTCTTAGTGAAGCCTTCGGTAACACCAACGACCATTGCGTTAAGCAGTGCACGAGTGGTACCCGCTTGGGCCCAACCGTCTACAGCGCCTTCGCGTGGAGCGAAAGTCAGTGTATTTTCTTCTTGCTTAACTTCAACAGCGCTATGGACGGTACGAGTCAGCTCGCCGTTCTTACCCTTTATCGAAATAACCTGACCGTTGAGTTTTACCTCTACGCCGGCAGGAATGACGACGGGTGCTTTTGCAACACGAGACATTCTTTCCTCCCGAATTAAGCTACGTAGCAGATAATCTCGCCACCAAGACCAGCTTGGCGAGCTGCACGATCGGTCATAACACCTTTAGAGGTAGAAATAACAGCGATACCCAAACCGGCCATAACTTTTGGCAGCTCATCTTTTTTCTTATAGATGCGCAGACCTGGACGGCTGATACGTTGAATGCTTTCTACCACTGCCTTACCCTGGAAATACTTAAGAGCTAATTCCAGAACAGGCTTGGTGTCGCCTTCGATTTTAAAATCTTCAATAAAACCTTCTTCCTTCAGAACGTTGGCAATTGCCACTTTCAGCTTGGAGGAAGGCATGGTGACCGCGACTTTGTTTGCGGATTGACCGTTACGGATACGGGTCAGCATATCCGCGATCGGATCTTGCATGCTCATCTGTCTTTACTCCCGTGATTCAATTGGTGACAATTACCAGCTAGCCTTCTTAAGGCCCGGGATTTCACCGCGCATTGCGGTTTCACGGACTTTAATACGGCTCAACCCGAACTTCCGCAGGAAACCATGCGGACGACCAGTTTGGTTGCAGCGGTTACGCTGACGGGACGGGCTGGAATCACGCGGCAGAGACTGCAGCTTCAGAACAGCATTCCAACGGTCTTCGTCGGATGAGTTCACACCAGAGATAATAGCTTTTAATTCCTCGCGTTGAGCGCGGTATTTGTTAGCTAGTTTCACGCGAACAACTTCGCGTGCTTTCATTGATTGCTTAGCCATCAGTAACCCTACCTTACTTGCGGAATGGGAATTTAAAAGCAGCCAACAATGCACGGCCTTCATCATCGGATTTCGCAGTAGTGGTAATGGTAATATCCAAACCACGTACACGATCGACTTTATCGTAGTCGATTTCCGGGAAGATGATCTGCTCGCGCACACCCATGCTGTAGTTACCACGACCATCGAATGACTTAGCGGACAAGCCACGGAAGTCACGGATACGAGGTACAGCAATGGTAATCAGACGCTCAAAGAATTCCCACATGCGTTCGCCACGCAGGGTTACTTTACAGCCGATCGGATAGCCCTGACGGATTTTGAAGCCTGCAACAGATTTGCGTGCTTTGGTGATAAACGGCTTTTGACCGGAGATTGCTGCCAAGTCAGCTGCTGCATTGTCCAGCAGTTTCTTGTCAGCGATCGCTTCACCAACACCCATGTTCAGGGTGATCTTCTCGACCCGAGGGACTTGCATGACAGAGTTGTAGCCAAACTGAGACATCAGTTGTTTGACCACCTCGTCTTTGTAGTAATCATGCAGTTTCGCCATCGTATTACTCCAAATTACTTGATAGTTTCGCTATTAGATTTAAAGAAACGGACTTTTTTGCCGTCTTCGAATCTAAAGCCTACACGGTCAGCCTTACCGGTTGTCGTGTTGAACAGCGCAAGGTTGGAAACTTGAATTGCAGCTTCTTTTTCAACAATGCCACCTGGTTGGTTCAGGGCCGGAACCGGCTTCTGATGTTTTTTAACCAGGTTGATACCTTCAACAATGACCTTACCAGCAGACAGGACATTCTTTACTTTACCGCGCTTACCTTTGTCTTTCCCGGTTAGCACGATAACTTCGTCATCACGACGGATTTTCGCTGCCATGGTTCGCTCCTTAGAGTACTTCTGGTGCCAGAGAGATAATTTTCATGAACTTCTCATTACGCAGTTCACGAGTTACCGGCCCAAAAATACGCGTGCCGATTGGCTGCTCGCTGTTATTATTTAAAATAACACAAGCGTTACCATCGAAGCGAATGACAGAACCGTCCGGGCGACGTACACCCTTCTTGGTGCGCACCACTACCGCCTTCAGAACATCGCCTTTCTTCACCTTGCCACGAGGAATTGCTTCCTTGATGGTGATCTTGATGATGTCGCCGATGCCTGCGTAGCGACGGTGCGAGCCACCTAGAACCTTGATACACATTACGCGACGTGCACCGGAGTTGTCGGCCACGTTCAGCATAGTCTGTTCTTGGATCATGTTAGTGCTCCGCTAATGTCAACTACTACTTTAGGACCCAGAATAGGTCGTTTAAAAGCCCCATTAATGAGGGCGCGGCATTATAACACCGCTTCCAAATTATGGGTAGAAAAAATAAACGGCCCACTTTCTGAGCCGTTTATTATGTTCGAGTTGGCTACTCTATTACAGAATCGCTTTCTCTACAACGCGAACAAGCGTCCAAGACTTAGTCTTTGACAGTGGACGGCATTCGCGGATTTCTACCACGTCACCGATTCCACATTCATTGTTCTCGTCATGTACATGCAATTTCGTCGTACGACGGATGAATTTCCCGTAAATAGGGTGTTTCACCACACGTTCGATAGCAACAACCATGGATTTCTCCATTTTGTCACTAACTACGCGACCTTGCAGAGTACGGATTTGCTCAGTCATTACGCACCCGCCTTCTCAGTCAGTAAAGTCTTAACACGTGCGATATTACGGCGCACTTGTTTCGACAGGTGAGTTTGTTGCAGCTGGCCACTAGCCGCCTGCATGCGCAAATTGAATTGCTCACGCAGCAGGTTGAGCAGCTCAGTGTTCAGCTCTTCAACGCTTTTTTCACGCAGCTCTTGTGCTTTCATCACATCACCGTCTTAGTTACAAAGGTGGTTCCTACAGGCAGTTTCGCTGCTGCGAGCTTAAATGCTTCGCGAGCAGTTTCTTCAGGTACACCAGCCATTTCAAACAACATTTTTCCTGGCTGGATCAGGGCAACCCAATACTCTACGTTACCCTTACCTTTACCCATACGCACTTCGAGCGGCTTCTCGGTGATCGGCTTGTCCGGGAATACACGGATCCAGACCTTACCTTGACGCTTAATTGCACGTGTCATCGCACGACGGGCTGCTTCGATTTGACGAGCCGTCAGGCGGCAACGGCCACAAGCTTTCAGGCCGAACTCACCGAAGCTAACATCCGTACCTTGCGCAAGGCCACGGTTACGGCCTTTGTGCATCTTACGGAATTTTGTACGCTTTGGTTGTAACATCAGCGATTCTCCTTACTTGCGGCCTTTACGCTGCTGCTTTTTAGGTTGAGCAGCCGGTTCCGGTTGTTCAACAGCAGCCATACCACCCAAGATCTCACCTTTGAAGATCCATACCTTAACGCCGATTACACCATAAGTGGTGTGCGCTTCAGATGTGTTGTAATCGATATCCGCACGCAGTGTATGCAACGGAACACGACCTTCACGGTACCATTCGGTACGCGCGATTTCAGCACCGCCAAGGCGGCCGCTTACTTCAACTTTGATACCTTTAGCGCCAAGACGCATTGCGTTCTGTACAGCACGCTTCATAGCACGACGGAACATAACACGACGTTCCAGCTGTGAAGTGATGCTGTCAGCAACCAATTTTGCGTCCAGTTCCGGTTTACGGACTTCGGCGATGTTAATCTGTGCAGGAACGCCAGCGATATCCGCTACGACCTTACGCAGTTTTTCGACATCTTCACCTTTCTTGCCGATAACGATGCCAGGACGAGCGGTGTGAATAGTCACACGGATGCTCTTCGCTGGACGCTCGATAACGATGCGAGAAACGGAAGCTTTCGCTAATTCCTTAGTCAGGAATTGGCGAACTTTAAAGTCGCCGTCCAGGTTGTCAGCGAATTCTTTGGTATTTGCGTACCAGGTAGAGTTCCAAGCTTTGACAATACCTAGTCGAATACCATTAGGATGTACTTTCTGACCCATTGCTAGTCTCCAGAGTCTCAGCGATCGGACACAACCACAGTAATGTGGCTGGTGCGCTTCAGGATGCGATCTGCACGACCTTTTGCACGCGGCATAATGCGCTTCATGCTAGGGCCTTCGTCTACGAAGATCTTCGTGACTTTCAGATCATCGATGTCAGCGCCATCGTTGTGTTCTGCGTTAGCAATGGCAGACTCTAGTACCTTCTTAACCAAACCAGCAGCTTTCTTGTTGGTATAGGCCAGAGTTTCCAGAGCTTGCGACACTTTCTTACCGCGAATCAGGTCCGCTACCAAGCGAACCTTCTGAGCAGAAGAACGAGCGTGGCGATGTTTAGCGATAGTTTCCATCTCTTCCTCCTACCTTAGCGCTTTTTAGCCTTTTTATCGGCCGCATGGCCGCGATAAGTACGGGTCGGCGCGAATTCACCCAGTTTGTGACCGACCATTTCATCGGCTACAAAAACGGGAACGTGCTGACGACCATTATGGACAGCGATGGTCAAACCGATCATATTTGGAAAGACCGTTGAACGACGGGACCAAGTCCGAATTGGCTTCTTGTCTCCGCTTTCCACCGCTTTCTCTACCTTCTTCAGCAAGTGCAGGTCAATGAAGGGACCTTTCTTGAGAGAACGTGGCATGGCTTATCCTCTAATTATTTTTTACTACGGCGACGTACGATGAACTTATCAGTACGCTTGTTGCTACGGGTCTTCTTACCTTTGGTTTGAACGCCCCACGGAGTTACCGGGTGCTTACCAAAGTTACGACCTTCACCACCACCGTGTGGGTGATCTACCGGGTTCATCGCCGTACCGCGAACGGTAGGACGAATACCACGCCAACGACTAGCACCTGCTTTACCCAGCACACGCAGCATGTGTTCAGCGTTACCGACTTCACCTAAGGTGGCGCGGCAATCAGCTTGAACCTTGCGCATTTCGCCGGAGCGCAGACGCAGAGTAACGTAGGAACCGTCACGAGCAACGATCTGAACGTATGCACCAGCAGAACGAGCCAATTGGCCGCCTTTACCTGGTTTCATTTCTACGTTATGAACCGTTGAACCAACTGGGATGTTACGCATAGGCAGGGTGTTACCTGCTTTAATTGCCGCATCAACGCCAGATTGAATCTGGTCACCAGCTTTCAGGCCTTTTGGCGCCAGGATATAACGGCGTTCGCCGTCTTTGTACAGAACCAGCGCGATATTCGCGGAACGGTTCGGATCGTACTCCAGACGCTCAACCACTGCAGGGATACCATCTTTGTTGCGTTTGAAGTCAACCAGACGATAATGTTGCTTGTGGCCACCACCGATATGACGGGTAGTGATACGGCCATTGTTGTTACGGCCACCGCTTTTGCTTAATTTCTCAAGCAACGGGGCATAAGGCTTACCCTTATGCAACTCCTGGTTAACCACCTTAACAACGTGGCGACGACCCGGAGATGTAGGTTTACATTTAACAATTGCCATTGTTTTACTCCTCCGACTTACTCTGCGCCGCCGATGAAGTCCAGATTCTGGCCTTCTTTCAGGGTGACGTAAGCTTTTTTCCAGTCGCTACGACGACCAACACGCTGACCGTGACGCTTACTCTTGCCTTTAACCAGCAAGGTGTTAACGTCTTCGACTTCGACTTCAAACAGTTTCTGCACTGCAGCTTTAATTTCTGCTTTGGTCGCGTCTTTGGCAACTTTGAGAACGATGGTGTTATTCTTTTCCATCGCAGCGGACGCTTTTTCAGATACATGCGGCGCGCGCAGTACTTTCAGCAGACGTTCTTCACGAATCATGCCAGCATCTCCTCAACTTGCTTCACAGCATCAGCAGTCATAACCACTTTATCGAAGGCGATCAGGCTAACTGGGTCGATACCGGCTACATCGCGAACGTCAACCTTGTACAGGTTGCGAGCTGCCAAGAACAAGTTCTCGTCCAGTTCACCCGTTACGATCAGCACATCTTCCAGAGCCATATCTTTCAGTTTCTGCGCCAGCAACTTAGTTTTAGGTGCTTCAACAGAGAACTTTTCGACAATGATCAGACGATCTTGACGTACCAATTCGGACAGAATGCTTTTCAGCGCGCCGCGGTACATCTTTTTATTTACTTTCTGACTGTGATCCTGAGGCTTCGCAGCAAAGGTCACACCACCTGAACGCCAGATTGGGCTCTTTACAGAACCTGCACGCGCACGGCCGGTGCCTTTCTGGCGCCACGGTTTCTTACCGGAACCTGTTACTTCAGCACGGGTCTTCTGAGCACGAGTACCTTGACGGGCACCTGCTGCGTAAGCAACAACAACCTGATGTACAAGCGCTTCATTGAAATCACGCCCGAAGGTAGTTTCGGAAACAGTCAGCGCGCCTTGCGCGTCTTTCATTACCAATTCCATTCCTATCTCCTCGACGTTACGCCTTGACAGCCGGTTTTACGATCAGGTTGCCACCGGTTGCTCCCGGTACAGCGCCCTTGACCAGCAGTAGGTTGCGCTCAGCGTCAACACGTACTACATCCAGGCTTTGAACAGTTACACGTTCATCACCCATATGGCCTGCCATTTTCTTGCCTTTAAACACTTTGCCCGGAGTCTGGTTCTGACCGATAGAACCCGGAACGCGGTGAGACAAGGAGTTACCATGGGTAGCATCTTGGGTACGGAAGTTCCAGCGCTTAACAGTACCGGCAAAACCTTTACCTTTAGACGTACCTGTAACGTCGACTTTCTTAACGTCTGCAAAGATTTCGACGCTAATTTCTTGGCCAGCAGTGAATTCTTGACCTTCTGGAAGGCGGAATTCCCACAGACCACGGCCAGCTTCTACGCCAGCTTTAGCGAAATGACCCGCTTCTGGTTTAGTAACGCGGTTAGCTTTTTTAGCACCGGTAGTTACTTGCACAGCACGGTATCCGTCGTTCTCCAGGCTTTTGACCTGAGTTACGCGGTTCGCTTCAATTTCGATAACAGTTACTGGGATTGAAACGCCATCTTCAGTGAAGATACGCGTCATACCCACTTTCTTACCGACTAAACCAATCATTGTTTCAACCTCTCAATCGCTCAATGACCTGATTAACCCAGGCTGATCTGCACGTCTACACCAGCAGCCAGATCCAGACGCATCAGAGCATCAACGGTTTTCTCGGTTGGCTCAACGATGTCAACCAGACGCTTGTGAGTGCGAATCTCGTACTGATCGCGCGCATCTTTATTGACGTGCGGAGAGATCAGAACGGTAAAGCGCTCTTTGCGAGTTGGCAGCGGGATCGGACCGCGAACCTGCGCACCAGTGCGCTTGGCAGTCTCGACGATTTCCGCAGTTGATTGATCGATCAAACGATGATCAAACGCTTTCAGGCGGATACGGATTCTTTGGTTCTGCATGAGACCAGAGCTCCAATTATTTATAAACGTAAATGATTACTCCTCGCACCCATTTCGATTGATGGGGGAGTGTAATCGTTCAACATATAACCCCCATATCGGGAGTATTGTTCAGTAACAGCACTAGGCTATGACTGACAGATTAGTTTCAATCTGGCCAACCAAGATTAGGTAGGCCCGCGCATTATACGTAAATACCAGCAGGAAGCAAGTCAGTTTTGGGAATCTATGCAAAAACTTGCCAGATAATTTAATTAAGGGGATATAAGGTTAATTTGTGCGGTAGGAATGAAAAAAAGAGTGAGTCCAAGAAGGATTCTCACTCTTTTTGACTGCGTAATCTTATGGTTAATAAACAAGCTATCTTGCAAGTGTTTAGTCTTTCGCCAACTGTGCCTGAGAGTAGTTTTGTATACCTAAACGCTCAATCAGACTCAGTTCTGTTTCGAGCCAGTCAATATGGCCCTCTTCATCAGCAAGAATTTCTTTCAATAAATCGCGACTAACATAATCATGGATAGAATCAGCATAAGCAATACCTTCACGCAGATCCTTCGCCCCGGCGAGCTCGAGAGCTAAATCTGATTTCAGTATTTCCTCAACATCCTCGCCAATATTCAGCTTACCCAAGTCCTGTAAGTTAGGAATACCTTCGAGGAATAAAATACGTTCGATGTATTTATCGGCATGCTTCATTTCGTCTATAGATTCGTGATACTCCTTATCATTAAGGCGCATCAGCCCCCAGTTTTTAAACATTCGGGCATGGAGAAAATATTGATTGATGGCAACTAGCTCGTTGCCGAGTAGTGTATTGAGATGTGCAATTATCTTTTTATCGCCTTTCATAACTATACCCTCCGCTTCCAGTACACAAAGTGTAGTACCAGATGGCAAAGTGTGGGGAATACTTCTCCCTGCTAACTATTAGGCAACATCATTCATTTCTGGAATGTTCGCGCGTTCCTCGATCAGTATCTCTCTGGCCTGTCGGATGCACTTACCGCAGTCTGTACCAATGGGTACCAATTGACGCAGTTGTTTAATGGTATGTGGATGGTGCTGACGTACAGCTTTACGGATAACTTTGTCAGATACCGCATTACACAGACAAACATACATAGAGAGACTCACTTCTTAACCAATCTCTCAAGTGTAAATAAGAATGCGTGTTATTTCAATTAAGATTATTCACTTTATCAATAAAAAAGGGTGCCGAAGCACCCTTGGTTACTTGATCAATAAAATAATTAATCAGTAAAGCAATTAAGCGATAACTTTAGCAACAACACCAGCGCCTACAGTACGGCCGCCTTCACGGATTGCGAAACGCAGACCGTCGTCCATTGCGATTGGGTGAATCAAGGTAACAACCATGTTCACGTTATCACCAGGCATTACCATTTCAACGCCTTCTGGCAGTTCGATGGTACCGGTTACGTCAGTTGTACGGAAGTAGAACTGAGGACGGTAGCCTTTGAAGAACGGAGTATGACGGCCGCCTTCGTCTTTGCTCAGAATATAAACTTCTGAATCAAAGGTAGTGTGTGGTTTGATAGAACCTGGTTTAGCCAGAACCTGACCACGTTCGATATCTTCACGTTTGATACCACGCAGAAGAACACCAACGTTCTCACCAGCACGGCCTTCGTCCAGCAGTTTGCGGAACATTTCAACGCCAGTACAAGTAGATTTAACAGTATCTTTGATACCAACGATCTCTACTTCTTCACCAACTTTAACGATACCGCGCTCTACACGACCAGTTACAACAGTACCACGGCCTGAGATAGAGAATACGTCTTCGATTGGCAGCAAGAATGGCTTATCGATAGCACGTTCTGGCAGTGGAATATAAGTATCCAATGCTTCAGCCAGTTCGATAATTTTTGCTTCCCACTCAGGAACGCCTTCCAGTGCTTTCAGAGCTGAGCCCTTGATTACTGGAATGTCGTCGCCTGGGAAATCGTAAGCAGAAAGAAGTTCACGAACTTCCATTTCTACCAGTTCCAGCAGCTCTTCGTCGTCAACCATGTCACATTTGTTCATGAATACGATCATGTATGGAACGCCAACCTGGCGACCCAACAGGATGTGTTCACGAGTCTGTGGCATAGGACCATCAGTTGCAGCAACAACCAAGATCGCGCCGTCCATCTGAGCAGCACCGGTGATCATGTTTTTAACGTAGTCGGCGTGTCCTGGGCAGTCAACGTGCGCATAGTGACGAGTCGGGGTGTCATATTCAACGTGAGAAGTGTTGATGGTGATACCACGAGCTTTTTCTTCTGGTGCGTTATCGATCTGATCGAAAGCACGAGCGCTACCGCCGTAGGTTTTAGCCAGTACGGTAGTGATTGCTGCAGTCAGGGTAGTTTTACCATGGTCAACGTGGCCGATAGTACCGACGTTTACATGGGGTTTGTTACGTTCAAATTTTTCTTTAGACACGACTATATTCCTTACTCTGGTGCTCTACCACTTATGAGAGAGCACTGGATCATTGTTTTAAACCCGAAAGCTTATTTGCCACGGGCTTCGATAACGGCTTGAGCGACGTTACTCGGCGCTTCAGCATACTTCAGGAACTCCATAGAGTATGAAGCACGGCCCTGGGTCTGAGAGCGCAGGTCAGTAGCATAACCGAACATTTCAGACAACGGAACCTGGGCACGAATAGTCTTACCAGTTAACGTATCTTCCATACCTTCGATCATGCCACGACGACGACTCAGGTCACCCATTACGTCACCCGCATAATCTTCAGGGGTTTCGATTTCAACCTTCATTATTGGCTCAAGCAGAACTGGTTTAGCTCGTTTGAAACCTTCTTTAAAGGCGATAGAACCGGCTAATTTAAACGCCAATTCTGAGGAGTCAACATCATGGTAAGAACCGTAGTGCAGACGCACTTTAACGTCCACAACCGGATAACCAGCCAGAGGACCGGACTTCAGTTGTTCCTGGATACCTTTATCAACAGCAGGGATGAACTCTTTAGGAATAGAACCACCAACGATTTCGTTGACGAATTCATACCCAGCGCCACCCGGTGGTAACGGAGACATATCGATAACAACATGACCGTACTGACCACGACCGCCTGACTGCTTAGCGTGCTTACCTTCCACGTCCTTGACGGTATCGCGGATAGTTTCACGGTAAGCAACCTGAGGTTTACCGATGTTTGCTTCCACGCTAAATTCGCGGCGCATACGGTCAACCAGGATATCCAAGTGCAGCTCACCCATACCAGCGATGATAGTCTGACCTGATTCTTCGTCAGTCCACACACGGAATGATGGATCTTCTTTTGCCAGACGCCCCAGAGCCATACCCATTTTTTCCTGGTCGGCTTTGGTTTTTGGTTCAACGGCAACAGAGATCACTGGCTCAGGGAACTCCATACGTTCCAGAATGATCACATGCTTTGGATCACATAAGGTGTCACCCGTCGTCACGTCTTTCAGGCCGATCGCTGCTGCGATGTCGCCTGCGCGAACTTCTTTGATCTCTTCACGTTTGTTGGCGTGCATCTGTACGATACGACCCAAACGCTCTTCACGCGAACGTACTGAGTTCAGCACAGTGTCACCGGAGTTAACAATGCCAGAGTACACACGGAAGAATGTCAGGTTACCCACAAACGGGTCGGTAGCAATTTTGAATGCCAATGCAGAGAACGGCTCTTTGTCGTCTGAATGACGAACAGCCGGAGTATCTTTACCATCGTCCAAAATACCGTTGATTGCTTCAACGTCAGTTGGCGCTGGCAGATAATCGATAACTGCATCCAGCATTGCCTGTACGCCTTTGTTTTTAAACGCAGAACCACAGGTAACCAAGATAATTTCGTTGCGCAGAACACGTTGACGCAGAGCTTTCTTGATTTCTTCTTCGGTCAGCTCTTCGCCGCCCAAATACTTGTCCATCAACTCTTCAGACGCTTCTGCAGCCGATTCAACCAGATTCTGGTGCCATTCAGCAGCCAGCTCAGCCATATCAGCAGGGATCTCTTCGTATTCGAAGGTCACACCCAGATCGGCTTCATTCCAGTTGATCGCTTTCATTTTCACTAGATCGATAACACCAGTGAATTTCTCTTCCGCGCCGATTGCCAGTTGCAATGGAACTGGATTCGCGCCCAGACGAGCTTTAAGCTGGCCAACAACTTTCAGGAAGTTAGCACCCATGCGGTCCATTTTGTTAACGAACGCAATGCGTGGGACTTTATATTTGTTCGCCTGACGCCATACGGTCTCAGACTGTGGCTGAACACCACCAACTGCACAGTAAACCATTACCGCACCGTCAAGAACACGCATAGAACGTTCAACTTCAATGGTGAAGTCAACGTGCCCTGGGGTGTCAATGATATTGATGTGATGTGGTTCATACTGTTTAGCCATACCAGACCAGAAGCAGGTAGTAGCCGCAGAAGTAATGGTAATACCACGTTCCTGCTCTTGTTCCATCCAGTCCATAGTGGCTGCGCCGTTATGAACTTCACCGATCTTATGGTTTACACCGGTGTAAAACAGGATACGTTCGGTAGTGGTTGTCTTACCGGCGTCGATGTGAGCGCTGATACCGATATTACGATAGCGCTCAATGGGTGTTTTACGAGCCATTTGATTCCTCTATTGCCTTAGGCGTTCATTCGATTAACCATGCGGGTTAACTATTAAAGCGCCCGCATGGTTAGCATAGCTACTGCGTGGTAATTACCAGCGGTAGTGCGCGAACGCCTTGTTAGCTTCGGCCATACGGTGAACGTCTTCACGTTTCTTAACAGCAGAACCTTTGTTCTCTGCTGCGTCAGACAGTTCATTCGCCAAGCGCAAAGCCATGGATTTATCACCGCGTTTACGAGCAGCATCAACGATCCAACGCATTGCCAAGGCATTACGACGAACCGGACGAACTTCAACTGGTACCTGATAAGTAGAACCACCAACGCGGCGAGACTTAACTTCGACAGTCGGGCGCACGTTATCCAGAGCTACTTCGAAAGCTTCCAGAAAATCTTTACCAGAACGCTGAGCCAGGGTTTCCAGCGCGGTATAGACGATTGCTTCTGCAGTAGATTTTTTACCATCTACCATCAGGATATTTACAAATTTAGCCAGCAATTCAGATCCGAACTTAGGATCTGGCAAAATTTTACGCTGACCAATTACACGACGACGTGGCATGGAAATACTCCGTTGTTAATTCAGGGTTGTCCAAAACTCTAAGAGTTTATTTTGACATTAATGTGAAAATGTTTGGCCTTACTTAACGGAGAACCATTAAGCCTTTGGCTTCTTCACGCCGTACTTAGAACGTGATTGCTTACGGTCTTTAACACCTGAGCAGTCAAGCGCGCCGCGGACGGTGTGGTAACGCACACCTGGCAAGTCTTTTACACGACCGCCACGGATCAGGATCACGGAGTGTTCCTGTAGGTTATGACCTTCACCGCCAATGTAGGAGGTGACTTCAAAACCGTTAGTTAAACGCACACGGCAAACTTTACGCAGTGCGGAGTTAGGTTTTTTCGGGGTGGTGGTATATACGCGGGTACATACACCACGTTTCTGCGGGCATGCTTCCAGCGCAGGAACGTTGCTTTTAGCAACCTTCATGCTGCGTGGCTTGCGAACCAGCTGGTTAATCGTTGCCATTATTAAAAAAGCTCCTGGTTTTTTGCTTCGTAAACACGTGATAAATCCCCCTCGTTTGCACGACTGGCAGAGAACGAGGACGCAGAATTTTATGGCTGACTATCTAAGGTGTCAAGAAATATACAGCATTGACTGCATTACCATGCCAGTTGTTGCTGATGTTTTAGGGTCAAATCCACGAAGTGAGTATAGCCGATTAGCGTAGCGCTGTCTGAAATTTGACCAGACAAACCACGTGCAATAACGTCATCTTCTAACACAAATAGAGAAGCTGGGTTATTTAACAATAGCTTAAGACTTTCACTGTTTTTCAAAACAGTCATAACGCCATCTTGTAGAAAGAGAATCTCATCTTCGGATGTGACTAATCTCAGCAAAGCAGATAAATCGCAACGATAAGGGGAATGACTGACGGTATACAGCATTATAGCGACCCAAATCCCATTAAAAAGTCAGCACAACATCATAAGTTGCCAATTGGCGACGTAAATTTACCGGAGATAATACCTCGACATCAAGGATCCAGTTCGTCACACCACTCAACCCGCGTTGCTCTAATGAGGCTTCGCAGATATAACAATTATCAACATCGTACAGGGGTAAGACACCGAAAGTGGCAATATAGTTTCTGGCGAGAATTATTTCCGGTTGTTGCTGAGGTAATAGCTGCAAAACACCATCTGACAGAAAGAATACACCTAAATCTTCGCTTAATGCCGATGTAGCCAGTAAGGCATCCAACCCTTCCCGCCCTGCCGAATTGCCATGCGGACCTTGGGTGAAAACAAAAGCGACACGTTTCATTGCCATTAAAATTGCACCATGCGATCACAGGTCAATGCGGCTTCGGCTAACGCACCCAAGCCGGTTAAGGTAAAACCCGGTTGCAGATTCGCTGCCGCAAGATTGAGTTGTTCGGCTTCCTGTTGGTCGGTTACACCACGGCGTAATGCCGCCGCCACACACACATGCAACATAACAGCATGTTCAGCCGCCAATTGTTGCCACGCCCTTACCAAGTCAAATTCATCACTGGCAGGGGCAGTTAATTGGTTAGCGTTCAAAACGCCTTCGCGATAGAAGAAAACACTCACCAAACTGTGACCTGAATTTATCAGCGCTTGTGCAAATTGATAAGCACTACTGGCCTGCTGCGTACCATAAGCAGGCCCAGTGACCATAAGACAATATCTTTTCACGCCAGACATTAACGGTCGTGCCCTACAAGGTCGCCACTTTTGAATTGGCGAATGTAGAGATAGACGGTGTGTTTAGAGATATTAAGCCGTTCTGCAACCTGATTGATGGCATCTTTGATATCAAAAATACCCTTTTCATAAAGATTAAGTACCACTTGGCGGTTCTTCGCATTGTTAGAAACATTACGGTCCGCATTGACTTCTTCGATGGTAAATTCAAGTGTTTGCGCCACCAAATCATCAACAGATGAGGCAAAGTTGACCGAGGAAGCAACTTCCTGCGTTTCCGGCGGCATAAACGTTTGGATGATTTGTGAGAAAGGCACATCCAGATTCATGTTGATGCACAGCAAGCCAATAACACGCTGGTCACGGTTACGGATAGCGATAGTGACTGATTTCATCAGTACACCACTTTTGGCTCGGGTGAAATAAGCTCTTGAAACACTGCTATCAGCACCGGCCATATCGTGCAACATCCGTAGAGCCAAGTCGGTTATCGGTGAACCAATTTGCCTTCCAGTGTGTTCTCCATTCGCAATTCTTACCGCAGAGCTTTTCAGATCTTCCAGTGAGTGCAGAACGATTTCACAGTGGCCGCCAATAAGCATAGCTAAGCCATCAACGACAGCTTCGTATGATTTTAGTATTTCATGGTCCGTCTGACTGAACGGACGTTCATCCAGTAAATCCAGTTCACTGGTTTCGCTACTGAGAAGCGAATTAGACATCGAAGACACCATCCTCTAGGTAAAGCCTGTCTCAATATCGTTGGCAGACTCATAACTCAATATCTTAGATTTTAAGTCTAGCAAATATGCTGAGATAAAATCCTTGCGTTTGCGCGTGATATTGACGTTAAGCCCACAAGCCATAAACCGTCAAGTTATCAACGAACAGAAGTGAAAATTGATAGATGTGCCGCAAAAAAAACCGCCACGACAATTATCGCAGCGGTTATAAGCAGAATCGGTGAACTAAGCTGAATTACTTCTTCGCTTTTTCGCCTGCAGCTGCTGCTGGTTGCTCTTCTGGAGCATCAGCTTTTGGTGCCGCTTTCACATCTAACAGTTCTACATCGAATACCAGAGTAGAGTTAGCTGGGATACCTGGGACGCCAGTTTTGCCGTAAGCCAGTTCTGGTGGGATAACCAGGGTGATCTTGCCACCTTTTTTGATTTGCTTCAGGCCTTCAGTCCAACCTGGGATAACACCGTCCAAGCGGAAGGATAATGGCTCACCACGCTTGTAGGAGTTATCAAACTCAGTGCCATCAGTCAGTGTCCCTTTGTAATTAACAACCACGGTATCACTGTCTTTTGGTGCTTCACCAGTACCGGCTTTCTCTACTTTGTACAGCAGGCCAGATGCGGTTTTCTTCACATCTTTTTCTTTAGCGAAAGTATCGCGATACTTAGCGCCCTTATCGGCATTTTCTTTAGCGTCCTGCTCCATTTTTGCCTGAGCAGAAGCTTTTACGCGAGCTTCAAAACTTTGCAGAGTGCTTTCAATTTCTGCATCAGTCAGTTTGCTTTTGTTAGCAAACGCGTCCTGAACACCGGCGATCAACTGGTCTTTATCCAGTTTAATACCCAGCTTTTCTTGTTCTTTTAGGGAATTATCCATGTAACGCCCTAATGATGCGCCTAATGCATAAGCAGATTGCTGGTCATCATTTTTAAATGCGCTATTGGTCGTTGCTGGCGCGGCTGCGGTTTTGGCTGCTTCAGCAGCGAAAGTAGCAGAGGTATTCAGGGTCAGCGCCATGGTGGTAGCCAGTAGCGTTACTTTAAACAGTGATTTCATCCATTTCTCCATTGGCTTAAGGACACTTACCCCAAGCAACGATTATAAGTGTAACTTGTACTATAACTGTCTGTGCGAACACAAAACAATCTCTATGCTGATGCTATTAAGTGATATTAAGACTTTTTTTACTACAAGAAGTTTCGTTTTATCGATATCTTGATCCTCGCAAGGCAATCACGGCGTTTTACAGGTAGAATCGCCCCTCCCCTGTTTTTTCTCTATGAGTATCAAATAGGAAGTAATAAGAGGGTATGGTTTGCAGTCATGAGAGGAAATTAATATGGAACAATCCCTGTTTGAACAACGGCTGGAAATGCTGGAAAGCCGTCTGGCATTTCAGGAAGTGACGATTGAGGAACTCAATTTGATCGTGACGGAGCACCAAATGGAAATGACCAAATTGCGGGAGCATCTGCGCTTGTTGACCGATAAACTGCGCGAATCTCAGTCTTCCATGATGGCCTCGCCAGCAGAAGAGACACCGCCTCCGCATTATTAATGCGGATAGCAAAAAGCCAGCCGCAAGGCTGGCTTTTGACTGACAGAGTCAGATCTTAGTGACAGCCACAGCCGCCCTTACCACAACCACCTTTACCATGTTCATGATCGTGGTCACTCTCATCATGGCCATGACCGCCACAGCAACCATCACCGTGTTCATGATGATGATCATGCTCGCCATGTACGTGGCCATGTTGCAGCTCTTCTTCTGTTGCTTCACGGATAGCAACCACGTCAACGTGGAAGTTCAGATCCTGACCCGCCAGCATGTGGTTACCATCAACCACCACGTGCTCATCTTCAACAGCAGTGATCTCTACCGGTACTGGACCTTGATCGGTATCAGCCAGGAAACGCATGCCAACTTCCAGCTCGTCAACGCCCATAAAGACGTCTTTCGGTACGCGCTGCACCAGATTTTCATCATAGCTGCCGTAGCCTTCGTCTGCATTCACGCGCACATCAAAGCTGTCGCCAGCTTCATGACCTTCGAGCGCTTTTTCCAAACCAGCGATCAGGGAACCGTGTCCATGCAAGTAGTCCAACGGCGCACTCACCGGAGACTCATCAACTAAAACACCGTCTTCTGTACGTACCTGGTAAGCCAGGCTGACCACCAAGTCTTTTGCTACTTTCATGATATCTCCTACCCTTGGAACAAAAATTGGCACAGATTGTAGCTGAAATCTGCACCGCTGTACCCACCAGCATAAAAAATCGCGAAGGATAACGCTACTCGGGATGGAAAATACCGATCACTTGTTCATGCGGGCGGACGTGTTGATTGACCTGTTCATCCGTCTGGCGTTGATGGTGACCACACTTGACACACTCGACCACCTCTACCTGATCTTCACGCCATAAAGCCAATGTATCCAATGCCTTACATTTTGGACAAACCGCTCCAGCGATAAATCTTTTGCGCGTTTTTGTCTTATTAAGAGCACTTGTCATCGTTTTCTCCGACATTATTCGTATTCATCCCACCCATCTAACTGCCGACTTTCATGTAGCATTTCTCGCTGGAAAATATCTTCCAGTTCACGGCGGGCCTCTTTAACTCTGGAGATTTGCGCCACATCACCATGATGCTGCGGCACCAATTCACGCAGCATCCGCATATCAAGACGACGGAAATGTTGTTGCGCCCGATAAGCTTGATGTGGATGCATTCCCAATCCCAATAGCGTTTTACGCCCCAACTCCAGCGCACTGGAAAAGGTTTCGCGGGTGAAGTCTTTGACGCCATTTTGCAACAGTTCATGTGCTTCAACACGCCCTCTGGCACGCGCCAGAATGTGCAAATCAGGGAAATGTTGCTGGCACAGATGCACCAATGTCATGGTATCTTCCGGCTCATTACAGGTGATAACAATAGCTTTAGCTTTTTCCGCGCCGGCGGCCCGCAACAGTTCCAATTCGGTGGCATCGCCGTAATAGACTTTGTAACCGTATTTGCGCATCACACTCACCGCACTGACATCACGTTCTAACACGGTAATACGCATTTTGTTCGCCATCAGTAGGCGGCCAATCACCTGACCAAATCGCCCAAAACCAACAATAATCACCTGCGGATCATTATCTTCCACGAACGGCTTCTCATCGCTCTCTTCCTGCGCGTTATAACGGCGGATCAGAATGCGATCGATAGCCTGCATCAATAATGGTGTCGTCATCATCGACAACGTAACCACCACCAGCAGCAATGCCAGTTGTTCAGCATTTAGAACATGTTGAGAGAATGCAGCGGAGAACAAGACGAAAGCAAATTCACCGCCCTGACTGAGCACTCCGGCAAATTGCAAGCGCACCGAACGGCGCAAGCCAAATGTACGTGCCAAACCATACAATACGGTGCCTTTGATAAATACCAGCGCCAGCACACCTAACAACACATCCAGCAGGTGAGTGAATAGCACACCAAGATTCAGCGCCATCCCAACCGAAATAAAGAACAACCCGAGCAATAACCCTTTAAAAGGTTCGATGGCAATTTCCAGTTCGTGCTGAAATTCACTTTCGGCCAGTAATATCCCGGCGATAAATGTCCCTAACGCCATCGATAGGCCCAATGCATCCATAAACAGTGCAGAACCTAATACCACCAGTAATGCGGCCGCAGTAAAAACCTCCCGCACACCAGAGGCGACAATATAGCGAAACAAGGGGCGCAGCAGATAGCGACCACCAATCAACATGCCCGCAAACGCCGCAACTTTAATACCAATTTTGACCCAATCATTGGCAGCACCACCGCCCCCCGCCAGAATAGGGATCAACGCCAAAGCAGGTATAACCGCCATATCCTGGAACAGTAACACCGAGAATCCGAGCTGCCCGCCTTCGTTGCGGTTCATGCCTTTTTCCCGCATTAGCTGCAATGCCATCGCGGTCGAGGACATTGCTAAACCAATGCCACCGATAACCGCCGCCTGCCAGGCGAACTGAGTGAAATAGAGTAATGCCCCCAATACTGCCGCTGTAATAACAACCTGACCCGCACCGACACCAAAAATAGAGCGCCGCAACTGCCATAGCTTGGCTGGATTCAACTCCAACCCAATGATAAACATCAGAAACACCACACCAAGCTCGGAGAAGTGCAGTATTTCGTCAACATCACGTATAAAACCTAACCCCCATGGACCAATAGCAATACCGGCTATCAGATAACCCAACACCGCACCAATACCCAGGCGTTGAGCAATAGGAACCGCAACCACAGCGGCAAATAAAAATAATAAAATGGCAGTAAGTAGCGCTGAGCCTTCCATATATCAGTGCCCTCCCGCAGGCAACGGCGACAGCAACCACTGCGTATAAGCTTGCGCATGGCTGGCTAAGACTTCCGGTTTCTGACGTCGTGCCCAGTATATAATCATCGGGTTCATCCAATGCATATGGCACATAGCCGCTGTCAATTCGAAAGGGCGCAGAATATCTTCCATCGGATAGCGGTTATAGCCCCCTACCCGATAGGCCCCTTCCGGTTCGCCGGTGGTAATTACCGAGCGCCAATACTTACCCGTCAGAGCATGACCACCCACACCATTGGCAAACCCACGAGCTAATACCCGGTCCAGCCACTCCTTCAGCAACGCCGGGCAACTGTAGGTATAGAGAGGATGTTGAAATACAATAACTTGATGCTCACGTAGCAATTGCTGCTCATGGTGAATATCAATAAAGAAATCAGGATAATGTGCATAGAGATCGTGCACAGTAACATGTTCTAACTGCTGCACCGGTTGCAGTAAAACCCGGTTTGCCACCGAGTCTTGTGATTCCGGATGGGCATACAGCAGCAAAACCTTCGGTGGCTGCGACATCATTCCCCTCCAAAGCGTCGTCAGGGTCCGGTTTTTCCGTTACCATACTTCGCAAAGACTAAAAAAGACTAAGATTTATACCCAAAGTCATTGGCGTTACCCGTCGGTAGCGACAAGAACCACGGGGATAATAATTTAACATATACCCAAAATAATTCGAGTTGCAGGAAGGCGGCAAGCGAGAGAATCCCGATGAGCTTACTAGAGTAAGTGATTCGGGTGAGCGAGCGCAGCCAACACACATGCAGCTTGAAGTATGACGGGTAAACTCTAAACATACGGCACTCTATGATTGTTTTTTCTTCGCTTCAAATACGACGTGGTACCCGCGTCTTGCTGGACAACGCTACAGCAACGATTAATCCTGGCCAAAAGGTCGGGCTGGTCGGCAAGAACGGATGTGGTAAATCCACCCTGCTGGCGTTGCTCAAAGGCGAACTGAGCGCCGATGGGGGCAATGCCACTTTCCCCAGTAACTGGGCACTGGCCTGGGTTAATCAGGAAACTCCGGCACTGGATATTCCGGCGATAGAGTATGTTATCGACGGGGATCGCGAATATCGCCAATTGGAGGCCGAACTTCAGGCCGCTAATGAAAAAAACGATGGTCATGCCATCGCCACCGTGCACGGCAAACTTGATGCCATCCATGCCTGGACAATTCAATCCCGTGCCGCCAGTTTGCTACACGGGCTGGGGTTTTCTCAAGAGCAATTACAGCAACCGGTACGTTCATTTTCCGGCGGCTGGCGCATGCGCCTTAACCTGGCCCAAGCGCTGGTTTGCCGCTCTGATTTGCTGCTACTGGATGAACCAACCAACCACTTGGATTTAGATGCGGTTATCTGGCTGGAAAAGTGGCTGAAAAGCTATTCTGGCACGCTGGTATTAATTTCTCATGACCGCGATTTCCTTGATCCTATTATTGATAAGATTCTGCATATTGAACAGCAGACGCTGAATGAATATACCGGTAACTATTCATCTTTCGAACGCCAGCGAGCGACCAAGCTCTCGCAGCAGCAGTCGATGTATCAGCATCAGCAAGAAAAAGTGGCGCATTTACAAAGCTATATCGACCGTTTCCGTGCACAGGCGACTAAAGCCAAACAAGCTCAGAGCCGCATCAAGATGCTTGAGCGGATGGAACTGATTGCACCTGCCCATGTGGATAACCCATTCCACTTCAGCTTCCGTACACCGGAAAGTTTGCCTGACCCCCTACTCCGCATGGAGAAAGTGAGCGCAGGCTATGGTGATCGTACGATTTTGCAGTCCATTAAGCTCAATCTGGTCCCCGGCTCACGCATCGGTCTGTTGGGGCGCAATGGTGCGGGTAAATCTACGCTAATTAAGTTACTAGCCGGCACTTTAGAGCCACAAAGCGGTGAGATTGGTTTATCCAAAGGGATTAAACTGGGTTACTTCGCCCAGCATCAGTTGGAGTTTTTGCGTGCGGATGAATCACCGCTACAGCATATGAGCCGCCTGGCACCCAAAGAGTCGGAACAACAACTGCGCGACTATTTAGGTGGCTACGGTTTTCAGGGCGATCAGGTTACTGACCCAACGGCCCGCTTCTCCGGCGGTGAAAAAGCACGTTTAGTACTGGCACTGATTATCTGGCAGCGCCCTAACCTATTGCTGCTCGATGAGCCAACCAACCACCTTGATCTTGATATGCGTCAGGCGCTGACCGAAGCCTTGATTGATTTTGAAGGCGCATTGGTGGTGGTTTCCCATGACCGTCATTTACTGCGTTCCACTACCGATGACCTTTATCTGGTACATGATGGCAAAGTGGAACAGTTCGACGGCGATTTAGAAGATTATCAGCAATTTTTGGTCGATGTGCAGCGCCAGCAAAGCCAGCAGGATAATCCGACAAAAGAGTTGTCAGGTAATAGTGCCCAACAGCGTAAAGATCAAAAACGCCGTGAGGCAGAGTTCCGAACCCAGACTCAGCCATTGCGTAAGCAGATTATGACGCTGGAAAAACAGATGGATAAGCTCAGTACCGAGCTGGCAGTCATCGAAGAACAATTGGCTGATTCTGCCTTATACGATATTGCACGTAAGGCTGATTTGACCCAATGTTTACAGCAGCAGACGCAAGTGAAAACCAAACTTGAAGAGACTGAAATGCACTGGCTAGATGCTCAGGAGCAGTTGGAGAACCTCACTAAGATATTTGAAGCGGGATAACCCGCTTTTCAGAAAACGCCAGTATTAAGGATAATAAGATCATGACTAATAAGGATATTAGTGTGGTGGTTCCGGTATTTAATTGCGCCGCTTACCTCACACAACTACTGGATTCATTGTACCAGCAGTCGGGTGTGTCATTGGAAATCATTGCCGTCAATGATGGTTCGACCGATGACAGCCTGACGATATTAGTAGCCGCCGCGCGCCGTGATTCGCGGCTGGTCATTGTTAATCAGGCCAATCAGGGGCTTTCTGCGGCCCGTAATGCCGGAATCGCTCGGGCAACCGCCCCCTGGATTGCTTTTGTTGATGGCGATGACTGGCTGGCCTCTGATGCTTTATCAACTTGGTTGCAACAGGCCAATCGGCAGCAATTAGATTTACTGATAGGTAATGGTTTTACCTTTACCACTGATCCCCACCTAGCGCCCAGCAGCCCCTTGTTATATAAACAGCCGTGGAGCGAGATACTTAGCGGCCAGCAATGGGTTATTCGCAGTATTGAACATAATGAGTGGCCACATTATGTATGGCTACAATTGATTCGGCGCGAATTGGTCGCGACCCATCAACTTGCATTCATCCCTGGAATGCTACATGAAGATATTCTGTGGACCACCCATCTGGCACTCGCCGTACAACGTGTCGGTTTCTGTGATACGCCATTTTATGGTTATCGCACCAACCCACACTCCATCACCCTCTCTCCGTCACCCCAAGCCTTGTTGGCTCGCGCCAATAGCTATCTTAGAATTATTAACGCGCTAATTAACCTTTCTGCCACGCAACAACCACCGTTATGCCGTGCGCTGTTACGTCACGCTAATCAGGAGAGCGGCCATTTTTTTGGGTTGATGCGTAAGAGATTATCCCCGTCACCAGAACGTTCGGCACTCGCGGCTGAGTTTAAGGCATTAGGCTTACCCAAAGCGCTGTTTCAGGGCGCGGGGAATATCAGTGAGTTCTGGCGAGCGGTACGTTTATCAGTCACTCTATGGCGTTATGCGCAGCAGAAGCATTCATTATCAAAATAGATCTCAAATTTACGTTTATTTTTGTTATTACTCAGGAAATTTTCATGTTTAATAAGGCATAAAATTACTTCTGGGAATATGTATAGATGCAGCGCATTTTGGTTATCCGAATTGATTTCCTTGGCGATCTGGTTTGTACCACTGCTTTATTACATGCATTAAAGCAGCGCTGGCCAGCAGCCGAAATTCATGTGCTGGCAAATAAATACAATCGAGATGCACTGGCACGTAACCCCGATATCAGCACCGTTCACACCTACGTTTACAGTAAGCAATGTGAAAGAAACCAACAACCGGGCAGGATCAAGGCGCTGTTTAATCGTCTGGCCCTGATTTGGCGACTGCGATGTTTACGTTTTGATTTACTGGTTATCCCTAACGGTGGCATGAACAAAAACAGTATCCAGTTCGCTAAACAACTTAATGTGGTCGATAGCCGCTGGCATAACCCGGGCAGTGAATTTGATGACCGCAATCCTGACCATGTGACCAATCGGCCAATACGCCATGAGGCACTGTCAGGTTTTGCACTGCTACCCGAACTGGGGCGGGTCGACATCGATACGCTCAAGTTACATCTCTATCCTGACCCACAATTGCAGGCAAAATGGCAGGCAGAATTAGGTGAACGCAATCAGCCACGCATCGGGCTGTTTGTCTCGAATAAAGCACCGCAACGGCGTTGGTCGTGGGAAAAGTGGCAACAGTTAGCACTGAAGCTCAGTGATCAGGCCGAGATAGTGATTTTGTATGATCCCATCGCACCGCCAAGTGAACAGCAACTGGCGAGCATCCACGGCCGAAGTCTATTCACACCGTCAGTTGATGAGTTCGTGGCCGCAGCCAGTCAATTGGATGTAGTTATTTCGGCTGATAGCGCACCGGTCCATATCAGTTCAGCATTACAAATCCCGGTCGTCGCACTGTTTGAGTCGCGGCCAGAAAAATACCGGCGCTGGTACCCGTTAACCCGCCATGTGTTGTTACATGCCGGGCCACAGGTTGATGACATCACCGTTGATGCTGTTGACGCAGCGGCCCGCTCATTGTTAATCACAGACTAAATCAAACCGCCCGTTAACCAGGCCGGTACACCGGCCTATCCCCCAGAATAGTCGCCCGATGCATCACCCGCCGCTGTGGCAGATAATCGGCATTGGCATAGTGCTGGGTGACACGGTTATCCCACATCGTCACATCATCCTGCTGCCAGCGCCAGCGTACTTGAAACTCGGGTTTGGTGGTGTGCGCAAACAGGAAACGCAGTAAAGCATCGCTCTCTTTATCACTCAACTCAACGATTCGGGTGGTGAATCCTTCATTGACGAACAATGCCTGACGCCCACTCACCGGATGGGTACGTACCACCGGATGCAATATCGGCGGATTATTCTCTTTAGCCAGTAGCCATCGTTGATGCTCTTCCGGGGTCGCACGATGTTTGTGCTCGGGGAAGGAGTGCGCGAAGTCATGCTCGGCCTGTAAACCGGCCAAAAGCTGTTTAAACGGAGCAGAAAGTGCGTCATAAGCCGCAATCCCACTGCTCCACAAGGTATCACCACCGGTTGGCGGTAGCTGCTTTGCCGCTAGAATCGCACCTAATGGCGGATTGGCAATAAACGTCACGTCGGTGTGCCAGTTATCGTTGTCCGGCGGATTATTATCATGGGTATCCAGCACGATAATCTCCTCACACTCTTTGGTGTGCGGATAAACCGGATGAATATGTAAATCACCAAAACGCCCGGCCAGTTCACGTTGCTGTAATGGCGTGATGGGCTGATTGCGGAAAAACAGTACCTGATGTTTGAGTAACGCGTGATAAAGCTGTTCAAACTGACTATCACCCAACGGGCGGGCAATATTAATATTCTCAACCAAAGCACCAATATGCGGCCCTAACGGCGTGACTACCAAGCGTTCATTCATTGCTGTGCTCCATACCAAGGTGTTAGCCGACGTTGGATCGCCCGCAAACTTAGCTCCATACCAAAAGCGATAATAGCAATCACACTGATGCCGGCGATGACGACATCGGTTGCGAGAAATTCACCGGCTGATTGCACCATAAACCCCAATCCGCGCGTAGCGGCAATAAGCTCCGCAGCCACCAACGTTGACCACCCCACACCCAACCCTATGCGGATACCGGTTAAGATTTCTGGCAAGGCGCTGGGGAGCACCACAAACCATAAAACCTGCCAGCGACTGGCCCCCAATGCACGAGCAGCTCTAACCCGCACCTGTGCCACGCTACGCACGCCAGCCACAGCGGCTAACGTCACCGGCGCAAATATCGCCAGATAAATCAGCAGGATCTTTGAGGTTTCACCAATGCCGAACCAGATAACCATAAGGGGTAAATAGGCTAAGGGGGGAACGGGGCGATAAATCTCAATCAGTGGGTCCAACACACCCCGTACGGTGCTGCTTAGCCCCATCGCAATGCCCGTTGGAACACCAAGTGCGACCGCAGCGAGTAATGCGATGAGAATTCGCCCCAAACTGGCGGCCAGATGTTGCCATAGCGTGGCATCCATAAACCCCTGCGGGCTGGCAATCACCAATAACTGATGTAATACCTGCTGCGGCGCGGGTAAAAAGAGTGGGCTGATAAGCTGTAACGCCGTCACCGCCCACCACAACGCGACCACCACAATCAGAGTAGTGATGCTAAGCCACAGGCCATTACCCGCAGGTAAACGGCGAACCGCTTTCTTGGCAATCAGCGGGGGTTCATCGTTAGCCGGTAGGCGGTGAACCGGCAGCGTGACGGCTTGATTACGTAACGTGCTGTGCAGGCTCATACCAATACCTCCCGTTGCTGGAAGACTTTACCCAACACATATTCGCGGCGGGCGATAAATTCAGGATCAGACTTAATGGATCGGCATGGCTCACCAGCGGCATAACGCCGACCAAAATTCAGCGACAGTCGTTCGACCACCTGCCCCGGCCCTGGAGACAGCAATAACAGCTCGCTGGCCAGAAACACCGCCTCTTCGATATCGTGGGTGATCAGCAAAATTTGTTTACCGGTATCACGCCAAATAGTCAGCAACAGCTCTTGCATCTGCTCGCGGGTAAAAGCATCCAGCGCGCCAAACGGCTCATCCAACAGCAACAAGCGCGGGTCAACCGCCAGTGCACGGGCAATCCCTACTCGTTGGCGCATCCCACCAGAGAGTTGCCAGATAAGGTGATGTTCAAAACCGGCTAACCCTACCCGATGAAGCATTTTCAGGGCAGTTTCGCGCCGCTGTTGCTTACTGAGCCCGGCCAGTTGCAGGCCAAACTCCACATTGCTGACCACATCCCGCCACGGCAGTAAGCCCTCATGCTGGAACACCACTCCCCGTTCGGCACTCGGGCCGTGAACCGGTATATCATCCAGAGTGATGCTGCCAGCTGAAGGCTCCATAAATCCGGCAATTAGATTCAATAACGTGGTTTTACCGCAACCTGATGGCCCCAATACCACGAGCAACTCTCCAGATGCGATTTGTAGTGACACATCCTGTAAGGCAGGTTTGCCCTGATATTCGGCCCACAGGCCGCGCACGTTTAGCATGATGACTCCTAGGACTGCGGTGTGGCCTGCACTGCTTTCACAAAGCGGTCAGTGACGAAATCACTATAATCACTGGCAATTTGCGGGATTTTGCCTTGCTCTTTCAGGAACGCGGCAGTATCGCGGATGGCCTGATCCACTGGTTGACCCAGTTGCGTTATCTGCTCAGCGACAGGCAAATAAGTATTGCCCTTCACCAGCTCCGGCACTTGATCGGTAGGGACACCACTTAAGCGCGAAAGCTGCCCCAGATACTGCTGATTTTTCAGCCATTGTTCTGGTTGGGCCAGATAAGCACCTTGGGCGGCCAATGCACTGCGGGCGAAGGCGGTAACCACCTCAGGATGGGCTTTGGCGAAGTCTTTGCGCACCACCCAGACATCCAGGGTTGGCGCGCCCCATTGACCTACTTGGGCAGAATCAGTCAGGACGGTACCGGTTTTGGCTAATTCGTTAACGGCAGGAGCCCAAACATAAGCGCCATCAATGTCACCCCGCTGCCAAGCGGCGGCGATAGCAGGTGGCTGCAAGTTGAGGATTGTGACCTGATCCGGCTTAATTCCCCAATGTTTCAGGGCTGCCAGCAGACTGTAATGTGTCGTGGAGATAAACGGCACGGCAATACGTTTACCAATTAAATCTTGTGGGGTTTTAATGTCTTTCTTCACCACCAGCGCCTCTGAACTCCCCAGTTGTGACGCCAGTAGGAAGACCTCAATTGGCACCTTTTGGCTGGCAGCAACGGCTAATGGGCTGGAGCCGATATTACCAATTTGCACATCACCCGAGGCCAATGCCCGCACAACGCTAGAGCCGCTGTCAAACTTGCGCCAATCCACATTGGCACCGGACAACTTGGCAAAGCTGTTATCCGCTTGCGCGACTTTTGCCGGTTCTGCGGAAGTTTGATAAGCCACTGTCACATCGACAGCATGTGCACTGGCAGCAACTAGCGACAGAGCTAACAGTGCACCACCTGGCCGTAAAAAGCCGCGTATTGCGGCGGTAAGACTTGCAGAAGAT
Organism: Yersinia sp. 2541 StPb PI; assembly: GCF_052217145.1. Classification (NCBI taxonomy): domain Bacteria; kingdom Pseudomonadati; phylum Pseudomonadota; class Gammaproteobacteria; order Enterobacterales; family Yersiniaceae; genus Yersinia; species Yersinia sp. 2541 StPb PI. Next base: position 286,725 of record NZ_JAZGQB010000001.1, on the reverse strand, counting down.
AAGGTTATCGCCATGGTTCACTCCGCTGGGTTAACTGTGTCATTCGCTATCGCTGCGACCCTGAGCGCACCGGGCGCTCTGAGATGACAGTGTTACCCGAAGGAGTAATACGACAAAAGGAATAAAAAAATATTCTTTATTCCTTTTAGTGATAAGAAAAATCTGAAGGAATTGTCTATGCAGTTAACTTAAAGATCTATTTGGCCTTTCATAAAAATGCGGGCATCACCGGCAATTAAAGTACGATCACCGGCTAAGGTGCAGAATAATTCGCCACCGCGTGCTGATATCTGCCGGGCGTGCAGTGATGACCTTCCCAGTCGCGCGACCCAATAGGGCATTAAGGTACAATGGGCTGAGCCGGTAACCGGATCTTCATTGCTGCCAAGGGTAAAGTAACGCGAAACAAAATCCACTTCATCACCCGGCGCGGTCACAATCACCCCACGACCGGTATAGGCAATCAGCGCAACAATATCGGGTTGTAACTGCTGTACCTGCTGCTCGTTTTCCAGCACCACCAACAGAGATTTTGCCTGCCATACCTGCTGAATGTTGCTGCCAAGCAATGCACTCAACTCTGCCGCGACAGCAATTTGGTCGGGCGGTAATGAAGGGAAATCCAGCGACAGTCGGCCGAAGTTATCGCCATCGCGCTTGACGTACAAGTCACCGCTGGCACTGCGAAAACAGATATCATGCAAGCCAGGATTAATGATGCTGAACATCACATGCGCCGCCGCCAATGTGCCGTGTCCACATAAGTCGACTTCACGTTCCGGCGTAAACCAGCGGATCGCCGATTTATCCCCTTCATCCCAGACAAAACTGGTTTCCGGTAAATTAATCTCGGCCGCGATACTTTGCATCTCTGCGGCCGACAACGGTTTCTTCAGCAGATACACCCCTGCCGGGTTGCCAGATAACCCTGCGCCAACAAAAGCATCAACATGAAAATAGTTATAGGCCATCTATTAGCTCCACTGATTAATGCCAAATCAATAACACACAAGCTGCCGTCAGCAAGCCCATCGAGATATTAAAGCTAAACCAGGCACGGCGGCTGCGTAACAAGCGCCCAATCAAAGTACCAAAACCCAGCCAAATGATACCGGCCACCAGGTTCACCATAAACATACCAAGGCTTATCATTACGATAGAATGATTATAGGCGGCCCCGGTCATACTGAAGCTGGCGACTGACCCGAGTCCCATCAACCAGGCTTTGGGATTAAGGAACTGCAATAACCAGCCTTGATACAGACGCAACGGTTTTGGCGGTACGACATTGGTTTCCAATTTCTCATAGGCAGAAGTGGCAATTTTCCATGCCAGCCATAGCAGATATAGGCTACCCAAAATTTTCAGAACCAGATGGAGGGAGGGGTAGATAAGAATCAGGCCGCCGACACCAAAAGCCACCAACAGCAACATGCTCTGCATGCCTAACATAATACCTAACATCAGCCAGATAGAACGCATAAAGCCGAAGTTAGCCCCCGCAGAGGTCAATAACATATTGTTTGGACCGGGGGTAATAGCTGCAACCCAGAGAAAGCCTACCATTGAAAGAAATAAACTCAGACCCATCTGTTCCATAACACGGGTGCCTCCCACCCAAAATGATGCGCGATATACCCATGAAGCTAACAGTGTGTTATTGATCACACAAGAGCAACAACATGATTTCCATTCACTATATGCATGAATTATTTCGCCCACTGGCCGGAGCCAGTAATCCACATCTGCAAACACTGCTGCCACGGCTGGTCAGACGCCATGTGACATTGCAACCATTCTGGCAACGGCTGGAACTGCCTGATGGCGATTTTGTCGATCTGGCCTGGAGTGAAAATCCCGAGCTGGCGAGAGATAAACCCAGAGTCGTACTCTTCCACGGTTTGGAAGGTAATTTTTACAGCCCTTATGCCCATGGGTTATTAAGTGCATGGCAAGCCAAAGGCTGGCTCGGTGTGGTGATGCATTTTCGTGGATGCAGTGGAGAGCCAAATCGTAAGTCACGCATTTATCACTCCGGTGAAACAGAAGATGCTCGCTTCTTTCTCCGCTGGCTTCGAGAGCGCTATGGCCAGGTGCCAACCGCCGCCGTCGGGGTCTCTTTGGGTGGCAATATGCTGGCGATGTATTTGGCAGAGCAAGGCCAAGATAGCCTGTTGCAGGCCGCAGTGGTGGTGTCAGCACCACTGATGCTTGAACCCTGTGCTAATCGTATGGAGCAAGGTTTCTCACGGGTCTATCAGCATTATTTACTGGGCCAACTAAAGTTAAATGCCACGCGTAAGCTTTTGCATTACCCCGGAAGTCTGCCTTTGGATCTGGCTCAATTGAAAGGGTTGCGGCGAATCAGAGATTTTGATGATGTCATTACTGCTAAAATTCATGGTTTTAATGATGCCGTTGATTATTATCGCCGTTGCAGCGCCCTGCCGCTATTGCCGCAGATTACGACTCCGCTGCTGATCATTCATGCCAAAGATGATCCGTTTATGACGGCTGAAGTTATCCCGGAGCTCAGCGAGTTACCGGCCAATATTGACTATCAGTTAACCGAACATGGCGGTCACGTTGGTTTCGTCAGTGGCTCATTGAAACACCCACAAATGTGGCTGGAACAACGTATTCCGGCCTGGCTTTCCCCTTATCTGGAGCAACAGCAATGATAGTTCCCTGGCAGCAAGTTGACGGTGAAACGCTGGATAACTTACTTGAAGCCTTTGTGTTACGTGAAGGTACCGATTACGGCGAGCATGAGCGCTCATTAGCGCAAAAAGTCGAGGATGTGCGCCGCCAGTTGATCAGCGGTGAAGCCATATTGGTGTGGTCCGAATTACATGAAACCATCAATATTATGCCGCGCAGCGCATTTCGCGCCGGAGCAGAAGAGCAGCAATAGTCCTCTCGCTGTTACGAAGACATTGGCTGAAACAGGGTGACAAGCCCGCCACTTTGCCCTAAAAATAATCATCAACGATAAAAAAACAGGCGATTGCAGCCCAGTCACTGAAGATCTAACCCCCATGGAGTTACAGCTAATATGTCGACTAAACATCCGGTTATAGCCGTTACCGGCTCAAGTGGCGCAGGGACAACCACCACTAGCCTGGCGTTCCGTAAGATCTTTCAGCAATTGAATATTCGCGCAGCGCAAATTGAAGGTGACAGTTTCCATCGCTATACCCGCCCTGAGATGGATGCAGCCATCCGTAAAGCACGAGATCAAGGCCGACATATCAGCTATTTTGGCCCCGAAGCCAATGACTTTGGCCAGTTGGAGCAAAGTGTGTCGGAATACGGTGAACACGGCACTGGCTGTTCACGTAAGTATTTACATACCTATGATGAAGCGGTGCCATACAACCAAATTCCCGGCACGTTTACCCCGTGGGAAGCATTACCACAACCCACCGACGTGCTGTTTTATGAAGGGCTGCATGGCGGCGTGGTGACTGAACATCATGATGTGGCGAAACACGTCGATCTGTTGGTGGGCGTGGTACCTATCGTCAATCTGGAGTGGATTCAGAAATTAGTACGCGATACCGGCGAACGCGGCCATTCGCGTGAAGCGGTGATGGATTCCGTAGTGCGCTCCATGGATGATTATATCAACTACATTACGCCGCAGTTCTCACGCACTCATATCAACTTCCAGCGCGTGCCAACCGTTGACACATCAAATCCGTTTGCTGCCAAAGCGATTCCGTCACTGGATGAAAGCTTTGTGGTTATTCATTTCCGGGGTTTGGATCAAATTGATTTCCCTTACTTACTAGCGATGTTGCAAGGATCATTTATCTCTAATATCAATACATTGGTGGTACCCGGCGGAAAAATGGGGCTGGCAATGGAGCTGATTATGGCGCCGCTAGTGCAGCAGTTGCTGGAAGGGGAGAAAATCGGTTAATCTCCTTCATTCTTGAAGCCGCAGTATAGCAATGGCTGGAGAGAGAGAAAAATAATTTGACTCTATCCCAACCCAAAGTAATTGGAGCTGCAGGTAGGCGGCAAACGAACTCATCCCGATGAGCTTACATAAGTAAGTGATTCGGGTGAGCGAACGCAGCTAACAACCCTGCAGCTTCAAGTACGAAGGGTTTGCTTAGGCGATGTCACGGATCTCAAAACTGTGGGTAATCGTCGCCGCTTTACCCAACATCAGTGAGACGGAGCAATACTTTTCTGCTGACAGCTCAACGGCTCGTTCCACAATTTTGTCGGTCAGACCTTTGCCGCTGACAATAAAATGCAGGTTGATTTGCGTAAATAGACGCGGTGCCTCTTCGCGACGCTGCGAGGTTAATGTCACTTCGCAATCACGCACATCATTGCGGCCTTTTTGTAAAATAGAGACCACATCAATCGCGCTACAACCGCCTGCTGACATTAACAACATTTCCATCGGACTCGGTGCTTTGTCTCCAGCATTACCGTCCATCAACACCTGATGACCTGATGCCGATTCACCCAAAAATGTCAGCCCCTCAACCCACTTTACACGTGCCTGCATAACTCTTGCTCCCGGTTAAATTTTCTGATCCAGACTACCCTTTCATTTACAAACTGGCAATGTAACCCGATGTTCATCATGCTGAAGCGATACAACACAAGACACTGGCTTCATCCTGTGCTACAAACAGAACCGAAAGTGTTGTTTCTAGAATTAAATAGGGTAGCTTCTCAATACTCAGTGGAGGGTTTCTACCCGGTACGTATCTTGGCTATACCTTTCGGCAGTTGAGCAAATTAATATGCTACGAGAAAGTGTATTTTATAAGCACGCCGTACAGGGAACTCTGAGCCCTGTTATGTTAGGCAGCGATAACAACAGAGGATAACAGCGAATGGTTCTCGGCAAGCCACAAACAGACCCGACTCTCGAATGGTTCCTGTCTCATTGCCATATCCACAAATATCCATCGAAGAGTACGCTGATTCACCAAGGTGAAAAGGCCGAAACGCTTTACTACATCGTGAAAGGCTCCGTTGCGGTGCTTATCAAAGATGAGGAAGGTAAAGAGATGATTCTCTCCTATCTTAATCAGGGAGATTTCATCGGCGAACTTGGATTATTTGAAGAAGGCCAAGAACGTAGCGCCTGGGTTAGAGCAAAAACCGCCTGTGAAGTGGCTGAAATTTCTTACAAAAAATTCCGTCAGCTGATTCAGGTCAATCCAGATATTTTAATGCGCCTATCTTCACAGATGGCGAGTCGCTTACAGATTACATCTGAGAAAGTGGGCAACCTTGCTTTCCTTGATGTGACTGGGCGTATTGCACAAACGCTGCTTAATCTGGCAAAACAACCTGATGCCATGACCCACCCAGATGGGATGCAGATTAAAATTACCCGCCAGGAAATTGGTCAGATAGTTGGCTGCTCCCGCGAAACCGTGGGGCGGATACTAAAAATGCTGGAAGATCAAAACCTGATCTCCGCACACGGTAAAACGATTGTCGTCTACGGCACCCGTTAATTCCCCCTAAACTGGTGCCGATACTGTCGGCATCAGTTTTTTAATCTTTTGTGATCAATAAATTTCTGGGGCCTTTATGAAATGGCAACGGCTTATTTATCATCCTGAAGTTAATTACGCACTACGCCAAACATTAGTGCTCTGCCTGCCTGCAGCATTAGGGTTCGCTCTCGGCGAACTTCGGCTGGGCTTGATGTTTTCTCTGATACCCGCCTGTTGCAACATTGCCTCACTGGATACACCACACCAACATTTTTTCCGGCGTCTGCTGGTCGGCGGCGCGCTGTTTACTGTGAGTAGCTTCCTAACCCAGCAACTGCTGCTATGGGGTATTCCGTTGCCTGCTGTCATGCTCAGCCTGGCATTAGTTCTAGGAGTGAGTGGGGCGATTAGCCAATTGAATGGCCATTTGTTACCCGCGGCACTGATTGCTGCTATTTTCAGCCTCAGCATGGTGGGCCGCGCTCCGATCTGGCAAGCCCCGTTGCTGTGTGCCGTAGGGACACTGTGGTATGGGGTGTTTAACGGGTTATGGTTCCGACTCTGCAAGGATCAACCGATTCGCGAACCTTTGAGTCAGCTTTATCGCTTACTAGCCGATTATTGTGACACCAAATACAGCCTGTTTGCTCAGCACCTTGAGCCGGAAAAATCGATACCGCCGCTGCTGGACAGACAACAGGCGATTATGGACAAGATTAATCAGCTTTATCAGCAATTTAATCTGATTCATAACACCACGAAGAAAGAACAGAAACGGTTGTTGGGATTGTTCCAAATGGCTCTCGATTTGCAAGAGCACATTACTGCGGCCCTGATTCAGCCAGAAAAAGCACAAGAGTTAATGGAGCAGACACAGATTGATAGCGTGATACGCCGTAATTGCCAGAAAATCTCAGCTCAAATGCGCAGCATCGCCAACGACATTCTCTATCACCACCATGCTGATGAGCATTTCACTGCCGATGATGGTCTGACAGAACTGGCAAGCATCGCACAGGCACACCCAGACAACCCGGTCGCACAATTCTACTACTACCATATCAGCCACGTGACCCAGCTATTGAGTGACCGGCGACCACTGTATGACCGTGACCTGATGTCCAGCCAACAACCACAACCTTTCTGGCCGGCGTTGATCAGCTATCTGTCGTTCAAATCAGGTGCACTGCGGGAAGCGGCTCGTCTGGGCGTAACACTGGCAGCAGGTAGCTATATCGGTAACTTAATTCATCTACCCAAACCTTATTGGATTTTGCTTACTGTGATGCTGGTAACGCAGAACGGTTATAACGCCACCAAGGTACGAATCCATCACCGTGCACTCGGCACCTTGATTGGGCTGATATTGGCCGCTGGTCTATTGCATCTGCCAATGCCAGAGGGTGCCACCCTTGGCATTATGCTGCTCATTACCCTTGCCGCTTATCTGGTTCAACGTAAAAACTACGGGCTATCTGTTGTTGGCAGAACCATAACCGCAGTCTATATCTTGCAATTATTGACCGGAGAAGGCGCTGACTTCTTGGTTCCGCGATTGCTAGATACCTTAATTGGCTGCGCATTGGCCTTTGCCAGCGCCCTATGGCTGTGGCCTCAGTGGCAGAGCGGTTTACTGCGTAAGAATGCCCATCAGGCGCTAGAGGCATATCAGAAGATTTTGCGCTTGCTGCTGACGCCTGAGCCTGATATCAACCAACTGGCCTATAAACGCATTGAAGTAAATAAGGCCAGTAACACCGTGTTAAGCTCCTTAAATCAGGCGATGCAAGAGCCGGGGTTCAACTCAAAATATTTGGCAGATATGCGATTATGGGCCACTCACAGTGAGTTGATTGTTGGGCATATCAATGAGATGACTATCCTGACGCGGGCTTATCCCTTGGGGAGTTCAGTACCAGGTAAATATCACATTCAGCTCAGCGTCGAACTGGCGGCAGATTATTTACAACTCTGTGAGATAGCCATTCAGCAATGCCAGCAACGGCTGGAGTCAGACAACAGCGAGGGGAATAACGATTTCGTGCAGATGCCGGATGTCACACCGGACACACAAATTTCTGAGTTGGAACGTAATTTACGCCGGGTTTTGTCACACTTAAGCGTGATGCATACGGTGTCTGCCATGGCTTGGCAACAACAACCCCATCACGGTATTTGGCGCAGTCAGAGATTACGGGAGCATGTATAGCAATGGAGAGGCAAAATACCTCTCCATAATTGAGTTAACCCTGGACCAGACTGGCGATGGCTTGCTCTAACCGCGCCATTCCTTGTTTGATATCATCCAGCTCCACCACTAATGAAGGGGCTAACCGCAACACATTTGGCCCGGCATTGAGGACCATCAAGCCATTAGCCGCCGCAGCCATCAGCAACTCGCGCGCACGGCCATGGTATTGCGGCGTTAACTCGGCACCAATCAATAACCCCATGCCACGGATATCGTCAAACAGGTGATACTTGTTATTGATCTCTTGCAGCGCCTGCACAAACAGGCGGTGGCGCTGTTCAATACCATTAAGTACCTCAGGGGTATTAATCACATCCAGAGCAGCCTCAGCGACGGCACAGGCCAGAGGATTGCCCCCATAGGTGGTGCCGTGAGTTCCCACCGCCATTACCGACGCAATTTCTTCCGTGGTTAGCATCGCACTGATAGGGAAACCACCACCTAAGGCTTTCGCCGTGGTCAGAATATCTGGCGTCACACCATAATGCATATAGGTAAACAGCTTGCCGCTACGCCCCATACCGCTTTGTACTTCGTCAAATACCAGCAGCGCATCATGCTGATCACATAAAGCCCGCACCCCTTGTAGAAATTCAGGCGTCGCAGAGGTGATCCCCCCTTCTCCCTGAATGGGTTCGAGTACCACCGCACAAGTATGGTCATCCATAACGGCTTTCACCGCAGCCAGATCATTAAACGGCACATGGATGATATCGGCAGGTTTCGGGCCAAAACCATCGGAATACTTGGGCTGACCACCCACCGATACAGTAAATAAGGTGCGGCCATGGAAAGCATTATGGAAAGCAATGATTTTAGTCTTATAGGGGCTATGACGTTCAATGGCATAATGACGAGCCAGCTTAAAGGCCGCTTCATTTGCCTCGCCACCCGAGTTGGCAAAAAACACGCGATCCGCAAAGGTGGCATCAATCAGTTTTTGCGCCAAACGAAGTGCAGGCTCATTAGTGAAAACGTTACTGGTATGCCATAACGTCTCACCTTGCTGATGCAATGCCGCTACCAGCGCCGGGTGGCAATGCCCCAGAGCAGTAACCGCAATTCCACCAGCAAAATCAATATATTCCTTGCCTTGTTGATCCCACACTCGGCTGCCCTTCCCTTTTACCGGAATGAACTGTGCTGGTGCATAAACAGGCAAAATAACCTGATCGAATGTACTGCGAGTTACTGCTAACTTATCCGCCATTATACTGTCCACCCTGATATCCCCTTCGCACTTGAAGCTACAGGGTTGTTAGCTGCACGCATTATTCGGCCCATCCCTGGGCCTCACCTCTTCGAGGCCGCTGCAAGCAGCATTCAAATCTGTTCCCGACAGATTTGTCACCTGAATCACTTGACTGTGTAAGCTCAGCGGGATTCGTTTGCGGGCTGCCTATCTGCAACTCCAATTACTTTGGGTATAATCCATTGAGTTACCAATTATTGGTATATGAAAATATAATCACAAAATATGCATAAAAAATCACAATCAGGCAAACAAAAAAAACAATTAAATAATAAATACAACTCAACCAGCTAATTTTTAAGGAAATTATCTAATAATTGATGACCTTGCTCGCTGAGTATACTCTCAGGATGGAACTGCACCCCCTCCAATGACAAGGTGCGATGACGGATACCCATAATCTCATCCATCACTCCCTCATGTTCCGTCCAGGCGGTCAGTTCAAAACAGTCTGGCAATGAGTCGGTCGCAATCACCAAAGAGTGATAACGGGTCACGGTCAGCGGTTGGTTAAGCCCCCGAAAAACCCCCTGACCATTATGGCAAATAGCCGTGGTTTTACCGTGCATCACTTGCCGCGCTCGCACTACACGTGCGCCAAAAGCCTGCCCTAGTGCCTGATGCCCCAAGCAAACACCCAGTATCGGTAACTTTCCGGCAAAATGGTTGATGGCCGCTAAAGAAATTCCGGCCTCATTGGGCGTGCAAGGGCCAGGCGAAATCACCAAATGTGAGGGTGATAACTTTTCAATATCAGCAAGTTGTACCTCATCATTACGTTTAACCACCACCTCAGCACCCAACTCACAAAAATACTGGTAGAGGTTGTAAGTAAACGAATCGTAATTATCGATCAATAGCAGCATTTCATATCCAAAAAATCAGGTTAACGCTTACGCCCACCGGTAATTGACCCCAAGACACCACGCAAAATTTGTCGCCCCAAGTCCCGCGCCATGCTCTTAGCTGCCGTCTGGACGATACCATCACGTTTGCCACCGCGCGGGCCGGTAGAACCAAACAGTAAATCATTCAGCCCATCCATCAAACCACCGCCCGCGCTACCCTGCTGATCGGTTGACGGCTGAGAAGCCGCCCCCCCTCCGGGCGCTGCATCCCCCATGGTAGAGAATCCACCCGCAGATAATTTCTCATAAGCAGACTCGCGATCCACCCCCTCTTCATAACGACCATATAGTGGGGAATGATTGATGGCGTGATTACGCGCTGTCGCATCCAATGCGCCCATTTTTGATTGTGGCGCGATAACCATACCCCGCTCGACCACATTAGGCCGCCCTTTCTCATCAAGGAAAGAGATGAGAGCCTCGCCAACCCCCAATTCGGTAATCACCTGTTCGGCACTGAATGCCGGATTCGCGCGCATAGTCTGAGCTGCAGCTTTAACTGCTTTTTGATCCCGTGGGGTAAAGGCACGCAGAGCATGCTGTACCCGGTTGCCCAGTTGACCGAGGATTTTATCGGGAATATCTAATGGATTTTGCGTCACAAAATAGATGCCGACCCCTTTCGAGCGAATCAGCCGGACCACCTGTTCAACTTTATCCACCAGCGCCGTTGGCGCATCACTGAACAACAGATGGGCTTCATCAAAGAAAAACACCAGCTTAGGTTTATCAACATCACCCACTTCAGGAAGTTGCTCGAAAAGTTCAGCCAGCAACCACAACAGAAAAATCGCATACAGTTTGGGCTGATTAATTAACCGATCAGCCGCTAACAGATTGATAACTCCCTGCCCATGGCTGTCGATTTGCATTAAATCGTGAATATCCAGCATCGGCTCGCCAAAGAATTGATTGGCACCTTGCTCTTCCAAAGCCAGTAAACCACGCTGGATAGCACCAATTGAGGCCGGCGTGATGTTGCCGTATTGCGTACGGAACTGTTTCGCGTTGTCACCAACATATTGCACGATAGCCCGCAAGTCTTTCATATCAAGCAGCAGCAGGTTGTTGTCATCGGCAATTTTGAATACCAGTTGCAACACACCACTTTGCACGTCATTCAGATCAAGCAGACGACCTAGCAGCAGCGGGCCAAGATCGGAAATAGTGGCACGGATCGGATGACCCTTTTCAGCGAAGATATCCCACGGCACAATCGGGCAAGCTTGTGGCTGCCAATCCGTAACACCTATCGCTGCCAGTCGGGTTTGGAGTTTTTCCGAATCAACCCCTTCCGCCCCAATGCCAGATAAATCCCCTTTCACATCGGCGAGAAATACCGGCACACCAATACGGGAAAATTGCTCAGCCATTTTTTGCAGGGTGACTGTTTTACCCGTGCCGGTCGCGCCAGTAATCAAGCCATGACGGTTAGCCAGAGCCGATAAAATCACTAAATCCTGTGCCGGCGGCACCTTCGCGATAAGCAATGTTTCACTCATAAACCTTCACCCCATCACGTTTACGTTAGAGACAGATAATTGATTATAAGCACCCGATTCGGGCAAACGGATTAATTTATGACAGCAATGCGACTGTTACCCAAAGAACGTGGCGTTGCAGGTGGGCAGCAAGCAAAAGACAGCTTGGTTGTAAACCAGCCTTCGAGGTTTAACGTGAAGGCTGGTAACCAGCGATTAAGGTAAAACTTTCGCTGACAGGATAGTGATAGGTTTAACCGGCACATTCTGATACGGGCCGACATTTTCGGTCTGAACCTGGGAGATCTTCTCTACCACATCCATCCCTTTAACCACTTTACCGAACACCGCATAACCGAAGTCACGTTGGCCGTGGTCAAGGAAGGCATTGTCTGCCACATTCAGGAAAAACTGGCTGGTAGCACTGTCTTTATCAGCAGTACGGGCCATAGAGATGGTGCCACGCAGGTTGCGCAGGCCGTTATCCGCTTCATTTTTGATTGGTGTTTTAGCAGTTTTCTGTTTGAAGTCAGCAGTAAAACCACCACCTTGAACCATAAAACCAGGGATAACACGGTGAAAAATAGTGTTGTTGTAGTAGCCGTTGTTAACATAATCAACGAAGTTTTGTGTTGAAACCGGGGCCTTCTGGCTATTGAGTTCCAACTCAATATTCCCAACTGACGTCGTTAACAACACATGAGGCTCACCGGCAGCAAACGCTGCGGGGGCCACGGCGCTAAGGGAACAAAGTGCAATGAAGGTCACTAAAGTACGTTTAAACATTAACGGTTCCTTTCTGTAGGATGCGAACAACGGAAAAGCGCTTTGATTCTAGAGAGCTGACCCGCGCAATGCCACCCATTTACGGAATTTTACGTAACAGAATGCGCATTTAGGCTGAAAAGCTGCCTCTTCAGCAGTTAAACCGCACCATGATGATTAATTAGCCAAATTAAACCATTCCCGCACTCCCAGGCAACAGTGGAATTCTGCTATAGGGATCACGTCTTGTTTATTTTCCTTTATCTTATCTGCCATTTTTGGGAGAAACATCTCATTTTGTTTTTGGTTAATCGCTAGTCTGCTTTCAAATGAGAGCGCTCTCATTTCTAATTAATCTATATGGAAGCCAAATGATGAAAACCTTTAAAATTGCCATTATCGGTGGCGGTAGTAGCTATACCCCGGAGTTGGTTGATGGGCTGATTCAGCGTATTGACCAGTTACCGGTCACTGAACTGGCACTGGCTGATGTCGAATTGGGCCGTCAAAAAGTGGAAATCATTGCTGCATTAACCCGAAGAATGCTGGACCGGCATGGGCTAGAGCATGTAAAAGTCAGCATTCACTTCTCACTGGATGACGCGATTGCCGGAGCCAGTTTTGTCCTGACACAGTTCCGTGTCGGCCAACTCCCTGCACGCGCCGCGGATGAACGTTTAGGGCTGAAATATAACCTGCTTGGGCAGGAAACTACCGGGGTTGGTGGGTTTGCCAAAGCTCTGCGTACCATTCCGGTGATGCTTGATATTGCCGCCAGAGTTGAGCGGTTAGCGCCGGATGCCTGGATCATTAACTTCACCAATCCAGCCGGTATCGTTACTGAAGCAGTGACACGTTATAGCAAAGCGAAAATCATCGGCTTGTGTAATGTCCCAATCAGCATGCACCATATGATTGCCAACTTGCTCCACGCACCTTATGAAGATATCCAACTGCGCTTTGCCGGGCTAAATCATATGGTGTGGGTGCATGAGGTGTTACAACGTGGCAAAGATGTTACCGCCGAGGTACTGGACATGTTGTGTGACGGGGCCTCACTAACCATGAACAACATTAAGGAAGCACCATGGCCGCCAGAGTTCCTGCGGGCAATGGGGGCGATTCCTTGTCCGTATCATCGCTATTTCTATCAGACTCAGGATATGTTGGCAGAAGAGATGGCCGCAGCAGCCGAGCGTGGCACCCGTGCGGAACAAGTTATGCAGGTAGAAAAAGAGCTGTTCGAGCTGTACGCTGATCCGCATTTGGACAGTAAACCAGAGCAACTCAGCTTCCGTGGCGGATCATTTTATTCTGAAGTTGCACTGGAACTTATTCGTGCCATTCATAATAATTTAGGTACGCAACTTGTTGTCAATACAACAAACCGGGGTGCAATTCGCGGCTTATCTGACGGCTCAGTAGTAGAAACTAACTGTATTGTTGATGCACAAGGTGCACACCCACTCACCTTCGGCCCATTACCTGTTGCTATGCATGGGTTGACCCAGCAAGTAAAAGCCTACGAGCGCCTGACTATTGAAGCTGCGGTTCACGGTGACCGTCGTAGTGCCTTGTTAGCGTTAGTGACTAACCCACTGATTGCTAACGCCAGCATTGCTCAGCCACTATTGGAGGAAGTTCTACAGGTAAATAAACCTTACTTGCCTCAGTTCACAGAACTGTGATGGTAAATTAACTATTGTTGCGGGTTCTGACTTTATACCCAACGCTATAGGCGTTATAGCCAGATAACCCGCACAAATCCCGATGAACTTGCGCAATCAAGCGATTCGGGTGACCAATCGGCAGATTTGAATGCTGATTGCTGCGGTCTGGAGTGAGTCACGAACGCCGCTAACCCCCTGCGGCCTCAATAGCCAAGGGTTACTTTTAGCCTAAACAGGAGCATGAAATGGTTACACTGGAAGACGTCGCGGTATTAGCCGGGGTTTCCCGCGCTACGGTTTCCCGCGTGGTCAACGGTGATACCAATGTCAAAACCCTGACCCGCGAAAAGGTTGAACAAGCGGTCGCGGTATTGGGTTACACCCCAAACCCTGCCGCACGTGCACTGGCTTCCAGCCAAAGTAATACCTTGGGGTTGGTGACAACCTCATATCGTGGTGGCTTTTTTGGCGCGTTGATGGACTTCGTACAAACCGAAACAGAATCACAGGGTAAGCAGTTATTGGTCACCCAAGGGCGGGATAATGCTGATAAAGAGTGGCAGGCAATTCAGCGCCTGTATAACTTACGCTGCGATGGTTTAATCCTCCATGTACGTTTTCTCAGTGACGAGAAACTGCAACAACTTGCAGCGGCAGGCCGGTCATTTGTGTTATTAGACAGGATGGTTCCCGGTCTTGAATCCCGCTGTGTGACCTTTGATCACCGGCATGCGAGTCAGATGGCGACTCAGGTACTTATCGATGCAGGCCACCGTCATATTGCCTGTATCAGTGGCTCTTCTCAGCGCTATTCCAGTGTGTTACGCCGTCAGGGTTTTTTGGATGCCATGCAACTCGCAGGTTTAGAACCTACCGCCTGTGTGGAAGGCGTTTACGATCTGGAAAGTGGCTATCAACGCGCGGACGAGATCTTAAAGCGGCCTCGCCTACCAACCGCTATCTATTGCTGTAACGAAGAAATGGCAATCGGCGCGCTGTTGGCTATTAATAAACACCATTTGCAGGTGCCACAGGACATTTCATTGATTTGCTATGACAGTGGCGAACGCGCTCCTTTTGTTAGTCCGGCATTAACCAGTCTGCATTTCCCGATTGTTGGAATGGCGCAATTCGCCACCCAGTTGTTGATTAATCCGCAGCTCCCCAGTGCCAGTTTCCCGCCAACAATTATTATGCGCGATTCTGTTATGCCACCGAAACAACTCCGCTAGTCAGCCCCGGTGGCAAGTTATCGCTCTTTCCTGCTTATCTCTCTTTTCGTTCATGAAGATAGCGAATGTTATTGGCGTTGCTGGCACAGAATAAACCTTATCAGAGGCTCATCACCCGCATCACACTCACATGAATAAGTGATGCGACTGCGTGCCTAACACCCCTATTGCTTCACGTACCAAGGGTCGCTCTATTAAAACGTCACATTCAACTTTGCCCAAAGAGTTCGACCCGGCTCATTCAACGACGTATTGGCCGAGTACCCAAATCCACTATTACCGGCCAGATTGAGGTGCTCGCTGTACGCTTTATTCAGTAGATTATCGATACCAGTGCTGACTTTGACTTGTTTTGTAACCTTGTAAGCCACATTGGCAGACAGCACACCGAAGCCCGCACTATCAGCAAAGTCTTTACCTACCACATTCCCTTCGTTAATCGCGACCCGGTGCTGGCTGCTGACTAACCGCCATAATGCCGTGCTGTTCCAATCCCCTGCTTCAAACGTCAATCCTAACCGTGCTTCAAGGGGAGGGATTTGCGGCAACGGACGATGATTACTGGTATTTTCCCCCCAGGCATAAGCCAGGCTGGCGTCAGCTTTCCAATTGTCGTTAAAGGCATAGCCGGCCCCCATCTCACCCCCCATAATAGTTGCGTTGATATTATCTGCCTGACTGATGCGCAGATTGTTCGGGTCATACTTGAACAAAATGAAATCATTGACCCGACCAAGATAAGCAGAGACCCAACTGTTGAGCTGCTTACCATTGTATTGCGCGCCAATATCAAGTTGAGTGGTCTTTTCACTCTTCACCCCCTCAAAAGCACTGCTGGAGCCAACAGGCCCGAACGTCGGCGAAAATAGCTCCCAATAATCAGGAAAACGCTGCGTATGGCCCAAACCGGCGTACCACATCACCGGTAAGTCAGCCAGATTATGCTCAAAACGCATGAAACCGGCGGGGAGCGTTGCAGAGCGTGTCGGTTGAAAAGCACGGGCATAATTGGTGACTTCATGATGGTCAATGCGGGCACCGGTAATCAGTTTATCCTGATCGCTGGCACTCCAGGTCAGTTCGCTAAACAAGCCGTTGCTGGTAAAGCGAGCATCTTTATCCCAATGGCCTTGTTTATTTTTACGGTGCGTATTGGTTTGCAAATCAGTACCCGCCTCCAATTTCAGATCCCGCCACAACCAAGTGCCCATGACCCGGCCCCCCATCGTGCGCCGGTCCACATTACTGGACATCGCCATCATCGGTGGTGTGCGTAAGGTATTGTTATCCATAATGTGATTGGCATAATTGTAGTAGACTTTGGCTTCAATTTTATCCAACACGTCACCGATATTTGTTTTTTCAAAGCGTGCGCCCAGACTCTCGCGCAAGAACTGGGAACCGTCCATACCGCGCCCGGCATACCTTGCTTCACCGTCACCTTTACCCGCCGTTAGCTCGAGCAACGTATCACTGTCTGGTGTCCAGCCCACGGCGATATCGGCATTCCATTTATCCCATTTCGAGGGCACCCGCGCCCCATTGCCATCTTTGTAATCACCAGCCTGAGACTGATTACCCATCATGCGCAAATAGCCTTGCTCGTTACCTAAACTGGTATCGAGATTTTTATCCCAGCGACCATTAGAGCCCACCAATAGACTGGCATTCCCTTTGATGCCCGCCTGGTCAAAGTGAGGGGGTTGCCGCTCAAACAAAATAGTACCGGCGGAAGCACCAGCCCCCCACAACACCGATTGTGGTCCCTTCACTACGGTCAGCAGGTCAAAACTCTCTGGTGAAATATAGGATGTGGGCGCGTCCATCCTTGATGGGCAGGCCCCCAGTGTTTCCCCACCATCTGTCAGAATTTTTATCCGTGAACCAAACATGCCACGGAACACCACATCCCCATTGGTACCCCCATTACGGATTTGCGAGAAACCGGGGATAGTTTTCAGATAGTCAGCCCCATCACTGGCGGGAACAGGTTGGCGCGGCGCTTTAGGCGAGGTCACGATAACCAGCGGCGAATGAAGAGGCGCGCTAACAGTTATGACATCAGCATCATTGAGTTTTTTATCACTGCTATCGTTGATGGTGTTATTCGCCACCGGATCATGAGTCATCAGATGATCATGCGTAGCGGCAACGGTATTTAAGGCAAATACCGAAAAAGCAGCGGTTACTGCGCATGCTAATAATGTTTTTTTATAGGTTTTACTCTTGCCAGACATAATTATTCCTTGGGCAATACAAATTACTCCGGTGAGTATTTATCCACACCAGAAAAATGGTTTTTATTTTTTATCGGATTATCAGGAATAAAAGGCAGGTGGTGCGCGTGGTTGGCTCTCTGAATAGGTATCTTGAATAATTAACCAATAGATAAATAACGGCGGAGGGATCTCGGCTAACAGTAGTGCAGAGCGAATATCCGCTTTGGAAGCTGTATTCAGTAGGGGCAAATGAGTCAGTAATACACAATAACCACAAGCTGCATGATCCATCATCATGCCATCATGACCGCCTCCGGCCTGTGCGGTATTGCTATGTTGGGCCGTTGCCTGGCTCTGTTGATGGTCAGCGTGATGCGCCATATCCATAGCACAATTGGCCTTAGCAGCACTCACACTCATCGTTGAGATGGTTTTTTGCTCATACGAAAGCGCCAGTGAAACTGAAACCACCGGAGCGATAAATAACATCAGGATCGCCGCTATCCCCAACCAGGCAGAAAAGCGCCTTCTTTGATAAAGAATTTGGCTCAACGGCAGCCTATCGCCGTTGGTGTTACATCGGTGTTCACGCTTCTCATCACGATAAATTCCTTTATATCGATGAAAAAAAGAAAGTAAGGCGGATTAATTATCTGTTTTATTAATAGTTTTATACCCAAGTTACTTTGAGATGCAGGTAGACGGCAACCGAGCAAATCCCCTGCAGCTTAGATAACTAAGTGACTGGGCTGAGCAAGGGCTGCCAACACCCCTGTATCTTGAAGGGCGACCGGTATATGAGTTTTTACTGATCTACAAGCGGGGCAAATCATACCTGAAGCAACCTTAACACGACCCACACTTTAATAGAATTAAGAATCTTTATCATTTGAGGCCGCATCGTAATCTGTGACGGCTCACTATTATTCGCAATTGCTTTTCAGTCATTACATTAAAAGTTGAATGTAAATCACAAAAACTCACTATGCCTGTGCTAGGATCCGCCGCCTTAGTGCTGAAAACCGGTTTGACCTCCTTTTAGCCCTATGTCCGTTTTTAGCAATTATCTGTCTTTAACTCTTTATTTATTTGATACTGACGCACAGGCCTATTTATGAATAACAGCAATCGCATTCGGCTCACTTGGATCAGTTACTTCTCTTACGCCCTTACTGGTGCGTTAGTTATTGTCACCGGGATGGTGATGGGGAATATCGCAGAGTATTTCAATCTGCCTATTGCCAGTATGAGTAACACATTTACTTTCCTTAACGCGGGTATTTTAATCTCCATCTTCCTCAATGCCTGGTTAATGGAAATCATTCCATTAAAACGCCAGTTGGTGTTTGGCTTTATTCTGATGTTGATTGCTATCGCCGGATTGATGGTTGGCCATAATCTAATGGTCTTCTCAATCAGCATGTTCATCCTCGGGGTGGTCAGCGGGATAACCATGTCGATTGGTACCTTCCTGATAACCCATATGTACGAGGGGCGTCAGCGCGGTTCACGCCTGCTGTTTACCGATTCGTTCTTCAGTATGGCTGGGATGATTTTCCCTGTCGCCGCCGCAATGCTGCTGGCACGCCATATCGAATGGTACTGGGTGTACGCTTGTATCGGCCTGCTGTATGTCGGTATTTTTGTGCTAACACTGTGCTCTGAGTTCCCAGTTCTGGGCCACAAAGCCGCTGATCAAAGCAAACCGGTCGCGAAAGAGAAATGGGGGGTTGGCGTGCTGTTCCTGTCGATTGCCGCATTGTGCTATATCCTTGGCCAACTTGGTTTTATCCAGTGGGTACCGGAATACGCCACCAAAACGTTCAATATGGATATCAGTCAGGCTGGCCAACTGGTCAGTAACTTCTGGATCTCTTATATGATTGGGATGTGGGTGTTCAGCTTTATCCTGCGCTTCTTTGACCTACAACGCATCGTAACTGTACTGGCGGCACTGGCAACACTGGCGATGTATCTGTTTGTCAGCACCGATAACCCACAATACCTGAGCTACTACATTCTGGCGTTGGGTTTTGTTTCCAGTGCAATTTACACCACACTGATTACTCTGGGTTCATTGCAAACCAAAGTCTCTTCGCCAAAACTGGTTAACTTCATCCTGACCTGCGGTACTGTCGGTACCATGCTGACCTTCGTGGTGACTGGCCCGATTGTCGCCAACAGTGGTGTTCATGCCGCGCTGGCAACAGCAAATGGCCTGTACCTGGCAGTGTTTGTGATGTGTCTGATTCTGGGCTTCTTCACCAAGCACCGCAGCCACGGCCATGTGACTGACTGATTTATCGGTTTTACTGCCCTGCCGCCATCACGGTTGCAGGGCAGCGCCTATTTAAAATTCACTACCTCTTCCTGCCCCAGATATATGCGGCTTTCGGCTGGCTGGGTCTTGGCAATCACCATCCCATGACGAATGGAATAGTGCACTGGCACCTGTCGCCGCACGGCATCGAACCCATTTTCTGCGGGCAGAATAATCAGGTTAGCGCTATTACCTGGCTGCAAGCCATAATCAGATAAATGCATTGTCCTGGCGCTGTGGGTGGTTATCAGATTCAGCCCGTCGTTAATTTGGCTATACCCCATCAACTGACAAATATGTAGCCCCATATGCAGGACTTGCAGCATATTGGCAGTGCCTAGCGGGTACCACGGGTCGAATACATCGTCATGACCGAAGCAGACATTAATTTCTGCCGCCAGCATCTCTTTAACCCGCGTAATACCACGCCGTTTCGGATAAGTATCAAAGCGCCCTTGTAAATGAATATTCACTAATGGATTGGCGACAAAGTTGATACCGGACATTTTCAACAGACGAAATAGCCGGGAAGCATAAGCCCCATTATAGGAGTGCATTGCTGTGGTGTGGCTGGCGGTAACGCGCGCCCCCATATTTTCCCGGTGCGCCAAGGCCGCCACTGTTTCAACAAAACGTGACTGCTCATCATCAATTTCATCACAATGCACATCTACCAGCCGCTGATATTTCTGTGCTAAGGCGAAGGCGATATGCAGAGATTCAACACCATATTCGCGAGTGAATTCAAAATGTGGGATGGCCCCAACCACATCAGCTCCCAGTCGCAGCGCCTCTTCCAACAGCGCGGCACCGTCGGGATAAGAGAGAATCCCCTCTTGTGGGAAAGCGACAATCTGCATATCCACCCATGGGCTGACTTCTTCTTTTACCTCTAACATCGCACTGAGTGCCGTCAGACTAGGATCGGAAACATCCACATGGGTACGGACATGCTGAATACCATTGGCGATTTGCCACTTCAACGTCTGCCATGCCCGCTGTTTAACATCCTCGCGCGTGAGCAAGGCTTTGCGCTCTGCCCAGCGCTCAATCCCCTCAAACAGAGTACCTGACTGATTCCAGCTCGGTTGCCCGGCCGTTTGGGTGGTATCCAGATGGATATGTGGCTCAATAAAAGGCGGCAATGCCAACCCACCTTGCGCATCCAGCACCCCGGCGCCAACCGTCTGCTGTTCCGGCTGCGGGCTAATAGCACTGATTTTGCCCTCTGCGATAGTTATCTGCCAAAAGCCCGCTTGCCCGGCAAGCCGCACATTATTGATAGTGGTGAGTAAGTGATTTGGTAAGGATTGCGTTGTCATCGATGCCTCCATGATCCCTTTTATATTCTGGTCATAACCAAAAGCTATTTGCTTTAGCTTACCCGACCAACAGTATGCTGCCCGATTTTCTTTTCCCGTCATTTAAAATCTAAAACTGAAACCTTTCAGCTAAAGATGAATGAAATCCGCAACTTATCAAAAATCGTTAAAAATCATCCATCTACCACCTTAGAGGTATATGGAAAGCAAATTGATTTACATCAAGAAGTGCGGTGTAGGGAGGATTACTGTAAGCGTAGAAAATTAAAAATTGAGGCAAAAATGAGCAAAGTCAAACTTGCCATCATCGGCAACGGTATGGTCGGCCACCGCTTTATCGAAGACTTATTAGATAAAGCAGATAAAGACCAATTTGAGATAACCGTATTTTGCGAAGAACCGCGCATCGCTTATGACCGGGTACATCTTTCTTCTTACTTCTCCCACCACACTGCGGAAGAGTTATCACTGGTTCGTGAAGGCTTTTATGAAAAGCACGGTGTAAAAGTGCTGGTTGGCGAACGTGCCATCACTATTAATCGCACCGAGAAAGTGATCCATTCCAACAGTGGCCGTACGCTGTATTACGACAAGCTGATTATGGCGACCGGTTCTTACCCGTGGATCCCGCCGATTAAAGGCAGTGAAGGGCAAGATTGCTTTGTCTATCGCACCATTGAAGATCTGAATGCGATTGAGTCTTGTACTCGCCGTAGCAAACGTGGCGCGGTTATCGGCGGCGGGCTGTTAGGGTTGGAAGCCGCTGGTGCCCTGAAAAGCCTTGGCGTTGAAACCCATGTCATTGAGTTTGCACCGGTATTAATGGCCGAACAGCTTGATCCGATGGGGGGTGACCAACTACGCCAGAAGATTGAACGCATGGGGGTCAGAGTCCATACAGGTAAAAATACCCAAGAAATTATTCATTCAGGCCAAAACAGCCGCAAAACCATGCTGTTTGCCGATGGTAGCCAGTTAGAAGTAGATTTTATCGTCTTCTCCACCGGTATCCGCCCACAAGACAAACTGGCACACCAATGCGGCTTAGCCACCGCGCGCCGTGGCGGTATTGCTATCAATGATTATTGCCAAACCTCCGACCCTGATGTGTACGCCATTGGCGAATGTGCCTCATGGCAAGAGCGCACCTTTGGCTTAGTCGCGCCGGGCTATAAAATGGCGCAGGTCACCGCAGACCATCTACTTGGCCGCGAAAACGCCTTCCACGGTGCCGACATGAGTGCCAAACTGAAACTACTGGGCGTGGATGTCGGTGGGATTGGTGATGCTCATGGCCGCACTGAGGGTGCTCGTAGCTACGTTTATCTGGATGAAAGTAAAGAAATTTATAAACGTCTGGTGGTTAGCGCAGATAACAAAACCCTGTTAGGGGCAGTGCTGGTGGGTGATACCACCGATTATGGCAACTTGCTGCAACTGGCACTGAACAACATCGAATTACCAGAAAACCCGGACAGCCTGATTCTGCCGGCCCATGCGGGTAGCAAACCGGCAATGGGCGTGGACTCGCTACCGGACAGCGCGCAAATCTGTTCCTGTTTTGATGTGACTAAAGGCGACATCATTCAGGCTATCGGCCAGGGTTGCCACACCGTTGCCGCACTGAAATCCGCCACTAAAGCCGGTACCGGTTGTGGCGGTTGCATTCCGCTGGTCACCCAGGTGCTGAATGCCGAACTGAGTAAGCAAGGCATTGAAGTTAACCATCATTTGTGTGAACACTTTGCCTATTCGCGCCAAGAGTTATATCACCTGATTCGGGTTGAAGGGATTAAGTCCTTCGATGCCTTGCTGGAGAAATACGGGAAAGGTTACGGTTGTGAAGTATGTAAGCCAACCGTAGGGTCACTGCTGGCATCGTGCTGGAATGAGTATATCTTAGAGCCGCAACACACGCCGTTGCAGGATACCAATGACAACTTCCTCGGTAATATTCAGAAAGATGGTACCTATTCGGTTATCCCTCGCTCACCGGGCGGGGAAATCACACCGGATGGCCTGTTAGCTATTGGCCGTATCGCCAAACACTATAATTTGTATACCAAACTGACCGGCTCTCAGCGGGTGGGGATGTTTGGCGCGCAAAAAGATGACCTGCCCGCTATCTGGGCGCAACTCATTGAAGCCGGTTTTGAAACCGGACACGCCTATGCCAAAGCCCTACGTATGGCAAAAACCTGCGTTGGCAGTACCTGGTGCCGCTTTGGTGTCGGCGACAGCGTCGGCTTTGGTGTGGCGCTGGAGCATCGTTACAAAGGCATTCGCACACCGCATAAAATGAAGTTTGGCGTATCCGGCTGTACCCGTGAATGTTCGGAAGCTCAGGGTAAAGATGTCGGAATTATCGCCACCGAAAATGGTTGGAACCTGTATGTCTGTGGTAACGGCGGTATGAAGCCACGTCATGCTGACCTGCTGGCAGCGGATCTGGATGAAGAGACCCTGATGCGCTACCTCGACCGCTTTATGATGTTCTACATCCGCACCGCCGATAAGCTGCAACGCACCTCCGTCTGGCTGGAAAGTCTGGAAGGCGGCATTAATTATCTGCGCGCCGTGATCCTCGACGACAAGTTAGCTATTAACGACCAGTTGGAAGCCGATATTGCCCGCCTACGCGACAAAGTGACCTGTGAATGGAAAGTGACGGTTGAGAACCCGGCAGCACAGGTTCGTTTTGCCCACTTCATTAACAGCCCGCTACGCGACCCGAATGTACAAGTGGTACCTGAACGTGAACAACATCGCCCAGCGCGCCCAGATGAGCGTATCCCAGTCCGGGTGTTGGAATTGGAGGATAACGTATGAGCCAGTGGATTCCACTTTGTCCATTAAACGATATTTTACCCGGTAGCGGCGTATGCGGCTTGATCGGTGAGCAGCATGTCGCGGTTTTCCGCCCTTATGCTGACGAACAACTCTTTGCCATTAGCAATATAGATCCCTTCGCACAGGCCAGTGTGTTATCACGCGGATTAATCGCGGAACATCAAGGTGACCTATGGGTGGCCAGTCCGCTGAAAAAGCAGCACTTCCGCCTGCATGATGGTTTCTGTCTGGAAGATGAAAGTCGCTCAGTTGCCCATTATGACGTGCGAGTTCGCGACGGCATGGTGCAAGTCAAAGCGTGATAAATAACAGTTATCCGGTCAGTACCAGATAACCATAAAATAACTCTCGATCACAGGTATGAGTATGTATACAGATACGATCAACAAATGCGCCGCCAACGCGGCTCGCATCGTCAAGTTATCAAAAGAAAGCCCGTTGGGTTTCTGGATTGGCTCAGCAATGGCCGGTGCCTACGTCGGCCTTGGCATTATTCTGATTTTCACACTGGGTAACCTAATCGATCCTGCTTACCGCCCACTGGTAATGGGAGCCACCTTCGGCCTGGCGCTGACGTTGGTCATTATTGCGGGTTCCGAGTTGTTCACCGGTCACACCATGTTCCTGACTTTCGGTGTGAAGGCCGGCACCATCAAATCCAGCCAGATGTGGGCAGTATTGCCACAAACCTGGCTGGGAAATCTACTGGGTTCCGTTTTTGTGGCTCTGCTCTATTACTACGGTGGCGGTAACCTGCTGTCGGTGGATACCAGCTTGGTACACACCGCGGCATTAGCAAAAACCTCTGCGCCCGCTATGACCTTATTCTTCAAAGGTGTATTATGTAACTGGCTGGTTTGTCTGGCGATCTGGATGGCAATCCGTGTGGAGGGTGCCGCCAAATTTATCGCTATCTGGTGGTGTTTACTGGCCTTTATTGCCTCAGGCTACGAGCACTCTGTCGCCAACATGACACTGTTTGCCCTGTCTTGGTTTGGTAATCATAGCGAGGCCTACACCTTAAGTGGCATCGGTCACAACCTGTTGTGGGTAACCCTGGGTAATACCTTGTCAGGCGCAGTCTTTATGGGCCTTGGCTACTGGTATGCCACACCACGGGAAAACCGCCCGCAACCTGCGGCAGTTAACGCGCCGCAAGCTGTGAAACAGTAACGTACTGAGAATGTTGATTAAGGGGAAACGTGCCGTTGGAGCCATTCGGTGTAAACCATCGAAGCGCCACGGGGTATGGTCGCCCCTTCAATCACTGAACTTATCAATAGCCACTTCCGCCCCTAGACTGAAGGATTGCCGATGGACTACTTCCCGATTTTCTGCCAACTGCAACATAAAGCCTGCCTGTTGGTCGGCGGTGGTGAAGTTGCCGAACGCAAGGCTCGCTTGCTGCTGGATGCGGGTGCGGTAATTACCGTCAATGCCTGTGAGTTTACGCCACAGTTTCACCACTGGGCGGAACAGGGGCTGCTCACATTAGTCTGCGGCGAATTTGTACCGGATTTGTTGGCAGAGAAGTGGCTGGTGATTGCAGCAACTGATCAGGTGGCAGTCAACGCCTTGGTCTATCAGAGCGCCAATCTACAGCGGGTGTTCTGCAATGTGGTGGATGACCCGAAACGCACCAGCTTTATCATGCCGTCCATCATTGATCGCTCGCCGATTATGATAGCGATATCTTCCGGCGGTAAAGCCCCTGTATTGGCGCGCTTGCTGCGCGAAAAACTCGAGGCAATGTTGCCACAGCATTTGGGCCAATTGGCACAATTGGCGGGCAATTTGCGCCAGCGGGTGAAGCAACATTTTACCGCGATGGCCGATCGCCGCCGCTTTTGGGAAAAACTGCTTACTCACGACCGCCTGGCGCAATCATTGGCTAACGACGATCAGCGACAAATCGAACAACATATTGAGCATCTGTTCAATGCGCCGCTGAGTGATCGCGGTGAGGTGGTTCTGGTGGGTGCCGGGCCGGGAGATGCCGGTTTGCTGACGTTAAAAGGGTTACAGCAGATCCAACAAGCAGACGTGGTGGTGTATGACCGGTTGGTGTCTGATGAGGTGATGAATCTGGTACGGCGCGATGCCGAGCGGATTTTTGTCGGAAAAGAGTCCGGCTACCATTGCGTTCCGCAAGAAAGTATCAATCAGCTCCTATTGCAACAGGCACAGCAGGGTAAACGAGTGGTACGCTTGAAAGGTGGTGACCCGTTTATTTTTGGCCGTGGCGGCGAAGAGTTGGAAACACTGGCAGAAGCGGGGATTCCGTTCTCGGTAGTGCCGGGAATTACCGCAGCTTCCGGCTGCTCCGCCTACAGCGGGATACCCCTGACTCACCGTGATCATGCGCAAAGTGTGCGTTTGATTACCGGTCATGCCAAAAAAGACGCTCAATTAGATTGGGCCAATCTGGCGGCAGAGAAACAAACGCTGGTGTTTTATATGGGGTTATCCCAGGCGGGAGAAATTCAGCAGCAACTGATTCAACATGGGATGCCGGCTACCACGTCTGTGGCATTGGTGGAAAATGGCACCTCGCGGCATCAACGTGTAGTCAGCGGCGAACTGAGCCAATTGGGATTACTGTCCCAGCAGGTCAACAGCCCTAGCCTGATCATCGTCGGTAGCGTGGTCCGTTTACGTGAAAAACTGAATTGGTTCTCCAGTACTGATCACAGCAAAACAGCGGAACAGGTAGAAAAGATGGGTTAGGAAACCTTGCTGATGAAGGGGGCAAACCCCCTTCATATTATTGAGTCTTACGGATGGGCGACAAAACCGATAGCGTCGTACACTTTAGCTAATGTCTGTTGCGCGCGAGCACGCGCCTTGGCAGCCCCTTCACGCATCACTTCCTGCAAGAAAGCCTCGTCTTCACGATAAGTGTGATAACGCGCCTGTAGCTCTGTCAGCATGCCCGAGACAGCATCCGCCACGGCACCTTTCAAATGACCATACATCTGGCCTTCAAACTGTGCTTCCAGCTCAGGAACTGACTGACCCGTCACACCTGACAAGATATCCAGCAAGTTAGAAACACCGGCTTTCTTTTCTACGTCATAACGGATAACTGCTGGCTCGTCTGAGTCCGTCACCGCGCGCTTAATCTTTTTAACCACCGATTTCGGATCTTCCAGCAGTTCAATGACGTTATTGCGATTGTCATCAGATTTAGACATCTTTTTGGTCGGGTCTAGCAAAGACATTACCCGCGCACCGGCTTTCGGAATAAACGGCTCAGGGATTTTGAAAATATCACCATACAACGCATTGAATCGACCAGCGATATCGCGGCTCAGCTCCAGATGTTGCTTCTGGTCTTCACCGACTGGCACCTGATTAGTTTGATAGAGCAAAATATCCGCCGCCATCAATACAGGATAATCAAACAAACCGGCATTAATGTTTTCAGCATAGCGGGCTGACTTATCTTTGAACTGAGTCATTCGGCTCAATTCACCAAAATAGGTATAGCAGTTCAGCGCCCAGCTTAGCTGAGAGTGTTCAGGCACATGGGACTGAACGAAAATCGTACTCTTTTTCGGATCGATACCGCAAGCCAGATACAGCGCCAACGTATCTAAGGTTCTTTTGCGTAACTGCGCCGGATCTTGACGGGCAGTAATGGCATGCAGATCAACGATGCAATAAATGCACTCATAATCATCCTGCATCTGTACCCACTGACGCAGCGCACCCATGTAATTGCCAATGGTCAATTCGCCGGACGGTTGCGCGCCGCTAAATACGATAGGCTTGATTGGTTTACTGGATACAGTGGTTAATTCAGTGGGTTTACTCATTTTATACATCCTGATCTTTTAAAGACGACAGCCCGATGGCGGGCAACAGATCGGCAAAATGCTCCAGCACGCAATCGGGGTGACTGGTGGCAATAGCTTCGCCGTAGTTATATCCATAGGTCAGCCCAATACAAGGGCAACCCGCGGCCTGCGCAGCCATAATGTCATTACGCGAATCGCCGACAAACAGCATTTCGCTGGCGCGAAGGCCAAGTTTAGCTAACAGTAAATAGAGCGGGGCCGGATGCGGTTTTTTCACTACCACATCGTCGCCACCAATAATTACTGAGAAATAATCTGCGATACCCAGTGATGCCAGCAAAGGAGCAACAAACGGCGTCGGCTTATTGGTAATCAGCCCCATCGGCAAACCATGGGCTGCCAGTTGAGCCAGCGTAGCTTTCACTTGCGGGAATAGCTGGCTCCCCTGTTCAACCGTTTTGGCATAATAGTGATCAAACAGCTCACGGGTATGTGTGACTGACTGAGCATCCGGCTCATGACCTGCCCAGCGTAACGCACGCTCGACCAAAATATCAGCACCATTGCCAATCCAGGTGGATACCAGTGCGTTACCGGCAACCGGTAAGCCTTGATGCTGCAACGCCATATCAATAGCACTGGCAAGGCCTGGTGCGCTATCAACCAATGTACCGTCCAGATCGAACGCCACACCACGGATAGCATCGAATTTAGTCATGAGCAGACATCGCCAGCTCACTGCGCATAGCATCAATCACCGCAGCATAATCCGGTTGGCTGAAAATAGCTGAACCCGCTACAAACATATCAGCACCAGCCGCCGCAATCTGGCGAATATTGTCGACTTTCACCCCGCCATCCACTTCCAGGCGAATGTCATAGCCACTGGCATCAATCAATTTACGTACCTGACGTAACTTATTCAGTGTTTCAGGAATAAATGACTGGCCGCCGAAACCGGGGTTAACTGACATCAACAAGATGACATCCAGCTTATCCATTACATAATCAAGATAACTCAGCGGCGTAGCAGGGTTAAACACCAAGCCCGCCTTGCAGCCATTCTCTTTGATCAGTTGTAAGGTACGGTCGACGTGTTCAGAGGCTTCGGGATGGAATGAAATATACGTGGCACCCGCTTTGGCAAAATCCGGGACGATACGGTCAACCGGTTTTACCATCAGATGCACATCAATCGGCGCGGTAATACCATAGTCACGCAGGGCCTGACACACCATCGGCCCGATGGTCAGATTAGGAACGTAATGATTGTCCATCACATCAAAATGCACAACATCAGCCCCGGCCGCAAGCACCTTGGCGGTATCTTCACCCAAACGGGCAAAATCGGCTGACAGAATAGATGGGGCAATTAAAAACTTTTTCATCCGCGTCTCCAAACGTATCTCTTTGTTCTATAAAACATCTTCCTGACAGATGGCGCATCTACGTCAGGGGTTCTATTTCATAAACCATTGGGTTTGAATCTTTACCGAGCGGCATTCCCGCTCAGCTATACAGCGCCAAAAGCTCGTTCACTTTACTACGACCAAGAATATTACGGCTGATAGTACGGCGCGCTTTCACCACATGCAGTGACGCCTGATGATACCAATTGCGCGTCAGCTCTGTATCGTGGTTAGAAATCAGAACTGGAATCTTGCTTTCGGCCGAAAGTTGATAAGCCAGACGAGCCAGATTCTGTTGATCCACAATGCCAAAGTTATTGGTGTGATATGCCGTAAAATTCGCCGTCGCTGACAATGGCGCATACGGAGGATCGCAATAAACTACCGCCCCATGCACTGCTTTTAAGAGAGTTTCCTGATAATGCTCACAAACGAATACCGCATTTTGCGATTTTTCAGCAAACCAATAAAGCTCTACCTCAGGGAAATAAGGTTTTTTATAACGGCCAAAAGGCACATTGAATTCACCGCTCAAATTATAACGACACAGGCCGTTATAACAATGGCGATTCAGATAGAGAAATAATAATGCGCGGCGATAAGCATCAGTACTGGTGTTAAACTCTTGACGCAGTAGGTAAAACTGCTCGGATTTATTGAAGTCGCCCGTAAACAAAACACGGGCGTCACGCACAAAATCATCAGTGCGTTCCTTCACGATATTGTAGAGGTTGATAAGATCGCTGTTGATATCGGCCAGTATGTAAGACTCATACTCAGTGTTAAGAAACACCGAACCCGCACCGACGAATGGCTCTATCAAGCAGTCTCCCGCTGGAAGATGGCGTCGTATGTCATCAACCAGCGGATATTTCCCACCAGCCCATTTTAAAAAAGCGCGGTTTTTCTTCATGCCGTCAGTTAGCTACTTAATAATTCAGAGCCGCAGATTGTACTCTGTTTCAAACAGCACATCAGCGCACAAATAAGAATGATTTATTTTTTAAGGTCTTGCTGCACTTGTTGTACAGGTTTAACCCACGGTTTTTTCGCCTGAACATCGGCTGGTAGCGTCGTGATGGCCCTTTTTGCATCAGCAGAAGAGGGGTAGTTACCACTTACTAAAATATACCAAGGTTTACCATCACGTTTAGTTTCATAGACATGATAGTCAGTTAATTTTTGCTGTTTAGCATAGGCATTCAATGTGTCTGAGCGTGATGCGCTGCTCAGTTGTAACGTGAAATGGTTACCTGGTGCATTCTTTAAGGTACTACTGCTGCCAACGGAACCTGATTTGGTCACCGCAGATGCCGCTGGAGAAACCACGGTGGTCGGTTTTTTATGGTTGCTGGTTGGCAGCTTAGCTGCTGTCGTAGCTTGTTTCTGCGACGGGTGGGTAATGGTTTCACCCGTAGCCGGTGCCGGTGCTTTAGCCCCTTTTGAACCAGAAACCGTTGCAGGTGCCGTCGGCAAGGTGGATGTCTGACCGTCGTTCATATTCTGAGACAAGGTATCAACCTGCCCCTGAGTTTGAGAAAGTGCATCAGACATATTGCCTGGCAATTCAACACGCTGAGTCGGGCTGTTCGCCGAAGGCGGCACTGAAGCTTCAGTTGGCGTTGGCGAAATTGGCGGAGCACTAATATCCTGTGGCTGAGCCGAGTTCTTCACGCCATTGGCATCATGACCGTCGCTGGCATTGTTTGCTACACCGGGCTGAGTGTTATTGCCGCTAGTGAGTGAAGATGAATCAGACAGATTAATATTTCTCGCTGCATCAACATTCGGGTTTTGCTGGGATGCTTCATGCTCAGTCGGGGCTTTCAGGGCTGAACCGATGGCGATAATGATCAACAAAAGCACTAAAATGCCGATACCAATCATGATGTGTTGGCGTGAAACAGCAAGCTTAGGTCCGGCCGAGGACTTACGGGCACGTGTAGGACGACGGTCACTGCTATCTGGTTTCAGATCGTCTTCCGGCTTTAAATCATCCATCTAAACCCTCCAACTAGAGGCAAAAGCCCACCGCATTGATCACTGCGATCTGGCTGATTGATTTTACTGACTGCAAACAGGCTAAATCGCCCGTAGCAAAGGAATATGATGTTCTTATAGTACAACATCTTAGAACTTATGCGCATACCCTTCGTACTTGAAGCCGCAAAGGTACTAGCCACCCTCTCTTCCAAATCGCTAACTTGCGTCAGCTCAGCAGAATTATGAGCCTCACCAGGGATTACCCTGCGGGCCAGCACAAGTGTTGTTCAAAATGGTTTACAACCAATTTGCCTTTCCCTTGTTGCCTACAAGCTACTCCAATAACTATGGGTATCGAACATATAAATATCGGACTTATGCCATTTTTATAACTGGCAATCAGCTATCGATGCCAACACCGTGTCATGTGCAATACCGCTACGGATTTCTGATTTACCAATAGCCGTTGGCAGTACCAGACGAAGCTCGCCTGCCAGTACTTTTTTATCCCGCATCATATGCGGCAGATAAGACTCTGGTGTCATTTCCTGCGGCCCGCAGACCGGCAGACCGGCTCGTAACAGTAGTTGTTTGATACGCTCAACATCACTGGCTGAGAACTGACCTAATCGACGGGAGGTGTGTGCTGCCATCATCATTCCCGCAGCAACGGCTTCGCCGTGTAACCAGACGCCATAGCCCATTTCAGCCTCAATAGCATGACCATAAGTATGGCCCAAATTGAGTAATGCGCGCATACCGCTCTCTTCACGTTCATCGGCAGCAACAACATCGGCTTTTAATTCGCAGCAACGGCGGATGCAGTAAGCTAACGCTGACATATCCAGTGCGAGTAATGCATCGATATTATCTTCTAACCAATCAAAGAAAGCCGCATCAAGAATGATGCCATATTTGATAACTTCAGCCAGCCCGGAGGCAAGCTCACGCGAAGGGAGAGTGTTAAGGCAATTAAGGTCAACCACTACCGATGCTGGTTGATAGAACGCACCAATCATGTTTTTGCCCAGTGGATGATTTACTGCGGTTTTGCCACCGACAGAGGAATCCACCTGAGACAGTAAGGTAGTAGGAACTTGAATAAAGCGAACGCCGCGCTGATAGCAAGCCGCAGCAAAACCGGTCAGGTCGCCTACTACACCGCCACCTAAGGCAACAAGTGTAGTATCACGACCATGCGGTTTTTCCAGAAGGGCAGAAAATACCTGCTCCAGAACACTCAGAGATTTGTACTGCTCACCGTCAGGTAAA
The DNA here is from genome assembly GCF_052217145.1 of Yersinia sp. 2541 StPb PI. Taxonomy (NCBI): domain Bacteria; kingdom Pseudomonadati; phylum Pseudomonadota; class Gammaproteobacteria; order Enterobacterales; family Yersiniaceae; genus Yersinia; species Yersinia sp. 2541 StPb PI. The sequence goes on along the minus strand of NZ_JAZGQB010000001.1, from coordinate 254,514 downwards.
ATCACCTGATCAACTTTAATGCCACTTTGTTCCAACACTGCCCGGAGCGAATCCAGATAGAGTGGAGCCAGCGTTTGGTTAGTTACCAGCATTACCTGGTCACCCGCCTTTAGTGGCGCAAAAGAGGCCGAATCATTGAACAATCCGGCAGCAATCGTAATGGGGTAACTACGTTCCCCTAACGTGACAGTAATCTTCTCCATGTCGCGCTCAGTAACCTTCTTAACTTACGCCCGGAGGCATTAGTAAAATGCTAAAATCAGTTACTTTCCAGCATGTTGATAATCTGGTTAGCAACAACTTTCGCGCTTTGATCGTCAGTGCGGATGGTGACATCTGCAATTTCTTCGTACAACGGATTACGTTCTTTTGCCAGTGCTTCTAACACTTCACGTGGAGGCGCATCAACCTGCAACAACGGACGTTTTTTGTCGCGCTGTGTACGGGCCAACTGCTTCTCGATTGTAGTTTCTAAATAAACCACAACGCCACGGGCTGACAAACGGTTACGGGTTTCTCTGGATTTAACAGAGCCACCACCGGTTGCCAGAACAATGCCTTGTTTTTCCGTCAGTTCATTAATAACTTTTTCTTCACGATCGCGGAAACCTTCTTCGCCTTCCACGTCGAATACCCAGCCCACGTCAGCTCCGGTACGTCGCTCAATTTCTTGATCAGAGTCGAAAAACTCCATATTGAGTTGCTGAGCTAACTGACGACCAATAGTGCTTTTGCCGGCACCCATAGGCCCAACCAGAAAGATATTGCGTTTCTCTGCCATGTTTTTGGTATTACTAAGACTATTCGTTAATGATAACCCGCCCCGCCAATCAAATCAGCGGCGGGACCTAAACTGAAACCTCATGAGCGATAGTGCGAGATCAGACGGAAAATTATCTCAGCACTTCTGGTAGTTTGGCAACCGAATAAATCGTTGTACACGTCGTGGGAGGGAAACCATACGTTTTTATCGGCGTATCAACGTTATTAAAACCTCGGAGCTCAATTCGGTAACCCTTGTAAGCTAAATCGGAGGCAGCGTCAAATTTAGAAGCCTCCTATCACACAAAAAGTTGCAGAAAGTCACCAAGATTGGTCTGTTTTCATAAAACACCCCCCCATAAGGCTCAAGCACTGATTAGCCTTGGCGTGATGAAAATCACTAACTCCCGCCGACTTTGTTGTTGGGTGTCTTGTTTGAACAGCGCGCCCAGCCAAGGGATATCGGCCAGGATGGGCACTTTATTAATTCCCTGACTATTTTTTTGCTGGAAAATCCCCCCAAGCACAATAGTTTCCCCATCGTTTACGGTTATTTGGGTTTTTATTTCCTGCTTATCTATTAATAAAGCTTCACTATCTCCGCGTTTAATTGCCATTCCGGGCATATTTTGGCTGATTTTCAAGTTTAGAGTAATCTTGCCATTACGCAGTATTTTCGGTGTCACTTCCATCCCTAATACTGCCTCTTTAAACTCAATAGTAGGCACCCCTTTTTTACCCCGCGAGACCGTATAAGGAATATCAGAACCTTGCTTGATACTGGCAGTTTGCTGATGGGATGTCACCAGCCGAGGGCTGGCAATAATATCAACCTGATTTTCTTGCTCCAGCGCGCTCAATTCCAGTTCCAGCAGACGCCCGCCGATACGGGCAACATTGAATCCAGCGCTGAGGGCGCTATTGGGGAGTGGCAAATTCACATTAAAATTATTCACTCTCAGCGCACGGGGCTGCGTTGCTTCGTCCATACCCCAACGCACACCAAGTTCATGCAAATTTTCCCGACTCATAGTTACGATGTGTGCCGCTAACTGCACTTGCTGTAAAGGCAAATCCATCTCTGCCAGCCAACTTTTCAATAGTGCTAAAGAGGCGGGAGTATCGCGAATTAATAATGTATTAGTACGTTTATCTACCACTACGCTACCCAGTGGCGATAGCAACCCACCTTCAGGAAGAGTCAAACTGTCGGCAACTTGTTCAGCATCAGCATACTGCAAGGCCAGTGAGAAATTATTTAGGGACTCAGATGCATCTTTCTGTTCCGCCCGTTGCTGTCTTTCTTGTATCTCCTGTTCGGTAAAAACCATCATTACCGCCCCTTCGCGCTCTACTTTCAGACGGCCCATACGCAAAATAATCGCCAAAGCCTGCTCCCACGGAACATCCGCCAATCTCAGGCTGAGATTACCGTCAACCCCGGCGGCAATGACTAAATTCAGTTGCTGATAATCCGCCAGTGCCTGCAACACTACCGCTATCGGCGCATCTTGAAACTCCAGGGTTACCGGCGGCCCACTTTTTGCGCTAAAGGCACGACTTGTGAGTAATACCAGCAGCAGCATCATCACCCCAGCACTGAGTGTTGGGGTAAGCCCACTCCGGGTTTTCGTAGTAGAAACATTCATCAGACTAATTCCTTTTATGTCCTGTATATTTGAAACGGTAAGAGTGCTTATGCTGCCCAGCTAAGCTCTTTAGTGATGATAATAATTATCTAAAACAACCCGTTAGTTAGTGCATCAGCAGCACCACTGGCTCCGATAATCCAGAGCAAAAGCCAACTAAGCCAGTATTCTGTAGGCTCACCTGCCGTGAGCCAATATGGGTAACTTGCCAAGTTGACAATAGCCGTGAGCCGACCACTAGCTTCTGCCAGCGGCCCTCTGGCCGCAGTATCCAACCAGAAGAGTAATCTCCTCCCCTGACAACCCCTTGTAATCGCCAATGAGTGAGTTTCTCCCGCTCACCATCACATGGCTGTGCTGATAGGTCCTGAAAAGGATTACGCCCTGTGGCGGTCAATAAGGGGTCGGCATAAACCACAGGTGCCAGTGATACGATTATCAGAGAGACGATCTTTAGAGGCCCCATACCGTGCTCCCTTTGCCGCTACTCATTGACGCCACCTGCGAGATATTCTTTCAGGCTTAATTTCACCAACAGTACGGAATTATCACTATTAATCTCAACCAGCTGGGTCTGAACAGGGGTGGGGATTTCGGCTAGTTGACGAAATAAATGGAGTAATCCATAGAAATTGACCCGCAGAGTAGCGTGCCACTGTTGGTGCCTTATGGAATCCACTGCGGCCTCGCCAACTGGCCCGGATTGTCGCTGCCAGCGAATGACTTGCCCGCCAAACGGGGCAATCAATTCATCGGTCAGATGGGCCATTGAACTATCAAGTGACAACCACGATGCCTCCCTTTCTTTCAATACCATCATTTGCTGACGAACCAGAGAAAGTGAGGGTAACGGTGCCAAAGCCGCCTGATGATGATCAACCTGTTGCTGATGTTGAATAATCTTATCTGCGGTGAGCCTCTGCTGTTGCCATGCAGGACGTAATAACATGCCATAAGCCATAACACTTAAAAGCCCAAGAAAAACCCACTGCCCTATCAAGATTTGCCAACCCGGCCTATCCATCCAATGTTGCAGCCGCTTATTCATTACTACCTCTTTCATCACTATCTCTGTCCTGCCAGTCGGCCCAAACCGCAAAGCGAAAATTACCGTCATCCTGCTGAGCAATTTTTTGTAAATGCACTGTTGTGAAGAGAGGCGAGCGGCCTAAACGCACTACAAAGAGATTAATTGCGGCATAACTCTGGCTAATTACCTCAAAAACCACCTTATCGCCTTGTGGTATCAGGCTGACCAACCAGCAGCTATCTGGAATTTGCTGCGATAGCTGCTGCAATAATATTGAATATCGCTGGGCAAGTTGGTGGGCCTGACGATAAATCTGAGCGCGCTGTTCCCGATGCCGTAGTTGTGCCATTGTCTGTTGCACCTCTTGATGGTGCTGGCCTAAGGCTATTTGCTGCTGGGATAGCGCTGCCAGACGGATTTGTTGGCTGGAATTTACTACCCGTGATTGCAGTTGTATTACAACCAGTAGGATGGCTAAAAATAGGCATTGGCATAAACCTAGATTGCGCCAAAAACGGTAACGGGATGATTGACGTTCTGCACGCCATAACGAAAAATTAACTTGATACATCAGTCGTCTGCCGGGCGTAATGCCAGCCCTCCGGCCAGAATAAATGCAGCGGGGGATGGCGGCAGTGGCGGTTGATACTGGGCAAAAGCCGTAAAGGGTGACCAGCCGGTGGTATTTTCAACCGGGGCATCATCCACCACATTACTGTAATACACCGTTATCGGTATTCCACTCTGCTCGGGATAACGCGCCTGAAGTTGTCTCAGCAACGTCGGTAATGGATTGAATGTAGTAGGCGGCTGGCCTGGTGCTACATCCTCTGAGTCGGCTGCTACCACACCAAAGTCAAACGGCATGTCAGCCGATGACACCCACAGCCACTCACTCTCCAAACGGTGAACCAACCAATATGGTCCCGATAATCCTGCCGCCATCGCCATATAACGAAGAGCGCAGGGGGTAATATCAATCATATCGGAAGGTAAACCCGCTTGATGCAAGCACGCCTGCCATTGCTGAACTTCTGACTGACGGGCGGCGGTGATGATTAACTCACTACTGGCTGTGGTTTCACTACGATAATCGAGGGCTAAAGCCTGACTGCCGAGCGGAAAGACCTTACTTGCTGCGGCTTTGATAAAACCATCACGCTGCGGTTCGCGTAAACGCCGGTCCGGTGTCGGAATAGTGTGTTGCAATATGCGCTGTGCGGGCAATGCGATACGTAATGAAATATGTTTTGGTAATTGTTTACGCAATAATTTGAGTTTGTCGCTAACCATATCTGGCTGTTGTAAAATACCCTCCCGCAAAACGCCAGAAGGTAAGGTTTGATGCCACCAGTAGCGCAGTTGCCAGCCATAGCGGCGTCTGACAACAGCCAAAGCGCGTATAGCATCTATTTGAATATCTAGCCCAACCTGCCAATATTGTGAGTACATCTTTGTCGACCTCCATGTCGAGAGACAATAAAAGAACGTATCCATGTTACGGGCTTGCCTTTATACTACGGCGCGGTTGTTTATAAACTGCCCAATTGACATTGAATGGGAAATCTCAGGTGAAGTTCGTAAAGTATTTTTTGATCCTTACAGTGTGTTGCATTTTACTGGGAGCAGCCTCGATATTTGGCCTGTACAAATATATTGAGCCACAGCTACCCGATGTTGCCACGCTGAAAGATGTCCGGCTGCAAACACCTATGTTGGTGTATAGCGCCGAAGGCGAATTGATCGCTCAATACGGTGAAAAACGCCGTATCCCGTTGACATTAAAACAAATTCCACCAGAAATGGTGCATGCATTTATTGCTACGGAAGATAGCCGATTCTATGAGCATCACGGTGTGGACCCGGTTGGGATCCTACGTGCTGCCTCAATTGCTATGGTTTCTGGGCGTGCCTCACAAGGGGCAAGTACCATTACCCAGCAATTGGCTCGCAACTTCTTCTTAAGCCCGGAACGGACTTTGATACGTAAAATCAAGGAAGCCTTTCTGGCCATTCGTATCGAACAATTACTGACCAAAGATGAAATCCTTGAGCTGTACCTGAACAAGATTTATCTCGGCTACCGTGCCTATGGTGTCGGTGCGGCAGCTCAGGTCTATTTCGGCAAAGAAGTCAATGAGTTGACCCTCAGCCAGATGGCGATGATCGCCGGTTTGCCAAAAGCGCCATCCACCTTCAACCCGCTCTATTCACATGACAGAGCAGTGGCACGCCGTAACGTAGTGCTCTCGCGTATGCTGGATGAAAAGTACATCACCCAGGCGCAGTACGATCAGGCGCGCAGTGAAGATCTGGTTGCCAACTACCATGCTCCGCAAATCGCCTTCTCAGCACCTTATCTGTCAGAAATGGTGCGGCAGGAGATGATTAAGCGTTACGGTGAGAATGCCTATACCGACGGCTATCAGGTCTATACCACCATAACCAGAAAGCTCCAGTTGGCGGCGGTCGACTCATTGCGTGCCAATGTGCTGGCTTATGATATGCGCCATGGTTATCGAGGCCCGTCCAATGTGTTGTGGAAAGTGGGCGAAAGCGCATGGGGCCGCGAGCAGATTATCGATTCACTGAAAACCTTGCCGGTCTATGGCCCACTGCTGCCTGCGGTGGTGACCGAAGCTAATACGACGCAAGCAACGGCACTGTTGGCAGATGGCAGCAACGTGACCTTACCAATGTCCGGCATGCGTTGGGCACGTCCGTTTAAATCGGATAACGCCCAAGGGCCAACACCAAAACAAGTGACCGATGTGGTGCAGCCTGGCCAGCAGATTTGGGTAAGAAAAGTAGAAGATAATTGGTGGCTGGCACAGGTGCCGGACGTTAACTCAGCCTTGGTTTCTATCGATCCAAACAATGGTGCGGTTAAAGCGCTGGTCGGCGGTTTTGACTTTAACCAAAGTAAATTTAACCGTGCGACACAGGCACTACGCCAGGTCGGTTCGAATATCAAACCCTTCCTGTATACCGCGGCAATGGACAAAGGTCTGACGCTGGCAACCATCCTCAATGACCTGCCAATTACGCGCTGGGATGCGGGTGCAGGTACCGATTGGCGGCCAAAAAACTCACCACCGACTTACGACGGCCCAATTCGTTTACGCCAAGGTTTAGGTCAATCGAAGAACGTGGTGATGGTGCGGGCAATGCGTGCCATGGGTGTGGATTATGCGGCTGAATACCTGCAACGCTTTGGTTTCCCAGCACAAAATATTGTGCACTCAGAATCCCTGGCATTAGGTTCCGCCTCCTTTACGCCATTGCAGTTAGTCCGTGGTTATGCCGTGTTGGCAAACGGCGGCTATCTGGTCGATCCCTATTTCATCACCAAGATAACTGATGATGTGGGCAATGTGCTGTTCGAAGAGAAACCGAAGATTGTCTGTGAAGAGTGTAACTTACCGGTTATTTACGGTGACACTCAGCGCTCAGTTGTTCTGTCTGATGATAACATCGAAAACGTCGCCACCTCGCAGAACAATAACGCCAGTAATGTGCCAATGCCTGAGTTAGAAAAAGTGACGCCCGAACAGGCCAAGCTCAACGGTGACCAGCAATACGCACCCCATGTGATAAGCACGCCGTTGGCCTTTTTGATTCGTGATGCGTTGAACTCAAATATCTTCGGGGAACCGGGTTGGATGGGTACCGGCTGGCGTGCCGGGCGTGACCTGAAACGCAAGGATATTGGCGGTAAAACCGGTACCACTAACAACTCAAAAGATGCTTGGTTCTCTGGCTACGGCCCGGATACCGTGACCTCCGTCTGGATTGGCTTCGATGACCATCGCCGCGACTTAGGCCGCAGCTCTGCATCAGGGGCCATATCAGATCAGATCTCTGGTGCTGAAGGTGGGGCGAAGAGTGCGCAACCTGCATGGGATGACTTTATGAAAGCGGCCCTTGAAGGTTTGCCAGAAAAACCGGTTTCTCCACCGCCGGGTATTGTCAGCGTAGTGATTGATAAGCAGACAGGTAAGTTATCCAGTGGCGGGCCAGGCAGTCGTTCAGAGTACTTTATCGAGGGGACACAACCCACCGAGTATTCAGTACATGAAGCAGGGACGACTCTAATGGATAACGGGCAGACTCACGAGTTGTTCTGATGGAGTTGTTCTGTAAACGCTGATTGCCTGAGTATCAAGACGGAGCAGCGCCAATATAAAAGCCGGGAGCTCGTAACAGAGTCCCGGCTTTTTTATCTCTGACCATTACTTATTAAGAAATGCCTGAGCCAGAAAAAGGGCACTAACATTACGGGCCTCGCGAAAATCAGGCTCATCCAGCAGTGCCATCATATTGGCGATCGGCCAGCGGACTTGTGGCAGGGGTTCCGGCTCGTCACCCTCCAGACTTTGTGGATAGAGGTTATGAGCAATAACAATATTCATTTTGCTAGAGAAATAGGACGGAGCCATCGTCAGCTTACTGAGATAATCAAAGCTTTTAGCACCAAAGCCAACCTCTTCCATCAGTTCACGATTCGCCGCCTCCAGCACACCTTCGCCCGGATCAATCAACCCTTTGGGGAAGCCCAGCTCATACTCTTCAATACCCACGGCATATTCACGAATCAGCAGGAGATCATCGCCAATAATCGGCACTATCATCACCGCTTCACGGTTTGATGGCCGCATTCGTTCATAAACGCGTTGTACGCCATTACTGAACTCCAGATCCACCGCTTCAACAGTAAACAAGCGGGAGTGGGCAACCGTTTCTATTTTAAGAATTTTAGGTTTTTGCAGGTGTTTCATGATAGCCCCAATTTAAATACTCACCGCCTATCGGACTTACATCAGGATAACCAGAGCTATTTTATGGTTACTTAGTAAGCCACTTTTTGCCGATAACGATTAACCCAACACTTTATACTGGAATTTATTAGAACTTGATCACATTGTGCGTTAGTGAGAACCTTTATCGCAATCTCAGTTAGATATAATTTACCTGTTTTTAACATGACGTCGAGTTTAGTCAAGATTCAACCGGTTAAATTTCATCCTACCCTCACTCAACACACGTTAAAAAATGTGTTTGAAAATAGGATTATGCTGATATTACCGCTGTTTTAGCCTTGCTATCCTTATCAATCTACGGGCAGTTTAAGAGCACTTGCATTAGGTTTTTTGATGAATAATAGCGTGTAAAATGCTAGTTCACTGAATGACTCTGTTATATGCCTTGGTACTGTTTTTACGCATAATATGCATTCTTTCATAGAGTTGACGTAAGTCAGAGGCGCTCGGATGGGGATGGGATGAGCACAATAGTCTTAATATTGGCCTTACTGTTGACCAGTCTGATCGCGGTAGGTTTGTTATGGTGGTTCCGATTCCGCCACCCCGCCCCCGTAACTGCAATACTGCCGTTCGCTAAACCTATTCACCGTAAACTCACCGCGGAAGAACGGGTTAATATTGAGAATTATCTGCTCGGTCAGCAAGAGAAGCTCGGATTCAAATCCCAGTCAACTTTTGACACCCGCACACTGACGAACAGCAATCTTGCGCCAGCAAAGCTGACTCTAACTCCACAAAGCGAAAATGTTTATTCGGTTACCCGCGCCATCACCCGCTACGGCGTGGCGAGTGACGAACCCAATAAATGGCGTTATTACCTTGATTCGATTGAAGTTCACCTACCGGCTTCGTGGGAACAATATATCGCTCAGGATAATGACGTAGAACTTATCCAAACGCAGACGATTCCTTTGGTGATCTCCCTTAATGGGCATACGCTTAAAAATCACCAGGCTGAGAATAGCTACCAGCCTATCTTGCCTTCTCCAGCGCAAAATGCCTCAATCCGCAAAGCGGACAGCGAACATATAGAGCTGTTGAATATCCGCAAGGAAACACCCGAAGAATATGCCTTACATGGTGCTAATGGCTTAAAAGAAGCCGCTGCGATCTGTCTGGCATTGTTATTACTGTTTTTCGCACTCACCGGTCCGGCGGTTACACTGCCCTGGCTGATTATTGTGGCGATAACGTTAACCGGTTGGGCATGCTGGAATATGTTCCGCCCGTTATCTGAAAAAGATTTGCGTGAAGTCCATTGCTTGAGCGGTACGCCAAAGCGCTGGGGGCTGTTTGGTGAATCGAACCAAGGGCAGATGAATAACATCTCGCTCGGGATTGTCGACCTGATTTATCCGGCCCATTGGGGGCCCTATTTTGCTCATGACCTGGGCAAGAAAACCAACATTGATATCTATCTCAACCGTCAGGTCGTGCGTCAGGGGCCTTTTTTATCCCTGCATGACGAAATGAAACATTTCCCGTTACAGCGCTGGGGGAAAAACCTGACGCTTATTGCCGGCTCACTGTTAATAATGGTGTTATTGCTAATCTATGTGCCGCTCAGCTTGCCATTGAAATTGAGTATTGCCTGGTTGCAAGGCGCACAAAGCCAGCAAGTTACTAGTGTTGAAGCTCTGGATAAAATGCCTCTGCGCATCGGCGATATGCTGAAAGCTCAGGGTACCGGTATGTGTTATGTCCCGCCGAATACTCAAAATCCGCATAGTTTTGTTTTTACGCCGTTTGATTGTTCTGGGATCTATTGGAATAACGCAGCACCACTGCCACAACCTGAATCTGACACCATTGAAAAAGCCGCCGCACTGGTGGCAACAGTCAATCAGCAGTTGCATCCGCAAGGTACTGGTGCCAACGTCAACCCACAGTTGGCAACCGCCATTGAAAAATCTGGCATGATTTTACTGAATGATTTTGCAGATATCGTTTTAAAAACACAGGCATTATGCGGTGGAGATAGCGACTGTGTCCGCCTGAAAAATGCCTTGGTTAACTTAGGTAATGCCAAGAATTGGCCGGGGCTGGTTAAACGAGCACAATCTGGCACATTGAAAGGGATGAATGTGCTGTTGCGCCCAGTCAGTGCCGATACCCTGGAAAGTCTGGTTAAAACCGCTACCTCATCGTTTGTTTATCGTGAAACGCATTTGGCAACTGAAGCATTAAATAGCCCGCCGCCGGGTGGCTTCTTGCTAACCAGTGATGAAGGTAAGCAGTTAGTTAATCACCCTGCCCCTGCCGTCCCCATGTTTGATTACAGCGCACTGGAGCAGTGGCGGGAATTACAACGGCTCTCCGGGCTGCTACTTAATACTCAGTTTAAGGCAGAAGGCATCATTACCAATATCACCATTGATGCCAATGGCACACGGCATATCGCGCTACACAGTGAGCCGGATATCGTCACACTCGGCCGCTATCTGGGTACCAGCCTATTGCTGCTAATACTGATTGCCTGTCTGGCCGTGAATATCACTTTATTAATTCAACGGATACTACGAAACCGTAACCGGATGGATAATATTCAACGCTATTATGATAATTGTTTTAACCAGACCCTCACTCCTGCGCCTTTCCTGCGTTAGCTTTCTTTCAGGCCATATCATTCATCTCTGGCTGGCTCTGTAACTTTGATATGCTAGGCTAACTTTATCTGTGGCTGTTATCGGGACATCACCCTGATGGCGCTGGTATTCGTTGTAACCCGTATTATTTGTTTGCATAAAAATAATTTGATTGTGGAGCCGCTATGCCCCCAGAATTTAATTGGCAAGAGATTGATACCGTGCTGTTGGACATGGATGGCACCCTGTTGGATTTGGAGTTCGATAGCCATTTCTGGCTAAAGCAGGTGCCGGAAACCCTTAGCCAACACCGAGGGATCCCGCTGGAGCAGGCCCACAAAATTATTCATGATGAATACTTGGCAGTGCAACATACCTTAAACTGGTATTGCTTCGATTATTGGAGTGAACGGTTGGACTTAGATATTTACGCCATGACCACGGCTGCGGGTAACCGGGTTCGTCTGCGCCAGGATACTGAGCCGTTTTTGTCCAGTTTACGCCAGCAAGGGTTACAAACCATTTTGCTCACCAACGCCCATCCACACAGTCTGGCAGTCAAAATTGAGCATACTGCACTTGACCAGCACCTTGATTTATTACTTTCCACCCATACATTTGGTTATCCGAAGGAAGATCAACGACTGTGGCAAGCTGTCGCGCAGCATACCGGGCTGAATCCGGCCAGAACCTTATTCGTCGATGACAGTGAAACGATTCTGGATGCCGCGCGCACATTCGGTATCCGCTACTGTCTGGGTATAGAAAACCCGGATTCCAGTTGTGCTGACAAAGCATTTCACAGCCACCCTGCAATCAATGATTACCGTAAGCTATTACCCGCGCTACAGTTACGTGGTGACTAAAAAGATGTTTAGCCCTATAGCCTAAATAATTCGCGTTGCAACAAGGCGACCAACACGCATGCGACGTGAAATATGACGGAGATAACAGGCAGGAGTATTCATGAAGGATAAAGCAGTTTCTGACGAATCGGTTCGGCTGGATAAATGGCTTTGGGCAGCCCGGTTTTATAAAACCAGAGCAATCGCCCGGGAAATGGTGGATGGCGGTAAAGTCCACTACAACGGCCAGCGCGGTAAACCGAGCAAGTTGGTTGAACTGAATGCTGAAATCCGCCTGCGTCAGGGCAATGATGAACGCACGGTGCGGGTATTGGCATTACACGGTCAACGCCGTGGTGCAAGCGAAGCACAGGCATTGTATGAAGAGACTGAAGCCAGTATTGCCAATCGCGATAAGGTGGCACAGGCGCGTAAACTGAATGCCCTGACCATGCCACATCCTGACCGACGGCCGGATAAAAAAGAGCGTCGCAACCTGATCAAATTTAAACAAGGCGAGTCTGAGTAAACCCTATAGATTTCAACATGCAGGACGGCAGCCCACACACCTGCAACTTGAAAGATGACGGCTTTGCTTGCAGCCAGAAAGAGAGAAAACTATGTCTAATCACGACCAATTACACCGCTATCTGTTTGCTAACCATGCTGTGCGCGGTGAGCTGGTTTCAGTCAATGAAACCTACCAGCAAGTATTAGCCAATCATGATTACCCACCAGCGGTACAAAAACTGTTGGGTGAGATGTTGGTCGCAACCAGTTTACTGACCGCCACGCTCAAGTTTGATGGTGATATTACCGTGCAGTTACAAGGAGGGGATGGCCCATTGTCACTGGCAGTGATTAACGGTAATAACCAGCAGCAGATGCGGGGTGTCGCCCGCTTTAAAGGTGAAATCAGCGATGAAAGCACACTGAAAGAGATGGTCGGCAACGGCTATCTGGTTATCACTATCACCCCGGCAAAGGGCGAGCGCTATCAGGGTGTGGTCGCACTGGAAGGGGAGACTATCGCCGCCTGTCTGGAAAATTACTTTATGCAGTCGGAACAATTACCAACACGCCTGTTTATTCGTACCGGCAGTGTGGAAGGTAAAGCCGCTGCGGGCGGGATGTTGCTGCAAGTGTTACCAGCCGAAGAGCGCAATGAAGATGAGTTTGATCACCTGGCACAGCTTACCACTACCATCAAAGCTGAGGAGCTATTTACGCTGCCAGCGAATGAAGTGCTGTATCGTTTATATCATCAGGAAGAAGTGACGTTATATGAGCCGCAAAACGTCAGTTTCTGCTGCACCTGTTCCCGCGAGCGTTGTGCTGATGCATTAGTCACACTGTCGGAAGATGACATCACCGAAATGCTGGAACAAGATGGCAATATTGATATGCATTGTGAGTATTGCGGCAATCACTACCTGTTTGATGCCGTTGATATCGCCTCATTAAAGAGTGGTAACAGCACTTCCTCAGAACAAATTCATTAATAAGCATAATGATTGGTTGGGTGCTGACTCGTGCCCAGCTATTTCTTCTGGCGTTTCATACTTGCGACAATCCGTGTCCTATCTCTCATAACCTAGCGAAAAATAGGTCATATGTTGAAATATTTGATAGCTATCGCTGTTAATCAGAGATGAGGATTTACAATCGCTGGTAGAAAATTGACGATCCAGGAGTTATGACATGAGTGTTAAAGGAATTACCCCGCAGGAGCTCGCCGCCTATGGCATCCATAACGTCAGCGAGATTGTTTACAACCCAAGCTATGATTTACTGTTCCAGGAAGAGACCAAACCCACGCTTGAAGGATACGAGCGCGGAATCCTCACCACCACAGGAGCAATAGCGGTAGATACCGGGATTTTTACCGGCCGCTCGCCAAAAGATAAATATATTGTCCGCGATGCCATCACTCAAGATACCGTGTGGTGGGCCGATCAGGGCAAAGGCAAAAATGATAACAAGCCACTGAGTCAGGAAACCTGGAGCCACTTGAAAGGGTTGGTAACCGAGCAACTGTCCGGTAAGCGTCTGTTTGTTGTTGATACTTTCTGCGGTGCTAACGCCGATACTCGCCTGCAAGTTCGCTTTGTCACTGAAGTCGCGTGGCAGGCTCATTTTGTCAAAAACATGTTTATCCGCCCATCAGACGAAGAACTGGCCCATTTCGAGCCTGATTTTATCGTCATGAATGGCGCTAAATGCACCAACCCAGACTGGAAAGAGCAAGGTCTGAATTCCGAGAACTTTGTTGCCTTTAACCTGACAGAACGTATGCAGCTCATTGGCGGCACATGGTATGGCGGCGAAATGAAGAAAGGTATGTTCTCGATGATGAACTACCTGCTGCCACTGAAAGGCATTGCTTCCATGCACTGCTCGGCCAACGTCGGCGAGAAAGGCGATGTGGCTATCTTCTTCGGTCTGTCTGGTACCGGTAAAACCACGCTGTCGACTGATCCGAAACGTAAGTTGATTGGTGATGACGAACATGGTTGGGATGATGACGGCGTATTTAACTTTGAAGGTGGCTGCTACGCCAAAACCATCAAGTTATCTGAAGAGGCAGAACCGGATATTTATCATGCTATTAAGCGTGATGCCTTGCTGGAGAACGTGGTAGTACTGGCCGATGGTACCGTTGATTTCAATGATGGTTCCAAAACGGAAAACACCCGTGTTTCTTACCCGATCTATCACATTGAAAATATCGTTAAACCGGTTTCTAAAGCGGGTCATGCCACTAAGGTTATCTTCCTGACTGCTGATGCCTTTGGTGTATTGCCACCAGTATCACGCCTGACAGCAAATCAAACCCAGTATCACTTCCTGTCTGGCTTCACCGCTAAACTGGCTGGTACTGAGCGCGGTGTAACTGAGCCAACACCGACCTTCTCAGCCTGTTTTGGTGCAGCTTTCCTGTCGCTGCATCCAACACAATATGCAGAAGTGCTGGTTAAACGTATGCAAGCGGTGGGCGCACAAGCCTATCTGGTCAATACTGGCTGGAATGGCACTGGCAAACGTATTTCCATCAAGGATACCCGTGGCATCATTGACGCCATTCTGAACGGTGAGATTGATAAAGCAGAAACCTTCACTCTGCCAATCTTTGATCTGGCGGTGCCAACGGCATTACCGGGCGTGAACCCAGAGATCCTCGATCCTCGTGACACTTACGCTGATGTGGCACAGTGGCAAGAGAAAGCCGAAGATCTGGCGAAGCGTTTTACCACTAACTTTGATAAGTATACTGATACCCCAGCAGGTGCTGCATTGGTTAGCGCAGGGCCAAAGCTCTAAGTTAGCGTTGATTTTGTAATGATTATGGGAGGGACACATTTGTGTCCCTTTTGTTTTTCGCCAATCAAAAATGGATTAGATCAGGTTTGGTGGATGAGTGATCGGGTTCGGTTGTTAAAGCGCCGAGTCAGGTTTCGGTTGATATTCGATTTGTTCTCATTGCTGGCTTTGCCACCTCAACCGAGCAGGAGGGCAAGCCGGCCCTCCTGCACCTGCGGCTTGCGCGAAATATTACTGCTATTCGCAGTCCCCTCAGGCAGCTTGCAGGCTTAATCGAACCAGGGCTGACTCGCTCCCAGCTCGACAGCCCCTTTCGCCGCGTCCATGCGGCTCATTCGGCCTGCAATCTTGGTCGGTAATATTCCTGATTGCGCTCAACGTCAAAAGAGAAAATCAAAATCATGGTTTTAGGTTTTGAAGTTTAAAAGCACATTTGAGCAGCCGAGTGAAGAATGGAGCAAGGGAAATCCGCCATGGACGGCGGATTTAGGCGTCATGAGCAGGGATGCGAATAAAGCCGTCCCGCCAGCGAAATGATGAGTGAGGGAACCCACGCAGTGGGCAGGCGATACGTGCGAAGCGCGGGATTCCACAAGGGTGCGCGCCCGCACCCTTTGGCGGTTGAGGCTACGGAGGTTAAGTCAACTCCGTTGCTTTAACAACCGAACCCGATCACTAAACTCATATCAACCGAAACCTGATCCGACCCCACCATAACCGAACCTGACCACTAAACTCATATCAACCGAACCTGATCACCATACTAAATAACCAAAATAAAACTCACACTACCGCAGGTGGCTTCGCCTTCATATCTAACGGCAACGGAATATACGCCCGGATCCGTAAACCGCCTCGCTCACTGGTACCGATATCCAACGAACCGGCGTGGGCATCAATAATCCGCTGCACAATCGCCAAGCCCAGTCCAGTACCACTGGTACTCCGCGCGCTATCGCCACGCACAAAAGGCTGGAACAGATGCTTCAAATCTTCAGGCTTGATACCAGGGCCGTCATCCTCAACCTGGAACCACGCACGCTGTAGCTCAGTGCCACTACTGACTTTTATCCAGCCATTACCGTAACGCGCCGCATTCACCACCATATTGGCCAACGCACGCTTAATCGATAACGGATGGATATCCACCAGCACTTCACCTGCACACAAATCAGTCTCGATTACCCGCTCATAACCACTTTCAGCCGCGATCACTTCACCGAGTACGGCATTCAAATCACTCGACTCTGTCGGCATCTCCTGCCCGGTACGTAGATAATCGATAAATTGCTCAATAATGGCGTTGCACTCTTCGATATCTTTATTGATTGACTCAGAAAGGTATCCATCGGCTTCACTCATCATTTCAGTCGCCAAACGAATACGGGTCAACGGCGTGCGTAAATCATGGCTAACCCCAGCCATCAGCAAGGTCCGATCATCCGCCAACAACTTCACGCCGGCGGCCATTTGGTTAAATGCCCGGGTAACCGAACGCACCTCTGACGCACCATACTCCCGTAGCGGTGGCGGAATAATCCCTTTACCCACCTGCAAAGCGGCATGCTCCAGCTCAACTAATGGCCGATTCTGAATACGGATAAACAGCCAGGCTCCCCCTACAGCCAATAACATAATTGCCAGGGTATAACGGAACAGTGGCGAGAAATCGCCCTGATGGATCTCAGTTAATGGCACTCGTACCCAAATATCCGGCGATAACCACGTCTTTAGCCAGACAACAGGGGAGTTTTTATTAACTTCGACCCGAACATCGGTTGGCCCACCCAATTGTTGGGCCATTTGATCACTGAGAAATTTGTAATGCTGTGCCCAACGCAGGCCACTTTCCTCCGCCGCAGCATTGGTATAAAGCGAAATCCCCAATTCACGGTAAATCTCACGCCGAAACGCCGGCGGGACTTCAAGTAGCGTGCCATCTTCCAATTGCAGCCGGTCAGTCATCAGCATACGAACTTCATACGCCAACACTTTGTTAAACTGCTGCAAACTGGGCAAAATGGCGAAATTCAGCACCACCAAATACGTGGTGACCAGACTGACGAACAGCAAGGTCACAATCAGTAATAAGGTTCGGGCAAATGAGCTACGTGGAGAAAAGCGCCATCGCCTCATGCTTTACTGCCGTCCGGTACAAATACGTAGCCCAAGCCCCATACAGTTTGGATATAGCGCGGATGCGCCGGATCTTCCTCGACCATACGCCGCAGACGTGAAATCTGTACGTCGATGGAACGCTCCATCGCACTGTATTCGCGACCTCGGGCCAGATTCATCAGCTTATCGCGTGACAACGGCTCACGTGGATGACTCACCAAGGCTTTCAGCACCGCAAACTCACCGCTAGTCAGTGGCATAGGCTCATCTTCACGAAACATCTCGCGCGTGCCTAAATTGAGTTTGAACTTACCAAACGCAATCACTGCTTCTTCCTGTGAAGGTGCACCCGGTAGCTCGTTAGCCTGACGGCGTAACACCGCACGAATACGGGCCAGTAATTCTCGGGGGTTGAATGGCTTAGGAATATAATCGTCAGCACCAATTTCCAATCCGACGATACGGTCAACTTCCTCACCCTTCGCCGTCACCATAATGATCGGCATCGGGTTACTTTGGCTACGCAGACGGCGGCAGATAGATAGACCATCTTCACCCGGTAACATCAGATCAAGCACCATCAGGTGGAAAGACTCACGGGTCAGCAAGCGATCCATCTGTTCAGCATTGGCAACGCTGCGCACCTGGAAACCTTGCTCTGTTAGGTAACGTTCCAACAGCGCGCGCAGGCGCATATCGTCATCAACGACCAGAATCTTGTGATTCTCTTGCATTTTATTACTCCCAAAGGCCGTATTGCTCGAACCTGTACATTGTTAAAAAAACTTACTTTATACCCTAAATAATTCGAGTCGCAGGAAGGCGGCAACTGAGCGAGCCCTCGGTCACTTACATGAGTCAGTGACGGAGGGTGAACGAAGGAAGCCAACACACATGCAGCTTGAAGTATGACGTGTATAACAGACAGCTTTTTATGGTATACATTCTAGTCGAAATTGTTACAAAGCTTATTGTTGTGCCTAATTATCAACACTTTCGTCAAATGGGCGGTAGCGGATCTCTAATATCCAGTAGGTTGCTTCACCATTTGGTGTCTGAACCGTCACCTCATCCTCCACCTGCTTGCCAATTAAGGCACGGGCAACCGGTGAATCGATAGAAATCCATTTTTTTGCCGGATCAAACTCATCCGGCCCAACCAGGCGAAAGATGCGCTGCTCTTCTAATTCATTTTCTACCCGCACCCAGGCACCAAAAAAGACTTTTCCTTCCTGACGCGGGTCAGGGTCGACAACTTTCAGCACCTCAAGGCGTTTGGTCAAAAAGCGTACCCGGCGATCAATCTCTCGTAGCCGCTTCTTACCATAGATATATTCAGCGTTTTCCGAACGGTCACCCATTGCTGCGGCTTCAGACACCGCCTGTGTTACCACCGGGCGCTCTTCCCGCCACAGATAATGCAATTCACGATCCAGCGCCTGCCAGCCTTCGCGGGTAATGTAATTACTTTTCGCCATATAATTATCCCTTTGGCATTGATGCTTCTACTATACCCTAACTTTTTACCGATAAGTCCACGTTACCTCAAGCTCTGCTGCCGCTCTACTGGCAATTTATCCGGGCAATCCGTATAACTATCTTCTGCCATTTTTCCTACTCACTATCAGACTTGACATCAGACTTATGAATGAACAACTGAGCAGCATTATTGCAAGCGAACTACAGGCGCGGCCGGAGCAAGTTATCTCTGCTATCCGCCTGCTTGATGAAGGTAATACCGTGCCGTTTATTTCGCGGTATCGTAAGGAAGTTACCGGCGGGTTGGATGATACCCAGTTGCGCCAGTTGGAAAGTCGTTTGGGCTATCTGCGTGAACTCGAAGAGCGCCGCCAAACCATTCTTAAATCAATTGAAGAAAGGGGCAAGCTCACTGAGCAGTTGGCCGGTGCCATCAATGGCACCATGAGTAAAACTGAGCTTGAAGATTTATATCTCCCTTATAAACCGAAGCGCCGCACCCGTGGTCAGATTGCGATTGAAGCCGGTCTGGAACCATTGGCGGACAGTTTATGGCATGACCCACAGCAAGAGCCAGAACAGGTTGCTCTCGCTTATGTTGATGCCGATAAAGGTGTTGCAGATACGAAAGCGGCACTGGATGGTGCACGCTATATCCTGATGGAGCGCTTTGCAGAAGATGCAACCCTACTGGCGAAAGTGCGCCAGTATTTGTGGAAAAATGCCCATTTGGTAGCAAAAGTGGTGGAAGGCAAAGAGCAGGAAGGCGCTAAATTCCGCGATTACTTTGACAGCCACGAACCTATCGCCCAAGTCCCTTCTCACCGCGCACTGGCAATGTTCCGTGGACGTAATGAAGGTGTGCTGCAACTGGCGCTGAATCCGGATCCGCAGTTTGACGAACCGCCGCGCGAAAGTCAGGGCGAGCAGATAATTATTAACCATCTCGACCTGCGGCTGAATAATGCGCCAGCAGACGGTTGGCGCAAAGCGGTGGTCAACTGGACCTGGCGTATCAAAGTGCTGATGCATCTGGAAACCGAGCTGATGAGTACCCTGCGCGAACGAGCCGAAGATGAAGCAATCAACGTATTCGCCCGTAACATGCAAGATCTGTTGATGGCAGCCCCTGCCGGCATGCGCGCCACCATGGGCCTTGATCCGGGCCTGCGGACTGGGGTGAAAGTGGCGATAGTGGACGCTACCGGCAAGCTGGTTGCCTTTGATACCATCTACCCTCATACCGGGCAGGCTGCTAAAGCCGCCGCCGTGGTGGCCGCCCTATGCATCAAGCATCAGGTTGAACTGGTGGCTATCGGGAATGGTACGGCATCGCGGGAAACCGAGCGTTTCTTTGTCGAGCTACAGCAACAGTATCCGGCAGTCACCGCGCAAAAAGTGATTGTCAGCGAAGCTGGAGCCTCGGTTTACTCCGCCTCGGAGTTGGCGGCGCTGGAGTTCCCAGATCTGGATGTCTCCATCCGTGGTGCAGTGTCTATTGCCCGGCGGTTACAAGATCCACTGGCTGAACTGGTAAAAATTGACCCGAAATCTATCGGGGTCGGCCAGTATCAACATGATGTTAGCCAAAGCCAACTGGCGAAAAAGCTGGATGCAGTAGTGGAAGACTGCGTAAACGCCGTGGGTGTGGATTTAAACACCGCGTCGGTGCCGTTACTGACCCGGGTTGCGGGTTTAACCCGCATGATGGCGCAAAACATTGTTAGCTGGCGTGATGAGAATGGCCGCTTCCATAACCGTGAGCAATTGCTCAAAGTCAGCCGCCTCGGGCCGAAAGCCTTCGAGCAGTGTGCCGGCTTCCTGCGTATCAATCATGGCAATAACCCGTTGGACGCATCAACCGTGCATCCAGAAGCCTACCCGATTGTTGAGCGCATTTTGGCTGCAACTGAACAGGCATTGCAGGACCTAATGGGTAATGCTACCGCGCTGCGTAATCTTAATGCGCGTGATTTCACCACCGAGCAATTTGGTGTCCCGACGGTCACCGATATTCTACGCGAGTTAGAAAAGCCAGGCCGTGACCCACGCCCTGAGTTCAAAACTGCAACCTTCGCTGAAGGTGTAGAGACGCTCAATGACCTGACTCCGGGCATGATCCTCGAAGGCTCGGTCACTAACGTGACCAACTTTGGTGCCTTTGTTGATATTGGTGTTCATCAGGATGGTTTGGTACATATTTCATCACTGGCGGATAAGTTTGTCGATGACCCACATAAGGTGGTGAAAGCCGGGGATATCGTCAAAGTGAAAGTCATGGAAGTGGATTTGCAACGCAAGCGCATTGCCCTGACCATGCGCCTTGATGAACAGCCTGGTGAAGGCGGCTCGCGTCGTGGTAACAATGGCGCTAATAGTGCGAATAGCAGCACCAATGGTCGTAATGACAATCGTGGTGCCAGCCAGCCTCGTAACAGCAATGATGCGAACAGTCGCCCAGCAGCCAAGGGCCGGGCAGACAGTAATTCTGGTAGCAACAGCGCCATGAGTGATGCACTGGCGGCGGCATTTAAAAAACGCTGATATCTCTACTCAGGGCCACGTTGGTGGCCCTTTTTTCATTTACGTTTTTGTTTCAAATTATCGCGACATCTTTAATATTTCCTCTCATATCCTTTTCTTCTATAAAGCTGAAGATTTATCTTTTAAATTAATTAGCACGCGATTCTTTTCTGCTGCGAAATGACGTTTACATCATGATTAAATCGGCGTTAATTTAACAATCTATTTAACATGAGGGTTAATTTCGTCAATTATTCACTCTAATTTATAAATAATTATGAAGACATTCTGTGAGTTAATTAAAATCCGAATGTTATTTTATTAAAATGTGAGTGAATTAATTATGTTAACAATCGGTATTTAACTGCCCTAACAGGGCATAATGGAAACATTCAGTTAACTGATTTAACTCATTATTTTCATTTGCGATTATGTTAATTTGATGGTAAAACAAGCATAAATAAAAATCAGACTCATTAATTATACCCTAAATAATTCGAGTTGCAGGAAGGCGGCAAGCGAGATAATCCCGATAAGCTTACATGAGTAAGTGATTCGGGTTAGTGAGCGTAGCCAACACACAGGCAGATGGAAGTATGACGGGTATATAAAAATGAAATAGTAACGAATACTTACCTTTGAGTATTTCACCTTAGTTGAATATGAAAACGATTCTTACTATTATTATTTTATCTATTACCTTTTAGAGTCGTATCACTCTGAATTTTGGTACGCCAATAACGTAATAACAAGAGGCACCTATGCATCTTATCCCGCAGCGTTCCTATAAAATTGTTGGTTTCTCGCCTGAAATCAGCCCGGCTTACCGGCAGAAATTATTGTCACTGGGTATGCTGCCCGGCTCTTCGTTTAATGTTGTCCGCCTCGCGCCATTAGGTGACCCCATTCAGATAGAGACCCGCCGCGTCAGTCTGGTGCTACGGAAAAAAGACTTAGATCTGCTTACGCTGGACTTGCAACCCTAATATTGCGGGTCAACATCCTATTTTGGCTGCCGGGCTGCGTGTCAAAGCCCCCCTGCGTAGTCTGATTTTAATTTACTAATATCACGTTGGATCATGAAAGCACTCACAATCGGCCTGATCGGCAATCCCAATGCAGGTAAAACCACCCTTTTTAACCAGTTAACCGGTGCCCGCCAACGGGTGGGGAACTGGGCCGGGGTTACGGTGGAGCGCAAAGAAGGCCATTTCACTACCGCGCAACATCAAGTGACATTGGTTGACCTGCCGGGAACCTACTCCCTGACCACCATTTCTGAGCAAACCTCGCTGGATGAGCAAATTGCTTGTCACTACATTCTAAGTGGTGAAGCTGACCTGCTGATTAATGTCATTGATGCGGTGAATCTGGAGCGCAATCTCTACCTGACACTGCAACTGGTTGAATTGGGTATTCCCTGTATTGTGGCGCTCAATATGTTGGATATTGCCAAAAGCCAACATATCGATATTGATATCAAGGCATTATCTCAGCAGTTAGGTTGCCCGGTTATTCCGCTGGTCTCCACTCGCGGGCAGGGTATCAATGAATTAAAAAGCAGTATTGATGAACTTCAGCCGATTCCCTTTAAGGCTTTGGTTAACTACCCGCCAGTGCTACTCAGTGAAGTAGATAAGTTGGTACAGGCCATGCCTGAGTCCTGGCCGGTACAGCAGCGCCGTTGGCTGGCACTGCAAATATTGGAAGGTGATATCTATAGCCTGGCACGTGCAGGCATAGCGCCCTCAATCGTGGCGCTAGCGCGTGAAAATCTGCGAGCAAGCCAACACGAAGATCCCGAGCTGGTGATAGCCGATGCCCGCTATCAAAGTATTGCCCGCATCTGTGATGTGGTCGGTAACTCGCAGCAAGCGGAACCGAACCGCCTGACACAAGCGCTTGATAAAGTGATCCTTAATCGCTGGTTAGGTGTCCCGATCTTTCTGTTTGTCATGTATTTAATGTTTGTCTTAGCCATCAATATCGGTGGGGCGTTGCAACCCATATTTGATATCGGCTCTGCGGCTATCTTTATTCAGGGGTTGCAATGGGTGGGTTATACGCTGCATTTCCCACAGTGGTTAACCATCTTCCTCGCTCAAGGCGTGGGGGGCGGGATTAATACCGTGCTGCCGTTGGTGCCACAAATTGGCATGATGTACCTGTTTCTCTCCTTTTTGGAAGACTCCGGTTATATGGCCCGAGCCGCATTTGTTATGGACCGGCTGATGCAGGCGCTGGGGTTACCGGGTAAATCCTTCGTACCACTGATTGTCGGTTTCGGCTGTAATGTGCCCTCGATCATGGGTGCACGAACACTGGATGCGCAACGCGAACGCCTGATAACCATCATGATGGCACCCTTTATGTCCTGTGGCGCACGGCTGGCGATTTTTGCCGTCTTCGCGGCGGCATTCTTCGGTCAGGATGGGGCCAGTATCGTTTTCTCTCTTTATCTATTGGGTATCGCGGTCGCCATCCTCACTGGGCTGGTGCTGAAATACACCATTATGCGTGGCGAAGCCTCACCCTTTGTGATGGAACTGCCGGTTTATCATGTGCCCCATCTAAAGAGTTTATTATTGCAAACCTGGCAACGGTTAAAAGGTTTTGTCCTGCGCGCAGGGAAAGTGATTGTCATTGCCAGTATCTTCATCGGCGGCCTGAACAGCTTCTCTTTCAGTGGCAAACCGGTAGATAGCATCAATGACTCAGCACTGGCCTCAGTCAGTAAAGTGCTGACGCCACTGCTGGCACCCATGGGTGTTCATGGCGATAACTGGCAGGCAACCGTGGGGTTAGTGACCGGCGCCATGGCAAAAGAAGTGGTGGTAGGGACACTCAATACTCTCTATACCGCAGAGCAGATTAAGAATGAACCCTTTGATGCCGAGAGCTTCAACTTACCGGGCGAATTGGTCGGGGCGGTTAAAACTACCTGGCAGGGCTTAAAAGATACTTTTAGCCTTAGCGTGTTATCCAATCCCATTGAAGCCAGCAAAGGTGATGGTGAAATGGCAGCCGGTTCGATGGGCATGATGAGCAGTAAATTCGGTTCCAGTATTGCTGCCTATAGCTACCTGATATTTGTGTTGCTCTATGTGCCCTGCGTCTCAGTCATGGGGGCTATCGCTCGGGAAACCAGCCGCGGCTGGATGACCTTCTCAATATTGTGGGGGTTAAATGTGGCCTACTCACTGGCAACCCTGTTCTACCAAGCCGCCACGTTTCACCAGCACCCGCAACAAAGCCTAATGATTATTGCGGTGGTTATGGTGATTAATGCATTGATCTTGTTTGGATTGCGCCGCGCGCGGAGCCGGGTAACTGTCAGGTTGCAAAACAGTAAACCTGCGAGCTGTTGTCAGAGTGCAAGCAATGATTGCCATTAACAAACCGCTTTTGTTACAACAGGAGGCATGATGGCGAGCCTACTCCAATTACGCGATGCCATCGCGCTCAGTGGTAGTGTGGGAGCGAGTCAACTAAGCCAGCAATTGGCAACACCTTTACCCCTGGTTGAGGCCATGCTAGAAAGGCTGACGGCAATGGGCAAGGTTGAACGCATTGAGCAAGATAATAGTGGGTGCCTGACGGGCAGTTGCAAGAGCTGCCCTGAAGGAAAAAATAAATGTAACACTGTGATTTATAAAATAAAAAATCATCATTAAGTTACAAAAAGAGATGCCCGATGGGCATCTCTGCCTTTTTATTACTTATAAACATCGGCATCAGCGTCAAATTTCTTCTTTTCACGCTCGGCGATGATCACATAATACTTACCGCCTTTCTCATCCGCCATTTTCGACAGCTCTTCTTTCACATCCATCGGCGATGTTGCCTGACCCGACGTGGTGATGGTGCCAATCTTCTCGTAATTCTTCGCTTCTTCTTTAGTAATTTCTTTCGCCGCCATCGCGCCAAAAGAAACCCCGGTCACAACCAGAGCAATAGCCAGATTTTTCAATAAATGCATACCGAATACCTCGCAAATGAAGGATTAATGCGTATAAAAACAGTAAGAAAAACAGAGATGATATTGATTTAATTAAAGACAGTTGGCTGATGTGACGCCACGCGCAGTGGCCGCCCACACCTCTAAAGAAAAGGCTCTCCCCATGCCAGTGCGCGGGGATGCGCCAATTTGAACCTTCTTAATTATTAAGTAAATTTAATATTTAGCCATTAAATTACGCATTAAATTCCATTCATCTCTATGTGCTAAGGCCTTAAATCTGTGGCAGTTAGCTATTCCAGTGTGATTTTAGCGTCAACATGTGCTGAAAAATCTATAAGTAATTTTGAAAAATCATCAGGATGAGAAACAAAAGGGGCATGAGCTGCTCCCTTCATCACCACCGATTGACTCTGCGGCCAGGCACTATCTAATAACGAAGCCACTTTGCGCGGCACCAGCCCATCCAGATAACCATAAATGCGCAACAAAGGTAGAGTGCATTTGGCCAGTGCGGGTCGTAAATCTGCAGTACGCAGAATGTCTAGCCCGCCGATTAACACCTCCACCTCTGGCATCTGGTGTTGTAGCACCACCGCTTTCAATAAACGGGCATCCTGTCGTGCACTTTCCGTCCCCAAAGTTTGCAATGCCAGAAAACGCTCAACGGTACGCTGAAAATCCTCACTTAACTGTTGCTGAAAACCAGCCAAGACTTCCGGCCGAATCCCCGGCCATTCATCATGCGCAGTAAAACATGGCGAGGAGGAGACAGTTATCAGCCCACGCACGCGCTCTGGTTGAGTCAAAGCTATCTGACTGGCCACCAGCCCGCCCATCGACCAACCGAGCCACAAGGCGCGCGGTGGTGCTTGTTGTAAGACAATTGCCGCCATATCAGACAGTGGCATCGTACCAAAATCTTTGCTGCGCCCATAACCGGGGAGGTCCACCAAATGCAGACGAAAATGCGGCGCGAGTCTATCAATTATGCAATGCCAGACTTCGGCGTTCAGCCCCCATCCGTGCAGCAGCACAAGATCGCAATCACCTTCACCGCAGATGTTCCAATACAGTTGTTTCATACGTTAATATCCTGTTGCCTTAGCCGCGTCATACATCACTTATCAAGGAAGATAAACATGCTAACAATCGTCAGCCAGTGTTGGCTATGCCGGCAGCGGTTATATCATCCCAGGCATGGCATTTGTTGTTATTGCAACCAGCATTTACCTAAATTACCGCCCTGTTGCCCTCGCTGCGGCTTGCCCTGCACTAACCCGGCATTACCTTGTGGCCGCTGCCTTAACGCACCACCCCGCTGGGCGAGTATGACCTTTGTCAGTGATTATATTCCGCCCTTGAACGGGCTGATAAAAAAGTTCAAATTTAACGGCGTCACACCGTTGGCTCCGGTACTGGCCCGTTTATTATTGTTACGCTGGCTTGATGCCTACCGTCAGGGTAAGGTTATCAGGCCAGAAAGAATCATTAGTGTGCCTTTACACCGCAGGCGCTGTTGGCGGCGCGGCTATAACCAAACAGACCTGTTAGCACGGCCATTGGCACACTGGCTTGGCTGCCACTACAGTAATATGACGTTACAGCGAGTACGGGCTACACCACCGCAGCAGCGATTGAAAGCTACCGCGCGACGTAAAAATATGCGGGGGATATTTCGTTGTACACAGTCTCTTCGCGGCCAACATATTGCTCTGCTGGATGATGTCGTAACAACGGGCAGTACACTGAATGAGATTGCCGATCTACTCTGGTCCGAGGGGATTGCCTCATTACAGGTGTGGTGTATCTGCCGAACCTTGTAGTCACCCTAGCAATGGGCGTATTATAACCGACAAGAATAGTCAACTATTGAGCAGATGCCATGATCACAATAACAGACGCAGCACAATCTCATTTTGCCAAACTGTTGGCAAATCAAGAAGAAGGCACCCAAATCCGGGTATTTGTTATCAACCCCGGAACACCCACCGCTGAATGCGGCGTGTCTTACTGCCCACCGGATGCGGTCGAAGCAACAGATACTGTACTGAAATTTGAGCAGTTATCTGCCTATGTTGATGAAATGAGCAAGCCTTATTTGGACGACGCTGAAATCGATTTCGTCACTGACCAACTAGGTTCTCAACTTACCCTGAAAGCGCCTAATGCCAAAATGCGTAAAGTTGATGATACTGCACCATTGATGGAGCGGGTTGAATATGTTCTGCAATCGCAGATTAACCCGCAACTGGCCGGGCATGGTGGCCGTGTAACATTGATGGAGATCACACCAGATGCATTGGCTATCCTGCAATTCGGCGGTGGCTGTAACGGGTGCTCTATGGTTGATGTCACATTGAAAGAAGGCATCGAAAAAGAGCTGTTGCAGAAATTCCCAGAATTGAAAGGCGTGAGGGATTTGACCGAGCATCAGCGCGGCGAGCATTCCTATTACTAATTATCCTGCGTCCTTGGCGCTACAGCGGTGTTAGCTTCGCTCGCTCACCCGAATCACTGACTGATGTCAGCTCATCGGGATTTGTTCGCTGGCTGCCTTGCTGTAACACCAATGACTTTGGCTAATAATTGAGCATTCCTATTACTAATTGCTCTGCGTCTTTGGCTAATAATTGAGCGCTGCTATTACTAATTATCCTGCGTCCTTGGCGCTACAGCGGTGTTAGCTTCGCTCGCTCACCCGAATCACTGACTGATGTCAGCTCATCGGGATTTGTTCGCTTGCTGCCTTGCTGTAACACCAATGAATAATATTGTTCTTAATGCTGACAAAACCAGATGACTCAATCTGGAGCGGCGAGGATAGGTAGAAGAGTAAAGCGTCCGCGCCAGGGATGGCGCGGCACGAGCCTACATCGACGTATTGATGGCGTCTTTACGATCTGCCTGTTCTCTCCGCCACGAGCACTTTATTGGCAGCCTACTGAGAGATTCCCTCCCTTATCATCCCGCCGACACATTCTTGCGCCGCTTATCCAAATCCTTCAATAAACGATTAACCTGACTGTCAGCAAACATCTCTTCCAAGGTCGAGGTCAATTTACGCCGCCAGTTCGGATATTCCTCACTGGTTCCGGGGATGTTTACCGGTGTCGCCATATCTAACCAATCTTCCGGTTGCAAACCCAGTAATGCGCTGGCGCTGTCAGCAACATAACGCTGTAATCCCCGGTTAAGGACTGGGCTCATCGAGAGGAGTGACGCTTTATGGCCTACCTTCTTTGGCACACAGTCATAGTGATGTAACCCTTCCAATAATCCTTGCTTGGCCCGTTCCCGATCAAGATAAAGCTGCTTCAATATCTGTTGGTCTGGATATAACCCCAGCTTATTCCCCAACGTCAGATCGTCACTTTGCCAATAGCCCCGTAAGGTCGGCAAGTCATGGGTCGTAATGGTGGCCATCGCCTGTGCCGGATAAGATTGTGGCGCACGGAAGGTATTCTCACTGTCATGCTCAAAATAGAGCACCTTATAGGAATACACCCCGCTGTCACGCAGCTTAGCCACAATCTCTACCGGTACCGTGCCTAAATCCTCGCCAATCACCATGCAGTGATGACGCTGACTTTCCAGCGCCAATATCGCCAATAGATCATCGACCGGATATTTAACATAAGCCCCCTGGGCGGCAGTCTGCCCGTAGGGAATCCACCACAGACGCAATAAGGCCATCACATGATCAATACGCAGAGCACCACAGCTGGTCATATTAGCGCGCAGCAAATCGATAAAAGGCTGGTAGGCACGCGCAACCATGACGTGCGGGTCCATTGGTGGCAACCCCCAGTTCTGGCCCAGCGGCCCTAAAATATCAGGCGGAGCCCCTACTGAAGCTTTCAGACAATATAACTCGCGGTCACACCAGGTTTCAGCGCCACCTTCAGCCACACCAACAGCTAAATCACGGTACAAACCAATCGGCATTTTTCGTGTCTGGCTGTTGCGAAAACAGTTATCAAACTGAGTGGCGGCCAACCACTGTAACCATAGATAGAAGGTCACATCACTCGCGTATTCGCGGCAAAAATCAGCTACAGCACTGCTGTGCCCATCACGATATTTTTCTGGCCACACCGGCCAGCCCCACATCATTGGGTCTTGCGCACTTAAATGAGCATGTAGCGCATCAAAAGCTGCTTGTTGATGCAGACTACGACCGCCTTGTTCCACAAACTGGTGGAACGCCTGCATCCGCGCATCTTTTACTTTACGAGCAGTAAACAACGGGAAGGCCAAACGCAGCGCCATCAATTTCAGTTGCATAACTTGCGGATAATCAACCCACTCATTAGCCCGAATTTCAGCCAGCGTCTGTTGCGTTGCTGGTTGATGCCACCAGAGCTGCGCCGCTTCACTGTGCTGAAACTCATCCACGCGGTTCACGTCGATATAAACCACATTCAACCAGCGTCTTGAAGAGGGGCTATAGGGGCTAGCACTCTGTGGGTTAGCCGGATACAGCGCATGAATTGGATTCAAACCGATAAAGGCACCACCACGCTCGCCCACCTGTTCCAACATTTGGCTGAGATCACCAAAATCACCAATCCCCCAGTTGCGTTCGGAACGCAGGGTATAGAGCTGTACACAAGCGCCCCACAACTTTTTCCCTGCCAGCAACGCATCTGGCTCATAGCAACGTTTCGGTGCCACAATAATTGAACACTGCCACTGCTGTAACCCTTGTTCGAGAATCAAACGGTGATAACCCTGCGGCAGAGAAGATGGCAATGTCAGCGTCTTTTTTGCACTGATACGCCCCTGGTGCAACTCACCTTTTTCTGTCTGCAATTGCCAGTGATAATCGCCTGAACCCGCCATTGGTAGCTGCATTGGGCTACCAAAAGTAAATACTTTCACCACCGGTAGTGGTGTATTTTCTGTCGAGGTGTCCTGAGGCACCTGAGTGCGCCCCATGGCCGCCAACAACTGCTGCTTGGTTTCCGGCAAAATAGCCTGCGGCTTACCATGAGCATTAATGTAGCTGGCGGCTATCCCTGCCAGTGTCGCTGCTTGATCGAGCGATTTACGATCCATGCAGTCTTCTCCTTAACGTTTGGCTTGCCAAATCCGTGATTGGTAATCACGAATTGAACGGTCAGAACTGAACATCCCTACCCGGGCAGTGTTAAGAATGGTACGGCGGGTCCATTCATCCTTATCGCGGTACAGGGCATCAATTTGCTTCTGTGCCTGACAGTATGAGGCAAAATCAGCCAATACCAGATAAGGGTCACCCCCTTCCAACAGGCTATGCAACATCATGTCAAATGCGTGCTTATCACCTTGGCTGAACGCACCACTGGCCAGCTCATCCAGAATGCTTTTCAGGTGCGAGTCAGCTTTAAGATACTTCTGCGGCTTATAGCCTTTCGCCAAAATGGCTTTTACCTGCTCCACGGTGTTACCGAAAATAAAGATATTCTCGTCACCCACCTGCTCGGCAATCTCAACGTTAGCCCCATCGAGAGTGCCCACAGTCAATGCACCATTCAGTGCCAGTTTCATGTTGCCAGTACCAGAGGCTTCTTTACCGGCAGTTGAAATCTGCTCCGATACATCCGCCGCAGGAATCATCAATTCCGCGACTGAAACCCGATAATCGGGGATAAAGACCACTTTTAGGCGATCTTTGACGATCGGATCATTGTTGATCTTATCGGCGGCCTGATTGATCGCATAAATAATATTCTTAGCTAAATAATAACCAGGTGCAGCTTTGGCACCAAACAAGAACACCCGCGGCGCAATATCCAGATTCGGGTTGTCACGGATCTGGCGGTAGAGCGACAGAATATGTAACAGATTCAAATGCTGACGCTTATATTCATGCAACCGCTTAATCTGCACATCGAAGATGGCGTCTGGATTAATCACCAACCCCATAGTTCGCTTAACGTATTCAGCTAACTTAACTTTGTTGTCATATTTGATCTGCTGATAACGGCCCCTAAAAGCCTTATCTTCGGCATAAGACTCAAGCCCAGCTAATGCATCCAGATTATTCGCCCATTCCACTTTCAGCGTTTCATCAATCAGGCCAGATAATGCCGGATTACATTGCTTCAACCAACGGCGCGGCGTAATACCATTAGTAACATTATGGAATTTATTTGGCCATAATTGATAGTATTCAGGGAATAAGTCTTTGATAACCAGATCAGAATGCAGTTGCGCTACGCCGTTGACGGCAAAGCCGCTGACCACACACAGATTGGCCATTCTCACTTGCTTATTATGATGAACCGCCAGCTTGGCCCACACCGCTTCATCCCCAGGCCATTGCTTATCCACCACCTTTTTAAACTGCGCATTGATCTGCTTGATGATGACAAAATGGCGTGGCAACAAACTACGCACCAATTTTTCATCCCAACATTCAAGTGCTTCAGGCATCAACGTGTGGTTGGTATAGGCGAAGGTTTTACTGGTGATCGCCCACGCCGCATCCCAGCTTAGCTGATGCTCATCCAGCAGTACTCGCAGCATTTCAGGAATAGCGATAGTCGGGTGGGTATCATTCAGTTGAATAACTTCATAGTCAGGTAATTCAGCCAGTTTACGACCAGCCAGATGATGCTTACGTAAAATATCCGCCACCGAGCAGGCGCATTGGAAGTATTGCTGCATCAGGCGCAGACGTTTGCCGGCCAGATGGTTATCGTTTGGATACAATACTTTGGTCAGTTTTTCTGCTTCAACGCCATTTTGTTCTGCCAGCAGGAACTTCCCATCATTAAAATTAGTTAAATCAAATGGATGTTGATGAGTAGCCTGCCACAGGCGCAACGGCTGTGTTACACCATTGCGAAAACCCAGCACCGGTAAATCCCAAGCTTCACCGCGCAAGGTGAAGGCCGGACGCCACACCTGGCGGCCATCAGCGAGTTTTTCTAACTTGCCAGCAAAGCCGACATCAACCGCCAACGCCGCATTATGGCGAAACCACGGATAACTCTCGCGCTGCCAGTTGTCCGGGGCTTCCTGTTGTTTACATTCACTGAAAGATTGACGGAACAGACCATATTGATAATTCAGACCATAACCGGTGGCGGGTTGCTCAACGGTTGCCATCGAATCAAGGAAACAGGCCGCCAAACGCCCAAGACCGCCATTACCCAATGCAGGGTCAGTCTCCTGCTCCAGCAAATCACACAGGTTAATTTGCTGCTCGGCCAGCAACGCCTCCACTTGGTCATACCAACCCAGATTAATCAGGTTGTTTGCCGTTAAACGACCAATCAAAAACTCCATTGAAATGTAGTTAACATGCCGTTGGACTTTTTGGGTTTTACCTGGTGCAGGCTGAGCCGCCAATTGTTCGGCTAACGCCGCGCTGACAGCTTCCCACCATTGGTGTTGAGTCATTTGCTGAGCGGAGGTTAGGCCAAAGCGCTGCCACTGGCGGGTCAGTGCGGCCAGGAAATCGTCCTTTTTAAGCGTAGGCTGTGACATAGGGAGTCTCTATCCTGTGAGTGGGGTAATTTTACCCTTATCCTGCCAATGAGAACTGACAAGGGCATCATCCTGCCGGGGGATTAGCTGGGGATGAGTCGCAGGGCGTAGCTAAAATTGTGATCCGGTGCAACTTACAGCCATATGAAACATTAACTCTATTGCAATAACATGGCCGTTATCAGACCTTAGCAGTGCTGATTAATTACGAGGCTAAAAATAATTACTCTTATGAATGCCTGTAACATTTCATTACAAATGGACATATCACTCGCCAGGACGTCTTCTCACCGGATATTGGTTAAACCGGACACAGCATGCTGATCCCCTCAAAACTGAGCCGCCCGGTACGGCTGCAAAATACCGTGATACGCGACCGTCTATTGGTTAAGTTATCAGGTGTAGCAAACTATCGCCTGACTTTGATCAATTGCCCAGCCGGTTATGGTAAGACCACGTTGATCGCCCAATGGGCTGCCGACCAATCCAATCTCGGGTGGTATTCACTGGATGAAAGTGACAATCAACCAGAGCGTTTCGCCTCTTATCTGATTGCTGCGGTACAGTTGGCGACTGGCGGCCATTGCAGTAAAAGTGAAGCGCTCAGCCAAAAGCATCAATACGCCAGCCTTTCAGCGCTGTTTGCTCAATTATTTATCGAGTTGTCCGATTGGGACGGCCCGCTTTATCTGGTCATCGATGACTATCATCTGATTACCAATGACGCTGTTCATGAAGCTGTGCGCTTCTTTCTGCGTCACCAGCCGGAAAATATGACGCTGATCCTGCTATCCCGCACCTTGCCACCGCTGGGAATTGCTAACCTGCGGGTGCGCGATCAGTTGCTGGAATTAGGCATGCAGCAACTGGCATTTAATCATCAGGAAGCACAGCAATTTTTTGATTGCCGCCTGTCAGTGCCACTGGAACAAGGTGATAGCAGCCGCTTGTGTGATGAAGTTGAAGGCTGGGCTACCGCGCTGCAACTGATAGCACTGTCATCGCGTCAGCCAAACTCATCCGCGCAAAAATCGGCAAAACGCCTGGCAGGGTTAAATGCCAGCCATTTGTCAGACTATCTGGTGGATGAAGTATTAGATCAGGTGGATAGCAATTCCCGCGTTTTTCTGCTGCGTTGCTCAGTATTACGTTCCATGAATGATGCCCTGATTGTGCGCCTGACTGGGGAAGATAACGGTCAGCAACGGCTGGAAGAGTTGGAGCGCCAAGGGTTATTTATTCATCGTATGGATGACAGTGGTGAATGGTTCTGCTTCCACCCGCTATTTGCTACCTTCTTGCGCCAGCGCTGCCAGTGGGAATTGGCGTTGGAGTTACCGGAATTGCATCACGCAGCCGCTGAAGGTTGGATGGCGTTGGGCTACCCGGCTGAAGCAATCCACCATGCATTGGCCGCAGGTGATGTTGGCATGTTACGTGATATCTTGCTGCAACATGCCTGGACGCTGTTTAACCACAGTGAGTTGGCGCTGCTGGAACAATGTCTAGTCGCCCTGCCTTACTCTTTATTGGTGCAGAATCCAGAACTGGCACTGCTACAAGCCTGGCTGGCGCAAAGCCAACACCGTTATGGTGAGGTGAATACCTTGCTCGAGCGCGCTGAATCGGCAATGCAAGAACGCAAAATCCCTGTTGATGAGATTTTACGCGCTGAATTTGATGCCCTGCGTGCTCAGGTGGCTATCAATGATGGTAAGCCAGATGAAGCCGAAAAACTGGCAACTGATGCGCTGAAATATCTGCCGATGGCGAACTTTTATAGCCGTATTGTGGCAACCTCCGTAACTGGTGAAGTTCATCATTGTAAAGGGGAGCTAAGCCGTGCGCTGCCCATGATGCAGCAAACCGAGCAAATGGCACGTCGCCACGAAGCCTATCACTATGCCTTATGGGCATTGCTACAACAGAGCGAAATCCTGATTGCACAAGGTTTCTTGCAAGCCGCTTATGAAACGCAAGATAAAGCCTTTGATTTAATTCATGAACAACATCTTGAGCAGTTGCCGTTGCATGAATTCCTGCTGCGTATTCGCTCCCAAATTTTATGGTCGTGGTCACGGCTGGATGAAGCGGAAGAAGCGGCACGCAAAGGCATTGAGATTCTGGTCAATTACCAACCCCAACAGCAATTGCAGTGTTTGGCGATGCTGGCAAAATGCTCACTGGCGCGTGGTGATCTGGATAACGCCAATATGTATATTCAGCGTTGTGAGGCCCTGCAGCACGGCAGCCAATATCATCTCGACTGGATAACCAATGCCGATAAGCCACGGGTTATTCACTGGCAGATGACCGGGGATAAAGTCGCCGCCGCAAGTTGGCTGCGCCAGGCAGAAAAACCGGGGATGGCGGATAATCACTTTTTACAGGGGCAGTGGCGTAATATCGCGCGGATACAGATCATGCTAGGGCGGTTTAATGAAGCCGAAGTGGTATTGGACGAACTGAACGAAAATGCCCGCCGCCTTCGTTTAACCAGTGACCTCAACCGTAATTTGTTGTTAAGTAATATCCTTTATTGGCAAACCGAACGTAAAAGTGAGGCCCAGAAAGCGCTGATTGAATCACTGTCATTGGCTAACCGCACCGGTTTTATCAGCCATTTCGTGATTGAAGGTGAAGCTATGGCACAGCAGTTGCGCCAACTGATTCAACTTAACGCGTTACCGGAATTGGAACAGCATCGTGCTCAGCGAATACTGAAGGATATTAACCAGCACCATCGGCATAAATTCGCCCATTTTGATGAGATATTTGTCGATAAACTGCTAACTCACCCGCAAGTACCAGAACTGATCCGTACCAGCCCGCTAACCCAGCGCGAATGGCAGGTATTAGGGCTGATTTACTCCGGCTACAGTAATGAACAGATCGCCGGTGAGCTGGAAGTGGCAGCCACTACGATTAAAACCCATATCCGTAATTTATATCAAAAACTGGGGGTTGCTCACCGCCAGGAAGCCGTACAACAGGCACAGCGTTTATTACAGATGATGGGTTATGTTTGATTATTTTTATTGTTATGGCAATAAGTTACCACTGTACTGCAATTTACATTAAACCAATGTTATTGCAGTCAGTGGTCTTTGGCGATAATATTTTTTATATTAATAATATTATCGGCTATAACTGTTAGCTCTTTAATATCTATGGGGGATTGAAGCAACAATCCTACTGATTGAAAAGACAAGTTAAGTACAACTATATAGCCTATATAATTTTTTCATTTCGTTTTTACTACAAACTTCCCACTTCATTGAAATATTTAATGAATTCCAACAATGACTTTAATGTCGGATTAGCATTCAAACTGGCATTCCTTTTCTCCACCTTAATATTATCATTATAAATAGTAGCCTGAGATTGATATTGTGCACTTGATAAGCGGTTAAGCATAGATAATGCCTTTATTTTAAACCAACCATGTGCCCTATATTAATAACGATAGATTTAATTTATTAATTCTATAAAAAAACAACATATTAAATTGGAATCAGAGACAAAAATAACATTACAGTTAGTCTGGTATTTATCAGCTAAAAAATGATTATAATCGTGTTTTGGCATTTTCTCTCTAAATGCATTTTTGTAAGGTAGAGCAAGATGGAACAGTTTGAAACAATCAGTGTTGAGCAGGCTCATAGCCGCCTGAAAGAGAATACCGCCGTATTGGTCGATATCCGCGATCCACAGAGTTATGAAGCGGGCCATGCACCCATCGCGTTCCATTTGACCAATAGCAGCCTGCATACCTTTATGCAGCAAACAGATTTTGAACAGCCCGTCATGGTGATGTGCTACCACGGCAATAGCAGCAAAGGGGCGGCGCAGTATTTGCTCCAGCAGGGCTTTGAGGCGGTTTACAGCATTGATGGTGGTTTTGAGGCATGGGCCAAAAGCTATCCACAAGAAATCATTCGTGAAAATGTCTGACTTTGTTACCCATTTGTAGCTTGTCATTCGCCACAACCGACCAGATTGTGATATTTTTAAGCACTTTAATCACATTCATAATATCTATACTCAAAATCATTGGCGTTGCAGGTAGGCAGCTCACAACCCTGCGGCCTCAAATACAAAAGGTATAGACGGTAATGGGCAATATGATTCGTGTAATAGCAATCTCTAATCCGCGTCTGGCACAGGCCTTTGTGGATTATATGGCCACTCGCAATGTGGTACTGGAAGTTCGGCCTGATACTCAGGGTGCAGAGATCTGGCTTGCCGATGATGAGCAATTGCCCTTGGTGCAGCAGGAGCTGGAACAGTTTTTGCTCGATCCCCTCAATCCACGCTATCAGGCCGCAAGTTGGCAATCGGGTAATTTACACTCAAATTTATCCTATCAGCGCTTTTCCTACCTGCAGACGCTGCGCAGTCAGGCCGGCCCACTGACATTGAGTGTCATGGTACTGTGCATCGCCATCTATATTCTGATGCAAATTGTCGGCGATGCGGCCGTTATGTCATGGCTTGCCTGGCCCCGCGACGAGAGCCAATATCTACAACTCTGGCGCTGGGTCAGCCATGGCTTTTTACACTTTTCGCTACTGCATATCTTATTTAACCTGATGTGGTGGTGGTATCTGGCAGGACAAATGGAAAAACGGCTTGGCACCGGTAAATTGCTGGTATTAACTGTGGTATCTGCCCTGTTCAGTGGCTGGGGGCAATCGCTATTTAGCGGTGTGAATTTTGGTGGTCTGTCTGGTGTGGTGTATGCCTTAATGGGTTATGTCTGGCTGACCGGCGAGCGCGCACCCGAGCGCGGTATCTCGTTGCCCCGAGGTTTAATGGCTTTTTCTGTCCTCTGGCTGATTGCCGGTTATTTCGATGTTTTAGGTTTGTCGATTGCCAATGCGGCTCACGTTTCAGGTTTGATTATTGGGTTATTAATGGCATTTTGGGATACGCGCAACAGCGTAAGAACCACACAATAACTGCCTGAGCAACCAGGCGCATTAGGGGATTATAGTGAAGCAAACGCAGCGGCATGATGCGATTATTGAATTGGTACGCCAACAAGGCTACGTCAGCACTGAAGAGTTAGTAGAACATTTTGCCGTTAGCCCGCAAACCATCCGGCGTGATTTGAATGATTTGGCTGACCAAAACAAAATTCATCGTCATCATGGTGGTGCAGCACTCCCTTCCAGCTCAGTTAACGCCGCCTATAACGATCGTAAAGTGATGTGGTCGGAAGAAAAGGCCCGTATTGCACAGCGTGTTGCCAGCCAGATCCCCGATGGTGCAACACTGTTTATCGATATAGGTACCACGCCAGAAGCTGTCGCCCACGCGCTGATGAACCATAAGGGGCTGCGGGTGGTGACCAATAATCTTAACGTTGCTACCTTGCTGACGGCTAAAGAGGATTTCCGGCTGATTCTGGCTGGTGGTGAAGTTCGCACCCGCGATGGTGGGATTATTGGTGAGGCCACACTGGATTTCATTTCTCAGTTCCGTCTTGATTACGGCATCCTTGGTATCAGTGGTATTGATATGGACGGCTCATTATTAGAGTTTGATTACCATGAAGTGCGTACCAAGCGAGCAATTATCGAGAACTCCCGTTGTGTGATGCTGGTAACCGACCACTCGAAGTTTGGTCGTAACGCAATGGTGAATTTGGGGAATATGAATTTGATTGATTATCTGTTTACCGATCAGATGCCTCCTCCCAGTGTGATGAAGATTATTGAGCAGCATCAGGTTCAATTGGAGTTGTGTTAGTCGTTAAATTTTAGTTTTGGTTTTGGTGATCCGGTGCGGTTGTTAAGTCAACTCAAGTGCTCTAACAACCGAATCGGACCACAGAACACCGAACAACCAAACCTAATCACCAAATCCAAATCCAAATCCAAATCCAAATCCAAATCCAAATCCAAATCCAAATCCAAATCCAAATCCAAATCCAAATCCAAATCCAAATCCAAACTTTCCCCACATTTTGATAACAAAACTGTTACCTCCATCACGGGGGAATGTTTTTTTTTGGTTAACTCTTGGCTTGTTTGTTGGTTTTTGATTACAATAATGAGCGAAAACGAACATTAAAGAGCTATTTCGAACATCTGGAGAGAGGAAGCATGGAAACCAAAGACTTGATCGTGATCGGTGGCGGCATTAATGGTGCCGGTATCGCTGCGGATGCGGCAGGGCGTGGCCTGTCCGTTCTGCTGCTGGAAGCGCAAGACTTGGCCTGTGCTACGTCTTCCGCCAGCTCCAAACTTATCCACGGTGGCCTGCGCTATCTGGAACACTATGAATTCCGTCTGGTAAGTGAAGCACTGGCCGAACGTGAAGTATTATTGAAACTGGCACCGCATATCGCATTCCCAATGCGTTTTCGTCTGCCGCATCAACCCCACCTGCGCCCAGCCTGGATGATCCGCACTGGTTTGTTCCTGTACGATCACTTGGGCAAACGTACCAGTCTGCCTGCCAGTAAAGGGTTGCGTTTTGGACCAGAATCGATATTGAAACCAGAATTGGTGCGCGGTTTCGAATATTCTGACTGCTGGGTCGATGATGCTCGCCTGGTGGTGCTGAATGCCCAAGAAGTGGTCGAGCGCGGTGGTGAAGTCCGCACCCGTACCAAAGTGACCCGTGCCTGGCGTGAACAAGGTCTATGGATGGTTGAAGCCATTGATGTGAATACCGGCAAAACCTTTACCTGGCGTGCCAAAGGCTTGGTAAATGCGACCGGACCATGGGTTAAGCAATTCTTCGACGACGGCCTGAAGCTGAAATCGCCTTATGGCATCCGCTTGATTAAAGGCAGCCATATCGTCGTGCCACGGGTTCATAATCAGCCACAAGCCTATATTCTGCAAAACGAAGACCATCGTATTGTTTTCGTCATTCCGTGGTTGGATGAATATTCCATCATCGGCACTACTGACGTGGAGTACCACGGCGATCCGAAAGAGGTGAAGATCGACTCACAAGAGATCGATTACCTGCTGAAAGTGTATAACGATCACTTTAAAAAACAGTTGGGTCGCGACGATATCGTGTGGACCTACTCTGGTGTACGTCCGCTATGTGACGACGAATCAGATTCACCGCAAGCTGTTACCCGCGACTACACGTTGGATGTAGCCGATGAAGACGGTAAAGCACCACTGCTTTCTGTATTTGGCGGCAAACTGACCACCTATCGCAAACTGGCAGAACACGCGCTGGAAAAACTGTCTGGCTACTATCAGAATGTCGGCCCAGCATGGACCAAGACTGGCGCATTGCCGGGTGGTGATATTGGCGGCAGCCGTGATAACTATACTGTTCAGTTGCGCCATCGCTATAACTGGTTACCTGAAGGGCTGGCCCGCCGCTATACCCGTACTTATGGTAGCCATAGCGAGATAATTTTGGCAGAAGCGACCAGTATCGAAAGCTTGGGTGAACATTTCGGCCATGGTTTGTACGAAGCAGAA
This sequence comes from Yersinia sp. 2541 StPb PI, assembly GCF_052217145.1. NCBI lineage: Bacteria > Pseudomonadati > Pseudomonadota > Gammaproteobacteria > Enterobacterales > Yersiniaceae > Yersinia > Yersinia sp. 2541 StPb PI. The sequence continues at coordinate 214,482 of NZ_JAZGQB010000001.1, read as the reverse complement.
TTACGCTATCTGGTTGAAAAAGAATGGGTTGTAGAACTAGATGATGCGATTTGGCGTCGTACCAAGTTAGGTATGGCTCTGGACGATGCGCAGAAACAGCGCGTTGCCGAATGGTTGGCACAGGTGCAGGCCGGGAAACAACAGACATTATCGCTGGTTTCCTGATAACCCATCCAGTTCATCGATCTGCTTAAAAAAACCCTCTTCACAGTTGACTGTTGAAGAGGGTTTTTATTATTAGCTCAGTGGATATAACTACAGCCGGATAGGTTTAATATGCCAAATCTCGTCGGCATATTCTTCAATGGTACGATCTGAAGAGAAGTAACCCATATTGGCAATATTGAGTAACGTCTTGCGCGTCCATTCGTCCGAATGGCGATATAGCGTATCAACCTGCTCCTGAGTATCCACATAGCTGCGATAATCAGCCAATAGCTGGTAGTGATCACCAAAATTAACCAGTGAATCGAACAGGCTGGTATAACGCTTAGGGTCTTCGGGACTAAAGGTGCCCGTCGCCATTTGCGTCAATGCCAGATGCAATTCAGGATCTTCATCGTAATATTTCCGTGGGTTATAACCATTGTTACGCAGCACCTCGACCTGTTCGGTGGTATTGCCGAAGATAAAGATATTCTCCTCACCCACATGTTCGCGGATCTCGACGTTAGCCCCATCCAATGTGCCAATGGTCAGCGCCCCGTTGAGGGCAAACTTCATATTACTGGTACCCGAAGCCTCGGTTCCCGCCAGAGAAATCTGTTCCGATAGGTCAGCCGCCGGAATGATCAACTGCGCCAGACTCACGCTATAGTTTGGAATAAATACTACTTTCAGTAGGTTATTAATCCGAGGGTCATTGTTGATTACCTTCGCTACATCGTTGATCAATCGAATGATTTGCTTAGCATTGTAATACGCTGATGCCGCTTTACCGGCAAAAATTACCACGCGCGGCACCCACTTCTCATTCGGTGCTTCGAGAATACGGTTATAGCGGGTGATAACATGCAACACATTCAGCAATTGTCGTTTGTACTCATGAATACGTTTGATTTGCACATCAAACAACGCGCCCGGATTGACCACAATATTCAATTTTTCAGCAATATAAGCCGCCAGCCGTTTTTTGTTCTCCAGCTTGGCCTTTTGCAATGCCTGCAAGAAGCTGGGGTAATCGAGGTTTTTTTCCAGCTCACTGAGTTGGCTCAGATCAGTCCGCCAATTGTGACCAATACTCTCATCCAATACCGTAGCCAGTGGTCGGTTAGCCAACCCCAGCCAGCGCCGTGGCGTCACCCCATTGGTTTTATTGCAGAAGCGATTAGGGAAAATGTGAGCGAAATCGGCAAACAGTGACTGCACCATGAGTTCAGAGTGCAAAGCAGACACACCGTTAACTTTATGGCTGGCGATCACCGCAAGCCATGCCATACGGACCTTCCGCCCATGGGTTTCATCAATAATAGAGACTCGTGGCAACAGTTCTGGTTCAGACGGATATTGTTCCTGCACCAGTTTGAGGAAGTGATCATTGATATCAAAAATGATTTGCAGATGGCGCGGTAAGATTTTGCCAATCATGTCAATTGGCCAAGTTTCCAGCGCTTCGGTCATCAGCGTGTGATTGGTGTATGAGAACACCTGCTGCACCACGTCCCACGCATCCATCCAATTGAACTTATGTTCGTCGATCAACAGACGCATCATTTCAGGAATGGAAAGGACCGGGTGAGTATCATTGAGATGAATAGCAATCTTATCTGCCAGATTATCGAACGTCTGATGCATGGTCCAGTGGCGGCTGAGGATATCCTGTACCGTCGCCGACACTAAAAAGTACTCTTGTCGCAAACGTAATTCACGGCCGGAATAGGTAGAATCATCGGGATACAACACTCGTGATACGTTTTCTGAATGGTTTTTATCTTCAACCGCAGCAAAGTAATCACCCTGATTGAATTTGCCCAAATTGATTTCATTACTGGCCTGCGCAGACCATAAGCGCAGTGTATTAGTTGCATCCGTATCAAAGCCAGGGATGATTTGATCATAAGCACAGGCGAGGATTTCTTCGGTTTCCAGCCAGCGAGTTTTGCTGCCTTCCTGCTGAATTCGGCCACCGAAGCGCACTTTATAGCGGGTATTATGGCGTGGGAATTCCCAGGCATTACCATATTCCAGCCAGTTATCTGGCGACTCCATCTGTTGGCCATCCACTATTTTCTGGCTGAACATGCCATATTCGTAGCGGATGCCGTAGCCACGGCCCGGTAGTGCCAGTGTTGCCAGTGAGTCCAGAAAACACGCCGCCAGACGGCCTAAGCCACCATTGCCAAGCCCAGGGTCGTTTTCTTCTTGCAACAGCTCTGACAGATTGAGGCCCATCTCATCCAGCGCCTGTTCGATATCTTCATAAATACCCATCGATAACAGTGCATTAGAGAGGGTTCGCCCCAATAAAAACTCCATCGACAGATAGTAAACCTGACGAACGTCTTGTGATAATTGTGCGCGGTTAGAGCGTAGCCAGCGTTCTACCATCCGATCCCGTACCGCAAATAATGTCGCATTCAGCCAATCGTGCTGAGTCGCAATCGAGGGATCTTTGCCGACAATAAACATCAATTTGTAGGCAATCGAGTGTTTCAGCGCATCCACACTGACAACGGGTGAGGTATAACTGAACGGTGATGTCATAGCGGTTTTCCCAATTCGTGGTTACAACAAATCGACAACTAGAGACGCCGATAAAGTGACAGATATTGACCAGCAGCTACTTGCCAACCAAAGTCCAACCCCATTGCATGGCGCTGAACATGACGCCAATGTTTTGGCCGGCTCCACAGAACAAAAGCACGGCGAATTGCCCGCACCAATGCCTGCGCATCGCATTCATCAAACACAAACCCCGAGGCGCTGCCATCCGCCAGATTTTCCAGCGCGCAATCCACCACGGTATCTGCCAACCCGCCCGTATGCCGGACCAGTGGCAAAGTGCCATATTTCAAACCATACAACTGCGTTAACCCACAAGGTTCAAAACGGCTAGGCACCAGAATCACATCCGCACCGGCAATAATTCGGTGAGAAAATGCCTCGTGATAACCAATTTGTACCCCAACCTGGCCGGAATAGTCTGCCGCTGCCGCCAAAAACTCCTCTTGTAGAATGGCATCCCCCGCCCCCAAGACCGCCAGTTGCCCACCTAGTTTCAGTAATTCAGGCAAAGCTTCCAGCACCAAATCCAACCCTTTTTGCTCGGTCAATCTACTGACCACGGCAAAAATAGGTTTCTTATCCGTCACCTCCAACCCCATCGTGGTTTGCAGATGCACTTTATTCACCGCTTTCTGCTGCAGGTTCTCTATGTCATAGCAGGCGTGCAGCAAGGTATCGCTCTGTGGGTCCCAAATGGCGCTATCCACCCCATTGAGGATGCCGGTCAAACGCCCCTGACTGGCTCGTTCTTGCAGCAGCCCTTCCATGCCGTAACCAAAAGCAGGTTGGGTAATTTCTTTGGCATAGGTCGGGCTGACAGTAGTGACATGATCAGCAAAGAACAGCCCAGCTTTCAGATAGGAAATTTGACCGTAGAACTCCAACCCGTACATTTGGAAAAATGCGGCGGGGAGTTGTAACTCAGCCAAATGGTACCCAGCAAATAGCCCCTGATAGGCCAGATTATGGACGGTAAATACTGATCGTGCCGGTCTACCACGCGCCGCCAGATAAGCACAGGCCAGCCCAGCGTGCCAATCATGGGCATGCACCACATCGGGACGCCAGAAACCATCCAGCCCGCAGGCCAGCTCACACGCCATCCATCCCAGCAAGGCAAAGCGGCGATAGTTATCGGCGTAAGCATGCAACGACTGGTCGTGATAAGGGCTGCCAGCGCGGTCATATAACCCCGGAGCATCAATAAGATAGATACCAATGCCCTGATAATGGCCGTAGCGCAGAGAAACCCGTCCGGCAAAGGTGTCTATCTCCCTAACCAGCACGGTGTCTGGTATTCCACGACGCAAATCAGGGAAGCCCGGTAGCATGACCCGAACATCGGCCCCTTCAGCAATTTGTGCGGCAGGTAAAGCGCCAACAACATCAGCCAATCCCCCTGTTTTCAACAAAGGAAATAGCTCAGAACATACGTGTAAGACCCGCATCGTGACTCCTGACACCTATCGGATAAATAAAATAGCCCTATTTGACGTTGACGGCTAATTTCGCCAGCATCGCACGGGTCACTAGCACCACCCCGCCCTCCGAACGATAAAAACGGGCGCTATCTTCATCGGCGTTCTCCCCGATAACCATCCCTTCAGGTATGTGACAGGCGCGATCAATAATGCAGCGGCGTAAACGGCACGAGCGACCAACATTGACATCAGGCAGCAATACCGTGGAATCAATGGTACAGAACGAGTTCACCCGAACCCGAGGGAACAACACCGAATGCACCACTACCGAGCCAGAAACAATACAGCCACCGGAGACCAGCGAGTTCATGGTCATGCCATGGCTACCGGAGCGATCCTGAACAAACTTAGCCGGCGGCAACGGCTCCATATGGGTACGGATTGGCCAGGCACGGTCATACATATCCAGCTCTGGTGTGACCGATGCCAAATCCAGGTTGGCCCGCCAGTAGGCATCCAATGTCCCAACATCACGCCAATAAGGTGGCAATTCGGCATTGGAGGTCACGCAGGAGAGATCAAACGGATGTGCCCAAGCCGCCTTCTGTTCGGTAAGTTTGGGAATCAAATCTTTACCAAAATCATGGGTAGAGCCAGGGGTATTCATATCTTCTTCTAATAACTTGAACAGATAATTGGCATTAAAAATATAGATCCCCATACTGGCTAACGCCATATCAGGCCGTCCAGGCATTGAAGGCGGGTTCGCAGGTTTTTCAAAGAAAGCCGTTATCTGGTAATCCTCGTCCACCTCCATTACCCCAAATTCATTGGCCTCGTTAATGGGTACCGGGATACAAGCAACGGTGCACTCAGCGCCTTTCTCTACGTGGTCGATGAGCATGCGCGAGTAATCCATCTTGTAGATGTGGTCACCGGCCAGAATGACCACATATTCCGCCTCATAGCGGCGGATAATATCCAGGTTTTGATAAACCGCATCCGCAGTACCTTTGTACCAATGCTCGGTGCTCAAACGTTGTTGGGCAGGCAATAAATCAACAAACTCGTTCATCTCCTCGTTGAGGAATGACCAGCCACGTTGAATATGCTGCACCAGAGTATGAGACTGGTACTGGGTGATGACACCGATACGGCGGATACCTGAATTCAGGCAGTTAGATAGCGCAAAATCGATGATACGGAACTTGCCGCCAAAATGTACCGCCGGTTTGGCACGGGTGGCGGTCAAATCTTTCAGACGAGAACCACGACCTCCGGCCAGAATCAGCGCTACAGATTTATTCGGTAATTGTCTGGCTAACATCAATGGGTCTTTATTTTCGAATTTAACCATGGCTGACTCCTTAAGATTTCAGTACGAGCACGCAAATGTCATGCGCGGCTCCGTTCCATACGGTGAATGATTCCATCTGATCTGACGGCCCAAAAGGAGGGATAACCTCCCATTCCCCCGCAGGTAACTGTATTTCACATTCTTGACCAGTGGCGTTAATCACCACCAGCCAGCGCTGAGACAACAGAATTTGCAGCTGTTTCTGGCAGCCATGTTCCCAAGCTGCATCACTCAGCACTTGCCCCTGACTATCCAGCCATTGCACATTGCCATCACCTTCCTGCCACCATGCGTCCTTAATCAGGGCCGGAATTTGCTGGCGTAACCGGATAAGATCGGCGGTAAATGTCATTAATGAACGATCCGCACTGCCCCAGTCGAGCCAGGTGAGGATGTTGTTCTGACAATATGCATTGTTATTACCTTGCTGGCTGTGACCATGCTCGTCACCGGCCAGTAACATTGGCGTTCCCTGCGAGAGTAATAAGCTGGCCAACAATGCCCGCTGACAAGACTTACGCCGTTGCCAGATAGCCTCATCAGCCACCAACCCTTCGCTACCAAAATTATTACTAAGATTGTTATCACTGCCATCACGGTTTTCCTCACCATTGATTTGATTGTGCTTTTGGTTAAAACACAGCAAATCCTGCAAAGTAAAACCATCATGGGCGGTAATTTGATTGATACTGGCGGAAGGCAAACGCCCCCGCTGTTGGAAAAGATTGCTTGAAGCGGCAAAGTGCTGAGCAAATAGTCCCAGCGGTAAGTCATCCCTTAACCAGAAACGGCGCATCGCATCACGATACTGGTCATTCCATTCACTAAAACCGGTAGGGAAGTTACCCAGTTGATAGCCTCCCAGACCAATATCCCAAGGCTCGGCAATCATTTTGCAGGCACGCAGCCGCTCATCGGCAGCCAGCGCGGTAAATAAAGGGGCATGTTGGTCAAAAGCCGGCGTGCGGCCCAGAACGGTACCCAGATCAAAGCGGAAGCCGTCAACATGGCAGCTATCGAGCCAATGATGCAGGCAGTCGATAACCCACTGCATGACATTAGGATGATTAAGCCGCAGCGTATTGCCGCAGCCAGTCATGTTGTCGTATTCACCGTCAGGAGTGAGCCAGTAATAGCTAGCATTGTCGATACCGCGCTGGCACAGGGTTGGGCCAAAAATATCCAATTCGGCGCTGTGATTGAACACCACATCGAGAATCACTTCGATACCCGCTTTATGTAACGCTTTGACCGCATCCCGCAGCTCTCGCAGCGGAGATATGCCGTCACGGCCCGAGGCATAGTCAGGATCAACGGCATAAGGCGCTAGCACGTTATAGCCCCAATAATTACCCAGTCCCATCTTCTGTAAACGAGGTTCATCGACGTGGAATTGCACCGGTAACAACTCCAGTGTGGTAATGCCCATGTCTTGCAAATAGGTAATCATGACGGGATGAGCTAACGCCGCATAGCTACCACGCAGATCAGCCGGAATATCAGGGTGCAGTTTGGTTAAGCCGCGTACATGGGCTTCATAAATCACGGTATTGCCCCAAGGAATAGCCGGTGACTTATCCTCCTGCCAGTCATATTCTTCATGTACCACAATGCACTTAGGTAAGGCGGCAGCACTGTCGCGCTCATCGGGCTGATTAACCCCCCCCTCCAAGCTTGGATCATCCGCCACTTTGCGATCTAATGCATGGGCACCGGGGTCTATCAATAATTTATGTGGGTTAAAACGATGTCCTTGTTGTGGGTCAAATGGCCCGCTGACCCGATAACCATAGCGCTGCCCCGGTTTACCTCCAGGCAGATAACCATGCCAGATATCACCACTGCGGGCGGGCAAGGCAATCCTCAACTCTTGGTTATTGTCATCAAACAGACACAGTTCGACCTGTTCAGCATGGGCTGAAAACAGCGTGAAATTTATCCCAGCCCCATCAAAATGGGCACCAATCGGTGTCGGGGAACCACGGGTAAGGCCAGTCATCCTACCCCTCCCGTAACAGGTAAATAGTCGACAGTGGCGGTAGTGTTAACAACAATGAGTGCGCGTGGTTATGGCTACCGACATGCTGGCTATGGATCCCCCCCTGATTACCCAGATTGCTGCCACGGTAAAACTCAGAGTCAGAATTAAGTACTTCCCGATAATGCCCTGCCTGCGGAATGCCCACACGGTAGTCATAACGCGGCACCGGTGTGAAATTACTGATGGCAATCAGTTCGCCACCATTCGCATCACGGCGCAAGAAAGCAAACACTGAGTTTTCGTGGTCATCTACCACCAGCCATTCAAAGCCATCGGGCTGATAATCCAATTCATAGAGTGGCGCATGTTGTTGATAGCAGTGGTTCAGGTCACGAACAAAACGCTGCACGCCACGGTGCCAGCCATTTTCATCATCCAGTAAATGCCAGTCCAGGCTGGTATCGAAATTCCACTCGCGCCCCTGCGCAAACTCGCAGCCCATAAACAGCAGTTTTTTACCGGGATGCGCCCACATAAACGCGTAATAGGCACGCAGGTTGGCGAATTTCTGCCAGGCATCCCCCGGCATACGATCGAGCACCGAGCGCTTACCGTGCACCACTTCATCGTGGGAGATAGGCAAGATAAAGTTCTCGGTATAGGCGTACAACATCCCGAAAGTCATCAGATTATGGTGGTACTTGCGATGAATCGGATCACACTGCATGTAATTGAGCGTGTCATGCATCCAACCCATATTCCATTTATAGTTAAACCCTAATCCACCGGCATCGGGCGGTAATGTCACGCCAGGAAAATCGGTCGATTCCTCCGCCATCGTCACACCGCCTGGGCGCTCAACGCCGATGGTGTGATTGGTGTAACGCAGGAAAGCAATCGCTTCCAGATTTTCACGCCCGCCATAATAGTTAGGCACCCACTGCCCTTCAGCACGGCTATAATCGCGATAAATCATCGAAGCCACGGCATCAATACGCAATGCATCGATACCAAAACGTTCCATCCAGTAAAACGCATTGCCAGCCAAATAATTACGGACCTCATTACGACCATAGTTATAAATCAGGGTATTCCAATCCTGGTGATAGCCTTCGCGCGGATCGGCATATTCATACAACGAGGTGCCATCAAACTGCATGAGCCCGTGTTCATCACTCGGGAAGTGGCCGGGAACCCAATCAAGGATGACGTTAATCCCCGCGGTATGGAATGCGGCAACAAAATCTTTGAAATCCTGCGGAGTACCAAAGCGGCGGGTCGGTGCATATAACCCGAGCGGCTGATAACCCCAGCTGCCATCAAATGGATGTTCGTTAATCGGCAGCAGCTCGACATGGGTAAACCCCATGTATTTAACGTATTCAACCAATTGCTCAGCCAACTCGCCATAACTGAGCCAATAGTTATTATCGGTATGGCGGCGCCATGAACCGAGATGGACTTCATAGATAGAAACCGGTGAGCGCAAATCATTGGCTTTCTGTCTTGCTGGCGTATTTTGTACCACTTCAGGTAACGGGCTGACCAACGAGGCAGTTTCTGGCCGCATCTGAGCTTCAAATGCATAAGGGTCCGCTTTTAAGCGTACCTGATCATTACTGTCTATTATCTCAAATTTGTACAACTGGCCGGCTTGTACACCGGGCAGGAATAGCTCCCAAATACCATTTTCGCGCCGTAACCGCATCGGGTGGCGGCGACCATCCCAAAAGTTAAACTCCCCCACCACAGACACTCGTTTGGCATTAGGTGCCCAAACGGCAAAACTGACCCCCGCGACTCCATCAAGGCTCATTAAATGCCCGCCCAGACGTTCATAAGGGCGTAGATGGGTGCCTTCGGCCAATAACCAACTGTCAATATCCTGCAATAACGTCCCGAATCGATAAGGATCTTCGATGATTTGGGGACTGTCTTGCCAAGTAACCGCTAATTGATAACGAAACGGGCTTTTACGACGAGGAAGCTTCGCAATGAAAAAACCGCGCGGGTCTTCACTGGTCAACTGAGCAATGTTGCGCCCACTTTCCGTTTCGACCAGCCAGACTTCTTTTGCATCTGGCAGCAAAGCGCATATCTGTAACCCTTGCGCAGTTTGGTGCATACCCAAAATGGAAAAGGGATCGGCATAATGGCCGGAAATAATCTGATTAATCACCTGACGATCGGGAAGTACTGGCATGATTTCTTCCTATGATTAACGGCATGATTTTGAGCCGAATTCTGAACTCTGACAGCAGAACCGACCTTTTCATCATGCAATCCATTTAGCGTTTAAAGAGTGACTAAGGTCAATGATTAACCAATTAGTTGATTTAATGCCCTAATACTCATTTTCTGACAGTAAAAGCTCGTCAGTTAACTTTTCTTACCCAAACTATAAGCATAGTCAAAGGCCGCCAAAAAAATCGGCTTACTATTAATGAAATTTTTTCTCATATGAATTAGCAAAAAAAAACAGTGTTTAAACGGCGTAAGGCGTGCGTGAATGACGTAAAACCCTAAGTTAAGACGTAAAAACAGTGCGGATAACATCGGCCAGTAGAAATGCCCAAAACAGGGAACTGAGCTGACGTTTGCCCATATAAGGCCCTTTTTGCTTAAAAGGGGTGACGGTTAAAACTTTCTGCGGCTAAATGTGGTTACAATAGCGGCAAGAATTAGCATTTGTGGTTATCAATATGGGCGTAAGCCAAGCCGAACTGATTTTCTCCCTGCTACAACAGATGTGTGTGTATCTGGTGATCGCCTATCTGTTAAGTAAAACACCGCTGTTTATTCCGTTAATGCAGGTTACCATTCGGCTGCCCCACAAACTGGTGTGCTATCTCACGTTTTCCATGTTTTGCATCATGGGCACCTATTTTGGTCTGCATATTGAGGACTCCATCGCCAATACCCGTGCTATCGGCGCTGTGTTAGGTGGTGTTTTGGGGGGGCCATCGGTCGGTTTTCTGGTAGGGCTGACGGGTGGGTTGCACCGTTACTCCATGGGTGGGATGACCGCCACCGCCTGTATGTTGTCTACCGTCGCTGAAGGGCTATTGGGTGGCTTCCTCCACAGCTATTTGATACGTAAAAACCGCCTTGACTTGCTGTTCCAGCCGCTGGTGGTTGCAGGCATTACGCTGGTCGCTGAAGTCCTGCAAATGTTAATTATTTTGGCCGTTGCTCGCCCATTCCATGAAGCTGTCGAGTTGGTCGGAAACATTGCCCTGCCGATGATGATCACCAATACCATTGGTGCTGCCATGTTTATGCGTATCTTATTGGACCGGCGGGCTATTTTCGAAAAATACACCACCGCCTTCTCAGCCAAAGCATTACAAATTGCCGCACGGGCGGAGGGGCAACTACGCCATGGTTTTGACCAACAAAACAGTATGCGGGTGGCGCGTATCTTGTATGAGGAACTGGGCGTTGGCGCGGTGGCAATTACCGACCGCGAGAAGCTGCTGGCATTTATCGGTACTGGCGCCGACCATCACCTTGTGGGGAGTGCTATCACCTCAGACCATACCCACCGGGCGATTGAGTTGAATCAGGTGGTTTATGCCGATGGCAATGCCGTCCCTTATACCTGCTCTATTTCACCTAATTGCAAACTGGGTTCCACGTTAGTTATCCCACTACGCGGTGAAGAGCATCGGGTGATTGGCAGCATCAAGCTGTATGAACCAAAAAGTAAATTGTTCTCCAGTATCAACCGCACATTGGGTGAAGGTATTGCTCACCTGCTGTCCGCCCAGATTCTGGCGGGTGAATTTGAACAACAGAAACAGCTATTGGCACAATCAGAAATCAAGCTACTGCACGCGCAAGTAAATCCTCACTTCCTCTTTAACGCACTGAATACCCTGTCAGTAGTAATCCGCCGTAATCCAGACCATGCCCGCAAGCTAGTGCTTTCTTTGTCGACATTTTTCCGTAAGAACCTCAAGCGCAGCCATGATGTGGTCACGCTGAGCGATGAAATTGAACATGTGAATGCTTATCTGGAAATAGAAAAGGCACGTTTTGCCGACCGCCTCTCCGTTGAGATCTCATTACCTGATGAATTGATGGAAGCGCGTTTACCGGCTTTTTCCCTGCAACCCGTGGTCGAAAATGCCATCAAACACGGCATAGCGCAGATGTTCAATAACGGGCGCATCACCTTGCACGGTAAGCTCGAGGGCAATACGTTGATACTGGAAGTGGAAGACAATGCTGGTTTGTATCAACCGCAACCAAACGGCGATGGGCTGGGGATGAATCTGGTAGACCGGCGAATTAAAGTCCGCTATGGCAACGAATATGGTGTCACCGCCCTAAGCGAGGCAGATAAATTCACGCGCATTACACTTAAATTGCCCTTTATCACCGCGAGTGAGGGTTAACAACGGTTAATTACTTACCCGTGCGGGCAATGATACTCACCATATTAAGTACCGCGGCAGAGCGCTCATGCCGCCGCCATGCCAGTGTAATCTTGGTTTTTAGCAAACTATCGTCAATCTCATGATAAGTAACATTATTCGTCTGAATAGTTGTCAGTGAGCGAGGCACGATAGTAAAACCAAAGCCTGCCGACACCATCCCTATGGCAGACACCAACTGGGGGGATTGTTGCCCCAGCTCCGGCTTAAATCCGGCACGGTAGCAAGCGCTGATAATGGTATCAAACAATCCGGGAGCCACTTCGCGAGGGAAAGTAATCAGCTTTTCATGCTGTATCGCTTGCAGATTGATTTGTGGGCAGCGATGCAACTGATGGTTATGGGGCAGTACCAGCAACATATCTTCCTCCACCAGCACCTTACAGGTGAATTCATTACTGGCATCACATGGCTGACGGATAAAAGCCACATCAATGCGTTCGTTATGCAAATCATTCATTAACACCGGCATGGTCTTTTCACTGGGTGACAATATCACCTCAGGATATTTATCCCGATAGGCGTGGAGTAGGCGCAATACCAAGGGCTGGAAGGCTGTCGAGCTGGCAAAACCTACCCGCAACTTACCCGTCTCCCCGCGCGCGATACTTTTAGCTCGCTCTATCGCTTCATCCGTAAGCGTCAATATATGACAGGCATCCACATAGAACGCTTTCCCTGCATCAGTCAGTTCAACACCGCGCGTGAGCCGACGTAGCAGTGGTGTCCCGATCTCCCGCTCTAGCTTTTGAATTTGCTGACTTAGTGGTGGCTGAGAGATACCCAGCTTTTCAGCCGCCCGGGTGAAATGGCGGGCTGAAGCAACCGCAGCAAAATATCGTAGATAACGTAGTTCCATATATTATTGATATCAAAAAAGTGGGATTCCTATATTGGTACTTATGTTCTTTCAGCGTCAACCTTATACGTAAATATAAATATAATTTATGTTACAGGTAAGACGGAGAGAGAGATGACTAAATCAATAACATCGCATTGTTCATGTACTCAAGAGATTGTAAAAAGCTTTATTGCCTATAGAGAAAAGCATTCTGAGTGCATTATTTATCAAACATCACTAATGAGCGCGCTAATTAGTGGGGTTTATGAAGGCCAAATCACCATGGCAGAACTACTGAAACACGGTGATTTTGGATTAGGAACATTTAACAATCTTGATGGTGAATTAGTCGCACTAAACAGTAAAATTTATCAATTACGATCCGATGGCAGCGCCCGTTCAGCACAACCAGAACAGAAGACACCTTTCGCAGTAATGACGTTTTTTCAGCCGACAGAAAAACGCAGTTTCGAACATAAAATAAGCAGAAAGCAGCTCCATAATGTGATTGATGACCTTACCAAAACAGATAATCTGTTTTGTGCTCTGCGTATTGATGGCACCTTCAGCCACGTTGAAACCCGCACCGTTCCCTGCCAACAGCGCCCCTATAAACCCATGCTTGAAGCCATCTCCGAGCAACCGACGTTTGATTTCACCCATCAAAATGGCGTGATCATCGGTTTTCGCAGCCCAGACTATACCCAAGGAATAAATGTTGCTGGCTACCACGAGCATTTTATTACTGACACCCGCAATGGCGGTGGCCATGTGCTCGACTACCAATTGGAAAAGGGTGTTCTGACCTTCGGCACCGTGGCCAAACTGGTAATCGATCTGCCGCAGGAAGCTGATTTTCTCCAGGCCAATCTCTCCCCGCAAAATCTCAATAACGCCATCCGCGCGGTAGAAAGTTAACCGGCGGTAAAACATCAATTAATAGCGGCTAAATCAACCATAGAGGACAACACATCATGACCAATGAAACGCATACTCAGGCTTGGCAGTGCGGGGCTGATCTGGTGGTTAATCATTTAGAGCAGCAAGGTGTAAAGCAGGTGTTCGGTATTCCCGGCGCTAAAATTGATCGAGTATTTAATTCACTGGAAGATTCCAGCATTCAAACGATTGTGGTGCGCCACGAAGCGAATGCGGCTTTCATGGCTGCGGCCATCGGCCGGCTAACCGGTAAAGCAGGCGTTGCATTAGTCACCTCAGGGCCGGGTTGCGCCAACTTAGTCACCGGACTGGCAACAGCAACCTCTGAAGGGGATCCAGTGGTGGCACTGGGCGGCGCGGTAAAACGAGCCGATAGCCTGAAAATAACTCACCAGAGTATGGATACTGTGAGTATTTTTCGCCCGATAACTAAGTTTAGTGCGGAGGTGACGGCCTCTGCGGCGCTGTCAGAAGTCCTGGGTAATGCCTTTAGAACCGCTGAATTTGGTCGGCCGGGCGCGGCCTTTGTTAGCCTGCCGCAAGATATTCTCAACAACCCTGTGACCAGCCAGGCATTGATTCATCAACCATGTCCACACAATGGCGGTGCACCCTTGGATGAGATTACTGCCGTGGCTAAGTTGATTAACAACGCTAAAAATCCCATTTTGCTCCTTGGATTGATGGCCAGTCAGCCGGCAAACGCTCAAGCCATTCGGCGTTTACTTCACCATAGCAAAATACCGGTCACCAGCACCTATCAAGCCGCAGGGGTGGTTGATCAGGCGCACTTTGATCATTTTGCCGGGCGGGTGGGCTTGTTTAATAATCAGGCTGGCGACAAGTTACTACAACAAGCCGATGTGATTATCACCATCGGTTATAGCCCTGTGGAATATGACCCAGCGCTATGGAACAACGGCCAGGCAACACTGATACATCTGGATATTTTACCCGCCGAAATAGATGCAGCCTATCAACCGGAAAAAGAGTTATTGGGCGATATTGCCGCTACCATAGATGCATTAGCCCCCCGGATACATGGCCCGTTAATATTAACATTGGCAACACAGGCGGTATTGGAAGAGCGCTGCCGCCAACGACGAGACTTGGCCCTCCGGGCTGACCATATGAGTGGTTTCGCTATTCATCCGCTGCGTTTAGTCCGGGCAATGCAGGATATTGTTAATAGTGACGTGACCCTATGTGTCGATATGGGGAGCTTTCACATCTGGATTGCCCGCTATCTTTACAGCTTCCGCACCCGTCAAATTTTGATGTCAAACGGTCAACAGACTATGGGTGTTGCACTGCCATGGGCCATTGCCGCCGCACTGGTGAACCCACATCAAAAGGTCGTATCCGTATCAGGTGACGGCGGTTTTATGCAATCAAGTATGGAGCTAGAAACTGCGGTGCGCCTGAAAAGCAATTTACTGCATATTATTTGGGTCGATAACGGTTACAACATGGTGGAAATACAGCAGCAGAAAAAATACCATCGGCCATCGGGAGTTAGCTTTGGCCCGATTGATTTCAAAATGTACGCCGAATCCTTTGGTGCGAAAGGTTTTGCCGTAGAATCTGCTGACGAATTATCCCATAAATTGCATCAAGCTATGGATGTATTAGGCCCGGCAGTCATTGCCATCCCAGTGGATTATTCAGATAACTATCGTTTAATGGAAGAGCTGAATATCAGCCAATTGCTGTAGTGCGAAGCCCGTATCGGGTGGCGTGCAACGTAGTTGCTGACACATCGAGGGATACAAAAAAGCCGTGTTAATCATATAAAAAAACCCTGACCATAAGATCAGGGCTTTATGGTTATTACTCTTAATAACCAATCACATCAAGATGCGCAGCATACGGCGCAATGGCTCTGCCGCGCCCCATAGCAACTGGTCACCTACAGTAAAGGCGGAGAGATACTCCGGCCCCATATTCAATTTACGCAGGCGGCCAACCGGGGTATTCAATGTACCGGTTACCGCAGCCGGAGTCAGTTCACGCATGCTCAGCTCGCGGTCGTTCGGGATAACACGAACCCAGTCATTGTGCGTTGCCAACATTTGCTCAATTTCTGGCAATGGCACGTCTTTTTTCAGTTTCAGCGTAAAGGCTTGGCTATGGCAACGCAGCGCACCGATGCGCACGCACAGACCATCTACTGGAATGACGCTGCTGGTGTTCAGAATTTTGTTAGTTTCAGCCTGGCCTTTCCACTCTTCGCGGCTCTGACCATTATCCAGTTGTTTGTCGATCCACGGGATCAGGCTACCTGCCAGCGGTACACCAAAGTTATCAGTCGGCAAGGTACCACTACGGGTTGCAGCAGTGACCTTACGTTCAATATCCAAAATGGCAGAGGCCGGGTCTTGCAACTCTTTAGCCACGCCAGCATGTAGCATACCCATCTGAGTCAGCAACTCACGCATATGGCGCGCGCCACCACCGGATGCTGCCTGATAAGTGGCAACTGATGCCCACTCAACCAAATTATTAGCAAACAAACCACCCAAAGACATCAGCATCAGGCTAACGGTACAGTTACCCCCCGCAAAGGTCTTGATACCTTTATCTAAACCCTGTTGAATGACACTATGGTTAACCGGATCCAGAATAATAATTGCGTCATCTTGCATACGAAGAGAAGAAGCGGCGTCGATCCAATAGCCTTTCCAGCCGATTTCTCGCAGCTTTGGATAAACTTCGTTGGTATAATCTCCTCCTTGGCAGGTGATGATAATATCCAATGCACTCAGCGCATCAATATCATAAGCATCTTGCAACGTACCTTGCTGGCCGGTAAATGTCGGCGCGGCCTGGCCATGTTGCGAGGTGGAGAAAAAGACCGGGCGAATACCGTCAAAGTCGCGTTCTTCAATCATGCGTTGCATGAGTACTGAGCCGACCATACCGCGCCAGCCGATAAAACCAACATTTTTCATGTTTACTGTCCTGCCTTGGAAGGTGACACCGATTAATGGATGCCTGTCTTGTATAACTGCGCGCTGTAAGGGTACGGCAGACTGACTAAGATAGACCTGATACCACCTTACAAAATATGGACAAAGTGGCAAGTGAATTTATTCGATACCAGAATGATTCAAAGCAATCTTCCTAATATGTGGCTTTGATTGGCGGGAAACGCCAGTCCCTAGAGGTAATAATGACTGAGATGATTGCGGCAACAGTGCTGCTGTTTTTGATTATGGACCCACTGGGAAATCTGCCGATTTTTATGTCGGTACTCAAGCATCTGGAACCTAAGCGGCGGCGAGTCGTATTGATTCGAGAATTGCTCATTGCGCTGATATTAATGCTGATTTTCCTATTCGCTGGCGAGAAGATTCTGGCGTTCCTAAATCTGCGAACTGAAACGGTGTCGATATCGGGTGGTATTATTCTGTTTTTAATCGCAATTAAGATGATTTTCCCCACCCCAGAAAGTAACGTTACCGGGTTATCGGCTGGGGAAGAGCCATTCTTAGTACCACTGGCTATTCCCTTAGTCGCGGGTCCGTCGATTCTGGCAACGCTGATGCTACTGTCGCATCAATATCCTAATCAAATTAGCCATTTAGTGTTGGCGTTGATGATTGCGTGGGGGTTGTCTGCGGCGATTTTGCTGATGTCGAATCTGTTCCTGCGCCTGCTGGGTAATAAAGGCGTCAGTGCGCTGGAACGGTTGATGGGGTTAATTTTGGTGATGCTATCTACGCAGATGTTTTTAGATGGTGTGCGGGCATATTTGACCAAATAGGGTTGGCCTCAGTTGCGCAATCCAAGAGGGGCGCGCCCTCTTGGGTATAAACTCACTTTAGTTACGACTTTTCAGTGCTAATACACAACGCTGCACCACGTTATCAATATCCGCATCAATATCGACGCAGAGAACATCTGGCTCATCTGAACCTGGCTCTTCCAACGCGTCAAACTGGCTTTTCAGCAGATCAGTTGGCATAAAATGGCCGGAGCGGGCTTTTAATCGCTCCATGATGACGTCGAAACTGCCTTTTAGATATATAAACACCATCCCCGGATTACCTTCCCGCAGACGATCACGATAACGGCGCTTCAGCGCTGAGCAGACAATAATACCGGTTTCATTTTTATGATTCAGGCTGTAGGCAGCATCACTCAAACGCTCCAGCCACGGCATACGATCTTCATCATTCAGTGGATGCCCGCTGCCCATCTTCTGAATATTGGCGCGAGGGTGTAGATCGTCACCATCAATAAATTTGGCATGGATTTGGCGGGCTACAGCCTCTCCTACCGTGGTTTTGCCGCTACCCGATACACCCATCACGATAATGCTATGTCCTGCCATAATGTTGATCTCTATCTCAGAATGGGAATTTTACTGCTCTCTATGGTTCCGTATTTTACCATGTTACCGGTATCATGATACCGGTAACAAATGAAGATGTGATTTTTATCACAAAGGCCATCTTCCGACCCTACTGACGATAAAAAGAAGCTGACCGCAAATCATAACAAAAAACGAAATACCCAAAGTTATTGGAGAAATACTATGCCATTAGTCATTGTCGCGGTTGGCGTTGCCATGCTGCTGTTACTGATGATCCGTTTCAAACTGAACGGATTTATCTCGCTGATACTGGTCGCGCTAGCGGTAGGTATCATGCAAGGGATGCCAGTCGATAAAGTCGTCGGCTCAATCAAAGCTGGGGTTGGCGGAACGTTAGGCAGTCTGGCGCTGATTATGGGCTTTGGTGCCATGCTCGGTAAATTACTGGCTGATTGTGGGGGCGCTCAACGAATTGCGACCACGCTGATTGATAAATTTGGCAAAAAATACATTCAGTGGGCGGTCGTGCTGACCGGTTTTACTGTCGGTTTTGCGCTGTTTTATGAAGTGGGTTTTGTGCTATTGCTGCCACTGGTATTCAGTATCGCCGCGTCCGCCCGAATCCCACTGCTGTATGTCGGTGTGCCGATGGCCGCGGCCTTGTCGGTAACCCACGGTTTTCTACCTCCTCACCCCGGCCCAACGGCTATTGCGACCATTTTCCACGCGGATATGGGTAAAACGCTGCTATACGGGACTTTACTGGCAATTCCAACAGTTATTCTGGCCGGCCCGGTGTTTGCGCGCTTTCTAAAAGGAATTGATAAACCAGTACCAGAAGGATTGTATAACCCGAAAACCTTCACCGATGAAGAGATGCCAAGCTTTGGCGTCAGTGTCTCTACAGCGCTGGTTCCAGTGATTTTGATGGCATTACGGGCAGTGGCAGAGATGATTTTGCCAAAAGGCCACCCAGTGCTCTCTTATGCAGAGTTCTTCGGTGATCCGGTGATAGCCACCTTAATCGCTGTATTGATAGCAATTTTCACCTTTGGCTTAAACCGTGGCCGTTCAATGGAAGCGGTGATGGATACGGTAACTGACTCCATTAAAATCATTGCGATGATGTTGTTGGTTATCGGCGGTGGCGGTGCTTTCAAACAGGTTTTAGTTGACAGTGGCGTTGATCATTATATTGCCAATATGATGAATAGCAGCGGCTTATCACCAATTCTGATGGCATGGTCAATCGCAGCCGTACTGCGTATTGCGCTAGGTTCTGCGACAGTAGCGGCCATTACGGCTGGCGGTATTGTAGCGCCGCTCATTGCCACCACCGGTGCCAGCCCTGAATTAATGGTTATTGCCGTCGGTTCGGGTAGCGTGATTTTCTCTCACGTCAACGACCCAGGCTTTTGGTTGTTCAAGGAGTACTTTAACCTGACCATTGTGGAAACCTTTAAGTCATGGTCAGTGCTGGAAACCATTATTTCGGTCTGCGGCCTGGTCGGTTGCCTGTTATTAGCCATGGTGATATAGCATCTGGCAGCAATAGTTATTTAGCTAAACCATTGTGATTTAAATACTGCCGCCGGGGAGGATGGTGAAACCGACATCAACCATCCTCGGCGCTACCGCCTCTCCGCGCAGTTTTGCCAGCAAACGCTCGGCACCAATTTGCCCCATTCTTTCACGCGGGGTAAGCACACTGGCCAGCTTGGGTACCATCGACTGGCCAATATCGTGACCATGGAAACCCGCTATTGCCATATCATAAGGGATAGATAACCCCTGACGCTGACACTCAAATACAGCACCAATTGCCAGGTCATCATTGGTACAAAAAATACTGTCAATCAGTGGATAACTGGCTTGCGCTTCACGCAACAACTCAGCACCTGCCGAATATGACGATGAACGGCTGGTCATCACGCTCATCGGCACCAAACCGGATTCACGCATCGCCTGCTCATAGCCTTGCTGCTTAATGACGGTACGCTCATCCTGACGTGCACCAAAATAGACAACATGGCGATGGCCTTTGGCGATAACTTGCTGCGTCATCTGCCTTGCCGCTTCAAAGTTATTAAAGCCCACAGCCAAATCAATACACGGTGAAATACAATCCATCAGCTCAATGACTGGAATCCCCGCGACCTCAATCATTTTCAATGTACGGGCGGTATGGTGACGTTCGGAGAGGATTAGGCCGTCAATATTATAAGAGAGTAACGAGGTTAACCGTTGCTCCTCACGCTCTTTCTGATAGCCATAGTGCGCTAGCATAGTCTGATAGCCATGCGCATCCGTCACACTCTCAATGCCGCGCAAAACCTCGGCAAAAACCTGGTTGGTCAATGACGGCAACAATACACCGATGGCATGACTGGTCGCGTTGGACAGGATATCGGGGGCGCGGTTGGGGATATAGCCCAGTTCGTCTAATGCCAGCGCGATTTTTTTCTGCAAAAGCGCAGAAACTTGTTCTGGATTACGCAAATACCGGCTGACGGTCATTTTTGTCACCCCAACCATATCGGCGACGTCTTGGAGCACTGGCCTTTTTTTCTTCATTATCAATGAACTGAGGCTGGGTAAATGGGATGCTATTCTAGCAAAGAAAAGGGTATGGCGCGATGCACATACCCTTTTTTACATATACCCGTCATACTTCAAGCTGCATATGCGTTGGCTGCTTTCTTTCACCCGAATCACTTACCTGAGTAAGCTCATCGGGATTCACTCAATTGCCGCCTTCCTGCAACTCGAATTATTAGGGTATGAGATGGTCAAACTTAAACTGGCGGTAAATCAAACAACAAAATTTCACTGTCTTCATCAGCATGAATAGAAAGTGCAGCTTCATCCCAGATAGCGAATGCATCGCTGGCCGCAGCATGATGCCCATTGATAGAGACCTTACCTCGGACTACCTGTATCCAGATGCGGCGCTCTGCTTGAATCTGATAAATGGACTGCTCCTCGCGTTTCAGTGCCCAGCGCCAGAGTGTCATGTCCTGGAATACTTTCAGCGAGCCATCGCGGGCATCCGGTGATAACACCAACTGCCGCCCTTGCGGGATATCAAACATCTGCTGTTCATAACGCGGCTCCAAACCTGTCTTATTGGGGATAATCCAAATCTGGTACAAATGCAGCGGTTGGTCGTCACGGCCATTATATTCTGAATGACGAATACCGGTACCTGCGCTCATAATCTGGAATTCACCGGCATGGATCTGCTCTTTATTACCCATACTGTCTTTGTGCTCGACAGTACCAGACAGCACATAAGTCAGAATTTCCATATCTTTATGCGGATGGGTACCAAACCCCTGACCTGCATCGATCACATCTTCGTTAATCACTCGCAGTGCTGAAAACCCCATAAATTCTGGATCGTAATAATCAGCGAATGAGAAGGTATGCCAACTGTCCAACCAACCGTGATTAGCATGGCCACGTTCTTCTGCTTTGCGTAAATAGATCATGTTCAGTTCTCCTCAACGTTTTCTTTAGTCTAGATGTCGCGGGAGAATATGAAAGCGTAAAAAACTCACTCCTCTGTTCAAAAAATTCGACTGATTAATAAGTTGAAAGACAAATGATTTGAATTTGAAGTAATTAGCGAAAGAAAACGTTGAGAGAACTTGAGATATGACTGCCTACGAACCAATGATGCAGCGAACAAACAGTGCGAAATAGGCAAAAAAAAAGCCAGCACCCGGCTGGCTAAGTAAACACTGGAAGCAATGTGAGCAATGTCGTGCCTTCGTAATGTGAACACCTAAACACTGATGGCCTCATCTGAAAGCACGACAATGATAATCATTATCACTCTCACTTGTAAAGTGTTTTTTCTAACCACTTGCAATATTATTGACTCAGGTAAATAAAACGCTATTTTATTAGGTAATTCAAACAGTAAGAGTAAGGGTATGTTTATGGAAAATGTGCAGATACGCCATGTGGAGTTCACCGACTATCCCGCTTTGCGGCAGTTATTTTCTCATCCACAGGTTTATCGCGACACGTTACAGCTTCCCCTACCTTCTGAAGAGATGTGGGCCAAAAGAATTAAAGATTTTCCCGCCGGGATGCATAGCCTGGTGGCATGTATTGACGAGGAGATCGTTGGGCAATTGACTGTCGAAGCCAACCAACGGGCACGGCGTAAGCATGTCGCCACTTTTGGTATTGCTGTTGATGCAAATTACTGTGGACAAGGCATCGGCAGTGTATTAATGACTGCCATGATTGATTTATGTGATAACTGGTTGAATATACAACGTATTGAGCTAACAGTGTTTGTCGATAATCTGGCGGCTATCGCGCTTTACCGCAAGTTTGGCTTTGAAATTGAAGGTACCAGCCCACGCTTTGCTTTTCGCGAGGGCGAATATATCGATGCGTATCATATGGGGCGAATCAAGATATCCGCCTAATCCTCAGGGGATAGTGTATCAACCTATCCCCTGCCATAACTGAATATGACTAAATGCTCGCGGTTTCTTTAATATAGTGGCGGGCTTTTACTGCATACTCAAATGGATTAGCGATAGCCGGATCCTGCTCTGCCTCTACTACCATCCAGCCCTGATAGCCTTTTTCATCCAGCAATTTAAATACCGGACGGAAATCAATTACCCCATCGCCCGGTACAGTGAACATGCCTTTTTTCACCCCATCGAGGAAACTGAGTTTATTCGCTTTCACATCAGCCACTATTTCATCCCGCACATCTTTTAAATGAACATGATTAATACGCGGCAGGTATTTCTCCAAAATAGCCAGCATCGCCGCCTGGCTGCCCTCAGAAACATAGGCATGACCTGTATCAAAGAGCAGATATACATCGTCGTTAACCATACTCATATAACGATCTATTTCTTCGGTAGTTTGGATCCCCGTCCCCATATGGTGGTGCAAACAGACTTGCATACCTTTGGTTGCCGCAATCTTGGCTAATTCGTTATAACCATCAGCAACTCGCTGCCATTGCACATCAGTGAAGTGTGGTTTTTCTTCAAATACTGCCTTCGTCGTCCCTTGAATGCTCTTACTTTGTTCTGAGCAACCAATCACTTTTGCGCCCATTATATGGAGGAAATTCATATGATTAATAAATTCATCAATGGTCTTGGTCCGCTGGTCATCGGCAAAGAAAGTGCTAAACCATGCATTACAAATCTGCATACCGCGCAGCTCAAGCATAGGTTTAAGTACGTTAGGATCTCGCGGGTATTTACTACCAACCTCGCAACCAGTAAATCCGGCAAGAGCCATTTCACTGATACATTGTTGGAAGGTATTTTCTTTGCCTAAGTCAGGCATATCATCATTGGTCCAGCCAATTGGCGCGATTGCTAACTTCACACGTTCTTTATTCATAATAAACCTCTGCGATACATCCAATTTATAGAGATGAATACAATTAAAATGTGATTAATTGCCCGTCTTTAATGCAGGAAAATATACCTTTGGCGCTTGAAGCTGCGGCGTTGTTCACTGCAACGTCAATAACGTTGGGCTAAGTTTTTATTTAAAATCTTAAAGAGAACTTGCAACTGAGGCCGCCGGGCGACTTTATTTCCCCAACAATTCGCGCTCAATACGTTCGCGAGTAGCCACCGCCTGATGCACCATTTTTTCTGGATAACCAAAAAGAGAAGTCGCAATAATTGACTCACCACCGACTTTAAAGGTGCGATTAGCGAAATCCATATCGCGCAGAGTTTGAAATAAGGCAGAGAAATCGACTTCCCCTTCACCAATACCAACATGTTGATGAATAACCGCATCAACACCTGGTGGATTCACAATATAACGGCAATGCTTGGTGTGATTCATGGTGTCTGCAATCAATACATGAGAAAGGTCAACACCCGCATATTTCAGCATGCTGGCAACGTCTCCTTTGCCCTTATCGTAGAAAAAGGTATGGGGCACGCTATACAGATACTTCACATTATCGCTGCGGAGTGATTTCACTAAATCTGCGGTTTCATTATTTTCTTCACAAAAATCCCACGGATGAGATTGAATCTCTACCCGAATCCCTTCCCGCTCAATAATCGGCAATAACTCTTCCATTGAGCGATACCACATCTCTTCGCAAACTTCTGGCTCATTTGGATCGCCAGAAAGTTCGGTATTAATCACAGAGACACCCATTTCAACTGCAATTTCAATCATTCTCTTCCAGTTGGTCACCGCAGCCTGCCGCCTTGCCTCGAGTGGCCCAGCCCAACGATAAACCACAATAAAGGAAGATATTTGCACCCCGGTTTCTTTTAGTACTTTCTTATATTCAGCAACAACTTCGCGGCCCGCTTTTGGGTGTTTATAAAATGGGTTTAACTGCGGATGCGGTGATTGTTCAATATAGTCATATCCCCATTCTGCCACTTGACGAACCATATTGCTGATACCAAGGCCTTTAATGACATCAACATCAAATGCAATCTTCATCGCTCCCCCGTTTCACGCAAGATACATGCAAGCTTGAGATAAACTCCATTTGCAACAAAAAACCTGACTATGCGGCAGCAGGCTAGCTAGCGCACAGGCAGCAGAGTTTGATGTTATTTATTATAAAAATCAGGTCGTGGCGACAAACTCACAGGAACAATTTCACCGCTATTCTGTGCCGCAATACAGGCATCCGCAGTAACGGCGGCAGCAAAACCATCCCAGGCAGAAGGACCGGTGAGTTTTTCAGCTAAAACGTCATTGATAAATGCTTGTAACTCAACATCATAAGCATCAATAAAGCGGTCTTTCCAATCGGTCAGTATTTCATGCGATAGCCGTGCCTGGCTGCGCATCAGCACGGATGAGGGTTCTGGTAATTTTGCAATACCGGTATCACCTACCACTTCACATTGAATATCATAGCCATATTGACAGTTCACAAAGATTTCAACATCTATACGCGTTCCTTTCGCCGTTTCAAATAACACCACCTGCGGGTCTTTCAGATGCGCTTTAGCGTGTTTGGCTTTACGTGGGAAAACAACCTGAACGGAGACATAATCATCATCCAGCAGCCAGCGCAGTACATCAATCTCATGGATCAATGTGTCAGTAATAGCCATATTGGTGGTGTAATTTTCGCCGACTCTCGGGTTACGGTGAGCACAATGCAGCATCAAGGGTTCACCGATTTCCCCACGAGTAATCACATCTTTCAGTGCGCGATAACCCTGATCATAAGGGCGCATAAACCCAACCTGAACCAAGCGTTTACCCTTGGCGGCTTCAGCCTCTACAATTCGCTTACACCCTTCAGCTGTCACCGCCAACGGCTTTTCACAAAATACATATTTACCCGCAGCGATGGCTGCCAGAACAAACTCTTCGTGACTCGGCCCCCAAGATGTGACTAATACCGCATCCACCTCTTTTGCATTAATCACTTCATGCCCATCGGCATAGATATTCGCCTCAATACCCAGATCACGAATAACTTTAGTGGCATGCTGCTGATTGATATCCGTTACAGCAACCACACGAGCGCCCTGTAAAACTTTACTGCAACGACGAATATGATCCTGGCCGATAGCACCTGTTCCGATGACACCAATATTTAACGACATATTATTTTCCTCATGAAGTTTCGGTTTGCAGGTGATACCTGCTCGTTTTACGACTTCACATCCAGCTCAACTTGCAAGTTGCAGGTGCGTTGGCAGCCCTCATGACTCGGCACATCCCTGTACCGCCATTTTGTGTGTTGAAAGCTATTGGGTATAACGCATTGATTGCCTGCTTAATTAGCCTTAGTAATCACGGGCTTTGGCGATATTTTTTTCCAGCTCACGAACCACTGCATCGGTTCGTTCACTTTCAGAAACCTGAGCAACCCCTACCCGCCACCAACTCAGGTATTTATGTACCATGGTCTTTGGCAGCACTTTTATGTCAATCAAGGTAGAAATTGCCTGCGAATGGGCATCGGTTAATGCATCGATCAGCTGTTGCTCGGTAGAAACACGATATGTTTTACAGCCATAGGCGGCAGCCAGCATGGCAAAATCAACCGGAACAAGACCGCCATCTAATTGGCCTGTGTCCTCATTACGAAAGCGGAATTCTGTGGCATAGCTGTCCATGCCATGTTCCATTTGCAGGTTGTTGATGCAGCCATTCGTCATGTTATCGAACAGCACAACGTTAATTTTTTTACGCTCTTGAATAGAGGTAACCAGTTCGGAATGCAGCATCATAAATGCGCCGTCCCCAACCAATGAGTAGACCTCCCTGTCTGGTTCAGCTAACTTCACACCCAGTGCGGCACCCACCTCATAACCCATGCACGAATAACCGTATTCGACGTGATAGTCGTTACTCCCTTTGGTACGCCACACCCGCTGTAAATCGCCGGGCAAACTACCCGCAGCCGCAACAATGATGGCATCAGGAGGTAATGTGTTATTCAGTACTCCCAGCACTTGGCTTTGCGTCAAGAAAGAGCCGGTTTTATTGATAAATTCAGCAAAAACCTGTTCACGGTCCAAATGGTCATTAATTTCAGGAACGAAATCGTCGGCGCGGTATTGCACTTGATAAACCCGCCGCGTTTCAGCTAATTGTTCCGCGCGCATGCGAGCAATTTCATCCCCCCATCCGGCTTGATAACCGGTAGTGCCAAGCTGTTGATGCAATGCTGATAATGCCTCACGCGCATCAGCCAACAATTGCAAACCATCCAATTTGCCGGCATCAAAGGCACTGACATTAATATTCAGGAATGAAACGTCTGGATTCTGGAATAACCATTTAGAGGACGTGGTGAAATCGCTATAGCGAGTGCCAACGCCGATCACCAGATCCGCCTGTTTTGCTAATGTGTTAGCAGCCAGGCAGCCGGTTTCACCAATACCACCAAGATTTAATTCATGTTCTGAGCTGATAGTGCCTTTACCGGCTTGCGTTTCTACCCACGGCAAACCAAAACATTCAGCAAATCGTTGCAATGCCTGGCCGGCTTGTGAGTATTTCACCCCTCCCCCACATACCAAAATGGGCTTACGTTTGGCGGTCAGTAACGCAATGGCATCAGCCAGCATAGCGGCACTGGCAGGGCGTCTGTCAAGGTGATGAACTCGCTTGTGGAAGAAATAGTCAGGATAGTCATAGGCTTCAGCCTGCACATCTTGTGGCAAGCTCAGTGTCACAGCCCCCGTTTCTGCCGGATCAGTCAGAACCCGCATCGCATTAATACAGGCGCTCATCAGTTGCTCTGGCCGCGTAATGCGATCCCAGTATTTACTAACCGGTTTGAATGCATCATTAGTGCTGATGCTAAGGTCATGAGATTGTTCTATTTGTTGTAACACTGGGTCCGGTTGGCGGGATGCAAATACGTCGCCTGGGAGCAATAGTAGGGGAATACGATTGGCCGTTGCCGTTGCAGCGGCGGTAATCATATTAGCGCTGCCCGGCCCGACGGATGAGGTGCAGGCATAAATTTGCTGGCGCAGTTTTTGTTTGGCAAAACCGGTAGCGGCATGGGCCATCCCTTGCTCATTCCGCCCCTGATGAACCACTAAATCGCCACAGTTTTGTTCCAACGCCTGCCCCATTCCCAGCACATTACCGTGGCCAAAAATAGCAAAAATCCCTTTGATAAATTTGATTTCCTGACCATCAACTTGCAGGTATTGGTTGTCCAAAAACCGGACTAATGCCTGTGCAGTGGTTAGCCGAATCTTATTCATTTACCCATCCTTTGCTCTGTTGCGCTACATCATGGTGACCAAGTGACGTTCAGCCCCTGAAGATACATATGCCGGAGAGAAGCAGCAGACTTGTTAGCTTTCGCCTGGCTGACGACAGTAAGGGGAAACATAGCAGGGATTATAAACAAATATTTTTTTCATAAAATCAAATTACAGAAGAAACATTTCATTCTGCGATGAAGATCAAATATTCTCAGAAACACTGAAATAACGCGTCCCCCTTTTACCATGCAATCGACCGTTCATTTCCAATCGTCAATAAAAACGCATAATTAATTGATATTAATATACTATTTTGATTTTAACTCTTCTTTATTACACCTCGAAAACCCTGCCAATAACCGGCCTAAGCTTTTGGTGTAAGTCCCATTTTCAGACCTGATATGAGGCTTTTATCTTCGTCACAAAACTGGGGAATAAATTTCATTTAATCTTGAACTTGAAATTTTTATTCCTCATACTGGTTTTAGAAATGTCATTACAGGTTTATTTTATCGGTCACTGTCGGGGCTTGGTTTAATACAGAAGGAAATGGGGATGGGTACACAACACAAAGTACTGGATGTCATATGTATCGGTCGTATTGCCGTCGATTTTTATGGGCAGCAGATTGGTGCCCGGCTGGAAGATACCAGTACATTTGCCAAATATTTAGGCGGGTCATCAGGTAATGTTGCTTATGGCACGGCAATTCAGGGCTTGAAGTCAGGCATGCTGGCACGTGTTGGCGATGAACATATGGGCCGTTTCCTACGCGAGGAATTACAGCGTGTTGGGTCTGATACCCGTTTTCTTATTACTGATAAACAACGGCTGACAGGTCTGGTTATTCTGGGTATTAAAGATCAAGAGACTTTTCCACTGATCTTTTACCGTGAAAACTGCGCTGATATGGCCCTGACGCCAGATGATATTGACGAGACATATATTGCTTCATCACGCGCGCTGGCAATCACGGGTACACATCTTTCGCATCCGAATACCCGAGCAGCAGTGCTAAAAGCATTGGAATATGCCCATAAGTATGGGTTGCGCACAGCGCTCGATATTGATTATCGTCCGGTATTATGGGGCCTGACCTCACTTGGAGACGGTGAAACGCGTTTCATAGAGTCGCAAAAAGTAACGCAGGAATTGCAGGAAGTACTGCATCATTTCAATTTAATCGTTGGTACAGAAGAAGAATTTCACATTGCGGGGGGGAGCACAGATACGCTGACAGCCCTGCAAAATGTGCGTAAAACCACGCCAGCGACACTGGTTTGCAAGCGCGGAGCACAAGGTTGCTCTGTTTTTGAAGGGGATATTCCCACCCGTTGGGAGTCAATCAAACTGCATTCTGGTGTGCGCGTCGAGGTTCTCAACGTATTAGGGGCTGGCGATGCCTTCATGTCTGGCCTGCTGCGCGGTTATCTGAATGATGAAGGCTGGGAGCAAGCCTGCCGCTACGCCAATGCCTGTGGGGCGCTAGTTGTTTCACGTCATGGTTGTGCTCCAGCGATGCCGACAAAAATTGAACTGGATGATTATCTTAGCCGCGAATATTCCGTGTCACGCCCTGACAAGGATAGCCGCCTTAATCATTTACATCGGGTGACTACCCGTAAGCAACAGTGGCCTGAACTTTGTGTTTTTGCCTTTGACCACCGCAAACAATTGGCTGATATGGCCCGTGAAGCCGGTGTTGGTGAAGAGCGCATCCCAAAACTTAAGACATTGTTGCTACAAGCAGCGCAACAAGCCGCTTTGGAGTCTGGATTGGAGCATAAAAGTGGCATTCTGGCTGATACGACATATGGTCAGGAGGCGCTCAATATCATTACCGGCCAGGGATGGTGGATAGGCCGCCCCATAGAATTACCCAGTTCCAGGCCATTACGGCTTGAACACGGTAATATTGGTTCCCAGCTAATAGATTGGCCACTGGAACATGTTGTTAAGTGTCTGGTTTTTTATCATCCCCAAGACCGTGCAGAACTGCGCCAACAGCAGGATGAGCTGATTGTAGATGTATATCGTGGATGCTGTAAATCAGGACATGAATTGCTACTGGAAGTGATTTTACCTGAAGATAATAAGGATAAGGATGAGCGCTATTATATTGAAACTATGGCTCATTTCTATCAACTAGGCATTCAGCCAGATTGGTGGAAGCTGCCGCCGCTAACGGCAGAAAACTGGCAACTGGTTGGCAAACTGATTGAAACTGAAGATCCCTATTGCCGAGGTGTATTAATTCTTGGGCTGGACTCGACAAAGGCCGTATTAAAAGCAGGGTTTGCCGCTGCTGCACACGCCCCGTGGGTTAAAGGTTTTGCTGTCGGCCGGACCATTTTTGGCCTGGCATCGCGCCACTGGTTACAAGGTGAATTGAATGATGCCGAGTTAATGACACAAGTGAAACAAAATTACCAAACCCTGATTGGTTATTGGCGTGACTATCGCCCTGCGATTTGAATTAAAAACGACTCTATCGGCGCTGAAGTGATACTGCCTCAGCGCCACTATTATGCCGCTATCTACGCTGTTTATTCCCCATAAAGCCAAAAAAATCCTGATTTCCATCAAAGTTAATAAAGGAATATCTTTAGATTTCATTCATTTCTATTAATATAGTTTGGTGAATTTATTTAAGTTGCGATGAAATAAAAGCAAATACTGACATCAATAAATGAAATTTTCCAACCACCTGTTAGAATACTGTCAGATAGACTCAAAGAACTTGGGGTTGCAGCCAGCCAAAGCGAACACATCTCGACGAGCTGACACATGTCAGTCATTCGGGTGAATAACCTAAGCTAACAACCTTGCAGCTTTAAGTACGAAGGGAATAACCCCTGAAATTTCCTCTGCCGTGGGCCGAATGGATGAATAACCCTACTCAACTTTCATTGTTACAAGACCAAATTCGTCATCGCTATGAGACGTTAAGCAAACGCTTAAAACAAGTTGCCCGTTATATATTGGATAACAGTAATAGCATTGCATTTGATACGGTTGCTTCTATTGCGGCTCAAGCCGACGTACCACCTTCAACATTGATCCGATTTGCTAATGCCTTTAATTTCAGCGGCTTCAACGAAATGAAACAGGTATTCCGCCAGCATTTGATGGAAGAAACCGTTAACTATACTGAGCGAGCACGGTTATTCCGCCAAATATCGACAGATGGCAGTACGGCACCAGAAAGTCCGGCAGAAATACTGAATGTATTTACCATGGTAAATGCACAAGCGCTGCAACAACTGGCCGTACAAACCAGCGCAGAACAGTTGGAGAGAGCAGTTAACTTGTTGAAAAATGCTGAAAATATCTATGTGATTGGTCTACGTCGCTCTTTTAGTGTTGCTTCTTATCTCACCTATGCGTTACGCCATCTGGAACGTCGTGCTTTTCTGATCGATGGGCTAGGGGGAATGTTCTCTGAACAACTGAGCATGGTGAAACCCAAAGACGTAGTGATCGCCATTAGTTATTCACCTTATGCGCAAGAGGCGTTAGAACTGGTGGAATTAGGGGCGAAGAGTGGTGCACAGCAGATTGCGATTACAGATAGCCAGGTCAGCCCATTAGCGGCTTTTAGCGATGTGTGTTTTGTCGTGCGAGAAGCTCAAGTTGACGGTTTCCGTTCGCAAGTAGCCTCTATGTGTCTGGCACAAACATTGGCAGTTTCACTGGCACTGAATAACGCGAAAGAGTAAACACTCCAATAGGAGACTCTGTTTGTTTTTCGTCATTTCTGCTCACACCTAGAATGGGTAGGATTCCTCCTACCCCATTATTATATGCTTTAGCCAGAGTAAGTTAGCTGTTATTAACCGGATAGTTATCGCTGTTGATCCATGCGTGGTCTTTCTCCCAGGTAAATTTCCATAACCGTACCGGCCCTGCCATCACATTCAAATAATAGTTGTCGTAGCCTGCTAACGTTGCCACCGGGTGATAACCTTTGGGAACTTTCACCACATCACGGTTATAAACAGGCATACACTCATCCAGTGAACGGTCGTCAGTATAAACACGCTGCATACAGAAACCCTGTTCAGGGTTCAACCGGTGATAATAGGTTTCTTCAAGATAAGTTTCGTCGGTAGAATTTTCCTGATCGTGTTTATGACTTGGATATGAGCTGGTGTTCCCTTCGTCTGTGTAGACCTCTACCACCAACAAACTGTCCGCAGGCTCACTGTCAGGCAGAATATTATGCACTAACCGCTGGTTGCGCCCCTTACCGCGCCGTTCGACCCCGACATCAGCCGGCGTAATCAGGCGGGAAGGCAAATGCCCCTGTGCAGGGGCACGGCATACCGCCAATTCCAAGTCAGTTTCTGCCACCACTTTCACATGATCATGATGTGGGACATAAACAGAATAAGGCGGTGTTCGTTCGAACGGACTCATACGTTTACCAATATGTGGGTATTCAGCGTGCAGAGTTGAAACTGAAGCAACACCAGCAACCAATACCAGACAGAGTTCATTGTCACCACTGTCCAGAACTAATACTTTACCCGCAGTAAGACGATAGACATCAAATCCAACAAAACGCCAACCCGCATTTTGCGGTGAAATGTGTTGAATACGTCCATCCGCATCCGGTAACTGACATTTGGCAAGCAGTGAAGACATAATAACTCTCCTGTTAACACTGAAATTAACCCAAGGCACACCCACTAGCATTAGCCAAGTGTTGGCATACTGTACTCTGAAACCGTTTGCTGGCCGGTAGGCCAACGGGCAGTGGTTGTTTTCATCCGGGTATAAAAACGCACGCCATCGGTACCGTGAACATTTAACGCACCGAATACCGAGCGCTTCCAGCCACCAAAGCTATGGAATGCCATTGGGACAGGTACTGGAACATTGACGCCAACCATTCCGGCCTGAACTTCATGCACAAATAGCCGCGCATAATGGCCGCTACTGGTAAAAATAGCGCTGCCGTTGCCAAACTCATGGCTATTAACTGTATCAATGGCTGTTTGGTAATCAGGGACTCTGACAATACCCAGTACCGGCCCAAAAATCTCTTCCCGATAGATTTTCATCTGTGGCGTGACATGGTCAAACAGAGTGCCGCCTACATAATATCCCTGCTCATAACCTGCAACTTTATAATTGCGGCCATCGGTGACTAACGTTGCGCCCTCTTTCACACCTTGATCGATATAACCGAGCACTTTTTTCTGATGGGTGGCTGAGATTAGCGGCCCCATCTCATTTTCTTCACCACCTTGCTGCAAGCCAGGGCCGACTCGCAAGTGAGTGATGAGTGGTTTTAACTTCTCAATTAATTTGTCCGCGGTGTCATCACCCACGACAACCGCAATCGGCAAAGCCATACAACGTTCACCCGCCGAACCAAATGCACCACCCATCAATGCATTTACTGTGGCATCCAAATCAGCATCAGGCATGATAATTGCCTGATTTTTAGCAGCACCAAATGCTTGTACGCGCTTACCGTGTGCACTGGCAGTAGTATAAATATGTTCAGCTACGGTAGAAGATCCAACAAAACTGACGGCCTGAATTCGTGGGTCAGTGCAGAGTTGGGCTGCACTCTCATTTGAACAGTGAATAACATTGAATACACCATCCGGTAACCCAGCTTCAGTCAACAATTCCGCCAGACGAACAGAGGCTGACGGGTCTAATGCCGGTGGCTTCAGGATAAAGGTATTGCCGCAAGTTAAGGCGACGGGGAACATCCACATCGGGACCATAGCAGGGAAGTTAAACGGTGTTATACCTGCGACCACACCTAACGGTTGCATCATGGAAAAACAATCCACCCCCGTACCAACATCTGCGGAATATTCACCTTTCAAGAGATGTGGAATGCCACAGGCAAACTCGACGACTTCCAGCCCACGGGTGATCTCACCCAACGCATCGGAATAAACCTTGCCGTGCTCACGGACAATCAACTCAGCCAACTCATCACGATGTTGCTCAATCAGTGCTTTAAAGTTAAACATAATACGGGCGCGACGCAGTGGGGTAGTCCGTGACCAATCGGCAAATGCTTGATGAGCCACGCCGATAGCCTGATTAACTTCCTCGGCAGTACTTTGCGTAACCTGGCTTTCGACTTTACCGGTGGCTGGATTATGAATCTCGGCAGTCTGATTGCTGGAACTCAGGGAATTCTTCCCGCCAATAAAGTTACTCACGATTTTCATGTCTAACCCTCTTCTCAATAGCTGCTACCGCAAGGTTCGCTCAAAGTGGCTTTAACCTGACACTCATTCCTAACGGACCATACGCTCAATCAGTAAAGGCTATCTTGTGGTGGGACCAAAATAGCCAGCAAGGCGACCTGCCACCAGAGAGGCGAAAAACCAGCCGACATGCAGACTCTATTCCATTGAAAAAAAAGTTTCAAATAACTTCTTTTAGAAATTTTGTTTTGTGCGATGTATCGCAAGTTCCTGCAAGGCTTTAACACCACCATCAAAAAAGCCAGATAGCCCACGCAACGTGCCAAAAAGGCTAAAAAATCTCGTTCTTTTGCGATAAATAAATTGTTAAGGTTAAAAAAACAACGGCAATAGCTCGATTTCATTGGTTCTTAATGAAAGCTGAATCGCTTTTTTAGCTTAATTTTTGAACTACATCTAAAAATTAATGTTTCGTTATTTAATTAAAATGAAATAAATGTTCTTATTTTGAGCTATGTATAGCATTTATCACAGCAGGAGCAGAGCACCATGTCCATCGCGCAAGATCGTTTCTGTATTAATCGCAAAATCGCCCCGAATCTCAGTATTGAGAATTTTTTCCGTCTGGTTAAGAAATGTGGCTTAAATAAGGTTGAGCTACGCAATGATATGCCCGGTGGAAAAGTGACTGACGAGCTAAGCACGGCCCAACTCAATGCACTGGCTGATGAACATCAAATTGAGATTGTTACTATCAATGCATTGCAATATTTCAATCTGCCAGAGCAGCGAGGCGAGCTACTACAAGAAGCGGAAAACATGCTCAAGTTGGCACGGGATATCAACTGTCACGGAGTCATTCTGTGCCCGAATTGTAGTGCCAGTGACAAACGTTCAGCCGAGCAAAAAGAGCATGACACCCTGGATGCACTGCGGCTACTTGCCCCCCTGTTTAACAAATATCAAGTCACTGGATTAGTTGAGCCTTTAGGCTTTGGAATCAGTTCATTGCGTTCTCATCTGGTAACACAATCACTGATCCGCACATCGGCTGCCCCCTACCAAATGGTGTTGGATACTTTCCATTACTATCTGAGTGATATCGTTCAGGCCGAGTTTGATGCACATATTGACGTTAATATAATTGGCTTAGTACACCTTTCCGGCGTCGAAGAGAACAGGTTGAAATCCACACTGACTGATGAAGACCGCATTATGCTCAGCGAGCAAGATAAGTTGAACAGTAAGCAACAAGTCGCAAATCTTGAACGTCTGGGTTATCAGGGAATTTATGCTTTTGAACCGTTTTCGTCACAACTAAATATTTGGTCTGAAGCTGATATAGAAAGAGAAATTCGCCAGAGCATGGCTTATTTACAAAGCTAATCAGCCCTACTGATATTGGGGCTGATAACTGACTATTGGGCTTAACACTTTAAAACGGAACTCAAGACATCGGCTCGGGGTGCCTGTTTTCTTAGACATCCCGACATGCTAACTGTATTGGCAAAATTACTATCCTCTCTGCTCATTATGAGCAGAATCACGGCTACCTGGCGCTACGATTGCTCCAGCGTACGACCAGGCTAGCTGCACCCGCGAGGGTAATCAGACTAACTACAGCAGTCCATCCCATTTTTTCCAGCATCAGGCTGCCTAAAGCTGAACCAACCGCCATCCCAACAAACACACCGGTAAATAACAAGGCATTGAGCCGGCTACGAGCTGCAGGTTCCAGGCTGTAAATAATGGTTTGGTGTGCTATCAGTGTCGCCTGAACGCCGAAATCAAAACCAATCGCGCTGATGACCATAAGCCCAATCTGGTATTGAAGTGGCAATAGCGGCAGAAGAAATAACGCTGCAAATGAGAGGGTTGCCACACTTGCACCAATCAAAGTAACCCTATGTGGTCCACGGCGATCCGCCAATGCTCCAGCAAGAGGGGCCGCCAAAGCACCTGCGGCACCGGCAAGGCCAAACGCACCGGCAACAGCACTACCAAGATGATAAGTATCTTGTAACATCACTGCTAGTGTTGACCAAAAAGCACTGAATCCGACCGATAACAACCCTTGTGATAGCGCCGCACGGCGCAAGGTTTTAAACTGAAGCCACAAGTGAATCATCGACATAAGTAGTGCTGGATAACTCAGTGTTGAAGCGGCGGGAACCCGAGGTAAACCGCGCCATATCACCAGCGTTATAAAAATAACTGACAGCGCCGCACCGATATACAGCACCCGCCAACTAAAATATTCGGCGACAAAACCACTCAGCACCCGCGACAGTAGAATCCCCAGCAATAAGCCCGTCATTACAGTTCCGACGGTCTTGCCCCGTTGTGCTGCTGAAGCCAACGTCGCTGATGCAGGAACAATGTCCTGTGCCATGGTTGCGGCAATCCCGACCACAAAGCTGGTGACTAACAACCCATTGATACCAGAGATAAAACCACTGCACAGCAACGCTGCGGTAAGCAAAAGACCTTTCAATAAAATAACAATCCGACGATCGTGGCGATCACCTAGCGGGGCGAGCAACAAGATACCTAAAGCATAACCAATCTGTGTCAGTGTCGGCACCATACCAACCGTACCTACACTGGCATGCAGGTCGGTACCCATAACCCCCAATAATGGCTGACTATAATAAATTGAGGCAACGCTAAGCCCAGCGCCGGTTGCCAACATAAGAACTGTCCGGCCGGAAAGGGTTTTCTCAGGACTATCTAAAGTACTTGGTATGGTTTGAATGGCTGACATGGCGGCTACCTATAATGATATTGAGTCAGTATTCTTGCCTGAGTAGACATGTGTTGGTAGTCGCCTAAAGAGTAAAACTGTTATACGCTTAACGTATGATAGAACTCGGTTTGACTGGCATTGATCGTATAGAGTTAATGCAGACATTTATCCGCATCGTTGAGGCTGGTAGTTTATCGGCAGCAGCAGTACGCCTGGGTACAAGCCAGCCGACGATTAGCCGGCGGTTACAGACACTGGAACGCCTGCTTGGTCTGAAATTATTGCAGCGCACTACGCATGTTATGAAGCTCACCGACGATGGCGAACGCTGCTATTCCCATGCTAAAGCACTGGTTGAAAACTGGCATAGGATGGAGGATGACCTGCGCGGGGCCACGGACGAGCCCAGAGGAGTACTGCGAGTTTTAGTGCCGCACGCGTTCGGGCAAGATCAATTAATCAAACCGCTTAAAGACTATTTAGGCCGTTATCCGAAAATGTCTGTGGAATGGATGCTAAATGATCGCCGCCCGGATTTCATCGTGGAAGGTATTGATTGCGCCATTCAAGTTGGGGCCGTCACCGATCCTTCGGTGATTGCGATTCTGCTGGCCGAGGTGCCGCGTATTGTCGTCGCCGCGCCTGAATTGCTCAATGATAAGCCGCTACCGCTACATCCTGACCAATTGCAGGATTTACGCTGGCTGGCATTAAGCTCCTTTTACCGTAATGAAGTCGTCCTAAATCATCAGACGAGTGGTGACATACATCGATTTTCTATCCAGCCACAATTGAGTACCGACAGTCTGTATGCCTTACGTAATGCCGCACTCGCGGGGGTCGGGGTAGGAATCGCCTCAACGTGGGTGGTAAGCGAAGATCTTGCACAAGGGCGGTTAGTACATCTAACTCCCGATTGGCACGGATTACCTTTGCCCATCTATCTGGTTTATCCCCATGCCAGTTTTTACCCAGCAAGATTACGGGCATTTTTAGATATTATGCGCCACGCCATGCCGAGTCTGGCTGGCACGCAACCCCCAGCGCAAAAATAGAAAAACCAGCCCGAGGACTGGTTCTTGATAATGACAGATGCCTTTTAAGGATTGTGCAGATAAAGCAATTAATTCTATCGCAGCCATCCTTCATTGGTGAAAAACTTAGCGCCTTCCGTTGTAGTCAAATAAGCCATGAATTGCGCCGCACCTATATCTGCTTTCGGTGAAATTGCCATATTGAAGTCGCGGTAAATTCGTCTTTCCGACTCAATAGTCACCATATCGACTTTATCCGCGTTAGCAATCGGCCAGTCACTCCAGGTGATCCAGGCATCTGCTTTTAACCGTTGGAAGGCCTTAAATGCAGCACCACTCCCCTGCTCATAGGCCACGATATGTGACCGTACTTGTTTGATATCTTCCAGCCGGCCCAAACGCCCGGCAATATCTTCCCACAAACCGGTACCTGAGGTGTTGTAGGTTCCTTTACCTTCGGTCACCACAATTTTGACCGGTTGTTTGATCAGATCCTCAAAACTCTTAATATTTTTAGGATTACCTTTTGCTACTGCAATCACTGCCGGATGAATAAACATCGGCACAACATCCTTGCTGGCCACAAAAGGATAATTCTCCAGATACGCCGTCATCGATTGCTCTGAAGCACTGAAAATAATATCAGCACGTTGCTGGGCATCTTTTGACCATTTCTCCTCTGGCCCGTAGATTATTTCCACACGTTGTCCGGTCTGTTGCTGAAAACTCTCTGCGGCTTTTATCAACGCGGTGTGAGGTCCGCCCGGCCCATAGACGCGAACCACGCCATCGTTGGGTTGATGGATGATATTAGTATCGAGAAATTGGCCGCTGGCGTAGGACAGCGCCGATGCCATGATACTCAGTGTGCCAATGATTAACTTTCTAATTTTCATCAACTATTCTCATCGTTATACCGTTGAAGCAGACAGTTCAATACAGGTACCTTTGAACAGAACCTTGCTTGCAGGATTATTATTTGCCGTAATGAAAAGCTCACTGCTGTTTTTGACAGTATTCCATTCCGTTGGCGTGAGTAATTTAGGGACAGTTAAATCAGTAAATCGCCCTAATAACACCGTCTGACCGGTATCTTTATTTCGTGCCCATAACATGGCTGTTTCCATTCCTGCATCGGTTGACTGATGACGGGCATTCCATTTCAAGCGAATACTTGATTCCCCTGGTTTGTCACCTTTGTAAGCCATCAGGACAAAGTGGTCGGCCTTTTCTGCGGACGACATAACTGCGATATAGCTGGGCATGGCGACTTGCGGCTTGGCCATAAACAACATAGTGCTGGAAAACAGCAATAACAGTGCCACGCAAGCAAGCGACAATGTTGGCCACTTTCTTGGCCCCAACCATGCCCACAACCCCGGTTTTACTGGTTGTCCCAATGTGGTCTGAATATTTTTCCATACCCATGAAGGGGGCTTATCTGATGTCATTGGTTCCAGTCCACTTAAACGTGAATGCCACTGCATAACCAGCTCATACCAGCTTTCATCTTCCGCCATCAGAGATTCAAGACGTTTTCTGGTTTTGGGGGATA
This sequence comes from Yersinia sp. 2541 StPb PI, assembly GCF_052217145.1. Lineage (NCBI taxonomy): Bacteria > Pseudomonadati > Pseudomonadota > Gammaproteobacteria > Enterobacterales > Yersiniaceae > Yersinia > Yersinia sp. 2541 StPb PI. Next base: position 175,220 of record NZ_JAZGQB010000001.1, on the reverse strand, counting down.
ATGTGCCAAGTAAATACTGACTCACCAGATGTTCCCGGATGACTAAATTGCGATATCGACCCGGAGTTAAGTGTCCATGCATTGTTTTAACTCCTTTAGACCGCGCCGTATCCACGATTTGACCGTGCCCAACGGACGCGCCAATCGTTCAACAATTTCCTCATGGGAGTAACCATGGATATAAGCCAACCTTATCGCTTGCCTTTTTTCTTGTGTCAGCGAAAAAATACAGCGATTTAAAATGGCAAGGTGAGCTGCGGTATCGGTTTCATCTTCTTTCCCCACTTCCGATAACATGTCTGCCTCTTCAAAAATAGGATGATGACGGCCATGCTGTCGGACATGGTCAATAGCCAGATTACGCATTAATTGACACATCCAGGCCCAGGGATAAGTCGTTGGGCTGCGGTCAGCAGCAAACCAGACTTTGAGATACCCCTCTTGTAATAGCTCGGCGGCAATATCTCGATCAGCCACAATTTTCATGATCAAGCCGTATAACTTGCGATTAGTTTGGCTATATAAGGTTTCAAAAGCCTGCCTGTCTCTCAGCTTGACCCGAGAGAAAAGTTTCTGTAGTTCTTCATTTGCTGTGACCACAATAACCTCAAACGCGTTATTTAAAGATGAACCAGATGCCAGACATCTTTTATCTGATCACCCGTGATATCACCGGGTTGTTTATCTTTAATCCAAGAATATAAAGGCTGGTCCTGATAGGCCCACTGATAGGTACCATCTTTACGTGCAACAACGCTGAACGGCGCACTGGCTTTGTCATCTTTTTGGGCTGCTAATGGCGGCCAATTTGCGGCGCAATCTTCATAGCATACCGATATCCCTTTGCTGTCTTTAGAGAAGGTATAGAGCGACATATTGTCTTTATTGGCTAAAATCTTGCCGGAATCGGTGGTGTAAACCTTGACCGGCGCCCTATCTGCACGGGCAAGTGACCATATATTCTTAAAGCCCGCTCCGGTAATATCCCCAGGCTGTAGATCTTTATGCCAGAGATAAAGTGGGCGATGGTTCAGTGCCCATTGCAGACTACCATCCGCACGTTTAATTTTATCCAGCCCAGGGAGTTGAGTGGCATTATCTTTTACCAACAACGGTGGCCAAGCCTTGGCACAATCCTTGTAGCAATTGGACAAGTCTTGCTTGTCATTATCGAAGGTATACAGGGTCATACCTTTACTGTCGGTATAAACTTGTCCTAACGTAGTCTCTTTTACTGCGACATCAGAAGCCAGAGCCGAGAATGCCAGTAAGCCGATCATTGCAGGTAGCAAGCGGAGTTTCATCGTTGATATCCTTGTTGTGTGTTTGATTACTCTGATAGAGACGTTCAGGTGATCATTTTGGATGCACTCAAAGGAAAATATTTTTGAATTTATGTTTTTGCTGCAATAGCAGATGAGCTCAATACTGCATAGCTCCTACCTTTGATATTAGGCTAATATACGGGTATACGACGCAATTTTGGTCGTAACTCACTAATGAATATATAAACTTCAGATAGTTATTAACTCCCCACAGATACAAACACCCACATTATTTAATGATATTAAAATTGCAGTACGTATTCTGTGGTGAGTCATATTTCTATATGTAAGCAGTGATTTTTATATGTTTCATTTTATATAGGTCTAGCGCCAGCAATTTATATACTGCCATTCCCCCGTCATTATCTATATTACCAGACCTTTCGCCATGAATGATAATGATTATCATATGCATGCCATTTATTCTAAAAATCAAGGTTAGTTTACCTAGCTTTTAATTTCTTTATTTTTTGATTTTGTGGATTTTTATTTTATTAATGTTGTATTTTTAAGTGTAATAAGTACTGTGAAGAGAGTGCATTTAGCGATTCAGCGTGGTTTCCTATCGGAGCTTTACTTTAAAATGTCTCTTAATAGTTGTTTTCACCCGTTGATCTGAACTTATTAATTATAAAACAGCATGTTAGATTTTATTTACTGAGAAGTAAGTGAGATGGCTGCGGGGTTATTAAACTAAAAAAGACCAATAAACAATCGAATTCCCACAATGGTGTAGGAATTTTATTTTTAATTCGTAGGTTTAATTACCGAAATAATAAGATTATTTTCATTTCTATATGGAAATGGATTATTTAATTCTTTAAATTAAAAACATAATAAGCTGCTAAAATGATCTTAATCCACATTAACGGTTACTTTTCTATATGTAGACGATCTAAAAATCTTCGGCAAAGACAGTATTTAGCATAATACACTACAAACAAACATTGCTTGCAGACCATTGATCTGTGATATCGATGTTTACTAGATGAATCGATCGCGTATACTTCAATCCATAGCAAGAGAGTACAGCGATAAGGACATTTCAAGTTTCTAAAATGCTTTATATACAGTACGGACATTGTGAATATTAGAAACCCGCTTTACTCCTACTATTAAAAGATATTTAAAGTATCGTTTTCGCTACCAAGCATACACATTGAGTTTCGACATTTATTGGATTGTTAAAAGAACTCATCAACTGGTCTTATTGCCCAGCAGCGATAAATAAATATCTAATGGATTCTTGTGGGATAACCACAATCGAATTAACACACAACAGTACCGAGTTATTTAACTCATACATCTATTACTAATTGGAAATTTAAATGAAAAAGTTAGCTATTATTGCCTCAATCGTTGCTGCATTCGCGGGTGTTAACGCTGCTCAAGCCGCTTCTACCGGTACCATCACGTTTAACGGTGAACTGACAGCGTCTACTTGTGACGTATCCGTCGACGGCCAGGGTGCAGACGCAACAGTAGTACTGCCAACTGTCGGTACCAACCAGTTGACTTCTGCTAACCAGGTTGCTGGTAGCACAGGCTTTAACATGGCGCTGAGCGACTGTGCTGGCACCCTGAAAACAGTTTCTGCTTTCTTTGAAGCAGGCCCAAGTGTCGATGTGGTTACCGGTCACCTGAAAAATGTAAGCGGTACTGCCGGTCAGGTTAGCCTGGAACTGCTGGACGGTTCTAACGCCATGGCGCCAATTAAAGCCGGTAACAGCAACCAGACGACCAGCACCACTTATATTGATGCTTCTACGGGTTCTGCAACACTGCCGTATGCGGTTCAATATTATGCTGATGGCGCAACCACTGCCGGTACTGTTGTCAGCAACGTGGTTTACTCTATTCAATACAAATAAGTACGAGTAACACAGAAATATAAAAGGGCAGATATCTGCCCTTTTTGACGATAAGCACTAAAATTAAAGCATGCACACATTTATTAAGTGTCGAGGTTGTTATGAACAGCACTAACCGTCTTTTATTAACTGTATTTTCAGCCTTGTTCTTGATTCTATTTGTCGGACGCTCTGTTCAGGCCAGTGTGGTTATTACCGGCACCCGGGTAATTTATCCGGAAAAACAAAAAGAAGTGACGGTAAAGGTTAATAACACCGGCACCGGCCCGGTGGTATTACAAAGCTGGATTGACAACGGGGATGTGAATGCCCGCCCGGAAACATTAAAAGTGCCTTTTGTACTGACACCACCGATTAACCGGGTTGAGCCGAATAAAAGCCAGACACTGCGCATCAGTTATACCGGTGCGGCGTTACCAAAAGATAAAGAATCTGTTTTTTGGTTAAATGTATTAGAGATACCGGCTAAAGCGGATGCGGGTAGCAGCCAGAACTATTTACAGATGGCCTACCGCTCCCGTATTAAATTGTTCTTCCGTCCTACCGGTTTGGTCGGTAATCCTAATGATGCCGCACAATCTTTAGTCTGGACCAAAGTCCCCGGCGGACTTAAAGCCACCAATCCGACACCGTTTCATGTTTCTTTGGTCACGGTGGGGATAACGGGCAGTAAAACAGCGCCGGTTGAAGGCCAAATGATTAGCCCTAATAATTCGCTGACCTTTTCGTTACCGGGAAATACCGCCGGCAATAGCGTTGATTTTGAATTTATTAATGATTATGGCGCACTCAATAAACTGAGTCAGCCCATTAAACCTTAATTTAATTTATCAATAACAGCCCTACATAGCGTCCGCTGATGACCACATTTATTTCGTGGGGGCGGAATACGTCTGTACACTACGGAATAATTGAATAATGAAACACCCTGCAATCACATTCTCTGCAGAATTGTCTGCCCGTAGTGGTCGTTTAACGCCCGTGGCGGCTGCCCTTATTGCTGCTTTTTTATCGCCGACTGTTTTGGCTGTTGAGAGCGTTGAGGCCAACGCCTCCCCTCAGACTGGCCATTCCCAGTCGGCCGAGTTTGACAGTATCTTTCTCAATACCGAACACGGTGGTTCCGGCATTGATTTAAGCCGCTTCTCGAAAGGGGGCAGCGTGTTACCCGGCACTTACCGGGCTGACATTTATTTAAACAATACCCTGATTGGCAATGAGAATGTGGAATTTAAGGCCCGCGACGATAAAAGTGTCCATGCCTGCTTATCCTCGTCGGTCATTGCCAGTCTTAATCTCAAGACAGAAGCATTGCCGCCTGAATCACTGGCCCCGCTGAAAAAAGAGGACGGCTGTGTTGATCTGGCGTCGCTGCTCCCCGATGCCCAGGTGGCTTTTGACAGCGGCGAACAACGGCTGGATATCGCTATTCCCCAGGCATTGTTACTCCGTACCGCCCGTGGCACCGTCAACCCCGCGTTGTGGGACAGCGGCGTGACGTCAGGGATGTTGGGCTATTCACTCAATGGCTACAGCTCCTCCGCCAACGGACAGACATTTAACTCGGCTTTTGCCGGGATTAACACCGGGCTAAACCTCGGCTCATGGTATTTCCGTCATAACGGCTCGTATAACTGGCAAGAAGACGGTGACAGCAAATACACCAGTATTAACAGTTATGTGCAGCGGGATGTCCCGGCTGCGCTGGGCCGGGTGTTGCTGGGACAATCCAATACCACCGGGCAGTTATTCGATACCGTGCCTTTCACTGGAGCACAATTCAGCACCGATGACCGCATGTTGCCAGAGTCCCTGCGTGGCTATGCGCCGGAAGTGCGCGGGATTGCCCGCACCAATGCGCTGGTGACCGTGCGCCAGAGTGGTCAGGTATTGTATGAAACCACGGTTTCGCCGGGCGAATTTATCATTGATGACCTCTATCCGACCGGTTACGGCGGCAATCTGGATGTCACGGTGCGTGAAGCCGACGGCAGCACACAGAATTTCCAGGTGCCGTTTGCGGCAGTGGCGCAATTGCTGCGCCCCGGTTCGCAGCGCTACAGCCTGACGGTGGGTAAAGTGCGCAATGATTCGCTCTCCTTTACCCCGGGTCTTTATCAGGGAACCTATCAGCGTGGTCTGAACAACAGCATTACCGGTTATACCGGGGCGCAGGCCAGTGAAGACTACTATGCCGTGCAGGTCGGGACTGCGTTCAGTACCCCGATTGGGGCGGTGGCGGTCGACGTGACCCAGGCCAATACCCGCCTGCGTAACGGCAATGAAAGTGGCCAAAGCTATCAGGTCAGTTACAGCAAGGTGATTGCTGAAACCAACAGTAACCTGAGTGTGGCGGCGCACCGCTTTTCGACTCAGGGCTATCTCGATTTCGCCACGGCGATGCAAACCCTTGATGCCGAACGTCAGGGCTATGACGCCAACAGTATCTACCGGGCAAAAAACCGCTTAACCGTGACCGCCAATCAGGGATTACCGGACGGCTGGGGCCAGATGTATATCAGTGGTTCTTTGCAGGATTACTGGAATAAAGGTGGCAGTGACCAGCAGTATCAGGTGGGTTACAGCAACAACTATAAAAGCATGACCTACGGCGTCAGCGTGAATCGCAGCCGCTCCGGGTTTGGCGAGATGCAAAATACTTATCTGGTCAGTATGAGTTTCCCGTTGGGGCGTAATGACCAGCAGAACGTGCCGCAAATGCGACTGGAAATGAACCGCAATGGTCAGGGCAACTGGGGCGAACAGGCATCGGTTTCAGGCAGTGCTGGCGAGCAAAGCCAGTTCAGTTATGGGGCAACCGCCATGAACAGCAACGGCGGGTCGGGGGCCAGTGGCAGTGTCAATGGTCAGTACCGCGGTTCTAAAGCCACCAGTATGGCGTCTTACGGTGGCGGTCGCGACTATCAGAGTGGCTCGGTCGGCATTTCAGGCAGCATGATTGCCCACCCCGGCGGCGTGACATTAACGCCGTACAGCAGTGAGACCTTTGCGGTGGTGGAAGCTAAGGGCGCTGAAGGGGCCGAAGTGTCCGGTTACTCCGGCGTGAAAATTGATTCACGGGGTTATGCCGTGGTGCCGTATCTGAGTGCCTATCAGATGAATGAGATAACCATCGATCCGAAGGGGACCTCTTATGACGTGGAGCTGGAATCCACCAGTCAGAAAGTGGCGCCGAATGCCGGTGCGGTGGTGATGGTGAAATATAAAAGTACCAAGGGCTATCCGATATTGGTGAATGCCACCCAGTCAGATGGCGAGCCGGTGCCGTTTGGCGCACAAGTGTTAGACACCAAAGGTCAGGTAGTGGGTTCTGTCGGTCAGGGTGGTCAGATTTATGCGCGGGTGAGCGAGGAGCGTGGCCGTTTGCAAGTCAGTTGGGGTGAAGGTACCGGGCAGCAATGTTACCTGAACTATATTCTGCCGCCGCAATTAGCCAACGGTAAAGCCAGCGCGATGATGCGGTTTACCTCGACCTGTGTGCCCCAGGGTCAGGTTGATGAGCGCCGAGCCACGACCATAAAAAGTGAGTGATATCATGAATAATATTAATAAAATAATCATACTGGGCGCATTATTGAGTTGCAGTCAATACGCACTGGCTTTGGCGACGTGTACGACTAAAATCACACCGGCGCGGACCTTTGTTGCCACCCTGTCGCCCGCCAGTATTACTGTCGGGCCTGATATGCCGAATGGAACGGTGGTGTATCGGCTTGATTTCAGAGATCCGGGTACCGCGACAGATGCGTTTACTTGCGGTGCGGGGTCTTTTAACGCGCCTCAAACTCTTGAATATACCAGTACACCCACGATAGCCAATTGGAGCGGTACTCCTTTCCCTAATCGTGTTTATCAGACCCAGGTTCCTGGTATTGGGGTTGTTGTGTCGAGCGATTTGAGCAACCAAGCATTACCAACGGTCGCCTACACAACGACTTATTCCGGAGATTCTTTCTTCAATTTTAACGTCAGAATCAATGCGGTACTGTCTCTGATAAAAATAGGCCCTGTTTCTCCTGGTACGATTAACGGTGCTCTTTTGCCGCGCGTGAGATTAAATCTTTCGACGGACCCGACGCTTACAAATAGTACACCGATACCGATTTATAACCTCAGTTTTGGTGGTAGCTTGAATATTGTGTCTCAAACCTGCACTACCCCCGATGTGAATGTTGCGATGGGGTCTTTTGAGGTGAGTAAATATTTTACCGGGATTGGATCGACCACACCGTGGAAAGATGCATCAATTAACCTGACGAACTGTCCCGTTTTCCATGGGTATTTTAATAATAGCTCCTACAATACCTCGCCGGGAAGTGGTGTTACGACAGTGGGTCAGCCTATCAATAATACGTTAAGTGTCAAATTGACCCCAGCGACAGCAATATTGAATTCGAGTAATGGTATTTTTGCTATCGACAGTTCTAATGCTTCAGCTGCAAAAGGCGTCGGAATACAATTGGGTTATGGTGCGACAAGTTCACCGTCTCTTTTGGATTTTTCCAAAAATATCACAGTATCTCTCACCAGTAGTCAACAATCAGTGAAGATACCGTTATCTGCACGATATTATCAAACAGCATCGACAGTCTCGCCAGGAAGAGCCGATGGGAAAGTAGTATTTTTGATTAACTATTATTAATAAATTACGTTAAATAGTGTTATTAGCCTCGCCATGGGGAAATGAATTTTCCATGGCGTAAGGTAAAAGTTACTATTGATAAATCACCTTGAACTTAATACACATGTGGTTTGAGGCCGTTGAGCATTACTGTTATTTTTTATTGTTCTAAAGGGTAGTTATTTTCACGATTAACCACTATTAAACCAGGATGGATAAAGAGACCAGGGACGGTCTCAACGCATACTCTTTGATCCACACCAGATATTTGATTTGCGTTTAACTGTTTGTTTATTCGATTAATCGTTAGATAATCTAAATGTAAAAGGTGATTTATGAGAGATGTTATTATATACAGTGGTAGTGATTTAATTCGGTTTGCTTTAAGACAAATCATCGAACCAATTATTATTAGCCGTCAGGGTATGATCAGTGACACTATTAAAGTGTGTACCACTTTAACTGAATTTGAATCTCTAATTATAAATTCTTTTAATCCCGTAGTGATTTTTGATATCGATAATATATCTATGTTTGATCAATTTCGATTTTTTAAATTGATTGACCAGACGATAAAGAAGAAAAGTCTTATCCTTTACTCTAAAGAAAGTGGCTTGTCAGACGATTATTTCTTTTCAAAAAAAACAGATATTGTCTACCTATGCAAAACAACATCCGTCCCAGAGATAGAGACTGTCCTTTGCGGTTGTCTATATTGTACTGATTATTCATTAAGTGATTCATCTACGATTTATCCGCGAGCAAAACCGAAATCATTAAAGCTCACAAAGCGAGAGAAACAGATCTTACCATGTTTACTGATTGGCATGTCGAGTGAAAAAATTTCAATACTCTTTGATGTCAGTAAGGCCGCGATAAGTGCACATAAAATGAATATATTCAAAAAACACCAAGTAACTAGCCTGACCGCTCTCTATTATAAGTTAAAGAGATTTACTGTCTAATAAGTAAATCACCTTATGGCAATTAAAAACAATACATAATTGAGTTTTGCATCATGTATATTACTAGTTTGTCAAGTAATAATAGACATGAAAAATTTCATATTATGGATAATGCAGTAAATTTATAGGATAACTAAATTACAACATCCATTACATACTGTGATTTTTATTCAAAAAAGTCTCTCTGATTCGCTATCGTACAGATTTTTATATAAATTTATATATAATTGTATCGCCAGTGGAAATTTTTCGCTCTTTGACCTATATTGAAATTGTAACGTTTTATAAATTGATGTTGACTATCCTCTAAATAATGGAAGGTGTTCAATGATATCAAAATTAATCGTGACAATTTTTATTCTACTCACTACAGATATAGTGCAAGCGAGTGGCCAAATTAGTTTTTCTGGAATGATAGTAGAACCTACATATCGAACGGGTGATTTTGTAAAACCACAAGCAGGCATTTATCCTAAAAGATCATTATTAAATGCAGCGTTGAACGTAAAAAGTAAATTATTTAACGTGAATGTTAATTATCTTAATAAAGAAAAAACTTTCGCGATTACTCAAGTAACCTATAAATAATTATTTAAACAACAAAGTAAAATCCCCGCCTTTATTACTCATCATTAAGGTGGGGATTTTATCAGTCATGCATGTATTTTATCTGTAGCAATTCTCTATATACCAGCCACGTTATAGTCTATTTACTCTTCATGCTGAATTCGGCACAAATACTGAGGGAAATTTGTGCTAGAGGGAGGAAATAACAGAAACCTATATTCTTCGCTGCCAAAATGTAGCGTTGGTATACTGGTTTCTGAATAGAATCAGTGGTTGCTAAATTAGTGGTCTGCCAAGGCTGAGTTCAGATTTCATCTCAGATAATAACCACAGAGAAAAATCCCGCATCGCGGCAGTTTCTGTGCGCGATTGTAGCCGAGTTAACCAATACCCACCCAGGCTAATCGTGGTGCTAAAGGGCTGAATGATACGTTCTCTGAGTAACAGATGCGTAAACATGGACGGTGGAGCCAGCGCAATGCCTATCTCTGCCTGCGCCGCTTCCAGCATGCTCACCGAAGAATCGAACACCATTATTTGCTGAGAAGGTGAAGGGACACATCCTCCAGCCGCACTAAACCATGCCGACCACTCATCGCGACGATAGGAACGAAGCAGCGTAAATTTTTGCAGGTCATCAGGCTGGTGTAAACATCCCGCTAACGAGGGAGCACACAAAGGTGCAAGTGGCGCATCGCATAAAAATTGCGACTCAGTATCATGCCAGGCACCATTGCCATAGCGAATAGCATAATCCAGCCCTTCAGCCACCACATCAACACGGTTGTTATGCGTTGAAAGTGAAACATCCACATGTGGATAACGTTGTTGAAAATCCCTCAGGCGCGGCAGGAGATAGCCGGTTGCAAAGGTCCCAACCACACCTACTCTGACTTTCTCACGCATTACCCCAGCGGAAAAACGGTCTAGCGTGTCAGCGATACGATCAAAGGAATCATTAAGGATCGGTAGGAGATTCTCACCTTCGGTTGTTAACACTAATCCGCGTGAAATACGAATAAACAGACGGCAATTGAGGCGTTGTTCCAGCGCTTTGACCTGCTGGCTTATTGCTGCATGGGTAACGTTTAATTCGATAGCAGCCTTAGTAAAACTTAACTGTCTGGCTGCGGCTTCGAAGGCGCGAAGTGAATTTAGGGGAATATAACTGCGTACCATAGGATTATCTGTTAGATTTTCTATTATCAAACACTAAATATAATCGATTGTTATCCATAGTCAATCATCGCAAAATCAGCGACGCAGAAGGAGACACACTGCTTGTTGTTTATCAATCTAAGGAAGATTTTCTAATGTTGAAAAAGTCTGTAATCAATACCTTGGTCTTTACCGCTATCGCAACTTCGCCATTTTATACCTCGGCACAAACCATACTTACGGAGCAACAGGTTGCGGCTATCGTCAATAACACCCTTAAGCCGTTGATCGAACAACAGAATATCCCCGGCATGGCCGTCGCTGTATTTTATGACGGAAAGCCACAGTTTTTTAACTATGGCGTAGCGGATATAAAAGCAGATATCCCAGTCACTGAGAATACGCTGTTTGAACTCGGTTCAGTAAGTAAGACCTTTACCGGAATAGCTGGGGAATATGCCATGCAAACCGGCATTATGAACCTTAATGATCCAGTGACGGAATATGCTCCTGAGCTAACGGGTAGTCAGTGGCAAGATGTGAAAATGCTGCATCTGGCAACCTACACTGCGGGGGGGCTACCTCTTCAACTGCCCGATTCGGTTACAGACCAAAAATCATTATGGCAATATTATCAGCAATGGCAGCCACAATGGGCACCTGGAGTGATGCGCAATTACTCCAATGCCAGTATTGGTTTATTCGGGGCGTTGGCGGTGAAAAGAAGCCAATTAACCTTCGAAAACTACATGAAAAAGTATGTATTCCAGCCATTAAAATTGACACATACTTTTATCACTGTCCCTGAATCGATGCAGTCAAGCTATGCATGGGGATATAAGGATGGCCAGCCAGTACGCGTTACATTGGGCATGCTGGGTGAGGAAGCTTATGGGGTAAAAACCACCACGAAAGATATGGTGAGATATATGCAGGCCAATATGGACCCAGACAGCCTACCTGCCGAAAACGATAAGTTAAAGAAAGCCATCATCGCGGCTCAGTCTCGCTATTTCCAGGCGGGGGAGATGTTCCAGGGGTTGGGATGGGAAATGTATAACTGGCCTATCAACCCACAGGAGGTTATCGCCGACAGTGGCAATGATATCGCGTTGAAACCGCGTAAAGTTGAGCAATTGCTGCCAGCACACCCGGCAACACGGGCATCCTGGGTGCATAAGACCGGTGCTACCAATGGCTTTGGGGCTTATATTGTCTTCATCCCAGAGGAAAATATTGGCATAGTGATGTTAGCTAACAAGAATTACCCTAATCCTGTTCGCGTGCAAGCTGCCTATAATATTCTTCAGGCATTGCGTTGATAGTCATGCCGCACTAACTCCATGATAGATCAGATAAAATAAGACTGACCATAGATTTCACTATGGTCAGTTTAGTGTTATTGCCTTATTTCTTCTCAATCATCGGGCTGTATTCTATCGGCACCCAAGTGTAGCCAACTTTATTTGCCCGGACATGGCCCAAACCAGGGAACGGAAGATGAGCGCCCGCCACCCACAGTTTGTCTTTAGCGGCGGTGGCAAAGATAGCTTTGCGCGTGGCCACTGCCTGTTTGCTATCCGTATCAAATTCTAAAGAGACATTCGGGCGCGCAAATTGGATGGAATGACTGTGTACAATATCGCCCCACACCAGCAAGTTGTCGCCTTTTGAGGTGAAAAGATATGAAGTATGCCCTGGGGTATGGCCCGGCGTTGGCACCACTTTGACGCCTGGTAATAAGGTGTCACCAGCAGTGTAAATTTTTAATTTATTGTTTGCCGCATAAGGGGCAACCGATTCCATTGATTTTTCAAACATTGGGCGCAGTTCTGGCGTAGCTTTACTGGCGACGTCTTTATTCAGCCAGAAATCGGCATCCCCTTTTGACACATACACAGTAGCATTAGGGAATGCGGCTTTACCCTGATTGTTAATACCACAGGCATGATCGGGATGTAGATGGGTCAGCAATACAGTATCAATTTGCTCAGGCTGATAACCCGCAGCACGAATATTATCGACCACAGCACCCAGTGTCGGCCCGAAACATTGTGCGGTGCCGGCATCAACTAAGACTAGGTTGGTTCCGGTATTGATCAAGAAGGCATTTACCGCAGTCTGTACCCCGTTGGTGCTATCAATAAACATACTGGACAGCAGCGTCTGGATATCTTTCTCATTGATATCCTTCAGCAGATTGGTACCCAGCTTTACATAACCGTCATAGATGGCTGTGACTTCAAAATCACCTAATGCCATACGATAGTAACCGGGAACCTGCGTCTGTTGCTGCGTGGGTGCGGCAGCCATACTGATCGTCGGGAAGCCAAGAGGCAGAGCGCAGGCTCCAACAACCATCAGAGCCAGTAATGCTTTACACCGTGGTAACTGTTTCAGTAAAAGCGCCTTCATAAATCTCTCCAGAAGTGAATAACGATTTTTATCATGATGTTATTAATGATAGATAACGCAGAATAATGAGCACCTTAATCAAGATACTTTCTAAATGTTTTATTGTCTTTTAAAAAATTCGGCCGAGGGAGGATTTAGGCGTTAATCTGTGTCGGGGTAGACCTTTCCGAGTTTTGTTCGGGAATATAGGGGGGGGAACAATAAAAAACACCCCCATTAGGCGTAATGCTAATCAGTTAAGGATCACTTGGAGTGATCCTTATTACACCAACTTCCTAACCATAAACCCTAACTACAAACAATTAATATTGTCTTCAATACTGCAATCAGCGTTCTAGCCACGTCAAATTAGCATGGTGGCAAATAAATCCAACTTATTGATATAAAGCTAAAAAACAAACTTTAATGTCATTAAAATCGAGTCTATTCGAATTCTAGCGTCACTGAACAGACTTTATTGTTTCTGCATAACCGCTGTGTTGGAAAAATAAAGTTTGTACATAAGTCCGACTCGGTATATTAAAGTTTGTACACTAATCGAGTGATTGGGAACTTTTGAGTTATTATTTTCTCGGATTTTCAAAAAAAGCAGGCTTGAATGAACACTGCTGTCACTTTCGCTACCTGTAACAGCCTGCATTTATAAATGGAAAAATCTGCAGTTATCGCGTTTTTCAACCCAAATTATCTGCATCTATCCGGGGAGTGGCCCCAGTCATTATCGTACAGGGAAACAGGTTTATCTGGCCTAGGGGGCTTGTTGCAAATAATGAGTGTCGGTGATTTTACTGATAGATGAGCGGGATAATTAAGCTAAAACCGCCTCAATATGAAAGAGCCGATTCATAAAAGCGGATCTTTCCCGCACTCGACGTTCAGGCTCGTCACGGCGTAGCCAAATATCAAATTGACGTTCATTCAGTCGTCGCAATGTTTCAACTCCCTGAAGCGTTGACCCGGCAAGGTTTGGCTGTTTGAAGCCCCCGCCCGCTTTGACTAATTTTTTGATGGGGGCATATTCAATAAACCAACGGTAAATGGTAGAGCGGTGAACGGAAACCCCACGCTCTGCCAGCATATCGCTGACATTGGCATAACTCATCGGGGTTGAGCCGTACCACCTTAAGCACCACAGAATGATCTCGGGTGCAAAATGTTTTCATTTGAAATCGCTAGGGGCCAGGTGGGTTCACTGAAGAAGGGATGAATAGCCTCAGCTTTCATGGTCACTCCATTTTTTGCAACAAGCCCGATAACATCATCAAAAAAATAGCATGTTACCCGACGGAGTATTAGCGCCACAAAGCCACTGACCTTTCCCCCACTAAACGCGGGGGAATACCAGAAAAGCAAAACCAAATTTAAAAACTCAAGACTCTATCGACGACACATTACATGCCTAGGAATATCGGCGTCACTGTAGCTATTGGTAACGCCCGCGATCGAGTCGCCAAGGTAGTGGAAACCAGTGCTGGGGTCAGGAGTGTCGCCCGTCCAGTAGAGGGTGCCGATAAAACCGGAACCAGTGTAGTTATCCATTCGCCCCCATTCATCGAACAATGAACCCACCAAACGGGTACCAAATGAGTAGTTGGTAGAACTCAAGTCAGTGCGTGATGGCTGAGACGCCAGCTGTAGACTACAGAATTCCACAGCATCTGACCAAACAGCCATTGTGCTACCGTTATGTATAAACCATTTCTGCACAGCAAATGTATAGCTTAGTGGACTGCCTCCATCCTTGGGTGTCGCCGTAATGGTCACTGGCCCCGTAGGTTTGCTGTTGAGCTTCACTTGACCGCCACCATTGACGTTTACAGCCCCTGGCTGGTTGGAACTCCAGGTGAAGTCGCTCGCATTTCTGTTCATATTTAGTATGAAGGTAGCCGCGGTAAAACCTGTTTTTGGAAATTCATCGTTTACAGTGAACACATGGCCGTTAACGGCTATTCCGGTAAACATCGAATCCTCCACAAAGGTGGTGCTGACCGTCTGGTTGCTGCCGTTCACCGTGGCGGTGACCACACTGACACCCGGCGCAGTATTAGTCAGTGTCGCCGTAGCAACCCCGTCCACGCCAGTAGTACCAATTACCGTCGTCACTTTCGCCCCGTTGCTGGCGGTAAATGTCACCACCTGGCCCGGTACAAGGTTGTTACCCGCATCCGTCACTATCGCTTTCACTGCATTGGTGGCAATGCCATTGGCAACCTCGTTATCAGTAGTCGCCGTCAGGTTAGCTGCGGTGATTTCCGCTGTGCTGCCGTCCGCCACAAAAGTGGTGTCGACCGTCTGACTACTGCCGTTCACCGTGGCGGTGACCGCGCTTATTCCACTCTTCATATTGGTCAGTGTCGCCGTGGCAACCCCGTCTACGCCAGTAGTACCAATGACTGCCGTCACTTTCGCCCCGTTGCTGGCGGTAAATGCCACCACCTGGCCTGCGACAGGATTGTTACCGGCATCCGTCACTATCACTACCACCGCATTGGTGGCCGTGCCGTTGGCCACCCTTCTATCGGCAGTCACCTTGGCTGCGGTGATTTTTGCGGTGCTGCCGTCCGCCACAAAGGTCGTGTCCACCGTCTGGCTGCTGCCGTTCACCGTGGCGGTGACCACACTAATCCCCGAGTCAGTATTAGTCAGTGTCGCCGTAGCAACCCCGTCCACGCCAGTAGTACCAATTACCGTCGTCACTTTCGCCCCGTTGCTGGCGGTAAATGTCACCACCTGGCCCGGTACAAGGTTGTTACCCGCATCCGTCACTATCGCTTTCACCGCATTGGTGGCAATGCCATTGGCAACCTCGTTATCAGTAGTCGCCGTCAGGTTGGCTGCGGTGATTTCCGCTGTGCTGCCGTCCGCCACAAAAGTGGTGTCGACCGTCTGACTACTGCCGTTCACCGTGGCGGTGACCGCGCTTATTCCACTCTTCATATTGGTCAGTGTCGCCGTGGCAACCCCGTCTACGCCAGTAGTACCAATCACCGTCGTCACGTTCGCCCCGTTACTGGCGGTAAATGTCACCACCTGGCCCGGTACAAGGTTATTGCCCGCATCCATCACTATCGCTTTCACTGCATTGGTGGCAATGCCATTGGCAACCTCATTATCGGCAGTCGCCGTCAGGTTCACTGCTGCAACAGTGCTAGGCATAACAGTGATCTGCGCTGTCGCACGTAATGACACATTACCTTGGATGTCATGAGCCACTGCACTTAACGTATAGGCATTACTACCACTCCGCGTTAGCCGATGTGATGGTAATCCTACTACAACAGCGTGCGCAGATACCGGTGAGAGAGAACCTCCTGCCGCTATCAAGGCAGAACTGTCCCACTCAATACGCTCAAGGCCATGTCGGGTGAATACCTCTGCACTCAATGGAACGCTTGTCCCCCCCTCACCGCTTATCATAGCCGGAAGGGTCAGGTGTATCACCTTCTGTTCCTGATAATTCAGCACAATATTGTTGTTACGCTCGACTAAATCATAACGACTACCCGCCAAAGTGCGCGTTGCTGCCACGGCTGATGGACTGATATGAGATTGCCAAGATTCACCCAGTCGGTAATTTAGCTGCAAGTTAATGTTGCTGTCGTTTTTACTGCCTTTACCGGCGCGATGTTCAGCTCCAATAGTTACTAATGGTATAGGGGTGTAATTTACACCCGCAGTAATGGCATAGGGGTTTTTCTGGCGGTTATCTTTGCCAAACAAGGCCACATCATCACCACGGTATTTTTCATACATGACCTTGCCGCCAAGTTGGGGATGAGAGGGTAAATAAGTTTCTGCCCGCACATCATAGCCGTTGGCAGGCCGTTCTTTATAGTCAGCAAAATCCCGTGAATGATGCCAATCGGTGGTACCGAAGTAACTGTTACCCGAGAACTTCAGGTAGTCGGTCCAAGCCTCTGCGCCTACCCCAACCCGCCGGTTTTTGCCTGTAACATCATTATCAAAAAACGCATTAGCCCCATACATCCAGCTATTCTGGAAAGTACGCACTCCAGCACCAACGTTAACGGTGTTACGATCGTCTTTATTTCGGGCACCCAATTGGGTAAAAAGTAGGGATTTCTGATTATCATAAAGTGGAACCAGTACATCGACCATACTGCCATCCAGCTTAAAATCTTCATTAACATTCATTTGTACCCGGGCGGTACCAAACTGGCTCAGCAACTGCTGCGTGGAGTTGTTTAATTCATTGTTGGCAGCTGAGTTGAGCATGCGCTCACCAGATTTTACTGCATTGCCATTAGATAATGCGACAGCACCGGTCTGGGCATAACCGGCCAGCTTATTATTTATGTGAATATCAGCATGTGAATAACTTTCATCACTAATGGATAACGAAGGCAGCTTACCGGAAACATCAATTTCATCCCCTAACTTGGCGACAGTATTAATGTTTTTACCGGTCTGCAAAATATAAGACTCTGTAACCGTATTGACTTGCGAAGTATACGAAGAAGACGCGACAACCGTAGATGAAAATGCCAAACTCAAAGGAAACAGTAACTGAAACAGGATATTAATCCACGCAATAATCCTGAACGTTTGTGGTAGTGCGGATGCCCGCGTGAACCCATGACTCGAGGGTGTTTTTAGTGATTTCGTCCAAAAAAAATTACGCAATTTATTATATTCAGCCGATTAAAAATACCGTCACATAACCTCGCGATTTAATCAATATTGCATAAATCTCGTTTGATATTGTAGAGTGACGAAAATTTTTTAGTGTTAGTTTCCTACCCCCCCACGGAATCAGGTGAGTAACGATAAACTACCGTATCTATATTGCTAGATTCGACACTGATCGGTAGTTTCATTACCTATGATGCATCAGACAGCCCCGAACAATTAGTGAACCCATCTTATTCAGGTTTAATAAAATTAATAAGAACCAATGAGTTGATGTTTTATTAACAAGGGGGTGCCCCAACACTGACGGATGGTTGCATGTATAACAAGAAAAGGTTGTGTTGTATTAAGACGCAGCAGAGCCATATTAACTGCCTGCCAAATATGAGAGGAGCCGGATCACTTAAGATGACCGACCGAAGAAAAATTAACTTTCCTTCTCAATCAATAACGCTTCCAGCAAATCTAAATCATGCAACAATTTTTGCAGGGTTTCATTGCTGATTTTTTGCGTCGCACGTAAGTGATATAATTCACCACGCTCAGACGGGCTTGTTGCAAAAAATGGAGTGACCATGAAAGCTGAGGCTATTCATCCCTTCTTCAGTGAACCCACCTGGCCGCCTAGCGATTTCAAATGAAAACATTTTGCACCCGAGATCATTCTGTGGTGCTTACGGTGGTACGGCTCAACCCCGATGAGTTATGCCAATGTCAGCGATATGCTGGCAGAGCGTGGGGTTTCCGTTCACCGCTCTACCATTTACCGTTGGTTTATTGAATATGCCCCCATCAAAAAATTAGTCAAAGCGGGCGGGGGCTTCAAACGGCCAAACCTTGCCGGGTCAACGCTTCAGGGAGTTGAAACATTGCGACGACTGAATAAAGGTCAATTTGATATTTGGCTACGCCGTGACGAGCCTGAACGTCGAGTGCGGGAAAGATCCGCCTTTATGAATCGGCTCTTTCATATTGAGGCGGTTTTAGCTTAATTATCCCGCTCATCTATCAGTAAAATCACCGACGCTCATTATTTGCAACAAGCCCACTTGATGGACTAACTATAGCTTGGTGTACAAACTTTATTATTCCAGAACAACCGCCAATGCCTGCGCACAGGCCCAGGCAGAGCTCCAGGCCCATTGGAAGTTATAGCCACCCAACCAGCCAGTGACATCAACAACCTCGCCAATAAAGTACATTCCAGGCACTTTATGGGCCTCCATTGTCTTAGAGGAGAGCTCTTGGGTGTCAACACCACCAAGAGTGACCTCAGCAGTACGGTAGCCCTCGGTGCCATTGGGCTGCACTCGCCATTGTTGAAGATTGGCGACTAACGCGGCCTGCTGCGGCGCGTTTAATTGCTTCAGGGTAACGTCTGGCAGTTGCTCCAAGGTCTGAAGGCACTCCACCAGCCGCTTAGGTAACCGTTGAGCCAGAGTATTTTTCAGTGTCTGATTAGGGTGGTTTTTTCGCTCACTGTTTAGAAAATCATCTAAATCAGTATCAGGAAGTAAGTTAATGCTCACATACTCACCAGCCTGCCAATAGCTTGAAAGTTGTAAAATTGCTGGGCCAGAAAGCCCACGGTGAGTAAACAAAATACTCTCACGGAAGCTAACGCCATTTTCGGCGGTGACCACCGCAGGCACGGAAACCCCAGATAATGTTTGCAGGTGCTCCAGCAGCGGTTTGTGCAAGGTGAACGGGACTAATGCCGCACGGGTAGGGAGGACTTTCAAGCCAAACTGTTCTGCCAACTTATAGCCGAACGGTGAAGCACCAAGTCCGGGCATAGAGAGTCCGCCAGAGGCGACGACAAGTGAGTTAGTGCTCACTTCCAAATTATTAATTTGTAATACGAAACCGGTGCCGCTTTTTTCAACCGACAAAACATCGCTACGCAACCGAATCGTGACTTGCCCCAGCTCACACTCTTTCAGTAATAGTTCAACCACCTGCTGAGCAGAGTCATCGCAGAACAACTGCCCTAGCGCTTTCTCATGCCAGGCAATGCCATAGCGATTCATCAGATCGATGAAATCCCATTGGGTATAACGCGCCAAGGCAGATTTACAGAAGTGAGGATTCTGTGACAGATACGCGGCAGGCTCTGCAAAGAGATTGGTAAAATTACAGCGGCCACCACCAGACATCAGTATTTTGCGCCCCGCCTTTTTGCCGTTATCGACCAACAACACCCGACATCCGGCTTGTCCAGCCTGAGCGGCACAAAATAGCCCCGCAGCACCTGCACCTATCACTACCACATCAAACTGTTCCACACTTGGCCTCACTGAGTAAAATCATCATCGCTGCAAAATTGCCCGCTTTTGGCTGATTATTATATTATTTAGCGCATTCAACCGACAAATTGGCGGCGGGAGATTGTAAGTCGCTCGCAGGAATATCGCTATAGTAAGAAAATGTCTCATACAGTAAAACTAAGTAACCTGCTGATATAACATGCATATGTTGCTCAATAAGACGAATTCGTCTGCGGTCATGTCAAAAAAAGGTCATATTTTCCTTTTCCCCACCCCCCATTGTCACTGATAATGCGCCGCGTTCATGTCCACAAACTGGCGTAACGCTTATGCTACATCTTTTCGCTGGCCTGGATTTCCATACCGGCCTAATGTTAGTTCTTGCTTTGTTGTTCGTGCTGTTTTACGAAGCCATCAATGGTTTTCATGATACAGCCAATGCGGTCGCGACCGTAATCTATACCCGTGCCATGCGTTCACAGGTTGCTGTTGTGATGGCAGGGGTGTTTAACTTCCTCGGCGTGATGCTGGGCGGTTTGAGCGTGGCTTATGCTATCGTTCACTTATTGCCTACTGATCTGCTGTTAAACGTCAGTTCGGCGCATGGGTTGGCTATGGTCTTCTCTATGCTACTGGCGGCGATTATCTGGAATTTGGGCACTTGGTATTTCGGTATCCCGGCTTCCAGCTCTCATACGCTAATTGGTGCAATCATCGGTATTGGTTTAACCAATGCATTAATGACCAGTACATCTGTTGTAGATGCACTGAACGTTCCTAAGATGATTCAAATCTTCCTGTCATTAATCTTATCCCCAATTGTGGGTCTGGTTATTGCCGGTTTGATGGTGTTCCTGCTACGTCGTTACTGGAACGGGTCCAAGAAACAGCAACGTATTCACCTGACACCTGCTGAACGTGAAAAGAAAGACGGTAAACGTAAACCGCCCTTCTGGACCCGTACTGCGCTGATTCTATCGGCTATCGGTGTGAGTTTCTCTCATGGCGCTAACGATGGTCAGAAAGGGATTGGCTTGATCATGCTGGTATTAATCGGCGTGGCTCCGGCTGGGTTCGTCGTGAATATGAATGCAACCGGTTATGATATTGCCCGCACCCGCGATGCAGTGACCCATCTGCAACAATATTATCAGCAACATGTTGAGGTGTTACCTCATGCTGTCGCGCTGAAACCGCTGGTACCTGCACCAGAAACATTGCCGAATACACCGGCACAGTTCCATTGTGATAGCTCACGCGCCATGATTGCCATTGATCATGCCCAAACGTTGCTGGCTAATCTGCAAAGCTATGACGATCTGACGGTTGATCAACGCAGCCATATGCGTCGCTTGCTGATGTGTGTTGCCGAAACCGCAGGGACTGTTGCCAAACTGCCTGAAACCAGTGCTGAAGACCGCCGTTTCCTCAATAATCTGCGTACAGATTTGTTGGAAACTGTGGAATATGCACCGACCTGGATCATCGTTGCCGTCGCTCTGGCCCTCTCTTTGGGTACCATGATTGGCTGGAAACGTGTGGCAGTCACCATCGGTGAGAAAATCGGTAAGAAAGGCATGACTTACGCGCAAGGGGTTTCTGCCCAGATGACTGCGGCGGTTTCCATCGGTATTGCGAGTTATACCGGTATGCCAGTATCGACAACGCAAGTGCTCTCTTCCGCAGTTGCCGGGACCATGTTGGTTGATGGCGGTGGTGTTCAGAGTAAAACGGTGAAGAACATTATGTTGGCGTGGGTATTAACCTTACCAATATCTATTCTTCTTTCCGGTGGGTTGTACTGGGTGGCTCTAAGATTCATTTAAACCCAGCGAAACGTATTACTATCATAGTGCGCCTCAACCTAGCACTGTGATAAGACCGGGCAGTAAACATATTGAACGGTTACGGTAAATAAAAAAGGCGGCCTTATCAGGTCGCCTTTTTAAATGCTTCTCTGCCAATAATTCATACTAATACCACAACATTAAACCCACCAGACTGACCACTACCAATCCACATAATGCACTGGTCAGTATAAATTGCCCACGTAGCCTCTCACAGCGGCGAATAAACTCAGGATCGTGGTGATCAAGATAACGTTGGGCGAAGATGTAACCCACTAATCTAATTTGTTTGCTCGGCTGACCGTGGGAGGTAAAAAAGCCACCACCATCAACATATTGATACAGCAACGGGTCGCAGCCACGTAATACCACTAACAAAGCACGCAGAGATGAATAATAACGTGCCATATTAATCACACATACCACACATAAAGCCCAAAAAAGCGCGACGGTACTGATCATAATTATCCTCCCAGCGATATCTCACACATTGGGTCAATCACCTGAACCTCTGTGCCATCGCTTACTCTAGCCGATACAAACACCCCCAGGGCCTCAAAAAACACCCCCTATCGTCCGCTTTCTGACTATGCTCGATACGTTGTTCGTTCGACACAGTATCCGAACGTGTAGGACTCCCTTTATCAGTGTAGGAAATGAAATGGAAAATAGCCTGATAATCTCTAAATTAAGCCTATTTAGGCATTTGTTAACTATCGATTGGCACTAACTTATATCGAATATCTGTCACTGATAAATGCTCGTAACCCATACAAATTCCGCTTAAATATTAATCTCTCTTAACTGAATTACATAAATTTGGCTGCTGTTTTTTGTAAATTATATTTGCATCACAAATATGAAATTCCGTTAATCATGATGATTTATCAGCGCTATACTTAAGATAATGATCTGCTTTAAATTCAAGTATTCTCACCGTGCGCCAAGGCAATTAACGGGCGAATCTCATCACTTATTGGTGCAATTTGGTGCAAAATGACATACGGATGCTTTAGTGATCATCATCAAAACAGTGCGTTGTGATCCGTGAAACACTTCAGTTAGGGGTCATAATGATAGTATGCAGATACCGTGTTAGCACCCGTTCAACAGGTTGAATGTTTGCTTACCCATTAATTAACATTATGGAAGGAGTTTACTTATGGCTTACAAACACATTCTGATTGCGGTTGACCTATCTCCAGAAAGTAAGGTATTGGTGGAAAAGGCGGTCTCCATGGCCAGACCGTACAATGCCAAAGTTTCCCTGATCCATGTTGATGTTAACTACTCAGACCTCTATACCGGTCTGATCGACGTTAATCTTGGTGATATGCAAAAACGTATCTCTGAAGAAACCCATAATGCATTAACTGAGCTTTCGCAAAATGCGGGCTACCCAATTGAGCAAACCCTCAGCGGTAGCGGCGATTTGGGCCAGGTACTGGTTGATGCCATTAAGAAATATGATATGGACTTGGTATTATGCGGTCATCATCAGGATTTCTGGAGCAAATTGATGTCTTCAGCACGCCAACTGATCAATACCGTACATGTCGATATGCTTATCGTGCCACTGCGCGATGACGACGCCGAAGACGAATAAGTTTCGCGAGAGTCATCCTGTTTAGCTTTAACGCCCGCCTTTTGCGGGCGTTTTTAATCAACAACCCCCGCCAAGCCCCGATAGCCACTCATTGATAACCCTGCTAAGTTTTTGTCAAAATCCCTTGCTGTATGAATATAAACCAGTGATATAGTCGAAGATGCACAACATCGTCTCCTCACTATTTGGATAATAATAATAGTTCGCAAAAAGGTGTAGGGAGAGTCTTAATTGGTACAAGGAATTATTAGTGATGAATGGTTTAACCTCTCTGGAGTCGTTTTTAGAATCTTTACAACAACGTGATGCCAACCAACCAGAATATCTCCAAGCAGTACGTGAAGTCTTCACGTCACTTTGGCCCTTTCTGGAGCAAAACCCACATTACCGTGAACAAAGCCTACTCGAGCGCTTAGTCGAGCCAGAACGTGTTATTCAATTCCGCGTTGCCTGGACTGATGACCAAGGTAAAGTTCAGGTTAACCGCGCCTGGCGTGTTCAATTTAACTCGGCGATTGGTCCTTATAAGGGCGGGATGCGTTTCCACCCATCAGTAAACTTATCAATTCTGAAGTTCCTTGGTTTTGAACAGACCTTTAAAAATGCCCTGACAACCCTGCCTATGGGAGGCGGCAAAGGCGGTTCTGATTTTAATCCTAAAGGAAAAAGTCAGGCTGAAGTGATGCGTTTTTGCCAGGCACTGATGATGGAACTGTATCGTCATCTCGGCCCGGATACCGATGTTCCGGCGGGTGATATTGGTGTTGGTGGCCGTGAAGTGGCGTTTATGTCTGGCATGATGAAAAAACTGTCGAATAACACCGCTTGTGTCTTCACCGGCAAAGGTCTCTCCTTCGGCGGTAGTCTGATTCGCCCGGAAGCCACCGGTTATGGCTTGGTCTATTTCACCGACGCCATGTTAAAACGTCACGGCTTAGGTTTTGAAGGTCGTAAAGTCTCGGTTTCCGGCGCCGGAAATGTCGCACAATACACTATTGAAAAAGCCATGGAGCTGGGTGCCAAAGTGATTACCGCTTCTGACTCAGGTGGTACAGTGGTTGATGAAACAGGCTTTACCCCAGAAAAACTGGCTCATCTGGCTGAGATTAAGAACAATCGTTATGGTCGTATTGAAGATTATGCCCGTGAACGTAATCTGGTCTATTTAGCCGATCAGCAGCCATGGAGTGTACCGGTTGATATCGCGCTGCCATGTGCGACGCAGAATGAACTGGACCTGCCAGCGGCGCGTCAACTGATTGCCAACGGGGTTAAAGCCGTTGCCGAAGGCGCTAATATGCCTACGACTATTCAGGCAACTGATGCTTTCCTTGATGCAGGGGTGCTGTTTGCACCGGGTAAAGCCGCCAATGCCGGTGGTGTTGCCACATCAGGTCTGGAAATGGCGCAGAACGCGGCCCGCCTGAGCTGGAAGGCAGAGAAAGTTGATGTCCGTCTGCATCACATCATGCTCGATATTCATCAATCTTGTGTTGAATACGGTGGCGAAGGCAAGCAAACCCACTATGTACACGGCGCGAATATTGCGGCCTTTGTTAAAGTGGCAGACGCAATGCTGGCCCAAGGTGTGTTGTAAGTAAGACTCTATTCCCATATTCTTTGAGGTAATAATACCAGAAGAATATGGGAACTTTATCCTCATAGATTTAAAAATCATATATCCCGCAGAGTAATATATAAAATCCTTAGTTCTTTTTAAGAACGTGCTTATTTTAAATATTATCGATGTCAGTAACATCCTTCCCGTGCATGAGTCGATAGCAAAGTAAATAATTTAAATTATGAGGAATAATAATGCTCAGGGAACAGACTAAAAATAATGTCAGAACTGTAGGTATTAATAATAGTATTGATATTAATAAATCAAAGACGATTAATCTATTAGCGATAACCAGCAGAAACAAATGGCAAAATAAAGATAAGAATGGAATAAGTATTATCACTTATTCATTTAGCCAACGAATACCAATAGATTACCATTATTATAAATCAGCTGAGGGTGTTCCGGCCTATTCCCTTAATGAAGCCCAAATTCACCAGATAAGAACCGCTATGCTCGCCATTGCTGATGTGGCGAATATTAAATTTATTGAGGCTAAAGATGATGTTATAGCTAACATCCCCATTACCAATGTTTCACTCGATGGGTCACGTGGCGGTTATGCCTATCCCCCGAATCCTAGTAACCTCAGCCCCATATTTATTAATGCGAAGATAGAGGAGAATCTAGCCCCCACGCAATCAAACTATGGTGGTCGGGTATTTATGCATGAACTCGGCCATGCACTCGGCTTGATGCATACTCATGACTCGGTGGGCTTAACACAACAAACCAGCGTAATGAGCTATTTATCTGAGTTCTACTCAGGAGCAATCTACGGGGGTAACTTTGCATCAACCCCGCAACTCTATGATATTTCAGCACTTCAATACCTTTACGGAGCCAATAATCGTACCCGTATCGGTAATACGACTTATGGTTTCAATTCCAATAGTAATAGGGATTACTTTACTGCAACCCACGCTAACGACAAGTTGGTATTCTGCGTGTGGGATGCCGGTGGTAACGATACGTTTGATTTCTCGGGCTATCATCAAGACCAAAGAATCACACTGACTAAGCGTGGTTTCTCTGATATTGGTGGTTTGAGAGGCAATGTCTCAATTGCAAATAAAGTCGTGATTGAAAATGCCATCGCCGGTAGCGGTGATGATGAAATCAACGGTAACCGATCAAATAACACCCTGAACGGAGGGGGTGGTGATGACAGATTATGGGGCCGGGTGGGAAATGACCGGCTATTTGGCGGCCGTGGTAATGACAGGCTATCCGGTGGTAAGGGTGATGACTTCTTATCCGGCGGCGCGGGTAATGACCGGCTCAGCGGTGGCAATGGCAATGACCGGCTATTCGGCGGGCGCGGCGCTGACCGGATGAAAGGGGGAGAGGGCCATGATATTTTCCAATACCGTAATAGCAGAGATTCCACCAAAAAATATACCGATACCATCATCGACTTTACCTCTGGTGAAGATAAAATTGATTTATCATTCATTATGGCTGGCAATAATAATATTGTTATGGCCAATCAATTCAGCGCGAATGGTCAAACAGAATTAATGCAGAAATATGATGATGTCGCTAATATTACCTATCTAATGATTGATTTCGATCCAAAAATAAGCAAAGTCGATATGATGATAAAATTCACCGGTAAACATCAATTCACCCACAATGATTTTATTGTCAGTTCACCGCTTATTTCATAACTATTTATCCAGGTAGAATCGATGATTCAGGTGGCTGCAATAACGCGCAGCCGCCTGATTGAAACCAATATACCCAAAGTCATTGGTGTTACAGCCATAGGGCAAACTGACACTGTAATAACATCAAGGAAGTGGCATATAGAGGTCAAAACGATGACTTTTAGTGGTTACAGCCGCTTGCGCAGCTATTCCTGCCAACGGCTCGGCATAATCTGGCCGCTTCACCACCACCCGTTTGGTCGCTAACGCGCGGGCCGGTGCCAATAAACCATCGGCATCTTCATCCGCACCCACCAGCGATTGGAACACCCGCATCTCCTTTTTAACCAGTGCACTTTTTTGCCGGTGCGGATACATCGGATCGAGGTAAACCACTTCTGGCCGGGGTTCAATATCTGCCAGTGCTATCAGGCTGGAGGCGTGCAACAGCGTCAACCGTTCGCGCAGCCACGGACCAATCTCAGCATCCTGATAACCGCGACACAAACCATCATCGAGCAATGCTGCCACCACTGGATTGCGCTCCAGCATTTGCACCTGGCAACCCAGCGCCGCCAAAACAAACGCATCCCGCCCTAAGCCTGCGGTAGCATCGACCACGCGGGGAAGATAACCCTTTTTGACCCCGACGGCTTTGGCTACCGCTTCCCCTCGCCCACCACCGAACTTGCGGCGGTGCGCCAACGTGCCGGAGACAAAATCGACATAAATGCCGCCGAGCTTCGGCTCATCCCTCTTGCGCAATTCAAGGCGCTCAGGTGTCAATACCAGCGCCATAATGGCCTGCTCGTCAGACACCAAACCCCAACGCTCAGCCAAAATAGACAAGGCGCCGGGGGAGGCGCCTGCTTCAGACAATAAACAGATACTGACTTGTGACACGTTCTAGCCCTTAATACCGTAATGGCGCAGCATAGCATCCAACTGCGGTTCACGGCCACGGAAGCGCTTGAACAGCGTCATCGGCTCTTCAGAGCCACCACGGGACAGAATATTATCGAGGAAGGACTGCCCAGTCGCAGCATTGAAAATCCCCTCTTCTTCGAAACGCGAGAATGCATCTGCCGAGAGCACTTCTGCCCACAAATAGCTGTAGTAACCCGCTGCATAGCCACCGGCAAAGATATGGCTAAAGGCATGTGGGAAGCGGCCCCATGTCGGTGACGGTACCACTGCCACCTGCTTTTTCACTTCATACAGGATCGGCAGGATCTGTGCACCGGTCAGTGGATCGAACTCATAATGCATGCGGAAATCGAACAGCCCGAACTCTAATTGACGCAGAATAAATAGCGCCGCCTGATAGTTTTTCGCCGCCAACAGTTTATCCAGCATCTCTTGCGGTAATGGCTCATGGGTTTCGTAATGGCCGGAAATAAACGCCAGCGCCTGTGGCTCCCAGCACCAGTTTTCCATAAACTGGCTCGGCAATTCGACCGCATCCCAAGGGACACCATTGATACCCGAGACGCCGGCAGTATCAATTTTGGTCAGCATGTGATGCAAACCATGGCCGAACTCATGGAACAAGGTGGTGACTTCGTTATGGGTGAACAGCGCCGGTTTACCGCCGACTGGCCCGTTAAAGTTACAGGTCAGATAAGCCACCGGCTTTTGCAATTGACCGTTCGCCAGACGCAGGCTACCGACGCAATCATCCATCCAGGCACCGCCACGTTTGTGCTCACGGGCATACAAGTCAAGATAGAAGCTGCCGCGCAGTTCACCGCTGGCATCAAAGAGTTCGAAGAAACGCACATCTGGATGCCAAGTATCCACATCTCGGCGCTCTTTGGCGCTAATACCGTAAATACGTTTAACGACTTCGAATAACCCTTCCACCACCCGCTGTTCCGGGAAGTAAGGTCGCAATTGCTCGTCACTGATGGAGAACAGATGCTGCTTCTGCTTCTCTGAATAATAGGTGATATCCCAAGCAGCCAACTCATTGACGCCGTAGTGTTTTTCAGCAAAAGCACGTAATTGCGCCAGCTCTTCTTCAGCCTGCGGGCGGGCGCGCTTCGCCAAATCGTTTAGGAAACCAAGCACCTGTTGCGGGCTTTCTGCCATTTTGGTCGCCAGCGATTTCTCGGCATAGCTGCCAAAACCTAACAGTTGTGCCAATTCATGACGCAATGTCAGAATTTCCGCCATGATTTCACTGTTATCCCACTTACCGGCATTTGGCCCCTGATCAGAGGCGCGGGTAGCAAAGGCGCGATACATCTCTTCGCGCAATTTAGCGTTATCAGCATAGGTCAGAACCGGCAGATAACTTGGCATATCCAGTGTCAGCAACCAACCATCCTGCTGTTTGGCTTCAGCCATAGCTTTAGCCGCAGCCAAGGCACTTTCTGGCAAGCCTTGCAATTGGTTAACATCAGTAATTAACTTGCTCCAGCCCATAGTGGCATCGAGCACGTTATTGCTGTAAGTGGAGCCTAGCTCAGACAAACGGGCGACAATTTCGCCATAACGTTTCTGCTGATCGGGTTGCAAACCGATACCGGATAACTGGAAATCGCGCAGCGCATTCTCTACTGCTTTGCGCTGTGGGGCTGTCAATGCATCAAACCCCGGGCCTTCTTTCAGACTGACATAGGCCTGATACAAACCTTTATGTTGACCCACCCAAGTACCGTATTCCGACAGCAATGGCAGGCTTTGTTCATATGCAGTGCGCAGTTCCGGGCTATTTTTGACCGAATTTAAATGCCCGACCGGCGACCAGATACGCGATAAGCGATCGTCAGACTCAGCCAATGGCTGACACAGGTTATCCCAGGTGAAAGGTCCTGGCTGGGCAACGACCCGCTCCACCGCTTGACGGCATTCATCCAGTGCGGATTTCACCGCAGGCACGATATCTTCGGGGCGAATCGCAGAAAATGGCGGCAGGGAGAACGGGGTCAACAGCGGATTTGTCATAGGGCAGTCCTGATTATAGTTTTGGATATCAATGATTTTTTTGAATATCAATGATCGTTTTCAATACCGCCGCGATGGTGAATACAACGACGACTTATAAATTATCTATGTATGATTAACATGAGGTCTATCAACATGAAAATCAATGGCTGGCGGCCTGACGACTATTGATTACCCACCGATTTTGGCAATCAAGCTCGCACTGCTGGTGTAGCAAAAACCTCAACCAGCTTAAATTGCTCAAAGACCAATAGCATCTCAGGGGAGAAATCACCCTCTCGTTCAAAGAAGGCCCGATGCCCGGTCTGCCAATAAACCAAGCTTTTATCTCCCTCGCCCTCTTTGGCCGCCATTTCTGCGGTGACATCACAATAGCGGACCAGCGTTAAGCTCATGGTTCTAATGACACAAACCGGTGTGCCTCGGCCATCGAGAATGACATTGTAATCACCAACACTGGGCGAAGCTTCTGATTTATAAGCACGATAGGAGCAACAAGTCGCTGTTTTAGCGCCGTTGATGACCAATTGCGCCAATTCATCTGCCATCTCAGAACTGTCGCCAAAGGACCAGAGCAAAGCGTCTGGGTAGTGCTCAGCAATTATCTTGTTAGTCATTATTATATCCATTGAGGTGAGATCAGGTATTCATCACAGATTAATGCAATTCAGTTTTTATCCACCAGACAGTTTATACTAGTTGCCATAATGTGCTGGCTGCGGTTTCTCACCAGGGTGTTTGTCGCATCCACAGATAAAAAGCACTGCCACAATCTACAGCATATATTCTCGCTAAATCCTTGATTTAAATTAGAATATCAATTGGTTAAAATAAAATGTTAAGTTATCGCCATAGTTTTCACGCCGGCAACCATGCCGACGTTCTTAAACATACCGTTCAAAGTCTGATTATTGAGTCTTTGAAGGAAAAAGAAAAACCGTTCCTTTATTTGGATACCCACGCCGGTGCCGGTCGCTACCAGTTAAGCGGCGAGCATGCCGAGCGCACGGGTGAATACCTTGATGGTATCGGCCTACTGTGGCAACGAGATGATTTACCTGCTGATTTAGCGCCATATATCAGTGCTATCAATTACTTTAACCGTAGTGAAAAACTGCGTTACTACCCCGGCTCACCATTAATCGCCCGCCATTTATTGCGTGAAGATGACAAAATTCATCTGACTGAACTACACCCAAGCGACTACCCGTTGCTGCGCAATGAGTTTGCTAAAGATGAGCGAGCTAAAGTTCAACGTGCCGATGGTTATCAACAACTTAAATCACAATTGCCCCCATCATCACGCCGGGGTTTTGTTCTGATTGATCCGCCGTATGAAATGAAAACGGATTATCAGGATGTGGTGAAAGGTATTCAGGAAGGCTATAAACGCTTTGCAACGGGTACCTATGCATTATGGTATCCAGTGGTTTTACGTCAGCAAATCAAACGTATGTTACGGGATCTGGAAGCCACCGGCATCCGCCGTATCTTGCAAATTGAGCTGGCAGTGCGCCCGGACAGTGACCAACATGGTATGACCGCATCTGGCATGATTGTGATTAACCCGCCGTGGAAGCTAGAACAACAGATGAATACCTTGTTGCCGTGGCTGCACAACGTGCTGGTGCCATCGGGCCATGGTCATACCCTGGTGAAGTGGGTAGTGCCAGAATAAACACAGCCTAAATCAATTGGTCACGCGAATCAGAGCCATTGACGCAACCTTTGCGACAAAACTCGGGTAAGCGTTAAACTGTTAGGCAAATTTTAAACAACGTGGGAACGATTCTGATGACCAAACATTACGACTATCTGGCAATTGGCGGTGGCAGTGGTGGGATCGCGTCGATCAACCGGGCAGCCATGTACGGCAAAAAGTGTGCGCTGATCGAAGCTAAACAACTTGGTGGCACCTGCGTCAACGTTGGTTGTGTGCCGAAAAAAGTAATGTGGCATGCTGCGCAAATTGCAGAAGCGATTCATTTGTATGGCCCAGATTACGGTTTCGATACCACGGTGAACCATTTCGATTGGAAAAAGCTGATCGCTAACCGTACTGCTTACATCGATCGTATCCATCAGTCTTATGAGCGTGGTTTAGGCAATAACAAAGTGGATGTTATTCATGGTTTCGCGCGTTTTGTTGATGCGCATACTGTGGAAGTGAACGGTGAAAAAATCACTGCTGATCACATCCTGATCGCCACCGGTGGCCGCCCAAGTCACCCGAATATCCCTGGCGCAGAATACGGGATTAACTCCGATGGCTTCTTCGAATTAGACGAGATGCCAAAGCGAGTTGCCGTAGTAGGTGCAGGTTATATCGCGGTAGAAATCGCCGGGGTGCTCAATGGGTTAGGTACAGAAACCCATCTGTTTGTGCGCAAACATGCACCATTGCGTACTTTTGATCCGCTGATTGTTGAAACTCTGCTTGAAGTGATGAACACCGAAGGGCCAACACTGCATACCGACGCGGTACCAAAAGCGGTGATTAAAAACGCCGATGGTAGCCTAACGCTGCAACTGGAAAATGGCACTGAAGTCACCGTTGACCACCTGATTTGGGCCATTGGCCGTGAACCGTCAACTGACAACCTCAATCTGTCTGCCAGCGGTGTCAAAACCAATGACAAAGGCTATATCGAAGTTGATAAGTTCCAAAACACTAACGTCAAAGGTATCTACGCCGTCGGGGACAACACCGGTGCGGTTGAACTGACCCCTGTAGCCGTGGCTGCGGGTCGCCGTTTGTCTGAACGCTTGTTCAATAACAAGCCGGATGAGCATCTGGATTACAGTAATATCCCAACCGTGGTATTCAGCCATCCGCCAATCGGCACTATTGGTCTGACTGAGCCGCAAGCACGTGAGAAGTTTGGCGACGATCAGGTGAAAGTGTACAAATCTTCATTCACTGCAATGTACAGCGCGGTGACTCAGCACCGCCAGCCATGCCGGATGAAATTAGTCTGCGTAGGGGTGGAAGAGAAGATTGTTGGTATCCATGGTATCGGTTTCGGTATGGATGAAATCTTGCAAGGGTTTGCTGTCGCCGTGAAAATGGGCGCGACCAAGAAAGATTTCGACAACACCGTCGCTATCCACCCGACCGCCGCAGAAGAGTTTGTAACCATGCGTTAAGGTTTGGTAAAAGATCAGAAAGGCTATGGACCGCAGGGTTGATAGCCTTTTTTATTGTTTTAAATTCTATCCTCGCGAATATTTCTTACTTTCACGCGGGTGATCCCTTAGTAGTTTCCAGCCAAAATTCATGCCCGCAGCAGCCAATAGGATGGCGGTCGCCCCAGCTATTTGCACGAGACTCAAGCGGTGATCGAATACCAACCAGTCGACAATAATCGCCACAACCGGATAAATAAAAGATAACGTGCCAACCAAACTGGTCGGGATTTTCTGAATCGCGCTGTACAACAGTGCGGACATTAACCCAGTGTGAACCACGCCGATAATGAACAGTAATCCCCATGTGCTGCCTGATAGCGGTAAATCAGACCAACACACAAAGGGTGCCAGCAAAATAGCGCCGACCAACAACTGAATCAGTACAATCAGATGTGGTGGCAAGCCTTTTAGCCGTTTGATAATCGCGGCCGTTACCGCATACATAAATGCCGCCCCCAGCGCCATAATGATGCCGAAGAGGTAGTCAGAACCTGAGGTGATGGCCCCCGGTTGCCCGATAATGATAAACAGCATCCCGCCAAAAGCGACCAGCAACCAACAGAGCGCATTTACTGTTAATTTCTCACCAAAAAACAGCACCCCCAGCCCAACCAGCATAAAGGGTTGAGTATGGTAGGTAACGGTTGCCATCGAAATGGAGGCATAAGAGTAAGCGCCAAACAGTAGAACCCAGTTCAATACCAGCGTAATACCACCGATAACTGCAATGACGATATGCTGTCGCGTGAGCACACCGCGTTTGAGTAAACCCAGCATGGCACAAGTGATCAACATGGCGAATGCACCAAATACACAGCGCCAGAACACAACCGTTACCGCAGGTTGCCCTGATGCGATAACCGGCCAGCCCACAGTACCGGAAATAAGCATAGCTGCGACCATTTCCATGGCCCCGCGAGCTTTCATTTTTATCATTCTCTCTCCGTAATCGCTGCCAGGATGCTTTTGTATTTGAGTGCTTGGCACTCAACAGACAATACATTAAAATGAACAAGTGACTATTATGGTGAACGACAATCAATCGTTCGTCAAGATGAACAAATGAATGATATGGTGAACAATGACTCACTTTATACCCGATAACTCAGACCATGCAGCAACCCCGATTGGCTTGCTTTCTGCCTCTATTCGCCGGGAACGTGAGAAGTTAGGGCTGACGGTAACGGAATTAGCAAAGCGTGCAGGTATCGCGAAATCGACGTTATCGCAATTGGAAGGTGGAGCCGGTAATCCCAGTCTGGAAACACTGTGGTCGTTAGCCATGGCACTGGATGTTCCGGTCAGTCGGCTTATCGCCCAGCCGCGCATGCATGTTCAGGTGATCAGGGCCAATGAAGGGATTACTGCGGTTTCTGAACAGGCGAACTACACCGCGACGTTGCTTGCTGCCTGCCCCACAGGGGTACAGCGGGATATCTATCGGATTAATGTTCAACCCGGTGAACTCAGGCGCTCCCGAGCACATATGCCCGGTACCATTGAACATGTGATTATCAGTTCAGGAAAAGCCAGAATCGGCCCAGTTGATCAAGCAGTTGAGTTAAACGCAGGAGACTACATTAGCTATTCTGCTGATGTGGAACATATTTTTGAAGCACTGGCCGTGGATACCACTGCGGTGATGATGATTGAGCACACATAAGCTATCGAGATATCCGTGGTCATACAGAATCCCGACCGACACCCTGGCATAACTATTGGTTAGGTTGTGATAGACGTCGACTCTGCTATTATCAACAGGTTGCTGCCATTTTGTATCATATTTTGTAGAATAATCATCTGCATAAGGCATGGATTAAGGCCACTGAGGAGAATTATGCCGAACGCACCGAAAGACAATTCAGCCCCACTGGCGGCGGGGATTGAAACCGGTAAAAAAGCCATTTCCTATATGACCCAGCTGAGTAACCACATCAAAGCTTACCCAGTGGTTGCTCATATTATCCGTGCCACCGATCGCTTTAATGACCGGATGGGCAGCCAGTTTGGTGCAGCTATTACGTATTTTTCTTTTTTGTCACTGATCCCTATTTTGATGGTTTCTTTCGCCGCAGTCGGTTTTGTCCTGGCGTCTAATCCTGACTTATTAGCTGAATTAATTAATAAAATTGTCAATACCATCAGTGATCCAACACTGGCCGCTACACTTAAAAACACGGTAAATACCGCAATCCAGCAGCGCACCACCGTCGGCTTGACTGGCTTAGCGATTGCGCTGTATTCCGGTATCAGTTGGATGGGGAACTTACGCGAGGCGATTCGTGCTCAATCACGGGATGTGTGGGAGCGTAATCCACAGGATCAGGAAAAGTTCTACTACCGTTATGCCCGCGATTTTATCTCGCTGACCGGGTTGGTTATCGCACTGATTATCACCCTGTCACTGACGTCAATTGCCGGTGCTGCACAATCTGCCATTGTTGATGCATTAGGATTGGGGGGAATTGATTGGTTACGGCCCGTTATGACATTGATTGCGTTGTCGATCTCTATTGCGGCTAACTATTTGTTATTTTTATGGATATTCTGGATTCTGCCGCGCCATAAACCTAAGAAAAAAGCGTTACTGCGCGGCACCCTGATTGCCGCTATCGGCTTTGAGATAATTAAGTTTGTCATGACGATGATGCTACCACGCCTTGCCAGTTCGCCGTCCGGGGCGGCTTTTGGCTCCGTTATTGGTTTAATGGCGTTTTTCTACTTTTTTGCCCGGCTAACGTTATTTTGTGCCGCCTGGATAGCCACAGCCCACTACGATGAGGATGAAACCTTACCGCAAGGCGGGGGAAACAAGGCCACCCAATAAGCCCAACCAGATAGGGTCAATACCCCATTAATGATAAATAAGCATTATGGCGTTTGCTCACCTCGCTGACTTATCACTACACTGGCCGCCGTTATCAAAAACAGAGGGCTATCCGTGTCGCGTTATATAAAAAAACCGTGGTTTTTACTGATATTACTCGCAGTTGCGGTGCTGGCCACAGTGTATAAATTGCGTTTTAGCAATGCGGATGCACTGTGGAAAATCGTCAGCCAGCAATGTGTTCCCCATATGGTCGCAGAACATAGCCCGCAGCCTTGTGTCGCGGCTGACATACCGGCTGGTTTTGTGGTGTATAAATCGAATGTTGGGCCATTGCAGTATTTGTTGATGCCGACCGCTAAAATCAGCGGCATGGAAAGCCCACAGTTGTTAACGAGCAGCAGCCCAAACTACTTCCTTGATGCCTGGCAAGCCCGTCACTTTATGGCCGATAAATATGGCGCACCAATTGATGATGCGGATATTTCACTGACCATTAATTCAAAATACGGGCGTAGTCAGGATCATTTACATATCCATATTTCTTGCCTGAAACCACAGGTAAAAGCGGCGCTGGCGGCGCAAGAAGCAAACTTCCGTCAGCAGTGGCAGCCCCTGCCAGGTGGTCTGTTAGGTCATGACTATCTGGTGCGGCGCACAACAGCCGCTGAATTGCAGCACTCAGGTGCATTCCGCCTGTTAGCCGATGAGGTGGCTGGAGCGAAAGATAGTATGGGCCGCTATGGTTTAGCCATGACCGCATTGCCTGATGGGGCATTTTTACTACTGGCAAGCCAGGCGAGCCTGACGAAACTGCACCGTGCATCCGTGGAAGAATTGCAGGATCACGACTGTAATTTGCTATCTCCACCGCCGCCGCCGCTGCTCTCTTCTCCGTAGAGTTAAAACGGCCAGGCAGTTAGTTACTCGCTCTCACCGCCCAGCCGCTACTCTGTTCAAATTGATTGATTTACCGGCTCCCATTAGCCTGGCGATAGATCTTTTATTGCTCTATTTCTTTTGCTTTATCTTTTGCAGGAAAGGGGTGCACTGGTTTTCATCAGCCTCACTGGGCGAAATCAGTGCCAGCAAGGCCGCAGCAGGTGTGAGTGCGACACCCAATACAGCAGCAACTGCACCACGGGCGATCAACGGCCCCGCTTTCACACCAGCATCAGGCTGTTTAAATGTTCCTTTCACATACAGCGGAGAGCGTAGGGTCAGAATACGCAGCCCTTTACTTTCTGGATTGACCGATAAGTCCAACCGCTCAGTAGCAAAGTTGATATTACCGGTAATGTTGATAATGGCATTCTCGGTATCAATAACAAACAGGCGCGGTGTTGCCAATCCATTGCGCAACTGCACATCGGCCACTGCGCAGTTAATTTTCACCTCATCATCACCAAACAGCTTCGCCACCAGATAGTTACCCACATTCAGCCCCAACAACTCCATCAGGCTACGGCTGATTAGCCCCTGATTCAGTAGCAAGCGCAGGTTACCATTACTGGTTGCCAGCAACGCAGCCACTGAGTTACCGGTAGCGGTAAATGATGCGTCGCCATTCAACTGCCCCAGACTGTTGCGCATCGCCTGTACCTGTGGCAACAGCTCTTTCAATTGCAGGCGACGGGCATGCAAATCAACCTTACCGGTCATCGGATCTTTGTTGCCATTCAGCCGCAAAGTGGCATTAAGGTTACCGCCCGCCATGCCAAAACGCAGTGGATCGAGTCGTAACTCACCCTGATTGAGTACCACGTGGGTAGACAGATTATTCAAAGGTAATGATTTATCCCGTTCGATACGCTTAGCCGCATACGTAACATCTGCATCCATCACTCCCCAACTTTTGGTATCAAACTTATCTGTCGGTAATACCTTGTTTGCAGGCTGCCGGTTTCGCTCACCACGATTGGCCTTTTCCTGATTGGAGTCAGCACCAATCAAGGGGGCTAAATCAGTAAAACGTAATTTTTCTGATGACATTTTGCCCGTTAATTTCGGCCGTGGCTGGCTGGCGGTATAGGTCAGGCTGCCGTGAATATCACTGTCACCGATTTTACCGTTAAAGTTTTCATAGCGATAAACTGCGCCACCAGTTTGCTTTAGGCTGGCAATTAAGCGGCCATCGGTATTGTAAGGCGGGGTCGCGGGCAGCAATACACCGATAAGGGGATAGAGGTTGTCCAGACTGGCACCGGAGAATTTCAATTGCAGATCTAATCCCGCCAGATTGCCAGGGTCGGTTAAGGTACCGGCTACCACCACACGGGTAGAGCCAGAACGCACATCAGCCTGCAACGGGAATGGTACGCTCGCATCACTCATCGACAGCATGCCGCCTATTTTTCCGCTGCCGGTGAGTGGCTGGCTCTGATACTTACCGTCAATTTTCCAGCCGAAAACATAATCTGGCGTATGACTCTGCGCCTTATCCGTGACCTGTTTATCCTTTGTCTCATTACGAGTACCGGTCACCTCAGCAAACGGCAATGGCTTACCCAGTGGGTCGATCACGGCGTGCAAATCAGCTTTCAGAATGGCATCACTGAGGGTTATTTCACCGCGATCAAACACAATATCGTTAATATTCACTGACCAAGATGAAGAAGGTGCCTCACCCTGCGTAGGGCTATTGGCCAGATTGAAGGTCCAGTTATTCTTACCGTTAGCCAGACGAAGCAGCTTGGCATCCGGTTGTGTTAGCCAGATACGAGGGATCCACACTTTCTGTGCCAATAAAGCCAACGGCGCAATACTGGCATCAACCCGTTTTAACGTGACCATTTCCCCAGCCGGAAAATCTGTGGCTAGCGTGTTAGTTTTATTATCTGTTTTATCACTGACTAAATCTGACGGGTTGCCCAACACCAAATCTTCAGCATGAATATGTGGCCATGGTATCCAGCCGCGCCAACCCGGCTCATCCCCTTTACGTGACCAATCCACCCCCAAGTTGCCACGGATAGCAAACGGCCGCTGCAACTCAGCAGAGACTTTTTCATTGATGGTTGGCTTCAAACGGTTCCAGTCAAAAGTCATCACGAAAATCACCGTCGCCGCCAGTAGCAGCACGATAAGTCCACCAACACCTGTCAGCACTTTTCCGGTTTTTGTCATAACAGCTCCATGCCCGTACTCATAATAGATAAAGCTAAATCCGACACCAGGCGCGTATTTAATGGACGTCAGTTCGCGGTAATTTAATCGAAAAATCAGCCATAAAAATAGCTAACTGATTAATAATGCGGATTCAGAAGACTACACTAACCATAGTCGATGATGGTTCAGAATCCATTATTTGGGCAGTTGAATCCGGTGATGCGCAGAGGCAACACGGCAGGGAAGTGCTTTTTCTCAGAGAAGGTTAACCACAAAACAACATAGGCAGCGTCTGTAATCTATCAAATGAAGTTGGCCGGGACAGATAATAACCCTGTGCGGCAGCGGCATCAGAGCGTTGCACCATGGCCCACTCCTGCGAGGTCTCAACCCCTTCAACTATAACCCCTTTGCAGTAGCGCCCCATTAAGGTGACCAAGGTGAAGAACAGTTGGTTTCCAACCTCACTTTCTTGCAACACAATAAATAAATCTCTGGCGACTTTGATGTACTCATAGCGCCAACTGATAAATGAAGTGAAATTCGCCAGCCCGCTGCCAAAATCATC
The DNA here is from genome assembly GCF_052217145.1 of Yersinia sp. 2541 StPb PI. NCBI lineage: Bacteria > Pseudomonadati > Pseudomonadota > Gammaproteobacteria > Enterobacterales > Yersiniaceae > Yersinia > Yersinia sp. 2541 StPb PI. The sequence continues at coordinate 135,996 of NZ_JAZGQB010000001.1, read as the reverse complement.
CAACCAGAGTCGGTCAGCTTCAGCAATACGCGCAAAAGGAGTATCAAGGGAGGTATCAACGTGCTCGAGTAATTCAAAGCGAATATAGGGCATAGCATCGATTAGCAATTTGGCTTGCAGATCATCTTGCATCGCCATCAATGCCTGTCCATCAATGTTGATCGAAACCAGTACCGAGTGATGAACAAATATGGCGTGCCACTGCTTAATCATATTCAACTGCTCCAGTACCACATCCAAACGAGCGCGGATACTAATAGCACTGAAGTAATCCTCTGGATTTAAACGTGTATCCGGGGATGAAGGATGAAAAACAGCCGTGAGCAGTTCAATTGCCAGCAACGCACCAGATGTACGATAGATAGGTTGAAAAGTGTACCGACGCTGACATTGCCGCCAGAAGCTCTGTCCTTTATTTCGATCAATAGCGGCAAAGGATGGCGCAAGTAAACCTGATACTTTATTGGTCATCATCAGTTTAGTCGCCATGTTGCAAGACACCGTACAGTAATGGCAGTGTATATCGCTGCCAGCCTGATTGCATCCTGTGGTAAACGGTTTTCTTTCTGGAGATGTTATCGACTCGAGCGACCAGAACTTTATATAGCGGCATGACAGATTATCGTTCCCAAGCGGGCTGGCACGGTACATTAAAGCCATCTACAGTAGTTAACTCAATAATGCCATTAATGTTAATGGAGGTCTGTATGCCTTATGTAAATATTAAAATTACTCACGAAGGAGCGACGGCGGAGCAGAAAAAACAGCTAATTGCCGGAGTCACCCAACTATTAGTCGATACCTTAGGTAAAAACCCCGCGACTACGGTCGTCGTGATTGATGAAGTGGACACTGATAACTGGGGTATTGGTGGTCAAAGCGTCACCGAACTGCGGAAATCATCATAATTCTGTTCTGAGTGGCGGGAAACTTGTCAGTTTCCCGACCTACATCATAAAAAATTTAAAACGTCGTTTTAATACTATTGACTCCGACCAAGCCAGCAGTGAGACTATAGTCAAAGTCATTGGCGTTGTAGCACGGCTGCAAACAACGCTACAACGTCAAGTTAGCCGGGGATAACCCAATATCATTCCCATCACTGACTCATCATTCAGAAATAGGCCGCTTTCCATGACCAGCAAAAATATTGCCGTTATCGGCGAATGCATGATTGAACTGTCACAAAAAGGTACCGATCTTAGCCGGGGTTTTGGCGGTGATACGCTGAACACGGCGGTGTATATTGCCCGTCAGGTATCAAAGCAGGCTTTGAATGTACATTACGTGACCGCATTGGGGACTGATAACTTCAGTGAAGAGATGCTGGCTGCCTGGCAGCAAGAACAAATCCACACTGATCTTATTCAGCGTATGGATAATAAGTTGCCGGGTCTGTACTTCATCGAAACCGACAACACCGGTGAGCGAACCTTCTATTACTGGCGCAATGATGCCGCAGCCCGTTTCTGGTTGACCAGCCCGGCAGCCGATGAAATCTGCCAGCGGCTGGAAAAATTTGATTATCTGTACCTTAGTGGGATCAGTTTGGCCATTCTGGACAGCACATCGCGCCAGCGTCTGCTGCAATTGCTGCGCGCCTGTCGTGCCAACGGCGGCAAAGTTATCTTTGATAACAACTACCGCCCACGCCTGTGGCAGAGCAAGCAAGAGACTCAGGAAGCCTACCGTGACATGTTAGCCTGTACGGATATCGCGTTCCTGACACTGGATGATGAAGATATGCTGTGGGGCGAGAAGCCACTGGAACAGGTGATTGCAAGCACTCAGGCTTTGGGCGTGAGCGAGATTATCATCAAGCGTGGTGCGGACTCGTGTATCGTCTGGGTAAAAGACGGTTTTGAAGCCCATCAATATGATGTTCCCGCGGTCAAACTGCCGAAAGAGAAAGTGGTGGATACCACTGCTGCGGGGGATTCCTTCAGTGCGGGCTATCTGGCGGTTCGCTTAACGGGCGGTAGCGCCCACGACGCAGCAGTACGTGGCCATTTAACAGCCAGCACGGTGATTCAATATCGTGGTGCTATCATTCCACTGGCAGCAATGCCAGCAGTTTGATACTCGCCAACAGGTTCAGGCGGCCGGTGACTGACGTCGCTACGGTCCGCCTCTGCTGCTTCATATCGTCATGAATTCATTTCATTAACGACAAGCCCGGCACATACCGCCCGGGCTTTTTTGATTACTGCGCAGTGGTCGGTGTTGGTGGTGCTGCTTCCGCTGCCGCTACTGTTGGCGTGGCATCCTCTGGCACCACCGTATGGGGTGTCATAATTGCGTTATACGCCGCCTGTAATGCCTTCACATTCACTTCTGGCTCGCCTTTCGGCTGCGTCAGAATCAACGTGGTATCTTGCGATAACTGCTGTTTCAATTCCTGATTAAGCTCAGCCAGCGTCAAACCCGACAAGAATGCCTGGCGCAACTTCTGGTACTGTTCCGGGGCGATATCCACTACGCCACTTTGCTGTGAACGCAAACGTTGGCTCATCAAAATGTCGGTATCAGTCCGGGCATAGGTTGCAAACAACTTACTTAGCTGATCATTTTTCTGCGCCATCAACGCATCAAACTCAGCCTGACTCAGGCCATTAGCGCGCAAGCTAGCCAGTTCACGGGCGACAAAACTCATCCCTGGCGTCAGGTTTTCAGCCGGCGTATTCAAGTGGATAGCACATTGCGCACGCTGATATTGCACCCGGCAATCAAAGCCCAGCTTCAGGTTCTTCTGATCACTTTTATCCAACACTTGCTGGATATGCCAGAACAGTGCCTCGCGCGCCAAATCACTGCGCCAGTAGCGGCTCAATGCGATGGAATCCTGAATAGGATGCCATGGGGTATCCCACATCAGCGATAGCGTATCTTGTGCCGCTTGTTCATTAATAAGGCTTACCGGCTCTGGCGGCAATGGCGCTAACATCGCAATCGGTGCAGGTGTCGCGCGTTTCCCTTTCAGCTCAGAGAACGCTTTACCAATTTGGGCGGCAATGCTGCGGCTATCCACGTTTCCGACCACGTACAACGTCATCGCATCCGGGGTGTACCACTGTTCATAAAACTGTTTTAGCTTTTCGACATCGACCGGCTTCGCCACAGGTTGACCCGGATCATGCCCAATCAAAGAAGAACCTTTAAGCCGATAACGCCACCAAGGTTCCTGAATATTTTGCGGGAAAGTGGCAATAGGATCGGTGGCACCATTCAGTGCTGCATTAACGGTTTGTTCATTTACAGCCAGCTTGCCACTGGTATCAGATAACCAGGCCAGCGCTTCCTTCATCAGGTCGGGGCGGTTATTGGGCAAACTTAAGCTGTATAACGTGAAATCATAAGATGTAATGGCCGGTGGCAACGGGCGCTCGTTATCGACCCCTTGTTGCCACAGCGACTGAAGTTGGGCGGGAGTAAAACTCGCGCTACTCATTAATGCCAGGCGTGGTAGCAGATGGGCAAAGCCAACTTGCTGTGCGCTTTCAGATAATGAGCCAGTATTAACAACCAGACGTAACTCGATCCGATCGCTTGGGCGTTGCGGCGTAGCCAGCAACTGCCATGAGAACCCGTTTTCTAACTTCCCCTGCTGCCAAGCAGGATCGGGTTGTAGTGCTTCAGCCTGCACATTACTGCTGGCGGCAGCCAACAATAATCCACCAACTATGAGACGAATTCTGGTGCCCTGCATGTGAACCCCTACTTAATAAACTATCCAATTTTAAAACGATACAAATTTACACCAGCCAGTCGTGTTTTCACCCGAACAGCCCATGTTTAACTTGTCAGCGCCATCGATATGGCAGCCATAAAGACATGCATAAACCAATCCAGCTTTAATAACCCCAGTCCAGCCATCACAAACTGATCGCTCTGCCGTCATTATTAGGCGAAAAATCAACGGTCAACGCCACCGTGAAAACCGGAGGTGGCAGTGTACCATTCTGTTAGACCGCATGCTTTTGCCGATGTCACTCAACAGAGTAAAAAATAGTAGCTAAAGGGTATTTAACACCAGAAAATGGATCGCGGGGCATTATTTTCGCGATTATAGTGCAGAGGTGCTACCGGTGACAGCAAGCCACCGGTAGTGATTTGGTCGTACTAATCGACTGAATCTTGGTTATATCTTTCGCACTTGATGCTACGAAGAAGAAAGACCGTTTTTTATCTCACTGTTAGGTGGTGTTTTGTTTGATAACACCGCCTGCAACTGGTCGTTATCCAGTTGTTTACACCATTTGGCAACCACAATAGTTGCCACACCGTTACCTATCAGGTTAGTCAGGGCGCGAGCTTCGGACATAAAGCGATCGATACCCAGAATCAGCGCCAACCCGGCCAGTGGTAAATGCCCAACCGCAGAGATGGTCGCCGCCAACACAATAAAGCCACTGCCTGTCACACCGGCCGCACCTTTTGAGGAGAGCAGCAGTACTACAAGTAATGTGACCTGATGAATAACATCCATATGGGTGTTGGTCGCCTGCGCAATAAACACTGCCGCCATGGTCAGGTAGATAGAGGTGCCGTCCAGATTAAAGGAGTAACCGGTCGGGATAACCAACCCCACCACCGATTTCTTACACCCTGCTTTCTCCATCTTATCGAGCATGCGCGGGAGCACGGACTCAGAAGATGACGTCCCCAATACGATCAGCAGTTCTTCTCTTATATAGCGGATAAATTTGAAGATGTTAAAGCCATTGAATCTCGCAATTGACCCCAGCACCACCACCACAAACAGAATACAGGTCGCGTAGAAGCAAATAATCAACTGCCCCAGTTGCACCAAGCTGCCGACACCATACTTACCGATAGTAAAGGCCATCGCACCGAAAGCACCAATCGGCGCCAGGCGCATAATCATATTGATGATACCGAAGATAACGCGGGAGAAACTCTCGATAACATTAAAGATGAGCTGACCTTTTTCACCCAAACGGTGCAGGGCAAAACCGAACAGAACAGCAAACATCAATACTTGCAGAATATTACCGCTGGCAAACGCGCCCACCACACTGCCTGGGATGATATCCAGCAAGAATGGCACAATCCCTTGTTGCGAGGCTTGTTCGGCATAAAGTGCAACTGCTTTGGCATCCAAAGTTGCCGGGTCGATATTCATACCGGCACCGGGTTGCACCACGTTAACAATCACCAGCCCAATCAATAGTGCAATGGTGCTGACAATTTCAAAATAGAGCAGTGCAATCGCACCGGTACGGCCAACGGCCTTCATACTTTCCATGCCCGCAATACCGGTAACCACGGTACAGAAAATCACGGGTGCGATAATCATTTTAATTAGTTTAACAAATCCATCACCCAGAGGTTTCATCTGAGCGCCGAGGTCAGGGTAAAAGTGCCCTAACAATACGCCCAAGGTAATCGCCGTTAACACCTGAAAATAAAGACTTTTAAATATTGAAACTTTCATGACTATGTCCTTTTGGGTAAATACACGGCAGCCTGTCGCTTAACTCTTTGTGATGATTGAGTGACACTTCTTTTTTATCCGTGCTTGCGCGGAAAATAACACCCTCATAACAATATGGAAATTATTAGTTGCACTGGATTGCACCCTTAACACGAAATTAAGAACTGAAACGCTTCAAGCGAGAGCAACAACGGAAAAACAGACAGATCAACCAGACAATTAACCAAAATGATTAGTCCGCAGAAGGGGTAGAAATGAGATAAATAATCGGGATGGTGTGTCGGGGAAAAAGAAGGTTTTTGAACGACGTGAACAGCCGATGTATTGCAGCAATAGCCCCCTTTAAGGATGATTGGTCAAGGGGGCGAGTTAGCCATTTCCAGTAAGCTTATTTAATTGCCCGGGTGGGCGCGGTGGCAGCACTGTTAATGGCGACTTCGTTAATGGCACTCCACTTATTGATATCTGTGCCAAAAGTGTCCAGCTTGATATATTTGGCTGTCACCGGTGTAAAAGTCAGCTTCTCACCGCTTTTGTTCGCCGTAGAGGTTTCCAGCCCTTGCGCCAGCGGCTGCCAACTCTTCCCATCACTGGAATAGGCGATGGAGAACTTCAGCTTGCGTTCGGTGGGTTTAAATGGAACCACGAGAATATTTTCAATGGATTGCGCTTTATCCAATTCCAGTTGAATCCAGCTATCTCCCGATGCTGCCCAACGCGTTTTTACATCGCCGTCGGCAATATTCGCCGGAACATGGCCTTTCTCACTGTCATAACCCGATGCAGTGACAGCAACAATCTGCGCGGCATAACCCGATGCGCAGAACAACGAACCTAACACCAGAGTGGCTAAAACCTGTTTTTTCATCAACCTATCCTTTTTATCACGACACAGAAACCCGAGAGGAAAGCGCCGGGACAAGCAACCCTGGGAAGCCACTGCCCGGCACTTTACCAACAGCGGCCCCAGCACGGGCCGCTGTCGGGACTATTTACGGCCGTTCGGTTGCAGCTTCTCACCCACATTGAGCAAGAACAGTTCATTATCACGGGTTGAGATCCGGGCTGAACCGTCGTCCATTCGGTAAGCACCTTCAGTAAAACCAGCACCATTCAGGAAAGGGGCTACTGCCTGTGGTTTATTGCGTAGTGAAGCCTCTAGCGCCAATAAAGCGTAAGGCTCAATGGCATCTATATCTGCATATTGACGATCCGGTGAAGCCATAAAGAAACCATCGATATAGCGGGTTTTAACGATGTTATCGCCGATTTTCTCTGCTAATAACCGATACTCCGCCACCTGACTGGCATGGTAGAGATCCAACAAAGCAAACAATGCGTAAGGATCGCTGTTGGTGGTATCCAACTTGATCTTCACCTCTTTACCCGGTGCTGTGCCGAGATCACCCAGCCCCTGATCGTTTGCAATACCGCGAGCCACTTTCCACAACAGTGGATCATTATCAATGGCATAAGCACGGGCATATGAAATCAGGAATTCGTTGCCCGCTTTGTACGGCTTGAGTACGGTGCCTTTTTTGCCGTAATAGCCATCACGCGGCAGTGTATAATTGGATAAGTCCTGCCCATCAGCAATCATTGGGCGGAAGGTGTTGTCCTTATCGTTATAAGCATATTGCGCGAATGCTTTTAGGCCATCCACGGTCCATTTCAATAAATCCTGCCCTTGATTGCCCAGATCTTTACCCAGTTGCAGTTGCATCAGCGCATTTTCAGAATAAAGCGTGCTGGTGCGCCCTTTGAGCATCATGTTGCCTTCCAATGCTGCCGGGCCAAACTCTGGGCCAAACTGACGCTGGGCGCGGTCACCGAACTTGGAGTGGGTATCTGCGTCATCTGTTGGCTCTTCCCGTTTAAGAGCTTGGGTAAACTGATAAACACCAAGACCGGTTTTCGCATCACGTGGCAATACATACTGCGAGGCCAAACGCTTAGCCCACACTAATGCCTCTGGCTCCTGCTGATGTTTATAAAGCAGAGAGGCGGAATAAATCAGATCATTACCTGCATTGAGGAAGCTAAGCCCTTTGGTTGCAAAGAAGGGGGCCTGTTGCTCGAATTTACTTTCCCATAATTTCCCCATTGGTTTGCCATATTCGCCGTGGCGGCTGGTTTCGAGAATACGCCAGTCATAAACATGGGCGTTCCAGAAACCACGAATGAACCGGGCAGTGGCATCACTATCAACACTGAACATCAGGTCATAGTAGGGATAGGCATTTTTCAGTTCATGCACCATCTCTTTTTCACTCGGCCCTTCTGGTTGCAGCGTTTTCAAATCGACAAAGCGATGGCCGCCCCAATAGAGTAAGCCGCTCGGGTCCTGATAATTTTGGAAATGATAACGAACGATATCTTCAGCGCGTTTTTGGTAACGGGCGTCCTGAGTAAGCTGGCTCAGGCCGCTCATGACACGCATCAGATTTTGTTGTGCTGAGAAGTTTGATAACACAGCCCGACGGCCATCGGGGAATATCCATTCCATTTGTTGGCCAGTACGGGGGTCAACACCATCCGCCAATAACGGGCTGGGCTTATCGCCGTGGTAAGTATCTGAAGCTTTGCTTAACACGTTATCGACATACTGTTTCACGACAGTGAGACGATCGGTATCCGCTGCCTGTCCAGCGGGTATATACAGCGTTGCCAGCGCTGCCATACTCAAGAATAACGCTCTTTTTTTCATTACTTGCTACCTGTCAAAAATCGTTATGTGAGGTGTGACCCCCTGAGGTCAGAATCTGATTATTTCAATAATGGATCAGAAGCTGTATTTCACCCCAACGCGATAACGGGTTTGACGTTCGTTGGTATTTTTGCTGCCAGCAACGTTACCCACTGCCATATAAGGAGACCAGTTTTTATCCCACTTGTAAGTCAATTTAAAATCATGGCTCCAATCGTAGTTCTCGTTATTTGCCAGTATAACCCCAGCTTTATTGGCTTGTTTGTAGTCCAGCTCATAGTCTAATTGGTAATCTTTAAAGAATTTATAGCTAACCACGCTCGTCAGATTATAGCCATTTTCAGATGTATCTTTTGGCGTATTAATATTGGCGCTGGTGCGTTTGTAATAAGGACGATAACGGAAGGAAACAGAGAGGTCGTCAACGATATTAGCCTTACCTCGCAGGTAAGGACGATAACTATTGGCTGTGGAGCTTGAATCTAATGAGAAACCTGGTTCAATAGAAAATGTATTATCAATTTTGTATACATAGCTGGCAACGACTTCAGTACCATTGCTGACTGTTTCATTAAATGCTTTATCTTTGTCCTGAGCTCCTTTCCACTTGCCTTCCAGTGACAAACCGAAGCCATTTGCAAAACGATGTGACATTAATAAACGATCTTTGTGGGTGTTACCACTTTGATCTTGCATTTCATGACGATAGTCAATAGTTACCGCCATTGCGCTAGTGCTGATAAGTGATGCCATTGCCAGAGATAGTAATTTAAATTTCATTCCAATTTCCCTTATTTTAATAAAGATAAGTATTATTATGATAAATACAAAAGACATTTATGAAACATAATTCTATTTATTTTGATATTAAGTTCCGAGATCCATGACCGATAGTTTGAAATTAATAAAACCAATATCCATTTATGTGACATGGTTCAAAGTAAATAGTTTTAACCAATGTCTCTCGTCTGTAATAATTCTGCTGCAACGTAGGCATAGCAAGGGATTGTCGCTATTTTAAAGAGGATAATGTGAGGGATAAATAGTCTTGACGTGGTAGGCAATAATATTGTAGGTACAAGCGAATATAAGGCAAATACATCCTAGTCCAATATTTTCATATGGGTATTATTGATAGTTTTAATCACTTTTACACTACAGATGATATTTGCTATTTTCTTGTGGGCAAAGGATTAGTGGATATACACGCCGAACCAAGGTATGACGGATATTTCTTATTAAAAATTAAGGTTAATTAATATAAGAAAAGATAATATCTTGATATTTCCTGCATAGATGAAAGTTCTGATATCTAGCCATATTGCAGTGATTACACCAGCACAATCTGTAGACCAAGAGGAGCAGCCAGCGAATGGCCAATACCACCGGTTACCTCAACCCGTTTTTTGGTAAGCACCAAAACCAACGTTGCAACGGTGCCGCTTTATCTTCAGCGGCACCTCGCCTCCCATAAAGGCCATGTTATTAATTTAATTAAATTTGATACAACAATTTAGTTAATAGTAATTGATCAAGAATACGGCTTTACCATTCGCTTTACCTGGCATGGGGTTCGCTTCTGTTTGAATATAACGAGCCACCAGTGGAACGCGTATCGTAGAACTGCCATCTTTTGGCAGCGTTAACGTTTGTTCTGCGGCAAAGTTAAAGAGTGTTGGCGTCTGGTTGCTCACACCCCAACCGATTTGTATGCCTACACCCGATGCGGCTCCTGATACTGTTGAATCGATAGCCATCACTCCACTTGTCGAATCAATAACATTGCTAGTGGGTGTTAATCGCACACCAATACTGTTACTGGTTGACGTTGCTACAGCACCCGTGCCGGTGCTGTAATCAAACATCAGCGTGCTATTGTTCGCATTATAGAAGCCATAAAAAGTAGGGCAATTTGTCAAGGTAATCGAGGCATCTACCCACGGCGTTGTGGCACCAATAGCCGTAAAGTATTGCCGTTTCTCATAACTCCCCATATTCACATTCACATTCGGTGTCGTGCAGGTCTGGGCAGAGACCGTTAACTGCCCCTGAAACTTGATCACATTAGCTTTGACCGGAAGCCCTGTTGTTGCAGAGTGAGTCAGTGGGTTAACAATAGAGATACTGGCAGACGGCAGTGTTGACGCATCAAGACTATAATTTCCAGGTGTAATCGTGCCGATTTTGATCAATGAGACATAGACGGTTCTGCCATTCAGGAAAGGTTCATAAGACCCACCCGCTACCGGACTTTGTACATCGGCAGGGAATTGATAGTTAGCCTGGCCCAAAATAGCTGCATCAGCGTTGTTGTTCCGGGATATGGCAATCCCGACACCCGGAATATTGGTCTGATATACCGCACCGCTAAAGGGGCTACCCGTCCAATTAGCCAGTGGCAAAGGGGCTTGCTCAATCCCCCATGCAATATTGAGCCACATAGTGGTATCTACTGGGGATGTGCATTTCATCACGCTAAGGCCAGTGGATCCACTATTCCAGCGCCCCTGATAAATCACCGTTCCGACTGGAATATCTGCACCGGCTGAAATCGCCGGAGGAGTGAGTTGCACCGTATCCGTGCGGGGGGCCCCATTCAGCGGCGCACAAACCACCTCAGCCCAAACGCTATGGCTGGTCATCATGAGTAAAACAAGCCCGGCGATACTTTGTATTATTTTTTTCATTCGTTCACCTTTGGCACAACTACGCATTACGTTCACTATTTTGGCGGTCATCGACAGAACACAAAATTGATTTAAATATACTTTACGCACAGGTTATTCCCCCTTTAGTTCTGTATGCCGTTCTTCTCAGTTTGTGATGGCTCGATGCTCACTGACTTGTCCTTGGGGCACACAGGTCGAGGTAAACCGCATCATCGCAGTGGCTTTACCGTTGGCTAATTGCGGCGGCAGAATGTAGTTCAGGTAACATTGCTGGCCGGTACCTTCACCCCAACTGACTTGCAAACGGCCACGCTCCTCGCTCACCCGCGCATAAATCTGACCACCCTGACCGACAGAACCCACTACCTGACCTTTGGTGTCTAACACTTGTGCGCCAAACGGCACCGGCTCGCCATCTGACTGGGTGGCATTCACCAATATCGGATAGCCCTTGGTACTTTTATATTTCACCATCACCACCGCACCGGCATTCGGCGCCACTTTCTGACTGGTGGATTCCAGCTCCACGTCATAAGAGGTCCCCTTCGGATCGATGGTTATCTCATTCATCTGATAGGCACTCAGATACGGCACCACGGCATAACCCCGTGAATCAATTTTCACGCCGGAGTAACCGGACACTTCGGCCCCTTCAGCGCCCTTAGCTTCCACCACCGCAAAGGTCTCACTGCTGTACGGCGTTAATGTCACGCCGCCGGGGTGGGCAATCATGCTGCCTGAAATGCCGACCGAGCCACTCTGATAGTCGCGACCGCCACCGTAAGACGCCATACTGGTGGCTTTAGAACCGCGGTACTGACCATTGACACTGCCACTGGCCCCCGACCCGCCGTTGCTGTTCATGGCGGTTGCCCCATAACTGAACTGGCTTTGCTCGCCAGCACTGCCTGAAACCGATGCCTGTTCGCCCCAGTTGCCCTGACCATTGCGGTTCATTTCCAGTCGCATTTGCGGCACGTTCTGCTGGTCATTACGCCCCAACGGGAAACTCATACTGACCAGATAAGTATTTTGCATCTCGCCAAACCCGGAGCGGCTGCGATTCACGCTGACGCCGTAGGTCATGCTTTTATAGTTGTTGCTGTAACCCACCTGATACTGCTGGTCACTGCCACCTTTATTCCAGTAATCCTGCAAAGAACCACTGATATACATCTGGCCCCAGCCGTCCGGTAATCCCTGATTGGCGGTCACGGTTAAGCGGTTTTTTGCCCGGTAGATACTGTTGGCGTCATAGCCCTGACGTTCGGCATCAAGGGTTTGCATCGCCGTGGCGAAATCGAGATAGCCCTGAGTCGAAAAGCGGTGCGCCGCCACACTCAGGTTACTGTTGGTTTCAGCAATCACCTTGCTGTAACTGACCTGATAGCTTTGGCCACTTTCATTGCCGTTACGCAGGCGGGTATTGGCCTGGGTCACGTCGACCGCCACCGCCCCAATCGGGGTACTGAACGCAGTCCCGACCTGCACGGCATAGTAGTCTTCACTGGCCTGCGCCCCGGTATAACCGGTAATGCTGTTGTTCAGACCACGCTGATAGGTTCCCTGATAAAGACCCGGGGTAAAGGAGAGCGAATCATTGCGCACTTTACCCACCGTCAGGCTGTAGCGCTGCGAACCGGGGCGCAGCAATTGCGCCACTGCCGCAAACGGCACCTGGAAATTCTGTGTGCTGCCGTCGGCTTCACGCACCGTGACATCCAGATTGCCGCCGTAACCGGTCGGATAGAGGTCATCAATGATAAATTCGCCCGGCGAAACCGTGGTTTCATACAATACCTGACCACTCTGGCGCACGGTCACCAGCGCATTGGTGCGGGCAATCCCGCGCACTTCCGGCGCATAGCCACGCAGGGACTCTGGCAACATGCGGTCATCGGTGCTGAATTGTGCTCCAGTGAAAGGCACGGTATCGAATAACTGCCCGGTGGTATTGGATTGTCCCAGCAACACCCGGCCCAGCGCAGCCGGGACATCCCGCTGCACATAACTGTTAATACTGGTGTATTTGCTGTCACCGTCTTCTTGCCAGTTATACGAGCCGTTATGACGGAAATACCATGAGCCGAGGTTTACCCCGGTGTTAATCCCGGCAAAAGCCGAGTTAAATGTCTGTCCGTTGGCGGAGGAGCTGTAGCCATTGAGTGAATAGCCCAACATCCCTGATGTCACGCCGCTGTCCCACAACGCGGGGTTGACGGTGCCACGGGCGGTACGGAGTAACAATGCCTGGGGAATAGCGATATCCAGCCGTTGTTCGCCGCTGTCAAAAGCCACCTGGGCATCGGGGATCAGCGACGCCAGATCAACACAGCCGTCCTCTTCTTTCAGCGGGGCCAGTGATTCAGGCGGTAAGGCTTCTGTCTTGAGATTAAGACTGGCAATGACCGACGAGGATAAGCAGGCATGGACACTTTTATCGTCGCGGGCCTTAAATTCCACATTCTCATTGCCAATCAGGGTATTGTTTAAATAAATGTCAGCCCGGTAAGTGCCGGGTAGCACGCTGCCCCCTTTCGAGAAGCGGCTTAAATCAATGCCGGAACCACCGTGTTCGGTATTTAAGTAAATACTGTCAAACTCCACCGCCTGAGGTTTATTAGGCTCAAGTGATACAGTACTCTCTGTTTTTCCAATGCTATCAACAGCAAAAACAGTTGGTGACAAAAAAACGGTAATAACCGCCGCCGCAACGGGTGTTAAACCAACATTGCGGGTACGCCGTTCTGCTGAAAAAGGCATTGCAGGGTGTTTCATTATTCAATTATTCCGTAGTGTACAGACGTATTCCGCCCCCACGAGATAACCAGCGGACGCTGTGTATAACTGCTGTATATAAATTAAATTAAGGTTTAATGGGCTGACTCAGTTTATTGAGTGCGCCATAATCATTAACAAATTCAAAATCAACGTTATTGCCGGCGGTATTTCCCGGTAACGAAAAGGTCAGCGAATTATTAGGGCTAATCATTTGGCCTTCAACCGGCGCTGTTTTACTGCCCGTTATCCCCACCGTGACCAAAGAAACATGAAACGGTGTCGGATTGGTGGCTTTAAGTCCGCCAGGGACGTTGGTCCAGACTAAAGATTGTGCAGCATCATTCGCATTACCCACTAACCCTGCGGGACGGAAAAACAATTTAATACGGGAGCGGTACGCCATCTGCAAATAATTCTGACTGCTACCCGAATCCACTTTCGCGGGAATTTCCAATACGTTCAACCAAAACACCGATTCTTTATCTGTGGGTAAAGAGGCTCCGGTATAACTGATGCGTAATGTCTGGCTTTTATTTGGCTCGACGCGATTGATTGGAGGCGTAAGCACAAAAGGCACTTTCAAGGTTTCCGGGCGGGCATTCACATCCCCATTGTCAATCCAGCTTTGTAATACCACCGGGCCGGTGCCGGTGTTATTAACCTTTACCGTCACTTCTTTTTGTTTTTCCGGATAAATTACCCGGGTGCCGGTAATAACCACACTGGCCTGAACAGAGCGTCCGACAAATAGAATCAAGAACAAGGCTGAAAATACAGTTAATAAAAGACGGTTAGTGCTGTTCATAACAACCTCGACACTTAATGAATGTGTGCATGCTTTAATTTTAGTGCTTATCGTCAAAAAGGGCAGATATCTGCCCTTTAAAATTTACGTTTTACTTGTTAATACTTATTTGTACTGGATAGAGTAAACCACGTTGCTGATAACTGTACCGGCAGTGGTTGCGCCATCAGCATAATATTGAACCGCATACGGCAGTGAAGCAGAACCCGTAGAAGCATCAATATAAGTCGTGCTGGTCGTCTGGTTGCTGTTACCGGCTTTAATTGGCGTCATGGCGTTAGACGCGTCCAGCAGTTCCAGGCTAACCTGACCGGCAGTACCGCTTACATTTTTCAGGTGACCGGTAACCACATCGACACTTGGGCCTGCTTCAAAGAAAGCAGAAACTGTTTTCAGGGTGCCAGCACAGTCGCTCAGCGCCATGTTAAAGCCTGTGCTACCAGCAACCTGGTTAGCAGAAGTCAACTGGTTGGTACCGACAGTTGGCAGTACCACGGTTGCGTCTGCACCCTGGCCGTCGACGGATACGTCACAAGTAGACGCTGTCAGTTCACCGTTAAAGGTGATGGTACCGGTAGAAGCGGCTTGAGCAGCGTTAACACCCGCGAATGCAGCAACGATTGAGGCAATAATAGCTAACTTTTTCATTTATATTTCCAATTAATAATAGATGTATGAGTTAAATAACTCAGTACTGTTGTGTTAATTTGGTGGTGGTTATTCCACAAGAATCCATTAGATATTTATTTATCGCTGCTGGGCAATAAGACCAGTAATGAGTTTTTTCAACCATCCAATAAATGTCGAAGCTCAATATATATACTAGGTAGCGAAAACGATATTTTAAATATCTTTTAAGAGCGGGAGTAAAGCGGGTTTCTAATATTCACAATGTCCGTGCTGTATATTAAGCGACTTAGAAACCTGAAACATCCTTGTCGCTGTGCTCACTTGCTATGGATTAAAGTATACGTGATCGATTCATCTAGTAAACACCGATATTGCAGATCAATGGTCTGAAAGCAATATTGTTTTGCAGTATATTATACCGAATACTGTCTTTTCCGAAGATTTTTAGATCGTCTACATATAGAAAAGTAATCGTTAATGTGGATTAAGATCATTTTAGCAGATTATTATGTTTTTATTTTAAAGAATAAAATAATCCATTTCCATTTTGGGGGGTAAACAATCCCAAATACCCGGTATTTTAGCCTACAAATAAAAAATAAAATTCCTACAACGGAGTGGGAATTTTATTTTTTATTTGCCTGTGTTAGTACATTTATCCTACATTCATTTAACTTAATTCTCGATAAATACAAACTAACATCATGCTTTTTTTTATAAAAATACAAGGCCCATCTTTTGGTAATTTGCACATAGCCAGTAGTGATAAACTTACCGCTGGCTTCAACGCAATACCCCTGAAATGGAATAACGGCCAGGCAGCCAGCAAACGGCAAATTGGTCGGGAATCTATTTGGACAGCATTTATGCTAGCCCGTAGGATGAGCTGACTCAAGTCAGTGATTCGGGTGACGAATCTGCCGGGAGCAGATTTGAACGCTGCTTGCAGCGGCCTCAACGAGGCGAGGCCCAAGGATGGGCCGAGTATACGAGTGCAGCTAACAACGCTGCGGCGTCAAGGACGAAGGATGTAGCGCGCCTCAAACACCTCTCGCGGTAACGGCTCCGAAAACAAAAAACCCTGCCCGCAGTAAATGCCGTGGTTTAGCAACCATTGACGTTGCTCATCGGTCTCGACACCTTCGGCCATCACTCGCAGCTTTAATACTTCTGAGATAGTGGCGATTATTCGCGCCATTACATCATCTTCTGGCAGGTGCTCCACAAAGCATTTATCGAGCTTAATCATGCTGATTGGTAGGCCTTTCAGATGATTGAGATATTGAAGACTTGAATATCCCATACCAAAATCATCCAAAGCGATCGACAAACCTAGCCCTTGTAATTCGCGCAGTAGCCCGAGAGCTTCATCCAGATTCTGAATACGGGCGGTTTCGGTTATTTCCAGTAATAATTGGCGCGGGTCGATTTGATACTGATCGATGATGGTTTTCAGATGCGGTAAAAACTGATCACTCTGCACCTGCAAACCCGAAATATTTACTGCCAAAGATAGGGTAATCCCTTGTGCTTTCCAGTCAGCCAGAATGCGGCATGCCTCTTCCAGTACCCAGTTACCTAGTGGCATCATCACGCCCCCCTCTTCCGCTCCGGGGACAAACTCTGAAGGGGAACGATAACTGCCATCCGGTTGGGGCCAGCGTAACAACGCTTCTGCACCGATAACCCGCTGATCTTGCATATTCCATTGGGGTTGTAAAAACAGCCTGAAGTCGTGATTTTCAATTGCCTGTAAAATGTCATGCTCCTGAGTCAGTCGCTTTTGCGTTTTCTCAGTCAAATGCGGCTCAAACACGATAATCTGGTTTCGCCCCTGATGGTGAGCGGCCATCATCGCAGTGCTGGCATTGCCCATCAGAGACTCGGCTGTTTCATCTTGGTATTGGTAATCAGTAATCCCAATACTGGCGCTGGGCCGCAGTTGCATATTGCCAAAGACTAAGGGTTGAGTAATTTGCAGCATAATCCGCCGCGCCAACTGCATCGCCGGGAACGGGCGGCTGATCCCTCTGGCAAGTACTGCAAACTCAGTTTTACTCAGTTGCGCCAGCAAGCTGTTTTCATCAATGCATTGTTCAAGTTGCTGTGCCATAGTCAGCAAGAGCTGCCGGTGCTGCTCTTCACTCATTACGCCGGACACTTCTTGCAATGTTTCAATGCCAATGACTAACAGGTGGAATTTCTCAGCATGCATGCCAGCTGCAATTTCCTGCTCAAGTAGAGCCATAAACAACGGGCGGTTGGGGAGTTCAGTCACCGGGAAACGGGTATTTATACGGGTCATATCCGTATAAGCTTCGGCTAATAGTTGCTGGTTACGGTTGTAATTGTGTACCAGTACGCCTAATTCATCATCCTGATGGTGGGCAGGTAAGGACAGTTGGTGGTTAAGCACACCTTGCTGACCAATCTTTTCCAGCTCTTTGGCCATCGCCCGCAATGGATGAATAATCAGGCGATTAATACACCAGGCGATAGAGACCGAAAGTACCAATGCCAGTAACAAATAGGTCGATAGCATGGCCGACAATGCACTGAGAATGAACTGATACATACGAAATGAGTCGGCTCGCAACACTAAATGTGCCAGTGGCTGCGGATTTGCGGATACCCGCTCCAGTGCATACAGCGGTATTGTTATCTGTACTGGCAGGGAAAAAATACGCTTAGCCCAGCGTGGAACAGGCCGTTCTGTGGGGAAGTTAGCATGTAATACCTGAATCTGATTCGGTAATATCACTTCAGCGCGGCTGAGAATACCAATCGGTAACAAGCTATTGAGGATTTTTTTGGCTTGTGGGACATCGACACTTAGTATGGCTTCTGACAACGGTTGGCGAACCGAATATGCAATGCTCTCCAACTGCTTGGCGTAGTCATCTTTGCGCTGCTGCACAAAGTGGAACAACTGAAGGACGATAAAAATACAGATGGTCACCAGTGCCACAACTGCCACTGCCGCCATTTGTTTAATCGTTAATGAACGCCTTACCTGCAAACTCGCTCTCCGCCAATGCCAACTGAATAATATAAGAGGGTGCCATGGTGATATGGCGACTCGTCGATGCTGTCTGAGTATACCCTTCTTGCTTGAAGTTGCAGCGATGTTAGCGGCTCTCCACTCACGAAGCACTAACCAGCATCAGCTTATGGCTCGCTCACAGCGAGTCAGTTACTTTGGGTGTATGATACTCGATCGCGTTCAGATTTTATCTGATGAAACCAAACCGGAGGGGAAGAATACCGTGGGTTTCAGTCTTTTCCTATCAGGATCGCAACGTCAGAGTGCTATTTCTCACTCTAACGTTGTTTTTTCGTGCAAATCATCACGACCCAATGATTACTTAAAATCTGCGTATGGCACCAATGGCTGTGGTGGCATATCCAGAGAGCCTTGCCATCCAGCCAGAGAGTAACGCAAGTAGATAAGTGCATGGCTTGGGGTATAGTCCTTCGCCTGCTGGATATCAACCCCAGCCCCCAATGTCCAATGCGAACTCAACCGGCGCTCGATCAAGGCGCGCAAGGTATAACCCACCCCATTACTGCTATCACCATCATCGGGTTCATACCGGTCTGGAATAGTCTGGATACTGTGGTTGAGCAGATTTTGCAGTGGATAACGTGCCCGTGAGCTAGTTGCAGAATGTGAAACAGACACCGACCCACCCAACTCCCACGACCAGTTAGCCGTCCGCTGCCGATAATTTACCGGAATAGCCAGTGACAGATATTTTTGCGGGCTGTAATACCCGCCCTGGCCTAGCGTATAACCGCTGAGGTCTTTTTGATAATGCCACCACATCCCGTTCAAACCGACGGTAACACGGCGGTTATCTTCGTTGATTAGCTTGTAATAATAACCCGTCATAAAGCGCAGCCGCTGGTTATCCGCCACATTCTGCCCGGTCAGATAGTGATAACTTAAATCGCTCCACACTCCGTGAGCCTCACCTCGGTCATAACTGGCTCCCAGGCTCACACCGTTGGCACGCACGCCCCCCCAGGTCACATTGGTATTCGGATCTTTGGCTCCAGCAAAGGCCAGCATCGAGCTGGATATTGGCCGACGTGACGCCGTGGCGGTCCAGCCAATATGATTCCAACTATTGCTGTATGCCAGCCCACCGACCACATCAACGACATCAAAACCCATCGGTGTAGTACCGAGATCAGTTTCCCAACTGTCATTTTGCCAGCCCACGGCAACACTGGTACCCGTTGCCTGTTGATGTAGATTAGTCTGACATGGCTTTTCTGTCTGGTAACAGGTACCGGCTTTATATCGGGCATTCTTGTCAAAGGTCCCGGCATCCATCTGCACCGTATCTGTTCGTAAGAAAGCCCGACCATCAGCCAGCGAGGTATCTACCTGCAACATGGTGTTGTGCGCTCGGAGATCAGAGATCCCTTCCGTGCCGCTTGACCGCAGGTAGTCATGATCAATCGTGATACGGGTCTCCTGCTGGCGGTAAAGGTCAGCGGCATCAGAACGAATGCCCCGCTTAAGCCAGCCATCGGTGGCCTGATTGCGGGTCAGCAAGGTATAACTGTCGTTATCCGCCGCCAGTGTCGGTGTGATACCACTGGCTACCATGGCATGTTTGAAATCATCTTGTGCCGCAGCGGGTTGCCCCTGCGCTTGTGCTAATCGACCTGAATCACGGAATATCAATGCATTATCCTGTGAGGGTCCCCCTTTAGCTGCCGCCGGTTTCAAGTGCTGGAAGATCTCTGCCGCTTTTTGTGGTTCACCCACGCCGTACCAGGCATTGGCTATCCGCCGCTGAGCGCTTGAGTTAGTCCCGTCACCGGAAAGTGGCTCATGTTGTAAATATTGGCGAGCGTCACTGAGACGGCCTTCGGCAATATAAGCCTCAATCTCACCCAGAATAGCATCGGGGTTTTGTGGCTCGCGCGCCCGAACTCGCTGATACCCCACCAGTGCTGTGTGATAGTCACCATGCTCCAACGCCCAATCAGCAAGCGTCAAGTCAATGGCTGTGTTGGCTGGCTGTTGACGTAATAGGGTTATCGCCCCCACTTCATCACCACTAGCCCGCAGTTGGCGAGCTAATGTCAGTAGCTGAGCAAATTTCAAGCGCTGGTCTAAAGCGCGGATATTATCGTTCCAGTGCAGGGTTAGCAGTGTTGCCAAATGCGCCAATGCCTGACTATCACGCCCGGTGCTGGAGAGATACAGCGCATAGGCATATACCTGCTCGGGATCTTTCGGCTTACGGCTCGCTAATTGGTGGAACTGTGCGTCAGCTTCCACCAAATGCCCCTCTTGCGCTAACGCTTGTGCCAGCCGGTAGGTTATCCAGACATCGTCCGGGGCCATCTTCAGCGCCTGGCGATATTTTTCCGCTACTTGATGCCATTGTTGCTGCGCCGCCAGATTTTCGGCTTGTTGTTTCAGCATATCGACTTGCAGGCTGTCTAATGTGTCATGCATTTTGGCTTGTTGACTGCGTGGTAAACTGCTCAGATAACTCAGTGCTTTTTGCGGCGATTCGCGCTGGTAGATATGGGTTAGCCCTCGTACCGCACTGCCGTTTGATGGGTCCAGACGGAGTGCCTGCTGATAATACTGCTCGGCCGTTTTATCATCATGACGGGCCACGGCAACATCAGCCAAACCAATCAATGCATAGCTGTCGCTGCCATCAATATGGCGCGCTTGCTGGTATTTCTGTTGTGCCACCCCGGTATTACCGGCTTTCAGCGCTTTATCCCCCTCGTCATTTAGCAGCCAGTAGCGATTGGTTTTTATCAGGCTGATCCACTTGTCGCTTTTCAGACCATCTTTATCTGATTTTTGCGCCAGTTCAAACAAGCGCAGAGCTTGGGCACGGTCACCACTACGGGCATATGCCAGACCCAGCGCGCCGAGTATCTCGGGGTCATTAGGTGCGGCAGCCAGTGCCTGTTTTAGTGCGGGGATAGCCGCCGCCCCGCCACCGCTGTCTACTTTTGCCAATCCACTTAAACGCGCTTGATAAGTCGGTGAAGCCAGCATGGCCTGCTGGCTGGCCAATGCTTGACGGGCGATATTAGCCTGAGGACCAGACGAGAAGATGTCGAGGAAATGGGTCAGCGCCGCCACGCTTTGTGGACTGACAGTCATGGTTTTGACAGTCTCCATCCACAAGTCTGCGGCATCTGAAGCTCCCACTGGGTCCGCGGCCACTTTCTCCAATGTGGCATAGCCTTGCGTGGCATTTTGCTGATTGAAATACAGGCGCGCCAAGGCCATTCGCAGCGCGACATTACCGGGGTATTGTTGATCAAGCGCGGCTAATTTCTGGGTGGCGAGAGCTTCCTGCCCCGGTACACGTGCGACCAACCGCCAGTATTCCACAGCAAGATCCAGTGTTGGTGGTTTGCCTTGCAACAGTTGATCATATTGAACTTTGGCCTCAGTCACCCGCCCGGCGGTCGCTAACAGACGCGCTTGTTGTAATTGTTGGCGTACCTCCGGCTTAGTCAGCGCCAACAGCAGTTTAGCCCGCTGATAAGCCTCTGAGTCGGGTGCCAATTGTTGCAGCTTATCCAACTGTTTTTGTGCTTCAGCCAAATTACCCTGTCTCAGAGCTTGGCGCATTCCTGCCGCCACCACTTCCGGGTTATTCGAGTCCATCATATTCAAGCGATACAGTGATTGCTTAACCAACTCGTCTCTATTGGTTGCTTCCCCTAGCCG
Organism: Yersinia sp. 2541 StPb PI; assembly: GCF_052217145.1. Taxonomy (NCBI): domain Bacteria; kingdom Pseudomonadati; phylum Pseudomonadota; class Gammaproteobacteria; order Enterobacterales; family Yersiniaceae; genus Yersinia; species Yersinia sp. 2541 StPb PI. The sequence goes on along the minus strand of NZ_JAZGQB010000001.1, from coordinate 114,222 downwards.
TACCTGCTCCAGTAAAAACTGGGTCGGTGAGATAGGCTCAGCGCCCTGCGCCGGAGTGGTAAAGGCTTGGGACAACAGCGCTAAGCTTAAGAGCCAGTATATTTTAATGTTGCGCATTGACTGTTCCATGAGGGCTGAAGCTCACCCTGACGATTGAAACTATAACGATGCTGCGCCCATCCCTGACCAAACAGTGTCAGCACCGCACTGTAATAGGCATCTGCGGGCGGTGGCGAATCTTGCACACGTTGTTGTTGCACGCTCAAGGTTTGCTGATTATAGGGTTCAGGGCTACCGGCTAAAAATGGCAGTAATGCCGCCGAGAACCCTTCCGATCCCTTACCACTGGTTTTACCGTTGCTGGTATCCGTATTTTCTGGTGGTACCCCACGTTGTTGGGTTACCGCCGCCATTGGCTGGAAGCGCTGGATTAATACAGCCTTTTCTGGGCTGTTATTGGACAACATACCAACCCACAAATAGCTGCGTATCGCATCGTAGCTACCGACATCGGGCCGTGTCTCATCAGGTTGCCAGCCTTTGCCCTCTTGCCAAACCACCCAATCAGGGGAGAAACCATAGGGTGCCGTTTCAAGCAATAAGCGCTGATTGACTTTAACCATCGCTTTCCACGGCCCCGCCAAAGAGGCAAAGCGGGCCAACAGTTGTGGCGGCAGATAACTCGGGTTGAGCCGCCAACGGTCATCATCATTAAAACCAATTTTCCCCGGCAATAGCATTTCGCCAAGGCCCGGAATATTCACCACTTCCTCTTGAGCAATACGTTGCAGCAACAAAGTACCCATCGTCTGGTAACGGCGGCTATCCCATAACCGCCCCGCTTCCAGCAAGCTGTATGCAATCCATAAATCCGCGTCAGAGGCCGAATTGGGGTCCAGAACATCCCAATTATTATCCTTGCGTTGTCCCCATAGCCATACCGGCAGACGTGCGGTTAAATCCCCGGCGGCCAGGTTGTTTTCCGTCCAGGACAATAATTGGTCAAAGGTTTCCCGATCATTGGCAACCAGAGCAAAAAACAACCCATAACTCTGTCCTTCCGACGTGGTGACTTTCCTCGGGCTGCTGGGATCAATAATGCGCCCGCCATCGCTGACATAGTCATGTTTGAACTGCTGCCATGCTGGCCAATCACATGTTGCTGCGCTACCAAAACTGACGAGCAGCAGGGCACAGATCTGTCGCTTAAACATCACGACCTTCAACGTCAATCTCGCTCATCAGGTGATAACCGGCGGCGACTGATCAGACGTAATACACGCCAGACCATCATTGCAGCCATAACCACGACCAATACGGCCACCCCTGCCAACAGTACCGGATGGGTAGATAAGGTATGCCAGATACGTTCCCACCACGGTAAATGACCGACATCATAGGTCTCACCAACCCGCAGGCTGTTGACGCCCGACTCGCGAATAACCGCGACTGAGCCAAATATCGCTTCGCGTTTACCAGTATCGAGCATGGCATTGTTCAGCAAGGTATAACCACGCGAGCTGTCGGCCAATAACGCCACAATACTGCGCTGAGGGAAGTGAGGTGACTGTAGACCGATAATCGCCGACATCGCCCCTTCAGAGCTTATCGTCGCCTGGCTGTCTGCTACCCAATCTGATTGCGGTACCATCATGGTTGGTAAGCCGGTTTGCCGATTTGGCATTTTTACCCAACTCAGGGTCTGTTCCACCAGTACGTTAATCTTTCGATCATTGCGCAGTTCTGGCGGAATGGTGCCAATAATCAACACATCCGCATCTTTCTCCGCCGCCTGTGACCAATCATCGGTAATGTTAATACCGACCGCGGGGTAACCCACCTGCGCCCCGATATTTCCCACCGCATTGAGTAGGGTGGTTATCTGTGCTGGCGCCGGGTTTGGTGGTACCAGAACTAGCGTTTCGGAGAGATCAGCCATACGGCTGAAGGGGAATCCAGCATTGGCAAATGCCCGTAGATCAGGCATTTCCATAAAGTGACGGTAACCGGAGAAATCAATAGTAGAGTTACCGTCAATTACCGCGTGATTCGGCGCGGTAGAATAGGTTTCACATCGCCCCTCGGCACCGCTTGCCAGCAAGGTGCTGTAATCAAAATCAAAACGTAATTGGTTAGTCGCGCCCAGTTTCAAGGACGGAATGCTTAGCCTTTTGGCAGCATCCTGTAAGCCTTGTAGCAGTGGCAGACGCAGGATCTTACTGTCTTCGGGCATATTCGGTGACAGTGGGTAATCCTGCACAAACTGATTATTCAAGCTGATACTTAAGCGGGAACCATCCATCAAACGTGTTGAGGTGTAACGATATATCAAGCGCATATCGATACCAGCACTGCGAGTCAAGAACAAATCCGGTGGCAGATTCATCGCTAATGAAATCGGCGGCGGCAGTAATCCCGATGTTTGCAGTTGCTCAGGATATTGCTGCAACTCAGCAAATGTCATCGGGCGGTCGGTACGCACCCAATTTGGTGCATCATAAGGCAGGCGAGGTGCTAATGGCTCAACCTTATCCACCGTTACATTCTGACCACGAAACAGAATATTGCCTTGCGCGATCCCCTGTGCCGCAGTAATCAGGTCATTATCATCGCGCCCCAGAATCAGCAATAACTTCACATACGGGTTATTCGGATGACTGATGATTTCCACCGTTGGAGCTTTCACCGGCGGGTAATCTTTTAGGAAATCAGGGCGTTGAGCATTAGTCGCGAATACTACGCCATGCTGAGTAGGCAGTTGGTTATACAATACCGGGAAGTTCTGCCCATGCCATTGCGCCTTATCACCAAACCATGAGGCCAGAATAGCGGCGGCCCGCTGCTGCGACACATCAGGTGCAGCAGCAAATATCACGGGTAGAATCAGCGGGCGATTATCTCTGGCATCAAAAAATGGCTCAGGAAAGTGGGATAAATCATTTTTAACCAGCAGCGATTGATAGCGCAAATCCAGTGAGCTGGACTTACTGACATCCAACCACAGGGTATTGCTCGCTGGGTTCTCACAGATATTTTGATAATGGCCGACAAAAACTAACCGCAAGCGGTTGAAATCAGTGATGTAACGCGGATCGATCGGTAATTGAAGGTGGGTGGGTTTACCAAGCTGATCTTTGGTGATCGCCATGACGCCCATCAGTTCATCATTCAGCAAAATTTTCACCTGCGACTCCACCGGGATCAGCGAAGGTGATGGCGTAAACTCAAGATTCAAGGTCGCATGAGTCACCACCTCATCACTGCGCACGCCGAACTCAAGCTGGCCTTCAGGGTTAGTGCCACGCAAGGAGAAGGTCCCCGGCGGCGGCGCGATTTTGGCAAACGAATATTCTACGTCGCGCATCGGTACATCACCCGATATTGCGGGTATCTGCGCCACGTCAGTGGCCATGACCGCCGATTGAGCTGACGGTACCGTTGGAGTTTCAGCATGGGTGAATGACGTCAATCCCAAAGCCAATGCGGTAAACCATGTTATTTTTCTCATCACCATACCATCATCAATGTTGAGCCACTGTCTGGCCTTGGCTACTCGGAGCCTGATTCTTACCGACGCCATGGGGTACAAATGACGCTATCCAGGCAATCAGGGAAGTAAATCCTACCAATACATTTCGCATTACCGGTGGCGCATAGCTGGCCATACGGACATATCCTCTAAAGCCCAGCGCCAACACATCGCGCAGACTTTCAATCGGCTTATCTTCAGGAAAACCATCCTGCCACAGCGCCCAGGTATCGGCACGGGCAAAGGTACACTGTATAAAATCAATATGTTGTGCCACGCTCAGTTGATGCATTCGCATCCCGGCTTTAGTGCCGAAGGCTCGGGTCACCTCACAGGGGAAGGTGTACTCCTGCGCCCCACGTTTGAGCAGTAAATGAACCGCCTCACCCTCTTGCAGTAATCCGGCTTCGCGCATTTCAATCCCCACGCCACCATCGGAATAGTCGCGCAATGTACAGGAGAACAAGTGACCATCAGCACGGGCTACTGCGGCTGGCATGGCTATCTCGACCCGGTGTGACTGGCGCACTTGTTTAGCTTCAACTGCCACCGCGACGGCACCGCCTAAAATCGTCATGTTATAAATCACCCACACCAAGCTGATAACCACCGTCATAATTTCATTCGACGGGCCATGACCCAAACGCCACAAACCCGCAATCAGGCCGGCAACGTTGAGAAGAACCAGCGCGATATACGGGCGGGTGATCACCCAATCCACATGCTGCTCTTCAACCAACCCCCCTTTCGACGTCACATTAAACGTTCCTTTGTGTGGGCTGAGAAGTGCCATGGTGGTCGGACGGGCGATATACCATGCCAACACCGTTTCATAGATTTCACTCCAGAAGGAATGGCGGTATTTCCCTTGCAGGCGGGAGTTGGTCAGACTGGCATGGATCATATGCGGCAACACATAGAGTGCAATCGCCAGTGCCGGAGCAAAAATGATGTAAGCATGCAGCAACAAGAAAGCCAGCGGAGCGGTTAGAAAGATTAAGCGTGGAATACCGGATAAAAAGTGCAGCATGGCATTGGCATAACATAAGCGCTGGACTAACTTCAGCCCCTTACCCAGTAGTGGATTATCCAGCCGGAAGATCTGAACCATGCCCCGCGCCCAGCGGATACGCTGCCCGATATGCGCCGATAAACTCTCTGTTGCCAAGCCTGCGGCCTGCGGAATGCGGATATAGGCGGAGGAGTATCCTTTACGGTGCATACGCAACGAGGTATGGGCATCTTCAGTCACTGTTTCTACCGCAATACCGCCAATAGCATCTAACGCACTGCGGCGCAGCACAGCGCAAGAGCCACAGAAGAAGGTGGCATCCCACATATCGTTACCGTCTTGCACCAAGCCATAAAACAGTGTGCCTTCATTCGGCGTCTGACGAAAACGCCCCAGGTTTCGCTCAAAGGGGTCGGGAGAGAAAAAGTGATGCGGCGTCTGGAGTATGCCCAACTTGGTATCTTTAAAGAACCAACCCAACGTCAGTTGCAGGAAAGAACGGGTCGGCACGTGGTCGCAGTCAAAAATGGCGACAAACTCACCGTTAGCCTTTTTCAGTGCATGGTTAATGTTACCGGCTTTAGCATGCTCGTGGGTGGGTCGGGCAATGTAGTGCACCCCGACCTCAGCAGCGAATGCTTTAAACGCGGGTCGGTTACCATCATCCAAAATATAGATATTGATTTTGTCTTTTGGCCAATCAATACCAAGAGCGGCATAAATAGTTGGTTTAACCACGCCAAGATCTTCGTTATAGGTCGGCACCATCAAATCAATGGTCGGCCAACTATTGATATCATCCGGCATTGCCACCGGCTGGCGATTAAGCGGCCAAATAGTCTGGAAGTAACCCAGCACCAGCACCACCCAGGCGTATGTTTCAGCGAACAGCAACAATAAGCCGCATACCAGACTGACGGGGTCATCCCAGTTCAGAGTTTCGGTATAGCGCCACCACAGATAGCGGCAGGAGACGGTTAAAGACAGCACGATAAGCATTAAGGTTGGTAAGCGACCCGGCACCCGTCGCACCACCATTGCCAACGCCCAAAGCAACAGCACAAAAACGAACTGCGCCATCATGCCAAACGGCTGAGAAATACACAGCAACGCTAATATGCCGGTAAAAATACCCAAAATAATAAACAGGACTCGGCGGGTGCGCTTTGATGACGGGGTTAATCGGGTGATAAGCGATTGTTCCAGTCGCTGGAGTTCAAAACGTTCGGGCATATTCCCCAGCCAACGGATATAACCTTGTCTGGTATGTTTTACCCACTTTTTGCCGACTGCGGCAGGCTGGTGCCTCTTTTCATTGCGCGATTCAGGATAGGTCAGTAGCAGCCACAGCCCTTGCAAGAGATACCGTAGGCCATCGCCAAGCCGTGGGCGAATAGGTGAAATCTGTGGGAACCAGTAAGTGCGGTTTTGTATTACACGTTGCCAACTGGGCGACTCCAGACGCAGAAAAATCCAGCACAACGGCAGCGCCAACGTGGTCAAAAAGGCGGTGAGCACGGTGCAACCTTGCTGCATATACAGATGATAACGACGGCGCATCCCCTGATAAACCGGGGTCAGAAATAACATCCGCATCAAGTAGTTCATAGCCTATTGTTCGCCACAGTAATCAAACACCAATTTGCCAGTGTGGTGACCTCTTCAGCAGCCAAACTTTGCTCACTGTATTCACCCAATGGTTGTTTGGCCGCCAACGCTTCAGCCATTGCTTCATCGCGATGAATAAATGTAGGCAATAAGTTATCTAGACTTTGTAGCCAAAGCTGATGTAAATCCTGTTGTAGATGGCTACTGGCAGAAAATTGGTTCAGCAGGAAATGGCAGTCGACAGGCAGATTTTGCTGATGTAGACGAATATGACAACTGGCATCGGCATGGATCAATACCAGCACCAGATCAGCCAGCGCTAAAATTTGGCGCGTGAATATACTATCACCCGCAGGGATATCCAATAGAATCCAGCAATCGGGCGCGCTGGCTTGCAACGCAGACAGGTTTTCTCGCCATTGACCGGGGTGCTGTTGTAAGGACGAGTTCAGTTGCTCAGTTTCAATGAGAGTTAGTTGGCCAAATGGCAGAAAATCCAACCCTTCGGTATAGCGCATCGCCCCTTGCTGCCAACCTTGGCCCTCAATTTCAGCTTTGGCCCAACCACGGGTTTGATCAAACGGCATATTGAAATGCAACCGCAATAAATTATCCGGTGAAAAATCGATCACCAGAACTGATTCCTTCAGTTGTTGCAATGCCCAAGCAAGCGCGGCGGTTACCGATGTGGTACCAGTCCCCCCTCTTATCCCTTGTAACGCCAGTACCGGCATAAACTATTCACTCCCTGTGGATTGTGCCAGTTCAGCCAACAATGGCCAGCGAGCCATCATCTGAGTTAATCGTTCCTGACGGACGATATCGATATAACTTAACGTTGGTAATGAGAAAGCCTGAGTTAATGCTAGTAGATCATCCTGAGATTCGAGCGATGTTTTGGCGTGAAATCGATTTATTATGGTTTTCATTTATCCGCCTTTAGAAAATAGGCTATGGTAATTAATTATAACAATAATTCGAGTATACTTTCTCCCAATAAGATGAGTCTTAGATTATTATCACGGTAAAGACATTGGTTAATAATTATTGCAATGTTACAATTGTTCACTGAATTTATCCAGTAATTGGCCCAATCGCATTTTAACCAAGCAGATAAAGAATCTATGCCACGATCTTTCACATTAGGTATTCGAAAAATCTGGGATGAATTAGCCGTGATGCAGGCGCCTGGGTTTTATTGGGTCAATATTGAACGTCAAATTGATGCTAATTTATTCTGTCAGCAACTTATTCGTAACCAATCTGAAAATACTCGGGCCGCCTTGATTTGTTGCGGGCTAAAACCTGAGAAATTACTGGCAAATATTGTGGGTTATGGCCCCTATAAATTGCCACTTTTTACCTTACCGGCACAAAGAAAAGCATTACTACATTTAACTCAAGATTTAATGCGTTCATTACGGCCGCAACAGCGACTGTTCATTCTGTTAGCACCGGCCAGTTTATGGCAAACATTCACTGGCGAAGAGATGCAGCAGTGGCTACAGCATATTCAGCAATGGCTGGAGGCGCAAAACTGTACGTTAATCGTAATTTGCCACAGTTCTGGTATTAATAAAGTTAAGAATCAACTAGTTAGCCAGCATCGTTATTTACAAGGATTGGCTAGCCTGCAATGGCAGCAAGATAATGCCCAGTATGTTGCCTCTTGGTGGAGCACTGAAAAAGGGGTTACCGCCAATCAGTTAGTCCGATTAGAAGCAGATGAACAAGGCTGGAGCATGGCGGATGAAGTTCAACAGGCACTGCCGCTTTCACGTAATGATGAGCATCTGTATTTGGCGGAGCGCACTATTTTGGAAGGCGCTCCGCCACTCTCTACCAACTGGCAACTACTTGATAATAATGTAGTATTGGCGCAGCGGGCAATAAGTGCTCATGCCGCCACATTGATTTTTGCCCTTAATCAAAGTGAGCAAATTGACGATTTAGCACATCAGATCCATAACATACGCCGCCAACGGGGTGATGCTATCAAAATTGTGGTGCGTGAAATGAACGCCAGCCTGCGTTACAGCGATGAACGTTTATTGCTGGCCTGCGGCGCGAATCTGATCGTGCCTCACATAGCACCGCTGTCACGCTTTCTTACCATGTTAGAAGGTATTCAGGGCCAACATTCCTCTCGGCATGTTCCTCAAGATATCAATGCGTTATTGGAGGCGTTACGCCCACTTCAGCTTAAAGGTTATTTACCTCCCGCTGAGTTCTGCCACTCTGTTTTGCAACTGATGAACAACACGCTGCTGCCAGAAAACGGCAAAGGTGTCATGGTTGCTCTGCGGACAGTCCCTGGGTTACAGGCCAGACAAGCACTAACACTGTGCCATCTACGCCGCTATGGTGATGTGGTAACGGTAGCTGATAACCACGTGGTATTATTCCTTTCTACCTGCCGTATCAATGATTTAGATACCGCTCTGAAGTATATATTCCGTTTGCCGGTGGCTGAAATTTTCAGTAATCAACGGGGGTGGTATCAGGATCAGGCAATTATCGCTGAGATTCATCGGATGAATACCCCCGATGCATGGCAAATGACCGGTGACAAAAAATCCTATACGCAACAAATTGATACAGCTGAGCAAGCCGAAGTTAGCCGACGAGTCCCCGTGCCTCTGGCACTGAATGTCGGGCCGAACAAGGAGCGAACCCAATGAATCTCAACGATATCTGGCAAATCCTGCTGTGCGCTGCGGTTATCTTTTTCCCTCTGGGTTATGTAGCACACCGTTGGTTTCCACGCTGGTGGGAGAAAAGACAACATCTGTTCTTATCTGCGCGATATTTAAAATCAGAAGGGGTTTGGTTGCGTAATGGCTCCTCTTCACTGACGAAGAAACAACCATGAATGCAAAGAATAAACTGCAAGAATCACCGAGCCCGTGGCGCTATTGGCGTGGTCTTGGCGCATGGAACTACTATTTCCTGCTAAAGTTTGCCTTGCTGTGGTTTGGTTACCTGAACTTCCATCCGCTGGCCAACTTGGTGTTTATTGCTTTCCTGCTATTTCCGATCCCGGCCTATAGGGTCCACCGCTGGCGTCACTGGATTGCGATACCAATAGGTATTGGTTTGCTATATCACGACACCTGGCTACCGGGGCTCAACAGTATCCTGAGCCAAGGCTCGCAGATTACGGGCTTTAGCTTCAGTTATCTAATTGAATTAATTAGCCGTTTTATTAACTGGGCCATGATAGGGACCGCCTTTGTTATTCTGGTGGGCTACCTGTTTATTTCACAGTGGATTCGAGTGACGGTTTTTGTTGTTGCAGCCATGATTTGGCTGAATGTTGCCAGCATCGCCGCACCGGCATTTTCTCTGGCACCTGCCGCTGAAACGTCGGTAGCATCATCTCCAGTAACACTGGGGGCTGAGCCGCCAACGCCTAATAGTCATCAGGTGGCGGCCAATGGCCCACCAACCGATGCCAATCTGACGGCTTATCTGAATGCATTTTATGAGCAGGAGAAAACCCGCCATACGGCATTCCCTACATCGCTGCCAACAGATGCGCAACCTTTTGATTTGTTAGTTATTAATATCTGCTCGCTGTCTTGGTCAGACATTGAAGCTATCCAACTGGATAAGCACCCGCTGTGGAATAAGTTTGATATTCTGTTCAAGAACTTCAACTCTGCCACCGCCTACAGTGGCCCAGCCTCTATTCGACTACTGCGCGCCAGTTGTGGCCAGTCATCGCACAAAGACCTCTATCTGCCACAAGAGCAGCAGTGTTATCTGTTTGATAATCTTGCGAAACTTGGCTTCACATCTCAGTTGATGATGGACCACTCAGGTGTATTTGGTAATTATCTGCAAAACATTCAAGATGACGGCAATATGCGCGCGCCGCTGATGTCACAAAAAGGCATCAGTAATCAATTGGCGTCCTTCGATGGTGAGCCAATTTACAATGATCTGGAACTGCTCAACCGCTGGCTGGAACAGCAGCAGAAAGGGGGGGATAGCCGCAGCGCAACCTTCATGAATATCATACCGTTACATGATGGTAACCGTTTCGTTGGTACCAATAAAACGGCTGATTACCACGCTCGCGCCCAAACGCTATTTGACCAATTGAATACGTTTTTGGCGGCGTTGGAAAAATCAGGCCGCAAAGTTATGGTGGTGGTGGTACCAGAGCATGGAGCCGCGCTGGTTGGCGATAAAATGCAGATGTCCGGCCTGAGGGATATCCCCAGCCCAAGTATCACGCATATCCCTGTTGGGATTACGTTAATGGGAATCAAAGCGCCACAGCCCGCCAGCCCGGTGATTATCAATACGCCAAGCAGCTATCTGGCGCTTTCTGAATTAGTATCACGTATGGTCGATGGCAAAGTATTTACTGCGCCGACTATCAATTGGCAGACCCTGACACAAGGATTGCCGCAAACAGCGGTAATATCGGAAAACGATAATGCCATTGTGATTCAATATCAGGGAAAACCTTATATTCGATTAAATGGCGGTGACTGGGTGCCTTACCCACAATAAAAACCGAATAGTATTGTCTTCGGCTATTTGATAAAGGGTGCATTCATTGCACCCTTTATTATTCACATATCAACAAAATGATGTTTACATCGATAGTGACTGCATTTGCCAGATAGAACTAAAAATGTGATCTATATCATTTTAAGTGAATGTTAATCTCGACCTAAATAACAGGAGTACTCGGTTATTAAGTCACATTCAGCAATATTAAATTGTTGCGTAACTATTTATTTACAATATTACATTCACATTTACAGTAATTATTTTTAAAATGAAGTTATAAATAGTCAGTGGAAGGCTATTTTCAGTTATAAAAAAACGCCGAATTATCGGCGTTGTTGTAATTGATATCGCACTCGTCGATTGGACCCCAACCAACAGCGCTGGGGCCTTAACTCGTGTTAGCTGGCTTTTTCTGCTTCATCCTGATCAACCGCAAAGCAGGCGACCATTTGATCACCATATTGCTTCAGTTGCGGCTGTAGTTGGGTGCAAGTCCCAAACGCCCGACGACAACGGGCATTAAATGCGCACCCCGGTGGCGGGCTCATGGGGCTAGGTAGCTCACCCGTCAATTTAATTCGCTCACGGCGCATATCAGGGTTCAGCCGAGGGGTAGCAGAGAGCAATGCCTGTGTATAAGGGTGGCGTGGGTTATTAAAAATGGCTTCTTTACTGCCTTTCTCAACACAGCGCCCCAGATACATCACCATCACTTCATCAGCAATGTGCTCAACCACTGATAAATCATGGGAAATAAAGACATACGACAGACCCAGTTCCTGCTGCAAATCCATCATCAGGTTCAATACCTGAGCCCGCACCGAAACATCCAGTGCAGAAACCGGCTCATCGGCAATCACCACATCGGGATTCAACATCAGCCCACGAGCAATGGCAATACGCTGGCGCTGACCGCCGGAAAACATATGGGGATAACGGTCATAATGCTCGGTTTTTAGGCCGACCTTTGCCATCATTGCCAATGTTTTCTCACGCCGCTCTTTGCTGTTGAGATTAGTATTGATTTGCAGTGGCTCTTCCAGAATCTGCCCCACTTTCTTACGTGGGTTCAGCGAGCCATAAGGGTTCTGGAACACAATTTGAATCTTCTGACGCCGTAGTTTTTCCGCACTTTCATCCGGCTTAAGCAAATCCTGACCCTGGTAGTAAAGCTCACCGCCAGTTGGGATCTCTATCATGGTCAGCAAGCGGCCCAGTGTGGATTTACCACAACCGGACTCGCCAACCACGGCCAATGTTTTACCGCGCTCCAAGGTGAAAGAAACCCCATCCAGTGCTTTAACCAGACGCTCTGGTGCAAAGAACCCTTTTTTGACCGGATAGTATTTTTTCAGGTCGATAGCCTGTAATAGCGGCTTGGATACCTGTGATTCTTTTTTCATATCAGTTGGTTGGCTCATAAGGTCGGCCTCCCCGCATCATCGAGCGGTGTATGACATTTAACCTGACGCCCCGCTGGCCCCAGCAGTTCTGGCTCTTCACGGCGGCAACGATCATTGGCATACGGGCAACGTGGGTTCAATAAGCACCCGTCAGGACGGTCATATTTACCCGGTACCACACCCGGTAACGACGCCAGACGCGCTTTATCCTGAGCAAACTCCGGTAAGGCTCGTAACAATGCCTGAGTGTACGGGTGCCGTGGCGCGCGGAAGATTTCCGAGGCTTTACCGGTTTCCACTACCTGACCGGCATACATCACAATAATATGATGAGCCGCCTCAGCCACCAGTGCCAGATCATGGGTTATCAACAGCAGCGCCATATTTTCACGCTGCTGTAACTCCAGCAGCAATTCAATAATCTGGGCCTGAATGGTCACGTCCAGCGCAGTCGTTGGCTCATCAGCAATCAACAATTTCGGCCGACAAGCAATCGCCATCGCAATCATCACGCGCTGGCTCATCCCGCCGGAAAGCTGATGCGGATACACATCCAGACGTGACGCGGGATCAGGAATGCCCACCAGCGTCAGCAAATCCACCGCCCGCTGACGGCGGGTTTTACGGTTGCCGCCCTGATGCACCTTCAGCGCTTCCATAATCTGAAAACCGACGGTATAGCACGGGTTCAAACTGGTCATCGGGTCCTGGAAGATCATGGCCACTTCCGAACCCACTAACTGACGTCGCTCTTTCTCGGAAATCTTGGTCAGGTCACGGCCATTAAACTCCAACTTGTCAGCCATCACTTTGCCGGGGTAATCAATCAGTCCCATAATCGCCAGTGAACTGACCGACTTACCGGAACCGGATTCACCCACAATCCCTACCACCTGCCCTTGCTCAATGCTGTAGCTAATACGGTCTACGGCCTTGAACGGCGCACCTTCGTCACCGAAGTGCACCGATAATTTATCTACATTTAAAAGTGCCATCTCTCTCTACCTCTGTTACTGCTTGAGTTTGGGGTCGAGAGCATCACGCAGGCCGTCCCCCATCAGGTTAAACGCCAGAACCGTCAGCAGGATCGCCACACCGGGGAAGGTCACGACCCACCAGGCGCTTTGGGCGAACTGCAACACGTCAGAGAGCATGGTGCCCCATTCCGGTGTTGGCGGTTGCGCACCCATGCCGAGAAAGCCGAGAGCCGCCATATCCAGAATGGCGTTAGAGAAGCCGAGAGAAGCCTGCACGATTAACGGCGCAAGGCAGTTGGGCAAGATATTGATAAACATCTGGCGCATCGCACCCGCCCCAGCCACTCTTGAGGCCGTTACGTAGTCGCGGTTAACCTCAACCAGCACCGCGGCACGGGTTAAACGCACATAATGCGGCAAGGCAACAAAGGTCAATGCGAGCGAGGCGTTAACGATGGAGGGGCCAAATACCGCCACCAGCACTAATGCCAGCAACAGGCTTGGCAGTGCCAGCATGATATCGACAACACGCATGATGATGGCATCAACGATACCGCCAAAATAACCGGCCAATAAACCGAAAATCACGCCCATCACCAGTGATAGCACCACCACCAGACAACCCACCAGCAGCGAGAGGCGAGCACCGTACATCAGGCGAGATAAGACATCACGGCCCACATCATCGGTACCCAGCAGGAATTTCCAACTGCCGCCCTCTTCCCAGACCGGCGGCTTCAGTAACGCATCACGAAATTGCTCTGCCGGCCCGTGCGGGGCAAGCCAGGTAGCACCGGCAGCAATCAATAGCATAATAATAATGTAGAACAGGCCGATAACAGCCCCTTTATTGCGCTTGAAATAGTGCCAAAACTCCTGCAATGGAGTCATCGGCTTCGGCGCACTTTTTACTGTAGACTCAGTAAGTTGAGACATTCTGCGCCCCTTATTTCTTGTGACGAATACGCGGGTTAACTACGCCATAGAGCACATCTACCAGCAAGTTAACTAAAATAATCATGATTGCGACCAGCAACACACCACCCTGAACCACTGGGTAATCACGGCGTTGCAAAGCATCCATCAGCCAGCGCCCTAACCCCGGCCAGGAGAAGATGGTTTCCGTCAGGATAGCGCCTGCCAGCATGGTACCAACCTGCAAACCAATCACGGTAACCACCGGTAGCAAAGCATTACGCAGTGCATGGACCACAATCACCCGCATCCGGCTCAGGCCTTTCGCCCGCGCAGTACGGATATAATCTTCACCCAAGACTTCCAGCATCGAGGAGCGCGTCATACGCACGATGACGGCAAGAGGGATAGTCCCTAAAACGATGGCAGGCAAAATCATATGCATCACCGCGTCTTTGAAATCACCCGGCTCACCCCAAACAAAGGTGTCAATCAGCATAAAACCAGTCAAAGGCAGGCTGTCATCAAGGAACACCGTATCACTGACGCGCCCGGAAACCGGAGTCAGGTTCCATTGGACCGAGACCAACATAATCAGCATGATGCCCCACCAGAAGATAGGCATCGAATAGCCGGTAAGGGAGATCCCAACAGCGGTGTGATCGAATATTGAACCGCGTTTAACTGCCGCCAACACCCCCACCGGAATACCCACCGCGATAGCAAACAGCATCGCGCAGATCCCCAGTTCCAGTGTCGCTTTAAAGCGTGGGACGAACTCTTCCCAGACAGCAATACGGCTTTTCAGCGAGATGCCGAGGTCGCCATGTAATACGCCATTCACATAATGGAAGTATTGTTGATAGAGAGGCTTGTCTAGCCCCATTTCCGCCATGATTTGAGCATGACGCTCGGTGGAGATGCCGCGTTCCCCAGCCATGATGGTCACCGGGTCACCCGGGATCATATGGACAAAAGCAAAGGTCAGCAAAGTAATGCCGATAAACGTTGGGATAACTAACCCCAAACGTCGGAGTATGAACTGCAACATATCCCGAACTCTCTGTGTAGAATGCCGGGCTGCTCGTGGGCAACCCAGCTTATTAAAACCTTCCCAATAAGCTATTTTACTTGCCATTTTGACCTAGGGCAGTGCTCACCACCGTCACGTAGCCATGATTTACAAGGTCATGGTGTCCGCTCCAGTGCTTGCGCGCTGTCCATGCTCAAAATTTCTGCGACAATGACACTTATTGGGAGAGGTTATATGGCTCACATCTGTATCTGTTTTAACCTATACCCTTCATACTTCAAACTGCATGTGCGTTGGCTACACTCAATCACCCGAATCACTTACTTCAGTAAGCTCATCGGGACTCATTCGCTTGCCGCCTTCCTGCAATTCGAATTATTTTGGGTATCAATAAGAAACCGGCGAATATGCTTTTACACATACTCACCGGTCTTATGCACGGTTAAAATTAATCCAGGGACACGTTCTCGAAATGGTGTTTACCCAACGGATCTACAACATAACCCTTCACTTCTTTACGCACTGGCTCATACACAGTTGAGTGAGCAACAATCAGCGCCGGAGCTTGATCATGCATAACAACCTGAGCTTGTTTGTAAAGTGCGACACGTTTGTCATGATCAGACTCAGCACGAGCAGGCTGAATCACGTCTTCAAACGGCTTATAACACCATTTGGAGTAGTTGGAACCTTGCTTGGCCGCATCACAGCTAAACAGGGTGGCGAAGAAGTTGTCTGGGTCCCCATTGTCCCCAGTCCAGCCCATCATCACCGTTTCATGCTCGCCGTCTTTAGCACGCTTGAGGTATTCGCCCCACTCGTAAGTCACTATCTTGGCTTTCACACCAATTTTCGCCCAATCAGACTGGATCATTTCAGCCATACGACGGGCATTCGGGTTGTACGGACGCTGAACTGGCATTGCCCACAGATCGATAGCGAATCCATCTGGTAGGCCCGCTTCTTTCAACAGCTCTTTCGCTTTAGCCGGATCGTAAGCGTAATCTTTCACGTCATCGTTGTAGCCCCACATAGTCGGTGGGATCAGGTTCTTGGCTGCTTGACCAGCACCCTGATAAACCGCATCAATAATCGCTTCTTTGTTAACAGCCATGGTCAACGCCTGACGAACCTTCACGTTATCCAATGGTTTTTTCTCAACGTTGAAGGAGAGGTAACCGACGTTCAAGCCAGGTTGCTCCATCAGGTTGATGGTTTTGTCTTCTTTCATGCGAGCAATGTCAGCCGGGTTAGGGTATGGCATAACCTGACATTCATTTTTCTGCAATTTAGCGTAACGGACTGACGCATCTGGTGTAATAGAGAACACCAAACGATCAATTTTCGGCTTAGTACCCCAGAAACCCTCAAAGGCTTTGTACAGGATACGGGAGTCCTTTTGGTATTGTTGCAACTGGAATGGGCCGGTACCGATTGGGTTCAAATCGACTTTTTCCGGGGTGCCCGCTTTCAGCATCTTGTCGGCATATTCAGCAGACAGGATAGAGGCAAAGTCCATCGCCAGATCGGCAAGGAATGGCGACTCAGGACGCGCCAATTCAAAACGCACGGTGTTGTCGTCAACTTTAACCACATTGGTGATCAAATCACCCATACCCATGCCCTGGAAGTATTCATAGCTGCCGCCAGACACTTTATGGTACGGATGTTTGTCATCTTTCTGACGCATGAAGGAGTAGATCACATCGTCAGCATTGAGATCACGGGTCGGTTTGAAGTCTTTATTATCTTGCCACTTCACGCCTTTACGCAGATGGAAGGTATAGCTTTTGCCATCTGGGCTAACTTCCCACTTTTCAGCCAGACCAGGTTCAATTTCGGTAGTACCGAGTTTGAATTCAACCAGACGGTTGTAGATGGGTACCGAGCTGGCGTCATACGTTGTGCCAGAGGTAAAGAGCTGCGGGTTGAAACCCTCAGGTGAACCTTCAGAACAATAGACTAATGTTTTTGCTTGTACACTGGCCGCCACGGTCAGTGCAATCAGCCCAATACCGAATTTCAGTATCCCTGTTTTTCCCAAGGAAATCGTCATCGCTTGTGCTCCATTATGGTGATGTGTGTTGTGTGTACGGCCAGACCCTATAATTTTTTCGTCCGTGGACTGTACCGTTTTGGCTCATTAGCCGCAGGGATGCGGGATTGAGATGTCGGATAAAAGCTATCACGACAGCAATTTTGAATGCATTGAATCACCCAAACTGCTCTCTATGACTCCCCCTGAGGGTACCAATTTGGCAACAGTTGGTGGCAACGTCAATACGGTCTGAAAGGTTTTATCAAGACAATGAGAAACAGCATGCAAACATAAAAAAAACTTCTCGTTAACATTATTAGCATGAAAAATTATGCTAGCGGTAATATGCCAGCGATATTGACTGGCTAATTAGAATAAAGCAGTCGCAACATCCAGTGACAAACGAAAAAACTTTGTTGCTAAATGATGCATATCTGGTCGGATTTTTTTGTAATCTCGACAGAAAACAGGAGGAAATGCTGTCGTGACAGCCGATAAGTGACGTGATCGTTGTCACATCCAGCCAGAATTTCACACATCTTGCGTGCCGTTAAAAAAGCAAAGTCAGCTTGCCACCCCCCTCACCGTCCAAGAGATAGCAAGGCTTCATACGAAAGTGCACCCTAATGGTGCCCCTTATGAGTGCATGACTGCGCAACAGATATTATCGGTGACCAAATCATGTCAGTGGGGGCGATTTAGATTAAGGAAATAGCGGGATGGATAGGCAAATTTGGCAGAAAAAACACAAAAAAAACCCTGACTTAAAAGTCAGGGTTCTTAAATTTGGTCGGCGAGAGAGGATTCGAACCTCCGACCCACTGGTCCCAAACCAGTTGCGCTACCAAGCTGCGCTACTCGCCGAATCGGGGCGCATCTTACTGCTACGATTTTTGGCCGTCAATCACTTTTTAACAAACGCTGAGTGACTGTTGTTAAAAACATCACCAACGGCTAAAACTGACGCATTTGCACGTAAATCAGGCTTCCGCTTGCTTTAATTCTGGCGATTGCGCCCGTAGGAATGGCAGCAAGAAGAATGCAGATAAACAGGCCGCAATGGAAATAACCACAAAGAAACCATTCCAGTGCCAAACCTCCATCACGCGGGCAATGGGGTAGCCAGATAAGGCCGCACCCAAGTAGGCAAACAACCCAACAAAACCGGTAGCAGCTCCCGCAGCATCCTTATGTGAGCATTCAGCGGCAGCCATACCAATTAACATCTGCGGGCCAAAAATGAAGAAGCCAATGGCAAAGAAGCAACTCGCCTGCAAGATGTAACTGACACCCGGCATAATCCACAACGACGCCACCGAGAGGAAAATTCCAATAGCAAATATCAAGTTCATTGGCCCACGGTTGCCACGGAACCACTTATCAGAACCCCAACCTGCCACCAACGAGCCAATAAAACCCCCCACCTCGAACAGTGAAATCGCCGAGTTGGCCGTCATCAATGAATAACCTTTCTCTTGTGTCAAATAAAGGTTACCCCAGTCATTGATAGCAGTACGAACGATATAAACCAGCACGTAAGATACCGCCAGCAACCAGATATATTTGTTGGTTAATACATAGCGCTTCACAATCTCTTTATTTGATAGCCCCTGGCCTTCAGATTCCTGGACCAATTCCATCGCATCATTGCGCCACTTACCCACACTCGGCAACCCCATCGTGCTCGGCTTATCACGCAAGCGCCAACACATCAGTAAACCGATCACCACACCGATAATACCAGGGATAATCATGCCGTAACGCCAGCTAAAGTGCAGAGAAATAAAGCCGACCAACAAGGGAATCAGTGCACCACCAAAGTTATGCGAAGTATTCCACATCGCCCACCAACCCCCGCGTTCTGAGCGCGAATACCAACTGGTCAGGATTTTGGAACAAGGCGGCCAACCCCAACCTTGGAAGAAGGCATTAAGGATCCACAAAGAACCAAACACAAGCAGTGACGAGCTCATGCCGAACAGGATATTGATAACCCCGGTCATAACCAACCCAATGCCCATAAAGTAGCGCGGATTTGAGCGGTCACTTATCATGCCGGAGATAAATTTAGAGCAACCATAAGTGATATAAAAGAGTGTGCCTAAAATCCCGACATCAGACATGGTCAGCCCTAAATCACTCAGCATTGCAGGCATGATGAAGTTAAAGCTTTTACGGGTGAAATAGAACGCAGCGTAGCCGATATACATCGTCCACATTAGTTGAATACGCCAATATTTATAAGACGAATCAATTTGCGCTTGATCCGTGACGGGCGGCACGTTATCGCGGCTTTTGAGGAAAGACCACATGTGAACCTCAGAAATTTTTTCAAGTAGAGTCATCATGTTCCTCGTGCGTACAAAACCAATGAGAAAAAACCCTGCAAAAACCGAGAATATTTCTTAGTTTTCATTAGCTGGCAGAGAAACTGTGGGCAAGATCACATTTAAACAGGTGCCGTTATCGACACTCAGCGTAAAATCCCCCCCTAAAGCACTCACCCGTGATTGCATACCTCTTAGCCCATAACCTGGGGTTAATGTCGCCAAATCAACACCTTTTCCATTGTCGCGAATCGTCAGTGTTATCTGTTTATCATTCTGTTGTGCATTAATTTCAATCCGGCTGGCAGCACCATGGCGATAGGCATTGGTTACTCCCTCCTGACAGATACGGTATAGGGTGATTTTCAGTGTTTCATCTATATCAGCGTCACTGAGTTGCCAGTTAAGCACACCGGTCACTGATTGATCCTGCGGAATAAGTTCACGGATTAGTGCAGCAATAGCCGCCGATAAGGGCAGATTATTCAATGCCGCAGGCCACAGTTTCGCCAAAACATCATGGACACCATCGTAAACCCGCAACGCCAGCGTCTCGACCATTTCGGCACTGGCCAATACCTGTGGTTGGGTAGTTAACCGTTTGATAATACTGGCTTGGGTTCGGATAACCGTCACTGTCTGCCCAACCTCATCATGCAGTTCACGTGCAACATCACGCCGGGCATGTTCTTCGGCCACCACCAATGCTTTAGCCAACTCACGATTTTCATTCAGCCGTAGCTGTAATTGGTAATTTAACTCGCGCTGACGCTGGATCCCCGCACCTAATAATAAGCCGGTCAAACTCTGCGCCAATAACGACAACAACAAATCACGGTGTGAATCTAATTCTGCGGGGGTATTGATCAATAACACCATGCCATTGAGCAATGTGGCCACCACCGCCCCTTGCCAACCATAGCGATAAGACATAAATACAATCGGGATTGCCAAACAGAACGGTGCAAACAAATACAAATCTGACTCGGTGACATGATGTTGTAGCCATATGCTCAAGGCGAATAGCAGCAGATACCACAGGATATGGCGCAAACGTAGATTAATGGGTTTATGAATCAGCCCCGGCTCCAGCGGAGCCCAGATTTGACGCGCCAGATAGTGCCACAACAACAGACAAATCGGCGCGATGGTAAATCCACCCACCAACCCCAATAACAGCGCCATCGCACCCTGACCACTGTTAATTTGCCATCCTAATGCTTGTATCAATGCAGCACCAAAAATCACCACACCTTGCATCAAGGGCCACTTCCATTCACTGCCGCTGCTCTGATTGCGCAACAGCCAAGGAGAAGCGATAACCGCCAATAACGTGGTCGCCAGCAGTAAGGGAATCGCAGCCCACAGCAAGCTATAAGGATAGCCAAACTGATCGGTCAGCAGCCACCATAGCAGTGCATCACCCAACAGAATGCCCGGCCAATATTGACGTGGGCTTTGCAATAAAATGCCCATCCGCAGGCCAAACGGGAACAGCAGTAGTGCCTGTAACGGCCGATCAACTAATTGAGTGCCAACGGACCATAAACAGAAAGCTGCAGTGATATAAATAAATAACAATGCCAGCAGCATAATAAAACGCTGCATCATAGATTCAATACCTGCTTAGCTAACTCAACGTTATTACTGACACCGAGCTTGGAAAATAAGTTAGCGCGATGAACATGCACGGTTTTCGGTGACAGGCCAAGTGACTCGGCTATCTCGCGCACTTCCATTCCTTGCGCTAATAACAAGGCAACTTCCCGCTCACGTCGGGTTAAGGGGTCAACAGCAATACGAGTCAATTGTTGGGCGATTTCAGGCATCAGATAGACGCCGCCACTGCCAACGGTACGGACAGCGGAAACCAGATCTTCTGGCTTACAACGCTTGGATAGGAACCCCCGAGCACCACGCTCCAACGCCATTTCCACTAGCGCCGGGCTGTCGTGCATCGAGAGCATAATGACCCCCATCCCTGAAGGGAGGTCTTTCAGTAAATCTAAACCACTCTCATCAGGCATCGAGATATCACAAATACAGATATTCGCCTGTAGGCTAGGTAATCCGAGGCGTGCCTGTTTTGCTGAACTAAACTCCCCCACCACTTGAATATCGTCTTCCAGAGAAAGTAGCTGGGCAAAACCTGAGCGCACAATGTCATGATCATCAATAAAGGCAACACGGTAAGTCATGGAAGACTCCAGCCAGTAGGGATTGGAACTGGAGTATACCGTAACCTAAAAGTGACAATGGGATTGGAATCAAAAATCATTCCGTATCGGATTATACTTGTGCTAAATGTTTATTTTGCGGGCCGCCCCGGTGCCTGGCACCAGTTATTCTGGGCATTAATGCCGCCATCTGGCGAGGTATAACCTAAACAACCCAAAATAGAATCAAACAATTCAACCTGACGATGGGTCTTACCCACCCGCTGCTCAGCCTGTAGTTGCTCAAAAGCCGCGAGATGATCCGGTTGCGCCAGGAATTTGTCCGAGGCCCAAACCATCAATGGCACACGGAATTGCTCCGGGGGCGCCATTTCACGTGGTGTTCCATGGAAGTGGGAGTTCTCGTCAATAGACTCACCATGATCCGATGCATAAAACACTAATGCTTTTTTATCCCGCATTTGGTCAATCACATTTGCGATAAACGAATCGGTATACAGCACACTGTTATCAAAAGCGTTCACCAATTGCTGCTTACTGCAAAAATCATCGACCCCCATACATTCAGGCTGATAGCGGGCATAACTGCGGGGATAGCGTTGGGAATAGAGGTAATGTGAGCCTTTGGTATGCAATACCACCAAATGTTTGCCTACAGGATAACGTCCCAGAGACTCCTTCAATTCATCAACCAGCAGCATGTCATCTACCGGCTTATCATCGTTGCGCTTCTCTGAAGCAATCAATTCACGGAACGAGTAATTATCAGTATTCGCATTGTTGTAAAACCAAATTTCGCTCTGCATGGCAAACAGTTCAGAGGTAAAACCCAATGATTTCATCACCGTAAACACATTTTGCTCTTTCAATGTGCGCTGTGGATTATTCTCAGTGCCGCCTTCGCGCACAAACATGCAGCGCAGTGAAAGTTTGGTTGAGGTATCACAAGATGTACCACGGAAAGCGACTAAATTCTTCTCTTTACTCAGGCGAGGAGTGGTATCACGTGGGTATCCCAACAACCCCATATGATCCCAACGCGTTGTTTCGCCAATGATAAACACAACATAGGTGTCATCAATACCGGCAGGCGCGATATAAGTATGGTGTTCGGTCGGGTTATACAATGTTACCGCATCATAACGCTCGTTATATTGGGTATAAGCATATAAACCCAATGCAGCCAACCAGTTAGAGGGTAAATATGAGTGAGCAACCACACCGCCATAACTCGGCAAATCCACCGTTTTCAGTTGCTCATTAGCATCTTGTACATTATCCAGATAGCGTAACGGCAACCAAACCAGCGCCACAGCAACCGCCATCAACAAAATAGGCTTAATACGCTGCCCTGGTGTCAAAAATTGCTCAAGCAGGGTTAGCCGCAGAGTGTTTTTCCAGATAAGTAGTAACGGTAGTGTGCTGACCAATACCATCCAAATGACAAAATGTAACCCGATGACTTCTTTCGATAAATCTGTATCGGTGGTCAGCACCGAAATAACGATGCCGTAGCCAATGACAACATTGAAAAAAGTCATGTAATAGCTGGCAGCGACAGAAATTAGGACCAGCAGGGTGGCAATAACACGATAAAACCACCGGCCACCGAGGGAGATCACCCTCATAACAAAAAAGGTAAACAGAATAATGGCCATCACTTCGATGATAGCAGACACGACTTTTATGCCTTGGATACCTTGGCTAAAGGAGTCAAAACGACGATAAAAGACAGATATATTCAGGAAAATACCAATATAAACAGCCAACAACAAAGAAATGCTTTGCTGTGATAAAGATTTAACTCTGTCCATATAACGCCAGGTCTCCAGAGACACTATTTGCGGCTTGAATCAGTCAGACAGTGAACCCCCCCTCAGGTTCAGTGCGAGATCAATAAGCATGCTATTGATTTTAGTTACAAGAATTATCTTAACAATTCTTAGTTCGTCAATCCACGAACTAGCGCATAGTCTCTAGAGGATATATTGGCTTATTTATTTGAAGTTAGAGCAGAAAATTTGGGGATGCAGCATATAGCCCACAAGATAATTCTCATGGGCTGCTGAGATGAGAAATTGGCTTATTTGATATTCAATGTCACATCAATATTGCCACGCGTGGCATTGGAATATGGGCAGACAACATGTGCCTTTTTCACCAAATCTTCTGCTACGCTACGCTCGATACCCGGCAAGCTGATATCCAGTTGCACTTCAATACCAAAACCAGTTGGAATGGCACCAATACCCACGGTACCTTCAATGCTGGCATCATCCGGCACTTTCACCTTTTCTTTTGATGCCACAAATTTCAGCGCACCAAGGAAACAAGCTGAATAGCCCGCAGCAAAGAGCTGTTCTGGATTAGTCACAGCGCCCCCCGCCCCACCCATCTCTTTTGGGACGCCCAATTTCACATCCAATACGCCATCTGAGGATGTTGCCCGACCATCACGCCCGCCAGTGGCTTTAGCTTTGGCACGGTATACGACTTTTTCAATAGACATTTTGCTTTCCTTTCTGGGTCAGTAAATATGAACAACAGCTACGACTTGAAAGTATGGCACTCATTATGAAAAAGCCCCCGATTCGGAGGCTTTAACATCATCTTATTTCGCTGGTGCGTCTATCTTGTCATCTATCCGCTGCAACATGTACGAATAGAATGGATTTGATGAGATACGCATCAGTGAGTCTAACCCGACAACCAGTACCGCCCGCTCACCACGAGCGGCAAAAGTCCCCAAGCTGATACCGTATTGGTCACGCGGTTCTGGATAGCGGCCATACAGCGAATCACTCATTGGGAATGGCAATGCCACGTGGGATAACGAGAAAATGTCCGGTGGGTAAATCAAGCCGGTAGGTACTGAAACCTCGTTAGTCTCACCCGCCAAGGTAGTCAGCGCCACTGTTTCATTACTTTGCGGTGAAACGTTGGTAATCACCGTTACGCTATAATTACGTGGTGGTGGAGGCAACAAACGCGCCAGAGCAGTATAAGAAGAAGTTCTTAATAGCGGGCCGAAACTGGCGGCACGGTTCAAATCGAACAGCACCACTTCGCTACCATTCTTCGGCAAGTGGTTATAAAGAGCAGTAACAACCGCACGAGTACTGACCGTTGAATCCATTAACGACTGGAAGGTCAGAATCGGAGGTAACTCCTCCATCTTATTGTTTCTGGCATCACGCGCAATTTGCTGTTGCAGCACAGACGTCAGTAAATAAGACTGACGGGCAGCATTCACTGGGAACGAGTTATATTTGAAAGGATTAAACTCCGGCACAATCCCCAACCAGGCAGCTTTAGCAAAGGCCGGGAAGATAGCGGGCCAACCGGCAATACCGGCAAAACGCGCAAAACTGGTGACACCGATCATCGGGGATATCAAGATAACCCGCACCGGTTTCGCCAGTGTTGGGTCATCCATTGAATCCAACGTATATTTCATTGCCAACGCGCCGCCATTGGAGAAGCCGACCACGTGTAGCGGTAAATCAGGGCCACTCAGTGCTTTGGCTTCACGAACAGCTAAGCGCGTTGCCGCCAGCCAGTCCTGCCATTCAACATCGGTCAGAGCCGCAGGCACTGTTCCGTGAGCGGGCAAACGAATACCAATGGCAACATATCCACGCTGACGATAATTTTCAGCAATATGACGCAGGCTATAAGGGGTGTCAGTTAAACCATGCAGTAAGACCACCGCACCTTTAGGTTTACCTTCTGGCTCAAGAATATATGAGCGATTCCAGTCATTTTTGAAATGTGGGGGGTAAATCGAGCTACCAGAGTAATAACGATTTAATGGAATTTCATTCCTTGGTTCCAGTTTCTCGGTAACATTAATCCGCACTTCATCGAAAAGGTTATTTTCAGCTTTGATGTAATCCGCCCAACTGGCTTTATCAATCTCAGCCGCGCGCATATCATGAGGAACAAACGTATGCCAAAGCTCGAGCTTTGGGCCACGTTGTGTATCGTAAATTCGTATCGCCAGTATGGTAACTGACATTACCACCAAGACCAGTACAATCCGTTTAATCCACCGCTTAATGGCTATGGCAGGCATGGGCCGCTACTCCGTATGTATATAATTTTTCACAATTGAGGTCAGTTTATCACCATCTGGCCACGCCGCTACTTTAAACGCAAAACATTATCTTGGTATATAGTGCGATAACAATAAAATGAATATGTGATTATTCCATCAACTCAACATCTTTAGACGGGGTAATTATTCATTGCTCATCGGACCCCACTCTATAATTAAATAGTCTGAAGCATTAAGTAACCTGATTTAATTTTGTCGTGAGCTGACCTCAACAGAATCCTTCATCTACCGGGGTAACATCCTATGAAAAAAACTGAACCCGTGACCGAGCAGCCGCCACTACAGACACGTAAAGTCGATTATCTCCGCTACCATCGTGCTCATGAACACTTATCAACCCCTTTCGGCAACAGTTGGTTTGCCCAGAAAGCAGAAGCTTTTGCCCGTTTTTTCGGCACGCCAGTCTTCCTTGGCGCACAAACACTCATTGTGGTGATCTGGATTGGTCTGAATGTGATGGGTATTGTCAAATTTGATATTTACCCGTTTATTTTGCTAAATCTGGCTTTTAGCTTACAGGCGGCCTACGCAGCACCCCTTATTTTATTGGCGCAAACCCGCCAGGCAGAACGTGATAAGGCTAATGCACAAGCCGATGCACAACATCGCGAGGCACTAGCCATTGCGAATGAAGAGCGGCAAAGAATGGCAGCGCAAAATGCGGAACAAATGCTGGAGTTACTGCGGCAGAATACAGAACTCACCACCCTGACCAATCAATTAACCACCCGCCTTGAAACCATGGCGTTAGAATTACACCAAAAATTGGTGATCAATGTGCCGACTCGCCCCCCACAGAGCTAAAAAGCAACAGTATGGCCGCTGAATCGATCATCAGCGGCCAGTCGTGACTAAACCTCGCGACTTTCTATCTGTTTTTGCAAACTCTCTATCGGTTCTTGAAGAGACCGTGGTGAAGCCTTGCGTAACCAGACCCACCAGGCGAGAGTCATTAATACTACCCACGCCACCCCAACATACATGGCGATACGGGTATCAGGGAAGTAACCTAAAACCGCGATAATAAATGCCATAAAGATGATGGTCAGAATCGGTGCCACTGGCCAGAACGGTACCGGGAATGTCAGCCGGGCAATATTCTCTTTGCTCATAGAGCGGCGCATCGCCACTTGCGAGATAAGGATCATCAGCCATACCCAGACCGTCGCAAAGGTGGCAATCGAGGCAATAATCAGGAATACATTTTTCGGGATCAGATAGTTCAGCACCACACCACATAACAGTGCGATTGCCATCACCAAAATAGTCATCCATGGCACACCATTACGGGTCAGACGGCTAAAACACTTCGGTGCCAGCCCTTCTTGCGCCATGCCGTACATCATGCGACCCGCACCGTAAATATCACTGTTAATGGCGGAAATAGCCGCGGTAATAACCACCAGATTCAAAATATTAGCAGCAGAACTGATACCTAAACTACTGAAAATCTCAACAAAAGGACTGCCATTTTGCCCAATACTATTCCATGGATAAATAGCCATCAGCACAAACAAGGTCAAAACATAGAACAATAGAATGCGTATCGGTACGGTATTAATGGCACGTGGTAGTACTTTTTCTGGGTTCTTTGCCTCACTGGCCGTGACACCGATAATTTCTATCCCCCCAAAAGCAAACATCACTACGGCAAATGATGCAATCACCCCCGTCAAGCCATTCGGCATAAATCCTTGATGAGACCAGAGATTACTGACACCGGTGCTCTCATGACCTGCACCAAAGCCAAACATCATGATGCCCAAGCCGGCAGCAATCATGGCAATAATCGCCGTCACTTTTAGCAACGATAGCCAGAACTCCATTTCACCAAACACTTTGACTGAGCAGAGATTCAGCGCACCAATAAAGAAAATAATACTCAGCACCCAAACCCACTGTGGCGCATCAGGGAACCATAACCCCATATAGATACCGAATGCGGTGACATCAGCCAACGCCACAATAATCATCTCAAAGGTATAGGTCCAGCCAGTGAGAAAACCGGCCAGCGGCCCAAGATAACGGCTGGCATAGTGACCGAAAGAGCCTGCTACCGGGTCATGCACTGCCATCTCACCCAGCGCGCGCATCACCATAAACACGGCCGCTCCGCCGATGAGGTAAGCAAGTAAAACTGCTGGTCCCGCCAGACGAATCGCCTCGGCAGAGCCATAAAACAGACCGGTCCCAATGGCGGAACCTAACGCCATAAACCGGATATGCCGGGCACTGAGGCCTCGTTTGAGCGTGGATGAATCATTCTTCATGGTACATTCTCGCAAAATTTGTGCCTTTTCAGGCAGGGGTTCAGAGAGGGTGATCCCGGTAATCGGGACCACCCATAGGTTGATGTAATAACTGGTGACCGTTGTTATTAGTAGATTAATTGTTATTAGTTGATGAACGGTTATTAGTGGACAAATCGTTATTAAAGGCTGGGTAGTAGGTGCGCAGGCATCAGTTCATTCATATGACGCTGCGCAATGAGTTGGCTTGCCGCTTCAATATCGGGGGCAAAGAAACGATCTTTCTCGTAGTAGGCTACATGTTGGCGCAATAGCTGGCGGGCAGGCTCCAATGCATCCGAGGTTTTCAAACCTTTGCGCAAATCCAACCCCTGACATGCCGCTAGCCACTCAACAGCCAGAATGTCGCGCACGTTTTCGGCCATTTCCCACAAGCGTTTACCCGCACGTGGTGCCATAGAGACATGGTCTTCCTGATTGGCAGATGTAGGAATACTGTCAACACTGGAAGGGTATGCCAGCCCTTTATTTTCGCTGGTTAATGCAGCAGCAGTCACCTGTGCAATCATAAAACCAGAGTTTACGCCGCCATTTTCCACCAGGAATGGTGGTAACTGCGACATATGTTTATCCATTAATAGTGAAATACGACGCTCGGCTAATGAACCTATTTCAGCCAGTGCCAATGCCAAATTATCCGCTGCCATAGCCACCGGCTCAGCATGGAAATTACCGCCTGACAGCACATCGCCTTGTTCGGCAAACACCAGCGGATTATCTGATACTGCATTCGACTCGATAGCCAGCACCTCTGCTGCCTGACGCATTTGAGTCAGGCAGGCACCCATCACCTGCGGCTGACAACGCAGAGAGTAAGGATCCTGTACTTTGTCACAATTCTTATGAGATTCAGAGACTTCACTGCGATCGCCCAACAGGTGGCGATAAGTATTGGCCGCGTCAATCTGACCACGCTGGCCTCGCACCGCATGAATACGTGCGTCAAACGGGCTACGGGAGCCTAAAGCCGCTTCCACGGTGAGGCTGCCAAAGACAGACGCCGCAGCATAGAGATCTTCGGCTTCAAACAAACCACGTAGTGCATAAGCTGTTGAAACCTGAGTGCCATTGAGTAATGCTAACCCTTCTTTGGCCGCTAAGGTGAGCGGTTCCAGGCCCGCTTTCGTCAGAGCCGTGCGAGCATCAAGCCATTCGCCCTGATAACGCGCTTTACCTTCTCCCAACAGCAGCAAGCTCATGTGCGCCAAAGGTGCTAAATCACCGGAAGCACCCACGGATCCTTTTAGCGGAATATGCGGATAGACCTCTGCGTTAACTAACGTAATCAACGCATTAATGACTTCCCGACGGATACCTGAAAATCCACGCGCCAGGCTATTGATTTTCAA
This sequence comes from Yersinia sp. 2541 StPb PI, assembly GCF_052217145.1. Classification (NCBI taxonomy): domain Bacteria; kingdom Pseudomonadati; phylum Pseudomonadota; class Gammaproteobacteria; order Enterobacterales; family Yersiniaceae; genus Yersinia; species Yersinia sp. 2541 StPb PI. The sequence goes on along the minus strand of NZ_JAZGQB010000001.1, from coordinate 84,901 downwards.
CACCATAATCAGCCGCACAATGGCGTCGTCATTCGGCTCTCCGACGCCGGCCGCGTGGGAAAGGACTATCGAACGTTGCAGGTTCTCCAGATCTTCGGTAGCGATGCGAGTCGATGCTAACAGGCCAAAACCAGTATTAATGCCATAGGCAGTACGCTTTTCTGCCAATATTGCCTGTACGCACTTCACACTCTGCTGGATAGGCGCATCAGCACTTTCATCCAGCGATATATTGACTGGATGTTGGTATATATGTCGCAAATCCGCCAACGTCATCAGCCCAGGGTGCAGTACCATTGTTTTATTGACTGTTTTATTGACTGTTTTCATGATTTTTTACCTTGAGTTGCAGCAACCATCGGCAGGTTCAACCCCTGCTCTTGTGCACAATTAATGGCAATGTCATAACCTGCATCTGCATGACGCATAACACCAGTAGCCGGATCGTTATGTAATACCCGGGCGATGCGCTCAGCAGCATCATCAGTGCCATCACAGACCACCACCATGCCAGAGTGCTGGGAGAAGCCCATCCCGACACCACCACCGTGGTGCAGAGAAACCCACGTTGCGCCACTGGCCGTATTGAGCAATGCATTGAGCAGCGGCCAGTCAGATACGGCATCAGAGCCGTCCTGCATCGCTTCGGTTTCTCGGTTAGGACTGGCAACTGAACCGGAGTCCAGATGGTCGCGGCCAATGACAATCGGGGCCGACAGTTCACCACTGCGAACCATCTCGTTAAAAGCCAAACCTAATTTAGCGCGCTGCCCCAAGCCTACCCAGCAAATACGGGCCGGTAGCCCTTGGAAACTGATACGTTCGCGGGCCATATCCAACCAGTGATGCAAGTGCTCATCATCAGGGATAAGTTCCTTAACCTTGGCATCGGTTTTATAAATATCGTCGGCGTTACCAGAGAGCGCAGCCCAGCGGAACGGGCCAATACCGCGACAGAATAGCGGGCGAATATACGCAGGGACAAAACCAGGGAAATCAAAAGCATGAGTGACCCCCATATCTTGTGCCATCTGGCGAATATTATTGCCGTAATCAAAGGTTGGAATACCCATATTGTGGAAGGCCAGCATCGCTTCAACATGTTCCGCCATGGAAGTTTTAGCGGCATTAACCACCAATGCGGGTTCGCTTTGGGCGCGCTGACGATACTCTTCCCAGCTCCAGCCTTTTGGTAGATAACCGTTTAGCGGGTCATGTGCGCTGGTTTGGTCGGTCACCATATCTGGGCGAACCCCACGACGAACCAGCTCAGGTAAAATTTCAGCCGCATTGCCACACAGTGCAATAGAAACAGCTTCACCCGCCGCAGTATATTTTTCGATTCGCGCTAACGCATCATCCAGATCGGTGGCTTGTTCATCGACATAACGGGTTTTAAGACGGAAATCGATGCGGCTCTGCTGGCACTCAATATTCAGAGAACATGCACCCGCCAAGGTTGCCGCCAGTGGCTGTGCCCCGCCCATGCCACCCAGACCTGCCGTTAATACCCAGCGCCCTTTCAGGCTGCCACCAAAGTGCTGTCGACCGGCTTCGACGAAGGTTTCATAGGTACCCTGCACAATGCCTTGGCTACCGATATAAATCCAACTGCCTGCGGTCATCTGGCCGTACATCGCCAACCCCTTGGCATCTAGTTCGTTAAAATGCTCCCAGTTGGCCCAATGAGGCACCAGATTCGAGTTGGCAATCAATACTCTAGGGGCGTTACTGTGGGTTTTGAAGACACCGACGGGCTTACCTGACTGAATCAGTAGCGTCTCGTCGTCATTCAGATGGGTCAGGCTTTCAACAATCTTGTCATAGCATTCCCAATTGCGGGCTGCGCGGCCGATACCGCCGTAAACCACTAATTCTTTTGGATTCTCAGCCACGTCTGGATCAAGATTGTTCATTAGCATACGTAACGGGGCTTCGGTCAGCCAACTTTTGGCCGTAAGTTGCGTACCACGCGGGGCACGAATCTCAGTATCACGGAATCTATTTGGGGCAGTCACGGCAATTTCCTTCAACCAGTTTTTCAGGTATCAACGACATTACTTAGCTTGAGTATTTATTAACATATACTCGTATAGACAAGTACAATCAAGCTCTGGTAAAAAGGCAATATTCTGCCGTACCCAAAAAAAATAATATTATGAATAGTGTTTTAAATTAATTAGTTATAATTAATTTCGTTCTGCGTTAAGGCAGAGTAGAAGGATTTTCAACGTGGTTTTACTGATGAAATCAGCATAAAATTGGTGTGTTTTTGCGCACGAAGTCACATATACGTCACATGGATTTTACATTGTGACACACTAAATCGGCGATATCGTCCCAAATACACTATACGGTTCCGCGGTTGACCATTAGGGGGCTACCAAACACAAAATGTATCCGTCGTTACCTATAACTCATTGTTTATGATGAACCTGGCTATCAACAGGCGCTTGCTCTCGCTCAGTTAAGCCGTAGTCCCGTACCACCGCCGCTACCCGCAGGCGATAACCGGCGAACACACTCGCACGCCCCGCGGCTTGTGCGCTACGATGCTGTTCAATATTCCGCCACTGCTTAACGGCCGCCTCATCGCGCCAAAATGATAGCGATAACAACTTCTGCGGGTTACTTAAACTCTGAAAACGTTCTACTGAAATAAAACCGTCCATTTGTTCCAATAAAGGTTTCAGTGCTCCGGCATAATCCAGATATGCGTGGTACTCGCCCTCTGCCGGTTCAACTTCAAAGATAACTGCGATCATCGGTGACCCATCGGATAAAATGAAAGAAAACAATATTAAACGAAGCCATCAATGTATTTAAGACATTTACGTCTTTTCTGGGGTTAGTTGGCGATTATATAGGATGTACGTCACTTACTATGCCGGTAGGGGAGCATGTGCTGGCGCGGGTTAAAAGCTTCAGTTATTGATGGGATTGGGGCGCCCTCATGGCGGTTATTTTGTTCTTATCGGGATAACAGCATTGGATCGCCCCGATAAAACGCAGTAATACAAAACCTTATAAAGCCACAATGATAAAAGCCCCGACTACAGTAGTCAGGGCTTTTAAGGTACTACAGATTTAAAATTAAACATTAATCAACTTAATAACGTGACACTTATCTTAGTACTATTTACAAAGATGTACCTATTTCTACAGGAATATTTGGTGCTTACAACTAACTCTATCCTCCAATATATTAACTGAATGATAACATTTCCCGTTTGTTACATTTAGCCATGCTTATGATAACACTGACTAAATTAGTACATCACCCTCGCGATATATACTCTTACTACATGGCTTTACTTTCTTCGCGATATCCTCGACTTCATACTTACGTACACAAATCGCGAACATTACTATTAACAACAAAGCCTTAACTCATCGCGTTTTGGTCCACATATGCGATCGTAAAGATTTATTACGTGGCCTGAAATCATCATCGCACGAGTCCATTATTAAAAACCCATCGCGAATCTCACATAAAAAAATATTTCGTGACCTTTATCGCATTACTTTAAATCAACTACATGGACACCGGCTAAATAAAGAGTTCGTTACTAATTGCACCGGTGTTGAATTCCAATCTACGTGTTCTGTACCAGATGTCAATACTGTTTTTAAGAACATGTTTTTATTATCAGTACTACTGAAAATAACTTGGCATTTTATTGGTTTAGAATCATACAAAATCTTCCGTATCGAATCATCATAACTTCAACAAGCTGATTCTACTTATTTTTCATATTTACTTAAAATGGGGATATTTTGTAAGTGCTGAGGAATAGGCAAAAAAATTTTTTGGCGGAAGATCACAGGAGTCGAACCTGCCAGGGACCGCTGGCGGCCCCATCTGGATTTGAAGTCCAGCCGCCCCACCGGGGACGATGATCTTCCATTTGGAAGAATGGTGTAAGGCGGTGATTATAGCTTGTTTATTGTATGGTGCTAGCCATTCAATAAACATGATGAATAATCCCCTCAAGTAAGAGTGGGATGAGACATTATTGAGAGTACCGAATCAGTTAATAGCTCACTTCGCCATATTTATCGCGGTGTTCTTTCGGGGTAATGGAATAGCCTTTTTTGAATACCGAATAGAAGTATTGTAGCGATGGATAGCCGCACATTTGCGATATTTCATTGATAGGCAAGGAAGTGGCAGCCAATAAGTTACGCGCCCGATCAAGCTTTTCTTCATGAATTACGCCATGAATGGTCTGCCCAATGTCATCCTTAAAGCGTTTTTCCAGATTTGAGCGCGACATTCCTACCGCATCTAATACCTGCTCAACCTTAATCCCCTTACAAGCATGATGGCGAATATAATGCATCGCCTGAATCACTGCCGGATCACGTAGCGAGCGAAAATCGGTTGAGCGGCGGGCCATGACTTTAACCGGTGGCACCAGAATGCGCTGTAATGGCGCTGTCTCTTGTTGTTTCTGACGCTGATTAAGGCGTTGATGCAACAACTTAGCTGCCCGATAGCCCATCTGTCGGGTTCCCTGCACCACCGAAGAGAGTGCCACCCTCGATAAATAGCGGGTTAACTCTTCATTATCAATACCAATAACACTCAGCTTCTCGGGTACCGCAATATCCAGATGCTCGCACACTTGGAGCAAATGTCGCGCTCGCGCATCCGTCACAGCAATAATCCCGGTCTGGTGTGGTAAGGTCTGCACCCAGTCCGCCAGGCGGTTCTGGGTGTATTGCCAGTTAGCCGGCGCGGTAGCCATTCCTTGATAAACCACCCCTTGGTATTGCTCCGCCGCCACTAACTGTCGGAAAGCATATTCTCGCTCCTGTGCCCAGCGTTTATCACTGCTGGCAGGCAGTCCGTAGAAAGCAAAACGATTTAAACCCTTTTCTTTCAAGTGCATAAAAGCAGCCTCAACCAGCGCTGCATTATCCGTCGCAATATAATCGACCGGCGGATAATCTGCCGGTTGATGATAAGAACCACCCACGCCAATAATCGGGACATCTACATTCGCCAGTAATTGCTCTATCTGCCGATCATCAAAATCGGCAATAACACCGTCACCCAGCCAATCTCGAATGTTATCGATACGGCAACGAAAATCCTCTTCAATAAAAATATCCCAATCACATTGTGAAGCTTGTAAATACTCACCGACCCCTTCCACCACTTGCCGGTCGTATACTTTGTTAGCGTTAAACAGCAAGGTTATCCGGTAGCGTTTCTCAAACATGGGAATGGCTCCTGAAATAGGTGGGATATCAAGACTCAATAAGCAGAGAGATCAACGCAGTATGGCATTGATCTCTCTGCAAAAAGATAGGGTTAAACCCGGCGTTTGGTCGCGGAATCCATCCATACAGCCAGCAACAAAATCGCACCTTTGACAATGTACTGCCAGAAAGTCGGCACATCCAGCATGCTCATCCCATTGTCGAGAGAAGCCATAATAAATGCGCCCATCACGGCACCAGCAACACTGCCGATACCCCCTGCAAGGCTGGTACCACCAATCACACAAGCTGCGATGGCATCCAATTCGGCAATATTACCCGCAGAAGGTGAACCCGCCCCCAGGCGGGAACTAAGAATCAGACCGGCTATTGCCACCATCAATCCATTGATAGCAAATACCGCCAGTTTGGTGCGTTCTACATTGACCCCAGATAAACGGGCTGCATCGATATTGCCGCCAATGGCGTAGATCCGGCGACCAAAAGCAGTCCGGGTAGCCATAAATATACCGGCCAGCATCAGCGCCGTAAGAATTAATACCGGGGTAGGGACACCACGATAATCATTCAATAAATATATAGCCCCAAGAACTATTACAGCAGTAATAGATTGGCGAGTAACATCTCCCTGGGGTGCCGCAACCGGCAAACCCAGCCGAATACGGTGACTACGCCGACGCCATTGCCAGGCCACAAACAACATCAGGCCAATCGCCCCGATACCAAAACCGAATCCATTAGGCAGGTAGCTTTGACCGATTTGTGACATCGCATTACTGGTTGGCGATACTGTGGTGCCGTTGGTAATACCGATTAAGATGCCACGGAAAGCCAGCATTCCGGCAAGGGTGACAATAAATGAAGGAACTTTGCGATAGGCAACCCACCAACCGTTCCATGCCCCCAGTACTAGCCCCAAGCCTAGCGTAACCACAATGGTTAGCGGCAACGGCCAGCCAAGCCACACATCAAAAATCGCGGCCACACCGCCCAGCAACCCCATCATCGAACCGACCGACAGATCAATCTCCGCTGAGATAATGACAAACACCATCCCCACCGCCAAGATGCCGGTGATCGCCGTTTGGCGCAGAAGATTCGAGATATTTCTGGCGCTGAGATAGGCCCCTTCAGTGGTAAAAGTAAAAAACAGCATAATAATGGCAATAGCGGCCAACATGACAAAAACTTGCAAATTAACAGATTTTAGCCGAAATAGTGGCTTTTTAACGCCATTTTCTGGTGTATTCAGTTCAGACTGATTAGCTTGCGACATGGGTTTCACTCCTGAGTGCGGCTTCCATGACCTTTTCTTGGGTCAGGTTATGGTTAATGAGATCAGCTTTGATGCGCCCCTGATGCATGACCAGCACCCGATCACTTAATCCCAAAACCTCCGGCAATTCAGAGGAAATCACAATGACCGCAATTCCCTGCTGGACCAATTGATTGATAAGTTTATAGATTTCATATTTTGCGCCGATGTCTATACCACGAGTTGGCTCATCGAGAATCAAAATTTTCGGGTTCAGTAACAGGCATTTAGCCAGAATCGCTTTTTGCTGATTACCACCGCTAAGGCGGGCAATCGCCAGCTCTGATGAAGAGGTTTTGACCTTTAACCGCGCCAGAGACTGCGCAATGGTGGATTGCTCTTTGGCATCATCCAGCATGCTAAAAGCACTGGTAAAATCATCCAAGGCCGCCAGTGTGATATTCGCGCCCACCCCCATCACCGGTACGATGCCGTCTTTTTTGCGATCTTCTGGCACCATCGCAATGCCCAGTTTCATCGCCTGCTGACACGTGTTGATGGTCACCGGTTTACCATCAATAAAAATATCTCCCTGCCAACGGCCCGGATAGACGCCGAACAAACATTGCACTGTTTCGGTTCGACCTGAGCCTACCAACCCGGCAACACCTAGAATCTCGCCACGTTTCAACACGAAAGAGACCTCATCGACCCGGCGAATATGGCGGTTGACCGGATGCCAGGCACAGAGATTTTCCACCCGTAGAATTTCTTCGCCAATATGGTGGGCTTCATGGGGGTAAAGCTCTTTCAGTTCGCGGCCTACCATCATAGCGATAATGTCATCTTCGCTCATGGTCGCCGCCGGGCGGGTACCAATATGACGACCATCGCGGATCACACAGATATGATCGGATATCGCTTTGACTTCATTCAATTTATGCGAGATATAGATACAGGCAATACCGTGGTTTCGCAGGTCACGGATAATATCCAGCAAAATAGCGGTTTCACTTTCAGTCAGTGAGGCGGTAGGTTCATCTAATACCAGTAGCCGCACTTGTTTATTCAGCGCTTTCGCGATTTCAACGAGCTGTTGCTGCCCAAGGCCCAACTCACCGACGGGAGTGTGAGGGTCGACGACCAGTTTGACCTGTGCCAACATCCGCTGACAGCGTAAATACATGGCATCGTAATCCATAATGCCGAAGCGCCCCCATTCGGAACCGAGGAACATGTTTTCCAGCACCGACATCTGCTTCACTAACGCCAGTTCCTGATGAATTATCGCAATGCCCTTTTGCTCTGTTTCACGAATATTTTTGGCCTGTAACATTTCGCCTGAAAAAAATATTTCTCCCTGATAAGAACCGGTGGAATAAATACCACATAACACTTTCATTAGTGTGGATTTTCCCGAACCGTTTTCACCACATAACGATAATACTTGTCCGGCCTCTAATGTCAGACTGATATTATCTACGGCTTTAACCACACCGAATTGCTTAGTAATATTTTTCATTTCTAGCAGGTAGGGCATAACCCCTCCTTAATACTGCTGATTTTATAGCATTGCGGCTACATTAAATAACGGCCATGTTAATAAATTAAATAACTGGCCGTTTATTACAAAGTCCAATCAGCAATATGCCAATCAATAAACATCTGCTTTTTTGTGGAATCCGTCGGCTATGATAGTGCTATCAATATTGCTTTTATCAACTTGAATCGGTGTTAATAAATAAGCAGGAACATCTTTTATACCATTATTTAATTTACTGTTGGCTTTTGGTTCCTCACCTTTACCCAGGGTGACTGCAATTTCTGCCGCATCATTGGCTAATTTACTGATTGGTTTATATACGGTCATGGTTTGCGTACCCGCAACAATTCGTTTTATTGCAGCCAAATCAGCATCCTGACCGGAAATAGCCACCTTCCCTGCCAACCCTTGTGCGGCTAACGCCTGAATTGCCCCGCCAGCAGTTGCATCATTGGATGCCACCACAGCATCAATCTTGTTATTGTTGGCAGTGAGTGCATTCTCCATAATTTTCAAGGCATTTTCTGGTAACCAGGCATCAACCCACTGATCACCGACAATTTTTATTTTCCCCTCTTTTATCAGTGGATTAAGCACTGTCATTTGCCCTTGGCGGAACAACTTGGCATTGTTGTCGACGGGTGACCCACCCATCAGGAAGTAATTGCCTTGCGGCACCCGCTCAACCAGGCTTTTCGCCTGCAACTCACCCACTTTTTCATTATCAAATGAGATATAAAAATCAATATCAGCGTTATTTATCATACGATCATACGCTAATACCTTTATCCCTTCCCGTTTAGCCTCGGCGATAACGTTACTTAATACTTGACCGTTATAGGGAATAATAACTAACACATCAACGCCACGATTAATCATATTTTCTATTTGTGACATCTGTGTTTCTTCATTGCCATTTGCAGATTGCACAAATACTTTAGCGCCAAGTGATTCAGCTTTGTTAACAAAAATGTCGCGGTCTTTCTGCCAACGTTCCAGGCGGAGATCATCTATCGCCATACCGATTTTAATTTCTTTACTAAATCCGGGCTGGCTAATCATCACCAGAGCGGCACATGCGGAGAGTAAAATGTTCTTAAATTTCATCTTTCGGTACCTTTCTTATTGTGCAAGCAGGGTAAGAGAAACGGTAAACATCGACTGCAATAGGGATTGTTGACGCTTATTTGCACATCGGCAATTACAGATTTTCATCCGCCAATTATGTTTTTTGGTTTAATGTTAATTTTATGATAACGATCATGTTTTCTTCCTCATAAAATGCATAATTCCATTACGGGATGTTATCCGTGTAATGAATATCTAAGCATTTTTATAATTAAGCGGTTATTTATGAGATCTACACCACAATTAATAATTCTCTGAATTTAAGTGTGAAATAACGTAATTGAGAGAATCGCTAACAACTCCGAAGATAAAAGCTCATCAGCCCGGCAAAAGCGGGGCCAGCTTCCAAGGAGTATTGCATGCAATCTTATTTTGATGAATTAGAACAAGTGCGTTACGAAGGCAGCCAGAGCGCTAACCCGCTGGCATTTCATCATTACAACCCGGATGAAATTATTCTTGGTAAGCGAATGGCCGACCACCTCCGGTTTGCGGCCTGTTATTGGCATACCTTCTGCTGGGGCGGGGCCGATATGTTTGGCAGCAATGCCTTTGATCGCCCGTGGCAGCATCCGGGGGATGCACTGGCTCTGGCAAAACGCAAAGCCGATGTCGCATTTGAATTCTTTCATAAACTGAATGTGCCTTATTACTGCTTCCATGATATCGATGTCTCGCCAGAAGGCGCGTCAATGAAAGAGTATCTTAATAATTTTGCCGTTATGACCGAGGTATTGGCCGAGAAACAAGAGAGCAGCGGCGTAAAATTATTATGGGGTACAGCTAACTGCTTTACCCATCCACGCTATGGCGCGGGGGCAGCCACTAACCCTGATCCAGAAGTCTTTAGTTGGGCTGCAACTCAAGTCTTTACTGCCATGAATGCCACCAAAAAACTCGGCGGTGAAAACTATGTGTTATGGGGCGGGCGTGAGGGCTACGAAACACTGTTAAACACCGATTTGCGCCAGGAACGCGAGCAGATTGGCCGCTTTATGCAGATGGTGGTGGAGCACAAACATAAAACCGGTTTCCAGGGCACGCTATTAATTGAACCTAAGCCACAGGAGCCCACCAAGCATCAGTACGACTATGACGTGGCTACCGTTTATGGCTTCCTCAAGCAGTTTGGGCTGGAAAAAGAGATTAAAGTAAATATTGAGGCCAACCATGCCACATTGGCGGGCCACTCGTTCCATCACGAAATCGCCAGTGCTATTGCCTTAGGTATTTTCGGTTCAGTAGATGCTAACCGTGGTGATCCACAGTTGGGCTGGGATACTGATCAGTTTCCAAACAGTGTAGAAGAAAATGCGTTGGTGATGTTTGAGATCCTCAAAGCGGGTGGTTTTACTACCGGTGGGCTGAACTTTGATGCAAAAGTACGCCGCCAAAGTACCGATAAATATGACCTGTTCTATGGCCATATTGGGGCAATGGATACCATGGCGCTGGCACTGAAAGTTGCCGCCAAAATGATTGAAGATGGTCAGTTGGATCAACGCGTTGCCAAGCGCTATGCCGGTTGGAATACTGAGATGGGTCAGCAAATTCTGCAAGGTAAACTGTCGCTGGAAGAGCTGGCACGCTATGCCGAACAGCATAACCTGAATCCGCAACATCAGAGTGGTCATCAGGAGCAGTTAGAAAATCTGGTTAACCGCTATTTATTCGGCTGATGTTTAAGATGGGGCACCCGCTGCCCCAATCTCACCTATAAGGAAGGTATATGTACCTTGGCATCGACTTGGGCACCTCCGGCGTCAAAGCAATTCTACTGGCCGAAAACGGGCAAGTAGTTGCGAGCCAAAGTGCCGCTTTATCCGTCTCGCGCCCACGCCCGTTGTGGTCGGAACAAAACCCGGCTGACTGGTGGCAGGCAACCGATCAGGCCATGCAGGCTCTGGCCGCAGCACATGATTTGCAGCAGGTAAAAGCCCTTGGGTTAACCGGGCAAATGCACGGCGCAACCTTACTGGATAAACAACATCAGGTGCTGCGCCCAGCCATTCTATGGAATGATGGTCGCAGTTTTGCCCAATGTCAGGCACTGGAGCAAGCAGTACCCGAGTCGCGCCAGATTACAGGTAATCTGATGATGCCCGGGTTTACCGCACCAAAACTGAAATGGCTGGCTGAGCATGAGCCAGATATTTTTAGTCGTATTGATAAGGTACTGTTACCAAAAGATTATCTTCGTTTTCTGATCAGTGGTGATTTCGCCAGCGATATGTCCGATGCCGCCGGTACTATGTGGCTGGATGTCGCGCAGCGTGACTGGAGTGATGAGATGTTGGCCGCCTGCGGTTTAAACCGCCAGCACATGCCAGCACTGTTTGAAGGCAGCCAGATTACCGGCCATGTCAGTACAGCTATTGCCCACCGCTGGGGTATCAACACCATTCCGGTAGTGGCCGGAGGTGGTGATAATGCTGCCGGTGCTATTGGTGTTGGTCTGTATCAGACCGGACAGGCGATGTTGTCGCTGGGTACCTCCGGCGTCTATTTTGCCGTCAGTGACGGCTTTCTCAGCAACCCCGCCAGCGCAGTTCATAGTTTTTGCCATGCATTACCACATACCTGGCACCTGATGTCGGTGATGCTAAGTGCCGCATCCTGTCTTGACTGGGCTTGCCAACTCACCGGCGTCGATAATGTTCCTGCACTGATAGCAGAAGTGGAGAAAGCACCGCCAGCGGCTACCCCGGTATGGTTCTTACCCTACCTTTCTGGCGAACGGACTCCCCATAATAACCCCAATGCTAAAGGGGCATTCTGGGGCTTTACCCACCAACATGGCAGGGCAGATTTAGCCCGTGCGGTGTTAGAAGGGGTGGGATTTGCTTTAGCTGATGGGATGGATGCGGTGCATGCCAGCGGATTGCAGCCGACATCAGTCACATTGATTGGCGGGGGGGCTCGCAGTGCCTATTGGCGGCAAATGTTGGCTGATATCAGTGGCCAAACGCTGGAATATCGTACCGGGGGGGATATCGGCCCAGCGTTGGGCGCAGCCCGGTTGGCTCAAATTGCACTGAACCCAGAAACGCCATTAGCGGACTTATTACCTGAACTGATATTGGAACAAACCCATTTACCTGATACAGATCGCCATCACTATTACACTGCTCAACGGACAATCTTCAAAAAGCTCTATCAGCAATTACTGCCGTTATGTGAGTAAATAACACCTCAGGGCTGGCGAGTAATACCCCTCAGCCCTGAGCGTATTAGTAATAGTTGATTTTCACGATGGCTGTGGCATCAAATTGGCCTAATTTCACTGATTGCCCGGCAATAGCATTCAGGCTGGCAGTATAATTTTTTGTCACCTGACTCACATCGTTCAACTGTGCGAACTCGTTATAACGGTTATATACAATCGCCTGACTGGCATCATTATAAATCGTCAATTTCGTGCCGTTTTGCATATCAATGGCATTATCACCCACTAACGGATTCGTGGTTGAGAACTGCGCCTGAATAGAAAAATTGGACAAGCAACCTTGTTTGACTGCGGTAATGGAAAACGGCTGACTAATATTATTGCCGCTATTTTGTAGCAACGCTTTATTGAATACGCCAAAATTCACGATTTGCGATTCTGGATATACCACCAAGTCTGCACCGCAGGCAATAAACCGTACTCCCGTTAACCCTGATAAGGCATAGCGCAAGTTCTTTGCCCCAGAGGTCAGATTCAGCCCAGTTGAACCATCAAGTTGGAATACCGTGAAGTTATCTGCACCCACATAATAACCGCTCGAAGGTGGGTTACCGGTCACTTTAATATATAGCCGGAAAGTCACCGTAACGGTAACGTTTTGCCCTTTAACAATCGGAGAGGAATTGGTATTTAAACGGGCCGCGTTAGTTTCTAAATCCTGCCCATTATAACTGACACCTAATTGCAACCCCTGCCCCAACGATTGATGTAGCGGGTTAAAATAGAACCACACTTGGTCAACCGTCGAGCCTAATACGTTATCGCAATAGGCTGTAACAGTAATATCGTTCGATTCCCAGACTTTCGTCCCTGCCGCAACATTCGATGGTATCGCTAATTGCCCGATAGGTATCGCAGGCTTAATCACAATACCGGTTCCCTTTTCAACACAATCAAGGGCATAGGCCGCCTGCGATAACAGCAGCGTCACCAATAAAATAACTACCGAGCCACCCATCCGGCCCATTTTATTTAACATAGCATGAGTCATTGTCATTCCTTTACCGGTACCGGAACAGGCTGCGCGCATTACTTTTTCTTTTCCGCAGGTTGAATTTGGCAATCAACAGCCGAGCAGTTAAAAATACGGATGACCATGCCACCAAAATCATCCATATAACCAATGCTATAACGACTGCCACTATAACCTGGCGTCTTGGCAATCTCAGTACCAAAAGGCGCGATCATTAGGCTATCGAAACCGGGGAAATTACCGCGATTATCCTGGCTTAAATACCCTAACGTGATGTAATACGGTGTCGGGTTATGAATTTTTAGACTTTCACCTTGCTTACTAATCTGTAATTTTTCCTGCCAGACCTCGTTATAATCTGCTTTTATCGCCGTAGGGCGGTAAAATAGCTTCACTCTATTTTGAATCGCAATTTGTACCACGTTGGTCATTTCACTTTTTGGTGGTACTTCCCGCACGTTGAAATAGAATAGCGTCTCGCGATCTGTAGCTAATTTATCAGCATCAGGCAGTTTCATAATGCGCACCTGACTTTTTTGGCCGGCATTAATCCGCTGCATTGGCGGTAAAGCAACCAATGGGTTATCTACTTTCTGGCCAGCGGCATTTTCTAACCATGATTGCGCTAAATAAGGTGATGTTTTACTCTGATTTTGCAAAATAACACTGGCTGATTTATCGCTGCTGTTGAAGATAATCCGTGTCCGGTCAAGATTAATCGCCGCCTCACTGACCATCGTGGTAAGCAATAAGGCAATCCCTACTATGGCATTATTTATCTGCTGGTTCTTCCTAACCAGCATCATGTTATTAAGGTCTTTCATTTTCTGTTCCGCTCTAAATTAGATCGTTATGCTGTGAATAACTGCTTTAAGTAAGCAACAGTTTTGGGTAAAAAATAATTTACGGTCAATAATAGTTTTCGGTCAATAAACTATTTTAATTAATATTTTTCCATATTGCTGCCTAACCTACTGACAAGGAAGTAGAATTTTCCCTGAATTCATGCCGTTATTTTCCGGCAATACTATCTTGCACTGCTTTTTGCCCCACTGAACCGTCAGTTTCCCGGCATCTTCTAAGCCAGCCAAATAGGCCAAGCCACTTTCGCCTAAAATACCTACCTCGGCTCCGGTTTTATCAGCAATAACCGATGACCCAAGTGGTGGGAAACTACCGTCATTGAGGCGGATTATGGCCATAATTTGCTGACCTTTTACTGCCCTAATTTCACGGTAACCAATAGCACCTTCGGTTAGAGTTTTTTGAATAACAGTACTATAGACTTCAATATCTTCCGGCAGGCTTTGCACATCAACCCGAACGTCTGACTGCTGATAACTGGTAACGCCATTTACCACTGCCACACCAAACCGATTGGTAATCGCCGAATTATTATTCAATGACACACCTGAAACATTGCCGGTATCAATCATTATTCTTGGCTCATTACCCGATTTATTCTGGTGAGCTGAAACACCCTTCGCAGTCGCGGTTATCGAGCCATACCAGTTGGTATTCAACGAGTTATATTCATTATTTTTATGGCTGGCATCGACACCAAACTCACCATAAGGGGAGCTATGCTGATAGCCACCACGGAACACGCCATTTCCTTGCTGTATTTCAGGGCTGGCGCCCCCGGCGCTGACACGCCAGATATTCCTCGGGTCCTGGCTGTTGAAATAGGAGATATTCTGCGAGTAGCCGTTGTTCTTATCACGTTGCGCGTCATAACTGACCTGCTGCCCAACACCAATCGGGACGCTGAATGAGAAGAACACCTGATTTTCGCTTTCATACTGGTATTTCACTTTATTGGCAGAGATTGTCGTCGAAATGCCTTTAAAAGAGCCAATATCAAAAATTTTGCTGACAGAAACACCGTAATTATTACTGGATACATCATTCCAGTAAGTTTTATGGGTAGCAGATAAGTACATAGTGATATCCGGCCAGGCCAAATATTGGTTCGCGGTCACGGTGTATGTTTGCTTATCATTTTGTAGATAATTATTGCCATTTAGCCGATCCAAATACTGGCTCATGCTCATAAAGTTCTTTTCGGAAAAACGGTATCCGGCAAAGGTAATCTGGCTATTAGTCTGGTCAAAACGCTTGGAATAGTTAACCCGGTAGCTTTCACCACTCTGCTTCCCTTCATGCGGTAACTGAGAGCGGGAATGTGTAACATCGACAGACAGCGCACCGAAATCATGCAAATTTTGCCCAGCACCCATGGCTATCGCGGTGTAGTCCTGTGACGTCGCAATCACTCCGCCATACAAGGAAACATCATTAAATGCCCCCCATGAAAACTCACCATTAAAGAAAGTCGGATCACTTACCGCGTTATTGCTGCCCTGCATCGGACGGCCCAAAGCCGTTTTATAGCGGATGGCACCTTTGCGGGTTAAAAATGGTACGGTTGCGGCGCTAACTTGGAAAGTGGTTACACGACCATCTTCCTCTTCCACGCGGACATCAATATTGCCCTGTACCGCCTCACTAATATCTTGAATAACAAACGGCCCCGGAGCAACGTTGGTTTGGTAAAGGGTACGGCCATTTTGGCTCAGAATGACTCTGGCATTGGTGCGAGCAATGCCGATCACTTGCGGTGCATAGCCACGCAGTGTCGGTGGCAACATCCGCTCATCACTGGAAAGTGATGCCCCCAGAAAACGAAATGAATCGAAAATACTGGAGCTGAGATAGGTTTGACCACCAATAAATTTAGCCCCTATCGCTGGGATAGCCCGAAATGCATACACTTGTGACCAGTCAAAATTACTGTAGTGCGAGCCTTCTGTTTCATTATTGATATATTGGTAATCAGCACGGATACGCCATGGCCCCATATTGGCGCCCGCAGTTCCGTAGCTGCTAAAATTAGTGCTACTACTACCACTTTTCGGCGCATAACGATTACCAAACAGGTTGTAATCCAATATAGCGCCGGGAATGCCATCATCCCATTGAGAAGGCGGCACCCAATTAGGATCACTGTAAGCTAACCATGCTTGTGGAATAGAGATAATTAAATATTGTTTTTCTTTATCGTAATTTGCCGTAATTTCTTCTTTTTGATCAATAGAGACACACTTGCCATCATTCCATAATGTCAGCGACTCACGCACAGCCGGAGCTAACCCTAGCAGATCAACTAAATCTGGAGACAGGCATAATTTAGTTAATTTCCCATCATCGACAGGTAAATAGGGTATCAGGTAGCGCTCAGGTAACAGCCGGCCATTAATCAGGACATCAAGCAGATAATCACCAGGAGGGGTATAATCATCAACCTCAAAACGAGACAGATCGATATTACTGCGATCTTTTGCATCGATAATATTGGTATTAAACTCTACTGCTGCAGCCATTCCAGGCAATAATAAACTCAAACCTGCCAATGTTAATATTTGCACCATTCGAAAGATCATTTCTTTTCTTCTAGATTTATATTGCATAAATAAATCACTGTCTTATGGCAAAGTATTAATAAAGGGGAGTATCCTCCCCTTAAATTGAAGCTACATACGCCGCTGTAACGTCAAATAAGCAGGGTATGACCCAAAGTAATTGGTGTTTCAGCAAAGCAGCAAACAAGTGCCGCTAACGCTGCTGCAACGCCAAGTACGAAGGGTAATTTTATTTATAGTTCAGCGCGTAAGTAGCCTGGGACACGATAGTACCGGTTGTTACAGGTGCGCCAGTTGCTTCAACGCGCGCTGCGAATACTATCTGATTCGGGCCAGTTACCAGATTAACATCAGCACCGGTATCACCCACTTTCAGCAATGCGCCGTTAGTGTCGATCAGACGAATACCTGCACCACCTGCGCTACCGGTGTTTGCCAGCAATGCTGGAGAGGTTGCATCAGAAACGCCGCCGAAAGTTACGGTAACTTTAGACATTGCAGGGTAAGTTACTGAACCTGCGGTTTGTTCAGTCAGATCGCAATCTTGCAGGTCAATGTTGTACTGAACGTTCTGAGAATATTTATTACCGGTTTCCAGTAATTTATTCGCTACCTGCCCCATATCTACGCTGATATCAGTAGAGTTCGGCGCGATAGAGCATGGTGCATTAATAACAGTACCGGTAAAATGAATACGGCCATTACCTTCATCTGCAGCAAATGCTTGGGAAATGAAAGCAGAAGACGCCAACGCAATAATCAATGCACTTTTCTTAAAATTAGACATATTAAAAAACCTTTATTTAGACACCATATTTAAAGAATACGCTGATGGAATGCCATCAACGGCTCACGTCATTACCGATGGCTATAACCACGATAAAATAAATAAAAAACATGAAAGTAAAAATGCAATAAGATGAAATCACAAAATGACACTAAAATTCAATTGTAGAAATGCATTCCAGAATAAAAATCCCAGAATTAAGTCTCGACATTTAAATTATAATCATAAAAGTGTAATTTATATTAAATAGTAACAGATACTTTATAAACTCCCATGTATTTATATTATCTGGCTGTTCTCGCCCCGACTGGACACGGGTAGGACTATACGCGATCTTTTTATCTAGTAAATACGAATTTATCGGCCAAATCGATCGTTATATATAATTTATTTGGTGTTTTATGCCATGTTTATGATCAAAATCCAGTTGTTTATGCCAAATAGAGTTGACTAAGCAAGGTTATACTTCAAATATTTTTATAATATCAGCAATAAATCTTATCTGTGTTTATTCGACAAATCAGAGATATCAACAATGCTGAAGGAAAAATCCTACAAAATATAGGAATATATTCATACGCCATCAATAGAACTATTCTTTTAATGAATTCAAATTGTATATAATAAGCAATGAATACATTTTTAATGTCAATTTTTGTCGATAAAAAAGATGTTGGAAACCAAATGATACATATCCCGAGATTGCAAAATGCAGGCTAGCACAACTAATACACCAGCAAGTTGAAGCATAAGGGATATAAACAAATGGTTAACTGGTCCCTTTTACACCCTATGATGGCCGGATTTGGCATTCCGCTCTAGTTAAAACCAGCCCATGATTGAGCTACATCCTTACGGCGGAGGGCCGGAAATGACTAACAGCGCATTACTGATTATTGATGTTCAACAATCTTTCGAACATAAATCTTTTTGGCAGCAGCAAGACTTACCCGCCTTCTCGGCGGCACTGAATCTATTAATTACCGGCTGTAAACTGCGAGGAGTGGCACTGGTCGATGTTTTTCATGTCGCCCCAGAAGGGCCTTTCTCACTGGCTTCAGGCTATGTTAAACCAATGTCGCTGGTTTCCCATCAGGCAGATGTTACCGTACAAAAGCGGGTACATAACGCGCTGACTGATTCAGGTCTGGATCAGTGGCTAAAGGAAAGGCAGATAGATCATCTAATTATTGCCGGTATGCGTACTGAGCAATGCTGTGAAACCACCGCCCGTGTGGCATCGGATTTAGGTTATCAAGTGACCTTCGTGACTGAAGCTACGCTAACCTTCCCAATGATGCAGCCAAATGGGGTGGTATTGAGTAGCGAAGAATTAAAGCTGCGCACTGAAACCGTGTTAGTCGATCGGTTTGCCACCATCCGTACCGTTGCGGAAACACTGGATGCTCTGGATACTCGGCCGTCAGAGGTGGTTGCAGAAAAAACAGTAAACTGGCAGCCACAGCCTTATTTGCCACGAGATATCACCCCTGCTGACGTTAAATATCTTAAGCAGTGGCAGTTGAAGCGCTATGTTATTCGTTACTCGCAGGCCCAAGGTGACACACCATATTACGCCCCCGCTTATCAGTTAGTTGGGCAGTGGTTACCTGAAGAAGCAGAAACGGTGAACCGCCCAGGCATTGGTTTTGTGATTGAGCATCAGGGGAAAACACTGAATTACCTGATTGTTGGATGGTGGGACAATGAGAATGAATTGCGCGTGAAAGTCTGGGTACAAGAGCAGGGAGTGTGGCGTGCGGCACGGGATGAATCGTTCTGTGTGTGGGATTTGCAGGTTATGGCCTTTGAACGCGATGCTTTTGTTGCTACTTTGCTACAGCACACCCCGGATATTCCGGCTTATCTGAACCGTTATCTGACGGTAACTGTGGATTAACCATGCAACGAAATGTCTATTTCCTATTGCTTCCCGGCGTGCTGTCGCTGGATTTAACTGGCCCGGCTGAAACCTTACGGTTGGCAGGGTCATTTAATCTCTTCTATATCAGTCCATTGCCGCAAGTGACGGCTTCCACCGACATGGTGCTAGGCCAGTTACAACCACTGCCTGACCGCTTGCCAGAGGGCAGTTTACTGGTCGTGCCGGGAGTGAGCGACTCACGCCACTACTTTGCAACCGAAACGGCCGCAGTAGCCCGTCACTGGTTACAACAGCAAAAAATAGCCATTACACAGCAAAAAATAATCTTGGTTTGTGTCTGCTCCGGTGCATTACTGGCGGCACAAGCGGGGCTACTGGATGGCTACCAATGCACCACTCATCACAATGTACTTGAGCGATTACGTCAGCAGGCACCCGCCGCACAAACCAAAGAAAACCGTATCTTTGTTGAAGACCGTGGCGTGTATACCAGCGCCGGAATTACGGCGGGTATTGATCTCTCTTTGCATCTGATTAGCCGCTATTGCAGCCCACAAACTGCATTAGAAGTCGCACGGGAAATGGTGGTTTATTTTCGACGGTCTGGCGATGATCCGCAGCTTTCCCCCTGGTTACGTTACCGCAATCACCTGCATCCCGCCGTACACCGTGCGCAGGATGTGATGTCGGCAGAACCGGAAGCCGAATGGTCACTGCTTCAGGTCGCGCAGAAAGCACATGTCAGTAGCCGCCATTTAACACGATTATTCCGCGAACATGTCGGGATCAGTGTGCGTGAATTTCACGAACAATTGCGAGTCGCAGTGGCCGAAGTTCGCCTGCAAGAAGGGTTTAATCTGGAGAAAGCCGCACTGGCTGCCGGGTTCTCCTCCGGCCGCCAGCTTCGGCGCGCACAACAGCGTGGGCAGGTCGTGGTTAACTGACCAGACGCCGCCGGTCAATGCGCTGTAATCCCATGGATAGCAAAGTGCTCAGGGCGAGAGCCAGTGCGAAAACATAGAAAATATCCAGTATCGGATAACCCGTAAAATCGTAATGATGGGTGCGAATAAAGTGAATAATGAGCGCGTGGAAGCCGTAAATCGCCAATGAATGCCCGGCGAGCCAGCTTAGCCAGCCAATTTGCTGGTTCATGCAGTTTTTAAACCACACCAGCAGTGATACCGCCGCAACGAACACCAGCGGGCCACAATACATATAGAAAGTATCCGCAAAACTGCCATTAATCCGCGTCTGCTTTTCAGTTGAGATGGCAATAAATATTACGCTGGTGATAAACAGCAATGCCGCCCCCCAACTGATCACCCTGCCTTTGGTTTCCAACATTCCAATTGCCCGCCCCAACAGCGCGTACAGCAAGTAATAAAAAGTATCACCGTAGATATAGAGGTTGATTGGCAATAAATGGAAACCGCCAATCGAATATTTGCTGGCTTGGGGATTGGCTAGCACTGCCAGCAGTAAAATCACCACCGCCAGATAGCGGCCTGACACCGGTTTGACATTAATCAGTGGTGATACCAGATAAACCACGATAATGGCGTAGAAAAACCACAGATGATAAAACACCGGTTTTTGCAGGATATTCTGTAGTGAGCTCCAACCGTTGATCGGCGTCAGGATCGAAATATAAATCAGGGCAATCACACTGTAGAACAGCAGGCATAGCCCAATTCGGGTGAAGTGCTTTTGCTGTGCACTTTTTTCACCAAAAAACAGATAACCAGAGATCATAAAGAACAGGGGCACGCAGGCACGAGAAGCAGAATTGAGCAGATTGGCAATATCCCAGTTAGCCTCACCCACCTGAGCACCACTGGTGACGTAATAGGTCGTGGCATGGATCATGACCACCATAATGCAGGCCACCGCCCGCAAATTATCAATCCAGCCAATCTTATTGGTCATGCATACTCTCTATCACCTGTCAGCATACTAAAAGCGTTGATCTATTTACGGCATCAATAATCAGGTTGCAAACAATAACGTAAATTTAACGTATCCCCAAAATAATTGGCATTGCCATATTCCTCTATTGACGGCAAAATAACCGACCTGACGCGCTTTGAATGCACACCCTGCCTGAGCCGTATCCTTTTTTACGTTTATTATTAATAGCTTAATTTATGCAAACTTCATTTTCACCCGCGACACGTTTAGGTCGACGGGCGCTTTTATTCCCTCTTTGTTTAGTATTGTTCGAATTTGCCGCTTATATCGCTAACGATATGATCCAGCCAGGTATGCTCGCCGTAGTGGCTGATTTTAATGCCAGTATTGAGTGGGTTCCGACCTCTATGACTGCCTATCTGGCTGGCGGGATGTTCTTGCAATGGTTACTTGGGCCGTTGTCAGACCGCCGTGGGCGCCGCCCGGTAATGTTGTTCGGTGTCGCATTCTTTGTGGTGACATGCCTTGCCATCTTGCTGGTCAATAGTATCGAACAGTTCATCGCCATGCGCTTCCTGCAAGGGATCGGCTTATGCTTTATTGGTGCCGTCGGTTACGCCACTATTCAGGAATCATTTGAAGAAGCGGTCTGTATTAAAATTACCGCGTTAATGGCCAATGTCGCCTTGATTGCCCCATTACTCGGCCCTCTGGCGGGGGCCGCCTTGATTCATGTCGCTCCGTGGCAGGCAATGTTTGTGCTATTTGCCGTGCTGGGGGCCATTTCATTTGTGGGCTTATGGCGCGCCATGCCGGAAACCGCCGCTCTGAAAGGAGAGAAACTGTCAGTGGCAGCGATGTGGCATGACTATAAGCTGGTACTCGCCAACCGCCGTTTCATGTGTGGTTCCCTGGCGTTAGGCTTTGCCAGCCTGCCATTGCTGGCGTGGATTGCGCAATCACCCGTCATTTTGATCAGCGGTGAGCAGCTATCCACTGTTGAATATGGTGTTTTGCAGGTGCCAATTTTCGGCGCACTGATTATTGGTAATCTGACACTGGCGAGATTGAGCGGCAAAACCAGTATTCCACGTCTTATCCGCTACGGTGCCGGTCCGATGATTATTGGCTTGCTGGTTGCCGCAGGCTCAACGCTCTATTCATCCCATGCTTATCTGTGGATGACGGCAGGACTGAGCCTGTATGCCTTTGGTATTGGCTTGGCTAATGCCGGTTTGGTGCGGTTGACACTGTTCGCCAGTGATATCAGTAAAGGTACGGTATCTGCCGCCATGGGGATGATCAGTATGATGGTATTCACCTTCGGCATTGAGTTTGCCAAAATCGCTTACTTGTGGGGCAACAGCGGTATCTTTAACCTGTTCAATCTGATCAGTGGCTTGCTGTGGCTGGGCTTGGTGATGATATTTATTCGCCGTCAGCCGGCGGCGGTTACTGCGGAGTAGTTTTAAAGCGGGAGAGAAGCAGCGCTTTTCTCCCGCTAAATATTTTTGTTAGCGTAACTTTAAAGCTGAAAAGCTGTCACGCCATATAACTATCCTTGCGAATTAGGTTAGCGCCAAAAGCAGCACCCAACAATTAATACATCTCATGCGCTGGATATCGTAAAAATTACACATTAGGAGATGTATTAAGAAATAGCCCACTGTCACGCAACAAATGGTCGTTACCTCGGCGGCGGGTAAATCCGCTGCGGTCAAAGAATTCAAGAATTTGAATCGCCAGTTTGCGGCCAACACCCAGTCTATCGCGGAAATCTGAGGCACAGGCGCTGCCCTGGCTGGCATCCAGCTCACGTACCAAATCAGCGAATTGCTCAATACGCTGGCTGCGATAGTAGCGATCAGGAACAATTGCTGTGATATAGCCCAGTTGTGCCGCTTTGCGCAATAGTGTGCGCATCTCACCTTCTTCAATCTGCATCTGTGCCGCCAAATCGCGCACCCACCAAGGGTCATCGGCAAAATAGGATGCGACCTGCTGCCACTGAACCTGCTCCTCGGCAGTAAATGCCAGGCCATGAGCTGGCAGATGTAGCCAGCCACGGGTATTCTTTAGCGCCCCTTCAGCCAGCAGATCATCAATCAAACGGAATACCAGCCCTTCATCCAGCGTTGGCAACGCCATACGCCGCAAGCGCGCCCGCCCTAATCCTAACTGATCACCATGCTGTTGATGATACAGGCACAGGACATGTAATAAGGTTTGTTGCCCTTGCTGAGCATGAGGGCGCGAGAGTGCGATATCACCGGCGACAACGCTATCGGTCTGCGCCAGTAAGTCCGCCATATCACGTTCAGTTAGCTGGCGTGCCCAACTGAAGTCAGACAAAGAAATCGGCCCTTGAGCCAGATGTAAATCCAGCACTTCACGGTCGGAGGTTGCCTGGGCCAGCGCAGTTAACCAAGATAAATACGCAGGTTGCCGTTTGCCGCGTTTAGGAGCGGTCAGATGAATCACCCGTGCACCGCCCAAGGTCTTCTTCGCCGCAATGTCACGCAAAATAAGACGATCGTTTTCAGCCAAAGATAGCGGATTATCCAACAACAGTTCAGCAAGTATCGGCTGGGGGTTCTCGTCGGTAGGTTGTGGATTGGTCAGCAGCGAAAAACGCCCGGTAATATGGCTGGCGGCATGATGCAGATGTAAAGGTTGCCAATGTTGGATCGGTGTATCAGCATCCACAATGACAAGTACCCGCTCCGTGGCCTGCGGCGGCTGTTGCGTTAATAGCCAGTCACCGCGGTTGATCTGTTGTTTGCTGATATCGCCACTGATATTCAGGGCGATACGCTGGCCAGCTTGCGCCTGTGATGTATTTTGATTTTGGGCATGGATACCACGCACCCGCACCGGACAGTCGCCGCCGGTGAGCCATAAGGTATCACCGAGTTCCACCTGACCTGCCAACGCCGTGCCCGTTACCACCAAGCCAGCCCCTTTCACACTGAATGCACGATCGATAGCCAGACGAAAGCGCCGCTGTAACCGGCTGTGCTGTGCATTTTGTTGGTGGTATTGCGCCAGATGTTCACGTAATTCGTTAATGCCACGCTCGGTCGCCGCCGCCGTCACGAACAAAGTGACTTGCTCTGCTTGCCAGCCCTGTGCCGCCAGCTCTGCCAGCACCTGCTGGCGAGCCTGTTCGATACGCTCATCATCAACCCGATCAGCTTTGGTCAGTGCCACGGTCAACGTGGGGCGACCGCTGAGGCGCAAAATCGCCAGATGCTCGCGGGTTTGTGCCATGACACCATCATCACAGGCTACCACCAGCAAAGCATGGTCAATGCCGCCCACGCCCGCCAACATATTGGCTAAAAACTTCTCATGGCCGGGGACATCGATAAACCCCATAACGCTGCCATCGGACTGGGGCCAATAGGCATAACCCAGATCAATGGTCATGCCGCGCTGTTTTTCTTCCGGCAGGCGATCCGCATTCACCCCGGTGATGGCCTGTAAGAGTGTCGTTTTGCCATGATCGACATGGCCTGCTGTTACAATAATCATCGAGCCAATTCCCTGAGCAACGCCGCCTCATCCTCCAGGCAACGCAAATCGAGCCACAAACGCCCATCAGCCACGCGGCCAATAACCGGCTTAGCCAAACCGCGCCAACGCGCTGTTAGGGCTTCCAGAGCACTTCCGCGCCCCTCTTTTGGTGCGAACGTTACCGCCCAACTGGCCAGACGGTCTACCGGTAGCGAACCGCTACCGATCTGCGACCAGCAAGGTTCTGCCGCCAGCGTGAAATCGGTGCCATAACGAGCGGTTAGGGCACCCAATACCCGTTGTGCACTCTCGGCGATAACCTGTGTTGGCCGGGTGAGTAACCTCATGGTTGGCAGCAACTCTGTCAACCGGTCTGGCTGCTGATAGAGACGCAAGGTGGCGTCCAGTGCGGCCAGCGTCATTTTATCGGCGCGTAACACCCGCTTAAGTGGGTGCTGCTGTAGCTGCTCAATCCACTGTTTTTTGCCAAGAATAATCCCGGCCTGTGGGCCACCCAGCAGTTTATCGCCCGAAAAGGTGACTAAATCGATACCCGCTGCAATCAATTGCTGTGGCATTGGTTCTGCTGGCAAACCATAGCGGGTCATATCCACCAACGAACCGCTGCCCAGATCGGTGGCGGTCGGGATGGAGAATTCATGGCCTAATGTTGCGAGTTGCGCTTCGGCAACCGAGGCGGTGAAACCTTCAATACTGTAATTGCTGGTATGCACTTTCATCAGCAGGCCAGTGTGTTCATTTATGGCTTGGCGGTAATCTTTAAGGTGCGTGCGATTAGTGGTACCCACTTCGACCAATTCACACCCCGCCTGTCGCATCACATCCGGGATACGAAAAGCACCACCAATCTCCACCAGCTCACCGCGAGAAACCACTACCTGTTTCCCCGCCGCCATTACCGTCAGCATGAGAAATACCGCAGCAGCATTGTTATTCACGATACAAGCATCTTCCGCACCGGTCAGCTCACACAGCAAATCGGCGATAGCCCGGTCACGATGGCCACGCCCGGCACCACTCAGAGAGTATTCCAGTGTTACCGCGCCACGCATCGCATCATTCACCGCAGCAATAGCTGATTCAGCCAATGGGGCACGGCCCAAGTTGGTATGCAATACGGTACCGGAAAGGTTAAAGACGGGTTTTAACGCGGATTGGCGGCTATGTAAACGCTGCTTTAATGCTGTTGGCCAGTCACTGCACCAATCAGCCAGTGAATGAAATTGGCGGATATATTCACGAGCCTCAACCTGCATTTGACGCAAAATATCGGTCAATAAAACAGGGCCATATTCAGCCACTAAAGGGGCAACATCTGGCTCGCGTAGCAGGCGATCTATTGCGGGTAACTGACTGTATAACTGATGGGGTTCTGCGCTCATACTCACTCAGGTAATAAGGTCGAAAGAGCGCCATAATAATGGTACGGCGCTCGGTCTGAGTAATTAGTGTAGCGCGATAGAATCAACCACGCCATTCACTAACGTTTGGTGTTGCTTGGTTTTTTCAGCGGCAGAGACCATCTGAATAAATACCACTTTCTTATCTAACACAGTAAAGATTGTAGTCGCTACCATCGGCGAATTTTGTATTTTTTGCTTGGTATCAAACAGGCGGAACTTATGGCCATCAACGGTGATGTCTTTTTGTCCGGTTTGTTTAATATTCTGGTACTGAGCACTGAACCCCTGCAATAACCCTTTGTTTAACGCATCAAGAGACAAATCACTGGTATCAAGCAATTCAACGCCCGGCGGGTTAGTCACCGCAGTGACGGCCATTTGTTTACCGGCAGCATCAATCAATAACAACGTTTGATTTTGCTCATTGTTTACGTCACCCGCCAATTTAGTTTGGTCAACAAATGATGTTGGTAATACAAAGGTAACCTTACCATCAAATAGACTAACCTGCTGCTGGTCAGCGGAAAGTTTAGCGGCTGGCGTGGTTGCTGCTGGCGGAGTTACTGCGGGTGTAGAGGCTACCGGAGCGGGCGCGGGTGTTGTAGCAGGGGTCGATGCAGGGGCGGCATTGTTGGTGCTTTCCTTGCTCTCCTTACTGTTATCACACGCGGCCAAACCACCTACCAACACCATTACTACCGTCAGTTTTGCGACTATCTTCAACATACAATAAATATCCTTATTTAAGTTAGCGTATCGCTCGGATGATGGAGTAGCGCCTGCCGATAAAACCAACAGTAGTTACAATGGCCATCACATGTGAGCGCGGCCATTGTATAATAACCATACAAACTATACTTCTATTTTGTGACCCGGAAACCTATTCCCCTGGAAACACAAAGGGATTGATACTGCTGCGGGCGAATCCTTCACCTTCCATCTTAGCATCAAGGATAAGCGAGGCCAGATCATCAGCGACCGCTTCTACTTGCGGGTCTTTTTCCTGATAGAGAATTTTCAGGTAAGTGCCGCAATCACCACAACTTTCCGCTTTTACTGCCGCCAGTTCACTGTCCAGTGACCAGTAATTCAAATCACGGGTCTGTTCACAGTTACTGCATTTGATTCGGACCACATGCCACTCGCTTTCACACAAGTTGCAGTGCAGATAACGTAAACCGTTTTGGGTACCGATATGCACCACGCTGGATACCGGAATACTGCCGCAGACTGGGCAGAACTGGCGATGTTCACCATATTCAGCTCGCGCCTTACCGGGGATCTGGCTGGCCATCTGCGCCCAATACAACGATAAAGCCGCCCAGATGAATGGCGCTTTTTCACTGCCGATTTGGGCAAACTCGCGGTTTAACAGTGCATCGGCATACAATTCCAACTCATGTACCGACGCCTTATCCAGATTATCCAATACGGCCACAATGTGATCAGGAGCATCAGGGCGCAGTTCAGCAATCAGTGCTGACAGGAGCTTGCGCCAATGTTCAGTTCGAGGAAAGACACTCAGATCCAAAGGCGGTTTACCGCTGGCCGCGGATTGCTCCAACACCGCCTGCATATCCAACACCAGCGGATAGTCATGCAGCGCTTTTTGCTGCGCTTGGGTAATTTTAGCCGCAAAATCCAGATAATCGGACAACGGGTTATCCAGCGCAAGTTGCTGTAAACGTTCAGTGCGCCGGGTATACAGGCTTTTTAAATTCGCGAAAAGTAACGGCGGGATATTCCCCGCCGTTGTGCCTTTTTCGCTTTGTTTTCCTAGTTGATCTTTAGGGACAATGCGAATACTCATCAGGGTTTCTCTTCCTGTTTTTTCTGACGCTGACTTTTGGCGTTAACCTCACGGTACCAGCGCGGATGGTGCTTTTTCGCCCACGCCGCCGGTACCCAGCCTTCTACCATCGCGGTAATGGTGCCCTTCACCCACAGGGCAGCATAAACGTGCACCATAATCACGATAATTAACCCGACCGCCGCCAGCGAATGCACCAGCAGTGCCAGGCGAATCAGCGGGATCGGGAAGGAAGGCGCAAAATAAGGCCGCCAGATAACAACACCACTGGCCAACAACAACACCAGACTGATAATAGCAGCCCAGAATACGCACTTCTGACCGAAATTATAGCGCCCCGTGTCGCCGACTTCCTCATTCATGGCGATTTTATGGATATTTTTAGCCCATTCCAGGTCTTCCTTATTGATCAGATTATGTTTCCAGTAACGGAAAAACATGATCAGGAAGGCGGCGAACATAATCACCCCGGCAAAGGGGTGAAGGATGCGTGCCAACTGCGGCGTACCAAAAATATTCATCAGCCAGTTAAATGACGGGAAGAAGAACCCCAAACCACTGATAGCGGCCAGTATAAAGCAGAAGGCCACTATCCAGTGGTTGATGCGCTCCGGCGCGCTGTAGCGCTGGATGCGTTTTTCTTTTTTCATTTGGGCGTCTCCCCGTCGTCTGAGTGCTCAGCGGTGGTCTGCTCCGGTGGCGGCAATGACGTGTCAGCAGATGTTGAATCCGGCTTATCGTCTTCGTCCTCCTCTTCTTCAACCCGGTTCGGGCCGACACCCACATAATGGAAGATACTGGCCGCAAAGGTTGCAGCGAAGCCCACCGCTGCCAGTGGTTTCCAGATCCCCTTCCAGAAGGTGACTGTCGGACTGATGGTCGGGTTCTCCGGCAGACCATGATAGAGCTGCGGTTTATCCGCATGATGCAGTACATACATCACATGGGTGCCCCCCACGCCAGCGGGGTCATATAACCCTGCGTTATCAAAGCCACGAGTTTTCAACTCAGCAACCCGGCCCGCAGCGACTTCTTTCATCGACTCTTTGGTGCCAAAGTGAATCGCTCCGGTCGGGCAGGTTTTCACACAGGCAGGTTCCTGGCCAACACCAACGCGATCGACGCACAAGGTACATTTATACACCCGGTTGTCATCTTTGTTCATGCGCGGCACATCGAACGGGCAACCGGCGATGCAGTAACCACAGCCGATACAGTGTTCTGACTGGAAATCGACGATACCATTGGCATACTGAATGATTGCCCCTTCCGACGGACATGCCTTCAGGCAGCCGGGGTCAGCACAATGCATGCAGCCATCCTTACGGATCAGCCACTCCAGCTTGCCGCTCTCTTCATCTTCAACTTCAGAAAAACGCATCACCGTCCATGATTTAGCGGTCAGATCTGCGGGGTTATCGTACACCCCGACGTTATGACCGACTTCATCACGGATATCATTCCACTCCGAACACGCCACCTGACAGGCTTTACAACCGATACAGGTGGTGACGTCGATAAGCTTGGCCACCTC
Organism: Yersinia sp. 2541 StPb PI; assembly: GCF_052217145.1. Classification (NCBI taxonomy): domain Bacteria; kingdom Pseudomonadati; phylum Pseudomonadota; class Gammaproteobacteria; order Enterobacterales; family Yersiniaceae; genus Yersinia; species Yersinia sp. 2541 StPb PI. The sequence goes on along the minus strand of NZ_JAZGQB010000001.1, from coordinate 55,258 downwards.
TTGCTGGTGGTTACGATCCTGTGGCGGCGGCGTAAGGGAGTTGGTGCCGGAGCGCCGTATAATGTCTTGGGTTTGCAGTGACATAGGTTCTCTCCGTTACACCTTTTCCACGTTGACCAGAAACGCCTTGAACTCTGGCGTTTGCGTATTGGCATCACCGACAAACGGTGTCAGGGTATTGGCCAGGAAGCCTTTTTTCGCCACCCCTTCGTATCCCCAGTGGATCGGGATACCAATAGTGTCAACTTCCTGCCCATGAACATTCAGCGTACGAATACGTTTGGTCACCACCGCCTTGGCTTTGATATAGCCACGGTTGGAACTGACTTTCACGGTATCGCCCTGCTTAATGCCCTTTTTCGCTGCCAGTTTTTCGCCAATTTCCACAAACTGTTCTGGCTGTGCGATAGCATTGAGCAGCACATGCTTAGTCCAGTAGTGGAAATGCTCGGTCAGACGATAAGTGGTACCGACATACGGGAACTGCTCATGAGAACCCATTGCGGCCAAATCGTCTTTAAACACGCGCGCGGCCGGGTTGGATATCACATTCGGGTGCAGCGGGTTGGTGCCCAACGGCGTTTCAAATGGCTCATAATGTTCCGGGAACGGTCCTTCTGCCATTTTGTCGATGGCAAACAGGCGGCCCATGCCCTCTGGCTGCATGATAAACGGCCCGACATCGCTACCCGGTGCCGCGGCACTGTAATCTGGGATATCAACGCCACCCCATTTGGTGCCATCCCACTCCAGCAACTGGCGTTTCGGATCCCACGGTTTACCTTGTGGGTCAGCAGAGGCACGGTTGTATAGAATGCGGCGGTTAAGCGGCCATGCCCACGCCCAGCCCAGTGTATTGCCAAGGCCGGATGGGTCAGTGTTATCACGGCGTGCCATCTGGTTACCGGCCGGTGTCCAACTACCGGCAAAGATCCAGCATCCACTGGCGGTAGTACCATCATCACGCAGATGAGCGAAGGTACTGAGCTGCTCGCCTTTTTTGACCAGCACTTTGCCGTCAGCATCGGTGATATCAGCCAGTGCTTTACCATTGCTTTCCTGTGCCACTTCTTCTGGCTCTGGATTGTCTGGCGTCAGATAATCCCAGGTCATATTGAGCACCTGTTCTGGCACTGCACCACCGTCCCGATGGTACATGTCACGCAGACGACTAAAGATACCTGCCAAAATGGCACCATCGTTCAATGCTTCGCCCGGTGAATCAGCACCTTTCCAGTGCCATTGCAGCCAGCGGCTGGAGTTAACAATTGAACCGTTTTCTTCAGCAAAACAACTGGATGGCAAGCGGAACACCTCGGTTTGAATTTTCGATGGACTGACATCGTTAAATTCACCGTGGTTTTGCCAGAAATTCGCGGTTTCAGTATTGAGCGGGTCAATAGTTACCAGGAATTTCAGTTTCGACAGTGATGCTACTACTTTGTTTTTGTTCGGGAACGACGCGACCGGGTTAAAGCCCTGGCAAATATAGCCATTCACTTTACCCTGCGACATCATCTCGAAATATTGTAATACGTCATAGCCTTTATCCCACTTCGGCAACCAGTCGTAGCCCCAGCCGTTCTCTTTCTGGGCTTTATCACCGTAGAAACTTTTCATCAAACTGACGAAGAATTTCGGGTAATTGCTCCAGTAGTTAACCTGGCCCGGCAACAGGGTTTTCGGCGTGTTGGCCTTCAGATAAGTGTCAATATCCGGCTGTTTTTCTGACGGCAGATTCAGGTAGCCCGGCAAGCTTTGTGACAGCAAACCCAGGTCAGTTAAACCCTGAATATTAGAGTGACCGCGCAAGGCGTTAATACCGCCCCCCGCCATGCCCATATTGCCCAGTAACAACTGGATCATCGCCATGGTACGGATGTTCTGCGCGCCAACCGAGTGTTGTGTCCAGCCCAGCGCATACAGGAATGTGGCGGTTTTATTGGACACACTGGTTTCGGCGAGATATTCGCAAACCTGCAAGAAATCTTCTTTTGGCGTACCGCAAATATTGGAGACCACCTCTGGCGTGTAACGGCTGACGTGTTCTTTCAGCAAGTTCCACACACAGCGCGGGTCTTGCAGCGTGATATCGCGTTTGGCAAAGCCGTTTTCATCCAACTGGTAATTCCAGGTGGTTTTGTCGTATTTGCGATTTTCGGCGTCATAGCCACTGAACAGGCCGTCATCAAAGGTAAAGTCTTCCCGCACCAGCAAGCTGGCGTTGGTATAAGCTTCGACGTATTCGCGGTTAATTTTGTTGTTGGTCATCAGATACAACAACACGCCGGATAGGAACGCGATATCGCTACCGGAGCGGATTGGCGTATAGAAGTCCGCCACCGATGCAGTACGAGTAAAGCGTGGGTCTATCACCAGCAACTTAGCATTGTTGTGGATTTTGGCTTCCATCGCCCAGCGGAACCCCACCGGATGCGCTTCTGCCGCATTACCGCCCATGACGATAATTAAGTCTGCGTTCTTGATGTCAACCCAGTGGTTGGTCATCGCACCGCGACCAAATGTTGGAGCAAGACTTGCTACCGTTGGTCCGTGTCAGACACGTGCTTGGTTGTCTACGGCAAGCATGCCGAGAGCGCGACTAAATTTCTGGGTCAGATAACCCGTTTCGTTACTGGATGCCGAGGCACACAGCATACCGGTACTCAGCCAACGGTTGACGGTAACACCGGCGTCGTTGGTCTTAATGAAGTTAGCGTCCCGGTCTTCTTTCATCAGCTTGGCAATGCGGTCAAATGCATCATTCCAAGTGATTCGCTGCCATTTATCTGAACCCGGAGCACGGTATTCAGGATATTTCAGGCGGCTTTCGCTATGGATAAAATCCACCAGCCCTGCACCTTTCGGGCACAGCGCGCCACGGTTTACCGGATGGTCCGGGTCCCCTTCGATATGGAAAATACTCTCTTTGGCGTTTTTTGCGCCGTCACCGAGGCTATACATCAAAAGCCCGCAACCAACGGAGCAATATGTACAGGTATTCCGCGTCTCACGGGCGCGCAGCAATTTGTAATTGCGCGTTTCCGCCAGCGCCACTGACGGCGTAAAGCCGAGTGCCGCGACCGTGGTTCCTGCCATACCGCCAGCGCAGATCTTAAAGAACTGCCTTCTGCTGACCTGCATGGGTCTCTCCTTCGTTCATTGTCACATTATTTCAGTTCACACTTCCCTCAACGAAACCGGAAGCGCTAAAATCGCTTACGCGATATCACCTTTATCGGTGTGGGATACATTCTTCTGGAAATAGAATTATACCCATACCATTCTTAATGTGAATGTTACCACATTGTGATTATGGGTTATAACTTTCAGGGCCGCATAGTGAGCCAGATCAAACCTTCAACAATTGACCTCTCCACCGGAATCTGCGGTGCAAAACAACTTAACGTGCTACAGCGCCATCAAATGGCCGAGCCGCAATTGGATTGGCTGGCGGAGGAAGTGCCGGTAGCGCTGGTCTACAACGGCATTTCCCATGTGGTGATGATGGCAACCCCGAAAGATCTGGCAGCATTCGCGCTAGGTTTTTCGTTGTCAGAAGGCATTATTAGCGCCCCACAAGATATCTACGCCATTGATGTGACACCAGGCTGTAATGGCATAGAAGTTAACATTGAGTTATCCAGCCGTCGCTTTGCCGGTTTAAAAGAGCGCCGCCGGGCTATGGCCGGCCGCACCGGATGTGGGGTCTGTGGTATTGAACAGCTTGATGATATTTTTCGCCCCATCACCCCTCTGCTTTTCACTCAGACCTTTAATTTGAATCAACTCGATAACGCACTGGCACAACTCAAGCAGGTACAAACTGTGGGTCAGTTGACGGGTTGCACTCATGCTGCGGCCTGGATTAATCCGAAAGGTGAATTGTTGGGTGGTTGTGAAGATGTGGGCCGCCATGTCGCACTGGATAAGCTGCTGGGGATACGGGCCAAACAGCCGTGGCAGCAAGGTGCTGTGCTGGTTTCCAGCCGTGCTAGCTATGAGATGGTGCAGAAAACCGCAATGTGCGGTGCAGAGATTTTATTTGCTGTTTCTGCTGCAACAACCTTAGCGGTTGAAGTTGCCGAGCGCTGTAATCTGACGCTGGTTGGCTTCAGTAAACCCGGTAGAGCAACGGTTTACACCCATCCGCAGCGGATTAGCGAATAGAAAGACCATACAATTAGTACGGCATTGATAATCATTTTCAATATCATTTAATTAACTATAATGATCCGAATGCTTACGCGGCGCTTACTTTTTTTGCGCCGCCCTACACTACGGAGACGATGATTATGAGTTACTCACTGCCATCCCTGCCTTATGCTTATGACGCCCTGGAACCCCACTTCGATAAGCAGACGATGGAAATCCATCACACCAAACACCACCAGACCTATGTTAACAATGCAAACACGGTGTTGGAGAGCTTCCCTGAGCTGGCTAAATTCAGCGTTGAAGACCTGATCAAAGATCTGGACAAAGTTCCTGCTGAAAAACGCACTTTTATGCGTAACAACGCCGGCGGCCACGCTAACCACAGCCTGTTCTGGAAAGGGCTGAAACTGGACACAACCCTGAAGGGTGATCTGAAAGCCGCTATTGAGCGCGATTTCGGCAGCGTAGATAGCTTCAAAGAGAAATTTGAAGCTGCTGCGGCAACCCGTTTCGGTTCTGGCTGGGCTTGGCTGGTTCTGAAAGACGACGGCAAGCTGGCGGTTGTATCTACTGCTAACCAAGATAGCCCACTGATGGGCGAAGCAGTTTCTGGCGCATCAGGCTTCCCAATTATTGGCCTGGATGTGTGGGAACACGCTTACTATCTGAAATTCCAAAACCGCCGCCCAGACTACATCAAAGCATTCTGGAACGTGGTTAACTGGGATGAAGCAGCAGCGCGTTTCACTCAAGCCAAATAAGCCGCATAAACCGTATGTTGCATATCCAAAGAACGTGGAGTTGCAGCTAACAACCCTGTAGCTTCAAGTCCGAAGGATACATGCCAGCAAGGTCATCTTGCTGGCATTTTTATTGCTAAAGTTTAGCCAATTTCTGCCGATAGATTGTCCAAGAAGGGCGTTGGTATTCATGGATATAAAGCTCATGAACTATACCCTAAATAATTCGAGTTGCAGGAAGGCAGCCAACGCACATGCAACTTGAAGTATGACGGGTATATCGTTTGGGATAAGTACTCTTGCCAAGGCTACCCCACATACCACCAACTCCCCAAAATCTTCTAATAACTAGACCTCCCCAAACTCACCTACGCTGATTGATTTGCATCAGAGACACCGCATAACGGAGAAGAACATGGCAGTATTTAGCAACGTTTTTGGCAGCTTTGAAAATATGAAAGTCGGTAAAAAGCTGGGATTAAGCTTTTTCCTGATGTTGTTGCTGGTCGGGATCATCGCCGGTACCACCGCTTATCATTTCTCCGTGATTGAAGATCATGCTTATAAAGTTGACCTGAGTTACAAAGTTAACGATGAATCCAATCAGGCAAAATATAATCGCGCATTATATGAACGTACCTACTCTCTGCAATACATCAAAGAAAATTCTCAACATATCAATAATATAAAAAATCTTCTGACCCAGAGCGAAAGTCTTAGTTGGTCGGCAGATAACCGCAAAACCATTAGCAGTATTTCCGATGTGGTAGAGGAGTATCTGCAGCAGCAGAGTAACTTCGTCAATGCCGTAGCCCATAAAGATGATGTGCGCAAAAGCTGGAATATTTCTGAAACCCAGAAGAACCTCAACGAGCTGCAACAAAGCCTACTTAATGAAGGGGCAGATACCAATACCCAAATCCTGCTAGCAGAGATGAACCAGAAGTTGATGACCGTACGCTACAACGCACGCGGCTTATTGCTGGATCGCAACCAGGATGCAGAGTCCTCGCTGATTACCTCAATCAATATCGCTAATAGTGCCGCAAATGCTTTTATGCCGGTGCTATCGGCCGAACAGCAAAAGCTGCTGGCTCCGGTTATCTCCAGCCTGAGTACCTATAAAGATAACGTACTGGCCTATTTACCGGCTTATCAGCAAGAGCTGGAGACCGGTAAAGTGATGGAGTCGAATGCCAACGAATTGAATAAACTGGCCACCCATCTGTTCACCCAAGAGCTGCAAGGGACCCACGCAGAAATCAATAATGCGCAATTGCAGTTAACTATTGCTGCCATTGCCGCACTGCTGTTTGGTCTATTGATTTCATGGCGCATGACCCGCCAGATCACGGTACCACTGCGCACCACACTGGCGATGGCAGAGCGCATTGCTACCGGTGATTTAACTGCGGCGACAACATCAAACCGTACCGATGAGTTGGGCCTGTTGATGAATGCCGTCGCCCGGATGAATGAAAACCTGCGCGCCATGATTGATGAGATCCGCATTGGTGTCAGTCAGGTGTCTCATGCCTCCGGCGAAATTGCTGCCGGTAATACCGATTTATCTTCCCGCACCGAACAGCAGGCTGCGGCTGTAGAGGAAACCGCTGCCAGCATGGAGCAGTTGAATGCCACGGTTAAGCAGAATGCCGATAATGCCCACCATGCTAATCAACTGGCAACCGAGGCATCACAAACCGCACAACAGGGCGGTAAGCTGGTTAACGATGTGGTGCGCACCATGAACGATATCTCCGGTAGCTCCAAACGTATCTCTGAGATTACTTCAGTCATTAACAGTATTGCTTTCCAGACCAATATCTTGGCCTTGAATGCTGCGGTTGAAGCCGCCCGCGCCGGCGAGCAAGGCCGTGGTTTTGCCGTTGTCGCCAGCGAAGTTCGCAATTTGGCACAACGCAGTGCACAAGCGGCGAAAGAAATTGAAGGCTTGATTGGCGAGTCAGTGACTCAGGTAAATGCCGGAACCACGTTGGTGCAAAATGCCGGGCAAACGATGGAGAATATTGTCCGCTCAGTGACCCATGTGCGCGATATTATGGCGGAAATTGCCTCAGCATCCGATGAGCAGAGCCGTGGTATCACGCAGGTTAGCCAGGCTATCTCTGAAATGGACAGCACCACTCAGCAGAATGCGGCCCTGGTGGAAGAGTCTGCCGCCGCCGCCGACTCACTGGCTGAACAAGCCATTTTACTGGCACAGGCCGTCGCCGTGTTCCGCCTATCCGATGCAGAGGCAGAATCGGCACAGAAAAACGTCGGTGCATCCGTGGCACCTAAAAGTACCCCAACACCTCGCTCTGGCACAGAAAGCAGTCGCACCACTCAGCACGATAATTGGGAAACCTTCTGATTATCCGCTAAACCGCGTTACCCGGCAGGAGTAGCCAATGCGGTTACTCCTGCCTATCTCGTCGTTTCGCTCAATCCTATCGATAACCTCTTTTACCTTGGAACCCTGCGGTCAGGCAGGGTATTCTGATTCTCCCTTCCCAACGCAGACAAGGAGAGCAGATGAAGTATCCTCAGGTTTATATCGGTAAAATCGAGCCTTATAACGGCAGTTCCCCGAGCGCGATTGGTAAACGTCAGGTTCAGGGTGGCATCATGCTCACGACGCTGGGATTGGAAGGGGATGAACAAGCCGAGACCCGCTTTCACGGTGGGCCGGACCGCGCCTTATGCCATTATCCACGAGAACACTACTCCCACTGGATAGAGCGATTCCCTGCACAGGAAGATATTTTCGCAGCACCAGCCTATGGCGAAAATATCTCAACCCTCGGCATGACGGAACAAAATGTCTATATGGGGGATATCTACCGCTGGGGAGGGGCAATCATTCAGGTGACTCAACCGCGTTCACCTTGTTACAAGCTCAACTTCCATTTCGCTATCGAGGAAATGTCGGCACTGATGCAGCAGACCGGTTATTGCGGCTGGCTGTATCGCGTAATTTCCACCGGTATTGTTAGTGAGGGCCATGCATTAGAGCTGTTGGCGCGCACCAGTGATATCTCGGTGGCAGAGGCTATTACCATCGCCTGGCATATGCCTTTCGATAAAGAACAGTATCACCGCTTGCTGGCTGTATCAGGATTATCCACCAGTTGGAGTAAAACTATGCTAACGCGTCTTTCGCAAGGAAAGATCGAGGATTTCAATCGGCGGTTATTAGGTTCTTGATGTATTAATTATCAAATAATACAACACACGATCTTGCCAAGGACGGCAAGTTATATGAAAGAGCAGTAATTAAATAGGTAATTTTAATCACCACCTTGAATATATGATTGGGTTGTATTTGTAAATTTTATTAGAAATGATGATTATTTACTCCAATCCTCAATTCGCAGCTTTTTAACTCTTTCAAACTCTCTAATGTTATTAGTCACTAATATTGCTCCAGCCGAAATTGCGTGTCCGGCTATTGCTGCATCATTTCCGCCAATTGGCGTACCCTGCTTTGCCAGCTCAACTTTAATATTAGTGGTAGCATCTACAGCCGCTGCATCCCACGACAAGATAGCATCTAATCGTTTCACAAATTCATCTACTAAATAGTTATGTTTCGGTGATGCTTTCTTACCAATTGCACCAAACCGCATTTCTGAGTATGTAATGGCTGAAACGACTATTTTATTCTGATGCTCAATACACTGTTGTAATTTTATAATTAATTCAGCAGGGCGTTCCCACATAATAAAAGAGCAAATATTCGTATCGAGCATATATATTCTTTTCATCATAATTCGAAGCGTCCCTCTTCGATAACGTCTTGTCTTTCCGTAAGAAAATCGTTATCCGCTTTATCTTCATCCATGAATGATACCCATGTAGGGCGGATAGGTCTTAAAATGATATTATCGCCATCTTTGAGTATTTCCAGTTCGGTGACACCCGCAAAGTCCATATCTTTTGGTAAACGTATTGCCCGATTTTGGCCATTTTTGAAAATAGAGACTGTTCTCATATTTTTACTCCTGATAATCGTGTCACTAAAGACACTAGCATATGCTTAGCATATGTCAAGAGAGATGAAAACCCACAACAAACCGGGTAGCGGCCATGCCACACACCCGGTTATTTCGAAAGTCGCAATTAGAACGCTTTTTTCGCGTAGCCGGTCACTTCTTTCAAGCCCATCTCACGGCCTAATGCCGTCATTGGGTGTACCACCACAATACCGCGTACCGCTTTCTTCAGCGTGCCCATATCCGCCTGCTCTTTTTTAGTAATAGCACGGCTGAACGGCAGTTGAGCTAGCTTTTGTGCTTCAGCACTCAGGTTTTTAACCCGCACTTCTTTCAGGCGCTGAATTTCAGCCGCCAGTTTCTCTTTTTCTTTCATATGCTGCGCGATCAAATCCATATTACCCTGTTGGATCACGGTAGGGTCTTTGTGGTTCAACGCATCCAGCATATCGCTTAGACGTTTGATTTCTGCATGTTCTTTCATAGTATTGGCCCGTACATGCCACTGATGGGCACGATATTTCGCTAAAGTTGGGGATAGGATAGCACTGATTGTGCATCAAGATAGAGAGTGTATCAGGATGCGTGCTTTTCAGCAGCAGCCTCCTGTATTGGTTGCCACTGCATGCCGGCCGGTAGGCTGCTAATTTCACAAGCAACCTCCCCGAGCCTGACCAAAGCTTGGGTATAGTGGTGGTTGAACGGATAACAGCACGAGAGGCGAAAAGCATTACGATAGCGGCCACTCGGCGAGTAAAGCGTACCGGGGGTCAGGCATATCTGTTCTTGTAGCAATTGATGAAATAGCGCCACGGTATCGACACAGGCAGGGAACTCGACCCAGAAAACAAAACCCCCTGCTGGTTGGGTCACTTTGGTCCCACGAGGGAAGTATTGTGCAATGAGTTGCTGCGCCTGCTGTACTTGTTGCGCATAACGGCGCCGTAGCCCGCGCAGGTGGTGGTCGTAACCGCCAGACTCCAGAAACAGTGCCAGTGTTTCTGATAATAACGCCGGTTCCGCCATCGACGACACCGCTTTGAGCTTATGTAATGCCTCAGCGAAGCGGCCACCATCAATCCAGCCGATACGGAAGTCCGGGGCCAGTGTTTTGGTGAAGCTGGAACAGAACAGCACCCAACCGTCGCGGTCAAAGGCTTTTACCGCTGGGGACAAAGTAGAACCGAATTGTATTTCTGCATATAAGCCATCTTCTATCAGCGGCACCTGATGATCGTTCATCAACTGTGCCAGGCGCTTTTTCGCCGCCAGTGGCATCGTAAAACCTAACGGGTTCTGCACCGTTGGCATGGCGATCAATGCATTCAACCGCCCCTCCTGAAGCAGTAACTCCAACACATCCAACGATAAACCTTGCTGTGGATCGGTTGGAATCTCCACGGCTTTCAGGCCAAGACTGGCAAGTAATGGCATCAGATAGAAATAGGTTGGCGATTCCAGCCCGACACAATCACCCGGCTTGGTGGTGACCCGCAACGCTAACTGCAACGCCTCCATACAACCATGCGTAATAGTGATATCTGCCGGATTAGCCAGCATCCCTAGGGTCATGGCGCGGCGGGCGATTTGCTGACGCAGGCGCTGGCATCCTGGTGGCAACGCGTACTGACTGATTAACTGCGGCTCACGACGCAATAGTGATGCCATGATGCGGCCCAACTTGGCGCTGGGGTAAAAATCCGCCGTTTGTGGACAGGCGAGCGAGATATTGGTAAAGCGAGGGTTTTGTTGTGCGGCAAATACCGTATCAATTAAATCCAGCACCTCATTTACCGGTTTGCCGACTGTCGCTGTTGGCACCACCGCCGTTGACGGACTACAAACATAAAACCCTGACTGCGGACGCGCTTCAATCAAGCCTCGATCCTCCAGCGTACGGTAAGCTGCCACCACCGTATTGATACTCACCTGATGGTTTTTGGCGTAACCGCGCACTGATGGCAGGCGGCTACCCGCCAGCAAACTGCCTTTCTTAATGGCCTGCGCCAGATTGTCAGCCACTTGCAAGTAGCGAATTTCATTCATAACAACGGGCATGGTGACAGTTCTCCGCAGGTTCAATGGGTACAGTTAAATCTTATACAAACTGTACCCACAACAATAGATAACTTCTGCTTCTGACGCCATAGCGGATTGCTGTTTATGCTGAATCTCTCGATAACATCAATAATATAATACCCACAGTAATTGGAGTTGCAGGTAGGCAACAAGCTTACTCACCCGTGCAGCTTCAAGTACGAATGGGGAGGATATCCCATGCTAGACAGTGCTTTCATCAGTTACGTTACCGTTATGTCGATCACTCCAGGTCCAAATAACCTGTTATTAGCTGCATCTGGTGTCAATTTTGGCTTACGTCGTACCTTCCCAATGATGTTGGGGATTACCTTTGGCTGCGCGTTGCAATGCGCATTAATGACCACATTGTTGGCATTAATTCTCAGTTGGCTGGGGGTAATTCGCTTGCCACTGGTGACGCTGGGATGTGCATATTTATTCTGGTTATCGTGGAAAATTTTTAATTCCGGTAGCCCGAAGTCAAGAGATGGCCAGCAACCAATGGGGTTTATCCAGGGGGCTTTATTCCAGGCCATTAATCCAAAGGCTTGGCTGATGGCTATGAATGTCGCCATCTTATTTACACCACGTGAAGGTGCTACGCTGAGCCATACCCTACTGATTGTTAGTGGTTTTGCTCTGTTAAATCTGCCTTGTGTGGCCGTTTGGGCGGTGATGGGGGATCAGTTACGCCATGCGTTACGGGTTAACTGGAAACTACGATTATTCAATGGAGTGATGGGGGGCTTGATGGCAATAACAGCATTGTGGCTGTTAGTTGACGAATGGCTCAGTGTGTTGCCGTAACTCAGGCATGGCCGAGTGGTGACAGCTTGGAAACCTGTTTTAAGCTGATGCGGGAGAGCAATTCTGTAATCGAGAGCACCATGGTGGAACGCACCATTTGCTGATAACGCTGGCGTTGCATGGCAATCAGCGACGCGTCTGCTTCATCCGGGCGCAGGAAAGTGGGCACTGGCGGCAATTCAGCCACACAATGTAATTCACCAAATGGCCCGAGGATTTCGTCATCAGTAAAGCGATACTCGGTGCCATCATGGTTTAACTCCTCACGAAGCGCCATCAATAGCTCAGCATCTTCGTATTCATGACGGGTGATCACACCCAAGGCATAAACCAACTTTAGCCGGACGGATAGCTCACCAAGCGGCCCATCGCCAACCAGCAATGGCTCCACGGCATATTTCACCGCATAGTCATCTTTACGAAAAACCTGCACCACGAGAATATTCAGCGCTTCTGCCAATAATTCGACAGCAGCCATCAGGAAACTCCGAACGGTCTTGCCTGCGTTCAGATGCTCAAGTACCCGATTCTCAAATGCCTGTGTTTTTTCAATCATCGCTTGTCACTGAGGTGGTTTCAGAATATCGGGCTATGAAAAGATAAATACCGCGCAATCTGACACGGTATTTATCTCCGTCATACTTCAAGCCGCATGTGCGTTGGCTACGTTCAATAACCCGAATCACTTGACTGCGTAAGCTCATCGGGATTAATGAGCCTCATCCTGGAGGCTCACCCTACGGGCTAGCATTAATGCTGTACAAATCGGTTCCCGACCGATTTGTATCTCGCTTGTCGCCTTCCCGCAACTCGAATTATTTAGGGTATATCACCTAACGCAAACTCATTTTGTTCATCACAAAATTAGTGCGTCAGCTTGTCCTGCATGGCGTTATACACACTCACCGCCTGTTCGACAACCTCGCCATCAGCGGGTAAGCCTGAAATTTGCGCCAAAGCAGCTTTCGGCCCCAATTTCGCCAGTAATTCAACCAACTCCTGAGCTTGTGAGTCTTGCTCACTGCGATAACTCATGGCCGCCGCAATACCGGTTACCAGATTGGTGTGTGGCAGTTGATACTCAAGTGTACCCAATAGCGGTTTGATCAATCGATCACCGGCACTCAGTTTACGCAGTGGTTGACGGCCAACACGTTCAACATCGTCATGCAGGTAAGGGTTCTCAAAACGGGAGATGATTTTATTGATATAAGCGGCATGTTTTTGTGGATCAAAAGCATAGCGTTTAATCAGCACTGCACCGCTCTCTTCCATCGCGCCTTTCACTGTCTGGCGTACTGCTGGGTCCAGAATGGCATCACGGATGGTTTGATGGCCGGCCAGTTGCCCCAGATAGGCCGTTATCGCATGACCGGTGTTCAGGGTGAAGAGTTTACGCTCCACAAACGCCATTAGGTTGTCGGTCAACTCCATACCTGCGATTTCCGGTGGCTGCCCTTTGAACTGGGTACCATCAACAATCCACTCACTGAAGGTCTCTACCGTCACTGCCAGAATATCTGTACTGCCCGCTTCTGATGGCGGCACAATACGGTCTACCGCGGAATCGACGAAACCGACATGTTGCTCAACCCACGCTTGTTCACTTTCCGGTAACGCAGCGAAGACATGCTGTTTTAACTGGCTGGTACCGCGCACCATATTCTCACAGGCGATAATATTCAGCGGACGAGTATTACCTTGTTGATGACGAGCGACTAAGCCTTGTGCCACGGTGCCGGCAATACGTGCCAGAATCTGCGGTCCAACAGCGGTGGTGACAATATCGGCATCAGCAATCAGCGCCACCACGTCTGGGCTACTACTGTTTACTGCACTCACGTTTTTGACTTCTTCAACCCGCGCCTGCTCACCAACCACATTGACCTGATAACTTTTACGTTTATTCAGTTCGTCCAGCAGCGGCTGGTTAACATCTGCGAAGGTCAGTTGCGCACCGGCATCAGCAAGAAGTTTACCAATGAAGCCCCGGCCAATATTACCTGCGCCAAAATGTAATGCTTTCATATTCGTTACCTTTTGCTGTAGAAGGGCCGTTTCTCCCAACGGCCCTATTCAGTTATTGCTGGGTTACTTTTTGCCACCCAATAAGTCCAATACTTCCTGCACGCTGGTAGTTTTACTTAAGCGCTCAATCACCGACTCATCATCCAGCGCATTCGTCAGGCTGGTAATAACATGAATATGCTCATTATTACGGGCCGCGATACCAATCACCAAACGCGCCACTTCATCTTCTTCGTCACCAAAGCGCACGCCGTCAGGGTATTGGCAGAATACTACACCGGTTTTCAACACACGGTCTTTCGCTTCAATGGTACCGTGTGGTACCGCGATAGATTCGCCCAGATAGGTGGAGGTCAGTTTTTCACGTTCCAACATCGCTTCAACATATTCCGGCTCAACATAACCGCCCTTCACCAACTGCTCACCAGCGAAGCGAATAGCTTGCTCTTTGGTGGCTGCGTGTTGATTGAGGAAAATATTCTCCGCGCCCAGCTTGAACAAGTTGGCTTCAGAGGCTTCAAAGCTATCGTCCAGCGTTTCAATCACTTTCTGAGTGCTTGCTGTCGTGTTAGCCACCTCCACCAAACGTGCTGTCAGGTTGGTGTACAACTGGCTATCAAGGAAGTTGGTCAACGAGATATGTTGTGCCTGTGGCGCATGGCGCATGGCTCGCTCAGTCAAATCACGGTGGGTGATAACCAAGTCCACATCTTCTGGTAAGTTGTTGATAGCACAGTTAGTCACCGAGATATGTCTCAAGCCCGCATCTTGTACTTTCTTACGCAGCACACCGGCCCCCATCGCACTAGAACCCATACCCGCATCACAAGCTACGATGATTTTACGTACGGTGGTCAGGTCGCCTGCGGCAGCGGCAGCATTCGCCGCTTGTGCGCCTTTAGATTGCGCTTTCATATCTTGCATACGGCGAGTCGCATCTCCCAGACTGTCTTCCTCGTCGTCTTTGACTTTAGAGGTTTTCAGCAAGATAGCAGACACCACGAAGGAGACGGCAAACGCAGCAGCAACTGCAGCAATGTTGGCAAAATAAGCACCTTTAGGTGTCATCGCCAATACTGCCAGGATAGAACCAGGAGACGCAGGTGATACCAGGCCGCCGTTCAGCACAGTCAGAGTGAACACACCAGTCATACCGCCCAGAATAACCGCCAGCAATAAGCGCGGGTTCATCAGCACGTATGGGAAATAGATTTCGTGGATACCACCGAAGAAGTGGATGATAGCCGCGCCACCAGCAGACTGCTTAGCGTTACCTCTACCGAAGAACATGTAAGCCATCAACACACCCATACCTGGGCCTGGGTTCGCTTCGATCAGGAAGAAGATAGACTTACCGGTTTCAGTCGCCTGCTGGATACCCAGAGGTGAGAAGATACCGTGGTTAATCGCGTTATTCAGGAACAGGATTTTAGCTGGTTCGACGAAGATAGACGTTAATGGCAGCAGGTTAAGCTGCACCATGATATGCACGCCTTTAGCCAACACGTGGGACAACACTTCGACCAGTGGACCAATCGCCATAAAGGCCAAAATCGCCAACAGCATACCGATGATACCGGCTGAGAAGTTGTTAACCAGCATCTCAAAGCCGCTTTTGATTTTACCTTCAACCCAACGGTCAAAGTGTTTGATTGCCCAGCCACCCAGCGGACCCACAATCATCGCACCGAGGAACATTGGCATATCCGCACCAACGATAACCCCCATGGTGGTGATAGCACCCACCACACCACCGCGATCACCCCCCACCAAACGGCCACCGGTAAAACCGATCAGCAGTGGTAACAGGTAGGTGATCATTGGGCCAATCAGTTTGGCTAGCGTTTCATTTGGCAGCCAGCCGGTTGGAATAAACAGTGCGGTGATAATACCCCAGGCAATAAATGCCCCGATATTGGGCATAACCATGTTACTGAGGAATCGGCCAAAATTTTGAATTCTGACCTTTGCGTCTGGTGAAAACATAAAACACCCCTATTGGTACGCGCTAACAATAAGAGCGCGATATAATTGTTTTGTTGAGGCAGTTCTGCAAAACCCGCCGGTGTTATCGAATACAAACACGCTGTATGCAAAACAAACTCTAGCATGCTCCTTTATTCACGCGTAGCTCACTGCATTTATGTGACAGAAGTCACACCAAACCCCCTATTATAGGGGTGTGCTTGTTGACGCAGATCACACTAAATGACTGTAAGAAAACCACGACGACGAATTTTTAAGCTACAAAGCCCGATAAGAGTGATATAAATCACATTTTGCGTGGGTTAGTTTGTTTTGAAAATGTGATGTTAATCACAAGTTATTTTTGCTCGTGGAGAGGAGATGAGACATTCACCCTGCTAATAACCTCTCAGACTCAACTCTCGGTAGAAATGTGTAATAAAATAACAGGGGGAAGGGGGCACATTATTGGAGCGGGTTTCGGTTGATATGGGTTTAGTGCTTAGGTTCGGATCAGGTTTCGGTTGATAAACGCTCCGAGGTCATTTTAGCTCAGTCGCCTCAACCGAGTTAAGGCCCATAAGCGTGGGCCTTAACAATCCGCGCTTGCGCACGTATCGCTTGCCTGCGGCTCATCATTACGCTGGCGGGACGGCTTTATTATGGCCTCTTTGAGGCTACCCTTCGGGCCAACGCAAGCGTTGTTCAAAACTGCTTCGCAGTGTTGCCGCATCCCTGCTCATGACGCCTAAATCCGCCGTCCATGGCGGATTTCGCTGACTTCATTCTTCACTCGGCAGCTCAAATGTGCTTTTAAAGTCAAAAGAGAAAATCAAAACCTAAAGCGATGGTTTTGACGTTGAGCGCAATCAGGAATATTGCCGACAAGGAATGAGGGTAGAGTGAGCGGGCATGGACGCCCGCGAAAAGCGCGCTTGAGCAGGAGCGAATCGCGCTGGCTCGTCAGCCCGAAAGACGCGGACGGTTTACCCGCAGGGCAATATTTCGCGCAAGCGCGGGATTGCACAAGGGGCCACGCTTATGGCCCCTTTGCCGGTTGGTTCATCGCAGGTTAAGTAAATTCAGTTACTTTAACAACCGAACTTATTCACTTATCAAATACTAACCGAAAGAATAACTCGATCAGTCCTAACAACCGAACCGATCACCAAATCAAATCAAATCAAATCAAATCAAATCAAATCAACCAAAACCATCACTGCATGACACTCGCAACACTCTTCTGTGCCGTCATCATCGCCGGATACTTGGCGACTAAATTAGCCATCATCGTGTTATATAGCGCTGCTTGCTGTGGGGTCTGGAATTGAACGCCGCCATTATTGAAAGTGACCTGCGTTCCCTGCTGCTGCAAGAAATCACCAACTTGTGCCAGATCCTGCACAAAAGCAGAAATCACCGGCACTGCTGGGATCAACACATTGGCTGGCTGAGTCACAATATTATCGAAAGCTTTATTAAATACCACTTTCAAATCATCAGGCTGTTTCAATGCAGCAACCGCACTATCGGCTTGTGTTTTTGCCGTACGAATCTGTTGCACTAACAAGTTCAATGCACCTGCGGACTGCTGTAATGCATCACGCTTGGCGAGATAATCCTGCGCCACGCGAATCTCATTGATTTGAGCAATCGCCGGGCTCAAGCTGGCATCAACAGATTTGGTAAGCTGCTGTGAAAAAGTGACTAAAATCGCATAATCACTGACATAAGGGCCAAATTTCTGTTTTTGATCTTCGCTCAGTGTTGGCAGTTTCATCCCGCTACGCATCACTGTATTTTGCAGATAATCAATAAAAGCCTTACGTTGTTCTGGCTCTTTATCCCCGCAGGCGGTCAATTGGAACACCACCAGTAACGCCAGTAATGGCGCTAACCAACGTGAATATCGGGCTGTATTCAGTGCAAAAGTCATGTGAAACTACTCCTGTAGTAAGTACTTATTTTCACAAAATCCCATTCTTATCATCTAACGTGAGTAATAAGAATAGCTAAGGGGAGCGATATACGCTCCCCTGTGACCAGCCAAGTACAGAATTACTGTAATAACGAAATATCAGCAACCTGCAAGAATAGCTCGCGTAATTTACTCAGCAATGTCAGACGGTTGATCCGCACTGCATCGTCCTCTGCCATAACCATAACACTGTCGAAGAACTCATCGACCGTTTCTCGCAGAGCTGCCAGTTCCACCAGCGCTTCCTGATAGTGACCCGCAGCAAAGACTGGCTCCAGTTTGTCACGCAACACCACTAAATGTGTTGCCAGTTTCAGCTCTGCCGGCTCTTTTAACACCGAGGCATGCACATGGTCATTCAGGGTATCAGTGGATTTCGCCAGAATATTCGATACACGCTTGTTAGCAGCAGCCAATGTCGCTGCGGCATCCAGGGTACGGAAATAGGTCACCGCCTTCACCCGCGCATCAAAATCAGCCGGTTTGGTTGGACGACGAGCCAGTACCGCCTGAATAGTGTCAACGCTGTGACCTTCATCCTGATACCAGGCACGGAAACGGCCCAGCATGAACTCAATCACTTCATCGACCACGTTGCCATTGGTCAGCTTGCTGCCATACAGGCGCACCGCCTCTTCAGTCAGCGTTTGCAGATCAAGTGGCAAGTTCTTCTCGACGATAATGCGCAGTACTCCCAACGCCGCACGGCGCAGCGCAAACGGGTCTTTATCACCTTTCGGATGTTGACCAATGCCGAAAATACCGGCCAATGTGTCCATCTTATCGGCAATCGCTAATGCACAAGCAACTGGGTTAGATGGCAAATCATCACCGGCAAACCGTGGCTGGTATTGCTCATTCAGCGCTACAGCAACATCTTCAGCTTCACCATCGTGACGGGCATAGTGCATCCCCATCACACCTTGAGTATCGGTGAATTCAAACACCATGTTGGTCATCAGGTCACATTTGGACAGCAGACCTGCACGGGTAGCATGGTTAACGTCCGCGCCAATCTGTGCGGCAACCCAGCCCGCCAATGCTTGAATACGGTCGGTCTTGTCACGCAACGTCCCCAATTGCTGTTGGAACAGCACGGTTTCCAGACGCGGCAAATTGTCTTCCAGACGTTTTTTACGGTCAGTCTTAAAGAAAAACTCCGCATCAGCCAAGCGCGGACGAACCACTTTCTCGTTACCGGAAATAATCTGTTGAGGATCTTTAGATTCGATATTGGCAACAAAAATGAAGTTTGGCAGTAGGCTACCGGCAGCATCGTAAACCGGGAAGTACTTCTGGTCACCTTTCATGGTGTAGACCAGTGCTTCCGCAGGTACTGCTAGGAATTTCTCTTCAAACTTGGCGGTTAGCACCACCGGCCATTCAACCAGTGATGTCACTTCTTCCAGCAAGCTTTCACTCAGATCAGCAATACCGCCAATCTTCTGCGCTGCCAGTTCTGCATCACGCTTGATTATAGCTTTACGTGATTCATAATCAGCGATGACTTTACCGCGCTCCAGCAAAATCTGCGGGTATTGGTCAGCGTTATCAATAGTGAACTCAGCCTCACCCATAAAGCGGTGACCACGAATAATGCGGTCTGAATCGATACCTAACACAGTGCCTGGAATCAATTCGCTGCCTAACAGCAGGGTTACAGTATGAACCGGGCGAACGAATTGGGTTTCTTTATCACCCCAGCGCATCAGTTTTGGAATAGGCAGCTTACTCAGCGCGCTATTCACCATATCTGCCAGCAGTAATTGTGCTGATTGGCCTTTGACATGGGCGCGGTACAGCAGCCATTCGCCTTTGTCAGTAACCAGGCGTTCAGCCTGATCGACAGTAATACCACAACCCCGTGCCCAGCCTTCGGCGGCTTTGCTCGGTTTACCTTCAGCATCAAAAGCTTGCGCAATGGCAGGGCCGCGTTTTTCAACTTCACGATCCGCCTGAGCCGCGCTTAAATCGGCCACTTTTACCGCCAGACGGCGCGGCGCAGCATACCAAACCACCTCACCATGAGGCAGGTTGGCGTTATCCAGTTCAGCAGTAAAGTTGGCAGCAAAAGATTCGGCCAGAGAACGAAGAGCCTTCGGCGGCAACTCTTCCGTGCCGATTTCCACCAGGAAAGTCTGTTGAGTCATGACAGCCTCTTAGTTCTGATTCTTTTTGCACATAGGGAAGCCCAACGCCTCGCGGGAAGCATAATAAGCCTCGGCGACAGCTTTGGTCAGCGTACGAATGCGCAGAATATAGCGTTGGCGCTCGGTCACCGAGATGGCTTTACGGGCGTCCAGCAGGTTAAACGTATGGCCAGCTTTCAGAATGCGCTCATAAGCGGGCAGCGGCAGCGGGTTTTCCAGTGCCAGCAGCGACTGAGCTTCTTTCTCATACTGCTCAAAGCAGGAGAACAGGAAATCCACATCGGCGTATTCGAAGTTATAGGTGGATTGCTCCACTTCATTCTGATGATAAATATCGCCATAAGTGGTTTTGCCCAGCGGGCCGTCGCACCAAATCAGGTCATAAACGCTATCTACACCCTGAATGTACATCGCTAAACGTTCCAGACCATAGGTTATCTCGCCAGTGACTGGTTTACATTCCAAACCGCCCACTTGCTGGAAGTAAGTGAACTGCGTCACTTCCATCCCGTTCAACCACACTTCCCAGCCCAGACCCCAGGCACCCAAGGTCGGGTTCTCCCAGTTGTCTTCGACAAAGCGGATATCGTGGATAGTCGGGTCCAGACCCAGTTCTCTCAGCGAGCCTAAATACAGCTCCTGAATGTTGTCTGGTGAAGGCTTAATGATCACCTGGAACTGATAATAGTGTTGCAGGCGATTTGGGTTCTCACCGTAGCGACCATCGGTCGGGCGGCGTGAAGGTTGTACATAAGCGGCAGCGATTGGCTCTGGGCCAAGTGCACGCAGGCAGGTCATTGGGTGGGAGGTACCCGCGCCGACTTCCATGTCCAGTGGTTGAACAATGGTGCAGCCTTGGCGCGCCCAATAGTCCTGTAACGTCAGGATCAGGCCCTGAAAGGTCTTGGTATCAAACTTTTGCATGTTGGATTCGCACGCGATACAAGTGGATTAAAATGGAATGAGTCAGTATACCCGTTGACCGTAAGATATACAGCCAGAATCCGGCAAGATGCAACAATCAAGATGGATTTGTCGATAAAATGAGCCTTTCACTGTATTCCAACTGATTATTCTGCTCTGCGCCAACAAAGGTAAAGAGTCCGTCGATAGGTTGCTAATCAGCTAATGAACAGCGATCATCCTCTGCTAAGTCAGATAATAAAAAGGAAGACGAGTTATGAGTCTACAACGCTGCGGTTGGGTCACCTCTGATCCTCTCTATCTCGCTTATCACGACACTGAATGGGGTATCCCACGGACCGACAGTCAGGCGCTGTTCGAAATGCTCTGCCTCGAAGGGCAACAAGCCGGACTGTCATGGATAACCGTGCTGAAAAAACGTGAACACTACCGCAAGTGCTTCCATAATTTTGATCCGGTGCGTGTGGCGAAAATGGGGCCAGACGATGTAGAAAAACTGGTGCTGGACAGCGGTATTATCCGTCATCGCGGTAAGATTCAGGCCATTATCACCAATGCACAGGCTTATCTGGCCATGGAAGCCAACGGTGAGGATTTTTCGCGCTTTATCTGGAGTTTTGTTGATGGCGAGCCAAAAATTAACCATTGGTGGTGTCTGGCGGAGTCACCCGCAACCACACCCGTATCAGATGCAATGTCAAAAGCATTGAAAAAAAAAGGTTTTAAATTTATCGGTTCCACCATTTGCTACGCATTTATGCAGGCCAGCGGTTTAGTGAACGACCATCTGGCAAGCTGTTTTTGTCACCCGGATAACGCCGTAAAATGATTCGACCTTACCAACCAAGCGATCTCGATGACCTGATGCAATTGTGGCTGACCAGTACCATTGCTGCGCATCCTTTTGTGGCCGAACAATACTGGCACGAGAGCGCCCCGTTGGTACGGAATACCTATCTCCCGGCGGCACGCACTTGGCTATATTTGTCAGCGGAAACTACCGGTGATGCTAACCCCATTGCAGGCTTTATTAGTATTCTCGAAGAACAACTGGTCGGCGCGCTGTTCGTCACCCAATCCTTGCACGGTAAGGGGATTGGGCAAGCGTTGATGGATTACGTTCAACAGTGCTACTGCGCGCTAACTCTAGAGGTCTACCAACGAAATCAGCGTGCCTATCACTTCTATCGTAAACAAGGTTTTACCGTAGTAGGGAAAACCTATAATGCAGAGACCAAAAACACTATCCTGACCCTGCATTGGCAGCGCCCATTTAACTCATCCCTGCTTTAACTCTCCCTGCATCTGACAAATTTTAATAACCGGTTCAAATCCATAATTGCATTACTCTATTCCTGAGCCTATTTTCCTGTGGGAATTAAGTGAGGGATTTAATATGATAGGGACATTGCTAAATATCCAATTAGCCTTAATTTTCTTAATAACATCCTCCCAATTAGCCATTGCCGATGGCATTAAAATCAGAGAAGTTTGTTTATATTCTGAAGATAAATATCAAGTTGATACTGCCGTAACGGATAACATTGAATATAGTGGATGCAGTAGAAAGGTACGGGATGCCGCAGGCACGCTAGGCTGCACCTTCATCCCCGCATTGGCGATTTATAATTATGTTACCCATAGCCATTGTGATCAGGCGGATAAATTATGGCGTCAGATATCACATTGGTTTTCCGATGATAATCAAGACAAGGTAGTCTTGATTACCGGCAACACTCCTTTACTTGAGCCACAATCCTCCCGCCGCGAAAACAACAATAACCAAGCCAGCCCGCTCGCATTTATATTAAGTAAAGTTCATACGCAATTACATCATCAAGCCCTGACATTACCGGCCAGCGCAAGATTTTGTAAAACCTCGCTAGAGAATCTCCTCGCCGCGCGCTATCCCCGCAGCCCAGATGAAAACTGCCCTCATTGGGTATCAAAAGTCTTGGCAGATTTTACCCTGTTATTCGGTCATTCTGTGCGGGACTGGACACCAGAGCAACTACAGGATGTCGTCACGCGGATTGATGAACAATATACGACGGGCTATGCAGGTAACGATCAGGCCACTGAGGGTCATCTGGTCAGTGGTGTCCGTGCGATTATCCAACAATTGGGCTTGGCTGAAACCATCCGGCAGATCACCCGCGCATTTCGCTATGCCCAATTAAATTATGCCAATTATGTCGAACATAATCCCAACGCCACACAATCACCTGCCGCTGCACAAAGTCTTCCGTTAGGGGAATATTCACTTTCGCTGGAGTCTTATCACTATCCCGCCGAGCCACCTACCGTCCGCATTCGTCAGCGTAATGCATGGGTGACCAGACCCGACTTACATTTTGAGGTGGAGATCATTGATGCCAGCACCACAGATAGATCAACGATTACTCATGCGCACACAGTGATGGACCATTGGTTTAATACTTATCTTTTCACACCATTAGAAACTGACCAGCAAGACAATCCTCTAACTGACCTTGATCGCACCATCAGTGCCGCACGCACCACCAGTACCTCGCTGTTGCTCGAGTTGGAAAACACCAGTAATGACTATCTGTTTGTGGTGGTGCGGCTTGAGGGCGAGATTGTTAGCGTGCTGGGGGCCGCGAAGGGGAACGCTAACGATGAGTTCTATATCGATGTTTCGGTGAGCGCACCGCGCAATGTGCTAACGCCAGATGCAGAGGGAAATATTCGCGGGGCAGGTACCGCAGCAGTGTATGAATTGGCTCGTTATCTGAAAGAAAAGGGGGTGAAAACACTACGTTCTACCGTTATTTCACAACCCTCTGCCCGAGTAAAAATGAAACTAGGCTTCAAACATGATGAGTTTTGATATTCCCCCCCTTCCACTTTTCGGAGAAAACGAATAGAGGTAAAACCATGAAATTAAAAGTCATAACTAATAAATTTATGTTGCTTTCATTAATAATATTATCGCCGATGACCATGTCTCATGAAATGGACCGCGACTGCATTAAGCATAATCATTTATCACCTAATAACAGATATATCCCTCAAATAAACAACACAAAGGTTTGTTTATATAATGAAGATGATTTTCAGGGAGAATCGATGTGCTTATCTCATAAGCAAGGAATCGATTTTATCGATCAAGATGATGAGGTTATTAGAAATGACAGTATATCCTCAATCTCCATTCCAAATGGCATGTTCGCCACCATCTATAAAAATGATAGTTACAATATGCCTTACTTTAATTTAGCCGAGTCAATCGGGCAGCGTGATTTAGCTGCTTTGGATATGGATAATCAAATCAGCAGCGTTATAGTTGCTAATTCTCCCCTTAAAGTCTGTAGTGAACGTTGTATCATTTTAAAGCGAATGCAATTTCCTTTATCCAAAATTTTCGCCTCATACTGGAACAATATAAATCACCCTAACAAACAGGTTTTATTAAGTTTCGATATTAATAATACCAGTGACTTTATGGTGGGTTTACCACAAGCCCCAGTCATATGGTTATCTAACAGAGAACTTTCCATTTTTGGCCAGGTTGGTGACGAACCATTGGTTTTCCATCTCCACCCAGATGCCAATCGTTTATCCCTGACATTCCATTTGAACAGTAACAGGATTGCGATAGATTATATGGAAAGTCGTGGAACCGAACAAATTGCCTTATCGCCCACCATTGAACTTGGCACCTTCCCATTCAATAATTCCCAGTTTGATGCAAGGTTAACCATTAATAACAATGCCAGCCAGCCACTGATCATCGACCAAATAGTGATGGTTGCCAGCACTGAAGATATTCAGCCTGTGCACCACAGAAGCGAACGGGATACCGCCGGAACATTAGGCTGTGCCTTTATTCCCGCGCTGGCGATTTATAATTACGTCACTCACAGCCGCTGCAATCAGGGCGATACGCTGTGGGGTAAAGTAAAACATTGGTTTTCTGATGATAACAAAGATAAATCGGTTGTGATTACCACCAAGCCACCCTTACTTGAGCCACAGCCACAACGCCCAGAAAATAGTGACAGCGCTGGACTGATGTTAACCAAGCTCGACACCCAACTACATAATCAGGCTCTTACACTCCCCGCCGCGGCGCAATTTTGTAAAACCTCGATAGATAATATCCTCGCCGAG
This sequence comes from Yersinia sp. 2541 StPb PI, assembly GCF_052217145.1. Classification (NCBI taxonomy): domain Bacteria; kingdom Pseudomonadati; phylum Pseudomonadota; class Gammaproteobacteria; order Enterobacterales; family Yersiniaceae; genus Yersinia; species Yersinia sp. 2541 StPb PI. The sequence continues at coordinate 30,297 of NZ_JAZGQB010000001.1, read as the reverse complement.
CGCTATCCCCGAGACGTAAATTTAAACTGCCAACTGTGGGTAGCAAGAGTATTAGCCGATTTCACGCTGTTATTCGGTGATTCACTGCGCGACTGGACTCTGGATGTTCTACGCCGGGTATTAATGCAAATCCATACTAATGATACCACGGGCTATGCGGCCAGTGATCCGGCAGCAGAAAGTCGCCTGGTGAATGAGGTCCAGTTAGTTGTTCGTCAATTCGGAATAGATGAAACCATCCGCCAACTATCTCAGGCTTTTGATTATACGAGATTAAATTACGCACGTTATTTGCTACATAACCCTACCGCTACTGCCCCTCCCTCTGGTGCACAGCGCTTGCCATTAGGCACCTATTCACTCTCTTTAGCCTCTTATCATTACCCCACCGATCCGCCTACCGTACGAGTGCTTGAGAATGATCAGTGGGTCACCCACCCCGATTTATATTTTGATGTCGATATTTTTGATACCACCATTCCGATACGGCCAGATATCGATGCCGCCTTTATGGATGATGCCTTAGCGGCGGTAGGCGCATGGTCAGACATTTATAACGAGGCGCCCATCTATTACCACATAACTAGCGAACCCTGGTCGGAACATAACCGCACTATCGAAGCCGGGCGGATAAACAACTTCGTCCTGTATAGCGAATTGATCTCTTTCGAAAATAACTATGTGTACGTGGCGGTACGGCTGCAAGGAGATATTGTCAACATTCTGGCAGCCCGCAGAGATGAGACTTTTGAAAATAGTCACGAGAACTACTACATCGAATTTTTTGTGACTGATCCCAACTATGTGCTGCTGCCTGATGATGAAGGAAGTGTTCGCGGGGCCGGTAGCGCCGCACTGCACGGGCTGGCACGTTATCTACAACAACATGGGGTAAAAGTTTTACGTTTTCGCACCCCGAGTCAGCCCGCTGCGCGAGTAGCCACAAAACTCAGCTTCCAGCATGATGAGTTTTGATAGTTAACACTTTTACGGTTTCCTGAAATACCCGGCAGCGAGTAAAGCGCTTTTCTGTGCTTTTTCTGCCGACAAACACAGCATTTAGACTAACGCCACAGCACTATGAGAGTTTTCTCAATGGTATTCCCCCCCTTTTTACCGGATAACGATGGCAGATAAAAACCAGCAACAGGACTTAATGCTGGTTACTGATTTTTTAATCTGCTATTGGGCGACGTTATCTATCTTTTCGCCAAAATAGAGTGCCATTTAAGGGAAATTCAATGAAAAAACGCATTCTGGCCACGGTGGCCGCCGTTGCTGTGGCGCTTACGCTTTCCGCTTGTACTACCAATCCTTATACTGGCGAGTCTCAAGCCGGAAAATCCGGTTACGGTGCCGGTATTGGTGCGGCATTAGGGGCCGGCATTGGTATGTTGTCATCATCGAAACACGATCGGGGCAAAGGGGCGTTAATTGGCGCAGCAGCAGGTGCCGCGTTGGGTGGTGGTGCCGGTTATTACATGGATGTGCAGGAAGCCAAACTGCGTGAAAAAATGAACGGTACCGGTGTTAGTGTCACCCGTCAGGGCGATAATATCGTGTTGAATATGCCAAATAATGTCACATTTGATACTGACAGCAGCAATCTGAAACCCGAGGGTGCCAACACCTTAACCGGCGTGGCGATGGTATTGAAAGAGTATGATAAAACCGCCGTCAATGTGACGGGTTATACCGACAGCTCCGGTGCCAGAGCTCATAACATGACCCTTTCACAACAACGCGCCGACAGCGTGGGTAGCGCACTCATCGTGCAGGGCGTGGCCGCTAATCGTATTCGCACCAGTGGTGCAGGCCCGGACAATCCGGTCGCAAGCAACAGCACCGCCGCCGGTAAAGCACAAAACCGCCGGGTTGAAATCACCTTAAGCCCGCTGTGATTCTTAATACTTTCTCTGCGGATAGTGCCTCAGGCTTTATCCGCATTTTCATTACAGCAGCAGCCAATCGGTCATCATAATGACGCCAATCTAATGCGATAAGTACAACGGCGCGAGCCGGATAGAATATGCTCAACACGCTCAACCGGTACCCCTAACACCTGCTGGAACACGGCTAACTCCGCCCGACAAAAACCCTGGCAACTGGCCGCTGCGGCACAGATCGGGCAGTGATTTTCGATCAACAAGAGTGACCCATCAGCCTCCTGCTGCATTTGTGCCATATAACCTTCACGGCTGCGGATGGCCACCAGCCGCTCAACCCGCTCGGTCACACTATTTGCCCCCACCATCGCCTGACAATATTGAGTGCGGGTTTCCTGTTCGCGGCTATCAATCAGCAACTCAAGGGCGCTGTCACCCAATTGAGAACGGATTAAACCTAAGAGTTGTACCGTCAGTTCGCTGTGCGTATCAGGGAACTGCGCGTTACCCACCTCGGTTAGCTGCCATAATTGAATCGGCCGACCCACACCGCGCGTTTGCGCCTCGGAGACCACCAACCCCTCCTTAGCCAATTTGACGAATTGCTGCCGGGCCGCTTCACCTGTCGTGCCTAAAATCATCCCGGCATCACTCGCTTGCATCGGACCACGAGTTTTAAGCAGCATCAGTAGGCGTTTCGCCACCGATTGTGGCTGACTGGTGGTATGGTCGATATTCATATCTTCCCCGGTATCATTGCTAGGTTTTTTATTTTTGATCAATCAATGCCAGCATAACATTTTCCAAGCGCATGCTTGACTTATTATTAGTAACTGCCCTAAGTTATTCCAAGAATTTACTTGTTTAATTTTATCGTAACCACCAAATCAACTCAACTCAACTCAACTCAACAACCAGATTTCTGGCAGGATAGAAACGTGATAATAAATGATGCAAGCCGTTGGAGTGACCTGTTCTCCGGTAAAAATGCGGCCTTTGCCATAGCCCTGTCAGGTGGTGTGGTGTTACATGCCATCAATATCTACATCGCCACCACCATTTTACCGTCCGTGGTGCTGGATATTGACGGCCTGAGCTTGTACGCCTGGAATACCACGCTATTCGTTACCGCCTCGATCCTCGGCTCTGCCCTTTCTGCGCGCTTACTCAGTGGCTACGGGCCACGTAGCGCATACCTGTTTGCCTCGCTAATCTTTATGCTCGGCAGTGCGTTATGTGCCATGGCACCGAATATGCCACTGATGCTGCTGGGCCGCACTGTGCAAGGCTTAGGGGGTGGTTTCCTGTTTGCCCTTTCTTACGCCATGATTAATCTGGTATTTCCACAATCGTTATGGCCGCGGGCAATGGCGCTGATTTCAGGTATGTGGGGTGTTGCTACCCTGGTTGGCCCTGCGATTGGTGGCATCTTTGCTGAAATGAATGCCTGGCGTTTTGCGTTTTGGACGCTACTCCCCATCACCCTTATTTATGCCATTTTTACCTGGCGAATCCTGCCAGCGGGCCGATCCAATACCACGACAGCGTCGGCATTACCCGTCACGCAATTGATGTTATTAACCGCGATTGTTTTGACTATTTCTGCCAGCAGTATTGCCAGTAGCGGCCTAATAAACATGGTGGGTATGGTGTTTGCCATCTTACTGTTGCTGTTGTTACTGCGCATCGAGTCACGTGCCACCTCTCGGCTACTGCCAAAAGATGCATTGCGCCTTAACTCACCGCTGGCAGCACTCTATATCACCATTTCTCTGCTAGCGATCGGCATTACCTGTGAGATATTCGTCCCTTACTTCCTGCAAATCCTCCATGGTCAGTCACCGTTGATTTCAGGTTATATTGCAGCCACCATGGCGGCTGGCTGGACCCTTTCTGAAGTAATGAGCGCGGGTTGGAAGAAATCAGGCGTCCGCTGGGCGATTATCAGCGGCCCAATTATTGTGCTAGTGGGGTTAGTGGCACTGTCTATCTTGATGCCAGCCGGTTCACTCGGTGGTTGGCAACATATGGTGCCGATCGCTATTGCATTAACACTGGTCGGTTTTGGTATCGGTTTTGGCTGGCCACATTTGCTGACCCGTATTCTGCAAGTGGCTGCTGAAGAAGATAAAGACATTGCCGGAGCCTCGATTACCACAGTTCAGATGTTTGCCACCGCACTCGGTGCGGCGATGGCTGGCATGGTAGCCAACCTCTCTGGCCTTAATTCCCCAGGGGGAGTAGCGGGGGCAGAAAATACCGCCCATTGGCTGTTTATTCTGTTTGCCATCGCACCCGCATTGGCGATTATTACCGCACTACGTTGCGCTGCCATCAGTTCGCATACCCTGACGGCTAAAAATACCGCCCGCAGCGAAGCACAATAATTCGACGTCACCGACCTGCCAACGCAGGTTGGTTTTCATGCGTTGTAACATGACGAAGGTGATTAGCGCTTGATCCCACAATAGTGATCACTGGTATGCTGGCTTTAAATTTCACCCACCCAAAGTAATTGAGGTTGCGGGCAGGCATCAAGTGATGCAAACCCCGATGAACTTACACAGTCAAGTGATTCGGATTAGTGAATGAAGCTAACCCCCTACGACTTCAAGTATGAAGGGTAACGTCATTGGAGTTTGCGATGAAGCCTTCTATTGTGCTGTACAAAAGTATTCCCAGCGATCTGCATCAGCGTTTAGCCCAACATTTTACCGTAAACAGTTTTGATGGCTTAGCGCCTGATAATCAGCCAGAGCTATTGTCTGCGTTGCAACAGGCACAGGGGCTTATCGGTTCCGGCGGTAAAATCGATCAGGACTTTCTACAATTAGCACCGCGTTTGCGCGCTGCCTCAACCATTTCTGTCGGTTATGACAACTTTGATGTTGATGCCCTGAGCCAGCGTGGTGTGGCCTTGATGCACACACCAACGGTGCTGACAGAAACCGTCGCCGACACCATGATGGCCTTGGTGCTGTCTTGCGCCCGTCGAGTGGTTGAATTGGCTGAACGGGTGAAAGCCGGCGAATGGCAAGGTAGCATTAGCGATGATTGGTATGGTGTTGATATCCATCACAAAACTATCGGTATTCTCGGTATGGGCCGCATTGGGATGGCACTGGCCCAGCGGGCACATTTCGGTTTCAGTATGCCGGTGTTGTATACCAGCCGCCGCCCACATGAAGAAGCCGAAAAACGCTTTAATGCCCGTCGCTGTTCTCTCGATACCTTATTGGCTGAAGTTGATTTTCTCTGTATTACGCTGCCGATGACCGAGCAGACCTACCATATGATTGGCCGTGACCAACTGGCTAAAATGAAATCCAGCGCAATTCTGATTAATGCGGGCCGTGGGCCGGTTGTCGATGAGCCAGCGCTGATTGCCGCGCTACAAGATGGCACGATTCATGGCGCTGGGTTGGATGTGTTTGAACAAGAGCCGCTACCGATAGATTCGCCCTTACTCTCACTGCGCAATGTCGTTGCCGTGCCACATATTGGTTCCGCCACCACCGAGACCCGTTACAACATGGCTGCCTGTGCAGTGGATAACCTGATCGCCGCGCTAACCGGTACCGTGACGGAAAACTGCGTGAATCCGCAGGTTTTGCAGAAAGCCTAACCACGCCCATTGGCCTGCTAGCAGGCCAATTCCCACTCCTCCGCGCGTCTCCTCCCCATAAAATCCACTCAGGGATGAGGCTATTTCCTCACCAAACGGCACACTAAGTCAGCCTCAATTCGCATAAACCTCTCGCTCCCTAAATAGGAAGATGTGCCATGAAACATCTCAAAACATCCTTGCTGCTGCTACTTTCACCGGCGGCGATGGCTAACTGGTCACTCCAGCATTTCCCGGTGTTCACCGAGCAGGACAATGGTATTTTTGTCAGTAATAGCACTCTGACTAAAGGGGAATATCCGCTCAAGTTTTATCAGAATAAACAGTGCTGGCAACCCACCGGACCGGTGAAGTTGAACCAGACGTTTTCGCTGCAACCCTGTCAGAATAAGGCCGATATTCAGTGGCGATTGTTCCGTGATGGTCAGTATCAGGCACGCATTGATACCCGCAGCGGTACGCCGACGCTCACTTTAAGCCTCACAGAACCTGTGGCGGAAGTGGCAAAAGTCGTAACCCACAGTTGCCAGCGCTGGAATGGCTTGCCTGTCACTGTAGATGTGAGCAAAACCTTTGCTGAAGGCGAAACGATACGGGATTTCTATTCCGGCCAAACGGCAACAGTCTCGCTGGGGAAAATCACTCTACAACCGGCCCCAGAGAGTGGTGGTTTATTGCTATTGGAATCAGCCCAAACCCAGCAAGCCGCGCCATTTAGCTGGCAAAATGCGACTGTTTATTTTGTCCTGACGGATCGTTTTAAAAATGGTAATCCCGCCAATGACCACAGCTACGGCCGTCACGGCGATGGTATGCAGGAAATTGGTACATTCCACGGCGGCGACCTAGCAGGCTTAACCGAGAAACTTGATTATCTGCAACAGCTTGGCGTTAATGCCCTGTGGATAAGTTCTCCACTGGAGCAAATTCACGGTTGGGTCGGGGGCGGTACTAAAGGCGACTTCCCGCATTATGCCTATCATGGCTATTACGGGCTGGATTGGACCCGTCTGGATGCCAATATGGGGACCGAACAGGATTTACATAAACTGGTTGAACAGGCCCATAAACGTGGTATTCGTGTTCTATTTGATGTGGTGATGAATCATGTGGGATACGCCACTTTAGCGGATATGCAAAGTTACCAGTTCGGGGCACTCTATTTGCCAGGCGACCAACTGGAAAAAACACTGGGTAAAAAATGGACCGACTGGACGCCCGGCAAAGGCCAAACCTGGCATAGTTTTAATGATTACATCAATTTCAGTGATAAAACCACCTGGGACAACTGGTGGGGCAAGCAGTGGATCCGCACCGATATTGGCGATTACGACTCACCGGGTTATGACGACCTAACCATGTCATTAGCTTTCTTACCGGACATCAAAACAGAATCGACTCACCCCAGCGGCTTACCGGTGTTTTATCGGCATAAACCTGATACCGCAGCGCGGGAAATTGCTGGGGCCACGCCGCGTGATTACCTAACTCATTGGTTAAGCCAATGGGTACGCGATTACGGTATCGACGGTTTTCGGGTTGATACTGCCAAGCATGTGGAGAAGCCGGCATGGCAACAGCTTAAACAACAAACCACTGCCGCATTGGCTGAATGGAAAGCGGCCCATCCCTCTCAAGCACTGGATAACTTACCGTTCTGGATGGCCGGAGAGGCATGGGGCCATGGTGTGATGAAGAGCGATTACTACCAAAACGGCTTCGATGCGATGATTAACTTTGATTTTCAGGATCAAGCAAAACAAGCACTAGCGTGCTTCTCTTCTATTGACAGCACCTATCAGCAAATGGCTGAAAAACTGCAAGGTTTCAATGTATTGAGTTACCTGTCATCACACGATACCCGATTATTCTTCAAAGATGATGCCCGGCAGTCATTGCTGAAACAGCAACAGGCGGGCTCACTGCTGCTGCTGGCCCCAGGTGCAGTGCAAATCTTCTATGGCGATGAAAGTGGGCGGCAATTCGGCCCAACGGGTTCAGATCCGTTGCAGGGCACCCGATCAGATATGAACTGGAATGAACTCACCGGTGCCAAAGGTGCGCTGCTGACACACTGGCAAAAAGTCAGTCAGTTCCGCGCTCGCCATCCGGCGATTGGTGCCGGAGTACAACAATCCCAACAAACTGATGATTATTATGCTTTTAGTCGCCAGTATCAGGGGGATAATGTGCTGGTGGTTTGGGTCGGAGACAAGAAAGAGTAAATAAGAATATTATCCCGCAAAAACACTCCCTGCCGACACTTTCCATCGGCAGGAAGAAATCTTTCCGCATTGCACCCACTTTTATCTACGCGTATGGTACTTGTTCACTTACGGATAACAATAAATTTTCATTTATGAAGTTTTCACTTTTCGGCGATAAATTTACCCGCTACGCGGGTATTACCAGACTGATGGATGACCTCAACGACGGCCTTAGAACCCCAGGTTCTATCATGCTTGGCGGCGGTAATCCGGCACATATTCCAGAGATGGATGCCTACTTCCAACAACTGTGTCAGGAGATGCTGGAGCGCGGGCAATTGACTGAGGCGCTGTGTAATTACGACGGGCCACAAGGCAAAGACTTGCTGCTGAAAGCGCTGGCAAAAATGCTGCGCGAGGAGTTGGGCTGGCAAATTGAGCCACAGAATATTGCACTAACAAATGGCAGTCAGAGCGCATTTTTCTACTTATTTAATTTATTCGCTGGTCGCTATGCTGATGGCAACCGCCGTCGAGTGCTGTTCCCACTGGCACCGGAGTATCTAGGCTATGCCGATGCAGGTTTGGATGAAGACCTGTTCGTTTCTGCCAAGCCGAATATTGAGCTGCTGCCAGAAGGCCAATTCAAATATCACGTCGATTTCGATCACCTCAATATTACCGATGATATTGGCCTGATATGTGTATCGCGGCCAACCAATCCTACCGGTAATGTAATTACCGATGAAGAGCTGATTCGCCTTGATGCAATAGCTCAGCAACGTGATATTCCGTTATTGATTGATAACGCCTATGGTGTGCCCTTCCCCGGTATCATCTTTACTGATGCTACGCCATTATGGAATCCGAATATCATCCTGTGCATGAGCTTGTCGAAGTTGGGCTTACCGGGTTCCCGCTGCGGTATTGTGATTGCCGATGAGAAAGTGATTTCGGCCATCACCAATATGAATGGCATTATCAGCTTATCACCCGGCAGTATGGGGCCTGCGATCGCTGCCGAAATGATTGAGCGTGGTGATTTGTTGCGCTTATCCAATGAGGTGATCCGGCCATTTTACTTTGAACGGGTGCAGCAAACTATCGCTATCCTGCGTAAATACCTGCCGCCCGAACGCTGCCTGATCCACAAACCCGAAGGTGCCATTTTCCTCTGGTTATGGTTTAAAGAGCTGCCGATCAGCACCGAACTACTTTATCAGCGCCTGAAAAAACGTGGCGTGCTAATGGTACCGGGCCACTATTTCTTCCCTGGTTTGGAACATGACTGGCCGCACACCCATCAATGTATGCGGATGAACTATGTGCCCGCACCTGAGCAAATCGAAAAGGGTGTCGCAATTCTGGCCGAAGAGATTGAGCTGGCATTTCAAGAAGCGAAGTGAGTATTAAGCAGCAAATTGCGTAACTTGCTATTCCTTTGGAAAATATCACCTTAGTCTTTATACGGTGAGGATAGGCAGAAGAGTAAAGCGTCCGCGCCAGGGATGGCGCGACTCGAGCCTCCAGGGATGGATTGACGGCGTCTTTACAATCTGCCTGTTCTCACTGTATTAACACCCTATACGCAGGATAATCGGCTATCCATTACAATGTCCAAAACAGCACGGCGAGTATCTGCGGCGACATTATTCGTAAGAACATCGCCAGTGGGTAAACCGTGGCATAAGAGAGCGCTGCCGCACCGCTGGTTGGGTGCAGGCCATTAGCAAATGCCAACGCCGGAGGATCGGTCATTGACCCGGCTAACATGCCGCACAGCGTCAGATAGTTCATCTTAGCTAACATGCGTGCCAGAATCCCCACAGTCAGCAACGGGATGCCGGTAATCATCGCGCCATAACCAATCCATGCCAGCCCATCACCATTAACCAGCGTATTAATAAAATCACCGCCGGACTTCAGCCCGACCACTGACAAGAACAGCACAATCCCCAGTTCACGCAAAGCCAGGTTGGCACTCGGTGGCATAAACCAATACAACTTACCGATGCTACCAATACGCCCAAGAATCAACGCCACCACCAGTGGCCCACCCGCCAGCCCGAGCCGTAATGCTGCCGGGAACCCAGGAATGAACAGCGGTATCGACCCCAGCAATACCCCCAGACCGACACCGATAAATACCGGTAACATCTGCACTTGTTGCAACTTCTGTTGCGCGTTACCCACGACAGCGGATACCGCCTCAATCGCTTCTGGGCGACCCACTAAATTAAGAATGTCACCGAATTGCAGACTGGCACTGTTACTGGCCACCAGTTCGATACCCGCACGATTAAGGCGCGTAATAGCCACGTCATACTTCTGCTTCAGATTGAGGTCACGGATTTTCTTACCTAACACCGCTTCGTTGGTGACTACCACCCTGGCGGTTTGCAACGCCGTCCCCGCAGTGGAAAGCGTAACGTCCACCTCTTCCCCCACCACCAGCCGCACTTTTTCTAAAGCTTCACGCTGACCAACCAAATGCAAATAGTCCCCCAGTTCAATCACCGTGGCGGGCAACGGTACCATCAGCAAATCACCACGTTTCAATCGGGAACAGACCACCTCATCACTATTGAGCAACGGCACATCCTGTACTGACAAACCATTCAGATTAGGGTTGCGCACCGCAACGTTCATGGTTTGCAACAATTCACGATTCTGCCCGTGGCTACTATCAAACTCTTTGGCCTCACGATCGACGTTGATTTTAAAGAATAAACGAATCAGCCACATCACCAGCAAAATGCCACAAATCCCAAATGGGTATGCCATGGCATAACCCATCCCCATTTGGCTAACCAATTGAGGTGGTGACCCCAAATCAGTAAGGATCTGCTGTGCCGCCCCGAGTGCCGGTGTATTAGTCACCGCCCCCGAAAATATCCCCAAAATAATCGGCAGCGGCACGGCAAACAGTTTGTGAATAATGGCAGTCACCAACCCACCGACAATCACCATCAGAATGGCAAAGCAGTTAAGTCGTAACCCCGATACTCGCAGTGAAGAGAAGAACCCCGGTCCGACTTGAATACCAATAGTGTAGACAAACAGAATCAGACCAAACTCCTGAATGAAGTGCAGCATGTCCCCATTAAGAACAACGTCATAGGTTTGTGCAAAATGGCCCACAATAATGCCGCCAAACAGCACCCCGCCAATACCTAATCCAACACCATAGACCTTCCAATTACCGATCCATAACCCCAATACAGCGACCAGCGCCAACATACTGACGGTAAGGGCGATAGCACTCATAAATCACTTCCTTGCCTAAGTTTAAAAACCGGTCGGCCATGTGAAATATCACCAATGTCATACATAGCCTTAAATTCTTATATCCTAAATAATTCGAGTTGCAGGAAGGCGGCAAGCGAGAGAACCCCGATGAGCTTACATGAGTAAGTGATTCGGGTGATTGAACGCAGCCAACGTACATGCAGCTTGAAGAATGACGGACATATAATTAGTAGGGATTCTGTCAGAAGGGGGAACGGTTGAATGTGTGATACACCACAAAATGCACCGGAGAGCGGGGAAACTCTCGGTTAGAAAACGCCGCTAACAAAGCGGCGGCGTTAAGTAAGAAGGGTATACCGGCACCTCACGCAGAGGTACCGGTCATCATAATTACTGCTGTTCAGTTTGCTCGGTTGCCGCCGGGCTATCTAATACTTGACGCTCCGCAGGTGCAGCATTGCCGATGGTAATACGCTGTGGTTGCAGCGCTTCTGGCACTTGGCGCAACAGATCAATATGCAGCAGGCCATTTTCAAACTGAGCATTATCTACATTCAGATGCTCAGCCAGAGTAAAGGTCAATGAGAACTCTTTACGTATCAAGCCTTGATGCAGGTATTCAACCTGTTTTTCTACTGGCGCGGGCTTACCGCGTACCGTCAGGCGTGGGCCTTCTACTTCGATATCCAGTTCGCTCTGCTTAAATCCGGCTAATGCCAGTGAGATGCGATAGTGGTTATCATCAGTTTTCTCAATGTTATATGGCGGGAACCCTTGGGCATCCTGACTGCCTTGCATTGAGCTGGCCAGTTTATCAAAACCAATCCACTGACGAAGTAAAGGTGACAAATCATAATTACGCATAAATATAACTCCTTCTAAGAAGCGAGATAATAGAAAGCCGGTCAGTCCCCGATTACGGCAGACTTGGCTCAGTTATTAATAATGTGACTTAGCCATATTATTGAAAAAACATATTAAGCTGATTGCTTAATTTCAATACGGCGCGGTTTTAAACTTTCTGGTACCAATCGCTCAAGATCGATATACAGTAAGCCATTCACTAAGTTGGCACCTTTAATTTTAATGTGCTCAGCCAACTGGAATTTCCGCTCGAAGTTACGCTCAGCGATACCTTGATATAAATAGGTGCGAGCCACAGGCTCACCAGCATGAGACCCTCGAATAATCAATATGTTATCCTGAGTAACAATTTCCAACTCCTGCTCTGCAAAGCCTGCCACAGCAATAGCAATGCGGTAGTTGTTTTCATCTACCAACTCGACGTTATAGGGAGGGTAACCGCCATTACTTTGATTCTGGCCGGATTCTAATAGATTAAATAACCGGTCGAAACCGATAGCTGAACGGTACAATGGAGCAAACTCGGAATTACGCATAAAAACTGCCTCCTAAATATATTAGCAAGGGTGTTATCCTATTTTTAATTAAGCCTTCCACTATGGACAGACTAATGGTCTGAATACCCTATCGGCGTATTCTCTCTGACCTGATAATAAGATGGTATCGGTCTTGTTTTTTTCAAGAGTAAAATCAAAAAAAATTTACACGAAAAATCTCAATAGGATGTTTATTAAACTAATATTCGATAAATCAGCTGTTATAACTTACACTTAAGTTAAATCAGTCCACAAGATTGAATCTTTGACCATCGGAAGTGTCTGTAAATGGGTGTAACAATTTACGACAAAACCTGACATAGTGTCGTGTCAGTTAATCACGGTATCATGAGAGCTGAGTACAACAATGAGAAATACAGTTATCCCTTTTGTTACCGGTTGTTCTCTGCTGTTCGTTAGTGGCTGCTCAAGCATTATGACCCATACCAGCAGCAGTCAGGGCTACTACTCCGGCACTGAAGCCAATGTGGCGATGCTTAAAGATGACAATACCGGCTGGGCGCTACGGCCCCTGTTGGCAGTAGATCTGCCCTTCTCTGCGGTGATGGATACCCTGCTCCTACCCTACGATTATCTGCGCTCAGACAATGAAGACAAAATGGCCAGCTCACCGCGCGAGCGTATCCGCCAATCGGAAACACAAAATCAGCAACCGACACAAACTGTCAGTGCACCGATACAGTAATCACAGCTCGTGGCCTCTCCAGCCCCTGACCGTATTAGCTAAGGGGCCTAGCTTACATTCACAGTAAAGATTTGCACCCACCCATCTATTTCCCGCATAAATGCCACCTTATTACCGTCTGGTGCAAAAACCACCGCATCCGCCAGTGGCGCAACCGTACTGCGAGCTGTCAGACGGCGCAGTTGACCGGTGGTGCTATCACAGAGCATCACACTGTTATCACAGACAAAAGCCAAACTACCGCCCTGTGGATGCCAGCTAAATGCTGATTGAATCCCTCCCTCGCTGAATGTCAGTTGCCGTAGTGAGTCACCATTGGGGGAAACCAGCCATAATTGTACGATACCGCTATCATCTTTCATCAAACAAGCAATGGCACTGCCATCCGGCGATGAACGCAACCAATGACGCGGGCTGGTAGCAAGACCAGGGAAAGGCCGCTCGCTGGTGTAAGTTAGCCGCCGCTGAATCACCCCTGCGGGTGGCGCAGGTAGCGTGCTTTGCGTCCCCTCAAGTGGCATCGTTCCGGCATGGGCATACTCTCGGTCATGTTCGGGCAAATCAGCAATAAAGATTTCTGGGATTTTTTCGCCCTGTGCTGAAAGGGTGTCGCCGATAAAGGCCAATGCCCAACGCTGACGGGTACCGTCCGTTTTAAGATACCCCTGCGTACCAATCCACCCCTCCTCGTATGCCCGATTTATCTGGTCGCTGCCCGCTTGTGGTATGGGCGTGGTGTGACTGACCAAAACACAGAAATGGCTGCCATCATATTCACGAGGATGCTGTTTAGGTGGATTCACGCCATGCAGCGGCAGTGCAATACCCACGTTGCGACAATCCAATAACGGGTCTAATTCATGTAATACATGGTCGTTATAGGTGAAGCTAAGGCGGCTGCCGTCTGGGCTGAAAACATGGACATGGCTACCACCACGCAATGCCCCACGGGTATAGGGCGGGGTGATATCCATCGCATCCAGTGTTACCGCCAGCTCTCTATCCGGTTCGGACACAATCACACCGCGCCGATGATGAAAATCATAGTGCCAGTGGCTATCCGGGTGCTCTGGCCCGTGGATAAACACATAACGCGCGGGTGAGTCTGGGCTGACCGTCACCACACCAACATGCGCCCCCTGCTGAGCGCGATAAATCACCTCAATATCACCAGTAATACAATTAACCCGCTCAATCGTTAAGCCACTAAAAGTGCTACCATTGGGCCGCACATCATAGGCCAACCATTGGCTATCAGGGGTCCAGACATTGATATTAGTGAGTTGATGACCGCGAGGATCAAAGGTGAGTTGCTGTTCTTGTGAAGGGGCATCTTGCTGACAGGTCATCTTGGCTCCGGTGATACGGAAGGCTAAATCATTTATACGAATTATATCACCACCCGGTGCTCTGTCTCTGGTCAAATGCTCTGCATATCACCACTATCAGCGACATGCAGAGTCAGGGTTTATCCCACCCGTTCTACATCTCCGACCAGGAAGATATAAGAGAGTGCGCCCATAAATGCCACTGCTGCGATATAAATCAGGGAAGGAGCAAAACCATAATCCTGTGCCAGATAACCGACCACCAGTGGAACCGTGATCCCCCCCAGCCCACCGACAAAGTTAAAGACGCCACCCGTCAGGCCAATCAACCGCACTGGTGCCAATGATGAAACCAGTGACCAGGTAATAGAAGCGAAGCCGTTACCGAAGAAAGCCAACCCCATTAACACCATAATCCAGAACGGATCGTTGGTATAGTTAGCCCCCATAATGCAGGTAGAAAGCAATAAACCGCAGATAATTGGTGTTTTACGGGCAAAGCCAATGGACTTGCCTTTGCGCACCATGCGATCGGCCACTAGCCCAGAGAGCAATACACCAAAGAAAGCCGCCAAAAACGGTACGGTGGTCATAAAACCGGCAGTCAACGCACTGATATGTTTCTCTTGGGTCAGATAGTTAGGGAACCAAGTCAGGAAGAACCACAGCGTCGAGGTTATGGCAAACTGCCCAATATAGACGCCAACCAGTTTGCGGTTAAATACCAGTTTCCACTCAGCAGCGGTGATGGGGGTTCGGGCTTTTTTCTCGCTCGCCGCATCACCATCAACAATACCGCCACCCGATTGAATGTAATCCAGTTCGGCCTGATTAATACCTTTGGATTTACGTGGTGGCTGATAAACAAAGTGCCATATCAATGCCCATATAACGCCGATCCCCCCAGTGATAATAAATACCCAGTGCCAACTGAGGACTTCCTGTACCCAAATAAGTAATGGAGTCAGAAATGCCAGGCCGACAAACTGACCTGAGGTATAAAAACCAACTGCCGAGGCTCGCTCCTGCTCTGGGAACCAACTGGTGACAATGCGGTTATTGGTTGGGAAAGCAGGCGCTTCAAATAAACCGGTAATCGCACGTAAACCAATTAAGGTGCCCAGCCCGTTCGCAAACCCCTGTAATAAGGTCGCGACTGACCACCCCAAAATAGCAATGAAATACGTCATTTTGGAGCCAACGCGATCGAGGAACCAGCCTCCGGGGATCTGGCATAAGGTATAGGTCCAGGCAAAAGCGGAGAAAATATAACCCATCTGGGTTTTGGTGATACCAAATTCTTCCTGAATATGGGCTGAAGCAACGGCAAGGTTGGCTCTATCAACATAACAAATGACAACCGTGACAAATATCATAAATAGTGTCAGATAGCGCCTTTTGCTTGGGGCAGTAGCTAAGGTCATTTCCATGGTAA
The DNA here is from genome assembly GCF_052217145.1 of Yersinia sp. 2541 StPb PI. Classification (NCBI taxonomy): domain Bacteria; kingdom Pseudomonadati; phylum Pseudomonadota; class Gammaproteobacteria; order Enterobacterales; family Yersiniaceae; genus Yersinia; species Yersinia sp. 2541 StPb PI. Next base: position 14,461 of record NZ_JAZGQB010000001.1, on the reverse strand, counting down.
TGATCCCAATTATAATCGGATTAATATACGCCGAAGCTCCCTGCCCAAATTGCTGATAACACTGTCGCATTACCGTATTTTGGGCGCAAGGGAACTCCTGCGTGTAGGGTCGCAATAAATTGTTATTTAATATAATTTCTATTTTTCCACCCGAATTATTAACCGGAAGAAAATAGTTTTTTAACGGCTGATATACGCTTTATCTTTGTTAGGATTATTTCCCTGATAATTGTATTAGATAATTTATTAATTAATCGAACGAGGGCAACTTACCATTCGGCGACGGCACCATCAGGATAGCGCCAAACCGGATTTCTCCAATCAGGGGCATTCTTGCTGCGTTCAATCACTAATTCCTCATTGATTTCTACCCCTAAGCCGGGTTTCGTCAGTGGATAGAAATGACCATCGGTCATTTTGAAATCGTCTTTATTAATCACATAATCCAGCAGCTCAGCACCTTGGTTGTAATGAATCCCCATGCTTTGCTCCTGCAAGACTGCATTGCGGGCGACAAAATCAAGGTGCAAACAAGACGCCAATGCAATTGGCCCAAGTGGGCAATGTGGTGCTAATGCCACATCATAAGACTCTGCCATAGCGGCAATTTTAAAGCACTCAGTCAGGCCACCAGCATGAGATAAGTCAGGTTGAATAATTGCCAGCCCGCCATCGGCCAATACCCGTTTAAATTCAAAACGGGAGAACATCCGCTCGCCTGCTGCGATAGGAATATGGGTTTGTGCCGCCAGACGGGGATAATATTCTGCCTGTTCAGCTAATACGGGTTCTTCAATAAACAATGGGCGATAAGGTTCCAATTCTTTAATCAGGATTTTTGCCATTGGCGCATTAACCCGACCATGAAAATCTAAACCAAATTCAATACGGTTACCAAAGGCTTCACGAATTTGTGCTACGACCGCTACTGCGGCATCAACTTTACGGGCATTATCAATCAGGCCCATTTCCTCACATCCATTGAGTTTAAACGTATCAAAACCAATCTCAGTAAGTTTATTAATACCGCTAATCACATCAGACGGACGATCACCGCCAACCCAACTGTAAGCTTTAATTTTATCGCGAACCAATCCACCCAATAATTGGTAAACCGGAACTCCCAACGCTTTACCTTTAATATCCCATAGCGCCTGATCGATGCCGGCAATAGCACTCATCAGAATAGGACCACCGCGATAGAAACTGCCGCGATATAATGTCTGCCAAATATCGTTGATACGCGCCGGGTCTTGCCCGATAACATATTCCGATAACTCATGTACCGCAGCTTCAACGCTACGAGCACGCCCTTCAATTACCGGTTCACCCCAACCAATAATGCCTTCATCGGTTTCGATTTTCAGAAACATCCAGCGTGGGGGTAAACGGTAAGTGGTTAGCTTGGTAATTTTCATTTTGTAGCATCCTTAAAGGCTTTAATAAACGCAGCCGCTTGTTGTGCGGTCTGAGATACCGATTGGCCTGCGCGGTAAAGGTCACCGCCCAAACCAGCACCAGCACAACCCGCAGCCAAATAAATAGACAAATTCTCAGGTGTAATCCCACCAACGGCAAACACCGGCACCTCAGGGGGCAATACGGCTTTTAATGCTTTGATATAGTCGGGACCAAAAGAGACCGAGGGGAAAATTTTCAGGGCTTGCGCGCCTGCATCCAGCGCCGTGAAAGCTTCAGATGCGGTGGCACACCCAGCGCAAACCGTCATGCCTAACTCAACAGCCCGACGGATCACCGCCGGTTGGGTGTTCGGCGTGACCACCAGCTTGCTGCCCATGCTATGCAACACATCCAGTTGCTCGGGTTTCAGTACCGTGCCCGCACCAATTAATGCACGATGACCAAATTCCGCGACCGTTTGCGCGATACTCACTTCCCATTGTGGGGAATTCAGCGGAATTTCAACCGCATCAAAGCCTGCATCAAGCAGAGCGGCCACATGGTCATGAACTTCCGCCGGTGTGATGCCGCGCAAAATGCCAATCAATGGCATGTTAGTATTCCATTTCATTTACAATACTCCTGATTCCCGCTTGAAAAGCCTGATCGCCATCCAACACCTGATAAAGCATCCCAGCCATCTCTAACCCTTGGGTATAGCGCTCAACCAGTTTAGGATTGCCAATCACCGTAATACACTCACCAGCAGCGAGCGGATATTGCTGCTGCATCTGCACGATTTCATTGCCAATCAGCAGGCCAGAAAGCCAGTCGCCGACCGATGTTCGCTTCAATCGACCCAACACATGGGCAGCACGCGTCTCAAACAGACAACGCATGATATTGCTGTCATTAAAGCTTTGCGTCAGGCCATCGATAAACGCAGTATTGTCCGGTAATTGAGCCTCCAGCCCTGCCCCCACCAATGAATTATTCAGCAGCAAATAGTGCAATTCACCTGTCATCAGAGTGCGGAAATCCATGACCTGATCACCCTGCATTTGCACCCATTTACTGTGAGTTCCCGGCATTAAATAGACTGATGAAGGCCGTTCGCTATACGCACCGATCAGTTGGGTTTCTTCACCACGCATCACGTTGCGGTTATCTGGCTTATCAACACATAAACCGGGGATAATCCATGCCCGAATTGGCTCAGCCTCCGCCACACAAGTTAATTGACGCGATACCTGCGTAAGACGGGTTGGGCAAGCAAGATAAGGCACTGAAATCCAACCCGCATTGCTGCCAATCATGCCCGCCATCAGCACTGGCAAGTCATACTGTTGCTGCTGCTCGCGCCACGGCGCGATAACCTGCTGAAATATCTGCTGCGCACTTTGCCCATTAAAGCGAGTGACCCCAGCTTCTGAGCGCAACATATCTACACATTCACCACGTAAATAAAGCCAAGCACGCAGATTGGTCGATCCCCAATCAATGGCGATATAGCTTTTATCCATAACTCTGCTCACTCATGTAATATCCTTTAGCCGTTTAGCGGAGCTGGCTATCATGGTTAACGCAGCCCGTTCTGCCGCATCAGCATCTTGATGGCGAATAGCGTCATAAAGATCCTGATGCTCTTGTAATGTGCGCGGCATGTTTTCTTCATCAGGCATGTAGGTTCGTTCAAACACCGCCCGTTGCAGAGAGCTGATTGCCACACTGAGTTGCTGTAATACCGGATTGTGTACCGAAGCCAATACCGCCTCGTGATAGCGGATATCCGCTTCGTTAAATTCGTCTCTATCTTGATGATTGGCGATCATTTCATTGAGTGCCGTTTCAATCACCGCCAGCTCTTTCGAGGTTGCCCTTTCGGCAGCCCAGCGGGCGATAGTTGGCTCGACCAGATTACGCACTTCGCTCATCGCACTGATTAACCGTGGGTCATAATCACTGGCCAGCGCCCATTGCAGTACATCGGTATCGAGATAATTCCACTGATTACGTGGCCGGACAAAAGCCCCACGAAAGCGTTTCACTTCAATCAATCGCTTTGCCATCAGCGCCCGAAAAACCTCACGAATCATGTTACGAGAGGTTTGAAATTCCTCACAAATTTCCGCTTCGGCAGGCAACGGTGAGCCCGGTGGATATTTGCCTTCAACAATCTGCTGACCAATAACCAAAATAATGCGGTCTGTTTTACTGAGTTGTTCTTTTGTCATGTTCGCTCCGGTTATTTCAGGTTAACCAATAATGATTCCCTTACTTTACGCATCTCTTGATTAACCGTCCCCACAACGCCGCACAATTTTCAAACTTTGTCATTCAACACAAACAGATTGTAGAGCTATACTTTATTTTTGTACTACAATTTGGATCGCAAAATAAGCAATCCATCACAAAATGAATGAAAAAAACGGCATAACCCCTGTGCATTTAGAAATAAAAGTCTAATATGGATTTTTAATTCCAAATAAAATGACCTATGCTTAATCGATACCAGCCCATTGCCGATGCAATCGCCACCCTTTTCTCTCCCTATGCAGAAGTCGTCATTCATGACTTAACCAGCCAAAAATTGGTTTATATCGCCAACAACTATTCACAGCGGGAATTAGGGGAAGACTCCAATCTCAGTGAGTTGCGATTTGATCAGCACTCACAGGTGATCGGGCCTTACCAAAAGCGTAATTGGGATGGCCGTCAACTGCGTTCCATCAGCACGGTATTACGTGATGACAATAGGCAGCCAATTGGATTGTTATGTATCAATCTGGATATCACCGTATTTGAAAGTGCCAAAGCAGCACTGGAGCTATTCCTGTCAGGGCAACAACTACAGCCACAACCGGATGTGCTGTTTCAGGATGATTGGCAGGAACGCATCAACACTTATATCCATCATTGGTTACAGCAGCAGCAGCTCACGCTAGCAGCTTTGAATAATGCTAGCCGCCGGATGCTCATTGAGACCCTCTATCAACAGGGCGCATTCAACGGTAAGAATGCAGCCGGTTACGTGGCAAAAATCCTCGGCATTGGTCGGGCGACTGTTTATAACCATTTGAAAAATATAAAAACCAGCTAAAGGATTTTAAGGAACCGTCATGAATACATTATTCGATGCCATTAAAGAAGCTCATCAGGTATTACGCCCACAAGTGAGAGTGACGCCGCTGGAATATAGCCCATTGCTATCGCAGCACAGTGGCTGCGAAATCTATCTTAAGTGCGAGCATCTGCAACATACCGGTTCTTTTAAATTTCGTGGAGCCAGTAACAAGTTGCGTTTGTTGACCGATGAACAGCGCCAGAACGGCGTTATTACTGCCTCGACCGGTAACCACGGGCAAGCTATGGCGCTAGCGGGGAAACTGGCAGGAGTGAAAGCCACCATATATGCGCCAGAGCAAGCGGCAGCTATCAAGCTGGAAGTTATTCGCGCACTGGGCGGCCATATTGAACTGGTAGCAGGAGATGCTTTAAATGCCGAACTGGCTGCGAGTATCGCCGCAGAGCAGCAGGGCAAAGTCTATATCTCTCCTTATAACGACCCGCAAGTGATTGCCGGGCAAGGTACCTGTGGCATGGAGATGGTGGAACAGCAACCAGACCTTGATGCTGTGTTTATTGCCGTTGGCGGTGGTGGCCTGATTTCTGGTATTGCGACAGTTTTAAAGAAATTATCGGATAAAACACAGGTGATTGGTTGCTGGCCGGCGAATGCCACCAGCATGTATACCTGCCTGCAAAATGGCCAAATTCAGGAAGTGGCAGAGCAGGAAACCCTGTCTGACGGTACCGCCGGAGGTGTTGAACCCGGAGCCATCACCTTCGCACTTTGCCAACAGTTGATCGATCAGAAAGTCCTGGTGAGTGAGCAGGAAATCAAAGATGCCATGCGCTTGATTGCCCACACAGACCGTTGGATGATTGAAGGTGCTGCTGGTGTGGCATTAGCGGCAGCGTTGAAACTGGCACCACGTTGGCAAGGTAAGAAAGTGGCAGTGGTACTGTGCGGTAAAAATATCGTACTGGAAAAATATCTGGGAGCCATCGCCGAATGCTAATTTTGAGTAAGCAACAAATTCTTGACAAGTTCGATGCAGATGCCATCACCTTGCTGCTCAAAGAGGGCTTTATTGCATATAGCCAGCAGCAAGTGCAAATGCCGCCAGTGCAACATTTGCTGTTTGGGCAAGCCAACGGTGATTGCTGTATTAAAAGTGGGTATTTGCAGGGTGACAGCCAGTTTGTCGTAAAGGTTTCCGGCGGTTTCTATGATAATCCCGCACAAGGATTGGCCAGTAATCAAGGGCTGATGATGGCCTTTTCCGCCCTTACTGGCGAGCCACAAGCTATCTTGCTCGATGAGGGGTGGCTAACTGCGCTGCGTACTGCGCTGGCCGGGCGAATTGCCGCCGAGCTTTGCACACCAAAACATATCAGTGCTATTGGTATCATCGGTACCGGTATGCAGGCACGGCTACATCTGATGTACCTAAAAAGTGTGGTGGCATGCCGTCAGCTATGGGTTTGGGGTCGCAGTGAAACGGCATTAGAGGAGTATCGGCAGTATGCTGAAGATGAAGGTTTCGAGGTTAATACTACACTGAATGCCGCAAAGTTAGCCCGTCAATGCCAGTTGATTATCACCACCACACCGAGCAGAGAACCTATCTTGCAAGCGGCGGATATTCAGCCAGGAACCCATATTACGGCGGTCGGTGCAGATAGTGCAGGTAAACATGAGCTATCCCCTGAACTGGTAGCTAAAGCCGATAAAATCTTGCTGGACTCATGGGCGCAATGCTCAGAATTTGGTGAGATTTCGCAGGCATTCCAGCAAGGGCTATTAGCAACTCACACCTTAACTGAGGTGGGTTCAGTTTTAGCGCAAGGTATCTCTTTTAGAGATAATGACCAACAGATCACTCTGGCGGATTTAACCGGATTAGGGATTCAGGATGTGCAAATAGTGAAAGGGATTCTAGGGTGATAAAAGAGAGGGTAGGCTTTTAGATTTTCTCTGTTGACCTTGAGCGCAATCAGGAATATTGCCGACAAAGTTTACAGGCCGAATGAGCCGCATGGACGCGGCGAAAGGTGCTGTCGAGCTGGGAGCGAGTCAGCACCGGTTCGATTAGCCGGTAAGCTGCCGGAGGGTATGGCGAAGCCACAATATTTCGCGCAAGCCGCAGGTGCAGGAGGGCCGGCCAGCCCTCTTGCTCGGTTGAGGCATAACGGTCGGCAATAGCAACAAATTGAATATCAACCGAAACCTGATCCGAGCAGCAAATTAATGAGCTACTGCATCAGTTAAATATCAAAGTACAAATTTCTCTATCGCTACCGCCACACCGTCTTCACTGTTGGTGCACGTGACAAACTGCGCTATCTCTTTCAATTCAGGGATAGCATTCCCCATTGCAACACCGACACCAGCATAGTTAACCATCGCAATATCATTACCCTGATCACCCAAAGCCATCACATTTTCCTGCGCAATGCCTAAATGATCTGCCAGCATTTTCACCCCAGTCCCTTTATCCACTCGCTTACTCAGGATTTCCAGATAAAACGGTGCACTCTTCATGATAGTGAAACGCTCAAAAGCTTCGGCTGGCATCATCGCTAAGGCACGATCCAGTTTTTCTGGCTCGTCAATCATCATCACTTTAGGAAAGCGTAATGTTGGGTCCATCTCTTCGATTGCACGATATTTCAATGGAATACCGGTCAATAACACTTCATGTAGGGTGTATTTGCTGATGTCTTTGTTCGCGGTATATAAGGTATCAAAATCAAAAGCCTGGAAGCTAACATCCATTTTGCGCGATAAAGCCTCGAAATAGAGGTAATCCTCAAAACTGATAGTTTCCTGCAAAATACACTCACCCGTGGCGGCTTTTTGCACTAATGCACCGTTATTACTGATGCAATAATCACCACTGTTTTGCATATTTAATTCACGTAAATAACGTTGGACCCCAATATAGGGCCGACCCGTGGCCAATACCACACAGACCCCTTTAGCCCGGGCAGCATCAATAGCCTGCTTTACCCGTGGAGTGATTTCGTGCTGCGGATTCAGTAACGTGCCGTCCATATCGATAGCGATCAGTTCAATAGCCATAGGTCCTCACATTTATTTAACTAATGCCTCATGCTAACGCGATTCAGCATAAAAATGCGAGGAAATGATGTTGTTTCAAACTATGCTTTACTACCAAAGAAATTGGTTGGAATACAAAATAAGCATAAGAAAATAAGCAGGTAAATGGTAAAAGCGAAGATACAAAGGTAATTTTCTGAGAATTGGCTGATAATGCCTAACAAAGTATGTACCGTGAACATGCTCCAACCCGGTAATCCAATGTCCCGAAACCGCTTTGCCTCAATATTTGCTGAGGCAAATACCAGAAAAAAAGCCATCACTACAATCGCGCAGCCTAAAATGGCAGTTATAAAATTTGATGCATTAGCGCTTTCATAGGCTAAAAATAAAGGCACGCCAGTAAATAAAGCAATCAATAATGGCAATATAAACGTAGTAATATAACAAACTAAAAATCTTACTCTGCCTAATCTGCCATCGCGAACCTCACAAAATAATTCTGCTGCTAACCCCATGCCCATACCAACCCCACATCAACATTTAAAAAATTATTAACCCGATGCTAGCGACCAGAAATAGCAAAGTCCTTATTGGTTTCCTTTTATTCTTACATTGAGAGTCTCAATTCCTTTAATCAGAATATTTATCTCTCTTTTCCCAAGGCAAAAAAAAGCCCAGAGGCAGCTTACTGCCCTGGGCTTTTCTATCCGATCAATCGCTTATCGGATTAAATATCGATATTGGCTGCGCGTAACGCATTCTCTTCGATAAAGGCACGACGAGGCTCAACCGCATCACCCATCAGGGTGGTGAATAACTGATCCGCTGCAACGGCATCTTTCACCATCACTCGCAGCATACGGCGGCTGGTTGGGTCCATGGTGGTTTCCCACAACTGCTCTGGGTTCATTTCACCCAAGCCTTTATAGCGCTGAATTGCCAAGCCACGGCGAGACTCTTTCACTAACCAGTCCAGCGCATCTTCAAAGCTTGAAACCGGAACTCGGCGTTCGCCACGTTCAACAAATGCGCCTTCTTCAATTAAGCCACGCAGTTTTTCGCCCAGTAGGCAGATCTTGCGATACTCACCGCCGTGGACAAAATCAAAGTCCAGATCATAATCGGTATCTACACCGTGGGTACGGATACGCAATATTGGCTCGAACAATTGACGCTCACGGTTTTCGCGCACCACAGAACTGTAGCTGCTGCCGTGCTGCTCTTTTTCATTCAGTAACACCACCAGAGAATCAATCCACTGTGTCACCACTGCTTTATCGCTCAAATCCTCTTCTTTCAAGGTTGGCTGATAAATCAGGTTATTCAGCAAAGCACGCGGATAACGGCGCTCCATACGAGCAATGGTCTTCTGAACGCTATAATGCTCAGCAACAAGTTTCTCAAAATGCTCGCCCACTAGCGGTGGTGCCTCAGGATTGACGTGCAATGCAGCGCCATCCAGTGCCAGTGTCATCTGATACTGTTCCATCGCATCATCATCTTTGATGTATTGCTCTTGTTTGCCTTTTTTCACTTTATACAGTGGCGGCTGAGCGATAAACACATGGCCACGCTCAATAATTTCCGGCATCTGACGGTAGAAGAAGGTCAATAGCAACGTGCGGATGTGAGAACCATCCACGTCGGCATCGGTCATGATAATGATATTGTGGTAGCGCAGTTTGTCAGGGTTATATTCATCCCGGCCAATACCACAACCCAATGCAGTAATCAGCGTTGCGACTTCCTGCGAAGAAAGCATTTTGTCAAAGCGCGCTTTCTCAACGTTCAGGATTTTACCTTTCAACGGCAAAATGGCCTGATTCTTACGGTTACGGCCTTGTTTCGCAGAGCCGCCCGCAGAGTCCCCTTCCACTAAGTAGAGTTCGGACAACGCCGGATCTCGTTCCTGACAATCTGCCAGTTTGCCTGGCAAACCTGCCAGGTCCAGCGCGCCTTTACGGCGTGTCATTTCACGCGCTTTACGTGCAGCTTCACGTGCACGGGCAGCATCGATAATTTTGCCAACCACGATTTTGGCGTCGGTTGGGTTTTCCAGCAAATACTCAACCAACTTCTCGTTCATCAGCGTTTCGACCGCCGTTTTCACTTCAGAAGAAACCAATTTATCTTTAGTCTGTGAGGAGAATTTAGGGTCCGGCACTTTAACAGAAACAACAGCAATCAGGCCTTCACGGGCATCATCACCAGTGGCGCTGATTTTCGCTTTCTTGCTGTAGCCTTCTTTGTCCATATAGCTGTTCAGCGTACGGGTCATCGCCGTGCGGAAGCCCACCAAGTGAGTACCACCATCGCGCTGCGGAATGTTATTGGTGAAGCAGTAGATATTTTCTTGGAAACCATCGTTCCACTGCAATGCCACTTCCACACCGATATCATCTTTCATGGTGGAGAAATAGAACACTTTCGGGTGGATCGGGTTTTTGTTTTTGCTCAGATACTCAACAAACGCCCGAATACCCCCTTCATAATGGAAGTGGTCTTCTCTGTCGTTACGTTTGTCTTTCAGTTTGATTGATACACCGGAGTTCAGGAACGACAGCTCGCGCAGGCGTTTAGCCAGAATTTCATACTGGAATTCGATGTTATTGGTGAAGGTCTGGAAACTTGGCCAGAAACGCACGGTCGTCCCGGTCAGATCGGTTTCACCCACCATTTTCAGCGGTGCCTGAGGCACGCCCATTTTGTAGGTTTGCTCGTGAACTTTGCCATCACGGCGAATGACCAGTTCCAGCTTTTCAGACAGGGCGTTAACAACGGACACGCCCACGCCGTGCAAACCGCCGGAAACTTTGTAAGAGTTATCGTCAAATTTACCGCCAGCATGCAACACGGTCATGATGACCTCTGCGGCTGATACCCCTTCCTCTTCGTGCATACCGGTTGGGATACCACGGCCATCATCCTGCACAGAAACAGAGTTATCCGAATGGATGGTGACTATAATTTCTTTACAGTGGCCAGCGAGGGCTTCGTCGATAGCGTTGTCCACAACCTCGAATACCATGTGGTGCAGACCGGTACCGTCATCAGTATCACCGATATACATGCCCGGACGCTTACGAACCGCATCCAGCCCTTTTAATACCTTGATACTTGAGGAGTCATAAGTATTCGACATCAACGTTTCTCGCTCATTTTTAATCCTGTGGTTGAACCTCTATTTTGCCATGTTCCACGCGGAACATCTTGCCCTTTTCGCCTACCATGTCGGCAACTTGCTCAGCACTCACTGCGCTGACAAAAACCTGTGCCTGGGTAGCCTTGAGACGCTCGGCCAATAATCGACGACGGCCGGTGTCCAATTCGGAAGCAAAATCGTCAAGCAGATACAGGCAACGCCGCCCGCTCTGTCGGGTGAGAAACTCACCCTGCGCTAACCGCAGTGCGCACATCAGCAACTTCAACTGACCACGCGATAGCAAATCTTCTACCGGCGTACCCTCGGCCCGAATGCGGAAATCCGCTTTATGTGGCCCGATGGCGGTATAAGTTAGCGCGCGGTCACGCTCAAACTGGCGTTCCAGCAACTCACCATAGTCACTCTCTTTATCCCAGCCGCGCTGGAAAGAGAAACTCAAGGCAAACTCTGGCAGGAACAGGGCGCATGTGGCTGAAATATCTGCCGCAATTGCATCACTGTATGCCGCCCGCCACTCACTAATGCGTTCAGCCAGTGGGATAATTTCCTGATCCCAAGGCCGGATTTGCGCATAGCGACTAACCTGGCGCAGCGCGGCGTTGCGCTGCTTAAGTAATCTTTTTAGATTGCTCCAGGCCGTAAAAAAACCGGGTTCATTATGAAAGCAACCCCAGTCTAAAAAAGCGCGCCGGAATTTTGGCCCGCCATTCAATAAAGTGAACCCCTCGGGGGTGATCAATTGCATGGGCAGCATTTGCGCCAATTCGGCCACTTTGTGGCCGTCAGTGCCATCGATCCGCACCTTGCTATCACCCTGCCGGCTTTTACTTAGCCCAATAGATGATTCACGTTCATTCACATCAACCCGGCCATGTAACACAAACTCGGCACAGTCGTGACGGATCACTCTGCCTGCTTGTAAACTACGAAAAGCCCTACCATGGCCAAGGGTATAAATCGCTTCTAACACACTGGTTTTACCGCTACCGTTGGGGCCAACTAAAAAATTAAACCCCGCTGCCAGCGCCAAGTCTGCCGATTCGATATTACGAAAATCTTTAATTAACAACCGTGTCAGAGCCATGCTGCAAATGTCTTCATTATTGAACATCAAACCATCAAGGGCGTTATCGCATTACCTCTGAAAGAGGGCGTAATTGTCGCAGACAGATTGGGTGCGGACAGCGCACAACCACCGGAGCGTACTTAATGTACGTGAGGATGGTGAGCACTGCCCAATCCCAAGCTGGCAAGTAAGATAGCCCGCTATAGTTCAAAGACGCATTGGCATGACAACATAGGCCGCAGCCTGACTAGCACCGTCTTCAATCTGCACACTGGAGACCGAATCGGTCAATAACAGGCGCACATCTTCGCATTTCAGTGCATTCAGCACATCAAGTACATAGCTGACGTTGAAACCGATCTCCATTTCCGTTCCCTCGTAGCTAACATCGAGGATTTCTTCCGCCTCTTCCTGTTCAGGGTTATTGGCGGTGATTTTGAGCTGATTGTGACTGACATAGAGCCGAACGCCGCGGAACTTCTCATTTGACAAAATTGCTGCTCGGGCAAAAGCCTGTTTCAGCAAGTCACAACCCGCTTCTAGCGTTTTGTCAGGGTTCTTCGGCAATACCCGGCGATAATCAGGGAAACGGCCATCAACCAGCTTAGAGGTGAAAATAAAATCCCCCACATGCGCGCGGATGTTGTTGCTGCCGATTTGCAGGCGCAGTGGTGTATCACCCCCATCCAATAACCTGACCAGCTCCATCACACCTTTACGCGGCACGATCACCGAATGTGAAGGTAATGTCTGCCCGATTGGCATGGAACATACCGCCAAACGGTGGCCATCGGTCGCCACAGTGCGCAGCTCTTCACCTTCAGTCTCAAACAGCATACCGTTCAAGTAATAGCGCACATCCTGATGAGCCATCGAGAACTGAGTGGACTCAATCAGACGTTTCAGTGTGGCTTGCGGTAAGGTGAACTCCACCTCACTCTGCCAATCATCCAGATTAGGGAAGTCCGCCGCGGGCAGGGTAGACAGCGAGAAGCGGCTACGGCCAGAGCGCACCAGTAGACGATCACCATCCAGCGCCACCGTGATTTCTGCCCCTTCTGGCAAACCGCGCCAGATATCAAAAAACTTCCGGGCCGGTACGGTGGTTGCTCCCTGGGTATGGGGATTAGACAGCGCCACGCGCGCGACCATCTCCATTTCCAGATCGGTCCCCGTCAGCAACAAAGAGCCTTCGGTCACTTGCAACAACAAGTTACCTAAAATTGGCAACGTAGGACGTCCACCCAGCGGGCTACTGACCTGTTGCAGCGGTTTTAGCAGATGCTCACGTTCAATGATAAATTTCATAGCGCTAGGAGGATAATGTTCTGATTAAGTTAGAGAAATCTTCTTTGATGTCGTGGCTTTCTTCACGCAATTGCTCAATCTTGCGGCAAGCATGCAACACCGTGGTATGGTCGCGGCCACCAAACGCATCGCCGATTTCAGGCAGGCTGTGGTTGGTTAACTCTTTTGCCAGCGCCATCGCCATTTGGCGCGGGCGGGCCACCGAACGAGAACGCCGTTTGGAGAGCAGGTCAGCGACCTTAATTTTATAATATTCTGCGACAGTCTTTTGAATATTATCGATGGTAACCAGCTTTTCCTGCAATGCCAGCAAGTCACGCAGAGCTTCGCGCACGAAATCAATGGTGATTGCCCGACCGGTAAAGTTGGCATTAGCTATCACACGGTTCAATGCCCCTTCCAGCTCACGCACATTGGAACGCAGACGCTTGGCAATAAAGAACGCAACCTCACCGGGCAAGCGAATATCATTTTCATCCGCTTTCTTCATCAGGATCGCGACTCGGGTTTCTAGTTCCGGCGGCTCAATGGCAACCGTTAAACCCCAGCCAAAACGCGATTTCAAACGATCTTCGACGCCATTGATCTCTTTTGGATAGCGATCTGAGGTCAAAATGATCTGCTGATTACCTTCCAACAAGGCATTAAAGGTGTGGAAAAACTCTTCCTGGGAACGCTCTTTATTGGCAAAGAACTGAATATCATCGATTAATAATGCATCAACGGAACGATAATAGCGTTTAAATTCTTCTATTGCGTTGTTCTGCAAGGCCTTAACCATGTCCTGCACAAAACGCTCCGAATGCATGTAAACCACTTTGGCATTAGCTTTACGCGCCATGATGCCATTCCCTACTGCATGTAACAGGTGAGTCTTACCCAAACCTGTACCGCCATAGAGGAATAACGGGTTATATGCACCACCCGGATTATCAGCAACCTGACGTGCCGCAGCACGAGCCAGTTGGTTGGATTTACCTTCAACGAAGTTATCAAATGTGTGCTTCGGGTTCACATTCGAACGGTAAGAATGTTCAGGTTGAGCGGGCGAACTGTCCCAACTCGGGCGTACAGGGGCGCTGCGGGTAACCGGAGCGACAGGTGCACTAACACTGGCGGTTACTGGATGGCTGTGTGTTCTTACCGCCGGTTTACTCCCTACTTCAAAACGCAGTAAAGGAACCTCGGAACCACAAAAGTCATTAAGTAAGCCATTGATATTGTTTAAGTACTTATCACGGACCCAGTCCAGTACAAAACGATTAGGGGCGTAAAGCGCCAGAGTATTGTCACTCAGTTCCGCCTGTAGGGGGCGTATCCACATACTAAATTCTGTGGCAGGTAACTCATCCTGCAATCGGGCAAGACACTGCTGCCAAAGCGAAAGTGACAC